>NZ_JH636442.1:592486-693372 GCF_000255705.1 Zavarzinella formosa DSM 19928
TCAGGTCGGCCCGCGTCAGTTTCAACTCGGCGAGGTTGTCGTGAAAGGTCGGGTTGTTCCAGAGGGCGAGCATCACCGCGTGGTCGAGGGTGAGCGGTTGCGCTTCGGTCAACCCCTGCGGATAGATGACTTCGTTCACGCCCGTCGGCGTCGGCGGTTGGGCGTCATAGCCGAAGCGGCTTTGCACCACCCCGTCCACTTGCGACTCGCCTCCGTCCGGGGACATCGTGTGACATCCGCCGAGGAAGAGGCTTCCGCACAAGAACGCCGATAATCGCCGTTGACGTTTCATGCCTTGGTCATCGGTTGACATCTCGAACCGAGTTGAGCGATTTCACCGGTCGTGCCGTGCTCAACATCGCCGATTCTAAACCATGAGCAAGGACGTGAAATAATCCCGCTCCGGAAAGCCGAAATGCGGAAAATCAAGCTCTGTTGAAGGAGCGTCACATCATTTTTCGGCTAACCAGAACCATAGGCATTTGCAACAAACTGGCGTGAAGATAAGCCGGAATTTACAATCTGCTTATCGCGGTCTTAATGAGTTAAGGTCATTTCCCCGGTAGTCTGGCGATTTCCGGGGTTTTGCACGGAACGATCCTTCTCGAAATTCAAACGCGGACCGCCTTTAATCCCTTCGTTCTCAGCACCGGATTGGCGTTGGCTGAGATCGTTTCGTGGATGAATCGCAATTTGTCGAGCACCGGCGGGGAGATAACGAAAGGGTAACCATCCGGCAGGCCGATGCCGCGGTTGAGATTGTTCAGCACATAGGTAAGCGGATACCAGTTGTTCACCATCACTTGGAAGGAATCCGGTTGTTTGCCGACCGGGATGGCTGTCGCCTTCATTTTGGGTTCGTCGCTGCGGGCCGGTTTCAAATGGAGGCCGCAGTCGGAGGCAGTTTCCAGCGCGTCTGACATATGCAAGTAGTGAGCCCATGATTCGGCCCAGTCTTCCCACGGGTGGGCGGTGGCATAGGTGCTGATGAATCGTTCGTTCCAGTCGGCCGGTGCGCCGTCCTTGTAGTGTTTCTGCAAGGCTTCGCCGTAGTCGGCCCGCTCATCACCGAAGAGATGCCGATAGGCTTCGAGACGGGGCGAGTCCTTAATCAACTGATCCCAATAATAATGGCCGATTTCGTGCCGAAAATGGCCCAACAGGGTGCGATACGGTTCGTGCATCGCATGGCGGCGTTTCTCCCGTTCGGAGTCGTCGGCCTCGGCAATGTTGATGACAATCTTTCCATTGTCGTGTCCGGTGAGAACGGGTTCGGCATCCGGCGTGCCCGGTTCGGGGTCTGAGAGGAACTCGAAGGAGAGGCCGGTTTCCGGTTCTTCCAGTCGGCCGGTGATTGGCAACTTGAGGGCCAGCAGCGTGTAGATCAACCGGCGTTTGGCGGTTTCCAGTTTGTACCACGCTTCTTTCTTGCCCGGTTCGTTCAAGTTCGGGATCACTTGCGTCAGCCGGCACGAAATGCACAAGGGATTGGAATCATCGGAGTCCACGGCCCAATTGCAGACCTGATGTTCCGTGTAGTTGGCGCAGAGCCGATATCGGGCTTTGTTGTTTTTGGCGTCGGGTTTTCGCCACAATCCATCTTCGGCTTCCTCAAGGGAACCGATTTGCATTTCATCCGGCAGGAAAGCCAGCAGGTGGCCGCATTTGACGCACTGGACGTTTTCAAAAAACACCACTTGGCCGCAGTGATCGCAATGGTCAGTCTTCATCGGATTCTTTCGTTCTCTTGAGCAATCAACTTCCCAAACCGCGTGAATAAACGGGGTTGGGGACGAGTTTTGGTTATTGCGACAACATTAACGCAATAACTGTGCCGCTATTTCAGAAGAGAAGAAAGGTGTTCAAAAATCCGTGATTGGAAAATTTGTGTGCTGATAGGTGAAAGCGAGGTATCCCCCGCTTTGAAATTAACCTCTGGGGTGGAAGAGTTTGTGCATCTGCTTGAGCCGGTTGCGGTCCACATGGGTGTAGATTTGAGTGGTGCCAATGCTGGCGTGGCCGAGCATTTCCTGAACAGCCCGCAGGTCGGCGCCGCCGGAGAGCAAGTGAGTGGCGAAACTGTGCCGGAGGGTGTGCGGGCTGGTTTTGCGGTGCAATCCGGCCCGTTTGACATATTTTTTGACGATGGACCACAGAATCTCGCGGTCCAGTTTCTTTCCGGCGCGGCTCAGAAAGACGTATTCGCTGGGAGTGGCCATCACGGACCCGGTTCGGGTTTCCCCAAGATACACCCGCAGGGCGGCGATGGCCTTCGAGCCTAACGGCACAATCCGCTGCTTGCTTCCCTTGCCGGTGCATTTGCAGAACATCGCGTCAAGATATACATCGGCCACTTTCAGCCCGACGACCTCGGACGCCCGGCAACCGGTGGCGTACATCGTCTCCAGGATCGCCCGATCCCGCAGGAAGAATCGGTCCGAAGGCACGGGGGCCGCCAGCAGTTTTTCCACGGACTCCGGGGACAGCACCTGTGGGATGCGTTCCCACAAAGCGGGCGAACTCAGCAATTCCACCGCCGCCGGATCGGCCCGTTCTTCCAGCTTGAGAAAGCGGTAAAGCATCTTCAACGAGACAAGATGCCGGGCCATGCTGGCGGGAGCCAGTTTTTCATCCCGCATGAACGAGATGTAATCGGCCAATTCCCCCAGCGTCGGCTTGCGGAAGTTCTTCATCTGGCCGGCCACGAACCAATCGGCATATCGTTGCAGATCGTGGGCGTAAGAGATGATGGTGTTCTCCGCCATTCCCCGCTCGGCCTGTTGGTAATGCTTGAACGCGAGGATTTCATCTGTGAGTTCGGCGAAGTCGGTCATCGGTGTCTTTCAAGTTTGATGCGTCGTATGACCAATCAAGATTCATTCACTTGCCTGAAAGCATGGAACAGAATCGATCCGGTCATTGGTTGTTGGCGATGGCTCGCAATGCCGGTCTTAGCCCGGCCACGGCTTTCGCCCGGTGGCTCAATGCCTGTTTGACCCGCAAGGAAAGTTCGCCGAAGGTCTGGTGAAACTCGGGAATGAGGAACAGCGGATCGTAACCGAAACCGCCGGTTCCGCGTGCGTCCGTCAGGATTACGCCGTTGCAACGGCCTTCCGAAACGGCTTTGACCTCTCCGTCCGGGGCCGCCAGAATGGCGACGCAGACGTAGTAAGCCGCCCGGCGGTCGGCGGGGAGCGGGGCCAGTTCCGCGAGCAACTTCTTGTTGTTGGCGGCATCGTCGCCGTGCGTCCCGGCATAGCGGGCCGAGTAGACCCCCGGTCGTCCCTTCAGGGCGGGAACGACCAAGCCGCTGTCCTCGGCCAGTGTCCATTGCCCGGTGGCTTTCGCGTAGGCGACGGCCTTGAGCCGGGCGTTTTCCTCGAAGGTAGTGCCCGTTTCTTCCACATCCTCCACGGACATGAACGAATCGAGGTTGACCACCTCGAAGGGAAGATCTTTCAGCAAGTCGCTGAGTTCAACCAGTTTCTTTTTGTTGTGCGAACCAATCACCAGCCGGGGCATAACCCACCTCCGCTTCCAATGTTGCTGAAGCGGAAAGCCATGTCAACGGAAGTCCGGGTGGGTAGTCCTTTTCGATGGGTGAAACAGAACCGATGATGCCGAAAATGAGGCGTGTGGTTGTTGTGAGCGGGAATCCGTCGGCGGTTGATCCACCAATCGGTTTGGGCGGACTTTGCGGCCGCGTCACTTTCCCCGGCGAGAACAACCATGAAAATCGTCATCCCCGGCGGGACCGGACAGATTGGCCAAATCCTCACGCGAGCATTCGTGGCCGCCGGTCATGAGGTGGTGATCCTGAGCCGAACCGTCTCGCCTTCGGCCGTTCGGGTGGTGGCGTGGGATGCCATTAATTCCGGCGAATGGGAACGAGAGATCGACGGGGCTGATGTTGTCGTCAATCTGGCTGGGAGAAGCGTCAATTGCCGTTATTCGGCAGCGAATCGCCGGGACATCATGGAGTCGCGGGTGAATTCCACTCGGGCCATCGCCAAGGCGATGGCCGGGGCCGTTCGGCCGCCGAAAGTCTGGTTGCAATCCAGCACGGCCACCATTTACGCGCACCGTTACGATACCCCGAATGACGAGACCACGGGCCTCATCGGCGGGGATGAGCCAAATGTGCCCGGCACTTGGCGATTCAGCACTGATGTGGCCAAGGCGTGGGAATCGGCTGCCTCCGAGATTCCGCTGCCCCGCACGCGAACCGTACTCATGCGGACGGCGATGGTGATGAGTCCCGACCGCGATGGTGTCTTTGACGTGCTGGCAGGCCTTGTCCGCAAGCGGCTTGGCGGCACCAATGGCAATGGTCGGCAGTTTGTTTCTTGGATTCACGACCACGACTTCACGCGGGCGGCGCTATGGCTGATTGACCGGGATGATTTGAGCGGCCCTGTGAATCTTTGTTCGCCGAACCCGTTGCCGAATGCAGAATTCATGCGGATTTTGCGACAGGCCGCCGGCATCAAGATCGGTCTTCCGGCAACCAAGTGGATGTTGGAACTCGGAGCCATCTTCCTGAAAACGGAAACCGAGTTGATTTTGAAAAGCCGCCGGGTTGTTCCGGGCCGGTTGATGGAATCGGGCTTCCGGTTTGAATTTCCAGAATGGGCCAATGCCACGCGAGATTTGTGGGGCAGATATTTGGCGGGTGGAAAAGATTAATCACAAAGGTCACACAAAGTCTCACCAAGAAGAATTGATTTGATTTTCTTTGTGAATCTTCGTGTGACCTTTGTGACTTTGTGGTTCGTCTTCTCGGTCAAACCTTTTCCACTTTGCTGTTCTCATCCACGGCGATGCTGGAGAGTTCACCGTTTTCTTTGGTGAAGTGCAGCACGGGGACGATCACGTCGTCCTCCGGAACGCGGTCGGTGGTCACGCCCGTGGCCAGGTAATTGAGGCCGCGAAACGTGCCGTTGACCGTGGTGGTCCAGAGGCGCCGGCCAACGCGAACGGTTTGCGTCAGTCGGATTTTCTGGCCTTCAGTCAGCGATCGCAGCGTGTCGATCATGGCCGGAGTCAGCTTCCGGGTTGACGAAGAGACGGTGGTTGGATTGCTCATGCCTTGGGCCCTTCTGTGAGTGAACCGCGAACCAGCGCGATCCGGCCGGTGCGGGACAATTCAATGATGCCATAGGGCCGCATCAGTTCGATGAACGCCTCGATTTTGCCTTCGGTGCCGCTCACTTCGATCACCAGCGTGTCATGGGTGATGTCAACCACGCGGGCACGGAACATCTCAACCATCAGGGAAATCTCAACCCGTTGCTGGGCGGATGATTTCACCTTGATGAGCATCAAATCCCGTTCGACGAAATCTTCGGACGAAATGTCCATGACGCGGACGACGGTGACGACCTTGCCTAGCTGCTTGCGAACCTGTTCGAGTTCGGAGTCATCCCCGCGGACGACGAAGGTCATCCGGGCCATCTCCGGGACTTCGGTGGCGCCGACAGCAAGGCTGTCGATGTTGAAGCCGCGGGAGGCGAGCATGCCGGAAATTTGGGCCAGCACGCCGGGTTGATTTTGCACCACCGCCGAAAGAACGTGTCGCATGAAGAGTCTCTTCTCTCCCAAGGGAGCGGAAACGGATCAGCAGAAATCTTAGCGAACAAACGAAGAACGACGAATCCTTCCGAATTCGGAAGGTGGAATTCAACCAAGACGAGGGCGGCCGGCCGTTTTGGGTTCGGTCAATCATTGGAATGGTTACCCGTGAAGGGAGTGATCAGACAAAGGAGCCTCCGTGATCAAATACCGCCTTGAAGGATGTCAGAATTTCTTGAGAGTCTACGGAGTGATTTGGTCGTAAGTGGTTTTGAATAAAGAATTTGAAACGACAGATCGAAATTCGCCGGTCTGTCGGCCATCACCCATGTCTTCATGTTCCTAATTTGGAAACGGTTCTCATACAATGGCTCACATCCATCAATCACTATTTGCAGGGCTTTCCCGTGGCACGCAACGATGATGATTTTGAAGAAGAGGACCGTCCTCGCAAACCCCGCCGTCGCGATGACGACGAACCAGAAGACCGTCCCCGAAAATCCCGCCGCCGGGATGACGATGATGAACCGGAAGACCGTCCTCGCAAATCCCGTCGCCGTGATGACGACGATGATTTGGACCGACCTGATCGCGCTCCCAAGAAGGGCAGCAAGTTGCCGTTGATCTTGGGCATTCTGGCCTTGGTGCTGATATTGCTTTGTGGAGGCGGCGGTTACGGGATTTACTACGTCATCTCAAAAGCGAAGGATAAGTTGGGGGACGCAGGCGAACGGTTGACGATCTCGAACAATCTGAAACAAATTGGTCTCGGGATGCACAATTATGAAACTGTCAACAGCGGCTTTCCGACCAATTCTTTTGATGCGAATGGAAAGCCTCTCCTGAGCTGGCGTGTTCACATTCTGCCATATGTGGAAGAGCAGGGTCTTTATCAACAGTTTCGATTGAACGAACCTTGGGATAGCCCCAACAACAAGCCGCTGCTTTCCCGGATGCCGAAGGTGTATGCCACTTGGGCCGAGCGAACCGGCAAAGTTCCGATGGGCAGCAAGACGTATTACCGTGGTTTCTCCATGTCCGGAGCCATGATGGAACCCAAAATGGCCAACCAACCGCAGAATGGCAAACTGGATTTTGGAAACCCGTTTGGCGCTCCCAAGGGGCCGCGGATGATGAATGTCTCGGATGGCCTTTCAAACACGTTGTTGTGTGTGGAAGCCGGGGAGTCTGTGGATTGGACCAAACCGGACGATTTGTCTTGGGCTCCGGGGCAACCCATGCCATCCTTCGGCGGTGACCGGAAAAATTCCGATGTGTTTATTGCTCTCTTCGGCGACGGTTTTGTGAAACCAGTAAAGAAAACCATTTCCTCGGAGCAATTGAAGGCTGCGATCACCTATGCCGGAAACGAAAAGGTGTTCTTGGACTGACTTTGAAGAGTTTTGATGGCTAACAACGACGATATCGAGGCGGATCATCTTCCGCCTCTCCGTGACGAACCGGATGATCTGCCCACGCATCCGGTGCGGATCCGGCAGGTGCGGCTAAGGCCCGGCCTCTTCATTGGGCCGATTATTCTCTTGCTGGCCTTTGTGGGGTTGTTGGCGCTCGGTGGAATCAGAAGAGTTCAGTCGAGAACTGACCGGATGGTGATTCAGGGGAATTTCAGCCAGATCATTTTCGCGGTCGAACTCTTTCACGATGCTCATGGCCGATTTCCGGCGAACACCTTCGACGCGAACGGCCAGCCTTTGCTAAGCTGGCGGGTTCAACTCTTGCCATACATCGAAGGAGAGGAACTCTATCAGAAATTTCACTTCGATGAACCGTGGGACAGCCCCAATAACCGGCCGTTGCTTGATGAAATGCCCCACATCTTTGGGTCGCCAAATGCCCGCTCGGCGACCGAACGCGAAAACCGAACATTTATTCGCGCTTTCTCCACCCAGGGGGCCGCAATGGAACGCATCCCTTTGGAACGGGGCCAAAAACGACCGAATGGCCGAATCCGGCTTGACCTCGGATTCAACGAAGTTCTCGACGTGCGATCCGAAACCATTTTCATGATCGAGGCCGGGGAGTCTGTCGAGTGGACCAAGCCGGACGATTTGACATGGGACATCGGCCAGCCGATTCCTTCCCTCGGCGGGGACCGGAACACGAACGAGTTTCAAGCGGCTTTCGTGGACGGCAAGGCGCGAACTCTTAAGAAGAGCATCACGCCGGGGCAACTCAAAGCTCTCATCACCATCGCCGGTGGCGAACCAGTGCGGATCGAAGACCTCATCAAGTGATATTTTTCAGGAAACTCGCATGCCTAATGAAGATGAATTTGAAGACCGACCCCGTCGCTCACGCCGGGATGATGAATTTGAAAACGAACCTCGAAGGCCTCGCCGGGACGGCGAGGATGACCGACCCGCTCGTCCGGCCAAAAAGAGCAACCTGTTTCTGATTTTGGGCATTGTCGCCGCCGTGCTGATCGTCCCGTGCTGCGGCGGCGGTTTCTATATGCTGCTTAACGGCGTCCAAAGCGTCCGCACGGCCGCCAACCGAATGAAACTCAGCAACAATTTCAAGCAGGTTGGTTTGGGCGTGAGTAATTACGAATCGACATATGCTTATTTGCCAACCAACACGTACGATGCGAACGGCAAGCCGCTTCTCAGTTGGCGGGTTCATATTTTGCCCTACATCGAGCAAAACAATCTCTATAGCCAGTTCAAACTCGACGAGCCTTGGGACAGTCCCAACAATCGTCCTTTGTTGGACCTGATGCCCGCGATTTACGGACGGGTGGGGGACAGTTCCCCGTCTGTTCGAGGAAATCGCACATATGTGCGTGCGTTCGCCACGCCGGGGGCTGTCATGGAAAGGATTCCGCCAGAGCGATACATGCGTCGCGGCAATCTTCAGCCCCGGCCCGCGTATGGGCTTGATGAAATCAGCGATGGCGCGTCAAACACCATTTTTTGCATTGAGGCGGGTGAGTCGGTGGAATGGACGAAACCCGATGATTTGACTTGGGACATCGGTCAGCCACTGCCGGCTTTGGGCGGTGACAGGGGCACGAATGAATTTATCGTGGTTCTTTCGGATGGTTTTGTGCGACCGTTTAAAAAATCCATCGCCCCGGAACAACTCAAGGCTCTCATCACCATTTCCGGTGGTGAAAAAGTGAATGTCGAAGACCTCATCAAGAAGTGATTTATTCAGGAAACTTCCATGGCCAGAGATGACGAATTTGACGATGACCGTCCCCGCCGCCCGCGCCGTCGGGATGATGACGATGATCCCCGGCGATACGACCGCGGGGGGCCGCCAAAGAAAAGCAATGCCGCCATGATTGTCGGCATCATTTGCTCCACGGTGTTGCTGATCTGCGGCGGGGGGATCACCGCCGCGTGGATCGGCTGCAACCGGGCGGTCAACAAGTTGAAGGAGGCGGGCGAAAATATCATGAAAGACGCCCAGCTGAACATGAACAAAAGCGAGGCCATCGAGACCTCGGAAGGCTTGAAGGAACTGGGAAGGCAACTGGATAATTTTGAAAAAACGAACGGATTCTTCCCGGCTGATTCTTACAACGCCGCCGGCAAACCGCTCTTGAGCTGGCGGGTTCATCTGCTGCCGTTTCTGAACGAAACGGATCTTTACAACAAGTTCAAAAAGGACGAACCGTGGGACAGCCCCGCCAACCGGCTTCTGCTGAAGGAAATGCCCGATGAATACGCCACATCGGCCTCGCGGGGCAAGGCTGGGAACGAGAAGACTTATTTTCGCGGGTTTTCGAGTGCGGGAGCGATGTTCGAGCGATTGGGGCCGCCGAATGCGAACCTTCCCCGAGGTCGAATGGTTACCGGGGTGACGGATGGCACAAGCAACACCATCATGGTGTTTGAGGCGGGCGACCCGATCGAATGGACGAAGCCGGACCAACTGGACTTCGGCCCCGGAAAATCGCCCCCTGCGGTTGGCGGAATCAGCCCGCAGAATCCGTTCTTTCTTGTGTTGATGGCGGACGGCAGTGTCAGGAAAGCCCGTCGTGACATCAATCCCAACACTTTCCGGGCACTGGTCAACGGAACGGATGGAATCATTGTCAAGGACTTGTGGGAAAGCCCCTGACAAGTCTGTGAGAGGGTTCAGGTTGTCGGCTCGCCATAATGGGCCATTTTCAACCACTCAAAATCGCTGCGCATTTGCCCAAAATCATCAGGCGACCCCTTTGTTTTGCCGGGGGTTTTGAAAAATAGTGTTCAGTTGGCCCACTGTTTTTGACCACTTTTGGGGTGTCCAACTGTTCAGAAATGGTCGCCGGAGGGCTGTTTTTCACCGTTTTCGGTCACTTTTAAGGTCGATTTTGACCGGTTTCGAAATCCGAAAACTCGAAGCCCTGTAGCCTCATCTCCCCAACGCATCCGCGATTCTGACCACCTCGCTCGGCAGCGGCGTTCGTCGAAAACGATAAATGTTGGCGTTCACGGCGGCCGTTTCTTCGTCGAGGTTGAACTGGTCCGAGATGCCGAGGATGAACTGGTTTGGGTAATGGGATTGCAGGCGGACATAATGGGCCTCGGCATCCGTTTTTCGCCAGAAGCCCAGTAGTTCGACGTAAATCACCTGCCCGGATTTGGCGTGGATGAGCGTGAAATCGGGAACCCAGAAATGATTGCCCAACGCCATCACTTGGGCGTCGGCTGACAGAGTCCAGTCTGTGGAGAGTTTGGCGAAACTCTCGGCAAACATGGTGATTTCCGGCGGTGTGTGATCGCCGTAATCCACCAGATGAGATCGAAGCCCGTCGGATGAGTCCAGCCGGAATTCCTTCTCCTTCCGTTGCGGCCCCCATTTCACCTCGGCGGCCAGCGAGAAGCGTTTGCACAGCAGAAGGGTCGGCAGGAAGATAGCCAGTTGCACCCCGTATTTTTGAGTGGAGCTAAACAAGCTCAGGGGGCCGTCGAGGGTGATTTCGTAAGCATCACGCCCGGCGTGGGTGATGGTTCCGATCAACCGGTGGAACTTGATCGCCCGGAAGAGGTGCCGATAGCGAGCCTGTGATTCCCCTTCGATTCGCACGACCACCCGCGACGACCGCAATAGCGCCGCCTGGGCCAGCGCGACGTTGTACCGATGGATGAGTTGCAATGGCGTGATATCGGCGAATTTCGTCACCCGTTGCTCGGCCTTCAAATCCGCGAAGATGGCGAGATCCACCAGTTCCGGCGTGGTGGAGAGATGCAGGCCGACGGCTTCCAGGATCGCCTGACGGTCGAAAGGGCGCCCCGAAGTGCGTTGACGGGCGGCTTCCAAGAACACTTGTTCCCGCACGGATGCCGGGTCTTGCTCGGAATCGACCTCGAATTCGCAACGATCTTCCAGCAGTTTCGCCAACCCCTGCTGAACCAGTTGGGAGGGTAAATCGCCGACGACTTCGGCCAGTTCCTGCTCAATCTCCTCGCGAGAACGACCGGGAAACGTGCGAAACAATTCCAGCAACGTTGTGGCGGTTTCCTGCCAGACAGGGTCCATCACATCGAGATACTGCGGAATGAGCCGATTCCGCACCATCCGCACACGAACATGTTTGCCGGTCAGCATGGGATGCAAAACTCACTGGAAGGCATGGTGCTGGCGACGGCGTTCACTGGAGAATTCCTCGCTCGTTCCCTTGGCGACGATCTCGTACAAGATGGCGTGCTTGTCGGTTTGCTTCCGCAACAGACGGCCCAACCGCTGGACGTTCTCCCGGATGGTGCTGGTGCCGGAAAGCACAATGCCCACATTTGCAGCCGGGACGTCCACGCCCTCGTTGAGAACCTGACTGGTGACGACCACCGGATATTCCCCGGAGTGGAAGCGTTCCAAAATCTGTTTCCGCTCGCGGGCCTTGGTTTGATGCGTGATCGGCGGCACCAGATACTGGCGGGCGATTTTGTAAACCGTCGCATTGTCGGCGGTGAAGATCAGAATTCGGTCTTTGGCGTGGGTGAGGAGCAGTTGCTCCAGCGTTTGCAGTTTTGCCTCGGCCGCCCGTTCGAGTTTCTTTTGCTCGCGGAACGCCTGAAACGCCACCCGACCCTCGGCGCTGCGGCTGGCCTCGAAGATGAACCGCTGCCAGCCGTTCGGCCCGCCAAGGCTGATGTTGCGATCCAAAATGAACTGGCGATACGTTTCTCGGGCGGTCTGGTAACGTTGTTGTTCGTCGGCCGTCAATGACACATAAATTCGCCGGGTTTCGTAGTCGGCCAGAAAGTCCCCCGAGAGTTCCTTGATCTCCCGCCGGTAGACTGTCGGGCCGATCAATCCCTCGTACTGGCTTTCCTGTCCGTCGGCCCGTTCCGGTGTGGCGGTCAACCCGAGCCGATACGGGGCAATCGAACCGACGGCGGCCATCGCATACGTTGGCCCCGGCAGGTGATGGCATTCATCGAACACCAACAGGCCGAACTTGTTGCCCCAACGATCCAAATGGATGTATGCGGAATCGTAGGTCGTCACCGTCAGCGGTTGGATGTCGTACTCGCCGCCGCCCATCAGCCCGATGGTTCCGCCGAAGGCTTTGGAGAGTTCAAAGTGCCATTGGTTCAGTAGGTCGATGGTCGGGGTGATGACGAGCGCCGGACGCTGTGATTTTTGAATCGCCAGCATGGCCGTGAACGTTTTGCCGGTTCCGGTGGGCAGCACCACCACGCCGCGCCCGCGTGATTTCCACCAGACATCGACCGCCTCTTGTTGATGGGGAAACGGCACCCGTGTGCTTTGCATGCTCCAGGCGGCGACTTGGTAGTTTCGGGCCTGATCGGCGTAAGGAATCTTGTGGGTCAGCAAATGTTCGACGATGGCCCGGTAAGCCCGCCCCTCGGCCCGCTCCGTCCGAGTGCGGGGGTCGAAGGAAACGCCCGGCAATTGTGAACGAACGTCCGCGTCACCATCGCTGACGATGATCGTGCCGCCGTCGAATTTCAACTGGATCGGTTCGGGCATGAGAACCTACCGTTGGGCTGGCCACATGGGATTTGGAATAACACTCACTGATTGTTCTGGAAGAACGGCTTCAAATCAATCTTGGTGAGGGGGATTTCCGTCGCCGATTTGGTTCCAGTCCCCTTGGAGACGTGAACCGTGAGGGCTTTCGGCTCGAAAATCATCGACTGAACCGTGTGATTGTCCTGATGGACTTCCCCCAAGGCTGTGAACACTTCTTTGACGCCGAGTTTCTGTTTCCCGGTCTGGATGGCTTCGAGTTTGGGATAGCGATCACATTTTTTGGTCAGACTCAGTTCGTCTGTGCGGAAATGATTTGTGCAGCAACAGACATCTTGAATGGCTGATCGGCGAACCACGTTCTTCGGTGTGACTTCCAGCACGCAGGACGATTTCGGATCGCATAGCGTCAGGCAGAACCAAGTCGTGCGGTCGGCTTTCTTCAATATCGCCTCGGCTTCGTCGATGGTTTTGCATTCCTCCAAAATGCGACGAAAGAGCATCATCATCGGTGTTCCCGTGATGTTTCGCCCGGTGGATTTGTCCTTGCTCTCGGTGATTTCATTGATGGCCAGAGACAATCCGGCTTCGTTCATCCCTGAGAGGCAGCCGATCAGCACCGGGAAGGTGACGGCGGCAAAAGCCTGCTTGCCCTTGGGTTTGAAGACGATCACAGAAGTGAATTCCGGCAGTCCCTCAAAAGGGGGCCAGTCGAGATTGCGCCCGAACAGCGGGCCTTCTGTCTGGCTGCGGTTTGGCTCGACGACCAATGTGGAACAGCCGCCGAGTTTGGCCAGGTCAGGGATGGCATTCAAGGCAGTCAACAAGTTCTTGTCAACGCCCGCGATCTTGGCGGCCGTCGAGACTTCCTTTTGCTGATCGGCCGGGAAGTTGATGAACACCAAGCCGGACAATTTGACCATCGTTGGGAAAACCTTCTCCCAACCGATTTGAACCATGTATTTGTCCACCCGGCCAATGAGCGGTTTGGCCGGCTTCAACACGAGTTCGCCATACTGCGTGCCAATTTCCTCGGGCGTCCCTTGCAGGACGATCACCAGGAACCCGTTCACATAAGAAACTTTTCCCTTGCCGGATGTGGCTTCCGGGTACAGTTTGTCCTGCCCGGCGGCAAACCCGGCGAAGAGGATGAGACCCAGAATCGCAAACCTTGCGAACATGCGTGTTTCCTCCTGAAAAAGTCACTCTTCGGAGTTGGATGTCGTCCGGCCGGTGGCCACGTCGAACTCGCTCAACAGTGGCACGAGCATCGCCGAGATGGTGAAGCCAAACGCCGCCCCAACCACCAACAGCGGGATGAGCGGGTCGGCCGATTCCCGCGAACCGGGCTTGGCGATCAGGATATTGACCACCGAGTAAAACATGGCGAACGGGCAGAGAATCGACGAGAGGCTCAAGGCCGCCGACGGCCGGTCGGCGCTCAACACCCACCACAATCCGCCGATCCCCAGACAGATGAAGGCGCTAAAGCTCAGAAGTTGATTCCCCAGACTGCCGCCGTTGATGACGATGAGGTAAATGCTCACGATGGTCCCCACGGAAAGGAAGAACACCGTGCCAAGCGTGTTCACTACCGCCAGCCGGGAATTTTCAATCCGCAGGGAGACGTGCAACCCCAACACCATCACAAAGGCGATGATGACGGCAAACGCCATCAACACGCATAGCATCGGCCCGAAATTCTTCGCAAAACTCGCATCACCATCACGCGAGTAGGCCATCACACCGATGATGGCGTAATAGATCGTCAGCAAGCCCAGCGGCAGGATGAATTCCTTCGTGTTGTACAACACGCCTCCGAGTTTCCCGAAGACAAACTCTCTGGGGTCCAAGTCGGTGACCAGCAACAGGTCGAGGGCCTTGCCGTCCCGCTCCGAAGTGATGGAGGTCGCCGATTGGGCGCTGATGAGTAGCAAACTGAGAATCGCCGCCGGGACGAGGCCGTAAGCGGCGGCGAACTCCGGGCGTTCACCGCCGCGATTGAGTTCGCTGATGGCAAAATACACGATGAGGGCGGTCACCAAGCCGTAAGCCAGTTTCACCAAGACCGGCCGTCGCCCGTAGGCATAGGTGCAGATTTCCCGCCAGAGGATCGGGTTCTTCCAAACATCGCGGGCCTTGCCGGGCGCTGCATGGGCTTTTGCCCGGTCCTTCATCTCGGCTTCCGCATCTTCGGGGGCTTCCCGTTGCTGGACGGGTTCGCCGCTCGGGTTCCATCTTCGCAGTTTGAACACCCCCAACCCAGTGAGAGCCAGGCCGAAGAAGAACATGAAGACCGTGAAGCCGTAAGCCGGATGAACGATCATTCCCTCCGACGGGGGTTCCAGCACGAACAGCATGGCCGAGTAGGGTTCAAGCCAAGCAATCAACACTGTTGCTTGCTCGGTGGAGACAAACAACCGGGCCAGCAATCCGGCCCCTTGGGCGACGAAGAGGTAAAACACAATGGCCAGCACCGCGAGGGCGAGGGCTTGAAACGTGCGATCCCGCCATAAGGCGACCAACGCCCCAAGAGAACCGGCCGCGAAGGAGGTGGCCGCCAAAACAAGAATGGTTTGGATGACTTGCGTGCCCGATACTCCGCCAAGCAATAGAAGCATGGAGAAAAAGGGCACGGTGACGCCGAACAGAATGACGATGGGCAGCAGACTGCCGAGCATCTTTCCCAGCACAATTTCGTAGTCACGCATGTCCGTGAGCAGCAACAACAGAAAAGTGCGGCGATCCTTCTCCTGCGCGACCGTGCTGGCGGCCGAGAGGGCTGAAAAGAACAGCAGCAGCGTGAGTTGCACGTAACTGGCGATCTGGAACAGCAGCAAGCCAAAACGGGCGGTTTCGCCCAGGGCGGCGTCTTTGGTGAACCCGACGGTTGCCTGCCAGGCCGTGATGCCGATGACCCACAAAAGGGCCAGCGAGGCCAGCCGGATGGCATGATGGCGTTCGCGCCGGGGAACCGTCAGGAATTCCCGGTTAAAAATCGGACCCAGCACGCCTACCCCCGCATCTCGGAAAGAATACCTATGATGTACCGAAGGTGTCGCAGGGCCGACAGACCCGCTTCCTTGGAATCCCGAACCGCACAGACCACCGGATGAAGTTCCTTTTGATCGCCGTCCACGGACTGAACACCCATTGGCCGGGACCATACGGAAACGAATGGACGCTCACCCCGCAATTCGACGCCTTGGCGGCCGAATCCTTCGTCTTCGATCATCATTTCTGTACGCGGCCCACCCCGGCCGGGTTCCGACAATCCTGGCAAACCGGCGGTCAGTCGGGAACGGACTTGCTGGCTGAACTCAATGTCCGGGGCATTCACACACTCTTCTTGAATCACACGCCGCAATCACCCGGCGAAACCAAGTCCCTGTGGTCATTGGCTCGTCAGGCCGCGAAGTCGCTCATCGACGTACCCGATTGGTTCGTAATGGTGGAAACGGCCCAACTCTTGCCGCCTTGGAATGTGAAGAAGGAAACCTTCCAGCAATTGGCGAAACACTCCGAATTTAACAAGGAAGATGAACCGCTGGTCCCGTTGACCGATCCGGCGTTCGGCGAATATCCCCCGGACGACCGCGAATGGGAACGGCTTCGCCTGAGTTTCGCCTGTCAACTGGAGGAACTTGACCGGGACATCACCCTCATCCGCAGGTCGTTTTTTCCCAAATTGGATAGCGATGCAGTCACGGTGGTGACCGGAACCCACGGCCTGGCCCTCGCCGAACATGGTTACGTTGGTCCGCATCCGGATTGCGTTTATTCGGAAGATGTTCACGTCCCGTTGCTAATCCACTCCTCGGCTTCCCGGCTGGCCCCGCGGCGAATATCCCAATTCACCACCCATGACGACCTTCACGGGGCGATCCGACAGGCGTTTGGCTTGGGGACAGAAAACTCCTTACTGAATCCCGTTGTGTTTTCAGGCCGGCCGAACATCCTTGCTGAACGATGTATGCCATCCGGGATTGCCCGTTATTTCCGCATCCCGGAATGGAGTTACGTCCTTCCCGTCGGGGTGCCGACGGATGAGGGGAAGTTATTCGCCCAACCGGATGATCGCTGGGAGACGATGAATCTCGCCCAAACCCAACCGGGGCCGGTGGAGGAGATCACCAACATGCTCAAAGAACACCTTGTCAGGGAGACACCAACATGAGCACTGTCCGCGATGTGGATGAATCGACGACTGACCCGCGAGTCCAGGCCGTCTATCGGGACATCATGGAGACCAAGAAGATCGACCGCGTCCCCAACCTTTGGCGAGCATTGGCCACCAACCCGGAACATCTGGAATTGGTCTGGTCCCGGCTGAAAGCCATCATGAAACCGGGCAAACTGGACATGCTGACCAAGGAGATCATCGCCCTGGCTGTGTCAGCCACAAACGGTTGCGCCTACTGCATCAACTCCCACACGGCCGCCGTCCAAAAACTGGGGTTGGACGAAGAAGGATTGGGTGAGGTGATGGCCGTCGTCGGCTTGTTTAACACCACTAATACGCTGGCCGAGGCCTATCAAGTGGAACCGGATATCCTCCCGGTGGCCGTGCGGGAACGTCAGTTAAAAGCGGCCAAGCCGGTGAAGAAGACGCCGAAGAAGCGGTAGATTTGGCATTAATGAGAAGGTGTGTTCGCATAGGCAGAGCGTTTTCCGAAGTTCTGACGAGACAACTGAATATTTCGATTGACCGATTCCGCACGAATCGCTTACAATCTTCACATTACATTCATGTCATTTGAAATTTGTCCGAACATGGCATTTGGAGCAAACCCATTTGCCTGCGACTGAAACCCTCAAGTCTTTTCCATTGATTTTTTCTCAAGGTACGGTTCATGAAAAATCCTCGTAAACCTCGTTCAGGATTTACCCTGATCGAACTGCTGGTGGTGATCGCGATCATCGCCATCCTCATTGGCCTCCTGTTGCCCGCTGTGCAAAAGATCCGGGAAGCCGCCAACCGGATGAAATGCACCAACAATTTCAAACAGTGGGGCCTGGCCATGCACGGCCACCACGATGTCAACGGCGCCCTTCCCCCCGGCGGAACCAGCAGTCCCCGGCACACGTGGGTGCCTTGCTTGTGGCCCTACATCGAACAGACTGCTTTGGCGACCCAATATGGCAGTGTGGATGTTCAACAGTTTTACCTGGCGCCCAGTGTCAACCAGAATGCCACGACCGGGCTGTCGACTCAAAAGATTTCCATGTACTATTGCCCCAGTGATCGTCCGAACGCCATTTGGACGGGCGACTCGTACTATCGGGCACGTTCCAATTACATGGTGAATTGGGGAAACAAATACTCGAATTCCTCCGGATCGACGCTGGATGCTCCGTTTGGCCACATGGGGGGCAATCAGGCAACACCCCAAAAGACGCCCTTTAGCTCTATCACGGACGGGCTTTCCAACACGTTGTTGATGTCGGAAATCATCATGGCCAAAGCCGACGGTGATTTCATCACGCACGGAGACGTGTTCAACGACGATATCAGCGGTTGCGGCTTCATGTTCATGACGATCAACACTCCGAACAGCGGCACGGATGCGATGGGCTATTGCACCAATTCCAACGATCCGGCCGCCCCTTGCGTGAACAATTCCTCCCCTTACCAAGTGGCGGCCCGAAGCCGGCACACGGGCGGGGTGAATGCGTTGCTTGGCGACGGCTCGGTCCGGTTTGTCCGGAGCGCGATTGCCAGCGGGATTTGGTCTGCGTTGGGCACGATGAGCGGCGGTGAAGTCGTTGGGAATTTTTAATAGATCGTATTCACGATAACCGTAATTGCTTTGTTCGCAAGCACTTGTGAAATATGATAAATATTCGGCGCAAACATTTGTCACACAAGGGTTTAACGACGATTTTCTTGGTTATCGTGAATAGGGTCTAATACCTAACAGTGGCAAATCCGTGGATTAACCAGTCGGTAAACCCACGGATGACTCTCCCCAAAAAACACTCTCATCGTCGGACATCAAATCATGCGGTTACATGTGTTCCGAATCGGCCGTTTGGCGGCGGTTGTTGCGTTGATTTTTCTCATTCCCGCTTGCGGGTCTTCCGGGCCATCCGTGGCCAAAATCAAGGGGAAGGTGACACTTGACGGCCAGCCGTTGGCCGAGGGGTTGGTGAATTTTCGGCCGGTTGGTGATGATGCGCCGACCGCCAGCGGCATCGTGAAGAACGGCGAATTCACCGCCGAAGTGCCGGTGACCAAAATGCGAGTGTCCATCTCGGCGTCAAAAGTCACCGGACAGCGGAAGGCTTACAATACCCCGGACAGCCCGTTGGTGGACATTGTCACTGAAATCATCCCCGCCAAATACAATTCCAAGTCTGAACTGGTTCACGACATCAAACCGGACACCAAGGAATTGAATTTTGAACTGATCTCCGATCCGGCCCCCGGTAAAAAGTGACTTGTTTAGTCGGAGAATGCTCTCGGCCAAGTTGAACGAAATCAGCTGGGCGAGAGGCAAGGGCATGGAATTTGCTTGGTGCATTTTGGATTGAATCATCTTGTCAGGCCCTCTAGAATCCACACAACTCTCCTGATACTTCGGCGCAACCAGATTAATGCCCCCTCACATCTTTCGGTTGTCTGTCGATTGACCTGCCCAATCCAATCATGATTCTTTTACAGGTGTTCTAGATGAAGAAAGTCCGCCAAAGCCGGTCTGGGTTCACGCTCATTGAATTGTTGGTGGTGATTGCGATCATTGCCATCCTCATTGGCCTGCTTCTGCCGGCCGTGCAAAAGATCCGCGAGGCCGCCAACCGGATGAAATGCACCAACAATTTCAAACAGTGGGGCCTGGCCATGCACGGCCACCACGATGTGAATTCCGCTCTTCCCCCCGGCGCGACCAACTCACCGCGGCACACATGGGTTCCACACTTGTGGGCTTACGTCGAGCAGACGGCGTTGGCCACTCAGTACGGAAATGTCGACGTGCAACAGTTTTACAATGGTCCCAGTGTTAATCAGAATGCGACGACGGGCCTTTCTGCTCAAAAAATTCCGCTGTACTACTGCCCGAGTGACCGGCCAAACGCCCTCTGGATGGGTGATCCATACTATCGGGCACGAGGAAACTATGTGGTTTGTTGGGGCAATAAATCCGTTCCCTTTTCAGGGACAATTGCCGACGCGATTTTTGGGTTCACGGGTGGAAACGCGGCCACGCCTCAACGAACACCTTTCAGTTCGATCACCGATGGCTTGTCGAACACATTGATGATGTCCGAACGACTGATCGCCAAGGGGGATGCCGACTCGAATTCCAACGGTGACTTTTTCAACGATGACCCGGCGTACATTGGCTTCGCCTTTATGACCCTCAGCACGCCAAACAGCGGGACAGACACGATTATCTGCAACAATGCGGATGTGGCCGCCCCTTGCACGGGTGGTTCGCCCACTCAAGCGGCCGCTCGCAGTCGTCACACAGGCGGGGTGAATGTGTTGTTGGGCGACGGTTCTGTTCGGTTTGCCCGGAATTCGATTGCGATCGGCGTTTGGAATAGCCTCGGCACCATGAGCGGTGGCGAAGCCGCAACGGACTTCTAATCAGCGATTCGCCTCGCTTGTGAGTTCCGATTTTTCAATGACCGAAGTTCATGAGCAAAACACCGGAATCCGGTATGATTGTTGATGAATCTCGGTTGTTGTTTTGTTTGGGGATGTCACGGTTCAAGCGGAATTCCGAACAGTCCGCTTCCTGCAAGTGATCCGTGTCTTGAGCATTGAACCTTCCAAATTTTGTCGGCTTATTCATCCCGGATGGCCGACAGTCTTGATCGCATGTTTTGTGAACGAGGATGCCGATGAGTTCACTTCGCACGTCCCTCGTGGCCGCTTTGCTGTCAGCCGGATCGCTGGCGGCAGCCGAACCAGACTTCACCAAAGACATCCAGCCGTTGTTGGATTCTGCTTGTGTGTCTTGTCACGGGCCGAAAAAGCAAAAGGGAAATCTAAGGCTTGATGCTGCCGCTCCGAACTTTGGCATCGGGGAATCCGGTTCGGCACTCAAGGCGGGCGATCCGGCCAAGAGTCATTTGATTCAGCGAGTCATCAGTTCCAACCCTGATGACCGGATGCCGCCGGATGGCCCGGCCCTCAAGCCGGAGAGTGTGCAATTACTCAAAACTTGGATCACCGCCGGAGCGAAGCGGCCGGAAGTGGCCGTCGCCGAAGATCGCACCAAGTGGTGGTCGTTCCAGCCAATCAAATATCCAGCTCCGCCGGTGCTTCCCGAAACGGAACGCCGTTGGTCGGCCCATCCGATTGACCGCTTTGTCCGGGTGAAGCAACTGGAACAGAAGCTGAAGCCTGCCGTCTTGGCCGACCGACGGACTTTGATCCGTCGTCTGAGTTTCGATTTGTTGGGGTTGCCTCCCGCTCCCGAAGAAGTGGAGAAATTCGCCAACGATCCGGCGGCCGACGCCTACGAGAAACTGGTGGATCGATATCTCGCGGCACCGCAGTATGGGGAACGCTGGGCGAGGCACTGGCTGGATGTGGTGCATTTCGGCGACAGTCATGGCTACGACAAAGACAAGCCCCGTCCGAACGCCTGGCCCTACCGCGATTACGTGATCCGCTCGCTGAACGCGGACAAACCTTACGCCCGGTTTGTTCAGGAACAAATCGCCGGGGACGTGTTGTTTCCTGGCACACAGGATGGCATTGAGGCACTGGGTTTCATCGCCGCCGGTCCGTGGGACTTTATCGGCCATGCGGAAGTGCCCGAGACGAAGATCGACGGCAAGGTGGCCCGCCATCTGGACCGTGACGACATGGTGGCCAACACGATGTCCACGTTCATGAGCATGACCGTGCATTGCGCCCAATGCCATAACCACAAGTTTGACCCTGTTTCGCAGGAAGATTATTACCGCCTTCAGGCGGTCTTCGCCGCCCTCGACCGGGCGGACATGCGGTACGATGTTGATCCGAACACTGCCCGCCAACGAGGCGTCTTGGCCGACCGTCGGAAGAAGGTTGAAGGAGAACTGGCCGTAATCCGGGAGGCCATCAAGAAAGCGGGCGGGGCCGAGTTGGCCAGACTTGATGATTTGCTGTCCAAGATCGCGAAGCCTGTCGCGGGCGCGGCCCCAGAATTCGGCTACCACAGCGCCTTGACTGAACGACAAGACACGGTGAAGTGGGTTCAAGTTGACCTCGGCAAATCCGTGCAACTGGCTTCCGTTTCCATCACGGGTTGTCACGACGATTTCGCGGACATCGGAGCGGGTTTCGGCTTCCCGGTGCGGTTCAAGATTGAACTGGCCGACGATCCCGAGTTCAAGACCAATGTGCAACTGCTTGCGGATCGCACGGCCACGGATGTGAAAAATCCTGGCGTGGAACCGCAGACTTTTCCTGCAATGAAGAAGCAGGGGCGATATGTGCGGATAACGGCCACGAAACTGGCCCTTCGGCAGAACGATTACATGCTCGCCCTTGCCGAATTGGAAGCACTCGACGCCAGCGGCGCGAATGTGGCGTTCGGCAAAACGGTCATCTCGCTTGACACGATCGAAGCCGGACCCCGATGGCGTCGGAGCAATCTCACGGATGGAATCACTTACGCCAAAAAAACGGGCATTCCTCAAAATGGCGATGAACTCCGCAAGCAACGTCAGGATTTGTTGAACAAAGTCGTCGAAGCCAAGACCCGCGAACGCGAGACGGCGTTGACCGTCGAAGTGGCCGAGATGGTCCGACAAATGGCGGCGTTGCCCGCGCAACGGACGGCGTATGTCGGGATGGTTTATACCGGCGGCGGGGCGTTCGTCGGCACGGGCGGGCAGGGGGGCAAGCCTCGTCCCATTAATGTTCTGAACCGCGGCGAAGTCACCAAGCCGGGCAAGCTGGTCGAAGCCAGCGCGTTGACTCAATTGCCCAATATTCCTGGTGAATTCAATCTTCCAGCCAACCACGCCGAGGGCGAACGCCGGGCCGGATTGGCCCGATGGCTTTCCTCCGAGAAGAACCCGCTGACATGGCGTTCGATTGTCAACCGGGTGTGGCTGTATCACATGGGCCGTGGTCTTGTCGATTCGCCGAACGACTTCGGCCGGATGGGCCAACTCCCCTCACATCCCGAACTGATTGACTGGCTGGCGGCCGAATTCCTCAAACACAACGGCTCGTTCAAGTGGTTGCACAAGACCATCGTGATGAGCGAGACTTATCGGCAATCATCGGCCGGGGATGCTGATGCCGTGCGTGCCGATTCCGGCAACATGTGGTATTCCCGGATGGTCCGCCGCAAACTGGAGGCCGAGGCCGTTCGGGACAGCATCCTGATGGTGAGCGGCAAACTCGATCTCACGATGGGCGGTCCGGCCTTTCAAGACTTCGTGATCGACAAGCCAGATCACTCACCGCACTACGAATACGACCGTTACGATCCCGAGGATGTCCGCACGCATCGCCGGGCGGTGTATCGGTTCTTGGTTCGTTCGCAGCTTCAACCGTTCATGACGACGCTGGATTGTGCGGACCCGTCCGTCTCGGTGGACAAACGCAATCAAACATACTCTCCGCTTCAGGCGTTGGCCGTGCTGAACAACAAACTCAGCATCGCGATGGCGAAACACTTCGCCGAGCGAGTGAGCAAAGAAGCAAAAGAGCCAAAGGAACAAGTTCGCCTGGCGGTCCGGCTGGCGTTGAGCCGGGAACCTTCGGCCGAGGAACTGGCCGCCCTCACGGAACACACGGCGAAACATGGTCTGCCAAATACGTGTCGCCTGTTGTTCAACCTGAACGAATTCCACTTTGTCGATTGAGGAGCGATCCATGAACCTGTTTCAAAATCGACGGGAATTTTTGTGGTCCTCCGCCGGGGGACTTGGAGGAATCGCCCTCGCCGCCATGATGGCCGAGAAGGGGATGGCCGCACCACAGGCGGGATTGCCGCATCATAAGCCGAAGGCCAAACGGGTGGTCCAACTCTTCATGGCGGGCGGGGCCAGCCATGTGGATTTGTTCGACTTCAAGCCGGACCTCGTGAAACACCACGGCAAAAACTCCGATTTCGGCGAGCATGTGGAGGCGTTTCAAAACGGCCTCGGCCCGTGGCTGAAACCCTTTTGGGACTTCAAGCCATACGGCAAATGCGGCAAGCAACTCAGCGAGACGGTGTCGCCCCTCGGCGCCGTTGCCGACGAGATGGCCTTCATCCACAACATGGTCGGCAAAACAGGCGTTCACAGTCAGGGAACGTTGTTGCAAACCACTGGCTTCAACCGGCCCGGTTTTCCGGGGATGGGTTGTTGGATCAGTTATGGGTTGGGTTCGCTCAATGACAACCTGCCCACCTTTGTGGTGTTGCCGGATCATCGCGGACTTGCATCCAACGGGACGAAGAACTGGGACAGTGCTTTTCTGCCGTCGCACCATCAGGGGACGGTGATTTATCCGGGCACCCCGACGCCGATCAGTGATTTGTTCCCAGACAAAACCGCCGGGTATGTCACTCGCGAAAGCGATGCCTCCACCATTTCACTGTTGAATAAGTTGAACACCCGCCACGCGGGTGATCGGCCGATGGACGACCGGTTGGAGGCCCGCATCCAGAGTTACGAACTGGCCGCCAAGATGCAGCTGGCCGCCCCGGAGGCCCTTAATATTTCCAAGGAACCGGCTCATGTGTTGAAGCTTTACGGCCTCGATCATGGCAAGAGTTCGTTTGACAAAGAGATCAACAACGTCGAGGAAACGGACTACTTCGGCCGGAAATGTCTCGTGGCCCGACGATTGCTTGAACGGGGTGTGCGCTTCGTGCAAATCTGGTCCGGCAACGACAACGGTTTTCCCCGGCGAAATTGGGACTCACACGAGGATGTGAAACGCGATCACGGCCCGCTGGCTTTCGGCATGGCCCACGGGGCGAGCGCTCTGATCCAAGACCTGAAACAACGGGGTTTGCTGGAGGACACCATCATCCTCTGGACGACAGAATTCGGCCGGATGCCCTCCTCGCAGGGAGGCAAAGGCCGCGACCACAACCCGTATTGCTTCACCAATTGGCTGGCCGGTGGCGGCATCAAAGGCGGAGTCACCCACGGTCTTAGCGATCAGTGGGGGTACAAGCCGCTGGATCGAAAACACCCGACGGAGGTATATGATGTCCACGCGACGATCATGCACTTGTTGGGAATCGACCATGAACGTTTCACTGTGCGAAACAATGGCATCGACCGCCGACTGACCGATGTTCACGGTCATGTCATCAAGGAAATCCTTGCATAATTTCGGAGTCACGAATGAGACTGCTTGCCGTGCTGGCTCTCTTCCCCCTCATGGCCCACGGCGAAGGCCCGGCCGCGCCGAACACTCTTTCCAAGGAACGCATCACCGAAGGCTGGATCTCGCTGTTTGATGGCGAGACCACTTTCGGATGGACCACCGAAGGGGCGGTGACGGTCGAAAAAGGGGTGTTGAAAATCGGGGGCGACCAAGTCTCTTCCGTCTTGTGGAATCATCCGACGATCCCCGGCGAACTTCGGTATTCCGAATTATTGGAAGGCGAGTGGAAGGCCAAGAAGATGACTTTTGAAAATGGCAAGAACCCGCTCAAAGTCGGCGTGGCTCCCGGCAAGAAAAGTGAGTTTCGAGACATTCATTTCAAACCGGCCGCCATGAAAGACCTGTTCAATGGCAAAGACCTGACGGGCTGGAAAGAGAACGCCGCCAAAAAGGCATCCGTGTTTTCAGTCACCAAGGAGGGCTGGCTGAACGTCAAGAACGGCCCCGGCGATCTCCAAACCACCGACCAATGGGCGGACTTTCTCTTGCAACTAGAGTGCATCAGCAACGGCAAACACCTGAACAGCGGCATCTTCTTCCGGGCGATTCCGGACCAATATCAGCAAGGTTACGAAGCCCAGATCCGCAATGAATGGATCGGCGAAGACCGCACCAAGCCTTTCGACTTCGGCACCGGGGCCATCTATCGTCGGGTGCCCGCCCGCAAAGTCGTTTCGACGGACGGCGAATGGTTCACTATGACCGTGCTGGCCAAGGGGAAACGTCTTTCGACTTGGGTGAACGGCTATCCGGTCGTTGACTGGCTTGATGATCGCAAGGAAGCCGACAATGGCCGTAACGGAGCCAAAACTTCCAAAGGGGCGATCAGCATTCAGGGCCATGACCCGACGACCGACCTGAGCTTCCGAAATATTCGGATTCTATCTTTGGATTGACGAGGGTGGAGATGAATTTATTCTCCACCGCCCTCACGATAACGAGAGATGAGTTCAAGGGTCATCAGCACCACCTCCATGACCAGCAGCACGATAATTCCCACTTCGAGCCGGTGGCCGTTGCGATACCAGCGGTAATCGGCGATTCGGTCGCTGCCCCCCTCATACAAATCCTCGCAGGTTTCCAACAGGGTGTTGAAATCCTCCAGACGGCCTTCCAGATCGGCCCGGCGAAGCAGTCTCGCCATTAACCTTCTCGATGTCACGGACAACCGACGAGGCGTGCGGCTTAGGTGGGGTTCGATTTTGACAAAGACCAGTCGCAAGGAATATAGGGATTCGATGCTCTCGCCGAATTTTTGCTCCAGTTCCCGGTTTTTAATGCGGTAAGCATGCTCCACATCGACGGCGGCACCCGCATGGCGGCTTTCCAAGGCGGCTTCCAGTTCGCGGAACCGTCCTTCATAAAACGCAAACTCCAACAAAGCAGCCAAGGCATCTCCTTGAGCATTGGGCTTCCCCACAATGATTGCCCGGCCCGGCCGCCAGTGAATGGTCTGGTTTTCCACCGTGGCAGTGATCGATGGAACCGCCTCCGGATGGTCCGGGGCGGCCAGCCATTTTTCCCATCGATCCGCTTCATTTTTGGCCACGAACAGAACGTCGATAAAATCGGTCGGTTCCGGCCAGACATTCTCTCTCGGCAGGTCGTCCAGCGGGCGTTGCTCCTCAACCGCCACCCAAGTCGTGGACAACCGGAAAGAGGCGGTCGGCGTTGCCGATGTCTGTGACTGTTCCCGAAAGGTGAACCGCTTTGCAATGGTTGCCACGAGATGATCTCCGGGAAACGGCATCAAGAGAGGGCCGACAGGGATGACGGGACGATTCCCGGGAACATATTTTACTTGGAGATGATCTGAAGGTCCGACGGCAACCGCGGATTCCCTTTGGGAAGTTCGACCGGTTTGGCGGGAGCGATGATGTTATTCGGCCCGGTGGTCCCCGCAGCTTGGATTTCAGCGATCTCCTCGGCGATCCAATCAGCCACCAATTCGGCCGAGTCCAGCACCCCGTTGAGGGTAGAGTCAAACAAGTAATCACCGATCACGAAAAGGCCCGGATGTTCCGTCGGTTCGGGTTGATGGCGAACATCGGGATCAAGCATCGGTCGGCCGCCCGGCAGGCCGTTGACCGAACCGATCCAACGATGAACGCGGGATTCCATCATGTCATCCCGGCCGTGTTGCAGAAAATCAGGCAGTGAATCGAGCATCTGCTTGGTGAGTGTCGCGTCATCCAGGTTGTTCAGATTCAAGGCCGCTTCGCCGCCGATCAGCCAGCCCAAGACGCCGTATTCATGCGTGACGCCGCGAGAGGTTTCATCATAAACGCAACAGCCGCCGAACGCATCCAGCATGAAATACCCGTCGGGCAGATAATTCCGCCAGAACGGTTTGCGGAACAGGATCGACACCCGCAGGTAATGGGCGGGATAGTCGTAATGGGCGTGATGCCGGTGCATCGCGTTCGAGAGAACCGGTCCGGCCCAATCAACCGATGGCAACCAGTTGTTGGGCAAAGCGGCCACGACGAAATCGAAGACTTCACTGGAAGTTTCCGTGCCGGATCGGGAGATCACGCGATATCGGTTGTCCTCGGTTTTTTCGACTTGGGCCACGCGATGGTTCAACCGGACACGGGCACTGATTCGCTTGGCGAGTTCTTGCGGAATCCGCTCGATGCCGCCGTCAACGGTGTATAGCCGCATGTAGCCCGGCTCGTTCATTAAGAAGTTTTGCAGGCCATAGGCGGCGTTTGTCTGATGAGGTTCCGTGGCCAAGTCGCTGTGAATCGTCACTTGAATCAACCGGCGGGCCGTCTCGTCCGGGACCGTTTGCAACAAGGTATGAAACTGGCGGCGGGCCATCGGGTCCGCGTTGTCTTCTTTCCAGTCGGAATCGTAATACTCTTGCGGGGAGATGGCGTTTCTTGCCTTGCGCCGGAAGCTTTTCAAAGCATCATGCGTGGCATCCCCAAACTCCCGCCGGACATCGGCCAGTGTTCGGACAATCCGGCCGTCAAGGATCACCGCCGAACCGATCATCGGCCGCGTTGGCAACCCCAGTTCAGCGACAAGTTCCCGCAGCGGGTCCGGGCCGATTTGGGAATAGTCGTAAAGCTCGGCCGCACCGGCCTCATAACGAACAGGGGCCGAGGCGAATTGTCGCGTGACAATCTTTCCCCCAAGGCGGGAGCTTGCCTCAAAGATCGTGCATTCGCATGAGGGTACTTGGTTTAACAAATGTGTCAGCATCAGCCCACCGGGACCGCCCCCGATGACGGCTACCCGTCGAGCAATCATGGACTCTGACCTTTCGGGTTTGGATGAGCATGCGAAACCGACTTCCATGCCGTCTTGATCGATAAACACGATTGGATGATCCATGTGTTGGCAGAAGGCTCATCAGGGAGAGAGAGTCCAATATTTAACCACCGGAACCGGTTTTGGTGTCGATGAGAAATTGATGAGACAGGGGAGTGATCGGCCGCATCACTTTATGAGAAAAGGGCATGTGCGAATTGACATAAGGGCAAACAATCGTTGCCAGTGCGCCGGACTTATCGTCCGGCGCACTGGCAACGATTGCGCATTGGATTTTAGAAAATGCGCCCTTTTTTGAGACTGGTCAGCGAGTATTTGGCTGTTTGTTTCTGCCGCTTTAATCCTTGTGTTCCACCCCGGTATCGGGGCATTTGTCTGAATCTGATTTGAACCAATCCAGATCGAAGTCGATCTTCTGACGGCGGGCCATCGCCAAATTCGCCGTCAGGGCCAGGATGGCGTCAGCCATGGCCACTTCGCCGTGGCAGCGGGGGAGGCGTTGAACGTATTTGTCGTCCGAATTCTTTTGATAGCCGACATCATTCTTCCACAGCCGAATGCAATGGGCAAAATCGGCCATTTCTTCCTTATAGCCCCGGCTCACCGGGCCACCGGCCCCGGCAATGCCCGGAGCGGCACCGGCGGCCGCCGCAGGAGGGGGGCCGCCCCATGTTCCGGCAGCCGCCATTGCGGGCTTGTTGCCGACCGTTTCGACCTTCGCCATCGTGGTTTTGGCCGGTGAACCCTTGCCCGGTTCCGGTTCCTTGTAGAGCATCAACTCGGATTCGGCGGTGACAACCATCGTGCCGCGCGTGCCCATCACGGTTTCGCCGTAGGGTTCAAAGCCGTTGGTGCTGATCGAGGAATAGGTCAACACGACCACGTCGTGAGTGTCCGTTCCCTTGTGCGGCCCCTGCGGGTGGTTTTTGCCAGGGAACTCGAACGTCACGAACACGGAGTCGTCAATTCCTCGAGGATTCCGTCGATCCTTCTCGTCATGCACGTCGCCGAAGAATGATCGCGTGCCGACGCCCTGCACGGAGAGCGGTTTGACTTTGCCAAGGAAGATGCTAGCCGCGTCGAGTTGATGGCTGCCCAACTCGGCCATCAAGCCGCCGCCGGTGCGGTTGAACAACCGCCAGCGAACCAGTTCCTCGACCGAGTTGTAGCCAAACTGGCTGAATTTGTCCTTGAGAGCGTCGTAATCCATCTGAAGGATCGGCTGGAACCATCCGTCGCGGAACATCGGGGCGGGCTGGCGAATGCCCGGAACGTTTTCGACGATCTTCTTACCGTCCGGCTTCCAGTCCCACGAGAAATTCCGGTGCCACAAGGCCCGGATGTGCTTGATGTCTCCGAGGACGCCCGCGTTAATCACATCTGTGGCGTGGGCGTAGAGCAGCGAATAATGGCGTTGGTGGCCAATGGAGAGGATTCGCCCGGTTTCCTTGGCGACTTTAATCATCTCTTTGCAATCAGCCACGGTCCGGGCCATCAGCTTTTCGCAGAGAACGTGTTTGCCCGCCCTCATACAGTCGATGGCCACCGGCTTGTGCAGGTGCAACGGCAGTGCGATGATGACGGCCTCCAGATCCTTTTCCTTCTGGAGCATCTCCTTCACATCGGTGTACATATGGGCGTTGCGAACCTTCTCGCCCGCCTCTTTGCCATAAATTTCCTTGTAACCGCGTCGTGGCGTGGTCGGTCCCTCGCCCTCGATGATGCGGTTCTGGTTGTATGGACGGATGTCGCACAAGGCGATGATCTCAACCGTCTTCGGATCGTGTTCGTTAAGGAGAATCCCGCCTTCGTCCCCGCAACCGATCAGGGCGACCTTCACCGGCTTGCCTTGGGATGCCTCGTAGCCGTAATAAGTGGCGGCGACGGCGGGAGCCAACACCGCCCCGGCGCCCACGCTCTTCATAAAACCACGGCGGGACAAATCCTCGGCCACGTCGTTGGCGTTTGCCTTGCCGAGCGCTTTTTGTTCGGCGGTAAGATCCAGAGCCATCGGAGAGTTCTCCCGTGTGTTCGTTACGCTATTTTGGATGTTAGCAGATTTTCAAATTCAAAGAACTTCACGCCGTTTTTCGCCGACCAAACACATAAACGATGATTGAATCTAGCCCCGCCCAAACCCCGCTGCGGGTGGTCATCAAGGCCAGCAGGGCCATCATTTCGATCATGTTCTTGTTGATGAACAGATAATTCCCCTCGTTGTTCGGGGCAGTAGGCAACCACGGGACGGATGGCTGGATCAGGTTGGTCATCAGCAGGAACCCGGCCGCCAGAAAGCATGAAGAGCGGGTAAACAGACCGGCCATCAGCATGGAGCCAATCACGGCGAGGAACCACCGCGTCGTCCAGTCCATGTATTCAATCGGCTTCCATTTGGGGATGAAGCCGTAGTAATACTCGGTGAGCGGCGGGACATAGCCCTTAGAGCGGTCGTCGCCGAGAGTTTTGCCGATTTCCGTCCGCAGGGCGTCAGTCTGGTTTTTGAGTTCAGCCTGCATCCGGCCAACCAACAGCTTTTGTTCGGCGGCAATCTCTTCCGGCGTTTTTGCCTTGGCGAGTTTGGGATCGGGCTTGGATGCGTTTTCATACAACGCTTTCCACTCGGCCACTTCGTTCATGGGAAGGGCTTCCCCGGTGAACATGTCTTTTCCGGCCAGCCAACGGTCAAATCGCTCGATGGCCGCTTTCAACCGGAGATCAACATCCACCTTTTGTCCTTCCGACAAGCCGGGGGAAAAGTCCTTCACAAACGCGGCGTAATCGTTCCAAAGTTTCGCCAGCGGATTCTTCCCATCGCTCATCGGGGTAAGCATTTCATTCAGGGTGTCGATTTCGTTCTTGGACTCCACTTTCGTCACATATCCGGCGATTCGCGGATCAAGCAGTTTGGCGAGATCATCCTTCAATTTTTTGGTTTGGTCGTCGAGTTCCTTCTGCAACTCGGTCCGGATGGCGGTCACATCACCTTTCAGTGTCCGAAGCGAGGCACCGTCCACATCCTTGCCCATCTCGATGAACTTGGCGTATTGGGCCTTCACTTCGTCCGATTTTTTCAGGAGTTCTTTGGTCCGCCTGGCCACCGTGATTTCTTCTTCAAAGTCTCCGCCCGGATTGTTGCCGGGAGCTTTGCGCTTCACCTTTAACAAATAGCGTTTGGGCTGCTTGGTTTTGGGGTCGATCCCGTCATCCCCGTCAACCCATTTCACGAAATGGGCTTTGTGGTTTTCCAGCAGCTTGTCGGCTTCGGCGGTTTGGGCTTCGTTGAGGGCGAAATGTGATTTGAAACCCGCCTCATAGGCATCCCACTCGGAAGCCAAAGATGGAGGGAAAGCCCCTTCAACCGGTGTGAGCTTTTCGGCCAGTTCCTTGTCCGGATCGCCCAAGAGCATCGGCTTGAGTTTCTTCCCCAGCCAGCTTTCGGATTCGCGGAAGTACGTTTCGCTGGAGAAAGGTTTTTCATTGGCAACCGACTTGCCGAGGTACGCGCTTTTGACCTTGCTGACACCCTCGAAGAAGAAGTGCCAGCCGATGCAAACGCGGAGCAACACCAAGAAGAATGCCGTCCAAAACGTGATACGGATCATCGGAAACTCACGAGGCCGTCAGGCCGGGAGAGAAGGTTGAAACAGATTTTTGGGCAGGTTCCATGTTCTAACGGTCGTCTCGCCGTCGGCCAGCATCACCACGCCGATATCCGGTCGGGAACGACACCAACGCTCGGTCGCATCCGGGCCAAGCACAAAGAACGCCGTGGACAGGGCGTCAGTCTCGGCAGCCGTCCGGGCGATCACGGAAACCTGTTGAACGCCCGTTGTGGGCCAACCGGACCTAGGGTCCAGCACATGCCCGAGTTTTTGTCCATTGTACTCAAAGTGCTGAAACGTGGCCGATGAAGTTCCCATCGAGGCATCAGCCAGAAACAGCGTCCCCAAATGGACGCCTTCCAGCCACGGATGCTTCAACAAGATCGGCCAGCCTCGCCCGTCGGGATTCAGAGAGCCGATGGCCCGCACACTGCTGGAACCGCCGTGCATCAGGCCGCATCTGATCCCCCGCTCTCGCGTGAGTATGTCAACGGCCCGGTCAAGGGCGTATCCCTTGCCGATGGCCCCAAGGTTGATCTCCAACCCCTCGCGAAGATATCGCACGGTGCGATGATCGACATCAAACGCCAGAAACCGCGAACCGACTGCGGCCATTGCTTTGGAGCGTTCGGTCGGGGTGGGAACGCGGCCCTGCCGTTGGTAAAAGCCCCAAGCCTTGGTTAAGGCCCCGGTGGCAATGTCAAAGGCCCCGTGTGTTTCATGACTCAGATGGGCGGCTTGGTGGAGCAAGTCGAACAATCCTTGTTCCACGGCGACAGGGCCGGCAAAGGCGGTCGAGTTCAGATACGACACTTCCGAGGCAGGTTTGTAAACGCTGAGCTGTTCCTCCAAATCGTCGATCACATCCAAGGCCGCTTCGGCCGCGAACTGTGCCGAGGGATCGCCAAACGGCAATAACACCTCGAAATTCGTGGCCATCGCGCGCCGCGAGGCCCGCAAAACCGCATAATCCGGCGAAACGGACGGTGATTCGACAGTGAGGAAATCCCAAAGATTCATAAACGGCGAGCAATTATTTTGCCAGATCGGGAGCCATGTGCTTCTCGACGCTTACCGGAGCGATCAATTTCGGTTTGAACTCTCCCGGAGCCAAAATGCAGAGTTGGTTGTGAACACGTTGTCGCAGTTCGCAAGCCAAGGTTACGACTTCCAACAGTTCGGCATCGGTCAGTTTGCCGTCCGGATAAATCAGTTTAACAAGGCCGGAGCCGAGGCGTTCGATGGAAGTTTGGTCGCGGCGGGTAAGACCCTCTCGCAACGGGACATCGCGGACGCGGTCGGCGTGGTTGTCTTCTCGCAGGCGCACCAACACTTCGCCGAAATAATCGGTTACGAAACCAACCCCTTTGCCAACGGCGGCCGAAGTGATCTTCGGCATTTCCCAACCAGGGATGTAAGCGTGCATGCGGTCCTGAAACGCCGAATCGATCAGTTGCGTCGGCAAGGGTTCAAACAAGTGCTTGTAGCGGGGGTGCGGTTGATTCCCGTCCACGTCAATGTTCCCCGCAAACACCAACCCGGCATCGGCGGCAAATACCATCGAACCCCGGCTGAATTGGCCGCTTTCCATGTAGTCTTTGAGCGTGGAGATGGTGGCGTCTTCATCACCGAAAGTGGTATGGGCGATCTCGTCGAACACGACCACCTTTCGGGTGCCGAGAATGCCGACGGCCTTGGTGGACAAGTTCACGAACAGGTTCGCCGGGGTGGTTTTGCCGCCGGAAATTGTGAACACGCGGGGGGAAACGTTTCGCAACAGGAACGTCTTCCCTGTCTGTCGCGGGCCGAGTTCCATCACATTCGCATTGCGTTCCACCAAGGCCACCAACCGCGTGAGCAGGAGCAACCGGGTGCGGCGTTCCGGGAAGGCCGCCGGGCTGTAACCGGCGCTCTGAAGCAAGAGAGCCATCCATTCGTCGGTGGTGAATTGGCTCCGCTTTTCGCGGTAAAAATTCAGGTCCGGCGGGCCGATTTGGAATGGCGTGAAACTGGCGAGTTCATTCGGATTTTCGGCGTCAATCTCCGGGGTGTATTTGATCTTCACCGTGCCCCAGAGACCCCCGAGCAGCAAACCAGGGTGTTGTTCCATCAGTCCCGGCGAAACGCGAACTTTGCTGTCTTGCAACGTGGGAACTCGGGCGAATCGCTGGCCCCCCCTCAGATCAATCTTGGCGTCCACATTGTCGATGAGCGTCACCTCACCTTTGCTGAGCAGGCGTTCTTTCACCAATTCCCGGTGGTCCAAATCGGGTAGAAGTTCCTTGACCGTGGCCTGCATCTTGGCGAGGTTTTCCTTCCACGTTTCCGGCTTCACAAACTTGGCGATCAGATACTCGGAGACATACCGCGGCAACCCCTGAAAAGCCGCTTGTTGGGCAAGGGCCTTGATAACCACCTTGTCCCCGAGGATCGTGTGGGCTTTTTGATCGAGTTCATTAAGCGGGTGTTCGTCGAAGAGGGGCACGTCAGCCTCCGAATACGGCGTCGAGGTCGGGATTGTAACGATCATCGGCCGGGGGCTTCGGCTGGTCCGGGGGTTCTAATGGTACGTCGAATGCCCTGATGAGCCATTCGGCGGCCGTGCGAACAGATTTGCGTTTTACCTCCGCCAACCGGGCGAACTCGGCGTCTGTGCTGGCGAACCGCGAATGTTCGTACCGCTCGGAGAGCAGGCGAAATTGTCGGCGAATCAGATCGGCTGACAGAGGGATGTTTTCGCAGATTTCAAGCGTTTGCCGGGCCGACGCATCGGTCATTTCAGGCGATGTCGATGATTCCGCTTTCGGGACGTTGACAGGGATTGGTGGTTCCGCAGGCTTGGGCGTTGGAACATCCGAAAGACCAAGGGCCGTTTTCACTTCCGCGAGGCAGGCAATTTCCTTGGCATTTCGATCACCGGCCGCGTCTGCGACGGAACAAGCCATCAGATAAATGTCTGAAAATTGAGGCGACGGAACCAGCCGTTTCACATCCGCAAGGGCATCGGAAAGAGACAAAATCTCGGCTGATTCGGTGGCCGTCAACGCCGGAAGAGCCGCTTTCAATTCCGGCATGGGAGCAAAGCGGCGTTCAAGAAACAGCCCAAGTTGTTTCCGCTCCGACGCGGCCACCCGGCCGTCTGCCTTGGCAATGGCCAACCCCAACCCGGCGATGGCCCGCAAGATTTCAATCGGCGTCGGCGGGGCATGAGGCAACGGCGGTTTTGCCGCGGGTGGATCCTGTATCAATGACGGTGTTTGCGGAGACGGTGTCTGCGGAGGCGGCACGGGAATCGGAATTGGCTTTGGTTCCGGCAGGGGAGTCTCAAACGACTCTGCCAATTGCGATTCAGATAAATGTGGAAAACGGTGAGGCAGCCAAAGATGGGTCAGGAAATTGATACGCCGTGATATTTCTCGCCGGGATTGCAGTCGATTCAACAGCGCATCCGCCTGCCGGACGACACCCTCGGCTTCGGCAATCTTCAAGCCGAACAAACGGTCTTGCTCATGATGACGGGTAATTGCCTGACGCACCAAAGCGTCGTTCGGATCTTTTGCCCGGCGAGTGGCGTTGATCTGAAGAACATTCAGGGCCGTTTGCAGATCTCTGATCCGGGCCGGGCCGAGACCATCCACCGACGTGAGATTGATCCGGCGCAGTTCGGCAATTGTCAAAATTCCGGCGTCTCGCAGACGTTTCACCGTGGCGTCGCCAATTCCGGGATGTTCGGTCAGCACGTCCAGATTCATGGAAGCATGAATGCGGTCGGCCAAATGGTGTTCCATTTCGTCGCGGGCGGCCTGGCGAGAAGATTCCAATCGTTGAAGGGCTTCGCGAGCGGCTCGGGATTTATTCTCGGTTGCAAGAAGCGTCTTCGCCAGTTCACGTTTCCAGCGAAATTCCGGCGTCAGGGCGTAACGCACATAAAGTGCGGCAACGATCAGGGCCAGCGTCACAAGGACAATAATGATGACGGTGGGCACAATCAGTTCTCAAAAAGCCGGGGATTGTTATGACAGGATATCCTTCACGACATGGCCGTGAACATCGGTGAGCCGAAAATCCCGGCCGGCGTATTTAAACGTCAGTCGCTCGTGGTCGAGACCGAGCGTATGCAAGATGGTCGCCTGAAGGTCATGGACATGCACCGGTTTCTCGACCGCCTGATAACCCAGTTCGTCTGTGCCGCCGTGGACGATGCCGGGTTTGATGCCGCCCCCGGCCATCCACATGCTAAAGGCCGTCGGCAAATGGTCCCGGCCGTTGCTTCGCCCCAGCACCGGATTTGACTCCACCATTGGCGTCCGTCCAAATTCCCCGCCCCAGATGACCAGTGTGGAATCGAGCAGGCCGCGTTGTTTCAAATCTCTGACAAGAGCCGCCGATGGTTGGTCGGTGGTTTTGCAATTGCCCGTGTGGTTGCCGGTGAGGTCCGAATGGGCGTCCCATCCCTCATGGTAAATGTTAATGAACCGAACGCCGCGTTCGACCATTCTTCGGGCAAGCAAACAAGCTCGGGCGAAAGAGGGTTTGGCCGGGTCGGCCCCGTACATTTCCAGCGTTTGTTTGGTTTCTTTAGAAAGATCCATTAATTCGGGGGCAGAACTTTGAAGCCGGAAGGCCATCTCGTAGTTGGCGATGCGGGTTTCAATCTCGGGGTCACGGATGGTTTCCAGCCGTTTGCGGTTAAGTTGGCCAATCGCGTCGAGTGAATCTCGTTGCAATTGTTCGTCGATCCCCGGCGGGCGTTGCACGTTCAAAATCGGATCGCCTTGATTGCGAAATCGCACGCCGGTGTAGGTGCTGGGAAGGAACCCGCTCGACCAGTTGGCCGCCCCGCCGCTGATGCCGCTTCCGGTGGACATGACGACAAATGCCGGAAGGTCTTTTGCCTCCGAACCAATGCCGTACAGCACCCATGAACCCAAACTGGGCCGACCAGGTTGTGAAAAGCCGGTGTTCAGGAAAATTTGGGCGGGAGCGTGGTTAAATTGGTCCGTCTGCACTGATCGAATCAGACACACATCATCGATCACCCCGCCCAAATGCGGCAAGATATCGGCGATTTCGGTCCCCGCCTTGCCGAATTTTTTGAATTTGAACCGCGGGCCCATCACGGCCGCGTCGGCCCGGATAAACGCGAATCGCTGTTTGCTAGTAACCGCCTCGGGAAGCGATTTGCCCTCCCACTTTGCGAGTTCGGGCTTGTAATCAAACAAGTCCAGGTGGCTCGGCGCCCCGGCCATGAACAAATGAATGACGGCCTTCGCCTTGCCCGCGTAATGAGGTTTCTTCGGGGCAAATTGCGATGGTTCGGCCGCCTTTGCCAAGCCGTTGGCCAGCAACGCCGCCCCGGCCATCTTGCCAAGGCCGATGCCGCATTCTTGAAGGAAATAACGCCGGGCGATGTTGGCTGGTTGGTTCATTTCACATCATCCGGATTGATGCCAAGTTCCCGAAGCTTTGCCGCCAACAAATCGGCCCGTTGTCGCTCAATGTCGGCTTGTTTTTTTGCTTTGTCAGCTTGCTCTTTAGCTTTGTCGGCTTGCTCTTTGGCTATGTCGGCGGCCTGTCGTTCTTTTTCAGTTTTTCGCCGCTCAGCCCTTAGTTTGCGTTCAGACGCTTGGCGTTCTTCCTCCAACTCATCTTCCACTTCCAGCACTCGTTCCTTGGCTGCCACGGCCTCGGCGGTCACTTCCAAATAATCGCGGAAGAATGTTCCGTCGGGTTTGCGAATCCGTAATTTGCTGGCTCCGTCATGAACGAAAGTGATGCCAAGACGGGGGCTGATCCATCCGTCCATCGGGTTGATTCCCCGGAAGACGTTTGCCTCGCGGATAAAGCCCTGAAGCGAGAAATCTTCCGGATCGTAGATGTAATATTCCTCGACGCCCAAACTTTCGTATCGCCGGAACTTCTCCGTCATGGCTCCCGGCCGGTTGCCGGGGGACAACACCTCGAAGACAACCTGCGGACAAATTCCCCCTTCAAGCCATTGCTTGTAGGAACCGCGATGCCCCTTCGGTCTTCCAAAAATCACCATCGTGTCCGGGGCGATCCTGTTTGCCGGATTGCCAAACTCCGGATACCACAACAAATCCCCGGCGACAAACACATTGGGATCTTGCCTGAAGAGGTCGTCAAGCTCCCCCTTGAGCATCATGATCCAGTCGAATTGTTGGGTGTTCTCGGCGATGGGTTCACCGTCGGAGTCGGGGTATTCGACCGGGTCCGGGACGCCGGTGGCCAAGGCGGCCGCCGCCATCCACTCACGGTCTAGAAATATTGTTTTCATTCCTTGGTCACCATTTCATCGAGATTGAACACCACCCGAACCGTGGCGGTCCAGGCGGCTCGTTGAACCGGGTCGCCATCGCCGGGACCGGCCACCGTGTTTGCTTCCTTCGGAAGTTTCTCGAATCGCGCCTTCTGGGTGTTGAAGAAGGTCCGCAGTGTGGTCAACTCGTCGGTGGTTGGCGGTCTTGTCATGCAGCGATTCCACAACATCTTTAGTTTTGCATCTGTGTCGCCGGGGGCCAATGTCAATTGTTTCGCCATCGTCTGGGCGAGTTCTTGAAACACGGCATCGTTCAGAATTGTCAGGGCTTGCAGGGGGGTGTTGGATACTTCGCGGCGGGCAGTGCAGAATTCACCGCTTGGTCCGTCGAAAGTTTGGAACATCGCATACGGGGCGGTGCGTTTGACATAGGTGTAAAACCCCCGGCGATAGCGATCTTCGCCGGCGCTGGCATTCCATGTCAGGCCGCCGTAAGTTCCCTCGGAGGTGACGCCCGGTGGTTGCGGCGGGAAGACGCTCGGGCCGCCGATCTTGCGAGAGAGCAGTCCAGACGCCGTGAGGGCCTGATCCCGCAGGATTTCGGCTTCCAGACGTTGCCGGGGAAAGCGGGCCAGCAATTGGTTCTTCGGATCGGTCTTCAGTTGTTCCCCGTGGACTTCAGACGATTGCCGGTATGTTGCGGAAGTGACAATGAGCCGATGCAGGTTCTTCATGTCCCAACCCGATTTCATGAACTCGACGGCCAGCCAGTCAAGCAATTCCGGGTGTGTCGGGGCATCTCCCTGATAGCCGAAATCCTCCAGTGTGCGGACGATTCCCCGACCGAAGAACGCTGCCCATTGTCGGTTGACAATCACACGGGCTGTCAACGGGTTTTGGGTGTCCACAAGCCATTTTGCAAACGCCAGACGGTTCTTCGGCAGGTCTTTGGGAAGACTCGGCAGGATGGCTGGCACATCGGCCGTGACCGGTGTGGTGGGCTGGTTATATTCCCCCCGTTTGTAGACCGGCGTTGGCCGTGTTTGCCCCGCCGGGCGTTCCTGCATCACCAGTGTGGTGGGAAATTTCGGGAGCGAGGTCCGCAACTTGGCAATATCGGCCCGTTCGGTTTGCAGTTCCGAGGCAATGGTTACGTATTGGGCCGACAAAATGTTCCGCTGTTCGTCGGAGAGTTTGGCGGGGTCGATTCGCATGGCTTCTTCGGCCTCGTGTGAGACGGCCCGTGATTCGACAGGGATATCAGCCTTGGTGAACGAGACGCGAAATTTGCCCAACCCGGCCGCATAATACTTCTCGAACAACAGATCCAGTTGAAGATCGGTGTCCGCTTCGAGAGGCTTTTTGAGATTGAAGACGGCGTTGTTGGCTTGGCCCTGTTTGCCGTTAATCGACCATCCGGTGAGAACATTGCCATCCACCGCATGTTCTGGCTTGTTCTTGCCGTCATGGCCTGAACCGTTGGCTAGTCCGAGCGGAATTGTCGTGTCGCCTGATTTCAGGGTGAGTTCGGTCAGGAAGAAATCCCCGAATGGGCCTTCATAACTCACCCGGCCGGGACCATTCGCCGGCAACCGGGGATCGGGGAAGATTTCAATTCGCAGTGCCGTGGTATTTTTGGGAACGGATTTGAACTTCAGTGTGTAGATGTCCCGCTTGCTCATGTCTCCGCTCACGAAGATGATGCCATTCGTTTCGCGGTTTAAGGTCGGAATGTTGGCGGTTGCCTCAATGGGTTCGGCGATGTGCCAAGCGATCGCTTTGGGGCGTTCAGCTTCCTGCCATTTCTTGAAGTTCTCCGGCGAAATTTTCTTAATGAGTTGTTGTTCACGTTCGGCAATTTGCTTGAGAATGGTGTCCCGTTTGGCGGCGATGTCTGTGGACTTGACGTCCATCGTCGGTTCGTCCGCGTTATTGAGGAACGCGAAAATCTTGTAATATTCGGCCTGCGAGACGGGATCGAATTTGTGATTGTGACACTGGCAGCAATTAAGTGTGAGGCCGAGCCAGGTTGTTCCGGTGGTGGCAACGCGGTCATTCACCGAGTGCCAGCGGAATTCGAGCGGGTCGATGCCCCCTTCTTCATTCGTCATCGTGTTCCGGTGAAAACCGGTGGCGATGCGTTGTTCCTCGGTGGCGCCCGGCAACAAGTCGCCCGCCAGTTGTTCAATGGTGAACCGGTCGAACGGCATATTGGCGTTAATGGCCCGAATTACCCAATCGCGGTAGGGCCACATGCTTCTTGCGCGGTCTTTCTCGAAGCCGTTGGTGTCCGCATAGCGGGCGAGATCAAGCCATTTTCTGGCCCAGCGTTCTCCATAATGTGGGGATTTCAACAACCGTTCGACGAGTTTCGCATAAGCATCTGGTGATTCGTCCTTGAAAAACGCGGCTGCTTCCTCTGGGGTGGGCGGCAAACCAATCAAATCGAGGAACACCCGGCGAACCAATGTTTCCTTGGCGGGGGGATTCAACGTCAGCCCGCTGGCTTCCAACTTGGTGACGATGAACCGATCAATAGGCGTTATGAGCCGATCCGATAACTTTACGCTTGGCAAGGGGGCCTGTTTCGGAGCCAAGAACGCCCAATGATCCTGATAAATCGCCCCTTCGTCGATCCACCGGGTCAATATTTCGCGTTGTTTGGATGAAAGCGGCTTTTTGGTGGCGGGCGGCGGCATCAATTCCGTGGCATCTGCGTGGTCGATCCGCTTGATGACCTCACTGGCGGCTGATTTGCCTGGAACGATGGCTACTTCACCGGATTTTCCTTTGCCATATGCGGAATCACGCAGGTCGAGACGCAAGCCGCCTTTGCGGGCGGCTTCGTCGGGACCATGACATTGAAAGCAGTATTGGGAAAGAATCGGGCGAACATCCCGGCTGAAATCGACGGCGGCCATCGACACGGCCGGGAACAACATCCCGCCCATGAACACCCAAAAGGAACGCATGAACGGAACCCCGAGAGAGAGGATGTATCAACCAGTCGTCATTTCTTGACCGGAGGCATCGGCGGGGCCGGAGGAACATAGCCGGGTGAGGCATTGAACGCCTTCGCTACCATCCCATCGGCCACATTCCATACCCGCACTTCGCCGTCGTAGGAACCACCGGCGACTTGCTTGCCATCGGGGCTGATCGCCACCGCGAACACATGGTCGGTCAACCCGCTGAGGGTCTTCGTGTTCGCACCAGTTTCGCTGTTCCATACTTTCACGGTCTTGTCGGCCGAAGCGGTCACCAAGATCGGTTCTTTCGGATGCTGGACGAGTTTGAGGATGTCGTCCCCGTGGCCGCCGAGGGCTTTGATTTGCTTGCCTTCGCCAGTTGAATTCCACATCCGCAGTTGCTTGTCGGCCCCGGCTGAGAAACCCGCTTTGCTGTCGGCCTTCACTGCCACACCATACACCGGGTTTTGGTGTTCGGGGAACGTGAGGACGGATTCCTTGGCGGTCAGATCCCACACCTTGGCGGTTTTGTCCCGGCTGCACGTCAGCAGGTGTTTGTTGTCCGGGGCGAAAACCACCCCCATCACCCAATCGGCATGGTTTTCAATGGATTGTTCCAGTTTTCCGGTGGCCAAATCCCACACCCGCACGGTGCGGTCGCATCCGCCGGTGGCCAGTCGCTTGCCATCAGGGGAGACGGCGAGGCACAACACGGAATCATCCACATCGAGCAGTTGCTTCACCATGACTTGGCTGTTGTTGACACCATCAAGAATCTGCACGCCGTTCTCGGCTTTGCCGGGGCCGTTCAAGTCTAAAATGCGGACATCCCCTTCTTGTCCCGGCCGCCCCCCGGCGACGGCCAGCTTGCCGTCCGGCAGGAAGGCCATCGCGTAAGCCCGTTCGGCCCGAGTGTAAACTCGCTTCAGAAGTTTCCCGGTCGCGGCTTCCCACACCGTCAATTCGTGATGCCCGCCGACCACAAGATTCTTGCCATCCGGCGAGAAGACCAAGGCGTTGATGATCGTCGGATATTTGTATGCGGCCGGGGGATTCGGGGACTTCCAGCGGATGCGAAGCTCCCGCACAAGATCAGCTTTCGGGTCGATGCCCGCGTCCAGTTTGGCCCCCTGCACGATCCACTTCTTGATGATTTCCGTCTGGGCCTTGGGAACGGGGGAAAGGTTGTCTTTCCGGGGGGGCATCCGACGTTCTTTGTCCGTCACCATGAGGGTGTAGACTTCGCTCTCCTCGTGCTTGCCGGCATGGATGCCTTCTTCACCGGCCCCGCCAGCCATCAACTTCTCGAAAGTGGTCATATCGTATTTGCCGGAACGCTTTTTGGCGTCGTGACAGGCGAAACAGTTCTCCTTCAGGATGGGGGCGACATCCATAATGAAGCTGACCGGCTTCTCTTGGGCTTGGGCGGGGCTTGGCAGAAACATGAGCAAAGCCATGATCGCTGACAGAATGCCACAAAGAATACAAAAACGACAGGTACGCCAGTTCATTAGGAAATGCCTCCCTCAGGGTGGAGAGTGTTTGGTGGGATGTTGTCCAGTGTACGAGATAGAAGGCATGGAGTTCAACGAGAATGAGGCGGATTCTCGGTAAGTTCGGCCCGCCCGTCTGGCGAACACCCGGATGTTTGGCTAGCATTGTCAGAGATTAATTGTCGGTTTCATGGCAAGGCGTTTGCACGGCATGATTGGCCTTCACAACTCGGTGATTCGCAGCACGGGGTGCAGCGTGCCGAGTCGCGTCGTGCCCAATGAGTGGTTCACCAATTATGTGGACACGTCCGACGAGTGGATTCGCAGCCGCACAGGCATTCGTGAACGCCGGTTTGTCGGCCCCGGCGAATCATCGGCAACGCTTGGGGTCACCGCCGCGAAACTGGCCTTGGAAAGTTCTGATCTCCATCCTGAAGATATTGATCTGATTATTTGTGCCACGGTGACTCCGGAGAATATGTGCCCGCAGAACGCGGCCGTGATCCATGCGGCCTTGGGCTGCCGGCCAATTCCCGCCTTCGATCTCTCGGCGGCCTGTACTGGTTTTCTGTACGCGATGTCCATCGCGGATCAGTTTTTGAAGACTGGCGCCGCCCGGCATGTGTTGATTGTCGGCTCGGACGTGCTGTCACGCACGCTGGACTTCACGGACCGGAATAGTTGCATTCTTTTTGGAGACGGAGCCGGAGCGGCGATTCTCTCGGCTTCGCCACAACGCGAACGTGGCGTCCACTCGGTCAAGATTTACGCGGATGGTGGCCCGCGTGAATTAATCCATGTGCCGGGCTTGGTCACCCCCCAACCCCCGGCTGATCAGAAACAGCATGAACACATACGGCTCAATGGCCGGGAAGTGTTCAAGTTTGCTGTTCGCCGGATGATCGAGTTGACAACCGATGCGATATTGGAGTGTCGTCTCGCCGGGCGGTCAATCGATCTGCTGATTCCCCATCAAGTGAACCAGCGGATCATTGATGCCGCCTTGGAATCGACCGGATTTCCGTCCGACCGGGTCATGGTTAATCTCGAAAAATACGGCAATACCTCGGCCGCATCGGTCCCGATCGCCCTCGACGAAGCCCTCAAAACCGGCCGCGCCAAACCCGGGGACACACTTCTGCTGGTCGCATTCGGCGGCGGTCTCACTTGGGGTTCGGCTATTGTGACCCTGTGATTGTGGCCGGGTCGTTTTTCCGGTGACATGTGCGGTCAGTTTTTACGGAGCAACCATGCCATTGCTCGATCACTTTCGTCCGCCGTTGAGCCGCACGCATCCGTGGAGAGGGTTTCACGGAGCTTGGGCCGCCGCCATGGCCCGCCTGCTGAATCAAGGCGTCCTTCCGGCCGGTTATTATGCCGTCCCGTTTCTGGATCATGACGGACCCGTGGAAATTGATGTGGCGGCGCTACATGACTCAATCTCAAACGGAACGATTGACGGGTCGGCCGGGATGTCCGACTGGAAACCAGACTCTCCCGGAATATCGCTAGTCGTTGACCTGACGGCCATTGATGGCGTGCGGGTGGATGTGATGTCAGACAATGGCGACCCGGTTCTCGCAGCCTCCGTCGAATTGGTCAGTCCCGGAAACAAGGATCGGCTTCGTTCCCGGCAGGCGTTTGCCTCAAAATGCGCCGTCCTGCTTCGACAAGGATGTGGAGTTGTGGTGGTTGATGTGGTGACAACCCGACTGGCCAACTTGCACGCCGACCTGCTGGTTGCTTTGGGTGTGGAAGTGGTGTCCGAAATATCTGCTGGTTTGGGGGTCGTTTCCTACAGAACCATCGGCCACGATGAGGCAGGGCAATTGCTGGCGTGGCCGGCTCCCTTGGAATTGGGCAACCGGCTGCCGACGGTTCCGTTATGGTTGTCGGCCGATTTGGCGGTTCCTCTCGATTTGGAAGCCAGTCATGCCGCCGCTTGTGTGGACCTGCGTATTCATCTTGCCGCCGGATGACAGTCGCATCACGCCAGCGCCAGCATCCGTTTGCCTTTTCGCCACTTCGAGCCGGGTTCCCGGATGATTTCGTGGTATAGCGTGTCCCGTTCGACCGGGGTGTGGCCGGTTTCGGTGATAAGCCGTCGTAATTCCTCGACGGTCAATTCTTGCGGGGAATCGCTGCCTGCTTCGTGGTAAATCTTTTCGTGGACGACGGTGCCGTCAATATCGTCGGCCCCGTAATTCTGGGCGATCTGAGCCGTCTGCATCCCAAGCATGATCCAGTAAGCTTTGATGTGCGGGAAGTTATCCAGCATTAACCGGGACAGGGCCATCACCCGCAGGTCCGTGAGGCCGGAGGGTTTGGGGATGTGGCTCAGACGGGTGTTTTCCGGGTGGAAGGCCAGTGGAATGAAGGTCTGGAAGCCGCCTGTTTTGTCCTGTAGTTCTCTCAGACGCACCAAGTGATCGATCCGGTGTTCCGGCTTTTCAATATGGCCGTAAAGCATGGTGGCGTTCGAGTTCAGCCCGATTTCGTGAGCCTCTTGGTGGACCCGCAACCACTCGGCGCCATCAGCCTTGTGCTCGCAAATCTGGCTGCGAATCTCCGGGTGGAAAATCTCCGCCCCGCCGCCGGGCAGGCTGCCCAAACCGGTATCTTTCATTTCTTGCAGCAGTTCTTTGGTGGGCCGGCCGGTCATGCGGGCAAACCAGTCCCATTCCACGGCTGTCCAAGCCTTCAGGTGAAGGTCCGGGAATTCGCGGTGCAGAATCCGCACGATGTTCAAATACCACTCATACGGAAGCTGGTGGTGCAGGCCACCAACAATGTGTAATTCGGTGCAGCCCCGGTCAGTCGCCTCCCGACCGCGTGCAATAATCTGTTCGTCGGGCATGACGTAGCCCTTTTCGGACTTCAAATCGGCCCGAAACGCGCAAAAGGTGCAACGATAGACGCACACATTGGTCGGGTTAAGGTGTTCGTTGACATTGTAATAGGTGACTTTGCCGTTCTTTCGTTCCCGCACAATGTTGGCCAGTTCACCCAATGTGTGCAGATCCGCGTTGGCGTCCAAAAACACGCCTTCGTCATAACTTAGGCGTTCGCCGCCATGTACTTTGGTCCGGATCAGATCAATTCGCTCAGTCGTAGTCATGTGCCGTTTCCATATCGTGGCGTGAGGCCGGCCTCTTCCAAAGAATAACCGTGCCGGGCGGGAATCGCATAACCAGACCCGATTTTCGGCATGAACGGGTCAATCAAATGCACACCGCCCGGCGGCGAAGAGTATGATAAGGTTTTTCGCTTGTGGGGGACGGCATGTCCACGTTCCGGTGGAAGACGGTGGAACGCCGAATCGGCATTATCGGGCCGCGCTGGTGCGGCAAGACCGTCCTGCTCACCTCCCTCATCAACCATTTGAAGTTTCACGATCCATTGCGATTCAAATTGGGAGCGGCCAACAAATACGGCGAAGTGAGCCATTATAAGGAAATCACGGACACTCCCGATGTTCGCAAACCCGGGTCGCTGTCGTGGTTCGACTATGAGGGTTATCGGAATCAGTTCGTGCAGAACGGCAAGTGGCCCGCCGCCACCAAAGACATCTCCCAATACGTTTGCGAATTTGAACGAAGCGATTGGACCTTCAATCGTTTGCGATTGCATCTGTTTGACTTGCCAGGGGAACGGGTCAACGACATCCCGATGATCACCGGCGAGAAGGATGCGAAGACGGCTTACGCCGCATGGTCGGATCGGACGTGTCGCCGGTTGGAGAAAGACCTGACGACCGGGGAGTATTTTCAGCCATTTTTTGAACTCGCCCGGCGGGCTGACGCTTCCGTGGCCGATGTCGTCCACCGTTATAAGGTCGCTCTCGCCAAATCCCGGCTGGCTTACCGGCCATACATCACCCCCTCGACTTTCTTGCTGGACCGCGACGGACAGCGCATCAAGGGAACTGATTCGGAAATCTTGGCAAAGACACGTTATTGCGGTCTTTCACCGGAGGAGGAATTCGTTCCCCTGCCCGCCGATTCTCGAACGACACATCCGGAATGGGTGGAGGCGTTCGTGGGGCGATTTGCCAAATACCAGGAGGAAGTCATTCTTCCCGTGGTGTCCAGTTTGAAGACTTGTCATGCCTTGGTCATCATGGTCGATGTGCTGGCTATTTTGGGTCACGGGCCCGGGATGTACAACGATTACCGACAACTTGTCGGCGATCTGCTGGCTGCCCTCGACCCGAAAGACACCACCCTCGATCTGGTGTTGCGAAACGTATATGAGACGCTGCTTCCGGTCAACTGGCGGCGATCATGGATAAGTCGGATAGCCTTTGTGGCTCCGAAAACCGACCGTATTCCATTTGAAGATCGTGCGAGAGTGCGGAGTTTGATGGAGCAACTCGTCCGGCATGAGGCCAAGAATTGCCGGGGAATCACGATGGGTTATTTCCCGGTCGCCGCTGTCCTCGGGGCGAGGGAGAATCAACAGGGCCGCCGGGAGATGCTCGGCAGCACGTTATATGACGCGGACGGCACGCCGTTGACCCCCGGAGCCGAACGAAAATTTAGCGTTCCCCCCGTTCCGGATGTGTGGCCGGAACAGGGTTGGAAGCCGGGGGATTTCATTTTTCCGGATGTGTATCCGCGAGTGTCCCCCCTGAGCAATTGCCCGACCGAACAAGTGGGTTTGGATGAACTGTTCAATTTCCTGAGTTGGTAGCGGAGAGAGCAATGAACGACCTCGACGACATGCCGTTGATGCTGCCGCAGGCTCCGCGGCGTCCGGAACCACCGGTCCCCGTCCCGTTGCCCGATATCGCCCAACAACGACTCTCTTCAGAAAACTTTGAGTCCCGCCCCGGTGAGACAGACGAGGGCGAGGGGCGGCTGGCCCAAGTGCCACCGACACTCACCACGCCCGCCAAGAACGATCTGCCGCGTGAACTGACGTTGCTCGATGCCGAGATGCAACAGGCCCAGGAACTTTTGGCCTCCGAGCCGACGGTGTTCGGCTTGCCAAGTTTGTTCGGGCATCCGCTTGTTGGGTTGGTGATGCTGGGGATGGGCGGTATTCTTGGGTTGTTTTTGTTCAACCAAGTTTCGACGGCCATTATTGCTATTCAAGCCCTAAGCGGGCCAATGTGGTATGCCGCGTGGGGAGTGTTCGGATTATTGTCGTTTTTAGTGCTTTATTCTGTCAGTCGGCTGATAGTGCTTTATTTGAAACTTAGGCGAAACAAACAACTTCGTTTGCGCGGCTTGGAGGAACTGGAACGCCGCACCCGGTTGCGCTGGCTGATTAATGCCAAGCGACACGAAGCTTATGAACAACTGACGAATTATCTCCTCGAGTATCCGGCTTCAACGGATCGGGATCGTAAGCGTCTGGCCCGGGTGGGCCTTGCCGGAGATTCGCTGTATGCGGTGATGAAAACCCGCGACCAATTGATGGACAAGGACCGCTGGCCAGACTCGCAATCTTGGTTTGTTGCCTTCCGCGAGACTTTTCAACAGAAGTTGGACGATGCGGCCAGGGAACGCATCAAATATTGGTCCCGTCGGGCGGCATTCGCCACTGCCGTTTCCCCGAATGCCTTGGCGGACACCGGAATGACGCTCTATTTCAGCTTTGCGATGATTGCCGATCTTTGCACCATTTACAACTTGAGGGCCGGTCGGCTCGGCACGATGGTGTTGCTCACGCGGGTGTTCTTCAATTCGTATGCCGCCGGGCAGATTAACGAGATGGAGGGAATGGCGTCCGATCAACTTCAGCAATTCGTGGAACCCCACCTGCCTGCTTCCGAGGTGTTTTTGGGCAAGGTTTTTGGCAAACTCGGGGCCAAAGCGAGCGCCGGGGCGGTGAACTATTTACTCATCAGCCGGTTGGGCAAATACGCCGCCAAGGTGCTTCGGCCGGTGAGCCATGTTTGAAGATCAGGGAATTAATCGGGCATTTGCCAGGTTTAGAATGTCCTGGACTCCGGCGTGACGGTCCCGTTCGACGGTGATTGTCAGCGTCTTGCACCCGGCCACGTCAACAATCATTTCAACCGGCTTCAATCCCACCCGGCCGCCGTCAGGCAGTTCAACGGGCTTGCCGTCGCGCAGGAAGCGAAGAATTGCCTCGCCAACACGGCCATCTCGGGCATCCATCCCGGCCAGTGCCTCGAATCGTTTAAACTTGCCACCGAGATCGTAGGTCAGCGACATCCCGCCCGTGAGACCGAGACCACACGCATAAGTTGATTCGCCCTTTGGCTCGGCCAGCCGCAACGGATGCCCGAGTGCGTTTCGATCTGTTTGCCGGAGGCGGGATTCCCCGTCAAAGGGTTGATAGTCGTTTCGGAGAGGCTTGAAATCACCAATCCATATGGCCGGACCTTGTTCCACATCAATTGAAATGACTTGTGACAAGGGCACGGCAAATGCCTCCTTGGCGAATGTCGTCAGCCGACAGGTCGTTTCATCGACGGACAAGCCGGCAACGGCGTACCGGGTGCCATCCGTAAAACGGACTCGGTAATATCGCCCCTTGGGTTTGCGAACACGGGCCAGTTCCGTGTTGAAAAATACAGCGGTAACTGTTCCCCGTTCGACCAGCGTGGTTTTGGGGCCGTCTTGCAGGCGAAAACCCGTGTCGTCCAAGGTGGCGATGGAACCAGCCAGCGAATCCCCCCGGCGATTGACAAGGAGATCACGTGAGCGAGGCTTGGATTGCGTCTCCAAGTATTCGGAATCGGTCGGGATTCGCAGGAACCACGCGTTGACAGAGGAAAGGGACACTGTGAGCGGATGATCCGATTTTGGATCAGCGAAGGCCGGTTGCACGCGAATGGTCGTTCCGTCCGAATCCAGCAGACGGCCGGGGAGGCGGTCCCCGTTTGTGAAATAGAGAACAGGACCGGTTGTTGGTTCTGGCAGCGGCTGATCCGTCCGGCGCAACGAATACCATATCGCCGCTGGAATGGGTGTTTTCTCAGCAAGAATCAGGTCGCCATTCGCGGAAATAGTGACGCCGGAAGTGATCGCCGGCGAGCCTGAAATCGTGTTGACCCGCCATTCGGCCCGGCCAGAGGACAACCCGCCGGCGATCAAAACAAGGAAGGCGAGGATTTTTTGACCGGGTATTAATCCGCTAAATAGATAAGATTTCTGTGTTGATAACGGATTGAATCTTGCCAAATTGTGTTGGATCAGCATGTATATTATCTTGACAACAATGTGTTGATTCGCCCGAATCTATCATATGCGAGGAAACTGGCAATGGCGAAGAAACCCGAGGGTGAAGTGAGTCAGCAGGACAAGATTCGCGCGATGATTGTGGCAATCGGCTGGGACGCCTCGCCGGACGAATGTGTGGACTACTTGAAGAAAACATACGGCCTTGAACTGGAAAAGGCCTATGTGTCGCAGCTTCGGAGCGCCGAACGGAAACGCCAGGGAATGCCCCCTCTGCGGATTCGCAAGGGTTCCAAGGCCGCCAAGGTTCGGAAAAACGCCGTCAAGACACCAGAGATGTCTCTGGCTGTTGCCACTGAGACGGCCAGTCCGGTGGACATCACGCTGTTTGTGATGGAAATGAAAAAGTGGCAGGACAAGCTCGGCGACAAGACCATCAAAGCCGTTTTGCAGACGATGTCCAAGTAAGTGTTGTTTGACAAAGACTCGCAGCCCCCTTCGCCTTGCCCTTCTTTTTTACCCGGTCCTCATTTTTGCAGAATGGGCAAATAATTGTTCGGAATCTGCAGGATGATGCAGGCCATCGCCGTGGCATAGTGCCCGCATACTGTGGGGTCCTGCCAGGAGCCGTCGTTTCTTGATCTATTGATCCTCAGCAGCTCATCTCGGATGGCGGGAAACCAGTCGTTCCAGTATTTTGGTCCGGCGGTCCACATGGCTTGGGCGGCGTAATAGTGTCCGTAAAAATAATGTGATTCCGGCATGAAGCCGCGACCCCCGGCAAAGTCGCCCGGCTTGAACTTCATCAAATAACGCAATCCTCTTTCAATCTCCGGCCCGGTATACACCCCCGCGCAATACAAGGCCACGACCCCGGCCGCCGAGCGGGCGAAGGCCGCCGGTCCCTGTCCCGCGAAGTAGCTAAAACCCCCGTCGGCCGTCTGGCAGGAGCGGACATATTTCACGCATTTGTCCGCCACTTCTTTGGGCACAAAGAAACCCACGTTTCGGGCCGCCCGCAGGGCCATGATCTGACAGATGGTGACGGACGAATCCGCGTGCTGCTTCATCGGATCGTAGCGCCAGCCCCCCTCGGAATTCTGGCAGCGAATAATCAGATCCACGGCCCGTCGGATCGTGTCGGCAAGGTTTTTGCCGAGTTTCCGGTCGGCCACCATACCGTGGGCCTCAGCCAGAAACAGGGTGGCGAAACCGTGATTATACATCGGTCCCTGTTTATAAAGGCTCGTCGGGTTGTTCAGGAAACCCTCCGGGTTTCGTTGCTCCATGCTCAGCACGAAATTCAACGCCCGTTTCACGGCGTCGCCGTATTGTCCGCGACCCGGCTGATGGCCCCCGGCCATCAGGGCCAGCCCGGCCAGGCTGGTCACGGCAAGATTGCCGTGAAACATCGGGGAATCCCCGAAAGAGCCATCCCGGTTTTGGGTGGTTGCCAGGAATTGCAAGCCCCGGTCCACGGCCCGGCGAACATCGGGCGTGACAAGATTTTGATACTCCCGCTCCGTGAACGGGTCGGCGCCGGGGTTGGCCCGCGTGGGGAAGCCGAATGCCAGTCCGGCCCCGGCGGTCATGGATCGCGTGATAAATTGGCGGCGTGAGGGCATCATTTGTCTCCGGGACCGCGTTTTTTCTGTTCCGCGATGGACGAATAATATTGCCTCAACAGCTCGCCATATCGAGGCATGAATTGCTCGCGGTAATACATGTCCATTTCTTGTCGCAGACGGTCGGGGAGTTGCCCCCAGACATCTTTGTACATTTCGGCAAATTGCTCAGGCCGGTTGTTCTTCTTCGGCGGCTGGCCGAAGGTTGATTGCTGGTTGGTCCCCTTCGGTTCTTTGCCACCCTCGCCGTCTTTGGGTTCGGCCCTGGCCATCGGTCCCGTGCCCATTGGTTCTTTGCCCATTGGTTCACGATTGGGCCGGGGTCGTCGGCCGGGCCGAGTACCCATCGGCTGACCGCCCCCCATGCCTTCTTTTTTTTGCTCCGGCTTGGCGGTGCCCATGCCTTCCTTCGGCATGGGTTGACTGCCTCCCATGCTTTCTTCGTTCTTCGGCATGGGTTGACCGCCTCCCATCGGTTGGGGAAGCATCCCGCCCATCGGGGACATTCCCCCGATGGGTGGCGGCATTCCCCCCATCGGGGACATGCCCCCCATCGGGGACATGCCCCCCATCGGGGGTGGCATCCCTCCCATTGGCGGTGGAGGAGGCATCCCCCCCATCGGGGGCGGCATCCCATCCATAGGCGGGGGTGGCATGTCGGACTTCATCGGCGGCGGGTTCATGGGCGGCATCGGTGGCGGCATGTCGGACTTCATCGGCGGCGGGTCAGACTTTTTGATTAGTGCATCAATGTCCTTCAAAATTTGTTCCTGCAACTCGCGGGTGTCCTTGCCGGGGTCTTTCTCCTTGAGGCGTTCCCCGGCTTTGGCGGCGTTATCCGCGATCCGCTCGGCTGTCTTTTTAACGTCCGTTTCCTCGTCCTTTTTCTCAGGCTCGACTTCTTTTTTTGCCTCGACCTTGGGCTTCGCCGGGGCGTCTTTCTTTTCCGGCTCTTGAGCGGTCATCCCGCCGATCAACCCGGAGAAGAGGGCGATGGTCAAAATTCTTCTCATGGCATTTCCCCCGGAGCGTCGGCGGTCAGTTCCTTGATGAGATCGGCGATGTCCCGTTGCATCTGCTCCAGCGCCATCAGTTCATCGGCGTCATCATCGTTGAGCATGGTGCGATCCGGATGGGCCTTGTCGAAGGCATGTGTCCTCACGCCAATGTCGGCTTGGAGGTTCCGCAGAGCCTTGAGTTGGGCCAGTGGCGGGAGTTTCGGTTTCTTCGGCTCGTCGCCTCCCATCGCCGGGGGCATTGGCCCTCCTCCCGGCGGCGGGGCAGCCATCGATTCGGGTTTGGGTTGGGCATCCGGCTTCAATGCGTCGAGAAGTTGCTCCAACCGTTCTTTCGCCAAAATCTGCTGGCTGCGGGTCGAGAGTTCGGCGATATCCTCCAACTCCGCGTCGAAGGGGCCGCTTTCGGCGGCCTCCAACCGGGCGTCCATTCGCTTGGATGCCAGTTTCATCGCTCCGGCCGCCTGTCGCAACATCCGGCCGAACACGGGAATCTTCTGAAACTCTTTCTCGATCAGTGTCTCGGCCTCCTCGCCGAGTTTCGCCTGCTGTTGGCGAAGATCGTTCTGGCTGGCTCGCATTGGCCGTTCCCATTTTTTTGCCTGCTTCACCACTTGGTGAATTCTCGTCGCTTCGGCGTTCATCCGTTCTTGACGTTCCTTCAACGCCCGAATTTGGTCCGCAAGTTCGGCTTGTTGTTCCCGGTTGAGCTTTTCCTCTTGCTCACCCTTCGCTTGTTCCAGTTCCAGTTTGGCGTCGTCGAGGCGTTCAAGGGCCTCATCCGTCTTGTCGCCGGGGGATTGCCCCTCTTGCAATTGCTCGCGGGCTTTGGCCATCTCATTGGCAGCCCGGCGAAGGCGCTCGGCGGGTTGTTCGGCTTGCTGGCGGTTCAACCGCTGGGCCAGTTCTCGCGTTTGCTTCTCCAGTTGTTCCTGTTCGGCCGCGAGTTTCTTTAATGTTTCACGTCGCAGGGTTTCGTCTGGGATTTTCTCGGCATCATCGATCTTCTTTTGCAGCCGTTCTTGTTCGTCGAGAATCTTGTCGAGATCGGCCTTGGCCTGCTCGGTTTTCTTTTGCAACCGCTCGGCGTTTTGCTCGTCAGTTTGACGCAGGTTCTTCAGCAAGCGGTCCACGTTCTCTTTGGCGGCTTGCTGTTGCTGGGAGGCTCGGTTGAGCTGGTTTTGCTTCGCGGCTTGGGCGGCCTGTCGCAGTTGTTCTTTCAATTCTTCCGAGTTGCCGGCTTGTCCGGCCTGTCGCAAAGCGGCGGCCTCGCGTTGCAGATCGGCGGCTGTTTCGCGGAGATCGCCGGCCTCGCGGGTTTTCTCATCGATTTGGTTGGCAAGGTCGCGTTCTTTGGGGGAACCTTTGGGCTCCTTCGCGGCCTGAGTTTTCAAATCAGCGGCTTGCTTCTCCGCAGCCGTGGATTGTTGAATTTTCTCCCCTGCTGACATTTCCTTTTCGACTGCCAGTCGGTTCATCTTTTCGATGAGTTCGCGGGCCTGGTCGCTGAGACGCTCGGCATTTTGGATGGCCTTGTCCAGTTCGGCTTTCGCCATCGGATCCAGCTTTTCCGGAGGGGTGTTCTCGGGGATTTTGCCGCCAAGCTGGTTGGTTTGGTCGGCCTGTCGCTTAATGTCCTGTGACAAGTTGCGGGCATCGCCCCGGATTTCGCCGGCCCCGCTCCAAGGCTCCAGCCGTTCGACGAGTTCCTTAAAGGTTTTCTCAACCCCGCGTTGGCGTTCGGCGATCTTGTCCAGCGTAGCCTTCCTTGCCTTCGGGTCCGGTTCACGCTTGGCTTTGGCGAAATCCCCGGCCAGTGGTTCGAATTCTCGATCGGCAAGACGGGCAAGCTCCTTGGCGGCTTCGTCGAGTCGTTCGGTGGCCAGCGAATCGGGAACCTTGTTTTCCTTCAATTGCTGGCGAAGTTTGTCGATGGTCGCCCGGATGCTTTCCTCGCCCTGTTCGACCTTGTTGCGGATTTGATCCTGAGTCTGCTCGGCCTCGGCGAACTTATCCATTTCGGCGGGTTTCATCTCAGGTGTTTTGGCGGCCTGTTCCACCTTTGTTTTGGCTTCCTGTTGCAATTGTCGCAACCGGGCCAGTTGATCGCGCACTTCGCTTTGAGTTTGCTGGACGATGGTTTCCACGTCCTGCTTGGAAACGATGGCGATTCGCAATTCCGTGCTGCGGCCGGGTTCCTTGAAGCCCGTGACATCGTCGAAATCATCGGCGACCGCATGAAGTGTCAGCATGTCCCCTTCTCGCAGTGGGCGACCGTCTTCCGTGCGAACACTGGCAAGAGCCAGCATCGGTTCGGCCGCCAATTGCTGCATCCTTGTGAGCGATAATGAGGGAACGGGAAAGTTGGTTGTCGAGGGCTTCAGATTGAGCAACAGCGGCAATAAATTCGTCAATTGGCCCGGATCATAAATCATCTGCATGCGGACGGCCCGTTCGGAGTTGATCCGGTATTCCAGCCATACTCTGCGAATGGCGTATGTTTTGTCCTGTGCGCGAACTGGCAGGTGGATTTCCGCTTCCGGCAACGCGATCATCTGGTCCCGGCCGTTGATCGCCCGTTCCAATGTCACCGCGGGGGCGGGATCAGGGTGGACCCGCAGGTCGAGCAATCGGGTGGTTCCGAGACCGGTTTCATCCTCGAAGCGGAACACATACGGGCCGGATACTCGCGGCACAAATGTGGCTTCCAACAAGGCGCCGTCCCGAATGGTCAGCGGAATTTCGGCCCACACTTCGCGGGCCATCAAATCGAAGCCGGGAATTGCGGCGGCGGGTTTTCCGCCGAGGACCGAAAGCATTGTCAGTTGAGCAGACAGCGGATTTTCCGGGCGATGAATGATCCATGCCTTGGCCACCGGCCGGTCGGTGGCGGCTCGCAACGTTAGGCGGGTTCCGGCAATGCACTCGATGATGCTGCCGCCGTCGGGCAGGTCGGCGTCCGGGAGATCCGTGTAGGCCGGGTATTCCAAATGAAATTGCGGGCTGGGCCGGCCGTTGAAAGGAACAAGCACCGGAGGCGGGGACACTGTCACGGAACGCCAGCCAGTGTCCGCGTCGTTGGCTTTCACCCGGAATTGGAAACTCCGGGGAATCCGGCTCGGCTCGATCCGAAGGGTAATCGGCTCATTGGCGGGGGCATCATCCGGCACGGTGTATTGTTGTTCCACGCTTGGCAATCCGTCAGGTTGGATCACCAGCGTGATGCGATCAGAAATCGAACCGCCAACGCGCACTTTCAATTCCAGCGCTTCGCCCCTTGCCATGCGATGCGGGAATGAGGCGGGGGACACGATCTCCAATGTCGTTTGCTGTTGCGGTCTGCTGCCGCCGAATGGTTCCGTCAGACGTTTGGCGCCTGCCAATACGGCATCCGGTTGAACGATCACGCACCAACCCATCACCCCAGCAAGAGCCATCGCGCCGAACAAGGCCCGCATGGTTCCGCGTCGATCCACGGCATCCCGCAGGTCGTGATGTTCCAGTTTGCGGACGGCCCGGCGAATGACGGCTTTGCGGAGATCCGGCGAACAGGTGGGCCGGTCGGCGTCATGATTCAGGAAGTTGACGGCGCTGCGGAAGGAGTCGTTGAAATCCGGGTAACGCCGTTCCACAAGGGTGGCCAGACGATCCGGGTCGCCTGATCCGCGAAGCGGCTTTACCAGCCAGCGATGAAAGAGGAACAGCACGGCTGTGATCAGACCCACCAGTGCATACGCCCGCACCAACGCCGGGAGGGCGTAGCGATGATCCAGCCAGCCAATCAAACCCACCGCCAGCACGGCAACGACGAAACAGCGACAGGCGGCGCGAGTGAACACGACTCGACGGAAATATCCCCGCAGGGAATCAAGCCGTCGACTCAGGAAGTCTTCACGCGTGACGGGGGGTGGCAACAAGGTGAACGGCATGATCTCTTCCCGATGGAAGCGGGGTTCCACACATCATAACAGTCGCCAGCGTTTTCTCATCAACCATTCGGCAGTCCACAAACTCACAAGCAGGGCCAGGATCGCCTCGTGATTCCAGATCAGCCACGGCGGGCTGGGCTGATCGAGGGCCACGCGGGCGCCGCCGGGCAGTTCGTCGGGGATGGCGCCCGCTTCGTTCAACGGGTAATACTTCCCGGTCGATTCCCGCCCGGCTCGTTGCAGGTCGGTTTCATTCAGGCGAATCCGATCCATCTCGCCGGGGGGAGGAAAAACTTTCGCCTCCGTCTTCGGCCGGGTGGTTCCGTTGGGCACATCCGTCAGGGCGAAGTTGTATTCGCCGTCCGGAGTACGGGTGAGAATGGTTTCATAGGTTCCTCGCGTCCCGTCCTTGAGGGCGAGTTCCAGTGTTTGGGCCTCGATCTCCGCCGGCGGCGTGCCGGGTTGTGTCGGTGGCACACGGGTAAGGGCGACGCGCACGGGCGAAGGCGGGGCGGGAATTTCATCCGGGTAACGCACGGAGACTCGCATCGGCTCGTCCCGCCGATAGGTCTTGCGGTCCGTCCGCACCTCGATCCGCCCCACACGACCGCGGGCCAGCGTTCGCACCGCCTGCATCCAGAATTGGTTGAAACGCGGTTCGTCCTGCAACAAACGCCAACGCCATGTGTCGTCGAATCCAATGAACAGCACCCGGCCGGCCCCGACGAATTGTTGAAGCACCAACGGATGATTCTCATCCCGGACGATCTGGCCGGCGGCAGCCTCGGCCGGCCTGTCTGGATGGACGGCCAACACCTCGGCCGAGAGTTTGCGGTGATAACCTTTGGAGTACCAATACAACGGTGTCAGGCGGTTCCAAATCTCGGGATTGTCCGCGTCTTCGGTTGAGAACTTGAACAGCGGGTGCGTTTGCCCGGCAGTCGTGAGCCGAGGGCGGTACGATTCGCGGATCGCCTGCTCGACCGGTTCCGGGGGGGGCCCGTCACAGATCACAGGCATGATGTCGTTCAGCGGCGTGTCCCGGTAACTGTGCGGGTTTGCCTGCTCACCCGCGAGCATTAAAAGACCGCCGCCGTGGTCCTTGACGAACTTCGCCAGCGTTTCGGCCGCCTGATCCCCTTTCGGAAACGATTTAAAATCAACATCGCCGAGAATCACCAGATCATATTTTTTGAGTTCATCACTCGACGGAAACCGGCCGATCAGTGTCCGGTCCTGCTTTGGAGAGTCCGGTTGGGCGGAGATGAGATACACCTCCAATTCAATGGACTTGTTTCCCTTGACCGCATCGGATTCTCGCTCGAAAAGGCTTTTCACATACCGATAGTCATAACGGGGGAAGCCCTCAATCATCAGCACCCGAAGCCGTTTGGCTTCGGCCACAAACACGCGATGCTCGACGCGGTTGTTGGTTTGATCCGGTTCCTCGGCCTGTTTTGGGATGTCAACGATGAATGTTTTTTCACCCGCCTCTTTGGGTTGATGCACGAACTTTACCGGCACAGGCTTGCCGTTCGGATCAAGGCGGATCACCTCGCGGGCAATCTCGACGGGTTTGCCATCCCGTACCTCACTGAGAACCACCGGCACGGAATCGGGAAGGCCCGGACCCTGTGAGCGGACCTTGAGGAGCATCACCAACCGGTCGTTCAGGTTAATGGTGTCTTCTGCTCGGAACTCGGTAATGGCCAAATCGGGCGTTTCGGCTGCGTCGCCGACGCCGACCAGATGCAACGGCACTCCCGCCCTTGCGGCTTGCTTCGCGGCCGTCGCCCAGTCTTCCCCGCCGGTGCTGACGCCATCGGTGAACATGATGATGGCGTTAAGCGAGTTCCCCCGGAAGGATTTCAACACCGTGGAAACGTCGCTTCCCAACAGGCTGGCGTCGCCTGTGGGCCGGACGTCCATCAGTTCCTTCAACAAGTCCGCACATGCCTCGGGATTGTCGAGGCTGGCCATCGGTGTCGCCGTTGATGAGGCCCGATAGAGATGCACACGCATCTGCCGCTGGCCGACAAGAGTTTGCAACCAACGGCCATCCCCTCGGGCGAGCATTGCCTTGATGAGATTCAACCGATGAGGGGTCTTGAGATCGAGGAGTTTCGCTTCCAACACGGCGATGCGGTCCCGAAGAACGGCCTGCTCGGCGACGGGGGCGTTTGTCAGGCGTGAGTTCGCCTGTCGCAGTTCGGATTCGTGTTCGCGGATCAGCGGGGCGGCCAGTTCGGCCCAGGCGACCTTGAGTTCTTCGGCCGCCGATTTCACTTGAGGATCGTGAAATTCATCGACGACGCCCATGCTTCGGGATTCGTCGATCATCACCACCACGTCCGGCCAGCTTTCCCGCTCAAACATCAGCCGGGTTTGCGGCATAAACACCCACATAAGCAAGAAGGCCATGCCGATCCGCAGGGCGATCAATCGGTGCATTGGCTGGCGAACCGATGAAAGCGGCGTAGCCGGTTCGGCCAGTCGTTCTTTGCGATAAACCCAGACGACAAAACCGGCGAAGGCGGCCGTCAGCAGGCTGACGAACCACCAATTCGTGCCGGTGTCGCCGGAAAGATATGGCCGGGTTTCAATGCGCCAGCGAGTTCCCTCGCCGGGGGCCGCCGCCGGAACGCCGAGCCAGGTTTCAATCGGTTCTCGCAGTGACATCGAGAGGAAGCCAAGAAACTCTCCGGAGATCAATGCATGCAGCACCACCCCCAAAACACCGAGCGATAGCAATAAGGGAATGAGCCACAGGGCCGTTGTCCATCGTTGCGGTTTCACCCGCGACGGGTCGGGGGAAGAACCCGCCCTCGCCGAACCATATTTGAGAGCCAGGATCGATTCGAGAACCAACAACCCGAGCAAAACCAACCCGAGCAAGCGGGCCACGGTCGGCCCGCGCGGGTCGGCGGGGATTTCGGTTTCCGTGGTAAGAGCGCCGGTCGCTCGTTGCACGTCGGCGAGCTGGCTCACCACTTGGACATCCGCTTCGGGAACGAGTTCCTTGAACGCCCCGGTGTTCCAGCGTCTCAAATCGGCCTCGGCCCCGCCGGTTCCGGTCACCAACGGGACATTGACGGCCAGCATTGATTCCTGCTTGCCGCCGATGGTCACCCGATAGACCCCGGACAAATCAAGATGCGGGAAACGCACCAGCCCGGCTTCGTCCGTTAAGGTGACAGTTGCCGGATCGCTGACAAAGTCTGCGTCACCCAAACGGTTGATGTCAGCCGACAAGCCAACGAACTGCGGGGAGACATATTGCTCGACCGATTCCCCGGCGATAACCGTGAGCCGGTTGGCGTCGGCCACGCACATTCGCAAGAGTTCTTGCATGAACGGGGCATAAGAGAGCGTTCGCGGCCATTCGTTCCAGTCCGCGTTCAGCGAGGTGGTGACCACGACCACCCGACCGCGGTGTTTTGGCCATTCGATCACCGCCGGCTCAAGACGATCTCCCTTGCCGGACTTTTCCGAGGGAAGGAACGAAAAGATTCGCCGGGCCGGACTGTTTGGCGGCAGATCCATCCGCACGAATTGCGTGAAGTGCGGCGTGCCGAGACTGCTCCGTTCTTGCTCGCTTCGGAAGGCGACCAGAGGGGGCTGTTTGAAAGTTTCCTCGTCGGCCAGCAACGTGAAGTAGTGGTTGTTCTCCACCCGGCGAACTCCTGTGAACGGGCCGGGGAGGATGCCTTTGCCATCGTCGAATAGCACACGGTTGTAGGCATCAAGATTTTTAGAGGAGTTTGGCCCGAAACCGATCACCACACTGCCGCCCCGCTTCAAGTGGGCTTCAAGTCGGGCGGCTTCGTTCCCCCCGATGGTTGGCACGTCACAGAGGAACACGACATCTGTCGGCGAATCGGGTTTGAAGAGATTGCCCAACCCGGCGTCCTGAAACTCGCGGGGGTTGAGCGTGGTCACCTTGGCGGGGCTCTCGGCCGAGCGTTCTCCTTCGGGGAAAGGATTCAACGCCCGTTTCAAAAATTCCCCGGCCCGGTCAAGCGGTTCGGGGGAGGGTTTGCCGTTCACTACCATCACCGGAACGGTGTCCCGCACACTGACAATCAGCGACCGTGAATTGTCCAGTTGAAGATGATCCTCGCCGACACGAACCTGAATGAGATATTGGCCCGGTTCCCGCAAACGGTTGAGGCGATCAAGGGCAAAATTCACTGTCACGGCCGTGTTGACCGGAATATCAACCAGCTTTTGCGAGACCGCCTTTGGCCCGGATTTGTCACCCGTCCGGCCGACGAGCAGTTCGACGGGTACTTTCTCGCGGGGTTGCCGGCCGAATAGCTGAATCTGGGCGGTGACTGCCAAATCTTGGTTGGCCAGCGGCAGCGAATCGCCAATGCTTAGATTCGTGATGGCCAGATTGTCTTCGTCCTTCCCGGCAACATCCAGGAAGATCACGCGGGAATTGGCAAAAATTCGGCTCCACGACGCGGCGGCCGAAGTCGTCGAACCCGGCGCGCCCTCGACGGGTTTGGCCGTGTCGCCGGTCGGCATCGGCCAGCCGGTTCGCCGGGCATCCGTGAGGAAATAGACCTCACGCCGGGCGAACTTGCCAAGGGGTTTGTTCACCAGTTCGGCAACGTACCTGAGACCGCCGACCACATCGGCGGTCCCGTGAGTAACGGGGATTTCGTCAAGTTGCCGCAGGATCTTATCCCGATCCTCGGCCGGACCCGGCACAAGAGGTTGCACCGGCGACGTGAGATGAATCAGGCTGAAAGCATCGCCGGGGCTGGCGCCGGTGATGATCTCGCGGGCCAGATCGCGGGCGTGGTCAAGCCGGGTGCGTTCGTCATCCCGCCGGGTGGTCATCGCATAAGAGCCGTCGATCACGATGATGCGATGGGTGCGGCCCATATTGGAAACGGTCAGCACCGTGCCGGGGAAGAACCGCTGCCAGAGCCGTTCGGCCCACGGGGAGACGGCGGCCATCGCCAGCACGACCAGCAGGCCGAGCAACATCCGCGTGGTCAGGAGCAGCCATTGCTCCAGTTTCAACCGGCGGGTGTTTTTGCGCTGGGCGGCCAGCAAAAATCGCATCGCCGCCCAGTTGATGACGACATACCGTTTGCGGTTCAGCAAATGGATGATGACCGGGATGGCGGCCGCCCCCCCGGCGATGGCCGCCACGGCAAGCGGTTGGGCGAAGATCACCCCAATCATGGCGAACAGGACTGTCAAAGCGATGTGGCCTCGTGGTGCGGAACTTCCCTTTCAGTTATAGCAAGCGGACGAACCAAGGACGTGTAACGAACCGAACATCACGAATATGAAAACTTCCGCAATCTTTCCCCAGACCGCCAAGTCGTCTTGACAGATGTAGACCGTTCGGACTACATTCGACGTAGTCCGAACGGTCTACACAAACATCTATGGGCACCAAAACGCCAAATCATCGACCACCGGCCGACAGTGTGATCGCCCGCGCCCGGCGGGAACAGATCGTCGAGGCGGCTGTCGGGATCATTATTTCGCAGGGGTTGCACAACCTTTCGCTCTCGAAGATCGAACGCGAAACCCGCATGAAGCGGGGGCAGCTCACTTATTACTTCCCAACCAAGGAAGATATTCTGCTGGCGGTGTTCGACCGTCTTCTGGCCCTGTTGATCAGTCAAGTGCATGGATTGGACGACATCAAAGACAAGCACGGGCTTCCCGGTATTTGGGAGATGATCACCAAAGCTCTGACAACCGTTCTTGGAAGAAGCCCCGTCGGATGGGAATTTCACGCTCTCCAATATACTTTTCTCGCCCAAATGGCCCACCGGGAGGATTTCCGGGAAAAATTAGCGACCAGTTTCGGCGAAATGCGCATGGGAATGGGCGCGCACTGGAGCGTGAGCGCCAATCCCACGGCGGTGCTGGCGAAAAAAGTATCCCCGAAGACGATCGCTTCATTGTTTCAGGCGATCATGCACGGCCTCACGATGCAACTAGCCGTCGACCCGGATGCTTTTGACCGCGGGGAAATGCTGGAGTTGTGTGTCGGCCTGCTGGCCCCCTTGTTCATCAAAACCACGGCCAAAAAAACCGGCCGGGAGCGACCTCAATGAGTGATCGAAGCAACGTGGCCGATGAACCAACCAACGGAATGCCCGCCCTGAGCGAACGGGTGCGGGAACTGCGTCTCACCGGCAAGCTTGACGGCGGCAAGACGCGGAACAACAACTCCACGTGGTTGCCGTGGACGATTTGCATCCTTCTGGCCTTCGGCTGGGCGGGCTTTGGCATCAAGTATTATCGGGCGACTCCATCGAACAACACAACGACACCGAGCGGAACAACATCCGCTGACGCCGGCAAATCGGGGGTTTCCAAAAAGTCTGAAGAGAAGCCCAAAGCTGGCCAGCCGGAAAACACGAACCCGGAAGCCGTGTTGTTGGAAGTGAAGGGATATCTCATCCCCACCCAACAGATATCCATCAGCCCCATCGACGTGGCCGGCCGGATTGTGAAGTTGAACATCGAAGAAGGGATGTCCTTCAAAAAAGGTGAAATCCTCGCCGAGATCGAGCAGACGCCGTTGCTCGCCTCCAAGGCCGAGGCCGTGGCCCAGATGGCGTCGGCCAAGGCCAAATACGCCGAAATGGTGGCCGGAAGCCGGATCGAAGAAATCGCCCAGGCGTTTGCCGAGTTGGAGGATGCCCGGGAGCTCCAGGAACAATATCGCCGGGAATGGCAACGATTTGAGACTCAGAAGAGCAACGCCATCACGACCAAAGAATACGAAGTGGCCGAGGCTAATTACCGCTCGGGCGTGAAGCGGGTGGAAGCCAAGCAAAAAGCTTACGACTTGGTGAAAGCCGGCCCTCGCAAGGAAAAGATCGAGGCCGCCGAGGCCGAATACAACGCCACCAAAGCCCGACTGGCTCAGGTGGAATGGAAGCTGGACAACTGCACCATCCGATCGCCTGTGACCGGTATCATCCTGACCAAGAAAGCGGAGATTGGCAGCCTGCTCAATCCGGTCGTGGGGGGCGTGGCGACAAGTCTTTGCGAAATCGCCGACCTGCGGAAACTGGAAGTGGACTTGGAAGTGCAGGAACGCGACATCTCCAAGATCAAGCAAAATCTGGTCTGCAAGGTGCGGTCCGATGCCTACCCGGAACGGGTGTACGAGGGTTATGTGGAGCGCATGATGCCCATCGCCAACCGGGCCAAAAGCGTTGTGCCGGTGCGTATTAAAGTGGTGATTCCGCCCGGAGAAAAACAGGGTTCTTATCTCAAGCCGGAAATGGGCGTGTCCGTCACCTTCCTGAACCGCGAGGTGACTGACGTTTACAAAGCCAAGGTAAAGGCCGACGAAGCAGACGACGAAGCCTCCGTTGCCCCTCCCAAGAAATAACACTGATGGAGAATCCCGTCATGCCCGCCGAAAAGCAAGCGATGGTCCGCGTCCGCGATTTATACAAGTCATTTTCTCGCGGCAGCGAGGAAATCCGGGTGTTGCAAAAGCTCACGCTGGATGTCCCCGCCGGGGAATTCCTCGCCCTCATGGGGCCGTCCGGTTCTGGCAAAACCACGCTGTTGAACCTCATCGCCGGTTTGGACTCTCCGACCGGCGGGGACATTTATGTGGACAACGAACATGTTTCCCGGATGTCCGAAAGCGAACTGGCCCGCTGGCGGACTCGCAGTGTCGGCTTCGTGTTCCAGTTCTACTATCTGCTCCCGGTGCTGACGGCCTATGAGAACGTCGAACTACCGCTGTTGCTCCTGCCGATGACCAAGGAGCAACGCCGCAAGCAAGTGCTGACCGCCCTTGATCTCGTCGGCCTGACCGACCGCATGAGCCACCGGCCGGGGATGCTCTCCGGCGGCCAGCAACAACGGGTCGGCATCGCCCGGGCGATGGTGACCGACCCGGTGCTGATCGTCGCCGACGAACCGACCGGGGACTTGGACAGCAAATCAGCCGACGAAATCCTGACGTTGATGGACGTGCTGTGTCGGCAGATGAACAAGACCATCATTATGGTTACGCACGACCCCCACGCCGCCGAACGAGCCATGCGAGCGTTGCACTTGGAAAAAGGCCGCCTTGTGCTGGACGACGACCGCACCGCCAAACTCGGCCAACGCCAAAAAGCGGGCGTGGCGTAATTGTCACGCTGAGATTGAATCACGCCGCTTGAGGAATCATCATGCCGGGCATGTCTCTTGAATTTTCCCTCGGTCAGGCCGCCTTGGCCCTGTTAACGATTCTTGGCATTCTGGTTGGCGCCGGCCTGTTCATGGGCTTGCTCACCCTGCCGATCTTTTTCGCGTCCATGTTTTACAAGAATCTCTGGTTCTGGGCAGCCGAGGAACGCACCGGCAAAATCCTCCGGCGATCCTTTGCCCAAGCCGTCTGGACGGGATTTCCGGCCATCAGTTTGTTCTCCACCGTCATCACATTCGGCTATTTCGGCGTGTTCGACATTTTTGAGAAACTGCCCCTTGGGAAAAAGGGAACAACCCAAACCCTCTTTGAAGGCAAATACGACGATCTCACTCGCAAAGCCGGGGAGAAAATCATCTGGCGTTACCCGGAGGGGACGGCCGTTGAATGGAAGCGAGATCCTGTCGGCGGACATGCGATGCTGGTCATGGACGAGGGGGCCACGCCGGAAATCATCGATGGTTTGTCCGTCCCCGCAACCATGAAGCCGGAAACGCCGGAAGAAGAAGCGGACCGAAAATCACAGTTAAAGGCCGCCCAGGCCAAAGCGAGGGTCCGTGATCAAGAATTGAAGAAGATCATTCGTCAGCAACAGGCGGGAATCTATGCGCCTCCTCCGGAGGGGGACCATACGGAATTGTCAAAGGAACAACTACGTCGGCTGGACGGCATGGTGAGTTTGGTGGTCGAGTCGCAGAGTTCCATGCAATTGAGCATTATCCAACTGATTCGCGGCGTCGGAATTTTTTTCATGCTCATCATCGGCCCGTTTCCCCTGCTGGTGTTTGGCTTCTCGTTCATTTTCGGCCGTCGCGGCATGACGATGATCCTTCGGAGTCTGGGCCGCAATCTCTTGCGCACCTCACTGACTTATCTCGCCATCTTCGTCCTCGTCTGGGTGGTCACCTGTGTGTGGAGCGTGTTGGATTTTCTGGACAAATTAACCCAGGAAAAAGACGCCAATATGAAGGGGCTCATCACGGAGAAATACCAAATTCCCAGCCAGATGAAGCCAAGCCACTTGAACACCATCAAGTCGATGTTGGAAGAACTGCCGGAGGGACAAAAGCCCGAGAACATTGAAGACAACCTGATGACGTGGGCGTTCGTCGGCGGGACGCTGGACCCGTCCAAACGAACTCCGATGAACTCTCTCTTTTTCTTCTGCACGGAGCCGGAGAAAGTCATCAAGATGATGCCCGGCCTTGAAGACCTGACGGCCGAACAATTCAAGATGCTGGAAGAAGCCTGCAAGATGATGGGCCAGAATCCGCGGGCCGTCGTGATCGGTCATGCGAAGCTAGTGCAAATGAACAAGCGAGTCGGGGATCGCATTCAGGTCACGAGCCTGAATTACAAGGATTTGGTCTTCGACTTCGAGATTGTCGCGGAGTTTCCCGCCGGCACCCGTTGGGACCAAAGCGCGGCGATGAGCCGAAAGTATTTGGACAATGCCCTGAGCGAGTATGAGGGGAAAAATGGCAAGGCCCATCCGCTCGCGGATAAGTGCATGAACCTGATCTGGATTCGTCTGCCGAACAAGGCCGTTTTCGAGTCGTTTTCCGAGCGATTAAACACCTCCGGCCGTTTTACCCCGGCGGTGAAGATGGAAATCGAATCCTCGGCCTATGCCAACTTCCTGTCACCCTACAAGGATCTCATTCGCTTCCTGCGTTATGCCCTTGCGCCCGGTTTGCTGGCGGTCACCACACTGGTGATCTCGCTGGTCATCAGCATCGGCGTGCGGGAACGCCGGGTGGAAATGGCCGTGTTGAAGGTGCTGGGTTTCCGGCCTTGGATGGTGATGGCGCTTGTTCTCGGGGAAGCGTTGCTGCTCGGTTCGTTGAGCGGTTTTCTGGCGACAGCCACCGCTTATTCGTTGGTGAATGCGATGGGCGGGATACCCTTGCCCATTGGCTTTTTTGGCAAGTTTTTTGTCCCCGCCAGCGCCCTGTGGTGGGGACCGGCCATCGGCACGATCACCTCCGCGCTCGGGACCATCATGCCTGCGTGGTCAGCCCGGAAGATCAAGGTGTCCGAAGTGTTTAGCCGGGTGGCGTGAGTGGATTATTGACCGAGTCCCAGTCTTTTTTTTGAGAGTATGTTTCATGGCGATCAAGGCCCGAGTGGCGCCCACCACGCAAGTTGTCGTCAAGCACGAGGATGGTCTGCCCCCGGCCGAGAAGACAACCCGGACCACGATAACCGCCCTCGCAATCCTCCGGTTCTGTGCTTCCGGCCTGGGCCTGATCGGCCTCATGTTGATTGTCGGCTTCGCCTTGTTGCCCCTTTCGGTTTTCATCCTCTGTATTCCGTTGGTGGCCTCTTCGGAAACCGTGCTGTCAGACACGCAACAACGGGCGAGAACGATATTCGGTGACATCGGGCGCCGATTGTTTTCCCTTCTCTCCGGTATCACGCTGTTGATTGCCTTGCTGGCCGTGTCGGTGCAGATCGTCACTTGGCTAAATCTCTCCAGCCGGACTTTCGGGCAGGCAGCCGAATTCATCTTCGGCAAACAGCTCTCGCTCAAATTGCCGAATGCCATGATCGATGGCTGGCCCTACGTTCTCATCCTGATGTACCTGATCGACATCGGTTTGATCTTTGCCATTGGCAAGGTTCCGTTGAATTACAACCTTCGGAACCTCCGGGTCCGTTGGATCACGACGGCCATGACCGGATTCGCGTTCACCGTCGTTGTTGGTCTGCTAACCATCATGATGGGCTTTCTGGACAGCGTGAGCCGCCTGACGGCCAACTCGGGGATTCCGGGGAACATCTTTGTGCTGTCGGAAGGGGCGACGGACGAGGTATTCAGCAACCTCGGTTACGGCGACGTTGGCAAACTGGAACTGGAAAAGGCGTTTGTTGATTATCGCAACGACAGTGAACGCACCATGGAAAAGCCGGTGACCATCAAGACCATGCCCGGCACCCCCGGACAACCGCCGATCAAGCTGGTGAGCAAGGAAACATATTTCGTCATCAACCAGGAATCCCCGGCCGTCCCCGGTAAACGGCGGTTTGTGCAGCTTCGCGGGTTGGAGGACGCCATCGTGGCCGGGAAGGTCCACAACATTGAATTGCTGAAGGGGGAATGGTTTGGCCGGGAAGGGAGCATGGCCCTGCCGGATGGCTCCACGGGGACGCCTTGCGTCGTCGGCGAGGGGGCGGCCGCCGCTTTCGCGGATGATTACGGCCGGGAGAAAATGGATGTCGGGGACACTTTCCTATTGGGCGACCTGAAAATGGTGATCGTCGGCATCATGAAATCTGCCGGGTCCACATTCGGTTCCGAAACATGGGCGACAAACGCCCGCATGTCGAAACAGTTCGGCAAACAATCCTACACCAGCGTGGTGATGCGGATTGACGACGACAAAGACGAATCAGCCCAAATCATGGCCGCCTGGCTGACCAAGGAATTCACCACCCCTCGCGTGCGGGCAGTCAACGAACTCAAGTATTACGAGGATCTCGGCAAGTCCAATTCGCAAATGGTGATGATGGTCACCATTGTCGCCATCATCATGGCCTTGGGGGGGATCATCGGCATCATGCTGGTGATGTTCGCCGCCATCGCCCAGCGCACCAAAGACATCGGCGTGTTGCGAGTGCTTGGCTTCAAACGCTGGCAAGTGTTGGTATCGTTTATGATCGAATCGCTGGCCATCGCCCTGCTCGGGGGATTGCTGGGAATCATGATGTTGCTGGGGATCGAGGTCATCGCGACGGCCCTGTACGGCGGCCTGTCCATCACCAGCACTGTCTCCGGCGGGGGCGGTCCCGGTGGCAAGAGCGTGGTCACCCGGTTGATCTTCGGCCCTGATGTGGTGGTCTGCGGGTTGCTGTTCACCATCGTGATGGGTCGCATCGGCGGGTTGTTGCCGAGTATCACGGCCATGCGGTTAGGGATTCTGGATTCGTTGCGGTAAGCGGTTTCTTCCCTCTTCCCGCTTGGTTTGGTCCATATCATGGTCTGACAACCGGATCGAAACCTTGGAACAGGGAGCATCCCTTGATTACGACACCCAGCGGATTGAAGTACGAAGACACCGTTGTCGGCACCGGGAAGGAAGCGGTTTCCGGGAAAACCGTCGAAGTGCATTACACCGGCACTCTTGCGGACGGCAGCAAGTTTGACAGCAGCAAGGACCGCCTCAAGACGTTCAGCTTCCGGCTCGGGGGCGGGCAGGTCATCAAGGGGTGGGACGAAGGCGTCGTCGGCATGAAAGTTGGTGGCAGTCGGACATTGGTGATTCCGTACCAACTTGCCTACGGCGAACGAGGTTATCCGGGGGCGATTCCCCCGAAGGCTGAACTGACCTTTGTTGTGGAACTCATCAACGTCAGCTAAACTAATTCTTCCAGAAACACACTCTTATTCGGAGCAATCACGCGATGAAAGCGAAGACATTTGTTGCCGGGGCCGCCGGGATGGTCTTGCTGGCCGCCGTCATTTTGGCCGTCGTTGTCTCCATCACCGGGGACAACACTCTCACCGCCGAGGAACCGGGGAACGACAAAATCGTCACCACGGCCAGCGGGTTGAAGTATGTGGACCTCAAGGTGGGCAACGGGGCCGAGGCCAAGTCGGGTTCGAGCGTCTCCGTGCATTACACCGGCACGCTGGAAGACGGCAAGAAATTCGACAGCAGCGTGGATCGCAAGGAGCCGTTTGATCTGACCATCGGCAAGACGGCCGTTATCAAGGGCTGGACCGAAGGGCTTCAAGGCATGAAGGCTGGCGGCAAGCGGAAGCTCATCATCAAGCCGGAACTGGCTTATGGCGCCGATGGCCGGCCGCCGGTCATTCCGCAAAACGCCACGTTGATCTTTATGATCGAACTGTTGGAAGTGAAATAAGTTTTCGGATTGAAGACTGCCGAAGCCCCGGACAATGTCCGGGGCTTTTTTGTTCAATTCATCGAAATCCAGCCCTTACCGCATTGGCGTTCGGCGTTCCACAAATCGCAATTGATTTCCCGCCGGTGTCGTGGGAGTCAGCCAGTTCATCAAGGCAGTGGTTTCGGCTCCGACCGGGTAAGTATATCGGTCGATCTGCGTCACCGGAACAATTCCCATGTTGCTGTTGGTGACGAACACCTCGCTCGCTTGCTCGATCAATTCCACCGGAATCAGTTGTTCCCGGATGGGCAGGGGGGATTGCTGCAACAAGAATTGCCTCACTGTGCCGGGCAATAAACCGCCGTTGGCTGTGGGTGTGGCCCATCCTTCGGGTAGTCGGATGAAGATATTGGCGTGAGAGGCTTCTTGTAGATTGCCATCTGCGTCCAACAACAGTGCGGAGTCATATCCCGCTTGGGTGGCTTGTTGGCCGACCCGCAACCGGGTGGCGTATTGGAACGTTTTCCAGAGCAAATAGGGTTGTCCCTTCTGCACCGGGTTTGGACATGTTTGCAGACTGATCGATGCCGGAGGAATTTGTTGCAAGGCCGCGCTCATCCACACCATGCCGGGCATTCCCGGTCGGCCGGCGGTCGCGTTCAACCGGATCACCACGTCTTGCGAAGTGAGGGTGCGGACATATTCGGCGACTTGATTCGCATTCGGCAATCGTTCGGGAGCGATGTTAATGCCCAGAACGGCCGCCGTTTTGCGAAGCCGGTCGAGATGCCACGGCCAAAGCCACGGCACCCCATCCTGAGTGCGGGTCGATTCCCATACGCCGCGACCAAACAACAGTCCCTCGTCGGCCGGGTCAATGTAAAAGTGTTCCAGCGGAATGATCCGGCCGTCCACCCAGAGCAGTGACACAATGCGAAGCACTTCGCGAATCGTCGTGTCCGGGGTTCCCGGAGGGATATTCACTCCCCGGTCGGCCAACACGCCGACGGGATCAATGCGAATCCGGTCTCCCATCGGCGTTTCGGCCCACCACCAATCATCTAGTTCAACCATGCCGTCCTCGAATTAACCCGATGCTTCCCGTCGGCAGTTGTTTTATCGGCGCCGCGCCCGGAAGATGTGGAAGTCATCCTTGTATTCCCAAACCTTTTTGCCGCCCCGGTCGTATTCGATCACGATCTTTCCCCCGTGACTGGCCGCGAGCAGGTTCCCGTTGGTCAGTCGCGTGGCGGTGGTGACGCCGGGGGTGCTCCACTCAAAAACCTGTTTGCCGTCGGGGGTGTACTCGGTGACTTTCTGGCTGGGGTTCGGCTGAGTGACGAGAATGTTTCCGTTACGAAGCAAATCCAGTCCGCTCGTCCACGAGGAATCTCGCTTGGAGTCGAATGTTTTGAGTTCGTTCCCGGCCGTGTTGTATCGGACCACCTTGCTGTCGTTTCGCAGACAAACGATATCCCCGTTGGCGGCACGATAGGCGGCCGTGATGCCCAGCGGAACCGGGATCTTGTAAACTTCCTTGCCGGCCTTGTCCACTTCCAGCAATTCATTGGTCGTTGAGATGAACGTGTTTCCGCTGGCCAGTCGGTTGGCATTGGTCGCCCGGCCGACCAGGCCCTCTTTTTTCCAGATGATGTTGCCGCGGGTGTCGTATTCCGTCACCTTGTTGCCATCCCATTCAGTGATCAGCACGCGCTCTCCCGGCAGCATGAAGGCATCCACGGGATATCGCAGGTTCTCGATTTTCCAACGGATTTTACCATCCCGACCGATTTCGATCACCCGGCCGTTGCTGTTGTTCTGAACTTGAACCAGCAGTGTGTAACCCAAATAACCGGGGGCTTGCATCAGCTTGGCGACGTCAATTTTAGATTCGCTCGCTTTCCACCAGTCAGCCCATTGGTTGCGGTGTTTGCGGCGGTCATCAAGGCTGTCGGAGGCCGCCGGGGGAATTGTCGTTTCCCCGGCCAGCATCTGAAGGGTGTCCTGCGTCGGCCAAGTCGCGTTGGCTGGCAGTGTCCCGAGCAGGTCAATCAACACCGGAACGGCGTCTTTGTCGCCGAGGCCCACCAAGGCAATGCCAACAGTTTGCCGCACCGCAGGAACGGGATCGGCAAGCAGTTTCTTCACGGTCGGCCGTACCCCCGGCCCTGCCCCCCGGCAAAGAGCCTCGGCGGCGAGAGATCGCTTGGACGGCAACGGATCGTTCAGCGCTTTCAGCAACGCGGAATCCGGTTTGTCGTTCGCATCCAGAGCCATGACGCTCAGGGCGGTGCGAATCTCATTGATGATCCCCTCGTCATCATCAATGAACGGCACATACGCGAGCATCACATCGATCGCGTCCACGGGCCGACGCAGGGCGGTCAGGCGGGGAATGCCGGATGGCAGGCGTTTCGTCTCGCTGGAATTGATTCGGATGACACACTCTTCGGCCCGGCGGGAGCGTTCGCCATCCATGTCCTTCGCCGCTTCTCGCACGAACGGGAGTGCCTTCGCCCCGAGTTTGCCCAAGGCTTCGGTGGCTTTTTCCCGCACTCGGTAATTTTCGTCCCCAAGTTTGCGAACCAAATCCCTCACCCCGGCCACTTCCTCGGGGTGCAGCGTGCGGGTGCGGAATTCATCCAGCAGGCCGGGGCCGTCAACTTTCTTCCACCATTTTTCCCACCCCTGATGCACCGCCTGCCGGGCGACCGGATCATCGCCAACGGGCAAACCCTTGGGGCCAGTCTCGCCGGCAAGATTTTGCAGAGTTTCCTCAACCGGAACTCTCTCGGCCTTGGTGGCCGTCGCCAGCAATTCCACCAAAACCGGGACAGCCAGGATTTCGTCGGCCTTGCACAGAGCGATGGCAGCCCGTTGCCGGACGATCCGCACAGGGTCGGAGAGCAGGGGGACAAGCATTCGCTTGGTTGCTGGTTGATCGGCACGGGCAAGGGCCTCCGCCGCCAGCATCCGAATCAGCGCCTGCCGATTGGTGATTGCGTTTGCGAGGGAAGTGTCTGACTTGCCATCCGGATAGGCGAGCCGGACCAGCGAAGTGCCGACGACATCCAACACCCCAGAATCCTCGGCATGGGGAGCGAAAGCCAGAATCGTTTCGGTGGCGCCAGGAGCCTGTCGAGCCGTCGCCAGTTTCAAGACACCGGCCGTCAAGTCGGTCCCCGCCTTTCCCTCAATGAGGGCGAGACATTTGGATGCGCGTTCGCCAAGAATCTGGTTCCCGGCGTCGTTTTTTGCCCGACGCAATGCGGCAATGGCCGACGGCCCCCGTTGCACGAGTTTGGCCGTCGCCGATCCGGCCGTGGCCTCGGCGCCCAACTCTTCAAGAAGTTTGTTCAGTTCGTCGGCCGGGATGGTGTCCCGTGTCCGTTGTTTGAGGTATTCGATCAGGAATGCGGAGTCGGCGGGAAGACCGGCCGAGCGAAGCATGGCTTCCTCGTGGTCCTGGCCAAACGCCATTCCGGGAAGGCAAAGCAGAAGGAAGGCAAGGCAACGGCGTGTCATGACAGTTCCGCCGGAAATCGGAGTGAGAAGAAACACGGGTTGATCGTAACAGGGCCACCCGTCGGGTGAAAGAGGAAACAACCGGCCGCTGCGATACAACAGGTGAAACCGACCGGGGACGACGGATCATTCATGGCCGACGCGGGATGGAACTTTGCGGATCAACTTCTTCGCCACGGCCCCGCCACCCCGCCGTGGAGCGGATCATTCCGGTCTGCGAAGGACTACTGTGCGTGGGTGACAAGGACTCACTACGAAAACTTCTCAGTCGCCTCCGTGTTGCTTCCCCGGCGGTTGGTTCCGCATTTTCAGGCAGTCTATTCCTATTGTAGATGGGCCGATGACCTCGCGGATGAAACCGGCGGGCGGGAGAATGCGTTGAGCCTGCTCGATTGGTGGCGGGAGGAATTACGGGCTTGTTACGCCGGAAACATTCGGCATCCGGTGTTCGCGGCCTTGAAGCCGACTATTGATCGTTTCCGCATTCCCCCCGAGCCGTTTCTCGATCTCTTGAGTGCGTTCGAGCAAGATCAGTTTGTCAGTCGGTATGAGACCTACGATCAGCTACTTGATTATTGCCGACGATCCGCCAACCCGGTCGGCCGGTTGGTCCTCTATTTGTCCGAGTCGTTTACGCCTGAGAACGCGATTCTCTCCGATCATGTTTGCACCGGACTTCAACTGGCGAATTTTTGGCAGGATATTCGGTGTGATCTGGAAAACCTCGGCCGGGTGTACATCCCCGAGGAGGACCGCCGTCGGTTTGGCTATCCGGATGCGGATTTGGAGGGGAAATGCCCCACTCCGGCGTTTCGTGAACTAATGCGATTTGAAGTGGCCCGCACCCGCGAGATGTTCAACACCGGAGAACCGCTCCTTGGCCGGTTGCCGCGAGATGTGCGTTCGGATATCGATCTGTTTCTGCGAGGAGGCCGGGCCATTCTTGATCGCATCGAAAACCTGAATTATGACGTGTGGACGACCCGGCCGAAGCTCACAAAAGGGGGAAAGGCGAAATTGATTCTCGGCGCCATGCTCGGCCGGTTCGCGGGATGGTTCCGGTGAACACAGCCGTCTCTTATCGTTACTGCCATCAACTCACCCGCCGGACGGCCCGAAACTTCTACCCGGCGTTTCTGACTCTTCCCCGGCTTCAGCGTCGCGCGATGGAAGCCCTGTATGCGTTCATGCGAATCACGGACGATCTCGCGGACGAGGTCGGCGAACCGGAAAAGAAACAGTTCGCACTCACTGTGTGGCGGGATCAACTTCATGCGGCCATGAACAACGAATTCGTCCATGCCATTCATCCTGCCCTGGCGGACACGATCCGGCGATGGGACATCCCGGTGCGTTATCTGGAACTGGTCATTGAGGGGGTGGAACAAGATCTCCACCCGGTTCAAATTTGCACCTTTGAGGAACTTCGCGGGTACTGTCACCGGGTTGCTTCAGCGGTGGGGTTGGCGTGCGTTCACATCTGGGGCTTTCGAGATCCGATGGCCCTGAAGTTTGCCGAGTCGGCGGGTATTGCCTTTCAACTCACCAATATCTTGCGAGACTTGGCCGAGGATCTCGCCAATGGCCGGGTGTATTTGCCGGAATCTGAATGGATGCTCTGGGGCTGTCCCCCCGAGGGATGGTCGGCTGACAACGAGAAATTCCGAACGTTTTTGCGTTTTCAGATCGACCGAACGAAGGGATATTATTCCGAGGGGCGCCGGTTGCGTCCGTTTCTCTTTCCCGCCGGCCGGGCGATCTTTTCCGCGATGATCGACACTTACGAGGATTTGCTTCTCGAAATCGAACACCGAAACGGTGATCTGTTTAGGGAAAGGACGCGCGTGCCGACGTGGCGAAAAGCAGCCTGGCTGGCGGGCGCATTCCCGCGTCGATGGGGCTGGCGGTGATTATCGAGCTTGTGGTGGCAAACCGGCGAACAGATCCAGCGTGTCGAGATACTCCGGCGGGCCATCCCCGGTGAGAAGTTTTGCCAGGGGATAGTGATCCGCGAAGGTCTCGTTCAGATTGAGATTCCACCACGGAAACGGCCGGGGCATTTTCTCAAAAAATAAATCCGCGTAACACACGGCCAGCCGTACTTCGTCGGCTGTGAGGCGAAACGGCGTCTTTGGGGCGAGCAATTGCCCCAGCCTGCGAAAGTAAGACTCCGGGTCTGGTTCCTCAATCGTGAAACCATGTTCGGCGTAGTGAGTCTTTCCGGCCACGACCACGGGAAGCCCCCGGGTGGCCATCTCCAACCCGACCGTGGACGTATAAGCCAGCCCGCAATGGGCGAGACGCATCAAGCCGTAGGTGTTTACCTTTTCGTTGGCGTCCACCAGCCGGACATTCGATGGCAGGTTGGGAAGTTGTTCCCCCACGGTGGCCACGACGGGTTCGTTGGTGCGGACGCTTTTTTCAACCGGGTGAACCCGCACGATGAGTTGAAATTCGGGGTGTTCGCCAAACCAACGGATGCTCTCGATAATCCACTCAATCATGCTCTTAAACGTTCGCTGGCGGCCAAGCACGGCCGAATCCCAAGCGAGGTTGGTGCAAAGCAGAGCAGTGGGCTTCTCGGCCGAGAGAGAAAGTTTTTCGAGCAATTCAGGGATGGGTTGCACTGCGGCCAGTTGGCCGTGCCACACGAAATCCCCTTGGGCGGCCCAGTTGGGTTGCTCTCGGCGCATCAACAATTCAGTGACACGTTTGAGTCGCTCGGGGGGAAGATCATGGTTTCCGTCCGCTTCCCAAAACGTGGTCATGTCCCAATAAACGCACGGCTGTCGGTCGCCCACGTTGATGACGTTCGTTCGTTCATGACAATCAAACGCAGAGCAACCAACTCCCTGAGACTTCGCCAAGTCATAACAGGCGCCGTATTCATAAATCGCCCCGTTCGGCAAGATGGCCCAGTCGTAGTTCCCCTCGTCGAGCAGGCGGGCGTATCGACCCAGTGCCTCCAAATTGCGGGCCGTGCGAATGCGGGCGATGCGGGCATGTTCTGGATTTGATTCCGGGCTGCATGTCTCGCGGGCTGTGATATGGCAGGTATCCCGGTAGCCGTATTTTTCGGCGATCATCCGGTACTCGGCCGTTGTCTCAGCCTTTGGCAGCTGGTTGAACGGAATGAACCGCAACCGGGGATGCACGGGAAGGGCAATTTCTTCAATAGAGGTCGCCGACACCGCGTATTCGTTGCCCGGCATCTCGCCAAGGTAATCCGTGAACTGAGCCCAGGCGAAATCGACGGTCGCGCCCCGGCCGGCCAGCGCCATCGCAATTGGCATGCAATACCAAATCCAAGTGCGATTGTGCAACGCCGTGACCAGAATTCGCCGCCCCTTCAACTCGGGTCGTGTTTGGGCGGTCGTCTGGTGTAAATCAACCAACCATCGGGCAAGCCGCTGATGGTGCGTCACTTCCGTGGAAAAAGGGATGGAGGGTGCTTCCATCTGCGTACGACGAAGCAGCCAACGATTGACGGACTCCGGCGAGGAAAAGTCCGGCAGACCGCGAACCTGCCATTGCTTGAACGCCAGATTGACGCGGTCTGTGAACGGAAGTGACTTGAGAAAACTCTTGGCTTGTTTCAACATGGGAGGGACCGTTTGAATCGGAAGAGGGCGCTCACGCGGCGATTTTGATCCCGGTCGTTCCCAGCGAAAGCATTTCCCGCAGTTTTTCGACAGTGATCCAGTCATCGTTGCGATCACTGGAATAACAGAATCCGTCCGGGCAGGCGATGCCGTTGTGGCGGTCCATGTAGCCGTTGATGTCCAAGCCGAAGTGGATCGGCAGGATCGCGTAAAAATTTTCGAGGCGCACAGTGTTCCGCGATTCGTCCTCGGGGATCATTACTTCGTGGAGTTTTTCCCCCGGCCGGATGCCGATCACGTCGATTTCGCATTCCGGGGCGACGGCCGTGGCCAGATCAGTCACCCGCATGCTCGGGATTCGGGGAACGAAAATCTCGCCCCCCTCCATGATGTCGAGACTGTTGAGCGTGAAATCCACTGCTTGGTCGAGCGTGATCCAAAACCGGGTCATCCGCGTGTCGGTGATCGGCAGACGGCCGGAGGAACGCATCTTCAAGAAAAAGGGAATCACGCTGCCGCGGCTGCCAACGACGTTGCCATAACGAACCACGCTGAACCGGGTCTTCTTGCCGCCAACGAAGTTGTTCGCGGCGACGAAAAGTTTGTCCGAACAAAGTTTGGTGGCGCCGTAGAGATTGATCGGGCTGGCGGCCTTGTCCGTGCTCAGGGCGATTACCCGGCGAACGCCGGCGTCGATCGCGGATTCGATGACATTCGACGCCCCGAGGATGTTGGTCTTGATCGCCTCCATCGGGTTGTATTCGGCGGCGGGGACGTGTTTCAGAGCAGCGGCGTGAATCACCACGTCGATCCCCTCGAAGGCCCGCTTCAGTCGCGGCTGGTCGCGGACATCTCCGATGAAATACCGGATCTGCGGATATTCCTGCACAGAGAACAACTGCTGCATTTCGAATTGTTTGAGTTCGTCCCGGCTGAAGATCACGAGTTTCTTCGGCGGGTTCGGCAGGCTCAGCAGGTGTTTGGTGAGATTATTGCCGAGCGAACCGGTTCCACCGGTGATCAGGACCGAGGTTTCGCTCCAATTCATGCGTCGTCCGCCTCGCGTGCTGGTTAGCCTGAAAGTCATCGTCCTCACCTCGGGAGATGAAGCAAGGCTGTCTATTAAACAAATTTCGCACAATCCACGCAACCCGAACCACGAACAGTTCGGGCGGCCTGAAAAGGCCGACACCATCGCTTCATCCGTTGTGATCGGTTCCGGTTGTTACCCAACTGCAATGATTATTTGGGCTCATCCGACAGGTTCGAACTTGACTTGATGGATTGAGTAAATGCAGAGGTGAAAGAATTCTTGGTTACGCGAAGTATAAAAAGGATCGGGGCGACAAGACGGCTATTGAACTTTTTATTGCCGGGGTCCAATGCTGGGAAGCCAGTTTGAGGAGGTGGATGTATGACGATTAACCCCACTTCCTTCGCATGAGCATCCAGGTCCCCAAGGCTGTCTAAAATCGATTCGGGGTTGTTTGCCGAATAATCTTACAGATCAACAGGTTATGTCGTTTGTCTGCCATCATCTTTTTCCTTGGAATGGCATTTCGGAGGCCAAAACAAATCACAAAAACAGCCCCGAAAGAACACCGCGATCCGCTGAAACTTGCCTGCCATTACCAGGTACTTATCGAATCCGGCAAATTCAAAAACCGGGCCGCACTGGCCGCCATCTCGGTGTCAGCCGGGCAAGGGTGGCCTCGCGGAAGAACGTTTCGATGGCCGCCGCAAGAGTAGGCTGGTTATCCTTGACATCGAGCACATCCTCGCAGCGTCCCTCGACGATTTGGGCCGCGATCACTTTCTGACAGCCCATGGCGTCGGCGGGTTCATTTATGAGGTGATTGTCAAAATGGCGAGGTACGACCGCTGAGGTGTCGCGTTTAGCTGCTGCCAGAAGCCCCTGAACGCGGAAAGGTTCTCCTGCGAGGGCGTTCAGTGTCACTGTTTGCGACGGTTCAGCGACCGACTCCGACCACAGCCGGCTCGCCGCCGTCGGCCGGCTGGATATCTAGAATGCGGACGATCCCGCTTGAGCGGGCTCCGGTCACCGGGTCGAACCGCCGCGCCTCCAGCCAACGACGAGGCGGCCCTTGGACCCGTTCCAACGAGTTACGGAACCACTGTGACGGGCCTTTGTACCGCTCGGCGGCCACGCCTTTGGCAACCATGAGGCCCCCAACGTCCGAGTTGCCTTGTTGATGAAACGCAACTCCCAGCAAATACCAAGCACCCGGGTCGGCAGGGTCGTAGGCGACGGCCTGTTCGAGCAGTGCCTGTGCTTGGCGGCAGTCGCCCTTGTTCAGGGCATAGGCCCCCCCGACGCCCAAACGCTCAGCCTGCTCGCGAGCATTCCACCGACGAAACTCGTCGAAGTCCTCCCGCAGAAATTTCAAGTCCCTGTTGGTTTGGTCTATGCGCTGCTCGAGTTTGGCCACGCGACGCGTGATCCGCTCCAAATCACTCCGTGTCAGGCCCAAATCTTCCCCGAGTTTCAGCACGCGGTCGTCGACCACATCAATCCGTTTCCCGAGCCGGCGCTCGGACTCTTCGCTCTTCAGCCTGTTCGCCTCGATCATCTGCACAAGTTTGCCGTGCCGAGCGTCCATTTCCCGAATCGTCTTCATGAATGCCGCCCGCACCTCTTCCTTGGTCGCCGCCTTGGCGACGGCACTCTGGAGGGCGTACAGCCGCTCGGCGTGCGCCTCACTGCGGCCGGCCAGGGCCGAAATCTCTCGCTGCATCTCCCGCAAGTCCGGCTTGCCAGTTACGACATCGTACCCGGCACTCAGCGTTTCGCCGAGGACCCACGTCACCAAGAACGTCACTATGGCGGTGGTGGTGATCGGCTCGAACGCTTTTGCCCGTGGTTGAGGCGAGCCGAACAGCACAGTCACGACCACCATGAGACACGAAAGCCGCCCAAAGATCATATGTCGCATTTGAAGAACTCCTGCTTCCCCGTGGCCGTCGTCGCCTCCTTGCGGTGACGGATTGCCGAATGGATGAGCCACATCCGTGTGGGTCGCCGTGGCCCCGTAAGGGCCTGATGGAAAGAATGCCGCCCAGCCCGCAGTGCGGACATGGCACAACTGAGATTTGAAATGATGAGGGCGAACATCACTGCAAATTCATTTGAGGGATATTTTATTTTGATCTGACAAATTCCATGAACAAAGCTTCAACTTGTGACGCAGTGTTAGGTGCCACGCAGCGAGAAATTGGCAGTTACTCGCCTCCCGGACCGCCGGACGAACCTAGATCGTACGAACTACCGTCGTAGGAGCCGTACGACGGGTTGTGGTCTTGCGCATTCTGTGTGTCACAGCCATGCTGTTCCAGTAGTTCACGATCATGTTGCTGCTGGTCGATCCACTGCTGTTCGCCCTGGTTCAGTTCAGACGGTTGCATGACTTCCCAAACGACTCGTGCCACGGAAAACCAACTCATGTGAAACTCCTATTTGAGTGTTTGAAGTTGCGTGTGATGGCCCGCCACTGAGACGGGTCACCATCGACAAACTTCAGAGTTTGATGTGGAAAGAATTGCCGCTCTTGTCCGTGACGACCACTGTCCCGCCGGCGTTCAGGGTGTCGCGCTCCTGCGACGTGAAGGTGTGGCTGCCGATCACTTTGGCAGTCAGCCCGGTTTGCGAGTGCGTGATGCGGTGGTAGAAGTCGATCGCGTCGTTCCCGATCCGCAGAAACACGTCTGCCAGCTGGAAGTAGGGCAGCGAGCGCGTCATTCTCGCGGAGGCGTTCAGCCGCGGCGGGGGGGGGGTAGGTTTCGGATTTGGCTTCGGTTGATACTGCATTAGACCAAACTCCAGCCGCTTTGTTTTCATCAGACGTCAAGCAGCGGCGGCTCAAACGCCCAACTCTCAGGAGAAAAACAGGACTCACTCAATCAAAACTCGCACGAAGCGAGGTTGCCCCGATGGTGAGATGCGGAGGGGAGGTTATTCTTTGCCCAGACTAACGGGCATTACCGCTCGTGCGCCGGACATCTACAACGACAGCAGGCTGCCAACGACCACTTGGTCTTTGCTGCGGCTTCCGAGGGGGCTTCTTGCCCCTGCGAACCGCCCGACGAGCGTTTCTCGTAGGTGTGCGCCGCTATCGCCCATCCTCAACGAGGAAGGCTCGACCACGAAACGGCAATTGTCCGGCATCTAACAGAGGATTGGGGTAGACATGCCAAAACCAAGATGTACAACGATATGGCAAGTTACACTGTACATTTGTTTGTGATACTTTCCGGCTTAGGCTGCAAAACTAAACCAGAAAGCGTCGCTCCTCGGCATAATTATAGTTATGCCGAGAATTAAAAAGCAATACTAATTCTGCGATTTTCTGTCGATTTGATTTGCCAAACCAATCAGCGTTGCTGACCTTCTTGATTCATTTTTCGTTTTCCACCAACCGTAATTTGAAATGGAAGCAATTCGGTCAATTCTTGGTTAGATGGGCCATTCGTTGCTCCGATTGGAATCAGCCGATACTGCTCTTTTGCATCAAGGTATTTAAGATTAGCTGCTTTTTGAGTCCTGGGCTCAAATAAGCGACAACCCAACCCGATTACCTCTTTCATGACCCATTCACAGAATGCATGTCGTTCGCTGGAGGTTTTTGGCATGGCATTTTGAAACTGCTCTCGCAACTTGGCATCGAAGTAAGGCTCAAACCTGATCGCGGCCTGCTCCAACTCGTCCTTCAAGGGAGCAATTTTACTTGCAGCCTCCATCTCAATGCTTTCGCACTCAGCCAGAATTCGTTGGCTCAACTCAAGCATCTCGGCGTACTTTTCTTTGTATTCTTCGGGTGGGTTTGGTCTGGGCTCCGGCCTGATTATGTCAACGAATCCCCGCTTCCCTCTCGACTCTGCCATTAGCCATGCCTTTAATGCTATAACATTTGTAATAATAACATCGTTTATAATATCATCGTTTTCGATCTTGTTCAATGTTTCCTTTAAGCGGTCAATCGTCGGATTTGGTTGGGAAGTCTCGCGGCTCATTTCACCGTAGGCATCCCCGATGGCCGCCACCATTGATGCTTTTGCAGCTTGGTAGTAATGGTTGGTGAAGCGGCCCTTGCTGGCCCCCATCATGTCGGCCAGCGTGTTAATCGCGTTGATGATGTGCGACCACAACTCGCCCTTCTTATCGGAGTTGCTCCCCATCTGCTTGACGCTAACTGCCACGATTTCCTCCTGACTGACACACTGTTTGTTCCACGTGGTTTCGGTCTTCGCGTAGACCCCGGCGAGAGTTTCATTGGCGGTTTGGTGGTCAGGTGAGCGGTCCTGACTGGTGGCCTCCACGATACTGGCCAGCGTGTTAATCGCGCCGAGGATTTGCGACCACAATCTGTCCTGCTTGTGCTTGTGCCCGCTCCCTTTCATCTGTTCAAGGCTAGCGTCCACGATCCCGTTCTCAATGCTACACTTCTTGCTCCACGAGATTGTCGTTTGAACTGGGGTTGGCGGTGTCCGTGGCATAGAAATCATCCTTTTCGTGAGCCAAGCGATGGATTGCGGGCAAAAGATCGCGGCCTCGGCAGGTCGGCCCACAACACGCGGGAAATCCGTGGTGAGGGATTCATATTCCACACGCGAGGTGGTATTCGAGGGGCCAACCCCGATAACCACATGGTAGGTGACAACCCGTGAAGGACGAACCGGATATCCCATTGCCGGCGTACGCGATAGAATGCAAAATGCACCAGACACCAAGGCAGGCTCCTATGACCGGCAAACAATCCGAGTCGGAAATCGACCGCCAATTCGACATTGATGTTGCTCTCGGCCAACTCCAGTTGCCACAACACCGGTCGGATGAAATGATCCGTCTGTCAAAAGCGGTCCGAAGCCGGTTAGTCGATCTCGCGACGGACATCGACGCGGCGGCAGGGACCGGGCTAGTGAAGAAAAGCGATGATCTGACACTAGAGTACACCAAAGTCAGGCTGTTCGGCTCTGGCCAGGGAGCAGACGTGTCCGGGATGCGGAGTGTGTTGAACTTCGACCGAAAAGCCGCAGAGTTCATCCGATGGTGGCTCGTCACCCAACTGAAGGCGTGTGAAGAGAGCGAGCAGGTAAAGGCGTTACTGACGTTTCACGCCGCCCGCACAGAAGAGAGTATCGCTGAAGCGTTCGCGCTTCTCGTTTACGTCGGCCGGGAGGTCGATGAGGCGGCAGATCTGGCAGGCAAGCCGATTTCTGAAATGGAAATTTTGCAGGCAAGAATTATCGGCACCTTCGTGGGAGTTAGCAATATCGCTGATTTCGCAGGATCGCCCACTCCCTTCCCGAACCACCCAGCCATTGGCAAGTACAATATCCCCGTTACCCCCGTCATCCCCGTTCGAAAGATCGATAACCGACGAGCAATTTTTGTCGCGTCGATAGTTCTGGGTGCTGGAGCAGTAGTGGTCTTCCTGCTCTGGAAAGGTTACGACAGACAGGCTGAACCCACCAAGACCGTTCCGAGCGACCCACGACATCAAGTCCCGAAGCCTGTCCCAATTGATCCAACTCCTGGAACCGAGAAGACGGTTTTGATCGGTGATCCTGCAGTCGAGATGACCTTCTGCTGGATTCCCCCCGGCGAATTCGAGATGGGAGCAGGCGAGACGGATGACAAGAACAAGCCACGCAAGGTCAACTTCAATAAAGGATTTTGGATGGGCAAAACAGAAGTGACGCAAGCTCAGTGGAACGCGGTTGGTTTGCGCAATCCAAGCTTCGTCCAAATCAAGGTTGCCGACATGCCCGTCGAAGGAGTCTTGTATGAAAAGGCGAACGAGTACTGTGACAAGATGAGTAATCTCACCGGTAAGCGGATTCGGTTGCCGAAAGAGGCTGAATGGGAATATGCCTGCCGTGCGGGAAAGAATACGAAATTCTCCAGCGGCGATGCCGCAAGCAGTCTCCGAACCGTTGGCTGGTACAAAGACAATAGCGGGGATAAGGTTCATTCTGTTGGCCTCCTGAAAGGCAACGACTGGGGCCTGCAAGACATGCATGGCAATGTGTCGGAATGGTGCCAGGATTATTACGGCCCGTATGACCGCCTGGAACCCACTGACGGCGATTCTGTACCTGTACAGCAAGCCGATGAGTATAGAGGATTTGCGGTCCTTCGCGGCGGCAATTTTCGGATGGACGCAACCAGATGCCGTTCGGCAGGGCGTGACAAATCGCCGCGAATCGCTGCTCCTCAAGCCGTCGGATACTTTGTCGGATTCCGGGTCTGTTATTCAGACTAGTGGGTCACTTGTGTTGGGCGTGGCCATCATTGCGACGGCCAAATTTTCGGAGGGATTTCTTGGTTTGCGCCCCAGATCTGCCGACGCGATGGCGGTGTTCGCGTTGTCTCTTTCGCCGGACGGCCCGTTTTCCTCCCCAGACAAACGGCGTGGGATTTTTGTTCCAATGACCGGCGACCGACTCAAACCAGGGCATGATTTCTTCGGGATGTGAGGGATTCTGTCCGGCCAGCACCCGGCGTTTGAGAACCCGTTGGATGCTCTCAGCCATGTTCTGCCACACCCCGGAAAGCGGGGTGAACAGCGACATGATGCCATGGGCAAACAGCCACAGGACGAAGGTCGGTGTCTTGAGGCCGGCCAGGTTAGCCAATACCAACAACATTCGCAATTGTGGCAACTCCTCCGGCAGCGTGATTCGGACCTTCAGCCCCGTCTGCCATTGCTCTCACGCCAGGCATGATGAAGCCTTCGCCTGAACCGTCTTGGATTGATTGGCAAGAATCTCCGACAATTCGTGTTGCAGCCAAGGATGCAACACGCGAGTCGAACATGAGATCACTCCTTTGAGCCGCGTGACTCCGTTGGCCAGACGAAACTGCGTCATCACTTTGGCGGTCCAGTTGCGGACATATTCATGCGGCAACCGGGCCGGTTCGCCTTCCGGCTCCCAACCGGTGCCTTCGTGCGGAATCGTCGGAAATGGCCCGGCTTAGTCGGCACACCAGACGGGCAACCCCATGGCTTCCCCGAGGGTGTAAGCGTCTTCGATCAGTATTTTTCGGCATGACGTCGGGATTGGTCACCGTTGACCGCCCGGTCTTCTGGCGTCGGACGGCTTGGCCGGTCGGACACCAGGTGCCACAGCGTTGAATCGAATACAGACGAGCTGTAAGTCCGTCGGTCCGCTTACTTAGTGGCTATCACCGTCTCCGCTTATGGCAGCGGCCGTTCGAATGCATTGGCAATCCTTGCCTTCATTGGGCATGCCCGTCCCTGATCTTTTTTCACTGTCGTCTTTCACCAGAGGTATGAGGAGGGTTCGGAGCGTGGTGCAGGCCGAATGGTCTTCGGCGTCACTACAAACGAACCTTTCCGAAAAAATCTCACAGTTCGCCAGTGCAATTGGTAATCTCCAAGGTTCATGAAAAAAATTGCCGTCCTTCGTGTTTCGCGTGCCGATCTTCTTGACGGGGCATACTTCTCGGCGGGGAATTCTGATGGCCTTTGCCGATTTGCGGAGCTTGATTGAAACAATCAAGAAGATGAAGAACGCGAAGCAATTCGCTCCCTACATCGACTACATCGTCTTTCCAAAATACCGTCGCATCGCGGCGAACCAACGGATTGACTTCGCGTTCCCCCTTACGGTGCTGGTCGGAAGAAACGGCTCCGGCAAATCCTCGATTCTGCACGCGCTGGCCGGCGCGCCCGAGGGTAAAAGCGTCGGGCGACACTGGTTCGGAACAAGGGTTGATCCCATTGACGAAGCGTCCGATTCAGCCACTGTCGGCAATCATGTTCTGGCATCAGAAGAGCAGGCACGTTTCTGGTACAGCTACATGGACAGCGGAACGGAACGTCAGCCAATCAAGCAGAGGGTTGGGCGGGGGGGCGATCCAGACAACTGGGAGCCAACGCGATGGGGCAAAAAATACGGGATGACCGTGCCCCCGGATGAGAAGGACGGCCGCCACCCTCAAATCAAAATGGACTCGGAATATCTGAGTTTGCGACTTTATTTAAGCGCGTTCGACAAATGCTATTATTTCGCGTCCACGCGCACACTGCTGGAATTTCAAAAAAGCGGTCCGTGGCAGGCGGTTGTAAATGCGGCTCAAGAAGCCGCAGATCGTAAGAAAATCGCGGCAAAACCCCGCCGCCAAGTGCGAAAAACCGCGCAGCCACGTGACTACATCAGACATCGATCAAAATGGTTGGAACAAGTGCTTAGGTCAGGGGAGGGGTTTGCCAAAGGCAAGAACTTGCTTGCAGAAGCTCCAGAACCATTGTCCCTTGAATTGCTGGCAGTTGTCAGCCAGATTGTCGGCAAAGCCTACACGTCGGGATGGTTGGTGTGGCATCGCTTTTACGAATCATGGGGGTATTCCGTCCGTTTCGTCACGGATGCCGGCGTGTACACCGAAGCGAATGCCGGGAGCGGTGAAACGGCAGTTGTAATGATCGCCCGTCTGTTTGAGCGGGCCAAGCCAAATTCACTTTTGCTGCTTGATGAGCCGGAAACCTCGCTCCATCCCGGAGCACAGGCTCAACTGCTCCTCTACATCTTGAAGAAAATCAAGGAGAAGCGACTGCAAGTCGTCTTGTCCACCCACGCCCCGTCGTTCGTTCGTCATCTGCCACGCGAGTCGATCAAAGTCCTGCAAGCCGCGGGAGATGGCTTCGTCAACATTATCGACGCGGTGTCAGCCGAAGAAGCCTTTTACGAAATCGGCCAAGAATTCTCGCCCAATTGCAACATCATTGTCGAAGACCGGCTTGCGAAGGCCATGCTGGACGCGGTAGCGAAATCACAGGGGCCGGCTTTCGCCGCAAGGGTTCGTATCAGGTTCGGACCCGGCGGCGATACGGCAATGAAGCAAGACGCGGCAGTATTCATCAAGGACATCCCGGCTGTCCCAATCATGATTTTCGACGGTGACAAGCGGCGAGCGCACATCGACACTGGTGAAATCAAAGGATCGCTGAGAAACGCGCAGGCCCTGGACGAAATCATCAGGGAGCAATCGGGGTTGGATGTTCGATTCACCCAAGATTCCAACATGCCGGATTCACGGAAAGTTCAAATCAGACTCGATTACTTGGATTACTTCAAAAACAAAGTGTTTTATCTTCCATTCAACACGCCGGAGGAGGCGCTTTGGTCTGACGACGCGGCCCGGGCATATCTCGAAACCACGCTTGAAAAAGCCGAAGTCGATTCGACGATGAAAGCTCTTTTGGCCGAGTCGAACAGCAAAAAGAAATTTGCAAGACTCGCCGCCGCTTTGGGGGATGACGACCTGGCGACGACGAATGTCCACGCCATGTTCGTCAAGAGGTTTGTCTCCCAGAAAAATCCATTGTGCAGTGAAATTGCGAACCTGCTCAAGCAAGCTCTCGCCGCAGCGGAGAAAGAGAATGCTTGAAGTAATTGATTTGTTTTGCGGAGCTGGCGGCATGAGTTGCGGCCTGCGTTCGGCAGGGTTGAGGATTCGGGCCGGCGTGGACTTTAACAAATTGAGCGTCGAAACGTATCGCCGCAATTTTCCAAGGGCTCGCGGTGTGTGCGCCGACGTGAAAGATGTTCGCGCCGCAGACCTTGCCGCTCTGCTGGATCGCAGGAGGCCGTTCGTTCTGGCCGGATGCCCTCCGTGTCAATTGTTCAGTCAGTTACATCGGGCCTCGCGACCCGTCGGAGAGGAATTTGGGCATTATTTGCGGCTTCTCTGGGCTCTCAGGCCCGATTACCTCGTGTTCGAGAACGTGCCGCGCATCGTGTCCTACAAGAAGGCTTGGGAGCGGTTACTGAATCGGTTGCGCCAACTCGGATATCACGTCACTTTCAAAGTTGTTTCATCCGAGACTCTCGGAGTGCCGCAGAAAAGGAAGCGGCTCGTTCTGGTGGCCGCGAAATCGGAGATTATATTGTCCGATCCTGACGTTCGGTCGATCAAAACGGTCCGGGATGCTATCGAAGGCCTGCCTGAGAGCGATTTTTCGATTCCGAACCATGTCACCATGAAACTGTCACCCGCGAACTTGGCGAGAATTCAAGCGACCATGAAGAATGGCGGCCGGAGCAAGATGCCGCGCAGCGCTTTTGACGACAGTTATGGCAGAATGCGCTGGGACGCGCCCGCTCCCACAATCACGACCCGATGTATTTCCTTCTCCAATGGCTGTTTCGGCCATCCTGAATATGACAGGGCGATCACCGTTCGTGAGGCAGCCCTGCTCCAGGGGTTTGACCGGGATTTCCGGTTTGTGGGCGGGGTGTGGGAGACCGCAAAACAGGTTGGCAATGCAGTGCCGCCCCCCATTGCTCAATGGCTTGGAGAAAACATCCTGAGGCATTTTCGGGCTTCGTAAAGCTTCCGTATCAGATCATTCGCCATTCACATATTCCTCAATGCCGGAATCTGATGCATTTGGAATCGGTATGAGAATTTTGGTAAAAATGCGGTCCGGAAGCCATTTGTATGGCACCAGCACGCCGCAGAGTGATGTCGATTTGAAGGGAGTTCATCTTCCTCCAGCAAACGACATTCTACTTCAGAGAGTCTTGCCTGCGATCAAGTCAAGATCGAAAGTCACACCAGACCTCCGCAATACGGCCGGGGACACGGATTCGGAATCTTTCTCATTGCAAAAATTCTTGCAGGATCTGCTTGCAGGGCAGCCAGTGGCACTTTCGATGCTCTTCACCCCGGATTCCTTCATATTTGAAACGACCGATGTCTGGGACGAAATCCGTGGGCACAAGCGGCGGTGGCTTCATCGGTCCATAAAACCGATGGCCAACTTCTGCCGACATTGGGCGAACGCGTCCAAAATCCCGCCGAAAAATGACACGCAAACGGACTGGAAGGGCATGGCCCATGCTGTCCGCATGTGCCATGAGGCCGAAGAACTGCTAACCCACCATGTGATAACCTACCCGCGACCCGAGGCGGAGCTCTTGGTGAGAATTCGTAGCGGCGTGATCTCTCAAAAAGACTTGGCAGAAATGATTGGCGAGGGCGTGGGTCAAATGGAAAAATCCATGTTGAATTCCACGCTTCCCGAAAGCCCGGATGCTTTGCTTGCGGATACTGTTGTCGCCGCACAGTATCGCTTGGAAATCACAAATTCCAGCTAAATGAAATCGTCATTTTTGCCCCGCAGGTCGAGCAAAATAGTTAGCGCAACGCCCCAGGCGTTTTGCCGGATTTTTTACTTTCCAGTGTTGGAAAGCTGGCCAATCTAAAACCGACAATGGTTATGCGAATTAAATTCGCGCAAAGGCTTTAGGAAACGCAAGTGGAGATGGGACGTCGCCCACAGAAAGGCACGTCAATATGATGAATTAGCACTCTTTTTTTCAGGTTTCTTCTTGCCATTCGTGTCTTCATCAGCGTCCAAAAGTTTTTAGAAACGTTCGGGACGGACTGTTCTTGAGTATCAGTCACATTGCCATCAAGCATTCAAACATCATTTTTGTTTGGCGTTCATCATGCATTTTTCATTCAAGTCCTTCGCCGGCACCAAGGCGTCATGGCTGGCGAATTTCACGGCCGTCGCGGCGTCTCGCAGGCAGAGGCCGCTTTCCAGCGAAAACCCTACACGCCTTTTTCCCTGGCCCAGAAAGTTCTTGAGGTGTTGGATCAAAAGTGAACCGGCGGGTGATTTGACAACCGTCGCCCGAACAGCACTAAAATCTATCCCGCCGGTTGCAAATGACTCTAATCACCCGGCTCCGGCCGGTCAATGAAAAATCCGGTCATTTGAACATCTTGCCAGCCATCTGTTATGACAATCCGGAAGGCCGTCGCCAAATGCGCAAATTTGGGGTCAATGGCTGGTTTTTTCCTCAACATACTTCGTTACGCCACCTCTCGACCGTCGCCGTCGGAGTGTTTCGTCGCGGGGGTATGTCGTCGAATGACGCCCCTGCGGCGAAATGCGACAGAGGCGGCGGCCGGGCCTCTCGACCGTTCACTAGAGCCAGAGGAGGATTCCGAGCGGGGGTTGGCTTGTCATCCGAAGAGCCCGGGCCGCGAATCGTTTCCGATGTCTTTCCTCGCATGGCTGACGCGGCTTCCGAACCCAGATGGCCGGTTGCCCGGAATGTCCGTGAACGATGCAGGCGAACCGGCTGTGTCCTCATCCTCAACGACCGAGGGCTGAAGCATCTCAGATTCAACGACGGCTTTTTTCTCAACGGCCTTCTCGCGGATTCGCGCCGTCACCGGGCGTTCCGCCCTCATGGCCGTCGGTGCCCCCGCCCGCGGCGGCACCGACTCCACCATGTTTGACGCCCGGAGATTCTGGATTTGCATGGCAAGTTCGTCCACAGTCGGTCCTTCCACGTCCGTTTCGGTGGCTTTTTCCGACAGCCCCAACTTCAGCCGGTCGCGCAGGCCGGTGAGTTTCCTCTGGAAGTCTTCGTGAGCGAAGGTCTTTCCAAGCCGGGTTTCGTAATCGTGAAGCTGCCGTTCGGAGATTTTCAAGTCTTCCTTCGACCGTTGATGTTCATCGGGATAGGAGTCGATCAAACGATCCAGCGCGTTGAACACCGCCCGGGGACCGGGGTTGTCCTTCTGGAAGTCGATGCGACGGGTCACCTCGCCCTCAAGGCAAGCCTCCACCCCTCCCAAGGGATGAATGACGAGGCCAAACCAAAGACCGCGATATTTGCCCATCGGAACCATTCGGGTCTCGCTGATGTTTGTCGGCAACTGCTCCAGCCGCCGGCCAAGAACGGGCATGGCGTCATCACGGGAATAACCGTGATTGTTGATGGTCACGGGATCACCTTGATGCGACTTGATGGCTTCCATGTCGCTTTCGAGACCGGACACCCGCCGGCCCAACCGCCGGATGGTCGCGGGAAGCTCCCGAAGGTTTCGGCGGGCGAGGTATTGTTCGTCGTGATGGTTCTTTCGCAGGATGGCGAGGCGTTGCAACTCGGCGTCGGCCTCCGCGAGCGTCAGCACCGCCGGGTTGCCCGAGGCGATGGCCTTCACCTCGGCGTAGGAAAGCTCCTGCCCGCCAATGTCCTCGGCCTTCCGCACGGCGCAATCGCCGCTCATCACCTGGGCGATGAAACGTGCCTTGGTCTCCAGCGCCTGCCACATATAGGCGTCGAAACTGCTCTCGGTCACGTATCGGTAAATGGCGACCTCCTCGTTCAGGTTGCCCTGCCGGAGGATGCGTCCTTCTCGTTGTTCAACCTCGGCGGGCTTCCACGGGGCGTCCAGATGGTGCAGGGCCACGAGCCGCTTCTGCACGTTGGTGCCGGTGCCCATCTTGGTCGTGCTGCCGATCAGCACTCGCACCGTGCCTTGACGAACTTTCTCGAACAGAGCCTGCTTTTTGGCATCGGTGTCGGCGTCGCCCATGATCGCGATCTGACATGCCGGAATGCCATGATCGGCCAGCTTTGAAGCGATCTCGTCATAGACGGAGAACGGATTCGGATGCACGCCCATGTCGCAGAAGACCAATTGCGTGCCGCGCGTGTCTTCGGCCTTTTTCCAGATGGCGACGACGTTGCGGACCAGGGCGTTGACTTTCGAGCCGGGGAAATCGCCCGCCGCCCCGAGCATCCTTCCGTCCAAGGCCAGCTTGCGGCCGTCGGTCGTGATGGCCAGGGCGTTATCCACTCTTGGATCAATTTTCTGACTGCGAATGCGGTCGTACCTTTCGATCAGTTTGGTTTGCAATTCATGCTGCTGCTCCGACATCGGGCAGGCGACGGTTTTCGGCTTGCCGCCTTCGAGCGACGGCCGTGGCAGGTCAAGCATATCCGCCGTCTGCACGTCCGCGAACGCGCGGAACATTTGGGTCAGTTCCGGCAGGTTCACGAATCTGGCGAAGCGACTGCGGGGCCGGAGGCTGGCGCCGTCCGGGGAGATTTCCATCGTGTCCACCACCTCCCCAAAGGTCGCCGCCCAGCCGTCGAAATGTTCGATGCCGCGCGAGCGAAGTCCGGCCGGGTCGAAATACCGTTGCACTGTGTACATTTCGACCATGCTGTTGCTAATGGGGGTGCCGGAGGCTCCGACGAGTCCGTATCCCGGATGTTTCTCATCGAGATACACGGCCTTCATGAATAAGTCGAACGACCGCTCGCTCCCCCCCGACGCAATGCCCGCGACGCGATCCATTTTGGTTGGCGCCTCCAGGTTCTTGTACGCCTGAAACTCATCAATGAAGAGTTGGTCAACCCCGAGTTCATCGAACACCAACCCGTCGTCCTTCTTGTCTTCCGCAAGCAGATTTTTCAACTTCTCCTCGCGGTTCGCCTTTTGTTTTTCCAGGGTCTTGATGATGTTGCGGCCCCTAGGCGCCTTGTCGAGCAACAACTGCTCGTACTCTTTGATCTGATCCCGAAGAAACTTCTGCTGATACTCGCCGGACATGCCGATTCGCTCAAAGCTGGAATGCGTGACGATGATCCCCTCCCAATCGCCGGTCGCGATCTTGGCGGTCAGGAACTTGCGACGTTCCTTCGTGAAATCTTCCTTGCTGGCGACCAAGAGCTTGGCGTTCGGGTAAAGCTGGAGCCATTCCCGGCTGAATTGCTCAAGCATGTGGTTCGGACAGACGATCATCGGCTTGTTGACAAGCCCGGCCTGTTTCATCTTCATGGCCGAGGCGATGCAGACATTGGTTTTGCCCGCGCCGACTACATGCGCCAAAAGCGTGTTTCCGGCCGTCATGCAGCGCCACACCGCGTCCACCTGGTGCGGCCGAAGGGTGACGGCCCGGCTCATGCCGGGGAATTTGAGATGAGAGCCGTCGAACAGACGCGGCCGCAGGTTGTTGTAAGTGTCGTTGTAATCCCGGACGAGGCGCTCCGTTCGGTCGGGATCGGAGAAGATCCACGCCTTGAACTTCTCCCTGATCTGTTTCTGCTTCTCACGGGCGGCCAGCGTCTCGGTCTGGTTGACAACCCGCTCCTCCCGGCCGCCGTTCATGACCATGTCGTAAATGACGGGGGTCTTGAGGTTCAACGCCTGGTCGAGCAGGGACGTTCCGTTAATCCGGGCGGTGCCGTAATCGGCCGTGGCCGCGACCGAGTTCATCGCCCGGTAATCAGGCTCCAGCGTCCAGACCGCGTCTTTTTTCAGATGTCCGACTTTAAAAGAGTCGGCCGTCACGCCGAACAGGTCGCCCGCAAACGCCCGGACATCGGACGCGGGAATCCACGGGGCGCCGAGGTTGGCGTCGATATCGCCGGGAAGCACGTCCTCCGGTTGCACCTGGCTGAGCGCCTCGACGTTGCGGGCGTATTCCGGCCCCGACTTCCCGGCGGCAACCAGTTTCGACCGGACGTTCCCAGACAAGTAGGTATCGGCGGTTTGCCACTGTTTCAATTCCGGGTCGCGGTAAATCAGGTCGCCCAGTTCGGCGACGATCTCCTCCCCTGGCTTGCCGTAGAGCGTGGCGATGTACGGCAGGTCAATGCCGCCCTTGTGATCGAGGGACACCAGCAGTCCCTCCTCGGCGCTGGCAACTCGGGTGACGGGCGGCTTGGGGCCGACCACGTCCTTCCTCATGATGGCGGCCTTCTCCGCCTTGCCGGTGGCCTCGTCGTACTCCTCCAGCGACATCACCAGCATGGCATCGGGATCTTCCCGGAACTTCACCAGATTCGGCATGCGCCGGATCGACGTGCCATCCTTGGTTTCACTGAATGTCGTCTTGTTGACCGGCCCGAAGGACATCACAAACCGGTCGTAAGCCCGGTTCAACGCCCGGCGTGCCTCCTCGCGGTTCGCCATCGGCCAGTCCTCGTTCTGGGATTGCAAGACGCGCCGGGACAGGTCGCGCAACTCGATAAGGGAGCCGAACCGGCGTCCGCCCATCGTGCAGTCGGCTTTCTGAAGGACGCCGCCATAAGTGACCGGTTCAGAGCGGCCGTCTTCCACCTGCCGGATGATCCGGTCTTCGCCGATGAAAAAACTGCCCTCGGAGATGTGCGGCAGCGGCGGGGGCGGCGGGGGCGGGACGAATGCGGGTGGTGTGTTTCGCGATGAGGGGCGGGGTGTTTCGACGGGCAGAGGGATCGGCTTTTGGGATTCCGACTGAAGCGGCTCGAAGGCGGGGAGCCGTTTGACGGCCTCGTGAAGCCGGGCGGACAAGTCGCCGTTGGACGTGACACTGTAACCTTCGCGGTAAAGGTTGTCTTTTCGGCCCCACGTTCCGAGGACCATCTCCGGATGGTTGAGGAAGTATCGGTTGATCGGGATTTCCACTCCTCCGATGTTGAGCGGTGACGTGCCGAGCCAATCTGGGTCGGCGTGGGCCGGTTCCTGCCCCTCCACCCGCTTGCGGAGGAAGACGATGTCGGTCACGACCGCCGTGCCCTCCCGTTTGAAGGCGTCGGATGGCAGACGGATCGCCCCGAGAAAATCCGCCCGGCCGGCGAGGTATTCGCGGATGGCGGGATTCTGCTTGTCGAGGGTGAAATGAGAGGTGACCAGGGCGAGGACGCCGGCGGGTTTCAGTGCGTCTACCGACTTGGCAAAGAAATAATCGTGCAGGGAAAACCGCTGTCCGTGGTGGTCGAGCTTCACGTCGGCGAAGGGGACGTTGCCGATGACCGCGTCCAGTTCCGGCAGGCGGGTGTCGCGAAAATTCTCGATCCGGATGTCCTGGCCGGGATGCAGCAACCGGGCGATCCGGCCGGAGACACCGTCCATTTCGACGCCGATGAAGCGAAAGTCCGGGTTGATGAACCGGCCGATCCCGCAACCGGGTTCGAGGATCTTGGCGCCGGCGGACACGCCCAGGCGGGAAAGGGCCAGTTGCATGGCCTGGATGACGACCGGGAAGGTGTAAAAGGCATTGAAGGTCGTCCGTTTGGCGCTGTCGTACTCCTGTGGCGTCAGAAGGGATTTCAGTTCTTCGCCAATTTCGCCCCAGCCATCCTTGAATTGGTCCGTCACCGGATCGGGGAAGACCGAGAGGGCAACCGGGCCGAAACCTCCAAAACGGGCCAGGATTAAGCACTCGTCAGCGTTGGCGGGCCGCCCTTCGCCTTCCGCTTGTTTCATGACGCGGATGGCGTTGAGGAGATCGCGGGCCCTGGCCTTCCCGCCCGTCGGGAGTTCCGACAGGTATTGCATGAAATCCGCCGTATCCGCCAACCCCGGCCCAAGGGAATGATGGTCCGGGGAGCGACCGGTTCCGGCCGGAAGTGGCGCGTCGATGTCGGCGACACGCGGAGAATCGCCGTTTGACGGGGAAACGGATTGTTCCTTGCTCTCGGCCGGCGGGTTGATGATTGCCTCGCCAATGGTTTCGACGGTGTCAGGAATATCGTCGTAAAGCGATCGGGCCCGCGGCCGGGAAGCCTTGACGCGATCCGCGTGGGAGGAAAAACCTGATGGTGAACGCTTGACGAGATTGGTGAAAAGCGAGGAAGCCGGGTTTGACGGGATCGTCGGGGGAACAGGCGAGGCCGGCGCGTCCGACGGTTCCTCCTCCGGCGAGGTGGTGAAATCCAGCAGGGGCTGGCGGGGATTCGGGCGTTTGCGGGGCATGACCGGGAATGGCGACGTGGTTCCCGACGGTCGTACCCGGATTTTCCGGCTTTCACAACCGATAAGAAGGTTTTTCGTACCTCCCCTCTCCGTCGACCGGAACAGCGATCGATTCTTTTCGCGGAGCGAGACCGGTTGGTTGACATCCCCTGCCGGGTTCGTTACCTCTCGTTCGGGTCCGCCCCGGCCATCCGGCCCAGACGGACCCAAACCCGAACGAGAGGTATCGCCCCCATGGCAAAATCCCGAGCAAAAAGATCCGAACCACAGACTGAAACCGAGTCGCCCGGCGGCGCGGAAGCCGACTTCAATCCCGGCGAATTTGACCCGTCGATGCGTTCACCCGCCGGTCCGTTCTCCGGTGATGTCGGGGAGACAGACCACCCCGACACAGACGCGAGTGATGGATTGTCCATCCAGGACGCGCCGGTCAACGGGCACGCCGCCGCGCTGGCCGGCAATCAAAGGGCGAAGGCGCCGGACCCCTTCGGCATCGAGAGCATCAGCGGCGGCGGGAACTGTGTCCGGCTGTCAAAAAGCGCCGCCGATGGCGCATGGGTGATCCGCTTTGACAGCGCCCCCAATGGCATGACGGACGAAGAGGGCGTCCCCTATGGCCGGGAGCGGCCGCATCCGGTGCTGGAATATCTCAAGAGCGAAGGCTACCGCTGGGGATTTGCGAACGCGGACGGGAAGGGCGGTTGGGGAAAGTTGATGCGAGAGGGTCGCTATTCTCACGCCGAGCATCTGGAGGTCCGCCAAACGCTGGCCCGGGCGGCCGAGATGATCGGGGCCAATCGGGAACAGAATCGCATCCCGGATTGAAACCCTTGATTTTCACCAAAAACCCCCGCTCCAAAAACAGCGGGGGTTTTTGTTTGTTCAATCCGGCCTGCTTGGCCGGCCTTCAATTCTTGAGACTTGCTCGCGGAATTTTTCATGTTCGTATATGGGCGGTATTATGATTTGAAATGAATGAGCCGATCGGCCAAATTCTATTGTTCAATATCACCAATGACAGAAGATGTAATCGTAAAAAGTATCACCGACCGTCGTGACGGAACAGACATGGCCGGACGACAGCGACACTCCGAACAAGTCACCCATGAGGTTCGCGGCATTCTCCTTGCCCAGCCGATATCGCCCGGTCAGCAACACCACGCGGGGACCGGCCTGGCCGGCCATCCCTTCAGAAAGCAAGCCGCCGGTCGAAAACCCGCAGGAACAAACCCGTCGGTGACGTTGATATTCCGTGACTTCGGGCCTCGCCGGCGGCAGTTCGGTCACTTGAAAACGCAGCTTCGTATCGGTTCCGGTCAGTGGCCCGGAAGCAGTTGCGGCATTCGGCGGTCGGGATCAGCTTCCGAGATTGCCCGAGATGCCCCGGCTGGCCACCCGCCTTTTTACCGGACAAGGGTTTCGGGGGAGCGGCTTGACAGCCGGTCCGTTGTTCGATGGAGGCTTTGAAGAGTTGTGCAAGTTCTGGCCGAGTTTCACTTCCAGTTCCGCGATCTTCGCCAGAAGCAATTGGATGAACGCGGCCGCCTCCTGCGGCCATGTCACCATCATCTCCGGCATCCGCTTCGGAACTTCCATGTGGCACACGCCACCATAATCTCACGAACATAAAACCATGGGTCATGAACTCTTACCTCCCATGTCCTTGGCTAAATTCTTTTCATGAAATTATCGTAACGCTGGGGGTTTGCACCGGTTGTGGAATCTTATATCCCTTTGATCTCGCGTATCCTTTTTATTCGACTCAAAAACCCGCAAGGAACTTGCATGCGCCGCTGGAAGCTCTCCCTTTCTCGCAGTCTGTTTAACCGCCCCACCGTCTCTTTCCACCGACACACTCTCAGGGTTGAGACGTTGGAGTTAAGGGACGTGCCAGCCGCCATCCCTGGCCTGTTCGCAACCGGAGTCAACGACAATGGATTGCCCTTGGCGGCCGGTGACTCGGACTCCCACTGGCAATTGGTCGCGGCCCCCGGCGCGACGGAGGCCGCCCCGGCCGTTGCGGTCGATGATTCAGGATTCCCTTTTCCGTATTGGATGGCCAACTCTAACACATCTCGCTGGCTGTCACAGCACAGTAACGAAAATGTCTTTGCCAGCGGAACCGATGAATTACCAGGCCAGTATACATACGAGACATCCTTCGATTTGACCGATTTCGATCCATCCTCGGCATCGATCACCGGACGGGTCGCCGCCGACGACACCGTGGTCGCTGTCATGCTAAACGGACAAGACATTGGTTTCCAATCAGACGGCGGGAGCGATTTCGCCGCCTGGCGGAATATTTCCGCGACCACGGGTTTTGTCTCGGGTGTGAACACGCTCGACATTGTCGTGACGAACAATGATGGCGGGCCAGGCAATCCAAGCGGGTTTCGCGCCGAATTGAGCGGAAGCGCCAAACTGATCGGCGCGATAACCTTGACGGCCTCGACTGAAGCCCCCGTGGCCGGCCAATCTATCACACTCACGGCGACAGTCGCGGCGGCAAACTCACCATCGGCCATTCCAAGCGGAACTGTTGCGTTTACGTATGGCGGGGCATTGCTGGGCAGCGCCCCGATCATCGAAGGCGTGGCGACCCTTTCGACCACACTGCCTGCCGGAGTCGTCGAACTGGCCGCGAATTTTGCCGGAGGCGGTGATGTTGGCCGGCAGCAGGGCACGCTCGAACTGAATGTGGGGCAGGGGACTGAGGCGCCGGCCGCCGCCCCGTTCAATTTGTTTTCAACCGGAGTGAGCGATGAGGGATTGCCGCTCGCCGCCGGCTTCATCGATCCGCATTACTTAATCACTTCCACTCCGACATCCACCGCCATCGGGCTGGCCTCAGCCACAAACTCAGGCAGTTTTCCATTCCCGTATTGGGCGGCCGACTCGTCTTCGTCCGGGTGGATTTCACCGAACGCCAATGAAAATTCGTCCATCAGCGGGGTAGGCGAACCGGCGGGCTTGTACACATATGAAACCACGTTTGACTTGACCGATTTTGATCCGTTTTCGGCGGCGATCACCGGTCGAGTGGCGGCCGATGACACTGTTGTCGCCATCAGACTCAACGGGCAGGACGTGGGATACGTTCCGTCCGGCGGTTCTGACTTCGCTGATTTTCGTCCGGTGTCCATCACTCGCGGATTCATTGCCGGGGTGAACACCTTGGAATTTATCGTGGAAAACGGCGCCGGTGATTTGCTTAACCCGAGCGGATTTCGCGCCGAGTTGAGCGGGACGGCCAAGCCCTCCGGAGGTCTCACGATAACGGCATCCACAGATACTCCGGTCGCTGGTCAGCCGGTTACTCTCACCGCCACCGTGACATCCCCGGACCCGACCGCCGCGACGCCATCGGGTGGAACCGTCGCCTTTTTTATTGGCGGCAAATTCTTGGGCGCCGCCGAGTTGGCGGGCGGCCAGGCGGTTTTGACAATCTCCCTCCCGGAAGGGGAGGGCGATCTGAGCGCCAGTTACCTGGATGACAGTTCAACCGGTTCCTTGTCGCTTCCGGTGGATCCGGCTGAAGGTGAGGTTCCTGTGCCGTTCGATGTCTACTCAACCGGGGTGGACGACACCGGCATTCCGCTGACACCAGGGGCGGCAGACCCTCATTACTCGCTTTCCGGCGGGTCTTCGTACGCCACCTTGGGTGGCTATCCGTTCGGCGGTTACTGGACAGCCAACAACGACACTTCAGCGTGGGTGTCGCCGCATGCCAACGAGAACAGCATGTCGGGCGGCGGCGGAGTGTCCGAAGCGGCGGGAGATTACACCTACCAGACAACTTTCGACCTGACCAACTATGATCCCGCGACGGCGAGGATCACCGGTCTGGTGTCGGCGGACAACCGACTTGTCCAAGTCCTGATCAACGGAGTAGATTCCGGGTATGTCCCGTCCGAGGATGGAGTCAGTGATTTCCGCTCTCTTCGATCGCTTGACATCACGTCCGGGTTCGTTGAGGGAATCAACACGTTGACTTTCGTCACACGAAACTACGATGACTCCACGTCCAATGCGGCGGGACTGCGGACCCAATTGTCAGGCACAGCCGTGCGAGTCAGCGGCGGAATCAGCGGTCAAGTCTGGCGAGACGCCGACGAGGATCAGCAATTGGACAACGGCGAAGGAAGTCTCGCGGGCGTCGCCGTGGATCTCGTGGCGGCGGATGGCCAGCATGTGGCAACGCAAGTCACGGACATGCAAGGCTCTTATTTCTTCCCGACCAAGGATCTGGTCCCCGGGGACTATCACCTTCAATTCGGGGTTCTGCCGGGATTCACCCGTGATCCCAAGGGAGGAAGCAGCGCCCCGGACCAAGACACCGGTGACACGGAGACGTTCCCGGTTACGGATGACACTCAGGTCAGCTATAACTCCGGCATGCTGAAGGCGGGAACTGTGCATGTTTATTGGCTCCAAGGAACCACCCCGAGCGGAAAGAAAGAAGATGACGGCCTGTATGTGAATGTGGTCAAAAACTTGCAGGATGGCGCGTACAAGGATAATGATAAGGTGAAATGGACGGGTTTTCCCACGGGCGTCACCTCAGGCCAAGCCTTGGACAAGGCCGGTGCTGGTCGAGCCGTAGCGGAAGCGATTGCAAAAGACGAAGCGGCTGCGAAAAAGGCCAGTCCGGAAGACAAATTCGTGATGATCGCCTATAGTTGGGGCGGTCAGATCGCAAAACATGCCTTGAGAAATTCGATTTTCGAACCGAAACTGGGAATTGGCGCCGACTTCGGAAAGCGAAAAGATCCGTCATTTACCATGAACGACGTTTTCTTCATCGATCCTGTGCGGGCTGACCTGGGTGATGAACCGATGACTTCAAAAGAGTTGAACCCGGATTTCCCGCAGGCGGGATTCCCCAGTCCGACTGACCCGGCAATTGTAAGAGGAGCTATCTGGGGTTCGATCGGCAAGGCTTGGGATTGGTATCAACAAGTTGACAAAGGCAAGTCTTTGTACGTGGACATCGCCGGGCACACAATCGGCAAATCAATCCACGGTGTTGCGGTTGCCGATCCTCGATTCACGAACAAACAATACACAAAAGATGACTTCACCAATCCGGACGGGGCTCATAGCGAAATCGTTCAAAAGAAAGAAATCAGGGATACAATCGAAACCGAAATTGACAAGTTGCTAGCCCCGCCAAAACTTCCGGAGTAACTGCTGTGTTGCAATCTCTCTGCCTGATGTTGCTGGGACTATTGCCCCACAACAATAATGTCTCGTCGGAAGCCATTGCTCGGCGGTATTTCATGGTCGCGTGCACGGTCCTCGCCGACATTCCGGAAAACTTTCTCTCGGAGGTCATGGGGAACGACTATGCCATAGTCTATGGTCCAATCAACGGCTATATGATTGTGAGGGGCACGCCATTGATCTTGGAATACGGACCGAAATCTAGTTCGCCACACGTCTTCTGTCTCCCGCCGCCCAAACGTCCGAATCGGATGCGAGGAGAGTGGATGCAGGGTTCGACGATTATGTGGGCGGACGGCGTCATAAAAAGCAACAAACCTTATCGGGTGGTGTTCTGGGACACTTACATGGAGACGGGCATCGCCGGCCAAAATTTGTTTTACCGTGAACGACACTTTGGACCACTCACGGTGGTCGAGCGTGGCTATCCGACCGCCGAAGAGACGCACCAGTTTTTTGCCTCAAAACAATTAAGTTTTTATGATCGTCGGTATGTTGTGAAAATCGGCCCGCTGGCTTTCTCCGTCTCCATGCCGGATGACGTGCTCGAATTGTCTATCTGGCATCGGTTGAACACGTGGCCTGGTCATCAATCGAACGCGAAGAAGCAGTGACGGTTCCGAGAGTCAGATTAATCATCTGATCCGGATTTCGGGATCCGTTGCAAGCCGAGCGTGTCCCGATTTGTGTTTCGCGGGCTAAATAGCTCCCACTCGGAACGAAAGTGCGAGTTTGCCGAAAAAC
>NZ_JH636442.1:693931-717104 GCF_000255705.1 Zavarzinella formosa DSM 19928
ATTCAGCGAAGCATGCCAAATCGTCTGCTCCATTTCCAGTTTGCTCGTTGGCTATTACTCGGGGTGCTGACAAAAACGAGGAATCGTCGCAATAGTCAAAAAACCAATAGGAAGGCCAAGGGTTGGCTTCAAGCCATCCGGGATGGGTAGCCCTGCGGAACGGCCCACTTCACTGCTCCCGACCACTTCCCCGTTCGACGACGAACCGGAAGAAGCGTCCGATCACTTCCTTTCCCGAATGCCCCTTTCTTTGAAAGTCTTTGGACATTCAAAAATCATCGACCGCCCAGGAGCATGTTTTTTATCCACAGGCTCCGAACGTTAAGCAAGTTAAAATGAATACTTAAGGTTAAACAGTTAGCCCCCGCGCATCCACTTGACAAACTTGCTGATTTGGACGGTTCCTGCGCCCATTAGGCCGAGTCGTTGCGCTTAATAGGCCGTGTCCCGATGCGCCTGATCGGCCGAGTGAAATGCGCCTGATCGGCCGAGTCAATTCACAGGCTCACCGACCGAAAACGGGACCGATAACACCGCTTGATTCCGACCCCGGACATGCGCTCAATAGGCCGTGGGAACAATCTTCGGCGTTTTGAGGCTTTTTTAACGGTTCCGAAAGCGGAATATGGCGGTCTGATGGCTGTTTCTTCGTGTTTTCACGTGTTTTCCACTGTTTTCTACGCATGATTGGCCGTGCGATCCGGCCTGGCCACGCCTTGGTTGCGTCTAATAGGCCGTGCCCCTATTCGGGCATCGTGCTGAATTTGATCGATTTCGAGGCGATGCCCCGGGCATGACGGCGGCGGGCGTGACGGGGCGTCTCGTAACGCGGGTCGCCAACAGGCAGTAAATTGCGCTTTAGAAAGTGAACGATCTCCTCCCCCTCCCCGTTTTTGTGCAGGAGCGAGGTGTATTCCGGAAGGGAGTCGTTCTCCACAACCTTGCGAACATCGATGGCAAAGTCGGAGAAACGCGAGGAGGAACCAGATTTCTCGTATAGCTGTCGCATGGTGAATTGCCAGCCCCCCTCTTGCTGCCCGGCGTGCTTCTGGGCGACCCGGTACAGCCATTTTTCGATTCCCCCCGTCAGCAAAAAATAATCCTCGTGGATGGTCAGAACCCCGCCCTTCATGAGGATGCCGTCAAAGAGCCAGTCGGGGAGGGTGAGCGTCACGCCGGTCGTCTCTCCGCTGGTCTCGTCGACGACTTCCGTCCAGCTTTCCAGCCAGTGAAAGGACGCGGTCTTCTTCCGGCCCTCGGCCCGGATGTTGGTGCGGACGGCCGTATGGGTGAGCCGCTCCAGGGCGGCCCGCAGACGGGCATAGTGTTCCCCGCCGGTCGGCCGGCGAATGGATTTCAGCAGGTTGTGCGGGTGAAAATGAATCGTCCGGATTGGCTGCAATCCGCGGTCCAGCGCCTCCGTAATTTGAGTAGATGCCCAAATCAAGATGTCGGCGTCCCAGATGGTGGCTAGCCCGAATTTCGGGTTGGCGCTGACCTCCACCCAGACATCGCCAACATGGTATTCGATGGGGGCGTAACGCGGTTTCTTGGCGAGGCTGAAGAACGGCCGTTCCATCGTGTCGCGCTGGTCGCGGATCGGGATGTCCGCGAAGTTGGCCGCGAACAGGTCCGGTTGATGATCGCCTCGTGGCGGAAGCCGCTTGGTCACGGGAGGATTCGGGAGTGCGGAAGGCGGGAGTCCTCTTCCTTGTTCAATCCAACGTGAACGCTCACTTAAGGTAACCATTGCCGCGAAGCCACGGTTCCAGCGCTTCCTCCAGGATGTCCTGAAGGGTGTTCGGGAACACGCCGTTCAACTGGCGCTCCAGGGAAGCCCGTTTGAGCGCTGTCGCAAAATCCGATTTGACGCGAGTCGTCAGCGGCACGCGGCCGACGACGTTCCCGACCGGCCCCTTCCCTTCCCGACTCTCTGGTGTCGCGGACACCGGTTTGGTTTTGGCAATCTCGCCGAAGACAAACGCTTTTTCAAGACGGGGGTCCGGCCCCGTGGTTTTCAACCCTTCGACGAGTGACTTGCGATCTGCGGCCATGTTTCCTCCCTGTTTTATCCGATTGCCCGTCTGACCCGTCGTGACGGCTTGCCCGCGAAGGCGTCCGGCAGGATTTCACGGAACAACGAGTTGACTTCGACGGCGGCCTCGCGTCCCCTCGCCCCGAGTTGCCACACGACCGATCCCTGCCCCGGCGCGTCCGCGTAGATTTGCCGCAGGATCAGGGCCGTGTGGGCCATCGGCAATTCGAGGGCGGCGGCGGCGTCTTTCATGTCCTGTGTCAGCCGGTAGGTTTTGCCGACCATGCTGAGGATGATTTTGGCGTTTGGCTGCCCGCCGCGAATATCCTGGGCCTGACGGAGCACGTTCGTGGCCTGGGCGAGCGCCCGCACCTCGAGCATGCTGGCCTTGCAGGGAACCAGGGCCAGGTCGGCCCGCAGCAGCAAGGCCCGGCTGGTCTCGGTGTTGCTGCCGGGACCGTCGGCGACGACAAAATCGCATTGCTGGCCAAGGGCCGGCAGCCGGTCGAGGATTTCGTCGGGGTCCGCGAGGGTGACGGCCGTCACGCCGGGGGCCGCCTCGCCGATCCATTGGGAGGACGAATGCTGGGTGTCGCAGTCGGCCAGCGTCACGCCGTGGCCCTGCTCATGGAGCCAGGCGGCGAGATGAACGGCCAGGGTGGACTTTCCCACCCCGCCCTTGGAATTGGCGATCACAATAATCATGCCCCGGACACTACAACGGCTGATGGCATGCTGGCAAGCAATATGTGTGTCATGCCGTCACGCCGACATAGCGGAGGCGTGGCCGGCCAGCCAGTCGGCTGGCCGCATGACTTGACAGCAGCCCGGCAGGAAGACAAGCCAGCCTGCTGGCAGGCTGGCTTGTCAGCAGGCTGGCAGAGATGTCGGCAAGCCATCTGTCCGGCAATCATGACGAAACCAACTTGGGAAATAAACACGCTTTCTTGGTCTCACCGCATTCCGGAGCCCGCTTCGCAAGATGAGCCTTCGACCTAAAATAGTCCTTGGGCAAATGAGTAATGTCATTGAGAAGAGTTGTTTTTCTGTGTCGGGTATTGGAGGCAAACACACGCTCGTCACCAGCGCCCCGCCAGGGCGGGGCGCTCCAATCAAAAATGAACCGGCGGGCGGGCGGCTCCACGACTGTCGCTTAATCGGCTCCAAACCCATCCCGCCGGTTGTCAAAGTTATTAATCCTCCGTCGGCCGCCGGTCAATCATCACTTCAAATCGATGTGCCGGCCGACGGCCTGCGGATAACCTTTTTCAAACGACGGAGGCAAAACCTCATGGCCGGTCGCCAATGACCGGTTGTTGACCGGCCATGTCTCGCCTTGGGGGCCGTTGCAACCGGACGATCAGGACCATCCCCGGGCCGTCCGGTTCCCTGGCCACTTCCACGATCTTCCAGTCTTGATGAATCGCCTCTTGAATCCGGTAATATTCCGCGCTCCAGACCAAGGCCCCGGTGAGGTCAAGCGAATAGCGAATCACCAGTTTCTCATCGGCCTTGTCCGGCGGCGACTCGTCGCTCATTGGATCAGTTTTTGTGTCGAGGAGAAGGCCGATGTTGGCAAGAACGGACCGGCCATGTCAATTTTTCTAACGAAATTGTCATATTATGACAGGCCGACAAGGCACTCTTGGCGGGGTCCTGAACACCTTCCAGTGATTCTGGAGATGTGTCGGCGGCTTGGTGAGAAACGTCGGGACATTTTTCAGTCCCGCAGGGACTTGTTGGAAATGCCGGCATAGAAGGTCATTGGCTCGCGAACGCCGTCTCCCTCCAACCGGAAGACAAAGCCCAGGTGGACGGCGGCGACAATCAACTCACCGTCGGTCACCTGGGTTCCGACGAACCGTTCGGCCAGGAAACGCAGGGCGTAGACTGGGGTTTTCCGGTTGACAGTCTTGGTTCTTTCCTTGATGGCCAACCAGTCACAGATGTCGTCATAACGTCCGAGGGGCTCCTCGACGAGCCGGTGGCGGGCCTTGTCAAAGGCGGCCAGGCGCTCGGCCATGGTGTCGCCATATTTGGGAGTATTGAAATATTCCGGGGAAACGACGCCAATGTCTGTCAAGCACGTGATTTTCAACATCACGGCGAGGATGTCGTCTCTGGTCATGGGAAAGACATTCCTTGGCTGGATTGTCTGAAAATAGCAGTGGAATCGCGAGGAAAAACTCCACTCATACCATTAGCCATGTCCGTCCACCAACATCAAACGGATTTTCGATTTTTTCGGATGATGGAACAATGATTCGCAGTGTCGCCCGTCACACAGATGAGTCACAAGACTTCAAAAAGCGGTGGCGCGGGGTGTCCAGGCGCTGGAATCGTCCTCGCCTCTCCGGCTATGGATGATCGGGTGATCTTGGTGCCTGAGTGCCTGAGCCGGCCGCACATCCGGGGCGCATGAGAAAGAATCGCGGGGTGAGAGACGTGAATTCGGTTCAACGCGCGCTGATCAACACCATATGTCTCGAACCATTTGCAACCGCGCCTCGCCTGGCTTACGCTGACTGGCTTTCGGCCAGCGGAAAGCCGGAAGAGGCGTCCGCCGTCCGGACGGTTCCCGAACCTGTTGATTTTCCGGCCGTCTTTCGCTTACGCCAGGCATGGACCATCGGCGAGGCGGGGTTGGGATGGGGCGCCGAGTCACAGGCCGAGGTGTTGATGCGGGGCGGGCTGGTCGAATTTTTTGCCGGTCCCTGTTCCGAGTTCATGTCCCGCGCGACGCCATTGTTCGCGCGTCATCCGGTCATCGGCGTGATCCTGACGGACAAGTGGCCGTGCCCCGACGCCGCGAAAACCGGCCTGAGCGGGTTCTGGAAAACCGGCGATCTGCCGCGACGAAACGGACCCGATGACATCCCGACCTCCCTCTGGAACTTGCTGAGGGCCGACCGGGTCTTTCCTGGGCACGGGGACTGGAAGTTTTGGACGACGTCCGGTGGCGCCCGCCGGGCGCTGTCCGACGCCTGCGTGGACTGGGCCCGCTCCCTCGCCGGGTTCCCGTCTCTGCCCGCGCCATGATTTTGAGAACCCGGCGGGGCGGACAGTTCAAAGGCCCGTCGTTGAATCTGCCGATCTGGCTCACGCCCGCCGTCATAGACTCAACGCCTCGCGAACCTGGTCTCCGGGCGTGAATGGTTTTGGCAGGAGCGAGGTTTTGTCCGCATTGCATGCCATGACGGATGGCCGTGTCATCGGTCAGTCCCGACGTGCACAGGACCCACATGGCGGCCGCGGATCCCGGGCATCACCACGTCGCTGATGAGCGGGCGGATTCCACCCGGATATCCCTCGCGGACTGACAGGGCCTCCTTGCCGCCGGTCGCCTCCATTACGCCGGGCGGCGGACTCGCATCGCCCCCGGCCTGTCGGACACAACCGGATTTGGATCCGGTGTCGGCTTTTGGGTCCGCGTGTCCGCAAGATTGGTTTAAGAAGTCGAATGAATGTGGCAACTTCAGCAACCGCGTGTGGAAGACGACAAGGTCAATTGTTGCGAGCCACCTAACATCGCGAGTTCACCTGCCAGACGATGGTGAACGCAGGGTCGGCAAGCTTGCAAACAAGCTGCCATGCAAGCAAGCTGTCAGGATGCCAGGCTGGCGATCAGACAGGCTTGCAGGACAACAATGCCGACTTGCCAGTCGGCAAACATGCCCGCAGGCGGCCAGGCTTGCCATCTGGAAGTCAGTCGCCTTGCTTGACCGCCCGCTGGAACGGTTCCATTTGGCCGAAGCGACGCATCGGGAAGACGCCTGAACACTTTCTGTTTTTTGCGGTGAGCACTCGGTCAGGGGGCAACGACCGCCGGCAGGGGAGCGCCGACCGGCCGAAACACCCTCCAAAAAGGCGCCAAAACGCCCCGCCCGAACGCCCCGTCAGGGCGCCAGGCGGGGGCATCCATGCCGGACCAATGCGTCAGCAAGGCAGGGATCAAGGTTACAGGGATTGATGGATGGACGGGATCAAAGGGGAGGGGCTCACCGCTTCTTCGACGCCGCCAGATCGGCGATGGCCAGACGCACGTCTTCCTCGCTCATGGTCCAGCGGTCGCCGTCGAGGCGGGCGATGACTTTGTTCTTGAAGTCGATGTGCAGTTTGTTTGCCAAGTCGTCGTCGTCGAGCACATCTGCCAGGATGGCGAGGGCGAGCTGGCTCGGCCCGCTTCCGGAAAATCCCCACGAAAAACCGTCGGGTGAATGATTCCTCAGATTTTGACGCGCATCAAGCAAATACCCGCCTCCTTCATGTGTGATGTCCAGCACCATCACCTCGCACCCATCGGGGGTGCGATCGCCCGCGTAATGTTTCATCGTGACCGCTCCTTTCCAGGCCGGGTTTCATCCCCCAACGGACCGGGCGAGATGGTCATGCCCGGTTGGGTGAAAAGGTGTTCAAACCGGGACAAGATGTGCCACGGGTCGCAGACTCTGGCAAGCAAAAATGTCGAGGGCGGCAGAAGCCGCCCTCGATTCGTTCAGGCGGCTTGCGTCTGCTCGCCGATCCAGCGCTTGCCCCTGGCGGCGGTGATGTTGAACTGTTCCCAGAGATGCCGCTCCTTGAAGGTCAGGTGAACCGTGCCTTTCTTGAAAAACCTGATCTCGAAGTAACGGCTTTCGGTGGTGTTGTCGAACGGGGCCTTGACGTTGTGCCCGAGGATCCGGAACTTGTTGTCCAGGGCTTTGGCGATCGTGTGGCATTCGGCAAAGTCTTTGCCGTCCAGCACGCACATGATCCGGTCGAGGTCGTTGTAGATGTCGATGCCGCTTCCCGTGTGGCCGTAACGCAGGCTGAAGCTGTGCATGTATTTGTCATCAAACGAGCAGCCCCACGGAAACACAAGCTTCTGGTTCACCTTGTAACTGTCGTTGGTCTTCCAGCCTTCGGTGTGGTTGGTGTTGCCGTTGGCATAACTGGTCAGCTCGTCGAACACATTCGCCACGGACTTCTCGAACAGATTGCCGCGTTGCAGAAAGACGTTCTCCAGCGTGCCCTTGATGTTGTCCTTGGTGAAGGGAATGTTGCCGTTGCGTTCGATGTCACGGAGGAACTCCTCGGTTTGCTTCTTGTCCAGCCACTTGCGAAAGTCCATTTTCCCGAACACCTGCGTCCAGGCATCGCGGCGGTGCTTGCGGACATACTCGGCCCTGGCGTTGTTCACATTGTCCAGCGCCAGTGTCAGGATCTTCTCATAGTCCGTGCTGTATCTGCTGATGTCATTGGCCTTCATGTAAAGCGAAGCCTTGCGGATGTGCCGGAAGGCCTTCAGCATGTGCTCGTTGGCCTGGTCGTAGTAATGCTGCATGTTGCCGAGTTGGTCACGGATCGCCAGCATTTGGGCGTCGCCGCCGATGTCTTGATTGACGGATTTCTCCGACGACGCGCTGGCCCAGAGGTCCACGGCATCATCCTCGGATGTTTTTTTCAAATAGACCATCGCGACCCGCACGTCGGTCTTGCGGACGGCGTTGCCGAAGCAGTCGCCCAGAAACTCGACGTCGCCGTGCTTCTCGATCAGGGAAGCCAGACGTTTGCGGGTGGCAGAGAAGGGGTTCTTGATCGTTTCTTCGTTCAGCAGGCAGACAATCTCGCCGTCATGCAAAAAGTCCCACGCCCGCAGCAGATGCTCGTCGCCGTTGGAAAAAGGCGGGTTCATCACGATCGCGTCGTAATAGCACACCCCGGAGAAGCTCAGCCAGTCATGACCGACCACGGAAAAATCCTTGCCGATCAACACGGACACCAACTCGGGCGATTGCTCGATGCAATCTACCCGGGTTCGACGGTGGCGGGTGGTGATGGCCTCGGCAATGTCCCCTTTGCCCGCGCTCGGTTCGAGGAAATGGGTCGCGTCGCGTGACACACGGGCCAGCATTTTGGCGACAACGTGGGCGGGAGTCGGGAAAAATTCGGAGTCAAACATAAATCCCCCTCATGCTTTGGTTGATGGGTTGGCACCATGAAAGGCGTTCAACGCCTTCACAATCATCGTCGCCTCGGATTCGGCCCTCCCGACCTCCTCCCAAAACGGAATGCTCACCAAATGGGAGCCGTCGGGGTAAAGCACGGCGAAGGTTTCGTCGCATCCGTCCGTGCTGCGTTCGTAAGTGAATGGTGTCATGGGGTATTCCTTTCTTGTTGGTGAGCGAGGTATCGAGCGTGAAACGCCGCGATACCTCCTGGCACGTGCCGAACGCGGAGGTGGGAGCGGAAAGGGGGCGGGCGGGAAGTATTTTGGCCCGCGAGGAATCGACGCAGGAGAGGGGAAAATACTTCCCGCCCGCCCGGAGGCTTGCCCCTTGCAGCCGAGAGGAGGCGGAGCCTCCTTCTTCTTGCGTTCGGGATTGGAGGGGAGCGAAGCGGCCGGCTTGCCGGCCAAAGCCCCGCAAAGCCCGGCCCGCAGGGAACGCCCTGATTCACTATTCGGGATGCCAGTCATCCTCCTTGATCTCTCCAGACCTCGCAAGGCATGCACAAGCCGGATCCGGCGACAAAACATTCGGCCCGGAACGAGCCGCCAACTGTCTTTTCGCAGGACAGCCCGCGCGCATCACCGGGCAACGACGCCAACGCGCCAAAACATCCGAAAAACAACACTCCGTGCCATCTCGCGGTTGTGGTGGCTGTTTACTCCACAACCCTGGCGCGTATGATCTGGCATGCTTCGCGTCACCCAACAGTCGAACTCAGCGGCCGCCAAATCCTATTACTCGCAATCAGACTATCTGAGCGAGGGCCAGGAACTGGTCGGTTCTTGGGGCGGGGAGGGGGCGAAACGGCTTGGGCTGGACGGCGTCGTGGACAAGGAATCGTTCGACCGGCTGTGCGACAACATTGATCCGCAGACCGGCCGGTCGCTCACCGTCCGCACGCGGGACGACCGCACGGTCGGCTATGACCTCACCTTCTCCGTTCCCAAATCCGTGTCCCTGCTCTATTCCCTCACGGGCGACCGCGAGGTGCTGACCGCCTTCCGCGAGGCGGTTGATGAAACCATGCGCGACATCGAGCCGGAGATGGCCACCCGAGTCCGTCGCGGTGGAAAGGATGTTGATCGCGAGACGGGCAACATGATCTGGGCCGAGTTCGTCCACACCACTTCCCGGCCCGTGGGCGGGATTCCCGACCCCCAACTGCACGCTCATTGTTTTGCCTTCAATGCCACCTGGGATGATGAGGAATCACGATGGAAGGCCGGCAAGTTCAAGGACATCAAAGCCTCGGCCCCGTGCCATCAGGCGGCGTTTCGCGTCCGGTTGGCCGGCAAGCTCCAGGATCTCGGATTCAACATCAGGCGAACGCGCGATGATTTTGAATTGGAGGGCGTCGGGACGGCCACCCTCAAACGCTTTTCCCGCCGCACCGCCGAGATTGAGGCCAAAGCCGAAGAACTGGGCATCACTGATCCGCATCGCAAGGGCGAACTGGGGGCGACGACCCGCGAGAAGAAATCCAAGACACTGAGTTGGACCGAACTCCAGAAGGCATGGGACGCCCGGTTGACCCCGGCCGAGCGCGAGAGTCTGGCCAGTGTCCATCGCCGCGAAGCGAAATCGGCCCGGCCGTCCGGCGGCGAGCGGCTCTCGGTCGATCACGCGTTGGGGCATGTCTTTGCCCGTTCCTCTGTCGCCACCGAGAAGGAACTGCTCACCGAGGCGCTTAAACGCGGCATCGGCTACGTCACCGTGGACGGTGTGCGGGAGGAACTGGGCCGGCGGCCGTTGATTCGCCGTGTCATCGAAGGACGGGCTGTCGTCACCACGGAAGCGGTCCTAGCCGAGGAGCGCGCGATTGTTGATTTCGCCAAAAAGGGGCGGGGCCGCTGCCGGCCGCTCGGCGATCCGAACCGGCCGTTCGTCCGTGACTGGCTGAACGCCGGCCAGAAGGCAGCCGTGCGTCATGTGTTCGACTCGCGCGACCGCGTGTCCGTCATTCTGGGCAAGGCCGGAACCGGTAAGACCACCATCCTCCAGGAGATCCGCGACGGGCTGATGGAGGCGGGCAAAAATTGCGTCGCACTTGCCCCATCGGCCGCCGCCAGTCGGGGCGTGCTTCGGGAGGAGGCAAACTTCGCCACCGCCGACACGGTGGCCCGTTTCCTGAAAGACACCGCCATGCAACGCGAGGCAAAAGGCGGTGTCATCCTGCTCGACGAGGCCGGCCTGCTGGGCTGCCAGGACACGCTGGCCCTGTTCCGGGTCGCCGAAGAAATTCAGGCAAGAATCATCATTATTGGCGACTTGCTTCAGCATCGCTCCGTCAGCCGGGGACAACCCCTGAAACTGCTGGAGAAAGAGGCGGGACTGCCGGTCGTCACCGTGTCGGAGATCCTTCGCCAGACGGTGAGCGGGTACAAGCAAGCCGCCAAGGAGCTGAGCGACGGCCGCACGGCCGAGGGACTGGCCGTCCTCGACAAACTCGGCTGGGTGAAAGAGCTTCCCGACAACGAGCGTTACCAGGCGCTCGCCGAAGCTTACCTCTCGGCCGTCCGGGAGACCAAACGCGGCGGCGGGCACAAGACCGCCCTGGTGGTGACCGCCACTCACGCCGAGTCCGCATTGATCGCGGACTCCATTCGCTCCGGCTTGAAAGAATCCGGCGCGCTCGGCGAAGAACGCGAGGTGGGGACTTGGATTCCAGCCCATTTGACGGAGCCGGAGAAGGCCGACGCGGCCAACTACGCGCCGGGCGACCTGCTGGTGTTCCACCAGAACGCCCCCGGCATCCTGAACGGCTCGCGGCGGGTGTTGAGGGAAGGGGAGGCGTTGCCGCCCGCCCATCCCGACCGTTATGAGCTTTACCGTCCCGCGTCGATGCGGATCGCGGTCGGCGACCGCATTCGCGTGACCGCCAAATGCAAGGCCAAGGATGGCAAACGGCTGGACAACGGGGCGCTGCACACCGTCAGGGCGTTCACGCCTCGGGGCGAGATCGTCCTGGACAATGGCCGGGTGGTTCCAACGCATGGCGGGACGCATCTCTCGCAAGGATATGCCATCACCACGCAAGCCGCCCAAGGCCGCACGGTTGACAAGGTGTTTGCCGGGATCTCGGCCCAATCTTTTCCGGCGACCACGAAGAGGACCGCGTATGTGGCCGCCACCCGGGGAAAGGAGCAGGCCATGTTCTTTACCTCCGACAAGAAAGAATTGTTACGGGCGATGCAACGGGCGGACGAGCCGATGACGGCGACGGCTCTCGCCCGCAGCCGTTTGAAACCGACACTGACGCGGCGGCTTCGCAAGCAGCTTGCGTTTGGCCGCCGGCTTGCTACGTTCGCCCAAACCCACGAACCACGACGGCCGACGGAAGTCCGCCGGCCGCAACGGGAGACAGGCCATGACCGATAAGAGGCAGTTGGCGAGTTTGTTCGAGGGCAACTCCCTGGCGGCACTGGCGAACCGCCCCAAGCGGGATGAGGACGCGGCGCCGGAGGCCGACGAGGATTCCTCGTCGGCCTTTGGTTACCTGCGAGGGGCGAGGGACCGGGCGCTGACGCTGGAATTCCGTCACCGAAACGGCGACATCGACTATTTCCCCTACTCGTTCCTTGCCGGCTGGCGGTTTAATCCCTCCGCAGGATTGCTGGTGAAATTCACGGCCGACGTGGTCACATTGGCGTTGATCCGGGGCAGCAACCTTGACATGGCGGTGAACGGGGGAATTGTGAGCCTGACCAACGGCCTGACGCGTCATCGGATCACGTGGATTGGTGAATTGGATGAGGACGCCCTGAAACGGGCGGGAGAGGGTGAGCCGACGATTGACCGGATCGAGGTGGCCGAATTTGAGTCGGCCGACGAGCAGCGTCAATGGCTGGTCCGGATGGCCCCGGTTTTCGCGCGGGAAGCCCCGGGGGGTTGATCGGCCGCGAATCATTGATGATCGCCCCGCTTGCAATCACGCGAAAGCAGTGATAACCCTCGCAGGCATGGACATCAGAGCCCGCATCCAGGCCATCCGGGAGGCCGACCCGAATTTCTGGCGTGATCCCCGCACGCTGGAGGTGGCCAAACTGGCGTGGGGCGCCGAATGTCATGTCAACCCCCACGGGGTGTTTTCCCCCTGCCCGAAAGAGATTGTGGCCCGATGCGGGAAGGCCGTCGCCGAGGTTGGCATATGCCGGGTCCGGGATGGGATTTTCGTGTTTTGCACGAGGCTTCAGACAGGCAATTACGGATACAGTTACGCGCCAAGCGTCTGGGTTGACGAACCTTATGCGACGGAGGAGGAAGCGCGGAGGGCGGGGATTAGGGAATTGATCGAGGGAACGGTGGCAAAGCCCGGCTTGTCCAAGGCCGAGAACGCGGAATTGTCTGTGTTGAGGGCCAGATTGATGGGGCAAATCCGTCAACCGACGTTGTTTTGACGTGATCCGATGGAATTAGCGGGTTCTTTCCAAACAACGCCCTTGGCACCCGCCACCCTCCGCCGCTCCGGCCCGGTTCGTGCGTCCAATGCTTGATGTGTGAGCACGCGCGGGCGATTTCCCCGTCCGTTCTCGGTTTGGATGAGCGTCGTCCGGGGTGTCGCCCCAACCAAGGCGGCAAACCGGGTTACCGCGAGCCTGACTGAGGGCGGATTGGCCCGTCGTCGGATCGCGTTGGGTTGTCGAAATGGATGAGGACGCCTTAAAACGGGCCGGGGAGGACCATGCGCTTTGTTCAACGAATCACCTCGATGGCGACTCCCAGGCTCAGGCCGCCCCATGACTTGTCGGCCGTCAGCACCGGGAGCCCGCGAGACAGCCCGAGCCCCAGGCACGCCCGGTCGGCGAACGAAAGGCCCAGAGACTTGGTCGCCGGAATCAATGACGCGGCCATGACAGCCTGGTCCGTGTCGAACGGAACGACGAGCAGTTGATGCCGGTCGACATGCCGCCTGGAGTCTTCCAGCGAACCGCTGAGCCTCACGGCCCTGGCGAGAATTTCAGAATAGTTGACGGATGAGACACAAGCTTGATGCAACCGGGGGGCCACGACTTCGCCGCCCCTCTCCGACAGCAACACCGCCAGAACGGCCGAGGCGTCCAGAACGACTTTAACCATGAAGATTATGAGCGAGCAGTTCCTCCGTTTCGGCCTCGTCGCGGGCAGCCTCGTCGCGGCGGTCGGCGATCAACTCGTCGACGATGCTAGCCCCGGGCGTGACAAACTGGCGGAAGTAGTCTTGCGTCTCGCGCAACACCGTTTCGTGACGCCGGACGAGGAGGCTTTCGCCGTCACATTCGACGACCAGCGTTTCCCCGGAATGCAAGCCGAGTTCACGGCGCAGGGTGGCGGGGATCACGATTCGACCGTCTTCCCCGAGTTTGACGTGTTCTATTTGCATGTCGAAATCCTTTTACTGACAATGTGTTGCGAGGGAGCGCCGTCATGGCGGTTCTTGGCGATATTTTTAAGATTGCCACGACACGGGATGCGTTGTCAAGGATTTTGAGATTCGACAGGCGGCCGGCCACATGACAATTTGTCGGAGCAAGCCGGAGTCTGAAAATTGGACATTACACTCAAGCCATTGACGCGATTGGTTTTTTGGCATTGATCTTGCGACGGGATTCGCGACAAACCGGCCTCCGGCCGGCGCCAAGGCTTGCCATCACCGGCTTTCCGAATTCAGGGTCCCGACGCCCGGAGGACGGCGGGCATGTCGCGGGCGGCGTGGAGAACACGAATGACCTCCACACCGTCAGCCACTGGTCGGTACAGAATGAGGAGGCGCTCGAACCCGTCGACATGCCAGCGACGGACGTCCTCGTAAGGAAGTTCGTCCAACCCCAACAGCACGCCGATTCCCGGAAGGTCAAGAATCTGGCCGAACGCGCGCTCGGCGTTTTCAACGAACCGTAGGGCCAGGGCGGGACCGGCCGCCGCCCGGAGGTACGCCGTCATGCCCTCGACATCCTCGGCCGCCAGCCCGGTCATGTGGACGACCCGGTCAGCCGTCATGGCCCGGTCCGGGATCGGCAATCCGGCGAAGGCGGTCCCAGAAGGCCTGGGTCGCGGGTGCGGCAGGCCGGCTGCTCACCCCCCGTTCGATCTCCTGCTTGAGCCACGCGGCGAGGTCGGCCGGGTCGCTGACCTGGCCTTCCAGAAGGCTCAGGGCCGTCCGGATCACCTCGTCCTCGGACCGGAAGCGGCCGCTGGCGAGTTGCTCGCGCACGAAAGCCTCCAGGTGGGGTGGTAATGAATGATGCGTGGTCATCCGGCGATGGTACGCCGATTCCAAGACAATGTCAAAACTTCTCGCCGGCCCCGACCGGTCGGGCCGGCCGTCCGGCGGCCAACCGCTCCCCGGTCGAGGTGAAGAAAAGTTCGACTTCCTCGACCGCGTCTTCCGGCGCATGCTCCAGGACGAGGTTCTTGGCCGCCTGCCAGCGCCCCGCCGTCAGATGATGCCGGACCGCCTCGCAGACGGCCGGCGGCAGGGCAATATCGCGGTGAAGTCGAACAAAATGCCTTCCGTCGGCGAAGTCGGTGACCGCCTCGACGTTTCGTACTTTTTGACCCATGACCGGACTCCCGCGGGCACAGACGCCAGGATTTTCCGCCCGTCTGTGCCCGCAGAACGAGGGGATCGCAAAGACCAAACCGCCCAACGCGGACGGATGGTGAGGCTGACAGGGCGACCGGCCGAAGCCGCATTAATGACAAGTATACTTGGTAGACATATGAGGGGGCAAGGGGTTCGATGAAGTCTTTTAAACCCACCGCCCCATGGCCGATCCCCTCGCCACTTTGTTCGGAGCGCTCGTCCGCAGACGGCGGGAGGCCACCGGTCTTTCTCAAGAAGAAGTGGGGGAACGGACAAACCTGTCCCGGAACTACATCGGCATGGTCGAACGCGGGGAGACAAATCCCACCCTGCGGGTTTTGCAGAGCCTCGCCCAGGCCCTCGGCACGACGATGGTCTCGCTCGTCCGCGAGTTGGAGGACTCCTTGGGCGGCGGTTGAACGGCCGGCCGTGACATGAACCTGCAATCGTCACGGCGAAACCGGTCACCGGCCAACCCGTTTGGCGGCTTCCATCCGGGCGTCGACAACCGCGTTGGGAGCCTTGAATTTGCCGGCCGCCCCTTCTTGCGGATCCACCCGGCGTCGGGTCAGTAAGAAAGGGCGTAGGCCGGCGACTTGCTCAAACGGTCCCGGTTGCGGATATAAGTGAGCGTGGTTCGCGGGTCCGAATGCCCGGCGAAATCCTGCAAGTCAATCACATCACAGCCCCGCTCCCTCGCGGTGGTCAGGGCCGTCACCCGCAGCGAATGGACCGAGACATTGGGGTCCAGCCGAAGACGACGAACCAGCGAGGAGACCAGTTTCTGCACGGCCCGCCGGGTCAGCGGCCGCCCTGAAAAGCGAGCGGGATTGTCGGCGGTGGGAGCCCGCCGGGCCCGAAACAACGGCCCGTTGCGTTGGTCCCGAATGCCGGCCGCGTCCAGCCAGGCCTCCAACCGTTCGGCCGCCTCCGGATGCAGGGGCACCCGTCGCTCCTTGCCGCCCTTTCCCATGACCTCGATCACCCGATGGACTCCAGCCATTTTAATGCTGCCCACCTTGAGGCGGGTAAGTTCTCCGACCCGGCAACCGGTGAAGGCGAGGACGGCCAGCAAGGCCCGGTCGCGCAAGCCCGCCGGGGTGTCGATGGGCGGGGCTTCCAACAATCGACGGCAGTCGCCCGGGGCCAGGCCAACCGTTTTGCCGTCCCTCGGGACGGCCGGGGCGGCCACGAAATCCGAATGGGCGGGATTGGTGGCGACGAGACCGGCCCGTTGCAAAAATCCGAACAGGGATCGCAGGACCGTCAGCTTGCGACGGATCGAGTTGTTGGTCAGTCCGGAGGCAGACAGATGATCTCGCCAGGCGGTGACATGATGCGGACGCACGCCAAGCAGCTTCTCGGGTTCCTCCGTCGGCAGGCCGGAAAAACTTAGGAACTGGCCGACATCCAACCGGTAATTGGATCTTGTGTCGGCGGATGTGTATTTGGTAACCCAGCCATGGCATGCTTCGGCCACCCTGGACCGGACATCGGGGCTCGGTGAAGCGGCGACATCGCCGGCGGAAGGGCCGGAAGGGATAAGGAAATTGTCAAACGGGCCGTTGCTCATCGGATCAAAATCACGTCGATCCCCAGATCAACCCTGGCCCAATCCCGGTCAGCGGTCAGCACGGGCGCCCCGTGCGCGGCGGCGGTGGCCAGACAGGCACGATCAGCGAATGAAAATCCCAAGTCTCGCGTCGACTGGCGAAAACCGGCGGCCCGTTCCGCGACAGGCAGGTCAAAGGGGATGACGGCCCACTGTAGTTCGGCCAGATGACGCTTGACGTCGGCCAGTGGCAATCCGCGGTCGGCGGCCTTTGCTAGTGTCTCCGAGTAATTGACGGCCGACATGACCGCTCCGTTCCCGTGGCGCAGGACCATGTCGGCCCCCGGTTCGCCGAACAGAAAGGCCAGCACGGCCGAAGAATCCAGGACGGGATTACTCACCATCTTCCCGGCGGGCCTCGGCCCGGCGTTCGGCGATCAATTCATCGACGACGCTCTCCCCCTCCCGGCGGTACGGGGCGAACGCGGCCTGGACCACCCGGGCCACCTGTTCAAAGGTGCGCAACCGGATGCCGTCTTCGTCGGTGGACAGGATCAACTCGTCTCCGGGGGTGATGTGAAGCCGGGAGCGGAGCGAACTGGGGATGACGACCCGGCCGGCCGGATCAACCCGAACACGGGAGGAATCAAGGAATGTGTCAGTGGTCATGGGCGTCCCTGCTGTAAAAGTGAATGGAGTCTTCGACCACCATGACACGACGGGTGGGGAATGTCAACAACCATCGAATTTGGGAGCATGGATGCCCCGACCCGTCTTGGCCGGGCAGACAAGGGCAAGGTTCGCATAACCCACTTTAGGCGAACCTTGCCCATGCCTGTAGCCAGTTTATTTACTTGTTTTCGACCAGGCGATGATTTCCGCATCGACCAGTCACAAGCAAAGTTTTTGAGTAACGTTTCCGAAACCGAATGGGCTTTCTCAGCGGTGACTTCGGCCGCACTGAGCAGTTCCACCGACGCTTGATCGAGGCACATAACGCGTTGCCCAAGCCCTCAGTGGATACACACTACTTGGTCTGGCACTGTCGGCTGCGCCGAATCGGTCGATTACGCCAGTGTTGCCGTCGACGCCATGTTGGTATTGCCTGCCCATCCCTCGGACAAGAAGCGAACTGCGTTTCCATAACTTTGGACTTCAATGTATACTTGGGTGACTCACCCGAAGAGGCGTCCGAGATTGCTATGAGCAATGCCGTTTCCTTCCAAACGGGCCATGTGCTCAACGTTGCCCCGCTGGAACTGGCCGGCGGCCCGGTCCAGGCGGAACGGCTGCGGTACGTCGATGCTAACTGGCTCAGGGAGCTTCGCAATCGAACCCGCGAAACGCATGTGGTGCGGCGTGAGCTACGGACCGACACCGTCGTCTGCGTCCCGCTAAAGTGTGAAGCGGCTTCACTCGGCGGCTCTACCGAGATTATCGACCTGAAGAAGGATCTCTACCTCGCGGCGTCCCTCATACGGAACGCCCTTCTCGCCTACCTAAACAGCATCAAGCGAACAGTCCTTCACCTTCGGCCCGTCACGTTTCTAGCGAACGGGGAGAGTGACGATTACTTCGCGGCAGCACTTCCACAAGGGGTGAAGAACCACGGCCAGTTACGGGTGAGTCCGGTCTTCGAACTCGACGTTCGGGTCATTTCGCCGGAGGACCAACCCGCTTACGTGGCAATCATTTTCGACGGCTTCGTCTCGCGCCGCATCCTCGCAAACTGCACCGATCTGATTCGAGATGGAGTTGAAGTCCGCGGCGTGTACGTCAAGCGAATTGCCGAGACAAACGATCTGCGTCTCGCCCCGAAGCTCGAAACCGTCGGCCAGGTCGCCTCGATCAACGGCGACACCCTCACGCTCACGGACCACCGAGAGGATACGCCGACGATTCTGGCGAGCGAGGCGTACCCGCAGGCTCGCGGTGAGTTCTTCGACCGCTGCGTTAGGGCGATTTTCCCTCGACATGCGTCCATGATGCTCACGTGCATTGAACAGGCGCGGGCCAACTTCCGGCAAGGGGGGCAGCTGCTCGACCGACTCAGTTCCATTCGCAGCCACCTCGGTAAGCAGAGGCTGCCCCTCCCGCAGGGCGTCACCCTCAAGCTCGATTTCTTTCTCGCGAGCGCTGCAAAAAACGACCTGCATCCGTTTCCGAAGGTATACCGTGCGAGAAGCCCGGTATACCTCTTCGACTCCGCGACATCGAGCAAGGCGTGCGAGTGGCCTGTGGACGCGGGCATTACTCGGTATGGCCCTTACTCCAGCCGCGGCTTCACCCCGAACCGTCCGCGGGTATGCGTGCTGTGCCAGAAGGCCAAGAAGGGCCAGGTGGAGCAGTTCCTCGTGAAGTTCAAAGAAGGCGTCGTTACCGGGGGAGACGGCATTCAGCCATTCGAACAAGGATTCCTCGACAAGTACCATCTAAGCGGGATCGACTTCGAGTTCTTCGTCACCGAGACCAACACGGGCTCGGCGTACCGCAAAGCGGCCCGTAGCGCGATCGCGAGCGTTGGGCCAGGAGGGCATAAGTGGGACATCTGCTTCGTCCAAATCGAAGAGCGGTTCAAGGACCTCCCGAACGCCGAAAACCCGTACCTGATTTGCAAGTCCGAGCTTCTAACGCATCAAATGCCGGTTCAGGCGTTCACCGTCGAGACGATGGAACTGTCCGCTTACTCTATCCAGTACGCGCTGAACAACTTCTCGCTCGCCTGCTACGCGAAGATGAACGGGACGCCTTGGCTGTTGAAATCCGACCAGCCACTCTTGCAAGAAATGGTGGTCGGCCTCGGCAGTGCTCGCATCGGTGACTCTCGGCTCGGCTCAGGGCAACGAGTCGTGGGGATCACGACCGTGTTCACCGGCGACGGAAACTACTGCCTTTCCAACTTGTCGCGGGCTGCGTCGTTCGAGACGTATCAGGACGAGCTTCTCGAAACCCTGCGGCTGGCCGTTCGGCAGGTGAGGGCTGACACGGGCTGGCAGTGCGCCCGCCCGGTCCGGCTCGTGTTCCACGCCTTCAAGCCGTTCCGGGACGCCGAGATCACGGCCGTGATGCAAGTGATGGAAGACCTCGGAGAATTCAACGCCGAGTTTGCTTTCGTCCACGTTATTGAGGATCATCCGTACCGCTTGTTCGACCTCGACCAACAGGGGAAGCCAGACAAGAGAACACGCTCGACCAAAGGAGTTTACGGGCCAAACCGCGGCCTCTTCATGCTGCTCTCGGAGCGAGAGGTGCTTCTCACTCTGACCGGCTTCAAGGAGGTGAAGCGGCCCGAAGACGGAGTGCCACGGCCCATCTTGCTTCGGATCCACGAAAACTCCACCTTCACGGATCCCGTCTACCTCGCCCGCCAGATATGTACCTTTGCCGGGCACTCGTGGCAGGGGTTCTTCCCGTGCGACATGCCGGTTACAATCGAGTATTCCGCGATGATAGCAAAACTTCTCGGCAATCTCGCAACTCTGCCCGGTTGGAATCCGTCCTCGCTCCTCGGAAACATCGGCTGGACAAGGTGGTTTCTGTGAACACTGGCCGCGAGCGACTGTTGTCGGATTCCCGGCTTGCCCTTGAGCGACAGATCCGGGGCGAGGCAAACGTCGATTTCGCGGACCGCTTGTTTGCGGCCTGGCTGCTTGGCGTGGACAAGTTCCCTTTCAACGATGCGAGCGAACTGCAAACGCTCGTAGATGAGCGAACCCGAAGCTACCGCGAGGTGGCGGCACTCGGCTTCGCCGCCCAGCGGATGAGTCCTGCGTGCCCCTTCCGCACCGAACTCTGTGAAGCACTCACCTGGCTCAGCCAGCGGCCGATGACCATTGTCGCCACGCCGGCCGGATTCCTCACCGATCCGGTGGCACTCCTTGGAATCGCAAATGGAGCTCGCTGCTCCGGTGACCCAAGTGTGAAGAGGGCCGTGTCGGCCTGGATGGCCCGGGTTATGACGGCTCGCGAGAATCTTCCGGCTGCCGACCCGTGGGAGCGGTGCCTGATCGCCGCGGTTAGCAACCTCCTTCAGATGCCGAACGGCCCAGAAGTCCCGTGCGATCCCGGAGTCGCTGATTGTCGGCTTGTTCTTCGAACCCGGGGATCGCTCACGGCGACCCACGCCGCCGACAATCAGGCTGACGAAGCTAGTCTTCTCCCCTTGCTCCTCGACGAAAGCGGGGAGGTGTTGGAATTCACCCGCACCGTTATGCGCGCTGCGGCATTCGATGTTTTGAAAACCGTTACAATTACCTCGGGTGTCGTCGGGGGATCTAATCGCGGAACGAGCCATTCAGCGGCAGAGGAAGGAGTGAAGTCTGTGAAAAAAGTCTTTGTGAGCTACTCATGGGATTCGGAAGAACACCAGCAGCGGGTTCGACAACTGGTGGACGACCTGCGGGGATATGGGTTCGCGGCGACGATGGATCTCTACGAGCCTAACCCACCACAGGGCCTGCCTGCATGGATGGTTGAGAGCATCCGGAACTCGGATTTCGTTCTGGCCGTCATCACCGAAACATACCGCAAGCGGTGCGAAGGTGAAGAGGAAGAGGGAAAGGGCAACGGTGTGAAGTGGGAAACCGGACTCATGATCCGGCGGATTTACCAAGACGGTTTCGTAAACGCAAAGTTCATCCCCGTGATCCTAAACAAGGCCGACTCCAAGTCGATTCCGAGCGTGTTCCTCGGAAATGTCTACTACAATGTTTCCGAGCCAAATGGGCTGTTGGGTCTCGTGCGACTCATCTCGGATCAACCGGAATACGTGCCGCCCCCGCTCGGTCGCACGCCGGTGCTTCCGCCTCGGAACGCGGATTTCAGATCGGATTAACCAATTCACAGACGACAAGCGGACAACTTGCTGGACCTGACGGATCGCGCGTGCCCCTTCCATACTCTTGGCATCCACGCCAACCATCTGTCCAAAAGCTGTAGCAGTGACCGGCAAATTGTTTCTCGCGTATCGAGGTGATATGCCAACTCCGCACATAAATCTGGCGGGACTCCGAATCGTTTTTCGGTTTTTATCCGTTTCGTAAGGGCAGCACTCCGGTTTGGTGGGCGGTATGCAACATTAGGAAGAGGGTGGTAGGTTGCGACGGCATTTCGACAAACCCGCACGATTGATAAAAGCAACGGGCTGGTTCGGACAAGGCATGCACCAGCACGGCCACCACCCCTGCCATCTCGGCCACTTGTAACGCCCGCCGCACGACATCTCGCAGCAGCGCATGCCCGATTCCTCGGTTTTGATGTCGGCGATCAACCGCCAACCGACCCAAAACAAGGACCGGGATGGGATCGGGCATGTTGCGGCGAAGGAAACCCGGCGCGTCGTCGTGATCGACGGCGCCGGTGGACAGGCAATAATAACCAATCACCACCTCGTCCTCGCGCAGAACATATGTGCGGGAGGCACCCGAGAGGTCATTTTTCACAGCCCGTTTCTTCAGCCAGTCGTTGAGAGTCACCACGCCACAATCGAAGGTGTCCACGTCGTGCCCGTCAGTGATCGGCGTGGGCGGCGTCAGACGCCCCGATGTCATTCCCAGGGTGCTTTCGTCAGCAATAGCCGACGCAGGCCATCGGTCGGCAGAGGCGGGTTGTCCAGCATGGAGTGGAACCGGGCGAAGGCTTGGTGATCCAGTGGAAAGAAAACTTGATCGAGCAAGATGTCTTCGGCCTCGCGGCAGGCGGCCTCCAGAATAAACCCTTCGCGCGAACGCCCCCTCCGGTCGGCGGCCAAGTCAATCAAGGCTCGCTGTCGCTCTTCGGTTTGGATGCTGATTACGATGGGAAACTGCTCTTGGTTGTCTGCCATACATATTAATGTTAATTGTTTAACATATATTAAATTAAAAATTCTTTTTTGTCAATTAATAACATGCCAGCGGCCTGTCTGAACTTGTCAGGGGTGTTTCTGAAGAGTTCTCGCTCAGCCGACCAATTCCAGACCGGCTGACAAAAGGGCCCGGCGTCTTTCCAGGGGGAAGCACGCCGGGCCCTCGGTTGTTTGTTTTTGTCGCCGGAATGGTTTGCCGCGAGGTTCCGGTTGCTTCTCAAGCCTGTTTGGGTTGTGCCGGCAAGCCCTACTGACGGCAAGCGGACTGTGCCATCGCTGAACTCACCAAGCCAAGTCGTTCCGCAGTTGACGTGAAAAAGAGTTCGACCTCATCGTGAGCGTCTTCGGGAGCATGTTCCAAGGTGATGTGTTTCGCCTCGTCCCAGCGGCCCGCCGCCAAATGACGGCGCACCGCCTCGCATGCCTCGGCGGGAAGCAAGATGTCCCGATGAAGGCGAACGAAATGCCGGTTATCGGCGTAGTCGGTGACCGCCTCGACGTTTTTGACTTTTTGGCCCACGACATAACTCCAGGCACAGCAAGCGAGATCTTCGGAACACGCTGCGCAAGTGTGCCGAGGGCCGATTCCGGCTTAAAAGGAAGATTTAAAACCGTATCGGTGGGGTCACTCACGACGAACCAATAGTTCCACCGCCCAAGACCACTTCGCGGGCCTCAGTGAACAAAGCCGATGTGAACAATGACAAAGTAACTATAGTTCGCAGACTGGTCGGCCGTCAAGTGGTATCGTCGGCGATGTGTTTGGAATACTGCTGAAACAGGCCCGGCTGAGCGCCGAGATGACACAGGAAGACCTGGCCGTGAAGGCGTTGCTGACCCGCGAGTACGTCAGTTTGCTGGAACGGGACAAGCGCAGTCCCACCATCGAGGTCTTTATCCGGCTCGTTCGCGCTGTGGGATTGTCACCCGGCGAAGTGATCTTGGAAGTCGAGAAGTCGCTGTCGCGGTGAGCCAATCCGAAAACGGCGAACCAATCGTCCTGACTGGTGCTGCCGTCACCCGCAAAGTTGCACACCCCCAAAAGTCCGGCAGAACACCCGCCCCTCTCTGGAACGGTTCCATTCCGCCTGTGCGCGGCACAGGGGAGATGTGTGAATACTTTTCATTTTTTAGGCTCATCCGAGAAGTTCGTACTCAGGGGTTGCCAAAAAAGAGGAGCATGCCGTTT
>NZ_JH636442.1:717114-720893 GCF_000255705.1 Zavarzinella formosa DSM 19928
CGCCTCCGGCGGATCGCCATCGACGAAATCTCCGTCGGCCACGGTCATCGTTACCTGACCGTCGTCCTTGACCTGAACACCGGGGCGGTCGTCTTCATCGGCCACGGCAAGGGAGCCGGCGCCCTCGATCCCTTCTGGAAACGTCTCAAGGCCGCCCATGCGAAGATTCAAGCGGTCGCCACCGACATGTCCCCGGCGTACATCTTTGCCGTCCGGGAGAATCTCCCCAAGGCCATCCATGTCTTCGACCACTTCCATGTCGTGAAGCTCTTCAACGAACGCCTCTCCGATTTTCGCCGCGAACTGCAACGCGAGGCCGAGGGGCCGCTCGGCAAGACCGTGCTCAAGGGAACGCGGTGGCTGATTCTCAAAAACCCCGAGAATCTGGACGAGACCAAAGGGGAACGCGCCCGGCTGGAAGAAGCCCTGCGGATCAACCAACCGCTGGCGACGGCGTATTACATGAAAGAAGAGTTTCGCCACTTCTGGGAGCAGGGGAGCCCGAAAGACGCCGCCCGGTTTCTGGACGACTGGTGTCGGCGGGCCGAGGCGTCCAAGCTGTCGGTGTTGCAGAAGATGGCGAGTTCTTTCCAGATGCACCGGACCGGCCTGCTGAACTACCATCGCTGTCCGATTTCGACCGGCCCCCTCGAAGGGGTGAACAACAAAATCAAGACCCTGCAACGACAGGCCTATGGCTACCGTGACCAAGAATTCTTCCACCTTCGCATTTACTCAATCCATCGAGCCAAGTACGAACTTCTCGGATGAGCCATTTTTTATAATCCTTCCAAACACGCGTCTTTCATTGGGTGTGCCCCGTTGGAGACGCCCGTGCTGCGAACCCGTTGGATCACCAATTCCCAGGCCGCCAATGCCTATTACCAGACCGGAGACTATTACGCGGACAGCCGGGGTGACTGGCTGGGGCGGGGCGCGGAAATGCTCGGCTTGCGCGGCGAGGCGACCAAGGAGGATTTCTTCTCGCTGTGTGACAACCGTGATCCGAGGACCGGCCGGCCGCTTACCACCCACACCCGCGACGGCCGACGGGTCGGCATCGACTTGAATTTCAACTCCGTGAAGTCAGTCGGGATCGTCCGCGAACTCGGCGGCGCGGACAACCGGGGCGATGACCGGGTCGAAGAAGCCCACCGCGAGGCAGTGGCCCACACGATGCGTCATGTCGAAGCCGACATGCGCGGCCGGATCCGGGTCGGCGGCCTGAACGAAGACCGGGTGACCGGCAACCTGGTCGCCATCCGGATTTCGCATCGCGACACCCGGATCAACGCCGACGATGCCATGCCCGACATGTCACTTCACGATCATGTGGTCGTGTTCAACGCCACCTTCGATCCGGTCGAGGGGAGATTTAAGGCGGCCCAGATTGGTCCAATCAAGCATGACGCCCCGTACTTCGAGGCGATTTACCACAATCGCCTCGCTTGCAACCTTCGCGAGCTCGGCTATGGAATTCGCCGGAAGGACAAGGCTTTTGAAATCGCCGGGGTCTCGGACGAACTGGTGCGGAAGTTCTCCCGTCGGCGGGCTCATATTGACAATGTGGCCAAAACGCTTGGAATCAGCAGCCCCGCCGGCCGGGACACGCTCGGGGCCACCACCCGCCTTGGTAAAACGAAGGAAGCCGAAGCCGATCTCAACGGCTACTGGGTTGGGCGGCTGACCGAATCGGAGCGTCTGGCTCTCACCCGGCTGACCGGCCTGAAATCTTCCGAATGCGACACTCGGGAAGCGGTCCGGTTTGCTATCGGCCACCTGTTCGAGCGGAACAGTGTCGTTGACGAGCGGCGGCTTTACGAGGCGGCTATTCGGCGCGGCATCGGGTCGGTGACGCCCGAAGGCGTGCAAGCCGAGGCGAAACGCCAGGGCTTGTTGGTCCGGGACGGCGAGGCCACGACCCGCGAGGCGCTTTCCGAAGAACAACGCCTTCTCGAATTCGCGCGAGAAGGGAAGGGGACCATGTTCCCCTGCGGACGTCATCCCCGGCTGGAACAGGATGCGGATTTTCAATCGCTCTCGGCCGAACAACGGGCGGTTTGCCGTCACGTCTGGGAATCACACGACCGGGTGATTCTGATCCGCGGGGCCGCCGGCACGGGAAAGACGCGAACCATGCGGGCGACAACGGCGGGGATCGGCCTTCCGGTTGTGACGCTGGCTCCGTCGGCCGAGGCCAGCCGGGGCATCCTCCGCCGGGAAGGGTTCGGCGAGGCCGACACCGTGGCCCGGTTCCTGGCCGACCCCGCCATGCAGGCAAACGCCCGTGGCGGGGTGATTTGGGTCGACGAGGCGGGGGTGTTGGGAACCCGCCAGACGGCCCGGCTGTTCGAGGTCGCCGGCCGGTGCGACGCCCGGGTGGTGCTTCAGGGGGACCGGCGCCAGCACGGTTCCGTGGAACGGGGGGCGACGCTGCGCGTGCTTGAGGAGTTCGCCGGTCTTCCGGTCGCCGAACTGCGAGATATCCGGCGCCAGCGAGGGCAATACAAGGCGGCGGTGGAACTGCTCTCGCGGGGGGAAACGCTCAAAGGATTCGACCGGCTGGAGAAACTGGGCTGGGTTCGTCAGGCGGAGGACAACGAACCGCTGGTCAACGACTATCTGGCCGCCCTCGGGGACGGCCGGTCGGTTCTGGCGGTGGCACCGACCCATGCGGAGGGGGAGGAGGTCACGGCGGCCATCCGGCGGCGCCTGAGGGAACATGGCCGGATCGGACCGGATGACCGGCTGGTCGGGCGTCTGACGCCGCTCGGCTGGACGGAGGCTGAGCGGGAGGATCCGGCGAGTTACGACGGCTCTGAGGTGGTGCGGTTTCACCACAACTCGGGGCCGTACAAGGCGGGCGAGCGAGTCAGGGCGACGGAATTCCGATTGGGCCGGGTCCGGCCGGAGCATTTCGCCGTCTATGCCGGCGACCAACGACCGCTGGCCGTCGGCGACGTGATCCGCATCACCGCCAACGGCCGGGACAAGTCGGGCAAACACCGGCTCAACAACGGCGGCGAACATACCGTCCGGGGCTTCACCCCCGATGGCGATCTCCGACTGGCCAACGGCTGGGTCATCGACCGGGAGTTCGGGCATTGGACGCATGGGTATGTCACGACCAGCCATGCCGCCCAGGGCAAAACCGTTGACCGGGTGTTCATCGCCATGGGAGGCAAATCGCTTCCGGCGATCAGTGCCGAGCAGCTTTACGTCTCGGTTTCGCGGGGTCGCGAACAGACGGCCATTTACACCAACCTCGTTCCGGAGCAACTGCGCGAGGCGATCCGGCGATCCGATCTGCGGAAGTCGGCGACCGAGTTGACGGGCCAAACCCGCAAATCAGCGAAAGTGAAAACCCGGGCCAGATGGCGTGAGTTCATGAGAAGGGCCGGGGGCGTCTTGCGCCAGTGGCGCGAGCGAACCAAGGCCCGCCTGGCTGAGATTTCCCGAACCAGGGAGCAATCGTATGAAAGGTAAGAGCTTCGACGACATCCTGCAAGGCTCGCCCGCGCCGGCCAGGGAGGTGCCGGTCGCCGCGGACGACCTCGGGCCGTGCGCCGCAAGACCGGACCCGGCGGGCCTGGTGAGTCTGTGCGTGATCAACGGCCGGGCCGATTCCCGGGCCTTTCAGTACGCGCATCTGGGCTTCGCGAACTTCGCCGCCGATGGCACGTCTTTCGCCGTCGAATTCAACGAGCCGGAGAAATGGCGTCTGACAGTGCGGGGTCGAAAACTGTGGCGGGGGGTTTCCAACCTCCACCAACACCGGC
>NZ_JH636442.1:720916-725362 GCF_000255705.1 Zavarzinella formosa DSM 19928
GATTCGACCGGGACGTGTTTCGCGGCGAGGGCGTCCTCGTAGAGCTGGCAGGCCAGCCGCCGCGTCGCCTCGCGGTCCGGCCAGGCCTGCTGAATCCTCGCCTGTCGCAAGAAAGCCTCGAAGGCGCAGCCGTGGAACAGATCGTCCCGGATGTCGTCATGATCGGCTGGCATGGCTCAGCCTTCTTTCTGGTCGTCGTCGGCGGCGTGATGCCCGCCGGTGGGCGCCGGCTCGCGATCCGAGTTTGCTTCGGGCGGACGGGCGTTGGTCCCGGCGTCGAAGGCCGCCTGGAGGGCGGCCCGGACGCCCCAGACGGCCACTTCGTGGAAATCGAGGGCGTCGCTCATCCGGGGCTTCATGGACGGGATGCCGAGATGGCGTCGGGCGATGTCGGCGAACAATTGGTCCAGATCGGTCATGGGCGTGACTCCTTTCAAGATTGTTTAGACACGTTTCTCGAAGATCATGCAAACGTCGTGCAGCGACGGGATGAAGCAGCTTCGGTAAACCTTCCGGCCGCTGCTTGCTCCGTGGGAAAAGCGAATGATGTCTGTGCCATGCTGGACGAGACCGGCGGCGAACGCCAGTCGCTTGGTGTGGTAGGTGAGGGGCAGGAATCCCTCCTCCCGGTCATGGTAGTCCCCCATGAGGATCGCCAGTTTGCCGCCCGGCTTCAGGGCCGTGGAGCAGTTGCGGATGAACTGGCCGTGCCTCCTCAAAAAATGTTCGAGCGTCGGGGAGCGGGAGAGATCCCGGGCGTCCTCCGAATAGAGCTTCTGCCGAAAATAAGGCGGATGGGCCCAAATGAAATCGAACATTTCGGAGTTCGCGAACCCGTGCGGGTCGCAGGCGTCGATGCCCCGGTGAATATCCCATTCCAGGCAGGGCACACCCAATTCTCGGCAGACATCCCGGCAGGTTCCGCTGCCGCTCATCGGATCGAGAACCAAACCCGGCCGGAAATAGAGCAACAAGTCTTTGATCAAATTGCCGCCGCAGTTTCCCGGCCATTTGCGGTCACCGTACTCGCCCGCCCGGTGAAAATGGTACAGCGAGGTCAGGCGGGGAACCGGGCTCGCATTGCGCGGAGCCCGGGGAAGCCTGGCATAGAGGGGCCGGTCACGCCCCTCGTTTTGAGGGGCGGCCGGCCTCCTCCGGCTGGCGTAGAACGGGTTGGGTGAAATGGTTGTGATGCTCATCGGTGTGTCTTCTATTGTCAGTTTGTTGGTGGTGGATGCCGCGGATGAAGCGGCGGCCTTGTTGAGGTGAGTCATGGGCATGATTCCCTATTCATCTGATGAAGCAGACGCAAAGCCAAACAAACTCTGCGCCACGCATTCAAGCGTGTCCCAAGTCACGCCGAGCGTCGCATCATGTCGCCGGAGGACGATTTTTAACACCTCCCACGCCTGTTCATCGTCCAGGTCCGGGTGAATTTCCTTCACGTCTTCGACGGACCAGATGATCGCGATCTGGCCGCGTTCGGCCAGCAATTTGTCGATGTCAATTTCGGTTGAGTCTTGCATGATTGAATTCCTTTCCGGTTAGTTGCGGGCGATGGCGAGCCTGAGTTCGGCAAATGCGCGTTCGAGTTCCTCGTGGGCGGCGTCGAAATCGGAATCGCATCCGGCGGAGAGAAGGTCGGTCAATTCGATCAGGCGGGAATTGGTGGCGTGAAAATCGATGTGATTCATGGTCTGAGTCCTTTCAGTTGGGGCGGGGCCGAAGCCCCGCCCGGTTGAGGTGTTATTTCTGTTCGGTGGCGACGCGGAGTTGAACGCGTCCGTCCAGGGGCACGACGTCGAGCTGGATGTTGAAACCCTTGCCGTCCTTGTGCTGCCAGGCCGCCCCGATGCGGGTCCAGAAGCCCTTGTCCTTGCCGTCTCGCACCTGATAGGCGATGTGGGTCGGTGCGTTGCCGGACGGGTTGGTTGTTTCGGTGTTGGCTGACATGGTCTTTCTCCTTCGTTTTGTTTCCGGCCTCACCATGAGGCCTGATGGCACGACCAAAGAAGCGGCCCAGTCGGGAGACTTGGCGACGGTCAGGCGGAATCACGGAAAGGGGCCCTTCAGGGAATAGACCGTTATTCCGCTTGACCGGCCCGACGGCTGCTTCACAAGTGCCGACATTCAGGCGTTGGCGGGGCTGGGATCACGGCGAAGGAGTTGCCGGTGTCAGGCTCCGAACACTCAAACCGAATCGAGAAACCCTCCCGTCGGCAATCGGGTGGCCGGCGTCATGAGCCGCTTCGCCGATTCCAGGCGGAACCCCGGATGCCTGACGACAGGCGGGCGGTGAATCGATGTCGAACAATCGCCCCGCTCGCGGCCGCGCCAAGTTCCGCCCTCGCGACCGGGAACAGCGACATCAACACGGGCTGGCCGAAAAAAAATCCTTAGATTGATCTTAGTCGGGACGCTCCGGAATCTTCGGGGCTTGCCGGGCGTGACCACCCGGCCGATGAAAAATTTCAGCCAGGGGCGACGGGGATCAACGACCTCCGCCCGGGAATCCGCGAGCCGGGATCGGCGGAAGAGCCCGCCGGTCGGGATGAAACGGGACCACACATGACAGCCGACCACCTCATCAGTCGCGGCGAGGCCGCCGTACTTGACCCGGAGCAAGTTTGGACCGCCTTCGAAAGGCTCGCCCGATTGGAGTCGGGGGGCCGTCCGGTTCTGGCCGGGCATTCGGATCCGGAGGAGACAAGACTCAGGCTTGAGTTGCTGGCGGAATTGCTTGATTTGACGCCCCGCGCCGGGATGCGTCACCTCGGGAGGTTGATCGAAGCCTGGAACCTTGAGTTTCCCAATCCCGGGACCGCGTCCGTCGACCTGCTCCGCGAGGTCGCCCGGACCTGCCTGACGGCTGCAAACCGCCAGCCCCCGCCGAATCAAAACAAGGGAATGCGTCGCGCCCTCGAGTTGATCTCGCCGAACGGCCTGATCGGAGCGCCGCCCGCGGCGGCCGAGGGGCCGGCCGCCGACCCGGAAGCGGTCAGGCGTTGCGTGACCGGTCTTGGCGTCTGGTTTGATCAACTTGACTCGGATCAATGGACCCGGCTGCCCGCCAGCGTTCCCGGAGAACAAGCCGTCGAGATCTCGCAAATCTACGTCGGGCTTTACGCCATCAACGAATCCGACATCGAGGAGACGCGCCCGGACGCCCCCCGGCGAATGGCGAGGCAGCTGATCTCCAATCAATACCCGGTGGTGGACGTGCCGACGATGCTGGCCCGGACGTTGCACCGTTGCGTGGTGATCGGCGAGCCTGGCTCCGGCAAATCGACCCTGGTCCGATGGCTGGCCTGGTCGGTCCATCGGGGTGGGTGTTCCGATTTCCAGGAACCTTTGGTCGTCAAACTCGCCGCGTTCGCCCGGGCATTGTCCAAGAACCCCCGGCTGTCGCTCGTCGAGCATTTTTTCCAGGCCTTGGGCCATCAAACCGACGACTGGCGCGGGGCCTCGGACGTGCTGCGAGCGATCGCCGTCGAGCGGCACCGGTTCCTGCTCCTGCTCGACGGGTGGGACGAGGTGCCTCCCGCGCAGCGCGACCTCGTACGCGAGCGAATCCAAGCTGAACGATCCAACTTCGTCACCGTGATCACCTCGCGGGCCTCCGGGATGCCCCGGGAATTTCGGGACGGAGACCGGGTTGACATTTACCGGATCGCTGGCCTCGCGGAATCTGCCCGAGACGAACTGGTCCGGAAACTTCTGGAGGTCCACGGCCGCCCCGAATTGTTGGAAGAGGTCGCGGGCCGGATCGAGAACGAACCAGATCTGCGCGAGATGGCGGCCAACCCGTTTCTCCTGGGGTTGCTGGTCCGCGTCCTTTGCCACACGGCCGGAGGTTTCCCGGCCCCGCGAACCATCGCGGACGTTTACCGGCAGGTCACCGACTGGGTCAGGGAGCAACACAACCTTTCGGAGTCGTCGGGTTCCCCGTTGACGGAGGAGCATGTCGCGGGCCTTCGACGGCTGTCTCACGCCCTGCTGTTTGGCCCGGACGGTCCTCGTTACGACTTCACGGCCGAGCGCCTGCGGGAATCCATGCCGGGCCTGTCCTGCGAACCGGTCCGGGGAAGCCGCTTCGTCAACCGCTCCGATCAGGTCTTCGACGAACACGTTTTTCTGCATGCGACGCTTCAGGAGTATTTTGCCGCCGCGCACGCCGGATCGCTGGCATCGGCGGAACTCGACGAGTTCCTCGACCGGGCGTTCCAATCCGCCGGCCGACTGATCGTGCTCGAATTCCTCGCCGGCCAGGGCGGGCCGGCGTCGGTTCGGTGCCGGCAGCGGGCCGCCGTCTGGTATCAGGAGCGCGATCGGTATCAACAGGTGGCGTTGCGCCTCGCGCGACTCGCCGCCGCCGGCCGGTGGAAGGACACGGACCCGCCGGGGCTTGTCGCCGAATTGCGGGAGGAATTGTGGCGGGGGGGCAAA
>NZ_JH636442.1:725372-753077 GCF_000255705.1 Zavarzinella formosa DSM 19928
TCCGACGGATCTTGCCCGTCGAACACGGGCGACGCCGGGGCTTGACCACTGGGCCGTCGGATGTGTGGTCGATGCGGTGCCGAAGTCTGTCCGTCGTCGCGAGCAACTCGACGATCTGCTGCCCGGCCAGTGGCGGGACTACGCGGGCTTCGACGCGCGGGGCGGGGCGACGCCGGAAGACCTGCGGGCCATTCGAGCCTCGCTCGAAGACCCGGGCATCTCCCAGGCGGACCTGCGGGAGGCGGTCATCCACGCCGGGGCGTCTCGGGACACCGACCTGGTTCCGGAACTGTTGAAGCGCCTGCATCCCGGTCACAAGAACCCGGAAATTCCGGACACCATCCTGGAAAGCCTCGCCCAGATCGGCGGCCGCGTCGCGATCGACGCCCTGACGGATGTGGTCATCGGCGAGCGTCCGTTCCCGGAGGAAACGGTCCGGATGGCCGTGGCCGTGCTGAAACTCGAAGGACAAAACAGGAAGGCCCTTGATCCGGCGGGACGGGGCCGGCTGCTGCGGCGTCTGGCCGTCCTGCCGCTTGATTCCGGTTGCCTGGAACCTGTCCTCCGGTCGCTGGAGGGCTCGCCGATTCGCGAGGGCTCGGCGTTGATCGGGCGGATTGCCCGCCGGAGGGAACTGCCCGGGCACATCCGGGTGGCGGCGGTCAACGCCCTGGGCGGTGCGACCGACCGGTCACTGTTGCGTCAGTTCGTCGCCTCGGTCATCAATGAACCAAACGGCGAGGTCGTTGACGCCATCTTGCTGTTGTCGGCGCGTCGTTCGGTTCCCGTTCCCCGGGAATGGCTTGAACCGGCGATCACCAAGGCGAACGACAAGGTAAAACTGAGGAAGCTTCTCCCGGCGTATCTGCTGACCCTGTCCGGACTTCACGGGCCGGAATTCGCCGACTCCGTCTCTTTCCTCAACTTGCGAATTGCGGAAGCCCTTTCAGGGACGTCAGGGAATGGGCCACCATTCCCTGACGTCTGGGAGCAAGCCATGCTCCAAGGCCGGCCCAAAGCCGAATGGTTGAAACCGGAAACGTGGCGACTTGCCATGGACAAACTGGCCGGATTGGCGACCCGCCCTGATGCAATGATCGCATCGCATGCACGACTGGCCGCCTGCCTCGCGGGTCTGGTGCGGACGGGTGAGGCCGCAAAGGCTTTGCGGGGAGCCCTGGCCGCTTTGCTGAACACTAAGGGAGCCAAAAAAGGCGAATGGGAGTCGGTCTCGTCGGCCCTCGCCAACCGGCTCGCGGACATCGCGCCGGGCGAATTGCTCGCTCTCCCGGGAAAAATCACGGACGCAGTCCTGAGATCCCGGGCACTTGAACGAGGCTGGATCGTTCGCGCCAACCGTATCATTGACGCTGAGGGACACGAGATTGCCTCGGCCCGCAAACCGGAGCCCGTGTCGTTGATGTCCGACGCCGACGACCCGAGAGACATTGGCGGGCAACTACCCGAGGCCGCCCGGCGGGTGTTTCTGTCCTACTGGCTGATGGTTCGCGAGGACGGGCCGTGCCAGCCCGGCGACACGCTGCCCCATATTCACGCTACCGCCGCCGCAAACTGGACCGACGAGGAAGACCGGGACACGAGTTACCTTCGGGGACTCTTTCCCGAAGTTTTCCCAAGCTTCGAGACTTGGAAAAAAACATTGAACCGGATCGCCAGGCGGTTTAAGGATCAACCGGCCGTCCTGGCTCGGTTGGATCGATTGGGGTTACGCCGTCGGCAAAAGTCCTGAATCTCGACAGGAATCGAATCAGAATCCGCAACTAATTTGCAAAGTAGCGACTTACGTAATTCATCAGAAACACATGGTGGGAAATCGGGAGCGTTTTGCTTGGAGGACGGAGAATCCTCCCGACGTATTGAAATGCTGGCCGATCTACTTGCCGGATTGTCCGAGGCCGAACGGGCTTCCCTGATCGCGGTCCTGATGGCCGGGAAGCCTTTGAAGACGCAGACGCAACTTTTGTTTCGCCAAGTGGCCGGTGCCGGACACCCCTGTTCCGTTCGTAAATTCTTCGAGGACTGCATCAAGGGGATAAGAATATATATGTTTCTTCCCGCGATTTCATCGTGTTGCTGTTTCATTTGTAATGCCCGACATGGGAATAAGACGAGTATACTTGATTTCACATCGGTCAAACGAAAACGACACTCATGACGACCGTGAAAGTATTGCTGGTGATCCCAACCAAGGTCATCGCTCATGAGGCGCCGGTCGCAAGTGACGGCTTTGTGTTGCCGGGTTTCATTGAGGGCCTGCTGGGAAAACGGGGTTGGGTGCTGATCGCGGACCGGACGCTTTCCCCGAACGTCACGGTTTGGAGTGTTGATCCGAAACTGAACGCCGGCGGCAATGCGTCGTCCTCCGTCCAGTTAAGACGGAATGCCAAAGCCGAACGGGCTGTCGAGATACTCACGAGCCAAAAGATATTCGTCATCGGAGACCTGCTGATCGTCGGAGCGATTCCCGGCGGCCCAAAGGTTGGTCAGGCGGCCGAAATCCCCGCGGATCAATTCGTGAAGGTATTGCAACTTTGAGGAAGCGGTCATTTCCCCGCTGCCTTGGATTTCACACCCGTGGGTGAGGGGAATTTTTTTGTCCAGCAGGTCGGCAAGGCGCGGAAAGCGGACGCAAAACCTTGCGTGGCAGTCTCAAAGTGGATCTGAGCCGCATGACGTCATCCATGCGCCGCCATAAACGAGACACGGAATCAAGTTTCGGCAAGGTTTGCATCTATTCCAATGCCGCAGCCCCGTCGCACATGATTTCACTCTTGAGTTTATCCCGGCAACGAGCGGGGGGGCAGGCATGGAGAACCATCAAATGAGACATCCGAGTTTTAGATTGAAACCACAGCCATTTTGACGACTTTGACAAATCGGCCATTTGTCGAAAACGGCTGTCCTTTCTTGGGAAAAATCACATGGCGGACAATGATATCTCAATTGTCTACGCGTTGGACGCCCTCGGCGAACCTATCCGGGATTCGGAATACCTTCGACTCGTCGAACTCATCAAGGATGGCTGGATCTTGGTTGATCTGGAGAAGGCGATCATGGATGAAACCATTACTTACACGTCATTGATTCGGTGTCCGAAAAATGTCGATCCTGGCAACCAAGACAGCGGGGGCGCCATGAGCGCCCGGGCGGGATTGGGTGGTAACCCGGACAAGGGTTCTTAACAAACAGGAAGGATCAAGCAAGTTGAATTCCCGGGGAAAACCGGGCGAGACCGCCCGGCCCGGACACCCATGTGAGTCATTCATCGGACGGCTGGCGCGGGATCATTCCCTCCGTGGCGCCCGACCAGATGGGACGGGAATTTATGGAAGGTTCATCCAGTCCGCAAGCGGATCACGGCTGCTCACGGTCCAGTGCTTCTCGCACTTTGCGGGCCAGCGATCCCGGCGTGAATGGTTTTGGCAAAAATGGAGTCTCCTCCACGGAAATGCCTCGACGGATCACGGCATCATCCGTGTATCCCGACATATACAGAACTTTCATGCCCGGGCGGGAACGGACGAGTTGCTCAGCCACCTGACGTCCGCTCTCGCCCGGCATCACAACATCACTGAGAAGCAGGTGAATTTCGCCGGGATAGCCTTCGCTCATTCTCAACGCCTCCCGGCCTCCGGACGCCTCCATCACGCGATACCCGCCAAGTTGCAGCAGTGACTTCGTGAAGGCAAGAACCATCGGATCGTCCTCCACCAGCAGAATCGTTTCCGAGCCGCGCGGCAACCCCGCCGATGCGGGAGAAGTTTCTTCATTTTCCATCGCCGCCTCGATCCGGGGCAGGTGAATCCCAAAGGCGGTTCCTTTTTCCGGCTCGCTTTCCACGACAATATATCCGTCGCTTTGTTTCACGATCCCGTAAACCATCGCCAGTCCCAAACCCGTGCCTTTGCCGATGCCCTTGGTGGTGAAGAACGGCTCGAAAATATGCTCCTTGGTGGCCGGGTCCATGCCGCAACCATTGTCGGTGATCGAAAGCTTCACATATCGGCCGGGCCGGGAGCCGGGGTGGGTGACAGGATAATTTTCGTCGAACTCGACGTTGCTTGTCCTGATGGTCAGAACCCCTCCATGCGGCATCGCGTCGCGGGCATTGGCGGCCAGGTTCATGATGATCTGCTCCACCTGCGTGGGATCGGCCTTGATCCGGCCCAGTTCCGGGTCAAGGTCCGTCACAATTTCCATGTCCTCGCCCAGCATTCGGTGAAGCATCTTTTTGATGTCGGCAACGCGGGCGTTGATGTCCAGAACCTTCGGTTGCATGATTTGCTTGCGGCTATAGGCCAGAAGTTGCTGGGTCAGCTTTTCGGCCCGTTTCCCAGCTTTGTGGATTTCGGTCAGCAAATCCCTTCCGGGGTCTGTTGATTGGAGCCCGTCAAGCAGCATTTCACTGTATCCGTTGATCACGGTTAACAGATTGTTAAAATCGTGGGCCACGCCGCCGGCGAGTTGCCCCACGGCTTCCATCTTGACAGCCTGTCGGAGTTCGCCCTCAAGCCGCTTCTGATAGGTGAGATCACGGGAAATCGTGGACAACCCCGCCAATTGGCCTCCCTCAAAAATTGGCGAAAGCGTCAGCAGAATTTCGACTTTGGAACCGTCCCTGCGCAGACACACGGTCTCAAATGACTCCACCAACCCGCCCCGCCTCGCTTTTTCCACAGCCGCTTGCCATTTGTCCCACTTGTCCGGAGGGATGAGAAATGAAATGTTCTTGCCGACGGCCTCCGCCGCCGGATACCCATAAAGTTTCTCGGCCCCCTTGTTCCAGTCCGTGACAATATGTTCCAAGTCTTTTCCGATGATGGCGTCTTCCGAGGAGTCAACGATATTCGCCAGCCGATGGATTCCCGCCTCCGCCGCCAGGCGTGCTTCGGCCTCTCTTCTCAGACGGATGTTGGCGAGTGTGAGTTCGACGGCCCGGCGACGGATCAGTTCAAATTGGACCAGCGCGACGCCGCCCACAAAGAAATAGAAGACCAGGCCGATCTGGTCCTTCGCCGAACTAAGCCCAAAGGAATGTCGTGGATGAAGAAAAAAAAAGTCCGCCGAGAGATAGCCGAGGACAAGGGCCAGCAAACCTGATTGCCATCCGCCAGCCAGGGCCGCCAAAAACACCGCGGCGATGAACAGGATGAACGGATGATGTTCCCCGATCAAGGGATCGAGCAAATGACGAATCCAAGTCACGAGGGCGACCGCCGCGACCGCCGCCAGAATTTTTTTCAGAGGAGACTTGGTGGCATGTTCAACTTCGTCTTGCACCAAGTCTCCTCGGTTGTTGGGTGATGCGTTCATGGGTCTTGTTGCGTGTCTCAGAAATGATGTGCCGTCCACGGCCAGATTATGAACCGTCAATCTTATGGACGAACAAATCTTGAAATATAAATCATATGTAACATAATCGACACCAAGATTGTTCGGATGTTTGTTTTGAAAAGCGTTTTCGACTCGACAAATAATCCTCTCTCAAACTAAAACCCGTCCGTTCAGGCCATGCACGGGCTGGCGAGCAAAGCTGAACCGGTCCGCCCGCTCGTTTTTGCCTGTCGGCTTTGAATGCTCAAAATGTTTGGCACACATGCACAGTCTCATGAGTGTCCGGCGCCGGACACTCATGAGGAAAAAGACTTTGGCCAAGGTAAATTCCGAAAGCAATGAGCCTCAGCTTTAGGCCTGATTTGTTCGGACATCCGGAGACTATCGTGAGCGAACCCCAAGATCCTGTGGCTGAAAATGAACTGTTAATCTTTTATTCTCTGGATTCACACGGCCGACCGGTCAGAACCTCTGAATATCGGAGACTATGCGATCTGCTGCGGAATGGCTGGATTTTGGTTAATTTGATGAAAACACCCGGCCTTGGGTCTGTTGACTTTGCCGCAAAATTGCGAAGGCCTCCACAGTTCCCTTGAGGTTCCATTGTAATCTCCTAGCATCCGGCGCCCGACGCAGGTTCTGGCATGCTTCGAGTGAACACACCTCCACTCCGAGACGCCGAAGTATTTCGCGTCTCGGAGTGGAAGGTGGATGTTTCAATCGCGTCGTCAGGGATGCGATTGCGCATTTGAAAAAATGGAATACTCATCGCCATACGAGCTGCTTTTGTCCACATCGGAGGTTTTCCGAGGACAGTCGCATTATTTGACTTCGTGAACCAAACTTCAGGCTCATGCCGGGCAATCATGCAATGTGAAGGTCAGACTCGTATTGGTTCCCAACAATCCGCCTGCCGGGGAGAAGAGAGTGATTGTCAGTGTCTCGTCCGGCTCGGTCAGTTTGTCCGGCAAAAGAGTGAGGGTGATGTTCTTTTGAATCTGTCCGGCGGCGAACGTCAGTTTTCCGGCCGCCAACGTATAGTCTTTCCCGGAGGTCGCCGTGCCGCCGGTGATCTTGTACGACACGGTGACGGGTGTTGGGGACACGGCTGACAATTCGACCGGCAGAAGAACCGTCGTCTTGACGATCGATTCCGTCGCCTCGGCGTTGGGCGAGACAAACGAGACCAACGGGTCATTGTCGCGGATGACATACGCGGTTGTCGGATGGGCGCCGAGGATCGCCCCAACCGGCGAGGAGAGCGTCACGATGATCGCGCGGAACCCGTCGTTGATCTTGTTGTCGATGCTCGGGACGGTGATGTATTTCATCGTCTGGCCCGGGCTGAATGTCAGCGAGCCGTTGAACGGCTTGTAGTCCGTTCCGAGGACAGCCGTGCCGCCGGTGACGGAATAGTTGACCGTCACCTTGCCTTGGGCCGGGCGGGCCAGCATGACCGTCAGCCGGCCCGGAGTCTTTTCCGAGCCCTCCACGCGCGGGTCGGCGAAACTGACCTGTTGGGCCACCGCCGACGGCACATAGCGCAAGGCCAGCGTCCGTTTCGGCGAGTCAGGATCGTCCGACGGAAGGTTCAATGTCGCGTTCGAGGCGACGGCGACACTGGACAGTCGTACCCGCAGGTCGAACGAATCGCCCGGAGCAAGGGCAAACCCGGCGGAAGGAACATTCGCCAGGACGAATCCCCGGCCAGTCAGCGTTAGCTTGCTCAAATCGAGTTGGGCGTCACCGGTGTTGTGAATCGTGACGACCCCTTCGGCCAGCCCGGCTGTGTCAGGTCCAAAGTCCAGTCCGCCGTCGGTCAGGTCGCCTGCGGCCGTTGTCAGGCCCATGTGCGGCGTCTGCTCGCCAACGGCCAGATGGCTCAAGCCAATGCGAACGCGTTCGCCATCATCGGCCGGGTCGATATGCAGGCGGAATTCCAAAGAATACACCTTGTCCGGATCGAGGGCTCCGGCCGGGACTTCCAAGTCAAGAGCCTCGCGGGAGGCCGCGAACCCAAGAGGATTGGCGGAGGCAGAGAAGCTTTCCCCGCTCAAGTCCCGGCTCAACAGACTGACTTCAGAACCGTCGCCGCCGACGAGAACCACATCCAATTGATGCCGGCCAACCGAGGGTGTGGCTGTATTGGAGAAGACATCCAGGTCGGCTTGGACATGACGCAGGTCATTGTGGAACACCGTGCCCAGTCGCAGGGTTGAGTCGATGGAAGCCGTCCCGGCCGCCGGAGCCGCGAAAGGCATGCTGATGTTTTGGCCGGCCCCGTCCCCGGCGTCGATGCCGTCCCCTGTCTTGAGGTAATTTCCGGCGTTGTTGAGTTCGAGCGTTTCATTCTTGCCCGGCGTGCCGAACAGCGTGATTTTCTTGAGTTTTCCAGCGATTTGGGGAGGATCGTTCGGGTCGCTGGTGCTGATCAAGCCGTTGATCAGGCTCAAGTTGTAATTCAGACTGTAACCAATGTTTAATTGCGCTCGTGAACCGGCTTTGTCGAATGTCGCGCTTGATTCGTCAAAATTGACCCGTAGTTTGGCGTCCAAATCAAAGTCGGCCTTCGCCGTGCCGGACACCCTCAAAAGATCGAAGGATTGGCCGAGGACGTTAAAGCCCGCGCCGGCTGATCCGTCCAGGATGATGTGCGAATCGCCGGCGGCGTCCAGTTCCACGAAACTGTTCGGCTTGTCGATATGCAGCTTGCCGCCGTCGGCTGTCAGCCGGATTTGGCCCTCGGCCGTCAGGGATGACAACCTGGCCGAGAATTTGCCGGCGAGATCCGCAGACACCGTCAACCCATGAAACACGGGCAGGGCGAGTTTCCATGGGCCAAACTTGCGGTCAATGTTCGGGGGAGCATCGCCAAGCAGACTGATCGGGTTCTTGGTCTTTATCGTCAGGGCATTGGGATAGCCCAGCGTGTGCGGTTCGAGATCGCCGGTCACGTCAAACAGGTCGCTGGTCAGCTTCGTTGACTTGTTGATCAACTCATCGCCGAGAAGTTTGGCCTCCACGTAGGCATCTTGGGCCTTGATTTTGACGGACTGGTCGTCATCGGTGATCTTGGCGTAGACAACCATATCGACGCCCATGTGCAGATAGCTCTCCAACCCGTCATACAGGCCAAACGGAGTTCCCGAGGTTTTGGGGAAATCAAGTTTTTTCCCGTCCAGCAGATTGACGTGGATCGCATAAGCATCGACATTTCCCCCGAACAAGTCGGCGGGTATGGACGTGGCCGGAAGAAATTCCATCGCCGGCGATTTTCCGTTGTTTTTCATCCAATCCGGAGCCTGCGCCACAAACAGCCCGGTTTTGCTTCCCAACGGAATATTGTTGATCGTTGCGAACCCACCCCCTGGGGTCAGAAAAACTTGATAGTCATCTTGGCTGGTGTTAAAGACGTTGGGAAACTTCTTGGCATCCATGAGAAAAGTGGCCGCGCCGTCATGAAACTCCAAGCCCTCGGATGACAGCACCTTGTTGGCTTTTGTGTTGGCAAACCCGACGGTGAGAAGACCAAAGGAATAGTAGAACGGCAACGGCATGTTGGAGGTCGTGACCGTGAATTCCATCGGCACGGACACGCCGTCCATCAATCGCAGGTCGCTGATATCCGCCGCCGGGGCCGTCGATCCCTTCGGCCGGACCTTCACTTGCCAGTCAAGTTGTTGTTGAATGTGAATGACTCCCGTGTAGGCAAGGGCCGGCTGGGGCTGGCCGTGGGCGTCCATCGGCGTGATGGTCAGCGTCGCGTTTTGTTTCAATTGTCCCACGTCATAGGTGAAATTCACGATTCCGCTCAACGGAACCTTAACCACCCCTTTGGGAATCACCTTTCCGTCGATGGCGATCTTGAGTTGAGTTCCGGCAATCCCCTCCGTCGTCACTTGAAACGTGTTATACAAGTGAACGCCGGACAGATAGGTGCCGAAATCATGATCGACGGATGATCCAAAGTCATCCAGATAAGCGCCCACCTGACGGATTGGCGGCGGGGGCGGCGGAAGTTCGGCCGAGACAAAATTATTGTTTTCGTCTGCCTCCGACACCTGAGCATATGGGTCGAAAACCACTTGAAGATACGTGGCATTGCCGGGGCGTGAGTCAAATTGATCCCATGTCTTGCGGATGGAATAATCACCCGGCGTCAATAGAGTCGGGAATTGTTCAAACCCGGCCTCGCTGAGCCGGCTTGCGGAGTCAGGCCCGGTTGCCCAATACAGAGATGCCAGCACGTTAGTCCCGGGCTCCGGGATATTGGCGCCGACGACTTTGTATGTCGCCTCGAAGTCGGCACCGCTTGCCGAATTCGGGAAGCTCGCCGTTTCCGCCTGCAAGTCCGGCTTCACATGCTCGGCAACGATATCCGCGCGAAAAACAAGCGCTGTATAATTCGGGGTTGCGGCAATGGCATTCCCCGACCATGTCATGGTCAGGTTGTCACCCACATGAGCGGAGAACGAATACCGCCCGAATGCGGGGACGGAGTTGGAGAAATTCAGCGATCCAACGGAAAGTGACCAATTGGCGGAACCTATCACAAAATTATTGTTAACATCGACGGATACGACGACTTTGGCGCCCGATTGCTCGCCGTAAGATTCCTCGGGATCAACTTGAAAATGAGCCTGCCCTTGAAATTGGGATGAACCCGTGGACGAGTTGAATCCACCGCCGGCGGTCGCAGTGGCAAACAGATCATACTCAGTCTGATCACCTGATTGCTGGGGATCAAAGGAAACATTTCCACCAGACAGACTTGAGTCAGGGTCATTGGAACTGCCATAATTGCCAAAATTCGTCCCTTGGTTTGATTGGTTTGTCGGATGTTCCGGGTCGCTTGCATCACTCCCGGTGCAGGACCATGACACCGAGCTATCAAGGAGCGTCAAGGTGGCCGGGACCGTCCGGTCCTCCAGGTTTTCCAATGTCAGCCATCGAAGATTTCGAGAAGTGGGAGCAATGCGACGGACACACGAAAACCAGTGAGCCAATGACATCTTGTCCTGCTTTTTTGTGAGAACGCGCGAGCAGCTTGCTTAATTTATTGTAAGAAAGGCTGGTGGTGTATCAAGACGGTCTGTCTTTGGAGAATTTTCCCGCGTGTCTCGAACAACGTTTCTCACCGTCTAGGATTGGATGATTCGACACTTCTCCCGCGAAGGGAGACATTTCAAGTCTGAAAATGAATGCCCGTCATACGACAGGTGACTTGTCCACATCGGATCCGGGATTTGATCAAGATTATTCATCCGGAAGAGGCGCCAGGCCCGCAAGTTCTCGTCCATGGGCGACGCAACGTCGCGACAGAGCCTCCATGGCAATGTCGGCCCGCCGCCACATCTTCCAGTAACCCGGTTCCTCGACACTGCTGAATTCCAGTCCCTTGAACAGGATGGTCGGAAGATCGTCGGGCTCGGTTCGCCGGGCGGGATTGTTCGGTGAGATGTGTTGCTGGTCGTAAAATGCAACCGCTTCGGTCGTGATCAGCGGGGCGGCCGGTTGCTTGTCCGTCAGCATCACGTGACTGATGGGATGGATGGCAAAGAGTTCCCCGGCCCGCTCCATGAAATCCCGGCAGGGCATCCGAATCTCACTGACAAACCCCCGGTGAAGAATCGCCTGCCAGGCGTCGTCGCCGGTCGGTCCGCTCACCGGGATAAACCGGGACGGCGACGGGTCGCATTGGATGGCGAACACCCCGAGATCCCCGCCAGTCAGGGTTCGTCCGTTTTTGATGAACAGCCGGCATTCGTGGGCAATCGCCTCCCGCATTTTGGCATCCGTGGCCGATCCGTGGCGGAAATTCGGATCAAGCCGGAACCGCCGGATCTGCGCCCGGATAAACTCGCCCCTCGCATCATGGTCACCCTCGAATTGAATCCAGTCGGCCAGAATCAACCGGGGCGCGTCGTCATGGGGAAAGGTCCTGACCGTCTCCAATAGTGAAAGGTATTCCGGATGACGGAGGTAATCACGGGCCAAGGGGCAAACTCGGGTCGGGGTCGGGGGCATGGTTCATTTTGGCAATGAATGACAAATGGTCGAGGGGGATAGTGTCTCACCCAAACTTATCGCAACAATTGAATTGTTTTTGTCAACGAAGGGACCCGTTCGGGACATAGAAAGTTTTTTTCATGTCCCTGTCACGATTCCCCGCAATCTCACCGCCTGAATCTTGCCTTGCAAACTCTTGCCCAATCATTGGTTAAGACCGGATTCATCTTTTCCGTCCTCCGGTTCTTCACTTCGTGTTGTCCCCTGGCGTGTCCCTTTCTGTCCCCGCGACCGCCAATGTTAGACGCCAATCGCCCTAATCCGGGCGGTCACCCCTGACGGGGAAAGGCGAAACAAACCGGAGACAACCATGTTCATCTCAAACCCGCCATCCGTGTGTCAAACCGTTCCGAAACATCTTTGCTGCAAAGATCTCCCTGCCGTGGACCGCCTCGCGGCCATGGTGAAATCCCTGGGAGAGTCTCCTCTATTTGTCGAGGCTTATCACGAGATCATGTCGCGTCTTTCGATCAGGCCAAGCCTCACGGCCGAACAGCAAGCCGCCATGTTGCCGCTGTTTATGGACGAACTGGAACGCCGTCTCCCGCAGATTCTGATTGTCCTGGGTGTTTCAACCCTGGCTCCCTCTCTGGGAGAACAGACCCGCAAACTCCTGCGATCCAAGGGAGAATCACGCCATACCGCCGAGGATCTCGGCCAGGAATTCGCGGTCAAAATCCTGAAGGCTCTGTTTGGAACCTGGCCCCGTCGCAACGTCGGTGCCTGGCTTTCGGCGATTCGCCGCCATGTGATTGTTGACCATCTCCGGGGCGGCGAGCGAGACCGAAAGCTGTTCGCCCGGGCCAAAGACGAGCGACGGGCGGTAGGGGTCTGACGCCCGTCCAGCGGGGCCTCGCGTGTCCGGCCCCGGAGCTTCTTTCATGTCAATCTCAAGGAGAAACTCATGCAACAGAAAACGGCAAAAATTCAGGACATCATCGTCGAGGAACAGGTTCGCAAAGACTTGGATCCCGGACGGATGGCGGAACTGACCGCCTCGGTCAAGACTTATGGTATTTTGCAACCCTTGCTTGTGACGCCCGCCGGCCGCCTGCTCGCCGGACACCGGCGCTTGCTCGCCGCCAAGGCCGCCGGTTTGGAAACAGCGCCGGTCATTGTCACCGACCGTCTGCTGTCCGACAGTGAAATTCGGCTGATCCAGCTCACCGAAAACATGCAACGAGAGGACCTGTCGGGCCATGAAAAATGGCTCGCATGCTCCGAGTTGATGACGATGAACCCGCAATGGAGCCTGAAGAATCTTGCGGAATGCATGCATATCGACGCGTCGATGGTGACAAGGATTCTTTCCCCCTCGAAGTGCGTCGCCGCCTGGCGGGAAGCGCTCCGGTTGGGAAAAGTGTCGATCTCCGATTGCTATGCGGCCTCAAAGCTCGACGAAAACGATCAGGCGGGGCTTCTCGAACTCAAATTGTCCGGCGCGAGCCGCGACCGTCTGGAGGAAGCCGGTCGCCAGAAACGCGTCGCCGCCCCGGCCGTGCGGATCAGCCGGGTGAAATGCCTGCTCCCCTCCGGGGTGCAGGTCGTGGTGTCGGGAGACGGCGTCTCGCTGGATGAAAGCATCGACGCCCTGAACGAAGCGGTCCGGGAAATGAGACGCGCGAGGGAGCTCGGATTCACCGCGAAAACCTTTAGCGCGGCGATGAAGGACAAGGCCGCCAAAGGATAGTCTTGCCCACGCCATTTCTTGAAATCGCTCCCAAAACGAGATCGAACCAGTCGTCCCGAGAGGGTTCCGACGATCGAACCCTCTCTCAACTCCGAGTTCCAATTTCATTCCGCGACCTCGGAGTTTAAGGTCGCCCGACTTGCTTGGAAAATTTGTCTGGCAACAGACTTTTTGCGCCCGTCTTATCTTTCGCCGTTTTTTAACCATTCATTCACCAGGCAAAGAAACCTCTTTCGGAGATTCTTGATGCACCGGCTGATGCGAATCACCCTGATTTTCACCGTTTTGCTGACGGCGTATGTCGCCGTTCTTCTCATAGTCCTGATCCCAAATTTATGGTGGCTGGCGGTCGTCGCGACAATCGCGGTGTCTTGCCAAAAGACCCGCCGTTACTCCGCGCACGGAACGGCCCGTTGGGCCGGCATTTCCGATCTTCCCTCCGCGATGTTTGAGGGCAACGGACTGATCATCGGCCACCTCAACGGCCGCCTCTCCAAGACGGACGGCGTGCGGGCGTTGTTTAACCGGAGATTGGCGGACCGCAAAGCCTGTCAGAAATTTCTGACGGCCTGCCAGCCCAAACAATCCAAGCCACTGGTCCGCTTGAGTTGGGCCGTTCACTCCGCCATCTTCGCCCCCACCGGAGCCGGGAAGGGGGTCTCATGTATCGTGCCCTGGCTGCTGAGTTGCCGCGAATCCGCCGTGGTGGTGGACTTCAAGGCGGAGAACGTCCGGTTGACCGCCAATGCGCGCCGGAAGATGGGCCACCGAGTCGTCATCCTTGATCCCTACAAGATCGCCACGCCGGAGCCCGATACGTTCAATCCCCTGGAGTTTTTCGACCCCGGTTCGGACACCGCCATTGACGACTGCCGCGACCTGGCGGAGGCGCTCGTGCTGCGGACCGGGAAGGAACACGACCCCCACTGGTGCGACGGGGCCGAAATCTGGATTTCCGCCATGATCGCGGCGGTGATCTGCTTTGCCAGCAAGAACAAATCGTTGCAGTCCGTCCGGGCGGTTCTCACCGACCCGGACAAAATGCGCGAGGCGATCGACAAAATGTGCGAGTCCGGCGACGTCTGGGAGGGCATGCTTTCCCGGTTTGGCCATCAACTCCGGCAGTTCCGGGACAAGGAACTGGGCAGCGTCCTGACCACCACGAACCGCTTCCTCCGTTTCCTTGACTCCGTGGCGATCTCGGACAGCACCCGACAAAGCTCGTTCAATCCCGCCGAGTTGCTAAACGGCCGCATGACGGTCTATCTGGTGCTTCCCCCGGAGCATATGAGGGCCCAGTCCGCACTGCTGAGACTCTGGCTGGGTTCGATGCTTCGGGCGGTGGTGAAAGGAGGGCTCCAGGAAACCAACAAAGTGCATTTTCTTATCGACGAAGCCTCTTCGGTTGGCAGCCTTGATTCGCTCAACGATGCCCTCGACAAGTTTCGCGGGTACGGCGTGCGTCTCCAACTGTACTACCAATCGCTGGGTCAGCTCAAGAAGTGCTGGCCGGACGGCGCCGACCAGACTTTGTTGAGCAACGTGACCCAGGTCTTCTTCGGGGTCAATGACCAGCAGACCGCCGAGTATGTCAGTTCGCGTCTTGGCGAGACGACCATTTTGGTCTCCAGCGGCGGGACCAGCTCGGGCGTTTCAAGCCAAACTTCCCCGCAGGGAACCAGTCACGGCCATTCCTCGAACACCAGCGACCAATGGCAGCAGCTTGGACGGAAACTGTTGAAGCCGGAGGAAGTCACGGCGTTGTCCGACCGGCTGGCGATCACCTTCACTCCCGGAATTCCCCCTCTTTGCACCCGGCTCGTCCGGCACTACGAGGAAAATTTTAAAAACCAAATTGGAATTGGTCCCGTGCGGGCCGTCTTTGACAGCATCTGCCTGTTTGTCACCGTGGCCGTTCTCGCGGCCTTGGGGACGGCGGTGTTGATCAACCCGGGTTTTTAACGAAGGGAACGTCATGTCCAGGCAAACGCAGGAATTTTTCGAAGAACTGAAAACCGGCCGGGAATCCGGACTGGCCGAGTCGCTTCGGGAATCGGCCGCCGCCGCCCGCGACATCGGGGGGCAAATCTGGGACGGCATGAAGCCGATGTTCGATCACGGCCGCACGGAACTGGCCGCCGCCATTTTTAGCGGCCACGGGCACGTCATGTATATGCACGGCCAAAACGGGATCGAACAGGGCCAGATTGACTCTCCGCAACCCGAGGCGGCGCCCGGGGTTCTCGCGGCCCCGGACCTGGGCCGGGAAATGTGATTGCCGAACCGGCGCCAACCGATTGCGACAGGCCTGAATTGTCAAACGTGTCAACCGATTTTTTTCGCCGCGGGCCGTCGCCCGGCGGCATGCCTCTCACCCAAGGAATCCATTATGGACGCTTGTTTCTGTTTGTTCATCGTGATCATGGTGTTCTCGATTCCCTCGGCGATCCCCTGGCTGCTCAAACTCCAGGCGGAGCATGCCGACGCCGAACTCATGCGCAAGCATCCCGAGGCCTGGCGGCAAAAGGAAATGATCAAACTGGAGAAGGAGCGTTTGGAGGCGGAAAAATCGCTGGCCGCCGAGCGGGCGAAGCAGGAGAACACGCGGCAAAACGTCGGCGTCGGGATGGCCGTCGGCCGACTGTTTGGCTGGTGGTGATCCGAGGAACGAACGTGGGCGGGGAGTCGATTCCCACGCAATCGCCGCTTTTCGGCGATTGGCTCATTCGCAGGGAGAAATGATGAGGCGGCATGGCGAACTCATTGCTTTCGGCGTCCTGTGCGCGGGATACCTGACCGGCATGTCGGCAAAGGCATCGTGGGACTTCAACCACCCCAAACACTGGGAGTCGCCCGGCGATGACCCCCGCGTCTACTCGTGGGGGATTGTCGTGTTTGGAATGATCTGCGCGTACATTTTTCCCCGCATGATCGCCATCGAGAGGCGTCATTGGCGCAAACGACAGGTGTCGTTTCTGCTGGCTCGCACGGCCCGCCTTCTGCGCATGGGCCGGCTGCCGGAGGCTGAAGCCTGTCTGCGGGAATGCAAACGACTGGCCGGTTATCCGAACCATTGACATCACCGTCCATTGAAAGAGGCATTCATCATGGGATTCTTTGCCGATTTTGCCCAGGGATTTGTCCGGGGAGCAATGGCGGGCGCCATCGCCCAAAACCTCGGCCAACCGCCGGGACGCATCTCGGGCGGGGCCGAAATCATCGAGCGGCTCTGCCGGCAAGTCGGTTGGGACACGGACGGGCGAGGGAGGAACGTTGTCTCGCTGCATTTCAACGACCCGCTCATGGGGACGCGCCAATTGCGCATTCAGGCCGGGGAGGAAGGGAGGGTGGCCATCCTGTCGGTGGCCAGCGCCGCGACCCTGTCCGCCCGCCGCGTTCCAGACGATCTTCCCGCCTGCCTGCTGGCCCGGAATGCGAGCCTGCTGGCGGGGGCGTGGCAGGCTTCTGTGTCCGAGACCGGAGAGGTGGCGTTCGTCCTCAAATATTGTGCCCTGCTGGACGGCCTCGACTCTGGCGCTTTCAAGTATCTCTGCGAAACGCTGCTCTGCGAGGCGAACGCCCTCGACACCAGGATGGCCGCGGCCGGCCTTCTGTGACGGTTCCATCGGCGGCCGTTCTCCCGCTGGCCACCGACATGGTGCCAGCCCTTTCCGCGTCAGCCTCTCATCACGTTTGTGCTCGCGGTTCGCCATCCGGCGAGAGCCGTTCATGTCCTATCCATTCACCCTCCGGAGGCGGTCCCGACCATGCCCACCGGCCATCACCAACGAGCTTGCGCGGCCGGGGCGGTCATTCCCGCTCGCGTTGTCCCGGCCGGGCCGGCCTGGATATCCCAAGAACTCGTCGACGCGACGATCCGGGTCTGGCAACCTTATTACGAGGAACCCCTGACACCCGAGGAAGCCGTTACAATGATCCAAAACATGGGTCGCCTGTTTCAGGCGCTGTCCCCGGGGTCATCATGAAACAATTCGTCGCGTTGGCGCGGGTGAGCAGTCGGGAACAGGAACGGGAGGGCTACAGCCTGGATGTTCAGGAGGACGCCCTGAGGCGTTATGCGACGCAGGCCGGCGGCGAGGTCGTGAAACTCTTCCGGATCGCCGAGACGGCCAGCAAGACGGATGAACGCAAAACCTTCCGGGAACTCATTGCCTACGCCAAGAAAAACGCCCCGTTTCTGGAAGCCTTGCTCTTTTACAAGGTGGACCGGGCCGCCCGCAATCTCTTCGATTACGTCGAACTGGAGCGGTTGGAATCGGAATACGACCTGCCGTTCATTTCAGTCTCCCAACCGACCGAAAACACGCCCGCCGGCCGCATGATGCGCCGAACACTGGCGAACATGGCCAGTTTCTACACGGAGCAACAGTCGGTCGATGTCCGGGAAGGGCATGCCCGCCGCGTGCGGGAGGGATGGTTCGTCGGAGCCGGCCCCTACGGTTATCTCAATGTCCGCAAAAACGGCCGGGGTGTCATCGAAGTCGATCCCGTCACGGCCGGCAACGTCAAACGCATTTTTCACCTCTACGCGCACGAGAATGTCACGCTCGACGGGCTGGTGGCGAAGATCAATTCCGAAGGACGGGTGTTTCGTCCGTCCCAGCCTGAGTTCCCCCGCAGTTCGGTCGCCAACATCCTGAAGGACCGGGCTTACATTGGCGAGGTTGAATATCGCGGCGAGTGGCATCCGGGCAAACACGAGCCATTGGTCGACCGGGCGACTTGGAACCGGGTGCAGACGCTGCTCGGCGGGCACATTTACCAATCCCATTCCCTCGTCTATGCCGGGAATTTGATCGAGTGCGCCCATTGCGGCCACCCGGTCACCGGGGAACGAGTCCGCAAGAAAACCACATCAGACGACCGCTTTTACATTTACTATCGCTGCGCGCTTTACAACAAGCCCGGCCACCCCCGCGTTCGAGTCCGCGAGGCCGATCTTGAGGCCCAGGTCATGTCAGTGTTTGAAAAAATGCGGGTGGAGGACGAGGGAGTTCGTGACTGGTTTCGGCTGGTGCTCGCCTCCCAGACCCGTGATGCCCAAGCCGAGTCGATGGCCCAGAGATCCGAACTGCTGCGTCAGGAAACGCTGCTGATTCGTCAGCAGGACCGGTTGCTGAACATGAGGCTGTCCGAGGATATCGACCAGGAAATTTTCGGCCGAAAACACACGGAAATTCGCGACCGGCTCGCCTCGATCAAATTGAAACTGGAGGCGTTGAACCGGGGGCACGATGAAAATGCCGAACTGGCGTCCAAAGTGTTTGAACTTTCGCAAACGCTGAAAGAGCAATGGCTTACGGCCGACTTCGCCGCGAAGCGGCGAATCCTGGAAATTGTGTTTTTGAACTGTCGCCTGGATGGCGCAACTCTTTGCCCCACCATGAGAAAGCCCTTCGACGTGCTAGCCGAAGGACTCCTTTTGAAAAAAGATCGGGCTGGCGGGATTTGAACCCACGACCTCCTGCACCCCAAGCAGGCAAACCAAAAGGCCAAAGACGTAAGTGTAAGCCAAACAGCAAGTTGCAAAACACACACTTCGCATATTTTACACGAATCTCTGCCCGGAGCCATCCCGGATGGCACAAATCGCACAGAAACTCTGCCCAACTCTGCCCGGCTTGTCAGAAGACGTTCAGGCGGGCAAACTCCTGGTCGAGGCGGCAACAAGCTTCATGTCTCTCCTTTGCCCGCCCGCCCCTCTCGTCTCGCCTTTTGCAGGTCGAGCGCGGTTTTGACGTACACCATAAGGGTTGTTGGCCGTCCGCGGAATTGCACGAGGTCGAACGCGGTATACCGGCCGTTGAACTTCGTGTTGATCGCGTTCACGATTTGCGAAATGAACCGCAGCCCCTCGGCTACCTGTTCCCGGTCAATGCGGGGCAGGTTTTCTGTAGCCATGCGGGTTGCCAGATCGCTGTGACCGATGTGTTTGTTTCTCCAGTGTAGTATCGGCTCACAGTGCTGTCTGGCTTCGTCGAGACGCCTCATCCAAAACTCGTGGTTCTCCTGCCCCGAATGCGGTTGCAAGATTTCAATCAGTCGCTCAAGACTGAGGTTCGGGAGCCGGTTCTTTTTCTTCGATTCGGACGAATCAAACAGCCGCCCGTGCGCGGCCGTGATCTCCGACCGCAGAGCCTTTTGGATCACCCAGAAAACGTCCGGGAGGCTGTCGTTCATGAGTTGCAAGTGGGCGTCGTCGCCGTAAAGGTCAATGTAAGTCTTCCAAACGGCGTGCAGGTCGCGGACATCATGCCAAATCGCGCTGAACTCATTGACTGCCTCCGGTGGCATTGTGCTGATCGGCTCTTCGGACATGGCTCGCTCCTAATACACCTGGGTCGGCATTTCATTATCTCAGTGATTCGACGTTTGGAATAAAGGGCGGGTTCGCGAGCTTGTCTCGGACCGAGAGAAAAATGAGTATGGGAGATTGCGGAGGGGATTATGGGCAGCGGGAGGGTAAAAGAAAATGGCCGGGGCGAGGACTCGCATACTCCCCCGGCCTGGCAGCACCACCAGTTTTTGGGACCGGCAACGGATTTTGGGACCGTGTGCTTGCATATAAATTTAACCGGGAAGCCGACCCATCAGGCTGTCAGGATAAACCCGCAAATTGCAAAATCCGGGCTTTCTTCTGGAAATGCGTTTTACGCCAGATAGCCTTTCTGACGACCGGCGGGTTTTGTGTTTTGCGACTGCCAGGGCGACAGTCACAGGACTGCCCGCCGGTCTTTTCACTTCTCCTCCCACCACCCCCTGCATTTTTCGCTTGCGCCTTTGTGCAACTTGCACTAGCGTCGGTCGCAAGAAAACCCCGACCGATGAAAGTGAGATCATGCAATTTTTGGGCAAGTCAACCGTGCCAATTCAAGGCTGGACCGAAGGTGTTCCGGTCGAGGAGAAGGCGCTCCAGCAACTTCGCAACGTCGCGTCGCTGCCGTTCATCCACAAACATGTCGCGGTCATGCCGGACGTTCACTGGGGCATGGGAGCCACGGTCGGCTCGGTCATTCCCACCGTCGGGGCGATCATCCCGGCGGCGGTGGGAGTGGACATTGGTTGCGGCATGATGGCGGTTCGCACCGGCATCCAGGCCGAAGACTTGCCGGACAATCTGCATGCGATCCGCTCCGACATCGAGGCGGCGATCCCTCATGGCCGCACGGACAACGGCGGCGCGAACGACCGGGGAGCGTGGGGAGCTCCCTCTCCTGACGCCGATTGGGTGTTCTCGACAAAGCTGATGGATCGACTTCAGGTCATCGTTGCCAAACATCCCGGCATTGCCAGGGCCGCCGAGAGAGCGCCCTTCCACATCGGAACCCTCGGCACGGGGAATCACTTCATCGAATTTTGCCTCGACGAGGCCGGGGCCGTTTGGGTCATGTTGCATTCAGGCAGCCGGGGAATCGGCAACAAGATCGGCACATACTTCATCGAGCGGGCAAAGGCCGAGATGCGGCGATGGTTCATCAACCTGCCGGACGCCGACCTGGCCTATATCCCCGAAGGGTCGGAACTGTTCGACGACTACGTGGAGGCATTGCATTGGGCGCAGGAGTTTGCCCAGGCCAATCGTGAGGTCATGATGCGAAGCGTGCTCGGTGTGTTGGAGAGGCATTTCCCCGGCAAGCTTGGCAATGTCGATGAGGTGGCGGTGAACTGCCATCACAACTACGTCGCAAAGGAAAACCATTACGGCAAAAATGTGTGGCTGACCCGCAAAGGGGCGGTGCGGGCCCGGAAGGGCGACATGGGCATCATTCCCGGCTCGATGGGCGCCAGAAGCTTCATTGTGAGGGGGAAGGGATGCGATGAATCGTTCCATAGCTGCTCGCATGGGGCGGGGCGTGTGATGAGCCGTGGCGAGGCAGTCAAGCGGATTAGCCTGGAAGATCACGCGAAGGCGACGGCAGGGGTTGAATGCCGTAAAGACGAGGGCGTTTTGGATGAAAGTCCTGCGGCCTACAAGCCGATCGACGCGGTGATGGCCGCCCAAAAAGATCTGGTCGAGATCGTCCATGAGTTGCGGCAGGTCATATGCGTCAAGGGATGACCCCGGTCGAACTTCGCAGTTGGCTGCGTGGCGTCTGTGACTCTTTGAACGACGACCATGGGACCGGCGGCCAGTCGGAACTGGCTCGACGGCTTGGCTGGGATGGCTCGACGGTTCGCCGGAAACTGGCGGGCAAAGTGAAAATCAGCCGTTCGGACGAATTGGCGATCCGGGCGGTAACAAAGGAGGATAGAAACGTGCAATGAAGCATTATGTCGGTGACAGGACGCCGGACGGCTGCGAAGTGATGGTTCTGGACATGAATCATGAGGGCGGCGGCTACCCGCTGGACCCCAGGTTTGACCTGAGACGGCATTCGCCCGATGGTTTTGAATTTGGTTTCTCCGGATCTGGCCCGTCGCAGTTATCGCTCGCCATCCTGGCCGATGTCCTCGGGGACGACAAGATGGCTGACAAGCTCCACATCGACTTCAAGAACAAGGTGATCTCCCGGCTGGACGGGAACACGTTTTCGCTCTCGGAAGAGGACGTTCGGCTGGCAGTCGCGGAATTGGCGGCTGGGAGGAAGCGGTGACCCGTTGGTTCTACACCGATCCCCTCGCGGCAGCGTGGATGGCGAAGCACTTCGGTATGGCATACGCGGTAGATGGGCTGGTTGATGGGGAATCAATCGCCGCACCTCGCCTATTCGCTAGCAAGCACATTTTTGAGGACAAAATCCATCTTCATGTTTCAGACGCAGTCGGACGAAGGTATTACATCCACCCCGACAGCCTGCACCTGCTGGAGCCGCATAAGCACGATCTAGTGGACTTCGTCTGGATTCACCCATGCGGCGAGTCCTTCCACGAAATGACGCTGCTTCATACTGGGTTTGAGTCGTTCTGCGAAGAATCCACATGCGATTATGATTCGCACCGCATCATCCAGCGCAACGGAAAAGCCTTTATTTGGCCCGAGGTCGAGCGATGAGGAGGTGGCTAAAATGGCTGAAAAAACCGCCGGAACACAAAGGGTCGATGGAGATTTCGCCGTTCTTAACCATATGCAACATTTCACACGGGCCGGAAGACCTGGCTGTCGCCGGTCAGATCACCACTCGCCTGGCTTGGTTTCAGACGCGGATGGTCGAACACGCCAACCGCCAGGACCATCCGCATTCCAGGGTCAAAAAATTGCAGTCCATCCGGGCGACATGGGATCTCGACGCGGATCGAGTCTCCATGACCGGCGCAGGAAGCCGGTGGTTTTTCTGGGCCGGAACTCGCACGGAATTTATGCATGACAGCTTGGGGGAAAGCCCGGCTTTCAATCCGTCGGCGTTTTTCCAAAACTTCCCAATCTGATTCGTTTTCACCGTCGGCTGTCGGAGTGTTTCGTGCGCGGGGGATTACCCGTCCCATGACGCCCACGCGCACGAAACGCGGAGACGGCTGACGGTCTGCCCCTCTCCCCCCACTTCACCAGAGGCAGGAGGAGGATTCGGGGGCTGTCGGGGGTGATTTATTGGGAATTCGCTTGGCGTTGACCTGACTGTACCTTAAGGTCTTTTCGACAGGGGAGCGGCATTTTTGGAGCCTAATGGGCGAGGTTCCGGAAGGACTCGTCAGTCATTCAAATTTAGAACTGGAAGGTTATAGTCCGATAATACTGCCGTCTGCATCACTTATTGCCTAAAAATAGTCGAGAATTCATTTCTGTTAGTGGCCGCCGTTCGGTAAGCTAAGCAAAATAGCCCCCTCCTAACTGCCCCAATGGTTAGCACGAATTTACGCGCCGCCGCACCCACTGCCATAGACCTGTTCTGCGGCGTTGGCGGTCTCTCGCTTGGTCTGTCACAAACTGGATTCAAGCTCACTGGCGCTGCTGACAGCGATCAAGGCGTGCTGGATATGCACGCGGTCAATTTCCCCGATGTACCCGTCGCCTGCCTCGATCTTTTCTCTGCAACCGCCAAAAGCATCCGACAAGTGTTGAAGCTTGGGAAAACCCAAATTGACTTGCTCGCTGGTGGCCCTCCATGCCAAGGGTTCTCGTCGGGCGGCGTGCAACATCCCAGAGACAATCGCAATAAAGGCGTCCCGGCGTTCGCTCGGTTGGTCACAGAACTTCGGCCTCGATACTTCCTGATGGAGAACGTTCGCGGACTGATGTTTGCGAAACACAAACCGAAACGCAAGCAGTTTGAAAGGACATTGCGAGATTCCGGTTACATTGTCATGCCATTCAAACTGTTGGACGCCTCAGATTTTGGGGTTCCTCAACGGAGAGTACGATCATTCGTGATGGGCTGTCTTGAAGGGCAACGAGTTCCGAACTATCCTGTGGCGGAGATTGGTCCGAAGGTCACAGTTGCCGACGCGATTCGTGATTTAAGTGAAATTGACCGGCATCTTGTCATTCACGAAGAGGATGCCTTCACCGGAGTTCTTGCGAGTCCATCCGAGTATGCCTCACGGATGCGACAGGCGGGCGGCACTGTTAAGATATTGACGGGGTGCTTGAAATCTGTCCACACGGAGACGGTTGTGAAGCGATTCAAAGACACACCACCCGGAGGCCAAGAACCCATCAGCCGCTTTTACCGGCTCAAATGGGACGGTGTGTCACCCACCATCAGGGCGGGAACCGGCCCGGAGCGGGGAAGCCATACAGCGCCGAGGCCCATTCACCCTGAGTGGCCGCGGTGCATAACTGTGCGCGAGGCAGCAAGACTGCATTCATTCCCTGACTGGTTTCAATTTCGCGGAACCAGGTGGCATGGGTTCAGGCAAATTGGAAATTCGGTGCCGCCATTGTTGGCCAAGGCTGTTGGGCAAGCCATTTACGAAGCATGCGTCAAGGGCGGGAGCAATCTATGACCAAGCCGATCGCCATTCGGGCAGACCCGACGAAACAATTCTTCGTCAGGATGCTCACTCGGGATATCGAATTGCTTGACGCAATTCTCGATCTGATTGACAACTGCATAGACGGTGTGATCAGAAGCGACAAAAGCAAAAAGAACACGAAGTCGTCGAAGCCATACGATGGGTTTTATGCCAAGATCACGGCCAACAACAAGAAATTTGTAATTGAGGATAATTGCGGAGGAATCCCTCAAAAAATCGCTGAAAATGTCGCCTTTCGAATGGGCCGTCCGTCTGACGAAGAACTTGTTGGTTCAGGGGTCAAAATTGAGAAGCAAGGAACAGTGGGGGTATACGGCATCGGCATGAAGCGAGCCATATTCAAGATGGGCGAGCATGCCGTCGTGGCAACAGAACACGGGGATACGGCGTTCAAAGTAGAAATCACACAAGAATGGATGAAGTCAAGCAGTTGGGATCTGGAAATGAACGAGGTTCCGGTTACTGGCACAAAGGGAACCCGGATTGAAGTCACAAAACTCCGCGAGGAAATTGCGAGAGATTTTTCACAAGATGCCAACTTTTTGGAAGACTTGTACAGAAATGCATCCGAGCTTTTTACGATCATAATCGAGAAGGGTTTTCTGATTCTGATCAATGGCGTGAAGGTTAACCCTGTCAGCCTGTCGTTGCTTGTTACGACAGGCGCAAACGGGTCAGCATCCGTCAGTCCCTACGTGTTCAAAGGGAAAATCGGACAGGTCAGCATTGAAATTGTCGTAGGTTTCTACCGAGAGCCATACAAGCTGCCGGAATCGGATGACATAGACGATCCAAGAAATGAAGTCCGACAGGCAGGATGGAGCGTGGTATGCAACGACAGGTTGGTCCTGTACGGCGACAAAACTCACATGACCGGATGGGGTCTAAAGCCAATTCCAAGGTTTCACAATCAGTATAACGCAATCGCCGGCACAGTAACATTGCGGAGCGATGACCCTGAACTATTGCCGCTGAATACAACCAAGCATAAAATCGAGGTCAATTTCGGGGTTTACTACAGAATTGTTGAGTGGATGAAAGACGGTGTGCGCCCATTTATTGATTTTACAAATGAGTGGAAGGGACGACTGCCTGACACTGCGCCTCAATTTAAGAACGCCAAACCGATGCCGGTGGCTGATATTCCTCAAAAACTTCTTGAGGAAAAGCATAAGAAAGTTCCTGCCGGGCGGTTGGGGGATTCGGGGGCTGAGGCGACGGAGAGATCGTCAAACTTGCCAGCACCTCCGAGGGACACGGGTTCGCAACAGATTCGTTTCACCAAATCCACTGCCGAGATCAGCGAGGTCGGGAGGGCAATTCTCGGCGATGAGTCGGCAAAACCGTCTGACGTTGGAGAGGAGTGTTTTAATCAGGTTCTGAGAGACATCCGCGCCAAGGCTAAGAAGAAAACATGAGCGGAAACACCGTCCCCTATCATCTTCGGGTCAACAAATTTGTAGACCGCCAGTTGTTCCTCGAATTGATAGAAAATGTAGCTCGATACCAGCCGATGGGAGATGTTGCGTACATTTCAATGGGCGGGGGGTATTTGGAAGATTTCCGGGTCTTGCACCAAGCGTTTGGCATTAGACGAATGCTGTCATTCGACATGGACGCTTGGATGATTGATCGGCAGGAAGTCAACAAACCCTACGGCTTTATTCGCTGCAAATGCGCAAAGAGCGAAGAAATAATTCGTGATTTTGACAACATTCGGCACGAGATGGTGGGAGACGACGGCAGACTTATCATCTGGCTTGACTACACTGAAGCCAGCATGCGTCATGATCAATTGTATGATCTGGAACAACTCACCAAGAAATTGAACCACGGCGATATATTCCGGATAACAATGAACGCATATCGCCCAAGCTTTGGGAACAAAGAAGGGTATCAACTTGCCCGAAGGGCTGAAGAAACTGATGCACTGACAATTACAGAATGGTGGAATAATCAGCTAGTTGACCAATTAAAAGATTATATGCCCGATGACCGCAAGGATGCGGAATTCATGAGCTCCGATGACGAGTTTGCAATCACTTTGGGGCGTGCCGCCAAGATTGCGGCTCAGAATGGCATGCGAACAAGAAATCCGCTGTTGATCGAGCCGTTGATGTCAATTGTTTATGCCGACAAACAGCAGATGATAACGATCACCGGCATCGTGCTCGGTGAATCACAGCGTGATCTTTTTCGTGAGCGATTTCGTTGGGGGGAATGGCCGTATGATCCTGGCCCACGCTGGGACAACTTTGTCCGACTCGGAGTGCCCCATCTCTCGGTGAAAGAGCGGCATCAGGTACATGATTTAATCGGTGCAAATGGGCAAGCCGACTTGAGTGGCGTCCATTTCAAGTTGAACGCTGACCCAGCTATGCATGAATCAATGCTTCAACAATATTTGAGGCATTATCGAAGATATCCGACATTTGCTCCTGTCGATAATATGTGATGATCATCCACGAGGCTGGAGCCTGTCGTTTTTATGAGGGATGAGTGTCAGCGAGTCAGTGCATTCAAAAGTTCCGTTTTAATCCCCCCATTCACATCTCTAACTTTCCACGTGGCACCTTCCCGTCCACGTATGCATTGATCGTGAGACCAGCTTCCCCGTATTGCCTCGGGGCCGCATTCGGGAAGACGGGGCACTGCAGGTCCGGGCAGATCGTGCAGCCTGACAATATCACAAGGAACACGACGAAACAGCCGATGGCAAGCCATCCGAGCGCTCGGTGGATGGCGCCGGAAACAGGCGACGACTCCGGGAGGTTCATCTCACTTCCCTCCGCATCCGGGCGTAGTCTTCGAGGACGGGGATCAGGATTGAGTCATCCGAAAGCCGCTTTTCCTCGGCTAGGATCTGCCGTTGCTCCTCCGGCGACCAATCTTTGACATGAAGAACGGGGCTCGGCGGACATGAGCATGCGGTCATCACCAGAAACACCGGCAGCCAGCGTGTCATAACTTTCCGTCTTCCAGCGTCTTTTCGAGTTCGCCTCGTGTCGTCGGGGTGTTCGCGATCTCCCGTGCCTTCACCTTCAATTGGTGCGAATGCCAAAAAGAGTCGGCCAGTTGAACGAATCCAACCAGCCGACAAGCGAGGGAGAGGAAAGAATAAAACGTCATGCGGCGGCGGGAGTCGTGACCGTTGCCTTGGCGTTTTGCAAAGCCAGTTCGATGAGGGCGCGGGCCTGTGATTCGATGAACGGCAGGCCTTTGGCAATCACTTCGGCCGTGAACGAAGCCAGCGCGGCCGCCATTTTGACTTCGCCGCCCCCCTCGGTGGCAAAACCAGCCGCCACGGCATTTTTGGCGGCGGTGATGAGAACCTGCTCCTCGTCCCCCTCCAGGGCGGTGATGAAGGGTTTGACGAAGTTCCAAACCGGGCCGGTGAAGAAGCCTTCGACTGCGTCGCGTATTTTGGTGAATGTGCTCATGTTGTGAATCCTTTCAGGTTGTGGTTTCGCACCGTACACCCGCACGATGCTTCAGGCAATTTGAAAATGATCTGCGTCGTACTGATGCGCCGGGAAGTCGCCGCCCCACTGCAACCCAAGTGATTTCCCGATGGCGACCGCCGCCTTCCATTGCGGCGTGCCGGGGTTCCAATTGCAGGTTCCGTCGTCGTTGATGATGGTGAAGTCGAACGCCTTGCT
>NZ_JH636442.1:753087-764719 GCF_000255705.1 Zavarzinella formosa DSM 19928
TCGCCTTGGTCAGCGTCCTTTCGGTCACGTTTCCACTTGCATCGCGGCCGACGGCGAACAGCCGGTCCTGCTCGGCTGACGAGCGATATGTCTCGATCACCCGTGCATTGATGTTTCTCGCATGGCATTGGTCGAGCCACTGCTGGCAGAGCGGTTTCAAGGCGGGATGAAGGTCGTCGAGCGAGCGGTCGGTCATGGTCGTTTCAACAGGGCTTTGACGTCGTCCTTGATGTCCCGCATGTCCGAGCGCAGCGGCCCGAGTTGGGATTCCAACTGCTCCTTGAGTTCCATCTTGCTGACGTAGTTTTTGGCGATGTCGAGTTGGGCGTCGGCCAGCGTCTGGTTGGTCCGGTCGATCCGTCCGTGGGCGGCGCCGACTTCGACGCCCTGCTTTTCAAATTTTTCGTCCAGTTGGGCGACCTGGCGGCTGAGCAGCCAGGAAATGAGCGTCCCGCCGATGAAAAACATGCCGGAAAGAAACCAGCGAACGGTGTCGGGGTCTATCTGCAAATCACCTCCGGCGGGCTTTCAATTTTTCCCAAGTTTATAACGGACACGCCGCTCGCGCAACGCAATTCCGGCGTCCGGCGCACATTGAAATCAAAATCCGGCCGGCATCGCACGGGCGCCGACGATTCACTTGACATCCGACGGGGCATCACGAGATCCGCTGCCACAGCCCGACGTTGCCCGATGCCGCGCTGCCGTAGGTCATCAGCGACTGCCACGTCCCGGTGAGCGTGTCGCCCGTGGCGGTGACGCCCGACGAGGCCCCGGCGAACACCAGGACGACCGGAGTGAGGCTCGAACCGGCCACGGTCCCCCCGGCCGACACGGTCCCGCTCGTGTGCGCGGCGAGGACCAGTGAATTGACACCAAGCGGCGTGACAACGATGTTGCTCTGAACGAACGCGGTGGTGGCCAATTTCGTCGAACTGTCAGATGCGGACTGCGTGGTCGCCGTCGTGCCGTTGGCCAGCGTCAGGGCCGTGGAGTTCACGAAGGCGGTGGTTGCCAGCCGGGTCGAACTGTTGCCCGCCGTCTGGGTCGCGGCGGTGGGGTTTCCGGTGAAGGCCGGGCTTGCGAGCGGGGCGCCGCCGAGGTTGGAAAGCGACGTCGGGGCGCTCGACACGTCCGAGAGGTTGTTCGCCGGGAGCAGGCCGGTTCCGCTGGCCGCGGTGAAGCCCTGAAGTTGCAGGCGGTTGCCGTTGGCGTCGTAGACGAACGTGTAAATCCCGTTGGCCACCACTGTGTTGGTGGTGAAGTCGGACCCGCTGGTGGTCTTGCACGCGATGTTGCCGTGGCCGTTCACGTTCATCACCGTCGCCCCGGTGCTGGAGTTTGCCACTTTGACGCGGATCGGCATGCCGTCCATGTCGGAGTCCAATGTGCCGGGGTCGGGCGACAGGGTCACGGTGATGGTGTTTGCCGAACCGCTCGTGTCCATCGAGTAATTTGGCGCGTCCTGCTGGATCGCGGCAAGAATGTTCGGGAGTTTTGTGCCGATGAACGGCGCGGTCGGGAGCGTCTTGATGTTGCCGCTGGTGACCGTGGACTGGCCGTTCGCCACCGTGACGGCGTACAGCCCCGTGAAGCCCGCGTCAGGGGCCGGAGTCGTCTGCGTGCCGGTGGTGGCCGCGACCCCCGTCTTGATCGAAACCGTGCAAACGCCCTTGCGGACGGTGTTCTGTGAAATCCCGGTGTTGTTCGGGCCGCTCCACGCCACGGACGGGTTGGAGGCGTTGTAGTAAGGCAGGACGGTCGAGCCGCCGTCAACGTCCTGATAGGCCGCCTGGATCAGGTACACCACGGACTGGCCGGTGGTCACCGGGGCGGGGGTGGAAAAGGTTTGCGTCGTCATCACGATTCCCTGCTTGACGATCAGGTCGGCCGTGTCGGCGGCGATGCTTCCGTAGGCGGTGGCGTCGACCGCCGCGAGGCTGTAAATCGAACCCGGACCCACCAGCACGTTGAGCGCCGCCGGACTGTTCGGTGTGCAGGCAAGCCCGTCAACCAGCGTTGCCGAACCCATGACGGCCAGCATGAGATAGCCAAGGCCGATCATGGCGTTCTTGTTCTGCTGAAGGAGGTCGGTGTCCTGGGGGATGGCCCCCGTGTATACGATTTGTCTGTCCAAAATAACCTCCTGATTAACTGATGATTTGAGTCCAAATGATGGTCGCGGCCGGCTTGACCGAGTCGATGGCCGCGTAAATGTCCGAGTCCGTGACAGCGCCCTGAATGAGGCTCGGGTTGGCGTACTCAAGCCGGCCCGGCGCTCCGTAGCCCCCGACCGTGCTTCCGTAGCCCCCGACGTTCGGTATGCCCTGGCCCACGGGACGGTACGCCGTCACGAACGCCTGATACGGACAGGCGAGCGAGCCGTACCCACCGGCGACCCCGTAACCGAGGATCGTCGTGCCATATCCGCCGGTGTCGGCCGGACGGGCGGGCTCAAACACTTTCGGCGCGCGTCCGGTGAGGAGTTGCAGGACGCGGATCAGCGCCCGGCGGGTTCCGCGTTCGAGCAGGAGTTGGGCGAGGATTCTCGCCCGGAAGGCGGGATCGGCCTCCAGCGGCTTGCGGGGCAGGTCCGCGCCGAAGAAATCGGCCGAGATCAGGTCGAGAAACCCGTCGGTCGCCGTCGAAACCCGCGTCTGAAGTTTCGCATAGGCGGCCGTGTCATAAATCTTGGAAAGAGCCCAGGCGACGCCGTTCAGGACGCCGTCGAGGACCGGCGTGTCCCCCTGAAACCAGCCGTTCGGCAGCGCCCCCTTGAGGCGGGAGACGATGTCGGATTGCGATCCGGCGGGCATCAGGCGACCGCAATCGTCCCGGCGACGATCTTGTGCCGGTCGTCGGCGGCGAGGTCGGAGGTGCCGCTGTTGAGGGTGATCGAAGTCGCGTTCGCCACGCCGGGCACGTCATAGGCGATGCCCGCAAGCTGGGTGTAAGGCAGGGAAACCCCGACGTGAAGCGAGTTGATGAAATCCGTCAGCGCCGTGGTGACTGCCGCCACGACCGTGGCGTGCGTGTGTCCGGCCGCCGTGGCGAGGACCATGCCGACGTTCGCCGTGGTGACGACGGGGGCGAACACGCCGAAGTTGATCGTGAGTCCGCGAACCGCGTCAATGGAGTTGGCGACGTTGGCGAGCAACGTGTCCGAAGGGTGGCCCGTGCCGTCATCCACCACAACATAAAAGTATCCGGGCTGGTAGGTTCCGTTGTAGGCATAATTCTGGGTGATGGTGTAATCCAACCCCTGCCGCGCGCTGGTGACCGCGTAGGCGACAGCGGCGCCCGTCGCCTTCGACAGGGAACCGAGGTACGCGACGAAGCGGATGCGGAAGGCGGGGTCGGATTCCGCATCGATGCCGTTGGTGAATGCGGCGGTATTCGTGACGGTATCGACGCCGGGGATCGGTTTGGTAATGACGGCGATCGTGCTGGCCTGCACGTTCCCGGACGAACCAGAAACAGTGTTCTCAACAGGCACGCTGACGCTGGCGGTGTTGGCCGGAATGACGTAACCGCCGAGGGTGGGATTGTAGGCGGAGTTTGTCGTGTCCAGAGTGACGGTGAAGTTTTGAGAGCCATCGGAAGTTTGCACAGTGGCGCCGACCGCTATCAGGGCCTGCTGTGTCGCCGTAAACCGTGCGAATGTGACCTGCCCCGTTGATGCAGATGCCTCAAGGCGCTCAAACCCGTAGTCGGCGCACCAACTGTCGAGGTCTGCCCCCTTGCTCGTGGCCGCGCGGGTCAGGGTGAGAACCTGAAGGATGATCGCCTGAAGCCACAGGCAGACCGAGGCGGTCGCCTCGGCAATGGCCCGCAATACGGAGCCGACGGTGAAGTCGGTCAGCGCCGAGGCGGACGACTGGACGGCGGCGGCGATGTTGCCGACGATCTCGGAGAATCGATATGTTTGCAGGGCCATGTCAGGGGGTCACATCAAAGCTGAGGGTTGCGGTTTGCGCCGATCCGGCCTCCACGTACTGAATCTGCGCGTCGATGCCGTTCGGGATGGGCGAGGTGAATATCTGCGGGGCGGGGTTCTGAACGACGCTTTGCTCAAGAAACATCTGCGAGCGGATGAGCGTGTCGAGCGCCGCCTCGTCGAGGGGCAGGCCGATTTTCCCCGGCAGGCCCGCGCCGTATCCGGGCTGCCAGATGTAATCTTTGGGATTGGTCAGCAGGCGGCGGAGGATGCGCTGGCGGCTTTCGAGCACGCCGTCGGCCACGAGCAGGTCGCCCGTCGCCCCGAGTTGCAAATCGCCGCTGAAATAATGTCCGATGTCCGGCATGGTTCTCCTAAAGGGGCTGGTTGGGGGCTGCGGTGTTTCCGCCGCCCGCCTGAATGCCGCCGTGGGTGTGCGTGTCGTAAACGGCGCGGATGTGGTTCATGCTGTTGTCGGTCCGGCCGTTGTCATAAATGTCGCCGCTGGCCGTGATCGTTCCGGTCACGTTCAGGTCGCCGGTCAGATCGAACTCCGACGCCGACGCCACCACTTTGCCGGTGACGCTCAGGTTCGCCTGGCCGCCCACGGTGGCGTTCAAATCGCCAGCCGTGTTCAGTTCGACCGTCCCGTCGTTGAGGAATTTGAGGAAGCTCCCCGACCGGTGAACCAGCCAGAATTCGCCGGAAGGGACGCTGAGCGGCCGGGCCTGATTGCCGAAGAACCGCAGCGAGACGTAGGCCGCGTTCTTGCCCCCCTCCTGAAAATGCACGTCCACCTCGTCGCCGGGCGTCGGCGGGCAGAACATGCCCCAGCCGTCGCCGACCATGGGCGAGCCGACCGGGATGAAGCCGGTTTCGTGGCCCTCCGGCTGGATGACGACCTTGGCGGCGTAATGATCCGGGTCGTAGGCGCTGACGATGCCGCGGCGGGGCGGGGATTTCTCGCCCGCCTGCCGGGCGGCCTCCCGCCGCATGATGTTCTGCATTCCCTGGCTCATCCGAGCGTCACCGTGCTTTGGGTGCTGTGATTCTTGGCCCGCAGTTCCATCCGGTAACCGCCCCCGACCGAGAGGGTCCGGGTGACGGTGTCGGGGTAATAGTTCTGGTCCCAGGCGGTGTTCGTGCCGACGAGTTGCACCATGGAGCGGGTCGTCAGCAGGTTGTCCCCCGGCAGGCTGGCGGTCAGCACCCGTTCGTGGCGGGTGATGTCCTCGGCCTTCGCCTTGGCGAGTTTCAATGCCTGGTCGCGGTCGAGATTTGGCACGGTGAAGCTGTACGTCTGGCTTTTCCCGCCGCTCCGCTGGCTCTTGAAGGCCTGGGTGACCTTGTAGGTCACGACAAAACTCCGCTGCTGCTTTTGGTTCCAGCTTTGCACCTTCACGATCACGTCGCGGGCGAGCGTCTGCGACCGGCTCAGTTTGATGTCGAGGGCGCTTGAGTTCAGGCCGTTTTCCGACGCCTGGCACACCAGCTTGTAGGGGACGGAAGCGGCGGCGGGCGACGGCTGGAAAAACAACCGGTTCCCGCTCACCCAGCAGTCAAAGCCCTCCCGCCCGGCGAGGTAGACGAGCAGGTCCCACTCGGTCTGCTCCTGCGTCAGGACGACGTTGTCGATCTCGTAGTAGCTCCCCGCCCTGGCGGACGTGGCTTCAACCACGGGTTCAAGGCCGTGACGCCGCGCGAGTTGCTCCGCGATCTGGCTGGAGGTCAGGTTGACGAACTTCTCCGCCGTCTTGGCGTCGATGAGGGGCGCGGACAGGTCGCGTCCCGAAAGGGTGAGCGTGCGGCTGATCGGGTCATATTGCGCGTCGTCCACCTGCCCGAGGATGAGTTGGACGGGCGCGGCGTCCGCAAATCCGACGGAAACCCCGATCAGGTCGCCGACGGACAGCGCCCAATAGGCCGGTCCGAACGCCGGTTGCAGGCCGGAGGCGGAGCAGACGACGCGGAAGGTGTCGGCGGTGAAGTGGCTTGCGTTGGTGACCTCGGCCTCGACCACCCCGGAAAGGGTGACGCCGTTGACCGTGACCGCGCAGCGGGGCTGCCGCGCGGCTCCGGCCGCCAGCCGGGGATTGTTCAGGTCAGGCGGGGACAAAGACGCCCCCGCCCGCGTTGGAGTTCGTTGACGGGATATTCAGCGTGTTGACGCCGGACAGGACCGGGTCGATCAGGCCGTTGGCTTGGGCGATGCGATTCCATTGGGTGGCGTCTCCGAGATATTGCAGGGCGAGGGTGAACAGATCGCCCCCGGCGACTGTTATCGTGCGCACAACTCAATTACCCTTGCTGGCGAGGCTTTCGCTATTATTGCTTGTAAAATCCGCTTGCGGGGGAGGCCATTCATAGCTATTTCACTATCCGGCACCTTAGATGTTAACCTTATGCGTGACGCCGTGCTGATTCGAAATACGTGTTCCGAAACGGCCTTCCTCGTAAACAGACTGCACATTGATATCATATATTTATATTATTTGTACAATTAATTATTAACATTGATTTGTCATCAACTCCCCTTGTTCGCGGTGTTGACGCCCATCCGTCCCAGCAGGGCGGATAGCTGGTAGAGATTGCCGAGTTGTCCGAAGGCGGACGCCGACGAGGAGACGGCCCCGGCCATTGCCGAAGGCGATCCCCCGGACGGGGCCGGCTGCGTGTTGATCGAGGAGTTGGTCGTGTCGATCACGCCCCGCGTGACGGATTGCGCCCCGGTGATTGATGTTTGAAGTGCGGCAAGCAAAGGCCCCTCGGCGACGGCCGCGCCCGCCGCCAGCGCGTTGGTGGTGTTTGGCACGCCCGCCTGGTAATTGCCGAAGGCCGTGGCGACGCCGCCGACCGCCGCGTTGATCGTGGAATCCCCGATCACGCCGCTCAGGCCCGTGGCTCCGACCAGGTCAGAGGCCAGTGACTCGACAAAACCGACGGCGGCCGAGGCGAGGGCCTGCGTCTCGTCGAGGACGACCGCGCAGGCGAGGGAATACGGAATTTCCAGCCCGCCGAACTGAAAATTGGCGGTGAACTCGCGGATGACCACCTGGTAGCGGTGCAGGCTGTAGGCGAGCAACACCTGCGCGCCCTGCCGTCGCATGTGATCCAGCAGCAAGGCCCGCTCCTCGGCGTCCGAGCCGCGAAACCTGCCCGACCATCGGATGTCGGCGTCGTCCGGCCCGAGGGCGTCGATGACCCGGCCTCCGCCCGGAAATTTGTGGACGGCCAGCATGTGCTCGCCGCCGGAGTTGATCGAGTCCGGGATTTCAAAATCGGCGAACACGACCCCGCCGAGGGTCAAAGTGACCGGCGTCACGGCACGCCCGGCCCGGCGAACGAGAGCCGGTTGTCGAAGCCGCCGCCGCTGCCGAGGTCGCGGTTCATGTCGTCGTACAGGTGGCCGCTCACGACATTGGCGATCTGGCGGCCGTCGAGCATGACCTTCGTGCTGACTTGAACGGGTTTTGAGTTGTTTTTGGGCGCGCCGACGGTGGAGAACCATTCGGACGGGGTGGTCGCCTTGTAAAGAAAATCACCAATGCCCGGAGCCTTCGAGTCGATGGCGTCGGCGATCTGCTTGTGGAACACGACGGGCGCGAGGGCGGCAAGGGCGACGCCCACCAGACCCAGCCCGCTCGCGATCCCGGCCAGCGGAATGCCGCCGAGCATTTGGAGGGGGGTCACGATGAGCGGCAGCCCGACCCCCATGAGCTTGAACGCCGCCCCGGCGACCAATAACCCGCCGCCGATGGCCGCCAGCCCCGACAACGCGGTGAGCGTCAGCATCAGCCCCTTGGTCAGGGTCGGATGCCGTTGGGCGAAACCGGCCAGCGAGTTCAAGGTCTCCGTCAGGCTGCGGAGGAAGGGAATGAGCACGGGAACCAGCGTGATGCCGAGCGAGGTCTTGAGGTTTTCCCACTGCGCGGACAGCGCCCGGTAGCCCATTTCAGGGTCGTGTTTCATCATTCGGGCGTAGGCCGAGGTCGAACCGGCCCCGCCGATGAGGTCGAAGTCCTTCATGATGCGCGGCCCCTGCGTGCCGAAAATGTTGGCGATGCGGCCCGCGTTGCGGTTGCTGAAAAGCTGGTCGATGACGGCGCCCTGGTCCGCCGGGCTGATGATGCCGTGCGCGCGAAGGGCGGGCAGGAGAACCTGCTGGACGTATTGAAAGGGGTTGGTCTTGAACAATTCCGACCCGGCGATGTTCGCGGGATTGACCATCGCGAGATCCTTGCCGATGTCCGCGCGCGAGGTGTCGGCCAGGCCGAGTTTTTGCCAGACGGCCAGCGAACGCTTGTCCATGCGGCCGCCGACGAGGGCGCGGTACATGCTGGTCAGCGACGTCCCGGCGCTCGGGCCGCCGAGTTCCTGGACAATGGTCGGCATGATGCCGTACATGAAGTCGTTGGAGAAGCTGGTCCCGCCGATCCCGGCGAATTTCTGGGCCATCAGCAGCATCTGGGGCGTGACTTTCCCGCCCGAGGCGATGACCGCCTTGGTGATGAGGTCGGCCTGCCGGCCGAATGTTTCGGGATTCATGGAGGCCCCTCGCAACTCCAGCATTTTGGCGGCGGTGAAGGCCACGTCCTTCGCCCCGACTCCCCCCGTGCCGTGAAGCACGTTGTCGAGCACGGCCTGGATCGTCTGCATCTGCGGCAGGAATTTGATCGCGTCGGCGGTGTCGCCGAAGACCATTCGGAGCTCGCGGACCGCCTTGATGTTTTCGGCGGCGGTGGTCGTCATCACTTTGCCGGTGGTCGCCCACGCGGCTCCGGTGGCCTGCGCGATCTCCAACTGGCTCATCCCGGCGGCTTTCGCCAGTTCAAGCTGGTGGACGTACTCGCCGGCGGGCTTGACCGCGCCCCGGATGGCCGCGAGGCCCATGAACCCGGCGCCGCCGATGATCGCCCCGGACAGGCCGAGCAGTTTGATTTCCTTCAGCGTGCCCTGGAGCTTTTTCGCCTCCTTGTCGACCTTGATGAAGTCGCGGGCGATGAAGGCCAGCGCTCCGCTGACCTGGTTCGTGAGAGCGAGCGTGACGCCGACCTTGTATGCCTCGAACATCTACTCCCCGATCTCCAAAAAGCGGTTGAACACCTGTTCCCCGGCCAGCCCCGCGACCAGCGAGGCCCCGAGAATTTCCCTGATTTGCGGCAGCTTCCTCGCCATCGCCCCGCCCAGGGTTGAACGGGGCGGGACATGGGCGGTCCCCAGTTCCTGATAAAGCAGGACGTCGGAATTCGACCCGGCCTGCGCCTCAAGGCCGTCGGCGGAAATCACCGTGCCGATGCTGTCGCGGGTTTCGCCGCTGCGGAGCAGCGGGTTGTCCTCCGAATACCCCTTGCGGACGCGGTCCGCCCTGGTCGGTTCGGCCAGTTCCGCCCACGCGACGAACGGGCCGATTTGTTCCTGGTAGGTCCCGAACTCCCGCTTCGCCTCTTTGGCGACAATCTCGATGGACTGGCTCAGCCCCTTGCGGATCGAAATCTCCTCCGCGACGGCGACCGCCGCGAGGTGTTCGACGAAAGAGGTGATGTTGCCGAAGGTTTTCACGGGCGTTTGTCCCAGGAGAAGGTGTTCCAGTTAAAAGTGTTGTCGTCGAACTCGCCGAAAATGATGCCGTAGGCGCTGACATCCTCGACGGGCAGGCTGAACGCGACGTCGAACGGCACCCCGTTTTTGACGAGCCAGAGGCGGTTTCTCAGTCCGGGGTGCCGTCCGCGTTTTTTATTCGGGCCTCAAGGTCCTTGTGGCCGGCGGCGAAGTGTTTGGAAATGCCCTCAAAGGCGGCGACAAAGCCCTCCTGCCCGGCCCGGTTAATCAACGCCTCGATCTGCGGGTGCGTGCGGGGGATGTCGATCTTCTCGCCGTCGATCTCCGCGATGTGGATGATGGGGTTGAGCATTCCCATGTACACCTGGTTGGTCGCCCGTTCGGCGCCCACGGTTTCGACGATGCGGAACTCCTCCAGGAACGGCAGCTTGCGGAGGCCGAGCTTCCGGCCCCGGCTGTCGGTGACGTAAACGAGTTCGTTTGCCGATTTGACAATGGTTTCCGAGGGGGTCTTTTCCGGGTGGACGGTTACTTTGGCCATGGGCTACGCCACCTTGATCTTGTGCGCGGCCTCGAAGGTCACGCTCTGTTCGACCTTCTTGTCGCCGCCCCAGTCGCCCGCCTTCTCCAGCCGCAGGACGACCCCGTCATAACGCCACTGGGTGACGGAGCCATCGGCCTCGGTGACGATCTCGTTGATGGTGCCGGGCTGGCTGTTGCGGCCCGCGTAATAGTCGGCCTCGACCTGCGCCCACCAGTTGTCGGTCTTCGGGTCGAGCCGGTCGAGCTTGAACGAGCCCTTCCAGCCGTCGGGGATGAAGCCGAAGCGGGGCGTGCCGTCGATGCCCTTGGACTTGATGTCCGTGGTCATCGGGTCGGCCGTGAAATCGGTCAGGCCGTTGAAGGCGAGGGTTCCGTAGCTGGTGACGACGACGAGGGAAACGTCCCGTCCGACGGAGAAACTGTAGGTGGGCATGGGCGGTACTCCTTAATTGCTAGACGGCGGGGGTGGGCGAGCCGTTGCGGAGCACCACGGACTGGCCCCCCTCAACGTTGACGAGGAAGAACTCGTTGATGGCGAGGTATCGCACCTTCACGTCGGCCTGCTGGTAGCCCAGCGCCGTGCGGCTTTGCGGGTTGTTGGTGGCGTCCAGGACCACTTTCCAGCCCTGGATCATGTTTTGCTGGAACATGTTCTGGAAAAAGCCGTCGAGCGTGGCCTGCGCCTGTCTCATCTCGGTCGGGCTGATGAGCCGGCCGATGTAAATGCCCATCCCGGCGTTCAGCGTCGAGGCGATGTAGTTGGTCATGCGGGTGTAGTTGTCCCCGTGGACCACCGCGTTGCTCGACGTGTTGTGCCCGAAGCGGGCGCCGAAGTATTTTCCGCCCGGAACCGGGTTGGTGATGACGTCGATCCCGGCCGCGCCAAGGGTTTGAAGCTCGGCGTTGCTGTACTGCTGGTTGACATAGCTTTTCTGGGTGCCGACGATGCCGAGCAGTTGCTTGTTGAGGCTGGACTGCTCCGGCGAGAGGTTCGCCAGCACGCCCGCGACGAAGCCCTGGGGCGAGACGAGCCGGACGACGTTGTTGACGTTGTCGTTGATGTAAACCCAGTCACCGAACAGGAGTTTGGCGGCGTAGTTGTCGATCCCGGCCGTGGCCTTGGCGGAAACGGCGTTGCTGATCGTGTCACCGGCGGGGCCGGTCATAATCATGTAGCTCCCCTCGGAGAGGCCGTAGGCCACCTGGCCGGTCCACTGGGTCGAATCGTCCGCGTCGGCGAGCATCACAATGGAAGCGCCCGTGCCGCGCAGCGCGTACATGCCCTTGCGGGGAATGGTGTCGAGGCCGACGAGGACGGCGGAGGTGATGGTCGCCGCCCCGTCCGTGCCGGAGGCGAACGAGTTGGCGCTCGCGGATTCCGCCGCCGTGCCGATGTTGTCGAACACCTCCGGCACCTGGCCCGGAAGGGCGATGGTGACCTTGGTGGAGGATGCCGCCGAACCGGCGGCGACGATGGCCTTCAGGGTGTTTCCGGTCGTGCCGGTGTATCTGGCGGTCAGGGTGAGCGTCACGGTGCTCGTGCTGGCGACGACGAGTTGGGAGGGGCCGCGCAAGCCGCTCTGGCCGCTGTTG
>NZ_JH636442.1:764729-797122 GCF_000255705.1 Zavarzinella formosa DSM 19928
GGCGGCCCCTTGCAGGGCGGCGGCTGCGACGGCGGTGCCGAGGTCGAACTTGCGGGGTTGCATCTGGCCGAACTGCTGGGCCGTGTCGGCCACGCCCGAGGCGATGGTCGGGGAGTTGACCGGTCCCCACGTCGCGGTGCCGACGATTCCGAGGACGTTGGTGGGGACGCCGTTGAGAAGCGTCCACGAGGGCGGGACGATCTGGACGATCAGGTCGGGGACGAGCAGGGCGTTGGTGTTGATCTGCCCCTGTTGGACAATGGTCATGGGTGGCTCCTGTTATTCGACGGTTTCGGTCGGGTGGTCGGACGGGACGACGTGGTGGGCGTGTTCGCCCGCGAGAATGGCTTCTATTTCGTCGGGGTCGGTGATCCGCGCGCCACGGTCGTGGCCGGCGAAGGGGTTGGTGACGACAAGCACTCGGGTCATGGCGGTTCTCCTGTTAGAATGAAATCGATTTGAGGGTCGGGGCATCGGGGTCAAGTCCTCCGGCGATGTTGATGGTTTCGACGACCGCTTCCGCCGCGTTTTGCGCGACGGTCGTGCCGTACTCCACCGAGTAAAAGAAGTCGCGGCGGTAAAGGCCGCTCTTTTGCGAGGCGTCGTCGACGTGCGTGCGCTCGTAGCGAAGCCGCCCGTCCGTCCCGTCGCACAGGGACAGGAATGTGACATCCGACAGCCCCGCGTCGAGGATTCTCCCGAAGGCGTCGCGGACGCGGGGGGAACCGCACCAGACGGTGATGACGAAGCTTTTCTTCTGCCGCTTGATCTCCCGGACCAGCCTTCCGACCGCCCCGACCCTCGCCGCGAGCGACGTGGCCCCCGGAATGGTGATGACCGGCCCGACGCTCGTGGCCGCAGTCAGTGAACTAATCATGGCGGCCAGGGCCGTGGCGACGCTGGTCGGCGTGTCCGTCGCCTGGAGCGGATGGACGAATCCCTGGTTGTTGACGATGACGGCGGCGTTGAGCGGGCAACTGGCGCTTCCTCCGACGGTCACCGTTTTCCCCGCGACCGTCATGGCCAGGGTGATGTTCGGGACCGGCAATTCCCGCCATTCGGTTGAGTAGCGGGTGAGGTTTTGCTCCGGGTCGAGCGGAAAGACCGAGATGTTGACGAAACCGGCCTTCAGGTCGGCGTCGAGGCCGGACGGGACGGGCCAGCCCCGGAACACCTTGCACTTGTCGCCGGTCGCCGAGGCCGCGCCGGTCCCGTTCGGGTAGACGATCCGGGTGACGACGGAGACGAGGACCGACTCGACGGCGCTGCAATCGGGCACGGGGCTAATTCACTGGTTGTTGACGACGGTGGTGAGGTACTTCAAGTCCCCGTCCGAGAGCGCCTCGCGCCAGAAGCTCATGCGCTTCACGAAGCCGTTGGTGGGCAGCAGGCCGGAGCCGTTGTTGGTCGCCCCCGTGCCGTGGGTCAGGCCGAGGTCGGTCTGGCGGTACTTGACCGTGGAACTGGTCGTGATCTGGCCGCCGTTGATGCAGATGGCCGCCCCCGTGCCGTCGAGCCGCACCGCGATCTTGTTCAGGGTGCCGATCCCGGTCACCACGCTGTCGGCGGAGTTGAAGCTTCCCCCCGCCGCCGTGACGTTGACGGGGCCGCCTCCCGGCGCGCCGGTGACGAAAATGTTGCTCACGTCGTCGCCGTAGATGATGTGGCTGCGAATGGTGTCGTAGTTGCCGCAGTGCTGGATCAGCAGGGTGACGGGCGTGCCGAAGTTGATGTCCTTGAGAAACCGGTATCCGTCGTTGACCGCGATGCCCGCCCCCGTTCCGGTGGCGTTGAACGCCATGTATTCGGGGCCGCGCGCCACCGCCGCCGTGGTGGTGAGGATGGGCGAGGTGGCGAACATGTTGCCCTCGCACTGGTTGAAGTCCACGGCGATCTTGTCGCCGGAGGTTCCGAGCTTGAAGCCCACCACGCAGGACAGGAGGCCGACTTGCGCGGGGACGGAAACCTGAGTGTAACCGGCGCTGTTGATCTGGCTGGTGACGTCGGTGTAGGTCACCCCGTCGAGCGTCATGTAGATGGTGCCCGTGCCGACGAGCCGCTTGACGCATGCCGAATAAACGTGGTTCTTCCAGGTCAGGTTGAACGTGGCCCCCGTGCCCGAGCCGCCGGTCACCGAAACCGGGTTGGACGGCAACACCGAGTAAGAGCCCTGGTTTGCCTCGGTGGCAAATGAAGCCGCCGTGACGACGCCGCCCGAAACACCGGATGCGGTCAGGGTGACCGCCGTGGTTGATGTGCCGCCGGTCACCACAAGGGAGTTGCCTTGCGTGTATCCTGTGCCGCCCGCGTTTACAGCGGCAATCCAGGCCGACTGCTTGACCGCAATGGTCTGGAGCACCGTGGCGTTGTTCGCCGTGGCGAGAATCGAACTTGCGGCGCTGGCCGAGCCGTTGGCCCCGGTCTGGTCCTTGAGCACGGTGGCGTTGGTCGCAACCCAGGCCGCGTTCGTCATGTCGCGGCACCACAGGGCGTAGTTGGTGAGCGTGCCGTAGCCCTCGGCCCACGCCCCGAAGCCGGTGCGGCGGATGCCCGCCTGGGGGAATGACTTCCAGATGCCGTCGGTGTCGGGCGCGAAATACGTCCCCGCCGCCCCGCCCGCGTTGCCGCCGCCCATCAGTCCGTACCGGACGGTCTGGCCGGAGGACGAGGCCATGCCGACGAAGCCGCCCCAGTAGCGGTTGCCCGCGAAGTCAAGGTCGTACTTGGCCCTCGGGTAGACCCAGCAGGGCGCGTCGGTGAGCGGGTTGTTCGCCCTCATTACTGGGCCAGTTCCAGGATCGGGGTGAACACCTCGCCGTTGCCGGGGGTGTAGGCCGCGCGGGCTTCGATCAGGTAATAGAGGTTCTGCGTGCCGGTGGCGGGCTTGAAGTTGATGACGCCGTTGTAGGGCGAGTTGTAGCCCATGGCGGAGTCGGTGAACACGTCGGTGATCGTGACGTCCGCGAAGCCGAGATAGCCGCTGGTGTTCGTCAGGTACGTTCCGCCGTCCCCGTTGGTCACGGTCGGCTGCGAGTTGTAGAAGCGGATGCGGAAAATGGCGCCCGTCGATCCCGCCACGGATTTCTTAAGGCCAACCCGCAGGATGGTGCCCGGAATGTCGTTGCCGATGGCGGCGGCGATGGTCGGGTAAGTGACGGAGCCGGCGGTCGTGCTGTTGGCCACAAGCTGCCCGGAGGCGTAGGCCGTGGTGTTGGCCGGGCGGGTGGTGGTGTTCCCGGTGACAGGACGGGGCGTGGAAAGGAATACGTTGTTCGTCGTCCCAGGCGTGGTCTGGTCGATGCCGACTTTTCCGATCAGGTTTGCGCCCGCCGGGATAGCCGCCTGACACGCCGTAAGAATGGAGGCGAGTGTTTGCAGCGACCGCTTGAACAGGGAGATCAAACTGAATGTGCCGGAGTCCGTCGTGGCCGCGGCGTCCGCCTTGGCGCCGACCGTCGCATCACTGCCGTCCGCGACGGTCACGCCGCCAACCACGTTGGAGCCAGCCCCGAGGACCGGGGCGGTGAGGGAGGTCAGTTGCGCGGCCGAGAGGACCACCGGCAGCGAGTTGCCCGCGACTTGCTGTCCGAGGGCGAAAGAAGCCCCTCCGACTTTCGTGACGTCGGCGGCGACGAGGTCGGTCGTTCCGTGCGCGGTCTGGTCCGTGGTCACCTTGCCAATGATGTTGGAGCCGGACGGAGTGGCGCCCTGCAGCGCGCCCAGGACGGACAGCAGGGTTCCCTGTGTCGCCGGGGCGATGATGGCGCCGGTGTTGTCGAGGATGGGGTGGGCGAAGGAGAAGTTCGTGCCGTCGGTGTAGGCGATGACGGGCTGGTTGGTTCCGGCGGCGTCCTTGATCGTGAGGGTCGTCTGGGTCCAAGTCATCTACATTGCTCCTGCTGCTAATCCGGAATTGCCGGTGTTTGAAAAATCGAATGTGCCGCCGGTCGTCGGGCCAGCGATCGCGGCCAGAAAATCGGCGATGCTCGCCACGCAGACCGCGTTGTTCCGCGACAGGACGACCGAGTCCGTCAGGAACACGGGCGAGACGCGCGGGGCGGCGGCGATGTTGTCTCCGGGTTCGCCCGGCGCTCCGGGAGGCCCCTGGAGGCCCTCTGTGCGGACGATGATCCTGGCGGGCGTTCCCGTGATGTCGGTCATATCGTTGTCGTCTCCTGAAGGACCGTGACGCTCCCCTGCATCAGGCGGACGGGAGCGCCGCCGGAGTCGCGGAGCTTCAGGTCGTAAACGTAAGTTCCCGGATTGAGCGGGGAGGTGTCGAAGTCGGGCGTGATCGCCCCGTTCGGGCCGTCAATCGCCAGCCCGCCGTTTTCGGTCGTCAGCGTGAGCAGCGCGCTGGGGTCGCCGATGTTGACCCGCACCTGCATGGCCGCCGTGCAGCCGGTCAGGTCGAGAGCGTTTCCGTCCGAGCCCTGGATCAGGTATGACTCGCCGAACGCGGCCCCCTGTTCGATGGTGATGTCCCAGCGTCCGGCGGTCATACGGTTGCCATGGAGGCGGTGATCCGGTAACCGAGGTCGGTCAGTTCCGGGGAACTCACGACGTAACGGCGTCCCAGATCGTCGGCAATCAGGTCGCCGTAAACCACCGGCCCGGCCGATGCGGGCATCAGGATGGTCCACCACGGGAGGCGGGTGTCGGCGGGCAGCCCGGCGTCATTCTTCTCGCCCTTGGTGCCCTGCAGGATGCTGCACGGGACGCCGGAGGCGAAGGGTGTTTCGTTTTCGGAGGTCATGCCGGAGTAGCCTTGCGCCCCGACGGTGTTGTCGGTCTGCACGCGGCTGAGCGTGACGGTGCGGTTGCACTCCACCACGAGGATCGGGAGCAGCGGCTGGAGGGCGGCGATGAAGAATGTCCCCTGCGGGCCGACCAGGTAATCTCCGGCCAGGAGTCCGTTCCCGTCAACCAGCGCGTACCACGTCGGTTTGCCGTATTTGTTCGGTTTGCCGTATTTCATGTCCTCGGCGTTCAGGGAGACGAACCGTGAGAACAGGACGGAGCCGGGGAAGCCGGTGTCGTCGGGCCTGCGGATGTCGAACATCGTCCCGAGCCGTCGGGCGGCCTGGGCGTATCCCCGCCAGACTTTGGATTGGATCAGCGCCTGGTTGGTCATGCCCGGACGACGCGGCTTCCCGTGGCCAGTTGCGGGCCGGGGGCAAAGCCCAGAAAGTTGCACAAGTCTCGTCTCAGCCAGTTAAAGAGGCTGACGCGGTCGCTCACTTCGCTCGAATTGCGGGTCCACACGGCGGCCTGGGCGGTGTCGAGGTTGTCGGCCGCGCCTTGAATCTCCTGTTCCCGGAGGGCAAGCGGCGTCAGATAGGTGTCAATGACGACGCCTTCCTCCTCCGGGCTGAGATGCGAGAGCCGGTAGTCGAGCGACAATCCCATGTAACTCACGGAACTATACACAAGCTCGCGGAAGGGATTGCTCGCGGAGTCGCCGGACACCGAATATCCCATCCAGCGGCGGCAATCCACGAGTTGTCGGGCTGTGAGCGCCATTTGCGTCAGGCGTGCTTCCAGCCGGCGGTTTTGTGGGCTTCCACGGTGGTCGGATGCACATGGAGGTGTTCGCCGTCCTTGCTCATCTTGACGAGGCCTTCGGTTGAGGCCTCTTCTTCGGCGGCTTTCGCCTCCGCTTCCGCCTTTTTCGCTTTTTCCTCGGCTTTCGCCCTGGCTTCATTCGCTTTCGCCTCGGCGGCTTTCGCCTCCGCTTTTTTTGCCTCTGCGGTGTTGTCTTGATTGTCTGCCATACGTGGTCTCCAAATGTTAAACGGGCGACCACTGCCCGGAGGCCGCGGTCACGCGTCGGGTGGGGAAATGATTAGCCGATCAGCGTCGTGATGTTGTTTGGCTTGATGGCGTTCGCGCCCCAGGCCAGACCGATCAGGAACAGTATCTGCTTGAACTGGCGATACACAGACACTTCAAATGTAATGCCGGAAATAGGGTCGGTGAGCAGCAGCACGTCGTCCGCCGCGTCCATCGGTTCGCCGTTCGGACCGAGGGGACGTGCCGGGGCGCGGGTGATGAGTTGGATGGCCGAGCGGGTGAACGCCAGATTCGGCGTGTAGCTGTTGCCGACAGTCATCGCGTTCGCGGTGGCGATGGTCGTCAGGGCGCCGGGAGCGCCGATGACGATTGTGCCCGGAGCGGCCACACCGGTGTTCACAACGTACTTGTTATTGGCGTCCGCCGCGAAGGTGACGACATCGCCCGCGAGAACCGTGCCGGTGCCGGTCACCAGCGCGATGCTGTTGACGCCGGGAGCGGTGGAGCCGGAAGTCACATACGACGCGCCCGTGCCCTTGGTGACCTGCTGGATGGCGTTGCTGTTGTGCAGCATGAAGCCATCAAGGGGCACCTCGGCAATCGAGCCGGTGCGGCGGAAGGCATCGCTGCCGTTTTCGTTGGCCTTCAACAGGATGGTCTGCTTGCCGCGCAGGTTGGCCACTGCGGCGGAGCCGAGCACGAGGTGCAGGTCGCTTTGAGGGCAGCCGTTGTCGTCGAGGATTTTCCTGACTTGGGCGGCGTCCGACAAGTCGCCTGCGGTGCCGAACGGGGCGGTGCCCGCCGTGCCATACGCTCGTGACGCGCTTTGATAACCGGCGTTAAAAAGGTCGGTTTCAACCGCGTTCACGATGGTGCGGAAGCCCTGCTGGAATTGCTGGGAGAGAATGCTGTCATATGTGCCCGCGTTCTTGATTCCCTTTTGCTGCTCGCCGTTCCAGCGCACCGGGTAACTCTTGCTCTTTTGAATGGTCATCGGCACGTTGCCCACGGTCTGGTCGCCATTGTCGGGCGAGGTGACGGCGGGGGTGTTGTCGATCAGCGTGCCGGGCTGGGTGATCGGAACGAGGATGGACTCGTTGAGCGCGGCGCGTTCGGCCGAACTGTTTCGGGTCACGGCGGGGATCATCCCCACCATCTCGCGGGACACAACGTCCAGGGATTCGTAGAGGACCGGAATAAGGCTCGTGAGGGTGTTTGCCATGGTATTGTTCTCCTTTAAAAGAAAACCCCGCCGGGATTGGCGGGGAGTTGCGGGTTAAAATTGCCCCGCCAAAGCGGGGGTTTCCTTAGTCGACGATTTCTGATTCGCGGGCTGCCTTTGACTGCTCGACAGGTCCCATCGCGTCAAACGTCGCGCGGGTGATCTGCCTCTTGCCGCCGGCGCCGGCGCCGGAACCGCTTGCGCCGCCGCCGGAAGCCCCCGAACCCTTGAGGATGCTGTCCCGGTAGGGGTAGGCGTCCACGAGGATTTCCAGGGCTTCGTCAAATTCGGCGACTTCGCCCGGACGGGAGCGGCTGTAGACAAGGTTGCCGTCGGCGCCCTTCGCCCGGATCTTGCCGTCTTCGATGGTGAAGTTCGAGCCGAACCGGGCCTGCGCCAGGTCGACGGGGATGGCGAGCTTGTCGGCGATGAATTTGGACTTGCCGAACGCGCCTCCGAGTTTCTCCGAATGAAGCTCGTTTTTCACCGAGCCAAGCTCTTCCACGATGGGCCGGTACTTCTTCTCCTGGGCTTTGAGTTGCTCGTCGAAGGCTTCTTTGGCCTCCTTCTTGACCCGCTCCACCTCCCCGGCGTCGATCAGCTTCTTGTCGTCGAGGTTGCGGACGGTTTCGAGCGCCTTCAGCGCCTTGGCCGGGTCTTCGATGCCCTCGAACAGCTTGAGCTTTGATTCGGCCGCTTCCTTGGCTTCGCGGTGCGCCTTCGCCTCGCCGTTCAGGCGTGCGATGGTGTCTTTTGTTGCCGGAGCGTCGAACGCAATTTCCTTGCCGTCCGCGTCCACATACACAGGCTTTCCGTCCTGCACGACAACCGCGCCTTTTTCGTCAAGTTTCAGTTTCATCGGTAGTCACTTTCTCGGGCATCCGCCCGTCTCGTGGGGTCATCCGACCCCGGTTGCACCGCTTCGCATCCGCTCTGCGGCAATTCTTTAAACGCTTACCTTCTCCTGCCGCTCCAAATCCGGCTTCTCCAGCTTCGCGGCGGCGATTTCCTTCTCCACGTCCACCTCGGGGCTGAGCGTGCCGCGCCGTTTAAGTTCGTTGAGCAGGGTGGCGTGGCTGAGGCTTCCGTCCGCCTTCATTTCGAACAGCAGCTTGGCCGAGGCCTCCGCGAGCGTCGCCACGCCAAAGTCGCTGAAGATCGAGACGTGGCCGCCCTCTTCCTCGCCGACGAACTTCGCCATCAGGTCGAGCGCCTGGTCGAGGCCGTCTTCGAGGGACTGCATGATTCGCTGCAGGTCGCACATGCCCTGCTCGTTGTCCGAGACGGTCTGCACCTCTGTCGTGTTGCCCGGTTTGATGACCAGCAGTTCGGCCCCGACCTGCCGCATCTGGTCTTCGAGGTCGAGAAGCGACATTCGACCGGCCTCGATGGCCTTGCCGGTGTGTTCGACGTATTTCATGTCGGCGTGCTCGCCGGACGCGGTGATGAGCGACCCCATCCCGACCACGATCTTGGTTTCCGGCCCCAGGTCCTTCGCGAACAGCACGGGCACGCGGGCCACATGCAGAATGGTCTGCTGGTCGCTCTTGCTCTGCCAGTGCTCCACGTTCATGTGGGCCAGTTCGAGCATCGGCGGGACGCCGGTCATGAAGCCCTTGCGGAAGCCATAGACCGGGATGAAGGGAATCACGTCGATGCTGGTGGTCCCGGCGTCGTGTTCGCTCCAGGCGTCCGCGCCAGAGGCCGTCTTCTTCTTGCGGTACACGGTCCACTTGCCGGGTTCCAGCACGCGGACCTGTTCGATCAGTTTTTCGCCGAACAACCCGTCATTCTCGTTCACGGCCTCCAGCAGGCGGAGTTGGGTGAGCAGCGTGTGGCCGCCCTTTGTTTCCGAGCGCCAGCCGAGGATGGCGTTATGCCGGACGTGGACGAAATAGGGTCGAACCCCGGCCCGTTGTTCGTCGGCGCGGGTTTTCACCCCGTCCGCCTTCGGGCAGTCCACGAGGATGCCGCACAGCCCGTACCCGAGGGCGTTCGCGCACAGGTCGGCCGCGAAGGCGTGCAGGTTGCGGCCTTCGAGATCGACGTTCTCCAGCCAGGTCCTGACTCGCTCCGGCACGTCCTCGCCAATCGTGATCGGCTTGCTGAACGGCTTGCCCGCCAGCACCGAAATGGTGCGCGAATAAGCCGGGAACAACGTCGCCGTGTCCCGCCGGGACTTGTAGGCTTGTTCGTCCTCGGCGGGCCATTGCGGCAGATGCCTTTTCCCGGCCTTTCGCATCGCCGCCGTGCCGCCCATCAGGTCTTCGGCCAGATTCCACGCGACAGACATCTCGGCCACCGTCGCCGACTGTTTGGCGACATCGTTCAGTTCATTGCCCGTCATTCACTCTCACATCCTGAGCGGGGTCACCGTTGCGGTCCCCGGTCCGTCAATCAATAATTCCGTCGCCGCCCACACGAGCGCGTCCACGCGGTTGGGGCTTCCCTTCGATTCGAGGGGCACCCATGTCACCATTTCGTCCTCCAGCCCGACGAACACGCCGCAGTGATGCATCCGTCCCTGTTCGTAAAGCGCCGCCACCGGCTCCGCTCGCGCCTGTTTGCCGCGCGAGGCATGCACCAGTTTGACCGGCGCGTTTCGGTCGACGACACGGATGGTGCTTTCCACCATCGCCCCGCCGAAATTCGCCTCGGCCACGATGCGGTCGGCCTTGAACTGCCGGTACAAGGCAACGGCCTTGCTCGCCCATGTCTCCGGCGTGTACCTGCCGGAATGGTCGGCCAGCACATATCCGTGTTTCTGGGCGTCGATGCCGACGACCACCAGCCCGACCTCGTCGTTCTGAATCCCGTCGCCGCCCGAGGGATCGACGGCCACCACGATCCGAACCATGACGGGCAATTCGCCCCGGCGGCGCAGGTTGTCGATCTGGTCGCGCTTCCAAAGCGCCCCCGGCACTTCGGCGCTGAAGGCTTCCTCGGGGGTGGCGGGGTATTCCCGCCGAAAATTGTGTATGCCGTTTAACTCGACGATCTTTGCCCGCCGCCAGGCGATTTGTCCGTCATCGAGGCCGTATGCGTCCTGGTAGGCCTTCTCGTCGGCGGTCGGCTCGAAGCCTTCGCCGGGTGTTTTTCGGTACTCGGGCTGCCAGAACCACGGGATGAACACGAGGATGTACTCGCCCTCTCCCCGCATCGCGGCCGCGCACATCGCGTAGAACAGGCCGCTGCGGCCGTTGGAGGTGCTTTCGAGAATAACCTCCGTGCCCGGCTCGTCGGGAACGGCTTGAAGCGCCCCCGCGACGTGCGTGTCGGCGTTCTTCCAATAAGCCACTTCCGAGCCGTGGAAGAGTTGAATCGTGTCGCCGCGCCCCACCCCGACGCTCCCGGCCGTGCCGACCTTGTAGCCGCTGTCGAGCCTGTCGAAGACCAGTTCCTTGGCGTTCGACGCCCGGAGCGAAGGCCGAAGGACCGGCGGGCAATGCTCGTAAAATCTTTTCGCCATGCCGAACAGGTTGTTCGTGGCTTCGTCGAGATGCGTCAGGATGAACGCCTTGAGGCCGCCGAAATGCGTGACCTTATGGAAGAACCGCCCCTCGGTGTAGGTGGAGCACCCCTGCTGCCTGCCCTTCAGAACCAGCGCGCGGACCTTGCCGGTGTTCGCCCGCTGTGTCTCCAGTCGGGCGTGCAGGTACAGTTGGGCCTCATTTAGCCGGAAGGCGTGGACCTTGCCGCTTTTCGAGCGGATCGTCAGGCAGCGGGGGGCGTAAAACTTGAAGTCGTCCCGGAATCGGAGCCTGAGTTCCCGTTCACGCGGGTTCATCGGCCAGTTGTTTCAGCGCGTCCTCATGGGTCAGGCCGAGCCGTCCGCTGAGTTCGAGCTTTGCCTTCTCCCCGAATAATTCCGGGTGCTGTTGGGCGGCCAGTTTGAACCGGGCTTCCACGCGCAGTTTCGACCTCGCGACATACTCGCCGTTTAGCACCTCCTGGCCGCGCACCTTCTTCACGTCGCCGCTCGAATCGTCGGCGATGTCGAGGATGTCATCGACCAGCGCATGAGCCTGGGATTGACGCGCGTGTGCGTAACTGCCCGAAAATGCCTGGTATGTCTCATCCCCACGCTCTCCCTTCACGACCCATAGCAGGACTGTCGATCGGGTCGGCATTTCTTCGGCAAGGCAGATGCTCGAAAGGCTCAGGCCTTCAGCGAGCAGCGAGCAGATCGTGTCGCCGAGTTCGACGGTGTAGCTGGTCGGGCGTCCAACCTTGGCGGGTTTCTTGGTCATGTTTGTTTCGTGGCTGTTTGATACCGGGCTGTGGCGATGGCGTCCTTGTCGGACTTGAGCTTCGCTTACTGTGGCCGGCCCGGCAGGCGGCCAAACTGTGGAAATGAAAAACCCCGCTCTGGGCGGGGCAAAATCAGGTCGAGCGAAATCGACTTGTTAATTTTTTATGCCACGGCCCGTTTGTTCGCGCAAGAACTATTTGCGTTTATGATTGATCTTTTATTTTACGTCCGCGTCTTGCGGCGGCCCTCGGCGGGTTGGCCGGGTCGATGAATCCCATCGGCGGTTTCGGGCGTGAGTATGGCTGGCCAGTGTGGTCGTAGATCACGACCGGCGACTTCTCCTCCTCGTAAACCGTTAGTTGCGGCAGTAATGGCTCGTCATACCACCAATTCATCACTGACCCTTCGCCTGTTGCTCGTTCTCCCTGGCCTGCTTCTTCGCCTCCCAAAGCTCCCGCACGGACGCGCACAGGGAGTCGAACGCCGAGACAACCGCGTGGGCATGCCTGCCGTATGCGAAATACAGGCGCGGGTCAGCCGCCTCGTCGCAAATCTCCCGCAGCAATCGCTGGGCGGTGTGGCCTCTCACTCCCCGTAATGCCCGCAGGTAGTCGGTGTCCTCCATGGGCACGGGCTTGTCCCCGGCCTCCTCTGCATCGTCCCGCCTCACAAGCAGCATCCCGATTTTGTACCCGACCGGGGAGAGGAACAGCTTCCGCATGGTGATGAGTTGAACGCCGTAGAAGTGGTGGTCGGAGGCGATGATTTCGTGGTTGTAAAGCTGGTCGATCAGGAGGGGAGCTTCGATTTCGGCCCGGCATATCTTGTCGTGGCGGTCCTTGGAGTAGACCATGCCCCGTCGGATGGCGATGTGCTCCGGGATGAGGTCCTCCGGCTTGCCAGTTTCGTCGTTGTGCATCCGGCCCATCCCGTTGTGGTTCAAGGAGGAGTCTGCCACAGCCGGTAGGGTAGCGCAAGCGGGGATTTATGGGTTCTTTATTCCCGGCGCTGCCATGGTGCGTTGGAGATGCTCGGCTTCCGAACCGTAAACCGGCTCCCAAACTTTCCGGCTCAGAGTGTGGATGCCCTGCGCGCCCCGGTGGTGAAAATGGCACAAAGCGATGACCATCATGTGGTCTTTCCGTCCTCCGGCTCCCGTGCCGCAATGGTGTATTTCCGGGTGCGGGGCTTTGCAGACGGAGCAGCCGAGGCTTCGGACGCGCTCCCAATGCTCCCGATGGGCTTTGGCGGGCTGGTTACTCCGCCTGTGCTTCTGGCCTTTCGGAGTGACGGGGCGTCCAGTGAGGTTCATGTGGCGCCGCGATGGCTTTTCCAATCGAACACGACCAGCTTCCCGCCGTTCTCCTTCATCCGGTCGATCACACGCTCCCCCGCATACTCGGTCAGCGCGGGCAGGGCCAGGTTGCTGATGAGGATCGTCGGCAGGAGGGCCTCGTAGCGTTCGTTCACGATCTCGAAGAGGATGTTTTTTTCAGAGTCCGAGCCGTACTGGATGCCAATTTCGTCGAGGACAAGCAATTCCGGGGCGGCGAATCGGGAGAGCACCTCCTGCTCGGTCTTGCCGGAATCACGGCGGTAAGTGTCCTTCACCATGCGAAACGCCCTTCCGACGGTCATGTATGCGGCCGAGAGGGCATGCTTTCGGATGACGTGCAGGGCAATCGCGCAGGCGAGGTGCGTCTTTCCGGTCCCCGCGTTGCCGCACAGGATGAGCGAGCTTCCCGTCAGCAACCTGTCCGGGAATTCGGTGGCAAAATCCCGGCAGGTGGCGAGGGCCTTGCGGCTTTCATCGTCGTCGGCCTGGTAGTTGGTGAACGACCGTCCTTCAAATCTCGCGGGGATCGCCGATTTTGCGAGATGGTTGCGGATCTGGTATTCCTTCGCCTCCCTCGCGCGAACGCCGTTTCTCTGATCCTCGGCTCGTCCCCCCGAAGAGAGGCGTTCTTCGTCGCAACTGCCGCAGGTCGGGCTTGCCCATTCCTCGGTCAGGCGGACGACCTTGACCCGTTGATGCCCGTGTGCGGGGCAGGTGAAATCGACTTCCTTCAAGTCGCCAAGTTTCCCGTCAGGCGACGATGAATCCATCGGTCCCTGCCCGATAGTCCTGGGCTGCGAAATTGCCGTGTTTGGTTGCTGGCCGGTCATTTTTCAGTTCTCCTTTTGGCAGTGGTGTGTTTCTCCGAAGTTTTGCGTTGGCGATGTCCTGGGTGAATAACCCCCAGCCCCTCGGCTGGATGCCCTTCTCGTGCAGTCTTTTGATCTCGGGGATGATGTCGAGGTCGATGTCCGCCCCTCCGTCGAGCCATTGGTGAATCGCGCTGGTCGATTGCGTCGCCAACTGCGGGAAGACGGCACAGCCGTAGTCGTAAACCCGCTCGAAGCGTGTCTTCACGCCCGCGCCTGAGTCATCGTCCCCGTTCTCTGTCTCTGCTTTTGTCTCTGTCTCTGTCTCTGGGGTAGCGTTTTGCTTTCGCTCTGCTAGCAAGTTGCTAGCATTGTGCATCACCTCTATAAATCCTTTTTCGATCAGTGGCTTGATCGCAGTCCTGAACTCTTCGACAGTGCGACGCAAACGAAATGCAATCTCTTCGTCTGAGCCAGCTATCACCCCGCTATTCAGGTCTTGGTTTTCGCTTGCTAGCAGCCAGAGCATTGGTGCTAGCGCTCTGCTAGCGTCTGGAAGTGAGTGGAAGCGGAAGTTGTCGAGGAGTTTCTTATGGAGACGTATCCACGGTGGACTGCGATCCTTGTAGTGCTGAAATTCCCCCCAGTCTTTCACTCGGTAGTGTTGCATAGGCCATCCCCAAGCTGTTCCAGTGTTAAATGATGTGATCCGACTGTTTTGTTGTAGACACCCCCTTCGCTTTTAAGCAATAGAACTAGAGATGATTCGAGACGGACGCGCTGGAGATCAGAATCGGAATACAAGAGCACGTGCCATGCGAAGACTGACTTGCCATGCGCGTTATAATCAGCCTGAAGTTCCGGGTGGTCGTGGCGATTTGCTTTTAACCGTGATTTGTGTTGTGACTTGCGTTCGGCAAGATTTCCAGTAGCCCCGATATATACCCGCCCATTCGCCGAGCATTTGATCGCGTACACGCCGCCGCGAAGCGGCGTCAAGAGTTTACCGCCGTAATCAGTTTGGCAAGAGTTTTCGCGCGTGGCTTGGTCTTGCCTGACTCCCATCGCCAAACAGTGCATTTGTGCTTTCCAGTTATTTTGCATATTTGCGGCTCGCTAAAGCCTTTTTCCTTCGCAAGCCTCAGTATCTCTTTAATGTCTATCATGTTTGGCCTATTGCATTTCTGTTGTTGACACCGATTGCATATCAATATATTGTTCTCACAATTAATAAATATAGTCAACGCATAAATGGAGCATCAACATGACCAACATAATTCGCCCGGTTATAGAGCCTGGTATCTACTTCGACATGGATGAGGCGACGTACCACGCGGCCGAGGGGCTGTCGTGCAGCGGCATCAAGCACCTCACCGTGTCCAAGCTGAACTACTGGCACAAGAACCTGAACCCCGACCGCGAGCCGGAAGACGACACCGGGGCCAGGCGGTTCGGGAAAGCCGTCCACTCCCGCGCGTTGGAGCCGGAGCGATTTGACCGCAACTTCGTCATGAAAATCTTCCCCGAGGATTATCCGGGCGCGCTGGTGACCGCCGACGACATGAAGGCCTTCCTCGAAACGAATGGCCTACCAAAGTCGGCCAAGAAGAAGTCCGACCTTATTGATCGCATTGTCGCCAGCGGCCTGCCCGCGGTGATCTGGGAACACGAGTTGGAGCGTCACGCCGCCGAACACGAGGGCAAGACGTTCCTCGGCTCCGAAGAGTCGAAGAAAATCGCCGCCGCCGCCGCCGTTTTGGCGGAAGACCCCTGTGCGAAGGCCGCGCTGAGCGGTGGCATGCCCGAGGTGTCGTTCTTCGTCCGCGACCCGGAAACCGGCGTGATGCTCAAGGCCCGCATGGATTACGTCCGCCCCCGGTCAACCGTTGACGTCAAAACATTCTCCAACTCACGGGGAAAACCTATTGAGAAGGCGATTTACGAGGCCATTTTTTACGAGGCATACCACCTTCAATGCGTCTTTTACAACCTGGTGCGCGAACTGGCCCGTCGGCAACTCGCCGCCGGAGAGATTCGCACCCATGGCAATGTGAGCGAGCAGTGGCTCAAGGAATTCACCGAAACCGAGGGACACGGGTTTGTGCTGATCTTCATCGAGTCGTCCGCCCCGTATGACCTGCGCATCGTGCTGATGAAGGAGGCAGAGGCGGCCGGGGCCGACCTGAACGTCTACTGGTCGTCGGCTCACATGCGAATTCACGACATGAAAATTCTCTATGCCGGATGCCTGGAAAAGTACGGCGACAAGCCGTGGCGTGACAACGTGCTTCCGCACCAACTCGAAGACACCGATCTGCCAATGTTAATGTTTAGCTAGTCAACCAACTGAAAGGAATATTTATGAATCAACTCGTGGTGTTGGAGCAACTCAAGCCGCTCGAAATTTTCACGCCGGAAGGCGTCGATGACATCCTCGCCAAGCTCACCAAGGAAGCCCGTTCGCACGTGCTCGACATTTCCACCGAGGCCGGCCGGGACCACATCCGCTCGCTCGCGTACAAAATCGCCCGCTCGAAAACCCATCTCGACGACATGGGCAAAGACCTCGTGGCCGATGCCAAGGACAAGATCAAGCTGGTCGATGCCGAGCGAAAACGCATCCGGGACTCTCTTGACAGCCTGAAAGATGAAATCCGCGCGCCGCTCACCGAGTGGGAGAACCGGGAGCAGGAACGCGTTAAGGCGCACGAAGCCGCACTGCTCGGCTTTCATGCCGCCGCGAATTTCACCGGGCCGAACCCGCCCTCAGCCGAGGTGCAAGCCCGCCTTGACGGTTTGGAAGCCCTGCATGCCCGAGACTGGCAGGAGTTCGCCAAGCGTGCAGAACTCGCCCGCGACACCGCCCGCAAGCAGTTGAGCGATGCGCTGGCCGCCAGCCAGAAGCACGAGGCCGAACAGGCCGAACTGGAGCGCCTTCGTCGCGAGGACGCGGAACGCAAGCAGCGCGAGCGCGACGAGCAGATCAAGGCCGAGGCCGCCGCGAAGGCCAAGGCCGAGGCCGAAGCACAAGCCAAAGCAGTTGCGGAGGCAGAGGCTGCCAGAGTGAAAGCGGAAGCTGATGCGGAGGCCGCGCGCGTCAAAGCCGAGATGGAAATGGCCGAGCAGGAGCGCCAGAGACTTCAACGCGAGAAGGAGGCGGCGGAAAGGGAGATCGCCGAAGCCGACGCCCGCGCCCGCAAGGCGGAGGATGATCGCTTGGCTGCCATCAAGAAAGCCGAGGCCGATCGGAAGGCTGCAGCCGTACAAGCGGAACGGGACAGGCTTGCGGCCGAGGCGAAAGCCGCCGCCGATGCCAAAAACGCCGCCGAGAAAGCGGCCCGTGAAAAGGAGGCGGCGGTACAGGCCGAGCGTGATCGAGCGGAAGCGACCCGGAAAGCAGAGCAGGAAGCCACAGCGAAACGCGAGGCCGACAAGAGGCATCGGGCGAAGGTGAACAACGAGGCGCTTGAGGCGCTGAATGCGGTGATGGCCGGCGACGGGTTACTCAGTGCCGGGGCCGCCGCAAAGGCGGTCGTCGAATCTATCGCCAAAGGCCTGATCCCACACGTCAAAATCAGCTATTAGGAGATTTTCATGTCTTTTGCCATCACACCCGCCAAGCGCAAATCCGTCCCCATGCTCATCAGTCTGGCCGGGGTTTCCGGCTCGGGCAAAACCTATTCGGCGCTTCTTCTCGCGGCCGGACTCGCCGGGAAAGGCTCGGTCGGTTTCCTTGACACCGAGAACGGGCGGGGGAGCATGTACGCAGACAGTCCCGGCATCATGTCCGCGCTGCCGGACGGCTATGAGATCGCCGAAATGAAAGAACCCTTCGCGCCCTCCCGGTATTCGGAGGCGGTCGATGGGTTTGAGAGGCATGGATGCAAGGTGCTGGTGATCGACAGCATGACGCATGAGTGGGAGGGACACGGCGGTTGCTCGGACATCGCCGAGAACAACAAGATGAAGGGAACGCCCAACTGGATTCTGGCGAAGCGGGAGCACAAGCGGATGATGAATTGCCTCCTCGCATCGGGCATGCACCTGATTTTCTGCCTCCGCGCCCGTGAGAAGATCAAGGTCATGAAAGACGCCAACGGCAAAGATCAGTTCGTTCCAATCGGTTTGCAACCCATTCAGGAGAAGAATTTTACGTTCGAGATGACGCTTTCTTTGCTCCTCGAAGAAGGGACCCATCGGCCGATTGTCACCAAATGCCCCGAGCCTCTGCTCCCGCTTTTCGCCGGAGAGCAACCGCTCGTCACGAAGGAGATGGGCAGGAAGTTGCGGGCGTGGTCCGAGGGCGGCGCTCCCGCCGAGGAAAACCCGGACGTTCTCTTCAAACAGGGCACAGAGTACGCCGCCCAAGGCACAGTCTCGTACACGGATTTCTGGGAGACTCTGACGGGGAAGCAAAAAAAGCTTCTCCTGCCGAAGCACGACGAGAACAAAGAACTGGCTCGAATGGCGGACGAAAGGCAAAAACCAGCCAATGTCGCCCCGGCCGCCGGACTTGATTATTAACCAACCAAACAGAAAGGAATCATTGCATGAACACACCCATCGGACACAACAAAGCAAAAGTCGGCGGCGTTGCTGTGGATCAGTTGCGCAGCGTAATCGCGAGAATCGAGAAGCTGTCTGAAGAAAAGGACGGGATCGCCGCCGACATCCGCGACGTGTTCGCGGAGGCCAAGGGAAATGGATTCGACATAAAGGCGATCCGCACGATCCTGAAGATTCGCAAACAGGACGCCAGCGAGCGTGAGGAGGCCGAAACCATCCTCGACACCTACATGCACGCCCTCGGCATGATTCCGCAACTCGAAATGTTCGATGATGAGGAGCAGGGGGAATGAGTTGCTTTGATGATATTCCTGAAGATCGTGAGCCGTCCTACCCTTGTCGAGACTGCGACGGCAGTGGCGAAGTGTTCGTAAAGCGAGATCGTCAGGGGCGGGTGGACTACCTATCGGGCCGGGTCGTCAACAACGAGACAACCCGCTGCGACCGCTGCAAAGGCGAAGGAATCGAGCCATGACCCGGTACTCCTATCCCGTCTCCCGCAAACACCACGCCTACTCAATGGCCATCGACTTCGGCATGAAGTTCGTAACAAGAAACGGGTTCTGGTCGCCGGAGGGGTTGATGGGCATCACCGGGTCGGGCGGATACCGGATAGTCGTTGCGGATGAGAGCCACCCGCTGATGCAACCGCGAGTCGGGGACATTATCCGGTGGATCAGTTCCTGCGGGGAGCCATGGGAGGAACTTCATCACCGAGTTGTCGCCCATGGCAGCCCTGATCTTCACCTTTACGACATTGATGCTGCAAAACGAACTCTTGCGAAAGCCGTCCTTCAGAGTTCGATTTCCGAGCGCAACAGCATTCCATTCCACTGGCCGGATTGCGAACCTTTATGACGCGCCCCAGCCCGACGGGCCTCTACTGTTGCGGCTGCCAGAAAGACGTTCCGGCGAGGCTCACCGACGGCCGCGAGGTTTATCCTCATCGCCCCGATCTGTTCGGCCTGACGTTTTGGAAGTGCGACACATGCGGCAATTACGTCGGTTGCCACCACAAGACCAAGGACCGGACACGGCCCCTCGGCAACATCCCGACGAAGGAACTGAAGAACGCCCGCCAGCACATCCACCGCATCCTCGACCCCATCTGGCAGAAAGGGAAAGTGCCACGGGGCAAGCTATACGCGAAGATCGCAGAGGAGCTTGGGATTGCGGAGTATCACACAGCCGAGATCAAGACGGTCGAAGATGCCCGGAAGGTCTACGCCATCGTGAAACGACTTGCCGCTTGAATGACGGTCAGGACGTCAGCAACTCCACCAGCTTCTCACGTGCGGCACTTTGCCTGTTCAGTGCGTCCCGAAACCGCCTGTCGTGATCGGTGTTCCCGGCGATGCGGTTTTGCATCACCTCACGGAAGTGCTGTTTCGCCGCAGCATATTCTTGCCTGGCCACTTCGAGCCGGTTGTGTTCGTGACAAAAGAAGTCTTCGAGCACCTTGGCGGTCACGGCTTCACGCGCCAGTTCGGCGGGCCAACTTGGTCTTGCCCGTTCGCCGCCCTCACCCTGTTCGCCTCGCGCACCATGTCCGGGGCGCTGACTGGAACCCCGTCCAGGAAATACCCGCTCGTGCGTTCCTCCAAACGCTTGCCCAGCGTAATTCTGGCAGCCACGAGTGGGTTGTTCTCGTCCATGCCCTGCGGCGGTAACGGTTCGGCGGGCCTTCTGACATTGCAATCCTTCCTCGGCAATCCGAGGCCGAGACGTTGGCGGGCGCGGCGAATCGTCTGCCAACTCATCCCCATGCGCTCGGCGATTTGCTGGTCGGAAAGCATGCACTGGAAGAGATGACGGACGGATTTGTCGTGCAGGTCAGGGTAGTAGCGGGTCATTTGCCAGTTCTTTCGCGGTATGCTTTGCGTTTTTCGAATAGAAGTCCGGTTCCCGGCTTCGCCCGCCATTCCGGCATACCATCCTCTTCAATCTTCCTCGCTCTTTCGCGGACAAAATCCGGGTCGAATCCTGCGGTGTCGCACCATGATTCAAAATCCACCTGGAAGCGGCGGTCAAAGAACCAACGCCTCGCGTCGTTTTGATACTTGAAGCGTTCGCTGGCCGGGCAACGACCCTTCCCGCTCAAGTCTTCCAGCATCGTCAGGATTTTAGCTTTCGCAAGGTTCTCCTCATTGCTTGATGCGGTGTCCTTTCCAGTCAGCCAAACAGCCTCCTCTTTCGCCACGCCGTAAGCCGTTGGCTTGTTTTGCCCGATGCCAGCAGCGTGGCGGGCCGGACACACCGTAACACCGCGATTCCTAATGAACTCCTGCACCTTGTCCTCCTCTACGCCCCGGCTTTCGACGGGGCTTGGGCTTCCCCCGGTGCGGCAGCCCTCGCTTCCTTTAGCCGCGCCTGCGTTGCTCGCATACGGTCTGCCTGCATCGCCTTGCGTTCTTCTGACCACGGCGCGCGCGGTTTTTTCGGAGTCGGTTCCTCGATGTGAATTTCAGGCGTTGCCGGGATTGCAGCCTTGGCGAGCTTGTCGTGAATCGGAGTATTGCCGGAAATCTCCTGACGCATCTCCGGCTTCAGCTTTTGCATGGCCCCGATTATGGCGTCAATCGCCTCGCTGATTTCCTTCGGCGGGTTCTGGGCGAGCAGCCAGCCTTTCAGCAGCCACGCAGGCTCAATCGACACGACGCCCCTCCTTTGACCTGACGCTCCGCTCGGGTTCATACCCCTCTGCAGCCATGGGCGGGCACATCAACGGCTTCGTCCCGTCCGGGTCGATCTGCGCCATGAGCATGTCCGCAAGCGCGAGCACCTCATCGGAGAAATCTGTTTTCAGGGGGCGAAGGGGGAAGCGTTTGGCGTACCAGGCAGACAGGCAGGGGGTGAGGTCGCGGCGGCGACTCACGGCTCACGACCCGCCGAACTGTTCATGTTCAGAAGCAGCAACATCGGCCACATATTTCCTATCGACCAGCATAAGAAGCATATGACCGCCAGAGTTGCCATGTTCTCAAGATATGCCCAGCGATTCATGCCTCGACCACCATCTTGAGCTTGCCGCCAGCGATCAGCTTGGCGGCTGCGACCGCGTTGCGCCGGTTGGCGTAGTCCTGCTTGCCCTCAAGAAGCACTTTGCCGTTCTTGGCGCAAACCTCCAAAAACCACTTGTCGCCGCCGATGTATTTTCTCACCTGTACTTTCATAATGCATCTTTCTGTTGATGTTGAAGCTCGCGTTTCTTCCTCGGCCCCGACCTTGGCGGCTGCCATAGGTCGGCGGCCCTCTTCTCGAACCAGTATGCCCCCGCAAACAGTTCGGGTTTCGGCCCTTGCCCCTTCTGCACCCAACGGTGAACGCTTTTGACATGCACCCCTTTGAGGGCGGCTAATTCGCGGGCAGAGTAATAATCCTTGGATATCAGGCTCATAACTTGTGGTGCAGTAGACTCAAAAAATGTGTTGCGCTTGCATTTAATTTGTGGCAGAGTGGCTTCACCAAGTCAACACATAAATTGCATGGAGGCAATATGTATAACTGGCAACTCGCCACCGACACGACGACATACGAAGGTGTTTCTCGCACCCTGAACGACGCACTTGATCGCATGACAAAGTACGCCAACGGGAAAACCGAACGCGACTTCCATGTCAACGGCCACCACATGAACGAGGAGTTCGGCCTGTGGATCAGCGGCGGCAAAGTGATCCATGACAATGGTGAAGAATTTGTGCCGATGAACGAGTGGTACGCCCGGCTCGGAGGCGGAGAGCCTTCGATGGACGGGGCTGACGTGCTGGCCGAGGCAACGGGTGTCATTGTAAAAGCATTCCGGCCCCAGCCGACGCGCGGATTGGTCCCGACAAACCCGGCGACTTTTGCCGGACGTGACGGAGGCCAGGCATGATCCGCACCCTCAATCACCCCGTCACGTTCCTGATTGTTCTCGGGCTGTTCTGCTGGCTGGCGGTCTGTAGCTGGCGGCATGCCCACCCGGTCGCGATGTCCGAGGGCGAGTTCGTGGAGATGAAGCTGGCCGAGTACCATCCACCAGACAGGGGTGTCGTTCAAGCAAGCCATCACGATTGAGGAGATGACTGGCTTTGCCTTGTGGCATGGGCCGCGGCGAAACACACGCCGAAGAGATGAGGAAAATATGTTTACACGCCCAGTACTCCTGAAGAAAAACAAAAGTATTTTGAAGTGCCCAAAATGTGGCAATAACAGGCGGTTTGAAGCCCATTCCGACCATTGCTGCGAGGATAGCTGTGACGTTTGGGTGGTGTGCAAATGCGGCTATGACCCAACCACAGAGTTATGGGGCTATCGGGTTGAATCCGTCATGGGTAGCCTTGACCTGAACGGAGTTCAAGAAGCTCTGCTCTATTCGTGGAACGAAGCCTTGCGTGAGCTTGAAAACAGACAAGCGAAGAATACTCCGAAAGTCGCAGAAAACATGTTGAACAAGCAAGGAGGCGATCTGTGAAAACAGCAATGATCGAAAGCGTGGCAGACACCATTGATTTCATTCAGGGACGTGTGGTTCGCGGTTGGAACGCCAAAGATGAGCACGAACGGAGCTTTGAGCTTTCGCAGGCGCACAACATGCTTAAAGAATTGAGCCTATCGATCCGTTGCGAAATATCTCGTCTTGAAGAGATTGAGGCCAAGCTTCGGCTGGTCAATAAGGAGTTGACCAAGTGACCAAAAATGAACTGATAGATGGTTGGGCGAGGGAGGATTGGCCCCACTACGTCAAAAGGCCAAAACTGCCACAGGGCTATGAGTGGGTGTGTCTGCGGCAAACGCCAGCGCAGGGGGACAGTCCGCGATTTTGGTGGATAAGGGTTTGCTGGGCCATGAAGGACGGGAAGAAGCGAATGCTCAGGCTTCCCGGCGAGCACTTCCTAACGCCGCAGGCGGCCATCGACTACGCGATGGGCGAGGTATTCCGCCACCAAGCAAAGAGGGCACCATGATGCGCCAACCAGACACGAACTCCTGTCTTGGTAAATGGCTATCCGTCATAGCGGTTATTGCCTTGATACTGTGGATTGGAGAGATGGTTTATGATTACAGCGTTTGTAATTACCGTGGAAAATTTTGGTTTGATTGTGAGGGAATATGACAAAACCAGATACGAGCATCATTACAACTAGCACATGGTGTATGACCATTTTTTCTTTAACTGTGTGCATTTTTGATCTTCATTCTTTTGCTGCTGGGATTTCTGCGGGGGCCACGATGGTTGGCTGGCTTGTGGATGTTAAAACCCACAAAGAGAAAGGCACAAAATGACCGATTCGCTGATTGAAAAACTGGAGAAAGGCAGCCCAAAGGGAAAATTTACTGCTCCCGAGCATGTCGGGTATGCGGCTGGCTACAAGGATGCGTTCGACATCGTTCGCCAGCATGAGGCCAACCATTTTCGTGACGTCGCGAAAATGGCTTCGAGCGAGCCTTCCATGGATATTTCTCGCTTCTCCGTGCTGGAGCAGTGTTACTGCATGAGCGACGCGCCGAGCGATGACTACCCGGAAGACAAAGGGGTTTGCCAATATTGCCAGATCAAGGCGTTGCTGCGCAGTTGCCCGAGTAAGAGGCCGGATGCCGCCAAACCTAAATCCGAGCATGCTTCAGGGAGCTACTTTCACCCCAATATCAAATCTTTCCACTTGGGAACTGAAGTTCTTTCCGACGAGGAAATGGTGAAGGCCACAACCGGAAGGGCGTCTCCATCGGATTACGGCATGGTTCAGGTCTATCCATCAAAGTCGGTCCAGCCTTCTTTGACCAAGCCTTCAGTATGCGATGGCACCATTTATGAAAATCCGATCATCGCCAACTCTGGTGACATTCCGATTGTCGATGAGGCAGAATTAAAAAAGCGAATGCTCAAGGCTGATATTCACTGCCCACAGTGTGCGGATATTGCTTTGGATGCTGTCCTCCCCTACCTCCGCACTCCCCAGTCCGACGAAATGCTGAAGGCCATTGGCCGCATGGAAGCTGGTGATATCTCGCCGGTGCCTGATGAAGAGCCAGAGCCAATGTCGAATTTTGTACGCAGCGTTGGCCTGACAGAAACCAAAGGCGAATGTCAGGAAGAAGCCAAAGAACTCGGGGTGCGAGTCCCCGGCGCTGCGCCACCACATCGGCCGGATGAATTGGACATAAAGAAGCTAATGGACGACGCCATTTGCGATGCGATGAGAAAGGCCATCCAGGACACCGTGAATTACACGAAGTTTGAATGCGAGACTAATGAACGCCGAAGTGACATTTACACGAACGCTGCGTTTGCAGATGTTCTTGGACATAAGATCGTCGATCTGGCATACGATGCTGTGCGCACGTATCTGAGGCCACTTGAGCGGGAATCGGGTGATGATATGGACAACAGTTCTTCGGTTGTTTTTGAAAGCGGCAGGCAGGATGCCGATAAGGAATGGCGCGAGAAGCTATACAAAAATGGCGGCAGGGAACTGATGGATTTGCTGCAAGGCCAATATAAGAAATCACACCTGCTGGAATTAATTGGATTCAACGTGTTTGAGGCGCTGAAAAGAGCAGAAGCTTTCATTTCTCGCTATGGTAATGGAGGTGAAACCGAAGGTTTCCGGCGAGATACGCTTTATGAAATACGCAATGCGATAACCGAAATAGAAGGTCAAAAACCATGACTTTCCAGCACATGCGGTTCAACCAAGCCCAAGAGGTGATTGTGCTTGACGCCAAGGGCGAATACGAGTGCCGAGGCATCATCGTCGGCCGCTCGAACTCCAAGCTCGGCATCACTTACGACGTCATGCCAAACAGGGCCGAGTCCATGAACAAGCGAATGTGCGGCATCCCGGAGTCGCGGCTGCGATGCATGGGCAAGCCGATTCTGGCATATGAGCGTAAGCCGGAAACAGAGGCAAGGCATATTCTCGACGAGGCGTAGCAAGGCACTTTCCCCAGGAAATCGCCCCGCGAAACACCCCGAGCAACCGGTCGGGCATCTGACTGTAGCTTCCAATTTTGGTTTGCGGATCGCTGGCCGACATGGTTCTCATCAAGCTCACATCATATTCGTGGCAAACCCTTCGATAAGTTGATTGACTGAAAACTCGATTTTCTGCCTTCGGCGCAGCAAGGTTCAGCACCATCCGCTAGAATAATCCCTACAGTTTATCCAGCCAGCATTCCCGAGGAGCATTGCATGAATCGCAGGGCCGAAGTCGCAATGGAGAAGCGTGGCGATGTGTCAATGTTCATGGTTCATCTGACTCGTGATGACCGAAATGTGCGGACGGAGGAACAGGGCGGTAGAAATGCCCTTGATAATTTCATCAACATTCTTGAGACCAGGACGATTTGCGCTCTTGGCATTCACTGTTATCACGGTGAATACCTGCGAAAACTCTCTGCCGAGGATCAAAAGCAGTTTCAGGTGTCCTGTTTCACGGAAACCCCCCTTGATCAGATTGCCAAATTGCTCAATGTGGGTTCCCGTAAAATTAACCTTGAGGCATTCGGCTTTGTATTTAAACGAGAGTTCCTTTACAGCAAGGGAGCTCAATCAGCTATCTATATCAACGACTATGGCCCGAATCAGTTGCGAGACGCGGTCAACTGCATCTATGAAATCGGCGAGAAGAATGGATTTGCTGGTCGTTCATGGCCATTGCTTCCGTTTGTCAACGTCATGCACAATGGACATGACTTCATGTGGGAGCGAGAATATCGAGTGCTGGGAGATGTTGTCTTTGAACTAGAAGATCTCGTTTGCGTAGTGCTTCCAGAAGATGAATACAAGCTTCGTGAGCGTTTGGGGCGAATGGGTATCGCCGCTATCGACCCGGCATGGGGTTTCGAGAAAGCTATCATGGAACTTGCTTCTCAGCAGTGTAAAACGAGGAAGGTTTGGAAGAAGCTCTCAACCGATGCCATGAAGTCAGAATCTTCTACAAAATGATATGCCGCCGAAGGAACGGATTTGCTCCTGCCATATGGCATCTCCAATCATTTGCTGCCCTCTCAAAACAAGCTCGGCTGCCGCAACTCGTTCGCCACCGCCTTCCTCATGCGTTCCACTTGCTCACGCTGGGCGTGCTCGTGCGGGTGCTTCGCCTCGGGCAATCGTTCAAGCAGAAACCTTATCGCGGCTGTCCTGGCTTCGGAGCGAGTCTCGAATAGCTCGTCCCATATGGAGGGGGCGTTGCCGTAGCCTTCGATTGGCGTTTGGAAGCCGCACCCGAAAGCGTGAAGCCCGTTCGCTGTCCCGATGGTTATCCACGCCTTGTAGCCGTCTCTGTCGTAGAGGATTTCTTCCGGTGCGTTGACGAAGACGCCGTTGGCATTGATCGCGTCACCCCAAATGGCTTTCAGTTCGGCTTGTGCCTGTTCGTCCCGCCAGTAGTGCTCGTACTTCTCGCGGATGGCGTCGGTTCGCTCGATCAATGAATCCAAGTCGATCATGCGGCCAAACCGAGGTGCTGCTCGACCTCCGCGACACGTTCTCCAATCCACCTCATCACCGGGACAGCCATCGAGTTTCCGAGCGATCTGTAACGGGGTCCGTCTGCGGCGAGCTTGCCACGGCTTGGAACCAGCGTGTAATCATCGGGGAAACCTTGAAGCCTTTCACATTCTCGCGGGGAGAGACGACGGACGGCCATAAGTTGCTGGATAAAGTTTTGTTGCTTCATCCCTGCATGAGCGGCCAAAGCACCGGCAATCTGGCCGTCGCCACCAATATATCTCAACTCGTCTCGCGTGTTTTGCTGGAATGCAACCGCCCCAACACCTATTCCTGCCCGCCCTCCATTGGGGGTCAGAATGGCATTGGCGATGCCATCTTGTCGGTATTCGAGATGATGGCTGTCTCCTCTCCCACGAATTGCCAGCGTATACGGCACGAGTGGCGTCCCCCTTCCCGTGCCGTCCTCGCTCGCGTCAAAACCTTCGCCCCGAAGGGCGTGGGCGATCAAGCCGCCGTCGAGGTCGAAGTCTGTGCCGAGACCGCCGCCCGCGTTTCTTCGTGCAGGGATCGTGGGAGCAAGCAGTGAGTGAGGCGTTCCCGCCCCGCGACTGCTTCCAGCGCCTGCCTCAAGAGTGGCGGCAATGATTTTCCCCGCTTCGCGGATCGGCGTAATATCCCCAAGCAGGCTTTCACGCTCAAAAAGTACCGCTGCGGGAGGTCGCCAGTCTCCAAGATATCCGACAACGAACACACGCCTGCGCCGTTGTGGCACTCCGAAATGTCTAGCGTCAAGAACCCGGTAGGCGAACCCATACCCGCATTCCGCCAGCCCTCCGAGGAAGGCAGCAAAAGCCCGTCCTGTGTCCTGTGACAGGACACCGGGGACATTTTCCCAAACCAGCCAGCGGGGCTGAAGCCTCTGAGCCAGCCGAATAAATTCAAGTGTGAGGTTGCCTCGCTCGTCAGCAAAGCCCTGGCGAAGTCCCGCGACTGAGAAGGCCTGGCAGGGGGTTCCTCCGACAAGAAGGTCAATTGGGTCATAGGTGTCCTTTCCGATGGTGGTGAAGTCCCCGTGGCACGGCACCGATGGGTAGTGGTGCTGGAGAACGGCACGGGGGAAGTTGTCGATTTCAGAGAAGAATGCCGGTTTCCACCCGAGGGGATGCCAAGCTGCTGTCGCGGCTTCGATGCCGGAGCAAACTGAGCCGTACTTCAAGCGGACAGCCTTTTTGCTTGAGCTAGACGGGCGAGTTCGGTCCCGATGGCCACTGCCGCGTCGCAAACATCATGATCGGTCAGAACTTGACCCATGAATTCATGGGTTGCGACGTAACGAATCTTAACCACATCTCCCTTGCTGTTTGTCGTGGCAAGGATGTCGGTAATGGTGCAGAGCCGGGGATTTTTTCCGCGTGACAGAAATTGATGGCCGATTTTGTATCGAGGAAGGCGGTCGCCTCGCTCTTGCGTTTTGATCGTAGATGTGGTTTCAGTTGTCATAATCGCAAACTCCATTTTGCGGTTGAGAGGTGGGAGGCGTTGATAGCGCCTCCCATTTCGTATCACGCGGCCACGCCGATGTCACGCGCTACTTGCTCCTCGGTAACGAGGACGATTTCCTCCGCGCGGACATACCACTGCTTGCTCCTCCCGTCGAACGAGTAGCCCGCCGCGAGCAGGCCCCGGCGGGTTTCTTCGGATGGCTTGCCGGTGAAGGTCATGGCGGTCGCGGAGGTGTGGCGAACGATGGCTTGAATGGTCATGTTGAGACTCCTTTTGGTTGTTAGGTTTTAGGAAGAGGCTTCTTGCCTCGCCCTGAAACCTAATGGTGGCCATAGCCTTGGCAGGGGAGCTTCGGGCAAGTCCGGCCGGGCGGCGATTTTGACTTCCGCGAGGAGGCCTTTAGGCCGGGGAAAATCGTTGACTGGACGCCCGCTTGGGCTTGGACTTGAGCGAAGCTGGGCAGCATGCCCTCTCTTGACCGCCGGTTAGGCGGAATCATTCGCTGGGGAAAATGACGAGTTGGTGTTTGACAGAGGGGACGGGAGTGCTTACGGTGACAGATATTTAACTGTCGTTGTGCAACCCTGTCAGCCAACGAAAACACACCAGCCCGCGAATTGGTTACGCGTGTGCCCGGCGAGCAAATCGAATCATTGTTCGTCGGCAAAAAATCATCACCGAGGAGTATTGATGTACCGTCCAGCCCTGCTGTTGGTGGCTTGCGGCCTATTTGCTTGCGAATTGGTTTTAGCCGCCGACGATGACTTGGTTGAGAAAAAGCTTACTGCCATGAAGACCGAGTACGAAAAGGGAGTGGCAAAGGCCCGGACGGGTTTGCTTGAAGACCTGAAAAAAAAGGAGGAGGCCGCGCAGAAAATGGGCGATCTCAAGAAACTTGAAATGGCCCAGGCCGAAGCCAAGGCGTTCGAGGATAGAAGGGAGTTGCCAAAATCAGTCCCAGTCAAAACCTACGAGACACAGCTTCGATCTGCCCGGTCGAAGCTAGAAGAAGCTTATGCGACGGCTGTCAGGGATTACACAAAGGGCGGTAAAATCGAACTTGCCAAGGCAGTCCAGCAGCAGTTGGAAGAGTTCAAGAGGACTAACGTACTTGGTAAGGGAGCGGTAGCTGACGACGGTTTTGGAGTCGGAACCAAATTGGTCGGCACAGGCAAGCGAAGTTGGTTGGGTGCCAACGGCAAGCGGGTTAACGAGGGATATGATTTGGAACTTGAGGTAACTAAACGGTCTGGCAAAGAATTCACTGCCCAAATGTGGGGGACGAATCGTAAGTCCGGCTTAGAGGTGGAAGGCGTGATCGAGAACGGGATCGTTAAGTTCAGTTCGACAAAGTCCCTTACAGAAGATGTGGCCACCATTGTTGGCCTACATAAGTTCACCGGTCGGTTTGAGAATGGGATGTTAAAAGGCACTTCTACCAAAAAGGGCGATGATTCCTACCGGGGCGAAATGGATCTCAAGCTCAAGACGAAATAACCGATTCATTCCCGCGATAACTGGGGCTTTCACGAACATGCGGGTCATTCACGGGTGTTGTGCTGCGGGCCTTTGGCGCCCCAACGGCTGAGAGGCGTGACTCACCTTGCGAGCAGTGGCCTTCTTTCTTCTCCTCGCCGCAGCGATTGAACACTGCCACAACTAATTCGTTCGTGCAACAAGTTCCGCGAGAGGTGGGCCAGAGGCGGCCGCTTGGCCGGTCGCCCTTGCGACGGAACCCGGAGGACAACCGACGGCGCAGCCGGCTCGCCCGATTACCTGAAGTGCCGCTATAATCCTCAGCGGAGGGCAACCGATGACCTTCACGGTTTGGCGGCAGAGGACTAAAGGGATGGCCACACGAAAAACCGGCTCCAGGCGGATTGTCGTTGACGGGGTCGAGTACCGGTGGCGAATCCGCAAACGCGGGACATACTCGCAGACAGGCTACGGATGCGGCAATGTGCATCTCACGGTCGAGTTGGCCGAACAGCCTGGCGCGATTTTGATGCTTTACACCGACCGCCCGCACCCGGCCGATTGGAGCACGAAGGTCGTTGTGCCGGTTCTGCCTTCTGACGTTGCGGCATGGGTTCGTGAAGCACTGGCTGCCGGTTGGATGCCAGCGCAACCGGGTTCTGAATTCGCCCACAGCCCGGTCAGTTCGGTAAAAAATCCTGACCCCGCTTAACGCGACACCCCGTTGCCTTTTGGCTCAACCCAGCGACCTGATCCTCTCCGCAATCACCGGCCTGACATTCCTATCCCCCGTCATCCAGTATCGGACAGACCGTGCGGAGACTGGCAATGCCCGAGCCAGCTTCGCCTGCCACTGCTTCCCGTAGAGTTTCTCACCGATGGAGCGGAGTTCATCGGGGGTCACGCTGCTGAATCCCTCGGTGGTTGCTCAAGCTGCACGAAGAAAGCCAAAGGCGAGAGCGCCATAGCGTCTATCGTCATCTGTTTCACCGCGTTTGAATAGCTCCTTATTGCCGCTAATATCAACGATTGGCGTACCTTCTGGGATATGCTCGTACCATTCAACGGGGTATAACCACAGAACATTGCCGTTTTCTGGTTCATCCCATTTTTGGCAGCCAATAGCCTTTAGTGTTTCCTCTGCCAGCGTTGGCAATTTAGTGAAATCCATAAGAGGCTTTGGCACTTGCAAGCCATCGGTACGCTCAAACTGTGGTGTCATTATCTGGACGGTCTCACCGGGCTTAACGCCTAATGCTTCGCGTAGCTGTTCTGCAAAGCTTGGATCATCCATGCTAAGGACAACATCGCATTTATCTTCAAAATTGGTCATTTCATTCACTCCTGAACATTTACATCATTTCACCGAGCCACATTGCCCATGCATGAGCCGAGATTGCCAGAACAAAGTTCCTCGGTCAAACGGTTTTTAATCGCACATTTCACGCAGATTACAATCCAGTTGCCGGAGTAATTTTTCATGTCTATAGTTCTGCAAACTTGCAGGACGTGCAATGATTCGCTTCCACGCCATCTCCAATGCGACTGCTGCCATTGCATATTTCTCAAAGAGCGATGGGTATTACGCCGCTGGGGACCTCCGTCAGGAATGGATGGGCCACGGAGCGGAACAACTCGGCCTGTCCGGAACTCCCGACTTCGAGCATTTCAAACGCCTGATCCACGGCCTCGATCCGCACACCGGCGAGCAACTCACCTCCAAGCTGATTGAGAACCGCATACCCGCATGGGACGTGACCGCCAGCATCCCAAAGGGAGTTACCCTCGCCTTGGAGAGCGGAGACACAAGGATTCAGGACGCCCTGTGGGAAGCCGCCCGCGAAACGATGTCCGACCTTGAGGGCCACGCCACCACGCGCGTGCGAAAGGGAGGCCAGCTTGACGACCGCCTGACCGGCAACCTCGTCGCCTTTGCCGTCGAGCATCCCGAGACCCGCCCGGCCAAGGCCGACAACATGCCAGACCCCGACAGGCATTTGCATTTGGTGGTCTTCAATGTCACCCGCGATCCCGTCGAGGACGAATGGAAAGCAGTGAAGTTCCGGCCCATCATGGATCTGCGCAAGCTCTTCGACCGCCAGTTCGACCTGCGGCTGTCAAGCAAGCTGACTGACTTGGGCTATGGCATCGAGACCAAGCGAAAGGAGGGCAAATACTACTCATGGGACATCAAGGGGATGCCCGAGTCCGCCGTCGCCAAGTTCTCCCGTCGCACGGCCGAGGTGGAGAAACTGGCCGCCGAATTGGGCGTGGGCAGCGCCACGGGGAAGGACAAGCTCGGCGCCACCTCCCGCCAGTTCAAGCGGAAGGACATGACGCTGGAGGATTACCGCAAATACTGGATGAGCCGCATCACACCAATGGAGGCCCACCAGATCGCCGGGGTCATTTCCGACGCCAACCTCGGCCTGAACCCGGAGCCCACAAACACCGCCGACAAGGGCGTCCAGTACGCCATCGAGCACCACTTCGAGCGTCAGTCGGTCATGAACTGGACCGACCTGGCGATCACGGCCATGGAGAGGTGCATGGGCGGGGCGACACCGGAGCAAATCGATCCGGAGGCCAGAAGGCAGGGCGCGTTATTAAAGGACGGCCAAGTCACCACCAAGGAAGTGCTGGCGGAAGAGAGCCGCATCATCGCGTTCGCCCGTGAGGGGAAAGGAACGATGCGGCCCTTGCAGTCCGGGCCTCGCGAAACACGAGGGGATGCGGTCGCTGCTGACCATGACCCTGCCACATCTATCGCCCTCGGTCAACAAAAAGGCCGCCCCGACGAATCGAAGCGGCCTCTCCGCACAGAATTGAGCGGACATACTGCCACACTTTCGCCAGAACAGCAAGCAGTTGTTTCGCACATCCTCGAATCACCCGACCGGCTCATCCTTGTTCGCGGGGCAGCAGGCACAGGAAAAACTTTTGCGATGAAAGTCACCCTAAATAGGTCCCGCCCTGCCCGAAAGTATCGGTGATTTTAGACA
>NZ_JH636442.1:797718-813869 GCF_000255705.1 Zavarzinella formosa DSM 19928
GGAATCGACAAGCCAGTCGCCATACTCGCCCCGACATCCGCAGCGAGCCGAGGCGTGCTTCGGGACGACGGTTTCAAAGACGCCGACACCGTGGCCGCGTTCATCGGCAACAAAGAATGGCAGGAGAAAATCAGGAACGGCGTCATTTATGTGGACGAGGCGGGCCTGCTCCCGATCAAAGACCTGTCCAGGCTGACCGAAATAGCCAAGGAGAAGAATGCCCGAATTGTCATCCAAGGCGATCCCAAACAGCACAAGAGCGTTCTTCGCAACGGAAACATGTTCCGCGTGCTGCAGGAGTATGCCGGTCTCCCCGTGGCCGAACTGAAGGACATCCGCAGACAGTCGGGACGCTACAAGGAAGCCGTGGCCGCCATCGAGTCCGGAGACATCATCAAAGGGCATGACATCTTCACCGACCTGAAGTGGGTCAAGCAGGTTTCGGACGACACCTCGCTGGCGGACGATTACCTCAACGCCCTCGCCACCAAGCGTCACGACCAAAAGGACCGGGACCGCGCCATCATCCTCGCCCCGACCCATGCGGAAGGCGACGCCATCACGGCGGTGTTGCGGGAACGGTTGAACCTGGGGGAGGAAACCACCTACCGCAGGCTGGTCCCCTTGCACTGGTCCGAAGCGGAGCGAGGGGATTTGGAGCGTTACTCGGGAACGGAAACGATGGTGTTCCACCGCAACTCGGGCACATTCAAGGCCGGACAGGTGGTCAAGGTGTCCGAATGGAAGCCGGGCGACCGTTTCAAAAGCCCCGAGCACTTCGCGGTTTACGAGGAGCGGCAAATCCCGATTGCGGTCGGCGAGGTCATCCGTACCACGGCCAACGTGAAAGACACGCAGGGCAAGCGGGTGGACAATGGGACATACATGACGGTGCTTAAAACCTCGGCCAAGGGAATCGACGTGGAGATGCCGTCGGGCTGCAAGCGAACCCTCCCTGCTAACGTCGGCCATATCGACTACGGCTACGTCGCCACGAGCATTGGCGGACAGGGAAAGACGGTGGACAGGGTCTTCGCGGCGATGGGCAGCGAGAGCGCCCCGGCGGTGAAGATGGAGCAATTCTACACCGACCTTTCCCGAGCACGTTACGAGGCCACGATCTACACCGACATGCCTCCCCAGAAACTTCGGGAAGTCATCCAACGGACGGACACACGCAAGAGTGCCACGGAATTGATGACACCGAAGAAGAAGCCCAAAAAGCGTCTCATGGACCGCATCAAGCGAACCTACAACCTGTTGCGCGAGAAGGCTGTGGATGTTATCAGACAACCGTTCAAACAGCAGGAAAGGGAAGACCATGGCCGACAGTGAAACACTCAAGGAGATTTTGTTCGGCGCCAAGAAGAAAGCGGAGCCGGAAACACCCATGGAAGAAGGCGACACGGAAGGCCAGGTGGACGTCGGCCCGTGCGGATGGGTTTGGGTCAAAGGCTGCAAGGCGATCGACGTGGAACGCGGCGGCAGCCACCCCACGGTCAGCTTTCAATACGTTTACATCGGGGTCGCTTCCGAATTCACACCCACGATGTTCTGGGTGGAGTTCGTCGGGGAGAAAACCTGGCGCCTGACGGTGGAGGGAAGAAACCTCCGCTCAATTTATGACCGAATTCAGGACCACTGCCTGCGGAAAATTCGACAGGCGGATCGGGATTTCAACGAGGAAAACGGGAAACCATTCGTGAAGTGCATCAAAATTGATGGCAAATCTACAGAAAAACCCGATTAGCGCGAACCATCCGAGATTCAAGTGCGTCAGTGAGATGGATGGGTATGCGAAAATTTACCCTGACGGTGATGAGTTAATCCCGTTCGGCCCCGTAAATTTGAAATGGTTGTGAAACCATAAATTCCCACCTCGCCCACCTGCAACGCACGACGATCTGTATCACACCCCATAGTTCGCAGACGTCATCCCGGTAGCGTCTTAGTTCTCAATTCTCTTTTGAGGAGCTTGCTTCATGGATGCCATATTTGCCGCGTTGAAACTGTCCCCGAAAGTAAAAATCTCTCGCAAAAAGAAGCTCTCAATAAATCTTCACTGCTTTGAAGATCGCGATGTTCCGGCTTCATTCTCAAATCCGTTGAGCATTACCCAGCTTTCTTCAATCACGGGATCAACAGTCGCAATTCGGCAAGCCAGTAGCGCGCCCACCGTAGATTCTCAGGCCAATACCTCGTCATCTTCATCATCGTCAAATTCATCAACTACACAGGTGGTTACGAGCAATGACACAAAAACCACTGTTACAAACAGCCAAAATTCCGGTGGAGGAACGACTTATTCTTTGGCTTCCACAAACAACACCGGCAATTCGACAGTCACACAAAATGGAAACGGAACGTCCATAAACACTGTGACGGGAAACAGTTCCCAGCAAAACAGCCAGACTGTCAATCAAACTCAAACCGTCACAGAAACGCACACTGTCACAGAAACGCACACAGAATCCAACGAGACCGATCCGTTGACCGGCGGCAATACCACTCCACCCCAGACTAGTCCGAGCACTCCTTGGTGGCAGGACAATCCTTCTTGGCCTGGCTCAAACACCTCTAATTTTCCTCTCTACGGTGGTCCGGCTGGTCAATGATCTCGATGCGATCAAATCGCCTGATGATTAATCAGGCAGCTAGTGTGACACTGCCATAAGGCGTTCTCCTTGAGGTCGAAATAGTTGACGAGGAGGTTGCTCACACAGGCCTCCTTAGCAACTCGGCACGCGCAGCGTTCAGCTTCGCCATTTGATCGTTGCTGCCGCCAGCGTCGGGATGGGCTTTCTTCGCCTTCTCCCGGTAAGCCGCTTCGATTTCGGCTGGCGTTGCTCCCTGCTTAACGCCCAGCACGTCCCACGGCTTCGACATTCCCGTGCTTGGCGGCGGCAGGGCGGCATATCCCCGGAACGCCGCGCGCACGAGGTTCAGTCCACCATGGCGCAGCTTCGTCCGTTCGGCTTCGATGACGTGATGGATGGCCTGAAGGTTCTCCTCAATGCGCTGGTAGCGGTCCACGGCGATGCAGGTGGAGATGCCATCCCAGGTGAAATACACTGCCACCCCGGCGTCCTTCGGGTTCCGCTCCATCAGGGACACATTGCTAGACACCAAAATATTCTCGACCTTACGGCCGCTGTCGGCGGCGAAACGCTTCAACGAACCCTGTACGTTGTCGATGGATGCCGTCAGGCTGGTTTTGAACTGGCTTTTGCCTGGCGAAGTGGTGCGAGTCCAGCTTTCGGGCCAGGATAACGGGTACGCTTCGGTCATGGTGCAGTCCTTTGAAGTTTGTGTTTCATCGTTCCCTTCCGTTGTGTTCCCGGTCGTTAATCCAAATCCTCATCAACGCGATCAGCGCGCCGAAGGTAGTTCCGCCAAGCAAAAGGTTGGAGGTGATTCTGGCAAACGCTAGCTGGCGTTTGGGGGTCATGGTTTTGCCCACAGGCTACGATGCGTGTAAACAACGCAATGGTCTGCCGCGCTGTCGTACTGTGTGCAATGCCACATTGACGGCGGCAATGTGTAGCTGGCAAAAAACAGCATTGTGCATATCAGGCAAACCATAAAGAGCACCCCAAACGACACTAATCCAAACTCTTCCACTCAATACCTCTTTCTGCCTCTCGGGCGTTGTTACCGGTTAATTTTCTTCACTTCGCCCAGAAGTGCTCATCCAAGATCATAGGCAGCATCCCCTTCACACTCTCGATGCCCTCGTTGTACCCGCGTTGGTAATCGAGGGATGGAGGATACGGCTCTCCCGTTTTCACCGGAACACAGGCTTTCCAGTCTTTCTCTGTCATTTTCCATTTATCGAGGCCGACAGAAACCCTATCAAGAATTCCCTGCACCAGCCGCTCAAACTCTCCTTGCAAGTCGATCAGTTCCGAAAACTCATTTGACATGCTTCATTCCAACTCTGTTGCATTCTGACCTCACGGCTACAGCAACGGCCAAAGCCATTCCCACGCACGCACGGACAAGTACAACGCGATGACCATGCCGTTCAGCCACACGGCTGTCTTTATCATTACGCCAAGAAATTGACCCAGTCCGTCCATGTCATTTATCCTTCAATTGCAGTTTCCCGTCTTTCTTCCTTTTCCACCCCGCGAACACCTGGCGTATCCGAGAGGCGATGATCGGCTTGATGATGATCTTCCCAGACAGGTAGCGTCGAACCGTTCGGACATCGACCGGAACAGCACGGGCGAGACGGGTTTGCCAGCCTCGCCCGTGCCTGTCGCCGAGAGTGCGGAGTTCAGCGGGGGTCATGCGGCGTTCGAGGATGAAGTGATCTGAAGCGTTGTCCGATACTTTCCTCCTCCCCAACTCAGCGGGCGCTCCTTCTTGCGGATCATCTCGTTCACCTTCTCGATGGCCTCGGCCAAGTCGGGGTACACGTCGTTGAGGGGTTGATCCTCGGGCAGGTCATCGCCGTAGTAGTCGTCCGCCTCGATCTCCCACGCATAGTTCGGCTCGCAGATCACCAGTCGCAGGCCTTCCGGCTTGATCCCGTTCAACTCGCAGTAATCCCACACGCTGTCTTCGTCCCAGAAGTATTCGTCGTCATCGTGAAGCGTCAGCGGCGTCGTGCGGTCCCACTCTTGGAACGGCATCGCTTCGTATCTTTCCAGCCGCTGTTTGTCGCGACATGAGCGGCATAGGGTGTAGCCACGATCCATCTCGGCCCCGCAATCGCAGAGAAGGTGGGTGCAGCCGTCCCAGCGGGCAAGGTGCTCGTTGTCGCCGCAGAAGTGGCCGTTGCGCGACCGCCAGCCTGTGACAGTTACCTGCTGGGCTGCCTCGGCGCTGTCGTACATGACCTTGGGTTGCTCCTTCATTGTTGCCTTCCTTTCTCCCGCCGGGCTTCATTGCCCATGCGTTTGAGGACTCTGCGCCCCCTTCGAGCTTCTGTCAACAACTTTATGCACCTCACCTTTCACTTGCGCGAATCTCCAATTTGCGCTTTCCTGCCTCACGTTTCGCCCCCGTGCGTATCGTGAGGAATCTTCAATGTCTCGCGTCGTTAGAGGAATGGTTACACAGTCCAATGACAAACTTGGCGGGTCAGTGTTTCACTTTGACCTGCCTGCTGGGCGTCACGGCACTTGTCCTGGTCGGACTTCGACCTGCGACTCTCAGTGCTATGCCCAGCGTGGCCGATTTTTGTTCCCGCAGGTTCAGGATCGGCTTGCCTACTGCTACGCCGCCACCAAGCGAAAGGACTTCGTTCCCCGCTTGGTGTCGGAGCTATATCGGAAAGGTGTTCTGGCGATGCGGTGGATGGTGAGCGGCGACGTTTACAGCCCCGGTTTCGCCAAGAAGGTCATGGCGGTCGCCGAGGGCACGCCGTTCTGCCGACATTGGCTTTATTCGCGATCTTGGCGAATACCCGCCATTGAGGCCGTGCTACGTGATCTGGCTCTGGTCGATAATGTGTCGGTCTGGTATTCAGCCGACCGCGACGCCTTCCCCACGGAAGTGCCGCCGCGCGTCAGGGTGGCTTACATGATGTCCGATGCGGATGACCACCCGGTTCAGCCCGTCGATCTGGTGTTTCTGGTTCACCGGCTACGAAAGATGGCGTTACCCATGGCAAATGTTTGTTTGCAAGAGACGCCGGAAGGTCGTGAATCAGGAGTCACCTGCTCAACGTGCCAGGTTTGTCTCCCCGATTAAAAGAGAAGCCCCCGAACACAGAAATGTGTCGGGGGCTTTTCGTTGAAGTGGTTCGCCGGATTGTTAGTCCGGGATTCCAGCCCCCTGCTCAACCTTCGCCCCGATCATCGCGGCGGCTTTTTCCATTGTCCGGCGGGCTTCGACGTGTTCGGCGTAGGTGTAGTGACCCTCCGTCCAGCCTTTTCCCCAGCCTCCCTTTCCATCGCCATCACCATTGGAGAAGCCCCACTTGAAACCTTCGTCCTTGAGCATCTTCAAGACGGGGTGTGGGCGTTCCTTGCTGTACTTCACGCCCTCGTCATCCACCATGTCGTTGGGGTTTTTCTCAAATCTGATGACCCAGGCTCCGGGAAAGCCTCGCTTGCGGTCGGGTTCCTCCTTCAGCAAGCGGACGCGGTTCTCGTCACCGGCGATGCTCTCGATGGCGTGCGGATTGGGGGCCTTGAGGATCGGCTTCCGCTCGACGGCTGCCGCGTGTCCGTTGCCCGATGGAGCGTGTTGGCTGGCAAAGCGCTCCGGCTCGACGCTGGTTGACTCGGCGACTGCGTGGATGATCTGCCCTGCCTGCTCCTGCAATGCGGGGTCGAAGTCCTGGGGATTGAAACTGGTATCTTCCGAGGTGACGGTTGCCGTGTCTGAAGGTCCGGTTTCCTTCTTTCGAGTCTTGGCCATAGATGTTCCTTCCGTTGAGGTTTTGCGCCTGCCAGTCGACCTCAACGAGCGACTGGCAGGGCAGAAAGGAACTAGCGTGCTTTGCGTGGAGAGTCAACAGTAGAGATCTAGTCCGATACGTTAGGACTGAACTGTATGCTTGTTTTCTTGTTCGCGTCCCGAGTAATTACGCATGTTATTTTAGTGTCTTCTGGCACGGTGATGTCTTGATCGAAGAGAACTTGCTCGCCTAGTGTCAAAGTCAAGTGCTGCCTGCCGGGGGTCAGTTTAAATTCATAATTTTGCTCTGGCGGATTATCGTCTTGATCTTGTGCGATAGGGCCTTTTGAACTTTTAGCAATATCCATGATAGTTTTATTCAAAGCAGCATTAAGTTTCTCTGTGTTTACCTCATTAGGATTTTTCGCCCATTCATCAGTCAGCTTGATAACTAATTTGTGATTATCTTCTATGTTCCGAACCATTTCAGGATCGTCTTTGACTCTTTTAACCAGATCGATCTTATTTTTGGGAATGGATTCTGCGAGAGCGACTGTAGGATCAATCTTCGGACCCTGTCCTCTGGCAATCCATGCGATGACTCCTGACAAGCTGACGGCAATAGCCATGGCCGCTAGCCAATAGCCTGATTTGGATCGAATGACCATTAGGCCGCACGCGCAGGCCATGAGAATGCCGAAGATAGAAAATGACTCAAGTCCAAGTGGAAGAAATGATATTATGCCGCAGATGATTGATGACCCGCCGGTCATATGCTGAGCCACGCGAAACCGGTTGTTCCGAAGCAATGAGTGATCGCTTAAAATTTCTCGTTCAGTCGCTGGCGTAGTTGTTGCGTCTTCGACCGGAACAAACCCTCCCACACTTGTTGCCTTTAAGCCTGCAAGCCGGTTTTCCTTGAACGCCTGTTGTAATTTCTCTGCATCTTCAAGCGTCATACGAAGCGTAAATTTGATGCTTCCGCTCTCGGTTTTCATAATTTGGATGCCATTGCTTGTCTGAAGAATTATTCTTAGCTGCTTGATTAATTCAGCCTCACCCTCCCTGGTGAGTTTTGAATAATCACCCTCGATAACCAGCGCGATGTCGCCTATTTTCGTTACGGCTGCGTTCTTTGGGTCTTTCGCGACCATTAGTTCTTCAAACGTCATTCCGAATTTTCTGGCCACCAAGACTACTGTCGCCATATCGACGGCATGACCGGCAACCAAGTTCTGTATGGAGCGTATCGAGACTCTTGGGTCTGCATCGGCGAAATCTTGAAGTGTCCATCCTTTGAGCGATCTTAGCTTCTGGATCAGTTCCACGTTCACCAAAACCCCTCTTTGTCTTTTTTTCTTTGTCATGGCCTCTGCCTTATCTTGCAGTTTTCTTGCATGTATCGCGCGGGTTAAGTTGCGTCGCGTCTTTTTCAAATGCCTGTAACTTGGCAATATGGAAGACTTGATGACAAAGTATGCAAGCTGCTTTTCATCAATTCATTAGCTGGACCCCCAGACAGCTTAACAAAGGACCTGGCCATACACAGCGCGAAATTCACGCAAAAAACCGTGATTTCGCGATTGATGGTCTGATTCAAGATTTCTTTTCCAGTCACCCGCACCATCCTGCCGCATCCGAGCAGGCCGAGGAGGTTCTACGCCATGCCGGTTCCATTGAAGAGAACCGTCGAAAAGCGACGTGCCCGCGATTTGAAGGCGAGGCCACAGGTCCGCAGGACGTTCCCAGCCGAGGAAATCCTGCGAAACCTCGCCCGGTCCGTGCTCACCCGCCAGCTTCACCCGCTCATTATCATGCCGGGAGACATCATCCTCGACGGCGAGGGGCGTTGGCGGGGGATGATGCTTGAATCACCCGATTTTGAGTTCGACGTCATCTGCGTGGACCGGGAGTTGACGCCGTCCGAGATCGGCGAGTTGCAACTGATTTCGGCCATGCACTCGACCGCTCTGAACCCCTTTGACCAGTCCGTCGCCATCCGGGATTGGCTCGCACAAAACGCCGGTTCCACCGCGAAAGAGCTTGCGATCAAAATCGACCTCGGCCAGGCCATGATTAGCAAGCTCAATTCGCTGTGGGGGACGATACCCTCCGTCATCAAAGCGGCGGAGGAGGGCAAGATCGGCCCCAGCGCCTGGTATCAGATGTCCCTGCTGCCCCAGTCCGAGCAAAACGGCTTGCTTCAAATGCACCTGTCCGGCCTGCCCTCGGCACAAATCGCCGAGGCCGTCCGAAAGGCCCGCCAACCCGCCAAGCCCGCCAGCACGGTCAAACTCTCCCGCATACGGCTTCCACTCCCCACGGGTTGCGTCGTGCTCGTGACGGGCGAAGAGATGGATGGTGACGGGCTGGTGGACGCGCTCTCTTCCGCACTGGAGGCCGCCAAAAAAGGCAACAAAGAAGGCATCGACGTGAAGACGCTGTCGCGGGTCTTGGCCGACAAAGCGAAGGGGTGACCATGGTCTCGCAATCCCTCATCGCCCATCACGCAATTGAAATAGCGACGGTGGTCATGGAAATCGTCGGGCCGTGCCTTCGTGACGACGAGAAGGCCGAGGCGTTCGCGTTATTTGCCGAAGCGGCCAAGGCCACGCTCGAAAAGTACGAGATGCTGGCCGAGCGGATGGATCGAAGGATGAATCCCTCGCCCAATTAACCAACACTTTAACCGGAAGGTGAAACATGAAATTGATTCGACGTCTGCTCATTGCCTCGGTCATCATTGCGGCGTTTGACGCCGTGATGATGCTGGTCTTGTTTCGGTATTTGTGGGTGGCCGCCCTGGTCGTCTGCGTCGCCATGTGCCTGAGAGAGACACGGCGTTCGAGTGATGCTTTTGGAAGCGCCCGCTTCGCTTCCCCGCAAGAATTGCTGGACATGACCGAAAGCAATCAGGAACCGATAATCGGCCATATCCAGGGAAAAATCACCCGGCGGCAGGGGTTAAAGGCCCTTTTTGACAGGAGGCTTGAGCCGAACAAGGGTGTCAGGCGATTTTTGGCCTCATGCCAGCGCAGGCAGCATCGCAAACTGGTCAGGCTCAAAGACGCCGTGCATGTCGCCGTTTTCGCGCCGACGGGGGTGGGCAAAGGGGTCAGCATTGTGATTCCGCATTTGCGGACCTCCGCCGACAGCATGGTGGTTGTTGACTTTAAAGGAGAGCTTTTTCGGGAAACCGCCGATGCCCGGCGAAAAATGGGCCACCGTGTCGTGTGTCTCGATCCGTTCGGCGTCGCCGGCGGGACCGACACCTTCAACCCGATGATGGGATTGAGTGAATCACATTTTGCCCTGGACGAATGCAACGACCTCGCCCAGGAAATGGTCGTCCGGACTGGAAAAGAGCACGACGAGCATTGGAACGACAGCGCCCAAAGCTTGATTTCCGCGCTGCTCGGCGTCACGGCGATCTTCGCGGACGAGGACGACAAGCACCTGCAATCGATGCGGGGCGTTGTCTCGGACGACCAAAAATTGGAAGTCGCTATTTCCTCGGCCCGCAACTCGCCCGCCTGGGGCGGAATGATCGCCAGGGCGGGCCATCAACTCGCCCAACTGAAGGACAGGGAGCGGGCCTCGGTTTTGAGCACCGCCCACCGCCACCTGCGGTTCCTCGACACGCCGGCGGTGGCTGTGAACACCAGGGCGAGCACTTTTGACCCGGCGGAACTTTGCAAGGGCAAGATGACGGTGTACCTCGTGCTTCCGCCGGACCACATGCGCGCCCAGTCGGGGCTTCTTCGGTTGTGGATCGGATCGTTGCTGCGGGTCTGCGTCAAAAACGGGCTTCAGGAGAAAAGCAAAGTCCGGTTCATTTTGGACGAGGCGGCCAGTCTCGGGCCGATGGACGCCATCACTGACGCCGTTGACAAGTATCGTGGCTACGGAGTGCGGCTGTTATTTCTTTACCAGTCCCTCGGCCAACTCAAGAAGTGCTGGCCCGGCGAACAGGATCAAACCCTGCTTTCAAACGTCACCCAAATCTACTTTGGAATAAACGATTATCAGACCGCCGAGCAGGTTTCCAAAATGCTTGGGGAATCAACGATCACCATTTCAAGCGGAGGCACCGGGTCCAGCAAATCGCAGCCGGGGTCGGGTGACAAGGGCGGCGCCAGCTACTCGACGTCAGCCAGCAACAACTGGCAGTTCGGCGGACGATCATTGATGCGGCCGGACGAACTATTGAACTTGGACAAACGCGTCGCCATCACGTTCATGCCCGGGTATCGCCCCATCTCGACGTGGCTGTGCCGGTCTTACGAAAGCGACTTTCAGCCGGAACGGGAGATGGGCGTGCTGAAGGCCGCCTTCGACTCTGTCTGCATGTTCCTGACTGTAACCATAATCGCCGCGATGGTCACGGCGTGTGTGTTTGACCTCAAGTAAGGGGGGATTGCGATGTCTGATCCGAAAGAACGCTTTAGGGAAATGCTGAAAGACGAGCGGGTGGCGGTCGAGCCGACCGAGCCGGGCCCTTCCCTCGCCTCGCTCCTGAAAGAAGCCGGGGGCGCGATCTGGGATGCCGCCAAACCAATGGCTGAACACGGCGCCCACGAGAGTGCTGCTCTTTTGTTCCGGGGCGATGCGTTTGTGATGTACCAGCATTCCGGCCAGGAGCAGGATAACCAAGGCCACGGCCTGCACGGCGAGGGAATGAAGCAGCCCGAGCAGGAGATCGAGCGCGGCGGGCGTGAGTGATGCCCGGCATGACCACGGCGACATGCGGCCAAACCCAAACGGGAAGCGCCTGCTTACAGGGCTTTTGACCACGGGTTGAGCCGCCGCCACCAGACAACAACCCTTATGTCGCCCGTCATCACAAGGAGCACGCCATGCTTTTTGCGTCAGTCGTTGAAAACTTGTGCTGGTCGATGTTTTTCGTCCTCGCCTTTGCGGCCATCCTCGTCCCCAAGGCGTTCGGGGGGGCTGACGGCGACGGGAAGATCAAGGCCGCCGTCCAGGAGGGCCTCGCCCGGAAAATCGGGTCCTGGTTCAAGTGAGCGTGTCAACAGTCCAAACCTTCAAGTTTTTCACCAAGGGAGCATCTCATGTTTGCGGAAACCTCGGGCGTCGGCCCGCTGGGCATCTTTTTGTTCTTTGCCGTCATGGCTTTTGGCCTGGTCCGGGCGTTTAAGAAAATGTGCAACCTCGACAGCGGCGGGGCCGTCCGCTCGGCCGCCAAGGAAGGTCTGATCCGCGGGATCGGGAAGTGGCTCAAGTAATTCAATCACCTCGCGGGGTGCCTGCGGCCCCGTATTTTTCAAGGAGACTCATCATGGAACTGGGCTGGCAAATCGCCTTTTTTGTCGTTGGCAGTTTGGTGACCTTCTCGGTCGCCGCCACCGTGATTTCAGACATTTTTAACCGCATCAGTTGTTTTCTGTTCGGCCCTCATCCCTCCATCAATGATTTGGCGGCGGAGATTCAAAAGGCATGGCCTTTTCCTGGATGTGATGTGGCGTTGACCCACTTGAAGTTGTCGGAAATTCGCCTCAACCCCCACATGCGGGACAAACTCATCGAAGAATTGACGGTGGCCGCGTCCATCGCAATCCCGAGGTTTGTCGAGAAAGCGGGGGGCGAGTACATGACCCTCGTTGCACGTTCTTCGCCCGCATACAAATCGCGCCGCGCCTAGGCCTATCCGGCGTCGGCGGCCATCCCGTGGCGTCCAAGGCTGTCGCGGCCTCGGGATGCCACACGACAACAAATCGCGCGGGGCGGGCATCGCGACCCGCCTCCTTTCCATTTCAAAATTCACGCCATGACCCACACCACGCAAGGAGTTGCCATGACCGTCAAGCAAGCCGCCGGGCGGATCGGGGTTTCGGTGTCCTTGATCTACGCCCTCTGCCAAGAGGGAATCATCGCCCACGCGCGCCACGGCCGGAAAGGAAAGAGGGGCGTCATCCGGATCGAGGATGCAGAAGTCGAGCGTTACCGGGAGGCTTGCAAGGGGGGCGCCGGCCTCCCGCCCGGCCTCAAACACATCCGCGTCAGCTAGTCGCCTTCTTCGCCGCCTCCCGCATGTGGGCGACCTGTCCGGCGAGGTGGCCGTAGGTGGAACTCACCATGTCGGTGCTGGTGTGGCCGAGGAGCTCCGCAACCTGGGCGATGCCGACGCCGTTGACCAGCGCCTGGGTCGCGAAGCTGTGGCGGGTGGAATAGGCGACGAAGTGTTTCAAGTGGGGAAGTTTCTCCCGCAGTCGCCGGAACCGGCAGCGGATGCCATTGCGGGTGAACGGGGTTTTCTTTCGCGGCCCCCGGAACAGCGGCCCCTCGGGATGGAGGGCCATCAACTCGCGGCTGAGTTCGACCATCTCCGCCGTCAGGTAGACCATCCTGGGCTTCTTCGTCTTCTTCGACGTCTTGTGGGTTTCAAACACCCACACGCCAAGTTCGAGGTTGACGTTGGCGGCGGTGACGCGGGCGACCTCGCCGGGGCGGCAGCCGGTGGCGAGCATGGCCCGGACGAACTGGCGAAATTCCCTGTCGATGATGGCGCCGAGGATCTCGGCCTGCTCGTCGGCGGTCAGGACGCGGGTTCGCGGGTTGTTCGGGGCGACGGTCAGCGTCCGCAGGGGGGAGGGGGAAAGCACCCCCTGCTTGTCGGCCCAACTGAAGGCGGTCTTCACCGACAGGGCGGCGTGGCGGCGGGAGGCCTTCCAGCCGGGGTTCTTGTCGAGCCAGCGGTTGACGTGCAGCGGCTTGATGTCCTTCGCCGGAATGCGGCCGTGGGCGGTGCAAAAATTTTGCAGGTAGCCCAGGTGCATCTGGTAGGTTTTCGGCTCGTGATGCTTCTGGCTGTGGTCGAGGAAAAGGTCGCACAGCACGGCGGTGAGAACGTCCTGGCCGGCCGGCAGCCCCTCGGGGCGTCCGGCCATGAGTTTGTAGTAGGCGTCGAACGCCTCTTTCTCGGTTTCTTCTTTTGGCCCCTTGGCGAGGCGGACCTGTTCGGTCCCGAATTGAACGTACCACGCGGATTTCGAGGCGCGATACCAAGGTTCTGGCCGACGCATGAGTAATCCTCCCGTTGGAACACGGGTGAGCCGGAAGGCTTACTCTTGGCCCCATCCCCGGTGACGACGGGGGTGGGGTTTTTGCATCTCTGCCCGATCTCTGCCTGACTTGGGGCCGATCTCTGCCCGAAACTCTGCCCGGCAGTCTTTGCTCATTTTAGGCGGTGAGCGAAAATGCCGTGAATTTACGAGAAAAAAAGGATCGGGCTGGCGGGATTTGAACCCACGACCTCCTGCACCCCAAGCCCAAGTCGGTGAGGCCGGTTTTACGCAAACTCCTTGATTGTAAGGGGTTTTGCGATTGGCGAAGACCGGGAAAATCAGCCCGCCTTTGGAAGTTTACACCCAACTTTTCCGTGTTTTTCGGGCCATCAACCCGCGAGTGGCGTACTTGTACACCCCTCCCCTGTCGCCCTGCGTCGTGATCCACACGACCGAAAATATTCCTCAGCTGCTTTCCACCGCCACGCCAAACCATACTACCTTTGTGTACAGATGAACACTATGTGAGCCGCCGCATGTCCAAAAGTGTGTATGATTTCATCCACCTTCCTCTGACCACCACCAGCCCCAACTATGACGGGGTGTCAACCATTCGCGCCTCTGATGGCGTCATTCACCGGGTGCGGGCGGGAAAGGCCGAGTTTGCCAGCGGGCGATGGTGTCTGGTGGCGTTGCAATTGGAGATTCGCGGCGTGCTTCAACGCCTGCGATTCCGGGACAACTCCGAGTTCTGGGTCAGACTTGGCACGCTCGCCAGCCCCGAGCGGGCGGTCGATGTGTTGTCGGTCGAACAGCTGGCCAATATGACCGCCGCGTGAACAGGAATCGAGACCGGCAGGATGCCGCTTTCGCCCCCTTCCACGGGTGATCCATGTCCCTGATAGCTCATCTCGACGCTGATTGTTTTTATGTCTCGGCCGAGCGAGTCCGCCATCCCGGATTGAAGGGGAAGCCGGTGGGTGTCATCGGCAACCAAGGCGCATGTGTGATCGCCAAATCCTACGAAATGCGAAAGACCGGTGTGAAAACCGGCGAGGCGATCTGGGAGGCCCTCAAGAAATGTCCGGACGGGATTTACCTCAAGCGGGACTTCCGCTGGTATGAGGCCCTGTCCAAGCGGATGCTTGGCATGGTTCGGGAACGGCACCCGATGACCGAATACTACTCCATTGACGAATTCTTCTTCCAAATTGAGAAGCCCGAGCGGGCCAGGGATCTTCAGCTCCTGATCCTCCGGGACGCCGGCCTGCCGGTCACGGTGGGTGTGGCCCGGTCCCGCACCCTTGCCAAACTCTTCAGCGACACCGCCAAGCCGTTCGGCGTGCGGGTCGTGACCGACGTTGCCACCGAGCGGGAACTGCTGGCGAAACTCTCCGTGCAAGAGATCAGCGGCATCGCCGACCGGAGCGGGAAGAAGCTGGCCGAACGGGGAATCAACACCTGCCTCGACTTCGCCGCCGCTGACCGGCGCCTTATCCGCTCATTGCTGACCAAAACCGGGGAAGATCTCTGGTGGGAGTTGAACGGCCACAAGGTTCAGCCCATACGGCCGGATCGTCCGCAACACCAGTTCATCAGCCGGGGCGGCAGCATCGGCGGGGCCTCGGGCGACGAGAACAAGATACGCGGCTGGCTGGCGAGGAACACCGAGCGGCTGGTCGAGGAGCTGGACTATCACGAGGTCCGTCCCGGCCGGCTGACGCTGGCCCTGTCGGTCAAGGAGGGCGAATCCGTCGGCGAAGACGTCCGGCTGGAGTCTCACACCCGCCGGTTTGACCTGTTGATGGCGGCCTCCGCCCGCATGCTCGATCGCGTCTGGCGTCCCGGCCTGATTGTCTCGCACATGCACCTGATCGCCGGCGACCTCCGGCGGGACGGTTTTGTCCAGCGGAGTTTGTTCGATCCACCGGATGAGCCAGAGTCATCGCTGGCCGTGGCCAAGAAAGAGATCAACGACAAGATCGGCCGGTTTGCGGTCAGGTCGGCCGCGACCCTCCACATCCCCGAAATGTACCGAGACCGCTCGCACGAATTCGACGTGTGTGACATCCGGGGAAAGATCTGTTTCTAGCCATGTGCAGCGCCGTCTCCCTCGACTTGAGCAGCATTCCGAAGCACATCTTCGACGAGCATGACCTGCTCTCCCGTGTCTACGATCGGGGCGGGAACCAGCCGGAGATCCAGTTCGCCATCACCGACCCGGAGCCTTTGCTGCCCGTTCTTGACGGCGGCGTCTTCCGGCTGATGCGATGGGGCTCACGCGACCGGGCGGGACGGCTGCCGACCACCGGCTGGACCTGGCGGGGATCGGTCGAGGGCGGGGCGTGGGCGAAGATCGGTTGCCCGACGGAGCCGGTCACGATTCTCGCCGACTACGGTTGCGAAAATCGCTTCTGGTACAAGATCACCAAAGGCATCCACGGATTGATTGTCCGGCCCGAGGGGGAGCCTCCGGCCGTGTTCATGATCTGCGAGGAACCGACCCGCTACTACCGAGTGATGACTCGGGGCGAGCGGATGCCGTGGCTGATCGACGAGGTAATCTGATCACGCCGCCCACCTTCTCGCCGCCTCGGCATATCCCCTGCGGGCCGCGATCCGACGCCGGCAATTCTCGACCAGTTCGCCCGTGATCGCGGCCCGCAGCTCGGCCGCCCATCCCCGCCGGTTCGGCCGGCACAACACGACATATGACGCAATGCCGGGATTGTCGGCCGTCAGCAGTTCGGTCGCCCGCCGGCGGTCGTCCTCGTC
>NZ_JH636442.1:813879-823045 GCF_000255705.1 Zavarzinella formosa DSM 19928
GAAAGGCATCCTCTCCGGGCGGCGGGATCCGGCGGCCGCGTATCCGGCCGACATAACCACCGCCGGCCGAGGCTCGCACGAAGCGGGGCTGCACTTGAGGCGGGATCTCGGTGCGGTCGAAGAACAGCCGCACGGCCTCGCGGGCGGCCCGCTCCTCGACCCATAATCCGAGGTTGATGTGAGAGCGGATCGAGCCGTCCCAGACGCGCGCTTGCCAGCGGTCTTTGACACGGCGGACGTGACGATAGTTTGATTGAAAAGTCGTGGTGGAACGCATTGGCATCCGGGGTAGAATGACAGTGCGTTGGGGGTGCTAATCCACGCGGGGAGCCGGGCCGTTGCGAGCGGACCCGGCTCTTGTTGTTCACCGAACTGGCATTGGCGTGATGCTTGTGCGAGTCGATAAGGGGAATGTAAACAGCCGGTTGCCCGAGTCGCAGGTGAGTTGCTCGTATTCTGTTAGGAACTAACGCATGACCAAAACTGAACTTCACCACACATTTACCGCCGTCGATGATTCCGGTGAAATCCACGAGATCCAAGTCTGGCAGAACTACGTGATAAACTGCAAACCAGACGGCACGGATGTGGTGTCGCCAACAACAATCGAACTAAGGGCCGCCAGCGGTGTGCCGGTGAACAAAGTCTCAAAGGGAGAATACCGCACATTCCCCGATGGGACTCGGTTGACCTCCGATTCCCCGGAGGCGATCTGACAAAGGGAAGGCTTCGCAATGACCGACGATGATATCACCTTCCTCCTCTCCGGCCCAGCCTCCACACCGTCCGAGCATCGCGTCACCGGCCGATCAGATCCACCTTGTACCCGGCTCGCCGGAGCAATTCGGCCAGCCGTTCAGGCTCGACCGCATGGGTGATCGGGATCGGAGGAGCCGCACTGGCAGTCGGCCGCCGGCCGTAGCCCAGGGCGATCATGCGCTGCACGTCCCGAGGCGTGGGGAACCGCACCGTGGTCGAGTAGGTCGGCTCCAACAGCGACCCCGTCCCGACGTCGTCGTGGACGAGCCCCAGCACATGGCCGATCTCATGGCAGGCAACCCGCACCAGGTCGATCTGGGCTTGGCTCGGCGAGGCGGCGATCGTCCACCGCTCGGCCCTGTCATATCGCTGCGTCTTGGGCGTCTTGGCGCCGTCGGCCAGTTCACTCCAAGCCAGCACTCGCGACACGCCGTCAATGTCCGCGAAGTGCGACCGGACAAGCGCATCATCCGGAGACTCGACAAATTTGGGCGAGATGTCCAGATGGGTTGACCAAGCCCGCCAGGCCACATCGAAGGCCTCGACGATTTGATCATGCGTGAGCGAGCCGGCATAGCCGCTCGTGTCCACGCTCCAGGTGATCTCCCTGACCGGCCAGGGCTTGGTCGCGAACTGGTCGGCCAGCGTTTCGACGCGGCCGCAGTAATACAGCACGTCGGCCGGCGGCCCGCCGATTTGCTCGGGTGACGAGACAGGCAGCGGGGGCAGCGGGGGGACGACCACTCCTCGCGTCGAGAGCCAGCCCGTCAGGACGGCGGCGAGGATCATGACCCCCCATTTGGCCAGCGCCGGGACGTAGGCCTTGATCGCGTCAAGGGAGGCCGCCGGCGTCGCGGCGGGTGTCGGGGTATCGGCCATCGTGACTCCTGTGAGATCCGCAAAAAAAACTGACACCGTATGTGTCTGACAGGAGTGATCATCGCGGCCGGGTTGCCCGAGCGGGGAATTTATTTGATCGGACATAACCGCTCCTCGATTTGTTTTGCGTCGAACGCGGACACCCGACACCAGTGATCGTTGTGCCCATAGCTCACCACCCACTGATCCCCGTCGAGATAAGCCCCGCATGGGAAGGCCGTTGCCGCATACCACGACTTGCCGCCGTGCGGTCCCTTGGGCAGATCCGCCATCACCGGCCAGAGGATCGGCTCGCGGGTGATACGCAGCGGCCGGAACGGAGGTTTGCTCTCGAAGGTACAGACGCCCGTCGTGTAGATCGCGGGCAGGCCGCGATCGTACCCGCTCTTGTCCGTGCCGTGGAAGAACGCATACCATTCGCCGTTGTGAAGGACGGGGGCGGCGCCGCCACGGGGCAGGCCGAACTTCCAAGGCACGCCGGTCGCCTCGCTCACCGGCAGGGCAAGGTCGCCGGTCAGTTCCAGCACCACCCACGGCCGCATGGAATACACGACGAACAGACGGCCGTCGTGGCTGAACGGCTGCCAGTTCTTTTCCCACTCCGTGGTCCGGTCATACTTCGGTTCCCACACACGGACCGCGTTGAGGTCATTGTCCAGCCTGGCGAACAACTGACGGGCGACAGTGTGATTGCCGGGTTGCCGGAGCCGCACACCGATGAACGACAGGTGCATCGCGCCATCGTGGGCGAACAGCCGGGGATCCTCCCGGCCGCCGACGCACATCGGATGAGGCAGGCGAATCGTCTTCGACCCGCCCGGAGTCATGTCTTCATGGATCTCCGCAATGTGAATATTCGCCCCCACCCATCCGGTTCGGTACGCCAGTAACAACCGCCCGCTGAACGGCATCAGTGAGCAGTTGGTCTGATGGCGGTCAGGGACCAAACCCGCCCCGAATTGATGCGTCCACCGGGGAACAAGACCGGGGCGTGTCTCCTCTCCGTTCAACGGCAGATAATCGGGACACCGGCCGGGTCCGCAGTGATCGCAGGGTTTGACGCCGGCGGCGGCGCCGTGGCCCCTGGAACATTTGCGGTGACGACAACCGCCGTTGCCCCGAGCGTCTTCAAGATGCTCGCAGAGGGGGAGGCTGATCGGAGCCGGCGCGAAATTCCGCACCCGGACGGGTTGTGGCCTCGACCGCCTCTCGGTGGTCAGGCGTTCCATCAGAGCCCGGCGGGCGTTTCCGCAAGGCACGCACGCGACGGATTGACAGGGCTGTTCGGCGGCGGTGCAGTTCATGCCTTGGTGATTCTCAGGGTCGGGGCGCCGACGTGATTGGTGACGATGATCGAGAGCGGATCGCATCTCCAAACGGATGTGTCGATGTCCGGCCGAAGACACTCCCCGCCGATGATGACAATGTGGCCGCCGGAGTCGCGGAACTGTGCCCCGCCAAAATCCCATGACCAGTCGTCGGCCGTGCCGGAGTGACCGCATGAGCAATACACCACCTGGCCGGCGATGATCTCTGGCACGCCGTCCGGCCCGGTCGTCGGCCCAGACGCTGGAAACTCGTAACTATTGCTCAGCGGCCGCCACACCCCCAACAGCCAGAACGGCGAGAAATCGAAACCCGGCCCGGAGTATGTCGGGTCGGCGTTCTGACTCACCAAAATCTTGACATATTTGGGGATCGTGTCGCAGATCCCGAACAGACAGTCGCCGTCGGCGACCGGGATGTCTTCCTGATCGCCGGGCGTGGCCGGGGGCGGGGGCACCGGGCCGATTCCCGGCGGCCCTCCGTCGCAGCACGGGTCGAACTCGGCCGCGAAGATCCGCTTGCCGTTCTTCGTCTGTCCGGTGTCCCGGCCGATGCGATACATCGCCGGCCCGGACCCGGCGCAATTGACCACACCGAAGATGCGCGTGCCTTCCTTCGTCAGCAGCGTGCCCACACCGATCCGGTAATCGCCCGGCCCGGAGCCGGAGCCACCGCATGACGTCTCGGTGACCGTGACGGTGAACGTCCCGGCGCAGGGTCCGCCGTCGACGGTCAGGTCGGGCGACTCCCACAGGAAGATATCCGGCGATCCCGCCGAGACGCAACTGACCGGGCGCCACACCCCGCTGTCGATGCTGTCAAACTCATGGCCGGAGATGGTCAGGCGGTAGCCGTCCGTCGACTCGCCGGAGAACGACATGATCGTGAACGTGCCGCAGGGTGTCACGATCGGCGAGCCAACCCCGCCGCCGAATCCCCAGACCCCGGCCTGCGGATTGTAGTTCAGGGTGATCGGCGGGACGGAGGACATCGAGCCGCCGAAGGTCAGCAGGAGGCAGCAAGAGAGCGGATAGAAGCAAAAAGCAGTCTGGATCGGATCGCAATCCCCCCCGCCCCCCGACGACGAGCAGGGCCTCGGGGCCGCGAAGATTCGCTTGCCGCCCTTCGACAGCTTGGTGTTGACGGTGATGACGCGGGATTGGGTCATGGGACGAGCAGCACCAGGACGGCCTCGCCGTCGGAATAGTCGGTGTGACCGGGGCCGAAGTCGACGATGTGACCGGCGATCAGACCCTCATCATCCACAGTTGACGGGTCGAGGTGAACCATCTCGGTGTCGCCCGTGGTCGGTGATTGGCTCAGCAAGATCTCGCCCCAGACCACGCCAGTGCCGGAGGCATTGAAAGTGATGTGGAAACGACCGGTCGAGCCGGAGACGACCTTCTCCGTCGAACTGGTCGGACTGGCGTATGTGTGGGCCGCATCGCCCACGTCGATTTGAACCTGCGTCAGCCCGGCGACGACGGCCCGGCCAATCTTGCCGGCCGCGATCGGCTCCTGGGTGACGCAGATGACCGAGGACGCCGTCGGCGTCGTCCCCTTGACGAGTTTGGAGTTCTTGAAACCGTTCAGGTTGTCGGCCGGATTGATGACCGGGTCGCCGACGGCGAGGACGCCGTATTGCGGCACCGTGCCATCGGTGTCATTGCGGACGAAGATCTCGACGGAGGTTTCGGGGTTCGCCGGCCGGACGATCCCGCCCCGCCGGCCGGCCAGCAAGTCGATGACTTGGTTCCAGATGGCGGCCGAGGGCTGGAACAACTCGCCCGGCTGAACGTGTTTGTTGGGGATTCCTCTGGCCATGCCGGCATCATCTCAGGCGGGTTGCCCGAGCGAAGCCAGAATGTGTAAGATGAAGCCGCAACATCACTACGCCAGAAGGACCGCCATGAAAACCATCCAAGTGGTCACCGATTTGAAACTGGCACCGGATTCTTCGGAGTTGGTTTTAGTCCGAGAAACCTTGGAAATCCAAGATGGGGAGTTTGTTGTTGTCGGAGAAAAATCCGAGAGCAAAATCGACTTGTTAAGGCCTCGCGCCAAATTAAAACCCCAACTTAATATCAATAAAAACATGTCCGCGATCATCTCCGTCATTGTTCAAAACTCGGGGTTTGCTCCTTTTGTCATTGAGAAGATTTCCCTTCAATTCCATCCAGGCAACACAATCGACTCAAATGAAAATCAACTCCTGAGCAACATGGCTTTTCAACTCTCTCCCGTGAGCACCAAGGAATCAGCGATGATTTTTCCCGGAGAGACAAGGACATACGCTCTCATCGATTCGCTTGCCGATAACATGTTGTTCATGACGATGAAGAATCGAATGACTGCATGTGACGCGGTTGTTTTTTCGGCAGGTGCCGAACTGGCAAGGATTGAGGCGACGCATATAGTGGAGACCGCCCGGAGAATCAAAGCGTCGAACCAGGCAAAAGTAAGCGTCAATCCAACCGCGAAAAATGCGATGGAAAGCCTTTCTCCTGAAAGCCGGGAGAGCATCATCGCCAAGATTTCCGAACTCTCCAAGATTCCCGTCCCCCAGTGGGCGCGACAGCAGAACGTCACAGTCGTCAGCGGCGAGGATTTTTTTCACGTTCGCTTTCCGGATGATATTTTGGTTTTTGTTTTTCATAAAGACGGGCATGTACAAATTATTGATGTCATCAAAAACGCTCCCGAGCAAACGAAACGAGACGATGACTCAAAATGAAATCTTTTATTCCGGTCTCATTCGACCTTGCCAAGGCCGAGGAAGCCGTGCGTGAATTTTCCAATTTGCTCACGCGAAAAGATGCTCTTGGCGAGAGTGCAGACATCCTTCCCCTGTTCAGGCGTCTTCCCTTACTTTGCCACATGTGTCACGTCGGCAGTAAGTCACTTGCATTGGGATCAGTCAACCGCTATGCGACGGAATACCATCTCTTCGGAAGTTACGTCTGCGACTTGGTTCTTGCCGATTGGGAAAATTCAACCTTCACATTCATTGAATTTGAGGACGCGATGCCGTCGAGCGTCTTTGTGAAGAACGGCAAAAAAGCTACCAAGGAATGGTCGAAACGTTTTGATCATGGTTGCAGCCAGATCATCGACTGGTTTCACAAAATCGCGAAGATGACGGAGCATCCGGACTTTGAAGACCTGTTCGGTCACCGGTCCATCAAGTTCGACGGCCTTTTGGTGATCGGCCGCCAGAAGGGGCTATCGACCGGAGAACTACAACGGCTGGAATGGCGATCCGAGCATGTGGTGGTTTACTCGCAAAAAATCAATTGCGTCACTTACGACGGATTGCTGCAACAGATGATGACTCGTCTTGAATTCTGGAAGACACTCACGAAAAGCGCGTCCACCTGAGCATTACGAATGTCTTCGCCGCGCAGTCAACCCTTTCGGACTGTACTGGTGCGCCATACACTTTTCGGGGTCATTCTTTTCCCTTCAAGAGACCGCCATATGAGGATATTCGCCACTTGCCTCGGGCTGTTAGCGTTGGTTTCCACCCTTTATGCGCAGCCAAAGGAAAGAACCGCCGACCAGGTCCGCAAGGAGATTGCGGAACACGAAAAGAAACTGGCCGAACTGAAGGCCGAGCTGGCCAAGGTTGAAAAAGTCAAAATTGCGGACGAGTTAAAATATCGAAGCCTGAGTGTCGGAGATGTCGGGTATGGAACGTCATTGTTGTTAATGGAAGGACTGCGAAATCTACAGGTGAACGAAGTGATTGACGCGAAAACGGCAATCATCAACTCGCTGAACGCGACGGACAAACCGTTTCTTCTTAAGGGCGTTGACACGTCGGCCTGGGCTGACAAAAAGACGATCACACTCCGCATGCTGCTCAAGGTCACCGGTACGCAAAAGATTGGTTCCACAACGCTCTATGTCGTGGAGCCATATGTTATCGGCAAGCCGAAGGAATGATCAGAGACCGATGCCGAGGTGAGTCTTGAAATCGATTGGCTCGTAAACACGATGCACGTAGTACGCAGTTGGTAATTGAATGCGAAATTCGCCATCCACATCCGCAGCATCATACGCCACCCACAAGTAATCATGCCCGGGCTTCTCGGCGACGACCAGCGTGTTGTCGCCGAGAATGTCGATCGCTCGTTCGGTGGCGGAATACTTGAACCTGTAAGTGATCGACCACGACTTGTCACTGTCCGAGTATTTCCCGTCGCAGCCCAGAAACAGGACCTCGAAGGCCCCGAGCCCGAACCACGGATTGAGGTTCATCTTGCCGGTCGCCCAGCACAGGCGGATGAACCGGCCGATCGTGAAATAACTCAGCTTCGTGGTGTAGGCGAACTCGGGGACGGGGGCGACGATGTCAACGCCGGCCACTCCCTCCTTGCTGACGCCGATGGCCAGCTTGACGTCCGGGGCGGCCTGGGCCGGGCCGACGACTTTCTTCCCTGACTCGGTCAGGGACTTGGCCCGGGTGATATGCTCGGTTGCCCCCGAACCGGTCGTGAAGGTGAACTCCCGGCCGAGGTCGGCATCCGGGTCGGTGTCGCCGGCGGGGTTGCCGCCCCCCTGGCCGGTGTCCCCCGGGCCGCCGGCCGGCTCGGTTGGATTGGCTCCGACGTCGTCGCCCGCGTCGGTGGCCTGGCCGGAGTCGTAGTTCACCGTGACCACGTAAATCCCCGCCCCCATGTCCTGCGTTTCGATTTTGCTCTTCAGCAGGACGCCGGTGATTCCCGGAACCGGCTGATAACTCGCCGGACTGGTCTGGTCGGCCAGTTGATAGGCGGCCGCCTCGTCGGCGGCCTCGCGCACCATGAACAGCCACGGGGCCGAGGCCCCGTCGCGGCCGATGGAGAGATTGCGACTCCCCTTCAATTCATGAATCAACGGCATGTCTTCCCCCTGCTCAGTCAAACCGCAGCCGGTTTTCGTTGAACTTCTTGAACTCCTCGCGGAGTTTCTCAGTCTCGTCGGCGCCCTTCTTCGTGTTGGCGGCGATCTTCTCCGACACGCTGCCGCCGATTCCCAGCGACTGGCTGATGTTGCGGCCGGAGAAAGTCCCTGCCGCCGCGACGCCAAACTGGGCGGCCTTCACCAGCCGGGGCATCGGCCCGAGTTCGGCGATCAGCCGGGGCGCCGGACCCTGTTCCGGAGCCTTGGGGAGACGGTCCGTCACCTCGGCAAGCCCCGCCGCCGCCTCCTCCCGGATACCCTCCAGGCCGGCCTTCAACATCTGGTCAAGGGCGTCGAGCTGTTTCTGGCTCGCCTGCCGGTTCACGGCGAACTGCTCGTCGGCGAGGTTTTCCAGACCGGCGGCCACGGCGTCGATCAGATCTTTCGTGCCCTCGATTTGACCGCCGCCTTTGGCGGCGAAAGCCCGGGCCGCCCGGTCGGCAAACGTGTCCGGGGCGATGACGGATGTTTGTTGGTCAAACTTCTTTTGGGCATTGTCGCGGGTCTGGTCGCCGGCGGCGTCCGCCTGGTCGGCGGCGGCTTTGAGGGCGATGGCCTGCGGTGAGAACGAGGGCAGGAACCCGGCAAGTTTTTTTCCAAAGCCCGCCATGACGGAAAGAGAATCGGCGATGGCGTCGCTGATTGACTTGACCACGCCGTCAAACACGACTCCGATGGTGTCGCCAATGTCCACGAACAGCCTGGCCGTGCGGGCGGCGAAACTGATCAGATCATGGGCCGCGTCATTGGCCGCCTGCCTGGCCCCGTCCTTGAAGTTGATCTTGAACTTCTCCCAGGCGATGTCGAGCCCGAGAACGCCCGCCTTCCAGGCGGCTTGCACGCCAATCCACGCCGCCTGCACCGCCCCTTTGAACTCGCCCGCCTTGGCCAGCGAGACGATGGCCGACCAGGTTTCGCCGAAAACCGATCCCATCGTCCGGAACGCATCGACCAGGCTGTCGATCGCGGCGGCCGACGCCGGCCCGAAGGCGGTTTGAAAATATCCCCCGACCGCCTTGAGCGTCGACCAGACATGTCCCAGGACAACCATGAGCCCGTCGAAGGCGGACGAGAGAACCCCGGCCGCGAAGGCGGCAACATCGCCGAGGACCGCCTTGACCCCCTCGAACACGCCGGCGAAGAAATCCCCGACGGCCGTGATCGTCTCCGGAAACGACTCCCAGGCGACGACGGCCAGCGTCACGGCGGCCGCGAGGGCGGCCAGTCCGGTCACCGCCGCCACGGACACGCCGACGAC
>NZ_JH636442.1:827318-829089 GCF_000255705.1 Zavarzinella formosa DSM 19928
CTTGGTGGCGTCGGCCCCGGAGACGAGGGTGAAGCCCTCGGCCACGGCGGCGGCGTCGGCCTGGGTCGAGCCGGCGGCGGCCACGGTCGCGGTCGGGATCCGGGGCATCTGACCGAAATACGTTTTCCCGGCGGTGAGCTTCACCCGGACATAACTGTCACCGGTGAGGGCGTCGGCGACGGCGAACCCCATCAGGTAGCCGATGGCTCCGTTGCCGCCGGCCGCCCCGCTCAGGGCCGTGCCCGTGACGGGCGTTCCGTCGAGATCCCAAAACACGGGGTCGCCGGCCGAGAACACGTCGGTGTTCTTCGGAACGTCGTAGGATCCGTGGCTGTCGAGGTCGCCGAGGGCGCCGGCGGCGATGTCCCTGGGGGCGATCATCGGGATCGTGCCGAGAACGACCACGTCGCCGGCGGTGACGGCCGAGCCGGGAATGTACGGGATGTAACGGCCTTCCTTCGCGAAGGCGGCGGGTGTCTGGGACATGTTGATGTTCCTTCTGGAGGACGTTCAATGAACGGCGGCTCACGGCGAGCCGCCGGTTAAACCACTGCTCACGCACTTCCTTTTGACTTCACGCCGGCGAGATATTCGGCCAGGTCGCAGCCAAAGTCCCACACGCCCCGGAACTGCACGCCGAGGATGTTGAAGTCGGCGTCCGCCGATTCGATGGTCGGGGTTTGCACGCCGTTCAGGAAGGAAACGACGACGGCCGCCGCGATCCCCGGATTGCGGAGCAGCCACCAGGCGGTCGAGGAGTAGCCCGTGATCGAGTCGTCCGACAGGAACGGCGAGATCACCGGCTTGTACTTGTTCGCGTAGGTGTTCGCCGCGCTCGTCGCCACCTGGCCGAGGTTGCTGTTCTGGTACAGGCGGTCGGCCACCCCCTCCAGTTCCGGCGGCACCAAGAGGATGGCCGGCATCCCGCCGATCACCTTGGAGTTGTCGGCCGCCGGGCTCTTCATCTTGCGGAACGCCTTGACGCCCAGGCCAAGGCCGACGCCGTCGTCGGCGAGATTGGTCGTTCCCCCGGTGATGTAGTTCGTCCGGGCCGTCGTCCAGAACGTGTTGGCGTTGGACAACCAGCACGTCCAGAACACGCGGTTGAGCTTCTGGGCGCCGCCCCGGCCGAGCCGGCTGCGGATGTCCGCAAAGGCCGACAGATCGTCGTTGATGAAGTCTGTGCGGGTCAGGGCGCCCATCTTGGCGTAGGTCTTGGCCCGCCGGCTGTACGATTCCTCGCTGACCTTGCCGTGGGCGATTTCGCCGGTCGGCGATACCTCCTCGAACTCCATGTCGTCAAGCATCCGGAAGCTCGTGACGCTCTTGAAGTCGGTGACGTTCTTGACGGCCGCCACTTCCCGCCAGGTCTGGTCTTCCTCCTGGTAGCCTCCGAGCAGTTCCGTGTTGGCCGTGTTCGCCAGAATCCCGGGCAGGCTCATGGTCGTGAGCCCCGAAGCCATCGGGACTCCCATCGCGTGCTGCATCACCTCGCGAAGATTCCCGGCGTTGACTCGTTCGCCAGGCGAGCCACGGTATCCGTTGGCATGGGCGGCCATCATGAACACCTGACCGAGCCCGAGCCGGCCCCGGAACTGCGTGTGGGCCGCCTGGAGCACGTCAGCCGAGAACCGGCGTTCGTGGCCCGGCGAACCGATGGCTTGGGCGAGCGCGGCCTGGACGATGGTGTTGATCGTGGCGCCGGGCGGCATCTGGCCGGTGACGAAGGTCGTCACCGGGGCGGTCGAACGGGAGCGGCGGAGCGCCACCA
>NZ_JH636442.1:829099-838112 GCF_000255705.1 Zavarzinella formosa DSM 19928
CAGGCAACGTCGTGCCGGACCGAGCTTCCGTGGCGGCCAGGTGAGCCCGCCAGGCGGCCTGGAGCATGACCCGCATCTCGGCGGTGAGAGCCTCGGGGTCATGGCCGAGGGATCGCACATACGCTTCAAAATTCATCGAAAAACTCCCTCCGGTTCCCCGGAACTATTTGGCTTTCATCAATTGCATCAGGGTCGCGGCCCTCGGCTGGATCCCGTCGATCAGCCGCAGTTTCAGAGCCTCGGGGGCCAGAAAGGTCCGGCCGCTTTTGATCGCTTCCATTTGGGCCGGTTTCAGTCCCCGGCCCTTCTGCACGGCCGCGTCAAACGGGATCTGCATGTCATTGACCAGCCCCTGAATGTACGCCTGCTGTTCGTCGGTCATCGGCGTGCCAGGGGCTCCCGTTCCCTTGAGCGAGCCGGTCGAAAACACGAACGTCTTCACGCCCTTTTGCTCGGCCTTCTTGCTGTCGTCCTGCCAGACCCAGATCGTGCCCACCGAGCCGACCATCGCCGTCGCCACGTTGGCGAACACCATGTCGGCCTGCGAGGCGAACCAGTAGGCGGCGCTCGCCCCCAGGTCCTCGATCTGAGCCCAAACCGGCTTGGCCCGGCGGGCGGCCGTCACTTCGTTGGCCAGCTCGGCCGTGCCGGCGACCGTCCCGCCCGGGGAGTCGATCGCCAGCAGGATGGCCGAGACGTTGGGATCTCTGGCCGCCTGCCGGATGTCGTGCCGCAGTTGCACCGTCGAGGTTCCACCCATGCTCGACTGCTGTTTCATCAGCTCGCCGTCGGCCTGGATGACCGCGATGGCCTGGCCGTCCCTCCCGGTGGGAACGAGTTGCGTGTACGAGCGGAGCGGAGCGGCCCCGTCGCTCATGTGCTTCGGCCAGTCCATCCGCTGCAATTGCTCGACGGCCGTCGCAAACCGCGACGGCTCGAACGCCCAGGCCCCGAGATACTCGGTGATCCGGGGGAAGACCGGCGCGGCGATGATGATCTCACGCGGCATTGGCCTGGTCTCCCTGGGGATCTTCCGGATTGGCCGGCTCCGGAGCCGGGACGGCCGGCTTCGGAGTGCTGGCCATCGCCTTGACAAGCGTGTCGATCTCATCCCGGTCCGCCGCCGGGAACGAGATCCGGATCAGGGACGTCGCCCCCTCGATCGTGTAAATTTTCGAGGTGAGCTTGTCGCAGATCGTCATCAGCGATCCCACCTGGAGGCCGTTGAGGGCGGTGCCCTGCACATCCCCGGTCTTCACGGCGGCGGCCGTCGCCCCGGTCGGGCCGTCGCCGGCCTTCTTCGTTCCGCCCGTGGCCACGGTGGTCTGCGTGCCATCGGGCTCCTGGGTCGTCAGCGTGACGCCCGTTCCCCCGGAGGCGAGCCCCAGGTCCGCCCGCATCTTCGCCTCGCGGGCCTGCTGCTCGAAGACCTCCTCATAGTCCTCGCCCATCTCGCCGCATTCCCGCTCATACGTGGACAGGCCGGCCTCGATCCGCATCTGGGCCGCCGTCACGTCCTTGACCGGGTCGATCGAGTCGAAGGCGTCCCAGCGCCACTTTCGCCGCCACGTCGAAACATCCGGCAGGCCGGCGGGCAGGAAACCGAAGATCCTCGACGCCTCGCCCAGCCAGGCCATGAGCAACGGGTCGAGGACGGCCTTGGTGATTCGCCGCCGCCGCCAGCGGATGCACCGCTGGTAGGGCAGGTGGTCGAGCCGGCCGGACGAATAGTTGTAAGCCGCCGAGCTTCCCGTGCTCGTGTTCTGGGCGGCGCCGATCGTGCGGCCCGCCTGGGTCAGCAGGATGTCCTGATAGTCGCCAAAGCTCGGAACCGGCTGGGCCGGCGCGAAGGCCTTGATGTCTTTCACGCCCTTCGGCAGCATGGTGATCATCTGCCGGGCCACGGGAATCTGCTCGAACTCCTCCTCGTCCTCCTCTTCGTCGTCCTCGGACTTCGGGGCGTCGAACGACGGCGTTTCCGAATCCTGCGTCATGTAGGCGGCCCACATCGCCGCCAGCTCGGCCGCCCCCAGCACGGCCCCGCCGTAACGCCGGAGCTGGCCCATCAGGGGCAGCGCGGCCTTCATCGCCGGCAGTCCGCGAGCTTGGGCGGGACGCGTCCGGTGCATGAACCACAACACCCGCTCGGCGGGATACGTCTTGTAGCCGTTGCCGCCGGGGGTCATCCAAGAATTCAAATCGCCGGGATGCCGGTCGAGGATGTCCACCGACACCAAGTCGCCGAACTGGTCAATCTTGACCCCGTCAAACTTCAACGAATCGTCCGTGCCGAGGTCCGGCGTGCAAATCTGCTCGGCCTCGACCAGAATCAGGTCAAGCTGAACGCCGGTCTTTGGCAACTTCTCGTTGACGGTCATCAGGCCGAGAATGTCGCCATCGGTCGTTTCCGAATGGTCCATTAGGTGCAGGTCGGCCCCGAGGTCGATCCGCTCGGACCACTCCTGGAATAATAGCTCGACCTTCCGCGTGATGTCCGACGAGACGCCGGGAATCGTTAGTTGCAAACGGGGGCAGGTGCCCAGCGTGTCAACTGTCCGTCCCTCGATCATGCCGCCCAGGTGGGCGTTATTCTCGGCCTCGTATCGCGAGCGGTTCCGCAACACGGCCCGCACGTCCGGCGAGGTCCCCGCGTTCGGGCCGAGGGCGTCCGCGTTCTTCCAGAGATTGCGGTTTTCGTCCGTCGTCTGGGCGGCGTCGAACTTCGACGCCGGCCGGCCCGTGGCGTTCCCGCCTCGCCCCGGCTTCTTTTTGCCGGGCGATTTGGGGGCGGGCCGGCCAAGGGCCGCCCGCCACATTCGTCCGATCAGGGTCATCAGGTTTGCCCCGGCATGATGCCACGGTAGAAGCGAATCCGCTTCGCCCCTTTGGCGGGTCTGGCCGCCGCCGTCGCGGCCGCCTTCTCGATCGCGTATTGGTCGAGCTTGATCATGTCATCGGCCGACCGGGCTCCGACCGTCAGCCCGTCCGTCGTGACCGTCGACGGCGAGGCCGCGGCATCGGCGATCTGCTCGGGCGTGAGTTCGGTCGGTTCCATGATCGGCCCCCCGTGGTGATGAAATGGATCATCTCCGGCCGGTTGCCCGAGCGAACGGGGAATCGGGAAAAATTTTTCGGAAGAGGATTGGTTCGACACCCAGCGGGGGATTCAATGCCTGGATGGGAAGGGTGGGAGGTGGGTCGGTGGGTCAATCAGCCAAAAAGTGTTTGACGGCGGCGCGCCAGTCGGTTAGCCTGCCGGCATGGGTCGGCATCACTGAGGCCGCCAAAGCGGCCGGAAATGGACAGAATCAATTCTGTCCATTTCATATTCGACGAGCGGCAAAGACCTCCGGAGGAGATGCGAGTGGCAGATAATAACCTCACGCCAACTCGTAAGGTTGGGGCAAGTGCTCTCGCGGGTGCGATAACGGTCGTACTCGTCTGGGTATTGAACACCGTGGTGCTCCCAGAGAATAACAAGATTACCGGAGAGGTGGCGTCAGCACTCACCTTGATTTTAACATTCGTGGTGGGCTATTTCGTGCCCGAGGCGGTTGATCCCGCAGTTGCCTGGAGTAAGATGGAGCCGATGCTCCTCGACCAGCGATTTCAATGGCGGAAAGTGGTAACATTAGCTGGAGCTGCAAGTATTTCATCACGTGCTGCCACAGACATCCTACGCCACCGCCCGCACGTCCGGATTGGTCAAGACGCACAAGGCGAGCCTTTAGCTCAGCTAACCCAACGGCCACAGCAGGGCCAACTACAAGCACCGCAGGGGCAGTTGCCGCCAGCCCAACCTCAGCCACCCGTGGCTCATCTCCCACCGGGGGCATAGTGGTTGTATGCTGCGAGGCGGGCCGAACCAAGTGCCGCAGCAGATCCCACCCTCAGCCTTTGTAATTTAGGTGTCAGTCGCTCTGGGCGGGGCAGTTGAACACCAGCGTTAGCCGTCACAATCGACACTCCTCAGTCCTTCCGGCCGACGCCATGATCGAGACGATCGCTCAGCTCTTGAAAGCCTTCTCTGATCACGAGCGGGCGCAACTCGACGCAATGCGCATTGAGCACGCACCAACGATCGGTGCGATGTATGAGGGACTGACTCGCGACATTCTTGACAGGGCGATTCCTCCGCAACTGCACCTGCGAGTCTTGTCCGGATTCGCATACTTCAAGGATCAACTGAGCGGTGAGCTCGACTGCATGCTCGTTCGCGGTGAAGGCCAGCAGATTCCGTATACGGAGAAGTATCGGTGGCACATCTCGAATGTCATAGCGGTATTTGAAGTGAAGAAGACACTCACAGCCGACGATCTGGCAGACAGCTATAATCATCTTCGAACCGTCGCCCGCCTGTATTCGGAGTATGTTGCGAGTGAGGAGGCAGCTGGGATTCAAGTTGACCTGCGATGGCCCCGGCGAGTGTTCGGACAGATCACCGGAATCGCGGCACCGCCACATGACCAAATCGGAAGTCTCTCCTTTGATCTCGAACTCATCTATCGCACGCTCACGACCGAGTTTCTCGGGCCGGTTAGGATTGTACTTGGGCACCACGGCTGGAAACGTGAGCAGACTCTTAGGAATCACATCGCCGGACTACTCAAGGACCGTCTCTCGAACCCAGCCGGAATGGGCGTCGGGAGTTTTCCCCAGCTGATAATAGGCGGAAATTATTCACTTGTTAAAGCGAACGGCTTCCCGTACGTCACCTCGCTCATTGACGGAATGTGGCCTTTCCTAATTTCGACGAGCCACAACCCCGTCCGAGTTCTACTGGAACTCCTTTTCAGTCGAATCGATGCCCTCTACTCCACAAACCTTGCACGCGACCGCTCGAATATTCAAGAAGTGATGTCCTCCTGCTTACGCGCACGCGCAGTGGAGCTTTCAGACCGCAAAGGTTGGGAGTACATCTATGACGAACTCACCGAGTGCGAGCTTAAGGAGCGAGGTGCCGAAGCACCCTGGGAACCCGCCGAACTCACTTCCGCGCAATTCACGATCATCTGTAGACTTTGCAATGGCGACGACATACGAACCGACGATCCCAAGTTCAGCTCGTTCGTGTCGAAGGAGCCGGGCGGTTTGCCTGAGTTCATCAAGGTGCTTACTGCCACGCGATTGGTTGCCGTAGACAACATGAATCTCAGACTGACCACTATCAACTGTACCGCCATGATCACGCCCGATGGGAAGTTCGTTGCAGGCGAGAACAACGCAGGGCAAATGCAGGTCTGGTCGGAGCACAAACTGGGCAAGCCTCTCGATCTAAGCAATACGCCAATCGTCCGCGCAAGAGACCCTAATCCATGAAGTCGCCGCGAGCCAGCTCGGTGACGGATAAAACTAGCCCCGCCCGGTCTTCTGCCGATACCGCTCGGCGAGGCCCGGGCGTTTCTTCTTGGCGGCGGCCGGTCTCGCCCGAATGGTCGCTTCTCCCTCCGGAGACGGCAGGCCGCCGACCGACGCCGACCATTGTAATCCCCCCAAACTCGCTCCTACGCAACACCCCACCAAGCAGTCCCACCAGTCGTTGTCCCGGTTCGGCCGCAACTTCCATTCTCCCACCTTCCGGCCGGATTCGACGCCGGCGACGACGGGATATTCCGAGCTGAGATGATCCGCAAACAACCGGTGATCCTGCGCCTCGGCCGGGGCGTGAACTCGAAGGCATCCCGCCGCCCCATCGGGCGTCTTCATCCGCTCGGCCGCGAACGTCTTCCAGTGGTTCACGTCAACCACCAAGTGACGACCCCGGCCGGCCGAGTGGGCGGTCATCACCCAGTGCCAGCCGTGCCTCTGGTTCGGCGCCCGTCGCCAGGCCGACATCGGGGCGGCCGTGGCCCCGATGAACTTCCCGTGGCTCGGCATGATCAGGGCGGCCCGACGAGACCGGCGGCAGAAGTCATACACCGCGTCGGTGGACTCCCCCCAGTTGGCATCAATCAGCCAGCGATCGACGCGCATTTCGGCGTTGGATTCCTCCTGGAGGAACGGGCGGCCCAGCACAAGCTCCTCGACGATGCCGAGGGCCTTGAACACGGCCGCATCCTGCGACAGTCCCTCGAACTCCGGCAGGTCGCGATAACCCGGCCGGGGATCGCTCTTGGCGAAGTAGTCCCGCCGTTGTTCCGGGAAAACGCCATAGGCGACAATCGAGCCGCCGAACCTGGCGTCCCACGCGCAGACCATCCACCAGATCAAGTCTGCCCCGACGTCGGCGAACGCCGTGAGCCGGTCGCAGTTCCGAGGGACCGTCAGGCGGGGAAGATTGGACACCTTGGCAAACACGTCGGCCGCCGCGAGCTGGACGCCGGAGGTCTGGTCGACGTTGGCCAACGGCTCGTTCTGGAACTCGGCCGCGAAGGTTCGCGGGTTGGCCAGCTTGTGGTTGAAGGCGTGCTGGATCGCGGACAGTTCGTCGGGATTGAATCGCTCGGGCCAGGCGACTTCGGCCCCCCGGTCCATCTCCTCCCGGTTTTCGCGGTAGAACTCCGTGCCGGCCGAACCCTTGTCTCCCTCCCGCATGCCGTCGGCCCTGATCTTGGCGTACTGCTCCCAAAGGTCTTCATTGTCCGGCCAGCGGTAGACCAGCTTCGTCCGCTGGCCGTTCCATTCCGGATGCCGCTCGCGGTCGAGCATCTGCTCGGCCAGGTCGTCCGGCTCGATGACCGTGCAGGGCATCACGCCGGAGATCTTCACCCCCGGACCGGCCAAGCCGAGCACGGCCCCGGCGATCAGCCTCGCCCTGGCGGCCGTCTGGTCGGGCATGCGGGCGGACTCGTCCGTCTGCGGGTCATCGGGAATGACAAAGTCGGGCCGGATGGTTCGGCCGTCGGCATCCTTCGCCTTCATGCCACGAACCCGCCCGGTGATCCCGGCCACGCGGATCCGCGCTCCGGAGGCCTTCGATCCCTTCACCGTCGGGAAGACGATCTCCTTCGCCGTCCAGGAGATCCGTGTCCGTTCACCGCCGAGCGTTTGGCCATTGGCCCGATTGTTGATGCCCTCCAGCCGGGCGACGGGATAACAGGCTTCCGGGAAGTCGGCGAGCAGCAGCTCGTTGGTTTCGATCTCCAGCTTGATCGAGTCGAGCATTTCGACGGCGGCACCCTCGGTCGCGCCGATCAGCACAATGAACCGGCGATGGCCGTAGAGAATGGCCCACTCGGCGGCGGCCTCGACCAGCGACGTCTTGCCCGTCCCCCGGGGCATCGCCATCGCAAACAGACCGCCGTGAAGGATGGCGGTCTCCAGCTTCTCGATGACGCGAAGGTGATCGGCCGACCATTTGAGCCGGAAGGTTTCCTTGCGATAGGTCTCACAATAACGCTGAAGTGACTTGGCGCACTTGTTCCGGCGTCGCCGGTTCTTCACCTTTGGCAACGGGCCGATCTCGCGGCCCGTTGCCGACCGCTCCCGGCTGATGCGGGACTGCCGCTCCCGGTACGAACCATAGTCGGGATCGTCGGACGTCATGCCGCGAGCCTTCCTTGTCCGAACTCGGCGTCCAGCCGGCGGGCCGAGATCTCACAGTAGGCTTCCTCCTGCTCGATGCCGACGAACCGCAGGCCCTTCCGGACGCAGGCGACGGCCGTCGTCGAGCTGCCGGCGAACGGGTCAAGGATCAGCCCGCCCGCCGGCACGCAACCGACGAGCTGCTCCAAGAGGGCGGTCGGCTTGCCGGTCATGTGATGCTTGTCGGTTTGCAGGACGGGATAATGATGGCAGCCGTCAAACGGGCCGGCGTGAACCGCCTTGCGGAGCGGCCCGTTCGAGGCCCAGACAACGTACTCGCACTGATGCTTGAAGTACCCCTTGTGCGGAGCCCTGGCTCCGCGTCCCTTGTCCCAGGCGATCAAGCCCCGCCAGACGAGGCCGCCGGCCTGGACGGCGTCGGTGCAAAGGGGAAGCATCCGCCAGTCGATGAACGACAGGAAGTAACCGCCGTCGGTCAGGAGCCGGCGGCACTCCGAGATCCAGAGGGAACACCAGAAGGCCCACGAACGGCCGTCCCGGTTGTCCCCGGAGAAGGTTGGCCGACCGAGGGTTTTGCCGTCCTGACAGTACTTTGCCTCCGGCGGCATCGACCGCGTGCCCTGCCACATGCCCCCGCTGGAATACGGCGGGTCGGTGATGACGGCCGAGACGGTGGCCGGTTCCAACGACGGGATAATCTGAAGGCTGTCGCCCTGATAGAGAGTGATGTTTTCGCGTTCGTAATACGGTTTCATGAAGATGATCCAACCATTGGGCGACCAAACGCCCGTTCAAAAGCGTTTGGAAAACTAACTCTGTCTCAAATGCCGGCTGTTCCCGTGTGGGTCGTCTGTTCACAGACGACTTGGAAGGACCCATAAAACGTTTTTTCAAAGCCAGCGGAAGCTGAACGCTCATCAGCCTGATTGGCCTTCCACGGGCCGCTAGCGCGATCCTTTGCCCGGTCCGGTTCGGCCGTACTCCGCTCAGCTACATGGGTCATCATCGCGGCCCGGTTGCCCGAGCGGTGAATCGCTCTTCGTGGTCTCACGAATGTTATTTCGTGAGACCAAAGGGGGTGCAAAAACTATACCCCCTTTGGTCGTTCACGGGTCAGAGCTTCGAGAGTGAGGGTAAGTCGAAACCCGACCGGATTATGCACGGGTTTATACACGCGAGCCGAGAGGCGGCGGGTCGAGCAACCAAGGCAGGGGGTGTCTCAGTGTGTGCTTAATTAAGGCTCATCCGAGAAGTTCGTACTCAGGGGTTGCCAAAAAAGAGGAGCATGCCGTTTCATGAAAGGTAACCACACCATCTTCAGGAAGCCGGCATGTCCTCCACGCTACTGTATCGTGTTTTCGGTGTTCGGGACTATCAAGTCGTTCGGACCTCCTCCGCCGAGGGCGGCCTGACCCTTCATCTCCGGCAGGATCCCGCCCATGACCGCTGTTCGTCCTGTCAGTCCGCCAACGTCATCCGACGCGGGGTCGTGGAACGCACCGTCCGCACCCTCCCGGTTGGCGGCAAG
>NZ_JH636442.1:838230-856323 GCF_000255705.1 Zavarzinella formosa DSM 19928
GGACGAGACCAAAGGGGAACGCGCCCGGCTGGAAGAAGCCCTGCGGATCAACCAACCGCTGGCGACGGCGTATTACATGAAAGAAGAGTTTCGCCACTTCTGGGAGCAGGGGAGCCCGAAAGACGCCGCCCGGTTTCTGGACGACTGGTGTCGGCGGGCCGAGGCGTCCAAGCTGTCGGTGTTGCAGAAGATGGCGAGTTCTTTCCAGATGCACCGGACCGGCCTGCTGAACTACCATCGCTGTCCGATTTCGACCGGCCCCCTCGAAGGGGTGAACAACAAAATCAAGACCCTGCAACGACAGGCCTATGGCTACCGTGACCAAGAATTCTTCCACCTTCGCATTTACTCAATCCATCGAGCCAAGTACGAACTTCTCGGATGAGCCTTAATTAATTACTTACTTAATAACTACTCTCTCTCGTGACACACCCCCACCCGCGCCGGCCGCCGTCGCTCCGCTTCGCGAGCGAAGACAACAACAGAGGCAACGCCAGGCCCTGACACGGACTTGCTCAGACTGCTGAGACTGCTGAGACTGCTCAGACTGGAGGTTTGCCGCGCCAGTCTGAGCAGTCTCAGCAGTCTCAGCAAGCGTGGAACGGCCGCTCAGACTGCGGGTTGTGGTTGGGTAGTGTGCGTGAAGCGGAAGAAAGGTGTCCGTCTCAGCCGCCAGAGTTGCATTGCTGAGACGGGTGAGACGGGTGAGACGAGGATAAAGCCGCTGCCCGGCGGCGAAGTGGATATCAGGGATTAACCCGGCGGGCCGGTGGCGACAAGATCATTATCGCCGCCATTGGCCAAAAGCCATCGCTCGCGGTTCCTCATGCTGGCCAGAACTCGCTCGACGTAGTCCCATTCAACCAGCGGCTCAAAGTAGTCATGCCACGTTGGCGATTGGCCTTCCTTGGCCAATCGAATTGCCTCCGAGGCCGTCTTCAGGCAACGGCGCCATTCTCGATAAAGATAAATGATCTGGTCGTTCACCGGGCGATTCCCTTCTCAATGGCTGTTGGTTTGACCGGCTTTGTTGATTGCAGATACTCTTCGTGTCCCTGACGCCAACCCGCGAGCCAGCACGGCCTGGCCACGCTCGAACACTCCGGAATCACGCCATCCGAATGACCCAGACGCCCGATGTTCAGGCCGTCTTCATAGGCCGCCCGTCGTTGGCGGCCGTTGTCCCACACACCGAGGGCAACGAGCAGGGTCACCACGACACCGAGCCAGAAGAACCGCCAGAGTGTGTCTTTGGTGTCCTGGGTCATTCCTTGAGCCTCCTAATCGCATTGCCACTGGTTACCACTTTAAGGCCGCACTCAAACTCGATCAGGACAGAGTTCATGGTTCCGCGTGCCGGATCTTGGCACGCTCGGCCCTTCATCGCCGACCTCAGCGGGTTGTTCCCCCACGCGAACCAATGAGTCATCGGAGCCGATGGCGGCGATTCGCTCTTTGAGCTCATTGTTGGCGACCCGCTTCCTTCTGCAGTATTCGCTGATCCGGGCGGCCTCGCACCTCTTGCAGTAGCAGCTCGGCTTTTTTGGTTTCCCCCGCGTTCCGAATGACAAGAGCGGTTTTGTTTGCCCGCATTTCGGGCATCGTTTTTTCGCCTCGCCATCGGTCAGTTTGGCGACGGCCTGCCCGATGGTGGCGCCCGAGGCAACTCGCCGGTGGCCATCGGCGAGGACAGTCACCGACACATGGGGCGGGCCGTCATCATCGTGAACGATGGTGATATGGATCGAGCCGATGGCGGGGTCGGTGGTCAGGGCCGCCATCTGGCGGCCCAACGCCTCGGCCGGTGCTTCGACATTGGTCAACTCCACGATCCGCTTGGTGGTCTTGGCGTCAAGGCTCATGATCGTGTCCTCACCTGGATCACACATCCCGGCCGGAACGCCGCCCTCTGGCGGTACCGGAAGCGGATCAACTGCCTGTCTCCATCGTCAACGCCCTGCCACTTGGCCACCACGTCCCGCACTGCCTTGAGCGTCCCCCGGATGTTATCATCATCTTGCGGGTTTCGACCGAGGCGAGTCAGCGTGACGATCACCGGAAGAGGCAGAGGCTTGGCATCAGCCAAAGCGAGTTCAATGGTTCCCTTCACGGCCGTCTTGCGGCAGATCTTGGCGCCGAGCTGGCCGCCGGCATTGCTTTCCGATTTCAGCGGCATGCCCTCGATCCACACCGTGAGGAAGTGCCTCACCTCCGGGCCGGACCGCTCTTTGGCGAGCTTGCCGATCTCCGCGAGTTTCGGGATGATGGGGGCGGCGGCCACCGTCACCGCCTCGACACACAACCCAAGTGCAGCCAGATTCACGCCTCGCACAGTGGCACCGGCCGCGATCATTTGGGCTTCAAGGTCGCTCATTCGGTCACCCCCGTGTTCTCGGCCCAAGTGCGTAGATTTGCGAGGCCGAGGCTGACGGACCCGCGAACGCTGTTGTCGGTGCAACCCATGATCTCGCCGGCCTCCGCACTGGTGCGAGGCTGGACACCGAACAGACCAAGGGTCAGCGTAATGGCTTGGCGTTGTCTGAATGGCAGCGAACGAACCGCCCGCACTGCGAGGTGGTCGGCCAGCATGGGCGACTCCGGCTCCGCAGGAGCGGCGATTGTGTCGCGGAACGGGATGTCTTCCTCGGCTTTTGTTGAGTCGAACGACTCGGCTGGCACATTATTGCGGAGGCGGTCGATCCAAAACCGATTGGCGATCGGCAGGGCGAATTTGCCAAAGTAGGTCGTGAACTTTGCTCCGTTTTCAGGGTCGAACGTCCGGGCGGCGGCCATTGCTCTTTGCAACAACTGGTCGTGGGTGAGTTCGACGGCCCACTGGTGATGGCGCAGATCGCCGGGCGTGTATCGCCGGGCAAGCTTCCAGAGCAATTTCCAGACGCCGGCGACCAGCTCGGCTTGCTCCGGTGTTAGCGGGATCAGATGCCGGAAGACTCGCTTGGGTTTGGTGTCGGTCATCCCTGCGCCTCCCGTTTGGCCAGATCCTTCAGCGTGCCCAGCACGCCGCGAACCCGGACCGCCCGCCTCTTCGCAGCCTTGGCACGCTCTTGCTCGGTCGCACCCACGCGACCGAGTTCGTCCCGCTCACGGGGTAACACCTGGTCGATGAGGACCGCCAGACGCGCATCATGGAAGACACCCGTGTGGCCGGGCTTCGGACAGATCCAGCCGCCGTCTGCGATGCGCAGACGGCGGCCACCGCAGACCGGACAGAGGATCAGCCGTTCGACTTCGATCGGCAGTTTCACCAGTTCATTGGGCATGGTCGGTCTCCGCTGGAAGTGATCGGTCGGCATATGTGGCCACGGCGACGGCATTGGCGTATTCGATGGCGGCCTCGCCGTGCCGCATCACGACCTCGCGGAAGCCGTCGCCACCGTTCCAGTCGCCCTTTCTGAGTTTGAGCTTGGGCCGGCCAATGTCATCACGCTGGAGAATCCGGTTCCCGGAGAGCTTTTCCTCTTTGATGACGAGATCCAAGTGAGTGAGTTCGTGGTCGATGAGCGCGGCCCGGGCCAGCGAGTCAAGCGAATCCCATTCAGCCTCGTCGATCAGCAGCTCGGCGTCATGCTCCCACTTCACCCTGTCCTTGAGCGGGCAGACGGAGATCTTCGCAAGGGCGGGATAGCCGCCGTGTTTGAGGGCCGGGCCGTCCGGATTCGAGGCCAGCAACACGCCGACACGGACCTCGGCATCCTTGAGAGGCCGATGGTATTTGCCCATGATCCCGGCGAGCAGCTCGGTTACCGGATGGAAGGCGTCGGGCTTGTAGTAAGTCGTTGGCATCAGGCCCTCGCGGGTTGGCAGGCAATCAGGGTGTTCATGGCGCCTTTCATTTGAAACGCTTCCAGTCGGATGGCATGTCGCCGTCTGAGTCGTCCGTCTCAGACGGGTGAGACGGGTGAGACGGGTGAGACGACGAACCAGTTTTTGATGCGTCAGATGAAAAACTGCCGTCGTTGGCTCCAGTCTCACCCGTCTCACCCGTCTCACCCGTCTCACCCGTCTCGGCTTTCGGTCTGAGTGGCATGAGTTTGGGGTTTCCAAATGCAACGAGCCAAGGCAGGCCGAAGGACGGCGGTTTGGAGTTGAGTCCCTCCTCTTTGAGCCGTCCTTTGGCCTTCACGAATTGCCACTTCGTGTAACCGGCCTTGGCGGCCTCGGCCTCGATCTCGTCATCCGGCCATGCGTATGTGGATCCAAGCCGGTCGCGGATCCAAGCCATGCAGTCATTGCCCTTGGGCGAAAGCTCACCCTTGGATGAACCGCCGAGAACCGCGTCGGCGTCTGCGTCGACCACGCCGGACGGTTCGACGACGGCGAGTTGCTCGGCCATGCGGACCAATTCGTCGGCGGTCAGTTCGGAAAACTCCTCGCAGGAAAGCACCGCGTCGGCCTCGTCGCGGCCGAGCGGCCGGAGCGAGAAGCCGATCGACCGGCAGTCTAGCCCCATGAGGTTGGACTTGGTTTTGGCCATGACTCGCTGATCGGCGTTGGTCGGGTGAACGCCCACCACGTAGGCCAGGCGGGTGGCGTCCCGGAAAGCGGTCGAGCCGACGATCCGGTTCACGGCGGCGGCCGCCGTTTGCTTGTTCAGGTGGGCGATCAACAAGATGGCCACGCCCGTTCTCTCGGCCAGTCCGATGAGCGGATCGAGCATGGTCCGAACTTCGGCCGATGAATTCTCATTCAGTCCGGCCCTGCCCACGAAGCTCATGATCGGGTCGATGACGAGCAGCCGAATGGATGGATCGGTCTCAACCCTGCGGATCATCAAGTCGATGTCCCGCAGGTCGAAGGGCCGCGTCGTGCCGTCGGCGAGTTTCGTGCCCTCGATTGTCTCGACCAGGCCGAGATCGGCCCCCTCGGCGATCAGGTGGGGAACGATGGTGTCCTCGGGTGAATCTTCGACCGAGGCGAACAGCACTTTGCAAGGCGGCGGGACCTCGTAGCGCAGGCCGAAGGCCGGGCGGCCGGTGGTCAGACAGGCAATCAGATGGCGGACAAGGGTGGACTTCCCCATCCCGCCAACGCCGGCGATGAGCGTCAGTTTGCCCGATGGAATCTTCCGATCAACGAGCCAGCGGACGGGCTTGGCCTTCCGTCCCTTGAGCGAGCGTGTCACCAGCTCGGCCGAGTCGGCCGAGGATTGGCCCGCATATGGAGAGGCAGGATTGTTGGTGTGTCGGCGGTCGTTCGATGGCGTCCCGTAGCCAAGTTTGACGAGAGCCTTGGCGGCCTCGCTTTGGTTGCCTCCGTGGCAAAGGTCGGCGTAGAATCGAAACTTGCCGTAGGCGCCGGGCTCTGTCCCCACTGAGCTGCTGAAGATCCGCAGCAATGGCCGGCCTTGGCCGTCCCTCACGTTCCCGATCGTCGCTGACACTCCAAACGACTTGCCCGGCCGGGTGAGGACGCCTTGCTCCCAGCTCCCGCGAAACAGTTTCCAGCCCTGCTCCGTTAACGTGGTCTCCCAATCCGGCCCACGCTCGTCGTAGTCGTCGCCCGGAGTCAGGCCGTCGCCCTCCCGGCGTTTCGCCGGCTGAATTGACCGGAGATCCACATAGGTGCAAAACGACCGGGCCAGGTCGAGCATCGTCGCCCGCTCCTCCGGCGTGATGCGACGAACGGCGGTCAGGTCACCCACGCCAAGGGCGGAGTATTCGTAGGGCTTGTGCAGTTCGTGGCATGGCGGCGGCGAACCGGGTACGAGCGCGTACCCGCCTTCGCCGCGAGTCTCAATGACTACCTTTGATTTGGCTCTGGGGTCACGGGCCAGCTCGGCCTCCGTGGCCGGCCGGCGGGCGATCGTCGGCTGGTTGCCTTGGATGACATCGCAACGATACCACGCATGGGCGCCGCCGGATGGCGTCCGCACGATCACTAGTCGGCGGAGCAGATCCGGGGCGAGCTGGTCAAGGTCGTCGGCCCAACGCTCGAACACGCCGGGCTGGTCGAAGTCGAGACACTCCAGCCCTCCGGAGATCGCCCCACAGATGACGGCGACTCCCCGCACTCGGGAGGCGAAGTGGCTCCGCAGTTCGTCGGCCGATGGCAGGCGGGTCTGCTGTTGCACCCACGTCCTCACGGCCGGGGCCTTGCTGCCGTCGGGCATGATCGGGATCACCGAAATGCCGGCGGCGACCAATGCCTGGGCGACTTGGTAGGGTGTCGGCTCGGGTTGTCGGGTGTCACTCATCGGACCTTTTGCCGCCTTCTTTGGATCAACACCCGCTGGCGTCGCAGTTTCTTGGCGGCCGTGGCGGCCGTATATCGTTCGGTCGGCTCACGGTCGCAGTCGGCCGAGCCCGGCTCTTCAATCCACGGCAGGCCGGCCGCTTTGGTGAGGACGAAGTAATAATCAAACGGCTGGCCTTGCGGCAGAACCGGCCGCCTCTCCCACAGGGAGAGGTTCAGACGGCTCGCCTCGGCTCTGGCTTCCAGCGGATCGCGATAGCGGCATACAGACTTGTTCCGGCCGTCGGCATCGCAATACGCGACGAAGTAACGGCCTTCGCCGGGAGTCTTCAAAGACATCAGACGACCTCCTGAGTGAAGCGATCGGAGAGTTTTGCCTTGGCCTTCCGCGCCTCGACAAGACGGTTCCAAAACTTCTTGGCTGCCGTGTGGATTTCGGCTTGCTTCTCGGGGTCTTCGACCACCTTGACGATGGCCAGTTCGTTGCCGCCTTTGAATTGGGCCGCGTCGTTGTAGCTCACGAACCACCCGACCGGGCAGCCGGTGACGAGCAACTGCCACTGGACTTGGCAGAGGTAATAGTCCGGGACGAACCCATTGAGGGCATAGTCGTGGACCTTGTAGTTCGGCGCCTTCACTTCGATCAGGTCGTTCCGCATCGCGTTGAAGCCGTCAAGGCTGACGCGCATCCAAGGCATGTCGTCGTGTTCGCAGATTAGCGGCACATACGCGCATCGCTCGCGGACCTCGAACATAGCCCGCGCTTTCGGCTCAAGAAACTGGCCACGTCGCATGGAGAAGTTCGTCGGGCGTTCGAGGCGATCTAGTTTCTCGACGAACAACCGCTCCGGCGTGGCATCCTCAAAAGGCGATAGACCGAGGATGGAGGCGACGTCACTCCCCCCGATCCCGTCGTATCGCCACGACTTCCATTCGAGTGTGCCCTGTTGGAGGTGGACGACGCGCATCAGCGGGCCTCCCCGGAGTAGATCCGATCAAGCAAAGTCGATTGCTCGGCGGTCGGCTTTGTCAGCCCTTGCTCAAAGGCCGAAACCTCGCTGATGGAGATGCCGAGTAGATTGGACACATGGACGAGATCGAGGCCGGAATGCTTGCGCTTTAGCCGAAGCTCGCGACCAGTCGAGTCGAAGGCCCGGAGGCTCAAGAGCCGGTGAAACTCCTCGATCTGGTCGTTGTCTTTTTGCAGTGCTTCACGATCGGGCTCGGCCCCGCATCGCGGACAAGGCGGCCTGTCGAGAGGGCAACCAAACCAGCCGATGGAGTGACGGCATTTGGGGCAACTGGTATCGAAGAAGGCTTTCACGAGATCTCCTCCATGATCGCTGCCATCGCCCGGCTGACTTGCTCACGGCCGGCGTTGGCTTCCTTGAGGTTCAGGAACGTCACTTCGTTGGATCGCTCGATCGGCTCGGCGAAATCAAACTGGCAATCAAAGCGATGGACAGCTTTGACCAAATTGACCGCGAGCTGTGGGTTGTCCCGGAGGACGTCGGCCAGCTCGGCCTCTTGCTGACGGGTCATCAGGCTGCCTCCTTGCGGGTCCGAGCTGCTCGCTTTGGCTTGTCGACCCCGGCATCACGCCGCTCGTCGGTCATCTCCGAAACGACCCGGCCGAGCGGTGGGGGAGTCAGGCATTCGCCGCAGACGACGGCGTCTTTCCCGAGGTTTTTGCCGCGAGTGCAAACGACGCCTCGGCCAACGGGGTTTCCGCACCATGCGCAGGCCGGGGGCATGTCATCCAAAGAGGGATGCGGACGCATGACCCGACGACATTGGTTGAGGGTGTTCACGGAACCTCCCGAGTCGGCTTGGGATTGTCGTTGGCGTCGAGCATGGGCAAGAGAGAAGACAGCATGGCCGGCTCAAGGAACCGGATCGATTTGCCGTGCTCGTAGGCGTAGGCGATTTCGCGGCCGGTCGATTCGCCGATGTATTGACCGACGTTGAGCACCAAGATCTCGTCGGCCAAGTCGATCTTGCGCATATGAAGCGAATCAAGACTTGCTTTGGTTTCCCCGGTCAGCCTGCCGAGGCCGATCAGATCGTCGTCCGTCTTGGTGTCGCATCCAACAGTGAGGACGATTTTTCCTTCCAGCGTCTCACGCAAATTCGCCTCACGAAAGGCATCCGTGAAACGGGTCGATCCGCAGAGGCAAACGACCTTCGGTCGCTCCCTCGCCTCGATCGTGTCGTATACCGTCGTGCAAACGGCATACAAACCTTGGAGCGCCTTGCCTTCCTTGGTTCCATACCCAAAGTCTCCGGGCGCCCCAAAGGCCGAATGGATTCGCTTGATCCAATGACCGACCACGCGAAGACAACGGAGATGGCTGGCGTCTTCCTTGTCACGAATCCAAGAGTCGATGTCACTCACGCGGCACCCGCTTTCTCTTTCTTGGCGGCCGCCTTGGCCTTCTTCTCCGTGATCTTGACCTTGAGGGCATTGATGAGCTTGTTCGCCTCCTCGACGGTCAGCGAGTTGATGTGGTCGGCCGCCCCGATCTTGCGGCCGATGTGAACCGAGGCAGCGGCCTTCGCCTTGGCATCGTGCCATGAGAGGTCAAGATCGTGAAAGGCATCAAGCAATGCCTTCTGGGTGACAGAGGGGAGGTTGCCCGTCGTCGCAGCCGGCGGCTCGCAGGCCGCCGAGGTTGGCTCGGCCGAGCCGGCGGTGATCTCGCCTTCTTCGACATCGTCACCAGTCTGGCCGTGCGCGGGAGGACCGGATGGGGCCGGCTTGTTCTTTTCGATGGTGATAAGCAGCTCGGTGATCACAATGTCCGCTTCGGCGGATGTGAGACTTTCCGGCCGGTCGCTCTCTCCCAGCGGCCGACCAATCATCTCGCCGGCCTGCTGACGCACTCCCCGCTTTGCCCAATCAAGCCCCAGCTCCTTCGAGTGTGAGTTGATCGTCGCCACCTGTTCGGCCGAGGCCATGACGGGGTAGGGAGCAGGAGCGGACTTGCCCTTGTGGGGAGCCGCCTCGGGGTCAAGGAAGTCTTCCACGTCTTGCGTGAAGATGTCACTGCATCGCGCAAGCGTGATTGTGGCGTCGACGTGCGAACGCTTCTTGGCCATCTTGAGGACCGTGTTCACGCAGTCGAGAATGTCGGGATTCTCGCTCCGTCCGATCGGCTGGTTGACGATCGACGAATCATTGGCCGCAAAGTTCTCGCCACACCCGCCGGCCTTGTCGAAGCAATACCAGCCGGGTGCCTCGTTCGGTTTGTTCCTCGGCGGAAACTTTGATTTCTTGATTGCCGGAACACCGCACTGAGGGCATTTGCGGTCGGCCTTTCGCCATCGGTAGCGGCTCTCGTAGGTCGAACAGGATCCAACGCCCTCGGCGACGACGACGCCGTCGGCCTGCGTGATGATCTGACAGGAAAGCCGGTAATAAAACAGGCCCGTCTTCCAGTCTTCGATCTTGTCCTCGACCACGAACCGGGGGATGCACCGATAGAGCGTTGTGAGCTTCTCGGCGCCGGGTTTGAAGAGCGTCTTGGGAGTCTCGGCCAGACTGCCATCGGCGTTCTTTCGCTCGGTTCCGGGAATCACCCCATAGTCGGTTCCCTCGACCATATGGCGGGAGATGTATTGGCCGAGCAGCCGGCGTTGATCCGACTCCTCGTCCAGCACGGCTTCAATGATCAGCGGGCGGGCGCCATAACTGGCGACGGCGTTGTTTCTGTTTTCGACGACGGCGTTGGTCATTGGTGTGAGTCTCCAGAGGGTTGATAGCTTGGGTGGGATTCAATCGCAGCCAGCATGAGAGCCCGCAGCACGCCGGGCATTCGCTCGGCGGGGAAGCGATACCGAATCGCCTCGCCGGCCTCCGTCTGCAAATGAAGGATGATGGTCGAAAAGTTCTCCCCGCGTGCCGGCAGCCCGGCGAAGCCGATGGAGGCCAGCGGAGGGATGGCGAGCGGGTCGACGATTTCTTGGGTGACTTCCATTCGGATCAGGCCTCGACGGTGATGAGTTTTGCCCCGGCAATCTTCGGGGGCAGGATCAGACCAAAGGTGTCGGCCGTGATCTCGGCCTCGTCGATCGGCGGTCCCTTGGGCGGGACGGCTTGCTCCTGCACGTAGTCGATTTCAAACACCGCGTTCTCCACGCGGATCTTCACCGGCCGGTTGGGCATTCGTTCGAGGACGGCGGCGAGCTGCCTGGTTGTCATGGGTGCGTACCTTTTGCGTGGACCCGTGCGGAGACGGGCCAAGGCAGTGATGGTGTCGGTCTGGGTAAAAGGCATCACGCTCGCCGGGAGTCGAACCCGGATCCGGGCCAGTGGCAAACCGGATGTTACCCGCCCGGTTGCCCGAACGAGCCCTGTCGAATGCTTTGGGTCACTCGGGGGTGACTTCGGGTTTGGCGTGCAACGCCTCGTTAACTTTCTTGACATGCTCGTGCATCGGACGAAGCAACCCGATGATCTGGCCGTGGCCGATGGCCTCGCGAACGTCCATCGGGTAGGTCTCGTTGTAGACCTCGGCCAAAAGCTCTTTGGCGACACGAAGCTTTGTGAGGGCCTTGAGGACCTCGTCGCGGTGTGATTGCTTCACGTCATTTCCCCGTGGTCGTCTTCGGGCTTGCCATACAACGCTTCGTGCGATCGCTTGATGTGCTCGTGGAGCGGCTTCATGATCTTGATCAGGTCATCCTGCCTGATCGCTTCCCGGACTGGTCGACTGTAGCTGCCGTTCCAGACATAACTGAGAACGTCGTAGGCGACTCTGATCCTCGCCAGTTTGCCCGCTGCCTCTTCCCGTTCGTGTTGGTCCATGTCAAAAATCCTCCCAGGTTGTTAAGATCAGAGACGCCCCGGAGTCGAACCGGGCCACGGGGAGTGTTCCGTGTTCCAAGCCTCGCGGCACATGGTGGTTAGCCGCGACACTCCGCGTCCCGTTGAAATTGCCTCTTCCAAGCCCACTTGAAAACCGACACAACGATCTCCGCGATCAGGCCCCCGATCACGACTTCTGCCAAGGAAAAACGCGGCTCGAACATTGTGAATCCTTGAGGTTAAAATCAAACCCGCCCGGCCGCCGTGTTAGCTTCCGGCGGCCCGACCGGGGAAACACTCCCCGATGGCTATCGCGTCAACTCGCCCGGCGGGTGTGGACGCATCAGGCGGCGGCCGGAACCGACTCGGGAGCGGGAGCGGCGTCCTCGTACTTCACAAGGGTCTGCACGTACTCCCAATTCTTCTCGCCCTCTGATTCCGACTGGGCGTACTGGCAAGGCCCGAGCGGCTGCCAGCCCTCTTTGATCTTCTCCCGGACGGCGGCGGCCAAAACCGTTTCGTTGTCGTCGGTGGCGATCGTGTAATCCGTGATCTGTTTTGTCTGCATGTCTCTGACCTCGCGGGGTGAAACGGCCGGAGGAAGTCCCCGGCCCATTGGATACGGTGGGAGTCGAACCCACTTCCCCGGCTCTTGCCGGTGCGATGCCGTTTCGCCACGCTCCGATACAACAACGACCGGCCCCGTCTCCCAGCCCGGAGGCGACAACGAGTCGCCCGCCCGCATGGCCTGCCCAAACAACCATGCGGTGACGGCCGGGGCCGGTCTGTTTCATGTGGCCGCGACCTGCGGCCTCTCGTTCCCGAACGGGATCTCGGCTTCGCGGCGGTCAAGGTTGGCCCGCAGGCGATCCAGTCTGCGGGTCTCTTCACCAAGTTCCCGGAGCTGTCGGCGGTGAGCGGCGTTCGCCGCCGTGACGGCCTCGGCCTCCGTTGCGAATAGGCTCAGCCAAAACACCCGCCGACCACCGGCCACGACGACCTGCCTGCCGAGTTCGTCCCGATAGGTCGCCTCGACGGTGATCAACTGGACGTCCTCCGGCGGCGGAGCGTCGTTGCTGTCGAAGTGCCAGAGGTTCAGACCCGGCCTGACGTCTTGTTCGCGCACCATGATTCCGACTCCGATGATGGTTGAGTTTCAAATGCCGGACTCTCCCGGCCGCCGCACCACTTCGGGGACTCGCATACCCACGGCAGGTGTCGCCGTTCACCGCGTCGCCCCACGCGGTTGATCTAAAGCCGGCCCCGTCTCTCTCCCGGAAGCGACAACGAGTCGCCCGGCCCGCATGGTCTGCCCACTGGCCATGCGGCGCCGGCCGGGACCGGCTTGGTTCTCAGGCTTTCGCCTTGCTGGTTTTGCGTCGCTTTGGAGGCTCGTTGAGGTTGATGCCGAAGGACTTCAATTCGTCATCAACCTCCTGCTCACGCCGCCGGCTCTCGGCGGCGGTTTCGATGTGTTCGCCGGCGGCCTCTTCGACCGGGTTGAGGGCCTTGTCGAAGGCCGCCAGAGCTTCCGGGGTGGTGAATCGCCGGCCGCCGACTCGCCGGGAGGCCAGTCTCACGCGGCCGCCCGGCGTCCTGATCCCGTCGCGGATCCAGTGATCGACGGTCTTCTCGGAAACGCCGCATTGCGTCGCCACTTGGGCGCGGGACAACCGCTCTTCTTTTTTGGCCGCCGAGTTGGCCGGCGGCGGGGCGGGCCGGTCTTCTGTTTTTTTCATCGCTTCCTCCAAGCTCGGGACACTCGGGCCGAACTACTCCCGATGGGACTATCTGGGGTGAATGGTATGCTCGAAAAGTATTTGTTGCAATACAAATCAGTTCAAAAAACTTCATTTGAAGCGTAACGCATTCAACTAATTGGCTTTGTGTCTCAAAAAATCTTGAGGGTTCAAACCTTGAACAAGACAATGTCAGCTATGGCAAAGCGACCCAAAGGCAGACCTGCAATCGAAGAGGAAGAAGACAAGCGTGTGCCGGTCAACTTCCGAATGATGCAATTGATGCTTGACGTCTTGGACGAATATGTGGCCGACCAAGGCACATCGCGAAGCAACGAGCTCGTGAACGCTGTTCGGAGAATGCTCGTCGCCGAAGGTCGTTGGCCACCAAAGCAAAAGCAAAACGGGTAGGTCTTCCTCGCCCTGTCTTGCCCGGCATCACCGAGGCTTTCGGGTAACTCTTCCCTAAACGATACCGCGACGGGTGGGAGATAAGTGGCGGGTGGATGGGAGAAGCGTGGGAGAAATGAAATAGTCGCCTTTCAACGCAAAAGGGCCAGCCGATCGGCTGGCCCTTTTGCGTTGGCGGTCACGCCTTTGAAGGCGTGACCAACCCGTAGGTCCCCACCGCCTCGCCGTGTTCGGCCCCCCGGCCGATCATGCTTTTCCATGCGACGTGATTGGCGAAGACGTCCTTGAGCCGGGTTCCGGGCGGAAGGTCGGCCGCGTCAACGATCCCGTCCTGCGACATCCACGGAGTCCCGTCCTTCCATGATCCCCAAAGGACGGCGATCACGGCCCGCTGGGTGGCGTTGAACGTGTACTGTCTGCCGAACCATGACACACAGGCAAAATCCCGGCCGTGAAAAGCATCTCGCGGATCCGGCGGCTTGCGGTCTTCGGAAGACGCGCCGCCCGAGGGAGTGCGATCCGTGGCGGGAACGGCGAGAATGTGGAAGAGTTGGCCGCCCGCCTTGGCGGCGGCCGCTTTGAGGATGGGGTCGATGTCCATGAGTGGGCCTTGGAAGAAAAGAGCTTTGTGTACATAAGTACAGTAAAGCAGAAGACTTGATCCGTCAAGCGATTTCTCCCGAACATCCCTATCAGACCGTTCATCCCAACTCGCGGGCGATGCGGCGTTTTGGCAGCTCGGTCGGGTCGGTGTACACGGCGGCGGTCACCTCGGGCGTGTCTCCGATCGCCAGCCGGGCGGCCTCAAGGCTCTCGTAGGATTGCCTGACGTGACGCGCGTGGGTGTGCCTCATTCGTCTGGGTGTCCACGGCTCGACCCCGGCCCGCCGGCACGCCTCGACGATGATCCGGCAATAGCGGTTCCGGCTCAGCCCCCACGGATGCGGCCGCTTTGGGCTGGGGGGAAGGGCGAACACCGGCCGGTCCTCGGGGCAGCCGGCGAGGTATTTGGACATGATCGCCTGCGCCTGCGGGCCGATCCAGACGACGAGATCCTGATCCCGGTGGGCCGTCTTGTTGGCGATGTCCGAAACTTCGTACTTCCATTCGGGGCCGCTCCGGTCGAGATCGCAGGGCCGCATTCCACAAATGGTTTGCGGCCGCATTCCGGTCAGCCAGTGAACCCGGAGCATGTCCTCCAAGAGCGACCGCCTCGCCTCATCGCCGGGGTAGAGATGCGGGAATGTTTTTTCGACGTCGGGCCACGGGATCGGTTTCGTCTTGGCCCGCTCCGGGGCGGACGTCTGGCCTCGCTTGTACCGGGGAACCAGCGCCAGCGTGGCCGGAACCTCGGCCGAACACATCTTCCTCGTGACCGCCCATTTGAACGCCCGAACGATCCGGCCGGCATTGCCGTTGATGGTTTCCCTCATCCATCCCGCCTCCAGCATCCATGACATGCACCCCTCCAGGTCGGCCGGCTCGTAGGCGGGGACGAGCATCTTCGGGTTGCCGGCACGCAACATCGCGTCCATTGCCGTCTTGATGGCGCCGTACTCGCCGGTGACCTTCCCGTTCTTGCGGTAGAACAATTTGGCGTGGGCGAGGTAACCCGCCGCGAGATCCTTCAATGTCGCCTTCCCCGCCGGCGGGGGCTGGGACCGGATCTGGCCGGCCGCCCACTCACGGGCGAACCGGGCGTAGGCTTGATCGGCCTCATCGCTTCCGTGGATTCCAAAATATCGAAACCTTCTTTTCCCTCCCGCCTTCCAGCGGGCATATCCCTGCCCTCCGGGATGGCGTTTGAACTTCGGGCAGGGCTTCGGTGCGGCGACCGGATGGCGGCCGCCGCCGGAAAACCGCCTGTCCGGCGGCTTGCTCACGGCGACGGCCGGCTCCCATCCGAGACTGATCCGGCTACGGATCGTCGCCGGTTTCAATTTGTTCTTCGCGGCCCATTGCTCGATTGTGAGCGAGAGGTCGCCGACCGTGATGAGTTCGGGTTTGTTGTCGGGAGCGGGCATTTTGAGACTCCGGGGGAATTTGAGGGATTCCATCCGAAGGTGTAGTCGCCGGTTCTGACGGTGGAAAGAGGCGGCCCCGACCCGCGACATGGCGTACAGTACGCCATTTGGATGTTTTGAAAACACACCCTAGAAATGACATAACCCCCGGTATTACCGGGGGTTATGGAATCGGGCTGGCGGGATTTGAACCCACGACCTCCTGCACCCCAAGCGAGCGGGATAAGGGGGCAAAATGCACAAAATGCCTGTAAAACACGGGAAATGCCAAAATCCCGTTTCGCCTCAAGTCTCCCGAACCGCCTCAACAAACACCGGCGAATCTGGTGTTTTGAGTCGTCGCCCGTATCGGACGATGCAGCCCTGTTTCGGCGTCAGGACAAAGGCGGGGCAGGAGTCGCGACCGGGACATCGGGCGCTGCGATGGCTCCGCGAATCCCGGCGAGCCCAAGAGCTTGGGCGAACTTCGCCCCCGCCCCGACAAGGTCGCCATTAATCAGATCGACGACCCCCATCAAAGCCAGTCCACCGGCCGCAATATATGTCTTGTATCCGCTCAGAAAATTCATGGTTTCACTCTCCGTAATGGTTTTCACAACTCGCTCACGGCCGCTTGCCGAGAGCCTTTTCGACGGCCCGCGTGATGGCATCCTCAGACTCGCGGGTGATATCTTTGATGGCCGCCGTGAACTCGGCGCGTTGCTCTTTCAGCACGGCAGTGAAGTCGGCCCGCTGCTCACGCAAAGTGGCCAGCAACCCAGACTGTTGATCGGCGAGGGCCTTGGTGAAGTCAGCTCTCGCCGCCCGCATGTCCTCGCGGAATTGAGCCGTCGTGGCGGGCGAAGACTTGATTAGCGTCCACGCGAAAAGAAACACGATGCAGCCGATCAGGGCTCCGGCGATGCCCCACTGTGACCAGTCGGGCGAAGGCATTCCGGGCGGCATATTCACTCCGTTCTTGTTGGTCTATCGTCCCCCGATGTTGGCCGGGGGAATGGTCAGGGCCTCAACGGCCTTGGGCGGCTCGCTCGTCGGCCTCACGGTGATGTTTTCCACGCGGGGCAACGGCTCTCGTCGCACATCAACCGGCGTCAGCGTCTCGGTCTCCGTCGTGGTCACCTGCCGTTCACGATGGAACGGTTTCGGCTCGGCATGGTACGCACAACGCGGGGCCGGTGACTGGCAACCGGCGAACATCAGCACGGACAGAATCAGGGTCTTTTTCACGATCACGCTCCTGTTGTTTGGGCAACTCAAGCGTGACTTTGCCATCAGTGCTGAATGGCGATTCGCATGGTTTTTGGCGTGGTTTCTCCGTGACTAAACAGCACTTTCGCCACAGCCTTCCCGGCCAGAGGATTTGACTGCCCGTTGCCCGTGAACCAGTTCCAGCCGCCGGTACCGGGAAGCTCTTTCGCCAAAGCGTCTGCCCCTGATTCAGCGATCACGATCTTGCCTCGCACGGCCGAATAGACCGAGATCGATTGCACGTTGTCGCCGGTGACGAGCAGCTCCTCAACCTCGGGAACCTTGGCCGTGATCGCCGTCGGAGGCGAAGCAACCGGAAGATCATCCCCGGAGCCAAGGTCAATCGGCACGCTATTCACGGATACGGTGCCGACCGTCATGCCCAGACGCGAGCCCGTCGCCCAATACAAATCCAGCCTTGCCCCGGTCGTGATGCCATGCCCGGCGTCCATTGTCAGCGTGCCCGTGTTCGCGTCCGTGCGGGTCGTGAGCGTGCCGGTCTTCGCCCCCGCGACAGACTTTTCCGACACGGCCATGTTGTCGGAAAGGATCGTCGTCGAGGCGTTGTAGGTTCGGCCTTCGACGTTTGCGTTCGATTGAAAAGTGCCCGTGAAACTCATTGCGATTCCCCTTGTGTGCGATGCGTTGAATCAAGATTCGTTGATGCGTTGGCGTCCGAAGATCACCCGGCGATTCGTTCGGCGACAATGAATGACTTCCCGCCAATCACCTTCACGGTACCCGACGTTTCGGCTGCGAATTGCAGTACGGCTGTCTGGCTTGATCCGGTGGCGTTTTTGACGTAGGCGGTCAGGGAGCATGGCAAGTCTGTGTTGATGGTCGGAACGCCCGCCGAACGGGAGATGATCGAGCCGGAAGCCGAAGCGCCGCCAGTCTGGACACCCGCGCTTTGAGCGTGGTTGAAGTTCGTGTCAGAAGCGCAGCCCGAGGCTGAGACATCGAAAACAATGCCGCACGCCACCGAACTCGACTGGATCGTCAGGTGGGCGGTCACCAGGTACGTCGTGCCATCCTCGACGGTGAACGTCATGCCCGTGGTTGCCAACGTTGTCGTCGCGTTGCTAACGTCACCGCCCAACCCGACAACGGCCTTTGGCTTGACACCGAGATGATTGCACGCCGCGATTTGGGTTGAGTCTCCCAGAATCGACCGCGCCAGCGACGTGAGTGTTGTGAGGGCGGCCGCCCCTGACCCGGTAAAATACGGCATCTGGTCGGCCGCCGACGTCAGGCCGGCCAACGCCGCCAGATTGGCCGCGTAAGCCTGCACCGTCACGCCGATGTCAAGCGTTGTCAATGCTCCGTCGATGTTGGCCTGAATGACCGTCCAGCTTGTCCCGACCGTCGCTTGATTTCCGGATGCCGTGCCGTCAACCATGCACAAGATAATGTCGCCGGCCTGTGTGACAACACCCGACGCGCCGCCGATTTTCCCCGCGACCGATGCCCTGTAAGTCCAGCCGCAATTGGCCGCCGGATAGTTGGGGTTGGCGCTGCAATCAATGACCCCCTTGAAAACCATTGCGTCTTGGGCGGCAATGATCTGGTCAACGTAGGCCTTGACGGCTTTTTGCGTGGCCACTCGCAAGTCGCTGTTGGCCGTCAGCGAAGTGTCCGTGTCACTGGCCAG
>NZ_JH636443.1:0-19824 GCF_000255705.1 Zavarzinella formosa DSM 19928
GGATGCAACTTATACCCATACCGAATTGTCAAAGATCGCCGGTCGTCTTTCGACTCTTTTACCGGCTCGCCAAGGCATTTCTACCTTGGTGTTGCCGAGCGTTTCAGCCCGGCTTTTCATCGGCAGAGATTTGACATAAGTGTTTATCACACTTACATTTACATCTCCGCGAGGAATACTTTACGACTCATCCCTTTTGGTGTCAACAGGGTGGTGAGATTTTATTTTCACCACACCTTCGCGTCAGCTTCACCATTTCAACCAACGGATGGAGATGAGGGGGATCGAACCCCTGACATCTAGCTTGCAAAGCTAGCGCTCTCCCAGCTGAGCTACATCCCCAAGGATGAGTCGATTAATTGTTTCAAAGATCAGTGCGCGTACCTGGATTCGAACCAGGGACCTCAGCTTTATCAGAGCTGCGCTCTAGCCAACTGAGCTATACGCGCGACACAAGACCAATTCGACCACCAATCACTTGACTCCGAGTTTCTTTCATCAACCACCATCAAACAAAAAAGCCAAACCGTTGTCGGCTTGGCTCCTCGCGACGGTGATGGTCGGGAAGAGCTACCTCGTAATTTGAATCATGTGATCGAAAATCATTCAACGTCTCGCTGATTGATCGTCATTATTGACGATGTCACCATTGATGTCGCACACAGACCCTGTGGCTGATGGAGAATGCTATCGGCGTGAGGTTCGCGCGACAAGATTTTTTCATCCGCTTTTTTCTTGCAATCGTCAGACGGGTTGATCTCATCAATTCGGTTCTCGTTGTTGAACAAGGACTTATGTTCCCCGGTGACCCGGTCAAAAAATCTTCCGCAATCCGACCAAAAGCGCCGGGCCATTGGCATCAGCGGGTTCGCTATCATGCCTCGACGCCTACACTCTTGCGACCGGAATTAACCATGACCCCGGCGACTTTCGAGCAACTTTTGTCGCCAAAGGGGCAGTCTCTGCTGGCCGAACTCGCCCTCCTTCAACCCAAGGAAGCCGATTTCCTGCGGATTCATCAGCGGTTTGCCAAAGCCCATCCCTCCGACTTGGTGAAAGCGGGATTGGAGACGGTCATGCTCCGACGAAAGGCCGGCGGCAAATTTTCCCGTGCGGAATCCATGTACTTCACCCGAGAGGGGTTGGAGCAATCGTCAGGCGAAGCGATTTCCCGTCATCGTGCGAAGCGATTTGGCAATGGTGAATTGGTGGCCGATCTCTGTTGCGGGCTTGGCGGCGATCTGATCGGGCTTGCGGAATCGCACCAAGTGATCGGCGTCGATCTTGATGAACTTCGCCTGGCGATGGCCCGCGAAAACCTGCGGGCTTATGAACGGCTCCATGCCGCCGAGCTGATCCGGCATGATGTGGCCGAGTTTCGAGATCCCAACATCCGCGGAGTTTTCTTCGATCCCGACCGGCGGGCCGATGGCGAACGGCATGTCTCTCTGGCCAAGTATCAGCCGCCAATTGCCCGTGTTTTGCAGGGATTTTCGACTGGTTTTTCGGTTGGCATCAAGATCGCGCCTGGCGTGCCGCATTCGGAAATCGAGGCGTTTGACGCGGAGGCAGAGTTCATCTCCGTGGCCGGGGAACTCAAGGAATGTGTCCTTTGGTTTGGGCCGTTGAAGACACTTCGCCGACGGGCCACCATGCTTCCTTCGGGGCATGCGATGGCGGCCGACAACCCAAATCCCCAACGGGAACCGGTCCCGCCACAGGGGTTCCTTTACGATCCCGACCCGGCGATCATCCGGGCCGGGTTGGTCACCAACCTTGCGGACGAAATCGGGGCCAGCCCGATCCATCCGGGGATCGCTTATCTCACCACCCGCGAACACCGCCCGACGCCTTGGGCGTGCGCCTATGCCATTGATGAAGTCATCCCCTTCCACGCCAAGAACTTGGGACTGGCGCTCAAACGCCGAAATGTTGGCCCGGTGACGATCACCAAACGCGGGTCGGCCGTCAATGTGGATGAGCTTCGTCGGCTTTGGAAACTCACCGGCAGCGAATCGCGGACGGTGATCCTCACGCGCGGCCCGGATGACCGGCCGTTGGGAATCATCGCCCGGAACGTCTTTCAGGCGTTGATTTGACGCTGTTCAAAACGGGTAACCGTTATGATTCCGTGAAACTATGTCGTTGACCATCGGGACATTGGACGGTTACGATATCATTCGACATCTCACATCACCATTCGGGTGAACACATGCGATTCATCAGTCTTCGGTTGCTGACAATGGGATTTGCCCTGGCCATGACGGGCTTGGCCCCGGCGGCCGAGTCGTTCGATGTGGTTGTGCGGCAACTGGCCCATCCCAGGTATGCGGAACGTGAAAAAGCCGCCCGGCAATTGATCGAGTTGGGTGAGCGCGCCCTCCCCTCTCTGCGGGCCGTGCTGAATTCGGATGACGAGGAAACACGGCAGCGGGCCGAGGCAATCATCGCCAAGATTGAGTTGGCCGCCCGTTCGCAGAAACTCCTCGCCGCCACCAAACTCCGAATTCAATTCAAGGACAAGCCGCTTTCGCAAACACTCGTCGATGTGAACAAGCTCGCCAAGTTAAATCTTGCGTTTTCGGACAAGCCCGGCGTGGACATGAACAAGAAGATCACGCTGGACACGGGGGATTTGCCGTATTGGGAAGCCATCGAAGCCTACCTGAAGGCAACCGGGTTGGGCGAGGATTTTACATCCTCGGCTTCGCCGAGAGCCATCGAGGAACGAGAAGGCCTCATCCGTCGCCGGCAGGTCATCATCAACGGGCCGGGCAACATCGTGATGGAGTCAAGCTCGGGAATACCTGTCATCAACAATCCTCGACTGGCTCAAGCATCACAACCGTTGCCAAGTTTCAGCGGGCATGCCATCCGAGTGAAGGCCGTTCCGGCAACGCATCCGGGCAACAAACCGGACCCGGCCACGGGTGATGTCAAGATTCAACTGCAAGTGGACGCCCAACCCGGCCTGGCGATCAATGAAATCGTCGGCATCGACATTCGCAAGGCGAAGGCTGTCGACGGACGCACGCTGGAGATCACCCGGACCACCCACGGGTCGGGCGTTGATCCCCAAAATGAACTAATGATTGCCGGCGGCATCGCCGTTCCGCAACAAAGAATGATGATCGATGACGGCCCGGTGACCGTGCCAAACGCCTCGGCGGGGTTGGCGCCGGTCACCATCAAATCAGGCGGCTTGAAGATCCGGGAACTGGAGGAACTTTCCGGCATCCTGACGGCCCGAGTCGTCGCCCCGAAGGACACGCTCTTTTCGATTGATCGCGTGAAGGAAGTCAGTGATCGGCAGTTCACCGCCGGAGAGGGATTGCGGATTAGCTTCAAGGGAGCCACCACCCGATTGACCAGCAAGGCCGTCGTCCGGCTGACGATGGAGTTGGATTCGACGACGCAAAACTTCCTGAACTTTCAAGTCCCTTTCAAGGGGCGCAACCGGCCGTTTCTGCGGATTCAGCGGGGTGCATATGCCACCTCGCCGGGAGGCGAGGTGCCGGATTTCTACCTGATGATGCCGAGCGGCGAACTTCAAAAGGCCGAATCCGTGATGGCGACGAACATTGAAGCCACCGAAGATTCGACCCGGTACGAGTTGGAAATCATCTTTGACAAGCCAGAGAAGTGGGAAGGCGTCGGCCTCACCGCGAAGGGACGCCGAGTCGTCTCCGTGGAGATGCCGTTCACCCTCAAGGGTGTGCCAATGCCGGATAAGTAACATGACGCGAGAAGATGGTTGATCCTCCGTCTTCTCCAAGTTTTTGATTATCACCCTCATGCACCCTTCGATTCGCCCTTTTGCGGAATACTTCTCCCTGCCGGATGGCTTCGGTCCCGCCGGTGGCTTGTTGTGGACGAAATACGGCGAGGGGTTGGAAGAAAGCAACGGCCAGACTTTCATTTTCACCAAGCAACTCGCGGACTTTATCGAGGGTTTTGCCTCCGTCGCCCCGGTGTTGCATTTCGGACACATGATCGAATGCTGGCACATGCTGGGGTTAAATCCTCCGACACACATCCCGGAACGGGAACGCTTTCGTCAATTGGCCATTGCCTTTCGGCAACAAAACTCACCGGCCCGGAATGCGGGCGTCTTTTTCGGCAAGCATTGTGGTTACAAAATTCGCCAGGCAATTAATCTTCCCCCCGGACGAGGCCAGGGGCTCGCTCATTTCCTGCTGCATTCCAACGATGTCGGGTTGCTCCATCCGAAGGGTCCGGGCAATCCGGAAACTCCCGCCCAACCGGCGTCGGGGGTGTGGCATCGAATGGCCTTGGTTTTCAACTCGCTGACGGACGACGAAATCCGGCACGCTTTCCGGCATGGCTCCCCGCCGACAGAAGCCCCGGTCGAGCAGATCGTCGAGGTCGTGGAACTCAAGCCGCCGGGTCTGTTGGAGTTTCTGGATGAAGCGGTGAAGGATCGCGCCCGGTTACGGGGAAGCGTGCCAATGGTCCGGCAACTGGTGGCGGCGTTATCGCTGCCGCCGCGCCGGCAACAATCCCAAAAACTCCCCGTCGGCGGCTATGCGGACGTGACCAATCGCGGCCGCCCGGATCGGCTGTTGCCCAGCCAATTCGCCCTGGACCCGGATGATTTTGTGCGGCGATTTGCCGAGCAAGAGTTGCTGTACTTCCGCAAGGAAGACCCGCACGAACGGGAGCGGGAAACTCTCTCGCTTGTGCTCGATCAGGGAGTGCGAACGTGGGGAGTCGTGCGGCAAATGCTCGCGGCCTCTCTGCTGGCCTTTGGAAAAATGTCCGACAAACGACAGATGCCGCTGCATGTGCGCTTCACGTCGGCGCCCGGCGAACGCTTCGCCCCGCCGGAGGGGGATGTTATCCGCTTCGGGAACTTGCTGGAGGCCAGCGATCTCACGCCCCATCCGGGGGTCGCGCTGGCCGAAGAGATCAGGCTGGCGGAGGTTCCCGCCCGCGACATCGTTTTGCTGACGCACCCGGCAACGCTAACCGAACCCATCCTGCTGCAATTGCCGAAAACTCTGCCCCCAAATCACCGGCTTTTTGCCCTCACCATCACCGAAGACGCCGACGTGGAACTGGCCGAAGTACGCCCTGGCGGAGTGGTCGCCATCAAGCGACTGCGGTTGCAATTCCCGGCGCCCGATCCTGAAAAGACAATCCCGCCCCTGCCGAAAACGACCGCCAAAGAGCCTTGGACTGGCGACGGGGAACCAATCCCCTATCCGTTCCGAATCGGGCCAATTCATGGCATCGAAAACTTGAGTTTCGATTCCTCGGGCGAGTACCTCCTGCTGGTCGCGAAGCATGGGTTCGTTTATCTGTTCAACCTCGCCATGAAGGAAGTGGAAATGCTTCCTCGGGGATGCCACTATAGACCGTTCACGGAAAAACTGGCCGTCGTCGGCCTTCAAGATGGCTTCGTGATCGGCGGCCCGTATTCTTCGCACACGTATGTGTTCCATTATCGACTGTCAACCCGGCAGGTCACCAGGCATCGGCTGTTTGCCTCCGACAATCAGCCATTGATGCTGAGTGCTTTTCCGGATCTTGATTGCGTCGTGACGAAACAGCACAAGACTCAAGCGCTCGATGTTGGAAACGGGGCCAAGTATCCGAATCCCGCCAACGAAATGGATTTGATCTCGCGGGCCAAATCCGCCTTCGATCAATTCACGCAGGCCAGGCAGCCGATGACCTCCCTGCCAATCAGCCTTTACGACCCAAACGCCACGATCCAGCCCGGCGTTTGGCTTGTCTATAACCCGGACACTGGCGAACTGGCTTTCCGGCCGAAGCCGGACAAGGGAATCCATCATGAGACGCCTCTGGTCGATGGCAAACCGGCCTATCGCGGCGCCGGTATCCAGCGAGTGTTGGTGGCCGGGGACACGATGGCCGTCGCCAGTTCGATCAAAGGCTACCGCAACCAAGAAAATATCTGGCGGTTGTTCGACATTCAAAGCGGCCGGATCATTAAGGAATTGCCGTTCAAATTCCCGTGGATGGAGCAGGCGGTCTTGTCACATGATGGCTTGCAGTTCGCCTTGAAAACTGAAACAAGCGAAGTGGTCGTTCATCAATTACTTGGAAAAACGGAGACGTTCAAAACGCCCTTGGGGCACTGCCACACCAACGCGAATATTCGCCTTTCTTCGAGAAATCTGGACATCGAGATCGGCAAAGAGATGCACCGGCTGGATTGGTATGGCCCCACCCTTGAGATTTTGCGAATGACCACGGGCAGCCCCGGCCAGCCATCAAATGAACATCAAAATCATGACAGTAGCGGACGTTTTCGCGTCACGAGCAAAGCCGGCGATCTTGAAGCCCGCCTCGATGTGTTTGGCCAAGTCTCGCTGACGAGAAAAAGCTTGCTAGCAATCATTCTGATCTATCAGGGCCATCTCTGTTTCTGGATGCCGGACGGCACACGACACGGCCCCGCCCATCTCACCGGCGGGCCGGAATCGCCAGATGCAAAAGAACGGTTGTGGAAGGCGTTGCGAAGTTCCGAAACAGCATGACATCACGAACAGGAGCCTCATCGTCGATGCGATGAGGCTCCTGTTCGTCGTGATATTGGCCGTTAGTTGATGCTTATCGATCCACCGGCTTGATGGCGGTCCAAGTGATCCGGCCGGTTTTGTTGGGGTCGAAGTTCGGTTCGTTGCTCAACAGGTAAGTGCCGTCCGATCCGGCCCAGGCGTTGCCATAGCCAGAGGGAAGTTGCACGCTCCCGCCTCCGGGGGCGGCGTAGGGTTGCACGCCGCGGATGTAGTCGCTGAAGTTGCCGAACACCCGGTCTTCCGAGGCGTTCTTGGCGGCTCGGGCTTCCCGCATCAGGCCGATGATGTAATCGTTGTTGGCGCTGATTTGCTTGCTGAGTTTCCCGGCGTCTTCGATGCCGAGCCGCATCCGCTTCATGAACAGGGATTTCACATAACCCACCTCGTCGGCCCACTTCGGGTTGAGCCAGCCGGAATGAACGCTGGCGAGCATCGCGGGCGTCACGGCATCCAAATCTTCCTTGGCGGCCCGGATGGCGAACGGCGGGACAACCGGTCCCCAGATGGTGGAAATGTTCCCGCCGCCGATGTCGAACGAACTATAGGAGAGGATCAGATAGATATCCTCATGCACCGTCTGGCGGCCAACGGTGTATTCAATCCGGCTCCGCGTGGCCTTCACGTTGGTCCCGGCAATTTTGGCGAAGAACTTGGCGATTTCCGGCATGTCGTGATGGCCCACCACACGAACATTCAACCCCTTGCGGCTGTCGGGAATGGTGATTTTCTCGATGACTTCCGATGGGGCCATCGGCTTCAGCACCACGCTCCCCATGTAGTTGGTCATCGGTTGCAACGGAAACACGGGCTTCGTGAACCAGACGCAAGCACACCACGGGAGGAATTCAAGCTGGGTGAGGCTGTCCGGGTCGGTGACTTTGCCCTCGAAACAAACCTGATGCCACGCATCGGGATACCACTTCATCCCGCCGTCGAACTTCCAGCCCTTGGGCTTGAGCAGCGTTCCCGCGACCATGTCATTGACCATCGGATCGCGGACGGTCACCTTCTCCATCACCAGCGTCTGGGGAGCAGCCTTCACGGGGGCGGTCAGGGCCGTCGCAAGCAAACCGGCGGCGAGCAATCGGGAGTTCATCGAATCATCTCCAGCATGAGGTTGGTGTCGGCCTTCATGGACTCGTACCGGCAAGTTCGGGATGTGTGACAGAAACATCGGCCCAATATCGGCGGCCGCCTTCCTATAACCTCCACATGATGTCCGAATCTGCTTCAACTATCGACGTCCTTTTTGAAGATCATCACCTGATCGCGGTCCACAAACCGACGGGGGTTCTCACACAGGCGCCGCCGCAGGTGCCGTCGATGGAGGCGATGGTCAAGGAATACATCAAGGTCAAATACGCCAAACCGGCGGGCGTTTATCTCGGCATCCCGCACCGGTTGGACCGGCCCGTCGCCGGGGTGGTGCTGTTTTGCCGGAACACCAAGGCGGCCCAGCGGGTTGCGGAGCAGTTTCAACAGCACACCGTCGAAAAGGTCTATTGGGCTTGGGTGGCCGGGAATTTCCCGGAGGAAGCGGGCGAGTGGCGGGACCATCTCCGCAAAATCGCCGAGACGGCCAAGGCCGGGGTTGTGCCCGCCGGGGAACCGGGGGCGAAGGAAGCCATCACCGGGTTTCGTGTGCTGTGTCGGCGGGAGACGGAAACGCTCTTGGAATTGAAGCCGCGAACCGGCCGGATGCACCAGTTGCGCATCCAATCGGCCAGTCGCGGGTTTCCCATCTTGGGGGACGAACTTTACGGCAGTGACCGGCCATTTGGACCGGCCGCCGAGTTACCCCGTGATCGGTTGATTGCCTTGCTGGCCCGGCGATTGACCATCACCCATCCGTTTCGGGACGAACGACTGACCATCGAAAGCCGGTTGCCGGACGCCTTTGTTATTTGATTTTGGCCTTGAACGAGATCACGCCGAATTCACCGGGCAGCAATTTGCCGTCCAGAACCCATTTCAAGAGCGAAGACCCGGCCTCGTTGCCTTGGTTCGTAAACGTTGACGGGCGGGACGATTTCGCGGAACCCTCCACATACTCCAGCCGGGCGGTCAGGCTGTCGTTGATGATCACGTTGGTCATCACTTCGTTCGTCGGATTCGAGAACCGCAGGTAAAAAGTCACTTCTTGGCCGATACGATCAGCGTTTGCCGGATCAACCGACTTGGCGATCATGAACTGATGGCTGGGCACGGAGGAAATCTCATCCGGCCCCGTGATTTGGGCGGCCACCAGCGTTCCTTGCACATTAGCCAAGCCCTTCGGCGCCCCGGACCACTGATCGAGAATCCCCGGCCCGATTTTCGACTCCATGCCGCTGGCCCGCTGATCGGCTTTGACGGCGCCCACCTGTTCCAAGTTGGCGGCCTGCGTCACAATAGTTCGTCCCCCCAGCCCGGCGACGGGCCGGATGGAGATTCCCTGCTCCGGGTTTTGCACCATATGATGCCCGGCAGTGCCGGTTTCGATCCGGGCGGCGACGAATCGCGGCACGCACAACGACACGCGATTCGACGGGCTGACCTTGCTGCCGCGAGGCGTGGTGTATTGCATGGCCGTGTCCGACGGGTCCAACCCGCGAAGTTTGCCATCCGGGCCGACACCCATGCGGGCACCGGAATCCCCGCCATCGTGCAGACACTCGGCGTCGCATCCCTTCGGCCCGAGGATTGGATCGAACGGCTGCACCAGCGTAAATGCAAACATCGGCGGGATGGGGGGAGTCGGGTTGTTCTGCAAGGCCGGGAAGTAGATCGTCGCGGGAACGTTTTCACGGGCCAGTTCATTTTTGGTGAACGGGCGTTCCCCGAGGCGGACAATCAACATCGGCCGGCCGCGCTCGCGGGCTTCCTTGATCGCCTCCGCTTCCGACTCGGCGAGGAATTCCAACGGTTCATTTGGGTCGCTCGGAACCGGAAGCGCTTTGTCCGGGCTTTCCAAGTAATAGATCTTGGTGATCATTTTCCCTTCGGACACCTTTTGGATGTCTTGCTCGGTGAAGATGATCGGCACCGGATGTTTCACCGGATAGAAACCCGGCCGGTGCGACAGAATCCCGCGAACTTCAATCGAGGGATAAAACGCCACATCCTTGTGATCCGGGATGTTGGAAAGTTGCAGCCGATAGGGATAACCCGGCTTCAGGCCCACCGGGTCCGAAGTCGTGACGGCCTGCGGCGTCGCCGGATGGTAAGTGACATCGGTTCCCTTCGGACCGTTCACCTTCACAAAGAGGAAGGGAGCGGGCGGGTAAACGGGCACCGGCGGGACTCCCACATTGGGGCCGGGTTGGGCCACGGTGAGGGCAAGGGCCAGGAGGCTGATGTTCATGACAACTCCCGCAGGGAACCGGATCAAAACAAAGAAACCCCGGTTTGGCCGACCAATGCGTCACCTCATAAAGCCGGTGAGGCAACGACCGACCGAACCGGGGTGTGTGGAAAGCTTAGAACCTTCTCACGTCAGTTCGGCAATTTGTCCGGCGTGCCGGGCTTCGGGGCCGGGATGGTCGGCATGATCGTCGGGCCGCCACCGGGCATCAACCCCGGAGGAAGACCGCCGGGACCGGGGCCGGGCCGCATCATCGGACCACCCATGCCGCCGGCAAAGGGGTTCGGGGCATCCAAGGCGGGCGTGCCCTTGGCTTCGAGGTCGATGTTGCCCAACCGCACGATCAGCAGGATTTCCCCGCGGCGCCGGGCTTCCTCAATCGGGTTAACGCCGGGTTCGAGCCGCGTGGAGATCACCTCGGCCGGTCCCGCGACCGCCGCGATGTCCTGATACTGCGGATCAGGCAGATAGATCACCTTCACCAAGAAGTTCCCGGCCACCACTTCGGCGAAGTCCTCTTCCGTGAAGGAGAGGGGAACCGAACTGTGGGCCAGATACGTCGCCGTCTTCGGAGAAGCCGGCAGCACTTCCAGCGTCGGATAGAAATCCGTGCCGGGGTTGCCCTTCACGTTCGAGAGCTTCAGCCGGTAGATCCCGCCTTGCGGGAAGTTGTACCGGGCCGGGGTCACCAGGGCGTTGTCGTTCAACCCGCCCGCCCCGTACCAAGAGATGCTCATGTTGGCCGGATCGCTGAACCGCACCGAGGTGCGGGCGTTGATCGGGGCCATCGCCCCGCCGGGCAAGGCGCCGACGGCCGCCACCGCTCCGAACGGCCCCATCGCGGGAACCGGAAGGATGCCGCGACCGGGATAGTAAGCCGGCACGCCGTCGGACCCGGTGGCCACCCAGCCTTCTTGGGCCTTCTTGCCGACGAAGCCCATGTCTTGCGGGCCTCCGGCCGAGGCTTGCATCACGCCGCCCTTGCTACCTTCACGGTAGTCGGCCCGCATGATGTTCCCCATTTCGCTTCCGCTGCCGCGATACGCGACCGGCGCAACCGGTTCGCCATGCGGCCCGACAAGCGTGGGAAGTTCTTGAGGCTTGGTGGCCTTGCCGAACTCATTGGGGACTGGTCTCTTATCGGTTGTCATGCAGCCGCCGAGACCGGCGAGCAACATGAACGCCGCCGCAGTTCGTTTCATGCGTACCTACTCCGGACAATTGCGCCCTGGTTGGTCGCCGACGGGGTTCACACCCACCACCGGCCATAAAATCCCTACCGTTAGCTTAATCTTCGGATCACGACGACCTCGGACTTTGATGAAAACCCGAAAAGACCACACAACCGGCCCATTGGAAGACAGGGATGAGGGATGAGGGATGAGGGATGAAAGGAAAACCAGCCGGTTTTGGTTCTTGGTTTTCCTTTCATCCCTCATCCCTCATCCCTGTCTCAAACGGCTGTCACTCCGGCAGTCGCCTAAATCGGTCTTGCGTCATCTTGGGGGAATTGCCACAATACGGGTTCTGCGTATGTTGTTCAAAAACCACGGGTTAGGATGATCTTCCGGCGGCGGGCGATATTTTGGGCGCGAGATTTGCATTTGGATGTTCTCCAAGGCAGAAACCGCACTCCCACGATGGATGCCTGGCATGAAAGGATCGGCCGGATGAGGCGGGCGTGGCATGACGGAAACTCGACGATACTCGATTTTAATCACTGACGACGACCGGGGGGTCAGGGAAGCCCTTCAGGAAATCGTCGAGAATCAGGGCTTTCGGCCCGTGCTTGCCGCCGATGGCGACGAGGCGCTGGCCATTGTGCAGTCTGAGCCGATCCATCTGGCCCTGCTCGACCTGCAAATGCCCAAATTGTCGGGGTTGGAAACGCTCCAACTCGTCCGTCAGATCAATGCGTTGCTTCCGGCCATTCTGATCACGGCCGATGCCACTCTGGAAGTAATGAGGCGGGCCTTCGAGGCCCACTTCTTCAGCGTGGTGCCCAAGCCGGTGAACGCCAATGTCGTCAAGAACACCGTGGTGCGGGCGTTGATTCGAGTGTACGGCCCTGTTCCCGCGGATGAACCTTTGCAGAAACCTGATTTAGGAGATGTGATTCGATGAAAGTGCTCCCGCTTAACGACAAGATTCTGGTGGAACGGCTCGAAGCCGAAACCAAGACCCTCGGCGGTATCGTGCTGCCGGATTCGGCCCAAGAAAAGCCGAAGCAGGGCAAGGTGCTGGAACTGGGCGAAGGCAAGGCCCTCGACAGCGGCAAGCGCTCGGCCTTCCAAGTGAAGAAGGGGGACACCGTCCTCTTCACCTCCTACGCCGGCAGCGAGATCACCGTCGATGGCAAGGAATACCTCATCATGACCGAAGACGACATTCTGGCCATCGTGAACTGAGTTCTTGATTCTTGTGGAACCACAGCGGACGACCCTCGGATTCATCTCCGTCGGCCGTCCGTTTTGTCTTTTCAGGGAATTCTAAAGCGGCTTTGGGTGAACGGGCTGATTTCACCAAACCAACTTTACCCTGCTCCATCCGGCGAAAAAGCTCCTGTCTTTCCAACCAATCATCAAAATCCAAATCGTAGAATAGACGTGAATCGCTTTGATTCCCAAGTGGATGAAGCCATGACGTTGACAGAAGTATTGCCTGACGTTCGTGCCTTGTCTCGCTTTGACAAGATTCGGCTCATTCAACTATTGGCTCACCAACTAGAACAAGACGAAGACAATCTCATTGAATCAGGCAAGTCCTACCCTGTCTGGTCCCCGGACAAGGCTTTCACGGCGGCGGCGGCTCTCCTGCAAGCGTTGGACGAGGAAAAAAGCCAGTCATGACTCTTCCCGCCCAATCCTTTCATTATGTTCCGCGAGATCCATCTCTCGGAAACGCCAGTTTGGCCCCCATGTTGCCACTGACGCTCATTGGCAGCCAAAAGATAGTGACCAGCGGCTTGGCGGACACTGGTGCTGCGATCAACGTGCTGCCCTATTCCTTGGGGGTGCAGTTGGGTTTTGACTGGGACAAGGAAACTCGCACCATCGAATTGTCCGGGAACTTGGCTGCGGTCGAGGCACGAGTGATCGTCACGTTTGCGGAGATCGGAAGCTTTCCACCAGTGCGATTGGCATGGGGTTGGGCTCGGACAGATGCGGTTTCAGTCATCTTGGGACAGGTCAACTTCTTCTTGGAATTTGATGTTTGCTTCTTTCGTGCCAAAAGCATGTTCGAGGTACGGCCCAAAACCTAGCGAAAGCCGGGCGTTTGGCAATGACCGGCATGATGTTGTCGTATATGCGTTGTTTCGTTCAGCACTGACTGATGAACTCTCTTTTCAAACACAAAAACTTATCAATAATTGCTGATGGGTCTTCCTATTATTCCGAACCTTCCTCTTTTCTCTGGTTGATTTGACCGGCCCCATTTCGCCGATGCCCCACGCCCTCAAACTTCGCAGTCCCCGTTGACGGCTTTGGCTGCTTGGCCGTTGAGAAATCATCAGCATCTCCTCTTGACGGTTGAACCACCTTTCGGGTAGACGCGCCGGACACATGATCTTCCTGGGGAAGGGAGCGTCCGACAACGGAGGCTTCGTTGGCGAGGGGGCTGATTGGGGAATCAGTCTGTCGCATGTCCCGGAACATAAGGGGGAATCGCAGAATGCGAAAACTGTATTTGATCGCGGGGCTGTTGGCGGTCGGTGGCGGCCTCGCCGGTTGGGCCTCGCTGGGAACCGCCCAACCCGCGCCGGTCGTGGCGCCGGGCGATCGCTTCGCCGAAGTGCCGGACATCACGCCGCCACCCGGCTTGTTGGGCAACAAGCCCGCGCCGCCAATGCCGAAGCCGCTCCCAAATGATCCGTTCAAAGACGAGTTGACGCCGCCGGTCAAGGTGAGCGATCCCGTCCCGGACATCAAGGTTCCCAAAGCCCCGGCCGAACCGCCGGTGCGCGTGCTGGAACCCCTCGGCCCGACGGACCTCAAGCTGCCGGACATGAAATTGCCGGACATGAAGGCACCGGACACCAAGGCCCCTCCGGTGAAGATGCTGCCGGACACCGCCAAGCCGCCGGTCATCAAAGAACCCATCACGACGGACATCAAGCCGCCCGTCGTTAAGGATACCTTCGGTTCTGACATCAAGCCGACGGCGGCCGTCAAGGAAGAAACCCCGCTCAACATCAGCGGCACCGGGAACATCTCCAATCAACCGTCGATGTCCAAGCAAGAACCGTCCGTCAGCCTGGAATGGCTCGGGCCGACGGCGCTGAAGGTCGGCACCCCGGCCGAGTACACGCTGATGGTGCGGAACACCTGCGCCATTCCCGTTCAGAAGGTCGTGGTTCAGGTTCGCGTGCCTTCCACGGTCAAGATCGGCTCCACCGAACCCAAGGCCGACGGGGCCGAGGGCGTGCTGCTGTGGGAAATGGGCACCCTGCTTTCCCGGCAGGAAAAGCAACTGAAAATCCGGATGGTGCCGCCGGGCAAGGGCGACATCAACTGTCAGGCTTGGGTGACGTTCACCGGCTCGGCCGCGATGCGTATCCAAGTCCGCGAACCCAAGCTGCTCATCAAGGCCCAAGCCCCGGAAAAGGTGCTCGTGGGCGACGCGGCCAACGTGGTCCTGACCGTGAGCAATCCCGGTGACTTCCAGGCGGAAACCGTCAAGGTGGCCGTCTCCCTCGGCGAAGGTCTCGAAAGCGCCCGTGGCAACAAAGCCTCGTTCGACATCGGCATCCTCGGCGCCGGTGAAACCCGCACGGTGACCATCCCATGCGTGGCCAAAGTCTCCGGCGCCCAAAAGTGCGAAGCCTATGTGGAAGGCGACGCCGGCCTGAAGGCCCTCGACTCCGTGAACCTGAGCATCATCCAGCCCCGCCTCGACTTGGAAGCGACCGGGCCGAAGCTCCGCTATCTGGATCGCAAGGCGACTTATGCCTTCAAAGTGACGAACCCCGGCGACGCCCCGGCAGTCAATGTCGTGGTCACGGAAATGATCCCGGCCGGCTTCAAGTTCATCTCGGCCGACAACGGCGGCCAGCACGACTTCGCCACCCGAACCGTGAAGTGGTTCGTCGGCGAAATCCCGGCTGGCCAGACCAAGGAAGTGAAGACCGACCTGATGGCGGTCGGCACCGGCGACTTCAACCACAAGGTGATGGCCTCGGCCGCCCGCGGCATCAAGACCGAAAAGGACATCACGACCAAGGTCGAAGGTTTGTCGGCCATGCTGATGGAAGTGCTCGACACGGAAGACCCCGTGGAAGTGAAGGCGGACACCGCCTACGAAATCCGCATCACCAACACCGGCTCGAAGTTCGAGAACGACGTGAAGCTCGTTTGCACGATTCCGCCGCAAATGAAGTTCAAGGACGCCCAAGGCCCGGTGAAGTATGAAATCATCGGCAACGAGGTGGTGTTCCAGACCCTGCCGAAGCTGGCCCCGCGTGCCGACGCCTCGTTCAAGGTGATCGTCACCGCCGTCGCCAAGGGCGACGCCCGCTTCAAGGCCACCCTGACCTCTGGCGGTCTGACCGAACCGGTCACCAAGCAAGAATCGACCCGCGTGTACGAAGACTGATTTTCAGCCTTCCGTTCCACACGGACGTCAGCCAAGAGGCCGGTTCACCTTTGGGTGAACCGGCCTCTTGGCGTTTGACGCGGCATCATCAAACAAGTCGAACTATCACGCCAGTCCGGCTTATGCTAAATTTAACCATCTCGAACCGCCGCGCCATGCCTCTCCCGCACGGATGATCGGTCAAGTTCTGACAACTCCCGATGTCCGGCTCCGAGCCGGCTTCTCAACTCATTGAAAGGTGTGCCCCATGCGTCTGCTGTTCGCCAGTCTTGCCATCGCGTTTGGCGCGGGTATCCCGCTGCACGCCGCCGAGGAGGCCCACCTCATCAAGATCAAGGCGAATCCCTCGCCGGGGATGACCGTTGATGTCGAGGAGAAAGAAAAGGACATCGGCGGGGGCATCCGTGTCACCCTGGCGGATGAAACGGTGCGGGAAATCAAAACGACCTCGGCCGAGGCGGCTTATCGCAAGACAGTTCTGGAAGCCGACAAGGACGGAACTCCGACCAAATACCTCAAGTATTACACGACCAAACGAAAGACCGAGGACGGAAAGCCGGTGATCGCCGGATACGAAAAACGCACCGCTCTTTACGAGAGGAAAGACGGCAAGTTTCGAGTGGGTATCTCCGGATCGGGCGCCCTTCGCAACAGCGACTCGGACAAACTTCTGGACAATCCCGGCCAGCCGGATGAGACAACCACCATCCTGACACAGCTCAACAGCCGCACCTTCCGCATCGGCGAAACACAGGATCTCCCCCCGGAACCATTTGGAAAAGTGACCAACGCCGTTCGCTATGACACCAGCAAGGCCAAGCTCTCGGCCAAGCTAATCGAAGTGTCCCTGGCGGACAAATCCAAGATCGGCGTGTTTGAGATCAAAGGCGCGTTTCCGGTTCTGGGCCTTGGCAAAAGCGCGCTGTTCGACCAACCCGTCAAACTTGAGTTCACCAACCGCCTCCGCGTCGCCATTGATGGTTCCTCGACGGAATACGAGGAGAAAATGAAATTGAGTGTCACCGGGAAGACAGAGGGGACTCAGGGAGATCAGAAACTCAAGTTCGACTTTGGAATCTCGGTCGAACAAAAAGGAACCCGCACGGCGGAACGGGATGAATCAAAATTTCGGGAGATTCCCAAGGTCACGTGGCTCGGCGAAGTGGTCTGGGCGGAATTCAAACCCGCCAGCGGCAGTTTTCAGGCCAAGTTCCCCGGCTTGCCGGACGAGCGAAAAATCCCCGCCGGCAAGAGTATGCGAACGGTCGTCTGGATGGCGGCCACGGATAATCAGAAAGTTTCCTACGGCGTCATCCGCGCGGAAATCATGGAAGGCAAGCAGTTCCTCGACCCCAAGAATGTCTTGGAGGATTTCCGGGCAAGGGCGCCGGAGGGATCGACCATCAAAGACATCAAGGAAGCCGGAGTGCCGGGGATTGAAATCACCGGCGAGGTCACCAACAAAAAGCTCGTCATGATCCGGCATGAAAAGATCTTCTGCACCCCCTTCGGCGTCATGTGGCAGGTGATGACCGTCGCGGAAAAACCGCTGGCCGCCAAGGTGGAGACGAAGCAGTTTTTTGACAGTTTCAAGATCCTTGAGAAAACCATCAAGGATGATTAACGCGGCCGACGGTCGGGATCACTTCCCGCCCAAACCGGTCGCCCGCACGACTTCACCCACAAAGACGGATGGCCGATGTTCAGACGGGCGGCTTCTTCCTCGCTCATCCCGGCGGTCACAAATACCCCGAGCCAACAGCGGCCACCCCGGCGGCCGTGAGGAATATCGACACACTGTTTCCGCCAAGACGAACTTGCTGGATGCCCAGTTCGCCTTGGGTTGGCATCCGGCAAAACATATGGCGAATGGTCCGCCGGAAGGTTATGTCGCTCATCCAAGAACTGGTAAAATGGTCGTGACCCACGGAGGTATCCCATGCCAATGCACGACTGGACCCGTGTCGAAGCGGGTATTTATCACGATTTTCATCATGCATGGATTTTCGAGATCAAGCGTTCCCTGAACAACGGCTTGCTCCCGGAAGATTATTACGCCTTGGCCGAACAACATGCGGCGGGATTTGGTCCCGATGTGCTCACTCTTCAGGATGTTGATCCCCTCGCAAGCGCCTCGTCAGGAGGTGTGATTGCCGCGCCAAAACCCATAACCTCGCATTATGCTGAAACCGCGACCGCTTTTTACCGACGGAAGAAAAGTTCGGTCGTCGTCCGGCATGTCAGCGGCGACCGGATCGTCGCCATGATCGAAGTGATCTCGCCCGGCAACAAAAGCACTCAAAATGCCCTGAACGCCCTCGTGACCAAGGCGGGTGAACTGCTCGAACACCAGATTCACCTGCTGTTGCTCGATCCGTTTCCCCCCGGTCGCCGCGATCCAAATGGCATTCACGCCGTTATCTGGTCGATGGTGGACGACAAACCATTCGCCCTCCCTGCGGACAAACCGCTGACATTGGTGTCCTACGAATGCGACGACATTACCCGGGCGTACATTGAAACAATTGCTGTTGGCGACCCTCTGCCCGAGATGCCGCTATATCTCGAACCACACGGTTACGTCTCCATCCCGCTGGAGGCGACCTATCAATCCGCCTGGGACACCGTGCCGCTCCGATGGCAACGGGTGATCGCTTCCGGCACGGAATAGCCCGCCTCCGGTTTCGCATGATTTTTTGTTCCGAATGCAAAGCTTCAAATTCCGCCGGTGACGTGTTACGAGTTCCAGTCAAGGAAACTGTGTCCTTGACTGGAAATTCGTACAATGGTCTTGCCCCATCGGTCCCGCATTGGATGCGCGCGTGAAATCGTCTCTGTTGAAGAATCTCTTCTTGTATGTGATCGGCTTCGGCCTGCTGGCGCTCGTCATCCAACAAAATTGGGCTTCAAAGCCCGGCAAAACCACACATAACGAAAAGGCCCTGACCCTGTTGGCCGGAAGCCTGGCCGACTCTCATATTCAACTCGACAAATCCACCCCCGGCATCGGTGAACTGCTCTCTCGACCCGTCAATGTGTGGTACTTGCTGGCGGCCGCCACTTTGTGGTCGGTGGCATCGCTCATCACGTTTTACCGCTGGTATGTCCTTGTGCGTGCGCAGGATCTGCCGTTCACTGTTCGGAACGCCATCCGCCTCGGGCTGGTCGGTTCTTTTTTCAATGCGTTTCTTCCGGGCGCTGTCGGGGGGGACATCCTCAAGGCCGTTTTTCTGGCTCGTGAACAATCGCGGCGCACCGTGGCCGTCGCCACCATCGTCGTGGATCGCGTGCTTGGCCTGTGGGCGCTCGGATGGCTGGTGGCCGTGAGCGGCGGCCTCTTTTGGCTGACGGGAAATGATACCCTTTTGAACAACGAATCCTTGAAGACCATCGTGCGGGTCATCGCCTTGATTGTGATCGTCTCCGGGTCAATATTCGTTCTGATGGGTATGTTTTCCGAGGAACGGAGCACACGCATCGCCAACAGGCTGGAGAGAATTTCCAAAGTCGGGGGATCGCTCGCGGAACTTTGGCGGGCGGGGGTGATGTACCGCCAGAAACTGCGTGCTCTGGGCTTCGCGTTCTGCCTCACCATTGTGGGACATCTGGGATGGGTGTTCATCTTTTACCTATGCGTTTCGGCCTTCCCGGACGTGAAGGTCGCCCCTTTTAGTGAACACCTTCTGGTCGTCCCCGTGGGAATGACCGCCCAAGCTCTCTTCCCCATGCCTGGCGGCGTGGGCGGCGGCGAGGCCGCCTACGGCTGGCTGTACACCCTCTTGGGCGTGCCAGCCACCGGGGGCATCCTCGGATGCTTGGTGCAACGCATCATCGCTTGGGGCATCGGCCTCATTGGCTATCTGATGTACACACGAATGAAAAAAGAAATCCCGTCGGGAGAATTGGAAACAGAGTCTGTCGTCGCCACGGCAGCGTGAAGATTCTCATATCTGAAGTTGATGAGGGCACAAGCTCCGGTCATACGGCCAGAGTCTTGCCAGCTTTCGAGATTAGGGATGGAGACTCGTGACATTCCGCATCAAGGTCGAGACGAGAATCACGTTTCTGTGGTGAATTGAAACACCAATGGGGAAACGAAAAAAAGCCCGGTCGTCTTTCGACGACCGGGCTTCATATCTTGAGCCTGGAGATTAATGAGTTTTTGTGAGGCGGGCACATGTGATCTGTCCGGACTTCTGGCGAGAGTCTTTCGACTCTCATCCGGCGATCAGTGGTGTCAACAATCCTTAGAAAGGAGGTGATCCAACCGCAGGTTCCCCTACGGTTACCTTGTTACGACTTAGTCCCAATCAAGGGTTT
>NZ_JH636443.1:20645-22838 GCF_000255705.1 Zavarzinella formosa DSM 19928
AGGCCGGCTATCCTCAACCACCGGGTAGGTACCCATGCATTACTGCCCCTTTCGCCACTTCCGCCAGTATTGCTACTGGCATTCGTTCGACTTGCATGCCTAATCCATGCCGCCAACGTTCGTTCTGAGCCAGGATCAAACCCTTCACAGTGTGTTTCATAAACAGGTCTTGCGACCCGGTATTTAACAAGAAGCAGTTTGGGCCGCTCAAGAATCAAACTCAAATTCATTGCGTCCGGCCACCCGGTTTCCCGAGCAACCGGTTTCGTCTGAAGTGAGTCGATTGCCCAAGCGGCAATCATCTTACCCACCTCACGAAAAGGTCTCATTAATCTTCAGGTTGTCAAAGATCGACTGGAACACCAAACCACTTCCACAGGGCTTTTAACTCCTGTTTCCATCGTCTGACTTTTCAATCTCACCGGTTGGGTGATGCGGATATCTTAACCGACGAGGCTCTAGTGTCAAGCAAATGAGATGGATTTTTTGGGAAAAGCTTCTGGGACCCCCACGGGAGAGCGTGGGGTGCTGGGGCTGGATAGGTTCGAATGCAGCGGTCTGGTCGCTTACTCGATCAACGGAAGTCCTTGCGAAATACTGGCAAAGGATCGTACCGCACCGTACAAAGACATCATGGTGCGATCATCGTATCGTGTCAAGAAAATACCTCGTTCTCCGCAAGGATTTTTTTTCATGGCGACGCCAAGCGTGCTCATCCTGCGGGCTCCCGGAGCCAACTGCGACATGGAAGCCCAATTCGCCTTTGAACAGGCCGGGGCGGTCGCCAAACGGATTCACATCAATCGGCTTCGTGAGAATCCCGCCCTGCTCCACCAATACCAGATACTCATGATCCCCGGCGGCTTTAGCTTTGGGGACGACGTGGCGGCCGGGAAGATTCTCGCCAACCAACTCACGGCCTTTCTCTCGGACGAACTCCGCAAGTTCCGTGACAGGGAGAAGTTAATCCTCGGCGTCTGCAACGGGTTCCAGGCGATTTTGAAGGCGGGGCTGCTTCTGCCTTCTGATGAGGAGGGGCCAATGGTCACGCTCGCCCACAACACCCAAGGGAAGTTTGAGGACCGTTGGATTCACTTGGCGACCGTCCCCGGCAACAAATCCCCCTTTCTCAAGGGGATCAACCAGATGTATTTGCCGATCGCCCACGGCGAGGGCAACTTCGTTTGTCGCAAAGAGTGGATTTTGAAGGGTTTGGAGCAAGCCGGGCAGGTGGTACTTCGTTACGCCAGCCCCGGCGGCGGGGCGCCGAACGGGTTTCCGGATAATCCCAACGGCTCCCAAGGAGACATCGCCGGGGTGTGCGACGCTTCGGGCCGAGTCATGGGCTTGATGCCGCACCCGGAGCGGCACATCCTGCCGACGCAACATCCCCGCTGGACTCGCGAGGGACTGAAAAAGGAAGGCGACGGTCTACAACTCTTCCGCAACGCCGTCGAGTTTTTCGCGGAATGACTCCGGTGTCATTCCAAACGAAAACAGCCCCCGAAGAATCCGGGGGCTGCGAAATCACTTCAGATAAATAATGTCGTGAAATGAATCAACTGGACGCGGCTTTGTCGCCAACAGTGGAAAAAGCTTTGTCGGCGCTTTGGCCGAGCGTCGTGATCGCGACGATGCACATCACCACAATCAGGGCCAGCATCACTGGCATTTATCAACAACGCACAAAAGCCCGGAACACCCCAATACTCTGCGTGCCGGGGTGTTCCGGGCTTTTGTTGCGATTTCTCGGTACTTTTCAGACCCAGGCTCACGTCCCGCCGGTGCCGGTGATGCCGGTGTTCACGCTGGAGAAGGTCTTGCTGGCGCTCTGGCCGAGCGTCGTGATCGCGGCGATGCACACCACCACGATCAAAGCCAGCATCACGGCGTACTCAACAGCCGTCGGGCCGTCTTCCTTCTTCATGAACGAAACGAACTTCTTGGTCAACTGACGCATGGGAACTCCCGGTGTGTTGGCCGTCCAACAATCCTGTTGCTGACGGGCCGATTCTTAGATGGTTGGTTTGAGAAACCGGCGGGCCGTCTCGCGGAACCACCGGAAATGATCACGTCGCTTTTTCGTCGCATGCCGGCGACATTCAGGCTCACGTCCCGCCGGTGCCGGTGATGCCGGTGTTCACGCTGGAGAAGGTCTTGCTGGCGCTCTGGCCGAGCGTCGTGATCGCGGCG
>NZ_JH636443.1:32763-86946 GCF_000255705.1 Zavarzinella formosa DSM 19928
CGTCTTCCTTCTTCATGAACGAAACGAACTTCTTGGTCAACTGACGCATGGGAACTCCCGGTGTGTTGGCCGCCCAACAATCCTGTTGCCAGCATCACGGCGTACTCAACAGCCGTCGGGCCGTCTTCCTTCTTCATGAACGAAACGAACTTCTTGGTCAACTGACGCATCTGTCTCTCCTGTTTGATGTTTGGTTGGTGGCTCGCCGACGTGCCGCCCTCTTGTCGTTCTCTTCGTCACGATCGTTGCCACCGCGACAACAGGTATGTAGGTTACATCCCGCGCGCTTGCAACTTTCGGAGCAATCGTTTTCACTGTTTTTTTCGGTGTTTCCCGCACGACATGAATATCCGGCCCCACCTGAACGAAAGTGAAAGTTCGATAGGATATTTACTCTCCCCGATGAAGCGCCGGGCGTTTCATCCACCCATCAGGAAAGGTTGATTTGACATGCCTGCGGAACGAAAGAGCCTGACCACCACCGGCGGACCGAAACGAGCCCCCAACCGGGCGATGCTCCGCGGCGTCGGCTTTCACGACGACGATTTCGAGCGGCCGATGGTCGGCGTCGCCTCCTTGTACAGCGAAATCACGCCGTGCAACTCCCATCTGGACCGGCTCGCGCGCCGGGGCATCGAGGGAATTCGGGCGGCCGGGGGCGTTCCGCAGATTTTCGGCGCCCCCACGGCGTCGGACGGCATCATGATGGGCCACCAAGGGATGCGATATTCGCTCGTTTCGCGCGAAGTGATCGCCGATTGCATCGAAGTAGTTTCCGGCGGGATGAATCATGACGCCGTGATCGCCTTCGGCGGTTGCGACAAGAACATGCCCGGTTGCATCATGGGGATGGCCCGCCTCAACATGCCGAGCGTGTTTGTCTATGGCGGCAGCATCCTGCCCGGCGTCGGCCCCGACGGGGAGGACGTGGACATCGTCTCCAGCTTCGAGGCCGTCGGCAAATTCCAGGCAGGGCTGATCGACCAAAAGAAGTTGCACAAGATCGAATGTGAAACCTGTCCCGGCGCCGGGGCCTGCGGGGGGATGTACACCGCGAACACGATGTCCAGCGCCATCGAGGCGATGGGGATGTCACTGCCCTACGACGCCTCGTATCCGGCCGTCACCGCCGCCAAGGAGCGGGAGTCGTTCCTCGCCGGGGAAGCCGTCGTCAACTTGGTGAAATTGAACATTCGGCCGCGAGACATCATCACGCGGAAGTCGCTGGAGAACGCCTACACCTTCGTGCTGGCCCTCGGCGGTTCGACGAACGCCGTCCTCCATCTCATGGCGATTGCCCGCGAAGCCGGGGTGGATTGGACGCTTGAAGACTTTGACCGCCTCGGCGACAAAGTGCCGCACCTCGCCGACCTGAAGCCGGGCGGCAAGTATGTGATGTTCGACCTCCACCGCGCCGGCGGCACCCCGCCGGTGTTGAAGGCCCTCCTGGACGCGGGCTTCCTGCACGGTGATTGCATCACCGTGACCGGCAAAACGCTTGCGGAAAACCTCAAAGACATCCCGAGTGTGTACTCCAAGACTCAAAAGATCGTGATGCCGCTTGACAAGCCGCTGGCGGCCAAAGGGCACATTGCCATCATGAAGGGGAACATCGCCACCGAGGGAGCGGTCGCCAAACTGGCCGGATTGAAGAGCCACAAGATCACCGGCCCGGCGAAAGTGTTCGACGGCGAGGAAGCCTGCTTCGAGGCGATCAACGCCCGGAAAATCGTGCCGGGCGACGTGGTGGTGATTCGCGGCGAAGGCCCGGTCGGCGGGCCGGGGATGCGGGAGATGCTCTCCATCACCGGCGCGTTGATGGGCCAGGGCCTCGGCGACAGCGTCGGCCTCATCACGGACGGCCGCTTCTCCGGCGGCACGCATGGTCTAGTGGTCGGCCACGTCGCCCCGGAAGCCTGGGTCGGCGGAAACATCGCCCTCCTGAAGGACGGGGACACCATCACCATCGACGGCGACTCCAAAACCCTCAATGTCCATCTAACGGACGAAGAACTGGCCAAACGCCGGGAAACATGGACAAAACCGCCGCTGCGGGTGGAACGCGGCGTCCTCGCCAAGTTCGCCCGCACGGTGAAGAGCGCATCGGAGGGGGCGGTCACCAGTTGAGGACAAGTTGATGTGATCATAAAACCATGACATCGCGACGCCGGTTCTTCAAACGCGCGTCGCCTGCCAAAATTGACTGAAAAGGCGACACCCTTCTCATCTCCCGGAGATTGTCCGATGCCGACCTCGCCCGCTGAGTATGTGTTTCCGGACATGGAGGGAAGTTTTCGGCACATGTTTCTGGTCGCCCCTCTCCACATCAAACTTCCTTTTGAAATTCAAGAAGAGTTGCGGGCGCATGTCGAGACGGAATGCGCCAACCCGGAGAGACAGCCTTATGACCACAAACTCGCGGGTCGAATTCGCTCGGGCGAGCAAATCGAATCCACCAAGACGCTGCCCGAAAAGTTAAAAGTGCTGTTCACCCATCTCGGGCGACAATACCTCTTTCGACTGTCCGAAGCCAATGAATGCCCCGTCAATCCGGAATCGCTGGTTTCATTCGGCGAATCATGGATCGTCAAATCACGGGCGGGGGATTATAACCCGGCTCACAAGCACACCGGGCAACTGTCGGGAATCGCTTACACGCATGTGCCGCCCCAAGTGGCCGATCCCGCCAACATGGACGGAAAATTGCAATTCGTCTTCGGCCAGCTCAAGCAGGAAAACATCGACTTTCTGGGCATGCGGCGGGTAATTCCGGCGGTCGGCGACCTCTACATTTTCCCGGCCTGGCTCATGCACCTGGTTTACCCGTTTGAAGGCGAGGGCGAGCGAATCAGTTTTTCATTCAATTTGTTTGCGCGAAACCTCTGAACCGGTCGGACACGCATGGCGCGGCAAGCCAGAGCCGCGTCAGTGTCGGCCAAAAACAACTGGCTGCGTCTCATTTTGGGAGTTTGGAACCATGTCTGCCCCCTCGCCGTTCGATCTCTCCGCCGAAATGTGCTGGCCGACGATTATCTTCCATCGGCGCTGGCAGGACCACGACCGGGAGGCGCCGGGGATTGTGGATTATCTCTGTCAATTGAGGGAAGAGCAAAAGGCCCCGCTCACGGCCGCCATTCGGTCCAAATCGAATACGGGAATTTACGAGAGCCACTTCGACCTGTTTACCAAGGAACACTCCGGCCTGAAAAAACTGCTGGGCTTCATCAGCCAGACTCTCTCCGCCGCGATCAGTCATGTCGAGGGAGGGCGGATTCAGCCGTCGCAACTGGACATGGTGATCACGGAAAGTTGGTTCCACATCACCAACGACGGCGGCTTCCACGATGCCCACCTGCACCCCAACTGTTCATGGTGCGGAATCTATTACGTTCAAATCGGAGACAGCGGCCCCCCGCAAGAAGGAGGCGCCCCCAACGGCGGCAGCCGGTTTTATTCCCCCATGACGCTCGGCTACCGCGATCCGGGGAACTATTACTTCGCCGACGAACTCGACGCCCCGCTTCAGGACGGAATGCTGGTGCTGTTCCCGTCCTACCTTCGCCACAGCGGTCTGCCCTACAAAGGAGAACGGGACCGGATTGTGATCGCGTTCAACGCCCGGATCTTCCACAAGGGCGTGCCCAACTCTTTGCGACCATGAAGCTATCCTCCGTCCTGGCAAACTATACATATGAGCACAAATCTATTTCGGATCACCATCGATCCAATGGTGTGCCACGGCAAACCATGTGTCCGTGGGCTACGCCATCCGGTCGAAATATTGTTGGAACTGCTCAGTTCGGACATGACTCCCGACGAGATTCTGTCTGATTACGAAGAAATGGAACGGGACAACCTGCTGGTCGTCCCGGCGTTTGCCGCAAAATAAGATTATTCGACGAACTGTTCCCAAGGGGTTGTCATGGCGCCGACCATTCAAGAACTTGGTCTTGATCGTCTTAACATGGAAGACCGACTCGCTGTTGCCGAGGCGATCTGGGAAAGCGTCGCCCGCGAGGCTGATGCCATGTCGCTTCCCGACGCACATCGTGTGGAATTGGAACGCCGACTGGCCGACAGCATCGCCCGGCCGGAGGCGGTCACTCCGTGGGAAATCATCAAGGCGAGGGCGTTGGCGAGGGCGAGAAAATGAGCCTTCCGGTCGTCTTTCGAGCAGAAGCTGAGAAGGAATTCGACGACGTTTGACTGACCGGACTTCGATCAACTCAACCAAAGGCAACAGGCAAGCCGGGTGGCATGAGCGCCCGGAATACGTCAAGCTTTGTCAGTTTAAGCGATTGGCGGTAGTTTAGACAATTGTGGCAGAAAGGTCGCGCTCCGCTCCGAAGACTCCGCGTCGCGGCTTCACGATTGGTCATTCAATTTCTCTTACTTCGGACATGGCATCTCTTCACATCGCCGTGTTATAACATCCCCAAACCAACATCCTTTCTCACGGGATTTAGCCATGCCAACCATCTCCGGGCAGGCCCTTGGCCGCAGGAAGCCGTTGTTTGCGGATTATGCCGTGCCGTTGCCGGCAACCGCCAACTCCGGGTCGTTTACTCTCCGCGATTTGCTCGCGCATGTCGTCTCTTCCGAGGTCGCCGCGTTCCGCGACCGGCAGGAGGAACGCAAACTTCTCAAAGCCCTCAGCGCGGCGCAAATTGCCGACGGGGTGGCCAAGGGGAAAGTGGACATGGGAGGCTGGGATCTGGAGCAAACGGTTGACGAACCCGTTGCCATCGCCACGGCCATCGAAGCCTTCACGGACGGCTTGTTTCTGGTGGTGCTTGACGGCGAGGAAATCAAACAAATCGACCAGCGCATCAGCGTGACCCCGGAAAGCCGGATCACGTTTGTTCGCCTGGCCATGCTGGCGGGGGGCTGAACCATGTTGAACCCTGTCAAAGCCCGCGAAGAACTCGGGAAAATCCGGTCCGCCAAGCATCAGGAAGCCCGGTTCAACCGGGTGAAGAAACTTCCCCCGGCCGTCTGCACGGTCGCCATGAACCTCGTCAGTCGGCAGGCCGACGGCAAACCGTTGACTGGTGATTACCGGATCAACATGGCCCTCCGCGAAAAAGCGGGCAAGACGCTGCACGACAAGCCAAAGGTGCGCGCCCAAGTCTTGAAGGCGTTCTTTCCCACGCTGGCCGATGAAATTGAAGCCGCGTGGCAATTGTTCGCCCGGTTGCCCTACACCTTCGGCTACGAACGCCGGGCCTTCCGCGCCCCCAATCTGCCGGGGGCGTATGTCTCCCGCCGCAAGGATTTTCTGCTGGCGGTTATCAACTCTCTCGATACCTTCCCCGAAGATGCTGTCAGCATCGAGTGGGTCGCGGCTTGGGCGATCCATTTGGACGACACCGATGATCTCGGGTATCTGCTTGCCGGAGCCATCGACAAGGGCAAATCGGTCGGCGAGAGCGTGTTCGAAATCCTCAAGGACTCGGCCGGCGGCCAGCACGACATCGGCGGCATGGGGGGCCATATCCCTCGGGCGTTGCTGTGCTGTTCGAAACCGGCCGCTTGGGAATTCATGGAAAAACTCCTGCTCGCCGCCCAACGGCAGGAAGGCTTGCGGCAAAGCATTCTGGAGGCCGTGGACGAGGCCCATCCGCAGGCGTTTCCCCGGATGGTCAACCTGCTGCTCCGCGAAAACCTGATCCGGTTTTCATCCGTCGCGCGGGCGGCCGCCGTGTGGCTGGGCGAAGAGGAATCGTCCCTCGCCCCCAAGAAACTCAAGGACGACCTGACCCAGCTTCAGGAGTTCCTCACCGACCCAAAATCGGTTCAGCAAGCCATCGCCAAAGGAGATGCCCATGCCACTTATCGCGGCCTTTGGGCGATGGCCCTTACGGATGTGCAAGAGGCCGTCAAAGCGGCGGCACCGATTCTGAAGGACAAGACGCTCGGCCGTCGATATGCCGCCGCCCGGTTCCTCAAGCAAACGGGAATGCCGGGTGTTGGCGAATTGTTCCTGCCGTTGCTGGAGGATAAAGAACTTCCCATCGTGTCGATCACGTTGGACTATTACCATTATCCCACGGTGGTCGGCGCCGATGATGATTCAGAGGACAAACCCAACCATCCGGGACGGCCGGACGAATTGTTCGAGCGACTGGAAAAACTGATCCCCAAGCTGCCGGAAAAGGAAAAGGAACTGAAGCCCGTCGCCGCCGGTTGGGAAGAACACGCCATCAGCCAGGAGAACGCCGCCAACCTGCTATCGGTTTGTCTCGGCAAACGACCGCCGGAACGACTGATCCCTTACATGAAGCAGATGGATGAATTTGAACACATCCGGGCCATTGCCCTGCTGACGGAAAAGCGGACGATCACTTCGCAAGTTCAAGAATTGCTGCTTGCCATCGCCGGACATCCCTCCGGCGGCATTCGCGGGGCCGCCTTGAAGGCCCTCGAAAAATGCAAACTCGCGGAGGACGAGGCCCAAACACTCGAAGGCTACCTCACCCGCAAAACCGCCGACTTCCGGCAAGGAGTTCTCGGCCTGCTGCTCGGCCGACCGGACAAGCCGGTGCTTTCCTCCATTGACCGCCTGTTGGCCGGAAAGGACGCCAACCAGCGAGTGGCGGGCATCGAACTGGCCCGGCAGATGATCGGCAAGAAACGGCAGGCCGATGCCGCCCGCGACAAGCTCATTGCCTATCGGGACGAAAAGGGCAAACGGCTTCCCAAGGCCGAGGCCGAGACCATCGAACACCTGCTGAACCCAGCGTCAGCCCCCGCCTCGCTGGAAGACGGCTTGGGGTTGATGAATCAGGACGAACTGACAACGGGCACGACGCCCAAACGCCAGAAGATCAAACTGGCCACACCGGCCGCCGTCGAACTTATCAAAAGTCTCGATGCGTTTATTCACGCCAATAAAGACAAGACTTTCACTTACGAGACTTGGCGAAAAGACAAGATCGAAGCCGTCATCGGGAGCGTGAATCATTACTCGTTCCCGACGCCGGACATCAAGAAATCGCCTGCCGATGATCGGGCCAATTTGCCGCTCGCGGAGATGTGGGATGAATGGTGGGCCGGTCTGTCGTCGAAATGCCGGGACGAGGATGGATTGGAGTTGATCCGGGCCGTGGCGATGGAGCTGGCTTTCATTCGGGAGGGAGAAGAAGAAGCGGAACCGGACGATTTCATGTTCGATGACGACGACAATGACGAAGATTTGCTGGACTCAAACAAGGGCATGGCGGCGGCAATCGAGAAGGCCGCGAAGGAATTGCGGCCGCTGCCCCCCGTGAAGGTTCACTATGAGATCATCCGCCGGATTCTCGAATGGATGGTGAAACTGCACCCCGCGCCCAAGACGGCGGATTTTTACCTGCAAGCCGTGGAACATTCGCTCGCCATCGTCCCTCCGGAAGTGCTGGCGCACATTCCCAAGGAACATGACTGGCAGGACCGTGACTGGCGTTCGGGATCGTCCTTCACCCGCTGGCTCTCGCTGACCCGTGAATTTCGGAGCAAGAAATCCGCCGATTGGACGAAGGATCACGACGCCCGCCTGTACAAGTTGCTCCGCTGGATGGATCAGCCCCACTCGGAAGCCAAACATTGCCGGTGCGAACCCGATGAATTGCTTGCCGGTTACGAAGCCGGGGCGGCCAGTGTCGCGGACTTTGTCGATCACCTGATCGGCAAGCGCGGCCTGAGCCGGGGATGGGGGGATGAAAGTTTCGATCTCCTGCGAGAGGTCACCCCTGCGGACGGCAAGCTTCCCCCGATCATTGAAGCCCATCCCGAACTGCGGGACATGGCCGCCAAGGTGCGGGATCGCATCTTGGAAATTGAACTCACCCGTGGCGAAACACCAACGGCAGCCACCACCCCTGCCAAGGAAATCGTCAGCGTTCACGGGGCCGAGTTGTTGTTCCGCATCATCCGGGCACTGGGCAAACAGCCGTTCGCCAAGACGAGCTACGGCGTCGCCGATTCCAAGCCCGCCATCCTCACCAATCTGATTCGCCGCAGTTATCCATTGCCGACGGACACGCCCGAGAGCTTTGCCGCCTTGGCGAAGGCGGGCATCGCCGCCGGGGAAGTGACAGACGAGCGCATCCTCAATCTGGCGATGCTCAACCCGCGCTGGCTGAGTTTCGTCGAACACACGCTGAAATGGCCCGGCTTCAGCGAGGCGGTTTGGTGGTTCATTGCCCACACCGCCAACTCGTGGAGCAACGCATTTGAGAACGACGACGATGATGACATGGATGAAGACGACGATGATTCGCCCGCCAGCGAAACCCCAAAGGAAAAGCCTAAGAGCGCATGGGCTGAAATCCTGAAAGCCCGCACCAACCTGACGGCCGAGCAACGGGCCGATGGCGTGATCGATGTGCAATGGTTCCATCTGGCTTACGCGGCCGTTGGCAGCGCCAAACGCTGGGACGCTATCGAAGAGGCGGCCAAGTTCCTTGGCTACGGGCAGGGACACAAGAAAGCTGAACGCCTTGCGGATGTGCTGCTTGGCAAGACGAAGAAGAAGGAATTGGTGGACGGCATCCGCAAGAAGAACCTCAAGGAATTCGTGAAACTCCTCGGGTTGTTGCCACTGCCGACAGATGAGGTCAAGCGAGAAGCCGAACTGCTCGACCGGCACAAAGTGCTGATGGATTACGAACGCTATGCCCGTGGCCTCAGTTCCTTGAGCAAGGAACCGGCGATGGCGGCCGCCCGGCTCGGATTGGAAAATCTATCCGTGACGGCCGGATACGGCGATCCGATGCGGTTGGAATGGGCCGTCGGGGCGAAGCAGGTTTCCGACTTGCTGGAGGGACCGGTGACCCTCAATGTGAAGAACGTGGCTGTCACGCTCACACTGACGGGCGAGGCCATCCCCGAGATTTCACAAACTCGGGATGGCAAGCCGCTCAAGTCCATCCCGCCGGATGTGAAGAAACTTCCCAAGGTTACTGACTTGGTGGAGCGGGCCAAAGGGCTGAAACGGATGTCCTCCAGCACCAAGCGGTCGCTGGAACAGGCCATGTGCGCCGGGGACGAATTCACAACCGTCGAGTTGCGGCAACTGATGGGGCATGCCCTCGTCAAACCGTTGCTCACTCGGTTGGTGTTGCAGTCCGGGGATGTTCGCGGCTACCCGGTGAACGGCGGCAAAGCCTTGCGGGATCACACCGGCAAGAACGTGCCGCTCAAGGCTGACCAAACTTGGATGATCGCCCATCCGCTTGATTTGCTGGCCGCCGGAGATTGGCCGGAGTGGCAGGCCGAGTGCTTTAAGAGCGAGCGGGTGCAGCCGTTCAAACAGGTGTTCCGCGAAGTCTACACCCTTACTCCATCGGAGAAGGAAGAAGGGCATCAATCGACCCGGTTCGCCGGTCAACAATTGAACCCGCAACAATCGACCGCGTTGTTCTCTTCCCGAGGCTGGTCCACCCGCGAGGGAACGGACAAACTCTTCCGGCGGGACAATTTGGTGGCTAGCGTCAACTTCGACCACGGCTACACCACCCCGGCCGAAGTCGAAGGACTGACGTTCTCCAGCGTCGAATTCCACCGTCGCGGTGATTGGAAGAAACTTCCGCTCGCGGAAATCCCGGCGAAGATTTTCAGCGAAGTCATGCGTGACCTGGACTTGGTGGTCAGCGTGGCCCACGTCGGCGGGATCGATCCGGAAGCCAGTCAGTCCACTGTGGAGATGCGGCAAACTTTGCTCAAGGAAACGTGTTCGCTCTTGAAGATCGCCAACGTGAGATACGAGAGCAAACACGCTTTCATCAAGGGGGAACTCGGGAATTACTCAGTTCACTTGGGCAGCGGCACCGTCCACAAACAACCGGGCGGTTCGCTGTGTGTGGTTCCGGTTCACAGCCAGCATCGCGGGAGGCTGTTCTTACCCTTTGCGGATGACGACCCACGAACGGCCGAGGTGGTGTCAAAAGTGCTGATGTTGGCGAGGGATCAAGAGATCCAAGACCCGACGATCTTGAGCCAGATCGCAGGACGGTGAGGATGGAGTTTTCATTTTCAAGAGCCCCACTGCGTCAGCAGTGGGGGTGGCCGCAGCACACTGAAAGCCACCCCCACCGCTGACGCAGTGGGGCTCTTGAAACGAGCAAATTCGAGGTGGGTTCAAGGGATCAGACTGTCCTTCAAAGACCATACTGTCACTTCTTCACCTGCTCCTTAAAAAACTTCACAATCAATTCCGGCGCTTTTTCCGGGAACGTGTGCGTTCCCGGCGAAATCAAAGTGATGAACGGCGTTCCCGTCTTCGACTCGTATTTCGTTCCCACCAGATCGCCGAGTTTGGCCCATTCTTTTCCTTCGGTGTCGCAACCATCCAGCTTTTTCACCACGTCCATCATGCGTTTCTGCCAGTCGTATTTCACCAACGGGTCGCTTTCCCCGGCGACATGCAGCGCCGGTTTCGGCTTGAGGTCTTTCATCCCTTGGACAAAGATGGCCGCCGACGGGGCGACGGCGGCGAACACATCCCCACGTTGCGCCCATAACAGATAGGTGAAGGCCCCGCCGTTGGAGTGGCCGGTGCAATAGATTCGCTTCTCGTCGATTTTGTGATCTTTCTTCAACGTCGCCAGCACGGCATCGAAGAACTTCAAATCCCGGTCCTTGAGATCGCCCGCGTTGGCTTGCCAGCCGGATTTCTTCCCCTCCGGATCGGTCAGTTTTCCGGGGGTGTTCAAGCCCTGCATGTACACCACCACCGCCTCCGGCCATTGCGTTTGATAAGCAAAGGTGCGGGCGGCATGTCCCATCGTCCCGCCGTGGCCATGAAAGGCGAAGATCACGGGGGCATCCGCTTTCCCGGTGGTCGGCACATACAGCAAGGCTTTCCGGACAACTCCCTCGACCATCCATTCTTTTTCCGCCAACGGATTGGCCGCGCGGAGGCTGGAAATGGCGAACAGTGATGTGATGAGCGTGATGATCAGAAAACGCATGGGATGTCTTCCGCTTCCAAGGGGCGATCTTGGAAGGGTCAACCCGAAAGCGGAGAGAAAGTTACAAAATCTCCGCGAACGCCGGTTAAGAGCCGAGTTCGCGGATGGGAGTCAGTCAACGTCGAAATTGAACTCGTTCTTCTCGCCTTTTTTGACTGTCACCTTAAAAACCGGCTGCTGGGGGTTGCCGTATTTCGGATTCAAGAGGGGTTTGCCGACCGGGCCTCCTTCTTCGGTCAGTTGGAACTTGGGGGCGTCCTTCGGTTTTCCGCGCCAGTCGAACGTCACGCCGTATTCCCCCTCCGGGGCCCCGTCATCCGGGCCATACATCGTCAGCAAGTAGGTTCCGTCTTCCTTCACCTTGCCGAACGGCTTGCCGCCATTCTTCTTTTCCACCTCCGGGTCCAGTGGGTGAAAGTACACCATCGCCCCGGCTGGCACGGTGGTCTTGTTGTACATCACCTTGCCGGTGACGGGAAAAGTCGGCGGCCTCTTGCTGTCCGAACACCCCGGCAGGGTAATCCCGGCCAGCAAGGCAAAGGCCAGCGACCTGATGGCTGTGCGTGTCATTTGTCTTTCCTCGGTCGGGATTACTCGGCGGGACTGGTTTCGGCGCCGGTCAGGCCGCCGCCGGCCTTGGAGATGAGGGCGCAATAATTCTGCGGAGTGATCGTGGCCTTGATGAAGCGAACCGAACCATCCGTGAAGGCGTGCATGGCGCCGCCGGTATGGAACCCGTAGGTTTCGTTATCGTTGTCGCAATTGATCATGCAATTGCCCCCGTTGGAGCTGGTGGGGGGATTGGTGCTATTGTTCACCGTGATACCATCGACGCCGTAGGCGTTTTCCGGGTCGGCCCAGCCGCCATCGTTCTTCGTGCCGCTGCTCACCAATTTGCCACCGATCCAACGGTCGGGGCGGCCGGCGTCTTCGCAAAGCAGGATCGTGTTCGAGGTCCCGTCCGTCACACTGGCCATCGTGGACCGTTCGGACGGCCCCGCCCCCAACAGGCTCAAATACGCGGACGGCCCGATGATCCAAGGACGCATCGGACCCGACAGGGTGTCCGAAGTGGTGGACGGCACAGGATAACCGGCCAACGGGATGAACCCCGTGTTAACCCCGTTGCAGGCATAGTCGGTCGGAGCGGCCGCGAACGGGATGGCTGGGCTGGTGGTGGTGAGCGTCGAGTTGTTCAGCGTTGAGGACGACCGGGGGGTCGAGGGGCAAATCAGGGTTTTGATCGGCGTCTTGATTAGCGCCGCGTTGCCGGCGGGGTCACAGAACACCGCGTTCATGTTGTAGGCTTTGGCCAGATTGTCCTGCTCGATGTACGGCAACAGGAACGGCACGAACGAGTGATACGTTCCCTTGACGCCGGGAATGGCGGTGTTGTTGCCCTGAAACGTCGCCGAGGTGCTCAGTTCCAAATAAAGGCTCGGCGGGATGTAGCCGTTGGTGCCCTCGTAGTTCATGGCGGCGAGGCCAAGCTGCTTCATGTTGTTGCTGCAAGCCATCCGGTTGGCGGCTTCGCGAATCTTCTGGACGGCCGGCAGAAGCAGGCCGATCAGGATGGCGATGATCGCAATCACCACCAAGAGTTCGATCAGGGTGAAACCCCGATCACGACGTTTCGGAAATGTCATTCCAACACTCCTCTGGGAAAGATGTACGGGAGATTAGACCTGCCCCGTATCTCTATCCGACGAGTATGGCGTTGATATGAACGTGAAGATTGCTCGTCAATTCTTCATCGAGCTATCATTTTTGAGGCTTTTCTTCACATTTCTCCATCCCCATGCCCGGCTTACTTCACCATTTGCCGGGCGAAGGCTGGCATTTCCATCTTTTCGGTTGGGGAACTAGCGGCGTACTTGGCCGCGTCCTTGGAACCGCCGCAACCGATCAACAAGCTCGGAATTCCGCACACCAGCGCCAGTCGAATGATCGTTTTCATGAGCCTTCTCCTAATAAAACGTGAGCGTCAAAAACGGCCCGCCCCATCCGCCACGGGCGGAACCATACATCATCAAAGTCATTACCAATCACTGTCGAGGATCGCCCCGTCGTCCGGTTTCAGGGCGTTCCAATACGTCTGGGCCGACATCGTCGGCCGAAGGGTTCGGATGCTGCCATCGGCGAGGCTGACCAACATACCGGAGGCATGCGGGGTGGAGGCCCGGTAGGGGTCGCAGGTTCCCCCGGTCTTGAACGTCGGCTGCACTTGGAACATCAGCTTGCCCCCGGCTGGCGAGGCATAAGCGGCCCCGCCGCCGGTCTGGTCGGAGGCCACGATGGGATACCACGGGCTCCACTGCACTCCCCACAAGGAGCCGCCGGCATTGCAGGAGGCATATTTCTCCGTGAAGACAATCGTGTTCGAGCTTCCGTCCGGAATTTTGGCGACGGAGAGACCGCGATCCCAAGCGGTCATGATTCCGGTGTTGTTGGTGCTGGCGAAAAACTGGCCGTTGGCCGCGTAGCTGGTGGCCGCGTAGCCCATCGCCACATTCATCCCGAGGATGTGCGAAGGATCGGCCGGGCTGAAGAACGTCTTCACCGGCTTGGCGTATGGGTTCGTCCCCGCCGGAATGCCGGACCACCACGCATACCACAAGCCCCCGGCGTTCATCGTCTTATAGAGGTTGTCCTGCTCCAGATAATTGAGCAAGAACACATGCGGCGGGCCATAAGTGGTCGAATAGGTCGTGCTTCCCCAACCGCCGAGCAACGGGGGCACGCGGCCGTTGGTGGTTTCAAAGTTGTGCATCGCCAGCGTCAATTGTTTCAGGTTATTGCCGCTCGCCATGCGGTTGGCGGCTTCGCGGATCTTCTGCACGGCCGGCAATAGCAAGCCGACCAAGATGGCCAAAATTGCAATCACCACGAGCAGTTCAATGAGTGTAAACGCGGAACGTCGACACTTCCGGTGTGTGCGCACCATGGGCTTCCTCCACGAAATCATCGTGTGTTGGGGAAATTCAAATTGGCATGACAGGATTGCGAATCCAAATCAGCGGGGAAATCGCCGTGAATTCGGAAGACCCGATGCCACATCGACTTGTGAAAGAAGCTTAAAGCCGGTCCGCCGGGCGGTCAAACACCGGACAAGTGATTGTTCTCATTGGATTTCACCCGCGGCGCAAATTCCCGTATGCTGCCGAAAGAACCGCCCCGGCCGGCCGATGGACACAAGAGAAGGCCGGGCTAAGATGCCTCCGTGATTTGGCCGGTCGCTTCAATTTCATCATCCCGGACGGACTCCCATGAAACCGCTCTCTCTGCTGGTGGTTCTGACGTTATCGCTTACAGCCTTCGGCCAACAAGCCAGCCGGGAGCGGGGCCGGTTCAGCATTCAAGGAGGCGCCCCCTCCGTGCTGACGGTGGACAACTCCTGCAAGTATGTGCTGGCCGCGTTCGATTCCGGGATGGTGGTCGTGTTCCCGATGGACCAGAAAACCGTGGCCCTGCATTGCTTCAGCTCCAACAAAAAGGCGGTCACCGGGGCGGCCTTCGCGCCGGACGGCAAAACATTCATCATGTCCTCGGCGGATGGCACGGTGAAATACTGGGATGTCCTCGCCGCCCGCAAGCACCACATGGAAATGGAAAAATCCAGTGATTCCAAGCCAACGAACCCGACCCCGGTGAAGACGATCAACGCCCACCTCGGCGGCTCAGTCACTTCCATGAGCCTGTCACCCGACGGCAAAACGTTACTCACCACCGGTTCGGACAACACGCTGAAAGTCTGGGAAGTGGAGGAAGGGAAACTCGTGAACACCGTGAAAGATGTTCACGGCGTCGGCGGCATCAAAGCAGTGTTGTTCGCCCCGGACGGCAAACATTTCGCCACGGCCGGGGGGGACAAGTCGGCGAAGTTGTGGGAACTTCAGGAAGCCGGGCCGAAGATGCTGTTCAAGCTCGACGGCCACGAAGGGGCGGTCAACGCCATCAGCTTCAGCCCGGACGGCAAACACCTGGCCACCGGCAGCGGCGTGGTGAAAAAATCGGGCAGCATCCGTATCTGGGACACTGAGACGGGCAAAGTGGAATACAAACTGGAAGGCCCCGAGGACAACGTCACCGCCGTGCTGTTCTCACTGAAAGGAGACCTGCTGGCCAGCGGCGGTTACGACCTGAAAATCCGCGTCTGGAACCTCGCGGACAAAACTCAAAAATACGCCGACGACCACGCCGAACCCCTGCGTGGCCTGATGAACTCCCCCGACGGCAAATACATGGGCACCATCAGCAAAACCGCCATCCGCTGGTGGGCCGGGTTGGGGAAATAAAGCATTTTCTATCTCTTGATGGTCTTCGGAATCTCCCCCGTCGCGGCCGGCCAGTCGGTCGGGGTGTAGGCGATTTTCAGGTGCGGGGTTTCGACTCGTTTGCCTCCCTCGTCCCGGCTGGACATGATCGCATCCAGAACGCCCGTGGTCAGCAAGGTGCGCTCCAGCGGATACGGGGGATGATTGGTTCGCACCATGAACTCGAAGCCTTTGAGGATGGCCGTGAAGTGGCCGTATGGATCGTCGTGTTGCAGGTAGAATTGGCAACTGACCGGCTTCGCCGACCCCTTGATTTTCCCGGCGAAGATGAACGCCCCGCCGTCCTCGGCTCGTTCATGGACATAGCCGTTCAGCATGGCGATCGCCGCCCGGAAGCCGTCGCGGTATTCGATGAGCCAAACGGTCGCTTCCTTGTTTTTGGCCGTGATCTCCCGGTAATCGCCCTTGGCGTGCGTGGGGATGATTCGCACGGCCTCCTCGACCAGTTCCTTGGAAAACTTCCCGTCATCGCAGGCTTTCCACATCGCCTCGCCGGAGAGGATTTGCACGGCCGCCACGCCGGTTTCGCCCCCCTTGCGGCGTTCGACCATGCACTGTAACCCTTCGAGGGTATGGAAGCCGTATGCCTCGGCTGGGCCGTACCCGACCATGACGGCATCCGTGAGTTCGGTGTTTTTCGGCAACATCAAATCGGGCTTTCGCCACGTCAACGGAACGGATGACCCCGCTTGAAACGGAACCATTAACTCCCGCGAGCGGTCGTACATCCACTTGGCATCGGCCCACGTCGCCGCCAGATGTTTGTCGCTAAACACCGGCACGGTTTGCTTCAAGCGTTCAAATGTCTTGCACTCTTCCTCAAAGAATCGCCGCCGGGGATAGAGCGTCTGGCCGATCTTGTTCGTCGGGTAATCGCCATGCTCGCCGATGTTTAACACCCCGGCGACGGCGAGCTTCCCCGTGCCCAACGTCAGGGCCTCGTCGATGCTGTCACAAAGTTTGAAGCCGTGCTTCTTGGCGAGATCCCGGCTCATGTCGTTCTTCGGAAACTGATCGACATACATCGACACCAGTTTCAGCGGGAACCGATTCGTGCCATCGTAAGTCGGCCCCTCCAGGATTTTGCCGACAATCACATCCGCATGGGAATGTCGGCGATACACAGTGACGACGGCCGCAATGGGTTTGGGATCTGGCATGGAAGTTTGTCGGAAGAAGACAGCGGCCCGATTTCTTCGCCAGCGTCAACGAAGCCACTTACGCCGGATGAAATACGGGCCACCAATGGCGTGATCTTCATGAGTATGAACAAGAGTCCATTCAAAGTCCAGCGGAGAGACGAAAAACTCGGCGTTGCAGAATTGACCCAGAGAGACAAGTTCGCCACGGCACTCATAAGCGCCTATGACGGCTCGATGCCGCAAGTCCATCCAAGTCCCTTCGACATCTGATGTGAACGGGACGATCAAATAGTGAGCACAAGGCTGCAGAAGATACTCATGTTCCGCCTTGGCTCCGTGGCGCAAACGAGGCGATCCCCGGAATGCGTTACCAAAGACAACCCGCCATTCCGTTTCTGCGGCGAGTTGCGCAGGTTCGTCAAGCAGTTGCCACTCGACACCTGAATGCGTGAGATGCGTTTGAAGAATGTCATCATTTGTCGTTGGGAAGGCTGAATCTCCAGAACAGATGGCCAACAAAGAAAATTATCAACTCAAGAGCCCTGCCGCATACGCAACAGGGCTCTTGAGTTAATCAGACCTCACACCTTCGGCTCGAAACCCTTGGCATACTCACGGGACCAGAACGCGCTGGCTTCCTTATCGTTCACGATCTTGCCGGTCTTCGGGTCGATATTCAGCGTGCGGCCGGTGCGGTAGGAGATGTTGCCGAGATGACACAGCAGCGTGCTCTTGTGCCCTTCCTCGATTTCGCTGTTCAACGGTTGGTCCGACATCACGGCCGAGAGGAAGTTGTTCAGGTGCATCCCGAGATTGCCGGCTTTCTCAATCCGCTTCACCTCGGCTCCCTTCGGGTTACAAATCTTGATAAGGTTGTCGCGCACGGCCATCGTGCCTTTGTCCCCGTAGAAGACGATCTCATAGCCGGAATAGCCGGGGGCCGTCATGCAACTGATGCCTTCCCAAGTGATCGTCTTGCGGTCGGGGAAGTCGTAAGTCACGTTGTTGGTGTCCGGCGTTTCCTGATCGTCGGCGAACTGATAACGGCCGCCGGTGGAACTCACGCGGATCGGGTATTCGACGCCGAGACCCCAGCGGCAAACGTCGATGCTGTGGATGCCGTTGTTGCCGAGTTCGCCGTTGCCCCAGTTCCAGAACCAATGCCAGTTGTAATGGAGAAAGTTCGGCTGAAACGGCTTGGCCGGGGCCGGGCCTTGCCAGAGGGCGTAGTCCAACCCCTTCGGCACATCGCCCGGCTTCGCGGCCCCAATGGTGGGCCGGTTGTTGAAATACCACGACTTGGCGAGATAGGTGCGGCCAATCTCGCCCGCCTTCAGCAGTTTCACCGCTTCCATGTACACATCGAAGCTGCGGCGCTGGTTGCCCATTTGCACATGCCGTTTGTTCTTGCGGGCGGCCGCCACCAGCAGTTCTCCTTCGTTCGGGTCGAAGCTGCAAGGCTTTTCCACATACACATGCTTGCCGGCCGAACAGCCGAGGATGGCGGCCGGGGCATGCCAGTGGTTCGGCGTGGCGACGACGACGGCCTGCACATCCTTGCTGTCGAGCATCGTGCGGAAATCGTTGACCGCCTTCGTTTCCTGCTTCAACTCCTTTGCGGACGCATCGGCCAGTTTCTCCCGACGGGCGACATCGGGATCGGCGACGAACACGATTCGCGTCTTGACTTTGCCGAACGCCCGAAGGAGTTCGTTCCCCCGGCCGCCGGACCCGATGATGCCCAGCGTCACCACGTCCGGCTCAATGGCCCGCGCGGGGTTGGCAAACGCGGCGGCCACGGCGGCCGACGCGAGAAAAGTGCGACGATTCGGGGTTTCCATCACCGGCTCCGGTTTCGGGCAGAATGGTTGGTTGAAAGGTTTTGTCACCGTGAGACAAGTTTACCGCGACGACAGGCCAAGTGGAATTCAGAAAATGGATTTGAAGCGGGGAAAGCATCCCGCCTCCCCGCCAAGCGCTCACGCCGACCGTTTCGGCAACGGCGGCGCCACCTTCGCGGCCGGCGAATCATCCATGATTTCAAACATTGGATTGCTGGAGTCGCCGGAAACTGTCGTGGGGGTCACCTTGGCCAGCCACGCGGTGTGGAGTTTGTCCTGCATGAGCAGGATGGCCCCGAGGCTCTTGTAATCCATCCGGTGGACTCGTTGCCGGGTCATCGTGAGTTGCTTCAGCAGTTTGTCGATCCATTTGGAGGTCACGAACGTTTCGGGGATTTCCCGCAGCAATTCGCCTTCAAAAATCAGTTCGTCGAACTTTGTCCCCTTCTCCACGTTGGCCATTGCCGGGGTGTACATTTCCTCGGCCTGTTGCAGACACTTCTTCAAATTGCGGCGGCCTTCCTTCAAAATGTCCATCAACTCTTCGATGTACCATTGCGGCAAGCCACCGTCACCGAAGTGCTTCATCCCTTCGAGGATGTCCTCCACCCGCTCTTTCGTGAACGCAATCTTCCGGTGAATTTCCTGAAGCCGAAGGTGGAAGTCATATCGGTGGATGATTTCCTTCTGCTGCGGGATGCCGAGTTGCTTGGCCATCTGGGCATATACCAGATACACCCGGCGGTCGAACGACGTGAACCAGTCGATCACCCCCTTGAACTGATCCTCCAGGTCTTCCAGTTCCCGCCGGTCGCGGCCCTTTGGCTTGCCGAAGCATTTCCGCATCAAGCGGCGAATGTCTTGGCGGATGTCGTCGAAATCCTCCACCTTGCGTTCCAGTTTGGAGTACAACCGAGAATGCACGCGGGTGATCCGCTCGGCGTCCCAATCCTCCTCGGCCACCATCTTTTCCAGTTCTTCGATATCGCCGAGGTAAATTGGCCGTTGATCGTAACAGCCCGCGTATTTCGGGTCGTAGGTCATTTCGGCATGATCGTCGTCGATGAAGCCCTGCACCTTGGCGGCCGGGGAGAGGTTCACCGTTTTCTTGACCCGGAACACCACTCGGTAGAAGCGATAAGTCATCCGCTCCCGGATCACGTCCACTTCGTTGAATAACGTCCACGGGGAACGCTCGTCGATCTCGGCCGTGACGAATTGCTCCTTGGCGTTGGCCTCGCGGTCATAGTTCGAGGGATGGGATTTCCACATTTCCGGCGTATTGTCCAGTTCGTCGTCTTCGTCTTTGAAGACGCGAATTTCTTCCCCCTCGTCGGGGTGGTCAAGTTCCGGCGGCAACCCGAGCCGGGGCTTCTTCTTGGTCTTCCGCAAATAGCCCATCGCGGCTGATTGGTGATGGTACAGGTCGTCCGTGTAGAGCTTATGCTCGGTGGCCGTGTGCAGTTCGTTGACGGCTTGACCAAGCGATTCGGAGGCAAAATCCAACCGGGCAAGGGCATGAACTATCGCGTTGCTCCCCGCGACACTGACGGCAATCCGGTCCGCGTGAAACTCGTTCGCCCGCGACATCGAGAGATAGGCGAGCGTCATCAACTTCAACACTTGGTTCATCAGGAAGCGAATGCCCCAAACCGGCACGCCGACGATGACGATGTAACTCCATGAGAACAAAGCCGTCGCGTCTTGGGCGTGCTTGGTGTTATGTTTGGCGCTTTGCAGCGACCGCTCCAGCCAGTCCTTTCCCACCACCAGATTGACCATGATGCGCCGGGCGAGGGCCACATAGGAAGTCATCCGGCTGGTCTTCTGGGAAAAGTGGCCGAACTCGTGGCCGATCACCGCCTTGAACTCGCTGAGATTAAGGGCGTTTACCAAGCCCAACCCAACGATCAGATTTTTCTTGGGAGGCACAAACAAGTTGATGAGGGACACCGGTTGGGACATCGCGGCGTTCACATCTGGAACAAGGAACACCTGATCCGGCATCGGGGCGCCGATCTCATTGGTGATGCGCCGGAGGAAGGCAAAGAACTTCGGCTGGTTCTCCGGTTCCAGTTCAAAGGTGATTTCCGGGTTCACCTCATCTTTGTTAAAAATGCCGAGCAACAACACCAGCGAGACCACACCCGCGAAGACGCACAAAACGACATCGGCAATGACGAAGCCCGTGAGATGCCGGGTGGCCGCCAAAGCGATCACGCCAAAACTGGCGAGAATAAGGCCGACATACGCGAGCAGGAATAGGAACAGCCCCGAGAAAACCGCGAGAATGGCCGCCGTCGATTCGGCCGGCGGGTCGGTCAGGTCATCGGGAATATCTGTCGGCGACGGCGGATAGGGAAAGGCAATCCGGGCCATCGTTTGCCTCCGGCGAACGAGAAGAGAGTATGAAGATTTTGAAAGATTAAGGATACACGACACGAAATGAACGGACAAAGGCAATTTTTAGCCACGGATTCGGGCAAAACCAAAACCTGATTTGAAATCAGAACGTTGGCTGATGATTGTTCTATCCGGCTTTCATCCTGCCTTTGCTTTGTCCGAATCCGCGTTCGATTTGTGGCTAAAAGTTGCTTTTGCTTGAGGTTTCTGACATATCCCCAGTTCATCGAGCCGGTTAATCTGGTGGAGAATATTCCCCCTTCGGAGGGCGAACGGTGGCCGATGTTTATAGCCAGGCCGAGCGATCCAAGTTGATGGCCAAGGTGCGATCAAAGGGAAACAAGGACACCGAGTTAAAGGTCATGGCCATTTTCAAGCGTCACAGCGTCACCGGCTGGCGACGGCACCGGCCCGTGTTCGGCCATCCAGACTTTATCTTCCCGGCCGAGAAAGTGGCGATCTTCGTGGACGGGTGTTTCTGGCACGGCTGCCCAAAGCATTACCGGGCGCCGGCTCAAAACGGCGAATTCTGGATCGGCAAACTTCAGAGAAACCGCAAGCGAGACCGACTGGTGACCCGAACGCTCACCAAGATGGGCTGGAAGGTCATCCGCATTTGGGAACACGCCCTGAAGGGGGACGGCCACACCGTCGCCAACCGGGTGACGAAAGCACTGGAGACGCGCCGGGCCGCCTGACACCTTTGTCGCGTCTTTGCACCAGCTTGGCGGATCACTTGATGCTGATTGATTAGACGATGTGGCGGGGGCGAAGCGGGAGTCGCCCCCATTGCCGTATATGCCAGCGGATGACCTGATTCGCCTGATACCTATCTTGTTGTTGAATTTGTTTTGTCATTATTATTGAATTGCCTGTCTAATTCACTTCGCTTTGGCAACGACCAGCCGCCTCCGGTGCGAATTTCAATCTGGAGATTGACTTCATTGGAACGAGGCTCAATTGTTGCCCGCAAAGGCGTCTTGGTGATATCGCCATATTCGCCTTTGAGCCGATCATGGATGGGATCAACGCATTCATCACGCGGAATCGAGTTATTTGGCCAAATCACAACAACCGCGTATTCGCCCGCAGGCGCGCCGTCTCCACTCGCGTATGTCGATAAACGATAACGCCCGTCGGGCCCCGCCATCGCCACCGCCACCGAAATCATCCCTTTGGCACCGGCATTGACCGGGTGAAAACTGATATGTGCTTCCGCCCCAGGCAACCCGCTAACCGTGAGCACGCCTTCAACCGGATAAACGTTGACTCGATCAGGTTTGGCACAGCCGGTGGTGCCGCACATCACAATGAATAATAGACACACATGCGAAAATGGCCGGCACATTCGAGTCTTCCTCAAACCATCAATCTCTTGTTGGGTCCGAATCATCAGGCAAGTTTCGTACCGTTGTTCAAATAGCGGTGAGAGGCGACTTCCCGTCATTGAAGGAGGATTAAAAATGAACAAGCCCGGACATTTTTTATCCAGCGATTCTGCCTCTGCTTCTTGGAACCCGCTTATTCGGTCTGCCTTTTCAGCCCTGGCATGCAAAATGATTGTTGGCATGTGAAATGCCTATGTTTGCCGACCGTCGCAACAAAGCACATATAGCTCAGGGAGTTTCCATGAAACGATTTTGCATCGCCATCACTGGTGCTTTTGCCATGATTGCCGTGCTGGCCTCATCATCACCGGAATCGATGACGGCTCAAGAAAAGAAAGATGAAACGAAGCAAAAGAAAGACGGTCCCAAAGGAAAGTCTTGGGAACAATTGACTACGGCGGCGGCGGCTTATTTGAAATCCACCCAAGCTGATGATGGTTCGTTGAGCAAGACGGCTCATCCGGGCATTACGGCAGTGGTTTTGAACGGCATGCTCAAATCCGGAGTCATCACCGCCGATGATCCCGTTGCGACCAAAGGGCTGAAGTTCATTGAAGGCTACGTCAACTCCAAGGAAGGCCATATCGCCGGCCAGGGGGATGATTTTCGCCATAAGTTCTACACGACCAGCGTGAATATTCAGGCATTGAAATCTTCTGGTTTGAAGAAATACGACCCGGTGGTCGAGAACGCTATCAGTTACTTGCGCAAAGGTCAGGTCGGGGGAGTTGATGGCAAGAAAGATGACGACATGAATTATGGCGGCTTTGGTTACGGCCCCAACACACGCGGCGATTTGTCCAACACACACTTCGCGTTGGATGCCTCGGTTGCCGCGGGCGTTGCCAGGGATGATGTGATTTTCAAACACGCCCTCGTCTTTGTCGGCCGGATGCAGAACTTCAAGAGCGAAGCAAACACCCAACCGTGGGCCGGCAAGATCAACGATGGCAGCTTTATCTATGTGCTGGCTGCCGGAAACAAAGGCGGCGCCACGGATGAAGTGGCGGCACGCCCCGGCTACGGCAGCATGACCTATGCGGGCTTGAAATCGCTTGTCTACTGCGGCGTGGGCAAAGATGATCCGCGTTACAAGAAAGCGATGGAATGGGTCAGCAAGAACTACTCTGTGGACATCAATCCCGGACGTCAAGAAGGCGCGGGCGGACAAGGTTTTTACTACTATCTGGTGGCGATGGCCAGGTGCTTTGAAGCCATGGGGATCGATGAAATCACCGACGTGAACGGCAAAGCCCACGATTGGCGAGCGGACATCACCCGCGCGCTGGCGAATCGTCAAAAGAAAGACGGCAGTTGGAGCAATGATTTCGCCACTTGGATGGAAGGCGATCCCAACCTCGACACGGCTTACGCGCTGATCGCGCTGAGCCACGCGAAGCCGAAGGCGAAGTAAGGCAAACGACTCCTTCGCAGTCGCGGCGCCCGACCGCGTTTCGCCTCCCTCCGAAAGGACGGTGCCGAAGCGTCACGGCGAGGACGCGGCAGAATGCCGCGTCCTCGCCGTTTTTTTGACTCGATGTTTTAATTGTCTATTCACTATGTTTTTGCAGACAGGAGACACCCTCATGCGACTTCGCAAACAACCCCTCATGCGACTTCACAAACGAAGGGGCTTTACGCTCATCGAATTACTCGTTGTGATCGCCATTATTGCGATTCTGATTGGCTTGTTGCTGCCCGCCGTGCAAAAGATCCGCGAAGCCGCCAATCGGATGAAATGCACGAACAATCTCAAGCAGAGCGGTCTCGCCATCCACGGGTTCCACGACGCCCAGCAAAGCCTGCCGAACATGAGCTATTGCGGCGGCGGTTGCGAGGACACCAACCCCGGCATGCAGAACATCTTTTACCGTTTTCGCCACTACCCGGTGGCCTTCGAGTTGCTGCCGTACATTGAGCAGGACAACCTCTACAAGCAGTTCAACCTCAACCTCGTCGCGACTTCCACCGGCGCCCCCGGCATCACCGGCGGCCTGACCAACTTCCAACTGGCTTCCAAGCCCCTGAGCATCTTCCTCTGCCCCTCGGAAGGAGTTCCGGTCAGCCCGGTGTTTAACGACTATGCGAGCTACGGGTGGAACCGCGGCAACAGCGATGTCCACTCGCCGCCTCTTGCGGGCGACATCTACAAGACGGGGCAGACGTATGGTTTCTCCCCCTCGGACGGAGTGTTCATCTCGCGGATGGACGCCGGCTTGGATTACGCCACCGGCGTGACGCTGGCGGCCAAGCACACCGCCGACCCGACTTGGTGGCAGCCGGACACCTCGTACCGGATCAATTTCGCGGCCATCACTGACGGGCTTTCCAGCACGATCGCCGCCGGCGACATGAGCAACATCCTGCAAGGGTACACCAGCACCACGATTGGCAGTGTGACGGTCGGCACGGCGACGGCGTCGGGCGGTCCGATCGCCTGGGCAAGCAGCGGCGGCGACTACTACAGCGAGGGCCGCACCACCGTGCCGATGAACACCCTCTCCGGCCCCTACTACGCCCGGACCATCGTGGACGCCCCCGGCCTGCACGACATCCTCTTCAAGAGTCCGGTCTATTCGTTCCGCAGCCGGCACACCGGCGGGTGTAACTTCCTGTTCTGCGACGGCTCGGTGAAGTTCCTCCGCCAGACCATCAGCATGCCCACCTACATGGCGCTCGGAAGCCGCAACGGTGGCGAGGTGGTCGGTGATTACTAACCGAATCATCCTCGTCGCTCTGGTGTGCGCAATGGCCGCCGGGTGCGGGGGCAGTTCAGGCCCCCGCACCGTCCCGGTGTCTGGCACCGTTCTGTTCAAGGACAAACCGGCAACCGGGGTCAAGGTGACGTTCCACCCGCAGTTCGACATCGGGGCCATCAAGTTTACTCCGATCGGAGAGACTGGCAAAGACGGCCGATTCACCCTGAACACCGCGGCCCCAAACGACGGGGCGCCGCCGGGCGACTACGTGGTGACGTTCGAGTTGCTCCGTGGAGGAGCGGACAAGGCCGGGCGGGACATCGAAGTGGACGTCTGGAAGGGGAAATACTCCGACCCGGCCAAGAGTTCGTGGAAAATCACCATCAAAAACGGTGACAACACCCTCGAACCGTTCAAACTTGATTGATCGGTGTCCGGCTCTCCCGATTTCATCTTGTTGGCCAAGGAGGCGGCGGTCTTCGTAGACCACCTGACTTCTTATTGCAAAATCAAGCAACAACATTTGCAAATGATTTCAAGAGCCCCACTGCGTGAGCGGTGGGGGTGGCCATCACACGCAGAAAACCACCCCCACCGCTCACGCAGTGGGGCTCTTGATAATCTCACACAAAATATCTGTTGATTTTGCATTATCCCAACTCCAATGTGGTGACTCCGTAAACCCGTTTGATGTCAAACGTCGGTATTGGCCCGTTGTACATCCGGGCGGTGCGGAACACCTCCGTCATGGAGAACCGCCGGATGAGGTGGTCGGCGCCGGGTTGGACGGTGGCCTCGGGGATGTCGATGCAGAACGGCTGACCGGGGATCGTCGCCACCAATCCGGCCAGCAACTCGGCGGCAATGGTTTCGTCGTCGGCAAACAAAGGGCCGATCTTGTGACCATCGGCTGATCTTCTCAACAAACCGTACCCGCGAATTTCACCATCATTGACAATCGCCCGGCCGACTGATTCCGGCAGTTTCAACCACTGACGCAGGAAGACTTCCCGCCGGGCGAAAAAGCATCGTTCGTCGTAGTCGGCCAGTTTGGGGAAGGGAACATCTGCCAGCGGCGTCAACCCGGCGGGCGTCTCGCCCCCGCCCGTTCCGGCGAACCGGAGCTGATGGTGGGCGAAGCGAAACCCGCTGGCCTCATAGTTCGGCACTTGAGCCAACACCCCGTCCAACCCGACCACCCGGCCGGCCACGTGAGCCATCCCCGCCTGCCAGACTCGCAGACCGAACCCTTTGCCGCGATGTTCCGGCCGGACAATATAGATGCCGAGGAACGCGGCATTCTCGCCATACCGCACACAAGAGACACTGGCGACCGGCAGATCGCCCAGGCATCCGACGAAAAAACCATCCGGATCGGTGGCGAAAAACGCCGGGGCATCATGAGTACCGGGATTCCACTTTTCCCCATCGGCCCAATCGCGGAGCAAGGGAACCTCGGCCGCCGTCAGTCGGTGAATGGTGAACTCGTCATCGCGGCGGGTCATGTCGCTCTCCCAAGGTGATTGTTTGAGGTATTCTGCCTTTCCCCCAAAGAACGCAAAGGGTCTTCCGCTTCGGGTTGACCGATTCCCCCCTTCCGTGCGAAAATGCCCCCCTTGCACATCAGGGAGGATGGGCGATCATGACGACGGATCGGCCTCGGCATCTCGGCTCTTGGGCGGCGTATCTCTGGACGACGGTCCTCTTTCCGGGCCGGAGCGCGGAACCCACGGCCACGCGAAGATCAGCCATCCTGATCCTGCTGTTCCTTCCGGCCCTGCTGCTATACCCGACGCTCAACTTCCGGCTGCTGGAACCGGACGAGGGACGTTACGCCCAGATTCCGCGCGAAATGCTGGCGCGGGGCGAATGGGTGGTGCCGACGCTGCAAGGCCAGCCGTATCTCGACAAGCCACCCCTGCTCTACTGGCTGGTGATGGCCAGCTATTCCGTGTTCGGCGTCAGCGAGGCGGCGGCCCGGTTGATTCCGGCCATCGCCACGCATCTCACCATTTTGCTGGTTTATCTGATCGGCCGGCGAAGCCTCGGGGAACGCTCCGCATTCTGGGGGGCGTTGCTGCTGGGCATTACGCCGGGGTTTGTCGGCATGGGCCGATTGCTCATCATGGATGGCCTGCTGACCATGTGGGTCACGCTGGCCCTGCTCGCCGGTTTCGAGGCCGTTCGCGGGCCGACGCTGCGCCGGGGCTGGTGGTATCTGGCGGCTGTCGCCTGCGGGTTTGGCGTGTTGACCAAGGGGCCGATTCCGCTGATCCTGCTGGCGCCGCCCATGCTGATGCACGGCTGGCTCACCGGCCAGCGAGCGGCCATCGGTTGGAAACACGTTGTCGGCTTTCTGTCGGTCGTTCTCCTCGTCAACCTGCCGTGGTATGCCGGGATTTTCCTGCGACAGCCCGTGTTCCTCCGATACTTTTTCTGGGAACACAACATCATGAGATTCATCAAACCATTCGACCACTTGGAACCCGTCTGGTTCTACATGCCGGTGATGCTCGCTGGGTTGCTTCCCGGAACACTGCTGTTGCTGGCCTTCGCCCGCCATCTGATGAGCGGGGACGAATCGCTGGCCCGCACCCGCACGCCGGAACTCGGCTTCTGGCTCCTCGCCGGGGGGTGGTGCGTGTTGTTCTTCTCGCTCTCCGGGTGCAAATTGCCGACGTATGTTCTTCCGGCGTTCCCGTGTCTGTTGCTCGCCCTCGGCGATTTCGTGGCCAAGACCCGTTGGCAATCCGCGTGGCAAACCCGCACCGGAGTGACCTGTTCAGCGGCCTTGATGGTGTTCGCGTTTTATGTGGCCATCCCGTGGTATGCGGATCTGCGTTCGCCGATGGGACCGCCCGCCGTGGCTGACAAACTGCTGGCGTCGAACAACGAGACGATTTACTGCTTCCCCCGGAATGTCGATTCCGTGGCGTTCTACACCGGGCGGGACGATCTCAAGAGCATGAGAAGCAAGCAATCGCAAGAACTAATCGAAACGCTGATGACGCAAGATCACGCCGTGGTGCTGTTCACGCACCGGCACTCGCTGGAGAGTTTCAAGGCGGTGTTGCCCCCGCAATTGATGGTGGCCGAGGCCACCCCGGTGCGGCATCGCGGCACCGGGGCGAACTTTCTGGATAAGATTGTGGGGGATGGTCCGTGGGGCCTGTGCGACGTGGCCGTGATTCAAAAAGTACCCAAACGCTAAACGGCAGAGCGCGGATGATTTCTATCGAACCGATGACCCCGGCCGACATTCCCGACGCGCTGGCCGTGTGGGCCGACCAACCGGGCATCGTCCTGCGGGAAGCGGACACCCCGGAGGCCCTGACGGCGTACCTGAAACGCAACCCCGGCACCAGTTTCATCGTGCGTGAGAACGGCCGGGTGATCGGGGCCGCCCTCTCGGGCCACGATGGCCGCCGGGGTTTCCTGCATCATGTGCTGATTGTCGAAGGTCACCGCCGCCGCGGTCTGGGCCGCCGACTGGTGGAAACCTGCCTGGACGCGCTCGAAGCCCAGGGCATTTTGAAAAGTCATATCTACGTGAATCATGACAACGAAGACGGCAAAGTCTTCTGGCGCCGCCTCGGCTGGGCCGAACGCCCGATGCTGACGCTCATGTCCGTCAGCCGGGGCGGAGAGATGGCGTGAGACCGCCTGGCTTCGCCGGCTCTTTGAGGCAGCCGATTGATTGACAATTTCCTACTTTTGTCCCTGATGATTTACACCGGCCCGTATCTCGTGTCGGGCGCATGGGTTCTGTTCAACCTTCAACGGGTGATCAACGCCATCGCCCCCGAGCGTCGCGAGGTTTCCCCGCTCTTCGTCTGGTTCGGGCTGCTGCCTGTGATTGGTCAAATCTGGAGCGTGTTTCTCGTCAATTTGGCCTCCAATTCATTGAAAGAGGAATTCGTCTTTCGGAAATACGATCTGACCGGCGAAAGCTTCGGACAAAAACCGGGCGAGGCTTGGTGCCGATGGCTGGGCGGCTCGATGGTCTTCGTGGCGCTGGGCGTTCTTGCTCAGAGTGACATCATCGTCTCGGTCTCCTACTTACCCGGACTTTTCGCCTTGGGCATGGCGTTGGAATACGGCTACGTGATGCACGCCCACTGGCAGCATCTGAACGGCAAAGGCGTTGCCCATCGCACGGCAGATGAGCGGGATTTCGACGAGGATTACCGGGGGTAAAGAAGAAAATGACACGAGAAGAACCCCGTGAAGCCGCGACGCGAAGTCTTCGCAGCGGAGCGTGGACTTCCGGCGGGCAATCGCCGCCGGGACAGTCTCTCGATCAAAAGAGACGGCTTCGCCTCACCCACCATGTCCGGGAACTTTGGCGGTAATGAAGGACGGCAAGGACAATGGTTTCGTTCGTGTCGATCCGATAATAGATAATGTGCGGAAACCGCGGAATCATCGCCGCCCGAACTGCTCCGCGAACAATGCCGTACAGATGCGGATTATGCGTGATTCGATTGGCTTGAATGGTCAATTGATCGAGGAAGCGATCGCCGAGTCCGGCGGAACGGGATTCATAATCATCATAAATCGCATCAATTTCCTCGCGGGCTTCCACGATGAATCGCAAGGGGTTCATTTTGCCCTGCGCACATGGGCCAGCACTTCATCCAGCGAATAGGTCTTTGATGGATTGGCTTGATGCTCCGTCCATCGGCGATCAAGTTCCTCGTTCAAATCATCATCAATGACTGGCGCAAGGTTTTCGACCGCGAGCTGGTCCCATATCGCTTGAACCAATTCGAGCTTATCCTGAACAGACCACTCGCCTACTTCTTTGAGAATTTCTGGTGTGTTCATCGTTTGTCCCCCAATTGGTGATTTGATTCTACCAATGGCTGACGCTCTTTGAAACACGGCGAGCCCAGATATCCATTCCGCTTCCCATACTCACCCCGTCCCCATCAGATAACCCCGCAAATCCACATAAGACTGGGTGCAGCGTTCCCGCCAGGCGGCGTCGGCGAGTTGGCTGATGGACAGGGGGCGGAACACCGCTTGAATCAGCAGCTTGTTGCCTCGTTGCGGGTCCACTTGATGCAGGTGAAGTTCCAACATTAATGGGTCCGGCTTGCGGCCAAAGCCGAGCCAGGAGAGCGAGCCGCCGCGGGTTTGGTTCATGGCCGGCGCGATTTTCATCGTCACCATGCCGGGGATGCTCTCCAAAATCTGACCGGCGTGATCGGAGGCATAACCCCGGAGTTTCATGATGGCGATAGATTCTGGCATCCAGGCCTCCATCGTGAAGGCCAGCGTGTTCGGGTCGTTGACCAACACCGGGCCGGTCGGCCGCACGGGCAGGGGTTTGGTGGTTTCCCCGAAGCCGGAATGCGACATCGAGATGGCCATTTCGTACATCTCGCCCAGTTCGGCGGCGCTCTGCGGCCGGTCGGCGGGGTTCTTCTCCAGACAGGTGAACACGCAGGCTTCGATCGGCTCGGGAATGTCGATGTTCAAACCCAAGTCACCGAAACGAGGCGGCATCTCCGTGGCGTGGGCGAGCATCAGGTCCATGCTGGACGGCCCGATGAACGGCAACCGCCCGGTGAGGAGTTCGTACATCATCACGCCGACGCTGTACAAGTCGCCGCGATGATCGACATCGTCCCCCTTCACCTGCTCCGGGTTGATGTAGCCAGGCGTGCCGACCGCGAACTCGGCACTGCTGGCCCGGTAATCCGTCAGGGCGGTGGCATCGAGCAATTTGGCGAGGCCAAAGTCCATCACCTTGACCTTCTCGCGCGGGGTGTCGTGATCCACCACCATGAGATTGGCCGGTTTCAAGTCGCGGTGGATCAGGCCCTGTTCGTGGGCGACTTGCAGCACTTCACAGAGTTGAGTGATGAGCCGGCCGACGCGGGTGTAGGAGAGGCGGCCATTTTTGGCGAGGAGAGTTTCGAGGTTCACGCCCCGGATGTATTCCATCACGATGCACGGGCCATCCGAGATGGACGCATCGAAAAGCGAGACGGCGTAAGGATGCGCGAACCGGGCCATCAACAGCGTCTCACGCTGGAAGCGGTCGCGGAATTTCGGGTCGGCGGCCACGTCGTCGTGCATCACCTTGACGACGACCTGCCGGCCAAGATCGAGTTGCCGGGCCAAGTACACCTTGCCCATCCCCCCCTCGCCGAGGAGACGGACCGCTTCGTACCGGCCGAGGAAAATACGGCCAATCATGCCCTGCCCATGTTGCGCGGGCGGCAGCAAGGCTGCCAGGAAAAGCCCATGTGATTATCGTAGTGCGAATTTGACGAAGCAACCATGCGACCCTCGAAACGAGAACCGCCGGTCGTTCGTCCGTGGAAGGACATCTCAAGAATAGCGGACAAGTGCGGCCGGAGTCGGGATTTGGTCCAGATTTTGTTCTGGCCGAAAATTGAGCCGACACCATCGGCATTCAACTGCGCATCGCGAGGAAACAATCGTTACAATCCGCACAATCGCAACTTCAAAATTTCAAATTTGGCGATTTGGGGTAGAATGATTTTGACCAAAACGTGGTCAAATACTCCATCTTTTCAGTTTTAGACGAACATGGAACATAAATTGCAATTCAATTTGACTAACAACCGGACATGAAATCTGCCGCTGAATGATGCCCGGTTGGCGTGGTTTACAGTTGGTGGCCAGCGGCATGCGAACCATTCGCAAGAGTATTTTAAGGAACTTTTGCCCTTGTAAAATTTTCAAGAGCTGTACTAGACAGATCTTGACAGAATCTTTAGAATATCTTCCTTGAAGCCCAATTTAGCTATTCCCCCTCGGCCGATTCGTTTCGGCAGGCGAAATTGTGGTTTCTTAGGTGGAGGAGAAGAACATGAGCGACGAAGTGTTTCGTTCCCTCAGTTGGGTTGGGCTGGCCGTTGGGATCGTCGCCGTTTTCATGGTGCTGGAAATTCTCTTCCGCTCCCTGACGAACCGCTACGGGACCCAGCAAGATCAGTTCCCGCACCGGGCCGCGAATGGCAGTTCCACGACTCAGTACAAGTAACCAACCGTCCCGCCCCTTGTCGGCCCCGCACAACAAAAAATTGAAAAAGCCGACCGGGCAATCCGGTCGGCTTTTTTTGTTTCAACTCTCAATCATTTGGCCAAAAGCCAGGCGTCCTCAACGAATCCCCCCCATCGCGCCTCCCATCGCCCCCCCCTGGCCGGTGAGTGGAAAGTCGATGGTGGAGGGACTCGCGCCGGGCACCGTCGCCGTTAAAATGGTGTCTTCCATTTTGCTGTAAAACGGAGGAAGAGTTTCTTTTCCTCCAGTGGAAAACGGGCTGGCATCCGCCGGGATTTCCTTGCCATCAGTTCCCAAAATCCGCGAGATGACCACTTTGTATTCTCCCGGCGGCACGCCAGCGTCCCCCTTGGTAGACATCAAGGCGTATTTTCCGTCGGCATCGGTGCGGGCGCTTCCCGGCGCTCCTTTTTTGTCCGTCGGGATGAATTGAATCATGGCGCCACTGATCGGTTTGCCCTTCAAGGAAACCTTTCCGGTGATCGCCACCGGCGGACCAGAGGAAGAATTTGAACAACCGGACAGGCAGATCAATCCGCCAATCAACAAGACAAAACTGCGCATGGGTTCCTCAAAAAAATCTGATGAAGGTGAGATGGGGCGGGTGACAAAACAACAACAGGCGATTCTCCCCCGGACCATTCCGAAGATGAATCGCCTGCCTGCCAAACCGAGGGCGTCCTAGGGGAGCGTGACCACGTTGCCGTCGCCGATTTTGGTCATGTTCGTGAGGGTGGTGGTGTCCACAGTGTCACGGACGAAGGAAACAGAGCCGTCCCCCTTGAGGAAGTTGGCGCCGCCAGTGTGCAGGCTGCCCGGATTCCACCATTCGGAGCTTTGTCCGCGAGGCAGGGGTTTGCCTGCGTTGGCGCCCGTCCACGAGGGGTATACCCACACGTTGATGCCGTTGGTCGGATCCAAGCCGGTCATCACCCACGACCGATAGGCCCAAGCGGCCCGCGAACCGTCGTACACAGCCAAGGTTCCCTCGGCCATGGCGAACGTGTTGCTCGTGCCGTCAACGATGTCGGCCATTCTGCATTTGCTATTTTCGCCAAACATGTATCTCGTGGCGCCTGTTCCATTGGTCCAATAGTTGGCGCCGCTCGTCGGATAAGCCATGAAGTCGTAATTGGTCTTGTAGGCCACACCGGTTGACGGGCCATAGAACGTGCCGGTGATGGTATCCGGCCCATTGTCCGACGGGCACATGATCGTGCCAATTCGCTGCTGACAAAGCGCCAGATTCGCCGCGCTCACGCCGCCGCCGGCCAGAGTGCCAGTCTGCCCGTTCTGTTGAGAATGGGACGCTGACGTGTTGTCATACTGTTTGAACAGATTGTCTTGCTCCATGTACGGCAACATGAGGACGATGCCGTTGAGGTTGTAGCCGGGGCTGTTCGCCGGGCTGGCCCAAGCGTAGTTTTTTCCACCCGCCGGGAATTCACCATTGGCGCTTTCGTAATTATGAAGCGCCAAACCGAGTTGTTTCAGGTTGTTGGAGCATTTCATCCGGTTCGCTGCTTCGCGGATCTTTTGGACCGCCGGCAACAACAACCCGATGAGGATGGCGATAATCGCGATCACCACCAACAGTTCGATCAGCGTAAAGGCTGATCGTCCGGAAACGCGGCGATAGGCCGCCATTTGCGGACAGCGTGAGTTTGACAAGAAGACTCCCTGACAAGATGAGGTACGAAAAATCAAAAGCCGTGCGGGCAGGAACGAGACAGGTCTCGTTAATCGACGGCGGGATAAATTGATTAAAGCAATCATCATGCCGCAAAAGTCAACGCGAATCATCCAAGACCTTGTTCTCCACAAATGACGTGAAAACAGGCACTTGCAACAATTCAACAATCTGACATATCACCAATATATAAGATTGTCTGATGGCTGAATGTGAACATAAAATGCTTAAATAATGTGCATTACTAAAATAAAGTCACTCGTTTATAACGACACCGAACAGTGGCAAATTGGTCTGAAACAAGAATTGTCTTTGGAACTTCGTTCGCAGACTGGCGCCAATAAAAAACCGACGAGGAAACCTCGTCGGTTTTTCGACTTCAACCGATCAGTTGGGTGAAAATCAATTACCAGTCTGTTCCGTTGACGGTGCCGTCGCTCGGATTGGCGGCAAGCCAGAGCGTGGTGGCTGTGATCGAGGTGCGAACCGTCTTGACGCTACCGTCCATCAGGCCGCACAGAACCGAACCCGTGTGAGCCGAGCTAATCGTCCGGTCCCCAGTAGGTTGGGTGGAGGAGTTGCTGTAAACCGCCGCCGAGGGAGAAGCCAGCGGAACCATCCCGACATCAAGGAGAGCGCCACCCGACGGGGGCGACGAGGCGATCGATCCGAACTGGGCCTGGTACACGTTGAACACCGGACCATAAGTGGTGGGGCCGGAAGAGAAACTGCCCGGCGACAAGTCTCGGTAAGCGTAGATGCCGCCGATTCCGATCATCCGTTCTGAAAAGCCAATCGTGTTCGAGGAACCGTCTTGAATGGTGGCGATGGTCGTGGCCTTGGTCGTCGTCCAGACGCAACTCGTCGGGGCGGTGGTGGCCGTCGCCCCAGAGATGTTTGCAAAGACCCCGGCGTTGGCAACATAACAAGAAACGGCGGTCGGGCTGGTGGTGGTCAGCGTGTTAACAGCCACAGCGCTGTTGACCGTCGAAGCGCTTCCCTTGGGATCGGAGGGACAAAGGAACGTGTTGATCACTTGGGCGCAGTTCGTGGGATTCAATCCACCGGCGCTTTGGAAGCTGGTGTACAAATTGGCTTGTTCGATGTACGGCAGCAGCGTGACCATGATGCTGACGCGGCCATTGGCCGGGGTCACCGTGTTGACGTTGCCTTCCATCGGCGGCAGGGCCTGGTATGTGCCTTCGTAGTTATGCACGCCCAAGGCGATTTGCTTCAGGTTGTTTGAACACTTCATACGGTTGGCGGCTTCGCGGATTTTTTGAACCGCTGGCAACAACAAGCCGATCAAAATAGCGATGATCGCAATGACCACCAGCAATTCAATCAGCGTAAAAGCCGACCGACCGGAAATACGGCGATACACCGCCATTTGCGGACAACGTGAGATTGACAAAGACGCTCCATGTGAAAAAGAAGTAAAAGACCGAATCACAGGCCGTTTCTTGGAGAGGAAAACGAGTGTTGATCCCGTTTTTCGGCGGCAGGGTGCAAGAAGTTAAGCAATCAACGTGCCGTGAGATCCCGCGAGCGCCAATTCATCCTTCCCGATTACCGCAAACCACTTAGCCACAGACATTTGCGACAACCATCATATCACCACCACCAAACGCTCATATGCCCAAAATCCTGTTAGATTGCTCAAAAATCACCCACGATGCCTGTTCAATTCGCGTTATCAAAAATCGCTCGATCATAAGAATCAAGCTCAACAAGCCCCGTGGCCGCGTTCCTGCGAACGAGAGGATTTCCACGAATCCCATGCGAGCATCACTTGCATGGAGATTTGGCGTGGAGCAAATCACAGTGAATTCAATTGCCCAAGAACAGCTTCAGGCAGAGATGATTTGATTGAGGAAAGCCGCACATTATGCGGCGAGATGACAAACCGCTTATTTTTTCACCTGATTTCGCTCGACCAAGCCCGAGGCAGGATCAGCTTCAACGGCTCCGCCGAGCAGATTGTCCGTGACCATGTTGCCTCGGCCGCCGGTCACGCGGATTGACGGCGTCTTCTTGTCGCCAGGCCGGGCGTCGAGGATCACGCAGCCGGATACTTTGCTGTCTGACGTTTCCGTCAGCATCACGCCGATGGCATCGCCGTCCAAGATCGTGCAACCGGTGATGTTGAAGCGCTTGCTGTTCCCGACCGTCATACTGGCTTCGGTCTTTCGCACGTTGGTGAGGTGCAGTCCGCTCACATTGCAGTCTTCACAGTTCTTGAACACCACATCGTTTTTCGCGTCGCGCGAATTGCCGAACCGGTCGTAATGCGGGTTCCGGTCCATGCTGTTTGGGCCGACGACGACGCTATGAGAATCCTCGACCAGCAGGTTGTGATCGAAACCTTCCCAAAAGGTGTTCCCGGAGATGACGACGCCCCGGCAGCTTTCCAGATGCACGTTCACCCGCACATCGCTGAACACGTTGCCGGTGATTGTCACATGCCCCTGCCGGACCACGGGCATGTCCTTCCCCGGATTCGACAGTCCCCGGATATGCACATTCGCGCAACCGGCGGCCTTCCCGGTGTGCTGAACCGTGCAGCCGGTGATGGCCACTTCGCCGGTGCCGAAATCGCTTCCGGTGGCATCAATGAAGATGTTGGCTGTCGCCGGCCCGGTCGGCAGGGCCATGTTGGCTTCGATATCACACCCGGTGATTTGCAGATTCCGCACGTTCCCCTTGATGGAGACGATCCCTCCCCCGGCGTTGTAACTGACATGGCTGCCGATGACATTGATTTGGTGAAGGTCCACGTCGTCCAGAAACACGCCGATGCCCCGATTTTCGTAGAGGTGACAATCGGAGATGATGACGTTGCGGTTGCGTTTGTAAAGCCGCACGGCATTCAACGTCTTGCGAACAACCAGCCGGGACAGGGTGATTTGCATCGTCCCCTCGGCCTCGATACCGCAGGCCTCGGGATGATTGCCGACAATCTCCAATCCCTCGACCATCGGGGCGCGTTGCCGGTCCCACACGGGAGCCTTGATCGTGACCGGATCTGCCGTACCGGCATGCGTGCCGACGAACCGAATCGCCGCGCCGGGACCGTCCATCAGAAGCCGGGCCGTCCCGTGGCCTTCGATGGATGTGAACCCGGTCTTGTCGAGATCGACCAGCAGAGGCTTGGTGAGCCGATAGATTCCGCGAGGCAGACTGATCGTGCCCCGGCCTTCGTCAATCGCTCGCTGAATGGCGGCCGTGTCGTCGGCTTTGCCATCGCCAACGGCCCCGAAAGCGGTCTTTTCCACCGGCTTCGGCGGGTCCTGGCTCTGGCTGCGGGTGGCGATGATCCAGCCGAGCGATCCCGTGATGGCGACCAGCAGCAACCCATTCCATTTCCAGTTCATGAGTTCTCCGTCACGCAAAGCGTCGGGTTTCTAGACGGGCAAAATAATCACCCAGTTCGGACGTTTCGCCGGTCAGTCTTCTTTGAAAAACTTCACGATTTGATTGGTGGCCTCGAACAAAAACAACGCGGCCCCGACATGCGTGGCGTTCAGCCAGATGATCTTTTGCTTGCCGGTGGCTTCCCACAAAGTCTTCGCGGCCGCCGGGGGAACCACGTCGTCCCGGCTGGCGGCGATCATCAACAGCCGTTTATCCTTCAACACGGCGGCGTTGGTGATCGGGTCAGCCGGGGCAATGGCGGCTTTCATCACATCGCGGGTGATCCCAATCGTCGAAAGGGCCGCGAGCAGCGGCTTGGCTTGCGGGTGTTCCCAATAGGCATCGACCAGACCACCGCCGCCGAGCAACAACGACACCCGCGTGAGCCGGGGTTCGGATTCGGCGGTCAGCGCCCCCATGAAGCTCCCCAAACTGGTGCCGTGGATGCCAAGTTTCTTTTTGTTCACTTCCGGGCGGCTTTCCAGCCAGGCCACGCCGCAACGATTGTCCAGCACGGTTTGCCGGATGTTATCCATCGTCTGGTTGATGTTTGGGGAGAGCAGGCGAATCTTCTCCCCGGCCGGCCGGCGCGGGCCGTAATAAGGCATCTGAATGATGAGGGCGGCGATGTCGTTTTGGGCGAACATGCTGGCCAGCCCGCGCGAGACGACCTGGCTGCCATCAAGAATGTCCAGCAGGATGACACCGGGGAACGGCCCCTTGCCCGCCGGCCGGTAATATTCCGCGTGAACGGTGTTGTTCGATTCATGCGGGGATTTGACCGGCGAAGGGAAGGTCAGGTCCGCGATGGTGATGCCGCTGACCGGGAGTTCCCGCTTCGGCGTCATGATGTAATCGAACGTGTACTCCGCCAGCCGATAACGCTCCGGAATGGCGGCCTGATCGTCGAGGGGTTTGAAGGTGACCCGCCCCTTTTCAACCGAGCCAGGCTCCGCATTCGCCATCCCGACGGCCAACAGCAACAAGGCGGCGAGTGATCCACGCATGGAGGAAATTCCCAAGGGTGTGATGGGTGAGTGAGATTGATTGTGGCCGGGCGGGTCATCAGAAGCAAGGGAAGAGTTCCCCGGATCACCCGTTGTTGGCGGAGGCTCGATGATCGGCTACAATAAAGTAAAACCGCAGACTCGGGGATCGTTGCCGTGGCCCGCAAAGCGCAAAAGACGAAAATCGTGGCCTTCAAGGTGGAAGAAGATCTCGCGGAATTTCTGGACAAGTTGAACAACAAGAGCGACTTTATCCGCAAGGCCATTCTGGCTCAATTCTCAATGGCCTGCCCGCTGTGCGCCGGAAGCGGCGTGGTCGCCCGCGGGATACACGACCATTACAAACCGGTGATCGCCGAGCAAAACCATCATCCGTGCAGCCGGTGCAAAACCCCGGTCGTGCTGCCGCTCAGCCTGGAAGGGGTTAGCGAAAAGGATCGCAAGCGGCTCGAACAGTATTACCATGGCGGCCCGCTGTTCTGCGCCAAGTGTTTCCCGGAAATCCCCGCGTGCGACGACTGCGAATGGCACATCCCGCATGACGGCATCGCCGATCACTTCCGCAAGGCCCACACCCATTGACCCGTTGCGGGAATCTCTCGACGAGCCGTTAAGCCAGCCGACCGAGGCCGAGTTCCGGCAAATGGCCGACGAAATCGTCCGCTGGACGGCCCGGCATCTCGCCACACTCCCCGAACAACATATCGGCCTTACTGGCACGCCCGAGGAATTACGGCAACTTCTCCCGACGAATGCCCCGGAGACCGGCCGGGGCTTCGTCGGCCTCTTTGCCGACGTGCGGGAAAAACTCTTCCCCCATGCTTTTCGCAACAACCATCCCCGGTTTCTGGCGTTTATCCCCGCCTGGCCCTCCGCCGAAAGCATCCAAGGCGAATGGCTGACGGCCGCCACCAATTTCTACGGCGGCATCTGGCTCGAAGGTTCCGGCCCCGCCCACATCGAGAACACGGTGATTGGCTGGTTCCGCGACTGGCTCGGCCTGCCGGAGACAACCAAGGGCGTGCTGACAGCGGGCGGGTCCGAGGCGAATCTGACAGCGCTGGTCGTGGCGAGAGAATCATTGACCTCCGACGAACGAAACCGCTCGGTGATTTACCTGTCGGCCGAACGGCATTGGTCCGTGGACAAGGCCCTGATGGTCATCGGCCATCCGCCGGAACGGATCCGGCATGTGCCGACCGACGGGCAGTTTCGTTTTAATGTCCCCGCCCTTGCACGCGCGATCCAAAAAGATCAACAGGCGGGACTTCGCCCGTGGGTGGTGGTCGGCAACGCCGGGGCGACGAACACCGGAACCGTCGATCCATTGAATGAACTTGCGGAAGTCGCCCGCGAATTTGGCTTGTGGTTCCACGTCGATGCCGCCTATGGCTGGAGTGGGATGCTCGACCCGGACGAACGACCGGCCTTTGCGGGAATTGAAAAGGCCGGCTCGGTTACGCTCGATCCCCACAAATGGTTTGCCCAACCCTATGAGAGCGGCTGCCTGCTGGCGCGAGAAGGCCATCGCCTTCCGGCGACCTTTGCCGACCGGCCGGATTATCTCGATGATGCCGCCCCGGCCGAAGGGGAAACCAACTATGCCGATCACGGCCTGTCGCTAAGCCGCCGGTTTCGGGCGTTCAAAATCTGGTTTGCGGTTCAGTCACTCGGCGTCGGCTGGCACCGGCAACTCGTCACCCGCTGTTGCCGGCTGGCGGCCTATGCCGAAAACGTGCTGCGCTCCCGGCCAGAATTTGAAATTCTCTGCCCCCGGCAATTGGGCATCGTTTGTTTCCGGTATCATCGATCCGGGGTCGAACACGATTGGGATACCCTCAACCGGCGAATCCTCGCGGATCTGCGAAACTCCGGGCTGGGCTTCCTTTCCTCCACACGATTGTCCGGCACGCTGGCCATTCGCATGTGTTTCGTCAACGGCCGGACCACCGCCACAGATATCGACCGGCTGATCGACTTTCTGGCCCTCGCGGGCGAACAAGCCGAACGTGCCGACGATGCCGGTTGAGCAGATCGGCGAGCCGGGGCGATTCCCGCCGCCCCCTTGACGGCATGCCGATTGCCTGTCACGCTAAGGATTGGAACCATTCGGGAAGCACGATCATGAAGCGGTATCGCTGGTTCGGGTTGGGCGTTGTGACGCTGGCGTCTGCCCTGACAGGCATCGCGCAGGAAAAAGACACGGGTGCCGCGAAGGAAAAAGGCCCGGAGGTCGCGCAGGAGAAGGGCGCAAGCGACGCCCCGAAGCGGGACGAAATTCTGGAAGGCTTCCGGGCCTACGTCGTCAACGAACCGCGATACGCCCCGAACGAACTCCGCAACCGCACCGGGAAGATGGAGGATCTCGTTTGCGATCACGGCCTCAACCCGGTGATCGCCGTCTTCTCCCGCACCATCCCGGCTGATGCCAGCCATCCGCTGAATGTGCTTGTCGCCAAACTGGACGCCCTCGGAGATAACTACGTCAACCGGCGTCTCGGCACCTATCTCGTGTTCCTAGCCCTGAAAGACGAATACCGCAAGGACGAAACACGAGACGCCCGCATCAGCGAGATCCAACGCTTCGTCAAGGAAGCAACACCCAAACGGACCACGATCGGCCTGGCAGAAGCCACCGAGACGCCCGACGGCACGAACCAAGCCGCCATCCCGGCCCAAGTGACCAGTATGGGCATCGGCGCCGACGATGACTTGGTGATCGTGCTGTATCAACGCTTCATCGTGGTGAAACGATGGAAGTTCAAGGCCGACGCCCCGCCATCGGAAGCTCTCCTCACCGAACTGACCGGCGAGGTGGCCAAATTACTCGGCCCGGTGAAGAAGCGAGCCAACATCGGCGAACCGAGGGAAGAGCCGAAAGCCGCTCCGAAGAAGGATGAGCCCAAAGAAGAGCCGAAAAAGGAAGAACCGAAGAAAGACGAATGATGTGATCGGCCGCTTTTCGAGAACCCGCAAAATCATTTCCAAAGATATCTCCTGATGTGGCGTGTCGGCATCGACGAGGCGGGTTACGGCCCCAATTTGGGGCCGTTGGTGCTGGCCTGCACGGCCTGCCATGTCCCCGACGACACCCCGGCCGATTTATGGGGGGTTCTGGCCGCCGCTGTCCGCAAGAAAGTCGGGCGGGACGATGGCCGTTTGCTGATCGACGATTCCAAAAAGGTTCATCAGGGAGTCACCGGCAACGCCAAGCTCGAACGCGGCGTGCTGGCGATGATCGGCCAGACGGGCGCCCTGCCGACCACTCTCGCGGAATTACTCGATCACCGGGCGGTCGGGGATTCCATCATCGAATTGCTGGAAGAACCGTGGTATCAATCAACGATGCCGATTGGCGTGTTCGATGAGGCCGCCAAGATCACAACCGCCGTGAACGCCTTCGGCGAAGTTTGCCGGGCTGCGAATGTGACGTGGTTTGCCCCGCGAATGATGGTGATTCCCACCCCCCGCTTCAACAACCTGCTGGACCAACTCGACCTCAAATCCGAAGTCCTGATCGACGGCATCAAACGCCTGTTCGCCACGGTGTTGACATTGCCGGGAACCGATCCCGTGCGGGTGGCCGTGGACCGGCTCGGGGGCCGCACGTTTTATGCCCCGCTGCTTCAGGAGGTTTTCAAGGACGGTTATGTGCGGATCGTTCAGGAATCGGCCGAGATGTGCGAATACACGATTTACGGCCTCAGCCGCGAGATTCACTTCAGTTTCCAACCACGGGCCGACGGCGAACACATGAACGTCGCCCTGGCTTCCATGCTGGCCAAATACCTGCGTGAAGTCTTCATGACCCAGTTCAACGCCCACTGGTCAACGCATGTGCCGGGCGTGAAACCCACCGCCGGTTATCCGGTGGACGCCGCGAGGTTTTTGAACGACATCCGGGATGTCATGGAACAACGGGCGATCCCGATGCGGAAGGTATGGCGCCGGAAGTAAAGAGATAAGAAAAGAGGAAAGGCACTAACCACAAAGACGCAAAGATCACACAAAGTTTCACAAAGAAAACCAAGACAACAAGCAAAGTTTAATCAAGAAAACAGAAGAAATCCAACCAAGAGCGAAGGCCAGATCAGCCCGGTTTGTCCTTTGATTTCTTAATTGAACTTTGCTTGTTGTTTTGGTTTTCTTTGTGAAACTTTGTGTGATCTTTGCGTCTTTGTGGTTAGTGTCTTTCCTCTTTCCCTCTCAATCACCCGCCTGTCCACCTCACCAACCGGCCGACCACTTCCATTTTCCCTGCGGCGAAGGCCGCGATGGCCTTGGGATACGCCTCGCATTCGGCCACGAAGACGCGGTCGGCGACGATCTCCGGCGTGTCGGTCGGGAACACCGTCACCACGCTTTGGGAGATGATCGGGCCGTGGTCGAATTCGTTGTCCGCGAAGTGGACGGTGCAGCCGGTGACTTTGGCCCCGAATTTCGTCACCGCCTCATGGACGTGATGGCCGTACATTCCCTTGCCGCCGAAAGCCGGGAGAAGCGAGGGATGGATGTTCATCACCTTGTGCGTGAAGTCCTCGGGGATGCGGAGCAATTGCAGATAACCGGCGAGGACTGCCAGTTTCGCCCCGGCCTGTCGGCAGATGTCGAAATTTGCCCGGCCGAACTCTTCGGCGTTTGCAAATCCCTTCCGTTCGATCACCGTCGCCGGGATACCGGCTTTCTTCGCCCGTTCGATGCCATAAGCATCTTTCCGACTGGAAATCACATGGACAATGTCGATGTCAAGTGTCTTCGCGGCGATCTTGTCCAACAGGTTTTGCAACGTGGTTCCGCCACCGCTCAACAGCACGACCACCGGGAAACTCATGCCGCACCGCCTGTTGATTCTTGGGGAAGGGGCACGTTCAGTTCGGTCGCCAGTTTGACGAGCGGGTTCCAGGTGCCATCAGGGATCGGGATGCCATTCGCCCGGCGGGCGGCCTTGCTGCGGCGTTCCGGGTCGCCGGGCAACGTGATCTCGTTGACGCCGGGGGCCAGCGGCGTGTTCCGCACGAATTCGGAAAGACCGCCGACGGTTTGCAGGAAGTTTTCCGAACCGCCGAAGAGGGCCGTGTTCCACAACACAAAGACAACGCAATTGGCCATCCCCGGCATCGGACGATCCGGCCGGGAGCAATCACCGCCGGAAAGGCCCCCGGCCAAAGCATCAAGCATCAGACCGAGGCCGAAACCCTTGTAGGTTTGTTCGCCACCAAACGGGAGAATCGTGCCGGGCGGGTCGCCGTACAAATCGGCCGGGTTGGTGGTCGGTTCCCCCTTCGAGTTCTGAATCCACCCGGCGGGGACGGTTCCACCCTTCTGATGAGCGACGCGAACCTTCCCCTCCGCGCAAACACTCGTGCTGAAATCCAACACGAGCGGAGCAGCCGGCGTCGGCGAGCCAAAGCAAATCGGGTTGGTGCTGATGCGCCCCTGCACCCCGCCGGGGGGAGCCACGCGACGACCGGAGCCATGCGAGTTCACCGTGGCGAACAATGCACACCCTTTGGCTGCCGCCCACTCGGCGTATTCCCCCAGCCGGCCGATGTGACCGGTGCGCCGCAAGGTGCCGCTGGCGACTCCAAGTGTCCGGGCCTTTTCCCAAAGCTTTTCCAGCACCGTGAACGCCTGTACCTGTCCCAATCCCCATTGGCCATCCACGGAGAGCATCGCCGGGGTCTCGGTCACCACCGCGAATTTGGAATCCTTGGTGAGTTTCCCGTCTTTGAGGAAGCCGACGTATTGCGTCACGCGAATCACCCCGTGGGAATCGTGCCCGCACAGGTTGGAATCGACGAGCGACCGGCTCACGATGGCCGCGTGTTCGGCGGGAACACCGGCCGCCACGAAGACGCTCGCGGCGAATTGTTCCAATGCTTCGGGAGAGAATGTCGGCACGTCAGGTCCCTCGGGATACAATTTCGGGAGTTTGATCCGCCCGCTAACTGGGTTCGCCATGTTGTATCACATCGACACGGAAGAGCGGAGCGCCGGGGGCGTCTCCGGCACGGTCTACCAGCTTTCCCACGCCGGAAACGACTCCTCCATTGAGGTCTGGCCGGCCCACGGCTTCAACTGCCTGCGATGGAAACATCGCGGACAAGAGTTGCTGTACGTCGCCCCCGATTGGGAAACCAACCCCGTTCCCACGCGAAGCGGCATTCCCATCTTGTACCCGTTTCCCAACCGCATCCGGGACGGCCAATTCACCCACGATGGCCGAACATTCCAATTGCCGAAGAACGATTCCACGAAGGCCAACGCCATCCACGGCTTCGCCCCGCGAAATGGCTGGACCATCAGCGGGTACGGCACCGACACCCAAGGGGCTTGGCTGCATGGGAATTTTCGCATCGCCGTGAACGCCCCGGAATCGGTCGGCCAATGGCCGGGAGATGCCGAACTCAATGTCATTTGCCGGTTCACCGGGCACGCCATTCGCATGACATTCCAAGTGACAAACAAAGGAGAGACGAGTTTTCCCTTCGGCATCGGGCTGCATCCCTATTTTCAAATCCCCGGAGCCGAAACCATCAACGACGCCGAGTTGCACGCCCCGGCCCGGAGCATCTGGCCGCTGAAGGACAGCCTGCCAAGCGGGCCGCGCCAGCCCGTGCCGGATGAATTGAACTGGCAACGCCCGAGACGAATCGCGAGCACGAATCTCGACACGGTATACGGCAATCTCGGCGTGATTCGTTCCAAGCCGGAAGGCCTGTTGTTGCGGGCCGAGTTGAAATTGCCAGAGGCCGGGGAGCAACTGGAAGTGTGGACGACGGAGAACTTCCGCGAAAGCGTGCTGTTCACCCCGGTTCACCGCAAGGCCCTGTGCATCGAACCATATACTTGCGTGACGGATGCCGCCAACCTCCAAACCAAGGGTGAAGACACCGGTTGGGTGGTGTTGCCCCCCGGCGGCGACTGGACCGGGATTGTGGAATTTGTTTGGGGCCAAGTGTAAGCAGAAACGAACACGGCAAGGAAAGTCATGGCGAAACCGTTCGACGCGACGCTAAATTCGATGATCGACTTGCAGCCCGAAGGATGGGCGGCTTGTTTCGCGCGATTGGCCGGGATACCGCCCGGCCCGAGCGTCCCTGTGGACACGGATTTGGCCACCACGCTGACGGCCGACAAGGTTTTTCGCATCAACGGCCTGCGTCCATCGCTGTTGCATCTCGAATTGCAGGCCGGTTCCCGGCTTGGTATTCCGGCCGAGTTGATGCGTTATAATACCTTGATCTCCCATCAGCATCAGTTGCCGGTTGAAACCGTGCTGATCCTCCTGCGGCCCAAGGCGGTCGCCAGCGACATGACCGGGGTGTATCGCCAACACGGAGCTAGTGGGAATCTGATCCACGAGTTTCACCACCACGTGGTGCGAGTTTGGGAACTGCCGGTGAGTTTCTGGCTGGACGCCGGGATCGGCCTCGCCCCGCTAGCCATGCTGACGGACGAAGCCGGGGCCGATCTGGAAACCGCCCTCACCCGTCTCCAGAACAGTCTGCGGGAACAAGGGGCCGATGAGAAAACGGCCAAATCTTTGTTGGGATCGTCGTATGTGCTGTGCGGACTGCGTTACGACCAAGACCGGATTGCGTCCATGTACCGGAGAATCAGCATGTTGATGGAAGATTCAACTACCTACCAAGAAATCCTCGGGAAAGGGCTGACGCAAGGCTTTAGCCAGGGCCGGACAGTCGGGTTGCGGGAAGCGCAGCACCATCTGCTCTTGAGATTGGGTACGAAGCGTTTTGGCTCGCCCAATCAAACAACCTTGGCAGCGTTGGAGGCGGTCACCGACTCGGATCGGCTTGAACGATTGGCAGATCGTCTCTTGGAGGCCGTCAGTTGGGATGATCTCATTGGGGAGTGATTGACCCGCCTTCGGGCGTGGCTTACCGTTTGGAACCGGCCGTCGTTTAAAGGACACACAGTCAAGATTCATGGAAAAGAAGCGCCCACCCCTGTTTCGATACACCCGGCGATACGGGATTGTCGCGGCCGTCCTCATTGTGCTGGTGTTCAACCTGCTCTACGTGCGGGAGCCGCATCGGCATGCCGTCCCTTATGGTGAACTCAAACGGCTGATCCAATTGCCAGGCGTTGAGGTGAAGTCCCTCAAAGTCGGCCCGCATGAAATCCAGTCAGAAATTGTTTTCAACGACCGCACGCTGGCCGTGAAGGGTTTGGACGAACTGCCCGAGGGGGTTGCCCATCTGCGCACCAACCGGCAGGGCGTCGAACAAGACACCACGTTCTTCCCGCTGCTGAACCAGTTTGTGCCGCATTTCGAGGCTGAGCCGGAGAAATCACCGGTGGCGGTCGCTGTCAGTTGGGTATACGCCACGGTGATGTTCGGAGTGGCGGCGCTCGCCCTCGTGTTCCTCGTGCGCTGGTACACGAACAATGGAGCGGGTGGCCTCGGCTTCGGCCGCGGCCGACACCGGTTGTATGAGGTCACTGACAAAACCGCGACCTTCAAGGATGTCGCCGGGATCGACGAAGCCAAGGCTGAGCTTCAGGAAGTGGTGGACTTCCTGCAAAACCCGCAGCGGTACACCAAGTTCGGCGGGCGCATTCCCAAGGGCGTGCTGCTGGTCGGCCCGCCGGGAACTGGGAAGACATTGCTCGCCAAGTCTGTCGCCGGGGAGGCGGGGGTGCCGTTCCTCAACATGTCCGGCAGTGACTTCGTGGAAATGTTCGTCGGCGTCGGAGCGTCGCGAGTACGGGATCTCTTCCGCGAAGCGACGGCCAAGGCTCCGTGCATTATCTTCATCGATGAACTTGATGCGATGGGCCGCAGCCGGTCCGGGCAGGGGTTTGGCAGCCATGAGGAACGCGAGCAAACGCTGAATCAACTGCTTGTGGAGATGGACGGGTTCGACTCCAACGCCGGCGTGATCTTGATGGCGGCGACGAATCGGCCCGAGGTCTTGGATGCCGCGTTGCTGCGCCCCGGCCGCTTTGACCGCACCGTCGTCGTGGACCGGCCGGACATGGACGGCCGCGAAGCCATCATGCGGGTTCACCTGACCAAAGTGAAAGAACTCGGCCACATCGACCTGAAGAAGATCGCCCGCCTCACCCCTGGTTGCGTCGGGGCCGATCTGGCCAACATCGTCAACGAAGCAGTACTGTTGGCCGCCCGGCGGGACGCCGACCGGGTGGATATGCGGGATTTCGTGGAAGCCATCGAACGCGGCGCCGTGGGCTTGGAGCGGAAGAGCCGGATCATGCGGCCGGAGGAAAAGACCCGCATCGCCGTCCACGAAGCGGGGCACGCCTTGGTGGCCTGCGCGGTCGAGCACAGCGACCCGGTTCACAAAGTCTCCATCATCCCTCGCGGCCTGGCCGGCGGCTATGTGCTGCAACGTCCCGATTCCGACCGTCTGCTCATGACCCGCCTTGAGTTGGAGGCACGCATCAAAGTGGCCTTGGGGGGAACGATCGCCGAGGAAGTGTGTCTGCACGAAATTTCCACAGGGGCGACCAGCGACCTGAATCTGGCGAACAACCTCGCCGCCCAGATGGTGCGGGAATACGGCATGAGCCGACTTGGCCGTATTTACCTGGGCGAAGCCGGATCGGCCTTCCTGCCGAACGGCGCCCCCGGCGAAGGCGCGCGAGCATGTAGCGAGCAAACTGCGCGTGAGATCGACTTGGAAATCCGGGCGATTATCTCGGCCTGTTTGTTTGAAGTGCGCACAGTGCTGGAGAAAGGAAAACTCTCCTTGGAGGCCGTGGCCAAACGCCTGATCGACAAAGAAGTGCTGGAGGACCGCGAACTCCTGGAACTGCTGGAAGACAACGACTTCGCCATCAGCCCCGCCGCAAGGGAAAGCCTGTCACAACACCGCAGACTCGAAGAAACAGGCGATATGATCAAACGGCTGGGGGGCTGAGAAAAGCAGGAGGACAGCAAGGAAAGACATTAACCACAAAGACACAAAGTTTCACAAAAAAACAACAACCCGGATCAACAACGACAAGCAAAGAAAGAAGAACACCGGGCGAATTCCGCTGACGGATTCCCTCGCATTGTTCAAGGGATCACCAGGTGAGCCTTGAGGGGGCGGGCACTAGAAAAGTCGATGCCCCGGCCCATGTTGGCATCAAAGCATAAATCTTGCCTGCCTCCGGATGGCAGGCGCCGGACCAATCCTCACTTTTTGGGCTTCTCAAGAACCTTGAAGCTTTCAAAAAACTTTTTTGTTTCGACTTTGCCGACCGAATCTTTGTCTGCCATCGTGTAGATCATCCAAAGGGTGTCATCCGTCGCGGCGAATATTTTCTGATGCACAATGAAAATCAGGCCATTGTTCGCCTTCTGTTCAAACTGAAGTTCCAATCCGGTCATTCCGTCTTCTGTGATGTCACGGATCACTGTCTCTTTTGGCCGGCCCAATTTCGACAGTTTTAACACCTCTTTGGAGTCGCCCAACACTTTGTCGGCGAGAACCGTCTTGCCCACGGTGTAAGCCACCCGCCCGTCGTCTGTTTTCACCGACCATCGAGTCTCGGCCCCAAAAGTACCGTCTTTCTTCAACTCCTTTTCCGGACGACTGGGAAATTTCGCCTGAAAACTCTTTTCCTCCGGGCTGAACTCGACCCACTTCTTGTCCCGGCTCAGCCATTCAACTTTGGGAATCTTCCCGTATTCCGCCACATTCTTCTCCGCAGAGATTGTCGTGACACCCTCCACGCGCGTCGCCATCTCAATTTTGACCTTGGCTCCGGCCACTGTCCCGTCCGCATTGCCCGTCAATCCCCCGCTCCCTTTTTCTTCGCAAGCAGTCGAACTGCCATCAATGGCCACGGTCACCATGTTCGTAAAGTGGCTGGCGAGCGGCGGTGACAGAACGACCCCCTCCATTTCAACGCACAACAAATTCCCTTTGATTTCAAAGACGCCGTTGAGTGTCGCGCCCTTCCGGGCGGTCGACACAAGTTTGGCGGTGAGTTTGGCCTTGGTCAGGTCCAGTTTGATCTTTGACTCCGCCGCCTCCTCTGCGAGCGGTTTGGGATCAAGGTCACGTGCCTGGCCAACGCGGAATGCGAGGCCGTTCAGTTGGCTCATGACAATCGTCGATGATCCCGGCTGCCCGGCCCGCCGTAGGAGTTTGTCGATGTCCTTTGCGGTCAGGTCGCCCGTGCCGGAGATGCCGACGCGGAATTGGCCGTCCTTCTTCTCATACAGGAGGTGACGCTTCTGAAACCCGGCCGTTACGACTTTGTCTTCATCGGTTTCCCATGCCACCGAGTAATACCGCAAATACTTGACGGGCGTGCCATCCTTGTCTGCTTCCAAAACCGTGAACCGCGACACATCCTCAGCCGGCCCCGGTTTCGAGGAGATAACACTGCCGTCCGGAAGAATGAATTTGGCCGAACCGGACTCGGTTTTCTTGGTTTGGCGCTCAACCGTCATCCCCGGTGACGGATACAGTTTGATCTTGATGACATGCTCCTCGTCCGCGGCAACCGCCGGGAGGGCGGTCGCCAGCGCCAAGAGGAAACCAACGAAAAACGAACGCATGGGAAACTCACTTTCGAGGGCTGAATGGATTCATTTTGCTTATTCGCCTCAAAAAATCCGGCCATTGACAAAAAGACTCCGGGTGTCCAAAAAACCGACTCGTGCAAACAACCCGGCAACACCGGTGGAAGATTTCATTTTTGCCGCAGGTTCTCATGCTTTTCTCTTCTTTCCTTTCGGAACCGGCTTGCGAACACTGCTTTCAACAAAAACACGATGTTCGACCAATATCGGCCCGCGAGGCGGCGGGGTTCTTGGGCCATGCGGTAGATCCATTCTGTGCCGGTTTTTTGCATCCACTTGGGGGAGCGTCTCACCTTGCCGGCGACGAAATCCAGCGTGGCGCCGACTTGGACCATCACGGGAACGCCGAGCTTTTCCAGATGGTCGACCATCCAAAATTCCCCCTTCGGCTGGCCAAAGGCGAGGAACAGCAAATCTGGCTTCGCGGCCCGGATACGGTCTTCCTGTTCCTGCTTCTCGGCATCCGTCAGCGCCCGGAAGGGGGGGCATTCCACGCCGACGATCTGGATGCCGGGATATCGGCTCCGGAGGTTTTCGGCCGCCTTGTCCGCAATGCCCGGTGCGGCGCCGAGGAGAAACAAACGGTGGCCGTGTTTGGTCGCCCGTTCGCAGAGACCATAAATGAGGTCGGAACCCGCCACCCGTTCCGGCAACCGGCGTTTGCCCAAGCGGGACCACCAGACGAGGGGCATGCCGTCGGCCACGATGAACGCGGCCTGTTCGTTGATGGACTGCAACCTCGGGTTGTCATCGCTGACCATCGCATAATTCAAGTTGGCCGTGATGAAGAAACTCGGCTTCCCGGCCGCGATCAACTCGCCCACGCGGTCAAGCGTTTGCTCGTAGGTGTAGGGGGCCAAAGGCAGGCCCCAAACGCGGATCGGCTTCTCGGCATCGGTCATGTTGTTCCCCGCAAATTTCACCCCGGAAATCTTACAAGAACACGAAACCAGCGAGCGAAAGCCGGGTGCAAAACGGAGACCGTCTTGAAATGCCGGCGGGTCGGAACCAATAGATAAGGAGTCCGGCAACGGGTGGAAATAGCGGTTGTGCCGTCCGCGCCAACCGTGGCTGAAAATCATGCCCAAACCGCCGGGCTTCGCACTTGGGAAGCTCTTTCCTCGCGGGCGATAATACAGGTGCGAGAATATCGAATGGTCGGGAGGGCGGGACGATGAAAAAATGGCTGTTCCTTGCCATGATCTTCGGGTCAATTGGCTGTCAGAACATCACCGGCCCATTCAAGGCCAAGGAAAAAGACCGGACACGCGCGACCGATCCGTTGATGAATCCCGACTTGGACGAGCAACAAAAATATGGCCGGTCCCGGTATTCCTATCCCGAGGATGACCGCTACATCGGCCCCCCCGGATACTCCAGCCGGCCGACGCCGAGCGGCCGGTGAGTTGATGTGACAACCCGTTCGCCCTGAAACTCCCGGCCAGTCGCCGGGTATTTCTGTTTATGCGAATTGGCATCTCCCCCGAACCGCCGCCTCTGCCCCGGAGATTTCCGGACAACCTGCCGCCGTTGCCCGAGGCCAATTTTCCCGAACCGCCTCCCCTGCCCGTCTTTGTTCTGGCTCCGCCTGTTGAACCGCCCCCCCTGCCCGTCTGGGAAACGTCCGAACCAAAGAAACCCTTCGGTTTCTTTGACTTGATTCGTGTCTGTTTCTCGGCCGTCAACTGGCTGTTCGGCCTCGCCTCCCTGATGGTGTTTCTCGCGGTGCTGGCGGCCATTCCCGTGTTCCAATTCCTGAGCCTCGGCTACATGCTGGAAGCGGCCGCCCGCGTGGCCAAGTCCGGCCGGTTGCGGGATGGTTTCATCGGCATCCGGTTGGTCGGCCGACTTGGCGGCATCGTGGCCGCCAGTTGGTTGCTGGTTCTCCCCATCCGCCTGACGGCCGATTTCGCCCGCACGGCCGAGATCATCAACCCGGACGGCCAAAATGCCGCCACGTGGCGGTTCGGCGTGTATCTCCTCGCCGCCGTCACGGCCTTCCACATCAGCATGGCCGTCGCCCGTGGCGGCAAACTGCGATACTTCCTCTGGCCGTTCAACTTCGTGAATGTCCTGCTGCGGGTGATTCGCGGCGGGGCCTATGCCGAGGCCCGCGATGCAACATGGGATTTGGTGATGTCCCTCCGGCTGCCCTATTACTTCTGGATCGGCTTCCGGGGCTTTATCGGCGCGTTGATGTGGCTGGCGATTCCGGTGAGCCTGCTGGCCCTCGGCCACGCCAAATTCGGGGCGGCCCCGTTGGTCGGCTTCCTGGGCGGGATGATGCTGGCCCTTGTGCTGATTTACCTGCCACTGCTGCAACTTCGCATCGCCACCGAAAAACGCTTCTCGGCCGTGTTCGAGTGGTGCGCCGTCCGGCGTACTTTTGCCCGCGCCCCTTGGGCGATCAGCTTTGCCTTCGTGATCTCGCTGGCCTTTGCGTTGCCGCTTTATCTGTTAAAGATTGAAGTGGTGCCGAGCGAAGCCGAATGGCTCCCCGCCCTTGTGTTCATGGTGTTCATCTTCCCGGCCCGCCTGCTGATGGGCTGGGCCGTCGGCCGGGCGGGCAAACGCCAACGCCCCCGGCACTGGTTCTTCCGCATCACCGGAAAACTGCCGCTGTTGCCCGCCGCCGGGTTCTATGTGCTGATCGTCTTCTTCAGCCAATACACAAGCTGGAACGGCGTGCTGAGCCTTTACGAACAACACGCCTTCTTATTGCCGGTGCCGTTCTTTGGGATGTGACTCCCATCGGCCGATGCTCACTTGTTCTTCGGCTTGGCCTTCAGAAACACCTCGAAATTCACATCGTTGTTCTCTCCCGGCTTGATCTCGGCATCAATCGCATCGGGAACACTGCCAACGGCCGGATAGGTGATGACCTCGTCAACCATCGTGCCGGGGGGAGCGGGCGGGCCGGTCGGAATCTGCCGGCCGGTTTTCAGAACCCCGCGAATGACCACTTTCTTCCGGCCCGGCGTCATCTGACTGGCCGCGGGAACCTCATAGTGGCCATCTTTGATGCCGGTTCCCACCGAGGGACCATTCCCATCGGCGGATTCAAAGCTAATCGAACCATCGGCCACGGGAGTGCCGTCCAAACTGACTTTCCCGCGAACCGTGGCCCCGTTGGAACCACAACCGGCAATGATGGCTATTAATCCAAACATCCCCAGCCGGACCATCTGCAAACGATATCCGCCAAGCACAATCAAACTCCTTGGATCGAAGACGGGAATCAAAAATTAGTCGGGATAATTTCGCCGGCCGCCTGTTGGATTGTTCCCAAGGCCCGCCACGTCGCCACATTCATCGTCGATTTCATGAAGCGAACACTGCCATCGCAAAACACCGTGTTGACCCCGCCCGTGTGGCGGCTGCGGCTCGTCATGATGATGTTGCGGGTGGACCAATCCGGGAACACCCCGGTGCAAGGATTCGCGGGCGACGACACACAGAGGCTTCGGACAGCGTCGGGGGTCATGTCGTTGGGCGAATAATTGTGCATGTAGAGCGGCCCCTCGACATAGTGCAACACGGATCGCAGGTCGTTTCCGGTTGACCGAAGTATTTCACTGGACAAAGCGGTGTTGCTGGCGCCGTCGGTGACGGCCGCAAAGCCCCATTGGGAATTCATCCCCACCGGGCCGGGGGAGGTGATCGAATTCGTCGCGGACGGGTTCGTGTGGATCATCACAAAAGGCCCGATGCCAAAGTTCGCCGCGTAGTTTCCCCTCGCATAAGCGCCCAAAGACAAATCAAGAGCGGTGGGGTCCGAGGGACATATCAGAGTCGGAATGACCGTCTTGCCGACCGTGGTGTTGGTTGTGGAGTCGGGAAGCGCTCCCATGTTGGAGTTGAACACAACCAACTTGTACAGGTTATCCTGCTCCAAATACGGCAGAATGAGCGTGATCCAAGTGAACTCATTGCTGGTGGCGTTGAAGCCGCCGGAAAAATAGTTCCCCGCGTAGAGGTAGCCGGGAGTGAAGTAGCCGTTGTCGTTGTGGTAGTTGTGGAACGCCAGCCCAACCTGCTTGAGATTGTTCGAGCATTTCATGCGGTTGGCGGCCTCGCGGATTTTCTGCACGGCTGGCAGCAGCAATCCGATGAGGATGGCGATGATCGCAATCACCACCAGTAATTCAATGAGCGTAAACCCGCCCCGCGTTGGGGTGACGGAAAATGTCTTGGGTCGTGACACGGAATTCCCTTTGCCAAAAATGAATGAAAGCAGGATTCAGGCTTGCTGGAATCGGGAGAGAATTGCAGGCTGGTGAAAGGTAGCTTAACCGGGACGAATGCGTCAATGCAAGCACAATTGCGTGCAACTTGATTACAAATTTGTTCTGATTGTGGGCAATGTGTTTCCGGGCGAATGCGAGTGCCTTTCGAGAGCCGGGCCGGAAAGTGTCACGGCCGTTTTGGAAGGTGAGTCATTGAATCGAATCGGCGGCCTTCACGGCCCCATACTCCTCCAATTTAGTGATGAACCAATGTCCGTTTAGTTCGCAACCCCTAGTTGTCGTGTCAAGAGGATGAGCATGAATCCTGATGATCTCCACACGAATGCCGACCAAAGTTCTGGCAAGGCGTTCTTGCAAAGAAAGGTGGCCCCTGTCCATTCCTCGTTTGAGGTCCGGGAACCACTTTAACGTATTTATACCTCACGCGGCGAGAAATGAGGCTTCGTCGAAGGATTGAA
>NZ_JH636443.1:87523-218306 GCF_000255705.1 Zavarzinella formosa DSM 19928
ATCAGCACACAATAGATCGTCCCAACCGGCGGCATCAAGAACCCGGTCGATCAACCGATCCAGAATCGCCGGGTCTGCGATTCCCTGCAACGTGTCCATGATTGCTTGCGAGGGAGGGCCGAACCGTTTCGTGCCCAGTTTTAAGAGGGTGTGTCTCTCCCCCTGGGAGATTCCCTGGGAGATTCCCTTGTTCAAAATTTCCTGATAAGTGGTTGAATCTTCCAGCAGCATGCTCAGCCTCCGATACGCGTTTGCGATTCGGTCCCGCTCATAACGCAATCCGCACAGCACATAAGACGATCCCAACAGGCTTTTGGTCGTCGCCTCGTCGATTCCCCGGCTTTGCAGGGAAGCATTGAAGCGGACGAGAGCCGTTTCCAAATCGGCGTCTGCCTCGTCGGTCAACAACGACAGGGGGGCCAATCCGACACCGGCGTCCAGCCAAAACTGCGAGGACCGCTCCCATACTCGTTCCACATGGTAGCGGAACTCAAGAATAAGATTTCCATTGACCCCAACCCGGCGGAACACGCCGGTCATGTCACTGGCGATCGCTCTGGGGCGCAGCAAGACAAGCACTGTTTCCACAGGCAGGTTCTGCTGATGGCCGGCCAGGACATTATAACGCATCAACTCGGCGGGAATGCCGAGCCGGGAGTTGGATTGCAGTTCGAGATGCAACAAGGACGGGCGTTCTCCGTCAATGCGAAACAGTTTGTCCGCTTGAAGAGTGGTGGCCAAATCCGTGTCGAGCGAGACACTTGGTCCGGGCGGGATGCCGGTCAACCGGGCGAAGCAGGCGGCCCAATCACCGGATCGAACGTCGATCATCGAATTCAATGTCGCGTCGAACTGCTTGGCCATGAAAAAAGACTCTCTGGCGTCATCAACCGGACAGATGATCTCAAGTTCCCATCAACTTCGCCAGTTCGGCCTCCAGCAACCGTTGCACCACATCGTTCGGGGCGCCTTTGGCCGTCTTCATGACGTGCCCCTTGATGCGGTTCGCGGCGGCTGTCTTCCCCTTCTTGTAATCCTCGACGGCCGGGCCGTTGGCGGCGATGGCCTCCAGTACGGCTTGCAGCAACTTCGATTCGTCGAAATCTGTCTGGATTCCCAATTCTTTTATCGATGTGGCGGCATCCGTTCCTTTTTCCAGCATGTGGTTGAAGACATCCCGGCGGCCCTGTTGGGTGATGCTGGCGGTTTTCTTCATGAAGTCCGCGAAGGTTTGGGAACTTAGCGGGAACTGGTCGATTTCTTCCTTGCGGTCGTTCAAGGCCCCCATCACCAAGTCGCTCATGCGGTTGATGACCTGCTTACCGTCGCCGATGACGGCCGTCACTTCCTCATAGTAAGTCACCATGCGGCGGCCCTTGGCCGTCAGCACTTGCGAGTCATACTGCGTCAGGTTGAACGGGGCCGACTGCAACCGCTTGCGCTGCTCGGAGGGGAGTTCACCCATCGCCATCTTCGCCGCCTGAACCTCGGAGGGCGTCACCACCACCGGAACCAAGTCCGGTTCCGGGAAATAGCGGTAGTCAGAAGCGTTTTCTTTGTGCCGTTGGATCACCGTGATGCCCTTCACGTCATTCCATCCGGCGGTGGTCTTGAACATGTTTCCGAATCGGTAGTTCACCGGGTCTTTCTTGAATTCCTTGTATTGCCGCTCGGCCTCATACGCGATGGCCCGGCCGACGCTGGTAATGCTGTTGAGGTTTTTCACCTCGACGAGCGGCGTGGCGGCGATACCACCTTCATGCTCGATGTGGATGTTCACGTTGGCGTCGCACCGGAGGCTGCCTTCTTGCATTTCGCAATCGGAGACGCCGATCTCGCGGAGCATCAGCCGGATTTCTTCCAAGTAGGCTTTCGCCTCCTCGGGGCTGTTGATCTCCGGCTTGCTAACGATTTCCAAGAGCGGCGTTCCGGTGCGGTTCAGGTCCACCTTGGAATCGGCGCCACGGCCGGATTCGTCGTGGGTGTTCTTGCCGGCGTCTTCTTCCAAGTGGGCGCGGAACAGGCCGATGCGTTTCGGCGTGTATTCCTTCTTCGGATCAGCCGCCGCGTTGATCTCCAGAAAACCCTCGTAGCTGAAGGGGAGATCGTACTGACTGATCTGATAGTTCTTCGGCAAGTCCGGGTAATAGTAGTTCTTGCGGTCCCACTTGGTGAACTCGGCGATGGAGCAGTTCAATGCAAGGGCAGCCCGCAGGGCCAAGTCAAAGGCTTTGCGGTTCATCACCGGCAGCGTGCCCGGCATGCCGATGCACACGGGGCAAACCTGCGAGTTGGGCGGGGAGCCGAATTTTGTCGAACACCCGCAAAACAGCTTGGTGTTCGTGAGCAGTTGAACGTGGACTTCAAGGCCGACGACGATCTTGTATGGCAACGACATGGATGAACCCAAAGGACTGCGGATCAAGTCACGGGAACAACGAACGAACGGGCACGGCAAAGTCTGGCAACAGGTCCGGCACGGTGAGTTGCTCATCCGGGCCAAATGCCTGCGGGGGTTGGCCGTCCCGATAGGCAATCACCCTCAGCGTAGCAAAATCAGAGACGAGTACCACCCGCACGCCCGACCATCCGATTTCACGATTTCTTCGGCTTCAAATGCTTCTCAAAAAACTCGACGTATTTCAGCACCAGTTCCGGGGTGAAGACGCCGTTGCCGTGGCCGGCGCCGGGGATGACCATCAGGGTGGTGTCCACGCCGGCTTTCTTGAGGGCATCGTTCAACAGTTCCGACTGGCTCACGGGAACCAGCGGGTCTTTGTCCCCGTGGACGATCAGAAACGGCGGGTTGGTTTTGGCCACGAAAGTGATCGGATTGGCCTGTTTTGCCAGGTCTTTCTTCTCTTCGGTCGTGCCGCCGAGCAGTTTGACGAGCGGGGCAATCGGCTTCCCGCCGGTCAGGGCTTCCAAGTCGGTCGGGCCGAAGAAATCGAGCACACAACTCACCTTACTGCTGACCCCCTTTGGGCCAACGTCCCCCTCCAGTTCCTTCACATCGCCGGCCGTGCCGAGCAACGCAACCAAATGCCCCCCGGCCGAGGCACCGGCCACGCCGAAGCGATCCGCGTCGAGATGGTATTTCTTGGCGTTCGACCGCAGGAACTTCACCGCCCCTTTCACATCGTGAATTTGAGCGGGGAATTTGGCATGCTGGCTGAGCCGGTAATTCGTGGAGGCCACGGCGTAGCCCTTTGCCAAAAGCCCGATGAGCGGGTTGCCGGAATCCTTGGAGCCGGCTTCCCAACCGCCGCCGTGAACCCACAGGGCGATCGGAAACGGCCCGTCCCCTTGGGGCACATACAGGTCGAGCTTTTGGCGTTCATGATCGCCGTAGGCCAGATCCTTGTTGACGCTCGTTCCCTCCGGGAGTTTCGGGCCGGACGGGTTTTTGGGCGGGGTCTTCGGGGTTTCCTGTGCCGGGACCATTCCGGCCATGAGGAGCAGGAAAACGAAACTGAGGCAACGCATGGGAGAAACTCTTGGGGAAATGAGCGTCGGGTCAAACACCAGAAGGTGATTTTATAGGGAGACGTGATTGATCACTGCCAGCCGCGGCGCCGGAACATGACGGTCGCCAGCGTCACCCAACCAGTCGCCAGCAAGGCGCTGGCGCCGAGATTCAACCAGTGTTGCGGGCCGATTTGGTTCGTGAGCGTGGCGTGCAGCAAATGCGGGGCGTGGTATTCCAAGGCCAGCGGGGGAATCACCGTGATGTTGTTTTGCTGGCACACCAGCATGATCATGGCGATCACCAGCATGTAACACAACGCCCCGAGACTCGCGGCCCGTTGTGTCCTGGCGAGACACGCGATCGTGATGCCGATGCCCAGCGTGCCCACGGAAAAGATAAACAGGGCCAGCCAAAAGAACGGCCGGGTCAGCACGCCCGGATTGTGGATGCCCGCGAGCAGCGTGGCCAAGACCATGCCGAACACCGGGTAAAACAGAAATTTGGCCGCCAGAATCTCGAAAGCCGTCGCCGGACTGAGGGCTTGGGCGAGCAGCAGGCCCCGTTCGCGTTCTTCGCATGTCAGCGAGGGCATCAGATACACGCAGGTGAAACACAGGGAGAACATCACCAGCGCGGTGGCGATGGCCGCCCGGATGTCGAAGTTGCCACCCGTCACGGCGGCTTCCCTGAATTCGAGAGCCGGAATCGCCAGCGACCGATCCGGCGGCGCCTGGCTCGCGTAATTGTTGAACAAATTTTGGAAGGCTTGCCGCTGCGCCCACAGTTGATCGTGTTCGCCGATGGGCAGGGGCGCCAGTTCGGCGCCGCTGCCGTCGGCTTTCAGAGATTCATCGGCCCGTTGTTGGAAGAAACGGTACGTTTCCCGCCAGAACCATTGTTCGTAGATGGCCATGCCGGCGCGGTCGCCGTCGGGGTGGCGAATCCACACGGCCACGTTTTGATGCCGGTCGGAGGCGACGCCGGTTCGGATTTCGATGCCCACAGTGCCGGGCACATACCGGATCTTTTCCTCGGGGCCGATTGGTTCGGTGAGTTGGTAGAAGAGAATGTTGTTTTCAAAACCCTTCGGCACCGTGTCCTGAAGATGCTTCACCCAATCCGATTGATCGTCGTGCCAGATGATGCAATGGTGGACGCCGCCGACAAGCGGGATGGCTTTTTCCTGATCGTTCCCGGCCGGGTTGAGGGCCGCGAGCAACAGCGAGGCCGTCACCAGCAAGGCGGCCAGCGCCAGGCCTCCCCGGTTGGTCGCGTGGCGCAAGCCCTCTTTGTGGAGGAGCGTTTTCAAGATTCGCCAGCGGATCAAAATCACCCGGTCGCCCTCATTCAAATTCCGTGCCGGTGAGTTTCAGAAACGTCGAATGAAAATCAAATTCCCGCGTGTGCATATTGCCGATGTCTCCGGCTTCCGTGAGAGCCGCCAAAGCGCGGCGCTGGGCCGGATCGTCCAAGTCGAAAGCCAGCCGTTCGCCGTTGTGCCGGATCACGTCTACCTTTCGTTCCGTGTGGTTCTGCCGCAGGTTCAGCGGGGAATCGAGCGCCACCAGCTTTCCCCGGCACATGATGCCCACGCGGTCGCAAATTTCTTCCACTTCTTTCATGTTGTGGGTCGTCAGCAAGACGGTGTTCCCCGCCTTCACCCGTTGCCGCAGGATGCGATGGACGACCCCGCAGGAGGCGATGTCGAGATTCGCGGTCGGTTCGTCCAGATACATGATGGGCGGGTCGTGGAGCAAGGCCCGCGCGAGCAGCAGTTTCTTCTTCATGCCGAGGGAATAGCCCTTCACCGGGATCTCGGCGGCGTCGCTGAGTTGCACCATGTCCAGACAGTCGTCGATTCTCGCCTTGGGAACGCCGTAGAGATCCGCGAAGATCTTCAGGTTTCGCCAGCCGGTGAATTCGTCGAAATGATTGTCGCGGTCCGGCACATAGCCGAAGAGTGGTTTGATTTGCTGCCACTGGGCGACGGAATCGAAGCCGCCGATGGTCACCCGGCCTCCGTCCGGCCGCCGCTGGCCGATCAGCACGCGGACGGTGGTGCTTTTGCCGGCCCCGTTCGGCCCGAGCAGGCCGAAGAGTTCCCCCTTGAAGAGTTGCAAGTCAAGGTTGTCCACGGCCCGGTAATCGCCGTACCGAACGAGCAGGGCGTCCAGTTGAATGATTACGCGATCAAGCATGTCGGGTCGGGGAACCGTTCGGACAGGGCGAGAAACCACCACAGGGGGAAGGATAGAACCCGAAGCCGGTTCCGTGTCGATTCCGCGAAATTTTTACACGGTCAAGACAGGCAAACCGGGGGTTATTTGCGGGGGGAATGTGGCGGTTTCGCTTTTTGCCCGTTCAGCCTCGGCAAATTCATTCATCATTGAATAATCTAACAAGACTTGATCTGTTTCATTGATGTTCTCGCTGACTCACAGGAAGCCAATCATGGAACCAATCCCGGTCAATCAGTTCATCGACGATTTGCAACCGGCCTTTGAGGCCGGGGATGCGCATGCGAGGACAAAATCACCGGAGGCCGCGAATTTCGGTCTGGTGAAAGCCGTTTACGAAGCCCTCAACCAAGGCGACCTCAAGGCTTTTCTGAGCATGCTTTCCGAGGACATGGAATTGGAAATCGTCGGGCCGCCGGTGGTTCCCTTCGTCGGCCGGTGGAAGGGACGCGCCGAACTGGCCGTCGCCATTCCTCGCAACTTTTCCGTCATTGGGGATTTGAAGCCCGAGATTATTTCCGTGGTCGCCCAAGGGGACACGGTGGTGGTCGTTGCTCGCGAAAAAGGACGTTACAAGCCGAATGACCGGCCTTATGAGACGAATTGGGTGCAAACGTACACCATCTCCGGCGGCAAAGTGGTCAAAATGCGGCAGGTTTTCGACAGTGGCCCGTTCCTCGAAGCCATCTACGGGCCGGCAATCGAAAAGCCGCAATAACCTGCGGCCCCCGGTTTTCACTCATCGGGTTCTGTCGTGACGGAGTTGGCCGCGGTTCGCATCGACTTCAAAAACGCATGACCGGCGGCTGACAGGTCGAATTCGTCCTCCCCGGCGCGCTTGCGGCAGATTGCCTGCCACTTGGTCAGCGGGGCCAGTTTGGCGGGGAGCGGCCGGGACACAAGCCCGTTGTTTTCCGGCACGGCCGAGCGGGGCAACAGGCCGACGCCGAGGCCGTCTTTGACGTATTCCAACACCGTGGGCCACGGGCCGATTTCCGCGACGATGTTCAAACGGTCCCCGACGCCCGCGTCCCGGCAACGGCGGTCGAACTCGATCCGCAACGGCGAACCCGGCGGGGGGACAAGCAAGGGCATCTTGGCGACCGACTTCGGGGTCGGCCGGTCTTCCCCGGCATCCGTAAAGGGCTTTTCCGATTCGGCGACGAGCAGCATTGGGTCATCCCAAAGCGTTTCGATGTGCAACGGCCGATGGGCGATTTCCAGAATATCCGCGTCGGCCATCCGGACGGCGGCGAGGTCAAGCGAGCCGTTGGCCACTCCCTCCACCCGTTCGCGGGCGGGCCGCTGGGAAATCTTCACTGTTTCCGTTGGCAGTAGTTTGCGGAAGGCTTCCAGTGTGTTCCGCACATAACGCACCGCCAGGCTGGCCCCGGTGCCAAACACGATTCCCGCCCGTTCTTCTTCGATGGATTCCGCCAGCAGTTTGTAACGGTGGACGAGTTCCTCGGCGGCCGGCAACACCCGGCGGCCTTCCTCCGTGATGATCCATGTCTTGCCGACACGTTCGATCCAGGGACGGCGAAGAATCCGTCCCGCATGTTGCAGGAAGGCGAGCCGTTTGCTCATGGAGGGTTGGTTGATCTTGAGCACCTCGGCGGCCAGTGTCGCGTCCCCCTCGGTGCGGACGATGGTGACAAAGGTGCTTAACAATTCCGGAGACAAGCTAGCGGGGCGTGGCATGGCGTCATTCGGGTGAAAGGGACTTTCTTCCACAGGTTGGGCGGAAGAGTTTTAGTTCGCTCTAGACTCTGAAACGATCATTCAGATTCAAAACGACCACCCAATGATTTGGGGTGGCAAGGAAAAAATCATCTGGCGGATTCAATTCCGGCGATTGTAACGCACCTTTGTGCGATAATCATTTGGAAAACTATTCTTATTATTACCTTGGCCCCACTGGATTTCCAATGTCCGCGACCATTCCGCTTTTGGAACCCGAGTTTCTGGCCCGGTTGCAACGATTGGAGATTGTCTCCCGAAAAATCTTTTTGGGAAAAACCAAGGGCGAACGCCTGAGCAAACGCAAGGGCCAGAGTGTCGAATTCGCGGACTTCCGCAACTATTGCGTCGGGGACGATCTGCGGTTCCTGGACTGGAACCTGTTCGCCCGGCTTGACCGCCTCTTCCTCCGCATCTTCTTGGAAGAGGAAGATTTGCACGTTTATTTGCTGGTGGACAACAGCCTCTCAATGGGGTTCGGTTCCCCGGCCAAACTGCATTACGCCAAGCAGGTGGCCGCCGCCCTCGGGTTCGTGGCCTTGTGCAACATGGACCGCGTGGTGGTCGAGGGCTTCAACGACAAACCCGCCGGTCCTCCGGCTCTCCGGGGCCGACGCACCTTCTGGCGGCTGACGAGTTTTCTGGACACCCTCGAACCGGCCGGGGCCGGGGATTTCTCCCAAGCCCTCAAGACCTTCAGCATGAAGGCGAGCGGCAAAGGTGTCGTGGTGATCCTGAGCGATTTCCTGGACAAAGGGGGCTACGAAACCGGCCTGCGTTATTTGCTCGCCCGCAACATGGACATCTATGTCATCCAGATCCTTGCCCCCGAGGAGGTCGATCCGCCGATGACCGGCGATTTGAAACTGACCGACATCGAAGACGGCGACATGGCCGAAGTGACCATCAGCGCCCCGCTCTTGAAGCGGTACAAGGAAACCCTCAACGCCTTCCGGGGCAAGTTGCAAGACTTCTGCACCCGCCGAGGCATCAACTATCTGTTCACCACCACCCAAGTGCCGTTCGACCGACTGGTGTTGAACTACCTCCGTAACCGGGGACTGGTGCGATAAAGAGAAGAGTTTCACGCAAAGTTCGCCAAGAAGCAAAGTTCGCCAAGGATCGATGAACAAATGGAAGTCGTCACCAAGCAATGATTGATCGTTATTTCGTTGATCCTTGGCGAACTTCGCTTCTTGGCGAACTTTGCGTGAAACTCTTCTCTATCTTTTCAAAATTCGCAATCGTATTGGACCATTGACGATTTTTCGCCGGTCGCCTACATTGGTTTTTTCCGTTTTGGAACCTAAGGCGGGCTGACCCAAGCCAATGGACGACGCGATTCGCAAAGCCGAGGCCCTTGTCGAGGCCCTGAGCTACATTCGCCGGTTTCGGGACCGCCTCACGGTGGTCAAGCTCGGCGGCAGCGCCATGGAGGAACCGGCCGCCCTGCGGGCCACGCTGCAATCGGTGGTCTTCCTCGAAACGGTCGGCCTTCGGCCGGTGCTGGTTCACGGCGGCGGCAAACCCATTGATCGGGCGATGGCTGCCAGCGGATTGGTGCCCAAGAAAATCCAAGGACGACGCTACACGGACGACGCGACCCTCGGGATCGTCGTCGACGTATTGACTCATGACGTGAACGCCGGGATCGTCCGGCAGATCCGCGAGTTGGGGGGCCGGGCGGTTGGTCTTCATACCAGCACTCTCCAAGCCCTGCACGGCGAACGGCTGATGCTCCCGAACCCCGGCGGGGAGCCGATTGATTTGGGCCGTGTCGGGCAGGTGACGAAAGTAGACGGCGGGTTGATCGGCGACTTCGCCCACGCCGGGGTGGTGCCGGTGATTCCGTCGCTCGCCTATGATGCGGATGGCGGCTGGCTGAATGTAAACGCGGACACGGCGGCTTGTGCCGTGGCGGCCGAGTTGAAAGCGGCCAAGTTTGTGATGCTCACGGACACGCCGGGCATCCTGCGGAACCCCAAAGACCCGGCCACCCTCATCCAACATCTTGATTCGGCCGAGTGCCGGCAGTTGGTGGCGGAGGGCGTGATCGACGGCGGGATGATTCCCAAGGTCGAAGCCTGTTTCGAGGCGTTGCGGGCGGGCGTCGGAAAAATTCACGTGATCGACGGTCGGCAGCCCTATTCATTGTTGTTGGAAATTTTCACGGACACGGGCGTCGGCACGGAGATCGTGCTGTGACAACGGCGAACCAGCCGGGCGTTTGGCCCGTCCTCTTCGCGATTTGTCACCCCCATTCGAGAACCGAGAATCCATGACATCGACGGATGTGATTTCCCAGTTTCAACGGTACGTCATCGGCAACTACACCCGGTATCCGGTGTGTCTGTCCCGCGGCGAAGGGTCGCAGGTATGGGACATTGAGGGGAATCGCTATCTGGATTTCTTCCCCGGTTGGGGCTGTGGCCTGTTGGGGCATTGTCCGCCTCGTGTGGTGAAGGCCGTTCAGGATCAGGTCGCCAAGCTGATCCATGTGCCGAACACGTGGTACACCGAATCGCAAGGCGCGCTCGGCGAAGCCCTCAGCACCCGGACCACTTTTGACGGCCGGGCGTTCTTCTGCAACAGCGGGGCCGAGGCCAACGAGGCGGCCATCAAGCTGGCCCGGCTCAACGGCCGGGGGAGCGGTTCCAATGGGGGCGATCGTTACAAGATCATCACCATGCTGAACAGTTTTCATGGCCGCACAATGGGGGCGTTGAGCGCCACCGCCCAGCCGAAATATCATGCGGGTGTTGGCCCGATGTTGCCGGGCTTCAACTATGCCCCGTTCGGCGATCTCGACGCCGTTTCGCAGGCCGTCGATGCGGAAACCATCGGCATCATGGTCGAACCGATTCAAGGCGAGGGGGGCGTGAACCTTCCCCCCGAAGGTTACTTGGAAGGCTTGCGGGAACTCTGCGACCGCTACAAACTGCTGCTGATTTTCGACGAAGTGCAGACCGGCATGGGCCGGACCGGCAAATGGTTCACGCACCAACACTGGAACGTGAAGCCGGACATCATCACGCTGGCCAAGGCCGTCGGCGGTGGCGTCGCCGTCGGGGGATTGCTGGCCCGGCCGGAAGTGGCCGAGAAACTGAAGCCCGGCACCCATGCCGCGACTTTCGGCGGCAACCCGATTGCCTGCGCGGCGGCCTTGGCAACCATCGAAACCATCGACCAGGACGGGTTGCTGAAGCGAGCCACTCATGTTGGCGAGCAATTTGCAGCCCGTTTCAACGCCTTGGCCGAAAAGAGCCATCTCATCCGCGAAGTGCGGGTGAAGGGGGCCATGATCGGCGTGGAACTGGCGACGGACGGCGCCCCGGTGGTGGCCGAGTGTCTGAAACGGAAACTATTGATCAACGCCACGCATCAAACGGTCATCCGCTTGCTGCCCGCCTTGAACATCACGGATGCCGAGATCAACGAGGGCTGCGACATCATTGACGAAGTCGTCCTCGCCATGAAATAAGTTCCAACTTCCAAGTTTCAAGTTCCAAGTTGTCAAAGGCGTTTGTGCCGGAACTTGAAACTTGGAACTCGAAACTTGAAACATCCAAGTTGTCAAAGGCGTTTGTGCCGGAACTTGGAACTTGAAACTTGGAACTCGAAACTTTTCCGACCCGAACGCGATTGAAGTCAACCTCATGCGGCACTTTCTCACGGTCATCGATCACTCGCCGGAAGTCCTTCGACATCTTCTCGACGAGGCCCGTCGCCTCAAGGCCGAGATCGCCCGCGGCCAGTTCGCGGAGACTTACAAGAACAAGATTGTCGGCTTGGTGTTCGAGAAACCGTCTCTGCGAACCCGCGTCAGCTTCGAGGCCGGCGTCGCTCAACTCGGCGGCACCAGTTTGTTTCAAGCCGGCGGCGAGGTCGGCTTGGGTGTCCGGGAATCGCTGGCGGACTTCGCCCGCACGATGTCCCAGTTTGTCAACGTGATCATCTTGAGGGTGTTCAAGCACACCACGGTGGTCGGCGTGGCCGAGGCGTCGAAAGTTCCCGTCGTCAACGGCCTCTCGGATACGTCGCACCCCTGTCAGGCGATGGCCGATCTCCAGACGATGGAAGAATGCTTCGGCGACCTGAAAGGCCGCACGCTGACCTTCATCGGCGACGGCAACAACGTCGCCCGCTCGCTGGCCGTGGCCTGCGGCAAACTCGGGGTAAAGTTTATCCTGTCGTGCCCGCCGGGTTATGGCTTCCCCGCCGATTTCGCGGAGCGATACCGCAAGAGCGTCGGGGGCCAGCTTCCCCCCGAGATCCGCGATCCGGCCGAGGCCGTGCGGAATACCGACGTGATTTACACGGACGTCTGGACCAGCATGGGCCAGGAAGCCGAACGCGAGCAACGCCTGCGCGAGTTCGCCGCTTATCAAGTAAACGGCGCCCTGTTGAAGAAGGCCCCGAAACACGCCAAAGTGCTGCACTGCCTCCCCGCCCACCGGGACGAGGAAATCACCAACGACGTGATCGAAGGCCCCGCCTCCGTTGTCTTCCAACAAGCCGGCAACCGAATGCACGCCCAGAAGGCGATTTTGGAATGGTTGTTGGGATAAGGCGGGACCGCTTCGCGGTTGGGGTTTAGGGTTTGGTAGGCGACGACATGAAGTTGCCCGGTTGCAATTCTACTTTTTTTCTTTGCGATCTTTGTCATCATCGGAATCGAGTATGCGTCGCATGCTTGCCTGAAATTCGCTTAGTTGAGAATGAGAATTTTTCTCACCCACACTATTTCCGTTTCCTTCATCGTGGTAGTCATACTGGTCTGGCATGAGGAACGTAATGGTATGCATCCCGCCACATCTCAAGCATTGTTTTTGAGTTGCCATTCTTCTGCGGGGAATTACATCTGCATCAAAGAACGCACTGGTACTTGAGCCACAATAGGCGCAGGGAAAATGTTCGTGAGAAGCGAAAGAAAGGGGCAATCCCACAAACAAAACGAACATCTCAACAGACAGGATCGCAAAAATCACGCTCGTAGAACTAAAGTATGAAAAAATCAGTATCGCCAGAATGCCTATGCCCAGCAAAACTATCAACCCCTTCTGCAAGTAAAACCTGAATTTGCTCACCCTGACTACGAGCGTGCCTTTGTCCGATATAATTGGAGAGACTGCGAGCGTCGCCCAAACCAACGCCAAAACCCAGCCAATGAACATAAAGCCAAGAAAAAGATTGACCAGAAAAATTGGGAGGCAGTTCCGTCGGCCTCGCCAGACGGCGACTATCGTTGGAAAGAAATAGACAGGCAAGATAATTGCCCAAACATATATGCTTAGGGCTAATATGTCCGCTTTGAGTTCGGCGAGATCGAAGTTCATTAAATATCCTGTTTTTCGATTTAAGATAGCAATGAAACACGAGGGATTTATACCGCAAGCTCGCCGGGGACGCCGAGCGACGCTAACTGCAAAACCTGTTCTGTGGCGAGGGTCTCGCTTTAGCGACTGATTCGGTTAATGTCAAACACCAACCCGGAAGTTGATTTATTCTATCAGTGGCCTCCCAATCCGGAAGCCGCGAGCCCGCACAATCACACTCGTCTACCCCGCAAAAGGCGACCATCTTCACCAATAGCGAAAGGCAATCGCCAGAGTGTGTCAGGCATTCGGCTCCGTGACCGAAACACCCCAACTGTTCCAATTGCCACCGGGCCGCCTCGGCGAGTTCCCCGTCTTCGACTTCCCACACTCTGCCGGGCGAGTCCCCTCATGACACCATCGTCAAGGCCGCCACCAGTTGCCCCAACTTCGGTTCAGGTTGCGCGAGCCGCAGTTCCACCAGAATCTCCAACAATTCGTTCGTGGCTGTCGCGTTCATGGCAGTTTCTCCTCCACCGTCAGTTGATTTACGCAACCGCTGATCAACCATCAGCGTAACCGCCTTGATGGCTGATGTCAAACTTGACACGCCTCGCGCCGCCGGTTACCTTCTGTTCATACCCATCACATCCGGGGCCGTCTCATGTCGCGCCTGTCTCTCGCAACCCAGCGTCGGCTTTTTGGCTGGGGCATCCCGATCCCTATTGTTGCCATCGCCCTTTGGGTCTGGTCGCCGGGGCTGCCCGTTTTCTTTGGGCCGTCCGCGCGGGCGGCTGACATCCAGGCGGGCCGGGAATTGTTTGAACACGAGTGGGCCGCCAATGACCCGTTGGCCCACGGCGACGGACTTGGGCCGGTGTTCAACGCCAAATCGTGCGCCGCCTGCCATTTCCAAGGCGGGCTTGGCGGAGGAGGCTCTTTGGCGAACAACGCCGTTGGCTACGAGATTTTTCCCCGGCCCAACGACCCGGAATTCCACACCGGCACGATCCATGCGTTTAGCATTGATTCCACGTCCAAGGAATCGCTCGCGGCCCTCAAGAGCGTGTACCCGATTGTGCGCGGGCGTAGTGTTCAGCGGATGGAGGGATGCGCGCCCGAAACGGTCCCGGACTTCGACCCGGTCCGCACACAGACCGTGCAGGCAACCGCGTTGTTCGGGGCCGGATGGATCGACTTGATCTCCGACAAGGCGATTTACAACAACCAACGGAACCGCCGGGCGAGCACCGTGGCCCGCGAGTTCCAACTTGATTTCACTTCCGTTCCCGTCGGCCGGGTGCCGACGACGGACGACGGCCGGGTCGGCAAGTTTGGCTGGAAGGGGCAGACGGCCAGCCTGTCGGAATTCGTCTCCGCCGCCTGTGCCAACGAACTCGGCCTCGGCACCCCGACCGTCCGGCAGGCAACGCCGCTGCGTGGCTCGGCCTCGGACGTGGAACCAGACTTGGATCGCAAACAGGTCAAGGCGTTGGTGGCATTCGTGAAGACGCTGCCGAAACCGGAAGAGATCCCGTCAAACGCGGCGGCCGCCCACGGCAAAGATTTGTTTAAAACCGTCGGATGTGCGGCCTGCCATACCCCGGACTTGGGGGGCGTGAAGGGCGTCTACAGCGACTTCTTGCTCTACACGCTCGACAATCCCAACCCGTCCGGAGGGGGATACGGTTCGGACCCGCCCCGCCTCCTCAATCTGCCGCCACGACCGGAAGACAAACCAAAGCCGGAAGAGTGGAAGACCCCGCCGCTGTGGGGGGTGGCCGACTCGGCTCCCTACTTCCACGACGGGGCATCCCCCACGTTGGCGTCAGCGATCAGCCGACACCAAGGCGACGCGGCCACGGTCACGAAGGCTTACCAAGCCCTGAACACCGACGATCAGGCCGCCGTCATCGCATTCCTGAACACGCTCCGTGCCCCGAAGGACGTGCCGCCGGTCCGGCCGAGGCAGTAAGTTGTGGCATGTGATCCCGGTTTGGGCTTCAAGACGAGGAAATCGTCAACGATCTAATCGAAAGCTATTGTCTTCAATCCATTGATTGAATTTCGATTCCAATCAATGTTCCGGGGAAAATTTATTCGCGTCCGCATCTTTGCCGCTCCCAATGACTTTGGCAGCCATCGGTGATGTGGTGGTCGCATCGCCGAAAGCCAATCCCTGAATCGGTTTTGTTCGTTTCGGTCGCCCATGACGGTCTCCAGAACCGGGAGAAATCACCGAGGTGGTGAATTCTTGAAGCGGCGAAAAGCCTTCCAGAAACGTTTCGGCCTGATTGTTTTCAATCATTGCTGCTCCTCTAAGCCTCACTCATCGAAGCATAACCCGAGTGTCACACACCCATTGATTGTCGCAGAAAAGCTCCACCACATACAGTCCGGGTTTTTCAAAACGACATCCCTCGATGGAGCAGGCAAGATGAACGATCATCATTCGATCCGGGAACTTCAATATTCTCGTCTCTGTTGTCCATATCAATTCATCCGTCTCCAAAAAGCGGATGTCAAAGAAAAATGGCACATCTCCCAAACTATCGGTTAGTTGGGCATAAACACAGAATCGTTCATGGATGTGTGGATAACCAGACTTTGGACGAATACCATTGAAAGCACCCAGCAAATCAATTTTTCCGTCAGCTTGGCTGACACAGCGATCACACAAGAGAATTGATTTTGCAGTTGGAATCATCGGCGACACTCCGATTTTCCGGACGCATCATGGCCGGAAAGTTGAGTGAAATGATATGTGAAATCGATTGTTTTGACGGTGTCATCCGATTTGAAAGCGTTTGCCCGGCCAATTTCGGAACAACCGCGATCATTCGTCCCCGCAGACTCTATCTTCGATACCCTCAACTCCGGCTTCAAGCCACCGTATCGGCGAATTCCGAGGTGGTGGCTTGCGACACCGGGGCGGGCGGCCGATCAAGCACTTCGCGGACTTTGCGGGAGAGCATTGACAAAGTGAACGGCTTGGGCAGGAAGTCGCATTCCAGTTGAATCACGCCGTTTCGCACGATGGCGTCGTTCGTGTAGCCAGACATGAAGATCACCCGCAGGTTCGGGTATTCGGCGAGCATCCGGGATCGCAGATCGCTGCCGCTCATGCCGGGCATCACCACGTCGGACACCATCAGGTCGATGAGCCCGCGATGGGCGGCGGCCACCCGCAGGGCCTCGGCGCCGTTGGCCGCCTGCAACACTCGATAGCCCTTCGCCAGCAGTGATTGCACCGTGAGCGAGCGGACGCCATCCTCATCCTCGACGACGAGAATGGTTTCTTCGCCGCCTCGGCTTTCGTCTTTGACGGGCGTGAAGCGGGAGCGGGAGTGGTCCTCGCAGACCGGGAAATACAAGCGGAACGTCGTTCCCTTGCCCGGCTTGCTGCTCACCTCAATGTGGCCCTTGCTGGCTTCGACGATGCCGTAGGCCATCGCCATGCCAAGGCCCGTTCCCTTGCCCACGGGTTTGGTGGTGAAGAACGGCTCGAACAGGCGTTCCATCGTGGCCTTGTCCATGCCGTGCCCGGTGTCCCGGACGGACACCCGGACATAAGAGCCGGGCCGGAGTTGCGGCGTCTGGCGGGTGAAGTCTTCGTCCAGATACACTTCCCGCGTTTCGATCGACAGATTCCCCCCCTGCGGCATCGCGTCGCGGGCATTGACCGCCAGGTTCATCAACACTTGTTCGACTTGTCCCGCGTCAACGCGAACCGAGCCGATCTCGGCAGGCATGTCGGTGGTCAGTTGGATGTCTTCGCCGATGAGTCTCTGGAGCATCCGCACGAGGTTCCGCACGAGTTCGTTCATGCAAAGAATCTTTGGCTGCAGCACCGTTTTGCGGCTGAAGGCCAGCAATTGCTGCGTGAGATTCGCGGCCCGTTCTCCGGCTTTGTGAATCTCATCGACGAGCGGCTTGCCTTCCTCGCTGACATCGCCGCCAAGGTGCAGCAACTCGCAGCAGCCGTTGATGACTGTCAACAGGTTGTTGAAGTCGTGGGCCACGCCCCCAGCCAGATGGCCGACGGCATCCATCTTCTGGGCCTGCCGGAGTTGTTCCTCCAACTTTTTGAAGACGGAGATGTCCGTCATCACCACCACGAAATGTGTGTGGCGACCCGAATCAGTGATCGGCGCCAAGCTCAGGGAGTTCCAGAAATTGGACCCGTCTTTCCGGTGGCTCAGCGTTTCGACGAGGCAGGGTTTGGCCGTCCGCAGGGCCTCGCGAATGGCGGCGACGGTCTGCGGGCTGGTGTCCTTGCCGTGAAGAAAATCAATGCTTTTGCCAAGGATTTCTTCGCGGGAGTAACCCGTGAGCGAGGTGAACCGCTCGTTCGCGTAGATGATCGGATTGCCGGTCTTGTGCGGATCGGTGATGATGACGCCCTGAAGCAGCGCGTCGAAGGCCCGAACCTGGAGGTTGGTTTCTTCCTCCAAGAGTCGGCTCTCGGTCAGTTCCCGGTTGAGTTCCGCGTTGGCCCGCGCGAACTCCTGCAGCCGTCGCGAACTGGCGTCGTAGGCCCGGCGTTCGGCCGCGATTCGCTCCCGCCGGGTGAGGGCCAGGAGTTGATAAGCCAGGACACAAACGAGAATCAGGATCACCAAGAAATTGGGGAACGGCACCGGCCCCCAACCATTGATGGCCACCAAGACAACGGCCGCCCCGGCAATGATGAACATCGGGCGGATGATTGGCGAAATCGTCAAGGATCGAATCACGGGGGGTGTCTGTCTCACGAACGTCGCATCCTGCATGTTCGTCTCTCTGGGGTAAAAAGCGGCTCTGTCCCTAATGCGGAATTATGGCTTCTGTTTTGTCCAGAGAGAATGATGAAGACGGCGGGCGCGGGATGAATAATTGCGACCAGACCGGAAATCTGATGTCTCGTGTGTGAATTTGGCCATTTGCGAGGCCGATTGGGTTTCTCAGCATCAAGACGAAAATAACCAAGGAGTTTCAATCATGAATGAGCAATCACCGGCCCCCGAATTGATCCGGCGGGCGGCGGCCATGCTGGCGACTTCCAAACGGGTGGCCGTCCTTACCGGGGCCGGTGTCTCGGCCGAAAGCGGTGTCCCCACCTTCCGAGCCTCCGATGGCTTGTGGGAAGGCCATCGCATTGAGGAAGTGGCCACCCCGGAGGGTTATGCCCGGAACCCGGAACTGGTCTGGACGTTCTACAACGCCCGCCGGGCCAACGTCGCCACCGTGAAGCCGAACCCCGGCCACGAAGCCCTCGCGACATTGGAGAACCATTTCGGGGACAATTTCACCATCATCACCCAGAACGTGGATGGATTGCATCAACAAGCCGGAAGCAAAAACGTGCTGGAGGTCCACGGCAGTCTTCGCCGCACACGCTGCGTGAACTGTGGCCAGATCGCGGATCGCGGGTTGGAAGTCCTCTCCAACCGGCCGGAGTGCCAGTCCTGCGGCCGGGCCGTCCGACCGGACATCGTCTGGTTCGGTGAAACGCTTCCCCCGGACATCTGGCGAAAGGCCCAGGAAGCCGCCGAGGAATGCGACACTCTGATCGTGGTCGGCACCAGCGCCGTGGTCTACCCGGCCGCCGGTCTGATCGGCATGGTGAAACGCCGCATCGAATGGGGCTCCCGCCCGGCGGGCGACGTGATCGAGGTGAACATCCAACCCTCGGAGGCCGCCAGCCACGCGGATGTGGGAATCTACGCCCCCTCGGGGGTGGTGTTGCCGTTGATCGTGGAGAAGTTCCGGGAGTTGACGGGCGGTTCGCGGAAGTGAATCGGGCATCTGGCGGTGACTTTCCGCTGATGAAAAATTCCTGGCTGATTCCCGCCGCCTGATCGGTTATCATCGTGCCCATGAACCGACGTGCTTTTCTCACCACCGCCCCGGCGATGGCCGTGATTCCGGCCATCAGCCCCAGCCTTGCCTCGGCGCAAGATCTCTCCCTCTCGCAGCCTCCCAAACGTAGCCAGCCGGCGAAGAAACATCTGGCCGTCATCACCACGGTCTACGGCTATCTCTCCCATGCCTATCACATCGCCGGCCGATTCATCAACGGTTATCAACGGAACGGCCAGCACCATTTCCCGGCGTCCGATATTGCCTCGATGTGTGTCGAGCAGATTGGCCCGAAGGATTTGAGTGTCGGCATCGCCAAAACAAACGGCATCCGGCATTGCAAGACCGTCGAAGACGCCCTCACCCTCGGCACCGGGAAACTGGCCGTCGATGGCGTTCTTCTCATCGCGGAACACGGCAATTACCCGTACAACCCGAAGGGGCAGAAACTTTACCCGCGATACGAACTCTTCCAGCAAGTCGTGAAGGTGTTTGCCGATTCGGGTCGCGTGGTTCCGGTGTTTAACGACAAACATCTCTCGTATGACCGCAAGAAGGGTTTCGAGATGGTGGCCACCGCGAAGAAGATGGGCTTCCCCCTGCTCGCGGGCTCCAGCCTCCCGGTGACCTGGCGTCGGCCGGAAATCGAAATCCCCCTCGGCAAGAAGATCAACGAGGCGATGGTCGTCGGCCCCGGCGAACTGGAGATTTACGGCATCCACCAATTAGAACCGCTACAGGCGATGGTCGAACGCCGCACAGATGGCCAGCAGGGTGTGAAGCGGGTCGAATATCTCGAAGGCGAGGCCGTGTGGAAGGCCGGCGACGACAAACGCTGGTCATGGGAATTGCTGGAAAGCTGCCTCGGCCGAAGCCAGTCCCGCAATGTCGGCGATCCCAAGGAGAATTGCAAACACTTCACGTCCCCGCCGGCATGGGGTTACAGCCTTCCTTCCCCGCGGGCCTTCCTGATCGAATACCGGGACGGCCTCAAGGCCACCGTCTTGCAACTCGACGGCCATGTCAGCGACATGACTTTTGCCGCCCATGTCGACGGTGAGAAGAAGCCCGCCAGCACGCTGTTCTGGCTTCCCCCGCCTCCCGGCGCCGCGTTTTTGGAAGCCCTCGCCATCCATGCGGAAACGATGATGGACACCGGCAAATCACCCTTGCCCGTCGAGCGAACGATGCTGACCGGCGGCATCCTCGATTGGGTGCTGGAATCACGGGTGCAAAAGAAACCGCTGGAAACCCCGGACTTGGATGTGACCTACTCCCCGCCGAAGGACTCGGGCTTTATGCGCGGGGACTATGTGACCAACCCCGGATAAACCCGGAGAAAAGAATATCTCTCGCAAAGCCGCCAAGCCACAAAGAGACGACAAAAACCGAAGATGTGTCAATTGTTTCTTGGCGACTTTGCGGCTTTGCGAGAGATGTGTTGTTGGCTGAAACCTACCCACGGAAGCACTTCATGAGAATCGCGTTACCCGTCATGCTCCTCGTCGCGTCGCTGGGGTTTGCCCAGGACAACCCGACGAAGTTGTTCAAGGACAAGAGCGAGAACACGGATACCCGGCTCGGCAAGCCGAAGAACCTGAACGATTACTTCCCGTTTGCCGTCCCCGCCACCAAGGAATCCTGGAACACCCGGAAGGCCGAGTTGCGGGAGCAAATACTCGTTGGCCTCGGGCTCTGGCCGATGCCGGAGAAGACGCCGTTGAACGCGGTCGTTCACGGCAAGATGGACCGTGACGGGTATACCGTCGAGAAGGTTTACTTCGCGTCGATGCCCGGCCACTATGTCACCGGGAACCTGTACCGGCCCACGTCAAAGGTCGCCGGGAAACGGCCGGCGGTTCTCACGGGGCACGGCCACTGGCCGCCGGAGGGGCCGAAGGGGGGCCGGTTCTATGATGCCGGCGATGCCAAGGTCAAAACCGAATTGACGACCAAGGCCGAGCAAACGGAAGAAGGGGCCAGGCACCCGCTGCAAGCCCGTTGCGCCCAACTCGCCCGGATGGGCTTCGTCGTCTTCCATTACGACATGGTCGGCTATGCCGACAGTCAGGCCATCAAACACCGCACCGGCTTCACGGATGCCCAAGCGGAATTGCGGTCCCAGAGTTTCATGGGTTTGCAAACGTGGAACAGCATCCGCGCCCTCGATTTTCTGACATCGCTGCCCGATGTGGACGACAAGAAAATCGGCGTGACCGGGGCCAGCGGCGGCGGGACGCAAACCTTCCTCCTGTGCGCCCTCGACGACCGCCCGGCGGCGGCGTTCCCGGCGGTGATGGTCTCCACCGCGATGCAAGGGGGCTGCGTGTGCGAGAATTGTTCCTATCTGCGGGTCGGCACCGGCAACGTGGAAATCGCCGGGATGTTCGCCCCCAAGCCGCTGGCCATGAGCGGCGCCAACGACTGGACGAAGGAAATCGAAACCAAAGGACTGCCGGAACTCAAAGCCCTGTACAAGATGCTCGGCGCCGAGGACAAAGTGGCGGGCAAGTGCTGGCCGGAGTTCGGGCACAATTACAATCAAGTCGCCCGCGAGTTCATGTATTCGTGGTTCAACCAACACTTGCTCGGCGGAACCGGCCCGGTGAAGGAACTTCCCTTCAAGCCATTCACCGGGAAGGAACTGAGCGTGTACGACGACTTGCATCCCCGGCCGAAGGATGAATTGGGTGCGGAAGAACTTCGCAAAACCATGACCGCCGCCGCCGACAAACAACTGGCCGCCCTGACCCCGAAGGATGCCGCCAGTCTGGCCGAGTTTCGCAAAGTCGCCGGCACGAGCTTGAAGGCGATGATCGGGGAAACGCTTCCCGGCCCGCAGTCGATTGAAAAGAAACAGGTGGCGGCGGCCGCCAAAATTCCAAGCGGCATGTTCGCGCTCGTCGCCTTCGGACGCAAAGGTCAGGGCGACAAAGTCCCGATGCTGATGGCGATCAAAGATGACAAAACCATTCCCGAAACCGTTGTCATCTGGGTTTCGCCCGAGGGCAAATCCAGCTTGTTGCAAAAGGGGGAACTCCACCCGGCGGCCAAAAAACTGCTGGACGCCGGTTACGGCATTATGGCTCCCGACGTGTTCCAGACGGGCGAACTCAAAGGGGACAAACCAATGCCGGTGGACCCCGCTTTTGCCGGATTCACCTACGGCTACAATCGATCCGTGTTTGCCAACCGTGTCCATGACATTCTCACCACGGTGCGGATGGCTCGGGACATCGAAAAGGTAAAGAATGTTCACATAATCGGCTGGGACGGCGCCGGCCCGTGGGTGGTGGCCGCCCGCGCGTTGTGCGGGGATGCGGTGCAAAAGACCGTGGCGGACCTGAACCAGTTCCGCTTTGAAAACATCACTTCCACGCAGGACGAAAACCTCCTTCCGGGAGCGGTGAAGCTCGGCGGCTTGCCCGCGATGCTGGCCCTGTGCGCCCCGCACGCGGTGTTCGCCCACAATCACCAAGGCACGCACACGGGTGAACTGCCGAAGGCCGCGTATGATACGGCGAGCGCCAAGGACGCCCTGACGCGCAAGCCGGAAAAGGCGACCCCGGACGAAGTGGCGGCGTACCTGCTTGGGAAATGACCGCATGCGAACATTGGCGATTGGCGACATCCACGGTTGTCTGACAGCCCTTGACACGCTCTTGGGCTTCATCCAACTCAAAAGTGACGACCACCTGATCTTCCTCGGCGATTACATCGACCGGGGGCCGGACTCCAAAGGCGTGCTGGATCGCATGATCCAGCTTCGCCTCACCGGGCAGGTGGTGACGCTTCGCGGCAACCACGAACTGATGATGCTGGGAGCCAACGAACATCGCGCGGCCCTGCGGTCTTGGCTATACTGCGGCGGGCAGGAAGCCCTCGACTCGTATTCCACCTTTGAACATCAAGCCACTCTCAAGGACATCCCATCTGCCCACTGGCATTTTCTGCGGCAAGGCTGCCTCGATTGGTACGAAACGGACACCCACATCTTCGTTCATGCGAATCTCCATTACGACTTGCCAATGGAACATCAAGAGACTTCTTATCTCCAATGGGAGTTTCTAAATCCGCAAATGTTCAAGCCGCATTTCTCCGGCAAGACGATGATCTGCGGCCACAGCGAACAACGCAACGGCCGCCCGCTAGTGATCCCCGGCGCCGTGGGCATCGACACCTATGCCTATGGCGACGGCTGGCTGACCTGTCTGGATGTGGCCACCGGCGAATACTGGCAGACGAATGAACTGGGCGAGACACGAATGGGAACGCTGGAAGGATGAGGTGTTGATCGAAAGGCGTTCCGTCGCCACTCAAGGCAAATCCCAGGCGTTGATTTCGCCGGAACCCGTCATCGTCACCGCCAGTTTGCCATTGGCCGAAAACAAAACCGTTTTCACGGCTCGTGTATGCCCGACCAGCGAGAACTTCGTCTCGCCCGAATCCACATCAATGAAGGCCACGGAGTCATCGAGCATGGGCTTTGCGAACAAATGCGTGCCGGGGACGAAGCCGATTCTCCAGTAATTGGAACTGACTCCCTCGGGCTTCCCTTCAAACGCTAGTCTCTCCGTGGCCACTTCATAGACGCAGAGTTTGTTGCCGACGCCGGCGACGTACCGGCCGTCGTCCGAGGCGGCCAGCCACGAATTGACGCAATTGTCGAGCTTGCCCTCCGTGCCGAACGTTTTCACCGGCGTCCCGTCGGCAACATTCCAGACGGTAATCACGCCCGCCGAGTCGGCCGTCGCCAGCTTTTGGGAGTTGTCAAAGAAGTTGGAAAGAACCGGGAACCCGCTCTTGGTGGTTTCCTTGGAATAAAGAATTTTCCCGGTCATCGCATCGCACACGGAGAAGCCCTGCAAGGCTGCCTTGGTCGCGGCGGCATATTTGCCATTCGGCGAGACTTCCAAACGGTAGCCGGGCCGCAGGTCCCACAAGGTGTCCTTGCCGCCGTTGATTGGAAGCGAGCGAACCCCTCCCGATTGATGGATCACCGCCCGCCCGTCGGATGAAAAACTCAGATCCTCCGGGCGTGATTCAAATTGCGTCACCAGTTTCTTGCCGGGCAGGCTGATGACACGGGCGTTCCTTTTGTTTGGAACATCGTCCGCGACCACGACGATTTGTTGCCCGTCCGGCGAAAGGGCCATGTGCTCCGCGTATCTGTCCGACTCTCCCATTTCGGAAAATTTCGGCTGAAAAGAGAGTTTGGCCGAAATTGGTTTTACCTGTGTCGGCGGATTCGATTTTGGGTCGCCAGAGTTGTTTGAAGCCTTTTTTCCACAACCACCAAGGAGACTGACGGACAAAGTCATCAGGGCAAACAATCCTTGCTTCATTGATGCGACTCGGAAGAGAAATAAATCGTGATCGCACGAGATTCACCGGGCGCCACTCCGGGGCCCCTCGTCGTTCAATCCGTCATCGCAAGTGTTTGTCCCGCAGTTCGCGGAGGCGGTCGAGGGCGGGGCGGATCATTCCTCGGGCGTCCACCAAGCCGGAGTTGGCGTAACGGTGCGGGTCGGCGTCGGAGAAGTTGTCCCATGTCACGCCGTTGACGAAGGACTTGCACAGGGCCAGTGAGGCAAACGCCCCGGCCCAGTCGGCCTGCCCGGCCGAGGAGAAATCTTTGTAGGTTCCGTGCGAGCCGAGCGGGTCGCCCCGTTCGGCGTTGGAGTCCGGCAGCCGGGAGGCCGGGAAGGCGGCCGTCACTTGCAACGGCACGCCCAGCAGGCCGAACAGGTCAAGCTGTTTGGATGTTTCCAGCAAGTCGCGCGCGTAACTCACGCGGGGGCCGGAGCCGAAGCACATTTCCAAGTCGAGGCCCGCGAAGGGCAGGCCGGCCCGCAGCAGCGTGTCCGCATAGACCCACGCGGAAAACTCAAACGGGGGCTTGGTCATGTACTCGCCCCACGGTTGAGCGATGCCCAGCGTCACAGAGAGATTCGAGTCGATCTGCCACGCGCAATCGGCGGCCATCGCCGAGAGGCGGATCAGGTCTTCCTCGGTCAGTCTCATCACGTTGGAGCCGTTTGCCCCGGCCGTGATGAGCCACTTGCCCACCTTGCCGCGATAGCGGGTCACCACTGTTTCAACGTAATCGCAAATCAGACTCTTGAGCGTGACCGGGTCGTTGTCCCCCTTTAGCACATAATCGGGGAGGCCGCGTTCGCTGAAGTCGATCAGCGGCCCGGCATGAACGCGGAAGTTGCGTTCGGCGGCCCAAGCCACCATCGCGTCGGCCTCTTCCCAGCGGAAGTTCGATTGGGTCGGCTCGATTTGCCGCCAGGTCAGCGGAATGCACACGGAATTGAATGTGAGCCGAAACACGTCGTCCAGCCCGCGGGGGGGGACGCGGCCGAGCCGGCATCCGAGCGTGGAATCAAATTTGGGCTGCCGCTGATGGCGCATCCGGAAAACTTGATCCTGATAGGCGGCCACCATCTCCTCGGCGGCCGTGAACGCCAGCGTCAGCGCCTCGGCCGACCGGGCCGGATTCGGGTTGGTGGTGGAGTCCAGAATCGTGTCGTTCATCGCGCGGATGGCCCGGCGAATCGTCCCCTCGATTTGCGGGGAGATCGTGAGGCCGCCGGTCACCCAATCCGCGTATTGGTTCCGCACGCCGTTGAGCTTGCCGCGAATCAGTTCGAGGGGCAGATAATAGGGCCTCGGCCGCTCCATCAGCGAGCCGGTCGGCGTGATTAACTGGCCGAACTTGGGGATTTCCCAAGGAATCCAGACGGGGCCGCTCTCCCCGGCGTCCCGGTCGAGAATCAGCCGGTTGTCGTGCGTGGCGGCAAGTGTTTGAGTCGGGGAGCGGTCATGGCCCCCCGCCACGTAGGATTGGGGAAGGGCGTCGATGGCCGATTCGCTCAGGCCGGTCGGTAACTGGAAATTCATCCGGCCCATTCGTGAACGATCCCCGGAGCGGGTGTTGGGGCCTTCGGAAACAGGGAAGAGAGACGAGGTTACGGTTGGCCCGGTATGCCCATTTTACCGAACCGTTGCTTCCGGCAATAGAGATGATTCGCCGGAAGTCACGGTTTTTTAGTTCCCGATTCCCGAATATTCGGGCGGTCAAATGTCGCAAAGCTGGACGGCTTGGGTCAATCCCGCCAGCGGATCACGGGTCGGAATGAACTCCTGGCCGACATATCCGGTGTATTTGATGTCGAGCAGTTTCTTCATGATCGGCGGGAAATTGATCTCCTGCGTGTCGTCCAGTTCGCCCCGGCCCGGATTCCCGGCCGTGTGAATGTGGCCGATCACATCCTTGCATTCTTCGATCCGGCGAATCACATCCCCGTGCATGATTTGCACGTGGTAGATGTCAAACAGCACCTTCAACCGGGGGGAGCCGATCTTGCGGACAATCCCGGCGACGTAATCGACATCATCCCCCTGATAGCCGGGGTGTCCCTTCATCGGGTGGCTGCCGTCGCGGGTGTTCAGGTGTTCGACGCAGATGGTGACGCCTTTCTTCTCGGCATGGCCCACCACCCGCTTCAGCCCGGCGATGCAATTGGCGGCGCCGTCGTCCCGCGAGATTTTGCCGCTCTTGGGGTCGTCCGGGTTCATGAACTCGTAGCCGTTGAAGGCGATCACGGCCGGACAGCCGAAATCGGCGCACTGATCGATGACTTTGGTGGTGCGTTCCACGAGTTCATCATGAAACTTCGGGTTGTTGAACCCGGTCTTGAACGGCGCCCCCGGCATGGTGTTGCCGGAGATGGCGCAGGTCAGGCCGTGTTTTTTCAGCGTGGGGAAATCCTCCGGCCCGATCAGCTCAACGGAAGTGAGGCCAAGCCCCTTGGAAATCTCGCACAACTTGTCGAGGGACCATTTGTCCCCGGCGGCGGTGAAACACCATGCCACGACGGATTGCTTGATTCGGCCGTTCTTGATTGCTTTCATGGGAGATTCCGCGAGGAGTGGAAGGGCGGACCCGGCGACCACAGCCGCCCCGGTGGCAAGCATCGCCCGCCGCGTGATTTCATGGGACATGGACCCGGCCGCCGATCAGGGGAGAGATTGAGAATTGTTGTATGAGGGCGGGATGATGAAACCGGAAAAAATGCGGGTCAGACAGTGACACCGCAGCAATGCAGCAGCACGCCGAGAATGCGGTCGGGCTGGGTGATCGGGTATTCGTCGATGTCGCTTCTGGCTGGCGATTAGCCGAATGAGATCGCGGCTCCGTGCTTGATGCTCAATCGGGCGGCCTCAAACAATGTGAGCCAAACCATTAATTCAATCCGGAATGGCCCGTCAGCGAAGGCAGTTTCGTTGATTCGGGCTGCCTCGGTGTCCGAGAGTTGGCCATCGGATAGTTTGATGTCCAAAAACGGGGCGACGGAGATCAGTTCTCGCATTAATCCTTGCGATGAGCCGAGCATTCCGCCCGGCACGCGGTTCTCGCTTGCGAACAATGGTTCGGCAAAATCAACAGGCAAATAAAATCCCTCGCAGTCTGAATGGCAAATCAAATGGCTGCGGAACATGGTCAGTTCATCAATGACCACCGGATCATCGACGGGATCACTCGATGCCGGAAAAGGTTTTGGTTTCCAATTTGGCTTGGTTGAAGCATGGGCGGCAAATCGACGTAGATAGTGCGGGAATGAGTATGGAAAACCCAGCGCGGCCCCACGGCTTTTCACGGGCGGCAGCACTTCCGGCTCGGTGTGTTCCGGCAAACCGTTTTCGACAAGGACGCTATTTGCTTTTGCCAGAGACTTGCGGAGCCCGTCGGCTCCTTCCTGGTCATGGATATTCAAATACGCGATCGCGCCAACAGAGACGGCCAAGCCCATGATTTTCTCCCGGATTTAGGGGGAATTATGGTGAGACTGCTCATTGAATATTGGTCTTCGGCTGTTCCGGCAGCACTTCCGTCAGAAACACTTCCCATTGGCCGATGCCGATGCTGACGAAGACCGTTCCCTTGGCTTGGTTGACGCGGACCACCTTGCCGGACTTGCCGAACTTGTTGGCCCACACCGTTTCGCCGACTTGGATCTTCGCCCGCCATTCGTTCAGGCGTTGTTCTTCCACGTTGCGGCGTTCGAGGGCGGCCAGTTTCTTTTCGTAATCGTCTCGCTGGAGATCGGCTTCGTGTTGCCGGGCGAGGGCTTCGGTACGGGCCTTTTCAGCCTCCTCGCGAAGTTGCTGGAGGCGATTCAGTTCGCCGGTCTTTCCCTTGCGGCGTCGCACATACTTGCGGGCGCGTTTCAACAGATCCTTCGGCAGTTTCAGCCGGCGGGCGATCATCAGGGCGTTGCTCATGCCGAACTGGCCGATATGCAGGCGGTAGGTCGGCCGCAGGGTTTCAATGTCGAATTCGACGGCGCCATTCTCGGCCCGCTCGTTGGAGAAGGCGTAGGTTTTCAGGTCGCCCAAGTGGGTGGTCACGATGGCCCGGCAGCGGACGATATCCAGTTGGTCGAGAATTGCCCGACCGAGGGCGGCGCCTTCCGTCGGATCGGTCCCGGCTCCGAGTTCATCGAGCAGCACAAGGCTGTTGGCGTCGGCGGAATTGAAGATGGTGGCGATTCGGGAGATGTGCGAACTGAAGGTGGAGAGCGATTGTTCGATGCTTTGTTCGTCGCCGATGTCCGCAAGGATATTGGAACAAACCGGGACGATGCTGCCTTGATTGGCCGGGATGTGCATCCCGCATTGGGCCATCAGGCAAAGGAGGCCGGTCGTTTTCAGTGTGACCGTTTTCCCCCCGGTGTTTGGCCCGGTGATGACCAGCATGTTGAAGCCCAGCCCGAGCCGGACATCAATGGGGACCACCTGTTTGCGAGTTGGTTTTTTGCCGGTTTCGGATTCGGGGGGGAGGGATTGATTGCGGAAGAGATGTTCGAGAAGCACATGCCGGGAATGCCGAAGCCAAAGACGGCCCTCGTTGTTCATCTCCGGGCAACTCATCCCATAATCACGGGAGAATCGGGCTTTCGCGCAAACAAAATCGCATTGCGCCATCACGCTCACGGCCGCGTCGATGTGCCGCGAATACCGGCCAACCTCGGCACTGAGCTTCCGCAAAATCCGGCGAATCTCGCGGTCTTCCTCGCCCTTCAACACCACCCGCTCGGCCGACAACCGGGCGACAGCCGCCGGCTCGATGAATACCGTCTCCCCGGTGGGGCTGGTGCGATGAACCACCCCCTCGACCTTGGCCCGATGATTGGCGGCCACCGGCAACACATAATGGTCGCCGTTCACGGTGGCGTTGGGATATCGCAAAATGGCCCGCATTTGCGGGTCACGGAGGAGTCGTTTGACTTCGTTTTGAACCCGCTCTTCCAAGGCGTCGAGCTTGCGTCGAACCTCGGCCAGATCAGGGCTGGCGCCGCTTAGCACATGCCCCCGGCCGTCGATGCACCCGGTGATGGTCTTGGCGATGGCCCCCATGTCCTCAATCGGGGCCAGCATTTCGATCAGGCGCACGAGCGAGCCGTCGAGCCGCATCCGGTAGCGGTAAAAAGTCCCGGTGGCCGTCAGCGTGTCCGAAACGCGGAGAAGTTCGTCGGCCGTGAGCATGGTGCCGATGGCCGCCCGCCGGACGATTAACCGGACATCGTACACCCCGCCAAACGGCGGCGACTGTCCCCCCTCTAGGGCCGTCACCATCTCGGTGACGAGGGCAAGATCATCCTGAATTTTCCGAATGTTCTTGGAAGGCTCGACCTGCCGGGCTAGTTCGGCCCCGAGGGATGTGGAAGCGCAATCAGCGAGAAGGCTCCGCACCTTGTCAAACTCAAGCAATTCCAGCGTATGCGCGTCCATGAGAGATTTCGTCAAAAGTCATCAAGAGAAGAAAAACAGAAGACTAACCACAAAGGCACAAAGATCACATGAAGTTTCACAGAGAAGACGGAAGAAAGGTTTTGTTGGTCTTCTCTGTGAAACTTCGTGTGATCTTTGTGCCTTTGTGGTTAGTCTTCTGTTCTGACCACGGTTCGCCTTGAAAGGTTCACCCCTTGTTGCGGTTGGACTTCTTTCGGTCGGCTTCCTTCAACGCCCACTTCCGGAGGCGGATGTGGTTGGGGGTGATTTCCACCAGTTCGTCTTCCTCGATATATTCGAGGGCCGATTCCAACTCGAACGTCCGCGGCGGCTTGATGACGGTCTTGATTTCCGAACCCGACGCCCGCATGTTCGTCAGCTTCTTTTCACGGGTCACGTTCACCGTTAAGTCGTTGTCACGACAATGCTCGGCGACCACCTGGCCCTCGTACACCGGTTCCATGTGTTCGACGAACAGGATGCCACGCTCTTGCAAACCTTCGATGGCGTAGGCGGTTGCCTTGGCGGTTTCGAGGGAAATCATCACACCGTTGGCCCGGCCGTCGAGGCTCGGCTTGACGGGTTGGTATTCATGGAAGTTGTGCGTCATGATGGCCATGCCGCTGGTGGCGGTCATCATGCGGGTCTTCATGCCGATCAACCCGCGGGCCGGAATGGTGAATTCCAGGTGGGTCAGCTCGGCGCCCCCTTCCATCTTGGTGCATTGGCCCTGCCGTTCCAGCACCAACGCCATCACCGGGCCGACGTGCGAGGCGGGCACGTCCACCACCAAATACTCGACCGGCTCCATCTTCACGCCGTCGATTTCCTTGATAATCACGCGCGGTTTGCCGACGGAAAGCTCGGAGCCTTCCCGGCGCATTGACTCGATCAGCACGGACAGGTGAAGAATCCCCCGCCCGGAGACGATGTAGGAATCGGCCCCTTCGGTCGGCCGCACGCGCAAGGCGACGTTCCGCTGGAGTTCCTTGTCCAGCCGGTCCTTCAATTCCCGGCTGGTGAGCGGCTTGCCGTCCTGCCCGGTGAACGGGGAGTCGTTGATGCGGAAGACCATGTCCATGGTCGGTTCGTCGATGTGGATCTCCGGCAGTTGCTCGGGATTGTCGAAATCCGCCACCGTGTCGCCGATGTCTGCGTCGTCCAAGCCGACCAGCGCCACGATGTCGCCGGCGCCGAGTTCGTCCGCTTCCTTCTTGCCAAGACGGTCAAACTCGAAGACTTGGACGACGGTGTCGTCAGTCATCTTGCCGCCCTTCATCTTGATGAGCTTGATGCGCTGGCCCTTTTTCACCTTGCCGCGGTAAATCTTGCCGATGGCAATCCGACCGACGAAGTCGCTGTATTCCAGGTTCAGCACCTGCATTTGCAACGGGCCGTCCACATCCCCGACGGGCGGGGGAACTTTGGTCAGGATCGCATCGAGCAGCGGCTTGAGGTTCTTGCCCGGCTCGTTCAGGTCGAGCGTGGCGATGCCCTGCTTGCCGCTGGAATAGATCAGCGGGAATTCCAAGTCGGCGTCGCTGGCGCCGAGTTCGAGGAACAGATCAAAGATCATGTTGTGAACGTCGGGGATGCGCGCGTCCGGCCGGTCGATCTTGTTGATGACGACGACGGGCTTGAGGCCGCGGGCGAACGCCTTGCGCAACACGAAGCGGGTTTGCGGCAGCGGCCCTTCGGCGGCGTCCACCAAGAGGAACACGCCATCGGCCATTTGGAGCGTCCGCTCGACTTCCCCGCCGAAGTCGGCGTGGCCGGGCGTGTCCATCAGGTTCACTTTGACATCGCCCAAACGAATGGCGATATTCTTGGCCAAGATGGTGATTCCGCGTTCGCGCTCCTGATCGTTTGAATCGACGATCAAGCCATGCTGTCCCCCCTGAAGCTTGTCCAGTTCCTCGGTTCGGAACAAGCCGGATTGACGAAGCATCTGGTCGACCATGGTGGTTTTGCCATGGTCAACGTGCGCGATAATGGCCACATTGCGGATGTCTGAACGAAGCATCAAATCTCAATCGGTGAAGATTGCGTGAAGGCCCGGGTGTCCATCAGGGGAACCCGCGAAACAACATATTATAGGGGAGAGTGGGAAACGCAAGCGAACGAACGATGAAGAGTTCGGCTATGCTATTCGGAACCGTTCGCCAGAAGAGGGTTTGATGCAAATTTATTTGATTCGACACGGCGACGCCGTCGCGCTGGGGGAACGAGGCATTACCGAGGACGCCGAACGACCCCTGACGGAGTTTGGTCAGGTTCAAATCGGCCGGCTGGCCCATGCGTTTATCACCAAGGGGCATCGTGTCAACCGATTGTTGACCAGTCCGCTGGTTCGGGCGAAGGAAACCGCCGACCTGTTGGCCCCGGTGTGGACGCTGCCGCCGGAGGATGTGATCGTCACGGAAGCCCTGGCCCCCGGCCGGTCGTGTCGGCGGTTGGCCAAGGCGATCCGCAAATACGGGGCGGAGACCATCGGCCTCGTCGGCCATGAACCAGATCTGAGTGAGTTCACCGCCTGGCTGATTGGCAGCAAAAAGGCAAAGATCATGCTGGAAAAAGGGGGCGTCGCCCGCGTCGTCGTGGACGGGGACGAGATCGAAAAAGGCTGCGGCGTGCTGGCATGGCTGTTAAGCCCCGAGTGGTCGAGCATGTAAGCCGGAAGTCATGTCAATTCCGAATTCGGCATCAACAGCCCTCAATTTTTCCCGCCCACACTATTTCTTCGCAATTTCTGATTGACCCTTGTCCGATGGACAGGGTAATCTGCATTTCTCATTGGTTCTTTTCCATTTTTTGAGGTCTCTCCATGCCCCAATTGTTGTCCGGCAGGCGAATGCCTGCTGATCGGCGAGGGTTCACCCTGATCGAATTATTGGTGGTGATCGCGATTATCGCCATCCTGATCGGCCTGCTCCTGCCCGCCGTCCAGAAGATTCGTGAAGCGGCGAATCGCATGAAATGCTCCAATAATCTTAAACAAATCAGTTTGGGGTTGCACGGCCATCATGATTCGCTCGGCCGTTTCCCGCCCGGATCGGCCAGCGATGCGGGCGTCTTCGGCACCGGCGGCGGTTATGGCAGCAGTTGGATGATCTTTTTGCTCCCCTATGTCGAGCAGGACAATTTGTATCGCCGCTGGCAATTCACCGGGAATTCCGGGTGGAACAACGCCAACAACGTCGCCATCACCGTTGACAAATTGTCGGTGTACATGTGCCCGTCGTCTCCCCTGCCGCCGACTTATGCCCCCAATGGAGGCACCAAGATCCAGGGCGATTACGTGGCCATCGCCGGGGCGACCCCCACGCTGGTTCCCGGCTACACGGACTCCCGGACATACACCGGCTCCGGTTCCGGTTGCTGCGGGGCCGGCATCGTCAGTGGCAGTGGCGTTTTGCCTCCCAACGGGCAGGTGACCATCGCGGGCATCACCGACGGCACCAGCAACACCATGGTTGTTTCGGAACATGGCGACTGGATCACCACGAACACCGGCGCCAAGGTTGACTGGCGGTCGGCCAACGGCCACGGCTTCGGCATGGGAACGGCCGAATCGGCCGTCCCCGGTTCCGGTTATGGCAACGAGCGTCCGTTCAACACCACCACCGTCCGCTATTCGATCAACCAGAGCAAGGGATGGGCGGATGATTGCACGCTGGGCGTTTGCACGAACAACAGCAGCAACACTCCTTTGCGGTCGGGGCACACCGGCGGGGTGAATGTCGCCTTGGGGGATGGTTCCGTGAGATTCCTGACCAATGCCACCACCCTGACGATGCTGGCCCAACTCGCCTTCCGGGACGACGGCACGTCTTTTACCCCGCCTTGATCCTTCCGAAGATTGCCATGAACTCCGTTGCTCTCACAAGTCCCCGGACTTGTGAGAGTTTTTCGCCGTTGACCAAACCAACCAAGCAAGGAACTCTCCCATGCGATTGTCACTTTCCCTCACTCTGTTCACAGTCATTCTCGCCTCCGGGTGCAATTCGGGTCCGGAGGACAAACGCTCGGAAGTGACCGGCAAGGTGACATATAACGGGTCGCCGCTGGCCGAGGGAACAATCACGTTTGACTCCGGTGACGGTGCGGTCCCCGGCAGTGCGGAGATCCGCGACGGCGCCTACAAGATTGCCGCCAAGCCCGGCAAGAACAAAGTGGTCATCCGGGCCTTCAAAATCGACCCCACGATCAAAGCCAACGACCCCGTCCGCCCGGTCGACAATCGGGTGAATTACATTCCCGCCATTTACAACGACAAATCCACGCTCGTCGCCGATGTGTCCGATTCCAAGAAGAGCTTTGATTTTGACCTGTCAGGCAAGGAAAAATAAGGATTCCTCCGGCCGTCTGACCGATAAACCGACGCAACTGGTAGTTTGAAACGAAGATGGCTTTTAGAAACAAACGAATTTCAAGTTGAAAAGACTTGTTGATGTGTGGCCATGCAATTTCATTTCGCAAATGATTCCCAAGTTTTTAACATGTGGGGCTTTTCAAAAGTCGATGTCAGGTGTATGATTTTCTAACCCTACATGCTCTCATTCTTTTTCCATGTACGGAGAGTCGTTTTTGCATCAGTAAATCAGTCATTTGTGATCCCACCGTTTCAAAACATTGTGCGGGTTCTGCTTCCACCCTCCACACACTCCAAACCTTTGAGTGTTTTTGCGTGAGACTTCAACAATCGCCTTGGCGTGCGTTGAATGTGCTGACGTCGAATTGGTTTGATCCGCATTCGCCATCATGATTTCTGACACTGACGTCTGTTTGGACGCCAACGCCCGCTTTAACGTTGACACTGAATTTCGGTGTGTATTTTTCTATTGTCGTTTTTGACGCAGGAGTACGATGTCTCTCTCCAAAATGCCGGCCAAACGCCGCGGTTTCACACTGATCGAATTGTTGGTGGTGATCGCGATCATCGCGATCCTCATCGGGTTGTTGCTGCCCGCCGTCCAGAAGATCCGGGAAGCCGCCAACCGGATGAAATGCTCGAACAATCTGAAGCAACTCGGCCTGGCCCTTCACAACTACCAAGACACGAATTCGACACTCCCCGCCGGCGAGTGCAACGACGACAACCGGAACTGGGGCTGGGGCACGGCCCTTCTGCCCGGTCTTGAGCAGAACAACATCTATAACTTGCTCGTCCAGGACACGGCCAACTACATCGCCTTTCACAACGGCACCGGCCCCAACGTTTATAACGGCACCTCCGGCTGGAGCGCCGACAACAGCTCCGCCACCATCGTAAATCTGACAGCCGGGGGCGGCGCCGCCGGAACCGTGGTCAACACGTTTATTTGTCCGAGCGACCCGTGGCCCACCAAGACCACGGCCGGGTTCGGCAAGACCAACTACGTGGCCAACATGGGCAGCGACATTGGCGGCGGCACCTACACCACGTGGGGCAGCCCGGTGCGTGGCGACCTCGCCACCGGCCCGATCGCCCAAGCCAACGACAACGGCAACACGTGGGCTTTCAACTTCGCCTCCATCACGGACGGCCTGAGCAACACCGTGTTCCTCGGCGAGGCTTCCGCGAACAAGCTCAGCAGCAAATACGCCGTGAGCGCGACGAACAATTTCCCCATTTGGGCCGGTGGAAACCCCAACAACCAAGGACAGGGCGCCCAGCATAATTACTTCCGCTTCATGGACGTCAATTATCCGCTCAACTCGAAGGACATCTCCACCACGGGCGAGAACGGCGCCATGCGGCTGGACCGGGCCTTCAACAGCTCCCACACGAACGGCGCCAACTTCCTGCTGGGCGACGGCTCCGTCAAGTTCGTGAGCCAGTCCGTTGACATCAATGTTTATCGCGCGGCCGGCACCAAGAACGGCGGCGAATCGCTCCAACTGCCTTGATCGCCGCCTGATCTTTCAGCGCGGATTTTTCAGCCGGGGCCTCCGAGGCTCCGGCCATTTTGTTTTTGTCCGTCAACCGTCCCGAGATTGTGATTACCCTCCGACGGCCGGCGGCCGCTTCCTCCCACTTTTTTGAGAAAACTCATGTTGTCCCGATTGTTGTTTTTCCCTGTGTTGCTCGCGGCCATCGGCTTGACGGCGGGTTGCGATGGCGGCGGTTCCAAAGTCACCGGCAAAGTCACGTTTGACGGTAATCCAATCGAGAATGGTTCGATTGTGTTTGTGGAGGCCGGCGGCAAGGGCCGGCCGGAAGGCGCCCCGATCAAGAACGGCGAGTATTCCATCACCGTGCCCCACGGATCGTACAAGGTCCAGGTCACGGCGGAAAAGATGACGACTGTGAAATCGCTCCCGACGACCGGGGGCGGCAAGACCGCCTCGGAAGAAATGCGCAACTACATCCCCGCCCGCTACCAAGGGGAAAAGACCGAACTCACCGCGACCGTGGACGGCAAGCCGGTCAACTTTGACTTGAAAAGCGACGCCTCCGGCAAGAAATGACTGCGGCCGACATGCGACAACGAAAAAAGCCGGGGATATCCCCGGCTTTTTTCGTTTCCCGGCTTTGGTGAAACAGGGGTTCTGATGGGGTGTTTCTTAATTGTCTTTGTCAGAACCGTGATCTGCAAATCGCCAGCAACGACGAGGCCGGGACTCGAATAGTTCCCGGTTCCCAATTGGTTCGCCAGAATTTCTCAAAAATTTCGTTCATGGGGCTTCTCGATGGTCGATAATGAGGCTAGGATTAAAAAACCTTACATGCTCTCACTATCTTCCCATGTATGGAGATTCTGGTTTTAACCAGTGATTTCGTGTCAATTGGTTGAAACAAGGTGCGGACAATCCAGTCCATTTTTTCCGCATCATCTCCCGTCACAAAAGAAGTTTGCGTGAGACATTGATGATTGCCCCAGGCGATCCTCGGGTGTTTTGACGTCTCGCTCGCCCATCTGACGGCTTTCCGAATCTGACACTGAAGTCCAGTGTGTACTTTTTTATTGTTTTCCTGCGCAGGAGTACTGAATGACTCTCTCTAAAATGCTGGCCAAACGCCGCGGCTTTACGCTGATCGAGCTGTTGGTCGTGATCGCGATCATCGCGATCCTCATCGGGCTGTTGCTGCCCGCCGTCCAGAAGATTCGCGAAGCCGCGAACCGGATGAAATGTTCCAACAACCTGAAGCAGATTGGTCTCGGGTTGCACAATCACAATGACACCGTCGGGAATCTTCCGATCGGCACCTACAACGACGACAACAATCAATGGGGCTGGATGGTCTACATCCTTCCCTACGTCGAGCAGGACAACCTGTGGGCGGCCCTCACCAACTCATCCGCTCAAGACCGCATCTATATCGCCCCGGCCGGCGGCGGCCCCAATAGCAACATTGTTCCCGTGTACGGCAACACCAACATTGACAACATTCACGGCGCATCTTCCCTCGGGCGTTGCGATGTGAATAACGTCATCTTGGTGAACGGTGTGGCCGCGACGTACACCGTCATCAAGGGATTCATCTGCCCGAGCGACAGCCTGCCGAACCAGAAAAATAACAACACCTACGGCAAGACGAACTATGTGGCCAATCTTGGCAACACCGCCAACTGGGGCGGCGGCACCACCTACGGTTGCGGCGGAGTCTTGGGCAACTCGCAAAACGGCATGTTGCTGCATGCCAACGAAAACAACAACACCTATGTTGTCCGGTTCTCGGATGTGACCGACGGGTTGAGCAACACGGTCGCCGTCGGCGAAGCGTCCATCAGCGCCAACGTGAACGCCACCAACCTCAACGATCCCAACTTCCCGGTCTGGGCTGGCAGCCAGGGTGGCGGTTGCAACGGCACCTCCCAAAACGGGGGCATTTTCCGCGTCATGGACCCGGCCTATCCCCTCAACAGCATCGCCTCGAACAACGCCTTCGGCAGCCGTCACACCAATGGCGGCAACTTCCTGCTCGGCGACGGTTCGGTGAAGTTTGTTTCCAACAGCATCGATGTTAACGTCTATAAAGCCGTTGGCTCCCGTAACGGCGGCGAAGCCCTCCAACTGCCGTAATTCAAAATGTGCCTCAAGTGATTTGTTGATCTTCCACCGGGACGTCGGCTGACGCCCCGGTGTTCGTTTTTGAACAATCTGGTGTTGTCACAACAATTTGTTGACCTCTTTCTCTCCGGCCGAGGATTTCATGACACGTTTGCTCTTCCTGCCGATCCTCTTCATTTCTTCCGTCGCGATGGTGGGTTGTGAAGGGGCCAAGACAACAGGCAAGGTGACTTTCGACGGCGCTCTGGTCGACAACGGAACGATTGTGTTCATTCCGTCGGACGGAAAAGGCGCCTCGGTGTCGGCTCCGATCAAGAATGGCGATTTCGCCATCGCAGTCCCCGGAGGATCGTACAAGGTTTCCGTGACAGCCGAGAAAATGATGCAGTCCAGCTCAACGATCAAGGGGGCCCCGGACGAAATGCGAAACTACATCCCGGCGCGATATCAGGGAAGCAGTTCCGAACTCACGGCAACCGTGGACGGAAAGCCGCTCACCTTTGATCTCAAACCCGACGCGGACAAAAAAAAGAAGTAATCATTGCTTTGCCGACAGGCCGGCCGGGGGAACCATCCTCCGGCTTTTTTATGTCCCATCGTCTTGTTCCGTGGTTTTAAATTATCGTGATGCACGCCTGCCTTCTCATCGTTCTCCTCGCTGTTCCAGGAGCGGAGACACCCAAGGTCGGCCCGGTGCCGGACGCCCTCCGGACGGAGTGGAAACTCTCGCCCTTTTACAAGAAGCACATCGACCTCAAAGGGTTCCCGCTGCTGAGTTCCGAGAAGGTCTCCGATGCGGCCCTGCTGGAGGCGGCCGACCTCATCGAACACATGCTCGCCGGCCGGGACGATGTTCGGAAGGCCCTCGTCAAAAACCGGGTCCGCTTTGCGGTGATGTCCCCGAAGGAACAGACGACGGACGTGCCGGAACACAGCGATCTCACGCCCAAGGATTATTGGGACAAACGGGCGCGCGGCCTGGGGGCGACGCATCACCGGCCGGCCGTGAGTTGCGGGGAGGAGAACCTGTTGAACTTGAAGGGGGATCGTTACCCGAAGGAAAACATTCTGGTTCACGAGTTCTCCCATGCGATGCACGAGATGGGGCTGAACAGCGTGGACAAGAAGTTCGATGCCCGCCTGCGGGAGTGTTACGACAAGGCAATCAAAGCGGGCTTGTGGAAGGGAACCTACGCGGCCACCAACCACAAAGAATATTGGGCCGAGGCCGTGCAATCATACTTTGATTGCAACAACCCGCCTGACTCGCAGCACAACGAGGCCAACACCCGCGAGAAACTGGCGAAATACGATCCGGCCGTCTTCGCCCTCATCGACGAAACCTATGGCAAAAACCCGTGGCGTTACTCGCGATATGATGCCCGCGTGAAGAAGTAACCCGTATCATTTCCCGCATGAGTACCCTCCGCTGCCCCGTCTGCCGGGCCGACAATTCCGCCGGGCCAAACTGCCGCCGTTGCAAGGCCGATCTGGCGATCCTGTGGACCCTCGAACAACAACGGGCCGCCCACATCACCGAGGCAAGAGCCGCCGCCGCCGACAGTCGCTTTGACGAAGCCCTGGAAGAACTGAACTCAGCCGACACCCTGAGACACGGCACCGATGTGAGCCGCTACCGGGCCTGCGTCTGCCTGCTGGCCGGCGACTTCGCCTCGGCGATGGAAAACAGACGACTGGCAAAAAACCAAGGATGAAGGATGAAGGATGAAAGGAAAACCAAGGCACAATGATTGTCTTGGTTTTCCTTTCATCCTTCATCCTTCATCCTTCATCCTTCATCCTTGGTTTTAGATGTCCCACAGCGAGGAAGACTTGTCCCCGCGTTTGCGCTTGCGCGGGGCGGTCGAATCGCGGGGTTTCTTGGGCTTGTCGATCTTCTGGTCGGCGGTCGCGGCGGTGGCTTCCTCGGAGGCGGCGGTCATTTCGGGATCGTCGTCTTCCTTGCCTCCCTTGCGAGGGCCGTCGTGGCGGTTGCGGAAGTCAAACTTGATGGCCACTTCCGGGAACGGCAGGTGATCGCGGAAGATCTTCATCAAGTATCGCCGATACACCGAATCGAATAATTCCGGCCCGTTCGTGAAGAACACAATCGTCGGCGGTTCGACAGCCACCTGCGAGGCGAACATAATCTTGGGCTGCTTTGTCCCCCGCTGGGACGGCGGGTTGGCTTCCAAAGCGTCCCGCAGCACCCGATTCAACTCTCCGGTGGTCACCCGTGTGCGGGCCTGTTTCACCAAGTTCTGGGCCAGGTTCAGCACCCGGAAAACGTTCTTCGACTCCTTGGCCGTGACGAACGCCAGCGGCACATAGTCGAGCATCGGGTAGACTTTGTACACGTACTCCGCGAATTCCTTCGTGGAGACCTCCTGCTTCATCACCAAATCCCATTTGTTGAACACGAAAATCGCGGGCTTGTGATTCTCCAAAATGTATTCCGTGAGTTGCTTGTCGATCCGGCCGACGGGCTGGCTGGCGTCGAAGAACATCAGCACCACATCGGCCCGGCGAATCGACCGCTCGGCGCGGGCGAGACTGTAAAACTCGACGTTTCCGGCCAGACTGCTGCGGTGCCGAACCCCGGCGGTGTCGATGGCGATGAAGGTCTTGCCGTCGTGTTCAAACCGCACGTCCACGCTGTCCCGCGTGGTCCCGGCGACTTCGCTGACGATGACGCGGTCTTCCTGGGCCAGTGCGTTGATGAACGTGCTTTTTCCGGCGTTCCGTCGGCCGACGATGGCGAGCTTCAGCGTCTCGACCACCGGGGCTTGTTCATCGTCCTTGGGCGCCGGCAAATGTTCGACGATGGTGTCGAGCAGGTTGTCCTGCCCGCGAAACTGGTTGGCGCTCACCGGAACCACGGGTTCATACCCGAAGCGGTGGAAGTCCCCGGCGGCCAGATCGAGAGCTTCCGTGTCGCACTTGTTCACCACGCAGATGACCGGCTTTCCGAGGGGTCGTAATCGCTCGGCGACGGTTTCATCCAATGCCACCGGCCCGGAGCGGGCGTCGGTCACGTACAAGATCAAATCGGCCTGGTCGATGGCGATGGCGATCTGCCGTTCGACGTCTTCGTTCAAGTCTTGCGAATCGACGATGCCGATGCCGCCCGTGTCCATAAGGTCGAAGAACCGGCCATCATGCTCGACGACGACCGTGACGCGGTCGCGCGTCACCCCGGCCGTCGGATCGACAATGCTGATGCGTTTGCCGGCCAGCCAGTTGAAAATGGACGACTTGCCGACGTTCGGTCGTCCGATGATGGCCACGACGGGCAACGCCATGATGTAGCTCCAAGCTGAGAGAACCGTAATTGATTGATTGTATGAGGGACGCAACGAACGCGGAACGAAAAACCCCGCCTTCACTTACTTCCCGACAAACCCAATCCTCCGGGGAACCGGCGACTTCGCCGTGTGAATCGCATGATCGCACCTTTTGAAGAACTCCGTGCGGGCGCGACGCGGAGTCCTCGCGACGGAGCGCGAACTTCCCCCGTTCAATCGCCGTCACTTTTTGAAGAAGGCTTCAAGAGGGCATGCGATGAGCAAGGTGAAGTCCCCCGTGGAAAAGAAAGCGCTGGCCTACTGCCGGGACCACGTTTCGCCGTCCGAATACCCGCACGGCTTTCGCAAAACATGGCCTAGGAAGAAAATTCGCCCCGGCCGGGCCGCCCGCCACAAGGTGCGCCAAATCCTTCGGACCACCGGCGACGACACGCTGGCCGCCACCGTTGTCCGAAAAAAGGTGCGGAAGTGGGGCGTCATTTCCTTGCGGGAAAGTGTCGATTTCAAGAAGTGGAAACGAAACCAGATGATCGGCGCCCGCAAAGCGCGACAGGCTCGGCGGGCCAAACCCTCGTAAGGGTGTTCTCGTCGAGCAGGGTTTCAACAGAAATCTGCCAAAGGGGCCGTCATGGCGAGACAGAACCGGGTCACGCCTTTCGGGGAGATCGTTGCCGTTTCCGAGCGGGGGACGATGATGGGCAATCGCGGCGTCCTCCACGACGCGGCGGGGCACATTCGCCGCCCGTGGCTGGTGAAACGGTGGATCATTTGCCGGTTGGAGTTCCGCGAGAGGCGGCGGGTCGTCATGTCTCCAGACCGCTACACGGAGCTTTTCTTTCTTGACGAAGCGACCGGGCTGGCGGCCGGCCACCGTCCTTGTGTCGAGTGTCGTCGAAAGGCATTCGCGTCTTATGCCGAGGCTTGGGCGGCTGAAAACCCCGGAGCGGCAAAGCCCAAGGTCTCGGTCATTGATGAACGCCTTCATGCCGAGCGCGTCGGCCCGGACCGTCGCCAGCGGACCTTTCGGGCGACGGTCGCCGATCTCCCGGACGGAGTGTTCGTGACGTGCGATGATGCGGAGGGAGAGGCCCGCCTGTTGTGGAAGGGGCGACTTCTCACATGGTCCCCCGGCGGCTATGCGGCCGGCAATCCGGCGTTTGCACACGGAGAAGTCACGGTTCTCACCCCGCGATCCACCGTGAATGTGATCCGGGCGGGCTACAAGCCGGAAGTCCACCCCTCGGCAAATGATCCAGTTTCCGTCGGCGCTTGATGTGAAGACAAAGCCCGGAAGATTTGCCACACCCAATCAGCGACCACAACAGATTGGCGGGGTCAAAACTCAATGAATCAACGAATGCTGATTCATTGAGTTTGAATTACAGTTGTCCGGAAATCGTTATTTCGGCAATTCCCGAGCTTCCGCTTTTTTTCCGGCCAGATCGAAATAGAGCGTGTAATAGACGCCCGGCCCGGTTTGCGCCACCCCCACCAGATTCCCGGACTTTCGGGCCTGTTCATTAGTCTTTCGGATCGCGTCCTCGGTCACCGTGAACTTTCCGAGGATTCCGATGGCATACGCCTCCCGGCCCCTTAATTCATCAGGCGCCTGGACCTCCACCCCATGAATGCGCGCAATCTTTGAGGAACCGACGATGCCCCGAACAGCCACCAGCCGGCCGACGTGTTTGTCGAGGTCGTCAGCCGAAGTGATAACGGGCCAATCCATCCCCAATGCCATCGGCGTGAATTTCTTGTCCGGCTTTTGCAGAACGTCCTCCCCGGCTGCCTTCCCCGCGAGAAGAATCGCGCCGCCGAGGATGATTGCCGGAGCCGTCCGCCAGATACGCATCATGTACCGCCTGCTTTTGTGGTTCAATTGCCGCCTTCACGGATTGTCGGTTCTCGTCCCGAGAATCCAAGGGGTGAAGGCGCCGGTTTTGGGGTTAGGAGCCTTTTGGGGAGCGATGTGGGGTTTGCCCTCGTGGACGAAGACACGAAGAAGGAGGGCTTCGCGGATCTTCTTGGGCGGGGTGGCTTCCACGTCCACGATGCAGAGGGTGGTTTGGCCATCGCCGGGTTTCATCCCCAACCTGGCTCGCCCTGTTTCGGATCCTCCTTTTTGGGTTGCATGGCCGCGATTTGCCGGACCAGTTCGTCCCTCGGAATGGCGTTTTCTCGGCCGAGTCGCAGGCGTTCTTCCAGGTCTTCGGAGTTCGGATCATATTGCCGGACAACTGGACGCAGACGAAGCCATTTCCGAAGGCCCCAGACGAACACCAGCAAGGCCGGCGGGCCGTAAATTGGCGTCAGGATGAGTTTGTCTCGGCCCCCCTCCGCGAAATGAAGCGCCAGCATCACGGCGGCGAACCCGGCAAGGATTCTCCCGGTGATGATCGCGAGACCGGCCATGTCGAGCGAATGCCCGAACTTCCGATTCCGGGCGAGGGCGAGCATGTTCTCCTGGACTTGTCCGCATGCGGGACAGGGAACTTCCTTGATCTTCCCGGCGAGCGTCCGTTTCAGGTCGGCCTCGGCCTCCCAACGGGCCTTTTCCTCGGCCAGCGGATTCAGAAACAAAATGTTGCTGTCCGAACCCACGCCGCTTCCGTTCACCACATAGACGTATTCCAGCCGGCACTTTTCGCAGGTCACGAACTTGAGGCTTTTGCCGCTCAGTTTCGCGGTGTGGCGTATTCCAATCGGAATCATCAGGCTCCCTCCGCTTGCGGCAACATGCTCCCTCCGCTCGCGGCGACATGAAATCGAGTTTTGATCCGGGCCGGATCAATGCGAGCCATCATTCCGGGCGGCGAGCGGGATGGGTGGGCGCCCGGCCGCTTATGGACGGAGCAAAGATGAAATACCGAATGGATCGGCAATGCCCAGCGCACGCGCGAACCCGACCGCAAAGGGGATGACCCAAAACGGAGAATCCTCGTCGAACGGAGGCAGGAATTCTTTGGAAGGAATGTGGCCCGCCATGTTGTACAGGGTTTTGGCGCAGATCTCCTCGAAACTGCGCTGATGCAAAAGTAACGTTTCGGTTTCTTCCGCCTGGAGTGAACTACGCCTGATCCTGTCAAACAGATCGTGGGCATGCCGCCATTTCCGGTCGTCCGAAGCCATGTCGTCTAGTTCGAGCATGGCGGACTGGTCAGCGCAATGCGGCAGGAAGAACCGCACCATCTCTTGGATCGCCAACGCCGTGGAGTTTGTATGCGGCACCCAACCCCCTCGCTTCTTTGCGGTCCAACGTGTTGGGAGGAACATTCCCGATTATTAAGTTGGCCGGTGATTATTGAACCACTTCGGCCTACGCTGACAGGCTAACCGACATGTTTCCCGCTGTCAAAATCATTCCCGGCATCGGCTCGCCAAGCATAGGCGGCACGCCAAGACAGCCTTCCGTCTTCACGGATAATCGGTTCTTGTCCGAAGAATCCAAGGGGTGAAGGCGCCGGTTTTGGGGTCGGGAGCCTTTTGGGGAGTGATGTAGGGTTTGCCCTCGTGGACGGAGACGCGAAGGAGGAGGGCTTCGCGGATCTTCTTGGGCGGGGTGGCTTCCACGTCCACGATGCAGAGGATGGTTTGGCCGTCGCCGGCTGTTTCAAAGTTGATGATGGAGCCAACGGCGGGCATCGGCACGGACAGATCACGATCAGTCAGGTCGTGCATCTTGAGATAACGCGGGTCGATGAACTCGCGCAGGGCGTTGGCGTTCTTGTCGCCGTGGTGGTTCCGCATCGTCACCAAAAACTGTTTGACGGTCGCCGCGAGCCGCATCTCCATTTGCGTGGGGGGCGCCTCGGGCGGGGCGAAAGGGTCGGCCTTCCCCGACTCATTTTTCGGCGGCGTCTTCCCGGTGTCGGCGGGCGGTTCGGTTTTGACTTCGAGTTCCAGTTTCCCGGTGGAGAGCTTCTCCAAAAGAGGGTCCGGTTTGCGCGGCCCCGCCGAGGTCGGACCGGTGAGCCGTTCGTATTGAATCTGGTATTTCCTCGTCGTCTTAAGGGGCGCCAAGTCAATGTCGCCGGCTTTGGCCGCCGGTTTGAGTTGAAGCTCCAATTCGTAAAGCTCGATTTCCTTCCCCGGCGCCAGTTTCGCCTCCTTCGGGGCGTGAAGCCCCCCGGCCTCCAGGCGGATCAGGGGAACCTTCTTGCCCGCGTCATCCGTCACCTCGGGCGGGTTCTCCACAAAGAACGCATAGACGTATTCAAACTTCGCCTCTTCCTTGCCAACGTTGCGCACCCGGAGGACGAGCTTGGCCGTTTCGCCGGAACCATACACCCGTTTGCCGCCGGGATGGAAACCCAAGCCCGCCTGAAGGCCGCCGGCCTCCTTGCCCCAGGCGGTGACGGTTTCCTTGGGAATGACTTCCAACTCCAGCTTCCCGGTGGCGAGCTTGCCAAGGATGGGATCGGGCTTGATTTGCCCGCTCGAAGTGTTTCCAATCACTCGCTCGTATTGGAGGCCAAACTTGCCCGTTCCGTATAGGGTCGCGGGCCGTCGGCCGTCGTTTTCATCGGACGGCCTGAGTTCGAGATCCAATTCATAAAGTTCGATTTCCTTGCCCGGCGCCAGAGTCACCTCCTGCGGAATGTGTCTCCCAAACGCGGTCACTCCCGGCAAAGTGACCGGCTTGCCCGCGTCATCCGTCACGGCCGGAGGTTGTTCGATGAAGAACTGCCGGAGATATTGAAACTTGACCTCTTCTTTGCCGACGTTGCGCACCCGGAGGACGAGTTTGGCCGTTTCGCCGTGACTGTAGGCCCGCTTCTCGCCGGCGTGAAAGCCTAGGCCCGCTTGCAGGCCGCCGGATTCTTTGCCCCAGGCGGTGAACGGTTCTTTTTCCGGCTCCTGCTTTGGCGGCGGTGTCACTCGTTCTTCCGCGACGGGGGGCTTGATGTCTTGGGCCGTCGCTTGGCGGTACACCAGGCCGGTTGTCCCGGCGGCCAGAAATCCGAGCGCCAGCACGACGGTGTAAACGGCTTTGAGTTTGGTGATGAGCATGGCTTTCAGCGTTCCTTCGGTGAGGGCGGCCACGGGAGCGGAGATCATGTCGGCCGACTGGCCGGTTGCCAACTGCGTGGCGATGTTGATGGTTGAATTCAAGACGGCGACCGGCACATCCGCCGAGGCCGTTGTTTGGGAAAGCGCCGCCGCCAGCGACGCGCCGGAAACCGCCAGCCCGCGCCGGGCCAGCCGCTTCGCCAGCAGTTCCCTCGCGCGGGCCAGGCGGCTGGCCACCGTCCCCTCGGGGCAGCCGAGTTGCCGGGCCGCCTCCTTGCGGGTTTTGCCTTCCAAGTCGCACAGGACAATCAACGCCTGAAACCGTTGCGGCAGATGGCTCAACTCTTGATCCAGCAACGGCAACAGTTCGTTGGCGCGGGCTTCGGCCACGACGGGTTCGGGCAGTTGTTCCATTTGCATTTCACGCCCCCCGCGTTTGGCCGCCGTCGCCCGCGAGCGCACGGCCGTCTGGCGGGCGACGCCGTACAGCCAGTTTGCCAGCATCTCCCTCGGCCGGACCGTGGCCGCCTTCCGTACCAGCACCAGAAAGGTGGCCTGAAACGCATCCTCGGCATCATGGGGATTGTGCAACGTGCGGCGGCAGACGCCCCAAACCATCGGGGCGTGCCGTCGCACCAGCGTGGCCAGGGCATCGCCGTCGTGATGGCTGAGGAAGCGGGTCAGCAATTCCGCATCGGTCTTCCCCTCCCCGTCCCGCTCGGCCGCCGTCCGGAGTTGCCGGACGACCACGCTCAACGGACTGCTCGTCATCGGTTTCGTCCTCGTCGCTGTGGCCTTCTGTCAAGTATTCTCCGACGAGGCCCGGTTTGATCCGCCAGTTTTAAAAAGAGGGAAATTTGTTTCGGGGGATATGTTGACGACGGGTGAAAGAAACCCCGCTTCGCGGCTAACGCCGAGGGCGGAAGCCCAACTACAATACCCGCCTGACCATCATCCCGGAGTCATTCAAAGTGAAAAAAGCAATCACCCCCATCATCTGTTGCGTGGCCGTGGCGGTCATCGCCCTGGCCCAGGCGCCGACGCCGCCGAAGGCCAAGGATGGGTCGCCGAAGACGCCCAACCCGGATTCGCAATATCGGCTGGGGCCGGATTCGTTGCCGCAAGAGGGAGTGCCGAAGGGGGAGATTCGGGGGCCGTTCACGCTTCCGTGCAAGGTGTATCCGGGCACGCAGCACACGTATTGGGTGTATGTCCCGGCCCAGTATGACCCGGCGATTCCGACGGCCCTGATGGTCTATCAGGACGGGCAGGCCTTCATGAACGAGAAGGGGGACATGCGGGCGCAAAACGTGATGGACAATCTGATCTATCGCCGCGAAATCCCGGTGATGATCGGCGTGTTCATCAACCCCGGCCGGCGGCCGGATCAACCGGAACCGTCGCCGTCGAACTGGGGCGACCGCGACACCAATCGGCCCACCGAGTACAACTCGCTCGACGACAAATACGCCCGCGTCGTCACGGAGGAATTGCTGCCCGCGTTGAACAAGGATTACAACATCTCGAAAGACCCGGAGATGCGCGGCATCGGCGGCTCCAGCTCCGGCGCCATCGCGGCTTGGACGGTCGCTTGGGAACGGCCGAACGAGTTTCGCAAAGTGTTGAGCAACGTCGGCAGCTTCACCAACATTCGCGGCGGCCATGCCTATGCCGACTTGGTGCTGGCGGCCGACAAGAAGCCGATCCGGGTTTTCCTGTGCGACGGCCGAAACGACAATCGCGGCATCCGCAACGGCAAGTATGACGAGTCGTGGGACTGGTTCGCCCAGAATGTCAAGCTAATGAAAGCTCTCACCAAGAAGGGCTACGACGTGAATTATTCCTGGGGCATGAACAACCACGGCCAGAAGTTCGGCGGGGCCATCATGCCGGAGATGATGCGCTGGCTGTGGCGGGACGGCCCGGTGTCAACCGACCCGAACGACATGGTGGAACGCGGCTTCCGCCAGCCGGTGGCGAAGAAGAAAAACTGACACCCCAACGATTGCATCACGGCGATTCCCCAAGGTGCGGCAAATCTTCCGGGTGCCTTTTCATGCCTTTGCGGTTGCATCAAACCGCGTTGATGGTTTTCGCCCCAAGGGGGCGCTCGAAAATAGCCAGGGGCGGTCGCCGCCCCTGGAAACATCAACCGTCGAAGGGTTTCTGCCCCAAGGGGGCGGCACTTGTCTATTGTGCCGCCCCCTTGGGGCGGAGATCAGGGGGAGTCATTTTCCAAGGGCGGCAACCGCCCTTGGCTATTTTCGAGCGCCCCCTTGGGGCGAAAACCATCGACGCGAGTGAATGCGAGAATTGATAAGTGTCAAAACAGTGATGCCGGATCGGCCGCCTCTGTTAAGATTGCAAGAAAACTTGGCGGCCGTTCAATTCCGCTTCCCGGCCGGCGAATTTCCCCATAAAAGCAGTGTTCTCGCACTCATTTCCGAGGTGGTCATGGATTCTTCCCAACTCGACCGGCTGAAACGAATCGAACAATTTGAAATCGACGCCCCCGGCGTCCGGTTACGGTTCGCCGACCGGCTGGCCCGTGAAAACGGCTGGACGGCCCAATTCGCCCGGCGGGTAATCGCGGAGTACAAGCGGTTCTGTTTTCTGGCGATGGAGGCCGGCCACCCGGTGACGCCGTCCGAACAAATCGATCAGGCGTGGCATCTGCATCTGGTGTACACCCGGAATTATTGGGAAGATTTCTGCCCCAACGCCCTTGGCCAGCCATTGCACCACGGGCCGACCAAGGGTGGAGAGGCCGAAAGCCACAAGCATCATGACTGGTACGAAAAAACTCGGGCCAGTTATCAACGCCTCTTCGGCGAGGCCCCGCCGACGGACATCTGGCCGTCGGCGGCCGACCGCTTCCACCATGATCCGGCTTGCCGGCGGGTAAACTGGAAGGAAAACTGGGTGGTGCCGAAACGGCCGGTGCGGGCGGGGCTGAAGTTCGCGGTGGCGGGCGTCGCCCTGATGGCCGTCATCGGCTGCGCCCCGGATGCGCCGAACCCGCTGGACTGGAAGGGGGAGGATTTCCTTTTCCTCTACGCCGGTCTTGGCGTGGCTTTTATGATCTGGAACGTGCTGGTGCGGCTCTTGTTGAACTTCGGCCCGATCCCGGCGGACACCAATCCGGCGCTGACCGATTACGAGATCGCCTATCTTCAAAACAAAGAAGAAGGAATCTTCCTGACGGCCACCGTCAAGCTCACCCAACGGGGGCACCTCGCCCTGAACGATTCCGGCCAATTGATCCTCGGAACCCGCCTTCCCGAAAACGCCCACCCGATTGAGCGGGAAGTGGTGGCCGCGTACACCCGGCACACGGACCCGGCCAAGGCCCAAAAATCCTGTCAGCTTTCGCTGGAAGAAATGAATCAACAACTGCTGGAAGCCGGTCTTCTCATCGCCCCGGCCAAGGCGTCGGCCATCCGGCTGATGACGACCATTCCCTTTGTCCTGTTGTTCTTCTTCGGCCTGACCAAGATCATGGTGGGTGTCCAGCGGGACAAGTCCGTCGCGTTCCTGATCATCATGAGCGTGGTTTGCCTAGTGACGTCCTTGGTTGTCATGGCCACGGCCCCCCGCCTCTCGGGTTTCGGCAAACGCCATCTGGGCGTCCTGCGGTCAAGGCATTATGCGATGCGGACGGACAAAGCCCGCTTCTCGCCCACTTACGATGAAATCGGCCTGCCGGTCGCCCTGTTCGGCACGATGGTCCTGATTGGCAGCCCCTACGATCAACTCGGCAAAACCCTGCAACCCGTCTCCAGTTCGACTAGCGACGGAAGCAGCAGTTCCAGCGGTTGTTCCGGCGGCGGGGATGGGGGTGGCAGCGGTTGCGGCGGCTGCGGCGGCTGCGGCGGGGGCGGTGATTGATCGAAGCCGCCGATGACCGGCAACTGACATTTACAAAAGCCCCTTTGAAGCCCAATATCTGCATCAATGTTGCATTGTTGGCAAACAAAGGGGTTATGTGATGTGGAAGAAAATCCTCCTCGGGCTATTGGTCGTCATCGGCATTTTCGCCGTGGTGGTGGCCATGCAACCCTCCGACTACCAAGTCACCCGAAGCGCCACGATGGCGGCCCCGCCATCCGAAGTGTTTGCGCAGGTGAACGACTTCCACAAATGGGAAGCCTGGTCGCCGTGGGCAAAACTCGACCCGAGCATCAAGATGACTTTTGAAGGCCCGGCCGAAGGAGCCGGCGCCATTTACAAATGGACCGGCAACGACAAAGTCGGCGAAGGCATGATGAAAATCAACGAGAGCAAACCGGCCGAGCAAATCCTCATCAAACTCGATTTCATCAAACCCTTTGAAAGCTCCTGCGACACGGACTTCACCTTCAAACCCGAGGGCAGCCAGACTGTGGTGACTTGGACCATGTCCGGCAAAAACAACTTCATCGGCAAAGCCATGTGCCTCTTCATGAACATGGACAAAATGGTTGGCGGTGACTTTGAAAAGGGGCTGGCCAACATGAAGGCGGTGGTGGAAGGGGAGAAGAAGTAAGGGTGAAAAGAGCAGTGCGCGGAGGGTGTTTTCTTGTCAGAGGCGGCTGCGTCAGCGACGCCCAAGCTTCCCGAGAAAATTCACTTTTGCGATATTTTGCCGGACGATCCTCACCTCAAAATTTGGTAGTCTTATCGCATTTTTAATACGGCCGTTTTTCAACGGCATCATTTGATTCAACTAATCCCCCTGAAGCCGCGACTCGGAGGCTTTGTGGAGAGGAGCGCGTCCCGAGAGCGTCACACAAGTCCTTGAATCACTGTCTTCGGTGACAGTCTCAGGACGCGCTCCTCTACGCAAAGCCTCCGAGTCGCGGCTTCACGGGGATCACTTGCTCCAATCACGCATTATTCAATCGCTGATTCATATAAGAAAGCAGCGTTTTGCGGGCGCGGTGTTTGCGTTCGTATTCGGCGGCTTGACGGATGGAGTCTTCGGGCATGGAGACGAGCATTTTGCGCAGGGCGGCGACGGTGAGGCCGTCGTAGCCGTTGAACGGGGGTTGGCCGACGGCGTCCTCGGCGTGGGGGCGGCTTTCGGAGGGGCCGGGGCCTTCTTCCAGTTCTTCCGGGGGGCGGTTGGTGTCGTCGCCCGTGGCGTCGCCGGTGTCGGCGTCTGTCAGGAAGTCTGACACGTCATCTTCGGAAGGATTGCCGCGTCCGGAGTCGCCGTCCCGCATGGAGGCATCCGTTCGGGCGCTTCGCTGCCGGGGCGGGTGGGCTGTTTCGATGGATTGGTCGAGTATTTCTTGGCTGGTCATGGTTGCTGTCTCCTGATGAAGCAAAGTAGGCAGGGAATATCCGGCAACCCGCGTGCCATGATGGGATTACCATGAATATCAATTGATAAAAAGATCGTTAATTCAATTCGTGAAGTGATCCGCATTGGCCCGGAGGGGGTTTAATCAATCGTCAAAATCGGCCGGTTTTACCACAATAAGCCATGGAGGATGCGCCATGCCAGACGCACTGGAAGAAGCCGACCGGTTGTTTGCCGAGGGCGAGGAGCTTGCCGATGCCGGGAACGAGGCGGAAGCCCTCGCCCGGTTTCAGGCGGCGTGGGCCGCGTTGCCGGAGCCTCGGGACGAACAAGAACCGGCCGCCATGATCTTGGCGGCCATTGCCGATTCGCAGTTTTACCTCGGCCAATGGGAGGCCTGTCGGGAAACCGTTCAACAGGCCTTTCGGTGCGGAGCCGACGTGGCCAACCCGTTTCTCCGGTTGCGGCTTGGGCAGAGTTTGTACGAACTCGGCAACGAACCGGAGGCGGCCAACTGGCTGACGCCGGCCTACCTGTCCGAAGGGCGGGCCTTGTTCGCGGACGACGACCCGAAGTATCTGGAGTTCTTCCAAGGCAAACTGGCCCCGCCGCCGGGCGGGTGGCCGGAGGGATGGTAGGCGAACCGGCCAATCCTTCGCAAGAGGCGGGCGCCAGTCGTCGCGTCTGGTTGGTGGTTCCGACTTGGCTGTTTTTCGCAATCGATGTGATCCTCACGCTAATCGGCCAGCCCGAGGAATATTGGGCCGGCGACTACTCGACCGCAAACGAGATCAACCCGCTGGCCTTCCTGATTCTGACACGCAGCCCGTGGCTGTTCGCCGGGCTGTCGGTTGTCTGGGGGGCGATCTTGGGCGTGGTGGTTCTGTGGTGGCGACACCCGTGGACCGGCTGGCTGGCGGCGGGGGTGGCCTTCGCCCATGTGCTTGGCGGCGGCACTTGGATCATCCGGGCGGGACCGTGGGGATGGGGCTTGGCGGTCATTTATCTGGCCTTGGCTTCCCGCTTTTCCCGCTGGTGCTGGCGGCGGTCCGGGTGGGCCGGAGGTTGATATCCAAAGCAATTCAGAGAACACTTCCATTCTGTGACAATCAACAGCCAATACCCATCCACCCCAATTTGCCGATATTACTTCCAAACAGTGGGGCAATCTGCTTGACAGGGAATGGCCGGACAAAGAGGATATTTCTCTTCACTCCCCAAGTGATGACCGCACCCTCTTCATTAAGAATCGAGTTGTCTTCATGAGTCGCTCTCGCTCCCGGTCTGTTCGTTTGCAAATGCTTGATCTGGAAAACCGGATCACCCCGGCCGTCAACTTGGTGATTGATGGCGACGCGGCGATGACCACGGATGTCACGCCCGTGACCGATCCGCAAACCCATGTGACGACATTCACGGCCGCGGGAATGGGTGGGGGGACGGCCGTGTTGACCGTCGCGGACATTGCCGCGGCCCTTCAGACCGGGGATGTCATCATCAGCACCGGCAGCGACAACACTGTCGCGGAAGCGGGCAACATCGATTGGAAACATACCTCGCTCGCCGACGATCTCACCGGTAATCTCCCGATTGGCCGAACTCTCACCCTTGATGTTTCCAACTCGGATCAGGTGGCCAACATCACCTTTTCCAGCGGGGTGAGCCTGGACATGGACCTGCTTTCCTGTGAATTCAAAACAGACAGTTCGACCAGGGCGGACGGCGATGTCGATCTGAGCGGCGCCTCGATTGACGCCGGACAAAACCTCACCGTGGACGCCGGAGGCGGAACGGTCACTTATCAAAACATCAACCTGAACGGGAGCGCCACGTTCAACGCGGCCGACATCGTCTCAACCGGGACCTCTGTGCTTGCCTACGGAGCGTTTTCCACGGTCGCGATCAACGGGGACTTTCACACATCGGCCGATTCCACGGCGATTCAGCCTCTCATGGGTTTCAGCTCCGGGGCCGGCGCTTCGATCACCATCAACGGGGTGACAACCGGCGTCGGGAATTTGTCCCTGGATTCCGGAACGATCACTCACCGCTCCATTGACTTGGTGACCGGCGGCGGCACGGGGACATTGTCCTATCCGAACGGGGATGTCAATTTCGGGGTCAATGACATCACGGCCACCAACATTGTGATTGGCAGCACAAACCCCGGTTTCGCCGACTTGGGGGCAAACTTCGGAAACGGGACGGGCACGGTCACCGGAAATGTGACGGTGAATCTTTCCGGCAGCCTGACTCCGGGGAGCGTCGGAACGGTCGGGACGTTGCAGATTGTCGGCAATGTCGATGTTTTCGGGGCCTACGACCCGGATATTTCGGGCACAGGCGACAAGTTGGACATCACGGGCAACCTGACGCTCGAAACCGGCTCTCACTTGGGGGGCCACGGAACCGGCCTGCTCGCGGCGGGGCCGATCAGCATCGTGAACTACTCGGGCACGCTGACCGGCGCCTTTGCCAACGCCGCCGTGGGCGCCTCGCTGATTTTGGGCGACGACACGGTCCAGGTCTCCGGCTACGGGACCGGCACGAATTCCTCCATCACCATTTCCCCCGCAGCCGCGGAGCCAAAGGGAACGGCGACCGGCGCGGATGCCGACGGAACGTTCTACACCGCCAAACTGACCGGTCCGGGCACGCTGTATCGCGTGGTCGAGTCTGGCGGGCCGTCATTCGTGCTCAAGGGCACGACGGCGGCCAGTTCGTTCACGGTGACCACCAAGGCCAACGGCTCCGATGCGATCCTCGCGGCGGGCCGGTTGATCGTCACCAGCGCGGCGGGATTAAACGCCATCAACGCCGCGAACACAGATTTCTTTGATGAAATCAACATCACCGGCCCGGCCAAGACCATCAGCGTTCGCGACACGCTTGGGCCGATCACCATCGGGGGGACCGTCGCGAACAGCGCCGTCTTGAAAGGCCGCAATATTGGCGGCAACGTGACGAGTGGCAGCACGCTTTCCTCGGTCACCACGACGGGAGTTTTCGGCGGAAACGAGATTGCCCCCAAATTCGGGACGATCACCGCCCAGAATTTGTTCGGATCAATTATGTCCGCCGGATCGATTGGAAACGTCACCGTCAAGGGATTTTTTCAGGCGCTTTTGTCCGCCGGTAGTTCGATCGGCGCGATCAATGCGGGTAACGTGAACGGGGGATTCATCACGGCCGGCACGAGCGTCGCCTCCATCAACTCGAAAGGCGACTTCTTTGCGGATGTCACGGCAGCCTCGGTGGGGGCCGTCAATATTGCCGGCTCCCTGGACGACTTCGCGCTTGGCTGGAACATCACCAAGGGAGTGACCTCCATCACGACCGGGGCCATTGGCGAATTCGGCTCTTTTGATTTCAACGCCCTCTTCCTCGGCAGCCTGGCGGTCAAGGGGAATGTGGCGGCCGACATCGACGCCAATGTCGATGATGCCACCTTCACCCTGAACGGCAACAATCTCCCGAACAGCCCGGCCAACGCAAATGGCTTCGGGATCAAAACAGTCAGCATTCTCGGAAACGTGAGAAACAGCACTTTCAATTTGAAGCAGGGAAGCCTGTCGTCCTTCTCAGCGGCCCGCTTTATCGACAGCAATCTGTATCTGAATTTCACCCCGACGGGCGGGACATTCCAAACCCCCATCCCCGGTTTCGGAGGCGGGAATTTTCATTACAAGCTGGGTTCGTTCAAGACCACGGCCATCACCATCGGCGACACCAGCAATGGCCTGAACCAGTCCTTCCAGAGAAGCCAGATCGCGGCCGACACCATCGGCACCGTGCGCCTGACCGGTGTCAACACGACTCCCCAATCGGCGGCGAATTTCGGAATCCGGTTCCACACCACCGGCGGCAGCGTCCGAGTGGCTCAAGGGCTGACCAACCAACTCTTGCTCAACAAGGATCTCACATTCACGAATGGAACCGGGATTCCCGTGGCCGCCCCGATTGACGGGTCCTTCTACTTCATGAAAGTGTGACCGAGACGGCGGAGAGAAAGGAATGCCGGGAAGGATTTTTGCCGGCCGTGTTGGCGCTCCGGTCTAAACGACCGGGCAAGCCTACACGCCGCGCAAAAACCAAACGGCCGGGCAGCGTCAGCCTTTCACCTTGATCGTGTGCGTCTTCGTCTCGCCGCATTCGCCGGCCGGGGTGATGGTGATTTGGATCGTCAGCAGCCCGGCTTCCTCGGCATGCACTTCGTAACGCAACCGGCCGCCGCCGATGAGGGCCTTGCCGGCCATGCGCTCCATGATGAGACGCCCGGTGGCCGGCTTGCCGTTGACGGTCACTTCGACGGCGTATCGCCCTCCCATCGCCGGGCGGTCGAAGCGGATCGTGTCCCCGATTTGAACCTCGGCCGGGAAGTCGTCCCCCCCGCCGACCCGGTGGTCGGCGATGTGCGTTGACGGCGAGAACAAGGAAGCGGCAACAAGGCCTGTGATGAGATGGTTCATGGGTGCTTCCAATGGAGCAAATCCGTGGTGAATTGGTTCACGGATATTACCCCGCCGGAGCGAAAATCCCCATGTCGGTTGAGTGTTTGGACGGGCCAAATCTCGTCGCAAAAAATTGAAAAAATCAGCCCGTCGGCAGGTCGTATTCAAATTCGTAAAAGTGCCTGCCTTGGGTGATTTCGATGGCCATTTTCCCCGTCAGGCCCGTCAACTCCCCGGTTCCCGAATCCGGGACAACCGTGATGACCAAATGCGGCTCCCCCCGGTTCATGATCCCGCTGTGCTGAAGCACAAACGACCCGGTCCGGCCGCCGAGGGCGCCCGTCACCCGTTCGATGGCGACATACCCGGCCGATCCCTTGACCGTCGTTCCGGCCGCCAACATCTCCCCCACGCTGATGGCCTGCAATTCCCCGTGGAACTGCTTCTCAATCGACCGCCGCCCCAACAGACTACCCTTGGCGGTGTCATGCGTCGGAAGCGGCGCCAGTTTGACCTCAAACTCCCCGCGAATCTTGTTCATCGCCGCAACCTCCTTGAAGAATGATCGTCCTCCGAATCAACAAGGGAAGCCCCGAGATCACTTCAATTCAAAGGCAACGGTTCCCTTGCCGGGCTTCACCTCGACGGTCAGGCTGGTCTGATCCGCAAAGGCATATTTCGGCGGCAGTTGCTTTCCCTCAATCGTGACCTTGTACACGCCGGGCTGGAGATGATCGATGGCAAACTTCCCCTCTTTGTCGCCGAGGCAACCGACGAATTGCCCGTTGGGAAGATGGAGCGTGACCTTCGCCATCACCGGCTGGCCCTGAAAAGTGACAAGGCCGCCCAGACTGGCCTCCTCGGCCCGTGCCGAACCGGCCAGAAACAGAACACAACACATCACGGGAATAACAGACCGGCGCATCGGAAACTCCGGAGAGAGAGGGCGGGCAATCCCGGCGATTCTACCATGACGCCGACGGGTCTCCAGCCGTATTTTTCTTGCTCGAGATTTGGACAAGAGCAATCGCCTGATGTCGAAGGGGTTTCCCCGAGAAAGACGAATCGCATGAAGATTCCCGCCAATGCCGGGACGGTATTGCTTTTGCATGTCATCATCCCGGTCGATTAAACACACTATCTCCAAAAGGAGTTCATCATGCGACAGGTCATGCTTGCGGGACTGTTTTGCTTCGTCGCGGTTTCCGGCCGGGCCAACGATGTTAAGAATCAACCCGCCCTGAAAATCGACGGTGTCTATCAAATTGTCAGCGGCGAAAAGGATGGGAAAAGACTTCCCGCCGACCATTGGGCGGGGGCCGTCGTCACGATCAACGGGGACAAGATTTACGGGACCGACAAGGACAAAAAGGAATTCTTCGCCTGCCTCTTCAAGATCGACGCCACCAAAAAGCCCTTCCAAATCTCAATGGTCAGCACAAACCCCAAAGTGGGGGACAAGGCGGACGGCCTCATCAAAGTCGACGGGGACATGGTTACCATCGCCTACAACCTGCCGGGCGGCCTTGTGCCGACAGAGTTCAAGGGCGGGGAGAAACAACACTTGTTTGTGTTGAAAAAAGTGAAGTGATGGCCGGGAGAGAACATAGGGCTGATGTTGCCTGTCAGGACGGAGATCGGCTGTTTTGGGGAGAGTAAATCGCTTGACCATCCAGACGCGGACAATTATATTTTTGTTTGTGTTTCAATGGTTCTGCCAACCATTTACCTCCCCAAAATAGGCGAGGCATCATGCCCAATATTGCCCGTGTTTTCGCCGGTCTGCTCGTTTTGGCTTCTTGGACTGGCATGGCCCGTGCCGAGGCCACCATCACCACCGGGTCCATTGAATCAATCAATCTGGCCAAGGGCGAACTGGTGATGGTTGCGTCTGGCAAGGGCCGGATCACCATCAGGATTCCAAAGGAAGTCAAGATTCGTCTGGAAGGCCGGACGGCAGAATTGACCGATTTGAAACCGGGGCAAAAGCTCTACGCCATCGGGGACAAAGTCGATCCGCGAATCTTGGTTCTCCAAGCCTCCAATCCGGAACCCTCCGGCGGCGCCGTGGTGCGGACGGTTCGCCCGGTCCCGGCTCCCGCCGTCGCCCAAGGGAACTATCCTCTTGGCGGCGGGGTCGGCTCGGTGTCGCCGGGAGGCATCCCCCCGTATTCGCCCCCGCCGGTGTACACGCCTCCATATCAATCGCCCTATCCGGCGGGCGGGTATGGCCGGCCCTCCGGCAATTACGCCCCGGCCCCTGAATGGGACGAAAACAAAGCGGCTGTCGCGTTCCTCGCCAAATTGCTGGCGGCTCACATCCTCGACCAGTTCGCCAAGGAAAACGACCAAACACCCGGCTTCGAGGCCGTCCTCGTGGGAATGTTCGCGCGAATGGCGCGGGACGCAGTGATCGAAAATGCGCTGGTCCAAGTGATGCCCAACGAGAAACCTTGGGTGATTAGCGGCGTGAAAAACATCATCACCCTGCATCTCGACGGCGAACTGACCCGCGGCAAACTGGCCGTTCAAATGACCAAAGACGAAATGATGCGATATTTGGAGCAGAAAAATCCCAATCTCGCCACGCAGGCCAAAGTGGTCGGCTTTTTGCTGGAATTCCACAACAGGATGGTTGCCCAAAAGTAACATCGCTTTTGACCAGCCGGGTTAAAAACCCGACAAATCTCTTCGGTATCGGTGTTCTCTTCACGCCGGGGCATGGCGATTGCTCGCCTTATTCAAGCCCCTGAAGAGAACACCGCATGAACACTCATCTGCATCACGCCAGCCTTCAAATCAGTGAGTTTGACGACCGGACCAATCCGGCGCTGATTGTCCCCCTGACGCCGGACGGCTCCGCGCCCGGCATCGGCGTCGAGGTTTCGGACACCCCGGCAGTGGTCGCCCCGGCCGTCGCCGGGGTCGGGCCGGTGCAGGCCGCCACGGTGGCCGCCGATCCGAACGGGCCGTCGGCCAGCCTGCCCACTCTTGTCGCCACCACGGGATCGACTCCCGCCAGCACTCAAGTCGGCCCCAGCCCGACCGGGGGATTGCTGGCCGGACTGTCAGCCCCGGTCTTCGATCAGACGATTCCGACGGCGGCCGCGAGCGCGTCAACCGGGAGTTCCGTTGCCCGCACACCGGTTGGAAACGAGGTTCCCCCCGGCGGGACTCTGGTTTCGGCCCTTCCGAACCCGACGCCGGGAAACCTTCCCGACCCGACCGCCTCGTCGGCCGGGTTGTCGGCCGCCCAACTGGCCGCGAATGTCCTGCCCATCGTGCCGCAAGCCGACAATCGCTTCCTCGGCGTCCTCAGCGGTCGCGGCCAGGGCCCCGCCGGATTCAGCCCGATTGACACCAACCCCGGCCTCGACCGGCGAGACCCGACCATCATCCCCGACCTGATCTTCCCGTCGCTGCTGCCCACGCTCTCGATTTCCACTGTCGGGTTGGTGACAAGCGAATCGAATTCGACACTGGCGCACGCTTCAACCTCCCCGGTGCCGACTCTTGCTCTGTTCAACGATCTCTCGACGGGGATCATTCCATCCTCTGCCGGATTCAATCTGGCCTCGGGCGAGCATCACACCAATGCGATGAGTTCACCCGGCCTCCTCCTGCCGGAGATGTCGTCATCCCACGATGTCCGGGAATCATCCAGCGAATCGCCGGAAATGGGGGGAATGGCCGTGCTCGCCGCGTTGGACTCGCCCCCGGATTTCCGAGTCGAAGACCACGTCACGAATTTGTATGACGGGGTGACGTGGTGAGATGAAAAAGCGAAACCAATGCCGCCCAAGCGGCGACCATTCCCAACGATGTCAGCCTGGGCACACAGCCGGGGTTTGTTGTTAACTTTTGTTGTTGAAGACGGACTGCCTCATCGGCGATCACAATCAACTCTGATTATTCGCTTGGATATGCCGTTGAAAACGAAAAAAAGACCACCCGATTACCGGCCGTCTCTCCCTCGGCTGGTCTCCGGATGGTCTTTATGCTGACCGAGTCGAACCATCAACCGGAAGACCTCTCCCATCCTTCAGTTGACGAATTCAACTCAGCGAACAAGTTAAAAGCACGCCACGTGCCATGATGCGCGTTTGCCGGGATCTTTGCCTCAAATTCACACAAAACGCCGGTAAAATACGGTGTTTTTGAAATGCATCTTTTTGAATTTTTGGCGAGACGAAATTCGTTTTCCGCGATTGATGCGCGATTTTTCATCAGTGTGTGCCTCTGTCGTGAGCGGCGACTTTCAGACATATGGTCGGTGATCGGTAATTCGGGAAGGTTGGCCCTCTCTCTGCCGCTTCAAGTTCGGACGATTCTGCCCCGCCGAGGGAGTTTGAATCCCAAATCGAACAAGCAATCTTGGCCACAGGCAGCAGTTGCTCAATTTCTATTCCCGGTTATTTTGGCGCAATCGGCACGAAACATGCCGTTAAATTGCCTGAGCGGTGATCGCCGACGATTCGCTTGCTCATCAACTCTGAGGGGACAGTCATGATCGCCGAGCCGCCCGCTTTTCCCCACATTCTTTGTGTGGATGACAACCACGACGTGTCCGATTCAAACGCCCTGATCCTCAGCCTGTCGGGGTTTGACGCGGAAGCCTGTTACGATGGCTTTGAGGCATTGAAGATCGCCAGGGACAACCCGCCGGATCTTTGCTTCATTGATTTGAACATGCCGGGGATGAATGGCGATGAACTGGCTGTGCGCCTGCGGGAACTCGATCCAAAACACTCTATGACTCTGGTGGCCGTGACGGCGATGAGCCGCGAGGAAGATGTCCGCCGATTGTCCAAGGCGGGATTTGTGATTCACCTGGTCAAGCCGACCAATCCGGAAACTCTCATCAATATCGCCATGTGTGCTCGAAACTAACGTGCGAAAGAGCGCTCAGGACATCATCCACATTCGCGGGTTTGACAAGGTGGGCGCTGATCCCGGCTCTCGCCGACCGGTCGAAATCCTCCGGCCGTCCGCAAGTGGTGACGGCGATAAACGTCGGATCGGTTTCCCCGGCTTTTTCCCGCAGAGACCGCACCAGTTCGCACCCGTCCGAATCGCGCAAACGCAATTCCAGAATGACGGCATCCGGAACCGGGTTGGTTTCCAGCGCCTCGTGGCTGGTCAGGGCCACGCTCGCATCGTATCCGTGCGTTCGCAGCAACAGGGCCATTGATTCGGCGGCATCGGGATAATCATCAATCACCATCACTGTCGGAAGAGGGCTTTTCAGGAAATCCACAGACATGTTCCTGCTCCAATTGCCGGGAAGTGAATTGGAATGGGCATTTCGATTTGTCGGGTTCATTATACCCGGCCTGCCAACCTGTAAAACGGCAAACGATATTGTGTGGGCGAATTGTAATAACTCAGGCGTGTATTTTTGTGCATCAGCCGGGTTTGAACATGTCCGCAAATCACTTTGTGCCGGCTTTGGCACGGAAGATGCCAACATATCAAGGTTTACCTAACTACTTTGAGAATCCCATGAAAGCTCTCATCAAACGTTGCTCTATCTGCCCTTCGGTTCTCAATTTCACCAATGTGGTCGTCGAGGCATTGAAAAGAGATTTGGATATCGAGGCAGAAGTCGAGGACGGAGATGAAGGAATCTTCTTGGTTTTTGTGGACGGCTCTCTGGTGATTCAACGGGACGGCGACACCCTGCCAGACATTGAAGAAGTGGAAACCGCCATCGAAATCGAGTCATCGACCGTCAGCGCTTGAGGACACCTCATTGCTCCTCCGCTTGACCCGATGTGGGCCCCCGCCACGCAAGGCCATGCGGGCAATTTCCTCCCTGAAGGAAGCGTCATACCCACAAGTTTGGCCAAGGATGGCCTGCAGCGTTACCAATTCTTTTCTATTGGCCCTCAAATTGCACCTTTTTCACTTGAGAGGCTTCTAACCTCTCGCAAATCACAGGAGACGATTCCCGCACAATTTTTGAGGGCAAATCATGGCCACCAAAGAACAACGTCGGATGATTGACGACAAAATGACCGTGTTTGTGAACACATGGTTTAACGGAAACTACAAGGCGGCGTTCAACGATTACGACACTGATCGGAACGGGGTTCTGGACAAAGAAGAATTGAAGCGGCTGTTGATGGACGCCGGGATCGGAACCGGCCTCACCCGCTGGTTGTGGGCCAACGGCATCATCGCGGAACTAGACAAAGACGGCGACAACGCCATCTCTTGGGAAGAATTCCTCGCGGTGCATGACACCGGAGGCGCCGCCAGCGGATCATCTTCCGGCCGATGGTGACCACCCTCCGGCCGGGGTTAACCCGTTGTTCACAGCCCGCCGACGGCGGCTCGTGAAAGGTTAATCATCGGCAGGGGATAGACGCCAAAAGCCACGGTGAAGACGGCGCAGATGATGGCCGTCACCCAGAGCGGGCCAGCCGTGCGTCGGGGCGTCGGGGCACTAAGGGAGGTTCGCAGGAACATGGCGTTGATGACCCGCAGGTAGTAGTAGGCGCCGATGGCGGCGTTTACCGCGCCGATCACGGCGAGGGCCACAAACAAGTCCCGCATGGGGGCGGCGGCGGGAGCGGCCAGTGCGCTCATGAACAGCAGGAACTTCCCGGCGAAACCGGCCGTCAACGGCAGGCCGATCATGCTCAACAGAAAGATGCCCAGCAGGGCGGCCGAGTAGGGATGGGTTTCCCGCAGACCGGCAACATCGTCAACGGTTTCGACCGGCCGGTTGGGGCTGTGCAGATGGCTGATGACGGTCAGCGTGCCGATGGTCATGGCCCCGTATGCCAGCAGATAAAACATGATCGCCTCGGGGCCGGTGGCGACCACCGCTTCGTCGATACCGCGATAGGCTTGAGTGGGCATCACGGCGAGACCGATCAGCATGTAACCGGCGTTGGCCACCCCGGAATAAGCCAGCATCCGCTTCAGGTTGTTTTGCAGCAGCCCCATCACATTCCCGGCGGTCATGGTGATGGCCGAGAGAATCCAGAAAAGCATCATCGCTTGTTTCACGAATTCGTTGGCGACGGCATGGGCCGAGCCAAGGAAGGCGAACAGTTTCAACAGGGCCGCAAAGCCGGACACCTTGGGGACGAAGGCGAGGAACGCCACCGTGCCGGTCGGCCCCCCTTCGTAAACGTCCGGGGCGTAGAAGTGAAACGGGAAGGCCGTGATACGGAAGCCAAGACCGGCGGTGACGAAGACGATGGCAATGATGGCCGTCGTTGATTCGGAACCGGCGACGAGACGGGGGAGAATTTCCTGGATGGCGGCGAGGTTGGTCGTCCCCGTCAGCCCGTAGATGTAGCTGAAGCCGAACAACAGCATGGCCGAGGACATCACGCTGAGCATGAAGTATTTGACGACCGCTTCCTGTCCCTTCTTGCTTTGCAAGCCCGGCAGATACAGCATCACATAGGTCGGGATGCTGACCAGTTCGAGGGCGAGGAACAGGAAGATGAGATCGTTGGCTGTCCCGACCAGCGAGGAACCGGCGGTGGCGATCAAGAGGCAAGCCATGTAATCGGAGCTACGGCGGTCATCACACTCATTCCAAGCAAACAACACGAGCGCCGCTCCGGTGGCGAAGGCCGCCATGCGCACGAACATGGCAAACTTGTCGCCAAGCAACGGCGTCACGGTTTCGATGCCCGGAACCCGCGGCAAGGCGGTGAAGTGCGAGATGGCGGCGATGGCGAGACCGCCCAAGGCGATGAACCCGGCCAGGTGCCGGTTGACGCCGCGAGCCGTCCCCAGCAGGAACAGCACGCAGGCCACCCCGACCAGGGCCACTTCCGGCACCGCCAGTTGAAAGGCTTGTTGCAACGTGTGTTCGAGGCTATTCAACTCACACCCCTGAATGCAAGGATGAAGGATGAAGGATGAAGGATGAAAATCGACAACAAGCCTTTTGATGGGTTGTTTGTCTTGTTTTCATCCTTCATCCTTCATCCTTCATCCTTTCTAACTTTTGGCCGTCTTCCCCGTCCAAACAATTCACTTCACTCGCAAACGGGCATCGTCGGCCACTTGGGCAAGACGGTCCGAATCGCGTTTCATCACGTCCAGCACCGGCTGGGCCATCACCCCCAAGAGCAGGCACAACAGGGCCAGCGGCCCAATGGCAAAGCGTTCCCGGCCGGTCAAATCCTTCACTTCACCCACGGCGGCTTGCGGCTCTTTCAACGGTCCAAAGAAAGCCGTGCGGATCATGGTCAGGGTGTACCAAGCGCTGAGGAAGATCCCGAACCCGGCGACAGCGGCGAAGACGATGCCGGTCACCTTGGTGTTTCGCATGTCGATCAGGCCGCCCATCATCAACACTTCGCTGACGAAGTTGTTCAACCCCGGCAGGCCGACGGTGGCGAGGGCGATGAAGATCATGAAGAAGGTCAGCATCGGCAGTTTGAGCCAGATGCCGCTGAAATCCGCAATCTGCGACGAGGCATAACGCCGGGTGAGCATCCCCACCAGCACGAACATGGCCCCGGTCGAGAGGCCGTGATTCACCATGTGCAATACGCTGCCGGAAATCCCAAACGAGTTGAACGACACGATGGCCAGCGCACAGAAGCCCAAGTGCGAGATGGAGCTGTAAGCCACCAACCGCCGGAAGTCAGTCTGCATGTAGGCGCACATCGCCCCGTAGACGATGCCGAAGGCCCCGAGGAAACCCAAGAGCGGCATGCCGACGGACAAGGTCGCATCCGGGGCCAATGGCAGGCAGATTCGCAAGAGGCCGAAGGTTCCCATCTTGGCCAGCAACGCCGAGAGCATCACCGTCACGCCGGGAGGGGCTTCCGAATAGGCTCCGGGCAACCACGAATGGAACGGTACCAGCGGAATCTTGACCATGAACCCGAAAGCCATCGCCAAGAACAGATACATCTGGGCGTTCTGCCAGGAGGCTTGGCCGGCTTCGTCGGCCCGCTTCATGTTCACGTCGATCAGTTCGGCCAGTTTCGGGATCGAGAACGTCAGTTCGCCGGTGCGGTCGTAAACGTAAAGCACGGTGCCCGCGAGGCCGACGAGGGTCATGAGACCGCCGGCCAGCGTGTACAGGAACAATTTGCGGGCGGCATCCCGCCGGTTCGGCCCCGGTCCCCAGCCGCCGATGAGGAACAGCAGGGGAACCAGCGTGAGTTCAAAGCAGACGTAGAAGAACAGCAAGTCGAAGCTCAGGAAGGCTCCCGTCACGCCTGCTTGCAAGAGGAACAGCCATGAGTAGTAAGCCCCGAGACGATCCGTGACGGTGTCCCACGAGAGCAACACTACCGGGAGCAGCATCACACCGGCGAGACCGATGAGCCAGATGTTGAGGCCATCAATGCCGATGAAGAACTGGGCCGCTTTGATCTTGGGATGGCCGCTGGAGAACGGCATCACGTCAAATTTGGTGGTGAAGGTTTGCTTGCCGTTGGTCATCGGATCGCCGGGGACGCATCGGGGGGCGAACACCGGGCCGCTCCGCTTCTCACGGATGTTCGTGAGAGCTTCCAAACCGGCGGTATCCTGCACCTCGAACATGCCCCCGGCCACGATGACAATCGTGAGCAGCAGTTGCGCGATGGCGAAGCTCAACGCGGCCATGCGGGCTTTCTGGCCGTCCAGAAATCGCAGCGCGACGCCGGCGGCGATCGGCAGGAGCAGAAGGCCGGGCAACAGGGTTCGGATCAGGTCGGAAGTCAGCATCGGTAATTCACGGGATCCGTTTTACTTGGCCACCAGCACGAGGTAACCGACAATTGCCGCCAGGCCCATCGCCATCGAGAGGGCGTAAAACTGTACCAGTCCGTTTTGCAGCGGACGAATCAAATCCGCCAGGAAGCGGGGGACCATCGCCACCAACCGAACGAGGTCATACACGATGGCCTCGCACAATTTGCAAAAGCCCGCGATCATCAGGAACGGTTGCACGATCAGGACGTTGTAAATCTCGTCCACATAAAGCTTGTTCAGCGAAGCGTAATACGGCGTCTTCAGATTCTTGGCGAGATTGTCGGCCGACTGGCTATTGCCTGCGTACATCGCCCACGCCACGCCAATTCCCAGCAAGGCCACCGCTCCGCTGCCGATCATCAACGGCCAGTTCAAATGATGCTCGGCCACCCGCCCGGCGTCGGCTTGCACCAGCGTCTTCGCGTGGCCGAGGAAATGGCTGAACCAATGCGTGAACGGTTCGGCCACAATACCGACGGCCAGCGCGCCAATGGCCAAAACCAGCAGCGGAATGTTCATCACCCATGTTTCATGCGGGTGAGCCCCTTCGGGCATCTTCAGCGGTCCCCAGAAGGTACGGAAGTAGGCCCGGAAGGTATAGAAAGCGGTCATCGCGGCAGTGGTGATCGCCACGCCAAACAGTAGGTAATACAGCGTGCCGAAGCGTTTGCTCTCTCCGGCTTCGAGGGCCGATTCCAAGATCATGTCCTTGCTCCAGAAGCCGGAGAGCAAGGGAAGCCCGGCCAAGGCGGCCGCCCCGCACAGAAAGGCGAGGTGCGTCACCGGCAGCTTCTTCCGGAGGCCGGAGAAGAGCCGCATGTCGATCTCATCGTGCATGGCGTGCATCACGCTACCGGCCGACAGGAACAGAACGGCTTTGAAAAACGCATGGGTGAACAGGTGAAACACGGCGGCGGTAACGGCAAACGACGGAACCACCGGGCCGGCACAACCGAGGGCCAGGAACATGAACCCAAGCTGGCTCACGGTCGAATAGGCCAACACCCGCTTGAGATCGTTCTGGGTCAGGGCGATGTACGCCGCCAGAATGGCCGTGAACGCTCCGATGACGGCCACCGTGGCTTGCACCGCCGGGCAGAGCGTGAACAGGGCGGCACACCGGGCCAACAGATACACCCCGGCGGTCACCATCGTGGCCGCGTGGATGAGGGCCGACACCGGGGTGGGGCCTTCCATCGCGTCCGGCAACCAGACGTAGAGCGGGAACTGAGCCGACTTGCCGACCGCCCCGCTGAACACCAGCAGACAGGCGGCCGGGAACAGGTACGGATGGGCGTTCACCATCTCCGCGGCTTTTTCAAAGATGAACTGGTAGTTGAAGGAGTTCCGGCCGGCCATCTGCCAGAGCAGGAACGATCCGAGCAACAATCCCACGTCCCCAAGCCGGGTGACGAGGAACGCCTTCCGGGCGGCGGCGGCGGCCGAGGGCTTGTCGTGCCAGTAGCCGACGAGCAGGTAGCTGCATAGGCCGACCCCTTCCCAACCGGCGAACATTAGCAGGAAGTTATCCGCCAGCACCAGCAGGGTCATGGAGGCCAGAAACAAACTCACGGCCGCGAAGAAACGGGGATAACCCGGCGAACCGTGCATGTATCCGATGGAGAACACAACGATCCAGGTGCCGATGAACGTGATGCCGATCAGCATGATGCCGGACAGTTGATCGGCCTCAAGGCCGAAATCGGCCGAGAGTTTCGTGGTCGCTGTGGCGACGGAGAACCACGAGATCGGTTCGCCGGTGCGGTCCTGCGGAAAATGCACGTCCGCTTCGCCGATGTTGCTCACCACCGTCAGGGCGGCGGCACAGGACAACGCGGCACACAACACGGCCGGGACATGCGCCCACTTCCGCAGTTCCTTCACGGAACCGAAGGCGACGCACAGCAACGCGCCAAGCAACGGCAACGCGGGAACCGCCAGCAACAGATTGGAGGGTTCAAACATTGGTTTCCTCCAACGGCCGCTTCGGGGCGATGCCGGCTTTCGTCAGAATGGGGTCGGCGTCCTCGGGGGTGGTCGTCAACGGCTGGGCGTCCGTCGTTTCGTCGATCCCCGCCTCGCGGAGATCCTGCCACACGCTCACGTCCAAGGTCCGCTTCTTGCGGTACAGACTCAGAAACAAGGCGAGGGCAATCCCCGCCTCGCACGCGGCCACCGCGATAATGAACAGAGTGAAAACCTGTCCGTGCATGTTGCCATGATGCCGGGAGAAAGCCACGAAATTGATGGCCACGCCTTGCAGCATCATTTCCGCGCTGAGGAACATCACAATGAGGTTCCGGCGGGTCAGGAAGCCGATCAGGCCGAGGGTGAACAGCACGGCCCCGACCGCGAGGTAATGCGAGATGGTAATCATCGGGGATGCTCCCGCCGTCCGCCGGCGATGACGATGGCCCCGACGGTGGCGACCAACAGGAGGGTTCCGGCCAGTTCGACCGCCAGCAAGTGATCGGTGAACAACACCCGGCCAAGGGCGGCGATGTTCGCGGAAGGCATCTTCTTCATTTTCAAATCTGGATCTGGCTCAAGCAGCACGGGGGTTGACCGAGCCTCGGGCGGTTGTTCCGCGAAGGATTCGGGGTTGTCGCCGGGCTTCGTGATTTGCCGCACCTGGCCATAAGGCGAGAGAGTCACTCCCTCATGGGGAATGCCTCCTTCTCGAATCCTTTTCAGGTAAGTCAGCGAGGCGGCAATGGTCATGGTGTCGTCGCGGATGGCATCCATGTCCGAGTCTTTGAACGGCGTTCGTTCCAAGTCGGCAATGGCGTTCTCGGCCGCCCGCACGCGGATATCCCAACCCAAGGCTTTGTCTCCCGGTTCCGGGGCGGCGAGTTTCATTCTCGCCAAGGCGGCCTTTGATCGGCTGACAAATGATTTGGCTCGCGGCGTCAATTCCACCGGCTTGCCCATGTCGCCATCTTTGCGAACGGTCAGATATTCGGAATCAACCTTCTCAGAGGCAGCCAGTTGGATTGACTCGCTGATCACCGATTCGACGCTTCGATTGTCATACACCCGTTGCAGGCCAACCAGTAAAGTGGCCAGCAACACGAAACCCGTCCCGACCGCCAGCACGGGCTCGCGGGATCGCAAATCGGCGTTTGATGGCCCGTTTTGGTGGGAGAGCATGATCACGAACAGGAACGTGACGATGATCGCCCCGGCGTAGATGATGATGGTCGCCGCCATGAGGAACGGAGCGGCCAGCAACAGGAACAAGCCACATGTGCTGAGAACCACCATTGCGAAACACAAGGCCGAGCGGCCGGGGTTCGGGTTGGTGATCATCAGGGCCGCGAACAGGACGGCCGTTCCGGCGAAGCCGAAGAACAGGATGGCCTCCACGGTGGCGGGAACGGTTTGCCCCAACCCTTGCAACAGGAAGCCAGCCAGCCCGGCGAGAGCAACCACCCCGGCGATGGCGCCCCCGAAGAGGGGGCGCTTCTGCGGGGATGGCAGCAAATACCAGATGGCTAACGCCCCGGCGACCACGGGCGTCAGCACGGTCCAGTTGAGGGCGTTGTCGGTGGTGTCAGCCAGAAGAATCAAGGGAGCCTCGGAGGGTCTCATTTCACGGTCGGGAGTTCGGCGGCCGGTCCAAGCAGACCGGATCGCGTGCGCACGGGGTCGGTGATCTTGTTGCCCCGATGAGGGTCGGGCTTCGTCGTCTGGTCAAACACGCTCAACAGCTTTTCCTTGTCGAAGATCATCTGCTCACGGCTCAGGCCCGTGAGATCGTACAGCGTGGTGAGTTCGATGGCGTCCACCGGGCACGCCTCCTCGCACATGCCGCAGTAAATGCACCGGAGTTCGTCGATCACGAAGGTTTCCGGATACTTCTCGCGGTCCTTCCATTCGGCCGGGGCCGGGGCGGCCACGATATCGATGCAGTGGGCCGGGCAGGCGGTCGCGCACATGTAACAGGCAACGCACTTCACCCGGTCATTCGTGTCCCGGTTCAACCGGTGAACGCCGCGATAGTTCGGGGGAAGCTCCGGTTCCTGCTCCGGATATTGTTCGGTCTTCACCTGCGGCTTGAAGATGTGGCCGACCGTGATGGACAGCCCCTCCATGATGGCGGGGATGTACATTCGCTCCAGGAAGCCGATCTTCGGCTCCTCGATGAATCGCACGCTCGCGGATGATGCGGACATCAACAATACCCCGTTCTCGCCAAGCTAACCGTTCCAAAGTTTCAGGCTGCCAACGCTCGCCGCCGGTGATCCTCCCGGCGGGAATCGAACCCGCGACCACAAGCTTATAAGGCTTATGCTCTGGCCGCTGAGCTACGGGAGGTGATGCAAGCGATTTCACGTATGTCGTCGCATATCATCATCCGCCTCCTTTTCTCTCTCATGACCAAGGCGTGTTTGCAAAACCAACAATCACGTCGTCACAGGTTCCGGCTTCCGGACGACCACCCGCTTCTTGTTGGCGGCCGGATTGTCGCGGGTGCTGATCGTCGCAGCCGCGAAGAAGGTCACCAGCGAAGTCGCCGTCAGAATCCACGGCGTCAGCTTGAATTCACGGATCACCATCACCGTGACCAGATTGATAATGGCTAGCGGAATCATCACCTGCCAGGCGAGGCCCATCAGTTGGTCGAACTTGAAGCGGGGGATCGTCCACCGCACCAGCATGTAGAGCATCAGGAAGATAAACGTCTTGAAGCCCAGCACGGCGACCTTGATGACCAATCCGGTGATTCCGTCGAAGTTCGTGAGGCCGAAGGGCAGGTGCCAGCCGCCGAAGAACAGGATGGCCATGAAGAAACTCGTGGTGATCATGTGGATGTAATCCACCATCAACAACAAGCCGAGTTTCATGGAGCCGAATTCGGTGTGGAAGCCGCCGACGAGTTCTTGTTCCGCTTCCGGCAAGTCGAATGGCAGCCGGTTGCATTCCGCGTACACGGAAACCAAAAACAACAGGAAGGCCAGCGGCTGATACAGGATGAACCAGCCGTGCTTGATCTGGTAATCGAGAATCACTTCCAAGTTGAGCGACCCGGTGAACAGGATCAGCCCGAGAATCGACATGCCCAGCGGAATCTCGTAGCTGATGATCTGGGCGCTGGACCGCAGCGACCCGAGCAGGGCGTATTTGTTGTTCGCGGACCAGCCGCCGAGGATGATGCCATACACCACCAGCGAGCCGATGGCGAAACTGAACAGGATGCCGATGTCGAGGCCGGGGGCGATGGCGAAGGTCGTGTGTTCTTGGTACGCCTTCATTTCGGCTTCGTGGGTCGTGATCGCCAGTTCCAATGGCCGTCCGGCATCCACCGACACCGGGCCGGGCGGCGGGCTGGACGGGCCGAACGGGACGATGCTAAACGCCAACAGGGCGGTGGCGACACCGATGCCGGGGGCCAGAAAGAAGAAGATTTTGTCCACGTGCTTTGGCGTGGAGTCTTCCTTGAAGAACATCTTGATGCCGTCTGCCAGCGGCTGCAACAGACCGAATGGCCCGGCGCGGTCGGGGCCGATGCGGTCCTGCACGTAGGCGGAAATTTTGCGTTCCGCGAGCGTCAGGTAGCCAACGGTGGTCATGACGGCCCCGAAGGCCACCACGATCAATGCCAGCGTGTAAACGATGTTGAAGTCCGTCATATCCCACAAGGTTTATGGGTCGGTGAGGTCATGTGCAAGCGGCTCACACCAGCTTGACACCCAATTCCGGCACTTGATCGGCTAGCTTCCCGAAAAACGGGACTTCCTTCGCCAGTTCTTTACGAACGGCCGCGAGGTTGAACAACCCCCGGCGATGGGCCAAGTCTTGGAACAATTGCCCCTCCTGCCGGGTTTCCTGCGGGGCATGCGACACCTTGTGCAGCGTCTGGGCGAGGTTCGCATGGTTAAGATACGTCCCCTCCTTTTCGCTGAAAGCGGCGGCCGGAAACACATATTTGGCCAGTTCGGTCGCCGGGCTGGTGAAGAAATCGGAGACGGCGAGCAACAGGTTTTCGGCCTTCACTTCGGAGAAGACATCGAACGAACCCTTCACCGGATAGCCCCCGGCGAGGAAAACCGCCTTGGCGTCCCCCTTCTTGATCGCCTCAATGACTTTCGGAAAAGTAATCACGTCTCCCTGAAGGGTTCGCAAGACTTCTTCGACTCCGCGACGGTTCGGGCACTTCTCGGCCCGGATGGTGAATCGCACCGGCTGGAGGGCCTTGCCGCGACGGTCTTTCGGGTAGGTGTCATCCTCGCCGACAAACGGAACCGGCCCGAGGGCCAGTTTCACTTGCTTGGAGGATTCCTTGAGCCATTTGGCCGCGAGGAAGGCTTCTTCCACCGTCAGGAACGGAGAAAGAACCAACCACACGCTGGCGGCGTTCTTCTTGATGGCGTCTTTGAATTCATCCGAAACGGCCTTCACGGCGTCGGTGTAGGCAATCGGCGCCAGTTTGCCATCCTTGCGGACGTGGGGCCGGTTCAGGCGCTCGGCGGCGTTGACATAGTGGTAACCATGCCGCCCCTCGTCGCACATGAAGTAGCCTTGCGCCTGCGGATTCGGCCGGGGTCGCAACCGGAAGATCACATCCTTGTTGCTGTCCGCGCTGATGGAACAACCGGTCGAACACCCGGCGCACACGCTGTCTTCGGTCTTGAGATACCAAACCCGTTGTTTGTAAAGAAAGTCCTTCGAGCCGAGCGCGCCGACCGGGCAGAGATCGACGACGTTGCCGGCCAGCTTGTTTTCCAGCGGTTCGCCGGGAAACACGTCGATTTCCGAGTGATGCCCCCGACTGACCACCGACAATTCGGCCTGCCCGGAGACTTCGCGGGTGAAGCGAACGCACCGGGTACACATGATGCAGCGGTCGGTGAACAGCGTGATTTTCGAGCTGATTTCCGGCTTGTTCGGCGGGGTGTTCTTCTCGTCGATCATCCGCGATTGCGAACGGCCGTACTGAAAACTGTAATCCTGAAGCTTGCACTCGCCGGCCTTGTCGCACACCGGACAATCCAGCGGGTGATTGATCAAAAGCCCCTCAAGCGTGTCGGCTTGGGCTTTCTTCGCCCGGTCACCCGGCTTGTAGTTATCGGGATAGCCAAGGACCGGCAGGGAGGTGTCCCGCTTGGCGTAATCCCCGGTGACAATCACCGTGCCATCCTTCACCGGAGTCTGGCAACCGGGGAAGACCTTGGGCGTGATGGCGACTTTGCCGTCTTTCAAATCGCCCATTTCGACGAGGCACATCCGGCAGGAAGCCACCACCGTCAGATCCGGGTGATAGCAGTAATGGGGGATATGGATTCCCCCCTTTTCCGCCGCTTGCACGCAATTGAGCCGTTCGTTGCCGATATCCACCGGCTTGTCGTTCACGTAAACCGTGGCCATGAGTTCTTCCGAAGGACGGTGAAACCAGATACGAACGCAGGGTGCCTGTCAGTTACTTGGGGAGAGCTTGGAATTGTTGGGGGGTCATCCGTTCGACACCTTGTTGGGTGACGACAAATCCCCCCGTGGTCGGCGCTTCCTTCACATAAGCCCAAACACCTTCCGGCGTGGGATTGGAAACCAGCACCACCAAGCCATCCTTGACCAGATTGTAGAGTTTCTGGTCTTCTTTGAGGAGATCGAAGGTTGTCCTAGAATCCGGCACCTGCCCGTTCGCCGAATAGGCGTTGTACATGAACAACTTGAGATTGTTCAATTCGTTGAGCGTGACCGTTCGGTCGGCCGCTCCCCGCACGGCTTGCGTGGCCCCGAGTACGGTCGGATTGCCACCGCCGGAATATGGTCCCGATGATGATGGCGCCGGGGACGAACTGGAGGGTGTTGTCGCCGCCGATTCGATTTTGTCCATCGCCTTCTTGCAACCGGCGCTCAATCCGGCGAAGACGCAGACACTCAACGTGATCCACTTCATGGTCCGGCGCTCCCTGTTGGGCGGCTGTTTTCCGATCACAACGCTTCCGGGTCGATTCCCTGTTCCCGCAGTTTCTTCAGGAGTTCCTGAAGCTGATTGGTGGCGGCTTCGGCTCTCTGCTTCTCGGACTCAGCCCGTTCGTCGGCGGCCTGACGGGCCTTTTGCTCGGATTTCATCCGGCGGGTGGCCGCCAATTGGGCTTTTCGTTCCTCAGCCGCCTTCTCATTGGCCTGCGCGGCGATTTCTTCCGGCAATGGCACGATCTTGCCATCCGGGGTGAAGAACCGGATGTAATAGCCTTCATAAAAGAGTTCGTGGGTCTCGTACACCACGCCGACTTCGTAGCCGAAGGCCGGAATCAAATACCGTCCGGCGGCGTTGGGTTCCATCCGGCGATATCGACCGTTCTCCAGATGAAAAACTTCCAATTCGCCTTCGCTGAACGTGTCGAAAATCACGTAGTATTCGGCCCGCACCCGTTGCTCGTAGATCCAAAACTTGCCTGAGTTCGGCGTGTCGTCGTGTTCGCCGCCTCCCGGCCCCGACACCAACTCCACCAGAAAGTACGGCGGGGCATAATCGTGCTGCCACATCACATATGAGCGAACGATCTCCCCTTCTTCCATGGCGGGCACGCCGGGGACATAAAACCAGTCCGGCGCCCGGCAACCGGCCATCGGGGGATTGGTCGGCAGCCAGTAAATGCCGGTGTCCGGGCCGATGAAGGCATCCCCGCTCGGATGATGCTCGGCCAGCCATGTCCGCATGGATGCCGAGAGGATGTTCAATTGCGGAGCCTGATAAGGGTTGTTCACGATCTCACCGTCCGTGTCCGGCAGATCACGGAACGTCAGGGACGCAATCTCAACCGGGTCTGTCTTCACAACCATCGGCTTGGCCTCCTTTTGGAGACGATCAGTGGGCTCCCAGCAATTTCAAGGACTTCACGACGCTCTTTCGGCCCGACTGGATGGCATCCTCGAATTCCTTGCGGAACTTGCGGATGGCGGTCTTCACTGGCCAGCCGGCCCCGTCGGACAAGCCGCAGATGGTGGTACCGGGGATGATGCCGATCCGGTCGGACACGTCCACGAGGATGTCGAGGTCTTCCTTGCGACCCTGTCCGCGTCGGAGGCGGTCGGTCATCTTCAACATCCAACCGGTGCCTTCGCGGCAGGGGGTGCATTGCCCGCAGCTTTCATGGGCGAAGAACTGGCAGACGTTGTGCAGCACGTCCACCATGCTGGTTTGCTCGTCGATCACCGTGACGGCCGCCGTGCCCAACCCGAGACAGCCGACGCGGCCGGGGCCGTTGAAATCCAGCGGGATGTCGTATTCCGTTTGGTCGCTGTCCTTGAGTTTCAGGTTGCAATCGACGAACCCCATGCTAATCCCGCCGGGGTTGACGGCCTTGGCCTTTAAACCCTTCCAGACGCCGCCGCCGTGCTTTTCGACCAGTTCGCGGATGGTCACGCCCATCGGCAGTTCCACGCATTTCGGCGTGTTGACATGCCCGGCGATGGTGTACAGTTTCGGCCCATAGCTCCCGGCGTCACGCGGGTTCTTGGGATCGGGCGGGACGCCCATCGATTTGAACCAGTCGTTCCCGCGACGCATGATTTGGGTGACGCAAGCCATCGTTTCCACGTTGTTCACGATGGTCGGCTTGCGGAAGGCCCCTTCGATGGCCGGGAACGGCGGCTTGATCCGGGGCCATGCCCGTTTGCCTTCCAGGCTTTCGATCAGGCCGGTTTCCTCGCCGCAGATGTAGGCCCCGGCGCCGCGATGCAGGAAGATATCCAGATCAAACCCGGACCCGAGGATGTTCTTGCCGAGCAAGCCGGCTTGATACAGTTCGTCGATGGCCGACTGCAAGGTGCGGTAAGCAGTGCCGTATTCGTAGCGGATGTAAAAATACGCGCAGCGGGACTTGATCGCGTAACATGCGAGCATGATCCCTTCCAGCACTTGATGGGGGTCTTTCTCCATCAAGATGCGGTTGTTGTAAGTGCAGGGTTCGGATTCATCCGCGTTGATGCACAGATAAATCGGGCCGGGATGATCCTTCGGCAGAAATGTCCACTTCAACCCGGTGGGGAAGCCCGCGCCGCCGCGACCGCGAAGACCGGAGTCCTTCACGCGGGTGGTGACTTCCTCGGGTTTCAGCTCGGCCAGCGCCCGCTCGAAGGAGGCATAGCCGCCGTCAATCCGATAACCTTCCAGCCGGGTGCTGTCGGGCTTGTTGACGCGGGCGAGCAAAATAGGTTCGTATGCCATGAGTTCTTACCGAAAGGTTGATCGAATCCCGTTGAAGGAATGCCTGGGTTGGCCCGCTCAGGCCGAGCGGAGTTTTTCGATCAACTCGTCCATTTTATCATTGGTGACGTTCATCACATGCTCATCATTGACCAGCACGGCCGGGGCGCCCTCGCAGGCCCCGATACACTCGGCGAATTCCAGCGTGATCTTCCCGTCCGTCGTGGTTCCGCCGACGGGCACGCCGAGCTTGTGGGAGCAATGCTCCAGCAAGTCGTCCGCGCCGCGAAGATTGCACGCCAGTGTACGGCATACCCACAACCGGGTTTTCCCGAGTTTGTTATCCGATTCCCGGAAGAACTGGTAAAAGGTCATCGTGTCGCGAACTTCGGACGGAGCCAAATCCAGTAGATCCGCAATTTCGCGGATCGCCTCGTTCGGCACGCACCGCAGTTCATCGTGAACGATGTGTAACGCCGGCAGCGTCACCGCCTGCTTGTTGGGATAACGCGGAATATAGGCTTGAATCCGGGCTCTGATTTCGTCGCTAAGGAAGGCCATGTTTCAAATCGTTGGTAATTGGTCCCTGCGGGATGGCCATGAGCCGTGAGCCATGAGCCGTGAGCTAAACCGAAAACAAAAGACTAAGACTTCAAGGTTTGCAGCAATCGAATCAACATCCGGCGTGCCTCGCTCATTTGGTTGTGAAATTCCTCCGCCCGCTCGTCGGGGAGATACGCCAAATCCTTCGCCAGAGTGATGAAATAGTCGGCTTCCATCAATGAACCAAGCGAATGATGCACGAATCTCGCAAAATCCGGATCACGTCCCCTGTTAGTGTAAAAACCCCAAGAGCCCCACTGCGTGAGCGGTGGGGGTGGCCGTCACACTCTGAAAACACCCCCACCGCTCACGCAGTGGGGCTCTCGAAGATTATTGGCGCTTGTCACTGTTTGGCGCCTGCCTCAACGATCCAATTCCGCCGCGATGATGTTCAAACTTCCCAGCACCGCCGGAACGTCGCCGATTGCATGGCCTTCGATCAGGTGCGGGAACAGTGAAAAATGAATGAACGACGGCGGGCGGGTTTTGGCCCGGTAGGCTTTGCCGTCGCCGTCGGAGACGAGGTAGAAGCCGAGTTCGCCGTTGGGAGCTTCGGTCGCGCCGTAGCATTCGTTGACCGGCGGCTTCCAGCGGCGGTTCCACATGAACAGTTCAAAGTGCTGGATCAGCCCTTCGATGCTGCGGTAAGTGGAGGACTTGTCCGGAACCGTCAGCTTGTCTTCCACGTCGATGTTGATCGGGCCGGAGGGGATGTTTTCCACCGCCTGGCTGATGATTTTGGCGCTCTCGTTCATCTCCCCCATGCGGACGAGATAACGGGAGGCGCAGTCGCCGCCGGTGCCGCAAATCACTTGAAAATCAAGGTCTTTGTAAGCCAGATACGGTTCTTCCTTGCGGACATCCCGCACGACGCCGGAGGCGCGGGCCACGGGGCCGCTGGCGCTGCGGTTGATGGCCTCTTCCTTCGTCAGCACGCCAACGCCCTTGGTGCGGTCGATGAAGATTTTGTTCCGGTTCAGCAGCCGGGCGACATCCGTGTGGGCCTTGGGGAATTCGTCCTTGATGAACGTGCGAATCAGGCTCACCCAGCCATCGTCCACGTCGAACATCAACCCGCCGACGCGGGTGTAGCTGGGGTGGAAACGCTGGCCGGCCATGCGCTCGAAGATGTTGTAAATCTTCTCTCGCATGTTGAAGGCGTACAGGAAGGCCGTGATGCCGCCGAGGTCGAGGGCGGCGGCCCCGACGCAGAGAAGGTGGTCACTGATTCGGGCCAATTCCGCGATGATTGTGCGGATATATTTGCAGCGGGGGGTGAGTTCCAGCCCCATCAGCTTTTCAACCGAATGATGCCACGCGATCTCGTTGCAGATCGGCGAGATGTAATTCATCCGGTCGACGATGGTCACATACTGGTTGTAGTCGAGGTCTTCGCCCAGTTTCTCGAAGCCGCTGTGCAGGTAGCCGATGTCCGGCACGGCCTTCACGATGGTTTCGCCGTCCAGCGTGAGGATCAGGCGAAGCGTCGTGTGCGTGGCCGGGTGTTGCGGGCCGAAGTTCAGGGTGTAGAGATACTCGTGGTCCGGCGTCTCGTCGGCGTCAATCGGGTATTGGGCGGCGGGTGCTAGCGGCATCGTTTATCGTCCAATGGGTCACCGGCGGATCGGTCATCCGGAAAATATCATCAACCGTCGGAACGCAGCACGGTCGGGAAGTTGTGGCGTTCGCCTCGCCCCCGCAACGGGTAGTCTTTTCGCAGGGGGAACGACGTAAACTCTTCCGGCATCAGGATTCGCCGCAGGTCCGGGTGGCCCTCGAAGACGATTCCGAACATGTCGTAGGTTTCCCGCTCCATCCAGTCGCAGCCCTTCCAGATGGAATAGACGGAGGGAACCGCCGGGTCCGGGTCGTTGAGCCGGACTTTGATGTAAGCCCGCTCCCCGGATTCCGTGTTCACCAACGAGTAGACCACACCGTAACGGTCGGCGGCCTTCGGGTAATGCAGGTAGTCGATGCCGGTCACGTCGAGCAGCAAATCGAAGCCCTGCGCCCGCAGGTTCTTCATGACTTCGAGAAAGCGTTCCGTGCGGACATCACAGCGGATGTTGTCGCGGAACGTCTCGAATTTGCAGGCGTCGCCGAAGGTTTCGGTCAGCTTGGTTTGCCAGGCGGTCATGCCGTTAGTCTCGCAACCGGGTGGCCGTGGTAAAGTCGCCGGGGACCATCATGGTGTCCTCCGGGGCGATCTGCCGGGCCAGATTGGCCGGGCCTTCGTAGGTCTTGCGGTCGGCGAATTCGCGGGCGTCGATGGTCCCGGTTCGCCGCACTTTTTCTTGAAGGTCGATCACCGCCCGCAAGAGTTGTTCGGGCCGGGGAGGACAGCCGGGGACGTACACATCAACGGGAATGAATCGGTCAATCCCTTGCACAACGGCATATGTGTCGAACACGCCGCCGGAGGAGGCACAGGCTCCCATCGAAATGCACCACTTGGGTTCTGGCATTTGCTGCCAGATGCGCTGCATCACGGGAACCATCTTCATCACCACCCGGCCGGCGACGATCATCAGGTCGCATTGCCGGGGCGAAAACCGCATGGCCTCGGCCCCGAACCGGGCGATGTCGTACCGGCTGGACGCGGTGGCCATCAGTTCGATGCCGCAGCAGGCCGTGGCAAAGGGCATCGGCCACAGGCTGTTCGCCCGGCCGAGATTGGCGACCCAATCCAGTTTGGTCACGAGGAAATCGGGAAACTTCGCGGCCATCAATCCACCCCCGACCGGAACCGCCCGGTCACTTCCACTTGAAGACGCCCTTACGCCAGGCATAGATGTAACCGATGCCGAGCGAGATCATGAACACGACAATTTCCCAGAACACGAGCCGGCCGAAAAGTTGCTTCCACTCAGGGGAGGAACCGTCGGAATAGGCGACCACGGACCACGGATACAAGAACAGCAATTCCACGTCGAACACGAGGAAGAGAATTGCAATCAGGTAGAACTTCACATCGAATTGCATCCGGGCGGTGCCGACCGGGTCCATCCCGGACTCATAGGCCATCGCCTTGACGGCGGTGGGCTTGAACGGCTTCAATCCAAGGCGGTAGAAGAGTTGAGAGCCGATGAGCGAACTCAAGGCGAAGCCAGTCACCACGCCAAGGAAGATGAACACCGGGTAATAGTCGGCCAGGCTAAAGGCCGACTCCACTCCGGCGGTGGTCAGCACCGCATCGGCAAGGATCATGGGTTGGGTCCGGAAAAACACGTTCCATCCATCCTTGCAGATGATAGCCACCCTCCCCGATGAGTCAACCGGCGGGTGGCCTCGACGGGCGAAAGAGTTCGGTGTAAATTCTGCAAATCAACATTTTGGCCGCCCGAAGATTACGTTTCCCAAAGGCTGACGCCCATGAACCCGCTTTTCGGTCTTATCGCCGCCGTCGTCTTGCTCGGTGCCCCGCCGGACATGCCAGTTTCACCCGACCCCAAAATGCTGGAATTAATCCGGCAACTCGGGCATAAATCCTTCCAAGTGCGGGAAATCGCCGCCCGTGATTTGTTGAAGAAGGGGACGGAGGCGGTTCCTTATCTAACCGCTGGAGCCAAAGACGCCAATTCGGAAGTGGCCGAGCGGTGCCGCCAGCTATTGCCTGTTGCGGCCGCAAAAGAGCGGAACGAAAAACTGGCTCAGTTGCTCAAGGAACCTCTTGGCCCGCTGCCGAAGGGACTTGTCGGATTGGAACAGTTCATCGCCATCACGGGAGACGGCCTCGCGCCCCGGCAACTGTATGCGGAGATGCTGGATTCGCACCATGCCATCATCGAGGCCATGGAATCGGACCCGAAAGCCGGTTCCATGCTGATGAACAAGTTCATTGACAAACTGTACGATCATTGGTCGAGTCATTTACCGCCCCGCCAGCCCATCACGAACAAAACTCGCACCGACCAGTTGTTTACTGAACGCAGCCAGATGGCTCTGTTCTTGTTCGTCCGCGCGAACCCGAGATTCATCGACGATCCTGAAAATGCTTTTACTTATGCAATGCTGATGAACTCGAAGAAACTGCAACAAGCGGTGAGCGGCCCGGAGGAAATCCCCGGCATGAAGAAGCTGTTCTTGCACTGGCTCCCGAAGGAAAAAGATCCCTATGTGGCCTCGAATGGATTTTTGCTCGCCGGATCGGCCAAGATGAAAGAAGCATCGCCTGCCGTGTTGAAAGCCATCGCCGACAAGAAACTGGAAGGCCATTTTCGCGGCCGGGCGATGATGACTTTGGTAAAGTTGGGCGACAAGAACAACCTGAAAGATTTGGAACCGTCGCTTACGGACCACACATTGATTGAGACAAATTTGTTCGCTGGCGATGTGCCGCCCCTGAAAGTCCAACTTCGCGACATGGCCTTGGGCGTCAGCATCATCCTTTCGGGGCAAAAACCCGGTGATTTCGGCTTCGACAAACGTTGCAAACCTTGGGAATTCGGCAACGACGACCGCGTCGGAATCGACTGGCCCGACAGTTGCGGCGCCTATGGCTTCCAAGACGACGCCAAACGGGAAACCGCCCATGCCAAGTGGAAGGCGTGGGTCGAAAGTCAGGACAAGCCGGTGAAGAAGTAAAGGGTCGGTTGTGATACAACCGGGTTGGAGGACGCATCATGACGACACTGACCATTGATCAGGCGCAATCTCAATTGTCCTTGTTGATCGAACAACTCCAACCCGGTGACGAACTCGTTATTACGCGGGACGATCTGCCTGTCGCCAAGTTGGTAAAACCAACCCCGGAGAAGCCGATTCCAATTTTCGGTTCATGCAAGGGGATGCTGACCATCCTGTCCGATGATGAGGATCACCTGAAGGACTTCACCGAGTACATGCCGTGAGGTTGCTCCTCGACACGCACACGTTCCTTTGTCACGTCCATCATCTTTTGACCAACTTGGCAAAAATACCCACGGCAACGGATCATGCTGTTCGGGCCGCCAAAGCTGATCGTTCAACCCGCCGCCAACAAGTCTGGAAGCAGCTCTTCCCATAATGGGCCATTTCCAATGCCTCAAAATCGCTGCGCATTACTCCAAAATCATTAAGCGACCCCTCTGTTTTACCGGGGGTTTTGAAAAATAGTGTTCAGTTGGCCCACTGTTTTTGACCACTTTTGGGGTGTCCAACTGTCCAAAATGATCGCCGGAGTGTGTTTTTCGGCGTTTTCACATCACTTTTGGGTCCGATTTTGACCGGTTTTGCAATCCGAAAAACCGGGGGCTTGTAACGCTTTGGCGGTTTCGAGTCGGAGTATCATGGATCGACGCGGGCATAAAAAGCCCGTTTCACGAACTCGGCGGCGACGACATAGCACAGCACAATCGCCCCGATGGTGGCGAGCAGTGAAAAGGGAAGCGGGACGAAATTCAACCAGCGGCCCGCGAAGGAATAGGGCAGCGCCAGCGTGAGGCCAATGACCGTCGCGGTGGCCCATGCCAAGGCCCGGCCGGGCTGGCTGCGGATGAACGGGCGCCGGCTGCGGATCACCAGCACGATCGCCGTGGCCGAGATGATCGATTCCACGAACCAAGCCGTCCGGAACAAGTTCTCGTCTTCGCCCCAGATCCAAATCAACAGGCCGAATGTGAGGTAGTCGAACAGCGAACTGAGGGCGCCGAAAACCAGCATGAATTTGCGGATGAAACGGATGTCCCATCGCCGCGGGCTTTGCACCATCTCAGGATCGACGCAATCACTGGCGATGGCCATCTCGGGAAGATCGGTCATCACGTTCATCAGCAGGATTTGCTTGGGCAACAGTGGCAAAAACGGCAGAAACAACGAGGCCCCGGCCATGCTGAACATGTTGCCGAAATTGGCGCTGGTGGCCATAAACACGTATTTCATCGTGTTGGCAAAAGTCTGGCGTCCCTCCTCGATTCCTTGGGAAAGGACACCGAGCTGCTTTTCCAGCAACACAATATCAGCGGCCTCCTTGGCCACGTCCACGGCGCTATCCACAGAAATGCCAACATCGGCCGTGTGCAGGGCCGAGACATCGTTGATGCCATCCCCCAGAAAACCGACGACATGGCCCCCCTTCCGCAAGGCCGCGACCAACAGTTCTTTCTGTTGCGGTTCCACTTCCGCGAACACGTCCACTTCTTCGACTCGTTTACGCAACGCCTCGGCCGTCATCTTGCCGATCTCCGGACCGGTCAAAACCTCTGCGTGAGTCAGCCCCACTTCCTTCGCCACATGGGCCGCCACCAACCGGTTGTCCCCGGTCACCATTTTCAAGGCGACGCCCATTCGCCGCATCTCCGTGATCGTGGCTGCCACGCCGGGTTTGGGCGGGTCGAAGAAGACGAGGAATCCCAGAAAGGTCATGCCTTTCTCGTCCTCTCGGGCGATCCCGACGGCCTGCCCCATTTCCCGGATGGCGAGGCCAAGGACGCGGTTCCCCTCTTCGCTTTGACGATGATACAGTGTGTTGATTTCTGATCGCATTCCGTCCAAGGGGACCGTTTTTCCATCCTCCACTCGGACTTGGGAGCAGACATTCAGAATGTTGTCCAATGCACCTTTGGCGATCATGAGACTTTGGTTGCCACCGGCGACCAAGATGCTAAGTCGTCGCCGGAGAAAATCGTAGGGTACTTCGTCCAGTTTGCGGTAAGCGGAGATATCCGGCTTGGCGTGATTGCGGATCGCTTCGTCGAGGGGATTGGTGAAGCCCGATTCCAAAGACGCATTCAGATAGGCGTGCAGAAAAACATCATCACATGGTTTGCCGGAGACGTTGAGGGCGCCTCGCAATTCGACGACGCCCAGTGTGAGGGTTCCCGTCTTGTCCGAACAAAGCACATCCATGCTGCCGAGGTTTTCGATAGCCGCGAGGCGTTTGACAATCACCTTGGCCGCCGCCATGCGCCTTGCCCCGCGTGAGAGATTGACGCTGATGATGGCCGGCAAAAGTTGCGGCGTCAGCCCCACGGCCAGCGCCAGGGAGAATAGCAACGAATCCAGCGCCGGGCGATGCAGGGTGACGTTGATGGCAAAAATCGCCAGCGCCAGGATGAGCGTCATTTCCATCAGCAGATAGCCGAAGTGCCGCACTCCCTGTTCAAACTGGGTCTCCGGGGGTCGCAATCGCAATCGCTCCGCGATTTTCCCGAATTCGGTGTTCGATCCGGTGGCCGTGACCAAGGCCGTGACGGTCCCGCTGATGACGTGAGTTCCCAAAAACAGCGAATTGCCTCGCTTCGCGGGGGGCGCATCGGCCGGGGCCACGCCGGGGGCTTTCTCGACCGGAAAGGTCTCGCCGGTCAGCGCCGACTCGTTGACGTGCGGATCTTTCGCCTCCAGTACCCGGCAATCCCCCGGAATGCTGTCGCCCGCCTTCAACCGGACGACATCCCCCGGCACAATTTCATCAAGGGCCAGATCAACGGGGACTCCATCACGAATGGCCGTGACCCGTACCCGCACCATCGAGAGGAGCTTTTCCACGGCAAGCGAGGAACCCCGTTCCTGAAAGAACCCCAGCAACCCGCTGACTAACACAAGCCCGATGATGATCCCGGCATCGACCGGATCATCGAGAACAAACGACAACCCGGCGGCGCCGATCAGCAGCAAAATAATCGGGCTGGAGAACTGAGCCAACAGCAGTGAGATGGCTGAGAACCGGTTTCGCCGGAGCCGGTTGGCTCCGCTGGTGGCGAGCCGCCGTTCCCCTTCCTCGCGGGAAAGCCCCCCGGCCGTGGCGTTTAACCGCGCCAGCACATCCTCGACGGGAAGACTCCAAACGGCCGGAGAAAATGGTGGCATGTTGAGAGCCAATCAAAAGTTAGACGGTTTTATTCCAAGCGTGGAGGGCGCGCTTCCGACGGACAAGCCGGTGATGAATTTCTCAGGTGTGAAGCCCGGAAAATTGTTCGATGGTATGCGGGTTGCACAAAAATATCGGCCATCGGAACAATCTGGAACCTCGGAGGTATTCCCATGAGACAGTTTCACATTATTCTTCATCCGACCGATTTCTCGGCCGGATCAGAGGCGGCGTTTCATTATGCCTGCGAGATGGCCCGTGATTATGAAGCCCGGCTGATTATTTTACACACCATCGAGCCGGTGACCCAGATGGTCGGCGACGGCATCATCATTCCCTACGACGAGTCCGAGTTGTATGCGGATGCCGAGCAAAAAATGCAGGAGATCCAGTCCTCCTCGCCGGGGGTGCGGATGGAGAAGATCCATCTCGCCGGTTCGCCTACGACGGCGATCATCGAAACGGCGCTCGATGTGAAGGCCGACCTGATCGTGATGGGCACCCACGGCCGCACCGGGATCGGCCGGTTGATTCTCGGAAGCGTGGCCGAAGAAGTGGTCCGCAAAGCCCCTTGTCCCGTTTTGACGGTCAAGGCGGAGCCGGTGTCGAAAGAGAAAGCGGCCGCTCCCACTCATGCGGAAATGGTCACTGCCGGGTAAACTGGCATCACCGGGGCACTGGCTGAAAACGCCCCGGAGTTTTGGACTCGCCTCCAAAACCGTTGAATTCACCTCCAAATGGTTTCGTCCAAAAGCTCCGGGTACAATTTTCCGCTCTTGGCTTTGCGCGCCGATTCCTCCTGCGAAGGTGGCTCACATGTCCTGCCGCTGTGGCTTGCTGCTGTTTGTTTTTCTCATGGCTGGTTGCGAAGAACCCCGGCCGGAGGCCACACGGCAACCGGGCGTGAAAACCTCCGAGACTCCAAAGGTCGTCGAGAAGCAACCAGTTGTCGAACCGGCCAAAGCGGGGCAATTACTGGCCGGGGCCGCGAAGGTGGAGATCACCAACAAGCAAATCTTCCCGGCCAACGATCCGCTCTATGCCCGCGCCCTCGTCATCAAGAATGGCAGCGCCACGGCGGTGATGATCTCCGTGGATGCCGTCGCCATCGGCGGGATCGGGCCGATTCCCAATGACTACCTGGACAAGGTCCGGGGGAAGCTTCAAAAAGAATTGCAAATCGAGCCGGACAGTGTGATGGTCAACGCCAGCCATTGCCACGGCATCGTCTGCGCCGACGTCGATGAGAAGACAGTCGAAGCGGTTCGGCAGGCCGTCAAAAAGCTGCTTCCGGTGACGGCCGGCGTCGGCGTTGGCCGGGAAACACGCATCTCGGAGAACCGGCGGCTCCGGTTGAAGAACGGCAAAGAGGCCGATGTCCGGCATGCCTATTCGATGCCGGCGGATGAGGAAGTCGCGGCCGTTGGCCCCATCGATCCCGAGATCGGCATCCTGCGGTTGGACAAGAAGAACGGGCAACCGCTGGCGGTCGTTTACAATTTCGCCTGCCATCCCATCATGGGGATGCCGAACGGCGGCAACACGGCGGACATCACCGGTTTTTCTTCCGGGGTGATCGAGAATAATCTGGGCGACGACACGGTGGCCCTGTTCGTCCAAGGCTGCGCCGGGGATATCAACCCGACCGTTTACAAGGATGTCAACCAACCCCACAACGCGGAACCGCTCGGCAACATGCTCGGCCTCTCCGTCCTGCAAGCGGCCCGGAAGATCAAAGGGGCCGAGGGAGCGGCCTTGAAGATCGTGCATGAGAAAATCAACCTGCCGAGGGCCGATCACACGGAACGAATCGCCGCGATGCTCGCCGAGCAAACCAAGCTGTTGAAATCGCTTCACGGAACCAGTTTGAACTTGAAGACCTTTCTCGAACTGACGGCGAAACACAATCTCTCGGCCGAATTCCCCTCCTACTACTCCCACCGCTATCTCACCGAGAAAATGCTTGGCCGCGATGATTTGCTGAAGATGGACGAAACCAACCGGAAGAACCTCAAGCAGTATTTGGACAACATTTTCACGATGGAGAAGCTGACCCGCTTGCAAACCAATCTGGCCCTGCTGCAAAAGCATCAGGCGTCGTATCTGGCCGCCGGGCGAAAGCCGATTGAAGTGGAGATGACGGCTCTTCGTGTCGGCGATTTTGTGTTGATGACCTTCCCCGGCGAATTGACGGTCGAGATTGGCTTGAACATCAAAAAATCGTCCCCGCACAAGACAACCTTCGTGGCGGGTTACACGAACGGATACATTTACTACTCGCCCACGGCCAAACAACTCGAAAACGTCGGCGGCGCCCAAGAGGACAGCGATTGCCTGCTCGCCCCCGAGTGGGAACAACTCTTTTACGCCAAGGTCGCCGAGATGTTGAAGAAGCTCTGATCTCTCCCAAATGGATTGACCACATGACACGACAACTGCTTTGGCTCACCGGGTTGATGCTGGCTTCGCTGACCTCGGTGGCAGCCGCCGACAACGCTCGGCCCAACATTTTGCTCATCGTCGCGGATGACATGGGTTTTTCCGACGCCGGATGTTACGGCGGCGAGATTGCGACGCCGAATCTGGACATGCTCGCCAAAAATGGCCTGCGGTTCACGCAGTTTTACAACACCGCCCGGTGCTGGCCGTCCCGCGCGTCGATCCTCACCGGGTACTACGCCCAACAGGTTCGCCGGGACACCGTCCCCGGCATCAAGAGCGGCAGCCAGGGCGTCCGTCCCGCTTGGGCCAAACTTCTGCCGGAAATGCTAAAACCGTTCGGCTACCGCACCTATCACTCGGGCAAGTGGCATGTCGATGGCAAACCTTTGGAAAACGGCTTCGACCACTCCTACAGTCTCGACGATCACGACCGGCACTTCACCCCGCGCAAACACACGGAGGACGACAAGCCGCTGCCCCCCGCCGATGCCAAGAGCGGTTATTACTCCAGCACGGCCATCGCCGATCATGCCGTCAAATGCTTGAAGGAACACGCGGAGAAACACGCCGACAAACCGTTCTTTGAATACCTTGCCTTCACCGCCCCGCATTTCCCGCTGCAAGCGCCTCCGGAGGATATCGCCAAGTACCGCAAGAAATATTTGGATGGCTGGGACGCCATGCGGGAAGACCGCTGGCGGCGGTTGCAGGAACTCAAGATCGGCGGGACATCGTTGTCCGCCATCGAGCGGGAGGTCGGGCCGCCTTATGCGTTTCCCGAGGCCATCAAGAAACTCGGCCCCAATGAGTTGAACCGCCCGCTTCCGTGGAAGGATCTGAACGCGGAACAGCGGGAATTTCAAGCCGACAAGATGGCGGTTCATGCGGCGATGGTTGACCGCATGGACCGCGAAATCGGCCGCGTGCTGGATCAATTAAAGGCGGCCAAATCGCTCGATAACACGCTGGTTTTCTTCATGTCCGACAACGGGGCCAGCGCCGAGATCATGGTCCGGGGGGACGGCCACGACCAACACGCCGAATGCGGCACCGGGGCGACCTTTCTGAGCATCGGGCCGGGTTGGTCGAGCCTGGCCAACACCCCGTTTCGTCGACACAAGACATGGGTTCACGAAGGGGGCATCTCTACCCCGCTGATCGTTCATTGGCCCAAAGGCATCGCCGCCCGAGGCGAAACCCGGCACACGCCCGGCCACCTCATCGATCTTGTGCCGACGATTCTCGAAGTGACCGGCGGCAAACGCCCGGAAACATGGGAAGGCAAGCCCGTCCCTGCCCCGCCCGGCAAAAGCCTCGTGCCGGTGTTCGCCAAAGACGGGCCAGTTTCACGAGATTTCTTGTGGTGGCAACACGAGGGCAACCGGGCCTTGCGCGTCGGCGACTGGAAGATCGTCGCCGCCGGAAAAGAGAGCCCGTGGGAGTTGTACGACCTGAGTTCCGACCGCTCTGAATCCAAAAATCTGGCCAAGGACAAGCCGGAGAAAGCCCGCGAACTGGCGGTTATCTGGACCAAACAACAAGAGGAATACGCCGCCCTCGCCGGCAAAGACGTGCCGCCGGAGCCGAAGCCGAAAGCCAAGCAGAACCGGCCGGAGGAGTGATCTCAGCGGGGCTTCAGCAGTTTGTCCGCGAATTCAAACAGGGCTTTCGTCGGTTTGTCATCGGCCATCCCTAGTTCCGAGTTGATCGTGCCATGATTCTTCCCCTCGGCCGGGTAGGCGCTGGCGGGGGTGCCGACATCCATGAGGGCCTTCGCCAGCCGTTGCGATTGCGCCTTGGTTTCTGGATGGTCGGCAACGTGGAGGATCAGAAACGGCGGGATGTTCTTCCCCTTGGCGACATGCGTGACCGGCGACAGTTCCTTCTGCTGTTTCTCGTCGCCGAACTTCTTCTTGTAACTGGTCGCCCGGCGTTCCTCGACGGTGGCAATCTGCATCGGCACATCGTAGGTGTCGCCATCCACCGGCACACAACCCTTGATGATGGTCAGCGGCAGTTTCTCCGCTTTCAAGTAGCGGTCGTCCGTGCAGATCAACGCCGCCAGTTGCGCGCCGGCCGAATGCCCCATGACAAAGATCGTGTCCGGATCGCCGCCGAATTCCTTCGCATGATCGTGGACCCATCGGATTGACTTGGCAATGTCGCCCGCCATTTCCCCGATGGTGACCGTGGGAAAGAATCGATAGTTGGTGGCGACAAAAACAAAGCCTTTGTCCGTGAATGCCTTCGGCTTCAACTGCACTTCCTTTTTGTCCCCCGCCTGCCAACCGCCGCCATGAATCCAGAAAACGACGGGATGCCCCTTGCCCTCGGCCGGGGCATAGACATCAAGCGTCCGCCGTTCATGGACCGGCTCGGCATAAGGAACATCGCGGCGGCCCTTCGGCTCCTCCGCGAACAGTGGAAATGAGACCAACAAGAGGAGAGGAATGAAACGCATGATCGCCTCGGGTGAATACGCTCTTGGGCTATTCACCTTGATATGCTCATCCTGACAAAGGAACAATCATTGCCGGTGATGAGGCATCCGCCAAAACCCGGCAGGGAAAACCGGCGGACACAGGTTTGCCAGGATGGGATAATCCGCACTTGTGTCGCCGACCAATCGGATTGACCGCTCATCTTGGCGATTCCTTTCAAGGAAGATGCTGATGCCCTCGCCTCGTCTTGTTCGCCTTTGTTGCGTTGCGGGTTTATGTCTCGTTTTCCTCGCCAATCGTGAACCGGCGCGGGGTGAGGATGGGAAAAACAAATCACCGCAGCCGGTTGATTTCGAGCGTCTGGCCGAAGTGTTTTCGCCGCCGGGAACGCCGGATGTGAAGGACAAACCGTGGGTGAAAATCAGCGTCGGACCGGCGAAGCACGAATCCGAACGGATCGGCTGGCTTGTCAAGAAAGGTGAAAAGGAAATCACTCTTCTTGATCGAGAAGGCGATGTTTATCAATTGCGGATGCCAATGCCTGATGAAAAACGCCCGGAGATCAAGAAAGATGAGAAGGGACAATTTTCATTAGCGGATATCTGGAATGCCGACCGATCCGTTGCGTGGCAAATCGAACCACAGGATTTCTCTGTCGCCTGCAAAAAGCTCCTTGATGATGGCCCGCCCAAGGACCAGGAAAACGAGGCCAGATTCGGATTCGTTGACGGGCGGTCCCAACTTGCGGTTCAGGCGGCCCGGTACGCCCATTTTGCCAGTCAAACGGGACGCAAGGAACTCGCCGCCGAACTTTACAACCATGCCCGCAAAGCGCACACGACCTATTCGGACCAATACGTTCGAGACGATGAACGTATTGCCGAACTCCACCGCTTCGTGGGCGGGCAGCTTGCCACCCAACTTCGTAACAACGCGATCTATGCAGGGCACGGCAGCCTTTCCCGCAAGGAACTTCAGAAGCGGTGGGAAACCATCGCGGCTATTCCTCACCACCAATACCGTGACGAAGCAAAGGAGATGGCCAAACACTATCAGAGCCTGATTGATGAGGATGCACGTTGGGTCGAACCGACTCCCGCCATGCTCGCCAAAATGACGGTCGATCAACGTGTTGCTTATTGGCTATATCGCTTGCGAGATCTGGACATTGGCCAATGGTCCAATCCCGGCCGATGTTATGTTTTGAGTGAGGCATTTATGACGGACGACCAGGCAAAGAAAATCAATGCCGCCATTGAATTGAAGAAACTTGGCTTCGCCGCCGTCCCTCAACTCATCGCGCATTTGGACGATGCCCGGCCCACTCGTTGCAAGGGCCACTGGCGAATTTACTCGCCGGACGGGCAACACCTGCTCCGGTATGGCGATTGTTGCCAGCAGATCTTTGAGAGCATCACCGGCCGGACAATTTTTGAAGGTGGCCATTATCCGATTCAGGGGGGCAAGGGCAAAGAATCTCGGGAAAATGCCGAGAAATGGTGGCGGGAGTTTCAGAGCAAGGGCGAAAAGCAAATGCTTGTCGAGGGGGTGGCCAGGGGTGACCGCGACAGTGCTGAACTGGCCGAAAAACTGGTCGGGAAGTATTCCGAGGCAGCTCTGATGCCAATCATCCAAGGCGCCAAAGCCAGCAAGAAAGCCTGGACGCGATCTCGTTTGGTGTTGGCCGCCGATCAATTGAAAGATGAAAAGGTGACGGCCTTTCTCCAAGAAGAGGTGAGCGGGCCTTATTTGGAATCCCGTGTGAAAGCCGCCGCCGCACTGGTTGCCCGCGAAGATTCGACAGGCCTCAAGTCTTTGGTCCGCGAATGGAAGCAAATACCGGACAAAGACATCGACTGGCGAGAAGATCGATGGGCCATCATCGGATTGGCCAATGCTCTCATCCAAAGCGGCGATCCGGCGACGATCCGACTTCTGGGGGAAGAGATGTCCTTTCTTGAGGGACTCGTCCGATCTTTCGTCGTCAATCAATTGAGGGTCGTGGAGGATGATCTTCGCAAAAACCCGCTGACAAAAGAGGCCACCGAGGCAATCGAGGATGTTCTCGTCAAAATCATGAGCGACCAAGAACGGGTGCATTCTTATTCCAGCCGGGCCAACGGCAAATCTGTCAACGAGCCCATGATTGGTGATCTGGCCGCCGAGGCTCTGGCCCAACGCTTGAATCAGCCGAAGCTCTTCGACATCACAGGACCAATGCAAATTCGCGAACGCCAGCATTTGGAGATCAAAAATATCTGGCTGAAGAAACGCGGCAAAGAACCGGTGCCCGTGCCGGCGCCGCGTCGAATCACGCCGGCGCCGGAGGCCAGGCTGGAACCGCTTCTGAAGGCGATGCTGGCGGCGAAAACTCCGGCCGAACAAAAGCAGGCTTCGTCAGCCCTTGCGGAAATTGGATTGCCGGCCCTCCCGGCTGTCCGCAAGCTGTTGGCCTCGCTTAAGCCGGATCACCCGGCGCATGCCGAGGTGAAATCGCTGGCCGTGCGACTGTCTTTGATCGTTGCCGAGGTTCGTTTTGCGAGCGATTCCGCGAAACCAAATGAGGCCACCCGCGCCCGAGTGGAAGCCTTCCAAGGAAAAACGCTGACAGAAGGCACGGTGATGGATTTGCTCAAAGAAACCGCGAGATCGCTTCCGGAGGGATCGCGTGGCCTCAAGATCACGCTGGAACGAATCCCGGACGACAGCGGGGTTCTTCTGGTCGTCACGTTGATCGCCGATCGGATTCCTCGCAAGGGATTGTCACCACAGTTGAGTCATGGCAGCCGCGTGATTGTGGGCGACAAACGCTTGGGTGGCGGCATCAGCGTTTCCGCAGGTTTTGGCGGTCGAAATCTCACGCTGGCCGAGATTGACTGGAGCGAGTTCAACAAGAACCTGCGAAAGGGGCTGGAAGCGCTGCCTGACCAATATTTGTTGATTCAGGCAGACTGTTCCGAATCGCGTTAAGCCGGGGACAGCGGCCAATCAATACCGCAGTTGCAACCCAAGGGTGACGCCGTGGGCCCAGAAGTCCGAGGAGCGGATGATCGGGGCGGGGCGGGCGGGACCGGCGAGGGTGCCGCCGAAGGCTTGCGTGGGGTTCACGGTCGTGTCGATTTGATTGCCGGGGCGGACCACGTTGCTCCAGTACAGGAAGTCGTAACCGGCGAAGATCCGCAGGAAGGGCAGCACGTCCATCCCCAACTTGAGGCCGACTTGCGGCACGACGCTGAATTCGCCGTCCGAGAAATGGCCGGAGTTGGTTTGCTGGACGTAGACGCCGTGCGGGAACGTCCCGGCGGGCGGGGCGTCGCCGGAGGAGATGCCGCGGGCGTCTCGGGATTCAACCGTGCCGCCCAAGGCGACGGTGGCCCGCATGCTGGCGAAGAACCGCCCCTCGGACACAGCGGCCTGCAAGCCGAGTTGCCCGCCGTAAAACTGATTGCGGGTGCGGAAGTTATCCGTCGCCGTCAGCGAACCGCCGAAGATGGTGTCCGCCGAGGTGAGGGTTGTGGTCAGGCGTTCGCTGAGATCGAGATAGCGAAAGCCCGCGATCCCCACAACGGAAATGTCTTCTCTACTGGTGAAGGACGTGAGGGCGTTCCCTTCAAGCCCCCAGAATTGCGTCTCGTCGGTGATGCTCAGCCGGCCGTTGAAACCCACCGTCGAATCGGAAACAACGAACGTTCCCGGCGTGTTGGTTCCGGCCAGCGTGACCGGCAGATAGAGGCCGTTTCCACCGGCGGAGAACGGCGACTCGCTTTTGTTGCTGAAATAGAGCCCGCCGAACTCCAGTCCGAGATCATGGGCGGAATCCAGCCAGCCCCCCGCGTTGAACCGGAAACCCCCTTGAGAGCCGTAATCGACGGTGTTGTTGCTCCCGCCATAAATCACGCGGGTGCCGGGCTGACCCAACGCCCCCGGAATGGGGTCCGCCAGGTTTCCACGGGTGACCAGCGGTGGAACCGGCCCCGGTTTCATCCACCACAGGGCGCTTTCCGCGCTGGCCCAGATCCGGGGGCCGGTGACAAATTCATCCAGGCAAAGCGGCGAATAAACCGGAACCGGGGGCCTGACCGCCAGGGCCGGGTCCGCGGGCTTGGATTCGGCGGGGGAGACGACCGCGTCCTCCTCCACTTTCATGCTGGCGGGCTTCACCTCGCCCCCCTTCACTTTCACCTTCGCGTAGGAAGTCGGCGCCGGACGAAGCGGGGGGGTGTCGGAAACTTTTGCGGGGGGAGCCAGCGCCGGGCCGACCGTCGGGATTTCGGCCTGAACGCCGGCGGTCACGAGCAGGGTGCAAGCCCCGCCCAACAGGGATCGAACGTTCATCGACGAATCCTTCGCAGGAGTGAATAATTCGACCGCCGGGGCATGTTCATCAAGATGCGCGAAATGACGGCGGGACCGTATATTCAGTCGGCGCGTGTTGGAGCCGGGGTGCCGGGTTTTCCGGCAAAGACATGGGATTTGGCCCTCTCGAATTCCCGACATCAGGGTCATGCCGGAATCGCCGGGAATGCGGAATGGTCCGTCCGGGTAATTTGTGTCGGTTGCAAGGCCGTCTGGTTGGATGGTCCGGACTTTCAACGGCCATCGGCTTAAGCGGCGGTCAATCAATGAAGGTGTTTCAGGCTGATTTCAGATGCCCGGACAAGTCCTTTTAACAAACTATTAAGATTTTGATTGTGTTTCGTTTGCAGGCCGTTTAGAACTTGGTGGTGCCGTTTTTGGACGAGTATGTTCTCTCTCTCCCTCACATCTGTCCGTCACAAGCTCATCATCGCCATCGCGGTGCTGGCCGGGGCGGCGTTCGTGCCCGACAAGGCCGATGCGGGATGCGGTGATTACAACATGCCGGAGATGCCTCCCGGAATCGGCCACCTGGCCGCCAACCACGGCCCGGCTCCCGTCAAACCGAAATGCCACGGCCCCGACTGTTCCAAGAAACCGGTCACGCCAGCCCCGCTTCACGAAACTCCCGTTCGGGTTTCGACCGGGGGAAATGATCTGGCCTGCATTGCTTTTGACACAAACCACCTCGCCATTGTCTCCAGACCGTTCCCAACCGATCAGGCCCTCCTTTCCCCTGTCCGGTTAACGGACATGATTTACCATCCTCCCCGTTGATTCCATTCTGCTTACGGGAAACCGCGCGCACAGGGTTCGTTCCGTTTCGCCGTCGTCCGCCCATGCCGGTTGACTGATTCCCGGCTTCCAATCGTTTACCCATGACATGATTTTCCCCCGACGTGTCCGCGCCGGGAGTGTCCGGGCCGCCCGTCGCGGGGCCAGCTTGCCGTATGGCGTTTTTCTTCTCGTCTTGTTTTGGTGTCTGTCCGGGGCTACCCGACGGGCAGTCTCTCCATTATTTATTTTTCGTCCTTGAAGGATTCGTTCCATGTCCACAACCAGAAAAGCCTTCACGCTGATCGAGTTGTTGGTGGTGATTGCGATCATCGCCATCCTCATCGGTTTGTTGCTGCCGGCCGTTCAGAAGATCCGGGAGGCCGCTAACCGGATGAAATGCACCAATAACCTCAAGCAATTGGGCTTGGGGTTGCATAACCACCATGATTCCGTCGGCGCCTTCCCGGCGGGGACGGATGCCAAGAGCTATGCCGCGTTTTTCAATCTGCTCCCGTTCATCGAGCAAGGCAATCTGTACAAGTCGTTCGACATCACCCAAAGCCCGAGCGCGGCGGTGAACCTGCCCTACCGCGCCACGGTGGTGCCGATGTTCCTCTGCCCCTCCGACCCGCGACAGACACTTCCGGGGTTGCCGGGGGTGAACTATCGCCTGAACCACGGCGTGAGCATCGTCAACAGCTACCCGACATCGGTGAATGCCACCATGCCGCCGAACGACGGCGGTTTCTGGCCCACGACGCCATACGCCTTTGCGGACATCACCGACGGAACAAGCAACACCGCCGCGCTTAGCGAACACGTCAAGGGAGACCAGACGGACACGGCCTCGTCGGCCGACGGGGACACGTTCCAACCCGGCACCTATCCCGCCACGCCGGACGAAGCCCTCGCCCAATGCAACGCCATTGACATCACCAATCTCTCGTTCCAAGGCAACTCGGCCGCCGGCGACTACTGGACCTCCGGCGGGCACACCAGCACCCGCTACTATCATGCGTTTCCCCCCGGAAACCGCTCGTGCATGTATCCGCCGCAACGAATTTCGACGACCGCCAACAGCGGGCATTCCAAGGTCGTCAACGTCGCCTTGTTTGATGGCTCCGTTCGCACGGTCCCGTACAGCGTGAACCTGGCGGTGTGGCGGGCGATGGGCACCCGCAACGGCGGCGAAACCGCGAACTGATCCCAAGCGAGTGTTCCGTCTGAAACTGATCCGGCGATTGAGACTAGTTTTTGCCAGCATTCATCATCCGAGGATTCTCTCCCATGCGCAAACTTTCCATGATCGCCGCCGGTCTGGCCGCTTTTGCAAGCCCGGCCTTCGCGGCCGACGACCCGACGGTTCCCCGGCCCATCCCCCTGACCCGGCCGGACATGAAAGTCCTGTTGGAAGACATGAAGGCCCGCAAGCCGCGGATTCCGCTTCCCGAACTGACGGCCGAGGAAAAGGCCAAGATCGGCGAACGCGGTGAACGTGGCGGCGGGGGATACGAAGGCCGCATCCGCGCCCTGTACATGCCGGCCGGTTCCTCGCAGTCGTTCGGCATGGGCGGCGGCGGCCGGGAAGCGGACCCAAATATTTCGCTGGATTACAAGTTCAAGACGCAGCTTTTCTGGATCGTCTCCCGCACCAACAATTGCCAATACTGTCTCGGTCATCAAGAGTCGAAACTGCTCGGCGCCGGCATGACCGAGGACGAGATCGCCGCCCTTGACGGCGACTGGTCCGAACATTCCCCGGCCCAGAAAGCCGCGTATGCCTTTGCCCGCAAGTTCACCTATGAGCCGCACAAACTGTCGGACGCGGACATTGACGAACTTCGCAAGCACTACAAGGATTTGCAGATCCTTGAAATGATCCTGTCGATGGCCGGCAACAACTCCATCAATCGCTGGAAGGAAGGCGCGGGCGTGCCGCAATCCGCATCCGGTGGCGGCTTCCGCAGCAAGGATGGCGCCCCGCCGAAGGAAAAAGAACCGGAACCGGCCACGCCGCGCAAGCAAACCTATCTGACCCCAACCTCAGAGGCGTTCAAAAGCAAGGTGACGAAAGTTGCCCCTCTCCAGATCAACGAGAAGACCAATCAGCCGACCCAAATGACGGCATGTATCCGTCCGGCCCTCGAACCGCGAGCCGAGACGGAGAAATTACTGGCCGCCGCCGCCGCCCGCACTCCCCGGCTGCCGCTGGTGGAGGAAGCCAAGGCCCGCGAAATTCTGGGGGAAACGTGGCCCGCCAAGACTCCGCTGCCGCAATGGGTCCGGTTGGTGGTCAATTTCAACTCGGGCAAAGGCCGGGTCGCCAGCGAGCGGAGCGCCGTGGAGAAGGGTGATCTGACCCTGCTGTTGAAGGCCCAAGTGAGCTGGATCATCGCCCGCCAGGATCGCGCGTGGTACGCGACCGGCGAAGCCCAAAAGCGGTTGAAGGCTCTTGGCCAGACCGACGACCAGATTTTCGCCCTCGACGGCGACTGGTCCAAGGCCACTCCGGCCGAGCAATCCTTGTACACATTGGCCCGCAAACTGGCCGCCTCCCCGGTTGTCCTGACGGATGCCGATGTGGAAAAGGCCTTGAAGCTGACCGGCCCCAAGGAAGTGGTCCAACTGATCAGCTACACGACCAACCGCGCCTCGTTCGACCGCATCACGGAAGCGGCCGGGCTGGCCATCGAGAAATGACCGTCGCCCCTCCCCGGAGCGGCTGACCCCGCTCCGGGGGTTGATTCAATCCCTTCGGTCCATCGTTCATTCTCTGTCCTCAAGGCTGGCTATTGAGGAGTCAATCCACATGAAACTGTTCCGCATCTCTCTTATTGCCATTCTGGCGGCCGCATGCCCGGAGGCCGTCCGGGCGAAGGAGCCGCCGCCGATGACCCCGCCCCGTCTGAAACTTCCCGACGGGGTGACGCCCGACAGCCTTGCGGACCCGAAGGAGGCCGCCCGCGTCGCCGACCTGTTGGACAAACAGTATCCGGCCCCGCAGACGGAAGCCACTCGCATGTTGGTGGCCATCCTGCGGGGCTTGCAAATGGACGGCTCGAACGGGTGGTTCGGCCCGGCGACCAGCCGGTATACTTGGGACTGGCTCGCCGCTCAAGCGGGTGTGGACCCGAAATCTGGCGAGATCCCCAAGGAAAAATTCCGGGGGCCGGCCTCTCTGTTCGACCGGCTTGACCGGGACGGGGATGGCTTCATCACGCCGACGGACCTCGATTGGTCCGACCGGAACCCGTATGTGATGCAAGCGAACATGGTCACCCGGTTTTTCCGCCGGATGGACACCGGCGGGGATGGCCGGCTCACACGGGAGGAACTCGACGCCTTCTTCAAAATGGCGGCCGGCGGCAAAGAAACCCTCATCGCGGATGACCTGCGGCGAGCGCTGATCCCGCGAGGCCCCTCCGGTCTCGGGCCGGGGGATGCCCCGACGGTGCCGACCTTGGTTCGCGGCCTGTTCTCGGGCGAAGTCGGGTCAATGGGCGAAGGGCCAAAGCTCGGAGACAAGGCCCCGGACTTCACCCTCGGCGTCGCCGACGGGAAAGGAACGGTTCGCTTGTCGTCGCTGATCGGGCCAAAACCGGTGGTGCTTTGTTTTGGCAATTTCACCTGCGGCCCGTTCCGTGCCCTCTTCCCCGACGTGGAGGCGGTCTACGAACGGCACAAGGACAAGGCGACGTTCGTGATGGTCTATGTCCGCGAAGCCCACCCGACGGACGGTTGGAAAATGGAAGTGAACACGCGGGCGGGCGTGGCGGTGAAGCAGCCCACCACGACAGAAGAGCGGGTGGCCGTGTGCGCCCAGTTCCGCAAGAAACTCAACCCCGGCATGACGGTGCTGGTGGATGACATCACCGACCCCGCCGGGACGGCCTACAGCGGCATGCCCACCCGGTTGTATGTGATTGACACCAACGGAAAAATCGCCTTCAAGAACGGCCGCGGCCCGTTCGGATTCAAGCCCGGTGAAATGGAGCAAGCCCTCGTCATGAGCATCCTCGAAAGTGAAAAGGGAACCGATCAACGGTCGGTTGTACCGTTGCCGACTGACAAAGAAACTTGGACGAAACTACCGAAGGCGGATGTCGGCGCCGGAACTTCACTGCCCAATTGGGCGAAGGCGGTCGTCGGGCATTTGCCGCGCACGGCGGCGGCCATGCTGGAACTCGACCTCGTCCACCGGACCAAAAGCCCGCTCGACCCCGCGTTGCGGGCGAAAATGCGCTGGGTCGTCGCCAACGCGAACAAGTGCCAGTATGCCCAAGCCACCGCTCTCGCCGATTTGAAACGGGCGGCTGATGAAGACGCCGTTCGCCTCCTCACCGGCCATCCGTCGGGCTGGCCGGCCGCCGACCGAGATCCGTTGGAGTTCGCCCGGTTGCTGACCGTGGCCGCCCCCACGATCAAGGATGAATTGTTCGCTACCCTGCGCAAGACCCACGGGGACAGGCAGGTGGCCGCGATGGTGCTTTTGGCCGCCTATGGCAACTTCCAAGACCGTCTGTTGCTGGGCCTGAACATTCCGCTGGAAGACGGCGGCCCGATGGCCCCGGTCGTCGTCAAATTTGCCGCCGGGGCGTTGCAAGTCGCCCCGATCTTGCCCGAGCAAAAGGAAGTGCCCGCCTTGTTGCCGGACGGGAAAGCCGTTGTCCCGCCGGATGCGGAATGGACGAAGCTGAGCTACGAGGAACTCCAATCCCGGCTGGAAAAGCAACGCGGCCGCACCCCGCGCTTGCCGATCCCGGATTGGGAAACCGTGAAGAAGAACCTGCCCCCGGCCAGCGCCACCCACCCGACCCGGATCGTCTGGAGTTTGGTGTGCAATGGCTATGCCCCGGAACTGGCGATTCCGTGGAACATCACCACCCGGACGATGTGGGCCGAGTCTCAACAGGATCGCGTGTTTGAGGAAAGCCTGTTCTGGATTCAGACACGCAGCATCCAGTGCAATTACTGCATGGGCCACTGCGAGATGCTGCTCGAACTGGCCGGGCTGGACAAAACAGCCGTCGCCGCCCGCACCCGCCGACTGGCCGGTGATGATTGGTCATGCTTTCCCCCGGCCGAACAGCGGGCCTATGCGTATGCCCGCAAACTATCCCTGACGCCGTGGGCGCTGACGGCCGGCGACTATCGGGAACTGGAAAAGGAACTCGGCCCGGACAAGGCGATGCACACCTTCTGGTGGCTCTGCCGTGGCCTCTACATGACCCGCATCTCCGATGGTTTCCAGCTGCCGCTGGAGCGAGACAATGTGTTCGCGGACTTCGCCCCGAAGAAATGAGGGAGTTTCGCCCAAATCAGAACGAGGTTCGAGCCGGCAAACCGCGAACTGACGAAACACCTTTTCACGGGTTCTCGCGCAAGTGTGGCGGGCCGGGGAAATGTTTCGCGGCATAGCCGAACCAACCGGCCAGCAGAGTTAGCACGAACGCCCCGAGGACGATCACGGCTTGGTCGTTCGGCGGTTGGATGCCGATGAAAATCAGCCCGGCGCAACCCAGCACGCTGATGGCCGCCAGCGGGCGATACCAGCGGCCCAGATGCCACGGCCCCATCACCGTCCAGCGGTTGCCGTGGGCGATGAACCCGGTGATCGTTGGCAGAACATACGAGACATAGAGGAAGATCGTGCAGACCGCCGTAATGGTGGAATAGACCGGCGTGTACATGGTGAACAGCACGGCCGCCGTGGAGATTCCCCAGATGGCGACGGCGGGAGTCTGAAACTTCTTCGACACCCGGCGCACCCAATGCGACGTCGGCAAGCCGCCATCGCGGGCGAACGCGAACGCCATGCGGGACGTGGAAGTGACCGTCGCCAGCCCGCACAGATATTGGGCCAGCACACACCCGCCCAAGAGGATATTGGCCCACACGGGCGGCATCACTCCCCGCAGTGTGTGGAAAAACACATTGGTTCCCTGTTCGGCGGCCACGTTCAAATCGGGAATCGCCATCACGATGCCGACGACCATGAACCAGCCGAACACGCCCGACACCCATACGGAGCGGATGATTCCCTTCGGCACATTGAGGGCCGCCGACAAGGTTTCCTCGGCCGTGTGGGCCGACGCATCGAACCCGGTGATGGTGTAGGCCGGGAGCAACAGCCCCAAGGCAAACGCCCACGCGACCGATTCCACGCGGGGCCAGACCGGCGCATCCCCGGCCGGGGTTCCGGTGAGGTTTTGGAAGGTCCGCAACCGCGACCAGTCAATCGCCGGGGCGGCAAGGAACAGGCTAATCGTGAGGACGACCGCCACCAACATGATCCAATAGCCGGACAAGTCGGTGAGAATCCGCGTCACCCGCATGCCGGAATGATTGATGGCGGCTTGCGAAGCCGTGACCAACGCCACGAGAATCGCCTGCGTCAGCGGCGAAGGCGGGTCGTCCGGGGCGAACGCCCCGAAGGCGAACAGGACCATGCCGACATTGATGGCGGCCAGCACCGCGATCAGGCCCGCGAGATTGAACCACGCGGTCGCCCAACCCCATCCCCGGCCGCCGAGGGTGGAGGCCCAGTGGTATAGCCCCCCGGCGGTGGGATAAGCGGAGGCCAGTTGCCCCATCGTGGCCGCCACCGCCAGTGAGAACAACCCGCAGGCCGCCCAGCCAATGCACACCCCGCCCGGCCCGGCGGCCGCAAAGCCGAGGTGAAACGAGGTCAGCCCGCCGGCCAAAATGCAGATGATGGAAAGCGAGATGGCAAAATTCGAGAACCCGCCGAGACACCTCGCGAGTTCTTGCACATAACCAAGCTTGGAAAGGGTGGATTCATCGTCAGACGGGACAGACATGCGGCAACCCGGAAAGATGATCGGGAGTCACGGCCGGGAGAGATGACCGCGAAGAGAATCGCCTGCTTGCGGAAAGAAACCGGGTTCCTTAAATGATTTGTTCAATCACCCAAGTGTCGCCGTCCGTCTGTTTGGTCAGCCGATAATTGCCGGGGTTCAGGCGATACATGATGATGTATTCTTTGTCGGAAACCTTTTCGACGATGGTCCAGATCCCCTCGTTGATCGAGATTTTCTGTTCCGGCGCCCATTCCCACGGCTTCACATCCGTCGCGGTTCCCCGGCCGGATTCCACGAGTTCGTACCACGGCTGCCCGTAGGATTCCGGCGGCGGGGCGGTTAGCGGTTCCTTCCCTTGGAGCATCCGGCGAAGGAGGTAGCTGTGGAAGATATCCCCCTCGATCGCGGGGAGGAAATTAGGGATGGGGTGGCCGTTGTCCGCGCGGATTTGAATCCACCGCAGGAAGCACATGATGCCCCGCCACGCCTCCGTGCTTTCACCCTGGGCGAATTCCTCCACCCATTGATGCCATTCGTCGGCGTTCCGTCGGTTCATGTCGTCTCCCGTCCCCAAAACACCCGGTTTCCGCGAGCCGAACACTGTCAAGCATCGGGTTGAGAGAGTCTGCCGCCGACGGGAGAATGTCTCTATCCGATCAGCTTGCGCTGTCCGGCTCGCCAAATCATCGTCCGACTTTTATGTTGTTGCGTCGGCGGCTTTCAAGCGTTCTTTCAACAGAGAGTATCGAAAGGCCGTCTCCTGTTTTTGCGTGGCAATCCACAAAGCCTTGCGGCTCCCCACGATCACCACTAATTTTTTACCACGAGTGACGCCGGTGTACAGCAAATTTCGCTGAAGCATGACGAAGTGTTGGGTGTGCAGGGGGATCACCACTGCCGGATATTCCGATCCTTGCGCTTTGTGGATGCTGGTCGCATAGGCATGGGTCAGTTCATCCAGTTCGCCAAAATCGTAAGGAACCTGACGACCGTCAAAATCGGCCATCAAAAGCTGGTCGGTGAGGTCAATCGCCGCCACCCGGCCGATGTCTCCGTTAAAGACTTCTTTCTGGTAATTGTTTTGCGATTGGAGGATCTTGTCCCCCACCCGGAAAGTCCGGCCGAACCGTTCGGCCTGCGGCTTGCGCGAGTCCGGCGGGTTTAGCACTTCCTGAAGCCGCAAGTTAAGGTTGTTCACCCCCAACTCGGACTTGTTCATGGGACTGAGGATTTGAATATCCCGAAACGGGTCGAACCCAAACCGGGCGGGGATGCGGTCGCGCACCATCGTGATGATGCGGTCCACCACCGTTTCCGGGGAATCGACATCAATGAAGAAAAAGTCCCCGGTGGGGTCGGGTGCCGATTGGGGTTCTTCCCCGGCGTTGATGGCGTGGGCCGCCAGCACGATATGGCTGGAACCGGCTTGCCGGAAAATCTGCGTCAGCCGGGCCACCCGCACCGTGCCGGAGTCAATCAGATCCCGCAACACATTCCCCGGCCCCACGGAGGGAAGCTGGTCCACGTCCCCCACGAAGACGACACAACACCAGAGGGGGACGGCCCGCAGGAGTTGGTTCATCAACACCATGTCCACCATTGATGTTTCGTCGATGACCAGCAAGTCGGCATCGAGCGGGTTTTCGCGGTCCCGCTTGAACTTGCCCAACCCGGCGTCGAACTCCAACAACCGATGGATTGTACGAGCATCCCTTCCGGTGGATTCGCTCAAACGTTTGGCGGCCCGGCCGGTCGGAGCGCAGAGGGCGATGCGTTGTCGTTTGGCGGAAAAAATCTCGATCAACCCACGAACGATGGTCGTCTTGCCGACGCCCGGCCCGCCGGTGATGACCAGCACTTTTTCGGTGGTGGCTGCCTCAATGGCTTCCCGTTGCGACGGAGCCAAGGCGATCTTCATTTCTTTTTCGACCCAATCAATCGCGGCACCGGCGTCAATGGCCGGCAGCGGGTGATCCCCGGCCGCCAAGTGCTTGATGGCCCGCGCGACGCCGAGTTCCGCGAGAAACATCGGCTTGAGATACAACCACGGCTCCGGTTCCGTGCTGTCCGGGGCGGGAACCGTGGCCGTCTCGCGGACAAACTCATCCTCCACCCGCCCGGCCTCGATCACTTCCCGGACAATCTCCGGGGTGATGTTGGTGAGCCGCATGGTCTCTTCAATCACCCCGGCCTCGGGATAGCAGACGTTCCCCTTTGTGCCGAGATCCTGAAGCACATAGCGCACGGCCGCCCTCGCCCGCAACGGCGAATTGGGGGGCAACCCCAGCCGCATGGCCAGATCGTCGGCGGTTTTGAAGCCGACGCCCCAGATGTCCGTCGTCAGCCGATAGGGATTGCTCTTCACCAGTTCGACGGCATTGTCCCCGTAGGTTTTGTAAATGCGAATGGCGCGGGCGGTGCCGATCCCGTAAGAGTTCATGAACACCATGATTGCCCGCACGCCCTTTTGCTCCTGCCAGCTTTGCCGGATGCGCTCCAGCCGTTGCGGGCCAATTCCCTTCACTTCCGAGAGAAATGACGGCGACCGGTCGATGACATCCAGCGTCCGCTCGCCAAACACTTCGACAATCCGCTTCGCATAAGTGGGGCCAATTCCCTTAATCAGCCCGGAACCGAGATATTTGGTGATGCCCGCCAAGGTGTGCGGCGGGGTGGTCTTCAGCACGCCCGCCTTGAACTGCCGCCCGTGGTTGCGGTCGTTGATCCATTCGCCGCTCGCCTCGATGTATTCCCCGGAAACGACGTTGGAAAGTGTGCCCACGACGGTCACCGGATCGCGCTGCCCCGGCACGACCACGCGCAGGACCACATAGCCGTTGTCCTCGTTGTGAAACGTGATCCGCTCGACGACGCCCGAAAGCGCCTCCGGTGACTTAAACTCGGCATTCACGCGACAACAGACCCCTTGCGATTGGTGATGGGGTGATTAAATCACATTTGGCCGAAGGATGCGATGCGAGTAGGCAGAGGAAGGGATGAGGGATGAAGGATGAGGGATGAGGGTCGCGTCTTGGCTGGATGAAAACAGTTGAGGAAACGATCGAACGTCCGATTCTCCGTCATCATCGGCCGGGGTTGGTTCTTGGCTGAATCATTCCTCGTTTGCGAACGTCAAATCGCGTACCATAGCTGACACCCTCCGCACGAACATTTTTTGACAAGAGCCATCCATGAAATCCCGCATCCTGTTGGCCCTCTTCTGCGCCGTGAATGCCGCGGCCGTGGCCGCCGACTTGCCCGTCATCCCGGCCAAGCCGATTGCCGAGAAGAAGGAACTTCTGTTCTCTGATGATTTCGAGGGGGCCGAGCCGACCAAGGTCTGGCACAAGGTCGTCCCGACGTTTGTTGTCGAAAAGGGGACGCTCAAGGGGACGCAAACCCGCGACAAAACAACGCCCGCCGCCGATGGCAAGCCGGCCGTCACCGCCCATGCGGCCGTGCATGGGCTGGAGATCCCCACCAAGAACTGCGTCGTCGAAGTGAAGATTCGGTTTGAAGGCGCGTCCATGATTGATGTCGAATTTGATGATCGCAAATACATGGGCGCCCATTACGGCCACCTCTGTCGCGCGATGGTCCGCCTCAATGGCGTCACCATTCTGGATGAACGCGACGGCGGGATGCGTAACGACATCTATGAGATGAAGAAAGACCCCGCCAAGAAGGCCGAGGTCGCCAAATTGCTCGTCGGCCGCAGCGCCACCTTCCCCGCCAAACTGGAGACCGGCAAATGGTACACCCTCGTCGTCGAAATTGTCGGCGATGAGATGCGAGTGAGCATCGACGGCAAGCCCGCCGGTTATCTCAAGTCCTCCGGCATCGGCCACGAAACCAAATCCAAGATCGAACTCGGAGTCGCCGGCAAGGACGGCTTCTTTGACGACATCAAGGTCTGGAACGCCGTGGCGGCCAAGCCTTGATTTGCCTCTGTTGAATGATGGACGAACTCGTCCGTGAACGATCACATCCGGCGGCGATGTTCGACGCCGCCGGCAACTGTCACCTCTGCCTTCCAAGTTTGGGCTAATTCGCTTTTTCGGCCACGCAAATCCCTTTCAACCATCCGGGTATCAACCTTGAGCATTTGAAATGGGCCATTTTCGACAGCCCAGAATCGCTGCGCATTTGTCCAAAATCATCAGGCGACTCCTTTGTTTTTCCGGGGTTTTTGAAAAATAGTGTTCAGTTGGCCCACTGTTTTTGACCACTTTTGGGGTGTGAAATGACTCAAAAATGGTCGCCGGACGACTGTTTTTCACCTTTTCAGGTCACTTTTGGGTCACATTTTGATCGGTTTTGAAATCGGAAAAATCGGGACTCTGTAGCGTGTTGGCCTGCGGGAAAACTCTGGCCGGTTTGTTTCGTCTGAACACAAGAGAAGCTGATGCCCTCCCGAGTGGCCTCTTTCCGCGACTCATTTTCGAGCGGGCGGGGGCATATCATGATGGCCACGATGATGTCTCACTCTCCGGAGGTTATTCATGTGCGTGGCTCGTGTCTGGCTGGGCAAGGCGGCTTTGATTTTCGCGGCGATTGCCGGGGCTTCCCCACTGTCGGCCCAGACTCCCGTCGGGAATCCCTGGGGCGTCAGTTCGTCGGCGAGCGGGTACAGGGATCATGCGGCCTGGATGCCGAAAATGGCGGAGGCCGGGGTTGGCACGGTTCGACTGTTTCCCGAATGGAACGGCTTTGAAACGCCGCAGGGGAAGTGGAAGTGGGATCAGGCCGACACGCTGGTGAAGAATGCCGCCGCCAACAAGATCGAGATTAACGGCATCCTGATGGGATCGCCTCCGGGCGCCAAGGCTTCTCATGCTTTCCCGATGGAAAACCTCGAAGGCTGGTCCAAGTATGTCTCGGAAGTCGTGGGGCGGTACGAGAAGGATGTTCGCTATTGGGAAGTCTGGAACGAAGGCAACGGCGGCTTTAACGATGGCCACCATACGACGGCCGATTATGCGAAACTCGCCATCGCCACGCGAACAGCCGCCAAGAAGGGCAACCCCAAGGCGGCCGTCGGCCTGTCGGTTGCCAGTTTTGACGCCCCTTACCTCAATCAAGCCATCCTGTCGATGGCCAAGGCGGGCAAGCCGGATAACTTCGATTTCCTTTGCATTCACCCCTACGAAATCGCGGATGGCATCGACGAAGTCGATGGCGAAATCCCGTTTCTGTGGATGAGCCGAATGCTGCGGGACATGCTGAAAACCAGCGCCCCCGAACGGGCGAATGCCGAAATCTGGATCACCGAAGTCGGCCGCCGGATTGAGAAGCGGAAGGACCGCGTCGTGACGGAGCAGGAAGCCGCCCGCGCGTTTGTCAAGATTTACACGATGGCCTTGGCGCAGGGGATTGCCAAGGTTCAGTGGTTCGAGGCCCAAGACCCGGTCGGCGAAGATCAAGGCTTCGGCTTGTTGAACCGCGATGGCAGCCCGCGAGCCTCTTACAAGATGCTGAAGGCGATGTCAGCCAGTTTGGGTCTCGCGCCGAAGTATGTGGGATGGCTGGCGATGGGGAAGGACAGAAAGGGATACGGATTCGTTTTCGAGGGAAAGACCTCGCCGGTGCTGGTCGCGTGGATGCCTTCCGGCCAGGCGGACAAAACGATGTCGTTCTCAGGCGATGTGGAAATAATTGATTCCCTTGGCCGCGTCGCCTCCCTCAAGGCGGACCAGCCTTTTACGTTGACCGATTCCCCGGTGATTGTCACTGGCATTCCGGCGGAGTTCGTCTCGTTGGCCAAGGCGAACACGGGCAAGAATTTCCCTTGGGGCGGCGATTATTCCAAGGCAAAGACAGTGAGCCACAAACCGGGAACAGCCGAGCCGAACGACGGTGTCTTCCTGATCGGGCAGGCAGGCTCGCCGACGGTCAAATTCCCGGATGGTTCGACCGGAATCGTGATGAAAGGCGACATCGAGCATTCGGTGCGGTTTTATGTCCACCCGAGTTTTGCATCCTTCCAAACGAAGGAGTATTACGTCCGCGCCACTGTTCGCCGATTGGCGGCCGGGAATGTCGGGATGAATCTCTTTTACGAGGTCGCCGACAGTCAGGGACGCTCGCCATACGCCAACGTGGGGAAATGGTTTGGCGCCAGCGCTGATTCCGGCTGGCAAACGCACACGTGGCATGTGACCAATGCCTGTTTCTCGAAAATGTGGGGCCACGATTTTGCCCTTCGGCCGGAACAATCGATCCCGTTTGTCCTCGGCAAAGTCGAGGTCAGCACCGAGCCGTTCAAGTAAGCGAATTTCTCTTGGGAGCCGCCGTCATGCGTATTCCGTCCGTCGTCCTTGCGTTGTCCGTCATTGGGTTGCTCAGTGTTCCGGCTGGTTTCGCGGAGGAACCCGCCGACCCGACGCCGGGCGGCATCAAACTGTTGCCGGGCTACAAGCATGAGAAACTTCAGGGAATAGACACCCGTGTCGGCAAGATCGCAAAGGCTAGCGGCTTCGCCTTCGGGTACGACATCGGCAAACTGGCGGGCGATGCCGCCGGTTCCTTGGACAAGGACACCCTCTTGTGGCGCAAAGAACAGGTCATCGACGGTCAAACGGTGCGTGTGGCCCTCACCAAAGACCGCATGTTGTACGTGACGTTCACGCAGACTCACGCGAATTTTTACGGGAAGGCCAAGTCGGACGATGAAGTCGCGGACATGCTCCTCATGGTTCTGACCTACGCAAACCCGGTCAAATCCAAGTAAGCTGACGGGGACAGGCCCGGTTCCCGGAGGCCACCATGCGGATGCGAAGACTGGCCAAACGGGCGGTCATTTTTATTGCCTTGGTTGCCGTGTTGAGAGTTGTGGGGGGCGTGATCTATGACCATCGCTACCCCCACGGCTGGAGCCACTGTTGTGACAAGCAGTTATACATGGCTTTGTTGAACTACGCCGATCAGCATGACGGCTGGTTTCCCAAAGGGGAGGCCACTCCCGAAGCCAGTTTAAGTTTGCTGCACCGGAACAGTCCCGAGGAAGTTTCCGCGAACCTGCTTCGGGGCAAGACTGTTCCGGTTGAGGTTGTCCAAGCCCGTCTCGATGCCGGGGATCTTCTCACCCCGGAAACATGCGGCTGGCATTATGTCGAGGGACTACGACCGGGTGACGATTCCCGGCTGGCCCTGTTCTGGGACAAAGCCGGACTGGGCCACAATGGCGAACGGCAATACGGCGGCCGTCATTGGGTCACTCTTCTCGATGGCTCCATCAGTTGTATCCCCGGCGAAAAGTGGGAAGAATTCTTGGCGGAGCAAGACCGGCTGAAGTCGGAACTCAAGCGGCAACCATGAAAGTCGGGGGCAAAACTTCCAAGCCTCATCATTGAGATCAAATCACCATCGGAAGAACCACGTTACAATACCGGACGCGCATTTCGTTTGGGGGCTGACAAGGCTTCTGGTAGTCTGACTCGCATCGGAGCAACGCCCCGCCAGCCGCCCGGCGGGTGATGTGGAACTCCCGAACCCCAAATCGGTGAAGAGGTGGCGGATGGCACAGGAATTCCCGCCGAAACACGGCTTGTCCCAGAAAAACTTCTCGCCTGTTCACGTTCTCGTCGCGGCGATCATGGCCGCATTCGCCATGCCCGGCGGTGATGTCCTCGCCCAGGAAAAGACTCAAATCATCGTGCAGACCGCGCGGCCCAAACAAGTCTTTGACGGGCTTGGAGTCGGCGCCATTTTCTACGAAGGCCACATCACCAGCCTGTCGGCCCGCGACAAGAAAGAGCGGCAGGAACAACTGTACGACGACATGTTCAAGAGCGTGCCGACGCGATATTTGCAACTCATGATTCGCGAAACGCATGAGCCGCAGAACGACAACAACGACCCGCTCACGCCCGCGTTTGATGTCAAAAACTTTGAGTATTGCAGACACACGATTGACATTGCCAAGGCCGCGCTGAAACGGCAGCCGGACATCCAGCTTTATGCGACGCTCTACACGCCGCCGCCGTGGATGAAGACCAACAACGAAGCCTCCGCCGGCGGCGAAGCCCGCGCCACCATCAAGCCGGGAATGGAGCTTGAACTGGCCGAATATGCCTGGGCATTTCTCGCGCACATGCAAAAGAACGATGTGCCGATCAAATACCTGAGCATCTCGAACGAACCGGACTGGCCCCACACGCAACCGGGCTATTGCCTCACGCCGGAGAAACATGCCGCCTTGTTCAAGACGGCGGGGGAATACCTCGACAAGATGGCGAAGAAGTTCCCGGAAGTTCCCCGGCCCAAACTGGTCGGGCCGAACACGCTGAGCGCGCCGGGTGCCGCCAAGGACTATGTGCCGCTCATTTTGAAGAACGCCGGAAAGTATCTCGATGTCGTCGGGGCGCATGATTACGACCCGCGCGGCGACCGCTGGGGCGCTCTTCGGAAACTGGCCGACAAACGGCCGGTCTGGGTCACGGAATGGTGTCCCCGCACGAAGGACTCCTCGCCGGGGATGATTAATTCGGCCACGGAATACGGCAACGCCATGCACGAGGCGTTTGTCGGCGGGGCGAACGTGTTCATGGCCTACGACTGGGTCTATCCGCCTCGCGACACCGGCGAAGCCCTGATTCATGTGAAATGGGGGGAAGAATACACATTGACGAAGCCTTACCATCTCTTCCGTCAATGGGCCTCGCCGCTCAAACCCGGCATGCGTGTCGTGGAAGCGGGCGTCACCGGAAAGGGGGCCGATGGCGCGAAGCCCACGGCTTTTCTCTCTGCCGACGGCCGCACGCTTGTCGTTCATATCGTGAACATGACCGGCAAGGATGCCCCGATCACGCTCAAGCTAACCGGCAAGTTTGCGACCGTTCCTGCTGTCGAACGGACCCGCACCAGCGCCACGGAAGATGTGGCCGCCCTGCCGGAACTGAAGGTCGTCGCCGGGAGTTTCACCGACACCCTTCCGGCCCGGTCAATGGTCACCTATCGCCACGAAATCGCCGGTAAATAAGCCATTTCCCAAACTTGTTGGGTTCTCAAGGCGCCCCTTCTGGCCGGAGTTCGTGGCAGGAGATTTCTTGGGCGTTGCGGACGTACAACCGCCCCTTGGTGATGGTCGGGTGATTCCATGTCTTGCCCTCGATCGGCTTGAACCGGCCAAGTTCCCGATGCTCTTTCGGATCGGCCGCCACAAGGACCGCCTCGCCTTCTTCGGAGATCACCAAGAGCAACGGTTGATCGTCGAGCAGCAACACTTGCCCGCTGCCGTAATGCCCTTCCTTCCAACGTCTTTTGCCGGTTTGCAAATCGACACAACTCAGGATTCGGCCGTCGAAACCGTAGATGGCATCGCCGGACACCACAAAGTCGTTGAACGAAGGCTTCAACTGCCGGGAAACCCATCGTTCCGTTGTGACCCATGATCCGTCCGTCTTCGTCACATCAATGAGCGCCGTCCCCCGGTCGGGGCCGGCGTCGAACAGGATGCGGCCGGACCCGATCATTCTCGGCTGGACGGATCGCGGCACCCCCGGATTGCTGCTCGGGGCGGCATGTCGCCAGAGTACCGCCCCCGTGACGGGATCGTAGGCCGACAGTCCCCGGTCGCCGACAAAAAGTAACTGCGTCTCGCCGAGAACCGACGCGAGTTGCGGCGAACTGTAACTGATCGAACCGGCCGGGGCGGACCATGCCGGTTCGCCCGAGTCGGTGCGATAGGCCAGCAGGGTCTTTTCTCCCTCGCCTCCGGCAAAGACGATCACTAAGTTTCCGACCACCAGCGGCGAGCTTGAAAAGCCCCACATGGGAATTTTGGCGCCCGAGTCGGCCGCAAGTTCGCGGGTCCATTTTCGCTCGCCGGTGGTGGCATCGAGGCAGTTCAGCAACCCGGTTGATCCAAGGGAATAGAGGCGGCCATCGGCAAACACCGGCGTGGCGCGCGGGCCGACCCCTCCCTGCACATCCTCATGCCGAGCGGCATCCTCATGCGACCAGAGCGTTCGCCCGGTGGCGGCGTCAAGGCAAACAACGGCTTCCTGCCCGCCTCGCTGTTCTTGGGTAAATAGTCGATCACCCACAACAATGATCGACGACCAAGCCGGCCCGATCCGTCGGCGCCAGACCATCTTCGGCGGTGTGACATTCCAATCGGTGGCGATGCGAACATCCCGCAGGGTTCCATCCCGATTCGGGCCGCGAAATCCGGGCCAATCCCCCGGTTGCACGCGCAACTCCAATCGAGTCAACGATGCCGGGGCTGTTGCCTCTGTATGTCCCAATTCCGCAAGATACACCTCCTCGGCCGTCGCGCTCCACCGCCAGCGAATCGCGAACTGCCCGTCGCCCCCCATGCCTTCCGCCCGGATCAGGTCGAACGCCCCCCAGCTCATGACCATCGCCCCGGCCATGATGGCGCCTCGCAGCCCGGAAGGTTGCTTTCGGATGAGGAGAAAACAGAGCGCCCAAGCGGTCAACACCAGCGGCAATCCTGGCACCAGCAGGAAAAATGCAACGGATTTGTGGGCAAGAACCACCGTGCCGGCGCCGGCGAAAATGACGACGGCGAACACCGAGAACCTCTCCTTGATCCCGGTCCGGCTGGCGCCCAGCCACCAGCCGACGAACAGACAAGTGATGAGGGCGCCAAGCCCCATCAGAATTAGAAAACCCAAGAATCCGAAGGAGATTCCCAACTCCGTCCAGCGCTGGACCGAATAGGCGGCCCAGAAAATGCCGAGCAGCAAGACGGGGGGCCAGACGCGCGGCGGCTTCGCCGGTTTTTCCCCGGTTCCCGATTCCGGAAGATGATGCGGGGAGGTCGAAAGGCTCTCTTGGATCGTCATGGAAAAGTCCCTTTCCGATCGGCGCCCTCGACCACCGAAAGCCTCATGCTAAAATCGGAGGCAGTCTTGATCGAGCAACGCCGGAAATTTGATTGTACTGTGAATCTAACTAAATCTTGAAAGGGCGTCAAGGTTTCATGAACCCAAGGCCCTACCGACTTGGGCAACGCCAGACGGCCGCCGAGCAAACTCGCGCCCGCATCGTTGCCGCCTCCCGCGAACTATTATCGTCGCCTGATGGCGTCACGGCCTTCACGGTCGATGCCGTCGCGAGTCAGGCCGGGGTGGCCCGGATGACGGTGTACAACCAGTTCGGCTCCAAAACCGGCCTTCTCGAAGCCCTCTTCGACGACCTAGCGGCGCGCGGCCTCATTGACCGGCTCCGGGCGGCGTTCGGACAGCCGGAGCCGCGTGATGCGCTGACGGAACTCATTGGCGCGTTCGGGAATTTCTGGGAAACCGACCGGTTGGTGATTCGCCGGATTCGGGGTCTGTCCCTGATTGACGCCGATATTTCCCAGACGGTGCGCGTGAGAGAAGAGTATCGGCGGGAAGGATTCCGCACGGTCGTCGGCCGGATCACGGAGAAGCACGGCAAGCCATTGCCGGAGGCCGTTGGCGAAGTGGTCAACGTCCTCCACACGCTGACCAGTTTCGAGACCTTCGACCATCTGGCCGGCGAGACACGCAGTCCCTTGGCGGTTGTGCCGCTGGTGTGCCGGCTTGCCCTGGCGGCCCTTGAACTGGAGTATGGGGAGTTCGCCGCCGAAGTCCCCTAAGAGAAGCCGAAACGCCGGGGCAAACCCTGCTGAAGAGCGCCTGCCGGGCCAAGCCAGCCATTTGCGTCGACGACGCCAACCCGTTTTCCTCTCTTTGCCCGCATCTGTTCATCAAAACGGACGGAAGATGGTTCTGGTGTGCGGATCGGCGTGGCTTTAGAATCGGCGGGGGCCTTTCTGAACTCTCTACGCAAGGAGTCCGCATGATGGTTATGAGTTTCCGATGCGGAGCCATCGCCGCTGTTTTGACGGTCTTGGCTCTCGCATTTCTGCCGAATGCCGTGGCATTCGCCCAAGACAAGAATGTAAATCCGACCGAGCCGATCACCAAGGGGCAACGGGTCTTCACCTGTGGCCACAGTTTCCATGTGTGGGTTCCCGGCATCGTGGCCGATCTCGCCAAGCAGGCCAAGATTCCGGATCACGCCCAACTTGGCGTCTCCTCCATCGGCGGTTCGCGGGTCATTCAACATTGGGACATCGCCGAGGAGAAGAACAAAGCCAAGGAAGCCCTCAAGACCGGCAAGGTTGATGTGTTGACTTTGTCGCCGATCTTCCTCCCCGATCCGGGCCTTGAAAATTTCACCAAGCTGGCCGTCGAACACAACAAAGACATCCGCATTCTCGTCCAGCCCATCTGGTTGCGTTGGGACATTTACGAGCCAACGACCAAGCGGCCTGAAAAGGTCGATCACAACGCGATCACCGGCGAAGAACTGCGCAAGCGCCACGCGGTGTATTTCAAGGAAATGGACGAACACATTCAGAACCTGAACAAACAACAGGGCAAGACTGTGCTGTACATCGTCCCAGCCCCACAGGCCGTGATCTCGCTGCGGGAAAAGGTCATCGCGGGGCAGGCCCCCGGATTGAAGGCTCAGGAAGATTTGTTCACCGATCCCCTTGGCCACGGCAAACCGCCGCTGATGGCCTTGGTCGGTTATTGCAATTACGCCGTCATGTATCGCCGCAGCCCGGTGGGCTTGCCGGTGCCGGGAATTCTCAAACAGGCCAAACTCGGGGATGACGAGGAAAAGCTCAATCACCTCCTGCAAAGACTGGCATGGGATGCCGTCACCCATCACCCGCTCAGCGGCGTCGGGGCTGAAAGCAAGCCATAAGAGAGGCTCCGATTGACCGCCGGGCGACGCCCCGAAGCAACGCCGCAAGCGGTATCATCCACGGACGCATTCCGTCGCCGAGGATGATGCCGCTTGCGGCGTTGTTGCAATGATGGACTGTTGAAAATCTGCCAATTTCCGCCCGGCGGATGCTCCTGTAACGGGGATCATGATCTTGTCCGCCGAGCCCCGCACATCATGGGGACAAAACAGTCTGGCGGCGGTGCTGACGGGCAAATCCTTTCCGAAATCAATTAATCGCAATAAATCTAATTAAACAATAAATATGAAATAATTTCTATTTTGAAGTTGACCGCTGGTTTGTCGGCGGCTAACTTGAAGATAGAGAGTTTAAGTTAGGTCTTTTGACCTTCCTATCGCACAAACCAGCCATTGAAAAATTGCTTGATTGGGATTTTCAGTCGCAAATCGATCTGATCGACTATTCCCAATGATGGCTGGCTTGCGTCAAACTCGTCGGGCAAGTTCGTGCCGGTGGAAGATTGCGGGGGCAATCTCATTCCGGGCGCTGTCCCAAGCGGGCCAAACGGGTCTGAAATGTGGCCAAAACCACCGGTGGCATTTTCCTTGCCTTTGGGCAAGGGAAAAACGCCGCGGCCGACCCGTCACGCCCTCTTCGTTCGCCGACACATCAAGTGTGAAGTCATTTGATGGCGGCAAACAACGGGGTCAGAGAGCCACGATAGCCCGAATCGGTTTTGTTCCCGAGTGTGATGTCGGTCATGGGGTCTCCGCCCGGCGCCAAGGCGGTGTTTGCCAGTGACCCGACTCGTTCCATCGCTCTATTTCGTGGCGCCTTTCGGAGAGACATCGAATGTTCCGCTCTTATGCAAACTCGCACCGTGCTCGCGGCCTCTTTGGCATTCTTTGTGCCGCCACGGTTCTGTTGGGATTGCCCGGTTCCGGCCGGGCGCAGGATGCCAGCACGGCCCGTTACGAAATCAGCCAGTGCAAGGCCAACATCAGCAAGGCCACCACAGAAATCACAGACCGCACCAACCGGATTTTTGCCGGGGATTTGTTGATCATCGCCGCCGAACTGGCAGTGGCCGAGGCGAAAAAGAAAGAAAACAACGAAGGGGCGGTGTTTGTCCTGGAACTCTCGCTGGCGGCGTTGAAAGTGAAGAAAAACTCCCTGATTACGGAAAAGCAGGACTGGGAACGCTACAAACGGGAATGCGAAAAGAACCTCTCTGATTGGGAAGCCTACCTGCGAAGAATCGGCGGCTGATCCCCGCGAAGGCAATCTCGCAACGAACCTGTTCCCCGTCTTCCGGCTCCCTGAATGCGATGACACACTCGGGGAGTCCGGCGTTTCGGCCTCAAACTCTTCAATCGCCATTTCCGCGGCTTCATTCTGATTTTTCCCCGCCGCCGGTCCGCCTTGTCCCATCTTGCCTGATCGGGTATAACCGCCACGCTCCCAGAGGTGTGATGCGGCCATGAGAAATTTTCTGCGCGCTTTGAAACTCGCCCTTCCTTATCGCGGCAGGCTGGTGCTTTCGCTCGTCTGCGCCTTGTGTGCCGCCTTGCTGTGGGGGCTGAACTTCACGGCCGTCTATCCGGTCATGAAGGTGCTTGGCAGCAACATGAATCTGCAACAGTGGGTTGATGTTCGCATCGAACTCATCGAGCGGGACATCACCGAAAAAGACCGCGAAACGGACGAATTGAAGGCCCGGCAAACGGTGGTGGAGGGGTTTGGGCACGGCGAGGCCAGGGACAACGAACTGCACCGGCTCACCGACCGGCTCGACCGGGCCGAGAAACATCTTTCCGAATCCCGTTCCCGCCAGTGGCGTTACCAGCAATTGAAGCATCACGTCGTCCGGCACCTGCCGACGGGCCGGTTCAACACGCTGGCCCTGATTCTGTTGGTCGTGGTGATCGGGGTGGCCGTGAAGGGTGTGTTCGAGTTTTGCCAGGAATATCTCGTGGGCACCGTCACCAACCGGACCATCCTCGACTTCCGAAACGAGTTCTTCCGCAAGGCGATCCATCAGGACATGCGCCAAGTGCAGGAAGGCGGATCGGCCGATTTGATGTCCCGCTTCACCAACGACATGGAAATGACCGGCAACGGCATGAAGATCCTTTTCGGCCGGGTGGTGGCCGAGCCGTTGCGCGCCCTCGCGTGCATCTCCATTGCTTGCTGGATTAGCTGGCAGCTTACCCTGTTGTTCCTGTTTATTGTTCCGGCGGCCGTCATCATCATGACGATGGCCAGCAAGAAGATGAAAAAGGCCTCCCGCAAACTCCTCGACAAAATGGGGAATATCTACCGCATCCTCCAGGAAACTTTCCAAGGTTTGCGGATCGTCAAGGCGTTCACGATGGAACCCTACGAGCGACGGCGCTTCCACGATGCCGCCAAGGATTATGCGGAAAAGAACATGCGGGTGGTTCGCATCGACGCCCTGACCGGCCCGATGGTGGAAGTGACCGGTGTGTTTGCCGTTTGCGTGGCGCTGCTCGCCGGGGCCTATCTCGTGTTGAGCGGCGAGAAGCGTCTGTTCGGCATCCAGCTCACCGCCAACGTGATGGAAACAGAAACACTGTTGTGGCTGTACGCCCAACTCATCGGCATGGCCGATCCGGTGCGGAAGCTTTCCAGCGTGTACACGAAACTGCAATCGGCCGCCGCCGCGTGCGACCGGATTTACGGCGTCATGGATCGGGTGCCGCAGGTGCAATCCAATGCGGAGGGCATCAACCTCGAACGGCACTCCAAGGAAATTGAATTCCAGAACGTGTGCTTCTCGTACACGCCGGAAAAGCAGGTGTTGACCAACATTTGCCTGCGGGTGAAGGCCGGGGAGACCATCGCCATCGTCGGGGCCAACGGCAGCGGCAAATCCACTCTCCTAAACCTTCTGCCGCGCTTTTATGATCCCGACCACGGGTCGATCCTGATTGATGGCATCGACATTCGCAAGGCCCAATTGCGGAGCCTCCGGAAACAGATTGCCCTCGTCTCGCAAGACCCGATTTTGTTTGACGACACAATCGGCCGGAACATCAAGTACGGGAATCGCCGGGCCACCGCCGAACAAATTGAGGCGGCCGCGAAAAAGGCTTTTGCCCACGATTTCATCATGTCCAAGGGGGGATACGACGCGAAGATCGGCGACCTCGGCGGCGCCCTCTCCGGCGGGGAGAAGCAGCGGATCGCCCTCGCGCGGGCCATCCTGCGTGATCCGAGCATTCTGGTGCTGGACGAGTTCAGCAGCGCCATCGATCCCGTGTCGGACCGGCTGATTCATGATGCGCTGCAGGAATTCAAGAAGGGGCGAACGACCTTCTTCATCACCCACAAGATGCACACGGTTCAAATGGCCGACCGCATCGTGGTGCTGGACAGCCACGAACTGGTGGCCGTCGGCCTGCACCGGGATTTGGTCGGAACCTGTGCCGTTTACCGCGAACTGTACGAAGCCCAGATTCACCCGAAGTCCGAGGCGGCATGAACAACCTCATCGAACTCGAAGCCCAAGACGCCGAAGCCGGAACGCAGCAACATCAAGACAGGAATCGCGGCGGGTTTGGCTCGCCGCGTTCGCGGGCGGTTCTCTTGCCTTGTTTCTTCCTGTTGGTGCTGTGTCTCCTGCTGTTCGCCAATGGGTTGATGTCTCGAAGCCTCTGGGCCAGCCACGAGGCCCGCGCGGCCCAGAACGCCCAGACGATGCTGGACACGGGCGACTGGCTGCTTCCGCGACTCTTCGACGGAACCGCCGAACTTCAAAAGCCGGCCGGGTTCTATTGGCTGGTGGCGGTTGTCGGGGGGGGTCGCGGCCATGTGGATGAAATCGCCGTCCGGTTTCCGGCCATTTTCGCCGGTGCCTTCACGGTCATGGCGGTTTGGTGGTGGCTTCGCCAGCAAGGTCGCCCGGTGGCCGGGTTGGTGGCCGGGGCGTGTCTGGCCTCGGCCGTCCATTTCACCGGCACTGCCCGCATCGGCCGGATCGACATTCCCCTGACGGCCGCCGTCACCGGCATGTTGCTCACGCTGCATCAGCCCGTTGGCAAGCGTCGATGGGTGCAAATCCTCGTTCCGGCCTTGTTCGGCACCTTCGCTCTGTTGTTGAAGGGGCCGATTGGCCTGGTGTTGGTCTCGGGCGTCTGGCTCTTGCATTGCTTCGCCCAATCAGGTGAGGCCGAATCCGCCCCGCCACGACGATTCCAAGATCGGATGAAACAGGTTTTCTCACCTAATCACCTAATCACCTTGTCGCCTTGTTTTCTGGCGATCCTGTTCGCCGCTCCTTGGTTCATCGCCGTTCATCGGGCGACCGATGGCGAATTCTCGCGGGTCTTCTTCTGGTATCACCACATCAACCGGGCGTTTGGCGGGGCCGAGGCTCTTGGCTCGCATCCGTGGTGGTTCTACCTGCCCCGGCTGGCGCTGGACTTCCTGCCGTGGACGCCGCTGGCGTTGGTGGCGTTGTGGAAGTTGCCCCGGCGCGATGCCGCCGCCCGGTTCGGGCTGGACTGGCTGGTGGTGATGGTGATTGTCCTCAGTGCTTCCCGGTTCAAGCGGGCCGATTATCTTCTTCCGGCTTATCCGGGGCTGGCTATTGTCGTCGGTTGTTGGGCCGAGGGGTGGTATGCCTCGCGGACCTTGAACGGACAGCGGCTCTGGCGAACCGCGTTTTTCGGTATGCTGGTGCTGATGCCGGTGGGATGGTTCGGGTTCGACCATTATGTGACCGCCAAGGAACAAGCCTCGCGGGAAACGGAACCATTTGCCCGGCAAGTGCGGGAATTGTCCCCGGCTCCGGCGCCGGTGGTGATGTTCCGGGTCGAGAATCATTTGCTTGCCTACCAGTTGGGGCGGCCCGTCCGTACCCTGACCGGGTGGGGGGATTTGCTGGCCGAATGGCGGCATGATCCGGTGCTGGTCGTCGTGGTCCGCGAGGACGAGGCGGCGACCTTGCGGGAACATTTGCCGTTCCCGACTGAAACGGTCGCCGACAGCCGGGCCGGTTCTCCCGCCGGGTCGTATCGCCCGATGGTCCTGATTCGCCGAACCCCGTGACCACGCATGGCTGACACCGTCGAAGGGCTGACCGTCATCTTCCCCATGGCCCCCTCGGCCACGAACCTCGCGGACTCCCTGAGTCCGTGGCTCGGCGTTCTCAACAACACCGGCCGGCCGTATGAGGTGCTCCTCGTCGCCGATGGCATCACGGACGACTTGCGGGCGATCATCGAGAAAATCACCTCCAAGCATCCCCGTGTGAAACTACTGGCGCTGGAAAAGCCGACCGGCTTCGGAGCCTGTATCCGTCTGGGGATTGCCGAGGCCAGCCAACCGCTGGTCTTCTATTCGGCCCTTGGGGGCGGTTGGAATCCCGCCGACTTGCCCCGGATGCTCAAGTCGATTGGCTTCAAAGACGAATACACCGGCCGGGTGGTGGAACTTGTGAACGGCCATCGGCGCGGCCTTCCCGAACCAAGCGGGCGAAAGAGGCGTCGCCGGGTGTTTGGCTTCCTTTTCCGAGTCTTGTATGGCATGTGGCCCGAACCTCACAAAGGTTACCTCGGACGGGCCGAGAGCCGCTATTGGTACCGGGCGAGGCTGCAATTCGGCCTGCGGATCGGGGACCCGAACAGCCGGTTCAAATTGTTCCATCGCAGGGTTCTTGAGCGAATCGTGATCCAATCGGACGGCGAATTCGTCCACACGGAGTTACTGGCAAAGGCCAATTTTCTCGACACGATGATGGATGAAATCGTTTTGGCCGACAAATGCGTCCCCGGCGAACTCCCGGACATGAGCGAAGATCGGAAGAAAGTCTTTTCCAATCCAAAGTTTACGACGCCAACGACAACCCAAGCCGCCCCTCCGGCATCGCCAGAAATGACGACGGCCTGAGCAAAAAAACTGGACACATTGGACACACAAAAAAGAAAAGAAAAGGCCCCTGGTATCTGCTAAAGGATAAGTGGCGGGAAAATGCGCAGGTTTTGGCGAGCCGAACTTCGTGAGTTTTTATCTTGGCGAGCCGAGCAGCGTAAGCTGCCGGGTGGCTTCCGGCGGGAAAAACGCTTGAGCCACGGGTCGGAGTCAGGCAGATTTGGGTTGGAGTGTCAGCCCGCCGGGAGCCACCCGGCAGCTTACGCTGCTCGGCTCGCCAAGATAAAAACTCACGAAGTTCGGCTCGCCAAGGCCTAAACTCCGACAAACCGGCGGTTGTTCGGCTCGCCAAGAACTAAAATCGCAGATTGCCGAAAACCGAAGCATGGATTGCAACATCCTAAGACAACTGTTGGCGGCGCGGGAATTGCACTGATCTCGCTGGCGATTGATTCGGCATGATGGAATGCCGTATTGCCTAGAAAACGTGAAGAAAGTGCTGCAATAGTAGGCAGCTAACATGATTTCTCTCTCCAATAGTCCCGTGAAGTCTGATTTGCTCGCCGGATACCCCTTGGGATTGGCGTTCGACGAGATGTTTGAACGCGACCACACGGTTCGGCCGCATTATGAGCCGCTTTTCCGCAAGCTCGCTTCCTTGAGTCCGGAGGAGTTTCGCCGTCGCAAGGGGATGACCGATCTCTCCATGCTGCAAGATGGCGTGGGCTTCACGGTCTACCGGCAGGAAGAGGGCATCGAGCGGATCTGGCCGATGGACCCGATCCCGCGGATCATTCCCGCCAAGGAATGGGCTCATATTGAACGCGGGCTGGTGCAACGACTTGAAGCCCTGAACCTCTTCCTCAAGGACATTTATAACGACCAAAAGATTCTCCGGGACAAGCTGATCGACCCCCGGCTGATCTTCGAGGGAACGTATTTCCGGCGAGAGTTCGTCGGGGCGAAGGTTCCCAGGGATATTTACATCCATGTGTGCGGGTCGGACCTGATTCGGGCGGCCGACGGCACCTATTGCGTGTTGGAAGACAACGGCCGGACGCCCTCTGGCGTGAGCTACATGCTCACCAACAGACAAGTGTTGAAGCGAGTGTTTCCGCAATTGTTCGAGGGATATGATGTCCGCACCACCGACGATTACCCGGCCGCCCTGCTCGACGTGCTTCGATACATTTCTCCGGTACGTCACGCGGACACAACTTGCGTATTGCTTAGTCCCGGCATCTTCAACTCGGCGTACTTCGAGCATAGTTTTCTTGCCCAGCGGATGGGCATCGAACTGGTGGAAGGGCGCGATCTGGTGATCGACAACAACCGGGTGTTCATGCGAACGACCCGGGGGCTCACCCGCGTGGACGTGATCTACCGCCGGATCGACGATGACTTCATCGACCCGGTCACTTTCCGTTCCGAAAGCATCCTCGGCGTGCCGGGTCTGGTGAACGCTTACCGGGCCGGGAATATCGCGCTGGCCAACGGCATCGGCACCGGCATCGCGGACGACAAGGGGATTTATCCCTTCGTCCCGGACATGATCAAGTATTATCTCAAGCAAGACCCGATCTTGCCGAATGTGGAAACCTATCGGCCGCTTGTTCCCTCGCAACGCGACCACGTCCTCAAGAATCTTGACAAACTTGTCGTGAAGTGCGTCAACGAGTCCGGCGGTTATGGCATGTTGATCGGGCCGCATTCCACCGCCGCCCAGCGGGAGGAATTCCGGGCCGCGATTCTGGCCAACCCGCGAGACTACATCGCCCAGCCGACGATCCAGCTTTCCACGCACCCGACGTTCGTGGACGGCAAGATCGAAGGCCGGCACGTCGATCTCCGGCCGTTCATCCTGTGCGGCGAAAAGATCACCATCGTGCCCGGCGCCCTCACCCGCGTGGCCCTGCCGAAGGGGTCGCTGGTGGTGAACTCCTCGCAAGGGGGCGGAAGCAAGGACACTTGGGTGCTGGCCGAGGAATAACGGCGTCACGCCGTTTCCCCGGCCGCAGGCACCCCGCGAAAAATCCAGATACCTCTCTACCGGAAATTGTCGCCGTATGTTGAGCCGCGTTGCCGATGCCTTGTTCTGGATGAGCCGTTACATCGAACGGTCGGAGCATGTCGCGCGCATGCTCGATGTCAGCTTTAACCTGGAACTCGACCTGAGCGCTGTCGTTCCCGGAAGCTATGACCTGCACTGGATGGGCTTGCTCAACGCCATGCAGCAACCGGCGAGCGTGGTCGAACGTTATCCGGACTCAAGCCGGCGCGATGCCCTGATGCAGTGGTTCACCTTCGACGGGAACAATCCCCACAGCATCAGCTCTTGCGTGACCCGGTCGCGGGCGAACGCCCGCGGCGTGCGGGGAAGCATCCCCAACGAGGTATGGAAGGAACTGAACAAGCTCTACTGGCAGTTGCGGGACGAGGACTTCAAGAAACGGGCCACCGAGTCGCCGAGCGAATATTACGGGGCGGTCGAGGAGGGAAGCCATGCGGTGCAGGGCATGTGCGACGCCCTGATGGCCCACGACGAGGGCTGGCAGTTCATCCAGCTTGGCAAGTTTCTGGAACGCTTCTTCATCACCGTGCGGTTTGTGGATGTCCACAACGAACTGTTGCGAGAACTGACCGACCCGGCCGATTTGCCGCTGGCGAATTTGCACTGGGCCGGCGTGTTGCGGTGTTGCGCCGGGTATCATGCCTACCAGCGAATGCACGTCGGCCGGGTGGAACCGGGCCGGGTGCTGGATCTGTTGTTGTTGAATCCCGGCGTGCCCCGCTCCGCGAGGTTCTGCCTGGAGGCCGCGTTGAAATCCCTCGCCGATATGTACGGCGAAGGGTTGTCGAGACGCCGGACGGAAAGCAAGTGCGAGCGGTTGCTCGGCAAGGCCCTCAGCGACCTGCGCTACGCGGACCTCAACGCCCTCGCCGCCACCACCGACGGCCTCCATATTTTCCTGACCGATCTGCTTGACCGATGCACCGAGGCCAGCCTCGCGTTGCAGGAGATGTACTCTGTTTGAAAGGATGAGGGATGAGGGATGAAGGATGAAAGGAAGAACAAACCTGATTGATGGCGTCGTGGCTCGCCTCGTATCCGGGTTTTTCCTTTCATCCTTCATCCTTCATCCCTCATCCTTGCGAAGCGCCCTTGTCCCCGAAGCTCTCACGATCAACCCCCGGCGGGCGGAGATCAGATGATCCTTGAAATTCAGCATGAAACCCGGGTGGAATACCCGTCGGCCGTGTCGGAAGCGTTCACCGAACTTCGCATGGAGCCGACGAGCGACGCCCATCAGAGTTGCCGGTCGTTCCACTTGCGAATCAGCCCGAACGTCGAGACGCACCGTTATCAGGACGGGTTCGGCAACCGGGTGCATCACATCAACATCCTGCCGCCGCATCAGGTGGTCACCATCCTCTCGGCCAGCGTGGTGGAGACGCATCCTCGCGGCATCGACCTCGCCAGTTGCCCGGCCAGGTTCCCTTTGTCCGAGGACGAATTGCCGCTGGAGGCGATCGCGTTTTCCTCCTTCCACGGCCCGGTCCGGCCGACGGATTTGCTCAAGCCCGCCCTGAACGAACTGGCGCCGAAAGAAGGCGACAATCTCGGCGAACTGGTGGCGACGATCTCCGCTTACATCAAAACGAAATACAAATACGCCCCGGCGGTGACGGCCGCCAGTTCCCCGATTGACGACGTGCTGACGCACGGCATGGGCGTCTGCCAGGACTTCGCCCACCTGATGATCGCCATCCTGCGGTCCTTCGGCCTCCCCGCCCGCTATGTCAGCGGCTATATCCACCGGCCGGGGAAGGAATCGCAGAGCCATGCGTGGGTGGAAATCTGGCTGCCGACGCTCGGCTGGGTGGGCGTGGACCCGACCAACAACACCATCGTGAACGATCACTTCGTCCGCGTGGCCATCGGCCGGGACTTCACGGACGTGCCGCCGAACAAGGGAATTTACCGGGGCGGGGCGAACCAGAAGATATCCGTGCGGGTGGAAAGCCGCCAGCTTGACCGCGCCCCGCCGCTGGCCTGGCACGAACAACTGGCCCCCCTGAAAGTCCCCCTGCGGGCGCTGGTCTCCCGCGAGGGGATCTACGCCCCGTCCAATGTGCTGGAGATGGAGCAGCAGCAACAACAGCAACTCGACTTCCAGCATCAGAACCAGATGGATGTGCGGCAGCAACAACAGCAACAACAGCAACAGCAGTAATGGCGAGGCTTTCAAAGTCATTCATCCAAAGTCCGTCAACAGAAGGAGCCGGGTCGAATGACCCGGCTCCTTCTGTTGCACGGACTTTATTGAGGCCCCGCCCCTTCCGACGATGTCATAAAACTCGGCAAATTCGGAGATGCGCGGGTGCATCACAAACTGATGCCCGGAGAAAAGTGCATCAGTCGAACTTGGCGATCAAGGTTCTATTTGCCCGGAGCCGGGGCGACGGCCTTCTCCTGTGTCACAGTGCCATTGGATTTAGTATCGCCGACCAGCTTGGGCTCGCCAGTCGCTGTTGGCATTGTCACAGTCGCTTTTTCACTGCAACCAATGGCGCCTGCCATCACCGCCGCGAACATCGTAAACACAAAGACATTCTTCATGTAAGCTTTCAATTAAAAAAGGCGACAGAAACACATGCGAACATTTCGCATGTTGAACAAAAGCCCGAATGCGACAAAACGACCGGGAGTTTCCGGCTGTCAAAAAGCCGATCAACGGGGGATATCCCCCATTGATGTTCCGGCCGGAATGAGGCTATTTTTTTGTACGTTCGTTCAACGAAATGGATAACGCGACTTGTCAATCATCAGCAAACGGTCCGTCGTCGCGTCAACACGAAATCTGGAAGTTGAAAGATTCGTTTCATTGCGGAATTTGACAAAGAACGTTGAATTCGTGAAACCTAAACTTCGCGTTGACTCGGTTTGACCAACATTTAATTAAAGGTAAATGTTTCTCCCTTGGAGATGGTCGAGGCGGCGCGGAACACAGAAGCATTCGCGGAAGGGGCCAGGCTGCGAACAGAACCATCGCAGAATGCGAAGTTAATGACGTTGGTATGCTTGCTTCCGAACGTGTATTGCGTCGGAGAATCCGTGAGGCCCGTGAATGAAGGCAGCATAAATCCGCTGGCCCAAGTGGGAACGAAAGAGCGCGACGTCTTGGAGCCGCCCAGCGATTCGCCGTACGCAACGGTGTTGCTCGTGCCGTCCGTGATCGATGCGATTGTCGTCTTGGTGTTGATGGCAAACGCGCCAACTTCGGTGGCATAATTGGGCATGTTGGCCACATAGCCCGCGCTGGCGGCGTAGTTCGTCGGTCCAAAACCGGTGCCGGATCCAAAAGTGCTCCAGCCCGAAAGTCCGCCTTGGGCGTAAGCGATCAAGTACAGCTCGCCGGCCTGACCGGTGGCCAGGTTGTCCGACGGGCAGAGCAACGTCGAGACTTTCGCTTGGGCCGTGCTGGGAACATACTGCCAAACGGCCGTGGGGGGCGAGGCAAAACAACCCGTTTGAAAACCGTTATAGATGGCTTGTTGTTCCAAATAGGGCATCAAGAAGGGCAACGCGCCAATCATTCCGCTTCCGCTGTCACCCGCAAATGATGTGTTGGGTGCGGGCCATGCGTTGGCCGCGCTGTTCCACTGTCCCGGAGGAAAGTAAGACACGGTGGATTCATGATTGTGGATGGCCAGGCCAATCTGCTTGAGATTGTTTTGGCATTTCATCCGGTTCGCCGCCTCGCGAATCTTCTGGACGGCGGGCAGCAATAGACCGATCAAGATGGCGATAATGGCAATCACCACCAGCAATTCAATGAGCGTAAAACCCCGACGAGGGGTGGTGCGAAAACAAATCATGAAAAGATCATCCTTTGGATCGAAATCCGCAACCAAGGATCGCGGACAAAAATGAGAAAGAAAAGCAAGAAAAGAAAGGCTGGTTTCACAAAATGCACACCACGCGCCATCAGGGGATTTTTTTGAGGATTTGTTGGAACTCCCCGTGTTTTATGAGGGTTTTATGTGAAAAATAAAAGATGGCATATCGTTCTCTGACAATGGAAATGCAATAATATCGGGCGGAGATGCTGCTTTTGTTATCACAAATAAATGCTTGTGCGTGCTGTTCTCAAGATAAAGACCCTTGACAAGAGGTCATGTATGGCGGAACAGACGATCAGTTGATAATTAATAATTTTTTTGATTAGATGATGTCAGGAAGTGATTGGTTTTGGGGCATGCAAGGCAACACAATTCGCCTGACTCGACAGATTTGGCGGTCGGTGGCCGATTGATGTGAGAATGATTTTGATGTTTGACGTGAAAAATGCTCATGTCACGGGGCGAGTCGGTTCTGTCGGCCGGATGTTCACTTCCCCTTTGTCGGCGCCAGTCGCACCGAATTCAATTTCCCGTCAATGAGAGGCACCAATTCCGGCGGCAGCGGGGCGTATTTCAATTCGCGGGCGTAAGATTGCCCCTCGTGGGTCGCCCATCTCAGCAAATCGATCAGTTCCCGTCCTGAGGCGTTTCCGGTCTGGTCGACGAACAACACCGCCCATGCGGTTCCGGCGATCGGGTAGGATTCTTCCCCCGGCGCGTCCGTGAGGCTGTAGCGAAGATCGGCCGGGATCTTTGTCAGCGACGAGGAACAGGCCGCCGTCACGCTCTCCAGCGACGGATTCACAAAACTTCCCTCGCGATTCTTCACCTTCCCATATCGCAGATTGTTCTGCATGGCATAAGTGAGTTCCACATACCCCAGCGAGCCGATGTTCCGGCTGATGACCCCGGTGATGCCGTTGTTTCCCTTGGCCTCCTGGCCGACGGGAAAGCGGACCTCGGTGCCGACGCCGTGTTTGTCCCGCCATTCGGCGCTCACCTTGGCGAGATAGTCGGTCCAGATGTGCGTGGTTCCGCTGGAGTCGGATCTGCGAACCACTTGGATCGGCATGTCGGGGAGTTTCACGCCGGGGTTGTTGGCCACGATGGCGGGGTCGTTCCAGCGGGTGATCTTGCCGAGATAAATGTCCGCGAGAATCGGGCCGGTGAACATCAATTGTTCGTCGACGCCCGGCAGGTTGTACGCGGGAACGACCGCCCCCATCACCAGCGGGATGTGAATCACCGCTCCCCCGGATTTGCCGACCGCCGCGAGTTGGCCGTCGGTCATCGGGGCGTCGGTGCAGCCGAACAGGAAGACGCGATCCGTCATTCCCGTGACCCCTTTGCCGGAGCCGACGGGCTGATAATCAATGCGAACCCCTCGCGACTTTTCATAGACGCCCGTCCACCGGGAGAGGACGGGATTCACAAAGGTCGATCCCCCCGCGTTTAGAATGACGCCCGCAAACGGGCCGGCCTGCGGCTGGGGCGTTATCGGGGTGTCCGGCGCCAGGCCGGGTTCGCCCTTGGTCGTCGGAGCCGGGTTGTGGTGATTTTGGGATTGTTGCCAGATCACGAACATGCACATCAGAATGGCGGCTGTGGCCAGGCTGAGTAACAGCCATGATGTCTGTTTGGCGGGCGGGATCGCGGCGGTGGCCGGGGCCGTCTTGGCGCCGGTTCCAGGGGAGGGGGTGGCCAGATAATCGGAGGCGGCCGTCGCTTGTTCCACGGGTTCGGCCCAACGACGGGGAGCGACCTGGCGCTCCGTCTCCATCGAGGACAACGGCTTGGGGGTGACAAACTGGCCCGAGGATTCGTCCCTGGGCGAAAGCCCCAATTTGTAATAGGACGCGGCCACACCCGGCATTTCGTTGGCGGCGGGGGGAGGAACGGGACTGGCCGTCCACGGGGTCAGGGCCGCGATCACTTCCCCGGCCGTCTGATAACGGTCGTCCGGGTCTTTGTCGATCATGCGGTCGATGATTTGCGAGATTTCAGCCGGCAGTCGCGGACACAGTTCGCTGATCGGCTCCGGGGCGCATGTTTGGTGCAGAAAGAGCTTTTGAACAGCCGTTCCCTCGGGAAACGGAACACGGCCGGTCAGCAGGAAATAGAAAGTGCAGCCGAGTGAATAGATGTCCGACCGGGCGTCCGCCGGGGAACGGCCGTTGGCCTGTTCGGGGGCCATGAAGTCGGCCGTACCGATCACCATGTGCTGGTCAAAGCGGTCGGTGATGGACTCGTTCCGGGCGGTGTCCTTGGAGAATCTTGCCAATCCAAGGTCCAGCAACTTCACCGCGCCGGACCGGTCCAGCAGAATGTTGCCGGGTTTCACGTCCCGGTGGATCAGCCCGGCCGTGTGGGCCTGGGCCAGACCGGCGGCCACCTGCCGGATGTAATTCGCCGCCCGGTCGGCCGGGAGGGCGCCCGCGCGGGCGACCACGTCGTGGAGGTTGGAGCCGTCCACGTATTCCAGCACCATGAACGGATTCGACCCGATGCGGTCAATGTCGAACACGCGGACAATGTTCGGGTGATCCAGCGCGGCGACGGCCCGCCCCTCCCGATAGAACCGCTCGACCGCCGAGGCCGAGGAGGAAGATTCCCCGGTCTGCAACATCTTGATCGCCACGAGACGGGTGAGAAGCAGATGCTCGCACAGGAACACCTTGCCCATGCCCCCGGCCCCGATCAGGCCGAGCATTTTGTACTTGCCGTTGATGAAAAACTCGTCGAAATGGCCCTTGAACAACTGCCGGGATTGATAGGGAGTGAGCAGGCCGTCCCGGACAAGGCGCTCGGCGGCGGCCTCGTCCGACGCGGCCGAATCCCCGGAAGCGGGGCCGCCAAAGTAGGGGGCCAGCGCCTGGGCGGAGAGCAGGCCGCTTCGTTCGATGAGGGAACGGAGGGACATCAGGGACGGAATTTCCGCCATTGTGCAACGGCATCCGGGAGAGTCCGCGAAATCGCGGCAATCGGGTTATCCTAATACGCGAACACATAAACTACCCGTTGAATGAGATAAAGAAATGATGAAGTTCTAATTTTCTGAAGCCGTGCTTCGGAACACCGGCGGCCTCGGCCCGCGGCCGCAATGTGTCAGACGGCGGCATGCCCGTCGGTTGATCTGTCGGCGCAGGCTGGCATGGCCAAACACATAGAAGCCGCCGGAATTAGACGGAATTGATTCCGTCCAAGACTCGCACGTCCCCTTCGCGATTTCCGAGTGGAGGCGTCAAAGGCTGGCCAGGCCAACTGGCGAGTTTGATGTTTGACACCAACCAAGGTGACGGTTACGCTGACGGCTGTTCAGCCATCGCCTAAACCAGCCGACGGCGACCGAAATAGGCCAACTGGTGGGTTGGGGTGCGTATCCCGGCGAGTTGGTCTAATCACTGTTCGGCAGCGAGGAGGACGATTGAATGCCGTTGAAACTTCATGGCAATGATGGGGTTGAAGTCGCCATCCCTGATGGCTGGCTTGGCTTACAAGGGAATGATGGCCACATGGTGCCAATACCTCCAGACGGCCTCGGTTTGCAAGGCAACGACGGCCGCATGGTCGCCATCCCCAAGGGATCGCTGGGATTGCAGGGCGACGACGGTCGCATGGTCGCGATACCTAGCGGCTCACTCGGTTTGCAGGGCAACGACGGTCGGATGGTGTCGATCGCGGCCGGCTGGCTAGGTTTGCAGGGCAGCGATGGCCGCATGGTGCCTATCCCCCCTGGAAAGGTTGGCGTGCAGAACACCGCAGGCAGGATGGAACCCAAGTAGGCCGAACTAGGCACTGTAGCAGACGGCGGGGGCACGTAGGTATTCCCAGGGCCATTGCTTCAGCAACCGCTGCTGAGCTCGGTCGTTCGGCAAGAGAAGAGGATTCGCAGATGTCTCGATCCGGCGGCACGCAACTATACTGCCCCACTTGCAAGGACATCCGCACCTGCAAAGTCGCAGAGTATCACGATGCGAAAGACTATACTGGCGACTATGGCCAGCGGTGGCAACGCACAGATCATCCCGACATCTGCTGGTTCCGCCGAGTTCGCCATTGCCTTGTGTGTGAAGAACGATTCACGACTGCGGAGATTACTGAAGGTTTGCTTGCGGAGTTAGTGATCCTTCGGGATCGGGTCGAGTCTTTCAGGAAAACGATTGATACTCACAAAGCGGCAGCGAAGTCCGCGAGTAATGCCCTCGAGCAGTTGACCACAGCCCTCGATGCCATTGGAGGTTCAAAGCCGGATAAGACTGGTGTGTAGAGGTTCGCGCCGAACCAAACGTTGCAGGTGACCGGGGACCTCGGCCGTCGTGAGATTGGTTTGAGCCGCCGCGCCCCGGCGACTCAGTTTTGGCGTTCGGCATTGGAAGACTGAGACGCGGAGGGCATCGTGTGGATCATCGACTGTGCCCACTGCGGCAAGGCGTTGACTGTGGATCGGTTCGAGCCGTGGTTCTTGCGCTGGCTGGGTGGCCTCCGCTCGGCCGGATCGATCCCAACGGCTGCCCGTCAGGTCCGAGAGCGAACTGATATGGGGTGGGTGGCGGCGGCCGAACTGTTGGCCCATGCCTGCCCAATGGCTGCGACGTGTCATGCGTGCGGCATGCGGCTGACCACTTCAGGTGCGTGCGTGTGTCCGGCGTGTCGGGCGGTCAATTTGGCGTGGGTGGTGGAGGCCGAACAAGGCGTTGCAGCCGACCGGGGACTTCAGCCGTCGTAACATGGGTTTGGGCCGCTGTGCCCCGGCGGCTGAGTTTGGGGGTTCGGCGGCAGAGGAGAGGCTTGTGTCTTTTGCTCGTGGGCTGTTCCTCACTCACCCCGGTGATAACCGCGGCCCTGTAATCCTGCGCGTGCGTCAACTCCTCGGGGTGTCGCTTGCCGAGGCGAAGAACCTGGTAGACTCTGGCATGGCTCTCCTCCATGAAGGCCACGCCGATCAGACGGACGATCTCTTCAAGGAGTTCCGCCGACTCGGATGTTCTCTTGAGGTTCGACTCCTTGGGCTGGACCGAGCACCAGCGGGGAGAGTTACGGAGACCGAGTATCATGTCTACAGCGCCGTGTGCCGCACCCCCTTATTTCGATGGGACGCCGGCGTGACCACCTTCGCGGATCTCACGATAACGGATCGAGACACCCAAAGCGCCGGGGACCGAAATGGCCCCCTTCGCTCGCGCTGGCAAAGCCAGCCCGATCTCATGGAGGACTTTCTTCGGAAGAATGCGGAGGCGGTGCGTCTGGAGAAACACTTTGAGGTTGTGAATGGCTACCAGCTCTACTCCGAGCGGCTGCTCGCCGATCCGCTCGAACATGGGGGTGTGTTTGGCCTGTCGCGCGTGGGATTTGCATCAGATCGGAGCGTGGCGCTGGTGTACCTGAGTTACTACGGCGGGCCATTGTGTGGTTGGGGAGGTTTCCTTCTGTTTGAGGCAATGTCCACGGGTTGGGAACTCGGGGAAACTTGTAGTCTGTGGGTATCGTAGCGAGGAGGACGCCGAACAAAGCGTTGCAGGTGACCGGAGACCTCAGTCGTCGTAATGTGGCGCCAGCCATCTTGGCCCCGGCCCCTGAATTCTGGCGTTTGGCAAAGGAGGCGCACCGATGGTCGAAGCCCTCATCGAGCGGTTCCGAGAGCGCATCCGCCGCGAGCCAACGGCCGACTATGAGCAGGCGCCGCCCATCCGTCCCCGCCCGCCGGTCACGACGGCGGCACTCGTCGCAGCCGAGGCCAA
>NZ_JH636443.1:218316-256908 GCF_000255705.1 Zavarzinella formosa DSM 19928
GCACAAGCCAAGCGGGGTTGCGTTGCGGCCGCCGCGGCCGGCGACCCGTGGTGGCCACCGAAGCTTGTCGAGTTCCTGAGCTGGGGCGGGCATTACTCTTCGGCCGTGGACTGCTCCGGGCCGCCGCACCCGGTGTGGTTCTACTATTCTGATGTCAACGCCGAGGGGGCGACCCCGGCCGACTATCTGCTGCCGCAGGCGGATTCGCTGGAGGGGTGGCTGGCGACGTGGCTGGACGGCGGCGACCTGTGGGCCACCGAGTCACTCAAGGCACGCCGAACAAAGCGTTGCGCCTGACCCGCCGACGTGACGGGTCTTCGTCGGTATTAGCCATCTGAACCGGCGGGCAGGCGAACTCTCATACCGAATCGCATTGATTGATAACCAAGGGGGAGCCGGAGGGGGTCTCCGAGACTTCACCTTGGTTATCAATCAATGCGATTCGGTATCAAGCCAGGCTCAGCAGCACCTCGGCCCGTTCCTTGTCGATGATTGCCGTGCAGTTGAGCAGCCGGACCGGGAAAGGCTTTTGCGGCTCGGCGGCCGCCCAGCGGTCGGCCAGATAACGCAGGCCCTCGGCGGTGATGAGGGCGATGTCCCAATTCGTCCGGGCCTTGTACTTGTACGCAAGATTCAGGGACTGCGGGGTGAAAGCCGGGGCGATCACGAGGAAGCCGATCGGATTTTTGCCGAGCGCCTGTTCCTTCCGCAAATACCCGTCGAACTGGCCGTCGAGATAATCCTGAAGGTTGACCGGCCCCTCGGCCGACTTGCAGTCCAATAGCAAGGTCTGCCCGCCGTCGAGGGCGAGGCGTCCGTCGGCCTTGTTGTCCTTGCGGGTCATGTCGCAGGGCATTCGCAGCCGGTTGTCGAATAAAAACGCCGTGGCGTCTTCAAACTGGTGTTCAATGTCGAGGTCTTTGGTGATCACCTTTTTGGCCCGGAGTTCGGCATACGCCCGCCCGGCCAAAAGTTCATAATTGGCGTACCACACTTCGCGAGGATCTTTCGTCACGCGAGCCTCGAACGTGAGGTCGTCGTAGAAATCAATCAGCCGGCCGATCAACTCAGCCTTCGCCCCGCTTGTCTTCAGTCCGAAGCCGCCGCACATCGCCGACAATTTTTCCTTGTCCAGCGGATTGAGCAAGCCGGACGGCTTGACACCGCTGGCGACGACACGCTCAATCAGTTCCGCCTTGTTGCCCGCCCGGTCTCCGCCCACCCGGTGCAAGGCGGTTCGCAACTCGGAGGCGAGAATCGCGTCGTGGGAAGCCAGCCGACGAAAATTGACCGCCTGCAACTCCTGGCCGGCATGCTCGCGACAGATGATGGCGGCGATCTCGGCCGGAATCACGTCAATGTTTTGGTCTGCGTCGTTCTTGTAGTTCCACAGCAGCCCCTGCCGCTGAAGTTCTTTCCGGGCCTCGTTGATTTCATCGGGAGTGTGGATGACGCACTTGTCTTTCGGGAATCTCTTCAAGAGCGCGCTGACAGCCCAATGGTCGTCCATCGAGATGCCGAAGTGGTCCCGAAGGACGCGGAGCAACCGGCCTTCGTCCGGGGAAATGAGGCCGTCGTTCCCCCACGCGGCTTCCAGCAGGACCCGGTAGGTGTCGATGCAATGCCACCAGTCGGGATCGGATTTTCTCAAATCAGTGAGATCAAGCGTCTTCGCTCGCTTCACGATCTCCCTCTCAAAGTCAGCCACTTTTTCATAGAGGCGGTATTCGGGGGTCGAGTGGGTCTCCTCCTGCAACAGCACGGCAAAAATAACGGCCTTGAGGTCATCCGTGCCCGAGCCGGGGGTGTTAAGCGCGGCCAGCACGCGGCTTCGCTCCGCAAGTTTCGGGGCCTCGCCGATGATGAACTTGGTGAGTTCGTCGTCCTCTTTGCCGATGGGGAGAATCTTGGAGTCGAGATAGCTTGTCAACAACCGTAGTTTTGACTGCTTCAACATATGCGGGGCAATGTCGGCGATGCGCTTGCACATGTCCCGTCGGCCGCGCAGCCGTAATTCGGCGGCATCCGTCCGGACCGGCCGTTTCTTCCGGCGAACGCGGGCGACTTTCACCGCCGTCGCCTCGCCGACGATGGCAGTCGAATCACCGGGCACGGAGACTTCAACCTCTTCCCAATCGCCTTCCTCATCAGCTTCGGATGATATCTGATCCGAGGAGGATGGTTCCCCGGAGGGGGGATATGGCGAGTCTGATAATGTGGCAACGGCCGACAAATCTGGTTCGTCGGGGGAAACTTCTTCCACGGGCGAGATCGTTGCCAGCCCAAGCGAGTCGTTGGCGGTCGGCGAGTTTTCCGAGGGAGATTCGTTGGAGGGAGTCATACGCTTTCAAAGATGTTGGAACATTGGGATGTGTTGAAATTGGAACATGGCGGGCCAATAACGTCAAGAAGTTTCTCCCGACGTTAAAATCCAATGAAATGCCACATGCTCGTTGGAGGAAGGGCGTCATCCAAGGTATGATCTGTTCTGTCTTTTCGTCGGGTCCGGAGGGCGTGTCATGTTTAACCGTCGGGACTTTCTTCGGCAGGCCGGGGGCTTGGGGTGTGTCGCCACGCAATGGATGCTGGCCACGGAGGGCAGGGCCGCGACGCATCATCCGGCGAAGGCGAAGCGGGTGATCCAACTGTTCATGAACGGCGGCGCCAGCCAGATGGACTTGTTCGACCACAAGCCCGAACTCACCAAACGGCATGGCCAGAAATTCGACCCCGGCGGCAACCAGCGGGTGGAGGCGGCCACCAGCGCGCCCGGCATGATCTTGAAGCCCCCGGTCCCCCTGCGGCAACATGGCAAATCCGGCCGGTGGGTCAGCGATCTGCTGCCGAACCTCGCCAAACATGTGGACGAAATGGCCTTTTTGATGGCCATGAAATCACGCACCAACGTCCACGGGCCGGCCAGTTACCTGATGAACACCGGGTTTCTCCTTCCCGGCTTTCCGTGTTTCGGCTCATGGATCAGCTACGCCCTCGGCCGCCTGACGGATGATCTGCCGACGTTCGTTGTTTTGCCGGACCCGCGTGGTTTGCCTTACAACGGGAAGGGGAATTTCTCCAGCGGCTTCCTGCCGGTGACCCATCAGGGAACGGCGCTGGATCTCGGCAAGCCGGACCCGCTCCCCTTCCTCGCCGGACCGGGCAAAAGCATGACGCCGGACGCCACCCGCGACGGGTTGAAACTGCTGGAAGACCTGAACCGCGACCACGCCGCCCGCAATCCCGGCGACACCCGGTTGGATGGCCGCATCAAGGCGTATGAGCTTGCCGCCCGAATGCAGGCGCGGGCCCCGGAGGCATTTGACCTGAGCCGGGAAACCCAGGCCGTCAAGACGCTCTACGGCGTGGGAACTCCCGCAACGGACGACTTCGGCAAGCGGTGTCTGCTCGCCCGCCGATTGGTCGAACGCGGCGTCCGGTTCGTGCAAGTGTGGAGCGGGGCCGGGGGGCCGTCGAACAACTGGGACAACCACACCAGCATGTCGAAGGAACTGCCGCCGATCTGCAAGAACACCGATCAACCCATCGCCGCGTTGCTGACCGACCTGAAATCTCGCGGCCTGCTTGACGACACGCTGGTGCTGTGGAACACGGAGTTCGGCCGAATGCCCTTCACGCAAGGAAGCGACGGCCGCGACCACAACGGCGGCACCTCCGTCGGCTGGATGGCCGGGGCCGGGGTGAAAGGAGGTGTCGCCCACGGGGAAAGCGACGAATGGTCGTGGAAGGCCCGCAAAGACGTGACGACCAATTACGATTTCCACGCGACGGTGCTGCATCTGCTCGGCATCAACCATGAAAAACTGACGGTGCGGCACGATGGCGCCGACCGTCGCCTGACGGATGTTCACGGTGAAGTGATCGATGAAGTGCTGGCGGAGTGAATGCTCCGGGCGAATGCGATTTGACCGGTTTTTCTGTTGTGTTCTCCCCCGGCGCCAGATAAATTGGATTTAAGTATCCGATTTAAGGGCCGGGCCGTGTTTCAACCCTCGCGAACGATCCTCCTGCTTGCCGCCATCATGCCCGTCAACTCACGGGCAGAAGACGTGGATCGGCCTCCGGTTCGGTATTCGGCCGCCCCTGAGAACAACGCCGTCAGCCGCCTCGCCGACGAAGTGCGGGCCGGTCGCAAAACGCTGGAGCATCACCCGGAACACGGCTATCTCCCGGCGGTTCTGAAGGAACTTGGCGTGCCGGTCTCGTCGCAAACGTTGGTGTTCTCCAAGACCAGTTTGCAACGCTCGCGCATCAGCCCGAAGACGCCTCGGGCGATTTATTTCAGCGACGATGTGACGGTCGGGTTTTGCCAGCGCGGGGATGTGGTCGAACTGACCGCCACGGACACGGACCTGGGCGTGGTGTTCTACACGCTTGACCAGAACCCGAATCGCAAAGCCCGCTTCACCCGGCAGACGGACCAATGCCTGATCTGCCATAGTTCTTCGATGAATCATGGCTTCCCCGGCCATCTGCTGCGTTCGGTGACGCCCGATCATCGGGGGGAGATGGCCCTGAATTTCGGCACCAAGCGGATCGACTACACCTCGCCGATGGAGGATCGCTGGGGCGGCTGGTATGTCACTGGAACGGCCCCGAAACTGGCCCACCGGGGGAACAAAACCATTAACGGTCGCGACGACGAGGAACCCAAGCCCCGCCCGCAGGATGTGACCGAGCTGAAGGAATTCTTCACCGTCGCCGATTATCTGTCGCCGCACAGCGATATCGTGGCGCTGCTCGTTCTCGAACACCAGACGGAGATCCAAAATCGCATCGCGCGAGCCAACTATCTTGTTCGCTTCGCCCTGCGGGAGCAGGCCGAGATGAACGAGATTTTCAAGGAACCGGCCGCCACCCGTTCCGACGGGATCACCCGCCGGATTAACGACGCTTGTGAAAATGTCGTGCGGGGATTGTTATTCGCCGAGGAAGCCAAAATTGAAGGCCCGGTCGCCGGGACATCGACCTTCGCGAAAGATTACACGGCGGCCGGGCCGTTCGATGGTAAAAAGCGATCCCTGCGGGAATTTGACCTGAAAACCCGCTTGTTCCGGTATCCGTGCAGCGCCGCCATCTATTCCCCGCAACTGGCCGCCCTGCCGCCGGACGCCAAGGCAAGGGTGTATCAACGATTGCGGGAGATATTAACCGGCAAAGATCAATCCAAAGAGTACGCCCACCTGAGCGCCACGGACCGGGCGGCCATCCGGGAAATTTTGCTCGACACCCATCCGGCCCTCCCGGACGATTGGAAGAAATAACGCCCTGATTGAACACAGCCATGCGTCAGGCAAACGAACTCGAATTCAGCGCACAACCAATGTGAGTGAGATGTGACGGTGTCAGAGGCGGCGTCTGCGATTCAGCGCGGCGTCAGTTGGGCGAGTGCAATCATCCCCAGCCCGGCCACCAGAACCAGCAGAACGATGGCCACCCCGATCCGCTGGAGCTTGACAGCCCGCCGTTGCAGCCCGATGGACTCATCCAGCACCCGCCGCCGATACGCCAACTCCTCCCGCTGGGCATCCCGCAGGTCGGTCAGAAGTTGGATGATCTGGTACTCCGCGTCAGTTGTCACTCGCACGCCCTCCGTCGCCGAAAGAATCTCTGCAAGCCATCGTTTGGCGGGGTTGACGACAATGGTTGTCCGAATTCCAAACAATCAAGGAGCTTGCGATGTCCAAGTGGAATCAAGTCAGCCGACTTGCCTCCAAGGGACGCCTTCATTCCATCTTTCCCCCGGAAAACCAACCAAAAAGGGGTTTGATTCAACGACGGTTTCGTAGTCGACTGATACCGAATCGCTTTGATCACTGACGAAAGGTTAAAGTCAAGACCCCCTCCGGCTCCCCCTTGGCAAGGGGGAGCCAGAGGGGGTCTCCGAAACCTTAACCTCTCGTCAGTTGTCAAGGCGATTCGGTATGACTCATGCCGAATCTCTTGGCGCCGTAATCATCATCGAATGAACTTGCCGAGGCGCCGCCCAAGTGTCAGATCACTTAGGATCGCAGCCTGCTTGGACCGAAGAAGCAAGTCCCGGCCGGTTCCGACATGACTGGCCATCCCATGTGTCAATTCTAATTCAACCATTCTCAGGCAAAAGGCAGGCTTCTCGCTTTTCATTGCCGTCAGCGCCAATTGGCTGGAGCCTTCGAGGTGATTTTCCCGTTAAAAGAGATCACCGGAACAACGGGAAGAATCCCGAATTCATCGCAAGGTTGAAAGAAGCATGGAAACGAATCCCGCACAAACCACGTCCGCCGAAGGCGCCCCCGCGACGACGGAGCCTTGGTTGCAGGTGTATGGCTCGGCCCACTTCCCGGAGTGGCTGGCCGGTCAGCGGCTCAGTCTGGCGTTCACCACTTATCAGGCCGGCAAGCTCCTCTTTCTGGGCTTGCATCCCGACGGCCGGATGGCCGTCTTCGAGCGAACCTTCCAGCGCTGCATGGGCCTGTGTGGCGACGGCCAGACGTTGTGGCTCAGCACGCTTTCCCAACTCTGGCGGTTCGAGAATTCCCTCGCGCCGGGCGAATCACACCAAGGGGCCGACAAACTTTACATCCCCCGGATGGCCCACACCACCGGCGATCTCGACATCCATGATGTCGTTGTGGAGGCCAGCGGTCGGGTGGTTTTCGTCAACACCCGTTTTGGTTGTCTGGCGACCTTGAACGAGCGGGCCTCTTTCACGCCGTTGTGGAAGCCGCCGTTCTTGAGCAAGCTGGTCCCGGAGGATCGCTGTCACTTGAACGGCCTCGCGTTGGACAACGGCAGGGCCCGCTTCGTCACGGCGGTTGGCGTCTGCGATGTCGTCGATGGCTGGCGCGACAAACGCCGGGGCGGCGGGGTGGTGATGGATGTCCAGAGCAACGAGATCGTTGCCACCGGCCTCTCGATGCCTCATTCGCCGCGTGTTTACCGGGGCAAGCTCTGGCTCCTTAACGCCGGCACCGGTTACTTCGGCAGCATCGATCTGGCGAAGGGGAAGTTCGAGCCGTTGACGTTCTGCCCCGGTTTCCTTCGCGGGCTGGCTTTCGCCGGGGATTACGCCATCGTGGGTCTCTCCGGCCCGCGTCACGAACACAACACCTTTGGCGGTCTGCCGCTGGACGACGAACTGGCGAAGCGGGGCGCCGAGCCTCGCGGCGGGCTGCATGTGATCGATCTGCGCACGGGGGATGTCGCCCACTGGGTCCGGCTCGAAGGCGTCATCACCGAACTGTATGACGTGGTGGCCCTGCCGGGCGTGGTCCGGCCGATGGCCTTGGGCTTCAAGACGGACGAAATTCAACGCCTGCTCACCGTGGGCGAAGCCGGGACTCTTTGACCGGACATTCCGTTCGATCCGACGTTGGGGGGAGAATTGCCATGAACGATGCGATCCCCCGCTTGGTGGTTTTGAAGTTGCGCTTTTTCGAGGTTTGGTTTTCAAGGTTGTTCTTGGTCTTGGCGAGCCGAGCAGCGTCAGCTGCCGGGTGGCTTCCAGTGGTCGAACCGCCTCGCCTTTACTCAGCCTGACTTAAACCCGTGGCTGAAGTGCCTTCCCTGCCGGAAGCCACCCGGCAGCTGACGCTGCTCGGCTCGCCAAGACCAAGAACAACCTTGCCCGCCGGACAGGGAGGCAGGATCAACAAGCAATCTTTTCAATTCACAAACACAAACTCGTTGCTGTTGAACATCACGCGGCACAAACTCGGCCAACCGTGGCGGGTGGCGTGGTCGAGCAATGCCTTTGTCTCGGCATCCGTCGGGGGGCGGCCCCAGCACCACATGGCGGCGAGGCGGACGCGGGCCTCGGGTATTTTCTCGTCCTCGTTGATCTTCTTCGCAAAATGTTCCGCATGACGGACCATGAAGGCGCTGTTCCACATGGCGAGGGCTTGTTGCACGGTCACGCTGTTGGTTCGCAACGGGGCAAGCTGATCCCCGGCCGGACAGTCAAGGCTTTCCATCAGCGGGTCGGGAAGCGTGCGGAAAAGGAACCGGTAGACGCTTCGCCGCCGGCCGGTTTCTCCTTCCAAATCAAAGGCCGCGTAATCGACGACGGGCGTGACATGCACCCCCGGCCGCAGGGCGAACTGGCGGTCGCTCGGGCCGCCCATCTTCAAATCAAGCCGGCCGGAAGCAAGCAACACGGTGTCCCGAATCTGTTCGGCGTCGAGACGTTGTCGGTTCATGCGGGCCAGCCAGCGATTCGACGGGTCGGCGTCCGCCGCTCCGGGTTTTGCCGCGCAGGATTGCCGATAGGTCTCGCTCGTCACAATCAGGCGGTGCAGTTCCTTTAGAGATTGTTTGCCATCGCGGAACTCGCACGCCAGCCAGTCGAGCAGTTCCGGGTGCGAAGGTTTGTTCCCCATCGCCCCGAAGTCGTTCACCGTGGCCACCAAGCCTGTGCCGAAATGCCACGCCCAGACGCGATTGACAATCGACCGCCACACCATCGGGTTGTCCCGGCTGGTCAGCCATTCGGCCAGCGCCGACCGGCGGGCGGCTTCGTCGTCCATCGCGGGGATGTTGAACCGGGCGGGGAGAGCCGACACGGCTCCCAACCCGCCGGGGGTGGCGACTTCCATCGGCTTGGTGATTTCCCCCCGCTTCAGCACGTTGACCACGCGGGGTTTTGGGCTGCCCTGATGGCCGCCGTCCGGCAGGATGCTGGCGCCGACCGAATACACCAGCGTCGGTTTGGGCAGGGCGGCCATCGATGTTTCCACTTGTTGCAACATCGTCGTGCGGAAGAACTGCCGGACTTCGTCGTCCGTCCATTTCTCCACAGGCGTGTCGAGCCGGGATCGCATTTCGGCGACCGTCGCCGGGGGAACCGGGGCGACGTTGGTGACACTCAGCCGGAACTTGCCGATCAAGTGGCCGCCCCCGTGCAGTTGCTTCAACCGCACGGTGATCTTGCTCCCGGCCGGGACGCTCGCGGGTTTGGCGAACGGCAGCACGGCCGCATGCGGCTTGCCCACTTCCGGGTAAATGCCCCAGGCAGTTTTCTCGTTGCCATCAAGGGCATGTTGAATTGTCCACCCGGCTTGATCGTGGTCGGCGGTCGCCCCGGCGAGGGTGATCTTCTCCGGCTTGTCGGCGCCGGGCTTGAGAAGTTCAACTTCGATCTCGCTCAGATGCAGGTTGCCGTTGTCCTGCCGGCCGGGTCCGTGGTGCGGCAGGGAATCATCGGTCAATACTTCTAGCCGCAACGCGGTGGCTTGTTCGCCGGGCACCGGGGCGACAACGGTGACCACATCCGTCTCCGGGCGTTTGCCGCGTGAAAGGATGGAGCCATCGGGCTGGCAAACCAGTTCGGCGCCGCCCGTCGAGAGATACGTTTCCGGAATCAGCGTTTGCCATTTGGCCTCGGCCGCTTTTCGCTCGGCGATCAAACCCCCCAATTGTAACCGCAACACATTTGGGGGAGTGTCCACAATCCCGGAGGTCAGGCGTTGCTTGTCACGCAGCAAGGCGGCCCGTTTGGCGGCGACGGCCGGTTGCGTGTCCACATTCCGGTTGCCCCGGTCGGCCCCGGCGAACACGGCTTGCAGGGCGTAGTAATCGGCCTGCGAAATGGGGTCGAACTTATGATCGTGACAGCGGGCGCAATGCACGGTCGTGCTGGTGAAGGTTTGCATCACCGTGGTCACGATGTCGTCCCGGTCGAGATATCGGCCCATCTGCCGGTCGAGCGTGTCTTCCCGGATGTCCCGCAAGGTGCTTTCATCCCAAGGCCCGGCGGCCAGCAACCCGAGGGCGACGGTCGCCTGCGGATCGGCCGGGTATAAGGCATCCCCGGCGATCTGCTCGCGAACGAACTTCGAGTAAGGCGTGTCTCCGTTGAATGAATTGATGAGGTAATCGCGGTATGGCCAGGCATTCTCCCGCACGCGGTCCTGATCATGCCCGTGCGTCTCCGCAAAGTGGACGGCATCCATCCACCGGCGGGCCTGCCGCTCCCCGTGACGGGGCGAGGCCAGCAACCGGTCAACCAGTTTCGCATAAGCATCCGGCGAGTTGTCGGCGGCGAAGCGTTCCATTTCTTCCGGCGTCGGCGGCAAGCCGGTCAGGTCGTGGGTCACGCGGCGAATCAACGTCCGCCGGTCGGCCTCGGCGGCCGTCGAAATCTTCTTCTCCGCCAGTTTGGCCCGAATAAACGCATCCACCGGATGCGCCGCCCCCGCCGGGACCGCCGGTTTGTTCAACGGCCGCACCGCCCACCAATCCGCGGCTTTCACCGGCGGCTCGGCCGACACGCCGATACTGGTGACGACCATCATGGCCGATAGCGACAGAAGACGACGAACCACGAGCATCAACGAATTCCCCGGAAGGAGAAGGTGGGTATGGTCATTGTCCCACCGGTGAGGGATGTTTGCAAACCCCAAATGCGAAAGGAACATGGCCGGGCAGAGGCTGGAAATTCAACCGTTCGGCAAATTTCTCCTGTCGGCGTTTCTCGCCCAATTTCAACCGGCCATCGGCAGGTGACCGCCCCCGGCAATTCTGTTACACTTTACCCCTCCCGTTCGTCCATTCGTTGGCTTATCATAGCCCTCACACGAATCTTGAACTTCAACCACGAGGATCGGTCATGCGTGCCGCCGGCCTGTCCATATTGTTGCTCGCCATTGCCCTGATGGCCTCTTCTCATGATTTGACGGCCCAAGTCGTCAAAACCGAGGTCAAGAAGGACGTCGCCAAAAAAGAAGAAGCCAAGACGGAGGAGAAGGACGAGCCTTTCAACCAACTCAAGGCCGATTTGGAGACGATCAAATCTGGCGGCTATGCGGACGACGTGAAATCCCTCACGGACTTTTTCCGCAATCACACGGTCAAGGAAACCGACAAGGCGAAGGTGCTCGCCCTTATCAAGAAACTGGGGGACGACTCGTTCGAGAGCCGTCAGGATGCCTCCCGCGAACTGGGCAAGAGCGGCGTCGGAGCCATCGCCCTGATCCGGACGGCCCTCAAGGACGGCGACCCGGAAATCGTCCGCCGGTGTGAGCTCGCGTTGAAGACGCTGGAGAAAGTCCCCACGCGGTCGCTGGCGCTGGCCGCCGCCCGGTTGCTGACGAAGTACAAGGACGACACGATCACCGAAGTCCTCATGAATTACCTGCCGATCTGCGACGACGAATCGGTCGCCGAGGAAATTCACAACACGTTCGTGGCCCTCGCCATCCGGGACGGCAAACGGGATCCGGTTCTCGACGCCGCGCTGGAAAACCGCGATGTGTTGAAGCGATCAGCCGCCGCCGAGGCGTTCACGCGAGTGAACGACAAGGACAGCCGGGCCAAGATGAAGGAGTTTCTCAAGAAGGAAGCCGACAGCGACATCAAACTGGTGATCGCCCTCTCGCTGGTGAACGACGCCCGCGACAAAGAACTGATTCCCGAAGTCATCCGGCTGATGCCCGAAGTGAACGCGGACAAGGCTTGGAAAACCGAGGAACTGATGTGGCGGCTCGCCGGGGAAGAAGGGCCGCCGATCTCGATGGGCTCCGACAAGCCGAGCCGCGAAAAGGCCCGCGACGAATGGAAGAAATGGTGGGAGGTTAACGAGAAGAAAGTGGACATGGCCAAGCTCGACGCGGAATCGAGCTACGGGCTGACCATCGTGTGCGAGTCCCCCCTGCGGGGCGGTCTTGGCCGGGTGGTCGCCCTCACCGGGGACGGCAAGGAACGCTGGAGCATCAAGGGCCTGAACTGGCCGATGGACGCGGTTCCGCTGCCCGGCAAAAAAGTGTTGATCGCCGAGCATAACCGCAATCGGATCATCGAACGCGAAATCGACGGCAAGGAAATCTGGAGCGAGAACATCAACCAACCGGTGAGCTGCGGCCGGTTGCCGAACGGGATCAGTTGGGGCATTGGCCGGAATCAGATCATCGAGTGGGAACGCGGGGACAAGGTTCCGCACAAGCAGGTCTTCACGTTCATCCGCAATGAATACGACATCGTGGCGGGAGCGAGGCTCAAGAGCGGAGAGTATGTGTTGCTCACCCAGAATTCGCAATTGCTGAAGGTTGACCGCAAGGGAACCATCGCCAAGGTTCACGCGGTCGGCGGCAACGGCGTGAATTACTATTCCACGGTGGACGTGCTTCCCAGCGGAAAAATCCTCGTCACCCTGATGAACAGCCTGACGGAATTCGACCTGGAAAGCGGCAAGCCGGGCTGGACCGTCAACTATCAGTTCGCCACCTCGGCCGTGCGCCTGCGAAACGGCAACACGCTGGTGGGCAATCAGAACAACGGCCGGATTCAGGAACTGGACAAGGAAGGCAAGCCGACCAAGTGGGAATACAAGGGAACCGACCCGTCATTCCGGCCGTTCCGGGCGTTTAAGCGGTAATTTGATCGGCTGTGAGCCATGAGCTGTGAGCCATGAGCAAAAACCAGAAAGACCAATTGGTTTTGCTCATGGCTCATGGCTCATGGCTCACAGCTCACAGCTCACGGCTCACAGCTCCATCACTTCCCCAAATGTTTGTCCGCGAAATCCAAGAACGCCCCCCAGTCTTCTTTGTTCATCGAATGTTTTCCGGGCCGGACGAAATAGCCCAATCGGCTTGAAAGCAGTTTGCTGATCGGCGGCGGTTCTGACGCCCCCAATCCTTCCACGCCCAAGAAACGATAGACACTATCGGCGGCCTTCAGCACCTCGAACTGGCCGTTCGGGTTGGCCCAGGTGTCTTCTTGGGCGTTGGAAAACAACACCGGGCGGGGGGCGCAGATGGCCACCAGATCGTTTTGATCGAACGGCAGTCTCGTCGGGTCGGCGCTGAATTTCTTGAACTCGGCGTTGAACCAGTGCGGGAAGCGGTCGTTGATCTGTTTCACGCTTTCGCCCACGGTTCCGCGGCTCGGGGCGGTGCCGCCGCATCCGGCTTGGTGCGGGATGCCGATGGCGATTCGATCATCGAAGGCCGTCGCCAAGAGGGCCGTTTTGCCCATCCGGGAATGGCCGACGCAGACAATCTTTTTCGGGTCAATCCCCGGTCGGGCGACCAAGTGGTCCACGATGCGATGCACGCCCCACGCCCAGCAGGCGATGCTGGTGGTGTCGAGGTCTTTCGGCAGGTGCGGGCGAATGCCGCCGCGAGCATCGGCCCGGTCGGGGTCGATGTCCCCGGCGTAGAAAGTGGCGACGGCGTATCCCCGGTCAATCGTCTGTTCGAGGTTCCAGACATCCGCTTGTTTGCCTCGTCCCTCTTCGGTGGCTTTGTTGTTCTTCACGCCCGGATAATTCGGGTAGATCCACGATGTCGGCACGGCGACCTTGGGGTCATCCACAATGGCGTGATTGCCGCAGAAGTTCGGGCCGACGAAACAGCCGACGGGTTCCTTGCGGCCGTTCGGCGAGACGATCAAAACTCGCAAAAGGTGATCGGGGAAGCCGAAGTCCAGCCCCACTTCTTCCAGCGTGGCTTTGCCGCCAAACGCTTTCTCATCCTTATGCAATGATTTGACCTGAAACTTCATCACGGGGGGCAGCGTGCCGTACATGTAGTGCTGAAAGAGAGCCTTGAGTTCCGGCCGGCGTTTCTCGGCCCATTGTTCCTTGGTGGAAACCTTGGAACCGTCGAGCATCACCAGCGGGTCCGGCAGTCCGGGTTTGGAGGGCAGGTCCTTGGCCTCTGGATAGGCGGCGCCGCCCCGGCCGGCGAACAGGGAGAAGAGACTCAGCATCAGGGGAAACCACGCATGTTTCATGGGGAGATCCTTCGGGAACGATTCGCGGTCGAGTATACCAGAAGGGATGCCGCCCGTCGCCCGGCAAAACGCCATAATCGACAGGGATGCGGGCCACGGATTTTCCATCGCCGATTCCCTTGTCATCTTCGGTCATGACCGGGTACACTTCTCTTATTCGCAAAGCCCGCGCCTTTCCGTAGAGAACCATCCCATGCGTGCTCGCCTCTGTGTTCTTGGCCTGACCCTGGCCGTTTGTTCGTTATCGCTGGCCGATGATGAGCCGTCGCCGCTTCAGGAGATCACCGATCTGCAGAAGAACGGGAAGCTCTTCGAGAAATCCCAGTACAAGATCGTGCGGGCGGCGGCGGCCCGGTCCTTCCAGATTCGCTTTGAGGACAAAATCAAGCAGGGTTTCGGCGAGGATCATTCCGCGATCATGGGCTGGTTCGCGGACAAGACCCGCACCGACATCCGCGAAGAACTGTTCACGGCCATCCATGAAAAGAAAGATGACATCGCCAAGGCCCTGGAGATTTTCAAGGTTCTCTGGAAGGCCAACCCGGAAGCCGTCGCCAAGTATCCCAATCTCGCCATCGCCATCAGCGTGGTGTGGGACAACCCGAGGGCCATTTACGATTATCGCGGCCACCAAGTGCGGACCAAGAGCAAGCTCCCCGAAGGGCACATGGCCCGCAAGCCGCTCGATGAATTCAACTATCACACGGAACACGCCAAAGCCGTGCAGGGGAAGGAACCGTTCAACCGTCTGCAAGTGTTGCCGTGGGAGTTCCTCATCTATGTGGTGGATCACCGCACGCCGGACAAGGAGCGGGACTGGGCGATCACGAACTACCAGACGAAGCGACCGATGATCGGCAAGATTTACGAGACCGACGTCAAGTACGACATGGAAATGCTCCGAACCCAAAGCGCGGTTTGCAAGCTGAATGACCACGATTACACGCTGGCGGACATCAAGAAATACGGCGGCGTGTGCGCCATGCAAGCCGATTTCGCGGCCCGCGTCGGCAAGAGCCTGGCGGTTCCGGCGGCCTATGTCGGCGGGGAATCTCAGTTTCAGGGATTGCACGCCTGGGTGATGTGGGTGGAGGTGAAATCAGCGACGGCCAACAATGTGCAGTTCACGCTGGAATCGCACGGCCGCTATCTGGGGGACAACTATTACACCGGGCAACTGATCGACCCGCAGACCGGCGACGAGATTCTGGACCGGGACATGGAACGCCGCCTGTCCGCGGCCGCCTCGGATCGCACGGGCAAGCGACAGGCCGAACTGGCGATGGAGTTCTACCCCGAACTGGCCGAGAAGAATTCTTTCGACAAGAAAGCCCGCCTCAAGTTCCTTGACGGCGTTCTGCGACTTTCTCCGCATAACGAAGACGCTTGGATCGAACTCGCCCGCATGACCAAAGACGGCGACATCGGCAAGGAAGAAAAAGAGATCATCCGGGCGTATGTGAACAAACTGGTCTTCATCTTCCAAAAATATCCCGACTTTTCGTGGAAGATCGTGGGCGACTTCGTGAGCGTTTACAACGACAACCGCGAACACCGGAACAACCTGTTCGAGAAATTGGCCCAAATGTACGAGAAGGCCCTCCGGCCCGATCTGGCTTGCGAGTGCCGCATCAAGTGGGCCGAATTCCAAAAGGAAGATGCGGCCGCCGCCACCGGGGCGAAGCAGACATCCATCTGGGTGTACACGGCCAAGGGGTTGAGCGAGTCGATCAAGAAATTCCCCGACGAGGGGCGTTATGTCCCCAAGATGCTCGACTCCGTGAAGGAAGTGACCGGCAAATACAAAGCCGGCAAAGACACAATGGCCTCCCTGTATGTCGAACTGGCGAACAAAACCTCCGCCAAACGCGGCACCGAGGTCAGCAAGTTCTACGTGAAGACCATGACCGAAGGGATGGAATTCCTGAAGGCCGAAAAGAAGACCAAGGAACTCGACTTGCTCAAGCGGGCCGTTGCCGCGAACGGCGTGGTGATTGATTGAGCAAACAGAACATGATGTGATCTGAAAGAAGCAAAGGGCGGGTGTCAAATACCTTTGACACCCGCCCTTTGTCATCTCTGTCGAATCTTCAGCCAAACAATTCCAACAGCGGTTCGCCGGTGCTGAGGGGCTTCGTCAGACCTTCCTTGGTCACGCGGGATTCATACGGCACTCCCAGCGAGTGGAAGATCGTGGCGCTGAGGTCTTGCGGGCGGACGGGTTTGTCCTTCACGAAGGCCGCGATCTTGTCCGATTCGCCGTAGACGGCCCCGCCGCGAATACCGCCCCCGGCCAGGATGGATGAGTAACACGTCGGCCAATGCTGACGGCCGGGGGAGGCACTCCCGTTTTGGTTGATGCGCGGAGTGCGGCCAAATTCCCCGGTGACCACCACCAGCGTTTTTTCCAACATGCCCCGCTCTTGCAAATCAGTGAACAAGGCCGTCAAGGCGGTGTCGAGAACCGGCAAGCAATAGCCCATGCCGTAAGAACCATTGCCAAAGGCATTGCCCATGCCCATTTCGCCGCCGTGCATGTCCCAACTGGAACTCGGCGGGCCGCCGCCAACCTGACCGGGAGACTGGCCGGTCCACCCGTTGACCGTGACGAAGCCCACGCCCGATTCGACCAACCGCCGGGCGAGCAGCAGGTTTTGCCCGAGGGGATTGCGGCCGTAACGGTCGCGGACTTTCGGGTCTTCGCGGTCCACCTCGAACGCCTGCCGAGGGCCGGCTGAAGTGGCCAGTTCAAACCCGCGATGTTGCAAGTCCTGCCACTCTTGTTTCTTGATCTGCCTGGCGTCGTTGAGGCCGTCGAGCAGTTCGCGGCGTGCCGTCATGCGGGCGACGGGTTCCGTCGGGGAGAACACGTCGGGCGCCTTGAACCCCGGTTTGGAGGGATTGTTCTCGGCCGTGCCGACGAACAGCGGGGCATGGGGGGCGCCGAGGGTGCCGCCGGTGCCGATGTTCGGGGCGCAGAAAACCGGGTCGCCGATGCACTTGATGAGCCACACATAAGAGGCCACGCTGCGTTCGCTCGGCCGCACTTTGGACAAGATCGAGCCGAGATACGGGGAATCCAACGGGGCGTTGGCCTGACCGCTCAGGAGGTGGTGCATCGCGTCGAAGTGGTTGCTGATGTTGCCCACATGCGTCATCGAGCGGATCAGCGTGAAATACTTGGTCATCTTGGCGAGTTGCGGCGCCAGTTCGCTGATCCTCATGCCCGGAACCGCCGTGGCGGCCGGTTTGTATGGCCCGCGAATCTCGGCCGGGGCATCCGGCTTCAAGTCCCATGTGTCAAGATGGCTCGGGCCGCCACATAACAGGATGAAGATGCAAGACCGGTCGGTGGCCTTCGTTTTGCCATCCGCCCCGACGCGGGCGGCAACCATTCCGGGAACGCCCAAACTCAATGCCCCGGCCCCGCCGAGTTGAAGCATGCGACGGCGGGAAATCAGGTGACTGGCATCACTCATCTGTTTCATCCGGAAAAGGGGCGTCAGGCGGGAGGGGCGATTGGCTGGCTCGATCACCAAGCCCCAAGATACACCATCGCCGAACCGATCTCCAATCGCAAATCAAGAAACTCGCCCGAGGATTCCTGCATGAATTTTTCCCTGTTCGCCTTCCATTGGATATGATGACGTTGCATCCGTGACTCTCCCACCCCGCATGAGACAGTCCCACCCCCAATTCGGCGAAAGATACCCACGGCTGGCCGTGGCGGGTGTGTTGCTGTTGGCCCATCTGGTCGCCACCTTTGGCTGGCCCTTCCCGATTATCGAAACCGGCAAACCGCGAGACGCCCGAGGGGCCTACCCTTGTGCGAACCGTTTGTGCGGCTGCGCCACCTACGACGAATGCTGGGCCGGGGATTGCTGTTGTTTCACGCTCGGGGAGAAGATCGCCTGGGCCGAGGATCACCGCGTGGAAGTTCCCGCCCATGTCCCGGTCTTGATGAACTCCCGACCGAAAGAATCATGCTGTGCGAAAAAGCATGAGGATAGTTGCCCGCTCAAACACGGCGACTGTTGCGAGGCGAAGAAAACCCCGGAAGCCGAAACGCCCAAGGTTCGGTGGGTGCTGGGTCTCTTCGCCCAAAAATGCAAAGGCATGAAGCTCGGTTACGGCGCCCTCGAACCGGCCCGGCCTTTCCAAGCGGCCGATGCCCTTCTCGAAGTTTTGCGGATCGGGGAACACCTGATTCCGCAATCCGAAGAATTCCCGTCTCTTGCTTCCCCGCCGGATCATCCTCCGCCAAACCACGTCTGATTCCGCTTCCAAACTTCCATCCAAAACATTGATTGTTCAATCGTTCCGGCCCGGCGAACATGCCGCGAGGCCGACTATTGTGCATCCCACACACATGGAGAATCATGCGCCATTTTCTGAGCGCCATCGCGGCCGTTGCCGTGATGCACAGTGTCCTGTCGGCCCACGACACATGGGTGCAGACCAACACCAACCTCGTCCGCACCGGGGACGCCATCCACATTGACCTGATGCTCGGCAATCATGGCAACGAGCATCGCGATTTCAAACTGGCTGGCAAAGTGACGCCAGAGATGATTCAAACTTTTGACGTGACCGACCCAACCGGCAAGAAATACGACCTCAAATCGGACCTCGCCGATCTTGGCTATGCCCCGAAGGAGGGCTTTCACTCGGCCAAGTTCTCCCCCGCCAAACCGGGCGTTTATGTGGCCTCCCACACGTCGGACAAGGTGGTGAACCACGGCAAACCCACCCGGAGCTACCGCAGCGCCAAGGTGTTTTTCCTCGTCAGCGATTCGCTGGACAAGGTGGCGAAGGACCAACCTGGTTTCGCCAAGCCGCTTGGCCATCAGATTGAACTCGTTCCTGAAACCAGCCCGCTGATGCCGATGGGGCCGGGGACGCCGATCAAGCTGAAACTCCTCTTCGCGGGCAAGCCGGCTGAAGGGGTGAAGGTCTCCTTCATTCCTCGTGGTGTCACGCTCAAAGAGGGCACGGACGCCGAATACGAACGCACCACGGACAAAGAAGGCCGGGCGAGCTTCACGCCGAAAACCGGCAACTATTACCTGATCGCCGCCCGCATCCCGAAGGATGAAAAGGGCGACGGCTTCGAGTCTACGGTCTACACGGCGACACTGACGGTCTTTGTGCCGGAAAAGTGCCCCTGCTGCGGCGAATGACCATCCAACACACCCTCTTGGAATTCCACCCCATGAAAACAAAGCGAAAAGGATTCACGCTGATTGAGCTGCTGGTGGTGATTGCGATCATCGCCATTCTCATCGGCCTGCTGTTGCCGGCCGTCCAGAAGATCCGCGAAGCCGCCAACCGGATGAAATGCACCAATAATCTCAAGCAACTCGGGTTGGCGATGCACAACCATGAGAATGCCTTGGGCGTGTTCCCGCAGGGCCGGAATGCTTATCCGAAGGTCGTCTCGGCCCCGGCCCGGTTGCTTGCTTATCTGGAACAGACGGCGTTGCAAAACCTGATTGATCCCGATGGCACCATCGCCGTGGGGACTCAAAATGAAGCGGCCGCGAAAAACCGGGTCGGACTGTTGGTCTGCCCGAGTGACGGCATGAACGGCCAGGTTCCCGGAAGCATTTATTACGGGACGAACTACGTGGCCTGCAACGGCATCGGCGTGACTCTCGACACCTTGGGCAACATCACCAGTTATACCAAGATCCCCGATGGCAACGGTGTCTTCGCCCAGAACCCGACCCGCATTGCCGATATCACGGACGGCACGTCAAGCACCGCCGCGTTCTCCGAAAGTTTAATTAGCGACGGCACCCCGGTTTCCACCGCCCCGACGACGCTTCAGGGAATTCGTAATGTTGTCCTGGAGGTGGCCGGTGGAAACGACACGACGCCCTCCGACTGTGACGCCGGCAACGGCACATGGAACCCGCGACGCGGGGAGCAGTGGATTAACGGCCACTTCGGCAACACGTTGTACAACCACTTCTACCTGCCAAACTCGACCACCAAGTGGGATTGTGGCAACGCCAGCCATAACAAGGCACTGACCTCCGCCCGGAGCAACCACACCGGCGGGGTGAACTTGCTGCTGTGTGATGGCAGCGTGCGGTTTGTGCGAAACAGCATCAACAGCGTCAGTTGGCAGTCGCTGGCCACCCGAGCCGGCGGGGAAGTGGTCACAGATTACTGATCGTCAAAGAAGAGAAGACGAACCATAAAGACGCGAAGGTCGCACAAAGTTTCACAAAGAAGAAAGATCATAAGTCTTTTCAATCTTTTTTGTGAAACTTTGTGTGACCTTCGCGTCTTTGCGTCTTTGTGGTTAATGCCTTTCTATGCTTCCTTATTTCTTCTCTTCCTTTAACGAAGCTAAAAACTCCACCAAGTCGCGGATTTCCCGTTTGGTCAGCTTCGTGGGGATATCTTCCGGCATCGCCGACTTCGTGGTTTTCTTGTCTTCCACGTCTTCCGATTTCACGGTGATGAGTTTGCCTTCCGGCGTCATCACTTTGACTTCCTTGCCATCGTCGCTTTTGAGCACCCCGGAGACGGTGCGGCCGTCGGCCATCCGCAGGGCGACGGAGTCAAATCCCTTGGCAATGGCTTTGTTCGGTAGAACGATGGCTTCCAACAAGTATTGCCGGGGTTGTTGCTTTGCCAGCCCGTTCAACACCGGACCGACATCACCGCCTTGGCCGTCCACCTTGTGACAACGCTGGCACTGCACGGCCGCTTTGTTCAGGAAAATATCCCGACCCTTGGCGGCATCACCACCCGACAAGGCTTCCCGGAAGTTGGCGATGTCATCCGTCTTCGAGCGGGCGGCCTCGTAGGAACGCATCCGGCGCAGGAGGCGTTCGGATTTCTGCGTGCTGGCGCTGGCGGCCTCCAGAATGTCGAGGGCCAGTTCCGGGGCGACCTTGTTGGCCGATAATTTTTCCAGCCATTCTTCGATCATGTCAAACGCTTCGGGCGTTTGAATCATCGGCAACAACGCGAAGGCCCCCTGTTGCTCGACGATGTTCGTGCCCGCCAGCACTTCCCGGAGTTGCTTCATCACCCCGTTCGGGTCTTTCTTCAAATTCAACCGGCGGGCGGCGTTTCGCAGGTTGGGGTCGTCGCTGGCCAGCGCCTTGGCGACGGCCTCCGTCAGCTTGGCGTCCTTCAACGCATCCAAACCAGTCAGGGCGTCGACCCGGCTGGAACTGGGGGCCTTGGCGTCCGCGACCAACGAAAACAGGAACGGGCCGACTTGCTTGATCCCGAGCTTGGAGGCGACGGCGGTGGCTTCCTTCTTCACTGCATCCGGGGCGGCGAAAATCTTGCCCAGCACGGCCGTGATGGCGGCGGCCGCCTGTTCTTGCGGGCGGGGTTCGATGGCTTGCGTCAGGCCGGTCACATAATCCCGTCGCGGGGGGGTGGACCAATCTCCGAGCATCTTCAGCGCGACAGCCCGCGTTCCTTCTGCGGCCTGCGGGTTGGCCGCGTGATTGGCGAGGGCGACGGCGTTTTCCGCTTTGCCGACAAGGAAGTTGGCGTTCAACGCCCGGTAAGCCACTTCCGGGACAATATCCGTGCGGCTGAGCAAAGCGGCCAGTTTGGGCATGGCCGGGGTAATCAGCACATCGTTGATCGCGCGGGCGGCTTCCGTCAATACGTTTTTGTCCGCGTCAGCAAGAAACGCCTGCACTTCGGGGGAAGCCTGCCGCCGCAGGGCAATCACCGCCCCGATGCGGACAGAGACGTTTTCATGAGCGGCCGCCTCGGCAATCGCCGCCGCCGGAACGCGGGCGGCCAATACCACAGAACCGGCGTGTCGCAGATAAGGGTCTTTGTCGCCGTTGTCCTTCAACAGGGCGAAGGCGGCGTCACGAATCTTGGGGGCATCGGCCGGCGTGAGCGTGCCACGGGCGAGGGCGAGAGCCGCCATCAGCCGCACACGCGGTTCGGCATCCGCAAGCAGCGGAAGCAACTTGTCGGCCGGGGTGGCCGGGTTTTCGCCGAGGATCTTGGCCGCGTTGGCCCGAACTTCGATCTCGGTGTCGGCGAGTAGCGGGTATATTCCATCGAACGCCTTGGCGTCCTTCCGGCCCATCATCCCGAGGCACCAGATCGCATGAATCCGGGCGAGACGGTTGTCGCTCTTCGCGGCCACGGCGGTGATGTCGCTCATGGAACCAACCCCCTTTTTGGCGAGGGCGAACTGGCTTTCCAAACGCACGTCGCGGTGCGGGTGGCCGAGCAGTTTCAGCAGTTCCGCAACGGGTCGATGGTCAAATCGCTCCGCCAATAGTTTCTTCGCTTCCGCGACCGCCGGATTTTGATGGGCGGCTTCGTCATGGGCCTTGTAGATGCGGCCTTTGCCGTTGAGGTTCCAGCCATCGATCCAGTCCAGCACGTAGAAATTGCCATCCGGGCCAAACTCGCAATCGGTGGCCAGAATGCTCCAGAAGAAGTGTTGCGGGTTGACCATTTCAAACGAAGCACCTTTGGGCTTCGTGGTGAACGACCACACGCCACTGCCGCCGGGACCACCCCGGAAATCGCACAAGAAGAAGTGGCCGGCATATTTTTCGGCCAAGCCCACACCGGGATAGGCGGTGAAGCCGGAGGGGCCATCGGCAAAGTTACGCAACGGGGGAAGAACATAAAACGCCTTGTTCTCGGCCTGCGGCTTCCACAATTGTTCGTAATTCCACGGGCCGCGATTCCCCTGCCGAACAGTGCCGTCGTGCATCGCGGAGCCATACTGGTAACCGATGCGCCAGCCGCTATCGGACCCTTGCACGACGTTCACGAACCGGGCTTGGTCCCCAGAGTCGGAATTGTTGTCACAAGTGAAGAGATTGCCGAAGTCGTCAAAAGCCAGCTCTTGCGGATTGCGAAGCCCGGTGGCGAAAACCTCCAGGTTGGAACCGTCGAGATCGCAGCGCAACACCCCGCCGGTGTCGGGATAAAAGAGGCGTTTGCCTTCCTTGTTGACGACGTTGAAACCCCGGTCGCCGAGGGAGAAATACAACCGGCCGTCCGGCCCCATGCGCAGACCGTGCAAGTCGTGGCCGATGAAGGCGGTGTGGACCCCGTAGCCGGTGGACATTGACTGCTTCACATCCGCATAGCCGGTGCCTTTGGTGTCTTTCAGCTTCCAAAGGTCGGGGATGCAGGTGTAAAAGACTTCCCCGTGCCGGGCGAGCAACCCGGCGCCGATGCCATCTTCGGCCCGGCCAAAGTCATCGCTGAACACCGTGGAAGTGTCGGCCTTCCCATATCCTTTGGTGTCCTGCACCAAGCGGACTCGTTCGTGTTCCTTCTCGTACTGTTCGGCAAACTTCTTCCCGGCATCTTTCTTGTAGAGGGCGACGCGGTCCGCAACCGTCCGGGCGGCTAGTTCGTCGTCCAGCCAGTTCATGTGGCTCCGATTGTCGGTCGCGCCATGCGAATGGCGAAACGTCTCGGCCACATAACATTTGCCGGTTTCGTCAAAGGCGAAGGCCACTGGCTGGGCGAGCAACGGCTCGGCGGCCCACGTCGTCACCTTCAGGGATTTGTCGTATTGGAAGCGGGCAATCGCCTTGTCGGCCTCGTCCGAGGCTTTGGCGAGCGGAGGGTTGTAGCCCGATTTGGGAGGCTCGGGATTGGCAAGGAGAAACACGGCGGGGGCCAGGGCCGCGAGGCCCGCCGAGAGGATACGCAAACGCCATCGCATGGGAAAGATCGCTCCAGAAACTTGGGCACGGGGTGGGAGCGTTCATCTTATCAAACCAATCCGGGCGTTCACTGCTTCTTGTAATACACCACTGTCAGGCACATCACCGGAATCGGATCGCTCTTGAATTCCACTTGTTTGATCTCGCTGCCCACTGTGTTGCCTTCGCCGATCAGGCCCCGGTTGGCGTCATCGAGCATTCTGGCCGTCAGGGCGTGGAAGTTCATCGGCTTGTTCTCGGGCGGATGGGCGTCTTGAAGCACTTTGGTGATTTCCGCTTCCTTGCCAAGTTCGCCGACCGGGGGCATGCCCTTGCGATCTCGGAAGACGGTCAGCGTGATGGTGCCGACATCGGCCCCGTAATCAATTTCTCGGGCTTTTGATTCGGCCTTGGAAAGGACACGGAACTGTTCGGTAGTGGTATCATTTTTTTGGAAGCCGATGATGTCGATGCCGGCTTTGTTTTCCGGGAACACCAGCCATTTGCGGCATTGCAGATCGGGGAACCGTTCGCGGAACAGCGTGTTCTCGCCGTTCACTTTGACAACGCACCCGAAGATGCCCGATTTGGCGGCATGTTTGACCCGCAGCGTGACCTTTTGCCCCTCGGCCGGTTCCGGGATGAAGGCTTTTCCTCCTTTGATCTCAAACGGTATCACTTTGTCGTCGTAAAGCACCTCCAACCGGATCGGTGTGTTGTCTTCCAGAACAGGGTTCTTGGCCTCCTCTTTCTTCACTTGGGCGGCATGGTCGAGAACTTGTTGCTCGTGTTTCGCCAAGTCTTTGGGATCACGTTTCGTCTCAATATTGCCATCATCGAAGGCACCGCGGGAAAAGCTCTCGCCGATTTCGGAGAGCTTGCGGGAGTCGTTCTTGGCGACGAGTTCTTTGCCCAATGGTTCGAGCTTGTTGGTCTTCGCGTCGAAGGCCAGCAATTGCACCGACAGCGTTTTCAAATCGGGGCTGATGCCGATGATTCCGGTGACAAACGCATCGGCCATCACATCCTCCTTGCCCCAGGCGAGCGGATAGGACGGCTCGAAGAGTTTCAACCGACCTTCCTTGCTCAGATGATTGGCCCCCGGCGTCTTGGCGGCGACCGAACTGGCATCGTCAATAATGCCGATCGGCTTCAGCGGATCGTTCGCCAAAATCAGCCCCATTTCCAGTTGTCGGGCCACCGTGCGGTTGAGTGTCCCGGCGTTGTCCGACAGCTTTTGATCGTCCCCTTTGACGACGAGAAACTTGAGAACTCCAACATTCTGATAGCCTTTGTCCTTGAGATGCTTGATCACATCCGGCGCCGTCCGGGCGAGCGTGCGTTCCAGAGAGACGGGGTCTTGAGCCGGCGCGGCTGACACCGCGAAGCCGATGAAACCGATGACGAGCAATGTTGAGAGTCGCATGGGGGAGTTCCAAGGTTTGGGTCTGCGATCAAGCCAAACGGACATCGCGTGCCAATCTGACAAGAACTTTACCAGTTTGATTTGGTTTCGTGACAAAAAATCCTCACACAGATTTTTTGTCACGAAACCACGGGTGTTCTTGTACAGTTTTGGAAGACACGCCTGTGATCTCCGTTCTGCGTGTCAACGAATCTAACCATTCGACCCCAACGTGCCGCCGTGAACCGTCTTTTCCTCTCCCCTCTGTTCGTCGCCATCCTCGCCGTCGGGCCGCTGTTCGCCCAACCCAAGGAACCGGCCGCGAAGGAGAAACCCGAAGTTCTCGCCAGCCGGGCGAAAGAGATTTTTCGCGCCCATTGTCTGGAATGCCACGGGGGGGCGAAAGCCAACGGCGGGGTGAAAATCCTGGACCGTGAACTCTTGGTGAAGAAAGAAAAGATCGTCCCCGGCAAGCCGGATGATTCATACCTCGTCCAACTGATCTCGGCTGATGACGACACCGTCATGCCGCCAAGCGGCCAGCCAAAGTTGAATCCCCAAGACATCGAAAGCATCCGCAAGTGGATTGCCGCCGGGGCGCCGGACTTCCCGGCCGATGCAGCCAAACCGGCGGCCGAGCAAACGGCCGGCCAGCAGAACGCCGGGGTGGAATATGTGCTGAAGAAGATCCTCGCCCATGTCCGCGAGCAGAAACCCGAAGACCGGCGGTTTATGCGGTATTTCAGCATCAATCATTTGCTGGTCGGCGGGGCGACGGCCGATGAACTCGAACTCCACCGGGAAGCGTTCGGCAAAGCCATCAATCACTTGAGTTGGGAAACCACCATCGTTCGGCCGCAAATGATTGATGCCCCGGCCAACACCATCTTCGCCATTGATCTCCGCCAGCTTGGCTGGCACATCGCCCCCTTCGAGGCGTATGACGGCCGGTTGAATCTCGGCAAGTCTCGCGTCAATCTGCACGATCTGGCCTTGCTCGAATACCCCTACGCGATTCTGTACAAGGACTCTGAAACCTTTGATCGGCTCGCCGAGGAATACTTGGTCCAAGCCGAGATGGCCCGGCCAATTCCGTTTGTGCGGGCCGACTGGTTCTCCAGCGTGGCAACACTTCCCGGCTTGTACGATGATTTTCTTCAACTTCCCCGCACGCTGGCCGAACTCGAAATGAAGCTCGGCGTCGATTCGGCGGCCAACATCCGCGATCATCTGGCGAAGCGGGCCGGGATGACGGTTTCCGGTGTTTCGCACAATAACCGCGTCGTGGAGCGGCACAATTCCCGGCATGGATACTACTGGAAGAGCTTTGATTTCAAGTCGAACCGGGGGCCGGAAAACATGTTCAAAGACCCGATTGACTTCAAGGAAAGCGGCGGCGAGATGCTATTCTCCCTTCCGAACGGGCTGAACGGCTATTATGTCGCCGATAACAAAGGGAACCGATTGGAGTTTGCCCCGACCGAGATCGTGGTGGACAAATTCGCCGAGGACAAGACAGTTCGCAACGGCCTGTCGTGCATTCGCTGCCACGACAACGGCATCAAGGGATTCGTCGATAACGTGCGGCCTGCCCTGCTGAATCTGCCGGGGGTGGCCGCGTTCGACAAGCGTGAGGCCCTGCTCCTCTATCCCGAACAAAAAATGATGAACGAACATTTGAAGGAAGATACCACCCGTTTTACGGACGCGATGAGGAAACTGTTTGGCAAACCGGCGACACGGGAACCGCTGATCCCCGTGAGCCATCGCTATGCGGACAATCCCCTGACGCTCACAATGGCCGCCGGGGAACTGGGATTGACCGAATCGGCCGATCTCCGGGCGATCTTCCGCTCGCCCGCCTTCACCGGCCTTGGCTTGCTTCCATTGACCAATGGCGGCGTCGTGCGGCGCGATGCGTGGGAAGAATATTTTGACCAAGCGGTTCGTGGCTTGGGCCTCGGCATCCCGGTCGTTCCGCTCGATGGCGACATTCGCCGGGATTTCCCGGTGGTGAATGCCCCCTTCCAGGTGGAATTGAAGACCAACAAGAAAAACAACGTCTTCGAGCCGGGGGACGAAATGCGGGTGACCATCACCAACAAATCAGAGAAAACGCTGTATGTGGAATTGATCGGCACCAGCGCCAAAGGCCGAAAAGTGATTCTGTTGAACTCGAAAACCCGACTGGAACCGGGCAAGAGCCTCCACTTCCCCGAATCCGGCCAACCGGCCATCCAGATTCGCGGAGGCTTGGGCCGGGAGCAAATCACCCTGTTCGCCTCGGACATGGAATTCCCGGCCGGCAAAGTGTTGCGAGGCAAAGACGTGACCGACCGAGTGATTCACGAATTCCAAACACTCGAACGCAAAGACGGCCGAACGGTGATCGTCGGCGACCCGGCCCAAGTCGTGAAGAAGACGCTGGAGATTGAAACGAAGTGAAAGGATATTCTCCAACGCGGGTGTGGCAAATCTTTCTGGCAGGCCTGTCCGGTCGGTTTTCGCCTCTTGGTTTTCGCCCCAAGGGGGTGCTCGATAATAGCCAAGGGCGGAAGCCCTTGGCTATTATCGCCAAAAGGAATCCACCCCAACGGGGTGGCACAACTCGCAAGCGCTGCCCCGTTGGGGCAGAAAACCCTTAAAATCGCGGGATTCCAGGGGCTTCCGCCCCTGTCTATTATCGAGCGCCCCCTTGGGGCGAATACAAGCCGCTGACGTGTGCCCGAAAGATTTGGCACACCCTCCGGCGCCGCCTTGCTTCAATTGACCGACACTTCCATATGGTCCGCGAAGGCTTGGACGATGTCTTCGTGGACCCGCACCATCCCGGCCACCAGTTGGATATGGAGCCAGTCGGCCTTGCGGCGAACCTCGCGCCAGAGTCGCCAGGTTTCTTCAATCCGGCTCGCCATCGAACCGCTTTTGCCATCGGGCAGGTGGGTGTGCGAGCACAAAAAGCGGTCAAGGGGCATTTGCTCGATCAGGCTGGAGACTTCTGTGTCCTCCAGATGTTTGCACCAGTCGAGTATTTCCTCCAATCGGTCCAGGGCGTCCCGAATGGTCAGATGGACATCCCGAAGAAATCGGGGGTTTGGCCGCATCGTCTCGGCCACGCTGTCGCGATCCCGGCGCAATACCCTTGTCCACTGGCGGGCTTGGGAAACGAGCGTCTGAAACCGCACGACCGCCTCCGTCCGGCGAGCCAGTTCCGCGACCAGTTTCGGGTTGTCGATCCGGGCGGCCAGTTGCCGATGGATGACATGCAACCGGTGGTCAAATCCGGCGAGGGCCAATGCGCTGTCCCGCTTCGCCCGCTGAAGATGCTCTGTCTGGATGTCATCCTTGCGGGATCGGTCATTTTTGGCGGCAATCTTTTCAAGCCGCTTGGAGACATCGCTCCAGCGCAGCCAGACTTTTCCCGCCTCGTCGTACAGCGTCGGCAAGCCATGCCACAGTTCGGCCTCGTCCTCCGGCAACTGCGATGATTCGCGGTCGATCTTGGAGCCGGGTTCGATCAGCCGGCCTTCCGCGTACAACTGGCCCGCCGATGCCGGGAAGGGGGATTCCGTCTCCCGATACAGCCAGCGACGCAGCAGCGAGATGGACACGGGGTAAGTGTCGGTAAGCTCCAGATTCAATCGCCGATATTGCCGGGCGGTGAGTTCCCGCCGGACGACCGACAGTTTGTCGATCAACAAGGTGCTTGGCCGCGAGTCGGCTTCGTTCCACAGATAATTCCGCTTCGCCCGTTCCTCCCGGCGATCCCCCTCCGGAAAGCCGACCCAAAAATTGGATGCGTAGGAAGCCCCGAGATCGAACCATTCCCGGTCGCGGGCCAGCGTCGGCGTCCGGGGAAGTTGCAGGCCCTGCCATTGCTCGCGGTCGGTGTCTTCAAGCTGTAACCGAATGGCATCCGGGGTGAGCGTGAACAGGTTCTCCACCCAAAAGCCCCCGTCGGCACATTGAAGGGCGAGTTTGTCCATTCCCTTCAACACCTGCTCCAACCGGTCTGATTTGGCCATCACCAGTAAGGTGGCGTCGGTCCCGGCCAGACGGCAGGCGGTTTCATCATCCGCATACGGGTCGGTGTGGTTTCCTTCATTCCACAAAATCACCTTGAGAATCACGATCACGGGCCACGCGGAGAACCACCACAATCCGCGCATCATCCGGCCGGCCCCGAAATCGTCGTCGCTCCAATGATCCTCGCCGGAGAGCCGAAGGGCCAGCCCCTGCCGCAATCTCGCCCGGCGTTGTTCCCAAGGCAGGCCGCGCACACACGCGAGCCGCAACGAAAGCAGCGCCTTGAGTTCGCCCAAGGAGAAGAGTTCGATCACCCATTGGCCGATCACCAGATGGGAACGAATTCCGCCGAACGGCGTCCAGCGATCAAACCAGCGACATTCGGCCGAGGCATTGACGATCAACCCGTCCGGAACGCGGGCCGATTGATCGGCGGCGATCTTTTCGACAAAGCGCCATAAGCCGGGTTGGTCCGTTTGAGAAACCGGCCGGACATCCTCCGGCCGCCGGTTCCAGCGAGAGGAATAAGCCCGCAACGATCCCAAAAACGCCATCGCCAGACCGATGACCGCCAGGGTTCGCCAACTCCAGACAGCGACCAGATCCGTGACCAGCCAGCCCGCCGCGCCCAGGAGAACGAACGGCCAGAGCAACGGCAGCGCATGCGCGACATACAGTAAGCCCATGCGGACCCGCTCGCCGGGTGTCATCGCGGAAGATCGTCCCTTCAAGGGAACTTCGACCTCACGAGGCGACGGCGGATAAAGCGATTCCCACATGCGGATGTCGGATGATGAGAGTATTTTCAGAAACTATCTTGGGATGATACACCATGACCGTCGCGGGTGAACGGCCAAAACCGGATTGGGATGTCCTTCGCGGCGAGATGATGCTCGACCCGACGATCATCAACCTGAACACCGGCTCGTTTGGGCCGCTTCCAAAATGCGTCTTTGAAGAGGTGACCGAATACCGCCACTGGCTGGCGGCCGAGCCGACGCACTTCTTCGTCCGGCAGGTTCCGCCCCTATTATGGACCGCCCGCGAACGACTGGCGGGATTTTTGGGAACCATCCCCGAGCGATTGGTTTTCACCTCAAACGTGTCGGCGGCGATCAACCTCGTGGCCTCCGGTTTGATGATTCATTCCCCCGGTGAAATTCTCCTGAGCGACCACGAATACGGGGCGATGCACTGGTGCTGGGAACGGGTGGCCCAACAGCGGGGCCTTTCCTTGAAGACATTTGCCCTGCCGAAATATCCCAAAGAACCGGGCGAAATCGTCGAGGCCGCCGCCAAGGCCATGTCCTCTCGCACGCGGTTGCTGTTCTTCAGCCATGTGCTGTCCCCGCTTGGCATGGTCTTGCCCGCCAGGGAACTATGTGCGGAAGCCCGGAAGCGTGGCATCGTCTCGGTGATCGACGGCGCCCACGCCCCCGCAATGATTCCTCTGAATGTGTCCGACGTCGCGGCCGATTTTTACACGGGCAATTGCCACAAATGGTTGCTGGCCGCCTCGGGGACGGGCTTTCTTGTGATCGGGCCGGGGAACGAAGACCGTTTGCAGCCATTGCATGTGAGTTGGGGATATCGGCCCGATCAATACCCGCTCGGGGAGCAATCGGCGGGCAAACGAAACCCCGATGGTCGGGATGACTTTGGCTCGACCGCCCGGACACGATTCTTGGAATTTGAAGGAACGCGAGACATCTGCCCGTGGCTGGCGACGCCGAAGGCCATCGACTTTCAAACAGCCATCGGATGGGAAGCGATCCGTGGCCGGATGCGGGAATTAAGCCAGTATGCCCGGCAACGATTGGGCGAGTTGAACTTGCGGGAGGCCACGCCATCGCATCCGCAGATGAGCGGTTCTTTGACTGCTTTTGAGTTGCCGTTGCAGGGGCCGAAACAGGCCCAAGCCTTGCGGCAAGCGATCTGGAAACACCGCATCGAAATCCCGGTGATCGAACGCCCCGACCGGATGCTCATCCGGGTTTCGACACATTTCTACGACACGACGGGCGAGATTGATGCGTTGGTGAAGATTCTTCCCGCCGCCATCGCCGAGGCGAAAACCGCCTGATTTATAGCGGGTTTTGAATAGGTGTGGCGGCCAAAGTGTCTTGGTTTTGTCGGTCCGTTGGACCGACAAAACCAAGACACTTTGGCCGCCACGTCAAATTGAAATCAACCCTAAACCCTACCGTTTCGGATACGGCGGGGTCACCCGCAGGGTCTTTTCGCCGGTCTTCAACTTCTCCAGCAACACGGCGATGCCTTTGTTCAACTGCTCGTCAACGCCGGCGAATTCCTTGGCGGGGTCGTTGTCTTGGATGATGTCCGGGTCCACGCCGTGGCCTTCGATGATCCATTCTTTCCCGGCGACATCCACCCGCGAAAATTCCGGCTTGCTCAGGGTGCCGCCGTCTGTCAGCGGGAGGGAGCCGCGGATGCCGACGACGCCGCCCCAAGAGCGTTTGCCGATCAATGGCCCGAGCTTGTAATACTTGAAGCGGTACGGGAACAGGTCGCCGTCCGAGGCGCTGAATTCATTGAGCAGACAGGCCATCGGGCCGACGAACGTCCCGCCCGGATCAACCGTCGGGGCGCCGTTTCGGGCCACGCCCACCATCGCGATTTCCCGGCGAAGGCGTTCGATCAGCATGGGGGAGACGTTGCCGCCGCCGTTGCCGCGCATGTCGATCAGCAATGCCTTCTTGGAAAGTTGCGGGTAGTAGTATTTCACGAACTCGTTCAGGCCGGGCACTTGCATATCCGGGACGTGCAGATAACCCACCTTGCCGCCGGTGGCGTCGGACACCTTCTTGATATTCCCCTGCACCCATTCGTGATAATAGAGCTTCGATTCATCCGCGATCGGCGTGACCACGACGGCCCTCGCCCCCTTCACGTTCGGCGTGCTGTTGATGTGCAGGGTGATTGGCTTGCCGACGGTGTTCAGCAGCAGTTCATAGATATTGGCCACTTCGTTCGTCGGCGTGCCGTTGACGCGGACGATGAACTCGCCTTCTTTCACATCCATGCCGACTTCGGCCAGCGGAGCCTTCAACGCCCCGTCCCAACTGGCGCCCTTGAGGATCTTGGTGATCTGGTAATACTTGCTCTCCGGGTGCTTCTTGAGTTGCGCGCCCAGCAGGCCGGTTTGAATCCGGGGAACCACCGGGGCTTCCCCGCCGCCGACATAGGCGTGTCCGGCGTTCAGTTCGGAGATCATTTCCCCGATGACATAGGTGAGGTCATAACGGTGCTTCACATGCGGCACCAAGACTTCGTATTTCTTGCGAATGGCCAGCCAGTCCACGCCGTGCAGGCCCGGATCGTAGAAGAAGTCTCGCATTTGCCGCCAGCATTCGTTGAAAATCTGCTTCCACTCGGCCTGCCGGTCGAGCCGCATTTCCAGACCGCCGAGGTCGAGGTGCTTGAAGTCGAACGCGCCGCGAGGCAGGTCGATGATGCCGTAATTGCCGCTCTTGGAGACGATCATCTTCTTGCCGTCGGCCGAGATTTCGTAGCCGTTGATTTGGCCGAGGGTGAGTTCTTTGTTCCCGGCCACATCGTAGGCGTGGAAGTTTTGCGGCTGCCGGAAGGCCCCGGCTTGGTAGAAGATCAGGCCGCCCGCCGCTTGCAGGTTGGAGTAATTGCCGGCCCGGATCGGCAGGCCGATAATGCGGTCTTTCAGGCCGTCGGCATCCACTTTCACATTCGGCGGCGAGGCCACCGGGGCCGCGCCCGGCGGATTGGCGCCGACTTCGTCCTGTTTCACCTTGAAGGGGTTTTCCGTGTCCTTGGCGAGAATCACAAAGTAGATCCGCTCCATGTCCACATAGGCATGGTTCCATTCCGTCTGGCTGTAGATCGGGTTAAAATCACGGGCCGAGGCGAAGAACAGATATTTGCCGTCCGAACTGAACACGGGGGAATTGGAAGCCTGCCAGCCGTCGGTCACTTCGTGGGTCTGCTTGGTTTCGACGCCGTACAGATAAACCTTGTGCATCGCCTCGGTTTCCTGCCGACTATAGGCGAGCCACTTGGAATCGGGCGACCAGTTGAAGTCGCGGACTTCCCATGCCTTCGCCTGATTGACCAGCGTGACTTGCTTCGTCGCCACATCCACAAATTGCAACCGGAGCTTCTTGTCCCCCCAGGCGATCTTCTTTCCATCCGGGGACCATTTGATTTCGTACTTGTACGTGTCCGCGCCGGTGGTGATCTTCGTCGCCGCATCGCTGCCATCTTGCGGGACAGTGTAAATCTCGTCTTCGCCGGAGGCATCGGAGACATAGGCGATGGTCTTGCCATCGGGGGACCATTCGGAGTTCCGTTCATGCACGTTCGACGTGCCGGTGATGTTCCGGGTCAGCCCGCTGTTCGCCGGGACGGTGAACAACTCGCCTCGGGCGCCGAACAACGCCCGCTTGCCATCGGGGGAGATGCCGAAGCTGGTGATGTTCTTGCTCACGTTGGTGAGGCCGCCTCGGGCCGAGTTGCCGTCTTCCAGAATCCGCACGGGGATCTTGTCCGTCTTGTCCGTGGCCACGTCGTACTTGTAGAGGAAGCCGCCGTTCTCGAAGACGATGGCCTTGCCGCTGGCCGACGGGAACTTGATGTCGAAATCCGCAAAGGTCGTCAGTTGCTTGGTGGCTTTCGTCTTTGGGTCGAGGGAGTACAGGTTGTACCGCTTCGTGGCTTCGCGGTCGGAGATGAAGTAAATCTTGTCGCCGACCCACATCGGGATGATGTCCTGGGCGGCGTCGTTGGTGAGTTGCTCGGTTTGTTTGGTGTTGAAATCGTAAGTCCAGACATCATCGCACATGCCGCCGCGATAGCGCTTCCAAGTGCGGAACTCGCGGAAGATGCGGTTGTACACCAGTTTGCTGCCATCCGGGGAATACGACCCGAACCCGCCGCGAGGCAGCGGCAATTGTTCGGGCAAGCCGCCGTCCACGCTGACGGTGAACAGTTGGCCGATGAAGTCGTTGAAGGTAATCATCCGGGAGCGGAACAGGATGTTCTTCCCGTCCGGGGTCCAGCCGATGACGATGTTGTTTGGCCCCATCCGGTCGGAGACATCATCGCGGCCGAGCGTGGCGGTGAAGGTCAGCCGTTTCGGCGTGCCCCCTTCGGCCGGCATCACATAGACTTCGGTGTTGCCGTCGTATTGGGCGGTGAAGGCGATCAATTTCCCGTCCGGCGAAAACCGGGGGAACATCTCGTAGCCATCATGGGAGGTCAGCCGTCGGGCGATGCCGCCGCCGGTCGGGACGGTGTAAAGATTTCCGGCATAGCCGAAGACAACGGCTTGGTCGGAGATGGTCGGAAACCGCATCAGCCGGGCTTCGTCCGGCGCCTGGGCCGCCGCCGGGATCGCCGGGAGCAGCAGGGCCAGCCATGTCATCAATCGACGCATGAGATTGTTTTCCAAGATGTTAGGTCGGCGGGCGAACGACCCACGGTGGTGTGATGATGGGATAGGAAGAAGGCTTTCCGGTTTCCAGCCTTTTGAGGGCCATCGGCCGGAAGTTCGTCTCGCCAGAATTTCGCCGGCATGTCATAATCACCGCGTCACCCTCACCGGAAAGGATTCCGATGTCCCGCGCGCATGTGGCTGTTCTCGACGAGGAACTTCCTTTCCCGCTTACCTCCGGCAAGCGCATCCGCACCTTCAATCTGCTGTCCCGGCTGGCGGCCGAACACCGGATCACCATCCTGACGCATCGGCAGGCCGACCCCGCCGAACAAGAACCGGCCGAGCGGGCGATGGCCGAAACCGGGATCGCCGTGCGGGTGGTTGACCGGGTCGTGCCGCCCAAATCCGGCCTCGGGTTTTACGCCCGGTTGTTTGCCAATCTCTTCTCGCCGCTTCCCTACTCGGTGGCGACGCACGCCAGCCCGGCGATGGGGGCGGCCATCCGCGAACTGGCCAAGCAAGACGCTCCGGACTTGTGGCATGCCGAGTGGACCCCCTACGCCCGCCTGCTCGCCCGCCGGCCGGAACCGTGGGTGGTGATGGCCCACAATGTCGAATCGCTCATCTGGCAACGCTCCTCGGAAGTGGAAACGCACCCGGTCAAGAAGTGGGTTCTCCGGGAGCAATGGCGAAAGTTTGAACACTTCGAGACCTGGGCCTATGGCCGAGCCACCCGCTCCATCGCCGTCAGCGCCGAGGATGCCCGGCTGATGGCGGAACGATTCGGGACGCCGGATGCCGATGTCGTGGACAACGGCGTGGACACCCGCCGCTTTCAGCCGGTGGAAGCCCGCGACCGCGACCCGTTCCGTGTTCTCTTTTTGGGCAGCCTCGACTGGCGGCCGAACCTGGACGGTGTCCGCTGGATGTTGGAGAAGATCTGGCCGGCTGTGCGGGAGCAAGAATCGCGGGCCGTGTTTCAGGTGGTCGGCCGCAAGCCGCCGAAGGACTTGCAAACGCTGATCGCCCGCACCCCCGGCGCCGAGCTTCATGCCGATGTGCCGGATGTCCGCCCGTTTCTGGAACAAGCCGGGATGATGGCCGTGCCCCTCCGCATCGGCGGCGGCTCTCGGCTGAAGATTCTGGAAGCCCTCGCCACTGCCCTGCCAGTCGTCACCACCCGAGTGGGCGTCGAGGGGCTTCGCCTGCGGCATCAAGAACATCTGACCATCGCCGATGAGCCCGTCGATTTCGCCGATGCGATTTTGGACGTGACCGCCTACCATCAGCTCGCTTGCCGAATGGCCCAACGCGGCCGGATGACCGTCGAGCGGGAATACGATTGGGACACGCTGGCCGACCGGTTGTCCCGAATTTGGCGGGAATGCGCGGCCGGCGAAACGCCCCCGGCTTTTGCGGGGCAAACGGCTTCCGTCGCCGGATAATTGGTGAATGATTTGAAAAAAGGAAACGGCGGGGAATTTTGAGGCTCCCCGCCGTTTGGGCAATGTCTGGCCGCTTGTCTGCGCGATTTGCTTCCTTATGCCGTCGTTCCCAACAAAGCGCTGCGAAGCTTGCCAAGGGCCGAGGCTTGCACTTGACGGACCCGTTCTTTGGAGAGGCCAAGATCTTGGCCGACTTTCTCCAACGTTTGCACATCATCACTGTCCGGGGAACAGAATCGCTTGGAGATGATGACTTTTTCCCGGTACGTCAGCAGGGGATGATCCGCGCGGAGATATTCGTCCACTCGGAAGAGGCTGGAAGAAACCAGCTCGGCCTCGAATTTTTGACCCGGTTCGCCATCCGGCAGCACTTCCAAGGAAGCGGAGCGAGACAGCCAGTCGTTGGACATGCGCTGGGCCATCCGGGCGAGCGCCCGGACGAGGCAGGTGAACGCATAGGTGCTGAAGCGGATGCCCATCCACGGGTTGAACGCCGCGACGGCTTGAATGAGGACGATCTGGCAATCGCCGATCAAATCGTCCGACTTGTTGGACATTGCCATTCGGCGGCGCACTGCCCGGTAAACGAGCTTGCGATTTCCCAACACCACTTCGTCGCGGAGCTTCACATAGGCCGACTTCCAACGGGCCGCCTCGGCGACTCCCTTGGCCTTTTTCCAGCGATAAGCGGCATAATGCATCCGCTTGCTAAAGTCTTTCGTCACTTCATCGGGCATGAAGTTGTCCGCGAACTCGGCCAAGTCTTGCACCCCGTCGGGGTCGTATAGTTTGCGGGCTTCGGGGAGTTCAAACGATTCATGATAAACCGAGTGCGGGGCGTTCGCCGTTCTCGGGCTATGGAGATCACGCTTGGGTTGGGGTGAGTTCACCGGCCACCTCTCGTTCGGTTTTGGATCCTGGTGCGCTGGATGGTCAGGCAAAGTTTTTGAGCAAAACCAATGCCGGTCATTTTCAATCGCACAAAACTTCCAAAACAATCGCGATGATGTTGGCCTGAAAGGGAGTTGGTCAATCATCGAGGTTGTTTCAGCATTCCCATCGCAAAGACTGCCCTCATGGCATTGAAGAGGAATACTGGCGACTGCCGTCGATCTTGCACAAATCAATTTGAAAGGATCGACAGAATTGCTTTTCGGGGTGATGCTGTTGAACGGTTTGATCCGCCTGGCTGAATTGAAGAAGGCCCCGTTGGCCCCTGCTGAATGCTTTTGGTGAATGCCGTGCCTGGGGTGCTTTCCGCATAACCTGACAGGCTGTCAGGGAAACATAACTTCCGCAATGGTAAATGTTTGATGCCGTCTTCGAGTTGGCGGGGTTCTCCGGCATTTGCGGCTTGTGATTGAGAGGCATTTCAAAAGTCGAATGCCATTCTGAATTTCATGGAGTGGAACCATGATAAGTTAAATTGCCCTCAATCAATTTCTTTTGCCCAGATCAAAGAGTTTGACTATGCGCCGCATCGGATTGTTGGCAAGTCTGCTGATGTTTGCCGGGAGTGCCTCCACAACCTTCGGCCAGCAAATCATTCAGTTCCAGCCTGAACCGCAAGTGATTTTGGGCACTCCGATGTCGGCTCCGGGAGAAGTGATTTGGATCGTCCCCGCTCCGGCGCCGTATCCTCCGGCTGTTTTGGCCCGTCACCCACGACTGCAACAATCGTTGCAGATCTTGGCCGATCCGTCGGCCTATTTCTTTGGCCCCACCGAAGGTGTGGAGTTCCCGACGCGCCACCCATTCATTGATGCGGCGCCAAACATTGTGAACATTGCCTCCATCGGCTTGTTCTTCGGCGGCGGCCCGGCGTTGGTCGCCTTGGCGTTTGCCCTGCCGCCCGCCATCCGGGCCGCCCGCGTGGTGATCTACGGTTCCCCGGTGGCCGGGCCGCCAAAGGATACTTTGCTGTGGATCGCCGAACCGTCTCTGCTTCGGCTCCGCAACCGTATCCGGGATCGCCGCAACCAGTCCCAGCCGGTTGTCACCTCGTATGACTCTTACCCATACGGTTACGGTTACGGCGGCCGATGACGTCCGTTACGCCATGATCTCTTTCACCACTTTGCCGGCCACGTCTGTCAGCCGGAAGTCACGGCCGGCGTAGCGATACGTCAGCTTCTCATGGTCGAGGCCCATCAGGGCCAAGAGGGTGGCGTGCAGGTCGTTGGTGTGCATCCGGCCTTCGACGGCCTTGATGCCGTACTCGTCGGTCGCCCCGTAAGTGACGCCCTTCTTGATGCCGGCCCCGGCGAGGGCCATCGGGTAGCCGGTGATGTTGTGGTCCCGGCCATCGACGCCCTGCGTGGTCGGCTGGCGGCCGAACTCGCTGCCGAAGATCACCAGCGTGTCTTCCAGCAAGCCGCGATTCTCCAAGTCCGCCAGCAGGGCCGAGGTCGGCTGATCGACGGCGGCGCAATTGTTAATCAGCCCCTTGTGCAAGTTGTTGTGATGATCCCAGCCCGGCTGGCAGATCTCCACGAATCGCACGCCAGCCTCGCTCAACCGCCGGGCCATGAGGCATTGCCGGGCGAAGGCCCCGGCCGGGCCGGGCTTGATGCCGTAGGCGTCCTTCACCTTTTGCGGTTCCTTCGAGATGTCGAGCAACTGCGGCACCTTCCCCTGCATCCGGAAGGCGAGTTCATAGGACTCGATCACGCCATCCACCTGATCCGGAGCGCCGGGTGTGCCGGCCAGATCGCGGTTCATCGACTGGATCAGGTCCAGTTGCTTCCGCTGGAGATCGCCGGAGGTGCCGGCCTTCAGGTGGGCGAGTTCGCCGGCGTCGTTGATGCGGGTTCCCTGAAAGTGGGCCGGGAGGAATGCGCTGCCGTAGTTGACGGCCCCGCCGAAGTTTGGCGGCGGGTTGAT
>NZ_JH636443.1:256918-330445 GCF_000255705.1 Zavarzinella formosa DSM 19928
TGGCTCCCTGCATGAACAGGAAGATCACCTTCTTGGCCTTCACCGGGAAATGCGGGGCCTTCGGGGCCAGCGGCTTCGGCGCCTCGGCCGCCCGGCTTTTCGCCGCCTCCTGGCCGAGCAACCCGGCGAGGGCCAGATACCCAAACCCGGCGCCGGCGGACTTCAACACCTGCCGCCGGGACACGGCCGAGATCAAATCGGGGGAAAACATATTCGACAATCCTTGAGTTTTAAATTTCGTGAGTATTTCGTTTGGGTTCCGGCGGTTGGCCCGGCGACCTCACCCCCCGCCCCCCTCTCCTGGCAGAGAGGGGGAGCAAGAGGGCGTCAATCTCTGTTCGTTGCGTCAGCGCTTCGCCGGCCTGTCTGGTCCCCCCTCTCTGTCAGGAGAGGGGGTTAGGGGGTGAGGTGGCCTTTTCCTCACCGCACGTATCGAAACTCCGCCGACCCGATCAACGCCTGCACAAAGGCCAGCCAGGCAGCGGTGCGGCCGTCTTTCGCCTTCACATCGGCTTCGACCACCGACTCGCCAGTTTGGTCCACTTGATCCGGGTCAATGATCGGGGCCGCAGCCTCGTCTTTCTTGGCCGGAGTCTTCGGTTCGACTTTCGGCTTTTCCACGGCGACCGGCTGTTGCCGGAATGACGACTCATACTCGCCGATGAAGGCGTTGGCCCGGTCGGTTTCCTTTGCGGTCGGCAGGCGGCCGAAGGCGAGGCGATAAGCTTTTTCAATCCGGGCGGCGTCGCTGGCGTCTTTCTCCTTCAAGAGCTTTTCGGCCAGAAGCAACGAGTGTTGCCGGACAAACGCGGAGTTCAGCAGGAACAATGCCTGACCGGGGACGTTCGTGGTTTCCCGGTTGCCGGAAACGAGCGTTTGGTCCACCGGATCGAACGGGGCCAGCGATTTCGGCGTCACGCCGCGAAGCAGAGGGAGGTAGACGCTGCGGTGTTCGGTCTTGTCGGCCGCTTCATTGATGTTCTTGGCCTCGGGGCCGTTGTCCCGCATTTCCACCATCCGCAGTTCCTTGGCCGGGGAGGCCGCCGGGCGGGCGCGGTCCAGCGTGCCGACCACTTGAAGGGCGGCGTCGCGGATTTCCTCGGCGTCCAATCGACGGGGCGTGTGCCGCCAGATTAGCTTGTTCGCCGGGTCGGCCGTCAGGTGCGTGGCCGGGGCGTCGTTGCCGAGTTGGTACGACCGGCTCAACACCACCGCCCGCACCAGCTTCTTCACCGACCAGCCATCCTGCACAAACCGCCCGGCCAGATGGTCGAGCAATTCCGGATTGGCGGGAACGTCGCCGTTGATGCCGAAGTTGTCCGAAGTGCTGACGATCCCCCGGCCGAACAGGTGCTGCCACACCCGGTTGACGGCCACGCGGGAGGCCAGCGGGTTGTTCGGGCTGGTGAGCCATTTGGCCAGTTCCAGTCGGCCGCTTTGGGCGGGGTTGATTCCCTTCACTTCCGGCACGTTCAGCACGGAGAGGAAACCACGCGGAACCACGGGCCCGAGCTTTTCGGCCTCGCCGCGCAGACGCACTTCGGTGTCGGCGATGGTCTTCGCATCGCGCACCCCGTGGACCGCATGACCGGCTTGGGCCGGATCAGTCAGCCCGTTGAACTCGGCCTGCAACGCCTCGTATTTCAATCGGAACGGCCGTTGCACCGGCTGGCCGTTCGGAGCTTTGGCCAGCCCCTTCGGCGTGCCGCGAATCTCATCCCACGCCTTCTTGGCGACGGCCAGTTCGGCCTCCAGTTTCTTCACCTTCTCCGGGTCAGCAGCCGGGGCCGTTGAAGAGAGTTTCACCAGCATGGCAGGGTCATAGTAATCGAGGCCGCCGCCCCCCATTTTGTTCCGCACACCGGCGCAATTGTCGGTGCTGGTGAAGATGCCGGCGAGGGCGTAATAGTCGGTCGTCGGGATCGGGTCGAACTTGTGATCGTGGCAGCGGGCGCAACTCACGGTGAGCGCCAGCGTCGAGCGGGTGACGGCGTCCACCTGCTCATCCACGTTGTCCATCACGAAGCGGACTTTGAATCGCTGGTTCACGTCCTTCACGCCAAGGGCCAGAAAGCCGGTTGCGGTGAGAAGGCGGTCACGCTCGGCGGGCGTGGCGGCGGGGAGCAAGTCACCGGCGACTTGCTCGGTGATGAAGCGGTTGTACGGCACGTCCGCGTTCACGGAGTCGATCACATAATCCCGGTACTTCCACGCGTGGGGGTACGGGATGTTGCGGGATGGCCCGGTCGATTCGCCATAGCGGGCGACATCCAGCCAGTGTCGGCCCCAGCGTTCGCCGAAAGCCGGGGAAGCCAGCAGCCGGTCAACCACCTTGGCGAAGGCGTCCGACGAACCGTCTTTCACGAAGGCGTCAATCTCGGCCGGGGTCGGCGGCAGGCCGGTCAGGTCGAAGGTGATCCGGCGGATCAGCGTCGTCTTGTCCGCGTCGGCGACCGGCGGGAGTTTCTTTTCCTCCAGTTTGGCCAGCACAAAACGGTCGAGATCGTCTTTCGCCCACGCGGTGTCTTTCACCGTCGGCACGGCCGGTTGTTTCAACGGCTGCCAGGCCCAGTGGTCTTTCTTCAACTGGTCGTATTCGGGCTTGCCTTTGCCGAGGCTGGCGGGGATCTTCGGCTTGGGCCACACGGCCCCGTCGGCGATCCACGTCTTGAGATCGGCCAACTGTTCTTCCGACAGATGTTCCCCTTGAACGGGCATCCGCCGCTTGGCATCCCCCGTGGAGGTCCGTGTCAGCAACAGGCTCTTGGCCGGATTGCCGGGGACGACGGCTGCCCCGGTGTTGCCGCCGGTCAGCAGGCCCTTGTGATCGTCCACCCGCAGGTTCCCGGCCGGTTTGGTCTCGGCCGAGTGACAGGCGTAGCAATGCTCCACAAGCATCGGCCGGATCTTCTTCTCGAAGAAAGCCAGTTTGGCCGTGTCGTCGGCCGGTTTCGTCTCGGCCAGGGCCGCGGCCGGGGAGCCGACGGCCAGAGCCGTCAGCAACCGGGCCATCAGTCGGCGATTCAGGGTCATGGAACAAGTTCCTTTGTTACTGGCGGCCAACCTCACCCCCCGGCCCCCTCTCCTGACAGAGAGGGGGAGCAAGAGAGCGGAAGCCGGTCGCCCGATCATCATGGTCTGACTCCCCCTCTCTGCCAGGAGAAGGGGTTGGGGGGTGAGGTCGTTTTCGGTCAACCAACGCAATTCATCACTCGATGTTTTTCTTCTTCGCAGCCGGGGCGGGCAGCCATGTCGGGGGCACCAGCTCGGCGTTCCACTTTTCCCAAAGCTCGGTCAGTTCTTTCACCTTCTCCGGGTTCTTGGCGGCCAAGTCGGTCTTCTCGCCGATGTCGTCGGCGAGATTGAACAACTTCGCCCCGTCGAGGCGTTTCTCAGTTCGGGTCACCGGGCTGCCCGGTTCGTTGGCCTTTACCAGCTTCCAGTCGCCGGCACGGATGGCGACTTGGGCGCCGAACCGCCAGTAGAGGGCCGTGTGCGGCGGGTCTTTCTTTTCCCCGGTGAGCGTGGGGAGCAGGTTGACGCCGTCAAGCTTCCAGTCGGTCTTGGCTTGGGCGCCGGCGGCGTTGAGGATGGTCGTGTGCAAATCAAGCTGGATCACCGGATGATCCAGCGTCCTGCCACCGGCGAAGGCGGCGGGCCACTTGATGAAGTAGGGCACGCGGACGCCCCCTTCCCATGTCGTCGCCTTGAAGCCATGCAACGGGCCATTGTTGGAGCCGTTCACCGGCGGGCCGCCGTTGTCGCTGATGAAGGCCACCAGCGTGTCTTTTTCCAACCCGGCCTTGTTCACGGTCGCCAGCACTTGGCCAATGGCGTCGTCCATCGCGGACATCATCGCGGCATATTTTTGCCGTTTTTCATCCTTGATGGATTCAAACCGCTTGAGATATTTTTCCGAGGCTTCCAACGGAGTATGAACAGCGTTGAACGTCAGGTAAAGGAAAAACGGGTCTTTCTGGTTCTTCTCGATGAACGACACGGCTTCGCGGGCAAACGCATCGGTCAGGTATTCCTTTTCCTCGACGGGTTTGGTTCCCCGCACAATGGCGTTTTGGCCCATTCCGTTCTTGAAGTAGTCGTGGGCGCCGCCGAGGAAGCCGAAGTATTCATCGAAGCCCCGGTTGATCGGGTTGAACTGGTCCTCGAAGCCGAGGTGCCATTTGCCGACCATCCCGGTCTTGTAACCAATGTCCTTCAACCGGCTGGGAAGCGTGGTTTCCTTCAGGCTGAGGCCAAAGGCCGCCTCCGCTTTCGGGCCGGGGTTGAACTCATGGCCGAAGCGCTGCTGATACCGGCCGGTAAGCAATCCGGCCCGCGTGGGCGAACAATACGGCCCGGAGACATAACCATTGGTGAACCGCACGCCATCCTTGGACAACTTGTCGATGTTCGGCGTCGGGATGTCCTTCACCCCGTGAACACCGATGTCCCCATAGCCCATGTCGTCGCCGACGATCATAATAATATTCGGCCTTTTGGGGGCCGCGAGGCTGAGGCTTGCGGCCATCAGCAGGACAGTCAGCGTGAAAAAAATCCGTCTCATGAACATCGCTCCGGGTCGTCAGGTGTCTCAGTTGGTGTTTGCCACTTCGCCGCTATCCACGGAAATTAGCCGAGCAAGCACCCGAATGTCAATCGTTTGCTTCACGAACCGGACAGACCCGTCACCGAACAAGAAGTTGCCGCCGCCGGTATGGAAGGAGTAAAACTCCCCCGAGTTTTTGCAGTTCATCGGGCAGGGGCCAGTGTCGGCCGTCCCCGTGGCAAAGTCCGTTCCCCGCATTCCCTCGACGTCGCTGGCGGGTTGAACCCAACCATCCGTTTGCAGATCGTCAATCTTTTTGCCCAATATCCAAGTGCCGGGGCGGCCGGCCGATTCCCCAAGAACCAGCGTGTTCGACAAGCCATCGGTCACAGAGGACAGGTATCGCTGGCCGCCGTTCAACCCGGTTCCACTGGGAACTTTCCCTAATGGCAAAAATCCGTTGTCGGTGTTCGAGGCCGTCGCCGACGCCGGCGCGACGTTAACAATCGTGCTGATCTGATCCGCCCAACCGGCGGTGGCGAGCGCCCGAGGAACCCGCCAGGCCGAGGCATAATCATTCGGCGAGAGCGTTTTTCCGGCCGCGTTGACGTATGTCCGTTGTCCGGGCGACGAGGGGCAACTGAACACATTCACCGGAGTGGCCGCCGTCGGGGCGTTGTTTGCCGAGTTCCAGTCCGCGTTCACGGTCGTGCCATCGGTGGCGATGGTGTAATTGCGGAACAGGTTGTCCTGTTCCAAATAAGGCAGCAAAAACAACGTCCATGAATGCCGGGTGTTGCGAGCCGGGGCCGGGGTGTAGTTATGCCGCACAGCGCCTTGAAAGTAACCCAAGGTGTTTTCCTGGTTGGCAAACCCAAGCCCCAGTTGCTTGAGGTTATTGGAACACTTCATCCGGTTGGCGGCCTCCCGGATCTTTTGCACGGCCGGAAGTAGTAAGCCGATCAGAATGGCGATGATGGCAATCACCACCAACAGTTCAATCAGGGTAAACCCGCGCCGAGAGAAAGAGACTCGTGTCATTGGGAAAATTCCTTATTTCTTGCGGGTAAGCTTGGCCGAGGTAATCTGGATTGGCGTCAGATCGTTTGAGCCGGCGGCGACGGTCAGTTTCAGTGGGTTCGGACGTTCCGGGCTTTGGTGTTCGCCGTGCAAGGCGTCACGATCCCCGCCAGCCGGCCAGTGGATCGTCACCACGTATTCCCCGGCGGGAACACCATCCTGCGGGCTGAAAGTGCTGAACTTCACCGTTCCGTCATCAGCGACCTTGCCGGCCGGCCGGTTCCGAAACTGCGTCTTCCACTCTCCGGCCTCCGGATGCAGGGTGATGCTGGCGCCAGTGGCCGGGGCTCCGTTGACGAGAACCACCGTTTTCACCGGGTAGGTTTTCGGCTTGCCGCCTCCGCCGCAACCGGACGATGTCAATGCGGCCACGATGGTCAGACAAACCATCAGGGAGCTTGAAGTTCGGAACATCGCAAGAAACCTCATGTTCAGTCAGCTAGGGAGGATTCTGCCGTTGAATCTCTCCGCACATCGTTGACCAATGTGTGACCCATCAGATATCGCAGTAATATGATCGCAGAGATGATCTATTTCAACCGATAAAGGTTCGGAGACGGCCAGCCGAGGAACTACTTCGTCACAAAACCTGACATGGACACCTAAAGATTTTTTGAATTAAAGTGGTATTATTTAAGCATTTATGTCAATATTTTTCTGAGGGATTGTCTGTGGCACCCAAGTCGGCTCGACCTGACGAAGTGGGTGGAAGAGCAACCACTTTCGATGGGGTTTCCTCAAAATCATTCGCCATAACATGACTACGTCAATGACTGGGAGCGAATCATGCACCATCAAGTAATCATTAATCTCGATGAGACGGCTTTTGCCACTTGGAGGAAATAGAATTGAGTCCGTCTTTTGATTTGCCAGGCTGACTGACGCAGCGGGGCTCTTGGAGTTCAACCAATTACTTGAAGGAGATTTCCGGGGGAGGGGCAGAAATTGAAGCGCCCCCGACGAACGCCGGGGGTGCTTGAGGAAACCTCAAATCACAGAGCCGCTGAAACATCACCGGCCGGGAGAATCGGAGGTTATCTCGCGCGGGCTGAGAGGGCCAGTTGCACTTCTGATGTCTCCGACACCACGAACGACAGGCCGGAGGTCTCGATCCGAAGGAACCGTTTGGCAAGCGGCGGCCAGCCGGGCTTTTTCCCGTGGTCGTCCACATCATCCGAGACGACGATCCGGGCGTTGTATTTTCCGGGCGCCGCCCCCTCTCGCATCTCGCCTTCCAGCAGGCTCACCAGTTTGAAACGGCCATCCTTCTGGATGACCCCGGACGCCCGGACAGCCGGATCGGTTTCCAGCACCCCTTCGACGGAATGTCCCGCCAATTGCGAGACATCGGCGCCGTCGAGGGTGATCGTTCCCGTCACCGGATGGGTTTTCGGGCCGGACCTTCCACAACCAGCAGCCCCCGTCAGGATGGTCAGCAGCGCAATAACCGGGAAGCTCTTTTTGAATCGTTTCATCGGCATCATGGCCGGTTTTCCTCCGAGAGTCATTCAAGGGATGGAGATTAGTTGTCCAGCGCGATTTCGTTTCCGGCCCGCGTGACCAAGGCGGTCAGCAAGTCGGCCGAGGCGGTGTTTCGGATGGGTTTCACGCTGCCGTCGCCGAACACGAACAGGGTGACGCCGGTGTGCGGGCCGCCAAAATTGGTGTTGGAGGTGGCCGTGGCGTCGTTTTCCGGACTCAGGAGCCGCACGGTGGTCCCGTCCACGCTTCGGCCCATCATCCGGCGAATCGAGTTGTTCTGCCCGCCGAAGATGCTGCGGTCTTCGTTCTTGCCTCGCAGGGAGGCGGGGCGAATGTGCTTTTCCCCGAAAAACGTGGTGTTGCTCAAACCGTCCGTGATGCCGGAGAAACCAAATTGCCCGGCTCTCCACGAGGACATGGTGGTGCCGGAAATGGTCATCATGCTTGGCGGCAGGGGGACGATGGCCCCGGTGGATTTGTCAACCAAGGCATCCGGGCCGAACGAGGCGGCATAATCCGTCAGCGCCCCGCCGGCGGGCGTGAAATCGCTGACACTCAAGACCGGAAGCGGGCGGGACGGGCAACTGTACATCTTCGGCTGGGTTTGGTAGGCCGCCGGTGTTTGCAGCGAGGCGACCAGCCGCAAATCCCACAGTTTGAACTGGTTGTCTTGCTCCAGATAAGGCAACAGGAGGACGCCCCACGAGGCCCAGCCGTCCGGGTCCACGGCATTGGTGCCGATCCACGCCGGAACGACGGCATCATTCACGTCGTGATAGTTGTGGGAAGCCAAGCCAATTTGTTTGAGATTGTTGGAGCATTTCAGGCGGTTGGCGGCCTCCCGGATCTTCTGGACGGCGGGCAGCAACAAGCCAATCAAGATGGCGATGATGGCAATCACCACCAGCAATTCGATGAGCGTAAAGCCGGTCCTTTGTCGAGGCGAAGGCATTTTTGAAAACTCCCTTTGTTCCATGTCATGCTTGGGCGCTTGTTTCGGCCCAATCACATATCGCAGTAATATGATCGGCTAAATGATCTATTTCAACCGACAAAGGTTCGGCGAACGAATTCCGGGAGGCCACTCCGTCAAAAAACCTGACATGACCGGCCGACTGTTTTAGATGCAAAATACTTTCTGATAATAATTTGCGTTGATTGATTTCAGGAAAACTGGTGAGGGTGAGCAAACGGCCAGACGTAACAGAGTGGGTGCAGGCCAAGCATTTGGGACTGGATATTTCGAGAAGCCATACGCTATACATGACTTAATGAATGATTTAGATCGTAAAACATCTGCATTTTAGTGAACATTGACCTGACGAAGTGGCCTGCCCCTCCGGGGGAATGGGCTCATTTTGATTGACCAACGAACCGATTCCAATTATGTTCATCAAAATGACAAACTTGATCGAGTTTTTACGGAAAGTTCGTGTGTCATGGTGACTTTGCCCAGACAGGATGCGTCTTGGGTGACGCCCTCACCCCTCTCCCGCACGCGGCCGACGGACAAGGAACACGACCGGCGCGAGCCAACACCGGCTCCTACGGTGCTGGCTCGTGTGGAGGGCCACGCCATTTTGACCGACACCACGATCCCGCTTTCTCCTGTTGAATCGGAGCGAGAGCGGCGCTTGGGGGAATACCTCGACCATTTCCAATCGGTCTTCCAACGAACCGATCAGTTTGAGCGATTTGGCCTCTATTTGCGCGGCTTGCTTGAGCCCGGCGACCGCAAAAACGTGGAGGCCATCGCCACGGCCGCCGGCGAGCAGGTTCGCGGCAAGTCGGATCTGACGCAAGCGTTGCAGCATTTCATTAGCCAAAGCCCGTGGGAAGCGGCGAAGCTGATGGTCGCCTATCGGAAGATCCTGTCGAAACGCCCGGCCGACCCGGAGGCCGTGTGGGTGGTTCACGATGGCGTGTTCCCCAAAAAAGGCCGTCATTCGGTGGGGGTGCAGCGGCAATTCGCCCGCTCGGTGGGTCGCAAGCTAAACTGCCAGATGGCGGTGGTGGTCGGGCAAGTTGGCCCGAGCGGCTATTACCCGCTGGCCAGCCGACTTTATCTTCCCGCGTACTGGCTGCAAGAACACCAGGAGATTGCGGAGAAGATGATTCCCGAGGAATACCGAAAGCCAACCTCCAAATACGAAATCGCCCTGAGCCTGATCGACGAATTGCGGGCCGAACAGCCCCGCGTGCCGGGAATCATTGCCGAGGAAGGTTATGCCACTCTTCCCGGCTTTATTGACGGATTGAACGACCGGCGACTCGGCCTGCTGGACGGCCGGGCCGAATTGGTGGCCGAGGCTCACCGATTATTTGACGGCTTGAGGCTGGACTTGGGATTGGATCACTTTGAGGGAAGAACCTGGCAGGGCTGGCATCACCATGTGAGCTTAGTGTTTGCCGCCTATGGTTTTCTGGCGTTTGACGGAGTTTAAGTCACCTTTCGGCTTCCATTAATCATCAATTGTTCATCATCTCCACGATGAACAATCTAATCTTGACATAGTCGGCCGAACAATCCAATTAGTCGCTAGACATCCACCTTTTGACTTGTTACTTTTCCTGTGTCGCGGAAACAAAACAAGCCCGTGTGATGAACGAATTCACCACACAGGCTCGAAGGAAACGGAATCACGGATCGCTCAGTTGATTGAAAACTCAGCTTTGCGGGTCTGGGGTCGCACTTTCAGTTGTTCCCGCGTTTGTTCGGCGGCGAGCCGGTAGATCTCTTGAATTCGGGATTGCTGGGCCATGCCGAACATCTGGAACATCGGACACGGGACAAACGCACAAGCAACCGGGGCCGCAATGGTCACGGATGAAGAGCGGAAGTATTCCCGGAAGCGATGTTCCAACATGTCAGGCCCCTAAAAAAAAGACGACTGATTTAGTCAGCTATTCATTTGGCACTAAACTAATGAACTTAGTTTTTTATCTGTCCGAATTCTAACCGGAACTGGCAGAAAAGCAACTAAATCGGTCGGGCAAGTCGGGTATTTTTGACGTTTTTTTGCATTGAGTACGAGAAGATCCGTCAAGGCGGGTGCTGACGTTGATCTTTGAAGAAACATCACCCATCAGGTAATCAAACATGTCAACCGCAATGATGATGGACCGCGCCGCGATGACCATGCCCTCCATGGGAACCGGAATGTCGATGGGCTCGATGCCCTCCATGATGCCGAACATGGTCATGGTGCCCCGCTGCACGATGAAGATGGAAAAGATCACCGGCGGGATGAAAATCACCTGCATGTGTGAGGACATGGCTTCCTGCACGATGATGCAGAACCTCTGCTCCATGATGGCTGGCGGCATGTGTTCCATGATGTGCTCCATGAATGGCATGATGGTGTGTTGCCACAACATGATGATGGGCACGTGCAAAATGGAAATGACCAACGACGGCTGCTGCATGACCTGCACCAGCGGCGACAAGGCTTGCTGCGACATGATTCAAGGCTGCTGCGACTGCATGATGGCCTGCATGAAGTCCGGCTGCGTATGCTGCATGATGATGGGCGGCACTCCGGTTTGTTGCTGCATGGCATAATTGGCCGAATGGCCGGAAAATGACTCATGAATCTGTCGGGCTTTCCAGCCTGACAGATCCGAATTGTCGGTCTTACTTCTTGCGATTCGCGGTCACCACTCGCGGGTGGCCGTCGATGTCTTTGAACGACTTCACATTCTCCAAGCCTGCTTCAGCGGCGAAGAGCTCCCGCACGGCCGTTTCCTGTTGGTAGCCGATTTCGACAATCAGCAAACCGCCTGATCGAAGATGAGCGGTCGCCCCGCTGGCAATCTGGCGGTAGAAGGTCAGGCCGTCCGGGCCGCCGTCGAGGGCTGAGCGGGGTTCGTAGTCCTTGACGGTCTTGTCCAGCGTTTCCAGTTCCGCGTGCGTGATGTACGGCGGGTTGCTGGCGATCAGATCAAACGTCTCCCCGGCGACCGGCCCGAAGACGGACCCCTCCAAGAACCGGACGCGATCCGTCAGTTGGTGGGTGGCCGCGTTCTCTTTGGCCACTTCCAACGCGGCCGGGCTGATGTCGATGGCCGTCACACGGGCGGTGCGGTGTTGTTTGGCTAGAGCGATGGAAATGCAGCCCGATCCGGCGCCGATATCCAGCACGGCCGGGGCGTTGAGCGGCTTGAGAAACTTCGCCGCCTCCACCACCAGCAGTTCCGTCTCCGGCCGGGGAATCAAAACGGCCGGGGTGACCTTGAACTCCAACGAGAAGAATTCCTTCCGGCCGACGAGATAGGCGTTCGGCATTCCCTCGGCCCGCTTCTTGATGATCTCGCGGAAACGAGTCCGCACCGCCTCGGCCGGTTCTTCGTCATGCCGAACGTACAGGTCAATTTTCTTGCAGCCAAGGGCGTGGGCCAGCAGAATCTGGGCCTCCAACCGGGCCGGTTCGATTTCTTTCTTGCGCAGAAAATCTTCGGTCCACGCCAGCAACCGTTTGACTGTCCAGATTTCTGCGGCCATTCCGTTGTCCTTTGGTGGAGTTTTCAGTTTTCAGTTTTCAGTTTTCAGTGAAGACACGTGCCGGGTGGAAACGGCGTACCTCCGGCATATGTCTTCACTGAAAACTGAAAACTGAAAACTGAAAACTTACGTCAATCCATCCAGCCGTTTCTTCCGATCCACGGCCACCAGCGTTTGAATCACTTCCGTCAGGTCGCCCATGATGATGGCGTCTAGTTTGTGGAGGGTCAGGCCGATGCGGTGGTCGGTGAGGCGGTTTTGCGGGAAGTTATAGGTGCGGATGCGGTCACTGCGGTCGCCGGTGCCGATCTGGCTTTTGCGGGCGTCGGCTCGCTCCTTGTGCAACTTCAACCGCTGGTTCTCAAACACACGGGACCGCAACACGCGCATGGCGCTTTCGCGGTTTTTCCGCTGGCTGCGCTCGTCCTGGCACTTCACTTCGACTTCTTCGGGCGTCCCCCGCTTGTACCACAGGCGCACGGCGCTTTCCGTCTTGTTCACGTGCTGGCCCCCGGCCCCGCCGGCCCGCATCGTCTCCACCTCGATGTCCTCAGGGTTCAAATCCACCTGCACATCGTCCGGTTCCGGCAAAATGGCCACGGTGGCGGCCGAGGTGTGAATGCGCCCCTGCGTCTCCGTCTCGGGCACCCGCTGGACGCGGTGGCCGCCGGATTCGTATTGAAGTTGTTGGTAAACGCCGTCGCCGCGCAGGCCGAAGACGATTTCCTTGAAGCCCCCCGCCTCGCCGGGGCTGACGTCGATTTCCTCGATTTGCCAGCCTTGTGTGCGGGCGTAGCGGGTATACATCTCGAACAGGTCGCCCGCGAACAAGGCGGCTTCATCCCCGCCGGTGCCGGCCCGGACTTCGACGATCAGCGAGCCGTAATCTTCGCCGTCGTCAACGAGCAATTTGTCCTCGACTTTGTTCTTCAGCTTTTCCTGAGCCGCGCGAAGGGAGGCGACTTCCTCCCCGGCGTAGGCCCGCATCTCGGGATCGGTTTCGGCGGCGAGCATTTGCTCGGCTTGGGCGAGGTTCTTGGAGACTTCCTCGTATTCCATGTACGGCTTGACGAGCTTGGCCAGGCTGGCGTGTTCCTTGGCCACGGTGGCGTAGCGGGCCGCGTTGGTCGCCACTTCCGGCTCGACCATCAAGGCTTCCAACTCCCGATATCGGACTAGTTTTTTGTCAAGGGACGGCCACATGATCGCTCTTCCCGCCAGTCGGACTCGAAACAATCATTGTACGGGGAAACTCCCGCCCGGAACCGGCCTTCCCTGCCCGAACCGGGCCGGAACCGTATAATCTCCCCCGACGCCAACCCGACCCGCGAGGATGCTCCGAAACCCATGAGCGATGCCATCGACCCCCTCAAACCCAAATACAACCGCGTGCTGCTCAAAATGAGCGGCGAAGCCTTTGGCCACGGGGGGCAAAGCGGCATCAGCATCTCCGAGACGATGGGCATCGCCCACCAGATCAAGCGGGTGGTGGATCGCGGCGTGCAACTGGCCGTCGTCGTTGGCGGCGGCAACATTCTTCGCGGGGCGCAGTTCTCCGCGAAGGGCGAAGTCATCAAGGAAACCACGGCCCACTACATGGGCATGCTGGCCACGATCATGAACGGGCTGGCCTTGCAGGAAGTCCTCGAAAGCCTCGGGATGCAAACCCGGCTGCAAACCGCCCTGCGGGTGGACAGCGTGAGCGAGTTCTTCATCCGCCGTCGGGCGATCCGGCACTTGGAAAAAGGCCGTGTGGTGATCCTCTCCGGCGGGACCGGCAACCCGCACGTGACCACGGACACGGCCGCCGCCCTGCGTGGCATCGAACTGGAAGCGGATATCATCCTGAAGGCGACCCGCGTGGACGGCGTGTACTCGGACGACCCCGAGAAAAACCCCCACGCCACCCGGTACGACCGGCTGACTTACGACCGGGTTTTCAAGGAAGGTCTTCGGGTGATGGACCTCTCGGCCATCGACCTGTGCGCCGACAAGAAACTGCCGATTTTGGTGTTCAACTACAAAAAAGAAGGGAACATCGAAAAAGCCATCGCCGGCCACCCGATTGGAACGCTGGTGACGGCGTAAGGCAGCGACAAGCCTCTGGCGGGTAGATGGTTTTGGAAAAGTAGGCCAGGCTTTCTAGCCTGACAGACCCGTCAGGCTAGAAAGCCTGACCTACGTTCCAGAGGCTTCTACTCACTTGCTCCCCCTTCCTTCTTAGGGAAGGGGGCCGGGGGGGGTTAGGTTGCCGGGCGAGAGACTTGCCCGCTAACATCAGGTTCTTTGAAGCTTTGACATCATTCTTTGAAGCGAGTATTCACCATGACACCAGATCAGGCCATCAAAGACAGTAAAGATCGGATGGAAAAGGCCCTCGACGTTCTTCGCAACGAGTTGAAGGGGCTGCGCACCGGGCGGGCGTCCCCGGCGTTGCTGGACGCCCTCCGGGTCGAGTATTACGGGCAGTTCACGCCGATCAAGCAACTGGCCTCCGTGAGCGCGCCGGAAGCCCAGCAACTCATGATCAAGCCGTTCGACGCGGCCGCCCTCAAGGACATTGAAAAGGCCATCCGCGCCAGCGACCTCGGCCTTGCCCCGGACAACGACGGCAAAGTCATCCGGCTGAAAATCCCGGCCATGTCCGGCGAACAGCGGACCAAGCTGTCCAAGAAGGTGAAGGAACTGGCCGAGGCTTCCAAGGTCTCCTGCCGAAACGTGCGCCGCGACGGCAACAAGCACATCGAAACGGCCGAGAAGGAAAAGACCGTCCCCGAGGATGATGCCAAGAAGGCCAAGGAAAAGCTGCAAGCGATTCTCAAGGAATACGAAACCAAGGTGGACGAGGTGGCCAACGCCAAGTCCAAGGAAATCATGGAAGTGTGAGCAATTGAAGATTGGAGTGGCCTGGGCGGCGTTGGTTTTCCGGTCTGAAGGACCGGCTAACATAGCCCGGCCCGTGAGGGCCGGGTAATCAAACCATCAAACGACCTCGGTCTGAAGGACCGATTATTGGTCAAAGGTCCGTGAGGGCCGCGATGACAAACACCGGCCGATAACCGGTCCTTCAGACCGGAAAACCTTGCGGGGGTTCGTGTTCCCGGCCCCTACGGACCGGGCTATGTTAGCCGGTCCTTCAGACCGGAAAACCAACACCATCTTGGGCATCGGCCGTTGTGTCAAAAGATCGGCCCGCCGATTACGAACAAACCAGAAAGAATGCGTCGGCATTGCCACGATGATCCCCGTTTCGGACACACGTTCGACGCGGGCATCCCCGTGGCGATGCCGTTTTTACGAGATCGCCGGAAAGAAACCTCATGCGCACCCTCCGCGACCTGATCCAGCAATTTCCCGGCCTGAAAGAGACCGGCCTCTCTTCCGAGGACGCGGCCAAAAGCCTTCAGCAATACGGGGCGAATCGCCTCACGCCGTTGCCGCGAGAACCGATGTGGAAGAAATTCCTCGGCAAGTTCGACGAGGCCATCATCAAGATTTTGCTGGCCGCCACGCTTCTCAAAACGGTCGTGGATCTCTTTGCCGTCAGCGGCACCTTTGGGATGATCGGACTGGCCTTGCTGGTTATCACACTCGGGCTGGGCTTCGCCCTGAAATTGACCGAGTGGCTGCCGAGCATGATGTTCGCCGTGGCGATTGTGCTGGTGGGCCTGAGCTTGTTGACGGAACATCCCTCCTTCGAGGGGCTGGCGGTGATGATCGCCGTGATGCTTGCCACCGGCGTGGCGTTTGCCAGCGAGTACAAGAGCGACCGGGAATTTGAAGTCCTCAATACGCAAAAGGACTCTCTGAAATCCAAAGTCGTCCGGGGGGGACAGGTTCACACGTTCCCGCTGGAAGATGTGGTGGTCGGCGATCTTGTCATCTTGGAAATGGGTGATGAAATCCCCGCCGATGGCCGGATCGTGCGGGCGACCGAGTTGCTGATTGACCAATCGCTGATGACTGGCGAATCGGAGCCGGTGAAAAAGATTGTCCGGCCTGATGACGAAACGGCCGAAGGGCCGGATCAACCGCATTGCGTCTATCGCGGCACGCAAGTGGTGGACGGGGCCGGGCAGATGGTCATCACAGATGTCGGTGACCTGACGATGATCGGCCAGATTGCCCGCCGCCTGTCGGCCGACGCCGGAGACGATGAAGAAGGCGACAAGCCGGAGACCGAAGAAACCCGAGTTCAACGGAAGCTTACGCTTTCCAAAGAGCAAACCCCTCTTCAAGTGAAGCTGACCGCTCTCGCGGGCCTCATCAGCAAGGTGGGCTACGCGGCAGCCGTCGCCATCTTCCTCGCCTTGCTGGTTCGCGGCCTGATCGTCGGGGAAGTGGCTTTTTCGGGCACGGAGACGATGTCCCAAGCCGAAGTGGTGCGGGACACGATTCGCAATCTGCTTTCGTACTTCGTGTACATGGTCATCATCATCGTCGTCGCCGTCCCCGAGGGATTGCCGATGAGTGTGACGGTGTCCCTCGCCCTCGCCATGCGGAAAATGACTCGGGCCAACAGCCTCGTCCGTCAACTGGTCGCCTGCGAAACCATCGGCTCGGCGACGGTGATTTGTTCGGACAAGACCGGCACCCTCACCCAGAACAAGATGCAAGTGGACCGCCTCGTCCTCGGCGGCAAGAACTTTGATCGCGGAAATGACTGGCCGAAACCGACCGCTCAATTGAACACGGCGGCCGATTGGATTGCCCTCAACGGCACGGCCAACTCGACCGCCAATCTGGAGGAAAAAGAGGGCAAGACGGTCGTGATCGGTAACTCAACCGAGGGGGCGTTGCTGCAATGGGCACGCGAGTCCGGCGTCGAATACGGCCGGATGCGATCCGAGTTTCCGCTGCGTTATCAGATGCACTTCAGTTCTGACCGCAAGCGCATGACCAGCGTGGCCGAGGGGTCGAAACTGGTGGCGCTGATGAAGGGCGCCCCGGAAGTCGTGCTGTCGCATTGCACGCATTGGCTGGATGAAAGCAGTAAGCCGGCCGAACTCACTTCCGAGATCCGCGAGCGGATTATCACGCAGGTGAAAGAAGCCTCCGGCCTCGCCATGCGAACGCTGGCCTTCGCCCACAAGGAACTTCCCGCCGGGACCAGCACGGACGAAGACGCCTTGCACGAAGGCCGCGACCAACTTGAAAAGGGACTAACCTTCGCGGGCTTCGTGGCCATCCGTGACCCGTTGCGGCCCGAGGTGAAGGATGCCGTCGCCCAGTGCCGTCAGGCGGGCATCGAAGTGAAGATGATCACCGGGGACAACATCGAAACAGCGACCGCCATCGGCCGGGAAATCGGCCTGATGGACGATCCCGGCTCCATCGCCCTGACCTCGGCCGAGATCAATCAACTGACCGACGATCAGTTGAAGGAAAAGCTGCCGAACATGCGAATTCTCGCCCGCGCGAGGCCGCTGGACAAATTCCGCGTCGTGCGGTTGCTTCAAGAACTCGAGCATGTGGTGGCCGTCACCGGGGACGGAACCAACGACGCCCCGGCCCTGAAAAAGGCCGACGTGGGGCTGGCGATGGGAATCGCCGGGACGGAAGTGGCCAAGGAGGCCAGCAAGATCGTGTTGCTGGATGATTCGTTCGCCACCATCGTGAAGGCCGTCCACTGGGGCCGGGCGCTTTACGAGAACATCCAGCGGTTCGTCTTGTTCCAGCTAACCATCAACGTATCCGCATTGATGATTGCGTTCCTCGGGCCGTTCTTCGGCATCAAGCCGCCGTTCACGGTGCTGCAACTGTTGTGGATCAACGTCATCATGGACACGTTCGCCGCCATCGCCCTGTGCAGCGAACCGCCCCGCGCCGGCCTCATGAAGATGAAGCCGAAACGCCGGGATGAAAGCATCATCACCCCCGCCATGCGGCTGACGATCCTGCTCACGGGCGGTTTCTTCGTGGTGGTGATGATGGGCGTGCTGTTCGGAATGCAGCATCAACAGTGGTTCGCGGAAGGCAGCGGCCCCAACCCGGAAGGCTGGGAGTTCGCCCCTCTGAACATCCGGCAGGTGAGCCTCTTCTTCACGATGTATGTGTTGTTCCAAGTCTGGAACATGATCAACTGCCGCTCGCTGACGCCGGAATCCAGCGGTCTGATCGGCTTCTGGCGCAACCGTTCCTTCATGGGGATCATGCTGGCGATCATCATTGGCCAAGTCATCATCGTGACCTTCGGCGGCGCTATCTTCTCGCTGGAAGCATTGAAGCCAATCGAGTGGGCCTTGCTGACGGCGGCAACGGCCAGCGTGCTGGTATTCGCGGAGGTGGTGCGACAGTTGCGAGGCAAAGCAACCGAGTGAAGTCTGGCAAAATCCAAGAGCCCCGCTGCGTGAGCGGCGGGGGTGGCCCATTTACACTGCCACCTCCGCCGCTTACGCAGCGGGGCTCTTTCTCGGTTGATGCGGAGACGTTCTTGAATTGTCAAGCTTTTGGGTGGTGATTATCCGTGGCTACAGCCAGCCATCGGCTTCATGGAGAACGCACCCCGGAAGTGCTTCCAATACACACCAATCAACACAGCACACAGAACCGTGAGGACAACCCCCGGTCCGGGTTGTTTGGTGAGGCACAGTTCAAACAGCATGATATTCACGCTGATCGGCGTCAGGATGGTGATGCCCAGCCCCACGAACAACCCGGTGAACAGCAGGAAGCCGCCGACAAGCTCCAGCACTTTTACCACTTTCATATAGCCGCTACTGAAGAGCAAGCCGCCAAATTGCTTTGCTTCGTCCGGCATGTTGGCCCCCTGGCTGCTCATGTCCAGAAAGTTGAAAAAGAAGTTGAGGCTAAAGAACAGAAACACCGCGCCCACAAACGTGCGGACAATGATGCCGAGCCATTTCATGATTGGTTTCCTTGCGTTTTTGAATGGTGATTGCTTGATATACTGACAGTCAAGTCCGGTCCTTACACCGCTAAGCCGGCAAAGCAACACACAGGGTTTTGGCCACCCGGTCATCTCCGTTCAAACTCCTTCGGTCTGCGGGCGAAAAACTGATAGAACGCCCCGAACCCTCGGAGATTTGAAACTCATGATTGTTTACGAACCGAAAGACTGGCTGAAGGTGATGTGTTCCGTCCGGGGCACGGTCATCAGTCAGGTGATGGAACGCCTGTGGTGGATTGTGCTGATCGCCGTCGGCATCTGGGCCTTGCGGGAATGGGTTCCAATGGCCGAGCCGGTGTTCCGGCCGTTCAAGCCCATCGGACACACCTTGCTGGGGCTGGCCCTCGGCCTGTTGATTGTGTTCCACAACAATTGTGCCTATGACCGCTATTGGGAAGGCCGCAAACTCTGGGGGGCCATCGTCAACACGTCCCGCAACCTGATCCGGGGGACGACCATCTACGCCGGGCCGGCCCCGGACATGGCCGACTACGTCGCGGCCTATGCCTTCGCTCTCAAACAACATCTACGCAACGACAAGGATCTTTCCGAGTTGAAAGAACTGGTCTCCCCGGCCGTGCTTGATGAGCTGGCGGCCACGGCCAACCCGCCGTCGCTGCTGGCCGTCCGCATGAGCCGATGGATTCTCGACCGGCAGAACAACGGGAAGATCGACACCGTGACGGCCCAGTCATTGGAGTCGTTGGTTCGCCTGCTGCTCGACAACCAAGGGGGCTGCGAGCGAATCCTGCGGACGCCGATTCCGTTCGCCTACGCGGTCCACATCAAGCAAATGTTGACGCTGTATCTGATCACGCTGCCGTTCGCTCTCGTCGGCGAAATGGGCTGGGTGGCCATCCCGGCGACGGCCGTCATCGCCTTTGGGATGATCGGCATCGAAGTCGCCGGCACAGAAATCGAAGACCCCTTCGGCACCGACCCGAACGACCTGCCGCTGGAGGCGATCTGCGCGACCATCCAACGGGATGCGAAGATTCTCGCCGTGGCGTGATACCAAATCGCATTGCTGACAACCAAGGTGAAGTCTCGGAGACCCCCTCCGGCTCCCCCTTGCCAAGGGGGAGAGCAAAACCGGTCTCTCTTCCAAGGCTGATGGTTTTGGCGATGATCGGTTCTTCTCTCCCCCTTGGCAAGGGGGAGCCGGAGGGGGTCTCTTGAGACTTTCGCCTCGTCGGCGATCAATGCGATTCCGTGTCACTTCCCCGCCATGTCCGCGACAACCTTGATGAGCCGGAGCCGGGCCTCGCATTCCTCCATTTTGGCCCGGACTTGAAGCAATTCGGCCTGCGGAATGATGCCTTTCTTGTATCCCTCCGACACCAGTTGGAATTGCTTCGCCTGGCTCTCAAGAGCCTGCTCGGCATTGCTCAGTTCGACGTTGAGAAAGCTTTGCATGAGCTTGAGCGTGCGCTCGGCTCGCGCCATCTCAATTTCATAAAGCTGAACTTCTTGGTTGCTCACCACTTTGTCCTTGGCCAGCGCTATGACATTCTTGAGCTTCTGGGCGGCAATCTTCAAATCCGCGTCGGCCTTCAGGTATCGCTCTCCCAAGTCGAGGGCCGAGAGATCCACCCGGATGTTGTCGGACGGCGCCCGGCGATTGGTTGACGACGGGAAAATTTCCGGCGCCGGAGTGGGAGGGGCCGGTGGATCTGTTTTCGGGGCGGCGGGTGTCGCCGACTTGGCCGGAATGGCGGCCGGCGGGGAGATAGCTTTGTTGACAGGCTCGGCAGCGGGCGGCGTCTTCGGCGCCTGGGCCGGGGACCAACCGGGCAGAGCGGCGAGGGCCATCGCCATCGCCGTCACCAGCAGCAGGCCGCGACCGGACACCGTTCCGGTCACGCGATCAGACAGGATCATGGAAAGTCTCCGTTCAAACGAGGAATGGGAGCGGGCGCCGACCCCCAGGACGGGGGCCGGTTCGCCGGATGGACAACCGGCGGACAGTCGCAACAACAGTTCGGCGTAACCACGCCGGTGGCCGGGCAAGGCCAAGAGGGCGAGGGCGTCGCAGGCCATTTCGGCCGACTCCCGCATCCGGCGGCGGGCGAACCGAAACAGCGGATTCCACCACCACACCGCCCCGGCGGCCAGTTCCAGCCACGATACCCAATGGTCGCGCCGGCAAAGATGAGCCAGTTCATGGGCGATGACTCCCCGCGACGATTCGATGTCCGCCGGGTCGGCCATCGTCGTCGGCCACACCAGTCGGGGCCGGCCGACGCACCACACGAACGGCGAGGCGATCATGTCCGAGACCAGCACGGGCGGGAGCGGCGCGTCAAGGTGATCGGCCACCGTCCGAACCTCGGCGCGCAAGTAGTCCGGGGCCGGGGAAGCCATGCGGACAATCCGCCGATGCCGGGCGATTCGCCGGGCCTGCATCGCCAGCCAGACCAGCCCGCCCGATACCCACAGAACGAAAAGAAGCCTTGTCGCCAGCGGGCCATCATTGGTCCGTTCGACCGGTTTGGCCTCGATCACCGGAAAAGCCGTTGCAACCACCTCTGTCGGCAACGATTTTGGAAGTGATTCCGGCAACCGGCTGCTGTCAATGCGAGGGAGCGGCATTTCCTCGATCGTGGTTGTCGGCTGAGGGAGTGGAACAGGCTCGGCCACCCTTTCCAGCGAGGCCGTCGGCCAAGGCAGGGAGACCAACGGCGGGGTGATGAGTTTCACCAGCACGATCACCCACAGCAAATGCTGAACGGCCGGCCGGTGCCGGAACAAGCGGCAGCCAGCCATCACCACGGGGATCATCACGGCGACAGTGACCGTGTTGGCGGCCAGCCACCAAAGGAGGGTGTTCATTTCTTGCCTCGCTTCGCGGGGGTGGCTTCGAGTTGATCAATCATCTGGCGGAACTTGGCCAGCTCGGCGGCCGAGAATTGATGCCGCTCGGCGAAGGCCAGCACCAGCGGCAGGGCCTCCCCGTCGCACAACTCCCCGGCCAGGCTGGCCATCCGGGCGTGCATTTCCTCTTCGCGGGAAACCAGTGGCCGGAACACGAAGGCGAACCCGGAACGGTCGCTGGCGACATACCCCTTTTTCTCCAAGCGCTGCAACAGGGTGACGACGGTGGATCGCGTCCACTCTTGCCCCTGCTCCGTCAGCCGGAGCAACACATCTCGCACGGCCAGCGGGCCGTGATCCCACAGCAATTTCATCACCTCGCGCTCCGCGTCGCTCATCGCGGGTCGATTGAACGCCCCCATGTCGGCCCCTGATTTTGTTGACATCATGTAGACAATAACCAATTGCTGACGCGGTGTCAACAATTTTTGCCGTTCTGTTTTTCCTGCTCGCCGAGGCGGCGGACCCGTCGAATGCGAAGGCACTCGTCGCGGCGCAAGCCAATTCCCGCCGGGCTGGTTTTGGAATATGATGTAACAGACTTGCGGCAGCCCGAAGCGGCCGTCTTTTTCACCCTCGATCCTCGCCGGGCGGTCTTCATGATTCTGCGTGTTCTTGCCCTCCTGTGCCTGATTGTTTCGGTCGCGGCCGGCCAGACGCCGAAGACGCCGGCGCCGAAAACTCCGGCGTCCAAAGGCCCCAAGAAAAAGGACGAATCCCCGGAGGGCTACAAGAAGTCCGACCTGCGGGGATTCACGCTTTATTTCAGCGATGAAGTCCTGGAGGAGAACGAGAAAACCAAACTCAAGCGGACGCCGCTGGAAGCGCTGGAGCGGGAACTCATCATCGTGGAATCAGTGATCCCGCCGGACAAGTTGAAGTCGATCAAGGCTGTGCCGATTTGGGTCGAGTGGAACGAATCGGTGGCGATGGGCAACGGCCGGGGCGGCACGGCCGTCGCGGTGTTCTCGGGCGGATCTCAACAGGATGTCTTTGCGGAGGCCAAGAAGGGGATCAAGGGGAAGTCAGTCACCATCCTGAAACTGCGCTCCCTCGCCCTCGAACACCAGCCGGTGACGGATTCCGGCCGCTGCGTCACCCTGCACGAGCTGGCGCACGCCTTCCAGCACTTCGTCGTGGGCGATGACAACATCATTGTGCGGAACACTTACAAGCAGGCGATGGAACGCAAGCTCTACGATCCGGCTCTGTATGTGGCGACGAACGAACACGAGTATTTTGCCGAACTGACCTGCGCCTATCTCGACCGCATGGATGCCTATCCCCGCACCCGCGAGGAATTGAAGAAGCACGATCCCAAAGCCCACGAGATGATGGAGAAATTCTGGGGCCGGGTTCCCGAGAAGAAAGATCCGGTGGCGAAGGGGCCGAAACTGCCGAGCAAGGATGGCGACGGGAAATTCCCGCTTGATTTGAAGGTGAGCAACCTGAAATTTGGCCCGGCGATCACCGGGGAACTGCCGGAGGCCCGGTCACGGGCGGGCCGGCCGATGCTGGTGGTGCTGTGGTCCCCGAACAATGACCGGATGCCGCAGTTGATGCAAAAGCTAAACCCGCTGTTCGCGGAGTTGCGGGACTTCGGATTGCTGGTGATCGGCGGCCACCAATCCGACACGCCGGAAGAGGAAATCAAATTCATCGCCACCAGCCGGAACATTGAATACCCCCTGTGCCCGGATGCCCGCATCGGGCCAACCGAAGGATTCCGGTTGCCTCACGCAATTGTGTACGACCAGGCGGGCAAGTGTGTTTTCCGGGGCGATCCGCTCGACGGGGAGATTTACGCCCGGCTGATTGTGAATCAAGAAATCTTGGCCAAAACCGGCAAGGAAACTTGGGCCAAGGGCGTCAAGCCTGTTGTTGATCTGTTAGAACAAGGCGCCGGCATTCCGGCGGCGCTGACGAAGCTTAACGCGATTGGCGACTCGCTTGGAAGCGAGGCCAAGCCCGATTGGACCGCCTTGCGGGATGCCCTGACCGAAGGGGCGAAGAAGCAAGTCGACGAAGCCGAGACGATGATGAAGGACGATCCGGTCGCCGCGTGGTTAATCCTGGAACGGGTGGCCGCCGCGTACAAATACACCCCGCCTGCGAAGACCGCCGGAGACATGATTCTCAAGTTACGATCAAACCCCAAGGTGGCCCTCGAAGTGCGGGCGAGAACGGCCCTTGAACCCATCAAGAAACTGGACGTCCAACTCTCCGGCAAGGAACTCAGTTTCGACCCCCGCCAGCCGGAATTCCGCTCGTCCAACTCGGCCACCCTGAAGCAACTCGGCGAAGCCGTGGAGAAGATGAAGAAGACCTTTCCGGATGCAAGGGCCACCGTCGAGGCCGTGAGAATGGCCGATCATTGGCGGGTGTCGAAGAAGTAAGCGGAAACGGTTCAGCCATTTGGGAGAAGCCTCATGAAAGCCTCGTCGTGGTTGGTGTTGCTCGTCGGCGTCGCGTTGCCCGGTTCGCTGTTCGCCGAGGAAGATGACGCGGTAAAACTGCGGACGGCCGTTGAGCGTGCGGCGGAACTTGAAAAGCAGGTTGCGAAAGTGCTGTCCGCCGTCAAAGACCGGGCGTCGGCCGAGAATGCCACGGCGAAACTGTCTGAACTCGGCAAAGACCTGAAATCGCAATTGGAGGCTTGTGAAAAACACGCCAAAGCCGGAGGGGCGGATGCGATCAAGTCGTTGCCCGAAGAGAAAAAAAATGCCTTGATTGAAGGGGGCCGAGCCACCCACAACGAATTCACCAGAATATCGATCATTCCCGATGCCATTGCGGTCATCGAGGGCCTGCCTTATTGCATTAATCTCGCCGAAGATTTGGAAGGGGAAACCAAGGTCCGGGCCATCACCATCGAGAAGGCGGTGAAAATTTATGCCATCAGGAATGATGGCGTTTTTCCGGATACTCTGGCGGTTGTGGCCAAGTTAATCGAAGGGGGGAAGATTCCCAAGGACGCTTGGGGCCGCGACTTTCAATACGATCCCAAGAGGCCGCGAAATGCCAAGGCCGATGCCACGTCAATGAGGCCGGATGTGTGGACGACTTCCCCGTATGGCGGCGGGAAGAAACTGATTGGCAATTGGAAATGAAAAACGGCCACCTGTCGTGGGTGGTGCCACTTGCGTCGCCAGAGATCTGAAGCGACGCAAGCGGCACCGCCCACGTTAAGCAGGCAAGCAACAATCACATGATCAAGGGATGAAAACACTCTTCGTTGATTGAGCAAATCCGCATCAAAGGCTATCCTGACGGGTATTCTCCCGAGGGCCGATGATGCCGGAACCTGTCACAATTGACGCCCTGCCGGAAACGCCCCCGGCCAATTCCACCATTGCGGACCCCGTCACGGCCACCCGGTCGGATGTGCCGGATATTCCCGGTTACGACATCGACGAATTGATCGGCCGGGGGGGCATGGGCCGGGTGTACAAAGCCCGGCATCGCGGGCTGAATCGCGTCGTCGCCATCAAACTGTTGATCGGCACCGGGGATGATCCCCAGATGGTCACCCGGTTCGAGCAGGAGGCGAAGGCCGTCGCCTCGTTGCATCATCCGAACATCGCCCAGATTTTCGACACCGGGACGGCCAACGGTTCCCCCTATTACGCGATGGAATACATCGCCGGCGGCTCGCTCGCGGAGGCGCTGGCCGGGAAGCCGCTTCCCCCGCCGGAAGCGGCCCGGATCGTGGAGGCCATCGCCCGCGGGATGCAGCATGCCCACGAAAACGGCATCATCCACCGCGATCTCAAACCCGGAAACATCCTCCTGCCCAACGCCGACCGGGTGCGGACCGGAGAACCCAACGCCGGGACGAAGAAGGACAACGAAACCGCGCATGGCTCCGGTTCGGAGTCCCGGTTGCCGACTTTCGAACTGGAAGTGAAGGTCGCCGACTTTGGCCTCGCCAAGCGATTTGCCGACGAGGCCAAGATTACCCGCACAGGGGAAATCCTCGGCACGCCGAGCTACATGGCCCCGGAGCAGGCTTCCGGGATTGTCACCGGGATCGGGCCGCCGGCCGATGTCTATGCGCTCGGGGCCATCCTGTATGAATGCCTGACCGGCCGTCCTCCGTTTGCCGGACCGGATGCCGTGCAAACGGTGCTTCAAGTGTTGTCGATGGAGCCGGTGCCCCCCCGGCAATTGCAACCCCGACTCCCGGCTGACTTGAACACGATTTGCCTCAAGTGCCTCGAAAAATCGCCCCGCAAGCGCTACGCCTCGGCCGGGGAACTCGCGGAAGACCTCCGGCGATTTTTGGATAACCGGCCCATCATCGCCCGGCCGGTCCGGCCGTGGGAACGGGCGTGGAAATGGTCCCGGCGAAAACCGTGGCAGGCGGCGGCCGTCGCGCTTGCCGGGTTCATGCTGATCGGCGCCGGGGTCGGTGTTTATCTGTTGCAAGGCGCCTACCGGGAAACAAAATCGGCCAACGGACTGCTGACGCAATCCAACATTGATTTGGCCGCCCAGAAGAAGGAAACGGACTCGGCCAATGAATTGCTCAAAAAGGCCAACGACGATCTGATTGCCCAAAAGCGCGAGGCAGACATGGTGATCAAGCTCGCCCTGGAAGACCTCGACAAGTTCACGTATGACGTCGTCAAAAAGCTGGGGGACATGCCAAACACTGAAACCATCCAGCGGGATTTGCTCGACGATGCCCGCAAGTCTCTCGCGGAACTCGACAAGCTGCGGCCCAAGGATTACGCCGTGCGGGAATACTCGATGGTTGGCTACGACAAACTCGCCGTCGCGGAGAACAGGCTGGGGCGTTATCCGGCGGCCTTGGAGTCCGAGCGGCGGGCCTTGCAACTGGCCGATGAGTTGGTGGCCGAACATCCCGAGGAAAAGGCATTTCAGATCAAACAAGCTCGTTATCATTCGCTCATCTCTCTGCTATCCGCCCGGTTGGGCCAGGCGGAGGAATCGGCCAAACACCTGAAAATTTCGCATGAAATGAGTCAGCGGTTGCTCAAGGACGACCCGGACAACGAGGAGTTGTTGAAGTTAAGCACTCTTTCCATTGCGAAGGAATATCAGGACGCGCTGGCCGCCAAGGATGACAAACGGGCCGAGGCCGGCATCCGGCAATATGTGGCCGTTTACGAGCATCTCGCCAAGCTGGCCCCCGCCAATTTGGACCGGGCCTTGGATCTCGCGCAAGCCCAAATGCTGCTGGTTGGTTTTTTCACCAGTCACCGCCGGCCCAAAGAAGCGGCGCCGTTGCTGGAAAACATTCAGAAGAATCTCGGCGCCCGGACAGAACCGTCGTCGATGCGCTTCCGCAAAATGAAGGCCAGCCTGGAATGGACCCGCGGGGATGTGCTGGCTGCCCTGAATCAAAATCCCGAGGCCGAGACGGCATATCTCGCCGCAGCCAAGGAATACGAATCACTCCTGACAGACTACCCGAAAACCCGCGACCTCCGGCTGACACTGGCCCAGGTTTACTGGAATCTCGGCCAGCTTTGGTACTTCACCATGCAACCCGCCAAGGCCCGCCCTCATTTGTTGAAGGCCAAAGCCATCTTGGAACAATTCGCCGCCGACAAACTGGAGGACGACCAAAGCAAAACGATTTTGGGGTATGTGGAGCAGATGTTGGCGCCGCCGGTCAAGAAGTAAGTGGCGAGATTGAATGCGAAAGACGATCGGCGAGCCGGGTCGCGTCAGCGCCCGGAGACTGCCACCTTTCAATGGCTCAAACTTTGGGTGTGTGACGAACTCCGGGCGCTGACGCGACCCGGCTCGCCATCGGTGAATTATCCCTTTACGCTTTGATCAAGACAGTCCCTTCCCCGTTCCGCAACAACACCGATGTCACCACCGGGCCAAGTGTGCCGTCGGCTCGCAGGACGCGGTATTTGCCGGGGAGTTTGTGGTAAGTGGCCGAGGCGTCGCCTAGGCTGCCGTTGGCGCCTTTCAATGTGGCGAGCGGCTTGTACAGCACCAAGGCATTGTCGTACTGTCGTTCGTAAACCTTGAAAGTTAGCGAGCGGTTCGACGGGTCGCGGCCGGTGGCCATCACTGTCCAAGCGCCCTTGGGCTGACCGACGTTGTACTTCACCGCGTTGGTCCAGTGGCGGCTCCAAGTGGTGGCCGGTTCGTAGCCGCCGTTGAACATCACGTAGGTTTTCTTCGGATCGGCCAGCAGATAGTAGTATGCCAGTTCGGACATTTGCGTGCGCGGGTCGGTGGGCGATCCCCCGGCGGGGTAGGTGTCCAAAATCGCGTAGCTATTCGGCCCCATGACCTTCAAACGGTCGGCGATCATCTTGGCCGTGTCTTCAAACTGCACGTAGTTTTGCGCCAGCGGACGCAACCCGGATTCCTCCAGGAAGGAGACCCCCTGTTTCACGATCGGCAGGGCGTTGTCCCCGGCCCCGGAGGTGTTGGCCAGCACCCATTTGGTGCCAATGGCCCGGTCGATGTTTCCAAGCATCAAACCATAGTCGTTCGCGTAGTTGGCTGAGGGTTCGACCAGATCCGTCGCCTTGGTTTGCAGGTGGCCGGTGGAGTTGTCGAAAAAGATCCCGTCCGAGCCCGGATGGGCCGCCATGAAGCGCTTGGAGTAGTCCAAACTCCAAGCCCGGAAGTCCGCGTTCGACGGGTTGGTGGCAAATCGCATTTGGCCATATGGCGAATAAAACAAGCGGCTTTGATAGGCAAAGCGGGCGTCGTCCCCCTTGGCCCGACGGGCGTACTCGGCATCGTTCAAGTAGCCATCATGGTTCTTGTCGGCCGAGCTGTCAAAAGCGGGAATCACCCCCTTGGTGGTTCCCTTGGCGTTCACATAATCTGCGCCCAGCACATTGCGAACCGTCGGCCCGGCGCCGGTGCCGCCAGTGGAGCGCACCCGCACATAGAACAGCGGGTCGGACCCGTTGATGCTGCCGGCTTTCCAATCGCTCGGCGGGTCAAAGGTCACCTTGCCCGTCTGTTTGAATCCGGCGGTTGTGTTCGTGAGCGTGGTCAGCGGCTTCCAGTAATAGGGATTGCCCTTGGAGTCGATGGCGGCCGCGTATTCCAGCGTGCCGCTCCACTTGGCGTCGCCCTTGCTGGCAATGTTGAAATTAATCTCGCGGAACTTGTCTGGGTAACCAATGGCGGCCGACTGGCCGGATTTGGGAAGCTGAAATGAGGTGTCGCTTTTCGCGGTCAGCGGTGTGTGATCGACCCAGCCGGCCGAGTCGCTGCCCGTGCTGACACCCCAGAACCACGTCACGGGTTTCGATGATCCGCTGTCCCCGGAGAACGCCAATGCGTGATCCGCATGGAAGAACGCGGCTTCGCGGTTGTCCTTGTTTTTGTCCGCGTAGTTCAGCCAATCCGTGTACAGATCGAGATAGATATTCGAGAGATTGGAGTAAAGCAGTTGCGGCGTGTTGGGCGCGGCCGTGTTGTAACGGTCCAAATATTGGGTGTTCGGGATCAGCAAATCGACGCTGTTCTTCAGCAGATTCGACTCAAAATTCCCCAGCGGCGTACCGGAGAAGGCCAGCATGGCCACGCGAATATGCGAATAATTCTGATGATCTGAGTTAACCGGCGCCTGACTGTTTGACTGCGAAGGCGGTTTTGGCGAAGGGCTGGGCGAAGGGCTTTTGCCAATCACCGAACTGGCGTTGGCCAGCGGGACCACGGCCCCCGGCAATACGCGATCATCCAGACATTCGAGCGCCAGGCGTGGACTTCGCCGTGATCTCATGTCGTGCCTTCCGTGGTGTGTGGGCTACGGGAAATCCATTTCCCGCGTTGAGGCAATACCCGGTGATCGGCAGGTGTCAACGTGATTTGTTAGGGGAACTTCGGCATGAGAGGAAGTTGACGATTTGCGGGTTTCCCTGCTTCCCGGAAGCGCCCATGTTCAACCTGTTGGCATCAACATTCGCTTCAAGAACTCCACGCTCGCGGTGATCTCCGCAAGATGATCCGAGGGTGTGTCCCGCTCAATGGTCAGCCAGCCCTTGTATTCCACGACGGAAAGCGTGGCGATATAGGAAAGCCAGTTAATGTCCCCGGCCCCGAGTCGTACTTCCTTGATGCCCATGTTGATCGACGTTCGCCGGGCGTCTCGGGCATGTGTGTGGACGATCAATTTGTGCAGGGGGATGACGCCCTTCACCGGATCGAAACCGTTCGCCAGCAGGTTCGCCGGATCGTAGTTGACCTTGAGGCTGCCAACCTCAAACGATTCCAGATAAGCTTGCACCGCTTCCGGGGAATCGAGCCCGATTTCCAGCGCCAGCAACACGCCGATGCGATCCCCGTGACGGCCCAAGTCCAGCAAGGCATCGCGCAATAAATTGGCCCGAACCTCTTCCCCTTCGCCGGGCAATTTCGGGCACGGCACGATGACAATCCGGCTGCCCAGCTCAAAGGCCAGCGTCATCACCTTGCGAATATACTCGATACGCGGTTGTTGGTTCTCGGCCACGTCGAGACCGTATCGCAGCGGGCAGTTCAGGGCGGTGATCTGCTGGTGATAGGTCTTCAGCAAATTGCGAACTTCCCGTCGGCCGGTGTCCCCGAGTTGGTCCGGCGTCAGTTCCCCGTTGGCGTTGACCTGCACGCCGCCAATCCCCAACCGGGCCGCCTGCGGAAGCCCTTGCCGCAGGGACAGATTCATCGATTCAAGACAGACGCCAATTTTCATGGAGCGCTCCGGCCGGGGCATTGTTTCAACAAAGCGATCAGTTCATTTCACGCCTTGGGGCTTGGCCGGTCAAGTGAACGGTCGCCATTCGTCCGAATCCGGGATACACCGAAACCAACGTCAATCACGGAGCGATGGCTGCCATGCGTTACCTGTTCACGCTGATTCTCGGGGGTTTCTGTCTCATGCCCGCGTACACGGACGAAGGAATGTGGCTGCTCAACGAGCCTCCCAAAGAACGTCTCAAGGAGAAATACGGCTTCGACCTCACCGAGCCGTGGCTGGAACACGCCCGGCTGGCCTCCGTGCGCTTCAACAACGGCGGGTCCGGCAGTTTCGTCTCGCCGACCGGGTTGATTATCACCAACCATCACATCGGCTCGGATGCCCTCTCCAAACTCAGCACCCCGAAACGAAACTTGCTGAAGGAGGGCTTTTACGCCCCGACGATGGCCGACGAGTTGAAGTGCGAAGACCTTGAGTTGAACGTGCTGCAAGACATCACGGACGTGACCGAACGGGTGAACAACTCCCTGAAGGACACGCCTCCCGCCGGCGCGGCTGCCGCCCGCCGGAGCGTGATGGCCGCCATCGAAAAGGAATCACTGGAGAAGACCGGCCTGCGATCGGATGTGGTGACGCTTTACCAAGGCGGGGCCTACCATCTCTATCGCTACAAGAAATTCACAGATGTGCGTTTGGTCTTCGCTCCCGAGAGCGGCATCGCCGGTTTCGGCGGGGATGTGGACAACTTTGAGTTCCCCCGTTTCAACCTCGACATCTGCTTCTTCCGGGCCTACGAGAACGACAAGCCGACCACGCCGAAACACTTCTTGAAATTCAGCCCCGACGGCCCGAAGGAAGGGGACTTGGTGTTCGTCACCGGCCACCCCGGCACGACCAACCGGCTGGAAACGACCGCCAAACTGGAACACCGCCGCGACCAGACCTTGCCCTATACGCTGGCCCGCCTCCGGGCGATGGAAGCGGCCCTGCTGCAATACAGCGAACGCGGCCCGGAACAACGCCGCCAAGCCTCCACGGACCTCCACCGGGTCGCCAATGCCCGCAAGGCGTTCAGCGGGCAGTATCAGGGCTTGCTCGATTCCGCAACGCTGCGGACCAAAAACACCGCCGAATACAACCTCTCCGTGACGGCCGCGAAACTGCCGGAAGGCAAGGAAATGAACGACAAGTATTTGAAGGCCATCGCCACCGTCCGGGAGGTGCAGGCCGTTTACAAGTCCATCGAGAAAGAACACAACCTGATCGAAACCAGCACGGCTTTCTCATCCCCACTGTTCAGCATTGCCCGCACGATTGTCCGGTTGGTGGAAGAACAACCCAAGTCCAACGGCGAACGACTGCGGGAGTACCGCGATTCCAATTTGGAAAGCCTGAAGCTCGAACTCTTCTCCCCGGCCCCGATTTACGCGGACCTCGAACGAGCCAAGCTGACGGCCTCGCTGACATTCTTGGCCGAACAATTGAGCGTGAACCATCCGGTGGTGAAGGTGGCCCTTGAGGGAGCCTCCCCCGCCAAGGCGGCCGATGAGTTGATGAAGACCAAACTGTTCGATGTGGCCGAGCGCAAGAAACTGCTCGAAGGGGGCAAAGAAGCCCTGAGAAAAAGCGATGATCCGATGATTTTGTTGGCCCTGATCCTCGACACCCACGCCCGAGCCGTGCGGAAGAAATTCGAGGAGCAGGTCGAAGAGCCGGAACGTCAGGCTTACGGCGAACTCGCCAAGGTCCGCTTTGCCGTGCTGGGCCGGACGGTCGCCCCGGATGCGACGTTAACCCTGCGGCTCGCCTATGGTGTGGTGAAAGGCTACGAAGCCGAGGGGAAGCAAATCCCCTATGCGACCACCTTCGGCGGCCTGTTCGAGAAAGCCGACCGGCAGGAACACAAAGAACCGTTCGACCTGCCGAAGCGCTGGCTTGACGGCCAATCAAAAGTCGATCCGGCCGCCCCCTTCAACTTCGCCTCCACGGCCGACACCATCGGCGGCAACTCCGGCAGCCCGGTCCTGAACCGGGCCGGCGAGTTCATCGGCATCAACTTCGACCGCAACCGCCACGGCTTGGTGCGCAACTTCGTCTACACCGACGTTCAAGCCCGGCACATCTCGGTTCATTCCAAGGGAATCTTGGAGGCGTTAAAGCTGTACGATTGTCCGGCGTTACTGAAAGAATTGGGGAAGTGAATATCTGGAAGGTTTGACTGGTCGTGCGGAGAACAATAGTTTCCCGTTTTCGTCGTGTGATTACTCGCCAAGTTTCCGAAGTTCGTCCGCTTGCCTCGGGTATTTTTTGACCAGCCATTTCAATACTTCGATTTGATCGACCGAGGTTGCCCGACGCAATTGGACGAGCAGCCTCGCCAAATCGGGCCGGATCAGCATGGCGTTGGAGGCACCTTCGTTGCACACCGAGCAAATGGCCCGAAGATTGACAGGCTCGTCGTTGCCGCCCATGCTTTTGTCAAGAATGTGGCCGATGTGCAGCCGGGTTTTCCGTCCGGCATCGTATGGATGAATTTCACCGGCCACCGCTCCGCACATCTGGCAGGTGAAACCATTGCGATCCAAGACATATGCCCGAGTCTCTTTGGAAATCGTTCTCTCGAAGGCCGGCTGGATTTTGTCCGTCTCCAAGAGATATTCGCCGGGTTTTAATTCGCTGCGATCATTGTGAGTGAGGATTTGATATCCCTCTTCCGTTCGGAGTTCTCGGACTCGTCTGGCCCATTCGCTGATGTTTCCGGCGACCAGTCGAAGTTCTTCCGCGTCCATCACACGCCCAAGATTATTCAAAAAGTGTTCCCTGAGCGAATCTCTTGCTCCGAGTCTTGGGCGTTTGGCCATGATGAATTCCATTGCGAGTTGATGATTGTTCGGTGTTCAGCAAAGCCGCTCGAATTTGTCGGCCGACCGCCAGCGCAACCGGGGGGGGGAACGCATTGCCAACCTGGCGATAGGCTGAAGTCTTTGGGCCACTGAGTTGCCACTCATCCGGGAATCCCTGTATCCTTGCGGCCATGCGAACGGTCAGGCGGGGCATTCCGACAAAATTCATTTCAGGGGCGGAGTTGGCCAGTCCCATCCCGTCAACCCCCAAGGCGGCCCACGCTTTTTTGGCGCGAGTTGGTCCAAGGTCGGGACCGCCATGTTTTTTGCTTCCGCCCACCAAAGTGGGGGCGATCTGGTTGGCCTTCGCCTGCCATTCGGCGACCCCTTTCCAACCATTGGCCGCCATCAGATCGGCCAGCACCTGCCCGACGGTCGCCGGCGGAACGGCATTCGGATGCGGCCATTCAAAACCCGGCAGATACTTTTCCTGAAGAGCCACCAGAATCGCTCGAGGCCGAAGTTGGGAAACTCCGCAATCACTGGCGTTGATTAATTTCCACTCGCCGACGTAACCATGCTCTGAAAGCGAATCCAATATCATTCGTCGGTAATCGCCAAAAACAGGATCTAGCAGACCGCGGACGTTTTCCAGCATCACGGCCTTGGGTTTGATTTCCCTGACCAGTCGAAGCGCCTCCGGGAACAAATCTCGCTCGTCCGTGCTTCCAAGTTGTTTGCCTGCCTTGGAGAATGGCGGGCATGGAACACCGCCCGCCAGCAGATCAATGCCGGAAAATTTCAGCCCGGAAAATTCCCGCACGTCCCCATGCACGACATTCCAGGATGGCCGGTTGAGTCGAAGTGTTTCGCAGGCGGCCGGTTCAAATTCCACCAAGCATTCATGCTCAAAGCCCGCCTGCTCCAGTCCCAAGGCTTGCCCGCCCGCCCCGGCGCAAATTTCGATCGAGCGGAACGTCATGCGTGTGATCCCGCGAGGCTGATATGCAATATTGTAACTAATCGTCCGGGGAGCATGGATGCCCGACCCGAATTGATTTGAAGCAGGCCGGGCTATCCGGCCCGACAGACCTGTCAAACCGGATAGCCTGACCGGATTTCCAAATTTCGGTTCAACGGGCCGCTTGGACAATCTTCACGAATGAGTCGGCCTTGAGGCTGGCCCCGCCGACCAGGGCGCCGTCCACGTCGGGTTGTTTCATGATCTCGGCGGCGTTGTCCGGTTTCACGCTGCCGCCGTATTGGATGACGAGTTTTGAGGCGGCTTCCGCTCCGAAAAGTTTGCCGAAGGTCTTGCGGATGAACCCATGGGTTTCCTGCGCCTGTTCCGGCGTGGCCACTTTGCCGGTGCCGATGGCCCACACGGGTTCATAGGCGACAACCAGCTTGCCCAACGCCCCGGCTTCCAACCCGGCCAGCCCGGCGGCGAGTTGGAATTCCAGCACCGCTTCCGTTTGCTTGGCTTCCCGCTCGGCCAGCAATTCCCCCACGCAGAAAATCGCCGTCAGCCCGGCGGCGGTGGCGGCCTTCACCTTGCGGTTGAGGAACAGATCCGGCTCGGCCAAACCGTGGCGGCGTTCGCTGTGGCCGATGATCGCATACTGGCAGCCGCTTTCGAGAATCATCGCCGGGGACAGGTCGCCGGTGTAGGCTCCTTCGGCCGCGTAATGGACGTTCTGGGCGCCGACGCCCACATGCGACCCCTTGAGGACCTCGGCCACCGGAACGAGCCAGCACGTCGGCGGGCACACGGCCACGGTGACGGCATCATCCGTCACTCCTTGGGCCACCCCGAGGGCGAGCGACTTCGCCCCGGCGAGGGTGGTGTACATCTTCCAGTTCCCGGCGATGAATTTCTTGCGCATGTCTTCCAAGTTCCTCGTTCTGGTTGGTAGCTACTAGTTTCTTGTCCACTGGGTGAATGGCAATGAGGGACTTCATTTCTTGGCCGGGTCGTCCCATTCAACATTCACGTCCGGGCGGGCGGCTTTGAACTTGGCGATCCCGGCCGCCGTCACCTTGGTCCGCAGCAGGCCCAGGTTCCGGAGCGAGGTCATGTCCCGGAGGGCGGGCAGGCACTCGTCCGTCACCGGGGAACCGCTCAGGGAAAAGTTAGTGATCGACTTTGACACGGCGAGATCGCGGACAACAACGTCCGTGATCTGGCTGTCAATCAGGTACAGGGACCGGAGTTTCGGCAGGCCGACGAGAAACTTGACCACCGCCGGGTCCGGCGCCGGGGCGTTCGTCGAATAGAGATAGGTGAACGGCAGGCGGGCCAGCGCCGCCAAACTCTTCGGCGTCGGGATATTCTTGCCAATGCTCAGTTGAAGCTCGGTCAGGGCCGGTGAGTTGGCGGCCAATGCCTCCAACACAGTTTCGTCGATGATCCGGCCATAACACCCGCATTTGCCCAACTTCGGGAATTTCCGCAGGGCGGCCACCGTGGAAGCATTCAACTCGAACGCGAGACCCAAGCTGGTCAACGACTTCGCGGCCGACGTGTCCCCCAACTTGGCGAATTCGGCGTCGGTGATCGAGAGCCGGAGAAACGTGTCGTTGAGTTCCTCAAGGCCAGCCATGTCGGCAACCGCCGGAATCAATGTGTCTGCGACAAACATTTTGGGATAAACGCCGTTTGGCAAGACGATTTTGCTGATGATGAACGCCCCGGCGGGCGGCGAGCCGCCCTTTTCAATCGTGACTGATTTTCCATCGGCCATCCGGAGAGTCAGAATCGCGTGGGGAGCAAGCATGGCGGCGGCCCTCTGTTCGGGGTCGTTCCATCGGACGGTCACGTTCGGCCGCGCTGCTCGGAACTTGGCGATGCCAGCGGCCGTCACTTGTGTTTTTTTCACCTCAAGCGTTTTGAGGCTTTTGAGTCCTTGCAGAGCGGTCAGGCCGTCATCCGTGATCGGGGTACCGCTTAATGAGAGCAAATCAATGGACCGGGAAGCCGAGAGTTCGCGGACGATCGGGTCCGTGACCTTGCTGTCGTTTAAGTTTAGAAAGTGAAGCATCGGCATCTCGGCAATGATCTTGGCCGCGGCCGGGTCGAGCGATCTGATCATGGCAAGGCCAAGGAATCCCAGCGGCAGTCGGGCCGCCGCTCGCAACCCCTTGCCGGCCTGAATGTCTTTGACGCTCCCCAAACTCAGGCTGACCAAGTTTGGATGATCGGCGGCCAGTATTTCAAACAGGCTGTCGGTCATTTCTCGCCCGTAGCAGCCAAACTTGGTCAGCTTCGGAAACTTTCGCAGGCTGTCCAGACAGGCGGCGTTCAGATCGAATCCCAAGTTGAGCTGGGTCAATGACTTGGCGGCCGGTGTGCCCGCCAGCTTGGATAGTTCGGCATCGGTTGTCTTGATATGAAAGTGGAAATCGTCGAAGACTTCCAAGGCGGCCATGTCGGCAAACGCCGGGATCAGCACATTGGCCACGAATGGTTTGGGATAATCCCCCGCCGGGAAGACAACTTTGGTGACGACGAAGTTTCCGGCGGGAAGCGGACTCCCTTTGTCGGTCGTGATGGTGGCCCCGTCGGCCATTTTCAATGTCAGCGTCGCGTGAAGGTTGAGCAGCGAGGCCGCTTTCCGCTCCGGATCGGTTTGGGCAAAACCGGCATCCTTCTTCTCTAAATCTTTCGCTTTGGCGACAATCGGAGATTTTTCCTTGTGTTCGATGATCTCCGGTTCGGGCCGCTTTTCTTCGGGTTTGGGCTGAAATTTGCTGAACAAGGCAATGGCCGCGACCAGCACGACGACGACCCCGGCCGCCAACCCGCCGACCAATAGCCACGGGGTCTTCTTCTTCAGGGGCGCCTTCGGTTTTCTGGTCACCGTCAGGCCCGGCGAGTCTGCCTGTTGTGTGCTGGAATCCTGCAAGTGGGCGAAAACACTCTCGGCCTGAGCGGCCACATGAATGGGGGCGGCTGATCGCAGAGATGTGCCGGATGCCGTGGACTCGATGGCGCCGATGGCCCGCACGACATCGTCGGCCGAGGCGTAGCGGTCGCCGGGATTTTTTGCCAGCAGCTTTTCGACAATTCGGGCCAACGGTTCCGGCACGGATGAATTGAGCGAGCGAACGGGCGTCGGGTCGTCCATCGCCAGCCGGGTCAGCACTTCCATTTGATTGTTGCCGGCAAACGGCAATCGGCCCGTGCAAAGGCGGTACAGCACGCCGCCGAGGCTGAAGAGATCGCTTCGGCCGTCGAGCGGCTTGCCCCGTGCCTGCTCGGGGGACATGTACGCCGGCGTGCCGACCACAGCGCCGCTTTGCGTCAGTTGGGTGGTGTCCGCCTGCTGACGGGCGAGGCCGAAATCGAGGATCTTCACGCGGCCCTTGGGGGCCTCCAGCCACAGATTGGCGGGCTTGATGTCCCGATGAACCAAGCCTAGGGCATGGGCATCGGCCAGGCCCGTCGCCACTTCCCGGCCGATCCTCAAAATTTGGGCGATGGTTGGATTGCCGTTTTTCTTCAAAAACTCGTCGAGCGGCTGACCCTGCAAATACTCCATCGAAATGAAAGCAACGCCTCCTGCTTCATCGACTTCGTATAGGTTGATGACATGATCGCTCTTGACCTTCGCCGCCGCCTTCGCCTCCCGCTTGAAGCGTTCCTTGGCCGTGGGACGCGCGGCATGGTGCGGGAGCATGACCTTCAAGGCCACCTTGCGTTCGAGTGCTTCGTCAAACCCCAGAAACACCGCCCCCATGCCGCCGGCGCCGAGTTGCTTCAGCACACGATAGCGGCCAAGGGTTCCCAATTCGTCCGGGTGTTTCGGCGGGCCGAGATATTTGGCCGGAGACAACCCCCGGTCGTTGGACGACTCATCGGAGGTGTCGCTCGAACTATCCATGACGGGTCCGGTGAGTGGCCTGCTGTGATGGGGGTATTGTGAGGCGCGCGTGGGCGGCCTGCAAGCCTGAAGATGGCCATCGGCCCGCATGACCGGATGCTTATTTTTCAACCGGAACCCGGCGCATGAGCCAGAGATCCTGCTTGCCAACCCCGTCGGGCAATGTGCCGCTGAACCACACGGTTCGGCCGTCCTTGGAGAACACGGGATCATGCGAGGCGCCGTTGGGAAACGCGCCGATACGTTTGACAGTCCATCTGTCGCCGGCGGCCGGGGTGGCCGTCAGCCAGAGGTGTTCCCCCGGACCGCCGCGCCGGGTGAACGACAGGCTTTTGCCGTCGGAGAGAACGCGGGGGCATCGTTCCGGCACATCGGTGTTGATATCCAGGCCCAATCGCTCCGCCGGTTCCCATTCGGCATCGACGGATGGTCGGCGGCAGCGCCAAATATCGTAATTGTCCGTTTGGACGCGGCCACGGGAAAAATACATCGTCAGGCCGTCCGGCGAGAGGGCGGGGGAGTTTTCATCGTCGCCGGAATTGACGTTGGCCCCCAAACGCACGGGCTTGTCCCAGGCGGCGGACAAACCGGGTCGGCGGCACTCCCAAATATCGTTGTGGTTTTCGCCGACACGACAGCGGGAACACAGCAAGAGCAACCCATTGCCGCTGATCCAAGGCTGGCTGACGAACGTCGCCCCGCCGAGCGGTTGAATCAGTTTCGGATTGGCGAATGGCTCCGAGATGTTGTTTCGGCGAGCTTCGTACAGATTCCATCCACGGCTACGGACGGAGGAAAACACCAGCCGCAATTCATCATCGGTCAGTGCGATGGAAAACTCGGCCTCTTCCGAATTCACGCCGGGGCCAAGGTTTTCCGGCTCCGACCACTTCCAGTCCGGGGAGGTGAGAAGGTCCACGACGGACAAACCGGGTTCGCCACTTTTTGCCGGCTTGGGACCGGATGTTTCGACGGTTGTTGGAAACTCGGCCAAATCCCCTTTTTCCTCCGCCTTGTGACGGCTCCTGTTATACATCTCTCCGGCGACCGCCAGCATCAGGATCACCACGATGCCCAAAACAGCGGCCAGCGCCCATGACATCCTCCGGCGGGACGTCGGCTTCTTTTGGCCCAATGGCGCCTTGATCTCATGCGTGCTGGTGGCTTCGGCCACGGGAACCTCCGGCGGCGAATTACGGGGCCGGGCGGGGGCGGCCTCCGCCAATTGCATGGCTTGGATCTTGGTGATGGCCCGGACCACTTCTTCAGCCGAGGAAAACCGATTCGCCGCGTTTTTGGCCAGAAGTTTGTGGACGAGTTTCGCCAACGGTTCGGGAATGTTCGGATTCAACCCGCGCACGGGACTTGGTTCTTCCGTCGCCAGTCGGGTCAGCACTTCCATCTGGTTGTCGCCGGGGAACGGCAACCGGCCGGTGCATAGCCGATACAGCACGCCTCCCAGACTGAAGAGATCGCTTCGGCCGTCCAGCGGTTTGCCCATCGCTTGTTCGGGAGACATAAACGAGGGGGTGCCGATCACCATGCCGCTTTGCGTGAGCTGAACATCCCCGGTTTGCTGGCGGGCGAGGCCAAAGTCGAGGATTTTCAACCGGCCCTTGGGAGCCTCCAGCCAGAGATTGGCCGGCTTGATGTCCCGGTGGACCAACCCCAAGGCGTGGGCATCGGCCAGACCGGCGGCGACTTCGCGGCCGATGCGCAGAATCTGGCTGACCGACGGGTTGCTGTTGGCCTTCAAAAACTCGTCGAGCGGCTGCCCCTGCAAATATTCCATCGCGATGAACGGGCTGCCGTTGGCCTCGCCGACTTCATGCAGGGTGACGACATGATCGCTTTTCACCTTCCCGGCCGCCTTGGCTTCCCGGAGGAAGCGATCTTTCGCCGTGGGCATGGCGGCATAATGGGGCAGCATGATTTTGAGGGCCACCCGGCGGTCAAGCGATTCATCGAGCGCCAGAAACACCACCCCCATGCCGCCGGCGCCGAGTTTTTTCAGCACCCGGTAACGGCCGAGCGTTCCCAAATCATCCGGGTGCGCGGGGGGGCCGAGGTAGCGGGACGGCGCGACATCCTTTTCGTCGGGGAACGCATCTGAAAAGTCCGTGGCGCTGCGCATGGGCCGGTCCGGGCGAGGGTTGGGGGGCGTTCGGGGGTATTGTCACAGATGCCGCGACGGCGAGCAAGCAGGCCGCCGACGGTCAAGGCTGGACAGGAATCCGTTTCATCTGCCAGAGATCGGAGCCGCCTGCGCCGCCGGGTCCGTCGCCGCTGCACCAGACGGTCTTGCCGTCCGCGGCGAAACAGGGATCATGCGTCCCCGTGGGGGAGATTTTGGTGATGATCCGGACATCCCAATTTCCGGCGGGCAATGGTGTTGCCGCCATCCAGAAATGGTATTCGCTGTCGCCCCGTCTGGTGAACGTGATGCTTTTGCCGTCGGAAAGCACGCGAGGGCATCGCTGGGCCGATTCCGTGTTGATTTCCAGATCGAGCCGTTCCGCCGGTCCCCATTCAACCTCCGGGGACGACCGGCGACACCGCCAGATGTGAAAGTTCCGGCTCCCCCGGTTGCTGGAAAAATAAAGAGTTCGCCCGTCCGGTGACATGGCCGGTGATTCTTCGCTGGAATCCGAGTTGACGTTCCGGCTTAATTGCTCGAGGCGATCCCACGGAGCCGTCAAGCTCTTCCGCCGGCACATCCAAATATCCTGGTCGTTCCCGCCCGGCCGCTGGGCGACCACCAAGAGCGTCAGGCCGTCGTCGCTGATCCACGGCTGGGTTGCCGAAACCAATTTTCCCCCGGCCACCACCTTGGTGACGTTGCCAAACGGCTGCTTCGGGCTCTCGCGCGTGGCCTCCAGAATCATCCACGGCACGTTTAACATTCCGGAGTAGACCAGTCGTCGCTCGTCGCCGGTCACTACCGGGGAATACTCGGGCTTCGCCGTGTTGACCGCCGGGCCGAGGTTTTCCGGGGCCGACCATGTCCACGCGGGGGAAGTCAGGATTTCAAAGGCGGTTAGAGTGGGAGCCGGAACCGGTGTGGCGGACGCGGTATTTTGGACCGGCGGCTCGATCTCCGGCGCCGACTTTTGGCGGGTCCGAGTTTGGTCATACAACGCGGCGAGCGAGGCAAGCATCACGACCGTGCCGACGCCAAGCAAGGCCGCGAGCGCGAGGGACATCCGCTTTTGCGGCGCCGTAGCAGCCGGGGACGGAATGGGCCGGGTGAGCGTCACATTCTCGCCGAAACCCGACGGGTCTGATGGCGTGCCCGATGAACCTGTCCCGACTCCGCCGGCCTCGACGGCCATGATGGCCCGGACCACTTCGTCGGCCGAGGAAAACCGATTCGCCGGGTTCTTGGCCAGAAGCTTGTGGATGATCCGCGCCAACGGTTCGGGAATGTTTGGATTCAGCCCGCGCACGGGACTTGGCTCTTCCGTCGCCAGACGGGTCAGGACTTCCATTTGGTTGTTGCCGGGGAACGGCAACCGGCCCGCGCAAAGCCGGTACAGCACGCCTCCCAGACTGAACAGATCGCTCCGGCCGTCGAGCGGTTTGCCCATCGCCTGTTCGGGGGACATAAACGAAGGGGTCCCCATCACCATGCCGCTTTGGGTGAGTTGGGCGTCCTTGGATTGCTGGCGGGCGAGGCCAAAATCGAGAATCTTGATCCGTCCCTTGGGGGCTTCCACCCACAGATTGGCGGGCTTGATGTCCCGGTGAACCAAGCCAAGGGCATGGGCGTCGGCCAGCCCCAAAGCGGTCTCCCGGCCGATGCGCAAAATCAACGGGAGGGAGGGTTCGTTGTTGTGCCGCAGAAACTCGTCGAGCGGCTGCCCTTCCAGAAATTCCATCGCAATGAAGGGGATGCCGTTGGCTTCACCCACTTCGTGCAAGGTGACCACGTGATCGCTTTTCACCCTGGCGGCCGCGCGGGCTTCCCGCAGAAAGCGCTCTTTGGCCAGCGGTTGGGCGGCTTGGTTCGGCAGCATGACTTTGAGGGCCACCTTGCGATCAAGCGACTCGTCAAAAGCGAGAAACACCGCCCCCATGCCGCCCATGCCGAGTTGCTTCAGCACGCGGTATCGGCCGTGGGTTCCCAGTTCGTCGGGCTGTTTCGGCGGGCCAAAATATTTGGAGAGGGGAACTTCTGGCTCGTCGGATGGCGCATCGGTGAGATTCGTCAAACTATTCATGCCGGAGTCCGCAATAACAACGAGTGCCCGGATATTCTCGAAACAATCCGGGCCGTTGCAAGAGCCATCATCAGTCGATGGTGCGGCCCAACAGGGTGGCGAGTTTCCGCAGGTCGTCCATCAGGCTGGCGAACTGCGGCGGCAGGAGGGCTTGAGGGCCGTCCGAGAACGCTTTCTCCGGGCAGTCGTGGACTTCCACATGCACCCCGTCGGCCTTGGCGGCGACCGAGGCCATCGCCATGCTGGGGATAAGGTCGGGCCGACCGGTGGCGTGGCTGGGATCGACGATGATGGGGAGGTGGCTTTGCCCCTTCACGTTCGGCACCGCGCTCATGTCCAGCATATTGCGGGTCGAATCCTCAAAACTCCGCACGCCGCGTTCACAGAGGACGACGTTCGGGTTCCCCTCGGCCAGCACGTATTCGGCCGACATCAGGAGATCCTTCACCGTGGCGCTCATGCCCCGTTTCAGCAGGACCGGCTTGCGCGTCTGGCCGACTTCTTTCAGAAGGTCGAAGTTCTGCATGTTGCGGGCGCCGATCTGGAACATGTCGGCCCACTTCTCGACGAGCGGAACCTGTCGGGTGTCCATCACCTCGGTGACCACGGGCATGTCCACTTCGTCGCCGACATCGCGGAGGATTTTAAGGCCGTCTTCGCCCATGCCTTGGAAGGCATAGGGGCTGGTCCGGGGCTTGAAGGCCCCGCCGCGCAGGATGTTGGCTCCGGCCTTTTTCACATGCCCGGCGATGGCCCGCAAGCCCTCCAGGCTTTCGACCGCGCACGGCCCGGCGATCATCGCCAGATGCCCGCCGCCAATGCGGACCTTCCCCTTGCCGACCGGGACAATCGAATCTTCCTTGTGAAATTCCCGGCTGGCCATCTTGAACGGCTTGAGGATGCGCAACACCTGCTCGACGCCGGGGATGGCTTCCAAGGCTCCGGCGGCCGTCTTGTTGTCGTCGCCAATCAGGCCGACGATGGTGCGAAACTCCCCACGAATGAGGCGGGGTTCAAAACCGAGTTCCTGCACGCGCTCCAGCACATGGTTAATCTGCGGTTCGGAAACATCAGTACGGAGGACAACGATCATCGGAAACTCGGAACTTTCGGGATTCAGGACAGGTGAATGTTATTGGTGTTGGTCGTTTGAAGACAACCTCACCCCCTAACCCCCTCTCCTGACAGAGAGGGGGAACCAAACCGGCCGGGGAAGACAGGAAGCCTTTGACAGAAATTTCCACCCGCTTGCTCCCCCTCTCTGTCAGGAGAGGGGGCCGGGGGGTGAGGTTGCCTTACGCGTCAATATCCACATTCATCACCGCCGCCAGCTTGCGGATATCGTCCATCAAGGTGGCAAATTGCGGGGGCAACAACGCTTGGGGGCCGTCCGAGAAGGCTTTTTCCGGGCAGTCGTGGACTTCGACATGCACCCCGTCGGCCCCGGCGGCGATGCTCGCCTTGGCCATGCTGGGGATGAGGTCGGGCCGGCCGGTGGCGTGGCTCGGGTCCACGATGATGGGAAGGTGGCTCTGGCCCTTCACATTCGGCACCGCGCTCATGTCGAGCATGTTGCGGGTCGAATCCTCGAAACTCCGCACGCCGCGTTCGCAGAGGACGACTTGTTGATTGCCCCCCGCCAGCACGTATTCGGCCGACATGAGGAGATCCTTCACCGTGGCGCTCATGCCCCGTTTGAGCAGGACGGGTTTGCGCGTCTGGCCGATTTCCTTCAGGAGATCGAAGTTCTGCATGTTGCGGGCGCCGACTTGGAACATGTCGGCCCACTGTTCGACGAGCGGAACCTGTCGCGGGTCCATGACTTCCGTCACGACGGGCATGTCGTGCTTGTCGCCGACATCGCGGAGGATTTTAAGGCCGTCTTCGCCCATGCCTTGGAAGGCATAGGGGCTGGTCCGGGGCTTGAAGGCTCCGCCGCGCAGGATGTTCGCCCCGGCTTTCTTCACATGCCCGGCGATGGTGTCCAGCCCTTCCAGGCTTTCAACGGCACACGGTCCGGCGATCATCGCCAGGTGCCCGCCGCCGATGCGGACTTTGCCGACCGTCACCACGGAATCTTCCTTGCGGAACTCCCGGCTGGCGAGTTTGAACGGCTTCAAGACTCGCAATACCTGCTCGACGCCGGGGATGGCTGAAAAGTTCTCGGCCTGCGGCTTCCGCTCGTCCCCGATGACGCCGACGATGGTTCGTTGCTCCCCCCGGCTGACGTGCGGCGTAAACCCCAACTCCCCAATCCGCTGGATGATATGTTCAATTTGGGGTTCGGTGGCGTCGGGTCGCAGCACAAGAATCATGGGTCTTCAACAAGAGAGAGACTTTGGGCGGGAATGGATGGCCGGAGACATTACCGACTATCACTTATTTGGTTTACGGTTCTTGGGGGGACGGGGCAAACCGTTCATGGTCCGTCCGCAGGCATTGGCCTATACTTTCTTGAAAGAAGCGAACGCTTTCCGGTGGGGGCCACATGTCCGAAAACACATGGAATGGCAAATCCTTCGCCCTTGACCCAACCTTCACGGATTCCCGGCATCCGGTGCATGTCCAGCATATGCGGATGGCGCTGGAAGAAGCCCAAACGGCTGCCGACGAGGACGAAGTTCCCGTCGGGGTGGTGATCGTCTCCCCGGAACGGGGGGTGATCGCCTCGGCCCACAACCAGCGGGAGCAACTCCAAGACCCCACGGCCCACGCGGAAATGATCGCCCTTACCCAAGCCGCCAAATCCCTCGGCAGTTGGCGGTTGGAACGCTGCCTGATCTATGTGACCCTCGAACCCTGCCCGATGTGCGCCGGGGGCATTGTCCAAGCCCGATTGCCGTATGTGATCTATGGGGCCACCGATCGAAAAGCGGGTGCCTGCCACACGCTGTACCAAATCACCAACGACAGCCGGTTAAACCATCGTTGCCAAGTGATCGGCGGGGTACTGCCGGAGGAATGTGCGGGGATTTTGTCCCGGTTCTTCGCGGCCAAACGGGCAATGGGCAAGAAGTGAGGAAAAGAGTTCATGCAAAGCCGCCAAGAACTTCGCCGCGCAAGCGTTACAGGGCCTTGGTTTTCAAGAATTCCAAATCGGTCGAAATCCGGTCCAAAAGTGATGTGAAATAGACATCAAAAAGCTATCTGGCGACCATTTTCTGTCTGTTTTTCTCCAAAAAGTGGTCATTTTTAGCGGGCCAACTGAACACCTTTTTTCAAATTCCCCGGAAAAATGAAGGATGCCCACATGATTTTGGCATAATCCGTGGCATTTCGGGCCACAAATGGCGAGCAGATGCGGGATGTGTTGTCAGGTGTTGCAAAGCCTCGTCAGATGCCGGATGACATCGCGGACAGAGATGATGCCGACGGGTTTGCCGTCTTCCACGACGGGCAGGTGGCGATAACCGCCGACATCCATTTTTTGGACGGCCAAGCCGAGCGGGTCATCCGGGGTGACGGTTTCCGGGTCACGGGTCATGTGATCGCGCAAGGGGAGGCGGGCGTAGTCGTCGATGAGGCCGATCACTTTTTTGAGATAATCCCGTTCGGTGAGGATGCCCGCCAATTTGTCGTTTTTGTCCACGACCAGCAAGGCGCCGACGCCGTGTTCGACCATGCGGTCAAGCGCGAGGCCAAGGGTGCCGTCCTCGGGGATGGTCACCATCGGTTTGGGCTTGAGTTTGCGCACGAGGTCGTGCAAAACGCTTTCCTCGACGGCATCCTGCCCAGTTGGATTGGCATCAACAGATGCCAGGGGAAAGAGGCATTGAGAGCATTCGTCGGCGCCCGGCACGTTGACATGGCCACAGGATGGACAAATCATGGAATCATTCCGCTGGGATTTCCAAGACTGACAGGCACCCCCCGGAGGGTTGTTGTACGTCGGGGAAAAAAAACAGCAAATCCGAAGGCGGACGGCATGGCGTATGCCATAAAACAGTGGTTCAGCCGGACAGTCCGTCAACACATGGGATGAACAAGGAGGAACCTTTTTTCAACCATGGACAAGATTCTTCGAGATCCGTTTTCCGCCGGCACTCATTTGCTGATGGCCGGGGCCACCCTGTTTGTCGCGGTCATTTTGCTGCGGCTGGCGTGGGGAAACCGCCTTCGCCGCATTGATGTGGGGATGTTCGGCTTCTCGATGGTCTTCCTGTACACTTGTAGCGGCCTGTTTCACGCGGTGCATCTTCCCCCGGAAGAACGGGACATCTTCCGCAATCTGGACATGACGGCCATCTACTTTCTGATCGCCGGAAGTTTCACCCCGCTGATCGTCACATTCGTCCCCGGTCTCATCCGGGCGGTGTATCTGGTGTTCATGTGGTCGTTGGTGGTCGCGGGCGTCCTGGTGTTGTGGCTCGTTCAATCTCCCCCTTACCCGGTAGTTGTGGCCATCTATATCGGCCTCGGCATGGTTGGTTTGCTGGGCGTGCGCTATTACATTCGCGGGGCGGGCCGCCGGGCGATGCCATTGTTGATCTTTGAGCCGGTGATTTACATTGCCGGGGCGGTCATCGACGTTCTGCAATGGCCGGTGATCTGGCCGGGCGTGATCGGCCCGCACGAAGTCTTCCACCTGACGGACATTCTGGGCACACTCGCCCACATCTCGATCATGATGCTGTACGTGATTCCCGTCCTGCGAAAAAACATCAGGAAGCATCATCGGCCGGTCGTCGTCGACGAGGAACTGGCGGTGGAGACGGCAAACAAGGAGTGAGGCCGCTCCTCCATGCGGGCTGCCTTTCTCCAATCCTTTCTCCGGGTGGGCCATGAGCAAAAAGCTGGATCAAATTTTGGTGATCGACCTGGAGGCCACCTGTTGGGAGGGAAAGCCGCCGGAGGGCATGAGAAGCGAGATCATTGAAATCGGCCTCTGCCCTCTCGAACTCCACACTGGCCGCCGATTGGAAAAACGATCGTTGCTCGTCCGGCCCATCGCCTCCACGATCAGCCCGTTTTGCACTCAACTGACAACGCTCACCCAAGCCGACGTCGATGCGGGCATCCCGTTCACGATGGCCTGCGAGATCCTGCGGAAAGAGTATCTGACCCGCGACCGCGTCTGGGCCAGTTTCGGCGACTACGACCGCACGATGTTCCAAGAACAATGCAAACTCACAGGCGTGACTTACCCCTTCGGGCCAAGACATCTGAATGTAAAAACCCTGTTTGCCCTGAGTCGGGGACTGCCGGCCGAAATCGGAATGGCCGGAGCGTTGGAAATGCTGGAACTGCCGTTGGAAGGAACCCACCACCGCGGCCACGACGACGCTTGGAATATCGCCGGGATTTTGAACCACCTCATCGCTGGCCTTCGCGGCAGAATGCCCAACTTGGGAACGCCCAATGCCCAACTTGGGAATGACGAATGACGAATGACGAATGACCAATCAGGATTTGTTCACTGACCGGGATGAGACTCAAACACAATCGGTTTGGTCATTGGTCATTGGTCATTCCCAAGTTGGGCATTCCCCCCATCATCGCCGCATCCGCGAAGTGCTCTCCTCCTGCGGCGGCGGCACCGCTTGGATCACCTTGCGGATAATGTCATCCGTGGAAATCCCCTCGCTGTCGGCGTTGAATGTCGTCATCAGACGATGCCGTAGCACCGGGTAGGCCACTTCGCGGATGTCTTCCGTGGTCACATGCAATCGGCCATGCAACACAGCTTTGGCTTTGCCGCCGAGGATGAGGTATTGGCTCGCGCGTGGCCCGGCCCCCCAGGCCACCAGTTCGGGAACCCATTTGGGCACCCCCTGTTCCTTTGGCCGGGTCGCCCGCACCAAGTCGGCGGCGTAGGCGAACACGTGGTCGGCCACCACCACTTGCCGGACGATCTCCTGAAGCCGGATCAATTGCTCGGCCGTCAGGATCGGTTCCAATTCCGCTTTTTGGTTTGAGGTGGTGTTCTTCATGATCTGGATTTCGTCAGCCCGCGACGGATACTCCACCTTGATGTTGAACATGAAGCGGTCTTGCTGGGCTTCCGGCAGCGGATACGTTCCTTCTTGTTCGATGGGGTTTTGCGTCGCCAGCACGAAGAACGGTTTCGGCAGAAGATACGTCGTCCCCCCGGCGGTGACGTGATGTTCTTGCATGGCCTCCAGCAGGGCGGCCTGCGTCTTCGGCGGAGTACGATTGATTTCATCCGCCAGGATCATGTGGGCAAACAGCGGCCCCGGCAGGAAGATGAACTTGCGCCGGCCGGTTTCCGGGTCGTCTTGGAGGATGTCCGTGCCGGTGATGTCGGCCGGCATCAGGTCGGGGGTGAACTGAATGCGCTTGAAGCTCAGGGCCATGATGCGGGCGACGGTGCTGACCAGCAGCGTCTTGGCCAGCCCCGGCACGCCGACGAGGAGACAGTGGCCCCGGCTCAGCAGGGCGATAATCATCTCTTCGATGACCTGATGCTGGCCGACGATCACCTTGCCGATCTGTTCGGACATGCGCTCGTAGGCGGCCGAGATTTCCTTGACAGCCTGCGCGTCGGCGTTCGCCATTTCGGGAAGTTCCCTTGTTGCTTTTGGAAAATGGTACGGACAGAAGATAAAACCCGGAACCCGGAACTCGGTCTCGGAACGAAAAAATGGACATGAATCTGAAAGATCGCGTGGTCGTGGTCACCGGCGGGGCCAGTGGAATCGGACTGGCCGCCGCAATGGCGTTTGCCGCCGAGGGGGCGAATGTGGCCATTTGGGACTTGGGTGCCAGTGGCGCCGTCGTGGATGGCCTTCTCGCAAAATGCCCCATCCGGGCCATCGGCCTGCCGGTTGATGTCGGCGATGAATCATCGGTCAACACGGCCGTTGAGCGAACAACGGCGGAACTTGGCCCGATTGACCATGTGGTTCACGCGGCCGCCATCGGCTCCGGGAAGTTCGGCTTCCCGTTCACCAATGTCCCGGTGGCCGAGTGGAAGCGGGTGCTTCAGGTGAATGTGATGGGTATGGTCCACGTCTCGCTGGCGGTTTCGCCGAAGATGATCGAACGAAAATCCGGCACAATGGTATTCTTGGCATCGGTCGCCGGGCAGATCGGCTCGCAAACGGACCCGCCTTACAGCGCCTCGAAGGCCGCGAACATCAACTTCGCCCAGTGCATGGCCAAAGACCTCGCCCCGCACGGCATCCGCGTGAACACCGTCTGCCCCGGCATGGTGCAAACGCCGCTCAATCGCTCTGTGTGGCAGGCTTGGCACGACCAACGCCCGGTTGCGGAACGACTGACCTACGAGCAATGGGCCGACCAAAAGATCCGCTCAGTCGTGCCCTTGGGAAAATGGCAAACCCCGGAGGCCATCGCCGACATGATCGTGTTTCTATCATCTGACCGGGCGGCGCACATCACCGGCCAGACGGTCAACGTGGACGGCGGGTTTGTGATGCACTGGTAACGACCAATGACAACGCAAGACCGTGAAGCCGCGACGCGGAGGCTTTGCGCAGCGGAGCGTGAACTGCCAGCAATCAAAACTGATTGCCACAACCGTTGGCAATCGAACGCCGGAAGTCCGCGCTCCGCTCCGAAGACTCCGCGTCGCGGCTTCACGGGTTACTTCACAAAACTCATCACACCCAACCCTTCCGGTCGCGGCGTCGCCCCGGCGGGGCCGCTCCAGGCTTGGATGCCTTTGCCGGGGATGGTGCGGACGACGTTGACAGCCCACAGTTTGCCGGGGGTGATCGGGTCGCCGGAGAGTTCCGAAAGCGGGATGGCGATTTCAGCGGTCCAGCCGGTTTCCTCGGCATTGACGGCCACGAACCAGCGGGGGTTCCAAGTCTTGTCGCCCCAGCAGTCGTCGGCAACGGCGCCGCGCTGGTCGATCTGTAGCTGGTAGTATGTCTGGTAATCCCGGTCGAGGTCGATCAGGATGCTCACGCGGTCGTGCTTGCTCAGGTCCATGTCGCGGGTGCGGGTTTCCACTTTCGGCTTCTTCATCCCGGCTGGGTGCTTGCAGACGACGGCCACATACATGAATTCATTGTCGTAGCTGAAGGCGGCGCGCGTGGTGTTCAAGGTGGTGTTGTCGGTCTCGGCCTGGGTGCGGCCCTTGGCCATCGATTCGCGGTCGCCGAATTCCTCGCCAAGTTCCCCGGCCGTCGTGGCCATCAGCATCGGCAGGGCGTTTGCCCAGCAATCATCGTCCAGCTTGCCGTCGAGGTACGGCCGCTTCGGGGTCATTTTGCACACGCTCACCGACTTCGGCGGTTGGGGAGAACGGGCTTTGTTCATCAGCCACGATTCCAACAGCACGCAATCCCGCCACGGGTCCGACCCCCGAACGGTTCCGCCGGAAGTCACCGGCGGGGTGGTTTCGGTCACATAGCGCATCAGCCAGCGTTGCGATTCCTCGGCCTTGCCAAGCTGGCGGCGAGCCGACGACCAGCAGAGGTTCAACGGCACATCGCGGGCATAGATATCCCCATGGGCGGCTAGGCGGGCTTCCAGTTCCAGCGCCCCGGCATACCAGCCACGGGCGTTGACCATGCCGTCGATGGTGTCCCGGTGCGTGGCTTGAATCATCTCCGTCTCGCGGGGAGGCGTGACTGGCATCGGCTTCTTGGCGCCGGGAGGCAAAAAGTCGTTGAGTTGCGGCGGCTTGTCTTTCAGTTTGAAATCGATGTCCGTCGATTCGATGAACTGATTCAACTCTTCCCGGCGGCGGGCTTCCGTGCTGGATTGATATTTCACCATCCAGCGGGCGGCGTCCAGCGAGAGGGGATGCCCCGGATATTTATCGATCAGCATCAGGAACGCCTCGCGGGCCATCGGCCATCGGCCCGCGTTCACATAGCTGGTCCCGGCGGTGAACAACGCCTTGCCCGCGTCGGACGCCGGGAGATCCTTCACCGCGTCCGCGAGTTGGGACAATCCCTGCTCCGGGGTGGCCAGCGGGCCGGTGGCCCCGCGAACCATGAGTTCGACGTTTCGCTTCTTTTCGTGAGCTTTTTGCAGACTGGCCCGATAGGCTTCTTCCTGCTCCGTGAGAATTGGCTGTGGCCGCCGGGCAACGCCGCCGGGGGCGAGCGTCACGCCCTCAAAGATCCGGCCCATGCCCTCGCCGTCTTTCAGCCGGGAGGCGACCAACCGATAGCTCTGCGAATCGGCTTGCAGGTTCGACTCGCCCCACAGACGCACGGCCGACATGGCGTGGTCGCGGCCTGTCCCGCCGATGCGGGGGAGCGGCGAGGCGATGTCCACCTTCGCCCCGATGGCGTCGGCCTTGGCGCTGGTGACGAACAATTTCTTCCCGGCCCATTTCTCCAGGCCGAGTTCCTTGATTTGCTCCGGGAAAACGGTTTCGTCGGCGGCCACATCAAAGGCTTTGCGCACAACGGCGTTGACGATCTTTTCCAGTTCGTCGTCTCCTGCCGCGTCGGTGACGATCACTTCTGGTTTCCAGATCCGGAAGGCCAACACCATCTGCCGAAGCATGGCCGTCGTGGCTTTTTCGCCAAGGCGTTTGTCCCACGCATCGAGAATGGCCGAGGCGGTGGCGTTTTCTTGAAATCCGGCCAGCGGAAACTGCCAGCCGATTTCCCCCCCGAGGCCGCCGCATTGCCGCAGACCAAAATTCAGGCGATCCGCGTCCGACGCCCTTGCCGGGTCGGCGGCCTTCATCGCGGCGGCCAGTCGTTCGGCATCGGTGTCATAACGCTTGGTCAGTGTGGCCGGGTCGGCGCAGGTGAGGCCGAAGGAGGTGGCGAAATATCCCTCTTCACCGCCGAGGACAGAAATGGTTTCCCAAGGGGTCTTCTCGGCCTTCGCGTGAACAAACATCACCGCCGCCCGCATCCCGCCCTGGCGACGGACCACCCACGACTTGCCGCCGTCCGTGGTGACGATGATCGTCCCGAGTTCGCCGGTCGCCCAACCGGTGTTGGCATCATGAAAATGAATTGCGTTCAACGGCATTGGCTGGCCGGTCTTGTGCATTTCCCACGTCAGCCCGTTGTCGGCACTGTGGAAGACGACCGATCCGGGCCGGCCAACCGCCCACACATGCGAACCGTGAACCGCCACGGCATTGAAATCGAGAGAGGCCCGCAATTCTTGCGGCAGTTTCAAATCCGGGAAGCCCCACCGCACCCCGGCGGTGTTCTGGCTCACCATCACGAGGCCCCCCTGGCCGACGGCCACGGCACGTTCCCCGTTGAGCTTCAACCCGCGAATGTTGCGCCCGCCGAGGGAGTCCACGTCGGCCACGCCGAGGGAGCCATCCCGGAACGGGGCGACACGATTCCAAGCCCCGGCCACGACACCGGTTTCCGCATCCGAAAAATCACCGGCCAGCCAGCTTGGCGTTCGCGGACCGGCGACGGGCCGCCATGTTTTGCCGCCGTCGATGGTGTGGAACAACCCGGTCGGGTGGCTGTCGCCGCCATCCCCGGCGGCCATGCCGGTGCGTTCGTCAAAGAACTTCACCACATTCAGGCCGGGCACGCTGTTGACGTTCACCACTTTCCATTTCAACCCACCGTCGGACGTGGACAGCACCACCCCGGAACTGCCGCCGCCGGGCAACTCGACCCGGCCGACAACCCACCCGGAATACGGCGTGAGAAAATGCACCGCCCGCAGCGAGGCTCGCGTGCCGGCGTGCTGGTGTTCCCACGTTTTGCCCGCGTCGATGGTATGCAGGATTAACCCGTCGTCGCCGACTGCCCATCCTTCGTTTTCATCCACGAATTGGATGCCGCGAAGCGGGGCATCGGCATGATTGGGCAACTCATTCGCCTTGGCCGAGCAAGGCAGGATGGCGAAGAGGATCGGCAGCAACGCCAATAGTCGATATCCGGCCCGCCGATCCTTTTGACGGAAAGTTCGCGGGCGGGGGTCTCGTTGTTCGCTGTTCATGTCTTGCCTCGTCGCCATCCGGCTCAAAAACCACTTGCTCGGCGCGAATACCCCATTCAACCCGGAAAATCCAGCCGGAAAGATTGAAGTTTGGGAGGGTGTTGGCCGGGCCATCGACTCGTCTGGTCCGGTGGAGTCGTTCGACGGGGCAATTCGTTCCGTGTGGGTAATTCGGAAAAGATGGACCGACAATCGTTGAGTTTTCCGAGGAAGAGACAAAGGGGGTTTGCGTCATCCAGCGAAGATGTCATGATTGAGTTGTGCTCTCCAACCCGCCGATTTTTTTCTCAACCAAGCGGGACAGCCCGCTTCCTTCGGAGTCAATAATGTCCCGTTCTCATCAAGCGATTGCCGTGTTGTTGGTGGCCCTGTTTGGGTTGTGGGGATGCTCCAAGGCCCCGACAGACGGTGGACTGTCCGCAGAGAAGTTGAAGACAGTGGAAACCAAGTTGGCCAAGCTGGAAGACGATTTCCGGGCCGCCAGTTCAGCCCGCGACCAACTGCGGAAGAAACTGTCGCAAGCCGAGGAAACCCAAGCCGAACTGCAAGCCCAAACCGAACGGCTGGCCAAGGACGTGAAGATCAAGGACGAACTGATTGAACGCCGAACCTCCGAACGCGATCAAACCGTCAGCCAGTACGAAGGGTTCCGCAAGGGGCTGAAGGAATTGATCAGCAAGGCCGAGGAATCGATGGCCAAGAGCGACGCCCCGGCGTCCCCCGCCGTCCCGGCCACCCCGACCTCGCTGACGAAGCCCTCCGAATTGCCGGTCGTTCCGGAATTGCCGCTGCCGAAGTGAGAATCTGAAGAGAAGAGTTCTCGTAAGGCACGCCAAGGGGGCGCAAAGCTCGCCAAGAGTCAATGAGATGAATTGATGATCCTTCCAGCCGCGAGGTCATCACATTATTTCATCGATTCTTGGCGAGCTTTGCGTCCCCTTGGCGTGCTTTGCGAGAACTCTTCTCTCCCCTTGGTCATTGGTCTTTGGTCATTTTCCCCATTAAATTACCCTTCTCTCCAAATGATCTGACGCAAGAGGGATGTCATCCACTACCGCATCACTCACCAGACCAAGTACGATTACGCGGAGCAGGTGTCGTTGTGTCATAACTTGACGCATCTGACGCCAAGGGCCACGGAATGGCAGCAGGTTCACGAAACATCCCTGGATGTCTCGCCAACGCCGGCCGTCAGCGTGAACCGGGGGGATTATTTCGGCAACCCGGCCGTGTTCTTCACCATTCAGGATCTTCACCGCGAACTGGTGGTGACCGCCAAACATGATGTGGAAGTGCTGAAGCGCTACCCGCCGGACCCGCAACGGACGCCGCCGTGGGAAGAGGTGGTCGGGCAACTCCGCGTGAACACGCATCCCGAATGGCTGGAGGCGTCCCAGTTCACTTACAATTCGCCGTTTATTGTCACGGGCGACGATCTTGCGGAATACGCCGCCCCCTCCTTCACGCCCGGCCGGCCGATCTTGGATGGCGCCGCCGATCTGACGGCCCGGATCTTCCGCGAATTTGTCTTCGACTCTCGGGCCACCACGCTGGCCACCCCATTGCGGGAAGTGCTGGAGAAACGGCGGGGGGTATGCCAGGATTTCGCCCACTTGCAGATCGGCTGTTTACGCTCGCTGGGCCTGGCCGCCCGTTATGTCAGCGGGTATTTGCGAACCACCCCGCCACCGGGGCAGAAGCGCCTCGTCGGGGCGGATGCCTCCCATGCGTGGGTGTCCGTGTTTGTGCCGGGAACCGGCTGGGTGGACCTGGACCCGACCAACAATCTGATGGTGAACGATCATCACATTCTGCTGACTTGGGGAAGAGACTATGATGATGTCAGCCCCATCAAGGGGGTGATCCTCGGCGGCGGGCGGCACTCCATGAGTGTTTCCGTGGACGTGGAGCCAATTGACGATGCCGGGAACCCGGCGTAGTTCAATATGTCTCTCTTTCGTTTTTGATTTTTTGAAGCGCCGACTCCGCCGCCCGCGGCCTCCGGCGCGAGCAGGAGGTAGGCATCATGGCCGGGCATTCCCATTCAGCGAACATCGCCGTCCGCAAGGGCAAACAAGACGCGGCTCGCGCCAAGCTCTTCAGCAAACTGAGCCGGTACATTATCATCGCGGCCCGCGCCGGCGGCGGCGACCCCGTGATGAACCTGAAGCTTCGCTACGCCATCGACAAGGCCCGCGCCGTGTCCATGCCGCGCGAGAACATCGAACGGGCCATCAAACGCGGCACCGGCGAACTCGGCGGCGCGGTGATGGAAGACTTGGTGTACGAGGGTTTCGGCCCCGGCAACTCGGCGATCATCTGCGACATTATGACGGACAATCGCAACCGCACCAGCGGCGAAGTCCGCAAACTTTACGAGCGCAGCGGCGGCCACATGGGCAACCCCGGCAGCGTCGGCTACATGTTCGACCGGAAGGGACTGTTCCTGATTCCGGCGTCGGGCGTGACCGAGGACACGCTGATGAGCGTCGCCCTGGAGGCCGGCGCCGAGGACATGAGCCGCGACGGCGACAACTTCAAGATCGTCACCGAAGTCGGCGCGTTCGCCGCCGTACAGGAAGCCTTGGAAAAGGCCCAGATCACGATGGACACCAACGAAATCGTCCAACTGCCCAAGGCCCCGGTCGAGGTGGACTTGGAAACCGGCAAAAAGATCGTCCGCCTGATTGACAATCTGACGGAACACGAAGACGTGCAAAACGTGTATTGCAACGTTCACCTGACGCCGGAAATGCACGCGGACGAATAAGAACCAGAAGAGATTTAACCGCGGAGGGCACGAGAGGGCACGAGAGAAAACAAGACAGAGGAGAACAAAATTTTCTTTTCTTCTGTGCTTGTCTTCTCTCGTGCCCTCTCGTGCCCTCCGCGGTTAAATTCCTTCCGGGTTTTAACGGAGATTGCCAATGAAGTTAGCCAATCGCGTCAGCCATTTCAGCGAGTCCGTCATTCGGGAGATGACCCGGCTGGCGATGCGGCACGGGGCCATTAATCTCGGCCAGGGGATGCCGGATTTCGAGACGCCGCAGGAAATCAAGGACGCCGGGTGCAAGGCCATTCAGGATGGCTACAACCAGTACGCCATCACCTGGGGCGCCCCCGCGTTGCGGCAGGCAATTGCCGCCAAGGCGAGGAAATTCAACGGCATCCCGTGCGACCCCGATTTGAACGTGACGGTCTGTTGCGGGGCGACCGAGTGCATGATGGCCACGATGCTGGCCTTGGTCGATCCCGGCGACGAAGTCATCATCTTCCAGCCCTTCTACGAAAACTACGGGCCGGACGCGATCATCAGCGGCGCCAAACCCGTCTGGGTTCCGTTGCGGCCGCCGCACTGGTCGTTTGACCCGGACGAACTGAAACGGGCCTTCTCCGACCGCACGCGGGCCATCATCCTCAACACGCCGAACAACCCAACCGGCCACGTCTACACGCGGGAAGAATTAACGCTCATCGCCGAACTGTGCCAGAAGCATGATGTCATCGCGCTGGCCGACGAGATTTACGAATACATCATTCTCAACGATGCCCCGCACGTGAGCATCGCCACCCTGCCGGGGATGGCCGAACGCACGGTGACGATCAGCGGCCTTTCCAAAACCTTTAGCGTGACCGGCTGGCGGCTCGGTTATTGCATCGCCCCGCCGGAAATCAGCACCGGCATCCGCAAGGCCCACGACTTCCTGACCGTCGGCGCCCCCCACCCGCTGCAAATGGCCGGGGTGGCCGCCCTGAATCTGCCGGACGCCTATTACGAGAAGCTGAAGCGGGACTACACCCGCCGCCGCGACTTGTTCATCCCGCTGCTGAAATCCACCGGCCTGACAGTCTATGAACCGGAGGGGGCCTACTACGTGATGACCGACATCGCCCCCCTCGGCTGGAACGACGACACCGCCTTCGTGAAACGCATGATCGAAACCGTCGGCGTCTCGGCCGTCCCCGGCAGCAGTTTCTTCTCCCCGAAGGAACTCGGCAAGACAATGGTCCGCTTCATGTTCGCCAAGAAAGACGAAACCCTGAAAGCGGCCGGCGAACGCTTGCAAGGCTTGCGGTCGATGACGCCGGAATAAGCCGTGAAGCCGCGACGCGGAGTCTTCGCAGCGGAGCGCGGACCACGGAAGCCAATGGCTGAACCTCCGCCGTTTGCAAGCATGATCGCTTATCATGATGGTTGAAGGGAGAACAAATCATGACCACCATATCAGCCATCTTCGAGGGGGGCGTGTTTCGACCAACCGAGCCGCCGGGGCTGTCCGAGGGGCAGCGAGTCCAACTGACCGTCCTCCCATTCCCGGCGATTGGACCGGAGCGGTTGCCGACCACAGAAGATGTCGAATACGCCCGGCGAGTTAGTGAATGCAAATCGATTGATGAATGGTTCGCCCTGATGGCCACGATGCCGCCGGATGACGGCGGTTATGACATCATTGCCGAGTTAAATGAAGACCGGCGCTGGTCAGGCCGGGAACCATCGCTTCCGGCGGAGGTTCCCGAGCCGTGAGCGATGTGATCGTTCTGGACTCCACTCCGCTCGGAATCCTTGCCCATCCGCGAAACCCGCCACATGCGGCAGCCTGCCGAACGTGGCTTCAAAGCCTCCTGACGGCGGGACGGCGGGTAATCGTCGCCGAAATTGCCGACTATGAAATCAGGCGGTCGCTGATGCGTCTGGCAAGTTTTCAGGCGTTGGCCAACCTTGATGATTTGGGCCGACGGCTTGAATATCTTTCTCTTTCCACGCCAGCGATGCGTCTGGCCGCCGATCTTTGGGCGCAAGCCCGCAACGCCGGTCAACCGACGGCTCCTGACGCCGCCCTCGACGGCGATGTGATTCTGGCGGCCCAAGCGCTGACGCTCGGCGTCCCAGTCATGATTGCCACTGGAAACGCTTCGCACTTGTCTCGCTATGTGCCCGCCGACGAATGGCAAAACATCATTCCTTGAAACGATTTTGCAAGGGTTTTCGATTGGCCGGATTGCCAGATAGTCGAATCCATCCTCTGAAAGCGGCCGGCGAACGCTTGCAAGGCTTGCGGTCGATGACGCCGGGATAATCCGTGAAGCCGCGACGCGAAGTCTTCGCAGCGGAGCGCGCCCCCCAAGTCCGCAATCGCTGACGCCACCCGGTTCGCCAATCGTTGCGTATTGGCGGAAGCATTATCACGGCTACAGTGATTCCATCCGGCACCCCCTCACAGAGACTCCATCATGCTGCCCGAATGGATGGACGACCCCGAAGGGCTGGCGTTACTGCAACGGTGCAAAGAGACGCCGTGGGATGTGGCGCCGAGACTGATTCTGGCGGATTGGATTCAAGACCATGACGAGGAAGAGGCTGCCGAACATTTACGAATCAGTGTCAGTCACCCCGAACTTTTCTTTCCCTTCTCCGAAGCGAGTCAAACCAAACTTCATCCCTTCGCCGGATGTCAAGCGGGCTGGCTGACGATCCGGGATGATTCTGATTTATTCCCGGATTCCCCGTGGTTTTGCTCGCTGCATTTGCAGGGTGATCTTCCTCGCGATCAGAACCGTCGGCTTGATCGCCTGCTGGCAAGCCCGCCTTTTCGCCATTTGACTCTGCTTGTTGTCCGGGGAACGGGGAACCATTGGCAAACCATTTCCGACATCGCCAAATCACCCGGACTTGACGGATTGCGAGGATTGGATTTGCACGGGCTGTCGATCCAAAATGCCGGCGCGGTGTCATTGGCAAACACTCCCCGGCTGGAGCAATTTCAAGTGTTGCGGCTGGGCAACACTGATATCGAAAGCAACGGGGCCCGGACGTTGCTGAGTTCGCCGCATTTACTCGGACTGCGTGCTTTGGATTTATCGTTTAATCCCATTGGCGACCAAGGCTTGGGCTCGCTCGCCAAAAATCCGCGAGCCGCCAGTCTTGAAGAACTCAATGTGAGTTCGGTGGGAATGGGAGCATCGGGTATTCAAGCCATCGGCGGTTCCTCGCATTTGCGCAACCTGCAACGATTGTCATTGGCGAAGAACCAGACAAGCATTCCCGGTGTGATTGTGTTCATCAAAAAGTTGAGACTTCAACGTCTCAAACATTTGAACCTCTCTTACATGAGTCTCACGGACTCGGTCGCCGAGGCCCTTGCCAAATCGTCCGTCCTGCGAAATTTGGTTTCCTTGAATCTGAGCGGTAATTACATCAGCGAAGACGCGGCGAAAGCGTTGCTGGAATCCCCGATTTTCGCCCCCGGAGCGGAGATTGAACTATACAGCCCGTTGATTGGCCGGGAATTCAAGCAAAGTATCCTTCAATCAGAATTGGGGTCGCAATACGACATTGGCTTTTACTGACAATGTCTGACGTTTTGAAACGGCCCCGCCGTGTCACATAAGCAGATCGGCCACCCGGACCAGTGATGTGGGGGCTGCCAGCGGTGAGACGGTGTCGGCCGGACCAAATGTTTGCGAGGAATCGTAGTCACCGGCGAGGGGGTGGCGATAAACCAACAATTGCCGGCCGTTGATGTCCAGCACCCAATATTCGGCAATGCCGCTGCGGGCGTACAAAAGCCGCTTTTCGTTTGTGTCGAAGCCGACCTCGCTCGGCTCAAGATGGATTGTGAATCTCACACCCCTATTCTTTGCCCCGCTTGGCGGTCAAGACCATGAATGGTTTGTCCTTGCTGTCAAAGGATTCCGGGCGGGGCAGTTTCTCGCCTGGCTTTCTGTCTTTGGGAACCAGAGGCATCGCCAGTTTCAGTTCGTTCACCGTCAATTCATAGATGCAGGGCAGCGTCTCTTTTTCACCCCTCAGCATGTCCGCCGCCTTGGGTTTCAGGGTCGTGTTTAGCTCAAGTTTGAGGCCTTTGAACGTCGGGATTTCCATTCCTGCGGCGAACAAGGTCATCTTGCCATCCTTGATGACGATCTTTTCCAATGACCCTTTGCCGGCATCCATTTTCTTGCCCGACATTTCAAAGGCCACGATTTCCCATGTCCCTTCCATTTTTCTCAAATCAGCCTTGCTTTCATCTTCGGCGGCAATGCCCGCCGGGATGATGATGACGGCCACGAAAATGGCGATTACCCGTTTCATCTGATTTTTCCTCGAATTTACCTTGCGAATTTAATCTCAATGACAACTTGGTTCCAGTCTTATCCAAGTGTTTTCGCATAGGACGAAAAAGTCAGGCCAGCCATTCTTTGGCGGCGATGATCGACTGAAAACTCTGAACCGGGGCGTCCTCCAGATCGCACAGGGCGGCGAACATGTTCGCCATCCCGAAATCAACCAGTTTGCCCACCACCACCGCCACTTTGCTGTTTCGCAGGGCCTCAATGGACATATGAAACTCGACAAAAGCCCGGGTCTCCTCCGGCGTGGGCGTGTAATCCAGTGATCGGGCATCGAGCAAGACTCGATACCCGAACTTGAATTCGGGATCGGCCACGACTTGCAACAGGATGCCGCGAATGGCTGCGGCGTCGGCCGGCCCGGAGCCGGTGATGGTGGCCAGCCGATGTTCGGGATCGAAGGTCAATTGGAATGGCATTGGGGCGCCTCGTTCCGGGGCCGTCGTTTGATTTGAAGCGGCCGATCATTGTTTTTGCGATTCAGTCGACGGATGTTGATGTGATAAACCCGCCGACAATCCCGTTCTAACCGACGACCAGACGCCTGTCAAAAACATTCACGAGATTCAGCCGGAGGCCCGTTTCAAAAATAATTTCCACGTTCTTCGTCACACATTCATCACCGGCTGGTAAGGGGAGCATCGACAAGACAATAACCACCAAATCGGAGAATGGTCATGAAAAAGATTCTGCTCAACATCGCGGCGATCATCGTTCTTGGCACGCTGGCCGGCCCGGTGATGGCCCAAAAGGAAGCGGTTCCCGAGAAGTCCCCCGGCGGCTTGAAGGATCTGCTGCCCGAGGCCAAGGCCGCCCCGGCCGCCGACGCGAAGAAGGCCGACACGACCGCTTATGACAAGTTGGGGAAGATGATCGAAAGCTCCAAGACGCTCATGCTCGCCAAGGAACAACGGCCCGGCATTCATACCCTGCGGGTGGGATACAAGGGCAAGTGGCATCTGGATGTGGTGCCGAGCGTCAACAATCAATGGGTCTGGATTGAGTTCCCATGCCTCACGGTGGACGCCAGCCGCATGAAAGACGCCAAGTGGCTCGCGGATTTGATGAACGCCAACCGTCAGGGCGAAATCCCCTGCTTCTCCATTGACCCGGCGACGAACATGCTCGCCCTGCGGATGGCCGTGCCTCTGAAAAGCCTTGAACTGAAAGACTTGGAAGATTTGGTTGACTTGGTCACCGACAAGGCCGATGCCTTCCGCAATCTGTGGGAATTCCCGGCCGCCGGAGACACGGCGAAGAAGTAACGGATCGCGGGTTCAAAGGTGTCCGGTGAAGAGGGCATCGTCGGGGTCGGGAATCGGGCGGCCGATTCTCCCCGGACGATGCCCTCTTCGCTTTTGGCGATTCCGAAAATCATCCCGTCGGCAGGGTCTTCAGTTTCTTTTCCACTTCCACCCGGCGGGCGTCGTTGTTTCGCTTGTGGGCGCCCTGATAGAGCTTCAAGGCGGTTTGCCAGGCTTGTTTGGCCCGGTTCATGTCGTTGAGTTTCGCGCACACATCCCCGAGATGGTCCCACACGGTCGGATCGTCGGCCCCGTCCGGCAGGAGGGCGGCTTTTTCCAACCACGCTTTGGCCTCGACCATCTCGCCGCGACGGAACAACACCCACCCCAGGCTGTCGAGATACGCAGCGTTTTCGCCCTCTTCCGGGGCGTCCTTGCGCATCAGTTGTTCAAGTTCGATGGCTCGGCGGATCAGTTTTTCCGCCTCGTCCAGTTTCACGTTCCGGTCGGCCAGTTGATAGCCAAGGTTGTTGTTCGCCAGCGGGGCGTTTGGGTCCGTCTCCAGAATAAGGCGTAACTGCTCTTCCGATTTGGCGTGGTCGCCTTGATTGGAATAGCAGTTTGAGAGGGCGTAGCGAACCGTGCGGATGGCATCCGGCCGGGGGAATTCCTTCAGCGTTTCCTGACATTCGGCAATCGCCTCCGGGTGACGACCGGCCCGGCTCAGAACCTCGGCCTTGTGGCAGCGGGTGCGCATCTTGGTGTCTTCAGAGCTGAGTTTCACCGCCGCGTCGATTGCCTTCAGGGCTTCCGTGAAATCTCCGAGTTCCGTGTGGGCCGAGGCGAGCGAGCTTTGGAACATCCACAGATTGGTGTTCTTGGCGGGCCGGCGGCCGTTGATGGCCTCGTTGCAGAGTTTGATGATTTCCTCGTGCTTCTTTTCGAGCCGAAGCACTTCCAGCAACCCCGCATACACCTGATATTCCAAATCGAGAGGCACGTTCACCAGCGATTGCCGGAAGTACAGTTCGGCCTTGTCCAGTTGCTTGACGCGGGCGGCCAGTGTGCCGAGGAACACCCATGTCCCGGCCTGGAAGCTCCGCTTCTCGCCCACCCGTTGCAATTCCTCCAGCGACACCGGAAGCAGGGCGGTCACCAAGGCGGGTTCCGTCCGCAGCACGGTGATCATTGCCCTCGCCCGCTCTTGGGCGGCCTCCCGTTCTTCGAGGCGGGCTTCGCCTTCTTTGGAATTGGCGACACGCACGGCATCGTCCAGCAGGTCGAGGACTTTGTTCATCCGGTCTTCGGATTGATACAGCTTGAACAGCGTCCGGTAGATGTCCGGCTTGATTTGCTTTTCGAGCAAGGAGAGGCACATCCGCTCGGCCTCGCGTCGGGTGCGGATGTCTTTGCCGAGTTCCTTCGCCAACAGCAGTTGAACGCCAAGGTGAAACTCCTCGCGGGTGGCGAGTTTGCGAATGGCGGGAACCACATCCCGTTCGCGGCCCAGCTTGCGGAGCAGTTCGGCCTTCTTCTCATAAGGAGGCAATTCGGTGGGAGAGAATTCCAAATAGGCGTCGAGGGCTTCCATCGCCTCGGCCCACTTCTCCTGGGCGGCGGCCATTTCGCAAATGTTCCAGTTGATCCGCCCCGCCAACCGCCGGGCGTCCGGATCGTCCACCTTCATCAACGTGTCGCGGGCGGTGCGGAAGGCCGTGGTCGCGCGAGCATAATTCTTGGTGTGAAGACAACACCGGCCGAGCCGTTCGTGGGCCTTGGCCAGCGTGTTAAGCAAGTCGTCCTTCGTAAACCCGTTGCCGAACAGGAGTTGCTCCCGGTGGGCGGCGATGGTCAGGATGATCCGCTCTTGGGCGTCGGCCCCGGCGGCATAATTTTCGTCTCGCTCGTGCAGGTCGTACAAGTCCGAGAGCATCAGCAACAAGCCTTCGGGCTTGGCCTCGGCTTCTTTGCCCTGACTGGCCCGTTGCAGGACGCTAATGGCCTCCGGAAACTTGCCCGCCCCCCGGAGCAACCGGGCCGTTTGGAAGGAGACGCCCACATCCGTCGGGCGGGAGCGCAAGACTTCCCGGCCGAGCGCGAGGGCTTCGTCTTCTCGACCCAAGGTGATGAACAACGGGATCAGGGTCTTGCGGATTTCCGTCGATTCCGGGTCGGCCGCCAATGCTTTCTCAAGCATCTTGGTGGCTTCGATCATCCGGTCCTGCCGGCGGTGAAGAACGCCAACCCCGTAGAGGGTCCGGGCTTCCCGCAGCAGGTTATCCGCTTTTTGCCGGTCCAGTTCGGCCTGCGAGGGGGTGCCGGGTTCCAGAAAAGCGGGCCGCCCTTCCGGTGTTTGCTGGGCCGAGGTATTCCCGACAACAACCAACAGGGCGACAAACGCCAACCGACGGAACGTGGTCATGAGACATCCCTCCCCGGCAAACGGGCAATCCAGCCGAACCGATCATACCCTTGTCGTTAAATCTTGCCAACCCGGAGATGGAAAGGATGAAGAATGAAGGGAAAGTAACGAAGGAAGGTGTTTTGGGTCGAAGTCTTTGGCCTCTCACTTGGCCGCCAAATCCTCTTTCGATCCAGTGGCCAGATTCATCACCACTTGCTCGGATAGTCCCGCTCGTGGCAGTTCGCCGGCCAGTTTGCCTTCGTGGAGGACCAGCACCCGGTCGCTCATGCCCAGGACTTCTTCGAGGTCGCTGGAGATCATCCACACGGCCACGCCTTCGAGGGCTAGTTGGTCCATCAGGGCGTAAATCTCGCTTCTGGCGCCGACATCCACGCCGCGTGTTGGTTCGTCCAGAATCAGCACGCGGTGCTTGCGGGCCAGCCATTTGCCGAGAACCACTTTTTGCTGGTTCCCCCCGGAGAGCAGGCCGACCACTTGGGAGAGGGAGGGCGTTTTCACCCGCAGGCGTTGGATCAGGTCGAGGCCCGTCGTCCGTTCTTCCCGTGTTTTCACCAACAGGTTGCGGGAGAGCAAATCCATGTTCGGCAAGCTGAAGTTGAAGCCGACGCTTTTTTCCAGCACCAACCCATTGAGTCGGCGATCCTCCGGGGCCATCAACAACCCGGCTTTGACGGCATCTTTCGGATGATGAATCGCAATCGGGTGCCCATCAATCAACACTTCCCCGCCGGTGATGGGGCGCAGGCCGAACAGGGCTTCCGCGAGTTCCGTCCGACCGGCGCCGACGAGGCCGGCCATGCCGACGATTTCGCCGCCGAAGATCTTAAACGATACACCTTCCACCGGGCCGCCCCGATAGCGGACGTTTCGCACTTCCAGCACAGGGACCGGCGTTTTGGTCCGGTTCTCGGTGCGCGGGTAGGCGTGCTTCAAATCGCGGCCGACCATCAGGCGAACCATCGCCCCGTGGGTGATCTCGGCTTTCGCCAGTTCGCCGGAGTTTTTGCCGTCGCGGAACACCGTCACGCGGTCGGCCAACCGCTTGATCTCGGCCATCCGGTGCGTGATGTAGATGATGGCGACGCCGGAGGCCCGCAGGCCGTCGATCACTTCGTAAAGCCGGTCGGTTTCGCGCTGGGTGAGGCTGGAGGTCGGCTCGTCCATGATGATGACGCGGGCCTTCAGCGACAGCGCGCGGGCAATCTCGACGAGTTGCTTTTGCCCCGGCGCCAGCCGGCCGACGGGAACGTGAACCAAGTCGGCCGACAAGCCGACACGGGTGAGAAACTCGCGGGTGATCTCGGCCATCTCGGCGTTTTTCAACAAGCCGCCGAAGGCCAGTTTCTCCCGGCCAAGGAAGATGTTGGCCGCTGCCCCCAAGTTTTCGGCGAGGTTCAATTCTTGATGGATGAGGCTGATGCCGGCGGCCATCGCGTCGTTGACGCCCGCGAATTTGACGGGCTGGCCGTCGAGGAACATCTGCCCGTCGTCCGGTTGGTAAACGCCGGCGAGGATCTTCATCAGGGTGGATTTGCCCGCCCCATTCTCGCCGACAAGGGCGAGGACTTCCCCCGCGTTGACATGCAGGGAGACGGTGTCCAGGGCGACGACGCCGGGGAAGCGTTTGCAAGCCCCGCGTACTTCAAGCAAGGGAGAGGTCATATCGGGGGATTATCGTCTCCCGCTTCGGCAAGTTCATCTGAAAAATGAGGATTTCAGAACGGAAATTGGCTAAAAAATCTCCATGAACAATCATTCGTGGCCTCCGCAATTTGCGGATCACGCGCTGGCCGTCCTCGTCAGCGGCGGGTTGGACAGCGCCGTGATGCTGGCCGAGGCGACCCGGCATTATCCGGCCGTGCATCCACTCTATGTGCGCACGGGGTCCGCGTGGGATGAAATCGAACTGGGCCATCTGCAACGCTTTTTGAAGGCCATCGCCTGTGATGTGTTGAAACCGCTGCATACCTTCCGCTTTCCGGTAGAGGACATTTACGGCCAGCATTGGTCAATCACCGGCAAAGATGTGCCGGACGAAAACAGCCCGGACGAGGCGGTATTTCTCCCCGGCCGTAATTTGATCCTGCTTTCTAAGGCGCTGATCTGGTGCCATCTCCGAGACATCCCGGCGGTGGCGATGGCCCCGCTGGAGGCCAATCCTTTCCCGGATGCCACGCCGGAGTTCTACGCCGAGATGAGCGGCGTGGTTAACCGGGCCGTGGGGGGGAATGTGAGCGTCATCACGCCATATCGGGTCATCAGCAAAGTCGAGGTGATCCGACGCGGCGCCGGTCTGCCGTTGGGGTTCACGTTTTCGTGCATCCGACCCGTGAACGGCGCCCACTGCGGCCACTGCAACAAATGTGCCGAACGCCAGCACGCCTTTGCCGAGGCCGGCGTAAATGACCCGACAGAATATGCGTCGAAATAAAACCGGCGCTGCGGCGAATACTGAATAACGCCAAGTCTTGAGTTCATGTCTTTTCGTCGCCCGAAGGAAGAGGGAGTTGCCAATGTCATCTGATTTTCGTCCCCGTGTCTATCCCGCCGTTCTGATTCTGGCAATGATCGTCTTCGCGTCGTTTGTTCCGGCGTTGATTGCCCCTCGTGAGCAACTGCATTTCATGGGGATGTTCGGCGGCTGGGTGCTGTCCATTCTGGCGACGTGTCTTTGGTGGGTGACGTTTAGCAAAGTCCGGGGGCCGATGCGCTGGATACCGCCGCTCTTGTTCATCGGCGACGTGGCGGCCGCCATCGCGCTGTACCCGAACTTTAGTCTTGGGATGAATGTTGTCATTTCGATGATCTTCGCCACCACGCTGTGGCTGCTGGCGGCCTCCCTCACGCGGCCGTTGGGATGGCCCGTCACCCGCTGGGCGGTCCCGGTCGCTCTGCTGGTGGCCGTGGCGGCGACGTGGGCCGTGCGGATCGACGGCGCCAGTGCCGACCTGTCCCCGGAACTTTCGTGGCGTTGGTCCAAGACTTCCGAGCAACTGGCAATGGCCGAACGCTCTTCATCGGGCGAAGCGGTGACGATTGACACGCTGAAAATCACCCCGGCCGACTGGGCGCAATTTCGGGGGCCGACGCAGGATAGCCGCGTGACCGGCACGAAGATTCGCACTGATTGGGACAAGACGCCGCCGAAAGAAGTGTGGAAAAAGCGTATCGGGCCGGGTTGGGGATCGTTCACCGTGGTCGGTGATTATCTCTTCACCCAAGAGCAACGCGGCGACAACGAGGCCATCGTCTGCCTCAAAGCCGACACGGGAACGGAAGCTTGGTCTTACGAAACGCCGGGCCGATTCGCGGAGGCCATCTCCGGGGCCGGGCCTCGGGCGACCCCCACGGTGGCCGACAACAGCGTGTTCGCCTTCGGGGCCACGGGCAAATTAACCCGGCTCGATGTCCGTGACGGCCGGAAAATCTGGGAAGTGGAAGTGCCCGCCGTCACTGAGACGACCCCGCCGCCGGCTTTCTGGGGATATGCCAGTTCGCCATACGTCGCCGAGGGCTTGGTCGTCGTCTTCACCAACGGCGGCGCGACCGGCAAGGGGACGGCCGCCTTCCATGTGAATGATGGCACCCTCGCGTGGGCCGCCGGCAAAGGGACGCACGGCTACTGCACCGCCCATCGGGCCACACTGGCGGGGGTCGATCAACTGTTGATGGTGAGCGACTTCGGCCTCGAATCCTTTGAACTCAAGACTGGCAAAGTCCTGTGGGCGTATTCTTGGAAAACACCCGCCAATCGTTCCACGCAACCAATCTTTTTGGGCAACGATGAATTGCTCCTCGGCACCGGCTACGGCGTCGGCACCCGGCGGTTGAAAATCACCAAATCCGGTGATGATTGGAACATCGCCTCCGTCTGGGAATCACGCCAGTTGAAGCCGTATTACAACGACGCGGTCATTCACAACAATCTGGTCTTCGGCTTCGACGACAAGGCATTCGTCTGCATCGACCCGGCCAACGGCCGCCGCAAATGGAACGCCGGCACCAGATACGGCTTTGGCCAGGTGTTGGCGCTCCCGGAGCAAAACCTCCTGCTGGTGATGGCCGAAAACGGCGCCGTGGCGCTGGTCGTACCCACGGGGGATGATTACGTCGAGCAAACGAGCTTCAAGGCCCTCGCCAAAAAGACTTGGAACCACCCGGTGGTGAATCGCGGCCGGTTGTATGTCCGCAACTCGGAGGAAATGGCTTGTTATGATTTGACGGTGGCGAAGTGATGAGGGGGGGATTCGACTGGAAATCGCATTGCCCTCGTTTGCTTTGGGGTTGCGTTTTTTGGGTTTCAAAAGATTGTTCTTGGCGAGCCGAGCTCCGTGAGGAGCCGGGTAGCTTCCGGTAGTCGAACCGCCTCCCCTTTACTCAGCCAGACTCAAACCCGTGGCTGATGCGTCTTCCCTGCCGGAAGCAACCCGGCAGCTTACGCTGCTCGGCTCGCCAATACCAATCTTTTGAAACCTAACAAAGCGAAACCCCAAAAACACGCCAGCGCGAGTTGCGAGACAGGTTGCTGATGTCATCCGGCACGCCATCAAACCCGAATCCCCGAGATCATTAACACGAACCCGGCGATGACGATGACAACCCCGGCCGAAACGAGGCCGAGAATGGCGCCCGGCAGGATCATCCACCAAGTGGCCTTTCGGATGCCGAAGAAACTGGCCACGGCCAACACACCCCCGGCGAGACTGGCGAGAACCGTCAGCGCGACGGCTCCTTGAAGCTTGTCTTGCTCGTTTCGCTTGGCCTCCGCAAACGCGGCCCGGTCATGTTGTGGAAGCTGTTGATTCACCGCCTGTTTCTCGTCGGCCATCTGGCTGAGTTGCATTAAGAACAGCAGCAAGGTCAAGCCGGACACGGCCGGGCTGAGCCACGCCAGAAGAACAAACACAATCGTCGCGCGCTGCGAGAGGGCTTGGGAGGGCATGACGTCCTTCATCGTTGAAAACAATATCGGGCGGCCACGCCGGCCCGGCGTTCAAATGTCTTCAAGGAATTGGCGGCGCGGCATTGATCAAGCGGCTTCCTCTTCCTCATCCGCCCGGCTCATGATCGTTTTCCACCAACCCTTGAGCGTCAGGCCGGTTTCGCCCCGGAAGAGGACGTTTTCTCTTCTAAATTGCCAGGAGGCCCAGGCAAGGGCGATGCCGACGCAGGCAAGCAGGGAGCCGACGCCGAGGAACCAACTGAGGGCGGACACCGGTTCCCCGGAGACGGCGAGGAGGTTTTGCAGGATCATCGAGAGGCCGGAGATCGGGATGGCGCTCAGGGCGGGGGTTAGCTTCACGCCGGGGGTCATCGCGTAGAGGCTCAGCGGCAGCGTGAACAGCATGATGGGTAACAGGTAATATTGTCCCTCTTTGGTCGAGCGGGCGAACGCCCCCAGGCCGATGGAGAGCGAGCTAAACAGAGCCGCCAGCGGGATGGCCAGAATCACCGCCCACGCCAAGCCACCCAAGAGGATGATCGGACCGGCGAGGAACTGGCCGATGGTGACTGCCCCGGCGGTCATCCACATCAGGTTCCACAGCGACGAGCCATAGCTAAACGCAAACACGGCCAGAAATTTCCCGGCCACAATTGCCTGTCGGCTGGCGGGACAGACGAGCAGCGTCTCCATGGTGCCGCGTTCTTTTTCACCGGCCGTCAGGTCGATGGCGGGATGCACGGCCCCGGCCATTGTCCACATCACCAGAAGGAACGGCAGGAACTTGATCATCACGTCCCGCAGTTCGTCGGCGGCTTTCACATCGGAGCTTTTGCCCGCGTCCGGCGTGGTGATCTTGAGCGGTTGGTCGAAGTCGAGCGGCAGCCCTTTGCGGGCGAATCGCACCGTCCGCACGTCGTCGGACCAACTGCCGAGAATGTCTTCCACCCGTTTGACGGCCAGTTTGGATGTCTCGTCGCCGTCGCGGCCCAACACGCGGATTTCTGGTTGTTTGCCTTCGTCCAAATCCTTCAACACATTCGGCGGGATGATGATGGCCGCGTCGATGCGTCTGGCCTGCAAGGCTTCCTCGGGCGGCTCTTCCAGCAGCACCACTTTCAAAACAGTCTGGCCCGCTTTGCGCGAGACGTACCGGGTGCGGAATTGGCCCTCTTCCGTCAGAATCGCCGGGTCGTCCAACCGGCGGTCGGCCTCGGCGATGTACGTTCCGCCGACGACGAAAGCCTCCGGGTGGAATTTCACCTTCGGCAGTTGCCCGGCCCCTTGGATGCCGATGATCGTTTTTTGATCCATCAACGAGGCGGCGAAACCCAATCCCACGACGATGAAGGCGGGATACAGGAGCGCCGGAAGGAGCAGCACGATCATCAACGTCCGGCGGTCCCGCAACAAGTCGCGGATCTCACGCCGGGCGATCAGAAGGACGACATTGGCCATTTTTGTCAGACTCCGGCGCCCACCAACCAGACTCTGAAAAAGTAGGTCAGGCTTTCTAGCCTGACGAGCCTGTCAGGCTAGAAAGCCTGACCTACTTTTCAGCAGCCCAAGCCCGGCGCCACTCAAGCAGAAAGGTTTTGGATCAACTCACGGGTGATCGTTTCCGTGTTGCCGTCGCCGCCGAGGTCGCGGGTGAGGCCGATGCCCTTTTGCAAGGTCGTCCGCACGCTGGCCTCGATGCGGGCGGCGGCATCCCGTTCGCCGACATGGTCAAGCATCATGGCCCCGGAACGCAGGCAGGCAATCGGGTTGGCCAGCCCCTTCCCGGCGATGTCCGGCGCGCTGCCGTGGACGGCCTCGAAGACCGCGTATCTGGCCCCGAGGTTTGCCCCCGGCACCACGCCTAGCCCGCCGACGAGGCCGGCGCACAGGTCGCTGATGACATCGCCGAAAAGATTTTCCATCACCAGCACATCGAACTTCGTCGGGTCTTGGACGATCTCCAGACAGACGTTGTCGATGAGCATTTCGTTGAAGTCGATGAACGGGAATTCGTCGGCCACTTCACGGGCGCACTTCAAAAACAGCCCGTCGCTCATCCGCATCACATCGGCCTTGTGGCAGAAGGTGACGCGGTGCCGGCCTTGGTTGCGGGAGAGTTCAAAGGCATACCGCACAATCCGCTCGGCGGCCGCGCGGGTGATGACCCGCAAACTCTCGATCACGCCGGGAATCACCTGATGCTCCAACCCGGCGTACAGGCCCTCGGTGTTCTCGCGGACGACGATCAGGTCCACATCCTCGAAGGGGGTCTTCACCCCTTCCAAGGTTTTCACAGGCCGCACGCTGGCGAACAGATCAAGGCTTTGCCGCAGCTTGACGTTGATGCTTCGGTAGCCCTTGCCCACCGGCGTGGTGCATGGCCCCTTGAGGGCGACGCGATGCTTGCGAATGAGATCGAGCGTCGATTCCGGCAACGGATCGCCATACTGGGCGGCGGCATCCAGCCCGGCCGGGCCGATGATCCAGTCGATCTTCACGCCCGAGGCCGCGACGACTTTTTTCACCGCATCCGTGACTTCCGGCCCGATCCCGTCACCGGGGATCAACACAATCTGCATGATGTCAGCCCTCCTTGGGAATCATGATAGGGGAAGCGCAAAAATGGCGAAACGATGCCCGCCGTCCTCCTGCCGCCGGGGCCGCAAGAATGAGGGAGCGATGAGAGTCTTGTAACGATAAGACAGTGGTCATGGCGTGCCCCGATTCGGTGGGTTACAATCGGCTTCTCAAACTCAACGAGGTTCTCTCATGCGAATGCCACCGACCCGTGTTGTGTTGATGATGGCCCTGTTCGCCTTCGTTCCCGCCGCCAGCGCGGACGGCCCCAAGCCGACCGCCCCGCCGCCGCCGATGAAGCCCCAGCGGGTCATTTTTCCCATCCAGAACAACGACGCGGCGTCGCTGGCGGAAATGGCGGGCAAGTTGTTCAAGGGCGATGTGGAAATTCTCGCCTCTCCGTCCGGCAATTCCCTCGTTTTGAGCGGCCCGCCGGCTTCCGTTGACGAGGCGCTGAAAATGATCGAAATCCTGGACCGCTCGCCGAGGTCCGTGGAGGTGGAGATCATCCTGGCCGAAGTGCCGAAGCGGGAGGGGGCCGAGTTGACCCCGGCCGAAATCGCCAAGGCCGCCGACTTGGTGAAAGCCGGCAGCGGGCAGCGAGTCACCCTCACCGCCATCGAAGGCCACCCTGTCAGCAGCACCACGGGCGGGAACAAGCCCGTCGTCACCAGCATGACCGGCGGCGGGTTCGACGGCGGCCCCGGTGGCGGCGGCCCCGGCGCGCGAGGCGCCGCGCCAGTGCGAAAATCGATCACCTATCATTCGATTGGCACCACCATTCAAGTGACCGCCCGTGTGGTGACGAACGACGCCATCACCCTTGATCTCAGCGTGCAAGACACCAAACTCCGGCCCGCCGACTCCGGCGACGAAGCCTCCACCGGAGGGATGGACACCATCAGCCTCGCCACGAAACTGAACATCCAACCGGGCAAAACCGTCGTCGCCCGAGCCGTGCGGGTGGAGGGGAAAGCCGGCGCCACCGTCTCGGTAATCATCGTCAGCGCCAAGGTGATCGGTTCGACGGGCAAGGGGAAGCAAGTGGAGTAATCAGCGGTTTCGACCGGGGTGGAAGGATGTCAACTCGGAGAACTTCCCCCTTTTGTCACGGCCGCCAAACGATAGGTTCCCTTGGTCCGCCCCTGCGCCCGTAACCACACATCCTTCGGATCCGGCGAGTATTCGCGGAAGCAATCCAGCTCGGCCGGGACATCCCGCTTGAGATCATCCCCGTCAAGGACAATCCGTACCGCCGCCAGCCGCCCCGGCTGGACGTTTACGACAGCCGGCATCGTCACGCTCTGGGCGAAGATTGGCGAGGCGAAGAGCAAGGCTGCCAACAGGATCAATCGATTCATCGGGATTCCTCATGCGGGAGGAACCGAGGATAGGTGTTACACCGAGGGGGAATTTGGAGTGCGGGATGAAAGCCGTTTTGTGAGGGCAGAAAAACATCCCAGAATGGCTTTGATGTGAAGGCTGACCGGCTGGGTTGTGACCCTCTGGCGATATGGCCAAGCCGCCGAGAGATGATCAGAATGGATGGGATTGGTTCTGGCCGCCTCATGCCGGGCAAATCGGGGACATCAATGGACGTGATCGCGGAACAACGGCTTGATCTTCTATACCCGGACGGGGAACTGGTCCCTGTTCACATTCGCATTGGCCGTCCGCAACCACACCCGGACGGCAAAGGGGACTGGGGCTGTCTGGCCGAGGCGACCGGGTTGCGAATTTGGGACGGGCCGCAGGAATTCTTCGGGGAGGGATCGCTTCAGGCGTTGATGCTCACGGCCAGATTTCTGCACAGCATGTTGTTGGCCGAGATCGAACGGGGGGCGGCCATGCCGGTCTGGCCCGATGGTTCGGAGATGGGTTTGAACACCATCTTCGGCTTTCCTCATCGAACGGCAGGCTCTCAATGAGGCACCGGGGCAAACGCATCAGTATTTGATGATGCGTTTGCCCCGGCGAGGCCAGAGGCGCAACTTTCGAAGTTGCGCTTTTGGGTTTTCAAAGGCTGGTCTTGTTCTTGGCGAGCCGAGCGGCGTGAGCCGCCGGGTGGCTTCCGGCAAGGAAGGGGCTTCTGCCACGGGTTTGAGTTCGGCTGAGTAAAGGGGAGGCGGCTCGACCACAGCAAGCCACCCGGCGGCTCACGCCGCTCGGCTCGCCAAGAACAAGGTCGCTTCGCTCCGAAATCACTTCAATCGCCGACTGTTGAGCCGGGCTTTCGCCGGGTTCCCTTTTTCTTTTAGGGTGTCCAATGTGTAAACTTTTTGACACCGGCTGGCCGGTCATCCGGGGG
>NZ_JH636443.1:330455-334852 GCF_000255705.1 Zavarzinella formosa DSM 19928
GGGATCGTGTCTCATGAATCTTCCGTTGTCCCGCCGTCAAGTGTTGGCCCGCATGGGCACCGGGTTGGGGAGTCTCGGGCTGGCCGCCATGCTCAACGACGAGCAATTGCGGGCGGCTCCGTCGGCGGCCGGGGCGGCGGTGTCGCCGTTGGCGCCGAAGACGCCGCACTTCAAGCCGCGGGCCAAGCGGATCATTCACGTGTTCATGAACGGCGGGCCTTCGCAGGTGGACACCTTCGACCCGAAGCCGTCGCTCGTCAAATACAACGGGCAAAAGCCGCCGACGGCCGACATCAAGACGGAACGCCGCACCGGCAACCTGATGCAGTCCCCGTTCAGCTTCAAGAAGTACGGCCAGTCGGGGATCGAGGTTTCGGAACTCTTCAAGAACGTCGGCGAGTGCATCGACGATGTGTGCGTGATCCGGTCGATGCACACGAATGTGCCGAACCATGAACCGTCGCTGTTGATGATGACCTGCGGGGACCAGCAACCCGTCCGGCCGAGCATGGGGTCGTGGCTGCTGTACGGCCTCGGCAGCGAGAACCAGAATCTGCCCGGCTTCGTGGTGATGTGCCCCGGCAAGCCAGTCGTCGGGCCGCAACTGTGGAGCAACAGTTTCCTGCCGGGGATCTATCAGGGAACGCACATTAACAACCGGAAGTTCGACCCGAAGACGGTGATTCCGCACCTGAGCAACACGAACCTCTCGATGGCCTCGCAGCGGGAACAGATGGACTTGTTGAAGTCCATCAACCAAGCCCACTTGGCGAAGCGGCCCGGCGATGCCGCGTTGGAAGCCCGCATCCAGTCGATGGAAATGGCCTTCCGCATGCAGTTCGAGGCGGCCGACGTGTTCGACCTGACGAAGGAAACCCAAGTCACCCGCGACATGTACGGGAACGGCCAGTTCGGCGAATCATGCCTCGTCGCCCGGCGCTTGGTGGAACGCGGCGTCCGCATGGTGCAAATTTACACCGGCGACGGCCAGCCGTGGGACGACCACGGGGATATCAAGGACCACGCCACCAAGGCCAAGCAGGTTGACCAGCCGATCGCGGCCCTGCTGAAAGACCTGAAACAACGCGGCCTGCTGGAAGACACGCTTGTCCTCTGGGGCGGCGAATTTGGCCGCACGCCGACAAGCGAGGGCGCCAAGGGCCGCGACCACAACAGCCACGGTTTCAGCGTGTGGCTGGCCGGCGGCGGCGTGAAAGGGGGCCTGGCCTACGGCAAGAGCGACGAATTCGGCTTCGCCGCCGCCGAAAACAAGATGCACGTCCACGACTTGCACGCCACCATGCTGCACCTGATGGGCCTCGACCACGAAAAACTCACCTACCGCTACAGCGGCCGCGACTTCCGGCTGACGGATGTCGAGGGGGTGGTGAACAAGGATATCATCCGGTAAGCAGGCGATATCTGGCGTTGGTTGTTGAACCCCAAGAGCCCCGCTGCGTGAGCGGCGGGGGTGGTTTTCCGAAAGTGAGAGCCACCCCCGCCGCTTACGCAGCGGGGCTCTTGGGGTTATCACACAATATGTCTGGCATTTCTGATCTTCCCTTTTCATCTCTGTCTCTCAACCGCAATGATTCACGCAATCAAGAGGGCGAATCATGACTGAAGAGGAATGGCTGGCGTGTGCCGATCCTGACAAAATGCTGGAGTTCATCCGAGAGAACACTACCGAGCGGAAACTGCGGCTCTGTGCACTCGCATGTTGCTCACGTGTCTGGAGTCTGCTCACCGATGAGCGGAGCAGGCGTGCTATTATCGTTGCCGAAAATTGGACGGATGGTCTCGCCACTCTTGATGAATTAGATGAAGCCCGAGAAAATGCGAGTGATGCTTGTGGCACCACCCATAACCATGCGGTGGCAGATGGCTGGACCGCTGCGACTTGGGTCGTCAATGCCGCTGCCAATGCGGCATACGGGGTATGCGGGCATCATTTAAACTGGTTACACGACGTTGAATTGTTCGAGACACCTTTATGGTCTGCCAGAGCCGTGGCCGGCCCGGAAGTCGAACCCGCAGTGAACGCACTTGGTCGGACAGAAGGTCTTGGTCTGGAGATGTCTCGACAGTGCCAGTTTTTCAGATGCGTCATTGGTAACCCCTTTCGTCCCGTCACATTCAATCAAACGTGGATCACGTTCGATGTGAGAATGATCGCCACCGGCACCTATGAAGACAAAGCCTTTGAACGCCTCCCGATTTTGGCAGATGCCTTGGAAGACGCCGGTTGCGACAACATGGATATCTTGAGCCATCTGCGGGGAGATGGCCCGCATGTTCGGGGATGTTGGGCACTCGATTTGATTCTTGGGAAGTCTTGAACATCCCGGACAAACCTGTTCCGGTAATTGTCCAATTCACCTCTAGCCGGTATGTTTGCTTTCAAAGTACCTTAGCTGATTTTCATATGCAACCAAGGAATTAATATGCAGAAAGGAATGCAAGAATTGATATGGATGCTGCAAGCAAATCGTCAGGCGAGTGGCCGCAAAAAGCGTCTCTTTGCATGTGAATGCTACCGTCATTTGTGGGCAAAATATCCCCCTGAGGATGCGGCATGGAGTGTGCTTGGCATTTGTGAACGTCATGCGGAAGGGGTGGCGTTGAAGAATGAGTTTTATCAGATGCGTAAATCGTTTCCTGATGAGCGGATGGCAATCGGAAATGCTGACGAAGCTGCGAAGACAACGTCACTCTACTGTCTCCAAAAAGTGTGGGACTCAATAGGTGGTGAAAACCATCATCCGTCTGACTATAGGTTGTATGCAGAAGAAGCTGAATCTCAATCAAGTTTAATTCGAGAAATATTTGGCGATCCTTTTCGCCCTACGTCCGTAGAGCCTTTTTGGCTTACGTCCGAAGTCGTCGCCCTCGCCCAGACGATCTACGAACAACGGGCGTTCGACCGTTTGCCGATTTTGGCCGACGCCCTGGAAGACGCTGGGTGCTCGAACGAGGACATTTTGACCCACCTTCGGGGCGACGGCCCGCATGTACGAGGGTGTTGGGCACTCGACTTGATACTCGGTAAGTCCTGAACTCCGCTGAGTAGTATCCCCAGTACTTGTTACGGTAGTGGACCACCCCGACTTTTTTAGAACGGCGAACCTGACTGAAAGCATTTGTTTTCGAGGGTATTGAGATACCCGTCCGGCATGATTGTCGCCGTGCCGGTGATCTGGTCTCCCGGCGGGAGCCGAGGCAGGGCTTCATCTGACGGGTGAGGGATGCGGATGTCTGCCCGATTCTTGGTCGAGTTCGCCGGGGCCGGGCACACGACGGATCTTGTTCATTCAATCCAACCGGGAATCCGGCTGGCCGTCGGCTTCTTTGCCTTTGAGGGCGGCCAGGATGGCTTCGGTGCAGGTGTCTTCGCTCAACAGGCCGGAGTTTAGAACCAAGTCAAAGTCGTAAGGCTCGGCGCTTCGCATTCCGAATCGTTTCAGCAAAAACTCGGCCCGGCGTTCGTCTCGCATTTGCACCTGCCGGGCGGCTTCTTCCGGGCTGAGGCGGAGCCAGTCGGCCATGTGGGCGACGCGGTTTGTTCGTGGGGCGATGATCCGCACATGCAGGGAGATTTCCCTCGGCAGGTAATACCCGGCCCCGCCTCCCACCACCAGCACCTGACCGCGCGAGGCGAGGGAGAGCAGCAACCTCGGCATTTCGTCCGTGTCCGAATCCTTCGGGAATCGGCCGTCCCGGCGCAGGCGGTCCAGTTGGGTGTTCACCCAGACAGTGGCATCAAGGGGGATATCCGAGAGGATTGATTGTCGGGCGGCCTCGTTGGCGCACAGGAATTCGAGCAATTCCCGCGTGTATACCTGCCAGCCAAGCCGCTGGCCCACGCGGCGGGCGATGCTGCCGCCGCTGGCCCCGGATTCCCGGCTGATGGCGATGGTCAATCCCGCCGGGGCGCCGGGGCGTTCCCGGTTGTCACCCCGATTGCCGTGCAACGGCCCGATAAATGGATCAATAGGCATACCAAAAACTTATCGGAAGGCTCACGCATCGTCACGGTATTCGTTGCGGGCAAACAGCCACATGCCGATGCCTGTCAGAGCAACCGTTGCCCCGATGAGGGCCACCCACGCAAACGTCGGGCTGACCGGCACGAACAGAGAGGATGATTCGGTGGGGACGTCGTGCTGTTCACCGGCGTGATACAGAAGGCAGCGCGTGTAATAATTCAGGCTCAATCGCTTCAACGTGCCGGGGATGGGCAGTTCGCTCAACATCGTCTCGAAGAAGAACGCATAGAGCAACCCCACCACCGCCGGGCGGGTGAACAACGCCCCGAACAGGTGGAAGATGGCCGCGAACGCCAGGCTCCCCGCGAACACGCCGGGGGCATACCACACGAACGCTTCCCGGCCGACATC
>NZ_JH636443.1:334862-358741 GCF_000255705.1 Zavarzinella formosa DSM 19928
ACACCACGGCAACAACCCGAAAAACTTCGCCAGATAAATGGCCGACCGGGGTAACGGCCGGGTCATCAGCCAGACGAGCGACCGCGATTCCCGTTCGTTGCCCAACGCCCCGGTGGCGAAACTGAGGCTGAACAGCGGCAACAAAAACCCGAGATACAACAGGAAGACCACCCACCGCGAAAACACCGCCGGCGGCGAGCTTTCCTCGCGGAGGCGTTTCATCTGGGGAGAATTCTCGATCACCGGATGAATCATGCTCCCGGCGACGCTCTCCGCCAGAAACGGCTTCGCCCGGCTCACCCGCTGCTCGTACCGGTTCCACCCCGTGCTGGTGGTGAAAAGGACCACCAGCAGCACGCAAACCAGCAAAATGCCCGCGGCAATGCCCACCATCTGCCGAAGCCGGGCCTGCCGCCGAAACGAAAAACCCACGAGAAACAACCAAGCCCGGAGCGGCGATGTGACGACAGGTTCGGATGCGGATGCGATAGATGTCATGGGGATAAGATAACTCGTGATGACCAATGACCGATGGTGAGCCGGGTCGCGTAAGCGCCCGGAGGTTGTCACACTTCAATTGCTCAAACTATTGGCGTGTGACGAACTCCGGGCGCTCACGCGACCCGGCTCGCCTCTGCTCATCATTCGCGACTGTCTTGGTTTTGCTCATGGCTCATAGCCAATCCGTTCACGTCTTCCCGCTCCCCCCCAGCAAATACCCAAGGATTGCGTGGGTGGAGTCGTCGAGGGGTTCCAGTCGGGTGATGCGGAGGGTTTCATCTGTTGCCAGTTCGTTGAAGTCCTCGAAGAACCGGCGGGGGTTTCTGGCGCGGACAATCAGGGTTTGCGGGGTCGGGAAATCGACGCCGACGATGTCGGGGCGGCTGAGGAGCATGGTTGCCAGTCGTCGGGGGTCGTCCGCGTCGATGCGGATGGAGAGGGGTTGGTCGTCCAGCAAATCGCGGATACGGGAGACGGTTCCCAACGCGGCAATGCGGCCACGGGCAAGGATCGCCACATGGTCAGTCAGTTTTTCCAGTTCCTCCAACTCATGGCTGCTCACCAGCAGACACTTTCCCTCGGCCGCCAGACCCCGGAAGAGTTCCAGCATCTCCTGCCGGCCGATGGGGTCGATGCCGGAGAGGGGTTCGTCCAGCACCAGCAAGCGGGGATCGTTCAAGAGGGCTTGGGCTAGTTTGATTCGCTGCCGCATTCCTTTGGAGTAACCCCGGAGTTGGCGGTCGGCCCGGTCGGTCATGGTCACGCGGGCCAGCACTTCTTCCGTCCGGTGGTTGGCGTCGGCGGCGCCAAAGCCGCACAGCCGGGCCATCGCCCGCACGAAATCGCGGCCGGTCATGTCCTCGTAAAAGGCGTCGTTGTCCGGGCAGTAGCCGACGAGGGCCTTTGCCCGCCAAGTCCAGGCGTCCTCGCCGCGCACCAGCACCCGGCCGATGCTCGGCTTCAATTGTCCGGTGGCCAGTCGCAGCAGCGTGCTTTTGCCCGCCCCGTTGGAACCGACGAGGCCGGTGATGCCTCCTTGGAGTTTCAGTGACACTTGGTTGAGGCCAATCACCGGGCCGTACCACTTCGAGACAGCCTCGAATTCCAGCACAACCTCATCGGGGTCAGAAGGAGCGTTCATCAGGAGATGATCTCCACGGCCCGTACCCGGCGACGCAGGTAGAGCAGGCAAAGCAAGCACACGGTCACGATGGCGGCGGCCGCCTCCCAATATTCCGGCTGCTCCTGGTTCGTCGGCCGCAGCCAGCGATGGTCCTTGCCGAAGCACCACATGCCGAAGAGGTAGAGATCGTTCCAAAAATCAATGAGCCGCCAGCGGGGAGAGAGGCCGATGCCGTCCACCAGCCAGCGTTGCACCAGCCGGGCCATCACGAAAATGGCCGTCCACACCATCACCAAGGGCACTGTGCGGCGCAGCCAAGTGGCGGTCGTCAGCAGCAGCAAACTCATCGAGATGGTGATGGCCCCCCCGTAGGCCAGAATGCCGAGGAAGAGGCCGAAGTTGTCGTAGTAGTAATCCCACGTTTCGATGAAGCCATACTCCACGAACAACCCGATGGCCGGGATCGTGGTCAGGCAGTTGATGAGCATCGCGATCGCCAGGCACTTGCCGAAGATGTAATGCCGCCGGCTGATTGGCTTCGACAGGTAAAACGGCAGGCTGTTGTGCTGAAAATCATTCCCCACCAGCACGGACCCCGCGAAGGCGAGAATCACCACCGCGATGTACCCCTCGGTCCAGATGAAATCCCCGAATGTCTCGGCGGAGCCGTCGAGGTGCATTGTGTCCCGCAGGGATTTGATGAGCGCCTCGGGTGAGATCAACCGGCCAAACACGCCGCCGGTGCGGATCAGCGCGTCCTGGACATGGCTGGCGAGAAAGACCCAGAGATATTGGCCGAAAAAGTAAAACAGGAAGATCATCAGGCTAAAGGCGTACAAGATCCAGAAAAACTTGCGGCGGGCCAGCAGCAGGACGCCGGTGCGGGCGATGGCCTTCACGCCGCGCCACGGCCCCCCGGTGACTCCGCCCAACGCACGATAATGAAGCAACTCAGGCGGCACAGGCAACTCATCACTCGTTCAGGGATAACGTCTCTCAACAACGATTCAGAAATAGTCAGGGGAGCGAAGCTTTCGCCACCGCTTCGCCCAACGACTGCATTTGGAACGGCTTGGGCAACACCTGCACGATGCCGAGTTCCCGCAGGGTTTCCTCGGGAACGTCATCCGCGTAGCCGCTGCTCAGAACGATCGGCAAATCCTTGCGGATCTCGCGGATGCCCCGCGCAAATTCCAAGCCGGTCATACCCGGCATGGTCAGGTCGGTCACCACCACGTCGAAGTTCTGGGGATTGGCCCCCAAGACTTCGAGGGCTTCTGTCGCCACGTTGAACGTGGAGACGGTGTGCCCCATGTTGCGGAGCATCACCTGGGCCAGCCGGGTGATCGAAGACTCGTCATCCACGAAGAGGATGCGGCGAGGGTTGCCGGATTTTGGTTTGGCGGCCATGGCGGGAAGGGGCGGTGGGGTCGGGGCGATGACAGCCGGGAAATATACGGCGAAGCGAGTTCCTTCGCCGGGTTCGGTCTCCACGAGGATGGCTCCTTCGTGATTTTGCACGATGCCATGTACCACGGAGAGGCCAAGACCCGTGCCGACGCCAGGGGGTTTGGTGGTGAAGAACGGTTCAAAGAGCCGTTCACGGACTTCGTTCGGCATCCCCGGCCCGTTGTCCTCGACGACGAGAACGACGCCCGGTCCTTCCGGCAGCGGGGGATGGGCCTTGGAGAATTCGGCGTTGATGTCGCACAGATTGACGGACACGCAAAGCCGGCCGAGTTCGCCCATCGCCTGACAGGCGTTGGTCATCAGGTTCAGGATCACCTGATGCAATTGCGTGGGGTCCCCGGAAATGTGGGGTTCGTCCTTTGGGGGGCGCCAGTCCAGCGTGATGCCGTCCCGGCACAGGGGCCGGATCAGCGGCATGACCTCGTTCACGACCGGCGAGAGCTTCACCGGGCGGCGGACAGAAGGCTGGCGCCGGCTGAACATCAGAATTTGCCGGATCAACTCCCGGGCGCGGGAGGATGCCTGCACAATTTCGCCCGCGTAAACTTTCGGAGTGCCTTCGGCCGTGTGGCTGATGACGTCGGCGAAGCCGAGAATCCCGGTGAGGATGTTGTTGAAGTCGTGGGCGACGCCGCCGGCAAGCTGGCCGAGCGCCTCCATCTTGCGGGACTGGGCCAGCCGGGCCTCGTATCCCCGGCGGTCCTCTTCGGCCTTCTTCCGGGAACTGACATCCCGTCCCACGGCGACCACGTGCCGGGTCCGGCCGTCCGGGCCGAAGAACGGGATGAAAATCACCTCCAAAAACAGTTCCCGGCCCGCGCCGGCCAGACGAAGTTCCCGCAACTTGGGTCGCCCCGATTCGGCGGCGGCGTAAAAATCGTCGAACACCGACTCTGGATCGTCGCACCACTGGACCAGCAGCGGCCGGGTGACCGCCTCCATCCGCTGCCCCATCAGTTCGGCCTCGGTGAGTTCGGCCCCGAGTCCGCGGGCAATCAGCAGCGTCGCCCGGTTGATGGCGGCGAGTTTCCACGCGGCGTCAATCGCGTCCCACGCATACAGAATCAGAATGTCCGAGGTGTTGTCGAACACCATTGACAAGAGCGAGCGTTGCTCCCGCAGAACGGATTCGGCCCGCCGCATCGTCTTGCGCTCGGCTGCGTCGCGCAACGCCCGCGAGATGGCCGGGACGAACCGGATGAGGTTCTGCTTCATCAGGTAATCGGAAGCCCCCGCCTTGATGGACTCGACCGCCACCTCTTCGCCGACCGTGCCGGAAATGAGGATGAACGGCACATCCGGCGCCACCTGAAGGGTGATGTTCAGGGCCTCCAGGCCGCTGAAACGGGGCATGCAATAATCGGAGATGACGATTTCCCAACCGCCGCGATGCAAAGAGGCCCGCAGCCCGTCGGCCGTGTCAACGCGCTCGAAGATCGGCTGATATCCCCCTTGGCGCAAATGCCGCGTCAGGAGGAGCACATCGTCCTCGGAGTCTTCCACAAAGAGCAGCCGCAGCGGCACGGGACTCACTGGAGAACCTCATGAACGGCCGGGGGATTTTGGTTCAATTCAAGCCAGTACAACCCGAGCCGGCCGATGGCGGTCATGAACTCGTCGAAATCCACCGGTTTGCGAATGTAACTGTTTGCCCCGCAGGCGTAACTACGGATGACATCCTGCGTCTCGATCGACGAGGTCAGCATGATGACTCGGGCGAACCGGGTGCGGGCATCAGCCCGGATATGCCGCAATACTTCCGTGCCGTCGGCCTTCGGAAGATTCATGTCCAGCAGGATGATGGCCGGCAGATCCGCAATGTCGCGGCCTGTGTGCGGTCCGCGGGCGAACAGATAATCCAGGGCTTCCTCCCCGTCGCGCGCGATCACCACCGGATTGGTGATCCGGCTTTTGCGAAAGGCCCGCATGGTCAGGGCCACGTCGTCAGGGTTGTCCTCGACCAGCAGGATCGTGCCGTTGTTCACGGGGAGGTGGCTCCGTGGGAATGAGAGAGGGTGTCGCGGTCCGACCGGTTCATTCTATCAAATCAGCGAATCCCGGCGAAACCCCGCCGATCAGAGCCGTTCACGCAGACGTTGTCGAGGGACGGTGACGGGTGGCGCTGACACGGGGGCAATCGGCGAGGGCGGCCACCCAATTTCGTTCGTGGGCGGCCTCTGTCGCGTCCAGATGATCCACCGGCCCCTCCCATTGCAGCCGCCGGGAGAGCGTGCCCGGATCGCCGGCAAACAGGATTTTGCGGCGGGCGCATCCCGCCAGTTTTCGCAGCACGACCGGGGATTCGCCGAACGTGACGGCCCGCGAGACATGGCTTCGCGTGAGGCTGATCACCAGCCAGTCGCATTCCGTGGCATCGGTCTCGTGAATGTCGATCACCCGCACTTGCGGGGCGCGAGACTTGCCAAGCAGATGCCGCAGAACAATCACTTGGGCCGGAAACGGCGACGTGACCCGCATCGACGATGACGGGTGGTTCTCCGCGAACTGCACGACGGCCTGCGCCTCGGCGAGATTGACAAACCCCCGGTCGGGGAGCAATCGGGAAAGTTCGTCGGCCAACAGGCCGCGTTGCTTCGCATCGTGCAGCGCGATTTCGTAGCCCGCGCCCCCCGGGCGCCCCGTGCGGGCGGGGTTGGGTTCCCGGCGGCCCCGCAGATCGGGCACGGCGAGAAACTCCACATGCGGCTCGCTCCCCGTCGGGGCGGGATGGTGGAAGCCGATGCGGAACGCCTCGTTCAGCCAGCGGGCCAGCCCCGGACAGGCCCGGTGCGACCGGTGCAGGGCGGCGGCCCGGCCATGACTGCGCTTCAGCCCCCGCTCTGTCAGCCATTCCGAGGCGCTTTCCATCGTCCAGCCCTCGGCCGTGGCGAAATGGATGGCCTGTGTGTCGAGATCGAAGACTTCTTCGGTGAGGCCGCCGGAATGCTGGGCGATGGCCGACTCTGATTCCGGCGGGGCGAACCGGCAGGTGATCCGGTCGTCGGTCGCTTCCCAGACGGGGGTGTGCGTGGCGGGCTGGATCGTCAGTTCGTCGAGTTCCCGGAAGAGAAACTCACGGGCGGCGGTCGCTTGAAAATTAGCCGGGAAGGCGACTTCGGCCAGCACTGGCTCGGCCAGAAACGAGGCGAGCCGCAATTCGATGGCCGGGTTGTCCGCGACGGGTTCCCGGTCGCATTTGCGGCGCTCGGCGGCGGTGAGCGGGTGCAACCGGCAGACGAGGTGTTCCCCCTCGGTGACCCATGTGCGCGGGTGATGCAAGGCGTGCCACAGCCGCCCCCACCACTCCGGGCGGGCAGTTCCGTGGCGATGATGCTTCTCCGGCGGTTCGCCCGACAATACCCAACGACCGGCCAGCCGGGTGGCGGCGTGGAGTTCGGCTTCGGGAAGCCCGTCGGCGTCGTCGATCATCATCAGGTCGAAGCGTTCTCCGTCCAGCGCGGTCACGCCATCCACCGGCCCGATGGTGATGGCGGCCGAGGCGCCCCATTCCCGGATCGCGGCGGCGCATTCGCCCGGCAACCGGCCCTCGGCCCGGCGGTGTTCCTCCAGCTTTTGCCGGAGAATGTCGATGTCTCCGGTCAACCGTTCAGCCGAGTCATCGGGGCGAAGCCCCGCGTGTTCGAGGCGGGCAAGGTGTTCTCGCTGCGAGGCGGCCAACTCGGCGACGGCGGCATTTAATTCGTCGATCCGCTGGTTGATTTCCTTCGTCCGGCGTTCGATCTCTTCCGCGAGAAACTTGGCCCGTTTGCCTTGATACTCATCGCGGGCGGTTTGCTCCGTTTCGGCGATTTGTTTTGCCTCGGCAGCGAACCCCGTCAGTTTGTCTTCCGCTTCCGTGAATTGTTGTTCGGCGGCGGCCTGTCTTCCCGGCAGTGTGGAATCGAGTTTGGCCTTCCACTTGGCCAGCGAGAACATCCCGCCGGATTTGACGGCCTCGGTCTTGGGGCGAAGTTCTTCCAGAACGGCAATGGCCTGTTCACGGGCCTGCCGACACGAGGCTTCGCGGGTGGCGAGATCAGCCCGCAACGCCTCGCGTTCGCTTGTTTCCCGGACGTGGTGCTGGTCGAGTTTCCGAATCCGTTGCACGAGGTAAGAGGGGGATTCCCCCGGCTCGGCGATGTCGTGTTCCGTTTCTTGGGTCAGCGTTTCGCGCCGGGCGGTCAGCGATTCCAACTCGGATTGGTTTTCAGCCAGCAGCGGGGCGATCCGTCCGGCTTCTCGCAAAACGGTCGGCAGGGATTCCAGCAAACGAAGCCTGTCCTCGGCCTCGGTGGCGGCGATTCGCAACGTCAACGTGCGGGTGGCCAGCAACGCGCGTTCCCGGTAAACGGCCGTGCGTTCGCGGCAAAGCGGCCCGAGGTTTTCAGGCGTCTGCCCGGCCCCGGCAAACCGCCGGACCGCAATCTCCGGGGAGCGGGCTAGTTGTTCCACGGCCGCGACCAGGGCCGCCGGATTCGGGGAGAGCCACAACACCCGTTGGGCACGGGTGACCGCCTGCCGGGCGATCTCCATCAGCACACGGGATTTGCCGGTTCCGACCGGTCCCTGAATCTGAAGAAAATCCGGCGTGGCGATAGCCCGCGCGACGGCGTCGCGTTGGAAATGATCCAGTTCGCCATCGACGGGGGTGAACGATCCGGCCCAGCCGAACGACGACAATTGCCGAGTGAGGGCTTGTTCAATGAACCGGGCGGGGGGATGGGGTTCGACGGAAACGTGACCGCTCACCCCGCTGTCGGACGGAGCGGGATGACTGGCGGACGACGAATGCCCGGCCGAGCCGTTCAAGCCGGGGCCTGTTGGCAGGCTCATCACCAGCCCCCGGAAGATGAAGACGGATTGATCACGGCGCTCTGGGGCAAGTTCATGTACCCCGGAAGGTTACACAAGGATAGACGGCCGACAGTTCGGTTGGTCACAGGCGGGAATAGGATTTTTTCGGACAATGACGAACGTTCCACTCACCCGTGCATTCTTCGGCGGGGCACGGGCAAAGTATAGACTTCTTTTCCCAGACTATCTATCGAACCCCAAAACTTCATCGGTTGCAACGAAAAAACGCCGGAAGATGGGAAAAATCTGACATAGGGGCAAGCCGGGCTTTTGCTGGATTATTCCGCGATTGTCATTTTTCGCGATGACTCGCGGCCGTGGATGGGTTTGCCCGAAGGCACAAGGAGGGGTTAAGGCACTGCTTTGGCATTGCGCTCCGAAGACTTCGCGTCGCGGCTTCATGAAGGGTGATCATCTTTCGTGTTGTGATCTCCCCAAAGCCGGGGAACCTGAAATTCAAACTGAATCTGGGGAAGTCAGGCTTCGGGAAGTGACCTGTTGCGGCCGGATGCTGATTGGCGGATAATCCGTCGATCATCATCCGAATGGAAACTCGCTTCGTGGATCACGATCAATTCTTCAAAAGGCTGATGCACCTGTTCCTGCGGGATTTCTTCGAGATATTCTTTCCCGCGTGGGTGAATCGCTTCCGCTTCGACCAAGTGGAATGGGTGGAACAGGAAGTCTTCCCCGACCCGCCGCACGGCGAAAAACTCGTGGTTGATGTCTTGGCAAAACTCCCCGTTGTCCCCGCCGACCCGCCACGGGAGAACGAACCCCGCGAGTCGGTGGCCCTCGTCCTGATTGAAACGGAAGGCTCAACTCGCCTCGCGGATTTTCGCCAGCGGATGTACGATTACACCACCGGAGCCGGCGACAAACTCGGGCTCGATGTGCTGCCCGTCGCCATCTTCCTGAACCTGCGGATGGAAGGCCGGAACACGGACGTGTTCGAGCGGTGGTTCTGGGAACGCCGCATCCTGACCTTCGAGTATGATTATGTCGCCCTGCCGGGCTTGCGGGCCGAGGACTATGCCCATCATCCGAACCCCTTGGCGGCCGCGTGGTCCACGCTGATGAACATGGAGCGGGACCGCCGGGCCTTGGCGGCCGTCGAGGCGATGGATGTGATCGCCGCCAGCTCCTTGGATATCGAGCGGAAACATTTGCTGCTGGATTTCATCCAATCCTATGCGCCGCTGGAAGAAGACCAGAAGCGGGATTTGAACGACTTGCTGATTGACCCGAAGCGAGAAAGGACACTGACCATGAAAAAGCTATGGAGCCAAGAAGTTCGGGAGCAGGCAATTGAAGAAGGACAACGGGAGTTTTTTCTCCGCCAGTGCCTTAGTAAATTCAGCCAACTTCCTCCGGAAAATGTTCGACGAAAACTCGAACAGATGAACATTTCCCAGATCAATGATTTGGGCCTTAAATTATTAACCGCCAGCACTCCGCAAGAGCTCGGTTTGGCTGACTGAATCATTTTTGGCCGGGGGATCGCCCGCTTTTGTTCCGGCGGGGAGTCTCCTCGCCGGTCGCCCAGCCCACTCGGAGCGGGGCGAGTTCCGAGATTGTCGCCGAAGGTTTTGAATCAAGGATTTGTGTGACCATCGCTGGACGCGCTCCGCTCCGAAGACTCCGCGTCGCGGCTTCACGAGGGAGATCGCCGGTTTGAATGATGAGGATGCTGCTCAACGGTTGTCAAGTTAACGCCCAAACCCACAAATCCCGAACCCGGTTCTCCCGCTTTGTGTCTTGATTCACTTCCCCAACAAACACTCGCGGATAATCCTTCAATGGACACCATCAATTTCTATTCCGTCTCTGACGAGTACGGGGAATTCTCCAACTTCGCCGGCTTTCCCATTCAATTGGATGGCAAACGCTGGCCGACGAGCGAGCATTACTTTCAAGCGAAGAAGTTCGAGGATGACGCCTATTGTGAAGAGATTCGCACCGCCAAGTCTCCGATGATCGCCGCCAGACTGGGACGCTCCCGCAAGCAAAAGCTTCGGCGGGATTGGGAATCGGTCAAAGTGGAGGTGATGCGGCAGGCGGTGCGGGCGAAGTTTACCCAGCACGAGGAATTGAAAACCCTGCTGCTGGCAACCGGCGACGCCAAGTTGGTCGAACACACGGAGAACGATTCTTATTGGGGCGATGGCGGGGACGGTTCCGGCAAGAACATGCTCGGGCAGTTATTGATGAAATTGCGAGAGGAATTGCGGAAAGAGGAGTGAGGCTCAACGGGCCGAGGGGCCGTCGAGCATCGTGAGGCGTTTGACCACGCAGCGGTTTCGGCCGGTGTTTTTCGCCTCGCTCAGGGCGGCGGCGGCGGCGTGGCGCATCTGGTCCAGACCGACGAGGGTATCCGGTTCGGCGACCACCATGCCGACGCTGACGGTGATGCGGATGACATCGCCGTTGAATTCCGTGGCGCTCATCTCGACCGTGCGGCGAACCCGCTCGGCGAGAATCAACGCCCCTTCCATGCTTGTTTCCGGGGCGACGATCATGAACTCCTCGCCGCCGACCCGGCCGACGGTGTCGATGGTCCGCACAGAGTTCATCAGGGTGCCGCCGAGCCACGCCAGCACATGGTCCCCGCCGGGAAGCAAATAGCGGGTGTTGATGTCCTTGAAGAAGTCCGCGTCCACCAGTCCCACGGCCAGCGGGGAGGTCACGCGGGCGCGGCGGAGAACTTCCGTCTTGGCCAGCCGGTCCATCGCCCGGCGGTTGGGCAGGCCGGTGAGGGAGTCCGTCAGGGCCATCTTCTGGAGCATCGAGTTCCGCTGCTCCAGTTGTCTATTGATGTGTTCAAGTTCGCGGGTGCGCTCGGCTACCCGCTCTTCCAGTTCGAGATTTAGCCGACGAAGCTCGTCCAACAGGTTTTCGTGGCTGCGTTCGAGCAGAAACGTCCGGGCCGAGTTGCGGACGAGATTCATGAGTTGTTCGGGCCGCCACGGCTTGAACAAAAATCGCTGGGCCAGACCGGAGTTGATGGCCTCGACGGCCTCCTCCATGCTGTACACGCCCGTCATCAGAATACGGACGGTGCGGGGGGTGTGTTCCCGGCACCATTCAAGGAAGGGAATGCCCTGCAATCCGGGGAGTTGCTGGTCCGAAATGACGATGTCCACGTCGTGCCGGGCGAGGAGCAACTGGGCTTCCTCGGCGGTTTCCGCCACCCGGAGTTCGTAATCGGACGACAACAGGCTCCGGGCCAGTTGGGCCAGGGCCGGTTCGTCGTCAACGAACAAGAGCGAACATTTGAATCGGCCCACAAGCGGACTTCCGTTTGGGATGGCGGCGAACAATGGGCAATTCTCTCAGGCGGCAGAGAACCCCTTGATGTCACAATCATCATAACTTATTTTTTCGGCAGACATGGCCGGAACTGGAAAAGGAGTGAAATTCGGTGGCGGGTGAAGACTATAATGAGGAGACGAAAAGCGAATGGATGAGTCGTCCGGACATTCAAAGGTTACGAATTGATCGAGAATCGCTCTGGTTCGGATTGACCGCCCGCCGAGTTGTGTATACTGGTTTCTCGCCAAACTGACTCTCTGTCAAGATGTTACGACTGTGACATCCGTAACGGATGGGTGATTTTGGCAAATAAATCGGAGAAAAGGGTTATTTTTCTGAGCGAAGTCTTGCGAATGGACTTTTCGCTTATTACAATCGAGATTCGATTTGGGGAGCCATCATGGCCGCAGGATCGTCATGGACTTGACGATCAGTGAGACACAGGGAGGTGTTGACCAACCCGGGGAAATGGGTTTCCCCGGATTGACGGATGTATTTTTGCGGGAACCACTTCCAAGTGTTTTTCGGCGAAAAGATGATCGCAGGGATTTTAACCTCGCGAGCGATCCGTCCTCCCCCTGTTCCATGAATAACAACCGGTTAATGAGAATCTCTTTCGGGGAAGGATTGCCATGAAGTCTGCGAGGAAGAAGCGATCAGCGGTCGCCACGGATACCGCGTCCGACACGCCTGCCCTCACCACGTTCTCTTCGGACCTGTTGACGCCCGAAGAAGAGCGAGAGTTACTATCCAGTTTCTGGGACTGCAAGAACGAACTCGTCCGCACCTTGATGCGGCACTTTCCGAACTTGCGGGCCAGCCGCCCTCCCTTTGAACCGTGGCCGATGGCCCAGTTCATCCGTGAGTTCTGCACCGAAGAATCCTGCGACGATCATCCGGCCATTCGCCGGTTGCACGATAAGTATGTGCATTTCAAGCACCGCCTGGCCTCCGCGAACATCCGGCTGGCCGCCCACGTGGCCAAGCGCTTCCGCCATCACGCCCTGAGCTACTCGGACCTTCTCCAAGAGGCCGTGTGCGGCTTGATGCAAGCCATTGACCGCTTCGACGTGAGCCACGGAACCCGGCTGGCGACTTATGCCACATGGTGGATTCGGCAAACGCTCCAGATTGCCGTTGCCCGACAGAGCCACTTGGTGAGCCTGTCGCCCCACCACTTGCAGGAACTCGGTCTCCTCCAGCAAGAGAGCGAAGCCTTGGCCCACGGCGGCAAGCATCTGCCCAGCCCGCAAGAACTGGCTTCCCGTACCGGAAGCTCGCTTGAGCATTTGACGCACCTTCAGACGGCTACCCGGACCCCGGTGTCCCTGAATGCCGTGCTGGACGACGATAGCGACTTCAAGCTGACCGAAGCGATGCCGGATAACACCAGCACGACGGCCCAGACGAACAACGAACGTCAGGAAGCCCTCGGGTTCCTGATGGAAAACCTGCGTCCTCGCGAACGGAAGGTTCTCGACCTCCGTTTCGGCCTCACCGGTAGCGGAACGCACAGCCTTCGCCAGATCGGACATCTGCTCCGTATCAGCAAGGAACGTGTTCGTCAGATTCAAAACCGCGCCTTGGAAAAGCTCCGAGCCAGTGCCGAGCGCGTTGGCTGGGAACCGAGTTTGTTGCTGGATTGACAAGCAAAAGCTGTGCCATTTGTTGCCCAAGCCCGCCGAAAGGCGGGTTTCTTTGTTTCAATCTCCCTCGCACGCATCACGTTTGATGAAAGGATGAGGGATGAGGGATGAGGGATGAGGGATGAAAGAAAACCAACAACCGATCCTGAGTGAGTTCTTCGGTGATTGGCCGGTTTTCTTTCATCCCTCATCCTTCATCCCTCATCCCTCTTTGGGTTGATGATCCTCCTCACCCCCAACCCGATTTCCCACGCCGAGCTAACCGAGGCTGTCCGAAGCCCTCATTGCGGGGCGGTCGTGACGTTTCTCGGCACCGTGCGGGACATTACTGATGAAGCCGTCACCGTTGCCCTCGATTACGAGGCCCACGGGCCGATGGCCGAAGATAAAATGCGGCAAATCGAGGCCGAAACGCGGGAACGCTGGCCGGTCGGCGAGTTTCACATGGTTCACCGGCTCGGGCATCTGGAAGTCGGCGAAATCAGTGTTGGCGTGGCGGTGAGTTGCCCGCACCGGGCGCAGGCGTTCGAGGCTTGCCGACATGCCATCGACCGGCTGAAGGAATTGGTTCCCATCTGGAAGCAAGAACATTGGCGGGATGGAAGTACCGAATGGGTTCATCCCGGTGTATCCTGAATCCATGTCGTCTCTGAGGCTTCCAACCAGTTGATGAGTCGCACGGCCTTACCCCTGTTTCCCCTTCCGGCCCGGCCGAATGGCGATTCCCTGCCCGTCGGGAATGGCCGGGGATTGATTGACACGTTTGGCCGTCGGCATACCCATCTCCGCATCTCTGTCACCGACCGTTGCAATCTTCGCTGCACGTATTGCATGCCGGAGGAAGTCGTCTTTCGGGATCGCAGCGAACTGCTAACGTTCGAGGAAATTGTCCGCTTTACGACGGTGGCCGTCTCGCTCGGCATCGACAAAATCCGGCTCACCGGCGGGGAACCGTTGATGCGCCGGGGCCTGCCTGATTTGGTCGAGGCGTTGCACGCCATCCCCGGCCTGACGGACATCGGCCTCACCACCAACGGGTTGTTGCTTCCCGAACAAGCAGAAGCCCTTCGCGCGGCCGGGCTTTCACGGTTGAACATCAGCCTCGACACGCTGGACGCCGGGCGGTTCCGCGAACTTGCGAGGCGGGATGGCCTGAACCGCGTGCTGGCCGGGATTGACGCCGCGAAGTCGGCCGGGTTTGATCGCATCAAGATCAACGCTGTCAGCCTGCGGGGCTTTGCCGAGCTCGACACGCTTCCGCTCGCCCGTTTCTGCCGGGAACGAGACTTGGAATTGCGTTTCATCGAATCAATGCCGATTGGGGCCGAACCGTGGAACCGGGAATCCGTGTTCTCGGCCGCCGAAATCCTCGAGTTGATCGACGGCGAATTCGGCCCCTCTCAGTCCGTGCCGGACCAAGACCCGTCTGCCCCGGCGACCGAATATGTTTACGGCGATGGCCTCGGCCGCTTCGGCATCATCGCCTCCATCACCCGGCCCTTTTGCGGCGCCTGCAACCGCGTGCGGCTGACGGCCGAGGGAAAACTCCGGAATTGCCTGTTTGCGCTGGACGAAACGGACGTCAAATCACTGCTGCGCGACAACACCCCGGATGAAGAGATTGCCCGCGTGATTCGTCAAAGCGTGCATGACAAATGGGAAGGCCACGAAATCAACACCGCCCGTTTCCTGAAACCCGCCCGCACCATGCACGCCATCGGCGGTTAGTGAAAGAGAAATGACAAAACCACCGGATGGAAGAGAAATTGCTGGCGTCCGAGCGGAAATCATCCCACAATTACCTTTCCAGCGGATGCGAATGATCGAAACGCAGATCAAACATCAGACGATGGTCCGCAACTTGATGAAAACCAATTCTTCCCGTGGGTGCCTGATGCTCGCACGATTACCGTTGGCGATGCTGGGGTTTCTTCTCGTTTGCCCGCTGGCGACCGCGCAGCCGCGTCCCAAGGGGAAGCCGAAAGAACCCGCCGATGTGAAAATCCGCATTCCGGATTTCACCCCGTTGCATGCCCCGGCGATGGTCTTCGCCGCCCTCGACGACCGGATGGCTCTCACCAAGCTCAAGGAGGCCATTTATGTGCCGGACTTGTGCCTCTACCGTTACCGGGTCGGCACGACATCGGCCGAGTGTCAGAAGTTTGTCGATCAATCGATGGGATATTTTTACTCGTATGTGTGGATCGAGGCCGCCCGCTCGGCCGAGACGGCGTTGAAGCACGACCCGAACTGTGCCTACGCCTGGCTGATGCTCTCCAAAGGCTTGGACAAATGGGGCCGAAGCGCCGAGGCCACCACGGCCTTGAAGAAGGCGCAGGAATTGATGCCGAAGGCTCCGCACCGAGAGCAAATGCTCATCTCGGCGAAGCTGCTGGAAAAGGGAATCACCGGCTCGGCCACCACGCCCGACGAACGCAAGAAAGCGACCGCGAAAGCACTCGACGACATGTTGGTGATTTATGACGACGACGAGGAGGCGTGGTTCGCCCATGCCGTGCTGCTCGGCGGTTTCCAAGGGTCGAACAGCGAGGGCGTGCCGTTCTACAAGGCTCTCCTGAAGATCAACCCGGTGCATCCGGGCGCCAATCACGAACTGGTCCACTTCTACGAAAACACCCGTCGGCCCGCGATTGGCTGGCCCTATGCCGAGGGCTACATTGCGTCGTCCCCCGGCATTCCGCATGCTTTCCACATGCAAGCCCACCTGGCCACGCGCATCGGCAAATGGGACAAGACCGCCGACCGCTCGTGGAAGGCCGTCGAACTCGAACGGGAATACCACAAAGCTCAGGGCGTGAACCACTCCGAGGATCACCAGTTCTCGCACCACTTGGAAACTCTTGTGCTCGCGCTCCTGCACGACGGCCGATACGCAGACGCCGAGAAGATCAAAGCGGAATGCGGCAAATACGGCTACAAGTTCCCGATGCTCTGGTTCCGGCTGGCCGTCAGCCAGCACCGCTGGGAAGAAGCCGAAACGATGGTTGCCAATGAACGCAAAGGGGACAAGACACAGGCCAGCTACATGGCCGCTTTGATGAGTCTCGAACGCGGGGACACCGCCAAGGCGACCGCCGAGGTGGATATCCTTCGTCTGGCCCAGCAAAACAAGAAGGGCGACCGTCGGCTGGAACAACGCCTCTGGGAAACACAGGGCCGGTTGATGTGCCAGACAGGTTCCGGCGAGGCCGGTTTGAAATTGCTGCAACGGACGGTCGAAAAGACCAAGGATGACTACCAGCACCACGCTTGGGGCGGCGGCGCCTACCACATGGAAAATTGGGGCATGAGCGCCTTGGAAACCGGCAAATGGGATGTGGCCGAGGAAGCCTTCTTGGAAGCGCTGGCCCACGACCCCGGCAGCGTTCGCGGCAGCCTTGGCATGCAGATCATCTGCGAAAAGCAGGGCCGGACCGAGGAAGCCAAACGATTCGCGGCCCTCGGCCAGCGGTTATGGGCGAAGGCCGACGTGAAGGATCTCGCGTCGCTCCGTGAGCACATCATCCATCTGGCCGGCAAATCCACCGCCGGTGTCGCGGCCGCCGGTTCCGAGTAATCCCCGCACATCACCCACGGATTGACCCATGCGAATACATCGATGCGTTTTGGCGGCCCTCCTGCTCCTCCCGGCCGCTGTCTCCGCGAAAGACCCCTGCGTCTCCGGCCCGCAAAACGGCCAGAAGCCGGGACCGTATAGCTTCCTCGTCGCCAGCGGCCCGCAACGGGGCCAGCCGACATGCTATGTCTGCGAGACGGCCGAAAAGCCGGGCATGATCGTCTTCGCCCGCTCCGCGTCCCCGATGCTCGGCAAACTGCTTCAACAAGCGGACCAAGCCACCGCCGACCGCCCCAAGGGGGAACTAACCGCTTGGATGACCATCCTCGGCGAAAAGACCCTCTCGATTGACGAACTCGGCAAATGGGCCAAGGAACAAGGATTGAAGAACGTGCCGACCGGCGTGTTCGACGACCCCGTCGGCCCTCCCAGCTACAAACTGTCCCCCGACGCCGACGTGACGGTGATCCTCTTCCAGAACCGCAAAGTGACCGGCAATTACGCCTATTTCAAGGGCGAACTGGATGACAACGCCGTGAGGCAAATCACCGACGCCATCAAGGCGCTTGGCAAGAAATGACCTGAGTTGCGGCCCGGAAGACCGGCCGTGCAAACAACGCCCGAACCCATCAAAATATTTTGATGGGTTCGGGCGTTGTTTGCTTAGGTGTCATATTCGCCCGTGGTCCACGGCCGGTAAAAGACATAGCCGGCCGGCAGGAACATGACGTGTTCGGGGCTGTAACCTTCAGTTTCGGCGTCCTCGTCGCCGTCGTCGCCGGCCGTTTGGTAAATCAAGCCGGTTTCCAACCCCTCGATCATGATGAAGAACGGCCGGACCATGATGTCGGCCGGCTTCCAGCCTCCGGTCAGGACAGGTTCCAGCAGCTTTTCAAGTTGCTCGCGGGCGGTCCGTCGACTGCGTTCTTCGTCTTGCTCCAGATATCCCGCTCCGTGCGATGTTTTGTTGAAATGACAGGAGAGCAAGACGCCATCGGCATTGAAGCGAAGCACGGCGGCGACGAACGTGGTGAAATCCTGCTCCAAGGGGTAAGTCTTCCCCCGGCGCTCACCCACAAAAGCCATCACCTGATCGCCATTGGGAAGTTTGCCGTTGAACTCGAACGGGCATGGCCCGTCATCCGGCTCGGCCGGCAGCTTGATCTTGGCGGGTATCTTCCAGAGTCCCATGATTTGCCCTCCATCAAGACCATCATAGAGGCTCCTCCGATCCGATACGGCCTAAACTGAGCCTGAATACCTCAACCCACGGAGGACGGCATGGCGGGTGAAGCGGTCGCATCGAGAAAGGGTTTGGTGTCGCGGATCGAATCGGGCGGGCGGCCGGTCACGCCGGAGGATATCTGGAACGCCGCGATCCGGGCCGGCGCCGACCCCGCGAGGATGGCTCTTTCGCTGTGTCATGTTCTTGGGGAAGTGACGCTGGCGGAAAGCGACGCCGGAAAAGAGGACGAGTCCGTCGCGGTGCGCTACACCCTGACAAACGGACAAGCCGTGATGTATGATGCCTCGCTACATAACCCGTTCAAAGATTTGTAAGGGAAGATGGTCGGAACGTTCTCGCGTTTTGGATTCTGGCGAGGGGGCGGGCAAACGACGGGCGGGGGTTTTCAGAGATCACCGATGTGCGACCACTCACCCAACACGAACTCGCCGCTGCTCTCGCTCAGTCGCATCGCCACGCCATGCGAGTCCCAGAAAACCACGAACTGGATTTGCATGTCATACTCGTAAGGTTGTCCGGCCTTGGCCTGCGCTTGGTGGAACGAAAGCGTCGCCTGGCTGACGACACTGCGAATGTTGTCCTCCGTCGGCCGTGACCGGCAGAGTTGCCGCCATTGCCGGTCGTCGTATCCAGCCGCGGCGCTCTGGGAGAAGATCGCGAACAACCGCCGTCGGCACTCGTCACAGACTCGCTGATGAGCGGGCAGGTAGCGTTCCCAAAGAGCGAACAGGCCGTCGCCGGGGGCGGGCACGCCCTTGCCCGGCCCGCTCACGAACCAAGACGATTCAAACTCCGCGAGGTCGCTCTTCAGGAGCGCCAGCCGGTCGAAGTGGATTTCGCAATAGCCGGGATCAGTGACCGTCTCATGCGGACCAATCGCCAGCAATCGCACGCGCGTTTCCGGGTCAAATGGATCACCCTTCACCGGCCGTCGTTTCGCCATCTTCTTTCTCCGGAATGTGGGGCCTCAACAACCGGCGATCAGGTTGATCCGTGTTGGCCACGCTGTTCGTTTCCGAATTCTCGCCCGACCTTATCGGCGGGCAAACCGCCGCGGGCGGTTAATGATTCCCGCCCGTACAATAGCCCAATGAATCATCTTGTCGTTTTGGGCGAAGTTCTTGAGAGAGATGGGCCGCGCGCCGCCCTGGCGTTTCTGAACGCCCGGACCGGGCATCGCTTTACCTCGATGTACCGATTCGACGGGAAAACGCTTCACAATCTGACGTTCTACGACCGGGCCGATTCCGAGGCCGAACCGCCGGATGATATTCCGGTGGAGGTGTCGTATTGCGTGTATGTCCGGGACGCCGTGAAGCCGTTCTGCGTCGAGGATTCGCTCGGTGATATCCGCGTGGCCGGCCATCCCAAGCGGCCGGAGATCCGGGCTTATTGCGGCGTACCGCTGGTCGATGAAAACGGGATGATTTTCGGCACCATCTGCCATTTTGATTTTCAGCCGACTCCGACCGCCGAAGAGGATGTCCGGTTGATGGAGGGATTCGCCCTCCTGTTGAAGCGGCACGAACTCTTGCGATAATCCGGACTCATCATGTCTCTTCTGATCAATCAACCCGAAATCCGGCCAGACGAGATCAACCGCCTCTGGCAGCACGGCATGCACGAAGAACGGTTGTTCCACGACCGGCTGAACTATTTCTCCGCCATGCAAATCGGCCTCCTCGGCGTGTTTGCCATCCTTTACAACAAGGAACCGTCCCCCGGCGTGTTCTTCCCGCTCACCGGCGTCGCGCTGGCGTTTACGCTCCTGTGGCTGGCGGTCCAAATCCGGCACTGGCGGTATTGCGCGCATGTGAACGAACAAATCAAACGGGCGGTTCCGGAATATGGCCGGACACTGGCCGCGTTTGCCGCCCCCGGCCGGACGGACGGCTTCGCCATCTCCCGCCCCCTCGCGTTTGTTGTGCCTTTGCTCTTCGCCACCACTTGGGTGTCCCTGTTTGCCTGGGTGCTGCTCCGTGCATGGGGATGATGAGCCGGGCCGAACGTTTTTGTGGTGATGCGAGTCCGCCGTCCGGCCACTTTTTTCTTCTTGGGTGACGACAAACCCAAACCTGTCAATTTTTCCATCCGTGCTGGCTCACCAAATATCCCTGCCAGACAGCCAAACCCAAACCGCCCACGATGTAAATCAATCCCCAATATCGCAGCGGGATGAAATACAGGTCGTTCGGCTCGCCGGTGCTTTTCAGAAGCCGGGAAACGAGAATCACTCCCGCTCCCCCGATGGCCAAGGTGATGGTCGCCACGATGATGGCGGCGCTGCCTGAATAATTGGACTCGGCCATTGCCCCAAAAGCCACCAAGGGCAACAGCAGGGGAATAAACGCGAGCGGCCCATAGCCGCGCCAGACAATGAAGAACATCTCGATATCTCCGGTGAATCATCCGGCCGGGGGAGTCCGGTCGCGGTGGTCGAGTCCTGATTCGGGCGAGTATTTTTGAGTCGATGGCCGCGCGAGGCCGACCGGCATTTTAGAGATGATCGACTTGGCTGGCTCGAATGTGTCGATGAAATGAATGAAAGACGGCCGCAAGCTTCACTCGCGTGCCGTCTTCAATGATTGGAACTCGAATGACCCCTTGTCCGGTTAGTTGTCGATCGAGATTTCGCCGTTGGCACGGGTGAGCAGGGCCACCATGCTGGTGATCGTGATCGAGTCCCGGATGAAACGGACGGAGCCATCGCCCATCAGCGAGTTGCAGCCGCCGGTGTGGAACGAATAGAACTCGGTGTTGTTTGTGCAGTTCATCGCCTTGGTCCGGGCGGCCGCGTTCGAGGAAGTGGTCGCCGTGGCGGTGTCTCCGGGATTGGCGGGATCGCAGCCATCGAACACCATGCCGGTTTGATGGTCGGCCCACACCCCGGCCGCCGGGACATTTCCGCTGGCAGCAGGATTGAGTTTGCCCATGATGTACCATGCCGGATTGCCTGCCGACTCGCTCATCGCCAGCGTGTTCGAGGTGCCGTCCGACACGGCCGAGAAAGCCGTGGTGATGTTCGGTTGAAGGAAGCACTGGTAACCGGCGGGAACGCCGCCGGAGGCAGCCACGGAACTGCGGATCCGGGCCGGCGCCCGGTAGTCCGAGATTCGGCCGTCCACGCTGCCGCCGCCGAAACCGCTGAGCGTGACGGTGCGAATGCGATCCGCGCCGCCGGCCGCCGAGGGGCAGATGAAGATATTCACCTTGGTGCCGGAGGCCGTGCGGTTCTGGCCAAGCTGCCGCCAGTCGGAGGTTTGGTCAAACAGGTTGTTCAAGTTGTCTTGTTCCATGTACGGCAGCAACAGGGCGAAAACGCTTTTGGCCCCCTGGTTCGCCGGTTGCGGGGCCGGGTCCGGCGGGGTGTAATCCGCGACGGAAGTGATCGCCACCGGGGGCAAACCGCCGTTGGAGCTTTCGTAGTTGTGGAGCGCCAGCCCCATTTGCTTGAGGTTGTTGGAACATTTCATCCGGTTGGCGGCCTCCCGGATCTTCTGCACGGCGGGCAGCAGCAATCCGATCAGGATGGCGATGATCGCAATCACCACCAATAACTCAATGAGCGTGAAACCTCGTCGAATACGGACCTTCATCGCGGACACCCGAAACTGGTGAAAATGGAAAAAGAACTTCGGGAGAGGTCAGGAGAGAAATGAGAGAAAACTTATCTTACGCCGACATGACGGTTTCGTCATGATGAGATGGGAAATTGATGAGCGAGATTCGGATACGTTTCTTTTGATTGTGCGAATGCTGAAGACGACGCAATCGGCGGCATCCGCGAGCAGGGAATTTTTCTCTGCCCGCGGATGCCGCCGATTGCGTCGTCTTCACTTCCAGCCATCATTAACAACAATCAGCATCAGGCCGGCCGGGTACTGCGGAAGGCCATCAGCACATCGTGAAGGTCGTCCGAGATGCTGACTTCATCGTCCAGAAAATCCTTCAGCCAGATGAAGTGATTCTTCTGGGCCATCGCCACCAGCGGAATCAGATCCCGGAGGCGGATGTGAACCGGCGGCGGCGGGGCGACGGGGGGAAGGAATGTTTCCTCTTCGTCGTGCCCGGTATACAAGCGTAGTCGCGGCGCCATCCTTGTGTACCTCCCTGTTGAGCGACGCATCCGGTTGGTTCCCCGATTTTCCGAACCAAGCCGGGAGAGACTGCGTCGTGTTTTCCCCAAATCCCGCCGCCCGCGAACGGGGCGACAATGGAACACATCTCACATCGGCCGACGCTTTCGGGCGAGTGCAGCAATTCACGGGAAAATCCGCCGGTTTGGCAGTGACTTGGTAAAGTGTTCCAGACGGGAAAACCTGCGCGGGAAGGCTGGCATGTCAACGACGATCGCCGTGCTCGGGGACGGGGCTTGGGGGACGGCGATGGCCCTCCTGCTCGCCGGACAACCGGACACCCAAGTGCGGCTCTGGAGCGCCCGGCCGGAGAATGCGGAACGACTTCGGCAACAGCGGGAGAATGTGCGGTTTTTGCCGAATGTGCCGATTCCACAAAGCATCATGCTGACCGCCGATCCGGCCGAGGCGACGGCAAACGCGGACCTTTGGGTGAGCGCGGTGCCGACGGTCTATTTGCGGGAGACAATTGGCCGATTCCGGTCGCTGGCCTCCCCGGCCACTCCGGTGGTGAGCCTCACCAAGGGCATCGAGATCGCCACCTTTCGCCGGCCGACACAAATCATCGAGGAGATTCTGGGCACAGACCGGGTCGCCACCCTCAGTGGGCCGACCCATGCGGAAGAAGTGAGCCGGGGGATGCCGACGGCCGCCATCGCCGCCGGGAGTGATTCGATGCTCACGGCCCAAGTGCAAAAATTGTTCTCGACGGATCGCTTCCGTGTTTACACGAATTCGGACCTCATCGGCGTGGAGATTGCCGGGGCGTTGAAGAATGTGATCGGCATTGCCGCCGGCATCGGTGACGGGTTGGGATATGGCGACAACGCGAAATCCGCCCTGCTGACCCGCGGCCTCGTGGAGATGTCCCGCTTCGGGGCCGCGATGGGGGGCGAACCGGACACCTTCCACGGTCTCGCGGGCGTCGGCGACCTCATCACCACTTGTTTCAGCCCCCACGGTCGTAACCGTTTGGTGGGCGAACGACTGGGCAAGGGAGAAACCCTCTCGCAAATCCTGGCCACCATGTCAGCCATCTCAGAAGGCGTGACCACGGCCAAGGCGGTTCACGAACGAACCAGAATCATGGGGCTGGACATGCCCATCACCGCCAGCGTTTATGGCATCCTTTACGAAGGCGTCCCGGCCGCCCAAAGCGTGAACACGCTGATGTCGCGCAAGTCGGGGAGCGAACGAAAGTATTAAGCAAAGACCATTTTCTCTTCTTGAGTGTTCACATGGTGCGTTTCGCGTTCAAGGAATGGGCCGTCGTGTGTGAGGCGTTGGGTCGCGGCGAGCAGGCGCTCATCCTTCGCAAAGGGGGGATTGCCGAGGAGAACGGCGAATTCCGGCCAGATCATGCCCGATTTTGGCTGTTCCCCACATATCTCCATCAGAAAGCAGAGGGCTTAAAGCCCTCCGTGGCCGCCCGGCTGCATCGCCTCGAAGAAGAGAAACCCGCCGGCAACACGGTGACGCTCACGCATTATGTGGAAGTCGCCCGGCCGTTCCGGTCATTGCGGCTGGAATCACTTTTGGAACTCGACCCGCTGCACGTCTGGTCCGAGGCCACCGTTCGGATGCGCTTCGCCTATCGGGAACCCGGCCTGTTCGTGTTGCCCGCCCGCGTCTTCCGTGTCCCCGAACCGGTGACGGTCATCAACAAACCCGAATACGACGGCTGCAAAACTTGGGTGGACTTGGAAAACGACTGGCCCGCGAATGGAATCCCCGTGCTGGATGACCGGCAATTTGCCGATGTGCTGGAAACCATCGACCGGGTGTTAAACCCGGTGGCGAAGGTGTGATCGTCATGGAAAAATGGACCCTCGACCGGCAATACGCTGACCGACATCGTCTGTACCTCAACACAGTTAAACGTGGTTGGTGGTGTATGTTTGACTACGTGGCGATTCCTGATCTCACCGTCGCAGAAATCGAGGTGGTGATTGGTCCGACTCCCGATATATACCACACGCGGTGATGAATGAGGTCTTGCGGAATTCGACAGCGT
>NZ_JH636443.1:359284-378221 GCF_000255705.1 Zavarzinella formosa DSM 19928
GTCACATTTGACGGAAACATCACTGATCACTCCCTCGTGATGAACTCATCCAAATTCAACAGCACTCTCGCCACCATCACCCACGGGGCCAATTCCGGCGCGTCGGGGGAAAGTTTCTTGGCCTCGGCCGGGTTGGCGGTCAGTTCGGATTGTTGGCGGCCGAGGAAAACTGTCAGTCGGGCGAGTTCTTTCGCCGTCGGCTGGCGGCCCATGCACAGTTGAAAGCCGTGTCGGAGTTTCGCCGGGTCGTCGCCGCCGCCTTCTTTGACAATTCTGGCCGCGAGGGCTTGGGCATATTCATAAAACGCGGAATCATTGAGTAACGTCAAGGCTTGCAGCGGAGTGTTGGACCGGGTTCGGCGGGTGCAACTGGTGTTGGCGTCCGGGGCGTCGAAGATCACCAGTTGCGGATGGGGGGCCGAGCGCCAGAAATAGGTGTACATCCCCCGGCGATAACGCTCTTCGCCGACGCTGGCTTTCCAAGCCTTGTCCACTTGGGTGAAGCGGTAAACCCCCTCCGGTTGCGGCGGGAAGACGCTCGGCCCGCCGACTTTTTCGGAGAGCAATCCGCTCGCGGCCAAGGCCACATCCCGCACCACCTCGGCATTCACGCGGATGCGGTTTTGCCGGGCGAGCAGCAGGTTCCGGGCGTCGGTTTTTTCCAGTTCCGGGCGTGCCTTGGAAGATTGCCGGTATGTCGCGGACAGCACAATTTGCCGGTAGAGTTCCCGCATTGACCATTTCTTCTCGACGAACGTCGCGGCCAGATAATCCAGCAATTCCGGGTGGCTCGGCTTGGTTCCCTGCGTGCCGAAGTCATTTTCCGTTTCCACCAAGCCGAGGCCGAAGAGTTGGCCCCACACGCGGTTGACCGTCACGCGAGGCGTCAGCGGGTTGGCGGGATCGACGATCCATTTGGCGAGATCGAGCCGGTTCTTGCTCGCTTTCCCGGCGGGCAGCACGGCCGGGAAGCCGGTCCCCACCTCCACGCCCTTGCGGGTGAAATCTCCGCCAATCAGGATGGTCGTCTTTCGGGGAATCTTCCGCTCGCGCACGATCATTGTCGTGATGGCCGAGGGTTCTTTCTTTTGCAGGTCCGCGCGGGCTTTTTCCAACTCCAACCGGGCGGTCAACAGATGGGCGTTGGTCGCGGCCAGCATCGGGTTGGTCAGCCCGCCGAGGACATGCCGGGTTTGGTCGAGGCGGCGATGAGCCACCTCCAGTGTTTGAAGTTGTTTGACACTACGGCCATTCGGAGCGACGCCGAAGATGGCCGCCACAGGCTTGGGGAGCAAGTGCCGGGTATCATCCCGCAGGCTTCGCTCCCACTTCTCAATGGTTTCGGGCGAAGTCGGATCGAGTTGGTTCAATGCCTTCTCGACGGCGGCGAGCCTCGCCCGGATGTCGGCGCGGACCTTCGCGGCATCCTTGTCAATGAGCTCCAGATTCGGTTCATCCACGTTGTTGAAGAACGCAAAGAATTGGTAATACTCACGCTGGCTCAGCTGATCGAACTTATGATCGTGACACTGACAGCAACCCACGGTGAGGCCGAGCCAGACGCTCCCGGTGGTGTTCACACGATCCACGACGGCGTCAATGCGAAACTGTTCCACATCAATGCCCCCTTCCTGATTAATCATCGTGTTGCGATGAAAGCCGGTGGCTGTCAGTTGTTCCGGCGTGGGGTTGGGAAGCAAATCCCCGGCGAGTTGTTCGATGGTGAAGCGATCAAACGGCATGTCCGTGTTGAAGGCGTTGATCACCCAATCGCGGTACTTCCAGATGGACCGGCCGGCGTCGATGGTGTAGCCGTTCGAGTCTGCGTAGCGGGCCGAGTCGAGCCAGTGGCGGGCCTGCATCTCGCCGTAATGCGGCGATTTCAACGTGCGATCAACCAGCGACTCGTAGGCGGTTGGTGACTGGTCCGCGAGAAACTCGGCCACCTCGGCCGGTGTTGGCGGCAGGCCGGTCAGGTCCAGTTTCAACCGGCGAATGTAGGTGACGCGGTCAGCCTCCGGTGATGGCGTGATGTTTTCTTTTTCCAATCTCGCCAAGATGAAGCGGTCAATGTCGTTCCGAACCCACGGCGTATTTTTCACCATCGGAACCGAAGGCTGTTTGATGGGTTGAAATGACCAGTGAGTGCTTTTCACCGGCCCGCCGGAAGCGATTTCGGGCGTCGATGGTCCGGCAGCACCCTCGTCGATCCAACGCTTCAACAAAGCGATTTGTTCTTTGGGCAGTTCCCCTTTGGGGGGCATTTTGGCCAAGTCGTGCGAGCCGGTGATGGCCCAAATAAGCGGACTATCCGCTGATTTTCCTGACTTGAAAATTGGTCCGGCGTTGCCCCCTTGTTTGATGCGGACAAAAGTGTCCAGCCGAAGCCCGGCTTTTTCCTTTGCCGCGCCGTGACAACTCACGCAATGGGCGGCCAGCAGGGGCTTGACCTCCCGCGAATAATCGACGGGGGCTCCAAAAACCGGGATGGCAAGGAAGAGATTCGCAAGAAACAGTCGAATAAGAGCCATGATGTCGGCCCGGCGGGGTAGGTGGCAGTCAGTCAGCCTGAGCAAAAATCATTCTACACGACGGCCGGACAGCGTGCATTCCTCAAGATGGCCGGGAACACGGCAAACCATCTCACCCGCCAGTCGGGGAAATGTTGATCGTCGAAGGACACTTGGTTTTGAGAACGTCCGTCCGATAATAAAACGGGCGTTTTTCGGGCCGGTTGTCGCGGTTGCGCCGAATGTGACGGACTCGCCGGATGAACAAGCCGATTTTGGGGACTGAATGATCTCCCGACTTGCCCAAACCACGGGGAAAACACCGGATCTCCGTTTGACGAATCAGGCGATGGCGCGGTACAATCTTTTTTTCCATTAATCCATAGATCCGCTTCATTTCGAGACTTTTCCAATGAAATCCAACCGTGGCAGCCTTGGTTCACGCGCGACTCGAAAACACGCGACCAAACCACCAAAGCTTCGTGTGGAAACCCTCGAAAATCGCGACGTTCCCAGTGCTTTCTTGCCCCTGTCCGGCCCGCAGGAGGCGGCCCCCGCTCAATTTGTCCAACAGTGGAATGACAGCGAGTCAACGGACGCATCGGGCAACACAGCCTGCGGGATTCCCGTGGGACCGCCGCCGTCATCTAACAAAACCGTCGGCCCGATGGCGGTCGCGGCCGCGCCTTTTCCGCTGTCCCAGACCTTTAATCTGCACAGTGTGCCCGGCGCCACCAAGGTGATCTATTTGGATTTTGACGGCAACACCACCTTGGGGACGCAATGGAACACCACCTATGCGGCGGGATTGAACAACCCCATCGTCACCCCGGCGTTCAACTTCGAGGGCTCATCGTCGACCTTTTCCGCCAATGAACAGACACGAATCCAGTTGATCTGGCAACGTGTTGCCGAGGATTACGCTCCCTTCAACGTGGATGTCACGACGGAAGACCCCGGCGTGGAAGCCCTGCGAAACACCGGTGGAGGAGACACTCATTGGGGCAAGCGAGTTTGCATCGGCGGCAGCTATCAAGACTGGTACGGGACATCGGCCGGCGGCGTGGCCTATTTGAACACCTTCGCGGCGAACACGGACACGCCTTGCTTCGTGTTCGCGCAATCCCAGTCGAATGATGAAAAAAACATCGCCGAAGCCGTGAGCCACGAAGTCGGCCACACCTTTGGCCTGAGCCACGACGGCACCTCCAGCCAGAGCTATTACGCGGGACAACAGGGCACCAATTCCCCCGGTTGGGCTCCCATCATGGGGGTCGGTTACTATCAACCCGTCACCCAATGGAGCAAGGGACAATACCCGGACGCCAACAACCAAGAGGATGATCTGGCGATTATCGCCAATGCGACCAACGGGGTCGGCTATAAGCAGGATGACGCCGGGGATTCCATTATCGAAGCCACGCCCCTGGCCGCCGTCGGTTCTACAGTCAGTTTTAACGGCATCATTGAACGCACCACGGACGTGGACGTGTTCAGTTTCAACACGGGTGTCGGCAATGTGTCATTCAACGCCGATCCGTTTCTGTATGCCCCGGACCTTGACATCCAGATGGAGCTGATCGATTCCAGCGGAAACGTTCTGGCGTTGAACAATCCGACCACGAAAAGCACGGCGTCGATGTCCGCCGCCATCACCAACTTTACGATCCCCTCCGCGGGCACGTATTACATTCGGATCTCCGGCGTCGGGGCCGGCAACCTGGCCACCGGATATTCGGATTACGGGAGCCTCGGCCAATACACGCTGACCGGGAGCATTGTCACCACGCCCTCCCTCAATGATCTGGAAACGACGCCGGTCACTTATCTCGAAGATCAAGGCCCCGTCACCCTGACGGACACCGCCACGGTCTCCGATGATGACTTTATCAGCTCGGCGACGGTGACTCTTGTCGGAGCCCAGCCCGAGGATGTCCTGCAGTTCACGGACCAAAACGCCATCAGCGGATTTTACGATTCCGGCACGGGCATTCTGAGCCTGTCGGGCGACGACACGCTGGCGAATTACCAGGCGGCCATCCGTTCCGTGACTTATGTCAATCTGCTGGACAACCCCGTCGCCGGTTCCCGCACCGTCGATTTCCAACTGACCGACAGCAGCAACAACCTCAGCCCGGTGGTGACCCGCACGCTGAACATCGTTCCGGTGAACGACCCGCCGACGCTCGACCCGATCAATGATTTGACGATCAACGAGGGGGCCGGTCTTCAGACGGTCTTCCTCACGGGAATCTCCGCCGGCGGCGAGCCGGGACAGACGCTCAGCGTCACCGCCACGTCGAGCGACACCACCCTGATCCCGAACCCGGCCGTCACCTACACCAGCCCGGGCGTGGGTGGCAGCATTTCCTTCACCCCGGTGGCGAAGGCCTTCGGCTCGGCGATCATCACTGTCACCTTCACCGACAACGGCGGCACCGCCGATGGCGGAACCGACACCTTCTCCCAACAGTTCATGGTCACCGTGAACCCGGTGAACGACGCGCCGACCTTCACCCTGGCCCCGGAGGTCTATGCCGCGAAGAACGCCCCGGCCCAAACCGTCCCCAGCTTTGCCACGAACATTAGCGTCGGCCCGCCCAACGAGTCGGATCAGACGATCGCATTCACGGTGACGGCCGACAACACGACTTTGTTCACCCCCGCCGGACAGCCGGCCATCTCCCCGGACGGCACGCTGACGTTCACCCCGGCGGCCGATGCCACCGGGCTGGCCACTGTCACCGTATACGCCCAGGACGACGGCACCACGATGTTCGGCGGGGTCGACACCAGCAGTTCGAAAACCTTCCTGCTCTATCTGGGTGTGAACCGGGCGCCAAAGCTCGACCCCCTGGCTTCGCCGCTGCTCTTCCCCGTGGCCTCGGGCACGACGACCCCGCAACCCACCCCCGTGGGGGTGTTCGGCGTTGTCGGTGCCTCGGACGCCGATCCCGGCGACGTCCTTGGCGGGATCGCCGTGACCGGCGTGGACAGCACCAAAGGCCAGTGGAGTTACTCGATCAACGGAACAGTCTGGCTGCCGCTCGCCGGAAGCCCGTCGGCGGCCCTGTTGCTCACCCCCCAGACGTTGGTGCGATTCTTGCCGACGACCCCCGGCTTCGTTGGCTCGGCCAGCCTGACTTACCATGCGTGGGACCAGACGACGGGCGCGGTCGGGAATGTCGTCGATCTCACCGCTCCGAACAGCACCGGCCTGACCACGGCCTTTAGCACCACGACCCTGGCGGCGACGGTTCGCATCGCCCCGGTTGTCGCGACCGTCCTGGAGGACACGGCGTCCACCGGCGTTCTTCTGTCCGTGTTATCCGGCAACATCACGGACCCGGACGGCCTGGCGGCCAAACGCGGCATCGCCGTTATCGGCGCTGGCGGGTCAGTGGCGGGTCATTGGGAGTTCCTCGTGAGCGGCGCGTGGAAGCCCTTCGCGGCATTCGGCCCGACCACGGCAACGCTGCTTCGCAGCACGGATCGCGTCCGGTTCGTGGCCGACGCCAATCAATCCGGCGAAGCCTTCCTGACTTTCCGGGCGTGGGACCAATCGTCCGGCACGGCCGGGACGACCGTTGACCTGAGCAACCCGGCGAGCGTCGGCGGCAGCAGCCCCTTCAGCGTCAAGACGGATTCAATGTTTATCCGTGTCACCCCGGTCAACGACCGCCCGGTGCTTGACGTGGCGGCCACAGCGGCCCTGACGACGACCGCCCAGACCGACAACGACCCCGTCGGCGACCTTGTCTCGACCATTCTCGGGGCGACTGTCACCGATCCGGACCCCGGCACGGTCCCCGGTATTGCGATCACCGCCTATGGCAAAACAGGCGGAACCTGGCAGTATCAACTTGCCAGCGGCGGCGGATGGCAGCCCCTTCTTCCCGTTTCGGTGACCAAGGCCTTCTTGCTCGGCCCGACAGACCGCCTGCGATTCCAGCCTGACGGATTCTTCCTCGGGCGCACAACCATTTCCTACAAGGCTTGGGACCAGAGCAGCGGGGGCACGGCGGGCGGCACGGCGAACTCCAGCCTGACCACGGCGTTCAGCACGAGCGTGAAGACAGCCACTCTCGATGTGGTGGATTCCGTTCCGTCGCTGCCCGCCAACCACGCCCCCGTGTTGAACGGCCTCCCGGCGACTCTCACGCCGGTTCTCGAAGACAGCAAGCCGAGCGGCGATCAACTGGTCGTCCCGCTTAGCAACGGGGCTTTGACCGACCCGGATGACCCGGCGGCGTTGCGCGGCATCGCCGTGACCGGCGTGACGGGCGCATCCACCGGTGTCTGGCAGTATGCGGCGAACGGCAGCACGGTCTGGAAGCCATTCGGAGCCGTCTCGCCGGAAAACGCCCTGCTCCTGCGGGAAACGGACCGGATTCGCTACCTGCCGAACCTGAATTTCAACGGAACCGCGACGGTAACCTACCGTGGCTGGGATCAAACTCGTGGAACGCCCGGCCAGTACGCCAATCCCTCCCTGCCGGAGAACACGGGCGGCAGTGCCCCCTTCAGCACGGCGACCGTCACCGCCACCGTGAACGTCACCCCTGTGAACGATCCTCCGGTGTTGAACACGACGCCGACGCCGACGCTGACCGCCCTGACACCGGGCACGGCCAATTCGGCGGGCGACTTGGTCTCCAAACTACTCGGGACCGCCCTGACCGACGTGGACGCCAACTCCCTCCAAGGGATCGCCGTCACGGCCGCTCCTTCCACAAAGGGCAACTGGCAGTATCAGTTGAACAGCGCCGGCCCTTGGATCAATATCACCAATGTGAGCGCCGCCAAGGCCCTGACCCTGCGGGATATCGACCGGGTCCGGTTCGTGCCGGCTGCCGGATTCACGGGAACGCAAACGCTGAGCTATCGCGGCTGGGACCAAACGTTCGGAGTGCCCGGCAATGTCATCGACACGGCGGGCAACACGTCCATCAGCGCGGCCACTGAAACGGCCAGCATCACGGTGACCACCGCCAACAGTCGGCCGGTGTTGAACATCACGCCGGTCGTGACGCTCCCCTCCCTCGCGGTCAACGACAAGACATCGGCGGGAACAGTCATCTCCGCGATGCTCGGCACGTCGGTGACGGACGCGGACGCGGGGACGGTCCCCGGCATCGCCGTCGTATTTGCAGACAACAAGAACGGAGTCTGGCAGGCCTCGGTGAACAACGGCCCGTGGTTCGCCATCGGAACCGTGAAGGTGACGGACGCGGTGCTTCTGAAGGGTTCGGACAAGATTCGCTTCGTCCCGAACACCGGCTATGTCGGGCCGACCACGATCCAGTACAAGGCGTGGGATCTCAGCGACGGAACTCCCGCCGGCAACGCCTCGACCGCCGGTTCCACCGCCTTCAGCACGGCCATCGAAACCGCCACCCTGGCGGTGAACAACGCCCCGGTGCTGATCGTGCCGTAAGCCCGCTGATCGTTGAAAAGTCCCGGCGGGTGCTTCTCCCGGCCCGGCCGGGGCCATAACCTTTTGGTCTGTGGATCGACGGTCGGGGTTTGCGCGGGGGAGTTGACTGGTGAATCGTGCGGATGAACGGGTAATCTCGGCCCGGTGGATATTTCCCGTGGATTCGGCCCCCCTGCCCGGCGGGACGATCACCGTCCGCGACAATCAGATTGTCGCCGTTCTTCCCCGCGAGGATCGCACGCCGGACGAATCCCACGACCATGCGGTGATGATTCCCGGCTTGGTCAACGCCCACACCCATCTCGACCTTTCCCGGCTTCGCAGCCAAACGCCCCCCCGCCTGCCCCTGACGGACTGGCTCGGGGAAGTGATTGCTTTTCGCCGGAAAACCTCTGGAGATTCGGCCCTCGACGCCGTGCAATTCGGGCTGGCCGAATCCCTTCGATTCGGAACCACCCTGATTGGTGACATCGCCGGGGGCGGCCTCTCATGGGACGCCTTGGCTGCCGCCGGGGCATGGTCCGTCTGTTACCACGAAGCGTTGGGATTGACGGAGAAACGGGCCGAAGCCGCGTGGGGAGAGGCCGCCGACTGGCTGCGCTCCCGGCCGGACTCCCGAAGAGTGCGAGCCGGGTTAAGCCCCCATGCCCCGTACAGCGTGCATCGGGCCATCATCGAGGCGGCGGCCCGCATCGCCCCGGTGAGCGTGCATTTGGCGGAATCGCCGGAAGAACGGGAATTGCTCGAAAAACACGCCGGAGAATTTGTTCCCTTCCTCAAAAAGTTGGGCGTCTGGGAACCAACCTCGCTGGCGCCGAGTTGGGACTGGATCGCGTGGCGGTGTTCGCGGGCCGCGCATGCCCTGCTCGCCCACGGAAATTATCTTCCCCCCAAAACCCCCGTCGGCGCCCAATCCACGCTCGTGTGGTGCCCCCGCACCCACACGGCCTTCGGGCACCCGGCGTATCCGCTGACGGCCTTTCTCGCGGCCGGGCATCGCGTGGCCCTTGGCACCGATTCGCTGGCGTCCAACCCGGACCTGGACGTGCTGGCCGAGGCGAGATGCGTCCGCGAGAGCCACCCCGATGTCGCCAACGACACTATTCTGCGGATGGCCACCCTCGACGGGGCGACGGCGATGGAGATGGATCACGTCACCGGCAGCCTGACGCCCGGTAAATCCGCCGACCTCGCGATCATCCCCGTGGCCGACGCCGACCCGGCCGACCCGCACGACTTGCTCTTGCGGTTGCCCCTGCCCGAAAAACCCCGCCGGACAATGTGGCGGGGAACATGGCGGGATTGAAACGGTTTCCTTGAAAAAGACTCGCAATGTCCGAGGCAAGCGGCCATCATCCAACGGACTCGATCCCCCTCAACGGTGAATCATGAAACAACCGGCAGACATCAAGGGCCTCGGGCCGGGCGTTTATTATGCGCGTGAAGATTATGCGAGTTCTTTTGTCCGTTTGCTCATCATTGTGATCGATCTGGCGATCATCATCGCCCTTGGAGTCGTTCTTTACTTTGCTTGCAAAGAGATCATCACGGACAAGGACGATGCCGCCGATTGGTTTTTCTGGTCTTGGTTTGGTTTGACATACGTTTACTTGGTTTTCATCGAATCATCCCCGCAGGGGACATTCGGTTTCCTTCTCACGGGAATGAAAATCGTCAGCCTCAACGGGGAACGGCCGTCATTCCTGCGGATGACATTTCGCTTGATGATGTGGCTGCTTGGCCCGTTTCATCCGGCGATTGACTTTCTCTGGTTGAGCGGAGACCCCGACCGGCAAACCCTGCGGGATAAATTTGCGGGGACATATGTGGTTCGCAAGAATGCCGTTCCTTGCGGAAAAGGCATCGTCGGGTTGAGACGATACTTCTTGTTTGGTTTCGTCGTGCTATGCCGCGAAGTCCAACGACGGCAGGCAAACACTCATGATCTCGGTGAAAGCCCTCCGGCAAAGAAATAAGCGGAGAGCGGCCATTTGCGCGGCCATCCGGTATCCGCGTGTCACTCGCCCCGGAGCAGATCGTCCCAATCAGCGGCCTCAAGGATTCGCTCGCCCAATCTCGCCAGCCGGGCCGGATCTTCGATGGCGTGCAACGCCCGGATGATGGTTTCGTCCGGCTGACCAAATCGCTTGGTCCCCTGAAGCATCAACAGGTTATGCTGCCCTTCCCGAACCCCTTGCGTCCGGCCTTGGCTCAGACCCTGGCTCAAACCTTTTCCAAGGATTTCTTGGTAAGTGGTCGATTCTTCCAGCAACATGCTCAGTCTCCGATACATTTCCGCGACTCGTTCCCGCTCATACCGCAGGCCGCATAAGACGTAGGACGATCCCAGAAGACTCTTGACGGCCGTTTCATCAACCCGATGGTCCCGTAGGCATTCCTGAAGACGGACCAGCGCCCTGTCCAAATCGGCGTCGGCCTCGTCCGTCAGCAACGACAACGGAGCCAGGCTGACGCCGCCGTCCAGCCAGTATTGCGACGGATGTTCCCATACCCTCACCACATGGTAACGAAACTCGGCAATCAGGTTTCCGCTGACGCCGAACCGTTGATACACGCCCGTCTGATCGCCGGCCAACGCCTTGGGTCGCAACAGGATCAGCACGGTTTCAACGGGCAGCAACCCATGCTGATGGGAGATCAGGGTATTGTACCGCATCAGTTCGGCGGGGATACCCAGCCGCGAGCCGGACTGCAATTCCAGATGCAGCAACGAGGGGCGTTCGCCGTTGATGCGAAACACCTTGTCAGCCGTCAGCGTAGTGGCCAGATCGGTGTCGAGCGGGACACTCGGGCCGGGCGGGATGCCGGCCAGCCGGGCGAAGTGGGCCGCCCATTCCCCCGGCCGGAGGTCGATCATTGAATTCAAGGTCGCGTCAAACGGCTTGGACATGGCTGACGAACCTCCTTTTCACGAATCAGAATAACCGGCCGGATTCTTTGAATCTCCCCAATTCTGAGAGACTTCTGAGAGTTCTCAGATTCTCATGAGTGGTTGGGGCGGCGGGCGCGTTCCCTTGTCAGAACTGGATTCACTTCGGCCATCCTTCATGGCTTATTTTCAGTTTCGAGGGAGTCATGCGAAAATATATCCTCATTGGCCTTGTTCTGGTCGGCGCGGTTGGGACAGGCACAATGCTATTTTTGAAACACTCAAGCGGCCCGGCGATCACCTTTCGCACGGAACAGGCCAGCCGGGGAGAGTTGCTGGCGACCGTCGGCGGGACCGGCACCCTGGAACCCGAGGACGTGATCGATGTCGGCTCGCAAGTCGCCGGGTTGATCCAAGATTTTGGAACCGGGCTGGACGGCAAACCCATTGATTACGGCTCGCCCGTGGATGCCGGGACTGTGCTGGCCCGGATCGACGACAGTCTGTTCGCCGCCAAGGCCGAGCAATCGCGGACGCTGCTCAAATCGGCCGAGTCGAAGGTGGTGCAAGCGAAGGCCAAGGCCGAGGCGGCCGTCGCCAACACCAACAAAGCGAGGGCGGACTGGAAGCAGGCCATCGCCCGCTCCAATCAAAGCACCCGCGACTGGGACCGGGCCAGAAGCCTCAAGCCGACCGGGGCCATCGCCGATTCCGAATTCGATGCCGATCAAGGAGCGTTCGAGATCAACGTGGCGGCCGTCGCCTCGTCCGAGGCGGCCATCAATCAATTCGTGGCCGCCGAGGCCGACGCCAAGGCGGCCGTCGGAGACGCGGAAGCGGCCGTCGCCACCGCGAAGGCCATCCTTCAGCAAGACGAGATCAATCTCGGCTATTGCGTCATCAAGTCCAACGTCAAGGGAACCATCATCGACCGGCGGGTGACCATCGGCCAGACGGTGCAGGCGTCGTTCAACACCCCGAGCTTGTTCCTGATCGCCAAGGATCTTCACCGAATGAAGGTCTGGGCGTCGGTCAACGAGGCAGACATCGGTCAGGTGAAAGTCGGCCAGCCGGTTCGGTTCTCCGTGGATGCCTACCCGACGGAGACCTTTCAGGGAACGGTCGGGCGAATCCGGCTCAACGCCACCAACACGCAGAACGTGGTTGTGTACACCGTGGAAGTGGTCACCGACAATCCGGACGGCCGGTTGCTTCCTTACATGACGGCCAATCTCAAGTTTGAGGTGGATCGCCGGAAAGATGCCCTGCTGGTCCCCAACGCCGCCCTGCGTTATCGGCCGGCAGCGAACCTGATCGCAGGCGGCACTGCCTCGCGAGCCAAAGACGGTGACAAGGAAAAGCCGGGGCAGGGAGTGGTGTGGGTCGCGGAAGGAAACAAAGTGCGGCCAATCACCGTCAAGCTCGGCCTGACTGACGGGAATTTCACGGAAGTGTTGGACGGAGAGTTAAAGGACGGAATGGCGCTGGTGGTGGCCGAGGCCCGCAACGCGGCGCCTGCCTCGGCGGGGGAAAATCCCTTCGCCCAACAACGGGCCGGCGGCAAAAAGCAATAACCACCCAACCAGCGGGAGAAACCATCATGGAACTCATTACCGTGCAAGATGTGTGGAAGACCTATCGCGTCGGCGGTGAGGACGTGCCCGTCCTCAAGGGCGTCTCCATGAATGTCCGGCGCGGGGAACTGGTCGCCCTCACCGGGTCGTCCGGCGGCGGGAAGTCCACACTGATGAACACCCTCGGCTGTCTCGACCGGCCGACCGCCGGGAAGTATTGGCTGGACGGAGTCGAGGTGTCGGAAATGTCGGCTGAGCAACGGGCAGTCATCCGGGGCCAAAAGATCGGCTTCGTCTTTCAAAACTTCAGCCTGCTGCCCCGCACATCGGCCCTCGACAACGTGCTGATGCCCCTCACTTATGCGGTGCCTCGGGCGAACATGGCCGAGGGCCGCCGGAGAGCCATCGCCCTGCTGGAGCGAGTCGGGTTGGCCGAGCGGATGGACCACCACCCCTCGCAACTCTCCGGCGGGCAGATGCAGCGAGTGGCCATCGCTAGAGCGTTAATCAACAACCCCGCCCTGTTGCTGGCAGACGAGCCGACAGGGAATCTCGATTCAAAAACGAGCATCGAGATTCTGGATATGTTCCGAAAACTCAACGCGGAAGAGGGTCTTACCATCCTGTTGGTGACCCACGATCCGAGCGTCGCCGCCACCGCCGGGCGGGTGGTTCGCATGAAAGACGGGCTGGTGGAATCGGGAGCCTTCTCCGCTCTGCCGCAATCGCCGCTCACCCCTCAAAGGGATTAATCATGACTATTCTGCCTCCGACATTCGTTGTGGCCGTGCTGGCCTTGCGACGAAACTTGGTCCGCTCCGGTTTGACGACTCTTGGAATTGTCATCGGCGTCGGCGCGGTGATTGCGATGGTGGAGATCGGCCAAGGGTCCAAGATGGCCGTGGCCGACAGCATCCAGAGCCTCGGGGCCAACAATCTGCTGGTGATGCCGGGGCAGGCTTCCAGCGGCGGCGTCAGCTTCGGCGGCGGTTCCAACCCGACGCTCACGCCGACCGACGCCGAGGCGATTGTGCGGGAAGTCCCTTCGGCGGTGGCCGTTGCCCCGGTGGTGCGGGCGAGGACGCAAATCATCGCCGGGGGAAAGAACTGGGTTCCGCTGTACATCTATGGAACCACGTCGGATTTCCTGACTGTCCGTGATTGGGGAGTATCCGAGGGCAGGGCCTTCACCCAGCAAGAAGGCGCCGGAATGAGCGGCGTGTGTCTGATCGGCAGCACCGTCGCCCGTGAATTGTTCGGCGGCGCCCCCTCGGCCATCGGGCAAACGGTGCGGGTGAACAACACCCCGTTGCAAGTCATCGGCGTGCTGGAATCGAAGGGGGCGAACACTTTCGGCGCGGATCAAGACGATATCGTGCTGGCCCCGTGGCGGACGATCAAGTTCAAGGTGTCCGGCCAGTCGGCCCAGACCGCCAACCAAAGCGCCGTCGCGGCGGCGGGCGTCACCGGGAATTCCAGCACCCGGTTCCCGAGCCAGCAGCCGGCTTCCTATCCGTTACAATCGGCCACGCAAGTGACTGACTATCCGGCCCCGCCGTTGCCCACATATGTCGATCAGATTTTGGTGCGGATCGGCGACGAGTCGGAAATCGCCGGGGCCATGAAACAGATCACGGTCCTGCTCCGGGAACGCCACCGGGTCCGGGCCGATCAACCGGATGACTTTAACATCCGGGACACGGCCGAACTATCGAATGCGGCCCTCGCCACATCGCAATTGATGAGCGGATTGTTGCTGGCGGTGGCGATGATTTCGCTCATCGTCGGCGGGGTGGGCATCATGAACATCATGCTGGTGTCTGTCACCGAACGGACGAAAGAAATCGGCCTGAGAATGGCCGTTGGGGCGAGGCCGAAAGCCATCTTGTGGCAATTCCTCGTCGAAGCGGTGGTGTTGTGTCTGGCCGGGGGAGCCATCGGCGTGCTAGTCGGCTGGGGCGGTTCGTGGATGGTCCGCACGTTCCTGCATTGGAGAACGGAACAATCCATTCCGGCTGTGCTGGCCTCTGTGGGCGTGTCCGCATTCGTCGGCGTGGCCTTTGGTTTCTATCCGGCGTGGAAGGCCTCGCGGTTAGATCCCATCGACGCGCTGCGATATGAGTAGGTCGATGGCCTCAACGCCGTCAGCCTTTGCCTCGCCGAGACTTTCGGCCGCTGGTGGCGTCGTTTGCTTCTCGCATTAACCGATACCCAAAGATGGCCACGGAACCGGCCGACAAGGCGAACAGAGTAACGCCGATCCAGCCGACGTGACCCGCCAGTCTTGAACTTCCCTTTTCCCCGGCGGTGTACTGAACGGGTATCTTGCCGTTCACCGGCGGGGGCCAGTCCATCGGAACGGTGTCTGTGCCGGTGCGTTTGGTGCCGTCCGGTTCGGTGAAGGCATATTCAACAGTCAATTGGCGCCCCCCGCCAAGCCCAAACCGACCTCTCCGGTTGATCTCGAAGACTTTTTCCACATTGGCTTGAGTGTTCCGACCGCCAAGCAGATAAATGAGTTCGTTCCAACTCACACAACCGCTGGCCAAAAAGACCACGGCCGCGCCCAACAGCCACTTCGCGCGGGCGGTTTCATTATCCGAATCCATCGTGGTCCTTGTTCTCCAGCTCGTGACGACAAGGTCCGCACACGACCCATCCAATTGTGAAGCGCGATTCGAGTCAATTTATCCAATCAGACAAGTGATTGTTTGGCCGTGAGCCAGTGGCTTGCTGAGTTATTGAATAAATTTTGGCAGGGTTTGGGTAGAAATGAAAAATGACCGGCCGGTCGTCCGGAAACCGTCGCCCACTCGGTGTCCAAACAGTCCCCGGCCGGTCGTTAGAAAGCTTACACAAACAGATGAGAGGACGCAATCAAATTTAGGGGAATATTTTGAATAAAAACGAAGGACCGAAAACATGACGATTTCGTTATCCAGTAACAGTTTAGGTAAGATGAGAATTGAGATCGCCGACACGTTCAAAATGAGGCAAAAGAGGCCCAAATGACTGCCTGGTCAAGGCCCGATATTGCCGTTCAACCGCTCATACGGTTTGCCCGGTTTGAACAGACGGGCGGGGAAATAAACGGTGACACCCTCGCGGCCGTAACTCCACTCGATTGGTCCTTTGTTGAATCGTCCGCTCAGCAGTGGCGGCCCGAACAGCCGTTCGATCCAATCCGGGCCAACTCCCGCTTCGACAGCGAAGATGATCGCCGCCCCTTTGGCCCCGGCCATGATTGTGTTGGGTTTGCCGCCGCTAGCATAGGCGGGGCCGATGTATTCGGCGTCCGAGAATTGAACGGGGGAGGCTGACAGGCAGCAGAGGGCAATCAGAAGCATTCAAACACCATCGGCGAGGGGGACCACGAGGAATTGGGTCGCACGATAAGACCCGCCCGCCGGGGCGTCAAGGCCGTTCACTCCTTGAGAACCATGTCGATGGTCAGCGCGCCCGCCAGGAGGAGCAGCGTGGTGTTCTCATCGGTCACATCGTCGTTGACGCCGACAACATAGTTGTCGGACGAGGTGAACAGTTCCTTGGCCAAGCCGGCCCACTTCTTGGAAATCTTGCCGAGTTCTTTTTGCTCCGGCGTGAGCATCTTGTATTCCTTGGCCTTCCAGTTCCCCTTGAGTTCCGCGATGTGTTTTCCCTCGGGGGTGTAGATGTCGAAGCCGCCACCCAGCGAGAATCGCTTGCTGAGGAAATAGCCGAGTTGCTTGTTGTCGGCATCAAAGACCGCAATCTTGGGGCGGCCGAAGAGCGCGAGCGGCTTTTGAACCTTGAAGACCAACTGTTCCTTGGTGTCCCGCATCTCGATCAGCGTCGGGGCCTTCTCCTTGAAAATCATCCGCATCAACATGCTCGGCTTTTCTTGCGCGAGGCCGACTTTTTCTTGGGTATCCGGATTCAGGATGTCATAGGCGTTGGATGTTTTGAACATCCCGGTTCGTTCTTTCACAAAAAATTGTCGCATTTTGAGCATGACGCCAATCTCCTTGGGGGGTGGGGGATCAATTGGAGAGACGACGCTCAGGATAGAATCAGCGGTTGTAACAGCAAGATATGTTTGATTTTGAAGATTTGATCACACTTGTAGCCGAATTCAGCCCGGTGTGGCGGGCCAAAGGGTCAAATCTCCCGCAATCCAGCGGTTCCTGTCTGCCATATCGGGTTGAGCCCGGCTCTAACCAAGCGCCATTCGTCCTTCAGACCAAGGTCGTTCGAGGGCGTTTCACCCGGCCCCTTCGGGCCGGGATGTGTCAGCCGGGCTTTTAAACCGGAAAACCAAAACGAACAAGCGAGTGAGCTTTCTTTCGAGGACAATCACGGCGTTTCATTCAGCGTGTCGATGTCTTCATCGCCGCCGAAGTCGAAGTCATCCTCGGACGAATTGGCGTTGTAAGTGTCGGCCCCGCCGCCGCCTTGGGCGTAGTCAGCGCCCAGGCCGGTGGTGATGGTGTCGTCGCCGAGTTCGCCGAAGATGGAGTCGTTGCCGTCCCCGCCGTCGATGCTGTCGTTGCCCTGGCCGCCGTAGATCGTGTCCAAGCCGTCGCCCGCAATGATCGTGTCGTTCCCCAAGGCGCCGAAGATAATATCGTTGCCGGCCCCGGCGCTGATGCTGTCGTCCCCTTCGCCGCCGTCGATGCTGTCGTTGCCCTGGCCCGTGGTGATGACGTCGTTTCCAGATTCACCGAACACGGTGTTCGTGCCGTCCCCGGCATTGATCGTGTCGTTGCCGAAGCCGCCGAAGATGCTGTCGTTGCCGATCCCGGCGATTACGGTGTCGTCTCCGTCGTCCGCGAAGACGGAATTGTTCCCGTCGCCCGCGTTGATGTTGTCATTGCCGTAGCCGCCGTACACGGTGTCGTTGCCGAGACGGGTGGTGATCGTGTCGTTGCCGTCCATGCCGAACACGGAATCGTTGCCGTCCCATGTGCTGATCTTGTCGTTTCCGGCCTCGCCGTAGATCAGGTTGTTTCCTTTGGTGCCGACGATGGTGTCGTCGCCGTTGCCGCCGTGGATTTCGGTCGGTTGAGTGATGACCCCGGCGAAGCCCGTGTGCCCTTGGTTCGCGTTGATGTTGTCGTTGCCGTCGCCGCCAAAGATCTTGATGAGGTGGAGATCAAAGCCCAGCACGCTCGGCACACGGGTGTTGCCTTCTTTGATGCTGACGGGAATGCCGTTGTTCGTGACGGTGACATAATCGCCCGCCACGCCGATCACGATGTTGTCGGCCAGCCGGGAACCGGTGACCGTGAGGGTGCCGCCGACAAATGTCGCGTTCGCCAAAGCGATGGCGGGAACAATCCGTTCGTTCAATTCGACAAGACTCAAACGGTTGCGATTGTCGGCAGACATGCGAGGTAACTCCAGTGAATTTTGATCGTCGGGAAAATTTTTGCGGTCGATTAACGGTCTGTTCGTCCATCCTGACAGCACCGCTTGAGGAGACAAATTCGATCATCGGGAATTTCCGGAAAAACCGGGTCTGGATTTGCCGGGAGCAACGGTCAAATTGAATGAATCGCTGGTGTGAATCCGGCCAATCCGGCTGATCCGCTACAATCTTCCCAACAGGCAAACGCATCCCAGGAGACGACGGTGAGCCAACGCACCCCGCGAATGGAACAAATTGAAGCCCTGCTGGCCGACGACCCGAAAGACAGCTTCCTCCGTTATGGCCTCGCGATGGAACACGCGAGCATTGGCCAGGAAGAAACGGCCGCCACGCTTCTACTCGCCCTGATCGCGGACACGCCCTATGTGCCGGGCTTCTTGCAAGCCGGTCAAATCCTGAATCGTTTGAACCGCGTGGATGAAGGCTGTGACGTGTTGCGCCGGGGAATCGTCGCCGCCAAGCAACAGGGAGACTCCCATGCCGAGGGAGAAATGACCGGATTTCTGGCGGCGATGGAGTGAGGGTTAGGCGCTTGGCCGGAGTTGATTGCCACTTTCATTGAGGGTTTTGGTCTCCGCCGAAGATCCCCCTCCGGCTCTCCCTTTCCTCTCTCATTGCGTCTCGGAAACCATTACCCATACGACAAATTCGGCGGGCCAGGCAGCGGCGAAGGGATCAAGCCTGACAATCATGTTTTCGGTTCCTTTTTATGGGGACACCCAACATGACGAGGCAGGATTGGCGCGTGTGGCATGCTCGGAAAATTAGAGTGGATTTCAAGTTGGCATAGCGTCCCGCAGAGCCGCAAACGCTTTCCTTGACTCTCTCTCCCAACCCATCATACGCCATCAAACACGGCCATCGCCCGTCGGGAAACCGTTGGACCGGTGGAAATCGCGGTACCCTCGCTGGCGCGTTTTGAAGTTGCGCTTTTTGCTGAGGAGAGTGGGCCGGGATAGAAAAACGAGACTCCCCCGGCCGGATCGGTTGGGCCGTGAGGCCGGGTGATCACCAACCGGAAGGAGTCTCGGTCATGATTGTGCAAGAAGGACTCCCCGGAATCAAACAGTTTCTTCGTCCGGCCGGCCTGAGTCCCCGGGCGCTCGGCCTGGTGATTCG
>NZ_JH636443.1:380058-406193 GCF_000255705.1 Zavarzinella formosa DSM 19928
CACGGCCTCTGCCTGGCGGTCCGCCGCCACAGCGAACAGGCCGACTTGGAATACCTGGCCCGCGCCATGCAAACACCCGGCGGAATCCGGCGTTTGCGACGAAAACTCCGGCAGGCCATCCCGGCCGAGTTTCGCACCGCCGGATAAAAAGCGCAACTTCAAAACGCGCCAGCGAGGGTACCGCGATTTCCACCGGTCCAGCGGTTTCCCGACGGGCGATGGCCGTGTTTGATGCTGTGTGGCGAGAGAGGAGTGATTGTGCAGATCGCCACACTCATTTGAAACCCGCCATAGCCGGGCCGCCCCCGTCTTTTCACGGAATTTCGATGGCGTGATTAAACCGGGAACTTGAAATGTCCGCCGACTGGCCCGATTTCTCCGGGTCGCCGACATTCGGAGGGAGGGGATACCAGCCTCCCTCACCGGGCTTGGTGTGCTGGTGATGGGGCAACGGCTGGCCGTTTTTGGTCTTGGCGTGCGTGTCGGCCTTGGAAAGGACTGATTTCGCGCGGGCCGGGTCGGGGCTGGCGACGCCGATCCTCACGCGGCCGCGACGAACCCCTTCCACCACATACGTTCCGTCCGGCTGGATGACCCCGGAACGGGCGGTTCCGTCTTCGCTCAGGATCGTGACGCAGCCCGAAAGAACCGGGTGACCCTGATAACGCACGGTGCCGCTGACCGTCGAAGTCCCGGCGCCGCAACCGCCGACGGTGGCGAGCAGAATCGCCGGGAACAAGCATCGCCACATGAAATTCTCTCCTCCGGGCGTGGCCCGCCATGAGCTTACTGGGGCAGGCTGGCGGTTTCGCCACCGGCGCGGGTGCCGAGCGCCCGCCAGAGCATGGGGTTGATGGAATTGTTGATGCTGACAACCGATCCGTCGGCCATCAGGAAGTTGGCCCCCTGAGTGTGGAAGCTCCAAAAATCATCCACGTGGGCCACGGGGCTGTTCGGGGTGTGCGGCGGGATGTCGTTGACATCGCCGGTGTGCCCCAGGCAATACAACGGCGCCCCCTCCGGTCCCCAACCATAAGTATCGGGAAGATGCGCGGGAACCTGGCCGCCGGTCGGCGCTCCGGCCCAAGCCGCGTAGGCGAGGTTGGTGCTGCGCTCGCCGACGATGATGGTGTTGCTGGTCCCGTCCGTCACATCCGCGATGCGAACCCGGCTGTTGCGATAGAGCATTCCCTGATACTGGGCGCCGCGTTCCGGGTCGGTGTCGAGGAAGCCGGGGTCGGGAGTCACTTCTGGGTTACCGAACATGCCGACATAGTTCGAGTGGGCGAGTTGAACCGGCTGGCCCGCCGAGTCGTTCAGGGGATTCGCGTAAGGTTCCGCATCTCCGAGGATGTTGACCGTGAAGAGCAATTTGCCCGGATCGGACGGGCAAAGGAACACGGGCAGACTGGTCGTTCTCGCGGTTTTGTTGACCGGGTGGATGATGTCCTTCGTCAGGTCAATTTGCCGATAGAGGTTGTCCTGTTCCAGAAACGGGAGCAGTTGCGCTCCCCAGCCCCAGCCCGGCCCGTTGTCGTCCGAGAGGCCGGGACCGGGCGAGGTCGCCATGTAAGCGGACGGGAACGTCTCGAACGCCCCGTGATGGTTGTGCATCGCCAGCCCGATTTGCTTCAGGTTGTTTTTGCATTTCAGCCGGGCCGCCGATTCTCGAATCTTCTGAACGGCGGGCAACAGCAGCCCGATCAGAATGGCGATGATGGCGATCACCACCAACAACTCAATAAGAGTGAACGCCCGACGATATCCGGCCAGTGGTCGCTCCGTCATGTCGAATCTCCCCAAAAAGCATGCAATTCATTGGCAAAGTCGGGTGTCTTACCAATTGTGTTTATGGTGATAAATTGTAATACAATTCAATGGCACCGCAAGTGTGTTACGATGTAATACCGAGAAAGTTCAGGGATTTTTCCACTCGCAGTTCGATATTCTGGTCGATTATTTTAGACAGATTTTAGATATATCTAACTTGATTTCGTTCTGCGACAAGCCTATTGTGTCTATAGAAAAGATATATCTAAGATACAAAACGTATTGACGAAGTATCTTTTTACTGGGTCCAATATGAGGAAAGCCCGGAGATTTGAAAAGGCTCCGGCAGGTTCGCGGGCGGTCGCCTGCGGGCAATGAAAGGACAGAAGAGATGTTTAAGACCAACCACTACACTGAACGAGGTTGTGGCGGTGATCCACGGGCCGAGATGGAAAGACGATTCCACGGTTGCGGGGGCGGCGCCCACGGGTTCCGGGGCCGGATGCGGGCTTGGTTCGGCCACGGCCGATGCCGCCCGGAAGGATTCGACGGGCCGCACCATCATGGGCGGGAAGCGGGCGAACGATCTGATTTCAACTTGTTCGATGACGAAGGGGATGACATGCACGGGAATGAACGGGGTCATCGAGGCGGGCCGCGACACTGGCGGGGAAAAGAAGGCTTTGGCTGGGAATTCGGCGGGCCGGGCGGCCGCGGACCGGGGCAATCCGGCCGGCCGTTTGAACAGGGGGATCTCCGGTGGCTGACGCTGGATCTCATCGCCGCGCAACCACGGCATGGATACGAGATCATCAAGGCGATCGCGGATGCCCTGAACGGCCACTACACCCCCAGCCCTGGAGTCATCTATCCGACGCTCACGCTTCTAGAAGAAACCGGCCTGATCGTCGGCGAAACGCAAGGGGCGAAAAAACTCTACCGCCTGACGGACGAGGGAAAGGCCGAAGTGGAAGCCCACGCCGCCGACATCCACGCCGCCCGCAGCCGACTGGAGCAAGCCAACGCCCGCTTCGGCGGCCCCCCCGCCCCGGAACTCCACCGGGCGATGCACAACCTGCGAGCCGCCCTCCAAGTCCGACTGGCCAAAGGGGAACTGTCCCCCGAAGCCCTCGGCGCCATCACCGCCGCCCTTGACCGGGCCGCCGGTGAGATCGAACGGAGCTAAACTGGCTTGGCGGTCGAATCGAGCGAAAAATTTATTCGGGTTGATGCTCTTTCCGGCCCAGAACCAGAACGATTTCACGGGCGGCCCCGGCGACGGCGCCGATGATCGCCCCGACGCAGCCAAGCACAAAGGCGGCAAGCAGGTCGTCGGGCGATTGCCGGAGGAATTGAAGGCCGATTTGCGCCCCGAGCCAACTGGTGAGCAGGGACAAGCCAATGATTCTTGCAATCAGCGCCATGATCGTGCCTTTCAAGCGAGAGAGTATTCAACACACATCGTTGGGGTCGGCAAACGATGTTCAAGCCGGCGAACGGCCGAGGGTCGGCCGTCGGCTTGATTGGCCGGTCGTTGGCGTATCGTTCCAACAGTAGATATCCGGCGACATCATTCGCCAGGCGAAGCGCATCTTGCCCCAGGCCGATTTCCAGAAGCGGGCGAAGTCATATCCCCCCGCCCGGAGCGCGCGGCGGTGGCCGGTCCAGACGGCGATGGTAATCACGACAAACAAGAGCCGGTGAAGACGCATGGTCAGCGCCCGCCGCCAGCGAGAACAGCGATGATGCAAGATGGCCAGACGTTCGCATTGAAACCGAATATGCGCCACCTCGTCGGCCAGAATTTGTTCGCATATCCGCCGCAACACCGCCGACTTGGTCGCCCGGCGAATGGCGTTGTAGTAGATCATGGCGTGCGTCTCGACCATGACCACCGGGGTCGCCCACACTTCCATTCGGGACACCGAATACCGGACAAACCGGAACAGACTGTCCCCCCGATCCTCGCTGGCACGAGGCACGCCCGCCAAGTCCAAGAACCGGCCAAGCTGGCGACCGTGGCGTTGTTCCTCGGCAATGAACAGCCGCACCGCTCCGACAAAGTCCGGGTCGCCGATGGCCTTTGCGTAATGACAGGCGGCCGTGAACAGATGCGACCCGTCGGAGGTTTCGCCAAGCTGCCACCCCCGCAGGGAGTCGGCGATCTCCGCGAGTTCCGCCGCCGACACACCGGCCCCCTGATACCAAGGAACCGCCCGCTGACAGGCGGCGTTTTCCTCAAAATGCGTGATCCATTCGGATGAATTCCGAACCCGCAATCGACAGATTTCTTCCCCAATCATTCGCATCTCCTTTGCAATGCAAAGTGATGGTACAAACATTTGCTTTGCAATACAAAGCAAATTTGAGAATTCATTTTTTCGACAAAGGCCAAAGGCATTTGTCGAGTCGGAAATGTGATGTGTTTGTCCCGGCAAGGCACCGGTTAAAGAGGAAAATTCACGGCTCTTAAATTTGCTGTTCCAAAGCCACCGCCACCTGCGTGGCGGAGCGGAGGGCGAAGAACAACACGAATATGTCGAGCAGGCTTGCCAATAACCCGATCAACGGCACCCCGCCCAAAAGCATGAGGACGCAATGTGCCATCATCAGTCCGCGACTTGCCAGTTGGACGTTGAGCAACCGGCGTTCCGCGCAATGGTTAAGGTCATCCGCCAAGCCGACGAACGCCACGAAGATCCAGTAAATGTTGTAGAAGGGGATGAACAAATACCCGACCGCCTGGCCGGGGGTGGCCTTCTGCCAGCCGTTCTGTACTTGATCCCAGAGTTTGTAAAGCAAGATGTGCATGGCGACGGCCATGCCGAATACCGAGAAAACAAAGAGGACAATCGCCACGGCGATGACGATCCCGCAAAGAATGAGCACGGACTGCGCGACTTCCTGCGAGGCGGCAGAGGCTTGGGACTCACTTTCCACAATCTCAATGCCGACAATCCCCGCCACCGTGAGCAACAAGCCAGCCACGACGCCGACAAAACAACGAGCGAACCATTGATAACAGGTCTGCAAATTTCGCTTGCCAAGCATCAGGCCAAACGCGAAGAGATTCACCAACATCAGGAGGCACGCGAGCCAGAAGACGCCTAAACGGGCATCACGGCGAACCGCCACCGACATCTCCCATTCGGCGTTGTCGATCCACCAAAAGGCGGTGATGATCAACACCTGAAGAACCATGCCGCAAAAAAAGAACACCGGAAATCCGGGCTTTGGCCGCGACCTGCGGAACACCGGAACTGGCTGGCTTTCGACGGGACCGGCCGGATTGACCACGGGAGAGGGGGACGGCGTTTCCGGCTTCCACTGGCTGAGCCGCGAGACCGGCCGGTTTTGGACCGGAGGAGACAACGCCGGTTCTTGAGCATCGGCAACAATCGGCCGGTTTTGCGCTGGAGGGGAGGGAATTGGCTCTTGAACATCGGCAACGATGGGCCGGTTTTGAACCGGCAGAGAAGGAGCCGGTTCTTGAACATTATCGACGACGGGCTTGACGCTCGGGCCTTCCTCAACCGCCCGGCCCACGACAATGGAGGTTTGGCATACTTTGCAAACCACGGCGAGGCCGAGGAGATAATCACCCACATTGCGCCCGGCGCCACATTTCGGACAAGTGATCGCGATCATCGGCGCCCCAAACATGTCGGCTTGCGAGTCATCATGAGTTCAAAGGTAAGAGGCTGTCCGGTTGGGTGCAATGTGGAAGCTGGAGAATGACCGGAATTGAAAGGGGATGACGATTTACATCGCAACCAAAATCATCGTAATTGGTTTGATTTTTCGCTGACTGGAAATGAAAACAACGCGATTCCCCGGCATCCTCTGCTCTCACGCCAAAACATCTCTGTCCGGCGAAGGCTGCCTGAAAATCGCGGCTGGAGTCGGATTGGGGGTGATTAACCAATGGGGGTTTATAACCCTCAGTCACAGTACCGCTTTACTTCAATCTTTCGATCTCCTTCGGCGGTATACATTTATCGTACGTGCGGGCTTTGGCCGAAGTCAACACCGCCAATTCCCTTTTTGAAACTCACACTCCCGCATGCGAAGCGCCTTTCACGGCCGCCTCGATCTCCTCCACGTCCGGCAGTGAATTGCTGTCGCCCCGGATGACTTCGACGCCGTTCACGAAAATGGCAAACTCCCCCGGATCGCCGTCTTGCATCACGGCATCAATGTGAAAATCACCGGACAGGGCCTCAAGGACGGATTTCATGTGATCTTTGATGAGGGGACAACTCGGGCAACGCCTGATGACGGTAAGCATGACAAACTCCATTTCCAACTCAAACAGATGCAAGGGTGAATGATGAATTGTCGCATTTGACGCGCCGATGACATGCAGGGTGGAGATTTCACTCAAACTCCCGACACGGCGGTTATCTTTTCACGGGGACGATGCGCATGCTTTTCATCATTTCGGTCGATGATTCATTGTGATAGAATCATGCCCAAGCACGCCAGCCCACGAAACAAACCGTGGGTATTCACTCGCGGGAATCGAATCCGTGCCTCTGGTTGTTTGGCTCGGGCGAGTTTCGGTGACACGGGAGCCACTGATGTTGATTCGTTTGGGTTCCGTCGTCGCTTTGCTGCTCGCGGCCTCTTTGCAAGCGGCACCGCCGGATCAGGCCGACCGCAAGGTCGATTACAACCGGGATGTCCGGCCGATTCTCTCGGATCACTGCTTCAAATGCCACGGGCCGGATGAAAAGCAACGCAAGGCAAAGCTGCGCCTCGACACGCGCGAGGCGATCCCCGGTGCCAAGACCGAGTTGCTCGCCCGTGTGACCAGCAACGATCCCAAGGAATTGATGCCGCCCGCGAACAGCGGCAAAGCGTTGACGCCGGGGCAGATCAACATCTTGAAGCGATGGATCGATCAGGGGGCGCCGTGGTCCTCGCATTGGGCGTTCACGCCTCCCGTTCGACCGGAAGCCCCGAAATCCCGCGATGCGAAACGGGGCGAATGGGCCAAAAACCCGATTGATGCGTTCATCTTGGATCGTCTGGAACAAGAAGGATTGTCCCCGTCGCCCGAGGCTGACAAACCCACGCTGATTCGCCGGGTCACCCTCGACCTCACCGGATTGCCGCCGACCCCGGAGGAAGTGGATGCGTTCCTGAAAGACAACAACCGGGAGGCTTATGCGAAGGTGGTTGACCGGTTGCTCGCCTCGCCCCGATACGGCGAGCGGATGGCGTGGCGATGGCTGGAGGCCGCCCGCTATTCGGACACGAACGGCTACCAGACCGACGCCGGCCGCGATATGTGGCGCTGGCGGGACTGGGTGATCGAAGCCTACAACCGCAACCTGCCGTTCGACCAATTCACCATCGAACAACTCGCCGGGGACATGCTCCCCAAGCCGACGCTCGATCAGCGGATCGCCACCGGGTTCAACCGCAATCACCGGGGCAATTCCGAGGGGGGCATCGTGCCGCAGGAATACGCCGTCGAATATGTGGCCGACCGCGTGGAGACCACCGCGACTGTTTGGCTCGGGCTGACATTCACCTGTTGCCGCTGCCACGATCACAAGTTTGACCCCGTCTCACAGCGGGAGTTTTACAAGCTATTTGCGTTCTTCAACAACGTTCCGGAACAGGGCCGGGCGGTGAAGTTCGGCAACTCGCCGCCATACATCAAAGCCCCCACCATCAGCCAGCAAAAGCGCCTTGCGGAACTGAATGAGAAGTTGCTGACGGCCGAAAAACAGGTTGAAGAATTACGCGGCGAAACCGCCAAGGCACTGGCCTTATGGGAACCATCGGCCGACGACCGGAAACTCCCGGACACCGCTTATGCGCGCGGCCTGACATCGCATTGGCCGCTGGACGGTTCCGATGTGTTGAAAGCCGTGAGCGATGTTCATTATGCGCCCGGCCGCATCGGCAAAGCCATGGATCTGGACGGAGTGAATTACCTGCTGAGCGACAAGGCCGGGGATTTCGGATTCGACGACCGCTTCTCGCTCTCCTGCTGGGTCAGCCCGCGAAAACCCAACGGAACGATCCTCTCCCGCACCACCGAAGAACCACGGGGCGATGGCTACGCCGTGGCGCTGGTTGACGGCAAATTGCAGGTTCATCTCACCAAGCGCTGGCTGGACGACGCTCTGCGGATCGAGACAATCACGCCGATCCCGTTGAACCGCTGGTCGCACATCACCGTGACTTATGATGCGACCCGGCTCGCCTCCGGCACCAAGGTTTACCTCGACGGCGAGGAAGTGAAAATCCGCGTGCTTCTCGATCAACTGAACCAGACTTTCCAGTCGAAGGAACCGTTCCGCATCGGCGGCGGCAATGGAACGCGATTCGACGGCCTGATCGACGATGTGAAAATCCACAGCCGCGAACTTGATGCGGCCGAAGTCTGGCAAGCCGCCGTCCCGGCCACCATCGACGACATTCGGCGCAAGCCCGACGCCGGCCGAACCGAGGCCGAACGCCAGAAACTGCTCGCCTTCTTCGTCGAAGCGACATCGAACAAAACCATCCGCACGGCCCACGCCAGCCTCCGCGAATCACGCGAACAGCGGGCCAAATTTTGGGAAACGATCCCGACCGTGATGGTGATGGAGGAAATGCCGACGCCGCGAGAATCGCACATCCTCCTTCGCGGCGAGTATGACAAGAAGGGCGAGAAAGTGACTCCCGGCGTTCCGGCGGCGCTCGTTCCGGCCGGTGAAGCGCAGGCCGCGTCCAAGGTCGCCAACCGGCTGGATTTCGCCCGCTGGCTGGCCTCTCCCAAGAACCCGCTGATGGCCCGTGTCGCGGTGAATCGGGCGTGGCAATCGCACTTCGGCGTCGGCCTTGTGAAAACGACCGAAGACTTCGGCACCCAAGGGGCCTTCCCGACCCACCCCGAATTGCTTGACTGGCTTGCGGTCGAATTTGCCACCGATTGGGATGTCAAACAGCTTCACAAGTTGATCGTGATGTCCGCGACTTATCAACAATCCTCGCACATCACCAAGGAATTGTTGGCCCGTGATCCGGAGAACAAACTATTGGCCCGGTTTCCGCGATTGCGACTCTCGGCCGAAGTGTTGCGCGATCAGGCACTCTTCGCCAGCGGCCTGCTCGCGGAGAAAATCGGCGGCCCGAGCGTGAAGCCCTATCAACCGGCGGGATTATGGAAAGAACTTTCCGGGGCCGACGATTACATCCCCGACACCGGGGAGAATCTGTATCGCCGCAGCCTTTACACCTACTGGAAGCGGACCTCGCCCCCGCCGGTGCTGGCGGCGTTCGATGCGGCCGGGCGGGAAACCTGCTGGGTCCGCGAAAGCCGGACCAACACGCCGTTGCAGGCGCTTGCCCTGTTGAATGAGACGGCGTTCGTGGAGTCGGCCCGTTCGCTCGCCCAGCGGGTGATGCGGGAGGCCGCCTCGCCCGATGAACGTTTGACGCGGGCGTTCCGTCATGTCACCGCCCGACCGCCGACCACAAAAGAATTGCAAGTGCTTCGCGGGAATTTTGAGTTTCAACTCGCCGGTTATCGGGCCAACCCGCCGGGCGTTGCGAAACTGCTCGCCGTCGGCGAAGCAAAGGCCGACCCGAAGTTGAACCCGGCGGAACTGGCCGCTTATTCGTCGGTCTGCAATCTGTTGTTGAATCTGGATGAAGTCGTCACCAAGGAGTGACTTTGATGACTCCGCAACATCGCCGCCAATTCCTCACCCGCTCGGCCGCCGGGCTTGGCGCCCTTGCCTCGCTGCTGTCCGAGGGCCGGGCCTCCGAACCGGCGCCACAGGCGAAGCCGAGGGCCAAACGGATCATCTATCTGTTCCAATCCGGCGCCCCGTCGCAACTTGATTTGTTCGACCACAAGCCCGGCCTCAAGGACCGCTTTGCCGCCGAATTGCCGGATTCGATTCGCAAGGGGCAGCGATTGACCGGCATGACTGCCACGCAGGAATCATTCCCCGTGGCGCCGAGCAAATACACATTTCAACAGCACGGCAAAAGCGGGGCTTGGGTGAGTTCCCTGCTGCCGCACACGGCCAAGATCGCGGACGACCTTTGTTTCATCAAGTCGATGCACACCGAGGCCATCAACCACGACCCGGCCATCACCTTCTGCCAGACCGGGGCGCAACTGGCGGGCCGGCCGAGCATCGGGGCGTGGGTCGAATATGGCCTCGGCAGCCTGAACAAAGAATTGCCCGCGTTCGTGGTGCTGGTTTCGTCTGGCTCGGGCAACCTCGCGGATCAACCGCTGTACGACCGCCTCTGGGGAAGCGGGTTCCTGCCGTCAAAACACCAAGGAGTCAAGTTCCGCTCGCAGGGCGACCCGGTGCTGTTCCTCCGAACGCCGGACGGCATCTCCGACACCGGCCGGCGGCGAACGCTCGACGACTTGGCCGCACTGAACAAACTTCGGCAAGGCGAAACCGGCGACCCCGAAACGGAGACGCGGATTCAGCAATATGAGATGGCGTTTCGGATGCAGTCGAGCGTTCCCGAACTGACCGATCTCTCGAAGGAAGACGCGAAGACGTTTGAACTCTACGGGGACGACGCCCGCAAACCCGGCACCTTCGCGGCGAATTGTCTGCTGGCCCGCCGACTGGCCGAGCGGGATGTGCGCTTCATCCAGTTGTACCATCGCGGCTGGGACCAGCACACCAACCTGCCGAAGCAAATCGAAGGGCAATGCCGCGACACCGACCGGGCCTCGGCGGCCCTCATCACCGACCTGAAGCGCCGGGGGCTTCTCGACGACACGCTGGTGATTTGGGGGGGCGAATTTGGCCGCACGGTGTACTGTCAGGGCAAACTGACGGCCGGGGATTATGGCCGCGACCATCACCCCCGCTGCTTCACCGTCTGGCTCGCCGGCGGGGGCGTCAAACCCGGCCAAACTTACGGCGAGACGGACGATTTCGGTTACAACATCGTCAAAGATCCGGTCGATGTCCACGACCTGAACGCAACCGTGTTGCACTGTCTGGGCCTCGATCACACGAAGCTGACTTATCGCTATCAGGGGCGGGATTTTCGCCTCACCGATGTGCATGGGAACATCGTCAAGAAAATCCTGACCTGACCGGTCACTTCTTGTCGATGGCCACCAGTTCCTTGGCGCTCCGGTGATACAAGACGCCCTGACTGGATGACGGCCCGCTCAGGCTCCAAGTGTCTCCCAGCGGGCCGAGGTCGTTGACGGCTAAAAGGGCTTTTTGATCCAAGACGGTCGCCTTGGTGTCGATCACATAAGTGACGCCGAGCATGACGGTGATGTACAGTTTGTCCCCCAACACAACGGGCGTGGGGAAGAAGGCATCGACCTGCCAGCCATCCGTCCGGGAGCGGTCTTCGTCGGCGATTTCCCGGCCTTGGTTGTCCACGGTGCGCGTCTTGAGGGCACGGCCATAAACGAACTGGTCGGGTTCGCCGGTCTTGCGTTCGACGCCAACGGGGAGTTCCAGATACTCGACCTTGCCCGTTTCGGCGTGAATCCGTCCGAGGGCATACGCCGGGCCGCTGTGCCCCTTCGGCGCCCGGCCATTGCGGCGGTTGTTGGTCGTGCAGAGAAACCAATGCCAGCCGTTCGCCGCCATGTTCGCGTGCCATTGCGGCAGCACATGCAACACTTCGCCCGCCTTGAGCGGAAACGCCGGGTCCGGCAGGTCGCGGATATTCACATTCTCATGGGAGACGTAAGCCTTTTTCTCGCTGTTCCACTGCCGCACATCGGCCGATTTCACCAGCGATTGTTCGCGCACCAGTTTCCCGGTCGCCGCGTCGAGGACAACGTGAGCCTCCTCGGGGGCGTTGCGGAACCAGTAGACATATTTCTTGTCCCAGACATTGGTGTAAAGCGCCATCCAAGTCGTGCCGTCCAGCGGGGCGCCGGGCTTGGCCTCCGGTGAAAACCGCCAGACGGTTTTGCCTTCCTCGCCTTTCGCCAGACTGGTCATGCTGAGGCCGATGGGCGTCTCGGGCACGCCATGCGGCCCGCCTCGGCCATGCACCACCGCCGGGCGGCCGTCCGGCAAATGGCCGAAGCAGGGTGTGCAGTAAAATGTGCAGGGGTCTTCGGCGATCCAGCGCAGTTTGCCGGTGAAGCGATCAATCGCGTGCAGATAGTTCCAGTCGTCCCGCTTGGCGTCGAAGCCCGGCTCATCCTTGCCGATGGGTTCGACGGTGATGATGACATCCCCGTGCAAAATCGGTTCGCATTGCCGGTTGAACGGATACTTGTCCGGCTGCGTGCGGAAACTTCGCCGCCAGATTTCCTTGCCGGAATGGTCCCAGCAACCCATTTCGCCGGACGAGTTGAAGAAGCAGACCGTCTTCTCATCACAGATCGGCGTCCAGGAAGTGGAATCGCTGTACGCATACAACTGCGGGCTGGGCCGGCCCCCTTGAAGTGTCACCGACCACAAGATTTTGCCGGTCGCCCGGTCAACCGCATGCCCCAAAATAGTGTTGCTTTGCCGTTTGGCTTTCTCGTCCTGCTCGGCAAACGTGGTCAGAAACAGCTTGTCCCCCATGATGACGATGCCGCTTTGGCCGGCGTTCGGCAACTTGGTCCGCCAGCGGATGTTTTCGTTGCGGGCCACGCTCCAATGCGTGGGCGCGTCGGCGGCGAGATGCCAGTCCCCGTTCGGCCCCGCCGCCTGCGGCCAGAATTTGGGCGGTTCTTCGGCGTTCAATGATCCGCAAAGAATCGAAGCAATGGCGAGCGAGGCGAAAAAATGTCTCATATTATCTCGGAAACGATGGTGGGATTTTCTTCGGGGTGGCCTTGGGGATCAACTCACTTCTTGCCGGCGGGTTTGGCGTCGGTCAGCAAATACAAGGCTCCTTCGGTGCGAACGAGCAACCCGCCCCCGGCGGCCGCCGGGGTGGCCTGAATGCGACCGCCGAGTTCATTGCGGCCAACTTCTTTGTAAGTGTCGGCGGCCTTGAAGAGGGTGGCCTTGCCTTCGTCGGCGAAGGTGTAAATCGTGTCTCCCCGAACGAGCGGCGAGGCGGTGTAGGCGCCGGTGAGGCGTTCGGTCCACTTCACCGCCCCGGTTTTGGCGTCGAGGCAGGTGGCCGTCCCTTGGTCCGACACCATGAACAACAGGCCGCCGACGACCACCGGAGAAGGGACGTTCGGCACCCCCTTCTTGTATCGCCACGCGACATGCGAAGCGGTCACGTCTCCCCGGCCGTCCGGGCGAATGGCGATCAGTTCATGGGCGAAGTACCCGCTGGAAACAATCACCAGCCCGTTTGCAAACACCGGCCGGGGGACGTTTGAGAACCCGGTGTATGTGACCCGCCAAAGTTCCTTGCCGGTGTCCGGGTCGTAGCTGTATACGCACTGCGCGCCGGGGATTACGACCTGATCTTGCTTGTCAACGGTGATGACCAGCGGAGTGGAGAAGGCCCGCCGTTCGTTGGCCGGTTTCTTGGCGGCCGCCGTGCGTTCGGTTCTCCAAGCCACTTCCCCGGTGGCCGCGTCGAGCGAGGCGACGAACTGACTGTCCGCCCCGTCGCAAGTCAGGATAACGCGGTTCTTGTACGGAACCGGGGAACTGCCCGGCCCGGTTTCATATTTCACCTTGAATGTGTCGTTGCGCCACAACACCTTGCCGTTGGAGGCGTCCACGCACCCCACGCCATCGCTCCCGAAAGAGACGACCACCCGCCCGCCGATGACGGCCGGCGTCGGAGACGCCGGGGTGTTGCGGGCATGAAGCGGCGGCAACTTGGGGACCGCGAACAGTTCGACATCATGCTCGATCTTACCCGAGAGCAGATTCACGCCAATCACCCGGAGGCTAAAGCCCCCGTCGGCGACCGGGACGGCGCTGGTCACCCATGCTTTCCCGTCGGCGATCACCGGGGAAGACGATCCTTTGCCCGTCAGCGGCGTCTTCCAGCCGACGTTCTTGCTCTCGCTCCACTCAGTCGGGATGGCGGTGTCAACCTGCCCCTGCCCCCCCGGCCCGCGAAACTGCGGCCAAGGCGACGGATCTCGACCCGGTTCGGCCCCCGTGACGGACCCGACGGCCAGCGCCGCCAGGCCGAACAGCGTCAAACACCTCATCATCTTGGCCCCTTCTCTTGCCATGCGATTACATTATCCACGATCAGGAGATGACTTCCTTGATGACGCGCCCGGCCACGTCGGTCAGGCGGAAGTCGCGGCCGTTGTGGCGGTAGGTTAGCTTGGTGTGGTCGAGACCCATCATGTTCAGGATCGTTGCCTGAAGATCGTGGACGCACACCCGGTCTTCGACAGCTTTGTAGCCGAATTCGTCGGTCTTGCCGTAGTGGACGCCCCCCTTGGCGCCGCCGCCGCAGAAGATCGTGGTGTAGGCGTGCGGGTTGTGGTCGCGGCCCTTGCTGTCTTGCGCGTCCGAAGTGCGGCCGAATTCGCCCCCCCAGATCACCAGCGTGTCCTTGAGCATGTCGCGTTGTTTCAAGTCCGCCAGCAGGCCGGCGAAGGGAGTGTCCGTCATCATCCCGCAGTCGCGGTGGTTGGTGAGGATGTCGCTGTGCCCGTCCCACGGCACATCAGCCACGGCGCCGCCGGAGATGCGGTTGGTGGGGCAGAAGACTTGCACAAAACGCACGCCTCGTTCGACCAACCGGCGGGCCATCAGGCATTGCCGCCCGAAGGAGGCGCAATCTTTGTTGTCCATGCCGTACAGGTTCTTCGTTTTCTCGGTTTCCCGGCTGAGGTCCAGTGCCTCGGGGGCAGCCGATTGCATCCGGTAGGCCAGTTCAAAAGAGCGGATGCGGGCGGTCAGATCGGGGAGTTCGCCACGGGCTTTTTGGTGGGCCAAGTTGGCTTCGCGGAGCAGTTCCAGTTGCGCCCGCTGGCGGTCGTCGGTCATGCCCGCCAGCGGCGACACATCGCGGATGGCTTCCTTCTGCCGGGCATCCAATAACAATGGTTGATGCGTCTTGGGCAGGAAGCCGGGGGACCAGATGCCGTCGTCCCCGCGAGGCTTGTTGTCGTGCAACACCACGAACGCGGGCAGGTTGTCGTTGGTCGAGCCGAGACCGTAGCTCAGCCACGCGCCGAGCGTCGGGTAGCCGGGGCGGGACATCCCGGCGGCCAGTTCCATCGACGCCGGGGCATGGTTGTTCGCGATGGAATAGCAGGAGTGGACAAAGGCCATGTCATCGACGTGTTTGGCGGCACGCGGGAACACATCAGACACCCATGAGCCGGATTGGCCGTGTTGCGACCATTTGAACGGCGACGCCAGACACTTGCCGCTGGTGGTGAAAAAGCCGGTCTTCGGGTCGGCCCCCTCCAGCTTTTGGCCGTCTCGCTTCTGGAGTTCCGGCTTGTAATCAAACGTGTCCACATGCGACGGGCCGCCGGTCATGAACAGCCAGATGATGGACTTGGCCTTCGGCTCGAAATGCGGCTTCTTCTCGGCCGCCCCAAGCTGACTGTCGCGGCTGAGCAAGTGAGCGAGCGCCAGCGAACCGCAGCCGAGGCCGGACGTGCGAAGAAACTCGCGGCGGGAGAGGGGCAGCAGCGGGAGAGTCATGTCGTTGGCCTCTTCAAAGTCCGGGCGCAAGGAAGGTAATTTCAGGTTTGCGTTGTCAGTCGTTTCGCCGGTTAATCGACGTAGAGGAATTCATTCAGGCAGAGCAATGCCTGACAGAAATCAACGGTCATCGTGTTCAACCCTTTCCCGCCGTCGGCGCCACGGAGGATGAAGCCGGTCATGCGCTGGCGTTCGTCGTCAGCCGGTTTTCGGCCGAGGGCGATGCGGTACGCCTTCTCAACAGCCTGCGGCACATCGCCGGTCCCGGCGGGCATGACGACACGGGCGAGTTTCTCGGCCTGTTGACGCACCAAGCTGGAATTCATCATCATCAACGCCTGGGTTGTCGCCGTGGTCGATTGACGTTCGCCGACACCTTGAATCGGCTCGGGGGCGTCGAACGCCTGAAGCATCGGCAACAACCGGCTGCGTTTCACGGTCAGATAGACGCTGCGGCGCGGGCTGTTCTCGTCTAGCGTACCGGGGCCGAACATTTTCAAATCGAGCGAACCGCCAACCATCAACACGCTGTCCCGGACAGCCTCGGCCTCCAATCGTCGCGGCGGGATGTGCCACCAGAGGCGGTTTTGCGGGTCGGCCTTGACGGCGGCCTCGTTGGCGTCGCTCCCCTGTTGATAGGCGGCGCTGGTCATGATGAGCTTGTGGAGGGGCTTGAGTTTCCAGCCTCCTTTGATGAATTCCGTCGCCAGATAATCAAGCAATTCGGGGTGCGTCGGCGGTTCGCCCTGCGCGCCGAAATCGTTCGGCGTGCGGACGATGCCCTTGCCAAAATGATGCTGCCAGACGCGGTTGACCATCACGCGGGCCAGCAACCGGCCCCCGCCGTCTTTGGTATCCGTCATCCAGTCCGCCAGCGCCACGCGCGGCGGCTTCGCAGGGGCCTTGTCATCTCCCTTTTCGCGGAGCCAGCGTTTCTCGTCGGCGTTCGTCAGCACTTGAACGAACCCCGGCGGGGCGACGCCGTTTTTGCGGGCCGTCTCCCCCCGGATGAGAAAATGCACGTCCCCGCCCCGGCCGGAAGTTGCGGAAAACACGGGAATCAGCGGCGGTTTCGGTTCTTTTGTCAGCGAGCGATCAACGATGGCGAATGCCTCGTCAGTAGCGGCATCTTGCTTGCGGAACCAGCGGACAATCTCCGCCCGGTTGACACCGTCGAGCTTGCCCTGTTGGGCCGTCAGCAATGTTTGAATCTCCACGCCGGATTGCGGCCGAGTCGATCCGTCGGGTTTCGCATCCGTCGATGAGAACGCCAGCCGGATGCGGCCGGCGGCGAAATCTTTCTCAAACTTCAACACGATGGCCAGTTCCGTGCCCCCCTCGAAGCCGAACGGCGTCTCGGCGACGAACGTGGCGACTTGGGCCTTCCCCGCCATCTTGCCGGGTTGCTCGAATACCGTCTTGCCCGGCTTGAGTTTGACGACCACCGGCTTCGCCCCCTTCTTGGCGGCGGCCGGCGACGGGGTGGCCGTCAGCGTGATCTCGGTCAGCGTGAAGTGGCCATCCGGGGAACGGCCGGGGCCGGACTTGGGGAGCGAGGCATCGCTCAAGGCTTCGACGCGGAGGGCGGTGATCTTCGTCTGCGAAGTGGCCCCCGTGATCGTGTAAGTGTCGGCCTTCTCCGCCTTGCCCGCCGCGAGGAAGGAACCATCGGGGAGCTTTGTCAGCGTGGCTTTCCCGGTGACGGCGTTCGGCTCCAACATCAGCCAATCGGCCGCCGGTTTCACCTTCTCGGCCGTCAACCACTTGTCGAACCGGCCCGGCAGCGTTTCCTTGTCAAACTTCGCCAGTGCTTGTGCGAGCGGCGCGTGAATCGCGTCGAACTCCGCTTTCGCTTTGCGGAAGGTTTCCGGATGGGGGTCCATTTGCCGGTTCGTCGAATCGGTGCGGGCCAGTGTCGCGGCCAGCCGGTAATAATCCTGTTGCGGGATCGGATCGTATTTATGTTCGTGGCAGCGGGCGCAACCGAGTGTCATGCCCAGCAGGGCCGTTCCCGTTGTCGCAATCATGTCGTCGAGGTGGTCATAACGGATCGGCTCCAGCGTTTTCGCGGTGGTCTGCCCCGGATACGGCCCGGCGACCAGAAAGCCCGTCGCGGAGGCGGCCGAGAAGTCGCCCGGCTTGATCTCGTCCCCGGCCAGTTGCAACCGCACGAACTCGTCGAAGGGCATGTCCTGATTGAGTGATTGAATGACAAAATCGCGGTAGTGATACGCGCCCGGCCGGTCGCCGTCGAACTCGTAGCCGCCGCTCTCGGCGAACCGCGTGACATCAAGCCAGTGCCGCCCCCAGCGCTCGCCGTGCCGTTCGCTGGCGAGCAACCGGGTCAGCAGTTTGTCGTAGGCATCGGGCGATGGGTCGTTGACAAACGCCTCCACTTCCCCGGATGTGGGCGGCAGCCCGGTCAGATCAAACGTGACCCGCCGGATCAGCTTTTCTTTGGAAAGAGGCTTGCTCGGCGTGAGCCCTTTCGCCTCCAAACCGGCAAGGATGAAGCGGTCGATGGGATTGCGAGCCCACGCAGCGTTTTTGACATCCGGCGGCATCACGGAAGCCAGCGGCCGGAACGCCCAGAACCGTTTGCCCTCGGCGAGATCGATCAGGCGTTTGCCGGGCAACGCCCCGCCTTCTCGCGGGTCGGCCGCGCCCGTCTCAATCCACTTGGTGAAATCGGCGATGACCGCATCGGCCAGTTTGCCCCGAGGCGGCATCTTCTCGACCGCGCCTTCGTGACGCATCGCGGAGAGCAGGAGACTTTTCTTCGCGTCCCCCGGCACGACGGCCGGGCCGGCGTCTCCTCCTTTGCGAATTCCTTCCCGTGTGTCCAGCAGCAGACCGCCACGCAGTTTCTTGTTCTTGGCCGCCTCGGCCGAATGACACTGGTAACACTCGCTCACGAGGACCGGGCGAATCTTCGACTCGAAGAACTCCAATGCCTTCGCATCCGGCGATTGTTCGGCGGCCGTTGACTGAAGACAAAGCAGCCCCAACGCCACGGCGACGACGCGGACAGTCGGCAAGTTGTTCATCATGGACCTGACGAGAAGCGGCGGGAGGGAGGGCGGTAGGAAAGGTAGTTTACACGATACGCCGGCGAATTCTCGAATGAATTCACCCAACTTCCACCGAGATCGGCCAAATTCCCGAGGGGGGTGTCAGCCTGGCGAAGAAACGGATGAAAAGCCGTTGATGCTTCCAAGCGGTTCGGCCGAAGCGATCAGCGTTCCGGTTACTTCCGAAGTTCCACGGGCTGAATATTTAGATGCTCGGTCCACGGCTTCTCCTTCATTGGGCCTTCGACCTTCGGTGGAATATTTTGTCGCTCGGTCCACGGCCTCTCCTTCATCGGGTCTTCGACCTTCGGAGGATTCGGCGGGGAGTCCGCGCCCACCTTGGTCATCCGCTCTCTCAGCTTTTCGGCCTTCAGCCGGATGGTCTTCAGCGCCGCTTGTTCCCGCTTTTCCAACTCGGCCTTCTCGGCGCGAATGGCCTCCACCACATCAATCAACTGATCGATGCTCATGTCTTCGGGTTTGGATTTGATTTCCGGTTCCAGGTCGAACTGGGCCGCCCTTGGCATCCCGGTCGGTACTGTCGCTCCAATCGTGGGAATCCGTGGCATGTCCGGGGATTGGCCCGGCTTTGGCGTCTGGGTCGGCACTGACGCGAGGGGCGGGGGCGGGGACAACGGCGACAACACCGGCAGTGACACGGAAGGCGGCGGTTCGTCCGCATCGATCGGCGGCGCCGCCTTGCGAACCCCGGAATGCGTGGCCGGCAGATGCGGCGGTGTTTCCAAATCGCCCGCCGGATGTTTGACTCGGATCGTCGAGGCGGGGGGCGGGGGGGCCGCGCCCGGCGGGAGTTGGGCAAGAACCACCCCGCATGCCGACAGCAACGCCGCCCCAACAATCAAGGCGATCCGCTTTCGGTTCCTCATGTCGTCTTCCTTGCGTAGATTGATCCGAAGAGGCACAGCGTAAACTCCGGCCGGACAGGACGCAAGGCCGATCCGGCGACGAGTTCACGGGGCTGGCAAACCATTCAACCGCCGGAAAGTCAGGAGCGGCACATGACACAACCGATTCGCATTGCCGTGCTGCTATTGATGACAGTCGCCGCGTGCCCGGCCGGTGAGCCTCTGGCAAAGCCGGCTCCGAACGAACTGCCGCGATCATGGAGCCTCGAAGAGATCGACAAGCAAATGCCGGGGCCAAGGGGTGATCGGGTATATGTGCTTGCCTGGAAGATCGTGGAAGACGATCGCCCGCTACGGGTCGAGAGTTGCCTCGCGATAAGAGTCTTCGACAAGAACGAAGGATACGGCCTGTGGCATCTGTGGAGGCATCCCGCCGACAAGAACCTCAAATGGCAAGTTGCCTATACGCATGTGACAGGCGAGAAAAACACGAAGTATTTCCCCGGCCTTGATCTGTTGCACGCCAAACAGTTCAAAAACCGGCCGGGGAACAAGGAACTGTATGCCTCGCTGACGTTCGAGGAAGTCAACTGGAGTTTTGAACTGGAAAAGGACTGGAAGGTTGTCGGCTGCGGTGTGTGCGAAAAAAGCTGGGAAGAGGTCATCGGGGAAAAACCGGCGAAGTTTTTCAGCACGGCCCCGGCCAGTCCGCGATAATATGCCGGCAATTCTTGCTCCATCATCTCGGAGCCTTTTGGTCGTTCGGGAGCCAAAACACCAATGTTTGGGAGAAGCAGTTTTCGGAACCCGGCCAGAATATGCCTGCCGCAAATTGAATCTATTCCGAGCCTTTCATTTCCTCATCTCATGCCGTTTGAGCAACTCGTTCCATTTGCCTTGCCTCCTCAAAATGGATCTGATCGTGCCCGCCTTGGAGATCATCGTTTGCATGGATTCGCTCAGAGTCTCCTCCTGCGAGTTCAAGCCAATGAGAAGGCGTTGGGCGGTCACCGGGTTGTATCCCGCCTCCTCCAATCTCGGGATCACTGTCTCTCGCAACCATGTCTTCTCGCGAAAATAGGCGGCGATGCCAAGCACGCACACCACGACAAATAGCACGCCTGCGAAAAAAGCCATCCAAACGCCATCGGTCTAGTCAGTCGGCAGCCACCAATATGCCGAGATCGTTACCGCGACCATTCCCATGGCGGCCAGACAGCCGAAAGTTTCCCCAGGCTTCGTGTCCCCCAGCCGTTCAAACAGCGCCAGAATCTCTTTGGCGGTTTCTTTCTCTCGCAAGAAACGATCAATCCTTGCAAGCAATCTCTTGCGGCGGTATTCGCTCATGTCCGGCGACCGATGCCATTTTCTGGCGAGCTTTTCCCCCTCCGGTTCCTGTTGATACGGAGCCAGCAACTCCGACAATCTCGCCCATTGCTTCTCCGATTCAATGTCTGGCAACGCGGCAGCCTGTGGTTCGTCGCTCGGCACATGGGTTTGACTGTCGCGGAGGAGTTTCGACAGCGGGGTGTTGGTTTCCTCCAAGAGCTCTTTAAAAGGCATCAACTCGGCTTCGGCCGGAGAAATGATTTCATCGTATCGTTCCAGTTCGCATTCATATTCCGCATCACAAACGGTGCATTGTCTCGTGATGGCCAGCCTCGTGCTGCCTGTGGAAATGCCGTAAACGTGTTCGGTGCGGACGTACTCCTGCGCGACAAACTTCTCCGCCCGATGGCACCGCGCGCAGTCATCCGCGACGACGCCAAGGATATTTTTTTCGCCTCTCGATCCCCAGACGATAAACATGCGAGTCCCGCCCCGACCACGATATTGCCGCGTGAATATACAGTATCCCGCGTATGGGGTAAAATGAGACCTTCAAAAAGCCGAAATGCTGTCGGCAGAGGGCCCCGCGAAAAATGCCCGGAAGAATCCATCAGGGAAAAACTGGCGAAATTGATCGGCCGATCGCCTAATGATAAAGAATCGGCCGGTTTGGACGGTCAGGAAGGAGCATTGATGTTAGGCTGGTTTTGGAAGAAACCGGAACCCAAAGGCACCCCCGCCCCGTCGCCGGCCGAACCCGGCCTTCGCGGGGGCGTCGAGTCCATGGTTTCGCTTCTCCGCGCCAACCCGGCCGCCGACGATGAATCCATTGCCTGTCTGCTAACCGGGGAAGGTTTCACCGAACAACAAGCCACCAAGCTGATTCAGTTTGTGCCCGTCGCCTTCACGCGGTTTCTGTATCGCAGTCGCGGCGTGAGATTCGCCCCGGAGTATGTGGTCCTCGGCGCCGATGCCCGGCCAGTCGCCCGCCGCCCGGTGGCCGACGAACCGGCGTATCGCGAAGCTTGGGCGCATTGCGAGCAAGCTTTTGGGGACGGAGCCGACGACGCCTATTTCATCCCCATCGCGGCCCGAAGCGGCGGCTACCGCGCGATTCAAGACTTGGTGCGGGAAGGCTCGAAACTGGCGAGCATCGCGACGGGCCCGCCGATGATGATGGAATGATGAAAATTACCCTGTGGATCGTCAGTCACAACGGAATGGGAACCGATCCTCCGCCCTCATACTCACTTGGCCTTTGGCATCGGCAGGAAAAAGAACTCGTTCAGCATGGCCACGAAAAATTCCGGCATCGGGCTGTCGGGGTCGGGCGACATCGCCTCGCCCATGAAACTGCCGTGCGTGCCGGGCAGGATGGCCAGACGGCCGTGAGGCAGGAGCCGGCTCATTTCAACCGCATGTTCCGGCCGGATAATATCTTGGTCGCCGATCGCGACCAGCGACGGGGCTTGTATTGATTTGATGTCTTCCTGTTTCCAATCCTTGAATGTTTGCATTCGTGTGACATCCCTGTTGAACATGTTCAACAGCGCCGCCGGGTCGTTGTTGATTTGCGAATACGCCTCTTTATAAACTTTCGGCATGTCGTTGAAGGTGGCGTTCTCCATCCCTTTCCAGAACCCCGCCACCATGCCCTCCCGTTTGTAAAAGGCCGACGCCAGAACCAGTTTGCGCGCCCGCTCCGGGTGCCGGATGGCAATCTGCATGGCCGTGTTGCCGCCGTTGCTGAAGCCCAAGATGTCGGCCCCCTTGATGTTGAGCTGGTTCAGCAGTTCGGCCACATCGTCGGCATCTTGTTCAAAACTCTCCGGGGCGTTTCGGTCGGCGGTGTGCCCGTGGGCTTGCAATTCCACGGCAATCACCAAACGCGATTTGGCCAGCATCGGCAGGATTTTGCCGAATGTCGTCGTGATGGTTGAGCCGCCGCCGTGGATCAACACCAACGGCCGGCCGCCGCCATGGGTCTCGTAATACATCTTGATGCCATTCACTTGGGCATAATGGCCCCCGACCGTGCCGGTCGTCTCGGCGGCCGCCGGTTCCGGGACGCTTTCTCGCTTGCCGCATCCGGCGCCGACGGCCATCGCCATGAACGCGGAGGCCAGCCGCAGGGGTGAAATCATCTTTTGCATCGTCTGATCCTTGCCTTGGTGTTTGCGGAAATAAATCAGGCCGTCAATTGTTCCGCGAGTTTGTCGAGCGTTCCGGTCCAGCCCTCCCGCATCGAGTCGTGGCTGGTGTCGAAGGTGTTCCGTTCCTCTTCCGTGCCGTTGAAAGCGGACCACGTGATGCGAACGACGGTCCCGTGGCCGATGCCGGCATGATGGTAGAACGTCACGACGGAGTGCATTTCCAGCGGCCAATGGGGGTGAAAAGGCGAGCCGATGGTGTTGCCGTCCTTGTCCGCGAACGAAACGAGGAACTCCAGCCGGTTTGGCTTGGTGATCTCCCGGAAAGTCCACTTGCCCCACATATCCTTGCCGTCCGGGCCGCGCATGCAATAGTGAAAAATCCCGCCCGGCTTGAGGTCGAGCGTGCAATGCGGGATGGTGATGCTCTTCGGGCCGAACCACTTCATCAGTTGATCCCGCTCCGTCCATGCGCCCCACATTTGTTCGAGCGGGACGTTGAACACGCGCGTCATCACGAACGGTTCTCCAACCGGACTGGCGGGCTTCTCCATCGCTTGCAGATGCTCGGCCAGCCGGCCCAACGTCTGCTTGCCCCCTTCGATGGCGTTGTACTGGCTGACGACAAAATCGCGTTCCTTCGCGGACGGGAAGGTGGATATCATCGTCAGCCTCGTTTGCCGTTCGCCGACTTTTTCAAAAGTCAAGGTCACTTGAAAATTCACCGGCTCATGATCCTTTTCCCCGCCGTGCTTGTACGACAATCGCTCCGGAGGCGCCACCTCCAGAAAGATCACCTTGTTGGGGTAATCGCGGCCGTCCGGGCCGTGCATCACATACCGCCACACACCGCCCGGCCTCACGTCCCGCTCTTGGGTGGTGGTCGTGAATCCCTGCGGCCCCCACCACCGCGACTGATGTTCCAACTCGGTCCAAGCCTTCCAGACCAACTCTCGCGGCGCATCGAAAACGCGCGTCAATTCAATCTCGCGGTCGGACGTGGATTCATTCGGGCTCATCATCGTTCTCCTTGGATTGAAGTTCGCGCAGGTAATCATCCAGCCGTTGGAGGCGTTCTTCCCAGAAATCCCGGTATTGTTCGAGTTCGCCAAACGAATCGCTCGGTATTTTTATTTAACCAATAAGATAATTAACCATAAAGCAAAATACAAATATAGCTCATTGCTGTCAAGGATTTTTCAAATGTCCGGCAGTTTCCGCAGGTTTTGCCGGGTCGAAATGATTCCGGCTTGGGGCTTGATGCGGTCGGGCTGAACTTATTCGTTGGCTGGCGCGACCTTTGTTTCAGAAATAAGAAAGCCCCGACTGGCTGGCGGGCTTTCGTTTCCCAATCACCCAAGGGAATTGAATCATCATGAATGTGTTGGTCACCGGCAGCAGCGGGCATCTTGGCGAAGCCCTTATGCGCACCCTCCGAAACGCGGGCCATCAGCCTGTCGGCCTCGACAAGCTGGCTTCCCCCTTCACCACTCACCTTGGATCGATAGCCGACCGGGAAACCGTGCGGCAGGCGATGAGGGGCGTGGAGGCCGTGATCCACACGGCGACGCTCCATAAGCCGCATGTCGCCACGCACACACGGCAGGAGTTCATCGACACGAACATCACCGGCACGCTTAATCTTCTGGAGGAGGCCGCGTCGGCGGGCGTCCGGGCGTTCGTGTTCACCAGCACCACCAGTGTCTTTGGCCGCGCGCTGACCCCGCCGCCGGGGGCGCCGGCCGCTTGGGTGACGGAGGACGTGCGGCCGGTCCCCAAAAACATTTACGGGGTGACAAAAACGGCCGCCGAGGATTTGTGCGAGTTGTCCCATCGGCTTCACGGGATGCCCTGCCTCATCCTGCGGACCTCGCGTTTTTTCCCGGAGGCGGACGACGACCCGGATGCCCGCCGCGACTACGAGGATGGCAACATCAAAGCCAACGAGTTCCTGCACCGGCGGGCGGGCATCCAAGACATCGTGGACGCCCATTTGCTCGCCATCGAAAAAGCCCCGGTGATCGGCTTCTCGCGATACATCATCAGTGCGACTTCGCCCTTTCAACCCGAGGATTTGGCCGAACTACGGACAAACGCCCCCGTCGTGGTGAGGCGTCTGGCGCCGGGCTATGAAGAAGAGTACGCCCGGCGCGGCTGGAAAATGTTCCCCGGCATCGGCCGGGTCTACGTCAACGAAAAAGCCCGCCGGGAACTCGGCTGGCAACCCCGCTACGATTTCCAACGGATCATCGAATCCCTGAAAGCCGATGAAGACCCGCGCAGCCCGCTGGCCCACGAGGTCGGGTCAAAGGGATACCATGAACGTGAGTTCGAGAACGGGCCCTATCCGGTGTCGTGACACCGAGGAGATTGATTCCCATGTCATCATCTCTTCTGAACTCCCCTTGGCGAATGCACCAAAACTATTTGCCTCCACCCTGAAACATCATTGGCTCCCTGTTCGCAAACGTGTTAACATGCCGGGCGAACATCCGAGACACTGAAAGGCGATTCCCCGTGGCGTCAACGACCAAGCAGCGGATCACCAGTATTGATGCGTTTCGCGGGTTTGTGATGTTGTTGATGCTTGCGGAGGTGTTGTCGCCCTCTTCTGTTGCCGAACATTTCCCGAACAGCGAACTCTGGCAATTCATCAATCACCACACGACACATGTGATCTGGCGGGGCGGCTCGCTGCACGACATGATCCAGCCGTCGTTCTCGTTCCTCGTCGGGGTGGCCGTGCCGTTCTCGATCGCCAGCCGGATGGCTGCCGGGCACGGGTTTTTGAGCATGTTGCTGCATGCAATCTTCCGGGCGGCCATGCTCATCTGGTTGGGGATCTTCCTGCGGTCGGACGGGAAGGAGATGACTAACTTCACCTTCCAGGATACGCTCAGCCAGATCGGCATGGGTTATGTGTTTTTGTTCCTGCTCGGCTTCCGCTCGGCCGTGTGGCATTGGGCGGCCTTCGGGCTGTTGCTGGTCGCGTCGGCGGCCATTTTTGCCTCGCACCCGCTGCCGCCGGCAGATTTCGACTACCCGGCCGTGGGCGTTCCGGCGGACTGGCCCCACCATGCCAGCGGGTTCGCCGCCCATTGGAACAAAAACTCCAACGCCGGTTGGGCCATCGACCAATGGTTCCTGAATCTCTTTGGCCGCGAAAAACCATTCGTGTCCAACGGCGGGGGTTATGTGACGGTCAACTTTGTCACCACGCTGGCGACGATGATTCTCGGCCTGATCGCGGGAACATGGATGAAGGCGGGTTACCCGCGCGGGGCGTTGCTTCTTCGGCTGTTGCTCGCGGGCACCATCGCGTTCTCGGCCGGTTTTGCTCTCGATTATTTCGGCCTCATTCCCAACGTGAAACGAATCTGGACGCCCGCCTGGACACTCTACAGCGGCGGG
>NZ_JH636443.1:406203-413501 GCF_000255705.1 Zavarzinella formosa DSM 19928
CCGCTGCGCGTGCTGGCATTCCCGCTGGTGGTGATCGGGGCGAACTCCATCTTCATCTATTGCGTGAGTCATTTGCTTGGCGGCTGGATTCGCCGAACGCTGGCCACGCATTTGTTCCTGCTGGAACGCCACTACGAATTCCGTACCTATACGGTGTTCGGCCCGGAATATGAATCACTGGTCCGTGGCGGCTTGGTGCTACTCGTGTATTGGCTGTTGTTGCTGTGGATGTATCAGCGGCGGATCTTTGTGAAGATTTAAGAGGGTATCGGCGATCATTTGGGAAATGGCGGCAGGGAAATGGTTTTCCGGTCTGAAGGACCGGCTAATCCAGCCCAGCCCGTGAGGGCTGGGTACGATCACCATCGAGCGACCCCGGTCTGAAGGACCGATTATCCGCCAAAGGCCCGTCAGGGCCGTGAAGACAAACGCCCGCCGATAACCGGTCCTTCAGACCGGGAAAACCTTGGGGGCATGGTATTCCCAGCCCTCACGGGCTGGGCTGGATTAACCGGTCCTTCAGACCGGAAAACATCGCCTTGTCGTCATTGCATCTTTGCTTCAGAAACGGAGTTCATCGCGTGAAACTGTTCGCAGGCTTGTTCCTCCTCCTTGCGGTCGCCCCGGCGGCGTTTGCCAAGCTGGAAATCACCAACGTGCAGCCGGCCCACGGGATGCTCGGGCCGGTTCGCGATTCGGACGATGTGTATCCGCTTGATGAATATGTCGTGCGGTTTCAACTCAATGGCGTGAAGACGACGGCCGAGGGGAAGACCGATTGCGAACTGGCCATCCGGCTGGTCAACGCGGCCGGGAAAGCCGTCGTGGACACCAAGGCCACGCTGCAACGGGTGATGTCGCTCGGCGGGGACAGCGTGCCGACGTTTGCGGTTGTCACTTTCCCGGCGGTCGCGCCGGCCGGCGAGTACAAACTGACGGTCAGCGTGCGGGACCGCGTTGCCTCCGAAACGGCTTCCCTTGAGCGGAAACTGACCTGCAAGACCGGCGAGTTTCACCTTCTCGCCCCGCGTTTCACACACGACCCTGAGGGAAAAATTCCCGCCGGGACGACCGGCGTCGCCGGGGAATCCCTTTACTTTCGCTTCAAGGTGGCCGGGTATGACAAATCCAAAAAGCTGAGCCTGACGATGAAGGCCGAGGTGTTGGATTCGGCCGGGAAACCCGTGGATGCCAAGCCGATCATTGCCAACGCGGACACCACCGACCCGGAAAAACTCGCCAGTTTGATTCAGGCCAATTTCACCGGCACGCTGGCCCTGAACCGGGTCGGCGAATTTAAATTGAAGATCACGGTCGAGGACAACGTGGCCAAAAAGACGGTCACTTTTGAAACCCCCGTGAAAGTCCTCGCCCCGTGACAAATCTCCCGGATGCGCTGGCCCTTCTGAGCCGGGGGGACGCCCGTTGGGTGGCCATCGATGCCGACGGCCGGGTGAGCCTGACGGCTGTCGCGACGGGGTTGATCGTCCCCGGTTCGTTCAACCCGTTGCACGCGGGCCACACAGAACTAGCGGCCATTGCGGAACGTCGGTTTTCCCGGCCGGCCAGCTTTGAAATCAGCCTCTTCAACGTGGACAAGCCGGAACTTCCCCCCGAGGAAGTGATCCGGCGAACGTCCCAATTTCAGGGCCGCGCCACGGTGATCCTGACTCGCTCGCCCACCTTCGCCGAGAAGGCCGGACTTTTTCCCGCCAGCATTTTCGTCGTCGGGGCCGATACCGCCGGCCGGGTGATTGATCCCCGCTACTACGGCCACGATCATGCGATGATGCTCGCCACCCTGACGGCCATTCGCGGAACCGGCTGCCGGTTTCTGGTGGGGGGCCGATCGCTCAACGGCGGCCCGTTCACGGATCTCGCCTGCCTGCCGATTCCCGAGAGCCATGCCGACTTGTTCGAGGGAATTCCGGAGACGGAATTCCGGGTGGATTTGTCCTCAACTCAATTGCGAATCGGATAGATCCCCAGACGAACCCGTTGGTTGACGACGCCGGTTTTGGAATATCCGTGCGAACATCAACCCTTGTCGCCGTGTGGACGGGTTCACAAACTCTTTAGATACCGGAACGATTCCGGTTACATCCTCAAGTTTTTGCCGGAGTCTCTCATGAAGTTGCATTGGATTCTGTTGTTCTCTCTCGTGTTCGGTTGTGCTCTGCCTGGTTGCAAGCCCTCCGAGAAGGCCATCGCCGAGAAGGCCGCCACCGACAGCGAAGTCAAGGCTCTCGAAGGAAAGTGGAAGATCTCCTTCCGCGAAGGCTCGCAAAGCGAAGACGAGGAAGAAGGCGACAAGCCCGTCATCGACCCGACCTACTACTACGTGATCGAAAAGAACATTCTCCGCGAAGAGTTCAAAGGCCGGGACGGGGCCATTGAAGTCATCAGCCGCCGGAAGATGACCATCGATCCGAACAAGACGCCGAAGACGGTTGATCTTGTTTATGTCGATGACAAGGGCAACGAACTGAAGGAACGGACGGTCAAGAAGGGCATCACCGGCAAGAAGAAGCCCGTCACCAAGGCCATCAAGGACGTGGGCATCTACAAGCTCGACGGCGACAAACTTGAGTTCTGCATTAGCTGGGACGAAAAGAACCGCCCGACCGACTTCACCGCCCCGCCGAAGTCGAGCCGATATGCGTTCAAGCTGGAACGCATCAAGGACGGCTCGGAACCGAAGGCGGCCGAAGAAGTGAAGGACAAGCCCAAAGATGAGGCCAAGGACAAGAAGGATAAACCCAAGGATGAGGCCAAGGACAAGAAGGACGACAAGAAAGACGAGGCCAAGGAAAAAGCCAAGTCGTGAGTAAGTTGGGGAAACTCAAATCCCTTGCCCCCGGCAAATGCCGGGGGTTTTTTCGTTGAATGTTTCCCGTCGCTTCGCTTCGGGCTTGCGACCCGTCCGGCGGCCTGAGTATCATGGCCGACTCGTTTGATTCTCTCCCCGACTCATTCCGACATTCGGAGCTTTCATGAGCAAGAACAACACCATCTGCTGGGCGGACATCCCCGTGGTCGATCTGGACCGGGCGATCCGGTTCTATTCGGCCGTCCTCGGCAAAGACGTCGTCAAACAATCCGGGCCGGGCTTCGAGTTTGGCTTGCTTCCCCACAGCGACGACAACGTCGCGGGCTGTCTGGCCAAGATGGAGGACAACAAGCCCTCGGAAACCGGCCCGCTGGTTTATCTGAGCGTGGACGGCCGCCTCGACGCCGCCATCACCGCCGCCCGCGATAACGGCGGCCGGATCATGAAAGAACGCCACCCGATCGGCCCGCACGGCCACCGGGCCGTGATTTTGGACACCGAAGGGAACCGGATTGCGCTGCATTCGACGACGTGAGAGAGTTCTGGCCGTTTGCCAAACGCCCCGTTAGCAAACCATTCCTTCGACGAGAACACCGAGGGAATCGGCAATTTCTCTTCCCAAATTCTCTTTCTCTTCGGACACCCAGACCATGAAGCCATATTTGTGTTGCTTCCCGACTATTTCAAGGGTCGGATATGCGAAGTAAGCTAGTTGCCTCGCATGGGCCAAGTGATCGAATTGATCTATTCGGGAGAACCAATTGTCGACTTGCCAGAAATCCTTGCATTGAATGGGAACGACCGGAGGAGCCAGATCAAACAAGGTCTTGACCGCGTGCGGCGCTTTTTCTTCCCAAGAGGGTCTCCAACGACGCGGTTGGCCGTGCAAAGTCCGATATCGTTGAAACTCTTGCATGGCCCTTTCACGAATACCTGAATCGCCGGATCGAAACGCCCGACTCAACTCCCGCATGGCCACTTCTTCCAGAAACGAGCAAGGAGTGTACATTCGACAACTTGGTTGGTGAACATAAATGGCCGGGTACGAACGGGCCAGATTCAGCCAAAATTCCACCAGATCGGAAAATGTGCAGTTCAGCTTCAACGGTGAACCGAGCCATCCTCCTTCAAATGTGTTGTCGTCATTCACGCTGATTTCGATGAAACGGTTTGACCGCTCCCAACGCCACACATTTTCAAATTCGTGTTCCCGGAGCGACACAGTTCCCGGAAGGCATGAAATCGCCACCGCCATAGCTGTTGTTTGATATTCCTCGATCACCCCCACCATTACGCTTGTGAATGGCTCAAGAATCTGATTGGGTCCGCTACAAAAAAACAGATCGGTTTCGGAGAAACCCGCCAATTTGCACAACAAGAATTCTTCTTCAAAATCGGTCATGTTTTTCCCATGTTGTCTGGCGAGATGATCTCCGTCGTCGATGATCGAATTGGCCATCCGCTCTTGGCATTCATGCAAATGATTGATGTTGTCGTTTTCAGCAACAACGCCATGTCCTCAATACGGCCGGCCGGGTCGGTAAGGATACTTGGGATACGGCGTCACCCGCGTGGATTCGTCCGGGCCGTCCCATTGGGCGTTGACGTAGGGCAGCGGGTCGGCGGCGATGTCGGTCCAGGTGACGCCGGGAAACACGAACAATTCGGCGTGGTCTGAATCCCAGGTGCCGTATTGTTCTTCAGTTGGCAGCCAGAGCAGGATGAATTGGGGATCGTAGCCCTCGGCGTCGGCCACCAGGTCGACCGCCGGGATGGCGTAGTGGCCGTCTTCGCCCGCGTGCGGGTCGCCTTGCGGCTTCTTCTTCGGGCAGGTGTTGATCCAAACCATGCCGACCTTGAGCTTGCTCAACGGAAGCAGTTTGATTTGCCCCGGTTCGCACTCACTCGTGTCGTACTTCAGCTTTTTCCGGTTGCGGAGGAATGCTTGCAAGTCTTCCGGAACGGCCACAGCCATATCTTCGCCCTCTCGAATTCTCCTGTCATGCCGACTGCCTTGGGCAGCCGGGCCGGCTCACCGATCCAAATCCACGCGGGGGAGATCCTTCTTGGGGAAGTCCTTTTTGGGAAACGGGAAATCTTCCTTCTTGGGGAATGGAAAATCCTTTTTGGGCGGTGGAAACGGCGGATCGAATTTGGGCCGAGGCTCCGGTTCAACAACAATTGGCCGTGCCGGTTCCGGTGTCTCCGGCTTCGATTTCTCCGCCGGGGGCGGTTCGTCCGGCGCCGGTGTCTCTTTCGGTTTCACCTTGGGCGGCGTCTCCGGCGGCGCGATCACGGTGATCGTCGGGGACGGCCGCGTCAGTCGCCAGCCAAGCACCAAGGTGAGCGCCAGGAAAAGGACGCCGAAACCGATAAGGATCGGACGCAGCGATTGCTGTTCTTGTCGCTTTCGCTTTTTCTTTTTCTTCGGAACCGGCGAGGGGGGGGAAGCCTCTTCTTGCTTGTGCCCGGCCGGAAGCGGGGAGACGGGGGCCTTGGCCGTCTTGTCGGCCGGGCGGACGGCCTCGGTCATCTCCGCGTGATGATCTCGCGGACTCCGGGTGTGATCGCCGACGGGGAGGACGTCGTCAATCACAAGCCCCACGGTTTCCCATTCTCCCGCCGGGCGGCCGACGGCGGTTCCCTTGCCCATCTCTTTTTCGATTTGCGAAAGTTCCGTGGCGACCTCGTCGGCCGAGGCCGGGCGATCGTCCCGTTTTTTGGCGATCAGGCGGTCGATCAACGTTGACAATCGCGGAGGAGTCTCCAGTTTCACCATCACCGCCGAGGGGGGATTGTCCGTGCCGATGGCCATGAGGACCGACATGAGCGTCGGCCCTTGAAACGGCATCTTTCCGGTGGTGAGCCGGTAGAGCAGCACGCCGAGGCTGAAGAGATCGGCGCGGGCATCCACCTTTTCGCCACGGGCCTGCTCCGGGGACATGTAATGGGGCGTGCCCACCACCAAGCCGGTGTCGGTCAGGGCATCGGCCGCCTTGTCCTGGCGGGCGATGCCGAAATCGAGGATCTTCACCCGGCCGGCCGGAGCCTCCAGCCAGATGTTGGCCGGTTTGATGTCACGGTGGACAACGCCCTTGGCGTGGGCGTTTCCCAAGCCGCGGGCAATTTCCCGGCCGATGCGCAGGATGGATTTGGTTGTCAGCGGCCGGCCGCTTTTGAGGAATGCCTCCAGCGACGTGCCCTTGAGCAGTTCCATCGCCATGTATGGAATGCCTTTGTCCTCGCCGACCGAGTAAATCGTGGCGATATTGTCATGCTTGAGGGCGGCCATCGCTTGGGCTTCGCGGATGAAGCGCGGCCCCGCGTCGGAATTGGAAAGCAAGCCGGGCCGCACCACCTTGAGGGCGACCTGTCGGCGCAAGACCATGTCTTCCGCCAGAAACACCGCCCCCATGCCCCCCTCGCCGAGTTTCCGGCCGAGGCGATAGCAACCCAGTTGGGGGGGGAATTCCGGTTGGGGCTGAACGCCAAAGGTCGGCATGTAATTGACGGGCGCCCCGGTGAGGGTGCCGTCAAAGGGAGGCGGAGAATAGGTATCGGGAGCGGGTGGGCGCGGTTTTCTCGCCGCCTGTGTTTCGTCGGTATCTTCGTTTGTCATCCCGGTCGCCCCCGGCACCGCGCCAACCCCGTCCCAATAATTTAACTTACGCAACCTTCGTATGCTCGCCATTTCTTTTTCAGACTGGAAGTGAAAGGCGGGGTATTTTTGAGAGGAGGCGGGTAATTCGTCGCCGGGAGAAGTTTTTACGTGCCGAAACCTGAAAACCAGAGGACTCTCGTTTCGATTAGTTCCGGTTGGTCAGGTAACTTTTGATGATCCCCTCGACACGGGCAAAATCGGTGTCGGTCCCGCCGCCGCGAAAGAGGATGTTGCCCTGCCGGTCGAGCAGAACCAGCGTCGGCACATATTGCACGTTGAAGAGGGTTTGAACCTCGCCCACGCGGCGATCACGTTCCAGATAAACCTTGTAATTGACTTCTTTTTGACGCGCGACCTCATCAACCCATTTGGCCCGTTGGGCGAAGGGGCCATCCTGTTCGCACGCGACAGCCACCACCTCCAGCCCGCTGGCTCCATAATCAGCCTGCAATCGTTTGATCGAAGGAATGGCCCGCTTGCATGGCCCGCAGGTGGTGCTCCAAAAATCGAGCAGCACCAGACGCCCTCTGGCATACCGGAATTCCCATTCGCTGCCTGTCAGGTCGGCCAGCACAAAATTCGGCGCCCGGTTGGCATTCGTCGGCAACCGTGACATCGGTGGATCGACCGCCGGAGGCCGGCCATTCGCCGGCGGAGGCGGGGGAGCGGACCGGATATTCGCGGTCGGCGGGTTGTTCGTGTTGATCCCGGCAATGTTCTCCGGTCGCGGCGACGCGGGCCGCGCGCCGCCCGACGGGGCAGAACCCGGTTCCCAGCCACGCTCGCCGTTGTTGACCGGAGTCGGCG
>NZ_JH636443.1:417706-421320 GCF_000255705.1 Zavarzinella formosa DSM 19928
CGGCTCTGGCCCGGCTGACGCGGAAACAGATGCTTGTAATCCCTCAGGGCGGCGAGCAGTTCCGTTTCGCGATGCCATCCCCGGCATTCGCCGATGACGGCCATGGCGATCAGTTCGGAGTCGGAACATTCCGGCTCGGGGCCGGTTCGTCGCAGCAAGGGAGCCAGCGGCCGGACAAAGTCGTCGACGAGGCAATAGACCCAAGTGCAGAAATCGGTGAAATCGGCTATCATGGCGAATGTCCTTTTCGTTGGGAATCAGGGATGCGACCGCTAATCTCATCCTAGAAAACCAGCGCTAAGGACTTCTTTTTCAGGCCACACAAGTATTCACTGCCGACGAACTAGCATAATGCCCCAATGACCAATGACCAAACCGATTGTGTTCGGGCCTCATCTGGGATAGTGAACAAATTCTGATTGGTCATTGGTCATTCTGAGTTCCAAAGCCTGAGTTAGTCATTTTTCCCCCATCCCCACTGCCCCGTCCCAGCGACCACTCGTAGCCTATCCCACACGATTCCTTCCTTTTTTGTCGGGAGACTCTCCAGATGGGCGTGAACGCACCGTTGAACCGCAAACTGCGAATGGGCCTCATTGGCGGCGGCCAGGGTTCCTTCATCGGCCGGGTCCATGCGACCGCCGGCGTGCTGGACAATCGCGCCGCCCTGGTGGCCGGGGCCTTGTCGAGCGACCCGGAGCGGTCCAAGGCCAGCGCCGGGGATTACGACATCCCCCTTGACCGTGCTTACACCAGCTACAAGGAAATGGCCGCCACCGAGGCCAAGCGGGCCGACAAGGTGGACTTTGTTTCCGTCGCCACGCCGAACCACACGCACTTCGAGATCGCCAAGACCTTTGCCGAAGCCGGCATCAACGTGATCTGCGACAAGCCGCTGACGTTTGATTTGAAGCAGGCCGAGGAACTGCTGGCCGTCGTCAAGAAGACCGGCGTGGTCTTCGGCGTCACCCACAATTACACTGGCTATCCGTTGGTGCGGCAGGCCCGCGAGATGATCCAGAACGGCGAACTCGGCGAGATCAACGCCGTGCGGGCCTTCTACATCCAAGGCTGGCTCCGCACCCGGTTGGAGTCGGACAACCAAAAGCAAGCCGCCTGGCGGACCGACCCGGCCAAGAGCGGCATCGCCGGTTGCTTCGGCGACATCGGCACGCATGCCTACAACCTCGGCCGCTTCATCACCGGGTTGATTCCCGATCAGATTTCCTGCCAGTTGAAGATCTTCGAGGCCGGCCGGGCGCTCGACGATTACGGCACGGCGATGATCAAATACTCCAACGGCGCCCTCGGCACCGTGACGGCCTCCCAGATCAGCCACGGCCGCGAGAACGATTTGTTCATCGAAGTGGACGGCACCAAGGGCGCCCTCGAATGGCACCAAGAGGAGCCGAACAAGCTGATCGTCCGCAAGAACGGCGACGCCCACAAGATCTACACCCGCAACGGCGGCCCCTACCTCGGGGCGATGGCCGGCAAATCGAGCCGCCTCCCGGCCGGGCACCCGGAGGCGTTCTTTGAAGCCTTCGCCAACGTCTACACGGCTGTCTACGACGACATCATCAACCGCGAAACCGGCAAAACCAGCGGCGGCGTGAACACCCTCTACCCGAACGTCTTCGACGGCGTGGACGGCATGAACTTCATCACCCAATGCGTCGCCAGCAGCCAAGCTGGCGCGGGCTGGGTGTCGTTGAAGCATGAGGCATGTCGATCGTAAAAGGCCAAGGACTGGCTTGGAAGTGTTGGTGGGTAACCTAACCCCCCGTCCCCCTTCCCTAAGAAGGAAGGGGGAGCAAGAGGGTGGGTGGTTTTGAAACGTAGGTCAGGCTTTCTAGCCTGACGAACCTGTCAGGCTAGAAAGCCTGACCTACCTGAAGACAAATTCCACCCTCTTGCTCCCCCTTCCTTCTTAGGGAAAGGGGACGGGGGGTTAGGTTACCGGGCATCGGCCCTTGCCATACCCCAATGATCCAACTCACCGACATCACTCGTTCCTTCGGCTCCTATCAAGCCCTCCGTGGCGTCACGCTCACGCTGCCGACGGGCCGGATCGGGTTACTCGGCCCGAACGGGGCGGGCAAGTCCACGCTTTTGAAGATCCTGATGGGGCTGCTCTCGCCGTCCGGCGGCAGCGGCACGGTGATGGGGCATCCGATTTTGCCGGATGGCTCCAGCGAAAACAATTACGAACTGCGCCGGCTGATCGGCTTCATGCCGGAGGCCGACGCCTTGGTGCCGGGATTGCGCGGCGTGGATTACGTCGCCCTCGCCGGGGAATTGTACGGTCTCTCCCGCAAGCAGGCGATTCGCCGGGCGCATGAGGTGCTGACCTATCTGCAACTGGAAGACGCCCGCTATCGCCGGCTGGAAGAGTATTCCACCGGCATGAAGCAACGGCTCAAACTCGCCCAAGCCATTGCCCACGATCCGCCGATCTTGCTGCTGGACGAACCGACCAGTGGCCTCGACCCCGCCAGCCGGGATTCGATGTTGAAACTCCTGCTCGAACTCGGCCGGGATTTCAAAAAATCGTTGATCCTGTCAACGCACTTGTTGGCCGATGTGGAAGCCGTAGCCGAACAGGTGGTGATTCTGTTCGACGGTCAAGTTCGCGGCCAAGGCACCGTGGCCGAGTTGTGCGCCCGCCGGGCCGAGCGGTTCCTGATCCGGGTGCAGGGAGAACCGGACCCGTTCGCCGGTGCCTTGGCCACGGCCGGCATCAATGTGGTGGAGCGAAAAAACCGCACCGACTTCCGCGTCAGCGTCCCTCTTGGCTGGCAACCCGCCAACGCCTTCCGTCTGGCCCGCGAAGCTGGCTGCGTCATCCGGGCGGTCGTCCCGGATGATGAGACCTTGGAAGAGATGTTCCTGCGGACAGCGAGATCAACGAACTAAGCCGACGGCCGGGATTGGATGCGTGGTTTTCTAACCTCTTCACGCAATCTGTCGAACCCCAAATGGAAGTGCTGACCGCCAACACGCTACAGCCCCCGGACTTTCAAGAACGAAAAACCGCCCAAAATGGGTGTTCAAAACCGCTCGAAAACGACCCAAAAACACCTCCGGCGACCAGTTTCGACCCATTTTCGGCTCAAAACCGGTCAAAAACAGCGGGCCAACTGAACACTATTTTTCAAAAACCTCGGGAATAACACCCACCACCCAAATGATTTTGGGCTCATCCGAGAAGTTCGTACTTGGCTCGATGGATTGAGTAAATGCGAAGGTGGAAGAATTCTTGGTCACGGTAGCCATAGGCCTGTCGTTGCAGGGTCTTGATTTTGTTGTTCACCCCTTCGAGGGGGCCGGTCGAAATCGGACAGCGATGGTAGTTCAGCAGGCCGGTCCGGTGCATCTGGAAAGAACTCGCCATCTTCTGCAACACCGACAGCTTGGACGCCTCGGCCCGCCGACACCAGTCGTCCAGAAACCGGGCGGCGTCTTTCGGGCTCCCCTGCTCCCAGAAGTGGCGAAACTCTTCTTTCATGTAATACGCCGTCGCCAGCGGTTGGTTGATCCGCAGGGCTTCTTCCAGCCGGGCGCGTTCCCCTTTGGTCTCGTCCAGATTCTCGGGGTTTTTGAGAATCAGCCAC
>NZ_JH636443.1:421423-433852 GCF_000255705.1 Zavarzinella formosa DSM 19928
GCTTGCCGCCAACCGGGAGGGTGCGGACGGTGCGTTCCACGACCCCGCGTCGGATGACGTTGGCGGACTGACAGGACGAACAGCGGTCATGGGCGGGATCCTGCCGGAGATGAAGGGTCAGGCCGCCCTCGGCGGAGGAGGTCCGAACGACTTGATAGTCCCGAACACCGAAAACACGATACAGTAGCGTGGAGGACATGCCGGCTTCCTGAAGATGGTGTGGTTACCTTTCATGAAACGGCATGCTCCTCTTTTTTGGCAACCCCTGAGTACGAACTTCTCGGATGAGCCTGATTTTGGCATAATCTGGCCCGTTTGGGCCACAGGGCCACAACCAAGCGACTGACAATCCTTGCCCTCTCGCGGATGGATCGGGTACTCTGTTGAGGAAAGGGCTTGATGCCCGAACCCATGTGCTTAATCGTGGTGCGGCCGGAACAAGAAACTAGCCAGTCCGGTGATAGCCGAACCTCCATTGGCGTGTGGTGTCATTTGTGTGATCGATTGCGCCGATGTGAAACAGTGTGACGAAACCGGACCGTCGCAAGTTCCGGTCTTGTCGATGACGGATCGTGTCCGGAATCGGCCAGTCGCCGAAAATCCGGTGATGATAGATTGCGCTGGTGCGCGGCCTAATAACAAGTTCGGCGGTGGAGACGCACTGATGGGCGAAGGCTGGCAGCCAGTCCCGCATAGCGACGAACCTGCGATCCGGGCGGCTTGGACGGCATACCTCCAACCCGCTGACTCGCTGGTTGTCCCTGCCCCTTCACGGTCGTGGCAGGGCCGAGCCCTCGCCCGCTACCGGCCGACGGTGGAGACCGAGTTCGCGGGTAAGTTGCTGGCGGCGTTCCGCCGCTGCACCCGGCCCGGCGAGCGGCTGTGGGTCATCGACTGGCAACACGCCTGGTACGCGCTCGACCCGCACGCCGCGTCAGTGGAGGGGCGGCCGGTCCCAGCCCTGCCGGACGGCGATTCGTACAACTACGTCGCCCCAGACTTCCGGTTCGGTCTGGTCATGGGGTGGCGAGACACCGGGCCGGTAGCGTTGTTCGGAGCCGACCTGCTGGCCGCGTTCGCCGCCGATCCGCCGGCCGAGTTCCTGCGGGTATGCGGCCCCGGCGAGTAAAGGCACGCCCAACCAGACGCTGCACCTGGCTGAGCAGGCATGTAGGCTTTGCTTTCTTATGGTCAAAGCTCCCCGCGCCCGCCGGGTCGGCGAGCTTTATGTTCGGCGAAGGAGGCGCGACCGGTGGACGGCTCCTCCAACCAACCCAAAACGTTCCGCACCCTGCGAGGATTCCTCGACGGGCACGAGCCGGACGGGCCGAACTACTTCAAGTTCAGCGCAACCCTTCGTATCCACTGCGACGCGATTCCGTTCGAGGAGATCGAACAAGTGCTCGGTGTCGGCCCGACGCATACTCACCGCAAGGGTGAACAGCGCGGCCCCCAATCCCCGGCATATCGCGACGATGCGTGGCACTACGAGCCGCTCGTCCCGGAGACCGAGCCGCTGGCTCACCACCTTGACGCGCTCTGGGCGGTGGTGCGGCCAGCGGCCGAGTATCTGAAAGGGCTAAAGTCTCGCTGCAAAATTGACGTGTTCTGCGGCTATCGCTCGAACTGCGACACGGCCGGGTTTGAGATACCGCACACAAGCTTGGAACTGTTCGCGGCATTGGAGGTGCCGTTCGGGGTGTCGGTGGTCATCGCGTGAGCCACCCGCCAAGATGTCGCAGCAGGCCGAGGCCGGAAACCAGTCGTTCTAACCTCCAACCCGCCGGAAAACTTCACCCGGCTCCTCACGGAGCCGGGCTCGTTCAATCAAGATGACTCACCGCAAATCCAGCGAGTCCATCCAGCGGACCATTTCGCGGAAGACGTCTCCGTCGTCGTTGACGTACTCTTTGCCGGATTGCTTCATCTCGCGGTAGATGGCCGGATACTTCTTTTCGGTCAGCTTTTTGAAGCCTTCTTGCACGTCCTTCACGATGGGGTCTTTGGCCCCGGCGATCACCAGGAAGGTCAGTCGTTGGTTGGCGACCGGTTCCTTCGGATTGCTGGCCAGCACGGCCCCGACGGGGACGGCGGCGCGGATTACTTCGCGGTGGTTGATCGCCATGTAATAGGCCATCTGGCCGCCGACGCCCTGGCCGTGGGCGATCACCCGTTGCGGGTCGATGGTGTAGCTGGTGCGGACCTGTCGCACGTCGCTCATGATGCCCTCGGCCTCGCCGGCCACCCAACCGCTCGCGGCGCCGGCTGTCGGGCCGACCATGATGAAGTTGTACTTCTCGCAGAAGGGTTCCCAGAGCTTCACCATGTCGTCCGCGTCACGCCCGTCACGTCCCGCCGGGTGCAGCCAGACGATCAGGCCGTGCGAGATGTTCTTGTCGTAGGTGTCCGGCACAAACACCCAATAATTGCGGCCGGTGCCTCCCTCGCCGGTCATCTTATGCAAGCCGGTCTTGGGCTTTTCGTCCTTCTTGGCCTCTTCCTTCTTCTCTTCTTTTTTCGGTTCTTCCTTCTTGGCTTCCTCTTTTTTCGGCTCGTCCTTCTTGGGAAGCGGGCCAACGGCCTTCACGGGGGTCATCGCCAGTTTCTTGGTGGATTCTTCCGGCAGCTCGGCGATCACCTCTTCGGGGGTCTTGCCCAGTGTCACGTCCAGCGTTTCCGTCTTGCCGCCGCCTTTTCGCTTCACTTCAATCGACACGGTGGAATTGACCGGGAAATTCTGGATGGCGGTGAGGAACTGATCCCGCCCGGCGAACTGTCCCGCTTGCGGGGGAAGTTTCGGAGCCGGGGCGCCGCCCATTGGTTTCGGCAGGATTTTCAGGATGCGGTCGCCGGGCTTCACGCCCGCCTTCGCGGCCGGGGAGTTCGGATACACGCCCCGCACCTCGACGCCCAACTCCGGGTCGTCCCGCATCGGAAACACGCCAAGGAAGCCTGGATCCAGCGTGGCTTGCGAACCGGCCAGCTTGATATTTTTGAAGCTCTCCTGCTTGTCGCCCCGTTTCACGACCAGCGATACCAATTCGTCCTCATATTTTGGCCGGAAGTTGTGCAGGAACTGGGCTTGGTTCTTCACCGGTTTGCCGTCGATTTCCAAGATCAGGTCACCCGGCTTCACACCGGCTTTCTCGGCCGGGGACTCAGGGCTGACGGTGTCGACGGTTACGCCGAGGGTGTAAAAGTCCGGCTCGCGGAAGGTGACGCCGAGCATCCCGGCCCGCAGGGTCACCGGTTTCTCGGGGGTGCCTTCCTTCATCTTGGGAAGCACCTTGAGGATGTCTTCCAGCGGGACAGCAAAACCGATGCCCACGTCGTACCACTCGAAGCCCGCGAGTTCGGTTTCGCTCGTCGGCGAGATGGGAACGATCAGCCCCATCACCCGGCCGTCGATGCCGCACAGCGGGCCGCCATAGTTCACCGGAGAAATCTTGGCGTCGGCCTGAATCGCCCGGCCCCACACCCGATTGACGGCGCTGATGATGCCGCCGTGGATGCTTGGCGGTTGGTCAAGATTCGGGTTCAGCGTGCGGCCCAAAGCGATGGCCCATGCCCCGATTTCGATATCTTTCTTCGGGAACACTTCCGGCACGGGCAGGCCGGCCTGGTCGATCTTCAACAGGGTCATCATCCGGGTCGGGTCGGTGGCGACCACCTTGGCGACGGCCCGCGGCTTGCCCGGCACGGTGACAAAAATGTCCGTCGGCTTGCCGATGAAGTTGAACGAACTGGTCATGATGAAGCCGTTGGCATCCACCACCAGTCCAGTGGTCGCCCCGGTCCCGCGCCGGAAGAGAACATCCCCGCCGTCCTTCTTGCGGGGATCTTTCGACCCCCAGACGGCCTCCTGCCCGCCGGTGGTTTCGATGCGGGCGATGAACGGAGCGTTCTTCGCCCCCACGGCCTTCATGGCCTTCTCGGTGGAGTCGTTGATGTCCTGAGCCAGCCCGAAAGCGGGGATGAGCAGGAGGGTGAAGAGGGAGTATTTACGGTGGTGCATATTTGATGCTTTGCTGACAAATGACAATCAAGAAAAATTACGCGGCACGGTCAGGCGGCGACATCCACCAAAGCGGCTTCAGAATACGGCATCGGGATCGGCAATCCTTCGGCCGCCATTCCTTCCAGATGAAACGCGATCGCTTCCCGCATGAGGGCAATCGTCTCTTCCCGATCATCCCCGGCGGCCACGCAGCCATCCAAGTCGGGAGAATAAGCCGAGAAGCCGGTGTCGGTCGGTTCCAGGATGATCAGATATTTCACTGCATCACACCCGAGGCCGATCAACCAATATTTTTGCGAGCATCCGCAACGCTTCGTGCTTTGTGATGCCAGCGATGTTTTGCAAAGCTGGCATCAGGTTGAGAGCACCGATTCCATCATCAATGTTCATGATTCGAGCGGCTTCAAATGGGGAATGCCCCTTCTCAACCAACTCTCGCATCTGCCGTTCCCATCTCTCCATCTCGATGGATCCAATGCTCGCCATGAAATCTTTCCGTTATCCTTTCGCGCTCCGCTCTGAAGACTCCGCGTCGCGCCTTCACGAAGTTACCGTTTCGGCAACGGCTGCAAATCCAGTGAAATCGCCGTCAGCTTGTCTCCCCGGCGGATTTCGATCTGAACCTTGTCGCCGGGGGAATATCGTTTCAGCAAATCGCGGAAGGTATCCGTGCTGTAGACCGGCTCGCCGTCGAAGTAGATCACCAAGTCGTCCGGCTTTAGGCCGGCTTTGGCGGCCGGGGAGTTGGAATCGATCTGTTCGATGTACGGCGGCGTCCGCTCGACCACGCGGGGGACGAAGATGATGCCGGTGTAGGCGGTCGGCCCTTTGGTTTCGCGCACTTCGGGGCGTTCGCTCTTGATCCATTTGCCCTGCATGGCCAAGTCCGCGAATTCGGCGAGGGTGAAGGTCTTCTTCTCCCCCTTGATGTTGATCTCGGCCTTGGTGTTCAACGGCATCGCATAGTTCACCCAAGTGTCCGTCTGGGTGTTGCGGAACTCCTTGCCGATCAGGCCCAGCAGTTCGCCCTTGCGGTTGATGATCGCCCCGCCGGCGGCGCCGGGGTTGTTCGTGATGGTGTCGAGATACAACACGTCTCCGTGGAACGGAACCTCGAAGGCCCCGCGACGGGCCGACAACTTGCCGATGGCCGTCACCATCGCCCGTTGCACGCTGAGCATTTCATCCCGCGTGGCGACGTTGTACATATTGGAGAGAGCCATCACCCAGTCGCCCGTTTGCACGTTCAACTTGGCCCCGGCTTCCTTGATGTCAAAGTACGGCAGGTCAAGCGGCAGGGCGTCCTTCTTGGGCTGGACGATCTCCAGGATGGCCGCGTCGAACTCCGGTTCGATCACCTTCACCTTGAAGGGCATCTTGCGGCCGTCCGGCAGGTGAAGCCGAAGTTCCCGGCCGTCAAGGAACGGGGTGGCGGCCGTGAGGATGTGTCCCTCCGGGGAGATGATGATCCCCGTGCCAAACGACTCGGCCCCGCGAAACCCGCCCGCCCCGAAGAGCTTGACGAGTTTCTCGTTGGCCGCCGAGGCCGTCTTGGAATACGGATCAGTCGCCCGCCCGGAGGAGGCAACCAACCCAAGGCACATGATCGCAATCATCAATCGCATGTTGTCATTCCATCCCGAAAACGAGCGGACAGGACAGAGCCAAGAGCCCCACTGCGTAAGCGGTGGGGGTGGCCGTAACGCACAGAGAGCCACCCCCACCGCTTACGCAGTGGGGCTCTTGGCTCTGCGTTGACCACTATTTCAAAGTCGTCACCTTCACGTTGAACATCGCATAACGCTTGTCGCCGTTGCGCACTTCGATCCGGTGCGGAAGTTCCCGGCCGCCGACGTTTTTGAAGTCTGAGAAGTACAGTTCGCATGGGTCTTGATCGCGGGAGACAGTCACCTCGGCGGCGAACAACGTGCCGTCCGGATAGAGCGGCTTGTCCTTGTGCTGCGGGTTCAGGGCGGCCTTGTAGTAGTACCACTTGGCGGGCACGTCCGCGTGTTCGGTGCGGATCACTTCGGCGAAGACCCGCACATCCTCGTATTTCTTCGGCTTGGAGCCGTCGGCCGGCATCAGATAGACCGGTTCGACGCCCGCGAAGTGGCAGGCTTCCCGTTCGGAACCCTTCGCCCCGAGTGTCAGGAACCGCCGGTATTGGTAAGCGGCCATCATCAGCCCGCCGCTGAACGGCGGCTCGGAAAGTTCGACGACGGTCAACCCCTGCTTCAACGGGTTGAGTTTGTAGGTCGCGGCTCCGAGGGCGAGCGTCACCTCCGGCGTGGTGTCTTTCGGGTTGGCCGGGTCTTTCACGTCTTCGATCTTCACGAGGAAGTCGCCGCCCCGCATGTCGCGGTCATACGTGCCAGTCCACACCCATTCGCCGGTCAGCGGGGAATAGTCCCCGAGTTTCTTCGCGTCGGCAAGCAGCGCGTCCCGCACCTGCCGGTTGAAGTAGTAATTGGTGAAACCCTTCTTCTCCTCCCAGAACTTGGCCCCGGCCCCGAAGGCGCGCGGCTTGGGCGGAGCCCCGCCGCCGGGGCCGCCGGGAGGGGCATCCTTCTTTTTCACAACGGCCGGGGTGAGGCTCATGAGGCGGACGAGTGTGTCCTTCTTCTCGTTCCCCCGGCGATAGGTCAGCGGCAGCCGCCATTCCTTGGGGAAGATGCCGAGGGCCGATTTGAACTGGTTCACGCTGGTCAGCGGCCGACCCGCGAAGTTGAGGAGTTCATCCCCTTCGATGATGCCGCGTCGGCCGACATCAGAATCTTCCAAAACCTGATTGACCGTCATTTTGACGACATCGCTTTCCTCGCTGGCCTGACTGCTGACCGTGGCCCCGAGGGTGGCGTGGTCGCTGAACAACCCGCCGCGCATGTGGCCGAGGAAGTTCTTGGCCATGTTGATCGGCAGACCGTAGCCGATGCCGGTGTTGAACGCCCCGCGTTTGCCGGGGGCACCGCCGAAGACAAGGCCGACGACTTGGCCCTTCATGTTGAAGATCGGGCCGCCGGAATTCCCTTGGTTGGCGGTCGTGTCGTACTGAATCGCATCGGTGTGTTCGGCAAAGCCGAAGTCCACATAGCGATTGACCCCGGAGACGAGGCCGAAGCTGACCGACGGTGTGAAGTCGGTGGAGAGAAGCTGGGCATTGCCCATGATCATCGTCCAGTCGCCGGGCTTCAGCGTGTCGCTGTCCCCGAGTTCGGCGACCGGGAAGGTGTCCCCTTCTTTCTTGGGGATCAGCTTGATCATGGCGGTGTCCCCGCCGCGATCCACGCCAACCGTGACGGCGTCATACAGTTCGCCGTTGGGCATGCCGCAGGCGAAAGTCGGCGTGATCTGGCCGCCGTGATCCACGACGTGGAAGTTGGTGAGGCAATAGCCTTCTTTGTCAATGATGACGCCGGACCCGCCCCCGGCGATAGAGCCGCGTGGATCACGGGAGAAATCCTTGATGTAAACGGCGACAACGGCCGGGCGAATCTTCTTGATGAGGTTCACGCGGTCGAGCTCGGCCTCCTTCGCCGGATCGGCCGCCGCCACCGGCTTCGCGGGCGTCACCGCCAGAAACCCGGCCGCGAGACCCAGCGACAACAGACCGACCATCAACAATCGCTTTTTCATATGTTCGTCTTCGCTGATCGTTTGTCGAACCGATTCAAATCGAAATCAAGAAACCGCCTGACACCGAATCACATTGATTACTTGCCAAGGTTAAAGTCCCGGAGACCCCCTCCAGCTCCCCCTTGCCAAGGGGGAGAGCAAAACCGGCCCTCTTCCCGAGGCGGGCCAATTTGGCGGTGACCGGTTCTGCTCTCCCCCTTGGCAAGGGGGAGCTGGAGGGGGTCTCCGGGACTTTAACCTCTCATCAGTGATCGATTCGATTCGGCACGAGGTTGCCTTTACTTCAACACCTTGGCGTCTCCGATCGACAACTGGTTGCCCAAATCGAGGATGGCGCCTTCGCTTTCCACGATGATTCGCAGGCGGTCCACGTTTTGGACGTTCAGGTTGAGATTGACCGGCTTGTCGCCCCGTTTGATGACCCCCTTGTACAGCACTTGCGTGCCGTCATCAATGGTCAGCTTCACGGTGCTTTCCGTCACGACCGAGGCATCTGTTCCCGCTTGTCCCTTGAAAACCTTGTACTGCCCCTTGAGTTCGTAAGTCAGGACCGTCTTGGCGTGCAGGGTCAGCCCCTTGGCGAACTGATCGGCCTTGGTTTCCATCCCCGCCGGATCAGTTCGCAGCCGGATCGGATTCCGGTCGAGATTGCGATCCTTTTGGTAATGCTCCGGGTCGGTCCCCGACTCTTCGAGGATGACAGGTTCGAGATCCGACAGATATTTGACGCTTCCGGCCGCAAAGTCGAACTTGGAAATCGCATTTTCGGCCAGTTCGACCTTCACGTCGGACACGGTCGTCACCGTGTAATTGTTGTCCGCGCGGGTGACCGATTTGGCGACGAGGACGTTGCCGTCCGAATCCACCACCTTGCAAATCGCCGGGGCGACCGTGCCAGTCGGAATTTGGTTGAAGATCATCCCGGCAATGCGGGGCATTTTCACGGTCACGTCCTTGCCGGTGGCCTCCAGGGTGAACTTCACGGAGTCCGTCGCCGGGTCGCCCTCGCCGAAGGTGCCGCGAACGCTGTCGAGGCGGTCGGTTTCCGTGCCGTCGTCGTTTTTGACCTTGCTGCGGGTAATCCACACGTCGAACTTGCCGCGATCCCGCATCAGGCCGCGGAAGTCCTGCTCCAGCTTCAAGTCCCCGGCGTCCCGCATCAGCGAGAACAACGAGGTGACGGGAATATTGTGCGTCCGGGCCGGTTTGCCTTCGTCCCCGAGGAGTTTCAGTTCAACATTCTTCCCTTTGATGGAAAATGCCGAGCAGCGGAACGTGGTGCCATCCACCAGTTCCACGGCGATGTATCGGGTCGAGGCCGGCACGGGCTTGGGAACCGGCCCGAGGGTGATGGCATTGATGGTGGTGATGGGGATTTTTTCGTCGGCCCCGTTCGCGTTAAACGTGATCTCCATCGGCGAGATGGCGACGATGTCCCCGTTGAGTTTCTTGCCGTCGAGGGTGGTGAGTTCGGCGGCCTTCAGGGCCGGGACGGCAACGGCGAGGAGAAGAAGCAGCGGGCGAAGGGAGGCCATCATGGGGAAATATCCTTGGTGTGTTCTGGCCTTGCGATTGGGCTGTGAGCTATGAGCTATGAGCTATGAGCCGGAAAAGCAAAGCCGGGGACTCCAATTAGCGAAAGCAGACGCGATCAGTTGACTTCCCGCCCTTTTGAAACCCTTGTTCCAAGGTCACGGCGATATGCTCCTGATGTTCGTTCAGGGAACTGACGACGCCTTCCGCTTGCAACATGACCTCTTTGGCTTGTCGCAAGTCCAATCCAAACTGCTGTCGAATGACTCGAATGGCTTCGATTCGGTTGCTGGTTGCCAGCACTATCCGGTTGAACACCCCATGTGGCGATTCCATTCATAAACTCCCGGCGCCAGTGCAAATTCAACAAATCACTTGCGTGTAATCTTCAAGAGCCCCACTGCGTCAAACCAAGAGCCCCACTGCGTCAGCGGTGGGGGTGGTCGTCACACTCTGGAAGCCACCCCCACCGCTGACGCAGTGGGGCTCTTGAGATCATTGGCGAATGTTGCTGTTTGATTTTGCATTAGCCATTCAGGCCCCAAAACCAAAAAGCCGTCGCCGCTTCCACAAGCAGGCCACGGCTTCGATTTCGACTCGGCAATGGTCCGGCAGACGACTTATTTGCTCGCGGTCGCGCTGGAGAGCGACTTGAAGTATTCTTCAATCACCACGCGGTAGCGGGCCGGCAGATCCTTGGTGATTTCGACGATGGCGCGGGCCCGGTCTTTTTCCGGCATGGTGCCCCACTTCTCGGCGAATTCCTTCAGCTTCTTCTCGTCAACCTTGCCTTCGCCGGAGCCGCCCATGATGGTGCTGTCGGGGGCGTTGCTGCTCGGGTTCTTCGAGCCGGCGCCGGGTTGCGTGCCCTGGCCGCCGTTGGGGCAGGAGCCGCCGTTGCACTGGCCGCCGCCTTTGGCTTGTTGTTCCTTTTCCTTGATGAGTTCATCAAGACGGAACACGATCTTCTTTTGGATTTCCTGGGTGACCTTGCCGCCGCGGGCTTGGGTCAGACGGCGTTCGGAGTTGTCCATCAACCGCTTGATGTTGGCCAGATCCTTTTCGTCCCGCTTCCAGTTGCCCATGTCGATGAACATGATGGTGGCGAGCATCTTGTAACGATCCGGGGCGTCGGACACGTCATCCAGCAGACGCACGATGGATCGCATCGCGTCGTCCTTCTTGATGAGGGCGTGTTCGGCGACGGCCCGGTGGAACAGGGCGGTGCCCGGTTCCACGGTGTCTTCCGGCTTCACGGCCGCGAGGGCTTCGAGGGATTCCTCGTACACCCGGGCGTTGGTCAGATTGCGGGAGAAGCCGAGAGCAAGGTTGGCCCGGAAGAACTTGTCTTGCTTCTCGTCCTTCAGGATGGCGGGGACGGCCTTCGGGGCGTCGCGGTCGGCGTTGCGGGCGTCGGCCAGCACCTTTTTAGCTTCGGGGCTGCCGAGTTCGAGGGTGGCGAGGGTGCGGTCCAGCACGCTGGCGTCCGCATCAGCCCAAATCTTGGTGAAAGCGGCCGTGTCGTAAGACGGCATGGCCTTCTTGATCCAGCCCTCGGCTTGCGCCTTGGCGGCATCCGCCGGAAGGGCCTGCAAGGAACCGAAGGTGAATTCTGCTTTTTTCTCGGCGGCATAAGCCGGGATGATGGCCCCGAGGCCCAAACCAGCGGAAAGTGCGGCCGATGTCAGCCATTGACGAATGGTCATGGGTTATACCTGTTCGGACCTTTCGAGGAACCGTCTATCTGAAACAGACGGATGATGAGTGCAAAGTTAACCGAGCATACACGGCCCGGACTCTTAACGCAAGGACCAATGTCTAAGTTTTCAGTGTTCAAAAAGCAAAGAGAAGACTAACCACAAAGACGCAAAGATCACACAAAGTTTCACAAAGACATCGAAAAAAAAAGGAAAGCCAGAAGCATTAAGAACACGGAGAACAACATTTTCTGGTCGTTCTTTGTTTTCTTCGCCATTCAATCTTTGCTTTTTTCTCCGTGAAACTTTGTGTGATCTTTGCGTCTTTGTGGTTAGTGCCTTTCTTTTTTTCGCCAAGAACAATCACTTATTCTTGCCCGTCACCAAATTGTGGATCATCGTTTCGATCTTTTCCTGGCGTTCGCCGAGATCCTTGAGTTCCTTCTTGATCTGGGCCTCGTCGGCTTGCTCGCCCTTGTACCGTTCGCCGTAGCGGGTGGTCCGGGTGTTGACGAGTTGTTGTTGCTGACGGATCAGCTTCAACTCGGCAATCTCGTCGAGCAGCTTTTTCAACTGGTCGCCGGGGGGCGGGCCTTCGCCGGGGGGCATCGGGGGCTGCTTGCCGATTTCCTGCTGGGCTTTCTTGAGGGCATCCTTCATTTGGGTGAGGACTTCAATGATGTCCTGCTCCAAGGCTTGGGTGTCTTGGCCGACGTTGGCATTGTGAAGACGTTCCTTCACGCGGGCCATGTCCTGCCGGACTTCCTCGAACACGGCCGGGAAGGCGACGGCCGAGCCTTCGTTCCGCAGCAGTTCGATGGCCTTGTCGGCTTCGCCAATGATCTCGGCTTCGCGGTCTTCCTGTTTTTGGGAATTCTGGAAGTCCACCGGACGGGGTTTCTGGTCGGGATTCTTCAACACTTGCCCGTCGATGGTGGTCGTCACGCTCTTCACTTCGATTTGCATGGCCAGCATCTTGCCCACGCGCTGTTCGAGGTTGGCGAGAAGCCGTTCCAGTTCTTGTTCCCGCAGTTGCTTCAACCGCTTTTCCAGTTCCTGACGGGCGACTTCCAGCTTTTCGATGGCACTCGTCTGGTCGTCGCTCGCTTCTTTCCGTTTTTCTTTGTCGAGGTTCGCGGCGGCGTTTTCTTCGTCCGGAACGGCTTTCTTCACGCTCTCAGCGCCCGGAGCCGGCGGCTTGGCCGGGCCGGGAGGGCTGGCGGACGGCGGGCTGGGGCTGCCGGACGACGGTGAAGAGGGCTTCGGGGCACCGGCTTGCTGGCCGCTCATCGGCGAACCGGGGCTCTTGCCGCTGGCTTGGTCGTCCTTCTTGGGTTCGTTCTTGCTGGTGGAACCTTTCTGGTCGCCCTTGTTGTCTTCTTTGTTTCGACTTTCGGAGGGCTTGTTCTCCTTGGCGACTTCCTTCATGGGATCTTTCGGGTCGGTCTTCATGGGATCTTTCGGATCACCGCCGCCCATCGGCTTGCCGCCCCCTTCCTTGGGTTCGCCGCCTCCGGCCATCGGCTTTGGGGGCTTGGGGTTGCC
>NZ_JH636443.1:433862-496631 GCF_000255705.1 Zavarzinella formosa DSM 19928
TTGGGTTCGCCACCGCCTTCTTTCGGCGGGCCGTTGCTCGGCTTGCTCTCGCCGCCCATGCCGGGCTTGGCTTCTTTGGGATCTTTCGGTTCGGTCGGCTTGCTGGCTTCGCCCTTCGGCTTGTCAGTGTCTTGCTTGTCGGTGCCTTTGCCTTCATCTCCCTTGCCGCCGTCGCGTTTGTCACCCTTCGGATCGCCGGCTTTGGGGTCGCCTGCCTTGTCGTCCTTCTTGGCGCCCATGCGGTCGGCGAGCTTGTCGGTCGCCTCGGCGAGCTTCTTTTGTTCCTTGGCCAGTTGGTCCTTGTCACCCTTGCCCGAGTCGTTGCGGGCTTGGATGATCTTTTCGCCACGAACAATCGCGTTGAGATCGGCAAGGTGTTTTTCGAGCCGTTCCTTTTCTTCCTTGATGCGGGCCAGTTCGTCGTCGCTCTGGAGAATGGCCAGAATCTGGGCCATCACCTTAATGAGGTCGTCTTGCTGGCCGCTGGCCTTGGTCAGGTCGTTGATGCCGATGTCGCCGGACTTGGAGAGGGTCCGCAGGAGCATGGTGAACTTGTTGTCCACCCCTTCTTTGTCGGCCAGTTCGATGGCCTTCTCCAAGGTTTTGGCCTTGTCCTGGTCCTCGACTCGCGGGCTGGCCTTGAGTTTGCGGGACAACGAAAGCAGGTTGAGGGTGAAAGCCTTGTATTGCTGCTCGACGGCCTGTTGCCGGGCCGTGAGTTCCTTGGCGTTAAAGTCCGGCGTGGTGGCGGCCGGAGCGGTGGACGGGGTCTTGGCGGGCGGCGCGGCCTGTTGGGCCTGCAAGTTCAGCCCCGCCCCAAAAATGGCGAGGGCGAACGCATACGCCGGCCAGTGACGACGGATCATGGAATTGTACCTCCTACTCGACCAGACGGTTCGCCACCTCAAAAAGATGGTTGCCGCGAGTCTTTACCGTTGAGCATCCCACCAAGAGGACGAACGGGTTTCACATTATCAACATAGTATTCAAACACGCTTTCCCGCAAACGGGAAGTGAAAATGGGGGATTTTGGAGGACATGAAGAGGAATGCGGATTGAAAGATCCTCTACAGGCTTGAACCTTCGTCAAGCGAACCGGCTTTCCCGCAAAATCCGAACCTCCGAATCGCCAACCGTGTCGTTAACTTGCTTCGCGCCCAACAGTGGGAGCTTACAAACTCGTCAGACGCTTCGGCGTCTGTAACTATGACGGTCCTAAGGTAGTGGCTCTGGGGCGACCCAGATGTCGTGATAGAACCGGCCTTCTCTCCGAGAGGAATGGTTCGTGCTCGCTGCCAGCCGCAAGGCTGGTAAGGGCGGCCGACGAAAGTAAAACGCTCCCCAAACTTGTGCGAAGCATTTTGATCTCATTTTCCCGGCGAGTCCGCCTCCAATCCTAACGCCTACAATAGCCGCAATAATCACCGGAGTGATGGAATGGATCTCGGCATCAGCGGACGGACGGCGGTGGTGTGCGCGTCCAGTCAGGGACTCGGGCGGGCCTGTGCCTGGGAACTGGCCAAGGCCGGGTGCCGGGTGGTGGTCAATGGCCGGGACGCGGCGGCCTTGGAAGAGACGGCCGCCGCCATCCGGGCGGGGACGGGGGCCGAGGTGATCGCCGTGGCGGGGGACATTGGGACCGCCGCCGGTCAGCAGGCGCTCATCGGCGCCGTTTCGCAGGTGGATATTCTCGTCAACAACAATGGCGGGCCGCCGTTCCGGGATTTCCGGGAAGTGGACCGGGCGGCGATGGAAGCCGGGGTCGCGGCCAACATGCTGACCCCGATTGAACTGGTGAAGCTGGTCATCGACGGGATGATTTCCCGGCGGTTTGGCCGGATTGTGAACATCACGTCGGCTTCGGTCAAAATGCCGCTGGCCGGATTGGATCTCTCAAGCGGGGCAAGAGCCGGACTGACCGGGTTTCTCGCCGGGGTGGCCCGATCCGTCGCCCATGCCAACGTGACCATTAACTTCCTGTTGCCGGGGGCGTTCGATACCCGCCGCCTCCGGTCATCCGTTGAGACGGCCGCCACTCGCACGGGAGCCAGCGTCGAGGCGATCCGGGGGGAACGAGAGCAGGCGATTCCCGCCAAACGCTTCGGCGACCCCGCCGAGTTCGGAGCCGCCTGCGCCTTTTTGTGTTCCGCACACGCCGGATATGTCACCGGGCAAAGCCTGTTGATTGACGGCGGGGCTTTTCCCGGCGTGATGTGACCGGCCGGGTTAAACCTGCGCCATCCCGCCATCGACGAACAACTCTATCCCCGTCACAAAACTGCTGTCGTCCGAGGCGAGGAACAGGGCCACTTTGGCGATTTCGTCCGCTTCCCCGATCCGCCCCAACGGAACGGCGGCGGCCATGCCCGCTTTCACCGCATCCACTTCTTCCTTGGATTTTCCCAGCCCGTCGAGAATCGGCGTGTCAATCGGGCCGGGGCTGATCGCGTTCACCCGGATCTTTCGGGCTTTCAGATCACTGGTCCAAGTGCGGGCAAAGGATCGCACGGCCGCTTTGGTCGCGCTGTAAACGCTGAACGCTTCCATTCCCCGGATCGAGGCAATCGAGGCGTTCAAGATGATCGAGCCGCCATCCCGTAGCAACGGCAACGCCTTTTGCACGGTGAAGACCAGCCCCTTCACATTGATGTTGAACAACTTGTCGAAATGGGCCTCGGTGATTTGCGCCAAGGGAACCAATTCCCCGACACCGGCGTTGGCGAACACGATATCCACATGGCCGTGTTTCTGGCGCACCACTTCATAAAGGTGGTCGATGTCGGCGAGGTTTGCAACATCTCCCCGCACGCCGGTGGCATTCTTGCCGATCTCCTTGATGGCCGCATCCAGTTCGGCCTGTCGGCGGCCGGTGATGACAACTTGCGCCCCCTCGGCGACGAATCGTTTGGCGGTGGCCAGTCCCATGCCGCTGTTGCCGCCGGTGATGACGGCGACTTTGCCTTCAAGTTTCTTTGACATGACAGATCTCCAAAAGTGTGTTGAGACAATCAAAACGGGCCGTCGCCAAGACGGCCCGTGACTTCCGAGGTTTCCTTACGCTACGGCGCCTTGGGCCACGATGGCCGGGCGTCCCGAGCGAATCTTCAGCAGTTGATATCCAAGCCCCAAGGCGTAGAGAGCGAGCAGTCCCAAGCGAACCGGGATGAGGGCCGGATCATCCGCCCCGGTGGCGAACGGCCGGCCGACGGGGACCGCCTTGAGTGTTTCCGTGGAGGCGAAGACCATCAGCATGAGGAAACTGGTGGTGAGGGCGAGCGTTTGCCGATATCCGGCCTTCCGGATTTGTCCTCGCAGGGTAAACGTCCCGATGAACAAGAGAAAGATCGTGAACAGGGTGAGAACCTGGCCGGGGGTGAACCCGAACTTGAGGATGAACCCGAAGGAAGAGACCGATCCGGCGAGCATGGTCCCCAGATACCACTTGCCCGAAGCCGTATTCGGGTCGATCCGGCCGTGGCGGGCAAAGGCGTACAGGCCGAACCCGACCGGCAACAAACTCACCACAGTGTGCAACAGTGTGAAGGCGTTCATGACTTTTCCCCGTTTGTTTGTGCTCTGCGATTGAGAGGATATACTGGAGATGTGGTTGCACATTGCAACCACTTTTCAAGATTCTTGAAAAACCCTCTCTCCATGCCTGGATTGGCCTCATGAATCGCAAGCACCTAACACAAGCGGAGTGCCCGGTCGCGCGGTCGCTGGAGGCCGTCGGCGATTGGTGGTCGCTGTTGATCGTGCGGGATGCGTTTTTCGGAAAACGCCGCTTCGGTGAATTCCTGTCCAGCCTCGGCGTGGCCCGGAACATCCTCACGACCCGGTTGAAGAAACTGGTGGCCCACGGCATCCTGGAAACCATCCCCGCCTCGGATGGCAGCGCGTACAAGGAGTACGTCCTCACCGAAAAGGCGAAGGGGCTTTACCTTGTGTTGATCGCCCTACGGCAATGGGGACAGGGTTGCATGACAAACGACGGCGATCAAGAAATGACGCTCGTGGACCGCCGGACTCGGACTCCCATCCAACCGCTGGCTTTGCGATCAGCCGACGGGCGAGAGTTGGGGCCGGAAGATGTGGAATTGGTGGCGGTTCAATGAAAGTGACCGCCAAGGCTCCCCTGGGCGGTCACTTTCATTTTTTCAACGTGAGAATCAAACAACCCTACTGGATCTTCAACTCGATCTTGTCGAAGTATGGCCGCTGGCGGTCGCCGCGTTCGTAGAGGTCTTCCATCAGGACGCCGAGGTTGGGTTTGACTTCCTTGAGGATCGGCTTGCGATCGCCCACCTTGATCGACACCGGCTTGGTGTAATCAAAGTTGCCTTGGCCAAACCACATCGTGATGTTCTTCATCCCGCGCGCGCTGATCTGCACGGCATTCCCTTCGTTGACTTTGGCATAAACTCTCGCCACCGACGGGAGTTGGTTGCCCTTCAAGCCCTTCTCGTAATTCACGCGGCACGCCGGAAGAAGATCTTCCACCGTGAGCCAATGGAAACGGTTGTCCCCGGATCGGACCGTGCGGTAACCGCTTTCAAACTCGGTGGCCCCCGTCGGGCCGATGATCTTGCCCGGTTCGGCCCGGCGCTTGCGGCCCATCCAGTCGAACAAGAACGGCAATTCCTCGGGGAACCATTCCATCCCCCGTCCCTTGTAGGTAACCACCAGCGACGGGTAACCCTTGGGCATCCATTTTTCCAACACCGGACGCATGGCCGCCGAGGAGGCTCCGGCCCGGTCGCCCATCACGCAGTAGATCGGCAGGTTTTGGAAGTTCATCCAATAGCCGCAATGGCCGAACAGCCAGCCAAGCAGGCGGGGGTTGAACGCCGCCACCCCGGCGAACATCGTCGGATGGCCGGCCGCCACGTCAACGGCCATGCTGCCGCCATCGCCGTTGCCCAACGCGAAAACGCGGTCGGAATCCACTTGGAAGGTTCGCCGCATGTGCCGGATGAAGTTCAGCAACAGCGTGTGTTCTGGCAGACCATATTGGTAATGGTTGTTGAGCGGATCGTACCATTTGAGCACAGCAACAATGTAACCATGGCTGGAGGTGGTTTCGCCGAATTGTTTGAGCATGTCTTCGGGCTTCTCGAAGCCGTCCGGAAGCAAGACCAGCAGCGGATACGGCCGGCCGGGGGAGTATTCGTCCGGCAGTTTCAGCAGGAATTCAGCGCCTTTCGGGAACTCCTGGCTTTTGGGCAGGGTGATCGTCGTCGGCTCGGTCGGATGCTTGTCCGGCGCCTCCGGCGGCGGCAGCAGCGAGACGACTTTTTCAAGTTCATCGAACGGCAGGGCTTCCGGCAGTTTGGCGTAGTCGGCGAGGACGGCCTGCCGGATTTGTTTGTTGGGGCTGCGCAGGTAGCTGAGGGCCATGTCGCGGGCCATCCAACACTTGCGGGCGGTGTCCACCTTCGTCTCGGCGGCCACTTTACCAAGGTGCCAGCCAGTGATGGCCGCCGCCAGAAGTTGTTCGGGAGTCTGGAGCGGTTTGCGGCCCCGTTTGACATCAGCCTCGGCCCGCTCGGCAAGGGTGGTGAACATTTCCAGCCGGCCAAGCGTGTCGAGGTGCAATTCCGATCGCACGGCCGAGGCCCCGTCCTTCAAAAACTGATTCGCCTCGCCGGTTACCTTCGGCGCCAGTTCGGTCAGGTGGCGAATCGCCGTGTCCAGATTTCCCAGCCGGATTTCGTACTCGGCCTTGAGCTTGATGACTTTGTCGGCAATTTCCTTGGGGACGTTTTCCTTCGGGAAATCCGCGAGGGTTTTCATGGCGAAGCGATGTCGGCCGGATTCTTTAGCCCGTTCCGCTTCCGTGAGAAGTTTTTCCACGCGGGTGAGGCCAATCTCGGCCCGGATCTTTTCAAGCCGTTCCTTGTCGGCCGGGAAATCCTTGATGAATTTCTCAATGTCCTTTTCGGCCTCGTCGAGCCAGTCGGCTTGAATCCAAAAGTGAATCAGACGTTCCCGCTTGGCGGCGTCCGGTTTGTCCCGGTCGTCCAAATCCGGGTGATTTTGAAGAAAAGCACGGATGCGATCCGCCGAGAATTCCTTGAGGAGGAAATAGCTTTGGAGCCGGTGCGATTCCGACCCGAGGCGGACATAATACGGGGAAATCACGCTGATATGCTGCTTGACTTCGTGCTTGATGTTGTCCTTTTCAGAATCCAAGAACACGATGGTCCGCGTCCATGTTTTGTCATTCCACGGGCCGATTTTAGGGAGGGTGGCCGTGACCGGGATGACCTCCCGGCCCGCGAGGAGCTGCCTCTTCGGGGAATACGGGGTCAATCCGCTGAATTTGTTATTGCTGGAGACATCGGCGACTTGCGTGACGCTTTGCGGGAAGATGGTCCAGCGCGGGCCGTCATCGACCACCGTGAGGCCGTTGGCCCGTTCGACGCTGAAGGTCTGGCCGGTGTTTTCGTCCAGCAAGCCTTCGCGTTCCTTGATGGTTTTCACCCCGTAGAGCGTGTAGCCATCCTTGAGGATGACCACGTCGGCCCGAGCGGCCATCGCACAAATCAGCGCCGAACAACCCAACGCCAGGACGATTCGGGCGTTTCGTAGGTATCCCGTCATGGTGTCCTCCCGCCCGGAGGCGGTCATTCCGTCGATGCGATCCGATCAGAACACAACGTCCGACCGGCCAAAAAAGTTGGCGACCTGTTGAAGGTTCGGAAATCCCGGTCACAATACATGCCTAGGGGGGCCACCCATGCCAATCCGCTTTCGCTGCGCTCATTGCGACAAATTGCTCGGCATCGCCCGGAGAAAAGCCGGTTCGATTGTGAACTGTCCGCAATGCGGCCAGCCGTTGATCGTCCCCACGCCCGACGAGGAAGGCCCGGAGGACGACCTCGCCGAAGCCGACCCCGACAATCAAACAGAACTGGCCACGGATCCGACCGCCAAGGGAGCCAAGCCCAAACCCGCCGCGTCAGCCAAGCTCTTTGAACAGGACGACATCGACCGTCTCTTGGAGGCCTCTCCGGCAATCAATCCCCGCCACGCCGCCGGAACCAGTCCGCACCCGGCGGCCGGAACCACCCCGTCACGTGCCATCGTACCACAAGCGGTCACGGTGTCCAATGGCATGCCGTTGCCCTTGCCCGCCCCCGTCCCGTCGGCGTTGCCCATTCCCGTGCCGAGCGCCGGGGGGCTGTCCGTCGGCAAAATCATCGGATTGATTCTGATCGTGTTCGTCCTGGTCGTCGCGGCCTTCGTGGCCGGATTGTTCGTGGGCAAGGGGATGAAATAACCAACGACCGACGACCGCCCGCCGCAAGACTTGCCTCGCGTCCCTGTTTTCCGGAGTTGCCCGATGCTGCGAATGACTATTGCGAGTTTGTGTCTGTTCGTCCTGTCCGGCGTGAGCCTTGCCCAGCCGAAAAAAGCATCGCAGCCCCCGCCGGAGTTGGTCAAGGCTTGGGAAGAGGCTGGAGGGAAATTACTATTTAATCGTCATGTGACTGAAGGAAATCTGGCCGGGCTGAAGCCGGGAGAAATTTGGGAATTTGTTTTTGATAATGCGCCCAAGACGGATCTGGCCAAACTCCCCTCGCCCAAACAACCATTTCAAATCCATTTTCGCGCTTTTTCAGACTCGCCCGTCAAAGACGCGGATCTGACCGCCCTCGCCAATCATCCCCAACTTTGCTCTCTCTATTTGGCTTCCTCAAAAATAACCGGCGCCGGGCTGAAAGAACTGGGCAAACTCAACAATCTCACGGAACTTAATTTGTCGGCCAGCGCGATCACTGATACCGAGCTCAAGGAAGTTGGCCGGCTTCGACAGGTTGTTTCCCTCGAACTGGCGGCTCCCAACGCCTCCATCACGGACAAAGGATTAAAAGAACTCGTCGGGCTGGACAAGCTAAAGCATCTTAACCTGATTTCTTTGGGGGTTGGGGATGACGGAATCAGCCATCTTGCCGAACTCAAACAACTCAAATCACTGAATCTGATGGTTGTTGATGTTTCAGACAAGGGATTGAGGCATTTTGAGAAATTCAAAGAACTGACGACTCTCAATTTGTCCAGCCCGCTAATCACGGATGCCGGGCTCGCGCAACTGGCCGGATGCAAACAGCTTAAATCGTTAAAATTATCATCACAAAAACTGACGCCGGCATCCATCAAGGAATTGGCCGCCATCAAACAATTATCATCGTTACGAATCAATGGGATGAAAAATGACTGGCTGAAGGAACTTTCCGCCCTCAAGCAACTCACTTCGCTCAGCTTGAGCTATACAAAAGTCACGGATGCCGGATTGAAAGATTTGGCGGCCCTCAAGCAATTAACGGAAATCGATCTGTCGGGCACAGATGTCACGGAGGTCGGTGTCAAGGAACTCCAAGCCGCCTTGCCGAAAGCGAAGATCACCAAGTAATTGCCGCGGTCACCGTCGGCCGGTTTGCCTGCAAACCGGCCGACGGTGAAAAATTGAAAACCCATCCCGCCGCACACCGTATAACAGTCATCCGACTCGGCATCTCCGCCGGTGCTATTCCATTCCCACCCCATTGGATTTACGCATGTTGCGATCTTTATTGACTGGCCTGTGTCTGTTCGGCCTGTCCGGCGTGAGCCTTGCCCAGCCGAAAAAAGCGTCGGAGCCGCCACCGGAGTTGCTCAAGGCTTGGGAGGACGCCGGAGCAAGTTTTAGCTGGAGGTCACGCGATCTAAGCGCCAATGTTTTTCAGCGAAAGCCGGATGATGTTTGGTGCTTTGACTTTTCCCGCTCCCCGAAATCAAGCTGGGCCAGCCTTCCTTCTCCGAAACAACCTTTCGCCATCCGTTTTCCGGATGATTTCAAGGATGATGATCTGAAGGGGATTTCCAAGCATCAGCAGATTGTCTTGATGGATCTCATCAGCACCGAGATCACCGACAAATCGATGAAGGAAATTGCCAGCCTCAAAAATCTTTCGGCGCTCCGGATAATGAATTTGACAAAGATCACTGATGACGGAATGAAAGAGCTTGTCAAATCGGAAAGCCTTACATCGCTTTTTTTGACTGGAACGAAAGTGACTGATGTCGGGTTAAAGGATGTTGGCCGGATGAAACAACTAACGACTCTCTGGGTGGGCAGTCCAGGTCCGGAGATTTCAGATGAGGGACTACAAGCTCTTGTTGGTTTGGAGAAACTTACCACTCTTCAAATTCACAGCCTGAAAATCACCAATACAGGTTTGGAGCATCTGGCCAAGTTAAAACAGCTTACCACACTCGATGGTTTGTTCTTCCAAGTCACTGACAAAGGGCTCAAGCATCTGGCCAATCTTGAAAAACTTACCCGTTTGGATTTGTTTGCCCCGGAAGTCACGGATGCCGGAATAAAAGAGCTGGCCGCTCTCAAGCAATTGAGAGAGATTAATTTGATAGGCACAAAGGCAACGGATGCCGGCGTCAAGGAACTTCAAGCCGCCTTGCCGAAGGCGAAGATCACCAAATGATCTTCGCCTTCGGCAACCGAAAACGGGGATGTCCAACCCGGATTTCGCCAGATCGGACATCCCCGTTTTTGAGCTATTCAACAATCAACAATCACTCACTTCTTCGGCGGCGTCACCCCAAACGGCAGATCGTCCGAGCGAAACGGCGTGGCCGGGATGCCTGCTTTGTTGGCGAGGTTCACCACCGGGAAGTTCTTCCAGCCATAACGCACGGCCACGGCTTTTTGAACCTTGTCGCTGGTGACGACCACAGTGTCCCCTTCAATGACGGCCTTGGCCGGGTGGAACACCTTGTCTTCCCCGGCGAGGGTGAAGCCGGTCAGTTCCTTGCCATTTTGGGCGACGAGGCCGCCGCCGAGGTGGTCGAAGCTCACCACGGCCTTGGGACCGTCGGCGACCATCGACTTGTAGGCCGGGCCGCTGTCCTCAATCTTGAGGCCATAGGTGCGGGATTCGGCCAGATAGGCGAGACGCTGGCCGACCGGGGCCTTTTGTTGCGGGTGGATGTCCGTGGCGTCGCCGACATCAGTGATGACGGCGACACCGGCGTTCTTCACCTTGGCCGAGGCGATGGCTTGGGCTTCCCGCAAGAAGGCCCAGTTTTCGCCGTCCGGATTGCCGGCGTTGAAGGGGGCGAGTTGCACGCAGTAGAACGAAAAATCATCGCCCCAACGCTTCCGCCAGTCCGAGATCATGGTGGCGTAGAGGTTACGATACTCGATCGGCTTGCCCGCGTTTGATTCCCCCTGATACCAGATCGCGCCGCGAACGGTGAACGGGATCAGCGGGGCAATCATGCCGTTGTACAGCGACGACGGATCGCCCGAGCCTTTGCCCGGTTCGCTGCGCAGACGGGGTTGGCCGCCGGGGGCCGGCTTGCCCGCCTTCTTGGCTTCCTCGGCCGCCGTCTTCCACTTGGCAAGGGCCGCTTCATAGGCCTCTTTTTCCTTCGCGGGGTCGTAGGTCTTCTTGCGTTGTTCGAGGCTTTCGACGTAATACTTCAACTCGGGATCAGCTTGCAGAGCCTCTTTGCTGGTCCACGCCTCGGCCGGGGTGCCGCCCCAATAAGTGCCGATCAGGCCGACGGGAACCTTCAGTGTCTTTTCAAGTTCCTGGCCGAAGAAATAAGCGACGGCCGAGAAACCGGCCGAGCTTTGCGGGCTGGACAACGCCCACTTGGAATCGGTCGGCCCGTTGCCGGGCAGCGTGGTGATTTGCGGCGCCGGGATGGCGTTCTTGGGGACCATGAACAGCCGCAGGTTGGGGTTGGCCGAGGTTTTGATAGCCTCCGGGCCGCCCCCCTTCGGGCTGGCTTGCAGCGACCATTCCATGTTGGACTGGCCGGAGGCAATCCACACTTCGCCCACCAGAACATCCTTGATGGTCACGCTGTTCGGAACGCTCTTTTTGTCCTTCGGGGTCGGCTTTTCCTCCCCCTTGATCGTCAACACGCCATCCGTTCCGGCGGGGAAGGCGGCGAGTTTCACCGACCATTTGCCGCCTTGGTCAGCCTTGACGGCCTTGCCTTCCTCGCGTTTGCCGTCCGCCGTTTTGACGGAAAGGCTGACATACACTTCCTCGCCGGGGTCGGCCGTGCCCCAGATCACCAGCGGTTTGTCCCGCTGGAGAACCATGTGATCGGAGAACAACACGTGCGGCTTGATCTCGGCGTTCGCCGGAGCGGCGAAGGCGATCGCCGCCAGCAGAATCATGAAACGGGAGAGAGACATTCGGGGTACACTCCTCGGGTGGGTGGGATCGTTCTCACGGGCAGGACTGCCACGGTAACGGATTTCATGACAGATAACAACCATCCGTGCCTATAATCTTCCGAAAGAATCCGGGCCGGGCTGACGAGCCGCAAGGGGCGGTCTCGCGGCGGGGCCGGCAACCAAAGGACAATCCATGAAGACTCGTTTTCTGGCCGCCATGCTGGCCCTTGCCGTGGTTCCCTTCGCCGCCTTCGCGGCCGACGAGGAAAACCCCTACAAGAAGGTGAAGGTCGGCGACTTCGCCACCTACAAGATGGCCATGAAAATCGGGCCACTGGCCATTGAGGGCACGATGACCCAGACCGTCTCCGCCAAGGACGACAAGGAAGCCACCCTGAAGATTGCCAGCAAATTCAACGGGATGGAAATCCCCGCCCAAGACCAGAAGATCGACCTGACCAAGCCCTGGGACCCGACCAAGACCGGCACCCTGCCCCCCGGCACCGAAGCCAAGATCGAAAAACTCAAGGACGGCGAAGAAACCATCAAGGTCGGCGGCAAGGAATACAAGTGCAAGTGGGAGACCTACAAGACCAAATTGAAGGTCCAGGGGCAGGAAATGGAAATGGAAATGAAGGTCTGGCAAAGCAAGGACTTCAACCTGAACATGGTGAAGACGGAAATGTCCGGCGAAGTCGGCGGCCAAAAGATGGAAACCACCATCGAACTCACCGACAGTGGCGCCAAGAAGAGCGACTGATTTTTCAGCCGTGAGCCATGAGCCAAGTTTGGAACACGTTGGTGGCTTCTTGGTTTTTTCGGTCCAACGGACCGATTAACATAGCCCAGCCCGAAAGGGCTGGGTTTGGATGCCGCCAAGGTTTTTCGGTCTGAAGGACCGATTATCGGTTGTCTTCACAATCCTTGCAGACATTCCGCCGATAATCGGTCCTTCAGACCGAGGTCTTTCGATGGTTGGCTTACCCAGCCCTTTCGGGCTGGGCTATGTTAATCGGTCCGTTGGACCGAAAAAACCAAGAAGCCACCACGGTATTCCGAACTCTGCTCTCAGTTCACATCACGCGGCTCCTCACATGGAAGCGACCAATCCCGAATTTGTCCGGCATGCTGATGGAACGGTGGAACCGTTCGAGCCGGAGCGTATCACCCGCAGTTTGTTCAAAGTGGCCGAACGGCTGGGCACGGCCGACGCCTTTCTTGCCCGCGAACTCACCGAAAGCATCACGCATTTCTTGGAAGCCGGAGGCGTTGGCGGCACGGTTTCCACCTCGGAAATCGCCGACACCGTTGTCCGCGTCGTCCGGGAACTCGGCCTGCCCGCCCTGGCGAAAGCCTACGAGGAACGGGGGCAGCGTCCCCCGGTTCCCGCACTGGCGACGGCCGTTCCCATCCCGTCGCCGGTGCGATTAACCCGCCGGCATGCCGCCGGACGGGCGGAGGACATTGGCTTCAGTTTGAAACATCTCTATCCGCGAGAACTGGTCGCCGCCCATGACGAGGGATTGATTACCCTCGACGGACTCAGCGCTCCGATGGAGCTATCCGGAAGGGTAGCCGACGAGGGATTGCCACTCCTCGACCGATTACGCGATGTCGGCGAGCATCTCGCGGATGACCGGCTCGACTGGCCGACCCGTGAACTTGGCGAACCGGCGGTTGTGGCCTTCCGATATTTCCAGTCACTTCGGGAATTGGCCCAAGTGGGCGACGTTCGCGTGTCGGGCCATTTCCGCATTCCCGGCGGTGAAGATCAATCTTTCCCCCCGGCCGGGTTGTTCCCTTCCGAACCGCGCCCGTCCCCGGAGCATGTCCGGGAATTGCATCGGCATCTTGCCATGTGTTCGGATGAGGCCATCGGCTGGCATTGGCATCTCTCGGCCACTTCTCCGGAGGAACAACTCCCCTGGCTCGGGCCGACGCCGGAACATTGGAAGAACGCCGAATTTGTGTTCGACCACCCGAAACGCCCCGCATGGCTCGGACCAGGGCTGACCCGCGAATCTAAGGCCGCCTTGGTGCGGGTGGGCATTAATTTGGAACGCCTGTTGGGGATGCTCGGCGGTTGGCCGGTTGATGTGCCGACGTTGCTGGCCAAAGCGGCGGCCCTCGCCCGCTTCGCCAAGACGGCCGGGCACGTCAAACAAGACTGGCTGCGGAAGCACGGTGACGAGCGGTTGCGAAAAGCCTTCCTGCTGGACCGGGCGACGGTCGTGATCGTCCCGCTCGGCCTCTCGGCGATCATCGGCCATCACAGCCTCTTGAACTCGGAGATTCCCCGGCAATTATTGGCCACGATTCGTAATGCCTTGGAAACAGACCGGCCCAGGCAAATTCCGACGGCGGTCGATTCGGATTGGGAAAAAACGGGAGTCTTCGCGGAACTCCCGGCCGGGGCCACCCGCAACGACTGGAAAGCCGCCGGGCAACTTTGCCAGGCGGCCAACGGCGGGCTGGTGGTTTGTCACCTCGAAGGGCGACCGGAAGAAGGGATCGAAATCTTGAAACTCGCCGCCCGCTCCGGCATTCACCGGTTGCGGTTCACTTCCTGACGGAAAACAACACCAGCGGGTTGCCCTCCGTCAAGATTGGGTGTCGGCGTTTTGAGTCCGGACGGGTTTGTCGTCGAGCAGTTCACGCACCTTGTTCAACAGGCTTTCCGCCGAAAATGGCTTGGTGAGCAGCACGACGCTTTGCTCCCGAATGTGTTGCCGCAGGATCGCGTCATTGGTGTAGCCGGAAAGAAACAAAATCGGAACATGGGGCCACATCCGTTGCAGCCGGCCGGCCAGTTCCCGGCCGTTCATGTGGGGCATCACCACATCGGTGACGACCAAATCAACCGGCATCCCCCGTCTCTCGCACAGACGCATTGCCTCCAGCCCGTCCCCGGCCTCCAGCACCCGGTAGCCGCGATCCCGCAACACCCGTGACGTGAGGTTCCGAACGGAATCGTCGTCCTCCACCACCAGAATCACCTCGCCGTCCCCGAGATTGACGATGACCTGATCTTTCTCCGGCGGGAATGACGAAAAGGGCGACTCCTCGGCCGGCCAGAACAACCGGAAGGTGGTCCCCCGGCCGATTTCGCTTTCCACCGTGATCCGGCCCCGCGACTGTTGCATGATGGCATACACGGTGGCCAGACCGAGGCCGGTTCCCTTGCCTTGCTCCTTGGTGGTGAAGAATGGCTCGAAGATCAGGGTCTTGGTCGCGTCGTCGATGCCGTCGCCGGTGTCCGCGACGGACAGCACAACGTACTCCCCGGCGGGCATCTCGCCCAATTCTCCCTCGCCGACAACCGTGTGGTGCGACACCGTCATGGTGATCTCGCCCCCGGCGGGCATCGCGTCGCGGGCGTTGACAACCAGATTCATCACCACCAAGTCGATCTGCCCCGGATCGGCGAGAATGGCGGCCCGGCTGGCAGAAGGGACGATCCCAAGCCGGATGTCTTCGCGGATCAACCGGGTGAGCAGGGAATGGGAGTTCTTCACCGCCTCGTTCAAATCCATCACCCGGCGGCTGACGAGTTGCCGGCGGCTGAACGCCAGGAGTTGCTTGGTCAGCCCGGCGGCTCTCAACCCCGCCTGACGGATGTCCGTCACCAGCGGGAGCGCGGGGCTGCTTTCGGGAAGCATTTCCGCCAGCACTTCGCTGAAGCCGTTGATGACGGTCAGCAAGTTGTTAAAGTCGTGGGCGATTCCCCCGGCCAGCCGGCCGATGGCCTCCATCTTTTGCGATTGCTGGATCTGCTCCTCCAGACGTTTTCGCTCGGAAATGTCCCGAAGCTGGCAGATGATCTCCGGCTCCCCCTCTTGCGGCTGGATGATGCTGCCGCACAGTTCGACCCACGGATAATGCCCGGCCTTGTGCCGGACGCGAAAGGTCAGCGTGACGACGGCCTCGGTCAACCCCTCTTTGGCCTTCCTCACATAAGAGGCATCGTCCGGATGGATGAATTCAAACGGCATCCGGCCAACCATTTCCTCGGGCGAGAATCCCATCAGGTTGGTGATCGACGGCGACAGGTAGAGGAACGTGCCATCCATTGACTGCCGGGTGATCACGTCGCTCGCGTGATCGGCGAGGAGGCGATAGCGGGATTCGCTGGCTTTCAGGGCCTCCCCGGCGGCAACTCGCTCCGTGATGTCTTGCATCGTGCCGATGTATTCGATGAATGTTCCATCGGATAAAAACCGGGACCGCCCCTGCCATTCGATGTGTTTGACCCGGCCGTCCGGCATCACCAGACGAAAGCAGACATAACAGGGCGTCTTGCATTCGGCCGCCAACATGGTCTCGCGCAAAACCTGCTCGCGGTCGTCGGGATGAACGTATTGGGCAATGAACTCTTCCTTGGTGCCGGGCGATTCGCTGACGGGAAGGCCGCACATTCGATAAGTTTCATCGGACCACCAAATGAATTTTCCCCGGATGTCGCACTGCCAACTGCCGATTTTCGCCAGTGATTCCGCATAGGTGAACGTGGAGTGTTCCGTCCGCAGGGTGCTTTCCGTTCGCTTTCGCTCCTGCATCAACGAACAAACGATCATGGCTTGGATGCCGATCACGGCCAGAAACACATCCAGCCGGGTGATACTCGAAATCAGGGTATCCGAATTGAACGGCCCGGTCCCGCCCACCGTGCCCAGGATGGCGATGATGGAAACGGAAAACACGGCGGCTGTTGTCCCGCGCGGACCGTGCCGGAGAGCCACGGCGGTCAGGAAAGGCACGGTGAGAACCAACAACATGAAATCATGCGGGTCGGAGGATTTCATCGTGAAGGCGAAGATCGTCGCCCCGAACAATCCGGCGAAGACGAGCAATATTTCCCGCCACGGCCGGCCAGCCAGCCGGGCGATCCCCCCCTTCCGCCAAGTCATCAACAGCGGGGCGACGACGACGACGCTGAGGGCATTGCCCAGCCACCAAACCACGAAATCCTCAAGCGCCACCCCGCCGGACAACGCCAAAGCAACTGCCCCGAACAGGGCGCTGATCAGGGTGCTGAACACCATCGGCAAGGCGACCAGAGCCACCACATCCCGCATGCGCTCAAGCCGGGGGCAGAAGCCCGCTTTCCGCAGAAGCCAGACACCGGCCCAGGCCTCCAACGTATTGCCGGTTGCCATAATGACGCCGGCCCACCACGACACCTCCGTGGTCACATCAACCAATAACGCCCCGAGAGTAATGCCCGGCAAATATCGCCAGTCGCGGAACCAGATGAACGCCAGAGAGAGACCGGTGGGTATCCAGATGGGAGTCGAGCAGCCCTTGAGGCAGAGGAGCAGGCCGAGCTTGCCGACCGCATAATACACGGCCGCGAACAGCAAGATTTCGATGAAATACCGGAAGGGACGGACAGACGGTCTCGCCGGGGGCGGGGCGGCGGTGGTATCCGTCGTTTCAATCGCTGACACGCCGTGCTTCCATTCTCCGCGCCGGTGAACAATCTGTCTTGGAGGGAACGCGGGGCGAGAAACCGCGAGCTTCCGAGCCAAACGGACGGGCATCCTTTGTCCGCCTGGCCTGATGATGTTATTAAGGCGATGGGCGGGGTTTTGCTATTTCTTCTGACCCTTCGGGTCCAAGTTGGCTTTGATATCCTCGTCCGTGACGGACGATTCCACCCCCTTGGCGGGCACGTCGAGTTTAACCAGCCAGACCAGGGCGTTTAGAACAACCTTGCGGAAACCGTCATTTTTCCAGTTTAGATGATTATGGCCGCCGGTGAAGCCCGCGCCCCGGCCGCCGTCCTCCCGTTCGACGACCCACATCATGTGTTCCGGCCGGCCCTTCGCCTCCTGAATGTGCGGGTACGGCCCGCGCGGGTACACATACGGCCCTTCGCGGACCTTGTCGGAGGGCTTGGCCGTCAGGATTGGCGTGACGCCCTTCATCTCCGGCCGGAAACGCATGTTGAAGTACCACTCGTCGTCAACGGCGAACGGTCCCACGCCGTTGGTGATCGGATGCTTCGGGAATTCGTTGAACTCCGGTTTCCACATCGGATTGACGGAAAAGCTGTTTTCGTAATAGCCGCCGATCCAGCGTTGGAATTCGGGGCCTCCCTTGTCCTTGAGAACCTCGACGCCGTAGTGGGCGCACATGAGGCCGACGCCCTTCTTCATCCATTGGTCGATCTTCACCAATCGGTCCTTCTGCACGGCCGGATGCCCTCCTCCGCCGTCGGCATAAATGAAAATGCCGTCGGCTCCCTCGAACACGGTTTCATCTTTTGGCCAGCCGTTTAGGTTGACGCTCAGTTCCAAACCGGGGAAGCCTTTCAGGCACTTGGCGAGCAGTAGTGTGCCGGCGTTGAACTCGTGGGCGCCGGGGCCGTGGCTTGGCGTCCCGGCGATCATTACTAGCTTCTTCGGCTTGTCCGCGGCAAATGCGGGGATGGCCATCGCGCCAACGGTTGTCGCCGTCGCGGCCAGAAACTTCCGGCGGGAAAGGGAGAGATCAGCCACGAAATCGGCTCCGGGTGTGATTAATGTTTGTCCGGGGATTGTACGGTGAGGAGACGTATCGGAGAATAATTTTTGGAGGCCGAATGTGAATGATTTTTCCAAGCCAGTGCCTGCGAACTTGATCACCGGGTTTCTCGGTGTGGGCAAGACGACCGCCATTCTGAATCTTCTCCGCACGCGCCCGGCCGGTTCGCGGTGGGCGGTGATTGTCAACGAATACGGCGAAGTCGGCATCGACGGGGCGATCCTCCGCGATGCCGCCGATGGCACGCTCGACATCCGCGAGGTCGAGGGGGGCTGCGTTTGCTGCACGTCGGCCGAGGAGTTTAACTTCACGCTGGCTCAGGTCTTGGAACACGTCCGGCCGGAACGCCTGCTGATCGAAACCACCGGCGTCGGCCACCCGGCCCGCATCATCGAGGACTTGCGGCGGCCGAACATCGCCCGCTTCGTGGACCTGCGGGCCACTGTCTGCGTTGTCTCGCCAAGCGATTTCAACTGCCCACCGCTGGCCGAATCTCCGGTGTTCCGCGATCAAATGGAACTGGCCGATGTGCTGGTCCTGAACAAAGCCGACACAGCCGACGCCGACACCAAAACAAAATTTATGAAATGGGGCCGGGAACTCTTCCCGCCGAAACTGCATGTGGCCGTGATCGAAAGGGGAACACTCGACCCCGCTTGGCTCGATCTCGGCGCCGATCCGACCCGGCAGGCGATCTTCCCCGAGGCTCACGCCGATCACAATCATGCCTCGCCGAAGTTGTTGGCGTTTCCCACGCCCGGCCGCCCGGTCCGCAAGGAAAGCCCGAGCGCCTGCGGCTGGATCTTTTCCCCAGGCGATGTGTTTGACGAAGACCGCCTGATGGCCCTGTTCGCCGGAACACCGGGCATCAGCCGCTTGAAAGGTGTGTTTCACCTGAAGGAAGACTGGGTGATCGTGAACCGCACCGGCGCCGAGACGGTGACATGGGCCACCAGCCACCGACGGGACAGCCGGGTTGAAGTGTTCGCCAGGGACATCCCCGGCGGTTGGCTGGTGTTTGAACACCGATTGGTGGAATGCTTGCAAGACAGGCCGGGTTGATGCCTTTTCTCGTGGCTTCACTATTGCGGAGGTTGCTGTTGGCTCCGCACGAGTTGAGACATCAAATCATGCACTTTCTCAATGCGGGCATTGGCTGACATCTCATTGTACCACTCCCAAATTGTGGTCTTGTTGTCTCCATAATGAATCGTTAGCTCGGTACGGCTCTCGTCGGGCAACGAGGTTCGCTCGGCTGTGCGTTGCTCCCAAACTCTCAATTCGCGGAGCAAGGCCAGGAGTTTCTCCAAGTCTTCCTTCGGCACCAAGAGCGTTTTGCCCGTTTGAACCTCGGCATGATTGATGACAATTTGCCGCTCAATCTGCCCGTCGCCGTGGATCGTCAGTGTCAATCCGCCGTGAAAGCCGTGCATGTCGTCGTAGGTGATGGAAAACTTGTCCCATTCACCGCGACCGGCCGCGAGTTCATCGAGAGCATGATGAATCTTGTCTGTCTCCGGAGGCTGGACAACCGAAGACGAGCAACCTGTCAGGAGAATCAGGCCAAGAATTGGAAAAAGCCGGGACACGTTCTTCTCCATGCGTTCCGGACGCTGGCATTCCCGGCGGCGGCCAAAGAAATGAGAGGCGAAACTCACCGGCTCTTGAATTCCCGCAGGATCGCCCGGAAACGGGGATCTTTGCGGACGGGGTCGAGGTCGCGGTCTTGTTGAATGAAGGTGAAGTCGCGGTAGCCGAGTTCGACGGCCCGGCGAAGGGCCTCAAGGGCTTCGTCCAGTCGGCGGGTGAGGGCGTAGCTGCAGGCCAGATTGTAATGAGCCAGCGAGTCGGTCGGCCGCAGGTGGGTAATGCGGGAGTCGAACTCCACGCCTTCGTCGTGCCGTTTTGCCTGGGCGAGATTCTTGGCGTGGACCTTCAGGGCCTCCACGTATTCCGGATGATGATCCAAGATGCCGGCGAAGAATTCGAGTTCAAAGTCTTGCTGAGTCTGGTTCGCCAGCCGACCCAGCGCCGTGCTGGTACTTGATTGTGGTCGTTTGCCTGATCCGGCCATGTTGCACCCTCACCGATGCCCCGCGAGGAAGTCCTCTCCCGCGGATAACAACGATTATAATCTCAAACACACACCCGCGCGAAGAGGGCTTTTGACACTTCTTTGATTCGCTTGGTTTTCAGTTTTCAGCAAAGCACAATTATTGCTGGAAGATACCGTCAAGCGACGGTTTCAACTGAAAACTGAAAACTGAAAACTCATCCCTCATCCTTCAAATCCGAGGACACCATCACCACCAACGCGAATGCCCCGACCGTGTAGCGGCTACCTTCGGGGATGAGCAATCCTTCGCTTTCCGGCACGATGTCTTGCGGGCTGGGCAAGGCGGTGTCGATCACGCGGCGCCATTTCTTACGCTGCGGCGACGGCGGGATGCGGAACGACATTGCCACGTCGCTGCCGTTGATCGCCACATAAATGTCGTTGTCCGACGTGTCCCCCAGAATATCAGCGCGGCCCGTGTAACGACCGTCGATGGTATAGGCGATCACCCGCGAATGCTCGGAGAAGTCGGCCCCGAACGGTTCCACGCCGTGCCAGTAGATATCCGCCAGCCCTTGCAACGACGGGGGAACGGGCGGATGGGCGGTTGGTTTCGCCGAGGGCATCGCCAGCAGCGCGCTATCCGAACTAGCGACGACCGGCATGGCGGGGGATCGGACAAACTCTCCCTGAAAGAATCCCTTGCGGCGCAGGGCCGGATGACGTTTGCGGAACTGGATCATCTCCCGCGTGAAGCGCAGGAAGTCCTTGTTCTTTTCTTTGAGGGACCAATCCACCCAACTCAATTCATTGTCTTGGCACCACGCGTTGTTGTTGCCCTTTTGCGTGCGCAGGAACTCATCCCCGGCCGTGATCATCGGCACGCCTTGCGACAACAGCAAGGTGGCCATCAAGTTTCTGGCCTGCCGCTGCCGGAGGAGCAGCACATGCGGGTCGTCGGTTTCCCCCTCGATGCCGCAGTTCCAAGAATCGTTCTCGTTCATCCCGTCGCGGTTGTCTTCGCCGTTTTCGATGTTGTGCTTGTGGTTGTAGCTCACCATGTCCCACAGCGTGAAACCATCATGGCAAGTGATGAAGTTCACGCTGTGCCGGGGGAACCGGCCGGACCAGGCATAAAGATCCGCGCTGCCGCTCAGGCGGGTGGCCAGGGGGCCGATGGTGTATGGCTCGCCCCGCCAAAATCGCCGCACATCGTCCCGGAAGCGGCCATTCCATTCGCTCCAGCGCGGGCCATAGGGAAAACCGCCAACCTGGTAGAGACCGGCCGCGTCCCACGGCTCGGCGATCAGTTTGGTGTCCCGGAGGACGCCGTCCTCGGTGATCATCTCCACGATGGGAGGCTCGGCCAGCACATTCCCCTTGGAATCCCGCCCCATGATCGAGGCGAGATCAAAGCGAAGACCGTCGACGTGCATTTCGCCGACCCAGAACCGGAGGCAACTGAGGATGAGATCCCGCACGACCGGGTGGTTGCAATTCAGCGTGTTGCCGCACCCGGTGAAATTCTGATACCGGCCATCCGGTGTCAGCATGTAATACATCGAATTGTCCAGCCCGCGGAAGGACGATGTCCGGCCGCGGTCGTCCCCTTCGCCGGTGTGGTTGAACACCACGTCCAGCCAGACCTCCATGCCCGCGTCGTGAAAGGCCCGGACCATGTCCCGGAATTCGCCGATCTGCCCGTGGTTCGGCGCGCTGGCGGCATAACCAGCCTTCACGGCCGCGAACGACAGAGTGTTGTAACCCCAGAAATTCCGGTTCCGCTCGCCGGTCTTCGGGTTGATAAACGCACAGTCACACTCGTCGAATTCATGAATGGGAAGCAGTTCGACAGCCGTGACGCCGAGCCACTTCAGATAGGGAATTTTTTCAATCAACCCGGAGAACGTGCCAGGATGGGAGACGGCCGAATTCGGGTGGCACGTAAAGCCCCGGACATGAAGTTCGTAGACCAGCGATTCTTCATGCTGAACAAGCGGCGGGGCGTCATTTTTCCAGTCATAGTGCGGCCCGTGATAATACAGGCTGCGACGGGAGGTTTTATGCCGGTCGAATTCGCAGGCCGCCCCCCAGACCGCCCCGCCGGAGAGCAACGGGGCGCAGGGATCAATCAGGGTTTGGGTGGAATCATAGCGATGGCCGTGCCCGATGGGGCCATCCACCTTCCAGCCATAGCGAAACCCCTCGGCGGGGAGGCCGCACACCATCACGTGCCAGTGATCGCCGGTGCGGTTGACCTTCGGATGAAGGTCAATCCGGGCGATGATCGTGTCATCATTTTCGTCAATCGACTGGATGATGAGGGTGACCGATGTGCCGTGCCGACATAACAAGCAAAAATTCAAACCGCCTTGAATAGAACGGACGCCGAGGGGCAACGGCCGGCCCCGGCTGGTTTGAAGATTGGTCAACAATGGCATGTGCGTCTCGGATGGGTCAAACGATCACGAATCTGGTTCGTCAGTTCAATTCGCTCGGGGTCGCCCCGCGTTCCTTCAACCGGCGAATCGCGTCTTCCGCATCCCAACGGATTGGATTGTCCTCGAACGAGGCTGCTTGGTGATAGTAAGCCAGCGCCTTGCCCAAGTCGTTGTTGGCCTCGTAGGCCCGGCCAAGGTCGTAGAGGGTTCTCGCGCCGCTCTTTTCGGAGCCGGAGAATTTCAGCAATACCTCGACGGCCAAATCAGGCCGGTTGTATTCGTCGAGATACAGGCCGCCGATTTGCCGCAGGGTCCATTCCCAAGCGTCCCGCTCCGCCTCGCCGGAGGGTTTCATCTCGTTCACGTCTTCGAGAAGACGCATCGCGTCGTCCCGTTCGCCGCGACGCAGATGGCAGCGGGCCATTTGAACTTTGCCAACCAGATTGTTCGGTTCCATCACCGTCGCCAGCGTGGCGAGATGATTGGCCCAATCAATCACATCCAAATCCTGACTGTTGCCGTCAAGAAGTTGCTTCGCCTTGCGAATGCAATACTTGGTGTCGAAGTAAGACCGCACATCCTCGGCTTTGATCTTCAATTCGGCCGGTTCGACCGAATAGTAATAACGGTCCTTGCGTTCGTTCAAATCCTTGTCGGCCCCGCGGGTCAGGGCGTCCTCGGTGGTTCGCAGGGCGAGCATCACCTGCTTGTTGTTCTCGTATAGTTGGGCCAGCGTCCGCAGGGTTTCCTTGCCGCTGTTTTCGGCTTGCGTGGAGAGCAAGACATTGCGGATGGCCTCGGGCCAGTCTTCCCGTTTGGTCGCCTCTTCGCCAAGTTTCTTCACGGTGTCGAAGTAAATCTTCTGTTGGTCGGCGGCCATGTTCGTTGGACCAAAAGCCTGGCCGACATCGCGGATTTTGCGGCGATAGTCGAGAGCGGTTTCCTTCTCGCCGTGTTGTTCGCTTACCTCGGCCAGTTTCAGGAACAAGCCCGGCGAGCGTTCCGGCTGGCCGTGGGCGGCAACCCGCAGGAAAAACATTCCCTGTTGCCAGTGATCAGGGGTGGCCGCCAAAGCCAGCCCGCGTTCCTCGGCGAATTCATAGCTGAAATCGATGAGCGGCGTCGAGGCGGCGTTCTTGTATTCCTCTTCCGTCAACGGATCGAACAACTCGGCCCGGAAGTCCAGCACCACATGGTCGGTCGGCGTCGTGCGAAGTTGCCGTTGGATCGCCCGCAGGGCTTCCATCCGGCGGCCGGGCAGGTTGATTTGCACATTCCCCACACGGGTCTTCAACGTCGGGTGGGCGCGCAACGCCAGTTGCCACGCATCGAACAAAATCGCATCGCGGAAAATATCCCCGGCCGGCCACGCGGCCGGATCGAGCAGGTTGGACAACCGCTCGGCGGCGGCGTCCAAGTCCCTGGCGTGCGTGTCGGAGATCACGCGATAATAATCGGTGTTGGCCTTCATTTCCGGCCATTGATCGGCAACGAACTTCAACAGGGCGTTTGCATCCCGCAGATGATCGGCCGTCGGCGTGGCCTCGGCCAACAGGTAGTTCGCCGCCTCGGTCACGCACAGGTTCGGGTTCAGCAATCGCTTGGTGGCGTTGTCGAGTTGGTCCACCTGAATGTTGCGATGCAGCCGGACCAATCCGGCCTTGGCCGTGTGATTGCGGGGGTCAAGTTGCAAGGCCCGGTTGAAGGCCGCCAGCGAGGAGCGAATCTGGCCGACTTCGTTGTGGCTGTAGCCGCGTAGCGTGTATTTAAACACTCGCAACGGTTTCATCACCCGGATGGTGTAAACGCAATAGAGGCCCACCGGAAGAATCAACGGCAGCGAGGGCATGTTCTTCGGGAACTTGACCAAGAACAACCCCAAGCCGAGCGTGGCGCACAGGGCCGCGATCTCGACTTCCGATTCCTCGGCCACTCCGGCAAACACCAGCATGTAGAAGAACGGAATCCCCATCAACAAGTGCATGCCAAGGATCACCCGACGGGAGGGATCGGCCAAAAAGTCGGCCTGATCGATCCAATAATAAATGCCCGCCCCCACGCTGGCGCAAACGAGCATCGCCAGTGCGAGCCGGTAATATCCGGCGGTCGCTTGTCGCAACTCGCCGAGGCCATACCCCAAGACGGCCCCGCCCAGCACGCAGAAACCCAAGACGGTTGTTTCTTCGGGCTTGGGCGTCCCTTCGGGAATGCTTTCGTACAGGATGCGGAGATAATCAACGGTTCCGGCCCCCAAGCCGAGGATGATGCCGCCATAGATCAGCAGCGGGTTTTCCAAGAGCAAGAACAGGAAGTAACCGACGGGATTGCGGAAGAGGCCGGGAAGAGTGCGATATTGCCCCAGCGCCCCGATCAACAAACCAAGGCCAAGGCCGCCACCGAGGAAGAGGGCGAGGCGGCCGGTTTCGGGCCAGTCGAGATTTTGCAGGGAGACAAACAGGAGCAGGCCGAGAAAAACGCCCTTCAGAATGTATTCGGACTTGGCCCATTTCATGGTGGCGAAACTCGAAGAGAGGCCGGGCGATCACGGCGCTGGCATGGTGAACACTCTGAAATTGAGGATAGCAGATCGCCGGGAAAATGACGAACGCGAAACGCCCGGTGGTCGGGGGAAGCGGGCCGGAGTAACATCGGTGGAAACATTCTCTCTCGTTTCCGAGGTTCCTCCCATGCTCCTGTGCCACGATGTTTACTTCACCCTGAAAGACAGCGCCCCCGAGAAGGCCGACGAACTAGTGGCAGCCTGCAAGAAGTATCTGACAGTCCAGCCCGGCATCGTGTTTTTCTGCTGCGGCAAGCTGGTCGCCGATTTGAAACGGGATGTCAACGACACCGCCTGGGATGTGAGCCTGCACATCGTTTTCGAGAGCCGGGAAGCCCATGATGCCTATCAGGAAGACCCGACCCACAACAAGTTCATTGACGAGTGCAAAGTGAACTGGGCCAAGGTTCGGGTGTTTGACGCGATGGTGGAAAAGGTTTGAACGGATTTGTTTCAGTCTCGCATCAACGGGGACAGGTTCGTAAATTCTACCAAACCTCTCTCATTCATCGGGCGTTTTCGGAGCGGTCGGCATGCGCGTTCTTATCACGCCGGAGCAGATTCAACAACGGATCGACGAGGTCGCCCGCGACATCGCCAAATCGTATCAGGGACAATCGATCACCATCGTCGGCGTGCTGACGGGCTGCATCGTGTTCCTGGCGGACTTGATTCGTCGGCTGGATCTGCCGTTGAAGATTGCCCTCGTGCAAGCCTCCAGCTATCGGGGGAAGGCGACCACCGCCGGAACCCTGCACATTCAGGACGATCTGCTCCCCGAACTCAAGGGTCGGCACATTCTCCTGATCGATGACATTCTCGACACCGGCACGACGATGAAACACATGGTCGGGCATTTGCAAACCCTCGGGGTGGCCTCGGTTCGCACGGCCGTGCTGTTGCACAAACGAGAACGCCAGCAAGTGGCCATCGAGCCGGATTTTGTGGGCTTCAACATCCCCAACGAGTTTGTCGTCGGCTACGGACTGGACTACGACGACGAATACCGCAACCTGCCCTACATCGGCATCCTGGACGCCCCCGACGCCTCATGACTTCCCCTCTCTTTGTGGTTTCCGACCCGGTCTTGCGGGATCAACTGGCCTTGTTGCGGCCATCATTCCGTCAGCCGGTTGCCGTGGCCGACCTCGCGGAACATCGCCGGGGAATCTGGGACTTCCGCAAACTTCTGGAATTTCGCCGCTTGTTGGCCCAACATCGTCACATCCACGCCTTGGGCCAACAAGCGGCGAAGACAGTGGCCCTTGCCGGTGTCGGGCTGAAATTCTCGAACCTGTGGATCAGCGGGGACATCCCCGGAGCTTCCTTCCGCTATTTGAACCGGGAATTTGCCACGCTGGCGTGGCCTTGGGCCGTTCCCCCCGAGTCGCCGCCGTTGAACCGGGAGGAGACACTGGCGAAATTCGGCATCCCGCCGACGGCATTTGTGTTTGCCAGCGCCAGCCGGCTCTTCGAGAAGATCGAGGCGTTGCCGTCGATCTGGGGATTCGAGATGCTCCGGTATCCGCAGCCGGATATTTACCTGTTGATCCACGGGGACGGGCCGAAGGCCGCCGAAGTGGAAGAACTCACCCGAAATCTGGCCCCGGAGGGAACGCGGATTCGATTGGTCGGCACCAGTCTGCCGCTGGCCGGGGTCTTCGGAATCGCCGATGTGGTGATCGCCACGAACGAGGAAAGCGTGATGGCGGCCCTGACGGCCCGCAAGCCGATCATCGCCCCCCGGATTTTTTCAACCATGTTGCGGGACGGCGAACAAGCCCTGCTGATGGAACCGGCCGAGCCGCCCACCGTGGGCAAAAAAATGACGCGACTGTTTGCGGATGAAAACTTGAGGATGCGGCTGGTGAAAGCCGCCGAACCATTGCGGGAACAATATTCCCCGGCGAACGCGGCCCGAGAATTGGAAACAGCCCGCCGATAGATGGCGGAATCACACCCGCAGCCCGGCCAGTTTCCGGCCCCGGACAACACAAGCCCGAGAGATGCCTTCCTGGATCCAGCGGCTGAATTCCTTGGGGTTTGAGTCCCGTTCCGTGCCCCCCGGCCCTTTTGTTCCGACCCAGATTTTTTTGCCGGGGACGTTTAGCCAATAATGCTTCTCGCCGGTTGACCGGTTTTCAGTCCACAGATACTGTTCCGCGTCGATGAGTGTCACGTGGGTAATCGGATGGCGGCGAAAAAGGGCCTCGGCAATCTTCAGGAAAACAGCCGTCGGCGCCGTCACCCTCGCCGGGAAGCCCCGCACCCATTGCAAGCCCAATCCCCCCGGAACGTAAGGCAACTGGCCGGTGACCAATTGCGCGGGCACGGTCAATCCGGCCGACTCCAACGCCTTGACCTCGCCCCAATCGGCCGCCGTTCTCGGGATCAGCAGGACGGCGACTCGCTTCCTCATCTGGCAGGTTTCGCAATTGCACTCTTGGCCGATGCGGTGGTCCGGGGAAGTGTTGCACTCAGCCAGCCGGCATTGCAGCCGAATGAATTCCGCCTGTTCCCCCTGCCCGGTGAACATGAGCCAGTTGGCATAGGCCAGTCTCGGCTCGTCTTTTGGAGGAATATCAAGCACGGCATGCCTCAAGGCCATTCCCTCTTCCGGGTTGGTTTTGACGGTGTCGGCCAACTGACCGGACGCATCCACGCCTTGCGCATCCAGACTCAAATCGACGGTGGGGGGAAGTTGCTCGGACGAGTCCGCTTTGGGGACGCTCATGGAGAGGACTCCGATCAGCCGTTCAGGAGATGAGATGTCCGGAACACTCTGTCCGAAACAACGCAAGCTTGGCTGATATTCGAACTTGTCAGTTTGCGTGTCACTGACTCCGGTCATCGTGCCGCGCGTGTGTTTGTCTGTCAAACGAATTGTGGGCGGTTCCTTTGGCCGGTCACACGGATTGCTTATCCCCGGCGTTAAACTTTTGAATCGACGGGAATGACCGGGCCGAACATTCTGCGGCTGGAAAATCGCCGCCCCGTCCGTTCGCGACATCCGGCAAAGTCCGCCGGGCGCGAACCATCAAGCGGCGCCATGCCTGCCTCAATGAAACTTCCGATTGCTCTCGGGCGATTCGGGCGTATAAGATAACCAATACCTCCCCGCCGGTGCGCGATCACGCCCCCGCCTCGCCCGTTTCGACCCTCGGAACCGATTTCATGCGATTGCCCTTTGTCTTGACCTTCCTGTTGGGGATCGCCGCCGCCGTTCCGGCTGTTGCCGCGGACTTTGGCAAGGAGGGGGTCGCGTTCCTCCAAAAGCATTGCATCGCCTGCCACGGGGAAAAGAAGAAAAACGCCGGCGTGGCCTTGCACACCCTCACCGACGAAGCCTCGCTGCTGAAGAATCGCAAACTATGGGATAAGGTGTTGAAGACGGTGGCCGAGGGGGAGATGCCGCCGGCCGACAAGCCACAACCGATGGCCGACGAGAGTGAAAAATTCGTCGCCATGCTCAACGCGATCTTCGACAAGGCCGACCTGACCGCCAAGCCGGACCCCGGCCGGGTGACCATTCGCCGGTTGAACAAGACCGAATACGCCAACACCGTGCGCGACCTCGTCGGCATCGACTTCAACCCCGCCGAGGATTTCCCGGCTGACGACATCGGCTACGGCTTCGACAACATCGGAGACGTGCTGACGCTTTCCCCCGTGTTGCTGGAACGCTATCTGGCCGCCGCCGAGTCGATCATGGACCGGGCGATCATCCCGGTGTTGCCGAAGACGCCGGAACGCTGGGTGGGGGGCAAATACCTCGAACCCTCGACCAACCCGGACAAGGTCGGTAAATTCCGGCCGATCACCACCGGCAACCTGAACTCCCAATACTCCCTGACTCTCACCGGCGATTACGTGTTCCGCTTCCGGGCCTACGCGGAAACCGTGGACAACGAGCCGGTGAAGTTGAGCATCACGCTGGACGGCAAGGAAATGAACGTCGTCACCATCCCCGGCGGGGATGAAAAGACAGCGAAGTTCTTTGAAACCAAGATGAAGATTGACAAAGGCAACACCCGGATCGCCGTCAACTTCGTCAACCCGAAGAAAGACGACAAGGGCAAGGAACGCAAGCTCCTGGTCGAGAACTTCAACCTGAACGGTCCCGCCGACACCCGGCCGGAGACGCAGAAGAAACTGCTGGCGGCCGACGCTTCCAAGCCGAAACGGGAACAGATCCGCGAGATCATGAGCCGGTTCGCCACCAAGGCGTATCGCCGCCCGGCCACCCCGGAGGAAGTCGAACGGTTGGTGAAACTGGTGGAAGCCGGTGAAGCCAAGGGAGAAAAGTTTGAAGCGGCCGTCCAGTTCGCTTTTCAAGCCGTGCTGACCTCGCCGAAGTTCCTGTTCCGCGTCGAACTCGACGACCGGCCCGACTCGGCCGACGCCCACCCCATCGGCGAGTATCAACTGGCTTCCCGCCTCTCTTACTTCATCTGGGCCTCGATGCCGGACGATGAACTCTTCGCCCTTGCCGCCAAGAACCAACTGAGCGCCAACCTCGAATCGCAAGTGAAGCGGATGCTGAAAGACCCGAAGGCGGCCACGCTGGTGGACAACTTCGTGATGCAATGGCTCCAGTTGAAACGGCTCGCCACCTTCGCCCCCGATCAAAAAATGTTCCCGCAATTCAACGAGGACATCCGCCGATCAATGATGCGGGAAACCCAATTGTTCTTCGAGGAACTGGTGCGGGAAGACCGTTCGATCCTCGACATCATTGATGGCCGCTACACCTATCTCGACGGCAAACTGGCGGGCGTCTACGGCATCAAAGACACCAAGGGCAACGACTGGGGAACCAAGAAACCAACCCCCGGCGGCAAGGAAATCCCGTGGGAGAAATTCGTGCGGGTGGAACTCCCGGCTGACGGTGTTCGCGGCGGCATTCTCACCCAGGCGAGCGTCCTCACCGTGACCTCCAATCCGACGCGAACCTCCCCGGTGAAACGCGGCCGCTGGGTGCTGGAACAAATCCTTGGCACGCCGCCTCCGCCCCCGCCTCCGGACGTGCCGGAACTGAAGGAAGATTCCAAGGCCGTCTCCAGCGGCAGCCTCCGCCAACGGATGGAAGAACACCGTAAAAACCCAAGCTGTGCCAATTGTCACGCGAAGATGGACGCGATGGGCTTCGCCTTCGAGAACTTCGACGCGATTGGCAAATACCGCTGGAAAGACGGCGAATTCAACATCGACCCGGCCGGAAAACTTCCCGACGGCAAACAATTCAAGAATCCGCAGGAGTTGAAGCTGCTTCTGAAAGAGAAGAAGGAACTGATCGCCCGCAACTGGGCCGAAAAGATGCTGACTTACGCCCTCGGCCGCGGCTTGGAGTTCTACGACAAGCGAACACTGAAAGCGGTCGTCGCCGGAACGGCCAAAGGAGAATACAAGTTCTCCGCGTTGGTGACCGAGATTGTGAAGAGCGATGCGTTTCGGATGAGGCGGGGAAAGAGCTAAAAACGCAAGTTCCAACTTCCAACTTGGAAGTTCCAAGTTGACGCGAGCTGACAAAGTTGAAAGTTGGAACTTTTAAGTTGGAACTTCAAACAAAGAACCGCACATAGGGGAACAAACGTGCAGCAGATTTCTCGCCGGACCATGCTTCGCGGAATCGGGGCCACCGTGGCGTTGCCGTGGCTGGACTCGATGGGGGCCGTCACCTCATGGGCGGCCCCGGTGGACGGGAAGGCGGCCCCGGCCCCGAACCGGATGGCGTTCCTCTATGTGCCCAACGGCAAGAACATGGCCGATTGGACGCCGAAGACCGAGGGAGCGCTGACCGATCTTCCGGCGATTCTGCAACCGCTCGCCAAGGTGAAAGATGATCTGCTCATCCTGACGGGGCTGACGGCTGACAAGGCCCGCGCCCACGGCGACGGCGGTGGCGACCATGCCCGTGCCTTGGGGGCCTTCCTCACCGGTTGCCAGCCTCGCAAGACAGACGGGGCAGATATCCGGTCCGGCGTTTCCGTGGATCAAGTGGCGGCCGGTCGACTGGCCGATGTCACCCGCCTCCCCTCGCTGGAAATCGGCGGCGAAGCCGGTTCGATGGCCGGGAATTGTGACAGCGGTTATTCCTGCGTTTACTCTTCCACGATGTCGTGGCGGTCGGCCACGCAGCCGTTGCCGAAGGAAGTGAATCCGAAACTGGTGTTTGAACGCCTCTTCGGCTCAGGCGGCGATGCCGAGCGGGCCAAACGGGATGCCCGCCGCAAGAGCGTGCTGGACTTCGTGCGGGAAGACTCGGCCGACCTCAAAAACAAGCTCGGATCAAACGACCAGCGCAAGCTGGACGAATACTTCTCGGCCATCCGCGACGTGGAACAACGCATCGCCCGCGCGGACAAGCTCCCACCGGTGAAAACCCCGGACTACAAAGCCCCGGCCACCATCCCCGCGAATTATGCCGAGCATCTGCGCATCTTGGCGGACTTGATGGTGCTGGCCTTCCAAGCCGATGTCACCCGCGTATGCACCTTCGTGCTGGCCAACGAGGGGAGCAACAAGCCCTACCCGTTCGCTGGTGTTCCCGAGGGGCACCACGACCTGTCGCACCACGGCAACGATGCCAAGAAGAAGGAAAAGATCCGGGACATCAACAAGTTCCACACGACCCAACTAGCTTACCTCATCGAGAAATTGAAGAGCGTAACGGAAGGGGACGGCACCCTGCTCGACCACTGCATGCTCGCCTACGGCAGCGGCAACTCGGACGGCAACGCGCACAACCACGAAGACCTGCCGATCCTCGTCGCGGGTCGCGGTTGCGGCACGATCAAAACCGGCCGGCACTTGAAGTTCGCCAAGGAAACCCCGCTCAACAACCTCTGGCTCTCCATGCTCGACCGCATGGACGTAAAGCTCAACAACCTCGGCGACAGCACCGGCCACCTGCCGGGGTTGAAGGGGTAAGTTTCAAAACGGCGATTTCGTCCATGTGAAGCCGCGACTCGGAGGCTTTGCGAAGAGGAGCGAGTTTTGAGATGGTCACGGCGAACGGCGATTATTGGCCTTCGGTGATCATCTCCGAACTCGCTCCTCTCCGCAAAGCCTCCGAGTCGCGGCTTCACTGTTGCCACATTTCATTTTTTTGGCAAAACGTCAACAACACATCCCGGTCGGGTGTTCGGTCTTGGGACAGGCCCGTCAAATGACGGAGTCCGGTTCCTTGGAGCGCCAAGATGCCCGCTTTCGCCCGCTGTCTGTTTCTCTTGTGGGCCACGTCCCCGCTGGCGGCCCAGACGCCCGAGCAAGGGCCGGCGCCGAGGCATGTCGATCAGCATGGCGATCCGCTGCCGGAGGGAGCCATCCAGCGTTTCGGATCGCTGCGGTTGCGGCATCCGCAGTTGACCGATTTCACCGTCTTGGCCGATGGAAAAACCATCGTCACGGTCGGGAAGGACCGGACAATCCGGCGCTGGGACTTGGACACGGGCAGGCAGACCAGTCTGGTTCGCCTGTCAGAACAAGCCATCTTTGGCGAACTGCTCTCCGCTGACGGTAACTCCGTGTTGGCTGACACAGAGGTCGGGAGAAACGCCTCAAAGGGTGTTTTCAACGCCGCCACCGGCCGGATGATCGCGTCATTTTCCATCAGAGAAATGACTTCACGTGTGCATGATGTGGCCAGTTCCCCCGATGGGGCGCTCATTGCCGTGGTCGGCGGCAACCAGCATCTCATCTTGTTCAATGTGAAAGCGAATCAGGCTAAATCCGTGAGTTTGGCGGAGGCGAGGACAGGGGCCGCTGAGGAACAAATGCGGCTGGCGTTTAGCGCCGACGGTCGGCGATTGGCGGTTGGCGCCGTCGACGGCCGACTCGTCGTTCTTGACTCAGGCACCGGCAAGGAACTGTTCGCCCGCAATTCCCGATCAGGAATGGCCGCATTCTTTCCGTCAGGGGACCGGCTGGCCATTTTGGAAGAAGCCCAGATTGGCCGTGAGTGGTTTACGGTCTTGCGAGTGATTAACGCGGAGACGGGCGATGTGGTGTTCACCGTGCCGGGGCCGACGCCGATCTCGACGAGTTGCCGGGACCTGACTGTTTCGCCAGACAGCCGATGGGTGGCTGTCACAGTGAGCGACGAGACGACGGTGCATGATGCCGGAACGGGGCAAGTCGTTCGACGGATACTTGCCGGCCAACAGTTCTCGTATGGCGCGGCGTGCCGATACTCAAGGGACGGGACCAAACTGATTCTCCGCAGCGGGCCTCGTCTGTTGGTGCGAAATGCCACGGACGGAAGCCCCGCTGCCGACGAGGACTCATCGGCGGAGTTCCATCGGGCGGTCAGTTCGCCGGACGGCCGATGGCTGGCCATGCCGAACGACATCGCCGGCACAATGGAATTGTGGGATGCCCGGTCGGCCCGTCGAATCCGCATGCTTTCCATGCGGCCGGAAGACACGCATCAGATCGCATTCGTGGACGACGGGCGGATCATCCGGGCCATCAATCGGGGCGGCGCCATCTTGAATTGGGGCACGGCGACCGGACGAACGACCGCTGTTCCTTTGCGTGTCGGAATGCCTTCGTTGCATTCAAACTGGCTGACGCCGGACGGCCAGACGGTTTTGACAGCGACGACGAAAAAAAACGATGACGGCGCGACTCTGCGTGTTGTCGCATCCAATGCGGTATCCGGCCGCCCGCGATTGGTGGTTGCCATTAATCAAAATGACATCAACAATCCGCATATCCGCCAGCCGGGCGACGATTACATGCTGGCCACCACGTTGCGGGGCGATACTCAATTGATTGACTTACGCACCGGCAAAGCCCGTGGCCCGTTCAAAGGGGCCGTCGCGGGGTTTTCTCATGACAGTCGCTGGCTCTGGGTTCTGTCGTCCATTCAAAAAAATGATAACGTCATCGAGATCAGGGAAGCCGCGTCCGGCGAGGTGATCTCCCGGCCGCCGGCCACGGCGTTCAAGGATTTAACCGATGATTTGCATATCCGAGGCCGGAAGGCCGTCTTTATGGACGGGCGCCATCTGAGACTGCTCGACTTGGCCACCGCGAGCCAGCTTGGCGTGTGGTCGTTGCCCCAAAACAGCATGGGTCCGAAAAACATTTTCCCACTTCAACCGGCGCCAATGGTTTTTCTCGACACCAACACCGTGCTGACCCCATTCGACGACGGCACCGCCATGACTTGGGATCTCTCGGCCTTCCCGCTGAAAACATTAAGCAAGACACACACAGAGGAAGACATGGCGGCTTGGTGGGGCGATTTGGTCGGCGACTCCACGACGGCCTACCAAGCCATCTGGAAACTGTCGGAGACCCCTTCGGACATCCTCGTGCCGTTCCTGCGGCAACGCCTCCGGCCGATCACGGTGCCGAACACGGCCGAGTGGGCCAAGCTGATAGCCGACTTGAACGACCCAGCGTTCCGCGTGCGAGCCTCGGCCTATCGGCGGTTGGAACAATTCGGCTCCGGCGTTTCGGATAGACTGTCTGACAAGTTTCGGAAACCGCAATCCCCGGAAGTTCGCGAGCAGTTGGAGCGTTTGGCCACGCGACACGCCGGGACCGTCCTTTCTCCCGAAACCCTCCGCTTCCTGCGGGCACTGGTGGTACTGGAAGAAATCAACACCCCCGCCGCCCGCCGGTTGGTCGAGGAACTGACACACGGCGTCACGACCGCCCGAGAGACCACGGCGGCGATCACGACGTTGAGCCGGATGCCGGACGCGGAGTCGTGGCGGCGGTAAGATCGACCAAGCGAAGTGGCGATACGATTGATGGCCCCTTGTGTCCGAACATTAACTCCCGCTTTTCCATGCCGCTCCCGGACGAATCTCTCGCCGAAGCTGATCTTGCCCGCCTGTTGCAAGAGGCTCTGGCTCGCACGCCCGCCCGGTTGATGGTAGGCCGGGCCGGGCCGGGGTATCTCACTTCCACCTGGCTGAAGTTGCGAGCCGATCATGCCGCCGCCCGTGATGCGGTCCATGCGGAGATAGATCTGCCCCGTGATTTTTCGGGGCGTTCTTTTCTCGAACTGCGCACGCGAGCTTGCTCCAAGGCCGAGTACCTGATGCGGCCCGACCGGGGCCGGGAGTTGGACGACGGTTCACTCGAACTGCTCAGGCCGCACACCATCTCGGCCGATGTGCTGTTCATCATCGGGGACGGCCTCTCGGCGGCGGCCGTGCGGTTGAACGCCCTCTCGTTGCTCGATTCGCTGACACTCGCGGCCCGCGAACGCGGTTGGAGCGTCGGCCCGACGTGCTTTGTCCATCATTGCCGGGTGGGGATTCTCAACGCCCTCGGGGAAGCCCTTCGCCCGACGGTGGCCGTGCTGTTGATTGGAGAGCGGCCCGGTCTGGCGACGGCCGAAAGCCTGTCCGCGTATCTGGCCCATCGGCCGCAGCGAGGCCATACGGATGCCCAACGGAATTTGATTTCCAACATCCATGCCAACGGTGTTTCTCTGCCAGATGCAACCGCCCGGCTAATCGCCCTAATCGCCCGAATGATGGCTGTCGGCGCCAGCGGCGTGGGTATTAAGGAATCGTTGACCGTTAGGCCTCCCCCTCCGGCCGTCGGCTAGAATCCAGAAACTCGGCGCCAGAAACGTCTTCGCGTCTGGCTTCCGACCCCTTCCGCTTTTATCCTGTAACCGTACCCACCTGTATCTTTTCGGAGCCGAAATGGCCTCTCCTGAGCAGTCCATCACGAGCATGTTGAAGGAAACCCGTTCCTTCCCGCCGACCGCGGAATTTTCGGCGCAAGCCCACGTCAAATCCGTCGCGGAGTATGAGGCTCTTTGGAAGCAGGGGAATGAGAATCCCGAGGCATTCTGGGCCGAACAGGCGAAAAGCCTGCACTGGTTCAAACCGTGGGACACCACACTGGACTGGAAGGCCCCGCATGCCAAATGGTTCGTCGGCGGGAAGACCAACGTCAGCTACAACTGCCTCGACCGGCATCTCGACGGCCCCCGCAAGAACAAGGCGGCGATCATCTGGGAAGGCGAGCCGGGCGACTCCCGCACGCTGACCTTCCAGCAACTCCACCGCGAAACCTGCCTGTTCGCCAATGCCTTGAAGAAACTCGGCGTCGTCGCCGGGGACCGGGTGACGATCTACATGCCGATGATCCCCGAGGCGGCCATCGCCATGCTGGCCTGCGCCCGCATCGGGGCGACGCACTCGGTGATCTTCGGCGGGTTCTCGGCCGAGGCGGTCGCCGACCGTAACAACGACGCCCAAGCCAAGCTGGTCATCACGGCCGATGGCGGCTGGCGGCGCGGCAAGGTTGTCCCGTTGAAGGCCAACGTGGACGCGGCTTTGGCCAAATCCCCCACGGTTGAAAAGTGCGTGGTGTTCAACCGCTGCAACCAAGCCGTCGAGATGAAGGCGGGCCGGGATGTCTGGTGGCATGAGATCGTCGCCGAGGAAAGCGTCGTCTGCCCGGCCGAACCGCTTGACAGCGAACATCCGCTGTTTGTGCTGTATACCTCTGGTTCGACCGGCAAGCCGAAGGGCATCCAGCACTCGACCGCCGGGTATCTGCTCGGCGTGAGCCTCACGCACAAGTGGGTCTTCGACATCAAGGAAGAGGACGTGTACTGGTGTACCGCCGATGTCGGCTGGGTCACCGGGCACAGCTACATCGTGTACGGCCCGCTCGCCAACGGAACGACATGCGTGATGTACGAAGGCGCCCCGGACACGCCCAAGCAAGACCGCTTCTGGAGCATCATCGAAAAGTATGGCGTCACGGTGTTTTACACCGCCCCGACCGCCATCCGGGCATTCATCAAGTGGGGCGATCATCTGCCGAAAGCTCATGACCTGTCCAGCCTTCGGTTGCTCGGCAGCGTGGGCGAGCCGATCAACCCGGAAGCGTGGATGTGGTATCACGAAGTGATCGGCAATAAGAAATGCCCGATCGTGGATACGTGGTGGCAGACAGAAACCGGCTGCATCATGCTTTCGCCGTTGCCGGGGGCCATCGCCACCAAACCGGGAAGCGCCACCCGGCCGATTCCGGGGATCGTCACCGAAGTCGTGGACAAGCACGGCACAACGGTTCCCGCGAACGAGGGGGGCTTCCTCGTCGTCCGCAAGCCGTGGCCCGCGATGTTGCGGACCATCTTCAACGACGACGCCCGCTATCAGCAAACCTACTGGAGCCAAAACCCCGGCAATTACTTCACCGCCGACGGCGCCCGGTGCGACTCCGACGGTTACTTCTGGATCATGGGCCGCGTGGACGACGTGTTGAACGTCTCCGGCCACCGGCTCAGCACGATGGAAGTGGAAAGCGCCTTGGTGAATCACCCGAAAGTGGCCGAGGCCGCCGTCGTCGGCCGACCGGACGATCTGAAGGGAGAGGCCATCGCCGCCTTCGTGACCCTCAAGGCCGGTTTCGAGGGGAATGAAGCACTCAAGAAGGAACTGCGGGATCACGTCGCCCGGGAAATCGGGGCGCTGGCCCGCCCGGACGACGTGAAGTTCACCCCCAGCTTGCCAAAAACACGTTCCGGTAAAATCATGCGCCGCCTCCTGCGTGACATCGCCGCCGGCCGCGTCACCTCCGGGGACACGACGACCTTGGAAGACATCGGCGTGCTGGCGAAGTTGCGGGAAGACGACGAGTAAATCCTTGGCGTGAAGCCGCGACGCGGAGGCTTTGCGCAGCGGAGCGCGTCCAGCGATGGTCACCGAATACTTGGATTCAAGGACTTGGGTGACCATCGCTGGACGCGCTCCGCTGCGCAAAGCCTCCGCGTCGCGGCTTCACGGCGGGGATGATCGCTGTGAAAATGAGAATGCCAGCCGTCTTGGGGACCGCCAATGAGTTTTCAAGATTTCACGCTCGCCAGTGTTCAAGCTGAACTTGGCCTGAACATCGCCGATCAGGCCGATATGTTCCTTTCCGTGCCTCCCGTTGCATTGACCCCCGCGCTGGCCACCATGTTGCTGGCGTATGCCCCGCTGGCCATCGGCAATATCTCCGAGAAAGCCCGTTCGGAATGGTTGGTGGCCCCGCTGTTGGGAGAAGTCTGGCTGCGAAGCAATCATGAGATCAGCGTGATTTCAGGGGCCAGTCTCAACGTGGATGAAGCAGCCGGCCTCAAGGGGATTTGCGATTTTATTCTCAGCCGGGGACGGCAACTATTCGCCGCTTCCGCGCCGATTGTCACCATTGTTGAAGCCAAACGAGACAGCATTTCGGACGGACTTGGCCAGTGCGCGGCGGAAATGGTCGCCGCCCAGCGGTTCAATCTCCGGGCCGGTCGGCCGATTGACCCGATATATGGTTGCGTCACCACCGGCACTTTTTGGCGGTTTCTTCGACTCCGGGGAACGGAACTTGACATTGATCTGACCGAATACCCCATTTCACAACCCGACCGCATTCTCGGCGTGTTGCTTCACTGCTGCGGCGTCACGCTCTCCGCGTGATTCGCCGCCCGCTCACTTCATCACCGCATCGCTCGCAACCGTTTTGACCGTAGCCGGGGCCGGTTCGGTCGCGACGATGTTCATCAACTCGGATTCGTCCGCGATGGCGTAACTGTAACCTTGTTCCGTAAGGAACATTTGCCGGTGCTGGGCGAATTCCAGTTCTCGTGTGTCCCGTGTCACCAGTGTGTAGAAGTGGGCGGTTTCGCCGTTGGGCTTGGGGCGAAGCACCCGGCCGAGGCGCTGGGCTTCTTCCTGACGGGAGCCGAACGTCCCCGACACTTGAATCAGCACGTTGGCGTCCGGCAGGTCGATGGCGAAGTTGCCCACCTTGGACAGCACCAAGTGACGGAGTTCGCCACGCCGGAACTGGCCGTACAACTCTTCGCGTTCGTCGTTCTTCGTTGACCCGGTGATGAGCGGGAGGTTGAACCGTTCGCTCAGGCGTTTCAACTGGCTGATGTATTGCCCGATGATGATGACCCGCTCGTGGGCATGTCGTTTGAGCAATTGGGCGACAATGTCGTCCTTCGCCGGGTTTTCGCTGGCGATGCGGTATTTGTCCCGCAGTTCGGCGACGGCGTATTCCATGCGGCCTTCCGAAGGGAGGGCCGTCCGGATTTCCGCGCAACTGGCCGAGGCAATCCAGCCCTGCGTTTCCAATTCCCGCCACGGCACGTCGTACTTCTTCGGACCAATGAGGCTGAACACATCGCTTTCCCGGCCGTCTTCCCGCACCAGCGTGGCGGTGAGGCCCAACCGGCGGCGGGCCTGAATCTGGGCCGTCACGCGGAACACCGGGGCGGGGAGCAAGTGGACTTCGTCATAAATGATGAGGCCCCAGTCCCGCTCGCTGAAGAGCTTGAAGTGGGGGAAGTCTTCGTCCTTGTCCGGCCTGTAGGTGATGATCTGGTAGGTCGCCACGGTGACCTGGCCAATCTCCTTCTTGTCGCCGGTGTATTCGGTGACTTGGTCGTCCTTCAAGTCACTCTTGTCGAGAATCTCCCGTCGCCACTGCTTCACGGCCGTCACGCTGGTCGTCAGAACCAGCGTGGATTTTTGCACCAAGGACATCGCTACGATGCCGACAACCGTTTTGCCGGCCCCGCAAGGGAGGACGATGACGCCGCTGCCCCCCTTCACATCGCCCCCGGCGTAAAAGATGTCGGCCGATTCCCGTTGATAGTTCCGCACGTTGAAGGGCAGCCCCGAACGGGCGATGGTGCGGAGGGCCGTCGGCAGCGGCGTCCCCTCCACATAGCCCGCGAGATCTTCGGCCGGGTAACCGACGGCGATCAGCGACAGTTTGATGACGCCCCGGTGGCCCGAATCAACCGCATAGCTGATCGTGTCCAGCTTTTCGCCGAGGTAAGCCTTCACCTTGGGCTGCCGGGCGAGTTCCTCCAAGAGGGCCTTTTCCTCGCACACCAGCCGCAGGCGTTTTTCGTCGAAGCGTTCGAGCTTCACCCGGCCATAGCGGGAGACTGTTTCTTCGATGTCCGTCGGAATGTTCGGCGGCAGCGGGAACTTGGTGTACTTCTGAAGGACGGCGATCATCTCGGCCGAGGTGAATCCGGCGGCGGCCGCGTTCCACAGGGAGAGATTGGACAACCGGTAAGTGTGGATATGCTCGGGACTTTTTTCCAGCTCCGCGAACGGGGCGATGGCGTCGCGGGCCGCCGCATAGCGGGGGTTGAACGTCTCCACCAAGATGGAGCGGTCCGGTTGCACGAACAGGGGGTTCGCGGGATCATACGCCGGGACGGGCGGTTTGGTGGCTGGCATCGGTGAAGCGGTCTCTCATCCGTGACCGGGGTGAAAGGGTAAGTTTAGGCAAGCGGCCAGCCGCACGCAAGATGAAGTGGGGGATCTGCCAATTCGTTGCCGGTTTTGCCGATTGTGACACCCAAACTGCGCAATCTTGCAACCCTGATGTGGAATTCTGTAACACCTACAAAAATCAAGGCCAATTTTTCAGGAGCGTCGGCGCGAATATCGGAAAGATGGGCAATTCAGCGAGAGTTCGATGCCCTGTCCAGATCACTATTTGGAAATATTTTGCATGCCGGATGCTTTGGCTCGGACTTTGCAACCTATGTTTCTCACGAAGCGAATCAAAGACAACATCAAGGAAGATCATCATGTTGGTTCTCACCCGCAAGCTCAACGAAGAAATCATCATCGGCGACAACATTCGGATCAAGATTGTCGCCGTCAACGGCGACCGGATCCGGGTGGGCATCGAAGCCCCGCGAGACGTGGCCGTCAATCGGGCCGAACTCCAAGCCCGCAAAACCAACAGCCCTTTGACACCGGTTCTCGCGGGCCGCTGTGAAGAATCGGTCGATCTGGGCGCCAGCCCGGTCCCTTCCGACGCTGACACGGCCCACTGAGCCTGCCCCGCACAAGGACGGACTGCCGGAGCTTCATTGACACACACAACTTGATTGACACCCGCTCCGGTAGTCCGGCCCTTTTTCCAAATGATCTTGGCCCCATCCACGATTGATCGGGTGTGGCCGCTCTCCAAAAGAATCACCTTGGACAACAAACAAAGAGAGCCGGACGCCTGTGGCGTCCGGCTCTTCTGATTTCATCCAGCCATCATCAGATCGTCTCTTGCTTGTACCCGCCGGTCAGCTTGAAGAAGATAATCAGGAGCAGGTAACAGATCGCCATCGTCGCCGGGATGGCGGCGGTGACCAGCAGCGCGTGCTTTGCCCCGTAGGTCTTGGCTTCTTCGAGTTTCGGCAAATCGTTCGCCTCGTTCGGCAGACCTTGTTCCATCCACCACTTCTTCTGGGCGTTCAGGTTCGCCTCCAGTTTGTCCTCGCCCTTGGCGTTGGGGTCTTTGGCCTTGGCGGCCGCGATGATATCCAGTTCTTCGTCGATCCCGATCTTCTTGGTCGGGTCTTTCTTCACCCCTTGGTAATCCTCAAGCACCTTGTACTTGCCATTGTCGATCCCGGCGACGAGCGGAGCCTTGTCGGGGGCAAATTGCGAAACAATCGGGAAGCCGGTCTTGGCCGGTTCGCCCTTGTCGTTCCGGGCTTCGTAGCGTTCGTAAGTCGCGGGGGATGTTTCCTCGATTTTCTGCACCGAGAAGTAATCCTGTTTGTAGCCGATGCCGGGGCCGCCGAGCATCCCGGCCGAGATCATGCCAATGCCGCCGCTGATGCCGAGAGCCAGTGCCCCGCCTTTGGGGAAGCGTTCGGAAATCACGCCCAGCATGGTCGGCCAGTAGAACGTCTTGCCGATGCCGTACACGGTGACAGCGGCAATCCACGGCCATGTCGAGCTGCTGAAATCCAGCCCGAGCATGTACAGGCCAGCCGTGCCGAGGGTGGCGCTGAAGAACAACAAACCGAGCGGCGAGATCTGATGCACAATCGGCCCGGCGAAGAATCGCAGGGTGAACATCATAATGTTCGTCCAAATGAAGGCCATGAGGGCCTTGTTTGCATCGCCCAACACTCGTTCGGTGATATTCACGATCCAGCTATCGGTTCCGAGTTCCACATAGCCGACCATCGCGTGGATGACGAACAGGAACAACAGCACCGGGCTGAGCAGCGTCAGGATGCTGGTTCCCATCGAAATACCGGAGGCATGGGCCTCGGATCGCGGAAACGGCTTGTTGAACATCAGAATACCGTAAGCCAGCACCGGGATCAGGAACACGCCGAGCTTAAATTCCCAGCGGATCGGCTGGCCGACCTGTCCAAAGCCCAGCACAATCCCGGCCCCGAGGACCAAGCCCAGCGGCCAGCCGGCGTGCAGGATGTTCAACCAGTGGGTTTTGTTCTTGGGGAAGAGGGTGGCCGTCAGCGGATTGATGACCGCTTCGCACGTCCCGTTGCCGAAGGCGAAAAGCCACATCCCAATACTAAGACATGTGTAGGCACCTTCCTTGCCGTAGGCGGCGTAAACCGGCGTGGCAGCGAAGGTGACGATGGCGCTGGAGGCATGCAGCAAGAAAGCAACCAGCATCAGCTTGCCATAGCCGAACAGGTCGGCGAAGAAACTGAAGAAGATGATCGTCACGCCGAAGGCGAGCAGACCGCCCCCGGTGATGGTGCCGAGTTCGCTCTGCGTGAAGCTGAACTGCTGGCCCCAGTCCTTGAGGATGGCCCCGCGGACGGAGAAGCCGATGCCGGCGGCGATCAGCGTCATGAAACTGGCCCAGAACAAGATTTTTTCGTTCTTGCCCGGTTCGCTCGATGTCTGACTCATGAAACGTAAGACCCCCAAGGGAGAGTTGGAAATTGCGGAAGGAAAATATTTCAGTCCTGTGGGGGATATTACCAGTGAAGGGGAAAGCAAGTCCAGCGTAAAAGATTGAGATGGGGCGAGTTGGAGATTTAAAGGAGCGTGAAATCGGAAGAGGAGACGTGAACTGATGGCCAGACCGGCGAGCTGGGTGGCGTCAGCGCCCGGCTCGCCATGTTGCTTTTACGGCTTGCTTCGCCGGGCGTAGTTCGATTGCACGCTGGCGGTCTTGCGGAGCTTGTCCTTGTCCCCGGAGGCGAGGAGTTTCTTGATCTCCTCCAAGTCCTCGGTTTCACCGGCCCTTGTGAGGGAGGCGGGAGGCATCGCGCACACCATCGCGTCCATGTCTTGCACCAAGGCGGCGGTGCCGTGCATGTCGCCGCGATCCATGTGGGACATCGCCTCCCGTTTGAGCCGGGCGATTTGCAACACAGAGACTTGATCCGAAACGGTCACATCCTCGGCCAGTTTCATATAGGCATCGGTGGTGATCGCCGGGAGTTTCAGCGCCAGTTCAAGCGTCTGTCGGCCGGCTTTTTTGGGATTGTCCCATTCGAGAACGAACCGGGCGATCTCGGATTCGGCCGCCTGCGCCGGAACAGTGAACCGCACCAGCACGTTGGTGGTCGCCCCGCCGATCAGGTTGGGAAGTTGATAGGCGCCGTCCCCGTTTTTGAGGAAGTCGTTCAACACATCCAAGCCGGTCGCCGCTTCGGGGAGTTTCACCCGGAGGGTCACGCTCGTCCCGGCGATGCCAACCAGTTCCTTCAATTCGGATTGGAAAATGTCCATGAGTTGGACCGGCGAACTGATGTAGTAGTAATTGCCGTCCCCGTGTTCGGCGATCTTTTCCAGCAGGTCTTCGTTGTAAGAATCGCCGACACCCATTGTTGTGGTACTGACACCCGCCTGGCTCAGAGCCTTGGCGGCCCCGGCCATCACGTCCGGGTTTGTCTCGCCGTGATTGGCCTGGCCATCCGAAAGGAGAATCACCCGGTTGGTGCCGTTGGCGATTTTGTTTTCCCGGACCTGTTTGCCCCCCTCGGCCCACCCGGCGAACAAGTCGGTGCTCCCCCGAGGCTGGACGGCATTAATAAGGGAGACAAGCGAAGAAGTGTTTTCAACGGGCCGACTGGGGACAAGTGTTTCGATTTGCTCGTCAAACACGGTGAAGGAAAAGCGGTCGTTGCGTTTGAGTTGTTGCACAAGGAAGACGGCTGCCTCGCGGGCGAACGACATTTTCTTGGCCTCGGCCATCGAACCGGAGCGGTCGAGGACCAAACCAATGTTCATCGGCGGTCGTTGGGTCAGAGTGTCTTCGGGCGGGGTGATGGCGAGCAACACGTCAAGGGTGGTCGGCGAATCGGATTTGACGGCCGGACGAAGGGGGACGATGTCCACGCGAGGCGTACTCATGTGCAAACTCCTTGGGAAAGAAATGGAACCGAAAAGACGTGACGAACCGTGATTCCGCGATCATTGGACGTTTGAACGTCCGAATCTCGCCGACTCATATTATCAGACGGGACAAGGAAATTGAAACCGGGTTCGGGCGGTGCCGCCAAAAATCGATTCTTCATCCTTCATTACATGAAGGTTGCTTTCCGCATTTTTCATTGCGTCAGGTCATCCGGCGGTTAAGAATAACGTACCCGCCGGGAGAATCTCATGCGTTTGTGCGTTCTTGCTTTGGCCATTCCCTTTCTGTTTGCCAGCCCAATCGTCGCCCAGGAACCAAAGGCGAAGACGGTGGAAGAAATCGCCGAACAACTTAAACCCTCCATTTGCGTCATCACCTCCCGAGGCCGGGAGGCCAAGCGCGAAAATCTGGGAACCGGGTTCGTCGTCTCGGCCGACGGGTTGATCGCCACCAATGCCCACGTCATCGGGGAAGGTCGGCCCATCTCCGTCGAATTCGCGGATGGCCGCAAGTTCGACGCGACCGCCATCCATGCCCACGACACCAAGCGGGACATGGCGATCATCAAGATCGATGCGAAGGACTTGAAGCCCATTCCGCTTGGCGATTCGGACGCCCTCAAAGACGGTCAGGGGGTGCTGGCGCTGGGCAATCCGAAGGGGCTGAAGCATAGCGTCGTCAGCGGCGTGGTGTCTGGCAAGCGGGAGATCGAAGGCCGCAAGATGATTCAGATTGCCATTCCGGTCGAACCGGGCAACAGCGGCGGCCCGCTGGTGGACCTGTTCGGCCGGGTGCAGGGGATCATCACTTTGAAATCGCTCGTCACGGATAATCTCGGATTCGCTGGTTCCGTCAATGAACTCAAACCACTGTTGAAGAAGCCGAACACCGTGCCGATGGCCGCGTGGGTGACCATCGGGGCACTGGACCCAGAGGATTGGAAGGTCGAACTCGGCAGCCAATGGACGCAGCGGGCCGGCCGTCTTCGCGTCGAGGGGGCGGGCAACGGTTTCGGGGGCCGCAGCTATTGCGTGTATCAGCGGGAGACGCCGAAGGTTCCGTTTGAAGTGACCGTGACCGTGAAACTTGAAGACGAACGCGGAGCGGCCGGGCTGATCTTCCGGCACGATGGCGAGAGGCATTACGGATTTTACCCCACGGGCGGGAAACTCCGGTTCACCCGATTCGATGGCCCGGATGTGTATTCGTGGAAGATCCTCCACGATGCCGCCAGCGTCTCCTACAAGCCGGAAGAATGGAACACCCTGCGCGTGCGGGTGGAGAAAACCAAAACCCTCTGCTACCTGAACGATCAACTCGTCTTGGAATCGGATGACGTGGCCGGCGAAGGCACCAGCGTGGGGCTGGCGAAGTTTCGGGACACAAAGGCCGAGTTCAAGAACTTCCGCGTCGGGGCCTCGCTCGCTTCCACGCCGGAAGATTCCAAGGAAATCCTCAAGTTGCTCGGCGACTTCAAGACAGGCGACCCGCAGAAGACATTGGGCCAATTGGCCGCCAAAAAATCCAGCACGGATGTGATCCGCGAACGGGCCAAGGAACTCGAACGGCAGGCGGCCGAGTTGAAGTTTCTGGCCTCCCGTGTGCAGGAACGCCGGGTGTACGACGAACTGATGGCGGTCTTGAAGCAACCCGAGGAAAAGACCGACCTGATCCACGCCGCCCTGCTGCTCGCCAAACTGGACAACGAAGATGTGGATGTGAAGTCTTACCGCGACGAAGTGGACCGGATGGCCGGGAAGATCAAAGCCCTGCTTCCGAAAGACGCGGACGATTCGGCCAAACTCAAGACACTAAACAAATTCTTCTTCGATGTTCGCGGCTATCACGGCAGCCGGGGGGATTATTACACCCGGTCGAACAGTTACCTCAACGAAGTGATGGACGACCGCGAAGGATTGCCGATCACCCTGTGCGTGATTTACATGGAACTGGCCCGGCGAATTGATGTTCCCGTCGCCGGGATCGGCCTGCCGGGGCACTTCGTCGCCCGGCACATGCCCGCGAAAGGGGAAGGCAAGTTCATCGACGTTTACGAACGCGGCGAGTTCATGACCGAAGAGGAAGCGAAGAAAAAAGTCGGCGGCATCGACATTAGCGACGAATTCCTAAAGCCGGTGACCAAAAAGCTGATCGTCTCGCGGATGCTGCACAACCTTCTTCGCGTCGCCCAGAACGACCAAGACGTGGACGGCGGTCTGCGTTACCTCAACGGCATCCTGATGCTCGACCCCGAGGCCGGGCAAAGCCGCATGATGCGGGCGGGGATGTATCTTTCCAAGGGAATGAAAAAAGAAGCCATCGCCGACGTGGACTACCTGATCGAACACCCGCCCGGCGACGTGGACCCTAGGCGGCTCAACCAGATCCGACGGCAGTTGGATGAGTAAAAAAGAGGAGAAGAGCCGAGAAGACTAATCACAAAGACGCAAAGATCACACAAAGTTTCACAAAGAAAACCAAAACAACAAGCAAAGTTTGAACAAGAAAACAGAAGAAATCCAACCAAGAGCGAACGACGGATCAATCCGGTTTGTCTTCTGATTTCTTAATCAAACTTTGCTTGTTGTTTTGGCTTTCTTTGTGAAACTTTGTGTGATCTTTGCGTCTTTGTGGTTAGTCTTCTCTTCCACAAATTCAAATCAAATCCAACCGCCGCTTGGATGATCTCGCTCGGTTGCATTCAATGCACGTTCCCTGAATCACCAGCGTGTGGCCTTCCATTTGGAATTGGTGTTGGGCGGCGATTTCCGCGATGGCCGATTCGATGGCCGGGTGTTGGAATTCGATCATCTTGTGGCAGACATGGCAGACGAGATGTTCGTGCTGCGGATAGCCGTAATCGTGTTCGTAAAAGACCCGGGTGCCGATTTCCAGCTTTCGCAGCAAGCCGGCATCCACGAGTTTCGTGAGCGTGCGGTACACCGTCGCCCGGCTGATCCCCGCACCGGCCCCTTCCAAGTCCTTCAGGAGCTGGTCCGCGTCGAAATGGCTGTGCCGGGCGAAGATGTGTTCGACCAGATCTTTTTGCTGATCCGTGATTCGCTTGGGCGTTGCCCGGCTGGCGAGGTATTCACGGAATTTTTCGACCGGCGACTGACCGACATGAACGGCAGGTAGCGACATCAAGCGCCTCCCAAGCAGGAAATCGGACCCATGCCCTTATTCTAGCGGGCGGCGTCGGCTCAGGAAAACCGGATGTTGTCCGACAGGCGGCTCAGGGCGGCCTCGAACTTCTCCGGCGTGTCGTACAGGCCTTCGCTGATCTCGCGGCGAACCCTTGCCACGAGATCGGCGCGGATGTCCGGTTCCATCACTTGGGTGTTCATGTTCAAACCTTCCTGGCTTGTTCGATCGGTGGCATTGGTCAGGGTGGTTCGTCGAAGGACGCGATTCCGTATCGACGCCCCACGCGGTCGGCGTGGCGCGGGCTTGTTCATCGGTTGGTCTGCTCCCCGGTCGGCGACGGCTGGGAAATCCGTCCGCCACACAAAGTATGCCCGACGATTCGGGTCGTTCAACTCGGCCGGAAACAGAATTCGATTCACGGAGGGGCTCCGTTGTGTGGTGCGGTCGTATTGTGCCGCCGGTTCCAGACCGATAATAAAGGATTCCCGTGGTTGCCCCGGAATCCCTCTCTCGGTTGCCGGTTCCGGTCCGTCGAAGTTCGGAGGTGATGAGCCGCCGGTCGTTCGACGGGTGGCCCGTCATGGTTTCTCTGTCTTACCAAATCGGCCTGTCATCCCTGTCTCTTGCGGGAAATCCATTTCGCTTCCCGAACCTCTTCATCATTGATGACTTGTTGCGCGGTTACTGCGGGCCATGCCCGTCGTGCGGAGTCCGCGCGTTTCGTTCGGCCATGCCCCTCGTGCGACTCATGGCGTTCGCAAGGATCGCACGCCGAACACCTTGCGGATGACGGAACACCTCGAATTCATCGGTGTTTTTATCGATTCGGCCTCATGTCTTGCGAGTCTCGGATAGTTAGAGGCGTTTCGCGGTCGAATGACCAATGACCAATGACCAATCAGGATTTATTCACTTGCCCGGATGAGCCCCGGAACACAATCGGCTTGGTCATTGGTCATTGCGTCATTCCAGCAGGTCATTGGTCATTCCCACTCTAAAGCTTTCCAACTGCCAGAGAAAAAAAACATCCCGGCCCGGAGGGATGCCGGGACGGGATGAGGGGGGAGGAGATCGATATTCCGTCACCGTGGTCGGCGGTGGCGGTTCAAACGGGGCGGCCATGCGGAGACCGTGATCCCGGTGACATAAATTCGGGAGAGTGGGAATTCGGAACAGGCTGGCACCAGCGACCGGGCCAGCCAATTCCAAATCTGGTTCGGGGAAGTTCCGGTTCCCCGAAGCCCTCTTCTCTGCCAGCCCCGTTCGGGTCGTTCATCACGGTCCCGATTTGGTTGGTGACAATACATCAAGCGAGTCCCGTGCCAGATCGGAGGGCCGACCCAATGGATTCGTCGCAAGTGTCATAGGTTGAAGCTGTTGGAAAATTGGCGATGGAAAAGAAAAAATCAAACCCACTGATAAATGGAAAAGATTACACAGCGGGTTGGTGAAAAATTCAAAAAAACGAAGGCTGGAATAGACCGGTGGAAAAAAGCTCCTCCGGCGAAGGGAAGTTGGTGAGGCGGGCTGGTTGCGCGACTCACCCAGGACGCGGGCGGTTTAACTGGCCGTCGTCGCGCTGAGCTTCGTGCCAATGTTGCTGTACGTGTTGTTGGCTTGTTTGCCGAGCGTGCTGATTGCGGTGAGGCAAACAACCACGATCAGCGCCAACATCACCGCGTACTCGACCGCCGTGGGACCATCTTCCCGTCGCAGGAAAGAAGCCAGTTTTCGATAAATGAGACGCATGGGTAGGCTCTTGGGTGATCGAAAAAAGAACAAAAAACCGGACGGGTTCTGAATGTGGCCGTCCGGGTTTTTCCGCACGTCTCATTTAGCTCGCCGTGGTGCTCGAGAGTTGGGTGCCGATGTTGCTGAACGTATTGTTCGCTTGCTTGCCGAGTGACGTGATGGCGACGAGGCACACCACAATGATCAGGGCGAGCATGACGGCGTACTCGACCGCTGTCGGTCCGTCTTCCTTCTGGAGGAAACTCACGACTTTCTTCATCATTCGATTCATGGACAGGACTCCCGGTTGTGCCGAGTTAATCTCGGACAGTGATTTTGCGGGCGGAACGCATAACCGCCCCAACACGCAAAACTTAGAAAACCGAGCGAACCCATGCGCGCAGAACGGCCGCGATAATCCGGGGAATCCGCCGAAGAAATTCCGCTGGAAACGATTGTGACGGTTGGCGCGAGCCTTGACGGTCGGGAAAGATGATCGGGTGACACGGGGACAGGGAGACAAGGTGACAGGGAGACAGGGAGACCAAAGGCGAGCTGGGTCGCGTGGGTGCCCGGAGTTCGTCATACATCGACACAGTTCAGGAGCCGGGGCCGTAACGCCCGTTGCCACATTTATGAGGGCTGAGGTCCCCGGTCACCTGCAACGCTTTGTTCGGGTTGATTTTGTGGAGGCCAGCGCCCCTCCCGCCGCCACTGGCACAGACCATCATGGCAGTGCCGACCAAACACGGCTCGGCAGCAGTCGAACCATTCTGACGGGTCCGGATCGATCACCGACACCGCGCCGGACTCCAAGAGGGTCGCATAGTCGGCGAGAAACTCAGCCCACCCAGACGCCAGCACACATTTGTGAGATTCGTCCCTGCCAAAGTTGATGACTTGCCCGACCGCGCCCGTCGGCCCAGGGCAAAGATCCACCCCAAGGTGGTTGCCGCCCCCATCCTGCGTCAGCGGAACCCAGCTTGCGTTGGTATAGTCGAGGGCGATTGCCAATGGCGGGAACGACTCTGCCCCCTCCCGAAGCTCCTCGTTGAACCCCGTGACATCTCTCCATATCTGCCATTGATCGAGCAATTCGTGTGTCGTGAGCAGATTATACCCGAAAAGAAATTTTTTCGCTCCGTTATGGATGGCGAATGACTCGCGGAGGTCCGGCGGCAGTGGTTGCCCAATTGCCAATTCGACCGTCTCAATCTCTCGGGCTGTCGCACCGGGCTTGAGCGTATCGAGAAGCAAGGGGTGACTCTTCCGGCACCAGTTCTCCAGCCGGTCCCAAGCATGTCGGGCAGATAACGTCGGCCGCTTCTCCACCGCTACTTCCTCTCTTGCCGAACAAACGCCTGAGCGATTGAGACATGACGGTCTCCGGGCGCCCACGCGACCCGGCTCGCTTTTGGTCACCTTGTCTCCCTGTCCCCTTGTCCCCTTGTCATCTTAAGCGGCGGCCAGCTTAAACCGGGGAGCGGCACCTGCCTGTGATTCCCGAGCGGTCGCTTGCACGAAGCACTCGAACATTTGCATGTCGAGGGCCGAGGCGGTGTCGGCTTCCGGGTGCCATTGGACGGCGAGGCAGAACCAGTCCGAGTCTTCCGATTCGAGGGCTTCGATGACGCCGTCCGGAGCGCGGCCGCCGACTCGCAGGCCCTTGGCCACGACGTTGATGCCTTGATGGTGGCGGCTGTTCACTCGCAGTTCGTTGGTGCCGTAGATTTCTTCGATGCGGGTGTTTTCCTCCAGCATCACGATGTGGCGGTGCGGGGCGCCGGTCGGGTCGAAGTGCGGCAGGGCCTTCGGGCAATCCACCGGCAGGTGCGAGAAGAGGGAGCCGCCCATCAGCACGTTGATTTGCTGCATGCCGACGCCGATGGCCAGCACCGGCATTTGCCGGTCGATCACGCGGCGGACCAGAATGCGGTCGTTCGAGTCGCGGCGTTCGGCCATCGGCTGGACGGTGGCGGTCAGCGGCTGGTTGGTTTTGCGGGGGTCCATGTCCAGGCCGCCCGTGAGAAGCACGCCGTCGCAGCGGTCGAGCAAAGAGTCGATTTCCGCTTCCTTGCCGAGCGGAGGCAGCAGGATCGGCAGGCCGCCGGCGGCATAAACGGCGTCGAAATACCCGGCGTTCACGCGGGCATGAGCCGAGTAAGTCTTCCCGGCGAGAAAGTAATCCGTGTTGATACCGATGACGGGGCGCGGACTTTCCTTGGCGGCCATGACGGGAACCCTCCTTGGTGATTTGTCAGACGAACCGGGACGACCGTGCCCCGATGCTCCCTTGGGTTTGGACTCAATCCAGAACCACGGGAGGTGGAAGATTACACAACCCAGGGGGGCTGCCGCAAGGGCAAAATTTTTCAAATGGGAAGATTGTGCGGATTACGCTGGTTTTAAAGGGATTTTTGAGCGTATTTGATCCGGGAATTTTTCAAGTTTCACCCGGTGACCGGCCGGGGATTGTCGCCGACTCAAGCGATCATTTTGTCAACGAAACGAATCGTCCCGGAGCCTCGCCGATGGGAGCCAGCGGTGGCGGGGGAAGCGGCTTTTCCTCCGGTTTGGGGACTGCCGCGACGGGCTTGGCCTCGGCCGAGGGGATGGCGAGGGCCGGTGCTTCCGGGTCTTTCTGGAAGAACAAGATGGCGACGGCGATGACCAAGCCGACGCCGACCAGCAATCCGCATTTGGCGTCCGTCGGCATGGTGAATAATCTCCCGTGGTGTGATCGCATGGCGTGTGCCTGATGTGACAATCATGCCGCGTGTTGGACGAGAACGCCCGGCTCCCCGGAAACTTGAATCAAAATCCGTTCGCATTTCAAACTCGCCCGCGCCATAATGCGTGCCTGCGGCGATACCCGCCGACTCAACGTGATCGTTTTAACCGGTTCCAACCCTTCCCAGGACACATTAACGCACATGGATGGATCAATCCTGACGATTCTCGCGGCCGGATTGATCGTGGCGGCCGCTGTGGTGGCGATCATCCGAGGCATCGACGTCCGCCTCGCCCTTCTGCTCGCCGCGCTCGCCATCGGCGGCCTGGAGGGTGATATCGCCCCCATCGTGCGGGAGTTTCTGACGACCTTCAGCAACGAGAAGTTTGTCATCCCTATCTGCACGGCGATGGGCTTTGCCTATGTGCTTCGCCACACAGAATGCGATCAACATCTGGTGCGGGCGCTCACCAAGCCGCTGCAATACGCCCGGTTGTTTCTGATCCCCGGCGTGGTGGCCGTGGGTTTCATGGTCAACATCCCGGTCATCAGCCAGACCAGCACGGCCGTTTGCCTCGGGGCGGTCGTGGTGCCGCTGATGCGGGCGGCGCGGCTTTCCAATGTGGCCATTGGATCCACGATTTTGCTCGGGGCTTCCATCGGCGGGGAGTTGCTAAACCCCGGTGCCCCGGAGTTGAACACGGTCGGCCAGCGGCTTGGCATGTCCCCCACCAAGGTGGTGTCGCATGTTGTTCCCCTGTTGTTTCCGCATGTGATTCTGGCGACGCTGATTTTCTGGTACCTCACGGTTCGCGGGGAACGCCAGTTCAAAGGTACAATCCCCGAAGTGATCGAGCCGCCGGTGAGCTTCCGTGTGAACATTTTCCGGGCGTTGGTTCCGGTGGTGCCTCTGGTGGTGTTGTTCCTGATCGGGCCGCCGTTCAATGTCTTCAAGGTTCCCGAACGCTGGGTGGTCACGAAACCCGTGGAAGTCCTCGGCCAACTGGCGGGCGCCCCGGCAATGGTGTTGTTCGACAAAAAGGATTCGGGCTACGAAACCCGGCTGATCGGGGCGGCCATGCTTCTCGGGGTCGCGCTGGCCGCGTTGAGCCACCGGCAAAAGATCCGGGGGGTACCGAAAGCCTTCTTCGAGGGGGCGGGGCATGCGTTCACGGATGTGATTTCGTTGATCGTGATCGCCAACTGTTTCGGCAAGGCGATCGAACTTGTCGGCCTGACGCGGGTGATCGGCTACCTTGTGGGACATGCCCCGGATTTGCTGGACCCGCTGGCCGGGGCGATTCCCTGCGGCTTCGCGGCCATCGGCGGGTCTGGCATCGCGGCGACACAGAGCTTGTACTCCTTTTACGTCGCTCCGGCAAACGCCGTGGGAGCGGACCCCGCCGACATCGGAGCGGTGGTGTCCCTTTCCTCGGCCGCCGGCCGAACGCTCTCTCCGGTGGCGGCCGTCTGCCTGATGGCCGCCAAACTGACCGGAACCAATTCTTTCCAGTTGATGAGACGGGTTGCTCCGCCGTTGCTGGTCAGCCTAACTGTGGTGATCGGCTTGCGAATGTTGGGGGTGTTGGAGGCGCTAACAAAACTTCTGGCATTCAACTTGAGCAATTGACAGGCAATCGCCACCAGACAGGAGGCGTCCGTCATGGCTCAAACTCGAATGCCATGGGCCTTCTTCGACTTGGTCGCCCGCCATTTGCCGTTGGAGCAACCCACCGGCCTCGGAGACGGTTGGCCACCTGCCAGTCAACGTGTCGTGCTGAATATCCTCTGGCTTGTCCTGTCTGCCGCCGCCCACCAGCCTGGAAGCGGTAATTATCTTGCGAATGTTACAGACAATCTGGCGACTTCTCAGCCAGCCACGGCGGCCACGAGATATCCGTAAGCCCTCACGCCCGGAAACAGCCACGGCATCAGCAACCGTCCATCAGGCCGGGTGCTGACAGGGCGAAGCTCTCGCAGGGAGAATCCGGCGGGGGCGAGCTCGGCGAGGAGTTCTCGCTTGGTGTAGTGGTGAAGCGTCAGGTCGGCCCCGCCCCGGTGCTGGGGCATGGTCCGGTCGCCGGGTTCGGCTCCCCGGCGGCCGAGGCCAAATCCCATCTTGAACCGCACATTATGGGCGTGGACCACGAACACCCCGCCGGGCTTTAGAATTCGGCGGACATGTTTCAGAAAAGCGGCCCGGTTCTCCCGGCCGCGAAGCATTCCGAGCGTGCTGAACAAACAGGCCGCGTAATCGTGCGAGGCGGCCGGAACTTCGTCCAACTCGACGAGGTTGGCTTTGAGCGTGGCAATCGGCAAGTTCGCGTCGGCTGCCTTGCGGCGAAGCACATCAAGCATCGGCTCCGAGAGATCGACGCCGAGGCAGTCAAACCCGCGCGGGGCGAGGCGCATCAGCAATCGGCCGGTGCCGCAGCCGAGGTCGATCACCTTGCCGGGCGTCGGGAAGTGCTGGTCGGCAAAGGCCAGATCCACTTCCAGCAAATGGGTGCCGGAAAGGGCGGCGTCGTATTCGTCGGCCACGCGGCGGCTGGAGACGTAGTCCCACAGACCGCGATCCGTGCCGGTTGGTAGTTGCCAGTCGGGAATCATGTGCCGACAGGATATTGGAGACGGGCGGGAAATGAAACGATCCCGGCGAACATTCGCCGGGATCGTTGTGGTTTGTCAGTTCTCGTCAGCGATTAGTCTTTGCAGCCGCAGAGTTCGCCGAAGTTGTAGCCGGTGGAGACCACGCCGCAGCCCTTCACTTGGATGCCGCAGATCACGTTCACGCCGGTCTTGCCACCGAAGGAGCCGGCCGCGCTCTTGCCGCCGTGCATCCAGGTCGGGTTGGCGGAGCGGACCGTGTACGTGCCTTCTTGAAGGCCGACGAAGGAGTAGTTTCCGTCGGAGTCCGTCGTGGTGGCGAGATTGATATGGTTGCCGTTCTTGTCAATCCCGGTGATCGTGATCTTGATGTTGCTGAGGGTGTTTTCACCGGTGTCGATCACGCCGTTGTTGTTCTTGTCATAGAACACGTTGCCCTTGATGGTCGAACCGGGGCACGGCATGCACGGCGGCTTGATGTCGATGCAGGGGTTGGCCGTTTCGATTTCGCCGTAACCGCACATGGACTTGGCGACCACGGTCCCGTGGATGGCGCCGTTCGAGAAGTCGAACGCGGCCTTCGGAGCGACCACGCTGCCCAAGAACCCGATGCCTTGGAATTGCAGGTTGGTGGCTTGGTTGAAGTTGAACACCACGTGGTTGTTGTCAACCCCCTGGAGGTTCATCCCCATGAACTGCATCCGGGCATCGGTGCCGGAGACGTTGACCAGCACCGTGGACCCGGCCGGAGCCTTGATCGTGATGCCGTTGGCGTCCCACAGCTGGGCGGCCGTCAGGTTGAAAACGTTTTGCTTGGCGTCTTTGCCGGTGAGCGTCAGGGCGCCGTACCAGTTGGACACGGAGCCGGTCGACTTCATGGCCTTCCACGCATTGGAAAGGTTGGTCAGCTCGGATTGGGCGGCCGCGAAGTCGATCGGCGTGCCCTTGTGAATGTCCCCTTGCGGGTGGCCGAACATGTCCGTCGTGGCCTTGTCGCCGTAAACGGTGTTGCCGGCGAAGTTCTGGCCGTTGGTGAAGGTCAGGTCGTTGCCGACGATCAAGTCGTCCCGCGTGCCGTTGGAGTTCGGGAGCTTGGTCCCGACGCTGTAGGCGGTGAAGGAGGCGTTGCCGCCGACCGCCACCCGGCCTTCGATGTCGCTGTTGTAAGCGTTGACATCGCCGAAGTAGAAGGCACTGAAATCGCTGGCGACCCCCAGTCCGCTGGCGGGCACTTCGCGGGCTTCAAGCGTTTGAACGTTCAAGCGGGCGCTGGGCGATTGCTTCTTGAACCCGGACGATTGTTTTTTGAAGCTGGCGTTAATGTTCATATTCCAAAAGGCCATTTGTAAACTCCGCGGACGGGAGAGCCGTGGATGGTGAGAAAAATCAGATTGAAGTTTTGAGGGGACCTCAAACCTGATTAATCGTCAAAGGACGACTTTCAACTTTTTTGACTCTAACGAGGAATCGGAATTTGACAAAGGGGAACTGACTAAATTTTAGGATAATTTCGTTGACTCGTTTTAAATTGTGTTCTAGCCAAAATTCCTATTTTAACGATTAACCGGAAGAGAGGGATTGTGCGGAATTTAAGGCTGCTTTTTCGGCTGGGCAATAGTGATTCAAGGCATGTTGAGACGACAGCACGGGTGTCGAATCGGCAAAGAACAGACGAATCAGGGGGAAGGAAATTGAAAAAGCCAAACAAATCAAAATATGTCGATTTTATGAAATCCGCAAATTGATGTCCAAACTGGCAAAACTTAGCGGTCTGGATTGGATTTGAATGACAGCGATCAAGTCGAATATCGATCCGGCCGTCCCAAATTTAAGATTTTGGGACGGCCTTCTGAGTTTTATGAAGAGCCGCAATTGAGACTCCCGCCTCAATTGACCTGTTCGGTCGTCTTCACACGATCTGTCAGGATGTCAATCGGGGGAATGCTGATGTTGGCGAAGAACCAATCGGTTCCCGCCCCGCCGGTCAGTTTGTCAACGGCCTCATCGGTGAAGACAGATGTGCTATCCAGCACCGCCGTGCCGTTGAGGCCGCCGCCCAAGCGGAGGTGGGCGAGGCGTTGGGCATAGGTTTCGTCCGTGCGGACCCATTCGGCTTGCAACAACATCAGGCCGGTGACATCGGAATCAAACTCGGTTTCGCCGTCAATGAGGATGTCGTCGCCCGCCCCCCCGTTGAGCTGGTCGTCTTGGGAGCCGCCGATGATGATGTCGCGGCCGCCATTGCCGGACAGGACGTTGACGACATCGCAACCGACCAGAATGTCATTCCCCTCGCCCCCCATCACGTTTTGAATGTCATCGACGAAACCGCCAATCGCGGTGGAAATTCCGAGGTCATAGCTGAAGAAAACCGAGGTTTTGAACGCCCGGTAGTCCAGCGTGTTGGTGCCCGAACCCCCTTCGAGGAATCCGCTGATGGACGCCCCGACGCTGATCTTGAACGTGTCATTCCCCTTGCCGCCGACCAGATTTCCAAATCCCTTGAAACTCGTCGTGCCGGCCTTGCCCGTGTCGACTCCGGTGATGCTCCACGCCGTGGCGGCGTCAGGGCCGATCAAGGTGTCCTCGCAGAGGCCGCCGCCGGTGGAGTCAAAATTGGCGCCATCGCCGCTTCCCACGAAAGCATTGATGCCGCTAAAGCAACCGATATTGGTGGCGAACTTGTCTTGCAGTGAAACCACCACGGAGTGGGTGAAATCGGAGTAGTTCAGCGTGTTGACCCCGGCCCCGCCGGTGATGGCGCCGCAGACGCCGGCGTGATTGGCCAGATTGAACGTGTCAGCCCCAGCGCCGCCGGTGAGGTTCTCGATGCCGCAGAAATCCAACGAACCGTTCAGCGTGCCGGCATTAAAGTGCGTGATATCCCAGATATTGCCGCCCCGGCCAAGGGTGGTGACGGGCGGCGCGGGCTGGAAATGCCGCTTGTCGGCCGGAATGGCCGTTGTCGCGGCCACCCCCGGACTGACGAGGGTGTCAAACCCGGCGCCGCCGATGATGCTTTCGGCCTGCGAACCGGTGAGCGTGTTGGCACCGCTTTTGGCCGTCAGTGTGGTTGTCTTGGTGAAGACGATGTTGTTGCAGGCATCGTAGAAATCGAGGGTGTCGGCCCCGCCGTTGACCGCTTCGACGAACTTGTCGACGCCCCATCCGTCGGCGAATCGGTAAGTGTCGTCCCCCTTGCCGCCGACGAGAGAATCGTTGCCCTTGCCGCCGTCGAGGAGGTCATCCCCGGCGCCGCCGGTGAGGGTGTCGTTGCCGGTGTCGCCGCAAATCGCCGTGTCGATGGCGACGGTCGGCGCCACGGTGATCCGGTCGTTGCCGGCGTAGCCGTGAATGATGATTCCGCAAGTGATATCCGCCAAGTCGTAGGTTCCCGCCAGGGTTCCGTTGATCGTCACATTCAGTTGGCCCGGTTTGACGTTTGGTTTGACGTTTGGCGAGACCGTGATGATGTCGTTGCCATCCGTGCCGCTAATCACCAGACTGCCACCGACGAGGCCAATGTCTTGAATGGTGATGCTGGAGGTCGCCGTTTCGGAACTGTAGGCGCTGAATTCGCCGTTGGCCGAAACGTCCACGCCCGACGCGCCGTCGGCATGACCATCGGTTTGATCCCAAGCCCGGAAGGTGAGGGTTGCGGTGTTCGGGGCTTTGCTGTTCGGCACGAAGCGGAGGCGATCAAAGGGGGATGTGTCCAGCAATGTGGCCGACGTGTCCGAGACGGCTCCCAACTGTTTCCAGTTGGCGCCGCCGTCGGTGGTGTATTCCCATTCGCCGTTGGTTCCGGTCGAACCGACTACGGCGACCCCGGACAGGGCGGCCGGATCGGGATCGGTGATTTGCCCGCCGATGAGGTCCGAAACCAAGTCTCCCTGATTGTTGGTGTCGGTCGGAATCATGGTGAAGTCATTGGCGCCGTTGAGCGTCGGGGCGGTGTTGCCGATCACCGCAATGTCCTTCATCGTGACGCCGCCAAACGACCCGCGCGTGCTGGCTTCCCCGGTGCCGAGATCGACGGTGTAAAGGCCGGATGTTCCGGCCACGACAGCATTCAGGTAAGCTGTTCCATCAGGGGAGATGTCCAACCCCGCGACGCCTTCGCTGCCAGAGTCGGTGGAGATCCCCGAAGCGCCAACCGGGGAGATGGACGACGTGAGGGGATCATAGGTGTACAAATGATCGCCGGTGGTGTCATAGGCGTAAAACGTAGTGTCGGCGGCCCCGGCGAAATGGTTGGAGGTGGCCAGTCCCGCCAGCGTGACGGAAAGGCCCGAGGCGTCCACGGCGGCCGGTGTCCCGACTTGGAGGCCGGTGTCGGGATCGAATGTCAGGTCCAGCGGACTGGTCAGGATGTCGCCGCTGACGACGACATGCGCCTGATCCAGCACGGGATCAAAGCTAAACGCGAAGATGGTGTTGGCCGTTACCCCCGTGACCGCGACGGGGGAACCCAGAGCGGTGGCGCCGCCCGTTTCGGGATCAATGGAGAACAATTGAATGGTGTCTGGCAGGGGGTGGCCCAAGCCGTAAATCTGTCCGGTCGCGGGCCGGTAAGCAATGGCTTCGACCGTCTCGCCGACATCCAGCCCCGAGATCGCCACCGGAGTGGTGAGCGTGTCCGGACTTGAACTGTCAAAGCGGACCAAGCTTGTCGAATCGGTGAGGCCGATGAGGGCGGCCATGAGCGCGCGGTTTTCGAGTCCCTCGACCGCCAGCCGAAGATTCGGGAGCCGAATCGCCTTCCGCAACCGGTCAGTGGAATTCAGGGGCAAAAACGGCCGGAAAAGGCGGCGCATCGGGGGCCTGCTGGGTGAGAGGTTAAAGTGATCGCAATCCATTGCATTGCCCGGCCCTGCGGCGACCAAGCTCGGGATAAAGAACAGGAGCTATTCCAAGGGAATGTCCGGTCCCGCGTAGACAACGATTCCACCGGTGTCAAGCAGAATTATGCCTGTTACCCTCCGACGGATCAAGCTTGTTGTGCGATTTTGATTCCCGTCGACCGGCGAAATGATCCTCACAACCCGCGGCAACGAACGCCCGGACACGCCAAAATGGCCGACAGGTTCCCCGGAAGCGGGAACTAAAAACGGAAAACTGGATTCTCCATTTCGATTCTGGTACGATCTTTTTCCTGCCGACAAACTCTCCTCATTTCAGGATGCACCCGATGCGTTATCTTCCGATCGTGTTCTCTTTGCTCATCGCTGGCGTGGCCGCCGCCCAGGAAAAGAAAGAGGCTCCCCCGAAGAAAGAGGCTCCGGTCGTCAAACCCCTGGAGGGCAAGAGCGAGACGAAGCACTTGTTCGACGGCAAAACCCTTGACGGCTGGGAAGGCTATTCCGATCTGTGGTCTGTCAAAGACGGCGTGATCGTCGGCGCCAATGAAAAACCGCTCAAGTTCAGCACCTACCTGCTGACCAAGGACAAATACACCGATTTCCGGCTCACTTTTGCCACAAAACTGGCCAAATCTGAAATGCACTCGGGCATCAGTTTCTGGGGCAGCGTCAAGCCGGATGTTTCCAAAGATCCCGAGGCGGACCGCACCAAACACACCTACGCCGGGCATCTGGTGATGTTCCCCTCCGGTTACGGGTTGTACGATCTGTTCGGCCGCAACAGCCTGCCGGTGGACAGCGCCCCGGCGAAGAAGGCCGGCAAGCAACACGATTGGAACAATGTTGAAATTCTGGCCCAAGGCAACCGCATCCGTGTGGCGATCAACGGGGCGGCCGTTGTCGACTGGCGCGACCCACTGCCAGACCGCATCAAGGCGGCGCCCGTCGGCCTGCAACTGCATAGCAACTCCGTGCCGCAGGAAGTTCAATTCAAGGGGCTGACCATCGAAACCTTCCCGAAGGAAGACAAGTTGTTGACCGTGAAGTGACAGATGCTTTTTGAGTTATCGGCCCCGGAGGTTCCCGCCAATGATTCGCTTCTTTAACAGTGGTTCAACCACCTGCGACCGGCTTGACCGGCGGGAATGGCTCCGCATCGGCGGCCTTGGCCTCGGGGGGCTGACGCTCGCCGGGTTGGGCCGTCAGCCGGCGGCGCGGGCTGCCGAATCGGGCGGGTTTGGGAAGGCGAAGTCGGTCATTGTCTTCGGATTGCTCGGCGGGCCGCCGCAACATGAAACTTGGGACCCGAAGCCCCACGCCCCGTTGGAAGTTCGCGGGCCGTTCGGGACTATCGCCTCCCGCACTCCCGGTCTCCGTGTCGGCGAACTGATGCCGCGCGTGGCCCGACTCACGGACAAAATCGCCGTCTTGCGAGCGGTCGTCACCAACGACAACGCCCATTCTTCCAGCGGCTACCAGATGTTCACCGGCGTTCCGCACCAGCCGCCGAACACGGAAAATTCCCTGCCAAAAGCGCCGAACAATTGGCCGAGTGTGGGGGCGATGGTGCGGTATCTCCGGCCGGCCGCCGGGCGGTTGCCATCGGCTGTCACGCTGCCGGATCATATTTGGAACGACGGCAACATTCCGTGGCCCGGTCAGGATGCGGGTTTTTTGGGTCGCAAGCACAACCCGTGGGTGGTCCACTGCGATCCGGCTGATCCGCAATTCAAAATCGATTCGCTCGATCTGCCGGCCGAAGTGCCGCCAATGCGGTTCACAGACCGGCGTTCGCTTCTTGAACAGGTGAACCACCATTTCGACGGGGCCGACCGCCGGGGGGACTTTGAAACGCATGACGCCGTTTCCCGCCGGGCCTTCGACCTTCTTTCGGCCGGGACCACCCGGAGGGCGTTCGATCTGAACGCCGAGTCTCCGGCCGCGCGGGATCGCTACGGCCGCAGCCGGTTCGCCCAAAGCGCGCTGCTCGCCCGGCGACTGGTCGAGGCGGGCGTCGGCTTGGTGCAGATCAACTGGACACGGATCGCGGACAAGCCGAATCAGGGAGGTTGGGACACGCACGCCAAACACAACGAGGCATGCAAGGATTTCTTGATGCCGATGATGGACCGGGCGTACTCGGCCCTGATTGAAGACCTAGAAGCAAGGGGCTTGCTATCAGAAACGCTGGTCGTCTGGTTCGGCGAATTTGGCCGGACACCCCGCTTCAACGCGGCCGGCGGCCGGGACCATTGGGGCCATGTCTTCTCGCTGGCCCTCGCCGGCGGCGGCGTGCGGGGCGGGATCGTCCACGGTTCATCCGACAAAAACGCGGCCTATCCGATGGATGGCCGCGTGGAACCGCGTGATCTGATCGCCACGATGTTACACTGTTTGGGCCACGCCCCGGATAGCGAATTGAAAGATACCCTCGGCCGGCCGATTCCGGCCAGCCGAGGCGAGGTGATCCGGGCGATTCTTTGAAACGTGCTTACTTCGAGGCATCCTTCTTGGGGATTTCCTTCACCGCCGGCTTCAGGTAGGTGTCGTTCAGCTTGTCGGTGGCCCAGAGCAGGCCGTGCGCCAGGAGGTCCAGGTAGCGGGCGTCGCCCACAGTGGCGTTGTTATGGCCGAGTGTGGTGTTGAACACGCGCGTTCCGTGGTAGTCGTTTGTCCACACGACCACGGTGGTTTCAGTCTTGTTCTTCAATTCTTGCGATCCGCGGGCCAGCGAGGTAGCCGTCTTGAGGATCTTCACGTTGTTGTAAAGTTCTTCGTTGACGGTCTTCCAGTCGGCCATGCCCTTCGTGATCGGGTGTTCTTTGTCGATGAACGTGATGCTGATCGGCACCTGCGGCCCGTGACCGGTGGACTCAATGCCAATGAACTCGAACCAGTCTCCCTTGCCCGTCCGGTAGCTGTGCATGGCGCAGTGCAGGTTGACGGCCGGGAGGCCCGCCTTGTGGGCGCCGAGGATGTTGCCAACCGTCTCGGCATCCTTCACATCCGCGCTGCATTCGTCGTGGATCACCACGTCGTAGCCCTTGGCCCAGTCGGCTTTCTTGTAGGGTTCAAAGGTGGCCTTGGTGCTGCTGTCGGCCGAGTAAACGATGGTCACTTCGACATGGGCTCGGGCCTCAAGACCCTTCTTCAGGATTTCTTGCTGGGCCTTGTAGTCGTGGCAGCAGCCGCCGAGAACGAGCAGCGCTTTGATTGGCTTCGGGTCGGCCGCGCACAGGGAGGACGTGGCGAACAGCATGGCCGCCAGGGCCGGGAGGAGTAATCGACGCATGGAAAACAGTTCCTTCGGGGAGGGAGCGCCGACACCGCCCATCGCGGCCGACGCCAAAGGGGGAATGTACCATCCGGGATGGCCGGGGGCTAGAAGGATGTGGATTTGACGGGTGGAATTTGGAATGACCAATGACCAATGACCAATGACCAATGACCAATGGGGCGTTATGCTAGTTGCGGGAAGGCCAGTCGCTTGATTTTTCTAGGTTCCGGGTTTCCGAGGAGACGGTTGAGGTAGACGCAGAGCAGATGGCCAAGCATCTTGCTTCGCAACCGGGCCTCGAAGCCGGTGGGAGTTTTCGCCCGGTTCCGGTCGGCCCCGAACTGTTCGGTCAACTGGCTGTTGATCGACTCGATTCGCTGACGGTAATGGTCCACGAACCGGGTTTCCTCCGGCGGCAGTTGGTCCTTGTAGTTCTTCTGCCGTTTGCACACCATCTCCACGCCATGCTCCTTCAACTCGTCGAGTCGCGGTTTGGAATAATAAGCCTTG
>NZ_JH636443.1:497480-563898 GCF_000255705.1 Zavarzinella formosa DSM 19928
TCGGTTAAACCGGCTCTGGCCCGGCTGACGCGGAAACAGATGCTTGTAATCCCTCAGGGCGGCGAGCAGTTCCGTTTCGCGATGCCATCCCCGGCATTCGCCGATGACGGCCATGGCGATCAGTTCGGAGTCGGAACATTCCGGCTCGGGGCCGGTTCGTCGCAGCAAGGGAGCCAGCGGCCGGACAAAGTCGTCGACGAGGCAATAGACCCAAGTGCAGAAATCGGTGAAATCGGCTATCATGGCGAATGTCCTTTTCGTTGGGAATCAGGGATGCGACCGCTAATCTCATCCTAGAAAACCAGCGCTAAGGACTTCTTTTTCAGGCCACACAAGTATTCACTGCCGACGAACTAGCATAATGCCCCAATGACCAATCAGGATTTGTTCACTAACCGGGATAAGACTCAAACACAATCGGTTTGGTCATTGGTCATTGGTCATTGGGAAATTCAAATCTACCGATATCCCGCCGGCACGACCCGGCCCGTCGGCTTGAATTTGCCCAAGTCCACCTGTTTGGCCCCAACGTCGGGAGGCATCTCGAACAGATCGGGTTTGATGGGCTGGTTTACCCGGAGTTTGCCCAAGTCCAGCGTCAGCTTGGTGTCCTGTTGCGGCCATTCCAAGGTGATGATTCGCGGACAGATGATGTATTTCGGCGGCAAACCGGCGCCTCGTTCAATCGGGATGCGGGCCACTTCCTTGATGATGGCCGTGCAGATCACCTTGTTCGTCGCGGCGTCCATCATGGTTTTCGAGACAATCTGAGGCTGGCTGTCACGGGCGTTCCCCTTGTGGAACACCGTGACCTTTTTCACCTTTTGGCCGCGAACAGTTGTTTCTTCAATTAACTTGTAGTGATTCCGGTCTTCCTCGACTGTTGTTCCCGGACCGGCGTTGATCTTGGCCATGCCCAAGGCTTCCAGCACCCATTCCGGGTCGAAGGGATAGGGCAAATCCACGCCTTTTTCAAAGTCCGTGTAGGAACAATGGAACAAGGCATTCGACGGATCTTGTCTGATGTAGAACCAGAAGCGATCCGAGTTAGAACCCATCAACACTTGTTCCATCGCCAGTTTGCGGCCCACCAACTTGAAATTGCGCGGTTTCTGGCAGACCAGCGATCCGTCGAGGCTCACGGAACTGCCCATCGATTTCACGTCGATGTCCAGCGAGCGGGTTTCAATGGATTCAAGCTGGTCGGCTTGCCGATTCAAATAACTGATGAGTTGTTCGGCCGTCGGTTTGCGGTCGTCCACGGAAGGCAACGGCGGGGGAATGTCGTCGTGCTTGGCGGGGCGGGGGCCGAGGATGTTGCATCCCGAACCCATCAGGGCGATGGCGCCAGCCGTCAGCAGCAATCGTCGGCGTATCATCGGGCCATCCTCTCGGAACCCACGGATCAATCCCAGCCCAACACCCGGAAGACTTCCTGTCGCACGGTTTCCATCGCCTCGTCCGTGAGTTTTGGATCCAGCGCTTCGTGCTTGCGGTTGGTCTTCATGTCCCGCAGCAGCATGATTTCGCGGCCGCCGTCTTTCCGCAGGTCGTCGAAGCGGAAGCGTTTTCTCCGCATCAACAGCAGAGCCACGACATACCGGAAATTCAGCCGGTCCGGCTCGACCGTGTCCGTCAGATGCTCGAAGCAATCGACCAGCAACGCATCGTTGATCGTCGGCTTGGGGATGGCCCCGCTTTCGGGAATCCGGCCCGCCCACCACGCAATCGCATTCGGGGGTGGCTCTTTCCAGGCGTCGCGGGCATAATCCTTGCGAACGAACTGCCCGGCCTCATCCATGAGCGCGCTGTAAAACGCATCCCCGGCCTTCAACACCCGCCCGGTGGCGGCACATTGTTTCGCCGGTCCTTGCAATTGGTAATTGCTCATCCGTCACTCATCCGGCGTTGAATCGTAGAACCGAAGGCAAGCCCCGGACAAGCGGCTTCCGGTCAAATCGGCCTGATCGATCGGAAGGCCTGGGCAAATTCCGCCGGTCAGGCTGGTTATGCGGATGCTTACTTCGACCATCGCTCGAATTCCTTGGTCACCTGCTCGGCGGTTTCGCCCCCCCAGCCACGGGAGACATGCCGGGTGATTCCCTCGGCATCCACCACCACGAACACCGGCGTCGATTCCAGTCCGTGTGTCTTGTAGACCGGGTTGCCATCATAAATCGGCACGGTCATTTCCCCGGCCGTGTAGGCGGTCTTCCAAGCGGTCGTGTCACCGATCACCAGCGGCATCACCGCCCCGCGACCGCGATGCCTGGTGTGCAGGCTTTGGGCGAATTTCAGCAAGGCGGCGGCTGATGTGGAGGTTGGCTGGAAGTACACCAGCAACACGGGCCGGCCCTTCAGCTTGCTCAGTTTCGTGACTGCCTCGGCCGTCAGCATTTCGGCCGAGATGTCCGGGGTTGGCTTGCCGATGGCGAGGGGGCCGTTGTCCTCCTCTTTGGCGGGAGACGAACCGAGTTCGTCCCCGGTCACTTGAACCGGGGGCAGATTCCCCTTGGCGGCGGACATCGCCCGTTTGCGAACTGCTTGGGTCGCTTCCCGATAGGGAGAGTCCCCGCCGAGGTGGTCGGTCTGATAGCCATCAATCCGGCGAACGAGGGCTTCAAAGGATTTTGGCCCGCCCCGGCCGCCGTCGGCCAGGAGCCGGTCCAGCATGGCGGTGTGGGCGGCCGCCGTGATGGCTTCCTCCCGGCGTTCCTCGAATAACCGGCCGCGATAGACGCTCTTTTCTTTTTGTTCGAGCGTCAGCACGGATCGAAAAGCGAGGTCGTCGATATCCGGTTCACGGCGTTCGATGACACGCTCCAGTTTGGATGCAAACCCGAGCGAAGGGAGAATGCACAAGGTTTCTTTTCGTTGCCATTCGGGCTGCCGCACGGCGGTTTTCGTGAAACCGGCCGTCATTTGTTTGGCGGTGATTTTCAGCCCGATGTGCCCCTGATGGCTTTCCAGATCGCCGACTTTCCAAGTGATCGGCGGGCGGTTGGCTTCCTCGCGGGTCCAGATGTCGCCGGTTTTGGCCTTGCCCTCGGGCAGTTCCAAAAAGATCCCGGCCTCGTGGTATGGCAATCCCTGAAGTTGAACCACGGGCCACGGCTTGGCCTTGGGTTCCGGGTTGTCCGGATCGGCGGGCGACGGGACGGCCAGCGCGTGTCCCTTGCGGTCAACGCGGGCCAGTTCCATCCGCACGGCTCCGGCCCGTTCTTCGATTCCCTTGCCGGTGGGCTTCAGGAACACACGGGTGAACAGAGCCACGTCCGTGCCGTGTTCATCAACGCTGAGAACGAGCATCCGCGTGTCGACATCGTAAGCCCGGACCGTGCGGACACCGGGCACAAAACTCGCCTCGGTGAACTGCCCGACCCACCGGACCTCCAGCCCCTTTTCCATGCGGGGGCTGGTGATTTCGAGCGGCGGCGCCCCGATCAGCAGGCTGGTCAGTAATAATGTTTGCGCGTACATGCTTTTCCCCGCCCAACGATGGGCCTTCCCGTCGGGGCAGACACTCAACCGTGCGGGAAGATAACATGTTCCAAGATTCAGGCAAGGGGAGTTGGCAAATCATGAGAAGGCAAGACAGAAAAGCAAGGACGATCTGCGGGGATGACAGAAACTGCGTCGTTTTTGTCTCCCCGAAGCGTCGAGGGAATTGGGGCGGTTTTACTCCGGTTTGAACGTCAGCGACACGGAGTTCAGGCAGTATCGCTTGCCCTCCGGCGGGGGGCCGTCGTCGAACACGTGGCCGAGGTGGCCATCGCAACGACGGCAGCGAATCTCGGTGCGGACCATGCGGTGGCTGCGATCAACGATTTCCGCGATGTGGTCCGGGTCGAACGGGACGGAGAAACTCGGCCAGCCCGTTCCCGACTCAAACTTGGCGGCGGCCACAAACAACGGCAGCCCGCAAAGCCGGCAGACGTAAACCCCGGCCTTCTTGTTGTTCAGCAAGGTGCCGCAAAACGGCGACTCGGTGCCATGCTGAAGGATGATATGCCGTTCCTCCGGCGTGAGAGTCGCCGTGAGGGCGGCCATCTGTTCGGCCGTCGGCGGCGTCAGATCATACCCGGAGGCTGACCGGCCGCCGAAGGGCGCTTGGGATTCCATGCGAACGCTCCGCGTGAAGGTTTGCCGGCCAGTGGCGAAACGACCACCGGCCGGGTGTGTGAGATCATTTTAGGCGGGCGCGGGTCTTCCGGGCGGCAAAGGAAAGGGCAAATGGATTGGACAGGCGTCGCCAAATGTGTCGCCAACGAATTTTGCAACACAGATATTGCCACCAAGCTGGCGACAGAGCGCGAGGGAAAGGCCGGGCCGTGACCAAGGCGGAATTCACGGCTCATGGCCGGATTCGTCTGGCGAAGAACAAATTGAACTGTTGCGAATTGGGCTTGCGGATCTCAACCTCAAAACCCTCTTTCTCCAGCAGATCCCTCAACGAGCCAAGCGAGTACGCCACGCCGGCCACCTGTCGTTCCGGCCCGAACGACTTCAACGGCTCAAGGTGATACTCGCCGACGATCAGATCAACCAACCCCAGCATGCGTGACGTGAACAGGATGGGCCACTCGCTTCCCTCGCAGTCCAGCTTGACGACCGAAACCCGCCGCCGGCCATAGTCGCTGGCCAGTTTCAGAAGGTCGTCAAAGGGCATGGTCGGCACCTCGGATTCCCGCCGGTCGTCATGGGGGATCGCCCACGCCCCGCCGGTGTTGACGCCGTCATGGCCGCCGAAGTCAAGCCGCTCGCCCCGCCGGTCGCTTCGCCAGACAGCCGCGTGAAACGCCTGGAACAACGCACGGCCCGGAGTCGCGGCCATGTTTCGCATCGCCAGCCGGACATTATCAATTGATGAGTCGGCCCCCCAGATTTCGGCCGCTCCGCGAGATTTGCAGAGAGACGAAAACGAGCCGATGTGACACCCGACGTCAACGACCGTCGCCCCGCGCAATTGTTCGGGAAGGCCGTATTCGTTGTGATCGTGCACGCTGGCCCAGATGTCGCGGTCGAGCGTGCCGGGTCGGTGTTTTATGTCAACGGGAACGAGCAGGGTCAGCGCCCCCCGGTCGTGCCACACCGGACAATTGCCGGGTGTCAGGGGGACCGCGTCAAGCGGCCCCAACTCGCCCGCATGGGCCAGCACGTTGAAGGCATGGATGTCGGCTCCCCGAGGCGGCTGGCCCGGCCCGCCCCACCCGTCGAGAACCCGGTCGATCTCGGCGCACAATCGGTCAATCAAACCGCCAACGCGCTGTCCCGGTCCGATGAGCGTGCCACATGTAACGGCCGTCGTGTCGGCCAGTGTCTTCCTGAACAGATTCACGTAATCCAGCGGCATCCAGTCGATGTTGGACGTCCACCACGAATTGGCCGCGACCGGGCCTCCGTCCCGCCCGCAAACAACCGCCCCGCCGACGGACCGGCTGCGATACCACTCTCCGGGATCGAGGGCGACGACGGAGTCATTGACATCAGTGATCGTGACAATGCCTTCGACCGGGTTGGCCCGGAGCCAGTCGCCGAATGCGAAGAACCTCGCGTCATAGGGGTTTGTCTCGGGCCGGTTCCGCACATGAACAAGCCGGAACAAGTCGGTTTCGAGACGCCTGGCCAGCTCTTCCGGGACGCCGTCATGAAGGATGACAACCCGCAGGCCCAGCCGACGCGCCGACACCCGCAACGGCTCGACGTAGTCGGCGAGCTGGTCAATGGTCAGTTCGCTGAGAGGCGTCCGCCAGTGGGCGCCAACCTTGTTCGCCGAGCCAAACCCGGTCGGCAGCGGGTGATGAATGAACAACGCCGACAGGATCAGATCGGACACAGCCGCTCCTCGATTTGTTTTGCGTCGAACGCCGAAACCCGGCACCAGTGGTCATTGTGCCCGTAGCTCACCACCCATTGATCCCCGTCAAGATACGCCCCGCAGGGGAACGCCGTTGCCGCGTACCAAGACTTGCCTCCGTGCGGCCCCTTGGGCAAATCTGACATCACCGGCCAGAGGATTGGCTCTCGCGTGATCCGCAAGGGCTTGAACGGGGGCTTGTTCTCGAACGTGCATGCTCCCGTCGTGTAGATCGCGGGCAGGCCGCGATCATAGCCGCTCTTGTCCGTCCCGTGGAAGAACGCGTGCCATTCGCCATTGTGCAGGACGGGGGCGGCGCCGCCGCGTGGAAGGCCGAATTTCCAGGGCACGCCGGCCATCTCGCTCACCGGCAGGGCAAGGTCGCCGGCCAGTTCCAGCACAACCCACGGTTGCATGGAGTACACAACGAACAGACGGCCGTCGTGGCTGAAGGGCTGCCAGTTCTTTTCCCATTCCGTGCTGCGATCATACCTTGGTTCCCACACACGGACCGCGTTGAGGTCATTGTCCAGCCGGCTGAACAATTGCCGGGCAACGGTGTGATTGCCGGGTTGCCGGAGCCGCACACCAATAAACGACAGATGAAGGGCGCCTTCATGGACAAACAACCGGGGATCTTCCTGCCCGTCGACGCACATTGGATGAGACAATGAAATGGTCTTTGACCTGTCGGGAATCATGTCCGGGCCGATCTCGACGATGTGGATGTTCGCCCCCACCCAACCCGTGCGATAAGCCAGCAATAATCGCCCTTTGAAGTGGATCAGCGAGCAATTGGTCTGGTGTGTGGCGGGGACCAATCCCGGACCAAACTGATGCGTCCACCGGGGAACTAGGCCGGGCAAGGGCCTGTTCATGTCAAACGGCCGCCCGTCGGCACGGTTGTCATCCCGGACGGGCGAGAGAGCTTCCGTGGGGTGATTTGCCCCCGCAAAAATTCTCCCGAGATGGTCGCGTGGCCTGATCTTGTTCGATTTCGTCAAGGATGAGATTGTCGTGTCCGTGGCTCCGACATTTGAGAGGCGCAGTTCCTCCAGAAACCCGAAGCAGACATCCTCCAGTTTCAAACGGTGATGACGGACATTTGCCCCGGCTTGCTGGGGGGTGGGGGCGCTTGAAAATGATTGGTCGTCCAGTTTGAACTTGTCCCGCGTGCGGTGTTGTAAAAGAACCTCGCCATCCGGGCCGTAATGAAGGTAGGTATGCAAATCCCAACCGGGCCGGGGTTGGGTCATGGCGTAGTACGTGCCGAGCCGCCGCCACGCGATGTTAAAGGTGTCCTTGTCGCCGTACAGGAGGTGGTAAACGTAATCGGCCCGCTCGTTGTACCAGAGGGCCAGTCGCATTTCCCGCCAGCATGTCTCTTTGTTCACCATCAACTGGCCGGATTCCAACGGAAGCCAGCCGGGCTTCGTGCCGAACACCCCCCAGCGGTCGGAGGGAAGCAGGTGTTCCGAGGTGGCCAGGTCGGGCCAGAAGGTCGCCCCGCGCTCGCGGTAGGGGGGCCAGTCGAACATGAACGCGGGATCGCGGGTCGGGTAACAGTCCGCGTCGAGGAAGAAGACTTCGCGGAAGGAACTGTGCATGATGGCATAGGGCTTCAATTGCCAGCCCTTCCACCAGTGGTCTTTCAAAAACCGGAACGGATGCCGGGCGGTTAATTCGTCCGCGTTCACGCATTCGACATCATGCGGTTTCAAAACCTCCCGCATGGCGTCGGTCATCTCCCCGGCAAAATGCCAGAGTTGAATCGGCAGCCGGCAGCCCACATGCCGCAGGACGCGGATGGTCACGTAAGCGCTGGGGAAATAAGCCCCCCCGCCGACGATGACGATTCCCCGACCCTCATATCCGCCGGGATAGGCGGGCATGTTTGCAATGAACCGGCTGGCGGCCTGCCGAAGGCCCTCTTGCACATTTGGCCAGTTCCACCAGCCGTCCGGCTGCGCTCGCGGGGGAAGATCGAGCATTGCCCCGATATCCGACGGAGAGGTTTCCGGCGTGATGACCGGAAAAAGATAGTCGGGGCAGCGGCGGCACTGTGATTCGGTCGTGCGCGGGTGTTCGGGATGAAGGCACTCAAACACCGGCAGGGCGATTCGGGAGCCGTTCGCCGACTCTTCCGGGGCGATTTCCTGGCCGAGCCGCAGGCACGGATGCAAGCGGGCCGGCGGTTCGGCGGCCGGCGACACCGGCGCGTGATCGCGATGATGGCATGTGCCGCACATCGCCTCGGAAACCAGTTTCAGCCCGATCAACTTGGGTGATTCACAGCGATGGACACCGGGGGAGACCAAGGTCCCCCGGTGGCGACAGGCAATCTTCATCATGAGGGGGCTGGTTTAACCGGGGATGAGGGTCAGTTGTTCCGGCGCAGCCGTGTCAGCCTTTGCCGCCCGATAGATAACATTCGGCGTCAGCGGATTCCACTCCGTCGCCGGCCGGACGTATTCCACGGGGGCCTCCGAACCCCGCCGGATGGTCAGCCGCCAGGCGGTCACCATCGGGCTTTCGCAGCGAAGTTCGACATGCGGGGTTTGCTCGCCGTCGCCGCCATTGTCCCACACGCAGAACCCTTCTGTGCCATCGCGGAAGTTGAGAGCGAGCGGACCATTGAGGAAACTCCTGCCAATCTCCAGACCGGCAGTGAGAAGCCCCCACACCAGCGGAGCCGTCGTGAGCGCGACCGATGCGGAGGATTTCGCCGGCTGGCTGGCATTCTGCGAACCACACGGGCCAGACCCGCCGCTTCCTTCGCCTCGACCGCAGAATTTACCTTCATCCTCTTTGACATAAATATGGGCAATCCTTGGTATGACGCTGAATTCCTTGTCGCCCACCTCCCAGGCGATAACGGTCATCGGATAACCAGTTGCCGGAGAGCCAGAGCCGCAGCAAAACCCGGATCCCATTAACAGGGAGGGAACATTCAGATCACAAATCCACCAATTGGTGTCCGATGTTTTTGCGGGTTGCGCCGGGCCGGATTGGGCATCGGGCGTGCCAGGATCGCTGATTCTGGGATCACCAACATCAAAAGTTATGTGGCCACAGAAGACTCTGGCTTTGACGGTCGTCCCTTGGTTGTTGGAAAAGGTCCCGGTGGCAGCCATCGTTCGACTGGCGCCGTCAACGGTCACATTGTAAGCATCAGGATCATTGTTGATCGGGCAGTCAATGTTCATTTTGTGTCCTCAATCGCATTGTCAAATGGCATAAATTCGGCTGAAAGAATTGTCGCCGTCGCACTGTCCAATATCACGCCGAATTCTCCTTGATGCTCTTTGGGAGTGAATAGCGAATTTGTCGAATCATCAAATAATTTGGTGTAACGTTGTCCGTCCCAAGTGATCTCGCGAATTTTCCGACTGACAACAGTGATATCCAGGATCATCTCCCGGCCTTCCGGTGTGTCGACTGTCGTTATTCCAAATGGCTGCTCCCCAGTGATCGGATCTCGAACATTCCGGAGGCTGATGCCCCCTTTGGCCCGATGAATAGTCGAGTTCTTCCCCGTGGATGTGGATTTGGAGTAAATAGAAACTGCCTGGTATTTGAGAGCAGCCGGCCTGTTGGCGTCGGATTGACCGCCGATGAAGATTCCAATGCCTCCAACCCAATGGGTTTGCCGAATTCCAACCTTGAGTCTATAGCCATGTGCCTCCGTGTTTCCCAAAGACAAAAGGCCTGGCCCAAAACATTGGATATTGAGATTTCGCTTGTCGGGGTCGAAATGCCAACTGGAAACCCCGTGAGGATTCTTCCAGTAGAATTCCACCGGCTTGCGATCCAGCAAATTGTGCCAGACCAACGGTGTCCAAACACGCGGCGGCGGTTCTTTGTTGATTTCGACAACCGTCACCGGGGGGATTGGCGGCCGAGGTTCCGGAATCGGGACTGGGGGTATGTCAGTGGCGTCGCGGTCGTGGAATAGCCCCGCGACAACAGCGATCACGGTCGCCAAACTCAGGAACACAACCCCGACCGCCGCGATCAGCCAGTGCCTTTTCTTCGAGACGACGGGCGGCATCATCAACGTCGATGCCTGAGCTTCCGGCGAGACGACGGACGGTTCGTCCTTGGGCGGCTCCGGCGTGACCATTGGCTTGATGCGGGAGGCCACCTCGGACAAATTCTCGCCTGTTAGGAACGGCTCCAGCGCCAGGGCGACTTCTTGCGGGGTCGCGTAACGGTCGGCCGGGGACTTGGCCATCATGCGCGTGATGACATCGTCCAGTGCGTCGGGAATCTCCGGTCGTCGGGTGGCGGCTCGCGGAATGGGAGCCTGGGCGTGGGCGGCCATTTTCTGGAGGACGGAATCGTATTCCACGCCGCCAAACGGGGCGCGGCCGGTGAGCAAGGCATACAAGGTGCAGCCGAGGCTGTAAATGTCCGCCCGGATGTCCACCTTGCTGGCCGCCTCCCATTGCTCCGGGGCCATGTAGTTGAGGGTGCCCATCACTTGCCCGGTGCCGGTCAGCACGGAACCGGCCAGACGATCACCGCCGATGAGGGCCAGCCCCAAGTCGAGTATTTTCACCCGCCCGGTTCGTGTCAGGATCAGGTTCGATGGCTTGATGTCCCGGTGAACCATGCCGAGTTCGTGGGCATATTGAAGGCCGGCCGCTGCCTGCCGGATCATCTCGCAGGCCGTCGGGATTGTCAGCGTTCGCTCTTCCCGCAGCAGACGGTTCAAGTCCGCCCCGTCCACCAGTTCCATCACCAGATAGTGGACCCCGTCCACCTCTCCGGCATCCGTGGCCCGCACGATGTTCGGGTGGTCGAGCTGGCCGATGGCCTCCATTTCGCGTTTGAAGCGGGCGATCGCCCCCGGCCGGGCCGTCGCCCCGCGAGGCAGGAGCTTGACCGCCACCCATTTCTTCAGACTAAGGTGGTAGCCCAGACAGACGGCCCCCATGCCCCCCTGACCGAGAATTCGCACAAGGCGATATTGCCCCAACCGGACGACGGGAATGGTCCCCGTCACTTCGCGGGAGACCTCGCCGACGCTTGCGATCACGCGGATGAAAGAATCCGTCGTCCAGTCAATCGTCTCGTGCCCACTGGAATCAATGCTGTCGGTGGCGGGAGCCGCGATCGTCGGAGTGGCCGGAGTTTGGCGGAGCAACGTCTGGCAGTTCGGACAAGTGGAGACGTGGGCCGACACTTCGTTGGAAGTGTCGGGGGGCAGTGAACCAACTTGGAAATCGGCCAACAATTGCGGCGACGGACAGACAGTTGGTTGCGGAGAAGGATCATGCGCCATCACGCCCGCCCTCCATAATATTGTCAGAATCCGGACCCCGTTCGTTTGCGAGACGTCAGGGATGCTGTGAGAGCGAGTCAGCAATCAGATCGACAAACTTCGAGTATGATCTGCGATCCTCAGTCAGGATGTGATCAATGCCGGGATTTATTCTTTTCAAAAAGTATATTGCGCCCGATTCTCATATGTTGGAAAATTACGCAAAATTCGCGTGTGGGGCTGACAAAAGTTTTGGTGAGAGCCGGACTTCGACGCCCGGCCGGAGTGAGAGAGACCGCCGTCTCAATTTAATTCGACCGCTTCCTCCCAGTGTTCGTAAAGCTGCTTCAACTTGATTTTGCCCGCCTCAAAGGCGTTCATCGTGTCCTTCACCAGATTGGCGTCCCGGTAAATCTCCGGGGAAACCATCTTGGCCTCCAGCACGCCGACAAGTTGTTCCTGCTCGGCGATATCCCGTTCGAGGTCCTCCACCTTGCGATACGGGAACTTTCGTTTCGGCTTGACGGTCTTCTGCCGACTCGGTTCAAGGGCGGCCGTCACAACCGGCTGGGGAGAGGCTCGTTCCTTCGCTTTCCGTTCGGCGGCCTCCTCGGCCTCGCGGGTGGCTCGCAGGGATTCGTACAGATCGTAATTGCCGTAGACCATCTCCACGCGGCCCGGCTCCATCACCACCAGCAGATCGCAAACGCTGTTGAGGAAATAACGGTCGTGGGTCACCACGATCACGGTTCCCTCGAACTCTTTGATGGCTTCTTCCAAGGCATCGCAGGCCCAGATGTCGAGGTGGTTGGTCGGTTCGTCCAGAATCAGGACATTGGCCCCCTCAACAACGAGCCGGGCCAGCGCCGCCCGGCTTTTCTCGCCGCCGCTGCACTCGCGGACGGGTTGGTTGAGGATTTTGCCCGTGAGGCCAAACCGGCCGAGCAAATCCCGCATCCGCTGATCGGTGACCTCGGGGTCCGGCTCCGGCCAGACGGCCTCCAGCACCGGCTTGTTTTCATCCAGCAGTTTTAAGTGCTGGTCGAGATATCCGAGCGTGATTAAGTGGCCGCGTTTGACATGCCCCTCGCTTGGCGGCTCGTCTCCCAGCAGGATTCGCAGAAGGGTGGTTTTGCCGCAGCCGTTCGGCCCCATGATGCCGAGGCGCTTGCCACGGGGCAACTGGAAGCTGAGGTTTTTGAACAGCCGTTTCGAGCCGAACGATTTGCCGAGATCGGACACCTCAAAGATGACATCCCCGGCCCGCATCACCTCGCCGAAGTGCATCTTCGGCGTTTCCACCTTGGTGGGCGCCTCAAGCCGTTCGAGCTTTTCGAGCGACTTGAGGCGGGATTGGGCTTGCTTGGCCATCTGGCCGTAGTGATTCTTGCGGTAGTAGTCTTCCTGCTTCTCGATGAACTCCTGCTGGACCTCGTATTCCTTCCGAAGCTGGATATAGCGTTCTTCCCGTAAGCGAACATATTGCTTGTAATTACCGGGATAAGAGGTGATTTTGTGGTCGTGCAGTTCAAAAACCTTCGTGACCACCCGGTTCAGGAAGTACCGGTCGTGGCTGACGATCAACATGGCTTGCGGTTGCTGGACAAGGTAGTTTTCCAGCCAGCGAACGGTGTCGATGTCCAAGTGGTTGCTCGGTTCGTCGAGGAGCATCACATCCGGAGCCGAGAGCAGCAGTTTGGCAAGCAAAAGCCGGCGTTGCTGGCCGCCGCTGAAGGAGTTCACATCCCGGTTGTAGTCTTCCGGCTTGAAGTTTAAGCCGCCGAGGACGGTTTCCACCTTGTGATCGAGGGTGAAGGCATCGTTGTGGCGAAGCAGTTCGGTGAGCCGGTCATACCGGGCGGCAATCGCCTTGTGTTCGACCGGATCGGTGACGACGGCCATCTCCTCGGCGACCACGACCAGTTCTTCTTGGGCATGCAGCAGATCGGCAAAAGCGCTTTTGGCTTCGTCAAACAGCGTGCGGCCGGCGGGAAACTCGGCCACTTGGTCGAGGATCATGCCTCTGGCCCCGGCATGGAACCGGACATCCCCGGCGTCCGGCGTGTCCTGGCCGGAGAGAATTCGCATTAGCGTAGTTTTGCCGGCCCCGTTGGGCCCGACGAGGCCAACCCGTTCCCCGTGGTAGAGTTCAAAGGAAAGCTCGTCGAACAGCGGGCCACGGTCGAAACTCCGCGACAACCCGGTGACACTCATCAGCAACATCGGCACAATCCCCGAACGCGGCGGCGAACTCCGTCTCTCTCCACACATGATAAGGATGAAGGATTCGGCACCAAGGATGAAGGCGAAGGTTGAAGGATGCGGGTTGACGGGGAAAACACGAATGGGCGACTCTTTGCGATTTTTCTGATCCGCCTTTGGCCTTCCTGCCGACATTTTCTGGCCGCACGCTTCCGGCGGGTATACTAAGTTCCAATTCCCGAGGTGGCCCGCGAGTGGCCGGTTTGATGCGATACCGACCGTTCCGCAATTTCGATCCGCCCGCACTGGTGGCCGTCTGGAACGAGTCCATGACATGCCGCGGCGCCATCGAGATGCGCTCGTCGGCCCTTTTTGAAACCATCATCCTCGACAAACCCTACTTCGATCCGCACGGTTTAATCATTGCCGAAACGGACGAAGGGCAGATCGCGGGCTTTGTCCAGGCCGGGTTCGGACCGGCGGACGACTTCTCTTCCATCCAGAAGTCGCAGGGTGTCGTGTGCATGATCGTCGTCCGGCCGGCCTTTCAACGCCAGGGGGTGGGGGCGGCGCTGCTCGCGAGGGCCGAAACCTATCTGCGGCAACAGGGAGCCGCGACGATCCAAGCCGGGTCGCAACGTCCGGCGAAGCCGTTTTTTCTTGGTTTGTATGGCGGGAGCAACGCCCCCGGCTTCCTCGAAAGCGACACGGCCATCCACCCTTTTCTGAAAAAGCACGGCTATGTGCCGCACCAGAAAATCAACGTGTTCGACCGCCGGGTGGATGTTCCGTTGAACATTGTGGACCCTCGATTCGCCCCGCTGCGCAAGAAATATGAAACACAGGTGATTCCGCAGGCCCGGCTTGGCTCGTGGTGGCGGGAATCAGTGATTGGCCCGCTGGAACCCTCCGAGTTTCGGCTGGATGACAAACAGAGCGGCAACACGGTGGCGAAAGCCCTCTTCTGGGAGATGAAGGATTACGGTTGGCGCTGGGGCGCCCCGGCGGCGGGCGTGATTGATGTTCAAGTGCGAACCGAGTTTCGCCGATTGGGCATCGGCAAACACATGGTCGCCCAATTGCTGCGACATTTGGCCGAACAATACTTTGGCATTGTGGAAGTGCAGATTCCCGAAAAAGAAGCCGAGGCGATGCGGATGTTCCGGGCGCTTGGCTTCAACCAAGTGGACACGGGCGTCAGTTATTTGAAAACGTGACATCCGGAAGAACGGCCACACATTTTTTTCATCCCGTTACCGTCTCGCGGTGTCATCGCCTTGCGATTAAGAATAGGCTAAACAACACTCTTCCATTCTCTGGCGGGCTTTCCCATGTTGCGCGTTGTTCGACCGGCCGCCGTGTTGACATTGCTGGCGTCCGTCGCCATCTTGGGCGGACAGGAAAAGAAAACGGAACCGGAGGCGAAACTCCCCGTCGGTGTCCGGCTGCGGCTCGGGACCGACCGTTTCCGCGAGCCGAGTTACATCAGCGCGGCGGCAATGTCCCCCGATGGCCGGGAGATTGCCGTTTGCAGCGGGTCCACGAACATTCGTTTCGTGAACGCCGAGACGGGCAGGGAAATCCGGTCGATGGTCATCGGCGAATATCTTCGCACCAACCAGCTTTTTTTCACGCCCGACGGCAAACAACTGGTGACGGCCGGTTACAACGGCATCCATGCCTGGAGCGTGACTGACGGCAAAAAGGTCAACACGATTCCTCCCGTGGACAAGGACCGTCGGGACGGCCAGATTAATCTCTCGGAGGATGGCAAGGTTGTCTCCACCTCCACGATGTACGAAAACGCCCTTGTGAAAGTGATGCAACTTTCCGACGGTGCCGTGCTTGGAACCATCAAGCCGGTCCACAATTCCACCCTCTACAGCGCCTTGTCCCCAAAGGGGGATCTGGTCGCCACTTGGGGCCAGCATTACGCCCGCGGCGGCAACCCGACACCGGCGGACACGGCCATGCCTCGCACCGTTCATATCTGGGATGTGAAGACCGCCAAACAAATCGCCGCCGTGGAAACCGATGTCGCCAATGTGATGACCGTGAAGTTCTCCCCGGACGGCAAACACTTCGCCACCGTGGGTTACGGGGTGATTCAATTGTGGGAAGCGGCCACGGGCAAGCAAGTGCGACGGTTCGCGGGCCGGGGGAGCAGCAACCAAACGTCCATCGCCTTCTCGCCCGATGGCAAGTCGATCTCCGTCTCGGCCAGCCACGGCAGCGTGCAATCGTGGGATGTGACCACCGGCAAACGCATCGGCCAGTGTGAAGGGCCGACGATTTCGCAAGTGTTCCTGCATTATCGGCCGGACGGCCAACTGCTGGCGTGGGGCATCAACACGAACACGCTGGTGTTATGGGAGGCGCCGTCCGGCAAGTCGATCACTCCGGTCGGCGGGCACTTTGCCCCGGCGACCAGTTTGCAGTTCACCCCCGACAACAAGCATTTGCTGAGTTGCGGCCAGGACGGCCGGATGATCCGCTGGGAGACCGACACCGGCAAAGAACTTGAACCCGTGGAATTACGGGAGGATGTCGCCAAACGCCGGACCTACGGCTACCCGCGAACATACAACTCTCCGGCCCTATTTTCGCCGAACTGCAAGTTCTTCATCGGGTCCAGCGCCGACGGTTCCGGCACGTCCGTGTGGGACGCTGATAAAAACCAAGAACTCTTCGCGCTCGCCGGGGGCAATGGCTATGTGGATCGCAACGGCGTGATCGTCTTCTCGCCGGACTCGAAGAAACTCGTGGCCATTAACCGCTACAACGGCCGCGAAGTGGCGATGACTTTGCCGGTGTGGGACGTGGAAACCAGTCTGCCGCTGCCGCCGCTCAAGGGGCAAAAGGGCGACTTCACTGCCGCCGCCTTCTCGACGGACGGGGCCATCCTGACGACATGCAGTTACTCCTACTCTCCGCAGGGGGGGCAGGTGGCGGAAGCGTGGTCGTGGGATATTGCGACGGGCAAGGTGCTTTCCAAAACCCAGCTTCCGAACACGCAGTTCATGTCGGCCTCGTTCCTCGATCACCGGTTGTTTGTCGCGTTTGCCAACAACTCCCTTCAGCAGAAGATTTACGACGCCCTCACGGGGCAGGAAGTCCGCCCGCTGGAGGGCACCAACAACGCGCAGGCCAGTTGCATGACCCTCTCGCCGGATCGCCGGCTCATCGGCATGGGGATGATGGGCAACAATCGCTACGCTCCGAATGGCCGGCTGACTCGCTTCGAGGTTCGGCTAGTGGCGTGGGAGGCGGCTTCCGGGACGATCCGGCATGAATTCAACGTCGCCGGGGTGAATGTCATGGCGATGGCCTTCTCCCGAGACGGCCGGACGCTGGCCGTTTCGCTGAGCGACACGACGATCATGCTATTCGACTTGGATCAGCGCCCCGAAAGCCCCGAACCATTGAAGCCCGCCGATTTGACGGAGATTTGGAAGACGCTGGAAGAACCGTCTGCCCGCAAGGCCTATGCGGCGATGACCAGCCTGATCGCCCGCCCGGCCGAAGCGGTTCCGTTCCTGACGGCCCAATTAAAGCCCTCCGACGGGGCGAAGCCGGACGCGACAAAGATCGCCAAATTCATCAACGATTTGGATTCGCCTCGTTATATCGTCCGCGAGACGGCGATGAAGGAACTGGAACGCTTGGGCGGCCTCGCCCGCGACGCCGTGAAAGAGGCATTGGAAAAGAAAACCGTCTCGCCGGAAATGCGGGAACGCCTCGAAAAACTGACCGACAAGACCAACAAGCCGGACTCCGGCACGGAACTCCTTCGTCCCCTGCGAACCGTGGAAACACTGGAACGCATGAACACCACCGACGCCCGCGCCCACCTGCAAACCCTCGCCGACGGCGGCGACTCCCCGGTGACCAGAGCCGCCAAAGAGGCATTGCAACGGTTGGGAGTGCGGTGAGATCATCCAAGGGCGTTCTTTGCCCTTGGCGATATTTTTGCCAAAGGAAACGATGAACTCGCGCATCACAAACTCATTTGTCCGTCGGTTGTTGACGCCGATACTGGTCGTTTGGCTGACTGGCATCGGGGCACCGCTGCTCCGGGGACAGGAAAAGATTCCGAAGCCGAGCGAATTTGTTCCGAAGGGTTATCGGCTCGTCTGGAATGACGAATTCGATGGCCCCAACTTGGACTTGAAAAAGTGGCAATACCGTCAACTTGGGAAACGGGATGGCGCCATCATCGCAAAGGAATCAGTCACTTTGGACGGCAAGGGTTTTCTCAGGCTGAGCACTTTCAAAAAAGATGACGTCATCCACTCGGGAATGATCGGCACCGAGGGGAAGTTCCTGCAAAAATACGGCTATTTTGAATCCCGCATCAAGTTTCAATCCATGCAGGGCCATCACGGTTCGTTCTGGCTTCAGTCGCCGACTTATGGAAAGTTCATTGACGATCCCGGCAAATCAGGGGCGGAAATCGACATCATTGAATACTTCGGCGCCGGTCGGAAAGACCGGGGAGGGGCCGTGAATGTTTATTGGAATCCCTACAAACCCAAGGCTCTGCGAGCCGGGCCAAAAGAGCTGGATTTGGAGCCAATTTTGGGAAAGCCAGACCCGGCCAAAAAGCCCGCCCCGGAACTGAGCGACGACTTCCACGTCTACGCCTTGAACTGGACCGACAAGGGGTATGTTTTCCTCATCGATGGTAAAGAACTATACCGCACGACAGAAGGATTGTCTCATCAGGCCCAAAACATTGTCCTCAGCCTGCTGTGCAGCGATTGGGAGCGAAAACGCCTCGACGACAGCAAATTGCCCGAGGCAATGATCGTTGATTATGTGCGAGTGTACGCCTCGGGCAAGAAGTGATCGTCCGTTTGCGATGTTACCCGGTCCGTGCCGGGTTTGGCATCATTTTCTGAATCGACATTTCAGGCAAAAAATGTCAAAAATCACGCCGTTCCAGTCAGTGGTTCATCCCACACTTCGAGTTGCTTTTGCAATTGGCTGAATGTGAGTTTCACCGGCTCGGCGGGTTTCGGCGGCAGGGTGGCTTCGTGTTGCACACGTTCGACTTCGTCGTGCAGTTTGCGGAGCCATTGCGGCACGTCGAGGCCGACGCCGATGGGGTGAGCGGCGAGGGGTTTAAGTTGTTCCCATAGCTTATGGAACGCCGGGCTATCCGGACCAACGCGGTTGCGGGCGTCGCGGGCGGCGGGTTCCACCAAGGCACACAGGCGATCCAGCGCCAATGGCCGCAGGAAGCGTTCTTCGATGCGGTCGCGGATGGTCCGCAGACGCACGGCATGTTCGGCTTCCTTCACGGCGAGCTTTTCAATCAGTTCGGCCGCGAGGGGTTTGGAGAAATCGGCGATGCTCTTTTCCCATCGCTCCGCAACTTCCGGCAGCCCCTTCCGGCACAGTTCTTCGTGGGCCAGCACCAGCGGGCGCATTCGCCAGGCATAGCGCTCGTAACGGGCTTTTAGCCGCAGAAAATCAAGCAAAACGTAAAGGTTCTCGCCGTAGTCGGACCATGTCGTTGTCGTGTTGTAGTCGCGGTATTCCTCGTAATGTTCCGCGATCGTGTGCAGGACGATTTCCAGATACTGGACGGCGGTGGACCGGCCGAGCGTCCCTTTCTCCATGTCCCGCAGCAGTTTCTCCGGCTTGTGGTCGGCGTCCTTTTCCATGAGGCTGTCCAGCCAGTCGCCGACGCCACGATGAAGCAGGCCGCGGACGTTGCCGTAGGTCAGGAAATGGGCGGTGAAGAGTTCCCGGCCATACTTGGCCACGAAGTTCCGGAACGGCCCCCATTCGCTTTCGTCCAGCACGGCCTCGATGGCCGAGAGGCGAAGCGTCTGGCTGTGCTGCACCCAAATATCGAGGAACGAATCAGCGATCTTGCGGAGAATCTCCACCAGCGATTCGATCTTGGCCGTCTCGTCCCGTTCCCATTCGCGGGCCGAATCGAGCAACGTGTCCACGACGGATCGCAACGCAATACGAAACAGCCGGTCAAACTCAGAAACCCGGCGGCCGGATTCGGGGCCGTTGCGTTCCATCGCCTTGGCGAGCTTCACCAAGTGATACGTTTCCCGGATCAGCCCGAGCGGCGGGAAATGTTCAAAAAGCGATTCCAAAAGGGCCAGCGTCGTGCGGGCTTTCAAGATTGGCTGCGGTTCGCCCCCCTCGGAGAGCGGCACACACAACAACGGTTCGGCCGAGAGGCCCTGAACCAATTCCTGCAACGACTCTCGGACAGTGTCCACTTCATTCCCGGCCATCGCCCGTTCAAGGATGCCGGCCGATTCTTCCCAGCCGCTGTCAAAGGTGCCCTCGTCGTTCACGGCGTTCGGCACAATGGCCTGCAACGCCCGGATAGCCCGGCCGACTTGTACGCAGGTGTCAAGGGCCACATCCGTCAGGTGATCGCGGGTCATGCGGCGGCGATCATATTCCATCATCTCGTCCACGCCGCCGACGGAAGCGGGGATTTCGATTTCATGAATCGCGTGGACGAAGAATTGAAGTTCCTCGTGCCAGAGCCGGGCGGTTTCGAGCCACTGCCGGGGAGTCGCCCCGCTGACGGCCTTTTGCGAAAGGGCGGTTGAGGTGACGGCCGCTTCTGTCGGCCAGACGCGGGCGGTGAGCCGCCAAAGTTCGGCGATGCCGGAGAGGAAGGCGAGGCGTTGTTCCAGATCGTCGGCGGCCGTCTCCAGCGGGAAGTCGCCGGTGGCGGGTTTGCTTCCGGCAACGGAGGCATCTTCGCCGTCGTCGGTGGTGTCCTCGTAGCTCATCTCGTCATAAGCCGAGGCAAATTGCTTTCCCCCGGATTTGCCGTCGCCCATTGGCACTTCCGGCACGTCCCACAACGTTTCGGCATTGGCTTCCACCAAGGCGAAGAACCGCGCCACCAAGGAGGGGCCGTCGTCGGTGGTCATCACGCCCTCAAGCCATTGCCGGGCGAGTTCGTGAAAAGAAACCGTGCCTTCCTCCAGCGAGGCCGTCTCCGATTCGCTGAGCCAAGCGATAAGCAACGCCAGCGAGGCCCGCCAGTCTTGTTGAAGCAACAAGGCTTCGATCACTTGGGCGAACGCGGCCGAAGAGTTGAAGCCGTCCCGCCGGTCCCGCCAGAAGGCAATGTCTTCCTTGGCCCCGGCTTCGTTGGTGAACAGCCGCCGGTTCCAGGCGGCGAGGGCCTTGGCCACATGCAAAGCGGCCTCGGCCCGTTCCCCGCCGTGGAGTCGGGTCACGTCGTTGACTTCATAAGCGGCAAACTGGTCCCACCATTCGGCCAGCGTCTGCACGTTCTTTGTCAATTGATCCTGCAAAGCCGCTTCTCCGGCGGCGGCGGTGTCGGCGAGCAGGCGGGCGTAAATGTCGAATTGCCGGGTGAGGGCGTCGATCAACTCTTCATTGCGAGAATCGTGCGAGCTGTCCTCGCGGGATTGGAAGAGGGGATACAACCCTTGGAAACCAAGAATGTTCCACGGGTCGGCCAAGGCGCCGCATTCGATGCCCCGGTGAATCATCTCCTCGACATCAGGAAGTGTTTTGGCGGCGGTGTGCAAATCGTGGTGCAGGATGGCGAGTTCGGCCGAGGTTTGCCGAATGGCGATTTCCGAAAGAAGACGGGCCGACGCGGTGGGAATGAGACTGGCGTAAAACCGGCTGGCCTCAGAATAACCCAGTTGGGCAAGAATCAGGGCCAGTTCGTGATTTTGAAGTTGCCCAGCCCGTTGTTTGGCGAGTTCAAGGTTGAGATGCTGTCGAATGCCGCCGAAGGGCTGTTTCAGTCGTTTTGCCTCGGCCCGCAACAACTCGCCGTGTTCGCCGGGAACGGTTTGCAACAACTTCGTGTAAAAGGCGTCGCGGTATCGCGCCACATCGGGGACGAGCGTTGCCAACCGGGCATCGGAATCATGTGTCGTCGGCCCGGCTCCGCACACGCCGGAAGCCATCAGGATGGTTCCCGCCAAGACGGCCGACGCCTCGAACAGAATCGCCTCGGTGACGTTGTTCAATCCTTCGTGCGAAGCCGGCGGCTTGCCAATCCGGCTCAGGAGGGCATCCAGCACCGTTTGCCGGACAACGAAACGGGAATAATAACCTTTCAAGTCGATCAGATGCGGGTCCCATTCGCCGAACAGATAATTCGGCCGACGATTCACCGGGTGGCCGTGATCGTAGGCCCGCGGATCGACGGCCAGTTCTTCCAGTCGCTTGAGATTGAACCATGCCTCCCGGCAGATTTCCTCGGGGGCATCCTCCAGAATCTTCAACGCCAGTTCGATAATCCGTTCATAAGAACCGGCCGCGACGCCCGCGCCGCGAATGTACAGCGGAATCGGGCGAAGCCTTTCATGCGGATAGAACTCGGTTTGCTGTCGGGTTTCGAGGAGGGCGATGGGGCGATGGCCGACGTAATCGTTGAGTTGCAGCACGGCCCCGCGCGAGATTCGCCGGGTTTCCGTCCACGGGCTCCCTTGGGCGAGAACGGCCTCCATCACCCGCACGCAGAAGAACGAGTTGAAGAGGCGTTCGTCGCTCTGGTGCCGCAACAGGTCTTCATGGAACTGGCGATATTCCGGCAGCACCATTTCGATGGCCAACCCGACGATGGCTTTCGCCTGCGTCAGATCCCGAAAGGCGGCCGCGCCGGATTGCTCCAATTGCCCGGCCTGCGCCAGCATCCACTGGCGAAACGCTTCCCACGGTTTCGATTCGCCTTGGCCGATGAAATATCGAAAGGCCGTGTTGACCCCTCGCTGGAACTTGGGGTCCGGCCGTCCGTCGGAAAAGTTCAGGTAGCCCAGCAGTGTGTTGGGGGATACCTGACTCGCCAACTCGTCCGATGATCGTTCCATCATTCCATTCCACATGAACCAACCGCAACCGGCAATCTGGTTAAGGATACTCGGAACCCCATGCCTTGGGGAAGTCGGATGTTTCATGAATAGACCGGAATGGGCGTTTCCGGGTGATGGCGTCACGTGTTTGGGCGATGAAATTCCCGCTGACGCCGAGGTGATAACACAGTTATCTTACCGTTCCGTCGCCTTTCTCAGTTTCGGTGTCGGCCGGTTCTTCCAGATTTCCACGTCTTTCATCAATAGTTCGACGCCTTTTTCCATTTGCACATCCTTGCCCATTGCCGCTTCGCCGGGAACGGGCCAGACGATTACTTCGGGCACGGCGCCGTTGAGTTCTTGATCCTCGCCGGTGTCGATGTTGAACCAACCCCGGAAGGGCATTCGCAGGAAGCCCACGTCCATGATGCCGGTGCCGCCGGTGCTGACGACGCCGCCGGCTGTTGGCACGCCGACGAGGCGGCCCCGTTTCAGCACCTTGATCGCATGGCTGAAAATCTCCGCGTTGCTGAAACTGTTTTGGTTGCACAACACCACAATCGGCTTTGACCACGTGGCGAAGACCGTGCGGTCCTGCGGGTAACCGGGGCCGCCGCCACGGGGGACGGCGATGGCGTGCTGCGGTTGCGTCAAAGCCGTCAGCAAGAGATCGGCCGTCGAGCCGCCGCCGTTTTCACGCACGTCGATCACGAGGCCGTCTTTCCCGGCTCCGGCGTTGTACAACTCTTCCTGGAACTTGTGGAAGCTCGCCATGTCCATCGCGTTGATATGCAGGTAGCCGAGCGTTCCCTTGGAGAGTTTATCCACCATCGTTCGGTTGTCCTGCAACCACTTTTGATAAAGTAGTTGACGCGCGGCGGTGTAGGTGATCGGCCGCAGAACCACTTCCCGCTCCCCGCCGGCTGGGTTCTTCACCTTCAACGTGAATTCCTTGCCGGGGGGCACGTTCAACAACAACGTGGGGTCCAGCGTCGGATCGGCCGGCACGCCGTCGATGCTCAGGATCACATCGCCGATGTTCAGCTTGCTCTTCTTGTGGTCAGCCGGGCTTTCCGGAAGCACGTCCTTCACCTTCAAGCCGGGACCGGGGAAGCCGGTTTCAAAGCGGACGCCGAGATGGGCCGTCGAATAACGCCAGTTGCGGTCCACTCCCGGTTCCTCGGGCGGACCGCCTGGGCGGCGAGTCGGCAGGGTGGTCGTCCCGGCGAAGAATCCGAGGTGGGAGCCGTTCAATTCGCCGAGCATCAGTTGAACAATCGTGGTCAGCGATTCTTGATCGGCCGTCTCGGCCACTCCGCGATACTTTTCGCGGACCTTGTTCCAGTCACGATTTCCCATCCGCTCGTCGTACCAGTTGTCACGCATCTGCCGCCAGCACATGTCGAACGCGGCCTGATGCTTCTTGGCCGTGTCGATGTCTTGGAAAGCCGTGAAGCTGTACGCACCGGCCGTCGGGGCACTTCCACCCGCACCGCCGCCAGCACCGCCTCGGGGGCCGCCCGGCCCGCCGGGGCGAGGTCCGCCCGTGGCAGGGGACGGCGTCGCCGGGGTCGGGGCGCCGGCGGTGAAACTGCCGGGCTTGCCTCCGGAGAGCCAGACGATGGAGCCGTTTTTGAGCCATTTCGCCCCGACGCCGGTTTGCGAGGAGATTTGGGTCGGCTTCAAGTTTTCCGGAATTTCGATGGTGTAAGTGGCGGCCGTCCCGTCGATGGGTGCCGAGAACGCCAGTTTCTTCGAGTCCGGCGACCAAAACAAATTGCTTTCGTTCGCGTTCGGAATGCTGACGCGGTGAATGCGATCATGGATGCCCTCGAAGTCGATCACCACTTCCGGCAGCCCCTTTTTCGGGGTGGGCGTCACCGGCATGGGCATCGGAGCGGGGGCATCTTCCTTCTTGGGGGCTTGTTCGTCCGCGTCCTCCGACTTGGCCGGGTCGGCTTTCGGCATGGGCATCGGATCGGTTGACTTGAAGCCGGGCACGCGGCCCTTGAGGTATTTTTCAAGGGCTTTTTCCATCGCGCGGTCGCGGGCTGTTTTTTCTTCGTCTTGTGCCCGCAGGTAAACGTAATGGATGTCTGTTCGGTCTTTGTCATCTCGCTCGCCGACGAACGCGATGATTTTGCCATCCGGAGACCAAACCGGGTCGGACTCGTTGTACGGGTGGCGGGAAATGTTGAACGGCGGCTTGGAACCGTCAATCGGCATCACCCAGATGTCGCGGTTGAAATCGCTGTCGTGCTGGGCGTAGACGATCCATTTGCCATCGGGGGACCAGTCATAATCCGGGGCATCCCACGAGGCGATCACCTTTTTGGGGTTCTTGCCGTCGGCATCGCAAACGATCAAGTTGCCGCGTCCCTCGACATAGGCAAACTTGGAGCCTTCGGGGCTGAACGACAAACCGCGTTTTTCAAATCCGTCGTTGGTGATCGGGTCGAGTTGAAACTTGTTGGTGAGGAACCACGGCTTGTTCCCCTCGGCCTTGGTCGCCTTCCAGATTTCCGGCTTGCCCCCGGCGTCACTGATGAAGAAAATCGCCTGCCCGTCCGGCGAGAAGATCGGCGCCCGTTCTTCCTCGGGGGTTTTGGTGATTCGCTTCGGCTCCTTCAATTCGGTGTCCATCACCCACAGGTCGCCGCCGGCGACGAAGGCCACATCCAGCCCGTCACTGGAGAACGCGGCGTAGTTCGCCGTGGTCAAGGCCTTGCGATCAATGCGGTCGGCCGGGCGGTCGTCGTCCCGGAAAAGCTCGATTTTCGCCGGGGGAGCGTTGACGGCGGTTTTCAGCAAATACAAGTCGAAGAGATTGCGGAACACCATCGTGCCACCGTCGCGGGAGATAGCGGGGAAGACGGCCGAATCATCCTTGAACGTCGTGATTTGCCGGAGTTGCTTCGTGTTGCGGTCCATTTGCCAGATGTTGAAACAGCCCCCCGCGCCGTTGGCGTACCAGACGGTGTTGCCCGGCCCCCACAGTGGCCAGCGGGAATCCCATGCGCCGGTTTCGAGTTTGCTGAACACCTTGGAAACGCGGTCGTAACTCCACAGTTGCGCGCTCTGCGACCCCTTGTATCCCTTGCGCCACCATTCCGGCCCCTCGCGGGTGAACAGCACGGTTTTGCCGTCCGGCGAGAGGGTGCCGCTGGTTGCGTAATCGTCGAAGAGCATTTCATCGGCGGGTCGTTTGTTGATGTCCGTCCAGCGCCGGACGATCTGAAGCCGGTCGTTGTTGCGGCGTCCCCAGCCGTTGTCCCGCGTCGTGGTGACAAGCCAGCCGGACCCGTCCGGCAGCCATTCATTCAGCGTGTAACCGGCGGTGTGGAAGGTCACCTGCGTCGGCGTGCCGCCGGTCACCGGCATCACGAACACTTGCGGCGTTCCCTCGCGATCGCTGACAAAGGCGATTTCCTTCCCGTCGGGGGAGAACTTCGGCTGGGTGTCCTTCGCCGGGTTGTTCGTCAGTGGCCGGGCCAGCCCCCCAGCCGAGGAGGAAAGCCAGATATCCCCGTTCCAGTCGAACGCGAGCCATTGCCCGTCCGGGGACAATGCGGGATTGTTTGGCAAACGGATGGCTTCCCGCCCGAAAGCGGGCGCCAGGCAAAGCAATAACGCGATGCCAACGCCGATAAGGTGTCGCGGCACGGTGCGAAACTCCGATGTGGTGTCAAACGGGCGGGGAGAGAGGGGAGATTCTAAGTGGCCAACGTCGGGCGGGCAGTGGGCGGGCGGGCCGGAGGGAAGAATTTTCGGCGAGCGGGTTTGTCTCTCGGACAAGATCATGACCGCCTCGCCGCATGTTGAATCGAACAAAACCGCCCTCAATGAGACATCAATCACCCGGAATCACGGGCGTTCTTGAGAAGGCGATTCAAGCTTGTGGCGATAAGGTTTGACAGATGGTTTTGTGTCGGTTAGCCTGCGCCGTCGGCCGGCGGGCCGAATTGTTTTTGACGCCTGCTTCCCACCCACCGTTTCGCCGCTCAACGGCAAGCGAATCTCTCAGAGGCCAAATGCGATGAAGTCCTTCGGATTGATCGGGTTGTTTGCCCTGTTTCTTGCTTTTTCAAAGCCGTTGACGCCAATTCGCGCGGACGAACCCAAGCCGTTTGGGGGCAAGGTAAGCAAGTGGAATGGTTTCGCGAAGCACGATTTTCAGGTTGATCGCAAGGATGCCATCGTTGTCGTGCCGGACAAGGCGCTGCCGGGGCGGCCTTGGTTGTGGCGGGCCGAGTTCTTCGGGGCGTTTGCGAACCAAGACATCGAACTCCTCAAAAAAGGCTGGCATGTCGCGTATTTGAACGTCCAGGAACTTTACGGAGCGCCGAAGGCGGTGGAGGAGTGGGAGAAATTCCACAGCGTGCTTGTCAAAGAATATGGGCTGCATCCCAAGCCCGGCGTGATCGGGCTGAGCCGGGGAGGAATGTACGCGATGGCTTGGGGCGCGGCCCATCCCGACAAAACACTCGCCATCGATCTCGACAACGCCTTCGTCAATCCCAAAGACTGGCCCGGCCGCAAGGCCAAGGGACCGCCGACGCGCGAATGGACCAACCTCCTCAACGCCTACGGATTCAAATCCGACGCGGAGATCGACGCTTACAAGGGTTTTGCGGCCGACAATCTCGAAGGGCTGGCGAAGGCGAAGGTGCCGATCCTTCTCGTCTACGGCGATGGCGACAAGGTGGTGCCGCACAAGCTGAATTCCGAGATGATCTTCGACCGCTACAAAGCCCTCGGTGGCACCGTCGAGAAAATCGTGAAGCCGGGCGGCGACCATCACCCGCACGGCCTGCCCGACCCGAAGCCAGTCGTCGCGTTCTTCGAGAAGGCTTGGGTGGATCATAAGTGATGCTCTTTCCGGAAGGCACGCGTCACAAAAGCGGGCGTGCCACGGGCAGTTGAGCAGTTTCGTTTGGCGGACGGGGCAAAGACTTGAACGACGCCGCTTTGTTTCGCAGCGACCAATTCTCGATTGTTCCTCCGGAAGAAAACGGGCGGAGATACGACTTGCCGCTTGGCGACGACTTGGCGCGGCTGATCGCCGAACGGTTGAAGCGGCCGTAATCAGGGTGGATGGTGGCGGAGCCTGTCTGCGAAGATTGGGGAACGGTCCTCGAAGTGCGGCTACCCGAGCCGTATCTGCTCAGCATCCATTGGGCGCCGGGTCATCAGATTGAGAATCGCTGGGGCATCCAGTTTTCCCGCCCCGTTGGCTGCCTCGGCCTCCTACTGGGAAAGCGGTCCTCACCCAAAGATTGCCGCAAAGCCCAATCCGTGATCGCCGAACTTCTGGCGCAAGATCCGGAAGTGTTCACAGATGTCGAATGGTTGTCCCAGCTTGAGTATCATCGCCGGATGTAGAACGGACGAATGAGAGGCGGCGGCCTCATGTGAAATCAGGGGACAAGAGAAATTTCTCTCCCGATCATCCAAGGGTGAATCATGATTCTGATCTGGAAGGGCGCCGGCATCCTCATTGCGATGATCTGGTTTTTCTCGCTTTTTGCCGGGGACTGGCTGGCGAAAATGTTGTTCGGCGAGGATGTCTCGAACGGCCTGTGCAATCTCACCGGCGAATGGCTGGCCGCCTTCCTCAGTCTGGGCCTCGCCCTGCTGCTTCGGCTGGACCGCCAAGTCATCCTCGACCCGGATAGCAATCAGATGATCTCGGTCCGGGGCCGACATTCGTTGTTCTTCATCCCGGCGATTGCGTGGCCGGTGATCTTTTTCATCCTCGGGATCGTGGCCTATCGCGAGGAAGTCACTCGCCCCCCGGCGCTCGTCGAAGTGACTCCGACGGCGGAAGCCAAGGCCAAACTGTTGGCGGCCGAGAAGGGGCTGCAGTACGATTGGTACATCCACATCGAAGCGTACTGGCCAAAGGGCGCGCCTTCGCCCTTGCACAAGCTGGCGATTGGCCAGGGCCCGGTCGGGGACCGTGAACACCAGTTCAAATCGGGCAAGATCAAGATCGTGGTCCCCAAACGACAACTCAAGATGTTCCCAGGGGCGCAGTTGGATTTCAAAGGAAAAGATTTGGAAGAGGGGTTTGTGGTCAACAACCCGAACTTCGAGAAGGATCAGGTCGAGAAGCATCGGCGAACGCTGGAACTGGACCGCCCTTCAGACCCGGAATAGGTGTTGACGGGACAAGATGTTGGATAGGGCTGGCTTTGTTGTTTATCGGTGTGCCACACTTTTTACACTGGCTCGACACGTGAACTGCGTCGTTTGGCTGTGGAGGGATTCCGACCGTGTCGTGGTATTTAACCATCCGTTCGGATGCTGATTATTCGCGGTTCACGCCGACAGCCCCGTTGGTCGAGTTCGTCGCGGCGATATCCGAACTGCGGCAAACCGGGCCGGTCACATTCGAGGCTGCGGCGGGACAACCGTGGGTCGCGGTCATCTTGGCCATGTGCGGCCCGGACGGGAGTTATGCTTCCGATGGAGCCTTCGTGCCGACAATCAACGTAGTTGAGTTGGTCTGCTCAGATTCCGCCGATCCGATGTGGTACAAGGCGTTGGCAAGCCGGATCGCCATGTTCCTTGGCTGGTCGGCATTCGAGGACCGCGAGGAAAGGCAAATATGATCGCTGGCTGTGCAAAAGCAGACCGACCCCTGCGTTATTGCAGACGGCGGAACATGAATCGTTTCAGCAGATCATCCTTTCCGGCGATCTGCCACATAATGAGCCTCATCGTTTTGTCGGACGGTAGAAACCATCAAATTCCTCCATTCCAAATCTCGATTTCTCATTTGTTCTCCCGTTGTTGCGGCTACAATCGGCCATGAACGCCCGCGTGATTCTTGTTCATGTTCCGAATCGACCTGCCATTCACGGATGCCTATTTCCTCCTGACGCCGCGGCTCGGGTTCTTCTCGCGTCACGTCCAGTTGGCGATTTTGGCCGGGCTGCTCGGGCTGGTCGTTTTTCTGGTCATCCGGCTTTATCGTTCCGAACTGCGGATTGTCCCCCGCCGGTTTGCCTTGCTGCTGCTCGGGCTTCGGCTTTCGCTGGTCGTCACGTTGTTTTTGGTCAGCAGTTTGAAACCGTCGTTTGCCCACACGGTTTCGGAGACGGTTCCCTCCAAGGTGCTGGTCGCCCTTGACCGTTCAGACAGCATGGAAATCAACGACTCCCAGCGGAGCGTCGCCGAAAAACTGGAACTCGCCAAGGGGTTGGGGCTGGTCCGCGATCTGGCGGATGACAAGACGCTGGACGGCTGGATCAAGGAGGCGAAAGAGGGGCGTTCCCTGGCCGGTTCGACCCGATTCACCCAAGTGACGGCTCGCATCGACGGGCTGACCCGGCGGCAAATCGCCTCCCAAGTCCTTGCGCCCGAGGGGGCCAATTTATTGCAGGCCATCGGCGAAAAGCATCAACTCGACGTGGCGAACTTCACCCAAACAACGGCCGAGATTCCCAAAACATGGGAAGCCGTGAAACGCTCCCTCGCCACCGATCCGGCCTCGCCGGGGAGCAATTTCACGGACATCAAACAGCCGATGATCCGGGCCTTGGAACGGGACGGCACGGGGGAAAGCAAGCTGCTCGGCGTCGTCGTGCTGACAGACGGCCAGCACAATTGGGGTGTCGGCCCGACCACCAAAAGCAAGGAACTTGGCCAGCGCGGCGTGCCGGTCTATTTCGTCGGCATCGGGGCGAAAGACCCGCCGCCGGACGTGGCGATTCTCTCAGTGAAAGCCACCCCGCCGACGGTCTTCAAGAACGCCTACACGACGGTGGAAGCCCGTGTGCTCGTCAACAATCTCCCCCCCGGCAAGATCAGGGTCACGCTGGCGTATCCGGATGTTCCCGGCGTGAAAAAGCGGGAACCGCTCGTTGAAATCATCGACCACGAAGGAGAAAGCGGCCCCCGGCTGGTGACCTTCACCGCCCGCATGGACCAACCCGGCACGGAAACGCTGACCGTCACCGCCGAACACCGGCCATTTTTGGAGGGCGATCCCCGCAAGGACACCCGGCCCGAGAACAACACCCGGCCGGTCGTCGTCACCGTGTCTCCGGATAAAGCAAAGGTGTTACTGGTCGACGGCGAGGTGCGTTGGGAGTTTCACTATCTGCAAACCGCTCTGATCCGCGACGAAACGATGGACACAACGAGCGTGGTCTTCGACCAGCCCCGGCTTAATCTCGTTGATGCCGAAGGAACCCGCAAGATGGGGTTGCCGGATCTCGCCTTGCCGAAAGACCCGGAGGCGTTGCTAAACTTCGATTGCGTCATCCTCGGGGACATTACCCCCGAACAATTGCCGAAGGCCGAACGGGAGCGGCTGGAACATTACGTCTCCGAACGGGGCGGCACGCTGGTGTTGCTCGCCGGGAAAAAGTCGATGCCGCTGGAGTTTGTCCGCGACGGCGACCCGTTTCAAAAGCTGTTGCCGATCCGCAATCCGAAGGTTTACAAGGCCGATCAGGGTTTCAAGGTCGCCCTGACCGGGGAGGGTTCGCAGACGGGCTTCCTGCGACTCGACCCGAACCCCGGCGTGAGCGCCGAGACATGGAACAACCTGCCGCCGCACTATTGGGCGGTCACCGGACAGGCGAAAGAAGGGGCGGTCACGCTGGCGAGCGTCGCCCCGTCCCAGCCGTTTGCCGACGCGAACGCCACCCGCGAGTGGGAGCAAAACAATGGGCTGGTGGTCCGGCAAAATTACGGGTTCGGCAAGGTGGTGTATGTCGGGATCGACAGCACCTGGCGCTGGCGGTTCAAAAAGGGGGACACCTACAACCACCGCTTTTGGAGCCAGGTGATTCGCTGGGCCGCCAGCGACCGGGCCTTGATCGCCGGGAATGAGTTTGTGCGGTTCGGGGCGCGGGAACCGGTCTACCGGGCCGATCAGGAAGTGGAACTGATTGTGCGTCTGTCGGACAAGGTGAAGAATTTCAAGAAAGACGCGATGGCCGGGGCGAGGCTGCTGCACAAACCCAAGGGGGGGCCGGAAACGGCCGTCGGCATGATGCCGTTGCGCCCGCACCCGGTGATCCCGAGGGAATACATCGGCTCGCAGGGAAACCTTCCGCCGGGGGATTACGACATCGAACTGGTGATCCCGGACATTGAGGACAAGCTCAACGGCCCCGACGGCAAAAAACTCCGCGCCCATGTGCAGGTTCTCCCCGCCGACACCGGGGAGATGATCGACCTCGCCACCAACTGGGGCCTGATGGAAGACCTGGCCGCCCGAACCGGCGGCAAAGTCTTCCCGGCCGACCGGGCGAAGGAATTGGTGGAATTGCTGCAAAGCCGCTCGGCGACACGGGAATACACCGTGGAGCAAAAGATCTGGCAATCATGGTGGACGCTGGCCTTGTTAATCGGATTGCTGACGGCTGAATGGTTGGCGAGGAAATGGGCGGGACTGCCGTGAAACGACGACCGTGAAGCCGCGACGCGAAGTCCTCGCAGCGGAGCGCGGACTTCCAGTGTCGGACGATTGCGCCAATGGTCGGTGATTTCACGCAGAGAGTCCTCGCTCCGCTCCGAAGACTCCGCGTCGCGGCTTCACGGGTTATGTTGGGGAAAATGGTTTCACAAACGACCAATGCTGGCGTGGTTTGCCTTCCTTGACGGGATTGTCTTCAACGTATTGAATCGCCCGTTCCACATCTTCAGGCGTTTCCAAAAACGGCGCCCACTCTCCTCGCGCGAAACACTTGGGCGGTCTGGCCTTGTCAGCGGTTCCGGCGAACGGATGAATCCCCGCATCAATTAACGCGGTGGTGGCCCGTCCCTTCAACTGAATCACGATTTGCTCAATCTTGATATGATGCGCTTCGACCACCAGATGAACATGATCCGGGAGGATGGCACACCCCCAAACCATCAGGCCGGATGATTTGACGTAGGCCGCAACCCCCTGCCCGATTGCCTGAGCTTGAACCCCCGTGAAATGAACGGGCGGCCTTTGCAATGATCGCTTCGCGGCAAGACGGGCAGGGCGGTCGTGTTCACGATAAGCGACCGAACGGATTTCGGTTGTCTTGGTTGCCTTGCCGTGCCGGAAAAGCTCGTATGAACCAACGAACTCAGACCATGATCCGCGAGGGTCGTTCGGAAGCCAGAATCCATAGGCGCCGAAAATGACGTGGAAACCGATCACCATGAGAGTTTCCTCTTTTGATGAATCTCATCATTGTGAAGCCTCGACGCGAAGTCCTCGGAGCGGAGCGCGGACTCGCTACGTGAAATCACCGATCATTGGCACAATCGTCCGACACTGGAAGTCCGCGCTCCGCTCCGAAGACTCCGCGTCGAGGCTTCACGAGTTTGTGAATGTCACGCGTTCTTCAAAATCCCCGTCACTAGTTCGCCGTGGACATCCGTCAGGCGCATATCGCGGCCGCCGAAGCGGAAGGTGGATTTCTTGTGGTCCAGCCCGAGCAAATGGAGCATCGTGGCGTGCAGGTCGTGGACGTGGACCTTGTCCTTGATGGCGTGGTAACCGTAATCATCGGTTTCGCCGTGGATCACGCCCCCCTTCACGCCGCCGCCGGCCATCCACATGGTGAAGCCGAAGGGGTTGTGGTCCCGGCCATCGCCTTGGGCCATCGGGGTGCGGCCGAATTCGCCGCCCCAGATCACCAGCGTGTCATCGAGCAGGCCACGGCGTTTCAAATCCTTCAGCAACCCGGCGATGGGTTGATCGACGGCCATCGCGTTGTCCGTGTGGCCCCTCAGCAGGTTGGCGTGCTGGTCCCAGCGGTCATGGCCGAGGTTCGGGCACAGGAGTTCGATGAACCGTACCCCTTTTTCGACCATGCGTCGGGCCATCAGACATTGACGGCCGAAGATGTCCGTCTTCGGCTGGTCAACTCCATAAAGGGCCAACGTTTCCTTGGTTTCCTTGGAAAAATCGGCCATCGCGGGGACGGCTGATTGCATCCGGTAGGCCAGTTCGTAATTGGCGATGGCCGCGTCGATCCCGCCGTCGCGGGCTTGGGAGGCCGTGGCTTGGTCGAGTTTTCGGATCAAATCCAGTTTGTTCTTCTGGATCTTAGGGGACTTCTCCTGCGGTTCCAAGTCGGCCACCGGCGTCTTGCCACGGGCGAACATGGACCCCTGATAGCTCGCGGGCAAAAAGCCGTTGCTGAAGCAATCCATCCCGCCGGGGGGAACGAGGCCGCTGCCCAGCACGATGAAACCCGGCAAATCCTGGCACTCGCTGCCGAGACCATAAGTCACCCACGCCCCCATGCTCGGCCGGCCCTGCTGGCCGCTGCCGGAATGGATGAAGTAATTGGCGTTGGTGTGTTCCGAGAAGTTGGCCACCATCGAGCGAATGATGGCCATGTCGTCCACGCACTCGGCCACATGCGGGAACAGGTCACTGACCGGGATGCCGCTCTTGCCGTATTGCTTGAACTTCCACGGGCTTTTCAGCACCGCGCCGACATTGTTGAACTGCGTCGGTTCCACCTTGGTCTTGATGGGCTGGCCATGTTCGCGGTCGAGCCGGGGCTTCGGGTCAAAGGTGTCCATTTGGCTTGGCCCGCCATCCATGAACAGAAAGATAACGCTCTTTGCCGTCGCCTTGCGGTGCGTCGGCTTCGGCGAAAGCGGGCCAGTCTCGGCCCCGAAGGCTTTCTCCTGCATCAACCCGGCGAGAGCCGCCAGCCCGAAGCCGTTGGCGCAACGGGACAACATGTGACGACGAGTGATGGGAAAGTGAACGTGCATGATCGGGTGTCCCTTCAAAACAACCCCACCCTCCGGCCCCCTCTCCTGACAGAGAGGGGGAGCAAGAACGTGAGGATCGAAGCCCGTTGCGTTGACAGTCCCCCCTCTCTGTCAGGAGAGGGGGTTAGGGGGTGAGGTCATCTTTCAAAACTTTGGCGCCAGATCCGGGGGGATTTCCCCCTTTTTCTGGGCCTCAAAGTAATCTTCCTCAAATTGCTTGAGGTATTTCTTGGCGTGCATCCGGCCGACGAGGCCGATCTTGTCAATGAACAGGTTGCCGTCGAGATGGTCGATCTCGTGCTGCCAGACGCGGGCAGCGAGATCTTCACAGATCATTTCGTAAAGCTCCCCCTTCTGATTGTAAGCCTGCACGCGGACCTTCTTGGCCCGGCGAACCTTGGCGTACAAATCGGGGAAACTCAGGCAGCCCTCGCGATCGTCGATGATGCCCTTGGACATTTCGACAATCACCGGATTGATGGCGACAAATTCCTGAGCCTTCTCGCCGGGATCACCGGCAAAATTCATTACCAGCACACGCTCGCTGACACCCACCTGCGGGGCCGCCAGTCCGAGGCCCTCGTGGAGATACATCAGTTCGATCATGTTGCCCACGAGGATGTTCAAATCCTTGGACATCTGCATCACCGGCTTGGCCGGCTCGCGCAACACGGGATGAGGGTACTTCAAAATATGCATGGCAACTCGTCTTATTCCTCCATGCCCCATTGTATCCAATCCGGAGGCGTTGCAAGAAGACATCGGCCAAGGCGGCGTGATAAGATATCCGGGCCGGAATGAAGGGGAGAAACACATGGCAACCGCCACGCTGCAAGAACGAATCCCGACGATGGCCGACGTGATGGCCAAAATGGGTGACATACCGCCAAGCCGAATCCTGATGCGGCCATCGCCGGGCACAGCCACCGAGGACGATGTGTTGCGTCTGGGAAAATCGGCCGACAAGCGAATCTGTGAATTGATCGACGGAGTCTTGGTGGAAAAACCCATGGGAATGCAACAAGCTCTTCTCGTCATCTGGCTGGGCCAGCTTTTGGGTGAATGGGCTCGCCGGTTCAACTTGGGTCTGGTGTTCGGTGACCGGGCCACCTTGAGAATGATCGCCGGGAACATTCGCATTCCCGATGTATGTTTCATCCCATGGGACCAACTTCCAAACGGTCGCGTGCCGACGGAACCCATCGCCGATTTTTCGGCCGCCTTGACCGTCGAAATCCTAAGCCCAAGCAATACGGCCCGCGAGATGCGGGAAAAGCGGGAAGAGTATTTTGCCTCGGGAACACAGATCGCTTGGGAGTTGGATCCGGAGAATCGAACGATTCGCGTTTATACAAATGTGAATGAATCAACCCTGTTGACGATTGACGACCAATTAACCGGCGATCCGCTGCTGCCTGGCTTCAACGTATCCGTGCGCGAGGTGTTTGGTGAGCTTGACCGGCGACGGTAATTGAACTTCTCCCGTTCCTCAAACTTTCGATCCATCCATGAGCGAATACCAGTATTACGAATTCCGGGCCGTGGACAAGCCGCTGAGCCGGGAGGCGATGAACGCCCTGCGCGACATCAGCAGCAGGGCCGAGATCACTTCGACCAGTTTGACCAACGAATACCATTACGGGGATTTCAAGGGAAACTCCCTCAAGTTGATGGAGAAGTATTTCGACGCCCATTTGTATTACGCCAATTGGGGAACCCGCATCCTGATGTTGCGGCTGCCGATCCGGTATTTCCCTCTCTCCGTCGCGGAGCCGTATGCCGGTTCCGAACAATTCGACGCCAAGCCGACGAAAGAGCATGTCATCCTCAGTTTTCAATATTCTCCGGAGGATGGTGGCGACGACGAGATGGAGACGCCCGAACTCGGGGCGATGCTGTCATTGCGGAATGACTTGCTGGCCGGAGATCACCGGTGCCTTTATTTGGGCTGGCTTCTCTCCCTGTCTGTGCCCTACGACGATGAATTTGACGACGGGGAACATGAAGACGAGGTCGAACCCCCGGTACCGCCGGGCCTTGGAAACTTGTCCCCGGCCCTTATCGACTTCGCGCACTTCTTGCAGATCAACGACGACCTCATCGCGGCGGCAGCCGAAGGCTCCGCAAACGCCGAGGAGAAGCAAACGACGGCAAATGATTGCTCCGAATGGGTGGCGGCCCTGCCGGAGGCCGAGAAGAATACGATGCTTGTGCGGGTGATGGATGGCGAGGCCGGTTTGCTAAACGTCGAACTGCTTCAACGCTTCCGGTCAGAACTGGCGGCCCGGTCGGGAGCCAAGGGTGCCGAGGAAGCTCCCCGCCGTCGAACGGTGGCCGAGTTGCTCGCCCGAGCCAAGGAAATCGAAGAGGAACGCACCCGCAAGGCCGCCGAACGGAAGCAGCGAGAACAAGAGCGAAAAAGCCGCGAAGAAGCCGCCGCCCGTGAAAAACACTTGAATTCGCTCGCCGGGAAAGAACCGGAACTGTGGCGAAAAGTGGAGGCGGCCATCACGACCAAACTCCCCAAGCAATACGACGAAGCGACCAAAATGCTGCTGGACCTGCGATCCCTCGCCGACCGGGGCAAGCAACGTGAAAAATTCGACCGCCAACTGGCCGAACTCCGTATTCGCCATTCCTCCAAGCGAAGCATGATCGAACGGCTGGACAAAGCGGGGTTCGAGAAGCCGGACGATCAGAAGTGAAGTCCTGTTTCGGCGAATAGTGTCCGATTCGCCAAGACATGGCGTCAAAACCGTCTTGGCAATCTGGGCGATCTGTGGCACAATCTTCCCGCGCATGATCACGGCAGGGAGGCCACGGGGGATGATCGAATCGTTTTTCTGGCGGAAGATGCTCGCCAAGAGCGGCCTCGGCAAGTACGTCCCGGCCGTCAAGAAGACGCTCAACGGCGGCGAAGAATACCTTTCCCTGCTGGCGGATCGCACACTGGCCGCCCCGCTGACGGAGTTGTTGGACCGGGCGTTGTTGCCGGACATCAACACACCGGATTCGATTCATCTGGCTCTTGGCTCCCCCCGCTGCGAGATTTATCCGAGCCTCCCCCGGACCATCAACGACCGGCGGCCATCCGCATGGGGGGATTACGAACTGCGGGCCGAACTGGCCGATGGCTTCCGGCGGGATCATGGCGTCGAGCACGAACCGGCCGACGAGGTGTTTATCACGCACGGGGCCACCGGGGCGTTTGCGGCCGTGCTGGATGCGTTTGTCAATCCGGGTGACCGCGTCGTGCTGTTTGACCCGACCAGCCCCGTTTTTTCCCTCGGGTTGAAGCATCGCCGGGCGTCCGTGGCGTGGGTGCCGACCGCTTCCGAAGACGGTTTTGTCCGGTTTGCCCTCAACGATCTCATGCGGGCGATGCGAGGGGCGAAGATGATCGTCCTCGCGGACCCGGCCAACCCCACGGGATGCGTCTTCGCCTCGGAAGACTTGGAACAAATCGCCTTTTGGGCCAAGAAGAACGACACGCTGATCGTGCAGGATATGTCGTTTGATCGTTGGAGAAATGATCCCGCGAAAAGCCGACTGGCAAATCTACCGCACACGGAGGGACGGATCATCTCCATTGGCAGTTTCGCCAAGAGCCACGGCCTCTCGGCGGCCCGCGTTGGCTGGCTGGCGGGGTATCGGCACCTTGTGCGGCCATGCGCTTTGGCGGCCCTGATGAACGCCCCGTTTGTGGCCCCGCTTTGCCAGCAGGTGGTGACGCAGGCTCTTCGCATGGGAGAAGTTGCGATGAATTCAACCCGCGACGACCTGAACGACCGGCGTGAATATGTCAGCGAGCGTCTGCGGGGGATGGGATTGCTGCCGTGGGCCGCGCGGGCCGGGTTTTTCTTCTGGACGCCGGTTCCAACGGGGGAAACTTCCCGGGCATTCGCCCAGCGTTTGCTGACGGAAACCGGTGTGTTGGTGAACCCCGGCGAGGTGTTTGGCCCCTCCGGATCGCGGTTTGTCCGCATCAGTTTTGCCGTGGATGAGGGGCGTTTGCGAGAGGGGATGGCCCGGTTGGAAGGCTTTGTCCGGGCCGGTTCCTCAAACGGAGGGCTTGAATCTCGTTTGGCGGCCGGGGAGCATGCCGTACAATAAGGATGGATTTTCCCGGCCAACGACTCCGCATCCGGCGGTGTTTGGTTATTCGGGGGCTTCTTCCATTATTCCCTTCGGCCATTTTGTTGGTGAACCGCATATGCGCATCTCTCGGCGGTCGGTCGCGGCGGGCTTTGCCCTGCTGGTTTTCAACTCGTTCTCCCTTGCCGCGGATATCCCCAAGCCGCCAGAACCAAACGGGGCAGACACTGTCGCCAGTCCCAAGCTTCATAGCGGGACGGTTCGCATTACGGAAGAAAAGCCGGACGGTCCCTTGCACAAGGCCGTGCGGAATTACGCCCAGTATTACGCCTTCAAATCGGTTCAGCCGCCGTACAACGGCGAGCCGGAAGAGAAAAAGCTCGGCACATTCATCCTTGACATCAATTCGTTGTTGAAGGATGCCGAGAGTTTTTGCACCCTGCAGAACCAACCCCCGGCGACAAACCTGAGCCAGGCCCAGTTGGAATTCGCGGAACAATTTACCGTGGACCTGGCGGCGGCCGCCAAGATCGTGCTGGACAACGCCACCCGGCCGATGGAACGCCTCAACATCGTGCGGATGCTGGCCTCATGTTCCAAGATGCCGGGAACAAAACTGATCGACCCACTGTTGAGAGTCATCAACGACCCGAACGAATCGGACGCCCTCAAACTGTATGCCTTCCAAGGCATCAAAACCTTCCTGGAACACGGCCACCCGGAAGATCCGACGAAGCACATCAATTACAAAGACGTGGCCAAATTAGCCCAGATATCGGACAGCCTCACCAAGTACATCGTTCAGAAGCGATCGTATCGGGACGCCAAAGAGCAGATGGTGATCGAATACGTTCGCCGCGAGGCGGTGGCCGCGACGGGACGCTTCAAGCTCGGCGTGGTCCGGGAGAATACCCGCAAGCCGTTGTCCCGGCCCGGCTATACGCTCATGCGAGTGCTATGGGATCCTGAAATTGCCCCGCCGGTCACCATCCAAGAACGAATCGAGGCGATCTGCGGCTTCTGCCAGATGAAGATTGACGACGACCTGAACATCGATGTCGCGGCTCCTTTTCTCCAACCGTCACTGGTTGAATATCTGCGGCAGGCGAACAATGACTTCACAAGGATGACGAAGGAAACGTCGAAGTCCATTCTGCCGTGGAAGATCTCGGCCGCCCGCCTCTCGTATTCCTTTGCCCTGTGGCGGGAAGCCGCCAAAACGGTCCCCAAGCCGCGTTACCCGGAATACATCACCTCGCTGGCCAACGATGTGATCGCCACGCTGGCCCCCATTGAAAAAGAAGGGGCCGGCGCCACGACGGACTCGAACTCGCTCGCCCAGTGGCTTCCGCGAAACCTCCCGAAAGCGTGGTCCGGCGGCAATCAACAGCCTGTCCTCCTGTACAAGGATGACCCGACTTCGCTGTTGCCCATCGTTCCCAAAACGCCGGTGTTGAAGACACCCGATCCCAAAAACCCGATGCCGCCCGCCAAAACGCCGGACCCGAAGAATCCGGCACCGCCCATGAAGATGCCCGATCCCAAGAATCCGATGCCGCCGATCAAAAATTAATCTGGTGACAGAGGGACACGGTGAAAGCCGTGTCCCTCTGTTTTTGAACCCAACCTCCGGATAAATCCCGCATGGAAGCGCCCCAACCCACTCGTCGCAAATTCCTTCGTCGTTCACTCCAAGTCGGGGCGGCGCTGACCGGCCTCGGCGGTCTGACAGTGAGCTATGGCTTTTGGGAAGCCGCCCATATTCGCGTCCAACGGGAGACGGTGAGCATCGCCAATCTGCCCGCCGGTTTTGAGGGGCGAACGATTGCCGTGCTGGCCGACTTTCATCACGGTCCTTTTGTGGGCATCAATTTCATCCGTGAAGCCGTCAAATTGGCGAATTCGCTGAAGCCAGATTTGTTTGCCTTGGTCGGTGATTACGCCCATCGGGGAAGTCACACAGACTCTGAGTTGCCGCCGTGTCTGGAAGCACTTTCCGCTTTGCAGGCCCCGCTCGGGGTGTATGCCATTCCCGGCAATCATGACATGAAGAACCAAGGGAAGATTTACCGCCAAATGATCGCCGCCACGCCGTTGACCGATCTGACCAACGCCGCCCGACGAGTGACCGTCAACGGCGATTCCATCTGGCTGGCGGGGGTGGATGAATTCTGGTGGGGCGAACCGGACTTGCCGAAGGCGCTCGACGGGATTCCCGACGGGGCGGCCATCGTTCTATTATCCCATAACCCGGACTTCGCGGAAGAAAACCCGGAACCCCGCGTCGGGTTGGTTCTCAGCGGCCACACTCACGGCGGGCAAATCTACTTGCCGGGCGTCCGTAGTTCGTGGATTCCATCCAAATATGGCATGAAGTACCGGCAGGGGTTGGTGCAAGGCCCCGGTTCGCCGGTGTTCGTTTCCCGTGGATTGGGCGAGGCCGGTATCCCAATCCGGCTGAACGTCCCGCCTGAAATCAATGTGCTGACACTGACACGGGCGATGTGACCGCTATCTGGGTCACAACCCTGTCGCCTTCCATAACACCTCCAACGGGTGCATCGCTTCCCGCCCGGCGAGATCCTCGATTTGATGTCGGCACGATGTCCCTGTGGCGGCGATGATGCCCGCCTCATCCGTCTTCAACGCCGGAAGCAATTCCAGCCCGGCGATTTTCACGCTCACATCGTAGTGCTTTTTCTCATAGCCAAAGGCCCCGGCCATGCCGCAACAACCGGCGTCGAGCGTCTTCACGCTCAGGCCGGGGACTTGCTTCAACAAGCTGGCCGAGCCCGCCACGCCGACCAAGGCCCGTTGATGGCAATGCCCGTGGAAGGTGCAACTTGTGGGTTCTCCCTTGAGGGGCAATGATAGTTCGCCGGAGGCCAGCTTCGCCGCCAGCCAGTGATCCGCGAGTTGCACGGCGGCGGCAATCTTGCGTGTGTCCTCCCCCGGCAGCAATTCGGACCATTCATCCGAAAGGGTCAGCACGCAACTTGGTTCCCAGCCGAGGATCACCGTATCCGGCGTGATTCGTTTGGCCAAGTCGGCGGCCTGTCGGGTGACCAGTTCTTTCACTTCGGCAAGATAACCCTTGCTCAACATCGCCCGGCCGCAGCAGATCGGGTTGACCAGCTCCACCTCACACCCGGCGGCCTCCAGCAATCCCACGGCCGCCCGGCCGATGTTGGGTTCGTTGAAGGTGGTCAGGCAGTCGTCGAACAGCAATACTTTGTTGGTTTTCGGCGTGAACGACGGCGGCCGGTTTCGGAACCACTTGCGGAAGTGACGCCGATGGAACATCGGCATCGGCCGGCGGCGGTCGTAACCCGTCAGCAGTTCAAAGAACCAACGCCACGCCCGGCGCCGGTTCATCCAGTTGGCCAGCGGGGCCATCCATGAACCAATGGCATTGAGTTGATGGATGTGCCTCACCAGGCGATGGCCGAGCGGCCGGCCGTGTTCTGCGTGGTAGGCGTGCTGGAACTCGGCCTTTAGCTTGGCCATGTCCACATTGCTCGGGCACTCGGTCTTGCATGCCTTGCAACTCAGGCACAAATCCATCACGTCGTGCAACCAGCGTTGGGCCAGCGGCGATTTGCCGGTTTTATCGTCCGGGGTTTGATGGGTGATCGCCAGCCGCAGGGCGTTGGCCCGGCCGCGGGTGTTGTCTTGTTCGTCCCGCGTCGCCCGGAAGGAAGGGCACATCGCCCCCCCTTGCGTCTTGCGGCAGACACCGGCGCCGTTGCATAATTCCACCGAACTGAAGAAACCCTTTTGCTTGGAGTAGTCGAAGACCAACGGCAACGCGATTGGCTGATAAGCCGGTGAGTAACGCAAGTTCTCGGTCATCGGCGGGGCGTGGACGATCTTGCCGGGATTGAGCAAATTGTGCGGATCGAATGCCGCCTTGATTTGCCGGAAACCCGCTTCGATGGCATCGCCATACATCGTGCGGTTCCACTCGCTGCGGCAAAACCCGTCGCCGTGTTCACCGCTCAGCGACCCGTTGAACTCCAGCACCAGCTTCGTCACGTCGTCGGTGATTTGCCGCATCCGTGTCACATCGTCGGCATCCTTCAAATTCAACACCGGGCGGATGTGCAGGCAGCCGACGCTCGCATGGCCGTAAAATGCCCCGTCCGTGCCATGTTGCCGGAGCAATTCGCGGAAGCGGTCGGCAAACTCCGGCATCTTCGCCGGGGCGACGGCGCAATCCTCCACAAAGGTGACGGGCTTGCGGTCCCCCGGCATCCCGTAAAGGAGCGGCATGGCGGCGCTGCGCAGGTTCCACAGCGGATCGCGCAGTTCGGCGTTCATCGCGGGAACACAGGCCGTCAGACCGGGAACTTCCCGCAGACGATGTTGCAGCTTTTCAATCCGGTCGGCCACCTCGGCTTCCGAATCGCCGACGAATTCCACCATCAACAGGGCTTCCGGCGTGTCGTGGATGGCTGCCATCATCGTCTGCAAACTGCGTTGATCGCGGGCGAGCCGGATCAACATCGCGTCCAGCAGTTCCACGGCCGACGGTTGAAATTCCAGACACAAACCGACCGCATCCAACGCCGACCGCAACGAGTTGAAGTGTGGCACCAGCAACCCACGCACGGCCGGCCGGGGGACAAGATGCAACTCCGCTTCTGTCAGCACGGCCAGCGTCCCCTCGGAACCAACGACGAGCGGAATCATCGACCGCGTCGGCGGCCCGTCCACATAGCGGGCGTCGTGAAACTCCGGCAAATAAGCGGCGAGATTATACCCGCTCACCCGTCGCAGAATGTTCGGGAAGCGTTTGACGATCTCAGCCCGTTGTTTGGAAAGCACGTCTTCCAACGCCCGCCAACCAGCTCCTTCAACGGTCTTGGCGTGAAGTTGAATGTCATGCTCGGCAACCGAAAGTTCCCGCAGCGTGACGGATTGACCATCGCTCAACACCGCGTTCAGACTTCGGACATGATGGACGGTCTGCCCGTATTTGACACTCCGGGAACCGGCCGAGTTGTTGCCAAGCATCCCGCCGATGGTCGCCCGGTTCGCCGTCGCCACATCCGGCCCGAACAGCAAATTTTGCGGAACAAGATGTTTGTTCAAATGATCCAACACCACACCCGGCTGGACCCGCACCATCCGGCCGGTCGCGTCCACATCGAGAATGCGATTGAGATATTTGGAGCAATCAATCACGATCCCCGGCCCGATGGACTGCCCGGTGAGACTGGTCCCGCCGCCGCGCGAAGTGATCGGCGTGCGCGTCTCCAACGCGATTTGAACGGCCGACTTCAACGCCTCAATGGTCCGGGGAACCACGACCCCCATTGGCATCATCTGATAGATGCTGGCATCCGTGGAATATAGCCGCCGGCTCGGATCGTCGAAGCGGATCTCGCCTTCGACGTTTCGTCGAAGATAGCCAATGAGGGCTTCCCGTTTCTCGGCGGCAAAGTCGTGCATGGGGGAAATTGTAGGCGGATGTTCGTCAACATGTCCGACGGGCGGCGGTTGTCCCACATCTCTCCACCTTCCCCCGCAAATACAATCCCCCCATGAACGCCGACCGTTTGAACCGCGCCTACGCCATTGCCCGTGACGAATTGCTTCGCCAGCGAATCCCCGGCGGGTGGTGGGAAGGGGAACTCTCCGCGTCGGCTCTTTCGACGGCCACCGCGTTGATGGCCTTCCGACAGGCGAACGTCACCGAACCGGATCGCATCACGCGCGGGCTGGACTGGTTGCTCTCCCATCAAAACGCAGACGGCGGCTGGGGGGACACGGTTCAAAGTTTCAGCAACATTTCCACAACGATGCTCTGCCGGGCAGTGTTGGAGATTCACGCCGATCATCCGGGCGTGGCCGGGGCAACCGCGAAATGCAATGCCTGGCTGAAGCCACATGGCAACACGCCGTTGGAATTGGCCGAGGCCATCCGCAAGCGATATGGCCGGGACCGCACATTTTCGGTGCCGATTCTGATGATGTGCGCCCTCGCCGGGTTGGTCCCGTGGAACGAGGTGCCGCGACTGCCGTTCGAGATGGCCGCGTTGCCGCAATCGTGGTACCGCTTCGCCCGGTTGCCGGTGGTTAGCTATGCCCTGCCCGCCCTCATCGCCATCGGGCAGGTGGTTCATCGGCACCGCTCAAAGTGGAATCTGTTCACGGCAATTCCCCGCCTGTTCACCAAAGCGGTCACATTACGAGTTCTGGAACGAATGCAACCATCCAGCGGTGGATATCTGGAAGCCACCCCGCTGACAAGTTTTGTGGTGATGAGTCTGGCCACGGTTGAAGCGAAATGGGGATTGGCCGATGACGCGGGCCGCCGGGTAATCGCTAGTGGATTGAAGTTTATCCGCGATTCCCAACAACCCGACGGAAGTTGGCCCATTGACACCAATCTATCCGTCTGGCTGACGACCCTGAGCGTCAACGCCCTCGCCGCCGGGAACGACCTCGATTCGTTGCCCGAGCGGGACAAACTGTTGAAATGGCTGTTGGATCAACAAACGAAAATTCAACACCCCTTCACCGGTGCCGCCCCCGGCGCGTGGGGCTGGAGCGACCGACCCGGCAGCGTTCCCGATTGCGATGATACTCCGGGAGCGGTCCTCGCCGTGGGGAACTTGGGCAAGAACAATCGGGATACCTGCGAGGCCGCCATCCGCTGGATGTTCGACCTGCAAAACGGCGACGGCGGCTGGCCCACCTTCTGCAAAGGCTGGGGCAAACTCCCGTTTGATCGCAGCGGCAGCGACTTGACCGCCCACGTCCTTCGGGCCGTCCACGCCACGGGCCATGCCAGCCCGGAATGGGACCGCCGACGCGAGCGGGGCTTCAACTATCTGAGAAAGCAACAGCGGCCCGATGGCTCCTGGCTGCCGCTCTGGTTCGGCAACCAACATGCCCCGGATGACATCAACCCTGTCTATGGCACCGTCCGCGTGCTGGCCGCCTACCGTGATTTGAAGAGAGCCGATTCAACGGAATGCCGTCGCGGCGTCGGGTATTTGCTGAAGGCCCAACACCTCGACGGTAGTTGGGGGGGCGACATCGGCGGCCCGCCGAGCGTGGAGGAAACCGCCATCGCCGTGGAGGTTCTCCTTGAGTTGGCCACTCCTGAACAACTTCCGAATGTGACGCGCGGCCTCGAATGGCTGATCGCCCGCGTGGAAGCCGGGACATGGACGAAGCCCTCGCCCATCGGCTTTTACTTTGCGAAACTATGGTACTTTGAAAAACTTTATCCGGTGATCTTCACCGTCGCCGCGCTGGGGAAAGTGGTATCGATGAAGAAGTGACATCCATCGAGTCCTCCGTTGGCTGGATGTGAGAAACAATTCCTACACTATCCCGGTCGCGGAATTTTCGCCAGAGAAGGAGAGTCATGGGAACGCCGTCGAAAGCCTTTTTGCTCGACATGGACGGAGTGCTGGTCCACGGTCGCCGGCCCATCGCCGGGGCGCCGGAGTTCATCGGCAAGCTGATCGCCGGTCATATTCCCTTTCGGGTCATCACGAACAACCCGATGTACACGCCCCGCGATCTGTCGCACCGTCTGGCCTCCGAGGGGATGAAGATTCCCGAGGAGAACCTATACACCTCCGCGATGGCCACCGCCCGCTTCCTCTCCACGCAACGCCCGAACGGCACCGCCTATGTGATCGGCGAAAGCGGCCTGACCCATGCCCTGCATCATGTCGGTTACACGATGACGAACAAGGCCCCGGAATATGTGGTTCTCGGGGAGACGCATTCCTTCTCCTTCGACCAGATCACGCAGGCGATCCGGCTCATCATCGCCGGGGCAAAGTTCATCGCCACCAACCCGGACCCGACGGGGCCATCCGAATCAGGCATCATCCCCGCCTGCGGCGCTGCCGCCGCGTTGATCGAGCGGGCCACCGGCAAACGGCCGTATTTCGTGGGCAAGCCCAACCCCCTGATGATGCGCAGCGCGCTGAACGCCTTGGGAGAACATTCGGAAAACACCATCATGGTCGGCGACCGGATGGACACCGACGTGATCGCCGGAATGGAAGCCGGCATGGAAACCGTGCTGGTGTTGAGCGGCGTCACCCAACGCGAAGACGTGGAACGATACCCCTACCGGCCAAATCGCATTCTGAACAGCGTGGCCGAATTGCTGCCGTGATCAGTGTCAGGCATCAATGACCGGAGCCGCCTCGCGGTGGCAGTTGATTTAACCCTTGACCGTGATCTTCTTCTGTTTGGCCCGTTCGGTCTTCGGGGCGATTTGACTTTCTAAAGAGCCCGGGCGTATGATTGAAATGCCGCCGAAGGAGATCGAAAGATCAAAGTAAAGCGGCATGTGGGCCGAGGAGCAGGAACCTGTGGGTTAATGCCCCTCGGCCCGACTAACCGACTGATGCCGCGATTTTCAGGCAGCCTCCGCAGGACAGAGATGTTTTGGCGTCAGGGCGAAGACTGCCGGGGAATCGCGGCTCTTTTCATTTCTAACTCTTCGTTTCCACATCATGCAACACAGCGTCCGCTTCGACCGGGCAATCCGTCTTGCTTCAAGGGGTGTTCGGTGGCGCTGTGATCAGATCAGGCGGTAGAAGTCTCGAGGTTTTCCCAATGAGGCGGACATATCAGCCCCTTGGTTGAATTTGATTGATGAATGCCGGCAAATCTTCGCAAGTGAACGAGAAGCGAAACCATTCCTTCAGCCGGGTGATATCCGTCTCGTCGGCAATGACTTTGGCAATGTCAGTCGGAACCTTGGCAAAACGGCTTCGCAAAGCGTCAAGAAGGTTTTCACGGGTTGCCTCAACCTTGCCCTCGGCCTGGTATTTGTTCCGCAATCGCGTGATTTCGGGGGATTCGGTGTACATGGGATTATCCAGCAGGATTTCCAGCAAACTTTGATTGTCATTATAACGGTTGGCCGCCAGGAAACGCGAGATCACCAGCAATTCCAATCGTTGATCCGGCGGGGCGTTTCGGTCAATCTCGGCCCGGCAGCGGGCCAGCAGTTCTTCGGGCGGCAGGGCGCTTCGCGTCAACGGAATCAGGGGGACGATGCCGACATCGCCGAGGGCGAACAAGTCGTTTGCCTCCAGTTCCCACAAGCGAACGGTTCTCCAATTCACCGCCACGCCGGATGTGCCCCCGGCTGAGGTCAGCGTGATCGCGTCATCCACTCGCGGTTGTTCCGGGCCGGTCAGCGTCAGCAGGATGGCATCCGGCCAGACGCCCTTGGTCAACCGCACCAGAAACAGATCTTCCGCCATTTGCCGCAGGTTGTCGGCGGATGAGCGGCTTTCGACTTCGATGATGACCGGCGTCGTTGTCGGGTGATCGGCGAACTTCACCTCCAACAATCCGTCCGGCGTGCGGCGTGGGGCGACTTCCTCGTTGGCAATCGCCCGCCAAGATTCTATCGGGGGCATGGCGGCGAGTTTCAACAACCCGTCACCGTGATGCTCGATGAGCCATTTCGCCGAGCGATCATATGGCTGGTTCATGCGTCTTCCCGCGTTCAGGCATCTTGCTTGCCATCGCCATCGCCACCCCCGCCAAAAGGGCCGTCAGCGCGCTCAGGGCCAGGCTCACCAAGTGCCAGGCGACAAAGTCGGCCCGCAGTTCCGGGTTGGCCAGGCGTTCCAGCCGCAATGCGGACACTTTGATGGAGATGGGCCAGCCGACGGCCACAGTCAAGCCGGCGAGCAAGACGACGAGGAACCGCCAGCGGTGAATGCCGCCGAATTTCCTCCAGCCGAAAGCGGTGAACAGGACAAAGATCGCGCAGACGCTTTGCAGGGCAAAGAATTTCGGGAAGATCGGCCCGACTGCCGACCCGGCGAGGGCACTGGCGAGATCGGCCTTTTGCTGGTCGCTGGTGTTTGCGGCAATGTCCAGCCCGGCGGTGCGGTCGCTCGGCGAACCGGCGACGACCTGCTTGAACGATTCAAAAATGGCCGGGGCCGCGACAAAGTTGAACATCACCGCCCCGCCGAACCAGAGTCCGAGGGACATCACGTGAATCAATCGGGCGAGTGTTTCCCACATTGTTTTGGCCTCCACTTGGTTTTCCGTTCCGTTCATCAGGCGTTTGATGTTGGTCCGGTGTTTCAGAATCAACAAGGCGGGGCCGATGAGACAAAACAGGGTGGTTGTCAGATAATCCGGCGAAAACGGCTCCCGCACGGACACTAACCGGGCAACGGCAAAAACCATCACTGCGACGATCGAGCCAAGCGAAATATACCGTGTCGAGGAAACCAATGCGAGAAACGAAACAAAGGCAATCACCATCGGCCAGGGCGCCAGCACCAGCATCACCCCCGCCCCGGTGGCCACGCCCTTGCCGCCGCGAAACTTCAGAAAAACCGGAAACATATGCCCAAGGAACCCCAGCACTCCGCTGGCGGCATGAAGCACATCGGCCGAGCCGAAAGCCGTCTGCGCCTCCGGCGGCAACAGACCGGCGATGAAAACGGGAACGGCCCCTTTTAGCAAATCCAGCCCGAAGACAAGAAGACCGAGCTTGCGGCCCAGCACCCGGCCGACGTTGGTGGCCCCGATGTTGCCGCTGCCGTGCTTGAAGATGTCCACGCCGCGCGAGCGAGCGATCAGATAGCCGAAGGGAATGGAGCCGATGAGATACGCGGCGGTCAGAACGATCAATGCGAGCGTCACGGGTGGGAACTCTGAGAAAAGAAGGCGGGTGTCGTCGAGAGAATATTACGGAACACCGGCCGATTGGCGTTTCCGGTCGGCCACTTCCTGGAGGATGGCCAGCAATTCGCGGTAATGATCGTCGAACGTCCAGCGCCGGCCGGCGGCAAACGCAGACTGTTTCCGGGCGGGCAGTTTGACCGGATCGGCCATTTCGGCGATGGCTGTTCCGAGCGCCTGATGGTTGTGCGGATCGTCGATCACCAAGCCGTTTTCACCGGGCGTCAGCAGTTCGCTGTTGCCGTTATATCGGGTCGTCACCACGGGCAAGCCGCAGGCGAGGGCTTCCAGCGCGACCAGCGAGCCGGGATCGTAAAACGTCGGGTGAATCAGGAAATCCGAGGCGAAGTACGCCTCTTTGGGATTGGCCCGAAAACCCAGAAAGATTACCCGGTCCCGGACGCCGAGTTTCACCGCCAGTTGTTCGTACTGCTGATACTTCGCATTCCCGACCACCGCCAGCCGGAACCGCACATCGGCCGGGATGTGCTTCAACGAATGAAGCAGCGGCGACAGCCCCTTGAGCCGGTAGTTCATGGCGATGAACAAGCCGACCGGAATATCATCGGCAACATTCCACGATTGCCTCTCGGCGATCCGTCTTGCCTCCCGGTCATCGGCGGCAAATCGTTCCGGGTCGATGGCGCTGTAAAGCACCCGCACGCGATCCGGGCCAAGCCCCCGATATTGTTGAAAGTGCCGCTGAACCATCCGGCTGTTGACGAGGATCACCGGTTTGTCCGGCCCGAGGTAAAGCTGCCGTTCCAGATGGTCATAGGAATAGGTGGTCGCGTCGAAGATTCGCAGGGCGCGGGCCAGCGAGCGGACCAACCCCGGCGGGTGTTTGTACAAACTGTGTTCCCGCGAGGCCGAGTGCAATCCCCCTTGCGGATAGAGGATGTCCTGCCCCCAGGTTTTGTCGAAGCCCATCGACACATCGACCGGCGTTGATACGAGAGCCTCGACGCACGACTGGCCAAACCGCCACGGGCGCCGGAATCGCAAACCACCGGGGCTGGGGAGCTGATGATAAACCGTGTCGGCGGGCAAGGCGCTGGCGTCCCATCGGCAGGCGAACAAATGCACCTGATGCCCGTCGCGGGACAATTTCCGGGACAGGTCAGTGATGTAATGCTCGCAGCCGCCGCGGGCCGGGATCACGCTCTCATAACACAAACCGACACGCATCGACTAACCTTTCGGGGCATTGTGCCGGCGATAAAGCCGCCACTTCATGCGGACGAACCAAGCCAGCAACCCGGAGAACCACACACCCTTGCGGTATGCTTTCCAAAACCCCTGGCGGTCTTCGTCGGTCACGCCGGGCACGTCGGACGAGTAAAGCAATTGGGCGAGGTCTTTGGCCCGTGTCCGAATCGCAAATGATTGATGGATCATCCGGTGCAGGTCGATGACGGTCACCCGGCCTCGCCAGTTCTCCGGCACTTGCTTCGTGTCGGCTTCATCAATGTAGAAGTGGCAGAAATACCAATCGCGATGAAACGTGGAACGATCGTGAAATTCATGCGACAGCCGGACAAGTTCCGACGACAGCGAATCCTTCCAGCGTTGAAACTCCGGGGCCGGAAGTTGTTCGGCCGCCTGCGGAACCCCTTCGTGCAAGGGGACCATGTTCGTCAGCTCCTCCAAGGCGAGGAAACTTTGCAGGCGGCCCCCCGGCAACAGAATCTCCCCGGCGGCCACGGGGCGCGGGACCGGGATGCCTTGGGCGGCGGCCCATGCCAGATGTTCGTATTCCTCAAGGCCGGGCGAGCGGGCTTTGCGGGGGAACAACACGGACAGAAGCCCGTGTGAACGCGGCAGAATGTAATGCCGTTTGAGATAAACAACCAGCGTGCGGCCATCCGGGGCGGTCAGCGTCCAGCGGCCGATGGAACGGCCCTGTTTGGCGTGGAAGCGGTCTTTCACCTCCACGTCCATGATCGTCTTCACCCAGTCCGGGCCGACGAAATCGACCCAGTCCGCGCTCTCGCGGATCTTCCGGCAGCCATGCCTCCATCGACTGGCGGGCGTGCCGAGTTCATCGCGGGGTTCGCTCATCCGGCCGCGGCCCCCAGCCAGCGATTGGCCCGTTCCACATGCCGCCACGACAATTTTTTCACCAATTCAAAACAAGCCGGATCGTTGACAACCGCCCGGCCATCAATGATGGCGAACGGCTTGGCCGACACGGGAAGTTCCCGCAAGGCGACGCCGACGGCGTGTAGTTTTCGCACCAATTCGGGAAGCGTCATCACTATGTCGCCCGTTGGCGATCCTTCGTAAGCGACAAACGCGGTGGCGTTCATTCCCGTGGTTCGCTGGCCATAGGCCACGATCTTCGGAGCCGGGACGCCATAGCGTTCCAAGTGCATCACGAGGCGGGCCAGTTTCAATTCGTCGGATCGCCACGATTTGCCGCGAAGAGCCGCCCAGCAACGGCCCCACGGGCGGCGATATTCATTCGCTTTCCAGCAAGTCCCGGCGGGCAGCATGGCCGGGAGCGCCGTGCGGGTCGCGTCATGCAATTGTCGGATGATGACATCGTTTCGCAGATCATCGGCGATGGCGGGCACGGCACACACCGTCTCGCCCTGAATGCGGACAAGCAGTTGCTTCGCATCCGCCTGCTGGCCGAGTTGCCGGCGAATACCGGGCCGCTTCCGCAGTTTGGTCGCTTCCGCGAGAATCTGGCGGGCGAGTGGCTTCCACTCACGCTGGCCGCACTCGGCGAGATAGGCTTTCAGGAAGCGAAACCGGTTTGTCCGGCCAATCTCATCCGGCGTCGTCGCGCACAGGGCCGCCAGAGATCGTACCCGTTGAATCGGCATGGTGGCTTTCAACAGCCGGGCTTGTTGCCAGTCGAGGATGGTGATGTTCCCGGTCGCATCGGCCAAAATGTGTTTGGCGTAGAGATCGGGTTGATCGACGCCAGCTTGATGTAATCTGGCAATGGCGATGGCCAAGGCCCGGCTGTCACCGGAGAACTCAAGAGCCCCACTGCGTAAGCGGTGGGGGTTGTTTCTCGAATCTGACAGCCACCCCCACCGCTTACGCAGTGGGGCTCTTGATGCTTCTTCTGACAATTCAGCTCGATGATCTTCAGTCCCCGCCTCCCGCACCAGCAAAAACGCCTGCCCGCCCCACTCGCCGTAAGCCATCCACTCGGGGCCGCACAACTCGCGTTCTTCAAGGAATCGCAGCACTCTGGCCTCGCGCTCGCTCATGGAGACGAAGCCGAATCCGGCGAGGAAGTTTTTCCAACGACTGCGGAATTGAACCTGATGTTCCCGCTTCAAATAAGCGGTCATCCCGCCCAGTTCCACTCGCGAGACATTGCGGCCGACGTGGCCATTGACCACGACGCCGGGAAGGCTCAGCACGTCTTGCGGCGTGGCGAGATGGTGCAGCGCCAGGAGTTCCTGATAGTCGGGATTCACGATCAGCCAGCCGTTTGTCCGGGGGACATGCGAGCCGATCTGCAACGGGGAAATAGATTTAACCGACAAGTCGAACCCTCCTTGGCGTGACTCGTTCCAGCAATTCTTCGGAGGCCGTCCGCACGTCGTCCACGGTGAGTTCCGTCATGCACCGATGGTCGGTCGGGCAGACCCGCAATTGACACGGGCCGCACGGCACTTTCTTCTGAAGATTGATCGCTTTCGCAAAATACGTTTCGGTCCATTCGATGAACGTCGGCCCGAACAGCGACACCACCGGCCGGTCAAACGCGGCGGCAAAATGCCGGGGTCCGCTGTCTGTGGTGACCAGCAGATCAAGCCGTTTGACGCATGCCTTGGTGAGGCCAATCGACACCGGCCGATCCGCCAGCGAGAAGACGTTCGGATGACCGGCCCCGGCGACGATGGCCTTGGCGGTTTCCCGCTCGTTCGGCCCGCACACCACCAGCACGGCCCCGCCGCGACGCCGGGCCAAATCCCCGGCCAGTTTGGCGAAGTATTCCGTCGGCCAAAGTTTCGAGGCCCCGAAGGCCCCGCTCGAATTCAGGCCGATCACTTCGGGGTACTGATGCAATTTCAAATCATTCCACACCCGGTCGGCGGCAGCCTCGTCCGTCGGCGTGGTGAACAACTCCATTCGATAACCGGGATCGTCCGTGCCGAGTTTCACCACCAAGCGGTTGTAATCATCAATCACCGGGCAGGGTTTCGGCTTGCCGCGTTCGTCTTTCGCGTAAGCCAGTTTGTCCGTCAGCAAAAATCCCCGGCCATATCGATTGAAACCAACCCGTCGACGGCACCGCCCCAAGGCGGCAATCATCGCGGCCCTGAATGAATTGGGAAACAACACGGCCGCATCCATGCCTCGCGTTCGCAACTGCCGGATAACGGCCACTTCCCGCCGGTCTTTCGGCCCCTTGCGGTCATACAAAATCGTCCCGGCGAACCACGGGCTTCCCTCCAGCGTGGCAGCCACATACGGCTTGCACACGGCAAAGAGATTCGCCTGCGGCCAGCGATCCCGCACGGCCCGAATCGCGGGTGTGGCCATCACCACATCCCCGATCCAGTTCGGCAAAAAGAGAGCGATATTTCGCATGAGTCGGTTCGGTAATCCTTAAAACCATTCACCGCAGAGGGCACAGAGAACACAGTGAGAAAACAATAAAACGCAATGGTCTTCTCCGTCTTTTTTTTCTCTGTGCTCTCTGCGCCCTCTACGGTGAATTTCTTCCTGCTTCTTTCAGGCCACAAAACCATTCACCGCAGAGGGCACAGAGAGCACAGTGAGAAAACAATAAAATGCCATGGTCTTCTCCGTCTTTTTTTTCTCTGTGCTCTCTGCGCCCTCTGCGGTGAATTTCTTCTCTCTTCTTTCAAGCCACTTTCATTTGCTGGATCAGTTTGGTGGTTGAAAAACCCTCCCGCAAGCCGGCGAGATAGACGCGACCGCCGTAGCTTTCCACCAGTTCCCCGCCGACGACCTGATCCTTCCGGTAGTCGGCCCCTTTCACCAGCACATCGGGCCGGATGGCTTCGATGAGGTCGATGGGCGTTTCCTGATCGAAGATCACCACTTGGTCAACGGCCGCCAGCCCGGCCAGCACGGCCGCCCGAGCTTCCATCGGGTTCACCGGGCGGCCGGCGCCCTTCAGGTTTCGCACGCTGGAATCGCTGTTCAGCCCGACGACGAGGCAGTCGGCCTGGGCGCGGGCTTCCATCAGGTATTGCACATGGCCGACGTGCAGCACATCGAAGCAGCCGTTGGTGAAGGCGATCTTCTGGCCGACCAATCGGCGGGCGTTCAACTCGGTGACCGCTTGCGACAAACTGCGAACCTTCCCGAGCGCCGCGTTGGCATCGGCAAACGAGGGCGTATGCAGCAAATCGCTGACGATCTCTTCCCGGCTGACCGTCGCCACGCCGATCTTTTCAACTTCCAAGCCCCCGGCGATGTTGGCGAGGCGAATGGCCGAGGGATAATCGGCCCCGGCGGCAAAGGCCAGCCCGAGGACGCTCATCACCATGTCCCCGGCGCCGGTGATGTCGTACACCTGACGCGGCCGGGTGGGGTAAATTCCCTCCGTGCCGTCGCGGTGGGACAGGGCCATGCCGTCCTTGTCGAGCGTGACGATTCCGGCTTCCAAGCCGAGCGTGTCCCGCAATTGCCGGGCGGCTTGCAGCGCCTCGGCGGCGGTGTTGATGGTTCGGCCTGTGGCCAGTCCCGCCTCCAACCGGTTGGGTGTCATGGACGAACACCCGGCGTAGCGCGAATAATCCCGCCCGCGAATCGGGTCGGCGATCACGCGGATGCCCTTCGCCTTGGCGGCGGCCACCGTGTGGCTGATGATTCGCGGCGTGCAAACGCCTTTGTCGTAATCGCTGATTAGCACCACGGCGGCCCGGTTGACTTCGGCCGTCAGCAGTTCGCACAAGCGGTCTTCAACAAGGCCGGTGACAGGTTCGCGGACTTCGTAATCGACGCGAAGCATCTGCTGCGGGTGTCGGGCCTGCGCCCGGCCCATGTAGCGTTCCTTCACCGTCGTCGGCCGCGAAGTGTCAGCCAGCGTGCCCGAGGAATCGACGCCCAAGCCATCGAGAATAGATCGCACCCGTCCACCGTCGGCATCGTTTCCGACCACGCCGACGAGGGAGACATCGGCTCCAAGGGCACTCAACATGGTGGCGACGCTGCTGGCGCCGCCGAGACGTTCTTCCCGCTTGTCGGCCCGCAACAGGATGACCGGGGCTTCCTGGCTGATGCGTTCGGCATTGCCCCACACATAGCGATCCAGCATGAGATCGCCGACGACCAGCACGCGAGGTCGGCCAAGGTTTTGGACCAGTTCGATCAGTTCAACGGACATGCGAACACTCCGGCACGAAATCCTTCACGATGCCGAATGTTACCGGGCACAGGCCCGGCCGTTTGATGTGTTGACGCACCTTGTCACCTTTGGAGGGCTGTTTCCCGAACCGCCCGGTCGAACGATTCCTGTTCGTGAGTCAATTCTAACCCAATCCGCACGGCATAGACAGGCCGACCGGCCAGGGCGTCCACCCGCAACTTCACCCAGTCTTTTTGCGTCGTCACCAGCCATGCCTCCGGGGGAAGCGTCCCGGCCCAGCGGGTCAGGTTTTCCACATCGGCCCGCGAATACGGGTGATGATCCGGGTATTCCTTCAACTCGCTGACGGCCGCCCCCAGATCGGCCACCGTCCGGTGAAAGGCCGCCGGGTTGCCGATGCCGCAGAAGGCCCCGACGGTTTTGCCCGCGAGGTCTTCCACCGGCCGCGTCTCGCTTCCGTTCACCAATTCCATCGGCCGATGCACGCTATGGGCCACCGGCTTGCCGGGGGCATGGCGGGCCACTTCTTCCAGCAATTTCGGCAAATCCACGGCTTGATCGACCCGTGTGATCAGGATGAAACCGGCCCGGCTCAATCGGCTTCGCGGCTCCCGCAATCCACCGCGTGGCAACAAGTAGCCGCCTCCCCACGGATCGGTGGCGTCGATCAACACGATGTCCAAATCCCGCCCGAGACGCCGATGCTGGAAGCCATCGTCCAGAATCAGGCACTCGCTTTCCAATTCTTCAATCGCGGTGCGGGCTAGTTCCGTGCGGTCGGCCCCTTGCAAATGCGGCACGTCCGGCAGGTTTTCTTCCAGCACCATCGCTTCGTCGTTGCGGCCAATCTCCGACCCGTAACCCCGGCTCAGGATGGCAATTTGAAGATCTTCCTCACGGAGTAGTTTCGCCACATACTCCACGCAAGGGGTCTTCCCGGTCCCGCCAACGGTCAGATTGCCGACGCTGATGACCGGCACGCCCGCCCGATGAATATTCGCGGCCTTCGCATATTTGCGATTGTGAATCCAACTCCCGACGGCATACGGCCCCCGCCCGAGCCAGAGCAGACGCCGAAGCGCAAACGCCCCCGGCCCTTTGGCCGTGCCGTGGGTGATGGACCGCCATCGTTCGGGAGAAAAAGCCACCAGTCGATTACCCGGTTTACCCAAAGCGCGGAGTGTACCCGGAAACCGGGAAAAGGGTCAATGCGGGTTTTGAGAGAGAAGAGTCATTCGCCAAATCGCCGTTGCCGCCAATAACCTGGTCGGCGGCGATGATGAGAAATTGCCACGATCCACACGGCATTTTCCAGATTTGCATAGAAGATCGTGTGGGAGAATCGTCGAAGCGGGCAGGCCCGGACATCATCAATTTCAATCGCGTATAGAAATGGATTCTCAAGGATTCTGGACAATGATTCTTCAAACGCAAGGCGAAACTCGCGGCCCAACCCGGCCGCTTGAGCGTCGAGATAATCTGCGGCCTCGGCTAGTTCCGCATCAGCTTCCGAATGAAATATGACCGGCTTCAAGGATATTTCTCACGCAGACGCCGCAACACGTCATCGGCGGGAATGCCTGTTATCCTGCCCGACCGGATATCATCCATCCGTCGAACGAGTTCTTTTCGCCAAGCATCGGTGTGATCGGAATCGAGTGGCTCAAGAGTTCCGATCAAATAGTCGGCCAAATCGGCCCTTTCACCGTTAGTCAATCCATCGGCCGAGCGCTTGATTTCTTCAAGTGTCATGGCAGGCTCCTTGGGCATCGCCATCATATTATCTCCGAATCGGGCTGTCGGAGGAGGCGAGTTTCATCCGTGAAACGGGTATGCAAATCTTTCGAGCGCTCCCTTGGGGTGAAGACAAGCCGCCGACATGCGCCAGAAAGATTTGCCACACTTGATTCCTTTTCGGCGAACACGTTCGGGTTCTCCGGCTTCCCCCGATCCGCTATCCTGAATCATACCCGCCTGTTTCTCGTCCAAAATAACGCCCGGCTTTTGCCTTTACGGAATCGGTCATGACCTTTTGCCATCAGTTTTCTCCCGCGTTTACCCGGCGGGACATGCTCAAAACTTCGGCGAATGGCTTTGGCCTCATGGCGTTGGCGTCGCTCTTGGGTTCGTCGGCATCCGGTGCGGAAAATCCGCTGGCAGTGAGGACGCCGCACTTCAAGGCGAAGGCCAAACGGGTGATCTTTTTGTTCATGCACGGCGGACCTTCGCAGGTGGACACCTTCGACTTCAAGCCGGAATTGAAGAAGCGGGACGGCCAGCCGTTTCCCGGCCAGAAGCCGCGCGTGCAGTTCGCGGCCACTGGCAATTTGCTGGCTTCGCCGTGGGAGTTCAAGCCCGGCGGAAAGTCCGGCACGCTGGTCAGCGATTTGTTCCCCCATGTGCGGGACCGGGCCGACGATCTGTGCGTCATCAAATCCATCCATGCGGACAACTCGGCCCACGGCGGCGCCTTGCTGCAATTGCATACCGGCAGCGACACCTTCGTGCGCCCCAGCATCGGCTCGTGGCTCACCTACGGATTGGGCAGCGAGAATCAAAACTTGCCGGGTTTTATCACCATCAATCCCACCCTCAGCCACGGCGGCGTGGGCAACTGGTCCAGCGCCTTCCTCCCGGCCGCTTATCAGGGAACGCCGATCGGGCATTCGGGCATCAAGTGCAAGGATGCGAAACTGCGGGACATCACCAACGACTCAATGCCCGCCGACCTTCAGCGGATGCAGCTTGATCTGGTGCAGAAGATGAACGCGAAGCACCTTCAGGGGAGCGGCCCGGATCAGGCGCTGGAGGGCCGGATCAACTCGTATGAACTGGCCTACCGGATGCAGACCGAGGCCCCGAGCCTGATGGACATCAAGGACGAATCCAAGGAGACACTCGCCCTCTACGGCATCGACGAAGAACCGACCGACAACTTCGGCCGGCAATGCCTCCTCGCCCGGCGGTTCGCCGAGAAGGGCGTGCGGTTCATCCAATGCTCACATTCTTATAAGTGGGACCAGCACGACAATTTGAAAAAAGGGCACGAAACCAACGCCCGCGAAGTGGACAAGCCGATTGCCGGGTTGCTCGCCGACCTGAAACGCCGGGGGCTGTTGGAAGACACCCTCGTCTGGTGGGGAGGCGAGTTCGGCCGCACGCCGACGGCCCAAGGCAATCGCGACGGCCGGGATCACAATCCCCACGCCTTCAGCATGTGGATGGCCGGCGGCGGCGCCAAAGGCGGTACTTCCGTGGGATCGACAGACGACTTCGGCTATTTCGCCACCGAGAACAAAGTCCACCTGCATGACCTGCACGCGACCATCCTCCATTTGATGGGAATGGATCACGAGAAACTCACCTACAAGCATGCCGGCCGGGATTTCCGGCTCACCGATGTCGCCGGGCGCGTGGTGCGGGAAGTTCTCGCCTGAGCGGAGAATTCCTTTTCGGGTGGCACTTTTCGCCGCCACCATTTAATTCATCTGTCGCCTTATTTGCCGGTCGCCGGTGATTTCAAGAGTGCCGATGCGAGTTGACTCGTCACAAATTATTTACAAATAGACATTTGAGTCAAAATTTAACCGCCATCTTTACAGGCTTTTTGTCAATCAAGATATCGCATGAAAGTTATTGTCTTATTAGCATAATCAGATTATTTGGAATGATCCGCTTCCCGTGCTATATCTGCGGAACGATCACAATCGCCCCCGTCCGCACTATCCGACCAGCACACCCACATGCCGGCCCCCGCCACCGTTGATGAGTTTGTCGAACTTTGCCTCAAGAGCGGCATCGTCGGCGAGCCTCAGTTGGAGGCGCTTGCCTCGGATACGCCCGCCGACCCGGCGATGGCCGCCAAGACGCTCATCCGCACCGGGGCGCTCACCAAGTTTCAAGCATCCCAACTCCTGCTCGGCAAATACAAGGGATTGCGTTTCGACCGCTTGAAGATCCGCGACCGCATCGGTTCCGGCGGCATGGGGACGGTGTTTTTGTGCGAGCATCTCGGCCTTGGAAAGAATGTCGCCGTCAAGATGCTGCCGCCGAACATGGCCTCGGACACGGGAAGGCGGGAGCGCTTTTTCCGGGAGGCCCGCGCCGTCGCCTCGCTGGATCATCCGAACATCATCCGGGTGTTCGACATGAACCATTGCGCCGGGGTGCATTACATCGTCATGGAATACGTCGAGGGGCAGGACTTGCAAAGCATCCTGACCCGGCACGGCCCGCTGCCTCATCGCCGGGCATGTGCTTACATCGCCCAAGTCGCCCTTGGCTTGCAGCACGCCCATGAAAAAGGAATGATCCACCGAGACATCAAGCCAGCCAACCTGCTGGCGGATGCCGCCGGGACCGTCAAGATTCTGGACATGGGCCTCGCCTGTTTCCCGGAAGACAAAGCGGACAACATCACGGAGCGTTACAACAAGGGGGCGGTCCTCGGCACGGCCGCCTATATGGCTCCGGAACAGGTGGTTTCCAGCAGCACGGTGGACATCCGGGCGGATATTTACTCCCTTGGAATGACCCTCTACGCGCTCCTCAACGGAGAACCGCCGCCCGACGAGTCCGATGTGCGGACGGCGAAGGCGCGGGGAACATTCCAAATCCCCTCGCTTTCGACAATCAACCGGAACATTCCCGCCGCCCTGTCAGCGGTCGTGGACAAGATGGTGGCCGAGTTTCCCGAAGACCGTTACCAGTCGGCGGCCGAAGTCGTGGGCGCCCTGACGCCGTGGCTGGAAGCCGAGACGGCGACAATCGAGATCGGGCAAACAACCGTCGTCTCGATGACCGTCGAACCGCCGCCTCGCGTGACGGCACCGCCGTTGCCCGCCAGGAAGCGTTCCAAACGACCTGTCTCGCTGGCCATTGTCGCGGCGTTGTTGCTCGCCACCGGATCGGGCGTTTACCTTTCCAGCGGGGAAGCGAAACCGGCCGCCGTTGTGGAGGCCAAGGCCGGACCGCCCGCCAGACAGGCGGCGATTCCGGCGAAGGTGAAAGCCCCCGCCGCGCCACGGTTTCAAGCGTCCTCGATCACGATTCTGGAGGCCGCCCGTTGCCCAGAGGGAAGCGCATTGATGCGGGGCGATGAGGACGAGGCCCGGAAGTTGCTGCCGCCCGAATGGTTCTTCCATGTGTGGAAGCCGGAAAGCAACGCCCGGCTCAAGATCGACACTCATAACGGCTCGAAGGTCATCGCCATCACCACCACCGAGGGGGAACCGGCCGCCCAACTGATGACGAAGGCGAGTAATCCCGTCGCCTCGCTCAAGGCCCGCCGGGGTTATCGGCTCGCGGTGGAATATGCCTCCAAGTTCGCCGGCAAAAACCGGGTCGGCGGCGTCGATCTGCGCTTTGTCGATCACACGAAGCCGGGATTGATCGGCTTCGATCTTCCCGCCACCGGAGGCCGCTGGAAGACGGCCGCCGTCTCGTTCCGCTCGCCGATTGATTCCCCGTTGATCGTCTTTCTGTCCCAGTTCAGCCCGGCCGGCGAAGACACGATGATGATTCGCTCGATGACGCTGGCCGAAATCGACCCCGAGACGCGCGACCCGCTGGATGATGATTTCACCACGGCCGCCGACGCGACGGTGAGAATCAAACACGGCGAAACGACGGAATCCATCGGCGAGCTTCCCATTGGCTACCAAGGCCGCCCCGGAGAACCCGGCGGCTACGCGGAGTTTGGCGTGTCGATGATCGGCGACCGCAAAGCCCTGACGCTGCGACCGCCGCCGTGGGGGCGGGCGTCGGTCATCATCACCTCGCCGCGATTCGCCGCCGACCGCACGCGGGAATATCGTGCCGACTTGGAATATCGCGCGGAGGCCTCATCCGCCGGGCAACTCAAAATCGACGACGGCGCCGGCCGCAGCCGGTGGATCGCCGACCTGCCCCCGACCAACGGCCAATGGAAGACCCTTTCCGTGCCTGTGTGGCCGACGCTTTCCCATCCGCTGGCCAGTCTGGAATTGCACAATTCGGGAACCGGAAAAGAAAACCGGCTGGCCATCCGCCGACTGGCGGTGCGCGACTTGGGGCCGCCCCCGCCGATGGAGGCATCCCCGGTGATCCGGCTTCAACCGGATGCCCCCGCCAAAATCCGGCTGATTGGCAAACAACCGCTGGAAAAGACCGGCGATCTTCCGGCCGGGTTTGGCCTCTCCAACCAAGACGCGGGATCGACCACCGAACTCGACATCGGCGAATTCGACGGCTCATCGGCCGTTCGCATCACGAACATCTATGGCAAATCCTCGGCCCTGCTGTCCACGCCGATGGCCGCCGCCCCGGACGGGGAAGAATACTTTCTGCGCGTGGAATACAAGGCCGATGCCCAAGGCGCGCCGGCCGCCCTCGTCAAACTCTTCTCGGAACAGGCCCCTGGCATCAAGGTCATCGGCGAGATGAACCACACCAACGGAGCCTGGCGCGAACTCCGCACCCGGTTCCGGACGAGCCAGCCGGGCGAACGATTCCGGGTGGAGATTCACCCGCTGTCCGCCGGGAAGGACAAGCCGCTGCTGATTCGGACCTTGGAGGTCCAGCCGTATCAACCCCCGGTGGCGGGAACATGGATCACGCTGGCGAAACTGGAGGCGGCCACTGAAAAGACGTTTCGGCTGGAGACGATCAAGGGCATCTCTCAAAACACGCTGCTCAACATCCCGGTTCCGGCCGGTTGGAATGGCGACAGTTGGAAAGACGGCGACCGGGGATCATTCACCTGCGAATCCTTTGCCGGTCGTCCGGCGTTCACCCTCCTGAATGCCGTTGGCAGTGAATCGGTGCAGATGTACACCCATCAGCCCGTCGCCACCTTGAAGAAGGGGGAACAGTGCGTCGTGAAGGTGGTTTACTTCGCCGAGGAAAAAGTCCGGGGGATCATCGAACATCGAAACGGCATGGACGGCGAGGAAAAGATATCCACCATCGAACTTGCCTCCACCGCCGGCGACTGGAAGACGCTGGAGATCGAACTCAACCCGACGGCCGACTGCCCGCTTTACGCCTTCATCCAAAACCACTCCGCCGGCCCGAAAACCCGGCTGGCGATCGCCTCCCACGAGGTGATGGTTCGCCGGGCAGAGAAGTGATCCAACCTCACCAATCCATCCCGGTGTTTCTCGCCTCATCGATGGCCGAGATGAGGAACGCGCCGCCCAGCACATAGGTTCCGTAGATGTCGAAGAGCGGAACCCAGAAGGCGAGGCCGAGGCTTTCGCGGTGGAGCATCAGATAAGGCAGGGCGATCACGAATTTGAAAAGGGCGGCCAGGGCGTAGTACACCAAAAACATCGTCATGTCGGCCGAACTGAGGAGGACGACGGCCGTGAGGATGAACTGGGCGATGAACGCGAACGCGAACACTGCCACGTCGTAGACATACGACATGCCGAGCCAAAATAGCGTGTTCCGGCTGCGATAGGCGGGCGTCTTCCAGCAGCGAATGAAGACTTTCTTCAGCACTTGCAACGACCCGCGCGACCAGCGGTAGCGCTGGTTCAACAGGGTGAACATGGTGTCCGGGCAGTCGGCATCACACGCGGCCAGCGGTTCGTAAAGCACTTTTTGGCCAAGCAGTTGGATGGCGATGGTCAGGTCGAAGTCTTCCGCAAACGTGTCCCCCTCGAACGGCCCCTCGTACACCCCCGGCTTCTGCCCCGGCTTCAGGTGGCCGAAGTGCTCAAAGACCTGCCGCATCGACTCTTTGCGGAAGATGCCCATCGGGCCGGGGATGCACGTCACCGCCCCGTAGCGGCTTTGCGGGATTCGCAGGGCGCCGTTCCACATCACAAATTCCAACGCTTGCAACAGCACCAACGGGTTGTGCCGCTGCATCACGCGAGTGTACCCGGCGACGGCCCCGGCCTGCGGGTCGCGGAGTAATTTGGTGATGCCTTTTCGCAGCGCGTGCTGGTCGATCTTGCTGTCCGCGTCCACGCACATGATGAATTCGCCGCGGGCGTGCTGGAAGCCGAAGTTGTGGGCGGTCCACTTGCCGCCGTTGGGCTTGGTCAGCGCCCGCACTTCGCCGAATTCGTAAGTTCCCTCGTATATTTTGGAGCGGTCGTAGGTGTCGTCCTTCGAGCCGTCGTCGATCACGAGAAGTTCAAAGTTGGGATAATCGAGACAGAGAATTGATTCGATGGTCATGCCGATCATTTCCCGCTCGTTGTAGGCGGGAAGGAGGACGGTCACGAACGGCCATTCCTCGACGATCAGTTCGGGGCGTTTCACCTCATCAATGAACTCAATGATGGTGGCGTGAACCAGAACGATCCACCGGACTCCATACACCAGCGCCACTTTGGCGAGGAAGAAGCGAATCCACGCTTCCACCGTTCCCTGGCTGACAAACGCCCGTTCCGCCCAGACGATGAACTCCCAGCAAGCCAGACCGGCCAATGCGAGGGCGAGCAACAGCCCGAAGAGATACAAAAAGCCAATGAGCAGAATCCGGCCCCGGCTCAACGGTCCCGGATCGGGCCGCCCGGCGCCTTGCATGGGGCGGGGCCGCACGCCGGGAATCCCGGCCTCCGCGACCGGCGGGATGACGGCTTTCCCCCACCACCAAACAGGACTGTCGGCGGGAGCTTGGGGAGGATTCATCAAACAATGACCGCCATCGGCAAGGGGCAGTGAGCGCACCGGCTATGAGCATTGAGCTATGGCCCGGAAGAAAACAGGCAACAGGCGCCGGGCCGGTTGACTTCCCCCCGCCGGGCATTCATCATGGCGGGAACCCTGACGGACACGGAGTTTTCATGACGGAACGGGAGTTTGCCCTTGATGTCGTTCGCCGCCTCGCGGCCGCCGGTTATATCACGTATTGGGCCGGGGGCTGCGTGCGGGACGAACTGCTCGGCCTCGCGCCCGCCGATTACGACGTGGCTTCCAACGCCCGGCCGGAGCAGGTGGTGAAGCTCTTTCGGCGCACGGTCGAAGTCGGGGCGAGTTTCGGCGTCGTCGAGGTGATCGGCCCCCGCCGGGAGGACGACACCCATCACAAAGTACAGGTGGCCACCTTCCGGTCGGATGGGGCGTATCTCGACGGCCGACACCCGGAGAGCGTGACCTATGCGACGGCCGAGGAGGATGCCAGCCGCCGTGATTTCACCATCAACGGCATGTTTTTCGATCCCGTCGCCGAACAGGTGATGGACTTCGTCGGCGGCCAACAAGACTTGCAAGCGAAGATCCTCCGGGCCATCGGCGACCCGCGCGCCCGCTTTCAAGAGGACAAACTCCGGCTGATGCGGGCGGTGCGGATGTCCGCGAGGTTTGGCTTCCCCATTGAGGAGGCAACGAAGGCCGCCATCCGGGAGATGGCGCCGCAAATCACGGTCGTCAGCGCCGAGCGAATTGCCGAGGAATTCCGGAAGATGCTGGAACACCCGGCCCGCGCCGGAGCGATGGCCCAACTGCGCGAGATTGGTTTGTTGTCCCCGATCTTGCCGGAAATCGCCAAGGGATTGACGGCTGACGAAACTACGTGGGATCGCGTTCTTCGCGTGCTGGAATCGCTGCCGACGAAGGCCGAGTTTCCGCTGGCGTTCGCCGCGATGATTCACCCCGTCGGCAAGAAACTCGCCGGGCAGGCCTGCCGCCGGCTCAAGCTATCCAACCACGAACAGGCGCGAGTCGAGTGGCTCGCGGAACATCATCTCACCCTGCGGGACGCGGAGAAGATGCCCAAGAGCCGCCTGTATCCCCTGCTGATCCAGCCAGGCATCCGCGACTTGATCGACCTGCATCGGGCAATGGGCCAATCCCCGGAATTCACCGAGCGAATTTTGCGGGACACACCTCCGGAGACGCTGAACCCCCCGCCGCTGCTCACCGGCGACGACCTGACCGCCAACGGCTTCACCCCCGGCCCGATGTTCAAGAAAATCCTGCAAGCCACACGGGATGCCCAATTGGACGGTGAGATAACGACGCTAGAAGAGGCGATGGCGATGGCCGGGCGAATGTAAGCTGTCCAATCATGGCTTTTCCGGCTCACGGCTCATAGCTCATAGCTCATGGCTTTTCCCAACGAGACAATTCCATGTTTGACCTTCGGGCCGTGCAGGCGGCGATTCGTGAGCTTAATCTTTCCGGCTGGTTGCTGTATGATTTCCGGGGGCTGAATGTCCTCGCCCGCCGGGTGGCGGGGTTGCCGGCGGATGCCCATCTGTCGCGGCGGTGGTTTTATTTTGTCCCGGCCAATGGCGAACCGAAGAAACTGGTTCACGCCATCGAACCGGCGGCCCTCGATCATCTGCCGGGGTCGGCCACCCGTTATCTGAAGTGGCAGGAGTTGGAAGCCGGAGTCGGGGCGTTGCTGGCCGGGTCGAAGGACGTGGCGATGGAGTACGTCCCCCGGAATGCCAATCCGTATGTTTCGCGCGTGGACGCCGGGACGATTGAACTGGTCAAATCCTTCGGCGTGAACGTGATTCCCTCCGGAGATTTGATTTCGTTTTTTGAAGCCACCTGGAGCGACGAACAGGAGAAGATGCACTTCGAGGCCGCAAAGCACACGCGGTCGGCCTACGACGTGGCGTTTCAGTTCATCGCGGACGAGATCCGGGCGAAGGGTTCCGTCGGCGAGATCGCGGTGCAAAACCGCATCATGAAACATTTCGCGGACCACGGGATGATCACCGACCATCCCCCCATCGTCGGACAAGGGCCGCATTCCGGCGACCCGCACTTTGCCCCGTCCCCGGCGAACGAATCGCAGATCAAAGCGGGGGATTTCGTCCTCGTTGATTTGTGGGCGAAGCTGGACAAGCCGATGGCCGTTTACAGCGACCTCACCCGCACGGCCTTCGTCGGGGACACCGTTCCCGAGAAATACGTCAAGATTTTCAACATCGTGGCCGCCGCCCGCGACGCGGGGATCAAGTGCGTGCAAGATGCCTTCGCGGCCAAGCACCCCCTGTGCGGCTGGGAAGTGGACGACGCCACGCGTGCGGTGATCGAAAAAGCCGGATATGGCCAATGGTTCATCCACCGCACCGGGCATTCCATCGGCCAGGAGACCCACGGCAACGGGGCGAACATCGACAATCTGGAAACCAAGGACGAACGCCGAATCCTACCGCGAACCTGTTTTTCCATCGAGCCGGGCATCTATCTCCCCGAGTTTGGCGTGCGCAGCGAAGTGAACGTGTATGTCGATGGCAACGGCGGCGTCCACGTCACCGGCGGCGATCCGCAGACAGAGATTCACCGGATTGTTGTTTAGGGGATAAGATAGCTGTTGGAAATGATGCAATGACGCAATGACCGGGATGGTATTGGTTTTCCGGTCTGAAGGACCGGCTAACATAGCCCAGCCCGTGAGGGCTGGGTGCGCTGACCATCAAACAACCTCGGTCTGAAAGACGAATGGCGCTTAGTTAAGGGTGAGACATGAAAAACTGGTTCAC
>NZ_JH636443.1:563908-594227 GCF_000255705.1 Zavarzinella formosa DSM 19928
AGACCGATTATTTGCGGGAGGTCCGTGAGGGCCGGGAAAACAAACACCCGCCGATAACCGGTCCTTCAGACCGGAAAACCTTGGGGACCGTGTTCCCAGCCCTCACGGGCTGGGCTGTGTTAACCGGTCCTTCAGACCGGAAAACCAATACCACGCCGGTCATTGGTCATTCCGGCTGATTGTTTCCGCAAATCGTCCATCAAGAATCTATCCAGAGTTCTCATGCCTTTTGCCAATGCCCTTTCCGAACTGGAAGACACCGCCGAGGCGGCGAGCGAAGTTGCGTTGACCGCCCTTGAACAACTGGGCGTGGAACCGGAACTGGCCGTCGTGTTCTTTTCCCCGCATCATGCCTCCGAAAACGACCAGTTGATGCGGACCCTGCGGCAGCAATTGCCGGATGTGCCGCTGGTCGGGATGCTCGGGGAATCGGTCGTCGGCGGGGCGAGGGAAGCCGAGGAGGGGCCAGCCCTCTCTTTGTGGCTTGGATCGTGGAACGGGAAGATGGACATTGACGTGTTCCACCTCAGCCCGGAGGCCACGCCGGACGGCCCCACATTGTTCGGCTGGCCGGACTCTATCTTTGAAGCCGACCCGGCCCAATCCGTGTTGTTGACGTTCGCAGACCCGTTCTCTTTCCCGGCCGTCGAGCTTTTTCTTCCCACGATCAACGAACAACATCCCGGCTTGCGTGTCATCGGCGGCATGTCCAGCAATCCGTTTGGCCCGGAAGTGACTTCGCTGTTCCTTGATGGCGAAGCCAGAGTCGGCGGCGCCATCGGCGTGCTGTTGCGGGGAACGCCGCGAGTCCGCACGCTGGTGTCGCAAGGATGTCGGCCGGTGGGCAAGCCGCTGGTCGTCACCAAGGCGACGGACAACGTCATTCAGGAACTCAGCGGCCCGGCGACACCCTTGAACTATCTGCGACTACTGTTGGAGGAAGTGTCCCAGGCTGAGCGTGAATTGATGCAACGCGGCCTGTTGATCGGGCTGGCGGTCAGCGAATACCGGGACCAGTTTCGGCGGGGGGATTTCCTCATCCGCAACCTGATCGGCCTCGACCCGCGAACCGGGGCGCTGGCCGTCACGGATCGCGTGCGGCTTGGCCAGACGGTGCAATTCCAAACCCGCGATGCGGCCGCCGCCCATGAGGATTTGGCCGAACTGCTCACCCATGTGGGTGACGACGGCTTCAAACCCACCGGCGGCCTGCTGTTCACCTGCAACGGCCGCGGCAAACGCATGTTTACGACCCCGAATCACGACGCGGAAACAATCCGGGAAGCCCTCGGCAACGTGGCCCTCGCCGGCCTCTTCGCCGCCGGAGAACTCGGCCCTGTCGGCGACCGAAACTTCATCCACGGTTTCACGGCCAGCGCCGTGTTTTTTGAGTGAATGCAAAAAGCCATTTCACCGCAGAGAAAACAGAGAACGCAGAGAAAACAAGAAGAAATTCTTTTCTTATGTTTTCTCTGCGTTCTCTGTTTTCTCTGCGGTGAAATGGCTTTTTCTTCGCCGCTCGCCGCTCGCTATCTTACTTCTTCTCTTCCGGCTTCGCCGTTTCGGCGGCGGGCTTTTGGAATTTGGCGAACTTCTTGCGGAAGCGTTCGATCTGGCCGGTGGCGTCGAGCAGCTTCATCTTGCCCGTGAAGAACGGGTGGGATGCGCTGGAGATGTCGAGCCGGTAGAGCGGATACTCTTTGCCGTCCTGCCACTTGATCGTTCCCGTGGTCTTCACCGTCGAGCGGGAGAGGAACGAGAAGTTCGCGGCGGCGTCGAGGAACACCACTTCACGATAGTCGGGATGAATGTCTTTTTTCATGGTGGTTCCGGGACTCACGCCTTCTTGGCGTACTTGGGATCGGCCTTGGCCAGCACGCGAATCGTCGTGCCGCTCTTTTTGGCGTACAGTTCCTTCGTGCCGTCGTCCGTGTAGCGGACGCCGGTGCGGGTGGGCTTGTTGTTGGTCGGGTCGATCAGCAACACGTTGGAAATGCTGATCGGCATTTCCTTGGAAAGCCGGCCGCCCTGGCTGGTGCGGCTAGCCTTCAGGTGACGCCAGACGAGGCCGATCCCCTGAACGGTGATCTTGCCTTCTTCGCGGTCCACCTTGAGGACTTTGCCGCGCTTGCCCTTGTCCCCGCCGGAGATCACTTCGACGGTATCATTGACTCGAATGTGCATGGTCGTTCCCCCGCCGGCGCAAACCGGGTGCGGGTATCCTTCGTTCACCAGTGGGTTTACTTGCTTTCCTTGTACATCACGTGCTTGCGGACCGTCGGGTCGTACTTCCGCAACTCCAGCCGGCCCTTGGTGTTGTTCCGGTTTTTCTGGAGAAAATAGCAATGGCTGCTCTCGGAGCTAACCATTTTCACGTGTGAACGGGCGTCTTTGCTTTTCTTGGCCATGACTCTCTGCCTCCGGGAAAAAATAATGATAGTGGCACGTCCGTGCGCGTGAAGAGCGCAACCGAAAAAAACAGAGAAGTCCCCGTTTTAAAACAAAGGATGAGGGATGAAGGATGAGGGATGAAAGGAAACCAAGACACGCCAGTCTGCCGATTTTCTTTCATTTTGATGGTTGAAAATGCCTTCGAGCGAGGGTGAAAAAACCAAGACACGCCGGTTCGCTGGTTTTCTTTCATCCCTCATCCTTCATCCCTCATCCTTTGTTTTCAATTTGCTATCCCCCCGCCGGGCGGGTACATTCACCAAACGCCCGCTGGTATTTTCCCTCCCGCTCTCCCGGTTCGCATGAACTCATCTGACACGAACGTTCGCCCGACGCGCATCCGCTATACGATTCTCGCCTTGCTCAGCACTCTGGCGATGATTACCTATCTTGACCGGGCCGTGAACGGCAGTGCCAAGAAGGACATGATGGAGGCCGTCGGCCGGGGGGAGAAGGACTTCTACTTTGTCCTCATCTTCTTCCAACTGGCTTATGCCATGTTTGAAATCCCCAGCGGTTGGATGGGGGACACCTACGGGCCACGGAAAACGCTCATCCGCATCGTGATTTGGTGGTCGGCGTTTATCGGGCTGACGGCCTTCGCCGGTTACACGTTGCCGGGCACGGAGACAGTCCTCATCACGTTCGGCGTGCTGATCGCCTTGCAGTTCTTTTTTGGCATGGGGGAGGCCGGGGCGTTTCCGAACATCTCGCGGGCGTTGTATAACTGGTTCCCGACCACGGAACGCGGCTTCGCCCAAGGGTCGGTGTGGCTGTCGGCCCGGTTCATGGGGGGAATGACGCCGTTCGTCTGGGTGTGCCTGACCGCCGGGTTGGGCCTGAACTGGCGCGAAACGCTATGGGTCTTCTCCGGCGTGGCGATGGCATGGGTGGCGGTCTTCATCTGGTGGTTCCGCGACCGCCCCGACCAACACTCTTCCACGAACGCTGCCGAGCGGGAGTTGATCCTGGCGGGCAAAGTGCCGCCGACCGGGCATGCGGGCATCCCGTGGGGTCGCATCTTTACAAATCGAAACGTGTGGGCGTTGTGCGCGATGTACATGGTGACCAATTTCAACTGGTACTTCATCATGTACAATCTGCCGGGGCAGTTTCGCGATTCGTTCCCTCAATTGCGGGAGTCGTTGGGCGGCCAGATGCTGCTCGGACTACTTGCCGGGGCGCCGTTGCTCGTTGGCATGCTCGGCTGTCTGGGGGGCGGCATGTTGACGGACGCCCTGATCCGCAAGACGGGCAATCGCAAGTGGGGTCGGCGGACATTTGCCATGATCGGGTATGGCATGGCCGGTGCCTTTTATCTGCTGGCCACCCAGTTCATCGGCAATTTGTGGCCGTTCGCCATTTGTCTGATTCTGGTGGGACTGTCAAACGATTTTATGATGGCCCCGAGTTGGGCGACGGCCCAAGATATCGGCCGACGTTATTCGGCCATCGTTTCCGGGGCGATGAACATGGTTGGCAACCTTGGGGCAACGCTCGGCATCTTTATCACCAGTCTGATTTTGAATGCCAATACCGTGAACAAGGTCGTTGACGGTGTGCCCGTCCTGAAAGCCAACGGCGACCCGGACACCACCATCCTCCCACAGGGCTACATTTACTGTTTTGAGCTGTATTCCGGGATCTACCTTTTAGGCGTGATCGCGTGGTTGTTTATCGATGCGTCGAAGCCGATTCCGACGGATGAGGAATTGGGAATCAGCAATCACGATCATTCAGCTTAGGTTTCGGCTCATGGCGATCGGGCTTTGTGTCAACCATCGCCCGATATGCGTTTGGATCACTTGTCTTTGTTTTCCTTCACCAACTTCTGAAACTGATCGCAAATGATCGGGGCCGCGTCCGGGCCGATGCTGTTCATCTCGCCGTATTGCTCCTTGGTGCGGCCGTAGCAGAACGGGGGCTTTTTGTCCCATTGGCGTTTGGGAATGATGTAGCCGATTTCGTCGTTGCCAAGGCCGATCAGCATTTTGTAGGGTGCCCGGAGTTGGTCGTAGATGGCCGGTTCGATGGGGGCGTCCGGGAAATCGGCGGCGGGATCGGCTGGGTCTTGGACCCGGTTTAGCACAAGTTCCGGGTAGATTTCGCCGGGGATGACGGCCACCTCCAAATCGCCGAGTTTCAGATAGCCCAACTCGGTGCGGAGCGCGCCGGGCTTGGAAAGATCCTCGCTGGTGGCGGGCTTGAACGGCGTGGGGTTGTTGTCCCACACATAGAAGGTTCGCTTTAACACCCCGGCCCGCCAGACGAGTTTGTAAAGGTCGTTCTGCACCGGAATATGAATCTCCCGGCGGCGAATCTCGAACGGCGTCAGCGTCACGGGCTTGGCGGTTTTCAGGGCTTTGTCGGCTTCGATGGCCACTTCCCGGCCGAGCTGTTCGGTCTTTTCCCAAGTGCCGTCTTCCAGCAATTTGCCTTGGGGATTTTTGATCGGCACCTTCAGCGTGGTCATCAGCCCGCCAACCGTTCCCGTGAAGTAGGCCACCGGGCAACGCTGCCGTTTCGCCAGTTCGCCGACGGTGTAACCCACAAAATCGCTAGTGATTTCGGTGTTTTTGGAAGCCATCGTCTCCGGGTGGTTGTTCCATTGAACCAGCACGCCGAGGGGTTTCCCCTCGCTCTCGAAACGGATGGCCACCAAATCCTCATGCTTCACATACGGCTGGCGGTTGTCCTCCATCAAGTGCGGCAACGCCACGACGGCAATCTTCGCCGTCGCCGGCTTGGCCTTCTTGTCGGCCGTGTTGATCGCTTTTACGATATTGGCCCGAAGGTGTTTCATGTATTCTTCGTTCACCCCGCTGTTGAACGGGCTGGACCCCCAGAGGCCCATCGTGTCCGGCCCCTCATGGTTGTGCGTGCTGGAAACCAGCACATAAGTGAAGCCGGTCAGATCGCTTCGGACATCGTTCGCAAAGTCGTTGAACAACCCGATGACATCCGTGCAGACCATCGCGATCTTCTGCGTGCCATCCGACAGCACAACGGCCCGAGCCATCAACGGGTCGTGAACCTTGGTGGCCTTGCGATTGGCCCCGAACCCCGCCATAAACACGGGCGTTTTGGCCTCAATCGCCGGGGTGACATCAATATCGGCAAACCCCACTGTCAACGGCCCCGCCGAGGCGACCGGCGCGAGCAGAAGAAGCCAGAAGAGACGGAGCATGGAGAGCATCCTTTTTGTGAATGACGAATCGTGAAGCCGCGACGCGGAGTCTTCGCAGCGGAGCGAGGACTGATACCCTGTCAAATTCATTGCTCATTTTGACCGACGATTCCCTGCGGGAAGTCCGCGCTCCGCTGCGAAGACTCCGCGTCGCGGCTTCACGGTCTGCCATTGGCCATTTCCCGATGATCGGCGATGCCGGTATGATACCCCTCATGCACTCAGGGAGTTTCGGAATGACGCAGGTTCCGGAGGCTGATCCGTTGTCCCGTTGGGATCTCGCGGCTGAGGCCATTGCCGTGCGGATTCGGTGGTTTGGCCTCGTGGTCGGGTTTAGTTATGTCAACATTGTTTCCAAGGCCGAGGACACGCTGATCCTCAACGGCCTCCTGCTCATGGGACTCGCCTATACGGTCGTGGACACTTGGACAAATCATCGCGGCCGGGTCATGCTGGCGGCGGCCCCGATCTTGGTGTCCGCGATGGAGACATTCTTCATCGGTCTGCTTTGTTATTTTGAGAACGATCTGGAAAGTCCCTTCCGCAATTTTTATTTGTTGTCGCTGTTGTGTTGCGCCATCCGTCAGACCGTGCAGATGACGCTAATCACGTTTGTGTTGCACACCCTGAGCTACGGCTTGGTTTATCTGATCCTGCATCAACAAGACCAATCCGGCATGGCCGTCATCAAATTGTTTCTATTGCTCGCCGTCCTCACCTGGGCATCCATTGCCCTGAGCCGGTTAATCAAGGGCATCGGCGAGCATCTCTCCAACCTGAATTCCGCGCTGCGGGAAAACCAGACGGAATTGGAGAATCGCATTGCCGAGCGAACGCGGGAATTGCAGGAAACGCAGGCTCAATTGATGCACCAGGACAAGATGGCCGGGTTCGGACTGCTCGCCGCCGGCATCGCCCACGAGGTCGGCAACCCGCTGACCTCCATATCAAGCATCGTTCAAGTGTTGGAGCGGAAAAACCCGGATGATTACACGCGGGACAAGCTTTCCCTCGTCGGCGGGCAGCTGAGCCGGATTCAGGGCATCTTGCGGGAACTGACGAACTTCAGCCGGCCCCCGGCCCAGGAGAAAACCCGGTACACGATCAAGGACATCGTGGAAGAGGCCATGAACATTGTCAAATATTACAAGGGTACCAAGAGCCGCACCCTGAGTTCGGACATCCCGGCCGATTTGCCCATTCTTCACGGCGTCCGGGATCAACTGGTGCAGGTGATCTTTAACTTGGTGCTGAACGCCATCGACGCGACCGCCAAGGGAGGCCGAATTGACATCACCGCCTTCACAGAGGGGAACATGGTGGTCCTGTCTATCCGGGACGACGGCAACGGCATCGACCCGAACAACCTCAAGTCGATCTTCCAGCCCTATTTCACCACGAAGAAACAAGGAACCGGCCTCGGCCTGTTTGTCACCAACAAAATCATCGGCGAACACGGCGGCAACGTGACATTCCTCTCCGCCCCCAAGCAGGGGACGACGTTTTTGATCTCGTTGCCGTTTTCGACGAATGACAAGGTGACACGGTGAGGAATGACAAGGAGACAAGGTGACCAAAACCATGTCGCAGCGCTTCGGTTTTGGTCACCTTGTCACCCTGTCTCCTTGCCACCTTGTCATTCTTAACGGTTCTTCCTTGTCTCCCCCCTCCCGCCCTGCTACCATCGGCTTTCTTCGCTGCTTGCAAACTCTTCGCCGGAATGCTCTCCATGCTGTTGGCCGTCTCGTATGTTCAGGACCTCGACCCGCTTGGCAACCGAATCCTGTCCACCATCGTCGCTTCCCTCCCCGTCCTTGTTCTCTTTTACCTGTTGGTGCAACGGCGCTGGCTGGCGTCCAAAGCCGGGGCGGCCGGGGCCGGGGTGGCCATCCTCATCGCGTGGCTCGTCTACGGCATGTCCTTGAAGATGTCGATGTGGTCGTTCGCCTACGGGGCCTGCTTCGGGCTGCTGCCCATCGGCTGGACCGTCTTTAACGCGATGCTGGTTTATAACGTCACCGTGGAAACCGGGCAGTTTCGGAATATCCGGCGATCCATCTCCAGTTTGTCCAAGGACGGCAGGATTCAGGCGGTGTTGATCGGCTTCGCGTTTGGCGCTTTCCTTGAAGGATCGGCCGGGTCCGGGGCGCCGGTGGCGGTGTGCGGGGCGATGCTCGTGGGGTTGGGGTTCCCGCCGTTGCGGGCGGCTGTGATCTGCCTGATCGCCAACACCTCCCCGGTGGCCTACGGCGGCTTGGGCACTCCAATCATTGTGTTAAGCGACGTGACCGGCATTCCCGGTGAAACCCTGAGCGTGATGGCCGGGCGGCAACTTCCGTTTCTGTCGTGCATCATCCCCTTCTACATGGTGAAGGTGATGTGCAGTTGGCGGCAGACGTTTCAAGTATGGCCTGCATTGCTCGTCGGCGGGGCGGCGTTTGCCGTGTTTCAGTATGTGTTTGCCTGTTTCCACACGCTGCCGTTTGTGAAGGGGATCGTCGTTTATCACGTCACGGACGTGACCTCCAGCATCCTGACGATGGGCGTGCTGGCCGTGTTCCTGCGATTCTGGAAACCAAAGCACGAATGGCATTACGATTCGCCGCCCCCGTTCACGACGCCGGACCCGGATAAGCTCATCGACACCGACCCGCACAAAGTGGATGAAATTGCTCACGATCCGCATGCGATCGAGGCCGCCAAGGCCGCCGCGTTTCTGACCGACACAACCGGTGATGACATCCCGCTGACCAAGATGGAAGTCGTCCGGGCGTGGATGCCTTACGCCCTGATGTCCGTCTGTCTGATCTTGGTGGGCGTGTTGCGGCAAATGGAATCGAAGGGGGATGTCTGGATCATCCCGAACGTGTTGAAGAGCCGGTACAAGATCGAGGTTCCGACGCTGCACAACGAGGTGCAACGAGCGGAGAAGTTGCAGAAACCCGGCCTCGCGGAACCGGAAAACGAGAAGGCCGAGTTCAACTTCATTTGGGCCAGCGCCGCCGGGACACCCGTGTTCATGTCGGCGATACTCTCGATGCTTTACCTGCGGACGAACTTCGGGCAGATTAAACGCATCGTGCGCAAGACCGTGGTTCAGATGAAGATTCCCATTCCCACGATTGCATGTATGTTGGGGCTAAGTTACGTCACCCGTTATTCGGGCATCGACGCCACCTTGGGGATTGCCTTCGCCAGCACGGGGATTTTGTATCCGTTCTTCGCGGCCATTCTCGGCTGGCTCGGTGTGTTCCTCACCGGGACGGACGCCGGCAGCAACGCCCTGTTCGGCAGCCTGCAAAAGATCACTGCCACGGAGGTCTTCAACAACCACACGGCCGCGTTTGAAAACCTGTCGCTGGAACAAACCCAAACGCTGCTCAGCACCGCCAACAGCACCGGCGGCGTGATGGGCAAAATGATCGATGCCCAGAGCATTTGCGTGGCGACCGCCGGAACCAATCAAATCGGCCGGGAAGCCGACATCTTCAAAGCCGTGATCTGGCACAGCATTCTGCTGGCTTCCATCGTGGGGTTGATGACGCTGATCCAAGCCTATGTGTGGCCGTTCGCGGCGATGGTGCCTTCGCCGTGAGGCGAATGGCAGAAGGAAACGCGGATGTATCATTTGAAACAACATGCCGATTCGGTGGCGTGGACGCCGCTTGATTTTCCCGGCGTATCGCTCCGCGTTCTCTGGACTGACCCGGACACCGGAGTCATGTCGGTTCTCACCCGGCTGGCCCCCGGCGCCTCCATCCCGGCCCATTTCCACACCAAAGCCGACGAGACGGTGTATGTTCTCGAAGGCGACTTCATTGAGGACGGCGCCACCCACGGACCCGGCAGTTTCTTCGCCGGCAAGGCGGGGGTGCCGCACGGTCCGCATAGTTCGGTCGGCGGCTGCATCGTGCTGACTGGATTTTCGGCGACGCTGGATTTTGTGCTGGTGTGAGACACCCTACGGGATCGCAATTGTTGCTCTCTTTTCCAAACGTCATTTTCCGGCCTGTTGGCTCGTCGAGGCGACCAAGCCTTGATGGCGATCAGAATGATTGACCAAAGCAAACGATTCCCGCTGCTGGCCCGTCTATTGGGGGAAGAGTCTTCGCGGCCCTCCGGGAGATGGTGTCATGCGTTGCCTGTTGTTGAGTTTGCTCACGATCATTGTGCCGATGGTTGTGGCCGTCGCGGCCGAGCCGGCGGAGTTGTTGAAGAAGATGGACGGGTTTCGCAAGGAACTTCCCCCGCCGCAGACCTTGAGCGAGCAGAACGGGTTTTCCCTGAAGGACGCGGATGGCAAGGATGTCCTTTTAACCCATCTAGGCGGGATAACAAGCCGGTTGGGCGTGAAGACCAAGACCGAGTGCCTCCTTCTCCTGACGTACTTGAAAGACCGGGATGCCAAGATCCGGTTCATCGCGGCCTCGGCCATCGAAAACGTCGTCCGTGCCTATCCCCACGGAATGTCCCTCAACGACATCCTGGAGATCGACACCGACCGGCACCGGGAGATGATCCGGCGATTCGTCGAGAAAATCGACAAGCTCCCTGCCGATCCGGTCGCCTCGCCCGGTGGCGGCAAGTAGCAATTGGTGACTGGGGCTTGATGCAGGGAGGCCATTGGCGCGTGATTCTCTTTTGTTTGGTGGGATTACTCTTGTGGCCCTCTTGGCATCTCTCCGGCGTGCCGTTGCCGCTTCACGCTGACTTCCGCCAAGATCTCTTTCGTCCGGCGTTCTCCCACCACCCGGATCACGTCGTTCCGCAAACGGGCCAGATCCTCGACGGCGGGCACTTCCCCTGTCAGGTAAACTCCGCCAATCGAATTCTCCAACAGACTCACCCCCGAGAGTGCCGGCTCTCCGACCAAAAGCGGGGCGATCAACTCTCTCTCCTCCAAATAACGACGATGGTACGAATTCCTTTCCCCGATCAATTTTCCGAAGGCCACTCCCGTGCAAAGGCAAAACACGAGCGAGAGTAGGAAGCCGGTGATTCGCAACGCCCGACTGGCGGGAGAGGCTGATTCCGTGGACAGGTCGGCGACGGGCGACACCGAACCGGGGATTTGCCGTAGCCGAACCTCCCGCCAGCAAAGCAGGGCGACCACGGCCAGACCGACAACCACTCCCCCGGCCGTGCCTTGGGTCAGCCCCTGTCCGAGTCCGACACTGACCGGATCAAACCCCGGCTCCCGACCCTTGCTGAAAACACCCCGGTAGTATCCGGGGGCGATTACTCCCAGCCCATAACCGATGCCGCCGCCGATCATGGCCAACAACAAGGTGCAGCCGATGATCGTGGCGATCACGCTTCGGATTGTCATGCGTCTTTCCTTCGCCGGACGGCAACGTTTTAGTCATCAGATTCCGCTCGGGCCGTCTGGCAATTGTACGTGACCGATAGTTCGGCTCCGCACACGCCGCACTCGAACACGCCGTCCTTGACGATGTTCTTGGCGGCGCATCGCACGCACAACCGGAAGACGCATCTTGGCGAGAAGCCGGATGGTGGTTCCAAGCTGCTGGCCGTGAGCGATTCCATCACCGCCGCCCACGAGTCGGGTTCCGGACAATAGCCGGTCGATTGATTGCTCACGGCCGTAATTTCGACTTCATTGCCAGACAAGGCAAACGTGATTTCACCGGCCGACCGGACTGGTAGCCGACCGGCGCAGGCCACATGCTCGCTGTGGCGGTCGGCGATTAACAGCAACCCCGTCGCATCAATCACAAAGGTGGCGATCACCGAACCATCCGGCCCCGGTTGTTGGCCGCTCTCCCTCGCCCACCGGACGACATCGGCGGCCGAACGAATCGGACATCCGGCCGGAGATGCCGTCACCCGGTCGGCAATTTGCTGCGGGCCAATGTAACGATACAACCGCATCCCCGCTCCCGCCCGGCTGAATGTGCCTCACTCCCACTCCACCGACCCGAGGACCAAGTCAATCAGCCCGGCGATGGCCCATAGTTCGGGCGGCCCGGCGTCGGCGTAGTTGCTCACAATCTTGCGGCGGTTGGCGGTGGCCACGAGGACGCAGGTGCCCGGCGCGTCCGACACCACGGCGTCGCGGAAGTCGTAATGGCTTTCCATGTCCCAGAACCGCGTCCCGGTGATGAACCAAGCCAGTTGCCGGAAGTAATGCAAGTTGGCCCGGCCGACACGCGCACCGAGCCGGGGGACGTTCATGATGCCTTCGTATTCCACCCGGCCGGAGGCATGGATGACGGCGGTGTAGACGGGGCACTCGCCAAAGCAGGGCGAGCGCTCCAGGCCGATTTGAGTGATCCCGTGCCCGTCGTCCTGTGTCTCGTCCCAGGTGCGCCACGCGGGGCAATCATGCCCGCGCGGGTATTGGGATGTCTGGTCGAGTTCCGTGAGCAAATGCATCTCTTCGCCCCTTCCGTCGCCGAACAATAACGTTTTCCGGGCCTCCTTGCCCCATGACAGTCCGACCATCAACCACGTCCGATAAATTATGGCCACCGCTTCCGGATGGTGCAAGAGAATTGGCCGGACACCGCCACACATGACGCCGGCCGCCCCGCCGATGGATTCGCTTTTTTGCCCAGTTGGAGCGTGGCGATCATGCTTCAAATCGCCCGCCGGACGTGTCGTCTGTGCGCCAACGCAAAAAACTTAATTCAATTTCATCAAAAGATTGATTCTAATATTGTTCTCATGTTTCATCGCTTGGGCACTGAATTAATTTTCCATCCAATTCCTCAAAACAGATGCCAAGATTATCCACAATCGCTTTGCATGAGGCCCGGAATTGTCTATGGAACATGTGAACATGTGAAAGATCATCCTCCATTCGAGCCTGTCCTATGGATAGCTGGCCGTTTCCCGATGATGAGCAAGAATTGGTTGTCACCTATTGGCTGGACGCCCGTGGCGAACCCGTCGAGGACGAAGAATTTCTCCGGCTGACCCAGGCATTGAGGCAGGGTTGGAAGCTGACCGGCATCGACACTTCACCACACGGTCGGCGAGTGGCCCATGCCATCAAACGAGGGCGCGACCCCAGCCAATAATTCCCGTCAAGATCGCGCCTGATCTCATGAAGAATCAGCATGGCGATTCGAGTCTCGCCGCCCATTCTGCGGATGTCCGCAAGATTTTTTCAGTCAGCCGGAAAGCCCCCAACGCCGTGCATATCTCTCCGCCTCTCGCGAGGCAACCCGCCGACCCACATGCTGCGATTCTCAAACACCCACAAAGTCCAATGAAATGCTCACACTGCCAGACCTCCATCCATGTCAGCTTGAAATCAACCGGCATCTGTCAGGACAGCCGGGGCTATTGGGTGACGGACTCCCAAATTTGCCCGGCGTGCGGCAAAGCCTTGATCGCCCTGCGGTGCGTCGATCCTTTGGGGAGAAAAATCGCGGCCCACATGGCCTATCCGCGCGCCTCCGTTCGCTCCGCACCGTCGCCGGATGTTCCCAAGATATTCGCCGATGATTACATCGAGGCGTGTCAGGCGCTGGACGACAGCGCCAGGGCGAGCGCCGCGCTCGGCCGCCATTGCCTCCGGAACTTGTTGCACGACGTGGCGAACATCAGGCTCGCCAGCCTGAATCAGGAAATCACGGTCCTGATCGCCGCCAAAGCCCTTCCGGCAGAACTTTCCCGCCAGCTCGACGAGTTGCGAACACTGGGCAACTATGCGGCTCATCCGGGCAGGGGTGTTTCATCTGGCGAGATCTTGCCGGTCGAACCGGGCGAGGCGGAGGAGACACTGGAAACGCTGGCGGGGCTTTTCAAATTCTATTTTGTGAATCCGGCCGCCGAACGGAAGAAACGGGAGTTTGACGCCCTAAAGCGGGCCGCCGCCGGACAACCGCCGCTCAACGAATAGCAGACTTGCAATCCCCCGGTCCGGCGTTTCCGAGGCCGGGTCGGGAAGTGTGTGAACATACCGTGTCCGAATCATGTGGCCTGTCCCGCGACTACCTGATCCAGAGACTCAAAACCATGACCATCAGCGACATCATCGGTGGCGAAATCTGCCTGATTGCCGCTGCTCGCTTCCAAGAACATTGCGGCGACGCCGACGCCGAGCGCGCCTTCTGGGGAATGGATTGCTCGGGTATTGATGTGCGGTTCCAAGGAGAGAAAGCCGGGATCAGCATCACCATTTTGCGACTCGGTTTCCGCCGGCCGCAATATCGGTGGAGCCTCAGTCTGATCGAGGACGACAGTCAGGACAACAACCGGCGATATATGTACGGCATCGATTATGGTTCGGCTCATCTGACGGAGGAAGAAAGTGCCGCCCTCGCCACGCATCTCGGGCTGGATGTGACGGCCTGCCTTGCAACACCTCCGCCCGCTCGTTAAACGAGTTCCGCTTGAGCTATCGGCCCGTGTTCGCCGGGCGGACTGGGGAGGGTATCTCGATGACAAAATCGGGCGGGCGTTTGGGTTCGATCACATGAAGCGGCCAAAACCATTGGCGAGGCAGGCCGCCAGTTCTTCATCGTTGAAAGATCGGAAGGTGTGGCAGTCTTGGCCGGCGGCTTCCCTTATTGTGGAATCAATGAAGCTGGTCCGGCCAAGCTTGACGAGTGACCGGCTTGTTCGACAGGGAGGAATCAGGCCGATGGGCGTGTCTTTTCAAGATTCGGAACTTGGCCGTGTGAAGTGGGACTCCGCTGACGGAGTCTGGCGGTTTCAAGTTGTTGTGATTGATGGCCCAAGGGTGACGGCCAGCTTTGTCCCCGCTGGAAGCGACGAGGATACGGCCTCTTGGGAGAACGTGCGGACTTGCGTCCGGTGGATTCGGGAGAATGAATCCGTCATTCGTTCGCACATCACGGACCGGCTTGGGGAAACCGAGGCGCCCGGCGTGGCGCGCCGCCCGAGATTGGGCCAAATGTTGTTCTTTAATGGCCGAGAAGCATTGCTGATGTACGACAGTGGCGCGTGGTGGGTGCGGATCAGCATCAGCGGCGAAATTCTGGCCGGGCCATTTAGCTTTAACTCTGGCGCCGATTCCGATGATGATTGACCAAACCACCGCCGTTGATGTCATTCGGACTTGAACGGCGGGGGGGCATTTTTCACGAGTTGAACGAATTGGGCCTGAAACCAGCGGCCGGCGACCGGGGCGTTCGGCATCGCCCCGGTGAAGTTGTTCCCGTTCAACGAATTGCCCCTGTATGTGGGATCGCACATCTGGTCGAAACCCTTGCCGGCGGGGTTGTCGGGGCCTTTGGGGATCAATTGGCTGGAACCATCGGATTCCCCCGGCGGTTTCACCCAAACATAGGCGTGATAATGAGGGGCGGGCTTCGCCACCGGCCGGGCGCCGATGCCGGCTCCCGTCTGGTTGCCCCAGTTTCCTTTGTGGATTCGTTTGTCGATGGATGTCTCCCGAACAAACGTTTTGAGATCATTCGATCTGCTCGCGGCGGAGGGCCGGGCCGGGCCTCCCCATCCGTTGCGCGAGGTGTCAAGCAGCAGTCCGATGCGGTCCGGATAGGCGTCTTTCCCTGTGGTCAGGGCGTCCCGCAGAGCGGTTGCATAGGACTGCTCGTCGATGTGGTCATTCCAGTCATACCAACCCGACAGCGAGCGAACGGGTTGGCCGCCGACTTGCTGCTCGGCCTTCAGATATGGCTCGACGGCCGGGTTGTAATTGGACACGTTGCTGATGAAACCGTCCACTTGGCCGTTGCCGCCTGAAATGCCCGCTCCCGTCGTCTTCAGCAACTCGACGAAGGGATTGAGATTGCTCGGCCATCCCATCCAGCCGGCGTGCCCGATGTCGATGTAGGCATAGGTGTTGGGCAGAGACCGAAGCGTGCCAACCGCATACTGCACGCCCTTGACGTAGGCGCCCGACTTTTCCGCTTCCCGGACCCTCTCGAAGGTCAGGTTGGTGATCAGGTTCGGCAGCGAGTCAGGCTCGATGACCATGATGACCCGCAGCCCGGAATACTTCTCCTGTTTAAGAACCTTATAAATTGCGTCGATGTATTCGGTCTTGTAACGCTCCAGCCCGTTCTTGGAAACGAGCAGTTCGCCGTTCGAGGCGAGGGCGGAGCCGTCCCGGTTTGGCAGATTGTAGATGACAAGGCCAATGGCGTTGGCCCGTTGCTTGATTGCCTCATCGAAGTGACCGGCGAGACTGCGGGGATAGCCGTCGGTCCCGTGGACGGCGGCGATGCTGTCCAGCCAGAGGAAGGTGGGATGACCCGCGACTTGCCTCATCTGTTTTCCCAACTCGCCTCCCTCAATGTCGGCGGCCTTCATGACCGCCAACACATAGTCCGCATTACGATAGAAAGTCGCATCGACGAAGGGGTTTTCGAGATGTCCGCCCATGAGTTTCAAGTCTTTCGGTTCTGACCGGGCCTGTCCGGAAAGCATCAGAAATGTCGTCATGGTCAGCGAGGCCAGACTACTCAAAGCCGTTGAGTATGTGGTTTGCATTGTCGGTTTCCTTCCTGAAAATCTTGGGTGCGATTTGGCCGCGTGATATCGCGTGAAGGACATGAATTAATAGGATTCATTCCCGTGCCACCGCAACCCGGACAACCTGCAAACAATAGCACCCATATTTGGCGACGGACGATGTTTGGCCGGACGATGGCCGTTGACCTGAAACTTATTTTGTCGTGAAATAATGGAAATTGCTTAAATATTGACAAACAAAGCCGTTCGGCGAAAAGGATTGAGCATGAGCAGCGATGAGCAAGAGATTCGGCAACTCGTGGCCACTTGGATCGAGGCGACCAAGGCGGGGGACACCGACACCGTCCTGAGCCTGATGACCGACGATGTGGTGTTTCTGGTGACCGGTCAACAGCCGATGATCGGCAAACCGGCATTCGCCGCAGCCATGCCGGCGGCGTCGGGTCAGGAGCGCCCGAAGTTCGAGGGCCGGAGCGAGATTCAGGAAGTTCAGGTGTTCGGGGAATGGGCCTGGATGTGGTCCAAGCTTACCGTTGTGTTCACCCCGCCCGGCGGCGCCTCCCCGGTGACCCGCGCGGGACACACTCTTTCGGTCCTGAAGAAGCAAGACGGCAAATGGGCGCTGGCCCGCGACGCCAACATGCTGGCGCCGACACCGGCCAAATGAAGCTCTTGAATTCCGACTCTGGAGAAAACATGTGAAATACAGCCTCGTATTCCTGATGTTGGCGGCCGCCTGCGGCATGGCGACGGCGGTGGCTTGGGATGTTGTTGGCTGGGGGGCTGGGGTGGGGTTGTATGCGGCCTTCTCGTTTGGGCTGCTCGCGATGGCGTATGCGCTGGCCGGGCCGAGGCTGTTGTTCAAGCGGCCGACCGGAAGGCGGTCGATCTTTGGCTGGGTGTTGCTCGGGCCTTATTTTCTCCTCAACAGCGCGTCGTTCGGCCTGTATCGCTTATTCTCGCGAGAGTCGGCGTATGTCCGGGTCGCTCCCAATTTGTTCTTCGGCCGACGACTGTCAGCCCGCGAGGCCACGGCGACGGGTTGGGTGAACGTTCTCGATTTGGCCGGTGAATTCCCGGCGGCCCGGCCGTGGCGGGTGTTGCCGGGGTATCGGTCGATGCCTCTGCTGGATGCCACCGCGCCGTCGGAAGCCGACATGCGGTCGGCGGTGGCTTGGATCGCCGAGGCCATCGGCACGGGGCCGGTATATGTGCATTGCGCGCTGGGGCATGGCCGCAGCGCTTGCGTGGTCATTGGGTATTTGCTTTTGGCCGGAGAAGTCGCCACGGTTGCCGACGGGGTCCGGTTGCTGCGGTCAGTCCGGCCGGCGGTTCGGTTGCATCCCGCGCAGGCGAGGCTGCTTCGCCGGTTGGAGCCGCCACCCAAGAGTGATGGCTGACGCCGGAGCCCCCGCTTTGCCATTCCTGCCCGCCACCGTTTCTCAGGCCCTCCAAAACCGCGCGATTTCGCGAGTCAGGAAGCGCCAGATGCCCAACGCGCCCATGCGGCTTTTGCCGACATGCGCGGGGCTGGCTCCGGTGACCCGGCGCCAGAAGTATTGCACGCACATCGTGAGGAATTGCATCGGGGCATCCAGCGTGAAGACCAGCTTGTAGCCGATCAGCGACCACGCGGGAACGCCGCTCTTGCGGAAATACCGGGCGTAACCGATCATCAGGTTCGGGGCCGCGAAAGTGACGTTCTGCCGCGAACTCACCCGGCCATAATGGATGATTTCGATGCCCGGCACATAAACGCACGCCTTGGACCGGCCGATCCGGTCGGAGTATTCCACGTCCTCGACGCCGAAGATGAAGCCCTCGTCCCAGCCGCCGCAATCCCGGTACACATCTCGGGGAACCAGCACGGCCGCCCCCATTAACACTTCCACCCGGCGGACGCCGTCCGGCTCAAAGCCGTCGCGGCGATAGTCGTCGTAGGCCTTGCGGAAGATGCCCGTCCAGCGAAGGACGGAAGCGCGGTGCAACATGGCCTTGAGCGTTGGCTTGCGGCGATAAGAGATTTGCAACTTGCCCTTGCCATCCCGCAACCGCGGGCCGATCATCCCGAAATTCGGATGGGCGCGGGCGAAGGTCGTCAATTTTTCGAGCGTGAATTCCGGCACGACCGTGTCGTTGTTCAAAAAGAACAAATACTGGCCGGAAGCCGCCTCGGCCGCTTGATTGCTGGCCTTGGCAAACCCGAGATTTTCCGTGTTGCGGATCAGGGTGACTTCGGGGAATTCGCGGGCCACCATTTCCGGCGCGCCGTCCGCCGAGGCGTTGTCCGCGATGATGATTTCCAGCGTCACGCCTTGGGGTTGGTCAAGCAAGGATTGCAGGCAGGCCCGCAGATATTCGATGCAGTTCCAATTGGCGATGCAGACGGAAACGTCGATGGTCTCGACGGGCGAGTGCGTCCAGACGGGCCGCCAGTCTCGTGGTCGCCGGACGCCACGCGGGGCGGCCAGAACCTTTGGGGCAAACAGCGCGGAGTCGAGGGTCTCGGCCATGCAAACCATCCCTGGAGCCGAATCATGAGTCGACGCGAACCCCATCCTGGGACGCCGACGAACAGTTGCCATGGGTGAAATGGAAACTGGATAACAGGGGTGGTGTAACATGAAGCCGCAAGGGGTGTCAACCGCAAGCGGCGGGTGGAGAGGCCGTGAAAAACAGGTGGACGGGCGTGCGAACGATCAGGTTTTCGGCGGGGGCTGAATCTTCTCAAACATGAGATTCACGAGTGGCTCAAGAAGGTCGATGTAGCCCGTCGTAGCGATGGCGTGAACCCGCCGCAGGATACGGCGCCGCCGTTCGACGAGTTCCACCCAATGCTCGGCCCCAAGCTGGAAAATCCCCTTGCCGGGGCCGTCTTGGGTGAGCAGGTCGTCGGCCTCTTCCTCGGTGATCTGGGCGGCCCGCTCCGGGTGTTGCTGGAGCCATTCCAGCAGTTCCTTTGAGGTGGCCTGTTCTTGCAGCTTTTTGGCCCCGCCGAGTTCCTTCTCCGGCGGGGTGCCGTGCATCCGGGGGAGCAACCGCTCCAGGGGGGTGTTCCGCAGTTCGTTGACTTGCAGGCCGAGGGCGGCCGCGCATTGGCTGATCGTGGCATTCCGGAGCCGACGGCTGTCACCGTTGCTCTTCATGATCTCCCGAACCGTGTGTCGGTTCAGGTTGGCAATCCGTGCGAAATCTTCCTGATTCCAGCCTCGTTCTTCAACGAGGCGCGCGATCTTCGCGGCCAGTTCGGCATCACGAGACACGGGAGCTAAGGCGTTCATTGTTGACCATCATGGCTGTTTAAGGAGATCCATCAAGGTGTGCATGGGAAATATAGCCCACCGATCCGGGTGTTCCAAGTTCGCTCCGGCAGATTTTCCGAAAGCTCTGAAATCCCCTGAAAACAAGGCGTTTTTTGATCAAAAATCACACGCAGCCCGGCGGCGGCCTGTCGGGGAAAACCACAATAATTCCTTCGCCACGCGAACCCGCCGCCAAGTCCCCGGCTCACTCCCTTGGCGACACAAAAACAACGGTTGAGTGCAAGTTCACCCAACCCTGACATTCCAAAAGTGCCATGCGACATTCCATCACAATCACCGGCATCACGATCTCCCCCAAGGGTTGGTCATGTTGTTGTTCGCCGGTATCGGGACATTTGCAAATCTGACACCAACGGATCTCGGCGACCACCGCCCAGGCCGGGTGTCAATGGACACCCGGCCTTTTTTCGTTTCCGGGCGACGACTTCTCTGGATGTGGGAAAGTTTGGTAATCCGCCGGCGTCGGAAGCCGGAGACCGCCGGTTCAAATCCGGCCGTCCAGACTGTTAATTGGTTGATAGCCGGAAGGGCCAGCCGATTGGAGACGGCACCCAGCTCGAACCTGGGCGAGCGATGAGCCTTGAGGGTTCGACTCCCTCTCCTTCCGCTTTTTAAGAAGGGATGAGGGATGAGGGATGAGGGATGAAAGAAAGACAATCCGGTGTTTGATGGCAGTTGCCGGGATGGTCTCGGTTTTCTTTCATCCCTCATCCTTCATCCCTCATCCCTGAAGAAAGTGTCCGTGGCCGATCGGCACGAGGCATCGCCCTCCCAAGGCGAACAGGCGGGTTCGACTCCCGCCGGACACTCTGTTGGAAGAATTACCCTGACGGACCAGCCAGGAGTGGTCGTCACCCTCTCAAGGTGAAGAGCGTGGGTTCAAATCCCATTCAGGGTACTGTGGCCGAACCCAAAGTGGTTGCGGGACCCGGCTGTGAACCGGGGTTGTGCGGGTTCGACTCCCGCCGGCCACCCTGCGATTGATGATGCTGGTGATTCTCGACAGGCCGAGTACCGCCTTCGTAACGCGGAACCAGTGGGTTCGAGTCCCACCGCCAGCTTGTTTTTGATGACGATTGACGCTCGGGCTGGATGGCGAGGCAGTCGGTTGCAACCCGACTTCAAGCAGGTTCGATTCCTGTGGGCGTCTGAATGGAAGGGCAAGCCAATCGGTGATGGCACCCCGTTGGAAGCGGGACGAGGCACTAGCCCTTGCAGGTTCAACTCCTGTCCCTTCGGCTGTCGGTTGTTGATTGTGCGTTAGAGATGTGCCCTCGGAGGGCCGCGAAACTCCAAATCTCGCCTTGAAGGTTCGACTCCTTCCATCTCTGGGTTTTCAAGTGTCCGTGGCCGAGCAGCGAGGTACCGGCGTGCCAAGTCGGATAGGCGGGTGCGACTCCCGCCGGACACTCTGTTTTGCGGTGATGACCGGGTCGAGGCCGAGCGGCGAGGCAACCGTCTGATATGCGGTGTGATGCAGGTTCGACTCCTGCCGACCCGAGGTGATTTGACATCGGCCCGTGGAGGAATGGCAACTTGCCGCCCTCACATGGCGGAGATCGCTGGTTCGATTCCAGCCGGGCCGATTGACACTCCCGTGGCCCAGTGGCGACGGCGTCTCCCTGACGTGGAGAAGATCGCGGGTTCGAGTCCCGCCGGGAGTAGTGGTTGGGAAAAATGAAATTGGCCGGGGCGAGGACTCGCAACTCCCCCGGCCTGACGAACATCACCGAAGAAAATCAGCGCGATTGCAAATCGCCTATTCAGGATGACGTGATCGAATCAAGTCGATGATCGAAATTATCTCTTGTTCAAAAGTATTGATGTCTTCTTTAAACTTGTCAAACCTCTTCTGGTAGCCGACCTGCCCCCATTCGACAGGAACTCGCAATGCCATAAACGGTTGTGAATTGGCCAGTTTCTCAATTTTGTTACAAAGAATAGGATCGCGTTCCACTAACCACACCCAGAACGATAATCTCAGAAGTTGAACTCGTGAGGTTTTTCGGGCAGAGTCAAGCGATTCCATTCCCTCGGGATATTTTCCACCGTGCGCAATAGTTGAATGCTCGTCTTTAGCTCGCTCCAAGTCCTTGGCTGCCTCTGAAAAGAATTCTGAATATCTATCAAGTAGCTTTTCCCGAAAATACTTCTTCTGTTCATTTCGACGTTGCAAATATGCAATGACAAACTGAGCTAAAACACTGAAAAACCCGGCGGTACTTGCGACCGCCAAACCGATACACAAAGATTGTTCAAACGTCATGACATTCCCCTCGCATTGAAGAATTCAATATGGGACGGATGATCTATCCCAACGGCCGACATCATCGCATTCGGTCGCGGGCACACTTCAATTTGCCGTGGCAAAGCGAAAGACAAATGATGCCAATCGCAGATTTGATTGATGTAAACCATTAGCTGGTATGATTTTGCTGGCGTGAAAATAATTTGAGATTTCGATACGGCAGGTGAGGAGAATTGAGCAAAAAACGGAGAATGGTTTCGAGTTTGTTCTGCCCCAGCCCGCTGTTGTATACTTAGTGGTTTTATTCAGTGCCATCATCCGGCTTCGGGGGATGACGATCTTCTTTTTTGAGGAAGCTTGGAATCACTAACTTAGTTTTGGTAAAAAAATGAAATTGGCCGGGGCGAGGACTCGCAACTCCCCCGGCCTGACGGACTCCACCGGCTTTTGGGTCCGGCGTCCGTGAAGGCACTTGTAACCATATCTCGTGGAGACGCAAGAGGTTTTCCGGCCAAATCGACGGGATTACCAAAATCCCCGCACCTTGTCAGGGATATCACTGACAAGGACCGATCACTCAATCATCATCGTCGTCGTCATCGTCGTCCTTTTCCTTCTTCGGCAACGGCAGGAAGAAAGCCGCCCGCACGGGCGGGGGCATCCGGGAGGCGGGGCCTTTGACGGACTTCCAGATCACCTCGTTGAACTGCAAATCGTCGGCTTGATCTTCCTTCGCCAGATTGGCTTTCCCGGACCAGTCGGCCCCCCAAGCCCCGGCGACATTGATGGCCTTCAGATCGGTCTTCGGAATCTCGTGTTTATAAGTGGAGAAGTCCGGCGTGCCGGTGAACGAGTGATACATCGGCCGGGCGGCGGCGTCGAACTGGCTCATCGGCTTCAGGCCGAGGATTAGTTCGATGGTGCGGAGGATGCTGGACGTGGAGTACATCGTCGAGTCCACGTATTTCTTCTTCGTGTATGGGGAGATCACCAGCGACACGACGCGGTGGGCGTCCACATGGTCGGGGCCGTTTTGGGCGTCGTCCTCAATGACGAAGATGGCCGTGTCTTTCCAGAACTTGCTTTCGCTCACCGCCTCGACGACCATGCCGAGCGCGAGGTCGTTGTCCGCGACCATCGCCGTCGGTGTCGGGGAGCCGACTTTGGTTCCGGCGGTGTGGTCGTTCGGCAGTCGCAGAATGGTCAGTTGCGGGAATCCCCCTTCTTTCTCGAAGCGTTTCACTTCGCCGATGAACCGCTCCGCCCGTTTCACATCAAGGTATCCCAAGTCATAACCGCGGTACTTCGGGTCGAAGTGCCCTTCCAGTGCCTTCACCTTGGCCTTGCCGTCGCCGAACGTGCCGTCCTTTTTCTTGTAGCCGTTCTCGATCCATTCGCCGTAGCTCCGGTAGGTGACGCCGGCCTCGGCGGCCCGGTCCCAGATGTAGCCCCCGGCCGGGCGGGCGATGTAATCGAAGCTCCCCTCGGCCGGATAGGTGAAGCGTTGCCGCGGCGAACCTCGGTAGTTCATCGGCCAGGCTTTTTCCACAAAGTCCGTGGCGTAGGCCCCCATCGACCATTCGTGGCCGTCGGCCGAGACTTCGCCGTCCACATAGATGTTGTCGAGCAGCACGAATTGCTTGACGATCTTGTGATGGTTCGGCGTGATCGCCTCGGGGAAGAGGCACAGCCCCGCTTCGCCGTTGCCCTGCGGGATGTCGCCGAAGACCTGATCGTAAGTGCGGTTTTCCTTGACGATGTAAATGACGTGTTTGATCGGCGACTTGTCACCCACTTTCTTCGGGATGGGGTTGTCCTCGGGAACGCCCTCAATGTTCGGCAGCGAATCTTTGTGTAGCGGGCTGCAAGCGTAGGCGGTCTTGCTATAAGCGGTCATCTGGTCCGGGGTGGGCAGGTCGATGATGCCGACGGTTCCCTTGAGCAGATTGCCGATGTATTCGTAGAGATTCCTCGTCGGCATCAGGGGATTTGGCCCGCCGCGATTGCTCTTGGAGACGAGCCCCTTGCCGTTGGCGACGTAAATCTTTTTGTCGGCGTTGTTGTATCGCACGGATGTCGGATACCAACCGGTGGGGATGAATCCGAGCGGCTTGGCCGTCTTCGGCTCGGCGACGTTGAAGACGCTCAGGTTGTTCGCGTCCGCGTTGGCGACGAGGAGCATCGGCCCCTCGGGGATCAGCGTCAGGCTGTTCGGCGTGTTGCCGCTCGGGGCGGCCGGATAGAGGGCGCAGTTGATCGTTTGCAGCGGCTCGAATGTGTCGAGATGAAGCACGCTTACTTGCGTCGAGTTGGCGCACGCCACATAAAGGGCGCGATTCTTCGCGTCGGCGGCCATCTCCGTCGGGTGCAGGGCCGTCGGCAACCGCTTGACGACTTCGTTCTTCTCCAAGTCAACCACCGCGACGGCGGATTCGCCCCACAGGCTCACAAACAGGAACTTCCCCTCCGGATGAACGACGGCTGCGTAAGGGTGGGTTCCCTTCTCGTCGAGATCCTTCTTGGGCGGGGGATTGTCTTCGCCGTCCTTCGGCTCCTTGCGGCCGTCCGGCGGGCTGGGTGGGTCGCCTTTCGGCTTGCTGTCTTTCTTCGCCGGAGGAGTGAGGCCCAGTGAGATCGCCGTCTTGTTCTCCGGGTTCTCGGCCGGAACGCGGACGACGATGTCCCCCCATGTGCAGCACGCGAACAACTCCCGCCCGGCGGCGTCCATCGTCAGCCCGCCGACGACAAGTCTTTCGCCGCTTCCGGCCAGATTGATGGTCTTCGGGTTGCTCAGCAAGCCGCGGGCGAACTCGAATTCGTGAACGACTTCAAACTCTCCGCCGCTGGCGTACAACCGCCGGCCGTCGGGCGAGAAACAGAGGCCGTAAAAGGCTTGATCGACGGTCACCCGGCTGATGATCCGCTGCTTTGCCTTGTTGAGGTCGATAATCATCACCTCATGTTCCTGCATTCCGGCGTGCAACACGGCCAGATACTGCCCGCTTGGGTGGAGGGCCTGGTTCACCGGAAAGTTGCCGACTTCGATCTGCTTGCCAACCGGCCGTAACTTCCATTGATTGGGAAGCTGCACCGTTCCATCGGCCTGAAGCCCCGGCAACACCCGAGGCGCCGGCGCCTCAGCCTTCCTCGGCATCGGCGGCGGCGGTTCATCCCCCTTCGGTTTTTGGTCGATGCTGGCAAATAACACCAGTGTGCCAAGGAGGCAAACGGCCAACGCCGTGAGAGATTGTGATCGCATGAGATGACATCCAGGGTCGGGCAACCGATGGGGCCATTATGCGGAGGAGGCTCGGCCGGGGACACCGGCGATATGTGGAGATCCGGTGAAATTGGATGAAAGGGAAGTCAACGACCCAGCCAATAACCGGGCTCGCGAGATGAGTGCGCAATGGCCACGATTTGAACAGAACCGTCACGCCTGATCCGATGCTGCATGGGAATTTTGTCAAAATGGCTTCGCGATGAATCCTGTCAATCAACGCATAACGCAATGGATGATCTGAAAGGATGGAAAACACATCATTGATGGCTGTTTCAAACCGAATGGCAAGTTGATCGTCTTCATTCGCATACCATTCCAACGCACCTGCGAATTCGGTCTCGGCGGCCGGGTGAAACCACACCTCAGCCATTGCCAATCTCCGATTGTTTTTGCCGGATCGATTCCCATGCCCGGCGGCGGACTTCTTCCCACGGAACCAGTTGGACTTCTCCCGCATCGATCTGAGCGGAGCGACGGCTCAGTTCTTCAGCCCATGCGGGATGAAGAGTGGAAGATTCCACTTCGCGGACATTGTCCAATAATCGCCCGGCCAATTTGATTTGATCGTCTTTGGATAGCACGATCACCGCTTGGTAAAGATCATCGACAGTGTCTGGCATTTGGTTTTGCTCCTTCACCCAAAAGGCATCTCATCTCTCAATGAGGAATCCTCAAAAAGATGATTCGGGTTCGCAGAGGATCAATTCGCCTCCGGCGCCTCCGGGGGGAAGGCGGGCATTTGCATCGTGCCGCCCAGTTCGGCGATCAGGGGGCTTTTCATCGGCAGCCGCAGGATGAATTTGCTGCCTTTGTTTAGCTTGCTTTCGACGGTCACGTCCCCGCCGTGCTCCCGGAGGATCTTGCGGCTCACCGGCAGGCCCAAGCCGGTGCCGCGGGCGCCCTTCATGCTCACGAAGGGCTTGAAGATCTCGTTAATTTTGTCCGGTTCGATGCCCCCGCCGTGATCCAGCACGATGATGCGGACCCATTCCCCGCCCGGTTCGAGCAGCGTTTGCACGCCGACATAGGGGTCTTCCCGGCCCTCCACGGCATCGATGGCGTTGCCGATGATGTTCAACAGGGCTTTGTGAAGTCCGTCCGGGTCGGCGGGGACGAGGGGAAGGCTTTGCGACAGCCGCACTTCCAACCGGGCGCCGATGTCGTCGGCCTGCGGCTGGATGAGTTCGATCACGTCCGCAATGAGTTTGTTCATCTCGATCATCTCGATGGCCGGTTCGCGGTCCTTCGAGTAGCTGAGCATGTCCATCACCAAGCCGTGAATCTTGGCTTGGTTCTTTTCAACCAGCCGCCAGCCCTTCATCAACATGCCTTTGTCGTCGTCGGCGAGGCCGTGTTCCACCATCTCGCTGCCGAAGACCACCCCTTGCATGATGTTCTTGATGTGGTGCGACAACGCGGCAATCGTCTGGCCGACGGCGGCAAGGCGTTCGGCCGACATCATCGCTTGATGGTATTGCGTTTCCTCGACGGCAAGGGCCGCCTGGTGGGCGATGGCGATGGAGAGGGCGAGATGTTCCTCGGTGAGCTGGCCGGGCGTCTCGCCGTTGCCCTTGCGGCCGATGTCGTGGGCCTTCGTGGTGGTGTCGAGGAACAACACGCCGTGCGTCTCATGGCGCCCCTTCATGGGAACGCAAATCACTTCACGGATGTTGAATCGAGTGATGCTGTTTCCACCGGCGAAGCGGTCGTCGCGGGCGGCGTCGGAGATCAGCACCCCCTGCCGTTCTCGCAGCACCCAATCCATGATCGTCCGGCTGACGGTCATCTTCTCGGCCGTCTCGCCGGGCCGGCGGAAGCGGATGGCTTTCGGCTCGAACTTCCCCTCGTCTCCCCGCCGGATCATGATGCAGCCATGATCGGCCGGAATCGAATTGAAGATCAATTCTAAAATCCGGTCGAGCAACTGGTCGAGGTCGAGGATATGGCTGACGGCCTGCGTGGTTTCGTACATCACGCTCAGGCTGGCCAGGCGGGTCTTCAGCCACAGGCTGCCCGACTGGTCCGGCCGGGCGAGGATGCGGCTTCCCTCGTCCTCGGCGACGGTTTTCACGATGGCTGACGGGCGTTCTTCCGTCTTGGGGCCGACCATCCGAATCTGATTGGCCAGTTGCGTCAGTCCGGAGGGGCGGTCCCCCCGGTTGCCGCCGAAAACGAGGATGCTTTGGCCGATGGTGATATGATCGCCGGGGGCCAGCACATGATCCCGCACCGGGCGGGTGTTCACGAAGGTGCCGTTGGCGCTGCCGAGGTCTTTGAGGGTGCAACTGCCGCCAAGGAGTTTCAACTCGGCATGGCGACGGGACACTTCCGTGTCGTGGAGGGTGATTTGATTGTTGCGGTCGCGGCCAATGGTGACCGCCTGGGACTCCGGCAGATCAAACTGTCGGCCTTCGTCCGGTCCCTTGATGACGATCAGTCTGGCCACGCCATCTTCCCCAGGCTCGCTTCGAGAGAGGTTGAGTTGTTATATAGAGGGGGGAGTCCCTTTTCCGGCGGCGATGTACTCGGCCCGCCGACGTTCATACTCCTCGGCCGAGATCACATCCAGTTCCACCCGGCCCCCGGCCGATCCCGCCTCGAATATCTGTCGCAAAAACGGAATGCACCAGCCGCATCCCGTGCCGGCCCCGCCGCACTCCGAAAGCTGGCTTGCCACCTTGGGATGATACAACCGCACATGCTTTTCGAGCTTCCGCCGGGTGATGCGGAAGCACAGGCACACACGATCGTCCGGTCCGGTCACGGGTTGGGGTCCGTCGGAGGGGCGACGGGCAGCGTGCCTTTCCCCTCGACCGTCAGTTGAATCGATTCACCGGCGTCCGTCTTGATCGTCAGGGTCTTTTTCACGGCCCCCGGCTTTTCCGGCTGGAACAGCACGATCACCGCTTGCGTCTTGGCCGCCGTCACCGGCGGCAGGGACACTGTCACACCGTCTCCGTCTCCGTCCACCGAGGCGATCCGGAATAGCTTGTCGGCCTTCAGGAGATAACGCTTTTCCAGCTTTTTGCCGATCTCGATGTTCCCGATCTTCATGACGTTGTCCGGAACCAAGGTCAGCGAAGCCTGCACGGTTCCGGTCACGTTTACCATCAACGCCGGGGCGGCCGGGTCGTTGGTCTTGAGGACGATCTGATCGTCAAATGACCCGACGGGCATCCCTTCTTTCATCGTGGCGCTGACCAGATAGCTCATTGTGCCGGATTTATTGTCCAGCGGTTTGACGGTCACGTCGAACAATTCCTTCTTGTAGCCGACTTCGGTGATCGTCCAGCCCTTCATCCGGCCGTTGTAAGTCACAGTCACGCTTTGGGTGTTCTTGGCTCCGGCCGGGTTGACGCCGAAGGCGAACGCACCGGGATTCATGAAAATGTCAGGCCGGCTGACGGCGCGAATTTCCAGTTGGGCGATTGATTGAAAGCGTTCCCCGCTTTTGGGATGGGTTCCCACGATCACCACCGGCAGCCGGACCACCTTGACCCCCTCCACGCGGGAGGTGTCGATCTTGATGTCGATCTGGCCGGTTTCCTTCGATTCCATTTTGTCCGTGTACGCAAGCACGGAGACGCAGCCGCAACTCGGCTTCGGCTCCATGAGTTGCATGGGGACGGCGTAAATGTTCGTCATGTTGAAGCGGTGCGTGCGGACGGTTCCCTTGGGGACCGTGCCGAAATCATGGACGATCAACGGCGGCGGAGCTTCTTCCTTGCCGGTGAAAATTTTGTTGGCCCACGGCAACCCTTCCTGGGCGGCGGCCGGTCCAAGTGTCAGGAACATCAACAGGAACGGCAAACAGCGTCGGTACATCGTGGTGGTGGCCTCCTCCATGCCCGATCCGATTGGGAGTTTCTGACCGGTGAGTGAGCATCACTTCGGCCGGAAACCTAATCCGGATTGAGGGAGATGGGGAAAAGTACGTCGGGTATTCCGGCAGTTCAACGGGCTTGCGGGACGCATCAACGACCCTTGTGAACCATTGTCACCACCGGCCAACTTCCCCTTCAGTTTAGTCATCGGCCTGCCGGGGATCAATCGATAAAGCCCCGCCGGCCAAATCCCGGTCCGGATGATTGGGGCGTTCTTGAGCTTTGGGTAAAAGGCACTGTCTGTGATCGTTTGATTCGGGCCACTGATTTGGAAGATGACAAGATGACAAGATGACAAGGTGACCGGGTGACACGGAGACAAGGTGACAAAGACCGGCCACTGGAAAGGGGTGGAAATGGTGAACGACGCAAGCGGCGTCGTTTACGTAGGAAACGTTGTCCCCTCTCGTAAACGACGCCACTTGCGTCGTCATTAAAACAGATAGCTAACAAGACGACCTTCAAGTCGCCTTGTCACCTTGTCACCTTGTCACCTTGTCACCTTGTCACCTTGTCACCTTGTCATCACTTATCGCGGCAGTCTCAACGTCGTCCCCGCCGGGATGGGCTGGGTCGGATCCACGGAGGGGTTCGAGTCCCAGATTCGTTTCCACTTGTTGGGGTCGCCGTATAGTTTGCTGGCGATCTCACGGATGGTTTCGCCGGTCTCGGCTTGCACGCGGTATTCGTCGTTCACGCCGCCGACCGGGCTGATTACCGGGGCCGGAGGCGGGGCGGGGCGGGAAACCGACGGGCTGCTGGAGCCGATTGACCGGCCGCTTTCCACTGGGTTACTGGAGCCGATTGACCGGCCGCCTTCCACCGGCTCAAAGCTCAGGCCGGTGGTTCGGCCGGGGGCGCCGCCGGAACCGAGGGCGGGGCGGGGTTCGGTTTTGCCGGCGTTGGTCAGCGAGGGGAACTTTTCCTCCAGCACCCACAGCGGGGGCACGCGGATGATGCCCTCGTTCCCCTTGCGGCGATCCTTGTTATAAGCCTCCAGCGCCTGGGCATAATCGCCGGACTTGTAATACTCCTTGCTAATCATCGCATAATCGTCGCCCGCCTTGGGGGTGTGCCAGTCCTCGTCGTATTCGTCCCGCTTGGGGGCTTCCGGCGCCGGGGGCTTCGACAGCCCGCCGATCATCGGACGGGGCGTCGGCTCGATGGTAATGTTCGACGGAGCCGACGGCGTTTCGTGCATCGGCAATTTAATCTTCGTCTGGTCGATTCGCGGTTCTCCGATGCCGCCGGGGGCGGGAGGCGGCGTCAAATCGGCCGGTCCCGTCGGCGCGAGGTTCTTCGGCTCGGGATTCACCGGGAGTTTGACGGGCATCGGCGGTGTCAGCGTAATCATTGGCTGGGACACCATCGGCAAATCGTCCTTGACTGGCGCCGGTGGCGCGGGCGGGGGAGTGATGTCCAAGTGACTCGGAGCCGGCGCCACGGGAGCCATGCCGCCGTGAGGGGTCGTCGGGGTCTTGGGAGCCGGGCCGCCGGCGGGCGGAACCACGG
>NZ_JH636443.1:594237-599789 GCF_000255705.1 Zavarzinella formosa DSM 19928
CGACGGGGGGCGGGACGACCGCCGGAAGCGTGTCCAAGTCGAGGACGGGGGCCTTCGGCGGCGGCGCGGTTTCGGTCTTGTCCTTGCCATCGACCGCCCCGACACGGTGGATGATCGTCTCGTCTTGTTTCACCGTCTTCGTGTTATGCACGGCTGGCAACGCCGGCAGTTCCACATCGCCATGAACGTTCTTAATCACGGGCGCTGGCGCCGGGATTTTGATCTCCACATGATCGTTGCCCGGCTCTTTGCTTCCCGAAGGAATCGGCGGGGGAGTCAGCTCCGGAATCTTGATATCCGCGTGTTCCTTGTCCTTGTCCTTGTGTTCCTTCGCCAAGTCTCGATGACCCGTCTGGTCGCCGGGAATCTGGATTTTCACCGGCTCGATTGGCTGTTCCCGGTGCCCCGTGTGGTCTCCGTGGGCAGGCGCTTTCACCGGCTCGGGCGTCTGTTCCCGCCGACCAAGATGCTCGCCGACCGGGGGAATCTTCGGCACTTCCACCAATGGCAGATCGCTCATTCCGCCGGGAAGTTTTCGCGGCTCGGCGGGCGGTTCCACTTTGGCGGGTTCCGGTTCCGGTTCCGGCTTGGGAGCGGGCGTGATGAACTGGTTCTTGTTGTCGCTGCTTTGGGCGAGGGCTTGCGGCGTGCCGGAGCCGAAGGACTTGATTCCGAAGGCTCCCCCCACGAGGGTGAGCACGGTCCCGCCGACAACGATGCCGACCTTGGTTTTGAGGCTTGACGACATCCCGGCTTTCGCCGCCGTTGACACCAACTTGTGGGCCATCGTCGTCGGAGTCGTTTCCGGGCTGGGGGCGGTCGCCGCCGCCGGTTCCGGCTTTGTGGCGGCTTCCGGCTTCGTTGTCGTCGGTTCTGGCTTCTCGGCCGCTTCCGGTTTGGGCGCCAGTTCCGGCTTCACCGGCGGGACGGACACGGGATCAGAGTGGCTGGCCATGCGATCGCCTCCTTGCGACCCGCAACTTGGCGCTCCGCGCCCGCGGGTTGGTTACCGTTTCATCGTCGCCCGCCTGCACGGGCTTTTTCGTGACTGCTTCCCAAAGGTCGCGGTCCTGGAACGCCTGTTTCACCCGCCGGTCCTCCAGCGAGTGAAAGCTGATGATCCCCGCCCGGCCGCCGACGTTCAGAAGGCGCGGCAATTGGGAGAGCAGCCGATCCAGTGATCCCAGTTCGTCGTTCACCGCGATCCGCAGGGCTTGGAAGGTTCGCGTCGCCGGGTCGATCCGGCTTTTCTTGTCCCGAGGAACGCACGACCGCACCAGATCAGCCAGTTGGCCCGTGGTGCGGATCGGCGCCGTCTTGCGCGTCTCCACGATCTTCCGGGCGATCCGCCGACTCTGGCGTTCCTCGCCGTATTCGTAAATCAGGTTCGCCAGATCATATTCATTGATGCGGGCGAGCATCTCGGCGACCGATTCCCCGGCCGTCGCGTCCATCCGCATGTCGAGCGGGCCGTCCTGCTGGAAGCTCAAACCCCGCCCGGCGTCTTCCAATTGGTCGGAGCAAAAGCCGAGATCGGCTAGCAAGCCATCGACCTCGGTAATTCCCACCCCCTTGAGGGCGGCCGACACCTGATCGAAATTCGCATGAACCGGCGTGATCGGCCACCCCGCCAGCGACGGGAGGGCGGCCGCAATCATTCCGGCATCCTGATCCAGCCCGATCACCCGCCCGGTCGGCCCGACCTTCGCGGCGATCATTCGCGCGTGTCCGCCGGCCCCAAGCGTGCAATCCACCCAAACCTCGCCCGGTTGGGGATCAAGCAGGGTCAACACTTCGCCCGGCAATACGGACACATGGGTCATCGTGATGGGGAAATACACGGGATGGCGAACAAGGTCAAGGGGAAATGACCAATGATAAAATGACCGATGGCCGGATCGCACAAACCGCCCCAATCCCCGGCCTTGCGTCTGTTCCCGGCGGATGGTCCGGTTTGCCTATCATGATGGCGTTAGCGGCGGGGTTCCCAAGGGATCCCACGTAAATGGCTGTTGAATGACAGCATTCAAGAACGAGAGAAAAAAAGGCGGCGGGCGAATGCCAAACTTCATTTGCGTGACTTGCGGAGCCCAATACGCCGAGAGCGGGCAACCGCCGCCGGTTTGCGCCGTGTGCCAGGACGACCGGCAATACGTCAAGGCGACTGGCCAGCAGTGGACCACGCCCGACAAGTTGCGTCTCACCCACCGCAACTCGATCCGGTTTGAGGAACCGGGGCTGACCGGCATCGGCATCGAGCCATCGTTCGGCATCGGCCAGCGTGCGTTGCTTGTGCGGACGGCGAGCGGAAACGTGTTGTGGGACTGCGTGCCGCTTCTGGATCCGGCCTTGATTGAAATGGTTAAATCGCTGGGCGGCCTCTCGGCCATCGCTATCTCACACCCGCATTATTATGCGTCGATGGTCGAATGGAGTCGGGCTTTCAGTGACGCGCCGATCCTCCTGCATGACGCCGACCGGCAATGGGTGATGCGGTCGGACAAGGCCATTGTCTTTTGGGACGGCGACACCAAACCGCTGGGCGACGGCCTGACGCTTGTTCGCTGCGGCGGCCACTTTGACGGCGGCACGGTCCTGCACTGGCGGGACGGCGCCGGTGGCAAGGGAGCACTGTTGAGCGGCGACATCATTCAAGTGGTCGCCGACCGAAGATACGTCAGCTTCATGTACAGTTACCCCAATCACATCCCATTGTCGGTTGTTGCCGTCGATCAAATCATCCGGGCGGTGGAACCGTTCGAGTATGACCGGGTGTACGGGGCATTTTGGGACAAGGTGATCGAGCAAGACGGAAAGGCCGCCGTGGTGCGGTCGGCAGAGCGGTATCGGCAGGCAATCCAAGGCCATGCGAAATGAGCGGAGGCAGCATCCGGCCCGCCGGCCCAAGCCGCGAGATCTGGTTTTGCTTGCTCTTAACCATCAGGCAGCGTTCTCATCGGCCAACCTCAATTTAATCGCGACATCCGGATCGGCCGGGCGGTAAACCCGCTCGCGCGGCGTGAGCAGCGAGGAGACGCTGCCCGAGGCCAGTCGCAAACGTTGCTCGGTGACGAATTCCGACAAATCGACAACCTCGACTAACTCGCGTCGGCCGAAAGCCTCCAGTGTTTCGCCGCGCAACCCCAATTGGATAGCCCGCCGGTCGAGTTTGGCGCCCGACGGGTGGTGGTCCGGGTCCCATTGCAACCGCACGGACGAACGACCAACCGCCCGCGACCAATCTTGTTCGGTCTCGAACTGATCGCGGTCCCACGACGACGGCACCGCTTCGGAAAGCAGTCTGTCGAAGAACGCCCGCCGGATTCGCAGAGCCAGCGTGATCTCTTGATTCTCCTTGAGACCCCATCCGGAGCGATACATCATCCAGAGAAAATTCGGCTTCACCCAACTCATCCGGGAGAAGCTGAAATCCCCGCCAAACGCTCCATGCTCGGCCGCCCAACGGCCGATGGACGGGCGGTACGCCTGATAGACGATAATGGTATCGTCATCGAATTGCGCGAGAATATGACGGCCATCCTTGGGCCAAGCCTCCTTCTGTTCCTTGTATGGTTCCGTGAGTAATTTCACCGCCTGCTCCTCCTGTCGCCAAACCAAATCATTCACTCTCAACTCGCGGCAATTGCGCCCCGCGTTTGGCGATCACCCTAGCCAGGCCGGGCATCTGGCTCAGCATCTCGGCGGTCAGGCCGGGGCGGCCGGATTGAATCCACGAGTCCACATGGGCAAGGCCTCGCCGGTATTCTTCCTGAAGCTCGGCCGATTGTTCTGCCGAAAACACAGGACGCGCCGGAATCGCGGCCAGTTCTCGCTCGGTGGCCGATCGTTGCCCGACGACTCCTTCGTCACCGATGAGGAGGACCGTGTTGCAAGATTCGCAGATCACCGGCACGATGTCGTTGGAGGCGTCACCATCCAACAAGAAACGTTGCCGGGTCTCCTTTGAGCAGACGGGGCAATCCCCAAAAGTGAACGGCGCCATGTGTTCCCCCTTGTGAATGACAAAGCCCGAAGACGAGAGTGATCCAAACGCCCGCCAACCGACGGGCTGGCTGCCGTCAAAGCCATCATGTTGACCTCTGCCAGACGAGGGAAGTTCACATGGACAGCCGGTCAGCATCATTCAGCTTGTTCATCGGGCTTTTCTTTTGCCTGGAGTTCATTGAGATATTCTTCCAGTCGGTCGAGCCTTTCCTCCCAGAAGCGGCGATACTCGCCGACCCAATCGGCGACTTGCCGCAATGGCTTCGCCTCCAGCCGGCAGGGCCGCCATTGGGCCTGTCGGCTTTGGGTGACCAGTCCCGCTTTTTGCAATACTTTGAGGTGCTTGGTCACGGCCGGGAGGCTCATCTCAAAGGGCTGGGCCAATTGCATGACGGTCGTCTCCCCCTTGGCCAGCCGGGCCAGAATCGCCCGCCGGGTGGGGTCGGCCAGCGCGGAAAACGTGACGCTCAGTTGATCGGTCATCGCTGACACCCCTTCGAATTATTTAACCGATTAGTTAATTGTAGTGCAAAGGGGAAGATGTCAAGTTGGGCTTTTGATGGGCAGGTGTTTGGAAGAGGGATTTTGGATTTTTGTTTTGGCGAGCCGAACGCCGCCATGCGCCGGGCAACGGTTGTGGTCCGTCGAATGTGGCGCCTTACCGACCGGCGCCACGAACCGCTTGCACGCGGCGGCTTGGCGTGATAATTTCAACCCATCGTCGGGCCGCCCGGCAAAGAGACTCGGATTCCGTCAACTCCGCCGGGATTGGCGAGATTTTGTTTCCCCACCCCGCAGGTGTCGAATGTCCAACGGATTACGTTTTCTGCTTCCCGCCGCTGTGTTCATGTTGATGGCAGGTACGGGTTCTCGCGCCGACGAAGGAGATGAGGCGAAAGAAAGGCTTGCCAAGGCGAAACGGGTGTATGACGGCGAGTTGAAGGACTTCAAGAAGGCGGTCACTGATCTGTTCGACAAGCGGGAAGAGAGCGTCCGCAAGAGCGGCGACAAAAAGGCCCTTGATGAACTCAAATCACAACGCAAGGCGTTTGATGATTTGGGCGAGCCGCCCGCCTCATTGCCAATGGCGCTCAAAAATCAACTCGCCACCGCGCGGACGACCTTGGACAAAGTTTATCAAACAACGGTGAGGGAGTACATCAAGCTGAAGCTCGATGATTCGGCGGACAAGGCTGAGAAAGAGCGAGTGGAGTTTTTGCTCACATCGGCTTCTGTTTCCGGCAAGCGCATCTACCTCAGCAACCTCAAGGCTGTCGAACTCAAGTCTTTGCATGAGCCGTTCGAGAACAATACAACCAAAGCCAAGATCGATGGAAAATTGGTGCCGCATAGTCTTTTTACCCATCCGCCGCCTTCGTCGGCCGCAAGCGTGAGTTATGCGATCCCGGCCAAAGCTGCCGTTTTCCGGACCATCGTGGGTGTTCCCAAGAATAGCCCAGGATTGAAAAACCCTGCTTCCCCGCTCACGTTTGAGGTTTTGCTAAATAGCTCCCACGTCGAACGAAAGTGCGAGTTTGCCGAAAAGC
>NZ_JH636443.1:600377-608192 GCF_000255705.1 Zavarzinella formosa DSM 19928
GAAAGTCCGTTTGGAAATCCGAACTCGTCACCACTCTCGACACATTTCAAACATGCGTTGTCAAAGTCGAGAAGTCCAAAATGATAACGCTGCGTGTTCATTGTCAACAAGGGGAAGCCTATGCTCACGCCATATGGATCGCCCCGGTCATGATCGAATAATATCGCTTTGACGCTCATTATCCTCAAGGTGTCGAATGTCCAACCGATTGCGTTTCCTGCTTCCTGCTGTCGGCCTGTTCCTGATGGTCGCGCTGACGGCACGGGCCGATGAGGCAGACGATGTGAAGGAGAAACTGGCTCAGGCAAAAAGGGTCTACGACAACGAATTAAGGGATTTCAAAAAAGCGGTGGCCGACCTGTTCGACAAGCGGGAGGAAACCATCCGCAAGTCTGGCGACAAGAAGGCTCTCGACGAGCTCAAAGCTCAGCGGAAAGGGTTTGACGATTTGGGTGAAGCGCCGCCCACCCTTCCCATGAAGGTCAAAACCGAACTCGCGACTGCGAGAACGGTCTTGGACAAGGCCTACCAAACGGCCATTAAAGACTGTATCCGGTTGAAACTCGACAGCGATGCGGAGAAAGTTGAGAAGGAACGCGACCAGTTTTTGCTTGCATCTGCGTGTCTGGTGGGGAAGCGGACATATCTGACCACCTTGAAGCCATTCGACATCAAGACATGGAACAACGTCTTTGAGAAGGACTCCAGCAAGTACAAGATGGACGGACGGGCAATCCCACACAGTATCTTTATGCATCCGGACACCAATTTGCCGGCGGGCGTGAGTTACACACTTCCGGTTAAAGTTAGCGTGTTCCGGACATCCATTGGCGTGCCCTACCATGAAGACAAGCAGCCAGATCCACATTCCGCACTGACGTTTGAGGTGTTGCTGGATGGAAAGTCCATCTGGAAGTCCGAACCTGTTACGAAAATGGATACATTCCAAACAGTAACATTGAAGGTTGACAAAGCCAAGACACTGACACTTCGTGCCTATTGTGCGGGGTCCGGGGGCGGGGCGCATTGTGTCTGGTTCGCTCCGGTCCTCATCGAGTGACATCGCGATCTCTCTCCCCGCCGGATGTTCACTTTTAACGGAGATCCACGACACGCAAGGAAGGCCGCTGGCCGCCAGCCGGGGAGATGTCATTCACGGGATTTTGTGAGTCCTGTGCCAAGAACGAGCGGAAACAATGAGCAGTCAGCGACCAGAGTACTCCGCACGCTCCGCGTGCGGTCTGGACCGCGACCTGTTTCATTGCTTGGCCACAGGGGAAGTCCATCCGCACGCGGAGCGTGCGGAGTACTCTGGTCGCTGATCGTTTAAAATTTTCCATCAGAAAGCACGAACAATATCCAAGGGGCGAGCGCACATGATTATCTGGGGGTCAACGGGCCGGGAGATCATCCGGGACAGCGGTGTTTTCAATTGTCCCGAGTGCGGTAGCGAGGAGAATTATCACAAGGTTCGCTACTGCACCTATTTCACCCTGTACTTCATCCCTCTGTTCGAGACCGAACATCACGCGACGGTCATCAAGTGTTGCGCCTGCAAACAAACGTACAAATTGGAAGTGCTTGACTACAAGCCGCCGACGCGGGCCGAGTTGATGATCCACTCCATCCGCGTTGACTTGGAATCCGGCACGCCCGTTCAGATGGCCGTCACGAAACTGGTCAACGGGGGAGTCGAGCGACTCATCGCCGAGGAAATCGTCGCGGCCGCCGCCGGGCAGAACCAACAGCATTGTCTGGCCTGCGACCTGAATTTTGTGGAAAGCATCGCCCGCTGCTCATCCTGCGGCGGGAATCTGTGACCGGCCACGCGATGCCTGGGTGAATGGAACATCAGCCGGGGAATCACGCCATGCGGGTCATCAGCGAGAACGCCGAAGAACTGGTCGCCCGACATTATCCTCTTTACGTCTGGACATGGGGCGGGGTGTTGGCCGCGTTAACGATGTATATCGCCGTGCGATGTGTGATCTTCGCCTTTCAAACAGATCTCTCCGAACTGGTCGACCTCATTTGTCCGCTGACGATCGCGATTCCGACAGCACTTTTTCTTTCCTGGCCAATGGTCACGCTCACCTTGGATCGGGCCGCGGCCGAGGTTCGTGTGGAGCGGAAAGGTCTCTTTGGCAAACGGACTTGGACGGGCCTGTTGGAAGATCTGACGGGGACCAAGGCAGAACGTTATTTTTCCGCGACCCGGAAGCGATTCTTATGTCGGCTGGTTCTGGAGTTTGACCAAGGCGGGCCAATGGTGTTGGACATCGCGGACAGCGAGGACAACCTGGAGGAAGTCCAAGAATCCGTGGATCGATTTATCCGGCTGATCCGGCGACAAATATCACGATTGTGATCGGTCGTCTGAGTCAAGAAAGCGACGTATGCGGGTCATCAGTCAAACCGACGAGAAACTGGTGGCCCGGCATCATCCGGTCGGGGCTTGGGTGACGGTCGGCATTGCATGCGCGCTGATGATTTGCATCGGCATTGTCATTAATGTCCGCCAGCCAAATTTGTTTGCAAAGCCTTATTCGGTCGGCTTGTTCGCTTTGATTGCGATGCCGATCATTTTGAAGATTCATCCGGTGGTCACGCTCACCCTCGACCGGGCCACGGCCGAAGTTCGGGTGGAGCGAAAATATCTTTTCGGCCGCCGCCTTTGGACCGGCTCGTTGGAAGATCTCACTGGGATTGAATTGGAACGGATTCGGGTGAGCGATCCCCGATATAACGTGTTCCGGCCGGTGTTGATGTTTGAAAAAACCCCAAGTAAGTTGGTGAACATCGAGGACAGTGATGAAAACCTGGAGCAAGTCCAGGAAGCGGTCGGGCGATTCATCCGCCTGGCAAGGCTGCAACAGTCCCGTTCGTGATCGGTTATCAGAATCAAAGAAACGGCACATGCGGGTCATCACGGAAACCGACCAAAAACTGGTGGCACGCCACAGCGTGAGGGAGTTCATTCACTGGAATCGGCTGCCGGTGATTTTCATCATTGGTTTGATAGTCGTGCCATTGCTGTCTCCTCATCACCTTGCCCTGTTTCTGAAGATTTCGTCTGCTCTCATCTTCACAGCGATACTTGGCCTGCTGTCATTTCCAGCGGTGACGATCACACTCGAACGGGTGGCCGGGCAGGTTCGCGTCGAGCGGAGAGCATGGTTCCGTCGGTCAGTGTGGGCCGCTCCGTTGGCAGGGTTGATTGATATCGAGATAGAAAACGTTGAAGGTCGCAAGATAGAACATATCGAAGGGCGCAAGTCATTCGTGAGCCAACCGGTGTTGTTATTCGAGAAAGCCCGGCGTGAGCCGATCTTCATCAAAGACACAACCACAAAGCTGGAACAAGTTCAGGCGGCGGTTCGTCAATACCTGTGCCGATCTGTCTGCGGATGACCGGCCAAACCTGTTGGGTTTGGCCGGTCATCCATCAAGAGTCGATTCATGGTGAACAAAAATGAACCAAGCTCGCGCCATATTGCTGTTCATGGTGTCCCTCATCGCGCTTGGTTTCCACTGGGGATTGAACCGCCCGGATGACCGGGTCGCGCCTCCCACATTTCGGTTGGTGACGATCCCGATCCATCTGGAGCTTGAAAAAATATTCGGGCCAATGTCTGGACGAGTGATTCTGAAGGAAAGCGACTTGATTGATTACGACTGGCAGACTCACACGATGTATGTCCGCGAGGGGGTGTGGAACAGCGCATGGAAGCATCTTGAGATCGGGCTTGTTTTCGGCGTGGGGTTTGAATTGCAAGCGGGCGGCGTTGCCTGTTATCACGGAGCATTCACATGCTCTCTGTCATCCCATAGCCAATCCGGGGTGGTCATCGACCTGCTGACGGACGGAAGCCCATCGCATCAATCCCCAAGCGAATGGAAAATCGAACTCGGATATCCCACCCGTGGTCATTTCCAAGGAGAAGACCCTCGATCCGATCCTCGGATACGGGCCGTGTTGGTCCGGTTGGGGAAGCTCCGGGAATAACCGCTCTTGAGACAAAAATATCCGGACATGACAGCTTGGGATCACCAAAGGGCTTTCATTTTCCTCCGCCGATTCGTCTTTACAAGCTGGCATGGCATGTGGTACTCCCCGCGATGATGCCGTCGCCGTTGGCGGTCGGTCCACGGACAAGGAACAGGTTAGTCATGGCCATCGAAGGCGAACTTTCTTATTACGGGGCGATTGGCGAGGAAGGCGTTCGTCATGCGAAGGCGAAGCCGTTTTCCGATCACGATTGCGCCTTCATGCTCATGCAAATCGGGGCGGTGTTTGCGATCCTGCCGCCGCCGCCGGCGAAGGTGTTGGAATGCGGTTGCGGCGTCGGCTGGCTGACGCGGATGCTTTACATGCGGGGTTATGATTGCGTCGGCGTTGATGTCTCCGACGAGGCGATCAAACTGGCCCAACCGTTGGCCGAGTCCAGCGGGGGAGCCATGAATTTTCAGGTGGCGAATGTGGAGAATCTTCCGTTCACGGAGGAGTTCGACGCAGTCATCTATTTCGACGCCCTGCACCATTGCATCGACGAAGGGGCCGCCATCAAGGCCGCTTTTAACGCCCTGAAACCCGGCGGCATGTTCATCGCCTCGGAACCGGGAAACGGGCACGCTAAAAACTCCGAGGAAGTGATTCGGAAGTTTGGTGTCACCGAGAAGGATATGCCGGCCTCCCACATCACCGCCTTGGGGAAGGCCGCCGGGTTCACCACGTTTCGACAGTTTCCCCGGATGGACGATGTCGGGCGTTATTTCTTCCTTGATCGCGTGTCGTCTTCGTGGAAGAAAAAACTGCTTGAGAAGTTCAGCCTGTTCAATCTCATGAACTTCGTGCGGATTGCCCGCAAAACCAAAAAGCACTTGGACAACGATTTGCTGGTGATGTACAAACCGGCGGCCGGGGCCGGAACGGCCAAATAGGCATGTGGCCGGGGGTGGTTGTTAACTTTGGCTCGCCCGTGAATCGCTGACCAAAGTTCTGTGGCTTCCCCGGTGAAGTGTTGTTTTTGGTATTGGCGAGCCGAGCAGCGTAAGCTGCCGGGTAGCTTCCCGTAGTTGAACCGCCTCCCTTTTACTCAGCCGGACTCAAACCCGTGGCTCGGACGACTTCCCTGCCGGAAGCCACCCGGCAGCTCACGCTGCTCGGCTCGCCAATACCAAGACCAACCTTGGAAAACCCAAAAGCGCAACGTCAAAACTCACGCTTGCAGACTCGGAAAAGACACAACCTTAGCCGATCACCGTGTCCTTGAGGGAGGAACCGTCGATCAGGTCCACTCCGAGGCCGCCGTACATGGTGTCCCGGCCGTCGCCGCCGGTGATGGTGTCAAGACCGGCTTCGCCGTAGATCCTGTCGTTTCCGGCTCCTCCGCCAATCACGTCGTTGCCGTACCCGCCGTAGATCAAGTCGTTGTCGGCCCCGCCGTCGATGGTGTCGTCGCCGTTGTCGCCGAAGATGCTGTCGAGACCGGCATCGCCGGAGATCAGGTCGTTGCCGATCCCGCCCCGGATGATGTCGTTGCCGTCTCCCCCCTTGATGGTGTCATTCCCGGCGCCGCCGAGGAGGGAGTCGTTTTCTGTCCCGCCGTCGATGATGTCGTCGCCGTTGTCCCCGGTGATCGTGTCCTTGCCCGCGCCGCCGGTCAGCGAATCATTGCCGTCGGACCCGGCGATGTAGTCGTTGCCCGCCCCGGCATCCACGGTGTCGTTGCCATAGCCGGCGTAGATGCGGTCGATGCCCGCCCCGGTGATGATGTTGTCGTTGCCGTCCCCGCCGTAGACGATGTTGTTGCCGTCGCCCGCGTTGATGGTGTTGCTGCCGTAGGAGCCGTAAATGAGGTCGTTGCCGGAACCGGTGGTGATCGTGTCGTCCCCGGCTCCGCCGTTGACGGTGTTGCGGCCGTTTCCGGTGGTGATGGTGTCGGCGGCGGATGTCCCGTAGATCACATTGTTGCCTTCGCCACCGTCAATCGTCGCCTGGATGTTGATGAGCTGGTAGGCGCCGCCGACGCTGTTCAGATCAATCAAATCATTCCCGCCCAGCGAGTTGACCTGAATGCCGCTGACCTCATCAGCCGGGACCGCAATGGCATATCCGCTCGGCGTGCTGATGTTCGTCCCCACGACGAATATCCGGTTGTTGATCTCCCGGACAACGATGGAATCGTTGTACGGCGTCCCGGTGATCGTCAGGACGCCGCTGGCATCCAGCACCGCCCCGGCGGCCGGCACCGTCCGTGCCTCCAGCGCTTGAAGACCCATCGGAACAGACTTCTTGGAACCGCGACCATTGACTTGAGTGCGAAGACCGGACAGCGACGTGTAAGACATGTGATTAACTCGGCTCTTATGTTTTGACCAGGCGACTTGATGTCTGCCGGTCAAACGCAGATGCCGTGCCACTCTCGGCCAACCGCCGGGCAAGTCGGCGCATTTTGCCGCGAGTGAGCGTTAAAAAAACCTCAATTTCCCCGTGTAATCACGGGCAAAACAAGCGAAATGAAAATTTGAGGGCATGACAAGACAACAGAACTGAAAAATCTCTCATGACACGGCCGCCCAAAACTCGCCCGCGACCGCAAACGATGATTTGCTGATTTTGATACATGACGGTGTGCGAAATTTGATTGGGCACAAGTCCACAATCTTCCGACAGTGCCACAAACAGACGCCTATGGTCAGTTCATGGGTTGCGAATCCAGCCGCCGAGTTTGCTGATGAGTTGCTTGAGGAGCGAATCGGACATGGGCTTTTTCTCAAGCTTGAACGACCAATGCCCCTTCTTGTCTCGTTCGATTTTGAAGTACGACTGAAGCACGACCAACGCGGCGATTCCGATGATGAGAGTGGTCGGCTCGACCATGCTCTGAGCCAACGGGTTCTCCAACAAATTGTCAATCGCGGCAGCCATGCCCGGATCATCGGCCAGCAAGAGCAGGCTCGCCTTGGCCACATCCCCGGCCGACGCCCCCGCCTCGGGAGAGATCGCCACTTCGGCGGCCAGAAGATCAACCAAGCCAGTGTCAGGAGCGAGACCGACCGCCCCCCCACGAGTCACTTGGGCCGAGGTAATGGCGTTCAATACCCGCACGGCCTGATCCGGCGAAAGTCTCTCAATGCGGGCGACAAGATCAGACATGGGTTTAACTCTCGGTTGAAGGTTGATTCACAGATGATTCGAGGCTTTGAAGAAACTCGTCCGGAAGTCCGGCTTCCCGGCCTTGGGAAAGAAGCCGTGGCCGAATGTCCGGTAGAGCTTCACTGAAGGATTTTGCTAGACTTCGGAAAACGATGCCCGTGCTGTGTTTATCATTGAACCGCAAGAAAACCGATACTGCCTTGAGGAACCACGACCAAGTTACCGCGAAGTCCCGGCGTTCTTCGGCGACCCGACCGAGTTGGTGGTAGGTGATGGCGGCCCCGTGTTCGTTGCCCTGACGCTCCTTGATCTCAAGGGACTTGCGGTACCACGACTCTGCCGCCGCGAAGTCCCGGCGTTCTTGGGCGACCAGACCGAGTTGGTGGTAGGTGATGGCGGCCCCGTGTTCGTTGCCCTGACGCTCCTCGATCTCAAGGGACTTGCGGTACCACGACTCTGCCGCCGCGAAGTCCCGGCGTTCTTCGGCGACCAGACCGAGTTGGTGGTAGGTGATGGCGGCCCCGTGTTCGTTGCCCTGACGCTCCTTGATCTCAAGGGACTTGCGGTACCACGACTCTGCCGCCGCGAAGTCCCGGCGTTCTTCGGCGACCCGACCGAGTTGGTGGTAGGTGATGGCGGCCCCGTGTTCGTTGCCC
>NZ_JH636443.1:608318-617537 GCF_000255705.1 Zavarzinella formosa DSM 19928
GATCCCCAGTTGGTGGTAGGTGCTGGCGGCCTCGTGTTCGTTGCCCTGACGCTCCTCGATCTCAAGGGACTTGCGGTACCACGACTCTGCCGCCGCGAAGTCCCGGCGTTCTTCGGCGACCCGACCGAGTTGGTGGTAGGTGATGGCGGCCCCGTGTTCGTTGCCCTGACGCTCCTCGATCTCAAGGGACTTGCGGTACCACGACTCCGCCGCCGCGAAGTCCCGGCGTTCTTCGGCGACCAGACCGAGTTGGTGGTAGGTGATGGCGGCCCCGTGTTCGTTGCCCTGACGCTCCTTGATCTCAAGGGACTTGCGGTACCACGACTCTGCCGCCGCGAAGTCCCGGCGTTCTTCGGCGACCAGACCGAGTTGGTGGTAGGTGATGGCGGCCCCGTGTTCGTTGCCTTGACGCTCCGATATCTCAAGGGACTTGCGGTACCACGACTCCGCCGCCGCGAAGTCCCGGCGTTCTTGGGCGACCCGACCGAGTTGGTGCAACGGAGATGCCCTTCCTTTCTCATCTCCAATCCGAACATAGTACATTTGTAACTGGTCGAAGAGGGTCACAGCCGCCGGATAATTGCGGGTGTTCTGGGCATAGACCGCCAGTGCTTGTGTAAGGGCGGCGAAGTGCGCGGTCATGTCCAGACGTTCCGCAACGGCCCGAGCCGTGTGGAAGTTCGCCTCATGGATCAAGAAGGGAAATCGCTGTTCATGCAGATTCTTGGGAGCCAAGTGATCGGCGTAACCTGCCATGAAATCAACGAATGCCCTTGTCCAACTATCTCGTGTTTCCGGAGCGAGCAATTCATGGGCGCCACGCAGATAGCTGGTGAGGAGCGGGTGCAACTCGTAAATCGCCTGCCCGATGTCGCGCACCAACCCGGCATTGCCAAGAGCCGTCAGACATTCGTCGATCATTCCCCGCGTTGGCCCGCCCTCGACTTGTTTCGCCATCATTTCCAGATGACCAGCGACGGCGTATCCCTCATGCAGTCCGATCAGGATCAGCAATGGTTGCCAGTCTGTTGGCAGGCTTTCCGTGGCAAATCGGAGGGTGGCGGCCAGCGCTGCTTCGGATTCGTCTTTTGAGGCAAGCGTTTGTTTAGCGAGATTGGTTTCGAGATCGGCGATGAGTTGGGCCGCCGGACGATTTGCCAATTTCGGCAGCATCACCCGCATTGCCAGCGGGTGGCCCTTCAACATTTCCACCAACTCTTTCACATGCGGATTCGGTTTCGCCAGGTTTTGCCGGAGATCGAAGTCGCCCAAGACAGCGTTGGCAAACTCCCAGCGTTCTTCGCCGTCGAGGCCGCCGAGGGAGACCGGCTTGCCGATGTTTGTGATCCCAAGCCATTCTTCGGCTGAGCGGCTGGTAATCAACACCTTCGTTCGCCCGCCACGGAGCCGGGTCAGAAATTCTTTCAACAGTTTCGCGTCATCGTCCGACAGATTGCCCGTCATCGCCGTGCCGTCAATCCCGCGGGCCGACTCGAAATTGTCCCACACAATCCGCACCGGATTCCCCCGGCAGGCATCGGCCAGAAAGGCGAGCTTTTCTTCCACCTTGTGTGTGGCGAATTCCGGCTTCCCGGTGAGGGCCTCGCCGATGCGATTGAGGACATACTCGGCCGAACGAACCTCGCGGAAGTCGAACCACAAGGCCCCGGCCCCTAAGCCGCCGGTTTGCTCCAGCCAGCGGAGAAAGCCGCGTGCCAGCGTCGTCTTGCCGACGCCTCCCAACCCGGTGACCAGAATGCCGGCCGCCGGGCGGTGCATGGCCCGCTCCAACGCCAGCAAGGCGCCATCGCGACCCACGAATCCGTAGGGGTTCCGGTCGTCCCGCGCCGCCTCGGGCAAGCGACTGGCCGTTTTCCCAGGCGGTTTGCCGCCTCCCTTGGCGACGAACGAAAAATCAAGCGGGTCTTGCTGATACACAACCGGAACCAGCCAGTCGTCCAGATCGTAGGTGCCGCGAGCGCACACCCGCCCCTTGTTCTCCAGCATCTGCTGCCGGCCGGCGCGGACGGCCGCCGCCAGATTGCCGCTCTCGAACAGTCGGCGGTAGAACCCCGGCAAGAACTGCTTCGCTCCGCTCACATACAGGGCATAGGCCATCGCCACCACGCTCCGCGTGCCGGATTTCAACAATGCCGCCGCCACGGAGGCAAACGGGTCGGTGGCCTTGTCGTCGATCATCGCCGATTGACAGGCGTTCAACACCACCACCGGCACGGCGTGTTCGCGCAGCAACTCGCTCAATTGCTCGGCGTCCACCGGGTTCTCGTCCCCGTTGTCCGTCTCGAACAGCAATCGGCCGTCAGCCGCCCGCAGGACATTCCCGCCCCCCGGCGCCGGGGCATCAGCGCGATAGGCCCCGTGTCCGTCGAAGTGGAGAATGTGGTAATGGTGCGGATGCTTCCGCAGGTGTTCGCGAAGCTCGGCAAAAGTGGGGGGCCGAAGAACATGGACGGAAATCGGGAAGGCATGATCGGCCGCCAGTTCCACCAGCGACCGGGAGATGGATCGATATTTGACATCCCCCTTGTACGGCCGGGCGATGACCAGCAACACGTTCAGGCAGTCATCAGGCAGTTTGACCAAAACGGACGGATCGCCCTGCTTTTCTATTCGCCGTTCGATTTCGCATTGATGGGCCAACCGGGCGGTCGCGGCATCCTCCAACGCTTCCCAAGGCCAGCCCAGAATGAACGGACTGTCGCTAACCACCCGCACCGTCAGATTCTGAAGGCCGCCCCGTGTGGCGTCGTGGTAAAAATCCCTCGCCTTTCCCGAACCGAACAACGTGTCAAACGTCCGCCGCCCCCACTCCCGGAGAGCCGCCTGAACCCGGCCGGCATACTCGTCGTCGGGATGGAACGGATAGTCGAGGAATTTTTCCAGATACCAACGAAGCTGATGGATGAGATCATCGTTGGGCCGCCCTTCCACCCGGACGCTGTTCGGCGGCGCGACGAGGACGGCATCCGAAGTGTTCCCGTCGCTCAGCCGACTGACGGTAAACTTCGGAGGATTAGTGTCCGGAACATGCCGGATAACCAAGACAGGGGCGGTCATGATGGGAAAAGGGTGGGTTGTTTGGGTGCGAGCCATGCAATGCGTTGATTATCCCCCCTTAAGGCGGGAATACAAGCGAAAACGGAGGCCCGAATACCGCGCGCGATCCCGCCCGAGCGTCGGCACGTACCTGTGGTGAAGGCTGACACCCGAATCAGCGGAACGTCACGATGCGGCCCCGCAGTCCTTCCCGGCCACGGTCGGTGATCGTCCAGCGTTCGTCGCCATCCCCCTCGGATGCGGCGAGTTTGAGATCCCGCAGCATGGCCAGCCGGTCCGAAACATAGTTCTGAGGCTGACGGGCCAAGTCGGCCACTTCTTTCAGGGAGAGGGGGTCGGAAGCCCCGGACAAGGTCCGCAGGACGATCATGTCCCCGTAAGTGAGGATGACGTTATCCTCGCCCCGGCGGGTCAGCCAGACCGCCGACCGTTTGACAATGTCGCGGCTGGAGCCAATCACATGAGCCATGTGATTGGCCGTCCATCGCCGGGCCGCCGGATCACGGGCATAAAGCTGCATGATCTGTTCATTCACTGTTTTCAAATTGTTGGACATGCGAGTGCCCGTCAAGTGAAGCGGCCTGATTCGGGCGTCCGTCCGGAGACGAGGCGACCAAATGCTGTCGGCCAAAGAGGCGATTTCCAATATCAGGTCGGACTGGGTGAATATCCGCGAGATCATCCGGCAAGCCGGAGTGCCCCATTAGTTTAACGTCGCCGTCTATCACTTGAAAGGATTTTTTTCCGAAACCGGGGCGAGAGCTGGGAAATAGTGTCCGTGCCGATTGATGGTCCGGCACGGACGCGGGAGCATTCGACATGTCATTCGGCGATGCCCACAACCCCGACGGGAGGATTATTGGCGCCAACATACTTAAGCGGCCGAATCCGCCTTGAGAGACTGATTGGAGATTCCGAGAAAAACCCTCATTGGTTCGCTGATGCCCTCCCCTTCGATCCGGTAGAAAAACCCCAGATGAATGGCGGCCACCAGAAACTCTCCCTCGCTGAGAGGCATCCCTGTGAATTGCTCCACAATTTTCCGCAGTTCCAATGTGTTGTGCTTGCGGTTGGCCTGCTTGGTTTTCGCCTTGTCCGCAAACCAAGCGCAGATGTCGTCGAATTTCTCCAGCGGGGCGTCGGCAAGTTGGCGACGAGCCTCGTCGAAAGCGGCCAGGCGTTCGCCGGCGGTGGCGCCGTACTTGGGACTGTCGAAGTAGGCCGGGGTCACGACTCCGATGTTCGTCAGGCCGGGAATTTTCAGCAATACGGATAGCACATCATCGCGAGTCATGCGACCGCCCTTTCTTGATGGAGGGCGAAAAAAGAGCGAGATAATTGAGTCTCATTAAAATTATCGACATTAGTTTGGCGTTGAAAATGCTAATTTCTCCAATTCCTCGTAAATAATAAATAATAAATAATTCCTTATCAGCTAAGCGATGCGTTCCCTTTGCACTGCATCGCAGCCAAATGTTAAAGCGGTTGTTTTTCATTTTTCACCATCAACGAAGTTAAGAGCAAAGGCGAAATATTGCTCTGTCTGCATTTTGTTTGAGCTTTGCGCCGCATAAATAATTGCTTTAACATTGGACTACGCTGTGGTGTTAGAACGGTGTGAAAGTCGCAATTAGTTCGGGCAGGACAGGGTTTTGCAAGATTGGTTGGGCAGGCGCGGGCGCCGGTTTTGTCAGGGGTTTCTCCGTTGAATTGGAATCGGCGGGAACTTCATTGAAGCAGACCACTCGATTGCGGCCGCCGTGCTTCGCGGCATAGAGAGCCTTGTCGGCTTGGTCGAGAAACTCTTGGATCGTGGCCGGGCTGAGTTCCGTGCAGGACACCCCCAGGCTGGCGGTCACCGGGATACCGGCGATTGGATTGGCGGCGAGGGCGGCTCGAATCCGCTCGGCCTGCATGGCCGCGCTGGTCAGGTCGGTGTTCGGCAGGACGATGCAGAATTCCTCGCCGCCATATCGGCACACGAGGTCCGTGTTGCGGCTGTTGCCCCGCAGGAGTTCGGCCACTTGTTGCAACACTTGGTCGCCGGCCGAGTGGCCGTGATTGTCGTTGATCTTCTTGAAAAAATCGACGTCCACCATCACGCAGGACGCCGCCGAGCCCCCCCGGAGGCGCCGGTCCCATACTGTTTGCAGTTCGGTCATGAACGAACGGCGGTTCATGCACAGCGTCAGCGGATCGCGGGTGGCGAGGAGTTTCAGCTCCCGGTTTTGATGATGGATCTCGGCCCGCGAATGCTGGAGTTTCAGAAGAAGGTCTTGAAGCTCGGTGTTCTTTTGCTCCAACCCAGTCAGATCGTCGCAGGTGACTAGGGTACCGCAATTTTTGCCGTCGTCGGCCAGAATGGGCGTGGTGTTGATTGACAACCGGATCAGTTGCCCGTCGCGAAGGAGGCTGAGCAGAAATCCCGTTTGCGAAAGCCCTTTGCGGAGCGATCGTTCCCAAGGAAGATCGGCGGCCACCAACGGGCCGTTCGTATTGACCATTTGCCACGGGAGTTCTTGGATTGGCTTCCCCCGCAATTGGTCGGTCGGGATGTGGACCAGGCGGCTGAATGCTCCGTTTGCCAGGGCAATTTGCTGGCGGGTGTCGAGAACCAACACCCCTTCGGACAGCGCTTCCAAGGCTGACCGAACCCGGTGGGGCAACAAGTCCGTGGGACCGGCCCGCCAGGACATATGCCAGACATAGAGCGAATACAACAGCATGCAGCCCACGCCAACAAAGATCACAAACGCGACTTCCGGCGTCAGGCCGAACGGCCCGGCGGGCAGGGGGCCAAACGCGAATTCCAATTGCCCCCACGGTTTCCCGTTCGCGGAGATTGGCACACGGACATAGCGCCCGGTGAACGGAACGTCCCCCGGATCGACCCATTCTTGTTCATGATCGCCCGCGAAGGCCGCCAGTTTTCCATCGGTCAGCCGGACGCCGAGCGAACGCAACTGCGGATTGCGTTCGACGGCCGATTTAACCGTCTCCCGGAGTCCGGCGAGATCCGGGTCTCGCGCTTCGCGGGCCGCATGGACGGCCACGGCCTCGCAATAATCCTTGCGGGCAATCACTGCCGTCGTGCCGCTGTCGGGCAGCAAGCCAAGGGAAAGGCCGACAAACACGACCGTCATCGTCAACGCGGTCATCGCGGTGGCAAGGCGAAACAATCTGATCCGTTCACGCATGGCAGTTTCCGGTTTCGGGAGTTTCACGAGGCGATTGACTGCAAGGACTCTTTGTCTTCTTCTTCCTCGGCTCGCTTGTCGCGGGAAGCCAGCACGACCAGCGGATCAAACGGCTTCCACGCCGGCGCGGCCGACACCATCGCCCCGATGATCCAGCAGATCGACCGGACGCTCCAGGCAATCACCCCGACGGTGGTGAGGAACCCCGTCGCCAGAACGATTTTCGCGGGCACGTCGTTTTGATTGGCGAACTCCCGGACATTCTTTTCCAATTCATCAAGGGCATCCGGTTCTGCAAACACCGGAATCGCCTCCGCGACGGCCTTGCGGACTTCGCGGGGCGCCGGCCCCTGTTCCGGCTTGTATTCTTCCGAGGCCACGTTCACCGGTCTCACCTCTTGAACAGGCGCCACCACCGTCGTCGGCGGGACAATGATTCGGGGTTCCAAAACCGGCGCCTTTTCCGGCGGACGATTGACCGGCGGAACATTTTCGTCCAGGCGTACCACCAGATCCCCATCATCCGTGCCAAGGAAGATGTAACTCCCCAGCCGACCCGGCCCGGTTGCCTTGGCCACCACGGGAGGCGCCGTCGGGTCGCCGGAAGTTCCGGGATCTTCGGTGGAGGTCGTCGAACCGTCGTTTGTCTCCGTCGGTCCGCCGCCAACCTCTTTGGGAACGGTGATGTTCACCAAAACCGGCCCGCCGCCGACCGCGCGCTGCCGGGGCCGAGGGTCAACCGGTTGGGTTGGAGGCGGCGGTTCGGGGTCTTGAGTCACCGGTGGCTCGGGATCTTGATTCACCGGCGGTTCGGGAGGCAAAGGCGGCCGCGGATTGAGGACGGCGAGATGATCGTTGTCTTCGTTCACCATCGCCCATTCTCGGGGGGCCAGACTGTCGAATGAGAAGTCCTCGCCGCTCGGCGCCGCCAAACGAATCTTGTAGGTTTGATCGCCGTCAACGAATTGGTCATCAACGCCGGTGACGGTCACTGTTTGCGGGATGTTCCAATTGGCGGCCGTGAATGTCAGGGATGATGTGCTGACGATTCCCTCGCCCGTGTTTGAGGAAGCGACCGGAATGGTCACATCACTGGTTGGCTGGCTGTCCAAAACGACGGTGAAGCTGGCCGTTCCTCCCGCTTCCGTGGTGGTCAAACCATTGGCGGCCACCCGATATCCCACCGTGTCGTTGTCGATGTTGGTGAAAGCAATGTCGGCGGGGTCGAGGCCGTTGAAGTTCGTATCCGTGCTGACGACCCGGCCAAAGCGAATGGCGAAACGTTGATTGCCGTCGGCCACTTGGTCGTCAACACCGGTGACGATGATCGTTTGAGGAAGGTTCCAATTCGCGGGAGTGAAGGTGAGGGATGCCTTGTTGACGGTTCCCTCGCCGGTGTTCGAGGAACTGACGGGAAGTGTCACATCACCAGTCGGCTGGCTGCTCAGAGAGATGACGAATGAAACGCTTCCGCCTCCCTCGCTGGTGGTCGGATTGGCAATTGTCGGAATCACAAACCCCGCCGTGTCATTGTCAATGTTTGTCAGCGACAAGTCGGCGGGATCAAGACCGTTGTAGTTGGGGTCCGTGCTGGACGCGGCCCCGAGGACAATCGTGTAGGGCTGGTTGCCATCAACGACGTGGTCATCAACGCCGGTGACGGTCACTGTTTGCGGGATGTTCCAATTCGCCGGAGTGAAGGTGAGCAAAGCCGTGCCGGCGGTTCCTTCGCCCGTGTTCGACGAACTGACTGGAATGGTCACATTGCCGGTGGGCTGACTGCTCAACGCCACCGTGAACGTCACCGTTCCCCCGGCCTCGGTAGTCGATGAACCGCCGACGAGGTTCGTCGAAAAACCGGCGGTGTCGTTGTCCAGGTTCGTGAGGGTTAGATCGGCCGGATCAAGACCGGCATAGTTCGGATCGACACTGGCGGCCGCGCCAAGCAGAACCGTGTAGGACTGGTTGCCGTCGGCCACCTGATCGTCAACACCGGTGACGATGACCGTTTGCGGAAGGTTCCAATTCGCCGGAGTGAACACCAATTGGCTGACGGAAACCGTTCCCTCGGCCGTGTTCGACGAACTGACCGGGATGGTCACATCGCCAGTCGGCTGGCTGCTCAAGACCACGGTAAAACTGGCGGTTCCACCCGCTTCGGATGTCGTGGAACCGCCAACAAGAACCACCGAGACGCCAGCGGTGTCGTCATCAAGATTGGTCAGAGAGACATCGGTCGGATTGAGACCGTTATAGTTGGGGTCTGTGCTGGTGGCGGCCCCGAGGATGATCGTGTAAGGTTGGTCGCCGTCTTGCACCTGATCGTCAACGCCGGTGACGGTCACCGTCTGGGGGATGTTCCAGTTCGCCGGGGTGAAGGTGAGTTGAGTGACAGAAACCGTTCCCTCGCCCGTGTTGGAGGAACTGACCGCAATGGTCACATCGCCGGTCGGCTGGCTGCTGAGGGCCATTGTAAACGATACAGTCCCCCCGGATTCGGTGGTGGCCGATGACCCGCCGATGATGGCGGTGGCCACTCCGGCGGTGTCGTTGTCCGTGTTGGTGCAGACCACATCCGTCGGGTCGAGGCCGTTGAAGTTCGGATCGGAACTGACGGCCACGCCAAGGATGATCGAATAGGTCTGGTTGCCGTCGGCCACTTGGTCATCAACGCCGGTGATGATGACCGTCTGAGGGATGTTCCAATTGGCCGGGGTGAACGTCAGTTGAGTGACGGAGGCTGTTCCTTCGCTCGTGTTCGATGAACTGACCGGGATCGTCACATCACCGGTCGGCTGGCTGTTCAAGACTACCGTGAAACTGGCCGTTCCCCCGGATTCCGTCGTTGTGGCGCTGCCGATGACAGCCACCGAGACACCGGCGGTATCGTTGTCCAAATTTGTCAGGGGCACATCGGCCGGATCAAGCCCGTTGAAATTCGGGT
>NZ_JH636443.1:618017-649530 GCF_000255705.1 Zavarzinella formosa DSM 19928
GGCGGGATTAAGGCCGTTGTAATTGGGGTCCGTGCTGGTGGCGGCCCCGAGGAGGATGGTGTAGGGTTGGTTGCCGTCTTGCACCTGATCGTCGACGCCGGTGACGATGACCGTCTGGGGCACGTTCCAGTTGGCCGGGGTGAACGTCAGAGAAGACGTGCTGACGGTTCCTTCAGCCGTGTTCGATGAGCTGATTGGAATGGTCACATCAGCGGTTGGCTGGCTGCTGAGGGCCATTGTAAACGATACAGTTCCCCCGGATTCGGTGGTGGCTGATGACCCGCCGATGATGGCGGTGGCCACTCCGGCGGTGTCGTTGTCCGTGTTGGTGCAGACCACATCCGTCGGGTCGAGGCCGTTGAAGTTCGGATCGGAACTGACGGCCACGCCGAGGATGATCGAGTAGGACTGGTTGCCGTCGGCCACCTGATCGTCCACGCCGGTGATGATGACCGTCTGGGGGATGTTCCAGTTCGCCGGGGTGAAGGTGAGGGAAGTCGTGTTGACGGTTCCCTCGCCCGTGTTCGAGGAACTGACCGGAATGGTCACATCGCCGGTCGGCTGGCTGCTGAGAGCCAAAGTGAAACTGGCCGTCCCTCCCGATTCACTGGTGGTTGTTCCTCCGACGACCACCGTTGAGAAGCCAACGGTGTCGTTGTCCAAATTCGTCAGGGGGATATCGGCCGGATCGAGTCCGTTGAAATTCAGGTCGGAACTCGTGGCGGCTCCGAGGACAATCGTGTAGGGTTGGTTGCCGTCAGCCACTTGGTCATCAACGCCGGTGATGATGACCGTCTGGGACACGTTCCAGTTGGCCGGGGTGAACGTCAGTTGAGTGACGGAAACCGTTCCCTCGCCCGTGTTCGAGGAACTCACCGGAATCGTCACATCACCGGTGGGCTGGCTGTTCAGCGTGACCGTGAAACTGGCCGTCCCCCCTCCTTCGGTCGTCGTGGCTCCGCCGACAACAACCGCCGAGAAGCCAGCGGTGTCGTTGTCCAAGTTCGTCAGGGGGACATCAGCCGGATCGAGTCCGTTGTAAACCGGGTCGGCGCTGGTGGCGGCCCCGAGAATGATGGTGTAAGGCTGGTCGCCGTCTTGCACCTGATCGTCCACGCCGGTGACGATGACCGTCTGGGGAATGTTCCAGTTCGCCGGGGTGAAGGTGACTTGAGTGACGGAGGCCGTTCCCTCGCCCGTGTTCGACGAGCTTACGGGAATCGTCACATCACCGGTGGGCTGGCTGTTCAGAGCCACGGTGAACGAAGCCGTTCTCCCGGCCTCGGTGGTCGTCGAACTTCCGACCACGACGGCCGAAAATCCGGCGGTGTCGTTGTCCAAATTCGTCAAGGACACGTCGGGCGGATTGAGGCCGTTGTAGTTGGGATCCGTGCTGGCGGCGGTTCCGAGAACAATCGTGTAGGGTTGGTTGCCGTCAACCACTTGGTCATCCACGCCGGTGACCGTCACCGTCTGAGGCACGTTCCAGTTGGCCGGGGTGAAGGTGAGGAAGGTTTTGTCGGCTGTTCCCTCGCCGGTATTCGACGAACTCACCGGGATCGTCACATTGCCGGTCGGCTGGGTGCTGAGCGCCACCGAGAAACTGGCCGAGCCGCCCGCTTCGGTTGTGGTGGTCGCGGAGGGGGGGCTGACGACAAATCCGGGGATCATGATCTGGTTGGAGAACTCCGAAGTCGATCCGAAGTTCAGGAGGCCGAAATCGGCTGTGGCGGTGGCGGAGATCGAACTGCCGGCCGGCACGCTCACCGGCAACGTCACGTTGAAACTTCCCCCGCCCAACAGGCCGGTGGTAACGGAGGTCGAACCCAGATATACTCGCCCTTCGCCATGCCCGCTCGGATCGTTCTCGCCGGGATTGTTGCTGTAAAAATCAATCCGGATCAAGGAGAGGGCCGTTGAAAAAATCGTGCCGCTGAGCGAGATCGTCGAACCGGTGGTCGAGACGCTTGTGAGGACCGGGTAGTTTTCAGCCAGGCCCAATCCGAGCAACACGTTCGGGGTGACGCCATCCCCGTTGAGGTCGATGCCCAATTGGCCGTTCGCAAACATCGAGTTTCCGATGATGGCGTTGTTGGTGCTCAACAGCCCCAGCGTTTTCACGCCATCGCCCGCATTGTTGGCGATGATGTTTCCATCGCCGGCCGCGACTCCCCCGATGACGTTGTTGGCCCCGGTGATGAGCAACCCATCAACCACCACCCCGGCGCCGCCATTGCCAAAAGGGGTGACGCCATCCAGGGCCATTCCGATCACGTTGCCCAAAACGATGTTGTTGGACCCGGTGACGGTGATGCCGTTACCGCCGTTGCCCACGATCAGGTTGCCTTGCGTGGCGGTGTTGCCGCCGATGGTGTTGCCGGAGGCGCCATTCAACTCAATCCCGGCGCTGCCGTTGCCCAAGCCGGTCGTGCCCGCCGAATTGGTCCCGATGTAATTGCCCGCGATCGTGTCGTTGCCGAGGCCGGTGATGAGGATGCCGTCGCCCGCGAAACGGTTGATCGCCAGCCCGCGAATCAGCGAACCATCGCTTCCGAGAGCCAGGACCAATCCGTTGGCCCCCGATCCCGCCAGCGAACCGTCAATATTGATGAGTGGCGCCCCCGCATAACCGGGTTGCGTGGAGGCATCCATGAACACTTGATCGGTCACGGCGGGAAAAGGCGTGGCCGGTTGGATTGTTTGGGGGCCGGAACCGGGGATGGCGAAACTGATTGCATCCGTTCCCGGATTGGTGTTTGCATCCAAAATCGCCTGGCGGAGCGAACCGGCGCCGCTGTCGCCGTTGTTGGACACGATGAAGGTGTTTAGCAAGCCCCCCCATTCCGGGAGGGCGATGCCGGTTGTCGTCACCGGCCCGGTGGCATACTCCAGATTCCAGTCGCCGCCCAAAGAGCGGTTTCCCGTCATGTTGGAACTGGCCGCCACATCCGCGCCGGTGAGTCCAGCCACCAGATTCACGAAAGCCCGGCCGTCCGAATCCTCGGCCACATCGCAGCCATAAAGCAAGATGTCGGCCCCCGGCGCCAGACTGCTCCGCCAGCCTTGCACCTCCGCCGCCCGTTTTTCAAACTCGGCCGAGTCAATCCAAGACGACCCCAGCAACAACCCGCCGTCCTGACCGTGTGAAATCACATGGATGGCCGTCAGGTCGTGCCGGGTTTTCAAAATGGCGTCAAGTTGATCCAGACCGTCTTCTTCAGGATTAAGAACGACGACATCTTTCAATTGCGAGGCATTCAGAACAGAGCCGAGGAGCAATTGCAGGTTGTCAACGCGAGAATCAATCACCACCAGTTCGTGCGACACGGACTCCGCCTCGCCGACGGGCGTGGCGGGCAGTTGGCTGCCCAACAATGCGGTCCCGGCCGGCGGGGTCGAAAGGGTGACCGAGGTGTTGGAACGTTCTTCCAGCGGAAGTAGTTGCAGCCTCGGACGTGAGTTTGAAATCATGACACGTTTCACGGATGGCGAGTCTTGGAGAGAGCAACAAAGGCTTTTGCGAGGATCGCCAGGCAGCCGTGCCAGACAATCATTAAAGTCTTCTAGGTCGTCACGGTCTGAGGATGGGGGGTTAATGCCGATAAAAACAGCATCATCAGCATTGAGGAAAGACAATATTCGGGTTTGGCATGAATTAGATTGAACAATGACCTGATACATCGGCCACCCTCTACATTCGGACGGTTCCTCGCGTGTTACGATCTTTCATGTTTCCAAATGGCCGCGGAGTATTTTGAATGCCCTTGTTTGGCGCGATAGAGGCCGACAATGATTTGGTTCCGGGACAGGTTCTTGGCCGATGTGTGGTTGAGCGTCGGATTGCCGCCGGGGCCTTCGGAATTGTCTATCGGGCCACCCACCAGTCACTGGGTATTCCCGTGGCGGTGAAGGTGTTGCATCCGACGATTTTGTCAAACTCCCCCGACACGCGAGAGCAATTTCGAGAAGAAGCCCGGTTATTGGCCCGGATTAACCATCCGAACTTGGTGCGGTTGTGGGATTTCGACGATGACCCGGCGAGGCCATTCCTCGTCATGGAGTATGTGGACGGGATCAATCTGGCCGATCTGGTGGAACAACGCGGCCGCCTGCCGGCAGGCATGATTGTGCGGGTGACTCTTGAGATTGTCGAAGCCTTGGCGGCGGCTTTTCGATTGGGGATCATCCACCGCGACATCAAACCGGCCAATATCATCCTGACCCGCCATGAGTCCGCCAAGCTGGCTGATCTTGGCTTGGCGATGGTGGTCGAAACCAGCCGGGACGCGCATTTTGGCCGAAAAAACATGGCCAATGCCGCCATCGGGACAGTGGCCTATCTCTCGCCAGAACAAGCGATGAACTCGGCCAACGTCGATCACCGGGCCGACATGTATTCGCTCGGCGCCACGTTGTTTCATCTGGCCACGGGGCGCACGCCCTTTGAAGCTCGCTCTCCGATGGAGATGATCCTCAAGCATTATGAGGCGCCCGTTCCGGCGGTCGTCGATCTCGCGCCGGATGTGCCGGAGCCCGTGTCGCGATTCATCCAACGGCTCATGGCTAAAGACGGGGACGACCGGTTTCCCAACTATGACCAACTACGGGACGAATTGATCGACCTTGATCTGACGCTCGGGGCCGTTCCCACCCAGCAACCACCCCGCAACACCGCCGACAAGACTGTTTCGGGGGCGGCAAAGACTGATGGAGACAAGCCCGCGTCGCCCAAAAAGTGGCTGTCCGGCCTGTTTCGCCGACCGGGCCACTGATCTTTTTCCGCTGAACTCAATTCTTCGATGACACGTGGCTCCGCCGCTTTGGGCCAAATCACCATTTGGATCGCTTGGCTCTTTTCAAACAGTGTGGAATCACCTTGAGCGGTTTTCTTGTTCCTTTGAAAACGACGCTAAAAGGACTCGAATTTGCCCGGAATCATCAGGAATGTCGATGAATTCACCGGCGGGCGGCGGGGGCGATTCGCCAAGTGCCACGCATTTCGACCGCCATCAATTGATTGATTTGTTCTGGGTTCAAAACCAGACAAACACCTTCCCGCTTGTCCTCCTCGATCAACAAATAAACCGTTGATTTTGAAATGGCGGGCACGCCCGAAAGCGCCAGTTCAGTCGGCTTGCCGTCGGTCGGGATCAGCCAGACATCCACTTTCGTGCCGGGGGCATATCCGCCCGCGAGTTCCTTCGCAAGCTCCGCCCGCACGATCACCGCTTTGCCGTCCTCCGGGAACATGACCACTGGCTCGACGTTTCCGGAGGACGGTGATTGGGCTGTTTCGGCGCCAATCAATTGCGCCGGTTTCCTGATGATTTTGGATGCCATGTTCGAGTCGTCAGCAGTGATCGTGGCGCTAATGAGCGCAACCGACGCACAACCGATAATCCGGATGCTCGGCCGACAAGCCACTGGTGGTCGGGGCTCGCTCGCCGCCATCTTGGGCGGGGCCGGGTGTTCTGGTTCGCGACGGGGATCAATCACACTCACCGAAGCGCCTCCATTGTCCGCGCCGGGCACCGAAGCCGCACCATGCGCCCATGCTGCCCAATAACAATCGCCGGCCGCCTCCAAGTCTGCACATCCGACAGCGTAACCATTCGTTGGCGATGAGTCAAACGTCAACCCGTGACCTGTCCCTTGATGTCTTGGCGGGCCGATCCCATCGCCGGCATGTCTCCGTTCTATGTTTGCCAACTTGGCGAGCGGCTGTTTACAATTTCATCCTGCCACTTTGGGAGAGCAAATCATGCCCTTTTCAGTTGTTGATGCGTTGATTGTCGGGGCCGGTCCCGTCGGGTTGACGATGGCGGCGGCGCTCACTCACCAAGGTTTGAAATGCCGGATCATTGAGAAGGCTCCGGCGCCAAGCGACAAATCGAAAGCCTTGGTGGTCTGGTGCCGGACGATGGAGTTGCTCGATCCGTTGGGTCTCACGGAAGTGTTCATCAAGACCGGTTTGAAGATCAACGGCGGGAGCATGTATGCCAACGGGAAGCGGCTGGTTCATCTCGAATTGACGAGCGACGAAAGCCCATACGGGTTTCCGCTGATGATCCCGCAGAATGAAACCGAACGGTTGCTGACAGAACATCTGACGCAAAAGGGAGTGACGATCGAACGCCAGACGGAGTTGGTTTCGTTCGACGAAGGGCCGGACTCCGTGAACTGCAAACTGCGTCATGCCGATGGGAGCGAGGAAACGTTTGTGACGCCGTGGCTGATCGGGTGCGATGGCGCCCACAGTGCCGTGCGGCACACGCTCGGCCTGCCGTTCACCGGGGTGGCCGAGCCGAACGATTGGATACTAGCCGACATCCATGTGGAAGGGCCGCTGGCCCCGGATGAGGTGAGCGTTTTCTGGCACGAGAACGGCACCTTGGCCTTTTTCCCGATCAGCAACCAAGGCCGGTTCCGTGTCATCGCCGACACCGGCGCGGCGTCCGATCACGGTCGGCCGCCGGAGCCGACGCTGGCCGATGCGCAAGCCAGGGTCGATGAACGCGGCCCCGGCGGACTGACGCTCTCCGATCCTGTGTGGATCGCCAACTTTCGCATCAACGAGCGGAAGGTCTCCGACTATCGCAAGGGTCGGGTGATGCTGTCCGGGGACGCGGCCCACATCCACAGCCCCGCCGGCGGCCAAGGCATGAACACCGGCATGCAGGACGCCTTCAATCTGGCGTGGAAACTGGCCTTGGTGCAACGCGGCGAAGGATTGGCCGAGCCTCTTCTTCAGAGTTATTCCGTCGAACGAAGCGAGATTGGCGACCAAGTTCTGAAGAAGGCCGGACAAGTCACGAAACTGGCCACGCTGCGCAATCCCGTCGCCCAATACCTGCGGGATCACATTGCCCCGATCATGGGATCGTTTCAGTTTGTCCGCGACAAGATCCGGGATGAATGGTTCGAGCTTTCGATCAATTACCGGCACAGCCCGATCTCGGCCGACCATTGGCCGCGACTCACGGGAGGGCTTGCCGCCGGTGACCGGCTTTGCGACTCGCCCTTGGCCTCCGCGATAGACGGTCATTCATCAACAATCTTCACGTTGATCCGCGACAAGCGGCACACCTTGCTTTTGCTGACGGGCCCGAACGACGGGGACTCCGTTTCAAAATTGCAGAAGATCGCCGACGAAGCGAAGACCGCCTTTCCCGGCATGCTTTCGGCCCACCTGATTTTGAGAGCCGATTCCGCCACCGCGAAGGTGAATCACGGGAGCTCCGAGTTGCCCGCATGGCTCGACCCGGAAGGCCGATTACATGAGAAGTTACACGCGGCCAGTCCGACGCTGATTTTGGTGCGGCCCGACGGCTACATCGGTTATCGCTGCCAACCCGCCGACGGGAACGCCCTGCTGGCCCATCTGGGCGGTTACTTGGTTCGCAAGAATTGAGTGCCTTCGATCTTTAAGCTTTGAGACTCGCTTTCACTTCCAACCGAATCGGGTCCGGCCAGATTTTTCTGTTGTGATTCTTGCGGCGAGGTTAGCCGAAACACTCGGCCAAACCGCGTCGCTGATTTTTCGGCTTTACATATTCCCATATGGGAATATATTTAGGCGCATGCCAAGAGCGCCAACCACCACCGATGTGTTCAATGCCATTGCCGAGCCTCGTCGGCGACAGATTGTCGAGCTGCTTGCCCGGCAGGGAGCCTTGGCTGTCGGAGCCTTGGTCATCACGATGGGGCTTCCGCAGCCGGTTGTCTCGAAGCATCTTGGCGTGCTGCGCAAAGTCGGCGTGGTCGCGGTGCTGAAGCAAGGCAAACAGCGAGTGTACAACCTGGAGGCGGAGAAGCTGAAAATTGTGCATGACTGGGTGAAGGCTTTTGAAGAACTTTGGGGCCATCAACTCGACCGCATCAAGGAACGCGCCGAACGCCGGGCGCGTGAACAAGCCGAATCGCCGACACCCGTCAAACCCCCGAAAGGACAAGCATGAAAACGGACACCAGCGAACGACCGGCCGTCGAATCTTTCGAGATCCGCAAGGAGATCGAGATCACGGCGCCCATCGACATCGCCTTTGAGGCGATGCTGGAAGAACTTGGCCCGGAAGGGCAAATGCCCGGCGGCAAGCCGTTCCCGATGAAACTCGAACCGTGGCCCGGCGGTCGCTGGTTCCGCGACCTCGGCGACAACGCCGGCCACTTTTGGGGCCATGTGCAGGTCATCAAGCCGCCGACGCTTTTGGAGATTTGCGGGCCGCTGATGATGTCGTACCCGGCGATCAATCACGTGCAATACCGCTTCACGGCCGAGGGAAGCGTGACACGTCTTTCGTTCCTCCATCGCGCCGTGGGATCGATCCTGCCCGAACATCGGGAGGGCATGCCCAAAGGATGGGAACACTGGCTGGAGCGAATCCGCGAACAGGCAGGACGCAAGAATCGGAAGGAGTCGCCGCGATGAGCGCTTGCTGCCATGCCGCCAACGACCGGAAAGCACCGGTAAGATTGCGGAGAATTCGGGAGATTTTCGCATGGGCCTTCCCGAGCGCCGTCTTGGCGCTGGCGCCCAAGTGCCCCGCCTGTCTGGCGGCCTATGTGACGCTTTGGACCGGCTTCGGCCTGTCGCTTTCCACGGCCGCTTATCTGCGTTGGGCGATGCTCACGCTCTGCGTCGCCTCGTTGCTTTTTCTGATTGCGAAACGTCTGGATCTCATGACGAACCTCTTTGGTTATTTCAAAAAGGAGACCGAACAATGCAACATCAAATCGTGAGCCGGGAAGAATGGCTGGCCGCCCGGCGCGGGCTGCTCCAAGAGGAGAAGGAACTGACGCGGCGAAGTGACGAACTCGCGCGGCAGCGGCAGGAGTTGCCGTGGGTCCGGATCGACAAGGAGTACCGATTCGAGACGGAAGAAGGGAACGTCCCGTTGGCTGATCTCTTCAAAGGACGCTCGCAACTCCTTGTCTATCACTTCATGTTTGGCCCGGACTACACGGCCGGATGTCCGTCTTGCTCGTCAATCGCGGACGGATTCGACGGTGTCGCCGTTCATCTGGCGAACCACGATGTCACGCTGATGGCGGTGTCGCGGGCGCCGCTGGCGAAGCTTCAAACATACAAGAAGCGAATGGGGTGGGCGTTCCCTTGGGCATCCTCCCACGGCGGCGAGTTCAACTTCGATTTCAGCGTTTGGTTCACCGAGGAGCAACAACGGGAAGGAGGGATCGAATACAACTTCCGACGCGAGGCGGCGTGGCAGTGGCGAGGCGGCGACAACCCCGTCAACGAGATGTCCGCCATGTGCGGAACGGACTCGCCCACCTACATGCGCGAGCGGCCGGGCATGAGCGCGTTCATCCTTGAGGATGGCGTTGTCTACCACACCTATTCCGCCTTCGCCCGCGGGCTGGACGGTCTCTGGGGCATGTATCAATGGCTCGACCGGGCGCCCAAGGGCCGCAACGAAACGGGCATCTGGTGGCGTCGGCACGACGAATACAAGCCGCTTCCTCAAAACACCGGCTCGTGTTGCCACGCATGAACATTTGCCTGCGGCAGACTTGTTCGCTCGCTCTAATTTCCGGTTCCGGCTTGGTATTGCTCGTCGGTGACCTGTTCCAGCCAGTCGGCGGATTTGCCGTCGGCTTTTTCCGCGATGGCGATGTGTGTCATGGCGGTTGTCGCCGTGGCGCCATGCCAGTGCTTTTCTCCCGGAGAAAACCAAATCACGTCGCCCGGCCGGATTTCCTCCCTTGGCCCGCCCCAGCGTTGCGCCCAGCCGCAGCCGGTCGTCACGATCAACGTCTGGCCAAGCGGATGGGTGTGCCACGCGGTCCGGGCGCCCGGCTCAAAGGTGACGCTGGCGCCAAGGACACGCGCGGGATCGGGGGCATCAAACAACGGATCAATTCGCACGCCGCCGGTGAAGTAATCCGCCGGCCCCTTGCCGGAAGGCCGCGAGCCGCTTCGTTTGATCTCCATGCCGTTTCTCCCTTGATGGCTGGCAATTTCCTTGAATCAACGTCCGCATGACAAGCCCGGCCAGCCCGTTGCGCTCCGTCGTGCGTGCGGTATTCTACCGTGACCGCATGACGATTCTCGAAGCGGCATGAACAATTCTCCGCCTGTCATCAATCAAGATGGCCATTGCACTTTGTGTCGTGGTTGCCTGGCCAGCCGCGACATGAGACGAAATTGATGCGGCGTTCAACATGCGAATTTGATATCCGTTATCATGTTCAGGGCACGGTTGTCTGTCCAGGCACGCAGGGTGTTGCCCAATGTACGACGGTACGCGAACGCAGCCGCCGGATCTTCCGGAGGTGACTCCTTCCAACAAAACCGAGTCTGCCCCGCCGCCGGCGAGCAACAGCATCCCCGGTTACGACATCTTTGAAATGCTCGGCGAGGGGGGCATGGGTGTCGTCTACCGGGCCACGCAGTTGAAATTGAATCGCACGGTCGCCGTCAAAATGCTCCTTGGCCGGGCGGGCGCGAGGGAGATCATCCGCTTTCTCGCCGAGGCACAGGCTGTCGGCTCCATCGATCACCCGAACGTTGTGAAGGTTTTCGAGAGCGGCGACGGGAACGGCAATCCCTATCTGGCGATGGAATATCTCCCTGGCGGCAGCCTGGCCGACTTGTTGAAGAAATCACCCCCCGCCCCGAGGGAGGCCGCCACCCTCGTCCGCAAGCTCGCCCTCGGGATGCAGGCCGCTCACGACCTCCAGATCATCCACCGCGACCTCAAGCCCGCCAACGTCCTTTTCGACGCTGCCGGTGAGCCGAAAATCACGGACTTCGGCCTCGCCAAGCGGATGGGCGTCAGCGACATTACCAGCACGAACGCCGTCATGGGCACCGCCGCCTACATGGCCCCGGAGCAGGCGAAGGGGGAGAACAAATTCGTCGGCCCGGCCGCGGATGTATGGGCGCTGGGTGTCATCCTGTATGAATGCCTCGCCGGGGTCCGGCCGTTCACCGGGAGCACTCATCTGGAGGTGGTTCGCAAGGTGGTCGAGGCCGAACCGGAAAGCCTGCGGAGCCATTCGGGCAAATCCCCGCGAGATTTGGAACTGGTCGCGAGGAAGTGTCTGGCAAAAGATCCGGCGGGCCGTTATGGGAGCGCCGCCGCACTGGCCGAGGAGTTGCGGCGCTGGCTGGACGGCGAACCGGTGAGCGTCAAGGCGGCGGGACCGGTCGAGCGAATATTGAAATGGACGAAACGGAACAAAATCGCCACGGGAATTGTGGCGGGATTGTCACTTGCGGTCGCAGTCACCACGGCAACGGCCTTCGTCGCCTTTGCCGCGACGAAGCGTGCGGAAGCCGAGGCCCGGCGGGCGGACCGGGAAAACGAGGCCGCGAAGGATTCGGCCCGCCGTGCCGATCTGGAGGCGGACTCCGCCAAAAAAGAAGCCATTCGCGCCGATCAGAACGCGAAGGCGGCAGATGAGAACGCGACGATGCTCGCCGCGCAATTCCGCGAGCAACGCATGCTGCTGGACGCCATGCGAGTCCGCGAAGCCGGATACGCCATTGATCAGAACAATATCCGACTGGCCCGTGAGCTGCTCAAAGAAGCCGAGCCGCGACATTGGCTAAGCCCCGACAATCGCACTGGCGCTTGGTGGATTGTCAAGCGGGAGGCCGAGGGGGGTGATCGGATTTTGTCCAAGACGTACGGGCGTTTTTACGGCGTTGCCTGGAGTCCGAACGGCCGCATGATCGCCAGCGGCAGCGACAATAACGCCCTGTTGATTTGGGACGCGGCGACAGGAACATGCCGGGAAATCAATGGGCATGCGAAGAACGTGCATAGTGTGTCGTGGAGTCCGGACAGCCGCATGATCGCCAGCGCCAGCGATGACACAACCGTGCGGTTGTGGGATGCAACGACCGGGGAAAGCCTGCGGGAACTCAGCGGACACGCCGGCCCCGTGAAGAGCGTGGCCTGGAGCCCGGACGGCCGCACGGTCGCCAGCGCCAGCGGTGACAAGACGGTGCGTCTCTGGGACGCGGCAACGGGGACAAACATCCGGGAACTCAAGCATGCGATGACCGTGAACGGCGTGTCGTGGAACCCGGACGGCCGCATGATCGTTAGCGCCGGGGAGGACAAGATCGTGCGGATCTGGGACGTGCCGACGGGGATGAGCCTCCGGGAACTCAAGGGGCACACAAGAACCGTGCATGGTGTGTCGTGGAGTCCGGACGGCCGCATGATCGTTAGCGCCAGCGAGGACAAAACGGTGCGGTTGTGGAACGCGGCGACCGGGGAAAATCTCCGGGAACTCAATGGACACACCGGGTCCGTGAGGAGCTTGACATGGAGCCCGGACGGCCGCAAGGTCGCCAGCGCCAGTATGGACTACACGGTGCGTCTCTGGGACGCGGCAACGGGAACAAGTCTCCGGGAACTCAAAGGGCATACCGGTAATGTGATGGGCGTGTCATGGAGCCCGGACGGCCGCACGATCGCCAGCGGCGACACCACCTTTGACGCCACGGTGCGTCTTTGGGACGCGACGACGGGGGATGACTTCAAAGGGCGCGACTGGTTTTCGGTGCTTAGTATGTCGTGGAGCCCGGACGGCCGCGCGTTTGTCAGCGGCGGTGACAAGATCTTACGGATCTGGGACACGGTAACCGGAGGGAAACTCCGGGAATTCAAGGGGCACACAAGAGCCGTGCAGAGTGTGTCGTGGAGTCCGGACGGCCGCACGATCGCCAGCGCCGGCGATGACACAACCGTGCGGTTGTGGGATTCAACGACCGGGGAAAGCCTCCGGGAACTCAAAGGGCACACGATGGCCGTGAAAGGTGTGTCGTGGAGTCCGGACAGCCGCATGGTCGCCAGTGCCAGCGACGACAAAACCGTGCGGTTGTGGGATGCAACGACCGGGGAAAGCCTCCGGGAACTCAAGGGACACCCAAAAACCGTGAACAACGTCTCGTGGAGTCCGGACAGCCGCATGATCGCCAGCGCCAGCGACGACAAAACCGTGAGATTGTGGGACGCGGCGACCGGGGCATGCCTCCGGGAACTCAGTGGACACACCGGTCTCGTGAAGAGCGTGACATGGAGTCCCGACAGCCGCATGATTGCCAGCGGCGGCCAGGACACGACCGTGCGTCTGTGGGATGCGGCGACAGGGGCTGTCATTCGGGAACTCAAGGGGCACACATGGGCCGTGTGGTGTTTGTCGTGGAGTCCGGACGGCCGCACGATCGCCAGTGGCAGCGGTGACAAAACGGTGCGTCTCTGGGACACGGCGACGGGGGTGGGCGTTCGAGAATTCAAAATTCACAATGATAGTGTGCATGGTGTGTCGTGGACTCAAGACGGCCGCACACTTGCCTGCAGTGGCTTGGATAAAACCGTGCAGATCTGGAATTATTGGCGAGATCCCTCGCACCCCGAGGAAATCGCCCGTTTCAAACGGATGATCGATCCGAATCCTTTCTGGCACCGCCAGCAAGCTGTTGTTTGCGAAAAACAATCCAACTTCTTCGCCGCACTCTTCCACCTTCGCAAGCTCGCCGCCCTTGAGCCGAACGACACCGGCGTGAAGACCCGGCTCGCGGCCGTCGAGAAGAGACTCAGCAGTGAAACCGCCCCCAAGCCGCCGGCAAGCGCCCCGTAAGACTCGTCGCCGATCCCTTGTCAACACGATGGCGTCGGCCGCCCCGGCCAATTCTGATCACTCGGCCATGCGAGATCGCTTCTCGCATGAGCATCACCTCGGGCGTTCGCCAAAAACAATTGAAGAGATGACAGGTAATTTTCGGGCGTGAGTTTCGTCAATTGGTTGAAGTCGAAGGCCAGTCACGGAACGAGCAAGAACTTGTCAATCACCTGGAACATGATTGTCGCCGAGCATGGGCGGATGGTTGTTCAGACGGCGATGCGTGTCCTGGGGAACGCGGCCGATGCGGAGGATGTCGCCCAGGAAGTGTTTCTGGAATTAGTCTCCCGGCCCCCGACGGCGGATGTTCGCAATTGGGGGGCGTATCTTCGGCGGCTTGCTGTTTTTCGGGCGCTGGATCGCCGCCGGCAACGCCGTCATGAATCGCCGCTGGCGTTGGACACGCTCGCCAAGGCCGGGCAATCACCGCACGACGAGGCGGTTCAGCGCGAATTGGCCGAGCATCTGCGAACAGTCATCGCCGCGTTGCCGGAACGGGAAGGGGCCGTGTTCGCCCTCCGTTACTTTGAACAGCTTTCCAATCCGCAGATTGCCGAAGTCTTGGAGATCAGCGTCGGAGCCGTCGCCGCGGCCGTGCATAAGGTCCGCGTGAAACTCGACTCCATCCTGTCAAATTCATTGCAAGGAGAACAGTGATGAGCCATCCAACCCCGGCCGGTTCTCGACCGCCGCACGATGAGCTTCCCGAACCGTATCGGCTGGCCGTTCAGACGATTCTAGACGAGCCGGTGCCGAATGTCGATTTGACCCGCCTTGTGCCGGAGGCATTGCCGATGCCCGCCACCCGGCCGACGCCGCGCCGCCGGATCACCAGAACGAGGGCTTGGTATGCGGCGGGGGCGGCCGCTGTCGTAATTGTCTTCTCAACGTTCATGCTTTGGCCGACGGATGCGTGGTCCCAAGTGATTGGTCAGGTGCGAAAACAGGCTTGGGTACGATTGACCGCCTCGGACCCAAAGGGCGAGGCCAAGGTTCAAATTTGGATGTCGCCCGGAAAAGGGATCGGGGCCGGTCAATTTCCGGGTGCGGCCGTTTTCGTGGAGTTTGGCCGCAACGTGCAACAACAGTTCGACCAAAAATCGGGCACGATCATCGTCTCGGAACCCGGCTCGTTCGATCAGGATGAGTTCGCCGCGTTTGATGCCATCTTGCAATCGTTCGGTGGGAAAGAGGGGACGCCCAAAGCCAACACGGGATCGACAAAGCTGATTGCGAAGAGCCGCGAAGAGAAACAAGACGGAGACCTTCGTTGGACTGAATTTGTTTTCGACCTTGAGGACGCCCGCCGCTCGCCGCCAATGTTTCGGCAAATCTTCCGGGTTCCGCACGGGAAGCAATTACCCGCCGCCATGACCGAGGAGTGGACATTCCAAGGGAAGAAGAGTTCGCGAACCTATGAAATCGACTATCCGGAGACCGGCCCGGCCGATCTGTTCGTGTTGGGTGCCCCCAAGGACGCCAAAGTCATCGACATCCGTTCGGGGAAGGAACTGAAGGCTTTGCTGGACGAATATGCCTGGCAGCAGCGGATGCCGTTTGATCCCTACACGGCGACCGTTCTTGGAACCGTGCAACAGTGGCGGTTTGTCCATGAGGCGAGGCATGTGCGTCTGGAGGGCGCTGTCCACACGACCGAGGTGGTTGACGCGGAACAATTGCTCAAGTTTAATTCGCAAGTGTGGGAGAACAAAACGGAAATCCCCGAGGGGGAGAAGGGCATCGAGTGGTGGAAAACCGAGGTGAACAAAATGGCCTTCCGCGAATATGGCAACCGCGAAATGTATTCCCCCGGCCAAACCTTCGTTCCGGAACTCGTCGTGTATCCGCTTTTGGGCCTTCCCAACGAAGGCATCCGCGCCACGCTCAATCCCAAGCCGTCTGTTGGTCCGGCCGATTGCGTGCTGGTGAGCGTGGAAGAGGCCCGCTCGGGGAAAATCCTGCGGCGATACTGGTTCTCGCCGGAACGGGGAATGATCTGCGTGCGTTCCGAAACGACCCCGGAAAAACCAAATGACTGGATCAGCACGACCATTGTGGACAAGGCTGAAAAATCACCAAAGGGGCGCTGGTATGCGACGCAAGCCCGCATCGGCCAGGTGGAACGCAGCGGGGATGATCTTCATGCCGAGACGGGCGTCTCGCCGGTCGCCACGACGGTCTTCCGGTATCTGGTTGAATTTCAAAAGTAGCGTCGGTGTTGTATCGCTCAGGCTTCTTCTTTGATGAAGCTGATAATTTCACGCACGACCTCGCGGGCCATCAAAATCCGGCGATGGCCGTAGCGTTCCGTGACCAGTCGGCGTGAGCCGGGCCATTCCGAAAGTCCCTCTTCGAGGGGGATGTCTTCGTCGGTTTGATCGTGGACGATCAGGGAAGGGGCGGCCGACTGGCGGGCCATGCCGGGGAGGTCGATGCTGTCGATGCGGATGCCGACCATTTGTTCGACGAGTTCGATGAAGGCGGTGGTTTCCTCCTCCGTCAACTGGCGGGCGGCGCCGAAGCGCTTGGCGAGGGCGACCAGGCAGGACGGCCCGCTGATGAGGGCCGCCCGTCGGACTTCCAAGCCGTTGTGCATGGCGACGATGGCGGCCGCCGCCCCGAAGGAGTGGCCGATGATGCCGGCCAGCGGGCCGATCTCCCGGCCGGCGTCGGCGATTCCCTTGCCGTACATCAACACGTTCACCTGCACGCCCGGCGAATCGCCGTGGGCCGGGGCATCAATGGCGACGGCCCGAAAGCCCGCCTTGACCAGCGCGGTCACAAAGGCGATCCAATGCGTCCGGCGGCTTTCCCAACCGTGGGCCAGCAGGACCGTCGGCCCGCTTCCCCAAGAGGTTGCCGCCAGCCCGCACACCAGACTCAGGGGCGACCCTTCTTGCAGAAATTCCCGGTCGCGCGGCGTCTCAGGGGTCGGCCGGGGCGTCAGAAACGCCTCGGCTGTCCGCCGCACTTGCTCGCTTACTGGTGGCTCGCCCGGCCGTTCGGTCATGTCGCGCTCCGCTGACTCTGGAATCATTCCGCTTTTGCCCGCCAATAGATGTTGATATGACTTCGATTCGGGCGGGGGTATTTTACTTCACTCCGCCGCCCCTCCCGGCTAGCATGGGCTGAAAATCTTTCGACCGTCCCCGCTTTCGCGACGGACAAGGACCGCGACACATGCCCTTCGTCATCAACGGTGTCGGCACTTGGTATTACGGCAAAAAACGCATCCACACGATCAGGGAAACGTGCGAATTTTGCAACCGCCAGACGGATTTGTCGTCCTACGACACCACCTTGTTTTTCGTCGTCGCGTTCATCCCCCTCATTCCGATCCGGCGGTTGCGGGTGCTGCGAAGCTGCGCCGTCTGCCAGAAACACCGGCTCATCAGCCTCGCCAAATGGGAGGCGGCCAAGTCGAGCGACAGCGGTGAATTGCTGGAGGCGCTGAAATCCGATCCGGACAACCGCGAAACCATCATGCGGGCCATTCGCTTTTCAATGGCCTATCAGGACGAACCCCTTTTCAACAACACGGTCGAGGCGCTGGCCGCCGCGAGAACCGACGATGCCGAGATCCAGACATTGCTCGGCCACGGCTATTCCTATTTCTCTCGCTGGCCCGAGGCGGGGGAGGCGTTTGAAGCGGCCGTGCAGGCCGGGGACAGCGAAGAGCGGCGAGAGTCGCTTGCCTGGGCTTTGCTGAAGCAAGATCGCCCTGACGAGGCGAAACCGTGGCTTCAACATGTGTTGGACAACAAAAAACGCGACGCGGCCGGGATGGTCTATCACCTCGTCAAAGGCTATCAGGCCCAGGGGCGCCACGAGGAAGCGCTTGAGATCATGGACGAGCGGGACAAGGTTTTTCCGGAGTGGGCCTCCCTCAAGGAATACACGGAACAGCGCAAAACCTCGACCCGTTATCGCGGCTCGGGCAAAAAAGTGGCTTCCGCCGCGCTCTCCTCGCCGAACACCGGTTACCGGGAGGGAAACTGGACCTCCAACTGGCCCCGCTGGGTGGCCGCGAGCGTTGTCCTCGGAGCCATCGCCTTCTATCTCGGATCGGCGTTCTGGATCGGGAAGAATCGCAAGGTCTATTTCGTCAACGGGACCAACAAGCCCTATGCCGTCGTGGTCGGCGGTGAAAGGCACAACCTCACCCCTCATGCGGCCATGCCGATCCGCGTGGCCGAGGGGGATGTCGAAGTGGCGTTTGGCGACGACAAACCCGGCCTGGAACCGGTCCGCTGCCGGATCGAGACCTCGTTTTGGGGCCGGCCGTTCGCCAACCGTACCTTTGTCATCAACCCCGACGAGTCGGCGGTCATCCTTGAGGAAGAGACCTACTACGCGAAAAACAACCCGCCGGCGTCCCGGAAGCCGACGATCCATTTTGGCAACAGCCACTACGAAATGTCCGGCATCGATTACGAGTTCGAGGAATTCCCGCAAACCCTTCAGGTCAAGAAGAGCACCGAGGTCAGGAAGACGGGCGTCTTCCTGTTCTCAGCCATTGCCCCCGAGGAATACGCCGAGATGGTGGAGGGTTTGGAGCCAAACCGGCAGGCTGGCTTCTGCCAAAAACTGTTGCGTCTCGATCCGGGCGAAACGATCTTCCTTCACTGGATGGCCAGCAGGCTTCCCTCGGAGGAGACAATGCGGTTTGTCGAAACCCGGCTGGCCGACCGGCCGATTCTGGTTGAATGGCATCGGGTGTTCCAATCAATGATGGAACAACTCCACCCCGAAACTGACCTGCGCCCCCGCTATCGCCTGCTTGTCGCCGAAACCAATTCCAATCCCGAGGCGCTTTATCTGCTCGGCCGGTGTGATCCGGACCCGGTCGAGTCTGACAAGCTTTATCGACAGTCGGCGACAGCCGCCGTCCCCTCGGGATATGCGTTCTATAGTTTGGGTTATCGCGCTTTGAGCGAGGGGAAATTTCCCGAGGCCGTCCAATGGTTTCAAAAAGCTTTTGAGTCGCTCGCTGACAAGACACTGGTCCGGAGGCTTCGCCAAGAATCGTTGCTGGCCAGCGGCGACTATGACGCCCTGTTGAACTCGCTGCAACAGGACATGGTTCTTCCGGGTCGTCGGCGGGAAAGCCAGATGCAGATGCTTCGTGTGAACGCCATTCGGGGCGACAAGGCCCGGACCACCCAGGTGATTGCCGATGTGATGCGGGATTGTGCGCCCGACCAACGAGTGGCCATGCAGCAAATACTCGATTCGCTGGTGTGCTGCTGCCAGAATGATGTCGGGGGTTATTTGCGGAGAAACAGCGGCAAACCGTCGTTCGAGACGGCTTTCCTTGAGGGGCAGCCGGTTCGGGCCGCCGAACTGGCAAAATCGGCCCGCTTTCCGACCGGGGTGGTTTTGGGTTTGCTATGGCTGGAGGCCAGTCTCGCCGGCAAGAAGGAAATCGCCGAGGCTCACTTCAACAAGTTGCTGGATGAACTGAAAAAAGCGGGCCGCGACGAGCGTCTGTTCGGCGAGGTTCTGGCGGGCCGCCAACCGGCCGAGGCCGAACATGCCGAACGAATCCACATCGAACCTTCCGCCAAGCGCGTCCTGCTGGCCGTCCTGGCCAAGCGACAACCGGCCCGGTCGGCGGAGTTGCTGGCCTTGGCCAAAAAACTCGATTTTCAACACGATGCGATTTCGCTGTGCCTGGCGAAATATCTGCAAAAGTCCTGACCGGATTTCATCAATGTGTCCCGGCGGCGATGGCCGCCGGGGCCGGGAGCAGCCGGACGCTGTTCATTTGCTCCCGAAGCCCGATGAGTTGGGACGGCATGGTTTCGTCCATCGGCGCCTCCCCGCTGTTCATCCAGGCCATTGCGGAAGACAGCACCAGTTCCTTCAGGTAGGCGAAGGAAAACCCCTCGGTCGATGCCGCGACGAAGTCGATGCCCGCGTCGGTCAGTTGAAGGGCCGGGTCGAGCCGCTGGTTCCACCATTGCAGATAGGCGGCGCGTTCGGCGAGGGCGGGGAGGTCAAAGTGATACTTGCGGTCGAAACGGCTGGGCCGGTCGATGATCGCGGGGTCGAGTTTCTCCGGGTGGTTGGTGGTGGCGATGACCAGCAGGCCCTCGTTTTTGCGGAAGCCGTCGAGTTCGTTCAGGAAGAAGGAACGGTTCTCGGCGTCGATCAGGGCGTCCACATCTTCCATCACCAAAATGCACGGGGCTGATTCGCGGGCCTTGACAAACACTTCGCAGATGCTGCGGTCTTCGTTTTGATAACGGGATTTCAGGCTTTTCACATACAGGCAGGGTTTCTTCAGATCGTTGACCAGCGCCTGAATCAGATGGGTCTTGCCGTTCCCCGGCGGGCCGAGCAGGATCAGGCCACGTTTCCAAGGAATGTTGAACCGGCGATAGCGGTCGCGTGAATCAAAGAAAGTCGCGGCGTCATTCCGGATGGTTTCCTTCAATCCCGGCGGCAGGATCAGGTTGTCCAGCCGCGACGACTGGATCGACTTGAACAGTTCGGCATCCTTTTGCCAGAAACCTTCCTGAAAAACGTAAATCTCATCACGAATCGGTGTGCTCCAGCGACAGACGGCGGCGAAGAAACCATGCGCCGTCGCTTCGTTTTCCGCGACGATCCAGACACGATTCGACATGCCGCAGGCCGTTTCATACTGGATTTGCAGCAATCCAAGTGTCTGCCCCTCCCACTGCACGTCAAAAAAACCGTTCATGACCGACCGATATTCCCGGTCCAGCGTCGGCAGCCACGCATGAACGGCTTCCTCAAGAAAATCCGGTTTCGGCGAGCATTTGCAAAACCCGGCCTCCGCAAATTGCGCCCAGATAAAATGGGGTTCCCCCGTCTCCAAAATGAACGAGTTTGGCGAATGCAGCCGCAGAGCCGTCAACGCCGCATAGGAAATGCCGGAGGCGGGATTCCGAAGGATGTCCAGGATCATGGGGCTTTGCCTTGAAGAAAGCATCGTTGTGTTTGTGATACGAGCCGCACGACTCACGCCATCCGGCACATGACATCCGACCGCATGACATACTTGACGCCTTCGGTGACCACTTCGCCGGTGTGCAGCAGATCGTGCCGAAACACCAGCGCCAGCCCGGCCGCCGGTTGCACGCGCAACAGCGGGTCGCCGTCCCGGACGACGCCCGAGCGGCGCAGATTAAAAGCAGTGTTCCCGCCGGAGAAGCCGCCGTTCAGATAGATCATGAACGTGAGCTTGCTGCTCTCGCCATTGTTGCGGTGAAAGGCTCCGTCGAAGTGCCATTCAAACTTCTGGCCGGCGACATAACGATAATGCCGAAACCGCTCGTTCAGCCCGCACGGCTCCCACCGGCCGATCCGCTCCGGCAGCAACGACTTGACGCGGTCAAACAACCCGGCCGCCAGCGGTTCGTCGTCGATCATCACCCGCGTGTTGTTGCGAAACTCCCGATGGATCATGACCCCAAACGTGGTGTTGATCGGCGCCTCCTCAAACCCGCCCGCCTCGGCCACGCCGATGAGAATCTCGCACTCGGCGGCCGTCAGGAAGTTGTGGATCACGAAGATGTCGTCGCCAAGAAGTTCTTCTTTCTGCATGGCCGGTCTCAGAGGATGGTTCGCCCAAAGACGGCCGGAGAGCGAGAGAGGTTCACTTCAATTAGTGTGAGCGGAAAGAATGAGGCAGTCGGCGATTAGAGTACTCCGCACGCTCCGCGTGCGGGCGGCACTTTGACCTGTTTCATCGTCTGGCCACAGGGCAAGCCCCATCCGCACGCGGAGCGTGCGGAGTACTCTAATCGCCGACCGCCTCATTCTTTCCGCTTGCTCTTAGTCTGGCGCCGGGCCTTGGTTGATATGCGTTTCTCGAACGGGCCAGAGCATCATTTGAGTTGCTTGACCCACCCCCGTGAACCGAAAATCTACATGGAACGATCATTTTGGGCCATTTTCAATCACCCGAAATCGCTGCGCATTTGTCCAAAATCATTAGGCGACCCCCCTGTTTTTCCGAGGTTTTTGAAAAATAGTGTTCAGTTGGCCCACTGTTTTTGACCAGTTGGGTGGGTGTTCAACTGTTCAAAAATGGTCACCGGATGGTTGTTTTCGATGTTTTCAGGTCACTTTTGGGACGGATTTTGGGCGGTTTGAAAATCCGAAAACCGTAAGCCCTGTAGCCTCTTGGCTTCCGGCGAATTTCCAAGCTCAGGTTTCGTTCATTCGGGCTTTCGGCAAATTTTTTCCATTTTGATGCACGAAACCCGGACTCGCCCCCCACTTATATTGGGTGACGACCGAATTCCGTCCGGAGGCGATGCCATGTTACGACTGACTCTTCGCACGTTGTTGGCCTATCTGGATGACACGCTTGATCCCGCCCAGGCCAAGGACATGGGGCGGCGGGTGGCTGAGAGTGATTTCGCCCAGGAGACCGTCGAGCGCATCAAGAACGTCACCCGGCGGCGGCGGCTGGCGGCTCCGGCCGTCGATCAGGAGGATTCGCGGGCCGACGCCAACACCATCGCGGAATATCTCGATAATTCGCTTCCTTCCGAGCAAATTGCTGAATTGGAGGCCGCCGCGCTCAAGCATGATGTGCTGCTGGCGGAAGTGGCCGCCAGCCATCAGATTCTCACGCTGGTGCTTGGGGAACCGGCCAAGGTGCCCCCGACCGCCCGGCAGCGGATGTACGGACTGGTGAAGGGGCCGGAAGCGTTGCCGAACCGGAAGCCCTCCGCCGTCGTGCCCCCCATCGCCGGGGTCGCCCCGCCGCCGACGGAAGTGGTTCCCGTCATGGATGAGGATTTGATCGGCACGTTGAGGGGGTCGCGCAAATTCTTGTGGGCGGGCGGGTTTGTCGCCATCCTCGCCGCCTTGGTGGTCGCTGTGTGGATGGCCATCCCGGCCCCGCCGGAACCGGGGCATGGTCAGGGATATGTCGCCTTTGCCACCGCCCCGAATCCGGTCGTGAGTCTGCCGAAGATGCCAGACGCAAAACCGGGCGTTGTTGATCCGAAGATTCCGAACGGGACCGAGCCGAAGATGCCTCCGGTCGCTGTCGCTCCTTTGCCGGAACCTCGCGTGGTGATGGATGTCATCATGCCGCCGATGCCGAAGGATGTCTCCGCGGAACGGAAGGCGATCGGCTTGTACGACACCCCGACGCAACCGTTGCTCGTCCGCAAGGCCGATTCGACCAAGTGGGAACTGGTGAAGCCGGACGACGGCCGGTTGTTCTCGACGGACACCTTCATGGCCCTGCCGGGTTTCCATCCCTCGGTGAAGCTCGACAACGGCACACAGTTCGAGTTGTGGGGCAACATCCCCGAGTTTCTCAACGTCCCGGCCCTCGAATCCCGTGTGACGTTCTACCTGCCCCCCGAGGGCTTCGACGCCGATCTGACGCTCCACGCCGGCCGGGTGTTTATCCGGGCGCCGGCCGACAAAAAGGACGTGAAGATTCGCGTGCGATTCCTGGAGGAGATTTGGAACATCGTCCTCACGGAGGCTGGCACAGAAATCGCCATCGACCGCCTCGGCGAACCGGCCAAAAGCCCGATCTTTGACCCGGTGATTTTGGAATCGCCCCGTTCTCTCGTCTATCTCGGCGTCATCAAAGGGGAGGCCAGCGCGCAAGTGGGGCTGGCCAATTCCGGCCCGTTGGCGGCCGGAAGCAAATTCAAATGGGACAGCAAAGGAGGCCGGGCCGACATCGCCCCCGCGAACGATCCAGACGAGGCCGCGCTGAGCGATCGCTGGTCCGTGCGAATTCCGGGCACCCCGGCCGCCAAGGACATTGAGAAGGCCATCGAAGAATGGAAACGCCGGGCCGCCGTGTCGAAGGGAATGCTGGACGCTGATTTCGACGCGGTCCTGCGGGATTCCAAGGAACCCGTTTCGCACCGGGCGCTGGCCGCGTGGTATTTGCAGGCGACAGACAACATCCCCGTCCTGCTGGACAGCCTGGAGCTTGATTCCTCCCCCGTGCGGGATGCCGTCGTCCGGGCCGCCCGGCATTGGTGCGCCCAGTCGCCGGATCGGGAAAAGGCATTTGCCATCTTCCTCGCGGAGAAGAAAACCTATCCGGACGACCAGCGGACATTGGTTCAAGCCCTGCTTCGGTCACGCGACGACGCGGCGCCCGGCACGACGGACCAACTGTTCCGCCTGCTGCGGCACGAACGGCTGGCCATCCGGGAACTCGCCCGGTTTCAACTGGCCCAACTGGATCCGCTCAGCGCCGAGGAGGCGGGCTACGAGGCCGCCGCCGAGGCGACCCGCCGGGCCGATCAGATCGTGAACTGGCAGAAAAAGTTTATGCGGAAGTAAAAGCAAACAGGGAGAGTGAGCAGTCGGCGATTAGAGTACTCCGCACGCTCCGCGTGCGGGACTATGGCCCGTTTCATCGTCTGGCCACGGGGGAAGTCCCATCCGCACGCGGAGCGTGCGGAATACTCTGGTTCTCGACCGTTTCATTCTTTCTATTCGTTCCAATATCCAGCCTTCAACACCCAAACGGAGATCACCGTGGGCCGAGTCATGCACTTTGAGATTCACGCCGAGAACCCCGAGCGGGCCATCGGATTTTACAAAACTCTGTTCGGCTGGGAGTTCTCGTCTTGGGGCGGCCCGATGGAATACTGGCTCATCAAAACCGGCGAGGACGGCACGCCGGGAATCAACGGAGGCTTGCTGCGTCGTCAGGGGACGGTCGACGGGCAGGCGGTCATCGCCTACGTTTGCACGATCGGGGTGAAGTCGCTGGACGAATCGCTCGAAACGGCCCTGAAGAACGGGGGGACGCTTGCCCTCCCGAAGATGCCAATTCCGGGCATGGGCTGGCTGGCTTATGCGAAGGACACCGAGGGAAACATCTTCGGCATGATGCAACCCGACCCGACGGCCGCGTGAGGCATCACCGTATTTTCGCCAGCAATTCTTTGATGAGAGCCGGTTCGGCCGGTTTCGTCAGGTGGTGATCGAAACCGGCGGTTTTGGTTCGCACTTTGTCGGCGTCCTGTCCCCAGCCGGTCAGGGCGACCAGCGTCATTCCCTGGCTCCAAGATTGATCCCGAATGCGGCGGGCGGCCTCGTATCCGTCCAGCCTCGGCATCCCGAGATCCATCAAAATGACATCGGGCCGGAATTCCTCCGCCGCCCGGATCGCCTCAATCCCGTCGCCCGCCAACCGGACCTCGTGCCCCAAAATCCCGAGGATCATTCCCAAGGAATCGGCGGCGTCCTTGTTGTCGTCCACCACCAAAATGCGATGAACGGCCGTCGGCGCCACCGGCTTCTTTTCCACGGCAGGAGCGGATGACAAACTTTCCTCGGGAAGAATCGGCAGGCGAACGGTGAATTCCGTTCCGAGGCCGGCACCCTCGCTGTGAACTTGGATTGATCCGCTGTGCATTTGCAGGATTTGCCGAACAAGCGTCAGGCCGATTCCCAAGCCGGAATACTCCGCCTCGTCGGGACGATCCACCTGAACGAACATCTCAAAGATCCGCTGCTGCATCTCGAAGGGGATGCCCAGCCCGTTGTCCCGGACGCGGATGACGACCTCCGGCCCGTCGGCATGGACGGCCAGCGAAATCCGGCCGCCATCCGGCGTGTATTTGGCCGCATTGCTCAGGATGTTCGAGAAAACCTGCGCCAGCCGATTGGGGTCCGCGTCGAGAAACAGCGATTCTCGCGGCAGCGATGTCTCAAGGGTGTGCCCCGCCTTGTCGATAAACGGCCGGATCGACTCGATCGCGTTGCGGATGATTTCCGCGAGTTCGATCTGCCGTTTGCGGATTTGAAGTTTTCCTTGGGTGATTCGGGAGAGATCCAGCAAGTCGTCAATCAGGCGGACCATGTGCTGGGTCTGGCGTTCCATCATCGCCCGGGTGGCCTCGACCTTCCCGGAGAGATTGTCGGACATCCGAATCAATTCCAATCCGGTGCGGATCGGCGCCAGCGGGTTTCGCAATTCGTGGGCGAGGGTGGCGAGAAACTGAAATTGCCGCCGGTTGGCCTCGGACAAGTCCGAGGCGATCTGCCTCAGATTCGTCTCCAGTTGTTTCCGCTCGGTGATCTCGCGGCACACCGTCGAATAGGCGGTGGTCTTTCCGCTGGCGTCTTTATGGGCGAAGGCCTTGCAATTCATCCACAGGCTCTCCCCGGTTTTCAAATGCCGGACCTGTGTTTCGATTTCTGCCTGTCCGTCGGCCAGAAGCGAGGGGAGAATTTTTTCGAGAAGCTGCCGATGATCGTCGGGCTGGAACAACTCTTCCGGGCGAATCCGGCCGGCCGATTCCAAATCATCCAGGCCGATCATCCGCAACCCGGCGTGGTTGACGTAAAGCGGCTTCCCGGCCAGGTCGTAGGTGGCGATGAAGTCGGTGCTGCTTTCCACCAGCGAGACGAATTTTTGCCGTTCCTGCTCGGCGACGCGGAGATCCTCAATGTCGGTGTTGGTGCCGAACCAGAGCTCGATCTTTCCATTTTCATCCCGGACGGGCTGCATCCGGCTCAGGAACCAGCGGTAAACGCCGTCGTGTCGGCGGAGACGGAACATGTCTTCCCACGATTCGCCCGAACGGAAGTGGTCCCTGATTTTGGCCGTCACCTGGTCCGATTCGGCGGGGTCGATCACCGCCTCCCAGCCCCCGGCGATCATTTGTTCGAGGGTGGCGCCGGTGTAGTCCAGCCAGCGGTTGTTGTACCAGAAGATGTATCCGTCCGGCCGGGCCACCCAGGCGAGTTGGGAGATCGAGTTCGCCATCGTACGGAACCGCGATTCGCTCTCCCGGAGGGCGGTCTCGGCCCGGTGTTTGTCCGTCGCATCGCGGGTCACGCCCAAGATATGCTCGACCGTTCCGGCGGCGTTGAATTCCGGCACGAGACGCGCGGAGTAAAAGCGGATTCCGTCCGGGGTTTGAAAGCTGAACTCGATTTCCAGCGGCTTCCCGGTTCGGAACACGTTCGCCAGCGAATAATCCCACAGGTCGCACTGCTCGGCCGGCATTCCGAGTTCGCGGTTGGTTTTGCCCAGGAAATCGGCCACCGGCCGGCCGGTCGCTTTTTCGACGGCCGCGTTGACGAACGTATGCCGAAACTCCCGGTCAAAGCGACTCAGAATGTCGGGCGTGTTGTCGGCGAGGGCCTGCAATTCCCGCTCTCGCTGCCGGACCGTTTCCTCGGCCCGGCGCGCCCGAAGCATCGCTCGCACCGTGGCCACCAGCACGCGCGGTTCGACGGGGCGGGTCAGATAGCCGTCCGCCCCCTCGTCCAGTCCGTGGGCGCGGTCGTATTCGCTGACGAACGTGGCCGAGACATGAATGATCGGAATCCGGGCGGTCTTGGGATGGGAGCGGATTTCCCGGCAGACCCGGAAGCCATCGATGTCGGGCAGGTTGACATCCAGCAGAATCACATCCGGCATCATGTCGGAGAGGGCAATCCCTTGCTGGCCGTTTTGGGCCTCCTGGATGACATAGCCGGCCTCCCGAAGAATGCGGCCGGTCGAATAGCGATTGGCCTCCTGATCGTCGACGATCAGGACGACAGGCTTGTCGGGATTGTTCATCAAAGCAGCCTCGCCTTCTCTCCGGGAACCGCGGCGGCCTCTTCGCTCATTGCCTCATGTCCGGGCAATTGAATCGGAATGATGACGGAGAAAGTGGAACCAACCCCGAGCTTGCTTTCCACCCTGATTTCTCCCCCCAGCAATTCCGTCAGGCGCTTGCTGAGCGACAGGCCGAGGCCCGAACCGCGAAGCCGCTTTTGCGCGGAGGAGGCGATTTGCACCCAGTCGTGAAAGATTGATTCCAAGTTCTCGGCGGCGATGCCGATGCCGGTGTCGGCCACCGTGAACATCATCGTGGTCTCGTCGTTCTGACGGACGCCAACCCGGATCTCGCCCCGTTGGGTAAACTTGACCGCGTTCGAGATGAAGTTTCTCAGAATATGAGACAACTTGACGTGATCGGTGAAGAGTCGCGGGATGTTGGCCGGCTCGACGAAGATGAGGGAGATTTCCGATTTGTCCATGATCGGCTTGAACATGCCGCGCAGCGCGGAAAACAAATCCACCATCTCGAACCAAGCAGGCGAGATGGTCACTTTCCCGGCCTCCACCTTCGCCAGATCGAGCAGATCGTTCACCATCTCGGTTAGTTCGGTCGCGGAGTTTTGGATAAACCTCACCTGCTTTTCCTGCTCCTCATTCAGCGGGCCGTCCATCCGGTCCAGCAGGATGCGGGCAATGCTCATGATCGACCCGAGCGGGGTGCGAAACTCATGACTCATGTAGGAGAGGAACCGGCTTTTCAAATCGGAGGCATCCTTGAGCTGCCCCGCCCGGTCGTCGAGTTCGGCGTAGAGCGCCACGACCCCTTGGTTGGTTTCCCGCAATTCGGCGGTCAGCTCATCGATCTGCGTCTGTTGGGACAGGATCTTTTGCCGGAGCAAATCGCGTTCGTTTTCGAGCTCTCGAATCTCTTGCGGAGTTCGGAGGGTATTTTCCGTCGCCATTTTATGCCTGGGTTTCAAGCCGACGGATGACAACGACCGTCAAATCGTCCGGCCCGCGGCCGAAATCACGGGCTAACACCGCCGCGATGACGGCGGGATGCCGTGAGAACAGCCCGGATTGGTGATTGATGGTCCAGCGGCTTTGCATTCCGTCCGAGTGCATCACCAGCAGCCACCCTGTCGGCCATTGATAGTCGTTCGGACGCACCGTTCGCATTTGGGCGCCGAGGGTGCCGTTTTGCGAAACCAAGCCTCGTCGTTCCGAATTGTTCAGCAAGGTTCCCGCGATGTTTCCGACTCCGGCATAGGTGAAAACACTTGATTGGATGACGCATCGACCAATCGCAATCGCCGCTCCCCGCGTTGCCGTCAGTTTCGGATGGGTTCGCTCCAGAAACATGGCCGGTTCTCGATGCGAATCCGGCTGGTCAAATGCTTTTCCAGCCGTCTCGGCCGCCTCGTGGGCCAGCGGGCCGTGGCCAAGCCCGTCTGCAATCATCACGCGAATCTCGGCCTCGGTTTCTTCGATTCGCCAAGTGTCACCGCAAACCGTCTCACGGGGGGCGGGAAGAGAGATTGTCCCCCATTGGAAGTTTTGCCTTGCCGCGCCGCTCGTCTTGCTCACGTTTCCGATCCGGGACAGGATCACGGTCCCGGCCCCGATTGTCGAATCAATGTCAAACTCATGAGAGAGTCGGCGAACCGCGCCGAGACCATTCCCGGGGGTGCCGCCGGTGGAATAGCCATCGGTCATACATCGCCCGACATCCGGCATGCCCGGACCGCGATCAAGGGTGATGATTTCTATGATAGCCCCGCCACCGGGGCCGGGAAGGGTTTGCAGCAGCACTCTTCCTTCGCGGGCATAGCGAGCAAGATTATTGGCCAGTTCGGTGACAATGATGGCGACATTGCCCCGCGCCGTCTCGCCCAGCCCGGCCGCCTCGGCCATCCGAACAGCCGTTCTCCGGGCTTCGCCAACTTGGCTAGCCTCTGTCACATGAACGACCGTCTGGTCCGGCATCCTGTCTCACTTCCAGCGTAAGATCGTCACCCGCGTGCCCTTGCCGGGTGCGGTTTCGATTTCAAACTCATTGACAAGTCTTTTCGCGCCGGAGAGACCGAGGCCCATGCCCCCGCCGGAGGTCCAGCCGTCCGTCAGGGCCAGTTCAAGATCGGGGATTCCAGGCCCCGCATCAACGAAACTAAGCCGCAACCCTTTTTTCAGCCCCTCCGTCAGCATTTCCCAGAGCACGTCGCCACCTTTCCCGTAGGTGACGGTGTTCCGGGCCAGTTCGCTGGCGGCCGTCACCATTTTCGTCTGCTCGACAAGACTAAACCCGCATTCTTGAGCGAGTTTCCGAACGACTTGGCGCACGTTGACGATGTCTTGCTCCGAACGGAGTGACAGCGTGTCACTCTTCACGGTCGGCATCGTCAGCCTCCAATTGATCTGTCTGATCGGCGATGGCCGCCCGCAGAATGTTCATGCCCCGCTCCACGGTCAGGGCGGTGCGAACACCGGCGAGGGTAATCCCTAATTCGACAAGCGTAATAGCCACAGCAGGTTTCATGCCGACCACGACGGTGTGGGCGTCGAGAATCCGCGACATGCTGGAAATGTTGCCAATCATGCGGCCAATGAAGGAATCCACCATATCCAGCGCGGAGATGTCGATCAGCACCCCCTTGGCGCCGGTTTTCTCGATCTTGGCCGTGAGGTCGTCCTGAAGGGTCAGCGCCAGTTGGTCGTGCATGTCCACTTGGATGGTCACCAGCAAGAACGGCCCCATCCGGAGAATCGCGATCCGCTCCACGTTCCCCATGCTCATTGTTTGACCTTTCCGACGGTGAGGCCGAGTCGCTTGAGAGCCAAGGAAAGAGCGTCGGCCAGATTGGCCTTGGTGGTCACGCCTTGAAGATCGACACCCAAGTGAACGATGGTCTGGGCGATCTGCGGCCGGATGCCGCTGATGATGCAGTCCGCCCCCATCAACCGAATCGCCGTGACGGTTTTGAGCAGATGTTGCGCAACCAGCGTGTCAACCGTGGGAACCCCGGTGATGTCGATGATGGCGATTTCCGATTCCGTTTCGACGAGCCGCTGGAGCAGGGCTTCCATGACCACCTGGGTCCGGGCGCTGTCGAGGGTGCCGATCATCGGCAGGGCCAGCACGCCGTCCCATAGTTTGACCACGGGCGTCGACAACTCAAGCAGTTCCTCCTGCTGGCGCCGAATGACATCCTCGCGGGCTTTCTGATAAGTGGTGACAGTGAGCAATCCCAACTTGTCCAGCAGTTCGGTCACTTTCCAAGTCTCGGCCGCCAACGCCTCAGCATTGGCTCCGGAGGTCCGTCGCATGGCCGCAAACAGGAATTTTTTGAGAGAAAAGACAAAGCCGGCCGTTTCCGAACTGGTGAATCCCTGAACGGCCCGCGAACTTGAAATCCGCTCCAGAAATTCTTGCAACGCCAGCCAACTGTCACCTTGGCCCGAGGCTAATTGCCCCTTCTTCGAGGCGTCCCGCAATAACGAGAGGAAGGTCTCGCCTTGGGACCGGAGTTCGGTGACGCCCAGCCGATGGTCGGAACCGCTTTTGGCCGATTGGAGTTCCGCAAGCCATTCATTCAGGATGTTCTGATAATCGTCCCGGAGAACTGAGTCAAACATCAAGCATTCCTTTGATTTTGGATGAAAATCATGATGCGAATCGAGGCCGGAGTGATTTGCATCGATTCCAAATGCTGGAATTTGGAAACCAATGCCTCGCTTGCTCTTGGGGCAGAGGATTAACTATGAAAAAATCACAAAACGGAGCGAGGATAAGGGAAATCCCTGACATGAACGGATTGTTGCAATCTGGAAAGAATTGGTCGCCGAAAGCACATTTACTGCAAAACCAACGGACATTATGTGTGAGATCATCAAGAGCCCCACTGCGTCAGCGGCAGTCGTGTGAAGATCTTTGGAAATCGTAACGTCTGATGAGAGCGGGAGTTATTATTCGCGTTGAGGCGGTTTTGAGCAGGAGACGGGGATGGAAACCCAAGAGATGCCGTTTGAGGCGAGTGTTTTAATGCGTCTCCCGCTGGCGGAGGCGACGCTTCGGTTGATGCGGCATGTGCTCGATCCGGCCGAACTGGACCGGTTGTACGACGAGTTTCGGGGAGGGTGTTACCAACGTCAACTGACGTTTTCCCAAATGGTTCAACTCATCGCCGATTGCCTGCTCGGGCCGGCGGAAAGCGCCCGGGAGCGGCTGTTGGAGGCGGACGAACAGGACGAACTCCCGGCCACGACCCGGGCTTTTTACGACAAGCTGTCCCGGTCTCCCATTGAGGTATCCGCCCGGCTGGTCGG
>NZ_JH636443.1:649698-653618 GCF_000255705.1 Zavarzinella formosa DSM 19928
CTGTTGCAAATGTCGCTGTGCCTGGTGGTTTACAATCTGATCCGGATGGTTCATCAATATGCGGCCGTCGCCAACGACAGGCCGCCGGAGAAGGTCTCGGGGGAGATGTTGTTCCGCGACGTGCGGTCCGAACTGACGACCGTGGCGAGGTTGCTCACCCCCGCCCATCTGGAACTCCTGCTGGTCCCTCTCGGGCCGGAGCAACTTCAGGCGTGGTTACTGAAGTTGCTTCAGGGAACGTGGCATCGCAAATGGACCAAGTCCGCCCGCCCCCGGCCCTCCGGTCCCCCGAAGCCAAAAACCAAGAAACTCCGGCAGGAAAAACCTCACGATTCTGTCTTCCGGGTCTTGCGGAGAACTCCTTGAAAGATCTTCACACGACTGCCGCGTCAGCGGTGGGGGTGGCCGTCACACTCTGAAAACAACCCCCACCGCTGACGCAGTGGGGCTCTTGAAATCATTAGCTGATGGCCCAAGCGAATTGTTGTCGTCAGTCCCCGGCAACCAGCCAATCAAATTCCTGCCGCGATTTTGGTGATGTGCTCCAACGCGGTCTTGGCGGCGTAATCCGGGTTTTCTTTGTTCGGATAGAGTTCAATGGTCACCCAACCGTCATACCCAATTTCCTTGATCGCTCGCAGAACCGGGGCGAAGTCGATGGCCCCTTCGCCGGGGATCAGATGGTGATGCACCCGCGTGGCGGCGATGTCTTCCAAGTGGATGTGTTTGACGAACTTCGCCAGCCGTTTGACCGAGACGGCCGGGTCTTCGCCAACACAATACTGATGGCCGATGTCGAAGTTCAGACCGACCGCCGATGAGTCCTTCATGAGCGTCATGAACTCCTCGGCCTGTTCGCAGGTTTCAATCAGCAAACCCGGCTCCGGCTCCACCAAGAGCAGCACGCCTTCCTTCTCGGCATGCTCGGCCACCGGCTTGATCATCTCCACAAACAGATCAAGGGCGGCTTTCCAAGATTCGCCGGGTCCGACCGGCCCGCCCGGTTCGGTGGTGATGCACTTGGCCCCGAGTTGTTTCGCCAGCGTGAGAGCCCGCTTCGTGTGGTCGATCCGCACCCGGCGATAGTTGTAGTCGGGCTCAATCCACGAGGGATGCCAGTAAAGCTGGCGGTGGTCCCCGATGGCGTGCATCATGAACGAGTTGATGTTCGAGATTTGCAGGTTGTTCTTTTCGAGATTATCCCGCAGGCTTTGCAGATGCTCGGGCAGCATGAACGCCGGCCACGCATGGGGAATGTCCGCCATGATCTCGACGGCCGGGTAGCCGATGGCCGCCAGACGGCGCGTCGTCTCGGCAAAGGAATACTTCAGATAGGCATTGGTGCTAAAGGCGAATTTCATGTGCATCCCGGTGGAGCGGCTATGCCGCCCGGCTGTGAGCCATCAGCTGTGAGCCATCAGCCAAACCAAGCAGGTCGTTAGATGCTTTTTGGTTTAGCTGATGGCTCACAGCTCATGGTTCACGACCGGGCGGCCCGGCCCAAATACTCTTCAAACATTTTCCATTGACGGAAGAAGTCCTGTTCGGTCGTGCCGAGGGGGCTTTTGAAGAAACAAGCCACTTCGGCCATCACGCCCGCCTGACCCTGACGCCGGGCGAACAACGCCAGCCGGGCCAGATCGATCACCAGCGGGGCGGCCAGAATGGAATCGCACCCCTGCCAGGTGAACTGCATCGCCATCTTTGTGCCGAGGAAGCCCTCGAAGTGGATGTGATCCCACGCGGTTTTCCAGTCGTCCAGCGATTCGACATACTCGATCGACACCAACGATTGCGGCTTGTACCCCAGGATCGCCGGCAGCGACGCATCCTTGGACTTCACCTTGGACGCCTTGTTCTCCGGATTATTCAACACCCGGCCGTCGCCGCCGCCGAGGATGTTGTGGCCGATCCAGCTATGCACCTTCAAATTCCGGGCGGCAAACATCGGCGCCAGCACGGTCTTCAGGAGCGTTTCGCCGGTCTTGCCGTCCTGCCCCGCATAGGGGACTTTCTTGAGCAAGGCCAGTTCGTTCATCGCCGGGGAGGTGGCCCCGAACGAGGGCGTGAAATTCACATAGGCAAGACCCAAATCCATCGCCGCGTAGGCATAGATGCCGCTGGCTGGGAGAACCGGGTTCTCAACCCGCGAGAGGGCGGCTTGAAGCGCCGCCAGTGATTGATGCTCCGGCCCGGCGACGAACGGCGGCTCCGTGGAGGCGACGTTCACCACCACCACTTGTTCCAGATCGTGCTTCTTCTGAAACGCCTTCAAATCCGCCTGAACGCGGTCGATGGCCTCTCGCGGATGTTTGGCCGTTGGAAGACCGGAGGAAGCCATCGCCGTGATGGCTTCGTTGGATTGCAACACGGTCCCGAGCTGGACATTTTCTGACCACGCCTGCAAATCCGGTGAACAGGCTTCAATCATCCGAGCGGTGAAGATGCCGGATCGCTCGTTGAGGCCAAGGGCCGATTCTTTGAAGCAGGATTTGCGGATGTCATGCCCGCCAATGACAAAGTCAGCCGGGGCGTCGAAATCCGGCCGGGAGGTCGTGGGTCCGGCGGTGACCAGTCCGGTGGTGGAAGTCAGTCCGCGCGACATCGCGGCCAGACCCATCGCCACCGTGGAGCCAACGCCACCAAACGCACCAATGAGCCAAAGGCCGACGCGACGATGATTCGCCATGACCACCATTCAACCGAGAGAGGAACATGCGGAAGGGGTAGGTAAGGAAATTCTCCCAATCAACCGGAGCAAGTCAAGGGGCGGGTGTTGTTTGGCCCGCCGGATCAACGGTACTTTTTGAATAGAATCCCACCAACTTGAAAGGAATCCGCGCATGTCCCGTCAACCCGTTGTGTTAATCACTGGCGCCAGCGGCGAAATCGGCCACACCCTTATCGACCGTCTCTCAGCCAATCCCGACCGCCCCGTGGTCACCCTCGACCTGGCCCCCCTGGCCCCCGCCGTCTCCGGCAAAGTCCGGCAGCACTATGTCGGGTCCATTCTCGATCAGCAACTCTTGGACCGTATTTTGGCCGAGTTTGAAATCGACCACATTTACCACCTTGCGGCCGTGCTTTCCACCCGCGGCGAATTCGCCCCGATGACCGCCCACAAGGTCAACGTCGAGGGAACATTAATGATGTTGGAATTCGCCCAGCGCGAAGGCGAATCGCATGGCCGATCCGTGATGTTCATTTACCCGTCGTCCATCGCCGCCTACGGCATCTCGTCTCTGGACTTGAAAAACTCACTCGGTCCGGTGGGCGAAGACTCGTTTAACACTCCGACGACGATGTACGGCTGCAACAAACTCTACGGCGAACACCTCGGCTCGTACTACTCGAAGAACTACCGGCAACTCTCGGCCGACCCGGTGCGAACCCGAGTCGATTTTCGCGGCCTGCGTTTCCCCGGCCTCATCTCGGCCCTCACCACGCCCTCCGGCGGCACATCGGACTATGCCCCCGAAATGATCCACGCGGCCGCCCAAGGCAAGCCGTATGCCTGCTTCGTCCGGCCGGACACACGCATCCCGTTCATGGCCATGCCCGATGCTGTGGACGCCATCCTGAAACTGGCCGAGGCCCCCCGCGAACGACTCACACGCGGAACGTACAACATCAGTGCCTTCAGCCCGACGGCCGATGAAATCCGGCAAGAAGTGCTGCGGGCTTTCCCCAAGGCAGAGATTACCACCCAAGTGGACGCCAAACGGCAGGGCATCGTGGACAGTTGGCCCGCCGAGGCTGATGATTCGGCCGCCCGTCACGACTGGGGCCATGCGCCAAAGTTTGGCTTTGAAGCGGCTTTCCGTGAATATTTAATTCCAACGATCCGGCGGCGATACTCGGCTTGAAGAAGAGAGAAAGACACTAACCACAAAGACGCAAAGATCACACAAAGTTTCACA
>NZ_JH636443.1:653701-655956 GCF_000255705.1 Zavarzinella formosa DSM 19928
TTGACTTCGGCTTGTCCGATGCCGATATGCGTGAGCGGCCGGGATTTGTCCAAGCACGACTTCACCGCCTTCGCCACTCGCTGCACGGTCTTCTCATGGAAATCCAGATCGCAAATCGCCCCCTTGGCCTTGGCGGCTTCGAGAAACTTCTGGGCGGTGAGATCGGCAATCGGCGTGTCGTGCTGGTGTAACGCGGATAATAACACCCGATCCCGCGACGTGCCGACAGCCTCGGCAATCGCCTCCCGCCAGCGATCATAAGCGTCGTTGCGAATCTCACACCAGTCAACAGCCACAATCACCACCGGCTTTTCCAGTCCGCGAATGACGACGCCGTGCGCATACAACGGATCGATGATTTCCTTCACCGGGCTGATGCCCCCGCCCATGCACGGATGCCCGAGAGGGGGCGTCACTTCCACCGAAAACGTGCTGATGGTGAGTTTGGGAACCTCGGCCCGTACCGTGGCCGCCAGGCCGGTCATCGCCGACACTGCCAGAAATTCCCGTCGGGAAATGGTTGACACGAGACCTCCGGTTGTTTGTGATGAGCGGGGAGTTCACGTTTGGAGTTTCAAGTTCCAAGTTTCAAGTTCCAAGTTGAAATCAAAACCCCGCAAAAATTCTCCGGCAAGAGAGATGGCTCTGCCTGATGTTTTCAACTTGAAACTTGGAACTTGAAACTTGAAACTTGGAACTTCCCACTCGAAACTTTTGCCAACTACCCAATCTCGAACCCAAAGGATGTTACCATGTCTTCGGCGGATCACGAAGTGAATCGGCGATTGTTTCTCGGGGCGGCGGGGACGGCCTTGGCCCTCTCGGCGGTGTCTGCCACCAACGAGGCGAAAGCCGTGGAGCGCCCGGCGGTGAAAGACCCGCGAGCCACTAGCGGGGATGTGGCGGTCGAGCCGGATTGGGATGAAAAACTCACATTGCTGGTCGGCCCCAAGAAGGGGCAGATCGTCGGCACGGACGAGAAGGCGATTCAAGCGGCCGTCGATTATGTCTCCCGATTAGGAGGCGGCACGGTGAAGTTGCTGGAGGGGATGTTCAAGCTGCGGAACTCGGTGATCTTGAACAACAATGTGCGACTCATCGGCAGCGGGCCGGACACGATCCTGATGAAAGAACCGATGGCGAAGAGCAAGCTCATCGTCGATTCGGACTGGTTCGATCAGGAAATCACAGTGGCCGACGTCAAGGGCTTCGAGATCGGCGACGGCGTTTGCCTGCGCTGCCGCAACCCGCACAACGGCGGGCCGACGGTCATCAAGCGGACCATCATCGCCAAGTCCGGCAACCGGCTCAAGTTGAACCAAGGATTGCGGGAGAACATGTGGCTGATGGGCGAATCTTACGCCGCCACGTTGTTCCCGCTGGTGACCGGGGAATACCTCCACGACTTGCACATCGAAAACCTCGTGATCGACGGCAACAAAGCCAGCAACGACAACCTCGACGGCAATTACGCCGGTTGCATCTTCCTGCAAGACTGCCGCAATGTGACCATCAAGCGAGTGACCGCCCGGAACAACAACGGCGACGGCATTAGCTGGCAGATTTGCCACGATGTCACGGTGGAAGAATGCCACAGCCACGACCACGCCGGGTTGGGCCTGCATCCCGGCTCCGGCTCGCAACGGCCGATCATGCGCGGGAACGTGTTGAAGAACAACGAGATCGGCCTCTTCTTCTGTTGGGGCGTGAAGTACGGCCTCGCGGAACGGAACATCATCGAAGACAACCGCGTCGGCATCTCCGTCGGCCACCGGGACACGGACAACCTGATCGTCTCCAACAGCGTCAAGCGAAGCGGCCGTGTCGGCATCCTCTTCCGGGCCGAGCGAGGCAAGACATTCGCCGGCCACCGAAACACCGTGGAGAGCAACATCGTGGAAAACACCGGTGGCCCGGAAAGCGTCGCCATTGATGTCGAAGGCGAAACCGAAAAGCTGGTCTTCATTCACAACGAACTGCGCGAGAAACGGGAACCCGCCAAACGAATCGGCTTCCGCTTCGGGCCAAAGACTGGCGAGATCACGCTTCAGGAAAACAAGATCGAGGGATTTGCGACGGATACGCTGGACCAGAGAAAAAAGTGAAACAACGACCAAAGGCGAGCCGGGCCGCGTAAGCGCCCGGAGACAGTCACTCTTCAATTGCTCAAGCGATTTTGAAGCGTGACTGTCTCCGGGCGCTTATGCGGCCCGGCTCGCCTTTGGTCATTTCTCAAGGCATCGCAATATCTTTGT
>NZ_JH636443.1:655966-750360 GCF_000255705.1 Zavarzinella formosa DSM 19928
GAACAGCGGTCATGGGCGGGATCCTGCCGGAGATGAAGGGTCAGGCCGCCCTCGGCGGAGGAGGTCCGAACGACTTGATAGTCCCGAACACCGAAAACACGATACAGTAGCGTGGAGGACATGCCGGCTTCCTGAAGATGGTGTGGTTACCTTTCATGAAACGGCATGCTCCTCTTTTTTGGCAACCCCTGAGTACGAACTTCTCGGATGAGCCATCTTTGTTCACCCGAATCACTTCGTGAACGCCCCGGCGGATTTCGATGCTTCCCTTGGAGACGCGGTAGCCGGTTTTGGGCTTGATCAGAACCACTTCATACATGCCGGGGCGCAGCTCGAACTTGGCCCGGCCGTTAGCGATTTGTTTCACTTCGCCTTGCTGCCGAATATGAACTTCCGTGGGATCGATGTCCGTTTCGATGCTGAGTTCGCCAAAGTCGGCGATGATGAAATACCAGCCGGCCGTCAGGACAAGCCCGATTCCGATCAGGATCACGATCAGACGGGTAATCGGCTGCGGATGATCGGAGGGCAGGGTGCGGATCGTCGTCGAGGAATGCGGGGCATAGTCAGGCCGGGGATAAATCCCGGACATCTGGCCGGCAAGCATGGATGTGGGAACCGGCGCGCTGCCCGAAACCGGGGGGCGGCCGGCCGACACGGGTTGGGCCAACGGGGGCGCCATGCCCGAGGGGGCCACCGGAACATTGGAGGGCCGGACCATTTCCGGGCGGTCCAGTCGATGGGCGGCGTCCGCGGCGCTCGCCGGGCGATCCTTGCGGTCTTTCGACAGTAGTTCCATGATGAGATTGGAAAACGCCGCCGGTACGTCGGGCCGTTTGGCCGTCACTCGCAGGGGCTGGTGTAGTTCAAGGTTCCGCATAATGGCCAGGGCCGTTGACCCCTCAAAGGGTCGCTCCCCGGTGATCGTGCGATACAGGATTGTGCCGAGACTGAAAAGGTCACTTCGGCCGTCGAGCGTTTCCCCGCGAGCCTGCTCGGGAGACATGTACGAGGGCGTGCCAATCACGAAGCCTGAATTGGTGATATGGGTGTTGTCTCGCACCAGCGCCAGGCCGAAGTCCAGCAGCTTCACGCGGTCCGTGCCGGTTTCCAGCCAGATATTGCTCGGCTTCACATCCCGGTGGATCAATCCCTTTTCATGGGCGGCGGCCAGCCCGGAGGCCACTTCCCGGCCGATGCGCACGGCATCAGCAACTGATAACCGTCCTTCCCGGTCCAGACGCTTCTCCAGGGTTTCACCCTCCAAGAGTTGCATGGCCATGAAGGAAAGAGAATGGGCCTCGCCGACCTGATAGATAGTGACAATGTTTTCGTGCGAGAAGGCCGCCATCGCCTGGGCTTCGCGGACGAAGCGCTCGCGGGCAGATTGTTCGCTTGGCAGATTCGGCCGCAATACCTTGAGGGCCACCCGCCGGTTAAGCAGTGTGTCGTGGGCTTCATACACGATGCCCATGCCGCCGGCACCCAACTCGCGGATCAGCCGGTATTGCCCCAACTGGGTGATGCGGTTCGGCCGGCCGATCACACTTCCCGGCACTTCAATGGCCGTGGCCGTGAAGCGGGGCGTTTCCGTCGGCGTGTGCAGATCGGTGTTGGTTAAGGCGATCTCGAAATCATCAGAATCGGCATCTTCCGGGGAGTGACGGTTGGCCGGGTAACGAGGCGATTCCATCGGAAGTATGTCTTTCCGGGTATGACAACCGATCCAAGGCGAGAGCGATTTGGCATCATCATCTTATGACTCAGCCGCCGGGGACACGAGTTGAATTGGCGTTTTCGGTTTCCAGCTTTCCGTTTTCCATTTCAGAATCAAAACATCGGTCAATCAGCGGACAATGTCAGAGAGGAAAAAGACCGCTTTGGGGACAGTTCATCTGTCTCCGCCTGATTTTTCTTGCCAGATCTGAGTTCCGACACGCCGGTTCAGGCGGCTTCCCGCGCCGGTTGCTCCGGGACAGAAGGAGCCATCCCCTTCAGTTCGCGGAGAATATCAGAGTTTAAAATTTCTTCCAGCCGAATCAGGGCGCGGGCCACCGTGGAGCCATCCATCACACGATGGTCGTAAATAATGCGGGCGGTCACTTTTCCGTCGTTGCCGATCACCCCGTAATTGAGTGTGGAAGTCAACGGGGAGAGCGGGTGCAGCGATTCGGCCCCGAGGCTTGAATACACGCTGAGGCCAAAGGTGCCGATGAACTCGGTCTTTCTTGCCCCCCGGACGTTAATCATGTACCACCAGAGAAGCCGACGCAGGAACCGCGGCATCCGGTAGATCCAAAACGTGTAGGCGAATAATTCCTCGACCGGCTCCGTCCGTTGCCGGTTGATGGCCGTATCCAGCGCCGGGAGTGTCATCAGGTCCGGTTGCGGAAAATAGGCGAAGAAAACGCCGGACTCTCCCTTGTATTCCCGTTCGATGGCGATCGAGGCAATCGAATGCGGATGTTCATAAAGCCTGGCCCACGGGTATTCGATGTAGGCTCGGCGGAACTCGGGCGACTGGAGGCACAGCAAAGAATATGCCTTGGTGAAGATCGCCGGCCAACTCACTCGCGGGGTTGCTTCTTTGCGGGCGGCCACGAGAGCGGAGACGTCAATCACCCGTTGCACGGGAACCGTGGGAACACGCGAGGCAAAGTGGAGCAGATCACACACCACTTTCCGCGGAACGGACAGCGGAATGGACCGGCCCTTTGGTCCCGGCGGCCACGGAAACCATTCAAACATCGGATCGACCAGTGCGTGAGGGTGGCGAAGCGTTCGCGAGAATACCACAGATGCCCATCCCCCGCAAAGATCAGAATGAATTTTCCGGGCGGCTGTTCATAAGGCCGGTAGATCTGTTCGCTTGCGGAAAATGTTCGCTCATGGACGGGTGCTTTTCTTGTGAGTATTCCGAAAAAAAGCCAGCCGGACGAGTGGGCGTCCGGCTGGCTTGGGGCGACGGTCTGGCTTGAGAGGGCGAACTTAGTTCAGAAGCGGGGTGATGTCGATGGTCGATTGTTCGCCTTGATTGACATTCACCCACAGTTCCTTGGTCATTTCCTGGCTGCCGTTCATCCACGACACCTTGACGGCCAGTTGGCCGGCCCCGGTGTAAGTGAAGTCCCGTTTGTTGCCGGTTTGTTCGTTCTTTGCCCCGTTAAACCAAACCTTGGCTTTTTCGGGGACCATCACCGAGTATTTGCCAGAGACATCAGTGGTGGAACTGGCTTGGACGATGCCGCTGCTCGGCATGGCTCGCAGTGTGGAAGGCATGGAGGTGATGATCGTTCCATCAGAGGCATAAGTCGGCGTGTAGCCGCTGGTAACGATCGTGCCGCTTGAGGAGTAAACCGGGCTGCCCACACCTGACGTGTAAACGGGGGAGAAGCTGTTGCTGCCGTAATAAGGCGAGCCGTAACCGAAGCTATTGCCGTAACCGTAACCGCCACCGCCGAACGGTTGGTAACTGCTGTAGCCGATGTTGGTATTGCCGATGCGAGTTCCGATGCTGAAGCCGTTGCCGTAACCGCCATACCCGTAGCCGTTGCCGTAACCATAACCGCCGTAGCCGAGGCCATTACCGTAACCGTAGCCACCGTAACCGGGACGGCCATATCCGTAGCCGCCATAACCGTTTCCGACTCCGACGCTGACGCCGCCTCGGCGGCCCCCAAAGAATTGGGCTTGGCTGTCTGCGGCGAAGGTCAACAAAGTCAGCGGGACGACCAGCAGGGCTTTGACAAGCATGTTCATGGTGATTCTCCAGTGTTTGAAATTAGCGTTGGGCCGGTGTGGGTTTGCCCGGCTTTCACGGGAGAAATAGAGATACAAAAATGGCGCCGCTGGATGCTTTGAGGCTGAATTGGCGTTAAAGACCGCAAAAACACACCAGAAACGATGACGGCACGCACCAGAGTCCAATCGCTGCGCGGATGCCTTCGCATCGCGCTGGCAACCGAGTGCGTGACAACGATCCGATGGCGCCTAAACGGTTTTCTCTCGCGTGATCGTCGTCAAAACGATCGTTTCAAACGCATCGCCCAAACCATCGGACTTCATTGGGGTGACGATGCCTGTGCGCAAGTCCACCACGGAACCGGGGTCGGTGTAAATACGGATGATCGGGTCATAGTGGAACGGGTCAAGTGTCTTCGGCGGCGGCCAGGCGTCGAGGCAGGCCACCCGCACGGGGAGGATGCTGCCGTGGGCCGGACAGAAGAGGTGCGTGCCGGCTTCGCACTCGGCGATCATTCTCGCGCCCAAGCCATCAAGCCGGATCACGATGTCGTTGTCTGTCAGGCCGGGGGCGTTTTCCAGTTTGGTCAACTGGAGGCCAAGTTCGCCGATCAGGCCCTCAAAGTACGCTTCCGCCAGAATCGCGGGGTAAAGCGTCCGCTGATTCGGGGCATGCCGGAGCCAGAGGTAGGCGGGCCTTGGTTCCGGCGGCAGAGCGGCGAGATGTTCCAACAAGGCAATCCGGCGTTCGAGGTGGAGAATCTCCGCGTCGCCCGCTTCGTCCTCGGCTGATTCGACCAGTTGCCGGATTTCTTCCCCCAAGTCCTCGGCGTTCTTGGTCGAGGAACTCGGTTGTTGAAAATATTGGTTGTTAAACGAACTCGAACCGGGCTGGATGGGGCGAACCTTCATGGCCCGGAAGCGGGTTTTCTTCGCGACACTGGCCGGGATGGTCGCCTCCAGTTTGGCGACGCGGTTGTTCTCGTGCCTGTCGAACAGGGCATCCAATTCCCGGCCGAGGGCGTGCATTGAGTCGCGGAGAGTGTAGTATCGCTCTTGGGCGGTTGTCACATGACCGGAGGACACATCCCCGTCCGGCTTCTGTTGGTTGAGCAATTCTTCGATGGATTCCAGTCGTTCTTCCAATGCCCCGAGATGTTCCATCGGTGGGAGTGCGGTCGCTGCTGATGGCGGCAACGGCTCGGCTCGCCGCAGCGGTTGCACATCCACCCGCAAGCCCGGCCCGCCGGGGGTTGCCTCTGCGGTTCGCTCGTTCGCGGCGAAGACGGTCACGATGGTGAATTGATCGATGGGCAACCCGGCCAGTCGGACGGCCGCGGGTTGGGTGAGGTGGCGTTCCACGGAACGCTTCATGGCCCGCGCGCCCATCAGCGGATCATACCCCGCGTCGATCACCTGCTCGAATGCCGCCGGGGAGACGTTGAGAATGCAACGCCGTTGCCGGAAGCCTTCTCGCTCCAGCACCTCGGTGACAATCCGCTCGGCGATTTTTCGCGTGTGTTCGCGCGTCAGCCGACGGAAGGGAATTACCCGGTCGAGGCGGTTGAAGAACTCCGGCCGGAAGAACAACTCGGCGGCCCGTGTGTACGAAGGGGCGGCTTTGTCCGACACTTCGCCGAATCCGACTTGGGCCTCGGCCTCCCGCACCCCAAGGTTGGAGGTGAGGATGATGATGGCGTTCGTGAAATCGGCTGTCCGGCCCAATGAATCGGTCAGCCGACCCTCGCCCAACACTTGCAACAGCAGGTCGAACACTTCCGGATCGGCCTTCTCAATTTCATCCAGCAACACCACCGCGAACGGCTGGCGACGAATTGCGGCCGTCAGCAGTCCCTCCGGTTGCCGAAACGTGCCGACGAGCCTCGTCGCCGATCCGGGGTCGAGGTATTCGTTCATGTCGAAACGAAGCAACCGCTCGGCATCCGCGAACAGATAGCGGGCGATGGCTTTGGCGCATTCCGTCTTGCCGACGCCGGTTGGCCCGAGGAACAGAAACGCCGCCAGTGGCCGGTCGGGATCGTTCAGGCGGGCTTTCGCCACGGCGATCACATCGGCGGCCGCCTCGACCGCTTGCGGCTGGCCGATCACCTGCTTGGACAGTTCCTCGATGATCTTGTCGCGTTCCAGCTTTTCGGTTTTGTCGAGGAACGATTTCGCCAGCCCGCTTTGGGCCGCGAACTCGTTGAAGACTTCCTCCCGGCTGATGAGCCGCTTCGGGTGGAACGGCGAGGCGGCTGCGTGGGCCATTTGAAAAATCCGGCCAACGATGGAGGAGACTGATTCCACCGTCCCCTTCACCGCCAGTCGGGTGAGCATCCGGGCCGCCTTGCCGGGGAAGGCGGTCGCCCGGTCGTAGCGGCGTTGGAGATCAATGACCGCGGGAAGCACGTCGAGATTAAAGCCGCAGGAATGTTTCCCCTCCAATCGTCGTTGGATGTTGATGAGCATCCGCATCGTGTCGGCGTCACCCGGTTCACGCACGGGGAGAATGTGGAACAAATCTGCAAAACTGCGGTCCCGTTCCTGTAACACCCGCAGGGCTTCCGGGGTGATTTCCCCCAACACCCGGATTTCCCGGCGTTCGAGATAAGGCTTCAATACTTGTGCGGCCGAGAGCGTGGAACTCGCGGAGATCCCGGCGAGGAACAACCCCACTAGATCGTCGAAGTACAACACGTGCCGCCGCTTCTTTGCGTGCTTGAGGATGGCCAGCAACCGGCCCTCCCATTGGCCGACGTAGGACATCCCGGAGATGAGCCGTTGCGGCGAGATCAGCCAGACATTATCACGGTTCACGAACGGTGAATTCCGTTTGGCCACGCGGCGATGAACAACTTCGTGAATCAGCGTCGTCTTGCCGGATTGCCGGGGGCCGACGAGCAACAACGGCCGACGCTCGGACGATTCCAGCAGATCGTTGAGTTCGTTCACCTCGGCCTCGCGCAGCACCGCCCGGTCGAGTTCATCCGGGTATTGCCAGTCGAGGCAGCGGCCGACCCGGTGCAATTCCATCTGGCCGTCCGTGGCGGCATCCCCGCCGATGTTCAGGAACCGCAAGTCGGTTTCCTTGGGGAGTTCGTTGGTTACGCTGGCGGAGAGCCGCAGCACTTGCACCCACGCTTTTCCTTCGATGCCCTCTTTCTCCGGGTGGCAGTCCTCCTCGTCTTCCCGTTCGCGTTCTCGCCAGTGTTCCGTCAGAATCTCGGTGGCACGTGCGTGCAGGTCGGCTTGCTTGTCAATCTCGAACCATAATTCGGGATGGCTCGGCGTGAACACGATCCGCCGGCCCATGTGCCGGAAGACAACGAAGAGAGCTTTTTCCTTCCCCTTGCGCCGACGAAGCTCGATATCCAGCGTGAGCCGGTGTTGCGTGAGCGTCGGGCAGAAAGCCCACATCCCCACGGCATCGTGTCGTGCGCCCTTGCCCAGCTTTTCGATCTGCCGGGAGATGTCGCGGGCCAGCTTGCTCATCAACCGGTTCAGGTTGTCGTCCCGCCGGGAGATGGCCGGGGCGAACAGGCATTGGGCCACGTATTGACCCTTCGTCTGCCGGTCGTTGGTCACGTACACGGGAATGCGAAAGATCATTCGAGCACCAATTGTTCGAGGGTCTTTTTCATGTGGCGTTCGGTGATGGTGTTCAACACCGGGCCGAGGTCGCCGTGCCAGGGAAACCATTCCTCGAGCAGCGTGTCCTGCACCGTCCCGCGCGTTGGCCGATAGATGCGAACCGGCGATTGGTTGGAGAACGACCCCCGGCGGGCCACTCCCTCGGGGGGGATCAGCCCGGCGGTCGGCGTCCGCACTTGCACGAGGATGTCCGCATCCCCCTTTTCCCCGGCGTCTTGAAACTTGTGCAATCCGGCATCTCGTTGGAGCCGCAACAACGTTCCCTCCGCGCGCACCCACAAATGCAGGCCGACATAGCGGGCGTTCCAGCTTTTTTCCAAAGTGGCCAGCTCGGTCCAGCGGTGGCACATCAACACCTTGAGCGGGCTGTTATGCCGGTCCTCAATGAGGTAACCGGAGAGTTTGTCTTCTCCCCAGCGGTGCGTCAGCGGGTTCTTCACGGAACTATGCCGAACCTTGTTCGCCCCCTCAAACGGCGGGGCCTCGCTGGCGGGAACCGTTTCCAGCGTGCCGACGTTGAATTCGATCTTGTTGACTTGGGCCACATGAATGTAGGCCTTGAACAACTCCATCAATTGTTTTGTGTCGTGCCCGTAGAGGGCCAGATGCGTGACGCTCACTTCCTGATGTGTGCGCGAGATGAACGCCAGCATCAGCTCGTCCCACGCGGTTTTGAGTTTGCTGTAGGTTTCCGCGTCGGTCGCCACTGTCTCCGGTTTGGTGTGGAATCGGAGGATAGCGTCTTCCTCTAACTGGAAGACATCGTTCCGTTGTGAGACAACACGGCCGAGGATATCGCGGATCTGCCCGAGTTCGGCGAGCTTTTGCTGTTCGATGTTGTTGATCGGCTTCTGCTTCAGATTTTTGACGATTACCCGCTTTTCGATCTGTTCCAATTGGTAGGAATCGTTCGAGAGTTCCCGGAGGGTGGTACTTTTTTCCAGTGCTTGGTGCATCCGGCGAAGGAGTTGGATTTTCTCCAACAGATCGGTCGCGGCTGTCAAATGGGGCGGCATCGTGCCGTCGCTCAGGGCTTTCACTCCGGCGGTGATCTTGCCGTCCTTCACGGCGATTTTCACCTCCAGCCGGGCGTTGCCGTCGTGCCGGTTCATCTGGTGGGCCAGCGGGGCGAGCAACTCCCGCTCCATCGCCCGCTTCAAGGGTCTGGCCCCGTACCGGGGATCAAAGCCCTTGGCGGCAAGTTCCCCCACGACGCCATCGGCGGTGTCAAAGCGGGCATCCCGGAAGCGGATGCCGTCGCGGTTCAATACCTTGTCCCATTCCCGCTTGGCAATGTCGCGGATGGTTCCCGAGTCGAGCGGGGCGAACGGCACCAACCGGTCGAGGCGGTTGAACATTTCGGGCCGCAGGAACTTTTCCACCTCACGGATGAAGTGTTGCTTCGCCATGCTTTGGTTTTGCCGACTCGCCCCGAAACCGGGGGTGCCCATTTGAAACGTCTCGGCCCCCAAGTTCGACGTGAGGATGATGACCGCGTTGCGAAAATCCGCCAGCCGGCCCCCGGCGTCCGTCAACCGGGCTTCGCCGAGCATCTGCAACATCAAATCTTGGAAACTCGGGTGGGCTTTCTCGAATTCGTCGAGCAGCAACACGCAGAACGGTTGTTCCCGCACTTTGGCCGTCAGCAAGCCCTCGCTTCCGAACACGCCGCCGACGAGACGGCGAACCGAGATCGGGTCGCCGAACTCGCTCATGTCGAAGCGGGTCAGCCGGTCCTTGGAGGCGAACAGAAACTCGGCGAGGGCCTTGGCCATCTCGGTTTTGCCCACGCCGGTCGGCCCGATGAACAAGAGCGAGGCAATCGGTCGGTTCGGCCGGGTCAGCCCGGCTTTGATGGTGGCGAGCAAGTCGGAGACCAGTTCCACGGCTTCTGTCTGGCCGATCACCCGTTGTTTGAACCAGTCGCGGGTGGCATCCGGGTCGAGCGGCACCGCCGGGTCAAGTAATACGCGGGGCAGGCCGGTTTCGCGGGCGAAGGCGGTCAGCACGTCCGTTTCGGTGACGGGTTCCCGGCGTTCGCCGTCCCGCCGCAGGTTCTCCATGAAGCGGATCGGCCGGCCGGGAATCGCGGAGTAGGTCGCATAGCGACGGTGTAGTTGGTCGATCATCGCCAGTGCCGCCGGGGTGACGATTCGCTTCAGCCCGTGTTTGTCCTCGGCCGTCTTCGACAGAATGCGGATGCTCTTGGCGGCGTTTGGTTCCTCCATTTTGACGGAGCGGAAGGCGTCCATCAGTTGCGGGTCTTCCTTCTCGATCATCGGAACTTGTTCGGGCGTGCATTCCGCGATGCACAACAGTTCACCACGGGAGATGAACGGCCGCAGGAACCCGGCGATGCCCGTCTGGTTGTGTTCGCTTTTGCCGACCTCCATCAGTTCCACGAGGTTGCCGATATGCAGGATGCCGCGCAACTTGGCGAGTTCCCGGACCAATTGCTGGGCGCGTTCTTGCCACATGCCGAAGCCGGTCTGCCCGGCGACGATCTTGGCCCCGCTCGTCTGATAGAACGGGGTTTCCCGCAGGCTGAACAACTCCCGCTGACGAATCAACTCCCGGACGGCCGAGGTTTTCCCGACGCCGCTTGGCCCGACCAGCAACAAACTTTGCGGCCGCTCGGCCGTTAGTCCGTCCGCGAGTTGCTCGACGATGTCATCCACTTCATGGCCGGGTTTCAGCTCTGTGTTGTTGAGCAGCGTGGCGACTTGCGGCAACACCTTGGGTTGCTCAACATCCTTGGATTTCTCCCGCTGCCCGCGTTGCTTGAGGGTGGGAATGGCGACATCAACGGTCTGCCAGTCCACGCGGAACTTGATTCCCCGTTGCAGCCAGGTGAGCGGTTCCAGTTTCGCCGCCGCCCCGGTGCGTCGAAGGGCCGCCAAGATTTCCCGCTCCAGCGTCTTTTGAACTTCCTCGCCGGGGGGAACGATCACCTCGATCCCCAACATGGGAACGCGGGCGACGGTGGCTTCCTCCCCGTGCGACCAGACCACGGCGGCAAACCGGAGCTTGACCGGGTTTTTCCAGAAAATATTCCGACGGGGCGGGTCGAGCGTAACCACCACCCAACGAGGCTGCCCGGCGACGGCGAGCCGCCGATGATACAACTCGTTCGTGGGCATCTTCTTGAGCGTTTCCGCGATGTTCTCGGACAAATGCTTGATGTTGTTCTCGCGGGTGTGCCCGAGCCGGGAGATTTCCGGAAAGAACAGGCATTCCGAGAGAATGGTTCCGCCATCAAGACGGTGATGCAGGAACGCGAGTGGAAACCGAATGGGTGGAGGCATCGTTGGAGACGGTGTTTTATCAGTGCGGTTCGTGTCGTCCGGGGCAACCTAACCCCCCGTCCCCCTTCCCTAAGAAGGAAGGGGGAGCAAGAGGGGAGCAGTCGTTTTGAAGTAGGTCAGCCTTATCTAGTGCAAATTCAACGAGCATCTTGAGTGAGATTCAAGAGCCCCACTGCGTGAGCGGTGGGGGTGGCTGTCACACTCAGAAAACCACCCCCACCGCTCACGCGGTGGGGCTCTTGAGATCATTTGCAAATGTTGCTGTTTGATTTTGCACCAGCCTGACAGACCCGTCAGGCTAGAAAGCCTGACCTACGTTCCAGAGTCTTCCACCCTCTTGCTCCCCCTTCCTTCTTAGGGAAGGGGGACGGGGGGTTAGGTTCCCCTCCGGAGATTTCCCCAAATCGCACAGACTTGCAAAATCGGAAAACATGGTGGTTGCTATAATTTTCTGTCACCAAGGCACTGAAATTCCAGTCCTTGGGAAGCACATTCCCGAATTCGGTTCAAATTCCCCAATCTTCCCAATCGGTCATGTCTGCCATGCCGGGCTATTTTCACTAAATCAATTTTTCGGGACATTGCTCCGCGACGACGACTCTCCCGAAGTTCCAATTCGATAAATCGGGAAAGCGGGTCAAGCCGAGAGGCCGGATTTTACGATGGGGTAAGGACGACCGACACGGCGAACCAGACCGGATCACTCCGGGCATGGGAGTTGCGGGGATGTTGTCGGGGAACGGGGTTGCCTTGGACGGGGGAAAGAGCGTATTCTCTCCCTTTCGCCAAAACGGGCGGTCATGGAGGACAAGGGTTCATGCGATTCAACCTCATTGATCGCATTCATTCGTGGGAAGCGGGCAAAAGCCTGCGGGCCAGCAAGAACCTGACCCTCGGGGAAGAGTATCTGGCCGACCACTTCCCGACGTTTCCCGTGATGCCCGGCGTGATGATGCTACAGGCCGCCATTGAGGCGAGCGCCTGGCTCTGGCGGCAGACCACGGATTACAAACACGCCGTGATCGTGATGCGGGAAGTGAAGAACGTGAAATACGGCACGTTCATGCAACCCGGTTATACGCTGGAACTTGGGACCGAACTCATCAAGGCCGACGAATCGACCGCCACCTTCCGGGCGAAGGGGAACGTGGCGGGGGGCGGCCAGACGATCAACGCCCAGTTCACCCTCACGGGCTACAACGTCGGGGATCAATCCCCGGTCGGCGGCCCGACGGACGAGCGGTTGATTCGACATTGGAAAGACCGCTGGGCCTGGCTCACCGGACAATTGGCCGGCCAGCCTTCATGAACGAATACGGATTAACGGCAGCATGAGGCAGACACGATGAGTCAGTTGAAGGATCAGATTGCGTTGGTGACGGGTGGCAGCCGGGGGATCGGCCGGGCCATTGTGCTAGCCCTTGCCCAAGCCGGGGCGAAAGTGGCGTTTGTGTATCGCGGCAGCAAGGAAGCCTCGGACAAACTGGTCGAAGAAGTGACGGCCGCCGGTGGTGAAGCGGTCGCTTTTCAGGCCGACGTTTCCCAACTGGATGCCGCCTCCAAAGTCATCGAGCAAGTGCTGGCCAAGTGGAACCGGCTGGACATTCTGGTGAACAACGCCGGAGTGATCAAAGACGGCCTGTTCCTGCGGATGGAAGAATCCGACTGGAAGACCGTGATCGACACCAACCTCGGCGGGACTTTCAGCTTTTGCCGGGCCGCCGCCCAGCAGATGACCCTGAAACAACGCTATGGCCGGATCATCAATATTTCGAGCGTGGCCGCCACGCATGTGAACGCCGGGCAGTGCAACTATTCCGCGAGTAAGGGGGCGGTGAACTCCTTCACGCGGGCCTTGGCGGTCGAATTAGGCAGCCGGAACGTGACGGTGAACGCCATCGCCCCCGGCTTCATCGAAACGGACATGAGCGAGGCTGTGCGAAGCAAAGCCGGCGACTTCATCGCCAAAAAGCTGATCCCGACCCGACGGTTGGGCAAGCCGGAAGACATCGCCTCGGCCGTGGTGTTTCTCGCCTCGGCGGGCGCTTCGTACATCACCGGACAAGTGATTACGATTGATGGCGGATTGAGCCTTGGGGCCGTCTCGGGTTAATACAATGGCGGGTACGACGAATGATCGCCGGAGGGAACCGGCGGGGTTCGGGCGGCCATCCGATTGAGGAGAAAGTTCGATGTCGAAGGACGATATTTTCAAGAAAGTGGCGGCCACGATGGTGGAAGCCCTGAACGTTGACGAAGACCAGGTCACCATGACCTCGACGCTGCAGGGCGACCTGGGAGCCGAGTCCATCGACTTTCTGGATATCGTGTTCCGGCTTGAGCGGGAATTCGGCATCAAGATCCCCCGGAACGAACTGTTCCCGGAGTCGATCTTCCAAGGTGACCCGGACTTCGTGAAGGACGGCAAAGTCACCCCGAAGGGGCTTTCCGAACTCAAGGAAAAGATGCCCTATGCGGATTTTTCCACCTTCGAGAAGAACCCCACCATCGAGACGATCAGCGACCTCTTCACGGTGGAGTTGATCGTGCGATACCTCGAAGGCAAGATCGCCAAGGCGGCCTGAGTTTTCACCACCGTCTTTCCCGCGACCCCGGTGCATGATGCGTTGGATCTGGATTGATCGGTTCACGGCTTTCGAGTCCGGCAAGTCCGCGCAAGCCGTGAAGAATCTCAGTCTCGCGGAGGATCACTTCGCGGACCATTTTCCCGGTTTCCCGGTGATGCCTGCCCCGCTGATGCTGGAGGGGCTGGCCCAGACCGGGGGCATTCTCGTGGGCGAGGCCAACGGGTATGCGAAGAACGTGATTTTGGCCAAGATTCCCAAGGCCTCCTTCAAACGAGAAGCGCGGGCAGGGGAACGGTTGACCTACACAACCACCTTGGAACAACTTGGCGAAGTCGGCGGGTTGGTCTCCGGGACCGTGCATGTCGGTGATGAATTGATCGGCGAAGCGGAGATCTTCTTCGCCCACGTCGATCCGAGCCAGACGAAGGACTTGCTGGGTGAGGATAATTTTGTCTTCACCGGACAATTGCAAAAGATGTTGGGCTTGGCGAAGGCCGCCTCCAAGGTATCTCCCCCGGCCTGACCCGGACACCGTGACCCGGTTTTGAATGGATTGTTTTTACCTGTGGGCGGATGCCCCCGCCCGGAGGATTTCCACAGGTGGTTGAAATGGCAGGAATAGCCCGTCGAGCGGTGTTTACGGGGGTCGGTTTGATCACACCTGTCGGGTCAACCCCGGCGGCGTATTGGGAATCCCTGTGCGCGGGACGCAGCGGCATCCGCCGGATCTCCTGCGTCGATCCGTCCGAACTCTTCAGTCAGATTGGCGGGGAAACCCCCGACTTCATTCCCAAGAAGATCATCTCGAACAAAGAGCATCTCAAAGGTCTGCGATTGATGGCCCGCACGGTGCAAATGGGGCTTGCCTCCTCGCACTTGGCGTTCCAAAATTCCGGTCTGGAGCTGGGCAAGTTCGATCCCGAACGCGCCGGCGTGGAATTCGGGGCCGGGATGATCGCCTCGGAACTTGACGACATCGGCAAGGGCGCCCAAGTCAGTCTGGAACCGTCAAAGGATTCAGTCAGTCTGGCCGTTTGGGGTGAGAAAGGGTTAAAAGAAGTCCCGCCCCTCTGGATGCTCAAGTATCTGCCGAACATGCCCTCCTGCCACACGTCGATCACGCTTGATCTTCGCGGCCCGAGCAACACCATCACCGGCAGCGACGCCGCCAGCCTGCTGGCGTTGAGCGAAGCCTACCACATCTTGCTGCGGGACGGGGCCGACCTGTTCTTCGCGGGCGGGGCCGAAAGCAAAATGAACCCGTTGAGCCTGACCCGGCACAACCTGTTCCAAGAACTGAGCCGCCGCAACCATGAGCCGGAAACGGCTGTCAAACCATTTGACCGTGACCGCGACGGCAGCGTTCTGGGCGAGGCCGCCGGTTGCGTGGTTTTGGAAGAACTCTCGCACGCCAAAGCACGCGGAGCCAGAATCGACGGCGAACTGGTCGGCTTCGCCAGCGGCGTGGACTGCGACCGGGACGGCAAGGGCTTCGCCCTGGTGATTCGCAGGGCCTTGAAACAAGCGGGCATCGGGCCGAACGACGTGGACCATGTGAACGCCCAAGGCCACGGCACCGTGCGGGGCGACCGATGGGAGGCCCGCGCCATCAACGACGTGTTCGGCACCAACACGCCCGTCTGGTCGATCAAGGCCAACATCGGCGCCAGTGGGGCGGCCTCCAGCATGGTCGAACTGATCGGCAGCATCCTCGCCCTGAAGCACGGCCAACTCCCGCCCACCTTGAACCATGTGAACCCCGACCCGGAATGCCCGGTGTGGGTCCACAACCGGGGTCTGCGGCCGGTGACCAAACCCTACGCTGTGAAGATGAGTTTCACGGACGCGGGACAAATCGCCGTTGCGGTCATTCGCAAGTGGGAAGAGTAAACCGGGATTATGTTCGGAGAGTAGGTCAAGCTTTCTAGCCTGACAGACCTGTCAGGCTAGAAAGCCTGACCTACGGCAAAACGGCCATTCCCCACTTGCTCTCCTTCCTACTTGGGAAGAGTGGCCAAGTGAAAGACGTGCCGGTTGCCTTTGTATGTATGGGTTAGATCGTCGGGCGAGGGACGTGCCCGTTGCTTTTGATTGTTTCGTTTGAATGGAATAACACGCAATGAAGCACACACGCCGCGTCGTGATCACCGGGATGGGGGCCATCACCCCGCTGGGACACACCCCGAAGGAACTGTACGCCAACCAACTGGAAGGCAAGAGCGGGGCCGGGCCGACCTTCCGGTTTGACGCGCGCACTTTCCCGACCAAGTTCTCCAGCCAGGTGAAGGGCTTCGAGCTTGGCAAGTATATCCGCAACCCGGAACGGTTTGACAAATCCGGGTTGAACACCAAGTTCGCCTTGGCCGCCGCCAAGGATGCGTTGGCTGATGCCGGGTTGCTGGACAATCCCAAAGTGGACCGCACCATGATCGGCGTCTATTTGGGGTCCGGCGAAGGAAGCCACGATTTCCCGAATCTGACGCTCAGCATGGCCTTGGTCACCCCGGCCGACGGATACAAGGTGGACACGACCGGGTTTTTCCAGCACAGCATGTCCCTCTTCGACGGCGCCCACGAGCATGAAGTGGAAATGCACACCACTTCCGGGCACGTCGCCAATGAATTCGATCTGCGCGGGCCGAACTACACCTGTCAGACCGCCTGCGCCGCCAGCGGACAGGCTCTCGGCGAAGCCTTGGAACTCATTCGGCGCGGCGATGCGGACGCCATGATCACCGGGGGATCGCACAGCATGATCCACCCGTTCGGCGTCACCGGCTTCAACCTGCTCACCACGCTCTCACAGCGGAACGACGACCCGACCAAGGCCTCCCGCCCGTTCGACCTGAACCGGGATGGTTTCGTCCTCGGCGAAGGCGCCGGGATGGTGGTGCTGGAAGAACTTGAACACGCCAAGAAACGCGGGGCGACCATCCACGCCGAACTCGTCGGCTACGGCACGACGGCTGACGCCTACCGGGTGACGGACAGCCACCCCGAGGGACGCGGCGCCATCAAGTGCATCAAACTGGCCCTCGAAAACGCCGGGTTGAAGCCAACGGACATCGGTTACGTCAACGCTCACGGGACCAGCACCCACGTCAACGATTTGGCTGAGACCATCGCCATCAAGAATGTCTTCGGCGAATACGCTTACAAACTGCCGATCTCCAGCATCAAGAGCATGTTGGGTCACCTGATTTGCGCCGCCGGGGTGGTCGAGATGGTGACCAGCGTGCTGACCATCCGGCACGGCGTGCTGCCGCCGACGATCAACTACGAAACGCCGGACCCGGAATGCGATTTGGACTATGTGCCGAACGTCGCCCGTGAAGTGAAGGTGGACCGCATTCTCTCCAATAGCTTCGGCTTCGGCGGCCAAAACGTCTCGCTCATCGTGAGCAAGTACGTGGCGTAAACAAAAAGCGAGCCGGGTCGCGTCAGCGCCCGGAGACCGTCACACTTCAAGCCAATGGAGGCATTGAATGGTGATTGTCTCCGGGCACTGACGCGACCCGGCTCGCTTTTTGCCTGACCATATTACTTCTTCGTGACAAACCCCACCATCGCTTTGGTCAGCGGGTCTTGGGCGCTGACCGCTAGGTTGATGATGATGCTGAAGTGGTTGCGTTTTTCCAGTTTCATCACGGTCACTTCGTTCTTCAATTCCTTCAGCTTTTTGCCAAAGTCCTCGGCCATTTTGTCGAGGGTCAGGAAGTCGGCGTCCGCGTAGGAAACGAGAAACGGCGGTAGTGATCCCTTCACATGGGTGACCGGGGAGGCCGCCTTGCACATTTCATCTTCCTTGCCGAACGGACGGTGGAAGACCGGCACGATGCTGGTGATGGCATAGACGCCGCTGATCGGCATCACGCCGCTGATGTCCGCCACGGAACACTTTTCGGCCTTCAGGTATTGGTCGTCCGTCGCCAGCAGGGAGACGAGATGGCCACCGGCTGAATGGCCGGAGACGTAGAGCTTCTTTTCATCTCCCCCGAGTTTGGCGGCGTTGGCCTTCATCCACGCAAACGCCTTGGCCACGTCCTTGATGTGATCGGGGTGCTTCACATTGTTGTCAGCACGCGAGAGACGATAGTTGATGATGACGGTGCCAATCCCCTGTTGAGCGAACGTCTGGCCGAGGGAACCGTACAAGTCTTTGCTGCCGGAGTTCCACGACCCGCCGTGGACGAACATCATCATCGGGAATTTCTTAACGTCTTTCGGCAGATAAACATCCAGCTTGTGCCGGACGGGGTCGGCGTCCTTGTCCGGGTTGTAAGTGATGTTGAGTTGCTTGGTGATTTCCGGCGGGGCGACGGTTGCTTTCGGAGCTTCCTGAGCCAAAAGGGGCCAGGCAATCAGCGAAAGCAACAGGACGAATGGTTGACGGCTCATGGAATCAAATCGCAGGGGTGCGTCGGGAAAGGTCATTTCATCATACCCCATTCTTAGGGCGGGGTTTCGCGGGTTGCCGGAAGATTCACGGGTTTTCGGCGGCGATTACTTCTTCGTCATCCAAAACACATGGATCGCCAGATTCCCCTTCGCATCCTTGACGTACACGATCACCTTGGTGTCCAGACGGGCATCCGGCGGGACGGGCCAGGTGAGTTCGCCGTTTTCATCAACCTTCATCGCGGCCGGGCCGCTGACCGTGAATTTCAGCCCGCCCAACCGGGAGGTCACTTTGAGCGGGTATTTCCACAGTTCGCCGGGAACGAAGACGGCCGGGGGCGTCGATGTCACCCAAGGGGCTTCCACGCCGGATTTGGCCATCTCGGCCTCCAAATCGGCCGGGTACACATGAATTTTGTCGAGCGTTCCGGAAACCACGACCAACACCTTTGCCTTGGGAATGAAATGCACCAGTTCCGGCATCCGGTGCATGGACATAAACGGGTTGAATTCTTTCTCCAAAGGATCGATGGTCTTCACGGTCATGATCGGCTTGGCGATGTTGCCGCCGGCGTAGAGGTCGAAACCGGGCGAGGTGTCCGGTGTGGCCAGGGCCTTCGGCGTGCCTAGCGGGGCGGGAATGGACTTTGTCCAGTGGTAACGCATCACAAAATGGCCGTCTGCCGAGGGGAGCATGACGCTGACCGGAGGGACCCCCTGGGCGGGTTGCAGCGAAATATCCGTATTGTTGAACTTCGTGAGTTTGGGGCTTAACGGACCATAGCCGCCGGTGTAGACCGATCCGGCGTCGTTCGCGGGAATGGCGAATGCGGTCGGGAACGGGGCGACTTCTTTTGTCAGGCCGACCGGCGTGAAGGTCAGCAGGTTCGTGGAAATTCGCGGTTGCAGGCCGCTCAACAAGCTCGCGCCGGGGGGAGCCATCGAGACGCCGATGGTCCGGCCGTCCGGGGAGGACCAGAGAAACTTGCCCGCGATGTCCGGCCCGCTCAACGCGGTTTCTGTTGTCCTGAAGGGTTCGAGGGAATCGCCGTCGATCAGAACGATGCCGCTTTGGCCGTCTCTGGCAATCAGCGGCCCGTCCGTCCGGTGGCCGATGGACATCAACTGGGCGCTGATTTGAAGCATCGGCCCCTGCTTTTCTTCTTTGCCAGTCAGCAGATCAAATCGGCGGACAGACTGGCTCCGGACATCTTGAACAAAGAGCTTGGTCATCCCGGCCAGCCACGCCCCGGCGCCGTCGAACAGTTCGATGGTCCGCGTCACTTTGAGTTCATCCAAATCGAACACGTCAATCGTCTTCGGGTCGCGCTGCCGCAGAATGAACCGACCCCCGCCGGCGAGGGCCACCGTGCCGCGCTGGACGATCAGCTTCGCGGGTTGCTCGAACGTGTATGTCACCGGCTCTTTCAAATCATGCGATTTGATCGGCAGCGGGGCGGGCCACGGCGGGAACACCAAGTGCTTCGTGGCCGCGACCGGCGGCCCGATCCTCGGCGGGTCAACCTTGGGAATCATTGGCATGGGCGGGTCGATCTTGGTCATCGGAGGATTGACCTTCGGCGGATCAATCTTGGTCGCCGGGGGCATCGGTTTCACATTCTCCGGGACGGGGTCCATCGGGAGATTGTTGAAATTGACCGGAAGTAACACCGTTTTCAGGGCTGTCCGGTCGTGCCAAACCACCAAGTTGGCATCCGGGATCGCTGTGATCAGATAGCTCCCGTGAGACCGTTCCGTGATATTGTCCGGCGAGGGAATTCCCTCGAATGCCTTGATGATCCGGCCGACCGGTTCTCGCCGCCCGGATTTATAAACCACCAATCCGGTGTAATCGGGATCATTTCCCTGACGGTATCGGGAGGAATGAACCTCCAGACAGTAGTCTCCCGTGAGCGAGGGAATCAGCGGCGGCAGTTGGCTTCCCGCCGCGGGCATCGGCCGGTTCAGCTTGCTGAAATATCCCGTCTGATCCGTCACCGAGTTCCCGAGAAAGAACGCTTTTCCGTCGCCCGAGAGAGCGGCATAGGCCTTCTCAGACGCCGGCGAGTAGGGAACCATCCGGGTGCCGTCCGGTTCCATCATGACCATAAACGACTTGTCATCCCGGAGAAGCCCCCGCGAGAACATGGTTCGCCCGTCGGCGGAGACGACCGGGGCCAGCCTCGCCATCGGCAGCTCCTTTTTTTTACCCTCGCCGGTTTTCATTTTGGACAACGTTGACAGATCCATGAACTCCAACTGGCGGACGCAGACCAGAATCAACGGACCTTCGGAGGCGGCGCCCATGCTCAGGTGGACCACTTCATGGCGATTCGCCTCCGATTGCTCCAGTTTGCCCGTTTCGAGGTCATATCGCCGCAGCCACCCCAGGCGGGACTGCTCCCCGTCGGAGATCACCAGTTTGCTCTGGCCCGCCGCGAACGGGGGGTTGGGAGCCGTCGTGCGGATCGTGAGATGAACCCGGTTGGCGATCAGGTCGTACACGCGAATTTCGCAAGGTTTCGGCAAGTCGATGAGAAAACGCCCCCCGCCCCCGAACGTCAGGCGGTGGTTGGTGATGTTGGCGTCCTGGACCGACGGGGCTTTGAGGGTTGTTGGCTTCAGCGGCTCGGGAGGAGCCGCCGGAACCGGCGGCAGCCTCCAGGCGATGTCCGCCTTGGGCGGCATCGTCCAGGAAGAAACTCTCAAGGGGACCACCCGAAGGCGGTCCTTCTCCAGCGGGGCCATGAGACACGCCCCGGCCATGAGGTTCACCTGAATGCAGGCGGGCAGGTCCATCGTGTTGCGATATTGTTCGTCCATGCCCGGAAGGTCCACATGGGCGGCGATCATCTGGCTGGAGGAACGGCGAATCCGCAACTGGCTTTTCCGCACGCCGAATTCGAGCCGCTTCTCGAACATCACCAGCGCCTCGGCGTCTTCCGGGGGAACAGGCAGGACGTTCATCTCCGGGTCCGGCGCCGAGGCGAGGTCCGGCTGAGCATCGCGGAGGGAATCCAACGACGCCCGCCGGGTGGGGTGGCCGCCGAAAAACAACAACTTGCCGTCCGGCCCCGGCTGGACGTATCGGGCCGTTCCTTCGGCTGATCGAACCGTCACGGCGTCGGGAGTCAGCGTGGCCGCGCGGATTTCCCCGGCGCCGTTTCGGGACGAGACATTCGCGAAGGTCCGGCCGTTGGCCGATGCCCATACGCCGCCGGTCGAAAACGGGAAAAGGCTCTTGTCCTTGTCGGTCATGGGAAGCGTCATCGGGGCGAGCGATTCCGCGTCGAACAGCGCCGCCCATTTGCCGGCCCGCACAAACAACGGCCCTTCGGACGCGCTGCCGATCACCAATTCGGCGGTCTTGCCGAACAACCGCGACTCGCGCCCGTGACTCTTGCCGTCCGCCAGCGCAAAGCGCTCCACCGTTTGCGTGCCGGGCTGATAAACGAACAGGCGGGTCATCCCGGCCGTCACGGTCGCGTTGGCATCGCCCACGTCAATGGTGCGTTCGATGGCCATTGTGTTGACATCGAAGACATGGGCCTTCATTGCCGCCTTCGCATGAAGGATGACATATCGCCCGCCGCCGGCCGGGATCATCGAGTCAAACTTGCCGGGCACGGGGATATCCGTCGGATTGTCCTTGTCGGCCGGTTGGTGCGGGTTGATGGTTGCCTCCCCCGGAATGGCGGGCAATTTGTAAGCGATACGATCAGGGATTCCCTTCGGTTCCTCGATCACCACCGGGACGGGCTTCCTCGGCTCCGGGTCCGGCACATATTCCTCCGGTTCGTCGGATTTCCGCAGCGTGAAGACGTGGAGCGTCTCCTTTGCGGTCCCGTCTTTCACGTTCAACACCACGGAGATTTCCCGGTCGTTTAGGGTGATGTCCGGCTTCCAGGAAATCGTGCCGTCCGGCGCCACTTTCATCCCCGCCGGGCCGGATTCCAGGTTGAACATCAGCTTGCCCGCCCGGCTGCGGACCCGCACGGGATACCGAAACTCCCGGCCGGAGGAATAGGTTCGCGGCGGCTGCGACGTGACCAACAGATAGTCCATCCCGCTGTCGTCCATCGCCTGGTCGAGATCAACGGGAATCAGGTTCAGCTTGTCCCGCGACGGGGATAGAACCGTCAGAAGGCCGGCTCGCGGGATGAAAAGCACGGATTCGGTCAGCGAGACATCATTCTTCCAACCGGCGACGGGCATGCTGGCCAGACGGATAAGCGGCTTGTCCACCCCATACGCATGAACGGACACCGCAGCGGCCGAATCCTTGGGGACCAAAGCGGGGCCGCCGGATTCGGACAGGTAGTTGAGGCGGAAATAATATGGCCCGTGTTCCGCCGGCAGAAGCATCAGCCCCTTTCTCGCGTCCAACGGCTCTTTGGGCAAAACAACGGCCGCATCAAAACGACCGTCGGAGGTAATCGCCCCCACTCCGCCGAAGAAGAATCGCCGGCCGTCGGGGCTGGGCTTGCCGAAAAAGAAGATTTCGCCGAAACGGCTTTTCACATCCGCCCCCCCGCTGTCAAGGACAACGGTGCAATGGTCGCGGACACGATTGACCGACGCGAAGGCCCGGCCGTTGGCGCCGGCCCAAAGCTTGTCCGTCGTGAATGGCAAATGCACGGGTTGCGGATCGGGATTGCCAAACGGCGGATTGGCCGGAGCGGGGACATCGGGCAGTTGCATTCTTGTCAGAGTTTCCAAGTCCAACAGGATGCCGCCTTGCTCCGTGGCGACAGCGACCGGTCCGGCCGACGCGCTGCCCATCGCGAGTTGTTTGATGTTTCCTGCCAACTTCAACGGTTTCATCAACTCCCGCTCGCCCGTCAGCAGGTTGTGCCGTTGGATCATCCCTGCCTCGGGCAGGTAAGTGACGATCTTGTTCATCCCGGCCGTGATGAGCGGCTTGTCCTCGGCCAGGTCCACATATTTCGTGATCTTCCCCTCGTTGACATCGAAGAGGCCTAGCTTCCGGATTTTGGAGAAGTGGAACACGATGAACCGGCCGTCCCCCGCCGGGATTGCCCGGTCGGCCACCTCCGGCAGCGAATATTCTTTCCGCTCCGTCCCGGCCCACGGCTTGATCGGCAACCGGGCCGGCGCAGGGGGCAGTTTCAGCGGCGGCGCTGGCGGCACGACACGGGGGGGAATGTTGATTTCGATCTTTGGAACATTCGGCCCGAAAGCCGGCATCTCGATCTTCGGCGGCTCAAACTTTGGCTCCTCCGGCTTCCGTTCCTCTGGCTTCCGTTCCGGCCACTCTTTTTTGATGGCCATTTTCGGATCTGGCGCGCGCCAGGGGGGCCCGTCCTTGTGCTCGATTTTTCGAGGATCGATTCTTGGAAACTCCTTGTTCTGATCCGGAGCCGGGTTGTTGACGGCGACTTGCGGGCCGACATCGTCTTTGAGAGTGAACCAGGCGACCGTCCCGACCGCTCCGAGACCGCCGAACACAAGAAGCAGGCCGCCGAACACAAGGGCGTAAATCAACCCCTTGCCGCTGTGAGCCGGCAGGGGCCAGCGGGGCAGCGGGGCGGTGCAGTTCGGGCATTTGTTGGCCTTGCCCAGCCGGGAATCCGGCAACGGAGAGATGACGCCGCAAACGTCACACTGATAACGCACGGCCATGACCGAACTCCGCGAGATCAAGCAAACGGAAATGATTGAGGAGGAGTTTACCCGAGATGAAGCCGACAAACAAGCGGCTCAGGCGCAGACATGAAGACCAACATGAAAACCAAAGGCATTTTCAGCCGCGGATCGAACACGGCTGGAACACGGATTCGGAGAAGACCAAAACAATGATGAAGGCAGAGTCAGAAGGCGGGAGATTGATCCTGAATTTTCTTGCCCGGTCTTTCATCAGGTCTTGATGTGATTTGGTTTTGTCCGAATCCGTGTTCCAGCCGTGGCTAAAAATTCTTCCCTAAATCAATCGTCATTACCGCTTCGGCGGCTGGCCTTTTTGAGCGCGTTCCGCTGCACGCACTTCGGCGGCATGAGCGCGTTCCGCCTCGTTCACGAGAGCTTCTTCGGTGGGAACATAGACAGCCTTTGGAAGCATTTTTTCACGTTGCTTCTCCACGGCCGACACTTCTTGGCTGTGTTTTTCCTCGGCGTCAATTTGCGCCTGGCTCAATGTCGGCGCTTGGGCCGGCGGATTATCGTTCCCGCAGCCGGTCAGCGATAACACAGAAAACGGAAAAGCAACCATCATTAATCTTCGCATCGAAAGCGTCCCCGGCGGGAATTATTTGTTTTGTGGATTGATCGGCGGCATCGAGGCAAGGTGTCCGTCAAGGAGGACCCCGTTGGTTTTTCGGGGCCTCCCGGTCAGCGATACCATTTTCGTGTCTCAGGTTCGGAAGACCTGAGATTGATCATTTGTCAAAGTTGGTCGCACTGCCGTCGTTTCGGCCGCAAGCGTTCACGAACTGTTGCGGCGTGATGCTGAAAGAAATAAACCGAACCGAACCGTCGCCGAGGAGGAAGTTCGAGCCGCCGGTGTGAGGACCGCCGAAGCGGTGGCTCCAGTAACCGCCCGAATAACCGGCCGCCGCCGCTTGGGCGGGAGTGAGCGAGGAGGCGTTGGACGCAAACCCGCCCTTGCCGCCTTCTCCGCTGGTGGTGCTCAAGTAATCAGACGTGCTCAAGCTGCCCCAACGGATAAAATCCGGATCCCAACCAGCGGTCACCCAGCCTTCGTTGTCGCCCCCCTCCGTTGTTTGGTACAACGGATTCAGTTGCTTTTCCCCCGCGGCAATCGTGTTGCTCAAGCCATCAAAAATATCGCCAAAGCTAATCTTGTTTTCTTGCGCCGTCCATGACCAGTTGGCGGCGCCCACGTTGTCCGTTTTCAGAGTTGAAACGAAGAAGCCGTTCGTTGTGCTGTCGTCGGTGCCGCCGCACGCCGCGTAATCTGCATTGAATCGAACCCCGCTGGCGGTCACGGCGCGGGCCGTCGGGCAGTTGTAGATCTTCATGGGGGTATTGGTGACCGTGGATCTCTGCGCCGATGTGGTGATGGTGTACATCGCCGACGAACCGGTGTTGTTGTAGAGGTTGGATTGCTCAACATAAGGGAGCAGGTGCCACATCCACGACCAACTGACCGGGTAGTATCCGGCGCTCGCCACGCCATCGCTTGAGCTGTTGCTGCCGCCGCGGGGCAGATAGCCCTGTGTCCCTTGGTAATTGTGAATGGCCAGCCCGATTTGCTTGAGGTTGTTGGAGCATTTCATCCGGTTGGCGGCTTCACGGATCTTCTGCACGGCCGGGAGAAGCAAGCCAATGAGAATAGCGATGATGGCGATCACCACCAACAATTCAATCAACGTAAAACCGGATCGAAGCAATCTGTTGCGAAGCATTAACAACACCTGTCGAAAAACGAAGTCCGTTGGGCAATTAGATTGGGCAATGGAAATGATTAGGCCCGTCACGTGTGGGAATCGTGAAGAATATGGGTGGATTAAAAGATTTGAAACCGCGTGAGCAACCAGTAATTTTTGTGGTGAAAAATGCGTCAAAATGAACGTAATCGGTAATGATCGGCCGTGAAACCAAACTTTGGATTGACAATCAGATGATTGTTGTCAATGTGGTTGCATTGCAACTAATTGAAACAGGTTTACATGTCCGTGGAAGTGACAGTGCAATAATTATCTTTGGTTATCAATGCATTTTGTTAGATATGTTCAATTGACGGGTCCTTCAGTTGCTTCCTCGAGCGTCCAGGGCCGGACACCCGAGGAGAAGAAATTACGACGCCGAATGGCTGCTGCGCCGAGAACCGCGTCGGTGCGATCTGGCGCTTTGCCGGGCAATAATAGAGCAACCTCAGTTCAAGCCGAGGGCTTCCCCGCCGCTCCGTGAACCGATGGCAGACCAAACATTCACATCCACCGTGAACGAAACGAAACGCACCGAGCCGTCCCCCATCACGGCATTCATGCCACTTGTGTGAGAACTGCCGAAAGACTCGTTCCAGATGGTGCCGCTCGTCGCCAAAGGCGCGTCTCTGTTCGCCCGCGGAAGGCGGTCAATGGTCACCGCAGATCCGTCTTGCTTGCCGAAGCAATTAACGCAACTGTACGTGCCGCCTGTGCACCGCACATGGTCTTCATCCCAGCCGGCATTACACCAGGATTCATTTTCGCCACCATCCAGCGAATTGCCTTGTGCCTTCGGGTTCAGCCACTTTTCACCAACCAACAAGGTGTTGGAGGTGCCATCGGTAATGGACGACATGGTGATGGTCGGATATGTAAAGCGAACAGTGCCAGTCTCGTCCGTGTAGCTGGGATGAATCACGAGACCACCACCATCAGGCGCCCAGGTGTTCCCGGCGCAACCGACGTAGTCGGATTTGTACGTGGTGCTGTACACGGTCGGCAGGCGGGATGACGGACAGGTGTAGACCGGAACGGCCGTGGCATACAAGGTTGCCCGACTGACAACGTTGTACAGATTGTCCTGTTCGATGTTGGGCAGGATTTTGTATTCCCAGCTGAAACCCGCGCGGTTGTCCATTTGACCAGCCGCATTCTTGGTTGTGACACTCAGGTCTTGCCAACTGGTTTCTGAAGTCCCCCAGGGAACAGAGCCGTCAAACGCTCCGCCCGGAAAAGCATTTTGCGTGTCGTGGTAGTTGTGGAAGGCCAGGCCGATCTGCTTAAGATTGTTACTGCATCTTGCCCGAGAGGCAGCTTCGCGGATCTTCTGCACGGCGGGGAGAAGCAGTCCGATGAGAATCGCGATGATTGCAATCACCACCAACAACTCAATCAACGTAAAACCGGATCGAAGCGATCTGCTGCGAAGCATTAACAACACCTGTTGAAAAAGAGAACCATTGGGCAAAAGAAATGATTAGGCCCATAATGTGTGGAAATCGCGAAGAACACGGGTGGATCAAAAGATGTGAAAGCCAGATGAGTGGACGGTGATTTGGCTGATGAAAAATGCGCAAACTTTGCTGGCGAAAATTGCGTCAATTTGAATATTCAGCGATGAATTTATTGAAGAAATTTATTTTGTCCGGACAGATGCCATGTGTCAATTCAATGTCGCAAAAGGCAATCAACTATATGTTTGTGTGGCTGTCATATTGCAATGGCAATGCGACGTGCATTATTATTGAATCAATGTATTGTTATGTTGTCGCGGTGGCATTCTCCCTTGATTCGCTGATGCCGGATTCCATTGACCGCGAAAACTTTGTGTGGCAGGAACCGAAGATCCGCAATATTGCGGATCTTCGAAGAGGAGGGTGAAAACGACCCCAAAATGGCTTGGATTATCCCAAAATCATCAAGGAGCCCCCTGTTTTTCCGGGGGTTTTGAAAAAAAGTGTTCAGTTGGCCCATCAAATTTGACCACATTTGGGGTGCGAAACGGACTGAATTGGTCACCGGGAGGTTGTTTTACCTCCTTTTCACATCACTTTTGAGTCGGATTTTGACCGGTTTTGAAATCTTGAAAACCCAAGGGCTGTAGCCTCTTCGTCCACAAGAAATCTCCGACCTATTTGAATGTTTGAAATAGCCACGAAGGCAAAGAGAAGAATTTTTAGCCACGGATCGAACACAGCCTCGCGTTCGGCAACACCCCGGCCGGGGATGCGTTTGCGCGGCAGCCCCTCCTTCCGCCGTCGGCAAGATGTTCGTAATGCGTAGTTTTCAGGAAAAAGGGTTGGGGGACGACATGGGTTTTGCAGACACAAAATTCGCCAGCAATTGATCTGTGCATCGGTCCCAGTCGAACTGGCGGGCGTGCTGCACGCAGGCGTCCGCGTTGCCGCTGATGAGGGCTAGTTTGATTGCGGTGGCAAGATCCTTGTGCAGGCAGCCGACGCCGGGGGCAGTCACCACATCAATCGGGCCAAGAACCGGATAGGCGGCCACGGGGATGCCGCAAGCCATGGCCTCGATCATCACGAGGCCGAAGGTGTCCGTCTTGCTGGGGAACACGAACACATCCGCGTTGGCGTAGGCCTCCGCAAGGGCGGGTCCACGGCGGTAACCGAGGAAAACAGCCTTCGGGAAGGCTCGTTGAAGCTGTTCCCGCATCGGGCCGTCGCCGACGACAATCTTTGTTCCCGGCGTGTCCGTCGCCAGAAATGCCTCCACGCTTTTTTCCCGCGACACCCGGCCGGCGTAGAGCTGGATCGGCCGGGGATAATCAAATGTCTTTGGCCGGGGGTAAAAAAGGGAGAGGTCCACGCCGCGCGACCAACGGGCCAGATGATTGAAGCCGCGCGCCCTCAAATCCCGTTCCAACGTGGGAGTGGAGACGAGGACACAACGGGACGCGGAATGGAACCAGCGCATGTAACGGTACGACCAGCGGGCCGGGAAGCTGACGAGGTGTTCCAAAAACTCCGGAAAGTTGCTATGGTACGACGTGGTGAACGGGCGGCGGTTTCGCTGGCAATACCCGCGAACCGACAGGCCGACCGGCCCCTCCGTGGCGATATGAATCACGTCGGGCCGAAACTCGCGAATGCAAGAGGCGATCACCCGCCGGGAGGTTATCGCCAGCCGAATCTCGTTGTAAAGCGGGGCGGCCACGCCCAGGAACATCCCCGGCTCAAGGACGGCCACGGTGTGCCCGCGTTCCTGGAGTTTGGCGATGCTGGTTTCCCAAGACCGGACGACGCCATTGACTTGCGGACGCCAGGCGTCGGTGGCCAGCAGGATTCTCAGCGGGGTCGAACTTTGATTCACGGGAGTCACCGATGAGCGAACCGGACAAACGGCAGCTTCGCCAGTTGAAGCGGGCCAAAAAGAAACGCGGCAACAAACACCGCCGCCAGGAACTCGACAAACACCTCCGCGAAAACCCGGAAACCGCCCACGACGCCGAAGAAACCTTCGGCCGCCATTCCTCGGAGGGCCTTAACGGCATGGACCGGGACAACACGCGACTCACCAACTCGGAATGACCGGCCATTTGCGACAATTCAAGAGCCCCACTGCGTCAGCGGTGGGGGTGGCTTTCGCTCTCAGGAAGCCACCCCCACCGCTGACGCAGTGGGGCTCTTGAATTGCCGTCATGAAAATCCCTGTTGCGGTGATAAGAAAGAGATGAGTTGTTGCTCCTTTAGACTCATCTCCGCCCCTCCATCCTTTTTAGCAAGACTCCGTGACCAATGGCTGATCGCTTTTTTCTTCCCGAACCGATTGGCCTCGGCCCGGCCACGCTGGAGGGGCCGGAGGCTCATCATCTGTCGCAAGTCCGGCGGATTCCGGCCGGGGAGCAAGTCACCCTCTTCAATGGCGACGGCCGGGAATACCTTGCGGAGATTATGGGCATCGGCAAGAAGCGGGTGGACTTGCAAATCATCCGGGTTGATGAAATTTCGCGGGAACCGGCCACGCCCGTGCATGTCGGCTGCGCGATGCCCAAGGGAGACCGGGGAGATTTTCTGATTGAGAAACTCACGGAACTGGGGGCGACGAGTTTCACGCCGCTGATGACGGAACGCAGCATCGTGAAAAGCGATGACGCGAAGATCGACAAACTGCAACGAGCCGTCATCGAGGCCAGCAAACAATGCGGCCGAAACGTCCTGATGCGGGTATTGCCGGCCGTCCGATTCTCCGAATGGATTCGCAACGTCACAGGATTGCGCTGGCTCGCCCACCCCTCGGGCAAAAGCCCGTTCGCCCCGGCCAACGGCCAACTGGTGACCATCGCCATCGGCCCGGAAGGGGGCTTCTCGGACCGGGAGGCCGAGCTCGCTGTGGAAGCAGGCTGGGAACTGCGCTCCCTCGGAGCGAGCATTCTGCGCATTGAAACGGCCGCCATCGCGGCGGTTGTCCGGGCGACAGGATGAGGCCGATGAGAACGGCATCACTGATGCCGAATCCCGTCAATTCAGATGCGGGCGACCGACCAGCAGCCTCAATCAGGGAGTTTCCAGACCCGCACCGTATCATCGTATCCCGTCGAAATGGCTGTCTTGCCGTCGGGCGAGAAGGCCGCTCTTGTCACCCGTTTGTCATGCCCGCCAAACCGGCCCAGCGCAATCAGCTTGTTCACATCCCACAGCCGAACTTCTGGTTTCGTCTCCGTCGTCAAAAAGCGTTTTCCGTCCGGGGAAAAGGTCGCGGATGACAGCGACCCGACGAGCCACTCACGGACCAGCTTTCCGGTGGCCGCTTCCCACAATTGCGCCCCGGCGTCGCGGTGATCGCCGGTGGTTGTCAGCAGGTATTTGCCATCCGGAGAGTATTCCACGCAACTGACCTCGCCGTGGCCGCTTGCCCACGTCTGAACTTCTTTGCCGGTTTGGAGGTTCCAAATGACCACCTTTCGGCTCCGGGAGGATCCGGTTGCCAGAAACTTCCCGTCCGGCGAGACGGAGATCGCCACACCTGTCTGGCGCCGAACACCCATCGGAAGCCCGTCTGATTCGTCTTTCCGCAGGACGGCAAACTCCCAGACCTTCTTTCCGGACTCGATGTCCCAAAGAATGGCCGTCCCGTCGGGGCTGGCCGTCACCGCCCCCTTGCCGTCCGGGAGCAGCCGGACGTGGCTGATGCTCATTTCATGCCCTTTCCAGGCCGCGATCTCTTCTCCGTTTTCAAAATCCCAAATGGTGACTCGCTGGGTGCCGACAGTTTGCCCCTGGGCAAAGATGGCCTTCTTGCCGTCAGGAAAGATGGCCAGATCATTCACAAGCCTGATTGGGTATTTTGCCGTTTCCTTTCCGGTCGTTAAATCCCAGCGTCGCACTGTCTGGTCAAAGCTCCATGACAAAGCGGTCTTGCCATCCGGGAGGAACGCCGCCCCGTAGACGGAACTTGTGTGACCGTCGAACCGGAACTTTTCCTTCATGTCCGCCCCGCTCACCGGGGAGCTTGGCCGGGGTTTTTCTTCGACCTCTGGTTTGCTCACGGGCCGGGGGGCGCCCGGCTTGATCGGCAGCCGCATGACAACCGTTTTGGCGGTGTTGTTTGCGAAGGCGACATGCCTGCCGTCGGGAGCCGTCGCGCAGGCCGAAAACAACATGTACATCGCCCCGGTTGCAAATTCGGTATTCGGGCGAGGCATGAACTGCCACGCCATTTGTTTTTCGCCTTTGGCCACGTCGTACAGGAGGATGTCGGCTCCCGAACTGAAAGCGACCAGACTGGCGCCATCCGGGGTAAACGACAAACTCCGAATCGGCCGGGGCGAATTCATCTTCGCCTTGACTTCCGGATTCTCGCCGGTCATGTCCCAGATTCGCACCACATTGTCGAGGCTTCCGGTGGCCATCATTTTTGAATCGGGACTCAGGGCGATCGACTTGATGCCGCTGTCCAGTTGAACCATCGAATATTCGAGAGGCTTCTTCTTCACCATTTTCCAGAACTTGACTTCGGACCCGTACAGTTTGCCGTTTCTCAAAGGCGTGAAGAAGACGGAGGCAAACAGGCCGCCATCGGCCGAAAACATGAAAGAGGCATGGGCGCCCAAGAAGTGGCCGGGCGCCGGCGTGATCTCTTTTTCCTCGACGGCGAAAAGCTGACCCTGATTGTCAGAGCCACAAACGATCCATTTCCCGTCCGGACTGAAGACAAGCCCGCCGATGCGGCCGACTAATTTTGAATCGAACAGTTTGCCGCCTTTCTCCGTGATGTCCCAAACATGAAGCGTCCCGGCCAGCGAAACGGCCAGACGTTTGCCATCGTTGGAAAAAACCAGATTCTCGACGCGGCCTTTCGTCTTGGCGGGTTGCAGTTTGGCTAGTTCTTTGGGGGCGGCGCCGGTCATGTCCCAGAGGATCACCACGCCCAAGTCCGTGCCGGTCGCCAGTTTGCCGTCCACGGATAACGCGCAACTCAGAACGACGCCGGAATCCACGGTCACCACGCCAACCGTGATGTCGGGAAGCTGGGCTTTGTCGATGGGGGTCATTTGCTCGCGGTCGAGCTTGTCAAAGGAACTGACGGTGTTTTTGCCGGATGGTTTCGGATCGGCTAAAACGGGCGAGGTCGACAACAATCCGAGCAAGCCCAAGGCCAACAAGGCCGTTTGGAAACAACGATTCATGTTTCGGCGCTCTTTTGTGGAGAGTTCAAAGCGAGATTAACGAGTCGATGCTTCTGAATTGTACAAATCCCGAATCAGAAGAGCCGGGCAAACGAGAGAAATCATTCGTCGGCGAACAGTACTTCGAGCCAAAGAATCTGTTGAAACACATTACTTGATCATGATGATTCACCCCTCATTGGGGCCTCGCCATTTTCTGAAAAAATTACTTCTTCAACAACTCGGGCACCGTGAAACTCTCGCTGTCGATGTACTTCCTCGCGGATTCCTCGGCCCGTACCTTGGCCACATCCTCGGCGGTGATCGGCTCGCCCTTGTGGCCCCAGGCCTGACGAATGTACGTCAGGACGGCGGCCACTTGGTGGTCTTTCCACTGACCGCCGTAACCGGACATGGGGACGGTGTATTTCTGGCCGTTGACCGTCATTTCACCTTTGACGCCGAACAAGACGATGCGGATCAGGCGTTCCGGTTTGGCCTCTTTGCCGACCACCCAATCGGTGTCCTTCAGCGGCGGGTGGACACCGGGGATTCCCTCACCGCTTGATTTATGGCACACGGCGCATTGGATGTAGAGTTGCCGCCCGGCTTCCGTGAGTTGTTCCGGCGTATGGGGGATGAAGCCCGCGTCGGTGTTGCGGGGGACTGGTGCATCGTAGACATCGGCCCGATAGTCGCCGCTGTGCGTGGCGAAATACCAACCGGCCCAGAAGATCAGGAGGCCGAACACCCCGGCCATCCAAAGGGGGACCGGCTCGAACCCGTCACGGGGTTCGTCGTGTTCGCGGTAGAGCGGCCCCATCATCTGGGGCACGTCCATCGCCGTCTGGTCGGGATTTTGATCGAAGTCGATCAATTCCTCCGGTTTTTCCGCGTTCGGTTCGGTCATTCGCGGGCCTCCGGCAAATCGGCGGATTGATCCAACGACAGCAGATAAGCGACGAGCGCCTTGGCGTCCTCCGTCGGGATCACTTCGGACCCCTCGGGAATCTCGGCCGCCCATGCCCCGGTGAGGGCGATTGCCTCGGGTGAAGGTTTGCCATCGACCATCGGCCGGATTTCATACAGGAACCGGAGCGACGGCATGATGGACTTCGGAACCATCATTCTTGGGTTGTACAAATGCTTGTGCTGCCAGTCGGCGCTCCAACGCTGGCCGACATTCGCCAAATCCGGCCCGGTTCGCATCGTGCCGAGCAAGATGGGTTGATCGTTCACATAATCACGCGGCACGCTCCGCCGCCGGCCCCAGCCCCGCGCGATGTCCGCGTTGTTGCCAAAGGTGGTCGAGCGGATTTGCTGGCTGTGGCAATAGAGGCAGCCGTTTGCCTCATACACTCGTTTGCCACGTTCTTCCTGTTCCGTGCGAACGCGCGGGTAGGCCTGAGCCGTCCCCGCCTCGCCGACGGAGTCCAATCCCCCGAGTTGCAACCGGGGGGCGTACACCAACCCGGCCCATGAAGAGCCGAAGGTGAGGACGAACCCCAGAAACAGGATCATGCCGCGATCCACTTGAGACCCTCTTTTTGATGATAACCAAGCTTGGCAGATGACAAGGTGACAAAAATCAGAGTCTTCTAAGCGACATTGCGGCGATCAGACCATCAAGGTTTTAGTCACCTTGTCTCCGTGTCACCTTGTCTCCTTGTCATCTTGTTAGCGTCCGCCCCCAAACCTCTTCCCCACTCCCGACAGATTCAAGACCAATGATAACCCGAACACCACATGCCCGAAGGTCATGAGGCATCCGGCCATGCTTCGACCGTGCAAATACGGTGTCAGTTTCACCACAATCTCAATGAACTTCACATCCGGGTTGATGAGCATCAGGCCTTGGAGCCAGCCACCGTAAGTCAGGGTGACAAAGTACATGATGATGCCCAAGGCGCACGACCAGAAATGCAGGCGAATGAGCCAGTTGGAGGCCCATTCCCGGCCGGTCATGCGGGGGATCATGTAGTAGCCGGAGCCGAACATCACCATCGTGAAGAAGCCATACATCCCGAGATGCGCGTGGGCGATGGTGTAGTGTGTAAAGTGGGCCACCTCGCTGAATTGCCGCAGAGACTCGAAGGCCCCCTGCACGCTCACCACCGTGTAAGACATCGCCCCGAAGACCACGAACCGCAGAGTAGGGCTGTGCTTCAGTTCGTGGAAATGACCCTGCATCGTGAAGTGGTGGTTGACGGCCACCGCCCCGACCGGGACGAGCATCATCATCGAGCCGACGATGGACGCCGAGATCATCCACGCCGGCATCGGCCCGCCGACGAGGTGATGCATCCCCGCCCAAGAATAAAACAGCGCCAGCGACCAAAAGCCGATGATGCTCAGGTAATACGAATACACCGGCCGGCCGATGACTTTCGGAATCAGATAGTACGCCGTGGCGAGGCCCATCGGCGTCACCCACAGGCCGAGGACGTTGTGGGCGAACCACCAGTTGACGGCCGATTGCACCACGCCGCGAGCCGGCAGTTCCACGCACAGCCATTGGGCCGTGATGTACAGCATCGGCATCCAGAACATGGCGCCGAGGATGTACCACTGGGAAACGTAAACATGCCGTTCCCGGCGTCGGGTGAAGTTGACGAAAATGCACGCGGAGACGATCAGCAACGAGACGGCCAAAATGATCGGCGCCGGCCGAGGCATCTCCAACCATTCAATGCTCGTTGAATGACCGAGGAGAATCCCCCCGGCGCCGACGGCGATGCCGATGTTCCAAATCATGGCCGCGACGACGAGCAGGCCGCCGTATTTGAGTTCCACCCGGCCGAGGCGGGCCATCATCCAAATGGCCGAGGCGATGCCCGCCATGCTGCCCCAGCCGAAGGCCACCGTGTTCAAGTGGGCCGGGCGGACCCGGCCGAAGGTGAGCCAGCCGGATTCGGTCAGCCAGTCCGGGATGTGCATCTTGAAGCTGGCGAGCAGCGCGAAGGTCGAGCCGACCAGCAACCAAAACACAGCACTGGCATACCACGTCAGCACGGCCCGGCGGCAGGAGGCGTCGATGGCGACACGCTCCAAGGATGCCCGCCTCATCTCTTCGGCAGTGGGGACGGCGTTTGGTTTCATCTCACGCATCCCGCTCTCCGGCCGCGGCCGATAGCGTTCGATCCGTGGGTTGGCCAATAGGTTCGTCGGCGTCGAAGATTCCCTCGGCCGCGCGGGTAAAATTGTCGAACTGGCCGTTCTGGACGGCCCACGCAAGCACCAGCGCGGCGGCGCCGCCGAAGGCGATCACGGAAAAGAGAAGCGTCGCGCGGACCATCAATTCAGCGGGAACCATCGGCCTCCCCGGCAGGTGACTGACGGGTAACTTATGGGAAAAAATCCCGCGAGAAAGTGGTCTTCGGGCCGGAAGAAGCGGGCGATGGCCCCTGAAATCCGGAGGGGGAAGTGATCGGCATTCAGTTCTTGCCCGGAATGCCCTTCATGGCGGCGGGCTTCACCTTCTTCACCGGCAGGTTGTACGCCGGGATGTTGTTTTCCGTTGGCTTGATCTGCACGGTCAACGTGGAGTAAACGGCCGTGTACCAGCCCAACAGGCGGTCTTCTTGCGATTCCTCGTCCTCGCTCTTGGGCTCCGCCGGCCAGAGCAGCACCACCTGATAGCCCCCCTCGGCGGCGCCATCTTTTTCGCCGTAGGTTTGCACGGTGAAACGACCGTCCGGCCCGGTGAGGGCGTGCGGGTTCATCGGAATTTCCGGAACCATCGGGGCACTGGTGGGAACCAGAAACACCTGCACGCCGGCCGCCGGTTTGCTGTCGTAGTTGATCTGCCCCGTCACAGGGTACGTCTTCACCTTTTCCTCGGTGTTGCCGCAACCGGCGAGGATCAACACGGACAGGAACAGCGGACGGACAAACTTCATCGGGAAACCCTTCGGAGCGGCGACATCAATCTTCACAAAGGGAGTTTAGGCGAGGAAGTTCCGATTCGGAACGGGGTTCACAGGAACTTCACGAACCGGAATGGTGTCACCTGGCCTTTTCCCGAATGCTCGGCGGTATCATGCGGGTGTGCAGCCAAGGCGAGTCGTTTGAATGTGGAGTCAATCACGAAACTAGCGAACCACGATGCCACGACCATACCGAAGAGGATCGTCCTTGGGCCGCCCCAACATCTCCAGATTCTGCTCGTCGGTCAATTCGTCAAAAAACACGCGAGTCCACGCGCAGCTGGTTGCAAAGGCGAAAACCATTCTCCCGTCATAAGCCACGGCACACAATGACGTGCCGAGGCCACCCCGTTGTTGATATTTCAGGAAAACCTGATTGCCCTTTCGCTCCACAATGATCGGCTGGGTTCGGGCAATGACATCCTCGACGGAATCGCCCGCCGAGATGTGGCCGAAGTGATAATCCCGCCATGCCGGATGGCATTCGGCTTCCATGAACTGGTATACTTCCCAGCCTTCATAACTGTAGACGCGGTAGTGGCGGCAGAAACCGGCGATGACCGCACTGATGACGGCCACGACAATCAGCAACCGCGGCAGCCATCGTTTTCCCAATCGATCTCCCTCGCCTCAATAATTGGTCGGCGTCTGGCCGTCGGCCCGTGACTGGATCAGAAACCACTGGTAGCGGTCGATGGAATTCTTGATGAATTTCACACTGCCATCCGCGAAACAGCAATTCACGCCGCCGGTGTGGAGGCTGCGGGCGTTGCCTTGCACGCTGCCGCCGGGGAGATAACAGCCCATGTTGATTTCGGGGTGGGCGACGCAGCCTTGCACATCATCCGAGAGCGGGTTGTTGTCGTTCGGCGTCGTGCAATCTCCGGTGGCGTTCCAAGAGGTGACGCTGGAAGCCGGGAAGCCGAGCGCCCACACGCCGCGGGGATCGCCCGCATCCGGGGACGCGCGGACTTCGTTGAACATGACCGTGTTGGAGGTGCCGTCCGGAATGGTGGCGACCGCCGTGCCCCAGTTGATCCCCATCACGCCGGCGGCGGGCAGGCTGAAGTCGCTGTTGTTGCCGATGCCCCCCGCCATCGTGTTCCAGTTGGCCGGGCCGGCGCAGGCGGCATAGTTGCCGCGTTGCCAGCCGCCCCCCGCGATGCTGCACGGGTTGGCCGTGTTCCCGTCCGAGGGACAGAGAAAAGCCGTGAGTCGCGTGGTGCGAATCGCCATCCATGTCATGTCGCCGGTGGCCGCGTAGCTCAAGAAGTTGTTTTGATACTGGTTGAACAGCGCCGATTGCTCCAGTTGCGGCAGGAGCAGACAGGCCCAGTTGGGGCCGAACGCCTGCGAACCGGGGTTTCCCCCCGTCACATTTCCCAAATGCGAATTCGTGGCGGTGACGGCCGGGGGAAGGAAGCCGTTCGTGTCGTTGAAGTTGTGGGCGGCCAGGCCGATCTGCTTCATCTTGTTGGTGCAACTCATCCGGTTCGCGGCCTCCCGGATCTTCTGCACGGCCGGCAGCAGCAACCCGATGAGGATGGCGATGATGGCGATCACCACCAACAGTTCGATCAGCGTGAACGCACGCCGCCGAATGGGAAAAACCTTGGGGAGAGACATTACAAAAGACTCCGTGACACCCGGAAAACGGGAAGGAAAAATAACAAAATCTCCGGCCGGATCATGCGAGTCCGGCCATGGAAAAGATGGCCATCTCAACGAGTAAATTCAATCTCAAGGAAACATCGGGCAAAATGCGCCGAGGACAATCGCCGCCCGGCAGCCCCGACCAGAACGAACCATGAAAGATTGAGAGAGCATGGGCAAAAGATCGAGACTAAAGACTCTTTTCGCCAAATGCAAACAAAACCTTCATTAAACTATCGGGAAATTCATTCGCCGGGGTTCTGGCGAATGCTTTCAACCGACTCGGGTTTGGTTTCGGCCGCCCCCGTTGGAATCGTGGGAATTCGCCAGATCACCGTCAGCCCGACCAAGGCGAGGCAGCCAATGCAGATCTTCGCCCAGACGGGCAAACTCGAAAACGTGATGCTGCATGTCACGGCCACCACGACCAACACCATCGCGGTTCGTTTGACCGACCGGTGCATGCCGCGATGTGTTTCCCAATCCCGCAACAGTTTCCCAAACAGCGGCGAACGATGCAGCCAGCGATGCAACCGGGGGGACGAGCGCACAAAGCAATAGCTCGCCAGCATCAAAAACGGCGTCGCGGGGATGCCGGGCAGCATGACCCCGAGAAATGCCATGCCGACGAACCCCAACCCCAACAGCACGAGGCCGATTCGTCGCAGGCCGTGCTGAAGTTTGGGGGCCGGGTCCATATGGTCACTAATAATAATGCGATGGCAAAAGAGGAAGGCGAACCAACAAACCGCCTTTGGCGTTCGGCCTCGTTTTTGTCAGTCTCGATTCACACGGAAACATGGCGATGATTGCTCCCTCGATTCTGGCAGCGGATTTCTCCCGGCTCGGGCAGCTTGTTCTCGAAACCGAGGCCGGGGGGGCCAATCGCGTTCATGTGGACGTGATGGACGGCCACTTTGTCCCCAACCTCAGCATGGGGCCGGTGGTGGTGAAGGGGCTTCGGCCGATCACCCGGTTGCCGCTCGAAGTGCATTTGATGGTGATGGAACCGGCGAAGTTCGTCGAGTCGTTCGTGAAGGCCGGGGCCGATTCGCTCATCGTCCATTACGAAGTGCTGCCGGATCCGAAACCGCTGCTTCGCGAGATCCGCAAGCTGAATTGCAAAGCCGGGCTGGCGATCAATCCCGGCACCCCGACGGAAGTTCTGGAACCGCTGATCGGCCTAATCGACCTCGCCCTGTGCATGACCGTGTGGCCCGGCTTCGGCGGCCAGGCCTTTCTGGCTGAAAGCCCCGCCCGCATCGCCGAGATCCGGGCCTTGATCGAACGCTTTAACCCGACGTGCGAACTCGAAGTGGACGGCGGCGTGGACCTGAAAACCATCGGCCAGTGCGCGTCCAACGGCGCCAACGTCTTCGTCGCCGGCACCTCCGTCTTCGGCTCTCCCAACGGCCCCCGCGCCGCCGTCGGCGAATTGACCGCGATGGCGCTGGAAGCGACGAAGAAGTAACGGTCATCCGGCTTCACATCCGCCTTTTCATCTCCTCTTGACCTCCCGCGCCAGACACGTTATTCCCCCCATGTCGCCGACCCTTCGTCTTCTCGCGGGACGCTTCCCATGCGGTCTTTTTCCATCCTTGGCTGCCTAATGCTTGGTGCTTCCGTTTCGTTGGCCGGTTCCCCGGAATGGGAAAAATCCGTGCGGTCGTTGGTTCAGTATCCCGAGGCCAAAGCTGGCTTGGAAATATCGATTGACTCGGATGGTGAATTCACCATCACCAATGAGGCCGCCAAACCGAAACTCGCTGAACCGGCACTGGAAACATTGCTGAAAGAGTTTCGGGGCACTTCCGAAGATTTTTTGAAGATTTCCCCCATCATTGATGCTTTGCAGGACGCCGGGCAGCGCGCAAAAGTTGATGAGTTTGCAGACAAGGCGATCCGGCTCTGGCCGGAATACCTGAAGAATCATCCGCAGGATGTGGCTTCCATGTCTTGGATCGGTCTGACGTTCGCCCGCCAAGGAAAGATTCCGGAAGCAGAGTTTTGGCTCCACCGGGCCACCCAGACTCTTCCAAAAGACGCCTGCTCCTAGCATGACCTCGCGACGTTCTACTACAACCGGGCCTTGCAAATTGCCTTGGGGGGCAAACCCGTTGAATTCGATGATCCGGCGTCATTGTCCAAACTAGGCCCCGTCCAACGCCAGACCTTTCGCGCTCACTTGGTATGGGCCGCCGCTCACGACAAACACGAGGCTGTTGATTTTCTGGAGAAGGCGGCCGATTGCTTCGATTGGGCTGTTCTGTTCGCCCCCGACGATGTGAAAGCTCGCGTGTTTCGTTGTAACTGGCAGGCGATCCTGATTCTTTTGATTATTCATGAACCCAACCCCGAGATTCGGCAACAACTGACGAGCATCCTGAAGTCGCGTAACATTCTTCGGGAGGACCTGATGACGTCGGATGGCAGACGGGCGGCTGAACTCTCAAGCAATCCGTTGTCCGTTTTTTATGCCTTTTTCATGGGAGTAACGAACTCACCCGGATTGATGGATGATCCATCCGAAGAGCACAAGGCTTTTTTTCGGAAGATGATGCCCCGGCTGGAGCAATTCCGTCAATCGTCCGATCCCAAGACGGTCCGAGACGCCAAACGGGTTCAAGTGATGTTGAATCGTCTGGTGTTTGATGACCGCAAGTCCGCCGCGAAGATACTGCAAACCATGAAACCGGATGTGGACGATGTGCCGCAGGATCATCTGACGGCGGCTGTGTTTGAAGAACCAACGAAACTGATCGAGTTGATGGAATACAAACTGGCCCTTCGCGACGATCCCGGCCGGAGTCTGTTCCTTGGCACGGCGTTGATCCTCGACAAGCAATTCGACGCTTCGCGAAAACGATTGCGGGAAGCGGTTCGCAAGCACCCCGACGATCAAAAACTGGCGGCCCTGTTCGCAGCCCTGTTGATCAAAGAGGGGACAGCCGCCGATTTGCCGGAGGCTGACCGTCTGTTATCCAAAGTGGAAGCCGATTTCGACAAGTGTTTGCGGGAACTGACAATTCGCAAAGAATGGGACGAAAAGATTCCGGGTTTGCCTCCGCTGAAGGATCGCGGAGAATTGTGTTATGACATCATGCCGGGCGGAGATCGGGAACTCCTCCGCATCACCCGTGTCAATCGAGTGATCCTGATGGGCCTGACAGGCAAACGGGGTGATGTCTTTGAACTGCTGGAGAAATGGCAGGTTTTCTCTCGGAAAGATCATAAGGATGTGCTGAAAGCCTATCGGATGACCGAACCGGGAGGGCTGGCCGACGATCAGGCGCTTTCGCCGACGACCGGCGGCCTCCTTCAGCCTCGCAATAAAGCCTGGCCGACCGTGACGGGCGAAACGGATTCCGAACAGTTCTTTCAGTCCTCGCTCGGCAAGGATCGAGCACTGCCTCCCAAGCCGAAGCCCGCCTTTCGCTACCCGGAGCTTGGCCCCGATCCTAATGAATAAGCGATTGATTTTCGCCCGTTTCATCTTCCCATTGACCTCCCGCGCCAGACACGTTATTCCCCCCATATCGCCGACCTTTCGTCTTCTCGCGGGACGCCTCCCATGCGGTCTTTTTCCATCCTTGGCTTTCTGATGTTTGGCGCTTCCCTTTCGTTGGCCGGTTCCCCGGAGTGGGAAAAATCCGTGCGGGAGGCGGTCAAATATCCGCTGTGTGATGTGAGGGTTGAAATTGGCGTCAATTCCGACGGCGAGTGCCAGGCAGGCGGCGAGGCCGAAAAGCCGAAACTGTCCGCCGCGGATCTGCAAAAACTGATGAGGCAATGGCGAAACGAACCGGCCGAGTTTCCCAAACTGGAAGCGATCATCGACGGACTTGACAAACACAGCGACACCAAATTGCTGGACGATTATATGTCCAAAGGGGTCGAACTCGGGCCGACGTATCTGCGGGATCACCCGAACGACACGGCGGCCATGATATTTCTGAGCGAGCTGCTGGACCGAAACTATCAGCCCGACCGGGCTGAAAAGTTGCTGACAGAGGCCACGAAAGCAAACCCGAAAGACCCCGCTGTCTGGCGGACATTGGGCATGCGTCACTTCAGGCGATTCGCAAAACTAGCTTTGGGTGAGGAACTTCCCCGTTCCAGTGGCCTCAACACGCTCACCGGCTTGGGCGATTCTTCGCATCACAAAAAACTTCAAGTCGGCGTGATCGGATCGCAGAAAGGCTCGCTGTCCGAGGCTGGCCAATTCTTGGTCAGGGCCGGCCACGGCTTTGACGCCGCCGTGGAACTGGACCCGGACAATATCGAATCGCGAATTCGCCGGCTTCACTGGAATCTTTTCCTGTCATGGGCGGCTGTTGATGATTCCGACAAGCAAGAGGACCTCCCCGCCCAAAGAATTTTGGTTGGCGACACGAACACCGCAATCGACTTGAAAATTCAAATCAACGAGACTGCTTCCATCCGAAGCGTTTTGGTTCGCCACGGCATCAAGTTGACAGACCGAACCATCGAAGATTCCGTGCGGATGGCCGAGCGATCCCCGGACCCGCTGGCCGCCGCATACGCGGTTTGGGTCAGTCATGTCACGCCGCCCGCCTCGACCGGGGAGACCGTTGAGGAACGTCGCAAAAAATTCGGCCCCTTACAGGCCAAACTGACCCGGCTGCGCCAATCGACGGATTCGGCAATCTCCCGCCGGGCGGACATCGCCAGCGTTTTCCTCGCGGCGATGGTTTTTGAGGATTCTGCCGGAGCGGCCAAGATTTTGGCGGCCATGCGACTCGGTGCGGATGACGACTTGCAGGACAATGTGGCTGTCTTCATCGCCGGTGCGGCTGACGATCCGGATTTGGCGAATCGCTTCTTGGAAAGGAAGGTGGCCGCGCATCCTTCCGCCCGCCGGAGTTACTTGCTCGCCAAGGGGCAAATCGCGGCCAAGCGGCACGACGAGGCCAAAAAACATCTGCAAGCGGCCGTGAAGCGTCACCCGGAGGATGTGCGGCTGGCCGCCACCCTCGCCGCGTTGCTCATTCAAGAGGGAACCAAGGCCGAAATGGATGAGGTCGGGAAACTGCTGGCGGTTGTCGAACAGAGTTTCAGTCAGCGGTTGGGGGTGATGGCCATCAAGCATGGTTGGGAGTTGAAAGAGGGCAGCCCGAACCGCAGTCTTCCCGGCGAGGAATTGCTGGAGCCGGACGATCAACAATTGTTGCAAATTACCCGCGTGAACCGCGTGCTATGGCTTGGCCTGACCGGTCGGCCGGCGGAGGCCGCCAAAGTCGTGCGGGAATGGAATTGTCATTTGCGGCCTTGGGACCGGCCCGTGTTGGATGCACTCGAATTGGTTGACCCGGCGCAACGCCAGCAATTCTTGCGATCAGGGGATGAGCGCCCCGATCAGGCCCGGCGGAATGAACCGGAGTTCGAGCCGGCGTTGGATGTCAAAATCCCTCTCCCTTTGCCAGCCCTTTCTCCGGGTGTCGAGCCGGGCAAAGCTCCTTCTTCCCCGAAAGAGACCGTGCTTCAATACCCGTCAAAGATCGGTGTCAGGCCGTAAGCGGCCGAATGACCGGGCGCCGGGCGATTGATCTTCGCCTGTTTTATCTTCGCATTGACCTGTCGTGCCAGACAGGTTATTCCCCCCATGTCGCCATTTCGTCTTCTCGCGGGACGCCTCTCATGCGATCTCTTTCCGTCTTTGGCTTTTTGATGTTCGGCGTGTCGGTTTCCTCGGCCGGTTCGCCGGAATGGGAAAAAAACGTGCGGGCGGGGGCCAATTATCCCAGTGGCCAGGCCATGTTTGCCGTGGCGACCAACAGGACCGGCGGGTTCGCCATCAGCGGAGACGTCCCCAAGCCGGAGGACAAACCAAAGCTGGAAACATTGCTGAAAGAGTTCCGGGACACGCCCGAGGACTTTTTGAAGATTCCCCTCATCATCGAGGCCATGGAGGCCGCCGGGCAGAACGACAAGGCGATTGAGTTTGGCCGCAAGGCGACCCAACACGGACCGGCTTATCTGAAGGCCCACCCGGAGGATCTCCGGTCGATGTCCTGGGTGGGGCTAATGTTCTCCCAACAGGGGAAATACCCGGAGGCCGAACACTGGCTGGAACTGGCGACCCAAAACGCCCCGAAAGAAGCCCGCGCCTGGCACGATCTCGGCACCTACCACCTCAACCGGGCGTTGAAAATCCTCACCGGCCTTGAGACCATCGAATTTGACGATCCGACGGAGTGCATGGTCAAGCTCAGCCCCGCCCAACGCCAGTCGGTTCGCAGACAATTGGTGTGGAACGAGGTTTACGGCAAGCCTCAAGCCGGCGATTTCATGGCGACAGCGGCCGATTGCTTCGACTGGGCCATTCTGCATTCCCCGAACAGCGTGACCGCCCGCGTGTTCCGTTGCAACTGGCAGCAAACCCTGATCATGCTGAAGGCCGAAGAATCGGACCCCGAAACGCAACAACGCTTCGGGGACATCCTGAAGACCCGGAACATCATGCGGGCGAGCCGCACCACCGCTGATGCCCGGCGGGCGGCCGAACTCTCGGACGATCCGCTGGCCATCGGCTACCTCGCCATGGTGGAGCTGATGAAGGCCCCCGAACTGATCGAGGGCGCCTTGGAGCCTCGCCAGACTCCCGTGCAGGAGGTTTTTCGGAAGATACAGCCCCGGTTGGATCAGTTTCGACAATCAACCAACCCCGAGACGGCCCGCAACGCCACCCGGGTTCAGGTGATGCTCGAATACATGGTGTTCCACGATTACAAGGCGGCCGAGAAAACCCTGCTGACCATGAAGCCCGACGCGGATGACACGGTGCAGGATTATCTCGCCATGCTCGTCTACAGCGGTCTGGACAGTTGGACGGGCATGATCGACCTGATGAAACGCAAACTGGCCCTGCGTGACGACGACCACCGGAGTTTCATCCTCGGCAAGGCGCTGATCCGGGTCAAACAATTTGACGAGGCCAAGAAGATTTTGCGGGAGGCCGTTCGCAAGAACCCCAAGGACGTCCGGCTGGCGATCACCCTGGTGGCTTTGTTGATCCAACAAGGAAACGCCGCCGAGACCCAAGAGGCCGACGCCCTCCTGACCAAGGTGGAAGCCGAGTTCGACAAGCATCTGAAGGACGCGATTGCCGCCGTGAAATGGGACGAGAAAGCGCCCGGCCTGCCCCCCATGAAAGACCGCTCGGAGTTGTGTGTGGGATATCTGCCGGAACACGAACAAGACTTTCTCCGCCTCGCCCGCGCCAATCGGGTGCTTCTGATGGGCCTCGCGGGCAAACGAAGCGACGTCTTCGACCTGCTGGAAAAATGGCAGGCTTTCTCCCGAAGGGACTACCAACCCGTCTTGAACGCCTACCGCCTCACCGGCCCCGAACAACCCGGCGGCGGCCTCCCCTTCGGCCCCTCCACCGGCCTGGCCCCCAGCTACTTGAACGCCACCCCCGCTGCCGCCGCCCCGCTGGGGTCGGAACCATTCCCGGCAGTGGCGCCCCGGTGAAAGCGGGCAAGACAAGGCCGGTGGCGTTGCTTACGGTCGGAATCGGATGACGGAGCGGTCAAAGCGGCTGAGGGTCGCATCGGGTCATCGGATCGCCGGGCTATTTCCCCCGGCTGACTCCGTATACTGATTGCTTCTCTCCGCATTGCGTTTCCCACCGAACCGGAGACCCACGCGACGATGTCGTCTCATTCCTCGTTGCCCGTTCCTCCGGCCGTCGCGGTCCCCGAGGCCGATCCGACGTTTGATCGTTATCAGCCGGTGAGTCGGTTTGACGAACTCTTCACACCCGACCGGACGCCCCGGCCGCACAGCCAGGAATTGGTGCGGTCCCTGCGGCATCTCGGGTCCGGCGAACTCAACCGGCGATGGTTTGAGGCCCGGCAGCTTATTCACGAAAACGGCGTCACCTATAACGTCTACGGTGATCCCGCCGGGCTGGACCGGCCGTGGCAACTGGACCCGATTCCGCTGGTCATCTCGGCCAGCGAAGCCCGGCAGATCGGCTCCGGGCTGATCCAGCGGGCCACGCTGCTCGAAAAGATTCTCGCCGATTTGTACGGCCCGCAGCAGTTGATCCGCGAGGGGTTGATTCCCTCCCAACTGGTGTTCCCCAACCCGCAATTTCTGCGGGCCTGCCACGGGTTCGTGCCCCCCAACCAGCGTTACTTGTTCATGTATGCCGCCGATGTGGGGCGGGGGGCCGACGGCCGGGTGGTCGCCCTCGGGGACCGCACGCAGAATCCCTCCGGAGCCGGGTATGCGCTGGAGAACCGCATCGTCGTTTCGCGGATGCTGCCGGAAACATTCCGCGACTGTCGGGTCCAGCGATTGGCCCTTTTCTTCCGCACCTTCCGGGACACTCTGCGGGCCGCTTCCCCCCGCAACCGGGAGAACCCGCAAGTGGTTCTGCTGACGCCGGGGCCGTACACCGAGACGTATTTTGAACACGCCTTCCTCGCCCGTTATCTCGGCTATACGCTGGCCGAGGGGGGCGACCTCACCGTCCGCGACAACCGCGTTTATTTGAAGTTGCTCGGCGGGTTGCAGCCCGTGGATGTGATCCTTCGTCGATTGGACGATGATTACTGCGATCCGCTCGAATTGCGGCAAGATTCCTTCCTCGGAGTTCCCGGCTTGGTGCAAGCCGTGCGAACCGGCGGCGTGACGGTGGCCAACGCCCTCGGCACCGGCTTGGTGGAATCGCCCGCCCTCGGGGCGTATCTGCCGCAATTGTGCCGCCGGCTGATGAACGAGGAATTGAAGCTTCAAAACGTCAACACTTGGTGGTGCGGCGACCAAGTCGGGTTGTCGCATGTGTTGGCCAATCTGCAAAACATGGTGGTGAAATCCACCTTCCCCGCCGCCCGGCGTTCGGTGGCTTTCGCCGGTCAATTGAGCAGGGCCGAGCAATCGCAACTGGCCGAACGCATCAAGGCGAAGCCCCATCTGTATGTCGGACAAGAGTTGATCGATCTCTCCACCGTGCCGACGCTGGCGGGCGAATCGACCGAACCCCGTCAGATGGTGCTTCGCACTTATCTGACGGCCTCGGACAACACCTTTGCCGTGATGCCCGGCGGCCTCACGCGGGTAAGCGCCACCTCGGAAACGCTCGAAGTCTCCATGCAACGCGGCGGTCGGGCGAAGGACACATGGGTGCTGTCCACCGGGCCGGTCAACACGTTCAGCATGTTGCCGACGGCCGGCAGTTCCACCATCATCACCCGCGGCGGCGGCGACTTGCCGAGTCGCGTGGCCGACAATCTGTTCTGGCTTGGCCGCTATGCGGAGCGGGCCGAGGCCATCACCCGGTTGCTGCGGGAAGTCATCGCCCGGCTCACGGAAAAAGCGGGCTTGGGCGAAGTTCCGGAACTTCCGACCTTGTTGCGGGCGCTGGCCTACACAACCGATTCGCACACCGGCCTTTTCGGCGAAGGAACCGAAAACCGCCTTACGGCCGACCCCGAGGCCGAGGCCTTGGCCACGGTGTTCGACACCCGCCGAGCGGGAAGCCTCGCCAGTATTTTGGGCATCCTCGCCCGCGTCGCCACCACCGTGCGGGACCGCATTTCAACGGACATGTGGCGAGTGCTGAGCGGCTTGGAAATCCACGTCCCCCCGGAGGAAATGGGAACCCGGCTCGGCTTGAGCGACGCGCTCGACGTGTTGAACAACACCGTTCTGGGACTGGCGGCCTTCGGCGGTCTCGCGGCCGACAGCATGACGCGCGGGCTGGCCTGGCAATTTCTCGACATGGGGAGACGACTGGAACGTTCCCTGCAAATCGGGGCGTTGATCCGCGAGACGCTGACCCACTCCGGCGCGACCGAAGGCCCCGTCCTCGAAGCATTGCTGGAAGTGGCCGATAGTTCGATGACCTATCGCCGCCGCTATCTCGGCGGCGTGGAAGTGGCGGCCGTGCTGGACCTGCTGATGCTCGACGAAGCCAATCCTCGCTCCCTCGGCTTCCAGATGGCCTGCCTCTCGGACGACGTGGAAAAGCTGCCAAAACTCCCTGGCCGGGCCGCCCGCACCCCGGAACAACGTGTGATCCTCTCCACCCTCACCGCCCTGCGTCTGGCCGATGTGGACCGGTTGGCTGCTCCCTCAAAACGAAACATCCGCACCGATCTCAAGGTGCTGCTGGACCGGTTGATCGACGAACTGCCGTCGCTTTCAGACCGGATTTCGGAAAGCTACTTCACCCACCTGCAAACCTCGCGGCATTTGATGGGCCGATGAACGGTGGAGGCCAGTTTTCATCGGGTCCGGTTCTCGCTTCATCCCACGGGTATCTAACGGGACTTGACGGTTTCACCGTTCTCTTGAGTCTTTTGCTCTCGGTGTTCGGAACACTTTTCTGGATTGTTTCCCATTCCCACGAAATGGCGGCCAGCCACGAGAGTTCGGCGTCCACTGTCAAATAATACGGCAGAGGCAGTCGATATCCGTCTCCACCGCCGCCCCACACACATCGCCACCCACTTTTCCACCCGTTCCCTCCGTCATCTCGCTTGCCATACATCAATTTGCGCAACGCCGGACTTTTAACGGGCAAGGCATCATTGATTTCCTCTCCCGGCCGGACCGCCAGCGGTTCGACAATCGGCACGACAGTTTTGGCAAACCATTGGTTAATATCCTTCTCCGGATCGATTCTCACAGAGCGAAGCCAGCGAAGGTTTGCGTCCACAGTCAGGGCGCATATGGGGAGTCGTGGAAGAGGCTGATAGTCATCGTCGAAACAAAATTCGCAGGTTTCGTCCCATGACATGCTCTCCCACCCTTCCCGAGTCGGGAAATTCTTTTGTTCCGGCCCCGACAGACCGGAACGAAGACCGAGCAAGAAAGGATTTCCCGCATCATCATCTTCATGATCGACGGGGTCGGGTCTTTCGCGAGGATTATTCGGGTTTGGAAGGCCAAACGTGCGTCTTGCCGTATCCGAGAGAGGCGGAACCTCCAATGGCCCTGTCAGGATTTGCTCGGCCTTGGTCATGTCCGTGATGGGCAACCGGGGAAAGGCGGCCGAAGCAGCGGCTACCCCTATCAACAAGGCAATCCCAGCCATCAGCAGACGCATGACAACACCCGGCGAGTGGACGAGTTGCGGCCCTGATATCAAACAGGGAGAATGAAGGGAAGGGCAATCAAACATCCGTTGGTGGACGGTGACGGGGGCCGTCAGGGCTTGTCTTCCCAAAACGGGGCCAGCCATTCGTCGAGTTTGGCCGGCTTGATGAGGTGGCTGGTGTTGAAGTTTTTGGATTTCGGCGCCACCAGCAGGGCGGGTTTGGCCTCCAGGAACAACTCGCCAATCCGTTCCAGCCGCTGATCTTCCTTGCCGGGTTTCCGGCCGAGCTTTTGGAAATGCGTGCCGACGGCTTTCTGAAACTCCATCGCTTTGCCCGGTTCGCTCTCCTCGGCAATGATGCGGAAGTGCATTCCGCGCTCATCGAAACCCAGATCGGCCACAAAAAAGTGGATGTCCTTCGCCGCCGGCAGGTCGGCCAGAGACCCCTTGAGACCGAAGACCGCCGTGGCCGCGAACGGGTGCCGATTGATCCACTTGAGGCCAGTCTCCAAGGTCGGGTCGGCAAGTTTGGTGCGGCGGGCGCCTTCGCGTTTTTCAAGGGCTTCGATAATCCGGGGCCGGCTTTCGCAGATCAGCACAGAGGTGCCGACCAAGGTGGCGTACACCCCCTTGGAGCCCGCCTTGTCATCTTTCTCCGGTTCAAAATGAGCGATCTCGACCCCGGAATCCGGGAGTTTTTCAATCCTTACTCGCGGCATCTTTCGCACGGCCTCCGGCAACCGGTCGCCGGCCAGCGAACGTCCCTGGAGGATGACCATCGGCGGGATGGCCTTGTCTGCGGACGAGGCTACGATCACCCGCTCCACGATCTGAAAGAAGTCGATGCCGGTCAGCAATTGCACCGGAAAGAAACTGGTTTGCAACGGTTTCGCCACATGCTGTTTGGCGACCGTCGAGGAGGAGAAGTTTTTCACCTCGAAGATCAGCAACATCTCGGAATCATCCGGGATGTATTTCTCCAGAGTGTCTTGATAGCCGGACAATCTGGGGTCTTCCTTTGGTTTCGGCTCCTCTTTCGGCTTCGGCTCTTCCTTTGGTTTTGGCTCTTCTTTCGCCTTCGGTTCCGGGGCGGGGGGCATGACCTTTGGCTTGGAGGCCAGCGCGTCTTTCAGAACCAGCAGGCCGATCAGGGCGATGAGAGTAACCACGAAGACCCCGGCCACGATCAGCCACGGGAATTTCCGGCTTTCCTTGGTCGCGGGAGATGGTTTGGTGTCTTCGGCTCGTGTGTTCCGAACCGCCGCCTTCGTTTCGCGGGGGGCGAGAGCGGGGGTCAGTTCGGAGTCCCCCTCGTCGTTGAAGTTAAACGGCGACACGCTCCGGACGGTCTCGGAACTGGGGGGCGTGGCGTCGATGGCCTCGGCCGCCATCGCCACGGTTGGCGCGGTGGTGGCGTGTCCCTTGCCGGCGCACCACGGCTCCAGCGCATGAGCGAGGGCCGAGCCGGATTGGAAACGTTGATCCGGCTTTTTGGCCAGCAGGCATTGAACGATGGACGCCACTTCCGGCGGCAAATCCAGTCGTAGCAACTGAATCGGCCGGGGGGCGTCCAGTTGATGCTGGAGGAGCTTTTCGAGCGGGTTCCCCTTGGGGAAGACCACCTCGCCCGTCAGCAGGAAAAAGAAGGTGCAGCCGAGGGAATACAGGTCCGACCGGGAATCAACGCTGCTGGAGTTCTTCGCCTGCTCGGGGGACATGTAATCGGGCGTGCCGACCACCGTGCCCGCGCGGGTGAGTTCCGTGGAAATCTGCTCCCCGGCCGGTTCCTCCCCCTGTGTGCGGGCCAGCCCCATGTCGAGGATCTTCACCACATTTTTGGGACCGTATTGCCCCTTGTCGTTGACGGCCACAAGCAGATTGCTCGGCTTGATGTCCCGGTGGACAAAGGAAAGATCGTGGGCGTGTTGCAACCCGAGGGCCGCCTGCCGGATGTATGAACAGGCCACGGGCACCGGCAGCGGGCCGTGATCCTTCACCAACCGACCGAGATCGGCGCCCTCGATGTTCTCCATCGCCAGAAAGTGCCGGTCCCCGTCCTGGTCGGCGTCAAACACCCGCACGATGTTCGGATGCGACAGGGCGGCCGCCGCCTTCACCTCCCGTCGGAAGCGTTTCAGCGCCACCTCATTTTTCAACAGGGAACTTCGGACGACTTTGAGAGCCACAAGCCGTTGAAGGTTTTGCTGAACGGCCTTGTAAACCCGGCCCATGCCCCCTTCGCCGAGCTTGTCAATGACCGTATAGTGCCCGATGACCAGTTCATCGGCCCGGCCCGCCAGAATCTTCTTGGCCTGGTAAAGCGTGATCCACTTGAGTTTGATGAGTTGCCGGGCAAGATCCTGCGGATCGGGGGCATCAACGGCGAGACGGGCGACCAGTTCTTGGTACTGGTCGGGACGCAGAATCGGGCTACCCCGCAGCGCGTCCAGCAGGCCCGCGACGGTGTCAATCGCCATGAAACGGTCCCTGTCTGCTGACTCAACCAATGAAAAACGGACGAGCGGTCCCGATATCATAGTTCAGAACCGGCCCGACAGCAGCAAGGAACCGGACGGCAACACGGGAATTTCTTTTCCCATATGAAACACCTTCCGCCAGCCAAAACTATTGGCATCAGGTGACACAGGAAACAAAAAAGCGAACGGAATACTTTTGGTTTTGTCTCTGCCCGGCGTTTTTAGGGGTAAATTGGCCAAGTCTTTGTCGGGATCTCGGGGGACGACAAATATTATTTTCTCCTTGCACCAGCTCCCTGAACGTCGTTATGCTGCGGTTGTAAAATATTCACCTGTCCCTGACAGACTCGCGTTCGTCGGGGCCAACAGCCGTTAAACCACTGATCATTTCAACTAATCTGAGACTTCGTCACTCGGATTGTTCGGTGATCCCGCTCGCTTTCTGAGGGCTCGCTCATGCAGATAATCACCTATTACCTTCTCAAGACCGCCCTTTCGGCCATGCTGGTCTTCGTCGCCGCATTTGCCCTGCGTGAACTGTACAGGCTCTGGTTCATTCAACGCATCACCCTCGCCCCGTTTGCCTACCAAAAAGATGGAGCCGATAACGAAGCCTCCGGCAAAGCGTTCAGCCAGCGAGTCTACCAAGAATTGCGCGCTCTTCAAAAACTCCTCCGTGGTGGCCCCGGCGAAACCTCGTCCGGCCCGGCCATCAGTCTGGAGGCCGGGCAACGAACCTCCGGGTACGCCACCACCCTTGAACCACCGCCGGTCACCCCGGCACTCGGCAAAAACCTCCAAATTCCCGAGATCCCCAAGTTGCCTCTCTCCGGCATCGAGATGAAAGTTCAGGGCGTGGATTTTGCCTCCCTGTTTCGCAACCTGTCCCAATGGGCCGACCCGCCCGACGAGTTTGTGGGCAGTGTGACCGAGCAGAACAATACCTTCAGCACTCTGGTCGAGTGGCGTCGCGCCGGCCGCGATCCCGAGACACGCTCTCGCTTCGCCGCCAACGGCCATCCGAACCCCGACGAGGCCGCCTTCGTCACCGCGTGCAACATCATTTATTTGCTTTTGTTAGACCAAGACAGCGAGTTCGAGAAAAAACTGTCTCGAACCGAATTCGAGATTTTCGCCCGTAGTTTACGTCAATATTCCGCCTATCGCTCGGCCATCCTTGAAATGCGCCCCAAAGAAACCACCGACAAGGTCCGGCTCTCGCTGGACGAGGCCGACCGGCTTTCCTCCGGTCTCATTGAACGCAAGGTCGGAGATCGATACCACCCAATCTTGATGCTTGGGGCAATCACGGCGATCGCAAAGAACGATTACCCTCGCGCTCGCGGGCATCTAAAGGCCTACCGGCAGGTTGAACCCAATGATCCGAAGGCTGGCGAACTGGAGAAGCTTCTTCCAACTCCCCCGGCTGAAACGACGGCGGCAATCCATCACACTGACGGGGCCGAGTCACCCCGGCAAAAATTCCGGCCAGTCAGGCCGGGCATCAGTGCCGGAAGCTCTGAAACGGGCGGTGGCACGATCTGTTGTGTCGTCCAGGACAGGAAAGACCCAACGAAACGTTATCTTTTGACGGCCGACGTATTTGGCGACAAGACTACTGTCGGATTGGCGATTATTCAGCCGAGTCCGTTGGACGGGGGGGCCGCTCCGACAGACCAGATCGCCCAAGTGGCGCGAATATTGCTGCCAAAATCCGGCGGCGAAAACCAGGCCGCAGGTTGTCTGTCTGTCGTTTCTCCCGACGTTAAATATGATCCGGCATGTTACTCAATCGGGGCGTTTGCCGGTAAAGGTATTGCGGCGCCGGGTGACCACGTCACCTTGATCGGAAGGACTTCCGGTGTTGTTCACGGACGGGTCGTCGTCGTGAATACGACATCTCGGATTGGTCTCGACGCAGACAGGTTTGCAACGTTCTCCGGCATGATTATCTGTCAACGCGAAGGCGGCGAACCTCTTTCCAAAGCGGGCGATGGCGGGGCACCTGTGGTAAATGAACGCAATGAATTAATCGGGATGTGTTTCGCTTCGAGCATCAAAGAGACCATTCTGATCCCGATTCAGGCGATTTTGGATGCCTTGGAGGTTGAATTAGTCACGAAATGAATCATTGATGCCCTTAATCATGTGAGGGGGAATCGGCGCTGACGGAATTGACGAACTTTTCCTCGGCGTTCTTTGTGATGCATGTCGGAAAAACAGATGTGGTGGGGCTGGCAGAGGAATGGAGGCTGCGACTGCGTCCGTCTTGATCAAATTCTCTGCGAAAATCCTTCACGCGGAGGTCCAAAGCGGGTATCATCGCACTTCCGCCTGATATCCCTTCCGGGGCCGTGTTTTATGCGATTTTCACGCCGATCGTTTGCTCTGTTGTTTCTGATGGCCGCTCTGGCCTCTCTTTCCATCCGCGAAAACACCGTGCTGGCCCAGCCAAAAGCCGGGCCGGTGACCGTCTCCCCGCAGGCGCCGACGATCAGCCCGGCCTTCCCGCTCGGCGTGCAACGCGGGCAAACGCTGGAACTGAATCTCACCGGCTCAAACCTGAATGACCCGACCACCCTGTGGACTTCCTTCCCGGCGAAGGCCACCTTCCCGACCGAGATGAACAACGGCAAGGACGCAGGCAAACTGAAGGTGAAAATCGAAGTGGCCGCCGATGCCCCGATTGGCTTCCACACGATCCGTCTGGCGACGAAGAACGGCATCAGCAACGCCCGCATGTTCTGCGTGGACGAGTTCCCGCAGATCGACGAAATCGCGGACAACAAGACCAAGGAAAAGGCCCAGCCGGTCCCCGTGCCGGGCGTCGTGGTCGGCCGCACCGACGCCGAGGTGAGCGACTTTTTCAAGTTCACCGCCAAGCCCGGCCAGCGGTTGACCATTGAGGTCATCGCCCGGCGGCTTGGTTCCACGCTCGACCCGATGATCCGGCTTTACGACGCGAAAACGATGCGGGAAATGGCCGGTTTTTACAGCGACGACGAACCGGGCCTGCAATCTGATTGCCGACTGACGCGGGTGTTCCCCTCCGGCGGGGAGTACATCGTCGAACTGCGAGATTCCCGCCACCTCGGCGGTGGCGAGGCGTTCTACCGCCTGCGCATCGCGGACGTTCCCAGCGCGATGGCCGCGATGCCCGTGGCCATCCAACGGGGCCAAAAAGCCAGCGTGAATTTCGCCGGTAAAGAAGTGGCCGGGGTTGCCCCCGTGGAAGTGGCCATGCCCGCCGACGGCCATTCCGTCCAGGTGGCGCCGAAGGGGCCGGGCGGTTCCGGGTGGCCGGTCCCGGTGGTTGCCAGCGACATCAAAGAGATTGTCGAAGTCGAGCCGAACAACGAGATTGCCAAGGCCCAGCGAATCGAACTCCCCGTCGGCATCACCGGCCGATTCCTGGACAAGCTTGACTTGGATTGCTTCGTGTTCGCCGCGAAAAAAGGGGCCAAATACACGGCGGTAGCCGAGACTTACGAGATCAATTCTCCAGCCGAAGTGTTCCTTGTCGTAAAGGACTTGAAGGGCGCCGAGCTTGGCCGCAGCAACCCGGCCAACACCCCGGCGAAACTGGATTTCACCGCCCCGGCCGACGGCGATTTTGTGATCGTCGCCGAGCATTTGAATTACGCGCACGGCCCGGTGGAGGTCTATCACCTCACCGTTGAACCAACCGAGCCGGATTTCGGCGTCACTCTGCAGGTTGACCGCTTTGAGGCGGCCCCCGGCGGCGCCACCCTCATTCCGGTCGGCACGATTTCTCGCAAGGATTATGCCGGCCCCATTGAACTGAGCATCCAAGGCCCCCCCGGTTTCGAGGGGACGACGACGCTCACCGCCCCCGCCACCCCGCCCGCCGCCCCCGGCGCCCCGCCGGCCGCCCCCATCGGCTTTCTGCCGCTGACAGTGAAACCCGGCACGGCGATTGGCGCATACGAAATCCGCGTGCTGGCCAAGGCAACGATCAACGGCAAAGCGGTGAACCGACAGGCCAAAGTCACCGAACTGGCAAAAGCCGGGTTGAACGGCCTGGCCTTCCCGCCGCATGAGATGCTCACTTCCGTTGGCGTCGCCGTGACCCCGGCCCCGACATTCACCTTGGCCATGAAACTGGAACCCGCCAACGTGGCCAAAGGAACCCCGGCCAACCTGACCGTGACCGCCAAACGGGCCGACGGTTTCACCGAAGAAATCGCCCTGACCCCCTACCTGTTGCCTGCCAACGTGACGCTGGCCGCGAAACCCATTCCCAAGGGAGCCAATGAAGTCACCTTCCCGTTGACCGCCGCCCCGGCCACTGTGGCGGGAACATACCCGATCATCCTCCGAGGCACCGCCAAGGCCGCCGGGAAGGATGTGGCCTTCTATGCCCCCCCGCTGAGCGTGGTGATCGTGGAACCGAAGAAGGAAGAACCCAAAAAGGTCGAGCCGAAGAAAGAAGAGCCCAAGAAGGTCGAGCCGAAGAAGGAAGAACCCAAGAAGGTTGAGCCGAAGAAGGAAGAACCCAAGAAAGTCGAACCCAAAAAAGAAGAGCCGAAGAAGAAGGAAGAGCCAAAGAAGCAGTAATCGTTTGCTCTTATAAACTGGCTCGTCTATCGTCTTGGCGAGCCGAGCAGCGTAAGCTGCCGGGTGGCTCCCGGCAGAAAAGGCCCTTGAGCCACGGGTTTGCGTCAGGCTGAGTACAAGGGAAGCAGTTCAACTACCGGGAGCCACCCGGCAGCTTACGCTGCTCGGCTCGCCAAGACAAAATGCAAGCGGCATTTCGCCACCTCTCCCCGCTGTGTCCCCTCCTTGGGCGGGCGAATACAGTAAGCATCATCATGATGCTTGATCTGTTGCTCACCAATCCCGTCGTCCGAAGCGTGGCCAACTCGACGATGGGGACGCTTGCCCGTCGGCGTGTGCGGAAGCTGGACGCCATGAACGTCCCGGCTGTTCAGGAACAAACCTTGTTGTCGCTGGTCCGCAAGGCCGCGCCGACGAAGTTCGGGCGGGACCACCACTTCGACCGCATCAACAACGTGACTGATTATCAATCGGCCGTCCCTGTGCGGACTTACGAGGACTTTTGGACGCAATATTGGAAGGACGTTTACCCCAAGCTTGAGGGGGCGACCTGGCCGGACCACATCCCGTATTACGCTCTCTCCTCCGGCACAACGAGCGGGGCCACCAAGTACATTCCCGTCTCCAGGGAGATGCTTGCCTCCAACCGGAAGGCCGGCCTCACCACCGACGCCCTTTACCGGGCCGGTTGCCCGAAGACCAAGGTGCTGAACGGGAAGTTCTTCTTCCTCGGCGGCAACACGGACATGAAGCGGGAGTCCAACGGCAGTCTTTACGGCGATCTCAGCGCCATCGCGGCCATTGAGGTGTCGCCCATGATCCGGGCGTACACCTTCCCGCCGATGGAACTGGCCGGCATCGCCGATTGGGAAGTGAAGTCGTGGAAACTCGCGGAAGCCGGCGCCAAATTGCCGATCACGGCCATCAGCGGCGTCCCCTCTTGGATGCAAATGCTGTTTGATCGCGTGAAGCAAGTGACCGGCAAGGCGAGCATCCGGGACGTGTGGCCGAACATGCAACTCGTCATCCACGGCGGCACCAAGTTCGATGCCTTCCGCGACGCCTTCCGCCGGGAGTTGGGGCCGGATTGCCAGTTCATCGAAGTGTATCCGTGTTCGGAAGGCTTCATCGCCACCGAAGACCCCCGGCACAAGATGTTGAGGGTGGTGCCGGATCACGGCCTCTTCTACGAGTTCATCCCGACAAGCGAACTGGAAGACGGGAAGCTCAAAACCGACCGACCCGTGCGGCACACGCTGGCAACCTTGGAAACCAACCAAGAATATGCCGTGGCCCTGACGACCTGCGCCGGCTTGTTCAGCTATATGCTGGGGGACACGGTTTCGTTCGAGCGCAAAGACCCGCCGCTGTTGCGGTTCACCGGCCGCACGAAGTTCTTCCTCTCCGCGTTCGGCGAACATCTCATCAGCGAGGAAGTGGACAAGGCGGTCGCCGCCGCCGGGCAGGCCACCGGGAGCTATGCCCCCCTGAGCCACGTCGGCCCGGTGTTCTCGACGACGCCGAACGTCCCCGGCCATCACCGCTATCTGGTGGAATTCTCCGGCGCCGTGCCCGACTTGGGGAAGTTTGCCGAGGCGTTGGATGCCACGCTCATTAAGTTAAACGAGGATTACGAAGCCCACCGCAAGAACGACCTGAGCATGTTGAAACCGGAAATCATCCCCGTGAAACCCGGCGGCTTTTTGAAATGGATGATCGCCCACGGCAAACGCCCACCGCAACACAAGCTCCCCCAAATGGACAACGGCGGCGAACTGACCAAATCAATCCACCAATGGCTGAAAGACAACGGCGAACTGGCGTGAGGGACTAACGGAGCAAGCCATGCCTCTGCAAGATCACTTTCGACCGCCGTTAAGCGTTCGTCGCCACTGGCACGCTTTCCACAATTCGTGGGCGACCTATCTGTCGTCCCAATTGAATCTCTGCCTGCCGGCCGGTTACTTTGCCGAGGCCAACGTGCAATTCGGCATCGAAATCGACGTGGCGACCTTCCGCGAAGGCCAACCGGCAACCATGCCGCCGACCGCTTGGACGGCCCCTCCCCCGTTGGATTCGATTCCGTTGCCGATGCTCGAAAACGTGGTGGAAATCGGCATCTTCTCCCAAGAAGGTGGTTCCGAACTGGCCGGGGCCATCGAGTTGGTCAGCCCGGCAAACAAGGACCGCCCCGCGCATCGGGATGCTTTCATCAACAAGTGTCTGACCTATCTGCAACGCGGCGTCGGCTTGGTCATCGTGGATGTGGTGACCGACCGCACCGCCAACATGCACCAAGAATTGCTGATGCGACTCGGCAGCCCGAACCCGGCGCCTCCTGTCCCGCTCTACGCCTCCGCCTATCGCCCGGCTGAACGAGACGGCGAACCAACCTTGGACATCTGGCACGAAGAACTTCGCCTCGGCGCCGACCTGCCAACCATGCCCCTCTGGCTGCGCGGCAACCTCTGCCTCCCCGTCGATCTTCAAGGCACTTACGACCGCACCTGCCGCGAACAACGGGTGACGACCGCCGAGGCGTGAGCAGGGAAACTCCCCTAATTCGGCCCGGATGTGATATTCTGCATGAACGAAGTATGTAGACGCTCGGGAAACAACCTGATGATCGGTTCCGCAAGATTTCGGAATTTCAAGGCTCTGAAAGACGTGGAAATCACGTTTGACAGCCGCCTGACGGTGCTGGTCGGGCCGAATGGCAGCGGTAAATCGAGTGTGCTCACGGGAGTGAACTGGCTATGCCAAATGACCAGAAACACAGACAACAAACAGCAACTTATCAAATCACTTAACAATCGATCAAACAGTTGGATTGGCGGGGCAGACGGAAAATGGAGCATTGAATTTCGTGATAATAACATGGTGTCAAACGGTATTCGTCTCCGATTTCAACCCACGTCTGTTGTGACAGACATGGCCGAGAAAACTCCGCCCCGCGATGCGGTTGTGGAATGGATTTGCATTGGTGGCGAACTGGAGAACGTCGGATACGACAAATATCCGGAATCACTTTTGCACGCCGAATCTCGTTCTTCGCAATTGATTTGCCTGAATTCATCGGTCTTGGCTGCGCCATCGTCAACAAAAATGACCCCGCCCGATTTTTCCGAACGCGGGGAAGGGCTCGCGTCTTTGATGGCGTATTTTAAACTCTATGACGAGCCAAAATTCAATCAAATCGAGGAACTGTTTCGATCAATCATTCCACAAGTGCGACGAATCCGAATTGAGCGGGTGAAAACGACGGGGGAAACACTCGGTGAGGGACTATTGTTTGACTTGACCGGACGCATGGGTGTTCGCGCGTCAGCCATGAGTGATGGCACGTTATACGCACTTGGATTGATTGTTAAAATTCTCGATCCCCAGCGGCCGGATGTTCTTTTGATTGACGATGTGGAACACGGATTTCATCCGAGGGCACAGCTACAGCTTGTGGAATTGCTGCGCAAATTGCTTGATGAGATACCCGATCTCCAAATCATCGCCACGACGCATTCACCGTTCATTCTTGATCGATTGAACTGGAACGAAGTGAGGGTGACCGGTCTTCGGGAAGACGGCTCGGTGGCGATTGCCAAAATCGAGGATCATCCGCAGATTGATCGCTGGAAAGAGGACATGACGCCCGGTGAATTCTGGACAACCTTTTATGAAAACTGGGTCGCCGAACAACAACCAACAACCCTTCAATCCGCCTGATGCCACTTTCCATCGCCATCGTTTGCGAAGCCCCGGCCGACGCTCGCACCGTGCGGGCTCTGGCCGAACGTGTGTTGATGGAATCGTGTGATTGGATCGAGGCTGAAACCTTGGCCGATCACATTGAATGGCGGGGCTTCCGCAAGTCCGAAACACATCTTGAGTGGATGGGACGCGGAGGCGTCCAAGATCTGGCGAAAGAGCTTGGAATCAGGGTTCGCTGGCGTCTCAACGAACCCATTCCTCAATATGGCCATACGACATTGAAAGCCATTCAAGTTTTGATTGCCTCGCCGGACCCCGTGGATGGGATGGTTTTGATACCAGATTCGGACAATCGATTGGAACGCCGGAATGGCTTGCTTCAAGGGCGAGAACATTTTTCACATACCAAAGTCCCGATCATCGTCGGCTTGGCCCACACCAAACGAGAATGCTGGCACATTGCCGGCTTCACGCCAACAGACAAACACGAAGAAACGAGGCTGGACGAAACCCGGGCACTATTGGAATTCGACCCCACAAAACTGGCGCACAAATTGACCGGCGGCCAAGGGGAGGCACGCTGCCCCAAACGGGTGTTGGCGTTCTTAACCCAAGACAATTGGAAGCGTGAAATGGAATGCTTGCAGACCCCGTTTCCGGCGCTCGAAGATCGCGGATCGGAAACGGGGCTACCGGAGTTTTTGGCGGAGTTGAGAACCCGTCTGACACCGGCATTTGGCGGCTCGCCGCGACAATAAACGACAGTTCACGTCAAACGACTCTCTCGTCCACCTACCTCAATCACCCTCCCCGCAAATCCTCCATCACTTGAGTCGCGTCGTTGGCGGCGGCTTGTTGGGCGATGGCGGCGAGGCGGATTTCTTCTTGTGATTCCCGGTAGCCCTCCTCGGTTCCCATCAGTTCGCCCCACGGCCGGAAACCATCGACGTGCATGCAGACGGCCTTGATGCCGGCCATCAGGGGCATGGCCAAAAACAGGCCGGGGGTGCCCCAGACGAGATCCCAGAAGAGACAGGCCAGCATCACCGTCGTGGCGTTCAAGTCCATCGTCCGGCTCATCACCAGCGGCACAATCAGATAACCCTCGACGGTCACCACGATCATGTACATGACCATGATAATCAAAGCGGTTCCCGGCCCGACATGGAGCAAGGCATCCAGCAACGGGGGAACCCCGGCGATCAGGGTGCCGATGTAGGGGACATAACAGAGGATGGCCGTGAACAAGGCCCATGTCCACGGTTGGCGCAAATCAAACAGCGTGTATACGACGCCGAGGAACAGGCCGAGACCGATGTTCACCACCGTCCGCCAGATCAGATAAGAGCGGACGGCCGATCCCATGTCCGTGAGGATTTTGGTAGCCTGCGTTTGTTCCACGCGGGTCGGGCCGAAAATCCCCTTGATGCGTTCGGCCAGAAACTCCCCCTCCATCAGCATGAACAACAGGATGAACAAAATCACAATGCTTTGAAACAGCCAGTTGGCGGCGATCTTCGAGAGGTTTAGCAACGTGTCGGTGACGTATCCGCCTTCGAGGAATTTGGTGACGTAGGCATAGGCCGTCGAATCGGCCGGTTCTTTGGGAAGTACCCGGTCCACGGCGGTCGGAAACATCGTCCCGAACGACTCGCGGGACTTTGTGTACATCCGTTCCAACTGTTCCGGATTGCGGGGATTCGGCAGTTCTTCCAAAGTCTGCGGCAGCGCCAAGGCAAAGCCCGAGAAGATGCCGAGATTGGCCACGACCAGCAGGCTGATGACGGTGATGCACGACGCCGCCCACGGCAGTTTGAAACGGTGATGCAGCCAACTGGCGGCCGGCCAGAGGATGACGGCCAGCAGCGCCGCGATGACCAGCGGAATGAAAATCGAATGCCCCAGATAAAGGGCCAGAGTCGCGCCCAAGAGAGCGAGGACGTTCAGGCCGATCCGGGTGGCGGCGGTCAGGTTCAAGTTCATCGGAATCCGACTGAGGGTGACGGGGTGATCGACGAAACTCCGGGCCGGGGAGAGCGGCTTTTGTCTATCGTATCAAACCAACCGGGCTGTTCTCCGGTTCCAAATCACGCTTTATCGGCATCGCCAGCAACACCGCCAGCCCCGTGAACACCGCCAGCCCGACCCATCGGATCGGGCCGGTTTCGTAAACAACCGTGCCATTGAACATGATGAACGCGAAGAACCCATGCAGGGCGATTTCCCCCCGGCGGGAGCGAGTCGCGTAGCCGCCGGGCGAGAGCCACCACCACAGCACATCGGCGATCCATCCGAGGGTGAACAGGTAAGAAACGAAGATGCCCGGCCCGTAACCGGAGGTTTCCTCCACATGATCGAAGGCCCGGCCATGCGACCAACCGTGAATGCGGGCAAAGGCCGTCGCCACATGGATCACGAAGGCGACGCATCCCGTTGTCCACCACGCCCGTGTTTCCGGCGTGCGGCCAAGCCGGATTCGGCAGGCGACGGCGATGGTCCAACACAGAAACATCACACGGGCGGTCCACCGGGTATCAAAGTCGGCGGGGTCATCCACTTGGAGCCAGCGAGAGGCGGCGAACACGGCCATGATCGCCGGAATCCCGACGGCGAGGGAAAACACGAGTGGGCGGCGGGGAAGCATTGCCATAGACCACCCACCGTAACCTCTCTCAATGCGTTTGGCCAGCCCCGAGTAAAACATCCGTGAGCCAATCCACCGCCATGCCACGCCGCACCCGCATCGTCGCCACCCTCGGCCCGGCCACCGATCCCCCGGAAATCCTGCGGGCCATCCTGCGGGCGGGAGTGGATGTCGCCCGCGTGAACTTCTCGCACGGGACAGACGAGGAACATCTCGGCCGCATCGCCCGACTGCGGGAAGCGGCGGCCGAACTCGGCAAAAACGTCGCCGTCCTCGCCGACCTGCCGGGGCCAAAACTTCGCGTCCGCTTGAAGGAACCGCGTGACTTGAAGATCGGCGACGAGGTTATTTTTAGCATCAGCCACGATCCGATCAACAGCACGGACCTGACCATCACCGAGCCGGAAATGCTGGCCGATGTGAAGCCGGACGACCGCATTTTGCTGGACGACGGCCGCTTGCAACTCATCGCCGGGCGTGCGGAGAATCAACGCCTGTTCACCAAAGTGAAGATGGGCGGGAAACTCCTGCCAAACAAGGGCGTGAACCTGCCGGACACCCCCCTGACCATCCCGGCCCTCACCGACCGGGACCGGGAAGCCATCGCCATCGCGGCGAAGGGGAACGTGGACTGGCTGGCCCTCTCGTTCGCCCGAAATCCGGAGGCCGCCGGCGAACTGCGAACGGAAGCACTCAAGCACGGGCTAAACGTGCCAGTGCTGGCGAAGATCGAGCGCCCGGAGGCCGTGGAAGCGGCCGAGGCCATCATCGCCGCGTTTGACGGCATCATGGTGGCGCGGGGTGACTTGGGTGTTGAAATTCCGCTGGAACGGGTGCCGACCGCCCAAAAACGATTGATCGCCCTCGCCCGCGTGGCCGGGAAGCCGGTCATCACGGCGACGGACATGCTCGACTCGATGCGGCAAAACCCCCGCCCGACACGGGCCGAAGCCGGGGACGTGGCCAACGCCATTTACGACGGGACGGATGCCGTCATGCTCTCCGGGGAAACGGCCGTCGGCCTGTACCCGGTGGATGCCGTCGAGTGCATGTCCCGCATTGCGTTGGAAGCCGAATCGCACCTACTGGAACTCGGACACCTCGGAGTCGAATTGCGACTGACCGATTTGAGCATCGACGATCACATCACGGAAATGGTCGTCGAACTCGCCGACCGCGTCGGGGCCGATGCCATCATCACGCCGACGATCTCGGGAAGAACCGCCCGCCTGCTCGCCCGGCACCGGCCCAAGGCGACGGTGATTGCCCCGGCCCCGACGGAGTCCATCCTCCGGCAAATGGCCGTCGTCTGGGGGCTTCAACCGGTGTTGATGGATTACTGCCGCCGCACCGGGGACGACCGCATCACCGGCGCCGTCCAGGCCGCTTTTGACCAAAAGGTGATCGAGGCCGGCAACCTGTTGGTGGTGCTGGCCGGCCACCCGGTGGAGGGGGGCGCGCATCTGCCGACCATCCGGCTCACCCGCGTCGGCGCCGGGGGAGCGGCCTGCGAACCTTGATTGAAGATGTCATTGGGGGGTTGGTTTTCTCTGGCGTCTTGGAGGAGGGCCGACCATGAGAATGTTCAAAAGGCTGGCTCTGATTGTGGCGGCCCTTGTCGCCGGATGCGGCTTCTTGATGATTTTTGGAATGGATAAACGCGGCGTTGGTTCTTTCGATCAGCCGGTCATCATCGATTCGCCCAAACCTATCCGGCGTGTCCTCTATTGTGACGGGACATTTGATGACGACATTCGACAGCAGGCGGAGAATGATGCCGATACTCGCATGCTCGGCCCTGATGACCATATCGATTTATGTACGGACAACCGGCATGTATTATTCGTTGGCTACAAGGCTGAAGTCGTGAACAATCAGTTTACAGCCCACATCAAGTTCACCACCCGGTCAGGATCATTGCGGGGTGAACAAGTATATCATCGGTCCCATCTTGTTATTTATGCAGAATTCGCCGACGGAAGCCGGGCGTGCCGGTTCGTGGATATTCCACCCGGAATAGAGCACGAGCCATTTGTGGTCAACATGCCATAGATATTCTCCATGAAGGATGAAAAGGGGCCGGGGAAGCGGCCCCGTCGCGGAGGATTTGGCGAAGTTCATTCTCAATTGAAAGCAACTCATGTCAAAGCAAACAGATGTCCGCATCCGCGAAGTACGGTTTGAATACGAAGATTATCTTTACCGCACGCCGATCAAATTCGGCGGCGTCGCCCTCGACCGGGTGACGTTGTTGAACGCCCATGTCACGGTCGAAACCTTCATGGGCACGATTGCCCGCGGGTTTGGGTCGATGCCGATGGGCAATGTCTGGGCGTATCCATCCAAGAACATGACGTACTTTCAAACGCTTGATGCGATGAAAGCCGTCACGACGCAACTGGCCAAAATGTATGGCGAATATGCCGAATTCGGCCATCCCATCGACATCACTTGGGCTCTGGAACACCAGTTCCCGGCAATGACGGCCGAAGTGGGGCGATCAATCCAATCGGCCGATCCGATTCCGCTGTTGGCGACATTGGTGTGCGCCAGCCCCTTCGATGCGGCCCTGCACGATGCCTACGGCAAAGCCCATCGGCTCAATTGCTATTCGACCTATGGCCCGGAGTTCTTGTCGCATGATCTCGGGCATTATCTGGGCAAGGAGTTCGCGGGCGAGCAATTGGAGAATTACATCTCCCCGGTGGCCCAACCCCGGATGCCGATGTATCACCTCGTCGGGGCGCTCGACCCGTTGACAACCGCCGATGTCAAGCAACCCGTCGGGGACGGCCTGCCGGAAACCCTTGCGGAGTGGATTCCCTTCAACGGGCTGACACATCTGAAGATCAAGCTGAACGGGGACGACATCGGCTGGGACGTTGATCGCGTCGTCGGCGTGGACCGTGTGGCCGCCGAGCAGCAGGCGAAGCGGGGGATCACCACATGGTTCTACTCGCTGGACTTCAACGAGAAGTGCGGCAATGTCGCCTATTTGCTGGAGTTTCTGCGACGAGTCAAAGACCAAACCCCGGCCGGGTTTGATCGCATCCAGTACATCGAACAGCCGACTAAACGGGATTTGAAGGCCGACCGGGCGAACACGATGCACGAGGCCGCCAAACTCCGGCCGGTGGTGATTGATGAATCGCTGCTCGACTTGGAAAGCCTGCGACTCGCCAAGGAAATGGGCTACACCGGGGCCGCGTTGAAGGCGTGCAAAGGGCAGACGCAATCGCTGCTGATGGGGGCGGCCGCCAAGAAAGACGGCCTGTTCCTGTGCGTTCAGGATCTCACTTGCGTCGGCGCCTCGATCATCCACTCGGCCGGGTTGGCCGCCCACATTCCGGGGATTGTCGCCATCGAATCCAACGGCCGGCAATATTGCCCGGTGGCCAACAAGCCTTGGGAAGACAAGTTTCCCGGCATGTTCAAGATCACCGACGGCACGATGCAAACCGGCCTGTTGGACGGCGTGGGGTTGGGGGCCATTGTGTAAGGTTCTGTCGCCCCCAACGGCCGGCGTTATTCATTCAATTCCAGAACAGTGGCTCTACCGGATTGGTTGAAGACGGTTCCCCAGACTTTGTGGGAAGCCTGGTGGTCGGACGGGGCGAAGTTGATGGCCGAGCCGATGCCGATGTCAAAGCTTTTGATCGTTTCCAGCGCATCAATCATCGTTTCCGTCGTGAGGTTTTCCCCGGTACGGCGGACGCCTTCGACGAAGATGGCGGCCGCGATGAAGCCTTCGAGCGAGACGAAGCCCGGTTTCTCTTCCGGGTAATAGGTCTTCAGGGCCTCGCGATATTTCAGCACGACGCTGGAACTGGAATCCACCGGCGGGACGACTTGGGTGACGATCACCCCCTCGGCGTATTTCGGGCCGATTTCACGCAGGCTTTCCCCCAATGTCTCCGTGCCAACGAAGGACACATTGGTGAAGATCATGTCGGGGCGGGCATCCCGGACAGCCTTGATAAACGCGGTGGCGGGCTTGTAGGTCGCCATCATCACGACCGCCCGGAGTTCCTTGCGTTTGACGATTTCGCGGACGGCATTGTCCACATCCGCCGTGTTGCGTTCATAAGTCACCTTGGGGATGTCCTTGACATCGCGCGCCAACGGGCGCAGGGTTTTGACCACTCCGCGAAAACCATCTTCCCCGTAGGCGTCGTTTTGAGCGAAGACCCCGATATGAGTCGGGTCGATCCCCTTGATTTTCACCAAATAGTTGACAATCGCGGCCGTCTCTTCTTCCAGGCTCGCCTGATAGTTGAAGACATACCGATCCGGCGGATCTTTGCGGAGAAGTCTGGCGCCGGAGAACCCGCCGAAGAACAGCCGCTTTTGTTCCAGCGTGTAGGGAATGGTCTTGGCGGCGGTGGGACTGCCGACGTTGCCGAGGCAGGCGAACACTTTGCGTTTCTCGTGCAATTCCCGCATGTTGGCCAGCGCCAGATCGGGGTCATAACCATCGTCGAGGGAAACGAGGTCGAATTTTCGGCCAGCCACCCCGCCCTGACTGTTGACCAATCGAAAATAGGTGCTGATTCCCAATTGCATCTGCTGGCCGAGATCTTTTGACGGCCCGGAAAAGGGGCCGGTCATGCCGACCTGAATCTCGGTGGCGGTCACGCCGGGGGCCGTGGACCGGTTGACTTGGACGACGGGCGGCCCGGCGTCGCTTTTGTCTCTCCCGACGAGATACCAGCCCCCAAGCCCCACTCCCGTCAACAACACCAGAGCGGCAATCACCCCATACACCCGTCGGCTCGGGCTGACATTTGACGCGGCATCAGCGTCCGTCTCAAACCCGAACTGTGTCGGCGGGATGATTCGCTGTTCCCCGCCGGGAAGCGTCTCCCCGTTCTTCGCCGGGCGGCTGACGAGCGTGTGTTCTCCGTCGCGGTCAAGCCAGTGCAGTTCATCGGCGACGGCCTGCGCGTTAGCCGGGCGTTGGTGTGGGTGCTTGGCCAGCAAGCGGTGAATCAGGTCGGCCAGTCCGATCGGGCAATCGGGGTTATGTTCGAGAACGGGGATCGGTTCCTTGGTGGACAGCGCCGTGATCGTGGCCATGATCGTGGGGCCGTTGAACGGCAGTTTTCCGGCGGCCATCCGATACAGCAGCACTCCCAGGGAGAACAAGTCGCAGCGTTGATCGACGGCTTCGCCGTTGGCATGTTCGGGCGACATGAAACAGGGCGTGCCCAGCATCGCCCCGGTGCCGGTCAGTTCGTTTGTAGTTTCCAGAGGCCGCGCCAAGCCGAAGTCAAGGATTTTCACCTTTCCGGTTGGCGATTCCAGCCAGATGTTCGCGGGCTTGATGTCACGGTGCATCAGTTTCTTGTCGTGGGCGGCGCCCAGGCCCAAGGCGATTTCCCGGCCAATCCGGAAAATCGCCTTCCAGTCAAACACATGGCCACGCTTGATGGCGATATCCAGCGATTCCCCCTCAAGCAATTCCATCGCCAGCCAGGTGGTGCCGTCCAGTTCCTCGGCGGCGGCGTGAATGGTCGCCACGTTCTCATGCTTGATGGCCGCCATCGCCCTGGCTTCGCGGAGGAACCGGCCGCGGGCTTGCTCGTCCGAGGAGATTTCCGGCCGCATCACCTTGACCGCGACGGAGCGCTCCAGGCGGTGATCGACCCCCAGATAGACCGTCCCCATGCCCCCTTCGCCCAGTTTTTTCTTGAGGACATAAGCGCCGAGCTTCTCGGAAATCTTGACAGGGATCGCCGGCTGGGGTCCGACTTGTGTGTTGCCCACCGGTTGGGTGAGCGTTCCGCTGCCGTCGTTGTCGGAGGTGAGAACCCGCAAAAGATCGGCCAGATTGGGCAAATTGCCGGATCGTTCCTTGCAAAACTCCTCGGTTGTCAGGTCGGGATTTTTCTCACGCTCGGCCAGAAATGCCTTGACGGCCTGTTCAAGTGTCTCATTGCCTTGCATGGAGACGTTGTTCCCGGAAACGAGTGTGGTGTTGGAATACTACCATACTTGGCATCACATCGACAGGGGATCGTCTGAAGCATCAATTGAACGGTTGCGGCCAATCTTCCGGCACGCCTTAACACCCCTTCATTCGCCCCAAACCACGTTGAAGGTTTTCACCCCCTGCGGGCAACGCCGTGAAGGATTTCAGCTGTTGCCCGCAGGTCACTCATCCGGGCAATCGGATTCGGAGTTGATCCGATGGTTCATCCAAGCGCCCCATCCGGCGACCGCCGTTCCCAAACCGAGCGGGCATTGCAAAAACAGTAACACGTAGCCGCCAATAAATAGCGAAGAGAGCATCATCGGCGGCTGACGCCGGCCAAGGATCACCGGCACAAGATCGACAAGCACTGCTCCGAGGATCACCACCCCGCCCGCGCAGACCAACAGTCCGCAGGCCCGGACAGACCACTTCTCCACTCGGGGCGCCCGGTCGGCCGCCCATGCTCCGAAAGCAGTCAAGGCATATGGCGAATAGAGGAGCAGGGCATACTGACACAACCCGACAAGGCGATCAAGGGGCAACCCCCGGTCCGACGTCGAACACCAAACGCACGCATACGCCGCGCCGACAAGAACCATCCCCGCCAGCGAGAACCCTGTCGGCCAGAGGGGCACACTCTTTGAGGTTCGCTCCCACAGGTTTGTCTGATAAATGTTCATCGGCATGGGTTTTCCCCGGTTTGACGGGTGATTGTTTTGACCGTTCGCCGATCACCATCTTGCCTGAAACCGCCGCCAGCGTTCGGAAAGCGTTTCCGGCGGAATCGGCAAATAGTTTTTATCCCACATCCTCCAGGTGGTGTCCGAATTCGGATCACCATCCGGACGCATCTCAATAGTGATGACCGAGTCGTCCGTCGCCCACCAGAGCCGATATCTCCCCGAAGCAGGAAGCGGGACGCGGTCGGTATCGTAGCTTCCCGGCGGGCATCCGAAAATCTCCTGCCGGGTCATGCCTTCCTGAAGGCGGTCAAAGTTTTTCCGGTTGATCATTGAGACCGGCGGCCCGGACCCCAGTATCACCAAAGCGACGCCGCCGAATAATAGCAGGGCCAAGCCAACGTATAACCAACGGCGTTTGTTCATCACACGCCTCAATTGAAGAGGATTATCCGGCGGCCTTGGAAGCACGTTATCTGCCGAACCTTCGTCACTCCATTCCCCTTCGTGGGCATGTCACTTGATTTGAAGCGACAAAAACTCTCGTTCATACCAGTCAAGCGGCGTTTTCCACTTGGGGGAGGCGAGCAATTTGTCCAGCGCCCTTTTCTTTTCTTCGCCTGTCTTTGGCTTGAACTCCGCGGCTCCCCAATCGCATTCCTTCAGACAGTAATCAAGATAATGGGCGGCCAGTTGCTGCCGTCCCCCGAGTTCATATCCCCTGACAATGATGAACGGCACTCCGTCCACGATCTCGACCGGTTCTAGCGGCCAATCGCCGGCATTCGTGCCTCCCATGAAAACTGGCGCCCCCAACGCCGGCCTGTGAAACCACTTCTCTGGCCGGGCAGTGAACAGCATCCGGCACAGGATAATCACTTCCTCGTCTCGCTCCCGGCTTTTGGCGCCGGCGATGCTGCGAAGAATCTCGACGGCCCGGTCTTTGCCAGCCGCTCGCAGTTTGCCGGCGGTATCGATGTAAGCGTCAGCATGATATTTTTGCTGATCGGAATCATCACGGGGTGGATTCCGCATCGGCGGCTCGTTCGGCAAGGTGACGGGGACAGGTTTCCCCGTCGCGGACATGGCCAGCGTCAGAACCCCGACCACCATGGTGGAAATCAGTTTTGTCATGCGGCGTCTTCGATGGATGGTTCGGGATCAGGTCCCGCGACTGGTCTTCGCACCGTAACACGCCACCGGGTTGGCCGCAAGAAATCTTGCCGCGTGTCGTGGTTCAAGTCATCGGCCAAGGCGTGAATCCTTGGTGGTTGTCTTGTTCCGGGCGGCCATGAGCGCATTCTTTCACCCGGAAAACCGTTCTCGTGTTGAAAGTGACGGTTGAGAATGTTCCGGCGGTTGCATATCTTCTCAGGGCGTCGGATGTTGCGAATCTTTCTTCGTTGAGCCACGGCATGATCGTTCCGCGTCGTCCGGTTGTTGATGGGGCCGTCGCCAACCATTACGATGATTTGGACCGCCTTTACCGGGAAGTGTGGGGCGAACACGTTCACCACGGGCTTTGGCGCAGCGGCCGCGAAAGCAGCGGCGAGGCGGTCGAACAACTTATTGAAATGGTCGCCAAAGAGGCGGGCATTAAAAAGGGCGACCGGGTGTGCGACATCGGCTCCGGTTACGGGGCGAGCGCCCGCTATGTGACCCGTCATCTGGGGGCGACGGTCACGGCCGTCACCATCGTCCCGGCCCAGCAGGCGTATGCCTTGGCGACGCGAAAATCTGACAGCGACCCGACCTATCTGCTGTCCGACTGGCTGAAAATCCCCCTGCCGGACGCGAGCTTCGACGCGGCCTATGCGATTGAAAGCACCGAACACATGGAGGACAAGGCCGGAGCTTTCTCCAAGGCATTCCGCGTGCTTCGCCCCGGCGGCCGTCTGGCGGTGTGTGCGTGGATCGCCGGCACAAAGACCCAATCATGGGAACGTCGCCACCTATTGGAGCCGATCTGCCACGAAGGCCGATTGCCGGGGATGGGCACCGAGGAGGATTACCGGCGATTGTTTGAACAAGCCGGTTTTGCGGTGGAAGCTGTGACCGATGTCACCCGCCAGGTGCGCGCGACCTGGGGCATGTGCCTGCGCCGGACGATCAAGCGTTTCCGCACTGACAAAGTCGGCCGGGCTTATTTTCTGAATGCCGCCAGCCGCAACCGCGTGTTCCTGTTCACCATGTTCCGCATCTGGCTGGCTTACCGCACCGGGGCGATGCGCTATCTGGTGTTTCGAGTTCGCCGGTCGGATTAACCGCGTTTGAATTGTCCGGGGCTTTCGTCCCGGCAATCACTGGATCATCGTTTCATCTCTTCACCACCCGATATACTTCCAACTATTCCAATCCCTCTGAGGTCCGCCATGAAGTGTCTCCGTTTGCTTCCCGTGTTGTGCGCCGTGCTGCTGTCGGGCTGTTTGAAATCCAAGATTCACGAGAGCAGAACGTGGCCGCTCGAGTCGGGCCAATCGAAGGAAATGCAAGTTGAAGGACCGACCGGCAACCAGAAGATCAATGTAAAAATCACGTCCTCGGACTCCAACGTGGATGCTTACATCTTGCTTGATGACCAACTCGGCGCAATGACTTCTGAGATTGACCCGGACAAGTTGCCCCCGGCCGCCATCCTGGACAAGAGCAAGGGCACCAAGGATGCGACACTCTCGGCGACCATTCCCGCCAAGAAGGCTTACCGCATCTTTGTGAACAACAACGCCTCCAAGAAAACGACCGTAATCGTGAAGCTCGACAGCGTCTGACGTTCACGCTGTCCAGCGAAGAATGGGTTCCTTCGCTGCCTTCACTTCGTCCGGCCGGCTGATCGGCATGGTATGCGGCGCCTGGTGAAGGAAAGTCGGTTCTTCGTTGATGATGGCGATCAGGGCGTCGGCGAAGGCATCCAGCGTTTGCTTGCTCTCGGTTTCCGTCGGCTCCATCATCAGGGCCTCGGGAACCACCAACGGGAAGTAAACCGTCGGGGCGTGATAGCCGTAGTCGAGCAGGCGCTTGCCGATATCCATTGCCGAGATTCGCTTTTCCCGTCGCAATCCCTTGGCGCTCGCCACGAATTCGTGCATGCAACGGTCGCCGTGCGGCACGTCGAAATTCCCCTTCAACCGGCTGAGCAGATAATTCGCGTTCAAGACCGCGTGTTCGCTGACCTTCTTCAACCCGTCCGGCCCGAGCGTGCGGATGTAGGCCCAGCCGCGGAAGAGGATGCCGACGTTTCCGAAGAAGCTCCGCACCCGGCCGATGGACTTCGGCAGATTGTAATCCAACTCGAATTTGTCCCCGACTTTCTTCACCAACGGCGTCGGCAGATACGGGGCCAGGAAATCCCGCACCGTGATCGGGCCGGAACCGGGGCCGCCGCCGCCGTGCGGGCCGGTGAAGGTTTTGTGGACGTTGTAATGCTGCATGTCCGCCCCAAAGTCCCCCGGCCGGGTGATGCCGAGGATGGCGTTCATGTTCGCCCCGTCCAGATAGACCAGCCCGCCGGCCTGATGCACCAGATCGGTGATCTGGCGGATCTGCCCCTCGAACAGCCCGAGCGTGTTCGGGTTGGTGATCATGAACACGGCCGTCGAGTCGTCGAGCTTGGATTTCAAATCGTCGAGATCGACCAAGCCCTTCGCGTTGCTTTTCACCGTGATCGTCTGAAACCCGGCCAGCACGGCGCTCGCCGGATTGGTCCCGTGGGCGCTGTCAGGCACCAACACCTTGCGCCGGGAGGTCATCCCCTTGTCCCGGAAATAGGCGGCCGCCACATACAAGGCGGTGAGTTCCCCGTGCGCCCCGGCGGCCGGTTGCAGGGAGATCGCCGGGAGGCCGGAAATTTCCGTGAGGAAGTTTTGCATGTCCCAGAGCATTTCGAGCATGCCTTGGGTTGTCTCTTCATCCTGCAACGGGTGGACGCCCGCAAAGGCGGGATTGGCCGCAAAGCGTTCGTGCCGCTTCGGGTTGTATTTCATCGTGCAGGAACCGAGCGGGTAAAAGTTCGTGTCGATGCTGAAGTTGCGGGTGGAAAGATTGTTGTAATGCCGGATCAGGTCAATCTCCCCCACCTCCGGCAACGGCGGCGGCGCCTCGGCCACCGCCCCGGCCGGGAGCAACGAACTGACAGGCTTCACCGGCACATCGCACACCGGCAGCCGATGCGTCCGCCGACCGGGCCGGGACAATTCAAAAAGAAGCTCGATGGATTGCGTGTTGTTCATGGTTCTCGGTCAGGTCCAATGGAAACAAAATCTTGTTCGGGTAATCAGGCTCTCAAGCCTTTGTCGCGGAGAATGGCTTCCGCCCATTCACGCTGATCGTCGGAAAGGGGCGAAGTCGGATCGGCACGGTAATCGGTCAGATCGGCATAGCGGCCCGAATCATAACAATGATCGAGCAATGGTTGCAGTTCGACATAAACATCCGGCATGCCGGCCTCCAACGGAATCGGTATCGCCGGGAGAGGTTCCCGCAGCCGGACGGGAACCACGCCGATATCTCCGTGGCCGTCATCAGCCCACGGCCGGAGAATGGAAACGTGATAGTCGGGTGTGTTAGCTTGTTCTCTCAAGGCCCTCACCGGGGTCAATGTTGTGTGCGCCCCGCTTCGTAACAGGTCAATTTCAACCAGACATACGCCGCCCAAGACAAATTCGTCCTGCTTTTGTCCGTAAGCTGTCCGCCCGTTTCCGGCGAGCTTGTTGCTCAAACTGAGAATCTCAACTGCCGTGATAAGGCGTCTTCCACGAGTTGACCGAATCTCCAGAAATGTCTCCGTCATGGGTTCCAGCACCACCGGCCGACCCACCGGAATCACTCCGGGCCTTTCCATAACCGCCACGCCACCGCCACGCGGAGCTCCGCGTCCATAGAGACTGACATCCGGCTCCCGCATGTGGTCATCGCTTACCCACACGCGACTGGCGCTGGTGGCCACATAGCCCGACGGCAAACGGGCGTTGATGGCCTCGCTGAGCAGAATGGCAAGTCGGTTGTGAAAATCGGGAAAAACTTCCGAGTCTTCCAACCAAGGGTCCATTCCCGGAAACGGCGATGGCATGGCTTATCCTCTTAAACAGTCACTTACCGACCAACTCTTTGATTGCCTTCACCAACCCGTCCATCTCGGCCTTGGTTCGTTTCTCCGTGACGGCGACCGTCAGCGTGTCGGCCAGGCCCGGATACCAGCGACCGGCATGTAATCCGGCGAAATAGCCTTTGGTTTGCAGTTGTTTCAGCATCACGGGGACATCGCCGGGGAGCTTCACCGCGAATTCTTTGAAGAAGGGGCGGTTGAACTTGAGGCTCACGCCGGGGATCGTCGCCAGTTGATCGGCGAGGTAGTGGGCTTTTTGCAGGCACAACTCGGCCGTTTCCTTCAATCCCTGCGGCCCGAGGGCGGTGAGATAGACGGCGGCCCGCAGGGCGAAGAGGCCCTGATTGGTGCAGATGTTGCTGGTGGCCTTGTCGCGCCGGATGTGCTGTTCGCGGGTTTGCAGGGTCAGTGTCCAGCAGCGCTTGCCATTGCGGTCAGTCGTCTGGCCGACGAGTCGGCCGGGGATCTTGCGAACGTATTCGTTGCGGCAGGCCATGATGCCGAGATATGGCCCGCCATAGCCCAACGGGGTGCCGAGACATTGCCCCTCGGCGACGGCGATATCCGCGTCGTACTGGCCGGGCCGCTTGATGACGCCGGCGCTGATCGGGTCGAAACTCGCCACATACAACGCCCCGGCGGCGCGGGTGATCCGCACCAATTCTTCCACTTCCTCCAAGTGGCCGAAGAAGTTCGGATGTTGCACCACGACGGCGGCCGTCTCCGGGCCGACCGCCTTCTTCAACTCGGCCGGATCAAGATAGCCGCCCGGCGTGGGGATCGTGACCAGTTGAACGCCAAGATTGGCCAGATAAGTGGCCAGCACTTGCCGATATTCGGGATGCAGGCTCTCGGGGACGACCACGTTCCCCTTGCGGTCGGTGACGTTGATGGCCATCAACACCGCCTCGGCCACCGCCGAGCCGCCTTCGTAGAGGCTCGCGTTGGCCACATCCATTCCGGTGATCTGGCAGATGAGCGTTTGGTATTCGTAAAACGCCTGCAAACTCCCCTGGCTCGCCTCGGCCTGATACGGCGTGTAAGCCGTGTAAAACTCGCTCCGCGAACTGACGGCGTCCACCACCGTCGGGATGAAATGGTCGTATGCCCCGCCGCCGAGGAAACAGACATGATCCCCCGCCGCCTGATTCTTCCGGCCGAGGGCGCCCACATGCTGCGTGAGTTCGATCTCCTCCATCGCCGCCGGAATGTTCAACGCCCGCGGCAACCGGGCCTCCGCCGGGATGGTGGAAAAAAGCTCGTCGATGGATTCGGCCCCGATGGCCTTCAACATCGTTTGCTCGTCATCGGGCGTGTTCAGAATGTATGGCACGGACGGATGTTCCTTGAAAACAGGCGAAACGGAAAACAACAATCAGCTTGTTCGGGCGGTCAAATTCGCGCGGACCCAGTCGAAGAACTCAAGGCAAAGCGTGGTGTCGTCCAGAGTTCCGGTCCTTGACAGAAACCGTTGGAAGTCGGCCGAGGTCAGTCCCGGCAACGCCGTGCTTTCGGCGATCTCTTCGTAGCCAGCCGCCGTCAGCGTCCAAAACCGGAGGGTTGTCCCGTCGAATCTCCAGATTTCCGGCAGGCCCAGTGAGCGGCACAAATCCAGCCGATCTGTCAAAGGGCGGCTCAGTTCAATTTCGACGGCCAGATCCGGCGGGGGATCGACGGAGAAATCAAGCGGGCGAACAACGCTCATCGTCGCGGCATGGCGAATGTAATAACACTCGTCCGGCTCGAATCCCCCGGCGAGGTCTTCCCGTCGCAGGCTGATGTTGCCGCACCCGACGATGGGCGTCCGCAAGGCCAGCGAGAGGGTTTCCAACAGCCGGGCGATCATTTTCTTCCAGCGTTCATGGGGATTGGAAACCGTCATGAGTGTCAGCGCCCCGTGATGAAACGCAATTTTGGCCGCGTGATGGCCCGAGTCACGCCGGTTGAGCAATCGTTCATAAGCCCCCCACGAAACGCCACCGATAGAATACCACTCCCCCTCCGGCAGATACGGTAGTTCTCTGGCCAGCGATTCAACAACGGCATCACCCGACGAGGTTCGCGTTCTGGGAACCGCCGGGGCGTCCAACATATCAACACTCATGACCGGCCTCCTCGGGATGGAGAACATCAACCAATCAACCGGGAACGAAACTCGCGGACCACCGAGGGAATGTCTCGTTCGGACACAACCGCCAGCAATTCAACAACCAATTGCAAAGGCATTGACGGGAAGCAACGGCTCGCTGTTGCTTCCTGATAAGCGCCCTCGGCTGTCAGCTGCAGGACTTGGAACCGCTCGCCGTCATACACCCAAAGCTCGGGAATCCCCAAGGCGGCAAACACCGGAAGGCGATCAATCACCGTGCGGCTATATTCAATCTCAATCGCCAGATCCGGCACGGGATCAATGTTAAAATTCAACGGGCGGTGGCGAACCAGACCGGCCACATTCTGGATGTAATAACTCTGGTCCGGCTGGATCCCTCGTTGCAAGTCCAAACGGGAGATCGTCACTTCGCCGGTCGGGTCGGCCGTCACCTGAACGTGTTCGGCAAAGGCCGCAATCATTCGATCAATCGCCATTTTCCAACGCTCGTGAATGCTTGTGTTGGACATGAATTCCAATTCTCCACGATCGAATGTGACCCGTGCCCTCCGATGATGAACACCCAGTTGAATCAACAGATGCTCATACGCGCCCCATGAAACACGGTTGACCAGATAGTGATGGCCTTCCGACAAATAAGGGAGTTGTCCGATGAGCGTGTCAACAAAAACATCCCCCGGCGACTTGCGAGCCGCCGGGGCGTCCAACACATCAACACTCATGACCGGCCTCCGATCAGCGTTTTGATCCATTCTCTCGCCTGGCGTTTCATGCTTCCTTGGTCGAGATGAGAAACGCTGTTGAGGAACGCCACCAGCGAGGCCGGGTTGAGCATCGGAAACGTCGGGCTGCGATCCGTCGCCGCATAACGGCCATCTGTTTGAAGAAGCCGTAACAAGAGTGCCTCGCCGTCGAATTGCCAGACTTCCGGGACGCCGATTCGGGCGTAGATATCCAGTTTGACCGTCGAATCCGTGGTCAGGTCCACTTCCAGCGCCAAGTCCGGCGGCGGGTCGCGTTCGAGGTCGATCTCATCGCGGGCCGCGATGGCCGGGGCGTTGGCGAAATAGAAACATTCGTCCGCCTCCAGCCCGGCCCGAAGTTCTTCCTGCCGAAAGGTAGTGCCGCGAGCCATCTCGTAAGGCAGCCCCAATTCCTCGGCCAGCAGTTCGATCATCGCCCCGATTCGGGAAGTCCATTTTTCATGGCGAAACGACGGAGACACGACGAGAAGCCTCCCGTTGGCGAAACAGATCTTGATGCCCGGCCGCCCGCCGTCGCGCGTTCCACACAGGGTGAGATAATCATCCCAAGCCGCGTCGCTGATGGAAACCGTCTGGCCCGGATTTAGGGACAGAATCATCCGCTCCATCCAGTCGGTTTTCGCAAAGGAACTGGTGGCCACACTCATGACCGGCCTCCCCGATGAAGCTGCCAATTGCAATCGGTTATCGATGACACGAAGGTCATCAGGAGTTTCCTCACGTATGGGCGGCCAGCAATCTTCAGGTGGCCGCGCGGCCACCTGACAAACCGTTCAAGGATCAATGGCTTTCGGCCAGTTGCTTCTCGTAGGCGGCGAGATCGAGCAAGTGGTCCGTCGTGGCGCCGGGGGCCATCTCGATTTTAACCATCCAACCGACCCCGTAGGAATCCGAGTTGATGAGCGAGGGGTCTTGCTGCACCGCCTTGTTCACCTCGGCCACCGTGCCGGTCACTGGGGAATTGAGATCGAAGACAGCCTTCACCGATTCGATTTCGCCGAACGCCTTCCCGGCGGTCACGGCCTTGCCGATGGCCGGCAGTTGCAGGTGCGTCACGTCCGTCAGTTGTTCGACGGCGTAGGACGTGATGCCCACCGTGGCGATCTTGCCTTCGATGGCCGCCCATTCGTGGCTGGGCAGGTATTTCAGTTGGCTCTTGTCCATGATCGATCCTCGCAGATTGTGGGAGTTATTTGGCTCGTTTGTAAAAGGGCATCGGGACCACCTTCGCGGGGGTGGGCGTGCCGCGGATGTCCACCATCAGTTCGCTGCCGGGGAAGGCCGCTCGCGGGGCGACGTATCCCATCGCAATGGATTTTTCCAAGGTCGGCACATAGCTGCCGCTGGTGACGACGCCCATCGGGATCCCCCCGGCCAGGATCGTGCTGTGTTCGCGGGCGGCCCGTTTGCCTTCCAGTTCCAGGCCCACCCGCCGCATTTGCACGCCCATCAGCCCCTCGGATTCTTCCAGCGCCTCGCGGCCGATGAATTCGCCCTTGTCGAATTTCACCGCCCAGCCAAGTCCGGCCTGAATCGGCGTGATGGTCTCGTTCAATTCATGGCCGTACAGCGGCATGGCGGCTTCCAACCGCAGCGTGTCGCGCGCCCCCAACCCGCATGGAACAGCCCCGCGATCCAGCAGGTCGTCGGCCAGCGCCACGGCTTGGGTCTTCTCAATGGAGATTTCCAGCCCGTCCTCTCCGGTGTAGCCCGTTCGGGAAACGACGCACGGCCAACCCCGGTAGGTGGTCTCCATCGCGTGGTAATACTTCAACGCGGAGGGATCATCGGGGAACATCTCGTGGCACACCGTCAGCATCGTCGGCCCCTGCACGGCGATCATGGCGGATTCCAGCGTGTGGTCCGTCACGGTCGTGTCGAGGGAGCCCTTTTGGGCGGCCAGCCAGGCGAAGATCTTTTCGCGGTTGGAGGCGTTGACCACCATCGCCCAATGATCGGCAAAGCGGTAGACGAGGATGTCGTCCAGGATGCCGCCGTTTTCTTTGCAGACGAGGCCGTATTTCACCTGTCCGGCCTTCATCTTGGCGGCATCGTTGGTGAAGACCTTTTGGATCAGGGTCAGTGCATCCGGCCCGTTCAGGTCGAAGCGGGCCATGTGCGAGATGTCGAACATCCCGGCCGCGTTGCGGACGATTTGATGCTCATGGATGATGCCCGAGTATTGGACGGGCATTTCCCACCCGCCAAAGGGCACCATGCGGGCCTTGCGGGCGACGTGCCAGTCAAACAACGGAGTACGCAATGGGTCCATCTCTCGCCCTTTCCGGCGAATAGGTCGGCAAGTCACTGGGATCGATGGGGAAGCAGTCGGCTGGCTGACAGAGAGGTGTGCAAAGATCGATGCGTCAAGTTTAGCGAACGAGAACCGATTTTCCAGTCTTCCGGCTTCCGGCCGAAAACCAGTTTGATTAGTTTCTGTTTGAGTCCAAACCACCAAAACCGGGGGAAGCGTTGCGGATCGGAACAAACTTTTGAAAAATGTCGGCGAGGTTTGGAAGTCTGCGTCCCCGTCAACGCAATCCGAGCATTCGCTGGCAAACAGAGCAGATGGGCAGCGGATTTCGCAAATAACGAGCGCAAATAGTGCATTGACGGGGGCCGTCGTCGGAGGAGGCTTGCACGTTGTCTGGCAGTTTCACCACATACAGCGGTTCGTGGGGAACGACGCCAATGTGGCCGCAATCGGAGCAGCGGGATCGTTTGCCGGCGGCCGAACGGTGGATTTGAAGATCCTCCCCGCACGACTGGCACAAATATGGAATGTAACCGGGATCGCCGACGATGGCGCCGAAACTGCGGCTGCAACTGCGGCAGGTCACCGGTTTGTTGAAACTGAACTCATCCACTCGTGTCCTGGCCTGGCACCACGGGCAATCGACCACCGCCCCTGTTCGCGTGATAAACGGTGTCTTCCGCAACGGCGGCGGCTCGGCCACCTCCCGCCGCCTGGTCCTCGGCAAATCCTCCGCGTCGTCGTCCTCGTCATCCACTGGCGGCCGTCTCTTCGGCAACGGCGGCGGCACTCCCTTCGGTTTGTACGGCACCACGGCGGTGGAATGTTGGGAGGCGACAAACGACCCATTATCCTGCCGAAGGAGATAAAAAATCTTGTCGCATCGCGTGCATTTGACCGCCGTCCCGGAAAGCTCCGTCGGTACCCTTAGCAATACCGAACAAGCGGGACAGGAGACGGCGGTATCCATGTTGGCCCCCGAAATTGGCGAGTCAGGGGCTGACGGCCCTGATGCTATTTGTTGAAGGAAAACGGTTGCGAATTGGACAGGGCGGGCGAGAGCGTGATTGCCCGAAGGTCGCCTCCATCGACGCTCGGCTGACGAGGCCTCGTTAATTATCAGTTGTCGATCTGTCCGTGGCGCCAAGGCCGCCGACGGAGACCGGGCGAAAACCTCCGGGAGATGCCGCTCGAAATGAAATCCGAAGCCACCGGGCACACCGATCCTGGTGACCGGTATCCGGCCTGCAAAAAGCTATTCAAACCGGTCACGTCCGACGTCCCGCCCGCCAGTTTGAACAAATCTGTATCGGCGGCAATAACTTGCAAATCCCGAAGGTGAAATTTTTTCGCAGATTTCCCAAATCACCAAATTCTGCCGGCACCGATTTCCAAGCGGACGATCTCCCCTCGACAAAGTCCGCCCAATCCTCATATACTGCACGCTTGTACCGTACCGACAGGGACTCGTCAGCCGGGCGGTCATTGACCGGCCGGGCTTGCGCGGGAACAGTATAGGTTGCGAACCATCACAACTTCCCCCGAGGGCCGACCATGCCGGGTGTCGATCATGTCCGAACGCGGTTGACGGCCGAGCCCAGCACGCAGACGGCGTTTCTGGTCATCGACACCGAGAGCATCCCCGACGGCCGCCTGCTGCAAATGGTGAAGTACCCGGAGCAAAACCTCACGGAAGCCGAGGCCATCGAGAAAGCCCGGCAGGACGCCCGCGATGCGTCGTACAACGGGTCCGATTTCATCCCCTATACGTTTCAACTTCCCGTGGCCGTGTGCGTGGCCCGCGTCGGCACGGATTTTGGCCTGCAGGCGGTCGCGTGTCTGGACGCCCCGCTGTATCGCACCAAGGAGATTGTCAAAAAGTTCTGGCTCGGTCTTTCGTTTTACACCAAGTGCAAACTGGTGACTTTCAATGGCCGGTCATTTGATCTGCCGCTGCTGGAAATGGCCGCGTTCCGGTATGGCTTCCCGGCGAAAGATTATTTTTATCGGGGCCGCAACCGCTTCAACGGCGACCTCGACCTGATGGACTGGATGTCCAACTACGGCGCCTGCCGTCTCAACGGCGGGTTAGACCTGCTCGCCAAACTCCTCGGCAAGCCCGGCAAAATGGATGTCTCCGGCGATCAAGTCTTTGAGATGCACAAGGCCGGCAAATTTCAGGACATCAACGACTATTGCATGTTCGACACCCTCGACACTTACTTTGTCTTCCTCCGCACTCGCGTCCTGACCGGCGACGTGTCTCCCGAACAGGAAGCCGAGTTGATTGCGAGGGCCAAGCGAACGCTCGCCAATCAGACGAAAGACCTTCCCGCCCTGAAGACTTATCTGGAGAACTGGACCGATTTCCAACCTTGGCCCGCGTGAGTCAAACCCATGAGGGATTGCCATGTCACGGGAATTTGACGGCCCTTGGAAAGAAACACTCGACCTGTTCTTTGAACGGTGCATCGCCTTTTTCTTTCCAAGCCTTCACGCACAAATTGACTGGAACGAACCGCCGGTCAACTTGGACACGGAACTGCAAAAGATTCTCCGCGAGGGAGAAATCGGCGCTGGCCGCGTGGATAAACTGGTGCGGGTGAAGTGGCTCGACGGCCGGTATCAATGGCTCTATATCCATGTCGAAGTGCAAAGCCAGCAGGACAACGAACTGGCCCGCCGCGTCTTCACTTATCACACCCGCCTTTTTCATCTGTATGACCAACACCCGGTCAATCTGGTGATCCTCGGAGATGACTCGCCATCCTGGCGGCCGACCGGGTATAATGTCCCGCACTTGGACGACGAAATCCGGCTGCCATTCTGGTCCGCGAAACTGTTGGATTACGCCGGCCGATGGGACGAACTGGAATCCCACCCCAACCCGGTGGGAATGATCGTCTCGGCCCACTTGCGAAGCCTGATGACCGCCGACGAGCCGGGGGACCGACTGGCCGGCAAGGTTCGCCTGATGCGGCGATTGTTCACCCGAGGGTTGGACGCCAAAGGCGTCCGTGAAATGTACAAGGTGATTGATTGGTTTCTGGAATTGCCGCAAGAACAAACGCTGACTTTTGACACCACTCTGCGCGACATGGAACGGGAATTAAAAATGCCATACGTCTCATCGATTGAACGAGCGGGAATCGAAAAGGGCCTTGCCGAGGGAAGGCAACTTGGCATGACCGAGGGAAAGCAACTTGGCATGACCGAGGGAAAGCAAGGCGCGCTGGCTGTTGCTCTCGTCATCAAATTTGGCGAACCGGGACGACATTTCGCCGAACGGCACCTGAAAAGTGCTGATCTGATCTTGCTGGACCAGATTCAAGATTCATTGTTGAGCGTCAACACTCTTGACGAACTTCGCCAAGCCGTCGGCATTTCCGACTGACCGGCTCACTCTTCCTTGGCCCCGCGCAGCAGGTGTTTCAGCAGCGCATACATCGCTTCCGGCGTGTCCTCCCCTTCCTGCCAGCGGCCGTAGATGTCTTTTTCATCAACCACTTTCAAGCGGCCTTCGCTGCGATCCGCCAGTTGATGGGCCTTCTTGGCGTTGCGGTAACCCAGCACGATGTTCGGGCCGTTGAGGTGGACGCTGCCGATCTGCCAGCGGGCGGCGAGGAGTTTCACCTCGGCCAACCGCAACAGCCATTCGGCCGATTCAGGCACGGGGCCGTAACGGTCGCGGAGTTCCTGCCGGAAGTCATCCAGTTTGCGAGGCTCCCGCACCCGCGAGAGGCGGCGGTAGACTTCCATCCGCAACTTCTGGCCGGGGACGTATTCGCGGGGCAGAAACGCCGGCCACGGCAGATCGACATTTACCTCCAGCGGCGTCCTCAACGGCATGTGCTTCATCTGCCGGACGGCGTTTTCCAAGAGCGAGCAATACAACTCGTAACCGACGCTGGCGATGTGGCCGCTTTGCTCCATGCCCAAAATGTTCCCGGCTCCACGAATTTCCAAGTCGCGCATGGCGATCTTGAAACCGGCGCCGAGTTCGTTGAACTCCTCGATGGCCTTGAGCCGCAAGGCGGCCGTGCCGCTCACGCCGCGCTCGGCATCCAGGAGCAGATATGCATAGGCCCGGTTCTTTTGCCGGCCGACACGGCCCCGGAGTTGGTGCAGTTCGGCAAGGCCGTAATGATCGGCTTCGTTGATGAAGATGGTGTTCGCGTTCGGGATATCCAGCCCGCTTTCGATGATCGTCGTCGCCACCAGAATGTGGGCTTCTTTGCGAACGAACTTCAACATCGACTCTTCAAGTTCGCCTTCCTTCATCTGCCCGTGGCCGATCACGATGTCGGCCTCCGGCACGATCGTCTTGATCTTCAACGCGACGGCATGGATATCCATGACGCGGTTGTGGACGAAATAGACCTGCCCGTCCCGGTTTAGTTCCCGCAGGATGGCGGCTCGGATCAGCTTGTCATCCCAGCGGACAATTCGCGTTTCCACCGGCAACCGTTCCGGCGGGGGCGTCTCCAGGTTGCTGATTTCGCGGATGCCGAGCAGCGACAAGTGCAGTGTTCGGGGGATCGGCGTGGCTGTCATCGTCAGCACGTCCACCATCGAGCGAAGTTGCTTGAGGCGTTCCTTGTGATGAACGCCGAAGCGTTGTTCCTCGTCGATAATGACAAGGCCAAGGTCTTTGAATGTCACATCAGGAGACACCAGCCGGTGGGTGCCGATCACCACATCCACGCTGCCCGCCTTCAGCCCCTTCAATACCTTCGTTTGTTCCTTCGCCGTGCGGAACCGGCTGAGGGCTTCCACCGTGAACGGGTACTCCGCGAGGCGGGAGGTGAAGGTGCGGTAATGCTGCTCGGCCAGCACGGTCGTGGGGACCAGCACGGCCACCTGCTTGCCGCTGTCGATGGCCTTGAACACGCCGCGAATGGCCACTTCGGTTTTGCCGTAGCCCACATCGCCGCACAATAGCCGGTCCATCGGCCGGGCGCGTTGCATGTCCTGCTTGATTTCCTCGATGGCCGTTAGTTGGTCGGGTGTTTCTTGAAAGGGGAAGGCGGCCTCGAACTCCTTTTGCCAGTCGGTATCCGTCTGGTAGGCGAAGCCGGTTTGGGCCTCCCGCACGGCTTGAAGTTGAAGCATGTCCGACGCCATGTCGGCGACGGCTTCCTCAACCTTGCTGACTTTCTTGGCCCAAGCGGTGCCGCCGAGCTTCGAGAGTTCCGGGTCGGCCTTTGACCCGCCGACATACTTTTGCACCAGATCAATCTTCGAGACCGGCACATACATCTTTGTGCCTTCCCGAAACTCCAGAATCAGGCATTCCTCCATGCTCTGGGGGGCATTCGATTTCGGCGATTCGTCCCCGCCTCGCCGGGGGATGAGTTGCATTCCGCGAAACCGGGCGATGCCGTGGACGACGTGGACGACCAAATCACCGTCGCGCAGTTCGAGGAAACTGTCGATGGCCCGCGATTCGATCCGGCGTTTCGGCAATGCCTCCGCGTTCTTTTGCCCGGCGGCGGTCTGTTCGCGGTGGAACAGTTCGTGGCTGCCGATCACGACAATGCCGTGTTCGACCAGCCGAAACCCTGCCCGGATCGACCCGGTGACCAGTCGCAAACGATCACTTTGGGCCAACGCCCCGGCTTTCAGCACATCCGAAAGCCGGTTGATCTCGGCCTCGTTGTGGCAGGCGATCAACACCCGGTCCTCGCGGGCGATCTGGTCAAGCTCCTCGCGGACGCGGTTCACGTTGCCGCTGAATCGCTCCACCGATTCAACCCGCAAATGGGCGACGGCATCCAGCCCCGGCCGGGGCATCGCGGAGAGCATTACGCTCGGGAATTGCGTGAGCATCTTGATGACGCCCTCCCCGGTGAACAACCCTTCCACCCGGTCCACGGACTCCAGGAAGAATTTGCCCTGCTCCTTCAAGTCGCCGAACTCGACGAAGACCACCCACGCGTCCTTCGGCAGGTGTTCCGTCAGATGGCCGCGATCCATCGCGGAATTGGCTTCTTTTCGTTCCGAACCAAGGACGGACATCTCGACCAATTCCCCGAGACTTCGCTGCGTCCCCGAGGAAAAAGGCCGGATGGAATCGATCTCATCGCCGAAGAACTCCAGCCGAACCGGGTCTTCGGCATCCGTGGAAAACACGTCGAGGATGCCGCCGCGACGGGAGAACTCCCCCGGCATCTCAACGGCGTCCGTCCGCTTGTATCCGTTGGCGACGAGCCATTGGCCAAACTCGTCGAGATCGAGCATCTCCCCCTTTTTCAGCCGCCGCCCGCGCGATTCCAAGGCGCTCTTTTCCGGCACCGGCTGCATCAACGCGGCAAAAGTGGTCAGCAACACCGGCGGCGGGTTGGATGCCAATTGCTGGACAAGCCGAAGGCGTTTGCGGGGAGTGTCGTCAAACTTGGATTGATCGGCCGGCCACGATTCAAACGCCGGGAACACAACGGGTCGCTGCTTGCAAAAACTGGCCAGATCGTTCGACCACCCTTCCACATCCCCCGGATGGGCGATCACCACCAGAAGGGTGCTTGGCGCTTCATTCGCCAGCGTCGCGGCCGACAAACCGGCCGAGGAACCCCACGTCCCGTCGATGGTTCCGGCCCCGCGGGCGCGCAGAGAGGCCACCACGGCCTCGATTCCCTCGGCCGTGCGCAAAACCCGAGTCAATTCGGGCAACGTCGTCGGTGCGGCATCCATCCGTGTTAGTTTACGGCGCGAGTCAGACATCGTGTGCAGAAGCCCGGGCAGACACGAGAAAAGCGGTCACGAGTAATCTCTTGAACCGCAAACAACGATGTATTCAGGCGGATTTCACCTGCGTTTTCGTTTGACGACGACTGCGATGACACGGATGATACCAGCAAGTTCAGTTCGAGATCGCGGTTGTTCACGAGACGATTCGCCAGACCGTGGATTCATTCAATGATGTTGCAGGACGACTTCTCGCATCGCAGGCAGGAGACGGTGATGATTCGTTTGACATTGATGACGGCATTCATTGGCATCCTGACTTGGGGCTGGCAAGCCTCTGCGGCTGAAAACCCCACACGTTCCAAGTTGAACGCCGCCAAGGCCGAATACGACAAGGCGATGAAAGATTACAAGGACGAAGTCGGGCGTTGGTTCGACAAGGAGGATGAATCAGCCCGAAAAGCAGCGGCAAACGTGACTGAAAGAGTCAAGGCGATCATGGCTGAGAAGAAGGATTTTGAGGAGTCGGGAACGCTTCCCAAACGCGCGCCATCGGCGTTCAAAGACAAACCGGCAAAAGCGATCACCGGGTTGACGAAGGCATACAAAACTGCTTCGGATGAATTTACCCGTCAAAAAAATGACGAAGAGGCCATGATAGTCCAAAAGGAATTGGCGGAGTTTGTCAAAAGCAACCCGGAATGGCGTGTGAAATTCCCGGTCGGCAAATATTCTTGCGTCTACAACACTGGCGTTAAGGCGTCAACAGAGTTGCGCGCGGACGGGACATACATCCGGGTAAAGCTAGACAACCCCACACCTAGCGAGGGAAAATTTGCGTTTGAAAAAGGGACGCTGATTTTTCGCAACAATACCAACGACCCATTTGAGGTGTGGACAATCGTTGGAGATGAGATTCGCCTCAAACATTGGTATCCGACGAATACCTACCCGGCCGGTCCCCCAACGGAAACCGGCAAGGCGATCCGGCAAAGCAAATAACAAATGAAATTCCGGTTACGGTTTCGGCGGGACAGCCGGGGCCTGTTCCCGCTTCTTGGTGACGATGTCTTTGGTCTTTTCAACCAACCGGGTGAACTCGGCCCGGTGGCCTCCTTTGTCCTCGCCCAAGGAACCCTTGGACCACGTCAGCACCTTTTCCAGGTCGGTACTGCCGACGTAATCACTGTCCCGCAAGAGCATGCCATAGGCGGCGACAGAAGCCGCAAAGCGGAAGTCCTTGCCGGGTTCCTTGGCGATGTCCTTGCCATCGAAGCTGGCGCTGACTTCGGAAGCTTTGTCCGTCTCCGGGTCTTTGTAACGCATCCGGGTGGTCAGCCATTCGCCACTCTTGCCCGCGTCGGTCAGCTGCGGGGTGGTCTGATACTTCAACGGCTCGACATCTGACGAGGGAACCTTTTCACCAACCGGAACGATCTCGAAGAGCATGGTGCAGGTGTGGCCGCAACCCATGTCTCCAGCGTCCTTGGCGTCGTTGCGGAAATCTTCCGTCTTGAGGATGCGGTTCTCGTAACCGATCAATCGATAACCGGCGATCTTGGCCGGGTTGAACTCGATCTGGAGTTTCACGTCCTTGGCCACCGTGACCAACGCGGCCCCTTGCTCCACGAACAGTTTCTTGGCCTCGTCGAGCGAGTCGATGTAGGCATAGTGGCCGTTGCCGTGATGGGCGAGTTGTTCCAATCGGTCGTCGTGCAGGTTGCCCATGCCGTAGCCGAGAATGGTGAGATAGACGCCGGTTTTCCGCTTGTCCTCGATCATCCGAATCAATTGGGCGTTGTCGGAAACGCCGACGTTGAAGTCACCGTCGGTGGCCAGGATCACCCGGTTGATGCCCTCTTTGATGAAGGTCTTTTCCGCTTGTTCGTAGGCAAGTTTGATGCCCCCTTCGCCGTTGGTCGAACCGCCGGACTGGAGGTTGGTGATCTCATTGATGATCTTCTCTTTCTGGTTGCCGGGCGTCGGCGGCAGTCGAAGCCCGGCAGCCCCGGCGTAGGTGACGATGCTCACCCGGTCACGATCCGAAAGTTGTTCGACGAGCAATTTCATCGACTCGATCACCAGCGGCAGCCGGTTGGGAGAGTTCATCGACCCCGAGGTGTCGATCAGGAAGACGAGGTTGCGGGCCGGCAACTTGTCCTTCTCGATCACCTTGGATTTCAGGCCAATTTTCAGCAGATTGTGTTTTTCGTTCCACGGACAGGCGGCCATTTCCAGCTTGAAGTTAACCGGCTTGCCGTCGGTCGGGGCGGCATAGTCATAGGGGAAGTAGTTGAGAAAATCGGCGATCCGCACCATGTCCTTCGGCGGCAAGGCCCCCTCGTTGAGCCGGGAGCGCGAGTTGGAATACGCGGCCGTGTCCACGGCGGCTGACAGTGTGGACAGCGGATCGACTTTCACCGTCTTGAAGGCGTTGTCTTCGAGATGCTGATACGCTTCGCCTTGCGAATCGGCGTCGTCATAGTTTTCGCCATCTCTGCCTGGTTTGGCGAACACGGTTTTGCCGCCGCCGGGGCCGGGCGCGGGGGCGTCAGAATAAAGAGGCTCGCCCTTCTGCGAGGATTTGGCCCGGTCGGCAAGGCCGGCCTGCAGACGAATTCGGTTGGCCCCCAATCGCTCTTGCGAGCGATTGGGGGCGTTGGCTCGTGTCATGTCCAGATGTTTGAAACGAGTTTCAAAGTCCGTCGGATCCGGGTTGGGGGAGCGTATTACCGACCCGCTGTAGTCACGCGCGGCCGGTTCGGGGATGCTGGCGGCGGGAATGCGGGGTTTGGACTCGCGGCTTGCGGGCTGGATGGCCGCCGTCGCCGGTGGTTGTTGTCCCTCATCAAACAACTCCAATTTCGGGTTGGCTTCGGCGACCGCTGTTTTGGTCTCGACGACCGTCGGCTCGGCTTGTCGGGCGACGGGCGGGTCCGTCTTCGCGCATCCCGCCAGGCCAATCAAGGCGGCGGCGAACAATGCCGGGTATCGGCGGGCAAAACGCTGGCAAAGCATCGGAATTCTCCCTGTGAAGACCGGGAACGGACGGGAACCGAATGACGTGAGGCTGCCTGTTTGACGAGCGACCGGCCGAAAAGTTGGTGCAAAAGGGAATTTTTCCGGCCCGGATCAGCGATCACCCGGACAGGCGGGCGAGTCAAAAACATATCCGGCGAACGGCCGGTTCATTCCGGCCGATTCTTCTCAGCCTGTTTTCGCCACCGTCTGACCGTTCATCAACTCATCGGCCCTGCGGTCCTTAATAAGCGACGCCGCCGGAGTCCAGAACCAGTCTTGGCCGCCGTTACCGGTCAGGGCGGAGGCGCCGAGGGCTCCGCGGCCGAGGCGAGGGCCGGTTTGGGAGGGTTTGCCGAGGGTCACGGTCTTGTTCAAGGTTAATTGGGACGAGAGGGTTTGTTCCGGTTTCTTGTCGTCCTGCCAGGTGGCGAACAGGCTGTCCAGCGAATCGATGTTCTTTTCTTGCGTGATCGATCCGGAGATCAGGAGATCGTCGCCGGTGCCGCCGATCAGGGTGTTGGACCCGAGGCCGCCGACGAGAATACTGTCCCCGGTTCCGGCCCGGAGGATGTTCCCCGAGCCGTGGGTGATGAGAATGCTGCCCGCGTTGTCGCCGGTCAGGCGGTCGCCGCCGGTGGAACTGCCGATCACGTTGGGCACATCAAATATCCCGCCGCCGACGCGGGTGGCCGTGTGTGTTTGCAGGTTCACCGTCACCGGGCCGGGCGTTCCCGAGTAGTCGATGAAATCGTAGCCGCCGGTTGTCCGGGTGGGTGAGAGGGATTCGCCGTCGATCTTGCCGGTCAGCCGGCCGTTCGGGGTGAATTTGTAAACGTCCTGTCCGTTGCTGCCGAGGACGTTTTGCACTTGGGTGAAGCGGATTTGCCCGTTGTCGAACGAACCGGCGTTTGTCCCGTTGACAACCCAACTGCCGGACTTGTCGAGCGAACCGATGGAGTTGTTTCCACCGCCTCCGGAGGCGATCACCGGCACATCCACGTTGGGATCAACCAAGAACCGCTCGTTGTCCCCCGCCCCGCGAATGGTGATGTCGGAAATGTCGCTCAGATGCCCCCGGTAGTATTCCCCGTTCAGGTCCGGGTTGCTTGCTCCGGCGATGCCGATGCTCACGTCCCCGGAGCCGACGCGACTCACGGTGATCGTCAGGTTTTCCGTCTTCTGATCCAACCCGACCAGTTGATAGTTCAAGTCGAGAACCAGATGCTTTTTACCGGCGGTGTTCTGGTTGACGAAATCCTGGAACGCCGACGCGCGGGTGGCGACGCCGAACTCGCCGAAACCACGGTCGATGACGTTGTTGATGTCCGGCGGGGAAACGCCGCCGTCGGAATACGAGACAACACCGGCGATCTTGTCCCCGATGAACAACGGGCCGCCGGAATCCCCTTGGGCGGGATTCGCCTCGCTTGATCCAAGGCCGGTGTTGTGGATGCCGAATAACGTGCCGAAGGCATCGTGCGCCGCCGTGCCGTCGTCGAAGTCCCACGCGAGGGCCGTTCCGGCGGGCGGCGCCGGGGAGTTGAACGGGGCCGTTGCGAGTTTGCTGGCATCCGCGTCAAATGTGTTGCGCCCGCTCCGCTTGGTGCCGCTCGTGTTGACGACCCCGCCGGAATATCCGTTGCCCGCGCGGCCATAACCGACAACAGTGAATGTCTTGCCGATCTCGTCCTTCCCGGTGTACAGGCTGTGCCGTTCCGCGCCGAACGGGGCGATCATGAAACGGTTGGCCCCTGGCGTGACTTGGTCCGGCAATGGGAGCAGGGAGATATCGTTGCCCGCCGTCACGTCGCCGGTGAAAGCGGAATCCACTTTGTAAAGGTTCTTGGGGACTTTGATGGTGATATCCCGGTCCGTGGTTCCGTCGTTCAATTGAAAGGTGACGTTCGTGAACGCGGACGGAATGCCACCGTCCGCATCCTTCAACACATGCCCGGCAGACAACACATACAACCCGGAGTCGAGCAGGGTGCCCGAGGCCAGATCCGCTCCGCCGTCGGCATCCGTCGGCTGGAGCAAGGCCACGCCGTCATACCCGGAGCCGATGCTTACCAGCGGCGCGTTGGTCAACGCCCCGACAACGGGGGTAAGCCGGGCTTCCAAGGTATCAATGCGAAGCGACGCGGTCCGGGTTGACCTGACGGCCGGGGCGGCCGGGATAAACCGATACGTGCTCATGAATCATCCTGATTCGCTTTTCCGCCACGCCATCCTGCCGGGCCTGCCTGGCTTCACGGAAAAAGCTCGGGGCTACGGGACGACGCATACCATGTTTGGCGGGAAGGAACCACTGGGAAAAAGATGACAAGGTGACAAGGTGACACGGAGAAAGCCGTGAAGCCGCGACGCGGAGTCTTCGCAGCGGAGCGCGGACTCGCTGCATCAAGTGACTGCCAAAATATCCGGCGATTTTACGCAGAGGGTCCTCGCTCCGCTGCGAAGACTCCGCGTCGCGGCTTCACGGGCTTTCTTCGTGTCGGCTTGGCTTTTATTTCTTCCTTCGTTTCGTCAACACAATCGTCCGTCCGTTGTTGCGGAAGCTGACATCGCTCATGTAGTAGCGGATTAAGAGCAGGCCGCGGCCGCAGGGGCGTTCGAGGTTTTCCGGGGCGGTGGGATCGGGGACGTCTTCGGGGTTGAAACCGGGGCCTTCGTCGGTGATGTGAACTTGGACTTCTTCCGGGGAAACGTCGTATTCCACGCGCACGAACTTGCTCGGGTCCATCTGGTTGCCGTGCTTGATCGCATTGACCAGCGATTCTTCGACGGCCATTTTGATGGCGAAGGCTTCACTTTCCTCAAAAAATGGTTTGACGGCGACTTCAATCGCCTCTTGAAGAGTTCGGGCCGCCTCAAGATCCGAGGGGATGACGTGGTGTTGTCCCATGTTGATGGTCATGGATGTCGTGACGGGTTGATGGATGACAAAGAAACAGCGGGGCGATTTTCCACACACACGACCGAAACCCCGAGAACGGGGCTGATTCCGGGGACCAAGGGGTCGGCCGGGAAACGGCGTCGATCAACCATGACGGGAGCGCACATCAATGAGGACAACCTTGGGCGGTCGATGAACGACGAATCCTTCGTCATGCTATCCTTGATTAAGCCGGTTCGAGAGGCGTGGGGACAAGACCCCGGAACCGGCCGGAGGAATCAGAAGGCCTGAAGGGCGGCTTGTTCGTCGCCCATGATGGTGAAGAGCTTGTCCAGCTTGGTGATTTCAAACACCTCGCGGATTTCCTTGGTGATGTTGCACAGGATCAGTTTGCCGCGAACGGCCTGAACCTTGCGATTCATCGTGATCAGCTTGCCCAAGGCGGCGCTGGAGAGAAACTCCACGTTGCCGAAGTTCAGCAAAATTTTGCGACGACCCAGCTCGTCAACAAGCCGGAAGAGATCATCCCCGATCATCTGAATGTTCTGTTCGTCGAGAATTTTCTTGTCAACGAAATTGACCACGGAGATGTCGCCGGAATCTTCGACTTCCAACCGACGTTTGCGAGGCGTTGTGCTCATGAGACCATCACTCCCGATTGCGGGCCGCGAATGTCGCGTTTGAAGAGAAACCACGGACCAATGAATATGATTGTCGAGGGATGATGCAATGCTGTCAAGCCGCGACCCGGCGGAAAGCAAAATTCACCCAAACCGCCGAACCACCGAAAACCCGACCGACGGAGCCACCGAACTTGGAACCGACCACCGAAGACACCCGTGCCCGCCTCAGGCAATTGTACCTCGACCGGGCGATTTCCTTTGGCAATTTCACGCTCGCCTCCGGCAAAGCGAGCAGCTATTACATCAACTCGAAAAAAGTGCTTTTCCACGCGGAGGCCGTCGCCCTGCTGGGGGAACTCCTCTACCAGGCGACGCAAGATTTGCCGATCAAGGGCATCGGCGGCCTGGAGGTCGGCGCCATCCCGATGGCTGCCGCCGCCGCGATGCGCTACCACCAGCACGGCCGGACCATTGAGGGATTCTTCGTCCGCAAGGAGGCCAAAGGGCACGGCAGCAAGCAACGGGTGGAGGGGGAAATCAAGGCCGGGGACCATGTGGCCGTGATCGATGACGTGCTGACCACCGGCGGCAGCGTGGTTCAGGCCATCAAGGAAGTGGAAAAAATCGGCGCCATCGTGGACCGAGTGATTTGCGTCGTGGACCGCCTGCAAGGAGCCGGGGAAGCCCTCGCCAAATACGATTTCCGACCGTTGTTCACGATCAAGGATTTCGGAATTGTGCCGGGCTGAAGAAAGACACTAACCACAAAGACGCAAAGATCACACAAAGTTTCACAGAGAAAACCAAAACACGAAGCCAAGTTCAATCAAGAAGACAGAAGAAAACCGGCCAAAGACAAGCAGATGATCTCTTCGATTGGTCTTTTGAATTCTTAATCGAACTTTGCTTGTCTTTTGGTTTTCTTTGTGAAGCTTTGTGTGATCTTTGCGTCTTTGTGGTTAGTCTTCCGTCTTCTGTTTTCTTTGTGGTTAGTCTTCTTTTGTTCTCGGGATCGACCGAACATGGCCGAACTCGAAGGGGGTGTTTCCCTCCAGCGTTTTCACCCGCAAGGCCCGGCGGCCTTCCAGCACTTCGCGGAGCATCGGCAGCACGATGCTTTTCCGCCAGCCGTGGGCAAAGCCGCATGTTGGCGGCATCGGCTCGCCCTTTGAATAAGATCGCACCAGTTCCCGCATGTCGGACACCGTGGCGACGAGGGACCGGGTCAGGTCTTCCCGGCCGCACCAGTCGGCGAGAACCACGTTCAACAAATCCGTGACCAGTTGCACCGCCTGCGAATCGTTTTCCCGTTCGGCCTCGGCCGGCCAGGTGTGTGGTGACGAAGCGAGAGCTTCCGTGATGGCGTCGAAAATGTTCTCGGCCTCGACCCGTTGAACCCCGCGCAACGCCATCACATCCTGCGGGTCACGGGGGGTTCGCTTCGCCAGTTCGAGAAGCAAATCGTCCCGCAGCACCGTGCGGGCGGGGCGGTTCCGGCGGTTGGCCGTCTCGTCCCGCCAGGCATACACCGCCCGCAGCACGGCCAGTTCCCGGCTGTTGAGCCCCCCCGCTCCTTTGATCTTCCGCCAGCGTTCCATCTCGATCGGTTCACGCACCGCGTTCTCGACGAAGTCTTTGAACTCCTCGGCGGCCCACCCGGTGCGACCCAGCTTGTTCAGCTTCGCGTCCATCTTCTTCCACAACGCCAGCAGGTCGCGCACATCGTTGTAGGCATAGGCGATTTGCTCCCGTGTCAGCGGCCGGCGACGCCAGTCCGTCAGTGTTTCCCCCTTGGCGATCTTGATTCGCAGGACAGATTGGGCGAGGGCGGCATAGCCCATCGGATAGCCATACCCAAGCAGACCGGCGACGATTTGCAGGTCATACATCTGGCCGAGGGGTTTGCCGGTCGCCTGCCGGCAGATGCGCACTTCCTCCCGCCCGGCATGCACGATGACGATCCGGCGGGGGTCGGTGAGCAAGGCCCAGAAATCGTCCAGCGGCCCGCATTCAAACGGGTCGATGACATAGAGGGCCTGCGGGGTGGCGATTTGAATCAGGCAGAGTTGCGGAACATACGTTTCCTCGCCGACGAACTCCGTGTCGAATCCGATGGGCGAGTGCCGGGCGATGTCCTCGCAACACACGCGCAACTGCTCGGCCGTCACAACGTGATGTTCGGGAAGCGTTTTTCTCATTCAGGCAATTTATCACACCTTTGGGATGGGACACACAAACTATTTTTCCGGCCGTTCAACGACGGGGTTCTTGTCGTTCCCCCATTCGTTCTAATTCTTGTAATGCACGTCACGCGGCCACGAATGAACAAACCATCTTTGACAAGCCTTCACGCCAAAGCGTTACAGGCCCTCAGTTTTCCAGAATGTAAAAGTGGTCAAAATCAGCATCAAAAGTGACCGGAAAAGGTGGAAAACACCCCTCCGGCGACCATTTTCAGACCATTTGAGACCCAAAAAGTGGTCAAAAACAGTGGGCCAACTGAACACTATTTT
>NZ_JH636443.1:750370-801233 GCF_000255705.1 Zavarzinella formosa DSM 19928
GCCATTGAAAATGGCCCAAAATGGACAAGCCTCATATTCAGCCCGGTTTTTTCAACTCCAGAAACACAAGCATCGACGGGTTGCCGACCGGGGTGTAATGCCCGGTGAAGGCGAGGCCGCCGGTTTTGCGGTCCACGCGGAAAACGGCGACATGGTCCGCCCGTTGGTTGCAACTGTAAAGGAACTGGCCGGTCGGGTCGAAGTAGAAGCTGCGGGGGTAGTTTCCGCGCGTCCATTCCTCGCCGACATATTTCAGGACGCCTTTTTCGCCCACCGAGAAGATGCCGATGCTGTCGTGCAGGCGATTGCCGGCATAGACAAACCGGCCGTCGGCCGAGACCATGATTCCGGAGCAGAAATTGCTTCCCGCAAAGCCGGGGGGCAGGGTGGAGATCGTCTGCCGGGAAGCCAACTTGCCCGTTTCGGCCTCATAGTCGAACAGCACAAGGGTGGAGCCTTCCTCCTGAATGGAGTAAAACCATTTGCCGTTGGGATGGAAATGGAAATGCCGAGGCCCGTCCCCCGGCGGCAGGGAGACGAAAGGCGTTTCGGCCGGGGTTAGCGTCCCCTTCTGATCGTCAAATTTCCAAACAAAGATTTTATCCAGCCCCAGATCGACATGCAGCACGAACTTCCCGGCGGGGTCGGCCTGAATCATATGCGCGTGGGTTCGGTCGTGGCCGCTGAAGGCGAAGCTGCCCGGCGGGGCGTTGACCGCCTTTGTGGGGCCGATCTTGCCGGCGTCGTTCTTGATGTCGCTGGCGGTTCCCAAACGGCCGTCGGCCAGGATCGGTAACACCGAGACGGAGCCGCCAAAGTAATTGGCCACCAGCACGAACTTCCCGGAGGGATGAATGCTCACGAAAGTGGGACCGGCGCCCCCCGAGGGAACGGTGTTGAGCAGTTCCAGCTTCCCGTCGGCCGGGTTGATGGAAAAAGCGCTGACCGTCCCCTCTTTGGCGGCCCCGACGCGATCCGTCTCGTTGGCCGAATACAACCGGGTTCCGGCACTGTTCGCCACCAGACAACTCGGGCTGGTTCCCATCTCCTGAACACCGGCGGCCGTCATCGCCCCGGTCTCGCGGTTCAGTTGAAAAATGTGGATGCCTCGCCCGTTGCCGGGGGGCAAATCCACCTGAGTGGCCAGCACATCCTTGAGCGGGGAACTAAACGTCCCGACATACGCCATCAACGGCCCGGCGCCCTCGGCCGCGCGAGCCTCGGGTGCGGGTTCCAGCAAGGAAGCGGCCCCCGCCAGGGCGACGGAGGTTTTCAAAAACGAACGCCGGGAACTCTCGATTGGAATCATGATGAACACAGCCTGTCAGGTAGGGTGGACGGTCGGGGCGACTGGCATGAGCGGTGGCGAACCACCATTTCCGGCGGGAACAAACGAGAGCGACACGGACTTCTGCTTCGACACATTTCTATCGTTTCCGCACGCCGACGGCATCAACGCAAGCGAAGGTTGAAGGAAGACCGTGAAACTGTGACGCGGAGTCGTCGGAGCGGAGGTTCGTTATTCTCGAATCCAACTCCTGAAAAACACAATTTTGCGAGGCCCAGAGATCTCCCCGCGAATGCTGCCTGGATGTGAGGGGGGCAAGATATCAGAGATCCATGCGAGGCCGAAGGAACAGATCGGACAATCGCTGGCATCCTGGCTGCCCAAGTCGATTCCAAGCCGAAGAATCCGCCCCCACTGACCAAACTTTGGGTTGCATAAACGGCCAATTCAAAGGATTCTGTCGGCCAAAACGAGACCGACAGGGAGGCATTTTCAAAGACTACCGCAATCTCACGGGTTCAGAACATCGAGTAAAATGTCTCCAAACACAGAATCGGCACCGGAACCTCCGTTAAGCACATCACGAAATCCGTCGGCTATACTCGCGTCGCTCCAATCGTATAAAACATCATCGTCATCGCCTCCGTCAATTGAATCTGCTCCCAAACCACCCATGATGGTATCATCACGCGCGCCACCATTTAAGGTGTCATCGTCACTTCCGCCATCAATGAGGTCGTCTCCGCCTTCGCCTGCTATGTTGTCGAACCCATCGCCACCGTATAACGTATCCAAGCCTTCGCCACTCAAAATAGTATCGTTGTCTGCATCGCCATAAATCGCATCAGAACCATCTCCACCAAGAATGTCATCGTCTCCATCATTGCCATGAATGACATCTGCTGCCGTGCCCCCGTCGATCTGGTCATCTCCATCGTCACCATCAATAATATCTTCGTCAGGGCCGCCGGAGATGGTGTCTTTGCCCCCGCCGCCAGAGATCACATCAAGGCCATTCCCGCCTTCAATGTTATCGGCATCGGCTTCGCCATATATAGTGTCATCGCTAATCCCGCCTTTGATCGTATCCACCCCTGAGCCGCCCCGAATAGTATCTTTGTCAGCTTCTCCGTCAATATCGTCGTTGCCCTCGTTCCCCTCGATGTCATCGTCGCCAGTGCCGCCCTCGATGGTGTCATTGCCTCCGTCGCCTGTGATAACATCTTTGTCATCCTCGCCATCAATTCGATCGGCGTCATCGCCGCCGGATAAAGTGTCTTCGCCACTATCGCCATGAATGGTGTCCAATCCGGCTTCTCCGTCGATCAAATCATCACCAGAGTCGCCGACAATGCTATCATTGCCGCCGCCGGCATGAACAACGTCTTCCTCGCCAAGGCATTTGATATCATCGTCACCTGCTCCCCCCAAGATAACATCAGGCCCGACCGATCCGACAATTTTGTCTCCCCCGTCTCCGCCAATAATCAATTTGCCAATGGAAGTGTTGGCGCCGCCACCGCCAATCGGGTCTTCGTCCGGGTCATCGACCGCAAACAAGGTGTCGTCGCCATCACCGCCATTGATGCTGTCTTCCCCCTCTCCTCCGTACACAACATCGTTGTCCATTCCGCCGTACAATGTGTCATCCCCGTCGCCGCCGCGAATTGTGTCTTCGCCAAATTCGTCACAATCGGGATTTTGGTCGGGAATGACGATGTGGCCAACACTGTCATTTCCATCGCCGCATTCAATTGAATCATTGCCTTCCCCGGCAAGGATCGTGTCATTTCCGGAGCCGGCGTTGATGGAATCATCGCCCTCTTCGTCAATCGTCAGAGTCATGGGGTCAAAACCGATTAAATCGTCGTCTCCGCCCCCGGAGATCGTGTCGTCATCATTGCCCCCCAAGATGGTGTCGCTTCCATCCCCGCCCATGATTGTGTCTTCGCCGCCGCCGCCGGAAACCGAATCCGCTCCATCGCCGGCATCAATGTACTCACTGTCCGGGCCAGGGCCGTAGTCATATGAGCCTACGATATCGTCGCCCGATCCGGCGTAAATAGTATTTGCGCCGTGTCCTCCCGCAATCGAATCGTTGCCCGATCCGGCGTCAATGAAATCATCTCCGTATTCAAGCAAAGAATCTGTGTCCCATTCCCCGATTTGATCCGCGCCGTCCCCTCCAATCAAGGAATCATTCCCTTCGCCGCCTTCCAGCACATCATTTCCGTCGCCCCCTTCCAGGGTGTCGGCGTCGTCGTTTCCAAACAGCAAGTCTATCCCCGTGTGTCCGGTAATGCTGTCAGTTCCGTCGCCACCATCAATCACGCATATCACCAAGCCGGACAAGCCAGACACATCGGCCGAATCGCTCATGTCAGCCAATTCGATGCTGATGGCCGATACTGACGGGCCGGAATATGTGATTGTGCTGCCGGATACGCTTGCATACAGGGATATTGACGGGTCCACGACAAGACTTGAAGCGCCGGGATCTGTGAAGACAAACCCACCCCCGGAGCCGGAAACACTCAACAAATTGGCTTCTCCGGGGAAAGCCGAATATGTCAACCCCCCAAAAGAAGCGAGCACTCCAGGCGTGTCACGCCGCCCGAGTGTTTCGATGAGGAGTCCGCGATGAGAGGCCTTGCGTTTGCGATTTTGGCTGGAGAACATGACGATCTTTCTTCGAGGGTTAAAAAAATTATCACGAAAAGTCGCCGATGGCGAAATCCGGTCCTTAGTCATGACAGGACGAATCGACTCCAGGGCAGTCGGCGATTGGCCGCTGGTTTCGGAAAATTACAACTGAACTGGCAAAGATTTATTTTCGAGGGACGTTAATCGGAACCCCGCCATAGGATTCATATCCCTGAAAACTGCTGATTTCGTGGCTCGTCAATTCGCGAATCTTTTTTTGATATGAATCAAAATCTTTTGATGATTTGTCATGAACACTTAACGAACCCGCAAAATAATCGCCGGATTTTTCATACCGGCCGACAGTGGCCACGGGACATGTGACACCCGACACTTGCTGTTGGTAATAGCCGCTGACAATGACCCACGCGATCTTGGCATCCAGGCCTGGCTTGACCACCCAGTTACAACTATGATAAGCGGTGAGGACAAGCACGATTGGCTTGTTCGTTTTCACTTCGACAACCACTTCCGACGGGTCGTCCGGTTCCGTGCGAAACACTTTTGGGCAAACCGTTTTCAGAACCAGACGATTCATCAGGCGGGTGTCGAGCTTGGTTCGGAGCGGTCCTTTTAAAAATAATTCTTGGACTTGTTTTGAAGTTTCCAAACCTTCGATTTCTTTGGGCGAGTAAAAGGTTTTATCGTTCAAGACAAGCAAGAAACCGTCACTAACCGTCCGGCGATCCTTGAGTATTTCCTTAAAAAGATCCGAGTTTATTTGCAGGGAGCGTTTCCCCACGGCGGCTGACTTGTCCGCGTCTTGCAGAACGCTTCGGGCTTCCTCCGGCAGCCTGCTCCATATCCGCCAGGCAAGACCTTTCTTGGTTTTGGTTGATTCGCGAAGCACTTCGGCAAATGTTTTCCAATCAATCACTTCGCGGAGGCTAAACCCATCCCAGCGGGGTTGATATAATCCGACGCCATGCACTTCAACATCGGGGGGAAGGACCGGCCGGTCCTTGGCCGGCACGCCGTCGGGGGCTGCGTCGTATTGCTTGGCGCAATGGAGCTTCCAATCTCGCTCCAGATCATCCCATGTGCATTTGAGAATGTTTTCCAGGTGTGGTTGAAGAGCCGTGGTTTCGGCTTGGGAGAGCGCCGCCAGCAACGCCGGGATCTTTGATTTGTACTTCTCATCAGTCAGGAGCATTTCACCCAGAGTCGCCAGTCGCCAATAGTGTTCGCTTGAAACCATCATTCCATTGCACAGGCGTGAAAATGGAATTCCTGATTTCTTGAATCCGGCCCGCACCACCTCAGCCAGGCCTGGCTGTGGATGAAATTGGAGTTGATAGTGATTGGCGAGAGCCTCATGGAGCCAGTCTCCCCGGCAGTTGATCCCAAGCGTTCGCTCGACAAGCGAATGCACGAATTCATGGGTGAACGCAGGCCGTTTTTCCCTGGCAATCGGATCCCAGTAAGAGGTTCCAATCGCATCCGTCGTGAACCCCGCCGACCTGGGCAGAATGGGTTCGGCGTTCAACTTCACGGCCAGATGAACGGGATATGACTGAAATTGCTGACGACTGGCAAAAACCACCAAGACCGGACAACGCCCCTCCTGAATTTTTGGCAAACTCAGATCTTTTGTGACTCGGGCGGCCACTAATTGCAAATGCTTCGTCAAAACAGCCAGATCAAGATCCGGCTCGTTTGTCATAATCCAAATATCCGGATTGATCGCCGAGCGGACTTTTCCCTCGGCAACTCCGGGAAAGGCAACTTCTTGCAGATCATCGGACGTCACAAGCGGCCCTGATTTGCGTTCGCTTCTCACAAGAATCGTATCGATTATCAAATCGGCTCGGTCATTAAAGATTATTTCAAGATGACTCACATTCTCCCAGCCAGGCACTCTGCTGTCGCCAAGTCGGAACCATCTCAGGGGCACACTCACCCGCTTCCATCCTGAATGATTAATTTCAATCTGTCGCCAGTAATATCCCTTCCCATCCTTGACTCGCAATCGGATATCCGCCGCAACCTTCTGCTGATTTTTGGCAACAGCAACCTCCCGATATACCCAAAAGGAGATGTCGGAATAGTTTGTCCACTCGTTCGGAATCACTGACGATTTTGCCTTCAACACTCCATTCTTTGGCAACCGAACATGAAGCGCCTTGCCTGACGGGCTGTCATTACTGTCCGATTTTTGGGCGGGACCGCTTACAACATCGATTTCCCCGCCTTCCGTGGTTTCCCAATTTTTGGAAGCGTTGTCTTCTTCAAACCCAAAGAGAATTTTCTCGTGAATAACTGGTTTTTCGGACGCGCTTGCCGCGACGCTGAGAAATAAATTTGCCAAGACAACGAGACAGATCTTCCATGTTGTTTGATGTGCGGCGATCGCTTTATGCTGAGGAGAATTAATCGAATGAATTTTGTTGCGAGTGGGCAAGTCAACCCCCAATGCAATGACATGACGGTTTTTGTGCGATGGCGAATATAACTATTTCGACAGGTTGCGCCTATCGAAAACTTGAATGCACACGCAATCTTCATGATTCCTTTCATTGAAACGGAAGTCTGTCCGTGAAAATCTTGGTGTGATCCTGAACATTCCAGATAACGGCGAGATATCACAAATAACGTCCGTTACTGTCTATTGTGAAACGTTTGTGCTTCAGCGTTATTTCGAGAATGGGAAACGATTTGAAAAGACTTGCCGCTGATGGCAGGCATCGGCTCGATCATCGTCGCCCGACTCTTGAATCTAATCGGCGATGATTCCCCTCGGCGCATCATCACACGGGCTGATCCGCACCGTTTCGAGCGCGCCAGATATTCGGGATGTGACTGGTAATCGGTCATCATGCGGGAAGTCCTCGCTCTGCTCCGAAGACTCCGCGTCGCGGCTTCACGGCCTTTCAGCCAATGTTCACGGCAGATTCACATGGCAGGACGGGGCGTCCCACACTTTGTCCCAGACGGCTCGGCCCACGAAGGACATGACGCCGGTGTAGACCAGCGCCACGTTGCGCCAGTCGGAGCGGACCTCGCCGGTCATCATCAGGGTGAAGATTCCCTCGGCCAGTGTTTCATTGGCCTCGGGGAAATCCCGCACTTGTTGAAACGACCGGCAATGATGAATCAGAAAGTCCCAATCATGAACCAGATAAGCCTTCAAATAAGTGAACGGGTCCAGATCCGGGATGTGTTGGGCCAGGCTGGGCACGGAGCCGCCGTCGGTGACCATTTTGCCGGGGGTGGCCACCTGACCGTTGGCGCGGGTGAACGTCAGCGGATTGTCCGGGTCGGGCACATAAAGGAAGTTGCCGTTGCCCAGGGGTTGTAATGGTGTCAGCACTCCCGTGAAGGAGCCGAGTTGGTCCCATTGGATGTTGTTGAGCCGTTTGTAGGCGCGGAACCAAAAACTGTCGAAGTCCGGCGAACTGGCGGCGGGGGTTTCACGCAGAAAATCCATGAGCCCGGCCCCGGCGGCGGCCCCGGTGGCGGCCAGGGGCTTGGCTTTTGGCTTGGGCTTCCCCTTGCCCTTCGCGTTTCCCTTGCCCAACCGGGGCCGTCCAGCCGTTGCGGTTTGGGGCTCGGCGGCGATCTCTTGAAACATCTCCGGGTTCGCCATCGCGGCCGCGACGACCTGCCGTTCCAGGTCGGCCGGCGTTGGCGTCACCAATCGCATGAATGGCTCAAGTTCGGCGGCCGTCACCTTGGGTTGCGCCAGCAGGCGTTTCAGGGCCGTTTCTTCGGTCGTCGGCGGCGAAACGGGTTGAACACTCGCCTGCGCGGCCTCCGGCATGGCCTCCGGGAGCGTGATGGTCACCATCAGGCTGACTTCGCCGCTCACCGGGTTGAGTTGAATGTTCGAGAGTTGAATTCCGGAATGCCTCTGGCCCGGAAATGACGTGGAAACGAGGCCGGTATCCTCGGCGGTGGTCCGGCCGGTCGTGCCGGGGAAGGGATCGCCCGCGTCGCCTTGGTTGTTCAGGAAGGCGTTTTCGAGTTCGCTCAATCCGTCGGCCTGCACCAACTGCAACGCCGGTTTGCCGGGGCTGTTCTGGTCCTTGTCGAGATCGACCCGCCAGACCAGCAAGCCCTGCCCCGGCAGCGCGTTGTCGAAGCCCCGCAGATTGCGGTTTTCCAAAATCAAAAACTGGCTCGGGGTATACGCGGGGCTGCGCAGCCGCGCGACCACGCATTCGGTCGGCGTAAACGGCGGCAGGGTGACGACGCCCCCTTCCGTCACCTCCCGCACCTTCGCCCAGCCATGTTGCAACTTGTGCAATCCCACCGGATGCGCCGGCCGGGTGCCGAGGGCGCCGTTCCACGACCCGGCGGCCATCAAATCCCATTGACCGGAGCCTTCCCAAAATTCGTTGTCATCGTCGCCGTTGGGGTCGTAAAAATCTTCCCATTGAAACGCGAGATGCCCCAATTCATGGGCGCAAACCCCCATCCGGCAATTTTCCGGCACGGTCAGATAAGTGGAGGCAATCAAATCCGTGCCGACGGTGACCGGGTTGGCCAGGTTCCACTTGTGCGACCAGATTTCGCCCTTCCCGGCGATTTGGTCCAGTTCCTCCGCGCCGACGCCGGCATGAACGATGAACAACCCCGTGATCGTTCCGTTGTGCAAGGCATCCAGTTCGGGCGGGAAGTCAACATCGTTCAGGATGGCCGCCTCGACGGCATCCTCGGCCATCTTTTGCGCGTTGTTCGGATAAGAATCCGCCACCATGCCCGATTCGTTGTTGGTGTAAAATGAATAAGGTTTCGGCATCCGCAGCCAGCCATGCACCGTGCCATCCACGTCAACCTTGCCGCAACTGACCTCGCGGTAATAATCCCGCAAGCTCCCCGTCGGAAACACCCCTTCGGAAAAGAGCAAATCACGGAACTGTTGCGCCGGCCGTGTCCCCGGTTTGTCATCAAAATCGACGAGCAACACGATGATTCGCACCGCCCCGATCACCGGCAGCGACGGCACCGCCACCAACTGCGGTCCGCTCGCCGCCTCAACATGCGCGACCAGTTTTGTGCCGTCGTCCATGCCGTCGGTGTTGGCCGCCGGATCGGTGAATCCGATGGTCTTGAGATACCGCCGAAACGTCAGCCCCTGCGGCTTGCCCAAGCGGACAAAATCCATGTATAACCGTGACAGCACCTCCGGAGAGGGCGGAACCAACCTTGGACGCGATTGAGTCGTAAGCATGTTGTTTGTCTCGTTAATAGATAAGACACATTGAAAATAATATTTTTGATCGGACATCGTCCGTGGATTGCGAGCCCGTCGGCGACTGATATTGGCAGGCACAGCTTATTAACACACAACAGGTCGGGGCAAGAAGATAATCAGCCAATAAATAAAGTCCCCGTGAAGCCGCGACGCGGAGTCTTCGGAGCGGAGCGCGGACTTCCTGAGTCAAATGATTGCCGTCGTTGCCAGCAATTGTTGCGGGAAGTCCGCGCTCCGCTCCGAAGACTCCGCGTCGCGGCTTCACGGAGATTTCATCCCCTTTTATTCCGCCGCGATTAGCGCCCAGCAGACGATCGCGCTGCAAACTGAACTCCAGCGGCCGAAGCCTTTGTAGATTTGGGCGGCGAGCTTGGATTGGTCCTTGAGGGTGCCGACGGCTTTGATTTGCGGGTCGGAGACGTTACGGACCGCCAGCCAGCGGGGCGGTCATTTGGCTGGCGACAAGGCCCAGAACCGCGTCGCCCATTTCGGAGACATCGCCGAGGCCCTGGAGGCCGAAATGGTTGTCCGATGTGTCGAAACCGAAAAAGTCCGTGGTCAGCACCGACGAGGCGGCATCCGTGGCGCGGATGATCTTCGGCGGCCGGGTGTTGTCGCGGGGAAGCTGGCCGGCGTTGGCCGCGAAGAGTTTCTCGGCCTTGGCCAGAAACTTGGCCTTCATCGGACTGCTGGTGAAAACCGACTGGTGGAACGACGCGCTCTTGAGCCACTTGAGGGCGTCAAACCGCACGACCGGGCTGACCACCACATCCCCCACTTCGCAGTCGGGGCCGATGCCCCCGGCCGTGCCGGTGGTGAGGACGAGTTTCGGCTTCACTTCGTCGATGATTTGGTTCCAAACATCCGCGTTGGGGAGTGTTCCCCCGCCGGTCGGCAGTTTCTTGGTGTCCTGCGAGAGATGGGAGTCGGACTTGAAGATGACGACCTTTTTGCCGTCGATGGTGGTCGTCCAAAACGCGCCGAGCCGGTTGGCCTGCAGGGCCGGGCAGCCGTTGCGCATCTTTGCGGAAATGGCGGCAAAGTTGTGGGTGTAAGGCACATAATCGTTGCGGGAATCCTTGCCCGGCGTCAGCACGCGGCTGAGGGCGTGCCCTTCGTCCACGGTCCAGGTGACCACCAGCACATCCGCGCGGGGCAGGGGGCCGTCGCCGGTTCCGGAGGGGCGGGGGCCGGTTTTCGGGGCCAGCCCGTCCGGCCACGGGATCTCCGTGAACCGCGAGAGGCCGGTGGCCGTGGTGAAGGAGAGGAACTCCCGCCCGGCCGGGGCCTCGGAATCGAAATCGATGATCTCCCGCTGCAAATCCTCGGGCGTGCTGATCTCGCGGGCCGCCTTGGCAAACGCAAACGTCGTGGCGGGCGCGGGGGGGGCGATGGGATCAAAACCCAGATTTCGGCGCACCCATTCCCGGTCGGCAATCATGATCGGCTCCTTGCGAGTAAAAGAGACAAGTGAAAGTGTTAATGTCAGATGGTATCGCAAAATTGCATTTCGGCGAAGTGTTTGAGCCAAGAGAAATGTGAGAAGAAATATGCCTCGCAAAGCCGCGGGCAATTCAAAAAGAATCACCTTGAATTGCAGATCTTTATTTTGAGTTTTTTCTTTGGAACGTTCGGAAAGAATGAGGCGGTCGGCGATGAGAGTACTCCGCACGCTCCGCGTGCGGGCGGGACTTTGACCCGTTCCATCATCTGGCCACCAAGCAAGTCCATCCGCACGCGGAGCGTGCGGAGTACTCTCATCACCGACCGCCTCATTCTTTCCGAACGCTCTAATTTCTTTGCGGCTTTGTGCGGGATATGTCTTCCTTCATTCCCCCAAGCCCAGCTTCGCCAAAATCAAATCCCGGATGGCCGTCATCGGCAGCAAATTCCCCGAGGGTTTCGGCCCGTCGGCCACCAAGAGCGGGCCGTCTTGCGGGTCGGCGGCGATGAGGCCGTGGCTTCCTTTGACGATGCTGGCGTCCAGCGGAACCACGTCGAAGATCGTGCGGAAGCCGAGTTTCTTTTGGATCAGCTTGCGGACCATCCTCAGCATCGGGAAGGCGAGTTTCGGGTCGAAGAACATCTCGGCGGGATCGTAACCCGGCTTGTGATGGATGGCGACAGCTCGTGCATAATCCGGGGCGTTGCGATCATCCAGCCAGAAGGGATAGGCGAACCACGACTCCCGTTCGGAGAGCAACACCAAATCCCCGGCGCGGGTGTGGTTGAGGCGGATGTCGGCCCGTTCCTCTCCCTCGAAGATGCGGGCCACGCCCGGCACTCCGGCGAGCAGTTCTTTGACGGGCTTCACGTCTCGCGGATCGCGGATGTAAACATGGGCCAGTTGGTGATCGACAACCGCGAATGCCCGGCTCAGGAAGGGTTCGAGTTGTTCACCGAAGGGGCCGTGCCGAACCGTCAGGTAATCGTGTTCCCGAAGGGTACGGTTGAGGTAAACCGGCATGTTCACGTCGCAGTGGCCGTATTCGCTGACCACCCACACATCGGCCCCGGCGTTTTTCGCGGCATCCAACAGTGGGGCGCAGGCGTCGTCGAGTTGCCGCACCAACCTCGGCATGTCGCACGCGGAGGGGCCGTACCGCTGTGGGTCGTAGTCCAGATGCGGCAGGTAGGCCATCGTGAGATCGGGGAGTTCAGTGGTCACCGTCTCAGCGGCCGCGCGGGCAATCCATTGCGTGCAGGGAAGGCCGGCTTTTGGTCCCCAGAAGGTGTGAAACGGGAACTTGCCAATCCGTTCCTCCATGCTGGTGGCGAAGAACTCCGGGTTTCCGCTGATGCCGAAGACCTTGTTGCCGTCCACGCCGTAATGCGGTTTCGGCGTCAGGCTCAGGTCAACCTCGGCCCCTTGGTTGAACCACCAGAACAACTTCGCGGATTTGAATTTTCGTTTCCTCGCCGCCGCGCGTTTCCGGGCGATGGCGTAGAACGGGTCCATTTGCAACAAGCCGTTGGCCTGCTGCCAGAAGCGGATTTCATTCGTGTTCTTGTAAAGCCAGCCGTTGCCGACGATGCCGTGCCGGTCCACTGGTTCGCCGGTCAGGATGGTGGCCTGGGCCGACATGGTGACGGCCGGCACCACATCCCGCACGGGCGTGGACCAACCGGCCTCCGCGATGGCCTTCAGGCGGGGGGCGTGTTCGAGCAGTCGCGGCGTCAGGCCGACGGCGTTGATGAGGACTAGCACGTTATTTCTTTCCCAAACCGGCGGAGATCACTTCCAGCAGGGAATTGGCCGGATCGTCCCCCGAGAGTTCCCAACACATCATTCCCCGCAGCTTTTGGGCGGTCACATAGCCGACCTTTTCCTTCATCGAATCCGTGTCGTCATAGCTGATGAACAATCGGCTGTCGGCGTTGTACAGCCACGGGGCCTTTCCTTTTTCGGCCCGGAAGACCTTCCCCTTGGGGATGACATTCTTGGTGAGGTCCTTGTAGTCCCACATGCCGAGTTCCCATGTTCCCTTCGGTTGTTTAGGGTCGACTTTTTCGCCGAACCCGTTGGCTGAGGGTTTCGCCACCGTCCAGCCCCGGCCGTAGAAGGGGACGCCCAGCACGATCTTTTCCGGGGCGACGCCCGCCTTCAAATATGCTTGCACCGCACCGGCCACGCTTCGCTTGTAGTCGCCCACCGGGTAGAGGTTAGCCAGGAGGCCGGTTTGGGTGTCCCAACCGCCGGCGAGATCGTAGGCCATCAGGTTGAACCAGTCGAGATGTTCGGCCATCGCCGGAATATCCATGTGGGCGATGGTGTCACTCCCGCTCGGGGCGGCGATGGTCAGCAGGTATTTGGTGTTGTCCGTCTTGGCGGCGACGTCCAGTTGTTTACGCAATTCGGCCAACAGAAGCGTGTAATTCTTCTTGTCCTCCGGGCGGTTCTTGTTCCCCGCGAGCCCCCCGGCGACGGGGAATTCCCAGTCGATGTCCGCGCCGTCGAAGCCGTGTTCGCGGATGAAACGCACGCAGGAGGCGGCGAAGGTCGCCCGCGATTCGGCGGTGAGGGCCGTATCCGAAAACGACCCGGAGAGGGTCCAGCCGCCGACGGAGATCAGCGTCTTCAAATGCGGGTGTTTTTTCTTTAACTGCCTCAGTTGTTGGAAGTTACCCTTCGCCTCTTTGTCGCGGGGGTCGATCTTTTCCAACGCGGCAAACTTGTCCGTGACGGCGACTTCCCCCTTTTCAACCTTGGCGAAGGCATAATTCAAGTGCGTCAGTTTCGCGGCCGGGATGTCCGCGATTTGGAAATGGTGGTCGTAAACGCCCCACTCGGTGAAATAACCGACAATCACCGGGTCGGCCGCGACGGCGGGGAGGGGAAAAAAGAGCATCAGGAGACACCAACGCACCGGCAAACCTCCCTGTACACCACGAACGCTCTCGGGGTATATTACAACCTCGAACCACCCTTCTCCCCGGACGCATGGATGCGACTGTGTGAATTTGAGGACAGTCGCGTTTCCGGATTGGAACCGCTTTCCCTCACCCGGCCGGTTTTTGACCTGCTGTGCGGCACCACCACGCTTTACGAAAAGCATCGCCGGGCCTTTCGCCCCAGTTCGATGGCCGCCTTGGTGCGGCCACAACTAAGCCGGGTGACCTCGGCCGATCATCCTCATTTGACCGTCAATGTCTCCGATTGGCTCCTGACCGGGGCCGTCACACTGGTGAACAGCCGATGGCTGCCGCCGCGAAAGTTTGTGCCCCCGGCCAACAAGGAAATGTCCTGTCTGGCGATGATCGGCGACGAGATCGCCCATGCCGTGCTGCAACCTCGCGACTTGGCCGACTGCACCCCGCACACGCTGGCCGAGTGTTTGGCCGAGTGGAAACAAACCCTGCCGACTCGGCCCGCCGGGGGCCGGTTGATCGCCCGGCCGTGGGACTTGATCGAATTCAACGGCGACGAACTGCACGCGGACTTTTTGCTCACCCCTCACGACGATTTGGAAGGCCGACCCTCCACGCTGACGCTTGTTGGTTCATCAGATTTATTGCGAGTGGACCCGACGGCCCGGATCGATCCCTTCGTGGTCGCGGACACCACCAACGGTCCGGTCATCATCGGGCGGGATGCCGTGGTGGCCTCGTTCACCCGGCTGGAAGGTCCGTGTTTCATCGGGCCGCGTTCAGAAGTGTTTCACGGGAACATCCGGGCGGGCACGTCCATCGGGCCGAATTGCCGGGTTGGTGGCGAAGTGAATTCCAGCATTCTCTTGGCGAACAGCAACAAGGCCCACGAGGGTTATCTCGGCCACAGTTACCTCGGCGAATGGGTGAAACTCGGGGCGGGCACGCACGCCAGCGACTTGCGAAACGACCATGCCCCGATTGCCGTGCCGATGGACGGCGAGATGGTCTCCAGCGACTTGCAACGAGTGGGCGTGTTCATCGGCGACCACGCCAAATCCGGCGTCGGCTGTCGGCTCAACGCCGGTTCCAACATCGGCCCGTTCGCCCAATTGCTCCCGAGCGGTTCGCTGTTGCCGAAACTGGTCCCGCCGTTCTGCTCCGTGGAACACGGCCGCCTCATGGACTGCCCCGATCCCTCGGCCCTCTTCGCCGCCGCCGCCCGCGTCACCGCCCGCCGGGGGGACGAGTTCACCGAATACCATCAGGCGATGTACGCCTCGTTGTTCGACCGCACCGCCCACCTGCGCAAAGTGGCCGTCCATGAGGCCGAGATGAGGCGGGTTCGGAGAGCGGGATAATCCTGTCAACAAACCTTCCCGCTTACGGGGGCCAAGCCATCAGCGAAATCCGCCGCCTGATCCGGTCGGCGACCTGCCGGAAGCCGGACTCCGATGGCGGCGACGGCCCAACCGAACGCGAGAGACACCACGGCCAGCATCAAAGCCTCCAGTCCGAGATCGACGGTCCAGTCGGTCAGCATTGAAGTGGGCATGTATGAGTTGTTGAATTCTTGGAACAACCGCCATCCTTCAATTGACAATGATCGCCCTTGTTTGCCGGGGATTCCGGCCGTTGCCAGAACTCCAAACACCACAAAGGCGACGACCAACCCCAACCGCCAGTCGGCCCGCCCGGATGATCGACGGCCCAACCATGTCAACCGGGCGACCATCGCCCCGGCCAGCGCGCCCAACCCCGCCAAACTGGCCGTGACCAGATGACGCCACCACTCGACCACCGGCCGGGTCTCTTCAAAGTTGTCATATCGATGATGGCGATACACATCCACTCCGCACACTTGGACATATCCGTCCGAGAAGGCTCGCCCGCTGTATCCAACAACTCCTAGCTTCGGATTCCACGAAGCATGAGAGTGGCCGTCAAACACGGGCGGGGCATACATGAGAGCCACCCCGGCGGCCGCCCCGATGATGGCCCACGCCAGCGTCACCCGCAGCGAACGGCGCCGGATGGCCGGGGTTTCGATCTGGCTCATTCGACATCTCCCCGCAACAGTCGCCGAAAATGATCGCCAGCGCAAAACAAGCATCAACATATGCAAATGATGCCGCTTGTTTTTGCACGAAACAATCTCGTCAATGAATCTTCCCACTTCCAAGGGCCACGCCATCGGCGAAATCCGCCGCCTGATCCGGGCGAACTGCTGGGAACCGGATTCCGATAACGGCGACGGCCCAACCGACTACGAGAGACACCACGGCCAGCATCAAAGCCTCCAATCCGAGATCGACGGTCCAGTCGGTCAGCCAAGAGGTGGGGATGATTGAATTGTTGAAGTGTTTGAACAACCGCCATCCTTCAGTTGACAAGGATCGTCCTTGCTTGCCGGGGATTCCGGCCGCGACCAGAACTCCGAACACCACGAGAGCAGCGACCAACCCAAGTCGCCAGTCGGCCCGACCGGGGAGCCGACGGCCAAGCCATGTCAGCCGGGCGATTATTACTCCGGTCAGTGCGCCCAACCCCGCGAAGATGGCCGTCACCCGACGGTGCCATTGCTCAACCTCTGGCCGGGCATCATCAAGGGTGCCATAAAAATTTTCGTGATACACCTCCACTCCGCAAACCCAGACACGGCCGTTTGAGAAAGTTGGCCCGCAGTATATGCCGCACTCTTCCGCAACATCAGAGCAGTCATGTGATTGTCCAGTGTAAATGGGCGGGGCATGCATGAGCGCCACCCCGGCGGCGGCCCCGATGATGGCCCATGCCAGTGTCACCCGCAGCGAACGGCACCGGATGACCGGGGTTTCGATCTGGCTCATTTAACATCTCCCCGCGACAGTCGCCGAAAGCGATTGTTGGCGAACCATGATTCGACAAACCAACCGTCCGGACAAGACAGACATCAAATTGTTTGCAGAGGCGATTACTTCAAGAACAGCAATTGCCTTTTGATTGTTGGTTAATTGAGATTGATCCCATTCGACGGATCGGTTATCCATCCCCCGCGTATTCTCCTTTTCGACAGTCGGAGCGCGGCGTGCTTGACACTCTGGGCCAGCATTTTCAGCCCATCCTTCCGATCGTTAGTTTTCTCGGATCGGCCGCTTCCGTCGGGGTCACGGGGTACTTTTGGCTGGTGAAAATGAACCGCGAACGGCCGCAGCTTCAGTTTGAGTTGGTCGAACATGCCTCCCACATTGATGTCGGCCCGGCGACGGCCGAGGAGCAATGGCTGAACTTTCGGCTGGCGCTGGTCGTGGTGAACAACAGCAGTTTGCCGAACGCGGTCCTCGGCACGCGGGTCCGGGTGATGCCGCGGGGATCGGGGAACTGGCAGGAGGCAGAGCATGTGCGGCCGGCCCGAGGGTCGGCCTTTCCGCTCAACCTTCCCGCGTTGCAATCCGGGCTGATTACCGTTGAATGGGAGATGCGCTTCCCCGCCCTTTCCACCGAAATTGATTCCGAAAGTCCCGAGCGAATCGTCGAGGCGTATCTGAAAGAGAATTGGGATTTCGCCGACCACGTTTCTGTCGAACTTCGCGGCCTGCGCGGAAAGTCGTTCACGGAGATGGTCCCCCTCCACGGCTCCCGAATGACCGCCACCGTGCGGGAATATCTGGCCCAGCCGACGTGAATTCACCCCGCAACCGCCAAGCCCCTTTGGCGCCCTTCCGTTGCGAGGGAAGAGATTTTGAGGTTGCGCTTTTGGGTTTTCAAATGGTTGGTTTTGTCTCGGTATTGGCGAGCCGAGCTCTGTAAAGGAGCCGGGTGGCTTGCCGTGGCCGAACCGCTTCCCCTTTACTCAGCCTGACTCAAACCCGTGGTTGAGGTGACTTCCCCGCCGGAAGCCACCCGGCAGCTGACGCTGCTCGGCTCGCCGAGACCAAGAATGCCTCTGGAAAACCAAAACCTCAAAAAGCGCAACTTCAAGAGAGAACGGGGCTAAAAGAAAACGGGGCGGGATCATTTGCCCGTGATGAGTTCCTTGAACGTCTTGGCTTGAGTGTCAGCCGGGCTGGCCATTGGGATCATCGACAGCCCCTCCGGTTCGGACTGGTTGACGAGGCATTGCTCGACCATGATGTTTTCAAAGACGACTAGGGTCGGCGGCGACAAAGAGGGATCGGCCATTTCCGGGGGTTTTTCCCGGAAATGCCACATGATCAGACTGATGGCCAAGAGTGCAAACGAGAGGACGGAGGGCAGAATCCAATTGCGGCGGGTTGAGGCAGGCATGGGCAGACCCTTTGCGAGTGGGAAAGGCTGTCGGCGCTCATTCTATGGAAAAGTTCTTGGCAATTTGGATGACGACAGCATCGGTCGGCTCTTGGGAGTTCCGGCCTGTCGCAAAAGCGCTCAACGAACTCCGATTAATGACGGCTGGCCGTGCAAAATTAGCTTTTGGAACGCGAAAATCAAATGCAAATTGATTGTAACATCATCTAATCGTCTGTCGAATTGCTGGCAATGAAGTGATGATCTGGTTTGCTCCGCGCGAGGAATCTCAAAAAATCTTCCGCGCCGGTGAGCAAACCGGCCCCGGTCGGCATTTGATAAGATGTGAAGGTCCGGTCGGCGGCTAGCCAGGGAATGGCCGGGTCGGCGATCGGGTGTGAGATTTTTGGACATGACTTATCAAACATGGATGAGCCGCCTCCTGGCCGGGGGGACGGTCATTACCGGGGAACGCGCGACGCGGCGTGTCGGCCTGCGCGCCAAACTGACGCTCAATTCATTGTCAGACCGGTACGGCCCCTCGTCGCTCACCGGGGCCGATGCCAGTCTCTTGCTGGCCGCCGGTGCAGGCGAGGGCCTTCTCCAATTCTCATTATCGGGAACAGATTCTTCCCCGTCGCCGATGATCCGGCCGGGGGTGTCCGCGTCTGTTTCGACGGTCGATGAACACGTTGCGGATTCCCCGCCGGGAGCCCATGTCGATTCGGCGGCCGACGCTCATGGCGCCGTTGATCCGGTGGAACCGCTGGAACCGGCCGCCACGACAACGCCCGGCATCGAAGCCTACAAGTTTACGCCGTTCAACGCGCCCGCCCCGGAACCGGCCGCCTCCGGGGGCGAACAAGCCGCCTCCCCGCCAGCCAATGCGGCTCAAGTCTCCGGGCCAACGACCGATGGAACGGCCGCTGTCACCTTTCTGGCGTTTCCTTCGGACTTCGGCGTCAAAGGGGGCGTCATTCCGGTGGTTCAAGCCGCCGGGGACACCGCGCCGCCGACCAAATCGCCCGCGCCGGCCGATGCGTCGATTCCCCCGCCAGCCAACGCGGCGGCTCCCGATCCGAAAGCCCCGGCTTCATCAGCGGACGATGCAGTTCCCCCGGCGGCTGATTCTTCCGATGCGGACTCTTCCGAAGCGAAGCCTTCCGCGTCGGATGCGGCCGTGGAAACACCGCCGACATTCTTCCACGGCGAAGTATCCCTCCGCTACGACAAGACGGACGAGCCGACTTCCGGCGGAAGCGCTTCCGGTCTGCAGTCGATGGTCTCGAACGACACGTTCGGGCCGGAGGCGTCCTCCGGGAACCACGTTCCTCCCGTCTCCAATGCGGTTGACCCTTCAAACTTGTCCGTCACGCCCAAGCCAGAGGCGAGCGGACGCCCCCTCGACACGGACACCGGGGTGTTTCGCATCAGCGGCTCTCCGCAACCCGGCGAAAAGTTGGAGGTTCGTTACACGCTGGCCGCCCACGATGCCAACGGAAGCATCTCGGTCGATGGTTCCGTGACACTGACCGCCGGGGCCAGTCACGCAACCATCACGGCGGGACCGGCGCTGGCCGGGCGGTCGCCGGAGATTCTCACGCTCATCTTCCGGGATCATCCCGGCGCCCGGCCGGCTCGCGGCTCGGCGACGCTTTTTCTTGCCCCCGCCGGGGAGCGAATCAGCGATTCGGCCCTCTTCGAGGCCCATCGGTTAGGCAAGTCCCCGGAGGCGTTTGACGCCTTGGTGCAACGCCACGGGGCGGCCGTGACGAGATCCTGCCAGCGGATCGTCGGCAATCAGGCCGATGCCGAGGATGTCACTCAATTTGTGTTTCTGACGCTCGCCCAGTGGGAGTTGCGCTTCCCCGGCACGCTGACGGGCTGGCTGCGCACCGTGGCCAAAAACGCCTCGCTGGCGTTCCTTCGGGCCAAGTCGCGGCGAATCCGGCATGAGCGCGAGGTCGCCAAGCCGGTGCTGGCCGATCCGCCGGACGCTCAAAGTTTTGACGATAATCTGGACGCGGCCATCCGGCAACTTCCCGCCCCGCTGGAGGAGGCGGTTCGATTGCGGTATTTGGAGGGCTGGTCCCAACAAGAGGCCGCCCGGATCGTCGGCTGTCCGCGCGGCACCCTCTCCCGGCGGGCCGCGCACGGCATCCAGGTCCTGCGGGAATTGCTCGAAAGCGACCGCGCGACCGCCGGCTGAAAAAACTTTTTGAATTTCCACTTCTTCGCGAGCATCCGGCCGCCGGTCGGCATTTCAATCATGTCCGGCGAAGAAGTGCCCGCCGGTCAGCCGAGAACCCCCCAGTCCGGAACCGAACGTGCGAACACCCGCTTCCCGAAACCGCCGATTTGCCCTCCGTGTCGAAGAACTGAATTCACGGACGCTCCCGGCCATTTTGGCTCCGGTCGCCACCGAGGTGACGGGAGATGAAACGCTCGTCTCGTCGGCGGGGGATGAACCCGCCGACGACACAACGCCGGCTGATTTCATCACGACTTCGCTCGACGGGGGAACCGGCGCTGACGACGGCATGAGCATCATGTGCCATCCCATTTTTTGGAGCGGGGTTCCCGCCGATGTGACCACGGATGACACATCCGCCACCGATGGAACAGTTGAAGACGCTTCCGCCAGCGACTTGGCCATCGCTGACGGAACGGTTGAAGACGCCGCCACCAGCGAATTGGCCGCCGCTGACGGGACGACGGTTGAAGACGCTTCCGCTAGTGACTTGGCCGCCACCAGCGATTTGGCCGCCACCGACGACGCACCAACTGATTTGACACCGACCGACGAGGCAACCGTGACGAGTGATGTGGCCGTCCGGCCGAATGTGATGTTCCGGCCGCTGATTTTGAGCGGAACCCCCGACAATGGAACAACCGGGGATGAAACACTTGTGTCATCGGCGGGGGATGAACCCGCCGATGACGCGGCAACCACCGGCGGGACAACCGACCCGACGCCGACTGATGGCGCCCTCAAGCCGACCGTCCTGTTCCAACCGACGACCTGGAGCGGAACCCCCGACGACGGAACAGTGGACCTCATGGCGAACACCGTCACGGGCGATCCGGGCGAAGAAACCGTGATCGAAGATTTCTCCGCAAGCAACGAGTCGGCCACTCCCGTCGATCCGAACACGATGCCGGAAGCAGAACCGCTCTTTTGCCATTTTGAAGTTCTCTCCACGCAAAGCAACCAAAGCATCCCCTCTGACGGCGACGCGACACCGACGAGCAGGGTTGAAGAGGCAGCCGTCGCCGAACCGCCCACGGCGACGACTGACCTCAACGACCACGTCTCGGCGGATCACGCGGCCGATTCGGGAACCGTCGTCCCGACGGGGATCATGTTCACCATGTCCGGTGATCTCCCGAAGGTCGATCAGGCCGGCCCGGAGGAGGTCGCCACACCGGAGGTGACGCCGCCCACATTGGTCGCCCCCGCGGCCAGTGTGGCGCTGCCGCCCATCGACGCCACGGCTTGGAGCTACTACTCCCTGATCGGCGACGACGTTCTGGTGGCCGATTCAACCGTGCCCGAAGCCGACGCAACAGTGAAAACCCCGACGCCGGAACCCGTCACGCCCGCGACCAACACCGCGCCGCCGCCGGTTCTCCAAACCGGCTCCACGACGACGGCCGATGTTTCCCTCGGGATTGATGCCGACAGCATGAAGCTGATCTTCGGCGCCTCGACCGGCAAGAAGGTTTGAGCGAAGCAAGGACTGCGATTAATTGTGGATTTTTTGACCGGGCCATCACCCGTGCCGGGTGAGCGCCTTTTCCGAGCCTGAGCGTTGGCAGGGGCCACGCTTTACGGGTCAGGTGACGCTTTAGGGAGAGCCAGTTGCTTGCTCCGCCTGAAGCGTGGCCCCCACTGACGCTTCAGGCTCGGAAAAGGCAGAAACACTCCGGATGATTCTTGCCTGCCATTTGTTTAGTTGATGCAAAATCAACGGACGTTTGATGTGAGATACCAAGAGCCCCACTGCGTGAGCGGTGGGGGTGTTTTCAGTGGGTGACGACCACCCCCACCGCTGACGCAGTGGGGCTCTTGGTATCATTTGCAAATGTTGTTGATTGTGCGTTAAGACCAGACGCAATCTAAAAAGGCTCCGGTCGTTCCCCGAGCGGAGTCTTTCTCACAAGCGGGCGGAAAGAAATGGTGGTTCAAATATCCCCTCACTGGAGCAGGGCGGCTATTTTGAATCACCGACAGCCTCATTCTTTCCGCCCGCCATATATCACATCCGAATAATCATAAATTCGTGTACCATTCCCCGGTGGTGTAATCGCGCCGGCGGTCGAGGCCGGGGCCGCTGATCGGGCTGAGGAACCAGTCCTGCCCGGCGCCCCCCGTCAGGTCGTCGATGACGTTGTCTTCCGTGATCGTCGCGGCAGTCAGGAAATAGCCGAGGTTCTGGCCGCCTGACAGCACGCCGCGAAGATGATCCATCTTCGTTTGCGGCGAGACACCCGACCCCCATTCCAGTCGCAGCAGTCGCATGGCCGTCAGGTCGTCTTCGTAAGTGACCTTGTTGCCGATCAGGATGTCACTGTTGCCGCCCCCGTTCAGGCTGTCCACACCGAGACCGCCGACGAGAATGTCGAAGCCGTTGCCGCCCAACAGGGTGTCGTTCCCCGCCCCGCCGACCAAAACCGATGAAACGCCGGTGGTCGCCGTTTGGATCAGCGTGTCGTTGCCGTCCCCGCCGTGGAAGGCGACGGCGGGCAGGTAAACCGTCGATCCGTTGATGACGGCCGACTTGGCCTCAATCGTGTCGTTACCGGCCCCGCCATAGGCGAAGATCGTTCCGGCGACGCCGTTCACGGTGGTCAGGGTGTAATTCCCCAGCGACACCCCGTTGAGGGTCGGCGTCACCGTCGACGATCCGGTCGGCGTGAAGTTGATGACATCATTCCCGGACGTGCCGTTGACGACCAGATTGATCCCGACCATGCCGTACTGGCTCACCGTCACCGTTTTGGTCCATGTCGTGGAAAGCGCATCGTCGGTGGCCGTGCCGCGAACCGTATAAGTGCCGGGAGCCGGGAAGCGGTGCGTGCCCGTGTAGGAGCCATAAACGGGGGTCGCGGCGTATTCTACCGGCGTGCCGTCGCCCCAGTTGATGCCGAGGCCAAAGCCCGCCGCCGTGTCGGCCGGGGAGACATCGGTGATGTTAAAGTTGAAGTCGGCCGGATAATTCGCCACGATGGTCGGCGGGCTGGCGCCGGTGATCGACGGCGCGATGTCGTTGACGGTCACCGGCAGCGTGACCGTTCCCTGCCCGCGATTCGCGTCGGTGATCGTCACGCGGGCGGTGTAGTTTCCGCTGTTCGCATAAACGTGATCCACCGAGGGAAGCATCGTCTGCGGGCTGCCGGTGGCGGTCGTGCCGTCGCCGAAATCCCATGTCACGGAGATGTTGCCGACCGGGTTGTAGGAAGGCTGGACGGCGATCCTCGCCCGGTAGACGGATTCGGCCCCGGCCTCGACATAGGCGGGCGTGACCGTCGGGGCATAGTCATTGTCAATGATCGTTCCAAGGCCGTCCGTCTGGCCGAGGGTGACCATCGATCCACCGGTGAGCCGGAGGGTGAATGTCTCGTTCGCCTCCGGGTTGTTGTCCGGCAGAATGGTGGCGTAAACCGTCTTCTGCGTTTCACCGGGGGCGAAGGTGACGCTCGCCGCCGACAAGTTCGCCACGTCCGTGCCGAGGGTGGCGGTCCCGGCGACGAGCGAGTAATTCACCGTCACCGGAATCGTGGACGCCTGCGACAGCGAAATCACGAACGGCATGGGAACATTGTTCCCCGGCCCGCTCGCCGGGATATCCCCTTCCGTGGCCGTGGCGTTGCCGACACTAGCTTGCGGGATGATGGCCGAATCGCGGAAGATATTCAGCTTGGGCAGGTTCCCGGCCGAGGTGTCAATCCGCACTTGTGAGTTCGGCGTGGCGACCATTCGCAGGCCAACGTTCGGGGACGCCGCCAATAATCCGGCCAGAGCATCCCGGTCGAGCGTGACGGAGCGGGCGCCGCTCGCCGCCAGAGGATCGAACGTGCCGAGCAGCACGCCGGGCGAGTCGCCGTCGCCCGTGGTGATCGCCATGTCCGCGTTGTAGCCATACACCTGAACCGGCTGGCTGGAAGAATAGACGTAGGTTTGATTGAACGTAAGAACGGCCGCGCCGAAATCGCCGCCGGAGGTCGCCGGGTTGAGGGCGAACTCGAACAGGCCGCGATATTCCTTCGGCTGCGGGCCGCCGGCCGAGATGCCGGGGCTGGCGGTCGAAAACACGTCGATGTAACTGCCGCCGGTGGCCGAATCGGCCGGGGCATTGAAGTATTGCCGATAAGCGCCCCACACGGCCGGCGATGCGGCGAAGTCGGTGAAGTCGTCGTTGGTGATCGTAATGACGGCGTCCCCGTCGTCGATGGTGGCGTTGACCGGGTTCGACAGTGTGATGCCGAATGTTTCATCCGGTTCGATATCGCGGTCACCGGTCACGGCCACCGTTACCAACTGGCTGGTCTCGCCGGGGGCAAAGGTCGCGGTTCCCGTCAGCGCCGTGTAGTCGCTGACGGCGATGGCCGTGCCGTCCGTCGTGGCATAATCCACGCTCACCGTGTCGTCGGAGGGTTCCGAAAGGGTGATTTGGAAGACGATGGAATTGTCGCCCGTCTTCCCCTCAAACCCGGTCGAGTCGAGGACGGAAATGGTGGCGGGAACGGTCCGGTCTTCCAGCGGTTGAAAAGCGAGACGAGACTTGGCGTGAGGGCGAACAGGGCGTGACGAAGCGGCGAGCAGAGAGTGAATCCAACGGCGCATGCAACCCTCGGTGTTGAAGCAAGCCACCCGGCGGCGTTGACGCCGAAGCGACATGATGGAGGCGAAATTCCCCGGACATCTCACGAGTTCGTCCGGAGCGGAGAAGACCGCTTCCAAAGCTAGACCAAGTTGTTTGAATGTCAACAATTCGTGTTATTACGATTGTTCCGTGAAGACCGGCCCGATGATTGGGGAAATACGGGAAGATAAGAAGGCGACAAACAACCAAAATCCGAGGGCCGATTGAGGCCCCGTCGAACATCCGTGAAGGGTCGGCAAAAAGCAACCCCCGGCTGTTGAATGTCGGGGGTTGTGTCAAAAAACATTTGGCCGGAAACCAAGCACATGGCCGGGATTGGATGTCAGGTTTTCTTGCTTCTCATTCACGCTGGTTGTTGAACTCCAAGAGCCCCACTGCGTCAGCGGTGGGGGTGGCTTCCGGAGAGCGAGAGCCACCCCCACCGCTGACGCAGTGGGGCTCTTGGTGAACGGTGGAGAGTAACAACCAACAACGGCTAAGTGTTTAGCCCGTCTTCGCTCAGAATACGTGCTCGATGTTCTTGAAGAAGTTCGTCACATTCGTGATGGACGTCGTGCCGCCGATAAGGCCATTGCCCCTGAAAATTGTGTCATCGCCCGTTCCGCCATCGATCGCCGGGGCCACGCCGAAGTAGACACCGTTGTTCGCGGACATTGCCACGCCGAGCCGGACCAAGTCGTCGCCGCCGCCCATCGTCACCGTCAGCTTGTCGGCAAATTTCGTCAGGACACCGGCCGTGCCCGGCTTGATGTCCACCAGCAACTGGTCGATGGCATTGCCGGCGCCAAAGTCAAGATTCACGGTGTTGAGGAAGGTCGTGTCGTCGATGTTGACGGTGTCGCCGGTGGTCGGCGTGGTCGGCGTCGGCTCGTTGCCCAGCGCCATGCTTGTCATCCCGCCGACAATCACCGGCTTGTCACTGCCGAGCGAGACAATGTCGATGCCCGTCCCGCCGGTGACGGTCAGATTGCCCATCAGGAAACTACCCGTCGTACTCGTGTCGCCTGGCGTGCCGTTTGAGTCGATGTCGAGCGAGTTCGCACCGTTGCCAAGAGCCACGCTGGTGGCGCCGCCAATGCTGGCGTCGAGGAGGCGAACCTTGTCGTTGCCCTCGCCCATCGAGGCGGTCACGGTGGTTCCCACGGTTGTGTTGGTCAATTCAAACGAGTCGGTGCCGAGTCCCGTGGTGACCGAGACAGAGCCGCCCACCGAAGAACCGGAGATAACGGCCATGTTGTTGCCATCACCCAGCGCGGCTTTGACATACGAGCCGACATTGGATGTCGTGAGGGAGAGTTGGTCGTCGCCCAACCCGCCGGTAAGCGAGAGATACGAACCGATGTTGGTTGTCTGAATCGAGAGGTCGTCGGGTCCGGCACATCCAAGCTCGCTGATGTAACCGCCGATGAAGGTTGTCCCGAAGACCTCGGTATCGGTTGTTTGTTTGCCAGTGCCTTGATTGATGACCAGATTCTTGCCGATGTGGGTCGAGTTGACGTCAAGGATATCGAGATCCCCCATCGCGCCGATGCCATTGGTGACGGTGACCGTCCCGCCGACGAACGTGTTGTTGCTCAGGGTGATATTGTTGCCCCCGTCGCCACCGTTGATGCTGAGGTTGCCGCTGAGGTGAATCCCTTGGGCGTTCAGCGAGTCGGCGCCCCCCTTGAGGAAGACGCTGATCGATTTCACCCCGGCGAAATCGAAGGTGGTCCCGGTCGTGGCGCCAAACTTGAAGGTCGTGCCCATCGAAGCGGCTGACACGGTGATTGCCCCCGGAACGTTAGTCGTGTCGCTCAGCGCCACGTCCTCGACGCTGGCCGCGTCTTGGGCGGTGAGGGTCAGCGTGCCGCCGGACAGGGTGGCGGTGATTTGCGAGGCTGTGGGAACGGTGCGTTCTTCAAAGCACTCCAGCCCCAACCGGGGTTGTTGCCGGCGGCGGGTGCGGGACGAGGAATTCGACGAGAACATGTTGTTGAGCCAGGACATCTTCGATTCTCCAAATGCGAACGTATTGCCGGTGAGCCCCGCCAAATCACCGGAGGGTGTTCGGGGAGACGGGGGGCGGTCACTAAACTTGTGTCAATGTTTTTTGCGGTTCAATATTCAATGCAAACGGTAGATGTGAAGCGGACAATGTGCGAAAAAATAATGTGATAAAACTGTCATTCCGTGTCTTGCGGAGGGCGCCCAGACGACACAACCGGCCATCTTGCCGCCGTGACAAGGTGACAAGGTGACAAGGTGACACGGAAACACCTTGTCACCTTGTCATCTTACTTCTGCGAGTCCCACCATTTCCGCCAAGCCAAAACCGCGCGGCTCTTGTCGGCGGGGCCGGCATTGACTTCCGGGCCGAAGTCCTGGCCGGAGAGTTGCTTTAACCCCCCTCGCGCGGCTTGGATGACGCCGATGTCCGTGTCTGCGAGCAACCGGATCAGTTCCGGCGAATGGGTTTTATCCCCCTTGGCCCCGCAGGCGACGGCGGCGGCCCGGCGAAGTTCCTGATCGCGATCCCGCAGGAGTTCATTCAGGGTGGTCGCCTTCATCCGTGTCAGCCGGGAGGCCAGGGCCGTGCGGGTTTTCGCCTGCGGATCGCCGCTGAGTCGGGTGGCAATCTGGGCGAGGGCTTCCGTGTATTCGCCCCCCTTGGCATCGCGGTAAGTCTCCAGGAGTTTGCCCTGTTCGGTTGCGTCCGCGTCAACCAGCGCCCGCACCAATGTTCGCACCTTGCCCTCAAATTCGTTGGCTGTCGGCGGCATCGGCGGCGTTGGCGTCTTCGATTCGTTCTTCGGGTTCTCGGGCGGGGTGGCCGGGCTGGGGTTCGGCTTCTTTGTCGTGCCGCTGCTGCCGGAGTTGGCCCCCGGCCCGAGGAGCTTGGCCAGATCCCCGCCGCCGACGAGGCGGGAGGTGCCGGGATCGCGGACCTTCCCCTTGAGGCTGCTTGACAAATCTTGGGCGAGATTGGCCCGGTTGAGGAACAAGAGGGCGAAGGCCGTGTCCAGTTCCGGCGTGGCCCCGTGATAGTTCCCGCCGGTCCACGAACCGTCCGCCTGCTGGGCATCCGCCAAGATTTCCGAACCCCATTCGTACCAATCGACTTTGCCGATGGTTTGCAGGCTGTAGATCATGCCCACCCGTTCCAGCGCCCACATGAAGTAATAATTCTGGGAAAGCTCGTTCATCTGAAACCGGCGGCGGCCCCGGCCCCCCGGCATGTCCCCCGGTTGGGCGGCTGCGGCAGAGAGATAATTCCCCAGGCACTTCAGTCCGGCTTCCATGATCTTGTCATTGGCCGGATCTGCGCCCGGTTTGTCCCCGGCACCGCCGCCGCCGGGGGTGGCGAGTTTCGCGGTTTTGGAGCCGAAGCCCATCGCCAGCCCCATCAGCCCGGCGCAGGTCATCGCTGGGGTGGAACCGCCGAACGCACCGGTGTAACTCCAACCGCCGTCCGCCGCCTGACACTCGCGGTAGTGCTTCTCCAGCAACTTGAAGGCGTTGGCCGTGTCCACGCCATGACGTCGGCCGCACCACATCCCCACGGTGGCAAATTGCGTGTTCGAGTGGTCGCCGGAAGCCGGCCGACCCATGATATTGTTCAACCCGCCGGGTTGCTGGTTGCCCCGCCCTTCGTTGACGAGTTTGGCATATCGGCGCAGGGCCGGATGGAGGCCGTCGGTCGGTTCGGCAGGTTTCGGCGTCTTGGGGACGGGCTTGCCGTCCTTCGGGTTGGGGATCTTCGGGTCAAAACCAATGTCGTCGCGAGGCGCCTTGACCGGCGGCTTGGGCGCGTCCTTGCCGGGCACGCTGACCAGTTTCGTTTCCTTCACCAGCACAGAGCCGAGTTGCCGCATTTCCACCGGGTCAAGCATTAGCCCGCCGCAATCGTAGCTCCACGAGCCATCGGCACACTGGCCAGAGAGAAGCCGGAGGGTCATGAACTGGATCAGCGGCTCGTCGGTTTTGACATCGAGCCGGTCCAGAAACATGATGATGAGGGACACTTCATAAGTGTTGGTGATCCCCAAGGCGTTGCGGCGAAGGCCGTTGGCAATGGCTGTCACGGAGGGATCGTTGGCCGGAACGCCGCTTTCCAGCATTGCCATCCCGGAAAGGGAGGCCTGGCCGTTGCCGTGGAAACCGGCGAAGGCCATCAGATCTTCCATTTCATTGCGTTGCGGCCCGCGCCCCCTCGGGTCGTACAGTTTCTGAAGATGCGCGCGCCCCTTCTCAATCGCGACGGTCAGACGGTCCTTGTCCTTCGGGTTCGCCTGGGCAAACACCGGTTGTAGACCGCACGACAACGCCGCGACTGAAAGGAGAACACGCGGGAACATGGAAGAATCCTTCCGCGATCAAACGATCTGATGATTGGCTGTTGTTTAGGATACCACGGGCGATTGCCGAATACCAGAGGCCACGCTGATTGAACACCGGCCCGGAGGAAATCGTTGGAAATTGGCCCGTTCGCCAAAAACCGCCCAATCTCATCACGGCCCGACGGGGTGGATCACTTCCCATAATACCAACACGAACAAGCCGACGCTCACGATGGCGTTCACCTGAAAGAACGCTTGGTTCACCCGTGTCAGATCGTCCGGCTTCACCAGCCAGTGTTCGTAAAGCAGCAACATGGCCACGGCGATGATCCCCACGAGGAACACCGTCCCCAGTTCCGGCGTCACCGCGAACAGGACGCCGAGCAGGACGAGCATCACCAGATGGCAGCCGAAGGCAATCCGCAGGCTGTTGCGGATGCCGAACTTCGCGGGGACGCTGTGCAGTTTCGCCTGCCGGTCGAAGTCCGCGTCCTGACAGGCGTACAGGATGTCGAACCCGGCGACCCAGAAGAAGACAGCCAAACCAATGCACATCGGGGTAAGCAGATCGTCCACGCTGCGAATGGCGATCCACGCCGAGAGGGGGGCCAACATCAGCGAGGCCCCGAGCCAGAAATGGGCGAGGAACGTGAACCGTTTGGTGAGCGAATACGCCCCGATGAACACCAGCACGGGGCCGGACAACCACAGCGGCCAGAAGTTCGGCGGCTCGCGGAGAGCGAATAACCCGCAGGAGGCGACGAAGGCCGCCGAACAGCCGATGGTGAACATCACCACCAACGACACCGACAGCGTTCCGGCCGGCAAATGTCGTTTGGCCGTGCGGGGATTCTCGGCGTCGATCTTGCGATCCGTCAGCCGGTTGAAGGCCATCGCCGCCGAGCGGGCGAAGACCATGCACGCCAGAATCCCGACGAGGTCAAGCCAGCGAAACGGCTCCCGGCTCCAAGCCAGTGTCGCGCTCAAGAGGGCGAACGGCAGGGCGAACAGGGTGTGGCTGAAGCGAATCATCTCCAGCAATCGGCGAACGGTCGCAACCATCGTCACTTCAAATCCTTCACGCAGCGGAAGCCCGTGTGGCTGGCGGCATCACTGGGCGGGTTGTGGTCCCTCGCCTCCGGGAGATAGCGGCGACAATACGAATCGTCGCACAGGAACGAACCGCCGCGACGCACCCGTTCCCCGGTGGGCTGGTCCGGTCCCTTTGGGTTTTCCATGGGGCTGATGATGTAATACTCCGGGTCGTACCAGTCCGAACACCATTCCCAAGCATTACCGGACATGTCGTGCAGGCCGTATCCGTTCGCCGGATAACTGGCGACCGGGGCCGTGCCCGTGAAACCGTCGAGGGCGTCGTTCTGCGTCGGGAACTTGCCTTGGAAGTTATTCGCATACCATTTGCCGTCGGTCCCCTGCCGCTGGTTGCCCCAACAATACTCGTTACGATCCAAGCCGCCGCGCGCCGCCCATTCCCACTCGGCCTCGGTGGGGAGACGTTTGCCCGCCCAATCGCAATAGGCGACGGCATCCGGCCAAGCCACATGGATGACCGGATGATCCATCCGCTTGCTGATATCGCTGCCCGGCCCTTCCGGATGACGCCAATCGGCTCCGGCGACGATGACCCACCACGGCGGGGACGGTTTTCCATCCCACGGTCCCTGCAACAACACGTCCCCTGTCAATTGTTTGAAACACACGCTGAACGGCTTGGCTCCCGGCGGCACCGGTTTGCCGCCAAAGTCCTGCTCCGTCGGCGTCTTCTCGGCCACGGTTTTGAAGCCGGTGGCATCAACAAACTTCTGAAACTCAGCGTTCGTCACCTCGGTCCGGTCCATGTAGAAACCGGAAACGTAAACGGGATGCAACGGCGCGTTTTTCTTCGGGTCGGCGTCCGATCCCATTTGGAATTTGCCACCGGGGACAAAGACCATGCCGGGCGGGGCATCACCGGGCGGGCGATCCGCGACGGTGTCAGACTTCTGACAACCTGCCAGAACGAGAAGGGGAATTATGGAGAGAATTTGCTTCATGGATCAACATTCGTTGACGGAAACCCAGCCCACAGCCAAGCGGCAATATATGCCAATGATTCTCAAGAGCCACACGGCTTGACATCAAGAGCCCTACTGCGTCAGCAGTGGGGGTGGCCTCCTGTGGGTGAACCCCCACCGCTCACGCGGTGGGGCTCTTGATGTCACGCAGTGGGGCTCTTGAGAATCTCACACAAAATGTCTGTCGAATTTGCACTTACGGCGTCGATTCCGTAATCAGCTTCTTCGCCTCGGCTACCATCTTGCCGATCTCGCCGGATTCACCGGCGTACAAATCGCGGACGTCCCGGAGAATGTTCCGGCCGTCCCGGCGTCTGGCGGGGACTCCATCGACCAAGAGGGGTTTGGCGAGGGCGATCTTTCCGGCGATCAACAGCGCCCGTTCGGCCGAATCCTTGGGCTGCTTGGCTTGTTCCAATTCGTGGCATCGACCGATGGCCAGCAGATACCAAGGGCGGCGGTCGGCATCCGAAGCGAGCAAATCCCGCAATTGTTGCCAGCGATCACGGGCCAGCGTGGGGTCGCCGAATTGTTCGAGACGAAGGGGGGCGGCCGCCTTGGCTTCGTCTTCGTTGTCCAAGACGATGTCCTTGTCATCCAATCGGAATTTGTCGTCGATCTTGGCGATGATCGTCTTCGGCTGGGCCTCCACCCATTGCAGATCGGCCAGTTTCTTTTTGGCGTGCCAGCCCCAGAGGTTTTTGGCCGGGTCGGTTTCTTTGGTGTATTTATCCGCCAGTTCGGTCCATTTCGCTCTCGCGCCGCCGAGATCGCCGGAGTTCTCGGAGGTCAGGGCGAGCATCGTCTTTTCGTAGGCCTCCTTGTCGTCCCCCTCCTCGACACGGGCACGCAAATTCGGAAGGCTGTACCGTTTCATCAGCACCTTCTCACGGGCGGCCACCTTGATGTCCCGCTCCATCGACCGGACTTTCTCGACGTTCTCCGTGTTCTTGGTTCCATAATGCTTCAGGTATTCGTCGATGGCGGCTGTCTTTTTCTCCGGGGTATCGGCCTTCTCAATGCGGTCCATGATGGACTTTTCGCTCGGCGGAGCGAACACCACGAAAATGAAAAACGAGGCGAACGCCCCCACGAACAGCAGACTCGCCAAGGCGACGAACCAGCCCTTTGTGTAAACAGGCTGGCTCTTCTTCTTTTTCAGTTTCTTCTTCTTCGCCCCGGCCCGGATGGCTTTGGCGGCCGCCATGTCTTCCTCGGAACTGCCGATGCGACGACGATCCGGCACGCGGGCATTGGCCGCGTCCCCGCCGACGCTCTGCCGGGTTCGCACCTTCTCGGCGATCTCCTCCAACACCTGGCCAATCATGGTGGCGTCGCGGGGCCGCATCTCCGGCTTTTTTTCCATCATCTGGCAGATGAGGTTGTCGAGCGCCGCCGGGATTTCCGGGTTGATCTGGGCCGGCCGGGTGAACGCGCCGTTGACATGCAAAAGGAACATATCCACGGACGATTCGGCCGTGAATGGCTTGCGGCCTGTCAGCAATTCGTAGAAGACGATGCCAAGCGAATAAATGTCGCTTTTGCCGGTGAGATGCTTCTCCCCTTTGCACTGCTCGGGGGACATGTAGGCGGCGGTGCCGATGGTGTTGTTCGCCCCGGTGAGGGCGGTCACGTCCACATCCTTGGCGATGCCGAAGTCCGTGAGTTTGACAATCCCCTCGCGAGTCACCATCAGGTTGGAGGGCTTCAAGTCGCGGTGGATGATTCCCTTGTCGTGGGCATGTTGAAGAGCGTCGCACAGGGGCCGACCCATGTCGATGATTTCTTCCCAACTAAACGGCGGCCTCGCCGGGGCGGCGGAGTGCCGGTCGATCATCACCCGGTCGAGGGATTGCCCCTCGACATATTCCATCGCAAAGAACGGCGTCCCCTTGTACCGCCCGGTGGCCATCAACCGGACGATGTTCGGGTGCTTGAGTTGCTTGAGGATGTTGGCCTCGCGCTCAAAGCGGGCGAGGGCCGATTCGTTGCCGGAAAGGCCAAAAGCGATCACCTTGAGGGCGACAACCTTTTGCTCTTTGCCATCTTGCGTCAGCCGGGCGCGAAAGACCGTCCCCATCGCCCCGGAACCAAGTTCCTTTTCGATGGTAAACGGGCCGAACGTCTTGCCGGCGTGCATGGCGACACCCCTCCGTGTTGATTACGGCCATGATACTTGACAGGAACGTAATGGAGAAGATGAGAGGGGAATGAGGCGGCTTGGGAATGACCAATGAGCGAAGGCGAGCCGGGTCGCGTGAGCGCCCGGAGACAGCCACACTTCAATTGCTCAAGTTTTTGATGTGTGACAATCTCCGGGCGCTCACGCGACCCGGCTCGCCTTCGCTCATTGCGTCATTCCCTCAGTCCGGGTCGCTCACCTTCGCTCCGACAATTGTGTACAGGAAATCTTCCGGGTCAGAGGAATTCAGCTTCAGAACCCCGGTGATCTTCACGCGGTTTCGACGCACAGTGGTCGATTTCCCCTCGCCCAAGTCGGCGAAGACGATGCCCGATGGTTCCGGGGTTTCGCAGAACCAGCAGCCAACCGGGTATTCCACCAGCATGAAGCCGCTCACCTCGAAGTCCATGCTCACGGGTTGCATGTAGCCGGTGATGGCCACCTTTTTGCCGTCGAGTTGGCGCAGGTGTTTCAAGAAGTTTGGCTTGAACGGTTTTTCAATCGTTGTTTCGTTTAGCACCGGCCACGGCAGCAAATTGGTTCCGTCGGGCCGAATCTCGGGCAGAGTGGTGAGGTCGAATTCCCGCTGTAACGCGCGGGTCGACTTGAAGGCGATGTCCCCCCGGAATTTGGCATGCTCGGCGTCCGGTAGTTTGCCGATGGCGTCGGCCGCTTCCCGGTACTGCTTGCGGTGAAGTCGCACTTCCGGGGCCGCGAGGGCGAACTCGCTGACGCAACCTTCCAGAATGCTCGCGGTCGTGCGGACATCGCCATGCGCGTTAGCCAGTTCGCCGAGTTGCCAGAGAAGCCGCCCATCGGCGGGAAGCCAGAGGGCCAATTGTTGAACAAGTGCCACATCATCGGTCGGAAGTTTCTTGCGTTCCTCCGGCGGCATCTTCTCGGCGAACTTCACGCCGAAGAGGTCGTCAACCGCATTCGGGTTCTTCGCCTCGCGGACCCGGAGCCGGACGAGTTTCAACTGGGCTTCCTCAAACTTCTTCCACACCGGCGGCGCGACGCGGATGGCTTCCACCAGCGAGCGGTCGGCCCCGGCCAAGTCGCCGGACATTTGCCAGGCGGTCCCGAGATTGGAGAGAATGCGGAAGTGATCCGGGTACTGACGGGCCGCCGGTCGCAGGATGTCGATGGCTTTCGCCGGAAGATTCAGTCGGAGATAAATCGCCCCGAGATCGGCGAGTTGATCGGCCGTCAGCGGCTTGGTCTTCGCTTGCGTTTCCAGTTTCTCGGCCAATGCCAGATATTGTTCGCGGAGGATGTGAATCGGAATCCCGGCGCCGGGCGTCGCCCCGATCATCCGCAGGCTGCGATGATCGAGCAAAAAACCCCGCCAGTTTGCCGGGAGTTCGTTGAACTTCTCACCGGAATAATGAACCCCGGCCCGAGTGGTGGCCGGAAGGAGGAACAGGACGAAAGTGATGACGGTTGCAAGACGCATGACAAGACAATCCCCGCCGGGGTGACGGGGATATTATACCGGATCGCCCCGCATGCTCACTTCTTCGTGATCGTCTTCGCCTGCAAATCGACCACTAACGAAGTCGAGCGGGTGATGTCGATTCGCAGGGGGGATTTTTGCTCGGTGAACGCCCCTTTGAGTTTGTCGGGCGGGCCGGTGGCTTTCCGGGCACCCGGCTTTTGCTTCAAGAATTCCGTGTAGTCCCCGGTGTGGGTAACCAGTACCTTGTATGGTCCGTCCGGGACGGGTTTGGGAAAGTGAAACGAGCCATCCGGCTCGATCTTGCCGGTGATCCCTTCCGTTGTCGAGTTGCCCTCTTTCACAAGAAGAATCGACGCCTGTTCCCGCTCGGCCACCCGATAGGGCTGCCCGCCGGTCTGAAGTTGCCCCTTCACCGTCCGGCCGCCGCCGGAGCAGCCGGTGAGGGCCATCAACCCCAAACCGATCAACACGCCGAAACCAAAAGTCTTTGCTGATATTGTTCGCATGGATGATGTCCGTGGTTTGTCCGGTTGGAAGGGTTAAAGGCTGCCGTTGACTTCGCCGCCGTTGGGGGTGAGCAGATAGCTGAACTGAATCATGTCGGCCCCGTGCCGGATCACCCGCACGGACCCGTCGCAGAACAGGAACAGGGCACCGCCCGCATACGGTGATCCCCAAGCGTTCGAGCGGTCGATGCCGGGGCCGTCCTTTTGAATCGTGCAGGCTTGGTTGTTCCAATACCCGGCGCTCCAGAAGATGCCGCGTCCCGTGCCGCCGGAGCCGCCGAAGGCGATTGATTCATCCCAGTTTGATCCGGTGCGCGGGGTGTATTGGTCCGTGCTGAGGGACTTGGTCCCGGCCATGATCGTGTTGGAGGTGCCGTCGGGGATGGTGGCCACCGAATAAGGGGAAAGCCGGTCGGTGCTGTCGGGCAGCACATTCCAGTTACCCGCGTAGTCTGATGTCGCCCCGATGGCCGTGCCGGGGAGACCCGTGTAAGTGTTGTAAGTGCCGGAAAGGCCGCCGCTGCTGCCGGTGGTGGCGTAGCCGATGGTTCCCCGGCCCGGATCTTGGAACATCTTGATCGGCGAATTGATGTTTGACATGTAGTTCGCGTATCGATTGTCTTGTTCCAGATACGGGAGGATCTTGTAGCACCACGACGCGCTGGTGTTCGGCGGCGGTTGCGGCACGGCGTAATAACCGTAGGTTCCGTTGCTCGGGAGCCGGTCGTTGGTGTCGTTGAAGTTATGCAGCGCCAGCCCTTGTTGTTTCAGGTTGTTGGCGCTGGACAAGCGGTTGGCCGTCTCGCGGATCTTTTGAACCGCCGGCAACAACATCCCGATGAGAATCGAGATGATGGCCATGACAACGAGCAACTCAATAAGCGTAAAACCCCGGCGACCCGTGCGGGCCGTGAGACGATGCGAAGACATTCGTGGAACCCCCGGACATGTGATGTGAACAACGGGGAGAAAGTGAATGACAATCAGAACGAAAGATGGGTGTTAAGGACGTTGCCCTGATCGTTCTCCCCATCGGCATCCTACGTGTCCCGTGATCGGGAAAACAAGGGCCGGGAAAGGACGAAAAAGACCTTTTTAGCGCGGATCGAACACAGATCGAACACGGCTTCGGAGAAGCAGAAAAAGTGGTTGATAACAAGACATTGAAATGGTTGATAACAAGACACAAAGCGGGATTATCAATTAGAGCGTCTGTCTATCCCGCCTTGTTTTCATCTCGATTTGGTAATTGATCCGGTTTTCTTCTTGCCCGAATCCGCGGCCAAAAAGTGTCTTCTCTTATGCCAGCACTTGCTTGACCACCTGTCCATGCACATCGGTCAGCCGGAAATCCCGCCCGGCGTAGCGGTAGGTGAATTTCTCGTGGTCGAAGCCCATGAGCCGCAGGATCGTGGCTTGCAGATCGTAGACGTGAACTTTGTTTTCCACCGCCTGAAAGCCGAATTCATCCGTGGCCCCGACCGCCTGGCCCCCCTTCACGCCGCCGCCCGCCAGCCAGACGGAGAAGCCGTGGTGGTTGTGGTCGCGGCCGTTGACCTTGCCCGCGTTGGAACCGGGGGTCGGCAACTCGACCACCGGGGTGCGGCCGAATTCGCCCCCCCAGATGATGAGCGTTTCCTCGAACATCCCGAGCCGCTTCAGGTCGCTGATGAGCGCTCCGATGGCTTTGTCGCACTGGCCAGCCAGTCGGCGGTGATTCACTTCCAAGTCGTCGTGATTGTCCCACGGCTGGCCTTCGCCGTGCCAGACCTGCACGAAACGCACGCCGCGTTCGATCAACCGCCGGGTGATGAGCAGTTGCCGGGCCTGCGTGCCGGGGCCGTAGGCGTCGAGAATGTGCTTCGGCTCGCGGGACACGTCGAAGGCGTCGGTCGCCTCCGTCTGCATCCGGTAGGCCAGTTCAAACGACTGAATGCGGGCTTCCAATTGCGGATCGTTGGGCCGTTCGGCCTGATGCTTCTGGTTGAGCTTCATCAACAAATCAAGCTGCTTCCGTTGGGCCGCGTGGCCAAGGGAGTTGTTCTTGACGTTCTCGACCAACTTCTCGACGGCCGTGTGCTGGGTATCGATGTACGTTCCCTGATACACACCCGGCAAAAAGCCCGCCTGCCAGTTCTGGCTTTCCTGAATCGGATACCCGCCGGGGCACATGGCGATGAAGCCCGGCAGGTTTTGATTCTCGCTGCCGAGGCCGTAGGTGAGCCACGACCCCATGCTGGGCCGGATCAACCGGGCGTCGCCGCAGTTCATCAACAACAGGGACGGCTCATGGTTCGGCACATCCGCGTGCATCGAGCGGATCACGCAAATATCGTCGATGTGCTTGGCCGTGTGTTCAAACAGTTCGCTGACTTCGAGGCCGCACTGGCCGCGCTTCTCAAACTTGTAAAACGTCGGCAACGCCGCCCCGGTCTTGCGTTCGGTCCGCAAGTTCGGGTTGGGAAGGGCTTTCCCGGCATACTTGGCAAGACCCGGTTTGTGGTCCCACGTATCCACATGGCTCGGCCCGCCGTTGGCGAAGATGTGGATCACCCGCTTGGCCTTCGCCGGAAAATGCGGCTTCTTCGGCAGCAACGGATTCAACGACGGCTCGGCCCCCCGAGCGTCCTGATTCATGACGGCCGCCAGCCCGAGCATGCCAAAGCCGACGCCGGATTTGCGAAGCATTTCCCGCCGGGTGACGGGTGAGGGATCGAACAGCGGATTCATGCGTGGATACTCCGAAAAACCGGCGACCGGCGGGAAGTTGAATTATACCCGACGGGAAGGCAACCGCACAGCGGTGAAGCGGTGTCATCCGAGTACAATAAGCATGACGCAATCATCATCCCCGCCGGAGAATTCCATCATGGCCACGATTCTCGCCGTGTACGAGGGCGGAGTTCTTCGCCCCACCGTACCGCTTGATCTGACGGAAGGGCAAACCGTGCAATTGCAAGTTTACCCAAGATTGCCCCCCTTCAAAATGCGTCCCCCCACTCCGGAGGAAGAAGACTATGCCCGTCGGCTGGACGCATGCAAAACGCCAGAAGAGATGTTGGCCGTGATGGACACGGCCCCGCAGGAACCGGAATTTGATATCGTCGAGGCGATCAATGAAACCCGCCGATTGAGCGGCTTCCGAATGCCTGATCCCAAGCCGGAGAACGAGGCGGCACGATGAGTGATGACGTCGTTCTGGACAGCGGGCCGCTCGGAGTCCTCTGCAACCCCAATCGTTCCGCGCAGCCATTGGCGATCCGAACTTGGCTGGCCGCCATATTGGCATCGGGTCGCCGGGTCATCATCCCGGAAATTGCCGACTACGAGGTTCGCCGGGAGTTTCTTCGCAATCAAAGCCAGGCAGCCTTGAAGAATCTGGATACTTTCGGGAAGCAAATCGAATACCTGCCTCTCACGACCGCCGCGATGCGTCTGGCGGCCGAACTTTGGGCACAAGTTCGTAATGCCGGATTGGCGACGGCTCATCAACAGGCTTTGGACGGTGATGTGATTCTCGCGGCGCAGGCGTTGACACTCGGATCGCCGTTGATTGTCGCCACCGGGAATCTTTCGCACATTTCCCGGTTTGTGCCCGCCGGCCTTTGGCAAAACATCACCCCCTGAGCCATGCGGTGATCTGATACGATGCCCATACCCGTCGTCTTCAAGGATTGAACCCATGCGTCGAGCCATCGGCCTTCTGTTGGCCTTTTTCGCAACCACTCCTCTCTTTGCCGCCGTCGATCCCGAGGGCAAGACGCCTTATGCCCTGCGTATTGTCATTCGCACGGCCGATCATCCGTCGTTGACGCCAGCCTTTCGGGCCGATCTTTCCAAGCAGTTTCGGCAGACGATGCAAAACGCCCTTGGGCCGTTGGCGACCGTTGAGGTGGTTGATCTGGCGGGGATGCCCGTCGAGAAGCGAGAGCCGCTTTGGCAGCTTGTTTTTGACAAGGGGTTGGAAGCCCTCGATGGAGTCAACACGGTCAACGGCGTGAAGACGCATTTCGTGGCCATCGACATCAAGGACGGCCAATACGAGCTTGGCCTCCGACAGCATGACGGTTACACCGGCACGGCCACACCGTTGATTCGCACGATTCTTCAGGGGGATCGGCAATCTGTCGGCCGGGTGGCGGCGCGGGCCATCGGGGAGGATTTTGGCTTCGTCGGCACCTTCGATCCGGCGGCGGCTGGCAATATCCCGGTGACGCTCAAGGCCGGCGATCTGGCCCCGGTCGATGCGTGGGTGAAAAAGGGAGATGTCTTCGCCGTCGTCCAACTGCGAGAAAGTCGCCGGGCGACGAAACCGGCCAAGGGGAAGGACGGCAAACCAGCGGCCCCCGGCCTGACGGGCCAGCGCGTGGAAGGCATGTTCCTGCAAGTTCAGGAGACGCCCAAAAGCGGCACGGTGATTTGCAAACTGCACGCCCGTTTTCGTGGCGGCCTGCCCCGAGATGGCTCGACCGTGGGCTACCGGGTCGTGAAACTCGGGACGACGGAAACCACGGTGAAACTTCAATTGACGGACGCGGCCGGAAACCCATTGCGGGGAGATTCCCTCCGCGCGCGCATCGGCGAGATCGACTTCCCGGTTGACAATTCCCGCGACCGCGAAGAGATGCCGCTAGTTGACGGGGTGTTTGTTTCCAAAGAACCGCGAAAGAATCTGGCCTTTGTGGTGGTCACTTACAACGACGCCCCGGTCGCCCGCATTCCGCTGGAGGTGTATGCGAATCATGTCGCCTCCCGGAAGGTGAACCTCGATCCGCGGGCCGACGCCCAAAACGACGCCTTCGACCGCTCCCGCGACATGGCCGACCGCATTCGCAGCGCCCGCGTGGTGCAGGCCCGCGCCTTTGATGAACTGGCCGACCTTCAAAAGAAGGACAAGCCCAAGGCCCTCGAATACGGCGAAGCGGCCTTCGCCGCGACGGAGAAGGAAGCCGCCGCCCTGCGGGCCGACCTGACCCGGTTGAGGGAACGCCTCGGCAAAGACGCCCCGGCCGGGGCGTTCGACGCCGGGGAGGCCGACCTGCGGGCGTTGACAGCCAAGAGCAAAGAACTGGCGGCCCATCTGGCGAGATTAAAAGATGTGATCCGCGTCGAAAACAACCCGGCCGCCCTGGCGAAGCGGAAGGCCATCGAAGGGTTGCTGCTCGACGCCAAACTCGCGGTTCAAAAGGCCGATTACGAACAGGCCATCGCCAAATATCAGGAGGCGATCAAACTGTGCGACGAAGAACCGACCGCAAAACCCGACTTGGAAAAGGCGCTGGCCCAACTCCAAAAGGAGTGGGAGGTGAAAGATGCCGACCACGCCGCCGCCCGCAAGTTCGTGTACGACGTGTGGGCCAGATGGGAGCAACCCAAGGAAATGCGGGAAGGCTTGGCCGAGGCCAAAAGAGCAATCGCCAAATGTCAGGCCGTCAACGACTTGGTGACCCTGCGAAAGTTCTACACCACCGGCCCACAAGTGTTGGAACGCTTCTACGAGAATCTGATGAAACTCGTGGACGCCGCCACTGAGGACGAAGACAAGGCCGCCCTGCGGGTCTATCCCATGATCGGCGAAGAATATCAAAAGCTGCTGACCGACGTGGGCAAGATGCTCGGGGCAGACGGGAAGTGAGGTTCTTTCAAGCCGACCTTTGTTCAAGGAGCGGATTGAGTCGGCCGATCTTTCTTTTTGTTGGGTTGTTGTGGCAACCGAATGGTCCGTCCGATGACAGCCCCCAGAACCGCCCCGCCAAATCCCAAGAAAACGCTCATCGTCATTCCGGCCAATGCAAGCATGACGAGCAACCCAAAGCGAATTTCCTGGCTTGGATCCTCGCCATCAAAAAAAGGCCCCCAGATTTCATCCGCCATGACCCCCAGAGTGTAAAGAAGCCCAAGCAATCCCCCGATGGTGGCGCCCGCAAACGGCGCATCCTTGGGGCCGGGAGTCTTCCTTCGATGGTAAATAATTCGCCACCAAATCGGCGGTGTCAGTGTTCCGGTTACCATCATGAAAATGCCTGTCAGCCACCATTGACCTCTTTCGCCGAGTTGACTTGAATACAGGGCAGCCATGACGAAAAAGACGCCAACGGCCAAAGAGAATGCCAGCGTTGGCAGCCATGTGGCGGAAATGAAACGGCGCATCCTGATTCCCTTTCAAGCGAGCGTTTCTTGTTGAGTCAGCCTGTTTTCTTGGCGAGAGGCGGAAGCCCGGCGAATCGCCGGCCGTGGGCAAGATGCTCGGGGCGGACGGAAGTGAAAGAGGTCTGCCCGCTCACGAAATTCCGGTGCCAACTGCTTTTGAAACCTCGGCAACCAGTTCCGGATTTCGACCCCGTTGCCGGGCGTTCTCCAGCGCATTGTTGATCGTGGCGACGATCTCGGCCTTGAGAGTTTCCTCCGGCCGAATCATGTCATTTTGGCCAAGCCATTCGCTGACGGCGCACCATCCCCAAAGCGGGGCGCCATCAATCAAATGACATTCCGGCGCCGGAAAACCGCCGGGACCCCGTTGGCCGGTCATGTATTGATGAATGAGTTGACGGCTTCTGTCAATCCGCCGGGCAATCTCGGAAGGAGTCACTAAGTCACACTCGTCCACCCGCAGAATGTCCGCGCCGATTCCCGCCTGACGCACATCGCGGATCGCACTCAGGATCGCGTCCTTCAGAGAGGGGGCCGACCGGGAAAATTCCATGTAAATCAGGCCGTATTGAAGACTCAGGGTGGCGTCATCGCATCCCGCCTCAAACAAGGCGTTTTCAATCTCGGAGGTCAGTTCATGCACCCCGGTGAGTATCAGGGCGAAATCGTGTTCGCGTTCGTTTGTTGATGTGCTGCTCATTGATCGGCCTCCCCGGCATCGCCATTCCCGCCGGTGTGCGGACAAGAATCGACTTTGCGGACAAGAATCGACTTTCTTGCGGATATGACGGGCGTGATTTTCAGGAACTCTCGGCGTTGACCAAACGCTGATGACACAACCGCCACGATTGTTGCACGGGCAAAACAGACGCCCCTAAGCGTGTCCATTGGAAAGAACGACGGTCCAATTCATGGACTCCGCGTGCTGGATGGCTTGCTCGATATGCGGATTGGGGTGTCTTGGTCTTCCCATCAAAAACATCCTAACCGTGTGTTGACAGATGTCAAGCAGATGGGCTATTGGGAAGCTCGGCCTGTCCGGGAGGGGTGAAATTCTTTCTCCCCCGATCATCCACTGTCGCCCGTTGGCTCTTCATGGTAACATAACATTGCTCTCAACTTGTTTTGCTTCCCGAGTTCGGCTTGGGGTGGATGCCCATGCGTGATCCGTTCAATTGGTCGATTCCGCTCTTCCGGGCGTTCGGGATTCAGGTCAAGCTGCACATCCTGTACATCGTCATCACGCTCGGCATCCTCGGCCGGACGTATTACCAAGATCCTTCGCACATCGGCGAGTTCGCGCTGATCTGGGTCGTGATTCTGTTCGCGAGCATTCTGCTGCACGAATTCGGCCACTGCTTCGCGGCCCGGTCCGTTGACGGCGAGGCCGACGAAATCCTGATGTGGCCCCTCGGCGGGCTGGCGTATTGCAACGTGCCGCACACCGTCCGGGCGAATTTCATCACCGTGGCGGGGGGGCCACTGGTCAACGTGCTGATTTGTCTCGTCAGCGGGGCGGCGATCATGGCCGCCAGTTACCTGCCGCCGGTCAACATCTTCCAGAGCCGGCAGCTTTACTACCCCGAACTGACCAACTACCGCACCGGCGGGTCGGGCCTGCCAGGCTACGAAGAACCTCCCTACCACCTGAAAAAAGGGACCAACGAGATTGTCTTCGCCCTGAAGATCATCAAGACCCCCGCCGGCGCTCGTTATGCCGTCTCCGACGACAACAAACTTTACGAGATCGAAGACCCGAAGTTTGAGGCTTACCCGGCGTGGGTGTTGTGGCTGTCCCGGATCTTCTGGGTGAATTTGTTGTTAATCGCGTTCAACATGGCGCTCCCGGCCTTCCCGATGGACGCCGGGCGGATGCTGCAATGCTACCTCTGGCATCGCAGCGACGATTACAACCGGGCCACCCAGACGGCCTGTTACGTCGGGATGGCGACCGCCATGTTGCTGACGATCCTCGCGTTTGTGTTCAATGATTCGATGCTGTTCGCCCTGGCGGTGTTCATTGTGTTCAGTTGTTACCAGCAACTGATGATCCTCGCCAGCGGCATGGAAGAACGCGGCGCCTTCGGCTACGACTTCTCCAAAGGCTACGGTGGCTTCGGCCCGGATGAAGACGCCCCGCCGAAGCCGAAGCGAGTCGGCCCGATCAAGCGCTGGCTGCTCGCCCGCAAGGTCCGCAAGGAACAACGCGAGACGGAACAACGAATCGCCGACGAAACCCGCCTCGACGACCTGCTGGACAAAATCAGCCGCATGGGCAAAGACTCCCTGACGGCCGAGGAACGCCGGTTCATGGAACGGGTCAGCACGCGGTATCGTAACCGGCCGTGAGAAGAGAAGACTTAAAGCACTAACCACAAAGACGCGAAGATCACACAAAGTTTCACAAAGAAAACCAAAACACGAAGCCAAGTTCAATCAAGAAGACAGAAGAAAACCGGCCGGAAGCGAACATTCAATCTCTTTGATTTGTCTTCTGATTTCTTCATCGAACTTGGTTTGTCGTTTTGGCTTTCTTTGTGAAACTTTGTGTGATCTTCGCGTCTTTGTGGTTGGTTTTCGTCTTTCGTGTTCACTTTGGTCTTTTGATTTCTTGATTGAACTTTGCTTGCCGTCTTGGTTTTCTTTGCGAAACTTTGTGTGATCTTTGCGTCTTTGTGGTTAGCGCTTTTTGTCTTCCTTCTCACCGAATTGATCGAGTTTCAAGCATGGCTATTGTCGAGCCCAGAGTGTTGCGGGGGTTTCGTGATTACCCGCCGGAGTTGATGATTCCCCGCGAGAGCCTCATGGAGACGGCCCGGCGGGTGTATCGCTCGCACGGGTTCGCCCCGATTGACACGCCGGCCATCGAACTCACCGAGGTGCTGCTTGCCAAGGTGGAAGCTGGGGCCGAGATCAACAAGCAGCTTTACCGCTTCAAGGACGCCGGGGATCGCGATGTGGCCCTGCGGTTCGACCTGACGGTGCCATTGGCCCGTTTTGTCGCCCAGCACGCCAACGAATTGGGCTTGCCGTTCAAACGTTACCACTTGGGGACGGTCTGGCGGGGGGAGGCGCCGCAGGCGGGGCGATTCCGCGAGTTCATGCAGTGTGATTTCGACACCATCGGCACACTTTCCAATGCCGCCGACATCGAGATTGCCGTGGTCATCAACGACCTGCTGACCGCCATCGGCTTCGAGCGGTTTGAAATCCGCGTCAACAACCGGAACATTCTCAACGGCCTGCTGACGCAACTCAACCTCGCGGACAAAACCTCCGTGTTGTTGCGGTCGCTGGACAAACTGGCCAAGATTGGCCGGGAAAAGGTGGTCGCCGAGATGATCGCCGAGGCGGGCGTGACGGCGGAACAGGCGGCCGAGGTGATCGCCCTCGCGGAAACCACCGGCTCGAACGCCGAGATTCTCGACCAACTGGACAAGCGTTTCGCGGACAACCCCTCGGCCAAAACCGGCATCGCCAACCTCCGGCAAATGGTCGACGTGTTCACGACGACCGGCGTTCCCGAAGGCCGATTGCGCGTCGATCTCTCCATCTGCCGGGGCCTCGATTACTACACCGGAACGGTGTACGAAACCTTCCTGCTCGACAAACCGGAGTTCGGCAGCGTCTGCTCCGGCGGCCGGTACGACAACCTCGCCGGATGTTACACGAAACAATCGCTCCCCGGCGTCGGCGCTTCGCTTGGCCTCGACCGTTTGCTGGCCGCGATGGAAGTGATGAACCTGCTGCCGAAATCAGCGACAGCCGCCCCCGTTCTGGTGCTGATGTTCGACATGGCCCGCCTTGGCGACTATCAACGCATCGCCAAACTCCTCCGGCAAGCCGGCATCGGCACAGAAGTTTACCCCGAAGCCAAAAAGCTCGGCCAACAATTCCAATACGCCGAACGCCGTGGCTTCAAGGTCGGCCTGATCGCGGGTAGAGACGAATTCGCCAAGGGTGTCTGGAAGATCAAGAATCTGGCGAAGCGGGAAGAGCTGACGGTTCCCGAGGGGGAGTTGGTTTCGGTGGTGCGGAAGATGCTTGCGGAATGACCGGGCTGTGCCGGGTTGTTCCAAAACAACCTCACCCCCCGGCCCCCTCTCCGGAGCGGAGAGAGGGAGCAAGAGAGAAGAAGTCGAAGCCTGTTGTGTTGGTTTGGTCCCCCCTCTCTGTCAGGAGAGGGGGTTAGGGGGTGAAGTTGCCTTTTCCGAGTTCCCTCGCATGGATAGAGCCAACCACTACGAATCGGCCTTCGAGGCGTATCTGCGGGATCGCCGGATTGGCTATGTGGCGGTCGATGAAAGCCGTCGCACTTCCATTGATGACGATCCCATCAAAAGCCTTGATTTCATTGTCTATTCCCCCGAGGGGCCGCGTTTTCTGATCGACATCAAGGGGCGCAAATTCCCCGGCGGGACTCCCGAGAAACCCCGCAAGGTGTGGCAAAACTGGGTTTCTCAAGACGACATCACTTGCCTCGAACGCTGGGAGACCAGTTTCGGCTCCGGTTACCGGGGGATGATCGTTTTCCTCTATCAACTCTCCGAAGCGGTCGAACTCGCCGATGACACGGCCGATCTGTGGGTCTGGAAGGGAAGCCGATATCTCGTGCGGGCCGTTCTGGCCGGTGACTATCGCCAACACATGCGCGTCCGTTCGCCGAGATGGCGGACGGTGGGCCTGCCGACAGCCATATTCAGCGAGCTTGTTCAGCCGTTTCGGAGTTTCACACACCCAGAAGCAGAAAGGATGAAGGATGAAGGATGAGGGATGAAAGGAAAACCAATTACTGCTGGCCGAAGATATTTCACAATCGGCTATTGGTTTTCCTTTCATCCTTCATCCCTCATCCTTCATCCTTTCCGACGCATATCATCTCCCCTACAGATCAAGTTGGCGGGAGACATCCGTTGAAGCGTACCATTCTGATGACGGCGGCGGCGTTGGGTTTGTTCCTCTCCGGGTGCGGGGGCGGCGGCGAAAAGGGAAAGAACAGGGACAAGGATATGCCGGTGCCGCCGGAGGCGAAAAAGGGTTGAGCGAGGCAAAGGCCGTCATTGCCAAAACCGGGACATTTTCCTTGTAATATCTACAAAAACCGGGGAAATCGACGGGGTTGGGTGTGAGTCTTGGGCATACGGGCGAAGAGTTGACGCTTGTGCGGACAAAACTCTTCTGAAGGGCTGTCGGTTCAGATCGCTTTTTACTTCAACAAAAATCCCGCACGGTATAATCGATTGCGGATGGACGGTCGGATCGTTCGGGCAATTCCCCACAATAGCCCAAACCGCTTCGGCCGTCAGATCACGGGTGACCGGATGACAACGCTGCATCAGTCGCACGCCCTTTTGTTCGGGGCGCTCACGAAAGAAGAGAACCTGATCATGGCCACCGCGGCCTTGGTCGGGGTGTTGCTGGTTGGCGGGATTATCATGGCTCGGGTTGACCGGTGGCGGAAACGCCAGATGGAAGACCCGGACGATTCGACGGGTCATTTGGGTTCGTTCCGGGAGATGTACGACCGGGGTGAACTGAGCAAGGAGGAATACGATCGCGTGCTTCGCCGGATGGCCGAGAGGGCCGCCGGAAAAACGAAGACCGTCAAAACCGCAGAGCCGACACCGGGGCCGACGCCAATTCCGGTTGAAGACGAACCGAAGCCCCCTTCCGGGCCAACGGATTAATTTGGTTGGAAGGGTTTTGCCGAAACGATCAGACCGCCGTACAATCACTCGAAAACCCCATCGGGCCACCCGGTTTTTCCACCGGGTCATGGACTGACGCCTGATTCAACGGGGTGATTGCACGGCGGAGCCGGACCCGTCCCAGCGGGTCCCCACCGAACCGGGGAACAACGGAATGGCAACGAATAGCACGGGCGAGACCGGCGGCCGCAAGCCGACCAATACCTCGAACCGCAGTCGAAACGCTTATTGCTCCTTTTGTCGCAAAAGCCACCGCGACGTTGGCCCCTTGGTCGAAGGACCGGGCGACGTCTACATTTGCGGCGAATGCATCGAGCTTTGCTCCTCGATCATCGATCAGGAGAAGAAGCGCCGGCACACGGGCAAATCAGCCACCAAGGAAATCCTGAGCCCGCGGGCCATCAAGGAAAAACTGGATGGCTATGTCGTCGGCCAGCAACGGGCCAAAAAGGTCCTCGCGGTCGCCGTCCACAACCACTACAAGCGCCTGGCGTTGCACGACAACGGCCGGGGCGACGTGGATGTGGAAAAGAGCAACATCCTCCTGATCGGGCCGACCGGCAGCGGCAAAACGCTGCTGGCCAAGACGCTCGCCAAGGTGCTGGATGTTCCCTTCGCCATCGGCGACGCCACCACGCTGACCGAAGCGGGCTACGTCGGCGAGGACGTCGAAAACCTCCTGCTGAAACTCTTGCACGCCGCCGACTTCGACGTGGAAGCCGCCCAACGGGGCATCATTTACATCGACGAAATCGACAAGATCGCCAAGACCAGCCAGAACGTCAGCATCACGCGGGACGTGTCCGGCGAGGGCGTCCAGCAAGCCCTCTTGAAGATGCTCGAAGGCACCGTCGCCAATGTGCCGCCGCAAGGGGGCCGCAAGCACCCGGAACAACAGTACATCCAACTGGACACCTCGAACATCCTCTTCATCTGCGGGGGAACGTTCGTTGGCCTGGAAGAAGCCATCTCCCGCCGGGTGGGCAAGAAGTCGATTGGCTTTACCGCCAACACCACTGTTGAAGAAGACACCACGGCCTTGCTGCCCCGCGTGGTCAGCGACGACTTGGTGGAATTCGGCATGATCCCCGAATTCATCGGCCGTCTGCCGGTGCTGGCCCCGCTTGATCCGCTGAACGAAGAGGCGATGATCAGCATCCTGACGGAACCGCGCAACGCCTTGGTTCGCCAGTTCCAAAAGTTGTTCGAGATTGAAGGGGCCGAACTGGAATTCGAGCCGGGCGCCCTCCGCGAGATCGCCCGCAAAGCCCTGTCCCGCGACACCGGGGCCCGCGGCTTGCGAAGCATTGTCGAAGAGATCATGCTCGACGTGATGTTCGATCTGCCCGACATGGAATCGAAGGGCAAACACATCGTCACTGAAGAAGTGGTCCTTGGGCTTTCGACCCTGTTTGACCGCAAGCCCCAACCGGCCACCGTCCCCGGCCCGGTTCCCGCCAACCCCGGCCCGGCGCTGGCGTTGCAAGAAAAGAAAAGCGCCTGAGTTGAGTTTTCTGTCAGGAATGAGAGCGGTGTTCAAACCCCTGTGGCGTTGATGCCAGAGGGGTTTGTTTTTTCGGTCCAACGGACCGATTAACATGGCCCAGCCCGAAAGGGCTGGGTCAATGGCCATGAAGAGACCTCGGTCTGAAGGACCGATTATCCACCCAAGGTCCGTGAGGGCCGCGAAGACAAACACCAGCCGATAATCGGTCCTTCAGACCGAAAAACCTTGGCGGTTTTTAAACCCAACCCTTTCGGGTTGGGCTATGTTAATCGGTCCGTTGGACCGAAAAGAATTTGTCTCTGGCATTGCTCAAGTTGAACGCAAAGAGCCCGGCAGGTTCGCCAATTGGCGGACCTGCCGGGCTCTTTCTTTTTTCTGAAAAACCAACGAATCGAAAAACTTAAGAGGGCTTCGTCCGGTCGTCGCCATCGTCCTCATCTTCTTCGTCGTCGGCATCGGGGAGGAAGGGAATTTCCTCGTCGTCATCCTCGTCGGTCTGGTCTTCGTCCTCGTCCAGAGCGTCGCTGGAGGCCGGGGGAACTTCGATATCCCGGATCAGGTCCAGCACCTCGCGGTCGCTGTAGATCACGGACATGATGCCGGGGAAGTAGCGGTTGATCGTCGACAGGTTCGCCCGCAACAGGTTGTCGATCATCGTGTGAGTCATCTCGCCCCCCTCGGCGTCGATGCTCGTCTTGTAGCGAATTTCCCCGTCGTCGTAATCCAGTTCAAAGTTGCCGATTCGCATCCCCCGGTTGGCCCGGCAGATGAACTCGGCCATCTCATCCATCTTTTCGCCGGGGGTGTTCACCGGCATGTAGGCATAAAAAATCACCCAGAATTTTTCCTCATCCACCTCGGCATAACAGAGCAACCGGCCGGACGTTCCCTTGAAGTGGAAGCGAAGAATCGTTTCCCCCTCCAGGATTTCGTACTTCCAGTTTTCCTCTTCCATGTAATCGATGAGGGTCGAGAAGAGACCGGTCATGGGTTGTTCTCGTGTAAGGGGGGAGCCGACGCCAATCCTTTATGGTATTTTACCTTGCGATCACAAACCCCTCCAGCAACGTTGGCTGAAAACATTCCAAAAATCGCCAAAAAGTTACCGTCAAGATTGTACCTGCGTGTGAGCCACGCATTTGCCGCTTGCAATAGATAAGAGGGGCCGTTCACCCGTCGAGGTTCGTGTTCAAGGCGTTCACATACGCGCCGAACACCATGAAGATGGCCGCGATCAGGCACAAGCCCACCAGCACGGCCAAACCAAAATTCATTTGCTTCGTCAACCGGGTGAACCGGCGGGAGGCTTCTTCCCGGTAATGCTCGGCCTGCCGGGCCATCACCTCCGGAATCTGCCCGCTGGCCTCGGCGATGGAGAGGTATCCCAAAAATTCGTTCGGGAACATCGGATTGGAGCCGATGGCGGTTGACAGGTCGGCGCCGTCCGTGATCATCTTGGCGATGCGCTTCGATTGCGAGGCGAATGCCTCAAAGCCGGTTGCCTGCAAACTAAGTTTGACCGCCTGCCCCACGGGGATGGTCGAGTCCGTCGTCAGTTTCAACGCCAGACAAAACCGGCTCATCGCCAGCGCCGAGAGACAGCCGCCCAGCGAGGGAACCCGAAGCAGAAATGCCCCGAGTTTCGCCTGCCGTTCGGCCGAGGATTTCAGGTATTTGAACACCCCAAAGCCCGCGGCCGCCAGCGCTCCGATGGTTAGCATGGCGAACACCATTCGCTTTGGGCCGCCGCCAAAAATCGCCTCGGCCTGCGGGCCGATGAACCCGAGGACGATGACCACCAGCGTGAGAACCACGATGGCCGATACAAATTGAATCACCGGCCACGCCGCCTGGGCGCGAAACTGCCGCTCCAGTTTTTCCTGTTCGCGGAAGTAGGTTTCCAGTTCGCCAAACACTTCGGGAACATGCCCGGTGCGATCCGCGACGACCGCCATTGCCAGAAACACCGGCGGCGCGCCGGGCACGAACCTTTTCACCGCATCGTCGAACGACGAGCCTCGTTTCAATGCTTCCTGAATGTCCCCCGCCGCCGCCCGCAACGGCCTCGGCCCGCTGCGGGCCAGTGTCTCAAACACCCGCGCCAACGGCAGCCCCGCCCCATGTCCGTGCTTGATGGCGACACACCACGCGCCCAGCGCGGCCGGAGAGTAGGGGGTGAACATGCTCAACTTTCTGCGGCATTTGGGGAACCCGGAACCCGGAATGACCAATGACCAATGGGGCGTTATGCTAGTTGCGGGAAGGCCAG
>NZ_JH636444.1:0-25499 GCF_000255705.1 Zavarzinella formosa DSM 19928
ATTTCAAGATCGCGTCCATGCGTAATCTCCGTCAAAGAAAGAGCATGTGTAATACCCGTTCCCCTCCCCTGACACAAAATTCCTTACAAGCCCAGCCTGTCACCGTCCCCGCTCCCAAGCTAAATGGGCCGGGCGTTGATCTGTGGTGAATCAGCCGACCTTCGACCCCTGCATGAACTTCAGGAACTGCTCCTCCAGCCGCTCCAGGTTCGGGTGGCCGTACCGCTTCTCGATCATCTTCACCGACGTGCCGAACAGCTGCGACGCCACATAGATGTCCCCGCCGTTGTCCAGGAAGGACGAGATGGCCGAGTGCCGGAAGTTGTACATCTTGAGAGAGTCGGACTCGATCCCCTGCTCGCCGAGGGAGGCCGCCACCGTCGGCCGCTTCATCAGACGCTTCCAACTCTCCGTGCAGTTCGACGGAATCCACGGCATCTTGCGGTGCGTGCGGAAGATCGGCCCCTCCGGGTTCGCCGCGACGCACGCCTCGACGTGGGCCTTCGCCTCGGGCGTCAGGAAGATGATCCGGTCCGCTGGGTCTTCTTGGCCGTCTTGTGGATGTAGCCTCGCGTGGCGTTCCAGCGGAAGAGGAGCCTGCCGTCATGGTAGTTGTGGGCCTCGGCCATGCGGATCTCGATGGGCCTGGCCCCGGTCAGCCGCAGCAGCCACAGGAACCGGCCGAAGGGTTCGCAGTGCCCGCTCTTGCGGTGATGCAACGCCGGCTCGTTCGTCCTCTCCTTGCGGAGGTAGGCGGCCTTCTCGAAGCACGCACTGATGAGCGCGTCCATCAGCCCCTCGCTCATCCTGGCCTCCCTGCCGCGCATCAGCGGGACGGGCCGCTCGATCCGGCCGATCAGCGGGTCGGTCTGGATATAGCCCTTCCTCCTCGCCCAACTGATCGCACCGAGGATGAGGGTGACGGCGTGGGCCTGACTCGTCGGGTTCCACTGGGTCTGCCGCTTGAGCCAGGCGTTGAAGTCATACGGCTTCAACTCGCGGACGCGCTTCTTGCTGTGTTCGGTGACAAAGCCGCGGGCCATGACATCGAAAACGCCCGGAACGCCGCTCTTTCGGGTAGCATGGAGATGGACGCGGTATTGGTTGAACAGGGACGACATCAAGTAGTCGTCGGTCCCCTTGTCGGCCTCCATGCTGATGAGCTTGCTGAAGCGGGCCGTGGCCTCGCGGTACGTCGGACCCTTGGGGCCGTCGTTCGGCCCTTTGGCTAGAATGTGCTGAGTGCCGTCGATCTCGCAACAATACGCCTTCCGGCTGTTCCAGTACCGGACGGAGGGTTTCTTCGCCATGACCGTGTCCTCTGTAGGACGTGCAGGGTTTTCGAGAATACCCTGCGTGAATAACCTGCCAGAACATTTTACAAAGCCTTGCAGAGAAAGGAAATAAGTGCCATGTCATTTTACATCGATCCGCACATCCATATGGTCTCCCGCACGACGGATGATTATGTCCGCATGGCCCAAGCCGGATGCGTGGCTTTAAGCGAGCCGGCGTTTTGGGCCGGGTTTGATCGGGGCGGGGCGAGGGCGTTTCATGATTATTTCCGGCAACTGACCGAGTACGAACCGCGACGGGCGGCGTTGTTTGGCATCAAGCATTATGCCTGGCTTTGCATCAATGCCAAGGAAGCGGAGAACGTGTCGTTGTCCCGCGAGGTGATTGCCTTGGTGCCAGAGTTTTTGAAGAAGCCGAACGTCCTTGGCATCGGCGAAATCGGGCTGAACAAGAACACCGCCAATGAGGCGACGATCTTTCAAGAACACGTCGATCTGGCGATGAAGACCGACGAACTCATTCTCATCCATACGCCGCATTTGGAGGACAAACTCAAGGGGACACGGATGATCGTGGACATGCTCAAGAACGACCGACGGGTGAAGCCGAACCGGGTGTGCATTGATCACGTTGAGGAACACACCGTCCGGCTGGCTCTCGACAACGGATTTTGGTGCGGGATGACGCTTTATCCCATCACCAAATGCACGCCGCAACGGGCTTGCGACATTCTCGAAATGCACGGGACCGACCGCATTATGGCCAACTCGGCCGGCGATTGGGGCGTCTCCGACCCGATGGCGGTGCCGGGCCTCATCATGGAAATGAAACGACGGGGACACTCGGAGGCAACCATCAAGAAAGTCGTTTACGACAATCCCTTGAACTTCTGGCGGCAAGCCAACAATTGGGTCGAGCCGGCGACGGAAGCATCTGCCGTTTCGACGGCCAAGAGCGGGTATTGATCGAACGATTAATTGCCGGCGCCGGAGATGATGTTGATGGCATCGGTGATGGCCCGGCGGACATCTTTGTCCCGGTCGTTGACGGCTCGTTGCAGGGCATCCAAGGCGGGGGCGGCCTCCCTCCCGTAAGCGGCCAATGCCTTGGCTGCCCGGAAGCGGAAACCGACGTCTGAATCTTGCAAGTCGAGGATCAGCACACTGATCGCATCGGAAGGACGAGTGCTGCCAACGATCAGTCCCAAAGCCTTCAACACGGCCCGCCGCACGTCGTCATCCGGGTCGTTCAGGCTGATGACCAATTCCGCGACGGCCGACTTCGCATCCGGCCCCAACCGGCCCAGCGCCTTGGCGGCCCGCAGGCGTTGCGCTTCGTCCCGGTTCTTCAACAGGCGAATCAGCATCGGCAAATCGGCATCTTCGCTGGCGGCCATGATTTGATCGACAGATCGGCGCAACAAGGTGTCGAAGAACACATCCCGCCCGGCGAGACGGGTCAGTGTGGGAATGGCGGTCTTGGACGGGGAGCCGATTTGGCCAAGGGCAACCACCAACGCCTCTTGAAGCGGATAGGTGTCTTCGCCTTTTAATTTTTGGAGTTGGAGTGTGAAGTCCGGCACCGCCAGCCCGGCACTGGCGCCCATTTTGGCGAGCGTGCGCACGGCTTCGACCCGTTGCCAAGTCGGCGCAAGCCGGTCCTTGAGGACGGCGGTGAGTTCCCGGACCAAGTTATCGTCCCGGTCGTCGGCATGAACGCCCGTCGGCAACAGGGCGATCATGATCGGCAGCAGCAGCCAGCGAACGTTCATGGCGGTGAAATCGGTCTGATACGAGAGCTGCCTGAACGGGCTAATCCTGTTTCCGTGTCCGGAATCTGTCTGGCTTTGCGGAAAAACCATCATAATCGGCGTAAGAAGTCGCACGGACGAGCGAATACTAACTGGATGAAATTTGATCGGCGCAGGACAAATAAATGCTCCGTTCGCCTGTTTTCAAGCGGTGAAAAGGTTTTTATCAGTGATGCCCTTTTCCTTCTTGTCGGCGTTTTCCTCTTGTTCAGTGGCGGCTTGAACCGCATACTAGAATATTCGTTGTCGGCGGTGTTTGGGATGACTCCCGGACCCCGCCGACGTTCTGTTTCACGGGTGGTTGGAATTGCTCATGGATGAACGGTCTCACGATTTCCTTCGCGAATTGCTGGAGACGCCCAGCCCTTCCGGATACGAGCGTCCGATTCAGGATGTCGTGCGCCGGTGGGCGACTCCCCTGGCCAGCGAAGTCCGCACGGACCGGCACGGGAATGTGATTGCGGCCCTTCACCCGACAGAACCCTCGGACTTGCGGATCATGCTGGCCGGTCATTGTGACCAGATCGGACTGATGATCCAGCATATTGACAGCGACGGTTATCTGTACGTTCAGCCCATCGGCGGTTGGGACGTCCAGATTCTGCTCGGTCAATACATCACCGTATGGGCCGAGGGAGGGGCAATTCAGGGCGTTTTGTCCCGAAAGGCTCCGCATTTGCTAACCAACGAGGAACGCAACAAAGTTCCCCAGTTTCATGATCTTTGGGTGGATATCGGGGCGAAGTCGAAGGAAGAAGCCGAGTCGCTGGTGCGGCCTGGCGATCCGGCGACGATTTCCCTGGGTTATCGGCCGCTTCGCAACGGGATGGCCGCCTCTCCGGCAATGGACGACAAGGTTGGCCTGTGGGTGGCGATGGAAGCCTTGCGATTACTGACCGAACGCGAACGCCGGGCGAGTGTCTATGCCGTATCCACCGTGCAAGAGGAAGTCGGCCTGCGCGGGGCGACGACGAGCGCATACGGGATCAATCCGCAAGTGGGCATCGCCATCGACGTGTGCCATGCGACCGACACGCCGGGGAATGACAAAAAATCCCTCGGTGAGGTAAAATTAGGCAACGGGCCGGTGTTGTTCCGCGGGCCGAATATCAACCCGCGAGTGTTCGCCGAGTTGGAAGCGGCGGCCAAACGGATCAATGTTCCCGTGCAGGTGCGCGGCGTCCCCAAGGCGACGGGCACAGACGCCAATGTGATCCAGATTAGCCGCGAGGGCGTGGCGGCCGCACTGATCGGCATCCCGAATCGATATATGCACAGCCCTGTGGAGATAGTGCATTTGGACGACCTGAACAACGCGGCGAGACTTCTTGCGGAATTCGGCGCCACGGTGTCGGGCGAATATGATTGGACCCCGTGAGGGGTTGTGTTAGTCTGTTTTCTTCGCCGGTTTTCAACCGGCGAGTTTTTTCATGTCGGAGCAAGTGATGAGCGACCAACGCATTCCCATGACGCGGGAAGGATATGACATTCTCAAGGGAGAAATCTCGCAATTGGAGGCCCAACTGATTGAGATCACCAAGCGAGTCGCCACCGCCCGCGAAATGGGGGATCTCAGCGAGAACGCCGAATACCATGCGGCCCGCGAAGACCAAGGCATGCAGCAAGCCAAGATCGACTTGGTCCGGCATAAGCTGGCGCATGCGATGATTATTGACCCCAACCAACTCCCGAAGGGCGTCGTTGTCTTTGGTTCCAAGGTCAAGGTCATGGACATGGAATACAAGGAAGAAGAGACGTTTGAACTCGTCGGCCCCGGCGAGGACGACCCGGACAAGAACAAGATTTTGACGACCAGCCCCATCGGTCAGGGACTTGTGGGCAAGAAAAAGGGGGACGTGGCTGAAATCGCCGTTCCCAGCGGAATACTCAAGTTCAAGATTCTTGAGATCTCGTAAGCCGGTTGACTTTGGACAACCGGCAAAGGACAATCACTCCCGACCCGTCCCGTCTTTCGGGGCGGGCGTTCTCATTCATATCCGATTGACGGGAGAGATTGTCATGGGTTCCCACACCGAACAGATCGAGCATTACCTCGCCGGACCGGCCGCTTTGCGAAAAGCCATCGCCGGAATGACCCCGGAACAATTGAAGGCCCGTCCGGTGGCGGGTCGTTGGAGCACGTTGGAGGTGGTCGTCCACATCGCGGACTTCGAGCCGATTATCTCGGATCGCATGATGCGGGTGATCTCGCATGAACGTCCCTTGCTTCTCGTCGCGGATGAAAACCTCTTCAATGCCGCCTTGCATCCTCATGAGCGGGTTTTGGAGGATGAACTGGCCCTTATTGAAGCCACTCGCAAGAAGATGGCCACCGTTCTTCGTTCCCTTGCAGACGAAGTGTATAACCGCGTGGGCATCCACACGTTCAAGGGGTTGGTGCCTCTTTCCAGCATCCTGACCGGGGCGACGGGACATATTGAGCATCACTTGAAGTTCATCGAAGAAAAAAGAAAAGCTCTTGGAATCTGAATATTGCCCGTATAAAGTGCAATTAATGATAATAATTTAGGCATTGTTGGATTTATCGCTTGAGTGACTTGGCAATTGTCTGGATGAAAGGTCGAGTTTTTTCGCCGGGAAAATAAGACGTTTTTGAGATGCCGGGCAATATGGCTGATGTAGTTTACGAATTTGGCATCAGCTTTGCTTTCTAATTATCCATCTAGTGATGGTCGACCGATGAAGTGAATTGTTCGGGAGAAACATTCGCAGATTTGGCGGGCCAAACTCGAACAAAAACCATCCGGACTGCCAACAGAGGGAGAGACTGTTGGCGGTTCGGGTGGTTTTTTTATTTGAACATCTTTTGCCGTCAATTCGACGTGACCGTTTCCCCGCCGCTGATTGATGCGAAGGCCCGATACATGTTGATGTCGATCGAATCCCGCACGAATCGAACCGAACCGTCGCCCATGGCAAATTGCAGACCGCCGATGTGTCGGCTCCGGAACGAATAGACATTCGTCCAGTCCGAACTGGGGTAAGGCTGTCCGTTGGTTTGCTTGGAATTCGGCCCAATCCCACAGGTTCCGACCGCATGGTTGGCATACGGCCATGAACAGTGAATGTTCATTTCCGGCACGTCCTCGCCGATCATGTAGGTGTTGCTCAGCCCGTCCGTGATCCCGGCAAATGTCAGAACGCGATTGTAGTCGTAACGAAAGAAAATGCCGTTGGCGTTCAGAATGCCAAAGTGAGATTGCCCCAATGTGGGAGTGCCAAACGGCCCGGCGGGCAAACCGCCTTGCCAGCGTGCTTCGCCGTCCCCCCAGTTGCCCCCGGAAACACCCTTGTAATTCGTGACCCCGACCACGATTGGCGTGATATTGGCCTCGTCCGTTCGTTGTCTCGGGCCGCCATCGCTCGGGCAGTTCAGCGTGGGGATTGACCGGGAGATGGCGTCCAGCACCGTGGCGTTGGCATTGACGTTCGTCGAGTCGCTCACGTTCGCCTGCTTGAACAGATTGTCCTGCTCGATGTAGGGCAGGGTACGGGCGATCCAGCTCCAACTCGGAGCCGAAGCCGAGCAACAATCCGATCCGGGGACTCCTCGCGCGCCGCTGTGGGGGAACATCGTGTTGGTGTCGTGGTAATTGTGGACCGCCACGCCCAGTTGCTTCAAGTTGTTCTGGCATTTCATGCGGTTTGCAGCCTCGCGGATCTTCTGCACGGCAGGCAGCAGCAATCCGATGAGGACGGCGATGATGGCGATCACCACCAACAATTCGATGAGCGTAAACGCCCGTCTGATCTGCTTGAAACGAGGGTTCATTTAGGCATTCCTAAGAGAGATGAGGGCATACGCCATGTGTCAGTCAGTAAGATCGGACGGAGGACCGCAAAAAATACGGATTTCGAGTCGATGATGCGACATCAACATGGTGGTGAAAGTGTACCATTGCCGGTTGATCCGACGCAAGCGCATTGCGTGCCTCCCGTGAAAATTCGATGCGGGAACTTGGAAGACACTTCGGACATCGGAGAATAGACCCGGCGAAGCCGTGGGCCGATCTCCAACATTTCCTTCTTCTGTTCAAAACGCATGACCGCAAACCCCGCCAATGTCCCCGCTCTGCCGTTCCGGTTTACTGTGGCCCTCGGGGATCGCGTCCTCATCGGGGCCTTGGCGGCCTTGGTGGTGGCCCGGCCTCTGGTCTATGGCGACGACCCCGGCCGGCTTCGGCTCACCACCACCGGCGGGTCGGTCTCCCTCAATTTGGGCGTGTGGCTGGTTCTTTTGGGCTTCGCGGGTTGGCGAATCGTCGTCGGCCAATCGATCCGGTGGCGGGGAACCCTCCCGGCGGCGGCTTTGGCCGGCGTCGGGGTGGCCGCCATGTGGAGTTCCCGCCGGGAGGGCGTTTATCAACGGCCGGGGGAACATATTGCCTGGGATTGGCTCACCCTCGCGGCGGCATTTTTTGTCGCCCGGCAACTCACCGGGCGGGCGGCTGATCGGCGGGGTTTTTTGAATGTGCTATTGGCGGGGGCTGTCAGCATTGCGTCCATCGGAATGGTGCAGCGTTTCGGCCCGGCTCTCGGCGTGCCAAGTACGGAAGCGGTGATCTTGGATGCCCGCCCCGACCTTGTTGGCTCGGAGGAATTCCAGCCACAACTCAATGCGGCCACGACAGCAACGGGCTTGGTTCACGGCACCCTCGAATCACCGGAAGCCTATCTGATCTTTCTGTTAATGGCGTTGCCCGTGGCCTTGGTGACGAGCCTCGCCGCCGGAAATCGCTTCAAAGTCGCCTTGCCCGTCCTGCTTATCGCCGGAGTGCTGGCCTTGTTCGCCGGATCGCTTTTTTCCGGTTCCGTCGCCACGAGTATCTCCGAGGGGTTTCGACTATTCCGTGAACATCCCATGTGGGGAACCGGGCCGGGCAATTTCTCCCGCATGGCGGCGGACGGAAATCTGGCGAGCGGTTCCGCATGGTTGACTCTCGCCGCGAGCATGGGGGGGATTGCCGCCATGTTGGCGCTGATCGCTTTCGTGCCGGTTGAAGTCCTGCGTCGATCTGCGGTGAGCGATACGGAAGAACCGATCTCCGGCACTCGGTGGGAGTTTTACCTTGGCGGGATTGGCGGATTGCTGATCGGGTTTGTCGCCTCGGTCGCGCAGATGCCGTCCGAGGCGCCGGTGTGGGAGGTTTACAATGTTGGCGGGTTCGCCATCGGTCGCGGGGTGGTTTGGCTGGTGGCTTTCGGAATTCTCGAACAACTTCGCCCGTCTCCCCGCCTGTTATCGCGGGCGGTCGCCTGTTCCGTGGTCGTGGTTCTCCTCGCCGGGTTTTTCACGGAGGCGGCCCTCTCGCAGATTATTTTGTTCACGACGGTGATCCTGCTGGCGTTGCTTGCCGCCTCGCGGGATGAACTGGTTTCCGCGAACATCGTCGAAAAGCCGTGGATGCGCCCGGTGGCCGTCAGCGGGGCGGTGCTGGCGGCGAGCGTGATCGTCTGTTATGTGCTGCTGGCGGCCGGTCCGGCGTGGCAGACGGCCGAAGCCGTCCGTAAATCGCGAACGGCGAGCCGGTTCTACCCGGACATCGAACGGCAAATTGACTTGGGGAAAGGCAACATCGACCGGGCGAATGCCCGTCACAAGACCATCAATTTTCTGAACTATCAAGTGCTGAATCCGTTGCGTGCCGCCGCCGAAAAAGATCCCAACAATGCCACGCTGCTATTGGAAATCTCCCGTTGGGAACGTCCCCTCTGGCGGCAACTCCTGCATGCCGATCCGAAGGAAGCGCCCGCTCTGGGAAAAGATATCTTGTTTAGGGCCGACAAAGCGGCGAAACTGGATCCCAGAAACATCGCCGGGGAGCAGGCTGTTCTCGAAGCCCTGATCCTTTATCGCAAGGAATCGAACTCGAAGCCGGGCCAGCGATTGGAGGCATTTAACAATCACTTGAAAGCGGTCGCTTTCCGGTTGCCGGAATTGGAAGTGCCGTATCGTTATCGGATGGTGTCCACCTTGCTGGCGACCGGAGATTCGGACGGTGTGGAACCGGAGATTGCAAAGTTGCTTCGCCTGAACCGAGCGGAAGGCCAGCCGCATGGCAAATTGTCTGACAGCCAGCGCCGGGAGATCATCGAACAAGCGAAACAGGTGATTAAAAAACCGCCCCAAGAATTGCTGGATGAATGGATCGATCAATGAATGAAAGACATTTCACGCAAAGCCCGCCAAGAGTCAACGAAATCGGTTCGTTGACTCTTGGCGGGCTTTGCGTCTTCCTGGCGAATTTTGTGTGAAATGTCTTTCATTCATCTCTTTTGCCGGAGGAGGGTGAACCATGTTGATGATGGGAAGCCAGACGATCTCCCGGCGGGGAGTTCTGCAAGTCGGGGCTTCATCTGTTCTCGGGTTGTCCCTCTCGGATTTGCTTCGTCAACGTGCCGAGGGAAGTTCCCCCGGCACGGCCAAATCGGTGGTGCTTCTCTGGCTGTGGGGCGGGCCGAGTCAACTGGACACGTTCGACCCGAAGCCGAATGCCCCGCTGGAGTTTCGCGGCCCCTTCGGCACCATTCCCACAAAGATTCCCGGCGTGCGGTTTTGCGAACTCTTCCCGCAAATCGCGGCCGTGTCGGACAAGCTGGCTGTCATTCGTTCCCTGAACACAACCTCGAACGATCACGGCATCGCCGGGACCATCGGCCTCACCGGCAGCGGCGCCGGGGGAAAAGGCTTGGACGGCCAACCCCTGCCGGGCGCCCCGCGACCGGCCACCGGTTCCGTTGTGGCCCGTGTGTTGACGGCCACCGGGGCGAGGAAAGCATCCAAGGAACAACTGCCGCCGTTTCTTGTCGTCGGCGGGAAATTGCATCAAGGAAAGAAGCCGATCATCGGGGAGGGAGGCGGCCCGCTTGGGAACACATACGATCCGTTTCGGTTGGAGTATGATCCGATTCACGGCACGAAAGTTCCCGCGTTGCAACTGGAAACGGACCTCACGCCGGACCGGCTTGGGGATCGTCAGGCCCTGATGAAATCGCTGGATGTCGCGGAACGCAACGTTGACCGTGCCCGACAAACCACCGGGGCACTGGACCAATACCGTTCACAAGCATTCGCCATGCTGACCTCGTCCAAGGCCCGTGAGATGTTCGACCTCGAACGCGAACCGGTGAAACTCCGCGACGAATATGGCCGGACCCGGTTCGGGCAATCGTGTGTTCTCGCCCGGCGGTTGGTGGAACATGGCGTTCCGTTCGTGCAGGTGAACTGGAGCGATCATGTGGAAGCCGAGGAAGACGCCGGGGACGGCGGTTGGGACCACCATTACCGGAACTTCCAGATCATGCAGGACCGGCATGCCATCTGGCTCGATCGGACGGTTTCCGCGTTTCTGCGGGATTTGGAAATACGCGGCTTGTTGAAGACCACGCTGGTGCTGGCCGTCGGAGAATTTGGCCGCACACCGAAGATCAACGACAAGGCCGGCCGGGAGCATCATCCTAACTGTTACAGCGCCCTGGCATTCGGCGGCGGCGTGATCGGCGGCCGGGTGATCGGCGAAAGCGATTCCAAAGCCGAACAACCCCGCGAGAACCCCCTGACCCCGGCCGATGTGTGCGCCACCGTCCATCACGCGGTCGGCATCACCAGTGATGTGTCGAATTCTTTGGGCGTGTCAACCGGTGGAAAACTCATCGAAGGGTTGTTTTGAGCGAATGATTTTGGCAGGGTTTGCTTGCCCTGCCTTAACCGGCCAACGTCTCACTTCTCAAACCCCGTCAGCCGTACTTTCGGAGACCGGGATTCCTGCGGGGTTTCGTAGACGTCGGATTTCCACCATTCGATGAGCTGTGCGATTTTCATCCGAAGGTCTTCGGCCCGTTCTTTCTCGGCGAATGTTCCTTTCATCTGCCGTTCTTCTTCGCCCGACAAGTGCCAAGACAGCGAGGCATGGCCGGGGAACTCGAAATTCACCACCGTGAAGAATCGTTGCGAATGTGGCAGTTTGCCGGAGCCGGGTTCGCCCCGCATTTGCTCGAAGTAGGTGCTGAGGAGTTCCAGCAATCCGTCGTTGCGGAAGGAACAAGTCCCCACCCGGCCGTTGGTCAGCCCCTCCAACGGGCTGGTGATTTCCTCCAGCGAACGGGAGAGCAGGGAACTCAGCCCCTTCTTCCGGGAAGGGGAGTCGGGGATGGCCTGCAACCGGCGTTCGTCGTCGCTCTGGCCATCCCGAATCTGCACCACCACGATCTTGGAAACGTTCTCGTTGTACCAGTCACTGTTCTTCTTGCTAAACAGATACGCCGCCGCGAGGCTCACGCCGTAATTGTCGAAGTAACCCGCGTCCACCACCCGGCGCCGGGGTTTCGTGGGAAGCGGGACGGCCGGACTGAAGTACGGGAAACTCGCGCTCATCCGCACGGCCGTGCTTAGAGCGAACTTGTTCCGCGAGTTCGGGAACATTCGGAACAATTCGAGGGCCTCGTGCGAGTAGTTTCGACTCATCGCGCACAAGGCGTCGGGACGCTCGGGGTCGCAATCGATCAGGTGGCCGTCGTTGCTCGCGGGATAGCGCATGTCGAGGTTGCTGATGATGAGCCGTCGGCCGTCTTCCACCAGCATTGGCGTGAACACCAATGAGGGACACCAGCCTGCGCGTTCCTTCTCGGCCAATCCTTCAAACTTGATGTCCAGATCACCTTCGAGTGACTTTGACCATGCCTGTTCCAAAGCGATGCCGCGATCCGTGTGCGTCGAGAAGGGTGAAAAGAACGCGGGCACATCGTTCAATACCATCCGTTCGACAATCGGGCTGAGCCAGTCTTGGGTAAGCTTGTCAAATCGGCCCTCCATCTCAGTCCGGCGGTTTTGCCCCCAACTCATTTCACCCGGTGGCTTGAGGCTTTGCACATAGTAAGACGCCCCAAACATGCCGCCGGAGGCACCGGTAATCATGCGGACGTGATACGGAAATGGAATCCCCTCCTTGGCGAAGCGGTGTTCCAGTTCGGCCATCACCATGTATGTCCACGCGGCCGCCCGGATGCCGCCGCCGCTGGCGACAACGATGACCATCGGCTTTTTCTTGCTGTTCTTCGGGTCCCGGTCCGCCACGGCGGGAAGCGGCTTCGTCAATTGATCCGTGGTCGCCGGGACGCTGGCAAACGGAATGTCGCCCGGCATCAGCAGCCGGCCGGGGAGCGATTTCGCCGCGAGGGGCCGCAAATCCTTGCCGGGGAGAATGCGATTGTCATCCTCGACCGCCTTCCATTGGGCTTCCAACTGGGCTTCGGTGACGAGCGCGCTCCCGCCGGTCTGGGATTTTCCGCGAGCCATGAGACCGGCCTTGATGACGATGTTGTTGGCCACCGCCTGGTCGAATTTTTGCTGGCGGGCGACATCATCCTTGATGGTGGCCTCCAGATCAAGCAAGGCCTGTCCCTCGGGAGAATCCTTGCCGGAATAATCCAGCCCCGGAAACTGCATCTTGTATTGCGGCATCCCGGAAAGCACAATCATCACGAGCAGGGCCGGGGCGAGGAAGGGCAGGGCGTCGTCGATCACATAGGCCACCAAGCCATAAATGGCGATCCCCATGAACATCAGGAAGCACATGAGAACCATTGGCGAATTGGCGGACGCAAAGGTCATGGGCAGCACAAACAGCACGACCACTCCGAACAGAAAAAACAACGCCGCGATTCCGTGAAACGGGTATTTCCGGCAAACGCGGGGGTCAATGATGCGTTCGTATGTTTGCCGCAACGCATGAGCCGTGGGAAGCGGGAACGTGTACCGGATGCCCAGTGGAATCACCGAAAGGCAGAACAACCCCACGAAGTATGCCCCGCTCCAACCGCACCACGACTTGGAACCGAGCCACGTCACCACGAAGTAAACCATGACTCCGAGCAACAGCAGCCAACTCCGGAAGAACCGTTGATCGTTCAACCAGCGAGAGCGGAACAAAAGCAGGAACAGCACCATTCCGCTCAGCACGCCAACCGCGACGCCGAGATTGCTGAGTTCCCACACGGCCGCGAACACGACCCCGACGGACATCAGCAGGGTTTGGTTGAACAACACCATCGCGAACTTGCGCAGCGGAGTGTTCTGTTGCCGAATATCCCAGAGGGTGAGCAACATGCTGCCGCAATGTGGCGATGCGGGTTGGTTCTCGGCCGAGGCGATCACCCGGTTAAAGATCCGGCGGGTGAGACCGTGCATGTCTCCGGACGCCCCGAGGTTGATGAGGAACCGGAACAGCCATCCGCCGAGAAAAATCGTGCCTGCGGCGCTCAATCCCCCGATGACGAGCCACGGACCATAGCTCGGTCGCGGCGGCGGGATGGCGTTGAGACTGTTTTCCAGAGGGGTCGTGTCAAGGAGCGGCGGCGGCCCTTCTCCCCATTGGTCGAGGGTCTGCACAAGCAGGATCAACCCGCTCACGACGGCGAGCAGCAGCAACAATTGCCCCAGCACCCACATGGAGTAATGGAAGAACAAGTGCGGGCCAAACCGATCCAGCAATCGCGGGGAAAGCTGAAGTTTCTCCGGCCTCGCGGTTTTTTTGGCCCACATCAGGAAGCCGACATATAGACATTGCACGACCACCAAGCCGAGGGCATAGCCAACCCAGAATTGCTTCGCCGGGTTCTCATGCCAGATCAGGTAAGTGATGCCGAACTCGCCTCCGAACGCTCCGCTCACCATTGATGCGATCAGGAGCAGGCAGTTCGGGAGGACGAAATGCAGGCAGAACGTGGGGAGATAACCCGGCGCGGACGGAGACGGGGAATGGGCTGGCGAAGACATCGTGCAAACTCCGTGGCCGGTGAGGCAAGGACAGACGGCAAGGCTGATATTGGATCATCGGCCCGCAGTACCGGGTAACTTTTGAAGAGGGCGGGCATATGAACCGAATCCCGGCGATCGACACATTGCGTGTGTTCGCCATCCTCGCCGTTTTGACATTACACGCCCGGCTGTTCCGAACCGGGGGGGAATTGGCAGGATGGGAAAGAGTCGCGGAAATTGTATTGGATCACGCGAGCCGATTTGCCGTGCCTTTCTTTTTTTTCGTCGCCGGGTTTCTGTTTGAGCGTGGACGCGGCGAAAAATCAAGGCTGGATCGGGCCATTCCGCAGGTGAAAAGGCTGTTGGTGATCTACCTCGGCTGGTCGCTTATTTTGTTGGGCGAAGAAATTGCCGAGCGATGGATTCGGGGATGCCTCGCCGCAGGCGAATTCACGGCCATCATGTGGCCTGATTCAATGATTTGGCGGGAGGGGTTGATCTACGGCGTGCGAATGCACTTATGGTTTCTGCCCGCGTTGATGCAATGTCTGCTGGTTTACGCGGTGTTGGGCGGATGGCGTTTCGGAGGGTGGATCATCTCCGGACTATATATCGCGGGGCTTGCGTTCGGGGCTTATGCCCCGGTCACTGGCATCGACATTGGCGTTTGGAGCCGAAACAGCATTTTCTTCGGGACATTGTTCGTGTGGGCCGGAGCCAAAACGGCAACGCGGAAACATCCCCCCACATTGGGAATGGCCTTGGGCCTCATTGTCATGGGGAGTTTGTCCCACGTTGCCGAGTTGATTTTGCTTCACGAGGTTTGGGGCCAGGAGTGGTTGCATGAACGAATCAATTTTCTCGCGGGGACGGCTCTGGTCGGCATCGGCGTCGGCTGGCTGGCCTTGGCGAGACCCGGATTGGGTGGGAAATCATGGCTGCCGGCATTGGGAGCGTTCACCCTCGGTGTGTATATCCTTCATTTGGACGTGATGAGATTGCTGGCGGGAGTGACACCGTTTCACGGGATCGCCGGACAACTTCTGCTGGTGATTGTTTGTTATGCGGTGACGATTGGAATCGTGCGGTTAATCGCGTGTTGGAATCCGGCCAGAAAATGGGTGTGCTAAAATCAACGGGCCGGAAATATCCGGCCCGGTTTATTGGTGCCTGGGTCAATCCTTCAATTCAAGCGGGATCTCGTTGGTTCCTCCCTTCAAGATCACCTTGAGATCACTTTGAGCGGCATCCAAGTATTTGGGCGGGATCTTGCTGGTGACTGTTTTTTTCAGCGGCGTGCCGGGTGGCGGCGGTTCCGGCGGCTTCGGAGACAGGAAAGCCGTGTAGGTTCCGGCGTCAAGTTGATCCGTCAGGTTAAAACTGCCGTCTTCATTAACCGGAGCAGATGTCGCAATGCCTTTTTCCTTCCATATCAAGTTCAAAACATAACCGTTTACCGGGGCATTTTGATATGTTACTTTTCCTTTCACCATTCCCTTGCCACCATTTGAACAACCAAAAAGACCAATGGATAATACGGCAAGAAGAAACACGGACCGCATAAATGTCAGACGAGCCATCAATGGTTGTCTCCGGTGGATAGTGTTCAAAAATTGCGGGCCGGATTTGCTGCCTGCCCGCCGGAATATACTTCTTATTCAGCAGGTAATTATTATTGATCTGTTGTTGTCAGGCCGTCATTGCGAACGCACAGCTTTTGAAAGTTTGTGAAGTCTATATTCTGGCTGACAAATCGCACTGACCCATCAGAAGTCAGCATGTTTGCCCCGCCGGAATGCGCGGAATTAAGAATGGTGTTGAAACCATAAGTGATATTGGCCCCGGAACCGGCTGTTTTGCTGTTGATCGCGTAAGCAACGGTGGTCAATCCGTTGCCCCAACGGTCGCCGGTGAGAGCGGGATCGGAAAGTTTTTGGGCGAATGTGGCACCGCCAAACGGGGCGATGTACTTGTTGCGATAATCCGTGGTTCCCACTGTGTAGGACTGTTCTCCCAAAACGAAAACGTTCGAGGTTCCGTCGGTGCAGTCAGCAATACGGACATTTTCGTTGGGAAGCAACATTCCGGTCATGGCCAGCCAGCCTCCGTAGTTAGATGTGACCCATGCCCCGGTGGTTCGGCCAGCCGGATCGGGATAAGATCCCATGATTCCAAGATAACTGGGAATTTGCACCGTGGGTTTGACGGAAAACCAGCTTTGGTCCGGGGAATTTGTTGGAAGCGGACTGCTGGGGCACGCATAGACCGAAAATTTCAAGTTGCTCAAAACAGGCGAGCCCACATCCGTGGCGTCGGTTAGTGTGACTTTGGCGTAAACATTGTCCTGCTCAATGTATGGCAGAACCAAGACCCGCCAGTTGGCGGCCGTATATGACGGACCTTGGCCCATGGGAAAATATGAATTGGCGCTTTCATAGTTATGCAACGCCAGGCCAAGTTGTTTGAGATTGTTGGTGCACTTCATGCGGTTCGCCGCTTCACGAATCTTTTGAACAGCTGGCAACATTAGCATGATCAGAATGCCGATGATGGCAATCACCACCAAGAGTTCAATCAGGGTAAAGCCCCGGCGCACGGACAACGAACGACGCATTGGACACTCTCCCAAAATGGAAAATGAAAATGTGTGTAAAAAGCCAAATGTAGAGGGGGGCGAATGACCGCGTTTCGGGAGAGAAAAGTTGGCGGCAGGAGAGTTGAGTGAATAATAATCAGGCCAAGACAGGCTTGCCAAGAGTTCTTGGCCTGATTTTCTCGAAAACGTCAAAAACCCAAAAACAAGCTGATTTTTAGCAACATCTGTGGGCAATAGATGTCTGGAAACTGTGCGTCTTGCTTACGGTTTCGACCGGATGATGAGCGTGACGGTGGAACCCGGACGCAACGGATATTTGCCATCTTTCTTGGGGTTGTCAAAATCCACGAATACGCGGGCGGTTCGGCCGCTGGAATCGATGGCCTTTTCGATGTGGGTGACTTTGGCCGAAAGGTCCGTCTTCAATTCCGCGTCGGTCGGGATGTTCCATACATTAATGTCCCCCTTCTTTGTGCCGACGACAATGAAGCCTTGGTCCGCGTTCGGAGTGAAGGCCGCGCAACTTGCCGGTGAATAATTCTTGCAGATCAACCGGCCGAATTCCGTGCCCCGTTCCGTGGGGCTGGGGGCGCGCCATAGTTGAACGACGCCCTCGGTGGCTCCCCCGGTGGCGATCAACCGATTGTCTTCCTTCTTGTTAATTTCCGGGGACCACACGGCAAACGTCTGGAACCGGGCGGCTTCTCCGACACTAATCAACGGGCGTTCCTTTCGGCCGTCCTGAAGGTGGATCACGTCCAGGCGGGCCTTGTCCGCGTCCAGCAAGAGACGGGAGCCATCATCGCTCACCCCCGGCATCGCCACGTCCCCCGTGCGGGAGTCGAACCGGTGAAGAACCTTGGCGCTCTTTTCGCCCACCTGCCACACTCGAACAGACGGTTCTTTCCCGGCCGAGACAACCCGGCCCTGTGGGGTGAACGTCAACGAGGTGATTGGGCTGTGATGCTCCCCGGCCGGGAACTTGTAAATCCGCTTGCCGGTGGCCGTCTCCCAAAGATGGATGCTCCGTTCGTCAGCGGTCACACAATACTTGCCATCGGGGGAGAAGGCGGCCGCGTTCACGGCGCCGTCGTGGACTTCGGACAGTTCCCTCAGAGGCTCCTTCGCCCCGGTGGCCAGATTGTACAACTGTGTTTTTCCATTGTCGTTCCCCACCAAGAGGATCGGCGATTCGACGCTTGCCGGAGTGACGGCCAGTGCCCGCACCGCGTTGGGCTGCTTCCATGAGCCAATCACGGTCAGGTCGCGGGTCCAGGCGTACACCCAGCCATCTTCCCCGGCCGAGACGACCACCGGCTTGCCCTCGCGTTGGCCGACGACGACCACCGTGATGGGCTTGTTCGTGGTGTGTTGCTCAAAAGTCGTGTAAGAAGGGATGTCTCGCGGCCCCTCAATCGAGACTTCGTCGCCGGGCCGCACAGTGTCGATGTATTCCTTGGGCAGGTTGCCCTCGATGCGAAGCCGGTCGAAATTATACACCGTGAGCATCGGCTCGGTGGCCTTGATGCCTTCTCCTTCATGCCGGAGAACTTGTTGCACTTCGCCGTCAATTGCCGACCGGAGGGTGTGTTTTTCCAGCATGTACTTTGCTTTGTCGAGATCGGCGAGAGCGATCTGCTTGGCCCCCAACCGGTTGGTCAGGTCAGCCTCGTAGCGAATTTGCGTGGCTTGGGAGTTTAGAAACTCCTGTTGCGGCACGATCCCTTTTCGGGCGCCGTCTTCCGTGAGGTAAACAATCTGGGCCAATTTTTTGACTGTCTTTTCGTAGGCATCCGCTTCTTCCGTCGCGGCTTGGGATTTCTTGCTTGCCCCGAAAAATTCAATGAACGCCTGTTCGTCGTCCATCAGGGCGACGACTTGATTCCGTTTCACTTGGTCGCCGGGGGACAGACGCCGGTAAAATTTCTTGTCGCGTCCGTGTCGGTAGACATCTTGCGGCTTGAGTTTTAGGGCCTCGTCTTCGGTGATTTCAATTCCAATCCAATTGATGGTTCCGTCCACCCGGCTCGGAAGATCGAGCTTGTGCAGGATGACGACATGCGCCGCCGGAACCTCCAAAGGTTCCTTGTCCGCTCCCGGAAGTTTCGCCGGCCGGAAATCCCCGGTGTAGAGCGGTTGGCCGATTTCGACGACCGCCTCCGTCTCGGCGGGAAGCAGTTTCTTCGCTCCGGTGTTTTTGGCGTCCGAGCAGGCGCTGATTCCGAGGATCAGGGGCGCCAACGCGACGAAGAGTTTTCGACGGGACATGGTTCTATCTCCGCAGCCAGTGCGTGGCTGAAATCACCGATGACCAATTTTTAGTTGTCGTCAAAGAGAGATGACCAATGAACCAATTTTCAAGTTTGGCCATTGGTCATCTCATGCGGTTGGCCCGCAAAAAGATCAAAAGAAGAAGATGACCTTCTCGTACAGGAATTCCCACACGCCGTAGAAAAGCGAGTACCCGAGCGAGTGAGGGCCGCATAGCACCTTGGTGTGGACTTCCACATCGGTGACCAGCAGGCGTTCGTCGATGTGGTATTCCTTGGGAATGTCGTCCGTGTTGATCCGGACATAGGCGTAGATCACTGGCTCGGATTCGTTTTGGTCATCCTGATTCGGCACGGCTTGTGCGGAAATATCCCGTTTGTAAAGCTTCCCCTTGCCCTGATAGCCGGGTGTCGGGGCACTGGTGACCAGCACGTCAACCCAGAGGAATTCCTCGCCGCTTTCCTTGTAAGCCCGCAAGAGTTGACCAACGTGCTTCTGCGGGATTTTGAGAACGATTTCCCAACCGCCGTCCACATTGCCCACCCGGAGGATGGGGTCGGTGTTTTGCACGGTCTTGTTGGTCATTTCCTCGCGGAAGTCCGGTGTGATGATCCGCCAGCGAGGCCGGCCATTCGATTTCGAGGGGGGCGTCTCCGGGGCGCTGACGAAATAGTAGCCCGGCCGGGAAAGATCGCACTTGTACACCCGCTCGAAGATGTTGAGTTCTTCGGCAATCTTGCGCCGCTCGATTTGCTTGCTGAGCTGATCCTTCGGACGTTGATCCTTGTCGGCCTGACTCAATCCCTCGGCCGGGGCGCTGAGCTGGCGGATCTGTTCGTCCAGCCCCATCAATTGTTTCTGACGGGAGACAATTTCCTGAGCCCATTCCTGCTTGAAGAGGACGGCCACCGGAGCGCCGGGCATCACCTCGTCGTTTGGCCGAACCTTGAATTCGGCGATTCGGCCGTCGGCGAACGAGAACACATAATGGCGGTCGAGCGGGGCCAGTTTGCCCTTGGAATCGACTTTGAGTTGATAGGGAACCAGCACCATCGCCGCGATGACGAGGGCGAGCATCACCAGCGAGAAGAACAGCCAAAACTTGGCCTTGCCCCCCATGCCTTGTTGCACCCGCATCAGTGGCCACCACAGCGGCTTGAGCGGAACCCGTTTCATCTCCGATGCGTTGTACAGCGCGGCCGCCGAGTGCGCCGAGACCACTTCCAATTTTTGTTCGAGCGGTTCCGTCTGGGCGGGCGGGTCGAACATCTCCATCAACACGACGGACCGCACCGGTTTGGCGATTTCCTTCTCTTTCGGCTTCTCGCGTTCGTCGCGGATGGGCAGCACTTCCAAGAGTTTCGGGCTTTGTTCGATCAGGTATTCATCGAGGGCCGCCAGCACTTTCGGCGGCAGCGTCTCGTCGCGTGTGCCGCGATAAACGAGTTTTTCGCCCCATTTGACGACGGCATCCATCAGATCGCGCATTCGGCGAATGTGGGTACTCGCCTTTTCGACGACATCGGCCCCGCTGACGGCCTCGACGGCCACCTTCGTGCCGTGCCGGATGCCGACGCTAATGCGATCACACCCGACCAGTCGCCGGCCTTCGTTGGCGACGATGTAGGAAACTTCCGTCGGGTTCAGCGTGCTGTGGACCTGTCGGCTGAAGATTTCCAGTTGGGTCCAGGCTTGTTCCTGCCCGGCCGTCTTTTTGTTGCTGGTGTTTCTCAGAAAACCGGACGCATACCCGGCCATCTGAATCGTGTACGTGATCAGGTCCTGCGGATGCCAGTTGGCCTTTTGAAAGACCTCAATAATGCCGAGGGGTTGGTTTTCCTCGTTCAAGATCGGGGCAAGGGCGAGCGTGAAGTCCGTGGGGTTGCCCGCTTCCCGGTCGCCATCGGCGCGTTGCCGGGGGCCGATCAGGCCCGGCTTGCCCTGCGTGAAGGCGAATCGGAGCAATTGCTGATGGGATTGTCGGCCGTCGGGCCGGTCGTCCAGACCGATGTTCCCGAGATTCGACTGGCATTGTTGTTGAAGAAATCCCTGCGGGGATTTGATCCACACCGCTCCGGCCGGGGCGTCGATGCCGTCCAACCCCTTGCGCAGAAGTTCCTCATAGAACTCGCCGGGGGGCATATTGGACCCGGAGAGCGAGGCCAGTTGCTCCACGGCCAGTTCGACTTGGCGACGGATTCGGCGAACCGAATCTTCATTGGGCGAGTTTTGACCACCGACAGACACAGGCGGCTCATTTCGCAAAATTCAGGGGGTTCGGAGAGACTACGAGACTTATAGGAGTGTATCGGAACAGTCAAGTTGCCGCAACCGGGGCGGGGATGCGTGAGAAGGGGGGAGCCGGCTCGCCGGTAATTCCCGAGGGATGTTCCGATCATGCCGATTCTCGGTGAAGAAGTGATGAGGAGCATTTGGCTTGAACCTTTTACTTCCCATCCATTAACCTCGCCAGTCTTTCGGAAAGCTCATCATCGGCGGCACTTGTCCAAGTGAAATCGGGAGGAGTGGAAAAGCCCCCCTCGGCATTCAAGTGGGCGCTCGGGAAAGCACTGAGGGGCAGGGTGCCGATCAGGGTTTTCCGATGACGGAGTTCAAAAGCGGTTGCCTGCCAGAGATCGCCGATATCAAGCAAACCGGGGGCAAACGGGGTGGGGCCGTCCGTCACCAAGAAGTCATGATCGAAGACCGGGATTGGTTTGTCGGTTCCGCTGACCCGGAGCGTCACTTCCAAGTGGGCCAAGCCCGCAAGACCCGCCTGACGGCTGGCGAGCAGGAAACAGGGACCCGCCCGTGCCACCCCTTCGGTGGGAAGTTGCTTCATCACGCGAAACCGGCCGTCGTCGGTCACCACCATGAAGCGGGTGTCGCACAACCGCAGGCTTTCGTGAAACGCCTTCGGGGTGATGGAGGTGAGCCGACCCACTGCCAGTTCTCGCGAACCGCAAGCCCAAGTGATGGTCCATTCGCCGCTTTTGCGGGGGAGTTTCGGCGGGCTAGCGTTGACGATGGCTTCGCGGTTGGTGAGTTGGCTGGCCGTCAGCGGAATCGTCTGCTCGACTGCCACACCGGTTTTGACGCTCCGAAAAGTGGCCGTCAGCCCGGAATCGACAAGGGGGATCAAACCGCTGGAACTGCGAAGCACGCCGCAGGCTGACAAACCCTGTTGTTGATTGCTCACGAATGTTTGGGCCGCGACGCTGCGTCCGTCGAGGGAGACGAACGCCGTCGGCAGTTCAAGCCGCAGTTCCCGGAAAAATTGCTCTTGCGAAACGACGACGATTTCGACACTGGCCAAAACGTGATGCTTCCAGAGAAGCTCGGCGGTCACGGTTTCAGCGGGAACAGGAAGACGGAAGTATAGCCGATGTCGTTGGGCGCCCTCGTCCACACGGATTTGCTCGGCCGGGACGGGGGGCATTCCCGGCCAGCGAAGAGTGAAGTCCGCGCGGTGCCGGGCGGTTGGCGGCAGCCGAAGCAACGCTTCGACGACGACGGCCTCGGCGCACCACGGAACCGGCTGGTTTTCCAGCGTCAGGCCGGCTTTTTCACTTCGATAATACACCGCCTGCGATTGGGAGGCCAACCGCCGGGGCGTGACGATTTCATTCATGAGCCAGTCGTGCCAGGGCTTGATCCAATGCCACATCGAGTTGCTCCCCCGAAAGGCCATCATCCTGATCCACGCCGCAGACAAGGCAACCCGGCGTCCGCGCAATGCGGAACCGATACGGTCGGAGAGCTTCCGTGAATATCCCATCTGCCACGGCCAGGGACAACAACAGGCTGGAGAAACCAGCCTCTTTTCCCGCGACCAACTCCAGCGAGGTCAACGCCTGCAAACTGGCGATCACACTGATGGAGGCCCGCGAGGCCGGAATGGCCGTTTCCGGCCTCGTCGCGTTCGGGTCCGCATAATCCGCGGGCGGCGGGGTGTTGTCCGTCGGCATCGCCCGTTGGAGATGGCTGGCCAGACAGCCGTAACACGCCCCGCCGGGCACAAACCGATGAACCCAACCTCCGATCCCGCCGCTGAGAACCTCGCCCATCGTCCACGGTTTGCGGTGCTTGCGCATCATCGCGTCAATGTGATATTTGGCCGATTCCGAATCCACCGCGCAAACACCGAGATCACAGACCGCCACATGAGAATAAAGTTCGGCTTGATGAATCGGATCGGTGACATCAACAGCCAATGGGACCACTTCGACATCCGGCCGAAACCGTCGCACCCATTCGGCCGCCAACTTTACTTTCAACTGCCCGACATCCGATGGCGGGAACAGGTGCCGATGGACATTGTGCGATTTGTAAACATCCGGCTCGACCAGCACGATCTTCCGCACCGTCGGTTCCCGCATCACCAGATCGAGAACCACAATTCCCCCCGAACCGACGCCGACTTGGAAAATCGTCATGTTGCGGAGGACTCCGATGTCGAACCATTCTGGTTTGAAGATTCAAACCAGCTCATGGCGGCACATTGATATTGTACGCGAAACGTCTGTTGGATTTGTCACCAAGAATTGCATCCGGCCGACCACCAAACAAAAAATGTGAAACGCCCGGCTATCGCAACTTGGACACGGCGAATTCCGGGGCGGTCGGCGAGTCCGGCCCGGCTGTCACGCGGAGGCCGCTACCGTCGAATGTGCTGTACTTTTTCACAATGAGCGACTTGGGCGGGGCGTAGGGGTTCTTGTCCTCGGCTCCCGGTTCTTTCTGGTAGACGACACGGGCCAGCCAAGCCCCGGCCTCAATGCCGGAGCGGTCGGCCGTCTTGATCGTGAACGTCCCGTCGGTCCCGATCACGCCGCGAGGCAAGTGAGGCGACGTGTTCCCCGCCTTGGCATCGGCGCTGAGTTCGACGAAGGCTGTTTCCCCCGGCTTCGGCGCCAGGGGCGCTCCGTCCATCGCCACCTTGCCCGAGAGCGGATAGAGACGCGGCTCGGACGAACCGCATCCGGCGGACAGGCCAAGCATGACAAAAATGCCGGGCAAAAAACATCTTTCAAGGATTCGGGAGAGGACCGAAGACATGATTGGAAATACTCAAAGAAAGGATTGTTCCCCAGTTATAAATTCAAAGTCTCGATGGAATCAAGTGGATTGCAAGTGCTTCGACAAAACAGGGATCTGAAGTCTTCGGCGTGGGGAATCAAAACCGATGAGAATTCCCGTTCGCTACCGAAAGGCGTCGAAATCGGTGTGGTTCTTGTGTTTCGGCCACTTTTATGGTATCTTCGGCGCAGCGTCAGACGTGCCTGTCGTCTACAAATGACCCAAGGCGCGAACAAACGCCCTTTCATCTCCGGGGTTTTCCCGGCTTGTGTGGAAGATTTTTATCAATCATCTCAGTATTGCTCCGTTCGGAGGAAAGAATTCATGATCGCTCTTTGCCTGCGTGGCCGCGCTGATCGGCGTGGTTTTACCCTGATCGAATTGCTGGTCGTCATCGCGATTATCGCCATCCTCATCGGATTGCTGCTGCCGGCGGTGCAGAAGATCCGGGAGGCCGCCAACCGGATGAAGTGTTCCAACAATTTGAAGCAGTTGATTCTCGGCGTTCACAACTATCACGACGTGAACGGCATGTTCCCGGTCAGCGCCGCCCCCGGCTACGTGGACGACAACAGCGTGAACACGCCAAACTGGAGCTGGCTGGTTCGCATCCTTCCATACGTCGAGCAAAACAATCTGTACCTGACCACCGGGGCGCCGACCGCCACGGTCAATTCCAATCCGGCCGCCGTGGCCACCCCGGTCAAGACATTCCTTTGCCCGTCCGACACGTCCTATGCCGGCCAGCCGAGGACGGACACAAACATCGCGTATTCCACGACGTTCGCCGTCGGGGTGACGAATTACAAGGGCGTGTCCGGAAGTTGGTGGCTTTGGGGATCGTATGCCACCGGCGACGGCGGTTACTCACCGAACGCCGGACTCGACAGCGGAAACGGTTGGGTGTGCCGTTCAAACTACGCCAAGCCCCGGCAGTTCTCCAGCGTGACGGACGGAACCAGCAACACGTTTTTCATCGGCGAGGATGTCCCCGATTTCAACCAGCACAACTCATGGCCGCACTTCAACGGTTGCACAGGCACGACGGCCATCCCGCCAAACAACGTCAACACCGTCGCGGCTCGCGGAGACTGGCCGAACATGTATTCGTTCCGCAGCCGGCACACCAACGGTCTGAACTTCGCCTACGGGGACGGTCGCGTCTCGTTCATCACCAACTCAATCGCCCTGACCACCTACCGCGCCCTCGGGACAATCGACGGCGGCGAGACGGTCACCACGCCGTAATCGCCGAGGAGGCGGGGGATGTCCTTGCGATTGTTTGGCTAAGAGAATGAGGCGATCGGCGATTAGAGTACTCCGCACGCTCCGAGCCTGTGAAAAAATCGTCGCACCGGTTTGCTTCGGGGCTTGTAAGGAATCTTGTGTCAGGGGAGTGGAACGGGTATTACCCATCCTCTTTCTTTGACGGAGATTACGCATGGACGCGATCTTGAAATCCCAAGCCGAGCAACTGGCGCGGGACATGGCCGCGCAGGCCACGACGATTGACGACCTCAACGCCCTGATGCGGACGATGATGAAGTCGGCCCTCGAACGGATGCTCAACACCGAGATGGATGTTCATCTCGGACGCCGGCCAACCCCGGCGTTGGCGGCCGGTCCCGTCGAACCCGCCGCTGTTCCCGACGATGCCAAACCGGCGGCCA
>NZ_JH636444.1:26979-108979 GCF_000255705.1 Zavarzinella formosa DSM 19928
CGGGCAGCGCCTTGATCCGTCCTGACAACTCCGACAGGTCGAGCCCCCCGACGAACTCCCAGACGGACCGGACTGAATGCTCGGGCGGAAGCATCTGGTCGAGCGACTCGATCCGCATCTCCGCTTGGTGACGGTTCGCATGTCGAAGACGACGGGCGGGTTGGGACATGGCCTCTCGCGAAATTAGCGGACGTTCACCTCAACTTAGCGCGGACCAACAACGGTTTCGCTCCCGGACGACGATTTTTTCACAAGCTCTCCGTGTGCGGGCAGGCTTTGCCCCGTTTCATCGTCCGACCATCGGACAAGTTCCATCCGCACGCGGAGCGTGCGGAGTACTCTGTATCGCCAACCAACTCATTCTTTTCCACTCGCACTAAACAAGTGCTGTTTGATTTGCCGCTGACAAGTTTGGTGTCAGCTTTTTCATTTTGGGCCATTTTCAATGGCTCAAAATCGCTGCGCATTTGCCCAAAATCATTAGAGAGACCCCCCGTTTTTGCCGGGAGTTTTGAAAAAAGGTGTTCAGTTGGCCCACCGTTTTTGAACAGTTTTGGGGTGTCCAACGGCCCAAAAATGGTCGCCGGGCGACTGTTTTTGATAGTTTCAGGTCACTTTTGGATCGAATTTTGACTGGTTTGAAAATCGTGAAAGTGAAACGTCTGTAACGTGTTCACATTTCCGGCCGCATGGTGGAATGCGGCCGGAAATGTTGAGGATCAACTCTCTGCCAAAGCCTCGTCATGCACCTTTTCGCGGCTCAATTGACGACGCCACCAACCGCCGATGCCGTCGAAAATCGAATAGGAAACCGGGGTGACCAGCAGTGTCAGGGCCAGCGACAACGCCTGTCCGCCCAAGATCACTTTGGCCATGCTGGAACGAGACCCGGCGCCCGGTCCTTGTCCCAAGGCCATCGGAATCATTGCGGCCACCAGCATCACCGTGGTCATCAGGATTGGCCGCAAGCGAACGCGGTTGGCCTCCAAGATGGCCTCGGTGCGTTCCATGCCCTCTTTCCGCAGATGGTTGGTGTAATCCACCTGCAAGATGCCGTTCTTTTTGACGATGCCGAACAACATGAACAGCCCGAGCATGGCAAACAGGTCCAGCGGCGTTCGCAACATAATCAGCGACACGATGGCGAACGGGATCGTCAGCGGCAACGCGGCGAGGATGCTCACCGGATGCACAAAGCTGTCGAACTGGGCCGCCAGAATCATGTACATGAACACAAACGCCAGCAGGAACCCGATCAGGAAGTTGTCGTTTGACTCCTTCAACATCTTGGCCCGGCCAATGAACTCGTACCGATATTCCGGCGGCCACTCGCGGGACTTCATGTAAGCGTCCACGAGAGCCACCCCGTCGCTCAGGCCCAGCCCCTTCAAGTTTGACGAGATGACCACCTGCCGTTGACGGCCGAAACGGTCGATGGTGTTCGGAGCCATCGCGTCCTCAAAGCGGGCGACGGACCCAATCTTCACCACGCCATTCGCGGATTTTGTCGAGGGAACGCCGAGCCGGGAGATGGTTTCGCGGTCATCCCGGCCCGAATGTTCGGCCCGCAGCCATACGTCGTATTCCTCGTCTTTTTCCTTGTATTTGGTCACCGGCAACCCGCCGACCAGCACGTTTGTGGTGGCCGAGACGCTTTGCAAACTCACGCCAAGATCGGACAGACGCTCGGAATCCGGCCGAACTCGCAACTCCGGTTTGCTGAGCGAAAGGCTGGTGTCCACGTCCACAAAACGAGGATCAGTCCGCATCCAATCGGCGATTTCGTTCGAGTATTTCTGTAGTTGAGCCATGTCCGGCCCGCAGAGGTTCAAGTCCACATCCACTTCCCGGAAGCCGGACGACGAGACAATCGAAACGTCCTGTACGGCCGTTCGCAGATCCGGGAACTCCTTCAAGATGTTGCGCGTGTCGTTCATGATGTCGAACTGCGAAAACTTTCGTGTGGAAAGGTCGGTTAGCCGAACGTAAATGTTCCCCTTGGTCACATCCCCCTGGGCTTTGGTGACCCGGCCGGTGGTGTCGCCGATGGTGGAAAACGTATATTCCACGCCGCGAAGTTTTCGGATTCGCCGGTCGATTTCCAGAATGGTTTGATCGGCCCGTTCGAGCGAATAACCCTCCGGGAAGGTGACCACCATTTCGTATTCGCTTTGATCGTCCTTGGGCACGAAGTCGGCGCCGACGATGCTCATCAACACCGGCGTGGTGAGAAACACCAAAAACGCGGTGGTGATGACAACCCACCGGTGGCGCAGACTCCAGGCAAGCATGCCGATGTAAGTCTTTTCAATGGCGTTCCAGATAAACCCAGATTTGCTCGACCCATGTCCTTCGGGCTTTTTGAGGAACCGCGAACACAGGGCGGGCGTCATCGTGAACGAGATGAACATGCTCATCAGCACCGAGAAACCGACCACATAACCGAAGGCGTTGAAGAATCGGCCCACTTGACCGCCCATGAAGGCAATGGGGGCGAACACAACGACCAGCGAGAGCGTCGTCGCCACCACCGCCAGGGCGATTTCTTTGGTCGCGGAACTGGCGGCCTCAAAGGCCGACAGGCCCTTTTCTTCCATGTGTCGGAAGATGTTTTCGTGGACCACCACGGCATCATCCACGACGATGCCGACCGAGAGAATCAGGCCGATCATCGTGAAATTGTTGAGCGTGAAGCCCATCGCATACATGAACGCGAACGACCCGATCAACGAGGTGGGGATGGCCAGCGTGGCGATGATAGTCGTTCGCCAGTCTCTCAGGAACAGCAGAATCGACAAGCTCACCAACGCCACCGCGAGGAGCAAGTGAATCTTCACTTCTTCCATCGAAATACGGATGAAACGTGACTGGTCGCGGATCACCTCCGTGCGAATATCCGGCGGAAGCGTGGCTTTGATGGCTTCCATTCGCTTTTGCAATTCATCCACCACCGTCACCGTGTTCCGGCCCGATTGTTTTTGAATCACGATGCTAACGGCATTACGCCCGGTGTCTTCTTCCTTGTCGCTGGATCGCATCCACAACCGGCTCATGCCGCGTGGTTCTTCAAAGGAGTCGTCCACACGGCCGACATCCTCAATCCGGATTGGCTGGCCGTTGCGGTTGCCGATAATCAGGCGGCCGAACGACTCGGATTTGTCCACCCGGCCATCCACCCGAAGCACCTTTTCCGATTGAAGTCGGTCCACCCGTCCGCCCGGATCTTCCCGGTTCTCGCGGATCAGTGCTTGTCGAACGTCCTCGATTGTGAGGTTCTCGTATTTGGCCAGTTTGTCCGGGTCCACGATCACATGCACGGCCCGAGGCCGACCGCCGACCAAGACGACGGAGCCGACACCGGAGGTTGTTTCTAGTTCCTCCTTCAGCCGCTTGCGGGCAATCTCCGTGATTTCCCGCATGTCCCGATTGCCGGAAATCACGATGGTCATCACCGGCGTGGCATCGAGCGATAACTTGTCGATGATCGGCGGATCGGTGCCGACAGGCAATTGGCTCAGAATTGTGCGGACTTTGGCGTCAACTTCTTGGGCGGCAATGTCCCCGTTTTTGTCGAGCTTGAACTGGACGACGACTTGCGAAAAACCTTCTTTCGTGGAAGACCGCAGTTCGTCAATGCTGGAGATGGTGTTGACCGCCTCCTCGATGGGTTTGGTGACCGATGTTTCCATCGCCTCCACGCTGGCGCCTCGCAGCGTCGTGGTGACGGTAATCATCGGCATGTCCACGTTCGGGAACAACTCGACCCCGAGCCGGGTGTACGAGACGATGCCCAACACGATGGGGGCCGAGACCAGCATGGCCGTGAAAACCGGCCGTCGAATGCAGAGATCCCAGATATTCATTATTTGCCCCCCGCATCGGTGCGAACGTTGGCGGTCATGCCGTCGGCCAATCGGCTAAAACCGCTGGTGACGACCGCCGCTCCCGGCTTCAGGTTTCCTTCCACTTCGACCCATGTGCGTTGCCGATCACCTTCTTTGATGACGGTGGTGGTGCCCGTCTTCACCGGAACGGCTTTGACCTTGTCGCCGTCCATGATGAATATCCGCGAAATCCCGGCGAAACTGATGATGGCTTCCTCCGGAACGGTGACCGCTTTGGCGTCTTCCTTGGTGATGATGTTGGCCTTGGCAAAACTCCCGGCGCCGAGTCGTCGATCCGCATTCGGGACGATGATTTCCACCGCAAAAGTCCGGCTCGACCGCTCGATGGCCGGGTTGATACGGGAAACGGCGGCCGAGAAGATTTCACCGGGGTATGATTCGACTTCGAGTTCCACCGTCTGCCCGAGTTTCACCTCGGTTCGGTGTCGTTCGGGCAAAGTGAGTTGTAATTTCAACGGCCGGTCAATCACGAGGCGGAACATCGGCGGGGCATCAACAAGCGGAATGATCCGAACCATTTCCCCTTCGGTCACCTTGCGAAAACTGATGACATACTCGGCCGGGGTTTTCATGCCCGTTTCTTGAAGACTCAGCGGAACGGGGACGATGAGTCTTGTGTCCCTCAATCGCTGTTCGGCCGACTCCAAGGATGCCTGCTTTTGCCGGGCGGCCGCTATCGTGGCCTTGGCCTCCAAGACCGCTTGTTGACGGTTGGCCTTGGCCACTTCCACATCTGTCGTGGCTTGCTGGACTTCTTCATCCGTCACCGCCCGGCCGCCCGCTTGCAAGCGTTTTACCCTCAAATCGGCTTGTTTCACGAGTGAATCAGTCCGGACAACGCTTGGCAGTTGCGTCACATCAAAATCAGGGCCAGGCTGTTCTCGGAGACCCAACTTGGCCAGTTCAAGCTCCAACGCCCGGCGGGCTTCCGCGACGGCGAGTTGAAAATCGGTGGCATCAAGATCCAGCAAGGGCTCGCCGGGTTTGACGACATCACCCACATCCCGATAAACTCGAACCACACGTCCTTCTACTTTCGGGGTGACAGCCACTTCATCCCAACCATAAAGAGAGCCGACTGCCGAAACCAGCCGCCGCACCGGCCGGGCGGTTGCCTTGTCGACTGTAACGCTTACTGTGGTTTCTTTCACCGGGGTCGCGGTCTTGGGAGCAGCGTCCGGCTTGTTGCCGCCCAAATGGCCGCTGGCCACCGCCAATCCGCCCGCCACGCCGATGACGATCAACACCACCCACCAGCGACGCTTCAAGAGTTTCACGATGGCCTCCCGATTTCCCACGACCGACATGTGATTTCACTCAAGTTTCCCCGAATCGAGATTCGGAGAGTGAATAATTCGATTTTCGATGTAATGACCGCAAAAATAACCGGCGGTTCGCGGCCGGTTCAACTTCTGAAAATTATTTTTTCGGCGGCGGCCCCTCCGCGCGGGCCATTTTGCGAAACAACTGGATGAATGTGTCACGTTCCGAGATCGTTAATCCGCCCAATAACCAGCGGATGCAGGCTTGCTTTTCCGTTGCGGCGATTGCGAGCAGTTCGCGGCCGGCATCGGTCAATTCCACATGAATCACGCGGCGGTCTTCGGTGGAGCGTTGTCGGGAAACATAGCCCTTCTTCTCCAAATTATCCACCAAACTGGTGACCGAGTTGACCGCCAGGATCAAATGGGCGGCCAGATCTTTCATGATCTTTCGCCCGCCTTCACCGAGAAATTCGATCAGCCGGAGTTCTTGAAGGCTTAGATTTTCATGAGGTCCATTGACCGTCTCGGCATCCATCACGCGAAATCGCTGCTCGAACTCCCGGATGAGATTGAGAAATTCAGGCACATGGCGGTCAAGGTTGGCCAAACGGAGTTTCCGGTTCGGAGAGTGAATGATTCGATTGTGGAACAAATCGGCTTTGGAGTCAATGTCACTTGATTAGGATTTGGATTTGAAGAACGATGCAAAGTCGCCATCTTGAATTACAATTGCCGAGACATCCTTCTTTTCCAAGAGAGCGTCCATGAAGCGATTGATTTGGCTGGCGGCCATGCTGGCGATGATTCCTTCGGCCCGTTCGGCCGAACTCCCGGACGTGTTGAAATACGTGCCGGGCCGCATGAACACGGTGGCCGTCATCAACGTGCGGGAAATTAACAAATCACCCCGCGCCGTCAAGGAAGAATGGAGCAAGAACCACGAAACGGAATACATGGCCGGCGCCCTGGCCGTGCCGCCGTGGGCACATTTTGTGGTGATCGGGGCCGAACTTTATCCTGGCGAACTGGCTGAGGGAAAGAGCCTTGCCCTTGTGCCGGTGAACAACACTCTGACATCGACCGAGATCGCTCAACGCGAGGGGGGCACCACCCAATTGATGGGCGACAAAACGGTCATCCTCAGTCCCCGTCGGGGTTATGTGGCCATCCCGACTCCGGGGATTGTCGCCGTGTCCTCGACGCTGCCGAGGCAGGAATTCTCCCGCTGGCTGACACAACCGAAACCGGAGAAAGTGAGCTATTCGGCATACATTCAGGAAGCCCTTGCGAAGAAGAGCAAATCCCACATTGTCGTGGCGACGGACCTCACGGATATTTTTGACCCGCAGTCTCTTCGCCTTGAATTGCTTCGCGGGGGAATTACCAAGGAAGATCCTAGCTTGGATGCCGTGACGCAAGCCATCATGAACATTCGAGGAGTGACCATTACAGTGCAAATCGGCGAACCATCCCCCGTCGAGATTGATATTGATTTCAAGCAACTTCTCGATTCGCAAGCCAAGGCGTTTCAGTCCATGCTTCCGAAAATTATTGATATTTGCGGCTTTGAAATCACCGAAGTGGCCAAGGCCGAAGTGGTGAGGCAAGACAAGATGTTCCAACTGAAAACAACATTCTCAGACAAATCGCTTCGCCGCCTGCTTTCGGTGATTAACTCCCCGGCCGACGCCGCCAAATCCCCGGAGGGAGGCACCATCCTGACCCCGAAAGACTCGGCCGCCCTGGCCTCCAGCATGCGCTATTACCGGGCCATCAACACTTATCTTGATGACTTGCGGACTCGCGGCAATTTGAACATGAAAGCCAACGATTACAGCGGCTCGGCCTTGTGGTACGAAACGTATTCAAACAAGATTGACAAACTGCCTATCCAAGATGTGGACCCCGAGCTTTTGCAATACGGTTCAAGCGTGACGGCCAAGCTTCGCTCGCTCGCGGGGTCGTTGCGAGGGCTGAAATTGCAACTGGATGCCTATGACAATTATAAGTCTGTCACCACGGCATCATCGGGAGGCGGATTCATCACACCACGAGGCCGGGTGGGGATTGCCCCGTCTTACAGCACGCAAATGGATTCCAATGTCGGCGAATTGAGTGCCCGGCAGGCGGAATTGGTGGTGAAGACCGCTCCGGATCGTGTGAAAGTGTGGGAGGTGTTGGACAGCGACCGCAGCGCCGTTCGCCGGAACATGCTGGAGAAGTACAAGATTGACTTTGATAATTTGAAGAAATAAGCGATAAGCCGATGCGAAACAAACAAGAGGAGCATCCGACCATCATGGTCGGATGCTCCTCTTGTTTGTTTCGCCGAACCGAAAAACGCCGAAAGACGAGACAGAGAATTTCTCACTTCGCCAATTCGAGAGTTTTATTGACGATGATATCTTCGATAGCGGGAGCCCATTTAGTCGGAAGGCCGTAGTAGACTTGCGATGAGTCAGCTTCGTATCCCCCTTCTTTCAGCACACGGGCCGAGGGAATGTAAGCGATCACATCATTGCTGTAACCGGCGATCCATTTCATTCCATTCGCGGGAAGTTCTTTTTTCAGCCGGAGGTTGTAATCGATCACCACTTCGCCGCCGAGGGCCACCCAAGTGAGTTGATCGCCGAATTTCCATATCTGAATCGGGTAATGAGGATATTCTGTCGGGATTGGCACGCCTGCTCGTAACTTTGCCAGCATTCTCTCGGCCCGTTTGGCGTTGGCGATGGATTTGCTCGAAACCTCAGCTTCCCAATATTCCCTGGCGGGAAGTTTGTCCAACGGAAGCGTTACTTCGGAATAGGAAGAGGTAATGGGTTTGATGAGCGGGGCCATTTTTCCGTTCGCCACATCTTTCACGGCCAACGCCAGTTCTTTGCCGTATTTTTCGCAAAGTTCGATCATCGATCTTGGCAGCGGATTCGCATCCCCGCCGCAACCAATCCAAAACATGGCCGTGGAACCGGGGTAGGCTTTTTCCAGTTCAATTTGGGCGAAACCCGCATAATCGCCGGACCACTTGTAGTAGCTCATGGTGGTGTTGTGGCAGGCATAGCCGAAGAGGAGAGCGGTCACTTTGCCATCCATGTCAGTGACTTTTAGCACGGGCACGGAATGATCGACCGGCCCGGTCGGGTTCTTGCCGTTGATGACCCCCGCGGGGGTGACTTCCCGGCGGTTGACGGCGAAGCGGGTGGTTCCCTCGCCGATGGAGACATTGGCCGGTTTTAGATCTTTCAGGGCGGCGATGAGGATTTCGGTCATTCCGGCCGTCAAGGTTTCCGTGTACTTGCGGACATCCTCCAGTTGCTCGGCATTCATCGGATACATGTCGGTGAGATTTCCGGCCACCACCGGCCCGCAATGGGTGTGGGAGCAGTTCATCAGGATGTCGGCCCGTTTCAGCCCGGTGGCCTTCATTACATCCCGGCAAACCGGCTCGGACAGGTTGCGCGGGATGCCGCACAGGTCGCTGGTGAGAATCACGAAACGATGCCCGGTGGAATCTTCCAGAGCCAGCGCTTTGATCCAGAGATCATGCTGCTTGTCCACGCAGGGCTTGTTCCGGGAGCCGTAGCCGGCCATCCACAACGGTCCCGACGGTGTAATGACCTTTTTGGCGATCCCCGCTTTGTAAATGGCTTCGGCGGAATGGGCCAACGGAGTGAAAATGAGCAACAGCAACAAGCCGCAACCGGCCATGCGTCCGTGTTTGAGCGTCAGGTTCATTTCTCTCCTTCGGGTGGTTTGCCCTTTAACAATTTCATCATCGCCTTCATCAAAATCTCTTCACTGTCCGGGCTGCTAAGGGCCACAGTGGGTTCGTAGCCTCCTTGCAGATACCCGGCTGCCGTAGGGATGTAGCCGCAACCGTCGTCGCCGTAACTGGCGACGAAGACATCCGCATCCGGCCGCATTTTCTGGGCGGCCAGTTGATAGTCGATGAACGCCTCCCCCGGCAGGTGCAGCACAAGTGTTTTGCCGCCGAAATCCAGGCAGCCGATATCGATGGGTTGATCGAGCCGCTTTAACCATGCGAGTTGATAGGCGGCATTGCCCCGTTTCGCTTTCGTCGCTTTCTCGTCGTTGACGGCCAAACGGCTTTGTTCTTCGGTGAAACTGGCTTCCTTGCGGGGTTTCAGTTTGACTGGTTCCACCCGCCATTCCCAGCCGGTGACTTCGCGGCGTTTGGTCGATTTCCAACTTTCGGTCATCCCGGCCAGCATCCGGTCTCGCAAGAGAGGGCGGTTCTCGGGGGAGCCGTCGTTGTACTTTCCGGCGGTGATGTTCCCGCCGCAACCGTTGAAATAAGCCGTGAACACGGTTGGGTTGGCTTCTTGAAACTTCCGGCGGGCCAGTCCGCAGAAGTCTGCGCTGACTTCGCCTTTGCCGTAATAACTCATCGGATGCGTGGCGTAGTAGTGCATCGCCACCAACGGGGTGTCGCCATCCCAAAAGCTGAGGGTGCGCAACACCGGGTCGATCACCCCTTCGGGTTGTTCGCGGGCCTCTTTGTCCTTGGTGGCGCTGGTGCGGGTAAATTTCACCTTGCCGTCGGGGCCAAGCACGCGGCGATTGGAGGCGACTTCTTTGACTACCGCTGATCCGATGCCAATGTGAGTGAACCGCTTTGTCTTCGCCAGCGCATCTCGGCAGGCTTTGCCGATGTCTTTCACCACTTGGTCGAAGAACTTCAAATCCAGACATGGCGGCCCGTGAGCGGCGTCGAGGATTTTCTGGGCTTCCGTGTCCGCGAATGGGGCATCGTGCGGGTGGACGGCGTGAACGCTCACAAATTCGATGGTCGTATGGGCAGCATCCGCGAGGGCTTTGCGGATGGCCAGATGGGCGTCATTTCGCAGGGCGACCCAGTCAAAAACACACAGGACGACCGGCTTGCCCTGTCCGAGCAAAACGACGCCGAATGCCTCCAGTGGATCGGCGATCTTGCGGGCCGGCTCGATCCAACCGCCGCATAGAGGATGGCCAATGGGCGGGGTGACATCAACCCGAAAAGTGGCTAGGTGAAACGCAGGCATTGAATTTGTTCCTTGCGGAGAGGATTGTAGAGTCCCACAACTGCCGGGGATGTTCAAGCGGCCAGCGTGAATTTTTCCGGAATCCGGCCGAGGGGTAATGGCGGTGAATGCTGACCGTCGCCGTTGGCCGGGCATATCATCACACCAAAATCCTCCCGCGAGACGATCTCCCATGAAAGCTGCCTACTTTGAAGCCACCGGGGCGCCGAGCGTCATCCAATACGGTGAATTGCCCACCCCGACGCCCGGCCCAAATGAAGTTCGTGTCAAAGTCACGGCGGTGAGCGTCAACCCCATCGACACCTACATCCGCAGTGGGGCGGTTCCGGCCAACCTTCCCAAGCCGTTCATTCCGGGGTGTGATTTCGCCGGGACCGTGGACGCGGTCGGGGCGGCCGTCACCAAGTTCAAACCGGGCGAACGGGTTTGGGGTTCCAATCAGGGGGTGGTGGGTCGGCAGGGAACCTTTGCGGAATTCTGTTGCCCGCACGAAGATTATGTTTACCCGGCCTCCGAGGGTGATTCGGACGAAGACTTGGCGGCCATCGCCTTGGTGGGCATCACCGCTCATCTCGGGTTATTCATGGCCGCGAAGACTCAGGCGGGCGAATTCGTGTTCGTCAACGGCGGGACCGGCGGTGTGGGGTCGATGGTTGTCCAAATGGCGAAAGCGGTCGGCGCCAAGGTGATCACCACCGTCGGTTCCGAAGAAAAGGCGAAGAAAGCAAAGGCTCTCGGAGCTGATTTTGTCCTCAACTACAAGACGGATGACATTGCCGCCAAGGTGAAGGAACACACCGGCGGGGCCGGGTTGCATGTCTTCTTTGAAACGCAAAAAGAACCAGATTACGACAAGATGGTGGAGATGGTCCGGCCTCGAGGGCGACTGGTGGTGATCGCCGGTCGCACGGCCCGGCCGGTGTTTCCGCATGGGCCGTTTTATGTGAAGGGGCTGACGCTCTCCGGCTTCGCCATGTTCAACATGCCCCCTGACGAACAGCGGAAGTGTGCCGCTGACATGTCCAAATGGCTGGCCGAAGGCAAGCTGAAGGCCAATATTTGCACCCGGTTGAAACTGAGCGAGGCCGCCCACGCCCATCAACTGCAAGAAGAAAGCTCGTCGAAGGGGTCCGGCGGTCTGAGCGGAAAAATCGTGCTGACAACCGGCTGAGGTTGTCGGGGCGCAGGTTGCCGGAATGCTCCCCCGCGCCCATCATTCAAAGAAGACGAAGGCCAACCTTTCCCAGACGGGGTATTGTTCATGCGTGTTCTGATCACGGGCGGTTATGGGTTCATCGGGGCGTGGATCATTCGCAACCTCTTTGCGGGGGGGCATCAGGTTTGGGTGTATGACCTGCGGGAAGACTCCCGGCGCCTCAAGGACATCATGCCGACCGAGGAAGTGAAAAAAGTCACTTTTGTGCCGGGGGACGTGACCAACCAGCAACTATTTCAAAAGGCGTTGGTCGATCACCAGATCACCCATGTGATTCATCTGGCCGGATTGCAAGTGCCGACCTGCCGGGCCAATCCCGTTCTCGGCGCCACGGTCAACGTCGTGGGCACGCTCTCGGTGTTCGAGGCCATCCGGGGCTTGGGTGATCAGATCAAGCGGTTGGTATATGCCAGCACGGCCGCCGTGTTCGGCCCGCCGGACAAGTATCCCTCCGGCCCGCTTGCCGACAATGTGCAACTGATGCCCGCCACGCATTATGGGCATTTCAAAGTGTGCAACGAAGGCAACGCGGCCGTTTATTATCAAGACTTTGGCCAATCGAGCATCGGCCTTCGGCCTTGGACGGTCTACGGCGTCGGCCGTGATTTGGGAATGACCAGCGAGCCGACAAAAGCCATCAAGTCGGTGGCCATCGGCCGGAAATACCACATCACTTACGGCGGGTTGCAAGACTTGCAGTTTGTGGACGACGTGGCCAAGACGTTCGTGCAATGTTTGGAAAAGCCATATCAAGGGGCGAAGTCCTACAACCTTCGCGGTGCCGTGGTGGATATCCAAACCTTCTACGCCGCCTTGTGCAAGGTCGATCCGACGGCGAAGCAACTCGTCACGCACGGCGATCGTCAACTAGCCATCGCCTACGACCTCGACGATGCCGCGTTGCAACGGGATCTCGGGCCGTTCCCATTGACGAGCTTGGAAGACGGAATTCGGCAGACGCTGGAGATGTTCCGGCAACTGGCGAAGGAAGACCGATTGGATACGTCCGATTTGGATGCCGCCCCGCCGCCACCGACGGCGATCCAACGGGATGAACCGTGAGAATCGGGTTAGGTCAGAATGTCTGAACGGATTCGATTGATTGATGGAATCTGGCCAAAGAGGTCTTCTGGTATTTCGGTCCAACGGACCGACTAACATAGCCCAGTCCGAAAGGGCTGGGCTTGAATGCTCCAAGGTTTTTCGGTCTGAAGGACCGATTATCGGCGAGTTGGGGTTGTCGCGGCCCTCACGGACCTTGAGCAGATAATCGGTCCTTCAGACCGAGGTTTCTTCATGCTCTTTAACCCAGCCCTTTCGGGCTGGGCTATGTTAATCGGTCCGTTGGACCGACAAAACCAAGGAAGATCTCTTCCTTTTCGGCAATGCCCGTTATGGCGTTTTGAATTTGCTCTGGCCGAATGCTGCCCGTCTTACTTCACAAAATCCATCAACGACGCATCAAAAATCTTTGATGTCACCAGCAGGCTCGCTTGGAACGCGTTGGTCTGTTCTTGAAGCTTGACGGCGGCCTCGGCGTAATCGGTGTTTTGCAGGTTGCCGATCTGTTCCTTGTTGTTGACGCTCACATCGTCAATTCGGGTGTTGACCGCATCCAGATTCTCCAACGAGGAGGCTTGCTGGCCCATCGCTGTTTGGATGTTGCCCCGAATGCTCTCGATTTGGGACAGGCTTTGGTTGATGGCCGTTGCCCGGTCCGACTGGCTGAGGTTCGGATTTCTCAGGTTGTCTCGCAATGTCATCAGGGCTTTGAAGGCATCCCCGCTCGAAGATTGAAACACTTGGTTGCCGGGGTAATTCGTGTCCACCGTGTAATTTTGCCCCACCGAGCCCTTGGAAGGATCATCCGATCCTTGATAGGAAACGGCCGTCGGGTTGCCGGACGGATCGGTGGCCGTCACGACAAAGGGGGGGGTGGAGGTGGCCGCGCCGCTGAAGAGGTACGAATCCCCGCTCTTGGCATTCGCCACATCCACGAATCGCCCGATCAGCGAATCGACTTCCGTGGCGAGCGCCCCGGCCGCCTGATCGTCCGTGGCGGCGTTCGCTCCGTCCAGCCCCAAGTCGTGGGCTTTGGTGAGAATATCGCTTGCTTCGGTGAGGGAATTCACGCCATTGTTGAGCGAAAGCGTGGCCGAGTTGATGGAACCCTTGAAGTTTTGCAACCGGGCGTCGCGGGCTTGGTAATCAATCAGCGACACGTAATCGGCCGCCCCGTCCGAGGCTTTTTGCAACCGGACGCTGGAGGTGATTTGCGCTTGATATTTGGCCACGGCCGCCGACTGTGATTGCAGGGCGGAGGTGGCGCGTGATATCTGCGTGCTGATGGTCGTTCGCATATCCATAGGTGTTTCTCCCTGGTCAATAATTCATCAGTTAATCATGGCAAACACGGCGTCCATCGACGTGTTGACGACGGACAGATACCGCGAACCGGCCTCGACCATTCGTTGATACGTCAGCAGGTTGACCATCTCTTCATTGAGGTCAACCCCAGACGTGCTTTGTTCTTGGGCAGAAAGATTGCTCACCATATTCGCCTGGGTCGTTTGCAAATCGTTGAGTGTGGAGACATTCACCCCAACCTGGCCGATGGTGTCGCCGTAATACTGGCTCAGTGTCTGTGTGCCGCCCGCCAGCAATTGTTTGTCCTGAATACCGGCCATGCGGATGATGTTCGAGGTCTCGCCCGGATCGCCGCTGCGGCTGGTGGCCAGTTTCGACGGATCGGCCGTGAATTCAGAGTTAACCGAAATGTTGCCGGCGCCGGACCCGCGAAACAAGCCGCCGACTCCCAAGGCCGGAAGAACCCCGGCGGTGTCCGCGTTGGCGGTGACTGGAACACTGAAAGAACCGGCGTTCGTTGTTCCCGCCCCGAGCCGCACAGTCAGTCCGTTGCCAACCGTCAGCGGGGAACCGGCTTCGTAACCGTCTCCGACGTTAAGCGTGGAAACCAGATTGTTGGCGCTGTCACGAACCTCCAAACTTAGCCCCGGTGTTGTTCCAACGGTGCCGTTGCCGACCACCTGAAACGAATACGTGTCGTTCGACGAACCCGTATAGGTTCCGGTCACGGTCGGGGCGGAGGTGCCGTTCATGGCGACGGCGTTCGGCGGGGTGGGAACCCGGCCGGCGAAATCGAAGGCATATCCAGATTGGGCCTGCAAGTTCAATGAATTTGTTGTCGGATCAATGCTTCCTTGCACTTGGCCGCCGGTCGCCGAAGTGATCGCGTTGGCCACATCCTGAAGGCTTTGCGTGGCGGGATCGATGTTCACGGGAACAAGAGTTCGCGTTCCCGTGGATTGCTGGGTGACCGAAATCATCAACTGGCCGGCTTGGATCGGCGAAGAAAGATTTTGCGTGCTCAGCAGGGCGGTCGGATTGGCAACGGAGACCGTGCCCGCCAGATTGGCAGAGGGGCCGGCCGATGTCAACCCCGTTGCTTGCACGGCATTGACGTTCGTGATCAGCTTATTTGCCAGTTGATCGAGACGACTTTGGTAGCCCGGCAGCGTCTGGTTGTAATCCTGCAAGTAGCCCGCCAGTTTGCCGCTGGTCGGGGTAAGCGAGGTCGTGCTTCCGGCTTCGCGGAAGACCAGTGATCCGTTGGTGTCGAGCGCGGCCTCAAACTTAGTCGACATATTGCCGACAACAATGGCATCGTTGGCCCCCATCACATTGACCACCCCGTTGTCTTGGGAGGACAACCGCACATCAATGTACTGGCTCAGATCATTGATCGCCGAGTCCCGCTGGTCGCGGAGGTCATTGGCGGTGCCGCCAGTGGCCTCCGCCACCGAGATCTGTTTGTTGAGATCGGCGATTTTCGGGGCCAGTGTGTTGATCGCGTCAACGGCTTCTTTCGCCCCGGTAAGCTGGCTGTTCTTTAGGTTGCCGAGGTCGGTTGTCAGTTGGTTGAACTGATTGCTGAGATTCACAGCACTGCTGACGGTCACTCGCTTTTGCGTGGCGTCGGAGGGTTGGGTCGAGAGCGTGTCGAGGGCGTTGAAAAACGACTGCATCCCGCCGTCAATCGAGCCGGTCCCGGTGGAGAAGAGCGATTCGGCCTGGCGTTGGGTGTTCAGTTGGGTTGTGGAACGGGACTGATCGCTGGTGGCGTTCACCAGACTGCTCCGAACACTGTTGTCGGTGTACCGGAAGATGTTTTGGACTTTGACGCCCGTGCCGTTGTTGTCCCCCGTCGTCGTTTGCGCGAGGGTGATGCCCTGTCGGTGATAGCCCGGCGTGGCGGAGTTTGAAATATTTTGCCCCACGAGGTCAAGCGCCCGCTGGGCGGTGCTCATCGTGGAAATACCGATGTTGTATGCGTTGAGCATGGATCACCCGTTCGCAATCAGGAGGGAACCACGGGTCTCGACCCGACGGCCGGCGGGGCCGTATTGATTTACCACGCCGACAGACTGGCCAGTCGAATCCTCGATGGCTTTTTGAAGATAGGTCCGGCAATAAGTGGCGATGGTGGACACTCGTTTGGTGAGTCGTTCCACATCTTCGGCCAGCATTTGGAGTTTGTCCCGGCTGGCGGCCACTTGGTCTCCATACGGGGCCGGGAGCAACGTCGCCAGCAAGGAAAGCCGGACGTTTTCCGGTTCGATTCCCATTTCCTTGGCGAGCAGACGACAAAGCGTTTCCCGGCGATGTCTCGCGCCGAAAGTTTCGTCGCTTAGTTCCTGGCAATGGAGAATGGCGGCTTGAAGATCCGCCAGGGTGCCACGCAGATAGGCGGCGTAAAGTTTGTTGAGCCCGTCTCGACTGGCTTGGAGGGTGGCCTCCTCACGCGCCAGATGAGCGAGGCACATTTCCGCGAGTTCCACCAGTTCGATCGACATGAGGGGGGGGCTCTTGTTGTGTTTGTCGTTGGATCGTGGCAGCCAATCCCACCCCGCCGGCATTGGCGAGGTGCTGACCCATGAACTGATCGAACAAGCCTCCCATCACATCGCCGGAATCACCCGGGAAGAGACTGTCCGGTTCAAGGGTCTGCCGCATTCCTTTGAGCAACACGGAAAGGAACAAGGATTCAAAATCCTTCGCCATGTTCGCGGCATGCTTCTGATCCTTCCCAAGACTAGCATTCGTTGCGCGGAGAGGGAGGAAGCCAGTTAGTGCGTTCGAGGAATTCGCTTGTATGCCCGACATGAAATTTAACTCCGGACAGAATTTTTCAGAGGTTGCAGGCTCAGAAAAGACCGCTTGGGCAAGATGATTTGGCGGTAAACCGTGAGCTTTGAGCCATGAGCGAGAAAAAATTCCCCTAAGAAAGTCGCCAGTTCGTGACATGGCGGCTTTCTTCTCATGACTTAAATCTCATGATTCCCCCCTCCATTTGGCGTCAGATCACCACGATTTCGGCATTCAAAGCCCCGGCTTGTTTCAACGCTTGGAAGATCGAAATCAGGTCGCGTGGAGTGACTCCCAATGAATTGAGGGCACGGGCCACCTCGGCGACGGTGGTGGCGCGGGGCACGACATTGAGCCTTGCTCGTTGTTCGACGGCCGCGATGCTGGTTCTCGGGACGACAGTTGTGGCTCCCCCCGTCAATGGATTGGGTTGGGAAACTTGAGGAGTTTCGGAGGCCAGCAAATACAGGTTGCCGTGGGCAATCGCCGTCGGGTTGATCGTGACATTCTCCCCCGCCACCACCGTGCCGGTGCGTTCGTTAATCACAATCCGGGCCGGACGGTCGGGATTTACTTCCATCAAGCCGAGTTCCGACAGGAAGGCGACCGGGTTGGAGGCTTTTTCCTTCGGCACCCCGACGGCCACTGTTCCGGCGTCTTGGGCGAGGGCATAACCGGGGTATTTTTCGTTGATGACTTTGGCGACCATCCGGGCAGTGTTAAAGTCGGCGTCTTTTAGCAAGAATCGCGCCCGGCCTTTGCAGAGCACTTCCCCAAGAGCTTCTTTTTCCACCATGCCGCCGTTGGCAATTCGTCCAACATTCAAATGGTTTTTCTGGACACCGGCGGTTTGGCCGCTGACGGAGAAACCGCCGACAGACAGCGGCCCTTGGGCAACCACGTATATTTCGTTATCCGCCCCGCGAAGCGGCGTCATGATGAGGGTGCCGCCCTGCAAACTGCGGGCGTCATCCAAGGCCGAGATGGTGACATCCAATCGACTGCCTTTGCGGGCGAACGGCCCGATTTCAGCCGTGACCATCACGGCCGAGATGCTCGTAGATCGAATGACGTTGTCACTCGGAAGCTGGCTGAAAATCGTGGCCGTCACATTATTTTTTTGCAACATGTCCACGGCGACTTGCTGTGTGAATGTGCTGCGACTGCCCGTGCCATCCAACCCCACGACGAGGCCGAAGCCATGCAACAAGTTGCTTCTGGCTCCTTCAAGCTCGGAGATGTCCTTGATGCGAACTTGGGCGGCCGCCATCTGGCCCAGAAGCAAAACCCCGGCCAGAATCATCAGAAATCGACGCATGATTCGCCTCACGGGAAAAGGTAATTGATGGCCCGGCCAATCAAACTCTGGTTGACGAATTCGGTTTCTTGCCCGCGGCCAATGTAACTGATTTTCATGTTCGCGATGGCCCCGGAAGGCACGGCATTGCCTGACACAATGTCGGCCGGCCGCACGACGCCGGTGACGCGCAACATTCGTTCTTCCCCGGCAACGACCCGCATCCGGGTTCCCTCGAAGACGAGATTGCCGTTGGGAAGCACATCCACGACAGTAACGGCCATCCGGTCCACAAATGTCCGAGTGCTGCTCAACTGGGCGCTGCCGTTGAACTGCCGCCGGTCGGAAGTGGACCCCGTCGCGTTCAATTTGCCCGCCGTTGCCGGTTTGGGATCGAACTGGTACGATCCGGCATAATTGACCGTGGCCGAGTTGTTCGTGCCCCGGTCCAGTCCGCGGCTTTCGCGTTCGTTGGTCGCCGTGCTTTCGGAGATTGTGATCGTCAACAAATCGCCGACGTTTCTCGCCCGGTTGTCATGGAACAAAAAAGCGGCGCGGGGGTCTCGGCGATCCCAGATGGAATCCGCGCCGGCGAGGGAACAGATTCCCAGCGAGGTCGCGAAAGCCATCAACAGTCTGCTTCGAGTCATGGGGTTCCTTATTCCACTTCCACGGTGTCCGGCCCGGTGATCCGGCCGACGACCACCTTTTTGGAATCAATGTTCTGAACGCGGATGAGGTCGCCCGTCTTGCCTCCTTGAAGGGCTTCGCCGTTGGCCACGACGTTCACGGCTCCCAACCGGACGAGCATCTTCACCGGTTGCTTGTTGCGGACGACGGCCGCAGGAATTTCAAGCGGCGCCGTCTCCAAATCCGCTTCTTGGATGACTTGTCCGATTGCCACGGGGCGTTTCGTCTTCCGGCCCATCAACTCGCCGGGGGGAAGGGGGCTTAACCCTGGATCAACGACCCGGCGATCCGGGACGGTGTTTGCCTCGGAGAGTATGTCCCCTTTGGCCAATCCGCTGCGGGCCATGATGACCGAACGCATCAGCTTGATTTCGAGGTACACCGGCAGGGACAATTTCTTTTCCCCGAGAACGAACAAGGTCACATCAATCTGAACCCGGCCGATATTCACGTTGGCGGTATGCGGTTCGGCCCGCATGGTCACTTCCGAAGGATCGGAAACTGAAGGCAATGGCGCGGTGATTGGTTGCACCAGCCGCACGGCCAGGTCTTCGGCTGGCCACGGCATCCGTTTCAGGGCCGCATCTTTGGCGGTCTGAAAGATGCCTTCCGGGGAGAGTGGCTGGCGGATGGCGGCCACCATCGTTTCCTCCGCGCCAACGACACTGAACAATTTCGTCGGAAAATCCGCCAGTCGAAGACGGAATTCCACCTGTCGGCGCCGGATGTTCACGTTGGTGGCTCCGCCGAAATCGGCCAAATCCAGTCGGCCGATTTGTAAACGGGCGTGTTCGCTGCCGCCGGAAATCTCGGCGACATCCCCGAGGGTGATGGCGCGACCGGGAATGGCGACTTTTTCCCTCATGGTGATGACGATCCCCTCCGGTCCTTTCGGAGCCTCGGCGGAGATGTCGATCCCCAAACCCGCGAGCCACCACAAAACCGCCAAGGCTGCGGGAAACCGGAAACCGCTGTGTGCATTCATGACATCACCTAATGAGGTCGACGGTGGCTTGGAGCATGTTGTTGGCAGTGGTAATCGCCCGCGTGTTAAACTCGTAGGCCCGCTGGGCGAGAATTAAATTCACCAGTTCGGTGACCGTGTCCACGTTGGAACGCTCCTCGAAACCCTGTCGGATCAAGCCGGTTCCGTTAAGCCCCGGCGTTGATGTCGTCGCCGCCCCGGAGGAGGCTGATTCAGCGAACAGGTTTCGCCCCTCGGCACTCAGACCGGCGGGATTCGGGAATCGCACCAGTGTAAGCTGCCCCAGCGTGGTGGAAGCGCCGTTCGATCCCGCGTTCACCACGGAGATTGTCCCGTCCGTGCCGATCGAGATCGAAACGGCTTCGGTCGGAATGGTCACCTGCGGGGAAAGCAAGAAACCGTCTGAGGTGACGATGTTTCCCACCGCGTTCATACGCAACCCGCCATCTCGTGTGTAACGGATTTCGCCGTTGGGCATGGTGACTTGGAAGAACCCCTGTCCCTCAATGGCCACATCCAGCGGGTTGCCCGTGTTGACAATGCTACCTTGGGCGAAAATCTTCGTGATCCCGGAGACCCGTACCCCGCTGCCGATCTGCAAGCCGGTGGGAACCTGCAACCCTTGGGCGGCGTCGGCGCCGGGATTGCGCTCGTTCACATAAATAAGGTCTTGAAAGTCTGCCTGGCCGCGTTTGAAGCCGTTGGTGTTTACGTTGGCCAGGTTGTTCGCCGTGTTGTCCAGCACCACTTGTTGGGCGCTGAGACCGGTCGAACTGGTGTATAACGCCCGAATCATGGTTTAATTCCTCATTGGGGTCGGGTGTTCAGTTGCAAGGCGTCGCTGATGGCCCGTATCACTCGCTGGGTGGACTCGAAGTATCGCTGGCCACTGATCAGGGCCACCATCGCTTCGGCAGGGGAGACGTTCGATGCCTCACGGAAACCTTGCACGACGCCTCGTTCCATTGGCTGGGCACCGGCTTCGCGAGGTGCTTTGAAGGTGGTGTCCCCGGCGGTTTGCAACGCGGCGGGATTGGTGAACCGCACGAGTCGAATCTGATTGACGGCCACGCTGTCGGCCGACACGGTGCCGTCCGGGGCCACGGCGATTGTCGACCCCGGCGGGACGTTCACCGGGCCTTGCTGACCTTGCAGGGGATATCCAGATTGACTGATTAACTGTCCGTCGGCTGTCACGCGGAAATTGCCGCTGCGAGTATAAACCGGTCCGCCCGGAGTGGTCAGCACGAAGAATCCATCGGTTTCGATGGCAAGATCCAGGGGATTGCCCGTATGTTGCAGGGTGCCGGTTTTGAAATCGGTGTATTGTCCGGAGACCCTTGACCCCACGATGTCCCCGGTCGGCGCCGTCGCCCGGCCGAGAACACGATCAAAGCTCTCATATGTGAGGCCGCGCGCCCGGTAACCGGGCGTGGAGGAATGGGCTAAATTTTGGGCCAGAATTTCATGATTCTGCGACGCCATGTCCATGGCGGTGGCCGCCGCGTATAGTCCGCGAACCATGAATTAACCCTCCGGGATGATGACCCGCAAGGTTTATCGGACCGGCAGAACCAGTCGCATCAGTAAAATCGGTAACCAGCAGCGACCGCGAAACAATCAGTGTTTGGGTCTTGGAAAAAAAGAGGGAGCCGGTTCCGTCGGACGACGAAACCGGCTCCCTCTGAAAAATGCCCGTCTTTATCGAAGCCACATCAAACCCGGCGAGTTCCCCATTTTCGCAATCCCAACTCCATGCCAAGGGCGGCGATCAGAATTAGCACGCTAATGTTTTGAGAAAGGCTCATGCCGAACCCCTCAATTGGGGTGTCGTTTCGCAGGATTTCATTCAGGAATCGGTGAACGGCATAACAGGCGAGGAACAGCGTGAAGACCTGCCCGTCGTGTCGGCGCAACGGGTAATAGGCGAGCAGGAAACCGATCAGAAGCAACATGCTGATCGATTCGTAAATCTGCGTTGGGTGTAATCCAAGGGTTCGCGGCGTAAATGCCGGGATGATTGCTTCCTGACCTTGCCGTTCGACCTTCATGTCAAGTTGTTGATCACCACGGGGCCAGTTGTTGATGAGGTCCGTGAAAACGTCGGTGTCAAACACCCGGCCTTTGCCGCTGATATCCGTCCGCAGTTGGTTCCTCACATCAATGGCTTTTTTCACGTCGTCAAAAACCAACTTCACGCGGGCATCATTCTTCTCGCCCGGTTGCGAGTCGATCCGTTGGGCTTCCCTCTCCCGGCCGAGTTGTTCGGCTCGCGCCAAGGCATCCTCGCCGCCGTAAACGATCAGAACCCCGCCGTTGGAAAAGCCGTTCACTTCAATGATCTTGTCACCGTGCCGCAACCCGGCGTTAGCGGCTTGGGAATTGGTTTCCACCCGGTCAATGACGGACCGCAAGTCGTCCGGGGCGCTTCGCGCGGTGGTGAAACCCGTGGGGGTCTGATAGCCGAATTTGTCCACCACAACATCACGGGCCGGGGCGGTCATCAACGGGAAGCCGATGGCGGGGCATCCTTCGTCGGCGACATGCCCGTAACAACAGCCGTTCAACAAACACCCGACCCGGCCGAGGGCAATCCCCAAGGCGATGGCCGGGGCGGTGGCATCGGCCAACCGCCACAAGTTCACTTGGAAACGCCTCAGAACGCCGAAGTAATAGATCAGGAATGCCCCGATCCCGGCGATGATCCCGCCGTACAACACGATGCCGCCTTCCCAGATGCGGAAAAACTGCGAAAGCGGAACGTGGTATTGCTGCATGTAGGTGAATCTCGCCCCGGCCAGCCCGGAAACGAACAGGATAATCACCAAATCCTGGACTTTTTCACGGGGCAGGTTCGAGCCGGTTTTCTGTGAAAGCCAGCCGAGGAACCACACGCCCGAGATGAACGTCAGGAACAGCATCACCCCGAACCCGTGGATGGGAATGCCATCCGGCGGGAAGTAACCCTTCAGGATCGGAATGTGAAAAAGAACTTGGAACATGGACTTTCCGAATCAGGCCACGGAGAGAAACATTTATGGTACGGGAAGGCGGTCCAAAATCTGCCGGACGATCATCGTCGAGGTCAGGTCGCGGGCCTCGGCCTCGTAACTGACGATCACCCGATGGCTCATCACATCGGCCGCGCACGTCTTCACATCTTGCGGGATCACATAACCCCGGCCGTTTAGGAGGGCTTGGGCTTTGGCGGCGCGGAACAAGGCGATCGTCGCCCGCGGGCTGGCTCCATACTGGATCATCCCGTCCAGATTCAAGCCGTATTCCCCCGGATGGCGGGTCGCCCGCACCAAGTCCACCACATAGCCGTGAATTTTGACGTCCACATGAACACGGTCAACGGCATCACGCAACGACGCAAGTTCTGCCGCCGTGATAACCGGGGGAATATCCAGTTTGGGGGAAATTCCTCCCATGCGGTTGAGAATCGAGAGTTCCTCGTCCCGACTCGGGTAGCCAATCACCGCTTTGATCATGAAACGATCAACCTGTGCCTCGGGAAGGTTGTAAGTTCCTTCCTGTTCAACAGGATTTTGAGTCGCAAGCACAAAGAACGGCTCGGGAAGCGGATAAGTCTGTTCGCCGATGGTCACAGCCCGTTCCTGCATCGCTTGCAGCAGGGCGCTTTGAACCTTGGCCGGAGCGCGGTTGATTTCATCAGCCAGCACAATGTTCGCAAACACCGGGCCGTGGCGAACCTTGAATTCCCCTTTGTTGGGATCGTAAATCTGCGTGCCAATCACGTCCGCCGGGAGAAGATCCGGCGTAAACTGGATTCGTTTGAATTCGAGATGCAGGGCTTGGGCGACGCTTTGAACGGCCAATGTCTTGGCCAGACCTGGGACACCTTCCAACAAAACATGCCCGTTGGTGAGTAATCCCGTGAGCAATTGCTCGACAAGTCGCCGCTGACCGACCAACACCCCGCTAACGGCTTGAAAGAATGGCGCAAGCCGATCACGGGCCTCGCGGGCGTGAGCGTTGATCGTTTCCACCGAATTGGGCATCATCATGCTGCCGGAAAAATTCACTCGTCCCCTCATTGTACGGGGGGACGCCGAATGCCCAATTCCCGTTTGTCCTGCTTCCAATGAAGCAAAATGAAGAATGTTGATAGTTGGGTTTATCGTTCAGCGAGTTTCTGCGGCGATCACACTGGCCAGAAAAGCCACGCTGTCGCCCCGGTTCCGGGCGGCTTCTGCAAGTCCGGCGTAGTCCTTCGCTTGGAAACAGAGTTCGTACACACCGGGACAACTCAATTGACGGCGTTCGGCGCCAAGGTGCTTCTTGGCCAGTTCAAGTGCCTCTTCCTTCCGGCCAAGCCGGATGAGCAGGTTTACATAAACCTCCGTCGGGAAGGTGTTTCCTTCCGCAAGGCCGGGGGCGATCTTGTCCTCGAAGTGTTTCAGGCCGGCGATGGCGTCAATTCCCTCCAACACTTGAAGCAGTATTCGGTAATCGGCGTAGGAGTTCTCGAACGGCGGGTCGGACGGATACCGCAATCCTTCGCCTAAATGCTCACCGTATTGGCACAATTCGATGGCCTGTTTCCGCTCCGGACACGCATCCAGTTCCAAAGAGTATTGGGCGATGGACGATAGGTGCGAAGTGTCGATGTGATACCCGCCGTCGGCCATCAATTCCGGGTGTTCTTTCACGATGTAGGCAATCGTTTCCGATCCGGTCAACGGGGTGCCGCGCGCTTCGAGGTCGGCCTTGAGGCGTTCCAATAATTGAGCGTGCAGCGTGCGCACCAACGACTGGATGGCGAATTGTTTGCCTTCCGGGTTTCGGGAGAAATCCTGGCCACCGTAAGTCGTGATCGCATTGCATACGCCGTAACGCTCGACGACGAGTTCAAATCCCTTCTTGGGGTGGACGCCCTGATAAAGCGCCACTTCGATCACCCCCTGAATGTCGTCCGCATCAGCCGGGACGTAACTGTCCAGATATTCCTTCACCGGCCCGGTTTCTCCGAGCATGTTGAAGTAAAAGAAGGCCCGGCGAACATCATGCTTTTGCAAGAGCTTTGTGCCAACCGCCCTTCCGGCCTCGCGGATGGTGTTTTCGTATTCTTCGTGGGCTTCCTTGGGCAGATCGCTGGAAGGGCCACTCGGAAAAGGGGAGACGCCGAGTTCTACCCGTTTTTTCATCAGCATGGAGTAAAACAACGCATCGACATCGCCGAGTTCTTCCAAATCGTTGCCGAGTTGCTCGACAGCGGCCTTGGCTCCTTTGGTTTTCGCCAGATCCCGCAGACGGTCATATTGTTCGGGGGTCAGTGTCGGCGGGGCGGGAAGTTCATCCGGGTCGAACATGGGTATGCCTGCGGGGTAGGGAAACGTCGGCGGATCGAAATATCCTACGAATCGCGGGCCAGATGAGTTTCCCGTGAGGATGATTGATTGAAATCGAGGATGTCGTTAGGATAACCGGGACATCTTCTTTCGGTGAACCTGCCTAAATGCTGACCAAGCGAATCATTCCGTGCCTGGACGTAGACCGGGGCCGGGTCGTCAAAGGCACGAAGTTTGTTGGTCTTCGTGATGCGGGCGACCCCGTTGAAGTGGCCCGGCGTTATGAACGCGAGGGGGCTGATGAATTGGTGTTTCTCGACATCAAGGCCAGCCATGAGGGACGGGCGATTCTGCTCGACATGATCCGGCGGGTGGCCGAGGAAATCTTCATGCCGTTCACGGTTGGCGGGGGTATCCGCACACTGGACGACGCCACTCAGATCATCCAGGCTGGGGCCGAGAAGGTGAGCATCAATTCGGCGGCCGTCAACACGCCGGAATTGATCTCCGAAGTCTCCCGCAAGTTTGGCCGGTGCGCTACGGTGGTGAACATCGATCCCCGACGGGTAATGAAGAACGGCAAGGAATTTTGGGAAGTCCACATCAACGGCGGTCGCAAGCCAACCGGATTGGAGGCGGTCGCCTGGGCTATTGAAGTGGAGCGGTTGGGGGCCGGGGAAATCGTGCTGACATCAATGGATGCGGACGGCACGAAAAACGGTTACGACCTGCCCATTACGGAGGCGGTGGCGAAGGCCGTTGGTATTCCAGTGGTGGCGAGCGGCGGGGCCGGGTCGCCAGAGCATCTTCGGCAGGCACTGGCCATCGGGGCCGATGCCGCGCTGGCGGCGAGTATCTTCCATTACAATGAATACACAATACCGGAAACGAAACGGTTCTTGGCGGATCACGGTCTGCCGATCCGTCTGGTATAATAATGGTCAAACCCATTGCATCCGGGCTTTTACCCCTGTCTTCGGAGCCTGAACGATGTCCTCACCACCCTCGAAACCCGCCTCTCATGCGCCGTTTGTCGAATACCCGGATCCGGTGATCGATCCGGACAAAGAGCCGGAAGTCAACAAGCTCTTTCGCATGGCCATGAAGTTTGAGGCGTCCGACTTGCACTTGAAAGTCGGCAATCCACCGATGATGCGTCTCAAGGGAGATATCCGCAAAACTGACCGCCCGCCGGTGACGCAAGAGGACATGGAACGCTGGTTCCATCCCATTCTCAAACCGCACCTTCGGCGGATTCTGGAGGATGAAGGGGGCGTGGACTTTTCGTGGGTGGTCGGCAAGGACGAATGCCGATTCCGTGTGTCGCTGTTCAAACAACGCGGCCGGCTCTCGCTAGTCTCCCGGCGGGTGAACTCGTCGATTCCGAACTTTGCCTCCCTCGGTTTGCCGGACACCATTGAAAAGCTGTGTCACTTCTCGGAAGGAATGGTCATTCTCGCCGGAGTGACCGGTTCCGGCAAATCGACGACGATTGCCTCGATGCTGGATTATGTGGCCGAGAATGAGCCTCTGCACATTCTCACTGTTGAAGACCCGATTGAATTCACTTTCACTGACAAGAAGGCATACATCAACCAGCGGGAAATCGGCTTGGATTGCATCAACTGGCACAAGGCGTTGAAAGACGCCGTGCGGCAAGACCCGGACGTGATTCTCGTCGGCGAGTTGCGGGACGTGGAAACATTCGAGGCCGCCGTTCACTCGGCCGAAACCGGGCACTTGGTGTTCGGCACGATTCACGCCTCCAGTGCCCACACGACGATTAACCGAATCCTTGACCTCTTCCCGCCGGAAAAGCACCATGCCATTCGGCAAGCGCTGGCGAACAACTTGAAGTCCGTGGTGGCCCAAAAATTGGTGAAGGGCATCAAGAAAAGCCGGGTGCCGACGAATGAGATCATGATCGTCAATCCGACGATCCGCAAACTGATTTCCGAAGGACGTGACCATTCAATTGCGGACGCCATCCGTATTGGTTACAACGAAGGCATGATGGACTTCACCGAGAGTCTTCGGCAACTGGTAGATGGCGGGCATGTCGAGAAGAGTGTTGCCTTGGAGTTTGCCCCGGACCCGGAAAAATTGAAGATGGCCCTGAAGGGCATCAAGGTCGCCGCGCCAGGTATTTTGTCGTAAATCGAATGTTCGATTAATCAATCGGTGGTTTCATCGCACCCGCCGATTGATGGTTATTTCTCTCCGGCGAGACGAGGGTGACCCTTCCCGATGCTAGCGGTCTCGTCCCATGTTCCGTTAATCGATCCGATGACGATCCTGTCCACGTTTCCCCGTGGCGATGGTCTGTTCTTGCATCACGGCAAACTGTTTGTCTACCTGATTTTGTATCTGCTGTGGATTCGCACCATCACTTGGGTGGACCGCGACGCCAAAACCTTTGGCTTGCCCCGCACCAATTGGGATTTTCTCCTGATGAGTTGCGCCGTGGGCGGTTTGGCGATCATTTGGATCATCCCGATTTTTGGCGTCGCTTATGTCTTGGCCATGCTGCTTTACGCTTCCCCGTTTTTCATTTACGTTTCGCAGCGGAACCAAAAAGTTCCCCCGCCGTTGCGGGTGTTTACCAAGGCTCACATTCGCCGTTGGATTCGCCGGAACGCCGGGTTCGAGATTGCCGGGATCAAAGATCCGCGAAAGGAAATCCCCATTCGGTTCATCGGCAAAATGTCCGGCGGCCAGGATGACAAGGGGGACAACAAACTCGCCAAAGTGGTCCATTCCGAGGGATACCGGGCGTCGCAGGAACTTGTTTGGAATGCCATCAACACACGGGCGACGGACATCCACATGGAGCCGACCCGCGATTCAATGATCGTTCGTTACCGGATTGACGGGATTTTGCAGTCGGCCCAGACATATCAGGTCAAGCCGGGGCTGTTGATCCTGAACGTGTACAAGAACCTTGCGGGGATGGACATTGCCGAGCGCCGCAAGCCGCAGGACGGCAGTTTCTCAGCTGAGATCGAGGGAACCCGCCTGGTCGATTTCCGGGTGGCCACATCCGGGAGCGTGAACGGCGAAAAGCTGGTGATGCGTATTCTCGACTCCTCAAAGCAGATGAAGAGTCTGGAGGAAGTCGGTTTCCGCGATGTCATGCGAGCCAAACTGGGGCATATCATCCAGCAGCCTCACGGGATGCTGATTACTTGCGGTCCGACCGGGGCCGGAAAGACATCCACGCTATATGCGTGTATGAATCAGATCGACCGTCACACGCGGAATGTGATTACACTGGAAAACCCAGTCGAATACCTGATCGACAACGTCACCCAGATTGAAGTGAATCCCAAGGCCGGGAAGACCTTCGCCGCCGAACTTCGGAGCATCTTGCGGCAAGACCCGGACGTGATTCTGATCGGGGAAGTCCGCGATATTGAAACGGCCGAGATTGCCTGTCAGGCCGCCCAGACCGGGCACATGGTTTTCACCACCCTGCACGCCAACGACACGATCACCGCCCTCGGCCGGTTGATCGACCTTGGGGTGAAGCCGTTCATGGTGGCCAGTGCCGTCTCGGCCGTGGTGGGCCAGCGACTTGTCCGGGTTCTTTGCCCCAAGTGCCGCGTGGCCTACAAGCCCTCGGCCGAGACGCTGAAAAAATTGCGGCTTTCCCCGGACAAGGTCACGAAGTTATACCGGGCCAGATCCGAAGGCTCCAAGACCGGTGAAGACCAACCCCCGGCCAACAATTGCCCGCATTGCGGGGGCACTGGTTATCACGGGCGGATGGGGATCTTCGAGTTGCTGGTGTTGAACGACGAGATACGGAATTTGATTCGGAACAATCTGGACTTGGGATCGATCAAGGCGGCCGCCTTGAAGAACAATTATGTGACGATCTTGGAAGACGGCGTCCGCAAATTGGTGGACGGGCTGACTTCCATCGAGGAATTACAACGGGTCGCCAAGTGACCAACGGGAGACGGCGATGCTGGCGGTAATGACCCTGTTTGTCATGGGTTTTGTGGTCTTCTCGATGATGCGGGAGGGACTGTTCAGTGCCCTGTGCTATTTGTTTGGCGTGGTCTTCGCGGGACTGATCTCTTTTCATTTCTGGCCCCCGCTCGCCAATGCCTTGGAAGACTCTTTCCAAGGCAGTTTTCTGGCCAATTACGAAGACGCAGTCGCTTTGTACGTGATCTTCGCCATCGTGCTTCTTCTGTGTCGCGTGACCTCAAACGCCATCGCCGGCCGGGAATTGGATATCCCCCCGCAGATGTCCCAAATCGGTGGTGGAATCATCGGAGCCGTGACCGGCTACTTGGTGGCCGGATTCCTTGTGTGCGCCCTTCAAACACTTCCGTGGGAAGAGAAGTTCCTAGGTTATCAGCCCCCTCCCACGGAACCGACCGCCGGCAGGGGTTATGGGTTCATTTCCAAGAAAGTCATCCCGCCGGATCAGATGTGGCTCAAACTCATGCGGCACGCGAGCCTGAAGATTTTCGAGGATGAAGATTTGTCTTATGCAAAGTCCGCCGAGCCGTTTGATGTCTTCACCTATCAATTCTCGAAGTATCGTCGGCTGCAACCAGATGGCAAACCGTTGGAGATCCCTCTGCCACCCGCGCCGCCTCTGCCGCCGAAAAAGGACCCGATGATCGATGGCAAAAAAGATCCGCCGGTTGAGGATAAAAAAGTTCCGGCTGTTGATGGAATGCCAGATCCGGCCATTGAGGAAAAGAAAGATCCGCCAGAAAACAAAAAAGAAGACCCGATGTGATCCGGCGGGTTGTTGGCCTATTTCTTCAACGAAACGGCCACGATCTCTTTGTCGTTCCGCACATACATCGTCTGATTCGCATAAGCCGGATGGGACCACACCACCGGGCGGCCAAGGGCCATCTTGTTGGTGGGTTCCAGAATCTTCGCCCGGCTGATTTCCGTGTACTTCTCCGGGGAAAACTTGGCGATGATCAATTCGCCAAGCTCGTTGAACAGGAAATATTTGTCTTCGTGCGGCGTGATAAACGCATTCCCCCACCGCACCGATTTCCCGGCGATTGGTTCATGAGTCATCCAGACTCGTTTGCCGGTCATCAACTCCAGACAGCGTAATTCCCCGTAACTGCACACTCCGTAAATGTGATCCCCGGTGATCACCGGTGTTGGCATGATGGAATGCAGATCCACCGTGTTTTCAGGCATCACCGCCGCCTGTCCCGCCTTGCTCTTGCTCTTCCAAATCACCTTGGGCGAGTCCCCGCTCACATCCAACAGCAACGAACCGTTGTAGAAGGACGTCAGAAACACTTCGGTCTTGTTGACAAGTCGTGGCATCGGAGCCGTGAGGGCGTTTTGAATCTCCCAGGTGTATTGCCAGTTTTTCTTTCCCGTTTCGGGATTCAATGAAACGACCGCGTGACTGTGCCAGATGATGAGTTCCCGTTTTCCGTTGATGTCGAAGATCACCGGCGGGCAGTAACCGGCATCACCGGGGATGGACAACGAGGCCCACTTTTCCGCGCCTGTTTTTTTGTCGAATGACACCACGCCCTTCGAGCCGCCGATAAGGCAAATAATCTGATCGCCATCAACAAGCGGGTGCGAAGAGAAGCCCCAAACCGGAAGTTCGGCGTCATAATCTTTCAGGTAATTCTTCTTCCAGGCCACGGACCCGTCGGCCACTTTGAGGCAATACAAGTCTCCCATCGCCCCAAGGTGATAGACAAGATCGCCATCCACACTCGGCGTGCAGCGGGGGCCGGCGGCGTAGCTGATCCGATATTCGCTGTCGTACTCGAATTTCCAAAGTTGCTTGCCCGTCTTTTCGTCGAGGCAAAGCACCCGTTCCTTCCCTTTTACGGCTGTTTTGGCGAAGGGATTGTTTGGATTTTCCGAACCCTCGGCCAGATAGCGATCCGGCACGTAGACTTTGCCCCCAGCGACGGCCGGACCCGCATAGCCCATGCCCACGGGCTGCCTCCAGAGGATCTTCGGGCCGTCTTTCGGCAGTTCGTCGACGATGCCTTTTTCCCGCCAATAACCGTCCCGTTTGGGTCCGAGCCATTGAGGCCAGTCATCGGCCATGCCTTGGGCGGCCAGGCCGAACCACAGGGAGAGAATCAGTAGTCGCTTCATGGATGGATGCTCCGTCCGGCAAACAAGAATTGTCGTCAGTGGTGAGGATACGGAAATGTTCCGTAAATCTTACACGAGCGACAGGGGGCTTGGTGTCCCGTTGCAACATGGCGACAGGCATCCTAAAGTAACGCTTGCGGCATCCTCACACCGGGTCGGCGGGCACTCCATGTTTGATGGCATTCAGCGCGGCATCAAAGAAGCACTGGGCAAGTTCCGGGGCCGTCGGCTCACGGCCGACAATATCCGCGAGGGAATGCGGGAAGTTCGCCGGGCCTTTCTTGAAGCGGACGTGAACTTCAATGTCACGAACGATTTCATCGCCCGCGTCGAGGCGCAGTCCGTCGGCGCCGATGTGCTGGAGCGGGTCAACCCCGCCGATCAGATCGTCAAAATTGTCTTTGATGAGCTGGTCAAGCTCATGGGGCCGGTGGATCACAAGATCCCGGTGTTCAAGGATCGGCCGACCATCCTGATGATGTGCGGATTGCAAGGGGCCGGTAAGACGACCACTTGCGGCAAGCTTGCCCTGAAACTGCGCGATGCGGGCCGCCGTCCGTTGTTGGTCGCCGCGGACTTGCAACGCCCGGCCGCCGTCGACCAGTTGAAGGTTCTCGGGGAACAACTCCAAATTCCGGTCTATTCGGAGGCCACCAGCCCGGTTCAAGTCTGTAAAAATGCCGTGGCTTATGCCAAGCAGAATTCGCTCGACCTCATCATTCTGGACACCGCCGGTCGGCTCCAGATTGATCAGGAATTAATGAATGAATTGAATCAGATTGATCGGCAGGTTCAGCCGGATCATGTTTATCTCGTCGTCGATGCGATGATCGGGCAGGAGGCCGTGAACGTCTCGAAGACGTTCAATGACGCCCTGACGGTCAACGGTGTCATTCTGACGAAGTTGGACGGGGACGCACGCGGCGGGGCGGCCCTCTCGATCAAGGCCATTACCGGGGTTCAGATCAAGTTCATCGGCGTCGGCGAGAAATTGCAGGCGTTGGAAGATTTTCGGCCGGAGAGCATGGCCTCGCGGATCATGGGGCAGGGCGACCTCATGGGCCTTGTCGAAAAGGTCCAGCAGATCCAGGCGGACGTCTCCGAAGAGCAGATGCTCAAGCAGCAGGAGGCATTGGCCAAGGGGAAATTCACGCTGGACGATTTCCGGGTGCATTTTGCCAACATCCAGAAGATGGGGATGAAAGACCTCATCGGCCGGATGCCCGGAATGTCCGAGATGATCCCCGAGGGGGAAGACCCCGAAGTGGCCCTGAAACGGGTTCAGGGGATGATCGACTCGATGACCAAGAAGGAACGGAACGACCCGGACATCATCGACATGTCCCGCCGCAAACGGATCGCGGCCGGCAGTGGCGTGCAACCGCAGGAAGTCAGCCAGTTTCTCAAGCAGTTTGATTCGGTTCGCCAGATCATGAAGCAAATGATGTCCATGAACATCTGGCAGCGCATCAAAATGATGAGCGGGCTTGGCAAGGCGGGGGCGTTTGCCCCCGGCGGCGAAAGCATGTTGAAAACCAAGGGGGACACCGGCCACCGCAAGAGCGCCAAGGAGCGGGCCGAAGAACGGAAAAAGAAGAAAAAGAAAAAGCGTTGAGCAATTTTGGAGGAATCCAACACGCGGGTTGCTTGTCGTTCGTCCGCACGCTTGTACACTAGAAGTTCGTTAAAAATTTGGTCGATGGAACAGGGTAATCAAGTGGCTGTTCGCATTCGGATGAAGCCGATGGGCCGGACTCACCGGGCCTTCTATCGCATTGTGGTGATCGACTCCCGCCAGCCGAACGACGGCCGGGTGATCGAGGATCTTGGCACGTATGATCCGCACGTGAGTGACGGCGAAAAGGGCGTGACCCTGATCCCGGACCGGATCAAGTATTGGAAGAGCGTGGGAGCCAAGGTCTCGGACAAGGTCGAGATTTTGATCAACAAGTACATTGCCAAATTTGAATCGCTGCAAGCGGCCAATGAGCCGAAGTCGGCGTAAGTTTGGCGGGGAAAGATGGCTGTGCGTTTCGACGTTCTGACCCTCTTTCCCGATTTGTTTTCCGGGTATGTCTCCCAAAGCCTGCTCAAACAGGCCATCGACAACGGACTGGTTCGGATTCACCTCTGGAACATCCGTGATTGGGCGACGGGAAAACACAAGACGGTCGATGATCGTCCTTTCGGCGGCGGTCCGGGAATGGTGTTGATGCCCGGTCCCGTGACTGATTGTGTCGAAGCCGTGCAAAGTCAGGATGAACCCGGCCAGTTGGTGATGCTCACCCCGGCCGGTGAACGATTGACGCAGCGGGTGGTTGAGGAACTGGCGTTACTCCCCAGAATCCTCCTTCTTTGCGGTCGATACGAAGGGTTTGACGAGCGGATTCGGCTGGGGCTGAAACCCCGCGAAATTTCGCTCGGGGATTTTGTGTGCAACGGCGGCGAAGTGCCCGCCATGACGGTCATCGACACGGTGATTCGTCTAATCCCCGGCGTCTTGGGCGACGAGCAATCGGCCCGCGACGAATCGCACAGCGTGGACGGTCGCTTGGAATATCCCCAATACACAAGGCCGAGGGATTTCCGTGGGATGACCGTGCCGGAAGTTTTGTTAAATGGCAATCATCAGGCGATTGCCCGCTGGCGGGAAGAGCAATCCGACCTTCGGAGCGCGGCCCGGACCGGCCAAACCGATCAACCGACGAAGGATGAATTGCCATGAAGAACAAACTCCTCACCATCGTGGAAGCGAAGCAGTCGGCCCAAAAGGCCGATCTGAACAAAAAGCAGGGTGAGATTTCCAAGACGTCCACCGAACGGACGATTCCGCAGATTCGCGTGGGCGACACCGTGGACGTTCACTTCTGGCTGGAACTCGGCGAAAAGGGCCGTATCCAAGTGTTCAGTGGCACCGTCATCGCCATCAAGCACGAAAAGCCGGACGAGATGATCAACGTCCGCAAAATCGTGCAGGGCGAGGGCGTGGAGCGGATCTTCCCGCTGCTCTCCCCCCGGATTGCCAAGATCGAAGTCAAGAAGACCGGGGCCGTCCGCCGGGCCAAACTGTACTACTTGCGTGACCGCGTCGGCAAGGCGACCCGTCTCAAGGAACGCAAGAAGGGGCCGGCCCAGACCAAGGCTCCGGTCAAGAAGTAACCTCACCGGCAATCACCGATGAGCCACGGGGCCGTGAGCCGTCCATGAGACGCCTCACGGCCTTTCTCTGTCCGGGAGGAACATCATGCTCCCCGATGGTTTCACGAGATTCCCGTGGTATCGCCGTTGGTTTGGCCGACGTTCCGAACGATGGGCGGCGAAGTTTTTGCGGCGATCCGGTTTTTGGATCATCGGCCAAAATATTCAAGACACGCTCGGCGAAATCGATCTGCTGGCCATTGATGGCGGTTGTGTGGTGATTGTCGAAGTGCGTTCGAGCGAGAGCCGGTCGCTGGATGATTTGGCCCGCACGGTCAACTTGGAAAAACAACGGCGATTGACGGATGCCACCGTGCGGTTCGTCAAACGTCGAAAACTCTGGAATGTCCCCGTCCGGTTCGATGTGCTGGCCGTGCGTTGGCCGCCGGAGAGCCGTGAACCCGAAGTCCTGCATTTGCGTCATGCGTTTCAAGCGGTGGGCCGCTTTCAACTCCATTCCTGAACTTGGTTCCAAACCCCCATGAAGAGCGTTGACGAACAACTTGAGTTGATCCGGCGGGGCGTGGACCAGATCGAACCGGTCGATGGTCTTCGCAAAAAACTGGAACACAGTGCCAAAACCGGCAAACCGTTGCGGGTAAAATACGGCATCGACCCCACGGGCATTGATGTCCACCTCGGCCACACAGTGCCGCTTCGCAAACTGAAGTTGTTCCAGGAGCTCGGCCATCAAGCTGTTCTGATTATTGGCAATTACACCGCGTTGGTGGGCGACCCGACCGGACGGTCCGAGATGCGCACCCGGTTGACTCCCGAGCAAGTGGAACTCAATGCCAAGGATTACTTGAAGCAGATCGGCCGCATCATCGATCTCTCCAAATCCGAAGTTCGCTTCAACGGCGAATGGTTTGGCAAGTTTACGTTTCTGGATGTGTTATCGCTGACTGGCAAAATCACCGTTCAGCGGATGTTGGAGCGGGATGATTTCTCGAAGCGGTTCCACGCCCGCCCCGAGTCGGTGCCTATTTATTTGCATGAGTGCCTCTATCCGTTGATGCAGGGGCACGACAGTGTGGAGATCAAAGCCGACATTGAGCTTGGGGGAAGCGAACAACTCTTCAACCTGATGATGGGTCGTCGCCTGCAAGAAGCGGACGGACAGGTGCCGCAGGTGTGCGTCACGCTTCCCATCTTGCGGGGCCTTGATGGTGTCCGCCGCATGGGCAAGAGCCTTGGCAATTATGTCGGCGTGGGCGAGTCGGCTGACGATCAATTCAGCAAGACGATGAGCATCCCGGATGATCTGTTAAAAGAGTGGTATACCCTTCTGACAGATCGACCCTTGACCGAGATCGAAGAATTGTGCGATTCAGTCAAGACAGCTCCGTTTGATGCCAAGAAGCAATTATCCCGAGATATTGTTGGTTTTTATCATGGGCCGGACGCTGAACCTGTCGCGCAGACCAACTGGGTGAAGCGGGTCTCTGAAAAGAAAGACCCAGACATCATTCCGGAAGTGAATATCCCCTCTGCCGATGCCAAAGATCCGATGGGGATTTTGAAATTGTTGGTGCTGGTGGGTTTTTGCAAGAGCAACAACGAAGCCCGACAAAAAGTGACTGAAGGGGCCGTGAACATTGGCCCGGAACGCATCAAACTGACTGACTGGAAAACGACCGTGCCGCTCGAAGATGGCTTGGTGATCCGGTTGGGCAGCAGGAACATCGCCAAGATCCGCATTCAGTGAGAGACCGTCATGGCATTCGTTGACCGCGTCGAGATTTTCGTAAAGGCCGGGGACGGCGGCCGGGGCATGTGTTGCTTCCGTCGGGAAAAGTACGTCCCCAAAGGCGGCCCCGACGGTGGCGACGGCGGCGATGGCGGCTCCATCATCCTGCAAGCCGATCCGAACGCGGACAGCCTGACGGCCCTCGCCCATGCCAAACACCATCGCGCCCAATCCGGAGAACGGGGCGGTTCGTCGCAATGTCATGGCCGCACGGCCAAAGACATGATTCTGTTCGTCCCGCCGGGAACGGTTGTCCGTGACCGGGACCGGGGACACGTGCTCAAGGATCTGACAGAAGTCGGTGAGAAGGTGACGGTGGCTCGCGGCGGCAAAGGCGGCCGCGGCAACAAGCATTTCGCCACGTCAACCAATCGGGCGCCGCGTGAGTTTGAAGAAGGGGGCGAAGGCGAGGAACGCTGGATCACCCTCGAATTGAAGGTCATCGCCGACGTGGGTTTGGTGGGACTGCCGAACGCCGGCAAGTCCACGTTGCTCTCGCGGCTTTCACGGGCTCGGCCGGAAATCGCCGACTATCCGTTCACCACGAAGTACCCCAACTTGGGCATCGCCAATGTGGGTGACGACCGCTCATTCGTGATCGCCGATTTGCCGGGACTCATTGAAGGCGCCCACAGCGGGGTGGGTCTCGGGCATGAGTTCTTGCGGCACGTCGAACGCACCCGCATTTTGATTCACCTGATCGAACCGTATCCGACGGATGACAACGATCCGCTGGAGAATTACCGGACGATCCGCAAAGAGCTGGAACTATACAGCCCGGAACTCGCCCGCAAGCCGGAGTTCATCGCCCTCAGCAAGGGGGAGTTGACCGACACGGAAGAAGTCCGGCAGCGCATGGCTGACGAACTTCAACAAGAAGTCCATCGCATTTCAGCAGTCACCGGACAGGGCTTGGCCGCGTTGATGACGGCCGTGCTTCGCAAACTGGATGAACTCCCGAAACCGGCTCCGGTCTCTGCGGCCGATGAGTTCCTGGCTCCCGTTGAAACCGCTCCGCTCATCTGAGGCCCTCATGACGAATGTCGTCGTGGACATCGGGAATTCCCGCGTCAAATTTTGCCAGACCGTTTTCGACGACCTGTTGCTTCCGGTTCGCGGCATCGGCCGCGATTCCGCGATCACGTTTGATGATGTCGCCCGCGATTGGGATCTTACAGCCGGAACTCATTGGGCCGTCGCCTCGACCGATCCGGCCCGGCTGGCGGAGTTTCTTCAATGGGCCAAAGATCGCGGAGATCAAACCTTTGCGGTGGAATCTCCCTGGCAAATCCCGATGGGTGTGCAAGTTGATTTCCCGGAGAAAGTTGGCATCGACCGTCTCTTGAACGCCTACGCGGCCAAAAAACTGATCAAACTCGGCGAACCGGCCATCATTGTTGATTCCGGCTCGGCGGTCACCGTGGATCTGCTGGACGAGGCCGGGTTTTTCCAAGGCGGAAGCATATTCCCCGGCCTCAACTTGATGGCGAAGTCGCTGCATGCGTACACGGCCAAACTTCCGCTGGTCGATCCGCGCGAGGGGACAGGAATCCTGCCGGGCAAGAACACGGAATCGGCCATGCGGCTTGGCATCATGAACGCCGTGGCCGGCGGGATTGACGCCATCGTGCGCGAACTGGCGACGCAATGCCTGCAAACGCCGCGAGTCTTCCTGACCGGCGGCGACATGACTCCCGCCCTTTCCGGGCTACTCCAAAGCCGCCATCAATTCTTGAGTGAAGTCCGTCCCGCCTTGACACTTGAGGGGATCAGGCTCGTCGCGGAGTATCATTCGTGATTACCGCGACGGTGCTAACGCCCGCCGGATCGGGGGCCATCGCGGTGATTACCATCCGGGGGGCAGGGAGTTGGCCGCTTCTTCGCCAGTTGTTCATTCCCGCCAATCGCCGACCATTGTCGGAAACACCTTCTCGCGGATTCCGGTTCGGTAACTTCGCTGAGGAATCCGGCGATGAAGTGATCTTGGTCGTTCACCATGCGGAATCAGTCGAGATCCACTCCCACGGCGGGCCACTGGTGGTGAAGTGGATATTGGATAAGCTGGAATCGCACGGGGTTACCATCGAGTCCGAGGCCAAGTTTGATTCCGGCGACCCGGCCGCTTGGCGCTTGTTGCCATTTGCCAAGACCGTGCGATGCGCGTCCATTTTGTTGGATCAAGCACATGGGGCCTATCTGGAAGCGGCCAAGAAACCGTCGCCCGAAACCGAGGCCATTCTTCGACGAAATGCTATCGTCGGGAAGCATCTGATCGACCCGTGGAAAGTCGTGATCGCCGGTCGGCCCAATGCGGGCAAGAGCAGTCTGCTGAATGCGTTAGCCGGTTATGCCCGGAGTGTGGTATCGGCCATCCCCGGCACCACCCGCGATACGGTGACCACGGAAGTCGCCTTTGATGGCTGGCCGGTGAGTTTGACAGACACCGCCGGACTTCGTGAATCGAATGACGAGTTGGAAAACGAAGGAATTCGCCGGGCGGGCACATATCTTCGCAAGGCTGATCTCGTTGTCTGGGTGGTCGATCTCGATTCCCCCGACCCGGCTTGGCAGATAGCCGCGATTCCCCATGAGTTGAACAACCGGACGCTGGTTGTCTTCAACAAAATTGATGCCTTTCCCGGTCGGCCGCCTAGGGCGATGGGCGTGTCGGCAACCACCGGAGAAGGCTTGCCAGAGTTGATCGCCGAAATTGTCCGGCGGTTGGTCCCGAATCCCCCGCAGCCCGGCGAGCCAGTTCCCTATACACCGGAACTGGCCGCCAAATGGTCAGCCGCCGCAACCCTTTGATTCCGGGCCGACCGCCTCGGCCATGACCGTGAGTTGGACCACACTGCGTTCCTGTTCCTTCTCCAGATACGCCCGGCCCTTCTTCACGTTCACATGGTCCCACGGCAGCACTTCCGTGATCGGCCGCTGACGGTTCACATAGAAACTGTAATCGATACCCAAATCCTTCACGGTCTGCCACCAGAGTTTCGGCTGGAAGCATTCCCGCCAGGCGTCCAGTCTGGCCCCGCGTCGCCAGGCTTCGTGCAGCACCATCGCAATTCGGCGGTCGCCCCGCGTGAGCAACCCTTCCAGCATGCTCGTGTCCACGTCGTGTTGCTTGATCGTCACCGAACGGGTCTTCACCTTGTTTCGCAGATATTGCCCGGCGTACTCGAAGTACTCGCGGGTTTGCATCCCGTTCCATTGATACGGCGTGTGCGGTTTCGGGATGAAGTTGGAGACAGAGGCCGTCACATCGGCCGACTTGCCGCGAACTTCCCGGCCGATTCGGGCGATGGTTTCGCTGACTTCGACGATGCCATCAAGGTCCACCGTGCGTTCGCCCGGCAGACCGCAGAGGTAATAGAGCTTCACCTTTTGCCAGCCGTTCTTAAACGCCTCCCGGCAACCTTCAAACAGGTCGTCGTTCTTGATCTTCTTGCGAATCTGCTCTCTCATGTCGTCGCGGGCGACTTCCGGGGCGAGGGTCAGGCCCGCTTTGCGGATGCCTTTGATGAGTCCCGGCAGCGAACGCAATTGATGGTTGATCCGCAGGCTCGGGAGCGAGACGTTCACGCCGAGCGGATGAAACACTTCGTGCATCCGTTTGACGAGTTGCTCGAAGTGCGGGTAATCGCTGCTGGACAGACTCAACAAACTGATTTCATTCGTGCCGGTGTTGCGGTAACTTTCGAGGGCCGACTGCACGATGGTCTCGACACTCCGCAACCGCAACGGGCGTTTGATGACCGTCGATTGGCAAAAACGGCATTGGTGCGGGCATCCCCGCATAATCTCGATGGCGATGCGGTCATGCGGCGTTTGCACGAACGGGACAACCGGCCGAACGGGTAACGGGATCGCGTCCAAGTCTTGTGTGATCGTGCAGGATGTGATTTCCTTCGGCACATCGCTGCGTGTGCGGTGCATGGCGGCCAGCGTGCCGTCCCGGTGATATTCGGGCTCGTAGAAAGTCGGGGCGTAAGCCCAAGTTGTGGAACCGGCTACTTCGGCCAGCATCTCCAACCGGCGGGAGGGGGAAAGGTCGCCGTCGCGGATTGCTTTTTCCTTGAGCGTCACCCACAGATTCATCACCCACGGCAACGATTCTTCGCCGTCTCCGATGATGAAGACATCCACAAAAGGAGCCAACAACTCCGGGTTTTGCGCCCCCGGCCCGCCGGCGATCACCAAGGGATCGAGAACGCTCCGGTCGCGATTCCAGACCGGGATGCCGCCGAGGTCGAGCATCGTCAGCACGTTGGTGTAACTCACCTCGTACTGAAGACTGAAGCCGACAAGGTCAAACGCGCTGAGAGGCGTAAAAGTTTCCAGCGAATAAAGCGGCAACTTGTGGGAGCGCAGGCGGGGTTCCCAATCGACCCAAGGCGTGAACGCCCGTTCACAGGCCCATTGCGGGTCCGAGTTCATGATGCTGTAAAGCACCTGCATGCCGTGATGGCTCATGCCGAGCTGATAGGTGTCCGGGAAGGCCAGACAGAGCTTGCCGCGAACTTGCCGATGATCCTTGACGATGCTGTTGAGTTCCCCACCGATGTATTGGGCGGGCGTTCCCACTTGGGGCAGCAGGCGAAAAACGGCTTCCTTCAAATCGACGTTCAGCATGTTCGGCTATCTCCATCCGAGGGCACGAGGATAATTTAGTCCGAATGCCGGGATTCTTCACGGGAGCCGTCGTGAAAACTCGTCCAATGAGTTGATTTTTCCCGTGAAGAGATGATTGATCGTTCCGGCGTCCTGTTGACTTCTCCGGTTGCTTGCGGAAAATCCTCCTCATGTGTCCCATCGGGACGCTCTCATCAACACTTGATGATCTCACATCGTTCGAGTTGACTCTTCCCAAGGAGAACGCACATGCGTCACATGCGATTGGCAATGGCCTGTCTGTTGGCGGTCGGAGTATTTTCCTACGCCGATGATGAGAAATCACCCAAGAACCTTGTCGTCAACGGCAGCTTCGAGGATGGTCCGGAAGTTCCGGCTGTTCCCGGATTTGCCTCACTCGACAAGGATTCGGATGCCATCAAGGGCTGGAAGGTCACCCGCGGGCAGATTGACTTGATTGAGGGGTATTGGAAGGGGGCCGAGGGAAAACGCAGTCTCGACCTCAACGGCTCGCCGGGCACCGGCGGCGTCAAGCAAACGATCACCACCGAGAAGGGAAAGAAGTACAAGCTCACGTTCAAACTGGCGGGCAATCCCGGTGCCCCGGCCAAGAAGGAAGTGACCGTTGAAGCCGGTGAAAGCAAGAAAGCGTTCGCCTTTGATGCGACCGGCAAAACGCAGGAAGAAATGGGCTGGGAACTGAAGGAATTGGAATTCACCGCCACGGGCGACAAGACGGACATCGAACTTTATTCGACGACCGCCGACACGGAAAACAGCGGTCCGGCCATCGATGATGTCAAAGTAGTCGAAGTCAAGTGACAGCCGGTCAGCCCTTGCATTCGCAAATGGCCAGCTTGTTATGCCCGGCAACGTACAGCGTGCTCATGTCGGGCGTTGTCGTCACATCGTGAATGTGCATCCCCGCTTTTTCCTGTCGGATGGACTTCTTGCCGACGGGATCAAGCATCAGGTAAAAACCTTCTGCAGCGCCGCCCGCCCCGAGCAGCCATGAACCATCGGGGGAGAATTGCAGGTGGTTCACCAACCCGGCGAATTTGTCGCTTTGGTGTTCCCAAGTCCGCTTGGAAGTGGCCACGTCGAACAATTCGACCCGAGCCTTGCCTTCCAAGTGGTCAATGTTGCCAATTTTGCCGCTGCCGCCAACGGCCAGCGTTTTGCCATCTGGTGAGAAGGCGAGCGAGCGAATCCCGCCGATGGAGTGCAACCGGGCGGTCGGGTCCCAAGTGTAGAAGACCGGGGCTTCGAGTTCGCCGGTCTTCTTGCCGGTGGCCACGTCCCAGAGGATGATCTTGCCGACCTTGTCCCCGGTCGCCACCGTCTTGCCGTCGTCCGTGAAGGCGGCGGCGTAGAGCATCGAATTGAAATTCGTCGGGGTCTTTTCGGCATGTCCCTTGAGTTCATGCAGCAGTTTGCCGGATTCGGCATCCCACAATTTGGCGACCATGTCGTCGCCCACGGAGACGATTGTTTTGCCATCCTTGGAGGCATGAACGCCGCGAATCCATTTGCCGTGGGCCGTCTCGCTTTTGATCATCTTGTTCGCGGCCGAATCAAACCATGACAACTTGCAATCGTACCCGCCGGAGACGATTTTCGTTCCCGCGAGAGCCACGCCGGTCACATAGCTTTCGTGGCCGTAGAGTTCCTTCGGCTCAAATTTCGTCGCCGCGAAGTCCGCTTCATAGACCTTAAAATCCGATGCCCCGAACACCACTTTGGCAGTGTTCGGCCGAAGCGTCAGACTGAAACAGATGGCCTTGAAACCGTGTTCCTTGACCGTCTTGAATTGTTCGGGTTTGGCCGGCATGGGAAGGACTCGCTGGGAATGTTTCGATGGAACCCGGTTTGATGACCAACCACACTTCACGAAGATCGGATGTCAGCCATGTAGGTCAGGCTTTCTAGCCTGACTTGTTCGTCAGGCTAGAAAGCCTGACCTACATGAATGTTACGCAACCAATTCCTTGATCGCTTCGGTTCCCGGCTCGACCAGCGGCACGGGTCGGGAGCCGAGATAATAGTTTTTGTGCGGGTTGATGCCGAGGGCCGAGTAGATGGTGGCATACAACTTGGCCGCGTCTGCTTCGCCTTCGACGACTTTGTTCCCGTTCGCGTCCGTCTTGCCGTAAGCCACACCGCCTTTGATGCCGCCGCCGGTGATCGAGCAGGACCAGGCCGAGGCGAAGTGATCGCGGCCAAGGCTGGAGTTGATGCCCGGTGTCCGGCCGAATTCGGCGAGGGTGACGATCATCGTGTTTTCAAGCAATCCCCGGTCCTTGAGATCGTCGATCAGGGCCGCCATCACATGGTCCAGTTCGGGAACCATTTCTTGGTGCGTTTCAAAGTTTTGGCCGTGGCTGTCCCACCACGCGCGGGCCACTCGGATGAACGGCACGCCAGCCTCGGCCAATCGCCGGGCGATCAGGGCTTGTTCGCCGAATTGCGAACGGCCGTACAGATCTCGGGTTTTGGCCGACTCTTGTGACACGTCGAACAGCTTTTCGCTGGCCATCAGACCGCGAACCCGTTGATAAGCTTCGTTATGGCTTCCCAACACCTTGTTTGGTCGGCCTTGCGAAAATTGCTTGCTCATCAACTCGCGGAGGTCGGCCCGCTGAACGTGGTCCAGTTCCGAGATACCGTCCAACTTGCGGATGTCCGGCGGTTGGTTGTTCGTGGTGAGTTCCATCGGGGCGTAACGACTGCCGAGGAAGCCCGAATCGCCGGCCATGCGGCCTTCGGTCTGCGTGTAGAAGGTCACGTAGTCGGGAACCTTGCTGTCGGCCCGGCCCATTTCCTTGGCCATCACGGCCCCGAGATCCGGGTATTTCACGACGGCCTCGTCACGACGGCCCCGCATCATCAGTTTGGCCGCGCCGCCGTGGTCGCCGTTCTTGGTGTTCAGCGAGCGGATGATGCAGGTGTGCTGCATCCGGGCGGCGAGTTTCGGCATCAGTTCCGAGATGTGAACACCTGGCACGGCCGTTTGGATGGACCGGAACGGTCCGCCCGTTGGCGCGCCCGGTTTCGGGTCGAAGGTTTCCAACTGGCTGGAACCGCCGGCGAGCCAGAGCATGATCACCCGCTTCTGGTCTTTCTTCAGTTCCCCGGCCAAGGCTGAATTGGAGAGAGCGTCCAATCCGGTCATGTCGGCAAAGGCCGAGACCCCGGCGGCGGCCGAGAGTCCCAAGAAGCCCCGGCGATTCAGGCGGTGATCGTTCGATCCGCAGAAGGTGGATTTCGTGTTCATCGGAAAATCTCGTCTCGGAAGGCCCGGGGTGGGATCAATAATTGAATCGGAACTCGGCGCCACTGAGCAGACTCCAAAGAATCTGGCGCTGGGCATCAGCCGAGCGGTCGGTGCGGCGTTGCAGATATTCGGTCAGCAGTTTCTTTTCATCCGGCGTGGCCGGGCGGCAAAGCGTCGAGGAAATCATCAGTTCGACAGCCTGGGTTGGGTCTTTGATGGTCTTCAGTTTGCCGATCAAGCGGTCGCCGCCATCGTTGAGGAATTCTTTTTCCACGCGATCGCTGTTGCTGAACAGCAGGGCCTCGGAGACGCCGATTTGGAAATCATCCGTCGGGGCGGCGATGTTCCCGGCGAATCCGCGAGCCGAGTTTTCAATTGATTCGAGCCGCTTTTCAACATCCTCCGGCTTGCCCTCGAAGGTCGCCGGATCGGCGACGGCCACTCGCATCGACGCGGCCAGTTGCATCGGCGTCAGCGGTTTCAACTGGGCCACGGCAAAGACGCCGGGGGCGGGGGGGATGTCCCCGGTCCACTTGCTCGACCGGCTATAGGTCTTGCTCAGGACGATGCCCCGGATCATCCGGCGAAGATCGTACTGATGGTTGGCCATGTCGCGGCCGAGCCATTGCAGCAATTCGGGGTGGCTCGCCGGGTTTTCGCTGTGCATTTGGTCGAGCGGCATCACCAAACCGTAGCCAAGGAAACGATGCCAGAGGCGGTTGCTGATCGCCTTGGAGAAGAAGACCGCTTCTTCGGTTTGCAGGGCGATTTCGACCAGCTTGGCTCTCGCGCTGAAGCTTGGAGGCGGAGGCGATTTCTTGTCTTTCTTTGCTTGCTCGAACTTCTGGCGTTCTTTGATTTCCTCTTCTTTGGTCTGCTCTTTCCGGGCCGGCGGGTTGAAGGTTTTGCCGGTGAGGAACATCATCTTGGCTGTTTTTTCCGGCCCTTTGGTCGGTTTGAATTTCACGGTGGCGTCATCGCGCTCGGCCAAGAAGCCGCCGTTGTCGAAACTGCGGGCGAAAAACGATTTCATGCCGAAGAAGTGATCTTGTTTCCAATCCTGCACCAACGGGTGGTCATGACATTGGGCGCATGACACGTTGACGCCGAAAAAGGTGACGCTGACATCATTGGTCACGCGGTCGAGATCGGTGATCCGGGTTTTGAGGTATTCCCCGGAGCCTTTGGTGGCCGCGTCGTCATCGTTCGGGACGAGCAGTTCGCGGAAGATCACATCCCAAGACTTGTTGGACCCGAGGGCTTTGACGAGATAGTCCCTGATTCCGGATGTTCTGGATGACGGGCCGGAGATCATGGCGTCGAACTGATTCGCCTGATGACGCACGAACGCCCCGGAGGCCATCAAGCGGTCCACCAGTTGTTCGCGTTTCTTGGCGTCTTTGGATTCGACGAACGCCTTGCTTTCGGCCGGGGTGGGAATCCGGCCGACCAGATCGAGCGTCAGACGGCGAATGAGTGTGTAATCGTCGGCTTGGTCAACGGCTTTGGATTTCGAGGTGGCCAGCCGGGCATCAATGTAATGATCGATCACCGATTCAATCGGACGATCCGGCGGCAACAGATCGGCGGCAACCGTGAAGGAGGGCAGAATGGTTGCCAGCAACAGAACCAAGCGGTTAGGCCGCATGGAGAACCTCATGACACGTTCGGAGACAATTCCGTGGCGCGGAATCGGAAGACGGATGTTCAGGCAGGCGGTCCGTCAGGTAGGTGTTGAGATTATCGGTCAAGTGACAAACGAAAGCAAGCATTTTCCGACAAGTGTTTCGACGAAATCGGTTGGCAATGCCTTGCGGGTTGCTTTTCACCCCGCGCATCAAGCCTGTCATCCCACAAACTCAAATCCATGCAGCGGGGAAGTGTTCGCCGGGTATTCCTTGTCCTTGCCAAGCTGTCGGCCGTTGCCGGAACTGTTGGCGTTGGTCGCCGACACAAACAAGCGTTTGCCGTCCGGGTGAATCGCCAGCGAATGGGCATTCGGGACCGGGTATGACTGGAACGGTTGCGCTTCGCCGGGTTTCAAGAAGATCAATTTACCCTGGCCGGGTTGGCCGCTGGTCACGGCCATGAGGAAACCATCGGGGTTCCAGTGCATGTCGAGGACGTAGCCATCCGCTTCGTTGGTCGTCTTGTGATTCATTTTGGCCTGACCGCTGACCCAGTCGAAACCGATCACCAAGTTGAAACCTTGCACGAAGCCGCCGCTCTTGGGCTGACAGCCGCCCGCGAAGAGCATGGACGCATCGGCATTCCATGCGAAGCAACGCACTCCGCCGACATCCTGAAGGCGATCATGCAGGAACATCTGTTTGGCGTTGAGTTCCCGTTTTAACTTTCCGGTTGAATGATCCCATTCTTTGATGAGGCCATGCAAGTCGCCGGTGATGAGGCTGAGGCCCGAAGGGTGGAACGTCATCGCCAGAACGTCGTCACCGGCTTCCCATCGCCGGATTTCCTTGCCGGTGGCAGGATCAGTCAGACGGATGATGTTGTCCCGCCCAGCTGTCGCCAGAAACTCCGCTTTGGGGTGAATAGCCATCGCATGAATCCATGTGGAATGAGCGTCGGCCACAGACCAGAGGGGTTTCGTTTGAACGGGATCGGCTGACCAAGCGTTGACGCGACCCCATGAGTCGGCACTGAAAAAACGCTCCCCCTTTGAATCGAAGGCAACACATTGAACCCAAGCATTATGACCCGCCAGCGGTGGCAAGTCGGTCAGTTCGGCGGGGGTCACTTTCCAGCGACGAATGCCCCCCTCGAACGTGCCGGCGACCAGCATGTCCCCCTTCGGGGAATACTCGATGCCGCACAATTGCTGGCTGACCGGGATTGGTTTGGCGGCCTTGAGCGTTCCCTTGGCCGGGGCGGGAGTGGTTGGCGGCATGTGGGGTTTCTCGGGTCAGGCCAGTGCTTCGGTGAGAGGTTTGCAACCTTCGTGGGCGATGGGGAGCGGTTGTCCTTCGTTGTCGTATTCCGTCTTTTTCGGGTCGATGCCCAAGGCCCGGAACCACGTGTGGAAGAGGTGGCCGATGTCGTGTTCGTCGGTGGCCACAAAGGTTCCTTTGTCGTTCGTCTTGCCGACCACGGCCCCCTTTTTGATGCCCGTCCCCCCCATCGCGAGGGACCATGCCTCGGGCCAATGGTCCCGGCCCAAGTGCCCGTTGATGCGGGGCGTCCGGCCAAATTCGGACATGGCGATCACCAGTGTATGCTCTAACATGCCCCGTTCGTGGAGATCGGAAATCATCGCGGCAAAGGCTTGGTCAAATTGCGGAACCAAGCTGCCTTGCCCGTTGAAGTTGTCCCCGTGGGTGTCCCATCCAAAGGAAGAGACTTTCACGAACGTGACCCCGGCCTCCAGCATTCGCCGGGCGATCAGCATGTGGCGGCCGATCTCATGCTTGCCGTAGCGTTCCACATCCTTGGGGGAATAAGTGGAGATGTCGAACAAATCACGCCGCTTTTGAAGCTGGGCGGCCATGTTGAAGACGTATCGGGTCGCCTCCATCGTGTTCGTTCGACGGTTCTCGGCGTAGCGTTGATCGACCAGATTTCGCAACTCGTTCCGTTCGTTGTCCTCTTCGGCGGTCATCGTCTCCGGTCGCAACAGGTTGTCCGGGGCCTTGCCGTCGCCGAGGGCCAAGGCGCCGAATTTTGGGCCAAGAAACCCGGCGTCTTTGGGCATGAAACCGCCGCTCAGCGGTTTCACATGGATGTAAGGGGGAAGTCCGCTATCGCCCGAACCAAGGAGTTTGGCGACAGCCGAGCCGAAGTAAGGATAAGTCACGCCGCGATTTTTGGGGTCGCCGCGTTGGATGCGCTCCACCCCGGCCGAGTGAGAGTTGTCCTGGGTGCAAAGGCTGCGCACCAAGGCCAAATGATGCATCTGTTTCGCGGAATTCGGCAGCAATTCCGAGATGTGGATGCCGGGCACGCTGGTGGGAATCGCCCGGAAGGGACCGCCAAACGGGGTGTTTGGTTTTGGGTCCCAACTTTCTAGCTGGCTGAGGCCGCCATCCAGCCAGACGAACAAAACCTGTTTGCCTTTCTTCTTCGCTTCGGCCGCAATGGTCAACGGATTGACCGCCAGTGCGGAAGCCCCGGCGAGAGCGGTGGCCCCAAGCCATTGACGGCGGGAAAGCAAATGATCGCGGGGCGTGCATAACGGTGAGCGGGCCACGGATTACTCCCGGATCAGTGATTGATGCCGAATTCGGTGGAAGCCAGCAATGCCCAGACCAGTCGGCTCACAGCTTCCGCTTTCTTGGCTTCATGCTTCTTCACATAGGCGTTGACCGTCTGACGCTCCGCATCGGTCGGTTTGCGTGAAAGCACGGTGAGATAAACCTCATCGGCTAATTCGCCTTCGGGCTTCTTCGAGAGTTGATCCACGACATTGCCGGGTTGCGGGGCCAGCCAACCGAGAACGAGCGGATCGTTCAGCAGGAACAACGCCCCCTTGAGCATCGGCGAGATTTCATCCTCCGGTTCACGGGGGGCGTTGGCGTAAGCCTTCATGATCTTGGTCTTGGCAGCCGGGTCGGCTTTCACGTTCAGGGCCGTTTGAAACGAGGCGATCAACTGCTCGGCCGAGAGACGCTTTTCAAGCGAGGTCACAAAGAGTTGTGGCTCAGCCTTGGCGACACCCTCCGGGAGTTTGCCGGAGCGTTGGTAGGTTTGCGAACGAGTGATTTCGGTGATCAACCATTTGATGTCGTAACCGTGGGCGACGAATTCATCGGCAAGCAACGCCAGCAATTCCGGGTGCGACGGGGGATTGCCCGCATGGTGCAAATCCAGCGGGTGAACGATGCCCCGGCCGAGCAGCAAGAACCAAATCCGGTTGGTGATGTTGCGGGCGAAGTCCGGCGATTCTTTTGACGGCACTTGCTCCGACAGCAACGTCAGCGGGCTGAATTTCAGTTGTCCGGGGCTTTTGGCTTTGGGGTCCGGGGCTTTGGCGTATTCCTCCCCCTTCTTGAACACGACTACTTCCAGTTCCTTGCCACCCGGCAAACCGGGGCCGGTTTCCTTGGGGATCTTCTTGAAAACGGACATGAACGGAACTTTGCCGGGCATGGGTTTCTCACCCACAACAGCGGTCTTCTCGTCGTTCAGGAACGCATTCTGCACGAAGGCGAACAGCCCCTTGAAATCCTTCTGCTTGTATTCCTCAATGAACAGGTGATCGTGACACTCGGCGCACCGCAAATCTTTGCCAAGGAACAACCGGCCAATATCGCGGGTGAGGGCCGAATAATCGACCGTCTGCTGGCCGTAATGTTCCAACCGCTTGGACATGAAGAAACTGGAACCTTTCGTCTCCGGGTTGCTTCCGTCTGCCCGGAGGATTTCCTTCGCAATCTGGTTCCAAGGCTTGTTCTTTTTGAACGACTCCAGCAGGTAGGCCGACCAGTCCGCGTGGTCGCCAAGGCGTTCCATGAACATCACATGAAATTGCTCGCTCATGCGAGTCGGGAAGTCCGGGCCGTTGAGCAAATCATCGATCAATTTCGAGCGTTTCGTCGGTGAGGCATCCGCCAGAAACCGGGCGGTCTCATCCCTCGCGGGAATGCGTCCGGCGAGATCGAGATAGATGCGTCGCAAGAATTCCGCATTGTCCGAAAGGTTTGAGAACTTGGCGTTGGATGCCTTTGCGGAGATGAGCTGGTCAATCCGTGCGGACAGCGGTTCGGCCGCAAACGGCGCGGCGGGAAAGGCAAGCAGGAGGGTGAGAACCAAGTGGCGAGGCATGGAAGGCGTTCCGACCGGGGTATCGGCGGGTGTCAGGCAGGTGAGGAAAGATTAACCCATTTTGGCTGACGGGGGAAGCGAGAAACGGCCGGTTCCCAAAGATTCGTGCTGTGCCGGTTCTTCTCGATTTGAAAAAGAGACCGGAAGCGCCGGGTTTCCTCATGATGCGGGTTAAACCTGCCGATTTGGTAAGAGAGAAGCATACGATGCCCGCACACAAAGCTGGGACGAAGCCGTCATCCGCGACGGCCAACGGAGTTGGAACATGCGAAAACGGATTCTCGGTTCACTCGCCGTGGTCGCGGCCGGCGCCGGGTTGTCGTTCGGCCAAGGTCCGCCACCGGGCGCTATGCCCGGACCGGGACAAGGCCCGATGATGATGCCCGGACAAGGGCCTGGACCGGGCGCCATGATGAGCCCCGGCGGACCCGGCGGCTATCCCGGACCGGGTCCGGGCGGACCTGGCGGTTATCCCATGCCGGGACCGGGCGGCCCCGACAGTGGCCTGATGCTTCGCAACGGCCAGCAAATCATCCCGCCGCCGATGGTCGGGAGTTCATTGAGTCCGGCCGAATTCGGCCCTCCTGGCCTTAGCCCCGACATGCGAGGACCCGGAGAAGGTGGATTTGGCGGTCGCGGCAGCGGCCTGGGGGCTTGGGAACAGCCCGGCCCGCCTACTTTCTGGGTTGGTTTCGATTATCTGATGTGGTGGCAGAAGTCCCAACCACTGGAATCAGCCTTGGTGACCACGAGCAGCGCGGGCAGCGCGGGCGTGGTGGGCAGCCCATCAACCACAAGCGTGCTCGGGAGTGGTTCGTTGAGCGTGGGCCGGATCAATGGCTTGCGGCAATGGTTCGGGTTTTACACGGACGAAGAACGACGCAACGGGATGGAGTTTACTTGGTTTTTGATGGAAAACCGCTCCTTCGGCCAAAACTTTCAATCCTCCACCGCGGGATTGCCGCTTTATGCAATCCCTTTCCGGGATGCAACGACCGGCAATGCCGGGTCCTATGTGATTAGTTCGCCGTTGAGCCAGGTTGGGGGGATACAATTCGCCACCCAAAGCCAGGCGTACAACATCGAAGGCAATTGCATTCTCAACCTGTATCGGGGTGACGAGGGTTCTGGCAACGGAATTGACTTTCTGGTCGGGATGCGGTTTTTCGACCTTCAAGAAAGCATGAGTTTGGACACACGGACCACGAATTACCCCGGCGTGACCCTGCCGTTCTCGGGGTTGACGGTGGGGGCGGCCAATCCGGTTGGGATTACGACCTCTGACCGCGTCCGGTCGTTCAACGAGTTCTATGGCTTGAACTTGGGTCTCCGCGGGGATCACAATTATGGCCGTATCTATTGGGGTTGGACAGCCAAGTTCGCCGCCGGTTACATGAACTCCTACACGGATGTGATGGGATCATCGACCTTGAACAATCTTGGCGTCGCCTCCACGGCCGCCGGGGGACGGTTCTTTGACGCCGCAGATATCGGTCGGCACAAGGACGGCGACTTTGCCTTTATCCCGGAAGGCGGCCTGAATCTCGGTTATCAGCTCACGCCGAAGGTGCGTCTGCAAATGGGCTACACCTTCATGTATGTCAGCCGGGTGATTCGGCCAGGATCGTCTTTTGACCAGAGTATCAATAATCGAGCGTTGCCGACTGACCCGAACTATGGCCTCGCTCCGTCGGCGGCTTACAACCGCGATCTGACGAAGAACACGGATTATTTCCTTCAGGGGATCAATTTCGGATTGCAGTTCGGTTTCTAATCATCCATCCGGATTGTTTCTCTGCGACGCCCGGCCAATTGGCCGGGCGTCGTGCGTTGACCGGGCGTGTTTGCCGCAATTCCAACAGAGGCGAGACAATCCCGTAAGATATCCCGAGCGTTGCGGAAGCGCGTTGTGTGTTCAATTGTCCACTCACCGGACAACAAACACATGCCCGGCCTTGTCGCCGGGCTTGCGATACCCGGTTCCCAATTATCTTGGGATCGGTTCGTGCCTCCGCTGGTTCCCTCCCGGAAAATGTCCAACCCATCGTCTCCGACGCCGACTTCAAGCGGCGGTCATCACCAGAGTTTTTGGCTCGGCGTGATGTGTCTCACCGGCGTGGATTACTTCAGCACGCTCGGTTACCAACCATCCATCGCCGTGGAAAGCGCCGGCCTGCTGGCGCCGCTGGCCACGATTGTCCTTGTGTTGGTCACCCTCTTCGGGGCGCTGCCGGTTTACTGCTATGTGGCCGGCAAGTCTTTTGAAGGCCAGGGTTCCATTGGGATGCTGGCGAAACTCCTCAGCGGCTGGCCGGGGAAGATCCTCGTGCTGACCCTGCTCGGGTTCGCGGCCACCGACTTCGTCATCACCAAGACACTCTCGGCCGCCGACGCGGCCGAGCATCTCATCAACAACCCCTACTGGCCGCTCGACAAACCGAAAAGCCAGTCCGAACACGGTCAGATCGTCACCGTTACCATGTTGCTCCTTGTTTTGCTCGGGGCGACCTTCATGCGCGGGTTCAAAGAGGTGATCGGGATCGCGGCCGTGATCGTCACGGTATATCTGCTCCTCAATGTGATTGTGATCGCCGCCGGTCTTTCTTATCTGAATGATCACCCCGAACGGTTCACCCATTGGTTGGAACGTGTTCGAGCGGGAGATTGGTATTTGGAGGAATCACCAAGCACATCGACGGGGTTTTGGGCCACCATCGCCGTCAGCGTGCTGCTGTTCCCGAAACTGGCCCTTGGATTGAGCGGTTTCGAGACTGGCGTGGCCGTGATGGCCCATATCAAGGGCCGGGAGGATGACGAACCCAAAAAGCCGCGGGGGCGAATCACGAACACCCGGAAGTTGCTGCTGTGCGCGGCCGTCATCATGTCCGTTGCCTTGCTGGGATCGTCCCTCATTGTAAGCACGCTGGTGCCGCCGGAAGCCATCACGACGGTGAATGCCAAGGGCGAACCGCCATTGGATGCGAACGGGAAGCCGATCGAGAAGAAGGATCGGGAGAAGCCGCCGGCGAACGCCCGCGCCCTCGCTTATCTGGCGCACGGCGAAGGCCCCGAAAAAATATCGCCGATCTTCGGGAATGCCTTCGGCACGATTTACGACATCAGCACCATCATCATTCTTTGGTTCGCCGGGGCCAGTGCGATGGCGGGGCTTTTGAATCTCGTCCCGCAATATTTGCCAAAGTACGGCATGGCCCCGGAGTGGGCGCAAGCCATCCGGCCGCTGGTGCTGATGTTCACGGGCATTAACTTGCTGGTGACTTGGATCTTCAAGGCTAGCGTCGAGGCCCAGGGAGATGCCTATGCCACCGGGGTGCTGGTGCTGATGACCAGCGCCTGTATCGCCAGCGTGATCGATCTCGCCCGCCACAAGGGATTGAAGTGGCGATTGTTGACGATTTATTTCGCCCTCATCACGGCGGTATTCGTGTTCACAACGGCCGACAATATTTACGAGAAATCGGCGGGGATCAAGATCGCCAGTTTCTTCATCGTGACGATTCTGTTCACTTCGATCTTCTCCCGCGTCTCCCGGAGCCGGGAATTGCGGTTCAGCGGCTTCCATTTGCCGGATGTGCAATCCCGGCTTCTGTGGGACACGCTTCGGCATTTGGAGCTTTCGGTGCTGGTTCCGCACCGGCCGGGGCGCCGGACCTTGGAGGAGAAGGAACAGATCATCCGGCGGGAACACCGCATCCCGCCGGAAATGATGGTCGTGTTTGTGGAGGTGGAACTCTATGACGCCAGCGAGTTCAACAACCTGCCGACATTGAAAATCCGGGCCGTCGAGGGGAAATACATCCTGCACATCTCCAAGGCGGCATCCATCTCGCACACCCTGGCGGCTTTGGCCCTTGAAATGGCCAAAGTCGGCCGGCCGCCGGAGATTCACTTTGGCTGGACGGATGAATCGCCAATGAGCGGAACCCTCGGGTTCCTGCTCTTCGGCGAAGGAAATGTGCCGTGGATGGTGCGGGAACTGATTCGCCGGGCCGAGCCGAACCAGGATCGCCGCCCGCTGATCATCATCGCCGGACAGTGATGAATCACTGAGACCATTCGGTGGGAGTTCGGTCCCACCGATGTTTTTTCAACTCAGCCAGCAATTTCGGGGAAAGCGGGGTCGCGTCGCTGGAAGCGATGTTGGCCCGCACATTTCGCACCTTTCGCATGCCGGGGATGATGGTCGCCACATCCGGGTTGGCCAGGATGAACCGCATCGCCATGTCGGCCATGCTCATTCCGACAGGAATCAACGGCCGAAGTTCCTCGGCCCGATCCACGCTGGCATGAAGGTTTTCCTTTACAAAGTAAGTGTTGCGCCAATCCCCTTGCGGCCACGTCGAATCCTTTGTCAATGTCCCGGTGAGTGTTCCCTCATCGAACGGCACGCGGGCAATCACTGCCACTCCGAGTTCCCGGCAGACGGGGAAAAGCTCGTCCTCAGGGTTTTGGTCGAAGATGTTGTAAATGACCTGCACAGCGTCGATCAATCCCGTGCGGAGCGTCCGAACGCAATTGGTCGGCTCCCAGCGGTTCACGCTGATGCCAATCGCCTTCACCAATCCATCGGCCTTCAAATCGCTGACGGCTTTTTGCCATCGCTCATCCGTCGCCCAATCATCTTCCCAAACGTGAAACTGCATCAGATCAAGGGACGACATGCCCAAATGCCGCAGGCTTTCCTCGGTGGAAGAGCGAATGTAATCGGCCGGGAACACATCCGAGAGGGCCGAGCCGCGACGCGATGGCCATTGGCGGTTCTTGGGGGGAATTTTCGAGGCGACGTAAAGTTTCTTGGCCGGGTTGTCCCGCACAAGCCGGCCAAGAATCTGCTCGCTGACACCGTCTCCATAGGCGAGCGCGGTGTCGAAGAAATTACAGCCGAGATCGACGGCCAATTGAAGGGCTTCGCGGGTTTCTTCCTCATCCCGGCCGGTCCACCCGGCCAGACCCCACATGCCGTAACCGACATCGCTGACTTGCCAGCCCAAGCGACCGAATGTTCGTAGCTTCATTGTCGTGTTTCTCTCGAAGAATGATCGCGTGAATGATTGTCAGTTTTTCTTTTGGGTGAACAACCACGTGAACATCTCGGGATCACTGTAGGCTTTGTCCCAACTGTTGTGCCCCACTTCCGGGTATTCGGTATATTTGGGATGGCCTCCGGCCTCCAAAAGCGCCTTCACCATGTTGCGGGACCGGGCGGGTTTCACGGCCGTGTCCTTGGTGCCGTGGAAGGCCCATATCGGCATCTTCTTGAGAGTTTGAGCGGTCTTCTCGTCAGCACCGCCGCACACCGGCACCCCGGCGGCGAAGAGTTCCGGTTTGCGGGCGAGCAAGTCCCATGTGCCGTAGCCCCCCATCGAAAGGCCGGTGAGATAGATTCGCTTCGGGTCAATCGGATGATCTTTGAGCAATTGGTCGATGAGTTCGAGGGTCAGCTTTTCTGAGATGGAAACTTCCTTCGGCATCGTGTGGCTGTCCGCGCTCCAATCGACTTCCACCCATTTCTTGCCGTCCGGGCACTGCGGGGCAATCAGAAAACACGGGTACTTCTTCCGGTTTTCTTCGGAGGCGAATTGCGGGACGCCGTGAACGAGTTGTTTTTCGTTGTCCGTTCCCCGTTCTCCGGCGCCATGCAGAAAGATCACCAGCGGATATTTCTTGCCGACTTCCGCCTTGGCGGGAGTCATGATCTGGTAGGGGAGGGTGGCCCCCGATTCGTCCTTGATTGTTGCTTTCGTCAACGGAAGCGGATCTTTCGCGGAGGCCGACCGGGTCAGCCAGAGGAACATTATCGCGGACGATCCGGCGATCAGGAGCAGTTTTAGCATTGATCTCATCAGGGTTGGAAAGGTTTGAAGTGGTGTATTCCCTTGGAGGTTGATGTCCAAGAGTGAAGAAAGATCGCGGGCGAATCTGATGAACAAACAAGAGCCCCGTTTATGTGACGGGACTCTTGTGACCGGGCCAAAAACATTATTTTTCCAAGGCCAGCACCATCAAATCATTGACCCGCTTGCTGAACCCGGCCGGATCGTGCAGTTTGGAACCTTCGGCGATCACCGCTTGTTCGTAGAGCAGCTTCCCGAGGTTGGTCACCTGATCTGATTCCGGCGACTTGGCGTAGAGTTTGTTGAGCAACGTCACCGCCGGATGGGTCGGATTCACTTCCAGCACCCGCTTGGAGGATTCTTCCAACCGGCCCATTTTCTTCATCAACCGCTCGTAGTGGGCGGTCATCGCATCTTTGTCGGCGACCAAGCAAGAGGCGCTTTCCGTGAGACGCTTGGAAAGCCGGACATCGGTGACATCGGGCAACTTCGTCTTCAGGTAATCCAAGAACGGCTTAAACTCCTCGGCATTCTCCGGGGCTTCCGTTTCCGGGGTTTCCGTCTCGGAACGGTCGATGGCCTTCAAGCCCTTCGTCTTGTATTCTCGCAGGCTTGGCAGCACCATTTCGTCGATCGGTTCGGTGCAGAGCAGCACTTCCCAACCCTTGGCCTTGTAGGCTTCCAGCAGGGGGGAGTTCTCGATCAATTCCCGGCTTTCACCGATCAGATAGAAGATGTCCTTCTGGCCTTCCGGCATCCGCGTGAGGTATTCGGCCAGCGTGGTGAACTTGCCGGGTTCGGTCTTCGTGGATTGGAACAGGAGCAGATCGACGATCTTTTCCTTGTTCGACCAGTCGCGGGACGCCCCTTCTTTGAGCATCACGCCGAAGTCATCGAAGAACGCGAGGTACTTTTCCTCGTCCGTGTTCTTGAGGGCTTCGAGGCCCTCCAGAATGTTCCGCACGAGGTTCTTCTGAATCTTCTCCAACAGAGGGTTGTTTTGCAGCAATTCACGGGAGATATTCAGCGGCAAGTCGGCTGAATCGACGATGCCGCGAATGAACCGCAGATACGGCGGCAGCAGTCCGTCACAGGAATCCATGATGAGAACGCGCTGGATGTAGAGTTTCATCCCCTGCGGTTCTTCCCATGTGTAGCTAAATGGCTTCTTGCTCGGGATGAACGCCAATACGCGGAACTCGTTGTTCCCCTCGGCTGTGTAATGGATCACACGGGCCGGTTTGTCCGAGTCGTTGGTGATTTGCTGGTAAAACGCCTCGTATTCCTCGGGCTTCACTTCGCTCTTGTTTCGCAGCCAAAGGGCGGTCTGGGAATTCAGCACCTCTTCGACGACCTTCTTTTCCCCTTCATTCTCGCCTTCGGTCTCCACTTCCATCACGATGGGATGTTCGATGAAGTCCGAATATTTCTTGACGAGGTTCTGTAGCGTCCATGATTGGGCGTATTCTTTGGCGTCTTCCTTCAAGTGCAGGATCACATCCGTGCCGCGGTCGGGCTTCACGGAGGATTCAAGGGAGAATTCCCCCTGACCATCGGACACCCAAGTGACACCATCGGTCGGCGAACCGGCCGGGCGGGTAATGACGGTGACTTTGTCGGCCACCATGAACGCAGAGTAAAACCCGACGCCGAACTGGCCGATCAGGTCGGGGCGGGTTTTCACATCTTGCTGTTTCAGGTTTTCGAGAAACGCCTTGGTGCCGGACTTGGCGATGGTGCCCAAATGCTCGATGACCGATTCGCGGGACATGCCGATGCCGTTGTCCGAAATCGTCAGCGTGCCGGCTTTTGCGTCCGGGATCAGACGGATTTTCCAGTCCTTGTTGTCCTCAAGTTTGTCCTCGTTGGCGAGGGAGTCGAATTTCACCTTGTTAATCGCGTCCGATGCGTTGCTGACCAGTTCCCGGAGGAAAATCTCGCGGTTGGAATACAGCGAGTGGGTGATGAGGTGAAGCAGTTGCTTCAGTTCGGTCTTAAACTCCATCGTTTCGGTCGCCACGGCGATTTCTCCAAAGACATGAATCTTGTCAATCAGTTATTGTTAGTCAGACCGTTCGCCCGGCAAGGGGCGATCCGGTTTCACGCACTCGATCCGACCGCGTTGTCGGCTGCATATGATTGAGGCATGAAAACCCTCGAAACCCTTTCATTTGATAACACCTACGCTGCCTTGCCGGAGACGTTCCGGCAACGGGTGAGTCCCACGGTTGTGCCGTCCCCGTATTTGATCGCTTTCAATGCGGATGCCGCCAAACTGATTGATTTGGACCCGGAAGAGGCGAAACGCCCCGAGTTCGCCGAATATTTCGCGGGGAACAAGCTTTTGCCGGGATCGGACCCCGTGGCCATGAAGTATGCCGGGCATCAGTTCGGCCATTATGTGCCGCAATTGGGGGACGGCCGGGCGATTCTGCTGGGGGAGGTTCGGAACTCAATCGGCGGCAAATGGGATTTGCACCTAAAAGGAGGCGGGCAAACCGCTTTCTCCCGCATGGGGGACGGCCGGGCGGTGTTACGCTCCAGCATTCGGGAGTATCTGTGCGGCGAAGCCATGCACGCTTTGAACGTCCCGACCACGCGGGCCTTGTGCCTCGTCGGCACGGACATGGAAGTGTACCGCGAGCATCAGGAAACCGGGGCCTTGGTGACCCGGATGGCCCCCAGCCATGTGCGGTTTGGCTCTTTTGAGGTCTTCGCCCACCGGGGGCAGACCGACGAAGTGAAGACCCTCGCGGATTACGTGATCGGCCTTTATTTTCCGCATTTGGTTGCCGCTGAGAAACCATACTTGGCGTTTTACCGGGAGGTGATCTCCCGCACGGCCGAGTTGATGGCCCATTGGCAGGCCATCGGATTCGCCCACGGCGTCATGAACACAGACAACATGTCCATCCTCGGGCTGACCCTCGATTATGGGCCGTTCGGATTCATGGAGGATTTCGACCCCGGTTTCATCTGCAATCACTCGGATGACACCGGGCGGTATGCGTTCGACCAGCAGCCCCGCATCGGTTACTGGAACCTGGCTTGTCTGGGATATGCCCTCATGAGCCTGATCGACGCGGACGACGCACGGGCCGCCATTGAGACTTATGCCCCCGCGTTTAATGCCAAGATGAACTCGCTCATGATGGCCAAAATCGGCCTGCAAACTTCCTGCGATGGCGATCTGAAACTTTGGCAAGATTTGATCGATCTGCTGGCTGTCGCCAAGACCGATTACACCAATTACTTTCGTATTCTTGGCAACTTTGATTCATCGCCGGATGCTCGCAACGACGGGATCAGGCAGCGGTTGAAACTGGCCCCGATGGCCGATGAATGGTTTAACCGTTACTCGGCCCGACTGAGAGAGGAATCACGAACCGATGCTGATCGCCGGGAGGCGATGAATCAGGTGAACCCGAGGTATGTGTTGCGAAATTATCTCGCCCAAGTGGCTATTGAGAAAGCCGAGCGGAAGGACTTTGGCGAGATCGAACGGCTGATGAGTGTGTTGAAACATCCGTTCGACGATCAACCGGAAATGGCCCACTATGCAAACCCCGCCCCGGCGTGGGCGCGGGGCTTGCATGTGAGTTGTTCGTCGTGAAGGTTACTTCTTCTCAATGATCCAGATGTTGCGGTATTGCAGCGGGTTGCCGTGACCTTGGAGTTGAATCGGGCCGGGGGTTCCTTCCGGGTCATTGCGGGCGCCGCCGGTCTTGCCGTTGATCTCGATGTTGTCTTGCACAACCACGCCATTGTGCTTCAACGTCAACCGGGACTTCTTGACGACCTTGCCGTCTTCGGAAACCGCGTTGGTGAACTCGGCATCGTAGGTCTGCCACGTCAACGGCGGGAGGCACATGTTCACTTTCGGGGCGGCCTTGGTGTAGACGCCGCCGCACTCGTTATCCTTGCCGTCGAGGCCGAACGAGTCAAGAACCTGCACTTCGTACATCAACACTTGGTAGAAACCGCTGTTGCCGCGACCCTGGCCGCGGGCATCCGGGCGGTACGGCAGCATGAATTCCAAGTGCATCGAGTAGTTGTTGAACTTTTGCTTGGTGTTGATGTCCTTGCCGTCCGTGTTCAGGAACTTCGTCTTTTCGTCCACCCGGCCGCCGGTCCAGGCGCTGTTGCTGGTGCCGTCGAACAACACGATGGCTCCTTCGGGGGGCTTGGCTCCGAGCGTGGGGCTTTGGCGGTCCGTCTTTTTGAACACCAAGGATTTGCCGTCATCGGAAGCGAGCTTCAGTTCGCTGCCGTCACAAGTTCCCGAATAATCGATTTGCCCTTCGGGGGGGAACTTGGAGGTGGCCGAGAATTCGGCGGCCGAACCGGCGATGTATTTCCGCTTGCCCTTGGCCGGTTCAAACTTGGCGGTCTTGCCATCGATCATTCCGGCGACGAGGCTCTTATTCTTGCCGTCCCATCCAGCGCCGGGCAACCCGCCGGCGTACACCACCGCCTGAAACGCCCCCTTGCCCAAGGCGATGATTTGAGCGCCGGCTTTGTCGCTGACATATTCCCCTTGGATTTTGAAATCGACGGGAAGCGACGGATCGGCCGGGTCGGTGGTCACTTCTTTCGGCTTGGGATCTTCGGCGAATGAAAGTCCCGCGATGGCGAGAACCAACAGACTGGCGGCAAAACGAATCTTCGTCATGAGGTCACCTCACATTATGGTGGGAGAGAATCGGGGTGGGTTGGCCGAGATCGGCTCTGCGGCGTGGAGGTGATCTTATCCGGGAGGGAAGAACGAAGGGATAAAAAAATCGGCCGGTTCCCGGCGACAACAGGAGAACCGGCCGATGGGGTGGTTTTTACGTCACGGTTTGGGTGGGCCAAGCGGACGGAGCAAATGGAATCGTCGATTATCGACGGTTCGGACAATTCCCGTTCGGGCAACTGCTTCCGGTCGAGTAGTAGGCAGCCGGGATGACCGTGTAGGTCACCGGGGCCGCGGGAACCGGCATCACTTCAGTGGAGCGGACGACCGTTTCCGTGGTCGTGACCTTGGTGTCCGCCTTGGCGTAAACTTCCAACTTGTCCTTGAGTTCGGCCTTGGTCAACTCGCCCGACAGGCTGAACGCTTGGTTTTTCCCGGTGGCGTCGCTGATGACCAGACCCTTCCCGGCGACTTCAAACGTCTTCGCGAGGTTGTACCCTTCGACCGTCGTCACATCGACGTACAAGCAAACGTACTTCGAAGCGAGCAGTTGATTGATCGCAGGATCAAATGAGCCTTCCTTCAACACTTTTTCCCAGCCAGCAGATCCCTTCCCGAAGAACACGGCCATCGGTTTGTGAGCCGAGGCCACCGCGACCTTGGCCGACGAATAACCGTCGGTCCAGTTCGGGGTTTGTTGAATGTTCGCCGAGGCAACGGACGTCAGGAGGGCAACGAGTCCAATCATGGTGTTCATCTAATCAGGTCCTCTAGTGTCTAAAAGTCGCGCATCGTGTCGCCTGCCTCGTCACCACCTGCGAGGTTGGTGATGGCGAGCTTCGCCCTTTTCTAACGATCTCCGGGGAGTGTTCAACCCAAATGATGGACACAAACGCATGGAAACTAACAAAATCTCCTTCAAATGAATGTTGAGTTAATGAGTAAAATAGACAAAATAATACACTGATTATTATTTGTTAATTATATATAAAAAGTATCAATATTGGGAATTGGAAGTGCGAAGAGACTTAGAATTGAGACGAAAACTGAATAATTGAGACTGGAGAGGATTTTTAATTGTTTGTTGCCAAGTCATGTTTAGGCAAGGCGAAACGTAACTTGCTGATGATAGATTTGGTTCATCATGTTGGCAAAAAAATCTAAAAAAACTGGTTGTAATGTCCAAGATTGGGTCTTTTGAAGTCTCCATACCTAGAATGATGTTCACTACTGACGCCCGTCTTCTGCGGACAAGGACCGTTTGTCCATGACTGAACCAGAACCAAATCCTGAAGTCTCTTTGACGACCCCCGCTCAAAAAGTGCGGACGTTTCCCACCTCACCAGGCGTTTACCTGATGAAGGATGCCGACGGTAAGGTCATTTATGTGGGGAAGGCCAAAAACCTGCGAAACCGGGCCTCCAGCTACTTCACCGCCATTGCCGCCACTGAACGGCGGACGGCCGAACTGGTTAAACATATTGCCGATATTGACTATATTACCACCGACACGGAGGTGGATGCCCTCCTTAAAGAGGCACGTCTCGTCAAGGACATCCATCCTCGATTCAACACCGATCTGAAAGATGACAAAACCTTCCCGTATCTCCAAATTCGCACCCGCGAAGAATTCCCCCGAGTGGAGATCACCCGCAAACCGCGTCGGAGGGGGGTGAAGTTGTACGGCCCCTTCACCAGCGCCAAGAGCCTGCGGGCGGCGGTTCAAGTTCTCCAACGAGTGTTCAAGTTTCGGACGTGTTCGCTGGACATCAAATCTGCCGATCCGAAGTGGCGATGGTTCCGCCCCTGTCTGTTGGCCAGCATTCGGCAATGCACCGCCCCGTGCAATCTGCGGGTGACGAAGGAAGAGTATCGGAAGCAAATCCGTTCCCTGCGGTTGGTGCTGGAGGGGAAGAAAGCCCGATTGATCCGCGAGATGAACAAGGACATGCAGGCCGCCAGCGTGGCCCTCGACTTTGAGAAAGCCGCCAAAATTCGGGACGACATCGCCGCCCTCGGAAAACTGGAACTTCGCGGGGAAGCTGACAAAGACATCCAGCCGGAGGCTTTTCACACCGATCCCCGCAAAGGTTTGGCAGGTCTTAAAAAGGCGCTCGGAATGTCGGGCACACCCCGTTCCATCGAGGGCTTCGACATCGCCCATTTGAGCGGCCAAGACACGGTCGCATCCCTGGTGAGTTTCCTTGATGGGCTTCCCTTCAAGAACGGTTACCGGAAGTTCAAAATCAAATCGGTGGAGGGAATCGACGACTTCTCCTCTATGAGAGAGGTCATCAGCCGACGATACGGCCGTGCCCATGAAGAATGGGGCATGCCAGACATTGTGTTGATCGACGGTGGCAAAGGGCAGTTAAACGCGGCTCTCGATGCTTTTAGAATGTTGGGGATTGAGCCGCCGACATTGATTTCGCTGGCCAAGCAAGAGGAAGAGATCTTCCGGCCGGGGGAAAGCGAGTCGATCAAACTCAGCAAACACTCGGCCGCCCTTCGGCTGTTGCAATTCGTCCGGGACGAGGCGCACCGCTTCGCCCAGCACTATCATCACCAACTCCGGCATCGCCGCCTCAAGAATCAGTTTGACGATTCTTCATCCGAGTAGGACACCATGCGAATTTTGCTGACGAACGACGACGGGATCTACGCCCCCGGCTTGAGGGCCTTGCACAAAGAACTCAAGAAGCTCGGGGATGTCGTCGTCTGCGCCCCGGCCACCGAGCAAAGCGCCGCCGGGCATTCGGTGACATTGCTTTCGCCGCTGATTGTGCAAGAAATCTTCGACGAGAACAAAGCATTCTTCGGATGGGCCATCGAGGGGCGTCCGGCTGATTGCGTGAAGCTCGCGTTGGTGGAATTGCTGCCCGAACCCCCCGATCTGATTGTCAGCGGGCTTAACGCCGGGTCAAACGCCGGGATCAATGTTGTGTATTCCGGCACGGTTGCCGCCGCCGTCGAAGGGGCGTTCTTCCGATGCACGGCCATCGCCCTTTCCCAGTCTTACCGCAAACCCGCCCAGATTGACTTCGCCGCCGGAGCCGCCATCGCCCGGCAGGTGGTGGAAGAGATTTTGGCTTACAAGCCGCAACCGGGTTCCTTGTTCAATGTGAATCTGCCGAGCGCTGACTTGGGACCGCCGAAGGGGTTGAAGGTTCTTGCCCAGAATGTCGCCCCTTATCAGGAGAGTTTTGTCCGCAATGTCGATCCCCGCGGCCGGACATATTATTGGTTGGGCGCTGATTACGGATGTGCCGAACCTCACCCGGACACGGATGAAAGCGCGCTCCAGCAAGGTTACGTGACACTCACTCCATTATACTTTGATCTCACCAACCATCGTCTGATGGATGAAATGAAGACCCGAGAATGGAACCTCGGTTCCCCTCGCAAACCCGATTAACTTCTCTTGCAATAATCACCGGGGATGTTATTCCCTCCCAAATTCCCCGAATGCCGGATGATCGGTGACGGGAGTTTGCGGAGGGGTTCTCATGTCCGGTCGTGCCAGCCTGTTGGTTCTGTGGTTCGTCGCAACCGCGGGCGTTGTCATGGCCGCGCCGGATAGTCGCCGGGTGGCTGTCGTCGAGACGGACGGCGTTGAACTTCGCTCCGGTCACGCCATGAGTTTTGCCTCCGTCGGCCAGCTTCGCAAGGGGGACAAGGTGATTGTCTTCCGCGAGGAGGAGACCGGCTTTCTAGCCATCCAACCGCCGCCGGGAACCATCAGTTGGATTCGGCAAATCCATCTCGGCAAAGTCGAACCCAACGAAACCGGCAAATCGAATGTCACCGTCCTCGTTGAAGGGGCGGAAGTGATGGCCGGGAATGACAAGGGCGATGCTCCGCTGACTCGCGTGACCACACGGCTTCCCAAGGGAACGCTCGTGGAAGTGACCGGCAAGCCTGTTCGTGTGGAGGGGGCGTCATGGTATCCCGTGACCCCGCCCGAGGGGGATTTGCGGTGGGTTCCCAAGTCGGCCGTGCGCAGTCAGGAAATGAGCCCGCTGGCTTCGCCCGCCCCGTATTACCAACCTGATCCACCAGCTTTCACGGTCTCCGGTTCAGAGGGTTCCAAGGCCACCACAGAAGGCGGCGTGACCAAGCCCGCTGTTGGCACGTTACCGAAGGCCCTCACCGATCACAAACTTTGGAGTCAGGCAAGCCAGGCCGAACGTAGCGGCGACCACGCCACCGCGAAGAGTTTGTATGCCCGCATCTATCAGGACCTTTGGGATCAAAAGGCCGAGCGGGACGCCATCGTTATCGTCTACAACCGCTTCACCCGCTGCGATGAGATTCTGAAAAAGGGCGATCCGGCTGCCCCGCGTCGCAGCGAAAGCCGCATGGGAATCCCCGTGTCGAACCCGGTGCCAGAAGACCGGCCCCGTCCTGCGGCGGCCCCCCAACCTCAGCAAGGGAAGGGAACCGGATACCTCCAAGAACTTCAAAAAGTCTTTGTTGATGGTCAGCAGGTGTATTCCTTTCAGGATGACAAGGGAAATGTTACCCACTATGCCACCGGCGTCGAGGGAATGAACCTGCGGGGTTATGTCGGCAAACGGGTCATGGTCTTTGGTGAAGTGGTTTCCCGGCCGGAACTGTACCGCCCGCATATCGCGGTTGATCGTGTGGAAGTCGTCAAATAACGATCAGATTGTCCAATTCTTGCACAATTTCCGGCCGAATCCGAATCCCGACACTCAACGGGGAATTGCGTCCTAAAATGACGCAATTCATTTAGTTTCTTGCCGAGAATTCCGTTCATGCGATTCATCATCGCCCCCGAATTTCACGAGCAATTGCTCCAGCAGGACGACCACCTTCCGGACTGCTACGTCCGGCCGGGGGAATATCTGCACCACATGTACATTGATGGCATCAAGTACGTGGTCGTGCCCGCCCTGTTGGAATGTTTGAAACTCGCGGAAGACAAGGACGACGCCGAGGCCCTCCAGCATCTTCGGCTGCATGAAACGCATTATCAAAAGCTCCACCGGGAGGCGATGGCGAATGGCGGCTTGGAAGGGGTGACGCTATTGGGCGACCCGCCGCCGGACATTGAGGAAAGTGTCCCGAAGATCACCAATCCATTCATTCCCCGTCCGCCGGCCCGTTGGGAAGATCTCGGCCTGCCGCTTCCCTTCCTGTTTGATTTGGTATTGCGAACCATTTACAACCGTGGGCAGTTGACTGGCGGGGAAATCGCCCAGGAAATGGGCGTTCCGTTCGTGGCCATCTCGGCGGTCCTTCAGGCGATGCGAAAGCAAACGCTGATCGACATCATCGGCCAGCGCGGCGCCAGCGGGGATTCGTCCTTCATCTACGAGATCAAGCCCCCCAAGGGGACAGCCGCCGTCCAAGATGCCATCGGCAAGACGGCCTATGTCGGGCCAACCCCGGTGCCGTTCGCAGATTATTGCGAATCGGTGATGGCCCAAAGCATCCGGAAACTGATCGTCACCCGGATGAGCATTCAAAAAGCTTTTGAAGATCTCGTCATTTCAGAGTCCATGTTCAACCAAGTCGGCCCGGCCGTCAACTCCGGGGCGTCGATCTTCTTCTTCGGGTTCCCCGGCAACGGCAAAACCAGCATCGCCGAACGCATCACCCGGTTGATGGGGGACACCATGTTCATCCCCCACGCGGTCGAGGCGAACGGCCAGATTATCAAAGTATTTGATCCGATCCTCCATCACGTCGTCCAAGAGGATATCGATCTCTCGGGCAATGAAGGCGTGATGATGAAGGGCAACGCCCACGACACCCGGTATGTGAAGATCAAGCGTCCGACTATTGTTGTCGGGGGCGAACTGGTGATGCCGATGCTTGACTTGAAATACAACGCCAACGGCAAGTTCTACGAGGCCCCGTTGCAGATGAAGTCCAACGGCGGGATCTTCATGATCGACGACTTTGGCCGCCAGCAACTTCGGCCGATGGATCTTCTCAACCGCTGGATCGTTCCCTTGGAAAAGAGGTACGATTACCTCACCACGGTGAACGGAACAAAAATCGAAGTGCCTTTCGACGAACTGTTGATCTTCTCCACGAACCTCGACCCCACACAACTCGCGGACGAGGCATTCCTTCGCCGGATCAAGTTCAAAATTGAAGTCACCGACCCGGACGAGGGGCAATACCGTCGAATTTGGGAACTGGTGTGCAAAGGCCGCCGGGTAGAATTTGACGCGGGCGGTTTGGATTATCTCATCGACAAATGGTATCGTCCGACCAATCGGCCATACCGGATGTGCCAGCCCCGCGACATTATGGACCAGATGATCTCAATCGCCAAGTACAACATGGAGCGGGTGAATTTTAGTCCCGACCTCATCGACGCGGCCTGCATCACGTATTTCATCTCGAAGGAGAAGAAGGACTTCGGCGCCAAGGTCAGGTTGGAATAGAAACGGCTTTGTGACGGATGAAACAGAAAAGGGCGGACGTCGCACGACGTCCGCCCTTTTCTGTTTCATCCGTCACAAAGCCGTTTAGTCACGGTTCTGCATGAGCAATCGCAGGATGTAGTAGAAGAGCAACACGACATCAGCCAGCAATTCCAAGGCAGCGCCGACATGCTCGTCCGTGTTGTAGTGGTGCAGGATGTTTGATGTGTCGTACAGGATGTACCCGGCCGCCAACGCAATCCCCAAGCCACTGAACCACATTCCGAGACCAACAGACAAGCCGAAGTAAGGTCCGACGATGGACAGGAGGATCAACCCGAGCATCAACAGGCTCAGCATGACAAGCCCATACCGAAGGAACGAAAAATCCTTCTTGGTCACAAACACGGTGACTGTCAGCCCGCCAAAGACGAGCATCGTCAGCATGCTGGCCTGATTGATGATCTCCATGCCATACTTCATCTCCGCGAATGTGATGATCGGGAGAAGGAACACGGCTTCAATGGCAGTGTAAATGGCCAACCCGGCGTATTTCACGGCGGGCGGGGCCTCAGCGCGGGCCATGTATCGGGCCAGCCAGCCGCCGCCGATAAAGAAGACCATCAAAAACAGCAACGAGATCGGGGAGCCGTAAATTACCCCGATGATTTCACGATCCACATGCGCCAACTTCAACAGGGCGAGAATCCCGACCAATCCGGCGACCGACACCGCCAGGTGCAGGTAGGTTTTTCGGATGAACGAGATGCGTTCGTCCACCGGTGCATAGGCCGCGGCTGTTTCGCGGTGATATCCGTCTTCAAGGTAGTTCGACATTCGCGAGCTCCGTGGTAAGGGTTCCAAGATGGGCGGGAATGCCGCCAGCGGTTAAGCTAAATGGTAGATTGTGCCATTTTACGCCGCAAGTGAAATCATTGGAAGGTCCATGAGTTTTCAAATCAAAACAATCGTTTCGATGCCGTTCGCCGAAAATACATACGTCATCTGGCTGGATGGCCACACTGATTGCCTCGTGATTGATCCCGGTCTTGAACCGGACCTCATCCACGAATTTCTCGCCGATCAAATGCTGAAACCGGTTGCCATTCTCAACACGCACGGCCATTCGGATCACATTGCCGGGAACGGGGATGTCAAAACCGTCTATCCGGAAGCCCCGTTGATTATCGGAGTGAATGATGCTCCGATGCTCCTCGACCCGGATTTGAACCTCAGCCGACAGTATGGATTCGACATCATCAGCCCCCCCGCCGATCAAATCGTCCGCGAGGGGGAACAATTGTTATTCGCCGGGCTGACCCTCGATATTTTTGACTGCCCCGGCCATTCCCCCGGCCATGTTGTGTTTTACCTGAAGGAATTCGGCGTCCTCATCGGCGGAGACGTGTTGTTTCGCGGCAGCATTGGGCGCACCGATTTCCCCGGCGGTTCCTTTGAGCAACTGGCCGTGAGCATTCGGAACAAGTTATACACGCTACCGGCAGAAACCGTTGTGTATCCCGGTCACGGTCCGACCACCAAGATTGGACACGAACGCCGGACCAATCGCTTTGTGACTGATTTGAATATGGCGACGGAATGACAAACACCCGCCGCCTGAAAGTGAGATGATCCGAGCGGGACAAAAGATTCGCCGATCACTTCTTCTCGGGCGCAACTGGAGGGACCACCACGGGTGGAGCCATCTTCTTTTCCTCGCCTTGAAGAACCTTGACAGCTTCAGTCGCATAGGCCCTCACTTCTTCAGTCCGGTGGCTGGTGGCCACCTTGCGGAGAACCGGGGCCGTCACAGCGGCTTGGGACTTCATGCTCGCGACGGCGATAATGGCCGACGCCACCACACTGTTTTCTTCCTTCGGGTTGGTAATCACATCCAACAGGTCCTGGGCCTTTTTGCCGGCCGCATCACCGAGCAATCCAAGGGCCTGACAGGCTTCGGAACGCGCGGCCGCTTCCGGTGCCAAGAGTTGGGTGGTGATGGCGGTCAGAAGTGATTCGTTCCCCTTCACCCCTGCCGGATCGTGTTTGAGGAGAACCACGCGGACCAGCCCTTGAATGCCACGATCCTTCTCGAATTTCAGGACGTTTTCCAAACCGGCTTTCCAGACCTTGTGTTGGTTGTTGGAAACCGGCCCGATCACGATGAGGGCATTGGCGGCTTCCCTTCGCACGGCAACTGAAGGATCAGTCTTGAGCACATTGAGCAACCCAAGGACGGCACTTTCGGAAGGGTCGATTTTTTCGGCGGGATTGTCCGGATTCGACCAACCTCGGCCAACGCTGCCGAGCGCCGTGGCGGCCGTTTTTCGAGTCAGCCAGGAACTGATTTCATTCGTGCGGGCAACCAACCGGGGTATTCCTTTGACAGCCGCCGGGACTGGTCCGATGTTCGAGAGCGCCACCGTCGCGTCGTAACGAACCGTCACCGACTCGGCATCCAACATGCGAATAATCGTTTCAAGCCGGTCATTGCAAAATCGATCTTCCAGTTGGTTGTAATTCATGAAAGGGGCAATGCTGAGCGCCGTTAGTTTGACGTTAAGATCCGGATCGGTCTTGAGAGTGGTCAGCATTTGCTCGCTGATGGCGATCATGGCCTTTGGCCCGAACGCCGGGAAAACACGGATGGCGTGTTCACGAACGGCCGCATCCCGGCTGGTTTTCAGTTCGTTGATCCACATAACCAATGATTTTCCTTCGAATTCCCTGGGAAAATCATTGGTTTCTTTTGCGGCCGGCGCTGGTGCGACGATCGGGATCGCCGGGGGATTTCCGGGGGGCACGGCGGCGGGGTTTCCTGGGGGCACGGCCGCCGGATCGGCACCCTTTGCCGGTGGGTTGGCATTGGGATTCGGATTCTTGGCCGGGTCGGCCGCTTTGACTTGCGGCAGTTTACCGGGGTCGCCGGGTTTGATCTGGGCTGGTTGTCCGGCCTTGGGGACTTGGGCAGAAATGCCGGTTATCCCAAGAATGAGAAGCCCCGTGGAGAGGCTGAACAGACACGCGTGCTTCATAACAATTCGCTCCCGAAGGGATGCCTTCCCCCAACTGTGAGATTAACGCAAGAGGGGTTGGGTTGACAAGGTGGATAACCTGAACGGGACTGATGAGATAGGGACTAAACGCGCCGAATAGTCCGACTTGCGAAAAAAAAACGTCCTGTTATGGTCGGAACTTCGAGAAAAAAATTCCTCACGCGGAGTTGGTGGCCATGCGCGGGCAATCCGTTTTCTTCGGCTGGGTGTTCCTGCTGTTCGGGCTGCCGACCGCATGCATGGCCCAAAGCGATCCGATCATTCGGCCCGTTCCCGCCACGGGAATCGGGACCGAAACATTGGGCCGATACCTTCGGGAATTGGATCATATCCCCAAGGCTCTTTCGCCGGATGTGTTTCAAATCACCATCGAACGCGATCATTGGCCGGTGCATGTAATGCTCTCCCTGAGCACGGACGGCCAGCGGATTTGGATGGAAAGCAAGTTCGCCCCCATCGAAGATCCGGACCAAGTCGCCGCCAATGCCTGGAGAAATCTTCTTCAGGCGAACGATAAAATCGGCCCCGCCCACTTTGCGTTTGATGCTACCGACCGACGGATTCACCTGTATAAATCCTTCGAGAATCGGGCGGTCACCATCGAAAAGCTAGGCAAAGAAGTCGAGCAATTTGACCGCACCGTCCGCAAGACTCAGGAACATTGGAAGGGTGAAAACTTCCGGCCAACCGGTCGGCTGGTGAAACTCCAGCAAGACGTTCCGATCATGACCGTGCCACCGCAGGTCCGGCCGGAAGCCAAGCCAGCCGCTCCAGATGAGGGGACCAAACTCATCGGCGAATGGCAAATCACCGGTATTGAGGTGAAGGGACGCAAGACCCCTGAAAAGATCATTTCCGAACGCAAGCCGACATTGGAAATCCAAGCCTTAAAGAATGGTCTTCAGGCGAAATTGAAAGCCGGCCTCGTTTCGGATCGCACCGTGATGGTGAAAGTGAATTCACTAACGCCCGGACATCACCACATTGATTTCATGGATGAACTTGATCGAATCGAAAAAGGCATTTATCTCATTGAAGGGGACACGCTCACGGTGTGTTTTGCCACCCCCGGCGATCCCCGGCCGACGGCTTTCAAGACAACTGAGGACAACCGGAACTGGTTGCTGACGTTGAAGCGGGCGAAACCTTAAAGTGGATCAGGCAAACAATTCATCAATCGGCTTGCCGCTTGGCAACACCCGGATCGGTCGGCCGTTGCTCATGTAATCCGCGTTCACATCGACGCCGAGATGCCGATAGACGGTCGCCAGCACGTCTTGCGGCGTCTTCGGGTTTGTCTTGGGGAAGGCCCCCTTCTCGTCGGAAGCCCCGACCACCGTTCCACCGCGAATGCCGCCGCCAGAGATGGCCGCGCTGAACACGCCAGGGTAATGGTCCCGCCCGGCATCGGTGTTCACCTTCGGCGTTCGGCCAAACTCGCCCCATGCCAGCACCATCGTGCTATCGGCCAAACCGCGAACTTCCAAGTCTTCGATCAAAGCGGTGTAAGCCCGATCCCAACGGGCGAGGAAGCCGTCTTTCAAGGATTCAAAGCCCTTCACATGGGTGTCCCACCAGCGCAGATCGACGGTGACCAACCGGACGCCCGCCTCCACCAATCGCCGGGCCAGCAAAATCCGCTGGCTCCAAGCCGGACATCCGCATCGGTTGGCCGCTTTTGGATCGAAGGCGGGCATGAATCCGTAGCGTTCCCGGACGGACATCGGTTCCCGGTCCATGTCGAATGCTTCGCGGGCCTTGGCCGAGGTCAGAATATCCCACGCTTTGCGCTGATGACCGTCCATCGCATCGAACTGGCCGGAGGCATCCACATCCCGCCGGAGGCCGTCAAAGCTTCTTAGCAACCCTTTGCGGTCGCCGACTTGGTTGAGCGTGATGCCCTCCGGCAGTTCAAAATTGGGAACCTTGAACGGACCCGGATTTGCCGGGTCGGCTTGAGTCTCAAAAGCCTTGTGGGCGACACCGAGATAGGCCGGGCCGGTTCCGGGGACATTTCGGGGAATCATCACATAGGCAGGCATGTCCGGAACGGTGTGGCCAAGTTGCTTGGACACAATCGACCCGCAACTCGGGTGGATGTTCTCATCCGGTCGGGGGCCGGAATCATAGCCGGTGAAGCAAATCTGATCCCCGGCCGAGTGACCAGCTTCATGATGAAACAGACTGCGAATGATGGCCCATTTGTCCATCGTTCGTGCGGACATCGGCAGCAGATCAGTCAGGCGCACCCCGCTGACGTTGGTGTTCATTGTGCCGAATTCGCCGCGATAATCGACCGGGGCATCCGGCTTCGGGTCCCACATGTCAATGTGGGACGGTCCGCCTCGCATCCACAAAATGATGACCGAGGTGGGTCGTTTTTGGCTTGGAAAAATCGACTCCGCACGGCACAAGTCTGCAAGGCTCAAGCCCATCGTGCCAAGAAGACCGGCGCGCACAAAACTGCGCCGGTCTGGCTGCCGCAATTGGTTCACGAAGTCGTTACAAGTCCGCAGACGGGGCATGTGGAGTCCCCAAATTAGGAGGGAGGCCGGGAGGCCAAGGTCGGTAGGTAATTTGAATGTAACATGATCTGTCATCAGAATCCAGCAGGATTCTTCCTGAGAAATCTGAAAGGGTATGATTTGAAAAAGCAGGTGAAAAATCGTCAGTACCACAACTTAAAAGACGCTCACTCTTCTTCGTCCGGGAAAGTAGAGGGTGTTTCTTGGGATGGAACCCGGTAGTTCTCCCCAAGCCAACGGCCAAGATCAATTGTTCGGCATTTCTTGGAGCAGAAGGGATACTCCGGCCATTCGTTCCACTGGCCGGGCATCGCCTTCTCGCAGATCGGGCAGATCGTTTTTTTCATCGTTCCTGTTGTCCAAATCCGTTGAAGATCAGACTACTTGCCACCCGAGTCGGACTTGCCACCGCCAGAGGAAGGAGGGGGACTTGATGCGGGCGCCGGAGTAGGAGTGGCTGTCGGGGTGGCGGCGGGTTTGCTTGAATCGGATTCCGTCTTTGCCGACTGTTTGTAGGAGTCGCTCCGGTAGTCCGTCTCGTAGAATCCCGAACCTTTGAACAAGATCGCGGCCCCCGTGCCGAAGAGGCGGCGAAGTTTTTCCTCGCCGCATTTTGGGCATTTGGTCAGGATGGCCGCCGAGAAGGATTGCATTTCCTCGAAGGCATGGCCGCAAGCGTCGCAGACATAGTCGTATGTTGGCATGATTTTTCTGGGGAAAGTAATTTCAACCGGATTGGGCAACCACGACCGCTGCGGGCCGCATCACCCGGTCATGAATCATGTAGCCTTGCTGGACCACGTTGGTCACCGTGTTTGGCTCGACACCGGGGCCGGCGGGCTGGCTTTGGATCGCTTGATGCAAGTTTGGATCGAATGGCTGATTCAGGGCGTTGATCGGCGTGATTCCGTGGCGTTTCAGCACTTCGCCGATTTGTGCTTGCGTGGCCATCACCCCGACTGTGAGCGGGCTTTTGTCCCCGGCTTTCTCGGCGGCATCCAAGGCGCGTTGCAAATTGTCGAGGACGGACAGCATGTCCATCGCGAATTTTTCATGGGCGAATTTTTGGCGGGCTTCCACTTCTTGGGAGTTCCGCTTTACGACCGCCTGCATCTCCTTGTGCCGGTTTTGGTAGTCGGCGAGGTGACGCAGAAGTTCGTCATTCTGCTTTTCCAAGTGGGCGATTTTCTCCCGCATCGTTTTCGTCTCTTCGGTTTCGGTCGGTTCCCCGGCGTTGACGGGCGGGAGGTCTTCGGTGGTTGGTTCGTTCGGCGTCATCATGATTAAATGTTATGAGAGGGTTAATGGGTTGGTTCTGTGTCGGCCGGAGCCGTGAACAGGTTCTTGATTTTGTCGAAGAACCCCCTTCGGGCCGGCGACACTTGCCGATGTTCAATCTCCGCCAGTTCGCGGAGCAATTCTTCCTGACGTTTTGTCAGGTGCGTGGGTGTTTCAACGTTCACAGTCACCCGCAAATCTCCTTTGCGGGAGTTTTCGATCGGCGTGCCCTGTCGGCTTACCCGCAGTTCGGGCATTCCCTCTCCGCGAATGCGGAATTCGGTCCCGGTCTGTGTTCCCGCCGGGACATTGAGGGTGGATTTGCCATTGAGTGTGGGGATGTCAACCGTTGCCCCGAGGGCCGCCTGGCTGAAGGTGATTGGCAAATCATCCACAAAGAGATCGACACCTTCTCGCTTGAACATCGAATGCTCGGCTACGCGGACCACGAGTTCTAAATCCCCTCGCGGAGCACCCGGATCACCAGCGTTTCCCTCGCCGCCAACGAACAACCGCAATCCAGTGTCGGAACCTGGCGGAACGCTGACACTGATTTCTTTTTCGACTTGGATTTTGCCCGCTCCGGAACACTTCACGCAAGGATCGGCGATCACCGAACCGGACCCGTTGCATTGCGGACAGGCCTGCCGGAGTTCAAAGAAGCCCTGTCGCTGGACAAATTCCCCTTTTCCCTTGCAACGGGGGCATGTTGTCTTTTTGTTGGATTTGCTTCCCGTACCGGTGCATTCGAGGCAGATTTCTTGACGACGCACTTTGAACGGCTTTTTGACACCCCGAGCCGCTTCAAGGAGATCGATGTCGAGGGGCATCCGCAGGTCGGAACCGCGTTGCGGTCCGCGTTGGCCCCCTCGGCGATTGCCCCCTTGGCCACCACCGCCCATGAACGCGCCGAAAAGGTCGTTGACAATATCAGAGAAGGAACCACTGGCGGGGCCGAAACCTTCGCCCCCCTCAAGACCCGCGTGTCCGTAACGATCATAACGCGCGCGTTTTTCGGGGTCGCCGAGGACTTCAAAAGCCTCGTTGATTTCCTTGAATTTCACCTCAGCCTCGGGATCACCGACATTGCGATCCGGGTGATATTGCCGAGCAAGTTTCCTGTAGGTCTTTTCGATGACCTCGATCTCGACTTCCTTGGAGACCGTGAGGACTTCGTAATAATCACGCTTCATCGCCATGGTTTTGCATCACCAATCAACAGGGCCAACGGAAATCTAAAGCCACGGAGAGAAGGTCATTCGATTGGGAGTCATTGCGCCGCAATGTCGGGCCACGCTTGTCGCCGTTTCCAATAGGACATTGTACAGGCGAAACTGGTCAGATCGACCATTCAATTTGTCCCGGCATTCTCAATATTCGCAACGATACCCCGGAACGGTGAGCCGGGCCGGGGTATCGTAAGGTCACTTCAACAATAATTAGGCAATGGCCCCGGAGACTTTGGACTTCTCATCGTCGTCGTCGATCTTGGTGATCATCACTTCCGTGGTGAGCATCAAACCGGCGATGCTGGCGGCGTTCTGGAGAGCTGACCGCGTGACCTTTGTGGGGTCAACGATGCCCGCCTCGAACATATCGACATAATCGCCACTGTTGGCGTTGTAGCCAATATTCTTGTTCTGTTCGCCACGAAGATCAACTTCGTCGGCCACCACGGCTCCGTCTTGGCCACCGTTTTCGGCGATGGTGCGGACCGGCTTCGTGAGGGCGCGGGCGACGATCTGGGCACCCAGTTGTTCGTCACCTTCGAGGCCCTTGGCCTTTTCTTGGACAACCTTGACGCAGCGGAGCAGGGCGGTTCCTCCGCCGGGGACGATCCCCTCGGCGACGGCCGCGCGGGTCGCGTGCAGGGCATCTTCGATGCGGGCTTTGGTCTGCTTCATTTCGGCTTCGGTCGCCGCGCCCACGCGGACGATGGCGACGCCGCCGGTCAGTTTGGCCAGCCGTTCGGAAAACTTTTCCTTGTCGTATTCCGAGGTCGTCTGGGCCATCTGGGTGCGGATCTGGTTGATCCGGTCCGTGATGTCCTTGGTCTTGCCGTTACCGTCGATGATCGTGGTGCTTTCCTTTTCCACGCTAATCCGCTTGGCCGAGCCGAGGTGCTGAAGGCCGACGTTTTCCAGCTTGACCCCGAGGTCTTCGCTGACGAACTGGCCGCCGGTCAGGGTGGCGATGTCGGCCAGCATGGCCTTGCGACGATCACCGAATCCGGGGGCCTTCACCGCACACACCGGCAGACCGGCTTGAATGCGATTCACCACCAACACGGCGAGGGCTTCGCTCTCGACGTCTTCGGCGATGATGAGTAGCGGCTTGCGGGTTTCGGCGACCTTCTGAAGGATCGGCAGGAGGTCGCGGACGCTCGAAATCTTCTTTTCGTAGATCAGGATGTAAGCATCGTCGAACTCGCACTTCAGATCAGGATTGTTGATCGCGAAGTACGGGGAGATGTAACCCTTGTCGAATTGCATCCCTTCGACGAATTCCAGCGTGGTCGCGGAGGTCTTGCCTTCTTCGACGGTGATCACGCCGTCCTTGCCGACCTTCTCGAACGCATCAGCCATTAGCTTGCCGATGGCCGGGTCGTTGTTGCCGGAGATGGACGCGACGTGTTCCATTTCCTGCTTGCTGGAAAGACGCTTCGTCAGGCCGCTGACGAGGAAATTCCCGGCGGCTTCAACGGCCTTGTCGATCCCGCGCTTCACGGCCATCGGGTTGGCCCCGGCGGTGATGATCCGCAGACCTTCCTGATAGATCGCAAGGGCCAGGATGGTGGCCGTCGTCGTGCCGTCGCCGGCCGAGTCGGAGGTCTTTTGGGCCACGGCGTTGACGAGCTTGGCCCCCATGTTTTCAAAGGGATCGCTGAGGTCGATTTCCTTGGAGACGGTCACGCCGTCCTTCGTGACGGTCGGGCCGCCGAAGGACTTGTCGATGATGACGTTCCGGCCGGTCGGCCCGAGGGTGACGCCCACCGCCTTGGACAGCTTTTCGGCGCCCGTCAGCAGTTTCTTGCGGGCGTCGTCGGTATACAGAAGTTGTTTTGCCATTTGCTTGATGCTCGGTGTTGGATGTTCGTGTGGTGGGGCTAGCGGTCGTTACTTGACGATCTTTGCCAGAATATCGCCTTCGCGCATCACTTTCAGTTCCTTGCCGCCTTCTTTGATGTCGCTCCCGGCATAGCGGCCGTAGAGGACCTCATCGCCCACCTTCACGCTTAGCGCGGTCCGTTCGCCGTTGTCGCGGAGCTTGCCGGGACCGGCGGCGAGAATCTTGCCACGCTGGGGCTTTTCCTTGGCGCTGTCCGGCAGAAGGATGCCACCGGCCGTCTTTTCTTCGGCTTCGAGGGGCTCGACCACAACACGGTCATCTAGGGGACGAATCGACATGGGATATCTCCGAAAAATCTTCAGTGGTGTTTGATTGTGGGAAGAAGACCCGCCCGGCATTCATCCGGGCGGGGAGGTTATTTACATCATGTCCATGCCGGGCATCCCGCCCATGCCACCCATGCCACCGCCGCCGTGATCGTGGTGATGGTCGTGGTCGTGATCTTTCTTCGGTTCGGGGATGTCGGCCACGATAGTTTCCGTCGTGAGCAACAGCATGGCAACGCTGGCCCCGTTTTGCAGGGCACTGCGAGTCACTTTCACAGGATCAATGATCCCGGCGGCCCGCATGTCTTCGTAACGGTCGGCGTCGGCGTTGTAACCCCAGTTTTCGTCGTTCTTCCGGCGAATGTGGGCCACGACCACCGTGCCGTCTTTGCCGGCGTTTTCGGCGATCATGCGGCACGGCATTTCCAAGGCCCGGTAAAGCACGCGGGCGCCGGCTTCTTCGTCGCCGGTGAGCTTGAGGCTTTCAATGGCCTTGCGAGAGTTCAGCAGGGCCACGCCGCCACCGACCACAGTCCCTTCGGCCAAGGCGGCCCGGGTCGCGTGGAGGGAGTCTTCGTAGAGAGCCTTGCGTTCCTTCATGGCCGTTTCGGTCGCCCCGCCAACCTTGAGTTGGGCGACGCCGCCGGCCAGTTTGGCCAGACGTTCTTGCAGCTTTTCGCGGTCGTATTCGCTGTCGGTTTTGCTGATTTCCTTGCGGATCGATTCGGCCCGGCCTTCGATGGCTTTCTTGTCCCCGGCCCCTTCGGTGATCGTCGTGTTTTCCGAGTCCAGCCGGACCTTCTTGCAGCGGCCCAAGTCTTCAAGTTGGATCTTGTCGAGTTGGAAGCCGAGGTCTTTGAAGATCGCCTTGCCGCCGGTGAGGACGGCGAGGTCTTCGAGCATGGCCTTGCGGCGGTCGCCATAGCCCGGAGCCTTCACGGCCGCGACTTTGAGGATGCCCTTGAGCTTGTTCAGCACCAGCGTGGCCAGAGCTTCGCCTTCAATGTCTTCGGCGATGATGAGCAGCGGTTCGTTCTTCTTGAAGAACGTCTCCAGCAACGGAACCAAGTCCTTCACGTTGGAAATTTTGTCTTCCAAGATCAGGATGTAAGGGTTCTCGAACTCGCAGGTCACGTCTTCTTGATTGGTGACGAAGTGCGGCGAGAGGTAGCCGCGATCGAACTGCATCCCTTGAACAACGTGAACTTCGGTGTCGGCCGTCTTGCCTTCTTCGATGGTGATGACGCCGTTGGTGGCGCCGACCTTCTTCATGGCTTCGGCGAGCTTGGACCCGATTTCCTTATCGTTGTTGGCGGCGATGGTCGCCACTTCCGTGATGGCCTTCTCGTCGTTCGGATCAATCTTCTTGGCGGCGGCCTTCAGATTTTCGACGATGGCGTCAACGCCCTTTTGAATCCCGCGGGTGATGGCCATCGGATCGCTGCCGGCGGCAACGGCCTTGAGACCTTCACGATAGATGAACTCGGCCAGCACGGTCGCGGTCGTCGTTCCGTCCCCGGCGACATCCGAGGTCTTGCTCGCGGCTTCCTTGACGAGCTGAGCCCCCATGTTTTCGTAGGGACACTTCAGGTCGATGTCTTCGGCGACACTCACACCGTCTTTGGTCACGGTCGGGGAACCCCATCCTTTGTCGAGGATGGCGTTGCGTCCGCGCGGCCCAAGCGTGCTTCGCACGGCCCGGGCGAGTTTGGACACGCCCGCCAGCAACTTTTGACGGGCTTCATCGGCGTAAGAAAGCTGTTTGGCACCCACTTAGCATTCTCCAGTTGGCAATAACGAGCAACCCGGCGATCCGGGCGGTGTTCACATCGATTCACCACCCGGTATGCAATCGTCATGCCGACTATTTGGAAATGCGCAAACATCTTTCATTTAAGGAGTTGAAGTAATTGATTTGCAGTGGAGTTGGGAAGAACTGCCAGTCTGGCAGGAGGGATTCGTGTCTCCCGCCCGCGTTTTGGCAGTCTTCCCTTGACCACGTGTCACGGCTGGCTGATTAAGTTCTGTCGAAGCGGCGGGTCGAACCGGGTTGGCATCCGCGAGACTCCTTCGGGTTCCATCCACAATCGACGCAAGAACCGGCCCTTGTTGTTGATAATGTCTTCGTAGGGATCTTGGTTGCCGTCTTTTTCCAATAAATCTTCCGGGGAATCGACCATCAGAATCTTGGCTGGGTCGCGGAGTTCCGGGCTGACGGCATACCATAGTCGGCCGTTTCGGCTAAAGCCAAACACTTTCTTGGCAGGGGACATCAACTGCCGCAACACTTTGCCGTTTTGTGTATCAATGATGACACCATCCACCCGCCCGCCGGTGGTGATGACGTATCGGTTGCCCCACCAGTTTAGGCCCTTGGATTGATCGAATTGATTGGCGTACATGTTGTGAACCGTCGGAACGGCAGGATTGCTTATGTCCCACAACACGAGAATCACCGACGGGTTGCCGAAGTTTCCGTGTTCAAAAATTGCCGCCAACACCTTGCCGTCCGGTCGCCAGGCCACGGGACCGGCTTTGATGTTCTGAAGATTCAAAGCGGTGGTGGAAAGTCTTGCGGCCTCAAGGCCGTCCTCGGTGTTGGCCACAACGTAGCCATCGCCAGCCCAGATCGCCACCTGTTTGCGATCAACGGAGAAAGCCACAAAGCGTTCGTATTTCAGGCTCGAAACATTGAAGTCATTCCAGCTAAGCAAGGGCTCTCCGACGGATCGATACTTCGCCCCGGAGACGACGGACTCAAAACTGGGAAGCGACCAGACATCCATCCCGCGCATGGTGTTGATCGTCACTAATTTGTTGTTGCCGATGAACTCGGCCTTGTACAACGTCGGGCTTTTGAAAATGTCTTTCCTGGGATACGGTACCCACTTTTTGGTGACTTCAACCTTGTCCGTGGTGGAATAAATGGTCAACGCCCGGTCGCTGTTGCCGAAGCGGTTATCCTGTTCAACCATGACGTATTTGCCATCCCCGGAAATGGCGACATATTGCGGTGTTTCAAGTTCCGGGATGCGAAATTTTCCGGCCGATTTGCCCGTGGCAATGTCCACCGGTTCAATCTCCCATGTGTTGCCGGATTGTTCTGGTTTGCGGAAGACCGCGAACTGATTGCCAGCATCGGTAACGATCAATTGGTTGATGTCCTTTTCCGGCCATTCGACAGAACAAGTGGCTTGCGGGGTTTTGACACCGCCGCTGTCGGCGATGTCCTTGTCTTTTGCTTTTCCCCCACGCAAAACCAAGACGGCGACTACCGCCCCGATCAACACAAAACCCAGAATCGGGGCGACGATTAGCAGCGGATGAATGCCACGTTTTTTTTTGGTTGAGGAAAGATCATCGTCTTCCTCGTCCCATTTTTTGCGGCGATTCTTCGGATCGTCGTCATCTTCCTCATTCCGTCGTGAACGCTTCGGACGCTCATCTTCTTCGTCATCGTCGTCCCGTCGACGAGATCGGGCAGGGCGATCATCTTCCTCGTCTTCGTCCCGCCGCCGGGATCGTGACGGACGGTCATCTTCCTCGTCGTCATCGATCACCGGTTTCGACTTTGCGGATGTCGTCGTCTTCGCCGGAGTCGGTTTGGGAACTGGAGCTGGTTTGGGTGGCGATGATGGCTTGACGGCCGCCGGTTTAGGGGTGGCGGGCGGCGGTTCAATCTTGAAGATCTCGCCGCAACTCTTGCATTTGATTCGTTTTCCGCGGAGGTTGTCCGCAAAATCAAATGAGGTCGCGCACCCCGGACATTTCATGTTGATGGACATGGAGAGACCCGAGTCAGGAAACAAGGAAAATTATGAGAAACGGAATTTCCCCATCCTACTCGAAGAGGCATTCTTTTGTCAGCACGGTTGTCGCAAAAAATCCGCAGGATCTTAATCCTTGGCGGGCAACGATTTGTTGAACACAGCCGGGTCAAACGGGTCGGTCGGCGCGGCGGGTTTGTTCTCGCTGGTGCGATCGGTCCTCACCGAGCCAAACGAGTCCGGTTTGGTTGAAATGGTCACGGGTGGCGGGCTTTTTTCCACCAATTCGGGCAACCGTTTGGGTTCCGGCGTTTCAACACGAGGTCCTGGTTCGAGCGTTCCCTCGGGAGCGCGGGCGATCATCACCCATGCCTCCAGAGCCAAGTAGGCGGGGTGGTTTCGAGTCCGCAACGGGGCCACGGTGGCCGTTCCGTGCGGCGTGACGGCCTTGATGAGCAGCGCACTTTTGGCCGGGTCGTTGGGATTGATTTGAGCCAGTGTGCTCATCAGATTTCGGCTAATGGCTGTCCGGCCTGTTTGCCGCACCAGATGAAACGTTTTCGAGTCGTCCCGCGAATGACAGTTCGCACAAGTGTTCAGCAAAATGGCATGTACTTGAGTGGAAAAGAAGGGAAACGAGGCGCTGTTGTAATCCACATCGGGAATTTCCTTCGCGACTGCCACGGGAGCAGATGATTCCGCTTTCGCCGGGACGATGGGCGAGGGGACGGGCGGTTTCGCCACTTGAAGCGTTGCCAAAAACTGCTCGGCGGCCGTAAAACCGGGACGCATCGTCACGGCCGTTTTGGCTTGGTGCAATGCTTCCTCGGGCAGTCCTTGGAGGAAACACCATTTGGCGAGCCGAAGGCGTTCATCCGCATCCCGCAGGTTGGCCCGTTTGGCGATCACCTGAAAGGCCGCCGGGCGGTCGGCGACAATCGCCAATATTCTTTTCGGCGGCAGGACCACTTCCCCGCCGACGGGTTGCCGGATTTGCCAGCCTTCCTCTACCCGCGACACCTCGCCGGTCAGCAGGTTTTCGTTGTCCAGCACGACAATCTTCATCGGCGGTTCTTCCCGCGCGGCCAGCGGGGCGACGAGGGACAACAACACCCATGTGTGGAAGATGGCTTTCATGACGTTGTCGCATAACACGGTGGAAAATCCCGTCAAGGCGAACCCGTGTCAGCGGCAGGGCTACTCAGAGGTTGATCTTGGGTCAGTGAGGAAGTCCAGTGCACGTCTCGGGTCGGCGGCGAACTCGCGGGTGGCGGCGGCCATGCTCGGCGTGTCCATCCCGCGCAGCACATGAACGGCCACGTTTCGCAGCGAGGCCAGCACCCGCGGGGCAGCTCCGCGCCGCACGCGACACCGGTCCTCCCCCAAGGTTTCGTCCCGCGTATAGTGCAAAC
>NZ_JH636444.1:109022-265043 GCF_000255705.1 Zavarzinella formosa DSM 19928
AATGGCCACATGGTCCCATCCGGCCGCGTGCCGCCCGGCCAGCCACGCCCCGATGATCCGGTCCAGGTGGTCGGCGTCCAGATCACGCAGCAGCAACGACAGGGTGTTGGCCGCAGGCATCTTCTTGCTCGGGAACCCGAGAGGGTGGCCGAGTCGCGGGCCGCGCAGACGGCCGAAGTGGGCAATGGCGGCCAGACTGGTGTGCCCGGCGAGAATGGCGACCAGGCACAGTCCCAGAACGGACGCCAGCGGATACTGCAACCCGCGCGGGTCACGCGGGTCTTTGAGTTCTCGCAACAAATCGATCAGCGACGCGGCCATGACGGATCTCCAAAAGGAAATCCTCCATAACCAATTTCGCCATCCTGCCCAAGATCAACCGCTGAGTAGCCCTGGTGTCAGCGGTCGGCCTGTCTTCGTACAGTGAAGAAAACCTGATTCCGCAAGAGAGATGCAACGGATGGCCGACGTGACTGCGAACGAAGCCTTGGCTCAACTCGAACAACGGGCGGCCGCCGAACTCCACGCGGCCACCGACGAGGCGGCTCTTCGCGCTTGGAATACCAAGTTTTTCGGCGAAAAAGGGGAGATGAACGCGGCCCTGCGGTTGGTAAGTACTCTTCCCGCCGATCAGCGCAAAGCTTACGGGCAAGACGGCAATCGCGTCAAGCAATCTCTCTTGACCGCTTACGAGCAGAAGTTGGCGATCGAGAAAGAAGCCAGCCTTTTGGCCAATCTCGCGGCCAACCCCTTGGATGTGACATTGCCCGGACGCACCATGTCGGCGGGTGGCATTCACATCGCCACCCGCGTCATGCGGGAAATTGACGCCATTTTCGCAGACATGGGGTTTCAGGTTTTCCGCAGTCGGGAAGTGGAAGACGATCAGACAAATTTCGAATTGCTCAACATGCCGCCGCATCACCCGGCCCGCGACATGTGGGACACGTTCCACACCAAAACGCCGGGGGTGTTGCTTCGCACCCACACCTCCCCCGGCCAAATCCATGTGATGAAGCAATTCGCCCCCAACCCTGTGCGTGCGGTGTTGCCGGGGATGTGTTATCGCTACGAGGCCATCACCACACGAAGTGAAATCCAGTTCGAGCAGGTGGAAGGGCTGGTCATCGGGCCGAACATCACGATGGCCGACCTCAAGGGAACGATCACCGCGTTTGCCCGCCGGTTGTTCGGCCAAGAACGGCAAATTCGCATCCGTTCCAGCTACTTCCCGTTCACGGAACCTTCCATCGAAGTGGACATTGACTGGCCGAAGGAAGACCCGAACGCTGACCGTCTGACCAAAGGCACCGGCTGGCTGGAAATCATGGGAGCCGGGATGATTCATCCGACTGTGTTGCGCAACGGCGGCTATGATCCCGATGTGGTCAGCGGCTTCGCCTTCGGCATGGGTCCGCAGCGGATCACCATGCTGAAGCATGCCATCGACGACATCCGGGAATTCTGGAAGAACGATCTTCGCTTCCTCGGACAATTCTGATGGCTATTCCGGGCGGGCCATCGTCAGATCGGCGGTTTGCGAGGCTTCCCAAGCCTCGACCGTTCCAATGGGGAGCCAGAAAGTGGCTTCCACGACATGGAACGGACCGCGTTTAGCCAGTTTGTCCACCGCCTCGGTCACTTCATATTCGTTTCGTTTCGAGAGCGTCAGTTCAATGTCGAAGACGGACTTTGGGAACACATAAGCCCCGATGTTGGCGAGTTGTGTTCCGTCAAGTTCCGGCTTTTCAATCATCTCGGCCAACGTGCCGTCCGGGTGACGGAACACAATGCCAAACTTGCGGGGTTCGTCCACCGGGTGGGCCAGCACCCCGGCCGGTTTCGAGGCCAGAACGGCCAGATCTTTCGCCCCGTACAGATCATCGCCGTTCAAAACCAACAGACGTTCGCTCTTTGAATGTTCCCGGCAGGAGAGCAGGGCATCCCCGGTTCCTCGTGGCACTGGCTGCCGGACACTCACCCAATCCTTGATGTGCGTTTGTGCGGCCAGATAGGCCTCAACCTGTTCGGCGAGGTAGTTGGTCACCACGATCAGGCGGTTCACTTGCGGGGGGAGGGCGGCAATTGTCCAATCCAAGATGGGCCGGCCTTGAATTTTCAGGAGCGGTTTGGGGGTGTCGTTGGTGTGGGGCCGAAGGCGGGTTCCAAAGCCGGCGGCGAGAATCACGGCATCCATTCAAAGATCCATTCGAGGAAGGGGATGGACAACTTTGCTCATCTTAGCAGGAAGCCCCGGTCATCCTGGGAAAATGGATGAAGCACGGGAAACAGGTTTGCCGAAATGAATGAGGAAACCGGGTCGTCGGCGTAAGACGACCCCCTCATGGTTGATGGCGGGGAATCATAGGATTCGTCGTCGACAACCGAATTCGGAAGGGAAGGAACCCATGATCCGATTGATGGCCGTTGTGGCCATGTGTGGCGTGCTGCAACTAGGGATTGGTTGCAGACACGTCGGCGGCGAGTGCGACTGTGCGGCCGTGCCGGGGGATTCCGTGGGGATCAACCCACACAAGCCCGGCTATGGCGAAACCACGCATGTCGCCCCGGCCATGTTGCCCGCCATGACCGTGGTGCCCCCGGCGACCACCAATTTCGAGCCGATCGCTCCCCCGAAGACAATACCGCCGGGCCGGTGATTAGTCTTCAACGACGGACAAAGTGAGGCCACACTGCACGAACCTTCGACTTGTTCCCGCCGGAACAGGCCGAAGGTTCGCGTCATTTCTGGACCACATCATTTCCACGCATTTGCCGATGCTACCCGGCCATCACGCGATAAGATGGCTCCGTTGCGCGTCACTGATTTCGCGTGCCCCATCAAGGAGTGTCTCCATGCAGCGTTGGCTCATTGGAATGTTAATCGCAGGAGCGTGCCTCATGTCTTCCCCGGTGACGGCGGCCGAGGAAGGCCCCATCAAGGTCGGCACGGTTGAGGGAATTACCGAATACAAGTACCCGAACGGATTTCGCGTATTGTTGTTTCCCGATGCCTCCCGCCCGGTTGTCACCGTGAATCTCACGGTGTTTTGCGGCAGTCGTCACGAGGGATACGGCGAGACGGGTATGGCCCACTTGCTGGAACACATGGTGTTCAAGGGAACGCCGACGTTTCCGCAAATTCCCAAGGCCCTGGCCGACCACGGCGCCCGCTTCAACGGCACGACGTGGGTGGACCGGACCAATTATTTCGAGACCATGCCCGCATCGGATATCAATCTGGAATTCGGCATCAGCATGGAAGCCGACCGCATGGTGAACAGTTTCATCAAGCGGGAGGATTTGCTCTCGGAGATGACCGTGGTGCGGAATGAGTTTGAAATGGGGGAAAACAACCCCGAACACATTCTCAGCCAGCGGATGATGTCCGCCGCCTATGAGTGGCACAACTACGGCAAATCCACTATCGGCAATCGCACCGACATTGAACGAGTTCCGGTCGATAACCTGAAGGAATTTTACAAGAAGTTCTACCAGCCGGATAATTCCATGCTCGTCGTCGCCGGCAAGTTCGACGAGAAGAAAGCCCTCGAATACACGACGAAATACTTCGGTGCCCTGAAGAAGCCGGATCGCAAACTTACGAACACCTACACCGAAGAACCGGCTCAAGACGGCGAACGCCAGGTGGTCTTGCGACGAGTGGGAACGGTCGGGGCCATCGGCTTGGTGTACCACGTGTCGTCCGGGCCGACCGAGGACTATGCGGCCGTGCAGGTGTTGGAAGACTGTCTGACCAGTGAACCGGCCGGCCGGTTGTTCAAGGCCCTCGTTGAAACCAAGAAAGTCACCAGCCTGAGCGGTAGCACCTACGCCTGGCATGATCCGGGGGTCATCGAGATCACCGCCAAGGTGGAGAACGCCAAGGAAATCGACTTGGCCCGCGATGCCATGATTCAAGCCGTGGAATCGCTTGCCGAAAAGCCGTTGACCGAGGAGGAAGTGAGCCGTTCCAAACAACGCTTCGCCAAGTTCAACGAGCAATTGCTCTCGTCGAGTGATCGTTTCGCCATCCAACTGAGCGAATGGGCCGGGGCCGGGGACTGGCGGTTGTACTTCCTCCATCGCGACCGCTTGGAGAAAGTGACCGCCGCCGATGTGAACAAAGCGGCCGCCGCCTATCTTACCCGCAACAACCGCACCGTCGGGGTGTACTACCCGGCCACGAAGGCCGAGCGGGCGAACATCCCGGAAACGCCGAGTGTTGCCAAAATGCTCGAAGGCTACAAGGGCCGGGCGGTTGTCTCCTCCGGGGAAGCCTTCGACCCGACGCCGGAAAACATTGAGAAGCGGGTGATTCGCGGAGAAGTCGGTTCCCTGAAGACGGCTTTCCTCGGCAAAAAAACTCGCGGGGAAATGGCCGATATTCGATTGAGCCTGCGGTTTGGCAACGAAGGAACCTTGAAAGGGCTGGCCTTCGCCTCCGAGGCGTTGGGAGATTTGCTGCCGCGGGGGACTTCCAAACACACCCGTCAGCAGATCACGGATGAATTCGACAAACTCGGCGCCCGGGTGTCGTTCAGCGGTAGTGTGGGTTCACTGATCGTGTCCATCAAGGCCAAGAAAGAGAATCTGGAGGCGACGCTGAAACTGGTCGGAGAAATCCTCCGAGATCCGACTTTGCCGGAATCGGAATTCACGCTCATCAAGAACGAGAAACTGGAACAACTGACCACCCAGAAAACCGATCCGCAACATCTGGCCGTGCGGGCGATGCAGCGGAAACTGGTCGTTTATCCCAAGGATAACATTCGATATGTGCCGACCATTGACGAATCCATCGAACGGGTGAAGGCAACGACTTTGGAACAGGTCAAAGAACTCTTCGCCAAACAGGTTGCCCCGCAGGCCGGCGAATTGGTGGCGGTGGGTGAATTCGACCAGGCCGTTCTGGTGGGCGCCGTTTCGACGATGTTGAATGGTTGGAAGTCCGATGTGCCCTACAAGCGGATCGACCGGGAGTTGAAGACGGCCGAAACCGGCAGCACAGAAGTGATCAATACGCCGGACAAGGCGAACGCGATTTACTTCGCCGGTCTGGCCCTGCCGATGACGGACAGCGACCCGGATTATGCCGCGATGCAAATGGGCAATTACCTGTTGGGCGGCGCCCCACTCGCCTCTCGCCTGAGCAATCGGGTTCGTGGCGAAAAGGGCCTCTCTTATGGCGTCGGCTCTGGTTTCAATGCGGACGCGACGGACAAGGCGGGCATGATGCAAATCTACGCCATCACGAATCCGGCGAACATGCAAAAGGTGGATGTGACCATCGCCGAGGAAGTCGGCAAGTTCCTCAAGGAAGGCGTGAGTCTGGAAGAGTTGGATTCCGGCAAGAAGGGCTATATCGATTCCATGAAAGTGCAGCGATCAAGCGACGCCCTGCTGGCGGTTCAACTGGCGAACGGTCTGTTCGTCGGCCGGAAGTTTGATTACTATGCCGATCTTGAAAAGAAGATCGAATCGCTGTCTCCCTCGGAAATCCAGAAGGCTTACCAAAAATTGCTGGACCCGAAGAAACTGACGATCATCCAAGCGGGTGATTTTCAGAAGAAGAATTGAGTAATGCTGATTTGGTGACAGGCGGTGCCGCCTGTCACCATGTGAAATCCCTCTCCCCGCTCTCTCGCTTTTGATTCGATTCATTGTCCCGGCGGCCGGTCGTCGGGTACAATTCTCCTCATTCATGGGTTGATCCACTCGCACCGACAGGCCGCATGTCCACACCGCCGCCGCTGCCCACCCGTCGTGTCCGTCCGAAGAAGTCGCCGCCGGAGAAGGTGGGATTTTTCAGCCGGTTCACCAATGCCCTCCTGAGTTGGGAAATCTTGCGGGCCGGGCGTCGCACCGGACAATTGGCTCTTGCTCGCACCGTTCTCGGTGGTTGCCTCCTCACCGCCATGTGGGCGTTGTGGAGTTCCAAATTCGACACGTCGCAGTCGTTCACTGGGTCGGGCACGGAGATTGGCAAGGAACTCGGCAAGTTTGCCGAAACGTTTGCGATCACCTTTTTCGTCGTGCAGGGAATTGCTGTTCTGCTGCTCACGCCGGTGTTCGTGGCCGGGGCAATCTTCGAGGAACGCGAAACACGGTCCGGCGAGATATTGCTAACCACCCGGCTCACCCGGCGCGAGGTTTATGTCGGCAAGGTTGGAGCGCGCATTGTCCAGGTTCTGTTGGTCATCGCCGCCGGACTGCCCATTCTGTTTCTCACTCAGTTATGGGGGGGCGTTTCGGCCGGGATCATCGTGGTTTGTTACCTCGCAGTGGGGTTGAGCGCCATCGGTGCGGGAACAATCACCGCCGCCGTGAGCGCGTATGCCGAGTCGATGCGCTCGGCCATCCTGCGGAGTTATCTGCTGATTGCGTTGCTGGATGGATTGTTGTTTCCCGCTTCTCCGTTCTTGATTATTGCGATGGCCAGCGGCCACTGGATCGCCGGGGCGGTTGGATTCATTTGGTATCTTCCGCTTCAGGGGGGGATTGTCATCGTGAGCTATGGCATCGGCCAGCGCTGGTTGCGGCTCGCCATGCTCCGTCAGAAGAAACGGCTTGACGAGGGGGAGCGAGCCCCGCCGCCGTTGCCCGGCCAGCGAGGGCCGAAACTGGCCACGCTTTCCGAGACGGAATCTCCGTTGTTGTGGAAGGAGTTGCAGGCGAACAAGCGGGTGAAATTCGGCGAACTGGCCCGGAATTACTTCAATGTTTCCGATTGTCCGCCGGCTTTCGAGCGGATCGAAATCATGGGATTTTTCCGCTGGCTTATGCTGTCTTCACATGGAATGGCGTTCTTTTTGCGAATCGTGTTGTTGCTCGCGGGGATCATTTTCGGCGTGTTGCTTTTTACCGAGTCGATTTCGCCGCATCACACGATCCGGGTGTGTGGCGGGTTAATCCTGCTCTGGATGATGTCAGCCGTCGGACTGACGGCAGCAAGCGGTATCGCGAAAGAACGGCAGAAACACACATTGATCGATTTGCTCATGTTGCCCGGTCCTCGTCGGGACATTCTGTCGGCGAAGTTGATCGGCGGCCTGGCCCACGGAATTCTTCCGGTCACACTGCTTAGTGTCCTGATCGTGTTTGTTGTTATTGGAGGAGGATTGTCGCCGCTGGCGATTCCACTGACTTTGTTATCGGCGGTCGCCGTCGGATTGCTGTCCGGGACATTCGGCGTTTGGCTGTCGGCTCGTTGCCGGAGCATTGTGCAATCCAACGTGCTGTTTTTGGGGTCGCTGTCCGTGTTGGTGATCGGCACGTATTTGTTGGCCGAGGCGAACATGCGATTCAACTTGTCAAACAACGGCGCATTCTCGATGCAACCGGATTACCCCGAGTGGAGCCGGACGATTAATCCCATGCTCATGTGGAGTCGATTGATCTTTCTGCACGGCAACGGAATGGATGGTTACGGGTGGGGTACTGGCGACAGCTTTATCCCATTCACATGGGACACCTATCTCGCGGCAACCGGGGGAATCCTGTTTTCGATGTTGCTTGCGGGGCTGTTCTGGGTCATGGCCGTGCGGCGGTTTGAAACCGAGGGACGCGCGTGATGGTCACTTCTTTTTCTTCTTCGGGGGCGGCGGGGTTGGGTCGGCCGTAACCGCCAGCCACAAATACTCGGTGACAGCCGGTGTTTGCTCGGGGATGGTCGCCCGTGCCGTTCGGGTGAGTTCCGTTTTTCCGGCTGATTTCAACACCAGACGAAACGGACCTGATTTCGCCGTCTCCTCCGCATGGAATTGAAGGGTGATGGTTTTGCCATCCCCTTTCCCTTTCGTGGGAGGAAGTTCCTTCATGGTGACCCCGGCGGGAAGCCCCTCGACTTCCGCAAGCAGATCACCGGTCAAGCCATCGCGTCGAGTCACGGTAACGATCACATCCGTTGTCGCCCCCGGTTTCACGCCGATCCGGTCTGACGGGATGGTCGCATCAAAATCAGCGAGGGGTGTCCGCACACGAAGCAGATACTCAGAACGGGGACCAAACTGCCCGAACTGATCCCGCACTTCGATGGTGAAGGGGCCGTCGGCGGCCGGTGTGAACCGAAGTTCGCTGTCGGTGTTGAGTTGGGGCGGAACCGCTTTGGCGAGAACTTCTAACGACGAGGAAAGGATTCGTAGTATCGGGGTGACACCCAGACCCATTTGTCGGGAATGCGTGGAAATATGCAGCGGTTGGCCCTTTTTGCCGATCACGCTGAGCATCTGGGTTTCGTCTTCTTTGGTGATTCGCCGAGTGAGGGCAAACGGCGGTGTGTAATCTTTGGCCCCTTCGACCAGCGTTGGTTCATCGATGAGTCGCATGGGGACAAGTTCGGGCAGTTTGGGATGGTTCACCCAAGCCTCATTGCCGTTGATCTCCGCCGGTAGTTCAACGAGGTCTGGCGGTATGTTCCATCCGGAAAGCCTGACTCGTCCGGGTTGTTTGCGAGAGACGGCCAGCGGGATCACGTGATCGGGGAACGGCCCCGTGGTCAGCATCAGCCGGTAGATGATTGTGTCGGCACCGTACAGTCGAATACTGGAGTCCGGCGCGGACGGGAAACCGAATACCCGAACGAGATATTCGCCGTCCCGAGGGGCCGCATATGCGATTTGCGGGTCCAGACCGTGTGTGTCGTGATCTTGGGCGACAACGAAACCATCGGCAGTCAGCATTTGCAGAACCGCATCAACAGGGGACGCGATGACTTCGTTTGCCAAGAGGAAGGCGACAAGCGTTTCCCCTTTCTTGAGCGTCATGCGGTAGGTGTCAACATCCCCGGATTTGTCGAGCTTTCCGTTGACCAGCGCATTGCCGGTGATCGGCTGGGATTTGGCGGTTTCGTCGTTTGGTTCTTTCTCGGCCAGTTCTGGCAACCGACCCAACATGAAGGGGCGGGGGGCTGAAGAACCGTCGCCATCATGCAAGCGAATCCACACGGGTTTCGGCAGCACATCGGCCGGGATCTTGATCGTCAGTTTTCCCTTGTCCTTCAAGGGGGTGATTTCGATCTTCGGTTCCGAACACCACGCCTGAACCGGCCATTTGGGAAAAGTCCCGCCAGCCAAAACCTCGACCGTGGAACCAAGCTGGCCCCCGGCGGGATAGAGGTTCGTGAGGGTTGGAGGAGCCGTGAACCCAAGCACGGGACACGCGAGCAAAATCAACAGGGAATAACGCATGAGGCGGTTCAACCCATCAGTTCTTTGATCGGTGTCGGATCGCTGACAAGATGCACGGGGCGCTTGTTGGCGTCGTACAGGATCTTCCCCGGATCGATGCCGAGTTTCGCGTACACGGTGGAGGCAAAGTTCTCGGGACTCAGCACCCGTTCGACGGCCGCGAAGCCTTTGGCGTCCGTCGCCCCCAACACTTGGCCGCCGGGGGTGCCGCCGCCGGCCATCAACACGCTCATGGCGTTCGACCAGTGATCCCGGCCGGAATCCTTGTTGATTTGCGGGGTTCGGCCGAATTCGCCGAGGGCGATTACCAACGTGGTTTCCAACAAACCACGCTGGCGAAGGTCGTCGATCAGAGCGGCCACGGTTTGGTCCCACGTGGGAAGCCGTTTCTTGAGGGTCTCGAATAGTTTGGTGTGATGGTCCCAACCGCCGTCGTCGATGGTGATGAACGGCACGCCCGCCTCGACGAGCCGCCGGGCCAGCAATGCCCGTTGGCCAAAGGGATTGCGCCCGTAGGTTTCCCGCACGCGGTCGGGTTCGCGTTGGATATCGAAGGCAGCTTGGGCCTCCTTCGATTGCATCAGGTCGTAGGCTTGCCGGTAATGTTGGTCGAGGCCGGTCGCCGGGTCGGAGACTGTTTCATCCAGATATCGCTTGAAGGTGTCCACCTCGGTCCGGATGTCCGACCGGCTGGCAAACCGATCACCAGTGAGGCCACGGGGCAGGGCGACATCGCGGACGCGGAAGTCGGCCGTGTTCGGATTGTCCGCAACCACGAAAGGGGCATATTTGGCCCCGAGGAAGTTTGGCCCGCCGGAACGCGTCATGCTCGGGATGCTGAAGTAAGCAGGCAACCCGGCGGGAGCCTCCACCTGGGAAGCCGTGACGGAACCAAGCGAGGGGTGAAAACTAACGAAGGCTCCGCAACCAACGGGGATTCGCGGCGGGGCACCGGTCATCATGTAATGATTGCCGGCTCCATGATTCCCTTGGTCGTGCCGGATTGATCGGATCACCGCCAGTTCGTTGCCGATGGCCCCGAGGCGAACCATGTGTTCGGCGAATTGCATGCCGGGCACTTTGGTGTTGATGGCTTTGAACTCGCCGCGATACTCAGCCGGGGCCGATGGTTTCGGGTCGAATGTTTCATAATGCGACGGCCCGCCGTCCATCCAAATCAGGATGCAACTTTTCGCCTGCCGGATGGGAGAGGAGCTTTCCCCGGCCGTGGCTTGCATCCGCAGGGCATTTGCCAAACCGCCGCCCAAGAGGGAGCCAAGCCCGAGTTGCAGACAATCCCGACGGGAGATACCCGCGCAGTTCGTTTGGCGTGCCATGTTCACCTTCTCCGCTCAATTATTGAACACGAATTCGGGGGTATTCAGCAAAGCCCACATCAAATCTTCGGTGGCTGTCCTTCGGACGGCGTTCGGCTTTTCAAAACGGGCCACCGCTTTTGTTCGCTCGGCATCGGTCGGCAACCGGCCATAGGTCGCCAAATAGAGTTCGTTGACGATCTCGGCCGAAGTCATCTTGCTGGCGGCCAACTTGGCGGCCCGGCCCTCGTCGGCGGTGATCTTCCGGTGCAGATTTGGCGAGTTCATCAAGTGCAGGCTTTGCACCACACTGGTATCCAAGGTCCGTTCGCAAGGCGGGTCTTGGTTCGGATCTGGCCGGCCGAAGCTGTCCAGGAACAGTGAACTCATCCGCACGGTCCAAGCTTCCATCGCCCGCGTGCCGGGGGGCATGCCATCGAAGCGTTCGCCCACCCCGGTGATGTCGCCGGCCGCATCCAACAGCACTTCGGCTCGCAACCGCTGCCTGTAATGCCGGGAGTAATTCCGGTGGTCGCCGTGGTTCGTTTCATTCGGATCGGTGCTGATGGAATAAACGTGAGAAGAAACAATCGTCCGAATCAGTTTCTTCAGATCGTAACCATTCTTGCGAAAGTCATCCGCGAGAGCATCCAACAGCGGCCCGTTGCTCGGGGGATTGGTCGCCCGCAAATCATCCACGGGATCAACGATTCCTCGCCCCATGAAGTCAGCCCACATGCGGTTCACGATCACCTTGGCGAAAAACGGGTTCTCCGGGGAGGTTACCCATTTGGCGAACACCTGCCGGGGATCATCGTCGTTACCCACGTCGGCCATTCCGACGAGGGGCTTGGGCGTCATCACTTTGCCGTTGAGCGGATGTTTTACTTCTCCCTTGTTGCCGGACAGAAAGATCACTTCTTCGCCGCCGGAAATGGGGGCCGAGATTCCTTGCCCCTGATGACCCAACCGGCCGAAGTAAGCGGCCATTGAGTAAAAGTCGTTTTGCCCCCAAATCTCAAAGGGGTGATGGTGGCATTTGGCGCAATCAAGCCGGACACCGAGGAATAGCTGGCTGACCATCGTGGTCAGTTCATCCGGTTGCCGACGATTTCGGAACATCACCGCCGCCCCGTTGCGGAACGTGCTTCCTCTCGCGGTCAGCAATTCCCGAACGAACACGTCATAGGGTTTGTTCTGCCGGAATGAGTCTCGCAGCCAGCCATCAAGGTTGAAAACTGCCTTGATGCCGACGTGATACGGGTTTGGCCGCAGCAGGTCGGCCCATTTGTTGGCCCACCAATCACCGTATTCCGGGCGATCCAACAGGCGGTCAACCAAGGCGGTTCGTTTGTTTGCCGCCGGGTTGGCCAGATAGGTCCGCGTTTCCTCGGGCGTTGGCAACCGGCCGATGATGTCGAGATAAATCCGGCGGTGGAACGTCGCCTCGTCGGCCGGGTCGGAGGGCTTTAGGCCAAGTTGTTGGAGTTTAGCCCAAACCAAACCATCGATAAAATTCTGGCGGGGGAGTTTTGTGTAGTAATCGGCAGGAACAGCTTCCGGGCGGGGAATCAAGACGTTACAAACCGCGAACTTCTCCATGTAACGGGCCATGATGGCCGCCTCGCCCGGCAGTGGGCCGGTCCGAATCCGGCCGGTGTTGTCAACTCCGGCATAGACGGCATCATTTGATTGAAACGTGCTGAGATGCGTCACGTCTTCTTTCGTGCCATCGCTGAAAACCGCCGTCACCAACATGCGTTGATCTTGCCGAAACCCCATTGAAAGCACCGAAGGTTCCAAGGTGATTCGTTCAAGGACTGGGGTATTCACCGGGGTTCGAGGGGTGCCGGAGGCCACCCAACGCAGCAATGTCTGATACGCGGGTTCCTCGGCGGAGATTTTCTTGCCGCCGCCGTGAGGAACCTGCCCGGTGGCTTTGCGAAGGAACAGGCTGTTTTCGGGTGCAACGGGGAACAACCGCCTTCCCTTGGCCTCGGATGTGATGGCCGCATGGTCGAAATCGCTGTCGTATCCCAACAGGGACAAGGCGAATCCGTTTTGCCCGCGGGCTTTCCCGTGACAGGGGCCGGAATTACATCCATATCGAGTTAAGATAGGCTGGATGTCTCGCTCAAAGGTAACCGCCGGGTATTCGCTTCCCCGAATCACGGTCACCGGAACAGTGCTGGTTTGTTGGGCCAACGTAATGCGGAGAGTCGTTTTGCCATCCGCAAGCGGCGTCACGATCCCCTTTTCGGAGACAACGGCAAACTTCGGATCAGTCAGTTCGTATTTGGCGTCAGAAGTTCGATCCACCCATCGGCCGTCAATCTGTTGTTGCACAACGACTTGCTGACGGCTTCCCTTCCCGGTGAGTTGCACCGACGACGGGAGTATCCTCAGTTCCGCATGCAGAAAAGAGGTAGTGGAAGCAATCAAAATCAAGGAAAAAAAACAACGCATAGAGGCGGGTTCATCCGGCGGGAGGGAATGAGAGTGTCAATACCCTTGTGGACATATTAAATGATCGGTCGAACAAATGCACGCACTTCTTTTGATCGCCCGAACATTTTTCCCGGTGGCCGGAGAGTGCCCCGATGCGAAACAGACGACCGGCACGTAAGATGATTCACTCATCTGACGAAGTTTTTCCGGCGATTGGACGAGGATGCTCGGCATGGCGAACAATAAAATGCGTGTTTTCAGCGGCCGGGCCAACTCTCCGCTTGCGGAGCGAATCGCCCGGCAGTTGAACGACACCCTCGGCAATCTCAAGGTGGAAAGTTTCCCGGACAGCGAAACTTCTGTCCGGATTGAAGAGGATGTTCGCGGCCGGGATGTGTTCATCGTGCAGTCCACCTGCACACCGGTGAACGAAAGCCTGATGGAATTGCTGATCATCCTTGATGCGTTCAAGCGGTCGAGCCCGTATCGGGTCACGGTGGTGATGCCCTACTACGGCTATGCCCGCCAAGATCGCAAAGACCAAGGCCGGGTGCCGATCTCGGCGAAACTGGTGGCTAATCTCCTGACGGCGGCCGGAACCAATCGCGTGCTGACGCTCGACTTGCACGCCCCGCAGATTCAGGGCTTTTTTGACATCCCGGTGGATCACCTCATCGCCGCCCCCATTTTCATCAAGCACATCCGCAAGATGGGTTTGAACATGGAGGAAGTGGTGTTTCTCAGCCCCGACGAGGGCCGGGTGAAGTCCACATTGCACTATCAGAAACGACTTGGCGGGGAACTTGCCATCGTCGACAAACGGCGGACCAATGCCACCAAGGTGGAACAGGCGAACCTCATCGGCGCCAGCCTGAAGGGGAAAATCACCATCATGTTCGACGACATGATTTCCACCGCCGGGAGCATCACCGGGGCCGCCCGAATTGCCGAGGCGAACGGGGCGAAGGAAATCTATGTGTTCGCCACGCACGGCGTGTTGTGCGGTAACGCGATCTCCAATCTCAAAAACTCGCCGGTGAAGAACGTCGTCATTACTGATTCGATTCCGCTCACCCCTGACAAAACTATCGACAAGATTCAAGTGTTGAGCGTCGATCAGTTGCTCGCCGATGCGATAGTCCGCATTCACGAGAATGAATCAGTGAGCAAACTCTTTGAGTAAGTTGATCCGCTCAAATTTTCCCCAATCCCCGCATTTTTTGGCCTTGGCTTGTGATTTGCACCCATAGGTTGCAGGTTTTGGGTAAAATATCCCGATCATTCATGGGAAATGGTTTGATTTGCTTGTTCTTCTGTTTCTAACTTCAACGAACTTCCGTATCAGGAAGCCGTTAGATACTAAAGGATTGTGAGCCAAACTGACGTGACGCTTTTTCGTCAATCGACAATCATCGGGTCCCCCTTCGGTGATTGGATCAAACAGGTAGGATTCCGATCTCATGTGCGGCATCGCAGGAATCATCAACAACGCCGGCCAGCCACCGGTATCGTCGTCCATGCTGCGACGCATGGCGGGTGCGATGATTCATCGCGGCCCCGACGATGATGGTTTCCTCGAACGCAATTCGCTCGGACTGGCCAACCGTCGATTGTCAATCGTGGGATTGTCGGACGGCAAACAGCCCATCAGCAACGAAGACGGCTCACTCTGGGTTGTTTTTAACGGCGAACTGTACGATTATCCGAAGATCCGCGCGGACTTGGAACGCCGGGGTCATCGCTTCAAAACTTCCACGGACACCGAACTCATTCCTCACTTGTTTGAGGAATATGGCGAACGCTTTTTCGAGCATCTCAGAGGGCAGTTCGCTTTCTGCCTTTGGTCGGTTCGAGATGACCGCCTGATATTGGCCCGAGATCGCTTTGGCATTTGCCCTCTCTTTTGGAGCGTCCAACGACAGCAAGGGCGGGAAACACTCCTCTTCGGATCCGAGGTCAAGTCGATCCTTGCCTCCGGGCTGGTGCCGCGCAAGACCGACTTAAACGGCATCAATCAGATTTTTTCGTTCTTTGCCCTGCCCGGACCAATGACCTGTTTTGAAGGGATCAGCCAGGTATCACCGGGCCATTACCTTGATATCCGACGCGACTCTTCGGCTTCGGAACTTAGCATCCGTGACCGGATCTATTGGGAGATTGACTTCCCCGATCAAGGGGAGGAATTGAATCCTCCCGACAAACTGGCCATTGAGCATTACGAACATCTGTTTGTCCAGTCCGTCAAGAGACGGCTCCAGGCCGATGTGCCTGTTGTCTCTTACCTTTCGGGCGGAGTGGATTCGAGCTTGGTGACGGCCGTGGCCTCCAAATTACTTGGCCGGCCCATCCCCACTTTTACGGTCGGCGTCCGAACCACTGGATTTGACGAAACAAACTTGGCCCAAGAGTTTTCAAAGCACCTCGGTTCGACCACCACCGTGTGCGAGTACAACCCCGAGGATGCCTGCGCGGACTATCCGAAACTCATCTCGGCCGCCGAGTTTCCGGTCGTGGACTCCTCTTCCGCTTCGTTGCAACGACTGGCGGGATTCGTCAGAAACGCGGGGTTCAAAGTCGCCATGACCGGCGAAGGATCAGATGAGTTCTTGGCCGGTTATCCTTGGTTCAAAGTCAACCAGATCCTGCGATGCCTGGAAGTGCTGCCGGGCGTTCGGGTCGGGAACTTGCTGCGAGTGGGTCTGCTCAAACTGACAAAACAGCCCGCTTTCCCGATGAGAATGCTTAACGCTGCCCAAGATGCCGTCGGGGGTTCCAACGGCTGGCTCGAAGTCTATGGGATGATGAGTCTCTCAAAGGTCCGTTTCTTTCATCCGGATTTGAAGGGAAAACTCTTCGGCCAAACACCCTATGCGGCGTTGAATCTTAACACCGAGCGATTAAAGCGATGGCATCCCTTCCACCGGGGGCTTTATCTCGGCGGGCGAATCATGTTGCCGGGCCATTTGCTGGCCTCCAAGGGGGACCGGGTGGCCATGTGGTCTTCCGTGGAAACCCGGCCGCCGTTTTTGGACGAAGATTTGGTGGCCTTCACCAACAGCCTTCATCCGCGTTGGAAACTTCGCCGCTTGAAGGACAAATACCTGTTGCGGAAAGTTGCCCGGCGATGGATGCCGCGAGAAACTGCCGACCGTTCGAAGAAGATGTTCCGCGCCCCGTTGGACAGTTTCCATATGTCCGACCCGAAACTTCCGAAATGGATCGGGCAGGTCTTGAGCGAGGAATCGCTTCGCAAGACGGGCTACTTTGATCCCAAAGCGGTCATTGAGTGGCGAAAACGCCTGCCGTCCATGCGGAAAAGTCTCTCCAAAACGTCGGTTGAAATGGGATTGATTGCGGTAATGTCCACGCAGTTGTGGCATCATTTGTTTGTGAGCGGGGATCTGGCGGAGATTCCGTCTCTGATTCCCGGCGGTGACATCCTCGGCGAATCGTTGATGGCACGGGCGGGTTAACTTGCTTTTTGTCCACGAGTGATGATGAATTATTCACTATCGACCCTCTGGCACGAGCGACCTCGCTACCTTCCCGGCATCGGGGCGGTGGCGTTTTCAGCCGTTCTGATCGCGCTCCAGTGCGGGCTGTTGCTGGGTCTTTTCAAAATCACCAGCATCCCGGTCGATCACACAAGGGCCGATGTGTGGATCGGCTCCCCGGAAGTTCTCAGTGTGGACTTGGGCCGACCGATCCCGATGTCTCAGTTGTCCCGTGTGGCTGGCGACCCTCGTGTTGCCGTCGTCGAACCTTATTACCAATCGTTCGGTTCTTGGATCAAACCAAACGGCGGATCGGAATTGTGCATCCTGATTGGTTGCAGCCTTGAGGATGACAGCCTCGGTTCGATCACCGAACTCACTCCGGAACTGCGGGCGGCCCTCACAGAACCGTTGTCGGTTGTCGTTGATCGGGCCGAGCGAAAGAACTTGGGCGTCAACATTGGTGACTACGCGGAAATCAACAAGCAGCGGGTCCGGATCGTCGGGGAAACTTCTGCCGGCCTCAAAAGTCTTGCCGGGGCTTATGTCTTTTGTTCCCGGCCGACGGCCGCCCAAGTGCTGAGGGGTGTGATGCCAAAAGATCACATCACTTACTTGTTGTTGAAATGCCACAACCCCGCCGATGCCGAAGTGGTCGCGGCAGAGATGAACCAGGAATACAAGGACAGTCATGACATGACGGTGATGTCGTCCTCTCAGTTCTCGACGCGGTCGCGCATGCACTGGCTCATTAAGACCAAAGCGGGCATTGCGTTGGGGTACACGGCGTTGCTTGGATTGCTCGTCGGGGCGGTTGTCACCAGCCAGACGCTTTACGCGGCCACTGTCGCCTCCGCCAAGGAGTTTGCCATCTTGCTCGCGATGGGGATTCCTCGCTGGCGGATCACCTCGATGGTCTTGGTTCAATCGTTTTGGGTGGGTCTGTTTGGTGTGTTATTGGCGTATCCGTGCATTCATGCACTGGCTTGGTTGGGCACGTTGGTGGGGGTGTTTATCCCTCTGCCATGGGAATTACTGGCGATGTCGGGCGGGATTACGCTCGTCATGGCTCTGTTTTCCGGATTGATTGCTTTACGATCTGTGCGTACTATCGAGCCGATGAGTTTGCTCCGCTGACCGGTGACGAAGGATTGTTTCGGCGTGGCGGTGTTCTCCAAGGGAGTTCTGATGTCTGTGCCTGACGAGGACGTGACCCTGCGTGGTATTTCGTTGATCCGGGCCTTCACGGATGGGGCCAAGTCGCGGAACGTAATCGACGATGTGAGCATTGATCTTCATCGCGGCCAGGTGGCCCTGTTGATGGGACCGAGCGGTTCCGGCAAATCCACCCTGCTGGCGATCATGTCCGGCCTGTTGAAGCCCGACGCCGGTCAGGTCATGGCTCGTGAGAACGGTCGCTGGCTGGACATTTGGAAGATGTCCCCGCGAGAACGTGAGCAATTCCGCTTGCGGAACTGCGGGTTCATCTTTCAAGGATACAACCTCTTCCCGGCCCTGACGGCCAGGCAGCAACTGGAAATCATCCTGCGCTGGGGCGACGGAGTTCCCGGGAAGGAAGCCCGCAAACGGGCCGATGAAATGCTTGGCCTGCTTGGCCTTGCCGGCAAGGAACACAAAAAACCCGCCCAACTCTCCGGCGGGGAGAAACAACGGGTGGCCATCGGCCGGGCGCTTATCAAACGCCCCCGGTTTTGCTTTGCGGACGAACCAACCAGCGCATTGGACTGGAGCAGCGGGCAGGTGGTGATCGACCTGCTCCAGAAAGCCTCCCACGAATACGATTCCACGATTATCGTCGTTTCACACGACCATCGTTTGCTCGAACACGTTGATGTCTCATACCAATTGGAAGACGGCCGGATGATGGAAAACGCCATCCCGTGCCCGACCGACACCTGGAGGGGCCACCAATGACCCGCCGCCGTTTATTAACCGTTGCTTATTCCCTTGGGTGCGTGTTGCTTGTCGTGGGAGGCCTCACGGCGGCAAAAGCCGTGGGGGACAAGGGCGAACCGGCTCCCGAAGCCGCCAAGTCTTCTGGCGCCAAAAAGCTCGTGTGCCTCGGCTTTGCGGACACCGATGATCCGATCATCCGTATTTACCCGGATAATTTTCCACAGCCAGTGAAGGTGACCAAGGTGCTGGTTCCCGAAGGGGCTGTCGTGAAGGCGGGGCAACCCCTTCTCGCATTCGATGATCGCATTGCCAAACTCCGCATTGAGGAAGCCGAAGCCGGGGTGGCGGCGGCCAAGCAGGAGAAGGTGAAAGCTCAGGCGGCCGTGGATAGTCATGTCCCGCAGGTGAATGCCTTGAACAACGAACTTTCCGCCGAGGCCGAGAAATTGAAGGCGAAGCAGAGTGAACTCGCCGAGACTCAACGGTTGTTCAAAATCATGGGTCAAAAGACCCAGAATGAATTGGAAGCCGCCGAGGCGGCCGTGAAGGCCGCTGAATTCATGCTTGATTCGGTCCGTTGGAAACTCAAGGGATTGAAAGATCATAACCCCCAATATCTGGTTGATTTGGCCGACGCCGGTGTGAAACGAGCCGAAAGTGTTCTTGAACAGGCCAAGTACGGCGCCGAACAGTATGCCTGCAATGCCCCGGCCAATGGCAAAATCATTCGCAGTTTCGCCTCGGATGGCATGACTTTTGGCCCGCATTCCCGCGAACCCGCGTTTTGGTTCATCAAGGATACGCCGCTCATCTTCCGTTGCGAAGTCAACCAAGAGTTTGCCCGTCGGGTGACAAAAGGGATGACGGGACGGATAGAGGATGATGCCGATCCTTCGTTGACATGGAAGGGGAAAGTGGTCCGCATTGCCGACCAATACCTTCTCAAGCGATCTGGTGGCGGGGCGGGGCCTGACATGATCCAAATGTCATCGGAAGAGCGGGTATTGGAGTGTATCCTCTCGATTGAACTGGCGCCGAACGAAGCACCGCCAAGATATGGCCAGAAACTGAAAGTCACGCTTGGTGAGTGACCGATCTGTCAGCAATCGGCAAATTTGGTGTCGGGGATGACACCGAAGGCGATGCGAGTGTTGACGGCTTCCCCTTTGCCGTGCATGCCGCCGAAATACACCGCATATCGGCCAAAAACCTCGTTTGCCTGATCCATCGCATTGGCGAGTTCCCCTAATTGGCTGCCGTTGCCGAAGAGGGAATTTGTCACATTTCGTGCGTGGATCAGGTCCCCCAACACTAGTCCGACTTTTTTCGGGGTGCCATCTGCCCGGCGTTCCCAGAGAGAGGAGAAATGTTGGATCAGTGTCAGCGTGTCCCGGCAGGGTTCGACGCGATAACCATCCGACCAACGAAATTTCTCCAGGTAGGAAACTGACAGGCTGACCGAACCGGCATAGTAGCCGACGTGCCGCAACCGGGCGGCCGCCTTGTGAAGCAGTCGAATCAGAATTTCGCGGGCATCCTTGGGGTTGCGGAAACTCGGTTCCAGCACGCGAGAATGGCCGATCGATCTTCGGCGGGTCGGCGACTCCGGCACATCTGCGCCGCGCAGGCGTTGAAACCACGAACCTCCAAGCAATCGGCTTCCCCAAATGCGGGACAAATCTCCTTCGGAAAGGCTTGTCAGTTGTTTCGTCGATGTCACTCCGGAATTGTTGAGCCGTCGCTCCATGCGGTGGCCGATTCCCGGAAAATCGTTTAACTCCAGAACGTGCAACCTCTCCGGCAGTTCTTCCCGGCGAATCACAGTCAAACCGTCAGGTTTCTTCATGTCGGCTGCCACTTTGGCGAGCAACCGGTTTGGGGCGATTCCCACGGAACACGTCATACATTCCCCGGCGTCTCTAATGATGGCCCGTTTGACGGCCTTTGCCACTTCCGTCGCCCGTTCCACCGTTGCATGATCGCCCCATAACCGGCACACCATTTCATCCACGGACAGCACGGCCGTTACCGGAAGGATGGATTCAACTGCCTTGTGAATTTCATGGTGCTTTTCGATGTAGATCTTCGGACTGGCCGGGATGATGATGATTCCCCGGCACATTTGTTTGGCATCGCCCACGCGTGTGCCGGTCTTTATGCCGAATTTCTTTGCCTCATGACTTACCGCAATACAACACGTCGTGTCCGTGTCCAAAGGGACCACGGCCACTGGTTTGTTCCGGTATTCCGGATGCTCTTGTTGTTCAACCGAAGCGAAAAACGAATTCATGTCAACGAACAGGTATTTGACGGACATGGCCAACCTTCCCCCCGAATGAGTGAAAACGGGTCTCAAAGTGGCCTCCTGACCAGTGTTTCCTTCACCCAAGGGGAGTATGGCGACGGTCTGGGTGTGTAAATGTGTTCAGAGGGTCATTTTGGGCGTGTGGTTCCAAAAATCGGCGACTATTCGGTTCGCAAAAAAAGAGTATTTCGTCTCGGCATGCCATCGGGACTACCCACAACGTTTCGCAGCGTTTGAATGGCCAGCCCTAATGGAAACGCCATCTGGGATCCGCGAATCCCAATTAAACTTGTGCGATACTTTGGGTGATTGCCTCGATTGGGGTCGAAAATGGTGGTTATCTGATCTTTTTCAATGCCTCTTCGGCTTCGCTTCTGACTTTCGGATGTGGATCTCGCAAAGCGGTGTTCAAGGCGGGGACAGCGTCTCGGGCAAGCGGACCAATGGAACCAAGGGCTTCAGCAGTTTCCATTCGCACTTCAGGCGATTCATCAGTCAAGGCCGCTATTAACGCCGGGACTGAAACCTTGGCGGAGGGGCCAAATTGTCCCAAGGACTCGGCCGCCTCCCGCCGGACAAGCGGACTGGCATCTCGCAGAGCCATAATCAAAACAGGGATGACTTCCGTTGCTTGCGGTCCCAATTTTCCCAAAAGTTCGGCGGCGACCACTCGGGTGTGTTCGTCTTCCTCAGTCAACAATCCGCTGATTATCCGGATCACCCGCGCATCCAATGGGGCAATGGTTGACATTGCCCGCGCATACACCAAGCGGGCTGAAGGATCGGGGTCTGCTCGTATTGCGATTTCCAATGCGGGAATTGCGTCAATCGCCACGACTCCCATCCGAGATAGAGTGATCGCAGCCATCTGACGACCAGATAATGGCAACCTTTCCAACCCGCGAATTAAGGGGGCAACGGCTTTTTCCCCGCGTTCGACCAGCATGTCTCCGGCCGTCGTTCGCACTTGATGGTCTTGATCGTCGAGCATCCCGGTCACTGTGTCCCATGCGCCAATGCCACTGGCCGCGCGCGTGGTGATGATCCGAACATCAGGGCTGAGCACATACGTCTCAAGGCTGATAAGCGACGTAGCTAGGATGATGATCCCGCCGCACAGGATGAACTTGCGTCGTCGATGAACAATCACTCGATTTCCTCGACGCTTCCATCCGGTCGGATGTCGATCTCGCGGATCTTTCCATTCTTGTTTTTCCCCTGCACTTCGAATGTGCCGTTGGCTTTCTTCCAAGCAGTGGTGAACGTCACATCGGGCAGATTCTGCTTCGCCACTTTCATGATGTCCGGCGGGACATCTTTGATATCCAGCGTCGTCTTTCGTTCCTTAGATTCCCCGCACCCGGCCAGGGCCAGAAAGGTGATTCCTGACAGTAACACACGTCGAATCGCTCGCATCAATAGTCTCCCGTGGAGATGGCTTCCCCGGTCGCGCGGGTCGACAGGGCTTTGTAAGTTTGGTAACTGGTCGAACGGCTCAGGTATCCGACGTGACCATCGGCGAACACAAAATTGCCCCCGCCGGTGTGCCGGGATGTGTAGTGGTTGATCTCTTCCGGGTACGCCGGCCCTTGGAAGGTTTCGCCCGTGTGGGCGAGGACAAAGTTGGAGGCATTGTTCACTTGGAGGGCCAGCGGAGATCCCGGCGTTGGCACATGGTTTGCGCCGGTGACCGACCCGACCCATGTTGATTCCGCGTGATAAAACGACCGCTCGCCGACCATCAGAGTCGAACTGCTTCCATCGGTGATGTCGGCGATCCGCACCGTGCTGTTGCGGTAGAAGATTCCATCCCCGTCCACGCCCGGTTCGCCGGTGCCGTAATTGCCAACATAGTTGGATGGAGCGACGGTGCAGGTGGTGGACGTCAGTTGCCCGGTGGCCGAACGCGGCCCGACGGGAAATGCCTGGGCAGGCGGGTTGTCCGAGGGGCAGAGGTAGGTCTTCACCAGGACGATCCGTCCTTGGGCCGATGCGGGAGCTTCGATGGGTTGTGTCAGGTCAATAAGTCGGAACACGTTGTCTTGTTCCATCTGCGGCAGAAGATGAGCGGCCCAACCCCAGCCGGGGCCGGTGTCGTTCCCGGAGGCATCCGAGTTCGACACATATCCAGGGGGGAATTTCAGGTTGGTGTCGTGGTAATTTTGCAGCGCCAGTCCGACTTGTTTCAGGTTGTTGACACACTTTGACCGGTTGGCGGCCTCGCGAATCTTCTGGACGGCTGGCAACAACAACCCGATCAAGATAGCGATGATGGCGATCACCACCAGCAACTCGATCAACGTAAACCCGGTTCGACGGAGAGTGGTAGAAGTTTTGCGAGCCATCACAATCGCCTTCCGTTAGACCGATTCTCTTCCGGGTCTCGTCGCCCCGGCAATGAGGAGAATACCAACGGCTCCGAACGGCAACATGACGACGGGATTACGGTTTCGTCATCCGTCGGGGGAAATGCACCGTGACGCGAGTGCCCCGGCCGACTTCGCTGCTGATGTGGATTGTTCCACCATGCAGTTCGACGATGCTTTTCACAATGGCAAGACCGAGGCCAACGTTCTCCGAGGAAGAAGATCTCGCCTGATCCGCGCGAAAGAATCGGTCGAAGACATGCGGCAGGGCGTCCGCCGGGATACCGTCGCCCGTGTCGGTCACTTCCACTGTCGCCGTAGTGTCATCCCCCGTGACGGCAAGAGTGACCGTGCCACCCGGCGGGGTATGGGCCACCGCGTTCGAGATCAGATTGCCAATGGCCCGTTGGAACAGGGAACGGTTTAAATCAGCCGGAAACCGTCCATCAGCACTGACGGAGAGGCCAACCCCCTTTTCATTCGCGGCCGCTTCGTAAAAGTCGCGAATGGTCGTCAATTCCGTTCCAATGTCGATTTGTTCCCGGAAAACTTGTGTTCGGGGATTCTCAGCCCTTGCCAGAAAAAGAAGGCTGTCGATCATGCGGGACAGACGCCCGCATTCCTCAAGATTGGAACCAAGAACCTCCCGATATTCCCCTGGCTGGCGGGGATGACCGAGCGCCACTTCGATTTCACCTCGAAGGTTGTTGACCGGGGTTCGCAGTTCATGAGCAATGTCGGCCGAGAAGCGGGACAGCCGGATGAATGATTGTTCAAGCCGGTCGAGCATGGTGTTGAATGTGCCTGCGAGGGTGAACAATTCGGCGGGCAGTCCGTTGGCTTCGATCCGCTCACCGAGATTGGAAGGTTTGATGCGGTTGGCCGTGTCAGCCACCATGCGAAGGGGCTGAAGTCCCCGGCGGGCGATGATGTGTCCGATAATCGCACATAAGGCCAGCGCCGTGACCAGTATCAGCCATAGGTTTTTTCGGTAAACATCCAATAGTTCGACTTCTTGAGTTCGGTCCATCGCGGCCTGAACGACAAATGTTTTTCCCGGCGAGACGTTTTCAAATCGCACCGACATGATTCGGAAGGAAATGCCTTCGGGTGATCGTCGATCAATGCCCGTCTCTGGTGCAAGGACGGGGACCGGGAATGAATCCGAAGCCAACACCCGATCCATTTCCGGTGTTTCCACGAGGGTTTGCCCGGTGGCATCCAACAATCGGATGAAGACACGCGTATGTTGTCGGCTTTGAAACTCTTCCTCTGCCTCGCGCCGGACGGCCTCCAGGTTGTCCGGGCGTTCGGCCAGCATGTCTCGTAGCACGAGAGCCTGATCGGCGAGTTGGTTGTCGTCTTCGCGGTCAAGGCTTCGGCATAAAGCCAAGTAAAGGAAGCCGGTGGCCCCCAAGATCAACAGGAAGGACGAGCCGGTGTTCCAAATCGTGAGTCGGGCGGCGAGCGACCAAGACTTTCGCGCGGGGAGACGTTCCGAATCCGACCTGCCAAGGTCAGGGGCGTTCTTCGAGGACATAGCCCACCCCCCGGACGGTGTGGATTAGTTTCGTTTCAAAAGGGTCGTCGGCCTTGGATCGCAACCGCCGGACGTGGACATCCACCACGTTGGTGTCGCTGTCAAAATTCATGTCCCAGACCTGTTCGGCAATCAGTGTGCGGGAAAGAACCTCTCCCGTGCGGCGCGCCAGCAACGAAAGAAGAGCGAATTCCTTTGGCGTCAGGTCGAGTCGTTTGGCGCCCCGTGTGGCCCGGTGTCGAATCACGTCCAACTCCAAGTCGGCCACGCGAATCATTTCCGGCTGACGGGCAGGGCTTCGCCTCAGCAATGACCGCACACGGGCCAGCAATTCGGAGAAGGCAAACGGCTTGATCAGATAATCATCCGCCCCCAGTTCCAATCCCCGCACCCGGTCCTCCACGGCGTCACGGGCGGTCAGGAACAAGACGGGCGTCTGTCGTCCTCCCTCTCGCAAACCGGCCAGGACACCCCAACCGTCGAGGTTTGGCAGCATCACATCAAGGATCACCAAATCAAACGTGTCGGTTCTGGCCAGACGAAGACCATCGTTTCCCCGGTCGGCGACATCGATCACAAAACCATTTTCCTCCAGCCCTTTTCGCAGGTAGGCGGCGGTTTTCGGTTCATCCTCCACCAGCAGTATCCTCATGTCATTCCTCCGCCGGCCGACGTATGTTTTCAGCCTGCCCTCGAATTAACGATTGATTGGCGGCCGCGAAAGACGCGGCGTATCGCCAACGCCAGCATGAACAGCCAACCACCGATGGGAAGCCAGTCCCCGAGGGTCGCGTAGGGAGACGATTGATAACCCACGGGAATCCGGCCCCGAAGGATGGCCGGGATTTTTTTGGAGGATCGCCATGTTTCCCCCGGCAGGGCGACGATTCGGCCGTCCGGGTCGATGATCGCGGAGATGCCCATGTTGACCGATCTCACAAGGGATCGCCGGGCTTCAATGGCCCGAAACCGGGCGATGGCGAGGTGTTGCTCGTGTTCCTCGGTTCCGTTGAACCAACCGTCATTGGAGATGTTGACTAGAAAATCGACCGGTTCCGGGCCGGTGACATATCGTCTTCCAAGTGAGGGGTCCGAGTCCTCATAACAGATCAGGCAGCCGAACGTGTATTTTCTCGCAGGTGTCGGCAGCTCAAATTTCGTGAAGGACTGGCCGGGACGACAACTGTAATCCCCCTCGTAGGGCGTAAATGTCTTCATGAACGGCAATGTCTCGAGCATTGGCACATATTCGCCAAACGGGACAAGGTGAATCTTGTCATAACGACCGGTTTCTGACCCGCGTTCATCGAAGAGAATCGCCGAGTTATACTTCCACAACCGTTCTGATGGCTCCCATTCGATGCGGTTCAAGCCGTACAACATGGGTGTCCTCCAACGGCGTCCGAAGTCCCTCATGTCTGACCGGATCAAGTTGTATTCTCGTTGGAATGATGTTGTTGTGTTTTTGGGATCAACACCCTCGGAGACATCAACCCAAGCATTGGCAAAGGATGTTTCCGGCCAGATAACCAACTGCGGTTTCGGAGTTCCCTTGGGAACAAAAGCGGCCTGATCGCATAAGTTGACGAAATGGCGAACCATGTCGTCGCCGTGGGTATTTTTCACATCCTGTTCCAAGTTCCCTTGGATGAGGGCAATCTCCGGGCCTTCCTCAAACGGATTATGGTTTAGCCGGAAAAATCCGTAACCCAAACTTCCACCCACCAAAGCGAGGCTGACGGCAATTCCGAGCCGACCCGGTCCGGGAGTGGTTTCTGACAGCCGGAACACGGTGCGGAATGCCCCCGATTTTCCGAGAGAGGCGAAGAGAACGCCGTTCACCACCACAAGGATGAATGTGATGCCGTAAACACCCGTCAGATCCGCGATTTGAATCAGTGGCAAGAATTCATGTTGAGTGTGGCCAAGAGAATACCAACCGAATCCGATGGGATTCCACAGGCCGACCCATTCCAGCCAAGGATAACCGCTCGGAAAATGAGCTTTGCCGTAATCCACGCTCACGATCGCAATGGCTCCCGCCAGCCAGACGGGAAGGCCCGCCCGTGACAGCCGACGGGCGAGGAAGAGGCTGACACACGAACCGGTCGCGCAGAAGAGGGCAAGAATGGCCCAAGACGCATACATGGCCGGATGGGCGACGCGAACCCATTGGATCAACCCGAGATGGCAGAGCAGACTGCCGAAGAAACAAGCGGCGTAAATTCCTCGCGAACGAGGACGTTCGGCCGTCACGAGGGCGAACCACGGGATGAACGCCACCCACGCGAGAAAGCCCAGATTCAACGGGAAAAAGCAAACATAAGTGAGGAGTCCGCCGAGGAGGGCGGGCAGCCAGACACGGGGAACCGGGTTCATCAGGGTCGTCCTTGACAGGTTGTTTATCGGGTGAGCCGGAGCGTCGGAACAAGGTGTCCGGCTTGATATTGAATCTTGCCGACCGGAAGGGCCATGATGGCATCCGCGCCGGCAAGGGAATTGAGATTTGCCGAATTCATTCGGCCATTTGGTCGAACCGCCAGTTTGGAATCGACGATGACAAGCCTGCTTGGAAGATACGTCGGCCGTTCGTTGAATGCAGAATAATCACCATCGAGCGGCAGCATCACCCAAGGAAGGTCAACGGTGTTTTCGCCGCATGATTTTTCAATGGCTGGTCGCACAAACAACTCGAAACAGGTGAACGCGCTGACAGGATGACCGGGCAATCCAAACAGAAGTTTGCCGTTTCGGGATCCGAACAACACCGGCTTGCCCGGTTTCATCCATACTTGGTGAAAGTGCGTCTCGATTCCCAATTCACCAAGGAGGTGCGGCAAATGGTCATAATCGCCGACTGACACCCCGCCGGAAACAAGGGTGATGTCCGTCGAGTCGAGACTGTCCGCAACCAGTTTCGCTAGTTTCGATTTGTCGTCACCCACGATTCCGAAGTAAACGGGTTGGCCTCCCGCTCTCGTGGTTTGGGCCTGAAGCATTGGACCGTTGCTGTTGCGAATCTGTGAACCCATCGGCCGCAAACCCGGCTCCACGATTTCATTTCCCGTTGAGATGATGCCAACACGAGGCATTGAAATGAGGGAAGCCGAAACGCAACCCACAGAAGCCAGCAAACCGAATTCTTGAGGCCCTAACTTGCCACCAGCGGCAAGCACGATGTCCCCGGCCCGATATTCGGCTCCCTGCGGAAGGATAAACTGCCCGGAGTTGACATTGCCGGGCACGCGGACAAATTCACCCTCTCGTTGGCAATCCTCCTGCATCACGACCGCATCGGCATTTGCGGGAATCACGGCCCCGGTGAAAATTCGGATTGCTTCGCCAGACTTCAATGAAGGACTGGCGGCCGATCCGGCGGCCGATTCGCCGATGACACGCAGGCTGGCCCCTCCGGCCGGAACGTCGGTCGCCCGGAGGGCGTAACCGTCTCGCAGGGACTTTGCAAACGGAGGAGAATCGAGGTCGCTCCGAATATCTTCTGCGAGAACCCGCCCGAGACAATCGACGGACACCGGGGAAACCACGGGCGGCAACTTCCCTGTCTTCTCCAGAACAATCATCAGGGCTTCGGCCACGGACAGCATTCCGGCATCTCCCTCCCGGTCTCGGGGACATTGGTAAGATAGAAAAGACCCGTTCAAGTTCCTCCCCGGCGTTTGGGGGAGTTGTGAATCTTCTTCGAGTTTTGGGAAACCAAGCAAGATTGCCGGGCGAATTCCGAACCATACTGAATGAAACTCCGCCGGGTCACACCGGGTATCGTTCTTGGGAACACCGAGTGACGGACGACGAACCGAGTCTGGTGAAACGCTGCTTGGCCGGAGAATCGGCTTCGGTTCGGCATTTGATTGGCCGATACGAATCCGACGTTTTCGGCCTCTGTATGCGGGTGTTGACCCACCGACAGGACGCCGAGGATGTCACGCAGGAAACCTTTGTCCGGGTGTTCCGAAGCCTGAGACGATGGGATAACACCCGTCCGCTGCGACCTTGGATTTTGAGAATTGCCTTCAATCGCTGCCGAACTTGGATTTCCCAACGCGCCCGCCGACCGGAATTGGTCGATTATCTTCAAGAAACTGCCGGGAAGGAAGTCCCGGACGACGCCGGTGAACTGGCCGGGGAGATTCAACTCTCCCTGCATAAATTGCGCCCGGAATTCCGGAGTGTGTTTGTGATGTTTCACGAACAGGGAATGTCCTACGAGGAGATCGCGGAAGTTCATGAACGGCCAGTGGGGACAATCAAAACATGGTTGCACCGGACCCGGATGGAAGTCTTGGATTATCTGAGAAAACGGGGCTTGGTCCCCGATGAAATGAACTCGAACAAAACTGTCGGCGAATGATGAACGAGAACAATCCCGAATCCGATCCGAGTCGATCCGCCTGTGCCGAGGCCATTGCCTCGCTCCAGGAACACATGGATCGCAATGCCTCGGAAGTGACTCCCGCCGTGGCCGAACACCGGGAAACGTGTCCTGTTTGTCGGGATGAATGGCAATTGGCCCGGTTGCTGATGCGTCGCCCCGCAAAACCGGTTATCGTCCCGGCATCACTGCTTGTGGAGACGGAACGGTTGGTCCATCGGGATCGAACCCGTCAACGGAATCAACGGTGGGGGAAGTGGGCGTTGATTCCGACGGCGGCAGTCGTGCTAGTCGCCGTTTTCTGGCCCCGCCAGCCTGAGTTACCCTCTGGCGGTGAATCGCTCACGATTGCCGTCGCCGCTGTGTCAACTCAGGCGGAGAATCACCACACGCCCACCTTGGATGAGTCATTTTCGGAAGCCCGGTCGGCGGTGGCTTCGCTGTCCGGTAGGGTCGTCCCGGAGCGTCCCGAGGTGACGATCACATTGCCAAAGGTGGAACCGGTGGCCGAGGTTGAACCCGCATGGGATCGGCTGGCTGACGCGGGCGACGGTCTCAAAACTGGCGTCAAACCTCTGACCACCTCTGCGCGCCGGGCGGTAAATATGCTTTTCAAAGCCACCGAAACACTTACCTTCGCGGACACCTCCCCCAAGAACCGACCATGATTCGTGCCGTCTTACTTTGCCTTGGTTTTACCTTTGCCCTGCTGGTTTCAACCACTTCCGGGGCAACCCCGGTGGAACTTCTTCCGCTGGTGCCGGATGATTACTCATTCTGTCTCGTCGGTCATCGGGCCACGACCGCGTTGAGTTCCCCCGCCGATTCCAAATTTGCGAAGGCCTTTTGGCAGTCGCCATTGGTGAAAGAAGCGGCCTCTTCTCCCGATATTGCCCGCCTGCTGACGGTAAAAGATCAACTGGTTCGGGAATTGGGGGTGAAAGACCCGGAGTTGCTGGAATTAGCTTTCGGTGGCACTGTGTTGCTGACTTATCGAAAGCCCGCCGAAGGCAAACCGGAGACCGAGGCTGGCTTGCTAATCTTGCACACCGAACAGGGAAAAAAACTCCGCGAATCAGTGGATCACATCAACCAGCTTCAAATCAAGGGGGGCGAACTCCGGGCGATTGAAGAAGTGAAACACCCGACGCCTTATTGGAAGCGAGCCAAGAGTGATTCCACGGCATCGCCGGAGTATTTCTGGATCGAAGACGGGCTGCTGATCTTCACATCAAACGAGACCCTCCTCCGGGAAACGCTGGCTCGTCGAAAATCACCTCCGGCAAAATCGCTCGCCGCAACGCAACTCAAAGCTCTTGGATTGGAAGAAGCGCCGTTGTGCCTGTTGATGAATCCCCGGAGTTTTGACCGTGAAGTGGAAGCCGGGGTCAACGCGGGAAAACCGGGGGAACGAACCGTTCTTGATCTGTTCGGCAAAACTTGGAAGGCCATCGACCAAATCGGCCTGCATTTAAGCCGCAAACCGGACCTGACCATCGGCCTGACTGTTGGCTGTGAAATGGAGCGGCTGCCGTTGGCGGTCAAGGCGTTGGTTGCCGGATTTAACCAGCCCTTACGGAGTTGGGACCGGTTGCCTGAAAATGCCCTGTTCGCATTGGTGCTTCCCTTTCAAACGTCCAAACTCGATGGCTTTCTGAAATCTGTGGTGCCCGAAGGGGATCACCGAAAGATGCGCGAGGCCGTTTTGTCCGCTGTTCGGCCGCTTGGCGAGGACATCGAGTGGGATGCGCTGCTCAATACATTTGGCCCGGAAATCGCCGTCTGGGGAAGTCCCCCCGATGCCAAGCATCCGGGGTTGGACCCCTCGGTGGGGGTGGCAATTCCGCTTGAGCTAAAGCATGCGGAAGCATCTGCGAAGATGCTGTCCGAGGGGATTGATTTCCTGATCCGATTGTTGTGTCTGTCGGATAGCGGCTACCGCGTTTCAACGGTGAAAGGGGAAGGATTCTCGATCAAGAAACTATCGCATCCCGACTTTCCGGCCGGAGTGGAACCCTGCTATGCCATCCGGAGCGGGACGCTGTTGATGGCCTCCCACCCGCGAATGATTGAACAATATTCGCCAGTTGCCCGCGAAAGCAAACCACGAGCGGTGAATCCCCTGATCCGATTATCCGGTCCGACTTGGGGGGAACACTTGGTCAAAGCCGCTCCGCGAATGGCCTCCAAAATGTCGGCCGATCCCAAAGAGCAAGAACGAATGACTCGTTTGCTCAAAGGATTGGCCCCCGTGGTCGCGGAACTGGACCGGATCGAATTTAACCTGACCACCGAGAAGAACCGGGCTCGGTTGCAACTTCAATTCATCGAGCAACCGGCCCGGCCGGTCAAATGACCTTCGCGGATCAAACGCGGATCGCCGTGGCCCCGACCTTGCCATCAAGGGTGTTTGTTCCCACCCCGCCGACAAGCCAGTCCAATCCGGTGCCGCCGGTCAGCACATCATTACCGGCCATGCCCCAAAGATTGTCGTTCCCGGCTCCGCCGTCGATGGTGTCGTTGCCATCTTCGCCGTTGAGTTGATCGTTTCCGGCATCACCCGTTATGCTGTCGTCGCCATCCCCTCCGGCGATGGAATCATCGCCATCGCCGCCGTCAAGCGTGTCGTTCCCGGCCATGCCGGTGATGAGGTCGTTCCCGGCGTCACCGGAAATGCGATCGTTTCCAACGCCGCCGTCGAGACGGTCATTGCCGGCGCCGCCACTGATGGAGTCATCGCCTGCATCGCCGCTGATGGTGTCGTTTCCTTCGTTTCCACCGATCAAATCATTCCCGATGCCTCCGAAGATCAGATCGTCTCCGGTGCTTCCGTAGAGAGTGTCATTTCCTCCGCTGCCCCAGATCGAATCATTTCCGTCGTTGCCATTGGCCAGATCGTCCCCGTCCCCGCCAACCAACTGGTCATTTCCGGCTCCGCCGGTCAAACTGTCATTTCCGGCGCCGCCGTAGAGGGCGTCATTCCCGGCGCCACCGTCAAGGCTGTCATTGCCGTCGCGGCCCGAGAGTTGGTCATTACCATCTCCGCCGATGAGCGTATCTTTGCCACTGCCGCCCCAAAGAGAGTCGTTGCCAGCTCCGCCATTCAGGGTGGAGGGAATGCTGGTGTCGTTAAGGAGCGTGTCGTCCCCGCCGTTGCCGAGCAATTTGATTGATTGAATCTGGGACTTGTTGAAAATCTTCGTTTCTTGTGAGGAACCCGTCTGGTTGATGACGGCCACCTGATTTTGAGAACTGCCGTAGTAATACACGCGAATGGTGTTGTTCGCGTCAGAGCCGGAGACAGTCAATTGTCCCTGGCTCAAACTGATGGTTGCCGGGGTTTCCCGGTTTTCGAGAGATTCGAGGGATTGGAAGTTCAACAGAGATCGCTTCGGCTTCATGGCAAGAGTCCTTTCTCGCTGCCGGTGAGGGGCTGGGGCTACGACTGCTCATCGTCGGCCAAAGACGCGGGACTTAATGGTCATGCCCACTGGCGTGCGGGAACCCCGGTCGGTTAAATGGCACAAAGCGTTTGACGCACTTTATCGGAGTACCAGATGTCACGCATGTTCGGCACGCTCGCCATAATCCTTCTGGCTGTCTCAATCGGCCCCGCGCAGGAGGCACGCACCGCGACGGTTGCCAAAAACGGCATGGTCGTCTGCGTTTCCCCAGAAGCCGCGGATGTCGGCGTGGCTATTTTGAAAAAGGGAGGCAATGCAACGGATGCCTCCGTCGCGGTCGCTTTTGCGATGGCGGTCACCCATCCGGCGGCCGGCAACATTGGCGGCGGCGGTTTCATGATGGTGGCCCCGAAAAACGGCAAACCCGTCATGATCGATTACCGGGAGACGGCTCCCAAACTTTGCGACAAGGATACGTTTGCCAAAACAACATCTTGGTTTGACCAAAAGGCCGTCGGCGTGCCGGGCACCGTTCGAGGATTGGAATTTGCCCACAAGAAGTTTGGCAAACTTCCGTGGCGGGAGTTGGTGGAGCCCGCCGTCAAACTGGCCGAGGAAGGTTTTTTGCTGAACAAATCCACGGCCAATTCCCTGAATGAATATCTGAAGAAGCCCGGCGGCAATGAGGAATTCAAGCGAGTGTTCGGCAAAGACGGCGGGAAAGAACCTTGGAAGATCGGTGATCGTCTGACCCAACCGGACCTCGCCAAAACGCTCAAGTTGATTTCGGAAAAGGGGCCAGATGCCTTTTACACCGGGCCGCTGGCCGAACTGCTGCTGGCCGAGATTAAGGCCGGGGAAGGGTACATCCGGCAGGATGATTTAAACGATTACAAGGCGGTTGAGCGAGAAACCATCAAAGGCGTTTATCGCGGATTTGACATTTTTGGCCCGTCCCCGCCGAGTTCTGGGGGGATCTGCATCGTTCAAATGCTGAACATGCTGGAAAATTATGATTTGAAGAAAATGGGTGCCGACTCGGCCGACACCCGGCATCTCATCGCGGAAGTCATGCGTCGATCATTCGCCGACCGGGCGAAATACATCGGTGATCCGGCGTTCACCAAAATCCCAGACTTCCTGACAACGAAGGAACATGCCAAGAAACTCATCGAATCAATTGATTTGAAGAAAGTGACGCCGAGCGAATCGCTGGCTGACGGCATCCCGATTCAAGATGAGGCAAAAAGCACCACTCATTTCAGCGTGATGGATGCGGACGGGAATGCCGTCTCCAACACCTACACCTTGGAGGAAACATACGGCTCCCGTGTCGTCGTTCGCGGGGCTGGGTACATCCTGAACAATGAGATGGGAGACTTCAATCGTGTGCCCGGCGTCACGACGCGAAAGGGCGGGGTGGGGACAGCCCCGAATCTCGTCGCTCCCGGCAAGCGCATGTTGAGTTCCCAAACGCCGGTGTTTGTGTTCAAGGATGGCAAATTGTTGCTCGTCACCGGAAGCCCCGGCGGCCGGACGATCATCAACACGGTGTTGTGCGTGGTTCTCAATGTGCTTGATTTTGAAATGGACATTCAAGCGGCCGTCAACGCCCCCCGCCAGCACCATCAATGGTTTCCAGATCAACTCGCGGTGGAATTCACGGATCAGAAGTTGATTGACGAACTGACGGCCAAAGGACACAAGATCGTCAAACGCCGACAGGGAGATGCCCACAGCATCTGGATCGATCCAAAGACCGGTTTATACCACGGGGCCGCTGATTCTCGACTTGCCGGCAAAGCGGCCGGATATTGAAACTTGATGCCAGTGGGCGTGTCGCTGTCAAATATCCAGCCATCGTCCCCGGCCTTCGGCTTTCGCCTTTTCATACAAGCGAATGCCGACGGCAATGTCTTCGAGGCCGATTCCCAGTGATTTGAAGAGAGTAATATCGTTGGGGGATTGCCTTCCGGGGTTTCTCATCGCTACCACCCGGCCGATCTCGACCACGTCATACCATTCCAAAATTCCGGCGTCCAAAGCCGGAACAAGATCGCCCGCCTCCAATTTGCCCTGATCCTTGCTGTCGATGGTCACCAGCGAGGCTCGATTGATGACTTCGGCATCAATCTCAGCCTTGGAAATGAAGTTCGATCCGGCAATGTTCAGATGCTGGCCGGGAATCAACCATTCCCCCTTCAGGATCGGTTCTCGGGCTGTAGTGGCTGTGCAAATGATATCTGCCTCACGGACAGTTTCTTCAACGGTGGCACAGGCTGTCACGGGGATCTGACATTCGACGGACATTTCCTCGGCAAATTTCTTACGGTTTGCTTCGTTGGAACTATATACGCGGGCCTGTTCCAGTTTTCGCACCTTGCTGACGCCGAGTAATTGAGTGCGGGCTTGTTTCCCGGAACCGAGGATTGCCGCCGTCTTGGAATCGGGGCGGGAAAGGTGTTTCGTGGCGACGGCCGAGGCCGCTCCGGTGCGAAGCTGGCCCAGCATGTCGCCTTGGATGATCGCCAGCATTTCCCCGGTTTTGCCGTTGTAAATCGTCACATGAAATGTTTGCCGGGATTTGGTGGTCACATAGGATTTGAAGCCGATGACCCCCATTGTCTTGCAGGCGGCCGGAAGAACATGCAGCATGGCATGATCGGTCTGGCAGCGAGAACGCGGGTTTGAAAAGGCTTCCTCCAGGGCCATCTTGCGAAGCCCGGTTTCGACAGCCTCAATGGCCATCTCCATGCTCAGCAGTTCACGGACTTCATCTTCGTTCAAGTGAAGGACGGCCATGTTGACGCTCAATTGGCGCTAGTCGGGATGAGGAGGTATCCTGATGATGGCTGTTCCGGCGGGACTTGTCAAGCGAGGGGATTCCGGGAAAGCCGAAACTCGACCCGCCATATAGAATGTCTCGACTTAACAGGAGACCAAGAAATGTACGCCAAGTTTGTCCTGGGCCTCTTGGCCCTCGCAGGAGTGAATGCAACCATGAGCGCCGCCAATCCCGTGGTCGTGATGGAAACCTCCAAAGGTAACATCAAGATCGAACTGAACGCCGAAAAGGCCCCGATTTCCGTCAAAAACTTCCTCGCCTATGTGGAAGACAAACATTACGACGGTCTGACGTTCCACCGTGTGATCGAAGATTTCATGATCCAAGGCGGTGGCTACGACGCCGACCAAAAGCAACGCAAGACCAAAGATCCGATCAAGAACGAATCCGGCAACGGCCTCTCGAACGTTCGCGGCAGCATTGCAATGGCCCGGACGAACGTTTTGGACAGCGCCACTTCCCAATTCTTCATTAACGTGAAGGACAATCTCCAACTTGACACCGGCAAGTATGCCGTGTTCGGCCGTGTGATTGAAGGAATGGACGTGGTGGACAAGATCCGCTTTGCCGAAACCGGCCGCAAGGGAATGTTCCCCACGGACGTGCCGCAAGAAGACATTCTCATCAAGAGCGTGAAAGTGGTCGAGTCCAAGAAGTAAGATTTGGCTGCAAATGGAATGTACAAAAGCGGTCGGATGTTCCGGGATTCGAGTCCGGAGCATCCGACCGCTTTTTTTGTTCCAACGACTGAATGGGTCGAGTATTTTTGAACCGCATAAGGAGAGATCGCATGCGTTGGCGAACAAATCTCTGGTTGGTTGAAGTGTGCTTTCTGGCTTTGATGGCGAGTACGTCGGCAATGGCCGAACCTGATCGAACGCGGCCAAACATCATCGTGATCCTGGCTGATGACATCGGATACGGGGACCTGTCCTGCCATGGCGCGACGAAGGTGAAGACCCCGAATCTTGACAAACTGGCCGGCCAGGGAATGCGGTATGTGGATGCCCATTGTGCGGCCGCCGTATGTACCCCGACTCGCTACTCGCTGCTCACCGGGCAATATGCCTGGCGTCATCCCCCGGCGCGGGGAATTTTGAGCGGGGTCGCCCCGTTGGCCATTCCAACGGACCGAATGACGGTGCCAAAACTGCTCAAGCAGGCCGATTACGCCACCGGAGTCGTCGGCAAATGGCACCTTGGGCTGGGGGATGTGAAACCGGACTTCAACACGGAAATCAAACCGGGGCCGAGAGAAGTCGGGTTCGATTATTCCTTCATCATTCCCGCGACAGGTGACCGGACCCCGTGCGTTTACATGGAAAACGGGAGAGTGGTCAATCTCGATCCGAAGGACCCGATTCAAGTCTCCTATGGGGCGAAAGTGGGCGACGAACCGACCGGCCGCGAGAATCCGAAACTGTTGTTCAACCAAAAACCAAGCAACGGACACGACGCCACGATTGTGAACGGCATCAGTCGCATCGGTTTCATGAGCGGCGGCAAGGCGGCGCGGTGGAAGGATGAAGACATGGCCGATGACCTCACCAAGCAGGCCGTCAATTTTGTCGAAAAACACAAAGAGAAACCCTTCTTCCTATATTTCGCCACTCACGATGTTCACGTTCCTCGGTTTCCACATCCCCGTTTTCGCGGCAAAAGCGAACACGGCTTGCGCGGCGATGCCATCGTGGAACTTGACTGGAGTGTCGGGGAGGTCATGGCTGTTCTCGACAAGCACAAGTTGACCGAAAACACGTTGGTCATTTTCACCAGTGACAACGGCGGTGTCATGAACGATGGCTACTTCGACGGTTCCGGGACGGACAAGAGCGGGCACCAGTGCAATGGTGTTCTCCGAGGTTTCAAAGGATCAGCTTACGAAGGGGGCACCCGGATACCGTTCATCGTCCGCTGGCCCGGTCAGACACCGGCGGGAAAGACATCGAACACGTTGGTTAGCTCGGTCGATTTGCTGGCCACCTTTGCGGCCATCACCCGAAAGAAACTTCCCGACGAAGCCGGACCGGACAGCTTTGACATCCTTCCCGCGTTGCTTGCCGAGCGGCCTGAGAAGCCTTGCCGGGAAACACTCACCATGCAGGGCAATCCGCTCGCAGTTCGGCAGGGGAAGTGGAAACTGATTCCCCCGGTCACTCCGATGAAGGGAAAAACTCTCCCGGCGGAACTCTACGACTTGGAGGCCGATTTGCCCGAGGCGAACAATCTGGCCGACAAGCAACCGGAGAAGGTGACCGAGTTGACGAATCTGCTGGAAGAGTTGCGAAAGTCCGGCCGAAGCCGTCCCGCCGCCAAATAATATCTGTCGACAATTCTGCTGAAAACAGTTCTGGACGGGCGGGGGATTGGCCGGTTACGATCATACCCAACTTTCCCCCGTCTCTCGAATTCCTCCAAGCGATCGTCGGGCTATCTCTCGCAAGTCGTCTTTTGGCCGTCAAGAAAATGATCGTTCGCTGATTTGGCTTGGAGTCAGAGACGCCTGATAGAGCAGGGCAAGACGAATGAGAACATTTCTCAGGCACTTCTGGGTTCTGCTGGTCGGTTCGACCATGCTTTCCGCTCAAGAAAAACCGCCAATGAAAAGCGACGGGGCGGCGGATGCCCCGCTTCCGGCGGGGGCGGTGATGCGGTTGGGGGAGACCCGGTTCCGGCCGGGGGCGAGAATCACCCACCTGGCTTTTTCCCCTGACGGGAAGTGGCTTGCCTCGTGGGGAAATTGGATGTACCACGAGGAGCGGCTTTCGATCTGGGATCTCGCCACCGGGCGGGAAGCTCAAACTCAATCGATGCCCGAACACAAATTCGCCGACATGAGTTGGGGACCGAATGGGGCCTATGCCGTCCTTAAATCGGGAAATGGTTTCCGCGTCTGGTCGTTTACGAACGCGGCGGGCAAGATCTTGCCGCCTCCGGAGGCTTTTGACAGAAAGCAGTCGGATGGCCAGCCGCAGGCGGTGGTGATTGGCGCGCCTCAATCGCCTCGCAAAGAAGAACGGCAGGCTCTCTCGCCGGACGGCCGACGACTGGCCGTGTTTCGTTCTGAGGGAAATCCGGTGACCAGATCAGTTTCCATGTTCGAGACGAAAGAATGTGCGTCCGCCGCCGACCTAAAAATGCTGGCGACGAAAGCGATGCCGGAGGGAAATTGTCATGGCCTGAATTTTGCCAACTCCGGCAAGTCGGTCGTGGTTTTGTTGGAAAACATGGGGAAGCAGTCGGTCGTGGTGTGGGACGCTGAAAAGGGCGTCGTTTCCGATCCGGTTCCCGTGCCTGTTGGAGTCCGGCAGGGGATTCGGCAAGTGGTTGATGTGGCAGAAGACGGTTCGGCACTGGCGGTCGGGTTGGAGGATGGAACCGTCAAGATTTTCGACCTGCCCGGCGGCAAGGAACGATTGTCCATTCAGAAACACGATGGTCCGAAGCACGGGGGCAAGTGGTCGGAGGTTTCGGCAGTCAAGTTTGTCAACGGTGGCCGGAATGTGCTCTCTGCCGGGCGGGACAACAGGCAATTGATCTGGGATGCCAAAACTGGGGCCGAAGTGGCGGCTCTCAATGGGCACGGTTCATGGGTTGAAGCGGTGGCTATTTCGCCGGACGGCAAGCGAGCGGCCACGGCCGGGCAGGATTCGCTTATCCGAATTTGGGATGCGGCCACTTGGAAGCCGATTCTTCCCCCGACAGGTCCGACGGAGACAGTCTGGCGATTGGACATTTCTCGCGACGGCAAATACGTGGCTGCTGGGGCCGGAGACGGAGCCCATGTGTGGGAACTCGCCTCCGGGCGCGAGGTGCGTTCCATCCCGTCGAATTACAAGAGCGGGTATGTTTTGCTAGCGCCCGAGGGGGCCGCGCTGGTTGGGGACAAAGAGGGAAAACAGAGTCTGTATCCGATTCCGGATGGTCCGCCGAAACCTCTGGAGATCAAAGGTCGGTTGCTCGAATTTTCACCGGACGGGAAAACACTGCTGACGCATTCGGGAAACGAATTGGCGATTTGGGACTGGCCGGCCCAAACCAAGCGACTGGCGGTGCGGACAAAAAGCGAGGCAATCTCGGCCACGTTCTCGGCGGACAACCGGACGGCGGTGGTCAAACCGGAAAGAACGTCGGCGATCATACTCGATGTGACGACTGGCGAGATGACCGAGTTGTCGATGCACCTGCACTGGTTCTCCCGCGCCGCCGGGTTTGCCGCCGGCGGGCGGGTGTTGTGCGGAACAGGCGGTGTCAGTTCAAAGCAACCGGAGGGATGGAGTGTCCGCACCCGTACTCGGGTTTTGACGTTTGAGTCCCCGCCGCGAAACCCCAACTGTTACTCTTCGCAATTCTACACGTTGAGTTTTGCCGTAAGCCCGGATGGACGGCGGGCGGCCAGCGCTCAAAGCGATGGCGGCCTGGCGATCTATGAGACAGCCACCGGCAAATTACTCGCTGATTTTCACGGCCATCGTGACAGTCTTATCGCCGTCGCTTGGACACCGGACGGCAATCGTGTGTTGACGGGTGGTGGCGATCATCAAGTTCTGGTTTGGGATGTGTCGCTTGCCAAACTGGCCGGTGATGTTCGGCCTTTGTCAGAGGCTGACCGAGCCAAGGCTTGGGACCAACTGGGGTCGCAACCGGCCAAAGAGGCCGTCAAGACAATGGGTGCTTTGGCAGCCGACTCTGAAAATACGGTTGCCTTGTTTGCCAAACACTTGAAGCCCTTTCCTCGGAGCGACGCCGCCACTCTTGACCGGCTTTTTAACGAACTTGATGACAAACGATTTGTCGTCCGAGAAAAGGCGTCCGCGGAACTGGCCAAACTCGGCCCGGGCGCGATTGTCGGAGTCCGCGAGCGAGCGGCGAAGACATCGTCGGCCGAGGCCAAACGACGGGCCGAAGTATTCCTGACCCAATTTGAAACCGAGGAGATGACGACGGATCGTATCCGTTTCTTGCGGGCCTTGGAAGTTCTCGCGGCCGCGAACACGTCGGCGGCCAGACGGTTGATCGAGGACTTGGCGGGTGGCGCTCCGAGCGTTTGGGAGACCGACGCTGCCCGTGGCGCAATGCTCCCGCCTGTCGCGATGCCCAAGCGGAAATAGAGGTCGCAACGTTCTGGACTCATATGCCTCCGTCAAGATCCGAACGGCCTCACGAGTGGAGGATACCGGTCAATCAAAAAGCCCTGTTGAAAGGCTGTTGAGCCTTCCAACAGGGCTTTGATTTTCTTCGCGAACACTCATACGGCAGGGGTCGCCAGTCGGTCGGAAGCCGAGCCGATGTCGCGATTGTAGCCGTGGTTGCGACGGATGATGGCGAAGGCATCCCCGAAGCGGCCATCGGTGCGAACCGTCACCACGGTCCGGCCGGAGCGGAATTCCTCGTCGTAAAACCGGGCGTCTTCCTCGGGAATCCCCAGCCCGACCATCGTGCCGACTAATCCGGCAATGGCCGCTCCCCCGGCAGCGTTCGCGAGCAGGGCCGCCAAGGCTCCGCCAGCGATCACCGGGCCAATGGCGGGGATCAGGCCCGCGAGGATTCCCAATCCAACGAGACCGCCCGCCCCGGCCCCGACGGCCGCGCCGATCAACGCCCCCTCTTCCGCTTTGGTGCCTCGGTTATCCGCCCAGCCGTCCGCATTATGCCCGGCAACGCCGATTTGGCTGTTCGTGAAACCGGCGTCCCGAAGATCGGCGACGGCTTGATCCGCGTCGTGACGGTTCTCGAACACGCCGACGACGGTTGAACGATTTGTGTTATCAGTCATGATGAAAACTCCTTGATGAGAGTGTCAAGTGGCGACCAGTTCTCGGTGGTAAAAGCCCCAAAAGAAGGGTTGAAACAAGGTTTTGCAACCAAGATGCCGTTCGCCGCCAATGCCCTTGATTGACGGCAATCGGGCTTGAGACTGGCAGGTTTGGGAATGCCTTCCCTGATTAAAATTTCGCGGGCGTTGTTTTTCAATTGGGACGAGAACGACCGGTGACACGAATGAGCGAACGGATTCTCAAACGATCAAGAACCGACGGCCGATGAGTTCGGATTGTGAGTTGTACCAGACATGGCCAAGAAGACTTTTGAAAATCCGCGCCAAAAATAAGAGGTGTTTTTTCGGATCACTTTGCCGCGAAGAAGATGATCTCATCGGGCATGTTTTTAACCGAGAAAAGGCAAAAAACCGGTCCAGAAGGTGTTCAAAACGGCTTCCAGAACCCACTTTTTGACCAGTTTTTTGCCGTTTTCAGCCCAAAACCGGTCATTACCGGTCATTTTCCGGCCTAAAACTGAACACCACCCATGCGAATTCCTCGGTGATTACACCCAGGCGCCCATATGATTTTGGCATAATCCACATTACTTCCGAACAATCCGCGATTTGTTGGCCCGTTTTTGAGGGGCGAATCCAAGCGAAGCCCAGGACAAATTTCGGCTCTATCCGCCATGAACAGAACAACGTCACCCGTCGGGTAACAACTACCGCCGGACAGCTGTTTCTCATCCCCGGCTCACGGTCGCCGGTTATCATTTTTGAAAACCCGTCCACATACAGATTCGGACTCGCCGATGGACCCGCTTCCTTGGTATCGAATGGCGGCCACGCCGTTGGTGATTGCCGCGTTGATTGCCTATGCGATTTGGAAACCGACCACTCGGGCGAGGGCGACTATCCTTGGGGCCGGGATGCTGGCCGGGTATGGCATCTTGCAGGACCAGATAAGCTCCAGATTGTGTCCGGAGTATTTCACCGTCCTGCACAACCCGATTCCCGGCCTGACGGACCCGACATTGATCGGAATCGTGTGGGGATTTCTCGCGGCCGCCGGTGGCGGCGTGGCGATGGGCTATGCGGCCGGGCTTGCCGCCACCCTTGGCAAAAATCCCCCCTTGGCCACGCGCGATCTCGTCCGTCCCATGCTTTTGCTAATGGCCGCCGTGGCGGTCGTGACAGCCATCACGGGGGTGAGCGCTCACCGTCACGCGGAGATGTTCAACGTGCGCCTTGATCCGCGCTTGGATGCCTTGATCCCGGTTGAACGCCACCGGGCGGCTTTCACCGTCGCGTGTTATCACTTCGCTGCCTACGCCAGTGCCATCCTCGGCAGCGTCGTGATGTGCGTGTGGATTGGAGTACGACGAAGTGTTTCAGGCTCTGTTTGTTCATCGACTCTGCGCCAGAGTGATGAGTCAAAGATAGTTATGCACGGGCATGAAAAATAACGAGAATGAAAGGGGAAGGATTTATGAGTGGAAACTAATGAATTGAGTTTTATCATTCGAGAAAATCTTGCAAGATTTTTTGTTCAATTTCCCATCTCCGGAGTGGATTTGAAACTCTCATGAAAGAACGATGAGAGACACTTGGAATTGGGTATTGCTGGCAATGGTAATTCCCAGTTTGGTTATGAAAAGCACATTTCGGCAATCGAATTTTGCGGATTTTACGCCTTAGCCGAATTCATTTTCCACTCCGACGCCAATTCAAGGGCTGTGTTCACCCAAATATGAGAGTCTTCCCATCTTCTCATCAGACGTGTGAATTGTCATACTGATGCCTAAAGGTTGGCGAAGCCGCTTGCTCATCCACACATCCCGAAAAATCAGTTCTCGTGCAACACGAATATCCCCTCTCATTGGAATCAGAACCGTCTGTCGGCGTGCCACATCTGCTGACTGGCGTTGACCATCGGGATAAGATGCGCAAAGATGGCTGGATAGCCAGCCGAACCCTCGGTCAGTCCTTTTGTGCCCGTCTTCGAACATCACCTCAGGTGAATCATGACATGGTCCGCTTGGTTGCTCAGCCGCTCTCCCCGCCAAACGTCGGCCTCTTCCCTGCGTCGCTCATTGAAAATCGAATCACTGGAACACAGGGAAGTTCCCGCCTCCATCTCGGGGAATGTTTTCAAGGACTTTGACAACAGCGGAACCCTGAACGGACCGGACTCCGTCCTCTCGGGCGTGGCGGTCACGGTCACCGGGGGCACGCTGACCACCCCCGCGTCGGCCACGACCGATGCGTCCGGGAATTTCAGCGTCACCGGATTGGCGGCAGGCACCTATGCGTTGACGGTGGTGACTCCCACTGGCACGGCGGCTGGCAAAGCCACGGCCGGCACGGCGGCGGGCACGGCCGGAACCGCGAATTCCGTCACCAGTATCACCCTGACCGCCTCACAAGACGCCACCGGGTATTTGTTCGGCGAAGTGCCAAACAACCTGTCAACGGGCGGCATCGTTTACGATGATGTGAACGGCAACGGCACCCAAGACACCGGGGAAGCCGGCATCGCCGGAGTGACGGTCACGCTCAACGGCACTTCATCGCTCACGGGATCGGCCATCACGGCGATGACGGCCACCACGGACACGAACGGCATCTACTCGTTCACCAATCTGACCCCCGGCACTTATTCCATCGCCGAAACACCGAAGACCGGCTTTGCTCGAGGAACGCTCCAAAACGGCACCCCGGCCGCGGCCTCGACGGCCAACGGCACATTCACCGGGATTGACCTCACCTCGACCGCCGCGACTTCCACAAACTTCAATTTCGCGGACATCAAACCCGAGATCCTCACGCTGACGCAAACCGTCAACACGGCGAGAGTGAAGCCCGGCGGCCAGGTGGCCATCACCTATGTGGTGAAAAACACCGGCGAACGGTCGGTCGATTCCGTGGCCGCCGCCGTCAATCTGGACTCTCTGACATTCGTGTCAGCCAGCGGGACCGGATACGATTCGGCCTCCAAGACATGGACCATCGGAACCCTTGATGTCGGGCAGTCGGCCACGCTGACGATCACGGCAACCGCCCCCGCAAAGGGCGTGTTCCTGCCATCGTCCCGAGTGGCTTCCACCGACACGGCCAACACGGATCTGAGCGGCGCCGCGGCCACTGTCACCGGCGACACCGCCTTTAGCACGATCAACGCCACCACCGGCGGGATCTCCTTGCAGAGTTTTCTCACCTCGTCGTATCGCACAAGCGCCATCGTTGGTTCCACCCGCACGCCCGTGTATCCCGATGTTCCGGGCTCCACCACAACCACGCCGACGACTCCGACGGTGACGTTCTTCAACGCGGCGGGGACGACGCAGATCACGACAGGCACGACGGCTGAAACAACAACCGTCATCAAGGGTGTCACCTCGCCCAACACGACCGTGACGCTTGTCGAAACCGGCGTGACAACAACCTCGGATTCCACCGGGGCCTATAGCTTCACCGGCGTGGCCGTGGCCACCGGCTCGAACACGTACACGATCAAGGCGGGCACGGGAACGAACACCAGCCAGGCCACCGGAACGTTGACGGGAACCTCCTCGACCACGACGCCGACAACGCCGACGGTGACGTTCTTCAATGCGGCGGGGACGACGCAGATCACGACGGGGAGCACGAGCGAGACGACGACGGTCATCAAGGGGATCACGTCTCCGTCTACGTTGGTGACACTCGTCGAAACAGGGGCGACGACGACCTCGGATTCCACCGGGGCCTACACCTTCTCGGCGGTTCCCGTCGCGAACGGCTCGAACACCTACACGATCAAGGCGGGCACGGGCTCGAACACCAGCCAGGCCGCGGGAACCATCACCGGAACAGCGCTGGCCACAACGCCGCTCGCCCCGACAGTTGTCTTCTTCAACGCGGCCGGAACCACCCAACTGACCGGCGGAAGCACAACCGAATCAACGACAGTCATCAAGGGCGTCACTTCGCCCAACACGGTCGTGACAATTGTGGAAACGGGAGCCAAGACGACATCGAATTCCACCGGGGCGTACACGTTCAATGCCGTGCCTGTCGCAAGCGGCTCCAACACATACACGGTCAAGGCAAGCTCGGGCGCGTTGACGAACCAGACAGTGGCCACGCTCATCGGAACCACCACCACCGCCCCGACCGCCCCGACCATCACCTTCTTCAACGCGGCCGGAACCACCCAACTGACCGGAGCCACGACGAGCGAAGCCACCGTCACCATCAAGGGAACAACCTCGCCGAACACCGCCGTGACGATTGTGGAAACCGGGGCGACGGCGACCTCGGATTCCACGGGGGCGTACACGTTCTCGGCCGTGCCGGTGGTGGTGGGAACCAACACGTACACGGTGAAGGCTGGAACGGGGACGGCCACCAGCCAGACGGTCGGCACGTTGACGGGGACGGCCACGTCCTCAACGCCGACAGCGCCGACGGTCACGTTCTTCAACGCGGCGGGTGACACACAAATCACCACGGGCAGCACCAGCGAGGGAACCACCACCATCAAGGGGGTGACCTCGCCCAATGTCTCAGTCAAGCTGGTCCAGACCGGTGACACGACGACGTCGGATTCGACGGGGGCCTATTCGTTCTCGAATGTCCCGGTGATCGTGGGTTCAAACACATACACCGTTCAGGCGACGGGAACGGACGGCACGACCAGCCAGACCATCGGCACGCTGACGGGGACGGCCACGTCGGCGACCCCGACGACGCCGACGATCACGTTCTTCAACGCGGCGGGCGACACGCAAATCACCACGGGCAGCACCAGCGAAAGCACGACGACCATCAAGGGTGTCACCAGCCCCAATACGACGGTCACGTTGGTTGGAACCTCGAACACCACGACGTCGGATTCGACGGGGGCGTATACGTTCTCGGCCGTGCCGGTGGTGGCGGGGACCAATAAGTTCACGGTGCAGGCGACGGGAACGGACGGCACGACCAGCCAGGCGGTAGCCACACTCACGGGGACACAGGCCGCCGTCAATGCGCCGTTGTCGCCGACGGTGACGTTCTTCAACGCGGCCGGAACCACCCAGCTGACCGCAGGAAGCACCACGGAAAGCACGACGACCATCAAGGGGGTCACCTCGCCGAACACTTCGGTGATGCTTGAAGAAACGGGGGCGACGACAACCTCGGATTCGACGGGGGCGTATAGCTTCACGGCCGTGCCGGTGGTGAGTGGCACGAACACGTACACGGTGGTTGCGGGCACCGACCCGAACACCAACCAGACGACGGCGACTTTGGTCGGAACGACGGCCGCCCCGACGACGCCGACGGTGACGTTCTTCAACGCGGCGGGGACGACGCAGATCACGACGGGCACGACGGCGGAAAGCACGACGACCATCAAGGGGGTCACCTCCCCGAACACCGCTGTCACGATTCTGGAGACCGGGGCGACGACAACCTCGGATTCCACCGGGGCGTACACGTTCTCGGCCGTGCCGGTGGTGAATGGCACGAACACATACACGATCAAGGCGGGCACGGGAGCGTCCACCAGCCAAGCTGTCGGAACCCTCACCGGAACTGCCGCGACGACGGCTCCGACGACACCGACGGTGACCTTCTTCAACGCCGCGGGCACAACCCAGATCACCAGTGGTACGACGGCAGAAAGCACGACGGTCATCAAGGGGATCACGTCTCCGAACACCGCCGTGACGATTGTGGAAACGGGGGCGACGACGACCTCGGATTCCACGGGGGCCTACACCTTCAATGCCGTGCCGGTGGTGAACGGGTCGAACACCTATACGGTCAAGGCGGGCACGGGGACGCTGACAAGCCAGACCAGCGCAACGCTGACGGGAACCGGTTCGACCACGACGCCGACAACGCCGACCGTGACGTTCTTCAACGCGGCGGGGACAACCCAAATCACGACAGGAAGCACCAGCGAGACGACAACGGTCATCAAGGGCGTCACGTCACCGTCCACGTTGGTGACATTGGTCGAAACCGGGGCCACGACGACCTCGGATTCCACCGGGGCTTATACGTTCTCGGGTGTTGCGGTGGCGACGGGATCGAACACCTACACCATCAAGGCGGGCACCGGAACGGCCACCAGTCAGGCTGTTGGAACCCTCACGGGAACCGCCCCGGGCACCGCACCGCTCTCCCCGACCATTGTTTTCTTCAACGCCGCCGGTACCAGTCAGCTGACCGGCGGAAGCACCAGCGAAACGACGACAGTCATCAAGGGGGCCACCTCGCCCAACACGGCCGTGACGCTTGTGGAAACAGGGGCCACAACGACTTCGGATACCAACGGGATTTACACATTCAATGCCGTTCCGGTCACAAGCGGCTCTAACACCTATACGGTCAAGGCGGGCACGGGAACGTTGACGAGCCAGTCCTCGGCCACGCTCACCGGAACCGCTGCGGTCACGGCCCCGACCACGCCGACCATCTTCTTCTTCAACGCGGCCGGAACCACCCAACTGACCGGAGCCACGACGAACGAAGCCACCGTCACCATCAAGGGGGCGACCTCTCCGAACACTGACGTGACGATTGTGGAAACGGGGGCCACGACGACCTCGGATAACACCGGGGCGTATTTGTTCGCCAGTGTTCCCGTGGTTGTCGGAACCAACACTTATACGGTCAAGGCGGGAACGGGCGGGGCCACCAGTCAGGCCGTCGGAACATTGACGGGCACGGCCACGGCGAACACGCCGACGGCGCCCACGGTGGTGTTCTTCAACGCCGCCGGAACTACCCAACTCACCGGCACGACGACCAACGAAGGAACCACCACCATCAAGGGGGTGACCTCGCCCAACGTCAGTGTCAAACTGGTTCAAACCGGGGGAACGACGACTTCGGATTCCACCGGGGCGTATTCATTCTCCGATGTTCCGGTGATCGTCGGGTCCAACACATACACGGTGCGGGCGACGGGATCGGACGAAACCACCAGCCAGACCATTGCCACGCTGACCGGCACGGCCACGTCCGCGACGCCGACGACACCGACCATCACCTTCTTTAACGCGGCTGGCGACACCCAATTGACCGGCGCGACGACGAGTGAAAGCACAACGGTCATCAAGGGCGTCACCAGTCCCAACACACCGGTGACGCTGGTCGAAACCTCGGACAGCACCACTTCGGATTCCACGGGGGCTTATTCGTTCTCTGATGTGCCGGTGACGGTCGGAACCAACACGTTCACGGTGCAGGCGATGGGGACGGACGGAACCACCAGCCAGGCGAAGGCCACACTCATGGGGACCACGGCCACCGTGAATACGCCGTTGTCTCCGACCGTTGTCTTCTTCAACGCGGCCGGAACCACCCAACTGACCACGGGAAGCACCACCGAAAGCACGACGACCATCAAGGGCGCCACCACTCCCAACACACCGGTGATGTTGGAGGAAACAGGAGACACGACGACTTCGGATTCGACGGGTGTGTATAGCTTCACCGCCGTGCCGGTGGCGGCTGGTTCCAACACATACACCGTTGTCGCGGGCACCGACCCGGCCACGAGTCAGACGACGGCGACGTTGACGGGAACCTCCTCGGCCACAACGCCGACGACGCCGACAGTGACGTTCTTCAACGCGGCGGGGACGACGCAGATCACGACGGGCACGACAGCGGAAACGACGACGGTCATCAAGGGCGTCACATCGCCGAACACCGCCGTAACGATTGTGCAGACAGGGGCGACGACGACCTCGGATTCCACCGGGGCGTACACGTTCACTGCCGTGCCGGTGGTGAACGGATCGAACACGTATACGATCAAGGCGGGCACGGGGACGGCGACGAGCCAAGCCACGGGAACCCTCACGGGAACCGCCACGACCACAGCTCCCACGACTCCGACAGTAACGTTCTTCAACGCCGCAGGCACAACCCAGATCACGACAGGAAGCACCAGCGAGACGACAACGGTCATCAAGGGTGTCACGTCTCCGAACACCGCCGTCACGATTGTGGAAACGGGGGCGACGACGACCTCGGGTTCTACCGGGGCCTACACATTCACGGCCGTGCCGGTGGTGAACGGATCGAACACCTACACGATCAAGGCAGGCACCGGAACGGCCACCAGTCAGGCCGTCGGGACATTGACCGGAACCGCCCCGGCCACCGCTCCGACCACCCCCACGGTGACCTTCTTCTACCAAGGCGGGGCTATTCAGATCACCACGGGGGCGACCAGTCAGACCAATACGGTGATCAAGGGCGTCACGTCGCCGAACACTCCGGTGACGATTGTCGAAACGGGCGCCACGACGACTTCGGATTCCACCGGAGCATATGTCTTCACGGGCGTGCCGATTGTCATTGGCACGAACACATTCACGATTAAGGCGGGCGCGGGGACGCTGACGAGTCAGGCCACCGGAACGCTGACCGGGACCGTTTCGACCACGACGCCGACGACGCCGACGGTGACGTTCTTCAACGCGGCGGGCACAACCCAGATCACAACGGGCACGACGGCCGAAACGACAACCGTCATTAAGGGGACCACGTCGCCGACGACCCTCGTGACCTTGGTTGAAACCGGAGCGACGACAACCTCGGATTCCACCGGGGCCTATAGCTTCACGGCCGTGCCGGTGGCGAACGGATCGAACACGTACACGATCAAGGCGGGGACTGGGACGGCGACAAGCCAGGCTGTTGGAACCCTCACGGGAACCGCCACAACGCCGACAACGCCGACCGTGACGTTCTTCAATGCGGCGGGCACCACTCAGATCACGACGGGTACGACGGCAGAAACAACGACGGTTATCAAGGGGGTCACGTCGCCGAACACCGCCGTCACGATAGTGCAGACAGGGGCGACGACGACCTCGGATTCCACCGGGGCGTATACGTTCAATGCCGTGCCGGTGGTGAACGGGTCGAACACCTACACGGTCAAGGCGGGCACGGGCACGTTGACAAGCCAGACCAGCGCAACGCTGACGGGCACCGGTTCGACGACGGCTCCGACGACGCCGACGGTGACGTTCTTCAACGCGGCGGGCACGACGCAGATCACGACGGGCACGACGGTGGAAACGACAACGGTCATCAAGGGCGTCACGTCGCCGTCCACGTTGGTGACGTTGGTGGAAACCGGAGCGACGACGACTTCGGATTCCACCGGGGCGTACACCTTCTCGGGCGTGGCCGTGGTGAACGGATCGAACACTTACACCATCAAGGCAGGCACCGGAACGGCCACCAGTCAGGCTGTTGGAACTCTCACAGGAACCGCTTCCAATCCGACGGCGCCAATCACCCCGACGGTGACGTTCTTCAACGCGACCGGAACCACCCAACTGACCACGGGAAGCACAACCGAAGCGACGACGGTGATCAAGGGCGTCACCTCGGCCAACACTCCCGTCACGCTGGTGGAAACCGGAGACACCACTACTTCGGATTCCAGCGGAGCGTACAGTTTCAACGACGTGCTGGTTGTGGCCGGGTCGAACACTTACACGATCAAGGCGGGAACGGGCACGGCGACGAGCCAGACCTCGGCCACCCTCAACGGAGCGAGTTCCACGACTGCCCCGACCACGCCGACCATCGTCTTCTTCAATGCCGCCGGGGACACGCAACTCACCGGCACGACGACCAGCGAGGGAACCGTCACGATCAACGGGGTCACCTCTCCGGACACCAATCTGGTCATCGTCGAAACAGGGGCGAACACCGTTTCCGACGACACGGGAGCCTATTCGTTCTCCGGCGTCCCGGTGATCGTCGGCTCCAACACTTATACGATCAAGGCAGGGGTGGGAACGGCCACCAGTCAGGCCGTTAAAACTCTCACCGGGACAGCCACGTCCTCCACGCCGACGGCTCCCACGGTGGTGTTTTTCAACGCGGCCGGCGACACGCAACTCACCGGCGCCACGACGAACGAGGGAACTGTCACGATCAACGGGGTCACCACCGCCAATGCCGCCGTGACGCTGACGCAAACCGGAGACACGACCACGGCGGATGACACCGGGGCCTATTCGTTCTCCAGCGTCCCGGTGATCGTCGGCTCCAACACTTACACAATTCAAGCAACGGGCGACGACGGCACCACCCGCCAGACCACCGCGACCCTCACCGGGACAGCCACCTCCAACACGCCGACAACTCCCACGGCGGTGTTCTTTAACGCGGCCGGCGACACCCAATTGACGGGATCGTCAACGAGCGAAAGCACGACGGTGATCAAGGGGGTGACCACGCCCAACACGATGTTGACGCTCATCGAAACCTCGGACAGCACGACCTCGGACGATTCGGGGGCTTATTCGTTCACGAATGTTCCCGTGGCGGTTGGATCGAACAAATACACAATTCAGGCGACCGGGACCGACGGAACGACCAGTCAAGTCGTCGCGACGCTCACCGGCACGGAGTCCTCCGGTAATATCCCCGTCTCGCCGACCGCATTGTTCTTTAATGCCGCCGGAACCACGGAACTCACCAGCGGAACCACCACGGAGGCGACGACTGAAATCAAGGGAACAACGTCTGCAAACACCCCGGTGACGCTTGTTGAAACGGGGGATACGACGACCTCGGATTCCGCAGGCGCTTATTCCTTTGCCGCCGTCCCGGTTAACGTTGGTTCCAATGTGTTCACGATTGTCGCCGGCGCCGACCCGGCCACCAGTCAGACGACGGTGAGCATCGTCCGGCAAGCCGCCGCCCCGACAACGCCGACAGTGACGTTCTTCAACGCCGCGGGCACAACGCAGATCACGACGGGAAGCACCAGCGAAACGACGACGGTCATCAAGGGGATCACGTCGCCGAACACCGCCGTCACGATTGTGGAAACGGGGGCGACGACGACTTCGGATTCCACCGGAGCCTACACGTTCACCGCCGTGCCAGTGGTGAATGGGTCGAACACGTACACGATCAAAGCAGGCACGGGGTCGGCGACGAGCCAGGCGACGGGAACGCTGACGGGAACCGGTTCGACGACAGCTCCGACGACTCCGACGGTGACGTTCTTCAACGCGGCGGGCACGACGCAGATCACGACGGGCACGACGGCGGAAACGACAACGGTCATCAAGGGTGTCACGTCGCCGTCCACGTTGGTGACGTTGGTGGAAACCGGAGCCACGACGACTTCAGATTCCGCCGGGGCTTACACCTTCTCGGGGGTGGCCGTTGCGACGGGATCGAACACTTACACGATCAAGGCGGGCACGGGCACGGCGACCAGTCAAGCCGTCGGGACATTGACCGGAACCGCTGCGACCACAACGCCGACGACTCCGACAGTGACTTTCTTCAACGCGACGGGGACGACGCAAATCACAACGGGCACGACGGCGGAAACGACGACGGTCATCAAGGGGACCACGTCGCCGAACACCGCTCTCACGATTGTGGAAACGGGAGCAACAACAGTCTCGGATTCCACCGGGGCCTATACGTTCAACGCCGTGCCGGTGGCCACCGGGTCGAACACTTACACGATCAAGGCGGGCACGGGGACGAACACCAGTCAAGCCGTCGGGACATTGACCGGAACCGCCGCGACCACAACGCCGACGACTCCGACGGTGACGTTCTTCGACGCGGCGGGGACAACCCAAATCACGACAGGAAGCACCAGCGAGACGACGACAGTCATCAAGGGCGTCACGTCGCCGTCCACGCTGGTGACACTCGTCGAAACCGGGGCGACGACGACCTCGGATTCCTCGGGGGCTTATACCTTCTCCGGCGTGGCCGTTGCGACGGGATCGAACACTTACACGATCAAGGCGGGAACGGGCACGGCGACGAGTCAGGCGACGGGAACACTGACGGGAACCAGCACAAGCACGACAAACGTGGCGCCGACCATTGCCAATCAGCAGGCTCCTGTCGCCCTGTCCTCGACAACATCCAGCGACACCATCGATCTCGCGGGCGAATTCACCGACGCGAACCTCGGCAGCACCAAAGTGAAATTGACCACCAGTGCGGGTGATGTGAACATCGATCTGGATGACAAAGATGCTCCGCAGACCGTGGCCAACTTCCTGAATTACATCAACGATGGCAAATACAACAACTCCATTTTCCATCGTTCCGTGGCGGGTTTCGTTCTGCAAGGGGGCGGTTTCACTTACGACAACACCGGCGGCGTATCGACGATCGCTCAAATTCCCACCGATCCGGCGGTGCAAAATGAACCTGATGCCACGAATCGTTCCAATGTGACGGGGACGATTGCGATGGCGAAACTCGGTGGCGATCCGAACAGCGCCACCGATCAGTTCTTCTTCAACCTGGCGGACAATTCATCGAATCTCGACACTCAAAACGGTGGTTTCACCGTGTTTGGCAAGGTGTCCGGTGCCGCCGACCAAACCGTGTTGAACACACTGGCCGCGATTGCCACCCAAGATGAATCCGCGGCGACCGCCTTGCCCCCCTCCGAGCAGGGAGTTTTCGACAGCATCCCGTTGAAGAACTACACCGGCACGAACTTCCCGACGGACACCACGCTGGCGAACTATGCGGCGATCACCAGCGCCACCATTGTGAGCCAGCCGGAAGTCCTGACGTATTCGATTGTGAACAACACCAACACGGCGGTGGTGACGACAAGCATCGTGCATAATCGGTTGACGGTGGCGGCCGTCGCGGGTCAGACCGGCTCGGCAACCATCACGGTCCGGGCCACCGACAAGGGCGGTCTGACCACTGACATGACGTTCACGGTGACAGTTTCGTAAGCGTTGGCCGATTGGTTTTGGGTCAACGAAAATGGCCGGCGTTTCCAAGGAGGAAATGCCGGCCATTCTTGTTGACGGGACCGACAAGTCAGAGATCAATGGATTGAAAATCAGGCAAAGTGATTTTGTGCCGATTGAGCAAAGTGAATCACAAACCCGCAAGCCCGTCCATTGTGGTGTTCAGGGCTTTGGCCATCAGGCAAAGTTTCCAAGCCCCCGGTTCCGTCCGGCCGACTTCGTATTTTCGCACATCACCCCGGCTGATGCCCGTCGCGGCCTCCATGTCCCCGTAGGACATGCCTCCGGCAAGTCTCGCGGCCCGAAGTCTGGCTCCAAGGGCTTCGCGGAACAGTTGCCGATCCGTCGGTTCGCTCACGTTCGCTCCCGTCCCTGTTTTTCGTCCCGTCTGGCCGGCATCACAAGTCAAAACGACCGTAGGCGCCGCGAGTGGCTCCCAGAATATCTTCCAGATATTCGAGCATATTGCGGGGAACATGCACCACATCCTGCGGCTGGTTGCCCCGGTCGTGGGCGGCCTCTTCTTCCGAGACCGGAGTGGTCCGGTATGGCCAGCCCCCTTTTTTCACCAACTTGGATGCGAACCGCGAGGGAACGGCTTCGCCGGCCGGTCCGCCTTTCTCCCAAGCCCGATCCGGCGGCACACATCGAAGAGTGGTCGCCACGGCAATCCGCACCACCGCCAGCGGGGGGCCGATGGGTTCGCCATGAAGGTTGATGCCGATCCGGCAGGCATGGGCGATGCAACCGGTCACCAACATCTGATCGGCATACGCCGGACAGTAGGTTTTGGCGAGCAGTCCCGCCCCGGCCCAGTCGGTCGGTCGGGTGGACAAGAACAGGGGTTGAAGCGCGGGACCGGAGAGGCCGGTCAGGGAGGAGAACTCGACCGGGGTGATGCCAAGACGTTTCGTCCAGGCACAAAGATGATGGCCCGTGAGGCTGGCATCATGGGTGATGCGCTCTCGAAAAGAGAGGCCGCCGGGGGAACCCTCCGGTTTGGAAAGAGTTTTCAGGGAATCCTGACGTTTGCGACCCGAAAGTCGGCGTTGTGTTGGTTCCATTTGTTCGTTGTAGGTCAATTGTCCTACAAAGCGATTCGATTCGCCCGATTCCAAAAAATGGATCACGAGTTTTTTCGGGGTGTTTCTCGTGAAAGTTGATTCCGAAGGGGTCAGACCTCACGGTGAAATTCACAAAATCAGCATGGCATCCCCATAGCTGAAGAACCGATATCGTTGTCGAATGGCCTCCGCGTAAGCCCGTTTCAATGTGTCTTCGCCACACAAAGCTGCGACCAGCAGGAGAAGCGTCGTCCGGGGCAAATGGAAGTTGGTGATTAGTCCGTCAATGGCCCGAAACTGATGCGGAGGGTGGATGAATATGCGAGTTTCCCCGGTCCAAGGCTGAAGTTTTCCGCTGCTGGCGGCCGATTCCAAAGCACGCGTGGCGGTGGTGCCAATGGCAATCACCCGGCCGCCGCGACTCCGGCAATGATTGATGGCGTCCACGGTTGACTCCGGGACGCTTCCCCATTCCGAGTGCATTTCGTGTTTGGTCGGGTCTTCCGTTTTGATTGGTGCGAATGTGCCAAGACCCACATGCAAAGTGACCTTTGCCTGTTCGATTCCCTTTTTCCGCAATTCTTCCAAAAGTTCCGGAGTGAAGTGCAACCCGGCCGTCGGGGCGGCCACCGATCCTTGTCGGGCGGCAAAGATCGTCTGATACCGTTCCCGGTCGTCAGGTTCGTCAACTCCCTTGCGGATGTATGGCGGCAGTGGGATATGGCCGAAGGTGTTTAACAATTCAACGGCCGGAGCAGGGGGGGATGGTTCGGCCAGCCAGCGCTCGCCCGCCCGGCCTCGCAGGATGAGTGAAAACCGGCCGGGTTCGATCACGATGGATTCGCCCGTCTCCGGTTTGCCGCGGGTTTGCGCGAGCATTTCCCAAAGACCTTCGGGGGTTTCCCGGAGAAAAAGCCCTTCCCACCGGCCGCCTGTTTTCTCGCGGCACCCGATCACTCGGGCGGGGATCACTCGCGTGTCGTTTGCCACCATAAGATCATTGGCCCGGAGAAGCAAAGGGAGATCACGAAAGGTCCGATGCTCAAACGTGGCGGCGGCCCGGTCGATGACCAGCAACCGGGAGCCATCCCGTTCCGGGCAGGGATGCTGGGCGATTAATTCGGGGGGAAGGTCGAAGTCCAGCCAGTCGGCGTTCATCGCGTCTTTGATATTTGATCCGGGTCGGGAGAGCCAGAAACGAGAGAGGAGTTGAAAGCGATTCGTCTCACTTTTTCTCAGCGGCTTGGACGAGTGTTTCCACTTCTTCCCATAGGGCCGAGAGATTTCCACCCCCCTCCCGTCGCAAACGAATCACGCCTTCGTGATCGATTAGAATATAATTCGGAAGTGATTCGATATTCCATTGCTTTCCGATCCGAGAATAGGGATCGACGATGTTGCTCCAGGGAAGCTTGTTGACTCGAAGGAATTCTTGGACAATCTGGGCGTCTTCCTGAACGACACCCACCACCACAAAAGGACGATTGGCGTAAGTTTCCAAGACCTTGCGTCGCTGTTCGGGAAAAGTCATCTTGCACGGCCCGCACCAAGTGGCCCAGAAGTCCACCAACACCACTTTGCCTTTGAAATCCGACACCCGGATGAGCTTGGAATCATGGGTGTCCCCGGAGATGTCCGGGCAAATATCGCCGACTCGTCGGCCGGGCGTTCCCGACTCGCATCCTCCCGGCAAGAGCAGCAGGGCAACCGCCATGAAGACAACCGGGCGAACGAGGCGGCGCATGATGAAATGTGGTCGTTTCATGTTTAGAACAACTCGCGTTGAAGCGGTCGGATCAGGGCTTCGGCAAGAGTGCGCTGCGATGAGCGGACCGGATACGCGGACAACTCTTCAAGCGAAACCCATCGGCCATTGTCATCATACACTGCGTCGGCCGGATTTTCCGAAAGGGTGATCTCCACGCACGTCATCTGGATACGAAAGCGAGTGACCGAATACCGCAGGGTCATGAGGACAGAACCCGTTTCGCCGGGCGGCATCTTTAATTCACCCGTCAGATCAGAAGCGACGGCGACCGGATCGGCAGGCCGGGCATATTCACGAGTCGGGAATTCCCACATCTTCGCCCACCGGCCCGTGTCGCCTCGCTGGCGCAGGAATACCCGGTTTTTCCAGCGAATCACGGCGCAGGCTTCCAGCACCTGTTCGGTGACGGTTTTCCCGGCAATCACCGGGATTTCATTTTGTAAACCATTGAGGAATGACTGACAACTCGCCCGAAGAGGACAGTTGGGGCAATCGGGTTCGCGGACGGTGCAGACGGTGGCTCCCAGCTCCATCATCGCCTGATTGAAGTCCCCGATGTGCTGGCGCGGCAGCATGTCCGTGGCGGTTTGCCAAAGCCACTTTTGCATCTCGGGCGTTGTCAGTTCCGTGCGATTGGCTCCCAGCCTCGCCAACACCCGGCGGGTATTGGCTTCCACAACGGGTAATCGGCGGTCGAAGGCTTGGGACAAAACCGCCCCGAGAATGTAACGCCCCACGCCGGGAAGATCGGCCCAGACGGCCGGATCATCGGGGATGTCATCGCCGAATTGTTCGGTCAGGATTTTGGCGGCCCGGTGCAGGTTTCTGGCGCGGGAATAATAGCCGAGCCCCTCCCAAGACTTCAGGACGACTTGCTCGTCGGCCTCGGCAAGGGATCGCAGTGTTGGAAACCGGGAGATGAACTCCGCAAATCGCGGAGTGACGGTGGCCACCGTGGTTTGTTGAAGCATCACCTCACTCACCCAGATCCGGTAGGGATCTCGGTTTTCACGCCAAGGCATGGGACGGTGATTGCTCCGGAACCAGCGGAGCAATCGACGACGATCGGCGGGAGTGATCAATGGTGCAAAAAACGGGGCGATTGATTGCCAACGATGGGAAGAGTATTAGGTTCGCGGACGACGCATGTACTTGGAAAGCAGTTCGGCGGCGGCGTTTGAACTGTCTTGGGTGTTCGCTTTCTTCTTTTCTTCCTTGGGAGCAGCCTCGGCCGGTTTGGCCCCGAGAGCCGGCATTTCCATCACCGTCGTGGAATCGGGGTTGAAAGCGCCGATGGTTGGCGTCGCCGTGGAGGGGCCGTCATCCATTCCGAGCATCATGGCGGCCAGCGAATCCTCATCTTCGCCGGATTCACCAGAGGCGACAGCCGGGGCGGGCGGCGTCGGTTGAACGGGTTCGGGCGCTTTGGGGGCCGCTTTCGGCTGGACAGGTTCGGAAGTTTTGGGAGCCAGTTTCGGGGCTTCGATCAGCGTGGCTTCGTTCAACACGGTGTCGTTGGTCGAAGGAGCCTTCTTCGGGGCCGGCTTGACAGTGACCGACACTTCGAGCCGGATCACAAACTCCAGCGGGCCGACCTTTAACTTGTCACCGTTTTGCACTTCGCGGTCCCCGCCAACTTGTTCGTCATTAACGAAGGTGCCGTTGGTGCTGCCGCAATCACGGACAAACACCTTGCCGTCTCGCTGGGCGATGCCGCAATGTTGCTTGCTCACGGCCGGGGAGGCGGGCCGAAGCTGGCATTGGGGATCCCTGCCAATGACGAAATCCGGAACGGTAATCGGAATCGATTTGCCGCTGTGTACGCCCTGAGCGACCACCAAACTCAGCTTCATAGATTCTCCCAAACGCTATTTTTGTACCAGATCCTTGGTACGGCAGTCGGACGACGTGGCACAAGAAAGAGAAGAGATTCTCAAGTGGATGGAATCCCCCAGGAGAGATACTTGTGATCGTCGATTTTTCAAATTTCAACTGCCGACAGAAAGGCAAAACAAAAACTGCTTGCTGTAATAATATACGTGTGGCGAGAGTCGTATCAGGAAATTTAACCACAGGTTTGAGGGCGATGCAACAGAATCCGCCGGAAACCAGCCGTGTTTTTGCAAGACCGCAGATCTTTGCTCCGGTCTTCATCCTGATGCTGCTTGCCTTGGGAGGTTGTGCGGATCGTCCCAGCACAATCGATGTCAGCCCCGAGCGGCCGTATGAAAATCTCACATTGAGGGTGGCTGCTTCCGATAGCTCGGATCTCCCGATTCTGCGGGATCTTGCGAGAAGTTGGGCCAACCGTCATCACGCGACGGTGATCGTTTCCGACATTTTGGATGACGAGAAGGCCGACCTGTTTTTGATCTCCCCGGCCGAGCTTCCCCGAATGGCCGAGGCCGGAAAACTCGCGGAACTTCCGGGCGAATATCTCGTCCCCACCCACCCTTATCGATGGGATGATATCTTCATCGTAAATTCATCGCGATTGTGCGGGTGGAAGAACAAAACCCATGCGGTTCCGGTGATCGGCGAAGGGATGGTGCTTGCGTATCGGACGGATCATTTCACGGGCAAAAACGGCCAGCCCGGCACGCCTCCGCGAACATGGGATGAACTTCTCCGTCAGGCGGCCGTGGCTCCGAACAAGGGCATGGCCAGTTGGCCGGCGACAGCGGAAGCCCGCGAAGCCTTGTTCTTTTCTCTCGCCGCCAGTTTCGACAAGCTCGCCATCAATCGTCTTCCCTCGGGAACGATGGTTCATGACGATTTCTTCAGTTTTCACTTTGACCCGGCCACCGGGAAATCCCGGTTGGGCGATCCGGCCTTTTTGGAGGCCGGAAAGGTGATGCAGCAACTGACCCCTCTCATGACATCGGGCGCGGACCCGGTGGAAAGTTTCAACAAACACGGGGCGACATTTGGTTTTGCGACCTTGCGGGATCTCGCGAGATTGGATTCCGAAGTGGCCGGGAGAATCGGGATTCTGCCTTTGCCAGGCGTTACCCGCACGATCGACAAAGGGGAAAGCAAACTTGTGCCGGGGGGGAATATCAACCGAGTTCCTTATTTGGGCTGGGGCGGGCGAATTGGCGTCGTCTCCGCCAAATACGACCGGCCGGATGCCGCGTGGAATTTCTGGACCGATGCCGGCATGCCCGACCATCAATCACTTGATCTGATCGCCGCCACGAATTGGGGGGCGGGACCTTACCGGGCTTCGCAAATTGAGGCCCGTGTCCGGCCGCGCTGGTTGGGATATCAACTCACGACAAGCGAGACCGACCGACTGACCGGTTCCCTCCGGGACAACCTCGGTTTGGGGGCGCAAAATTACCGGACACGATTGCGCACACCGAACGAACGAGAACTTCGCATGGTCTTGCGTCCCCACCTTGAGGGGATTATCTCCGGCAAGGAACCGGCCGATCAAGCCATCAAGGCTTCCGACGAGGAGTGGAAGGCGATCATTGGCAAGATTCCCCCGGAGCAATGGCGTGGCTGGGTCCGCAAGTCGCTCGGCCTTTCAGCCGAGTGAGTGGGCAAATTATGTTCTGAACTGGCGAGAATTGGCCGGTTTTGTGATCGGAACCCGTGAAAAGGCCCCTATTTTCGTTCGGCGCCGGGATTGCTTTTGTTAAACTTGACATAGACAACTCCAAAAGGCTTATCCCCTCATGCGATACGCGATACTGGGAATCTGTCTGGGACTGATCGGCTGCGAACCGGTCGAGAAACTCGACACGCAACGGAAACCTTCTTCCTCACCTGTTGCCGAACGCACAACGGCCCGCCGTTCAACCGAACGGGAGGGCGAGTCCGCGAAAGTGGCCGGACAGACTCCTTCTGAGACGCCCAAAGCGTCCGCGGAAGAGGTTCCCGAACAGAAACAAATCACCGTGGAAAAGCCGGCGTCCACGGAAGAGGAGAAGAAAGAAGACCCGCCGGAGCAGGCCCCCCCGATTCCTGAGTCATTCAAACCGCTGAACAAGGCGAAAAACCTGTTCTTTGAAAAAGCGGGCGATGTGCGCCGGGTTCATCTGATGGCCGAGATCTGTTTGCGGGAAGGTCCGTTGGAAGTGCTGTTGTGCAAGTTGAACACCAAGGAACACGAATCGATTCTGCATGTGGACGCCGACGCCCGAGAGATTCACTTTGCCTTGATCGCCGCCGGGGCCCAACCCGGAACACCGGTGAAATTTGTGCCGAAGTATGAGGGGGCCACCGGGACAAAAATCAAAGTGACCCTGACCTATTGTGAAAAAGGCAAGGTGAAGACGGGGACCGCCCAAGAATGGATCAAGGATAAAAAGACGGGGAAGGATATGCCTCATGACTGGGTATTTGCCGGGAGCAAGTTCTTCAGAGATCCCGAACGGGCGAATGCCCCGCCATACTACATGGCCAACAACGGGGAGATCATCAGTCTCGCGAATTTCCCGGACTCGATGATGGATCTGCCGGTGAAAAGCCCCAAGGAAGCCCTTGATCTGATTTACGAGATCAACACACCGAAAATTCCGCCTCTGAAAACCCCGGTGCTCATCACATTCGAGCCGGTATTGGAAAAAAAGTAACCGCGACAATCAGCGGAGATTGCGGTTGGAACGACGGGAATTCGATAATTCCCGCCGAAGATGTCGTCGGGGCGGGTGATTCCGTTCGGTCTGATTCTATAATCAGGTCGAACGGAAGTGCTTGTCTGCCTTGGTGATACCCCCATGAAGAATGCCCTTTCCCAATCCCTTTTGGAAGACAAAGCCCGGTTGGGCGAGCAGGATGCCTACCTCTTCAACGAGGGTTCCCACTATCGGCTCTTCGACAAACTCGGCGCCCATTACTGCTCACGGGACGGCGTTCTCGGAACACAGTTCGCGGTTTGGGCGCCGGCTGCCGAGCAAGTGACGGTCTTCGGTGATTTCAACGGATGGGACAAGTCAGTCACCCCGCTTGCCGCCCAAGGTAGTTCAGGGATTTGGATGGCCTTTGTGCCCGGAATTTTGCCGGGCACGGTCTACAAGTACCATCTTCTTTGTCCCGGTGGCTACCGGGTGGACAAAGCCGACCCTTTCGCTTTTTACAGCGAGGAACCACCCAAAACCGCCTCGGTGGTGGCCAATCTTGGCGAGTATCAATGGGAAGACGGGGAGTGGATGGCGAATCGCTATCGCTTCAACGGAATCCGCCATCCGATCTCGATTTACGAAGTGCATCTCGGCTCTTGGATGCGGGATCTAGACGGGAATTTTCTCACCTATCGGGAATTGGCCCACAAACTCGCCGATCACATGAGGCTCACCGGCTTCACCCATGTGGAGCTGATGCCGATCACCGAGCATCCCTTCTATGGCTCTTGGGGCTATCAATCCACCGGGTTCTTTTCCCCGACCAGTCGCTATGGAACGCCGCAAGATTTGATGTATTTCGTCGATTACCTGCATCAGCGGGGCATCGGCGTGATCCTCGACTGGGTTCCCTCGCACTTCCCGTCCGACGAACACGGGTTGATGTATTTCGACGGCACCCACCTTTTTGAACATGCCGACCCCCGGCAGGGCTTCCACCCTGATTGGGGAAGCGCCATCTTCAATTATGGTCGCCATGAAGTCCGGTCGTTCCTCCTGTCGAGCGCGCTGTTCTGGTTGGAAAAATATCACATTGACGGCCTGCGGGTCGATGCCGTCGCCAGCATGTTGTACCTCGACTATTCCCGCAAAGCAGGCGAGTGGATTCCGAACATTTACGGCGGGAACGAGAACCTGGAGGCCGTCGATTTCATCCGGCGGTTCAACGAGACCGTCTACCGGGAATTCCCGGATGTGCAGACCATCGCGGAAGAATCCACCGCCTGGTCGTCAGTATCCCGTCCCACGGATGTCGGGGGATTGGGTTTCGGGATGAAGTGGGACATGGGGTGGATGCACGACACCCTGAAATACATGGCCCGCGACCCGATCTACCGGGGCCATCATCACGGGGAACTGACGTTCCGAATGGTGTATGCGTTCAGCGAGAACTTCGTGTTGCCGTTGTCACATGACGAAGTCGTCCACGGCAAAGGCTCGATGGTTGAAAAGATGCCGGGAGACGACTGGCAGAAATTTGCCAACCTGCGGCTCCTCTACGGTTACATGTTCGGCCAGCCCGGCAAAAAACTGCTCTTCCAAGGTTGCGAGTGGGGCCAGTGGCGGGAATGGCAGCACGACACGTCCCTTGACTGGCATCAGCGCCAGTTCCCGCCGCACGCGGGCATGGAACGATGGATCACCGACCTCAACACCACCTACCGGGCCGAGCCGGCCTTGCATAACGGCGATTGCCGGGCGGGCGGATTCGAGTGGGTTGATTGCGATGATGCCCCGTCATCGACGCTCAGTTTCCTGCGAATCGGCGACGATGGCCGGTTCATCTTGGTGATTTGCAATTTCACCCCGGTTCCTCGCGAGAACTATCGCGTCGGCGTGCCGCACGGCGATTTCTGGCGAGAACTTCTCAACAGCGATGCCACCGTTTATTGGGGCAGCGGTATCGGCAACGCCGGTGGCGTTCTCGCCGAGGCCGAACCGTGGCACGGCCGGCCGTATTCACTGACGCTGACCATCCCGCCGTTGGGAGTGTTGTTCTTTAAGGGAACATGATCGCACGCTGTTGCCACCCCGAAACGAGCCGGATTCCTTGGGGTGTCCGGCTTGTAACGGGTACATTCAAGCCAAGTCCCGACGCCTCATTCCCGACCGGGTGGAGAATCAGTTTTTATTCGACGGTGAATCTCGTGAGCCAGTCTGTTCAATGAATCGCGGCATTCGCCGCAGGTTCCTGTAACTTGGATTTGTTGGAGGATCAACACCCCGCCTCCGTTGATCGCAAACTCGTTGAAATCATGACGTGTTCCCGGATAGACCAGCATGCCAAACGGGCTTTTGGTCACATGCAGATAGGCGATGATTTGCTGAAGGTCATCTGCCGCCGGGGCGCCGACGAATGTCTTCCACTTGGTGTCGAGAACCAGCCACGGTTGTCCGGCGTTGGTGATTAACACGTCCGGACGTGCGGTCAATTCCGCCGGTCGGTGCGACGCTTCAGCGATCACAATAGATCGTTGCGATTGGACATCGAATTCACGCAGGCTCCGCATCAAGCCGTCGGCGACGTAACGTTCAAATACCAAATGGAGATCCAGCATTTGCAGCGAAGTGTGGTGCTTGTCGGAGGTTTCTCGCGGATCGAACCCTTCCCAAATCAGACGGGCAAGGTCAATAAGCTCCTTTTCAGAAGCATCTGGCGAAGCCCGATCCAATTCGTCGAAGGCTCTTCGTAAATCAAGTCCCTCGGCGGAGACACCAGCGTATGAAGTGATTGCATCCGACAGACAACCACCCGCTTCAGTGCTCGCGGAAAACCGATCCGCAATTTGTGCCGCAAGGGCCTTGGGAATCTGATTGACCAAGATGTCGCGAGTGAGGCAATCATGTTCGATGTGAAAGGCGCTGGCTGCCGGGTGATGCTCTCGCAGTTGGGCGGGAATATCCAGCTTTCCCCGTAAAAATGCTGATTCTTCGCTGATGGCCGAGTAACCTTGCCGCAATCCGCGTCGTGCATGGGCGACCATCAGACGGCCCAGGCGAACCGCCAGCAATCCCAAAAATGATTCTTCGGGTCTGTGTTCCGGCTCCGCTCCGTGGGAATGAATCGGCGAGTCGGGATCAATCATCGCCAGCAGATTCACGTCACGGATTTTCGGCTCGACGAGCACTTTCAGCGATGGACTTTCCCAAACGCCGATCCGGCCACCGGCGATAATCCGAAATTTCCCCGGAGTGATCATTGGCCGGAATTCAAATAAGGAGTTGGGTAAGCCGATCAACTCTGTGACGGCTTCCGGCGACAACTCCGCTTCCACGGAGCGATCTTCCGTCACGCGAATGATCTGAGGCTGGTTCAAGCCTTTTCCTGACCCCAAAGTTGGGCAAGTTCGACCAGTACTTTCACGGCCGATTCCATTTCCTCCAAACACGTCCACTCCAGCGGGGAATGGGGATTATGCTCTCCGGTGGAGAGATTCGGTGTCGGCAATCCCTTGGCGGTCAACATGCTGCCGTCCGTGCCGCCGCGGATGATGCCCACCTTCGGATTCAGGCCGGCTCGCTTGGTGGCTTCCACGGCCAGTTTCATCGCCCGTGGTTCGTTCTGCATGCCGTCGGCCATGTTCCGATATTGTTCGTTGATGCGGACCTCGATCTTGGCGTCCGCGTATTCGGCGGTGATCGTCTTGGCGACCGAACGCAACACATCGGCGTATTCAGTGAGTTTGGCAGTGATGAAATCACGCACCAGGTAAGTGATGGTTACCTCGGCCACCGCTCCGTCGATGCGGTAGGGGTGCAAAAATCCCTGCCGGCCCTCGGAGGTTTCCGGCGTGAGTGATGTTCGCGGCAACCGTTCGATAAACAAACCCGCAAGGCGAATCGCGTTTGTCATCCGGCCTTTGGCGATGGAGGGGTGGATATTCTTGCCGCGAATGACGACGGTTGCCTTGTCCCCGGAAAATGTCTCCCCTTCGATCTCCGAATGGGCCGCTCCGTCCAGCGTGTACCCGACGACGGCCCCGAGTTTTTTCACATCGACATGATCGACCCCGTGGCCGATTTCTTCGTCGCAAGTGAAACAGATTTTCACGGGGCCGTGCGGGATCGACGGGTTCTTGAGAAGATGCTGCACCGTCTCCATAATGACGGCCACCCCGGCTTTGTTGTCGGCTCCAAGGAGGGTCGTGCCGTCCGTGGTGATGACAGTTTTGCCGACACAATTGGCCAGTTCCGGCGACTCGCTCACTTTGATGACCCGGTTCGGATCGGCCGGGAGAACGATGTCCTTGCCGTCGTAATTCGGGTGAAGCACCGGCTTCACGTTCTTGCCGGAGGTTTCCGGGGACGTGTCCATGTGGGCAAACCAGGCGATCACCGGCGTGGCATGTTGGACGGTGGAGGGCAGGGTGGCGGTCACGATGCCGAACTCGTCGAGCGTCGCGTCTTTCAACCCGAATTCCTTCAACTCGCCAAGCAGCAATTTGCCAAGATCCCACTGGCCGGGGGAACTCGGGTAAGTCGTCGATCCCTCGGCGGCTTCCGTGTGAATCCGAACATATCGGCAAAAACGATCCAGAAGCGTCGGCGTGGACACCGGCATGACTTTCGGCCCCTTCTTTCATGGTTTGCCGATGTTTTACGGGTTCTTTGCTTGGAAATCCAAGAACTCCCTCATGGCGCATCGGCCAGAATTGACCAAGGCGTTCAAATGTTCCTGCGGCGGGTCGAAGTCCAGATAACCAATCCCCTGTGTGCCGATGCGGCAGACGAGTTTCTTTTCCTTGTCGGCCGGGGCGTATTGTCGCAGGGCCTCGCGGTCCCAAGTGTCCATGAGCGTGTCAAGCAGTTGGGAGGCCAGACGGACGACCGGCATGTGTTCCACCAAGAAGGTCGATTCCGTGAGGTCGGGAAGATCGGGCATTTTCTTGCGGCCATCAAGCATGAATCCAACCGGCTTGACATTCTCCCCCTCCAAAGGGCCGAGTTCGCCATCCTTGGCCGAGTGCTTGGGTTCCAGCAAATATCGAATCGGGAAATTGGAGAGCAAACCGCCATCCACCACCTGATGACCGGCGATGTCTTGTTCCAGGTAAGCGCCCCAGGAAGTTTTCCATTTAACTTCCTTCCAGACGAAAGGAATGCCCATCGACATGCGAATAGCTTCGATCAGCGGAAGTTTCGGCGAGGTCCGCTCGTTGAGGAGCAGCACCCGTTGATCGGTGATGTCGGCGGCGATCAGGCTCAGTTGTTGCGGCCGGACTTTGTTGATCGCCCGATGAAAATCCGCGAGGGTGATCGTTGGGTCGAATTTCTTTTCGGCCAGCATGTCGCTCATCCAAGTTCGGAAGGCCGTGTCGTCGCAAACCGCCCCGCCGAGGACCAGACTCAGTGACTTACCGCCCCAAGTCGTCCCATTTTCGGCGTTCACGCCGGGGACCAGTTTGGAGATTCGCCGAAGCGTGTTGTCGGCCGTCGTGGTGAGCGGTTTCCAAAGGATTTCCGGGATTTCCGCCGGACGATAAGCGGCTTCCAGAAATGAGGCGAAAATGAGTTTGCCATCTGCGCGAGCAGAGATCCGCTCTTGCATTTCCTTGGGCGAATACCCGGCGGCCCAGGCGGTGGCGAAGATGGCCCCGGCTGACGTGCCAATCAATCGCCGGGTTAAATGCTTCGCCTCCGTGAGAGTGGCCAAAGCTCCCACAAAGCCGACACCTTTGATTCCCCCGCCCCGGAACACAACATCGAAGGTTTGCGGCATGACACAATCCGAGTGTGAAGACGTGCTGTCAATAAGTTTGGGCATTTTCCGGCAAAAACATTGCAACGAAAAGGCCCTCTCGGGCGTTACTTGAACGTTACACCACGGACGGCAATAGTCGTTAAAATCGTGGAGTCAGCCGATTTTGAACCAAAATTCACGCGAACCGGGTGTCTGTCTCGTCTCACTTTCACATGCGTCGCGTCGGATGTTGGGGCGATGAGGGGATGTCATGCACAAGGGTCGTGTCGTCGTTGTGGAAGATGAACCCGCCATTCGCCGGGGCGTGTCTGACGCCCTTCGCCTCAGCGGGTATGATGTCTCCGAGGCGGCCGACGGGGCCGCCGGGTCCATCGCCGCTTCCCAGCCTCATGTTGATTTGGTTTTGCTGGATGTGATGCTGCCTCGCAAGGACGGTCTTCAAGTGCTGGCCGATCTCCGCAAAGCCCATCCGCTACGGCCGGTGATCATGCTGACGGCCCGCGGATCCGAAGAAGACCGTGTCCGGGGATTGCAACTTGGGGCCGACGATTACGTGGTGAAACCTTTTTCAGCCCGTGAACTCATCGCCCGCGTCGAGGCGGTTCTGCGGCGATCCGGGCCGTTGCCCGTGCAAATCACGACGATTCAATTTGGTCTTGGAACCATCGACATCCCAAGGCGGGAAGTTCGTTGGGGAGCCAATCACCGGGCCGAACTCTCCGAGACGGAAACCAGTCTGCTACACTATTTGATGTCACACCGGGAACGGGCCGTGACCCGTGAGGAACTGCTCGAACGGGTCTGGGGCATTACTTCCGAAGGATTGGAAACCCGCACGGTGGACATGCACGTTGCCCGGCTGAGGGCCAAACTCAAGGATGTCGCCGGCTCGAACGAGCAGGAGGCGATTCTCACCGTCAGAGCCCGCGGCTACATGGCCGGACCCGCGTTGCTCGTTCTCACCCAAGCCGGGTGATTTTCCTTCCGGAAGTCGGCAGCATATGTGGCATCGCGGCAAGTTCCGGGCCTTCCTGTCCTTCGGGGTCATCTCTCTGTTGATCCTTGGCGGATTGACTTGGGCCACATTGGCGGCCGTTCGAGCCGAGCGGACCCACCGGGACGATCAACTCACCGCCCGTCGAAACGAGGCGCATTTCCAAGCCAGCAAGGAACGGGCCGACCTGATGCGTCAGGCCCTGTGGCGACTGGATGCCCGGCTGGCCCCGGCTCTTGCCCGCGAGGAATCGCGGCCTTATCCCCATTACATTGCCCTGCATTCGCCGTTCCCCGCCCTCACTTCGAAAGGCGTGGCTTGCGTGCCCGGCTCGGTGTATTTGCCTTCGCCGCTGCTGACCGCCGAACTCCCCGAGTGGATGAGCCTCCATTTTCAAATCGATTCGGGCAACGGTTGGGTGTCCCCGCAGGTGGTTCCCGCCGACCTTCAGCAACTGTTGCGAAAGCAGCCCATTGAACTGGCGCTCAACAACGTCACGGACGAACGCGCTCGCCTGTTGGAGACCCTGAAGACAAGATACCCCATCGAAACAGTTCTGGGACGTTTTCGGGAGCTTGGAGTCACGGCCACGGAATCCCCGAGTGATGTCAAGCGATGGGCTGAAATGAATGAACTCTTGCAAGCCACCCGGCCGGCACGCGGGAATATCTCCCGAGGCGGCAACAGCGGCAATGAAAAAAACAACGACAAAAATCCTGAAGCCAACCCAATTCAACAAAACCTTAATTTCAACAACGGACTGAACATAACCAACAACCCCAATTATTTTGGAAACACGGCCACGCCGCAACAATTGGATTATGTAAACCGGATGTCTGTGATTGACCGGGCCAGACGCGAGGGCCAATGGGCTTATATTTTTGATGACAACCGGGCCAATGGCGGGCTGACCCAGACATTTCCGGGGAAGACAGGCATCTCGCTGCAAACGGTGGAAGTGCAACTCGGGCAACTTCGCCCGGTCTGGTTGCCGAACTCCGACAAGCCGGAACACTTGATTTTGATTCGTGGCGCCACCGTCAGCGGCCGGGCTGTTTATCAAGGAATTTTGATTGATTGGAGCTCGCTTCAAGGGCTGATTCTTGAAGAAATCTCCGACCTGTTCCCGGAGGCCACTTTCAAAGCCATTCCGGCGGGCGAACCCGTCCACCCGGATCGGACGATGACCGCGCTGCCCGTCGAATTTGAGCCGAATCTGCCGGAATTTTTGGCCGATGGTGGCGACGACGAACTGCCCGGCGGGCCGTCTGCGTTGCGTTTGGGTTTGGGAGTCGCCTGGGGGGCGGCCATCATCGCCTTGCTGGCCATCGCCATTGGCGGATGGCTGCTGCTGGATCTCTCGGATCGTCGCATCCGATTCGTCTCGGCGGTCACTCATGAACTGCGAACCCCGATGACCACCTTGCGGTTGTATCTCGATTTGCTGTCCAGCGGCATGGTGACGGAGGAAAAGCAGAAGGCTGAATATCTGACCACTCTGAACGCCGAGTCTGATCGGTTGCATCGGTTGATCGTCAATGTGCTGGACTTTGCCAGACTGGAAAAATCACGGCCGCAGGTGAGCCGCCGGGAAATGTTCGTGGCCGACTTGGTCGCCCAAATGGAACGCAATTGGGCCGAGCGATGTGTCGCCGCCGGGAAACAGTTGGTGATCGTGAATCACGTTCCTTCGGATGCTTGCTTGAAAACCGATGCTCAATTGTTGGAGCAGATCATTGGGAATCTGATCGACAATGCCCAGAAGTATTCTCGAGATGCCTCCGATCCCCGGATCATCCTAAGAACGGAACTCGCCGAGAAGTTTGTTCACTTTGACGTTGAAGACCGGGGGCCGGGAGTTGGCAAACGGCATCGGCGAAGCGTGTTCCGGCCCTTCCGACGGGGGGAGGACACCGATCATAAAGCAGGCGGCGTGGGATTGGGACTGGCCTTGGCGACCCGTTGGGCCAGCCTGATCGGCGGCCGCCTATCCCTTCAAGCCGCGGAGGGCGGGGTGGGGGCCTGTTTCCGCGTCAGTGTCCCGCGATTTTGATCGCCCGGCGATGACGGAAATGAGCCGGCAGTTCAGCCAGCGCCCGCAGTCGGCCGAATGCGAACGGCCAGAATGTTCCCTCCCGAATTCTTCGGAGAGATTTGCCCATCAAGACGGCCGCATGACGAGGCAATGATCGCCGCAAGTTCGGCACATTGCGCCAGAACACACGCTCTTCATTTCGGGATTGCTGCTCAAAAAGCCGCCGACGCTTGCGATGCGACGACCCCACCTGATGCCAGACGACGGAGGCGGGTTCGCACACCGTGCGATATCCGGCGTGGCAGATTCGCCACGACAAGTCCACATCCTCGAAATAGGCCCCGAAGTGACTCGGATATCCGCCGATTCGTAGCAACAGTTCCCGGCGATAAAACGCGCTGGAACCGCTGGCCCCGAAGACTTCCGAGACCACGGCATGTCGGCCGTCAAACAATTCTCGATGTCCCCGCTTGCGGGCGAATCCCCCCAAGTCGTATTCATCGCCGGCGCTGTCGATGGTCGGCGGGGTGTCGCTACGGGGACCGATCAACACAAGCGGGGCAACGCTTCCAATTTGTGGGTTGGCAAATTGTCGCAGGGCCGATTCGGCCCAATGAGCGGTCACTTGAGTGTCGTCGTTGAGAAGTTCCACGACCTCCCCGGTCGCGGTCATGATTCCGTGGTTCGCGGCCTGGCAGAAGCCAAGAGGCTTGGGGTGCCGGAGAATTTTCACACCGGCAAACAGGGCGGCCGTCCGGGAGATGATCTCCCCGGTTGAACCATCATCCACGACGATGATTTCGGTCTCCGCCGGAGCGTGGGCTTGAAGGCTCTTGAGGCAAAGTTCGAGCAGATCAGGTCGTGAGTGCGAGGGAATCACCACCGACAATCGCAGAGAATCATCTTTGAGGGGATTCATTGGCGAAGACTCCCTGAAGCGTGTCGGCCGTCGCTTCCACCCGGCCAAGGGCGGCGCACACATCGTCCCGCCACCAATCGGCGGCCAGCCGCCGGATTTCCCGGTGCGCGTTGGTTGGTTTGCCGGACAATCCCGCGAGCATCCCCCGGAGAACGGCTTCCAGCCAGACGATTCCCGCAAGGGTTTTCGCGTGCCGACGATTCCAATATTTGAACGCAAAGTTTAGCAGCGCGTGCCGGGTCATCAATCGAAGCGGGGCGGGCACCGGCCGGGTATGCAGCGGGTGGAGGTGTTTCAACGTGAGCGAGGGTTCGTGCGTCACTTCCCAGCCGTGTTCGCGGGCTCGTGTGCAGAAATCCGCGTCTTCGTAATAGAGGAAAAAGCTCGGGTCGAATCCGTTGAGATTTTGCCAGCAATCACGACGGATCAACATGCCGCACCCGGTCACCCAATCCACGGAGGTTCGTTCCCCGCCCGAGGTTTGGTGCCGACATTTGCGAATGCGTCGAGGCAGGAACAATCCACCCAAGGTGCGGTGAAACGTCGGGATCGGCCCGCTGGAAGCCTGCGGGGAGCCGTCCGCGTGGAGGAGGCCCAACCCCACGACACCGGTGCGGGGGGAATCATCTGAAATGGTTCGGCACAAGCCCGAAAGACTGTCAAGGAATCCGGTCGGCAGGGAGGTGTCCGGGTTGAGCAGGAGAATCCATTCGCCTGTTGTTCGCAACGCGGCCTCGTTGACGGCGCGGGCAAAGCCGAGATTGTTGCGAAAACGGTGGACCAGGCAACCGCCCAGTTCGGCCAGTTCATCGACCACCGGGGAATCCGGCGATCCATTGTCGATGATGATGAGTTCCGCCAGCCCGGTGGTGTGTGAGATTGATTCGGTCAGTTGCCGGGCGAGGCCGAGGGTGTTTTCCCATTGGCAAAAATTGACAATCACCACGGAGACAAGGGGGGTGAGAACCTCCCGGTCCGTGGATGAGCGATGACGTCGATTCAGAGCAGTGACAACAGACATCGGGATCCTTCCCGTGGTTCCCCGTCCTTGGGGCATGCGCGCGATGGGAGTATGACATGCCGGCAAGAATCCCGCAAGACGAGGTTATTCGTCCGTCAGGTCGTGAAGCAATTTGTCAAGGGCGTCGTAGGTCAGCGTGAAGGGAATTTGTTCCCGTTTGTTGGTTCCGGCATCAGATTGAAACCGTTCCAACGTGATCGAGTCCCCGCCTTCCATCAGAAGCTCGTAATACTGACGGGTCGTGCCTCGCACTGTTGGTTGGGACGAGCGAAGTTGGGCAACCTGACGGCCTTGGTCGACTTCGACAAGACGGATGGATTCCAACATGCCCGTCAACCGTCCGGCGATGGTGGCCGCCCGGATGTTGAGCGGGGTGTTCGGGGTTCCGGCGGTGCGGTCAAGCCGCAGGTTGCGGAAACGCCCGCCGATGCCGTCCAAGCTCTCGGAATCGGCGGTCAGAGTCCACGTGGATTGACCGGCCTCGAAGGAGACACGGCCGTTGTTGGCTTTCAAATTTGTTCCATCAGCGAGTTTTCGCTGGAGTGTTTCGGCGGTTTTCATCGGATTCTCCGATCGTTTGTGCGGTGTGGTCGGTTCCGTCAAAGCTCAAGAGGGTCGGCTTGTCGTCAATCATCGTTTCCAAGTGAACGGGACGGCTCCACATCTTTTGAAGGTGGACAAGCGTGTCCCGCGCATGGTTCAACTTCAGGTCGATCCCGTTGTGCCCATGCTTTAATAATAACTCCCCACGATTCCGGTGGTTGCCGTTCAGCACGTAAATAAACGGTTTTCCAAAGTTCGTCAGGCTGAACAAAAGACGTTGTTTCACCATCTGAAACTCGCGGGACTCGATCACAAACTGTCCCTGCTGGTTCTGGTAATTGAACGAGAACAGCTTGTGTCGGACACAAAACTCGGGCGTCAGGAAGGTGTCGATGAAGGTGATGTCGTTATGAACACGACGAACCTCAAAGATCTTTTCGCGACCAATCCCCAGCTTCTTGTTCCAAGCCCGGCGGGTGTCGAGATCATCGCAATCGTCGTATTCCGGGCCGAATTGTCCCCGGTTCCAGCGTTCCTCCACATCCCGCAGGAGTTCGATGCCCACCTTGTAGGGGTTCAGTCGTTTGCCGCTGGTGGCCATTGTGCCGGAATGATGGTCGGCGTAGTCGATCAACTCGGCCGGTTCGAGGGCCTTTTGGGTCATGATCGTGCTGTGCCAGAAACTCGCCCAACCCTCGTTCAAAATCTTCGTCTGCGCCTGCGGATAAAAGTAGTACGCCTCGTCTCGGATGATCGAAAGGATGTCCCGCTGCCAGGGCTTGAGCGGGGCGTGTTCGATCATAAAGAGGAGAACGTCTTTTTCCGGTTCCTCCGGGAAGCCGCGATCCGGCTTGCTATCCCGTTTGTGCCGGGCAGTTTCCTCGTCCTGCCTCATCCGCTCGGGAGGATTGATGTAATCCTCCATGTAGTCTTTGCTCTTGAAGCGATTGGCGTGCGGGTCTTCCTCGCCTGATTGCTCATTGAAATCGTACCGGGAATGTTCGCCACGGCGTCGGATGGCGACGGAATGGATGTCGATCAAGTCGTCCACGGACATGCAGCGGTCGAGAAACGCCTCGACTTCGTCTTCGCCGAACCGTTCCGCGTATCCACGGATTCTGGCGCCGTGGTTGGCGATCTCATCCATCATCTTGCGGTTGGTGTGCGAAAAATACGCATTGTTCTTGAAGAAATCGCAGTGGCCGTACACGTGGGCCATCACGAGTTTCTGATCGACGGTGTGGTTGCACCGCATCAAGTAGGCGTAACACGGGTCATTGTTGATGACCATCTCGTAAATCTTGGAGAGGCCGTAATCGTAGCCTTTCTTGAGTTCCTCGTAGGACATCCCGAACGACCAATGCGGATACCGTGTGGGGAATCCCCCATAGGCGGCGATTTCGTTCAGGTCGTCCGCATCGACGACCTCAAAGATCGTCTCGTAGAAATCGAGGCCGTATTCACGGGCATACCCCTCAATCTCGTCCTTGAGGATGCGAAGGTGGGGGGGAAGGTTGGTGTGGTAAAACGTGTTCATGAATCCGTTCCTTTTTGGACGATGATTAACGTCCCGTGCTCAGGAACTCCTTGATTGATCCCAAGATGGCGTCCCGGTCGGGGACTTTGCTGACCACAATCTTTTCCTCGGCCGCCGCCAGTTCGGCGATGTGATCGAAGAACTCGCCGCTGCCGTAAGGGCTTTCCACCTGCCCGTAGCCGAACAAATTCACTTTTGGAAGCAACTGCTTCGACAGGATTTCCAGACACTTGGGCACATCATCGCCCCAGTTGTCCCCGTCCGAGAAGTGGAACGCATACACGTTCCAATCATTGGGAGGATACCGGGAGTCAATGATCTTGTTCGCCAGTTCGTAGGCCGAGCTGATTTTGGTCCCGCCGCTTTCGCGGGTGTGGTAAAACGTGTGTTCATCCACCTCGCGGGCCACGGCATCATGGACGATGTACGCCCGCTCGATCCCCTTGTAGTGCCGTTTGATCCATGTGTCGATCCAGAATGATTCGATGCGGACGATCTCTTTCTGCTCATCCGTCATGGAACCGGACACATCCATCATGTAGATGATGCAGGCGACCGATTCTGGCTGGGGAGTGACCTTCCAGCTTCGATACTGTTTGTCCTCGCGGACCGGGACGACGCGGGGATCATCCGGGACATAGGTGCCCGAGGAAATCTGCCGCTTGAGGGCGTTCTTGTAGGTCCGCTTAAAGTGCCGCAGGGACTCGGGGCCAACCCGGCGAATGCTCGTGTATTTGTCCTTTTCCGAGACGACATTGGCTTTGCCCCTCGGTTCGATCCGGGGAAGGGCCAGTTCTTCGCCGAGAATTTCGGCCAATTCTTCGAGCGTCAGTTCCACTTCGAGGATGTGGCCGCCGGGTTGATCGCCGGCCTTGGGTTCGCCTTCGCCTTCCGGATTGGAAAGAGGCTGGCCGGGCTGGCCTTCGCCGACGCCCACGCCACCGGAGTTTTTGCTTCCGTAACGGAATTGCGGAATCTCAATCGAGGGAAGGGGGATGCTGACGAGGTCGTTCCCCTTTTTGCCGATCATCTCCCCGCGGCTGATGTATTTGCGCAGATCGCTCTTCACCTTCCCGCGAACGATCTTGCGGAAGCGTTGTAAATCGCGCTCGATCTTCTGTCCCACGGTGGATAGCCTCGTGTGGAGGTATGGGTTTACAAAGAAGGTACGAAGGAAGGTCGGTCGGGTTCGGTCGAGAGAGGGTCGGCCGGTGTGATGAAGGATGGGGGTTCCCTGAGCCGCCCGGTACAACACTTATGGCTGCACCTTCCGGCCTGACCAGGTTCATGCATTCCCGTCGGTCAGGCCCCCACCCATCATCACACCGTACCGACTTATTTCTTGGTCTGCCCGCGGGCGAAGATACTCGCCACGAAGGTCAGCACGTCGGTCGCACTTGATTCATTATACCCATAATTGCGGATCAGGCGTTGCTTGACAATATCGATCTTTTCTTGCGTCGCCTTGTCCACAACATTCGAAACCAGAGAAGTCAGCTTGATCGTGTCCTTCTGATCCTCGAACAGTTTCAACTCAAGTGCCTTTTGGAGGCGTTCGTTCGTCTTATAATCGAATTTCTTCCCGTCAATGGCCAAAGCCCCGATGTAGTTCATGATTTCCCGTCGGAAGTCATCTTTTCGGCTGTCGGGAATGTCAATCTTCTCTTCGACGGAACGCATGAGCCGTTCGTCCGGTTCCTCGTAGGCCCCGGTATAACGGTTGCGCACCTTCTCCCGTTGGGTGTACGCCTTCACATTGTCGATATAGTTCGAGCAAAGCCGGGACAGGGCATCCTCGTCGGCGGCGATGGCTCGTTGCACCTCGTTCTTCACCACATCTTCGTACTCTTCTTTGACGACCGAGAGAAGTTCCTTGTAGTGCTTCAAAGTATCTTCGTCGGTGATCAGGGCGTGATGACGCAATCCCTCTTCCAACTCCTTGATGACCATGAAGGGATTGATGTTGTCTTCTTCGGGATGAGCCACCAAGGCATTTGAGATTTTGTCCTGAATGTAACGCGGCGAAATCCCCTTCATCCCTTCGCTTGGAGACTCCCGCTTCAATTCGATCACATTGTCTTCGGTGAAGCCCGGCAGCGTCTTGCCGTTGTAGAGCTTCAATTTTTGCATGAGCGTCAGGCTATGGTGCTTCGGCGGTGTGAGCCGGGTCAGCACGGCCCACATCGCGGCCACCTCAATGGTGTGCGGGGCGATGTGCTTGCCCTTCACGCGGTCCCGGCCGAAGTCCTTCTCGTAAATCTTGACTTCTTCACGCAGTTTGGTCACATACGGAACGTCGATCTTTACGGTCCGGTCGCGGAGGGCTTCCATGAACTCGTTGTTCTGAAGCCGCCGATACTCCGGTTCGTTCGTGTGGGCGAGAATCACCTCGTCGATGTCCGTCTGGGCGAATTTCTTCGGCTTGATCTTGTGTTCTTGCGACGCCCCCAACAAGTCATAGAGGAACGCCACGTCGAGCTTCAACACTTCGATGAATTCGACAAGGCCGCGGTTGGCAATGTTCAGTTCGCCGTCGAAGTTGAAGGCCCGCGGATCGCTGTCCGAGCCATACTCCGCGATTTTGCGGTAGTTGATGTCCCCGGTGAGTTCCGTCGAGTCTTGGTTCTTTTCGTCCTTCGGCTGGAACGTGCCGATTCCGAGCCGGTCCTGTTCGGAGAGCAGGAAACGATGAACCTTGATGTCTTCCAGCACCCGCTGCCAGTCACCGTTGTATTTTTGCAGTCGTTCGTTAAACATTTGACGGCAAAACGGGCAGGACTCGCTTCGGATGGTGATTTCAAAATCACCTTTTTTCTTGTTGTTCAACTCGGCCAATAAGCGTGGACGCAGTTCCTTCGGGATCAGGTTCAGCGGGTCTTCGTGCATCGGGCACTTTTGATAAGTGCCGTCCGCCATCTTCCAAGAGTAGGAATAGATCGCCCCGGCCTCGGAGCGGGAATATTCTTCCAACCCTCGCTTGATGAGCCGGGCAATCGTGCTTTTGGAGGAACCCACCGGTCCGTGAAGCAGCAGAACCCGTTTTTCGGTTCCGTAGCCTTGGGCGGCCGATTTGAAAGTGTTCACTAATTGCATAATGGTGCGGTCGATGCCATAGATGGCATCCCCGTGCCGGGCGGCGAAGTCGGTGAAAAACTTAAACCGCGTGACCTTTTCTTTGTTCTCGTAGGTGTCCTCGGTCCCGTGGCTGAGGATCATTTCGTAGAGGCGCTGGTAGGCGGTGCGGGTCAGGCGGGGATTTTCGACAACGAGATCGAGGTAATCGCTCAGCGAACCTTCCCAATGGAGTTTCTGATAATCCGTGATATCGAGATCGGATCGGAGGTCCGCGAGGAAGGTATTTCCGTTGGCCATGGATGTCACTCCTTGTTCTGTGTGCGGGCGGAAAGATCCCCGTCAATGGGGAACACAACGAATCGACGGTCTTCCGGTGGGACTTCCGGGGTATGTTTTCAGTTCGGGTCGCGCACGCGGTTTTTTAAGGGAGAGGAGAATCGCGTCTGGCGTTCGACTGATTATAAGTATTTTAACGGCCAATCCGATTGAATGGAATGCGGACTCGCCGCAACTTCTCCAGAAAACCCCGATCCCCGGAGTTTTCGTCCCACATTTTCACCATACCGGACACAAGCAGGCGGGTTTCGTGCATTCCTTGGCTGTCCCGGTATCATGGGACGCGGAGTCGCTCTAGACTTGCCTGGTTTGCCAAGTTATAGAGTAGCCTGCGAAAACTGTTCAAGTTAAAGTCTCCCGAGTGGAAGGATACTCTCATGCGGAACATTCTGGCTCTTGTCGGCGGCGTCACCGTCACATTTTTGGGCCTTGGCTGGTATCTCGGTTGGTACAAGATTGACAGCAATCCCTTGCTCGGCCGGCAGAACGTGCATGTGGAAATCAATCCGGAAAAGATCACCCAAGACGTGAAGAAGGGCGCGGTGATTGTCGAGCAGGGGGTCGAAGACTTTCGCAACAGGCAGGATGCCAAGCCCGCCCCGTTGACAACGCCCCAAGGGCCGGCTAGCGATTTCTTCGGCCCGTCGTCCACGGCCAACAGCCAAAGTTCGTTTGCCCCTCCGTCGTTCGGCAACAACAAGCCGGCCGCCCCGGCTGATGACAGTTTGTTTGGGATTCGCCTGCCGCGAAAGTAAGTCAATTGTGTTCCATCAATCATGCTCAGCAACGGCGGAGAGCTGAGGCTATGCGCTTGGAAAAACAGTCAAGCTCCCGCCGTCTGCCGTAGTGCTTGGTTCAACTTGCCTATGTTACGGGAACTGGCCCGCGCTGTTGTCAAGCACACATGCCCCGCCCGCCCACCGAACGCTCAGGAACCGCTCAATATCCCAGAACGGAACACGCCGCACTGTCTCGGGGATCGGCCAGACGCCGACATCCTCACGGGCCAGGAACTCGTGGATCAGGTAGTCCCGCAGATCCACCCCGTAGTAGATGATGTCCGTCTGGTGGACGGAAAACACCGGGTTGCCCGCAGCGTGCGGCTCCGATGGCATCAGTCGGTGTTTGTAAATCGGGATCAGTTTCGGAGCAGCGGACACCAACTCGCCCGCAATCCGTTGGGCCTCCCCAAGCGACGCCGACCGCGGTCCCCATTCGTCTAGCCAGAACCCGTTGTGTTCGATGTCGAACAGGATGCCACGACGAGGGAGTTCGAGCCACCTTCGGAGGGCAACCTCCTCGCCGTCTCGCCAGTCGGGAAAGTCTCCGCCGACGGGCAACCCGGCTTGGAGGAACGCCCGCAGGTCCGGCGGGAACCGGAACCCATGCCGCGACTCGACGGCCGCCACTTCGGCATCTGTCAAACCCGGCTCGAATTCGACTCCATTATTGCAGAGGATTCCGACGATGTCACCCCACATCGCGTCAGCCATCTGCCGTTCCTCCGCCATCGAACAGGCTTTCGTAAAACCGATGGAATTCTTCCAGCATCCGTTCACGCGAATAATTTTCCTCAACACGTCGTCGGGCGGATCGACTGATCGCCCGGCCCAAGTTTGGTTCTTGCAACATTCGCCGGACGGCCGATTCCAAGGCCGGTTCGACTCCGGCCGGGATAATCAATCCATCAACCTCATTGCGGAGCAGCGTGGCGTTCGCGCCGACATTCGTGGCGATGATCGCCCGTCCGGCGGCCATGTATTCCAGCACGGCATTCGACAACGATTCCGAATGCGAAGGCAGCACAGTCACATCAAGGCTTTCCAGAAACGCCGGGATGTCCCGCAGCGAACCTCGCAAAATCACGCGGCCTTGCAGATTATTCTCCGCGATCAGACGTTCCAAACTTGCTCGCTGATCCCCTTCGCCAGCCACCTCAAGCGTAATCTTCGGATGGTCTTTCATCACGCGAGCCATGACCCGGATCAACCCGTCCACATTCTTCACGGGGCGAAGGTTGCCCACCATGCCAAACTTCACCGCCGGTTGATTTAGTTCCGGCCATCGCCGGACGGGGAAGCGATCAAGATCCACGCCGTTGGTGATGACGGACACGTTTCGTTCGGCCAAGTGTTCGGATTGGATGATCGCTTCACGGCCCTCGGAACTGTTGGTGAGCGTTCGCGCACAGGCTTTTCCGACCAACCGCCCCAACCAGCGATGTTTGCGGGTCATCCAGTAACCGACGTTGTTTCGCACCCGGACGACCCGGCGAATCCCGGACAATCTGGCGAGCGGCACGGCAAAGTAAGTGCTGTCCAGAAAGTAGGTCTGAACAATTTGAACCCGATGAGTCTTCCAAAATCGGCGAAGATCCAGTGCCGCAGAGAACGCCTGCCGGCCCATCAACCGATTCACCCCCAAGACGATCATCGGGCAATCATCGGGAATCATTGCCCGGAACGTTTCATCCATTCGTTTCAGAAGACACAGCACGGGCCGAATGCGGGAACGATCCAATCCCCGGATCAACGCAAGTAATTGCGTTTCCGTGCCGGCTTGGTTCAATTCATCAATCACGAAACAGACCGTGATCGGTGCCGATGTCCTTGAAACCACATTCGATGGCGTCAGTTTGGGAAGCATCATCCGCATGATTGCATTACCTTTGATTTGCGAGCGGAACCAAGCCGGTCAATGAGTTGTCGATAGGCCGATGCCTGGGCGGCGAAACTGAAATTCGCCTCCGCATTTTCTCGGGCCGCGTCACCCATCGCCGATCGCCGGGCGGGGTCTTTCGCCAGCCGGATCAAGGCTTCGCTCATCGTGTTCACGTCTCCCGAGGGAACAAGCCAGCCGGTTTGCCCGTCGATGATTGCCTCCGGCGTCCCGCCAACCCGTGTGGCAACGCTGGGAATGCCAGCGGCGGCCGCCTCCAGCACCACGTTCGGGAGACCCTCGGTGAAGGAGGGGAGCAACAAGACATCCGCCTCCGACATCAGTCGATCAATGTCCGAACGAAACCCCAAGAATTCGATGCGGTCGGTCACTCCGCGTTTGCTTGCCTCGGTTTCAATATTCGCCCGAAGCGGGCCGTCGCCTGCCATTTGGAAGCGAACCTCCGGACAAACCCGGCCAACTTTTTCGGCAATGGCCGGAAGAAGTTGAAAACCCTTCTCCGGGCTGAGTCGCCCGGCCGCAAGCACGGTCATTCTGGGGCGGGTTGATCGCCGTGGCTCAAAGTCCGCCAGTCTCGCCGAGTTGTGAATCACCGTCATCTGCCTCGGGTTTACTCCGGTGCGAAGAACCTTCTCGGCCTGTCCGCGAGACACGCACACCACATGATCGAGTCTCTTCAGATTCCAACGGTCCAATCGCTCATAAAGCCGCACCTTCCATGTTTCGGCCGTCCAGCCTCTTGAAACGCCGATGACGGGAACACCCGCCCGGCGCGCGGCGATGCGACCCAACAGGCTCGCCTTGTAACCGTGGGTGAACAGGACATCCGCATCAACCAAATGAACGCTGATATCCCGGATGGATTGACGAAAAGCGGGACTGTCATGATCCAGTTCGACGCCCGTGAACTCGGCCTGTCGCACATGGCGAAGAAAGTCTTCGCAGCGACCATTTTCGGAGAAGCTGACGAAAGTGGTGTCGATATCCGGGCGCAGATGCTCGGCCAACCCGAGCATTTGACGTTCCGGCCCGCCAAAAAACGTACTGGCGGTGAGATGGACAATCCGTGTCAAGATATTCCACATCCCCGGGCGAGTCTGTCAGAAGGATGGAATGTACCCAAATTGCCTGACCGCTGTCGAGGGCAATCATGAGAGCAATTGCCCTTGATCATTTTTTTTGCCCGTCGTATGGCGGGCCGATCAGGAATTGTGTCCAGACGATTCCGCGGATCGCCACGGAAGGCGAGGGGGCTGCGGTGATTCGATCAATCTCACGTCTTCTATTGGCCGTTGCGGGCTGTTTTGCCCTCGGAATGACCGGCTGCGCGGGGACATACGACCTCGTCACCAGCCAGCGTTTCCGGGCGGACCCGTTCGGGACCATGTTCAAATCCAGCGATCCCATGACGGTTCTTGAATCGAACCCCGAGGGTGACGAGCGCGTGCGGGCCATGCGCGACCTGAAGGAACCGAAACGCAATGGCGGTTCGGATGCCGAACAGGATAAAGTCGTCGGCATCCTGCAAACGAGCGCCACGACGGATCGCCGGCCCTTGTGTCGGCTGGCGGCTGTGGAGGCGATCTCAAAGTTTGACGACAAACGCAGCGTCCCGATTCTGCTGGCGGCTTACCAAAACGCCCCATATGACGCTCCCCCGGAGCCAGGCCAGGACATCACATTGGCAGGCGGGGGAAGGAACTCGCGAATCCCGACCTCGACGTTCACGCCGGAAACCGTCACGGTTTTGCAATGCACCGTTCTGCAATCACTTGGCAAGTACCGCGATCCGGAAGGGTTGAGGCTGCTTTGTGAAGTGGCTTTGAGTCCGACTCCCAAGAAGAAACTTCTGGTCGAGCAGGCCAGTTTCCTCGGGGAACACATGGGGCCGACCGAATCAGACCGCATGGATGTGCGAATGGCCGCGATTCGATCACTCGGAAATTACGAAGGCGATCCCAAGGCGGCCCAAGTGTTGGTGTCGGTGATGGAAACCGAGCGTGATGTCGCCGTTCTCGGGCGAACGCACGAAGCCTTGGTGAGCGTCACCGGCCAGGATTTGCCGGCCGATCCGAAGGCTTGGACCGAGTGGCTGGCGACCGGGGGCAAAATGCGGAAGAAATCTGGTTTGTTCCGTTAATCGCTTGCGGGGAAGCGGCCCAAACGCCTCCCCGGTTCTCAACCTGACACTTCGCGATAGATCCCGGTCATTTGTTTTGCCTTGGCGCTCCATGTGTGCAACCGGGCGACCGTGGCGACCGCCGCCTCGCCCATTGCCCGGCACGCTTCGGGCGATTCGGCCATTTTTTCCATCGCGGCCTTCAACGATTCAATCAGCGGTTCTCGCGTCCGCATCGGGAGTTTGATCCCGGTGTGCGCGTCGATTAACTCACTCGGACCGCCGTAATCGACGATCAGGCTCGGCAATCCGCTGGCCATCGCCTCCAACACCACGCCGCCGCCGAACTCGCGCAAACTTGGGAACACGAAGGCTTGGGATTCTCGAAACTCTCGCGCGAGTTCCGTCTGGGGAAGTTGGCCGAGAAACTTGACGCATTCCCCGAGGTTATTTTGCCGGACAAACTCCTCATGTTGCAGACGGTCGGGACCGTCGCCGATCACGCGAAGTTCGGCCCGCTGCAACCGAGGAGAACGCCGGATGGCTTCCAAGGTGAGGCCGAGTCCCTTGTAGGGAACAAGTCGCCCGGCCGTCACGAATCGGAATTTGTCTTTGGGAGGAGTCCAGCCGGCCGCCAGCGGAAACCGGGCCGGGTCGACGCCGTTTTCCGGGTGAAAGAACCGTTTGCCGTGGAAGAAGCGGGGGATTTCACCGGCCGTTGAGTGGCTTGCCGCGATCACTCCCGCGAGATGGCGATACGTGGAACGGTGATACGGCAGAAGTTTGTAGCCGTTGCGAAGGGGGACGAGCCATTCACGTTCCCGCCGGACTAATTCGGGAAATTCCTTCGGCCACGGCAGGCCGCCGTTCAATGGCCCGGCGATCATCGGCACATTCGTGCGGCCGGCTAGGGGACTGACGGCCGTGGGGGAAAGCGGCGTCACCCGGTGGATCAGGTCATACTCGCCGCGTTGCAACGCCCGCCCAAAACGGGCGGCGAGCATTTTCTCGAAGACCACATAACTCGGCCAGGCCATCGCCGTGTCGATGGTCCAACTGAGTTGATTGCCGCCGCGAAGCAGTTTGGCCAGTTTGTAAGCCGGGGCGGCGATGAATTCGTTGTCGATGTATTCGATGCGGGCCTTCGAGCCGAGATCCGATTGGGCAATGCCCGCTTTGTTCCGGATGTGCGTCACGATGGTAAGTTGCAAATCCGGCTGGTCGGCCAACGCTCTGGCCCAGTTGTGGCCCACCAGCGGCACGCTGGTCCAAGTCGGGTTGCAGGCTTCGGCAATCAGTAATACTCGCATGTTTCTGGTATACCGGCCGCCGGATGAATTTTGGAGGAGTCGGCCGGCTGGTGAGAACTTGCTAACACTTTTCGCCAACGCCGGGCGATTGTTCGCGTTGTGTCGGCATCATTTCACGCCGAGGAGCCAATTCCATGCGTCATGTGTGTTGCGTCACGCTGATGTTTGCCGCCTGCCTGTCTGTCGGAGGGTTGTCACGGTCATCACACGCCGCCCCCCTGCCGGAAAAGAAAACGATTCCCAACGATTCCGTCAAAATTGCGGAAACGCTTGTGGAGCGGTTCGATATCGACAATGGCATTGACAAGATGCCATTCAAAGAAGTGTTGGCCATGTTTGAGGAACGCTTGGGCGTGACCATCATCGTGGACGTCAAGGCTCTCATTCCGAATGGCGAAGAAGATGCCGCCGCTTCGTTGAAGGATTTGGAAAATCGGAAAATCACCATCCCGGCGATGAAGAAAGTTCGTGGTGAAACCGTATTGAAGTATGTTTGCGATCAAGTCAATGTCGTGACCGTGATCGAGAGCGACCATATCCGGATCACCAACGCCGCCGCCAAAGAATTTGTGACTGGTGAAACCAATCCGATTCAATCGATTTCCACCGCCGGCCAAAGTGACATGGAACCAATGGCCCGCGACGAACGAGTCCGCCTCACGCCGACGATGACCCTGAGCTTTGAACAGAAAACACTTGCCGAGGCGGTCAAACATCTCGCCGATCGGAGCGGGCGAAACATCATCCTGTCAGCCAGCGCCAGACCGCAATCCAGCGCCGTGGTGAATCTGACGATCTCCAACGTGCCTTTTGAAACTGCCGCGATGTCTCTTGCCGAGGCGGCGGGATTGCGCGTGGTCAAACAAGGCAACGTGGTGATGATGGTCTCTCAAGAACGCTTCAAGGAACTGACCCCGCCCACCCAAGCGCAATCGATGGTTCATTTTCAGGGACCGACCGGGGCGGTCTATAACTTGGAAGAACTTGAAGTCGTTGGCAAATTGATGAACGGCATCAAACCCACCGATTCGGAATTGCTGAAACGAGAAGTTGAAAAATTGAAGCAAGAGCGATTGGCCGCTGAAACCAGTCGAAAGGAATTGCTGGAAAAGATCGATCAACTCAAGCAAGAACTTGGCAAAAAGAAGCCATAATGGCAGAAGTTTTCACTTCTCATGAAGTGAGCAGAGGCAGGCTGGATTTTCCATCCCGTCGAACTTGTCGGACGAAAAATTCCGGCCTGCCTCTCCAAAGTCATTTTCCTTCAGTCGTGAGAGAACTCACGACGCTTCTTCCATCATCTTCTTGTCCGGCACAATTCTCTCCAACGCCTTTCTGGCTGCTTCCCTCAAGACAACGTCATCCGCATCGGCGGCCTCGCGAAGTTTCGGGACGGCCACGATGGCCTCCGGACCATAGGCCCCGAGAGCCTCGGCAGCGGATTTGCGAATCTGCTTGTCAGCGTCCTTCAGCAAATCCGTGATGGGGGAGATCGCCGGTTTTGTCAGCAGGGGAAGCCGGCCGCATACGGTCACCGCTTTTTCGCGGATGGAGACGCCATTCTTCGGGGCGGGGTTTTTGTCTTTCAGGGCTTCTAACAAGTCGGGGAGGGCTGGTTTGGCCTTGTCTCCGATCAGCACCAATCCATCCATTGCCGCCATGCGGGTGGCCGTCGGGAGCTTGGGTTTTAGGTTCTCGAAGATCACGCCCGCATTTTTATCCGCGTCGATTCCCAGCACGACCAGTGCGGCGGCGCACCAGATTTTCAAATCCGGGGCCTTGGTGGAGTCCATCATCGCTTTGATGTCGGGAGCACTCGCGGCCGCTTTCGGCCCGTAGCCTGCGAACGTCCTCAATGTGTCGATTCGCACTCCCGTTGTGCTGTCTTTCAATCGTTCGGCCAATAATTTTCCGATGGCCGAGTCATAGGGGGCGATCTTCCCCAGGCACAGGACCGCCGCCGAACGCAGTTGAGGGGAATCTCTGTCGGACGCAAATTTGGTCACCGCCGGGATGGCTTCTTTCGCGGCCGAGCCGATGCCGCCCAGCGCGGAAAGAATGGCCGTTCGTTCTTCCGCATGCGTGTTTGCTTCGTTCAGCAACTTCACCAACGGGCCAACGGCTTCCGCCGCCCCCGGCCCGATGGAAGAAATGGCTTGGGCAGTTTCGATCACCACGTTCCGGTCGTTGGAGCCCAACAGTTTAATAAGAGTTGGAACAGCCGTTGGCTGGGTCGAACCGATCACTCTCAATGTTTGAACGGCTTCCCGAGAAACATCCATGTCCTTCGATTCAGCCAGTTTTGCAACCTCCGGAGCGGCATCTTTGGCACCGGGGCCGATGATCCGCAGGACAGACAACGCGGATCGTTGGATTCCTATTTCCGGGTCAGCCAGAAGTTCCCGTAACGCGGGAACTCCCGAAACCGCCTTTGGTCCCAGAATCCTCAACAGGCTCACTCCTCGCGAGCGATCATCTTTATCTTCACTCTTTAGCATTTCCAACGGTTGTTTTATCATCGCCTCCGGCTCGGCTCCAAGCCTGATGGCCGCTTTCATCAACTCCACATAGACGTACATCTGGCCCGAGGGAAGATTACGTTCGGCCAAGAGGGCTGTCTGCACTTCTGGCAATAGCTCCTTCGACGCGGCATTCAATGGAATGCCGCCGAACACCAAAGCGGCTTGGTATCGAATAATGGCCTGATCGCTTTTCAAAAGCGGCAACACTTGGGGAGTGGCCGCCATCCCGAGTTTTCGGAGGGCCAACACCTGCCCCGGAACCGGGGGGGAACGATCGTTGGGATCTTTCCTGATTAGAATTTTTTCAATGTCATCGACCGTCGCTTTTTGCAGCAATTCCACAAGATCAGGGATGGCCGCCTCGGCATTTTTCCCCAAGCCCGCCAGAGCCTCGGCCGACCGGTTCTTCACGTAACTGAGTTGGTCCCCCGAAAAGCTTTCCGGGGCCGTCCGTTTCAGGGCGGCGACCAGATGGGGAACCGCATCTGCTCCGGTCGGTTTGTTGATCGACAAGGAAGCGGCCGCGTCCGAGGCAACCCCGGAATCGTCGCTGAGGAGCAATTTCAAAATGGTCGGCGAGGCGGGAGCTTTTGATTTTTCGAGCGCCCGATAAGCCGCCGCGCGGACGGCCATTTCCTTGGCCCCGGCCAGCGGCGCGATGTCTTCGGCAAAGGGTTTGGCGTCGATTCCCATCATCATGAAGGCGTTGGCGGTGTGTTCCCGCACGGTCGGCTTCGCATCTTTCAAGCCAGCCTTCAACAAATTGACCCCGTCCGAAATGAGGGCGGTTTTTCCCTTCGGTCCGAGTTTCAGCAGGGCCATCACAGCGGCCTCGCGCGTGCTGTTGGCTTTCTCGGTCAAGGTCTCACCCAAACCACCGGAATTGGGATCTTTCAGGGCTTCAATCAGCGTGGGGATGGGATTGTCCCCGCGGGCATCGATCTGCATCGCCATGTCGATGGCCGTTTGCAACCGTTCCGGGCGGGTGTTCTTGAGGGCGGCCGCCAGTTTGGAGACATCCGGTCCGGTCGGCTCGGCGACGGTTTCTGCGGGAACAGTTTTTGGCGCCGCCTGTGGTTTGTCGGACGATTTGCCACAGCCTGCCAGCGTTCCACCGACCGCCAGCCCGAACAGAAAGGTTCGCCACTTCATGATGAATCCAACAAGGGATGAGATGGGAAGTTGGATTGTCGCCGATCACGGAAGGGAACTCAAGCATGTCCTTGGAAAAAGGGGAAATCGTCACGAACCGCTTATTGATAACGGCAAGAAAGAAGCCACAGGTCTTTGACCAGTGGCTTCGAGGAAAAGACGTTGTCCCACTGAAAGGTATGAAAACACTCAATCAGTGGAAGTGTTTCACATATCAGTCCGTGGTGTCCAATTTGAAGGATTCCATGAACTTTTTCGCATCTTTGCCATCCACGAAATCCTTCGGGCCGGCGATGAGAATTTGATAAAACCCCTTCGGGCTAATGATCCACCTGGCCCGATAGATTCCACCCACGACTTCAAGATCCACGTCCTTGGTGGGCAGTTCACCCATCAGTCCGTTGGTTTCAGCCAGCACCTTGGGATTGCCGAGGGTCTTGACGAACGCGTCTCGGGTGGTCTTGAACTTGGTGTCAACCCAATCCTTGTTGGAAGGATCAACGGTCGCCGAGAAAAAGTTGACTTGGGTCATGTAAAGAGCCTTGCCGTCCATAGCTCCCAGCATGGTCTGCAAGCCATTCCCATCAACGGCTTTCTCAATCACCTTGCCGGGGAAAGATACTTCGTACTTTCCCTTCTTCGAGATGATCTTTGTCCATGCGGTTGCCTCATCGGCGGCGATTGTGCCGACTAAAAACATCAGTGTCAGCCCGGTGAGCAAACGCATGGTTTTCTCCAGTTTTGAGATTCAAAACTTCAGCGCCAGCTTGCCCAGACGACTGACGGTTTCAGCCATCAGGGCATCCTCGGCCGCTTCGTCGGCGGCGATGTATGTCGCCGAGAACCGCAGGAAAGAGCCTGCGTCGTCCCACGGGACGCAGCACACCGATTGTTCGTGGATCAGATATTGGGAGGCTTCCTCGGCATTCGCAAAGGTTCTTCCCACGGCTCCGGTCGGAGATTTGGCGTAGAGGAAATATGTTCCTCCGGGCATCGTGCATTGGAAGCCGACCTTCTGAAGGGCGGCGACGAGTTTGGTGAGCCGACGGCGATACTTTTCCCGTACTTGCTCCGGGATGGCCGGGGTGCGAAGGGCGGTGGCGGCCGCATTTTGGATCGCCATGAACTGGCCGCTATCGCTGTTGTCTTTCACGTCCGCGTAAGCCTGGACAATCTTCGGATGGCCGCAGACCCAGCCGAGTCGCCAGCCGATCATGTTGAAGCCTTTGGACATGGAATGCACTTCCACGCCGACTTCCTTCGCCCCGTCAATTTGGAGGAAACTGAGAGGTTCCCCCTCGTAACTCAGCATGATGTGGGCGGCGTCCTGAACGATCACGATTTGGTTTTTGTGGGCGAACTCGATCACCCGCTTGTAAAAGTCCTTCGTGGCCACCCGGCCGGTCGGACTGTTCGGGTAATTCAGCACCATCAATTTGGCCCGGCGGCGAACATCTTCCGGGATGCCGTCGAGATCGGGGAAGAAGTTGTTCTGTTCCAATAGCGGCAGCCGATGAACCTCGCCGCCGTAATACCGCGTGTGCGTTCCGGCTACGGGATAACCAGGGACGGTCATCAGCGTGATGTCGCCGGGATTGATGAACACCGCCGGAAGCATGGCATAGGCAGGCTTGGAGCCGATGCAGTGACACACTTCCGTGACGGGATCAAGCTTCACGCCAAAATGGCGAAGCATGAACTCGGCGGCGGCTTCCTTGTAGTTCTGGATGCCGTTGTCCGCGTAGCCCCGATTCTCAACCTTGTCCGTTTCCTTCTTCAAGGACTCGCGGACGACGGACGGGGCCATGTCGTCGTTTTCGCCGATGCCGAAATCCAACAGTTGGCGTTCGGGATGATCCGCCAAGGCTTTGCGTTTGGCCCGTTTGATCTTCTCAAACTTGTAGATTTCCGTTCCCTTGCCGTAATTGGCCCCGCCGATTCGCTGGGCAAACAACGATTGGAACCACGGGTCGGGAAGCGCGCTCGTCGAACTGTCGGCCATCGGTCCTGTCTCGAAAGGAGGAAGCAAAGAATAGTTCTAACTCCCCCCAAGCGGTTCGGACAGGATCATGTCCCCGTCGTCTGATTCTTCCTCTGGTTTTCTGCCTGCACGAACGACGCATCCAACAACGGAGCCGGGCTTAAAAACTTGCGTTGATTGGTGACGACGGGCGAGGAAATCACCGGCGTGACGGAGGCCGTTGATGTCGAATTAAAGTTGAGCGACCACGAATTCAGCCGACCCGAATTGCCTTTGTTCACGTCTTCGATGATGAGTTGCCATGTCCCCTTGGCGAGTTTTCCCTTGAACTGGCTCAGGGCCGTTTCCGGCTTGTAAGTTCCCGTGAAGGGAGCCGAGGCGGCCGTGATTTTCTGGCTGGCATCGTCATCGAAGACGGTGTTCGTCAGGTTGGCGCCGGTTCCGCCGCGTTGATTGATGAGGTAAACGCGGGTTCCGTCCGGTCCCAGCAGCGAGATTTTGAGATCTTTGTCTTGAGGATGGGTGATGTTAAGTTGGACATTCACATCACTGATCGTGAAACTCCCGTCGATCTTGATTGTCGAAATCGTCTTGGCATTATCGGCGATCAATTTGTTGACATCCGTAGATGTCACCAATTGACTGGCGGCCAGCGATGTCGAAACGGTGAAGCCATCGGTCGTTTCCCCGGCAATTCCGTCGCCGTCTTGGTCCAGCAGTTTCCCGGCTTTGCTCTTGATCGCGGTTCCCAAAGTCAGCCGATAAGTTCCCAAGGTTTTTTGCGCGGCGAATGTCACGTCGAATTGGGTGTTGTTCATCCCGCTGACAGCCGTCACCGCTTTGATGGCAATGGCTTTTCCATCCGGTCCGAGGAAGGTGATGTCGGCGGCCGTGAATGTTGTCGGGTCGATGGTTTGGTTAAAGGTGACTCGCACGCTGGACAGCGATGAGCCATCGTTGAAAGCCGCCGAACTGACGGTGAGGGGAGTGATGGTCGTGATCGGCGCGGAGATTGAATAATTGATCGCCGCCCCCACGTCGAGCCGGCCGGTGGCCACTTTCCCGGTGAGGCTTGGCAAAATGTCAGCCGTCTTCAAGATCGCATTGATGACCTGCGAGTATGTCCAAGTCGGGTGAGTGTCCCACACAAGGGCAATCGCCCCGGTCACCTCCGGCGCGGCCATTGAAGTGCCGCTGTAGACGCCATATTTGTTCCCCGGCAGCGTGCTGTAAATGTTCGATCCGGGGGCGGCAATCTCCACGGTGTTCCGGCCAAAATTGGAGTAACTCGCCAGCTTGTCGTTCCTGTCCGTGGCGGCGACGGTCACGACGTTGTCCGAGTTGTAATTCGCCGGGTAAACCGGGTTGATGTCGTCGCTCGTTCCGTCATTCCCGGCGGCGGCCACGAAGATCACGCCCTTCGCCTTGGCGGCGGCGATGGCGGCTTGCATCGCCGGGTCGGACCCGCCGCCGGCATAACTGTTGTTCACCACCTTGGCCCCGTTGGCGACCGCGTAATTGAGGGCCTTCACGGCGTTGCTCATGTAGCCGCTGCCGTCTTTGTCCAGGAATTTCAAGGCCATCAGTTGCACATGCCAGTTCACCCCGGCGACGCCGATGCCGTTGTCCCCGACGGCCCCGATGATTCCGGCGACGTGGGTGCCGTGGCCGTTGTCGTCCATCACGTTGGGCGTGTTGTTGACGAAGTTCCAACCGTAGATGTCATCCTTGTAGCCGTTACCATCATCGTCTTTGCCGTTGCCAGCAACCTCTTTGGGATTCTTCCACATGTTCGCGGCCAGGTCCGGGTGGGTGTAGTCGATGCCGCTGTCAATGACGGCGACGATCATTTTGCCGGAGCCGGTGTTGGTGTTCCATGCCTCGGGGGCGTTGATGTCCGCGTTGGCGGTCCCGCCGTCCTGACCGGTGTTGTTTAATCCCCAGAGGTTGCCGAAACTCGGGTCGTTCGGCAGGTTTTCGATCTGAACCTTGTAATCGGGTTGGGCGAACTCGACTGTTGACAGCCCTTTGAAGTAGTTGACGGCCGTGGTGACCGACACGTTGGCATCAAGAGTGAGGTTGAATTGTCCGTTGCCCAAGGCGTCGGAGGCAGTGGTGATCGAACTGGCGTGGGCCAGCCCGTCTTTCCACTTCACGATCACATGGTCGGGATCGTAACTTGTCGTGTCGATGTTTAGCTGGGTGGGGGAGGCCGATGGCTGTTCCCGTGTCTCCAAGTATTCCAAACCGAGCCGGATGCGTGATCGTTGTTTCCCTGTCATGGTCGGCGTCTCCCGTTGCCCGTCTCGGATGCGGAATCAAGTGTGCGGAAGAACACGGTTGCGCCGAACCTTCCCATCGTGCCGGACCTTCGGATGACGAAGACCGAACAGGTGGTCGGGAATATTCCGGTTGTGCCGGTTCTCACAAGAAGCGTAATTCGCCGGGAAGTGTTGTCAAAATTATGAGGACTGATGAGAGGGGTTAAACGGGTTGTTCCGACGGAATGATGGGAGTCTGTGCGGATTATGCGGATTACATGACCGCGTCATTGGCGACGGGAGGAGTTGAACGGGTTGGACCGAAAAATCGGGCGGGAATGGGTGCGTAAAAAAACCGGCTCATACGGGATGAGCCGGTCGCGATGATTTCAGAGATTTGACGGGTTATTTCTTGGGGGACTGGCCGCCCAGTTTCTCGAAGTATTCCTTCACCATGTCCTTCGCGGCTCGGGGAAGGCGTTGCACTTCAACCGCTTCCGGGGCTTCCTGCACGGCCTGCTGAATTTCTCCGGCCATTTCGGCCGAGGATTGTTGCTTGAAAGCGGGGCCGGTGGTTGAACCGCCGTAGCGCTTCTTGCCTTTGGGGTCGAAGAATCCGCGAACTTGGTTTTCCTCGCCCTTTTTCGTCAGGGCGTCTTTGTTTTCCTCTCGTTTGCCGGAGGCTCCCTCGGCATAGCCTTTGGCGTTGTCCTTTTCTCCCCCTTTGCCTTTCTGCTTGCCTTCTCCTTCTCCCTCGCATTCCTTGCAAAGACGATTTTTGAGTTCTTTCAGGTTTTGAAGGTGTTCCTCGACATCATCCAAATCCTTCAGTTGTTCCTGAAGATCCCCAAGTTGTCCGGCGATTTTCTCCATCTGGTCGGCGACGCCGTCGAAGTCTTTTTCTTCAAGAGCTTTCTTCGCTTGCTTCATCGCCTCGGCGAGCTTTTGTGTTTCCTTTGTTTGCGCCATTTCCTGTTGAAGATTATTCAGTTCCCGCTCAAGTGATTCCGCGTCCCGGTTTTCCTTTTTGGCTTTGTTGATGAGATCCTTGAGCTGCTCTTCTTTCTTTTTCTGCTCGCGATTTAGCCGGTCAACGCGGTCCTCCATTTGCTGGATTTCCTTCTTAAGTTGCTCGGCTTCCTTTTCGTTCATGTTCTTGTCGCGGGCTTTCTTCTTGAGCCGGTCGGCCTCTTCTTCGGCTTTTTTGAGATCACCTTTGGCGAGGGCTTCCTCAAATTCCTTTCCCGGACCCTCGGGGCGGGCTTCCCCTTTGCCCAATTGAGTCAGCCCCTCAAGCTGCTGCTGCAATTTCTGAAACTTTTCGGCCATCACTTGTTCGTGCTTCTTTAACATCTCCTCGGCCTTGGCAATCTCGGTGGCCTTCTCGCGGAGTTGCTCCGGTTTGTCGGAGGTTTTTTCTTTGTTGTTGTCCGCGTAGAGCTTTTCCAACTCGGCCTGAAGATCCTGAAGTTCCTTGGAATCCTTGAATTGGTTTGGGCGTTCCGCAGGCGGTTTGATGAACGGCCGGGTGTTCAGGGCGGACTTTTCCGGCCCGGTTGTCTCGGCGGTCTGTTCGGCATTGTCGTCGTTGGGATTTCCCTTGGCCCAACTGGTCATCCGGGCGGGATCGTAAAAGAACCACACCAACAGGATGGCCGCCACTTGGGCGGGGATGAACAGCGACCGCCAGCCGAGTTGGACCGGAAACTTGTCCCGAACGGCAATCCGCTCAACCCGTGTGCGGGCATCTTCGATTAACGCGAGCCCGACGGGATTCGCCGCCAGTTCCGGCGGCAGCGAAAATGCGGTGGTCAGGCGTTCTTTCAGGTCAAAACGCTGGTCAATGGCCAGAGCCGTTTCCAAAGAAGAAGGCGCGGAGCGAAAGGTCCGCAGAACGGCGATGGCGATGGCGATTCCCCCGGTTGAACCGAGGACAACCCATCGCCAAACCATCGGTTGGGCAATGTTCAAGAACGGCTCGGCCAGCAACCAGGTAATAAAAAACGCCAAACCGATGCCGAAGGCGATGCCGGCGGTCTGAAGAAATTGTTGGGTGACCAACCGTCGCCGAGCCTGTCGCAACCGGATCTGAAGGCTGTTGACCGGGGTGGCTATCATGAAATGCTCCGAAATGCTCGCCGTTTCGTCATTATGACTGTCTTTGAAACAAGTTCAATGCGATCAAGTGAGATGTCCAGAATTCCGATGGTTCTCGAACCGGGGGATTTTTCCGTGGCCAATCGATGTGTATCATGGTAATCCAGATGCAGATGCCGGGTATGTTCCGGTGTCGCCGGATTAGGTCATGCTTTTAATCAAAAGACTTTGCCCAAAATTCACAACTCCTTTCCCACCGGAACGGAGTGCGTGAACTATAAGATTTTGACGAGAGTGATCAAACATACTGCCTCCCGTCTGAAAAAACTGGTTCCGTGGCAGTCCCCGTGTTCCGCGGTCAAGTCTAGTTCGGCAACAGTAGCAGCCGACAGTAGGTGGGCCGATGCCAGCTCCCACGACGGTTGAAGAATTCGTCGAGTTGATCCGTAAAAGCGCCGTGTTGGATGACAGCCGAGTCTCCGCTTACATTCAAAAGCTGAGGGAATCAGGCGACGGCTCCAAGGATCTCAACTCCATCGCCGGACTGTTCGTCCGTGATGGCCTGCTCACCTATTTCCAGGCGGAGCAATTCCTCCAGGGTCGCTGGAAGCGATTCAACATCGGAAAGTACAAGGTGCTGGAACGCCTTGGTTCCGGTGGCATGGGGCAGGTCTTCCTCTGCGAACACAAGCTGATGCGCCGCCGGGTGGCCGTGAAGGTCCTTCCGACCGCCAAGGCCACGGATCCGTCGTCACTGGAGCGTTTCTACCGCGAAGCCCGTGCGGTCGCGGCGCTCGATCATCAAAACATCGTCCGCGCCTACGACATTGACCAAGACGACAATCTTCACTTCCTCGTCATGGAATATGTGGACGGCGCCAGCCTCCACGACATCATCCGCAAAACCGGGCCGATGGACCCCACGCGGGCGGCCCATTACATTTACTGGTCGGCCATCGGCCTCCACAATGCCCATGAAAACGGCCTGATCCACCGGGACATCAAACCGGCGAACATCCTTGTGGACCGGCAGGGAGTCGTCAAGATTCTCGACCTTGGTCTGGCGAGGTTCTTCAACGACGATCAGGACATGTTGACCAAGAAGTACGATGAAAACGTACTGGGAACGGCCGATTATCTCGCCCCGGAACAGGCAATCGACAGCCATTCGGTGGACGGCCGGGCTGACATCTACAGTCTTGGGGCAACCTTCTACTACATGATGACCGGGCAACCCCCGTTCGCGGAAGGCTCGGTTGCCCAGAAGTTGCTCTGGCACCAGACCCGTTCTCCCAAGCCGGTGACGGAATACCGCAAGGACATGGCTCCCGAACTGGTTCGGGTGCTCGAAAAGATGATGGCCAAAAAGCCGGATGACCGTTACGAGTCGCCGATGGCTTTGGCCGACGCCCTTCTTCCGTTCACACAAACACCCATCGGCCCGCCTCCGGATGAGGAGATGCCGACGCTTTCCGCGGCGGCCATGAATGGCGTTGGCGGTTCTTCCACCGTCACCGCCTCTTCCCGCACGATGGTGACTAGCGCCCCGAGAACACCGGCCACCGGGACGGGAAGTGACCGGCTTCGCGCCAGTACCGCATCCATCGGAGGTTCCGGTTCTGGTTCCAACGGCTCGGCGGTTGCCGATGCCGACACGCAGAAATCAGCGAAGAAACCGCCGCCCCTGCCGGTGATTGAGCCGGTTCCTGATTCGGTTCCGGGGACACCCGTTTGGGAATCCATCGGCGCGGAAACAGAAGATTCCATCAAGGGTGAAGCCGCCCAAATCACGAAAAAGGACCGTTCCGGCAAAAAGATCGACAAACCGGCCCCGTCCGGCAGATCAAAACCGCCGGTGAAGCCGAAGTCGTCCACCAAGCTCAGGAAGCCGCCGCCAAAGCTGCCCATTCCCTTGATCGCCGGTGGCGGGGTTATTTTGCTGGCCGCCGCGATCATTTTGTTCTTCGTGTTCAGGGGAGGAAGCACAAAACCGACCACGGTTGCCACCGGTCCGGATGGCGGGCCGAGGAAAATCGTCCTCACCAAGTCTCCCAACGGGATGCCGCTTCATTACACGAGTTTGAAAGAGGCATCCACTCACCTAATCAAGGGCGATCAGATCGTGATCGCCGATGATGAGTGGGAGGAATTGGGTGAATTAAACAGGGCCGCCAATGTGACCCTTTCAAGCGCTGAAGGAAAGCGAGTGGTTTGGAAAGCTCCGGCCGCCGCGAAGCCCGCGCAAAACGCCCTTTTGGGCATTCATAATTGTGATGGTGTCCGGATTTCAGGCATCACGTTTCAAGGGGGCAACCGCGTCGAATACGGTCTCCGGATCACAGGGCGTTGTGTTGGCGGGATGATTGAGGATGTCGAGTGTTCCGACGCGACGACAGCCAATGTGTTTTTCCGGGATTGCATTGCCGATGCGAATCGACCCTTCATGCTGAAGGGTTGCCGGTTCACTGAATCGGGTGGCGGTGTTGGAAAATCGGCCATCTGGTTTGATTCGACGCCGACGCAGGCAAAGGCCGCTTCGGCCATCCGTCCGGCCAACCGGGAAATCACCGTTCGCGATTGTCAGTTTGGCGGGCCATACGCGGAGGCGGCGATTATTTTTGATGGAAGCATGGTCGGCGTCAGTTTGAACAACAACCGGATTTGGGGAGCCGCCGATGGCATTCTCTTCCATAAACTCCGCGATGAAGTCGAAGTGCAGGCCACCATCAAAAACAACACGTTCTATGGGCTGAAGAACGCGGGCATTCGGATTGCGGACACCGCCACCATCCGAAAACCGGCGAACAAGATCAATGTCGAATACAACTTCTTCGCGAACTCCGGAAGAGTTGTGTTTGCCGATGGGGATCCGAATAACCTCGCTTTTTTCGTAAGGAAGCCGAATTCGAATTTTCGGAAAAAGGGGATGGATCCGGGATTCGTTCAGCTATTCGAGACCGCCGAGATTGAGGTGGATCTGCCGGCTGATCCCGCCAAAAAACCGTTCCTGACCTACGACAAGAACAATCCATTGGCCAAAGCCGGTGACGGTAACCCGGTTGGGGCTTATGGCGTCGATTGAGCAGACTAGGATAACGGAGGGCGATTCCAACCGCCCAGCCAACCGGGCTTGACCGGATTGCCGGATTCAACGACAAGATGGTTGTTCGTTGAATCCCGGAGTCCGTCGGCATGTTGTCACCAACCGTTTTGTCAAGTTTTGGCATCGCGCCGTCAATTCATCATTCGCAAGTTCGCCCGTGGAATTTCACGAAGCTCACCGTTCTATTCGTCGGACTACTGACGGCCTTTCGCATCGCTTACATTTTTTTCTGGTGTCCCTACGATCTCGCGCCGGACGAGGCCCATTACTGGGATTGGTCCCGACATCTCGACTGGAGCTACTACAGCAAGGGACCATTGGTCGCTTGGCTGATTCGCGGCAGTGTTGAACTGTTCGGCGGGATATCGCTAGCGGCGCAGGGCACGATGACGGCGGCCGTCCGTGTCCCGGCGGCGTTGTGCGGCGGGTTGTTTTTGTTGGGAATTTACCGGCTTGCTCAATCTACCTTGGAATCGGGCCGGTTGGCATTTTGGTGTGCCGCCCTGGCGGCCGTGATGCCAGCCGTCAACGCCTTTTCACTCATCATGACCATCGACGCCCCGTATCTGGCGTGCTGGGTTTGGGCGATGGTTTTTGGTTTTGAGGCCATGCGGGACAACCGGCGATGGAAGTGGCTTGCCGCGGGGTTTGTGGCGGCCCTTGGCATCCTCGCCAAATACACGATGGCTGTCTGGCTTGGTTCTTTTGTTCTGTTTTTGCTCGTCAATCCCCTTCGTCGCTCGTTGCTGCTCACGATGAATTTCTGGTTGATGGTGTTCATGGCCTCATTGAGCGCCTTGCCAATCCTCATTTGGAACAGTTCGCACGAATGGGTCACATTTAGGCATGTGGCTGGCCAGGCCGGGGTTGGAGGGCCGCAAACTGCAGGGCTTCGATGGGCGGGGCCGTTTGAATTTGTTGGCAGCCAGGCGGCGTTGTTGCTGGGTTATTGGTTTGTGATTGGTCTCCAAGCCATGTGGGCCAATCGACCCGGCCAGAGAGTCGAAACTCCGCTGAGTTACCTTTGGTGGATGAGCGTCCCCACGCTGGCGCTGTTCACGGTGGTCAGTCTGAAGGCCCCAATCCAGTTGAATTGGCCTGCGGGGGCCTATGTGGGCGGGACAGTGTTGGTGGTTGATTTTCTCCGGCGAACCTTGCCGCTGGCCGGAAGAAGGCGTCGGCAATTGGTTTTTGGCTTGCTCGGGACTTTTTTGTTTATCGGTGGACTCGGAACGGTTATCATTCACGAATCCCGGTGGATGACGCGGCAGATTGCCCGATTCCTCCCGCCGGACTCTCCCGAAAAACCAACCCGAATTCGCCAATTTGACCCGGCTGCGCGCCTCAAAGGCTGGCAGCATCTGGCGGGCGAACTTGACCGAATCCGGCGAGAGTTTCGGGAATCCGGGCAGGATGATCCGATTTTGGCGGGTTTGCGGTGGGATTTGCCGGGCGAAATGGGATTTTATTGCGAAGGTCACCCGTCTGTTTATTCGTTAGGTCTTGCAATGGGTGATCGTCACAGTCAGTACGATTGGTGGCGTCCCAATCCCTTGACTGACGCGCAAGAATTCCAAGGGAAGACGTTCGTGTTCGTCGGTGTCCCCGGAGTCGAATTTGCCTTGGAAGGCGCGTTCGATCAAGTGGACCCCCCTGTTGTGGTCACCCACCACGAAGGGGATCGGGCGGCGGCTCAGTGGTATGTGTGGGTTTGCCGGGGCTATCAGGGCTTCGGAAACCCCGCCAACTTCCAGGCTGGTTCCCGACATTAACCAGTATTCAACTGAGTGAACAATGGATCGTTCGCATCTTGTTTGTGCCCAATGCCAATGGACTTGGCCGCTGCAAAGCCGAATCGATTTCTTCGAGGGGCAGGCCTTGGAATCCGTGGCTTGTCCCCAATGCAATGCCCTCGCTTTGCGGGTGGTTTCGGTTCGGCAGCAGTCCCGGCGGTTTCGGAACCAAGTCGTGATCCGGGATGTGAATGAAACGCCGGTCGGGGAGATTCAAGCCTTGGCCGCGCGTGAAATCACATCCTGAAATGTTTTCCGCACGAGATCGATCTTTTCACTCCATTGGAATTCGGGATCGATTCGTGCGTGACCATTTTCGCCCCACTTTTTCCGGCGTTCCGGGCGGGCGGCCAATTCGATAAGCCCGCCCCCCAATTGATCCAAATCGCCGCACTCGACCAGCAAGCCGTCTTCCCGATGCCGGATCAGGTTGGCGACACCGCCAGCCCGGTAGCCTACCACCGGCAGCTTGTTTGCCCACGCTTCGAGATACACCAACCCGAAGGAGTCGCTTCGGGAGGGCATGCAAAACACATCGCACGCGGCAAAAAAATTCCGTTTGTCGAATTCATCGATCTCACCAAGCTGCCGGACTTGCGGAATCGTGTGAAGGCTCTTTTCCACCTCCAAAAAGTTCGGCATCCGGGAACCGGCCAGTAACAAGTGCATGTCCGGCCGGCCGGGGGCGATTTGATGAAACACCCGTAGAAGATCAACCGTCCCTTTCTCGACGCTCTGATTGGCCAGATGCCCCACGACGAATGCGGAGTGCGGAATCTTCCATTTGTTGCGCGCTGTCCGACGATCCCCGCCGGTGCATTCCATCTCGGCCACGCCGAGTCCTTGGATTGTCACTCGTTGGGCTGGCACGCCGATGTCAAGAACCGCTTGATGTTCGGTCGGCGTTTGCACCAACACATGGTCGGCTTCATGGAGCAACCAACGCAGAGCTGGAATCGTGTAAGCCCGCCGGAGGGGATCATCCGGGTCATCCGGGTCGCCAAGATGCAAAAACGGGGTGATTACCAGCGGTTTGTTCAACCGTCGGGCGAGTTTCCATGCCGAGGCGAGGATGCCGCCGTAGGGAAACGCGCAAGCATGAATCACATCAACATCCGTCGAGGCATGTCGGACGGCCTGCCACATGCGGCGGGATTGCGGCGAACTGGGGATGTTTCTCAATTGGGTGGGGCGATGGGGAATCAGGGTCATCGCCTTCAGCAGATATTTCCGGCCGGGGATTCGCATCGACAGCCGGTATCGCCGGACGCGGACGCCGTCCTCCATCCGTTCTTCCAAGGGTAATTCTCGGAAGCCACGTTTCCACATCGCCTCCAGATCAATGGCCGTCGTCGTCCACACGGTGACATCGTCGCCACGAGAGACAAGCCCCCGGCTCAGGCGGTCGATCCAAGCCTCCGCGCCGCCGCGGGCCGGGGGATATCGGTGGACGAACTGGGCAACCCGCATGCGTGAACCTTCTCGGACGGTGCGGGCGTCATACGATGAGCAACATTCGCCCGCCCTGATTGTCTGGAGTCGTTGGGACCATGATCCTTATCTCGAAGCTGGCCGCGTCCGTTCAACCATCCGCCACTCTGGCCGCCGGGGCCAAGGCGAAACAGATGAAAGCCGCCGGCATCCGGGTGTTTGACTTCAGCATCGGCGAGCCGGACTTCCCGACGCCCCAGCACATTTGCGACGCCGCCGACAAGGCGATGGCCGCCGGCCACACGCACTATACGCCGGTCAACGGCATCCCCGAACTGAAGGCCGCCATCTGCCGGTGGTACAAGCGGTATCACCAATTCGACATCACCCCGGACATGGTGATTGTGTCCAACGGGGCCAAGCACTCGATTCACAACACCCTGTCGGCGACGCTGAATCCCGGCGATGAAGTCGTGATTCCCGCCCCGTATTGGGTGAGTTATAGCGACCTGGTGGCCATGACGGGAGCCGTCCCGGTGATCGTCCCCACGACGGCCGCCTCCGGCTTCAAGATGTCCCCCGCCCAACTGAAGGCGGCCATCACGCCCCGCACCAAGTTGCTGATGATTAACTCGCCGAACAACCCGACGGGAACCGTTTATTCCCGCGAGGAATTGCTCGCCCTCGCGGATGTGATTCTCGAAACGAACGTCAGCGTCCTCAGCGATGAAATTTACGAACAACTGGTTTACGGAACTGCGAAGCCGACGTGTTTCGCCGCGTTGAAGCCCGAACTGCGGGAACGCACCATCACGATCAGCGGGGCGAGCAAAAGCTACGCAATGACCGGCTGGCGGATGGGTTGGGCCATTGCCGTGAAACCTCTCGTCGATGCGATGGGCAACGTGCAGAGTCAGCAAACAAGCTGTCCCTCCAGCGTGAGCCAATACGCCTTGCTGGCCGCCTTGGACGGACCGCAAGAATGCGTGGAAGAGATGCGAAAGCAATTCGAGGTCCGGCGAAACCTCGTTTATGACAAGCTGAGCAAGATTCCGGGGGTCACCTTCCCGAAGACGGAGGGGGCGTTTTACGTCTTCTTCGATGTGTCTTCCTACTTCGGCAAAACCATCTCCGGCGTCAAGATCACCGATTCGTTCTCATTCAGCAAAGCCTGTCTGGAGAACGCCCATGTGAACTTGGTCCCCGGCTCGGCGTTCGGCGCCGAGGGATTTGTCCGGATGTCGTATGCCAGCGCCAACAGTGAATTGGAAGAAGGAACCGATGCTCTCGCCAAATGGCTGGCGACCGCCTCATGATTGATCGGGAGATTTTTTGATGAACGCCCCTGAGTTGATTCGGCTGATGCACCGTCACCGGGCATGGGTGACGGCGAGGTTATTGAACGCGGTCCGGCCGTTGACGGAGGAGCAACTCCGTCAACCTTTTGCCATCGGCCAAGGTTCCGTTTGGCAATCACTTCTTCATCTCTATGCCGCGGAATACGTCTGGCTTGATGCGTTGAAGGGAGACGAACACGCCACCTTGCCGGGTGATATCCCCGGCCGTTTGCCGGGAAATCAACTCGGTGAAGGGGGAATCAAAGGCTTTCCCGAATTGGAACAAAAGTGGGGCGTTCTGGATAAACGGTGGGATGATTACTTAAGCGGTCTCACCGAAACATCACTTGATGAGACCGTTTTCAAAGTCAGCACCAGTTCCGGGCACGGCCTCCGTTTCGGCACGAAGCGGGCTGAAATTCTCGTCCATGTCTGCACCCATGCCCAATACACCGTGGCCCAGACCGTCAACATGATTCGGCAAGCGGGAGGCGCCTCGCTTCCCGATGTCATGATGATTACCCTGGCCCGGCTGGGCGCCAACTGAACGGGCTTACTTCACCCGGCCGCCCGCCACTTTGCCGAGGTTGTCGAAGAGGTGAACGAGGGAAGCCATCAACTTCTTCCAATCCCCCTCATGAAGACTCTCGTTCGGAGCGTGGGCATTGCTGGCCGGATCTTCGATGCCGAGCAACAGAGCCGGAGCGCCGCCGAACAATTCGGACAACGGGCCAACAAACCCGATTGTCCCCCCGCAACCAATGGCCACCGGCTCTTTGTCAAAGCCTTTTCGCAAGGCGGTGAGGGCCGCCTCAAACGCGGGGCCGTTCGGGTCGGTCATCCACCATTCGACCGGCTTACTGTTTTCCTTCACCGTCACCTGCACGCCCCACGGCGGGTCTTTCGTCAGGTGGGCTTTCAGGTCTTCAAACACTTTCTTCGGCTGTTGGTCCGGCACAATCCGGCAACTGACGATGGCTTGGGCCGTCGGCAACACTTGGTTGGAGGCCCCTTTGATCGAACTCGCTTCCTGGGCGATCACCGTGACAGCGGGGCGCCGCCACGTTTGCTCGTAGGGGGTCATCCCCGGTTCCATCGTCATCCGGGCGTTCGGCAGAACGGCGCAATCCTTTCGCCATTTGGCCTCATCACCCGGCAACTTCCGCACGGCCGCTTTTTCTTTGTCGGTCAGGGGCCGCACTTCGTCGTAATAACCGGGAATCGGCAACGGGCCATTGTCCCAGAACAACCGGCTCAGGATCACGTTCAACGCGATGGCGGCGTCCGGCAAAGCCCCGCCCCCCATGCCACTATGAACCGGCAGATCAGCGCTTTTTACTTCAACAGTTGCGGAAACGATGCCGCGAAGAGAATACGTGATACACGGCAGGCCGACTTCGATGTTCTCGGTGTCGCAAACGACGATCACATCGGATTTGAGTTTTTCCTTGTAACGATCAAAGAAAGCCATCAGGTTTTTCGAGCCGACTTCCTCTTCGCCTTCAACGAGCATTTTCACATTGACCGGCAGGGAACCTTCGGTCTTCAGATAGGCCGCGATGGCCGCCAGTTGGGCGCTGATGGCCCCCTTGTCGTCGGCCGATCCACGGGCGAATAACCGGCCGTCCCGGCGTGTGAGGTGCCAGGGGTCAGATAGCCATTGTTCGCGGTAGTTGATCGGTTGAACGTCGTGATGGGCGTACAGGAAGACGGTTGGTTTGCCGGGCGCGTCGCACCATTCCCCATAGGCGTAAGGCAGTGAGCCGCCGACTTTCAACACTTCCACGTTTTGGAGGCCGGCCTCCCGCATCTGCTGGCAGGTGAGATTGGCTGTCCGCTCGATCTCGTGGCCGTGTTCTCCGTCCGTACTGATGCTGGGGATGGCCACCAAATCAGCCAGCCCGCGCACGATCCCTTCGTGGTTCTTCGCCAACCATTCCAACGGCGTCATCAGTTTGTTCCTTCTCGAACGGGAGGAGATACTTCAATCGTATCCGTTTCGGCGAAGTCGGGCAAATCATCCGGTCGAATGAGTTTCCATGTTCCGAAGTTCGACCGCTTCGGTACAATCGTTCATGAAGGATTCCCGCAACCCGGACCTTGGCCGTGCCGATCAACGCCGTCTGCCCCGAGTGTGAGAACCGCTTCCAATTGCAGGAATCGCTCCTCGGCCAGTCCATGCGTTGTCCGTTCTGCAAAACCGTTTTTGTGGTGACCGCCAACGCCTCCAAACTCACCTTTAAACCCGTTCCGGAGGCCAAACCGCCGGAAGGCGGGAATAACACCCGGCCACGGGCTGATCTTCCTGAAACGAATTATCGCAGCGGTTCAATCTCTGATTTCGTGCAAGTTGTCGAAGGATCATCGGCCAAGCCTCTTGTCGGCAAAATCGAAAAATCCGCGCCAACCGAACGAAAATGGACTCCTGACCCGGACCAAGTGACCCGTGAGACATTTCCGCTGGCAACGGACGGGCCAACGGAAATGAAATGGTCCCCGGACATGGAATTGCCGGGGGCCAAGCGAGAGCCGTCTCGTGAAATTGATCTTCCAGCCCCGCCAACTACCAACTACACACGCCAAGCCATCCCAAAACCGGTCAAGAAGCATCGTGGCCGGATTTTGGCCGGGTTGATTGTTTTCACCCTCTGTTGTGTCGCGGTCGGCGGGTTCTTCCTCAAGCAGTATCTCGACTTTGCCCCGGAACGGTTGTATGCCGCCGGGAAAAAGGAATACGACGACACCCATTACGATCAATCCCGGCGTCTGTTCGATCAACTGGCGAAGGAATACCCCGATCATCCCAAAGCAACCGAAGCCCGGTTTTTCGGGCCATTGGCCGGATTGCGTAATGCCGTCGGCTCGGTGATGAACAAAACTGATCCGGCCCCGGCCATCGGGCAATGGGATCAGTTCCAAGGATTGATTGCCGATCCGGCGTTGGCCCCGTTTGCCGAGAAAAATCGTTTCGGCATCGACATCTGGCAGACCGGCACGAAGTTGGTTGAAGACACGTTGTCCAAAGGCAATGATGTCTTCAACCGGGACGATCCGGCTGACAGTGACAAATGGCTTCAGGAAGCGACCCGGATCGAAGCCATGCTTGAACGCTTCCGGCCCGACGATGCCCCGAAGCCTGAGAGCGTCACGCGGGAACTCGTCGCCTTGCGGCAAAAGATCGATGGTTCCCGTGTCCGGGCCGACGCTTTGAAGGATATCCACGGCCTGCTCACCGAACCGGATGACGAGAGTTTGCAGAGGGCCAGACAAGCCGCCACCGCCAGGGGAATTGAAAAAGACGACGGGTATCTCAAAATCATCGGCGAGGCCGAGCAGAAGATCCGGGCGAAGGCAGTGTATATTCCAGTCAACCCGCCGGTTCGGCCGGTCGCGGTGGCGGATGACGGGATGGCCAGTCTTTTATTCGCTCCCCGGTTGGATCGCGGGCCTCGTGTGCCCGTCAAGGGAACGCCGACGACGTTTTTCGCGCTCGCTCGGGGTATCCTGTACGCTCTTGACGAGTCGGACGGGCATGTGTTGTGGGCCATGCGCACGGGAATCGACAGTCACATTCCCGCGACTCGGGTTCCCGGCTCCGAGGCCACCCCGGAACTGGCCGTGGTGCCGTCGATGGAAGGCGGCCAAGCCGGGTTGCACGCTCGGCATTTCCGCAACGGGCTTTCAATGTGGTATCAACCGCTTCCGGCCCCGTGCGGGGGACAGCCGGTCATCGTGGGGCCGGATCTGTATGTTCCGCTTGCGGACGGGCAGGGGACGATTTTGGAAATCGTCGCGGCGACGGGGGAATTGAAGGGGAAAATTCAACTTGGACGGATGATCGGCGGCCCGCTTGTTCTCCGGCCGGGAACCAGCCAATTGTTCATCCCCGCCGAGTCGGCCAGCGTCTATGTGTTCGATGTTGACCGACGCGGGCCGAACAGCGAACATCTTGATCCGGCCCGCATCGGGGTCGTTTCCACCAAACACGCCCCCGGCACATTGCAGGGGATTCCGTTCTTCGCCAACCCGGAGCCGGACAATCCCGGCCCGCGACACTTGCTTGCGTGCATGACCACCGGGCTGGATCAAATGGCGCTTCGGGCCTGTCCCTTTGTGGATGTGGAAAACGGTGGCGTCGATTCCTCCGGACCGCCGACGGAAATTGCCGTCCCCGGTTGGTCTCGTTTCCCGGTGTATTGCGATGGAGAGAAGATCGCCCTTGTCACCGATCAACGTCAGTTAATGTTGCTTGGCCTCGGGTTGACTGGTAACAAGGATCTGACGTTGTTCCCGCTGCCGGGGAACAATTCGGAGATTGGCAAACCTCGCTCCGAGTCGGCGGCGCAATTGGTGATGGCCGATGAAGTGAATTATTGGGTGTTGTTTGACAATCAATTACGCCAATTCCGTTCCGGCTTCACCGGCCGGGATGGTGTGCGGCTGATGCCCGTTGGCAAAGGGTTGTTCGTCGGAGAACCTGTCCAATCGCCTCAATTGAATGCCCGCCGGGACATGATGGTCGTGTTCACTCACGAGGGAAGTTCGCACTTGGCCACGGCCGTTGACTCAGTGACCGGCCAACTCCTCTGGCAGCGAGAACTCGGGCTGTTGGCGAAGGGAGAAGCCTTCCGACGCGGGGATGATCTGGTCTGGCTCGATCAAGGTGGAGGCATGACCAAATTGGATGTCAAATCTTTGATAGAGGATCGCAAGCCAGTCTGGCTGGTGGATGTCAATGATCGCTGGTTGATCGCCGCCCCGGCCACCGGGTTCCGCTCGTTGACTGGCTTTCTCGACGGTCCTGATGGCACGGCCATCACCCTGATGGAAAGCGATTCTCCGCCGACTCGGCGGTTTTTGTTGCGAGTGTTCGACGGAGCCAAGGTTTCAGAACAATTGGTCCCGGCTCCGGGCCGTCTCGCCGGTCAACCGGTGGTGGTGGGTCGTTCGCTGGTGTTGCCGATGGACAACGGGAGCCTCTATCGAATCACCATCGGCGAAGGCCGGACTTTAGAAATGGGGCCAACTTGGCGGGGCAACCAGCTTCCGAATTCCACCACCTGTTTTTTGACCCCGATGACCGATGAGGATTTTCTGGCGACTGACGGGAACAAAGCAATCATACGCTGGCGTTGGGCGACAGCCAACAAGCGGTTTGAATCACGCGGGCGGCTGTCATTGCGTGATAAAATCCGCGTGAAGCCATTCTCGCTGCCCGGTTCGCCGAATCGCGCGATCACCATCGACAACGCCGGGAACTTGGTCCTTTGGGACGCGGACCAATTCAGCCCGACTTTAACCCCGAGCCGTGTCTGGCACGTAACTGGCAAAGAGATTCTTTTGCCGGTTAACGAGCGAATTCATTCGATCATTCCGCTGCCTGCCGGATCACCGGCTTCATTCGTCGTGATTGGCAATCGTTGTGCTTATGCGTTGAAGATCGACCAAGAAACACCCGTCTGGAAGTCCCCGGCGTTTGCCAAGCCGGTGGTTGGGCAGGTTCGGGAAAATCCTAATCAATTCCTGCTGACGGACCAATCGGGCGACGTTCGTCGGCTGAACCTGACGACCGGGGATTTGTCAGAACCCATCTTTAAGCTGCCCGGCCCGCACGCAGTGGCCGGAGGGGCCGTTCCGCTTGATGAACGACATCTGCTCATTCCCTTGGGGGATGGAACACTGCTCATCGGGGAAGCGGGTCCAAAGGCTGCCCCGTTGGCTCCCGGCAAACCATGACTATACTGGCGACGTAAGACTAATAACTGAAAGTTTGGAGACACACAATGATGCGTTGGACCGGATTGGCGTTGGCGGTTACCCTGATTGTCACCATCAGTGGCATGGCCCAGGACGCCGTCGTCACGAACCCATACTATCCCCTGAAAAAGGACAATGAGTGGTCGTATGCCGTTCAGGGCGGTCCGGTGAAGGTGAAGGTGGTCGGGACGGAAAAGATCAAGGACACGAACTGCTACAAACTTGAAACTTCCGTCGGTGGCAAGCCCTCCTCCAGCGAAACGGTCGGCGTGACGAAAGAAGGCGTTCAACGTTTTGTCGTCAACGGCATCACGGCTGACACGCCGATCCTGTTCCTGAAGGCTGACGCCAAAAAGGGCGACACGTGGACCGTGGACACGAAAGTTTCCGGCCAGACCGTGAAGGGAACCTTCAAGGTTGACGAGGCGAAGGTGAAAGTCAAGGACAAGGAATACGAAACGCTCTACGTGAAGACCGAAGACATGGAAATCGGCAGCACGAAGACCTCGGTGGAATACTGGTTCGCCAAGGATGTCGGCATCGTGAAATTGAAGTTCAGCCTCGGCACGCAAGAAGCCACGCTGGAACTCGAAAGTTTCACCGCCGGCAAGTAATTTCGGAAGGTGATGTATGCGAACCCACCGTAGATGCGGTGGGTTTTCTCGTTTGAAGACGATGGAAATCCCATGATCCCTTTTGCCGAACGTCTGGCCGATGCCGTCCGATCAAAGCGCACGCCGTTGTGTGTCGGATTGGACCCGCGTTGGGAATCGCTCCCGAGATTGATCCGCACTCGTCACGAAGATGGCACGCTGAATGGAGTGGCGGCCGCCTATCGGGAATTCTGTCTCAAGATTCTCGACTTGGTGGCCGGTTTGGCGCCGGTGGTGAAGCCGCAAAGCGCCTTCTTCGAGGCATGCGGCCCGGCCGGCCTGGCAGTTTTGCAAACGGTGATCGCCAAAGCGAAACAACTCGGTCTTGTCGTCATTCTGGACTCAAAACGCGGGGACATCGCCTCCACGGCCGGAGCTTATGCGGAGGCGGCCTTTGCCGGAACGCCTCATGAGGGGAGAGTGCTTCCCGTGTGGAACGCGGACGCACTCACGGTGAACCCATACCTCGGCCGGGACGCCGTGGAACCGTTCATCAGCACGGCCCGCCAATCGGCCGGGGGGCTGTTCATCCTCGTGCGAACGAGCAACCCCGGCAGCGGGTTGTTCCAAGAGCTTGATTGCGGCGGCAAGAAACTCTACCAAGTCGTTGCGGACGAGGTGAGCAAGTGGAACGGAGAAAACCTGTCGGCGAACGGATACGGCGATTGCGGGGCCGTTGTCGGGGCGACTCAGCCGAAGGAATTGGCCGAGTTGCGTGAAAAGATGCCCGGTGTCTGGTTCCTTGTTCCGGGGTACGGTGCCCAAGGCGGAAGCGCGAGTGACGTGGCCGCCGCTTTTGACAAGAATGGTTTGGGCGCCATCGTGAACAGTTCTCGCGGGATCACGTTTCCCTTCAAACCGGACGAGACGAATTGGGAAGCCGCTGTCGTGAACGCAACACAAAAGGCCGTCCATGAATTGCGGACAGCGGCCGGATTGTAAATAACCGGCCAAAACTTCCGGTCATTTTTTCACATTCAAGTCACTGATTACTTTTCCGATCCGCGTCCGAAGCGCCCATACGTCCTGCGGTTTCAGGCCCGAATATTTGAAAACACCGGCATCTTCGTCGGAGACTCCGGTTCCTTCTTTCTTTGCGGTGAGTTGTAATTCCTTGGGAATCTGTTCTCCAATTTCCTCGGGGGGTTGTTCCGTCACGCGGGCGAGTTCGCAGAGGTATTCCACATCTTGTTGACCGCGCCGAAATGCCTTGAGCCGGATCGAGGGAGTCGGTTCCTTTTCCCCGGCGCGCGGCGGGTAAATCAAACAGGTGGCTTCGGCTTTTTTCCATGCGTCAGCGGTGCCGATGGCGAGCCAGGGGAGGACGCCGTTTGCGCCAAGCCGCCAAGCGTCGATGCACCATCCCACCGGCTGCATATTCGACGATTCAATGTCGTTGGCGCTGCCGTATTCGATAATCTTTTGGTTCGCTTTTTGCCGTTCCAGAACCATTCGCCGATATCGTCGCCAGTCGCCGTTCACGACGTTGTAATCCAAACCGGCGTTAAGAGAATCACGTTGCCACATGGGTCGGGAGATGTCGGCGCGGAAGACGAAATTTCTCGGTGAGAGTCGGCCAGGCAAGTCCCGGCCTTCGTGCATGGCGTCGGAAAAGTATTTCAACGCCCAGAAATCTTGAAAACCGGCTGGCTCGTCAAGCAGCCAGGGGGATGACGCCCGAGACCAGCCGTTGCGTTTGTAATCGACTTTGTTATTCAGAAAGCATTGGAACAGAGTGGTTTGCCAGTTTTTCTCGTCAATATGAGAGGCAAACTGCCGACTGGCGGACACGAAGGCCGCCCGATATTCCTTGGTGAAGGCTTCGTCGGCCCAATAACTGCCGTTGTAATGCTCGTTGATGGGCAGGGGCCAGTTCTCGTGGAGCGGCAAATAAAAGCACTCCAGCGGCACGCCGGAACGGGGAAGATCCTTAAACGCGGAGCCGTCAAAATAGGGGCCGAATCGTTCATCCCATTCTTTGAAATCAAGTTTGCCATCAATGACGCTTGGCGCCCATCCCTCGCTGACCTCGCCGCGCTGCGAATAAGGCACAATGTTCACGACCGTCCGGTGTCGATGGGCCAGCCGGTAATATCCATGTTCATCGGCCGGGAGACCATACCCGTTCATCTCGGGCAGAAAGCTCAGTTTGTCCGGCATTTCAAAGTCCCAGACGGTGAGACTGACCGGGATTTCCAGTTTTTCTTCGCCTGTCGCCAAGATCAATGTTCCCGGATGAACGCCAGGTTTGGTGTCTCTGGGAGTCCACGCTTCAACATGCAGACTTCCGTATAGTTCTTTGGGTCGAAGTGCGGAGGAAGGGACGGACATGAAACCGTTGAGCGGAAGAATCGGGTCGGGCAGAGGACCGGCTTTTGACTCCACCGATTGATATTGGCTGAAACGGATGTCCGCTTTCGGAATGGTTGGGAAACTCAATGTGGGTTTCAGATTGTTGACCGGCCCGCGAAACGCCACCTGAAAGGCAATGATCTCCGCTTTGGCCGCTTGCAATGTGATCTGGTTGTTTTTGGCATTCCACAGGTGATTGGCCGCGAGGTAGTCGGCGGGCTGATCGGGGATGATCTTCCCGGTGACCGGATCAACCTTGTCCAGTTCGTCGATCACGGCCACCGGAGTTTTGCCAAGGTTTGGAAGTTCGCCGGTGACTTTGGAATAAGCAACCGACTGACCGGGAAACGGTTTTGGAACGCGAGATCCGACTTTGAAATGAATCTCTTTTGATTCGCCCCGTGAACCGTTACCAGCAACGGCTGTCACAGACAGACTCACTTCTTGCCCGGCCCGCAAGTTCATGTCCCGCAACTGAAAGACAGACTCGACGCTTTTGGAACGCAGCGGAGGGCTGCAGAGATAACGAGGGACAGACTTGCCATCAAGAAGCAGATCAAACGAGACGAATTGGTCATCATGTTGTTTGGCCAAACGCCAGCGTATCCACTTTTCGCCAACAAGGTCTTCATCGCTGGAAAATGCTTTCAGGTTTTCCACTGCGGGTGCGGACTCCAGATCATTTTCGCCAACAAACACCTCGAAATACGGAGCGTTTTTTGGCCCGGATTCGCGGCTGTGGATGAAACGATTCGGAAAGTGCTTGAAGCTGACCTTTTCGCCTTCGCGGGACCACTCGGAGCCAGTGTCGTCGAACAAGACAAATCCATGAGAGGCCCCGGCGGTTCTGGCCCGGATCACATCAAGGTTTACCGGAATGCGATGCCAGCCGTCATCATCCGGTTCGCTGGCGTCCGCATTGCCCCAGATGGAGCCTCCTTCGCCGAACATCACGGCACAGATGTCGCTTCCCGGATAGGCCCAAGGCGTGTCCGGGTGCTGTCGGTGTCGAAAAGTGCTTGCCCCCGCTTCTTTGGCATAACCGGTGCTTTTCCCTTCGACAAACTCGGCCGAGAGGGAACTGATCCCCACCCGGCCGAGTCGTTCCGGACCGGCCAGTTTGACATGCAAATAGGCTGCGTGAAGTTTCTTTCCTTTCAGCGGAGTCGGATCGATGTCAACGAGGGAAAACTCCTGATACGACTTCAACTTCAACCGGCCCGCCCCGCCGTTGGAACCATCTTCCTCACCGTTCACTGAGGAAATCCACGTGTCACGCAGCACTGGCAACCGCACGGGTTTGCCTTTGGGAGTCTCCTCTGGTTTCTTGGATGAAGTCAACAAGTCAAATACGGTGGTTTTGACTTCGGCAATCTTTTTGACGGAAAGCCAGCCACGCAGCAAATACCCGCTGTTTTTGAGGTTTTGGGCCGTCGGTTCGGAATTGACTTTCGTTCCCCGAAAATCACCGGACGGATGAACGTCGCCTTCGCCCATCAGGGTTCCGTTCCATTCGTCGGGGCGACGAGTCACAATTTCCTTCTCATAGTCAATCAGCGGGAGTTGTTTTTCCTTCGCCAAGATGCGGATGGCTTCGTTGTATTCCTTCGCCGTTTGAAACTTGTTCACATGCGGCGGGATGGTCGAGACGATGGGAACCGTGTTGTTGGCCAAAATGACATCCACGGCCTTGGCAAAATCAGCGATAAAGTCTTTCGGCCGGCGATCCCCGGTTGCGTCGTTGGTGCCGATCATCAAAACGACGGCTTGCGGGGAATATTGCGTCAGCAGTTTTTCGAGGGGAGGCATTTTCTGTTTTCCTCCCGCCAACAATTCGTCCAACCGCATTCCGCTGCATGCCGTGTAAGAGCGGCCGCCGTTCGGATGGTCGAAGGAGGCGAGATGCCAGCCGTCGAGATTGTTCTTCTCCCCGGTGTGCAGCCACTTCAAAATCGCCTTGTCCGCATCTGATTTTCCCTCGCCCCCTTTGGCCCACGCACTGTAGGGATTCGCATAAGTGATCGAATCGCCGATGTGCAACACCACGCCGGGTTTGCCCGTGAACTTGGCGGCCACTTTTTTCATGGCGTCGGCATATTCCCATTCCTGCGGAATTGGTTTTTCTTCCGCCCGAACACCGAGGACTGTCAGGAAAAGGCAGACAAGGGAGAGCCGCATGGCACGAAACCCGGAACGTGTGGAGTTGAAAGAAAGTGTACCGTGAACCACCAGCCCGAACCATTGTGAAGCATCATCCGTTTTGAAGCCGGTTCGGAGCAAAAAATCGAAGGTTGGCGGTCGCTTGCCTTTTGACGGTTCCGCGACAAGTGATCCTTTGTTTTTGAACACTTTGGCGACAACCCAATCGGGCAACAATTCGGTAGGCCGATCAGTCGGCACTTCCGTTTTGAGAAATTGCCATCGCCCGCCCCAAACCGATGATGAACACGATGCGATCTGCGTAATCCAATCTCACGGCACATTCATCCGGGGTGAATTCCAACTTTGCCGGGAAAGATTCCCCTTCACCGGCTTATTTCCCAATTCACCCGCTTGGCAAGACCCGGTTTTCCGGTCAAGATGGCGTATGGTCATCGCGGATGATCTCACCGGGAGTTGGACAATGCCATCGCGTCTGGGGCAAATCGGACTCATCACGGCCCTTTGGTGGCTGGCGGGGTTTTCCACCGCCACCGCTCAGGTCATCACGCCAAAACTCCCCGAAAAGTACGACGCGCAGATCCGCTATCGCATTCTGGCTGATCGCAACGAGCGAGTGTTGATTTACGAGCAAATGTCGAAGTATTTCGCCTCATTGGGGTTTGTCGAAAAGTTCGACGAAGACAATGACCTCGCGGCCTTCGATGTTCACGCCGAGATGATGCTCGGCACGATTCCCTCCAAAGACGCCCGAAAATTGATTGACGACCGGCGAGTGCAAACGGTCATCCTGGCCCCGGCCGGTTTCAAGATTCCCGAAGACAGCAAGCAACGGGTTCGGGTGAGTCTCACGTTGAATTCCAATCAAGATCAATTATTGCTTTTCAAACAAACAAGAACAGCTTTGGCGGCTCTTGGATTCGAGGCCGACATTGGTTACGACCCCAAACGCTTCACTTTGTTGATTGGAACGATTCCCGCCGCTCAACTTCCCAAATTGATCCGGGATCTCCGCGCGCAGCCGAGCGGTTGGGTATTGACTGATCCGCCGGCCGAACTCCTTCAACGGTTGCCGGACGGCACCGGCACGCCGAACCTTGTCAGACCCTTTGCGGACACATTGCCCGTCCGGGTGGTGGAAGTGTTGAGCGTTGCCGAGGCTCCTCCCGCCATTGTGAAACTGCCGCCGATCGCACCCGATCAAAAGTTTCAGGAGAAGCTAACATCCGATTTGCGCCGCAAACTTGCCGAAGACGGCGTGAAGGACGCCCCGTTGAGGGTGGAGATTGTCTTGTCGGCCGAGCCATCGGAAATCGACACGGAATGGCGTGTTCCATTGGTTCAGGCAGGTGCGAGCATCGAAGGACGCATCGGTTCCGTGGTCAGCGTCACGCTGCCGACCGGCGGCAAGGCATTTGAAATGGCGGCCCAAGAACAGATCGTCTCGATTCGTCTGCCTCGTTCTGCCCGTGTGGTGGTCACCGATTTAGTCAGAGAACCCAAAAAAGAAGAACCGAAGAAGGAAGAGCCCAAGAAAGAAGAACCGAAGAAAGAAGCCTTCAAGACGGAAGATCCGAAGAAGGTGCTTCAAATCTCGGCCGATGAACTTCAACTTCCCAAAGCCTCGCCGGACGACGACCCTTTGAAAAACACCGGGTTGGATCGCCTTCACGCGATCAACCGCAAGGGGCAGGGGGTCCACGTGGTGATTTTGGACACGGACTTCGCCGGATGGGAACAGCGATTTCCGAAGCCCAAACCCGGCTCGCCCGTTCCCAAGTTTGGCCAGGTGAACTTTTTGGACCTCACGGCTGAACGGCAACGGGACGTGATGCCGGATGAGATGCCCGGTGAATTCGGTTCGGGAACGAATGCCGCGCTAGCCGTTCGCCTTGCCGCTCCGCTGGCAAATATCACGCTTGTGCGGATACCGGCGGATGCCCCTTATCAATTGATCAATGTCGGCCGATATGTTCGCGGCGATCAATTCCGTTCCGAGGGATTGAACACCCGACGGAACGAACTGGCCGCTGATTTTGAGGAATATCAGAACAGACGCAAAAAGGCCAACGAAGAATATCGGGCGGCCTTCACGAATTTCGATGAAGATCCCAAGGCCGAGAAACGCCGGGTGGACTCTCAAAAGGCATTGGAAAAACTGGACGTCGAGGAAAAAGGTTTGCACGGACGCATGGACCGGATTGACCGGATTGAGATTGGGTTGAACATGCTCAAGGGGGCCAATGTTGTTGTCGGCCTGTTGAGCTGGAATACGGGATTTGCCTTGGATGCGGCGAGCCCGATGAGCCGGTTTCTTGACGATTGGCTGGCGGTTTCCAAGCCTATGATGAAGACCCGCCGGCTGACCCGGCCGACGCCGGATGCCACACCGGTGTGGTTCCAACCCGCCGGGGATCAGCGGGGTCAAACTTGGACCGGCCTGTTTGCCGATGCGGACAACAACGGGGCGATGGAATTTGCCCCGACGACGGAATCTCTTTTGCCGGGTCGCTGGAACCGCGAATTGAACTTTATCGGCGTCGAACAGGACGGGAAAGATCTTGCCGATCTTCCGGCTGGCGCCAAGATCCGCGTGAGCATTCAATGGCGGGAACCGCACGACCCTGACTTGTCTGAAGCGGATTATCGGGCCCCGATCACCCCGTTGAAACTTCAATTGGTCCGGCAGCGTGATCCGTTCGGTGAAAAGTCCGCTTCTGACGAGATTGACCTCATCGCCGAATCCGAGGGATCACCGGAACGGCTTCAGATTGATCCGAATTTTGGCATCTACGAACACAGCTTGGAAGTGACTCTCCCGGCCGGAGGGCGCTACGCCTTGCGGGTGGAGGGATCGCTTCCCAAATCGTTGCGTCCGCCCGGAATGCCGACTCTGGACGCCCAGCAAATTCGTTGGGAGTTACGTCCTCGAGTGTACGTGGAATCAGCCGATGGCAAAGGCCGTGTGCGATTGATGGACTATCGTTCCCCGAACGGCGGCGTGCCGGTTCCCGCCGATGCCCGAAGTGTGGTGACGGTCGGCGCCGCCGGTCCCGATGGCAAGGCCCGGTCGGCCAGTTCCAACGGGGCGGGCCCGCTTGCGGAACTGGCCGTGAAGCCCAATCTGCTCTCGCCTGACTACCTGCCAAAGTGGAATGACGACATCGAAATTCGGGGCACGATGCCCGCCACCGCCTTCACCGCCGGGCTGACCGCCAGCCTGTTGTCGGCCGGGGTGCATTCAAATCAATTCCCGTCTTTCTTGTCCCCCAAGCCGGGCGGGGTGATCAGAATCCCGGAAGAATGGTTGAAACGCTGAGCATTTTCCCCAATCCGCCATTTCATCTGAAAACGGCTCATTTTCTCCGGTCGGGCTGACGGCAAAAGCCGCCTTGACCGGTTCTGTCTTCTTGGCTTATCTTGTCCCCGACAGCGGACCAATCCGGCCGGGCTTTCCCGGTCAATGATGACGAAGGTTTGGAACACCCGTCGATGATGGTCCTCCTTCGGGGAAGAAACAGCCATGACCAAATATTTGCTTGGAATCCCGGTTCTGTTGCTCATGATCGAAGTATCCCGCGCGGGACTGCTTCCCGGCGGCTTGGTGGTGACGCGGGAGGGTGATTCAAGCGCCTATCGCTTCACGTACTCCGTCGAACTCCAGTCCAAGTCCGTTCTCCAGCCGGGAGACTATTTCACGATCTATGATTTCGCCGGCCGCGTGGATGGCACGGAAACTCAACCGGCGAATTTCAGCTTTTCCAGTTCCCCGGTCGGACCGACGCCGGACCTTCTCAGCCCGCATGACGACCCGAACGTGTCAAACCTGACCTGGACTTATACCGGGAAAACCGTGTTGAGCGGCGAAGCCTTGCTGGGCGAGTTCAGCGCGGTTTCCTTGTACCCGAACAAGCAATCGGACGATTTCACCGGCCAGTCGCACAAGGAGTCCGACGGGCATTTCAATAACAATATCACCGACACTGTCGTGCCGGTCCCGAGCAGCGTTCCGGAACCTTCCACATGGATCATGGGGGGAATCGGTTTGATCGGGATGCTGGGCTACGGATGGTATCGGAGCCGCACTCGTTCCAACGTGATCGTCTAAACCCGATCAACGCATCTCAGGAAAGCCCCGCGGGGACATCAGGGACATGATGCAACGACTGCAAACGATCTGGCAATTTCGGTATTTCTGGATGTCGCTCGTCCAGATGGATTTGCGGATTCGCTACCGCCGGTCCATCCTCGGACTGGGGTGGTCGCTGCTCAATCCCCTGCTGATGACAGCGATTTTCTGCGTTGTCTTTTCCACTTGGATGCCGAACACCGACTGGCGGGTGACGGCTCCGTATTATCTCACCGGCATCGCGATTTGGGACTTTATCAAGCAGGCGGCCGTGCAAGGCGCGCTGACATTCGTGCGAAACGAATCGTACATCCGCCAGTCCCCGCTTCCGCTCGCCGTGTATTGTTTGAGAACGAGTTTGGGCACAACCGTTCATTTTGGAATCGCCGTGGCGGTCATCATCACGACGGCCGTGGCATTGGATCCCGTGGACCCCTATCATCTGACTTCGCTAAAAGCCTTGTGGGTTGTTCTGCTGGGCTTGGCGCTCCTTTTCATCTTCTGTGTGGCATTCGGCGCGATTTGCGCGTTCATGAACATTTATTTTCATGACACGCAACACTTGGCGGAGGTGGGGTTCAGCATCGCGTTTTTTATCACGCCGATCCTTTACAAAAAGGAAATGCTGGAGGAACGTGGTGTCGGCTGGCTGGCCGAGATCAACCCGGCCGTTGTCTTCTTTGACATAATTCGTGAGCCGTTGCTGACGGGTATCGTCCCGGCCCCGCTGGTGTTCGCCAAGGCGTTTGCCGCCACACTGATCATGCTTGGCGTGGCGGTGTCGACATTTTCCAAGTGCGAGCGTACCCTGATTTTCCACCTGTAATCAGTTTGAGAGTCACATGTCGGCGGAAATCGAGCTTGAGAACGTTCACCTGCGGTTCCATGTGAAACGGGCCAAAAGGGTCTCGTTGAAAGAGTACCTCATCAATGGGCTCTTTCGGCAAGCCACCAACCCTGCGATGGAGGTTCACGCGATTCGGGGCGTGAGCATGCGATTAAAAGAAGGGGACCGTCTTGGCATCGTCGGTCACAACGGCGCCGGCAAAAGCACGCTTCTGAAAACGATGGCCGGTGTGTATCCGCCCACCGAAGGCACCAGACGAGTCATCGGTCGTATTAGTTCGCTGTTTGACATCAACGTGGGTTTTGAAATCGAATCGTCGGGCTGGGACAACATCCGGTTTCGCAGCTACCTGCTTGGCGAAACGCCAAAGACTGTCAACGCCAAGATGCAAGAGATCGCGGACTTTAGCGAACTCGGCCGATTCCTTGAGATGCCGATGAAATATTACTCGGCCGGGATGATGGTCCGTCTGGCTTTTTCGGTCGCCTCGTCCATGAACCCGGAAGTGCTGCTGATCGATGAGGCCTTGAGCGCCGGGGACATGAATTTTCAAGTCAAGGCCAAGCAACGGGTCCGCGATTTGATTCGCACGGCCCGGCTCATGGTGTTGATCTCCCACGACATGAATGCGATCCGCGAACTTTGCACATCGGCCGTTTGGATGGAACAGGGGCAGGTCAAGCTGGCCGGCACCTGCGACGAGGTGATCGACGCCTATCAATCCAAAATGGCGGGAGGGGGCGATTCTCCCGTCGGGGCCGCCGCCTGATCTGTCACCGGACGTAAATGAATTCCTTCAAGTTGACCAGCACATGGGCGAAGTCCGTCCATGCCTTTGCCTCCTGACCAACTCCGTATTCGGCGAGCTGGGCTTCCACAAAAGCCTTCCCGTCAACGAGTTCTTCGGCTGTCGCCGGTCGGCCGAAGGCCATCACATACATCCGTGCAATCCGATCTTCCGTGGTGGCTTCTTTCACGGCGATGATCCGTTTGGCCCACAATTCCGTTTGCTGGTTCACCAGAGGGTTGTTTAGCATGGCGAGCGCCTGGGCCGGCACGTTGGACGACGAGCGGCGGCCGATGGTGGTGAAGGGCACCGGATAATCGAACGCCATGAAAAACGGATTCATGAAGTTCCGGCGCACTTGCAGATAGATGCTCCGGCGACCGGCTCCGTCGAGCGGCCCGCTGCCGCCGGGGCGGCCCCGACCCAGCATGAATGCGGTGAGGTGGGTGGGGACAGGGGGGCCTTCCATCGCAGGATCAAGGCGACCCGAGATGGCCAGCAGGGAATCACGGATGGCTTCGGCCTCCAAACGCCGGACGGGCATCTTGTGAAATAGTTCGTTCTTCGGATCTGCGGCATCCTCCTTTTGGTCGGCGATGCTTGCCTGTTGATACGTCCCGGACATCAAAATCAACTTGTGAAGTTTCTTGACGGACCACCCATTCTCCACGAACCAACCGGCCAGCCAGTCAAGGAGTTCCGGGTGCGTCGGTCGCTGGCCCTGATAGCCAAAATCATCCGGGGAACGCACAATCCCCTCGCCGAAGTGATGCTTCCAAATGCGGTTGACGAGAACGCGGGCGGTCAGGGGATTAGTTCCGTCAGTAAGCTTGTCAGCCAGTTCAAGTCGGCCGCTGCCATTCTTGAATGGCGTCGGATCAATCGCCTCCAACAAATGCCGGGGAACTTCCTCGCCCGGATTCTTGTGGCTTCCCCGGATAAACACCCGCTCGTTCAGCCCGGTGCCATCGACAATGGCCAGCGCGCGACGGGCGGGGGGCAACGCCTTTTCTTGTTCACGAAACAACAGGCGAAGTTTCTTTTCTTCCTCGGTGATGGTCGGTGTGTTTGCCGAAGCGCCGAGAAGCAGATTCAGCAAACGGGACTGATCCGGGGTGAGGGATTCAACGCCATTCCATTTTTCGAGGGCTTCAGAAACTCGCTTGGTGAGTTCATTCGCAAACTGTTCTGGCGTCTCCGCGCCAACGGTTTCTTGCAAGAGTTTGACCGGCCCCTCGGGCGGCGTGTTTGGCTGATCGGCCTGAATGACATCGAGCAAACTGGCCCGGCCGTTCCCGTCGTCGAGCAATTCCACATAGGCCCGGTGACCTTTCCAACGTTTCACATTCTGAACATGCCAGCGGTTTTCATCTCCGGCAGCGCCGAACCGCAGACCGCCGTAAATCGGGTCTTGGATCAATTGATAATTATCAATGATCAGATTGACACGGACATCATTTCCGGGAACGCGATAGAGAATGAAATCCCGATCAATGACAAAAGTTGGCGACCGCAGCGAGCCGGTTAGTTTGGGGGAAAGGGTATTCGTGGCGATTGCCGGCAGAGGGATGCCGGTGATCTTTCCATCCTCGGCCATCGTGGCTTTCGGGATGTTCGTGGAAAATGCCTCTCCGCTCATCAACCATCCTGTTCGGGGCAGGGGGAGGGCATTGGTCTGTTTGGCCCACGCCGCCAGAGCGGCTTCTTGACGCTCGAATTTCTTCCTGACAGCCGGGATTTTTTGATTGAATTGTTCGGGAGTCATTCCCGCCAATGCGACAATCTCAGCCCATGTCGGCGAACCGCCAAGGAAGCCGGTGATTCCCTTCTCGGCCAGTTGTTTGCCCAAGGCAGCCGAGGTTCTGGCGATGGCCTTTGCTTCCAAATCATGGGTGGTTTGTTTCAAAGGCGAGAGCCATTTGGCCCGTTGTTCCGGTGAATCGATGAATGCTTTGTCGTGACGCGAACTGGAGAGAATACCGAAAAGCGAATAGTAATCCTTGGTCGAGATCGCGTCAAACTTGTGATCGTGACAACGGGCGCATGACACCGTCAACCCAAGGAAGGTTTTGGCGAACACATCAATCTCGTTGTCCATTCGGTCAGCCTGGTCTTCCCGAACATCCACAGGGGAATGTTTCGCCTCACCGAGAAACCAAAAACCCGTCCCTTGAACAGATTCGTTGGAACTATCAATTGGATTGGTTCGCGGTTTGGGCAACAGATCGCCGGCGATGTGTTCCCGCGCAAATTGATCGTAGGGGACATCCGCGTTCAAGGCCCGGATGACGTAATCCCGGTATCGCCATGCTTCAAACAATTCAAAATCGAATTCGTGGCCCAGTGTCTCGGCATAGCGAACCAAGTCAAGCCAATGCCGGGCGTAACGCTCCCCGTAAGATTTGGAGGCCAGCAAGCGGTCGATCACCCGCTCCCAAGCGAGGGGTGATTCATCCTTCAGAAATTGATCAATTTCCTCGGCCGTTGGCGGCAACCCGGTCAGGTCAAGAGTCACCCGGCGAAGAAGCGTTCGCTTGTCGGCTTTGGCCGCGGGCTTCAATCCCTGCCGCGAGAGCTTTTCAAGGATGAACGAATCGACCGGCGTTGAAATAAACCCCGGCCCGTTCACCACGGGGACACTCACTTTTTTGACTGGTTGGAACGACCAATGTTTGGCCCGTTCTTTCAAGTCGAATGGCTTTGGCCCGTTCCCTGCGGCCGCTCCCCCCGCCGGCCAGGCGGCGCCGTTTTTCACCCATTGATTCAGTGTCGAGATGTCTTCATCGGAGAGTTTGCCCTTGGGGGGCATCTTGTTATCGCCCAGATAGTTCACCGCTTGAACGATTAGGCTTTTTTCCGGTTCCTTGGCGACAAACGCCGGGCCGGTGTCGCCGCCTTTGAGCGCCGCCTCTCGCGAATCGAGCCGTAGCCCCCCCTGTTGCTTTTTCTCGCCGTGGCAGCCCACGCAATGCGTCACCAGCAGCGGCCGGACCTTCTTCTCGAAGAACTCCAATTCGGCTTCCATCCCGAACGAGGCCGGGCCGGAGATTAACAAGGCTGAGCAAATGAGAAAGTGCTTCATGGAACGCCAGGGAGGAGTCGGGTGGGTAGGCTACGACTATCTTCCGAAATTCCGGCCATGATCGCAAGCGATGGTCATGATTTTCGGCCGTGAATCAGGAGATCATCCCCGAGGATCTCCGTTTTGATGTCCGTGAGAATCAGACAATCTTGAATCGAAGAAATGCCAGACCTCCCAATGGGCGACGGGGCCGCGAAGCCGCCGAAGAGCTTCGGAGCCACAAAAGCGAACACTTCATCAATCTCATCGGCCGCGAGAAAACTTCCCAGCACACCGCTTCCGCCTTCGACCAGCAGGTTTGTCATTCGCTTGGTCGCCAGCAATTCAAGTAACTCCATGACTGTTCTCACGGGAAGCAACTCGGCTCCGGCCGATTTCCAATTGTGCAAGCGGGGAAAAACCTCGGGCGGGGCCGCCACCATGACCGGGGCTTCTTGAATCGTTTCCAACAATTTGAAGGAACGATCCATCCCTTCGCCCGTCGTGGTCATGACAATCCTCGCCGGTGTTCTTGCTCCCGCCGGGCGGGCCGTTAGCAGGGGATCGTCGGCGATCAGGGTTCCTCGACCCACGAGAATCGCATCCATCTTGCCCCGTATCTCATGAACCCGTTGCCGGGCAATTGCCCCGGTGATCCATTTTGACTCGCCGGAGGCCGTGGCAATCTTCCCGTCGAGGGTCATGGCCCATTTGGCGACGACCCATGATTTTCCGCGCAAGCGTTTCAGGTAAGGCGCGTTTAACCCGCGAGCAGCCAGTTCGCCAACGCCGACCTCGAACGTGATGCCCGCCTCTCGGAGACGAGCGGCTCCCTGCCCCGCAACTTGCGGAAACGGGTCGAGCATCGCGGCGACGACCCGGCGAACCCCCGAGCGGATCACCAGATCAGTGCAAGGGGGAGTTTTGCCGAAGTGGCAGCAAGGTTCGAGCGTGACATATAGCGTGCTTCCGCGAGCGGCCTCGCCGGCCATTCGCAGGGCGTTCACCTCGGCATGGGCCTGGCCGTATCGTTCGTGCCACCCCTCGCCGACAACAAGACCGTCCCGGACGACGACGGCGCCGACCATCGGATTGGGTTCGACAAATCCCCGTCCCCGGTCGGCCAGGGCCAAAGCCCGCTGCATGTGTTCGAGATCGGTCATGATTCCGGTTTCTGAAAATTTCGCGTGAACCTAGTTTGGCCTGCGGCGTCAATCATGGCAAGCAAGAGTTGAGATACCAAGAACAACGTAACCGAGACTGAGCGAATCCCATGTTAGCCCTTGATTATTCAACGACGTCCGAACGGCTGGATCGCCTTGAAAGCGACGCCGCCCGTGAGCGGAGCGCATTGCGGGCTGACAGTCGCCCAATCCCCGGAAGCACCTGACGGCACATATTGCATCTGAAACATGCAAGGCCGGGGCTTCCGCAACAGGAACCCCGGCCTTGCGGCGTTTAAGGGTTCACCAAAAACGGTCCATTCGTCTAGTGGCCAAGGACACCGGCTTTTCACGCCGATAACGGGGGTTCGATTCCCCCATGGACCAGCCTGTTTATTGCCCTCGTGGAGCAGTCGCGTAGCTCGCCACTTTGTCAAAGTGGAGGTCGCCGGTTCGAGTCCGGTCGGGGGCGCTGATGAATGACGGCACGGTACGCCAACCGGAAGAGCGGCCAAGCTCAAACCTTGGATTAGTGTGGGTTCGACTCCCACCCGTGTCATGTGGAAATGGGTCGGAAGGCACTGGGATGCCAGACGGATTGTAATCCCGTCGCACTTGATGCTTGGTTGGTTCGATTCCAACCCGGCCCATCAATGGAATTTCAGAAAAGGAAAGGAACATCATGAAACGCAACGATCTCTATCGTCAATGCCGGCTCATCAAGCGCATCCGCGACGGTGAGCGAATCCTGATGTCCCAACACTCGGCCGATTTCGCCAAAGTCAGCCGAGTAGCAAAATTCGAAGAAGAATCCGGCAACTGGGACGTTTCACTCGTCGGAGGCGCGATCAACGATACGCAACTTGATGAGAATCAACTGGCTCATCGGCGATTCAAACGAGAAACGTCGAACGATTGAACAGAAGCGGGGTTGGGCGACAACCTCCCTTGTAATTTCGGTGATGTGGCCCAATTGGAAGAGGCAGCGGTCTCAGAAGCCGCCCGGTGTGGGTTCGACCCCCACCATCACCATGTTTGAATTTGGCCGGGTACGCCAACTGGATGAGCGGTCAGGTCGAGAGCCTGATGTTTGCGGGTTCGACTCCCGCCTTGGCCATTGCGGTGTGGACTGGAGCGGTTCCAGCACGGTCTCATAAGCTGTTTAGATGGCAAATCGTCGGCGACTGGATTTGCCGGTGTTTTGCGGAGCCAACTCCATTTTTGCCAGTTTTCTCGGGTAAAACACGATCAAAAGAATCAACAAGTTTCATCAGTCATTAGCCACCAATCGCAAAACTGCCCCCAAGATTGACCCTAAGATTTCTTCAGCCGAAGATGTCTGGCAGGCGTTCGACCTGCGATGAAAGGTCGTGGGTCTGAAACTTGGTGTAGTACTTCATGGTCAACTCTGGCGTGCTGTGGCGCATAAGGCGCTGAGCATGCTGGATTGGCACGCCGGCGCGGGCCAGCGAAGTGCCAAATGTCGTTCGCAAGGCGTGGAAATCAATCAATCCATCATCGGTTTCGATCTCAATTTTGGCCGCCTTCAGATCGCGCCGAAGCATCTTGGCGGCGACATGGTGAAGATAGTCGGCGGGCCATAACGGGCCTCTTGCGGGTTGCGATGCGAGCCAAGGGCGAAGCATTGCGGCAACTCCCGAGGCGATGGGTTGTTTGGCTTCCTTGCCGTTCTTGGCGGCCTCGGGCGCCAAGTAAACCCAAGGCGACTTATCGTCCAGGTGGAACGATGATCTTGTCAGGGACGCGCATTCCTGCACTCTGAACCCGGTGTAAAGCGCGACGAGGTACAGGGCCACGCGGTTCGGCGGGGAGATCGGGCAGCAATTCAATTTGAGTGTTCCGGCCGTGGTGATGAGTTTGACGGTTTCTTCGGGCGATAGTGCGCGCCGCTCAAAAGTCGTCCGTCCGGTGACATCGAGAATCTTGGCCCCGCGCATCGGATCGGCCTCGAAATAGGTCTGATCGACGCACCACTTGGTGAAGGTACGCACGGCTTTCAAGTAGTGGTTGCTGGTTTGCGCGCTGATCGGGTCGTCTTCTCTTTCGCGAAATATCTTCAGAACGCGATTCACATTCTTCGGCGTCAAGTCAACAAATTTTGATGCTTTAAGTTCGGCGATGACAGCCAAGACGCGATTCTTCGTAAGCACCACAGTCACCCGAAGCATGTCCTCATCAAGCCGCGAATTGGCCCATTCCTCGACAAGATCGGTGAGCAGCTTTCCGGCCCGGAGATGGACGCCTTCGGATAGATCGCCGCTCCTGACCTGTCGGATTCTCCGCTCGATGTCCAGTTTCATTTGCTCGCTGGACGTCCGACTGAGAGATGCCTTGATCCGCTTGCGTTTTCCGAGATGATCTTCGTATTCAATCCACCAGCAATCAACTTTCACCAAGCATTTTGACGGGTCGCTTTCGCACAGCGGCGCGACAAATTTCCTCTTTTGACGCCCCGTCCATTTCGCGTGCCTGATGCCTTTGATGGTCACGATGACGGCGCCTGAAGGGATCGGCCGGGAGTATTTTGGCTTGTACAGATGAGCCATCGTTTGATTCTCAAGTGGTTGCGGCAAGAGGGTTTTTGAAATTCGCGAGAACTTTTCGTTTGCCATCTCGTCAAAGGGGGATATATGATTAGTGTTCACCTGTCCACTATCTCCCACCCTGAGCAAATCACGATGGCCGCAACGCAAGAAAGCCGCGAGGAAGCGCACGCAGACGCGCACGCAGACGCACCGACACAACCAAAGGCATTGGATGTGTTGCTGAACGATATTAGGCATTTCTTGGAGCGGACGTATCCCGATGCGGAGTACGCGAGCCTGACGGTCAAGCTTCCGGGGCGCGTGCCGATGGCTGTCTTCCCGGTGATTCCCAGGGCGTGATGGTCAAATGTCTGGCGCGGCGTCCGTCTCGCCCTTGGCCTTTTTGATGACCTTGGCGCGGGCGGCGATTTGCTTGTAGGCTGCCGTGACTTGCGGGCGCAAAAGAGGATCAATCCAAGAGGCCATTGTTACGAGCGGCTCACCGTCTTTCCTGTCGGCATTTTCAAATTCAATGACCCATTTCAGCATGTCAGCCAGGTCGGTATAGGCGCGGATCTGACGGCTGTAAGGCTCTTCTTCACGCGACACGATGCGTTTCTTGGCCATTGTCGTTCCCATGCGTTGCGTCCTGTTCACGGGGTGGGGATGTACTTTGTAACCGCGTGACCTGTTACAGATCACAATAATCAAGTTCGCTTCGGCATTGCACACATTTAGCCAGAATCATTTAGATTCAGTTGACAGTAACATGATGTCGGTATACCGTATTGTGTGTACACGTTACCGATCTTAAATCACTCGAACGGGTGAAACTCAATGGCCACAAAAGCAATCACCACCGCGAAGGCGGTGGACAATCCAGAATGGCGAACGCCGGCCGAGGCGGGCGAGTTGCTTCACTGTCACAAAAACACGATCAATCGGACATACGCGGGCGTGTTCACCGAAATCCGGCCTTACGGATTCGGCCGGGGCAAGCCGGTTTTTTACCTCCTCGACGAGATCAACCTTTTCAAATCGACCGGTGATCGTGACGCGGTTCGCGAGCATCGAAAAAAACTCAAGCGACTCAGCAAGTGAGGGATTCAGAGATGAGCATGGGACCACCGGCAACGGCCGAGTTCGTCAACACGGAAGCTGCACGAATGAGTCAGCACGTGCCGCTTCGGATCGGGCATCGAATGCGGGTGATTCAGGAAGGCGACTATTTCGGGCAGTGCGGCCGGGTGTGTGAAATCTCACGCGACCCGGTGAACAAAGCGGACTACGTGGACTTGATCCTCGACGGCAGCGGCGAGCGCGTGGGCTTTGACCGCTCGCTTGTCGAGCGGGTGTGATTTTTCCTTTTCATTTTTCGCAAAGGTGTTGAGACATGGCAGCAACAAAGACTGAGTACTTGGCCCTCGAAGCGGGCGACATTGAAGACCTGAAAGAGATGGTCAGCAAGAGGCTTGATGACGGGTGGACGCTTTACGGCAATTTGATCATTGTCACCAATCAGCCTGGTCACGTTTGGCCGCTGATTTACGCGCGTGAATTAATCCGCAAGCCCAAGGTTGAATCGCCCTTGGAAGTGGCTGGGAAGCTCTTGCTGTCCGACTACGCGAAGTTCATGGACAGCGATGAAACTTACCCGGAATACCACCATGAAGCCGTCAAACGTGTGCGCTTGGCACTCGAACAAAGCGAGTCGGTTTTAGATCCAAGAGATTGATTTATCGTCGCATGTTGGAACCGCGTTCGCGGGCCGGGTTCGACTCCCGGCGATGGTTTTGGGGACTGGCAAGCGCGCAGGGTGACCGTCTTCCCATGCGTGGCTCGAAGGTTTCGGGGATGTGTCATCCCTGATGAGGTTGCTTGTCGCGGAAGCCACCCGAAGATTGGCAACCTCACCCACAGTTGTATCGTCTGGTGACAAGGGAAAATCGATGCCTATATTTCACCGCGATTTGGTCCAAGGAAGCGAGGAATGGCGAGCCGCCCGATGCGGCCTTCTGACGGCAAGCGAGATGGAAAAAATCATCACTCCTTCCAAGCTTCAGTTCGCCAACAACGCGACAAGCCGCGCTCATCTGCATGAGCTTGCGGCCCAATGCATCACTGGCCATGTCGAGGATTCGTTCCAGAGCGACGACATGCTCAGGGGACACGATGACGAGTCATTTGCCCGCGAAGCCTACTCGAAGGCTTACGGCCCGGTCGAACAGGTCGGGTTTGTCACGAACGATAAATGGGGTTTTGTGATCGGTTGTTCTCCCGACTTCCTTGTGGGCGAGGATGGCGGGGCTGAGACGAAGAGCCGAAAGCAAAAGTATCAATTAGAAACCATCGTCTCCGGTATTGTGCCAGACGAATTCAAGATCCAGATTCAGACGGGGTTACTGGTGACAGAACGGAAGTGGTGGGACTTCAATAGTTATTGTGGCGGCCTTCCGATGCTGACGATTCGCGTGCTGCCTGACCAGGAGATTCAAGAGGCGATCATCGACGCGGCCCGGAACTTCTATGAGAAGCTTTCGTCAGTGATCAGCGACTATTATCGGCGTTTGGGAAACAAGGAATTTCGCCTTGTGCAGACTGAACGCCGAACCTTTGGAGACATCAAGACATGATTGACATGAAGGCGACAACCAAGGGCAAGAGCGATCAGCTAAACGCCGACATGCTCATGGGTGGTCAGACGAAAACCATCACGATCACGCGGGTTAGTAACGGCTCGAAAGAACAGCCGATTGTGATCAACTACGACGGCGACGAAGGCAGGCCATATAAGCCATGCCTGAGCATGCGTCGAATGTTGTGCCACATTTGGGGCGACGACGGGACGCGATACGTAGGCCGCTCGCTCACGTTGTATTGCGATCCGTCCGTGAGATTCGGCGCGGAGGAAGTTGGGGGAATTCGGATCAGTCACGCGTCCCACATCGAACGGGAAGTGACGGCGAAGCTCACGGCGACGAAGGGCAAACGCACTCCGTTCACCGTTAAGCCGCTGGTGATCAACATGGGTCCGAACCTTGCGGACTTGCTTCATGAAATTGAAACAGCAATCAACATCGACGAACTCAAAACAATCGTCGAAACGGCGAGCAAAGCGTTCAAAGATGCTGGATCGCGGGCGCAGATCGTCGCGGCAAAAGACAAGCGGAAAGCGGCTTTGAACGCGAACCCGATGGAGGGCGTGAAGTAATGTCAGTCACGGGAATTGAATGGACTGACCGAACTTGGAACCCGGTTGTGGGATGCCAGAAGGTCAGCCCCGGATGCAAGAACTGTTACGCCAAAACACTGCATGACCTGCGCCACAAGGCGTTCCACAAAGGCAAGCGTATGCCGCTTCAATACGCGAAGCCTTTCGAGGAAGTGCAATTGATCCCTGACCGGCTGATGGACCCGCTTTCGTGGCGCAAGCCGCAACGGGTGTTCGTCAACAGCGTCAGCGATCTGTTCCATGAGTCCGTGCCGGACGAGTTCATTGATCGGGTGTTCGGGGTGATGGCGATGGCGAAGCAACACACGTTTCAAGTGCTGACGAAACGCCCTGAACGGATGTTGAAATATTTTCACGGCGAGGGGCACTTCCACGAAGGAGGATCAGACGCACTGCACCAGAGGATCGGAGCGGCAGCTGGAACATTCCTTGACGGCGATTGGATATGGAATGAAGGCAAGAAATTCCGACCGTTGATCGAACGCTTCATCAGCGTGACGCTTGGGTATGCAGGCGAAGAAGCAGATGACGCCCTCGCCAAAGACGAACTCGACTTTCCATCGAAGCCTTTGCCCAACGTCTGGCTTGGCGTTTCCGTTGAGGACCAGCAACGGGCCAGCGAGCGTATCCCGTCGTTGCTCCAAACCCCGGCGGCTGTGAGGTTCTTGTCGTGCGAGCCACTGCTCGGGCCATTGAATCTTTCCAAATGGCTAGCCTGTCCCGAATGCAATGGTTCCGGCGAAGTTGATGAGGCCCACGATTTTTGCACGGAGAAGGTCGGTTGCCGGTGCATGGGAGAGAAGCCTCTGAATTGGGCCATCATTGGTGGCGAGTCAGGAGATGATGCCCGTCAGTTTCAGACCGGGTGGGGCACCGACATTATCATGCAGTGCAAGTCCGCTGGTGTGGCTGTCTTCATGAAGCAACTTGGGGGGAGTGCCTCAACACGATTGCCATCCGGTGAACGATGGCCGAATGGCGACGGACCTCTTTCGCCGGTTCAGTTCTCCGGTGATGGGTTCGGCAATTACACCGTTCTCGGACTGAAGGACAAAAAGGGCGGCGACATAGACGAATGGCCGGAAGACTTGCGGGTACGTGAATTCCCGAAAGTGGGTGCAACGTGACTGCAACGGAAACCGACATCACGCCAGTTAGTGGAACCGTGCTTCGGATGTTCGCGGCCATTTGCAAAATTCACGGAAGCGGGCTGCGTGTGACGCTCCCGAATCTTTGCGACGAATTCGGATTCGTCAGCAGAAACGCGGCGTTCCAAACGGTCAACCGCTTGGTTGCGATGGGCTGGGTGCGAAGAGACAGAGGAATCAAGGGCGGCATCGTGCCACTTTATTCAATGACGATTTACTTGGAGCAAAAGACTAATGAGTAAGACGAAGACGAAACCGAAGAAGGCCAAATCGGAGCCGACACCAGAGGCCACGCCCGAGGTTGTCGAACAACCGGCGCCAACAATTGACGTTACGGTGAACGCTCAATCTGGCGAAGTGTCGCCTCCCAACGTCGGGGAGATTATCAACGATGCAAGGGAAGCGGGAACGCTCGATCCTGTCGCCGAGGTGAAGGCGTTCAACACGGCTGGCGAACTGCTCGCCGAGGGGACGGTTAACCTCGACACGGGCGAGGTCAAGGTAGAGGGTACTACGGCCGAGGCTACGGTTAGCCTGACTGATGCGGGTGCTGTGGCCATCGGGGACGCGCCGCCGGTCGTTCGACTGAACGCGGCCCTCGCTTACGACTCACCCGAGGCGATTGATCGTTACGACATCGAAACAGCAAAGCTTCTGGCCGAGGCTGAGAAAGAATGCCAGGAGCTTGAAGAGCGCTTCGACGACGCGCACGCCGAAGCGGCCCGGTGCAAGAAGGCATTTGAAGCTGCCGTCGAATCGTCCCGCGAACTGAACCGCGAACGGCAACGAGGGCGCGGACAGCCGCCGAAGCCAGTTCAGCGAGACATCACAGATCCGACAACCCATCACGCGGCCGGCGAAGACTCTCCCGATTGGGACCGGCGCCCGGACGACTGGAAACCTTCTGAAGTGCCTTCGTCTGTAACGTGTACACAAGATACAGAAAAGCCGGACGACACTTGGAAAGCCGTCCCCCTGAGTGAGCTTGTCGAGAAAGACGGGCTCCCCTCGAAGGTCGCTGAGATCCTTTCAACCAACGGTCTCGACACGTTAGGGAAGGTGACAGATTACACGAACCCGAACGCAACCGGATGGAGCAATCAACTCACGGACCTGAAGGGATTCGGCCCGAAGAAGTTGGAGCAATGGCAAGACGCTTGTTCGGCATTCTGGGCGAGACGAAACGATGAAGAACGCAAGCGACGAACTGACGCAAAGGATCATGGCCCAAGCATCGAGGGTGCAGGGGGTGAACCTGCAAGTGCTGGAGGAAGCGACGTGCCAATCAGTAAACCCGCCGAAGACGTTGAGCAAGGAAGCGCAACCGGCAACGGCGAGCCCAGCGACGACGCCAAAGAAATCCCGTGGTAAGCGGAGCAAGTTCAACAACGTCAAAACTACTTGCGACGGGATGAAGTTTGATTCCAAGAAAGAGGCGAGACGGTGGAGGGAGCTTAAGCGCCTGTTCTTCGCTGGGAAAATCGGATCACTCAGCCGCCAGGTCCGCATCCCTTTGCGGGTTGGCGGTGTGAAGATCGGAAAGATCGTGATGGATTTTGTCTATGTGGAAAACGGGATGATTGTCTACGAGGACGTTAAATCCAAGGCGACTATCACCCCGATGTTCAAATGGAAAGCGCGGCATTTTGCGGCGCAGTTTGGCCAAGAGATCAGGGTTCACTTATGAGCAAGACATGCACGAAATGCACCAAAGAACTACCCTTGTCATGCTTCACGGTTCGTAGGGCTTCGCCTGATGGTTTGTCTTACATCTGTCGTCAATGCGGCCTCGCCGCTAATAAGCACCGCTATGCAACGTCTGCGTCGAGTCGTGAGAAATCAAAGCAGAGAGCCAAGGAATGGGCCTCACGCAATAGCTCAAAACGCAAACAGATAGTTCGCAGAAGTGGCATCAAGAACGCGGACAAAAGGCGCAAGCGAATGAAGGAGTACAACGCGCGTCGTATGCGCGAGAACCCGGAGCATGTTCGATTGCTTTTAAGGATCAGTGCGGTTCGTCGCAAGGCGAGACTTGCAAAGTGTCCGGGAACAATCACGGCAGAGCAGACGATGCTCATTGTTAGTCTTGCTGACGGCGTGTGTGTTTATTGCGGCGAGGCATCGCAGAAGATCACCGTCGATCACTTTGATCCAATAGTGTCCGGCGGCTCGATTGGCTGGGAAAACCTAGTCCCTTGCTGTCAGACATGCAACTCATCGAAGTGTGATTCCGAATGTGCTGATTGGCTCGCGGAGCGACATGGGATCGCGGGACTGGCAAGAGCAGTGGCGTTCATCAAAAAACGTGCGGACGCTTTTGAGGAAAGGTTTGGGTTGCTTCCGGAGTTTCCGGACGACACCGAGTGGATGCGGGAAGAACACGGAATCGAGATCCGGGAGACGATGGCGAACGACCCGGCCGGGTGGTGAACATTAACATTTACACTGAGAAACAAGCATGGCAACCGAGACGAGAAAAGGCAGCAAATCAAAGCAGGTCAGCATTACCAACGTCGGGCCAATTGGCCGGATCGACATCCCGATCCCGGAGTCTGGCGTTGTCGTGTTCCGGGGGAACAATGGGGCGGGCAAATCCACTGCGATTAACGCGGTCGATGCTCTGGTGACTGGCAACACAAAGTCGCTTTCGCTGCGAGACGGATCGCTCAAGGGGACGGTCGAAGGGTTCGGCGTGACGATCAACGTCAGCAATAAGCGATGCAACAAATCGGGATCACTGGAAGTCGAGGGGATTGAGCAGCGTATTGACTTGGTTGGGCTGATCGACCCCGGCATTCTTGACCACGTCGCGGCCGACAAGGCACGCATCAAGGCACTCGCGTCGCTTTCCGGAGTCGCGCCGACGCGGCAGTTGTTCGAGGGCCTTGGACTTGACCCACACGAACTTAACGAACTGCTGAATCGCGTTCCGCTGTCCGGGCGTGACATCGTCGAAGCGGCGCGGGACATCAAACGGCAATTGGAGAACTGGGCGCGCGAGCGGGAGGAAGCGGCGTTGACCGCCAACGGCCGCGCTGAGTCTGCACGTCTTCGCGCCGAAGGGGCAGACCTGACCGTCGAGAAGGACGCCGGGAAGGTGAAGGCCGTGGTCGCCGAGACGCAGCGTGATTTCGTCACGGCAGCGAACCGGCGAGCGTTCGGGCTGGAGCAGGCGCGGAAGTTCGAGCGGGCGAAAGAAGACTTGGCTCGGGTCGATCTCGAAACCGGATGGAGTGCCGACGACGCCGCCAAGGCGTGGAAGAAGGTACAGGAAGGGGCGGCATCGCTCGCCGAGGCTGACAACGAAATTGAATCACTCTGCCGGACGCTCGACGCAATGAAGTTGGCACGAGGTCGCATTGCAGGCGAACACGCGGACGCCAACGCGGAATTCAAGCGCATACAGACCCGCGATGACGCGCGGGCCAGACTGGCGGCAGCCGTCGAGAGCTTCAAGGCCGAAGATTTTCCGAGTGAAACGGACGTGGCCGAACTGGATCGCAAGGCCCGCCAGGCGGTGGAGGCGGTTTCGGCGGCTGAGCGGGCGCGGGAAGCGGAGGCGGCGATTAAGGAGGCCCGCGAACAACGGGAAGCCGCCGAGTTCCACGCGGATGAAGGCAGGCGACTCCGGGCGGTGGCGAAGCGGACGGATGCCATCGTCTCTGAATCAATCAATGCCCCCGGCCTTCGCGTTGAAGACGGAAGACTTGTCACGGACACCAAGCGGGGCGCGACTTTCTTCGGCAATTTGTCTGCGGGGGAACGGACGCGGCACGCCCTTAATCTTGGTGTGGCGCGTGTCGGGCGTGGTGGCTTGCTGGCATTGCCCCAAGAGTTTTGGGAGGGGCTTGACGGCACGGCTCGCGCGGAGATCGTCGGGCATGCGAAGGAGTTCGGTGTTGTTGTGCTGACTGCCGAAGCATCCGAAACAGTCGGAGACAACCCGATCACCGCTCAGGTCTACGGCGCAGCATGACAAATCCCGATCCGGCCCGCGCAATCCTTTGCATTCTGCACATCGGAACTCAGACGGAAATCGTGAAGTTGTACGCGCCGTGGGTCATGCCCGCGAATTGCGCGCTGTGGTGGCAACCGGGGCCGGGATGGATGCCCGGCCCGGTTCATTCGTTGAACTTACCAGAGACAAAGGCACAAGAAATATGAGCAACCAAAATGAGTTGATTAAAGCTGCCGCTTATCGAGTCCGGAGCGGCGACTACAGCGGCATTAAGGGCATCAACGATAGATCACTGATGCCCGGAATTGACATGCGATTACTTGCTCAGGCATGGCTTAATGAGCATCCGGCCGAGGACGATGAGCCCGTCACCGAAGAACGCTTGTGTCAAGCGGGACTTCGCATTGTCATTGGCCGTAGTTTTCCGCTCACGGCTAATTTGTCGATCTGGCGAAGCGGTACACAGGGATGGGGACTGTACTTCGACGGCGGCTTCGGCGACGGGTTTAGTTATTACGACACCAACACTGATGAGGAAAGGGTGGGAGTTATTCGCATTGCCGACATCCCAAACATGAAAGCATTGCGAAGAGTTTTCAACTTGGTGCAATCATGACTTACACACAACAAGAGGCGGTCGAACTCGGCGACGACATCCACGCTAAGGCCGAACGGTTGCGTCAACAAGTCTTGCGGTTCGAGGCCGAAAACAAGCATCTCCGCGAAGTTCTCGGGATCGTCACGTCTGCGGGATGGGGGCTGTACTACCACGAACGGACACCGGCCGAAACCGACGCGGCGAAACAATGGACCGAAGCCGCTTCTGAGGCTTATCTGTTGATCCCGGTTTGAGATTAATCGCACATAACAAACAAGGCTTGAGGTATGACTAAAAACGAACTGATCATTGATAGTTTTGCTGGCGGTGGAGGTGGTAATTACTTGAACGAATTCGATGCCAGTGCGGCGGAATGGGCGCGGGAACTAATCAGGGCGGGAGAACTGCCACCGGGGGAAGTTGATGAGCGGTCAATCAAAGAAGTCCGGCCGAAAGACCTCGAAGGTTTCACGCAATGCCACTTCTTTGCCGGCATTGGAGGCTGGCCCCTTGCTCTTCGTCTCGCCGGATGGCCTGAGTCTGTTCCCGTGTGGACCGGAAGTTGCCCCTGTCAGCCGTATTCGGCGGCCGGCAAAGGCAAAGGCGACGCCGACGAACGCAACCTCTGGCCCGAAATGTTCCGGCTCATCCGAGAGTGCCGCCCTGACACAATCTTTGGCGAGCAGGTTGAAAACGCTGTTGGGCACGGATGGCTCGATGGAATATCGGCAGACTTGGAAGGAGAAGGTTACGCCGTCGGGTCGTGCGTATTGGGCGCACACAGCGTCGGCTCGCCGCACATCCGACAGCGATTGTACTGGGTGGCCCACGCCCGCGACGCAAAACGGAACTGGTGGCGAGAACCCCAATGCGGACCCGAGCAATTACTTCACGCTTCAAACCGCAGCGGCACTTGCGGGATGGCCGACGCCGGATCATTACCATCACGGTACGTCGGCCGATCCGACGGCGAAGGTTCGGCCGAGTGGCAAGAAGAAGCAAATCAACTTGCAAGATGCTGCGGCGATGGCGGGTTGGAACACGCCACGGGCGACGGACGGCAGCAACGGAGGCCCGAATCAGACCGGGGGGGCATTGCCAGCGGATGCGGCTTTGGCGGGCTGGGTGAGTCCTTCCAGTCGGGACTGGAAGGACTCACCGGGGATGGCCACGACGGGCGTGAACCCGGACGGATCAATCCGGACGAGGTTGGACCAATTGCCCCGGCAGGCGCAAATGGCGGGATGGCCCTCTCCGAGAGTCGGGAACAACGGCGGGCATGGGAATGCCGAGAGGGCGAACGATCCGGGGAATTGTCGGCTGGAAGACACGGCGGCGGCTTCTGGGACACTTTCGACCTCATCCCCTGCCGCGACGGAAAAGCGAGGCGCATTGAACCCGGCTCATTCCCGCTGGCTCATGGGATTCCCGGCCGTGTGGGACTCTTGCGGGGCTACGGCAATGCAATCGTGCCGCAAGTCGCGGCGGTCTTCATCAGGGCGTTCATCGAGGCAAATCTAATCAATCAAGGAGTAGCAGCGTCATGACGGAAGAGATGAGACGGTTGGTCGAGGCCAACAACGAATGCCTCAACCATGAAAGCATCGAGTATTTCACGAATGAAATCAGATGCAAGACGGCCGCTTTGGGTGCGTCACTCGAACGCGAAATAACCCTCAAAAACGAAGTTCTTTCACTCGTTGAAGAATTGGCTACCGTCAACGCCGACAAGGCCAAACTCATCGCGGCCGGGAACGAGACGGTGAGTTGGATGTTCCCTCCCGATGAGAGGCCGCGCGTTGCCTTTGAGGTGTGGGACAAGGTCGTCGATGAGGTCACACGCGGGGCAACATCATGACACCCAATGAGCTAACTTGCCCCATATGCGGGCTTCGATTCGTGGCTGGCACGCTGACCGGCAAACGTCGGGCTGACGCGCATTTCGCCAATGGTTGCGATGCGCCGATTCCCGAGCCGCCGGTGGCGATTGCGATGAGCAAATTGCCGCCCAAGTCGCAGGTCGTGAAACATCCGGGACGGCGTGGCAAAGGCGGGAAAGGATACTGAGATGACAGATGAATTGAAGGCAGCGGCCGAACGGCTGCGACATGAAACCAATGAAACGGGAATCACCACTTATGCGATTCCCTCGCAAGGCAAGGGACGGTTTATCTCCCTTGCCGATCACACTGCCGCGATGACGCTGGCCCGCGCGTGGCTGGGAGAACATCCCGACGGTGAACGAAAGCCCATCGACATGGTGCTCCCCTGCCCTAAGTGCGGCACGCTCCACGTTGACGCACCCGATCCGGAACCGGATTGCGATTGCCACATTCCAATCTACGAAGGGGCCGGACAGCACTCACCATCATGCAGTGTGTTCCGTGAGGTGTGGACCAACCCGCCCCACAAGAGCCACCTCTGCCACAATTGCGGGCTGATCTGGCGTCCGGCCGACGTGCCGACCAATGGTGTAATGGCTGCCAAAACGCGAGGGGAAAAAGATAGCGCTTTCGATGATCAAACATCGAAACGCCAACGCGAGCTTTCAAAAGACTGGCGTGCAACGCTTAATCTCATTTGCGATCAGGTGGGGCATCCGCCCATTTCCCCAGACGAGGGCAACACATCAAGTATCGCTGAATCGGTTGCTGTACGAATGCGGGAGATGGTCCGATTGCAAGAAGTTGAAGAGTCAATCACGCCCGATCACAACATGCGTTTGATGGCAAGCCTGGAACATCATGACGAGCATCATCGGCGGGAAGAGGAATTGGAAGCGAAGGCGTGCAAATTTCGACAGACGATCCTGGATCTGATTGCCGCCGGCAGTGAGACCATTCGTTGGATGTTTCCGCCGGACGAACGCCCGCACGTTGCGGCCGAGATTTGGGAACCGACCAAACTCAAAGCACTGGAGGAATGCAGGTCATGAGCCAGGCATTGGCGAGCGCACAAAGGCTGCGCATCAAGTCGGGGACGATGTTCGCGGGTGACAGTTCCGAGTTCGTCGGTGTCGTCCGTGAGCATCGCACACACGAAAGCAACGGGCGGCAGATGTTCCGGCTGACGTTCGAGCGTCCCGAACACGTGAAGATGTGGGCTGATTGTTGGTTCTACGCGGATGACTTGGAGGTGGTGACGTGAAAACCACGGCGGGAAAACTTCCCGCGCTTCAATTCTACGTCGGTGACTGGCGCAAAGATCCGGGCGTGCAGGCATCGTAAAATGGTTTCGGACCCCCACAACAACCAACTCAGATTCGAGAAAACACATGGCGAAAAGCTACTTTGAATTGCTCCGCGATCCACGATGGCAGCGCAAACGCTTGGAGGCGATGCAAGCGGCCGACTTCAAATGCGAACGATGCGCGAAAAAAGACAAGACGCTGAACGTGCATCACAGGCATTACCGAAAAGGCGCGGCACCTTGGGAATATCGGCCCAACGAACTGGCCTGCCTTTGTGAAGACTGCCATTCATCTGTGACCACACAGTTGGAACATCTCAAGGTTCTGACCGGCAAACTGCTTGAACAATTTTCATTGGATCTTGTGACAGGATACACCAAGGGGCTGGTGTTTCTTGGCGAGTACTACCGCGCGAGGTACGCCAACAAAAAATCGGAAGAGGCTATTGACGCGGTCACACAGGAGCTTCTCGGCGATGCTCAAATAGAGGGGTTTGTCCACTCTCTTGGCATCTCGGAATTCGCCGGCGTGACAAAAGAAGATGTTGCCATCTACATGAACGAAAACGAGGAATTCGAGGAAATGGCCAATGAGATTGGGCCATGTGGATTTATCACCGTGGCCGATCTTGATGAGATCATTGAGGCCGGGAAGCGAGGTTCTCAATAATGGCTGCAACGGTCAGAATCGAAAACGAAGCGTTCGGGGACCCTCGCATTCAAATGCTTGGCATGCTTTCCGGGTACAACTCGTATGAGGCGCTGGGGCGCATGGCTCACCTCTGGCGGGTCTGCACGGAACGCGAGAGCTACATCGTTGATTCGTTGTGGATAAACATCTGTCTGGGTCCAAAGGGGACAGAGAACATTGTTCATGCCGGGCTGGCTGAAGTGACCGAGGAAGGCATCAGGATCAAGGGCACCGAAGGCCGCATTGAATGGCTCAAAAAGGCAAGAGAATCCGGTAAAGTCGGTGGTCAGGCAAGCGCCAAAGCTCGCATTGCCAAGGCTAAATCTGCGTCAATTCGGGCCTCAAGCAACCCTACAAGCGACCCTACTAGCGACCCTCAACCAACCCTTGAGCGACCCTTGAGCGACCCTCAACCAACCCTACAAGCGACCCTCAACCAACCCTACAATGGTGGCTCAAGGGTTTTCAACCCTCTTACTCCTTCTCTTATTAAAGAATTACCTTCGGTAATTCCTTTGCAGGACGAGCCGACAAAACCGCCCGCCCAACCGCCGCCGAGAAAGCCGAAAGCCAGAACGCCCCGCGACGACCTTTTCGATGCGATTGTTGAAGTCACTGGTTCGCTCAAGAACGCGAACCGTGGAATCATCGGCAAAGTTTCTGCGGCCTTGTTCAGCGAGGAACCGCCCATCACGCCCGACGAAGTGAGGCAGTTCGGGAAGCGATTTCATGAGCTTTGTCCGTGGGCCGGCAAGCATCCGGTCAGACACCAACCCACACCCGGAGAGTTACAAAATCATGTTGGCAAAGTCAGATCAAACACGGGATCAACCGGCGGCATTGGGAGACCTGGCCGCGCGGAGGCTAGCCCAGATAAATACGCGGGTTTCGACTGCACCGGCACGACGACCAACGCTGACGGAACACACGCCGGTGATTAGCGCATGCCGTGAAGAACGGCGGTCGTGGGATCAGATTGCCGAACCGCTGCGGGATACACTCACAGCACTCGCGGAAGGCAAGCAACAATGGCCGCTGTATCTCTTCGGACCTCCAGGCACGGGCAAGACTTCGGCGGCACTGGCGATGCTGGACAGGTTCGGGCGAATGCCTGCTGAATGGCGAACGGCACCGGTAATCCAAGACTGGTTTGCGGGGTTCATCCGCGTGCGTTCTCTGGGCGTGCTGATCGAGGCTGACAAGGGTCAATTCCCTTGGTATCGAGAAGGCGATTCGGGCACGGTGCAGAGGGCCTCATTGGTCAGGGTGATTGAGCAAGCGCCCTTGATTGTGTTCGATGAGATCGGGGTTGGAAGCGAAGCGAGTTCATGGGCGCTGAGAACGATGCTTGAACTACTTGATCCGAGAACCGGGAACCCGTCAAAGCCTTTGATCGTCACCGGGAACGTGAAGCCGACCGACCTCGCAAAACTATGGGATGATCGCATCGCTGATCGAATATTGCGGGGCACTCGATTTCACCTCGCGGGGGTGAGCAGGCGCACGGGGCGGTGATTGAGCGTTCTGTTTTACTGTAACGTGTTGACACGTTACAAGATTCTGCGAGAATATTTTTCACGGGTCCTTCCGGGGGTCGTTGAACTGCCGACCTCAACGGGAACAGCCAGCAATTGCCCGCGAGTTTGTTTATTTCAAGATCGGACAAATCATGAGCGAGTTGGCGAAGATCATCGGCCTGATTCTGACCGTGATAGCGCGTCCGTTTGAACGAAAAAAACGCGTGGTTTTGGTTGGCAAGTGGCCAATGTTGGGCGGCGGGTTCTCTGTTGTTCGTGTCTTGGAGCCAACTCAGGTGAGCGGTGCGATTGGCATTGTCCGGCACTGTGGCGATGACGTGGTTCTCTACGAGGACGGATCAACAAGCATCGGGAAAAACAACGAATGGTTCCCGCATTCGGGGTTTAACAGGCAAGAACTTCAGTTTCATTCGATTAGACCAAAGGTTGAAACTGTCCGGGAAAGGATCAAGTTGCCGCAAGACAAGTAAAGCGGCGTGACATTGAATGCGTTTGCTTGATTTCTGACCAACCCGGGCGGGATCGTGGCCACTTCAGACAATGACCAGCCCGGTAAAGACGCTTACGCGAAGCATCGTCAAGCAATGGCCGGGAAGTCCCGCGCCAAGTCGGCAGCGGGCCGTGAGATTGGCCCGCTGCCTCCGGTGGTTGATCCAGAGCGGAAGGCGGCTTGTTCTTTATCGCTAAAACTCTTCTGCGAAACGTACCTTTCCGAACGCTTCGATCTCGCATGGTCCGATGACCAAATAACCGCAATTCTGCGGCTTCAGACCCTCGCCCTTATCGGCGGTCTGTTCGCCTTAGCCATGCCACGGGGCAGCGGCAAAACTGCACTTTGTGAGGCGGCCGCGCTGTGGGCGATCTTGTATGGACATCGCCGGTTCGTGGTGATGATCGGAGCGAGCGAACCCGCATCGCTGGAGTTGCTTGAATCGATCAAGATGGCGGTTGAGACAAACGATCTCCTCGCGGAAGACTTTCCCGAAGTGTGCTTTCCGATTCGGCAGATGGAAGGGCAAACCTCGCGGGCGAACGGACAGACGGTTGACGGCACGCGAACGCGCATCGGATGGACGGAGAAGGAGGCCGTGTTCCCGACGATCAAGGGCAGCAAGGCAAGCGGGTCGGTGATCCGGGCGGCGGGGATCATGGGCCGGGTGCGCGGGATGAAGGCGGCGACGGCCGGCGGGCGGTCGATCCGGCCGGATTTCGTCATCGTGGACGACGCGCAGGATGACGAATCGGCCGAGTCCCCAACTCAAACGGCGAAGCGTGAACGGGTGTTGACGGGCGCGCTGAAGGGATTGGCCGGGCCGGGGAAGACGATTTCGATTGCGGTTCCTTGCACGGTCATTGCCGTGAATGACCTTTCCGACCGATTGCTTGACCGGAAACGCAATCCGGCGTTTCGGGGCGAGAGAATGAAAATGGTCTACCGGTTCCCGAACCGGATGGATCTTTGGGACCAATACGCCGAGCTTCGCCGCGAATCGTTCCGCATGGGTGGCGAAGGCGAGCAAGCAACGGAGTTCTATCGGGCAAATCAGACCGAAATGGACGCCGGGTGCAAAGTCGCTTGGGCGGCGCGATTCGATGCGACCAATGAGTTGAGCGCGATCCAGGCGGCGATGAACATCAAGATCGACAACCCGGCGTCATTCGCGGCCGAGTATCAGAATCAGCCATTGACAGAGGCCCAACCAGGGATGCGGTCACTCAATGCGTCGATCTTGCTTCAACGGACTTCGGGTGTCTCGCGGCTCGAAGTGCCTCGCGATTGTTCCACGCTCACGGCGTTCGTGGACTGTCACAAAGAAATCCTCTGGTACATGGTCGTCGCGTGGGATGCGAAGTTCGGCGGGTCGATCATCGACAGCGGGACATGGCCGAAACAGGATCGTGCGTCGTTCCGGCATGACGATCCGCGCCCAGGATTCACGGTGCAATATCCGGGAATCCAGACGGACGACGCGCGGCTTTATGCTGGTCTGCGTGATCTGACCTCGGCGCTGTTGAGTCAGGAATACATGCGGCATGAGACGGGAGAAGCGCATCGGATTTCAATGTGTCTTGTTGACCGAGGATACAAGCCCGAGGTGGTTCACAAGGTTTGTCGGGAGTCTCCGCACGCGGCGATTTTGCGGCCGTCGCTGGGGCACGCGGTCGGAAGCACGGGGCGGGCGGTGCGTCAGTGGGCGAATGTTCCCGGCGAAGTGGTCAGCCCCCCCGGCGCGCCCGCATGGCGTTGGGGATATGCGAAGGGCGAACACGCTACGGGAAGGCGGGTCATATTCGATGCGGACGAATGGAAGACGTTCGCCGCGGATCGACTCACGACGCCGCAAGGCGGTTACGCCCCGGTGTTGTTGTTCTCCGGCGGCGACAATCGGATGCTCGCGGATCATCTGTGCGGGGAGTTTGGCGCGCCCGCGAGGACGACGGGGGGAATGGAATACGAGAAGTGGGTTGCGAGGCCGAATCGGGATTTGCATTTATGGGACTGTTTCGTGGGGTGCTGTGTCGGAGCGGGTGTCGCGGGTTTGCGCTGGAGTCCGGCGGCGGCGGCGGGGCAATCGGAGAAGCCGAAAGAACAACGCAAGAGAGTGAAATGGTCCGAGCGATTCAAAGACAAGTTCGAGGAGTGGCAATGAAAAAGCCTCGCGGCATTCTCTGCCCAAAGTGCGCCTCTCCCATGCGGGTTCACAGCACAAAACGTCCGACCGCCGGGTTGGTTGTTCGCTATCGGAAATGTCCGGCATGCAGTGCCATGAGCCGAACCGAGGAACGCGTGAGACTCATCGGCGGGAAATAGTCCCACTAATGGGAACGTCTCTCCATTTTACCGATTCACATATTGCATTCCCTTGATGCGTTTGCCAAGGTGAGTTCATCTCACACGGGGAACGCTCGACATGCCCGATCTCAGCGACGAAATCGCCGATGCCGCCGCAAACCCCGCCAGCGCCGAGGCTGACGGCGTCAAAGCGCAGGCTCAGCCAATCCCCGATTTGATCGAAGCCGACCGCTACCTTGCCGGCAAGACTGCGCTTAACGGCGCCAATCCCAAGGGCGGCCAGCGCTCCGGGTTCAACGCATTGCGAAGAGGTGTCTTTGTGCCGAGGGGGACCGTCTAATGGGCCTGATCGGCAAAGCCAGGACGATGGCCGCCAAGTTCTTCGGTGAGGTCTCCCGGAAAATCGGGAGGCCGCAATCGAAAACTTGGATGCGTGCGCGTTATGACGCGGCGCAGACCAACGACCAGAACAAGCGTCATTGGTCGAATGCCGACGACACCAGTCCGAACAGTGCCAACCTTCCCGGCGTGCGTCAGACTCTTCGCCGTCGAAGCCGGTACGAAGCCGCGAACAATGGTTTTTGCAAAGGCTTGTTGCGAACTCTCCGGAATGATGTGATCGGCATTGGCCCGAGGCTTCAGCTTTCGCTTCCGGCGACGTGGATCGATCCGGACTTTCAAACCAAGATGGCGACACCGGAGAATGCGGCCCATGAAGTGGAGCGACGCTTCAAGAAGTGGCTGAAGGCGGCCGGAATCGCGCAAGTCTTGCGGATCATGCAGGAGAGTTCCGACCGGGATGGCGAAGTCTTCGGCGTGTTTGTGACGAACCCGAAAATTCAGGATCGTGTTCATCTGACCTTGCGCGCAGTCGAGGCCGACCAATGCACGACGCCAACCTTCACCGGGCTTGATCCGCTGGCTGTTGACGGAATCCGATTTGACGAATTTGGAAATTCGGTTGAGTTCCATTTTCTCAAGTATCATCCGCGAGATCCGTACCCGCGAGGATACGCGGACTTCGACCGGGTTGATGGCCGTTACGTCGTTCACTGGTATGATCCCGACCGGCCCGGACAGCGACGGGGCATTCCTGCCCTGACCGCCAGCTTGCCACTTTATGCGACGCTTCGCCGGTACGGTAGCGCCGTGCTGGCTGCCGCCGAAACAGCGGCGAATCATGCGGCCGTCCTGACGACCGACCAACCGCCGCCGGAGGGCACCCCGCCGGATGACGATCTTCCCGAGAACTTTGACCGAATCCCTCTGCCTCAAAACGGCGGCGTCACTCTGCCATATGGCTGGTCTCTGACGCAGATGGATGCGAAGCAACCGACGACGACGTTTCCCCAGCATCAAGCCACGGTGTTGACGGAGACGGGCGCCCCGGTTTGCGCGCCCCGGAATGTCAGCACGAAAAGCAGCGCGGAGTACAACTATTCGTCCGCGCGTCTCGACCATCTCCCGTATCGTCGGTCCATCGAAATCACGCGTGATCGGTCGGGAGACGAGATCCTAGACCGGCTGTTTCTGGCTTGGCTTCAAGAGGCCCTTTTGATCGAAGGTCATTTGCCAGATGGCCTGCCTCCCGTCTGCGAATGGGAATGGGTCTGGCAGTGGCAGGGCTTTGAATCCATCGACCCGGTGAAAGACGCGACGGCCATTGATATCGGGCTGAAGAACGGCACGCTGACGCTCGCCGAAGTTCTCGCAAATCGCGGGATTGATTGGGAAGAACACCTGGCGCAGAAGGCCCGCGAGCAAGACAAGCTCAATGAATACGGACTGAGCGCTGTGATGATTGCCGCCACTGGAACAGCAATGCCCGCCGGTGACGGCGAAGATGGCGCGAACAATAGTTCGGCGAGCCAGGCGGCGGCGTCCGGCGGCGTTCAGGCGACCGCCCTCAATGGAGCGCAGTTCGATTCTCTATTGGGGCTGGCTGACCGGCTGGCTGCCGGGACATTCAACGCCGATTCGGCGAAAGCCTTGGTGAAGATGGGCTTCCCGCTGATCAGTGACAAACTGATTCTCCGTTTCGTCGATGGCTTGGTGAGTGCCCCAAAACCGCCAGCCACGGAGGGGGCCACCAGTGCCGCGACCCAAACAGCGTAAAAAATCGGGCCTGATCAATGCTGTCGCCCGCGTCGCGATCACGGGGGCCGAAGCTCCGACCGCCGAAACTCCCGCCCGGTTCGAGATGATCGCTTACACCGGCGAGGCAATGCGGATCGGCTATTGGTCTGATCCGGTTGTCGTGGATTTGGAGACGGCTGATTTAAGTCTCCCGATGATTCCGGCCTTGTACGACCACATCCCCGATTCGGATTACGTCGTTGGGCAAGTTCAAAGCCTCACGATTGCCAGCAAGCAACTTGTGGCGGCCGGGCTGTTCACGATTGACGAGAACCTGCCGCCGGAACGCAATTACGCCAAAAAGGTTCTCGCAAAAGCGAAGGCGGGTTACCAGTGGCAGGCGTCCGTTGGGGCAGATCCCTCGACGGTGGAAGAGATCAAGGCCGGTGCCGTTGGCGTTGCCAATTGGGGCCGGGAATATCCCGGCCCGTGTTTGATCGGGCGCGGGTGCAAATTTCGAGAAATGAGTTTTGTTGTCTTGGGAGGTGATCGCCGAACATCGGTGGTTACGGCCCGCATCAAGGGGACGGCGATGGACTTTGAAACATGGCTGACATCGTTGGGGTTCGACGCCGATGCTCAGGCCGCATTCACCGACATTCAGCGGGCGAATCTTCAGCAGCTTTACAACGACGAGTTTGGTGAAGACGCCGACGAAAACACCGAGGAAGACGGCACGGAAGGCACGGGAACGGTTGCCGACCAAGTCGCCACAACCCCGCCCGCCCAGACGACGGCCGCCGCCCGTCCCCCGGCTGTTCGTTGTTCCTCTCGTCCGGCTCCGACCGGCGGGAATCGACCGAATGCCGTTGACGCGGAAAACCGGCGGCTCGCGGCCAATCAGATCCGGGTTGAGCGGATTCAGCAGATTGCCAAGGATTTCCCGAACGTCACCGTGAAGGCGGGGAATCGCCAGGTATCTCTCGCGGCCCATGCCATCGGCCAAAACTGGTCAGCAAACCAAACAGAACTCTATGCGATCCGTGCCGCCCGGCCGAATCCGGCCTCTTCGGCCGATGCGGTTCCTGACCGCGTTCAGGCTCAAATCGTCGAAGCCGCCGTTTGCATCACGGCCGGCATGAAGATGGCTCGCATCGCGGCCAGTTTCCCGGCCGAGGTGCGTGAACGGGTGATGAACGAAGCCACTTCCCGGCAGTACCGCGGATTCGGTATTCAGGCGTTGATGGATTCGACGATCCGGGCGGCTGGTCGGAACTATCACGGCTCCCGGAAAACCGATGACTTCGTTCGCGCAGCCCTCGAATCAGACCGGATGATTCGCGGTTCCGCTGGATTTACGACCATCAGCCTGAGCGGCACGCTTGGCAACGTCGCCAACAAGGCCCTCGTCGCCTCATACGAAGCGCAACAAGTCACTTGGAAAGAGTTCTGCGCGGTGCGGTCTCATGTAGACTTCAAGCCCGTGAGCCGCTTCCGGCTGGACATGACCGGGGCCTTCAAAAAGGTTGGGCCGGATGGTGAATTGAAGCATGTCGGGATGACCGAAACGCAGTTCAACAACCAACTCAGCACATACGGGGCCATCATGGCGTTGACGCGCCAGATGCAAATCAATGATGACCTCGGCGCGTTCCTCGAAATCCCGACCGGGTTGGGCCGTATGTCGGCCGTGCGGATTGAGGAAGCCGCTTACGTCACGATGTTGAGCAATCCTTCGAGCTTCTTCGCGGCCGGGAACAAAAACCTGAACACCGGCGGCGGCTCCGCTCTTGGCGTTGACGGTCTGACGGCCTCGACGACGGCCTTCCAAAATCAGGTTGACCCGAACGGCAAGCCGATCCTGTTGGCGCCGGATCGGATTCTCTTGCCGACGACCTTGGGAGTTCTGGGGCAAACGCTGTTCAAAGACACAACGCTTGTCACTGATGGCGACCAACTGGCCTATTACGTGAATCCTCACGCCGGTCTCTATCGGCCGGTGGTGTCGCCTTACCTGAACAACACGGCGATCCGGGATCAGGACGGCAAGGCCATCAGCGGGCAGAGCAACACGGCTTGGTATCAGTTCGCCGATCCTTCGGTGCGCGCGGCAATCGCGGTTGCGTTCCTCAACGGTCAGGAGATGCCGACGATTGAGGATGCGGAAACGGACTTCAACACGCTTGGCCATCAGTGGCGGGCGTATCACGATTTCGGGATCGGGATGGAAGATCCGGCGGCGGTGCAGAAAAACGCCGGGGCGTAAGCTTTTGGCGGTTGGATTGGATGTGCCTGAGTGGTTTAAGGGTGACGGTAACAAGACGCCATCAGCCGCCCGTTACCGGGGCAATGGAAGGGCGCCACAGGTTCAAATCCTGTCTCTGATTTTGGGAGTTAATTCGATGAATGCGAATGACGCGAAGGCATTGACCGCCCAGGCCAAAAAAGAAGACACCAGCAAAGCTGAGTTAGTTCTCGGATGTTGGCATCGGGCGATTGAAAAGGCGGCAAAGGCCGGTCGCAATTCGGTCAGAGAATCCGAAATTGACCGGCCTCGCACGCCAATCCCGGAAGCGTCCCGAAAGGCGGCAAGGGAAATTTTGGTTCGAGAAGGCTTCACGGTCGAATCCGCTTCAACGGGCATCAATGAAACGGAACTTGAAGTTTCTTGGTGAGTGTTTGCAGGGTGGGGAAGCGGCCATCCCGCGTGGCTCATAACCACGAAATCGCCGGTTCGAGTCCGGCCCCTGCGATTGAGTTTGAACCAATTGGAACGCTTAGGAGTTTTGATCATGTCCCAGACACCGGCCCTGTTTTACCAAGATGGCGATTCCATCGACTACACCCCGGTTTCGGCCGTCCGATCCGGTGACGTGGTTTTGGTTGGCACCGTCCCGATGATCTCCCCGCTGGACATCGCGGCCGGGGTGACTGGCGCCTTGCGATGCGATGGTGCTTTCAGGGTGCCCAAAAACTCCGATGCTTTTACCGCCGGGGACGCCGTTTATTGGGACGCGGATGGAACTCCGGTCACTGGCACGGCCCTGAGCGGGGCGGCCGGCGCTTCGGCCGCGCTCGGCTATCAGATGGGTTTTGCCATCGCCGACGCGGCGAGCGGTGATTCTTATGTGATCGTCCGGTTGCTTGGTCAGAAGAGCAGTTTCGGGACGATGCCGCGCATTCAGACGGCGACCGTCGCAGCCGCCGGATCGGTGCAGGGCGATGCGGCGGCCGTCGCCGAGGGCTTCACGCTGGTGACAGGAGCGGACGCGACGAAGGGCGTGTTACTTCCGACAGCGGCGGCGGGGAAACAGGTGATCATCAAGAACGCGGATGTCGCGAATGCCATCTTGAAAATCTGGCCGGCGACGGGGGACGCGGTCAACGCGGTTGCGGTGAACTCGGCGTTCAGCATTGCCGCCAAGACGAGTGTTCTTCTGGTCGCTTACGACGCGACCACTTGGTATAGCGTGCCGTTGCTGCCGAGTTAACGAGTGGTTGATTGCTTTCACTTGGGGATCATTCGGGGGCTTGCCATGCACGCGGATCACAAACGACTCATTGAAATGGCCGCCTCTTGGGAGGGATCAGAGGGAACCGTCTCCCTGTCTCAGACCGATGCGGACATTCTCAAAACGACCGGTTGCCCGGTGATCGATGGAAAGTCTCCCGGCGAACCGGCTTTCGTCAAGGCAACGAATCTTTGCCGCGCCGCCCGGTTGCTGGCAAATCCTCCCGCCCCGGTGCAAGTTGAGGAAGAAGAGGCGGGCGACGAAGAGGAAGAACCGGACGGCGACGGGCTTGAGGAAAGCACCGTTGCCGAACTGAAGCAATTGGCCACGGTCGAAAACATCGTCTTGGACGGCAAGGCAAACAAAGCCCAGATCATCGAGGCCATCCGGGCGGCGCGCGAAGCCAAGCAATCGTCGGAGGCTTCGTAACACTCATGGGCGAGGCGAACACACTCCGGGCGTCGAATGACATACGGCAGACGGCGCAGGCGACGTTGACGGTCAACGAAGTCGATCAATTGGCCGATGGCTCGCTTGGCGTTCTCAAAGGGACGTCGGGCGCGTCGGTCGGTGATCAGGCCGCTTACGAAACTCGCGGCCAATTCACTTGTCCAAAGCTGACGGGGATTGAGTTCTTGGACGGCGGGCGGGCTTATTGGAGTTTCCCGGACAATGCGATTTCGTTTCGCCGGTCGGGAAATCGCGACTTCTACGCGGGCCGGATCGTTGGGAATGCGGCATCAGCCGACACAGTTTGCGTCGTCAACGTGAATGTCTCGGAGGCGGGATACGACGTTGATCTTCGCAAAGACGCGTTCCTTTCGACGCCAACGGGGACGCCTGCCGCCGGTGGATTCGGGATTCCCAAGCATGTCGGCGGTTCGTCATCGCTGGAACTGACGGCGACCACCGAAGCTCAATGTGTCGATTTGCTGTCCGTAGATCGGTTCGACGTGGTTGCGAACCCGATCCTTGAAGCGATCATTCGCGTGACATCGAACGGTTCAGGCGGCACGGTTGACTTCAACATCGGTCTGGCAAACGGGACTTCGACAACAGACGCCGATGCCATCACAGAGCATGTGTTGATTCACTTTGACGGCGGTTCGACGGCCATCAAAGTGCAATCGAAAGACGGTGTCACAACGGTTGCGGCGACGGACACGACGAAGACGTTTACCGCGGGGAGCGGGGCATCCAACCGGACAGAGGTTTGGATCGATGCCCGGCAACCGGAAAACGTGAAGGTGTACGTCAACGCTGTTCGTGTGCTGTCGGCGACGACGTTCCGAATCGACAATGCGGTTGGCCCGCTTGGCGCTCTGGCGCACCTTGAAAAGACGACCGGGGCCGACACCGGGAAGTATGTGGTTGACCGGCTTTCTGTGCGTTCCGCTCAACAGTGAGGAAAAATCGAATGGCTGTCATCACGGCGAAAGAACAACTGACCAAACTCCTCGCCGGCAAAGAGGCGGGGAAGGATCAATACGTTGAGATCCCCGTCCGGCTGGTCCGGGCCATCTTGACGGGCAAGGCGAAGGGCGCCTGCGAGCGGCAGGATAAACTTCTCGCCGCTGCCGAGGGGCTTCGGCCGGATCAGACGGTTCATCAACGGGCTGACAACTGGATCATCATCGCGGGCGAACTGTCGTGAACCTGTTCGCCAAGGCTCGAGCGTGGCTGGGCGAGCAGTCCAAGAAGGCGGCCGGCGTGGCGGTTGTCTACGTTCAGAAATCATCCGGCATTCGCTTGCCGCTGACGCCGATTCCCGGCCGGACAGTATTCACCAGCAACCTAGAAGACCGGGCGAGGGTCGAGTTCGGCGACCGGGATTATCTGATTGAAGCCGTTGACCTGGCCACCGGAGAGCCTGCCATCGGCGACCGGGTCATTGAGACCATCGACGGCGCGACGACAACGTTCGAGGTGATGCCGACGAACACGGGAGAACCGGCTTGGCGCTGGAGCGATCCGGGCCATACCCGATGGCGAATTCACATGAAGCAGGTGAGCTAGTGGCCGCCCAGATTCTTTCGCTGGCCGACGCCTTGGTTGAACAGGTGCTGGCCGCCTGGAACGCCAGCATCGCCCCGGCGACTGTCACGGCCCCGGACCTGGTTGAGTGGGTGTTCATCGCCACCGGGATTGATGACAAGATGACCGGCCGAAAGGTATTCTTGTTTCCCGGTTTGAACTATTCCAACAGCCCGGCGACTCGCGGCGAGGATGAATGGATTTACGGGGCAACCGCCCTCGTTGTTGAGCGATTCCCCGGCGACACGGCCGGGCCTCCCTCGAAGGAGTGGATTGCCGAGCGGGTGCAGTTCGTGCAGGACATCGTTTCCGGGGCCTTGGATTTCGTCCGTGATTTGCTGATGATCGACGGCCGGCTAATCACGACCCAGACCAACGATGTCACGATGTACGACCCGGACAAGTTGAATCAAGAAAAGTTGTTTTATTCGACCGTCGTGTTCGAGTTTCGGGAAATCACCGAGGGATGAGCCATGTCCGCAACCGCAGGGGTCAAGCCGGCCGTGAAGGCCAAGGTCTATCTGAACACCGATGAATACGACGATCCGACGTGGGTGGACATGGACATCATCCGTGACGTGAACACCGGGAAGCCGTGGGATCTTGGCGATGCCAGCACGCGGGCCAGCCGCGTCAAGTTGTACGCGCCGACCCAGCAAGATTGGGCTCTCACGGCGACCGCCCGCTGCGACAACGCCGACACCAATTACAAGGCGCTGACCGGGGCATCGGTCTCGGCGGCGATGCTCGACTTGCTCATCCTCGATGGACCGATCACCAGCGAGGGGACCGAGGGCTATCGGGCGTGGTTGCACGTCTCCGAAACAGGTCAGGATCAGACCATCGGCAACAACCTGTACAAGAATTTTGACTTCAAGCCGGGCGTCGCCCCCGACCTGCCCAAGTGCGTGACAGTTGGCGCGTCGTCGGCCCTCACGATGACCTCGCCGGGGTAAGTCATGGGCCTTGTGGACGTTTCCATTTCCGGTAATCGGGCGTCGTTTTTCGACACGCCGAGAGTGATTGCATCGATCGACCGCCGCGAACGCGCTGCCCTGTCGAAGATCGGGGCGTACGTCCGGACGCGAGCCCGGTCGTCGCTTCGGAATGCCCCCAAAAAGGCACGGGGCAAGCTGGCTCCGGGGGCGCCGGCCGGCAAACCGCCTTATGTTCACCCAGAAAACAAGTTGTTCACCAAGGAACACACGAACAAAAAGACGGGTGCGGTGACCGACCGGGCGTTTAGTCCGCTCAAGGAATATCTGTACTTCGCCTTCGACGAGAAGAATAAATCCGTCGTGATCGGGCCGGCCCTGTTCCGCAAGGCCGCCCCCAAGCCTTACCTTGTGCCGACAGTTTTGGAGCAAGGCGGCTCGGTATTGGTTCACAAAGACGGCAAGGTGTTCATGGCAAACGCCAAGCCGCACCCGTTCATGGTTCCGGCCCTCAACGCTGAGCAACCGAATTTTGCCCCGCAGTTCGCAAACATCGTGAAGAGGTGATTCCGTGGCGAGTTTCAAAGACGGCAAAAACCGCGAATGGACGGTTCTGATCAATGTTCCCGTCATCAAGCGAGTGCTGACAAAAACCGGCAAGAATCTCGGCGACTTGCTGAAGAACGAGTGTGCGTTGCTGATGGAGATCACCGCTTCCCCGGTCCTATTCGCGGATGTACTCGCGAGTATGTGCGGCCCGCAAATCGCGGCGTCCGGAATCACCGAAGAGGACTTTCAAGAGTCACTCGCCGGGGACGCTGGCGAACCGGCCGTTCAAGCCTTCTGGGATGCCCTTGTGGATTTCTCCCCGCCCCGGACCCGCGAGACCTTGCGGAGTCTGGGGGTCAAGAGCGAGCAAGTTCGACAACTGGCGATGACGAGGGCAGGGGAGAGTCTGGCGAAGTTCATGGAGATGACGCCGGAAAAGATCCTGAACACAATCTCCTCGAATATTGCTACCGGCTCGCCGGAATCGTCGGCATCGAACCCGGGGATTTGACGCTCCGGGAACTGAAGTGGATGGCTGACGAGCGAAAACGAGTGATGGGCTTCCTCGCGGCCTGGCAGATTGTTGAATTCGCAGGCGGCTTCGGCGGTTCGCGTCCGGATGTCAACCGGGTGAACCCATTTGGTGGCCGTCCGAATCCAGTGATCGAGCGAAAGATTGCGGAATCGGAAAAGGCTCAATTCTGGGGCTATCTGCGTCAGGGCCTGATGGGCGGCAAATGAGGACGGTCATATGGGGGCGGCGGCATCGGGCGGGGGCGGCGGCAAATCAAACGACGTTCGCGCCGGCGGCGCTTTCGTCGAGATCTACGCCAAAGACTCCGGGCTGAACAAGGCTCTTCGGGGAATGGGCGTCAAGGTCAAGGCGTTCGCGGAGGGGCTGAAGTCCATCGGCTCTGGGCTGACATTCGTTGGCGGCTCTGCTCTCGCCCCAATCACGGCCCTTCTTAAGTCCGGCACGGACCGCGCCGAGGGCATCGACCAGATGGCCCGCAAACTCGGTTTCACCATCAATCAGATGCAACGGTTACAATACGCGGCCGAGGTGACCGGCGACTCTCTCGACGACGTGATGAATAACCCCGGACGTTACGCGGGCGTGATGGCTGAAACGCCGATGCTCGACACCCAGACGATCAAGGATGCCGTCGAAGTCAATCGCGAATGGCGCAAGACATGGATCGACTTGCAGAATGCGACACTTCCGCTGCTTACGTCATTGAAGCCGATTCTCGCTTCCATCCGCGAGTTCGTGAGCGAACACAAGGATCTCATTCCGATCATCGCCAAGGCGGCCGTTCTCGTCGTCGGCCTGGGCGCGGGGTTCTACGTCGTCGGCACGGCCATTGCCGCCGTGACAACGGCCGCCGCGACGTTATGGACCGCCATCGGGATCATCCTCAACCCGACCACTTGGGTTGGCATCGGCATTGCGGCGGCGGCCTTTGTCGGGCTGGGGGCCTCCTTCGCCGTCGTCGCGGCCTTCTGGGGCGGCATCGCCTACGAGATTCTTCCGGCCCTGCTGCGGGCGTGGGAGTTGGTCGCCGAGTCGTTTGGGCCGGGGATCGCGAGACTTGGAGAGGATGCTTCGGTGGCGTGGAAGGGGATCAAGAGCGCGTTCGCGGACAACGATTTCTCGCGGCTGTTTGAGATTATGTGGACCGGGGCCAAGCTTGTTTTCTTCGAGGGAATGCAGGGCATTGAGGCGTCAACTGACAAGCTGATGGTCAACATCGGAAACAGTATCGCCAAGGGCTTAAAACTGGCCTCCATGTCGTTCGTCGATTTCTTTGCGGATACTGCCGCAAAAATGGCCGAATGGATTCGGGATTTGGAAATAGGCCTGCACGGCTTCGGTTTGTCCGCAAAAAAGGCAGCCATCAGCGCGCTGCCGGGTGGCGTGATTGCCGACAATCTTGAAAGTCAGGCGGTGCAGGCCAAGCAAAAGCAAGACGGCGAATCATTGGTAGCCTTCAATCGACGAATGGCCGAGATTGAAGCGCAAAGGAACAAGCTAAAAGAGGGAGCCGAAAACTTTATCGGCGACACGACCGAGGCCACGCTCGACGCCGCCCTTCGCAAGATCGACGAAGAAACACAGGCGACGTACAAGCCGATCCTCGACCAACTTCGGGCCGAACTGTCGAGGCTGTCCGAGGCGAATCCCAATGCCAACGGCAACCGGCCGCGCAGTGTTGACGCGCTCGGCCCGCAGATTCAGGCCACACGCGGGGCATTCCGTCTGGCCGATGACGCGCGGCAGCAATTCAGCGAGGGAACTCTCGCCGACAAGACGTACCGGGCGACGGCCGACGCAGCCCGGACACTGGTGAAGATCGACGAAAACACCAAGGCACTGGCCGATGAACTCAAGAAGCAAAGGACGCTCACCTAATGTCCGTCACCCTTTACGAAAGCGTGAAGTCTCGCGGCTTCGAAATCTCGACCGACAGTAGCTCATTCACGGGCGAGTTTTTGGCCGTCGGTTCGGACGATCATGAGGCGGTGTACGCGGCGGTTCTCCAGCAGACTCCGCTTTCGTTCTTCGGGCTGTATCGCAAATCGGCGAGTTGCAAGCCGCGCGGCGGCCCGTATTGGGACGTGTCGGTGGGGTACGCCAGCATCCCGGCAAGCGAGGCATTGGGGCAGCAAGACTCCGGATCGGAGCAACCACCGCCCGATTCGCCACAACCTGACGATTCGCTGAAATCCGGCTTCTCGTTCACCACCAGCGGCGGGACGCAGCACATCACCCAAAGCCTGCAGACGATCAGTTCCACCGGCCGCACGCCGGTTGGCGGGGTCGGGCCGCCGACGACGCCCCCGGATTACAAGCAGGCGATTGGGGTCACCCGCGATTCCGTCGAGGGTGTTGACATTATCTCGCGGACGAACGAATTCAGTCGTGAGATTCACCGCGGAGCCGTGACGCTTCGATATCTGAACACCCTCTTCAAGTTGACTGGCACCGTCAACATCGCGCCTTTCTACGGACGCGCTCCCGGCGAGGTTCTTTACCTCGGCGCTGACGGCCAGTTTGGCACGGGCGAGGGCTGGTCAATCACGCACAAATGGGGCGTCAGCCCGAACAAGGTGAACATCAAGATCAGCGACGAGATCACGGTGCCCGCCAAGTACGGGTGGGAATACCTCTGGGTGGCTTACACAGAGCAATACACCGGGGGCCGAAAAGTCCGCATTCCGATGGCTGCCTACGTCGAGCGGGTGTACGAGTACGGCGATTTGTCCGGGTTGGAGATCGGCACATGAGCGACCCGCTGCAGCCGGTTTCCCCCGGCGATCCGATCCCCGACCGACGCGCCGCGATGTGGAATCAGGTCTTCAGCTCAGCCAGGCACTTCCGCACGCACGGCGTCGGTCGCAGTGGCGCCCCGGCGGTCGTCAACGATCCGCTCATCGGCAACCTCGAAATCATTGTTCGCAACGACACCGGCGCCACGCTCCTGGAAATGGCCGTGCTGAAGCTAGGCGATCCGCTGGTGTCGGTGGTCGATTACCCGATTGACAATCAGGAGGAACCGGCGTTTGCCGGACTCGCTCCGACCGGCCCGGCCGATCTCGTGTGCGTCACCCAGCAGGGTTTATCCACAGGTGAAATCGGACGCGCCACCATCGCCGGGATTTGCGTGTGCAAGATCAACGTCACCGACGCGAGCCACGGGTACGCCTCGCCAACGGCGACCAGTTCCGCTTACTTGCTGAGCGGAGTCACGGGCTTCCACCGGATCCTGTGGAAGGAGTCCGGCACCGGCGTGAAGATGGCCGTCGTGATGATGGAGCTTTCGCCGAACCCTCAGATCCCCGACACGGCCCACGATGTGTCCGGGATTATCAACCTGCTCGGCCAGCATCTCGGCAACGGATCAAAGGGTGTTGATTCGTTGTGGGTTGGTCTCTACGACCGGAGTGACGGGGCATTATTTACCAATTCGTCCGGCGCACTGTGGGTGACCGGCAAGACGGCCGGGTTGCCCAACAGCGGCGAGTTACAGACCGGATCTTTCACCAGCATCGTCTCCGGCGTCGGTGCGAGCGCCCAAATCAAGGCGTACACGGACGGGTCAAAATATGGCTGGAACTTCCTGACGAACGGCGGGACGGGCGGCTCATACGCTTCGATTTTCACGGCGGTTTATGGCGCGTCGGGAACGTCACTACTGTCGACGGACAACCTCTCGCTCTCCCAAAACTGCCACGCTCGAACCTATTCGGTCAAATACGGGATCCTGACCTTCGCCGGGGATAGCTCCATCGGATTTGACCCGGTGTCCGGAGCCAACCAGACGTTCGGGCTGAACTTCGTCCACGGCCTGTACACCGGCGGGGATCTCGCGATTTCGTTTGCGGACATTTCGGGAACTTTGAGCGGTTCAAAAATCAGCGGCGGCACAATCACGGGCGGCGTAATCAGCGGAGGGACTTGGTGATGTCGACAGATTTTGCGGGAACGATTCAGATCAAACACGGACCCTTCGCCGGCATCCCGACGCTGGCGGTCGGCGAGCCGGCGATGACCACTGACGGGGGAAACGAAAGGCTCTTCCTCGGCACGGCCGGTGGCAACAAGGAATTCGGAGCGGCGGGACCGGCCGGCGCGGATGGGGAATCGGCTTATCAAGTGGCCGTCGATAACGGCTTCGTTGGCGACGAAACCGCCTGGCTGGCCTCGCTGGTCGGACCCACGGGCGCACCCGGAGCGGATGGGGCCGATGGAGTGGATGGCGCCGATGGGACCAACGGGACCAACGGATCCCCCATGAACTGGCGGGGCGCGTACAGCGGTGCGACCGCCTACTCACCCGCCGATGCCGTCTCTTACCTCGGCTCGACGTACACGTGCATTCTGGCGTCAACCGGCAACCTGCCGACCAACGCGACCTACTGGGACATCGCGGCGGCAAAGGGCGACACGGGCGCCACAGGTCCGACCGGGGCAACTGGCCCAACAGGATCGACCGGGGCCACTGGCAGCACGGGAGCGACCGGGGCGCACGGCGTTGACGGCGCGTCCGGCGGTTACTCGATTGAGTACATTTTTGATTCGACCACTACGGCCGGCACATTCCCCGGCAACGTGCGTTGCAACAACGCGACCATCTCCAGCGTCACCAATATTTTCG
>NZ_JH636444.1:265053-295808 GCF_000255705.1 Zavarzinella formosa DSM 19928
GGTAGCCACGCAAAAAGCCGTCAAGGCCTACGTTGACCAGATCGTTGCAGCCCAAGACGCGATGGTGTTCAAGGGGGTCATTGATTGCAGCACCAACCCCAACTATCCGGCGGCCAACTGCGGCTGGACTTACAGGGCATCGGTCGCGGGGAAAATCGGCGGCGCGTCGGGTGTTGTCACACAGGCCGGCGACATTATCTTGTGCATGGTTGACGGCACGGCATCCGGAAATCAAGCGACGGTCGGGACAAACTGGACGGTCATTCAGACTAACATCGACGGGGCCTTGACGACGGCCGATCTCGGCGTGACGGTGCAGGCTTACGCGGCCAATCTGGCGGCGTTGGCCGGACTGACGTCGGCGGCCGACCAGATGCCGTATTTTACCGGGTCAGGGGCGGCCGCCCTCACAGCGCTCACGTCGCTGGCGCGGTCTATTCTGGGAGACTCAACCCAAATCGCGGCGTGCAATCATCTCGGTGTCAAGCCCAAGGCGGTCGTCGGGCTTGGCTCCGATGTCAGCAATGCGACAACAACGCTGGCAACCACTGGCATGACGTTCACCGTCGAGGATGGCACGACGTACATGGTGACCGCCCACCTGACGATTCAGTCGAGTTCGGTGGCGTGCGGCGTTGCTTTCGATGTCTCGGCATCGGGATGCACTTCCCTCACGAATTTCAACCATCCCCAGAGTGCGGGTGTCCAGACTGGCGGCGGCTCGGCGTCTGGCTCGATTGTCTCCCGGTCGGCGGGCGTGCCGGTCATCAATTCCGATTGCCCGTGTTCCCTGACGGCCTACGTCAAAAACGCGACCGGATCAAGCCAGACAGCCGTACTGCAATTCGCAGCCGAAACATCTGGTACCGTGAAGGTGATTGGCGGGAAGTCTTTTATTGTCGCCGAACGAATCGCAGGATGATTCGACTTGAATCACGGGATTGAATGTAACGCGTACACACGTTACAAAATGGTAGGCACCTGACGGGGAACGAAGTGATCGAGTCATGGCAAGCTCTGGTGGCAATTATCATCACGGGCTTTGGCACGCTGTTCGTCGCGGTCTTTAGCGGGCTGCGTAAATTGGTTCTGGCTTGGTTCGACCACCAAGCCAAGAAGATTTCAGCCACGCGATTCGTCGAGGGCGTGGAGCGCGTCGCGAAGTTTCACCAGATCCTTGAGATGTTCCGCAACATGAAATTTGCGGATCGTGTCTTGCTGTTTCGCGGAACCAATTGCGGGGGAACTCCAGACCCGAACCGGCCTTACACGGTGCAATGTTTCTATGGCTGGTCTCGCGATCCGCTGAAGCATCCCGAGGAAAACTACAGCTTCCCGATTCAGGTCGATCATCACTACATGGCCATGTTGTTGGACGTCATCCGCGAAGGCCACAGTTTCCAGCGGTCCGACCGGATGCCGCCCGATGCCCGGCTGAAGGCGTACTACGAAAACGAGGGCGTCAAAACGAGCGCGTTGTACTTCCTCAACATCGACCAAAACGCACTCTTGTTCATATCGGTCGCGTCCTACGCGGCCGACGAATTCACTCACCCTCAACTCACGGAATTGTCGCTGGTCATTGACCGCGCCCGCTCATGCCTGAGCGACCAGGGCACGGCCGAACGCCCCGCGCTCAAGTGGAAGGATTGATGAATATGAAGCGTGTTCTGTCTCTCTTGTTGCTCATGCTGGCGACCTGCCCGGCATGGGCCGATGTGACCATTGACGGGGTGAAGAAGATCCCTCAGTTCGGGTACGCCGAACTAAGTGTGAAAGGCTACTCGACGGTGGCGTGGAAGATCAGCCCGCCGCCCGTGCAGTACAAGAAGTACCCCGATGGGTGCGTTCGCTTCGGCGGCGTCCCCGGAACGACGTACACCGTCGATGTGACGGCGGTTGACTTCGACAAGAAGTTGCTCGACAACGCAACGGATTTGATCGTGTTTGACGGGCCGCCTCCCGTTGATCCGGTGGTTCCTCCGGTGAATCCCGTGGTTCCCCCGGTTGATCCGGTCGTTCCTCCCCTCGATCCGACAGACACGCTTCCGGGCAAATTACTCGCGGCATTCAGGGCTGACACGGACCCGGCGAAAGCAATCAACGTGATGCAATTGGCCGCACTGTACCGGCAGTCAGTCAGCACGGCGAAGACGACGACGGCGGCGACCGTCCTCGCATTGTTTCAACAGGTCGGTAATGCCCGTGACAACATGCTGCCGGGCGATCCGTTGCCTGCCGTTCCGCTTGCTCGGCGGTTGCGGGGGATGATGATCCCCGTGAGCGAGGCCGAATTTAAGCGGCCGTTCCGTGATCTCTGTGTGGTCGCGATACCCCGAAAGTGAGCGAGGCCCGGCATCATGCCGGGCCTCTTTGTTTAATGCGCGGTCTTCTGCCCGTCGTCAATCGTCCCCGTCCATTGCCGCAACTTGCCTGGCCGCCGCAAACGCGGCCTTCGCGTCCTTCGTCCGGTTGATCTTCCGCACAATCTTGAACCCACCGCGAACGAACAGGCTTCCGTGGGTGATTTCTTCAATGGCCCCGTCCGATGGCTCGATCTCAAACGCCCGGACGCCGCTCTTGGTGGTTGTCCTCACGACGGCCTTGGACCATTCCGGCGGGAAGACAGCGGACACGATGCCGCCAACCTTGCCCGTCCTGAGGATGTCATCTCCCTTGATCCTCACGGCCAATCCTCCAACATCCGGCTCGCTTCCGCAGGCTGCGACGACGGACACGGGCTTGACGCTCGCCGGGGCGACTTCATGCGGATGGCTGACTCCCTTCCTTTTCGGCCCCCGCGTCCCGATCTTGTAGCTGGCCAGCGATTCCGGCCGCAGCCACCATTGCCCGTTCCGCAGGATCGCCGACAGGCGATGGGCCTTGATGGCGGTTCTCACGGCGTGGGGAGTCATGCCGAGTTTTTCGGACGCCTCGGGAACGCTCACGGTGTACGCCAAATCAGCCTTCGCCATGTCCAGTTCGCCCGTCTGCACGCGCTTGCGGCCGATCAGGTCGGAAAGCAGGTGATACAGCGGGTCGGCGAAAACCGCCGGGGTGACCATCGCCCGGCCCGGAACCATGTCGTGGTTGAGCAGCGGATTGTCCGGCCCGTAGACGAGCGAGATGATTTCGTTCGTCGTGAACGTGGGGTTTGCGACGGCTGACACCACGCGAGCCAGGAAGGCGGCCACGTCGTGGGTCGGGTCAAGATACTCCAAGGTTTCCCCGGAGAGCGTTTCATAGGTGTTCATGACATGCTTCTTCAGTGTGAAGATCGGGAGCAGAAGGCGGGGTGGGCAACCCCGCGCCAGTCACAGTTTTTCGCCGTTTCCGTAGTAGCTGATGTAGATGGCGAGTTGGTTGTAATGGACCTTCGCGTAATCCACCGCTTCCCGGATCAAATTGCCTTTGGTGATTGAGTCAAGCGAGACGATCACCTGTCTGTTTCGGTCGGGATAAAACACCCCCTTGTCAATCCATCCCCCTTTCACCAAGTTCGGCAGCAGGCTAAACCCGCCGAACAATTCAGCCAGAACGAGAAAGTATTCGTCGTCGTGGTGTGGTGTGAAGGGCTTCCCGTCGTTGTCGTCGGCGGGCAAAAGGATGGTGACTTCGATCATGTGTGGTTCCTCTTTTCAAAGATCCCGGCGCCCTGCCGGTCGGACGGAACGTTTGCCCCGTGAAGATAATGTACATCCTGTTCGCCAGAAAAGCAAGTCAGAAATAAAAAACAATTATCTCAAATGTACGCTTCGGTCAGTCGAATACCCCGATGTGTAACGTGTGTACAGATGACAATAAAGGGTGTGAAGATGGAAACGGGCAAGCTGATCCGCGAGGCGATGACGACCCTGCAAAGCGAATATGTCGCGGCCGGCGTGATGATGTGCGTCACGATTGCGGCCCGTCTGGCATGGGGGGAGGAAATCGGCCGGGAAGACGTGGAGGCTTGGAGGCGGCTCCAAGCTCAGATCGAAGTGTGGGGCCATAAGGAAGAGTTCGACAAGATTCTGGCGACGGTGATATGAACTTGCTTCAATTCGGCCACAGCCTTCCGAGGCTGTGGAAATACGCATTCGGAGCATTCGAGCGTTTCGCAATCGTCGCTTCAATTCGGCCACGGCTGCGGAGCCGTGGAAATGCCGTGAAATCCCTTCTCAAGCGTCTCGATCCATTCGGGCTTCAATTCGGCCACGGCTGCGGAGCCGTGGAAATGGTCACTGTCACAAAGGCTGGCACGATGGACGCTTCAGATCACAATTGCGAGAGGGCAGGGTATTCGGGCCTCAAAAACATTCGCCCATCACATATCCGTTTCTCAAGTCGTTGTAGTCTCTGGCATTCTGACTTGCGAGCGTTTTCCGGAGTTTCGTTCATGACCCGGCTTCTCGCGGAACACTCATCCCCGGCCCGCATTGGCCAGCATGTGCTGGCCCCGGACGATGAGCAGGGCGGCTTCAATGTCACGGGCGGCCGAACGGTAATCGCCACCGCTCGCGGCATTGAGGCCTTCATTCAGGAACATCCTGATTGACTCGACGAGTTGCGCGGCCGGGGAATAGGCCCGGTCAATGCGGGCGGGATTCGCGGCGGCTTGCTTCGGTGCTTTCGCTGACATGACGGTTCTCCTGTGGTTGTGGTGGCGCCTGACTGGCGTTTGTGTGATCATACAGCCCAGTCGTATGTCGCGTCAAACTAATTATACTCGGCAATTTAGTTTTACGATTGAAACGCGATTTGATTGTGTTTCGGTCGCAATGGGTCTAACATCAAAACATGGCAAAAAAACACAAAGACGAAGTAGCCCCGCTGAAATCAAAGCCGATGGGGTTTAAATTGCCGGCCGAGTTGATCGGGCCGCTTGAGGCGTTCATGAATGCGCAGCGGGTGCCGCCGAGCCAAACGGATGTGGTGGTAGTTGCGCTGCAGGAATTTCTGCAACGGGAGGGGTTCTATCCATCGGCGAAGAAGTGATCTGTCGGAAGATACCTAGCGGTCAGTCACTCTTGAATTCGCCGATGGGAATGGTAAAGCCGATGTACCCGCTGTCTCTGCGGTCAATCACGTTTCGGCTCAGTTCAAGTGACAGGGTTTTTGCCTTAGCAACTGGCCTTTCAAAGGCGACGGTACACTTCTCTGATTTTTCCGGGTAAAGATTCAAGATCGCAAAACTCACGCCGGGGAATTTGCTCGCGTCGAAGCCTTGGTAATTGTTGCCGAACTCATCCTTCAGCTTTGCCAAAGAGTCACCCCATCCGACGAAGTCGATTTTGCGAGTCTCGCTGGCGTTGCGGACCAAGATGGTAAAGGATGTGGCTTCATCCGCACCGCCGGCCAGCCTCCCAATCCTCGCCTCGACAAGCGTAATCTCGACATCCCCAACCATGTGCGACTGCCCGAGTTTGAGCCACACGATGGGGGCTTCCTTTGTCGTCTCGGCTTTGTCAGCTTGCTTTTGCTCGTCTGCCTCTTTTTTCTCCGTCGTCTGCAAGTCTGGCGGCTTGGCGCATCCGGAGGCGATGGCCGCGAGTGCCAGGCAGACGGGGAGAACGAGCGTTCGCATAGGGGTGAATTCCGCGAGGGTGTAGCCATTTTGCTATTCGCCGCGCGAACTCGCGGATATCGGATCGGCTCCCTCAAATGTGCGGCAAACCCCAAGACGGACCGCAAGATTCAAAATGACGCGGCGCAAGTTGTTGACTGGTAATCGTTTGCTCAGAACGTTTCACGGTCTCATAAGCCGTCTGACGTCGGTTCGACTCCGACTGCCGCAACTGTTTTTTGAAGGGCTGTTGGTCAAACTTGGAAAGACGCCGACCTCGCACGTCGGAAATCGGGGTTCGACTCCCCGACGGTCCATTATCGGAAGGTAGCCGGATAGTGGGTTGCCGGGCCCGCTTGCTTTTGGGTTTTCCGTAACAAGGAAATGCGGGTTCGATTCCCGTGCCTTCCGCTGATGTTTTTGTGATGAAACGGATTTATGCCTTGCTTTGAACGAACTGACAAACGGAAGGTAGCCGGATATGGCTGGCCGGGCCACGTTGCTAACGTGTGCGTCCTGAAAAACGGACATGACGGGTTCGACTCCCTCACCTTCCGCTGATGCCTTTGTGGTGTAATTGGATCGCATCCCTCGCTTCGAACGAGTAGGTCCGGGTTCGACTCCTGGCGAAGGCACTGTTTGGCGAGCTGACAAATTGGAAGGTAGCCGGATACTGGTTGGCCGGGCCACGGTGCTAACGTGGTTTCCCCATCGCGGGGAAAGCGGGTTCAATTCCCTCACCTTCCGCTGATGATGCCTTTGTGGTGAAACGGATATCATCCCTTGCTTCTAACAAGGAGATCCGGGTTCGATTCCTGGCGAAGGCATTCTTTTTCAATCCCTCGAAATTCAACGTCTCCGGGGTGTGCCGGATGCACGCAACCCTGCGAAGGTTGCGGACCAGGTTCGATTCCTGGCGGAGACAATCCATTTGCAATCCGCGCCATCTTCCCGCAAGATGTTCTCCAACCACCTTTCCATTGGAGAATGTTTGATGAAGTTCGTGCGATCTTTGTTGATGGGCGGGGCGATGGCAGCCGTCGGCGGTTTGGCCGTGTGGTGTAGTCTCCCTTCGGCGATGGCCCAAAAAGAAGCCAAATCCGAAGGAACCAAGCCGGAACCGAAGAAGTTTGAATTCAAACCCGGTCAGGAATACAAGTCCGGCGTTGAGTGGCCCGAACCCAAGGTTGTCACACCGGGACCGACAAGCGTCAGCCCTCCGGCCGATGCCATTGTGCTGTTCGACGGAACGGATCTTTCCAAGTGGAAAAACGGCGACAAATGGATCATCAAGGATGGCGAAGCGACGGCCGCCAAGACCGGCATCAGCACGAAAGACTCTTTCGGTGATTGCCAGATTCACTTGGAGTTCGCCAGCCCGGCCGTCGTGAAGGGGAACGGTCAGGGCCGAGGCAACAGCGGCGTCTACATCATGGGCCGCTATGAAGTGCAAATCCTTGATTCATACGAAAACAAAACCTACTTCGATGGCCAATGTGCCTCGCTTTACAAGCAACACCCGCCGCTTGTGAATGTGTGCCGCAAGCCCGGCGAATGGCAGACCTACGATATCATTTTTGAATCCCCTCGTTTCGATGCGGACAAGAAACTCACCCGGCCCGGCTACGTGACTGTGTTACAAAACGGGGTGATTGTTCAAAACCATTTTGAACTCCACGGGGGAACCTTCTTCGACCGTCCGGCCGCCTATGTGCCGCACGGCCCGAAGGCCCCGCTCGATCTGCAATTCCACGGCGATGCCGTGAAATTCCGCAATATCTGGATTCGGGAATTGGTTGATATTCAGCCAGTGATGAAGAAAGACGCGGAACCGGCGAAGTAAAAAGGCATCAACCACAAAGACGCAAAGGTCACACAAAGTTTCACAGAGAAGACCGAGAAAACATCTCTTCTTTCTTCTCTGTGAAACTTTGTGTGACCTTTGCGTCTTTGTGGTTCGTTTTCTTGCCTTATTTACCGAGCTTCAATTCTTGCTCGCTCGTCAGTGCGAAGTACAACCCGTGCGGGTCGCTTCCGTTGACAATCTTAATCAGAACGACGTTGCTTCCCTTCTTCAACTTCACCGGGATCTGGTGCCTGCCGGGAGTGGCGGCAAAGTGGTCGCGGTTCTCGAAGACTTTGGCTCCATTGATCCACACCTTGGCCCCGTCATCGTTGCCGAACAGGATCACGCCGTCTTGGTCGGCCGGGGAATCAACCGTCCGTTGCAGGTAGGAGGCGCTGTTCACCGACTTGCCCGCGTAGTGGGCGGTCAGGTCGATGTAGCCGGTGCCGTTGGTCTTCACGATGGCCCATGACACATCGCCATCCTTGCCTTTCAACTTGGCCGCCGGGTCGTGGGCCTTGCCTTCAATGCCGAGGTCTTTGTCCAAGGCCGAGTCGGTTGCGTCGTTGGCGAACGGCCCGAGGATGTTCCAAGAATCGGGCGTGAACGAAGCCATTTTGAGCGTCATCAGATACTCGACCACGTCCGCCAGTTCTTCCTCGGTGAAAGCGGCGACCAGATTATCCGGCATGATCGACACCAGGCTCTTTTGCGGCTTGCCTTCTTCGTCGGCCTTGTTAATCACATAATCTTTGCCGTTCGCATCGCGGATTGTCCGGGTGGTTTCGGTCTCGGCCATTTGCAGGCCGGTGATGCTCTTTCCGTCCGAGGTGTTCACTTTCCATTGCACATATTGGTCGGCGATGGCTTTCGAAGGGGTCAGCAGCGAATCGTACAGGTTCTCCTTGCTTCCCTTTTTGCCGATCATCGACAGATCCGGGCCGATCTGGCCGCCGATGCCGCGAACCATGTGACAGCGAAGGCACTGGGTTTCGCCTTTGAGACTGGCGGCCAGCACTTTTTCGCCGTTTTGGGCATTGCCGCTACGCTTGGCAAGCGCCGAGGGGGCGGGGAGTTTCTTCGGGTCGAGCTTTCCTGCGGCGGGGAAAAGCAACAAGGCTTTGTTGCGTTCCCCCGCGAACGGGCTGTTTCGCAAGAGCCGGCCCGTGTCGGCCACCAGCGTGTCCGGCAGTTTGTTTTCTTGCCGCAGATTGAGCAACCAGCCGGTGCCCGCGCGGGTTCCGGCCAGACCGGCAATGGCCGGTCGCTTCAACTCGATGCTCGCTCCGTCGTTGGTGACCAAGTCTTGAAGTGTTTTCAATGCTTGCTTGGTTTCAACGGCTTCCGGCTTTCCACCCGCCAGTGAACCAAAAGCGAGGATGGCTTCGTTGGCCAACTCAAGGTCTTTGCCGAAAATGATGGTCGCGCCCAAATGATCGATGACTTTGGGGTCATGCAATTTCCCGAGAGTGCGAATTGCCTCAATTCGCACTGGCTTGGTGGAGTCAGTGCCACCGATCAATTCACTGACTTGCGACAGGGCTTCCGTGTGATTGGTGGCGGCCACCAGTTGCAAGCCGGTGATTTGCGTGGCCGGGTTTTTCAACAGTCCGGCAATGACGCTCTTAAGTTCCGGCGACTTGGCCAGCGAGTTCCATTTCGTCGGCAGGAACAAGCGAAGGTTTTCCAACGCCCGAACTTTCACTTCATCCGGAGCGGATCCGCTGAGGAGGGCTAACATGGATTGCCCCGCCGAGGCGTCGTTGCTTGCCGCAAGAATATCCACTATCCGGCCCTTCTGAGCCGAAGTGATTTTCGGGTCTTCCAACAATTTGCCGAGTTTCGGCAGCATGGATTTGGGCCGAAGTTCCCAAACGAGGTCGGCGACTTTGTCGTTCCATTCCGGGAACTGCTTGTCGAAGTCTGCGAGGATAATGTCACGCCGCGATTGATCAATTCCGCAGGCAATGTTGAGTGCGGCCCGGTAGAAAATGTCTTGGCCATCGTAATTCTTCGCATACTCTGGAAATAGTTTTGCGACTTGGTCCGGAGTCATGCGAGGCATCATCAATAAGGCTTCACGCAAATCAGCAATGGTGATTTGAGATAACTGATCTTTGCTCTGAAAACGCTTTGAAATATATGCAAGCACACTTTCGGGTTTTGCATCCTCTTCATTCTTAAAAATGCCCAGCCAAACTCCAAATTTCTTTGAAACAGCATCTCCAACCCGGATACCCATTGCTTGATTGCTTGATTTACTGGCCGAAGTGAAAGTCGCATACAGTTCAAATAGCCCCATGAAGTTGTCTTTATTCGGTTTCTCTGTGGTGCCTGTTGTTTCCAAAAGCATCCAGATTGTTCGAGCCAAAGCCACTTCATGACCAATGAACGCCTGATCGGGTTGCTGTTTTCTGATTTTCCCAAAGTAATGTCCAACGGAAGGAATTAGGTCGGCCGGGGGTGATTTACGGATGTGGTCGATGGCAAGAGCGCGTGTCGCGAGGCAAGGTGAAACCAATGCTTCGATCAACTTTTCGTCTTTTCCAAGTTTTACTTCGGGAATTTTGTACCCTTTGTGCCCCTTCGGCGTCAGCCGGTAGACACGCCCGCGGGTCCAGTCGCCCATGCCGTGACCGCCGACACCCGGATCGTACCAATCGGCCATCATCACGCTGCCGTCCGGGGCGACGCAGACATCTGACAGCCGGAACCAGTTGTCCGTACTCGTGACGAGGTTTTCTTTTTCCAGTTCGTAACCGGCTCCCTTTGGTTTTTTGTGGAAGCATCGAAGTTCACGCGGGCCGGCGTCGCAGTGGAGGAGTTGGCCGCGATATTTTTCCGGCAACAGAGTGCCCTCGTAGAAGCAAATCCCGGTCGGGCTGCCGAAGCCGGTGCGCAAGGTCTTGTGGACGATGCCGGGTTGTTCTTCGTGCCAGTGTGATTGACCGGCCCCTCGCGGGAAATAACCGTAGTTGCCGCCGGGCATCACGAAGCAAATACGGGTTTGCTGGTTGCCGTCGTCGTCGTTGTCCGAGAGCCAGACTTCGCCGAAACTGTTCACGCAGCATTCGTAGTTGTTCCGGAAATTGTGGGCAATCAATTCAAGGTTCTTGCCGTCGATGTCGCATTTCCACACCGTTCCGGCCTGACAATCCGGCGTGCCAGACTTCCACTTGCGGCCTTTGCCGTCCGAGGATTGAAGGCCGGTCACGCCTTGGTCGCCGATGGTGAAATACAGTTTGCCGTCCGGGCCGATATTCATGCCGTGGACGCCGTGGTCGTGGTCGAAGCCGCCAATGCCGGTCAGGAACTTGGTCGGCGGGCCGTCAGCCTTGCCGTCCCCATCCGCATCAATGAAGAGCAAGATGTCCGGCGACTGGCACACGAAGACTTTGTAGCCCGGCCCCTTGGCGTCCTTGGCAACGCATACGCCGAGGGGGCCATAGAGTTCCTTGCCTTGATAGAAGACGGTTGATTCATCCGCTTTGCCATCGCCGTTCTTGTCGGTCAAAATCACAATGCGGTCGCCCTCTTCACGAAGGATCGGCCGGCCGAAGTTCTTGCGGCGATAGTTGACGGCCTCCGAAATCCAGACCCGGCCGAGATGGTCAACGTCCATGCTCGTCGGGTTGATGACCATTGGCTCGGCGGCAAACAATTCCACCTGAAGCCCCTCGGCCACGGTGAACGATTTGACGGTTTCTTCGGGCGTTTTTTGCGCGGAAGCGATCCCGCCCAAGCCGAGGGCCAGTGACAGGATCAAAACACAGCGGGAGAGCATGAAAAGCACCTTGGGAACAGACGGGGCGGGATGTGCAGACAGATTACCGCAAGGCGGGGGGGAAGAAAAGTCTTAAGCGCAAAGATCGCTCGGGGAAAAATCACATTGGCGTAACCAATTTTGGCGGATTTGGCCCATTTCACTTTTTACCGCCGTAATTGCCTCATGGCGGCGACAGCGGCAAAATAACCGCACATGCCGTGGACCCCGCCGCCGGGAGGTGTGGAGGAAGAACAGATGAACAGCCGGGGGTTTGGCGTGGCGTAGGGGCTTGGCCGAAGGACGGGTCGGCTGAATAACTGCCACCAATCCACGACCCCGCCACCAATGTCTCCGCCGATGTAGTTTGGGTTGTGCCGTTCCATCTGTGCCGTGTTCATGACATGTCGGGCCATGATTAAATCACGGAACCCCGGAGCGAATCGCTCCACTTGGGCCTCAATTCGCCCGGTCATGTCGATCAACGATCCATGCGGGACGTGACAGTATCCCCAAGCCGTGTGTTTCCCGGCGGGAGCGCGTGATGAATCGAACAGACTTGGTTGGGCCAGTAGCACGAACGGTCGTTCAGGATGTTCGCCCCGCCACACGGCCCTTTCCGTCGAGGTCACTTCTTCGAGCGTGCCTCCGATGTGCACAGTGCCCGCCCGCCGACAGGCCGGGGCGCGCCACGGAATTGGCCCCGAGAGCGCCCAATCCACTTTGAACACCCCCGGCCCATAACGATATCGACTGAGTGACCGGCAGTAACGGCTCGGCAGTCGATGTCCGGCCATTGAAATGATCTGACGAGGCGTCACATCGAGAAGCACCACGCGCGAAGGCGGGAGTTCATCAATCGATGTGATTCTTCGCCGGGTTTCGATCACCCCGCTGGATGAACGGAGACAGGATGCCAGCGCGTCGGCAATTTTCTGCGAACCACCACGAGGAAACGGCCAGCCGACGGCATGGCCGGCAATGCCAAGCATTAGGGCAATCGCCGCGCCGGGCGACTGATCGAGCGGCAACACCGCATGCGCGGCCAAACCGGCAATAATCGCTCTTGCCGGTTCGGCGCGAAACCAAGCCCTGGCAAGACCCTTGGCCGAACGAATGGCGTTCAATCCGAACCGCATGGACAGGAGCGGATGATTGGGAAATCGAAGCGGCCCCAACAGATCGTCGAACAAACCGGAAGAGCCGCTCACCAGCGGGCCGATGAGTCGCCGATAGGCCGATGAGTCCGGGCCGAGTTTGTCAGCCGTTGCCTCTAAATCTCGCTCCAAGACAGCAGCCAGGCCATTTTCCAGCGGGTGGGCCAGCGGTATTTCCGGGTGGACCCATTCCAAGCCGTGTTCGGCGAGCGGCAGCGATTTGAAAAACGGAGAGGCGGCTCCCATCGGATGAACGGCCGAGCAGATGTCATGGACAAACCCCGGCAGCGTGAGTTCAGCGGACCGGGTGCCGCCGCCAATCGTCTCGGCCGCTTCGACAACAAGCACGGAATAGCGCATTCTCGCCAAGGCCACGGCGGCCGCCAACCCATTCGGACCGGACCCGACCACAACGGCATCGTACATCTAATGGCTCGATTGGCGTAATTTTGCAACCACCCCGGTCAGTATACCGCCGGGGCGGGTTGAAACATTCCGGGACAGGTCGTCGAAGGTCGTTGATGATACATCATGAGATATCGGAATCTCTCTTTCCGGGTCGCTTGAAGCATCAAGCACAAGGTGTCACACCATGCCGACTGCTTTCCTTTTTCTGTTGGCCTCTGTTACTTCTGCTCCAACATCAACTCTGGATATCTCGGCACCGACCGGATTTGTGGTGTCGCTTGTCGCGGACAATGCAATTGCTCCCGACATTTACACCATGACAATCGATGAAGCCGGCCGGGTATTGGTGGCCGGCCGGGGATATGTCCGGGTGCTTGTGGATGACAATGGCGACGGCATCGCCGACCGGGCGATTGACCTCATCGACGGACTCAAAGACGGTCCGATGGGGTTGCTTGCCGAAGGGGATTCGCTTTATGTGGTGACCAATGGCGGGCTTCAACGCTATCGCGGTTACAACGGCAAGGACAAACTCAAGCAAACGCCCGAAACGCTAATCAAACTCAAAACCACTGGCGAACATGATGCCCACGCGGTTCGTCGTGGCCCGGACGGCTGGCTTTATCTTCTGTGCGGCAACATGGCCGGCGTCACGAAGCAGACGATCACGTCTCCCCGCTCGCCGGTGAAAGAGCCTGTCGCCGGGGCGTTGCTCCGTATCTCGCCTGATCAGCGAGAAGTTGAAGTGGTTGCCGACGGGTTCCGCAATCCCTACTCGTTCGACTTTAATCTCGACGGCGAACCATTCGCCTATGACTCGGACAACGAACGCTGTGTCGGGCTGCCTTGGTATGAACCGTGCCGGTTCTATCACGTCGTGACCGGCGGGAACCACGGCTGGCGTTCGCCGCAATTCGGGCAGTTTTGGAGAAAACCGCCATATTTCGTGGATTGCGTGCCGCCGGTTTGCACCACGGGCCGCGGTTCGCCCACGGGTGTCGCCTGTTATCGACATACCCACTTCCCGGAGAAGTATCGCGGCGGCTTCTTCCTGGCAGACTGGACATTCGGCCGCATCCACTTTGTGCCAATGACCCCGAAGGATTCAACTTACGCAGGCAAGCCCGAAGTCTTCGCCGAGGCGATTGGCACAAGCGGATTCGCCCCCACCGCGCTGGCGGTGCATCCCAAAACCGGTGAACTGTTCGTAAGCATCGGCGGCCGGGGCACTCGTGGCGGCATCTATCGAATCTCACACGAAAACAGCCCCGTCGGTAAGCTGCTGCCGATGGCAAAGCGTTCTCTCGATTTGACGCCGGAGGCTGAGAGAAAATTGCCGACGAACAGTTCTTCGAGTTGGCTTCCTTTTCCGGCGACAGCCTCCGAACAGCGTGCCCGCCGGTATGACCTTGAGTTGCTGCGGCGTCATGGAGACAAGATCGCATGGGACAAGGCAATTTTAGATTCCGTGATATCGAAGTTATGCGACCCCGATCCGATGATTCGACTCGCGGCTGGCCGGGTGATGATTGGACACGTCGCAAAGTCAGCGCCACTAACGGATGCCCAGTCAAGACTGACAATGGCCTTTATGGAGACCAACTCTGATCCCGCTCGCTCAATCGAGACGGCTATCTCCGTCCTAAACGACAAGAACACGGCCAACGGACTCAAACTTCAAGCTATCCGAATCATCCAACTTGCCCTCGGCGATCTGACCACCAAGGACGCGGTCGGCACGGTCTTCGAGGGTTATACTCTCCGACGCGCACCGACCCCGCAACAAAGAGAGGCAATTGAACGAGCTTGCGAAGCAGTTCTCTCCGGTGGCAATCCGGATTTAGAGGTTGAAGCATTCCGCACTTTGGCAGGCATCCAATCCCAAGAAACGCGGTTTGCGCAACAGGCGATTCGCCAAATCAGTGCTGATTCGGATGTTCGCAAAGACATTGGCCATTTGGCTGTCATCGCACGACTTGGGGCTGATGGCCAATCCGAACGGAAAATCGCGGACATCCTGCTGCATCTTGACCGCAAGGCGACGAAACAGAATCTCCCGCGAGACACCTTTTGGCCGCTCCGAATCACAGAAATCGTCGCGGCTCTTGGCAAGCGATATCCGAACCTCGGTTCTCAAATGTTGAACCATCCCTTATTTGGCCAACCGGAACATTTGCTATTTGTGAAACCGCTTCTACTCAATGAGGAGAAAGCGGCGAGGGCATTTGCGGAAGCCGCCAAAAAGAATGCCGATTACGGCTGGACACCCGGTGTGGTCGAATTGCTTGGGGCAATGCCAGCCGAGAGTTGTCGCCCGGTGCTTCTCAAACTGTGGGAACGGCCCGAACTTCGTGACGCAATCTTGAAGGCGCTTCCTCCGCAGGAAGAAGATGCGACGAGGTTTGTCACCGGACTTGCATCGTTTGATCCGCAAGTAGTCTCGCGGTCGGCAAAGATGTTGGAAAAGCTTCCTCGTCCCGAGGGAGTCACCGAAATTGTCGCCGCTGTGAAGGCTCTTCGACGACTTGGGCCGGAGGACAAGTTGGCGCGAGCAACGGTCGCTTCATTGTTACAAAAACGCACCGGTCAGAAACTCGACGCCGATCCGAAAGCGTGGGTTGAATGGGTGACCAAAAATCATCCAGAAACCACGCCGCTGTTTGCCTCAAATGATGGATTTGATTCGGTGGCGTGGAAGCAGCGAGAGGCTGGCATCGTTTGGGAAAAAGGCGATGCCGAGCGAGGCAAGAGCGTATTCACGAAGGCGAGTTGTGCCGCCTGTCATGATGGCGGCCGGGCGCTCGGGCCGTCTTTGCTTGGGATCAGCAAACGCTTCGGAAAGGACGATCTGCTCACGGCGATTCTGCAACCCAGCAAGGATGTGTCGCCACGATATCGTCCGACGCGGATCACCACCGAGGATGAACGGGTCTTTATCGGGGTGATGATTTACGAGGCCACCGATGGCGTGATTCTCCAGACAAACGCCGACACATCGGTTCGGATTGCCGGGGAGAAGATTGCCTCCAAACGCCCCGTCGAGACATCGCCGATGCCCGCCGGATTGCTCGACAAACTTGGTGATGGCGAAGTGGCCGACCTCTTCGCCTACCTGAAGTCGCTGGAAGAACCCAAACGGTGAACCATTCGATTGACCCGGTGAGGGTCATCACGAATTGATGTGCCCAAGGGGAATATCCCTTCCGCGAAGACGGCTTGTGTGGCCCGTCAGATATTCGTCCACATGTCTCGCCGCTTCACGGCCCTCGGCGATGGCCCAGACCACCAACGATTGACCCCGCCGACAGTCGCCGGCCGCGAAAACACCGGGGGTGGAGGTGGCGTATTTGTCATCGCTGCGGATCGCCTTGGATTCGGTCAGTCCCAAGCCGAGTTTTGCCGGCAGGCTTGCCTCGGGGCCGGAGAAACCAATCGCCAGCAGAGCCAGCTCGCACGGGAAGACGAGTTCGGAACCTTCGAGTTCCTCGAACTGGCGTTCGCCGGATTTGTCGAAGTATTGATTGACCCGGACGACATGCAACTCAGTCACACGGCCTTGCGCGTCGCCTGCAAAATTCTTCGTCTTGATTTGCCAGTCCCGCTTGCCCCCTTCTTCGTGAGCCGGGGTGATGCGGAGAATTTTCGGCCACAGCGGCCAGGGCGTGTCCGGGTTCGTGTTTTCCGGCGGGCAGGGATTATAGTCGAGTTGGAGAACCGACTTGGCCCCCTGCCGGTGACAGGTGCCGAGGCAGTCGGCCGCCGTGTCGCCGCCGCCGATGATGATGACGTTCTTGCCGGCCGCCGTGAGTGATTCGCCGTCGAGTTTGTCGCCGAATCCGCGGCGATTTTGGGCGGTCAGGAACGGCATCGCCTGTTCCACTCCCTTCAACTGTCGGCCGGGGATGTCCAGTTCACGCGGCTTGGTCGCTCCGACACAAAGCAGAATCGCATCATGCCGATTGCGGAGTTCCTGTGCGTCAACATTGCAACCAATGTCAGCATTCAGCGAGAATACAACACCTTCAACCTGAAGTTGCTCGATCCGGCGTTCGACATAAAGCTTGGCCATCTTGAAATCGGGGATGCCATAAGTGAGCAATCCGCCGGGGCGGTCGTCACGTTCATAAACGGTGACCTTGTGCCCGGCCCGCCGCAATTGCTGCGCGGCGGCCAATCCCGCCGGACCGCTGCCGATAATGCCGACGGACTTGCCCGTTTCATGCTTTGGTGGTTCGGGGATGATCCAGCCTTTTTCCCAACCGCGATCAACGATGGCCTGTTCGATGGTCTTGATCGTCACCGCCGCGCCGTTGAGGGCCAAAACACATGATGCCTCGCACGGCGCCGGGCAGGTTTTGCCAGTGAACTCCGGGAAGTTGTTCGTGTCGTGCAGGGCTTTTAATGCCTCTTCCCAGCGGTTGCGATGGACGAGGTCGTTCCAGTCCGGGATGCGGTTGCCAAGCGGGCAACCGGTGTGACAGAACGGGATGCCGCAGTCCATGCAACGGGTGGCTTGGGCGCGCGTGCTTTCGGCCGGCATCGGCTGATAAAGTTCGCCATAGTCGCGGACACGCAGGTGAATAGGCCGCGGGGTCGGCTTCTGCGGTTCAACGTTCAGAAACCCTCGGGGATCAGCCATCGTCTTTTGCTCTGCTTGTGTTGTTCTTGTTTCGATCAAGCCGCCGACTAACCACTTCACTATGCGTTGACCAATTCCCACTGTCGTTGGACGGCCCGGCTTTGTTCAAGCACCCGGCGATAATCCTTCGGGAAGACCTTCACGAACTTCCCGATGGCCGCGCCGAAGTCGTTGACAATCTCGTTGCCGATGACCGACCCGGTGTACAGGACGTGCCGGTTGATGAGATTGCTCAACTGTCCGACATCCTTGTATTCTTCGACCGGTACGAGATCGACCATTTCCAAGTTGCAATTCTCGCGGAAGGTGCCATGCGGGTCGTAGACATAGGCCAACCCGCCGCTCATCCCGGCCGCGAAATTCCGGCCGGTGCTGCCAAGGACGACGATCATGCCGCCGGTCATGTACTCGCAACCGTGATCGCCCATCCCCTCGACGACAGCCTTTGCCCCGCTATTTCGGACGGCAAAGCGTTCGCCCGCCCGGCCACGGAAATAGGCTTCCCCGGCTGTTGCACCGTAAAGCGCGACGTTGCCGACGATGACGTTCTCTTCCGCGACATATCCGGCTTCCACGGGAGGGGAGACGATTAACTTGCCGCCCGAAAGCCCTTTGCCGACATAGTCGTTCGCCTGGCCGCGAAGTCGCAGCGTGATTCCACGGGTGACGAAGGCCCCGAAACTTTGACCGGCGGTACCGGTGAATCGCAGGTCAATGGTGTCTTCCCGAAGGCCGGTCTCGCCGAATTTTTCAGTGATGAAATAACTCAGCAATGTCCCGGTTGTTCGATTTCGGTTCGAGATCGGCAGCGACAATTGCAGTCGTCGCGGATGATCGACCGCATCTTTGGCCGCCCGGATAAACTCCCAATCGAGTTGTTCGGCGAGGATGTCCGGTTGCCGTTCGACACACCGCAACGGCGTGCCCGGCGCGACTTTTGGCCGTTCCAACAATGGCATCAGATCGAGATGCTTCGCCTTCCAATGCCACGACAGATCATGCGGGGTGAGCAAATCGGGACGCCCGACGATTTCATCAAGGGTGCGGAAACCCATCTCGCTCAATAATTCACGCACTTCCTCGGCCACAAAGAACAGATAATTGACAACATGTTCCGGCGTGCCGGCGAACTGCGCCCGCAATACTGGGTCTTGGGTGGCGATGCCGACCGGGCAAGTGTTTAGATGGCACTTTCGCATCATCACACAGCCAAGGGCGATCAACGGGGCCGTTGCAAAGCCGTATTCTTCCGCACCGAGGCACGCGGCAATGACGACATCGCGGCCCGTCTTGATCTGCCCGTCTGTTTGAAGCCGGACGCGGCCACGAAGCCCGTTACGGACCAACACCTGTTGGGCTTCGGCCAGCCCAAGTTCCCAAGCGACGCCCGCATGTTGGATGCTGGAAAGGGGACTGGCGCCGGTGCCGCCCGAGTCGCCGCTAATCAGAATGCGATCGGCGTATCCCTTGGCGACTCCCGTGGCGATTGTTCCAACACCGGCCGCGGCCACCAACTTGACGGAAATCTCGGCGTGCGGATTGGCATTCTTCAAATCGAAGATGAGCTGGGCCAGGTCTTCGATGCTGTAAATGTCATGGTGCGGCGGCGGGGAGATCAGCCCGACGCCCGGTGTGCTGTATCTCGTCTTGGCGATGGCGCTGTCAACCTTGTGGCCGGGAAGCTGTCCCCCCTCGCCGGGCTTGGCGCCTTGGGCCATTTTGATCTGAATTTCAACTGCGTTCGCCAGATAGTTTGCGGTGACGCCGAACCGGCCGCTGGCCACCTGTTTGATGGCGCTGCCTCGCAGATCGCCGTTGCCATCGGGCTTGAAACGGATCGGATCTTCGCCCCCTTCGCCGGTGTTGCTTCGCCCGCCAATGCGGTTCAATGCGATGGCCAGCGTTTCATGGGCCTCTTTGCTGATGCTGCCGAAACTCATCGCGCCGGTGAAGAACCGTTTAACGATCTCTTTGGCCGGTTCCACCAATTCCAGCGGGATTGATTTGCGGGCCACTTTGATATCCATCAATCCGCGAATCGTGCAGAGCCGTCGGCTCTCGTCGTTCGCGGCTTTGGCAAATGCGTCGTACTCTTCGCGGCTGTCCTTGCGAACGGCGTGTTGAAGCGTCTGGACGGTCTCCGGGTTCCACATGTGGTGTTCGCCACGACGGCGCCACATAATGTCGCCGCCGGTGTCGAGATCCGGGGATTCCGCATCCGGGTCGCCGGGGAAGCCGATGGCGTGACGAGTCAGCGATTCGCGGGCGATCTCGGCCAACCCAATCCCCTCAATACGGCTTGGCGTGTCAGTGAAGTATCGGTCGATGAGTTGAGAACTCAGCCCGATCGCCTCAAAGATTTGCGCCCCTCGGTAGCTCATCAGGGTGCTGATGCCCATCTTGCTGAAGACTTTCAACAAACCGGCGTCAATCGACTTGGTGTAATTCTTGAACGCTTTCGCCAGATCGAACGCCGCGCCATTGGCATCGACGAGCATCCCCTCGGCCGCAAGACCCCGATAAGTTTCAAACACGAGGTACGGATTGACGGCAGCGGCCCCGTACCCGACGAGCAGGGCGAAATGATGAACTTCGCGTGCTTCACCTGTTTCAACGATCAATCCGCAACGCATCCGCAATCCGGCCCGGATCAAATGATGATTCACAGCCGCCGATGCCAGCAGCGATGGAATCGGAACCTTGTCGGCATCCACCCCGCGATCAGAAAGGATCACGACGGTGTGACCGTCTTTCACCGCCTCCATGGCGTCATTGCACAATTTTTCGAGAGCCGTCTCCAATCCCCCGTTCTTGTCGAACAGAGTGCTGAGTGTGCGGGCCTTTAGCCCCGGCCGGTCCAGCACGCGAATCTTGGCAAGTTCCTCATCAGTAAGCGTGGGCCCTTTGAGGCGAAGCAAACGGGCGTGTTCGGGCGATTCCGCAAGCAGGTTTGTCTCGGCGCCGAGCAGTGACTCGGTGTTCATCACCACCTTCTCGCGGATCGGATCGATCGGCGGGTTGGTGACTTGGGCAAAGAGTTGCTTGAAGTAATTGAAAAGGAGTTGAGCGCGGTCACTCAGCACCGCAAGCGGCGTGTCAATCCCCATGCTTGAGATCGGTTCCTGGCCGTCTTGCGCCATCGGAATCAAAACACGCGCCACGTCTTCTTGCGTGTAGCCAAAAGCATGTTGACGATGCCGCAGGGTTGTCAAATCCGAGTCCGGAACTGTCGCGTTCGGCAGGCTATCCAGTTGAACCTGATGCTGCCCGACCCAATCCGCATATGGCTGGCGTCCGGCCACATGGAGCTTAATCTCTTCATCGAAAAAGACCTTCCCGGTGGAAGTGTCAACCATGAACAGCTTGCCGGGCTGAAGCCGCCCGGTGGCCCGAATTTCTCCCGTCGGCGTCGGCAGCACGCCGACTTCGCTGGCGACAATCACCCGCTCGTCCGTGATGACGTAACGACCGGGGCGCAGGCCGTTGCGGTCAAGCATGGAACCGATCACCGTGCCATCGGTAAATGACAGGTTGGCCGGGCCATCCCACGGTTCGGTCAGGCATCGGTGGTATTGGAAAAAGCCGCGAATCGACGGATCAAGATGTTTTTGTTCCTCATATGCTTCCGGTACAAGCATCATCATCGCGTGCGGCAACGTGCGGCCAGAACGAACCAGAAGCTCCACCGCCCGGTCAAGCACGGCTGAGTCGCTCAAACCGTCGAATTCCAATGGCAAAACTTTCGGCAAGTCTTCGCCCAAGGCCCCGCCTTGCATCATCGCCTGACGGGCCTTGAACCAGTGGGCGTTGCCGTTGAGTGTGTTGATCTCGCCGTTGTGGGCGAGCATGTGGAACGGCTGGGCCAGCGCCCATTGCGGGAATGTGTTGGTGCTGTATCGGCTATGAACAAGGGCAATTGCCGATTCCATGCCGGGATGCGACAGATCGGGAAAATACGCCTCAAGCTGGTCCGGCTTGAGCATCCCTTTGTAGATGACCGTGCGGGAACTGCTGCTGGCGATGGCGAATCCGGCCGGGGCTGATTCGCCCTGTGTCGCGGCCCATCGCTCGGCCCGTCGCCGGATCACATAGAGCTTTTGCTCAAATGCCTCACCGGTCGGCGTTGCCTTGCCCCGGCCAATGAGCAATTGTTCCATCACTGGTTCGGACGACTTCGCCAGCCAGCCGATCGCGTTTGAATCAACCGGCACAGGCCGCCAGCCGAGAACGGTCTGTCCTTCGTCGCCCACAATCTTTTCGATGACTTGACGACAGGAACTTCGATTTGTGCCATCTGTGGGCAGAAAACAAAAAGTGATCCCGTAGTCGCCCGCTCCCGGCAGGATAATACCGAGGGTTTTGGCCGCATCACGGAAGAACGGGTCCGGCATTTGGAGCAGGATGCCCGCGCCATCCCCGGTGTCTTGGTCGCAACCGCAGGCCCCGCGATGCTGGAGGTTTCGCAGCAGTTGCAGACCATCCAGAACAGTGGCATGCGACTTCCGGCCTTTGATGTCCGCGAGAAAGCCGACACCGCAAGCATCACGTTCAAACGAAGGATGATAGAGGCCGCTGGCGACCGGGGGCAACGGCGAGAACGGGTGAGAGTCCGATTGCATGGAGAATCCGATGAACACCAACCAAGTTACCTTCTGGGGTATGAATCATGGTTGACTGTGAAAGGAACAGAATTTCAAATAACAAACGAGTCAGAGTCCTTGACTCATGGAGAACCATCAGACTGGGAAAATTCACCCAGACTTATCCTGTGTTTTTCAGCCCGGAGGCGACCCCGTTGATGCTTTCCAGCACGCCGGTGATGAGTTCATCCCGCGACGGGCCGTCGGCGCCGGAACGCAGACGTTGCAACAACACCAGTTGAATGAAACTGAGCGGATCCACATACGGGTTTCGCCGGTCAATCGAGGTTTGGAGCACCGGCGATTTCTCAAGTAATTCCGTCTGTCCGGTAATCTGACAAACGGCATCGACGGCGCTTCGGTACTCGGCGGCAATCTGGCCGTAGATTCGCTCCGCGATCTCCGGTTGACTCACCAAGTCGGCATAGAGCCGGGCGATCACCATATCGGCTTTGGCCAAAATCATCTGGGCATTGTCGATCAATGTTCGCCAGAACGGCCAGCGAGCATACATGTCCCGAAGCATCGCCAGTCCGTTCGGATGGGTCTTCAGGAATTCGGTCACCGCGCTGCCAAGACCAAACCATCCCGGAAGGGTGTGCCGGCTTTGCATCCAACTGAACACCCACGGAATCGCCCGCAATTGTTCGATACTTTTGGCGCCGCTTCGCCGGGCCGGCCGGGAGCCGATTTTCAATTCAGCGATTTCGCCGACGCATGTGGCTTGTTCAAAATACGTCAGGAACTCCGGGTTTTCGTAAACCAGTGCCCGGTAGTTTCGCCGGGCCGATTCGGCGAGGCTGTCCAACGCCGTCAACCAAGCCGGATCGGGGCTTTCATCGTCGGCCGGAAAACTCGTCCGCAACACGGCATCAAGGACTTGTTCAAGATGTCGTTCGGCAATCGCCGGGTGTCCATAGCGGTCGGCGATCATCTCGCCCTGTTCGGTCATCCGCAACCGGCCGTCGACGGTGCCGCGTGGCTGGGCGAGAATGGCGTAATTCGCCGGGCCGCCACCGCGACCAATCGCCCCGCCGCGACCGTGGAAGAACTGGATGACGATTCCTTCCCGACGCCCCAATTCGGTCAGGTCAACTTGAGCACGATAAAGAGCCCAGGCCGACTGAAGAAAACCGCTTTCCTTGTTGCTGTCCGAATATCCAATCATCACCTCCTGCATGTTGCCCCGAAGCTCAAGTTGACGGCGATAAACCGGCAACTCAAACAGTTTCGTCATAATGTCGCGGGAGGTGCGAAGCGGTTCGAGAGCCTCGAACAGCGGCACAATGTCGATGCGGCTGATGCCCTCGATTGGCCGGAACAACCGGGCTTCGCGGGCAAACAACAGCACTTCCAACAGATGAACCGGGTCGGTCGTCGAACTGATGATGTAAGTGCCCAGGACTTCCGGCGAATGTTGTTCAAGCACCGCCGCCATTGTCCGGAACGTGCGAATCACTTCCACACAGTCGGCGGAGAAGGGCAGATGGGCGGGGATCAGAGGACGGGTTGATTCGAGTTCTTTCGCCAGCAACGTGAATCGCGCATCAGGCGACAATTCCAAGTAATTCGGACAAACCGAGGCGGCCCGCAAAACCTCATCAATGGCTTGTTCATGTCGGCCGCTGTGCTGGCGGATGTCGAGCGTCATTAGATGCAGCCCGAACACCTCGACCAAGCGGATAAAGTCGCGGATGGCCCCGTTGGCGGTTGCCGTGGCGCCGACCCGGCGAACGTCCTCGGCGATCAGTTTCAGATCGGCAAGCAATCCTTGTCGCCCGACATAAACCTCGGGCGGCGGCACATGTTTCTCGGCGCCCCAATCCGCGGCATGGGTGCGGGTGTATTCCAGCGTGCGGCGAAGTTTCTCGGCAATCATCCGACACTTGGCCCGATACGGCTCCTGCCCCTTGCCAGGCGGAAGACCGGGAAACAGTTTCGCGTCCGCCGCCAGCGAAGCCTTCAATTCAGGCCCGGCCTCGACAAACGGGGCCGAGTGACTGAGTTTGCCGCCAAGCGTTTCAATCCGGCTCAGGTAGTGCTTGAGAATGGTTTCTTGATGCAGCCGGACGGCGGCGGCCGTGATGTCGTGCGTGACATTCGGATGGCCGTCGCGGTCGCCGCCAATCCATGATCCAAAACGAAGAAACGCGGGCACATTCCAGTCGTGATTGGGATAAGCGCCTTTGAGGGCTGTTTCTAATTTTCGATAGACCTGCGGCACGACATGCAACAACCGGGTTTCGACCAACCCGAGCACCTGCCGGACTTCGTCAAGCACCGACGGACGTGAAGATCGGACCGAGTTGGTCAGCCACAAGCCCTCGACTTCCTCGGCAATGGCTCCGATGGCCGTTTCACGCTCGGTCGGCGTGAGCATGCCGTATTCAATACGATCTAGAAGTTGGGCGACGGCCGCCAGTTTTTCCAACACACTCCGTCGACGGGCTTCGCTGGGATGGGCCGTGTACACGGGCACGACAATCGCGCGGGCCAGATGATCCGCCACCTCTTCGGCCGGAATGCCCCGACCGGCGATTTGCCGCAATGCAGATTCGGCATTCTCAGCCCGGCGGGAATCCGGCTTTTCGGCCCGGTGACGCAACGCCCGCACACGGGCTTGTTGTTCCGCAAGGTTGATGAGGTCGAAAAAGACGCTGAAGGCTCGAATAAGCCCCCGGAGAGCGGGAAGATCGAGAGAACCAAGCCGGTCGCGTAGTCCTCGCGCCGCCTCCGGCGAGGGGTTGACACGCAACTCCTTGGCCGCCGCGCGGACTTCTTCCTCAAGATCAAACGCGGCATCCCCCGCAAGGAGACGGATTGCCTCTCCGAGCAGATTACCGAGCAGACGAATATCCGAGCCAAGAGCCTTCTGTGGGTCAAAAGTCATTCATCACCGAATTTGTGTTCCGGTCCCCATCACCCAAAAACAGGTGGTTGGCCGGTCGATTCCAATACGCTCAACCACAGGTCGCCATTCGGGTCCACTTCATGACGGTTTCGCACGGCCAGCGGAATCGGCAGCAACACGAACCGACCATGCCACCGGCTAACCACCACCTCGGTTCGTCCGGCCATCGCCGCATGGACGGCGTTGTGGGCCAGCCGCAGACAGTAAACCGCATCAAATGGGTTCGCCTTCACACTGCGGACGAAATAACTTGGGTCAAAATACTTCAGATTGAGTTCCATCCCCGCCGCCGTGAAATCTTCCGTGATCTTTTGCTTCAAAAAGACACCGATGTCGCCGAGTTTGGAATTCCCGGAGGCATCCGTCCCGCCGTTGTGGCTCCCCATCATATCTTGACCGGCGCCCTCGGCCACCACGATGACCGCATGCCCCGAAGCCTGCACACGCTTTCGGAGCGTCGCCAGAAAACCGTGATCCCCCTCCAGCTTGAAGGGCACTTCGGGGATCAGCACGAAGTTGGCGTCATTACAGGCCAGCGAGGCATAGCAGGCGATGAAGCCCGAGTGCCGGCCCATCAGTTTGACCAACCCGATCCCGTTCGGCGAGGCCTTGGCCTCGGCGTGGGCCGTCTGGATCACATCGGCCGCCATCGAGAACGCTGTCTGAAACCCGAAACTTTGATCGATGAACATGATATCGTTGTCGATTGTCTTAGGAATGCCGACAACCGCAATCTTTACCCCACGGGCCTCCACCTCGCGACTGATCGCCTGGGCTCCGCGAAGAGTGCCGTCGCCGCCGATGACGAACATAACATTGATGCCCATTCGTTCCAGGCAATCAACGATCTCAACCGGGTCTTGCTGACCTCGGGACGTGCCCAAAATTGTGCCGCCGTGTTCGTTGATCTGGCTGACAAATTGAGGCGTGAGTTCGAGAACCGGGCGCTTATACTTGGGAATAAAGCCTTGGTAACCGTTGCAAAAACCGTGGATGCGACGGACGCCGTAAAGGAAGTGCAACTCCATGACCAAGGCCCGGATCACATCGTTGAATCCGGGGCAGAGGCCCCCGCAAGTCACGATCCCCGCGCGAGTTTTTGAGGGATCGAAGAAGATCTTCCGACGCGGTCCGGCCGGTTCAAATCCTGGAATCTGGTCAAGCGATGATCCGTGGGCGACAAGGGCCGACGCGGTGTCGTCGAAGAGGACACGATCACTTTCATCAACGTTGTAATAGCTTCGCTTCCGCTGCTCTAAAATGGGCAGCAGCGGGGAATCTACCCGGCATGTTCCGAGTGACTTGACGATCAAATCTTCACGAGTGACCACGGGCCACCCCACGAGTCGCTTGGGCTCCGATGGTTGTACGTGTGAGTGATAATCTCATGGAACTCACCCGCCAATGTCTTCTGAAAAGTTGAGAATGGCACATAGATTGAGCAGACATTGAGCAATTCTTAAGCCAAATCCAATTGGTATGGCAATACTGAACAAAATCACTTGGCTCGTAAAAAATAAAATCAAACTAATGATTATTTTTATAGCAAATAATGCCTGTTTAGTGTGCGTGAAAAGAGGCAGTTCCGCATGGTTTGGCAGAATCATTTCTAACCAGAGAATGGCTTCACATGAGGAGTTCATCCTCTCAATACGTCCAAACAAATGAGCGATTGGGATAAAATGGCTGGCCGGATGAATGATGCCCCTCACTCTTCCGATGGCACAGATGCCCCATTTCGGCCAGGTTTTTGCTTGCCCGCGATGAACGAGAAGGCCACAATCAATTTTCTTCTGGCCGCACGAATGTCGCCGTTTTCAGAAAACCTCTCAAATTGCCGGGAACCCTGCCATGTCCGGTCCATATTCTCCGCTTGATCGTCGGGATCTGCTTGTGATGTCAGCCGTTGCCGGGGCAACCCTTTTTGCCAGCGATGGGGTGTTCGCCGATGAGCCAAAGAAGGCGGAACCAAAGCGTTATCCCATGAAAAAGTCGATCAACCAATGGGCGTTCCCATACCCGGAGAAGATGAATCTGGAGCAATGCCTGCGACTCGCCAAGGACGCCGGATTTGATGGAATCGAACTCAACTACGATCTCGACAACGACCTCTCACCCAAGAGCGGCGCGAAGGAGTACGCCGAAATCCGCAAACTGGCCGACAAGATCGGCATCGAGATCAGCGGACTCTGCTCGTTCCTGTTCTGGCCTTATGCTCTGACTCACAGCAACAATGCCAAACGCGCCCGTGGGTTTGAACTGGCCAGAAAAATGACCCAGGCGGCCCACGATCTGGGCGTCGAAAATCTGCTGGTGGTGCCGGGGGCCGTTCACATCCCGTGGCGAACCGACTACGAACCGGTGCCGAACGACGTATGCGACAAGCGAGCTCGCGAAGTGATCGGCAAACTGTTGCCGGATGCGGAAAAACTCAAAGTGAAACTGAACATCGAAAACATCTTTTTCAACGGCTATCTGATGACGCCGGGGGAGATGGTTGACTTTGTCGATCATTTCAAGAGCGAATTCGTGAAAGTCCATTTCGACACGGGCAACATTATGATGTTCCAGTTTCCGGAACACTGGATCAAACAATTGGGGCCTCGGATTCAAAACGTCCACCTGAAGGAATTCACGAAGAAAGGCACGGATTACTCGCTTGAGTCGTTCCGCCCTCTTCTGGATGGCACAACCAACTGGCCCGCCGTGATGGAGGCCTTCGACCAAACGGGTTACAAGGGTTTCCTCACGTTCGAGTATTTTCACCCGTATTCGCATTACCCCGAAGCCTTGATTTATCAAACAGCGGATTCCCTTGATCGACTGTTGGGGATCAAGGGGAAACTGACAAAGTGACAGAACAAAGGGGTTTTTACCGAGGGAGCCGGCTCATTGAAGCGAGGGCGTCAATCGGCTTGCGTGAACACATTTGGAAGAAGACACTCCACATCCAAAAACATCAGAATTTGGGGCGTCAAACCGGTGACGGCCACGACAGATGTGTTGATTGAGGTTTTCCACCCACCATTTTCGCCGGAAAGGCCGGTGACGGGGATGGTTTGGAAAAATTTTTTCACTGGCTTCGTTCCCTCTTGCTGCCCCCCGGACGGATACCTATCTTAGTTTTGCGGTCGAAAATCATGGAAGTTGAGCGAACCAATCGCCAATGAAAAGTGACTATCAGACGCACATTCCGCGATAGCTCAATGGTAGAGCATCCGACTGTTAATCGGACGGTTCTTGGTTCGAGTCCAAGTCGCGGAGTTTTCGCCCTTTGGCTTGATTGATGTAGCCTCGCTGATGTCACACGATGTCAGCGGGGCACTTTCGTTGACTGGGTAGGCGGTTGCGTCAATTCTCGAAACACTCCCCAAAGAATCGAATACTCGTTCATTCATGCCGGGAGATGTCACCAAAAGACCCACATTGAATGGAATTGGTGCGTCCGGTGGTGCGTCCGAATTTCTGTGGGCTTCGTTTTGTGTGAGAAGTTGGATTCCTCTTCCCGGCATCGTGACTTGCGGCATTCGATCCAAGGCACTCCGAACATCCAATTGCCCTTCGTCGGTGTAAACCTCCATTGTCAGTCTGATGTCGGAATGTCGCATGATCTTCTGGGCGACACGGGCCGGAACCCCGGCCCTGTTCAACATGGTGCAAGTCGTCTTCCGCATGGCGTGAAGGTGAACATGGTTTCCCCGGTCGTCAATCTTCGGGATTCCGGCGGCCTTCAAGTCCCGGTCCAAGATGCAGATCAAACCTGACGGCAATCGCAAGAGTTTGGCCGACGACGGGCGTCCACGCACACGCCCGGCCAAGTCGTCGGCCAAGTCGTCCGTCAGTTCGATCTTGCTCCCCTTGCCGTTCTTCTCGTCCTTTGGTTTCAACGTGAGGAATGACCCGCCCGGAGCGTAATTGAACTGGCCGACGGTGAGCGAAGCCAGTTCGTTCTTGCGTAGTCCGGTGAGAACGAGCGTCTTGTAGATCAACGCCCGCTCCCGTCCCAAGTCCGTCAGGCGTTCCCTTTCGCCGTCCCCGATCTTTGCCCCGAGTTCTCCCCTTCGCTCCCCCCGCCTAATGGTCAACGCATCGTTCAACGGTCGTTCGCAAGCCACTTTCAAGAGCCGTTGGAGTTCATCGTCTGTCAGTGCCCGGCTTGGTCTGCGTGGGTCGGTCTTCCGGTCTGCATTGGGCAACTGGGTGAACGGATTGGCAGCAAGGCATTTCTTGTGATCGACACACCAGTTGCCAAAGACGATGAGGCAGTCCCGGTAGTGATTGCGGCTACGGGCACTCATCCCTTCGCCCACTTGTCCGGCCAGCCAGTTTACGACGGGATTCGCGTTCAAGTCTTTGAGGAATTGAAATTTGCAATCCGTCGCCATTCGGCGAATCCCTGCCAAGACGTTCTTCCGGTACATCGCAGAAACTTCGGACGCGACCAAATGGGATTCGTACTCTCCGATCAACGGCCTCAAGAGAGATTCGCCCACACGCACCAAGTCGAGTTTGCCTTGGTCGAGAACCCCGGCGTCGATCTGTTCTTGCTCTCGCATCCAACCGGCCAGTTTTTGACGGGCAGCTTGTTCGTCGCGGCATCCGGTCGCCCGCTCGACAATGACACCGCTGGCGGCTCGATACTTCGCCGTGAAGGTCTTCGCCTGAGTCACGATGCGTTGAGTCCCATCCTTGCCCATAGTCACCTGTGCCGTGCGGAGTTTTCCGCGAACCCGCCACCGGGCCAAGGTCTTGCCCTTTTCTTGGTTAATCTCGGCATTGGCCGGAATTGGTCGGTGAGATTTCTTGCGAAAGACTGTTCCCATGAGATACCTCGTTGGAAGGATGAGTTGAGTTTACCCTGTCACGTCTGGGCGCGCCAGGTCCGTTTGTGTCATCCGGGAAGCGATTTGGCTTCCCGGTTCGTTTAATCACTTCGAGTCAGGCGCCAGAATCATCAACGAGACGATTCGGCGGCCGTGATGTCCTCTCGTTCGCGGAACAGTTCCACGAGTGCTTCTTGATTCGATTCAACGTGCGCCCGGTCCTCCGTGGTGGCCAAGCCGGATATCCGCATTCGGTTGCCGTCCCGACGCAACGTGATTTTGCGTTCCGAAAGATCGTCCAAGAGATGCAAAAGCGTCTCATAGGTCTTCGGATGGCCTGTCTTCCTTGACGCGATTGCCAGATGGGCGAACGGGTCTTCGTCCAAGAAGCCCGGCGGGAGTTTCAGGTAATCGGGATGCACAAGGGAACCGTCGGCATCCCGGAACATTCCCTCGGTCGGCACGATGTCGCATCCGGTTATCGAAGACGAATTAAACGAAATTAACGAAGGAAGGTCGGCGATTGGGGGCAATGGGGTCGCTTCGCCCAAGGTTTCTTCGTTTCTTTCGTTTGATTCGTTGGCCTGTCGCCGTTTGAGGAGGATTTCTTTCAGGGTCAGCATGTTGGCGGTTCCGTGGTGAACCACCGCTCGGCCGGTCGGCCCCCCGTGTCCTCTCGAACTCGCCTGACACGATGTTGTCTTTCGAGCAGAAGCAGAGCATCGGTAAGCACTGAAGAAGTCACGTTGCGCTGGAAATGGTGCATCAATTGCGTACGGGTAACTCCTAACTCGGAGAGGCTTCTCAGGAATTCCCGAATGTCCTCGGCCACCCGGTTCCCCGACGAATCCCCAAAGGCCCACATGAGCGAATGCTGGCAATAGTCCCAGAGGGCAAGGGCGGCGGCCAGATCGTCTTCGTCTACGGCGTCCCGAAGGTTCATGACGGCATGGATGCTCGCAACACGCCGGACGATGGGGGCGGCCCTGCCGCACATACAACCCACAAGCCCTTGCGGCGGGG
>NZ_JH636444.1:295818-297881 GCF_000255705.1 Zavarzinella formosa DSM 19928
TGCTGGCGCATCTTGCCGCAAACTTGAGCGAGTTGTGAATGCGTCCGATCATGCAGGCTCGCTCGTCTTTGGGAATTTGGCCTCCGAAGGGAAGGCTTTTTGAACGCCGCACGGCCGCGTACATAAACCGATTGGCAAAACCGTTCGCCATGTCAACGGCGTTGAGTTCCCGCCGGAGTTCGTCGGGGGTGATGTGCCCGATCACCGAAATGTGCGGTTCTTGGCATCGCGTTGGTTTTTTAGTCAGCGAACCGATGGGAACCCCGTCCCAAGCATCTCGCAGAATGCCGCTCAGGATGTTGCCTTGTCGCTGAGTGGTCTTCAAGACCGAGCCGAACTCCCCGCCAGCCGCGAGAAGCCGTTTGTCCTCGACTCCGGGGTCTTCTTCCTCCGGCGAGTCGCTCGGGTCGCGGATGGCTTGAATCACCCCCTCGCCCGAGGACAATCCGTTGACGATGCGCTTTTCCCATTCCGGACAGGCGGCCGTGAACAAGTCTCGAACGTGGGCCAGCGACGTTCCTTTTTTTCCGGTCGCCGATTCCCCCACAAGGACCAGAAACAGATTCCCGGCATGTCTCGACGACTCGATCACCGAATGGGGGTTTCTTCCCATCGCGCTCCCGAACATCACAAGGGATTGCGTCAGAATCGCCACCGGGTCGGATTCCGAATGCGGATCGATCATGCGGGCGATGTCTCCGGCCAGCCCGTGGTATGCGCTCGGGTCGGGAACTTCCGGGAACGGCATCCCGGAAGGCGTCACCCCGCCAATGTTCGGGAGTTCGGAACGCGGAGCGGCGGGTTTGGCCTCTTGGCGTGAGGTCGGGGCCAGCATTCCTTGAAGTTCCTCATCAATTCGCTTCTTGCTCATCGCTGGCCTCCCGTGAGCATCCGGCCGAGAACGCGCATTCCCGCCCGGAGTTCCTCAATGTCGGCCTTCGTGGCCACCCGGTCGGCGAGAAGTTCCATCACCACGCCGGGAAGCGTGCTGTCGGCCAGCAACAACGAACTGCGAAACCCGAAACAGAGGTCAGCCACCGAGTCGGCTTTCAGCGAGTCCAGCCAGAAGCAGATGCGTGATTCTTCAAGTCGCAATCTGGCGACGGCATCCGGTTTCTCGGCGGCTTGGATATCTCGATTGACGGCTTCGAGGGCGACAAGCTGTTCCGCGTGCGCTTCTGCGTAAAGCCCTCGCATGGTCAGGGGACGCTCGACGGCAGGGCGGGCATCCAACAGGGCCATTCCGTTATTCAACGTGGGGGATGCCGATAAGCTCCCGGGCTTTTTCGGGGTGGATTTGGAGCAATTCGATGGCTTCGCGGTGGTTGTCGGCGCCACTGTCGGCCAGCAAATGGATGATGGCATTGCGCAGGGCGGCCAGCACTTGGGGAGCCGCGCCGGAACGCACCCGGCAGGCGTCTTCCAAGAACGTCACATCGCGGACGTAATGGAGCTCGTTTTCGATCTTCCAGTGATCGCGGAGGAGTTTCAGCAGGTCGGCGGCGGTCGCCTCGTCCTCGGACAGGCTCGTCACCCCGAGTTCGACTTCGACGGTTTTGACCCCCTTGATCGTCCGTTCCCGGATGATTTCAAAGCCCCGCGTCATGCCCTTCCATTTTTCATGCAGGGTCAGGATCGACGTGGTTCGCAGGGTCCGAACCTCCAGCCGTCCGTGCCCCTTGTCCGCGTGACGAACCTCGCGTTCCGGGGCGGGCGTCGGAGGAAGGTCATCAGGGGGAAGTAGCCGCCGCGATCTGTCGGGCGGCGGCCTCGAACCCGAATCCGGCCCGGATGTCCGTGCCCAGCCCCGACTGGTTGTCCTTGACCGTGAAGATGTAATCGCCCCCGGAATCAACGATTTGCTCCGCCAGATCCCGCTGGCAAAACAGGGCGTCGCCGACCACGATTTTCCCCGTCACCGGCAGGATTCCCAAGAGTTCCAGGGCCGCCTTGTGTTCGTTGGTTTTGGAGTCGACCCGGATCTGGCCCAACACCGCCTTCGCCTCATGGGCATAGGCGGCGACCAGATGTTGTCCCGGCACGTCGCCGTCCCGGCTGCCCCG
>NZ_JH636444.1:297891-336066 GCF_000255705.1 Zavarzinella formosa DSM 19928
ATCCAAACCCGCCGTGAATGGATCGCCTTGCGGTGATCCGGGATTTTGATTTAACATGGAATGAGTTCCTTAGATTGTTTGGTCCGATGGGCCGAGGGATCGGTGAGACGATCCCTCGGCCCGGTTCTGGGCTTCACTTCTGGAAGTGGTTCGGCCGACACGGCCGGTCTGGTAGCTCATCCCCGAAAAAAAGGGGAAGGCCAATAACCGTCAGCTTTTGCCGTGCGGTGAGTTCTCGGTTTCGGTCGCCAGTTCTGCGGGCGTAGATCAGCAAGAGAACCCACATTTCCGGCGGGTGTTCGATGTTCACGAAACCCCGCATTCTGCCAGACGGCGAACTTCGGCATCGGCGACGAGAACCCGGCGGCCGAAACGAATCGTCTGCACTTTCCCGGCGTCGATCAATCGAATGAGATGCCGGTGCGACACATTCAAGAATTTGGCGGCATCATGGAGGGGCCAAGGCGAGCCATTTGTGCGAGATGATGCTGAAACACTGTCGAGGTTGGTTGGCATGAGTGATCCCTTTATTCGCGGTCGGTGTCAAATGACACCAGTTTCACACCTGCGATGAAAAGGGAGCCAAAAGACAAAAAGACATGCTTTGACTGATGCCGCTTCTGAAGAAAATGTCTGGAAAATCCGGGAGATGCCCCTGGCTGACAGAGGCGGAAAATATTTCGGAATGTCTTTTTTGTCTCTTGGTCTTTGTGCTTTGAAATGCGTTAAACGTCTTTAGCCCGGACCACACTCTTCCCCGTTGGAGCGGCTCGTAGTCTTTTTTTGATGCCGCGAGCGTGTCGGCCTCGTGTTAGGGATTTCTTGAATGCAGCAAGCGAGAGAGGGGCAAATTCCCGCACCCGATCATCATCGTGATGATCGTTCAGCCATTTGTAAACTTCTTCGTCGGTGGAATGAATCGATAGACTTCCATCTAACTTCCCGATGGAGAGAGCAAGAAAATAAGCCTTAAGGGCTTCCTCTGGGGCATTTGTGAGTTTTGGCTTCTGCATCACCTGCTGAGTCATGTTAATATCTGCAACTGCTTGATGAGCATTCTGAAGATCGGCCGGGTGGCCGGGACGCTTGTGGCCCTGATCCTGAGTGATTGGCATCGAACCGTTCACTTCCTCCGCGTTGCTCATCAAGACCGATTGCCGTGAGCTTTCCTCTTTCGCCAACCCATCAAGCCAACGCAAGTATTTGACCTGATTGCGAATTGTGTCTTTGGGCCAATCTTCGTTTTGCTCCCATTGATCGCCTTCGAGCAATCCGAGGCGGTCGGCATGAAACCCGGCCTCTTTGATGATTTCAAGGGCCGCCGACCCTGAAGTCGCGTCGATGGAATCCCTTAACGAGGCTGAAGTGCGAATTTGAACAATCAACGGTGCTATCCATGCCCGGAATCCGTTCCAGGTTCGGATGAAGTTCTTAGCCTCGAAATCCCAAAACGGTTTAAGCAACTGGATTTTAGATTGCTCAAATGTGCCGGGGGAAATCCCATTCGTGGCGTTGCTTTCAGGAATCAGCTTCAGATATCCCTGAATTGCCAGTCGGTTCAACCCGTCGGCCAGTTCTTCGTCTGAACCTTGCCAAAACGGATGACCCTTTGAAACAGTGCTATTCCAGTAGCCCTTCACTGTCGGGGGTATTATTGCTCCGTTTCTTTTGGGATCACTGACACATAGAAGAAGTCCGTCCTTATCGTCTTGTAACTCCGAATGGCCGATGTGAAGTTCCGCCAGCAAGGTGAGGCTCTTGAGAATCAGACGGTCAATTCGTGCGTGTTCAGCGGCCACGTTGACTGACATAGTCTCTCCGGTCACAAGAATGCGAAGGAATGACTAATTATGTCCCAACAAGACTACACTCTCAAGGTTCGACGGGCGGTTCCCGGTTTGGAAAGTGGCGAGGGCCAAGGGAGAGGTGAAGTGAGATGACTTTCCACCCGGAGGCTCCGGGAGCGGATTTGGCCTCGACTCGGCCGCCCGTCCGAACAGATTGATCCAAAAGTTAGCCATCAGAGTTTTTGTGAGTTCAGACGGCTGATAAACCCCGGCAAATCTCCTGTTTCAACGACCCCGAATTTTGACAGGAGAATTTTTTCGGTCCCGAGGAGGGCCACCCAGACGGCGGGCCGTCTCCGGCAACACGCAACGCGATCCCGCACGATGATCTCGCGTCAGGATGGCGGCTGTCGTTGGTGGCCATTCTGCCGGTGGCAACCGCAAGGCCAGTGCCGGAGGGCCGAATCCAGCAATTGAAGCCAGCCGCGTTGGCCTCCGTTCCTTGAAAAGTCCAAGCGGGCGAATCAAATACCTTCACTATCCCGCACCAAGCGGAACCCTGCCTGCTCGCCGTCGGAGTTCCACATGACTTTCTTCCTGAAATGCGTCGCTGGTGCTGCCCTGGACCAAGGGCTGAAGGGATTCGCTGATTTTGTGCCCGGCGGGAATTACATCATGTCGGTGGCCGAGGAGACACTCAAGAGGTATCGAGGTCAGAAGAAGGACGACGAACAACGAGCCGAAGTACAGGCAATGGCCCGGATGACGTTCGAGCAGATGCGGGAGGATGTCCGGCAAGGGTTCCGCGAACTGATGGCCGAGAGAGTGAATCCGGTCCCACCTTCAGAAACGATCCTGCTTGAACAATGGCTTTCAGGGATTCCCGAGGCGGCCCGTCTTTCGCTCCGCCGTCGGGAGGACGTCACCGGCCGGTCGGTCCCTTGTGACTTCTTCCTGAGAAATGCCGACGACATATTGCGGATGCTGCCCCAACAACCTCCCAAGTTCATTGCGGGAACTCCGTTGCCCGGCCGTCCGGGATGGGTTCTTGAACGAGTTCTTGGGGTAGGTGGTTTCGGTGAAGTTTGGCTGGCGCGTCATGCCCGCCGTGAGAGCATGTTCGGGGCGGTGAAATTATGTTCGGCCGGTGATTTGGATATCCTCCGACACGAAGGGGGCGTTATTGATTCCCTCATGGCTGCCGGTTCGCATCCGAATGTCGTCCCTCTTCGTGACGATGGTTTGGCCGAGGAACCACCGTGGTTGATGTTCGAGTACGTAGAGGGTGGAACGCTTGCGGACTGGATTCTCGCCTTGGGCAAGGCGAGCCACGAAACCCGGCTTCAGCAAATTCTTCGGGCCATCCGGCAGTTGGCCAAGACAGTTGGGCATTTTCATCGTCAAAACCCGCCGATCATCCATCGGGATCTGAAGCCGTCCAACATCCTCTTTGACCGTCGGCGCCAGAAATTGCGGATCACGGACTTCGGACTTGGTGCGATGGTGGCGACGAAGGCCATCGACAATGAGAAGAACGGCACCATAAGCCGGTTGAGCCGCGAGGTGTCTTTCTTAAGTGGCTCTCATACCCCTTTGTACGCCAGCCCGCAGCAGCGAAACGGCGAGCCGCCCGATCCGCGTGATGATGTCCACGCGCTGGGGGTGATCGCTTTTCAGATGTTCACCGGGCATTTGGACCGGGGGGCGGGTCCGCACTTCCTTGAAGAGCTTCGGGAAGTCGGCGTGGTCGAGGAATTGATCGAGATACTACGCGCTTGCGTCGCCCATCGTCCCGGCTGGCGTCCGGCCGACGCGAGTGTTCTTTCAGATCAACTGGCGAAGTTGACACCAAATAAATCTCAAATGATTGAATCGCCACTTTCGTTGCCGGTTAAGGAAATGGCAACTCCCGAAAAAGAAGTATTTCTACAAAACGCCGCACAAACTCTGTCATCGAATGGAGATCACCAAACGGCCATCAGTCAGCCACTCCCGGCTAGTGCAACGCAACAATCGTCCGTGCCGCAGGAGGCGTCCCCGCAGCAGAATGTGGCGTTCGTGGCAGCCTTGAAGGCGATTCGCAACTATCACAATGCCACGACGCTGGAGGAAAAGGCCAAGTGGAAGCAAGCGGCCGAGCGGTTGCACCAGATCGTGGTCGGCGATTCGAGGTCGGTTGACTGGTTACGATTGGCTGCTGAACAAGGTGATGTTTCCGCACAATCTAATTTCGGATTGATGCTGAGTGAAGGCAGGGTGATTGAGAAAGACGAGACCCAAGCCGTCGAATGGGATCGCAAAGCCGCCGAGCAAGGAAATGTTCTTGCACAATGCAATCTTGGATTCATGCTTGAGACTGGCCGAGGCGTCGTGAAAGACGAGACCCAAGCCGTCGAATGGTATCGCAAAGCCGCCGAGCAAGGAAACTTTCTTGCACAATGCAATCTTGGACGTCTTTTTGCCACCGGCCGAGGTGTCACGAAAGACGAGGACGAAGCCGTCGAATGGTATTGCAAAGCCGCCGTTCAGGGACACTCGGAATCGCAATTTCAACTTGGAATGGTGTACGCAGAGGGATATGGCGAGAAACCCCATTTAGAATTGGCTGCTTTGTGGTTTCAGAAGGCTGCCGATCAAGGCCATTCGGAAGCACAGTTTTATCTAGGGTGGCTGCACTTTGAGGGTTGGGGAGGACGTGAGAAGAATGCAGCGTTGGCAGCAGAGTGGTTTCAGAAGGCGGCCAATCAAGGACATGACAAGGCGCAGGCTTATCTCAATCACTTCATTGCCTTAGAAGGCCCGGAATGAATAAGGCACCAAAATGGTTAAATTCAACTGATTATCAGATTTACCGAGTGTGATCCACATATTTCCTTGCGACCATCAGATTAATACCAACTATGTGACAATCATACAAATTACGAGTTCAGCGTGAACTTACGAGCCTACATTCAATTTTGGTTGACGATCACTTTGACTTCACCGCGCCGCCAAGAGGCTTCAAACGGTGAAGGCGATGCCACGAATCGAAAACAGCAAGGAAGGGAAGCCGGATGACGGGTGTGTTGCGACCGGCTTCCCTTCCTTGGTTTCGATCCGATGACCGTAGGAACCCGTTTCATGCCTTCGTCCGGCACTATCAAAGGAAGACCGGGGCCAATCACACCCGTGTCGGCTTCCCGGCCTGAAGAGCGGCGGTGAGCGCGGCCCGTTCGGTAATGTCGTCCTGCTTCTTTCGTTTCCTTCGTTTAGTTCGTGCCTGTTATCCTTCGCTTCCTTCTGACATCACTGGCTTGGCGGTGTGAATTCCGGTTGGAAAGCGTAAGGAGTGCCAGTCATCTGGAGCCACTGCTTTTGCTGGTCTGGGGTCAGAAACTGTTTGAGACGTTCCTGACGCTGAGTCCAGTAATCTCTGTAGGCTTGCGTTCCACGGAGGGGATCAGTCGCCCCGAGGCGGTACACATCTTGCAATTGCTGATTGCTCCAGTCTGCTTGTGATCGCAAGCCTGTGATCTGGGCCGGGGTGAGGTTCAATTGTTTCTGGACGGCCGGATCATAAAGGCTGTTGAATCCTCCATATTGGTAGTTGAGTTGTTGATAACGGTTTTGCTGGCTGTCGGTGAGGACGTTGCCAGCCGCCTTGCTCCAATCATTGTAATACTGCTGATTCAGTGCCTGCGTCCTCGCAAATCGCTCGGCGGGTGCGAGAGTGCTGAGATTGCTGTAGCTGTCACGGTATCGGGCCTGCATTTGCTGAGTCAACGTATTTAGCCGACTCATCTGTTCCGGCATGAAATTCAGCGAACTGCTCACGTCATTCATGCGAGCCAGCGGATTGGGGGAGGTGTTCACCGTGCCCGCCTGAGTCGCCGTGGCAGGAGTTCTTGTTCCGGGAGTTGTGGTTCCAAGAGTGTTGCTTCCCGGAACCGCCGTTCCGGGCGTTGTCGTCGATGTTGTGGTTCCGGGAACTGTCATTCCGGGGATGGATGTTCTCGGCGTGGTAGTTCCGGGCGTCGCCGGGGCAATGGTTCCGGGCGTGGTGGTTGCGGGCGTCATTGGGGCAGTGGTTCCGGGCGTGTTTGTTCCCGGTGTCGTTGTTGGAGTGGCCATTCCCGGCGTGGTGGTTCCCGGTGTTGTTGTCGTGGGGATGGTTCCGGGGATGTTCGTACCGGGCGTTGGCATTGGCGTGGGCGTGGTTCCGGGGGTATTCGTACCGGGCGTTGGCATTGGCGTGGGAGTGGTTCCGGGCGTGTTCGTACCGGGCGTTGTTGTTCCCGGTGCCGGTGTAGTCGGAGTGGTGGTTCCGGGGGTTGTCGGCGTAGCGGGCGTGATCTGCCCCGGTTGGGCCGGGTTCATCGGCGAAGGAGTGGCCGGGCTTCCGGGAGGCGAGGTGGCCGGGCTTCCGGGAGGACTTCCCGGATTTGGAGTGGCCGGACTACCGGGTGGGCTTCCCGGATTTGGAGTGGCCGGGCTTCCGGGAAGGCTTCCCGGATTTGGGGTGGCCGGGCTTCCGGGGGGACTGCCGGGAGCCGGAGTGGCCGGACTTCCGGGAGGCGTGCTTCCGGAAGCGGGGGTGGCCGGACTTCCGGGTGCTGGAGTCGCCGGGCTGGCCGGAGCGGTTGGCCGCCCCGGCGCAGCGGCTGGAGGGGCTGAACAAAGAGGAGCCTGAGCGGCGATTGAAGCGGCCAAGGCAAGGCCAAAATATAGTGATCGCATGGCGGGAAGCACCTAATAGGGGGCGAATCGTCGCAGGACGATCATTGAAATGATTGCAACCAATGTGCCACGGCGATGATTTTGGCCCGATTGGCGACTTCCCTGACGAAGCATGGTTCGCAGATTTGATGAATTTCCCAACCGGCCATTGCTTTTGACGGCCATTCATCGGCCGGGTAACTTGATACCGAATACTGGATTAATGCACAATCAAGCCGCAAGTTGAGCAATAGATGGCTGTAGTTCGCACCGATACTGTTCAAAGACCCGTTGCAGTGCCTCGTCGGGGGGTGAATTTCCACCCCGGCTCGACGATAGATCTCATGCCGTGCAGCCATTTCGGCTCGATGGGGTTCAACAACGATGCCTTGACCGGCAGGGACATGGATATCGCGCACTCAGGGTTGATTGTCCCCGATTTTGTCCTCAAAAAATTTCCAGAGTCCGAAGAGGGTCGCCACGGCACCGGGGTGTTCCCCGGTAACACGCAACGAACTTGGCACGACAGTGATCTGGCTTGGCCTCCGGTGTTCGATTGAATTTTCTCGCTGGCTTCTTGTTCCAGAATATCTGAGAATTGCCTGAAAGAACTCGTTCGGGTGGCGGCACTACCATCTTGCGCTGCTATTCCTCTGAGTGATCCCCATGTGCCAAATTCTTGCCTTGTTGCTGTTGCTCCCTCTGACGGGGTTTGCCCAAGAGAAGAAGGAAAAGACCGCCGATCCAAAACCCGGCGAGGAGCGTGAGTTTGAAATCTTCAAAGAAGTGAAGATGCGTTTCTGTTGGATACCGGCGGGGAAGGCGACATTGGGATCGCCGACCGAAGAGAAAGAACGGCGAAAGGACGAAAAAGAACATGACTTCGAGACGAAAGGTTTCTGGCTTGGGAAGTACGAGGTGACGCAGGGTGAGTACGAAGGTGTGACGGGAGACAACCCGAGCAAATACAAGAGGGCAAGGTTGCCGGTGAATTCGGTGAGTTGGGAGGACTGCCAGACGTTCATCGAGAAATGCGGGGGGAAGGGGATGAAGTTGAAGCTACCGCATGAGGACGAGTGGGAATATGCCTGTCGCGGGGGGAAGGGGAACAAGCAGGCGTTTTACTGGGGCGATGTGTTGAACGGTGACAAGGCAAATCAAGATGGGACTCTCCCATATGGGACGACGACCAAGGGCGAATATCTGAAGAAGACGACGGAGGTAGGTAGTTACGAGAAGGCGGCCCCCCACCCGTGGGGTTTGTGCGACATGAGCGGTAATGTCTTCGAGTGGTGTGAAAATTTACATGGTATCGGAAGTTCGTTCCGGGTGTCCCGAGGCGGGAGTTGGGTCTACGACGCCGAGTTCTGCCGGTCGGCGTTCCGGCTAAGGGACGACCCGACGATCCGGCTCAACGACCTCGGGTTCCGTCTTGCCTTAGTTCCGTAGTTTTGAGGGTCAGGTTTTGTGGACGGATTTCCAGGTTCTCAAATCACCCCTTCCCCTCCCACGGCAACCGGTCATCGGCCCCCGTTGTGTCGGTTCGTGGCTGAATCGCTGGATGGTTTAACAATGCCGCAATGGCGGACCGTTGCTCCGGGGGAAGGGCGGCCAGTTCGCCGATCAACCGGGCCAAATCCAGCACGGGAGAGACGACGTTCGCGGGGGGTGTTTTGGCGAGTTGGTGCGTCCGGTGGTGCGTCGGAGTGGGCGATGCTTCAAAAGTGCCTTGTTTTATAGTGGTTTCGATGCCGTCGTTCTTGGTTCGAGTCCAAGTCGCGGAGGTATTTGAACTGGTAGCGAAAATCGCCTACCAACCACTTAACTGAGAACACCCGGAGCAACCCTCCGGGTGTTTTTGCATTTGCGGCCTATTTTACGGGGATTTTCGCTGTCCCCACCCAACTCCCATTTGCTCTGGTTCGAGACAGAGCAATCGCCACCCCGATGCGAACCCATGGGGTTTGCATCGAACCCCACTCAAAAATCGCGAAAAAGTCTCTCGCTCTTGGAGAGTGTCCAAGAGTGGGTTAACAAATGGAGTTGAGCGAAGAGCGAGAATGAAGGGGCGAAACCCTGAAAGATCTGATGTTGGATCGTTGGGCAAGTCGATTTTTTTCAATGAGCCATTTCACACAAAGAACCTTTCCAGCAATAATCAATCTGGATCTTCCGCATGTTCACTCGTTGAACAGAAGATGACGACCAAAACACTCGACGGTCGAGCTTGTGAATATCGTCTGACAAGCGTAATCTCAACCAATCTTCAAACTAAGTGACGGTTTTTCACCAATCACATCGCAGAGCCAAACATGGCGAAGAACACTCCGGCCAAAAACTCCGGCGGGCAAGGGTTCAATTATGAAGACCACGTTGCGGCCACATTCATGCTTGGGTTGTTGGGATCGGCTCACCCTTTGGGCTCTGGAAACGGCACTTTGAAGCGGATTGACTGGCAAGCCAAGGAAAGCGGCTGGCATCTTGATGATCTCATGCTGACATTCGGACAGGGAGAAAGTGAACGTACCGCAGGAATTTCGATCAAGAGCTCCAAGAAGGTCACAGAATCCGGTTTTTCGACTGATTTCGTCGAACCCTGCTGGGCCCAGTGGACGGGATTGGACACCAGGCGAAAATTTAGGATGGATCGAGATCTGATGGTGTTGGTGACCAGTGTGCTGGCCCTTGGAATTCGCACCGCATGGGACCACCTTCTCAATACAGCCAGCGCAGTATCAGCCGCCCCTGAACGAATGGCAATTCGTTTGCAACAGTCGAAAAACATCGGCGATGGTTCGCATGCCTCAGAACTGCAACGCACATTGTTCGCGAGTTTTCACTGTCCGGCCTCTCTTTATCACACCGGCAACCATGACGAAGTTGAGACGGCAAAACTGCTTCGGCACGTTCGAGTGATCCATTTGGATTTCGAGAGCGAGCCCTCCCAGGCGCTCGAAGATTCGCTGGAAAGAAGCAGGTCAATCCTACGAAGCGGCACGTCTGAATCTGCCCGCTCGTTGTGGAACCACCTGACTCGGATCGCCTCGCAGAAACGCGGCCGAGGAGGAAGCATTGACTTGCCCGAGCTGCTTGTGTCTTTCCGAGGCCAGTTCGAGTTATCCGAGCACCCGGATTACCAAAACGATTGGACCGAACTTTCTCGACGGTCCAAAGAACGATATGAGCTAATCGGGCAGACGGTTGGCGGCGGCATCCGGTTGTCCCGGCGTTCGACGCGACGACGGATGAGTCGTCATTTTCAACTGGGGCGCTTTTGCGTTCTCATCGGCGCGTCGGGTGTGGGAAAATCCGCGATTGCCCGGCGGTTTGGAGAAACGCGTTACCGGTTGGTATGGCTGTCGACGGAACTCTTCCGATCCGGTCGAGAGTCAGATTTCGAGGCATTGCTTGGCCTGCGTCATTCGTTGTCCGCAGTCATCGCCGCGTCTTCCAAAAAAGTCTTGGTCGTCGTTGATGGATCGGAGGGCTTGGAAGCTCCCGGACTTCAGCTTGCCGCGAAGATCATTGCTTCACTTCTAGTGCTTCGAGTCGGCAGCCCGCGTATTGTCCTGACCGTCCAGCCGGACGGGATCGCTCGCCTGCATACAGCGTTCGCGATGGCTGGAATTCCCGCTTTGGCCTGGAGGCGAGTGATTGTTCGCCAGCCGTCCCAAACGGTCGTCGATCAATTGCTGGCCCGATTTCCAGACCTGAAAACGGCATCCTTCCGTCCGGAATTTCGCGCCCTATTGCGAAATCTCAAAGTGTTCGATTGGGTTGTCAGGTTTCAACGAAGTGGCGGGTTCGTGGACAAGACCATACCCAAAACTTTGACTGCCCTCATCGACTTGATGTGGGCGCATATTGTTGAGGATGGACCTGCCGGACTTGCAGGGGCCGCGTTGCTAAAGCGAATTGGGGCGGCCGAGGCCGACCGTTTGATCCCTGGGATGCCTTCGTCTGAGGCAGGCGCCGAGGAACTTTCCTCAGTCGCGGCACTCAAATCGACAGACGTGGTATGCGTGTCCGACGAGCAAATTCGGTTTGTTCATGACATGTTCGCTGACTGGGCCAGACTGAAGCATTTGGTCGAGCAGCGTCTTGAACAATCCGAAGCAACCATTCGCCGGGCCGCGACACCGGGTTGGTTTCGAGCCGTGCGGTTATATGCCCAACGGCTTTTGGAAATGCCCGGCGACGGAGCTTCACGCTGGCTCGGATGTGTTCGGTCGCTCGGGACAGGTTCACCCGAGCATTTGATCATTCGAGATCTTTTTCTTGAGGCATTGGTGATTGCGAACGATTCGGAGACTCTGCTCAAATATGCCTGGCCGGCGCTCGTGAGTGACGATGGTGAATTGTTGCACCGGCTGTTGGACCGCTTCATTTTCATCGGGACCGTCCCCGACCATCGAATCCTTTCATCCATCCAAAACAGAAAAGTGGCTTCGGAATTGGAGCATTTGGTACGGACCCCGTTCGAGCCTTACTGGACCGGCGTGCTTGCCATCCTCGCCGAGAAACATGACGATGTGATCCGGTGCGCGCTGGCCCCTGCGGCAAAACTCTTTCGACTCTGCCTCGGGAAGGTCAGGCTGCGGCCTGACACAGAATCGCTCCGGCTCACTGCTGCCAAACTGTGCTTGATTATCGGTCGGGAAGTTCAAACTCAGGAAGCGGAGGGGAAAAGCGATATCGACGACGAGGTGCGGACCGAGTTGTACGTTGCCCTGTTATGGTCTGCGGTGGAATACCCTGAAGAATTCGCCCGGCTCTGCCTTGAATTGACGACCAGAAGGCCGGAATCCGAATCAGTCCGTCTGCGACGCGAAGCCGCCCGTGAAAGGAACCGGCTCGAAACAGAACGAATGATCGCCGTCAATCCGGCGGCCTCGACACTTCTTCGCCCGCCAAGCATTTTTGCCTTTTCGGGGTCAAAGAGGCCGCCATGGATGGACGGACCCTCCAGTGAGGTGGATGAGGCATTCCAAAAGGCGTGTTTGGACCATACGGCAGTGATGCCATTAGTGGTGAAGCGTCCAAAGGAAACACTTGAAATACTGCTCGCCGTCCTCATCGAACCGCCGAAATATTATCATCACGAAGGACACGATGATCTGTTTGATTCGTTAGGTCTTGATCAACTCCTTCCCGGCCAACCAGCATTTTATTCTTTGGGGCCATTCTGGACGCTGCTCCGCCAAGGTCAGGTGACTGCTGAGTTTTGCCTAACCCTTGTCATTAAAGTGGTAACTTCGCCACAGAACGATGGCGGGAAAATTACGATCACTACATTCAGTCGCAAGGCAACAATCGTCACGATGAATCAGGGAGCATGCGGGTACCGACTCCGGACGGCTGGGTCGAATGTCATGGAGACAGAAATGTTCTCCGATGGCATGAGGGCTGGCGGACAAATCAGCCCATTCTTGCGTCGATGCTCATGGCAGTCGAGAAATGGTTGTATGACGAAGTGGATGCGGGACGCGCCGTGGATGAATGGGTTCGCAGAATACTCGCCGAATCGCGGTCAGCCGCGTTGATCGGGGTGCTTCTGCAACTGGGGAAATACAAGCCAGCCCTGCTCGGCGGATCAATGAAGCCACTCTTGGGAGTGTCTGAAATTTATTCGATGGAGCAACGGTTGCGCGTTGAGAATTCGGTGAACCCATTCTGGTCACTGGAATGGTCTCGATACGGAGAAGATGCTTGGAATCAGGCAAGAGATTGGTTGTGGATGCCTCATCGAAAAATCCTTTTCTTTGATCTCGTAATGCCTCTTATTCTCCACAACAAATTCGTTCGTTCCGAATTCTTGCAACATTACGATCAGTGGAAAATACGGGTCAGTCAAAGACCTGACGATGCGGATTGTCAGCACGCAATTAACCAGTTTGAAGTCGCCATTCGGTTTTTTCAAGCGATCGAGGCGGGAGGAGAGCATCTAGCCGAGTTTGAAGAATGGCAACAAGCGAAGCAAAAAGAAGCAGCTCGCGACTTGGAGGAAATGAATGCTAACCTACATTTTTTGACACTTGCTCCGCAATGTCGCAAACGAATCGATGAACACTCTCCTTTTCCGTCCGGGCAACTGGGTGATTTTTGGATTTCGTTGTTGAGGATAGCGGAGCGGCCAGACAGCGAATCGGGGGAAGACAGAAAAGCAGATGCGGTCCTCGGCGGCCTTGCCCTCATGCTCAGGCTTCACCAGGAGTGGGTGTTTCAAGACACGGAACGCGTGAGCTTCTGCCGAACTCAGCTTCGATCGTTCCTGGACAGTCCGCGAGACCGCAGACCGTACGATTTTCCAGAATCGGTCGGCGACTTTGACGCAGAAACCTTCGCCGCAGAATGCGGGGTTGCGTTGTTGTCGGCAGACAGAAATGATCTCCTTGCCCGACGCCTTGTGCTCTCCGGATTGGTCTCCTTTCGATACGCGACGGTAGAGGTGACCATGCGGTACGCACACCAGCAAAGATCCTTGCTTGGAATTGAGTTCCAGAGAATGAAGTCGTTTGTGACAGATTGGTCACTCTGTCAATGGATTCTGCATTGGGCATCGGAATGGCGTCTTGACCGGAAACGCATTTGGGAAAGGGAATGCCTGCCGAAGATACGGGATTTTGAGAGGGGCGAATCATCGATCCCCAACCGATCAATTGCAGAACTCGATTCCATCGGTCGATCCCGACTCAAGTCGCTTTTCTCAAGCCATCTTGTCTTGCGGGAGCGTCAATCAGAATCTGGTTGGCGTCGGATAATGCGACGAGTCGGCATACGTTGGGTGATCGACAAATGCCGAGGAATGCCGCCCAAGTTCGCAAAGCCAAATGGTGACATTAGTGACGAAGTGGAAAGCGATCCAGATCGAGAATTTCTGTCAGTCCGTCACGGTGTTCCGCAGACATGGCCTGGAGTAAACCCGGAATATCTTCGCGCGGGGTTTGCCTGGTTAGATGCCGCAACAACCGAGACGCCCGTCACTGATGAGACGGTCAAGGCACTGATCGATTTGTTGCCCGTCACCCTTCGCGGAGTTTCAGCCTTGCACCCAACAACTCGCTTGCAAAAGACACGGTTTCCATCACATTTCGATGATTGGCTGAGCGAACGAGTCGCAATGATCGCCATTCGTCCAGAAACTCAAAAATATGCTGTTCATTTATGGGAACCGATTGTCAAACTGGGTGAGCGGGGGCAATTCTGGGTCAGACACTTTCTCTCGGTGTGGTTCCGGACGGCGAACAATCCTGCTCTGCGTCCCCAAGACTTTGTGAATGTTTGGAGGAAGATGATTTGCCTGGCGCTCGACGATCCGAATTGGGAAAGGAACCACAACTTGCGTTGGAGCGAGGAGACGATTGTAAATGATTTGCTCGGTTTTGGTATGGGAATGGCCGTGTTTGGGGACAACGAGCAATTTGTCGAACCTCTGACAACGCTGTTGCCGGAATTCCAGCGGGCGGCTGAACGCTGGTTCAAACATGCTGGAATTGTTGAAGAATTCCGTGGCTTTTGTGTCAGACCCGCTGCTGTTGGGTTTTTGCTTCCGGCAATCCGTTGGCTGTCCCAGGCCCGGTTGTTTTGGGACAATTGGCCATGGGACAAAGACCGGTTTGCTCGATCGCTCGTGAGAGTTCTGCAGTCAGTGCTTGACCGTCATCGATCCTCTATCGAATCGGATGACGATCTCCGCAAAGGCTATGTTTCGCTTTGCGGAAGACTTGTTGCCGAGAATCATCATTCGGCTCTGGTTCTGCGGGAACGGTTCTCGCCGGGCAACACGTGAAAGAGAACATTTCCTTCTCTGTGGGCAAACGAGTGGAAATACATCATTCCACGCCAATTGCGTGATTATTTTTTTCGTGCCACCTTTCCACTCTCGCGTGTATTAGTTCTCCGAGTGTTAACCACACGACCGTCGGTCGGTGACCGGGCGCGAGGCGCAAATCACCGGAGGCCAATCCCCTCCGGAGACCCCACGTGTCTGATCCAAACCATTTTAATCCTTTCCCCAGCCTGTTTGACCACCCCGCTGGTCGGCTCCAAACGGTAGCCCGCATCTTGGCGACCGGCCTGATCCGATTACAGGATACCAACCTTTTGGAAGCCCGGTTCTCGCCCGGCATGACCCCGCCGGAATCTCCCAAAATCGTCGCTTCCAGACTTGATCTTCCCCTCGAAAAGAGCGTCACTGTCACCCCCGGGTTAACGTCCCGAGGGACCCAACCCCGCAATGGAGGAGAGTGACCATGGTTCCGATTGAGCGACAGATTCTGCAACTTCAACGAATGACCCTTCCCGATCTTCGAGAGCGTTACCGCGACCTGTTCGGCGAGTCCACGCGATCCCGGCACAAGCACTGGCTGGTGAAACGGATCGCCTGGCGTGTGCAAGTTCTGGCCGAAGGCGACCTCAGCGAACGGGCCCGCCAGCGGGCGGCCGTGATCGCCGACGACGCCGACCTGCGACTGACCCCGCCCAGGGAAGGCACTGGCGAACCAAAGGCCTTTGGCGGCCAGACGATTGCCACGTCGCAATCCCTTCCGCAAACACGTGACCGGCGTCTGCCTCCGGCCGGGACGGTTCTGACCCGCGCGTACCAGGGCCGGACGATCCGGGTGACGGTCGCCGCGGACGGTTTCGAGTTCGACGGAGAAATGTTTGGTTCCCTGTCGGCGGTCGCCAAGTCGGTCACCGGTTCGCATTGCAACGGGTTCGCGTTCTTCAAACTGGGAGGGAAGTCATGAGCCGACGATCACCGGCGGCCCTGCCGGTTCCGAACGCTGAGCGGGTCCGCTGCGCGATCTACACCCGCAAGTCGACGGAGGAGGGGCTGGACGCCGAGTTCAACTCCCTCGACGCCCAGCGGGAGGCGGGCGAGGCTTTTGTCGCCAGCCAGAAGCACGAAGGCTGGACCATTCTTGACACGCGGTACGACGACGGCGGCTATTCCGGCGGAAGCATGGAGCGGCCCGCCCTGAAACGACTGCTCGATGACATGGCGGCGGGGAGGATCGACTGCGTGGTGGTCTACAAGGTGGATCGCTTGTCCCGCAGCCTGCTGGACTTCGCCCGGCTGATGGACCAGTTCGAGCGGCAACGGGTGTCGTTTGTGGCGGTCACGCAGCAGTTCAACTCGGCGACAAGCATGGGGCGGCTGGTGCTGAACGTGCTGCTGTCCTTCGCCCAGTTCGAGCGGGAGATCATCGGCGAGCGGACGCGGGACAAAATGGCGGCGATGCGTCGCAAGGGGAAGTGGATTGGCGGACTGACGCCCCTGGGCTATGACCGCGACCCGGTCAACTCAAGGCTGGTCATCAACCATGAGGAGGCAGAACGGGTGCGGGCGATCTTCCAACTCTATCTGGACCACGGGTCGCTCCTTCCGGTGGTTGAGGAACTGGGGGAAAGGGGCTGGGCCAACAAGCGAACGGTGACCCGACGGGGCACGACACGGGGCGGCCAGGCGATCACCCGGACGAGCCTGCACCGGCTGCTGACCAACGTCGTCTACATTGGTCAGATCCAATATCGCAACGAGCTGCACGCCGGTGAACATTCGGCGATCATCGACCACGAGACCTTCCGGAAAGTCCAGTCACAGATGCACCGCCACGGAACGACGGGCGGAGCGGAGGTTCGCAACCCCTCCAAGGCGATGCTCCAGAAGGTGCTGCGGTGTGCGGCCTGCGACTGTTTCATGTCGCCGACGCACACGAAGAAGGGAAACAAACGCTACGGCTATTACGTTTGCACCAACGCCGCCAAGAACGGCCATCGAACGTGCCCGAGCAAGTCGATCCCGGCCGGCGGCATCGAACGGGCGGTGGTCGACCGGATCCGGCTGATCGGCCGCGATCCCGCCCTAATCCGGGAGACGGTCCGGCAGGCCCGCGAACTTGACGAGGCCCGGCACCGCGAGGACGACGCGGAGATCCGGTCGCTGGAACGCGAGCGCAATCAAGGGGAATCGGTGGTGCGGGAGTTATCGCTGCGACTGGCCGGAACCGCCGACCCGACAATTCTGCGACAGTTGGCCGACTGGCAGGAACGCCTTGGCCAGTTGGAGACCCGGCTGCTCAAGGCGACCGCCCGACGCGACTCAAACCAGCGTCCTGGCCTGCCGGAACACGAGGCAAGAGAAGCTCTGGCCCGGTTTGACGACGTGTGGGATCAACTGACGCCCAAGGAACGGAGCAAGATCGTCCGGTTGCTGGTCGATCGTGTGGACTACGACGGGCGAGCCCGAACCGTGAGCCTTACCTTCCACCCCGACGGGCTGGCGGCCCTGACCGCCGAAACCCAACCCAGGGATAACAGCCGATGACCGCTCCGTTGACGACGACCTTCACCGTGGATTTTGGCCGCAAACAGACTTCCAGACCCGGTGCGGAGGAGGGGGAGTTCCAATCCCGCCTTCCCCGTGTCACCCGTCTGATGGCCCTGGCGATTCGCTTCGACAAGCTGCTCCGGGACAAGACCGTCCGGGATTACGCCCATCTCGCCCGCCTCGGCCGGGTGACGAGGGCCCGAATGACCCAGATCATGAGCCTGCTCAACCTGGATGTGAGGATCCAGGAGGAACTTCTGTTTCTGGAGCCGGTGGCGAAGGGGAGGGATCCGGTGATTTTGCGGGATCTGCTGCCGGTCACGATACAGCCGACTTGGTCGAAGCAACGGGCCATGTGGAGAAAACTTGCCAAAAACTGATCGACTGACATCGCGGGCCGGGCGCGCCGGGGCTTAAGGTTTGATGATCGTTCACTCACTCGTCAACACCTTTGTCAAAACAAGGTGATCCCTGGAGCCGCAGGCAATGGGACATGTCTTGCTTGGCCAGCTCCCACGCACCCGCGAATGGAAGCAAGTCGTCGGGCTGATCCGTCACGGGGCGGGCGCGGCCCAAGTGGCGAAGGCCTCCATCGAGGCCGCCGGGAAGGGACTTCGCATGGCGGGCGACGACAAGGGGGTCGTCGAAAGCGTCTGGCTGATGATCCGGGTGGTCATGGCCGGACGGACGCCAGACTTTCCCGAAGCGTTGCGTCAACTCGGCCTGAACGTCTCCAACAATCCGGGACTTATCGAGATCATGGGGGCGATGAGCGATTCGCTGGACGCCGCCAGCCTGACCAAATTCCGGCGCACCGATCTCGGGGAGATGTCTCAAACCGCCGTCGCAGAGACGATTTCGACGATCATCGGCCAGAAAACCTCCAGCCTGTTTGGAACCTCCACGGAGGATGTTCGCGAAGCCCTCGGGTCGCTCGGAACCGAGAAGCAGTTTTCATTGTTTGCCAAACACTACTACGGAAGATTTGTCAACAAATGCCTGGACTATTTCCTGAGCAAGACGCTCGCGGAGCATGTGGGCGACGGTCGGAGGTTTCGGACGCTCGCCGAGCAGGCGGAGTTCACCGACGCCATGGAAACGCACTGCCGGGAGGCGTCGAAAATTGTCGAGAAGTACGCCGGGGAATGGTTCTGCAAAAAGCGCTTCATGACGGGCGGGAAGATCACCCGCAAGGATGTCGAAAATTTCCACAGTTATGCGATGACCAAGCTGATCGACGAGCTCAAACAGGGGGCGGCCGGTCATGGCAAATGAACACCTCATCTTGTGCGGACATCTCTGCGATCTGGCTCTTCCGACCGGCGCGCCGGAGGCTGTCCGGCTGCGGATTCGGGGGCCGGGAAGAAACGTCTATTTGCGCATCGAGGATCTGCAGAGATCCATGTACAAAGACGTGCCGGACTCGCTGCTCGATTTGATCGACATCGCCGCCTACGTCTACTGCGCGGACCAGGTGATTCCCCGCTTTCGGACACTTGCCTCGGAAGACAAGAAAAACGCCGAGATCGGCTCGGAATGGAGGCGGACACTGCGGTTTCGGATTCCCGTTCGTCAACCGGCCCGGTGGCGACGGAGGGAATTGTTGAACGAACTGATTGCGACGCTGACATTCCTTTCCGACGACACCTATGAGTCCGAGTTCGAGCAGGCGACGGATGCCCAAAACTTGCGGGGACAGATTGATTTCGGAACCACCGCGTTTGACGGAATCATCGAGGAAGTTGTCATGTTTTCCGGAGGGCTGGATTCCCTGGCCGGAGCGATCCGGGAGTCCGTCATCGACCGTCGCCGCGTGTTGTTGGTGAACCATCGGTCAAGCCCCAAACTTTCCAATCGCCACCGTCGGCTGCTTTTTCTGCTCGATCAGAAGGCGGGGATTCACCGGCCCATGCATCTTCCCGTCCGGGTCAACAAGGCGAAGGATCTCACCCATGATTACACCCAGCGTTCCCGCTCGTTTTTGTTCGCCACCCTCGGCATGACCATCGCCACGATGATCGGCTTGCGACGCCTCCGGTTTTACGAGAACGGGGTGGTCAGTCTCAATTTGCCTCTGTCCCCTCAAGTGGTCGGGGGCCGGGCCACCCGGACCACTCATCCCCGAACGCTCGCCGGGTTTGCCCGGTTGTTCAGCTTGCTCGCCGACGCGCCGTTCGCGGTCGAGAACCCTTTTCTCTGGAAGACGAAGTCCGACGTGGCGCGGCTGATCGCCGACGCTGGGTGCGGGGAGATGATCGGCTGGTCAACAAGTTGCACGCACATCTGGCAAATCAGCAAAGATGAGACGCATTGCGGGTTGTGTTCGCAATGCGTCGACCGGCGTTTTGCCGTGCTCTCCGCCGGTCAGCGGGACCATGATCCCGCCGACAAATACGGCGCGGACTTGATCATGGGGGACCGGGCGGACGGGGACTCCAAACTGTTGCTCGCGGCCTATCTGGAGTCGGCGGACCGGATTGATCGAATGTCTGCGCTGGAATTCTGTTCCCGCTATGGCGAGATCGCCCGCGTGGTTCGTCATTTGCCCGAGTCTCCCGACGAGGCGGCGCGGAAAATCTTCGATCTCCACAAACATCACGCGAGGCAGATCAAAGGCGTCTTGGAGGACGTGCTTCGTGAGCACGTCAAAGGGATCCGCCAGCGGACGCTTCCCCCGACATGCCTTGTGCGAATGGTGAGCGATTCGAGTTCTCATGCTTTCGCAGCGGATCAGGAGGAGACGGAAAAAGAAACAACCGGGCAGCCGGTTGCGAGCCACATCTTCCGACGTCGCGGTGTCGCCGCTTGGGAATACCGTTTTGCGGAGGGAGAATTCGTGATCCTTCTTGCGGGAAAAGGAGCCGCCTATTTGCACATGCTTCTGTCAAGCCCTCGTCAGCCTTTGTCGGCGGTCGACATGGCTTGCCGGGTTGCAAAACACAAAGAACGGTATGCCTTGGGCGACGCCGGCGAAAAGACGGACCACGAAGCCTTGTCCACCTATCGGGCCCGCCTGATCGAGCTTAACGAGGAACTGGATGAGGCCAGGGAGAACCATGACTTCGGCCATCAGGAACGTTTGCAGGAAGAGATCGAACAGCTGGCCGCCGAAATCAAAACAGCCAAGGGGCTTGGCGGACGCTTGCGGAAAGACTCAAACGACCGGGAACGCGTCCGGAAGGCGGTCGGTGGCGCCCTGAAACGAGTCAGGGACGAAATCGCCAAAGACTCGCCTTCCTTTGCGGAGCACTTGAAGGCGTCTATCCAAGGCGGAAAGAACCCCTGCTTTTGGCCGGCCGATGACATCAAATGGGAGACGGAAATCTGAGGAAATTCTGATCCGCCACGCGAAATGTGGCGGAGGCCACGCGGGTTGTGGCGCCATCCGGGCATGAGGGAAGGCCCGGCGAGCCAACAAGCCTGCCGCCACACGGGGCGGTGAAATTTCCCTTGTGACCAGCCTCTTCGCCGGGTCGCGGTCATGACGGGAAGCTCGCGACCAAGCGAGGGAGTTTTTTGATGAACGACACACAATCCAAGGCGAACCTGTCCCCCGCCCGCCGCAAACTGGTCGAACTGATGCGGGAGGTCAACTTTGGCCGCATCGTCGATCTGCGCGTCGAACGGGGCCAGCCGGTCCTCGACCCGGCGCCCGGACGGATCACCGAGCACAAATTCGGCGGGGACAACGGCCCCCGGCCCGAGTCAAACGCCCCAAACTTCCAGCTCAAATGGCAAATCCTGGAGCTGTTCCAATTGCTGGACCAAATCGGGACAGGCGACATCGCCTCCCTGGAGGTCAAACACGGCCTTCCGTTCCGGGCGTTGATCGAACACCCTTCTCCGACGGCTTCCTGACCGGTCTTCTTTTAACCATCTATCCAACCGACAAATGGCCGGCCCGAACCGGGAGGCGTTTGTGGCGATGCGAACACCATCACCCGCAAACGCCCCCGGCCGTCCGGCCGGGAGACAGGCGCAAACGCATCGTCACAAGCAACTTCGGTTCGCGGCCCCGGAGTCCGCAAATGTCAGCCGAACGAGCCGCCGATGACCTCCAAATCGTTCTGGAGGTGATCCGCAAACGGGTTCAGGTTTTGTCCCGGCGCAACCGGTTCACCCCGGCCGACCGGGAGGAACTGGGGCAGGAATTGTTCCGCCGGTTCTGGCCCAAGATGGCGGGGTTCGATCCCGAGAGAGGCGATCTCGGGGGGTACGCGCATGTGGCGGTCCGCCGCCTGTCGCTCAACCTCATGCGCGAATGGAACCGCCGGGTTCGTGAGGGCGTGAGGGCCGGGGGGATCCCGGCCGACCAGTTGGCCGACCGCTCCGATCCCCTGGCCGACGCCATCCGGGCGGCCGACTTGGCCGCGATGATCCGGTCGCTTCCGCCCCCGTTGCGGGAACTGGCCGGGGAACTGCGATTCAAAAACGCCAGTCAGGTCGCCCGCGAACAGCGGATCACCCGCTCAGCCGTTAGGGGGATGATCCGACGGATCGCCCATCGATGGTCGGAGATTCGCGGCGAAACAGATTGAACGGCCGCCAACCCGCGGGGCGGGGAGTGTAGTCATTCTCAATGTCCTTCACGTGACCGGGGGCCGGGGATTCATCATTAGCGCGCAGACCTACCGTTATCGTTTCGCCGGGGGCGTGGAGGGCGGGGCGATCGCCGAAACGTTGTTGCTGACGGTCATCGCCACCCGCAGCCTGCACGGTTCCGGCGAAATGGCCCTCGACGTCCGGCACCGATTCAACCCGGCGACCCGCGAATGCGTTGTCGAGGCGGGCACCCCGGCCGGCCTCGATTTCAACCGGATTCTCGCGGGATTTTTGGAGAGCGAGTTTGGCGGCGAGGCGTTCGAGGTCGAACGAATCGGCGGCCGCTGAGGACGCCCTGCCCCGGAATTGTTGAAAACACTTTCGAGAAGGCGGTCGGCCCGGATGCCCGGCATCAGGTTCTCCGGTTCTCCATGTCACCGGAGAAAATCATGGCTTTCGATCCGTTCCCGACATCCGGTGACGCCCTGTCGGCCGCTCGTTGGTATCGGGACCGGGGATTCATGCCAGTTCCCATTCCGCGGCAAGGGGGCTGGAAGTCCCCGGTCATTCTCAAGTGGCAGCAACTCCGGCCGACGGTCGACGACTTGCCCCGGCTGTTCCCCGCCCGCCCGGCCTGCAACATCGGCCTGCTGTTGGGAGAACCGTCGGAGGGCTTGATCGATGTCGACCTGGACGCCCCGGAGGCGATCCGGGCCGGGAACCTGCTGCTGCCGAAGACCGGTTGGATTAGCGGCCGCCGTGGCAAGCCCCGGTCGCACTGGTGGTATCGGGTCGGGGCGCCGCCCCAAAAAGCCTCGGACAAGTTTCTCGACGTGGACGAGGGAAAAACCTGCCTGGTCGAACTCCGGTCCACCGGCGGCCAGACTGTTGTGCCTCCGGGCATTCATATTTCGGGCGAGGCCATTGAGTGGGATGAGCACGGGGAATTGCCACTGATTGAACTCCCCGTGCTCCGGCGGGCGGTCACCCTGACGGCGGGGGTGGCGTTGCTGGCCCGGCACTGGCCCGGGCCGGGTTCCCGGCAGGATGCGTTTCTAGCCCTGGCGGGGGCGTTGTGCCGCGACGGTTTTTCTCATCAAGAAGCGGGGCGGGTCTGTTCGGCCCTGGCCTGCGTCACCGGGGACGAGGAGGGGGACAGGCGACTCAAGGTTTTGCACGCCAGCTTTGAGAAGGGGGCTTTGGGGCTTCCGATCACCGGCTGGACAACCCTGGGCAAACTTCTGGTCAGTGACGGACCGGGGGTGATCCGGGCGATTCTGGGGATGTGGAAGGGGATTGCGGGAGTTGTGGGGAACCGGTCGCTGTTTGACGAAAATCTTGCGAATTCGCGGGGAATTTTGAATTATGGGGATTGTGGGAATTCCGGGAAGCCCGTCGGGGAAAATCCAGCAGAAGACGGCGGCGACCCCTGGCCCGAGCTGGTGGAGATCGACGAGTCGCGAGCCTTCCTCCCGTTCCCGGCAGACGCCCTGCCGGAATCATTGGGTGAGTATGTCCGCCAGCTTGCCTGGTGCATGAACGCCCCGCCGGACTACGCCGGGGCCGCCGCCCTGACGGTGGCGGCCGGGGTCGTCGGCAACGCCCTGCGGCTCCGGATCACGCCGACTCATCACCAGCCGGCGCTGTTGTTCACCAGCCTCGTCGGCGTTCCCGGCGCCGCCAAATCCCCGGTGACAGACCACTTCGGACGGGCGCTGGACGACCGGCAACGGGAGTTCAACGACCGCCACCGGCGAGAACTGGCCGAATGGAAAAAGCGGGAACGAGCCAATCCCGGCGAAGATGATCAAACGCCCCGTCCGGAACTCCGAATCGCCGTCGCGCGGGAAACGACCACGGAGTCGCTGACCTTCATGTTGCTTCACAACCCGCGGGGCTTCCCGTTGTTGTTCGACGAGCTGTCGGGACTGTTCCAGGGACTGAACCAATACAAGGGCGGGTCGGGGAACGACCGTCAGGTGTACCTGTCCGTCTGGTCGCAGGCGACGATCGACCACAAGCGAAAGGCCGATTTGCGGGAGGGGCTGCCGCCGATTTTTGTCCGCAAGCCGTGTGTGTCGATTCTCGGGGGGATCCAGCCGGATTTGGTGCGGTCGATCCGGTCGCAGACGCCCGGGGGAACAGCCTGCGACGACGGCGGCCTGGACCGGTTTTTGTTCTGCTGGCCGGAGTTGCTGCCGGAGATCGCCGAGGAATACCGGGAATTGGAGCCGGGACGGGAGGATTGCTGGAGCCGGATCGTCACCCGTCTCGGCGACGACCTGCCCGGCGGAGAGACGACCGTGCGCCTGTCGGCGGAGGCAAAACGGGAGTGGCGGGAGTTCACCCGCCGTCACGCGAACGAGGTCAACCGGGACGAGTTCCCGTCCTCGCTACGGGGGCCGTGGAAAAAGCTGCGGGCGTACGCCTGCCGCCTGGCGCTGGTCCTGCACGCCCTGGACTGGGCCGGCGACCCGTCGGTTGATCTGAACAGCCTGTCCGGCTCCGCGATGCGGCGGGGAGCGGACCTGGTCGCGTATTTCAAGGATCAGTTCCGGAAGGTCGTCGCCTTCGCCGACCGGGACGAGCGCCTGGAGGGCGTCCGTCGTGTCAGGGACTGGATCGTTCGGAAAAAGCAGGTGCGGTTTCAGAAGCGAGACCTGTATCAGTCCTTCAAGGGGACCTGGAAGACGATCGAAGAGCTGGACCCCGTCCTGGAGTCGGCCGAACGGTATCACGTGATCCGGCTGTTGCGGACGGGCGAGCGGGGCGGGGCCGGACGCAAGCCCAGCCCGTGGTACGAGTCCCATCCCTCCCTCTCCCAACCACACCCCGGGGAAATCGTTTCTCACAATTCCCAGAATCGCTCCGGTGGTTCGGAGGGAGAACGCATGGGCAAGCCGGTCGAATTGCAAACTCCCCCTGAAAACAAAGGGATTTTCGCAAAACGAGATGATGCCGACGGTGGTCAAAACACCGGCTCGTATCGTGAAAAACACTCCGTCCCCCAGAATGCCGGAGATCAATTGTGGGATTCCCGAAATCACCCTGACCTCGACCCAACGGCTGATTCGACCGTTTTGAAGACGGCCACGGGGGGCGCCGTTGACGACAATTTGGAGTCCTTGCTTCGCGAACTCGAAGAACTCGCCATTCGTCGGACAGACGACCCGACGCATCTCCGGGCGATCCGAACCCAACTCAACGAGTGTCGGGCGGACGCCCGTCGTGGAAACACCGAGGCCGCGCGGGTGATCGCCGAAGGGTTGCGAAAGACCCTTCCCGAATGCCTCGACGCCTGGACCGGAATGCGCGGCTCCGGACCAGTTTCCGGAGGTGAATCCACCCCTGCTGGTTGACATTCAAGAGTCTCTTTCGAGGCAAAAGTTCAAATTTTCCCGACACACCTCTCCAACGCCGGTGTACTTCCTTTTGCCCCCTGATTCCGGAGGATGTCCGATGCTTGTCGAAATGCGTCCCGTCGGATCGATCCGGCCGTATGCGAACAACCCGCGCACGAACGACGCGGCCGTCGAGGCGGTGGCCCGTTCCATCCGGGAGTTCGGCTTCCGGCAGCCGATCGTCGTCGACGAACAGGGCGTGGTGATCGTCGGCCACACCCGGTTGAAGGCCGCCATTCAACTCGGGATTTCGGAAGTCCCGGTGCATGTCGCCACGGGCTTGTCCCCGGAGCAGGCCCAAGCCTACCGGATCGCCGACAACCAGACGGCGACCATCGCCGAATGGGACGAGGAGAAGCTGATCGCCGAGCTGATGTCCCTGCGGGAAAAAGACTATGATCTCGACCTCGCCGGCTTCGACGCCGACGAGCTTCAGCGCCTGATCGGATCGCCGGGCGAAGAGGGGCTGGTCGACGAGGACCAAATCCCCGCCGCCCCCGACGACCCGGTCACCCGGCCGGGCGACTTGTGGATCCTGGGATCGCACCGGCTGCTGTGCGGCGACAGCGGCCGGCCCGCCGACCTGGACCGGCTGCTCGACGGAAATCCGGTCCATCTGGTCAACATGGATCCCCCCTACAACGTGGCCGTCGAACCCCGCTCGAACAACGCCATCGCCGCCGGACTGAGTTCGTTCCCGTCGAATCACACCCCGCCCGCGAAACATCATCAGGACTTTGACCTGGCCCGTCATCCCGGCAAGTCCAAACCGACCACGGCAAAGCTCCGGCCCAAGGACCGGCCCCTGAAGAATGACTTCGTCACCGACGAGCAGTTTGACGGGATGCTGGACGCTTGGTTTGGCAACGCCGCCCGGGTGTTGTTGCCGGGGCGGGGGTTCTATATCTGGGGCGGGTATGTGAATTGCGGCAACTATCCCCGGGCGATGCGGCAGGCGGGCCTGTACTTTTCGCAGGCGATCATCTGGCACAAGCAGCATCCGGTGCTTGGCCGCAAGGATTTCATGAGCGACCATGAATGGTGCTTTTACGGTTGGCGGGAGGGGTCGGCCCATCAGTTTTACGGCCCGAACAACGCCACCGATGTGTGGTCGGTCAAGAAGGTGAGCCACCAGGCGATGGTCCGCCTGACCGAGAAACCGGTCGAACTGGCGAAGCGGGCGCTGGAGTATTCCTCCCGAGTCGGGGAGAACGTGCTGGATCTGTTCGGCGGCTCCGGCAGCACGCTGATGGCCGCCGAGCAGTTGGAACGGAAGGCGTTCCTGATGGAACTCGACCCGCTCTACGCCGACGTGATCGTGAATCGCTGGGAGGCATTCACCGGTCGAAAGGCCGAGCGGATTTCTCTTGCCGTGACACACCCGGCTAAAGTCACAACCTGAACGACGCCCGGTTTGTTCGCCGACGTTTGCCCAAGCGGGCAGATGTTTGGGGAGATCAGACCAAAAGCCCCGCCCGTTCAAAGCCCCCAACCGGGGCCAAACGGGCTCAAATAAGTTCAACAGGCCGACAACCGTCGGCGGTGTCGCATGCCTCGGCTTCCCAAAAATCAAATCGACGATCTGCTCCTGCTCGCCTTGGCGTGTGGCGCGTCCTATGACGCGGCGGCCTCGAAGGCGGGCACAAGCGTCACCACCGTCAAACGGCGGTTGCAGGACCCGGTGTTCCGGGCCCGTCTGCGGGAACTGCGGGGCGAGATGTTTCAGCGGGCGACATCAATGCTGACGGCCTCGGCCGTGGAGGCCGTGCGGACGCTGGTCGACCTGATGAAACACGAGTCCCCGCACGCCACCCGGCTGGGGGCGGCCCGGGCCGTGCTGGAACTCGGGGTTCGACTGCGGGAAACCGCCGAATTGCAGGACCGCATTGCCAGACTCGAAACCGAACTTGGCGCGGGGGCATGAACCATGGCCGTGGCCGCACTGCGCCGACGACTGGCGGGACTGGAGCAACAAGCCGTCCGAAAGTTGCGTCGTGACGGCGAACTCCTGGAACGGTTGCGGGACGACCCCACCCTCTTCATGTCCTCTGCCGGGCTGAGCCCCGACCCGTGGCAAGAGAACGTGCTACGAAGCGAAGCCGAACGGACCCTGCTGCTGTGCTCCCGCCAGGCCGGAAAATCCTCCGTCTCGGCGGCCCTGGCCCTGCGGTCGGCCCTGACCCGGCCCGGTTTTCCCGTGCTGGTGTTGTCGCCGACCCTGCGCCAGTCGGGAGAGTTGTTCCGCAAAATCGTCTCGCTCAACAACGCCTTGGGCAGGCCGGTCCCGGCCGTGCGGGAGACGACCCTGCAGATGGAACTGGCCAACGGATCGCGGATCGTGTCGCTGCCGGGGACGGAGGGAACGGTTCGCGGCTTCAGAGAGGTGGCCCTGCTGATCATCGACGAGGCGGCCCGCGTGTCCGACGCGCTGTACTACGCCGTGCGGCCAATGCTCGCCGTCTCCAAGGGAAGGCTGGCGGCCCTGTCGACCCCGTTCGGACAGCGGGGCTGGTTTTATGACGAATGGCACGGAACCAACAACTGGAAACGGGTGCGGATCACGGCCCCGGAATGTCCCCGGATCTCGCCGGAGTTTCTGGCCGAAGAACGCCGGTCGCTCGGGGAACGTTGGTATCGCCAGGAATATTTGTGTTCGTTCGAGGCCACCGTCGACGCCGTGTTCGCCGCCGAGGACATCCGGGCGGCGTTGTCCGACGACGTCCGGCCGTTGTTCCCGGCCGCCGGGGAGGATTGAGATGTCAAGATTTGTGCTGGGACTGGATCCGGGACCGCCGGGCGAACACACCGGGCTGGCGGTGATCGAGCAGACGGACGAGGGGATTTGCGTCGTCCGGCACCTGGAGCGGTTCCGGCCCGGCGCCCCGTACCGGCAAATCGCCGAGTAGGTGGAACAGATTATCTCGCGGCCGAATCTGCCGCATCCGGCGGTGATCACCGACCAGACCGCCGTGGGCGCCCAGGTGGTCGGATTGTTCAGCCAGGTGATCCGGTCGGGATGGGTGAAGCCGGTGATCATCACCAACGGGACGGGGGAGATGGTCGAGAGTTCTGTGTTCGGACTGGTGTCGGTTCCCAAGAAGGATCTGGTCGGAAGCCTGCAACTCGTGTTGCAGGGACGACGGTTGAAAATTCCCTCCGGCCTCCCCCATGCCGAACTGCTTCTTCAAGAACTGAATTCCTTCCGGGCGAAAATCATCCTGGCGACCACGGCCGACATGGACTGGCGGGAGCGACCGCACGATGATTTGGTCCTGGCGGCGGCCCCCGCCGTCTGGCATGCCGGGCGATTCCCGCCATATGCACCGGATTCCTTCTCGCATGGCGAGCCCTCCGACACCCAGAAAGTGCTCGACGAGTTGTTCCCCGGCCCCGGAGGCTGGCCATGGTGACGCGATACTTCGCGGGACTGGACTTGGGACAGGCCCGGGATTACACGGCGATCGCGGTGTTAAGCCGTCCCCGGCTGACGGGCGGGGAAACGAAAACTGACCGAAAGCCTTCCTATGCCGTGCCCCACCTGGCCCGTTTCCCCCTGGGCACGCCCTATCCCGAAATGGTCGCCTCCGTTGTTGAATTGTTGAAGACCCCGGCGCTTCGGGGTTCGTTCTTGGTGGTCGACCAGACCGGCGTGGGACGGGCGGTGGTCGATCTGCTCGCCGATGCCCTGCGGGGCAACGTCACCTGTTCAATGTGCCCAGTGACCACCACCGGCGGGTCAAACATCATGGCGGGCAGAGAGGGACGGGGATTTCATGTGCCCAAGAAGGAACTGGTCGGCATCCTGCAATTGCTCCTGCAAACCCGACGGTTGCAAATCGCCCGTTCGCTTCCCGAGGTCGGCACGCTGGTCAATGAACTGGAGGCCTTTCGGGTGAAAATCACGGTCTCGGCGAACGAGACGCTCGGGGCCTGGCGGGAACGTGATCACGATGACTTGGTCCTCGCCGCCGCGCTGGCCGCCTGGGCGGGGGAAACCGCCTTGTCCCATGAATGACCGGCGCCGGAGGAGTTTGAGGGCCTACAGGGCGGGATGTCAGAAATTCGCAAAGATCCCGGCTCCACTGACCATTCCTCGCCGGCGCATTTTTCTTTTCATGACGGCGGCTTGAGTTTTTGCATCGGGCGAAAGAGCGGCGCCAAAATAGCCTCTTTTCAGTCGGCCCGGAGTTGCTGCCGGTCCGGCCGTTCCTACAATCGAATCCATCTTGTTATGATTCGCGGCGACTTTCTCACCAAAAGTTTCTGAAAACATCGCCCCGGTTGACCGATGGGATGCCTTCCCGTCCGGCCGCGACGCCTCTCCCGGCTGGAAAGGATCGTTTGTGATTCTTCAACGGCAACTTGTCATCCCGTCCGGTTTCCGGCGCGGACGGATACCCGTCCGTCTTCTTCAGCCCAATTCCGAGGTGGTCCAGATCCTCCCCGCCCCGCATTTCGGGGAGGCGACCCATCAACTGGTGGACTCCCTCGGGTTTCCGATGGTGTCGCACCTGAACGACCGCGACCACGTCATTTCGGCCGAACTGACGAAGCAGGGAATGTGGGAGCCGGCCCAGACGCAAGCCCTGTTGTCGCTGCTGCGGCCCGACATGACCGTCCTCGACATCGGCGCCAACATCGGCTATTTTTCCGTCCTGTTCGCGCGGGCGGCCGGGGCCTCGGGCGAGGTGATCGCCGTCGAACCCGAGTCCGAGAATTTCTTCCTGCTGTCGGTCAACTCGCTGCTGACCGCGCAGATGGAGCCGGAGGCCGCCCCGATCCGGACGCACCGGCTGGCCATGTCCGACCGCTCCGGGACCGCCCGGCTGCAGGTGTTCGAGAGAAACCTCGGTTATCACTCGCTGGTGCATGGCGGCGGCCAGCGCCGCGAAGAGGTGACCACGGCCACCCTCGACGAGAAACTGGCCGGGTGGACCGGCCGCCGCGTTGATTTGCTCAAGTCGGACACCCAGGGGAGCGAACTCGCGCTTCTGCGGGGAGCTGTTCAACTGTTGAAGCGAGACCGGCCGTTGCTCTGTCTCGAATTTGAGCCGCATCTCAACGGCATTGACTTCTCGATCGAACTGATCCGCTTTGTCGCCGCCCAAGGATACGGGCATTTTCGGCTGTTCAACGCGATGGCGGCAGACCCGTATGTTTCGCTGGTCGAGCGGCTGCGCTGGTGGAAGGAGGAGGAGATCGTCGAGCAGATCCGGCTGCGGATGATTCTCCCCAACAGCGCCCTTTTGGCCTGGCCCGCGGAACAACGGCCGGCCTGATTTTCCCGGCCGTTTCTCTCTTCCCCTTGGAAATCAACATGCCCAGGCAACAAATCGTGCTGGTCGTCGGAACGGGCCGCTGTGGAATGGTGTCCCTCCTCGAACTGCTCGGCCGGCAGGCCGGCGTGAAGGCCACCCTAGACGAGCAGCCGCTGCTGCCCTGGCAGCCCGTCAAGGAGCGCAACGTCATCGCCGCCCGCCTGGAGCGGATGCGCCGTCAGCGCGGCCCCGGACTGCTGGTCGACGCCGGCTCGTTTTATCTCCCCTATCTGGAGGACGCCATCCGGGCCGACCCGTCCATCCGGATTCTGGCGATGCAACGGCCCCGCGAGGAGGTCGTCGCCAGCTTCGAGCGTTTCCTGGACGGCATGGGCCGCATCCGCATCGATCACTGGAGCCTCAACCTTCAACCCGGCCTGCTTTCCGACCCGCTGCGGTCGGGCTGCTTTCCGCAATACGACGTGCCGCACCGGGCCGACGGCATCCGCCGCTACTGGCAGGAATACGGGCAACGTCTGGATGAACTGGTCCGCAAATATCCCCAGAACATCCGCATCTGCCCCATGCGTGAAACCCTATACACCGAGGAGGCCCAGCGGGCCGCCCTGGAGTTTGCCCGGATCCCCCGCGACAAACAAGTCGTGGCGCCGGGCGTCCGCTCGGAACGTCCCCCGCAAAAGCCCCCCCGACCGCAATCGCAGCCGAAGACCGACCACCCGCTGGATCCGGGACGGTGCGCGGTGCTGGTTCCCTATCTCGGCTTCATCCATCCCCCCTGTGAGAACGGTTTGCGCGAACTGGAGCGGCGGGGCTACGTGGTCCGGCGGGCGGGGGGCTTCTCGGCGATCGACCAGGGCCGCAACCAACTGGCCACCGAGGCCCTGCTCGACGGGTTCGAGGAGACGATGTGGATCGACTCGGACGTGGAGTTCTCGGCCGACCACGTGGACCGGTTGCGGTCGCATGGCCTGCCGCTGAGCTGCGGCCTCTATCCGCAGAAAGGCCCGCGGGCCCTGGCCTGCCACGTCATGCCCGGCACCCGCAAACTGGTGTTCGGCCGCCAGGGGGGCCTGAACGAGATGCTTTACGTCGGGGCGGGGTTCCTGCACATCCGCCGGGAGGTCTATCTGACCGTCCAGAAGCGGATGAACCTGCCGACCACCAACGAGCGGTTCGGCTCGCCGTCGATTCCGTTTTTTCAGTCGATGCTGCATCCGATCGAGGACGGGCTGTGGTATCTGGCCGAGGATTATTCGTTTTGCGAGCGAGCCCGCCAGAGCGGCTACCGGATCGTGGCCGACACGACCATCCGGCTGTGGCACCACGGGGCGTTCCCCTTTGGCTGGGAGGACTCCGGGATCGAGCGGGAGCGGACGGCCACCTTCACGCTGCATTTTGGCGAGGACAGCCAGAGCGAGGATCTGGCCGACCCGCCCGCCGTCGCCGAAGAGGCCCCCCCGGTTGGCGCCGAATAGGGCGGTTCGCATCGTCCGTTTGCCGCAGGATCGCCGGAATCCATCCGGGACGGCGAACCCAAACAGCCGGTTGACTGTCATGGAAAAATGAGAAAATTCTGAGAGCCTGCTCTTGCAAGCGGAAACCGTCCGGCTAAGATTTGCCCGCTCGCTGATTCGCCGTCGTAATCGTCAAACTCGTCATTATCCTGCTCTCTCACCCGTGGGATCGTCCATAAAGCGATGGATCGTCGAACTCTTCCGTCAACACGCGCTCGCCCCGAAATCCGCCGGCAAACAATCCCCCGCCAAACTGCAACTGCCGCCGTTGGAAGAGCGGCTGGCGGCCGGCACGTTTCTGTCGGACATGGCCGCCATCTCCTGGCTCGGCGGCTTCTTCGACATGAGCGCCGGTTCGTCGTCCTCAAGCGGCTCGTCAGCCGGTTCGTCGGGGTCGGGCAGTTCTTCGGGAAGCAGCTCGTCCTCGGGTTCGGACGGTTCGTCGTCGGGCGACGGCGGGGGCTCGTCGTCCGGCGGCAGCGGCAGCGGCAGTGATTCCTCGTCCGGTTCCGGTTCGTCGGGCGGCAGCGAATCGTTTTCCGGTTCGGGGAGCGGTTCGAGCGGCGGCTCCTCGTCGGGTTCCGCCTCCTCGGGCGGCGGTGGCGGCGGTGGTTCTGGTTCCAGCAATCCGGCCTCCGGTTATTGGGGCAGCGGCTGGACGGGAACGGCCTCCGGCGGCCCTGCGGCCGGTTCGGCGAACACCCCGTCCTTTGCCTCCAACCCGACCATGCAGGGGGATGCTCGCGCCTTGTCGTCGGCCGATTTTCAGGGCAATCCCTTTCAACTGCTCAGCGGTCCCGCGATTGATTCGCTCTCGGTTCCGGCCATTTCGGTCACGGAGAATTATTCCCTCAGCCAGCCCCTGGGCGGAACCAGTTCGGGAACTCATGAACTGGCCGACGGCACGACCGTCCCCACGACCGTCTCTTACAACGGCCTGTTCAGCATTGACGAAGCCGTTGAAAGCAACGGGGACTGGAGTTATCACGAGGGCTATTCGTACAGTTACACGGCCGGCTTCGCCTCGTCGCTCGGCCTGTCTTACACCCCCTCGGAAAACGGCTCGTCGTCCTACGACCTGACCATCACCGGCACGGCGGCGGGAAGTGTTTCCTGGACGCTGGAGTCGTCCCTCACGAAAACCATCGGCGGCCAGGAGGCGTCCCCCTTCGCGGCCGGAAGCTGGTCGGTTCCGATGACGTGGGCCACGTCCGAGGTTTCAACCTATCACCGGACGATTTCCTCCGACTACGACGCAAGCACGGGCGTCATCGACGGACATGACACCTTCTCCGGCCACATCGTCAAAGGCATGGCGGGGACGGCCTCCTATTCGCAACCATTCGGCGGGACGGGTTCCGCGAGCTTCGCAGGAACGATCAGCGCCAGCAACGGCGTCGAGAGCGCCTACAGCACGTCGTTCCATCGCACGGCGACACTCGGCTCCAGTGGCGGCGTGACGACAACGGGAACGTCGCTGGTCACCCAATCGGGCTGGAACAACTACGCCTATTCCGGCAGCGGGTCATACGCCACGCCGGCCGCCAGCGGTTCGGATTCGAGCGCACCGCAATACACAGGCGTCGGGACCGAGCAAGAGACGGGCAGTCTCGACACCAGTTACGGGTTCAGCGAGACTTATTCGTATGCCAGCAGCGGCTGGTCGTTGACCGCCGGTTCGGGCATGCAAGACGATTCCGGCGCCGACACCCGGACCTATTCGCTTTCCGGCGGTTCCTACGCCTACTCGGGTAGCGGAAGCACGACCGTTTCGGGTTCTTGGAACGAAGACGGTGGCGAGACAAGGGCGATCTCCAGCCATTTGTCATGGGCCTTGGGCTCGGCGGGGGTCTGGAACATCACCGGAAGCTGGGGCGAAACTTCGTCCGGCAGTTCGAATTGGAGCTGGCAAGGCAGCGGTTCGTATGCGTATTCTGACTTGTCGTCCTCGGGTTCGTCTTCCTCGGGCTCATCTTCCTCGGGTTCGTCGTCTTCGGGCTCGTCTTCGACGACAACGCCGGTGTATTTGGGAACGGGCGTCCGCACCGAAGCGGGGAGCAGTCTTTCTTCGAACAGCAACAGTCAGACATGGCAATATGCCGGGACCGCCTCGGCGATTGGCGCCACGATGACCGGCTCTTGGAGCGTCGTCAGCGGCACGGGAACCGTGGACAACTCGGAAACCACGGACACCGGCTATTCCCTCTCGGGAGGGACGTACAGTTATCGGAACGCCGGGGTGACAATCAACGGAACCTGGGGGAAAGCGGCGCCGATCATTCCACCACGGCGGCCCACTACGAACAGACGCTCGGCTCCGACCAGCTCTGGCTGGCGACCGGAACCTGGGGCAAGACCGCCTCGGGAAGCTCGGCCTGGAACTGGGACGGCAGCGGTGCTTATGCCTATGCCTCCTCCTCCGGTTCCATGTCCGGTTCGTCATCCGGCTCCACGTCGGCCTCGACGACAACGCCGGTGTATTTGGGAAGCGGGATTCAAACGGAATCGGGCAACCGCAGCGGGTCGTACCAATCGACGGAATCGTGGAATTATGCGGAAGCCGTGGTGTCGATGAGTGGATCGACCAGTGCCACGGTGGTCGGAACGTGGACCGTCGCCAGCGGCACGGGAACCGTCGATAATTATGGAACCACGGACACTTCATATGCGCTCACGGACGGAACCTACGCTTACCGCGACGCCGGGATTCCGATCAGCGGGACATGGCAAGAAAACGGCGCCGCCCACTCGACGTTCGCGGCCCACTATGTCAGGACGCTTGGCTCGGATCAGAACTGGCTGGCGACCGGAACTTGGGACAAGTCGGCGTCCACGGGCTCCGATTGGAGCTGGGCGGGAAGCGGCGCCTATGCCTATGCCTCCGGCTCGGCCTCCACAACGCCGGTGTATTTGGGAAGCGGGGGCCAAACGGAGTCGGGCGATCGCGGCGCCTCAAGCCAGTCAACAGAATCGTGGAATTATGCGGAAGCCGTGGGTTCGGCGAGCGGTTCGACTAGCGCCACGATCATCGGGACATGGACGGTGGTCGGCGGCACGGGGACCGATGACACGTTCGGAACAACGAACACCGGCTATTCGCTCGCCGACGGGACCTACCGCTACCTCAGCGGCAGCACGACCATCAACGGCGCATGGGGGGAGCATGGCGGCACAAGTTCGTCGTTTCTGACTCACTTCGACAAAACGCTTGGTTCGGACCAAAACTGGCATTCGACGGGATACCAAACCCGAACCAGCTCAAGCGGTTCCTATTGGAACTGGGATGGCAGCGGCTCATACTCCCGCTCGGGATCGGGCTATTCAATGATGTCCCCGACGTCGACGGCGTATCAGGGAACCGGCACGCGGACGGAAACGGGTTATCGAAGCGCCGCCTCCCAGTTGACCGAGCGATGGAACTATTCCGAGTCGTCCGGGTCGGGCTCGGCGGGAGGTTCGAACTCGGGAGTCTGGACCGTGGCCAGTGGAACCGGAACCGAGGATGATTCGGGGGCGACGAACACCGGCTACTCTCTCCCGGACGGAACCTATAGTTATCAACGCGGTGACGCAACCATCGAAGGGACGTGGGACGAGAGCGGCTGGGACCACTCCGCGTATTCGGGCCATTACGACAAAACACTCGGCTCCAATGGAAGCTGGGGGACGACCGGCGACTGGACCAAAACCAACTCTGGAAGCTCCAATTGGAGTTACGCGGGTGACGGATCGTATTCCGTCTCTCAAACCGGCCTCGGTCTCTCCCCCGATCCCCAGACACTCCCCGCTCCGCTGGCCGCCGCGATGTCGCTGGCCTCGAACACGAATTTCACCGTTCCCTATGTCTCCGGCGGTTCGTCCTCCGGCGGATCATCCTCCGGCAGTGTGTCGTACGGCTCCGGAGTGATCGACGAGTCGGGCGACACCTCGTTCGCTTATTCGACTTCCCAACACTGGAGCTACGACGACTCGCCCGGTTCCGCAAGCGGCTCGGCCTCAAGCGATCACTGGACTGTTGTCGGCGGTTCCGGCACGGCCGCCGGTTCGGCGAGCGCCTATTTTTCCGATGTCGCCTCGGGAAGTTATTCCGGCTCGGGCATGTCGCTCAACTGGGATCGGGACAACGCCATCACCCGCCAGACGGTGATTTCCGAAGATGTCACGCTGGGCGCCGACCGAAACTGGACCACAACCGGAGCCCGCGCCGACTCGACCGCCGGCAGCTTTGACGCCTCCTGGTCCGCCTCGTGGACCAGCGGCGTGAGCGTGGCTTCGAGCAGCCCCTATGCCTACGGGTATTATTCCGGCTCAATGACGCAGACCAACAACGACAGCGGCCACAATCACGCCGAGTATGATGGCGTCGCGGGCTATTCGCTCAATTCTTATGGCAATTGGGATCTGGTCGGGGCCAGCGCCAGCGGCCAGGTTGACGGCGACCGGAACCAGTCGTACTCGGCCGCCGGTTCCTATACGCGGACGCTGCCGGGCGGCTCGGCCGCCGGCGCCGTCTCCGCCGACGGCGGCTCAAGTTCGTCGTACAGTTTCTCCTTTGACGGGGCGGAAAACGCCGTCGGTTCCTGGAGCTATGCCGGCGACGGACAGCGAACGCTCTCGGGGAGCGCGAACGACTCGCTCTCCGGAAGCGGGACCTATCAAAACGGCATCATGTCGGGCTCGCTGAGCGAGAGCGAGACGCATGTGTCGGACTGGGACAGCGCGGCCTCTTATGCGATTCAGGGGAGCGCATGGGTGATGACGGGCGGTTCGGGAAGCGCCACGGGGAACACGACGTACTCCGACACCTATTCCGCCAGCGGCCAGTCCGGCTCCGCTTCCACATCAGGGGACTCCGGCTGGTCCTGGGGCAACTACGCCAGCGAGCGAGGCCGAGACATTTTGTCGACCGATTATTCGACGCAATCCCAAGTGGTCGACGGCCAGTGGGTGACTTCGGGAAGCGCCACGACCGACGGCCTGGTCGAGCGGGAGCAATCAAGCTCCGGTTTTTACACCACCACCACGACCTCGGTGGTTTACTCCTACTCGGGCAGCGGCTCCGGCTCGGGGTCCGGGTCGTCGTACACGACCTCGACCTCGACCTCCGCGTCGACCAACTCGTGGTCGAACCACAATTACACGGCCGACACGTACTCGGCCGCGACCTCGTGGACCGTCGCTCCGAACTGGTACGGCTTCCCGATGGTGAGCAGCGGCACGACAAACCACATGACCGGGACCACGGAAACGCAGTGGAGCAACACCGACGCCAGCGGCTCGACCAGCGGCAGCAACTACGCCAGCTCGTATGACCAGACCGCCAGTTACGCCGGCTACTACGGCGCGGCTTACTTCGGGGGCGTCGGCGCCGGACCGGGCAATCCTTATGGGTATTCGCCGGTCAACGGCAACGGGGGCGGGGCCGGCTTCGGCCTGGGCGGGGCGCTGGCCTCGCCGTTGATCGCCGCGCCGCCGGGGGCGGTGATCGCCGGGATGGGAGCACCCCTCGGCGCCGTCAACCTGATGCGGGTGAATGTGAACGATCTGGAACAAGCCGGAGGACCGGGTGCAGCGTTCCCAGGCAATGGCTTCTTTGCCGTCGGCCAGCAACAGCAGCCGGGACGACAGCAACCTCAAGTCGGTCCAGGGCCTGCTGGGGCTATGGTGGGCGGAGCAGGTGCAGCAGCAGGCGGGCCCGTATTGATTGCAGCGAGAGGAAGACTCGCTCCTTTGCTCGACCGCATTTTTCCAAAGAATAGTGGCTATTATGATTTAAATGTTACTGCTGGATATCCGGTTGTAATCTTTGATGTTCCAGTGAATTTAGGTATAAATACCGGATTTCAATATGATACTTATAGCGGGCTGACGCATTGGTATGTGGGCCCCCAAATTAGTCTTGGAACCCCCGTTGGTGTGTCATTAACTTGGGCACCGTATCAGACAGTGTCGCCAGGTCACTACTGGGGCATCACAGCATCGAACTTGAATGGGGCTGTAAATGCCGGAACGCAATGGGGAAGCGGTTGGGGCTTGTATTTTGAGGGTGGTGTTTCGTTGTTTGGAGGCTATCTGACTGTTTCTCCATGGTATTATGTTTTTACTGGATTTTAATTTTCGATTCGACGATGCAATCGTCATTCAGAAGTTGTCTTCGGTGATTTTTATGATCATTAATGTGATTGCCGGATTGGTGGTGCTGATCGTATCTGGGTATGTGTGTGTCAGAACCGTGCGTCATGGGCGGGCGGATGCTGAACGACAGAACCAAATGGCATCGCGATTCGGCATGAGCCAAGTGAATCCTACCACTTATATTGTATTGGTTGTCTCTGGGGCAGGTGTTGTTTTTTTGATCGCATTATACGCAATATGGACGATCTTGCTTCCCGATTATCCTATTCTTGAGCCAGTCAACTCACACGGAAGCAATAGTATATTTTCAATTCCATGGATTGGAATATTGATCGTGACATCAATAAACACGATACAATATTTCATTTTCATGAAATCTGCCAGGGCAACGCATCAGACATCAGTAATTCTTTTTCGTTCGTTTGTTTCGTTGACGATTTTGATCATTGGGGCATTATGCTAGTTCGTCGGCAGTGAATACTTGTGTGG
>NZ_JH636444.1:336562-376728 GCF_000255705.1 Zavarzinella formosa DSM 19928
GTTGTTGTTCTGGTTTATGCTGCTTTCAAAACGAAATGACAAATAAATACCCCTGTCGTAATTTTCTATTCGCAGAATGTAATGGATGAAAAAACTTGGTTGCTCACTTTCGAGACACTAGCGAACGGACAAGTTGGCTAGTCCAGTCGATTTCGCTTAACTATGCCATAACGGTTCAAGTGTGGCAGAACACTAGTTATTAAGTATCAATATTCTTTATGTTTTTTGCAGCAAACAACGATAATTACCAGTCTGGTTGTTGATTGCTAAACCCAAAGAAACGGACCAGTATAGTCAAAATTTTGGTGAGGGTGCGATGGGTACAAGACAGCCGAAAAGTCATTCGTCTTCAATGCCTGTTTTCCTCATCTTTGGAATCTTGGGAGGGTTCGGCTTGGTATTGGTTCTTGCCTGCGGAGGGTTGGCGATTTATTTGTTGGGTGGATTGGCAAATCTCACTCAAGAGGTTCCGATCGCACAAGCAAGTGCCGAGAGCTTTTTATCAGACCTACAACAAAACCAGCCTGAAGTCGCTTATGGCAAAACCACTCAGGGATTTCAAGCCACATTCAGCCCGGAGCAGTTTCGTGGATTCGTGCAGTCAAACGCATTCCTGATTGCACATACGTCCCGCACGCTTCAACTTGAGCGGATAAACCAAGGAGCGGTTGGTCAACAAGCGAGTTTTCGGGCCACTCTGCGTTCACCAGTCGGCCAAGGGACATGTTCGCTTACCTTAATTAAGGAAAATAGCCAATGGAAGGTCCATAACTTAAGCGTGCCTTAACCCGCGTTGTACAAAAACTCTGTCACACAAATCGGACGGAGTTTTTCAGCTCAATCGACCGATTCTGACTTCTGGGGATGCCCGTGTTGTACAAAAACTCTGTCACCCGAATTTGACGAGGTTTTTCGGCTCAACCGACCGGTTTTGAATTTTGCGGATATCCGCGTTCGCGTTGTACAAAAACTCTGTCACCCAAATTGGATGGGGTTTTTCGACCCGAACGACCGATTTTGGCTTCTACGGATGTCACTTTTCAGACGAGTCTTTCAGTGGAAAACTGTTGCGAATCACTTGGGCGCGTGGAACCGCCCGGGAAATGCCAGTTTTGACCTTGAAGTTTCAGCGAGTTGTACAAAAACTCTGTCACCCAAATCTGACGGAGTTTTTCGGCTCAACCGATGGATTCTGGATTCTGCGAATGTCACTTTTGGGACGTGTTTCTCAGTCGAGTAGAATCGAGGATCGTTTCGGCGCGTGGAACTGCCCGAGAAATACTGTTTTTGACTTCAAAAAGATTCAGGCCGCGCGTCGTTCGTAGTGCTTGATGAGGCCGCCGAGTTTCTCGTGGCAAACGATCTCGTAATCACCACGAGGAACATACCGGAGACGTTCGCCGTTGGCGACCGGCAGAGTCAGGTTCTCTTTCCCTTGGTGGGGACGGGTCTGGTGGTAGTGGTCCAGAAACTCCGTCAGAAGGTGTCGGAGATGGTGTTCGCCGAAGACCAAGAAGTGATCAAGGCACTCGTGTTTGACGGTACGGTCTGGATGGCTCGTTCGGCAAAGGCGTTTTGATCCGGGGCATGATGGCGGTGCGAATGAGTTCGATGCCCTCGCTTTCAAGGATATGGCTGAATCCGACGGTGAACTTGGTGTCGTTGTCGAGAATCAAGTGAGTCGGTTTTTGGGATTGGTCGGCAAAGAACATGCCGAGGTTTCTGGCTTGCTGTTTCATCCATGATCCGTCGGGATTGGTAGTGATTCCGGCGATGTGGATCTTCCGCGTTTCGATCTGGATGAACAGCAGGACATAATGGGTCACCGGCCCGAGAATAGTCCAGCTTGTCTTGGTGAAGAAGTCGCAGGCCCAGAGGGTCGAGGCATGGATGCGGATGAAATCCGACCAAGAACCCTCTGATCGATCCGGTCCCGGTTCCAGTCCGTGTTCTCTCAGGATGGCCGAGATCGTGGAACGGCAGACGGAATCGAAGCCCAGTTTCTTCAACTCCCCCAGAATCTTTCCCGCGCCCATGCCAGTTTCCAAGGCAATCCGGATGATCAACTCCTGGACCTCTTCGCCAAGGCGGGGACGGCCCGGCGGCCGTTTCTTGGCAGTCTGTCCCCTGAGCCCGCCGCCATCTTTCTTTTCTTGATTCGCCCAACGCAAGAAGGTGCGGGGCGAGACGATGGTGATCAGTTGTCTGATCATTCCCCCGAGCGGTTTTCCGAACCGAAGGAGCTTTCGCTTTTCTTTGGGCGTCACCAGAATTCGCTCAGGCAACCGATCACACAAGATGCGATTTTCAGCCTTGAGATACTGCATGATCTTGGCCAGTTCCCGGTCCGTCATGCCGGCGATCAAGGCGAGGAGCGACTGGTACAGTTTCATCCGGCAATCCGAGGTGTCTGCGAGTCTGCCTTGGGAGTGACATAATATTTGTACATCGCTGATTTGCCGGAGAATCACCTGAAAATGACTTTGCGCCAATTTGGTCCTCCCGATCAGCGGCGGATATCAGCCATCGGGAGACTCGGTCTGCCATCGGGAACCCCGGACAGCCTCTTTGTCGTGTCCGGCGAGGGTTCGCCCGCCGGAAGGTTGGATCTGGCAACTCAGGCTGCTCGGCTCGCCAAGAACGGACTCCGGTTACTTCCCCCGAATGAATGACTTGAGTGTTTCCGCGTGTTCCTCCTCGATCCTTTTGACCAGACCGACGACGGGGGAATGCCACTGCTTGCCCCGGTAGGTGGCGTCTCCGATTTCTTCTACGCATTCAATACAGAAGGTCTTGTAGCGGCCCGCCGGGACTTCGATTTCCTCCTCGCGGCCGACGGTGTAGGTTTTCCGCAGGAAGGGAGTGCCGAAGGGGTCCGGCCCCCGTTCGACCACCCACGATTCGCCGGGTTTCAGCGGGAACTTCAGGATGGGCGCCAGCAGTTGTTCCTCCGCGTTCTCCGCGATCACATTGAACACTCCTTCGCTTGAAACGATGACTGTGGTCAGGTTGCGCGGCTCGCCGTCGCTCAGCCATCCGTGGGTGACGCGGAGCGTTCCCTTCCGGTTTTCAACGCCGGTCACCACTTCGGTGTGTTCGTCCTTCAAATCGCCGTGACATGTCTCATACACCCGTGTGTCGCCTTTCCGGATCGGGAAATACGGGCCTTGACTGTCGCGCGGGGCGGGCGCGGCCACGGAGACGCCGACGGTGACGAGGACGGCCAGAAAGCGAATCATGATTTTGATCCCGAAAGGAAGTCTCGGAACGAACTGAACCGGACAGATCGCAAATCTGATACCTCTGTTGATTTTCAGCCCGCGAGGCCGTTTCCGGGCAAAAACGCCGACATCTCCGGTCAATCTTTTGACAAGGCCGGGCAATTCCTGACCGGTGGCGCAACGGCTGCGGGCTTGATCGCCGCGATCATTGCCGGGCCACAGTGGTATCCGGTTTGCATAACATTTTCGATTGAGTCAATCTGCTTTTGGCCCAGAGAACCGGACCCAATGACCTCGCCATGTTTTGCCGTCAGACTCGCTGCGGCTCTGCTGATGTTTTCGGCCGCTCCCGTCGTGTCGGCCGATCCGCCGGCCGTGTTCCCGTGGGACGGCCTGGTCCCGGAGAAATTGCCGGTTGGTGTGCGGCCCCCCAAGGGTTCGCCCGCCGAGGTGATCGCAGTGTTGGGGCAGCGGGGGGATAAGATTGATTGCGTCGCCATCCGGCCCGACGGCAAATTTCTGGCCCTTGGCGGCCCGGACCAAATCGTGCGGATGTGGGATCTCGCCAAGCCTCGCCTGTCGGCGACGTTGAAACTGCCGCAGCCGATCGTCTGCCTTGCCTTCTCCCCCGATGGCAAGACGCTGGCGGCCGGCGAGGCGGCGGGGCAAATTCGGCTGATCAAGTTCGAGGGCGGGGGGCTTGCCACGAAAATGGTTTTCCCGGCCCACAAAGACATGCCGATTTGGACGGTGGCGTTTTCACCCGACGGCGCCCGGCTTTACTCGGCGGCGCGCGACAAGTCGGCGGCGGCGTGGGATGTGTCGAAGGCCAAGCCGGTCCGGGTGGCGACATTCGACGGCCACGAAATTCAGGCCCGTTGCCTGTCGCTGTCGGCCGACGGCGGGCTGCTGGCCACCGTCGGCGATCAGGACAAATCCCTCCGCTGGTGGAATCTCGCCGATGGCAACACCAAGCCGGCCGGTTCCCTGAAGCTGTCGGATCGCGTGGTCAGCGTGGCTGTTTCGCCGGACGGGAAAAACGTCGCCGTCGCCGGTGCCAAAGGCGTTCCGGCGCTGTTTGAGCGGAAGGAAGAGGCCCTGTCAAAAACCGCCCTGCTGGAAACCGACGGCCATGCGGCCACCTCTCTTGTCTATTCCCCCGACAGCGAACGCCTGGCGGGAATCTCCGTGCTGTCGGCCACGGAGGACCGTGTCCTGATCTGGGACGCCAAGGGAGCGATCCGGCAGGAGTTCAAATGTGAACGACACTTGCAGGCAGTCGCCTTTGCCCCGGACGGAAAGCACCTGATTGTCATCACCGAGACCGAACCGCTGATTGTTCGCCTGCCGAAGTGATTTTTCCCACAGGAAAGGATGGGTGTGCGGTTCGGTGTCGCTTTGGCGGATGAGGGCTCAGATCGATGAAATGGAGGCTGGCGGAGTGAACAGGCGGGCTCAAAAATGGTTGCTGAGATAAACGCCGACGCCTCTGCTTTTGCTGATTCATTTGAAACGGGCGAGCGAATTCTTCCAACACTTCCGAACCATCATTTCGCCCTTTTCCGGATTACTTCTTTGCGGGCAGTTTGAACGTTTCGGCTTCAACGAGGCTGATCAAGCCGTCGCCGTCAGTGTCGATTTTTTGGAAGTCGGCGGCTGTGCCGGTGAACTCCCGGCGGGACACGTCGCCGTCCCCGTTGCGATCCATCGCCTTGAACCAAGGCGGTCCGCTTTTGCCGGTGATCACCAGTGACTTCGGATATCCTTGGCTCGCCACCGCCACCAAAATACGGGGCATCTTTGCTTGGTCCGTGGCTCCCGCCTCCCGAACTCGTTCCCAAGCCGAACGAAGTTCACGGACAGACAGGGCTCCGTCGTGGTCGGTGTCGAGAATCTCGAACAGGCCCGTATGCGCGTCCAGAATGCTGATCATTGCCTGCCCGCGGGCGATCTGTTCTTGAAGATCGAGCCAGGCGTCAAGCTCTTGCTGGCTGAGTTTGCCGTCTCCGTCCCGGTCGGCGATCGGAGTGAGCCATTCCAACCCCTCGCCGGCGCGACGGCGGCCTTTGGGTGCCCCTTCCTCCGGTTCGTCGGAGGGGTTCTTGAATTGATTGGCAAACTGACGACGCGCGGATTCGCCCGCTTCGGGAAGTCTTCCCCCGGCCACCCATCCCATGATTCTGATGCGATCACCCGCGAGGGCAAACCGTTCGATTTTCTCAGCCTTGCCGCCAAGCCGGATCACCTGACGCAAGGCCGGTTCCTTCTGTCGCCAATCCGGTAGACTAGCGGCGGCAAACTTCTTGTTTCGCCGGGCGATCTCGGCGGCCCACGCCGTGTCTTTCACATCAGTTGGAAGCAAGACCAATGGCAATTTCGCCACGGCTTCCGTCGGGGACGCCCCGGCGGCGGGAGGCGTCAGGAGCAACGATCCAGCCGCGCCCGGATAGGTCAGCTTCGGGACCAACTCCCCGGCTCCGATCAGTTCGTCATCATTTTTGTCCAACGATTTCAGCGTCTCGGAGGCTGCTTTCCATTCTTTCTCGGAGACCTTGCCATCGCCGTCAGTGTCGAGACGTTTGAGAATCTCCGCCGACAACTCGGCCCCGCCGGGCAACCGTCCGACGCCGATCAGGACATTTCCCAAACCGGCCGAACGATAATAGGCGGCGACCTCGGCAGACGTCACTTTGCCGTCCTTGTCGCGGTCCAGTTCGGCGAACTCCGGGGCCAGCCCGACCGGCGGGACAAAGCCATTCCCCATGCCGTGGCGCAAGGCCGTGGCGGCGGGAAGCCGGGCTGCCTCCTTGGCATCCATCGCTCCATCGCCATTGCGGTCATGGTAAGTGAACAATTTGCTGAAGGTCTCATCCCAGATCGATGACAACGGTTTGCCGTCGACTTCCACTTGAAGCTCGATTCGGGTGAGCTTGTCCTCGCCCACGATCACGATTTCAACGGGAACGGCAGGACGGGGGGCGGGCTCGGCCGCGTGTGAAAAACCAGCGGCCGCCAGGATGGCCGCGCCGGTGAACAAATGTTTCACAGCAACTCCTTGATCGGCTTGCCACTCGGATCGGCAATTCGGATCGGCCGGCCGACGTTGGACATGTTTTGCTTGGTCGGGTCGATGCCGACGGCCTTGACCACTGTGGCAATCAAGTCCGCCGTGCGGGTCGGCTCGCTTTCGACGACCGTGCCATCCTTGCTGGTCTTGCCGTAAGCCTGGCCCCCCTTGATGCCGCCACCGGCCAAAACGGCCGCCCAAGAGGCTGGCCAATGGTCGCGGCCGGCGCTGCCGTTGACGCGCGGCGTCCGGCCAAATTCCCCCTGACAAACGATCAAGGTGTCTTTCAGCAAGCCGCGATCTGAAAGATCGGTCAGCAAAGCCGCGAACGCCTTGTCGAGATTCGTCGATAGCCGTTCAACCGTGGTGAAGTTGTTTTGGTGGGCATCCCATCCGCCGAGGCCAACCTCCACGAACGGCACTCCCCGTTCGACCAGTCGGCGGGCCAGCAAACACCCCTGACCGAACGAGCTTCGGCCGTAGCTGTCGCGGAGAGTGTCCTTTTCATCGTCGAGATGGAAGGCGGCCGCCGCCTCGGGACGCATGAGCCGGATGGCCCGCTCGGTCGAAGCCCGCTGGCTGTCGGCGACGGCACTCCCGGCTCCCGCGTCAAAGTCTTTCTCCAGCCCGGCCAGCATTTCCAGCCGTTTTATTTGATTCGCCGCCGACACCCCGGCCGGCCGGTTCAAGTTTTCCACGGTCGGCTCGCCGTTGTCATCACCGCCAGGGACAATACCACGCCGCCCGCCGGAGGACACCACGAACGGCGAGTAACGCGGCCCGAGGAAGCCACCGCCGATCGCGGTTTCGCCACGGCCACCGCCGATGCTGACGAAACCGGGCAAGTCGGCCTCTTGAGCGGCCAGTTCGCGGGCGACGAGCGATCCGAGGGCCGGGAACTGAATCGCTCCCTGCGGCGTGTAACCCGTCTGGCCGACCAGCGTTGCCCGCGCGTGATCCCCCTCGCGGGTGGCCATCGACCGGATGATGGCGATGGCCTTCATCTTCGCGGCCACCTTCGGCAGATGCTCGCTGATGCGGATGCCCGGAACGGCGGTGTCGATTTCCTTGAACGGGCCGCCGTTGGCGTGTCCCGGCTTCAAATCCCACATGTCAATGGTGGCCGGGCCGCCGCCAAGCCACAACAAGATGACGGACTTGCTCTTTCGTTTGGGGTCTTTGCTGGCCTCGGCGGCCAGCGTGTGCAACCAGCCGGATTGAGACAGGCCGACGGCGCCGACGGCCGAAAGGCGCAACCAGTCACGGCGATGAATATGGAACGAACCAGACATGGATCGTCGTCCTTTCGGGATCAGTGGTTGGTGGTGAACTCGGTGGTGTTGACCAAAGCCCAGAACAGATCGCCCAGAACGCGGGTTTGATCGCTGCCGGAGCTTTCATCAACTAGTTTGGTCAGATCGGCGGCCTGCTTTTCCGACGGCGGCCGACCGACAGTGGCCATGAATAAGGTTTCGATCCGGCCCCGCGTGTCGAGAAACGGGGCGTCGATCAAACCGGCCAATGTCGGATTGTTGGCCGGTTCAGTCAGGTCGGCGGTGAAACGGCCGTTCATCATCGCCAACGCCTGAATGATCGACCGCTCGGCGCCCGCCGGACGCCCGACCCGAAATTGCGAGGCAAAGCGGCGGCGGGCTTCCAACCCCGCATCCCGGCCGGTGTCATTCCGTTCCGGCGGCCGGCCGGCGGCGGTTCGCAAACTGTCATAAAGCTGCTCGCCGGTCAGGCCACGAACCGGCATTCGGGCGAAATAGCGGGGATCGGACGGGGCGTCGCCCGCCGGGGACACGACTGAGAGTTGATACGCCTTGGTCAGCGTCAATGCTTTCGTGATGAATTTGAGATCATGACCGGAGGCGACAAAAGCATCCGAAAGCTCGGTCAGCAAACCGACATTGGGGCCGCTCGTTCCGGCTTCGCCGCTCAGGTCATCCAGCGGTTCGACCAGAGCATTGCCATAAACATGAGCCCACAGCCGGTTGACGGCGTTGCGGGCGAAGTAAGGGTTTTTCGACCCGGTCATCCAGTCCGACAACACCCGGCGGCCGGTGTCATTGCCAATCGCCTCGGGCCAATTAACTTTGCCCCCGTCGATGAACGCCGGCGAGACGGATTTCTTGGTGTTTGGAATCATTAGCGTGGCGGGCATCGCCATCTTCCCGGACTCCCGGACCGGCGGCGCGAAAAAGGCGGCGGTCTCCCAAAACTGGTTGCGGGTCCAGCGGGCGAACGGATGATCGTGGCACTGGGCGCAATCCAGATTGACTCCGAGAAACGCGCGGGCGGCGTTGGCGGCCAGATTGTCCGGCTTGTTTTCACTGGCGGCGAAAAATCCGGCCGGGCTCAACCCCCGACGATTGTCCGAGCCATTCTCCCCGCGAACCGGGGTGGTGAGCAATTCACGAACAACACGGTCGTATGGGACATTTTCCTGCACTTTGGTCGCGACCCATGACTCGAAATCATCCGTCAGTCGGGCAAACTCGGCCGTGTCGGCTTGCGGCACCCAAGAGCGCCGCCAGACGGTGGCCATGTGCCGGGCGTGGCCGCCGGATTCGATGAGGCGAGACAGCAGCTTTGCCCGTTTGTCCGGTGATTTGTCCGCCAGAAATTCACGGACTTCGGCAACCGACGGAACACGGCCGATGAGATCAAGCGTTGCCCGCCGCAGAAACGCGGCATCGTCAATGATAACGGCGGGCCGGACACCTTCCTTGGTCCAGAGGTCCGACAACCGGGCGTCAATCACCGAGGCCAGCTTGACCGGGTCGGCCGGAGTCGCCGCGTAGGCCGTCATTGGCCATGCGGCCAGCATCAGCGCCAGAAAGACAAATCGGTGCGGTGTCATGAATCAATTCCGGCTAGCGTGCAAGAGGAATGTCAATAATCCGTCGGCGAGAGCAAATGCCCGTCGTCCCGAAGGGTGAGGTAAATAAACGTCAGGGGGTCAAGTTTTTTGCCGACGAAACGGACGGAGCCGTCGCACAGCAGAATGTTGGCCCCGGCCTCGTGAAATCCGTAGATACCAAACCAGTTATTGCAATTCACCGAGCAATCCGTGACATCGCCCTTGGCCGGGGCGATGCCGTCGGGACCGGAGGGGCCAAAGGCGATTGAACCCCACCCGGCCCACGTTCCCCGGGCATTCGCAGCCGCGCCAAACTGATTGTTCACTTCTTGCTTTTTGCCCGCCCGCCACACTTCCGGCCGACCGGCTTGTTCGATCACCAAGATGGTGCAGGAGAGACCGTCGGTGATTTTGGAAATCGGGGTGAACACGTTATCGGCCATTGCCTGTCGTTGGTTGCCAAGCATCTGGTCCGTGGCGTTCGCGTTCATCCCATACCCGGTGCGCGGGGCGAGGATGCCGTTCGAGGTGATGTAGTCGGACACTCCGGCGTTGATGGTCCAGACCGAATCCTTGTCCGGATTGTCCGTCTTGGCTGACGACTGGGCCTGAATCATGATGGATCGCTTGGTCGGCGCTGCCGGGCACAGAAACGTCTTCAACTGAGTTTCAGAAACGACCTTGTTACCCGGATCAAAGAAGTCGAGTTTAAGGTTGTATTTCTTCGCCAGTTCTGTTTCTCCGAGATGGGGAAGCAAATAAGATCCCCAGCCCCCGTATCCGCTGCCATCGTTGAAGCCGGCTCGACGCGGCGGAAATCCACCTTGGGCTTTCTCGAATTCGAGGGATGCCTGCCCGATTTTGCGAAGATTTTCCTGGCATTGAATCTTCGCGGCATCGGTGCGTTTGGCCTGAAGTTTGGGCAGGAACAATCCGGTTCCCAACACCACCAGCCCGATGGCAACGGTCAGGTCGGTTCTGGCAAACCCAGCCCGTCGCTGTAAGGATTGGATGACTCGCATCGTTCGTCCCCCATAAGTTCTCAGTGATCGGGCCGGAGGAATGACAAGTCCTCCAACCCGCCCGGCAATTTTTCAACCTTCGACTTTAATCTCATGACGGCATGGCTTGGGCAATGGCCTCAGGCCGCCGAACGCCCTTCTTGCAGCAACCGAAGCGGATCGGTTCGTCCGGCCCGGAACGCCGGCCAAAGCGCCGTGACAAGGCAAAGGCCGACGGCAATGCCGAAACCGATCCACAGTTTGGCCCACGGAAGAATCACCGGGGTGTACTGGCCGCCGCGAATGTTGACATATCGGGTCACGCCGGTTCCGCAATAACCGGCCATCGCGCCAAATCCGAGGCTCAGCAGACACGCCACCAATCCAATTAAAAGCGACTCCGCGATAATCAGCCGGAACAATCCGAACCGCGTCACGCCCAGCGCCCGCATCACCCCCATGTCCCATCGGCGGGCGCGAACCGATGACAGCACGGTGTTCATGACGCCCAGCGACGTCACCAGAAGCGTGACCAGCGGCAGTTCGCTCAGCGCCCAGATGATGTTGTCGGCCCGGCCGCGAATCTCTTTTCGGGCGAACTCTGCTGATGTCAACGTGACTCGGCCGCCAAATCCTCCTCCTCCCGGTCCGGCTCCTCCTGGGGCGGCGCCTCCCGGAACAGGGCCCCGGCCCCGGCGACCACCGGCCGGGTTCGGGCTTTTGCCTGCGTTCGCACCTTCGGCCGGGTTCGGTGCATCGCTCTTGGGACGGGCGACAATCTCTTGCACCGCTGTTTTGATGTCTTCTTCCGAAGATGAGCCGTCCATGTTCACCCAAAACGTCGTCGTACGGGTGATATTGAAATCATGCTTCACCGTCTGGCTTTCGCAGAACATCAATCCCGCCGCGCGTCCCTGCCGGAAACCGGATTTCGTCAGCCAGTGCCAGCCCGGCATGGAGACCACGCCGGCGATCTCATAATCGACCCGGTCCCCGGTGCGCCCGCCGGAAAAGACGCCAAACTTTCCACCAATGCCCAAACCGGATTCGCGGGCGAAGTGATCGGGCACCAGGCAAAACCGGCCTTGTTTCAATTTGGCAATCGCTTCGTCCCGCTTCCCCTCGACGAATTCAAATTTGAACAATGGCTTGTCCCCGCCAAACGCCGCGTCCGGGTCTAAGCCGATCATCACGCAACTGTCTTGTCGAGTGGCCGACTCGCGGATTTTGGAACCAGTCGGGTCGTCGGTGAACTTCACATGCTTGACGGCCAGCGGCGCAAACTTGTCCGCGACCAGACCGGGAATGTGACGTAATTTTTCCACCTGTTCATCGCTCGCGCCCGAGGGCACGGAGATGACCAAATCAGGCGCCCACTCGCCGGGAGTAAACGCGGCGAGCATGGAATAACCCCACGTTTGTGTGGCGACGAACAAGCCAAGGCCGATGGTCATGGCGACCGTCGTGCCGACGGTTCGCCACATGTTTGCGGAAAGCTGAGTCGCCAGCAACCGAGTGTTCAGGAACAAGAGTTTGGCCAGCACGGGACCGACAATTCGCTCTGTAAGGACGACTGCCATCGGGGTCAGCATGATGAAGCCGACAATCATGGTGGTGCTGCCGATCGCGGCGGCGGCCATGTAACGCGAGGTGTCCGGCATCGGCACATAAAATACGACCAGCGGATTGATCGCGATGAACACCAGGCCAATGATTGTCAACACCCACGGCGGCCGGCCGGAACCCGACCTCTGCCGGGGGACCATCGCTTCCAGCGGGCTGACGCTGGTCGCCCGCCACGCGGGCATCACCGAGGCAGCCATCGAACCGCCCAAGGCGCACACACCGGACAGGGCCACGCACCACCAGCCAAGGTCGGCCCCTTCCGAGAGCAATTGCGGCTTGATGCGGGCCATGATTTTCAACAACGCCATGCCGGCCAGCAAACCCCCGCCCCAGCCGATCAGGCCCAGCACGAGGCTTTCCGTCGCCACCATCAACGCGATCTGTAGCTTTGTCAACGCCACGGCTCGCAGCATGGCGAACTGCCGAATCCGCTCGTCCACCCCCATGCTCAGTGTGGTGAAGATGATGAACAAAGCGGCCAACAGCGAAATGCCGGTGGCTGAGTACGCTTGCGCCCGGACAGTGTTGAAAGTGGTGCTGTTATCCACCTCTTGGTCCACCTTCGCGGGTGTGCGAACTTCGACCGGAGTGGACGCGGAGCCGAACGCCTCGGCCCAGCGAGATTGGAACGCCTCAATGTTTTCGCCGGGTTTGAGGATGACCCCGGCGTAACTGGTCCTCGCCGGAATCGCGGCGAGCTTTTCCGCTGTCGCCACCGGCACGTACAGGGCGTTGGCAGCCGGCCCGCCGGGGAGCGCGCCGGGCTGGGTCGGTGGCAGGCCAACCATGAACCTCGGCCCCGGCAGACGTTTGGATTGTTCGACAATGGCGACAATCTTGATTTTCGTCTCCGTCCGGCCTTGGCCGAATCCAGAGCCGACCACCAATTCGTCTCCGACGCTGATTTCCATTTGCTCGGCTGATTCCCGAGTCAACGCGCCGACCATTTGCGCGCCGTCCTTGGGATTGAACCATTGGCCATGAACAACCGAGTGAATCGGCTCGGTCGAATCCGTGCCCACGACTGTGGGGATTTTGCTTTGACTTCGCTGCTGGGCGACGCCCCCCATCATCCGGGGGCCGGACTCGGGTTCTTTCGGCGTGGCCGGTGTCTTGGAAGCAGGGGCCGCCGGACCCGGAACCGGGGCGGCGGCCGGCCCTTCTTCCTCGCCTCCCGCTCCCGGAACCGGGAGACGAGGAGCGTTGGTCTCGCCGATCTTGGTGGCGCGCAAGGCAGTTTCAAACACCGGGTCGATCACCGCCACCGCCGGATCTTGTCGAATCTGTTCGACCAGTTCTTTCGTCAATTGCGGCGCGCGACCAAACCCGCCGGGGCCTGCGGGAGCGGCTGAAACCGCCTCCCGGTTCCGCGCGGGGACCAAGAGCAGGTCGTACCGGCCGACGTATTCCTCGCCCATGCCGCCAAACTGGCCCACAAGCGAGTCGTAACCGCTGACCACCCACACAACGATGCAAGAGGCGGCAATCGTGGAAAGGCTGGTCAGGAGAAAACGGCCCGGACGTTTCCGCATATGAGATGCGACCAGCCGAAGCGACACTTTGAATTCAGAGAGCGTCATGGTGAATCCTCAGGCTGGCTTGGCGGCGACGACTTGTTGGTAATGCACGGTCAGGGCGGCGGGGTCGGGAAAGTCCGCGGTGCGGAACTCCGTGAGAATCCGGCCGTCTTTCATCACGACGACCCGCTCCGTCCAGGCGGCGACGCTTGGCTCGTGAGTGACGACGATAATGGTCCGCTTCTGTTCCTCGCACAATTCCTTCATCAACCGGCAGATGGCCTGCCCGGTCACCGAATCCAAGCTACCCGTCGGTTCGTCGGCCAGCACCAACGCGGGGTCGGTGATGAGCGCCCGGGCGATGGCCACCCGCTGTTGTTCGCCGCCACTCATGGCGTCCGGTCGGTGACGGCGGCGGGCGGCGATGCCGAGCCGTTCCAGCAACGGGTCGAGACGGTCGGCCGCCTGCCCGCCCCGGCCGTCCGTCAATAGCGGCATCGTGATGTTTTCCTCGGCGGTGAGTGTTGGAATGAGATTGAATGCTTGAAATACCAGCCCGATTTTCCGTCGCCGGAAGCGGGTTAGTTTGGCGTCCGAGAGTGTCGAAAGATCGGTGTCGGCGATCAACACCCGCCCCTCGTCCGGCCGGGTGAGACCGGCCATCGTGTGCAGAAGGGTGCTCTTGCCGGAGCCGCTTGCCCCCATGATGGCGACGAATTCGCCGGTTCGCACCGTCAGGGAAACACCCTTGAGGGCCTCCACCACCGATTCGCCCTGGCGAAATCGCTTGGTGAGGTTCTCGGTCTTCACAGGGGTTTGAAGGTCCGGTGAGGTGGCTGCGTTCATTCCAATATCACTTTCCTGCGGCGAGAAAAACTAGCGCCGCGATTGTTGGCAGGCGTTTGCAAAACAGATCGTTTGGCGTCAATCAATCTGGAATGTTTCCAGTTGATTCTCTCCTTCTTTCACCTTGACCTTGAACCGGCTTTTGTCTTTGCTGGAGTATCGACCTTTCCAGCGATCCGCCGGAGTCCCGCCGTCTTGAGGGTCATAAGACGGGTCGGGATATGTAAACGTCACGGCGTATTCCCCCACGGGGGCTCCCTTGTGGCCGGATTCGATGGCAAATGTTCCATCCGCAGCCGTCTTCCCTTCCGGGATGAACTTGACGGAACCCATGTCGAACAACGGATGGAACTGAACCAATATCCCTTCCAACGGCTTGCCCCGATAGAGTGCCTTGCCGTGGACTTGGGCAATCGGCGGCAGATTCTCTTTCACAGTCGGAGCAGAAGATCCGCAGCCAAGCCCGCACATCGTCCCAAGCAACATGACAAACCCAAAGACCCGCATCACAAACCTCGTTTGGAAGAAACCGATCAGGTTGGGACGTTTGATTACTGGCTGACGGGGACTTCCCCGTCGTCTTTCACAAGCCATTGGGCGAGAAGCCTCCCGTTCAGATTCGGTGTTGCAAACCGGACCGAACCATCGCCCATCAGGAAGGAGGCGCCGCTGGTGTGGAAGGAATAAACGCTCTGCTGGTTGCTGCAATTGAGGATGCAGGTGAGAATCGAGGCGCTGTTCGCCGTCGAGGAGGAATTCCTCGTCATTTTGCCGGTGGTCGTGCTTACTGAGGTGGGATCATAAGTCCAAATCGCGATCGAACCATAACCGGCCCAAGTTCCCCGGCTGCCGTTGCTGGCCGTTTCGTCACCAACCTTCTTGCCAAGTTCCCAAATTTGCGGACGCCCCGCTTGTTCGAAGACGATGGCGTTATTCGAGAGACCGTCCGTGTGTTCACTCATTGGCACGAAGCGTTCATCATCAAGGGCGTCTCGCTTGTTGTTTGAGTTAATCGTCCATCCGAGGCCGTATCCATCGGCGGGCATCGCCACCCCGTTGCTGGTCATGTAATCATTGAGGCCGCACGAGGCCGTGTAGGTCACGCCGTCTCCGGTGTGCAGCGAACTGGTCGACGCCTTTGCGGAGATGGTGATCTGCGGCCTGACGGGGGACGTGGGGCATCGAAACACCGGGAGATTGGTCGCGGCGGCTGCTTGGTTGACGCTGTCATAAAAGTCATACTTGACATTCATCTGGCCATCCACCGTGGTCTGTTCGATGTACGGCAGAATATACCAGCCCCACCCGGCGTAAGCGTGGTTCGGGTTCACGACGCCGAAGGCCGTGCGGCGTGGCGGGAAGCCTTGATTGACGTCGTGGAAACCGTGAAAAGAGAGGCCAATCTGTTTCAAATTGTTCTGGCACTTGAGGCGATTCGCGGCTTCACGAATCTTTTGGACGGCAGGCAACAGCAGGCCGATCAAAATGGCGATGATGGCAATCACCACCAGCAGTTCAATGAGGGTAAACCCTCGTCGTGTCACACTGGTGCGGGGCAGGGTGCGTCCGGCGGGAACCATTAAAAAATGTCCTTTGGCAATTGATCGTCAACAACAGTGAGAAGATCGTCACATGATCAAGGGACGACAACGGCTGCGTAATGGCTGAGAACACCATATCCGTTCAAAATTGACGTCAGAAATCTTGAATAGCTAATTCGATGCCACCCCGTTTTAAATCCACAATATTTAGAAATCTCGACTGAATACGGCATAAACAAAGGTCATTAGAACATGACATGTGGCTGGAATTTAGCCACCAACGGACAAAAAATAACCGGCCATGAATCACTAAACCTCGCGTTGTACAAAAACTCTGTCACCCGAATTTGACGGAGTTTTTCGGCTCAATCGACCCATTCTGGGTTCTGCGAATGTCACTTTGGGGACGTGTTTCTCAGTCGAGCAGAATCGATGATCATTTCGGTGCATGGAACTGCCCGAGAAAGGTCGGTTTTGACTTCAAAAAGATTCAGGCCGCTCGCCGTGCTTGATGAAGCCACCGAGTTTCTCGTGGCAAACGATCTCGTAATCGCCGCGAGGAACATACCGGAGTCGCTCACCGTTGGCGACCCGGCAGCGTCAGATGAGTTCGATTCCCTCCCGCGATTCCCGAATTCGGAGTTAAACACTTCAATCCCTGATTAGGGGCGATTCGACATCATCGCCTCGAAATGTGATTAGAGCGAGTGAACTCACACTCGCAAGAACTCCTGATGCGAACTCTTGTGCTCGGGAAGGGGCGCGCGTAGCATATTCTTCCTGCCTGTGCTACCTATCTTCGGAGACTGCCAATGATCGGTCGCCACAAAGAGTGTCTCGTCTCGCTTCTCATTCTTGCCTCAGCCATACCTGTTTCGGCCGAGTCTCCTGCGATCATCACCGTTCGCAACCTTGATGCCGAGAACTGTCGCAGTTACCGCGGCACCGAAGGCCGGGCTCCGACAGCAGACGAGCTTGCCGTGTTATTCGGCGGGCCGTTGCGGCAGCCTCCCGCGTGGCGGGCCGGCAAGCCCGAAACCGACAATGGCGACACCTTCCACTATCGCATCGCGTTCGCAACTCCAACGCTCGTTGGCACGGTGTTCGTTCCGCGTGCGGTTGAGTTGCGTGTGTTGAAGACCGACGCCCCATATCCGGGTGATCCGGCAATTGCGGAACACTGGACAGTCATTGAGGTGCCGACAAATCACGCCGGCGGCCGACTCTTCACGTTGCCCGTTGGCACAAAAACGCGGGGACTGCTGATCTCGGAAAAGGTGCGCCGCAAGGAAGACGAATCGTCGTTGCGAGATGTCCGCATTTTCCGTGACCGACTTCACAGCGTGACTCCCCAAGCTTTTGCCTACGCCGACCGCGAATACACCCCGCCGGAAATGTCGTATTGCCCGACGCCGGCCAGCAACATCCCCAAGGGCATCGGCGGGTGGGTGAACGTCGGCAAAGACGGTCGCGGTTATGTGCCGGCGGCCGCCGTGAGCGACATCAACCCGTCGTGGTTCTCACTCTGTTGGCGTGACCCGCAGACCGTCACCCGCATTTGGTTGCACTCGAACGCCGAGAAGTACGAAATCGAAGCATACGCCGGCCCTGCGGCCGTTCATCCGCTTGCGGGCACCGCAGAGGAATGGCGGAAGCTGAAGAACTTCACGGAAACGGCTTCGCCATATGGCGGTCGCTGGCTCGATTTGTCGGCGCCGGTTGCGACTCGCGGCCTTCGCGTCACCTTCCTGAAAACATCAAGCGGCGCGGTTGCAAAAGTGGATGGCTTCCATGCCGTGAGTGATCTGGGCGAAGCGGCGGCGCCCCCTCCGCCGGTCGCCGCTGACGAACCGGCGCCGTGGAAGGTCGCTTTCAAACTTGAAGAAGATCGCAATGTCACCATTGCGGTGAATGGCCCCGATGGTCGCCGCGCAAAGAACCTCATCGCTCGCGTGCCATTGAAAACGGGCAATCAGTCGATTGGCTGGGATTTGAAGGACGAGGAAGGCCGTTTTGTGTCGCCGGGCAATTACACTTGGACCGCCCTGACGTGGCCCGACATTCAGCATCGGTACGAGACGACGGTATACCCGAACACGCTTCGCCATGCGCCGGACAACTCGCCGTGGTTCAACGGCGACGCGGGCAGCGGCGGCTGGCTCGCGGACCACACGCAACCAACGAGTGCCTGCGTGTTGGGTGACCGCGTGTTCCTCGGAGCCCCCGGCGCCGAGAGCGGCGTGTCGCTGATCGAGTGCAATCTCGACGGTCAAAAGAAGTGGGGACATCACTCGTTCGCGGGTGCCATGACCGGCCCGAAGTACCTCGCGGCTGACGGCAAAACGATCTACGTCGCGGCTCCCGAAGGCGACGAGTTCGTGTGGACTGTGGACGCCGACTCAAAACAAGTGAAGCAACTCCTGCGGCTGAAAGCGGCCGGTGGTCAACTTCGTGGCATGTCGGGGCTCGCGGCCCATGACGGCAACCTCTACCTGTCGGTTCGGTCGGCGGCGACGTGGCTCGCGAACGCGGCTTCTGCCGACGATGCAGACCTCGACGCATGTTCGCCAATCCTCCCTCAGCGACGCGGCAAACGCTTCAAAGAAGACATCCCGCCCGATCCGCGAAACGATTATTTGCGATTCTTCCGCCTCACCGGCACGCCCCCCGGCGGCGCGGCCGAGGGTGTTTCGCCGTTCCTTGAAACGCAGAGCAGTTCGCGGCCGAAGCAGCACCTTGTGCTCGCGTTTCGCCGGCCGATCTCGCTGGGTAGCGTCGTCCATCCGGCGTGCCCGGACAAGGATGTGCGGGTGACGCTCAGTGTGTTGAAAGACGGCGCCGCTTTCCCGCCAAACCCGGAGAAGGATGCGGACTGGCTGCCCGTTCCGGCTGGAAAAACGGCATGGGATGTCGCCGTAATGCCTCCAAATACGATGGCGAAGGCGCTCCGAATCACATTCGCTCGGGGGGCCGCTGCCGAGGATGACCCGCTCGCTCGCGTCCTCGACGAACCCAAGGGCCGCGACGATTTTCTCGACCCCACGAAAAAGCCTGACGATCTGCTTGGCAACAAGGCTGGCATGTGGAAGGGCCGTCTGGAAGGCATGAAGTTGCTTCGCCGCCGATTCGCGAACGTCGCTTCCGAAGCCACCATTCGCGTGAGTTCCGGGAAGGTCGCGGCCGATGGTTCGTGGGATGCAAAACGAACGACACCACTGACCGAAACCGATCCGGGCGTTTTCCTGATGGAGTGGAAGAAACCACAACCGCTGCGCGGGCTGGCGATCAAGGAAATCGACGGCGCCGTCACGAAGATCGATGTGTTCACAGGCCCCGCTGACGCAGCCATCGACCTGAACAGCGCCACGGGCTGGGAAACGGTTTCCGAATACCATCAGCAACGCCGCAACTGGTATCACCCCAGCGACGACCGCAACCTCACCGCCCGTTACATGGACGGCTATGTCGATTTTGGCCGCGAAATCAAGACTCGTGCGGCGCGTCTGCGAGTCGTGAAGCAATGGCTTGATGTCGGTGGCCTCGGCGCCGACGGCGTTCGCGTTGACCAAGGCGGCCAGAACATCGAGCCCGCCCGCTGTCGCATCTATGGCGTCGCGGCACTCACTTATCTCGGCGGCGAGCCGAAAGTCGATTCATCGCTCACGGAACGCATTGAAGCCTACGCAAACGGCAAGCTGGTTCGCAACATCCCAATCGAACAACCCGGACAACTGGCAACTGCCCCCGCCGGGGATTTGTACGCTATTTCGGGGGCGAGGGTGGTTCGCGTTGACACGAAGGGCGACGATCACAAGCCGGTCGTCACCGATCTGCAAAAGCCGACGGCCATCGCGTGCGACCGCCACGGCAATATCTATGTGTTCGACAATGGCTCCGAACGCAAGAATGTTCGCGTTTATGATGCGGCCGGGAAACTGCTTCGCACGATTGGCGACGCGGGTGGCTACCGCGTCGGGGCGTGGAACGAGAAGTGGCACTGGGGCGCGAACTCGATTGCCGTCGACAAGAGCGATCAACTCTGGATCGTGGACGCGGCATTTTACCCGAAACGGGTGACTGTCTGGAGCACCGACGGCGCCTTCAAGCGTGAACACCTCGGCACCACGACCTACGGCAATGCCGGCACGCTCGACCCGTGGGACAACACCCGCGTCTTCCTCGGGCCGCTCGAGTTTGCCATCGACCCCAAGACCGGTCTGTCTCGCATCAAGAACTTCACATGGGATGGTTCCACGCCGCCGGGCGAAGTTCCGGTTCGTGTGAACGACCGCACTTACCTTGTGACGCGCCCTTACGGCGGCACGTTCATGGGCGGTTCATCGCAACTCGCGATTGTCTATCTGTATGCCGACGGCAAGCAGAAGATGGCCGCAGCCTTCGGCAACGCCGATCAGTTCGCCCCGCTGAAAGATCCGACTGTTCTCTCGGAACTCGGCAATGTTGCGCTGCCGCAACTCCGCTTCATGTGGACCGACCGCAACGGCGACGGAATTGTGCAAGCGAAGGAAGTGACGCTCACACCTCGGCCCAAGGACATGGGGCCGATCACTCTGTTCAACCGTGATCTCGGCGTGCAAGCCGGTCCGTTCCGGTATCGCGTAAAAGAGTTCCTGCCAACGGGCGTGCCGGTGTACGAGGAAGTGCGCACGTCTGCGAAGGGCGAGTTCGTTCAGCGATTCGAGGATGGCAGTTACTTCCGCATGGGGTCGAACAAAGATGCGGTCGCAGGCATGTCGGCCGATGGCGCCGTGACTTGGACGTACCCGCAGGAAGGGGCGTTCGGCGATGCGTTGCACGGGGCGAAGCCGTGGCGCACAGATCAGGTCGTGTCCGAACTGGGCATCCTCGGCATGGCGAACAGTCCGGGCGATCTCGGCGAATTCACGGTGGTTCACACCAACGCAGGCGGCTGGAACATCTGGACGAAGGATGGTCTGCTCGCGGGGCCAATCTTCCACGATTACCGCAGTCCGGCGGTTCGTCCGTGGAGCATGAAGGAGCATGCCCGTGGCATGATGTTGCCGAACCTGTCGCTCGGCGAAGAACATTTTAACGGCTACTTCTGCCGCTCGGAGGTGGACGGCAAATTCTACGCAATCGCGGGGCACAACCACCTCAGCATCGTGGAGGTGCAAGGACTGGAGAAGTTCAAACGCATCACGGGCACGATTACCGTGACGTCCGATGATTTGAAGAAGGCCCAGGAATGGGATGCTCGACGCCAATCGGCCGACCTGTTCACACGAGCCCCGGTTCTGGATGTGTATCGCTTGAAGAAGGCTCCCGATTTCGACGGCAAGCTCTCCGGGTGGGGCCCGGCCGATGCCACGATGCCCGAAGGGGCTCAGTTGCGAGTCGGGTATGACGACCGCAACTTGTACCTTGGCTGGATGCTCCGCGACCTCGGACCGCTGGCAAACTCGGGACGTGATTGGGATCGTCTCTTCAAAACAGGGGCGGCGCTCGACGTTCACTTGGCGACCGATCCGAACGCTGATCCAAACCGCAAGGCCGCGGTCGCCGGCGACATTCGATTACTGTTGACCTATCGCGGCAAGGAACCGGTGGCTGTGATTTATCGCGCGGTGGTGCCCGGCATAGCCGCAGACCGCAAGTGGCGGGTCGTTTCACCCGTCGGAGAGGCAGTCTTCGATGAAGTGAAGACGCTGACGAATGTGCGGATGGTTCGAGGTCAGACGGATCGTGGCGAGATCATCGTGGAAGCCTCGGTTCCGCTTGCGGAATTGGGGCTAAAGCCAATGGATGGCGTCCGTGTGAAGTTCGACTGGGGGGTGTTGGTGGCGGGGCCGGACGGCACGGAGGTTCTGCGGCGAATCTACTGGGCGAACAAGGGGGCGTTGGTGACCGCTGACACGCCTTCGGAAGCAAGACTGAACCCGCATCAGTGGGGACACGCACGCTTCCATGGCTTGCGGGTCGGAGTCGAGGAAAAATTCGGCGGCCCCGATGATTTGACGAAGCCAAAAGCAGACAAGAAAGACATCAACGACATCCTCGACGATCTGAAACCGCCAACAGGCAAGAAACCATGAAAAGGGTTTGTCACCGCACGCGATGCGCAAAAACGTTGCCACCCAAATCGGATGGAGTTTTTTCAACTCAATCGACCGATTCGGGCTTCTGCGATTTGCGCCAATTTGCGACCCAGACCAATGATGGAGATCAGCCACCGGGAGACTCGGCTGGCGGGAACCCCGGACGATCTTTTTGTCGCTCCGTCTGTTAACCGGCACAAGTTGAGTTTTGACGGGAAGGAAGAGTCGGTCGGCTGGTTAACAGAAAGAGATGATTGGAGAGTTTGAAATCCGTCTCATCCGGGCCGCGAGACCAACCCATTCCATCGGAAACGTCGTCGTTTCGAGCTTCGATGACATCGTAAAACCACACAAAAATACGGGATTGCGGAGGCAAGTGCCTTGGATTGCCGAGAGTTGGTGTCGAACTCAAGTTTGAAAACAGTCTCGCACGGGGAGTCGATTGAACTGGTGGTGAAAACCTCCTGCCAATCACTTAACTGAGAACACCCGGAGAAAACCTCCGGGTGTTTTTGCGTTTCCGGACTTATTTTACGGAGATTTTCGCCACCCCCATCCAACTCCCGTTCGCTCCAGTTCGAGACAGAGCAATCGCCACCCCGATGCGAACCCCGCTCGAAAATCGCGAAAAAGTCTCTCGCTCTCCCGGAGCACCCGAGAGTGAGTCAACAGACGGAGCGAGCGTTTGGGAGCGTGATTTTTTTGTGTTTTTCGTTCGGTCGCACTTTGTGTCCGACCATTGTAACGTTGGTCTGCGTGGCGTTCATTCACCACATTCTCCCGCCACCACCCGCCCCGGGCGTGTATAAGTTCTCCGAGTGTTAACCAGACGACCGTTCGCCTGGCGGGTCCAGGCACTGGCCGAAGGCGACCTGAGCGAACGGGCCTGCCAGCGGGTGGCCGCGATCAACGACGCCGACCTGCGCCTCACCCCGCCCAAGAACGCGTCGGGCGAACCGGGGGGCGTCGGGGGCCAACCGGTCCCGTCGTCACAGGCACTCCCGCAAACACGGGATCGGCGCGTGCCCCCGGCCGGGACGGTTCTACCCCCGTGTACCGGGGCCGGACGATCCGGGTGACGGTCGCCGCGGACGGGTTCGAGTTCGACGGGGAGACGTTCGGCTCCCTGTCGGCGGTCGCCAAGTCGGTCACGGGTTCGCACTGCAACGGGTTCGCCTTCTTCAAACTGGGAGGGAAGTCATGAGCCGACGCACGTCGGCGATGTTGCCGGTCCCGGACGGTGGGCGGGTCCGCTGCGAGGTCTACGCCCGCAAGTCGTCGGAGGAGGGGCTGGACGCCGAGTTCAACTCCCTCGATGCCCAGCGGGAGGCCGGGGAGGCCTTCGTCGCCAGCCAGCGGCACGAGGGCTGGACGCTGCTCCCCGGCCGCTACGACGACGGCGGCTACTCTGGCGGGAGCATGGACCGGCTCGCCTTTAAACGCCTGCTCGACGACATGGCGTCCGGAAAGGTCGATTGCGTGGTCATCTGCAAGGTCGACCGCCTGTCCAGAAGTCTCCTGGACTTCGCCCGGCTGATGGACCAGTTTGAGCGGCAACGGGTGTCGTTCGTGGCGGTGACGCAGCAGTTTAACTCGGCGACGAGCATGGGGCGGCTGGTGCTCAACATGCTGTTGTCCTTCGCCCAGTTCGAGCGGGAGATCATCGGCGAGCGGACGCAGGACAAAATGGCGGCGCTGCGGCGAAAGGGCAAATGGGTCGGCGGGCTGACGCCCCTGGGCTACGACCGCGACCCGGTCAACTCGAAACTGGTGATCAACCCGGAGGAGGCCGAACGGGTGCGGGCGATGTTCCGGATGTGCCTGGACCACGGGTCGCTCCTGCCGGTGGTCCAGGAACTGGCTCGGCGCGGGTGGGCCAACAAGCGGACCGTGACCCGGCGGGGCACGACGCGGGGCGGCCAGGCGATCACCCGCACCAGCCTGCGCCGGCTCTTGACCAACGTCGTCTACACCGGCCAGATCCAGTACCGCGACGAACTGCACGCCGGGGAGCACGCGGCGATCATCGACGCGAAGACCTTCCGAGAGGTCCAGACGCAGATGCTCTGCCACGGGGCGACCGGCGGGGCCGAGGTTCGCACCCCTCCAAAGCGATGCTCCAGAAGGTGCTGCGGTGCGCGGGACGCGGAATTCCTCGCCCCGACCCACGCCCCAACAAGTGCTATCGCCACCGATCAAAGCGGGCAGACCCGGGGACGTGTCAGTCTGCGCCCTCAAGGAGGACGGGTTTTTGGATCACAAACAGTTTTTGTCAATTGGTTACGACGTGGCATACCCATGACAAGGCGGGCATGGCGGTTGTCTCGGGCAACCGCCATGTCATGACTCGGGCAACCTGCGGCGGAGAATCGCCGCCAATGTCGGCCGCTTCTTGGACCGCGTTCGATCACCGGGTCGAGGCCTGAGATCTCCGACAGTCTGTGAATGGCGGTGTCGACGGTGAGGGTATTGGCACCAGTGGAAACCCACCGCGAGCGATTTGACATGATCGTTTTGGGCAACCGAGCAGCCAAATTGAAACGGTCGCGGGTAGTCTGGGGCGTAGCCACACGCACCCCCAAGCTTTGGTACGGTCGGTCTCGGGCAATTTGGACAAGACACTGACTGGAACTTGAAGACGAGGTCCGCCGGAAGCCGACGGGCCGTGGAACGGGAGAGATCAATGGTCGGAAGACAATCTGGCGGGGCGGCAGGCCGTTCGCGTGACCGGTTCTCCGAGGTCCGGATCGGCGACCTGCCGCCGGAGCTTCGGCGGCTCGCGGAACTCTGCTCGGAGATTCACTACGGTCAGATCGAAGGCCTGACAGTCCGGGGAAGGCGGCGCGGCGTGGGACGAAGGCCACACCGCCACGCGGGAAGTCCGGTTCTCCCGCGAACTCGAACTCGCCGGCCGATCAGGCAACCACCAGTTGAAGATCCAAGTGATCGAGCTGATCGCCGAATTCGGCCGACTGCCCGACGGGACGGCGGTCTCCGTCGAGATCAAAGGTGGGTTGCCGTTTCGGTTGTTCGTCACAACGAGGGAGTGAAGTCGCGGATCGTGAAGTGACGTGAATGGCCGTCCGATGACGGCCGATCGAAGCAATTTTTTGAATTCAGCCGCGACGCGGAGAAGCCGGTGATCATTTCCCGGTTCCGATCCGCGTCGTATCGGAGATGCCAGCCGTGGATCGTCTTCTTCCATACCAATCGCCCGACGGCAACGATCGGGGCAACTCCCGGAGTCCTCGCGAGGCGGGTCCGTCCTCGCGGGCGACCGAACCCATTCCGGCTTCAAGTTTTTGGAAGGACATCTCCTCCGCGACGGACGGTAAGCCGGCTGACGCGGCGCGGGATGAGTTCCCGTCGGACTGGTTGAAACGGCTCGTCGGCTACCACTGCCATCTCCTGGCCGGGCCAGGCGGCCTCCCCGGCGAACGGGAGGACTTGGAACAGGAACTCCTTCTCAAAATCTTCCTGTCGGCACACCGCTTCGATTCGAGCCGCGGCCCGCAAGGTTGTTCCTGAGGACCGTCGTCGGCCGTCATTCCAAAACATTGCGCCGTCGGCGACTCGGGAAACGCCGACGCCTGGCGATTCACCGGCGTCGTCTGTCGGTGGCATTTGATCGAGACACCCCTCGCCCCGACCGGTCCCAACACGCCTGGGAACTCCGCGAGGATGTCCGCACCGTCATGGAACAGTTACCTCCCGAGGCCATCGAACTGGCCGGACTGTTGATGCGGCACTCGGTCGCCGAGGTTTCCCGACTGCTCGGCGTTCCCCGTCGGACGCTGCGGGACCGGTTACACGGGATGCGCGAGGTGTTTGCCCGGTGTGGCTTGGGAGTTGCGGCGGACAGACGGTCGTCGCGCCACGTGATCCGCGTTCTCGTCACGCTCCAAGGCTTTAAGCACGCGAGACGGCAAATCGTCGCCGTCCGGGCAACCCGACAGTGCGGACCAACGGGGTTGAAGGAAATCTTTGTTCCCAGCGAGACAGCAATGAGCGGTCGGCATCCAAATCGCCAGGTGACTCACCCGTCACACGTCCGGGATTTGCAGGAGTCCTCGCTGAGTCGCCAGACTTGGGAGGAGGCCGGGCTGTATTCGGAATCCAACGCCGCCAGCATCGCTGAATCGGCTGGGACGGTATCCATCGGGCGATCGGTTGTTGCCTGGTGTTCCCGTATTGGAACCTGGACGGCTCGCCGACGGGCTACTCGCGGGTAAAGCCTGAAAAGCCGCGAGTCAACCCAAAGAAGAACAAGCCGCAAAAGTACGAGGCGCCGCGAGGGCGTCCGCCGCGACTCCATTTCCCGAAGTTGGTTCGGGAACGTCACCAGTCCGGTGATCCGATCCTGATCACCGAGGGGGAGAAAAAAAGCCTGTGCGGGTGCCAGGAGCAGTTTCTGACCATCGGGCTGAACGGAATCTGGTCTTGGAGCAGCAATTGCCGGCCGCCGGGGGATTTCGATTCAATTGCCTGGGCGAGCCGGAAAGTGTTCATCGCATTTGACTCGGATCGGACGGAGAACCCGAAGATCCGCAAAGCCGAACTGCGACTGGCCGAGCCAGGGGGCCCAAGAAACAAGTCGACGACCAACTGCTGCTGGCCCTGGCCTGCGGAGCCTCCTACGAGGCGGCGGCCGCGAAGGCGGGGTCGAGCGTCGCCACGGTCAAGCGCCGCCTGCAGAACCCGGTCTTCCGGCAACGGCTTCGCGACCTGCGGGGCGAGATGTTCCAGCGGGCGACGGCGATGCTGACCGCCTCGGGCGTTGCCACATGAAGCGTGATGGTGACGCGTATGGGAGTGAACCTGGATGCTCCTTTATGATGTTTACCGCATTAGGAGTCTCGAGCCGACACCCAGTGATATTGTAAACTGGCGAAAAAATGGGTGCTCCAGCGACAATATCCTTGGTTTCCCAAGTGCTCATCAGAACTCAAATTTGGAAACTACTGCGCAAAAGAAAACATCCGGCAAATGCTGATGGTTTTCTACCTTACACCAAGACGATAATGCTCAAGTGCGGCAAACACTTCGGAATGAGTTTCCCACCCGTCAAGCAACGGGTCCGGATCCCACCCCAAAAATGCGGATGTCGGCGGTGGAGGCCGGTCGTCAAGCAACTCGCGGTCGCCGTTTCTCCCAACGATGACGCAGGCTTGACGGTGGCGGGTGAGGAGCACGCACAGCCGGCCTGGGTCGAGGTGGAACTCGTCCGCCTCTGGCAGACCCGACAGGGGGTGCCAGACAAACACCACTTCGTACTCCAGCCCTTGCAGCTTGTTTGCCGTCTCGACAACGACCCGGTCGAGCCCGCGAGCGTCAAGGGCGGCCCGGAGTTGATCCTTCTGATCGTTGTGGCAGACGCCGACGGCCACGCGTTCCGGCGGGAGGGCGGCCAGCGCGGGAACGCGCTCGCATCGGACGTTCGGGCTTCGGTCGAACAGCCGGCCGACCAAGTCAGTGATCAGAGCCAGTGCCTCGGGGTCGGCTTGGAGAACGGCGGCTCGGGGCAATTCTACGTGAGCCCATCCATGGCCGGCCGCCATGTCAAGAACGGCGTCAAGGCGATTTTGCCTTCTTCCTCCCCGCCCCAATCGCAGTTCCCGCACTCCGAGCAGGACGGCCGCGTCAAAGCGGAGCCCGGGATAAAACAACCGGGCAATCGTCGTTGCTCGTGCGTCAAGCCGGCGAGTGATCGGCAGTTCGTGCACGCGGGTGGAAGGGTGGTTGTGCCGGAGCACGCCGACGGCCGTTTGCAGCGGATCTTCGGGCAGGCCCCGCCATCGCCCGGGATCGGCGACGGTGGCAAACGGACTGATCTGGCCGGAGTCGCCCACCAGGAGATGAACAGGGGCCAGGCCGCCGACCGCGAAATATTTCGCGGAGTCGGCTTGGTAGGCCTCGTCGATCAAAAGCACGTCAAATGTGCCAAGGTCGCCGCGGGCGAAAGCATCCCCGAGTTTGCTCAGGGTGCCGACGACCAGGTTTTGACCGTTCGCCTCTTTGGATTTCTCCTCCCGGACCCCTTGAAGCTCCCGCACCGGATCGGGGAGCGTCACCGTGCTGGCCGGGACAAATGTCACGCTCCGGTCTTTCCCTTCGGCGCAATAGCGAGTCGCGATCGTTCTCACCAAACCGAACGCCTGTTCGTTCGTCGGGGCGGCCACGGCCACCCGAAGTCCCCGAGCCCGGGCCCGCTCCACGGCGGTTGCCACCAGAAAGCTTTTCCCGGCACCGGCGGGCGCGGTGACGATTACCCCACGTCGTCCGCCGACACCTTCCAGCAGGTGTTTAATCGCCGCGTCGGAGACGGCCTCCGCGGAGGCCACGGCCGCGGCGTCATAAATGTCCGGGGTGGCGGTTGAGCGATCAGCCATTTGCAGGGTCCTCCGTTGCGGATTCTTCAATTGGTTGGGGCAGCGGGGGCAACGAAGAGGCTTTATGCGTCCACGGATCTTCGGACGGGAGCTTGCCCAGCCACTCCGGCTTTGTCGAGTGAACCGAAAAGCAGACATTCCGGCCGACCGTCGGGAGCGATGCGGCCGCCGTCGATGTCATCAATTTCAGCACGATGTCCGAGCCGCCGTTCGGCGCGTCTCCGATTTCTTCGACCACAAACTCCCGGCCGGTGGGTTGTTCGGTCCACCATAGTTCGCGGCCGACCGGGATCAGACACGGATCCGGGGAACGCAACGTGACCAGCGGCCGGAGGACCATTCGCTTGGGACCGGGTTCCTTGTGGTCCGGATCCACATGGCTGACCGTCCCGCGCACGGCCTTGTTCGCCAGCACATACCCCGCCATCCGCAACGGGTCGTCGCAGGCTTCCTCGGCTTCCAAAAGGCGTCCGGCCTCCTCCGTGTTCCGGAGCGAGGTCGCGGCCTGCCGGGGCGACTGGCGTGTTTTCCTCAAGCCGTTGCGGGCCAGCCAGTCCATGTGCCAGGTGTACGATTGCCGGTCGGAATCCCACCGTCTGCCGACGGAATCCGCCTCCGGCAACATCAACTCCCGCTCCCGGCAACGCCAGAGCAAATCCCACGTCCGGCGCAGGAGCGGCTGGTAATGTCGCCTGATGGGATCGAGGAACGGGCCGACCGTTGCGGGGTCCGAGCTTCCCTTTCGTTTCGCGTTGAACTCCTCCACGAGCGGGATAAGCCTTTGCTCGTCATCTCCGTCCGGCGCCGGCCCGGCGGGAAGCGTTTCTGCGCCGGCCGCCGCGTCAAACCCGCTGACTCCCGCAGGGGGCGCAATGAACGCCTCCAGCGCCGGCAATGACTGGCGCTCGGGGCCTGACTGGGCGGTCACCCAGTGGGCGTTCATCAAGTCGGTCATGGCGACGATCATCTGCTGTCCCGGGCTGGCGTGATGATCCCATAGAAATCTCAGATGCCTTCCGAGACGGACAATTATCGGATCGACCGCGTTGGGACCGTCGGTCGGCAAATAGGCGAGCCGCCGGCCGAGTTTGCCGAGTAATTCGACCGTCGCGGAGTTCGCGACAAGGATCTGCGGAGCCGTTCGCGAAACTGTGAAACTGTAGTCGCCTCTGGTCAGCGTCTCCCGGTCGGCCGCGCACTCCTCGAACCGGGGATTGAACCATTTCGCAAACTCCAGCAAAGCGCCAAACGCCAGGCCACGGTTGCGAGGCTCACCGGCCACGGCCGTCTGGAGGCTGGCATGTTCGTTTCCCCACCCGATGGCGGCGGCCGAGAATGGCTCCCCGCCCAGCTGCCAAAGGACGATGGCGATCGGTTTCGGAACCAGCCGACGATGACGAACCAGACTGCTCCGAACCCCCCGGCCCGATGTGAAAGAGCGGGCCATGAGGGCGACATCAAGATGGTTCATGCGATGCTCCGTGCGGGGGCCGGTGAAAGAACCTCGTCAATGAGTCGACCCGCCGTCTTCAACAGCGTGGCGGCGGGAACTTCAGCCGGGGTCGGTGTCGCGCCGCGGGCCAGCAAATCGGCCCGGCCAAGGGAGATCACTTCGGGCAGCAACCTGGCGACTGTCGAGCCGGTCAGGGCCGGGGAACCGCCGCAGACCGCTCGTTCGCGGCAGAACCGGGCGTTGCCGCAGGTTGACAGGCAATTGGGCGAATAGGCCGTGCCGACCCGATCGGCGATCGAATGCAACGAGTCGAGCCGTGTTCGCTCGTCGGCCGTCTCGTTTGCCACCGGGCCGAAGGAAATGTCGGCGGGCGTCGCCGCAGCCACGTCCCTGGCGTTTGGAATGCCGGCGAGTACCCGGCCGAGCCGGGTGAGACGCGCCGACACCCGCTGTTCCGAAAGCGTCGGCGACAAGCCGACGTTGCGGGGCGTGATGACCAGCGCGCGGTCGCTGACCGATAGCAACGGGTCGCCGCCTAAATTCGCCACGGCTTCGCGGGCGAGCATGACGTAAAGAGCGGCCTGGTCCAAGGCCGCGCCGAGTTGATCGGGGTCAACCCGGTCATCCACCTTGGGGAACGACTTGACCTCCGCAACCCGGATTTCATTTGCCCGGCCGTCCACGGCCAGGGCGTCGGCCTCAAAGAATGCCGGCAGTCCGCCGATGTTGCCGGTGAGAACCGCCCCGTCGATCAATCTCGCGGCGTTGTTCTTGCCTTGGATAATTTCGGAGATGAGCCCGGAGGTCGCTTTCAACCGGGCGGGCATGCGCCCGTTTCCCGCGGGAAACCCCTCTCGCAGGTTCACGATTCTGGCTCCGCTGGCCGGAAACCCGAGGGGTTCGCGGAGCAGCTCCCGCGTCAGGAAGTAGTCGTCTTTCCGGAGCGATTTTTCAAATGTCAAACCGCGTAGGATCGAAAACGGCGACAGGCCGAAAACGGCTTGGAGTCGTGTTCCCGTCAACAGCCGGTCGAAATCCACTCCGGCGGCGAAGCCCAGGGTGGCGAGGCGGCAGGTGGTGTTCTGCGCGAATGAGGCCAATACCCGCACGTCCGGCGTGCGTCTCGGCGAATTGCCCCGGATTTCGTTCAGCCTTTGTTCAAGACCGGCATCATCAGCCATTTGAACCACCCCCGGCGGCCTTGCTTGCCGCATGTTTTCCTCCCCGTCTCCTCGGAGGGAACTCGTTTGACGACCGTCGGCCACGCTGGCCGATGGCGGCATGAAACTTCTTGTCGCTTGAAGATCAGTAACGGGGGATGCCGGAAAGAATCCGGATTTGTCGTCGGACTTGCTTGGAAGGCGGGAAAAAGATCATTCAGCGCCAGATTGATCGGCCAACCCGGCGTGAAATGGCTGATCGGGATGCTCGTTCATTCCGCATCTCACGACGCGTCCGGGTCCGCCTGGGTTTTTCGCTCCGCATAGCGGTCGAACAGCAGGTCATTCAGGAAGTCGGCGAACTCGGGCTTGTCGTTGATCTGCTTGAAGAACTTGAAGTTGGTGTCGATCATGTCCTGAACGTGGTCGCGGACTTTGTGGTCGAACGTCAGGCGGGCGTTCTCGCGGGTGTTCACGGCGAAGCTGGCCGCCATCCCGGCGTCGGCGTCGATCTTCACCTCCAGCGTTTCGAGGAACTGCTTGTCCTCTTCCGCGAAGGTCGTGCCGAACCGGTCGTTGAGCAGTCGCAGGATCTCCGAAAGGGATTCAAGTTGTTCCTCGGGCTTTCCGCCCGTGGCCCCGCCCTTGTGACGCTCCAGCACGCCCTTGCCCGGCTCGGGACTGATCGATTCACGGGCGGCCTGCACCAGCCGGACGGTGTTCACGTCGACGAATTTTTGCAATTCGCGGGGTTGGTCCTCCCGGGGCACGGGCAGCAACCGTGGCAACAACCGGCAGAACTGGAAGAGTTGCTCAAGCTCCGGGTCTTCGAACGTGATCACCTGCCCGAGGAAGGCGTACAACTCGGCGTAGCGGGTCAACTGGCGGCGGAACTCCCTCTGGTCGGCCTCGTCCCCCGCCGCGGCCCGGTCGGCCACCGGTTTCAGCGAGGCGTACACCTTCTCCAATGACACCCGCGGCTTGTAATACTCGCGGGCGAACGCCTCCAGATCGGCGGCGAAGAAAAACCCGAACTGCTTGAGCGCGCTTTCGACCTTGTGAAGCTCGTTCGGGTCGGTTGCCTCGGCCAGGCTGGTCTGCCCGTGGTAACGGCCGAACGCTTCCTTGACGCGTTCGGCGTTGTCCGCGAAGTCGAGGATGCAGGTGTCGGACTTCAACGGCGGCATCGTCCGGTTCAGCCGGGACAGCGTCTGCACGGCGTTCACCCCGGCGAGCTTCTTGTCCACGTACATCGTGTGTAACAACGGCTGGTCGAACCCGGTCTGGAATTTGTTCGCAACGATCAGCAGCCGGTACGGATCGGTGGCGAATTTCGCGGCGGTCTGCGAGTCGGCGAAGCCGTTCATGCCCGCCTCGGTGTAATCCTTCTTGGTCCCTTCGTCGGTCACCGTGCCGGAGAACGCCACCACCGTCTTCCACGGATACCCCTTCTCCGCGATGTACTTGTCTGCCTCCAGCTTGTAGGCCACCGCTTGTTGCCGCGAACCCGTGACGAGCATCGCCCGTGCCCGGTGGCCGATCTGGTCGATCACTTTCGCGGCGACATGGCCGACGATCACTTCCACCTTCTCGCGGATCGTCTTGGGGTTCTCGGCGACGAACCGGGTCAGCAGCTTGCTCGCCTTCTGCTTGTCGAACTTCGGGTCTTCCTTCACTTTTTTCAACAGTGTCCAATAGGTGCGATACGAGACGAAGTTTTTCAGGACGTCGAGGATAAACCCTTCCTCAATGGCCTGCCGCATGCTGTACAAACTGAACGGCTCGAAGCCGCCGCCGGGCACGGGCATGCCGAACAGTTCGAGCGTCTCTTCCTTCGGGGTGGCGGTGAACGCGAACGTGCTCACGTGTTTCATCCGGCCGCGGGCCTTCTGGTCCTTCAGGGCCAGATCGGTCGGGGTTTCGTCGTCTTCTTCCTCGGAGCTTACCCGCAGCGTCGCCTTCATCTCCCGGGAGGCGTCGCCGCCTTGGGACGAGTGGGCCTCGTCCAGAATCAAGGCGAAGGTGTAGCCCTTGAGCTTGTAAAACTCGGGCTTGCCGGAGTCCTCGGGGGTTTTCCCCTCCTCTTTCTGTTTTTTCTCCCAGTCCTCCCGGAGTTTGCGGACTTGTGTCAGGATCACCGGGAACTTTTGCAGCGTGGTGACGATGATTTGTTTGCCGGACTCCAGCGCCTCTTTGAGTTGCTTGCCGCTTTGGTCGATGTGCTCGACCAGCCCGGCTGTTTGCTCGAAGGAAGTCACCGTTCGGCTCAATTGCCGGTCGAGGGCGATGCGGTCGGTCACCACGATCACCGAGTCGAACACCCGCTTGTCGTCCTTGCCGTGCAACGAGGCCAGCCGGTGGGCGAGCCAGGCAATGGAGTTCGACTTGCCGCTGCCCGCGCTGTGCTGGATCAGGTAGTTCCGTCCCGGTCCGCAGTCGCGGGCGTGCGTCACCAACCGGCGAACGGAGTCGAGTTGGTGATACCGCGGCACGATCACGGAGCGTTTGAGTTTCCCTTGGTCGTCGCGGTCTCGCATGTCCTGGATGAAGTATTGCATCAGGTCGAGCACGCTGTCCCGCGTCCAGACCTCCCGCCAGAGGTAGGAGGTGCCGAAGCCGTCGCCGAGCTTGGGGGGCGGGTTCCCGGCTCCCCGGTTCTTACCGTCGCCGTCGCCGCGGTTGAACGGCAGGAAGACGGTGTCGTCCCCCTTCAAGTGTGTGGCGACGTAGACCAAAAACGGATCGACCGCGAAGTGGGCGAGGCAGCGGCCGAGGGCGAACACCGGCTCGCGCGGGTCGCGGCTGCGGCGGTATTGCGTGATCGCGTCCTTCACGTCCTGCCCGTTCAACGGGTTCTTCAACTCGGCGGTGAACAGCGGCAAGCCGTTCAGGAACAACACCAAGTCGAGGCTGTGGTCGGTCTTCTCGCTGTAGCGAACCTGACGCATCACGGTGAACTGGTTCGCCTGATACAGCGTCTCGGTGTCGGGGTTGAAGGTGGTTTCCGGCTTCCAGAACGCGAGCCGGAACTTGCACCCGGTCGCCTTCACGCCCTGTCTCAGCACGGTCATGGTGCCGTCTGCCTCGACGGCCTCGGCGATCCGCTTCAGAAACACGGTGCGGGCATCTGCCTTGTGCTGGGCGACAAACTTGGCCCACTCTTTCGCCTGGGTGGCCTCGACAAAGTCGATGAGCGGACCGGGGTCGAGGCACAACGCTTTGTCAAACGCGGACGGCGGCCGCTGGATATAGTGGACCTTCATCAGATCGGCCACGATGGCGGTTTCGAGGGCCTGTTCGGAGATTGCTTTGCTCATGGAGTCACCTCGTCACGAACGTCGATTTGCCCGGTTACGGCCGCCGAAATCAGGGCCGTGCGATACTCTTGAAGCCGGGCGATACCATCGCGTACACGATTAATCACTGGAGCGAGTTTGGCATCTTGGTATTCGACATATTTCGCGATCTTCACTTGCTCTTGCGTGTCAGGCGTCGCGAACTCGATGCTTCCCAAAGCATCAATCGTCAGCTTTGGTTGAGCTGATCCGGAAACAAATGGTTCGTAATTGATGCTGTTGAGCCGCTCGGTCCAATACACCAACTGCCCTGATTTCGGTTTGAGGATGTGGGCGTGGTTGTTCACCCAGTACTTTCCTATCGCGACGAATGCCAGTGGAGTGCTACGGCTCAGGAGATTCGCCCCATCCTCACCAATCAGGATGAGTGGTTCATCAAAAAGATACCGGTCAACTTGATCGATGATCCCAGATGCCCCGTAGTACGGGTAGATTTTCTCCAAGGCACCCCGTTCTTCTGAACTCAAGGGAATGCGACGATAGTTCAAAAACTGTACTGAATACTTCAGACGCTTTATTTCCCAGTGCTTCGGCACCATTCCAAGCCACGACACGCCGGAGTCCTTCATCGGCACATTCGGATCAAGCCCCCGCGTGACGGCGTGACTGATGACCGCCTGCCGTTTCTCTTCCAGCAGGGCGATGAGCCGCTCCTTGTGCCCGATCAGGGCGTCGATGCGATCCGTCTCCCGGTCGAGGAACGCCGCAATCGCCCGTTGTTCGGGAAGAGATGGCAAGGGGGCAACGTAGTTGCTCAAGAATGATTCAGGAACCCGTTGTTGGCCGGCCGCTCCCGTCATTTCGCTGACGCCCCGTTCACGAAATGCGTGTAAGCGGGTGATGAGTTCGAGATACCGCCCGTCAATGTCCACTCGTGGTCGGAGAACGTGAAACTCTGTGGTCCCAAATCCAATTCCGTTTTCCAACCGGTCGGCCCGTGCTCCTTTCCCGTTCTCAAAGCAAGGCGTGATCTTGGCCACCAATACGTCACCATCTCGGAAGTAAGTAAATCCCTGACGAACGTCTCCAAGCGGGCGGGTGAGTTCAAGTGACATTACTCCATCTTCACTCACTCGTTCCATCGGAATGAACGAAACGGCAATGTCGTCTGCCAATCGTCCGATTTCCGTCTTGGAGGGATTGCTGACGGCAAGAAATTTGATTCGGCACATCGACCAAGATGCCGGGACTTCGGGCTGCCATGTTGCCCCATTGCTTGTCTGATATGCTGGATACCGTTTCCACCGCCGAACAGTCGTCGTGTCAAGTGTCTCGGCACTCATTGATTCTCCTCCGGCTCGGCGGCCTGATAAGCTTGTTGCGTCTGAGTCGGGGTCGTGGGGATTGTCAATTCGGAAACTCCCTCGCGGACCATGGGGCGAAGACAGATTTCCTCGAGATATCTTTGAGACCTCTTGAGGATTTTCTCCAAATCCATCGGCCGGGACAATTTTGCCGGTGCCGGGTTTCTTCTTGCTCACGCTGCCACCTCTTTCAGAAGTCTCAGCACATCGGCTTCGACCGCTTTGATGTCCGCTTCGATCTCCTCCAGCGGCCGGGGGGGCTGGTACTGGTAGAAATATCGGTTGAAATTGATCTCGTAGCCGACGAGGCCGATCTCGCCGTCCTTCTCGTCGCGGATGTCCTCGTTGATCCACGCATCTGGCACATGCGGCTTGACCTCCCGCTCGAAGAACTCCGGCACGCTCTCGCCGAGGGGCACGTTCTCGGTGTCTCGCAGTTCCGGGTCAGCCTCGGGGTTGCCTTCTTCGTCCTTACAGATGGCGGCTGATTCGTCTCGTTCGCTCAGGGCGTCCAGAATGGCCCGTTTGAGCGGAGCAGGCAGACGCAACCCGGCGCGTCTGGCCGCCGCATGGAACAACGGCAAGAACTCGGCCCGGTCGGTGATCAAATCGTCAGGCAGGTACTCGAGCATCGTTCGGATGGCCGATTGCGTCTCCCGGCCGACGGCCTCGTCGGCGTCCCGTTCCTCTTGGCGTTTCTTTTTGCTAGCGGTCAGATTTTGAAAAGCCTTTGTTTCTTCCACCCTCGCCAGTCGCTCCCGGCTGGCTTGAAAATTGAGCCGCAACGGCCGTTCGATAGTCACCTTGCGGTAGCCAAAGGCGCTCGTCGGGAAGATCTTGGACCGGAGCGTCTTTGGTTCATCGGCCGGGATCGCGGCTGTGCCATCCGTGAAATCCTCGAACAGCTTGACGATCAGCGGGATGTAATTCTCGGTCCGCTCGACGCCGTCCGGGATGTCGCGGCGTTTGTTCCCCAGACTCTTACGACGGGGCAACCACGCCTCGGAGGCGTCGATGAGCTGGACATTGCCGCGCCGTCCTGTGGGTTTCGTGTTGCCCAAGACCCAGACATATGTGCTGATGCCCGTGTTGTAGAACAGATCCTTCGGCAGGGCGATCAACGCCTCCAAGTAGTCATTTTCCAAAATCCAACGGCGAATCTCGCTTTCACCGGACCCGGCGTCCCCGGTGAACAACGGCGAGCCGTTCATGATGATGCTCACCCGGCTGGCCCCTTCGGAAGGGTGGCGCATCCGGCCGAGCATGTGCTGCAGAAACAACAACTGGCCGTCGTTGATGCGAGGCAACCCGGCCTCGAAGCGGTTCTTGGCGGCCCGCGCCGCCTCGGCCCGCACCGTGTCTTGGTCAAGGTTCCAATCCTTGCCATAGGGGGGATTGGCCAGTTGATAATCAAAGGTGCGTTCGGCGTGGCCGTCCTGCGACAGCACACTGCCGAACGCGATGTTGTCGGCATCCCGGCCATCGGCGCTTTTGATGTAAAGGTCGGACTTGCAGACCGCGAACGTCGCCGGGTTGACTTCCTGCCCGAATAAGTGGACGTCGGCAGCCGGGTTGACCGCCTGGATGCGTTCCTTGGCGATGGTGAGCATCCCGCCGGACCCGCAGCACGGGTCGTAAACGGTGCGGATCACTTTGCCCGTTTGGAGGGCGCTCCGGTCATGCGAGGTCATCAGGTTGACCATCAGCCGGATCACCTCACGGGGCGTAAAGTGCTCCCCGGGGTTCTCGTCGAGGGCTTCGTTGAACTTCCGGATCAGTTCCTCGAACACATAGCCCATCTCGTGGTTGCTCAGCCGGCCCGGACTGAGGTCGGCCTCGGCGAACCGTTCGACCACCCGGAACAGAAGGTTCGCCGTCTCCAACTTGGCGATGGTGTTCGGGAAGTCGAACTTCTCGATCACGTCGCCCATGTTCTTCGAGAAGCCGGCGAGGTACGCCCGCAGGTTGGCGGCCAGTTGCTGCGGCTCTTTCACGAGCGTTTCAAAGGTGTACTTCGATGTGTTGTAGAATGCGAACCCGGACGCCTTGCAAAGCTGCGGGTCGAGGTTGTCGAGCTTCCCCTTGAGCTTGCTGTGCGTCTCGAACACTTTCTGCCGGGTCGGGGCCAGGACGGAGTCGATCCGCCGCAGGACGGTGAAGGGCAGGATGACGTCCTGATAGTGCCCTCGCTTGAATGAGTCCCGGATCAGGTCCGCGACCCCCCAGATGAACGTCACCATTTCGCCGTGATTGGCCATGTGCGGGAATTCCTCAAGTGTCGGCCCGAGCCGATGATTCGACTGATGGAAGATAACAGGTGAATTGCGATGATGTCCGGGTTTTACTCTTCGAAGAGAATCTCCTCGAATTCCTCTTCGGTCGGCACTTTCCCGAGGGCGATCAGTTTGGTGAGCAATTGAGCCAGCCGGCTCCGGATCCGGGAAATATGCTCGCGAACTTTGGCCTCATGGGCGTCTTTTTTTTTGCCAAGCTGTTTCCCGTGAATGATTTTGGAACGCTCGCCGTATAGGGTTTTCATCTCCGAATACACGGCCCGGCTTTCCTTGCCGGACGAGCCGAGCAGTTTGGCCGCGAGAGTCGAAAGGCGGTACCGCAGTTCGTACTCAATGTCGAAGATGGCCTCCACGCCCGCCCACAGTTGCGCCACTTTCATCCGGTCGTTTGACGCAAGCATGTAAGTGCATAGCGCCTCGACAGCGGTCTGAAAGCTCTCGTTCCCGGTGAGCTTGATGAGTCCGGCCAGATTGTGCCGCACCCATTCGATGTCCTCGGCCAAGACAAGTTTCGGCTCCGCCGTCGTGTGATGCGACAGTCCCCGCTCGAAATGAAAGGCGCGACAACCGTTGGGGGGTGTGGCCCGCAAAGCCGACCAAGACCGCTCGCAGACTGCCGGGCAGACGATCTCAGCCCCCGTGCGAATGCGGAGCCCGGCCAGGATCGCCTCGGCGGTCGGGAAAATCCGCTCGGTGTTTTCCTCGAAGCGGGAAGCGTCGATGACGAGTTCGTGCCGCAGGATTTTTTCGCCGTACAGCGCGATCGAACCCGCCACCGGAAGACTGGTGAGACTCGTCGCGAGTTGTTCGTGGCTGGGAAACGAGCGAAGCCGGCGAAGTTGAAACGGCCCGCCAAGGGTCATGATTTCGTGCTGAGTGTCCAAGCCGCCGATCGCAAAATGCCAGCGCTCAATCTGATCCAGATCGTCCGGCGGCATGTCAGGCACGATTTATTCCCTGCTTAAAATCATGAACAGGCACTAGGCTGAATGTTCGTTCGACAGTAATCTGGACATCTACCCAGCACTCGAATTCGACACGACCCACCAATAGTAACGGTTCCCGGACTCCGATGTCCGAGTTTACCGAATATTGGCGAACCAACGAGTCCACCATGTCCGATCATCCAGCGTATTCAACGGAGGCGTTCTCGCCATCCGAAGAGGCCGAAGAACCACCACCGTTTGAGCCCGATCACGATCTGCCGGGGGCGGTAATGATGATTCCCAACAGCCACTGGGGGTTCGAGGTCGTTTCGGCCACCGACCATCCCGGAGCCTGTGTGAATTATCTGCCCGCGAGCCGGGAAGGTGTTTTAGTCCAGGGAACCGACGCGGAGAATGTCCGCTATCCGAGGACTTATTTGACCGTCTCCCCTACTGTCGAGAACGGGCTCTTCAAAGACACCGCTTTTAAGCTGGTGCCCCGGTATTTTCGTCTCCACAAACTGAAATTGTATTTTCCCCAGCGGCATATCGGCAGTTTGGGCGGGACCACACTCCAACACCTCCGGGATGAACTCGCCCGGCTCAACCCGGAGGAGTGAATCATGATGGCTTCCGTGCTCACCGAACACGTCCGTCATTTCGGCCCGGACAGTGATCCACACAACGCCGTGCTCCCCGCCTTGGAGCGGATTCTACGTAATCGAATGCGTCAAAAGAACTTACTTATCGCCCCGCCGGGCGTGTTGGGATACTCGGGCGTATCAAAATGGTCGGCGATCGGGGCCTTCGAGGATATCGTTGCCGACTGTTACATGTTCGCGATTTTGGACCGAATCCAAGGCCTTCAAAATCAACTGAGGATCAAGCCCAACATCGACGGTCTGATCTCCAGAAACGTGGGGAACTTCCTGCTGGAACGACAAAAGAAGCATAACCCCGTCGGATACGCCGTGTACGGAAACGCGAAGGCGGCGATCCTGGAAGCCTCCGCGAAGGGGGCACTCGTCATCGATAACTCGGAAAACGGCAAGATCAGTAACGAATCCGTCGTGCGGTTCTCCCAATCCTCGCCGGGCGCCCCGCCTGTTTCCCCTGAAGTCGTTCAGAACGCCGCCCGAACATCCGCCGTCCTGACGGAAGGCGTCCGTCATCTGTCCTCGACGTCGGAAGAAGGCCGGTCGTGTGTTTTGCGGTTTGTCGAACAACTTCGGGAAAACGGTGTCGCCGCCGTTCGATGCGGGGATTTGATAGCCGTCCTGGCGAACATCGCACGCGAGATTCCGCCTGCCGTTCCCGCTTCCGACGCGGCCTGGGGGGGAGACGAGGTTGGAGTATTGGTGAGGATGGTTCGGCCGGACGCCAGCCCCGAGGAACGCGAACATTGGGAGTATCTCAAGAGGGTGATTCCCCGGAAAATCGGTGAGATTAACCGTCAACAGCGCGTGCGAGACAGACTAGTGCAGGTTCCGGCAAGGCCTTTCCTTAACCGAAGAACGTGCGA
>NZ_JH636444.1:376776-387696 GCF_000255705.1 Zavarzinella formosa DSM 19928
CTGGGTGTTGGGGTTCCAAGACGAATGTTGGTGGAGTCGTCTGGCCCGGCCGAACCTCCATGTCTGGGCGGCGGGGAAGCCCAAACGGTTGCAAGAACTCACGCTGGCCCCCGCCGATGCCGACCCCAAGGCACTGGCCTGTTACGGGTTGTTGCGGACCGACACGGGCGGCATGATGCTGCGGTTCGTGGACGGCCGACCAGTCAGCCAGGTCACAACCGACTATCTGGCTTGGGTCTGCGCGGAACTGGCCCGGGAGGGCAAGAAGGCCCTGCTGATGGTCTGGGACAATGCCTCCTGGCACATCAGTGGAATCGTGCGTGCGTGGGTCAAAGAACACAACCGCCGGGTGAAACGGGAGGGTGGTGTGCGTCTGGTGACGTGCCGGCTGCCAAGCAAGAGTCCGTGGCTGAACACGATCGAGCCCAAATGGGTGCATGGCAAACGGGCCATCGTGCAACCGGAGCGGGTGTTGAGCGCCTCGGAGGTCGAAACACGGGCGTGCGATTACTACGGCTGCAACCAACATCAACATCTTCAGCAGACGGACCCGCCCAAGAAACGGAAAAAGGTCGCTTGAACCTGCACTAGGTGTGGTGTTCAAGTCCCTCGTTGAGGTGATCGAGGAGGGGGGGCAACTCCCTCCCACGCAAGCCGAACTTGTCGAACTGACCGGAATCCCCAGGGCAACACTCTCCGAGGACTTCCAGTTGCTGCGGGAAATTTTCTCGAGTTTTATTGTCGGAAACCCGGATTCCTAATCCAAAACCCGGTTAAGAAATTACTAAATAATGACACTCGGCCCCTCGCGGGCCGACAAGGGATGGGATCATGTCAATCCACGGCCCCAATGACCGCATCCGAAATGCGATCAAGCAGACCGTCGAGAGGCTGGCGAAGCAGTCACCGCCAACAGTCAATAGCGACGTGCCAGCAGTCGGTGATTTATACGTCTTCGACGCGGGTGATGACGTCGCCTTGGAATGGTTGGTGGTGCGGTTCCATCCGGACGATTCCAGCTTGCTTCTCCTGGCTCCCGCGGATGATTTTCCGCTCGCCGGACCCCCCGACATCGTCCTTCCCGAAACCCTCGTCGGCCGCCGTCTCACCATCCGTTGCGGCGAGACGGACTGGTTCCCCGCAGATTTCTGCGAGTCGCGGTTGCGGGTCGGTGCCGTCCCGGAGCAGGCCATCTCGTCGGTTCGACAGCGACTGGCTGATCTGGTCCGAGGCCGACCCGTCGAACCGGCGGATCGGTCGGCGGATTTCGACCCCGAGTATGAAGAATGGATCGGCGATGTCTCACGGGCGAGGAGCGGATTGCTGGTTCGCTCCGAACTTCCCAAAACGCCACGGGATGACATCATTCTGCTGTCTTCGCTTTCATCCGCCACACCGCCGTCGCTTGCCTACGCTCCGGAGTACTCTCTCGCGGCAGAACCGGGGAGCACACTGTTCGCGGATTTGGCCCAAGTGATCGCCAGCGCCGACGCGGTGAAATACCATGAGGTCCAAGAGCTGGCAGGCGGCCAGTTGTTCCTCCAAGTTGATACCCTCGGCGTACGCGGAGTCTGGGAAGGTTCATTTGAATCGGCTCCGACACTGAAAGGAAGAGACCATTCGGGGGATGAAACGGACTTGGGCTGGCGGCAAGGCCCCAAGGGTCGGCTGCATCAAAGCGAGCGATTCTGCCCGTGGGTGGATGGCCGGGCTTCGCTGATCATCGAAACCGTCCCGCCCCGGCGCCTCACCATCGAACAATGACCTCATCTTCTTTTATCCTCGAACTGTCCGCGATCGCAGACGAGGCGTTGTTTCGTACCAATCCGGTTTGGTGCCTGGAAAAGCTTCTCAAACGATGGGAACAAGACGACGCCACCCGGATCCGGCTGTCCGCTCGGTTGTCGGCGTTGCTTGAGGCGCTGCCGACGTTGGGTTTCTTTTTGCCTCCCGACTCGATCAGCAATTGGGCGAGACGCCACGGCCCGCTCTCAATTCGTGAAGGCGCCAAGAACCAAAGCCCTCCCGCGCCGGGGGTTGTTGGAGTGATCGTGGATGCGGGATGCCAAGAAACTTGGGTGGTTCCGTTGCAGGCGGAGCGGTCGGCGGCATGGGAGGTTGATCCAACGCTTCCCTTTCGACCGGGGGGAATCCTTCAGGATCTGTTCATCAAGTTCCTTCACACGCTCGGGTTGCCAAGTTTGGAAGGCGTGCCAGAGCGGTTTGCCTTCAAAATCACTGATTCATTGGGAAGGCGTAGCGACGGTCCGTCCATGCACGTCGCAGGGTTGCTGGCGGTGATCAGAGAGGCAAATGCCCGGCCGCAGGAGTTGGATCGCGTGTGTGCTGTCGTGGAACCACAAGCGGACCGGCTGATCTCTGTGGGCGGTGTCAAAAGAAAACTGGATGCCTTCCTCCGGGAATTCGGGCCGGGAACCTTGCTGGTTCGCGCCAAAAGTTCTGACGAAGCCAGAGAATACGATTGTCGCTTCGATGAGGTGTGGGAGGTTGATTCGGTGCCGGACTTGGCGAAACGGTGCGAAGAACGGCAGTGGCTGAGGATCTTTCTAGACGATCAACCGTTGACCACAATCGACGCTGACGCCGTCACGGCCAGGATTCGACGGCTTGAGGAAATTGAGCATAGATACAAGGAGGCGTTGGATCTTGCCTGCCGCACTGAACGCTGTGGATTCTCGGCGGGAGTTCCCATGCGGCTTCGCAGTAAGGTCCGTCAGTGGATGACGGATCTGAACCGGCACCTCGGTTTTTATCAGAGATCGGCAGAACTCGCGGAAGAATCGTGTCGGCGAACACGGTCTTCGCAGGCTTTTTCGTATGAAGACCAGGCCCGGGCCGATGTCGACCACGCCGCCGCCCTCTACGCCCCTCACCGTTTCGACGAAATCCTCCGAATCTTGGGCGTGTGGCAAGACCGGCTGAAGAGCGATCCTCGCTTGGTGACACCAAGCGCGCGGGTCATGATATTCAACACTCTTGGCAGGTCGTTAATCGCCCTCGGTCGGTCAGGCTGGGAGGAGATGTTCCGCCAGTCAGAGGAGATTTTGGAGGAGTTTGAGCCCACCGACCTGCCACGGACTTGGTGCTACATGGCCCAAGGATGTCTCCGCAATGGCCGCCTGGGGGACGCCGAAGATTATTTGTGCCGAATCGAATCACATCCGGGTGTCAACAAGATGTCCCGAAGAATCTGCCGCGTGGCAAAAGCCGATGCGGCCAGACGCCGTGGCGAACTCTGGATCGACCCGGAAATGGAGCGTGCGGTCGTTTCCCGGGAAGTCGGCCATCCATTCGGGTTTTACTTTCAAGCGACCGCCCGTCAAAGCGGCCGCGACGCCGCCGACTCGCTAGCTCGTTTCCACCGTTCCGGCGAGTTTTTCGCACAGGGCGCGCCAGACGGCGACGAGCAAAACATTCAACGCTTTCTCGCTGAATGTGTCCGTCTGGCCCAAGCCGCCTGGGAAGACAATCAGCGTCGATGGGACGAATCGACGGAGGCCATCGCCAAGTATTTGTCTTCAAATGGATTTTCAGGGCATTATCGTAATTGTCTTCCCGAAGCCGGCTCAATTCCGTCTCGCAGTGCGGTGGAAACGCTGTTGGATCGAGTTCCTTTTTTCTAAGCAATTGAAAGAATTACCGGTGCCGGCATATCCCTTTTGCCGCTTCCTGGCATGCGAGCGATGCAAGAATGGCAGAACACAAATCATGACTTTTGTGACGAGAAGCAAATGAATGGCGAAGAGTTTGAACGTGAAAATACGACGGACACGCTTCGATTGCATGATTGTGTGTCAGGGTGTGTGAGGATACTTGAACATCTAAAAGCAGGCATTCCGTGTGATCTCGAAGACTTTCAAGCTCGGTTGGAACAATGTAATCAATTGGCTGATACAATCAGCGCTCGAATCGAATCGTTGGCAACCCGGCTTGCCATTGAGCCTCCCAAATGGCGAAACCAGAATGAGTTTGAGGCGATCACACTTGAATTGACAACTCTGCTTCGGGAGGAAGCGAGACGGATCGATGTTCGGGAATGTTTGACCGAAGTGGCAAGATTGCTGCAAGGCGGCCATTTTATTAATCCCACAAAGCGAGCCAGACTGACAGTGTATGATGGCGTGCGCGAGGCCGCCGCCGCCGAATTAATTGCCGCAAGTAATACGATTGCCAGCCTGCCCGGGCCGAAAGATCCCGCTGAATGGCTCATATGGGCATGGGACCAAACTCCCGACGCACTGATAGTCATCGGCGAAAATGCTCCGTCGTTCGCCAGATTGCTAATGGAAACAGACTCGAGCCAATGGGTGCCTCCGAATAATCCGGTCGTCCGGCCGGCGCCTCAATCGACAACAAACTCGCAATCCACCCTGCCATCTACGACTTCAAACGACTCTTTGGCAACCGCCGTTCCGAATTCTAATTCGTCGGCCAAAACCGAGGTGATGCCTGTTGTCACCACGGAGATGACGCCCGACCCCTTGCCGGAAACTATTCCGCATGGTCGGCTGCCAGATCAAACTAGTATCGAAATGTGTTCGCCGGAACCTAATAACGCTTCGGTAAAAACCGACCCAACGCCTGAGCGAAATGCCCCCAAAGGCTCCAGCCTCAGCAAATTGCTTTTTACAAAGGCTTTGCGCGGCAAATCGGCCGGACTTCCTCAACCTTCTGTCGAGCATCGGTCGCCCGTGGCCGAAAGATCGCAAGTTGAGAATCCTCAACGCGTTAAGATTGCATCATCGGAAACTAATGTCCGGCTTCAACAGTCTGACGCCGCCGACACGGAAGCACTCCCGCCTTGCGAAACCGAGCTCGAGCAGATTGGACAACCTGATAACTCGGCGCCGGTTCTTCCAGGATCTCCCGCCGTGCCTCCGGTTGAGTCGCCCCTTCCAAAACCTGACGTCGTCCCGGCGAATCCCGAAGCGTCCGAATCATTTTGGGTTTTGTTGGAGGGGTGTCGACACGGCCTGGCCGCGCATCTCCTCGAATCACTTGAATCGATGCCCCCGAACGTCCCATCACCGGCGCTGCTTCGAGCCGTCGCGCTTGCCCCGGCCTTGATCCACATGAGCGGAGAAGTGGCCATCCACGTGGAACGAGAATTGAGAGAATTGAGCGACTTCAGCGATTCGCAACCCGTTGGCGAAGCCATCGAGTTCCTGCTGGCCGCCGCCACGTTGCGCCCCGCTTTGCTGGCTCCGGGGACAGGGGCGGACCATCTCCTGTCGCAACTCGCGTTGGGAACACGGTCCAACAAATTGTCGCAATTGTGTGCCGTGGTGTGTGAGTTTTCCAAAGGACGACTTCCATTGGAAATTGAGGCCGCGGGGCAAAAAAACACCGTGCAAACGTGGGAGGAAAACTTAAGCCGGGTGATTCGGCAAACGAACGCATGGATGCGAGATGCGGTCAGCAAAACACTGAAGTTCCAAACGGCGACTGCCATATGGCAGAGCTGGGTGAAGAATCCGGACGGACCTGTTCATATGTTGTTCAGACATATGATGGATCCCAAGTTTTCCGGCCTACCCCATGCAAGCCGGGCGAAAGGCATTGATGAAACCCGCGAATGGGCCGGTCATTTGGGGGATCAGACTTGGATTCGAGGACGAGTGGACTCGGACGACGCCAGATATAAACAGCGGCGCTCGATACGAATTGTCGGGCCTCCTTTCGACAGAATCGTTGACTACGCGGCCGAAGCTGTCCAATTTGCTTTTCGGTGGCTCGACCTGCAGCAAAACACCCCGGCGGACAGAGAGAGCTATTTGGCGGCGAAGTCGGGGCACTTTCGTGACAGCGCAAGCCGCCTCATCCCGAGCGTTATCGAAGAATTAAATGCCCGCATAGATTCTGAGTCAACTCCGTTCATGAGGGTGGCGGTCCAGGCATGTCAAGACGCGGTGGGGGACGTCCGGTCACTGATCAAGCATGACGCCGGAAGCGAGCGCGAAGAGGGGGCGGTTTACCGCTTGCTCCACGCGGATCTTTTACTCACGAACGCGCCCGTGACCTCTAACGGCACGCCGGATCCGTCGTTCCGGCCGAAGTTGGCCGCCTCAATCATTGACACCGTTCGCGAGGGTTTCCCGGGCTTGGAAGAGGCGTTCGACCGGCGAACCGAGACGCGCGATCATGTGGCCACTCGGTTGATCATCGATTTGATCAAGAAGCAACCCGGCTCATCCGAAACGGCCGAGTCACTCGAGTTCCGGCGGGAAGAAGCAATTGTCGATTGCCGGGAGGCGTTGCGCTTGCGACTTGTCCGCACGCGGGATGAGGTCGAACAGGCGCTCGCCTTCGGCTGGTTGAAAGAAACTCAGCACACCAACCTCATGGCGACAGTGCGTCAGGTGGAGCAGCGTGGTGACAGCGTGCTCCGGTTCTCCTCCGAATACGACGCTTTAGACGGCGTGGTTGCCGAGATCAAAGCGTGTCGTGACGCAAAAGTAGAGCTCGCGCGCAAGGAAATTCAAAATCGCTTGAAACTCACTCATCCGGCCTTGCGGCGAATTCATCAGGCGCTGGACTTGGGCGATGTTTTCACGGCAACCGATTATCTGGAAAAAGCGATCCGCGGCGACGAGTTGCCAAGTGACGAAGCCGGACGGGATGTCTTTGCCGAGTTTTTCCCATCGCGGGCCGAGGAGTTGGAGAGACAGTTCGGGGAAAGGGGCGCGTTCGGTGGATTGGTTTCGGCAATTGAGCGGGGACAAGAATGGGGCGGGCTTTCGCTTGCCGTGGCACCTGGAACGACGCCGGACACCGGACTTAGGTCGATGTTTGTCGCATGGGCAACAGCCGCCAAAAACAAAAACTTGGCTCCGGAAAACGTTCGAAGAATTTTTGAGGGGTTGGGGTTCACGGTAAACAAGGTGGAGCCCCGGGGCACAACTTCTCGGTTCGACGTGTCAACCCTGCCCGTCGAGGAACGCTCCTTGTGTCCGCTGCCGGCATTTGGATCGGACGCCCGCGGGTTGTACCGCGTCCTCGGTGTTTTTGATCATCCCCACCCGCGGGCGCTAATTAATCAAGTCGGACAAGGTTATTCGGGGCCGACGATTGTGTTTTTTTTCGGCCGGCTGACTGTTATCCAGAGGCGGGAAATAGCTCAAATCAGAACCGACCATCGTCGAACGTTTGTCATACTTGACGACACGCTTCTGGCTTTCCTGGCTGGTGAAACAGGTTCTCGCATGGCCGGCCTGTTTGCCTGCGGCCTGCCGTTTACTCATGACGACCCTTATCAAGTCACTTCAAGTCTTGTTTCCCCGGAGATGTTTTACGGGCGCAAAGTGGAGAGGGAATCCCTTCTCAATCCTCGCGGTTCATGCTTGGTGTACGGAGGGCGACAACTGGGGAAGACGGCCCTCCTCCGGGACGTTGAAAGGGAATTCAAGCGTGTTCCCGAACAGATGGCCCTGTACTTCGCGCTTCGGGACGAGCGGGTTGGGGTTGACCGCGAGCTCTGGCCGTTCCTGGCCGAAAAATTCAAGGACAAGGGGCTGGTTCCGGCCAGCGTCCCGAAAAACATCGGGGGCGATGCCCTGTTGGGCCACGTGCGGGACTGGCTGGACAAAAATCCCGCCCAACGCCGCTTGCTGCTGTTGTTGGACGAGGCGGATCAATTTCTTCTCAAAGACTCTGACGGCGGGGAGAGAGGCCCAGCCGCGGCCTTCGAAGCGGTGAACGCCCTTAAGCGGCTCATGGAAAACTCCGAACGCCGGTTCAAGGTTGTTTTCGCCGGATTGCACAATGTCCAGAGAACGACCCGGCTGGCGAACCATCCGCTGGCTCATTTCGGCCGTCCGATCTGCATCGGGCCGCTGCTGGACGAGTGGAAAGAAGCTCGCAGCCTGATCGAGAAGCCGTTTGCGGCCTTGGGCTATCGCTTTGCTTCGCCGGATCTGGTCACCCGAGTGCTGTCTCACACAAATTATTATCCCAGCCTGATTCAACTTTACTGTCATTCGCTGCTCAGGCACGTCACCAAGTCCAGCTTTGCGGCGTTCGATTTGAAAAACGTCCCGCCATATGTGATCACCCCCGATCACATCGAGCGGGCGTATCAAGACGAGGCTCTCCGGGGCGCCATCCGCGAGCGATTCACCTGGACTCTCCAACTCGACCAACGATACGAAGTTTTGGCGGCCATCATCGCCCATCGCGCGGTCGCCGAAAACGCGACGGCGATCGGCCTCACCGCCGCCGAAGCCAAGGAGTACGCGGAATCTTACTGGAAGGTCGGCTTCTCCGAACGAATTGCGGGGACCGACCGGCCTCTGGCCGAGGACGCTGTCCACGCCCTGCTCGACGAGATGGTGGGGTTGGGGATTCTTCGACATGAGCGAGGCCGCTACGGGTTGAGGAGTCCGAACATATTGCTGTTGATGGGAACGGAGGAGGAAATCCAAGCCACTTTGGTGCGGGACCGGGAGCCTTCTCTTGATCGCCTGCCCGTCATCCAATTCCGGCCTCCACTGGCGGACACTGCGGGAAACCCCGACCGGAGCCGCCGCAGTCCGTTGTCTTTGGGGCAAGAATCTGAATTGCGAAGGAGAGCCAACGGGGTGGCCGTCGTCTTTGGCGTCGCCGCGGCGGGGTTGGCTGATTTGCGCACGGCAACGGATCAGTCGTTCGGGCAGTCCAATGTGATTGCGATCGAGAAGACCGGTCTTCAGGAGTTCGCTGCCGATCTGGACAAAGCCTGTGAATCCCGCGCGACTGAGTTGACCGTGATTTGGATCGGCTCCGGGATTCCTTGGAACTCGCAGTGGGTCGATGCCGCCTTGGACAAATTGGACCGGTTGGTCGCCGAAAAGTATGTCCGGGTGATGTTCGTGGCCGATCCTCAGAAAACATGGGAATTATCCGGAGAATCGGCCCTCGACCAACTCCGTGAGCGGGGCACGAGAATTTACACCTTGGAGCCGTGGTCAGACACGGCGATCCGGCAGTGGCTTGACGATACGCAACTTGGTCCCGCCGCTGACAAGACAGGCCGGGAACATTTGCTACGGGTCACCGGTGGCTGGCCGCATTTGCTGGAGGCGTTCGCCAGCCGCATCCAGAAACGCGGGGAGGTCGCGGGTTGGAACCAATCGGTGTCGCAGACGGAGGCCCTTTTGGATCAAAAACTATTTCGCAAAGAATTGACCCGAATGTTCGGTTTTGACATTCCGATGGTCTCTGACGTGCTTCGGTGCGCGGCACAATATGGCGAAGCATCCGAAACCGAGCTTGATCAACTTGTGAATGCCGAATTAGGCGAGAAAGCGGGTTGCCAAGTGGGGCGTGTGCTCCGGTGGGGAGAACTTCTCCGAATTACCTACCCAGCCCCGGCCGGATGGACCGTCGATCCGCTAGTGGCAAGATTGTTAATGAGTGATGCCTGATGACAACAGCATCCTCTTTCTGGTGGTCGCTACCCGGCCCCAGCCGGTTTATTGAAGCGGTGGCCGGTTCGTTAAATGACGGCCGAAGCGTCGTCGTCCCGACTCCTCGTATCAGACCGCCACAATTCAATGACGCCATCCGCAGGGCCTGCGACCCCGCCGGGTCGTTCCAATGGTTTGAATTCACCTGGCGAGGCGAAAAAACCTCCCCCGCCAACTGGCTCGCGAGACAACTCCTCAAGGATAGCCCATCCGTCCATGTCGACGGACGAATCTTGGCTTTGTCAAACGAGTTGCCTTCCGGGATCTTGTGGATACACGGACTGACGATGGAACATTGGCTGGCTTGGAAAGATTTTTTGAAGTCTTATGCCGCGGGGTGTCTCGCTCGCCCTGCGCACGACCGAATGGCAATAATTGCTCCAGTTGCCGGATTGAACCCGAGTTCTCAGGGGGTGACCGACGTTTCGCTGGCCGTTGTCCCCTGGATGGGGTGGGTTGGTTCGCACGATCAATTGTCATACATCGCCTGGCAAACACGGGATCGTGGCCGCAGGACTGTGATCGATGAAGTGTCGATTGCCATTGCCGCCGAATTGTCGGGGTTCGACCCAGGCCTGGCTGAAGTATTGTCAACTCTCCCCTTGGAGAAGCTGATCAATCCGATCAGCACATTGTGCGAGTATTCGCAAGACTTTGAATGGACAACCTTTCCCACGTCTCAATTTGAGCAGTGGGAAAATGGAATGGTTCATTATACGGACGCCAGTTTGACAATTCACTCCGGCGTGTTGGCAATGAAAGGCGACCAGACGTCAAAAGACGAGTTGACCCATCGAATTTGGCGGGCGCAAGTTTCAGTTTTGCTTCCATTTGTGGAGATGCGAAGACGCGCGTTGGTTGAGCATTATATGTCCGTGTTGATCCCGCCATTCCGTCTTCTGTCGGGGGATGTTGTTGATCGAGTATTCGATTTGGAAATAGGCCAGTTGGAATGGGAATTAACACGACAGCAACAACCGGTTCCTCGATGCGTTTCCATCTTAAAACAAATCCGTAATCGCCTGGCCCACTTAAAGATCGTGCCCGCGGAGCTTATCCGCAATCCTGCGATCAGTATGGTTTGACAAGTCACGCGTCATCCGAAAAATTTGTCTCACTAATCAGACTAATTGCTTCGAATCGTCCGAGGATTCCAGCTTTTTCAAATATCACATGCGGAACATGTTTTTCTCGACAGGCATTGCTGCTAATCATTGTGGTGAACGGAGCCTCCTTGGAAACACTTGTTTTCAACCACAGGATATTTCATCCGGCGAGTCGTTCGAAGCATGTCTTGAGGCCCGCGGGAATAAAAGATATCGTCATCGACTATCTGTTCGCCGGTCACACCACGAAGAAGCGACTCCTTGAGGATGTAGGCTTGTCAGTCGCTATCTGCTCTCGATTCTACTAAATAGGTCCCGCCCTGCCCGAAAGTATCGGTGATTTTAGACAG
>NZ_JH636444.1:388287-416596 GCF_000255705.1 Zavarzinella formosa DSM 19928
GGAAAAACCTCCCGCACATGACCGTCATTCTTGATTGTCCCGAATCCGGCGATCGATGACAACAAAACCAGCATCTTCGCGATATCATGTTCGTGCCTCGCGAGATGCGATTTGATTGACGGCGTTCGCAGCAGCGTCTCCAGGGACGTCTTTTCGCAGGCCTTATGACGGCACATGATCAGCACAAACTCGGCAGCAAAGTCCGGGTCAAGGTTGAGGAACGATTTCCTCAATTGCTCGACCTCTCGTCGGTCGGCGGGGATCCATTTCGCCCCGCGTTCCGCGAGTATCCGCACCGCCTTCAACCGGTTTCTTGCCTCCTGCGTATCCCTTCGAGGCCCGTGCAAGATCGCAAACCAGCGGGGAGAGTGCACGTCTATTGCCGATCGAGCCCAGGTACCCCTCGAACAACGACGAGCTTCCGTCGGGCAGGTCGTTGACTCGCAGTCCGGCCTTCAACAGTCGTTCGAGCAGTTCGAGGCCCGGCTCGGAGCTGGCCCAGCGCAGGGCTCCCCTCACCGAAGGATGATTCGGATCCGGGATCATCTTTTTGTTGCCGAGGAGCTCAAAATGGTTGTAGAGGCATGCGTATTCGACGGCCGAAATGGCGTCATCACGCTCGACAGGCAGTTCGTCCGGATCACAGAGCGCCGGGGCGAGCGGGTCGGCCCCAGCCCACAACATCAGTGATACTCCGCGTTGTACAAAAACCCTGTCATCCAAATCGGACAGAGTTTTTCGACTCAGGCGACCGATTTTGGCTTCTGCGGGCGCGTCGTTTGTAGTCGCGTTGTACAAAAACTCTGTCACCCGAATTTGACGGAGTTTTTCGGCTCAATCGACCGATTCTGAGTTCTGCGAATGTTACTTTTTGGACATGTTTCTCAGTCGAGCAGAATCGATGATCATTTCGGCGCATGGAACTACCCGAGAAATGTCGGTCTTGACTTCAAGAAATTTCAGGCCACGCGTCGCTCGTAGTGCTTGATAAGGCCGCCGAGTTTCTCGTGGCAAACGATCTCGTAATCTCCCCGAGGGACGTGTCAGAGTCGCTCCTCGTTGGCGATCGGGAGGGTCAGATTCTCTTTTCCCTGATGCGGACGTGTTTCGTGATAATGCTCCAGAAACTCCGTCAGCAGATTTCAGAGGTGATGTTCGCCGAAGACGAGGAAGTGATCGAGGCACTCGTGTTTTAGCGTTATTGACACGGCCATGACGGCTGGCATGCGACACACCCCCAAATTCAATGTCTTCAATTTTGGCAAAACGAGGATGACGATGATCCCAAAGAGCTTTGATCCCGTGAAAGTCGGTGTGATCGGTTTGGGCCGATTCGGACGACTGCATGCCTTGACACTGGCTCGTCTGGCGGAAGCCGATTTGGTGGCTCTGGTCGCGCGAAGACAAGCCAGCCTAGATGCGCTGGGCGCCGAACTTCCCGGCGTGCCGGGCTGGACAAGCCTACGACAGGCCATTGCGGAATCGGGCGCCGAAGCATGGGTCGTCGCCTGCACGACAGCCGAGCATGTGCCCGTCGTGCGGACACTTTTGGAAGCCGGCAAAACCGTGTTGATGGAAAAGCCCGTCGCCGACAACTTGGATGAGGCCAGGAGCCTGGCGTCGCTGGTCCGCCCGGACTCTGGCAATCTCATGATCGGGCACATTGTGCTGTTCAACAGCGAATTTCAGCAATTGCGAGTCGAAGCCCGGCGGCGCGGCAATCTCGCGTACATCGACTGTGTCCGTCATCGGCCGGCCGGCATCGTCGGGGCTTTCCCCGGCGAGAATCCGTTGCAGGCAACGATGGTTCACGATCTCTACGCCACCCAGGCGTTGGTGAATCGCGCCGAGCCGGTGCATTTCAGCGCCCAATTCCATCGCACTCCCGCAGGGGAAATCGACTTGGCGGTGGCGCGGCTCCAATGGGCCGACGGGCTTCTGGCCTCGTTCGCCGCGTCGTATCTGACCCCCGCAGGGATGGCGCCGAGGGGGTTTGACCGGATGGAAGTGTTTGGCGCCGGTTGGTCGGCAAGGATTAACCCAAATCCCAGGCCGATTGAGGTGTGGGACGAGCGTGCAACCTGGCCCATGGCCTTGGAGATCCGCGCCGACGCCGACGGTGCCACGGGCATGATGGCCGAGGAGCTTCGCTGCTTTTGTCGCGTGGCAAGGCGACAACAAGAAGTTCCCGTCGGGGCGACCTATGGTGATGCCCTCCAAGTGCAGCAATGGATGGACCGGCTGGCATCCGGACTAGACGACGGACAGAAGACGGCTGGCTGACCGAGAATGATCATCGCTGCCTGCCTCAGTCCCATTCGTGGTAACAGAATGCCGATGCAGCCAGGCGAGGACCGTTCCCTCTGGCGAGAAGGAGCATGCCGCTTTGCCCCAAGGCATTTCCGGTCGGGCATCTCCGCAATCACTTGGATTGCCGAGAGTTGGTGTCGAACTCAAGTTCGAAAACTGTCTCGCACGGGGAGTGGAAGTTCGTTATTTCACCGGCACAACCGTCTTCCGGCGCCGGTCATCGTAGATCGGGTCTGTCGGGTCATCGCTCACGTACCACGGGCGGCCACCCTTCAAATACATCTTCCGTTGTTCGTCAAAGTTGAACGGTCTGGCCCCCACGCGGCCGAAGACGCCGATTTGGTTGCCTTCTTCATCGACGGCCCGGTCGCGGTCAAGGCCCTTGGAGATGCACAGGGCCTTGCCGTGAGCGGGGAGTTTGAACCCGGCGATCAGATGCGGCGTCGGGCGGGGGCTGAAGCCATCGTTGCCGGGAGTTTCCGGAGAGGTTAGTTGAACCACTCTCATGCCGTTGTGGCCGTCGGCCAGGTAGGCGAACTGGCTGTTGTACGTGATGCCCAATTTCACATCTCGCAGGTCGTTGATCTCGCCCTCGGCAGTGTATACCTGATCGATTTTCATCTTCTCCGGGTTCTTGATGTCCAGAATAATCAACCCTCTTTTGCCGGCTGCGACGTAGGCGTAGGTGCGGGCCAGATAGATGTTGTGCAGGCCGTCGATTCGCATCACGGCTTTGGGAATCGGGTTGCCGAGTTCTGTCACGTCGAGGAGCTTGATTCCCTCTTCATCGACCACGAAGCCGTAACGGAATTGCACCTGAATCGACTTTGGCTTGCCGATGATTGGGTGGCCGATCACCTTGGTCACTTCCGGGTTCACGGGATCTTTCAGCGACACAACCACCAAGCCGGATTCGGAGCCGATATAGGCGTATGAGCCGACGATAGTGATGGTCGATGCTCCGTCCAGCACTCCCTCGGGGTTGAAGGTCTTCGCCCGTTTCAGGAAGTTGTTGGTCGGGTCGCCGTCAACCATCGTGCCGATGCCGATGACGACGAGGCCCTCGTGTTTGTCCGTCGCGTAGATGTAACCGAAATACGGGGCGATTGGCCCTTCCTTGTTTTCGGGATAACGTTTTCGCGTCGGGTCCACGGCCACCGTGCTGGGGACGGCGACGGCCGTGCAGTATTTCATCGGCACATGGAACTGTTGCCCGAACGGCGACACCGGGGCGGTGGTGATCCGTTCTGCAAACGCTTTGTTGTCGATGAAGGCCACGTCAAAGGCGCGGACGCCCCCCTCGCCGCAGGCGGCGAGCAGGTATTCCCCGCGAATCGCCAACCCGAGGATTTCGTTCTTTTGCAGCGGCCGCAGGAAGGCCTCGCCGATGTCCCGGCCGGGGTGCTCATGGCCGGTGTGCAGTTGTTTTTTGTGTTCCTGATGCTTGGCGAAGAAATCCGGGTAAGCGAGTTGGTGCAGATGGCTGCCGATCACGGCTTGCGGTTCCTCACGTTCCGTGACATTCACGCCGAACAAGCCTTCCTCGCCCGCGCCGACCCACGCATATCGGCCGATGAGGTTGAGATAATTCGATCCCTGCATGAGCAACTGGCCCATCCAGGCGTTGTTGTCCTGTTTCCGCGAGAGATGACAGTCGGTGCATTGCTTGGTCTCGCGGTCGCCCTTGCCCCGGACTGTGTGCGGCACGTTGGTGCTAAAAGCCGTCCCGCCGAAGCCCTCGGCTGAGAGTGTCTGCTGTTGAACGTAAATCGATTCGCGGTTGTTGTTGTAAGACCCCACGTGGACCGCACATGACGACCGCGCCGGCCCGATGCGGTTGCCGGTCACGTCGCCGTCGCGGGCCAGCATGTAAATGTCATCCCGTAACGTCTGGAAATTGTAAGCAGTATAATTTCGCGTTACTTCGCCGTCCCCGTGGAGAATCGGCGCCTTCTGATTCGCCTTTTGGGGCAGGTGACAACCGTAGCAACTTGGATTCCACGACGAATGGCACGCGATGCAGTGCATCTCTTTGTTTTTGTGGGCGCATTCCTCGGGTTTGTCCCCCCACGCCAGAGTGTCTCCCTCGAATCGCACGGTCTTGGCGAGAGCGGCCTTCTCGTTGTAACGAGGATTCGTCGGGTCGATGGTATCCTTCGTCTGGACGAGTTCCCAGCGAAGATCCTTTTCCACCATCGAATTCTGGAAGTACCGCTTGCGGCCCGCGTCGTCGATCACCGTTTCAAAGCGGGGTTTCTTGAACGGTGTCTTCATCGCCGCGAGATTGCGGCCCGCATTTTGGGGGGCCGATGTGTACGCGGCCGGGCCGGAGGTTTTCAGTGTGGCGTATGTTGACGCCGTGCCGTGGCAGTCGATGCACTGGATCTCGCATCCGGCCCGCACTTCCATGTGTAGCCGATTGTTTCCGTGCATGTCCTGCACGAAGTGACAGTCAACGCAGTGCATCCCTTTTTCAAGGTGAATGTCCATCAGGTGAACCGGCTGACCGGCCCGCTCGGCATTTAGTTTGGCCTCGCAGGCGACCATGTATTTCACGTCCGGGATTTTTTCTTCCTTGTCCATCTGCGCGGCGAGTGTGCCGTGGAAACTCTTTGCCTTGCATGGGAATTCGACGGCTTTCGCCAGATCGCGCGGAGTGACACTCGGAATCTTGTTGCCGAAGTGGTCCGTCAGCGTTCCCTCGCGGTCCTTCTTGAACACCGCCCGGAACACCCAGCCGTGGCCGGCGAAGGAGGCGAATTGGGTTTTGTTCATCAACGGATTCAGGTCCGTGATGTTCTCCAAAAACTCCGGATTGGACCAGTTGCCCCGCACGGACGATTCCTCCGGGTTGGCTTGAAGGGCTTGGGCCACTTCCCGGTTCGTGGGGTACTTCTGTTTCTCCGGGTACATGTGTTTGCCTTCGGTCTCCTGATCCCACCACATGTAGCCGAGATAGGAGTTCATCACCGTTGTGCCGGGGTGAATGTGGCAGACGATGCACTGGCTCGTCGGCACAGAGTTCGTGAATTTATGCTGGATCGGATGCCCTGATTCGTTCTTCGGGATCGTCGGGTCTGACGACTGCGTGAATCCGTGGCTCCCCGCCGAGGCATATGGCCCCGAATGAACGGGGGATTTGTCGTTGGCGTAAACGACATGGCAGGCCGTGCAACCACTGGAGCGATAGTCGCCGGGGTGGTCGTTGGTGCCCATGAAATTCAACGTCGGGTCGAAGAGGCGGGTTTTGTTGAGGGACACCAACACCGGGTCGGTGCGGTTCTCGGTGCCGATGCCGCGTTCGCTCAGGCGAGTGCGGGGTCGGCCGGGTTCTTCGGTGCGTTCGGGGATGCCAACCTCGGGCCGGAAACGCCCGCCTTTTTCAAAGATGCGCAGGATGTTCCCCGGCTGGCTCATTTCAAATCGCGGCAGCGGGTCGAGGTAGGGCACCACCCCCTTGGTGTTGATTTCCCATTCCTCCGGCGCCGGGTTGGAAATCATCCGCACCGGGGCGCCTTTCATGGAATAGGCTTCGCCGAATCTGGCCCGTTTGAATGGCACGGAACCGTTGTTGTAAAGGGCGGCTCCCCAGAGCATGGCCCCGGTGGCCATCAGTTGCTTGCGATTGGTCTGCACTTCGCGGGGGTGACAGTTGGTCGTCCCGCAACCGACATGGGCGACCCGCAAATCGCCGGGATTCACGAAGCGAATAAACTCCGGTGATTCATGATTGAGTAGCGTGTAAGAACGAACGGGATTGGCCGACGTGGGCCAGAACTCCGGATACTTCGGGCTGACGTGGGCGAGATTCTTGTCGGTCGCCGAGGGATTCCCGCCGTGACAGTCCGTGCAGCCGATGTGCAGCGTGTCCTTGCCGTGCGGGTCGCCGGTGTGCTGATGGCAGGCGATGCAACCCGTGCCCTTCGCGGCGGCGGCTTCTTTGGATTGGGCGAGCAGATCGACGCCGATCAGCTCCGGCGGCATCGGAAACGGATCGTCCGGATCGGTTGAGTATTCAGGATCGCGGGGGTTTTGTTGTTTCCATCGTTCCGGCTGGGCGACCAGTTCGGCGGCCGGATTCCAACAATACCAGAAGGCGAAGCCCATCAAGAAAAGGGCCAGCATGGAGACGGGAAGGGCGTGCGGTCGGCGGATCGATTCAAGGCGAGTCATCACACTTCCCCTGGCTGATTTCGAGGGGTCGTGCCCCGTCGCAGAAGCGGCGCGTATATCGGGCAAACGGGCAAATTGTCAAGATGGCTTTAGTAGCTGAACCCGGCTTGCAGGAAGAGACCGTCGAGCGCGAGATTGGTGACGCGGCGAGTGAGTTTCCCTTCCGCAAAGTCGTCCAAAAACACCGGCCGATCAACCACATCGAAATACTGAGTCACTTCATATCCGGCCCGAATGAACACGCCGTTGTAGCGATATTCCATCCCAAGGCCGAGTTGCATGAAGGGGACCACTGTGCCGTAGCGGTCGTGAAAGTCCGTGTAAACCGTGCCGCCGCCGTTGTTGGTTTCCAAGAGTTGCACCCGCTGGGTGCCGCTGAGCAAGCCGCCATTGGCTTTGCTGAACACGCCGAAACCGGAGCCGATGTTCCAATTGGCTTCCAGGCCGAACATCGGGCCGACGCCGGAAAAGTTGGATTTGTTCTGGGCGAATGCCTGCATCGCGTCTCGTCCGTCATAGGTCGCTTGCATCGCGTTTTGCATAGTGGCGAAGCGCAAGCCGCCCAGGAAGCGAAACCAGAAATCCTCGTCCACTTCCCACGAGCGGCCAATGACCGCGTCGAAGTTGTTCATGGTGAACGTGGCCTTGCCGTAGGCCGATCGGGCTTCGTTGATGAGGCCGGGCCGGGTGAGCGACGGGTAGAGCAGCCCTCCGTCCGGGGCGGTCACACCGTAGGCGTCGCTGGTGTTGAAAAAGCTGTAATTGAAGCCGATATCCCAACCGCGTTCGGTGCGGTAGGCAATGCCAGTGCGAAGCCCGGCTTGGGTGCGGAGATGCAGCGATTGCATGCTGCCCGCCGGGATGAGGTCGTTTTTGCCGTCCACCAAGGCGAAATCGAGATTCGATTGCCGGGGCGTGAGCAGCAACAATTCGCCGGTGAACAGCAAGCCAGATGTTTTTTCAGCCGCCGCATGATGGGCGGGTGGTAATTCCAATGGCGTCAGGTCTTTTAAAACCGATGGCTCTTGGAGGGCCGACGGTTCTTTTGAACTCGACGCGGGCTCGATGACGGCTTCGGGCAGGAAGACGGACGGCAGAACAGTTTGTTGGGCCGGGGCCGCTTGACACGCCAGCGCCAGGCCGATCACGCCCCAAAATCGCATCCGCATGACCCGTCCCCGTTTTCGTCGAAAAGTAATTTCCGCTGAATTGCGGAACCTCGACGGACGGGGGTTATAACGCCATCTCCGTGGCACGCAAGCCGGGTTTTATCGGCGGACGCTCTGAGATTCAGAGCCGTCTCTCTATCCCCGCGACCCCCTATTCGCTCCTCAAAGCGATCCGGTGGGGTTTGGCCGCTTCGCTCTTGGGCAGCGTGACGGTCAGTACGCCATTGGTCATCTTGGCATCGATTTTTTCGACATCCACCGGGATCGACACCTTGATCCGCTGGCCAAACCGGCCATAACGTCTGGTGTCGTGGCTCCCTTCTCTTCGTTCGCCCTTGCGTTCGCCGATGATGAGCAGTTCCCCGTTGTGGAAGGTCACTTCCACATCCGTATCGGTGACACCGGGTGCATCCATTTCGACGAAAATTGTCTGATCGTTCTCCCACATGGCCAGAGACGACCCAGACCAATTTTGGGTCGCTTGAGTGAGAAAATCGCCGTCAAAGAGGCGATCAAACAAAGAGGCGACTCGATTGGCTTGGGATGAGCCGTTCAGAAGATTTGGCAACATGGTAAACCTCCTTCAACAGTTCACGGGCAACGATGAAAGGAAATCCACACAACTTGATTGGCAAGGATCGGCCGCCCGTGTGTCAAGCCGACACGCTTGCCGCTTGGAGAATTATGGTTGCAACCATCGTGCCAAACTCAAATCCACAAACACATTTTTGGCAATTTGCGGATGATTAACAACTGGCCGTTTGCGTTCGGGAATAGCTGTCTGTTAGACATGCGGACGAGTGATAGGGCGACCGTCGCCGGTTTCCGATTCAACCCGGTTCGCTCGCTTTGCTTGATTTACCCATCACCTTTTCTGCGTGACAATTTCCTTTTCTCGAACGATAACAGGAATCAATCCTCTCTCTCCCGCTTGATGGGGACGTTTCCATGCGTGGTTTGCTATCCCTCGGCCTGTTGGCCGTGGCCTGTTTCTCCCTTCGTGCCGATGAACCGAAGGAATTGAAAATTCTCTTCCTCGGGGACAACGGGCATCACCGTCCGCTGGATCGTTTCCGGCAATTTGAAAAAGTCATGGGCGAGCGGAACATCCGCTTAGTGTACGCCGATTCGGCCAAGTGGCTGAATGCCAAAATACTGGACAAGTATGATGGCCTCATCGTTTTTGCCAACATCGACACGATTGAGCCAGAGCAAGAGAAAGCCCTTCTTGATTTTGTCGCCTCCGGCAAGGGCTTTATTCCCTTGCATTGTGGTTCATACTGCTTCCGTAACTCGGAGAAGTATGTCGAGCTTGTCGGAGCCCAATTTCAAAAACACGGCACGGGTGTCTTCCGTGTCACTCCGCAAAAGACCGATCACCCGATCACCGAAAACTTCAGCGGCTTTGAAAGTTGGGACGAATCCTACGTTCACACAAAGCACAACAACAAAGACCGCATCGTCCTCGAATATCGGGAAGACAAAGACGGCAAGGAACCGTGGACATGGGTTCGCACGCATGGCAAAGGCCGGGTGTTCTACACAGCTTGGGGCCATGATGAACGGACTTGGGCGCACGCGGGCTTTGTGAATCTCGTCGAGCGGGGCATCCGCTGGGCCTGTGGGCAGGATAAAAACCTGGCCGCGGCTTATGTCGATCAGCCGAAGATGGCCGGACCCGCCAAGGATCTGAAACCGGCTGAATATGTGGACGCGAAGATTCCCTTTTACCCGGCCGGGAAAAACGCGGGCGCATCGGCAGGGCCGACAAGCAAGATGCAAAAGCCAATGGACCCGGACGAGAGCGTCAGGCATTATCAACATCCGGCCGACTTTGAAATGAAACTCTTCGCCAGCGAACCCCACTTTGGCGGCAAACCCATTGCGATGAATTGGGACGAACGCGGCCGGCTGTGGGTATGCGTGACCGTCGATTACCCCAATGAAATGCAACGCCCCGGCGAAGGCCGGGACAAGATTGTTATTTGCGAGGACACGAACGACGACGGCATCGCGGACAAGTATACCGTGTTTGCCGACAAACTCAGCATCCCGACCAGCATCACGTTTGCCTACGGCGGTGTGATCGTCCATCAGGCCCCGGATACGCTTTTCCTGCGGGACACCACCGGGGACGACAAAGCCGATGAACGATACGCTTTGTTCACTGGTTGGGGCACGCGGGATACCCACGCCGGGCCGAGCAACTTGCGTTATGGCCTAGATGGCTGGTATTACGGAATGGTCGGCTACAGCGGTTTCGACGGCACCGTGGCCGGGGAATCGAACAGATTTGGCCAAGGGTTTTATCGCTTCAAATTGGAACAAGACCCGGCAACCAAGAAGGTGAGTGTCACCAAACTGGAGTTTTTGCGGGGAACCAACAACAACTCGTGGGGCGTTGGTTTTAGTGAAGAAGGATTGTTGTTTGGCTCAACCGCCAATGGTTGTGCCAGTGTGTTTCTGGCTGTGCCGAACCGTTATTACGAGAAGGTTCGCGGCTGGTCGTCCAGTGTGTTGCCGAACATCGCCCTGAGTAACACGTATCATCCGATCACGGACAAAATTCGCCAGGTGGACTGGCACAACGGCTTCACATCGGCTGCCGGACATGCCCTGTATACGGGCCGTAATTACCCGAAAGAGTATTGGAACCGAACCGCCTTTGTGAGCGACCCGACCGGCCACCTGACCGCCACGATGGTGCTTCAGCCTTATGGCAGCGACTTCCAAGCCCGTTACGGCTGGAACCTTGTCGCCGGGACGGACGAATGGAACGCCCCCATCGCCGCCGAGGTCGGCCCCGATGGGAACATGTGGGTGATTGATTGGTACGCTTACATCGTCCAGCACAACCCTACGCCCGTCGGTTTCAAGACCGGCAAAGGGAACGCTTACGAGACGGAACTGCGTGACAAAAAACACGGCCGGATTTACCGGTTAGTGGCCAAGAACAAATCACCCGTTCCGAATCTCAAAGACGCGACCGCGAAGCAACTTGTTGAGACATTGAAAAACCCAACGATGCTCTGGCGATTGCACGCCCAACGGTTGCTGGTGGAGCGACAGGACAAGAGTGAAGTTGCGGCGTTGGTGAAGTTGGTCGAAGACAAATCAGTTGATGAGATCGGGTTGAACGTTGGGGCGATTCATGCGATACGGACGCTCGGCGGTTTGGGTTTGCTATCAGGAACTTCGCAAACCGCTTCAGATGCCGTTTATAAAGCGACATACACGCATCCTTCGGCCGGTGTTCGCCTGAATGCCGTCATAACGTCAGCTCCGAAGCTACTTAGCAAACAAGTTAGTAGTTTTCTAACCAGTTCTTCACCGCAAATCGCACTGGCGAGATTGTTGGCCCTATCGGAAAAAGAACCTGATTTGGACGCCGGGATATCTGTGCTGAGTTTTTTGGACAATCCTGCAGTTGCCGGAGATCGCTGGTTGATTGATGCCGCGACAGCAGCGGCGGCAACACACGATGTCGGTTTTCTAATGTATGTCGCTCACCAGAAGGAAGTACCGCCGCAAACAATTCGAGTTCTCGCAATCGTTGCAGAACACTTCGCCCGACGCGCTCCGGAAGGAGAAGGCTTGGACCTCGTGGTGTATCGTTTAAAAGATGCCACACCGACCGTCGCCGACACAATCGTCACCGCGATGGCCAAAGGTTGGCCCAAAGGCAAGACGGCGAAACTCTCCCCCGAGGCCGAGAAGGCCATGACGGATCTGTTCGCCAAACTTTCGCCTAATTCCAAGGGCTCGCTGGTGAAACTCGCCAACGCGATGGGGAGCAAAGCCTTTGACAAGTACGCGGCCGAGATCACCAAATCGCTGATCGACACGATCCAAAACGAAAAGCTATCCGACGATCAACGGGTGGCCGCCGCCCGGCAATTGATCGAGTTCAAGCCGAACGACGGGCCGACATTGACGGCCATTTTGGAAATTGTCACCCCTCGGAGTTCGCCGACGGTGGCGGTTGGCTTCTTGGAAGCCTTGGGGCAAAGTTCCGCTCCGGAAGCCACGGCAGACATTTTGAAAGCCTATCCCACTTGGCCGCCGTCCATTCAAGCGGCCGCTTTGCGGGCGATGCTGGCTCGCACCGAGGCGACACGGCAATTGTTGACGGCCGCCGAAGCCGGGGCCATCTCGCTGAACGATCTGGCCCTCGACCAGAAACAGGGGTTGGCCAATCACCCGGACAGAGCCCTCGCCAAACGGGCGACGGCCCTGCTGGCCAAGGGGGGCGGGTTGCCGAACGCCGACCGGCAAAAGGTGATCGACGATATTTCCAAGCTGATCCTCAAGAAGACCTTCGACGCGACAGCCGGGAAGGCCATGTACACGAAGCATTGCTCAGCGTGCCATGTGCATTCCGGCGAAGGGGGCAAAGTCGGCCCGGACCTCACGGGAATGGCCGTCCACCCGAAGGAAGAACTGCTGGTTCACATTCTGGACCCCAGCCGCAGCGTGGAAGGCAATTATCGCGCCTACACGGTTCGCACGGCCGACGGCAAAGTGCTGACCGGGTTGCTTGCCTCGGAGACGAAGACGAGCATCGAATTGATCGATTCGCAGGCCAAGAAATTTACCCTGTTGCGGGAAGATATCGACAGCCTGACGGCATCGAACAAGTCCGTGATGCCCGAGGGGTTTGAGAAGCAAATGAACACGGAAGAGTTCGGTAACCTGCTCGAATTCCTCACGAAACGCGGCAAATTCCTGCCGATCCCGCTCGACAAGGCCGCGACCATTGTAAGCACCAAGGGAATGTTCATCGACGAAGCGGCGACGGTCGAACGTCTGATCTTCCCCGATTGGAAGCCGAAGACTTTCGAGGGGGTGCCGTTCATTCTCGTTGATCCGCAAGGGGAGAAGACCCCGAACGTGATCCTGTTGAACAGCAAGTCCGGTCCCATCCCGGCCAAGATGCCGAAGTCAGTCACGATTCCGGTGAATTCATCCGCAAAGACGATTCACCTCTTGGGCGGAGTCGCCGGTTGGGCTTCCCCATACGGTGAGAAGGGATCTGTTTCCCTAAAAGTACGGCTGATTTACGAAGACGGAAAAACCGAAGACCACGATCTCAAAAACGGCGAACAAATCGCGGATTACATTCGCCGCGTGGACGTTCCCGGCTCCAAGTTCGCGTTCAACCTCGCGGGAAGACAGATTCGCTACTTGGCCATCAACCCGCAACGACCGGATGTGATTAAACAGATCGAGTTCGTGAAAGGTTCTGATGCAACTGCCCCGGTCATCATGGCGGTGACAATCGAAGGGAAGTAAAAAGAAGAAAGGCATCAACCACAAAGACGCAAAGATCACACAAAGTTTCATCAAGAAAGCATTTGAAGAACTATTATCTTCTGACTTCTTGGCGAAACTTTGTGTGATCTTTGCGTCTTTGTGGTTGGTGCCTTTTTTCGCTTTACTTTGCCGAGTAAGCCAACTCGGCCGCCGCCACACCACTGCCGGGGATGATGTTCACGCCGACTTCTTTGAGGCTCTTTTCCAAGGCGGCGAGGACCATGAACACGCTTGAGGGCTTGCTGTTGTAACCCATCAGACCGATGCGCCAGACCTTGCCCTTGAAGTCGCCGAGGCCGCCGCCGATTTCGATGCCGAATTCAGTGAGCAGTTTCTTGCGGATGGTCAGGTCGTCCACCCCTTCCGGGATGTACACGGCATTCAATTGCGGCAGTTGGTGGCCTTCTTGGGCCGAATACTTGAGGCCCAAGGCCGTCAATCCGGCCTTGAGGGCGAGGTGGTTCCGCAGGTGACGCGCCCAGCGATTTTCCAAGCCTTCTTCCATCACGATTCGCAAGCCTTCTCGCAAAGCGTAAACCATCGAAATCGGGGCCGTGTGGTGATACGCCCGGTCACCGGAGGTCCAGTAGGTGCGGATCATGGTGAGATCGAAGTACCAGCTTTGGACCTTGGTTTTGCGGCTCGACATGACGGCTTCGGCCCTCGGGCCGAAGGTCACGGGGGACATGCCGGGCGGGCAGCCAAGGCCCTTTTGGGAGCAGGAGAACACGGCATCCAGTTCCCACTCGTCCACCTTCAACGGCGTGCAGGCGAACGACGTGACGGCATCCACGATCAACAGACAGTCGTATTCATGACAAAGTTTTCCAAGTTCCGCGATCGGTTGGAGGGCACCGGTCGAAGTCTCGGCATGGACGATTCCCAATGCTTTAGGCCGAACGGTTTTCAGCGTTTCCCGGATCACGTTCAGGTCGAAGACCTGACCCCATTTTTGTTCCAAAATGGTGACTTGCGCGCCGCAACGACCCGCCACATCAATCATTCGATGGCTGAAATACCCGGCGTAACAGATCACCATCTTGTCGCCCGGTTCGATCAGGTTGACGACGCAGGTTTCCATCCCGGCCATGCCGGTGGCGCTCACTGGGAAGGTCAGCGGGTTTTTGGTCAACAGGGCGTCCCGGAGCAGTTGCTGGGTTTCCTGCATCAGTTCAAGGAAAAACGGGTCAAGGTGGCCCAACAGCGGGGTGGTCATCGCCCCCAGCACGCGGGGGTGGGCATCGCTGGGGCCAGGCCCGAGGAGGAGACGGGCGGGCGGGTTCAATTGACCGGGAATACTCATGGGAGAAGATCCGAGACACGGGGATGGTTTCCAAGAAAGTTATGGTACGAACCGCCCCCTCCCGTTGACGCCCGTGAAAACAAAACCGTAAGGTAAGGAATGTTGTTCCCGGTTTTTCGAGGATGGAAATGGCCTTCCGCGACCAATTTGCCGACATCTTGCGGGCCGACCAACCGCTGGCCCCCTTCACGCACCTGCGGATCGGCGGTCCGGCCGAATATGTCGTCACGCCCCAGACACCCGCTCAATTGGCCGATGTCTTAAAAGCATGTCGGCGGGAAAAAATCCCATTCCGGGTGATGGGTGATGGCACCAATCTGCTTATCCGGGACGAGGGGGTTCGCGGCGTCGTCGTTCGGCTGACGGCTCCGGAATTCGCTTCCGTCAAGGTGGATGGCAAATCAGTGACCGTCGGTGGCGGGGCAAAATTGTCTCACCTGATCGACACGGCCTGCCGGGCAAACCTCGCTGGTTTTGAAACGCTCGTGGGCATTCGTGCCACCGTCGGCGGAGCGGTTCGTTGCAACGCCGGCGACCGTTCCGGGGAAATCGCGGACAATCTGGTGAAACTCGACGTGCTTGACGAGGCCGGTCAGGTGCGGACACGGGATCGCAGCGAAATCCGCTTCGGCCGCCATGACAGCGACCTTGACGACCCGGTGATTTTCTCGCTGGAATTCAAGTTGGAAACCGATCAACCGACCGCAATCGCCAAACGGATGCGCCGGGCATGGATCAACCGTCGGGCCGAGGAGCCGTTCTTGTATCAATCGGCCATGCGGATGTTCAAAAACCCGTCGGGTCGGACGGCGGCCGAGGTGATTGAGGAAGCGGGATTGGTTCGCTCCAAATCCGGGAATGCGGAAATCAGCGACCGGAACGCCAATTATCTGATCGCCCAACCGGGGACGACGGCGACGGATATCCTGAGTCTGCTGAAGAGCGTGCGAGAAACGGTCTTCCAGAAGACCGGGGTGTCCCTCGAACAGGAAATCAACGTGTGGTGACTCCGGAGCCGAATCGCTGGCCGACAGTCCTGATGCGGGTGACGCTAGCCGTCGCGGCGTTGTGTCTGGTCATCGGAGGGCTGGTGGCCGTTGGCAATCTGGCCCGTGACACACTCGGCCCGACGGATCGCTACCGTGTGGATTTCATGGCCGTCGAATCTCCCGCCCCGCCGGGGATGACACGGGAGGAATTCCTCGGGGAAGTGCAGTACAACGGCCGGTTTGCGGACGATCTCTCCATCTTGGATCCGGGATTGCCGGACAAACTCCGGGCGGCTTTTGCCCGGCACCGGGCCGTTGACGAAGTTTTAAGAATCACGATCCGGCCCCCGAAAAGGATTATCGTGGAATTGAAGTTTCGGCCCGGCGGCATTCCCGCGAAACCGGAGTGATTCTCATGAGGAACATGGCGGTCTTGCTGGTCGGGCTGGCGGTGTCAATCCCCGCCTTGGCGGCGGATGACCGGGCGATTGACAAGAATCTTGATTTGATTCTTCGGGATGTCCATGATCGCGGAGCCACGTTGCATAATGGTGGCGACCCCGCCGGATGTTACCGGATGTATCAGGGGGGCTTGCTGGTCGCCCGGCAAATGATCGGCCACCGGCCGGAACTCCAAAAGACCATCACGACCGGATTACAGACGGCCGAACGAGAAGTCGCCGTCGCCAATCGAGCGATCGCCCTCCATCAATTGATCGAAAAAGTTCGCGGAGAATTGGCCAAACCTGTAAAAGTGGCCGGACCGGAACAGATCAACATTCCTCCCCGAGAAATCAAACCGGAACCGAAGCCGACGGCGAAAGTCGTGGAGATTAACGACGGGATCATTGGCCGGGTGATCTGGCAGGGACAGCCATTGGAAGAAGTGGAAGTGTCGTTCGTGACTCTGGGCCTGCGAGTCCCGCGAATTTATGACACGAAGTCCGGCAAGCAGGGGGTTTATTCCCACCAGAGTTTGCCGCCGGGAACTTACTTGGTGATCCTCACCTCCGGCCCGGCTTGTCCGGTGAAAAAACTCCCCGAGCGATACTCGACTACGGGCACAACGCCTCTGCGGGTTGAGATCAAAGGACACGGGGAAAAATTCGACTTCATCCTTCAGTGAATCCCCGCCGACTCACGCAATGATTTCCTTCACAACCTGGCCGTGAACATCGGTCAGCCGGAAATCCCGGCCGCTGTAACGGAACGTCAGTTTTTCGTGATCGAGACCGAGAAGGTGCAACATGGTCGCGTGCAGGTCGTGCATGTGGACTTTGTTTTCCACGGCGGCCGCCCCGAATTCATCCGTTGCACCGAAGGCGAAGCCGGGCTTCACGCCGCCCCCCGCCAGCCACGTGGTGAAGCCGCCGGGGTTGTGGTCGCGGCCGGTGCCGTTGCCTTGGGCGTAGGGGGTGCGGCCGAATTCGCCGCCCCACCAGACGAGTGTGTCTTTGAGCAAATCGCGTTGAGCCAAATCCGCAAGCAGCCCGGCGATTGGCAAATCAACGGCCTTGGCGTGAATCCCGTGTTGAGGCATATTCGAGTGTTGGTCCCACGCGGGGTTGGCGCCATTGTCCCCATAAGTCACTTGAACATATCGCACACCCGCCTCGCAGAGTCGGCGGGCCATGAGGCATTGCCGGCCGAACGTATCAGTCTCTTTCGTGCCGATGCCGTATTGCTTTTGCGTGGCCGCCGTTTCCTTGGAAAGATCAAGGATGTCAGGGGCGTGGCTCTGCATCTTCCAGCCGAGTTCATAGGAGTTGATGACGGCCTCGGCCTCGGTGTCCCCCGGTGTTTTTTTCAGTTGCTCCGCGTTCAGGGCTTGAAGCAAATCAAGTTGTTCGCGTTGTGTTTTCCCGTCCATACCGCCGTTTTTCAAATTGCGGATGACGAGATCGCTGGCCGGGCCGCCCGCCTTGCCGATGGCTGTCCCTTGGAATTTCGCCGGAAGGAAAGCGTTGCCGTAGTTTCGCGGGCCGCCATTGCCGGCCGACGGGGCGATGGACACAAAACCCGGCAGGTTTTCGTTCGGTGTGCCCAACCCATACACCACCCACGATCCCATCGATGGCCGGATGAAGTTGGTTGAGCCGCAGTGCAGAAACAACGTCGCCGGTCCGTGGGCCACTCCCTCGGTGTGCATGGAGTGGATGAAACTCATCTTGTCCACATGCTTGTTGATCTGCGGGAACAGATCGGATGCCCATCGGCCGGATTCGCCATGTTGGGCGAACTTCCAGAGGGGTTTCATCACTCGTTGATTCGAGCCGCGTTTCCCGGTGTTGGCCAGCACACGAGCGTCGTCGAAACCGAAGGACTTGCCGTCTTCTTTCTCCAAGCGTGGCTTGTAATCGAAAGAATCGACATGGCTCACGCCCCCCTGCATGAACAGGAAGATCACCCGTTTGGCCTTGGGGGCGAAATGCGTCGCCGGCAAATTCCCGCCGGCCGACAAACCGGCGAAGGCGAGATGTCCGAAACCGCACCCGGCCGCCTGCAACGCCCGGCGACGGGTCATTTGGAAGTCATTGAACATGATCGCTCTCCCGTCTCAGGGTTAATCGACATACCGGAAATCGACGCTCGCATACAGTGATTGCATCACGCGGGGCCAGCGTTCGTCACGCCCGCTTCCCTCGCCCAGATATTTGCGGATGATGGTTTGTTCGTCGTTGGTCGCTGATCGGCCAAAGAGCCGGCGAAAGGCCGTGTCGATTCGCTGGCCATCGTCGAGATCTTTCTCGGCCAGCAATCTCTCGGCCGCTTTGCGAGATTGTTCGATCACGAATGAATGATTCGTCATGAACAATGCCTGCGGGGCGACCGTGCTGACATTTCGTTTGCCTGTTGAGACACTCGGGTCCGCAAAGTCGAACACCTCGAAAATTTCCGGCAGGCTGTTGCGGAACACCGGGACATACACGCTTCGCACTGGATCGGAAAACTTGAAGTTGTAATCGGCTGTGAGTTCGGGCTTGAAGGTAATCCCGCCGGAGGACGCCCGCAAATCGCCGCTTGTGGACAGAAAGGCATCCCGGATCGCCTCGGCATCCAGCCGTCGGCGGTTCATGTGAGAGAGCAATCGGTTTTCGGGGTCGGCCTTTTTCGCCTCCGTACTGGTTTTCGATGATTGCCGGTAAGCGTGAGAGAGAACAATCATCCGGATCAGTTTCTTGGTTGACCATCCCGATTCCACGAACTGTCGGGCCAAGTGGTCAAGCAATTCCGGGTGGGATGGTGTTTCGCCGGTGGTCCCGAAGTTATCCGTCGTCCGGACCAAGCCAACACCCAAGAGCCAGTGCCAGACGCGATTGACATACACTCGGGCCGTCAGCGGGTTGCGGGCGTCGGCGATCCATTCGGCGAGTTCTTTGCGACCGCTTTGATTGGGGGGCAGGGGAGTGGCCGGGGACCACATCGCCACTTGCAGAAACCCGCGAGGAACCGCCGCCCCGAGGTTGGCGCCGCTGCCGCGAATGTGAATCCGGACGTCCTCGATTTTCTTTTCTTCCTCAAAGCCGAGAGCCATGTCCCGCTTTGGGCCGGTGGACTGAAGTTTCTTCAGTTCAGCCTCCATCTGGCGAAGCTGGCCCGCTTCCGCAATTGCCGGGGCATCTTCCTTTGATTCGGGCTTCGCCGGGAGTTTCGCCTGATCGGCCGGGATAAACAACACCGCGTCCGCGATGACATGTCCTTTTGTGTTCCCGGTGTCGATGATGACGAAGCCCTGGCCACCCTTCTCAAAAGTGTGTTGGCCAAGGGAGTGAAACAGGCCGTCGATCTCGGGCGTTTTCTGTTGGTTCACATGGATGGTTTTTTCGCCGTCGGCGCTGAACACGGTCACCGGGACATCAGCGCACCTGTTTGTTCCGGGTGAGTAAGCGAACCACACTTCGTATTTGCCGTTCGCCGGGATCTCAAACTGGAAGGTCAGGGTCTTTTCCCCTTTGCCGACGTCCTCATCGTGGATGTATCCGGCCCCGACATATGAGCCGGAAAACTGTGATTCCTTCCATGCGCCGACCTTCTTGGCCTTGCTGTCATCCACCACGATGCCCGGAAGATCTTTGATGGCCCGCACCGTTGGCTTTTTGGGGTTCGGGGCGGGCGACTTCTTGCCAACGAGGGCTTTGAGGTCGGCGATTTGCTTTTGAAGTTGAACAACTTTCGCTTCGTGCTTTTTCGCTTCCGTCTCGCGGACCGCTTCCATCGGCAGCGGCCGGTCGATCCACATGGAGACGTTCGCATGGTTGAGCGTTTTGGTGTTCTTCAAGATGCCGGCGAGGGCGTAATAATCCTTCGTGGGAATCGGATCGAACTTATGATCGTGGCAGCGGGCGCAGGTCACGGTCTGGGCCAGAAAAGCCCGGCTCAGGGTGTCGAGTTGTTCATCAACGACGTCCATCACCAATTGCTTCTTGTCCTGTTCCTCCAGATTGTTGTTGCCCATCGTGAGGAATGTCGCCGCGATCAATCGACGGCGTTTAATTTCCAAGTCGTCCGCAGGAAGCAAATCTCCGGCAATTTGCTCTCTGATGAATTGATCGAACGGCAGATCGTGATTGAAGCTGTCGATCACATAGTCCCGGTATCGCCAGGCTTCCTTGAGAATAAAACCCCGGAGGGTGAAAGATTCCGCATACCGGGCCAAGTCGAGCCAGTGGCGGCCCCACCGTTCGCCATAAGCGGTCGAAGCGAGCAGGCGATCCGTCAACCGCTCGTAAGCATCCGGTCGTTGGTCGGAGACGAAGTCGTCAATCTCCTTGGGGGTTGGCGGCAAGCCGGTCAGATCAAAAGAGAGTCGGCGAATCAGTACGCCCCGGTCGGCTTCCGGGGCTGGATTCAGATTCTTGGCCGTGAGTTGAGTTTGGATGAAACGATCAATGTCCGTGAGAACGGTTGGCCCGTTCAATTCCGGAACTTTGACATTCGCCACGGGCCGGTAGGCCCAGAATTGACGGCCTTGTTCGAGGCTCAGACCGGTTTGCTTTTTGGCGGTTCCCGTTCGCGGATCGGGAGCCCCCATCTCGATCCATTTTTGAAAGTCCGCGATCACCGTCTCGGGAAGTTTGCCTTTGGGGGGCATCTTCGGGTCTTCAATGTGTTTCAACGAGGCGAACAACAGGCTTTCTTTTGGCTTACCGGGCACGATGGCCGGTCCCGTGTCGCCCCCTTTGAGCAGGCCATCGGCCGAATCGAGATACAAGCCTCCGCGAAGTTTCTTCTTGGTTTGGGCCTCGGCCGAATGGCACGAGAAACACTGCTCGGCCAGCACGGGTCGAATCTTCGTCTCGAAAAACTCCAACCCCTTGGGATCGGCGGCGTTTAACGGAACGGCCGAGAGAAAGCCAAAGAGCAACAGGCCAAAACGTGTGCCGGACATCGCGGGAGTTCTCGGGAGAGCGAACGGCAGGGCAAAAAGGTTCTCAATCAATATACAGGGCAAAAGTCCCGCGAAATAGGCGGGGATTTGTGGTTAAACTTTTCCGCGAATCATCGGTGTCAAATATCCCACGATGAATCCCCTTCTTCCGCTTCGCTGACCATCGGCGTGAGGAGCGTGCCGATCTTCTCGATGCTCGCATGCATCACGTCACCGGGTTTCAGGAAGGTGTTGCTTGCGGAACCGACGCCCGAGGGGGTGCCCGTGGAGATAATGTCTCCCGGTTCGAGGGTCAGCATCTCCGAAACGAACTTGATGATCTGGGCGATGCTGAAAATCATCTGGGCCGTGCTGCCGTTTTGCCTCACTTCACCGTTGAGCGTCAGTTTGACACCAAGCGTGTGAGGATCGGGGATGGTGGTCGCCGAGGTGATACACGGGCCGCACGGACAGAAACCGTCGAACCATTTGCCATGCAGCCAGTCAAAGAACTTGTCTCGCTCGCGGGTCTTGCGGCCGGGGTTGGGTCGAAACTTCCGGTGAGAGATATCGTTGATGACGGTATAACCGGCCACATGCGAAAGGGCCTCGGCCTCCGTCACATTGCGGCATTTCCGGCCGATGACCACGGCCAGCTCGCATTCCCAATCGATCCCGTCGGGCGAACTGGACGGGATTGCCACTGATTGACCGTGATTGCTCAGCGTCGTGCTGGCGGGTTTCATGAACACATAGGGAAACGTGTTTTGTTGCTCCTCGACAACATAACCACGCTCTTTCACATGCTCGGCATAATTCCCGGCGAGAAGGAGCAACTTGTTGGGGCGGGCGACAGGCGTGAGAATCCGGGTTGTTTCCGGGTCGAGTCGCAACGGGCCGGGAACGGCTCCGGGATTTTGCTCCAGCCATGTCCAAAGTCGCCGCATCGCCAGATGATGCTCGCCAACCGGGGGAAGGTATGAAATCAGTTCATCATCATGGGGGATATGCAGCCATTTGCCGGTGCCTTGGTGGTAGGCCAGTTCCGCGAGGGAAAGGGGAATGATCCCGGCTTCGTCGTACAGTCCAACTTGTGGTTGTTCAATCAGCCCATAACGACACAGACGCATGACGTGATTCCAAAAGTGGCCCACAGGGGTCACATGATCCCCTTGACCACGTTACCATAGTCATGGGTGAGGTGATAATCACGCCTCGAATGCCAGTCTGTCAACTTAATCCAAGTTCCAAAGAAATGCCGGAGATGTTCATAAGACAAAATCTGCGCACCATCGTCTGATTTTTAGGTTGAATATCCATCCTGAGAAAGCGATCCTCAGATCTTGGAATTTCACGAGTCCCCGAGGTCGAAATGGAAGACGTTTTCGACCCCTTCTTTCACTTCTTTTTCCAAACCAGACAATACCGGATTTCGGAATAAATTTGGCAAACCGGGGTAAGGATTCTCAGCAGTGGGAAATTCTTGGCTACCCGGTCGGGGGGCGATCGCAATTCGATACCAACCTGCCCGAATCTTTGACCCCTCCAGAGGTTGCAACTGGAATGAGCCGTCTTCTTGGACCGCTCCTTGCAAAATCGGGCCATCGAAGCCCCGTTCGGAGTTCGGACAAAAGGTGACAGTACCCCCGGCCAACGGGTGGCCCCGATAGAGGGCGGCCCCTTTGACGACGACAGGTTCCCCCTTGCCTCCGCACCCAGCGAACGCGGACAGAACCCATAAGGTGGCGATGATGGAGCGAAATCCACGCGGCATGAAGGGAAATCCGACAGCGGGCAATCTGTGGAAGAAATCGGCGAATCTCCCGGTGTGAAACACCTGTGGCGGGCCGCAAACGCCTGAACTCCCCGAGATTCCGGGAAATGGTTCGCATTGACCGGATTGTTCGGATGGGGTAAACCCGCCCCATCGACGCGACTTCGCACACGGGAATGGAACACCCCGACGCGGAAAACCCAAGTCGCCATGCTGTCCACAAGGAAGAGGAGTAACCGCTCGTGAAACGGATTTTCACCAGTCTTGTCGTGCTGGCAACCGGGATGACCCTGTCGATGCCGGCGTTTGCCCAAAACCCGGCTCCGGCCGCCCCGCGTCCGCAGCGGATCGTGATCGTCAACATCGCCAAGGTGCTTCGCGACTACGAAAAGGCCAATTTCCAAGGGGCCGAGATCACTCGTCGCCGTCAGGAGTATGTCTCGCAGGTCAATATCCTGCGGGAACAACTGGCGGTGGTTCAGAAAGAATTCAACTTGGCCGCCGTTCCTGATGAGAAGAAGAAACTTCAGGAAAAAGCCCTCAACATTCAGCGCAAAGTCGAGGACATCGACCGGGAAGCCCAAGTTGAATTGACGAAGGTCTCGAACGACACCATCGTCCGGGTTTATCAGGAAATCAAGGGCGTGATCGCGGACATCGCCACCACGAACAGCTTGGATATGGTGCTTTGCTACCCAGCCGCCTCGAAGCCGGAAGACGAAGCCTCGCCGCAAGTCGCCCAATTGATGCTCCAAACCCCGGCCATGATCCCGTTCTACCACAAGGGCATGGACATCACCGAAGTCGTCATCAAGACTCTGAACGGCCGATATCCGCCCCCGAAACCGGTGACCAAAAACGATCTCGCGCCCGCCCCCACACCTACCCCCGGTGTTAAGACCGTTGGTGGGAACAACTGATTGTCCAATTTTGAGCCTCAAAAAAATTATCGGCATGTCAGTTGCATTGCAAACGCTTTCGAGTTGAATTACGTGATTGTTGGTAGTTGAGGTAATTTGGGATGAACCAGAGGCTTGGTTAAAACCGATAAGTGGAGGGATGCGGACAGTTTCGCTTCCTTCCCATACAAAACGTGTAGCATGAAGTTGATGCAAACCACTCCGGGAACACGGGTTGAGGCGGCCGAGCTGCCTCGAACCGGCCGCCGTCGCCAACGGACGCTGGCCCGACCGACCCTTATTCAAGGGGTCGGAATGGTTACCGGGAGCCGCGTCAACCTTCGTTTTTGTCCCGCGCCGCCTGATTCCGGGATCGTTTTCCAACGAACTGACCTCCGGGATGCGGCTCCGATTCAGGCCCGTGTTGAATCAGTCACCGGGACAGCCCGGCGGACAACCTTGGGTTCCGGGCCCAATCAAGTCACGCTTGTCGAGCATGTTCTGGCCGCCTTGGCTGGCATGCGGATCGACAATTGCACGGTCGAACTGGATGGCCCCGAACCTCCGGGGCTGGATGGCTCCTCCGAAGGGTACGTCGAGAACCTGTTGACGGCGGGAGTGGCCCTTCAGCACACGGCCAAACAGACCTTCGTGGTCCGCGAACCGGTCACGGTTTCGCAAGGGGGCGCGACCCTCAGTATTTATCCGCGGGATGGCGAAGATCTTGTCATCAGTTATCTGCTCGATTACGGCCCCGGTTCGCCGATCATGCCGCAATCGCACACGGAAATCATCACGCCGGATCGCTTCCGGCAGGAATTGGCCCGTTGCCGCACCTTTGTGCTGGAACACGAGGCCGTTGAATTGCAACGCCGGGGCATCGGCCGGCATTTGAAGACTTCGGAACTGTTGGTGTTCGGTCCCAAGGGGTTGATCGACAACCGACTGCGTTTCCCGGACGAACCCGCCCGGCACAAGATCCTCGACATTGTCGGCGATCTGGCGTTGAGCGGGCTTGAACTCACGGGGCATGTGGTCGCCTATCGTTCCGGGCATCCGCTCAACGTGGAGTTGGCAAAGGAATTGACCCGGCTGGCCCGACGGGCCGGAGCGGACTGGTAACAACGGATTGCTTTTGTTTGGAAGTGTGGACGTTCGACGGAGTACCTTCGCAGATGAACCGAATTCGGATTGCCGTCGTCGGTGTCGGGCACCTTGGCAAAGAGCATGCCCGCATCCTGTCCGCCCTGCCGGAAGCCGAACTCGTCGGCATTGCTGATGTGAACAATCATCAGGCCCGGAGTATCGCGGATCGTTGCAAAACCACCGCCTACGAGTCCCACGAGGACTTGCTGGATATTGTGGACGCCGTGACCATCGCCGCCCCGACGTTGTACCATCACAAAGTCGCGCGGGACTTCTTGGAACGCGGTATCCCGGTCTTGGTGGAAAAGCCGATCACGACCACCCTGGCCCAGGCCGAAGAACTGGTCGAAATCGCCAACTCGCGGGAGATTCCGTTCCAAGTCGGTCACATCGAACGGTTCAACCCGGCTTTCGAGGAACTGACCCGGCGGCCGATCAACCCGAAACTGATCGAAAGCGAACGACACGGCCCCTTCACCGGGCGGTCAACCGACATTGGTTGCGTTCTGGATCTCATGATTCATGACCTTGACCTGATTCTGTCGTTGGTTCGTTCCCCCGTTGAAGATGTTTACGCATTGGGAGCGATGGCCTTTGGCGGTCACGAGGACATCGTGAATGCCCGTATCCGGTTTGAAAATGGTTGCGTCGCCTGTGTGACCGCCAGCCGGATTAGCCCGCGACCGAAACGGAAACTGCGAATCTGGGCCTCCGAAGGATATGCGGGCATCGATTTTGTGGATAAACGGCTTACGTTAGTGCAACCTTCTGATGAAGTTCGCCGTCGCGGCTTGTCCCAAATGGAACTCGATCCGAACCGTCGCGAGCAACTTCGTCAGGATGTGTTCAGCAAGCACATGGAGACGCTGGAACTCGATTGCACCCGTGAAATGGATCAGTTGACCGCCGAATTGAAGCACTTCGTCAACTGCGTGAAGACCGGTCGTCGGCCCCGCGTGACGGGTGACGACGGCCGGGATGCTCTCGCACTGGCGGATCGCATTCTGGCGAGTGTTCAACGTCACCCGTGGGATGGCGTCCTTGACGGCCCCACCGGCCCGAAACACATGCCGGCCCCGTTGGGCAAATTGTTCGAGGACGATTCCAACGAAGGCCGCGAAGCGGCTTAATGTGTGGGTGACAATAAAAAAGCAAAGCCCGCGTCACGACGCGGGCTTTGCTTTTTTAACAATTGAGCGGTTTTCGATCATTTCCAAGCCACATCGGCTCTCGCATCGAACCCATTTGCCTTGGCGTATTCTTCAATCAGTCTCTTTGCCTCGTCATCTGGCTTACCCTTGGGCAACATAATCTTGATGACCAGATATTGATTTCCACCGGCGATCCCCATGCCAGTGAGTCGGATCTTACCGCCGCTGGAACTTCCGGGCGGGATCTTTACCTCGACACGTTTGCCCTCAACCGTGGGAACGCTTACTTTTCCACCCAACACGGCTTCCGGGATGCTCACGGGAACATCGAGCAGCACGTCTTTCCCTTCTCGTCGGAAGTAAGCGTGCGGTTCGATCATCACCTTCACCACGATGTCCTCGCCATATTCCCCCTGACCGGCGAGACGGAGCTTTTTGCCGTCCTCGAATCCGGCGGGAACCTTCACATCGAGTTCACGATCGCCGACCCGCAGACCGATGGTGCCGCCGATCGCGGCTGTTAGAAACGGGACACGGGCTTCCACATCAATCGTTTCGGCCTGCGGTTGCCGGCTTCGACCAGTGGGGCGGCCACGACCGCCGCGAGGTCCGCCGAACAAATCTTCGGCCCCGCCTCCCCCGCCACCGCCGAAGAAGCGTTTGAAGATTTCTTGGGCCATCTCCGGGTCCACTTGGGGCATGCCTCCGCCCCCGCCGCCGAAGTTGAAACCGCCGGGGCCGCCGCCCATGTTCGGCATCTCGCTGCCGAACTGGTCATAAGTGGCTTTCTTTTTCGGGTCGTTCAAAACGTCGTAGGCGTTTTGAATTTCCTTGAAGCGAGTCTCGGCCGCCTTGTCGCCGGGGTTACGGTCGGGATGATTTTCGCGGGCGAGTTTCTTGTACGCCTTGGAAATCTCCTCGGGAGTGGCTGATTTGCCCAACCCAAGAACGGCATAGTAATCTTTGGCCATGGATGTCGCTTGGAAAAGTCGGTTTCTGTCGGATGAAACCTATTTTATTCGTCGGAACAAGACTTGGATGTGGCGGGAAGCAGACAGAGCGGGATTCCCACCAGCATGAGGCCGGCCACCACGACGGCCTCCGCCGGTTCCTGTTCGATGGCGTACAGGGAAGAACGCAGCAGCATGAACGCACAGGAAAAGACGAAGATCAACGGCAGAAACGGGTACAACGGAACACGGAAGGGGCGTTCGATGTTCGGCTCCCGGAATCGCAGCATGAACAGCGAACAACCGGTCAGCAGGAAAAAGACCCAAAAAACCGGGGCGGTGCAGGCCACCAACTTGTAAATGTCCCCGCTTTGTTGCATGTCCGGCACAAAATTCACCCCAGCCATTGCCGCCGCTTCGGAGAGAAGTTGCCGCCAGTGTACCGCCAGTTCCACCAAGGCGATGAGCAGGATGCTGAAACTGGCCTGCGCGAACAAAGCTCCGTGCGAGTGTGGTTCTTCTTCCTTGCTGGCCAGCCAGGCAAACACGCGGTGTTCCCGGCCGAAGGTCGAATACAAACGCATTCCGGTGAACAATAACCCGTGAACGGAGCCGAGGGCCGAGAACATTACCAAGGCGCTGATGGCCTTTCGGCCGACGTTGCCGAAGGGCAGGGCGAACATGTCAGCGGCAATCGCCTCCGATTTGCACACGCCCTGATAACCCAAGGCGCCGACATAAGCGAGGTTTACGCCCAAGTAAATCACCGTCACCAACATCGTGCCGCCGATCAAAGCCCGGCGGACGTTTTGTTTTGGATTTTCCACTTCGGATGCGATGAAGGCCGCCTCGTTCCAGCCACCGTAAGCGTAAAACACCAACACCATCGTGAGGGCGAAGGACAGTTCAAACCCGGCCGGCAATCCGGCGGTTTGTGTGACAGCCGCATAAGGCTGGCCGGCCGCCCCGACCGCCGAGGCGATATCAATGGCGGCTTGCTGTTGATGGGAGATTTCAGAAGAAGGCCAGATCCACCAAACGAGGCCAATCAGGGCGACACCCGCCAAACCGAGGACATTGGCGACCGTCAGCAAGTTTTGGACAATTCGCCCCGGCCGCATTCCGATGGAGTTGACAAGCGTGAGCGACAAGATTCCCCCAAGGGCGTAAATTACCTTGGAATTTGGCCCGAGCGGATAGAACTCCGTCGCATAACGGGCGAACACATAGGCCATGAAGGCGATGCTGCCGCCCGTGCGGATCACCGCCAGTTCGGCCCAGGCGAAGATAAAGCCGACCCGCGACCCGTAAGCCTTGGTCAGAAAGGTGTAATCCCCGCCGGATGTCCGGTATGCGCTGGCCAGTTCCGCATAGCACAAGGCCCCGATGAGTGACACGACCCCGCCCAACACCCAGGCGATCATGCCCATTTGGGCGCTGCCGGAACTTCGGAAGATGCTTGGGGAGGTTTCGTAAATCGAGGCCCCGATGATGATGCCCACAATCAGACAGACCGAATCCCAGAGGCTCAATCGTCTGGGTTGTTCGGGCGTGGGACAACTCGGATCGGTCATGTGTCGAGGGGGTCGAACAATGGTGAGAAAAACGTTCTCCCATTTATACGACATCGACCTTCACACATCAAAAAGGAAACCAAAGAATATGAAGAGAACGAGCCGAACGGAATCCGGCTCGTCAGAGATGCCATACAAACTGTCTTAGGTATCAGCGTTGAAAAAATCTACCGACAAACGGGTTGGATGA
>NZ_JH636444.1:417303-484040 GCF_000255705.1 Zavarzinella formosa DSM 19928
CCCGGCTTTGTCATGTCCACTGGATTTACCCACACGTCGAATTGTTCGGCAGTCAGATAGCCCAACGACACACCGGCTTCCTTCAGTGTTGATCCGTCTTTCAGGGCCTTTTTGGCGATAGAGGCCGCCTTGTCGTATCCGATGTGGGGGTTCAGTGCGGTCACAAGCATCGGCGAGCTTGACAGATATTTATCGATCTGAACTCTGTTCGGCTTGATGCCTCCGCGGGTGGCATTGTCTTGCACGCAATGCTCCCGGAACGACCGGCAGGCATCCGTCAGCAATTCCACCGAGTGCAGTAGATTGTGAATGATGACCGGCTTGAACACGTTCAGTTCAAAATTCCCCTGCGAGGCGGCGAAACTGATGGTTGCGTCGTTGCCCATCACCTGCACGCACACCATCGTCATCGCTTCCGATTGCGTGGGGTTCACTTTCCCCGGCATGATTGAGGAACCCGGTTCATTTTCGGGGATCGTCAGTTCGGCCAGGCCGCATTTCGGGCCGGAGGCCATCCAGCGGACATCGTTGGCAATCTTCATCAGGCCGACGGCCAGCGTCTTCACGGCCCCGCTGGCGGCCACCAACGGTTCGTGCGCGCTCAGGGCGGCGAACTTGTTCGGGGCGGAAACGAAGGGAAGTTTCGTTTCCTCGGCGATCCGTTTCGCCACTTTATCCGCGAATTCCGGGTGGCTGTTCAAGCCCGTGCCGACGGCCGTCCCGCCCAAGGCCAGTTCCAGCACTCCGGGGAGGCTGGCTTCGATGCGTTGAATCGCCTGATCGAGTTGGGCGACATACCCGGAGAATTCCTGCCCAAGCGTCAGCGGAACGGCGTCCATCAAATGGGTCCGGCCGATTTTGACGATCGTTTCAAATTCCTTTTGTTTGACGACCAGCGAATCCCGCAATTGCTTCACGCTCGGGATCAACCGATGGGTGATCTCCTCGACGGCGGCAATGTGCATGGCTGTCGGGAACGTGTCGTTGGACGACTGGGACATGTTGACATCGTCGTTCGGATGCACCGGGGTTTTAGACCCCATCACCCCGTTCGCGAGTTCGATGGCCCGGTTGGCGATCACCTCGTTGACGTTCATGTTCGTTTGCGTGCCGCTGCCGGTCTGCCAGATCCGCAAGGGAAAATGGTCGTCGAGTTTACCCGCGATCACCTCATCTGCCGCCTTGCTGATGAATTCCACCTTTGCAGCCGGTTCGATGTCTTTTTTCTTGAACAACCCGAGTTGCAAATTCACTTGGGCGGCCGATTTTTTGAGGATTCCAAACGCCCGGATGATTGACCGGGGCATCTTGTCCTGTCCGATGGCAAAGTGAATCAACGAGCGGGCGGTCTGCGCCCCATAATAGCGGTCCGAGGGGACATCAATCTTGCCCATCGAGTCGGTTTCAACGCGGTTCGACATGGAATGGCCTTTCGCAAAAACGCATCAACGGAAGTTTATTCTTGAACGCCCGGCGCGGCATATTGTTTCCAAAGGTAATACGCCCCGAGGCTGAAGCCAATGGCGATCACCAACCAGCGGACATATTTGGCCGGGATGCGCCGTGATACCCTGGCCCCGGCGTATCCGCCGACGATGGCCGCCCCGATCATGACGGCCGCATAAGTCCAAACCACTTCTTTTTGGCAGATGAACACGACCACGGACACTAGATTAATGACCGAAGCGAGCAGGGTTTTGGCCGCATTTGTGTCGTGGATGGAGTCCGTCCCCATGAACGGCAAAACGGAGAGCATCAAAATACCGATGCCCGCCCCGAAATAACCGCCGTACACCGCGATGAGGAACTGGCCACCCATGATGACGGCCACCATTCGGGCGGAGGGTTTTTCGTGGTGCGTTGTCCGGATCAATTTCTTCAAGACGGGTTGGACGAGGAAGAGGACCGCCGCCGTCAGAATCAACCACGGCACCAACTGATCGAACACTTTGGACGGCAATTCGGTGACAAGCAGCGTGCCGATGAGGCTTCCGACAATGCTGGGAAGGATCAGGCGGGAGACCAACGGCCACGTTTTGCGGATCTCGTCCCGATAGCCAAACACCGAGGCCACCGAACCGGGCAACAGAGAAACCGTGCTGGTCGCATTGGCCTGCACCGAGGTGAGGCCGGGAACAGCCAGCAAGGCGGGGAAGGTCAGCAGTGTGCCGCCTCCCGCCATTGCGTTCACAGCCCCGGCGAAAAAGGCCGAGCCAATCAACAGCAGATACATCATCGCCGAATCATTCATCGCGGCGTCACTTCCATTTCACCACGACGCCGAGGTAAGTGTCCTTGTTCTTCAGCAATCCTTCGTAGGCGGCTCCGATGCCATCCGGTGTGATCGTGTGGGTCACCAGCTTTTCCGTGCTGAGCCGGCCGGAGGCGAGGGCGGCGAGCAGCCAAGTCTGGGCCTTGTTGATATCCCATGCCCCGGCCATCCGAGTGTGGGCCGGCTCGAACAGCATGTTGCCGTGGGCGCCGCTCACTTCGATGTATCGACGGTGCAGGTCGTCGTAGAAGTTCACATCCTTGGCTTTGCCACGGGGACTGCCGACGACAATCACTTGTCCGCCGTCGCAGGCCAGCGACATTGCCACGGGCACCGCATCCGGAACGCCGGTCGCGTCGATGACGATTTCGGCTCCACGCGCGCCGAGGATGTCGGCTAGTTTGGCCTTCGCATCGGTCGCCGACGGATCAATCACCGCCGAGGCACCGGCCGCGAGGGAGGCTTCCCGCCGCATGGGAACCGAGTCGATGCCGATGACGGGATTACAACCGGCGGCCAGCGCGCATCGCAGGGCGAATTGGCCGATGATTCCCTGACCTTGCACGGCGACCGAACGGCCGAGCGTCAGGCCGGCCCGCAACACGCCGCCCAAACCGTAGCGGGAGATGCAGGCAAGGGCCGCCTTCTCGTACCCGAGGTTTTCCGGCAGTTTCCACCAGCGGCCCCGTTCGTGTCCGATGGTCATGAGTTCGTGGGAGGCATGGTTGCCCGGATAACTGATTCGATCCCCGGCCTTCCAGCCCCTGATGTCCGATCCGACGGCGACAATCACCCCGGCCGCGCTGTATCCGGGCCGGAAGGGGAATTTCCAATCCGTCATCTTGGGGTCTTGGAGCCACTGGTGGGTTCCGGTGTACACGGCGAGTTCCGTCCCGGCGCTGATGGCGCTGGCGTGGCATTCCACCAAAATCTGGTTGGCGGCCGGGGAGGGGAGTTCCACATCCCGGATTTCCACCTTGAACGGTTCGACGAGTTGAGCCTGAGCCACTTTCATGGACACACCACAGAGGAAGGATCGGTTTAATGCTCCGGCATTCTATGACCCATGACGAAAGAGCGTCCCGTCGGCAGGGGAAAGCCGGGTGTTCCATGAGAAATTGTCTGGCATTCATGGAACCGGGACGCTAAATCTACATTACCAGAGAAGTTGCTCGTCTCTCCCTTCCCATCCATCAGGGGGCGTGTATATGCGGGTCCGACTGGTCCCAATGGACGGCGGATCGCCCGTCGAAATCGAGAAGGATCTGATTGTCGTGGGCCGTCGCGAAGATTGTGATGTCCTCTTGGACCACAAGAGCATCTCGAAGCAGCATTGCGTGATTGTCAAGAACGACGGGCTGTTGCTCATTCGCGATTTGGGCAGCACCAACGGAACGCGGGTCAACGGCCAGCGAGTCCGGCGGGCCGCGCTGCTTCCGAACGATCAGTTATTTATTGCCAGCCTTCGATACACCGTGCAAGTCGCGCACGACGATGAGCCGCTGAGCCCCAATGAATACACGCAACAACTTGACGGCCGGGATTTGAAGAAATTGATCGATCAGTCCGAACGACCGGGGGAGATTGGCGACGATTCGGAAGCGGACCTGCCGATGGTGCAGGCGAACCCGCTGCCGGATGTTTATCCGCAGGAACCGGCCAAGCAGAAGTGACAGCGGATCACGCGCCGAACAATACTTTGGACAGCACATCCCACATTCCCGCCACGGGTGGATTGGCTGGGTCCACGTTTCCGATTCCCTTGCACGTCAGGCACGGATAAGTCTTTCCTTCATCATCCTTCAAATTCGCCTTGCCCTCGCAGGTGGGACAAACAAAGGGCATGTACCCCAAATTGCCGGGGGTGTAGGGATACTTTCCATTTCCCGAACATAATTTGCATTCGGGAGAACCCCCGCAATGGCATCGAATCATTCTCGGCATTAGTGTTCCCGACAGAGAGTAAAACACAAGGCGGTTGTCATTTGCCGCCGAAGAGATTCCCCAAGCCCAGCTTGATTTCTTTTGTATCCCCCGCCTTGACGATGGCCTGATTTGCCTTCTCCAGCATGTTCTTTTGCAGTGATGGCTTCCATTGGTTCAGCAGGTCGATGGCCGTTTTTCCGAGGGTCTTTGCCAAATCGCCACCCACCCCGGCCGTGTGTTCCACCACAAGTTGGTCGTAGGTAAGATCCGCCTTCAAGATCCGCATCCGCATGGTAATATCCGGAAAAAAACTGTCTGTCTTAACAGCCTTGGTCATCGATTCGCATTGCATCGCCAAGATTGGCCGGCAGCGAGCCCGTGTTTCCCCGCTGTAGACACGTTCCCCGGCCATCCAGACTTGTTGCTCAAACTTGATGCGGACGTTGAGCGTGACCACCAGCTCGAAGGTCATCACCCCCGGAGCCGGTTTTTGCACATTTCGCACGATCACATTCAGCGATTGTTCCGGGTTGTCTGCATCGACACGCAGGCGACGCCAAGTGCCGTCGTTCCTCAGCCCCTGCATTGGTTTGGGCTTCAGAAGAATGCCGGATTTCTCCCATTTGATCCCGACGGTCACGTTTTTTTGTTTGCCCCAGTCGTTGTTTTGTTCGGCCAGCGGCGTCGGCAGGGCGCTCAAGACAAACGTGCGGATCACCTTGGCCAGTTCGTCGGCCGGCGGCGGGTCGATTGGTTTCGATTTTTCTTGAGCCAGCGAGAATGTGCCGCAAGTCATCCCGAAGAGCAGGGTCCACAGTCGGATCATGAACGAATTCTCCGGGAAGGTTGGTGTGTTTTTGCGTCAACCGGCGGTTTTCAAAATCTTGGTGATGTAATCCCGGACGCCAACCACGTCAACACTGGTTGCCACATTGGCGTTGGGCTTTCCAGCGGGGGTTGACCGGGTGTCGAAGACGGTCATCCCGCGGGTGAGATCGCCCCGGAGTTCCACATCAACGAAATGCCGTTCCGAGGTGAGCAGTTCCCGTCGGGCCAGGGCGACCAATCCCAGCACGTCCTTCAGGTGGAAGCCCTCCGAACCGTAAAGGTTACAACTCGCCCGGATACCGTAGGGGACGATTTTTCGCAGGAATCGACAGGTCGCCGATTCCGGGGAGGGGAGTTCCAACAAGTCGCTGGGGGAAAAGAACAATTTGCGGGAAACATCAAGCGGGATTAACGTGATGTTGGCGGCCGATCGAAGAACACCCCGGAGGGAAGAGGGGTCACAGGCGGCATGAAACTCGGCCGTTGCCGAGTAATTGCCTGGTTCTTTCCACGTCCCGGCCATCATAATGACCCGGTCAATCAGGGAAGGCAATTCCGGGTCGCGGTCGAACGCGCGTTGCAACATGGTCGCCGGTCCCAGCACGAGGATAATCACCTCATGCGGGTGCTGCCGGACCAATTCCACGATGAGCTTGTCGCCTGGCGTGGGTTGATGCAGCGAGACGGGGGGAAAGCCGACATTGCCAAGCCCGTCCGTTCCGTGGAGGCGGGTTCCGTCCATTTCATAATCGATGGACAGGGCCGCCCCCAATCGCGGCCATTTGGGCGGGTCGACGGCATTGATGAGCAAATGCACATTCTTGGTCGCCTGTTCCGCCGTGACATTGCCCGGAGTGGCGACCAGACCAAGCAGGTCGAGCGTCGAATCGTGCAGAGCTAGCGACATGGCAAAAGCCGTGTCGATTCCCGGATCGCCGATAATGATGCATTTCTGGGGCATGAAATGGCTCCTTGTTCAGGCCGAGACCAGATCGGCCGCCGACGTTTGAAGTTCTCGCAGGACCGCATTGGCCCGGCCGGACCGGATCGCTTCCCTTGCCCGTCCCACTCCTTCGGTCAGGGAACCGACGGCCCCGGCCGCCAGCAGGCCGGCTGCCGCGTTCGCCAGCACCATTCGTAGGGCGGGACCGGCTTCCCCCTCAAGGACACGCCGAATGATTCCGGCGCTCGCCACCGCATCCGCGGCCTGAATTTCCGAAAGTTCCACCGGCTCCAAATCAAAATCATCTGGTGTCCAGACCGTCGAAACAATCCCTTTTGAGGAAACAATCCGCACATCTGTTGGCCCGCTCAGGCTGACCTCGTCGAGACGGTTTCGACCGCTCACCAAGATGGCTTGTTCGCATTCCAGATTCAACAAAGTCCCGGCGAGCGTATCCAGCAACCCCGGAATACCAACCCCAAGGAGATGATGCCCGGCACCCGCCGGATTCAACAACGGCCCAAGCAGGTTGAAGATGGTTCGCACACCTAGTTTCCGGCGAAGCGGACCCACCTTGGCCAATGCCGGGTGAAACGACGGGGCGAAACAGAACGCATATCCTGTTTTCGCATACGTCGTCTCGACCCATTCAGGCCCGGCCATGATTGGCACGCCAAGTTCCTGCAACACATCGGCACTTCCCGACCGGCTCGACACCGCCCGGTTTCCGTGCTTGACGACCCGGACCCCGCACCCGGCGACCACCAAGGAAACGGCCGTGCTGATGTTGAATGTGCCGCTTTCGTCGCCGCCGGTGCCGCAAGTGTCCAAAACCGGTCCGGCCGGCGAGGGAAGCGACCGTTGAAACCGCCGCATGGTCCGCACCGCTTCGGCGATTTCGCCAGCCTTCTCGCCGCGCATGCGCCACGCAGTCAACACCGCTCCGGCAGAAATCTCGTCGAACGGCTGGCTCACCAAATCCGTGAGGAATGAGTTCACCTGATCGGGGGACAAATCTCGTCCGTCGAGCAAGTGCTTCAGAAGATTCCGAAAATGCGGCAAAGAATCGCTGTTCATGGTTCCACTTTACGGGAACAGACCGAATTGATTCAAGAACTTATGTCCGGAAGTGCCTTTCCATCTGTACGGATGTCACATATACTAATTTATAGGTATGTAAATATGGTCTGATCACTCTTCGCACGTGTAATAGTCGTGCAATGGTTTGGATTCTCCCATGTCCGACACGAGTACGATCACTCCCCGTCAAAACGAAATTCTCTTTTTTATCCGCGATAAAATTGTGGAACGCGGCTATCCACCATCCATCCGGGAGATTGGCGAGGCATTTGACATCGTATCCCCCAATGGCGTGATGTGCCATCTGAAAGCCCTTGAAAAGAAGGGATTCATTGAGCGAAACAAAGGGGTGTTGAACCACAAATCAGCCGCGCGGGCGATCACAATTCCCGGAATGCGGACCACGCCGGCTGTGTTTCCCATGCTCGGGCTGGTGGCCGCCGGACCGGCGATAGAAGCGGTTCCCCAAAACGAACAGGTGGACTTGGGCGAACTTTTCGCCGGCAAGGATCACTTTGCCCTGCGGATCAAGGGGCAGTCGATGATCGAGGATCACATCGACGAAGGGGACATCGTGATTATTCGCCGCCAAGAGACGGCCGAGAACGGTGACCGCGTGGTGGCCATGATTGATGGAAGCACCACATTGAAGAAGTTTTACCGCCGTAAGAATCAGATCGTGTTGGAGCCATCCAATAGCATGTTGCCCCCGATCGTGATCGATCCCGAGGAGCAAAATTTCAGTTTGGTGGGCATTTTGGTTGGGGTCGTCCGCAAATGTTGAGCGGGCGATTTGATCACTTCTTCGGCTGAAGCAACCGTGAACCAAGCCATCCGCCGAGGGTGCTTATCAACGTTACCGACCCGACCAGAACCCCCAAAAGAGCCGGGGCTTGTTGGTTGAGCGAGAGTTGATCCTGCCAGAATTCCACTCCCATCGGGCGTTCCCCGCCATATTTCCAGTGCATGGCGGCAATCGCCAATCCGGCCGGTAATCCCGCCAGCATTCCTTGTTTCAACCCGGCAGCGGTGTTTGCCCCGGCCAGCGTTCCACCGAGCACGGCCGCCAACGTGGCCATCTGCCAAACCACCATTGAACTGCCGCCAAACGAGCCAAACTTGGATCCGATGATCCGGGACAAATGGTGTTGTAACGATCCGGCCCAGTATGTTCCCGCAACGATCAGGGCCGCGCCGAGCAGAACCCGCCAGATGACCACCGGTGTCTCGATGGTCGGTTCGATGGCGAGGCTGCGGATTCCAGAAGAACCGATTAGCGGGACAATCGGCACCGGGGGGTAAATCAGGCGTCCGGCGAAACCGGCCATCACTCCGACCAAACCGGCCATCAGAGGGAACCCGAAAACCCATTCTCCCGGAAGGGTTTCCCCAGTCCGGTTAAGCTGCCAGAGATGGCCGAACGCCGCGAGAACCCCCACTGTCAGACCGGTGAGTTCCGCTTTCCGGTTGGCGGTCCCGGCGACCAACCCCCCAAGCAGGCAGGAAGCGAGCAGAATGCCAATGAGCATCTGCTCGGTCGGGGCTTGTTGCTCGGGAATCCAAAGCAGAACGGCCGTCGCCAGGTGATCCAAGCCGGCGAAGCACCCAAAGACACAAACCAAACCAAAGAGCATTCGGCGAAAAAAACGAGGTGTTTCCGGGTCGAAATCACGCCAAGAAGCGGGAAACGCCCGAGATGCCGCCCCGCCGGAAGACGATGACGCACACCGGGGGCATTCCACCCCCCGCATGGTCGGCCGTCGGCATGTCGCACAAATTCCGTTCATCCCGCCACCCCGCGAACCCGTTTCAACCGCATCACAAACCAAACAAAGCATATCTCACAAAACAGTGCATGGATGGTACGATCCCCCGCGATTCATTCCGCAAAAACGCAAGAGATCCTGAATTGGATTTCTGCGGGTACTGTGCGGTCGCAATATTGTGCCAGGAGAGGAAGAGAGTCGTTTTCGTTGCGGCCATTTGCATGCGGGCAAAACTTCATCTATGGTTCACGCATCAAAAACTGCCAAGGAAGGCACATATGCGGACGGATTACGGACATTCTTTTTTGAACGGCTCGCAAGAACGCGTTTCTCGCATGACGAACTCTCCGACCGTCCTCGTGATCGACGACGATCCCAACATCCGAGAATCATTGCAAATGATTCTCAAGGATCAGGGTTATCGGGTGATTGAGGCTTGCAACGGGGAGATGGGAATCGGCAAAGCCGTCGGCGAGCGTCCCAATTTGATCATCGTCGACATGATGATGCCGAAAGTGTCGGGATTCCTTGTCATTGAGCGGGTCAAACACCAACACAACCTGCCAATTCCCATTATCATGTTGACGGGCAATGAAAGCGATCAACAACGATCTTACGCTGAGTTCCTCGGCGTTGATGCGTATCTGAACAAACCTGTCCGCATCTCTCAATTAATGGAAGCCGTCGAGCGGTTCTGCCCGATCATCCCCGGTGGGATCTCCGTCGCCGGGCCGGAGCCGCAACATCTTCCAATTTCTTGGTAAAACCAATCATCATGGTTTTTCCTGAATCGTTGAGTACACCGTGCCCTCAATGGGTTTCCCACCAGGGCCGGTGAGCTTGTAGACGATCCGCAATTGCATACAGGGCGCCAGATCGCTCAGGGTGATGGTCACCGTGCGGCGATCTTCCGAGAGCGTCTTGCCCTTGATTCCCACAAGATCGTGGCCTTCTTTGTTCGGATCGACAAGCGACCAGTCTTTGGAGCCATACGTGGCGCTCCAGCGGTAGTTCCAGCGTTCCACCACAAAACCCTTGTCGCCGATCAAAGAGGCCGGGTCGATCTCCCGGTCGAACTTCAATTCGATCTTGTTCTCCGAAGTGGCGAATCCCACCGGCATGTTGAACGGTTTCCCGGTGGCCCGCACTCGTTGCAGGCAACCATCCTTTTCGGCCGCCGTCTGCCAGCCGTCGAGTCCGACGACATACAATCCGTTATCCTTGAGATTGAAACGCGCCCGAGCCGAACCGGACAAAAACTTCAACCCAAGGTCGGCGGCGGCTGCCTGAAACTTCGTGCCGTCCCGCAGGATGGCGTAGCCCTTGCAGCGACCATAAGAGAGGTGCAACATCGACCCGCCGAGCGATCCCCATTTTTCATCGGGAATCCAAGCCTGTCCCCCGGCCGAGTTGTCCGCGATTTTGGGAAGCCACAACAACGGCGGGTCGTATGTCTTCGGCGGTTCCACCCGATGATGCGTCCGCATGTCCCCGTAGAAACCGCCTTTCTTGTATAGATCAAGACGGGTGACAGGCATCCAATTCCCTTCTTGATCCGCCCCGGAGACCACGCCGGTCGGCGACATTCCCAACCCGATGGGGTGCCGGAACCCGGTGCTGAAGATCTCCATCATCGAACCATCCTTGCTCACTTTCAGCAGACAACCGCCGGTCGGAGTGTGATCGTCGCCTGTCTTGAAAAAGTAAAAGTTGCCGTCCGGATCGGTCTCCAGACAGGTGTCGTAAGAGTGTTCTCCCCCACCGGTGTGCCAGTCGTTGTTGACGCAGCGATAAAAACTGGCTTCGCCCATCCCCGTCAGGGCTGTCAACTGGCCGCGTTCCAACACATGAATTGTTCCTTCGACCACCTTTAAGCCAAGGGGTTGGTAAAGCCCGGTGGCGTAGCGTGTCCAATGAATCGGGCCGGGTTTGCTGAAGTCGCCGCTGGCGATCCAGACATCGCCGTGGGCGGTGCAGATGGCCACGGAACCGTCCGGCAGGAAATCCACGCCGGTCACAAAAAACAACGAGTTGTACGGATTCTGGTAGGGGAGGGCGAAGGTGTCAATCACCAGCGGGGCATCAGCGTCTTTGCCGAATTCAAGCTGGGTGGTGATTTCCTTGGTCCAGCGACGGGGCGGCGGGAGAGTCTTCTCCTTGGTTTCCACTTCTGTTTTGACGGCCGGTCGGGATTTGACCGCCCGAAGAAAATCCCCCTGTTGTTCGGCCGATCCGGTCCAGTAAACCACTTCGACACCCTGTCTTTTGGCGGTCGGCGGCAGGGCGGCCGAGACGATTCCCTTCGCATCGATCTCCAGGGTTGCTTCCCCGTGCAAGGTAATCATCCTGGCTTGTGTGCCATCCAGACTGACCACCGCAATGCCGCTCGGAATATTGATCAATTTCCCGCCGGGAAACTCGGCGACCAGACATTTCAACGCCTCTTGATGTGGTTCGAGCAACAATGTCCGGATGACTGCCGTTCCTTTGGTGATCGTCTCCGCCCACGGGGTTTCGGTCACCGTCGTTTTGCCGACGGTGTAATGCAGTGAGGTGTGCTGGCCATCAAGGGATAGTCCTTTGAATTTGGCCCATTCTTTGGGAATTGGCGCCGTTGTTGGATGAACAGTGGCAAAGTTGCCTTTGTCATCCGCCCAACCGGCCAGCGTGGAGGAGGTGCCGAAGGTCACCGTTCCCGCCGGGGTGGGTGTGTTCAGCAGACCGAACCGCCGGGAACTGTGATTCAAGAACCCGCCGGACCATGTGGCCGCGAAGCGAAGTTGGTTCCGGTCGAACAAGTACGAGGTTTCTTGTTTGTCGCCGAGTTTGATGGCCGTTGCCTTGTACACCCGGCCTTTGCCAACGGGGCCGGTGTAATCGATGGTCGCATTTTGGAAGGGGCCGGTGTCGGTCTTTTGAAAGCGACCGTCCACCCAGTCCTTGTCCGTCTCTCGTTCCCAGGCTTCGCCAGCGACGCTGGCCGGTGGCGTCCAGTTGGTGTCCGCGCTGATGCCTTCGTTGCCGTCCAGTTTCCAAAGGCTGATCGTATGCTCATCCCGTTCGAGAGCGGCCGCCGGGACAGCCTTAAATTCCCGGATGATCTTGGAAATCCGAACATCATCAACCAAGCCATCGGAACCCACCCGATGATCCGGGGCGTAGGCTCCGCCGATCAGGAGGGGGCCATCGACATTGGCGAGTGATTTGTTTGCCGTCACTTTCTGCTCGGTCACCATCTTGCCATCAGCCCAAAGACGCACCGTCGTGCCGTCGAAAGTCATCGCCACATGATGCCATGCGCCGTCGCAAATGTTCACGGATGATTGAATCGCGGAAGCTTGCATTCCCGGCATGAAAACACTCAACACCCCCGTGCCCGAAAACGTGTAAATCTCCCAATGACGCGCCGATGATTTCGGATCGGAAGATGCAAGCACATTAAAGTTGGTTTTGGAGAAAAGTTTGGCCCAACATTCCACCGAGAAGGGAGGCTTGCGGTAACGGTCGTCCCCCTCGATGCTGGCGGGGATGGCTCGGGCATCAAGAGCCTTGTCGAATTTCCCCTCGCCAAATTGCAATTGGCGAACCACCGGGGTCGGGGTCTTTATCACAGGGATTTCCCGATTGGCCGCCCACGCGCAAGCCCGACGGATCAGGAGGGCCGGGCCTTCGCCGCGAAGGGATTCGGCCGAATGGCCCAGCACCGTCTGGAACACGCGGGCTTTGCCGTACTGGTAGACCCACGCCAGCGGTTCGTCTTTCCCGGTGTCGCGAGATTTGGCGGTGGCCAGCACTTCGACCGGCTCGTCCCCTTGTTGTCGGTAATAGAGTTCGTCGGTTGTCTCGAAATCGGTCATTCCCTCGGTGATCGGATGCTTGCCGACGATCTTCACCGGGAATTTGCCGTAGGAATCGTGACCGCTTTTGCCTTTGGTGTGATCCCAAACCCGTCGGACGATCTTGCGATATTCGGGCCAGTCCGATTCCTTGGCATCGGGCAACGATGAGTGAAAAGCTCCGTTGGCAAAGTGGATCACCGCCAGCCCATGACCCGATTCGAGATACTTCAGCAGGTTCTTTTTCGCCGCATCGCTTAATCCGGGCCGTTGCCAGTTCACATAGTTTTGGACGATCAACTCGTATCCGCTCAAGTCTTCGCGGGCCAGAAACTCCACGTCATCAATGATCCGGCAGCGAAACCGTCCGTCCCGTTCGATGATCGTTTTCAACATCTGGCTCGTTTCCCGCCAGTTATGGAACGGTCCGTCGTGCCCGGTGAGAATCAACGCCTGGGCGGGACTGCCGACGGTCACCAGATTGATTTCCCGGTCGCCGATGAATTCACTTCGGACACCATCTTCCGGCACCTCGGCATGGGCCGTCCAGAGGATCGAATTGAGCAGGAGTTTCCGATACGAATCATTGCGCCAGTTGTCGAAGAAATGCCCGCCGGTGAAACCAACCCCCCGGCCGCCGTTGGCCCGTTCCAAGGCCCATCCAACGGTCTGTAAACCTTCTTTGCCGATTTCGACATTCAGGATCGGCGTTGCCTTCGGTTCTTTGGGCCGAAACTTGATGTTGTAATAAAACTCGTCGAGGATCTCGAAGGGCTTGATGCCCCGCGTGGTGGGATGTTCGCCCGGCGTGGCCTTGGCCATCACGGTTTGAATCTTCGAATACCAGCCGTTCTTCGCGGGTCCGCTCTGGTAATCGAAATGGCCGCCGACCCAATCAAGAATGGAATCCCCGGCCGAATCGTTCGGCAGAAACGTGGACCAGTGAACGAGAACCAACCCGCAACCACGATCCATGTGCTTCTTCAGCGTGGCCATCCGGTCCCCGACGAGGAGTGGATGATCCTTTGCGTTCCGGTCTGATCCGCTGCTCACAAACACAATCGTGTCGGCATCGTCGAGAGTCGCGGGGCGGTCCGGCCATCCTCGCAAGTGGGCCTCGGTGCGGATGTTTTTGACATTGGCAGCCGAGTCGAGGCAATGCTTGAACAGCCGGACGGTTTTTTCGTATTCATGTGTCCCCGCCGGGTGGCTTCCGTCCATCGGCCCGGCAATGAGGACGATTTTCTTGGCTTTCACCGGTTCGGCCGCCGGGAGGGAACCGGCGATAAGCAAAAGAAGCAGTGAAAAAAGTGTTCGCATGTGGTTGGCCATGTTCGGAAGGCGATGGAGTAGCGCATCGTATGACGGGAAGTAAAATCACGCCAGCTAAATCACATGACGGAAAACACGATTGGTTATTCGATGTGAAGAACCGATGAGTGGATATTTCGAGAATTCCAAGAATTTCCGAACGGTTCGGGCAGGTTGGATTGAACGGGGGGAAGTGCGAAAATATGATAGGGCAATTCTCCGTACCCCGCTTGTTCGTTCGGACTCGACGAACCGTCACCATTGCATGGCCCGAGGATTCCTTTGATGGGTAAAACTGTGGACCGCTCCCCAACCGACTCGGAATCGTCCCGTCAATGGAAAATCGCCGATTCGCTTGAGACTTACGGAGTCAAGCATTGGGGAAAGGGATATTTCGGGATCAACAAACAGGGACACGTCACCGTTCACCCGAACAAGAAACAGGACGAGTCCATCGACCTGAAGTTGTTGATTGACGAACTCAAGGAGCAGGATTTCAACGTCCCCATCCTCCTGCGGTTCGCGGATATCCTGCGACACCGCGTCTCCGAGATCGCCGGGGCCTTCAAACAGGCCATCACGGACGCGGAATACCAAGGGTCTTACAGTTGCGTATATCCGATCAAGGTGAACCAGCAACGCCACGTGGTCGAGGAATTTCTGGACTTTGGCCGCCCATTCAACTTCGGGCTGGAGGCGGGCAGCAAGCCGGAACTGCTGGCCGTGCTGGCCATCACCGACGGCGGCGAGACGCCGATCATCTGCAATGGTTTCAAGGACGATGAATTCATCAAAATGGTGATGCTGGCCAAGAAGATTGGCAAAAACATCATCCCTGTCGTCGAGAAATTAAGCGAACTCGAACTCATTGTGAAGCACGCCGAGGAACTGGATGTCCGGCCGGTGATTGGCGTGCGGGTGAAACTCGCCTCCCGGGGTTCAGGGCGCTGGCGATCCAGCGCGGGCTATCGTTCCAAGTTCGGCCTGACGCTGACGGAAGTGCTGGAAGTCCTTGACTATCTTAAAGCCCGCGGGATGGAGGATTGCCTCCAACTCACGCACTTCCACTTGGGCAGCCAGATCACCAATATCCGCAAGGTGAAGGACGCTCTCACCGAGGCGGCCCGCGTTTACACCGAGCTATACAAAGCCGGGGCCGGTCTGCGGTTCTTGGATGTCGGCGGCGGCTTGGGTATCGATTATGATGGCTCGCAGACCGATTTTGAATCGAGCGTTAACTACACGCTACAGGAATACGCCAACGACGTGATCTTCCGAGTGAAGGCCGTCTGCGACGAAACCGGCGTTCCCCATCCGACCATCATCAGTGAATCCGGCCGGGCCGTCGTGGCCTATCACAGCGTGCTGGTGTTCGATGTGCTGGGCACGTCCAATTTCGACAAGTGTGTGGCCCCGGATGAAATCCCCGAAGATTCGCCGCAACCGATCCGCGACTTGTTCACGATCCACAAAGAGATGAACAAGCGGAACTTCTTGGAAAGCTATCACGACTCAACGCAGGCGATTGAAGAAACGCTCAACCTGTTCAATCTCGGCTATATGGCCATCGAGCAACGCGCGCTGGCCGAGCGATTGTTCTGGGCGGTGGGTCGAAAGATTCAGCGGTTGTTCAAGGAACTGGACTACGTTCCCGAAGAGTTGACCAACCTCGAAACGATGCTCTCGGACACGTATTTCTGCAATTTCTCCGTGTTTCAGTCGATGCCAGACTCTTGGGCGATCAAGCAACTGTTTCCGATGATGCCGATCCACCGGCTTGGCGAAGCCCCCACCCGCCGGGCCGTCCTGGGCGACATTACTTGCGATTCGGACGGCAAGATTGATCAGTTCATCGACCGACGAGATGTTCGCGGCACGCTTGAGTTGCATCCTCACATCATTGGCGAACCGTATTATCTGGCGGGATTCCTCGTCGGGGCGTACCAAGAAATCCTCGGTGACCTCCACAACCTGTTCGGCGACACGAACGCTGTTCATATCAACCTAAGCGATGACGGCGGTTACCGGATCGACGACTTCATTCCCGGCGACCGTGTGAGCGAAGTGCTGAGCTTCGTGCAGTTCTCGTCTGAAAAACTGGTCGAACGGATGCGTAAAGACGTGGACAAAGCCGTTCGCTCGGGAAGAATCAACTCCCGCGAAGCCCGGCAATTCCTGCGGTTTTACGAAGAGGGAATGGACGGATACACGTATTTGGAAGAGTGACTTTAAAAGCGAAGAGTTCACGCAAAGATCGCCAAGGGCCGCTGAATAAAGTTGGATGACTCTGAAATCAGAGGATCATTGCCTTTATTCAGCGGCCCTTGGCGATCTTTGCGTGAACTCTTCTTGCTTCTTACTTCGGCGATTCATTTCCGGGGCTGTAAAAGACCCGCTCAATGAACGTGGTATCGACGACACCATCAACGAAAGCGGCGGTGTTAAAGATTCGCTTGTGAATCGGGATCGTGGTTTTGATCCCTTCCACCACAAACTCATTCAACGCCCGACGCATCACACGGATGGATTCTTCCCGCGTGGGCTGATGCACCAACAACTTTGCCACCAATGAATCGTAATTTGGTGGCACAACATAACCCGTGCGGGCGTGAGTATCCACACGGACGCCGGGACCGCCGGGGGAGTACCATTGCGTGATCCGGCCGGGGGAGGGTTGGAAGTTGGCTTCCGGGTCTTCCGCGTTGATGCGGACCTCGATGGCGCTTCCCTTTTGCACGATGTCCGACTGACGATACTTCAGCTTTTCACCGGCGGCGATGCGGATTTGCTCGCGGACCAAGTCCACGCCGGTCACCAATTCGGTGACCGGGTGTTCCACCTGAATGCGGGAATTCACTTCAATGAAGTAGAAGTTGTTCTGCTTGTCGAGCAAGAATTCGCACGTTCCGGCGCTGTAATATCCGGCCGTTTTGGCAAGCCGGACGGCCGATTTGCAAATCTCATCCCGGACTTTGGGTGGAAGATTCGGGGCCGGTGATTCCTCCACGAGCTTTTGATGGCGGCGTTGGAGTGAACAATCCCGTTCGTACAGGTGAATCACGTTTCCGTGCTGGTCGCCCAACAATTGAACTTCGATGTGGCGGGGTTGTTCGAGATATTTCTCGATAAACACGCTGCCATCTTTGAAGGCCGCCTCGGCTTCTTGCTTCGCCGAAACGTATCCGGTGAGAAGGCTCGCGTCGTCACGGGCTACCCGCATCCCGCGCCCGCCGCCGCCGGCCGCTGCTTTGATGAGCACCGGGTAACCGTATTGCCGGGCCACCTTGAGAGCTTCCTCTTCGGAAGTAATCAACCCTTCAGAACCCGGCACCAGAGGAACCTTCGCGGCTCGGGCGATGATCTTTGCTTCGTTCTTGTTGCCGAGTTTCCGCATGGCCTCGTGGGGCGGCCCGATAAACTCGATCCGGCTTTCCCGGCATTGCTCGGCGAAAGACGAATTTTCAGAAAGAAATCCGTAGCCGGGGTGAATCGCGTCGGCTCCGGTCTTCTCGGCGGCGGCGATGATGCGGGGGATCTTCAGGTAACTATCCGCCGCCGGGCCGGTGCCGATGCACACCGCTTGATCGGCGAGAGAGAGCCAGGGAGCGCCTTTGTCGGCCGTGGAATAAACGCACACCACGCCGATGTTCATATCCCGGCAGGCGCGGATCACCCGCAGGGCGATCTCACCACGATTGGCAACCAGAACCCGTTGAAACATGATGGATTCGCGTCAGACTAGAGGGAAAATTGGAATACGAACGGGCGCGGGGCGATCATCCGTTCGGATCGACCCGGAATAGCACCTGATCAAACTCGACAAACTGCGAGTTTTGAACGCATACTTCGACGACTTTTCCGGAGATTTTGGCCGTGATGTCGTTGAAGATCTTCATCGCTTCGACTTTGCAAACGACCGTGTCCGGCGAGACTTTGCTGCCGACCTTAACGAAATCGTCCTTGTCCGGGGCTGGCTTGGCATAAAAGGTGCCGACCAGTTCGCTCTTAATTTCAATGTATTTCTTGTCGGCTTTGGCCGGTTCGGCGGCCGCGGCTGGCACTGCCGGCGCGACGGCCAAGGGAGCCGCCATCATGGCCGGTTGCGCCGGCAGGCTGGCGCCGGGAACAATTCGCGGGCCTTTGCGAAGACGAATCCGTTGGTCGCCATCGTTGAGGTCGATTTCACTCAACCCGAATTTGTCCATCAACGAGATGATCTCGCGGACCGTGTCCACGTGAAACGGACTCGGCGTCCCCTTGTGTTCGTCGGCCACTCGTCGTCCTCCGCCAATCGGGCCAGTCTTTGGCCCGAATAGTTTTTGCTCGTCAGTTGAAATAAGCGTCCCACTCGCGGGGAAGCGTTGTCAGTCGAACCGGGCCGTCCTCCGTGATGAGGAAGTCATCTTCGACCCGGACCCCGCCGATGTCCGGCAGGTAAATTCCCGGTTCGACGGTGACCACCATCCCGGCCTTCAGCACATCCTCGGAGTTCCACCGGATGGACGGGGCCTCGTGGACTTCAAGACCCAAACCATGACCGAGCCCGTGATTAAAGTAATCGCCGAAACCCGAGTCCCGAATGTGGCCCCTGGCCGCGTTGTCCGCCTCGCGGACGTGAATCCCCGGACGAAGCTTTTCGACCGCGCGAGCCTGTGCTTCCGCAACAATGGTGTATGTCTTTTGAAGCTTGCTTTCAACGGCTTTGCGTCGCCGGGCGTCCGGCGTGGGAATCACCCGTGTCAGGTCGGAATGATACTGACGGATTTCGGCGCCCCAATCCACCAGCATGAACCACGAATCTGAAAGCGGTTTGTCCGTCACCGGGCAGTGGGGCAGGGCGGATCGCTCTCCCACGCCGACAATCGGCGAGAAAGCGTGTCCCGTGCCGCCGAGTCGTTTGATGAACTGGTCGATCAAATCGGCAATGCCCTTCTCCGTGTCGGCGGGCCGCAGCAGGGCCTTCGCCGCGAGGAAACTTTGCTCGGCGATTCGGATGGCGTGGCGAATCCGGTCCACTTCGTCCGTGTCCTTGATCGCCCGTAATTCCTCGACCATCCCGTTTTTCGGGGCGAGGTTGGCCGATTTGCAAAGATCCTTCAACGTCTCGAATTCATTCAACGTCAAACCTGTTGCCTCGACGAACATGTCCCGCAGACCTAGTTTGCCGACGATTGCCCCCGTCAATTGGAACGTGTTCCGGTCGGCTCCGCGAATCTCGGCTTCCACCGTCGGGCATTCGTCCTTCAACTGAATGCGGAATCGCTCGTCGCTCAGGATGATGCAGCGTTTGGGGGTCACTAGCAAAAAGCTGGCATCCCCGGTGAAGCCGGTCAGATAGCTCACGTTGACTGCTTTGGAGACAAGCAGGGCGTCAACTTTCGCAGCTTTGACGGCCTGCATGAGTTCTTTTCGCCGACGCTGGAACTGATCCATGAATAATCTTCACAATGGTTCGTTCCGAATGAGATAGGGCGAATCCCGTCCGATGGCCGCTGTCTTTTGTGGTTCATTGGAATACGAAAAACAGAAGAAAGACGTGGTTTTGACCCATGAGCCCGGATCAGTTACGAGATGTGTTGGAGCAGGTGCGTCACGGCCGGTTGACCGTGGATGATGCCGTGGGCCGGCTTGCCGTTGAGGAGGACGGCAATCTCGGTTACGCCCGCGTGGACCTTGATCGCAAACGGCGATGTGGTTTCCCGGAGGTGATTTTCTGCGAAGGGAAAACCCCCGAGTGGGTGGAGGGGGTCGCCCGTCGATTGATCGGCGCCGGGCAGGATTGTTTTGGCACGCGCGTCAGTGATGCCCAGGCGAATCACTTGCAAGGGTGTTTTCCGACGGCCGAACAAGACCGGTTGGCGAGAACGTTTTGGCTGCCCGTGGCTGAACCAAGCGTACCCGCCACCGGCAAGGTGCTGGTGCTGACGGCCGGAACCGCCGATTTGCCGGTGGCCCGCGAGGCGGCGGTCACGGCCCGCGTGTTGGGTTGTGCGGTGGAATTGATTGCCGATGTCGGTGTTGCCGGGTTGCATCGATTGTTAAAACAACGTGACAACATCAACAACGCGGATGTGATTATCGTGGTCGCGGGGATGGACGGGGCGTTGCCAAGTGTTGTCGGCGGTTTGGCCGATTGTCCGGTGATCGCGGTTCCCACAAGCATCGGCTACGGGGCCGCGTTTCAAGGGCTGGCCCCGTTGCTGACGATGCTGAACGCCTGTTCGGCCAGTGTCACGGTGGTCAACATTGATGCCGGATTCAAGGCAGGCTATTCGGCGGCCCTTATCTGCAAACGAATGTCAGCCAACCGGGAGTGAGGAGAATCGACCGTGTCATCCGCCAAAACTCCGAGATCTGTCATCAGCCAATTAAGTGATCTCAAGTCCGGCGAGAAGGCGACATTCTTTGCCTTGCTGGCCGAGAAGACCAAAAACTCGACGCGCGATGGCAAGGCGTACTTCATCTGCCGTTTCCGCGATGCCCGCCGAACGGCGACGATGATGGTTTGGGCCGATAGCGATTTCATCAAAGATTGTGAAGAAGAATGGATCGCCGGAGGGTTTTACAAAATCCACGGCGCCTATTTTGAACACGAAAAATACGGGCCGCAAATCGAGATCGACAAGATTCGCCCGGTCGAGAAACGAGACGAACAGGAAGGTTTTGACATCGGGGAATATGTCAAGAAATCCCGTTTCGACTCGGAGGAAATGTTCCGCGAACTGATTGAGCTGGTTCGCCGCCATGTGGCCACCCCCGCCCTCGCGGATTTGACGGTCGGATTGTTGGAAACCCACTCTCAGGCGATCAAAAAACTCCCGGCCACTCAGCGAACTTATTATCCGTTCCAAGGGGGCTGGCTGGAACACACGCTTTCGGTCACCCGCAAAGCCCTGCGACTGGCCCATGATTATCACGAGAATTACCCGGACTCGAAACCGCCCATTAATGTCGAACTGGTGGTGGCCGGGGCTGCCCTGCATGAACTTGGCCGGATCGGAGAACTGGCGCTTCCCGAACTTCCCACTGATCCGGTGAACCAGACGACTGACGGACGATTTTACGGCCATTTGATCCTTGGCCGTGACATGCTGCGAGAAGCGGCCCGCAATCACCCCGATCTTGATCCGATGCTGTTGAAACTGCTGGAACACATGCTGTTGACCTATCTTACATTGCCAGAATGGGGTTCTCCCCGACTGCCTCTGATTCCGGAAGTGTTGATTCTTCACCATGCGGACGATTTGGACGCGAAGATGGAAATGTATGTCCGTTGCCTGTCAGGAGATGCCGCGACGGGTGAATTCACCGACCGCGATCCGGTGCTTGGAAAGCAACTCTTCAAAGGTCGAACCGTCTGACCGGTCTACGCGGGGCGAATTCCGTTTCTATCATGAATCAAAACGAATGCCCCGGAAGCCCCGATCCGATGTCCCTGAATCTCTCCGCACAAGTTTGTGCCGACGAACTCATCCGACGGGCGGGCGATCTTCGTTGCGCCGTGAGTGACATCGGTTCCGCGACCCTGATCGACTGCGGATCCGGAACACCCGGTAGTTTGTCTGCGGGCCTTCTGCTCGCCCGCTTGTGTCTGGCGGATCGTGGCACGGTAACACTTGTTCCGGGAGACGACGGCCCGGCCGTGCAGGTGTTTTCCGATGACCCCGTGCGGGCCTGTCTCGCCTCTCAATATGCGGGCTGGCAGGTAAAAGTTGAAAAATACTTTGCGATGGGTTCCGGCCCGATGCGGGCGATCTACGGCAAAGAAGCCATTTTTGAACACCTCCCGAACGGCCGCGAATCTTCAACCGTCGCCATCGGGGCGTTGGAGACTCGCAAAGCCCCCACCGATGGGGTGATTGCTTATCTCAAAGAACGCCTGCCGGGGGTCGAGAAACTCATTCTGGCCTATGCCCCGTGTGAAAGCATGGCGGGCACGCTTCAAGTGGTGGCCCGCTGCCTCGAAACAGCTTTGCACAAACTTCACGAACTCAAGTTCGATCTGACCACTATCTTGTCTGGCTACGGTGTCGCCCCGCTGGCTCCGGTGGCTGCGGACACGATTCGGGCCATTGGCTGGACGAATGACGCGATTCTTTACGGTGGTCGGGTGGTGCTGTGGGTCAACTCGGATGACGCTCAAATCGCCGAGATCGGGCCGAAATGCCCCTCTGGCGGGTCTCCCGACTACGGTTCCCCGTTTGCGGAGATTTTTCAGCGGAACAACGGGGATTTTTACAAGATCGACCCCATGTTGTTTTCTCCGGCGATGATCGAATTTCGCAATGTCAGAACGGGCCGTGTGCAGGTGTTTGGCAGGCTGGCCCCGGATATTCTTCAGCAATCTTTTGGTTCCTAACATTCTCTCTATTTTGGCGAGGCTCTCATGCCGGATATGATTCGCCCGGCCGTGCAACACGGTTCGGAAACGCTTTCGTTGGGTGATTTCCTTCATGCCATGAAGCGATCCCGCCGTTTGCGGCCGATGCTGCTTGACGCCTTCGTGGAGACGTATCTCGTCTCGCGGGCGCGTCGATCCGGTATCACGGTTTCGGAGTTGGAACTGCAACAGGCCGCTGATCAGTTCCGCATGCGGAACGGCATGGCCAGCGCCGAGCAAACCCGTGAATGGTTCCTTCGGGAAGCCATCAGCGAAGCGGACTTTGCCGCCGGTTTGGAACGCGACTTGTTGGTTGAAAAACTTCGCCGCAGCGTTGTGGATTCCAAAGTGGAGCAGGCGTTCAACGCCAATCTTCAACGGTTTGCCCGCGTTCGGTTCCGGCGTGTGCTGGTCGGTTCGGAAGGCGAAGCCCGTGACACGATGGACGCCATTGGCTCGGGACGTTCCAATTTTGACGAACAGGCACGAGTGCGGTCACTTGATTTGGCCACGAAAAATTCAGGCGGCGATGGCGGCGTGATTCGCCGGGTAGATTTGAACGAACAACTGGCCAACATCATCTTTCAGGCGGAAATCGGCCAATTACTTGGACCGATCCAAGCCGGGCAAGGGTATCTGGTCGTGCGAGTTGAAGAGTTCCTGCCCGCCGAAATGGATGACGGCATTCGCAATGGCATCCGCAAGGAACTTTTTGACGGCTGGCTGCGAAACGAACTCAGCAAGGCCCCGATTGAGTTTCCCCTGCTGGAAGCCCTGAATGCCGGGCAGATTCCCCTGACGAGTTGAATCACGTCGGCGGGAGCGATTCTTCGGTCGGCATGAATGGCTTCTTTGGATCGGCGAATTTGCCGTGGGAGCGCACCGAGACCATTTCCATTTCCGGGTAGCGAACGGCGGTGAGCCAGCCGCCGAACACACATCCGGTGTCGATGCAAAGAGTCTTGTTCACCCATTGCGGCTGGTAGGTGGGGACGTGTCCGTAAACGACGGTGGCCGAGCCGTGATAATCGGCCGCCCAGTTGAGGCGGATTGGCAATCCGTATTGGTCATATTCTCCGGTGGTGTCGCCGAAGAGGCAGAAGGCCCGGACGCGGTCTGAATCCCGGCCGTGCAATTCGCTCTTGAGTCCGGCGTGGGACACCACCAACCGCCCGCCGTCGAACACCAAATGCAGCGGCAGCGAATCGAGAAACCCCCGCATTTCCTCGGCGAATCCGATTGGCTCCCGTGAAATCTGCTCCAGCGAGTCGGCGAGACCGCTGGAAATGTTGACATCTCTTCCGGAGAGTTTTCGCTGTAATTTGTCGTCGTGATTGCCACGCACGCTCAAAGCCTTTCCTTGCCGGATGGCGTGCCGGACCAATCTCAACACCCCCGGCGTGTCCGGTCCCCGGTCCACCAAATCGCCGACGAACAATAACTGCCGCTGATCCGGGGGCGTGATCTCCCACACCTTGCCGCCATCGGCTTCAGGGATTTGTTCAAGTCCGTAGCCGAGCTTTGTCAGTAATTCGAGGAGTTCCGGGAGGCAACCATGCACGTCCCCGATGAGGTCAAACGGGCCGTTGAGGTGTCGCTTCCACGAATCATGTCGTTGTCGCTTGATCGTGATCGTTTCCGCCTCGGCGGCCGTGCGGAACACACGGATTTCCCGAAAGCCCTCATGTTGAATCTGACGGACCATCTGGTCGAGCGTGGCGATGTGGCGTTTGATCGCCTGATCCGGAACCTGCCGGTCCGGGCGTTGCTGGTTTTGAGCCACACAGGTCGCCTCGTCCAGTTGGAACACAATCGCAATGGCCGGGAGATGGTATTTGCGGGCAACATCCAAGCACTGCCGCCGGGCCTCTGTCTTCACGTTGGTGGCGTCAATCACCGTCAGGCGGCTGTATTGCAGGCGTTTCGCGGCCGTCAAATGGAGCAACTCGAACGCGCCGGGAGTCGCGTGTTGATCGCTCTCGTCGTCGGAGATCATGGCTCGAAAAGCGTCGGAAGAGAGAATTTCGGTTGGCTTGAAGTGTTTGCGGGCGAAGGTTGATTTGCCGCTGCCCGAAGGACCAATTAACACGACGAGCGAGGGATCTGGAATGAGCATGGTAACGTTATGTTAGCTTAAGGATCGATGAGCGGAAACGTGATTCGATGATCGCGACTTGAGTGGTGAGGTCCTTGAGATCAGACGCCAACCAATGAGGTTGATCATTCACATAGCTTTTTCGCCGCCGCGACACTGATAATCCCCGCTTGTTCTTCCGGATGCTTTCTCAGCCAGGCGGACACCAGCAAAATGTGATCGACTTGCTGCGCGGGGACGTACGGGGTGATGTCCGTTTCAAACACTTTGGTCAATAATTGCGAGACGCTTCGCCGCTCTGGTTTTCGTGTCGGCGCGTGGCAGGTGGCGGCCACGCGGCCGCGATGAATCAAATACCAGACGGCCGGACCGGTTGCTTGATTGATGGGATAAACGAAAGTGTTGTCGCTTCGGGCTGATCGAAGCCAGGTGAGACGATCGCTGAGCCATTGCAAATCCCGCAAACGATCCCGCAGTGAGGCGGCTCGTTCAAATTGCATGGCCACTGCGGCTTCCGTCATCTGGCGGGTCAATTCGACAAGCGGTTTCTTGTCCCGCCCGTCCAGAAAAGCCTTGGCCTCACGAATCTGCCCCGCGTATTGGTCCCGTCGGCAGCCACCCGCACACGGGGCGGAACAGGTGCCGATATCAAATCGCAAACATCCGGGCGTTCGTTCCTGCGGGAAGAGTTCCCCCTGTTCGGCGAAGTGCATCTTTTGCGATTGGGAACAATCCCGAAGCCGATACCAATCATTCAGGCGGCGACACGCCTCCCAAGCCAAGTGGGAACTGGTGAGCGGCCCGTAGATCGCCAGTTCCCGGCCGGTGGGCTGGCGGGCCACATAGGCATACGGAGCCGGTGACCGGCCGAGGCACACATAGGTGTATCGTCGATGACCCGGCTGCCCCAGCACATTGAACCGGGGCCGGTGCTGGCGGATCAATTCCAACTCGCGAACCAGCGCCCCGAATTCGTCGGGCACGGTTTCCCAAATCAATGTGTGGGTGTGGTCGAGAATCCGGCCGGCTTTCGGATCACGGCTTTCCCGGAAATAGCTCATCAAACGATGCCGGAGTGACTTGGCCTTGCCCACATAAATGAGATCACCGTGACGCCCTAGCATCCCGTACACACCCGGTAGTTTCGGACCATGTTCCCGAACTCCCTGCCGCAATTTCTTGGCGTCGCGGGATCGGACACGCCCCAAAAGGGCGGCAAATCCGGCGGGAATCGACGGGGTGGGGCCGAAGCCCTCGAAGACATGCTTCGGGAACAGCGTGGCCATAGGTGTGCATCCTTTCAGTACTGAAATTCTAGGCCGCGCTGATGGAAGTTTCGAGGGACGATTAGCATCTGCCGGAGATTTGGCCAAGGCCATGAAAACCGGGAAAACAAGACGGGATATGGAAAATGAAAAACCCCTGCGAGAATCCGCAGGGGTGACGGGAACCCTATTCGGATGAACGTTACTTCTTTTCGACCAACCGGGGAGCCGGTCCTTTTTCCAGCGGATGATCCTTCCACCATTTCTCAAGTGTCAGGGACTTTTCTAGCTTGGATTTGGCATCCACCAGCAACTTGTCGGCCGCGGCTTTTGCCGCCTCGGCCCGGCGCAGGGCTTCACGGGCTTCGGTCACTTCCTCGGCGGCGGTGTATGTCACTTTGGACGCAAGCAACTCCGGCAGTAATTGCAGGATTACTTCGGAGGGGATGGCGTAAGTCTCAGTGCGACCGGCGCGGGCGATGTTCAGACCAATCACCCGGCCATCGAGATCGACCAGCGGGCCGCCGCATTCGTTGGGCTTCAGCACAATGTCGTGTTGAAGAACGGTCGGGAAGCCGGTTCGCCGGTTGCTGAGAATGCTGCCCATCCGGTTCTGCATGTCGCCGCGGGCGTCACCCTTCGGAATCAGGGCGGCGGGGCGTTTGCCCAACGTGACCGAGAATTCCATCTTCTTGCTTTCACGTTCCAGCTTTACTTTGATGACATCCCCGGCCTTGTAGCCAAGCAGGGTGTTAATCAACGATTCGCCATTCACAATGTCCTGATTGTCGATGGTCAGAATGATGTCTTTGGTTTTCAATCCTGCCTTTTCGGCGGCACTGTCTTTTGAGACTTCGGCGATGGATGCGCTGGCGCTGTCCGGATCAAGGATGATGCCGAGGAATCCGGAATTTTCCTTGATGACCCGGCCCGGACCATACGGCGGGGGCAGCGTGCGGGCGGCGACACCAACCACGCCGACGCCGACGGGTTCCGTGCTGGTGTTGGAAGCGGCAATCCAGTTGCCCACCGGGGCGTTTTTGCTGGGGGACCAGTCAACCGTTGGCAGGTTGTCTGCTTCCACCTTCAGAATGGCGACATCGTACACGCTGTTCGTGCCGGTGACCTTGGCCATGAACTCCTTGCCTTCGCGAGTCTTGACGGTCAGTTTCCCGTCAACGATCTCGCTGGCCTTGGTGATGATGGAGCCATCGGCCGTCACAATGGCGCCAAGGGACACCTGTTTGCCGTCCACCTGCACGCTGACGGTGCTTTTCGAGGGTTTTTCCACGGCGGGTTTAAACGCCGCGAGCAATTGCGGGGTCGTCTTTTGGGGAAGCGTGTCCTTGTCTCTGTCCCTGCCGCGTTGCGCGGAACTGACTCCGGTGATCAGGATCGCAAGGGCCGCCGAAAACAGAATGCGTTTCAACATGTTCGTTTGCGAGGGAAAATGGTTGATGATGGATCGTTATGCCGCGAACACCTATTCTCGTTTGCCGAGTTTGACCTTGATTTCTTTGTTCTCGTCGCCGCGTTTGACGAGCAGGGTCACTTCATTGCCTGGCTTTTCCAGATAAAGGAATTTCTTCATTTCCTCGTAGGTTTTCACGTCTTTGCCGGAAAACTTCAAGATGACATCGCCACCCAAGAGGCCGGCTTTGGCGGCCGGGGCGTTCGGGGTCACGGAGGCCAGTTTGCAGTCCTTCGCGTCCGGATCGGCGCTGACGCCGAGGTACACGTCGGATTCGCCGATGGTGTCCCCCTTCACCAGTTGATCCCATGTGTCGCGGAACGTTCCAATCGGGACGTGCATGTTGTTGACGATGAAGTTCCCGATGCGGCTGTGAATGCCGATCACGCGGCCTTTCATGTCGAACAACGGCCCGCCGGAATCGCCACCCACGAGGGCGTTGTCCGTTTGAAGAACACGATCATTGACGATGCTGAGTTTGCCAACCCGAACCACCGGCGTGCGGCCTTGTTTGAACCCGCCCGGATGGCCGATGGCGATGCTCCACTGGTTGGTTTTCAGATCTTTGAAATCCCCCATCTCCACATAGGGCCAAGGGCCCGGATCGGTGATTTGGGCCATTCCGCTGTCAATCGCCCGGTTCACACCCAAAGTCTTACCTTTGACAATTCGACCATCATGCAACACGATGCTAATGGTTTGACCGGGAGCGCCCGAAACGTGTCCGGCGGTCAGCACCAAGCCATCCTTGCTGACAATCACGCCGCTGCCCGATGCCGATCCGACCCGCAGGCAGACCGTGCAAGGGATAACCTTTTCGATGACGGCCTTGGTTTGGGTTTGAAAGGATTTCAGTTCCTCGATAGTTTCGGGACTGATTTTGTAAACAATCGGCGGGGGATCCGGAATGGTCTTGTTGACCGGGTCCGCGAAGGTCGCATTGCCAATCAGCAGCGATGCGGCCAAGGCGAGGACACGTCGGCGTGACATGTGGCGCTCCTTGGAGAACGAATGGTTCGTTGATTCAGAATGACGAACACAAAGCGGGATTGCAACCCGTTGGAGAGACTTGCCCCCCGAATGTTTGAGTGGGACAACGATCGTGAGGATTCGCCCGGCCAATCAAACATGTGAAGAACAAGTGTGGATCGTTTTCCACATTCTAAGCGAGGGATGGGCCGTTTCACAATGGCCAACTTGCCCCAAGTGCAATTTCTTGCAACCTTGTCACGTTGGCAATCCCCTCTTTGCCAAGATCGATCAGGCGAAAGAGTTGTTCGCTGGTGAAGGTGGCTTCCTCCCCGGCTCCCTGAACCTCAATGAATTTTCCGGAGCCGGTCATGACGAGGTTCATGTCTACCTCGGCATCCCGGTCTTCCACATATTCAAGATCCAGCCGTTCTTCGTTTTCCAGCAAGCCGACGCTGATGGCCGCCACGCTGTCCCGCACAATCTGATTCGCCGGGCCAACAACATCCCGATATTTGTGAAGAGCCATTGCCAGGGCGACAAACGCCCCGTTGATGGCGGCCGTGCGGGTGCCGCCGTCGGCTTCGATCACATCACAATCCAGCCAGAGCGTCCGCTCACCGAGTTTGGAGAGATCCACTACAGCCCGCAGGCTTCGGCCGATCAACCGTTGGATTTCCACCGACCGTCCGTCCACCTTCCCGGCCTTGTCGCGAGGCTTTCGGCCAAGCGTGGAACCCGGCAACATGCCATACTCGGCGGTGAGCCAGCCTGTTCCCTTGCCAACCAGAAAGGGGGGGACAGCCATCTCCAGGCTGCAAGTGCAAAGCACCGTCGTCACGCCGGAACGAACCAGCACACTCCCTGCCGCTTGTTTCGTGAAGCCGAGTTCAAAGGTCAGGGGGCGAAGTTGATTGGTGGCCCGTTGGTGGGGTCGCATCAGAAGATTCCGATCAGTGAAGATTGACGGTGAATGTCCATCTATCGTATGCCGGGATGGTCAAAGGAGGGAGGCTTTGCCCTAACCACTGATGGTTTGACCGTGTAGCATGGAATTACTCCCAAAGACCAGGTTCGGGTATTCTCATGGCGATCAACGCGGTGTGTCCTTCGTGCGGGAACGTCCATCAACTCGCCGACACGTTTGCCTTTAAAACGGTCGAATGCAGCCAGTGTGCGACGATCTTCCCGACACCCGTGAAGAAGGCCGGCGGTCCCCCGCCGTTGCCCGCCGGATTTGTCCATCCGACAGCCGCCACCAAACCAACGCCTTCTCCGGCCCAGGCGGATGCCGGGTTCGAGATTCTCCCGGATGAGGACGAACCGCCGGTCGCTCCGGCAAAGCCGGTGAAAAAACGGGATGTTTTCGAAGAGGACGAATCCGCTCCGACCCCGCCGAAAGCAAAGTCTCGGCGCGAAGAAGAATCCTCCTCCGAGGAAGACGACCGGCCCCAACTGCCCGAGACGAGGTCTGCATCATCGGACAACTTTGAATACGTGGACGATGAAGAGGAAGAACCGCTTGAGGAAGAACGCCCTCGACGTGGTTCCCGTCGCCGGGATGAAGATGAGGATGCAGAGGAATCACCGGAGCCACCCGCGAAATCCAAAACCCCGGTACTGCTCGGCTTGGCGGCCATTCTGATGTTCGTTGTCGGCACCGGCGCGGGCCTGATCTATTTCTTCGTGGTGGATGATGATGTGCCCGTCGTGGCCGATAACTCGGTGAATCCTGATCGCAAAGAACCGGAAAGCAAGCCAACGACGAAGAGCATCGATCCAATCAAACCGGAACCGAAGCCCGAGCCAAAACCGGAACCAAAGCCCGAACCCAAACCGGAGCCGAAGCCCGAGCCAAAACCGGAGCCCAAGCCCGAACCGAAGACAGAACCCGAGCCGAAGCCGGAACCAAAGCCCGAGCCGAAACCGGAACCGAAGAAGGTTTCCCCCTATGCGATGGGAGCGGTTTTGGTGAATGCAGTGGAGAAAGCCCGGCCTATCGAAGAATACAAGCCGCTGGCGGGCAACTCCGAAATTCTGACGAACGGCGTCGTCAAGGATGTGTGTACCGCCGGAGGAGGCCGTTTTCTATTGGTGAATTGTGCCGAAGCGTTGAAAATTCTCGTTGTGGATGTCAGCACGGGGAAGCTCGTCAAATCACTGGCGGTGAAAACCACGGATGTGCTAATCGCTGGCGGGATGGATCACTTTGTGATTGTCACGCCGTCAACCAAGACCATCGATCGCTACTCCCTGAATTCGATGGAATTGGAAATGTCCGCGAAGATTGACGCCAGACAGAAGATCATCACGGCCGCGATGGGTTCCCGCACAGCCGGCCCGGTAATCCTTGGCGGCCCGCAAGCCCAGCAAAACGCCAGCAAGATGGCCTTGATGTTCATCGATCTGCCGAGCTTGAAGGAAGTCGAGATTGAAAAGGCCGACGGGGAATTCCGTGTGGGGTTTGGAACCGCCGCTCATTTGCGAGTCTCGCCGAATGGCCAGCTTCTCGGGGCATGGTTCGACAAGCTCAACCCGACCGGATTGCAAACAGTGCAACTCTCCGGGAACACCTTGCGAGGAACCTATCTGGATCAATCTGTCGGCCCGGTTGTCCCCGGTGGCGACGGTGAAAGTGTCTTCACCGGCAAAGGGAAATATTTTGGCAACCTCCAGAATCCAACGGATGCGGGGGTACTCGTCCCGGCCGTGAGTGGCAATTGGTACATGCGACTGGAAAGTGTCAAGAAAGGCAATGACGAACAATTCACGAAGGTGATTGTCCGGGAGGAGGGCAAGCAAGACCCTGTTGCCACCTTCGACAACATCCCGGGTTTCGATGGAAAGAAAGACCCCTTCCAACGTGAAATCAATCAGATGACGACCGATCATCGTCTCTGGTTGATCCCCGAGGCCAAAGTGTTGGTGACGATCCCCCCGGCGGCAAACAAACTACAGTTCTTCCCGGTGGGGGCTAAATAACGAGTTTAAAGGCATTTCACGCTTTGCCTGAAATGCCTTTGTTGAATTCAAATCAATCAGGCCGTTCGTCGCAATTGTCCCGCATCTGCGGCGTTCTCGTCAACGAACGCCAGCAATTTATCCCACGCTTGGGTGTCTGCCGGGACGGTTGCGGCGGCGCGGTCGAGGTCTTCCAGCAGGACGGCCGCGCTCAGATACATCGCGGTCGGGATGTCGCTTTGTTCCAACGGGGAGCCAAGTCCGCGCAGGATGTCCTGCAACTCGTTCGGGAACGGTTTGACCTTCGCTCCTTTGCGGCGGGTGGCGGCTCGTGCCCAGTTGGCCGCCACGACCCCCAAGGCCCGGAGGTCGCCTTCGATGGTTCCCTCGGTGGCGCTCGGGGAATGAACCCACGGCGGTTCGCCGATGCCGATGACTTTGACGATGCCAGAGCGGGACAGCGAGAATGATTCTTCCGTGATTCGGCCGTGCGTCAGGCCGACTTCATGGGCCGCGTACAATCCTTGCACAATCTGAATCATCAAGCGATGCCAGACGCCCGGCGAGGAAACCGCCGACGACCACTCGCTTCCCGGCAGGCCGATCACCCATTCTTGCAGAACGGCCGGGCGATTGTTCAGTTCCAGAACTTCCAGCGTGGCCGCCACATTGGGATGAGCCAGGTCGCGGGCCGTGCCGAAGCGTTGGCGGTATTCGTCCGGCCGGACGGCATCCAGCATTTCCGATTCGCCGAGATGTCGCAACAGGCATGTTCCCGATTCGCCAAGGCCGGGAGAGCTTCCCCCGAAATTCTGTTGCGGATCGAATACTCGGTAGACCGCCTCTCGTTGGGTCGAAAGAAGCCGGTCAATCACCCGGAATCGGCCGAGCATCAGGGCGTTCAGGTTGCCCGATTCGATCAGGGCCAATTGATACAGCGTGAGATAACCGCCTGAGAGCAGCACATGCCGCAGTGTGCGACGCTGCCGCTTGGCGTCTTCCCAAAGGACTTGCAACGATTCACGGTCGATGATGTCCAGCGTGCGGAGCAACTCACCCAATTTGCGGTCGGCCGGGTCAAGGTCCGGCGGCATGGTCAGGATGGGGGAACTCACGCCCGCGGCCGCAGGAGCGACGGGGACCGTTTCCTGTTCCCGCGTCGGCATTTTCAGGATGCCGGATTCGCCGACGCCCGGATTTTCCGAGCGATATTTGCTCCATCGTGTCTCGGCCACTTCGCGGAATTTCTGCTTGTACCAATCCCGCATGTCGCCGAGATGTTTGTCCACCTCGACACGCTTTTCGGTCACTTCTCTTTCGACCAACGCCAGCGTCTCGGCCTGTTTCGCCAGTTGCTGTTCGGTGGCTTCGACTTCCTTTTCGCGGCGGTCCAGCCGGGTTTCGCCGTGATGCAATGACTGCCGAATGTTGGCGAAGCGGCCCTGCCATTCAACCAATTGTTGTCGGAAGGTAGCCGTTGTCAGCCGGTGTTCAGCACGGGCTTTTTGAAGCGTTTGCTCCTGTTCGCGAAGTCTGGTCACTTCTTGCTGCAACGCTGTTCGGACAGTGTCCAAATCGCCTTGGCTGCGCTGCGCGTAGGCATGCAATTCGGCCAGTTGGCTCCGCATCGCATCGCGGGCTTGGGCGGTGCGATCCATCGCCGATTGGGCGCGGGCCTCAAGATCGGGCATCTGCCGAAGCAAGTCGTCCGTGCGGGCAGACAACGCGGCTTTCAGTTCGATGATCTCGGCGGCCGCCCGGTCAATGTCGGCCTGCGACCGTTCGCGGTGCTGTTCAAATTCCCGCTGTTGGATCGCCAATTGTTCCCGTTGGGCGCGGATGGTGATCTCAGCCTGGCGAAGTTGTTCGTCCCGGCGGGCGATGTCGAGGGCTTCCTCGTCCGTCAACCGACGCACGTTGGTTGTGTCTTGCCGCAGAGTTTCCAGTTCCCGGAGTTGGTCCGCAATCTGCTGGGCTTGTTCTTCGATCAGGCGGGTACGGTCGTCCAGTTCCCGTTGTCGCGTGGCCAGTTCCTCGGCTCGCAGACGAAGTTGTTCCTGCAAGGCATCGCGAGAATCCTCAGCCTGTTTCAACGCCGCTTCCCGTTCTCGCAAGGCCACGCGGTCGAATTCCACCCGCTGTTGAGCCTCCAGTAATTGCTCCGCGCGGGCGTGAACTTCGCTCACCTGTTCGGCTTGCTCGGTGGCTTGCGCTTGCAACCGCACCTGAAGTTCGCTCAGTCGCTTGTCCTCGGAACCCAAATGTTCCTGCATTCCGCGCAACCGATCGACAGCCTGTTGCATCAGCGAAGAGCGTTCTTGATACAGCCGGAAACTCTCGGCATGGCCGTCGCGTTCCTGCTCGACCACTTCGCGGACCGTTTCGGCCTGTCGCAATCGCTCTTGAGCTTCACGCGATTCTTGCTCGATCTTCGCCCGGTCGTCAGCCACCCGCATTTCCTGCCGCAACAGGTCGTCTTTGAGGTATTCCAACCGGGTTCGCAGGGCGGCCAGGGTGATCGATTGATTCTCGAAAGTCGCCACCCGTTCGTTGAGTTTTGCTTCTCGCTGGTCTTGTTCTTCCCGTAACCGGGCGACTCGCTCTTCTTCGTTCTTGACACGTTCTTCCCGCTCGTCGAAGAGTTCTAGTTGCTCCTCGAAATCGGTGATGTCTTTCTCCAAAGCCGCGTGCCGGCGATCTAGCTCAGCCGCTCGTTGTGTTTGCGATTGTTCTTTCGCCTCCAGCGCGGCCGACAGGCGGTCCAACCGGATCAGGTCGCTTGTGTACTGGCTCTTGGCCTGTTCACCGAGATCATGCAATTGACGGGTTTGAAGCTCCCGGCCGGCAATGTCCACTTCCCGCCGGGCGAGGTCTTCTTCCCGTTGTTTGAACCGCATCTCAATCAACCGGCGGTCGGCCTCGAAGGCGTCGCGCTGGCGTTGTAATTCGCCATGCTGTGTGTCGAGCAACAAGCGTTGACGCGCGACCTCGGCTTCCTTTTCGACCAGCGCCTTCAATCGCGGATCGATATTCTTTTGTTCTTCCTCGAATTGTTGTTTGCGCTCCCGCAATTGCAGGGCGGTTTCCCGAAGGGCCAGTTGAAGCCGCTCGAGTTCCTCCCGGCGGTTGCGGTATTGATCGTTGAGTTCTTTTTCGAGCCGGTCGCGGACCACGATTTCCGGTTCGCGGACGGGTTCCGGCTTGTTACGCTCGCGGGCGATTTCTTCGCGGGCTGTTTGAAGTTCCCGCTCAATTTCCTGACGCCGTTCGTACCAAAGCACCCGGTCGGCTTCGAGTTCCTGACTTCGCTCTTCAAGTTCTTTGGCTTGTTCTTCCAGCAGGCGTTTTTGCTCCACCCGGTCGTCTTTGGGAACCGCCACGGATTCCGGCTCGGCGAACGGGAATTCGATCACGGCCGGGGTTTGACTTTGCGTGCCGTAATCAATCGAGATACCGAGATCAACCGCCCCGACCGACACGACATCCCCGTGCTTGAGGGATGTCTGGCCGCTTGGCGGCATCGGCGAACCGTTGACAAGGATCGGCAGAGAGGGTGCCAGCTTGCGGAGCCAGACTTCACCGGGAGATCGCCGGATCAGACAGACATTCGGCGGGATGTTAGTGCCGGGCAGGCGGAGATCACAACCGGGCACAGAACCGATCAGAAACTCTTCCCCGGTGACATCATACGTGATCGGACGGGCGGGGCCGTGCCGTACTTCGACGCGCACGGGGAGGCCGTAAGATGATTGACGTGATGTAGATCGTGAGGCCATGTCCTGTCGCCGGGTCGCGGGGAATCCTTGCCGCCGCCGGACGTAATTCGTCCGCGCTCACATTGGAACGCAACCGCCGGGTTTTGACAAGGCGAGTTTTTCATCAAGAGTAGAGCAGAGCCGAACTTCCTTAAAAGTTCGGCTCGCCGAAAACGTGATTGGTCGGTCAAGACGCCTTATCTCCAGTAGTAATGCCACGAGTAGGCTTGCTCGGCACTTTGCCCCGGAGTCAGTTTTGCCGTCCAAGTCACGCGGCCGACACCGTTGAAATGTCCCCACCAGACCGGCCACGGGTAGTAGCTCCACCAGTCCGGCCGACCGATGTGATGTGTTCCGTCATCGTCTTCCAACAGGTTGACCATCTCGGCCTTGGCCCCCTCGCCGGCCTTGTCCACATTGCCGAGGACGTAACGGGTGACTTCCACCTCGATTGGCTTGCCGCTTTGGTTGGTCAGTTCGATGGAACTGGCAATGTCGATTCTCCAGAAGGCGTCCCCGTTGAACGTGGCGGCGTTCGGAGTCCGCTTGCTTTCTTTGTCGTTCTTTTTCACCCGCACATCCACGGCCGTGGTCAGCGTCAGGTCCACGCTGCCATTCTTCGAGACATAGGTCATCATGCCCTGCGAAAGCACCTTGCCGTCGCGGAGGATCAAGGCCGGAGCGGTCGTGAGCGGTTGTTGCCCGCCGTTCATCAGGCGAATTTTGTGCAACACCTTCGGGGCATTCATCAGTTTGAGAAGTTCGGCCGTTTGCGGATTGTTCACTTGTCGGCGCAGTTCGAGCGGGGGAGCGTATGGGACATCAAGGGTGTAAATGTCCTTGTATTCAAGGTTGTGCTGCGAGACCGGCAGCACCATTCGTTGCCCCTTGGCGAGCGTGACGTTTTTCACGGTGAACACAAACAGATCTTCGCTCTGGTTGCCTTTGGCTTCGATTTCCGGTCCGAGATCGACCGGAGCCGCCCCGCCTCCGCCGGGCGGGGTGCGGCTTTTGCGCACTTCGCCGCCACGGGCCACTTGCGTCATCATCGAATTGCTCAGGGCAAATTGCGTCGAGGCATCCGTCTGGAAATAAGTGGAGAGTTGAGCCACCGCCTGACTGAGGGCGATCGGGTCGGTGGTGTCTTTGAAATAGAACGACGGAACACCGACGACGAGGTTGATGGTGGCGTCTTTCAGATCAGTCAACTCGTTCAACAAGGTGGCCTGCAATTTGACGACCGCCTTGCCCTTGGCATCCAGTTCGATGCGATAACCGGGAATCCAGCGGATGCCCTTTTGCACATAGGCCATGCCGACCTCGGCCGTGTTCGCCGGTGGTTGCCCGCCCCAATCCAGCTTCATCGTCAGTAGATTGCGAAATTCCTCGTCGCTCACTTTGGTGTCGTACTTGCCGACGAATTTCACATCGGTGAGTTGCTCCACCGGGACAGCCCGAGTGCCTTCGATGGTTTTCAGGAGCAGAATGTTTCCCTTCATGGGGACATGCTCCACCCCAGTCGGCGGCAGGGTGGCATCCAGTTCCTCAGCCGAACGTGTCAAAAATCGCACGATGGTGGCCTGGTAGGAGGGTTTGGTCCCTTCCGTGACGATCACCTCGGCCCCGGCGTTGGCCTCGATCAATTCCCGCAGTGTCATCGCCGTTCGTTCAACCTTGACCCGGCGACGACCGGCCGTGACGGATTGCAAGGTCGCTTTCTTGTCGAGGCTATACGGCCAGAATGTTCCCAGCACGGGTGTTGGCAGCAGATCCAACAACACATTTCCCGAGGAATCGACGGGCATGGTTCCCTGATGGACGACATACGCATGACCGTCCTTGAAAACGGTCACTTCCTTGACCGGCATTTTGGCGAGGGCGCCCAGCGGCGCGGCTGGTTCGGCATGGCCGGCGCCACATGCGAGCAACAAGATCAGAACGGCCAGCCGGGTGGGTTTCAAGGGACACCTCGCAATCGATGCGGAAGAGGATCAGAATGCCGAAAGTATAACCTCCTTGTTCGGCGACCGGCGCAACACTTCGGTAACGGCGGCCAGCGATCCGTTCGTAGAATCACGCTTTCAGAGATGAGAAGGAGAAGCAAGGGGTATGGATCAAGCAACTGTCATTGAAGAAACCCGTCGTTGGATTCAATCCATCGTGATCGGTTTGAACTTGTGCCCGTTCGCCCGGCGTGTTTTCAACGACAATACGATTCGGTATGTCGTCAGCGAGGCCACCGATGAACAAAGCCTGTTGACGGATCTGGCGACCGAGATGAACAACCTCGCCACCGTTCCGAGAACGGAGGTCGAGACCACCGTGCTGATCCACCCGGCCGTGTTTCATGATTTCCTGGATTACAACGATTTCCTGGATCCAGCCGAGCATTTGCTCGAAACACTCGGCCATGAGGGCGTCTTGCAACTGGCGAGTTTCCACCCTCAATACCAATTTGGCGGCACCAAGCCGGACGACGTGGAAAACCATACCAACCGATCCCCATATCCGATGCTACACCTCCTCCGGGAAGAGAGCATCACAGAGATTGCCGATGATCAGGAGGCGTTGGAAGCGATTCCCGAACGCAATATCGAAACGCTCCGAAAACTTGGCCGCGAGGCGATCTTGGAGAAATTGCGAGAGATCACCATCCGATGATGGTGTGGGCGTGATTATTTTCGCGGTGGTGTCTGTCTCGGTCACTCGCTTCGGAGCGAAGGAGCGCAATCATCAATACTGCCGCGCATCAACAACGCCTGAGAAGCCAGAACCATTATGTTGATTGACGGGAGATTCTTGCTGTGTTGTAATCATTTCACCTGTCTCGCAGCGAGTCGCTCATGCCCGCACCCATATCCCGCCGTGATGTTTTGGCCGCCGGGGCCGCGCTGGTGGCAACTGATTTGACGGCATTGCCTTGGTCGGGACGACCTCTCGGTAGTTTGGTTCCTTTGAAGACACCGGAGGTGCTGCCGATTCCTCCTGGAGCGTTCCGGCGGTTGGGTCAGGGTCGGGCGAGGATGCGGAGCAGCATCAGCGGGTATCGTGTTCACGCCGGCACATCGTTCGCCGTCACGGCAACACGGGATGAGATCTGGGTATGGGACGCCGCCAAGGCGCGCGTCCTGAGCCGGTTCAAATTCCCGGATGAAATCGACCCGTCCGGGGGGCGGCTGACTGATGTCGGCACGCTGGTCATCTTGGGGCGGGGTAGCGGCAAAGGGGAAAAGATCTCGTTTAGTGAATTTGCCCTGCCGGGCGGTGAGCTTGTCGCCCGAGGCCGGCCGGACCGGATCGACAATTATGATGAGGTGATCTTTTCAGCCGATGGAAAACGGGCGCTGGTGGCCCGAACCGGGGCGGTCACGTTGTTTGAACTTCGCGACGCGAAGAAAATCTGGACGGTCGAGATATCCAATGCCCGGCTCTGCGGGTTGGGCTTCGTCCCAAAAACGGACTGGGTGACGGTGGCCGTGGGTGACACGGTGAAAGTGCTGCACGCAACTGATGGCCGGGAGGTAGCCACATTCGCGGATCATGCCGAAAAGAAAGCCGTCGATGCTCCGTCTGCTTCTGAGCCGGTGATGGCCGTTCATCTGTCACCCGCCGGGGATTGGCTGCTCGCTGTTCATGGGGATGATGACACCTGTCAGATCGCGGTTTGGGATTTGAAGACGCGCAAGAAACGAATAGCGGTTCCGTTTCGCGGCACCATCGTGCATGTGACAGCCGACGGAAGGACAATTCTCAAGCTGGCCGACCATAAGATCGATACGTTCGAGGTTGCCAGCGGCAAAATCACCCGGTCAATCCCCGTGCCGCGAGGGTCTGAATTCGGGGCGATTGCCGACGGCAAGACTCTGGTCTGCGACTCCGGGGACACGCTGGCGATCATGGATGCCGTCACCGGCGCCGACTTGCCGGTTAATACGGACCCGCCGGACTTGCCGACTGATTTGGAATTCCGCGGCCCGAACCGCCTCATTGGCCGGTTGAACACATGGGGCGGTTGGGTGGATTGGGATTTGAAGACTGGTGAGTCAAAACTCATCCGGCCGGCTTCAACCATTGGCATGGTCCCAATGGCCATTGGCAGGGATGGAAAACACTTCATTTACCGGGATGACAAGAACCACCATCGGTTCCGGGCCGATGGCGCTCGGGCGGCGATGACGCCAATCGTCAAAGAGGCTGTCGAAGACCGTGAGGCGAAGAAAATCTTCGCCGCCGACCACGGAGTGGGTATCGCCGCTTATGTCGAGGGAGATCAATTGGTGCGTCACGACTTCGCCACCGGCGAGCATCGGGTGCTCCGCAGGGGGGCGGGGCAACGGGCGTGGGGTGGTTTGGTGGCGTCGTGGAATCAATTCCTTGCTTTCATGCTGTCGGAAAATGACTCTGATGCGGGAATACTGGAAGTGTGGGATGTGGCGGCGGGCGTTCGACTAAGAAAATTTGAGCGGAACGACTCGTCTCGCCAGATCGCCATCGGCCCCGGCGGGGCATTCGTGGCAGTTGTCGGCGAGGACCGTGGGAGGGATTCGGGTGATCGGCGCGGCGAACCGCCCAATTATTTGCTCGTTTTTTCCACATTGACAGGCAAGCCGATCATCCAATCGAAAATTCAAAAAGAGGGAGGGGCCTGCCATTTCTCGCCCGATGGCCGCCTGATGGCTTGCCAACAGAAAAACACGCTTGCCATATGGGATTTGCATGGGGCGGGAGTGCGGCAGACATTGGCGATGGACGAAGTGAATTCGGTCGCGTTCTCGCCGGATAGCAAGACGCTTGCGACAAGCGTCCCCGGCGCTCCTGTGTTTCTTTGGAATCTGCACGCATTGCCCGGCGACACTCGCCCGCCAGACGAGGCCGCCGTTCTCCGGGCTTGGGAGGCAATGGCCGGGAACAAGTGTGACGAGGCATTCGCGGCCGTGCGACTCCTGGCCGCGTTCCCGGCCAGATCGTTGCCATTGTTAAAGGAAAAAATTTCCCCGGATATTGGCCCGGACATCGCCCGGATGAAGGCGTTGTTTGCGGACTTGGATCATGACCAATACCGCCGCCGGGAAGCCGCCAGCCGTGAACTGGCGACTCACGGGCCGGCCGCCCAAGCCATCGCCCGCGAAGAAATGCGCCGACCCAAGAGTCAGGAACATCTTGTCCGACTGGAACGGCTGGTCGAGGCCGAGCATCAGAAAACACCCGCCGACTTGCGGGCGATCCGCGCTGTCGAAGTGGCCGAAGTGGCCGCCACCCCGGCCGCCGATGCGTTGCTTGCCCATTGGGCGACCGGTTTCCGAGGGGCCTTGCTAACGGCCGAGGCCAAAGCCGCGTTGGTCCGCCGGACATCGGAATAAGACGGATTCTGGCTCTTTTCGCCAGCCAAAAGCACAACAACACGACACGATCTGTTTGAACTGTCGCTTCGGCTGTTTTCATTTTGAGTGTGGCAACGAAATCAGGACAGACGATCTTGGGGATGTTCGGGAGCCACCATACAATGACAACGGTTGTGAATCGTCTGTTTTTCCGCAGCCAACACGCCTGATCCCTCCGAGTTTTTCACTTGTTCAGATTCTCAACCCGCCCCATTGGTTCGTGAAAGACCTCCCCCACCGGTGATCCATTCGATGAGCAATATTCTCTCCCAACGCTGGCTCCTCGACCGCCGCCACTTCCTTCGCGGAGCCGGGGCCGCCGTGGCGTTGCCGCTGTTGGATGCCATGAGCCCTCTGCGGGCCGCGCCGACCGCCTCCGACCGGCCGCGCCGCAGCGTGTTTGTCTACATCCCGAATGGCGTTAACGGCATGGCTTGGCAGGTCACCAAGCCCGGCCGCGAGTATGCCCTGTCGGCATCGCTGAAACCGCTGGAGAAACACCGTGACGACTTCACCGTGTTCAGCGGGCTTCACCACCCGAACGGGCTTGGGCAAGCCCACGTTTGTGCCGACACTTGGCTTACCGGGGCCAAGATCGACGCCCAAGGCGCCCGCAAATACGAGAACAGCGTCTCGTGCGACCAACTGATGGCTGAAGTCACCGGGCCACACACCCGGTTTCCATCGCTTGAACTCTCAATTAGTTCCGGAACCGGACAGCCCGGCAATTCAACGACGCTGGCCTTCTCCCGAGATGGCATCCCGCTTCCGGCCGAGGATAATCCTCGGCATGTCTTTGACCGTTTGTTCGGGGTGGAGAAGGGGGGGGCCGAAGCCCAGCGTGCCCGCCTCGCCAAGCGACGGAGCGTCCTCGACGCCGTTCACGATGACGCCAAATCGCTTCGTCGCGACTTGGGCGCCGACGACCGTAACAAACTGGATGAATATCTGCATTCGATCCGTGAGGTGGAACAACGAGCGGCCCGGCTTGACGCCTGGCTGAACGTCCCGAAGCCGGTGGTGGACAAATCCTTGGCCGCTCCGTTCCAACGTGACGTGTCCAAGGCCCAGGCGGGCGAATATTGGCGAACGATGTTCGACTTGATCGTTCTCGCTTTGCGAACGGACATGACTCGCGTGGTGACTTACATGAACGGGAGCGAGGGGAACGGCCTCGCCATCCCGGAGATTGGCATCACGCAGGCCCGGCACAACTTGTCACACCACAACGGCGATCCGGTGATTCTCGACCGCCTCGCCAAAAGCGATGCCTTCCTCATGCGGATGTTCGCCGGTTTCCTTGACCGGCTCCGCGAGGTTCAAGATGGTGGCGAACCATTGCTTGATCGCACAATGGTTCTGTTCGGCAGCGGCATGAGTTATGGCCACAGCCATGCGAACAGCAACCTGCCGATTTTGCTGGCCGGCGGCCGGGGATTGGGACTCAAGCACGGGCGGCACATCGACTACAACTTCCCGAAGGGAACCAACTACTCGCTCACCTACGGCGAGTGGCAATCTCTTTGCGGCAGGCCGAAGGATGACAAGGCCCGCCTCAGCAATGTGATGCTGACGATGTTGCAAAAAATGGACGTGCGAACGGAGAAGTTTGTTGACAGTGTCGGGCCGGTCTCGGAGGTTTTGGCGTGACCCGGCTTTTCCTCGTTGCCGTCGTGTTCGCCTTGCCGTTTGCTCGCCTCTTTGCAGACGATGTCCCAAAGGCAGACCCACGATATCCGTTCCGTACTGATTCGGCCAACCCCAATCGGCCTTGGTTTCAACCCAAGCCCGGCGAGTTCCCTCCAGCCGGATCGGCTCACCGGATTGATGGCGAATTGGTGACTGCGGACTTTGTCCACCGCACCGGCCAGTTTCGCACGGCTGACACCGGCGAGTTAAAGGATTTCATCCTGCCGCCTTACGGGGCGATTCGTCACTTAAACACCGATGCCGACCTCCGAGACGTGCCGCTTGGCACATTCGGCCGATTCTTCCTGCACCCGGATTCGCAAGGCAATTTCACCCGGCTTGCCGTCTGGAAGGATCAATTCACTGCCGATACGGCCGATGGTATCACTTACCGGCTGGATGAGGCGAAACCCGGCGAAGGCAAGTTATTTGCCACTCGTCATGCCGCCAGCGATCTTGGCAAGACAACGCTGATGGTCAGCGACACAACGCGGGTCTGGAAGGGGGGCAAACGTGCCAAACTCGCCGACCTTGTGATCGGCGACGAATTGCTTGTCAACCGCACGGGCGTCACCAAAACCGATCCTGGCCATTGCACCGATGTGTGGGCCGGGGTTGATACACACAAGCTTGTCACTGAAAAACAACGGCAGACACATGCCGTTTTTCTCAAGGCACGCGGTCTGGCCGGGTGGGTTGACCGGACTGAGGGCCGGACACTTACCATCACGCTGTTCGGCGGGGACCGGGCCGAGTTTGAAAAGATGTGGCTGAAGGATTTTGCCATTGGCCGTGATCCGCATGTTGTCGTCACAAACGACGAACTCCGCACATGGAACCCGCCGGTGGATCATGAGCGGGGCAAAATCATCGAGGTTCAACGTGACACGGAAGATGGCTACGGCCGCGGCGGGGTCCGGTTGCGGGTGACAGTCAACTTCATGCTTGAGGGCTTCCGCAGGAGACGGGTCTTGCGGGTGTTTGCCGGGGGCTGGCCGCTGAAAGACCAGCCGTTTGGCGAACAACTTTTTCACTACGGCGCCCGCTCGTTGCCGACCGAACTCATGGAGTTGCCGCCGAAGGAATATCCCGGCCAGTTCCCGTTCCGCACTGATTATGGCAACGAGAATTTTCCGTGGTATCGACTCAAAGCCGGGGTGGCGCCGCCAGTATATGCCGAGCATCAGGTGTTTGGCGAACTCGTGTCTGTCGATGTTGCCCGCCGAACGGGACAGTTTCGGGCTGACCGCTCCGATACGATGGTTGAGTTCTCACTGATCCCCGAGGGAAAAACTCGGTATCTCAACGCTGAGTGCGATTTGTCAGCCATCCCGGTGGGAACTCGTTGCCGGTTCAGCATGTATCAGGATGCCGCCGGAGCTTTCACCCAAGCCTGTCTCGTCACTGACGAATCCACTCATCTCATTGCCAATGGCGCTTTGTGGCGGGTCGAATCACTGCTCGATTCAGGGAAAATCTACGCTGCTCGTCAGCCCCCCGGCGTGAAAAACGATCAAGGTGATCCGGAACAACCGCCTGACATTGGCCGCGCCGAACTCCGGTTCAATCCGGAAACGCGGTTTTGGAAAGGTGACCGGCAAGTGACGGCCGGTGATCTCGCCGTCGGCGATTTGTTGCTGGTCAACGTCACCGGCGAAAGGCCCGGCCATCCGTCTCGTTGCACGGATGTCTGGATTGGCGCTGACACGCACAAGATGGTCATTGAACGGCAAGCCCGCAAAACGATGCCGAAACGATAGAACGCACAAAGGATTTTTTGGTGAACCGCCTCCTCTCCATTTGTGGTTTGACCGCTGTTGTGTTCGCCTCGCCTGCGATGGCGGCCGACAAGGATTTTGACACACTCGTCAAACCATTTCTCGCCAAGCACTGTGTGAGCTGTCATGGCGAAGCCACGGCCAAGGGCGACTTCCGCGTTGATAATCTGGCGCCGGATTTCGGCTCTCCCAAATTGGCCGGTCGGTGGGAGGAGATCATGGGCCGCGTCAACAGCGGTGATATGCCTCCGAAGGCCAAGCCGCGGCCGCCAGCCGAGGATGTCGCCCGGCTGTCCGAATGGGTCGTCGGCCGACTTGCCGAGGCCGAGGCGGCGGGGCAGGGTGCGGAGAAGGTGGCGTTTCGTCGGCTCACACGCGAAGAGTACGCGAACACGATTTGTGAACTGCTCGGTGTCACCGTGGACGTGACCGACCCGACTGGTCTCCCAGAAGATCCGGATTGGCACGGCTTCCAACGGATCGGCGCGGTCCTCACGCTCTCTCCGGCTCACGTCGAAAAATACCTTGCATTGTCAGAAGCGGCGTTGAACGAAGCGCTCCCGACCGGCCCGCAACCAAAGCGGGAAACTGTCCGGTGGAATGCGTTCGATCTTCGCGGCGGGAGTTGGAAAAAATACGAGAAAGAGTATCAGGCCCGAGGCATCGCCGACAAGGTTCGCGCGGACATCGTCCCCAACAACGGGGCGCTGGACGATCACACACTCCAAGTCAAAACCCCCGGCGATTACCTCGTCCGTATCAAACTCAGCGGCTTGCGCCCGGCCGGGGGACGTGCCCCGCGATTGCGATTGTACGACAGTGGAATCAGTCGGTTGCTGTTCGAGCGAGACGTGGAGGCACCGGAAGACAAGCCGGTCACGCTCGAATTTCGCACTCATTTGCCCGTCGGGAATCACAATGTTCGCATCATGAATGCCGTGCCGGGGCCGAATCCGGAGGATCGCCGGTCGCGGTCGAGCGAGGTGCCGAACGCCTTCACCGGATTGCAAACCCGCGTCCCGTGGCAGATCAAGTTCACCGACGATGATGGCAAGCCGATTGTCCCGTTCCTGTTGCTGGATTCCATCGAGTGGGATGGCCCGGTTGTCGATTCCTGGCCGACGCCTGCCTACCGGCAAATCTTCTTCGGCGGCGAGTCGGCGGTGAAGGACTTGGCTTACGCCCGTCAGATCATCGCCCGCTTTGCCGAGCGGGCTTGGCGGCGACCGGTGCGACCGGCGGAGTTGGATCGTCTCGTCAAGCTCGTCGAGACGGCCCGGAAAGTGGGCGACGATTTCGAGGCGGCCGTCAAGACTTCGCTGCTGGCCGTGCTTAATTCAAAGAGCTTCCTCTACCTCGAAGAAGGGGAGGTGGCGGCCCCGTCGCCCCGCATCACCGACTGGCAATTGGCTTCGCGGTTGTCGTACTTCTTGTGGAGTTCGATGCCCGATCAACGGCTGTTCGACCTGGCTCGTGAAGGCAAGCTACGCCAGCCTGAGATTCGCCGCGCCGAAGTCCGGCGAATGCTGGCCGACCCGAGGGCGGCGGCCTTTGCCGAGTCGTTCCCGCGTCAGTGGTTGCAATTGCGAAAGGTGGGCATGTTCGCCCCCGACAAAACGCTTTACCCCGAGTACGACGAATACTTGGAAAAGAGCATGGTTGCCGAGACGACCGGGTTTTTTCGAGAGATTTTGACCCGTGACGCCAGCCTTCGGGAATTCCTTGATTCCGACTGGACGATGCTCAACGAACGTCTGGCAACGCATTATGGCATCACGGGCGTGACCGGGGAATCCATGCGACGGGTATCCCTAAGCCCCGAACATCACCGGGGCGGCCTAATGACGCAAGCCTCGATTCTCAGCCTGACCTCCGACGGAACCCGGCATCGGCCTGTTCACCGGGGTGTCTGGATGCTGGAATCAATTGTCGGCAAACCGCCGCCTCCACCCCCTGCGAATGTCCCCGCGCTCGCCACCCCGGCGGCGGCCACGCGCAAAACAACGGTGCGAGAGAAACTTGAATCGCACCGGTCCGACGCGAATTGCGCGGGCTGTCACCGTCGTATCGACCCGCTTGGCCTGGCTTTCGATAATTATGATGCGATTGGGCGTTGGCGGGACGTGGAGACGGTGCGTGACGGGACCGGGGCCGATCCCCGGCTTGACCCGAGTGGCGAACTGCCCGATGGCCGAAAGTTCGCCGATGCCGTTGCGTTGAAACGGCTGATGCTTGAGGACACCGACAAATTCGCCGCCGCCTTCACTGAAAAGCTCGCAACATATGCCCTTCGTCGCGGAGTGACATTCGGCGACCGTGCCGAATTGAAACGCCTCGTCGAGCAATCAAAATCCGATGGCCACAAGCTCGCCAAACTGGTCGAATCGTTCGTGGCCGATGATCTTTTTCTGAAACGGTGATGCCAGTTGATAAATAATTCGGACCCGGATCGCTGGCATCCCACGGTAGTCGTTACCAGACAAACTGCCGCAGGACGCAAGCTGAAAAGGCCGAAATTGCTTACTCGTAAGCAATCGCCTCGGTGATGTTAAGTCTCACGGCGTGAATCGCCGGGATCAACCCGGCGAGAGTTGAAGTGACAATCGCCACGGCTCCGATGCCAAGGGCTTGTTCCCACGGGATGAGCATGTCGAAGCGGAAGCCGGATTCTTCCAGCAACACCACGTTCAAGAGATACCATTCCATCGGCAAGCCCATCGCAAAGCCGAGAGCGGTGCCGAGCAAGCCCATGAGCATGGCTTCCGCGATCACCGATTTGATGATTTGCAATTGCGTTGCCCCGACAGCGCGCAACAGGCCGAGTTCCCGCCGACGCTGAAGCACGGAGATGAGAAGGGCCGTCACTACGCCAAGGGCGGCAACGATGCCCACCACCACTTGTTGCAAATAAGCCACCCGGAAAAGCCGGTCAACCACGCCGACGAGATACAGTTGAACGGAGGCTTGGTTTTGGACCAATAGTTGGTGTTCGTCCGTATAGGTTCGCACTCGTTCGTAAGTGGCTTCACGATCTTGGTCGAGTTTGAAGAAAACGTGATAGGCGTCTACCAGCCGATCTTCAAACACCCGCGAGAAAACGGTTCGGTCAATAAAGATGGTTCCCTGGCTCCAAGTATAATCTTTGCCCACACCTTTGATGATGAAATCAATCGGGCCATGCGGGCCGGGGATGGCGATGGTGTCTCCCTCTTTCACTTTCCACTTCTCGGCAAAATTCTCGGACACGACCACAAAATTGCCGGTTGGCAGTTCCTCGAATTTTTCCAGTTTGGGCAAGCCCTCCGGCATTCTCAACCGTAGCGCGCGGCGGTAATCGGCGGCATCAATGCCAATCACCATCACGAATGTGCCGCGAAATTCCGGGCGATAAAACCGCAGGCCGACGACCCGGTCCACTCCTTCGATCTTGCGAATGTCATCGGCAATTTTCGGGTCCATCGGCGTCATCGAACTGTTGGCCGAGGCGAGATTGCCCCAGAAAACATAGGCATCGGCCTGGATCACCTGCCGAAGCCACTGACGGATCGGCACCTCATGGCTCTTGCCCACCCCGGCCGTCTGAAACATCAGGCTCACCCCGGCGGCCAAGGCTCCGATCACCACGCCGGTGCGGCCCGGCGCCCGCAACAGATTGTCGGCAGCCAATCGGGATTCGACTCCCAGCAACACCCGGCACAATGGAATGAGCAATCGGGCCATCCAGGCCACCAGAATCGGCATGGCGAGAAACAACCCCGTGAGAACGAACGTCATGCCAAAGAGCGATCCTTGATGAGTCGCCAGATGTTCGCGGTAAGCAACCATAAACAAGCCGGCCACGATGAGAACAACACAAGCCAGACGGTGAACCCAACGCATGATTCCCCCGGTATTCGAGGGGGCGCGCCGAACGGCATCGGCCGGTTCATCCGAGGCGGCTTGCATCGCGGGAACAAGGGCCGCCAAGAGGGAGGTAATCATCCCGGCCACGATGGCGAAAATGGCGGTTCGCCGATCCAGCATCGGGCGGGCGGTGTCCCCGTTGAGGAAGATGGAGGCAAACTCTTCGCCAAACTGGTCGATGGCAAAATTCGCCAACGTCACCCCCAAGGGAATGCCCGGAATGGCCCCGATGAGGCCGAGGGTCATCGCCTCAATGGCAAACAGGCTGGCAATCTGGGTGCGAGTCGCCCCGAGGGAACGCATCACGCCGATGTCGTGTCGTCGTTCGGCCACCGTCACCGAAAGGGCGTTGTACACCAGAAACAGGCCGACAATCAATGAGCCGAGCGAACACATATTGAGGACGATCTTCATCCCGCCGATGACTTCCTCGGTGGATTTGCGATTCTCCTCCGGAGTCCGCACGGTGGATCGAATCCCCGCAATTTGTTGCAAGGTATCCATGATGCGGTGAACGTCGGCCCCCGGTTCCAAGAAGAAGTCGATCCGGCTCACCCGGTCGTTGTCTTCGGCCCTCGGCAAGTCGGTATGGCGAAGCAAGACGGTGGCCTGTTTCACATCCATCGCCACCAACGAATCCGCAAACGGAGCAATGGGCGAATCCTTGGGAATATCAATCACGGCGATGAGGTTGAACTTCAACACATTGTTCGTGTACCGCACTTCCACCGGGTCGGTGTCGGCCTTGCCCAGTTTCTTGCGATCCTCGTAAAGCCGGCGTGACAGGGCGACCGGTTTGCCGATCAGGGCAAGCGGATTGTTAACCAGTTGAAACGAGATTTTGAGTTTGTCGGCTGCCGCCTCGTCCGATGGGGTGCGGTCTGTCAGGGAAGTTCCGAAGAGGATGCCGGAGCGGCCGTTGATTTCCGGCAGCATCACGCGCTCAATGATGAATGGCTCCGCGCGTTTGATGCCGGGAATGTTCGCTTTTTTCACTTCTTCGACGAGCGACCACGGAACGCCGATCTCGCCGTTGGTGATGTATAAATCGGCCACATCGGCCGGGACGGTGGAATCCATCGCCGCCAGTTCGACGCACTTGTTCAACATCTGGGCCGAGACGAGAGTGGCCACGCCAAGCGAAATGCTCAGGGCGACCAGCAAACCACGATCCCAGCGTTGCCAGAGGTAACGAAGAACTAACGCGCGAAACAGAGGGAACATAAGCGAACGCTCGGGCGAATGCGGCAAAGAGAAAGGAAATCACGCACTGGCGGCAATGAGGTGGTCGCCGACGCCGCGAAGATCCTCTTCGTGGGCGATCACACCATCTTGGATAAACACAAGGCGGTCACCATATTCGGCCGCTTTGCGGTCGTGCGTGACCATCACGAGGGAACATTTCCCCTCTTCCGGAAGACTTCGGAGCAATTGCAGGATTTCCCGGCTGGTCTTTGAATCGAGGTTGCCGGTCGGTTCGTCGCACAGAATAGCCGTCGGCTCGGTCACCAAGGCGCGGGCGATGGCAATTCGCTGCATTTCCCCCCCGGACATCTCCTCGGGGAAATGATCGGCCCGGTGTCCCATGCCCACGCGGTCCAAGGAAACGCGGGCTTTCTCAAGAGCCGTCTTTCGGCGTGTTCCCGCCAGCAACAACGGCAGGGCGACGTTTTCAACGCCCTTGAGCGTGGGGAGCAGATTGAAAAACTGAAACACAAACCCGATCTTGGTGCGGCGAAGGAGGGAGCGTTGCCGGTCGGTCATCTTCTGGAGGTGATGCTCCTGAAAAATCACATCCCCGGTGGTCGGCGTGTCCAAGGCGCCGAGCAAATGCAACAACGTTGACTTGCCGGAACCGGACGGCCCCATGATGGCGAGAAACTCCCCCGACGGAACCGTCAAGTCCACCCCGCGAACTGCGTTGACAGTCCGGGAGCCTTGCTTGTAGGTTTTCGTCACATTCACCAATCGCATCATGAAGATGTTACTCCGCCAGCCGCGTCGTGGTTTCCGCTCAGTTATGAAGTTTCCGATATTTCGCCTTCGACGACTGTTCAGCCGCCGAGCCGAGTCTGGCCCGGCGATTCTCTTCGTAGGATTGGTAGTTCCCCTCGTGCCAGAAAACCTTGTTGTCCGGCTCAAAAGCCAGAATGTGGGTCGCAATCCGGTCAAGGAACCAGCGATCGTGACTGATGACCACCGCGCAACCCCCGAAGTTAATCATGGCTTCCTCAAGGGCACGCAGCGTATCCACGTCGAGGTCATTCGTCGGTTCGTCAAGCAATAAGAGGTTCCCGCCGCTGCGGAGGAGTTTCGCCAAGTGAACGCGGTTGCGTTCCCCACCGGAAAGTTCACCGACCCGGCGTTGCTGATCCGTTCCCTTGAAGTTGAACCGCGAAACGTAGCCCCGGCTCGACACTTTTCGCTTGCCGAGCATCAAGTGATCCGTCCCGCCGGTGATTTCCTCAAAGACCGAAAGCTTGTCGTTCAAAGCATCGCGGTTCTGGTCCACATAAGCGACTTGCACCGTCTCGCCGACACGCAAGGTTCCCGCATCCGGAGTTTCCTGGCCGACGATCATGCGGAAGAGGGTCGTTTTCCCGGCCCCGTTCGGCCCGATGACGCCGATGATTCCCCCGCGAGGAAGATCAAAGGTCATGTCCGTGAACAACACATTGTTGCCGAATGCCTTGGACACTCCCTCGGCCCGTACCACCAGATTCCCCAACGGATTGCCGGGAGGAATCTGCATGACGATTTCGTCGTCGCGTTCCTCGTATTCTTGGGAGGCTAGCTTCTCATAGGCCGTCAACCGGGCTTTGTTCTTGGCGAGCCGCCCCTTGGGAGAGGTTTTCACCCATTCCAGTTCGCGGGCCAGCGATTTTTGACGAGCCGACTCGGCTTTTTCCTCAATGGCCAGGCGGGCACGTTTTTGTTCCATCCACGCCGTGTAATTGCCCTTGAACGGGTAGCCACGGCCGCGATCCAACTCCAGAATCCACTCGGCGACATTGTCGAGGAAGTAACGGTCGTGCGTCACTGAAACGACGGTCCCCTCGTATTCTTTCAAGTGCTGTTCGAGCCAGAACACCGAATCGGCGTCCAAGTGGTTGGTCGGTTCGTCAAGCAGCAATAAGTCCGGTTTTTGCAGGAGCGTCTTGCACAAGGCGACCCGGCGACGTTCCCCCCCGGAGAGGACTTCGACCATCGAATCCGAAGGAGGAAGTTTCATGGCGGACATCGCCATTTCGAGCAACCGATCCACTTCGTAAGCGTTCACGGCGTCAATCTTCGCCTGCACACGGTCCATTTCGTCCGTGAGTTTGTCGAATTCTTCGGGCGTGGCCTCGGCCATCTTTTCGCCAATTTCTTCCTGTCGCTTCACGAGATTGCGGATCGGGGCGACCGCTTCCTCAATGTTTTCCAGCACCGTCTTCCCGGCGGTGAGTTTCGGTTCTTGCGGCACATAGCCGATGCTGATGCCGTTCTCGGCCCGCACCGACCCCATGAAGTCCTTGTCCTGAAGGGCCATGATCTTCAACAGGGTGCTTTTGCCGGCCCCGTTGGAACCGATGACGCCGATCTTTGCCCCCGGCAGGAAGGAGAGGCGGATGTCCTCCAACACCTTCTTGACGCCATACATCTTGGTCAGTTTTTCGATCTGGAAAATGTAATGCTCGGACATCCGGTTCCCCGTCAGGCCAAAAAACTTCGGGCTAAAACGCCATTATACCGCGAATGTGCGGTTTGGCAGGACGTCTGTAAGAAGGAAGGCATACGTCTGTATAGTAGTGGATACGAAAGTCGCTTTTTGACGTGGGGGAAACGATTCAATGGCCGCCGCACCCGCCGTGGATCAGGAAAAGACCGGTCTCGGCAACTACTTCATCGCCAACTACCCGCCATTTTCCTTTTGGAAACCCACCAACTTACCCGCCGCCAACGAAGCGCTCAACCGCGCTCCGGTCCCCGGCACGCCGCTTGGGCTTTACCTGCACATTCCGTTCTGTCGGAAGCGGTGTAAGTTCTGCTACTTTCGGGTCTACACCGACAAGAACGCAAGAGAAATCGAAGTTTACACCGACGCGCTCACCAAGGAAGTCGAACTACTTTCCAAATTGCCGGTGATCGGTGGGCGTCACCTCCATTACGTCTATTTCGGCGGGGGAACGCCGAGCTACTTGAGCGCGGCTCAACTTCGGGAATTGATGACCCGCCTCCGCGCTATCATGCCGTGGGACCAAGCCGAAGAAGTCACTTTCGAGTGCGAACCCGGCACGCTCCAACAGCACAAATTGGAAACCCTGCGGGAAATGGGCGTCTCCCGCCTTAGTCTCGGGGTGGAAAACTTCAAGCCGGAGATTCTCAAGTACAACGGCCGGGCGCACTTGGAGGAAGAAATTCACCGGGCCTTTGGCTGGGCCAGGGATTTGGGCTTCCCGCAGATCAATATTGATCTCATCGCCGGAATGGTCGGCGAGGACTGGGATAACTGGAAGGTGTGTGTCGAAAAGACCATCGCCATGGGTCCGGATAGTGTTACCATCTACCAGATGGAATTGCCATACAACACTGTTTTCTCCAAAGAATTGAAAATTCTCGGCAATGACGAGCCGACAATGGCCGTCGCTGACTGGCCGACGAAACGGGCTTGGGTGGATTATGCGTTCAGCGAGTTCGTGAAAGCGGGCTATTCGATTTCCAGCGCTTACACGGTGGTGAAGAGCAAGGAAAAGACCAAATTCGTCTACCGAGACGCCCTCTGGCACGGCGCCGACATGTTCGGCACCGGGGTCGCTTCGTTCGGTCAGGTGAATGGAGTCCACCTGCAAAACGTCGATCAATGGGAACAGTATTTGGAAAAGCTTGATCGCAACGAGCTTCCATTGGGCCGTGCGCTGCCTGTCACCCCCCGCGAGTCGCTGATCCGCGAGATGATTCTTCAGATCAAGACCGGCCGGTTGGATCTTGGGTATTTCCAATCCAAATTTGCCGTGAACATCCTGAAAGAGTTTGAACCGCAGTTTCGGAAACTTGAGGAAGATGGCTGGTTGAAGACGACATCGGACTCGGTGGAAGTCACCCGGCCGGGTCTTTTGCAAATTGACCGCCAGTTGCCGATCTTTTTCGATTCCCAGTTCAAGAGCGAACGGTACACTTGATCTGACAACCCCGCCCGGCCCGTTGAACATTCCACACATGGCCGATCCGCTGATTTTCGACATGGGCAAATACGAAGCCCGTCTCCCCACGGAGCTTCGTTATTGCCGGAATCACATGTGGTGCCGACCGGAGGCCGATGGCGTCAGCCGGTTCGGCTTCTCAACCTACGCCCTGCGGCTGATGCAGGATGTTTACTTTCTCGACTGGTGCGTTTCCGAGGGGGCCAGCGTCGCCTACAAGCAGCAAATCGGCAACATCGAGACATCGAAGGCCGTTTCCGATTTGTTCTCCCCCATCGCCGGAACGATCACTTCCGTGAATTCGGAAGCCTTGAAAGACCCATCAATCATCAACGTGTCGGCTTACGAAAACGGCTGGCTGTTCACGATGACCGGGGAAACTCTCGGTACGATGACCGCCTCGGAATATGTGGAATATCTGAACACGAATTGGGAACAAACCCAGCGTATTCTCAAAGGGCAAATGCACGAATAACCGTGTTCCCCGCTTGTTTTTCAGTTACACTATCGATTGCTGAAATCCCACCAGGTATCCCGCATCCATGAGCCGTCAACGACTCACCGTGGTTCTTTCCCAAGCCCCCGGAAAACATCCGGCGAAACGATCGCTTGAAGAAAGCGTTGCCGCCGCGTTGATTTTGGAACCCGGTTTGGATGTCTCGATCGTTCCCAATCTGTATGATCTCGGCCCCGATCACACCGGGCGATTGTACCTTCAGGGCGTCACCGGGGATTTGCTGGTTTTCTCCTGGCATTTTCCCCGCGCCGCCTTCTGGCTGCTCGACCGGATGGGCGTGCCTGGAAAAATGGGCGAATCGCTCATCAAACCGGCCAGCGACGAGGACGACACGGAAACCGAACCGCCGGAAGGCATCGGCTCCGGGGCCGCCATTCCGGATCGTCACATTTATTGCATCGACCTCCGGGAGAAGCACAACGCCGAACCGTATCTCGCCGAGGTTCGCCGAATCGCGGCCGAATGCCGTGATCGTCGAGACGAAGCCCAACGCTCCCGGCCGGCGGCGGCCGCCCCGTTGGTTCAACTAGGCTTTGGCCTCACCCCCAAGGTTCCCGAACTCCCGGCTTTCACTCCGGAACAATTGCTCGCGCCCCCCAACCGGCGCTGGTATCCGGTGATCGACTATAGCCGCTGCACCAACTGCCTCGAATGCCTCGATTTTTGCCTCTTCGGCGTCTATGGGGTGGACAGGCTAGATCGCATTTTGGTCGAAAGCCAGGACAACTGTAAGAAGGGTTGCCCGGCGTGCAGCCGGGTATGTCCTGAACAAGCGATCATGTTCCCCGAGTATAAGACTCCCGCCATCGCCGGGGCGCCGGTGGGAGAGATTAGCGGCCTGAAAATCGACCTTTCCCGGTTGTTCGGCGGCGAGGAAAAAGACGCCGTGTCGCAGGCCATTGCCGAACGGGATCGTGAACTGGTCGCCGACGGACGCCAAGCCGTTGGAACCGCCGTCGGGTTGGCTAAACGCCAACCCGCCAGTCCGGCCGCCGCCAAGGACGATTTGGACAAACTGATGGACGATCTCGACGCTCTCGGCCTTTGAACACCTCCGAACAGGGTGTAAACCCGCCAAAAGCACATGAAAAGGGCTGAAACCCGTTTGTTTTGGGGTGTCCAATGTGTTCAATTTTACCCCCGCCCCTTTTTTCTTTTTAGTGTGTCCAATGTGTTCAGTTTCACTTCGCGATTTTTGACTCTGACAAATCTCTTTACCCGGTGACTTTGCTTTCCCAAACCGCCAGTTTTCCGGTCAAATCCCCTTCCGTTCCGGCTTGACGTAATTTCCTCCGGCCGTTATTCCCCGCCCCACGCAACCCAAAGATTCTGACCGCAGATCCCTTTGGGTGGCGGCATCAACTTGGAGTTTCCGTGGGCGGTCGTTCAACGTACCTCTGGCTGGCGCTGGCATTCCTCACCCTCGGGGCGGGGATGCCGACCGTGGCCGTCGGGGCCGAAATCACCCGCCTCCAGTGGACCGCCCCCGCCAAAACCCCGTTCTCCATGATGGCCAAGGATATTTTCACTTGGCAAGATGGCATGGAAACGGCGTTCCTGCTTCGCGGGGCTGTCGTCCTCGACCACGACGGCAACAGCATTCGCGCTGACGAAGCCATTGTTTGGTGGGATTCAATCGCCAAGAACCGCCGTGAGCCGATCAAAGTCGTTGTCTTTGCCAAGGCCGCCGACGGGCAATCTGTGTTAATCAATCACTCGGGCGGATCGGTTGACAAACAACCGGCGGTGGTGATTGAAGCCGCGATGGTCGAATTCACGACCCCGGCCATCGGCCGTTATGGCTATCAAGTCACGCAAAAATCGATGGCCTCCGATGCGCTCTTCAAAGAAGCATCGCTCGCACGTGGTCGAACCGTCCAAGCTGCCAAACCGGCTGAAGATCCCGCGGCAAAGACGCTGGTTCTCCCGGTCCAGGCGATCAAGCGCGATGCGGAACCGCCGCCAATGCCGGCTCCGGGCGGGGTGCAACCCAAAAACACACTGCCGCCGCCGGCGGCCCTGGACCCTCCGCTCATCACCGGAACCACGGTGATTCCGGTTCCCCTTTCGGAAACCCGCACGATCTGGATCGCCCCGCGTTCGACGCAACCTTACGAAGTGCGGATGACGCTGATCGACAAGGAACGTGTCACTGTCGTCACCGGCGGCATCAAGTTGCTGGCCAAATTCACGACCGGCCAAATCCGCGCCTTGCAGGTCGAGGCTGATCGAATTGTGATCTGGAGGAAGGGCGGGGATTCCAAAAGCGCCGTCGATGCGATGGGTTCCACGGACGGCAGCGACTCCGCCGGCCTTGAGTTCTACATGTCCGGCAATGTGGTGATCCGATACGGCGGCGATGACGACGGAACGGCGACCGGAAAACCGGCCACGCAATCAAAGACGTTGCGGGCCGAGCGAGTTTACTACGATGTGGAGCGGCACAAGGCCATCGCCATCGAAGCGGACCTTGAGTACATCAAAGACGGATATGCAAACAAAGCGCACATGAAAGGCCGGGAAATTTATCAGCTCGGGTCGTCCGAGTTTCAGGCCATCCTCGCCGAGATTCATGCTAGCCGGCTTCCCTCCGATCCCGAACTTCGGGTCACCACGCCGATGGCATCGATCTACAAGATGCCCCGCGAGCTAAAAACCACGATTATTGGCACGCCTTTTCGGGACCGGCTCACCGGTGAACTGATCGAGGAAGACCCGGAGATTCTGGAGGCAACCGATGTCACCACTAAGATCGGCCCCATTCCGGTTTTTTACGCTCCCAAAGTCAAAACCGACTTGGAAGACCCCTTGGGGCCGTTCAAGGGCGTTGTGTTCCGTCAGGACCGTATCTTTGGCTTCCAAACATACCTGACGTGGGACATGCTTGATCTGATCGGATTAAAAAAGCTGCCGGGCGAAAAGTGGGATTTGTTGACGGATTATCTCGGTCGTCGCGGCCCCGGCCTGGGGACCAGATACCTCCTTTCTGGCGACACGTTTTTGGGAATGGATGCCCCGTTCCAGACGTTGGTGAAGGGGTACATCATTCACGACAAGGGGACGGACATCATTGGCGGCGAGCGGGGCATGGACTTTTCGCCCCCCGACCTCCGGGGCCGGTTTTTGTGGCGGCACCAGCAAGAATTCGGCGATCTGACATTGCAAAGCCAGATCGCCTATCTGAGTGATCGAAACTTTTACGAGCAGTATTACAACTTCGACTATAACCAGGGACCGAACCAAGAAACCTTCTTGTGGCTGAAGTATCAAAACGGCAATGCGGCGGTCACCATGCTGACCGAACCGAACATCCGAAATTGGGTTAGCGAAACCCAATGGCTGCCGAAGTTAGAAGGGCAGTTGCTGGGGATTTCCCTGTTCGACACCCTGACATACCACACTTGGGGCAGCGTGGGCTACGCCCGTTCGTCGCCATACCGCCAGCCAACCCGGGAATTCCCGTTTGGCGTCGATGTCAACTCGCCGCCCATCGAACCCTCCGTCAACACGGGGCGTTTTGACTGGATGCAGGAATTGTCCATGCCCTTTTACGCGGGACCGCTCAAAGTGGTTCCCTATGGGGTCGCGGACTTTGCCTACTACACAAGCGACACGGCCAACAGAAGCCCCGAGGGCCGGGCCTACGGCGGCTTGGGGGTTCGTTCGAGCTTGCCGCTCTCTCGCCTCTATTCAGACATCGAGAGCGAACTGTTTAACGTGCAGGGAATCTATCATAAGAACGTCTTCAGCGCGAATTACTATTACGCCGCCTCGTCGACCAGCCATACGCTTCTGCCGCAACTGGATCGATTGAACGACGACGCGACGGAATCCTCCTGGCGGGACATCACTCCGTGGCACCCATACTTTGATCCGACAATGAATATCAAAGGGGCGGCTCTTGCCAGTTCGCCGATTTACGATCCCCGCCTGTACGCGATCCGGCGATTGGTGGACTCCAAGCCGGACACACTCGACGATATTCAGGTCTTGCAATTGGGCTGGCGGCAACGGTTCCAGACCAAACGCGGCTATCCGGGTTTGGAACATGAGGTTGACTGGCTGACAATCAATCTCACCGGCTCGATTTTCCCGACGCCGGAACGGGACAATTTCGGCAAGAACGTCGGCTTTTTGGAATCGAATGTGGTGTGGAACGTTGGTGATCGGAATTCCGTGTACCTCGATTCTTGGGTGGACCCGTATGATCTCGGAGCCAGATACGTTGCGGTCGGCACGAGCTATCAGCGTGATGACCGGACTCGGCTCAGTGTCTCGTATCGAACCATTGAGCCGGTTGGCAGCCGGTTGGTCACGGCTTCCGTCGGCTATGTGTTCAATCCCAAATATGTGGTGACTGCCGCCACCTCCTATGAATTTAGCACTCAGGCTTCTCTCTCAAACTCACTGACCTTCACCCGGATCGGGACGGACATGCAGGTGAGCGTCGGGTTTAATTACAACGCGCTGCTCAACACGTTCGGGTTTAACGTCAACGTCGTGCCGAATCTGGCGGCGGGCAACAACGCGGCCAGCGGAACACAGGCGAGTTTCGGCGGGTTGGGCGGAAGTCCCACCCAAGACCGTCGGTAAACAAAAAAGAGAGGGCCGCCTGGCTCCTCTCTTTTGGACTTCTTGAATCTCTTGGAAACTTATCTCGCCCCGGTCGTCGGGGTCAGTCGAAGACCGATGGCCACCGTCCGATCGGCCTTGGAGAGAAGCGCCCACGGCGTTTGCGGATGGTTCTTCACCAATTCGTTGAGGGATTTTCGAGCCTCATCAAACATCACCTTGTATTCCTTGGCGGTGTTTTTATCGAGCGTGACCTCGGCGGTCAAACGATAGCCGTTTTGGTCGCCAGTCAGGTCAGGCACCTTCCCGCCGCGAACGTTGGCGAGCGCCAGATTGTATTGATAGGCGTAGCAAATGCGGAATTTCACCTGAGCCAGGATGTAATCATAATTAGCCTGCCAGCGCTTCGTCTGGGCTTCCTTCATCGAAGCGATGTTCTCAAGCTCCTCAAGATGCTCTCGCAGGATCACCTCAACATTGGCGGGAACTTCCTGAACTCGCTTGAGTTGGTTCTTGGCGGCATCCGATGTCTCGCCAACAAATGATTCCGGCAACTCGTTGCCATTGCCCGCCTCACGGAGCTTTCGCATTCTTTCAACGGCCGCCAAAACAACCTTTTGAAACGCATCCGGCGTGTCGTCCGCTTTCAAGGCTCCCATTTCGTATTCCTTGAGCGTCTCCGCCTTGAAGGGGACAATGTCTGAAATCTTGGCTTGGACCGCGTCTTCGCGGAAAGACTTCACCGACGGGACTTCGATCTCCCGCAGAATGGAGGCGATCATTTTCGGATCGGCCGATGGCGGGGGAACCGGATAAGCCACCTTGCCGGGGACAGCTTCGTTAGGGTCGTATTTCACGACAACGTCACGATGTTTGAGCGTCACTTTGGGCGTTTGCGTTTTGCCGACGAACCGATCCTTTACCAAGTCGGGGACTTTCTCACTCATGTAAGTCACCAGACGTTCGGCGGGAAGCGGATCCGTCGGGGCGAGAAGTTTTCCTTCGGGAGTCAGAAACCCCTCAAGGCCTGCCGTTTGAATCATGCTGAGGAAGAACCCGCCGTACACGGCGGCTTTCATTCCCTTGCGAAGGAAATAATCCACTTCATACGAATATTCGCCCTTGGAGCAGGTGGTCAACACACTGACGCCCTCGGGGGAGTCATGCAGGGCTTTTTCCAACCCTTCGCTCATCACACCGGGGTGGGGGCGTTCCAAACCGCGATCCGGATGGAAACGGGCCACATCAAAGATCACCAATTTTTCTTGCGCCTTGCAGGCCGCCACCTTCTCATAGAACCATTCAAGGGGGATCATGGTTTCTGGTTCTTCAAAATCTCCCTCCAGCGGAAGCAGGAAGGCTTTGCCATCTTTTTCGTAAGCATGTCCGCAGAATACGAAAACCACCCGGTCTTGCTCGCGGCTTGAGTCGGCAAAATTGGTGATCGCCCCCTCCATCACCATCTTCAAGGGGAGTGATTTCGCCGCTTTGGCCACCACAGCGGTCATCTCCCCCTTCTTTTTCGGGGTGGAAGTCTTGGCGGCCGCCAGTTTTTCGGCCTTGGTGGGGGCATCCGTCAGATGGTAAACTTGTTCGTTGGGAATCCGCCAACGATCAGCCAGTTTGCGAATGTTCGCATCGGTGCCGGTCGGAGCAGTTTCGACTGCCAGGAGAGATTGCTCCCCGTTATGCAGCGGATTGGCATACAGATAACTGTGAATCGAGATGGCCAGCATCCGGCGGGGAAAAATCCCCCCGGCCACTTCCTGAGTGTTATTCGACGCCCCGTTGGCCGGGACGCCAGGTTTGTTCTCGGCAATCGTCTGATCTTTCGGAGTCTCGCCGGACGGAGGGCTGAACAGGTCCGGGCGAAACTTGTAGACCGCCCCGGCCCCGCCGACGACGCCCAGAAATAACACGCCGAAAATGGCATATTTAATCCACGCTCCGCTCTTGGGCCCCTTGTAATGGCCCCGGCCGCTGTAGCGTTCTCTGGTGTCAAATGCCGTCACATAAGTTGATTTCCCCTCGGCGGCCGCCGGGACCGTTGCCGGTCGCACAGGGGCGGTCGCCATCGGTGCGGCGGCAAGTGGCGTATATTCCGGCAAAGGTTCCCAAGTCGGGCTGGGCATCACGGGACTTGCCGGCTTCACGGCTTGGACCGGAGACGCGGCCGGAACCGAAGCGGCTTTGGGAGCATTCTGGGCGGTTGCCTCGGGCTTCGTCTTGCGACGGGCCTGCATTTGATGGCCGCAATGCTTGCACTTGATTGTGCGATCCGCCCATTCCGCCGGAATGGAGAGCACATTCTGGCATTTGGGGCATTTGGCGCGAACAACTTCCTTCATCGGAATGATCCTGGCCGGGGGGAGTACGCGATCCGGGCGATTGAGCGGCTGTGTGTGAATTAGACGATATTTTAGGCGAAGAAGTTTCCCGGTGAATTAACGAACCGGGAAATCTGGCGAAAAGTTTAAGGAATGGCAGAGAGTTTCGTTTCGAGGGATTTCCAAGTATCGTCAATGACCGTCTTGGCGGCCGATTGAATCAGCGTCATGGAGACGATCTTCATGAACCCAGTTCGCTCAAGGATGTCGGCTTGGTAACGAACATCGGTTCCAATATCAACTCTCAGAAATTGCAAAGTGATTTCGGAAATTCCACCACCACCCGTTGCTTTGGTGGTGGCTCGGAACCGCGAGGAATCAGCTAGCCGTTCAATCACTTCCAAGGTGATTTCGACGGTGCTGGAAAACAAGCCGGTTCCGAGACGGGTTTTCCAGACCGCCCGGTCCGGTCCGGCTTCAAGAATCTCGTCCACGCGATCCAAACTGCGGACCAGAAACTCAGAATCACTGAGAGAAGCGCTCACCCGTTCATGCGGAAACGGGATGAGGCGTGAACCTTCAAGCCGGGACATGCGGACTCCGGCTTAGGGACGATGCAGTTTGCCGATCAACTCGTTCCAACTCATCACTTTCCATTCCTGACGAGGACTGTTCCCGGCCGTGTTCATTTCCTCGTCAACGGCCGACGGAATCATCCGTTCTTCATCTTCGTCTTCCTCGGAATCCGGAGCCATCTCGCCGGGGGCTTCCCCCTCTTCGACAGTTTCCTCTTCCTCGGCCGTTTCTTTCACGGCCTCAAACTCTCCGCTATCATCAGAAGCCGCCGGTTCCTCGCCGGGGGCTCCTTCCGGAGTGGCTCCGCCCTTTTTCCGGCGACGACGACGACGACGACGTTTCTTTTTGCCTTCGCCTTCTTCGCTGGTTCCTTCGCTCGTTTCCTCCGAACCACCTTCGTCGCCTTCGAGATCATCCGAGAACTCTTCGTCCTTCGGGGCCTCTTCCAAGCCACCGCCGAAATCATCTTCCTCGGCGGCTTCCGGGGTCGGCGCGTGGGCATGTTTCGGAGGATGGGCCGCCGGGGCATGGTGCGTGTGCGCCACTGGCGGGGGTGGTGTCAGAGCGGCGGCCGGAGTGACCCCGTCCACGCCCAACTCATCAGCCAGGTTGTCCCAACTGCTGTCTAAATCGTCGTTTTCCGTCGGCATGATTTCGTTTCTCTCGTTCAATTACCGGGCATTATATCGAAGCGGCGAGTGTTCGCCGTGGGGCATTTCGGGGATTCGGCGAATCCGATTTCCACCAACCTGCCTCCAATCCAAACAACTTGAGAATCAAAGGCGTTTGATGAGAACCTGCGAATGGCGGCCGCTGCGGTCGTAAATTAGGCGCCTCGCCGGGGGGAGATCATCCGGGGTTCCGAGTTGAAATCCCCCTTTTTGAACAAAGTAATTGATCGCCTGGGTGGACAGGCAAAACAAAACCTCGTGGCCCAATGTTCGGGCGAGTTCTTCCGCATAACGAATGATCCGCACGCCGATGCCCCGGTTTTCGTTCCGGTTATCGACATAGACGCAGGCGAGTTCGGCCTTTTTTTGTTCCACGAATTGGTGCAATGCCCCGCAAGCCACGGGGTTTTTGTCCACTTCAAAGACGAAAAAGTCGTCGATCTGGCGTTCGACATCGGCTCGGGTGCGTTTCAGGAGTTCGTCCGCCTCCACACCTTGTTGGATGAGGGCGTGGATCGCCCGGAGATCTTTCTTTTGGGCTTTGCGGAATGATTGGTATTCGTTGGCATGAACCAGCGTGCCGACGCCGTCGTTTGAAAAAACCTCGGCGAGCAACCCCTCCGGGGTGGTCCCGTCGATGATGTGAACGCGGGGAATCGACGACTTGGAAGCCTTTGTGGCGTTTTCCAGCTTGGAAATCGCCTCCACGGGCTGCAGTTCGGTCCGATGTTTTTTGAGGATGGCAACCGTTTCGTCGGTTGTGAGGGTGCGCAATGTCCGCCCGTTGAGCCGGGGTGGTTTGTGGGCTGAGAGGTAAATAAGTTTCACCGCTTGGACGGCCTTGGCCACCTCGACGGCCACGGCATCCGAATTAAGCCGAAACGTTCGCCCCTCCCCGTCGAAACCCAACGGGGCGATGACGGGGATGATATCCCCGTCAAGCAGGGTTTTCAGGACGGCCGTGTCGATTCGTTCCAATCGGCCAGTCCATTGATGATCGATTCCTCCGAGGATGCCGGCCGGGTGGGCGACGATGGAATTGGTCGCGGCCGCCCGCAGGTCGTTATCTGCGAGTCCCTGGAGAACTTGATGGGTGACACTTTGCGAAGCTTGGATGCTCAGACGAAGCGTGGCCGGATCGGTGACGCCGATTCCGTCGCTATTGCTGAGGCGCAAGCCCTCTTTCGCGGCGGCCTGGCGGATTTGCAGACCGGCGCCGTGGACGATGGCAACACCGATTCGCAGACTGCGAAGGAGTTTGATGTCCAGCATCAAGTTGGTGAAGTTATCGTCCGAGACGATGGCGCCGTCGATCGCGATCACAAAGACCCGGTCGCGGAATTGCGGGATGTAACGAAGAATCTCCCGCAGGTCGGTCAGTCGCAGCATGTAACGTGATTCCGGGCCGGCGGCACGGGGGATCGACATCTTCCTCCCCGTCGCCGGTCATTCCCCCTATTGTTGACTACGGAAGTCCGCAGGCAAGACGAAAGACACGGAGTATCTCATGGCAAGCGTGGAAAAAGTCGTGATCATCGGAAGCGGCCCCGCCGGTTGGGCGGCGGCGATCTACACCGCCCGGGCGAATCTCAACCCACTGGTGATCGAAGGCGACCCCATTAGTGAAAAGAACCGGCAACAGGGCACTCTTCCCCTTGGTCAACTGAACCTCACGCTCGAAGTAGAAAATTATCCCGGCTATCCGTCCGGTCACACACGGGAACTACTGAAGAGCGCCCTGCCTGAAGAATCGCAGCCATATTGGGTGGCCGCGAACAAACCGCAGCCAAACCACGGGATCAACGGCCCGGAATTGATGGAGTTGATGCGGCAACAAGCAAAGAATTTCGGCACGCGAATTGTTTCCAAAGATGTTTTGAAGGTTGATTTCTCAAAGCAGCCTTTCACACTGACCACTCACGACGGTGAAAAGGTTCAGGCTCTTTCCGTGATTATCGCCACCGGGGCAAGAGCGAATTATCTTGGATTGCCAAGCGAAGATGCGTTCAAGAACCGGGGTGTTTCCGCATGTGCGGTTTGTGATGGCGCGCTGCCCCGATTCAGAAACAATCCGATCATCGTCGTCGGCGGCGGCGATTCGGCGATTGAAGAGGCCAATTATTTGGCGAAGTTCGGCAGCAAAGTTCTGTTGCTGGTCCGCAAAGACACATTTCGGGCCAGCAAGATCATGCAGCAACGAGCCTTGGACAATCCCAAGATTGATGTGCGCTGGAACACGGAACTGCATGAAGTTTTGGGGAACGACGACAAGGGTGTGACCGGCGTGAAGTTGCAGAACAACAAGACGGGCGAAATCGTCGAACAGCCTTGCACCGGGGTGTTTCTCGCCATCGGCCACACGCCCAACACAAGTTTCCTCGACGGGCAACTTAAACTGACGGATAAAAAGTACATTCAGTGGACCACCCCGGCCCGGACTTATACCAGCGTCGAGGCTGTCTTCGCCGCCGGGGACGTGGCCGACGACTATTACCGGCAGGCAATCACCGCCGCCGGTTCCGGGTGCATGGCCGCTTTGGATGCCGAACGATACCTGGCCCATCACGGACATGTTTGAGCGTCTTACCGAAGCCGAATGGCGGGACTGTCAACGCCGCCATCACGAAAGACTCGCGCCTTATGCCGAGGAGCGAGTCCGGCGGATGGCGACAGGAACCAAACATCCCGCCCGTGATTTTCTCTTCGAATATTTTTCGTTCCGGCCGTCGCAATTGCTGAGATGGTCCCCCGGTCCGGATTGTCTGCTGGAAAACGCCCGTTCCGAGGAACTGGCTTGGAAGGGTGTTTTTGAAACAGTGCCAGAAGGGCTTGTTCTCCCGGCGGCCGCCTTTCCCCCCCACCGATTGACATTCGTGCGGTGGGCCTTCAATTATCTGAACAAGATCGCCGCCCGTCCGGCCTTCAGTGGTTGTTTCGGCTTGCACGAATGGGCGATGGTTTACCGCGAAGAGAACATTCGACACGGCCGCACACCGCTGCGTTTATCCCCCGATGACATTGCCGGGATCGTGGAAACCGGCGATCTGTGCTGCACGCATTACGATGCGTACCGCTTCTTCACTCCGCTGGCCGTTCCCAAAAATCGCCATCAACTCACCCGTGACACGACGGAGCATTTCGACCAACCCGGTTGCGTGCATGTCACGATGGATCTTTACCGTTACGCCTACAAGATCGCCCCGTGGGTATCCGGCGAACTGCTTGGGGATGCGTTTCTACTGGCATGGGAGGCCCGCGAACTGGACATGCGAGCCAGCCCGTATGACATGACCGGTTACGAACTCGAACCCATCCGCATCGAAGAGGCGACCGGACGACAGGAATACGTCCGCCGACAACAGGAATTGACCCGAAAAGCCGAACCGATCCGCACCAAACTCATCAAGGTGTACGAACGATTGCTTGAGGTGAACGAAGAAAAAAGAGAAGACTAATCACAAAGATCACACAAAGTTTCACAGGGAAGAAATCACGATATGATTCTTTTGCCTTAATGATTATTTATTTCCATAACAATCACTTCAAACTTTCCAAATAGGCCAGCAGATCGGCCGCTTGTTCGGCAGTCATGTCTCGCAAAAGCTGTTCCGGCATCAGGGATTTTTCGACGGTGTCAGCGTCACCAGTTTGTTGGCTGGGATCACCGTGTCTTTGCCTTGGTTGTCACGAACAACCACCTCGGCGGCTGTTTGCCTGATTACAAGGCCGCTCACCAATCGGCCATCGTCGATTTCGGCCGTATAACTGGCGAACTTGGCGTCGATATCCTTTGAGGGATCGACGATGCTCTCCAAAAGTTGCCGCTTCTGCATCTTCTTGCCGATCTGCGAGAGGTCCGGTCCAATCTCTCCCCCTTGCCTGCCAATCTTGTGGCATTGAGCGCATTGTGAAACCGCCTTCCCAGATGAGCCGAAAAAAGTGTTCAGTTGGCCCGCTGTTTTTGACCAACGGGGCGGGTGTCCAACTGTCCAGAAATAGTCAACACAAAGGTGTTTTTCACTTTTTCCGGTCGCTTTTGGGATGAGTTCTGACCGGTTTAAAAATCGGAAAGAGCCGGGGGCCGTAACCCCGCTGTTTGCGAAGTTGCCCGGCCCCCGGTCGGGAAACCCCGGCGGATTGGGGCTTCCGGCCATGTGCGGACAGACGATCGAGCGAGGTTGCCTTTGTTCAAACAAGATTCACCAGGAAGTTGCCGGTGAACTGCGGCGTCGGCTGGTTCTTGTCGTAGACGAAATGGGGCGAGGTGACGCGCACGCTGCCGATGCTTGTTTTGGGGACGATGCCGAAATACACGGGAATGTCATTAGTGGCGACCGATTTCAGGGACACGGCGCCCACCGTCTTGGCCGCCACAAAGCTGTTGGCAAAGGCCGCGCCGGTCGAACCACTGACGCCGGTCGCCGTGAACGTCGTGAGTTTGAAATCTTCCGAAAAAGTCCCGTTGATAATCGGGTTATTCGGGTTGGCCGGGGTGTAGGTCAGGGAGAGAGAGCTATTGATGAACGCCCCGACGGTGATCGATCCGACATTGCCGGACACATCCCAAGCCGCGCCCGTGACCGTCCCGCCGATTCTCACCGTGGCCAGCGCCGGCTTGTCTGCCGCCACCCCCTGGCCGCTCAGCGTGATGCCCGCATGAAAGTCCTTCGTGACCGTCAGCGTTCCCAGGCTGTAAGCCGAGATCGACCCGGAATCGAATCCGCCGACGGTCAGCGAGCCAATGGCGCCGGTGGCATTCCACGCCGATCCGGTGGCATTTCCGCCGATTCTCACCGTGGTCAGTGTCGGCTTGCCCGACGCCACCCCTTGGCCGCTTAGCGTGACATTCGCGGAGAAGTCCCCCTTGATCGTCATCGTTCCCACACTGGCCGCCACCAGCGACCCGCCGCCGAATTGGGCGGCCGTCAGGGCGGCGATCCCGCCGTCGATGTTGATCTTGGCGTTGTCGTCGATGTTGTTGAGGGTGATGCTCGTTGATTGGGCGAGCGTCCCGGCGAGCATGATTCCCCCGCCGGTCAAATCGCTCGCGGCGGCCGACAGGGTCTTCAGCCCCGAGCCTTCAATGGCGCCGATGCTCACCAGCCCGTCGCCCCCCTTGGCTTTGACCACGGTGATGGTCAGCACGCTCTTGGTCGCGTCCGTGCCTTGCAGATAGATCCCCTTGATCGGCCCTTTGCCGGTTCCGTCGGGGTCGTCCTGAATCACGGCAATCTGGCCGGTGGCGGCCGGGGTGAGTTTCACCGTGTATTTGTCGCCGTCCG
>NZ_JH636444.1:484050-499445 GCF_000255705.1 Zavarzinella formosa DSM 19928
GCCGTTGGAACTGGCGGCCAAACCGGGGTTGCCAAGACTGTCAACGGCCCGGACGGTCACATAATAGGTCTGGCCGGCGGTCAGCGGGAGCGCGCTGTTGCCGGCGTTGGTGGCGAGGCCGACATTGGTGAAGCCCTGCACGTCGGCGCCGCCGGGTGATGTGCCAATGGCCCATTGGTAACCGGCGACGCCGTTCTCCTCGTCCGGGAACGGCGCCCAGTTGGCGGCAATCGTCGTGGATGTCTGCAAGTTGACATCGGAACCCGGACCGTCATTCACGACGAACAGACGGGCCGCCAGACCTTCTTCCACGATATGATTCAGCAGCATGGTGACGCTGTTGTCTGAGAGGTTGGCGACGACGAGGTCGGGCTTGCCGTCGCCATTCACATCCCCGATCACTACCGATTCCGGTCCTGCCGCCATCCCAGGTGATCTGGCAATTGGGCAACGCCTTGGCCAGTTCGTTGACGCCCTTTGCCTTGGTCAGGCCGAGTTTGGTCAGCCGGTTTAGTCCGGTGAGTTCGGCCAGTCCCGTGTCGGTCACCGACGTGTTGTTCAACTGGAGTTGGGTCAGGTTCTTCCGATCCTTGAGGCAGGCCAGCCCCGCGTCGGTCACCGGCGTGTTGCCCAAGGAAATAATCACAATGTTTTTGCAATCCTTGAACCCGGCCAACCCCGCATTCGTGATCTTCGTGCCGCCCAGCCGGAGAGTCGCCAGTTTCTTGCAATCCGCGAACCGGGCGAGATCGTCGTCGGTGACCCCGGCGAATTCGAGGCCGAGAAACGTCAGGTTCTTGGAGTCCGTGAACCGGGCCAAACCCGCACCGGTGACGTTCCTGCAACCACACAGGTCGAGAAGGGTGAGGTTCTTGAGGCTCGGAAACTCCAGTAATCCCCGGTCCGAGATCACCGTATGGGGCAAGGCAAGCGTGGTGATGTTGGCGCAAACCTTGAAACAAGCCAGCCCCGCGTCGGTCACATTCGTGCCGTTCAGGTCGAGGCGGATCAAATTTTGACATCCCCGGAAGTGAGCCAGCCCCGCGTCGGTCACATTTTTGCTGTCCAACAGAACAACATGCGTCAGGTCCCGGCAATCCTTGAAGACATCCAACCCGGCGTTGGTCACCTGCTGGTTTTGAATGAGCGACACGGATGTCAGCCGGAATGTCCCGCCGGGCAGGCGGGCGCGGTTGCTGATCTCATCGTCCCGGCCGTTGATCCGGAGCGTTCTGCCAACGGACAGCACATACTCGGCGGCCTTGCGGTCAGGGCCGGGGTCAGCCATGGGCGGGGCCGGGTCGTTTTTTTTCGCATCGACCATCTGCCAAAACTTGGTGCTCGGTTGTCGATTGATGGATTCCAGCGTCTTCACTTCCCGCAACGGCGAGACATCCGTCACATTCGTGTTGGTGAATTCCACCCACCTCAACGGAATCCCCCTCAACGGGGCGAGGTCGGAAGCCTTCGTGTAATTGACGCACAAATATTCCAGCGGCAACCCGGCCAGTGGCATGAGATCGAGCATTTGATTGCCGCCGCCGCCGTTCAACATCTTCAGCGGCATCCCCTGAAGCGGCTTCATGTCCGTTCCAACCCATTGCCACAAATCCAGTCCTTTGAGGGGCATCCCCTGAAGCGGCGCCAGGTTCCTGATCTTGTTGTTTGCGAGATTCAAATCAACCAAGACCATCCCTTTCAGGGGGGACAAGTCGACAAGCGAGCCCCGGCCCACGCGGGAGCCTTTCATGGAGAGGATTTGCAGACGGGGCAACGCCCGGACGGGTGAGATGTCTGTCACATAATCCGTGCAGAAGTACAACTCCGTGACGGCGTCGTCCTTGACGACGGGCCGGAAGGCGCCATCAAAATCCGGGTTGAGCCGTTTCAATTCCTTGCGCACTTCCCCGGCCTGCTCGATGGGCGGCAGCGCGGCGATTCGCCGGGCGTCCGCATCGGTGAACAGGTGAACGGCGGGCGGAGGCGAAGCCTTTGTCGTCGGATTAATTGTTCCATCCGGCGGTCCCTTCGCCAGTTCGATTGGCGGACCGTCTTGGGGTTGGATGGAGTCGGTCTTTGGCGGCCGTTCCCGGAACAAATGCGTGACCCCGGCGGCTTCCGTCACGCCCAGCGTGACGACGGACAGCAACAGTGCCACGATGGTCGCCCGCTTCCGGCGGCCGGAGCGTGCGACCGTCAGCGCCGGTTTCTCCGGCGGCGGCGCGGGGGGCAATTCCCCGAGTTCGGGGTTTGCCTTGAGCCGGGCTTCGCAGTCGGCGAGAACGCCGGCCACCTCGCGGGCCGACTTGTAACGCTCCTCCGGATTCTTGGCATGCAACTTGGAGATGATGTCACAGAGCCACGACGGCGTCTCGGGGATGATCTCGCGGATTGGCCGGGGCGTGTCTTCGACGACCCGCCTCAACACCGCCAGCGCGCCGTTGGCCCGGAACGGCGGCCGGCCGGACACCATCACATAAAGGACGCTGCCAAGGCTGAACAGGTCGGCCCGCTGGTCGAGCGGTTCTCCGGTGGCCTGCTCCGGGGCCATGTACATCGGCGTCCCGGCGATCATGCCGCTCTGGGTGATGCTAGCGTCGTCGGCGGCGCGGGCCAGGCCGAAGTCGGTGATCCTCACCCGCCGGGTGCCGCCTTCGAGCATGATGTTGGCCGGCTTGATGTCCCGGTGGATCAAATCGGCCGCGTGGGCGGCGGCCAGTCCGGCGGCGATTTGTCGGCCGATCCCCAGCACGTCAAGCACGTCAATCGGCCCGTCGCGGTCGAGCCGCTGTTGAAGCGTCTCGCCGGGGATGAACTCCATCGCAATGTACGGCAGCGGCTGTTCGCCGACCTCGTACACCTGCACCATGTTCTCGTGCCGCACCCCGGCCGACGATCTTGCCTCGCGGACAAATCGCTTGCGGGCGGGCGACGTGGCCGCCATTTGCGGGGACAGGGCCTTGACCGCGACGACCCGGTGAAGCACCTCGTCAAAGGCCCGGAAGACGACCCCGAACCCCCCTCTGCCGATGATTTGCAACACCTCGTAATGACCGATCCGGCCAAGCGAGCCGGGCCGCTGCGGCGGGGCGAGAAACGCCGTTGCCTCGTCGGAGGGGGAGCCTGATCCGCTTCAAAAGACAACGCGTCGGCGTTCTGATCGGGCGTTCCGACGGCCGGGACGCCCAGAAAACTTCCGGCCGAATCGTGCGAGCGGAGCAGCCCCTCGACCCGCTTCCGCAAGGCCGTGTTCGCCCCGCAGGCTTTGTCGAGATACGCGGACCGTGATGCCGCGTCGGGCAGGTCGATAACGGCCATGAAAATTTCACGCTCGGTCATGCCGTGGCCCCGGACAGATTCGGATGGAATCTTGGATCAATGCGCCGTCAGGCGGAAATCACGCCAGAAATTGTCAAAAAATTCTATTCACCCCCGCCGTTGGTCAGTTCTTCGTGCAACCAGGCGCGGGCAAACGCCCACATCCGGTCGGCGGTGCGGGGGGCGATCCCCATCACTTGGGCGGCCTCGGGAACCGTTAATCCGCCGAAATGCCAGAGTTCGACCAGCCGGGCGCCCTGCGGGTCTTCGGCCGCCAGCCGGGTCAGGGCGGCGTCGAGGGCCATCAAGTCGTGTCGCGGGTCCGGTTCCCCGGCGGGAATATCGCCGAGAACGGCGCGCCGAAGCTTCTCCCGGTTCTTCCGGCGGGTGCCATCCACCAAAATCCGGCGCATGGCCTCGGCGGCGGCCGCAAAAAAATGCCCCCGGTTCTCCGCGAGACTCATCCTCTGGCCCGACCAGCCGAAGGTACGCCTCATGAACAAGGGCGCTGGGCTGAAGGTTGTGGTCGGGTGCCTCGTCCGTCATGCGGGCGGCCGCGAGCTTGCGCAACTCGTCGTAGATGAGCGGAAGCAAACCGGCGGCCGCCTGTCGGTCGCCGGAGGCGGCTGCGGCAAGAAGCTGAGTCACCTCGGACATACGGTCGGATTTTATCAACTTTGAGCCGGCCGGATGACGGCGAATCGATCCTTTCAACACATCCGCCGACGGTCGAGGTTTCGGGGGCATCGGCTTCAATCACGACGCTCGTGGTGGCGGCGCCGGGACTTTTGAACCCGCTCCCGAACCGGCCAACACGCTACAGCCCTTGGTCCTTTCGGATTTTCAAACTGGTCAAAAACCACCCCCAAGTGACCGAAAAACACCTTCCAAACACCCCTCTGGTGACTTTTTGGACAGTTGGACACCCACCCGACTGGTCAAAACCAGCGGGCCAATTGAACACCATTTTTTAAAAGCCCCTTGAAAAGCCGGCAAAACCGACAGGCTCCCAAATGATTTTGGAGTAATGCGCAGCCTTTTTGAGCCATTGAAAATGGCCCATTTTGAAGGACCATCAATTTTGACAGTCCGAACAGCGTTAATCATGGCGAGCCAAATAGCGTCCGGCCCGCCCAAACATCAATGAACGGACGCCCCCCCCCCTGGTTTTCCGGGACATCCTTACATTCTCGCGGATGATTCTGGCAATCTGTTTATTGAAGAGCTTGCTGATCGTTGCGCAATGACGGTTAAGTTTTTCAGATTCTATGCCGGGTCAAAGACGCTGGCGAAGTTGGCCGACGATGCGGATGTGTGGCCCGTTGGAAGAAATAGCGGGGCATACGGCAAAGGACGCAGGATCAATCAAGCGGCGTCATGGAGGCGAAACGACCGCCGGGGTGAGGGGTCGCAACTTCGAACAATAGACAGAACAACCGACAAAGACCCCTCGCCATGTCGTTTTCAAACGGATCAAATAAGGTGGTGGCTTAACACTACATTTACGCTTCAAGCCGTTATTGAATCAACAGATCCGTCTGAAACGCAGTTAATTTGTATTGTAAAGACATTGGCTTTGCATGTCCAACAACCTTCCCAAATCCTTCCCACAGACGAAAGTTGCTTCCCAACCCAATCGAGGGTTCGTGTCGTGCGGTCGCGACTTGATCGAGCCATCGCTCGCGGCACCTTCCTATTATTCAGGAGTTGTCCATCGCTCGCTTCGGAGTGTCTCATGGCTCGTCATGGCTCGTCATCAAGTTCGAATTCAAAAGCGGAATCGGCCAAAGTCACCCGGGACGGATTGTGGGAGGCATACCGCTTGTTCGGCTACATTCTGCGCTATCAGGTCAGGTTTGTCCTGGCAATGGCGGCGCTGTTTGCCGCCAGCCTGCTCGGTTTGGTGTTTCCGTATTTGGCGGGGCGAATCGTGGACGCCGCCAATCCAAGTTCGGAATCGGCTCTCGACATGAATGCGGCCGCAGGCTTGCTCGTCATTGTGCTCGCCATTCGGGCGGCTTGCTCGTTCGGACAGACTTATTGGCTGGCCCAGGTGGGCGAGCGCAGCCTCGCGGATCTGAGGCAGGACACCTATTCCCGGTTGCTCCGATTGCCGCTCGGATTTTTCGCACAACGGCGCGTCGGCGAGCTTTCGAGCCGGGTGGCCTCGGACCTGTCGCAAATACAAGACGCCCTGACATCGGCCATTCCGCAATTCCTGCGACAAGTCGTTCTGCTTTTCGGCGGGATTGTCCTGCTGGCAATCACGTCCGGTCGTCTCACGCTTGTCATGCTCGCCTCGGTTCCTCCGTTGTTCGCGGCGTCCGCAGTTTTCGGACGAGCAGTGCGCAGACTATCGCGTGATGCCCAAGACAAACTCGCGGCCACCAACGTGATCGTCGAAGAGACATTGCAAGGTATCGCCGGCGTGAAGGCATTCACGAACGAGTCATTCGAGGAAACCCGATATCGCACCGGCATGAGCGAGGTCGTCACAAACGTGCTTCGGGTGGCCCTCTATCGCGGGGCGTTCTCGGCGTTCGTGATCTTCGCGCTGTTCGGGGCGTTCGTGCTGGTGCTCTGGTTCGGGGCGAGACTCGTGAAAGCGGGCGACATGAGCCTGGGCGACCTGACGCAGTTTTTGCTCTATACGATGTTCGTCGGCGGAGCGGTTGGCTCGTTCGCGGAGCTGTATGCCCAACTGCAACGAACCATCGGCTCGACCCAACGCGTTCGTGAATTGCTTCGTGAAGAGCCAGAAGACCAGTCGGAAAGGACGATTGCGCGACCAACCGGCACGATTGATTTTGACGAGGTGAGCTTCGCTTATCCCTCACGCAATGAAATCACCGTGCTGAGAACACTGTCGCTGAGGGCCGGAGCCGGCGAACGCATTGCCCTGGTCGGTCCGAGTGGCGCCGGGAAGTCGACGATCGTCTCCCTGTTGTTGCGGTTTTATGAACCGGACTCGGGCCGCGTTTTGATCGACGGTCGTGATGTTCGCGAATACCCGCTGCGGGGGATTCGTGAACATATGGCGACCGTTCCGCAAGATGTGTTCTTGTTCGGCGGGAGCATTGCCGAAAACATTGCTTATGGTCGGCCCGGGGCAAGCCGTGAGGAAATCGAAGACGCGGCGCGCAAGGCGAACGCGCATGAGTTCATCGCCGGATTTCCCGAAGGCTATGAAACACTGGTTGGCGAACGCGGGGTCAAACTTTCCGGAGGTCAGCGGCAACGAGTCGCAATCGCCCGGGCGATTCTGCGCGACCCGGCCATTCTCATCCTTGATGAGGCCACCAGCTCGCTGGATTCGGAAAGCGAGCATCTCGTTCAGCAAGCGCTTGACGAGTTGATGAAAGGCCGGACTTCGATCATCATCGCCCATCGCCTGTCAACGGTTCGGCGGGCTGATCGAATCTATGTCATTGACGAGGGCCGGGTGATCCAGACCGGCGACCATGAAGAGTTGCTGGCCCAAGATGGCAAGTACCGGACATTGGTCCAATTGCAGTTCGCGCATGACTGAGGCTCAGATCACGGTCTTTATCTCTCCCATGACCCAGTCCTTCACCTCGTGCCCGGCGCCGGGCACAACCCAGTCATTCCCGTCACCTCTGATCCGTTTTTACTCAGCGAGGCATCATTGATTCGCCACTGGATGATCGGAGGCGCCTGCGCTCTCTTCGAGATTGAAAGTGCGATGGCCCTTGATTCACATGAAGCTCTTCTCTCGCAATGCCGAAGAGCCTTGGCGACTGTTGGGCAAAGGTGCCTATCCGCAGGCTTCAGGAACGGCGGCCGAACCTGTGTGGAGCCGGCGTCACTTGGCCGCGTTGGCGCGATTGAACAAAGCGGCCGTCTCTTCCCACAGCGCCAGGCAATCCTTGCGCTCCTCCGGAGAAAGTTTCTCAAGTTCGGCCGGGTCGCGCAATCCGGCCAGATCGGGTGTTTCACGGCAGCGGTTGAGATGCCAGCGCACCCATTCGCTGTTCCGGGCCTGATCTTGGTCGAGGAACGCCCGGGAGATATCCAGATACGCCCTCAACCACTGCCTCGCGGCCGAGCGCAATTGTTCTCGCTTCTTCGCCCCGATTTCCGCTCCGTTCTCGCCGTGGCCGCCACCGGCCAGGGCCGCGAAGCGGGCGGCGTTTTGGAGCTGGCCCGCCCCGAGATCCCGCAGGATGTTCGGGTCGGCGGCAAAGACGTCCGCGTAAAGGCGAGCGCAGTCGCGAAATCGGTTCGCAAACTGCCGGACTCCCAAGAGCGCCAACCGCTCGTCGTTGTCTTTGGGCGGGCGCGTCCCGGCGACGAGGGCAGGCCATTCGGGAATGATCAACTCCTCGGCCTCGCGGCGAAGGGAATGGCAGATCCAACCGTCCTGATCGCGGATCTGGCTCGCCCGCCAGTCGTGCGAGGCGATGGCGGCGGCCAGCGTTTTCCGAGCCTCCTCCGCCTGCCCGCTCCGGTGTCGGGCCATTGCGAGGACCAGCCGGGGCGCCGGGCCGAGGGCTCGGGAGGCTTCCCCCTGCATGGTGGTGATCGCCTGGTCGTATCGTCCCTGGCGATACTCGGCCAGGCCCCGCACGAACTGGAACGCGTGATGGACCAACGAATACCTCGACTGGTCGGCGGCGGCCGCGCGGTTGGCAAGGGCGACGGCACGGACGAGGTCGTCTCCCGACACAGGCCGGAGCAAGCACGCGCGGCTGACCCGTTCCGCCACATACGGTTCGCTGCTGCCGCCGAACTTGGCGAGCAAGGCATGTCGGGCGAGGGCATAGTCCTCCTCCCGTCCGACGAACAGGCACAATTCGGCATACCCGTACCAATCGTCGTGTTTCGGCGGGTCGCCCTCAAAGACTTTCGCCCAGACGGCTTGTAACTCCTCGGCCCGTCCGAGCCGCAGGAGGATGCCACGTAACTCTTTGCGGGCCACTTGGTTCTTCGGGTCCATCATCACGGCCTGGCGATACTGTTCGAGAGCCTCCGACGGGCATTTCAGCGCCTCCAAACCCTTGCCCAGGATGGTGTGGAGCAAGGCAATGTCGTAGCCCAACCGAAGGGCCGTCCCGGCTTCTTCGATTGCCTCGGTGTGTCGGCCGATGGCCGAGAGGGCGTTCGCCAAATTGTAGTGCGAGATGGCGACCGTCGGGTCGAGGGCAATGGCCTGCCGCATCCGCGGGAGGGCCTCGTCAAAACGATTCGTGTTCACCAGCGCCATGCCCAGATTATGTTGGAGCATCGCCACCTCCGGCCGGATCGTCGCCGCCACTTGGTAGTAGCCGATGGCTTCCGCCTCTTTGCCGTCTTGGGCCAGCCTCATGGCCAGCCTCAGGTTCACCCAGAAGTCGCGGGGGTGCGCCTCGTGGATCCGCTTGAGAAAGAGTTGACGGAGTTTTTTCTCCGCCGTCACACCCGCCTCGGCCGCCAGCAGCAACGCCACGGACTGCTCGGCGCGAGGAACATCCGCAATCAGCTTGAGCACCGCCGCCTCGTCCTTCCAAGACGCCGGGTCGCGGGCGAGGACGCGCCAAGGCGTTGTATTTCCATCAATCTGGTTGGTTACGTCCGCCACCCAATCACGGCGGCTTGAGTCCGTGGCACAGCCGGCCCAATTGTCGAGCGCGGCCAGCAGCGCGTTGCGGATATTCGACGCCTTCACCCTCGCCGCGACCGCGTCCACCGGGTCGCCGACCTGACCGAGTCCGGCTTCGCGGAACGCAGCCTCATATTCTTCGTCGGCTTTCGTGAAGTCGAGGTTGGTCCCGACACGCGTATAACCTGTCAGACGGATGGCGTCCAGCCTTGCGACCAGTTCCAGATCGCGCGCCCCCTGCTCGACGCGGCGCTTGAGCTCATCCGACCCGAGGGAGCCGAGCCATGCCTTCGCCCGCTCCAAGGCGGCGCGTGCCTCGGGCCAGGACGCTGTCTTCATCGATTCGGCCATCTCCCGCAAATGCTCGTCGGCCGTCCGTTCTGCGGCGGCTTGCTCCGCTTCGATCCGGCGTGTGGATGCCGCGCGTTCAAAAAGGAGCCAAATCCCCCCGCCGATCAGGATAACCGCCAACAACACGGCCAAGGCGAGCGAAGCCGAAGGCACGGGCCTCCGACGGATACGCCGCGCCAGCCGTCGCAGCCGGCCCTCGGGTCTGGCGGCGATCGCCTCGCCATGGAGGAAGCGGTCGAGGTCATCCGCCAAGTCGGATGCGCCGGCGTAGCGAAGACCCGGTTCTTTGCCGAGACACTTCAAGCAGATAATTTCCAAGTCGCGGGGCACTTTGGCGTTTAATCGGGACGGAGGCACGGGATCGAGGGTGAGCGCCTGCTGGATGGTTTCTGTCGCCGTCTCCGCGCGGAACGGCGGGCAGCCCGTCAGGAGTTCGTATAAGATGGCCCCGAGGGCGTAAATATCGACGGCCGGTTCGACCGCAAGCCGCTTCCCGGCGGCCTGTTCAGGGGCCATGTAGCTCGGCGTCCCGAGCGCGGTGCCGGTGCGCGTGAGGCCGATTTCGTCATCTCGTCGCCGGGCGAGGCCGAAGTCTCCGATCTTGGGGACTTCGTCGGCGGTGAAGAACACGTTCGAGGGCTTCAGGTCGCGATGTACGATCCCGCCTTGATGAGCCGCGTGAACCGCACCCGCGAGTGTCACCAAGAGCTGGGCTGCCTCTCGGGGCGAACGGGGCGTTCCGGTCAGCTTCTGCGCGAGGTTGCCCCCGTCGACGAGTTCCATTGTGAAATAGGGTCGTCCGTCCGAATCGCCGACATCATGGATCTGCACGATATTCGGGTGCCGCAGACCGGCCACGGCCTCCGCTTCCCGTTGGAACCGCTCCCGCTCGACCTTGGACGCATACGCGCCGGCAATCGCCATCTTCATCGCGACAACGCGGTTGAGCCCAAGATGCCTCGCCCGGAAGACAACCCCCATGCCCCCATGCCCGAGGATGCCGATTACCTCGTAACCCGCGATCTGCGGAAGCGGGGCGCCATCGTGCGGGACCGCTTCTTTTGCCTCGCTCTCTGCATAAGGCGGGAACAGGGCGTCCAGTTCGGCCTGCGCCTGGCGCACATGAAGCCAGCGAGAGCGGACTTGCGGAAGCAACTCGGGGCAAGAGCGGCAAACTTCTTCCGGCGTGGCTTTCGAGTCAAACAATTCGTCAAGCAACTCAAGCAGGCGAGGTTCGTCGGGCATTGCGTGTTCTCCAGGCCAGTTGTGTTCCCTGCCGCGCCGGACGAAGAGGAAGCCAAACGCCTAAATCAAGTCCGGTGGCGTGTCATCCGGGCGAAGATCGCGCAACTGCCCCGTCAGAAGCAAGAGGCCGCGATTCAGCCGCCGCTGCACCGTTTTCACCGAGACTCCGAGCAACTCCGCAGCTTCGGGGTGGGTCATTCCCTGAATCCGCACGAGATCGAACGCCTCGCGTTCTTCTTCCGTCAGACCGTCAATCGCCGCAATCATGCGACGCCCCTCCGATGTCAGGCCGGAATCGCTGTCGGCCGGCGCCGGGAGCAGCCCGTCAAGGCCCTCGGCGGCACGTGGCCCCTCATCCAAGCGTCGGGCAAGGTCATTTAACTCCCACCGCAGGTGTTGGCCGGCCAGCGCGAAGAACTGGCGCACGGTCGCCGGACGGGCCTCGCGCAGAGCCTTGAGCAGTCGTTCGACCACGGCCCCAAGCATCTCGTCAACATGCAAGTTCAGTGGGGGCCGTGTCAGACGCGGGTAGCCGCGATGCAGCACGGCGGCGCATAACTGGTGCAACCGGCGCACGGCCCGGTCGATCAGCAACCGCACGACCGGTTCGGCGGGGGCGTCTCCCGCCAGTTCATCCAAGTAGCGTTGAACGACGGCAGAGGTGGGTTCATCGTTCATCGTAACTCCCGACTTGAGAACACAGGGGCGATTATATCGCCAGCGAGTGTCCGCCCTCTACGCTTGGCCATTCGGCCAGTCCGGCTGATCACCCAAAGAGAGGGCACGACGATGGCGGGCACGAAACCGAAGATTCTGATTTTGGGGGCAACAGGCCAGGTGGGCGAGGCCGTGATCCCTCTCCTGACCGGCAACCCAGCGATCCAAGTCGTGGCGGCGACCCGCTCCCCCGAGAAATGGAAGACGCCGGGCACGACCGCCGTCGCTCTCGACCTCGACCGGATCGAGACAATCGCGCCAGCTCTCGAAGGGGTCGAACGCGCCTTCCTGGTCACGGGCTACACCGTGGACATGCTTCGCCAGAGCAAGGACTTCTTGAACACAGCCAAACAGGCGGGCGTCCGGCACATCGTTCACCTGGGCGCGTGCGGCGACGACGACACCCGCGTGGACCACTATGCCTGGCACCAGTTCATCGAGCGCTACATCGAATGGTGCGGGTTCTCGTTCACGCATTTGCGACCCGAAATCTTCATGCAAAATTTGCTCGGATATGGCGGCGAGAGCTTTGTCAAGCAGGGGATCATCCGACACTTTGTCGGCGACGCCCGGCTCAGTTGGGTCGATTGTGACGATGTCGCGGCCGCAGCGGCCGCATGCCTGCTCGACCCGGTCAGGCATGCCGGAAAAACTTACCGGCTCGGATACGAAGCCAAAACATTTGGCGAAGTGGCCGAGACTTTCACCCGCGTCCTCGGACAGCCTTTTTCCTACGAAGCCCGACCGCCGGAGGAGTTTCTTCAAAAGGTGCTCGCGGCCGGGTCGGAGCCTGCGTACATGCGTTGCGTTTACAACAGCTATGTCTGGCTCACCGCCGGCGTCGATCTCGGCGCGGACAAGGTGTTCGACAATTTCCCCGCGATCACCGGCCGTCAACCTCGGACGGTGGCTGACTTCGCAAAGACACATGCGGACAGGTTCCGGTATTAAACCGTAGCCAAAGCATGATTTCGTGTCCGCCCTCCACGCTTGGTTTCGCAACCGGACAGGAAAGCCTTGCGATTCAGCAAACTGAATGCTTGTGATCCGGTCGGGCGATGCGTTCTGTGTTTGGACGCAGCCTCGAAATCTCTCAGTCACAATCTTTTTGAAGGAGCCGGTCATGGGCAAGCTCACGGGTAAAGTCGCGGTCGTCACGGGGGCGTCCAAGGGCATCGGAGCGGCCGTCGCCAAGGCGCTCGCGGCGGAGGGGGCGGCCGTGGTGGTGAACTACGCCTCCAGCAAGGCTGGCGCGGACGCCGTGGTCACGTCCATTACGAAAGCCGGCGGGAAAGCGGTCGCCATCGGCGGCGATGTCTCCAAAGGGGCCGAGGCCCAAGGCATCATCGAAGCGGCGATCAAGAACTACGGGCGGCTTGACATTCTTGTCAACAACTCCGGCATCTATGAGTTCGCCCCGATTGAGGCCGTCACCGAGGAACTTTTTCACAAGATGTTCAACATCAACGTGCTCGGCCTCCTGCTCACCACCCGGGCGGCTGTCAAACACCTCGGCGAAGGGGGCTGCATCATCAACATCGGGTCCGGCGTTACCCGCATCACCCCCGCGAACAGCACGGTCTACACCGGCACGAAAGGGGCTGTCGATGCCATCACCGGCGTGCTCGCGCGAGAACTCGGGCCGAGGAAAATCCGTGTCAACTCCATCAACCCCGGTATGGTCGAGACCGAAGGCACACACAGCGGCGGGATGATCGGCTCGGACCTCGAAAAAGCCCTGATCACCCAAACTCCCCTCGGGCGCACCGGCAGGGTCGGCGATATCGCCCCTCTTGCGGTTTTTCTCGCCTCGGACGACTCCGGCTGGCTCACCGGCGAGTTGCTCCTGGCGACCGGCGGCATACGCTGACCCGAGACGACTTGAGCCAATGACCCGCGATCCCCGAGAAAACATGGTGCGGTGATGAAGAAATGCTTTTGCATCTGTTTCGTGTTCGTCCTGGGGTGCGGCAGGCCGCCGGCAATCGCCCCGCCGGAGCCCCCCGTGGTGACTGTCGAGCGGCCGGTGGAGCGGACGCTCGACACCTATTACGAGTTCACCGGCTACCTCCGGGCGGCCCGCGAAGTGGAAGTGCGGGCTCAGGTGACGGGCTATTTGAAGACCATCCATTTCAAGGAAGGCCGGTTGGTGAAGGGTGGCGATGTGCTTTACGAGATTGACTCAGAGCCTTATGAGGCGGCTCTATTGAGCGCCCGAGCAAATCTTGCAGCCGCCGTCGCCAGTTTGCAAAAATTGACTGCCGACGTGATCACGGCCGAAGAGCGCTACGCGCTCGCCAAAGTGGAGTACGAGCGCCAATCCAAATTGGCCCAGACGGGCGCCGTCAGTCAGAGCGACTTTGACAAAACGCAATCCCTGTTCAAAACGACCACCAGCGAAGTGAGCGCCGCGAAGGCCAATCGTGATTCTCAAACGGCGGTGCGTGACTCGGCGAGCGCGGCGCTGCGGAAGGCGGAGTTCGACCGTAACAACTGCGTGATCCGGCTGAGCGCCAAGGACATCACCGCCCCGGAAAACCTGACGATGAACACATCCGGCGGCGACATCCAAGCCCGGATCAGCCGCACACTGATCACGGAAGGAAACCTCGTGCTCAGCGGCCAGACAGTGCTTTGCAAGGTGGTGTCCCTGAACCCCATGTACGGCTATTGGGACATCGATGAGATGACATCACTCGCGTATCGGAAACTGATCTACGACGACAAAACACTGCCTGACCCGCGTCTCCACGCGCTCAAGTGCTGGATTGGCGGCAAATCAGACACGGGTTACCCGCACGAGGGCTACGTGAACTACATCGCCCCCGAAATATCACGCGGCACGGCGAGCCGGGAGGTGCGCGGCGTGTTCCCGAACCCCGATCACCGCCTCTCGCCGGGTGATTCCATCCGGATCAAGGCGGAAGCCGGGCCGCCGATGAAGAAGGTCACGATCCCCGAGATTGCCGTCGGCATCCGGCAGCAACAGAAGTTCGTCTATGTCGTCGTCCAGAAAGAGGGGAAAGAGATCGCGGAATTCCGGCCGATTGTCGCCGGTCCGGTCCGCGAGGTCAACGGTGTGCGGTTGCAAGTCATCGAGCAGGGCCTCTCCGTCAAGGACATGGTCGTCGTCAACGGCCTTCTGCGCGTGCGCCCCGGCGCCCCGGTGACGGCCACGGAACAATCATCGCCGGTCTCGCCGAAATAATTCACCGCTCCCCCCACAGGACGACACCATAATGGCCCAATATTTCATCACGCGGCCCATCGCCGCCATCGTCATCGCCTTGCTCACGATGATCGGCGGCCTGCTGGCGCTGACTTCCCTGCCGATCTCGCAATACCCGGATGTCGTGCCGCCGCAAGTGGTGGTGACGGCGGTTTATCCCGGTCAGAACGCGGAGAAGGTCGCCGTCGAGGTGGCCCAGCCGATTGAGGAGCAAATCAACGGCGTTGAAAACATGCTTTACATGGAGAGCCAAAGCACCAACGACGGGGCCATGCGGCTGACCGTCACCTTCAAAGTGGGCACCGACCCGGACATGGCGCAGGTGCTTGTGCAAAACCGGGTCGCCATCGCTCTGGCGAGACTGCCCGAAGTGGTCAAGCAAATCGGCGTCACGACCAAGAAACAATCGACGGCTATTCTGCTCGTCGTCACGTTGGTCTCCGAGACTGACCCGCAGACGAAACAGCCTAAGAAGGACCAACTCGCGCTCTCGAACTACGGCCGAATCAACGTCAAGGACGACCTCGCCCGGGTGCCCGGCGTTGGTGACGTGGTCATCTTCGGCGAGCGAGAATATTCGATCCGGGTCTGGCTTGATCCCGCCAAGATGAACGACTTTAGTGGTGCATCCGCCAAATATCAATACACTATTTGGCACTTCATTTTTGGCAGGAATCTCCGCATGCCACGACGTGTTTGGAAGCCACTACGTCTCCGGGAGATGACGGCTGAGGAACGGGCCGAACTCACCCGGCTGACTCGTTCTCGTAAATCCGAAGCCCGCGTCGTCGAACGGGCCGCCATCCTCCTGGCCCTGGCCGATGGCGAGAAGCCAGCCCACATTGCCCGCCGGCTGGGCGTCACACGGATCACCGTGTATGGCCGCTTGCGCCGGTTCAACCGGGTCGGCCTGCGGGCGTTGCACGACGCCGCCCG
>NZ_JH636444.1:499466-510305 GCF_000255705.1 Zavarzinella formosa DSM 19928
CGAGCGATGGCTCCCGGCTGGCATCACCCGCGTCTACGCCGTCCTCGACAACCTGGCCGCCCACGGATCCCGCGACGTGCTGTTGTTCAACGTGGCATGCCCGCGATGGGAGTTTGTCTTCCAGCCGGTCGCGGCGGCGTACTTGAACCTGATCGAGCCGTGGTGGAAGATCCTGCGGTCCCTGGCGCTCAAGGGCCGACGATTCGGGACATGGGAGGAGATCGTTGAGGCGGTGAACCGGGCGACGGCTTACTGGAACTCGCACCGACATCCATTTCACTGGGGCCGACGACGGCGTCACCGGCCCCGTCGGCCGGCCGGCGTCGCCACCCCGCCATCTGTGCGATAACTTGGCGGATGCACCATTTAGCCTGACCGTGGATGACGTCACGCGGGCCGTCCAAGGACAGAATCTCAGCGTGGCCAGCGGGCAAATCGGCGCTCCGCCGGCGCCGCGCGGGCAAAACTTCCAGTTCACCGTCACCACCGATGGCCGACTGCCCGACCCGAAGGCGTTTGAATCCATCGTCGTCAAGAACACCGGCGAGCAGATCGTCCATTTGCGCGAGGTCGTGCGGGACACGCGGGAGATCAACGGGACCAAAGAACACGGCATCGAACTCGGGGCGCGCAGCTACGACACCTTTGCGATGTCCGACGGGAAGCCCGCCGTTGGCCTCCCGATTTTTCAACTTCCCGGAGCCAACGCCCTCGACACCGCTCGGGCCGTGAAAAAGAAAATGCAGGGAATGGCCCCGGAACTCGAACGGCAGGGCATCAAATACGACATCGTCTTTGACCCCACATTGTTCATTGAAGATTCCGTCAGCGCGGTCGTGCAGACGCTCTTCGAGGCGATCCTCCTCGTCGCCGTCGTGGTGCTGGTGTTCCTCCAAGACTGGCGGGCGGCCCTGATCCCCATGCTGGCGATCCCCGTGGCCTTGATCGGCACGCTCGCCGCGATGTATGCCCTCGGATATTCGATTAATAACCTCACCCTGTTCGGATTGGTTCTTGCCATCGGCATTGTCGTCGATGATGCCATCGTGGTGGTCGAGGCTGTCGAAGGACACATCTCCGCCGGGCTTTCTCCGCATGACGCGACCGTGAAGGCGATGAGGGAGGTAAGCGGCGCGATCATCGGCGTGTCGCTGGTGCTGGTGAGCGTCTTCCTGCCGGCGGCCGTTATTCCGGGCATCACCGGGCTGTTCTTCAAGCAATTTGCTGTCACCGTGGCCGTCAGCACGCTCCTCTCCGCCGTGAATTCACTCACCCTCAGCCCGGCCTTGTGTCCGGTCCTCCTCAAGAGCCATCACCAAAAACCGGACCCGCTTCAACGCCTGCTGAATCTCACGCTCGGCTGGTTCTTCCGGCTGTTCAACCGGGGCTTCGAGCGGGCGTCTGTGGTCTACGGCAAATCAGTGGCCCGGCTCATCCGCGTGTCGCTGGTCGTGCTGTTTCTGTATGTCGCCCTGCTGGGGGCTACGGGCGTTGGTTTCACTCGCATCCCTGCTGGCTTCATCCCGCAGCAGGATCAGGGGTATCTCGTCATCAATGTCGAACTCCCCGAAGGGGCCTCGCTTGAGCGCACACAGCGCGTGGTTGACCGCATCAATGACATTGCGTTGGGTTCCGTCGGCCCGGACGGAGAGCGAGACCGGAGCAAGGGAGAGAAAGGAATTTTCCACTCACTCGGGGTTACCGGGTTTTCGATTTTCGCGTCGGCGAATCTGTCGAACAATGCCGGGATTTACGTGTCGCTTGTCCCATACCCCGAACGCAAGGGGCGCTCGGCCGACATGATCGTGGCCAGTCTGAACGCGAAATTCGCCACCATCCAGGAAGGACAAGTGACGGCATTCGGCGCGCCGCCGATCTTGGGGCTGGGCAACGCCGGCGGGTTCAAATTGCAAGTGCGAGACAATCCCAACTACGGGCTCGGCACGCTTGAAGGAACAACCGAGAACATTGTGCAAGCCGCCATGAAGGAACCCGGCATCCCCGTGGCGTTCGGCACCTTCCGCTCGGCCGCCCCGCAATACCGGGTCGTGATCGACAAGGACCGTTGCTTTAAAATGGGGATCAGCGACAAGTCCGTGAAAGATGCGTTGCAGGTATATTTGGGGGCGCTGTATGTGAACGACGTGTCGCTGGAAAATCGTAACTGGCAGGTAAATGTGATGGCGGCCGCCGACGCCCGCACGCGGAAGGAAGACATTGGGGCCTTGAAGGTCCGTACGGCGGACGGGGGGATGGCGTCTCTCTCCAGCGTGATCAAGGTGATCGAGGTGAACGGCCCCGCGAAGGTGAACCGCTATAACCTGATCACCTCGGCGGACGTGAACGGCTTCACCGTGCCGTCGGTCATCAGTTCCGGCGAGGCGGCGGCCAAAGTCGAGGCAATCGCCAAACGCGAGCTGCCTGACGGAATGAGTTACGAATGGACCGACATGTCTTACCAGCAACAACTCGCGTCGAACACGTCCGTGAAACTGCCGGGCGTGTTCGAGTTCGTCGGCGACACCACGCTGCTTGTGTTCGGCCTCAGCACGGTTCTGGCGTTCTTGGTGCTGTCTTTCTTGTACGAGAGTTTTCTGTTGCCACTGGCTGTCGTGCTGATCGTGCCAATGTGTTTGCTCTGCGCGGTCATCGGTTTGATGATCACCAAGCTCGATTTGAACGTGTTCACACAGATTGGCTTGGTGGTGCTGGTGGGGCTGGCGTGCAAAAACGCCATCCTCATCGTCGAATTCGCCCGGCAGAAAAGGTCCGAAGGCATGGATCGCCGGGAGGCCGCCGTGACGGCGGCGAAGTTGCGACTGCGGCCGATTCTCATGACGAGCTTCGCCTTTATTCTCGGCGTGCTACCGCTGGTGATCGCGGAAGGGGCCGGCTCCGAGATGCGCCGGGCGCTCGGCACGGCCGTCTTCTCGGGCATGATCGGCGTGACGATTTTTGGTCTCTTCTTCACGCCGGTTTTCTACACCACTCTCGAAGGCCTGCGCCGGGCGAAGCTTACCGAGACGGCCACAGTAGAAGTCTCGCCGCAGACCTCGGGGCACCCCTGACCGCATAACGTGTGATAGTGATCACCGTACGGTGATCACCGTCTGTCAATCAATGGTGGAAGATATTTTAACGTCGTCGCTCCGCTCGGTGGCGACCGGCATGCGGCAAGTGTTGCGCTCGCGCAAATTGACGGCGTGTGTCCGGTCGATCAAAAGGGCGAAACAAGCCCCGTTCATCGCCCCCCTCTAGCGCCAACGTCAGCAAGCCTTCCTCGCGGACACTATTCTCGAAATACTTGGCGCGGCGGGAGTCTCGCCGACCGATGAGAGAATCGCGGAGATCGCAAGGATGGTTCGGCGCATGTTCACTTCAGAGATCATTTCCTGTTGGGAAGCCGATACAATCGTAACTAATCCGAATTTGGATTCAAGAGCTGTTGGCTCTGCATCTCTCATGGCCGAGGAATTGGCGCCTTCCCTGAGCCGAGTTCCTTAAAGTCGCCGTTCTTCTCGGCTTCCTTTTCCGTGCTTGTCCGGCTGCACAGGCTGACATGAAGCAACTTTTCCTTCGGCTCCGCATGGGCGTAAACCAGATACTTCTTCCCTTTCTCGAAGCCGTATCCGCAGGAGGCCCCGCTCTTGGAAGTGGAGACGGTGATTTCGGCCGACTCGCCGCCCTTCCACCAACGTTCCGCCTTGAGGGTCACTGTGGACATCTGTCCCAGCGTCTCGACCTTCACCACCTCGGCCAAGAACACGGCAGACGATCCCTCCATGGACTTCTTTGGAGGCGCGGGATCGGCACAGTCACAGGCAAAAAGACTTGGAAGGCCAAAGCCGGCAAGCAAGATGAAAATAGCCGTCAGGAATCGCACGGGTTCGCTCCTTGATCGCAACGGATGAAAAGACGGGCATATCGCCCATCAGAAAGACGACTGGCCAAGGCGATTTGTTTGGGATTAAGCGGGGCATCCGAAAACAAGTTCAAGGGCTTCGAAGGCGACCAGAACCAGACCTCACGAGCCAAGAACCCTATAAAGCCCCAAAACGGCCCTTGCCGCGTCACCTTGTTTCAGAGGATCAAATCGTCATGTCTCACCTGCATACGCTTCTGACCTCCCTTTTGTTGTTTGCCAACACGGCCGTCGGACAATCCGAGAAACCTCCTTACACACTGCCTTCCCCAAAAGGATGGGCCAGGGAAACGATTGCCCTGCCACCAGCCTTCGCACCCGGCATGGCTTGGAAGGGAACCGAGGATATCCGGTTCGCACCCGGTATGTTCAAGCCGGATTCTGATACCTTCTTCTCCTATGCCTTGGTGTTCTGGCTGCCGGATGATCAGAAGGTTGACGCCAAGACGATGGAGAAGGAACTGCTGGCGTATTATCGGGGTTTGGCCAAGGCTGTGCTGAAAGGAAAGAAGCAAGAAGCGGATGAGGGCAAGTTCACGCTGAACGTAAAGGATAACCCAGTGAAGGCGGACAAACGGGGCGACGGCGAAGTCATATCGTCCTGTGTCGGCGAATTGAAATGGATCGAGCCGTTTGCGACGGGCAAGGAACAAACGCTGAGACTGGAGATCCAGACATGGCATTGCGAGAAGCAGAAGCATCACTGCGTGTTCTTGTGTGTGTCACCAACGAGCGAGGAGTCCGCCGTTTGGAAGAGCCTTCGGGAGATCAGGACGGGTTTCACTTGTCCGTAGCAATTAGAAACAGGCTCTCGCGAGCCTGATTGTCGATTGATTCACCGATCACGAATGACCTTCCGACGCTCGACGCGGGGTCAATGTCATGACTGACACGACTGATCGTGTTTCATTCTTTGAATGACCAAGGGCGATTGCCGACGGATACGGCGCCGATGAAAGACGATCTCGCGGTCCGAACGCAGAAGCAGAATGGGGATTGCCCGGCTTGCGAAGCCACGGATCGTTCCTGATCGTGCCAAAGAGCTTATGTGATCCGGATCGGAACAGTTTCATACCCTTGGAATCGGGCAAACGGGAAGAATGTCGTCTTGACGTGACACAAGCATGTCAATGATGGCCCATGAACATCGGAACTTGGGCCATTGATGATGAGTCGGGACATCGTGTCTCGCGTATAAGTTGTTGAAGCATGCTGTTTCGTTTTTCTTCAGATTCCTTCTCACAAACTGCGGCCAGTCGAAGATCACAAGCCAGGCGTCCAGAAATCCAGAAGGTCCTTGGTCAGGGCCGACACATCCTCGATCAGTTTCCGGCCGTGTTCGCCAATCAAGCCAAGCCGGTCTTCCGGACGATGCCAGTGGGGAAACGGCTCTCCAAACGTCCCGATTTGGATGACCGGAATGCCCGCTTGCATGAACGGCCAGGTGTCGAACGCCGCGATGGATGTGTCTTCTCGGATGAGCGTCGGACGATGGAAACGACTGGGGACGCCGTCGCCCATGCCGCTTCTTTCGCGGGCGCTCAGCAAGGCCTGCCGAACCGGTCCGGCCAAACCCGGCGACATCGTCAGACAGATGCCGTCGCCGACACTCACCGAATCAATGTTGATCATGGCCCGGATGCGTCCAAGCTCTCTTCGGCTCCTCAAGTCTTCGACGAAGCGATAAGAGCCAAGTTTGTTCCATTCTTCGGCGTCAAAAGAAACGAAGCCGATTTCTCTGTTCGGGTTGGGGCCAAGCAATCGTGCCAAAACGAGCAGCGAGGCGGTGCCGCTGGCATTGTCATGTGCTCCGGTTGTCGTGAAGAAAGAATCGTAATGAGCGCATACCAGGATCGAAGGGTGATTGCCTGACGTGGCGATGACGTTGCAGCCTTTCTGACCTTTCAGGAATTCCGCACAGACGGACAGTTCGACGGCTGGCTCGACGCCATGGCGCAGCCAGCCGGAGATTCGCTTGAACTCGTTGACGCCAACCATGACGCATGGCCATGGATGTTTCTCGTCGTCCAGCGGCTGTGGCCACACCACCGTGTTGCTCAACAAGCAGGCCGCCACCGAACCCGCCTTGTCCACGACAGGAAAGACATGCCAGTCATAGGCCTCGAAGGTGCGAAGCATCGCGGGAAAGCCGGTCACGGCCTTGATCTTGCCTGTCACAAGGCCATTGGTTGGCTTCGACCAGACAACCGGCAGACAGTCTTCCAATCCCCGCCGAACAGGCTTCATGTATCGGACAGTCGGAGAGGCAAGCTGGCGCCAGCCGACAAACTCAAATTCGTGAAGATCTGTCTGATACCCCATCTGATCGTAGAGCTTCCTCAAGCGTCCGGCGATCTCGGCATTCCGGACAGAACCGGCCACGCGAGGTTCTTGGCACAGAAAGGTAAGAAGGTCGTTCAGAAAGTTTGATTGCTCGGTCATTCGAGGATTTTCATTGGTGCGATGTTTTGCCAGCGAGAACCGGGGAGGGTTTGCAAACAGGGCAAGCGAACATGGAATCAAGGCCGGGTCAGTCATTGTCCATGAAGGGGAACAAATGCTTGTTGCCTCCGTCGCCAACCGCCAAGTCCATATGCCGTGGCGATGGATGTGCATGAAAGCCGGGAAAACCAGAATAGGGTCGTCTGCTTTAACATCTGTTTCGGCTTAACCATTCGAGCCGGGGCGAGCCACCGGATAGTTCAAGCCGCCGTGCTCCAGCAAGTCGCAACCCCGCCGCCAGCCTTGAACCCAACCGACACATCTTCCAGCACAAACTCCCAAGCCTTCTCTGCATTCGCATTCAGGACGTACTCGGCCTGTCGGGCATCAATCTGGGCGAACGTCTGGCCGCATGGAGTCACTTCATTCGGGTTAAATGCCATACGCCGTAATCTGCCTCCGGTAAACAACATATGAGTTTGGCTGCCGGGGTTCAGCATCCTCACACGACTCCTATACGCCTGGCCCGGCGGATCGCCGCCACAGAATGACGGCCGCAGCCGCTTCGGAAGGGAGCGAGAATGTGGGTGAGAGATGGAATGAAGCCGGCTGACTTGCCACCAAGAGCCGCCTTCATTCCATCTCTCACCCGGAAAACCAACCAAAATGGGCTTGATTCATTGACGGCTTCATCGTCCCATCAGTTCACCTGCTGCAGCGGTCAGAAAGACTTTGAACCCAGATATTACCTGATGTCACCGCAGTCAGGTGTAACGTCTTGTTCGGCGTAGAAACTTCAAGAACTCATGCGTTTGCCCGACGTTTGCCCGCCACTCGTTGAGCGGGGTTATTGCTCGCATTGACACACGGACCCGTGTGATCCAGCCATCCTCTGCCGCCAATATGTCTGACGACCGGCCCTCCGGTGGACGGCTTTCCAGCAACTCCATGACGGCCATGCAGAGCCCCGCCGAGCCGTCGCGGACGTCGCATTTTCGTTGCATGCGAACGCAACAGGCACGCTGCCCGCACAATCAGCATGTCCGGCAAAGCCGCCCTTCTCGGTTCGATCGTTGTCCGTGACGGGTGGTTTTCGGATCATTCGCGATCGTTCCGGCTCCGATACGAGAGTGGAAGTTATCGCATCCGTCGCAATCAGGAGCCGCGCGTGAAGCCTCGTCGCAAACTGTTTGCTTCAGTCGTGGCCGCCGCATTCTCGGTCGCGCCCGCACTGGGAGAGCCGTCCGGCGACCCGATTCCCCCGAAGGACCCGATTCCCCCGAAAGAGACGCCGGTCGTGGCGATCTTCGCATCCGCCGAGACGACGCCAAGAATATGGGGAGAAGTCGACTATCTGCTCTGGTGGGTGAAGCCGCAGTCGGTCTCCGCGCCGCTCGTCACCACCGGCAACCCCAACGACGCCGTCCCCGGCGCCATCGGCCAGCCCGGCACGCGCGTGTTGTTCGGCGGCAACGATCTCAACTACGGCGCCACCTCCGGCCTGCGCGTCAATTTCGGCGCCTGGCTCAATGACGACGCGACCATCGGCTTCGAAACAAGCTGGTTCCAGCTCGAACAGCGCTCGACGCACTTCGGCATCGCGTCCGACGGCACGGGCAATCCCCCGATCTACATGCCGACGATCAATCAAGATCCCGCGAGCGGCAACTTCGGCGGCAGGGGAAGCATCACAATCGCCGATCCCCTCTTCCCGCCTCCGGGTCCGACCGTCGGACGCCTGAGCGTCGATTCGACCTCCCGGCTGTGGGGCGCCGAGGCGAACGCCCTCATGAATCTGGGCCGGTCTTGCGCCTGGAGCGTCGACGGTCTCGCCGGCTTCCGCTACGCGGACCTCGCCGAACGGCTCCGCATCAATGGCTTTTCAAACGAGACCGGCATCGACATCCGGCAATCGTTCTTCGACGACTTCAGCGCCAGCAACCACTTTTACGGCGGTCAACTCGGCGCTCGCATCGGCTACGAAGGGGAGCAATTCTTCTTGAAAATGACCGCCAAGGCGGCCCTCGGATCGACGCATCAAGTCGTCGGCGTCCAGGGGCAGTCGCTTTACTCCGGCACCGGCTTCTCGTTGCCGGCGGGCCTGTATCCCGGCGGCATCTACGCGCAACCGAGCAACATCGGCAGCCGCGAAGCCGATCGTTTCAGCTTCATTCCGCAGGTGCAACTCCAGGCGGGGGTGAAGATCACGTCACAATTGAAGGCGACCATCGGCTACGATTTCCTCTACTGGAGCAGCGTCGTCCGGCCGGGCCAGCAGATCGATCCGAATCTGAACCCGAATCAATTCCCGGGCCTTCCGTTCCTCGGAGCGCGGCTTCCCGCGCCCCAGCTCAACCGGACCGACTTCTATGCCCAAGGTCTAAAGCTCGGTCTCTTCTTCGAATTTTGATCGGCCGTCCTTGTCGGGAGTCGGCATCTCATTCGGCGGCCGCAGCCAGTGGCTGAACGCCGGTGCGAAGGCCGACGAGGGTGCCGTCGGCGTCATAGACGATCGCCGTTCATGTTGATCATGTCCGTCTACCACCACTTCATGAAACGCCGCGAAGACCTTCGCAGCACGTTCACGACCAAAAACCAGAAACTGAACGAAATATCCACAGATGCGTGCCAGGCAGGACGGGGCGCCGGCACGGATCGAAGCGGAGAAGTGAAAAAACTCTCCCGGATTTCCCGGCCGGCTCATCTTACGCCGACGGGTTATGCGGAAAATTTCCGTCGATTGCAAGTTTCACCGCCGAAGCAATGGTCCTTCATGAAGTAATGAGAGGGAAAAATTTGGCCGCAGGCCGGACCATCTGTTAGACTCCCCCGGATGTCAGAATGAGTCTGTTTCATCACAGCGTTTTTCTGACGTTTCCGTCAGGAAAACGCTTGGGCGGTTCGTTCCCTGCCTGATTTCAAAAAAGTGTCTCTGACGTTCTATTTCGAGTATTCCCCGATCAAAGGGATTGGGAGGAGACAGAAATGTTGAGCCAGTGGTTCGGAAAGCGATCGTCTTGTGCGAATCAACCGCACCGCCGCCGGATCGCCCGCACGATGCGGCTCGGATTCGATCATCTCGAAGATCGATCTGTCCCGGCCATTATCACCATCAGCCATGTGCCCGCTGCAACGCCGAGCAACAACGACTTCACCGTCTTCAAGAACGCCCTGAACGGCGCATCGGCCGGCGACACGATCAAAATCAACGGCACCCTGAACTGGTCCGAGCCGAACTCCTTCACTTCGTGGGCCACGACCGGCTTCCACTACATCCTGCCGCACATCGACAACATCACCCTCACCGGTCTGAACGCCTCGGGTGACGGCATCACAGGCCCCGGCACCGAAGGCGGCGGCGCGAGTCCGATCCACTTCGACGGTCTCGGCACCGACAAGAATTGGAACATCACCGGCCTGACGATCAAGAATTTCGACGTCGCCATCTCCTATGCGCCGGATGCCGACTTCACCAGTTACGCCGGCACCCATATCACCAACAACGTCATCACCGTGCCGAACGCCGGTCCGGCCAGCCAGAACGGCGGCATCATCCTCGGTCCGAGCGCGAATCAGACGGTTCAGGGCAACCAGATCAGCATCAGCGGCCACGGTGGCGCCTCGTCCTCCAGCTTCGGCATCAACGCTTTCTCGTCCTCCAGCGCGGGCGCCTGGAACAACCTGCTCATCGACAATAACACCGTCACGGTCAGCACCGTCGGCGCCACCGAGAAGATCATCGGCATCGCCGAGAACACCGGTTCGACCGGTTCGAACATCACCGTCACCAACAACACGTTCCACGGCGATTCCGGGTCCATCGCCGGCAATCAGCAAGTGGCGTTCGGCATCACCTCGGACTCGACCGACACCGCGACGGTCGTTTATTCGGGCAACGTCGTCAACGGCGCCCTCGACGGCTTCGTCTGGGGCAATCCAGAAACGAACCCGCCATACGACTTCAGCAACGACATCGGAATCACCTTCTCGAACACGACTCTCACGAACGTCGGCACGGGCTTCGTGGCTCGCGACGGCGCCAAGGCGACCATCGGCAGCACGACGATCACAAACATCGACGTCTTCAACTTCGGCACCGCCTTCAGCGCTGACGGCGCGGGCACCGTGATCACCGTCACCGATCCCGTCTCGAACTCCACGGGTGTCGCCGCCCTCAAGAGCGAAACCAGCGGCGGCCACGTGAATTTCGTCGGCCCGAAGGTCACCGGTCTCAGCACGACGACGGTCAGCGGCACCTATGGAATCGGCAGCGCCATCGCCATCACCGTCGCCTTCGACAGGGCGGTCAGCGTGACCGGTACGCCGACGCTCCTGCTCAACAGCGGCGGCACCGCGACCTACTGCGGCGGTACCGGCACGAACAGCCTCAAGTTCAAGTACACGATCGCCGCCGGCGAGAGCAGCGCCGCCCTCGACGCCGCCGGCGCCTCGGCTCTCAGCGGCACGATCACACA
>NZ_JH636444.1:510315-526519 GCF_000255705.1 Zavarzinella formosa DSM 19928
GGCACGGACCCCACGCTCACGCTGCCGGACGCCGGTTCCGCCGGCTCGCTGTCGGCGTCGAAGACGATCGCCGTCAAGCCGGCCGATCATCTGGCGTTCGTCACCGCGACGCAGACGCTCACGGCGGGAGGCGGCTCGACGGTGATGACCGTGCAGCTTCGAAACGCCTCGAACGGTGCAATCACCCTCAAGGCGGGCGCCCAACCGTTCACGGTCACGCTTGGCTCCAGTTCCGCAGCCGGCTCGTTCCGCGATTCCACCGGGATCGGCACGATCACCACGCTGACGTTCAATCCGGGCGACGCGAGCAAGTCGTTCACTTACTACGACACCAAGGCCGCGAAGCCGACCTTGACCGTCAGCGGCCGGACGCTTTCTGTTCAGCAGATCGAAACCGTGAAGCCCGCCGCCGCCAATCATCTGGCGTTCTCGACGCAGCCGCGATCAGTCGTCGCGGGGGCGGCCCTGGGGGCGGTCGTGCAGGTCTTCGATCAGTTCAACAATTTGGTGCCGAGCATTCCCGTCACGCTGAAGGTGAGCGGCGCCTCGACGTCCGGCGCCACGCCAGTCTTGACGGGGACCGCCGCGACCAGCAACGCCAGTGGAATCGCGAACTTCAGCGCGTCGAACATCAAGCTGCCGGGCGTCTACTCGCTGACGGCCTCGATGGTGGTGGGCGGGCACACGTTCCAAATCACGTCGAGCGTGTTCACGGTCTCGGCCGCCGCCGTCAGCGTGAAGACGAAGTCACGATGACAGGCCGCGCGATCCGATTCAGGTTCGTCGCCCCACAATCACCGCCAGGAAGAGGTCGCGCAGCTCGCTTTGAGCGGGTCTGCCCGGAGCACGTCGCTGCGGGCTCGGATGCTCTCGCTGAGGGCATTCTGATAGGCGAAAGATGAACGTCCGAACTCAGCAGTCCCGCCGCTCAAGCAACTACGCTCATGAGAGTCCGTCAGGCGGCGGGGTCTGTTGCGGCGATTTGTTCGGTCCCACAGCGCGACATCGTCTGCCATGACCGTTACCAGACAAGGCCGTATTGACTGAACTTGGGCGGTTTGCGATTTCGGGGCGGGGTGATTTTCTCGTTCCGAGGCTCGATATGCTCAGCCGTTATGATGGCAGCGATGCTCACTGGCAGCGGATTCAACATCTCCTGCCCGGCCAGTCCGGAGGGCATGGCGGTGGCGGGAACGACGCACATCTGTTCCTCAATGCGATCCGCTACCCGGCCAAGACCGACATCGCCTGGGCCGATCTGCCAACGTGTTACGGCAAGTCGAACAGCCTCTGGCAGCGGTACAACCGCCGGTGTCGGCGCGGGGTGTGGGAGAAGATCGCGGCCGAGTTGCGGGACGACGACACTGAGTGGCTCAGCGTCGACAGTTCGTGCGTTCGCGCGGCCGGGGCAAAAAAAGCCGACGGAATCGGTGGTCAGGAAGCCGAGGCGTGGGGCCGCAGTCGCGGCGGTTTCGGCAGTAAAATCCACGCCGCCGTGAACTCGTTCGGCCATCCGGTGACCCTCCGGCTCACCGGCTCGAAGGCGGCCGACAGCCCTTACTTGCCGGGCCTGATCGCCGGGGCGGGCGCGGAGGCCGTGCTGGCCGACAAGGGGTACGACTCGGACGCCAACCGCGAGGCGATTGTCAGCACGATTCCGTCGTCCCCGCCATGGCCTGTACAATGTTTCTTCTGGAACAGGAAAGGTTGATTCCGAGGAAAGGGTAATGGATTCCTTTCCAGTCCGATGATCGTTCACACTCTGTCAGGAGGAACATTTGTGAACCTTGACGCCTATCTTGTACGAATTGGCCACACCGGATCCAGAGAACCAACGCTCGCAGTTCTTCGACAGATCATTCTCGCACACTCCTGTTCGATCCCTTTTGAAAACGTCGATGTGCTGCTCGGCCGCGGAGTCTCGCTTGCTGACGCTGATGTCGAACGCAAGCTCGTCGAGGACCGTCGCGGCGGGTATTGCTTTGAGCAAAATTCGCTGCTTCTTCGGGCACTGACGTCTCTCGGGTTCTCGGTCACGCCATTGTCGGCCCGTGTGAGACTCAAGGCCGCGAGAGATGTCGTGCCTCAGCGGACGCACCTGTTCCTGAGTGTCACTATCGGCGGTGTGCCGTGGCTCGCGGACACCGGAGTTGGGGGACTGAGCCCGACCGGGCCCTTCCGGCTCGACCTGTTGGACCACGAACAGTCAACGCCGCACGAGTCTCGCCGGATCGTCCGCGAAGATGGTGAGCCGCTACCCCGCCACTTTCACCAAGCCAAGGTCGGTGATGCGTGGGCGGACGTGTATGAGTTCACGCTCGAAGAGATGCCGGTGATTGACCGCGAAGTCGGCAACTGGTGGGTGAGCACCCATCCGTCGTCACGGTTCCGGCAGAACCTCGTGGTCGCGATGGCGGCGCCGGATGGCACGCGAATGTCAGTCCTCAATCGGGAGTTCACGCACCGTCGCGGGGCCGAGGTGTTGGAGAGGTTTGAATTCTCCGGCGAAAGGCATCTGGTCAATGTCCTTGAGGAGCGGTTCGGGATTCGGCTTCCTTCAGACACGACCTTTGCGATCCCTTAAGGTATGGCAGCCAAGAGGCGACCCGAGGCCATCGAAGGAAAGTGCTTTGAGCACTGACGCCTGATGAATGTTGCTCCTGGCTTGAACGCCTGCTTTCGGGTCGCCATTTCCGATATACGCTGTTCTGCGGTAGGACAGCTCCTCAATGCGGGCTGAAGCAATCAGTTGAGAGTCTGCGCATGAATCGGAAGAAGATCATTCTGCTGGCGGCGTTTCTCCTCATTCTGGCCGCAGCCATCACGTGCTGGCGCCTAAGTACTGCTCCTCCACAAATCACCGCTGACCTTCCCGTCCAGCCAGTCCCCGAGAAACAGTCTCCATCCGAAACGCCCGAAGAGAAGACCCGCCGTCTGCTGGTCGGCACTTGGCAGGACGAATACAAGGGGAAACGCACCATGACGTTGAACGCGGACGGGACCGCCACCATGCTGGTGGAACTCAAAGGCGTGCAGGCCGTGCTGATGGGTCCGAAGCTCCGGTTTGACATGAAGTGGTCGTTGATGGACCAGATCCTCACCAAGATCACCGTGTCCGGGGAGCCTGCCGACAAAGTGAACTTCATCCTGAACACAATGGGCAATACTTCCAACGAGACGCTTCAGGAGGTCAACGAGGAACATCTCCTGACCCTCGATAAAGACGGCAAGACGAAGTACGACTGGAAGCGAGTTGCAAAGGACGACACATCGAAGCCCTGAACGCCCGGGCAGGCTCGGCGCTCGCTTTATTCCCGTCTCAAGGTCGGCAGTCGCATAGAGAATGCGGCGAGACCAGTCGGCAAGCCGGACGAAGAACGATTCCTATAAAAGCAGCGAAGGCGCGGCGAACCCCGCCACATGCGGGCTTTTTGGAGAAAAACACGATGAAAATGTTGTTTGTCAGTTTTGCTCTGTGTTCGGTCGCGGTATTGGCCGGAGAAACGCAGGCCCAAACGTTGGACAAAGCGGCGGAGGCGGCGGCGAAAAAGTTATTCGACCCACAGGTGATCGGGGTCGAGCTGACGTTGCAGGGGGAATACGTCGGGAAGGACGGCGAAAAACGAATTGGCGCCCAAGTGGTCGCGCGGGGCGACAAGTCGTTCCATGCGTTGGTTCTGGAAGGCGGCTTGCCGGGAGACGGCTGGGATGGCGGCCGTTACGGCCTGTTGGAAAGCGGGCCCTTGTCGGAGGGGCGGGTGGAATTCCGTTCTCCGAGTGATGACGGGGCCGGTGCGGTTCTTGACGGAAAGGGCCTCGTCCTGAAACGTGGCGACCGAAGCATCTCCATGAAACGAGTGGAGCGAAAGAGCGAAACATTGGGACTGCAACCGCCTGCGGGCGCGGTCGTTCTCTTCGGCGGCGAGAAACCGAACACGGACGCATTCGAGGAACGCAAAGACATTGAGGGAATGACCGCGCCCTTGATGTTCGAGGGAAGTTTGATGGCGGGGGCGGTGACGAAACGGAAATTCCGCGACTACACGTTGCACGCGGAGTTCATGACAGGCTGGGAGCCGCAAAACATCCCGTGGCGCCGGGCGGATGCGGGCATTTATCAACTCTCCCGCTATGAGGTGGCGATCGGCGATAGTTTTGGATTCGATTTCGATTTGTCCGGCGCGACAGGCAAGAATCGGCCCAAACTGGTCGACGATCCGAAAACGACCTCGAAGTTTCCAGCCGCGAAGGGAAATGGCGATCCGCGTATTTGCGGAAGCGTTTTCACCTATCCGAGCAAGTCGCCGAATTCGTGTCTTCCCCCGCTTGTCTGGCAGACTCTCGACATCGACTTCAAGGCGCCTCGTTTCGATGACAAGGGGAAAAGAACATCGAAAGCGGTCATCTCGGCGAAGCTGAACGGGCATCAGACGGCAGACAAATTGGAAGTCAACGGTCCGACGCCGCATGGGTTCAAAGGCCCGGAAATGCCCGACGGCCCGATCTGGTTTGAAGCCTTCGGGCGTCGCGTGTTGTATCGCAACATCTGGGTGGCAGAACGTCCGTGAAGCACCGTCGCCGGAATCTGTTTGCGTGCCCTTTGATGGCGACAACTCGGCGTGGCGTGAACTGGTGAGCCTGATGACGCATCGCATGATGATAGTGCTTTTTCGAGCGTTTTGAATCGCATGAATGACTCGGACAAACCTCGGCCGCGAAAATCCGTCTTGGGATGTTCCGTGCTGGCCTGCCCAATCCTTCTGGCAGTGATTGGGGCGCTCACCCCTCAGCCATCTGATCAGAACGCCGTCACGGGTGCCGTCTATGGCTTGATATTGGGTGCGATTTTCGGGATCATTCTCGACAGAAGGAAGTGATTGCCCTCTGAGCGGGTCAGACAGCTACGGGGCCATCATCTCTTCGTGCCTCCCTTTGGCACCCTGCAAGTCTCTAACGCAGGCCATGACTTGCAATGGGCATGTGTTACTTTCGGAGAAAGTCGATCCACTCCAGATTGACCCTCGACGGGTTGCCCTCGAAAAACGGCTTCGGAAGACGCATTTCAAAGTAGCCGCCCAACAGGGGTATCTTTTGTGTCGGTTTTCCATCCGCACCGACAATTTGAAAGTCCATCCAGAAGGGACTCTTCGGGTCGGCGGGTGGCTCATTGCGGTTCTCCTTCTACACGCTGATCGGCTTTTCGGCGCGGTAGCTCTTAACCGCTGCTCCAAGCGTCACCTTCTCACTTACCGCAAAAAACTTCTCCAAGCCAGACACCCGCAGACGCAGGACGATGTTGTCCGGCCAGGTTTCACCCGTCGGTTCGATGGTCAGTTCGCTGATGCCGGACGGGGAGGTGATGTTGATGACCGTCTTGCCGCATTCGACTTTTGCCGCCATCCGGTCATCATCCCGTTTGCTGTGGAACTTGAAAACCGGGGGTTCTGCACATGCCCAACTGTGAGCCGCGACCAAGGCCAGCAACGGAAGGAAGCGAATGTTCGACATGACTTTGTCCCATATGGGTAACGGTGCCTGGCGGTCATTATACGCCGTCGCTTCGCCCGCGATTCTGCTTGACTGACCGCGTGAATCGCGCCAGTGTCGGCAGGTCAACAACGAAAGGACTTGCCCCATGAGCGCCCACGCCGAAGCCGCACTCGAAACACTGGACACCTTCGACACCATTCTCGAAGACGCCCTCACCTTCATCCTCTCCAAGTTCATTGCCAATGGTATGACACCAAGTCTCCACGACGTGGAACTGTTGGAGGAAGTCATAGAGGAGGCATTGCAGCACTTTGACCATCACATGGACGCGGGGAGTGAATCGCGTGGGTTTGAGAGATTGCGGATGCGGAAGAAGGCGGTGGGGATTTACGGGGAGTTAACGGCGTGACCCAGCGGTTCTTTTTACTCGGAGCCGTTGGCAGCCGCGTGGATGGCCAGGCACTTTGGAATGCGATTTGTCATCGCTCGTCAGCAAAATGATGCGCCTGGGGGATTTGCTTGTTGAATGCGATGTCAACAGAGAGACTCGCGAATATGCCGAACGATCAGCCCTTGCATCCATTTCCGTTCATCTTGATAGCTTGCATATGTTGGAGTTGAGAGTTGGTGATATCGTAGTTGCCCCGAACACATCGGCACCAACGCCTGCCCGAATCATCGACACAGAGCACATGCGGTTTTGGAAGAAGTATCGAATCATCCAACGCGACGACAAGCCATTCTTCTGGCCAGAAAAATGAGGAAGCATGAGCAATCAATTGCTAACCGACCTCGACAGAGCAAAAGCCTTATTCCAGCAAAAGCCCGTGCTGGCCGCTTTAGGCTTAATCCAGTCGAATTCGACACCTTTGGAGCAATGCGAATTTTGTGGCGACCACCAACGAAGGCGAGGTGCCGTTCAATTGCGAAACAAGCGATGGCGTATGACCGCTTTCGGTCCCGTCAATCAGCGACTCGCACTCGTGCCGATATCACTTGCTGAAGCAAATGCTTTCGTGCTTGCTCGTCACTGTCATTACCCTCCGGTTCGTGGTCACAAATTCTCATTGGCGGTGGTGAAAGCTGACAATGTGGTCGGCCCGTATCCCGCATGAGGGATGATGGTCTCACGTTTGGGTGACTCGGCTCTGCACCGATGGAACACGCGCGGGGTTTGCTTTGGGGTATTCGCGGATCGGGACGTACACATTACCGAGCGAAGGTGGCGCCAGCTTGCAGACCAGCGGGTGGAAACTGATCGGAGAACGAAGGAGCGGCTGTTGCTCATCGCCGTCTCACCCGAGGGTGGACAAGCATCCGACCGAGCCGAAGTTTTTGTGGGAGCTTTCGGTATGTCCTTCTCAAACTCCCAGTTTGTTGCTGTCGCCGCCAGTCTGATCGAGCATTACCAAATCGATGGCTCGCCCGTGGACGCGGAATACGGAAGAATGCGGAGGGCGTCTTGGCGTTGTGGCGGGAGCTTGACGCTGTCATTCAGGACGCCGTCATTCAAAAAGCGAAGGAACCGGCCGCATGACCGAATCACGCAAGCGCCACAACTGCCGGGAAGGGGTGGGCAAATCGAGATTGTCGTCGGTCTCCATGGGTTGGCGTGAACGACACCAGGCCACTCTTATCTGGCGCTGACTTCAAACTTGAAATCGTTTGTTCCGTCGGCCGTCACTTCGGCGGTGAGTTGGCTGGAGATGCCAAACCGTTCCGGCAGGTGGTTCAGTTTGGTGGGTTTCTCCTCAGGGTCGGTGGAAAGCGGCGGCCCGTCCTTGAAAGCCCGGACTTCGACTTTGTTTTTGCCAACATTGGCATTCCCGGAGTAGGCTCCGTCTTTGAGCGGCTTCAGTCCCTCCCGGCCGACCGGATACTCCTGGCAGTTTCCCAAACAGCGAAAACGGGTGAAATAGGAATATCCGCAAGGTCCGCGGGTCAACGCCCTGGCGACTTATGAGCCCTTCGCCCCGGTCCCGGACCTCACGGCCGTCCCGTTTGAGCGAACGCCGACCGCCGGGGATCTGGTCCAATATCTCCGGAACCTGTCGGCCGCCGCCGTCCCCCGCGTCGTGGTCTTGGACAACGCCGGCATCCACACGACCAAGGTGACCAAGGAGGCGGGCAGAACTGGCGAAACGGGGGCATCTGTCTCTATTGCCTGCCAGCCCGCAGCCCCGAACTCAACCGGATCGAACCGGTGTTCAAGCAGGTCAGGCGCCACGAGATGCCCGTCCGCCGTTTCACCACCCAAGCCGATCTGAAGCAAGCCGTTGAGGACGGCTTTGAACGCGATCGCCATCGCCTCCGGCTAAAATGTTACAAACAACCCCGGCTAGCTGCTTGGTCAGATCGCGGCCGCCCCACCGGCATACCAAAGGCCATCCGAGACAGCCGCCTGCCGCCATTGTGCGGTCAACGATGTTCAAATCAGGTCCTTGAAACCGGTGTTTATTTCTTCAGCGAATAGAGCAGGGCCGCCGTGGCCAGTTTCATGGCGCTGTCGGGATCGTATCCCTTGCAGGTGCTGGACTTGTTCTTCTCCAGCGCGCAACCGATGTCGTACTTGCTGTAGATCACCACCCAACGGTCGTCGATCTTAATGCCCTCAAGCAGGGGCTTCGTGTCACGGAAGTTGGCCTCCGCCGTGCCATCGGCCTTCTCTATCCGGCAGCGGACATTGGTGATCCAGTCGCCGTTGAGTTCGGAACTATACAGGAAATCGGTCTCGGGGATCACCTGCAACTTCTGGTTCGGGAAGGTCTTCTTCATGAACTCCCGGAACGCTGCATCGAACTTGGCATCACCGCAACAGGCATCGGCCAGCAACGTACCCCCGACTTCGAGATGGGCCTTCATGTTCTCAATCTCGGCCTCGTCGGTGGTAAAGGCGGTCTTGCCGTGCATGTACACGAACTTGTATTGCCATAGACGTTTTTGCGTCATCGGTACATCCTGCCTGGCCAGCGACACATCCAGCAGATATTTGTCGCGGGCGTTCATGGCCAGCATGCGCAGGGCGTTTTTGGCGGGCTGCCAGTCGCCGCCGTCGTGCCGAATTTGGGCCAATTCCACCAAATACCGGGCCCCGGCCAGCGGTTGGTCGTCTTTCGGGTCGCGCACCTTGGGTTTGTCCAATCGCGGCTTGGGAGGCTCGAAGCCGGTGGCATACGCCACGATGTTTCCGGCCAATCGGTAGGCGAGTTTGCCCCGCATGGTGTCCCCGACGATCTCACCGACCTTGGGGGAATAGCGGCCGTCTTCCCAATACCCGGCCAGCGGTTGCGGAATCAGGACGACCACCGTCTTGCAGCCCCGTTCAATGGCATGAATTCGCTTCGCCTCCGGGATGGCCGCCCCCTGAAACGCCTCGGCTGGAACCAATTTGTGGGCCGACCAAATCGGATGACTCGCCGAAAGCGTCGTCAGCGGGGACTCCAGCCCGAACATCTCGCGGTCTTCCATCAGGGTCTAGAAGCCCTGGGCGAATTCCTCCGAGCCGCAACAGGCTTCAGCGAGGATAAAGCCCCCTTCGTCCACATAGCGTTTCAGCACCTTCTTCTGGGCCGACGTGAGTTTCGGGGCCTCGTGGCCGTTCATGTACAGGATCGGCGATTGCAAGAGGTTGGAAACTTCCTCGTTGATCTTCGCCTCGTTGCCCAGGTCGGTCAGGCGAGGATCGAACACCTGCCACGCCAGCGGGATCTTCTTGAACAGTTCCCGCGAGGAGTATTCGACGATGTGGCGGGTGTCGTGATGCTTGCGGTTCCAGCCGGTTCCCTGGCCGGGGCGGTCGGCGGCCGAGTCCCAGGCCATCTTGCTCACCAAGATCGGCGTGCGTCCCCTGGCCATGAACAAGAGGGCGAAACTGGTGGAGTTCACCGGGTGATTGTCGAAGGTCGTGCCGGGGATGCGATACTCGCCCCCCGGCTTTTGAGCCAGCCCGGCGGCATCGGCGGCGACGCCGGTCAGGATTTCGCAGCCTTCCCGATACCAGTCGTGTTCCCCAATGTAACGCTGGCCCGACAACCGGCCTACCCGCTCCATTCCGTAGACGTTGTAAAAGGTGTGCGGTGGATTGGTGAAGCGGAATTCCTTGGACAGCCAGCGCAACCCCTTCGCCACGGCGTCATCATCCGGGTAGAAACCGCATTTCTTGGCGATGCCGGTTCTTTCGTCGAACTCTTGGAAATTGTCGTTCTCTTCCAGCGAGGCGATGAGCAGGCCGCACACCCCGGCGGCGGTCATCGATAGCGTCCCCTTGCCGGTTTTCTCGCCGGAAAAATAGTTCCACCCGGCGATCGGCTTGCCACCGGGGCCGGACATCTGATTGCATTGACTTTCAACGTAGTAGCGATGAATTTCCTTCCACACCAGCGGGTCAATCTTGGGCCCCGCCGCCCGCCCGGACATCAGGCCGAGAAGGGCGTATTGCACGTTGGAATTATCCGGCGGGTTGCTGGAGTTCATCACATAGGTCCAGCCTTCCAGCTTGCCCCCCTTGCCGAGTTTCCCCCCGCGTGTGGTGGCCGCGTCAATCAGCCAGTCCACATTGGCCTGGATGCGGTTCAAATCTCTGGTGTCGCCCAATTCGGCCAGCACCATCGTGTGCAGCCCGACCACATAGGTGTGCCGATTGTCCATGCCCCGGACATACGGCAGGCAGCGCTTGATGACGGGATCGTCCTGGGAGACGCCGGCCGTGAGCAGGGCCAGCATCACCAAGTTGGTGGTCCCGCCGGGGAGGAACATGGTGAGGGAGTCGTTCTCCCAATTCCAAGTGTTGGCCCCCTGATTCTTCTGCTGGGTTTTCAGGTAGTCGATGGCCTTGTTCATCGAACCGCGAACTTTTTGCACCAGCGGATCTTCAGCCGCCCGGCTGCTGGCGGGAAAGAAGAAGAGGGGAACCAACAACAAGACGAGGCGACGCATGCGGGTTTCTCCCGGAAGACGTGGGTCCATCGTTCTCATGGTAGTCGATGAGCAAAACAGACGCGACGGTGAAATGACCGGGCGTTGCCCACACATTTCTTGAAGGAGATCATGTGCTTCTTTGTCACATCTTTATGGCAACTGACTTGTGGCGCATATCCAAGACCTGATCAAGTAAACCTTTGCCATGACTTTAGTGATGAATCCACATTGATTCGAGCAAAATTGAGCGCATAATCAAATTCATCACGGCGGGTCGTTCGCAGATATTACTCCCCCGCTTTGTTGAACTTTGCCCGGGTCGGTCATCGGTGGGAGAGGCTGGTGGCCGTCCGGGTGATTTCGTCTTCACTCGGATTGGAACGGGCGATGTGAAAATATCAGACTCGGAACAGTTGATGCGTGCGAAGCTTGATCATCGGGCGTTTGGTTCTCCGGCGGGGCACATGAAATTATTCGAAAGAGAACGAGGAGGAAGCGAAGGCGAAGAAGGAGCGTCAACGTTTGAGGGACAAGGCGCCGCATGGCATATCTGCGGCTTCCATTCCTTCGGGACAGCTTCACTCCCTTCCAATCCCTGACGCGATCATATCGACCGAACACGTTAAACACATCAAGGAGGATAAGGCTTCATCCGGCCCAACGCTTGCGCCGCCTGTTCCGTGAGGTGGCCGCCCGGCGCTCCGGCCGCCCACGTTTCAAGGGTGCGGCGGGCGTCTGCGGAACCGTTGGTTTCCAAGGCGAAGATAACACGCCGCTGGCGAATCTCTTCTGGTGTGAGTGCCCGCGCTTGGCTGGCCAAGATACGTTCGATCCGCTCGGCCGCTTCGGCGGGTTGTCCCGTTTTCAGTGCTTGCCGAAGGAGCGGACCGGCTGGCTGCCCCGCTTCGGCTAACTTTCGGGCCGCCTCCTCGCGGACGGCGAAGCGGGGGCTGTCGAGGTCGCGAATCAACTGTCTGATGGCTTGGGCGTCCGCGGCGGCCACCGGGGCGATCTTCTTCCGCAGGAACGTCCCCGCGTCGGTCGCGTCACTCAGTTGCCACATCGCGTCGAGCGCCTCCTTCGGACTCCCGGTGTCAAGTTGCTTCCAGCATGCTTCCAAGCCGACTTTTGGCAGGACCGCTGGCCGAAACAGAGTCAGTAGCTTTTCCACGCCGCCCGGCGTCGCGGACCGATATCGCCAATATGTGGCGACATCGAACGGCGATTGGGCCGCCCTCTCGAACTTGATCGCATCGAACAGGAACGCCTTCGAGTGATTGATCGCGATTAAGAATGTCCCGTCGTCCGAGTATCCCAGACTCAGAATATTCTCGTCTTCTGTCACCTGCGTTTTCAGGCGGGCGCCGGTCACGCCGTCGAAAAACGATACACGGCCATTCGCAGAGGCCAGCGCCAGCACGCGGCTGTCCGGTGAGAATGTGAATCTCATCTCATGCGCGGTCCCTTCCAATTCTTTGGGCTGTTCCAGTTCCGCCGATCGCCGGAATGTGTCCGCATCGCACAAGGCGACCGAGTTGCTGTCAAACCGCGACGCGCAGACAGTCTTGCCGTCGGGGCTAAGCGTGAACAGAGCTGTCTGCCCCGGCGGGGCCAGCCAGAGTTCCTTGCCGGCCGGAATGCGATACATGCGGACCGATTGGCCGGTGCGGACCAGCAGTTTTGTCTCATCATCGGAGATTTGCAGCACGTTGTAGAGCCACGATGACGACTGGTCGGTCCCGCCGAACTTCGCGAGCATGTCACCGGTTTCCATGTCCCACAAGCGTATCCATCCTTGACCATCGCTGGCGGCCAACCGTCGGCCGGACCGGGAGAATGCCAACTGAACGACCGGTTCTCCTTTGGTCTGGAGAGTGCGCGTCACGCGGTCGCCAGTCGAATCCCAGAGGTCGATGCGTCCTTGTTCGTCGCCAACAGCCATGGCATTCCTGGCCCGGCTCCAGGCATGCACGGGGCGGCCAACGTACCCGTCCGGGATGGGAACCTCTTTCCCGTCTGGCAGTCGCCATGTGCGCGCCAAGCCGTCGCCACCGACGGTGTGCAGGCTTTTCCCGTCAGGAGAGAAGTGCATCCGCATCAGGAAGTTGGCGCACGCTTTCCACGACCTAACCTTGGCTTTCGTAGACAGGTCGTATACCAGCAAATTCCCGCTGCTGGTGCCAATGTACAGTGACTTGCGGTCGGGCGAGAATTCCATGGTCCAGATGCGGTCGGGCGTCCTTGGTGGTGCGAATCCGAGGAGGACGCCAACTTCCTTATTGTCCTGCCAATCCCAAATAGCGATTTCCGTTCCTGATTTCCGCGTCACGGCCAGATACCGCTGGTTGTCCGACAGGGTGGCCACTGTGTCGTAGGCCTCCTCGTCGAGCCGGAACTCGCGGACCGCCTTTTCAGTCTTGACATCCCAGAGCAGCAACGCCGAATGTGCACCGCCGTTCCCCACGGGTTGCCGCGAGCGGAGGACGCGCGTACGGTCCCTCGTGATGCCGTAATCTGTCGCTCGCGGGTGAAACTCAGTCGAGACTCGGTTGAATTTGACCGTATCCCAAGTGGTCGTGAAGTAGGAGGATTGGACGCGAAGGCGAGTATTGTCGAGGTATTCGATGGCCAAGTAGTGGTCGGGCGAGTGCTTTTGGCGCTCGAACCCTTTGGTCCCCGCCTTTTCCAAAGCTGTTTTCTCGGTGTCGCCGTCCCAAGCGATCATCGTCTGAAGTTTGCCGGTGACGATGCCCCAGAGGCACACGGCGCCTGTCGTCCGGTTCACCGTGGCGAGTTGGCTGCCATCGGGGGACAGACGCACGACGCTGATGCGCTCCCGGCCGATGCCCGACACGCCGTCCGATTCTTGGACCCGCAACAACCTTTTGCCGGACGGCAGTTCCCAAACGACGAACGAATTCGAGCTCGCCGTGGCCAGGAACCTGCCATCCGCGGACAGGTCGGAGTCGAGAATCCACCCGTCGTGCCGAAACGCCTCGCTCCCCCACCAAAATAGCCGCTTCTCAAAGGTTGTCGTCGCCCGAGAGGGATCGGCGGCCCAAGCCGTCTTCCCGCTAAATGCCAATGCGAGCGCTAACCCGACGAGCAGCGGCAACCAAACCGGCAACGAACCAGTTCGGGCGATGTGTTTCACCATGGCAGAACCTCCCGACACGGATTCCGGACACCGGGTGGGAGTATCCCATCCGGTCAGGCCCCGGTCAACCGGTTTGCCGACAGTTTGCCAACAATGTGCTGGCCAATCATCCGTCAACTCTGTGAGTTGCCATAACGTCAGGTTTCGAGAATGACAAAGTAGGCCACGGTGCTGTCCGGTCGGCCGGAATCTGCCTGTTCCGATTCGTTGTTTCAAACGATACTAAATGCCCGAACGCATCGGGAAAAAGATGATCTCTTGGGACGCACGGACTGGAGGGAGATTGATGAAAAACGGAACTTGGGTAATTGCATTGGCCGTCATTTTCGGGATTTGCTCCCCCAGCCAGGCAGGCGACGACGAAGACCAAGCGGCGGTCATTATCAAGAACCTCGGCGGTCGGGCCGTTCGGGACGAGGCCAGACCCGGCAAGCCCGTTGTGAAGGTGTATCTCGACAGCTCGACAGCTCGAAAGCGAAGGATGCTGACATCAAAGCTCTCGTCGCATTTCAGCAACTGGAAATACTTGTCCTCAGCAGCACGATGGTGACCGATACCGGACTGAAGGATTTAAACCACTGGGCACGTTGAAAACGCTCATCCTGAACAACACCGGAATGACAGACGCCGGTCTCAAAGAATTTGCCCCGTTGACTGGTCTGACAACGCTGCACGTGGGTCAAACCGGCGTGACGGACACAGGGATCAAAGAACTTAAGCCGCTCAGGGGGCTGACCACTCTCGGCATCCGGGACACCGCCGTCACGGACGCGGGCCTGAAGGAACTCGCGTCGCTCAAGGATCTGAGGATTCTGTATCTCGGCGGCACCAAAGTGTCAGACGCCGGGGTGAAAGATCTCGTCCAGTTCAAAGGGTTGACCTTTCTGGGCCTGCGGGACACCAAGGTGACTGGGAAAGGCCGATCAGAACTAAAGAAGGCTCTTCCCGACTGCAAACTCATCCTCAAGTAGTTGATCGGATACGGTCGGTGATGATCTCAACATGAGAAAGCGGACAAAGGCTGCTGTTGGAATCAGCGGCTCCACGCCTGCAACCATTTCGGACAACACCTCGAAGCCGCCGCTCGGGTGGCTCGTCGAGGCCGCATCGAAGAAGTGAATGCCAGGGCGACCGGCTCGATTTATCTCCGCATGGCCAATGCATGTCGGCGACGGGTGATTATTCCTTGACAGTAATAATGTGCTTCTTCGTAACGCTTTGTCCTCCGGCGGGCGTGATGGTGATGTTGATTTCGATGCCGCCTGCTTTTTCCGCCTTCACTTTAAACTTGTGCTTCCCGCCGCCGATCAGGGGCCTTCCATTCGTTGACTGGCTCCGTTCCAGTTCGCCGGTGACAGGCTGGCCGTTCACTGTCACGTCCACTTTGTTTCGGCCCCCGACGGCGGGACGGTCGAAGGTGATGACTTCCCCGACTTTTACTTCCTTCGGGAATGAGTCGCCGCCGCCGACCTGATGGTCGGCCGCATTGGCTCCAATGGCCAGAATCGCCATGAAAAAGGCAATAACCATTGAGCGAATCATAAATCTCCTTGTGGGTTTGTCGTTGAATTCGTCGCATGCGGATGACAGCGTCAATTCGCCGGATGAGACTGGATTAATTGCTCGCCGACCACTCCAGCTTTTCGGTCAGAGTCGCATGACACTCGCGGGCGCCGGGCAGCCCGCTTGCTTTTAACTGCATAAGCACTTGGTTTTTGACACAATCCGGCTGGCTCGCATTCGGATACATGAGCGCCAGCCAAGTCGTCGTCTTGGGCGATTCCACGTTCAACGCATGAAATCCCTTGGCTGCCTCGTCCAGAGAGATGCGATTGGCGATCAAATTTTTCAACACGGCTTCCCGGCAGGCGATTCGTCCCAGACTTTGCTGATTCTCCCGGTCCATGCTCGCGTTCGCCGCTTCGCACCGGGCGATTTGTTGTTCCAATTCATCCGCACACCAGATGTCAAGCCAGAATTCTTCAGCGGCGGCTGATGAATGAAGCCAGACAGCAGCCGCTGTGATCGCCAGGCCAATCATCAGCCGGTACTTGCGATTCATCCTTCACCACCTTCGTCCTTTGGTTGGGGCTCGTTCCCGTTGATCAGGCCACCGAACGGAGTTCGCCTGTGCCGGTCTTGGTTGCCGTGAGCTTCACCATCCGGACGACGGCCTCCAAGCCGGTGCGAAAACCGCCCGCCAGAAGGCGGTAGTGTCCCTGCTGCTGAGCGGTCAGCCGCTTCTATTGGTCGTCTGACAGGATCAGAAGATGGCCGACATCGTATGAACCGGCCTGCTCGTAAACGTGATACATCGCATGTATCTCCCGTGGTTTGAATTGAAACGGTGACAGAACGAACTCGATAGCTGACGGCTATCCCAACGGTCACCCTCTTGGACGCTGTTATTATGCACTCAATAAAAGACGATTCAACCGCAAATTATTACTATGTTTATGATGATGATTTACTTTGTCAGCTTGGCGTTCATACTTGACTAAGTAGAATATGATTTTCAGACAATAATCATTATGATTAGTTGCTACTTCAGAGAATTGGCTCAGAGCATTGATGTGGCGAGATCCAATCCTTCCTAAGAGCCTCTAACTTTATGAATTGCAAAAATAGTTAAAGCAGATA
>NZ_JH636444.1:526832-536628 GCF_000255705.1 Zavarzinella formosa DSM 19928
AAATAGCCTGGCGAGGACGGCATCGTTTCAAGGGATTCCGGCGATTTCAAATCGTCGCCGAACAACGCCTTGGTTCACACACCGACATAAACCGCCGGGCGGCGACCCGCATCAGGCTCGGCCCGGCGAAGAATCTCGCGGGTGAGGGGCGGCACATCCCCGTGGCCGGTGAACAAATAACGAATGAGATGGAGGATTGGGTTTCCCTCGCCCCAGTTGAAATAAACACTCGGGCGTTTGCCGGTGGAGTCCCGGAGGTCCAGCAGGAGGGCGGCAATCCCGTTGGGAATCGCCGTCGCGTCCGCGCGAAGGACGCGATGGCCGCCGATCTCCACTCCGCGCACATGCAGCACATCGCTAAAGTCGGAGGCGTCTCGAACATAGATTTCGAGAAACAGGACGGGTTCGCCGGGGAGCAAATTGAAGTCACCTCGCTGATCGGCCTCGTCGGCCGCATAGTCGGCCGGGAGGGGATGAGCCGGATCGTGGGCCAACAGATGGATCGGGCGGTCTCCGAGTTCTGACAGGAAGCGCCGGGCGGTGTCGTCGAAGTCAACACTGGCGACCCGGAGTTCGAGCGTGCGCCACACCCGAGAGGCGAGGGACACGACGATGATTCCGGCGATGAACAAGCCCGCGATCTTCACCCCGTCCGGCCGCTCAATGATGTTGGCCCCCAGTGTGTAAAGAAACACCAGCGCCACCGTCCAAAAACCAAAAGGCGCCCACCGGAAGCCATCCCGGCGGCTGGAAATCGCGGCCGCCGTCGCCCCGGAGGTCATGAGGACCAAAACGCCGGTTGCGTAGGCCCCCGCCTGGGCGTCCACATCCGCGCGGAAGACAAGCGTAATCACCACCGACACCGTGGTGAAGAGGAGAACCAGCGGGCGGGCCGCCCGCGTCCACTCCGGCGCCATGCCGTACCGGGGCAGATAGCGGGGGACGATGTTGATCAGCCCGGCCATCGCGCTCGCCCCGGCGAACCAGAGGATGAAAATGGTGACGGTGTCATAAGCCGTTCCGAACCACTCGCCCAGAAGCTCGTGCGCCAAATAAGCAAGTGCCCGGCCGTTCGCCCGGCCGCCGGGTTGGAACTCCTCGGCCGGGATCAGCACTGTGGTGACGACGCTGCTGGCGATGAGAAACAGACTCATGATGACGGAGGCGGTGACGAGTAACTTTCGTGTGTTTCGCACCCGCCCCGCCGGGTTGGCCTCGGTGTCCGTGTCGGCGCCCCGGACCAGCGGCATCACGGCGACGCCGGTTTCAAACCCGGAGAGGCCGAGCGCGAGTTTCGGGAACACCAGAATTGAAACGGCGGCCATCGCCCACGGACTGCCATGCGAGGCCCACAAATGATGCTGCCAGTCGGCCAGGATGTGCGGGTGCAACACCACTTTCTGGAGCGCGTACCCGACGACGGCCGCGTTCAAGGCGAGGTAAGCCGCGACCAATACGACCGCGACGCCGATGGCCTCTTTGAACCCGCGCAAGAACACCATCCCGAGGGCGCCGACGAGGGCCAGCGTCACCAAGACTTGTTGCCCCTTGAGAGGACCGGGGCAGAACGGATTTTCGAGCAGGTGGGCGGTCGCATCAGCGGCCGAAAGCGTGATGGTGATGGTGAAGTCGGTGGCGACGAATCCGAGCAGGACAAGAACCAAGAGCTTCCCCTGCCACCAAGGCAGAAGATGTTCCATCATGGCAATGGACCCTTCCCCGTGGGGGCTTTTTCTCGAAACATACCAGTAAACGGGCAACGCCCCGAAAAGGGTGAGGGCAACGAGGAAGAGAGTCGCTACCGGCGAAAGCAATCCGGCGGCGAGGGCGGCGATGCCGGGTTGATAACCGAGGGTCGAAAAGTAATCAACGCCCGTCAGGCACATCACCCGATACCAGGAGTTCGTGCCATTGTCCGGTTCGCGGGCGTGGGGACCGGCCACCCCGCGAGTGTCAACCCCGTCCAAGAACCAGCGGAGAACTCGTCCGCGGGCGGGAGTTTCGTCAAGTGAAGAATTCATGGCCTTCTGCGAGTTCGTGGGAATCGTCAGGGAGTGGTCGCAATTTAGGCGCCATGAGGAATGTCCTTCGCTTAGACTCGCGATAATCGGTCGCGGCGAGGCACGGCGGCGAGTGTTTCCTGCAAACAATCGAGTTCCACAGGTTTGATTAAGTGGCGGTCAAACCCGGCTTCCTGTGTCCGTTGGCGGTCCTCTTCTTGGCCGTACCCGCTGAGGGCGATCAGGTATGCCCCGGCGAGCGCCGGATCGGCTCGCATCGCGCGGGCCACGCCGAATCCGTCGGTCCCGCCCGGCAAGCCAAGGTCCGACAACACCACGTCCGGCCGAAATTCGTGAGCCGCCGCCAACCCCGTTTGGCTGTCGAACGCCACATTGACCCGATGGCCTAATAGTGTCAGCAACATCCGCAGGCTTTCGGCGGCGTCCTGATTGTCTTCAATCACCAGTATTCCCAGCCCGCTGACCTCCAGTGTTTCCGGTTGACCAGCCGTCGGCGAATGGTCAGCCGCGACGTTGCTCGTCATTGGCAGCCGCAGGGTGAATGTCGAGCCAAGTCCCAGCCCTTCGCTCTCGGCGGTCGCGGAGCCGCCGTGCAATTCGACGAGGCCCCGCACCAAGGCCAGTCCGAGGCCCAATCCCCCCTGGCTGCGGTCCAGATTTTGAACGCCTTGGTTGAAAGGCTCAAACAATCCGGCGAGCACGTTGGAATCCATGCCGGTGCCGTTATCTCGCACGGTCACGATGGCCGAATCGCTGGCGGAATCGGAGGCCACTGTCACCTCCACCCGCCCGCCGGAGGGGGTGAATTTGCCGGCATTGTGAAGCAGGTTCCCGACCATTTGCGCCAACCGGACGGGATCGCCGGAGACCGGCAGCGGCCGATCCGGAACATATACCCCGAGGGTCAACCCGGCTTTCGTCAGCGTTGGCCGATGGTCCTCGGCCGTTTGCCGGACCAATTGGGCCAGGTCGCATTCTTTGGGAAGAAGACGGATCTGGCCCCGGACGATGCGGGCGACGTCGAGAAGATCATCCACCAGACGGGCCATGTGGGCCACCTGCCGGGCGATGATTTCGCGGGCGTTGTAGGCGGCCTTCTCTGTCGGCGCGGCCAGCCTCAAAATCTCGACGGCATTCCGAACCGGGGCCAGCGGGTTTCGGAGTTCATGCGCCAGCATCGCCAGAAACTCATCCTTGCGACGGCCTGCCTCCGCGAGGGCCTCGGCATGTTTTCGGCTCTCGCGCAACAACCGGGCGTTCTCCTCGGTCGCCGTCCGCAGTTCGTCCCGTTGCCGCGCGAGTTCCTGCCTCTGGCGGCCCAACTCGAAGAACACGCCCGCCTTGCTTCGGAGAATGTCGGGTTCCAAGGGCTTGTGCAGGAAATCCACGGCCCCGGCCTCGTAACCGCGAAACCGGCGATTCCAGTCAGAATTCCCGGCGGTGAGGAAGATGATCGGCACCCGGCGGGTTCGCTCGGTGCCGCGCATCAACTCGGCCAGTTCAAACCCGTCCATCCCCGGCATTTGAACATCGACCAGCGCCAGCGCGATCTCATGGCGAAGCAATAATTCCAAGGCGTCCGAACCCGTGCGGGCCTTCAACAACACCAGCCCGTCGCGGCGCAACAGCGCTTCCAACGCCAGCAGATTTTCCTCCAAATCATCAACTAGAAGGAAGTAAACGGGATCAATGGCGGCGGTGGTCATACGGTGGCGGCCTCCAGCAAACAGGCCGTGATCTCCTCAAGAGACAAAGAACGGGCATCGGGACAGACGTCCAAGGCGGCCTGCGGCATCACGGGGACCAACGCCAGACTCGGCCGCTGAACCAGCGCCGTTCCGCCGGCTTGCCGGATGGCTTGCAGTCCCCTGGCGCCGTCGTCGCTGCCGCCCGAGAGAATGATACCGATCAGGCCCGGACCATACACATCGGCGGCCGATTCAAACAGCACGTCAATCGAGGGGCGGGAATAATGAACCGGCTCCTCGCTGGAGAGCGACAAACAATTTTCTGTCTCCGCAAGCAAGTGATAATCCGGCGGCGCCAGATACACCGTGCCCGCGCAAACAGGTTCTTTGTCTTCCGCCTCCCGGACTCCCATGCGGCATTTCATGCCAAGTATCTCGGCCAGCAGGCTCTTGCGGTCAGGGGGCACATGAACGACCACCATGATTGGTAACGGATAACCTTTGGGAAGCCCCGGCAGGATGCCGAGGAGGGCTTCCAAGGCCCCGGACGAAGCGCCGATGACGACCGCCCTGGCGGAAGGCCCGGTCATGACACACCTCGCATCTGGTAGATCCGCTCCTCGCGGGCGAACTCGGCAAATGCGTCGGCATGCTTGCAAAACCGCAGGCTCTCCTTGGCCCCCAATCCCAAGAAACCCTTCCGGGTCAGGGAATCCTTAAACAAGCCGATGGCGCGGTCTTGGAGATCGCGGTCAAAGTAGATCAGGACATTGCGGCAGGAAACGAGATGCACCTCGGCGAAAACGGCATCCGAGACGAGGCTATGATCGGAGAACACCGCCCGGCGGCGCAACGTCTTGTCAAAGACGGCGGCGCCGTAAGCGGCGGTGTAGTAATCGGAAAGAGAGGTCTTCCCGCCGGATCGCCGGTGGTTCTCCGTGAAGAGGGGGATTCGCTCCAGTTCATAGACCCCGGCCTCGGCTTTTCGCAGGGCCGCCGGGTTGATGTCCGTGCCGTAAAACAACGTGCGATCCTCAAGCCCCTCCTCGCGGAACAGGATGGCGAGCGAATAGAGTTCTTCGCCAGCGGCGCATCCCGCCACCCAGACCTTGAGCGACGGATACGTCTTGAGATGCGGCACCACCAGTTCGCGGATCGCCCGAAAATAGGCGGGATCGCGGAACAACTCGCTCACCTGCACCGTGAGAAAGGAAAGCAACTCCGGAAGAATGGACGGGTCATGGAACACCCGGTCTTGAAGCACGGAGAACGTCCGGCAACCGAGTCGTTCCACGGCCTGATGGAGCCGGCGTTTCACAGAGGCCGTCGAGTAGCCCCGGAAGTCGTAGTGATACTTCTCAAAGATGGCGTCCAGCAACAGCCGGATCTCGATGTCTTCGATCTTGTTGATCACCGTCGGATTCCTTCTCACCTGGGCATCCACACGCGGACAAGCGAGAGGAGTTTGTCAATATCCAGTGGTTTGGCCATGTAGTCGCTGGCCCCGGCTTCCACGCATCGTTCTTGATCGTCTTTCATTGCCTTGGCCGTCAGCATAATCACCGGCAATTTTTTCCATTCGGGGTTCTTGCGAAGCTCTCGAACCGCCGTGATGCCGTCCATCTCGGGCATCATCACGTCCATCAACACCAAGTCGATGGTTTTGGCCGGGTCTTGCAGCGACTTCTCCAACGCCTCCAGCCCCTCCCGGCCGTTGCGGGCGATCTGGACCACCGCTCCGCGCGGCTCCAAAATGCTTGTGAGGGCAAACACATTGCGAACATCATCCTCGACCACCAGAATCCTCCGCCCTTCAATCGCGGCGTCGCGGCTCCGGGCTTTCTCCAGCATCCGCTGCTTTTCGAGGGGAAGTTCCGCCACCACTTGGTGCAGGAACAGCGTGACCTCGTCAAGCAATCGCTCCGGAGATTTGGCCCCTTTGATGATGATGGATTTGGAATAACGCCGCAGGCGTTGCTCCTCGTCCAAGGAAAGATCCCGGCCGGTGTACACGATCACCGGCGGGAACGCATAGGTGTCCTCGCGGCTAAGCGTCTCCAACAGCGAATACCCGGAGGCGTCCGGCAGCGACAGATCCAGCACCATGCAATCGAAGGTTGTTCCCTTTAGTTGCTCCAAACACGCCGCCACGCTTCCCACTCCGACCGTCTCGACTTCCCGCGAGCCGAGGAGTTTTCTCAGACTGTCAAGCTGGACCGGATCGTCCTCCACCACCAAGACCCGCCGCATTCGTTGGGACAATCGGTTTTCCAAGCCTTCCAGCACTCCCGCCAGTTCTTCCCGGCGAACCGGCTTGAGCATATGCCCCACGGCTCCTAATTCCATTGCCGTCCGGCTATGGTCCGACGCCGAGACCACATGCACCGGAATATGCCGGGTGCGGGCGTCATGCTTCAGCCGATCCAAGACCGACAAGCCGGAATGGTCGGGAAGGCCCACATCCAGCACCACGGCATTGGGCAAATATTGTGCCGCGCAAGCCAATCCTTCTTCGGCCGTTTCGGCGATCAAGCATTGGAAACCAAGCTCGTGAGCCAGATCATAAAGGATGCGGGCGAATGGTTCGTCATCCTCAATCACAAGAATGACCCGTTTGGCCCCGCTCAAACGCTCGCGGTCGTCTTCCATCCGTCTGGGCACCACCGTTCCAGGAGCAGAGATTCGCTCGGTGCGGATGCCGGAGGCGGGGGGAAGCGGCGGCTGGGTTGTCGGCGAAGCCGAGGAAATAGCCGGTTTGGCGCGATTTTGCCGAAGGGAGACATCGTAGACCTCCGGGATGGTCACGGTGAACGTGCTGCCCCGGCCGGGGTCACTGGCCAACCGGATATCGCCGGCCAGCAGCCACGTCAACTGTCGTGAAATGGACAATCCCAGACCAGTTCCGCCGTATTTGCGGTTCGTTGTCCCGTCGGCTTGTCGGAAAGCCTCGAACACCATTTGTTGCTGATGCACGGGAATGCCAATGCCGGTGTCGGTGACGGAAAACGCCACCCGCCCGTCAGCATCGCGGCCGACGGATAGCTCCACTTCGCCCTTCTCGGTGAACTTCAGGGCATTTGACAGCAGATTTTTCAGAACTTGTTCCAACCGCTGCCGGTCGGTGGTGATGGACTCGGGACAACCCGGCAGCAAGATCGTGCGGAACACCAGCCCCTTTTGTTCCGCGACCGGCCGGAACGTGCGAACAAGATCCTCGGTCAACCGGGTCAGCCGCAGCGATTCCGGCCGAATATCCATGTGCCCGGCCTCGATCTTCGACAAATCGAGGATGTCATCAATCAGGGCAAGCAAGTCGTTCCCGGCGGAGCGAATCGTCTCGGCGTACCGCACTTGCTCGGCCGTCAGGTTTCCCTCGGGATTGTCCGAGAGTAATCGGGCGAGAATGAGCGACGAGTTCAGCGGCGTGCGCAATTCATGAGACATATTGGCGAGAAAATCGGACTTGTACCGGCTGGCCTGCTCCAATTCGCGGGCTTGAGTCTGAAGCTCCGACCGGGCTCTGCTGGCGTCATCTCGCTGGGCCTCCAGCATGACGGTTTGTTCCTCCAGTTGCGCGTTGGTCTGCTCAAGTTCGGTCTGCTGATTCTCCAGCCGCGTTTGGGACTCCCGAAGCGCGCGGCCCTGTTCCTCCAGCTCCTCGTTTGAAACCCGCAATTCCTCGCCCTGAACTTGAAGCTCTTCAGATTGTCGTTGCGTCTCCTCCAGTAGATTTTGCAGACGGGCGCGATCCTTTGCCGTCCGGATCGCCATCCCGACCGGCTCGGCCACCCGGTCGAACAACGCGGTGACATCCCCGGTGACCGGGTGAATGAACCCCAGTTCAAGCACCGCGTTCACCGAATCGTCCTGTTTCATGGGAACGATGAGGAGATGCCGGGGATTTCCCTGCCCCAGCACCGACCCCACGGCGATGTAATTATCGGGCACATCCCGCACAAGAAACGTCCGGCCGTCCTTCGCCGCCTGGCCGAGCAGGCGGTCGCCCGATTCAAAGCTCTTGGGGATGCCATCAATGAGGGGAACGCCATAGGTGGCCGTCCGGTGATAAACATCACCGTCGCGGACATAAAGGACGCCGGCATGGGCGTCGAGGTATTCGGCCAAAAACCGGAGGATTTTTTCCCCCAACGGTTCGAGCCGGGGGTCGCCGACCATCGACTCGGTCAGGCCGATGTGACCGGATTGAAGCCAGTCTTGCCGCCAGCGCGATATCGCGGCCCGGCGCATCAGGTAGGCCACCACGGTGGCCAGAACCGCCCCCAGCACGCCTGTCAGAATACCGCCAGTGACGGCCGCCCGGAAAGCGGCATCCAGTTCATCCAAACGGCGGGCCAGAAGAGTTTTTTCCTCTTGCTGCATCGCCATTACTTGGGTGCGAATCTCATCCATCGCGTTCTTGCCGCGATCAGAAACCACCACCGCCTTGGCCGCCTCGAAGCCTGTTGCCCGGCGGAGAGTGATAGTTTCCTCAAGTTCGCGCAGTTTGACATTGATTCGGGCGCGCAAGACAGGAATGCGAGCCTGCTGGGCCGGGTTGTCGTCGGTCAATCGCTCGACTTCGCCCACGCGCTCGTCAATGCGAGTGAGCGCCGTCGAATACGGGGCAAGATAACGATCATCCCCCGTGATGAGGAAGCCCCGCTGACCCGTTTCCGAATCCTTGGCGAGCGACAAAACATCGTCCAGCGCCGACAACACTTCTTGGGTGTGCGCGACTTGCCGGGCGCCCTGACTGAGGGTTCGCGTGTTGAAATAGGAGACAAAACCGCTGGCCAAAAACAGGGAAAGAACAAAGGCAAGGGCCGGGAAAGCGCCCGTGCCAACGCGATGGCCGGGGGTGCTTCGTGCGTTTTGGGCGTTCATTAAACAAGTGTCCGGGATTGTTTTGGTCAGTCAGCCTAAAGGAAGGCGTGGCGATTCGAGCCTCCGAATCGTCCCGCCCTCCGAACCGGAATCATCGGTCGGCATCCGATGCTGGTTGTCCGGTTCATCCGGTGAAATGTCGCATGAATCATCCCCCGCTGATTCTGGGGCTGGTTGATGGCCGGTTTCTGAGGGGTTTCGCCATCAAAAAATTGTAGACAGGCATGACTCCAAGATCAATCAACGTGTTGTTGTCGTTCGGCCTCGTTCAATGATTCGCCATTTTTTGGATTGAAGCAGCGGGGCCGCGAACGATTGTCTGATCATGCCCGTCATCGACCGGGGGCGTTTTGGTCCTGTGGGGCCATATGGATTTCTATGGCAATCGGAATATCACCTACCCCCGCTGAGAAGCCAACCACGCGAGGCAAGTCGCATGAGTGAATCGATTGATGACCCGTTGCTGGGCCGTCTGACGTGGGACCACAGTCAGAACCTTTGGACAGGGCAAGCCATGCTGCGCACGGGCCGACGGGTTAAACTCGTTCTCGACCCCACGGACAAACCGCTTGACCGTGCCCTGTTGCTGGCCGGGCAAGGGCTGGCGTGGGTGCAAGGAAATGAAGAACAAGCCCGGCTCGCGGTTGCGGACGATTACCTGGCCGTTTTCAACCGGGAATGGACCGAGGAGGGGCCGATCACGCGGGAAGAATTTGCCCGCCGCATTGAATTGATCGAGATTGGCTTCGGCCCGGATGGCGCGCCCAACCTGTGGTATGACGACGGGGACCTGTTTGCCGGGCACAGCATTTCAGCCTATTTCGACGCGAACGGCCGCTTTCGCAATGCCAGCCTCTTCGGCTGAAGTGACTTTGCTGGAAATGTAAAAAGGTTGAATCTCCGGCATGCAAGAGATTTGCGACATGAAAAGCGGGAGCTGGTTTTGATGGCCGCCCGAATCACATTGATTTGAATTGAGAAAGCGATCAGTTCGCCGCCATGCGGTGTCAGTCAAATTTTGACTCATCAACTGTCGAGTTATTTTGATTTTTTCCGACGAGCGCCCTCCTCATTATCAGACGACAGAATGATCGAAAAACAGCCTCACTCGACCTTGCTATTACGCAAGGAAAATACGGCTTGTTGATTGTTTTTGCTAAGAGCCTCTAACTTTATGAGATAGTGCGGCACAGCGTTCGCAGG
>NZ_JH636444.1:536638-537109 GCF_000255705.1 Zavarzinella formosa DSM 19928
CACGGATCGCGGGCGTCCGGGGGTCAAACACCACCTTCTGGTTGATGCCAACGGCATCCCGCTGGCCGGCGAGGTGACGGGGGCCAACAAGCCGGACGCCGCCGGGACGCTGCCGTTGGTTGACTCGGCCGGCCCGCTCGACCCCGAGGGGGAAGATGAAGGGCCGGGCGGGCGGCCCGGGGAGCTGTACGGGGACCGGGCGTATGACGCGGAAGCGTTGCGGGACGAGTTGCGGGAGCGGGACATCGAGCCGAAGCTCGCGAAACGCCGGACGCCTCATGGCAGCGGGTTGGGCAAAGTCCGGTGGGTGGTGGAGCGGACGATTGGCTGGCTGCACAACTTTCGCAAGCTGAGGGTCGTGACCGAGAAGACCCAAGAGATGCAACTGGCTCTGTTGAATCTCGGCCTCAGCCTTATCTGCTTTAACTATTTTTGCAATTCATAAAGTTAGAGGCTCTTACAGTTCACGAT
>NZ_JH636444.1:537319-537548 GCF_000255705.1 Zavarzinella formosa DSM 19928
CACCTCTGAAAAATCACCGGGAGGATTATTTCCTGATGTCCGGCATCACTCCGCATAATCGGTGGCTGGATGACAAATGCGCCAAGGCATTCTGGGATCAAAAGCGATATTCCGCCTACCGAACATTGCTGACGGACACGATTGACTGGGCCGCCCCCGTTTCGGGCGAACGATGGCTCGATTTGGGATGCGGGTCAGGCCCCCTCTCCGAGGCGATCTGGCGGCGCAC
>NZ_JH636444.1:537558-551891 GCF_000255705.1 Zavarzinella formosa DSM 19928
GGCGGGACAGGTGGCCGAGGTGGTCGGCGTCGATTGCGCCGCCGTCAATGTCCGGCCCTATGAAGATCTGCGGGCCAGTTTGGTCGCCAATCCGGACCGCCTGCGGTTTGTGTGCCATGATTTCAGCGCCGGGCTGGGCCTGTTTGAACACGGCCGTTTCGATCATGCCGTCTCCGGCTTGTCCATTTCGTATGCCGAGTCGTGGGATCAGGAACGCCGGGAGTGGACCCAGACGGCTTATGACCGGATTCTCGCCGAGGTCGGCCGTGTCCTTCGTCCCGGCGGCCGGTTTGTTTTTTCCGTCAATGTCCCGTCGCCGTCGTGGTCCCGCGTCGGTCTGAGTTCGGCCCGCAGCCTGATCACCACCACCGGCACGATGCGGTTCTTGAAAAAGAGCTGGCGAATGATCCGGTACGGAGCGTGGCTGAAGCGGGAGGCCCGCGCGGGCCGATTTCACTACCTGCCGCACGCCGAGGTCACGACCAAGTTGCAAGCTGCTGGCTTCACCAACATCGAACATCGGGTGACCTACGCCGGACAAGCCTATCTGTTCCGGGCGTTGTCGCCGTCGTAGACACGCTCGCCGCCGGATCGCCCGATCCCCCCGAGGAGACTCCATGAGAGGCAAGTGGGTTCGTCTCACCGCGAACCGCCGGTTCATTGTCGACCTGATGAGAGCCGCCAAATCCGTTCCCACCGTTCCCGTCGAGCGCCGGATGGATCTGGGCCGGTTGAAAGAGGTCCGGGAACGACTGGACCCTCGCCCCTCTTGGGCGGCCCTGTTTCTGAAGGCTTACGCCTCCGTCGCCCGCGATGTGCCAGCGCTTCGGCGGGCTTATGTGAAACTTCCGTGGGCGCATTTGTGTGAATATCCGGTCAGCACGGTCAGCATCGCCGTGGAGCGGGAACATCAAGGGGAGAAGGCCGTGTTTTTCGGCCACATCCGGGAACCGGAGAACATTCCGGTCGGACGGCTGACGCAACTCATCCGCTCGTATCAGACCATTCCGGTCGAGACCTGCCGGGAATTCCAGCGTCTTCTTCGGGTCAGCCGCCTGCCCGGCCCGCTACGGAGAATGGGCTGGTGGTATTACCTGAACTCCGCCCGCAACCGGGGGAACTGTTTCGGCACCTTCGCCCTCAGCGTTTATTCACGGCCGGGTTCCCAGTCACTGCATCCGCTGTCCCCCTGTACCGGGACGCTCAACTACGGCCCGATTGACGAAGAAGGACTTGTCACGGTTCGGCTCATTTATGACCATCGTGTGGTGGACGGCTCGACGGTCGCGCGCGCCTTGGAGGAACTTGAACACCAGTTGAACGGCCCGCTGGCGTTGGAACTGGATGGCGGAGTCACCAGACAAGTTTTGCGTCTGGCCGCGTAATTCGCCCGCCAAGGGGCCTGATTGATTCGCAATCCACTTGGAGAATGACACCCGGCAATAAGAGTTGGCGTCATTCTCATGAACATGATCGCATCTTTTTCAATTTCAGCTCCCGATCCACCGGCGGACATGGCGGATGAGGATTGCATGGCATGAGGCATGGCTTCGCCAGCGGCCTCGCAGTCCATTCATCCGACGTGATCGTCGCTTGATTTCTCGCGTGCTTCCCCGGCTTTTCATGAACATCAAGGCGGCTTGCCAAGTCAATCTGTTGATTACCTTTCCATGCGCGGACCTTCGCACTAATTTGGACACATCACAATATTCGTTCTTTGTTCCGAGCCGGGAATCGCCATCACCATCGGCAAGGGGATCATCATGGCGGATGACGGGCGACCGGATTTCGGGCAATCCGACCGGCTCTTCGGGCAGTTCGCGGATGCGATTCCCCATATGATCTGGATTTCGGCGCCCGACGGGGGAATCACCCATCACAATCGTCAATGTCTCGAATACTCGGGAATGGCCCCCGGCGATCCCCTCGGTCACGGTTGGGCACGGGTGATTCACCCGGACGACCTCGCGCTGACCCAGACAGCCATGCGACACAGTCTGGAAACAGGCGATCCCTTTGAACTCAAACACCGGCTTCGTCGGCATGACGGGGTCCATCGCTGGCACCTGAGCCGGGCCCGCGCGGACCGCTCCAATGACGGCGAGATCCTCCGATGGGTCGGAAGCAGCACAGATGTCGATGATCTTGAGAACGCCAGGGATGTCATCCGAACTGCGGAGGCTCATCTGGCATGCGTTGTCGAGTCGGCCGGGGACGCCATTGTCAGTTATGATCTGGCGGGGAACGTCCTGACTTGGAACCGGGCCGCGGAGAATTTGTTCGGTTACGAGGCCGCCGAGATGATCGGGCGCCCCGGTTATCTGCTCATCCCTCCGGAAATTATTGATGAAACACAAGACCTGATCAGGCGGGTCTGCGACGGAGAACAAGTCCCGTCACACGAAACGATCCGGTTGCGAAAAGACGGCAAACGGATTCCCGTCTCCTCCACGGTGTCGGCCGTTCGGGTTTCGGGTAAAATCTTGGCGGTTTCGGGTATTTGTCGTGACGTGGCCGAGCGGAAGTTTGCCGAGCGGGCGCTTCTTGAAAGCGAGGAACGGTTCCGCCTGGCCGTCGAGGCGACCGGCTTGGGGACGTATGACCACGATTTGCGGACGGACATACTCCGATGGTCCGGCCGGCTTCGGGAAATGGCGGGCTTGCGCCCGGAGGAAATCGAAGATGTTGACCTCACCCTTCAGCTCATTCATCCGGCGGATCGCGACCGGGTCGCCGACGAAATCAGGGCGGCGCTGAGTCCCGGCGGAGACGGGATGTTCCGCAGCGAATCCCGGATGGTGACCAGAGACGGATTACTCCGGTGGACCGAGGCCCGCGGGCGGGTCATGTTTGAGGGCGAGGGTGAGAGCCGGAAAGCAGTCCGGTCGGTCGGAACAATCGTGGACATCACCGACCGGCGGCGGCTTGAGGAACAACTGCGGCAGTCTCAAAAGATGGAGGCGGTCGGCCAGTTGGCGGGCGGTATTGCCCACGACTTCAACAACCTGCTCACCGTGATCAACGGAAGCGCGGAGTTGTTGATGCAGATGCTTTCCCCGGATGACATGACCGTGGAACTGTTGGAGGAGATTCTGAACGCCGGGAAGCAATCGGCCCGGTTGACCCGGCAACTGCTGGCCTTTGGCCGCCGTCAAGTATTGACGTCAAAGCTGATTAACCTGAACGACGTGCTGGCCGGCGCCGAAAGCCTGCTTCGGCGTTTGATCGGTGAAAATTATTCGCTGTGTGTCGAAGCCTCCTCCGAGCTGTGTTACGTGAAGGCCGATCCGGGGCAGATGGAGCAGGTCATCCTGAATTTGTGCGTCAATGCTCGCGACGCCATGCCACGGGGCGGCCAAATCACCATGAAGACCCGGGTCTTGGATTTGGATCCCGAACAAGTCGCCTCGCATCCGGAGGCAGGTCCGGGGCCTTATGTGATGCTCGCCGTGTCGGATGCCGGAAACGGCATCGCGCCGGAGGTTCTGCAGAGGATATTTGAGCCGTTCTTCACGACAAAGGGAGCCGGCAAGGGAAGCGGGTTGGGGCTGGCCACCGTGTTCGGGATCGTCCGGCAATCGGGCGGACACATTGAAGTGACAAGCACAGTAGATGTCGGTACGTCGTTCAGGGTTTATCTGCCTCGGGTCATTGAATCGCCCAGAGAAATGACCGGCCGGCCGGAAATCGATTTCCCGCCGGTCGGGACGGAAACAATCTTGCTGGCCGAGGACGAGGATGGAGTCAGGAGATTGACCTGCCGCATTCTGTCCGGTTGCGGGTATACCATCCTGTCGGCGACCGACGCCGAGGAAGCGGCGAGTCTGGCGGCGGGTCACGACGGTGTGATTGATCTGTTGCTCACGGATGTGGTGATGCCGGGCGAGGGAGGACGGAGCCTGGCCGAACGCCTGCGGGCGGCCCGTCCCGGAATAAAGGTTCTTTACGTGTCCGGGTACACCGATGACGCCGTGATCCGGCACGGTGTTCTGCAAGAACAGATGCAGTTTCTTCAAAAACCATTTTCGCCGCTGCAATTGGCCCGCAAAGTCCGGGACACATTGGACGGACGGGAATAAGCATTCAAATCACCCATGATAACGTCACGGGTCAGACCTGAGCGGTTGGCCGATGCCTGATACCGCCGATGCCGAGGCCGAAACCCGCCAAAACCGCCCCCGCCAACGGTGGACAAGGTGCGCTCCGCAGGTCCGACATTCCCCCCGGTGTCCTGGAGTGGCTGGTTCAAGTCCCGCAGTTGCTGCCGCGTCATCGAATAGTCCATTGTCGCCGCCATGATGTCTCCTTGGTAAATGGATGAAGCCGCCACTGACGGCAAGACATCTGTTTTTCAATTGGAATGCCACTGACAGAGAAACACATTTCACTTTCAAAATATTCGGAGGTTGGTACGGCACTGCTCATCACGCGAATTTCTGACTTGTCACGACACCTCCGGCTATCAATGCGTATCGAGACAACAATCCCCATCGAGATCGCATGTTTGATTTTCTGAAACCCAATCCGGCCGTGGCTCTCTTGAAAGAAGACCACATTCGAGTCAAGGATTTGTTTGACCAGTTCGAGCAGGCCACCACCCGGCCGGCGAAAAAGAAACTCGTTCGGGCGGTGCTGACGGAACTCAAAGTCCATGCCGCCATCGAAGAGGAAATTTTCTACCCGGCCGTCCGCAAACCCGTTGGCAAAGAAATCATGAACGAGGCCGACGAGGAACATCATGTGGCGAAACTCCTGATCGCCGAGCTTGACCTGATGGACGGTTCGGAAAGCCACTTTGACGCCAAGTTCCATGTGCTGGCCGAGAACGTCCGTCATCACATCAAGGAGGAAGAGGACGAGATGCTGCCGAAAGCCAAAGGTGTCAAACTCGACTTCGAGGCGCTGGCCGAGAAGATGGCCCGCCGCAAAGAGACATTACTCGCGGATGGCGTTGCCCCCGTCGGCGAAGACACGATGGCGAAAGCGGGCAAAGGCAACGGCGATTCCCCCTCCAAAGCCGCGAAGCGGAAGACTCCGCAGCTTCCCAAGGCAGGCAAGAAGTAGGCTGTCCGGAGGTGCTTCGCTCTCACCGTCCGGCTCTGACGGTCGGTGAATCGTCCAACCCGCTGGCGCGATCTCTCAGATTCCACTACCTCTTTCAGATGCCAACTGACAACAGCCCCAATGCTCGGCGGTCGCGCCGAGAACAGGTAAGGACGGCATGGGCATTCAGTTACGCAAGTGAGGCGCGGGCGCCTGCCATGTTCAAGACAGATTCAAGTTCTGAAAGCGCTTCGGACGTGTTCGCCAGGCCATTTTTAAAGGCAAAACAATGTTTTCTCCCCTCAATCACACCACGGCGCTGGGTTTGCCTTGAGTTTGTCAAAACCATGCGGCACATTCCGGGCAGCATCAAACGAGAAAGAAACATCCCATGCGAATCACAGGAATTTTGCTTATCATCCTCGGCGTCATTGCTCTGGCCGTCCCGAGCATCACCTTCATGACCACCGAGCGGGCGGTGGACACCAGCTTCCTGCAGATCAGCTATCAGAAACCGCACACTCTTGTGCTCAATCCGATTGTTGGCCTTGTCGCCGCCGCCGCCGGAGTGGCGTTGGTGTTTGCCGGGCGTCGATCACATGCGTTATGATTTTTCCGGCCGATGCCTTGAAGCCACCATTGGGAATGCGCCGCCGTCAAAACAGCCTCGGCGGCGACGCCTGCTTCCGCAAAGCCTTTCTTAAACTTTCCATTTCTACGCGCCCGGCTTGGGACAACCCGCCTTGCAACAGTCACCGCTCGGCACGAAACCGCTTTCGGTAATCACTGGGAGTGACTTTCAACACTCGCAGGAACGACCGGCGCATGGAATTCACGCTCCCGAACCCGCATCGTCGGGCCACATCGCCGTAGTCGCTCTCCGAAGCCTCAAGATGCTGACGCGCGGCCTCCACCCGCAACCGCTCGATGTGCCGGGCCGGCGTTTCCCCCATCTCCTGCCCGAAAACCCGCGAGAAGTTGCGCGGACTCATATGGGCCTTATGCGCCATCGCCTCCACTGACAGATCCTGCTCCAAGTGATCGACCGCCCACGCCAACAGATCCCGGAGCGAGTCCCGTTCGGCCTGCTGTGACTCCAGCGCCGTGCTGTACTGCGTCTGTCCTCCGGGTCGGCGGACGAACATGACGAGGTTCCTCGCCACCGCAAGGGCGGGCAATCTTCCCAAATCCTCCTCCACCAAGGCCAGCGCCAGGTCCATCCCCGCCGTCACCCCGGCCGATGTGTAGACGTTCCCGTCACGGACGAAAATCCGGTCGGACTCGACCATCAGTCCCGGATACTTCCGCGCGAGGTCATCACAGTACCGCCAATGGGTCGTGACCCGCCGCCCGTCGAGCAGCCCGGCCGCGGCCAGGATGAACGTGCCGCCGCACACCGACACCACCCGTCGGCTGCCACGGGCCAGACGCCGGAGATGCCCGAGCCCCGCGTGGTCGCATGCCCGGTCGCTCACGTCACCATTGAAACTAAGGGCCGCCGGCACCACAAGGGTGTCGATCGGCCCACGACACGATCCGGCTCGCCGGCGACCCACGAGTGGCGGACCACCCGCCGTCTCGATGCGAATGTCGTCGGTCACGGAAACCAGTTCCAGCGAATATGGCTTTTGTCCGGGCCCGGCGAACTGGTTTGCCCCGTTGAACACGTCCCACGGTCCCGCCAGGTCCAGCAGCACGACGCCGGGAAAGGCCATGAACACGATACGCCGGCAAGTGGCCGTTTGCTCCGGTTCGTGTTTGCCGCGGATTGCCGGACGCATTTTGACTCCCCGACTCATGGGCCGCATCTGGCATGAATCGTAGTCCGGCATCCGATCCGGTCAAGAGACAGGATTGGCCGTAATTGACGTCGACATGTCATTTGAGACGCTGAGCCGTGGCGTTACATTGCCGGTGGGCGGTGATGGTTCACCGTCACAACCAAGGAGAGCGAGATGAATCGTAGGCAATTTGGCGGGTTGATTGCGGCGACGGCAACCGTGGGGCCTGCGGGCCTTGCGGTTGCGGATGATAAAAAGCCGCAGGCCGGCGAGGACAAGTTCCCGGTGATGCACAACGGGCGGCGGCCGGAGATCGGGATGTTGCTGTACCCCGGCATGACCCTCATGGACCTGCTCGGCCCGCAAACAGTCCTGTCCACGTCGTGTAATGTCCACCTCGTGTGGAAGAACACGGAGCTGATTGAGTCTGACTCGGGCGTCATCCTCAAGCCCACCGGGAAGCTTGGCGACTGCCCCAAAGACCTGGATGTCCTGTTCGTCGGCGGCGGGCCGGGCCAGCTCGCGGTGATGAGCGACCCCGAAGTGTTGAAGTTCATGGCCGACCGGGGCGCTCGCGCGAAGTATGTGACCTCCGTCTGCACGGGTTCGTTAATCTTGGGCGCGGCCGGTCTGCTCCGCGGATACAAGGCCACGTCCCACTGGGCCTTCCACGACGCCCTGGCGCTGTTTGGCGCGACGCCGGTGACCGCGCGGGTGGTGACCGACCGCAACCGAATATCTGGTGGCGGGGTGACGGCCGGGATCGACTTTGGACTGACGCTCCTGGCAAAAATGCTCGGCGACGATATGGCGAAGATGACTCAGCTCGCATTGGAGTATGACCCGCAACCGCCATTCGATGCGGGCACGCCGAAGAAGGCCGGCAAGGAAATCATCAAGAAGATGGAAGAATGGGTGGGGCCGTTTGGCGGGAAGATGACCGCGAGCTGCGTGGCGGCCGCCAAGGTGATGGGAGAGTACACCCCCGAGAAGAAATGATGACTGGCCGCCGGTCCAAGGGGGTGAGCATGGAACCGCCCGTCTTGTCCGCGTGGCTGCCGAAGGCATCAATTTCACGCATGCGCCGAGGGCGAATGAACGGAACGGCCAGAGCAAGCGGTTTTGAATCATCCCCGGTGTTCTTCTCTGGCAACGCTGTGATCAGATACCGGGGAAGAACACCAGGCACCCCATGCAAAAACTCTGTCAAAGCAATTTGACGGAGTTTTTCGACTCAACCGGCGCATTTCGTCATCAACCGCTGTCACATTGGGGAGAGGCATGTCCCCCGGCCGGGAATACAACATAATAACGGACCCGTGTGCCAAGAAAGCGGACCACACATGACTCGCCGACTCTCCGTCTGCCTATTTCTGCTTGGACTCTTCTTCCCGGCGCTGCCTGCCATCGCGGCCCCGCTGGTGAAGTATGTTTCTCGCGAAGATCCCCTCCTAAATGTCCGGGACGCCCGGATGTCCGTGGGCAAGGACGGCCGCGTTTATCTCTGGTCCGAAAAATACGTTTTGCGAATCGACCGCGGTGGCAAGAACAAGCTGGGCGGCGAGGTCACATCCGCCCTGACGGCGGCCACGGCGAACGCGGACGGTGTGATCGCCACCGGCAACGCCCACTTCAACCATAGCGTCAATCTGTGGTCGCCCGCATTTGAAAAGCTCGGGACCGTCAATGACTTTCTCAACAACGACACGGTGGAGTACTTTTCGCCGTTCGATGTCCAGCCCGGCAGTGGCGGGGACTTCTACGGCATCGATCAGAACCGCACTCGAATTGTCCGCGTCGGCGTGCCGGACCGCTTGGTGACGGCCTACTCGCTCGCCGATCTGGGCGAGCCTATTGTGTCCAAGCTTGTGCGATTCCGCGTGTGGGAAAAAGGCCGGCGTTTTTATGTGCAGTGTCCAAGCGGTCATCTGCGTGTCGTCGGTTTCGATGGCAAGCCGGTATGGACGATGAAGCCGAACGTGGGCGGCGACCCGTGGGGGGGCTGGCGGGGCGGCTTCGACGTTGACGACGCGGGCCGGTTGTTTTTGCTTGAAGATAGTTCGGACGTGGTGAAGATCATCGGCCCCGACGGCAAACCGGCCGGCGAAGTGAAACTTCAGATGGGGGAGCGCAAGGGCCGTGTCTCTGACTTGCAGATTTTTGGCGACGACATCCTTGTCCGCCGACCCGACCCCATCGAACTCTTTCAAGTCTATGACCGGGCCACGGGCGAATTCCGGCGAGTGGTCAAAGGGGACGTGGAGAAAGTGACGGTCGATCTGCCCTCCGGGCCGTTGACGGCCGGGGGGCGAGCGCCGTTGAACATTGCCGCGCAAGCGGAAGGCCGGACCGTGAAGCCGGACTGGCGAGTCTACCTGCGGCCGTTGGGCACGCCGAGATTTCGTGAATTGGAGATCAAGGATGGTGGTGTGACCGCGCCGGCCGATGGCGGCGGCTTCTACCACTTGCGCATCACCCCTGACCGGGCGACGGCGGCGGACGAGTACGCGGTCGATACCGTCGTCGAAATACGGCAACCGGGCGCCAAAGGTTCCGTCTCCGTTTTTACCCCGCTCAACCGTATCTATTACGGCCAAGGCGAGCGTATCCCTTTCTCGGTCCTGACGAGCGCCGGAACGATACCGGATTCGGTTGCCGTGCGATTATTCGACGGCGAGCGCTTGCTCGCTGAATCCAAGGTCAAGCCGGAGTCTGGCAAGTCGGTCGAACTGGCGCTGCCGCCGGCGCTGACGGCGGCTCTCAAACCCGGCGAGTACCGGCTGACTGCGGAGGTGACCGGGCTGACGACCGCCGCCCAGACGCTTATCATCGGGCCGGGCCTGAAGCCGCTGACAGCGTTCCGGATCGTTCAGCACGGCGACTACCATGACCCGTTCCCCAAAACCGGTTTGTTGGATTCACCGGAAGCTATTTCGGCCCACTTGGAACGCAGCCGCCGGCTCGGTGTGAACTTGTTCGTCGACCGTTTAGGCTCTCCCATCGGGCCGCTCGGGGCGATCAAGCAAACGCTCACTCTAGAGGGGCTGGCGGAGCGGGCGAAGACCGATCCGCGTTCGCCCGCCCCGGAGAAGGCCGTTTTTGAAGGGCCGGTGAGACGATCCGTCGCGGCCTACGGCGCGTTCGGCATCGAGGAACAGGCGGTCTTGCTCAACATGGACGCCGGCCTTCCGGTGGGCACCAGTTTTGATCCCCGCAAGCCGGAGCAATTCGCGGAGGCCATCACGACCGTGACGCGCGGCCTGGACGGATATCCCGCTTTTCGCGGCTGGAGTTGGGCGGCGAACTGGTGGATCGGCCAGCTTGGAGCTGAGTCGGCGGCGAATCCGGAAGAGAAATCGGCATATCAGGCGGCGCTGAAGCGGGCGAAGGAGACGGGGGCTTGGGACCCCGTGCTTGACCGGGTTTCCGACCGGATGCTGGCCCATGCGGTTGCCGGAGAGCGGCAGTTTCGCCAAGTCTCGCAGGGCCTTGCACCGGGTAAGGTCAGCGCCATGACCGGACCTTATCGGGCGGTTGGCGCGGTCCCGCCCGTCACGTTTCAGAACGCGGACGAAGTTGATTTGCATTATCAAGGGGAGCAGATCCAGCCGCCGCAGGTGACGCCGCATCATGTGGACTTTTACAAGCGACCGGGCAAGCGAGCTTGGGGGCACCCGGAGTTGTGGAACGACGACGGCACCGGCGGCATGATTTACCCCGCTCTCTTGCAAATGGCGATGCGCGGAGCCGACGGCGTCGGCTGGAGCGGCAACGCCCCCGACTGGCCGGTCGCGCGGGACGACCCGCGATCCGGCGGACCGGGAGCGGCGTCGGTCCACCGCAACATGTCGAATCTGCTCCGTCAATACGGCCCGTGGATGACGACGACGGAAAACGCGGACCGCGTGGCGATCGTGGTTTCGTCGCGGATGATGCGCATCGACGACTGGTCGAAGATCGGCGGCTGGTATTTCGATCGCCTGTTTGAGGCGTACAACGCCTGCCTGTATGCCCATCGGCCGGCGTCGTTTGTGTTCGCCGAGGACGCGACGCCGGAGAAGTTGAAGCGTTATCAGGCCGTCCTCGTGGTCGGCCAGCGCGTCGAGTTGGACCCGGCGTTGGCGGCTGCTCTGAAGGGGGCGCCGACCGTGTTCTGCGACGGCTCTTGTCGACCCGAATTGGTGAAAGAGTTCAAGTCTCTGGGTGTCTCGTTCGACAAGCTTCTCAAGGAACCGAGCGCATGGCAGGACGACTCTGCCTACGGCCGGTTCCCCGCTTATTTCATGGAATATGCCACGACGTTGCGAAAGGCGCTGGCATCGGTTCCGCCGGTGGCGACGTGCCCGGAGCCGGGCGTGATGTTGACGGAGCGACGCACCGGAGACGCCCGCTTCGTTTGGGCGGTGAACAACGTGCCCGTCGGACTCGACCCCGGCATCTCCTGGCGCGTTGGCAATATGATCACGCAGCGCGCGCCGCTTGTGACAAAACTCTCGCTGGGCGCCGAGGGCAGGGTGGTGTACGACGTGTTCGCGTTGAGCGCCTGTGACACGAATGTGTACCTTGATTTACGGACCACACCCGCCCGGTTGTACGCTGTCCTTCCCCGTGCAATTGACAGTGTCGCTGTGTTGGGGCCTTCTTCCGTTCCCGCCGGCCGGGCGTTTGTTTGGTCCGGGCGTGTGATTGACGCGGACGGCAAAGCCATCAATGCGAGCCTGCCCGTGCGCGTGCGACTCCTCGCGGCGGACGGAAGCGTACTCTCGGAACAATTCACGGCCGCCGGCGAGAAAGGGGCGGCCGGAACGCTTGTCGTTCCGCTCAACACGCCGGCCGGAACGGTCACCTTGGAACTGCTCGACCAAATCGCCGGCAAGTCGGTGCGATTGCCGGTGAAGATTGAGGCCGTGGTTACGCCGGTCGCGATCCCCACGGCTGGTGCCAAGTCGGAAGAAACCGCCCCGGTCGCGGCAGACGCGACGGCGACGGGGAAAGCCACCGGAGCGGCGGCCCCGGCCACCGAAAGCTTTGGCCCACACTTCCGCTCCGCAGTCGCCAGCCGCGACGGCTCGACCGTGCTGCTCGGCGCCTTCAACTGGGATAACAATCTCTATGCCCTTGATGCGAAGACCGGCGAGGTCCGCTGGCGCGGGCGAGTCGGCCATCACTTTGCCTATGCCCCGGCGACTGTGGACAACGGATTCGACGTCCAAGGCTTCGATCTGAACTCGGCCGAAGGATATCATCTGTATTCGTTGAACGAGGACGGTACGCGGAATCGCCGCTTTGCGCTCTACGGATTGCCAAAGCGAGCAACAAGTTGGGCGGCCGGCTCGCACATGCTCGACGCGATCAACAACTTCGCCGTCTCGCCGGACGGATCATGGGTCGCTTCCTCTGGCGACCTCGGGCTGGCCGTTTGGGACCGGGATGGCAAACTGCTGTGGTCTCTCGATTGGTGGAAGTCGGACCGGAAACGCGTGCCGGTCATCGCCCCCAATTCGCAGACGTTGATCGCCCTCGACGGCATTTCGGCCACCGGCTACCGCGCCCGAACCGGCGAGAAGACATGGAGCCTTTCGCTTGCGAAGTCCGGCATGCTCGCCGTTGGCGCGGTGAGCGCCGACGGCCGAACCGTCGCCTTTCGCGGCACGGGCGAAGGGGGCCGGGTGTATGTGCTGCGCGATGACAAACTGATTGGCACACTGCCGGTACTCGCCGACGCGGTTGCCCTCTCGGCGGATGGCTCTGCGGCCGCCGTGACGGTCGGCAGGCAACTCTCGTGGCACACGACCGACGGCCGCCTGCTCTGGACCTTCACCGGTGACGACGTGCTCCGCAACCCGGCGATCTCGCGCGATGGCCGGCGAGTCGCCGTCGGCAGCGAGATTGGAACCCTGTATGTTTTCGACTCCCGTGGCAACGTCCTCGCCTCGCCGGATCTCGGGTCGTTGCCGGCCCCCGTCTGGCTGCCGACGGGTGAAGTTGTCGCGGCTACCTGGAGCGGCTTGGTTGTGTGTTACGACCCGGCTCTGCGGGAAAAATGGCTCTCGCGGCCCCAACCGGCTCCGACGGACATTCGGCCGGAGCTATTGGCCAAGGACCCGACACCCACCGCCCGCCGGGACGGCTGGGGCAACGCGGCGCCAATCACCCTGCCGTTGACGCCAAACCTGTTGCTCGGAACGAAGGCACAAATCACGGCCGTTTCCGACCCGCCCGCACACGGCGACCCGCGACCGTGGGAAAACAAGGTGGAATTCCTGACGGACGGAAAGCCGGACGCCCCGCCGCAGCCTTGGCTGAGCTGGACCGAAATCAACATGATCGACTCCGGCTGGCGGGGGAGACTGGCCCTCCAAGTCGACACGTTTCGCACCCAACTTCGCGTGACGGCGATCACCTTCGTGGAGGACCCGTCGCACCCGGAATCCTGGTTGCGCGACATGCGCCTGCAATGGTGGGACTCCGCCGCCGACCGCTGGCGCGACGGGCCGTTCCTGCTCTCCGACGCCGCCACGCACACGCACCAACTGGAGAAGCCAATCGAGGCGGCACGTTTTCGATTCGTCAGCACGGGCGGGGGGAGCTGGCCGGCGGGCAACCTGCGGCTGGGCGAATTGGTCTTCCACGGCGAGGTTGTCGGGGCCTCTCATCCGGACGTGGCGGCAAAACGCCCGGTGGCGGTTCTCTTCGACGAGCGAGAAGACGACCTGTCGTGCCTGAAATATCCCGGTCGGCCGTTTGCATTCCAGCCGACGGGGGCTTATTCCGGCGGCAAGTGTCTGGTGCTTACCGCCGCAGGAACCGCCCTGCCGGACTATCGCCCCCCCTTCGGCCACGCCGTGCCCAATTGGGACTTTGAAATCGTCGAGAATCCAAAACCGGGCCAGTACCGCTATCTGCAATTCGCGTGGAAAGCGGCCACGGAGAAGACAACGGGGGTGTCGCTGTTGATCGGCCTGGCCTGGCCCGGCGGCGGCGTGGCCGCCACGGCCGGCTCGCACGACTGGAAAGAGGGCGTGATGGTGAAACAGCAATTCGGCCCGCGCCCGCCGGCCGACTGGGAGATCGTGACCGTGGACCTGTGGGCGCAGGCAAAAAAGCCCTTCCGCATCCAGTCCATCGCGTTGGGTTCCAGTGGCGGTGGCGCCCTGTTCGACCAAGTGCTGTTGGGCCGCACAGCGGCAGACTTGGAAAGGGCAAAGGACGGGAAGAAATAGCAGAGGTGTGATACCGAATCTCGTTGAACCGTAATCATCCGAGTTTGACGGCCCAATGGAATCCGACGGCTCCCTTAACCGTGTCGGGATGCCGAGCGAGCCAGTCGCACCGCCGGGTGAGCGGTTGCTTCAAGTCCTCTAACGCGGGGAAAGTTTTGTTGGCCAACGCTTCCCGGAGCAAGGGCCACAAGGGTTCGGCCGGTTGCAACTCCGGCGCACAAGGGGGCAAGTGGTGCAAAACCACGTTTGGCGGGATGGCCAGTTTTCTGGCGACATGCCATCCGGC
>NZ_JH636444.1:552062-558796 GCF_000255705.1 Zavarzinella formosa DSM 19928
TGTTGGAGGCGAGCCGGTGTCCGTGGAGGGACCAAACCCGGCGGGCCACCGGCTTGAGACCAAGCCAGGCCTCGTCCTCGGCCCATACCTCGACCGTCTTGTCCGGATGAGCCGTTCGCAAGGCGGCCACCCGTTCGGCGAGGCGGTCAAAGGCACCTCCGCTGTTGCTCCGCCGTGGCGGCCTTGGGATGACGCGGACGGGCAAGCGGAGCCGGAATCCCAGCCGGACCAGCCATTGCCAGCCGGTCTGCGGAACGACTTCGATTCCCCATTGATCGCGGACATATCGGGCGAGTTTGGGGCCGGACCACAAGCCCCCGTCGGGCGGATCGGCCTGAAGGGCGGCGTACAAATCCGCCTGTTGTTCCGGACTCAAAAGCGGCTCGGCCCCGTTGGCCCGCCGTCCGTCCTCTGGCCCGCCGTCCGTCCTCTGGCCCGTCCGGACCGTGTTCGTTCCACCGCTTGAGCAGGGTCCGCCCCCACGACGGCGTCAGGCCCACGGCTTGGGCGGCCCGTCCGGCAGACATCGGCTGATCGGGCCGGGTGACCAGCACAACACCTGCCAGCGGGTTTTCTCCGCCCCATCCGGGCAAGTCCGGTAACGACGGGCGATTTCCTCAGCCGACAAATGGTTGTTGATGGGTATTCGAGTCATGGCTATTCCTCCACATAGTTGGAGAAGGTTACCCATCAAAGAGATTCGGTACGAGTTGTTCTCGCGGGCCTTCGGGAATGGCTGGCGGTTTGACTGGATGACCTTCGACGAGGCCATGGCGGCAAGCCGAAATTCCCGGCCCTCCCCGACCTGAGCGGGCAACAATACGTCGGCGAGGTTCCCAAGACTTTCTCATGCCGGGTTGAGAGGGAGGTGAAGAAATCTGCCGCCCACGCCTTGTTTTCCGGGCCCGGCGTGAAATCGCGGAAGGCGAACGCCTTCGCCTTGTCGCAGCAAACCGGGTCGGCGACGGTGTGACAGGCCAAACGGATTGACGTGTGCCTCGGGGACGAACTCCGGGCGAGTCACCAGTTGATCAAGGCAAGGAACCGAGAGACTGGCGAGGTGAAATATTTCATCGCCCGGTCGAACCGGCGCGTCGGGTTGCGTCTGTTGCTTCGGGTCGGTTTCACCCGCTGGCATATGGAACATCTGTTCCGGGTGGCCAAGGACGAAATCGGGCTGACGCACTTCGAGGGCCGCAGTTACGTGTCGCTCAAAAGGCATCTGGCGTTGTGCCTGACCGTCATGGCCTTCGTCTCCCGGCACACGACCCGGTTTCGGGGAAAAAAAAATCCGGAGGCCACCTTGGAGCAGGTCTGCCGGGCGTTGAGACTGCTGTGCCGCAGATATCTGAACCGGCGTCGCGGCGCCAGTGAGACTCAATGCCTGCTCGATCTCCTGCAATACCATCAACATCGAAATCAAGCGGCGACCGAATCACACCGCAAAAGAAAACGCAAACTTAAAAGATTCAATACGCTGTAGTGTTAGGTGCTCTAGCCCGCTGTCCCAGTAAGCACTTCGAGCATGAAGTCCTCGTTCCAACCGTACCCGCGACGTTTGTCGGCGATGCTGTCGTTGCCGGGATGCCGCTTGAGCGGCGATCGGGAAAACCGATTCAGCCAGGCGAAATTTTCCCGGAGATGCTCGTCGCGGATCCGTGATTCGTCTTCGCCGAAGGTCATGTCCGGGGCCCGGTGACAGGTGTTTTCGATGCCCCAATAGCTTCGCACGACGCGGGCGAACCGCTTCACGCCCGTCGGCGGACGGCTGATGAAGTAACGCGTCTCGACCGTTTCCTTCCTGTCCCGAACACACGCGGAAATCACCACGCCAGTCGTCCGGAGCCCCTTCCACAACCACAGGCCGGCCGGGTCGCCCGGAACCGGCAGGTGAAAATAGCAACGGGTCGTGTCATGACCGCGGGCCGTTTCCGTCGTCGTGCGTCGGCGGGCCGGGAGGTCCGTGAAGTCGTTCCAGCCATGGGAGTCGATGTGATCGATCGCCGCGTCAGGCAAAGTCTCCTGGCTGCCTTTGAGCGTCGGCACATCGTCCGCATTCCGCCCGACGATCTGTCTGGCAATGGTTTTTTGAGCGCCCGTCGCATCAATGGTGATGATGGCCCCTTCGATGTTCACGAGCTTCAACAACTCGGGAATGACCGTGATTTTGATCGATTTCCCGGCGCGGGCGACCTGCCCCGGTAGAGGCCGAACTCGCCGGCCCAAAGGCTCACAGAACGCCGGGCCTCTGGGCCGTTCGCGCGGTCGTGGCGGCGGCGGGACGTCCTGCCGTCCACGGCGAAGACCGGCTGTTGAATCTCCGTTTCCTCTGCCGCGGCGTGTTCAGCCAGCTCGCGAAGCACGCCTGGAAGGCCGTCCGTTGCAAGAGTGAAAGCGCCCGGCGAAAAACGTCCTTGCCCGGCACGCCGTGCGGCAGGTCGAGGACGCGTTCCAGGAACGGCTTCTTGAACCTGGCCCGACGAGCGATGGAGGCCGGTCCGCCGGCACCCGCCAAAACACCCATCATGGTGATGACCACCACGCTGACGAACGGGTGCAATTGGTTGATCGACGAGCGGGGATCTTCCAAGTCGGCGAAGTGACGAGCGATCTCTTCCAGCCCAATACGAACGTCCGCCATGTTTCATCTCCGCGAGGGAACCCGTTGTCGGCGCGGAGCCTCGCGTAACGAGAACAAAGTCAAAACGCAAGTCCGCCCAGATTCGCAAAACTATCCAAAAGTACGCGCCAGCCCTGGGGCCACCCCGACGGCCGCGCAGTTGGAGATGAAACTATGACGTAGCACGTGCCATCCCCTCAGAACCGCCCATTTGCCGCCCGCCAGCGTTCTTCGGAAATGATCGGTCGCCTCGTCACGTGTGATGACGACCAGGGAGAGGTGTTTCTTGGCACTCCAGATGGAGCGTTCGGACCGGGTGAACAAACTCGGGCCGCCGGGATGGTCGGTCAGGCATCGAACCAACCTGTCGCTCATCGGCATCCGTCGCATCGTTTCCCGGCTGCGGTCTCGCTTCTTCTCGCAGATAAGCACGAATCCGCTTTCAAAATCAACGTCACCCGCCCGGACCCGCATCAACTCGGACCGCCTTGCCCCGGTGTGGGCCGCAAACACGAACATGGGCTCGATGAACGGATGACTCGCCGTGTCGCGAACTTAATCCAACAATTCCTCGACCTCGTCCGCAGGCAGAAACAATCTGTCCCAAAGTTCTTTGGCCTCGGCCGTCGTCGCGACTCGTTGGAGCCGGCGTTCAATCTCACAACGGGTTAGAAACGAGGTTTCTGACGGGTTTTCGGGAAAACCAGTCCCTTGTTCGGAAACGGTCCGTCCAGAAAGCCAGAGGCGACCGCCCAGTTCCACATGGCTTTGAGACTGAACAGTTCCTTTTTCAGAGTGTCCGTCTGAACGGTTTGCCATGCTGACTAGGTTTCGCGGCCTGGCGTTGGACATGCCGTTGAGGGTCGGGTTGTTTGAGATTTTGCATGGAAAAAAACTCCCCCAGGGTGGTGGTGATATGCCGGAGGTGAATCTTGACCGCATACAGTGAGGCGGTTTCCATTCCCCCGAGTTCCTGAACGGCGACATACTTCTGGCTGATTTCGGCCAGCGTCAGCAATGGGGTTTTGCTTTTTGTTTCAACTGCCCCCACTTTTTGGCTCCGGCCGTTGCGAATGTCGGCCGCCGGATAACACATGCGACCAGGTGCGACCAGGTCGGTCCCGTCCGGCAGGACCAAGGCTCCCTGCCGGATGAGGCTCAAGGTGCGATCCATAGACCTGGCGATGGCCTCGGCCTCGCGATAATCCCCGGTCGCCAGCGAAGTGGTGTGGCGGCGGTTTTGAAAATAGAAAATCAGCCGAAAAGAATCCTTGCGTTGCTCGATCGTGGCCATGAAACGGTCCTCCGTGGGCGTTTGACGACGCCCGTCGCGACTGCGTTTCAACCCCCAATGCAAATGCCATCCAAGTCCAACAACCTTCCCAAATCCTTCCCACGGGAAGGTTGGGATCTTGGCAAGGCATAAAAAAAGGGTTTACGACTTTCGTCGTAAACCCTTGCGTATCTGGTGAATGCCGAGGACAGGAGTTGAACCTGCACACCCTTGCGAGTACTAGCTCCTGAGGCTATGTTTCTCACGTTGGGTTCGGATTGCGGACATGCTAGGTTTACGCTTCAAATCGTTATCGAACCAACAGATCCGTCTGAAACGCAGCTGATTAGCATTGTAAAGACATTGGCTTTGCACGTCCAACAACCTTCCCAAATCCTTCCCACAGGCGAAAGCTGCTTCCAAACTCAAACCGAAGGTTCAGGGGTGCGGTCACGACTTGATCGAGCCATCACCCGCGTGCCATCCTATTATTCAGGAGTTGGCCATCGGCCGCTTGGAGTGCTTCATGGCTCGTCATGGCTCGTCATCAAGTTCGGATTCAAAACCGGAATCGGCCAAAGTCACCCGGGACGGACTGCGGGAGGCGTACCGCTTGTTCGGCTACATCCTGCGTTATCAGGTCAGGTTTGTCCTGGCCATGATGGCGCTGTTTGCCGCCAGCCTGCTCGGTTTGGTGTTTCCATATTTGTCGGGGCGAATCGTGGACGCCGCCAACCCAAGCTCGGAATCGGGTCTCGACATGAATCTCGCCGCAGGCTTGCTTGTCAGTGTGCTCGCCATCCGGGCGGCTTGCTCGTTCGGACAGACTTATTGGCTGGCCCAGGTGGGCGAACGCAGCCTCGCGGATCTGAGGCAGGACACCTATTCTCGGCTGCTCCGATTACCTCTCGGATTCTTCGCACAACGTCGCGTCGGTGAGCTTTCGAGCCGGGTGGCCGCGGACCTGTCGCAAATACAAGACGCGCTGACATCGGCCATTCCGCAATTCCTGCGACAAGTCGTTCTGCTTTTCGGCGGGATTGTCCTGCTGGCAATCACGTCCGGCCGTCTCACGCTTGTCATGCTCGCCTCGGTTCCGCCGTTGTTCGCGGCGTCCGCCGTTTTCGGACGGTCAGTGCGCAGGCTCTCGCGTGACGCCCAGGACAAACTCGCGGCCACCAACGTGATCGTCGAGGAAACGCTGCAAGGAATCGCCGGCGTGAAGGCATTCACGAACGAGCCATTCGAGGAAACCCGATATCGGACCGGCATGAGCGAGGTCGTCGCGAACGTGCTTCGTGTGGCCCTCTATCGCGGGGCATTCTCGGCGTTCGTGATCTTCGCGCTGTTCGGGGCGTTCGTGCTGGTGCTCTGGTTTGGGGCGAGACTCGTGAAAGCGGGCGACATGAGCCTCGGCGACCTGACGCAGTTTTTGCTCTATACGATGTTCGTCGGCGGAGCGGTTGGCTCGTTCGCGGAGTTGTATGCCCAACTGCAACGAACCATCGGCTCGACCCAACGCGTTCGCGAATTGCTTCGTGAAGAGCCGGAAGATCAGTCAGAAGGGACGATCACGCGACCAGTCGGCACGATTGATTTTGATGAAGTGAGCTTCGCCTATCCCTCACGCAAAGAGATCACGGTGTTGCGAGCGCTGTCGCTGAAGGCAGGATCCGGTGAGCGAATTGCCCTGGTCGGTCCGAGTGGCGCCGGGAAGTCGACGATCGTCTCCCTGTTGTTGCGGTTTTATGAACCGGACTCGGGCCGCGTTTTGATCGACGGTCGTGATGTTCGCGAATATCCGCTGCGGGGGCTTCGTGAACACATGGCGACAGTTCCGCAAGATGTGTTCTTGTTCGGCGGGAGCATTGCCGAAAACATTGCTTATGGCCGGCCCGGGGCAAGCCGTGAGGAAATCGAAGGCGCGGCGAGCAAGGCGAACGCGCATGAGTTCATCGCCAGATTTCCCGAAGGCTATGAAACGCTGGTTGGCGAACGCGGGGTCAAACTTTCCGGAGGTCAGCGGCAACGAGTCGCGATCGCCCGGGCGATTCTGCGCGACCCGGTCATTCTCATCCTTGACGAGGCCACCAGTTCGCTGGATTCGGAAAGCGAGCATCTCGTTCAGCAAGCCCTCGACGAGTTGATGAAAGGCCGGACTTCGATCATCATCGCCCATCGCCTCTCAACTGTTCGGCGGGCTGATCGAATCTATGTCATTGATGAAGGCCGGGTGATCCAGACCGGCACACATGAAAAGTTGCTGGCCCAGGATGGCAAATACCGGACATTGGTTCAATTGCAATTCGCACGCGATTGAGGCTCAGATCACCGTCTCTATCTCTCCCATGACCCAGTCCTTCACCTCGTTCCCGGCAGCGGGCACAACCCAGTCATTCCCGTCACCTCTGGTCCGTTTTTACTCAGCGAGGCATCATCGATTCGTCACCGGATGATCGGAGGCGCCTGGGCTCTCTTCGAGATTGAAAGTGTGATGTCGTTTGATTCACATGAAGCTCTTCTCTTGCAAAGGCGAAGAGTCGTGGCGACTGTTGACCAACAGTGCTTGCCCGCAGACTTCAGGAACGGTAACCAAACCTGTGCGGGGCCGGCGTCACTTGTCCGCGTTGGCGCGATTGAACAAGGCGGCCGTCTCGTCCCACAGCGCCAGACAATCCTTACGCTCCTCCGGAGAAAGTTTCTCAAGTTCGGCCGGGTCGTGCAATCCGGCCAGATCGCAGGGCGAACGTATCTAATCTCCCGGAAAATTGCTTAAAACACGTTCGTGGCAATCGTTGTCATAGCCGGCTTTCTTGCGTCGATTCTTGATGCCCATTTTCT
>NZ_JH636444.1:558806-559049 GCF_000255705.1 Zavarzinella formosa DSM 19928
AATGTCTTCGAACAAGCGAGGCTGTTTCTCTTTCACCGCCAGCAGGTAGTCCCCTTTCTTGTCCACGATCTTCGCGGCGATTTCCTTTTGGCATCCGGCGGCGTCGATGCTCACCAGCGCCTCCAGCAATTCCGGAATTGCCGTGATCTCGTTCGATTTCTCCCCGGTTTGGACTTGCGCCAGGGGGAGGCCCGCCTTGGTGGCCCATGCGCTGACAATGTGCAAGGCTTGGGCGGCTCCCTT
>NZ_JH636444.1:559155-565574 GCF_000255705.1 Zavarzinella formosa DSM 19928
ACCCGGTTGAGCGTGTCGTGGGACGGAATGCCATCGCGAAGTTTCAAGCCCGGCCGTTCCTTGAGCCAGGCTTGCCTGGATCGGGCATAGTCGGCGATACTGACAAAGTCATCCAGGCCGGCGATGGTGCCGCACAACACGATCAGAACGATGTCCGGCAGATCATGATCGCAACGTCCGCCGACGCGAGGATCGCGAAGATCGCTAAAAAACTCTCGAATGGGCCATTCCTTGGTCAGCGTCATTGTCTCGCTCCGCGAGAAAATCAGGGGACGAAATTGATGGCATACGCCACGGCCATTGTGTCAGCAACGCCTTTGACGAACAGATTCTTCCCCGGCGAAATGTTCAAACTACGCTGTTTATAGCTGAATTTGATGCGTTTGCCCTGCAGGGGAGGAGGACCTGGCCGTGCCGGGACAGACCGCCATCGTGTTACACGGGGTATCCTTCCTGACGGTGTGGGAGAATCGCAACCAATACTTCCTGTCGGATAAAGAGCATTGCCTGCATGGTTCACCCTACGTCGATGCCTTTGGACGTGGAAGTCACAACCACGCGGTCTTCTATCGAGGGATCAAGGTCCATGACGCCCGTTTGCCCGCCCTGTTCCGGTACAACCGACGCGACAAGGTGACACTGACCGAAGACCGGACATTGAAGTATTCCTTCCACATGAACGAGGCGATTGAGAAATCGGTCATCACGTCACAAGACCAAAACTTCATCATGAAAGTGCTGACGGCCGGTGAATTCTTCCACGAAGGCCAGCTCACGTTCGTCGAGCAATACCCCAGTTTGGAAATGAGCGACTCTTTCCGGGCGGTCTGCCGCAAACTGAATGAACGCCGTCCCCGTGGCTTGAACATGGGGGCTATCCGCTGGTATCAGAACCGCACGCAATCCAGCCAACCGCTTACTCCGGCGAAGTTGACGAACGTCCAGCAAAAGCAATTGGACAAGGCGATGGCGTTCGTCGGGAAGATCGGGTTTGGTGATGACTTGGAACGCTATCCGGCGAGTGTCGTGAACTGGCTTGGCGATGGCGTCTACGGCATGGCGAAGGACGGCACGATCCTGCTGGCCAAGGACATTTTCGACAAAGGGACCAAATTCCTCGCCTCGACCATCATCGAGGAGTTTGTCCACAACCACTACGACCTGCGGGATGTGTCGCGGGAGTTGCAGACATGGTTGTTCGATAGACTCGTGACGATGGGCGAGGAGTACGTGACGGGCGAATCCCTGTGACCCCGGAAGAACTCACCACCCTCTGCGAAACCATCTACGAAAAAACGGGCTGGCAGACAAAGCTGGCCCATGACCTCGTCAGGGAACCGCGGCAGATCCGCAGGTGGCTGACGGGGAAGGCCGAGGTGCCGGTGAAGGTGCGGGAGTGGTTGCGAGAAAGGAGGCAGCAATGACTTGCTACGTGGTAAAACGCGGAAAAGGCCGGGCATTCCGGGATGGGGATAGCCATGTCTTCCACCCGGATGAAGCTTTGCCAATCATCATTTGTGGTGACCTCAGCCCGCATTGTGCCTGTGGAGGCGTGACAGAAATCCTTTGTGATCACCCGGTCGGCAAGGATAAGACCTGCGACCGGAAGTTATGCGGCCATTGCTCCCATCTGATCGGGCCTGATCTGCATTACTGCGAAGCTCACCACAAGGAATGGCGGAAATTCAGGGAGAGCGGCGGGATAGTTCGAGAACTGAAGAATGTGGAGCCGTTCAAAGGCAGGTGATGGGCATCCCCTTCGAGTCGGTCCTTCCGGCACTTCGGTCACTTCGCGACGCCTTCGGCCGCTTCCACGCCCTGACGCAAGTTGATTGCAAGCGGGCCGCGTGGTACGATACCTTCCCCTTATCCGGAGACGCCATGCGATTCGCCGTTCTCGCACTGCTCGTGATCTGCCCTCCCTACTTCGCCGCTCCAATCCCTAAGGACAAGCCACCCCTCTATTACGCCACCAAGGTCGGCGATAAAAGGGTGTATGAACGGAGGACTCATGAACCCAAGGTAGCGGACACTACCAGCGAGAACACGCAATTGGTGACCAAAGTGGAAGAAAAGGATGGTCACTTGCTAGTCACGATTCGGCCTGACATAACCGTCCCGCCCAGGCCAGACCTGACTTTTATAGTTTCGCAAAAGGGATTGTTCGCAGTCGCCATCAATGGCATGGAACACGCTCTGTCCCGCCAACTTCTCAAGCTGCCTGCCAAAGCCGGTGATTCGTGGGAAAGCAATCCGCAGTTGCCAAAGGGGTCGAGAACAACGTACACGATGATCGGGGAAGAAGTGATCGAAGTCCCGGCTGGAAAATTCAAGGCATTGCGGATCGAAAGCGAGTGGCGAGTCGGGGGCGATCTGAATGGAAAGCAGACCTGCTGGTATGCGCCTGGAGTGGGGCTGGTGAAATCTTTGAATGAATTTCCGGGAATCGAGCAGGTGACTGTCTTGAAGTCGTTCACGCCGGGGAAGTGACGTCACTCGCAGAAGATAGAGAGTCCTTGTTCGCCACAAACAAGAGGTTCGCCATGTCCAAATGGATTTTGAGCCTGGTATCTATGGTTTTGTTGGGAGGTTTGTCGATGGCCGGGGAAATTGTCTTACCCAAAGACAAATTGCCCTTTACCGTCGAAGTGGGAGACATCGTCCGGATTCCGGTTCACGGGACTCCCGGAACCACAGTCACAGCGAAAACAACGGGGGCGATGGTGGCGGTCAATTCCGTTTCCGCAAGGGTCAAAGGCCAAAAGACACCAATGGGCGCGGGCCTTCATGAGGTCGAGGTTAAACCGGCCGGCAAGGGAAAGGTTACCGTCACCATCACCTCAAAATACCCAAACGGAAATGAGGCGACGGACGCATACCTGTTTGAAGTGAAGTAGATGCAGATTGGCAGTTGATCGAAGCGGAAAGCTGTGGTCTAAAAGAAATGCCCGCGATCTTGTGCGCGAACCTCGCACTGTCCGACGCCGGAAAACCGGGGAGAGCCCCGTCCCGGCGAAGGTGCAGTCGTGGCTGAAAGAGAGGGCCGGTGAAGATTAATGTAAAAGGACGTCGAACAGGTCTCCGATAATTGACCACAAGCGATGGGCAAGGCGTTGATGAAGCCGCTCGGCTGCAATGGCTTGGGCAAGGCATGGCTTCATTCCGGCACGATGCCGGACAACAGGGGTGTCATCCATGAACACAATCATCGAAAACAACTGGTTGATGCGAGCGCTAAAATGAAAAAGCCATCCGGTTACCGGCCGTCTCTCCCTCGGCTGATTTCCGGATGGCTTTAATGCTGGCCAAGTCGAACCACCAATCGCGAAACCTCTCCCTTTTCCCGGCTGGCGAATTCAACTCAGCGATAAGGATAAAGCATCTCTTGTGCCACGTTTTCTGAGATATGTCTTGATGAATGAAGCTATTGTGATCTCCTAGCAAATCAAGCCATTTCTCATCTACTAAAATTCTCCGTTCCACTTCAGCGAAACTGTTTCTGGCCCTTCCTGCCCTCAACGTCCTCAGCCCATGCCTGACATCTGCGCATTCACGCGAAATGGTTGCGAACAGCTATTAAATCCTGTAACGATTGGACAACAGCGAAAGGAAGGTGAATGGACATCCATGAACGCATCCAGGCCATCTATGACGCCGGCACTGACTTCTGGCGAAATCTAAGAGCGTTCGGAAACAACGAGGAATACTCGCGAAAACCAAGGTTTTTGCTTCATTATTTCCGAACGCTCTAAACACTCTGAAAGCCGCGAAGATGTTCTGGCAGCCAAGTGCCTTGTGAACAACTGCGGGGTCTTATGTGCATGTCCTGAAAGAAGGTGGTAGCCAAAATGCGTCCGGCCTTGGCTGAGGCATTTAAAATTGAAAACTGGGACAGCCTCTCCCTGGCAAACGGCGAGCTTTGCCGAGCCCTCTCGCCATTGCATCGTGCGACGACGACAGGATCAAAGACTTGCTGTCAGTGCGGGACAAGCCAATTTTTCGGTTCCAACCATCTCGCTATTCTCCTGCCAAATGAAGATCTCAAATGTCCGACGACCAGACCGTCCGTTACTTCTTAAGCGACAGGATTTTGATTAGTCCGGTCCATTTTGAGGGCGGGATTCTTTCCGTGGCCTTGCCTTGGATTTCGTAATTCCCTTTGGTGCCGAGGGCAACGAGCTTGCCGTCGGGGCTTAGAGCCGCGCTAATGGTGTCGGCGGGAATCTCAATCTGGTTGAGTTGTTTGCCACTCGCAAAATCCCAAATCCGAGCTTCCGGCGGTATTGCTTCGACAGGGAGCGGAGTCGCCTGGGAGCCGTTCTTTGAAGGCTCTGGCTGCCTGAAGAAGGTCAATATGAGCAGTTTGTCACCTTTGGCGTCAAATGACAACCGGCAGCCGACGGGGATTTTCTCAGGCTTGACGTTCGACCGTTCGACGGGCTCCGGTTGCAATGCGAATTTCCTGACCGCTTTGCCCGTGGAAACATCCCATGCGACGCAGCCGTCAAAACAGGCTACGAGAACCGTACTGCCGTCCGGGTGGAATTGCATTTGAAACGGGAACAGGCCGTTTTTAAACAACGCCCTGTACTTGGCATCTCCGTCAATATTCCAGATGCCACATTCTTTGTTTCCCCAATTGTCTCCATGTCGAACAAAAAACGCCAGCTTCTTTCCGTCTGGACTAATTGTCGAGGACACCAACCGGGCCGGGTTGCCATCATGGGCGGCAAGTCCCGCCTTGGCGAGGTCAGGCACCGTTTTTTTGCCGGACTTAAAGTCCCACACCACAATCTGATTTAGTGAATAGCACATCAATCGTGATGAGTCTTGACTAAATGTGACTGGCTGAAGCTGCTCGCCGTGAAAATGCTCGTCCAGCACAACGGGCTTGCCCTTCTTCAGCGGGTCAATTACTTGAAACGGAATGTTGTCAGGCGGGAGTTTTAATTCGGATTCCAGTGGTGCGAAAAGCGGTCTCTCCCGGCCGCGCTCCGCAAACGGGGCGACCAGTTTTTTGCCGTCCGGGGAAATGGCAATCACCTTGCTGCCGTAATAACCCAGGCGGATTTCACTCGCTTTATTGCCGCCCGGAACGTCCCAGAGGCGGACACATCCATCCCATCCGAAGCTGTAGATTTGCTTCCCGTCCGAAGTAAATTGTAGTTGGGTGACGCCGGCGGTGTGCGCATGAATGGAGAGAGAAGGCTTCGCGGACAATTCCGTCTCGGCCGCCGCCGCGGACTCAACTCCAATCGCGGCAAGAATGATTCCCAAAATCATGACTTGCCACCATACATCTAAAACATCTGATTTCAGCATAAACTGAGGCATTTTCCCATCTCCGTCTCGCTCGCCGCTCGTGGCCTCTAAAGGGCCGCAACGACTGACATATGAACCAAAATGGATGATCGCCATTGTACTGCTCTGGAGCCCTCTAAGCGTTAATGCCCGGGGCGAAGACGTTCGAGAAGTCGCTTGCGAACCGGACCCAAACGAGATAGCGATGGGGACATGGACATCCCCACCCGCATCCAAGCCATCAACGACGCCGGCCCCAACTGGCGACGCGACTCCCGGACGCTGGAGATTGCCAAACTGGCATGGGGAGCCGAGTGTCATGTCAACACCTCGGGCGTCTTCTGCCCTCGGCAGGAGGAAGTTGTCGCTCGTTGCGGGAAAGCGACAGCGACGGTTGGCCTTTGCAAAGTCAGAGAGCATGTGTGGGTCTTCTGCACCCGGCTTGAAACCTGCATATCTGGTTTCAGCTATGCCCCAAGCGTCTGGTCAGCCAAACCTTACGAAACCGAGGACGAGGCAAGGAGGGCGGGCATCCGGGAACTGCTCGACCGAACTTCGGAGAAGAAGGGGCATTCAGAAGCCGAGAAAGTTGACTTGTCGGTGATCCGGGCGAAGTTACGGGAGCAGGTGAGTCAGCCGACGTTGTACTGACACGTCGATGGGGGTGAGAAATTTGGGCGGCCGACAAAAATGATGGATCAAATTGCCACCTGTGGGAGAATAGGAGCCATGCAACGGGGGTGCCGGAGGGCCAGACGATGCCAGGGAGTCCGTTAAGCGTGGTCGTCCGTCAACTCTGCGCGGTCGACCGGGCCGGGTGGACCGACGGGGAACTGCTGACACATTTCCTGGACCGCGGGGACGAGGCCGCCCTCGCCACCCTCGTCACCCGGCACGCCCCCATGGTGTGGGGCGTCTGTCGCCGCATACTATGCGACGCGCACGCGGCCGAGGACGCCTTCCAGGCCACGTTCATCATCCTCGTCCGGAAAGCGGCGACGGTCTCACCCAGGGAGATGGTGGCAAATTGGCTGCACGGCGTCGCCCGCCAGACGGCGGTGCGGCTGCGGTCCGCGGCGGCGAAGCGGGGATGGCGCGAGATGCGGATGGCCTTGACG
>NZ_JH636444.1:565584-568258 GCF_000255705.1 Zavarzinella formosa DSM 19928
TGTGGTGTCGGCGGGCGTGCCGCCGGCGCTGGTGACGTTTACGACCAATGTGGCGACCGCCCTTGCGGCGGGGAAGGCGGCCGGGGTGATCTCCGGCGGCGTTGCCACGCTCACCCAAGGGGTTTTGAAGACCATTTTCCTCAAAAAATTTATGACCACGGCGGCATTACTTCTGGCGGGCGCGGCGGTCGTTGTCGGCGGGAGTCTCGTGCTGGCTCAGACCGAATCGCCGGCCGGTCACGAAGTGAAATCCCAGAAGCCTGCGAAAGCGGCGGAAGTGAACGACGCCCCGCCTCGACCGCAAGCGGACAAGCCGCCGCACATCGCCGAGAAGCCGGACATGATGGGCCGCATGGCGTCCGGCCTGCCCTCTCGTGCGACGGAGGACGGATCAGTCGTGGTCAAGAGCTTTTTCGCCAAGATGGCCACGTATCCCGACATCCGCTTCCGGGATTTCTTCGACCCCCGCTATCTCAAGAAACACGGGCTGACGGACCGTGAGATCGCTTTCGAGATTGCCGACCACCAAGGCATCGCCAGTCTCCGCGTGGCCGATGACAAACTCACCGTCATCGTCGTTTTGAGGTTTAAAGGAGGGGAAAAGGAAGTGTTCGTCATGCGGTGCGCGGTGCTCGAAGACCGCATTTACATCTCGCCCGAGAAAGCCCCCGACCCCAACACCGGCATCATAAAGCCATGGATTCTCAGGATGAAACCTTAGTCGTTCAACCTCCGTTCGCCCTTGCAATTGATTCCACGCCGGAGACGGCATATGGCCAGGCGCAAGCCACTTCTTCGGGAACGAGGCCCGGCGGCCGGCCATCCAAAAATTCCTCGGCCGAACCGCGGACAAGCCGGGCCACTCGAACGCTGAAAAGGCCGAGTTGATGGGGTTGCCGATGAAGTTGCGGGAGAAGGTGTCCCGGCCCACATTGTTTGGATAACGGAAGGCGTGTCACATTGTGACGCTTATCATGCGACGATGAGTTGTAAATTCGTCCGCGTGACAGGATTTTCCTCGCGTCGGTACGAGATATGCTTGAATTATGCCATTGTCAGGCAGCCCGCATTGCCACCGCTCTTCCCGATCCCCATGCGGGAGAGGAACCGCTATCTCCAACGACGCCTCCTCGATCCTTTTCCCTCACATACTTTGCGTGGATGACAATCACGACGTTTCTGACACAAACGCCTTGATACTCAGCCTTAATGGATTTGATGCCGAAGCCTGTTACGACGGGATAACTGCCCTGCGCCTTGCCAGACAATCGCCTCCCGACTTGTGTTTCATCGACCTGAACATGCCGGGCATGGACGGAGACGAACTGGCAATCCGTCTCCGGGAATTGGCGCCCCGGCGCCTGATGACGCTGGTGGCCGTGACAGCCATGAGCCGCGAGGGGGATGTGCGAAGGCTGGCCAGGGCGGGCTTTACGATTCATCTGATCAAACCGGCCGACCCGACGATGTTGGTCAGCATCGCGAAGGGAATGCATGGCTGACACTGGCCAAGGCGGAGATGATATGGTCGATGGAGGCGGGTTTGATCAGGTGAGCACTGATACCGACGTCGGACGACTTGAGAAAGTCCGCGGGCTGACCACATGTCGTGACCGCGATAAAGGCGGGAATCACGGAACCCGGTCTTGCTCGAATCGTCTTCACCAGATTCCAGCCGTCCGTGTCTCTTAACCGCAGTTCCAAAATGACGATGTCCGGCAATAAGAGAATTCCGAGGGCCGCACGTCCTGAGAGGGCAATGCCCGTTGGATAGCCATGGGTTTTTAACACCATCGCCAGCGATTCGGCGGAGTCCGGGTAATCATCCACCACCAACACGGATGGCAGGCCGGGGCTTCCGGCTTCTGCATGGGTCATTAAGTTCCTATGGCATCGGCTGCCTGACGGGGTGTTCCATCACAAGGGGTGTCTCAGTATACCCGGCACACGAATATTCAGGTCATGGATTGGCAATTTGGGAAAAAGATACACTTCAAAACAACGTCGGCTGCCATCCGAAAAAGAGAATCGATTTGGTAATCTCGCAATGGGAATGCGACATGGGGAACTACCAATGGGGAACAATCCCCTTGAGAAGACTTCCAATGAAACTTGTTCGCGGAATTCTGTTGGATATCGACGGCACGCTGGCGGACAGCAACGACGCTCATACGCATGCGTGAGTGAAGGCGCTGGCCGAAAGCGGTCATGCGGTTGCCTTTGAAAAAGTCCGGCCGCTCATTGGGATGGGCGGCGACAAGTTGCTTCCGAAGGTGAGCGGAGTGGACGCCGAGTCGAAAGAAGGAAAGAAGATCAGCGACCGCCGGGGGGAAATCTTTCTCGACGAGTATCTTCCGCATCTTCAGCCAACTCGGGGAGCCAAAGAGCTGTTGGAGAAACTGGCGGCAATGGGCTTGAAACTGGCGGTCGCCAGTTCGGCCAAAAAAGACGAACTCAAACCCCTGTTAAAGATTTGCGGAGCCGACAAAGTCATCAAGGCCGCGACTTCCTCGGACGACGCGGAGGAATCAAAGCCCGACCCGGATATCCTGCATGCGGCGCTCAAAGAACTGGGCCTGTCTGCGGGTGAGGTCGTGATGCTCGGAGACACGCCATATGACGTGGAGGCGGCCCGCAAGGCCGAAATGGCAGTGATCGCCGTGCGCTGTGGCGG
>NZ_JH636444.1:568316-568693 GCF_000255705.1 Zavarzinella formosa DSM 19928
TTCACCGATCGTCGGGACCGGACGGTGAGAGCAGAGTGCCTCCGGGGCCCTATTTCTTGCCTGCCTTGGGAAGCTGCGGAGCCTTTCGTTTCGCGGCCTTGGCGGGCGAGTCACCGTTGCCCTTGCCGGCTTTCGCCATCACGTCCTCGCCGACGGGGGCCACACCTTCTGCGAGCAAAGTCTCTTTGCGGCGGGCCATCTTCTCCGCGAGCGCCTCGAAGTCGAGTTTGACGCCCTTGGCTTTCGGGAGCATTTCGTCCTCTTCCTCCTTGATGTGGTGACGGACGTTCTCGGACAGCACATGGAACTTGGCTTCGAAATGGCTCTCCGAACCGTCCATCAGGTCAAGCTCCGCGATCAGAAGCTTCGCCACATGA
>NZ_JH636444.1:569069-569376 GCF_000255705.1 Zavarzinella formosa DSM 19928
GGCCGTTGTGGCTTGTGAAACAACGAGGAATCCAAAACACCCGGACCGAGATGACCATGCCCGACACCGCCCTCAATCGTCCCGGCATTCTTTGCATTGACGACAACAAAGACGGCGCCGACATGTGCGCCGAACTGCTCAAAATGTGCGGGTTTGACGCCCGTGCCTGTTACGACGGGGAAACCGCCCTTCGCATGGCCGTGGAGTCACCCCCGGCATTGTGCTTCATCGACTTGAACATGCCGGGCATGGAGGGGGATGAGCTGGCCCAACGCCTCCGCGAATTGATGGCCGACCACGCAATCAA
>NZ_JH636444.1:570108-571219 GCF_000255705.1 Zavarzinella formosa DSM 19928
CCTTGTCACTTTCGTTCGGACATATCGGCAGAACGGTTAACCCGATCCGAGGACGAGGAAGTTTTCGTAACCTTCGCACTCGAAACACAAGGTCGGCTTGTTCCGGCGGCGTGTCTTCATCGACTTGTAGGTAAGCAGTACGGATTCCTTTGGGGACGTTTTGAGGCGTTCCCGTTTCAGAATCAATGCCGTGCCATCCACGGACTTGCTTCAGTGCGGCCATTTTCTCCAACACCTCTGCAATCTCCGCGATTCTCCATGACCTCGAATACCAGTAGTACCGGGGCTTGGGGACTTTCTTCATGATCCAGAGCCACTTTTCAGCGTACTCGGGATTGAAAAAATCACCGCTTGAATGCACACGTAAAACGAGGCATCCTTTGTGGCGTATCTCTTTGGCCATTCGACCGCAGAAATCATCACGTTCAGTTTGTTCCAAGTTCCAAGCAAGTCGATCTTTGACTGTTTGAAATCTGAATCTTGACCGTAAAGCGTAACAAGCTCCTTGGCAGACAGAAGTCATTCCAGGGCACGTTGTCACAGCCGGAAGACCCCACAAATTGATGGCTTCACCGACTTTAGAATTGCCTTGAATCAGCAATCCGCGCACTAACCCCATGACTTGGTTCCTTTCGTGGAAAAGAGAAAGGGGGGAAGCGAGAAACGCGGAATTGAAAGCAGAGATCTGAGCTTCGCGCAATGTGGCGGATGTGCCACAGCGGATGGGAAGTTAGCGGGCGGCTACAGAAAATGGTTGACCGGTCGTTTAGCCTTGCGCTATGGTCGGGGTCAATGGGACGTGGTACAGGCCTCGGGTACTTATTGGCAAGAAGCGAACCCGGAGCCGTTAATTCCCGTCCCTCGAATCAACCGGAGGGTGGTGCAGGCAAGGGTTACTTATTCCAAACTGTAGGTCGCGGGTTCGATCCCCGTCCGGGCGGGCAACCGTCCGGTAGCTCAGTTGGGAGAGCGACAGAAACGTTCCTTTGCCGACTTTTTCCCCTTCCGGCCCACAAGCCACCTCGCGGTGGTGCAGACAAGGGTTACTTCGATTTGTAATCGAGAGGTCGCGGGTTCGAGTCCCGCTCGGCCCCCTTTAACGGGACCGGTA
>NZ_JH636444.1:571436-571672 GCF_000255705.1 Zavarzinella formosa DSM 19928
GGCGAAGCGGCACGTCGGAAACGCCTTCCGTCGCTTCGACGAGTACCAGCTCGCCAAGTACAACGGTGGATCGAAGGCGGTCAAGTTGCGCGACGCCTTGCGCATCACCCGCCCGAAGCCGGTGAACGCCGAACAGGCCGAGTTGTGGCGCAAACTCGTAAAGGGCGAGTTGGCCACGCCGGACACTTGGGAGGTGGAACTGTCCAAGGGCGGCGACAAGAAGGCGTCTTGGGAGC
>NZ_JH636444.1:571872-572073 GCF_000255705.1 Zavarzinella formosa DSM 19928
ACTGGAGGCCAAGTTCTTCGATTGCTTCGCCGGAAAGCCGAAGCGAGACGGGAGTACGGTCATCCTCATCGACGTGTCCGGGTCGATGGACGGCAAGCTGTCCGGCCGGTCGGAACTGACGCGCATGGACGTGGCGTGTTCGCTGGCGATGATCGGTCGTGAGTTGTTCGGGAGCCTCCGTGTCTTTACGTTCTCGAACGA
>NZ_JH636444.1:572083-586575 GCF_000255705.1 Zavarzinella formosa DSM 19928
TCTAAAGGAAGTGCCGGGCTGTCGCGGGTTTGCTCTGCGTGATGCTGTTGTCGGTTCCCAGCCGCATGGCGGGACGGAGCTAGGCAAGGCGGTCGGCAAGGTTCCGGCCTGCGACCGGTTGATTGTCATCACGGACGAGCAGAGTCACGACCCGGTGCCGAACCGGAAGGGGTTCATGATTAACGTCGCCAGCGCCAAGAACGGTGTCGGCTACGGCTTGTGGGTCCACATTGACGGATGGTCTGACAAAGTGCTGGATTACGTCATTCGACTGGAAGACTCGGCGGCTGAATGACCCCGGATGAGTTCGCAAGGATCGGCCTCAAGCTGTACAGGCGTCGCTGGAAATCGGCGATGGCCCGGGAGCTTGGGCGCCATCCGGTCACAATTCACAAATGGCTCCGGCTCCCTCACATCCCGCCGCACCCCGCAAATCACGTCAAGTTGCTCGCCCGTCGCGGTGAGCAGTCCAAACCAACCAAGCCAAGGAGGGCAAAATGAGCAAAAAAGCAATTGAGACAGTCAAAGAGATGGTGCCAAGCGTGGAGGAGAAGCTTGTCGAAATGCTGGACGCCCTTCAAAACGGGGCGGTAAAAGTCGGTGAGCAGGTGGTAAAGTACAGCCCCGATGGGGCTGATGCCGCATTGTGGGTCATACGCATTGACGGCATTCAGACAATACTCTCCGCTTTGGTATGCGTTCCGGCTTCATGGCTTTTCGCGCGTTGGGCCAAGAAATCCTTTGCGTGGATGCGAGAGCAAGACTTTCATGATGAGCCACCCATAGTGGTCGTCGGCGCTTTGTGGACAATTTCGATTGGGTGCGCTTTCAAAGCGATTTTTACCTTCTTCAACGCTTGGAACTGGGTCGCCATTTTCGAGCCGAAACTTTGGCTGGCAAAGCAGATCATTGCCGTAGCGATGAAGGCAAATGGGTGAGAAGTCCAAATCCAAACCAAACACATGAAGCAGTCCAGAACTGGATGGGAAGAGAGGTAGTGTGAAGCCAGAGCATGAAAAGATTCTTGACGACTTACTGGCCTCCTGTGAAGCGATGCGTGAATTGCCGACGCTGGGTGACATTATGGTTCTTTCTCGACTGCTCGGTCGCGATGCCATCAGGGCAATCATGGAGGGAAATACGGCTGTGGTGCCCATCTGGAAAGGCGAGCATGGCATATACCTTGGCAAGCAAACCAACTGGAGCTTGAAGATTGGAAACTGCGACTTGGAAGAAATCCGTCTCGATTGCCCTGTGAGGGAATCAGTCACCTCATGACCCGCTTTCCCGCCATTTCCTTGGCAACGATCCCCCTCCTGCTGGAACGATTCTCCTAGATGCCCAAAAGCAACAAGCCCCACTTGGTGGTGTTGTACCGTGCTTTGAAATTGTCTGAAGATGAGAGGTTGAGAAGAACTGGAAGTCGAGGGTAAAGAAGTGACTGGCGTTCTGGTCGCTTAAACATTGCCATCGGCTTAAAAGCCATTCGGACGGAAAATTTGTGTCATAACCTGCAAGAGTCTAAAATGCTGACATTCAGAAAGCGTTGGCGCTCTCCGATTGTCCTCATCCCGCCGGAGATCCTTTTGGCCACCACCGAACAATTGCTTCCTCTTGCCCTCGAACAGTCGAAGGACCATGCCCTCATTCTGATTGACCCCGACGGCATTATTGTCGACTGGCTCGCCGGGGCCGAGCATATCTTCGGGTACGGCGCCGCCGAGATGATCGGCAAGCCCCTCGAAACCATCTTCACTCCCGAGGACCGCGAGCGAGGCGTCCATGTTCACGAGATGACCGTCGCCGCCGCGGACGGCCGGTCCGAGGATGACCGCTGGCAGGTCCGCAAGGACGGGTTCCGGTTCTGGGCCGGAGGCGTCCTGACACCGCTCCGCGATCCGACGGGGACCATTGTCGGTTTCAGCAAGGTGCTTCGCGACCGGACGGATGTGAAAGCCCAGATCGATGCCCTGGCCAATTCGGCCGGGCGGCACAAGGCGTTCATTGGAACCATCGCCCACGAACTGCGCAACCCGCTGGCCCCGATTGCCAATGCCGTGCAAATCATGCGACTGACACCGGGCGCCTCCGCCTTTGCCGCCCCGGTGCAAATCGTCGAGCGGCAGGTGGCGTTGATGCGGCACCTGGTGGACGATCTGATGGACTTCACCCGCGTCGGGGCGGGGAAGGTCACCTTGCGCCTTCAGAAAGTCTGCTTCGAAGATGTGTTAAATCTGGCGGCCGACGCCTGCCGGCCCGCGGCCGAGCAACGTCGGCACTCCTTCAAAGTTCTTCTGCTGCCCACCAAGACTATTATCCTGGCCGACCCGGACCGCCTCCAGCAGACGGTCGTGAACTTGCTCAACAATTCGATCAAATACACGCCAGTTGGCGGCGAGGTGTGGCTGAAGGCGACGGTCGAGGGGAACGAGGCGGTGTTTCGGGTCGAGGACACCGGGTGCGGGATCGCCCCGGACATGCTGCCCCGAATCTTTGACCTGTTTACCCAGGAGACAGATTCTTTGGACAGTTCTCAAGGGGGCCTCGGTCTTGGACTGCCCCTGGTCAAGGAACTGGTCACGCTTCACGGCGGGTCTGTGCAAGTGCGGAGTGAGGGGCGGAACAAAGGAAGTGAATTTTCCGTCCGATTGCCGCTTTTCCGCGAAGGAAGCGAGGAGACATCCTCGACTTAAATGCCTGTGAACATCTTCCGGCATGACGTCATGCGGCCCTATTCGGTCAGACGCAACGAAGATTGACCAGCCCCTCATTCCGCCCTTACGCCAACAATTTTCGTCCGGTAAGAGTTGCATACCGGCACAAGGATTGCAATTGACATATCACACCGGGATCGTCGTCCCGAAACCATCCTCACTTTCCGCGCGGTGGGGAGGCAATGAGGGAGCCTGACGAGGACTTTTTGTGGACACTTCGCCCCCGGGGCGGCACGATCCGAAAGAGGTGCCTCCTCTGCGCATTCTTTCTGTCGATGACAATCGTGACGCCGCCGATTCGTCGGTCGATCTTCTGACAATCATGGGTTTCGAGGCCAGGGCGTGCTATGACGGCGAATCCGCATTGGCGGAGGCGGCAAGCTTCCTGCCGGGCATGTGCCTGATCGACCTCAACATGCCCGGGATGGACGGGGACGTGCTTGCCGTTCGGCTCCGTGAATGGGCCGCCGGCGCGCCGTTGGTCCTCGTCGCGGTCACCGCCATGAATAATGAAGAAAGCTGCCGACGGATACAGGAGGCCGGTTTTACCCTCCACCTGGTGAAGCCTGTCGATCCTTACAACATGGTGGCTGTTGTCGACGCCCTCTGGAGGGCATGGAGTCCGTTTGGATTGGAAGAGCCGCCCGATCCGGAACCATGATGACTCTGCGTTATGACACATCAGAAGCTGGATTGATTGTCCCCGAACCTGACCGGGATACTCACCGTTTCAGCCGCACTTGCCACCGCGCAAATCCCCCAGCAGTTTCTCAAGGTCCGGCAAATCGACCGGCTTGACCAAATGGCCGTCACATCCGGCCTCGCGCGAGCGCACCCGGTCGGCTTCCTGCCCCCAGCCGGTCAGCGCGATGATTGTCATTTCCTTGCCCCACGACTGCCCGCGAATGCGTTTCGTCGCCTCCAGGCCGTTGAGCCTTGGCATCCCCACGTCCATCAGGATGACCTCGGGCCGGAAATGACCGGCCGACTCCACGGCCTCAACACCGTCGTGCGCGGTGGCGATCTCATTGCCGAGCAGTCCGAGCATCATCGCCAGTGACTCCGCGCTGTCATGGTTGTCGTCCACCACAAGTATTCGCCGTTTGGATTTTATCCCCGGCCGGCCGGCGTCCGCCGGAGTGTCGGACGCCGGTTCCGATTCTGCGGCCAGAACGGGCAGGTCCACGACAAACGTGCTGCCTTTCCCCTCGCCGTCGCTTCGCGCGGTGACCATCCCGCCATGCATTTCCACGAGTCCCTTGACCAGCGAAAGGCCGATGCCCAGCCCGCCCGCGCTTCGTTCGACCGGCCGGTCCACCTGCGAGAACATTTCGAATATCGTTGTCAGCGACGCCGCGGGAATGCCGATCCCCGTGTCCCGCACCGACACCGTCACCCTCCCCCCGCCCGCCCGCGCGGACAGCCAGATGCTCCCGCCCCGGCCCGTGTACTTCGCGCTGTTCGTCAGCAGGTTGCTGAACACTTGCGCCAGCCGGGTCAGGTCGGCGTCGAGGAACACTTGTTCCGCGGGAAGGGACACGCTTAGGGCATGGCCTGCTTCATCGATCGCCGGCCCCGCCGCCTCGGCCGCGCTGTTCACCACATTCCTCAGGCTCACCCGCGTCCGCCGCAACTCCATCTTGCTGCGGCCGATACGCGACACGTCGAGGAGGTCGTCGATCATCCGCACCATGTGGGCGAGCTGCCGGTCCATCATCTGCTGCGACCGGTCCCGCGTGGCCCGGTCATGTGACAGGCGAATGACTTGAAGCCCGTTGCGGATTGGCGCCAGCGGATTGCGAAGTTCGTGGGCCAGCAGGGCGATGAAGTCGTCCTTCTTGCGGTCCGTCTCCCGCAGCGTGTCCTCCATCCGCTTGCGGTCCGTGATGTCTCTCGTGGTGCCGGCCACCACCTCGACTTCCCCGTCCTCGCCGAGGACAGGCACGAAAATGTAGTCGTAAATCCGGCGGCCATGGGCGCCGTCGAATGGCACTTCGCCGCGAATCGGTTTTTTTGTCTCCCGAACCTGGTCAATCTCCCGGTCGTGCATCTGCGCGTGCCACGGTTCGTACCCGATCTCCAGGAACGTCTTGCCGAAAGTTCCCGCCGGATCCCGCCCCCACATCTTCAGGAGGGAGTCATTGGCGTAAAGAACCCGATGGTCAAGGCTGAACACGTACACAAAGTCCGGGGTGCCGGACAGGACCGTCTCATAAAGCCTCCGTCGCCACTCGGACTCGGCCGTCACGCGGGCGAGCTCTTGTTCGGCCCTTTTGTGGTCCGTCACGTCCCGGGCCGTCCCGAACCACTCGATGATGCGGCCCGCGGCATCCAAAATGGGGGCGGCCCGCGAGAACGTCCACCCAAGGGAGCCGTCTGCGCGGATAACCTGGTGTTCCATCTCGAATGTTTGTTTGTTCGCCACGGCTTTGTCAATCATCGCCCGGACGCGGGCGTGTTCAAACACGGGCAGATTTCTTTCCATCCAGTCGCGGATCGGCTCGGAATTGCTGGCGACCAGGTCGCGGCCGTCGAGGGGCTGCATCTCGGACCAGTCGGGGCTCATCAGGTACACCACGTCCGACGTGGCGGTCACCAGCACGCGGTAGCGCTCCTCCCGGACACGCAGCTCCGTCTCGGCCTGATTGCGCTCGGTGATGTCCCGGAACACCAGGACCGCCCCGACCGTTTCACCGCCGGAGCCCCGGATCGGGGCGGCCGAGTCGTCGAGCGGCCGCTCGGTCCCGTCCCGCGCGATCAGGATCGTGTGGTTGGCGAGGCCGACCACCACGCCGTCCCTTAACGCCTTCACCACCGGGTTCGTGACGGTTCGCCGGGTGGATTCGTTGACGATCCGAAACACCTCTTCGAGCGGACGTCCTTGGGCCGCCTCCCCGCTCCACCGAGTCAGATCCTCGGCCACGGCGTTGAGGAAGGTCACCCGCCCCTCCGTGTCAGTGGCGATGACCGCGTCGCCGATACTGGAGAGGGTCACACGATACCGTTCCCGCTCGGCCGCCAGGACCTCGGCCGCCCGGGCGCGTTCGGACAGAAAATCACGGAGCGAGTATTGCCGGCGCCGGTCGCGCAGGGCCGAACGAATCGTGCTGACCAGAGACGACAACTGGACGGGCCGCTTCATAAGCGTCATCGGCCCGACCGCCTCCAGGGCGCGCAGCAACCGGGGAGAATCTTCTCCGGACGGGGTCAGGACGATCAACGGCAGGTCTGACCACGGCGGCTGGGAGCGAACCCAGTCGGACAGCACGCCGTTCGTGTCGCCGACCACCGCCTCCGCCGTCACGAACACCGCGCCGGCCCCCCGTTCCGCCTCGCGGCAAACCTCTGAAATTGTTTGACAGATGAGACAGGACATGCCCGCGTCCGCAAGCAGCGCCCGGCTGGTCGCCGCGTCCCGAGGCGTCGGCGCCAGCGCCAGCACCCGGAACTCCAATTCTTCCGCAGGGTCCTCATTCATGCTTTGACCCCGAGATGGCCGTGTTCGGGCCGCGGTAGGTCGGGGTCCCGCCGAGCACCCCGTGGAAATCCCGGAGCGGTTCCCCGACCTTGATCCCGCCCTCGCTCAGGCTCAATTCGCGGATGGTCCGCTCGTGCCGGCCGCTCCGTTTTTTGACAACCGACAGGGCCTGCCGGACCTCGCCCATCGCCTCGAAGTAGCGGAACAGGATGACCGTGTCCGCCAGGTACGTCGTGTCCACCGGAGTGTCCATCTGGCCGATCAGGCCGTGCTGGGCGACGAGCAGGAACGTCACGACTCCCTTGTGACCGAGGTAGGTCAGCAACTCATGAAGCTGGGCGGTCAGGAACCGCTCCTCGGGCATCGCGTTCAGGTAGCCGTTGAGGCTGTCGATGACGATCACCCTGGCCCCCGGGCGGCCTCCCTCCCCCTCGGCGGCCCGTCGGACGAGGTGCGCAAATTCGCCGGGGGACAGTTCGGCGGTGTCCACCGGCTTGATCGTGATCAGGCCGGACTCCAGATAATTGGCAAGGCTCATTCCGAGCCCGTCGGTCCGCTCAAGAACAGTCTCGATCCGCTCGTCAAACGCAAAAATCACCGTCCGCTCGCCGCGTCCGGCGGCGGCGCGGGCATATTGAATCGCCAGGGTGGACTTCCCGCTCCCGGCCGGGCCGATGAGGACCGCACTGGTGCCGTGCTGCAACCCGCCCCCCAGCAGTTTGTCCAGTTCGGCGTTGCCGGACTTCAAGAGTCCCCGCTTCTGCCCCCTGGCGTGCTCTCCCGCGATAAGTCTTGGAAAGACGTCCAGCCCGCCCCGCTGGATGACGAAGTCATGGTTCCCGCCGCGATATTTCTGGCCGCGCAGTTTGGTGATACGGAGCCGTCGCCGCTCGGCACCGTACTCGGGCGAGAGTTGCTCCAGGCTCACCACGCCGTGGGCGATGCTTTGAAGTTGAAGATCCTCCGTCTCGGACGTGAGGTCGTCGAGAAGAAACACCGTGCATTCCCGGCCGATGAAATATTGCTTGAGCGCGAGGACCTGGCGGCGATAGCGCAGGGGATTCTGGGCCAGCAGGCGCATCTCCGACAGGGAGTCGATGACGATGCGGGACGGCTTGATCCGCTCGACCTCCGAAAGAATGGCCTTGGTCGTCACGCCGAGCTCAACCTCGGACGGCTGGAACATGGAGTTCTGGTTGTCCGGCTCCAGTTCCGCCTCGGTGGCGACGAGTTCGAGGACGTCAACGCCATTCAATGACCAACCGTGGGATTTCCCCACCGCCACAAGCTCGGCCTTCGTCTCGGAGAGCGTGACGTAAATCACCTTCTCTCCGAGCCGGACGCCTTCGAGGAGGCAATTCATGGCCAGCGTCGTCTTGCCCGACCCCGGACTTCCTTCGACCAGATAAAGGCGGTTGGGCGTGAATCCGCCGCCGAGAACATCATCAAGACCCGGAATACCGGTGGCAATCAGCGATGGCAAGGAGTCATCGGCCGTTTCATGAGCGGGCATTACGATTCCCTGAGTGGAGATAAGCGACGGGCCGCGACGGCGGCTCGCGCGAGTGTCATTGGCTCCGGCTGCAACGGAAATCATTCGCCGCTGCCGCGGGAGTGCGAAGGATTGGCGTGACCGGTGATTCTTGAGCTCTTTATGTGTGCGGTTAACAAAGCCGGGAATGAAAATCCTTGAATATCTGGCAATACAGGAAGTGATCGAGTGCAATTATGATGCCGGTCTTGCTTGGAACGTATGGCAAATCAGAGTGTCCTCTTCGCCGTCCTTCCCTCCCGAAAATTCTTGCCCAGCGCCGGTGTTTTTCGGTGAAGGGGCTTTTGGTTTGGCAGTTCGATGGCAAGATGGTCGATTCGTGAACTCATCAGACTGTCCGATGAGAAGTTTACGGGGAAATTTTAAGCAACTCTCAAGCCGTCGGCGACCGAAGCGGTCGTGGCCTGACGTTTGCCGGAAATACCCGGCTTCGCCGGATGTTTGCTTGAACTGACCTGATATGCGGAGTAAGGTGAGAGCCGATGCTCCTCACAAAATTACGATCCGGCACCTCCCATCTCCATGAACGTGTCGAACGCGCCGTTGGCCTGGCCGGACGCCTGGGATCGTTGGACACCTACGGCGACCTGCTCGCCCGGTATTACGGTTTTTACCATCCCCTCGAAGACCGGCTCACTGCTCTTGTCGGGGACGCGGCGGGAGACATTGACCTCGGTCCCCGGCTGAAAACCTCTCTCCTCGTTGCCGACCTGCTCTCGCTTGGCCGAACCGACGAGGCGATTGCCAGCCTTCCCCTCTGTGGCTCGCTCCCCTCTCCGACAGGTTTGGACGAGACATTCGGCTGCCTGTACGTCCTGGAAGGGGCGACACTCGGCGGGCAGATCGTCCGGAAGGAAGTCATGCGGCTTCACGGGCTGACCCCTGACAGTGGTTGCGCGTTCTTTTCGAGCTATGGCGAAAACGTCGGGCCGATGTGGCGCGGGTTTTGCGCGGCCTTGGAGGCACACGCCTTAAGCCATCCCGAGACGCACCACCTCGTCGTCGGGGGCGGCGACGACGACCTTCGCCTGTTTCGAGGAATGGTTCGCGGACTGAAGACTATGGGGACGGGTCCAGCGGGATGTTCACGCGGAAAGTCGCCCCGAGTCCGACGCCCGCACTTTCCACCCGAACGCCTCCGCCGTGCAGTTCCGCGAAGGCCTTGACAAGGGCCAGTCCCAACCCCAAGCCTTCCCGGCTCCGCTCCACCGTCTCCTCAACCTGGGCGAACGCCACAAATACCTTCGGCAGTTCCGCCGCCGGGATGCCGACCCCGGTGTCGGCCACGGTCAACGTGGCGACTCCTTCTCCTGTTGACAAGTCCACCGCCACCCGCCCGCCCCGGTCGGTGAACTTCCGAGCGTTGGTCAGCAGGTTTCCAGCCACCTGCGCCAGCCTGACCGCGTCCCCTAGAACCCAAACCGGTTCCGACGGAACTTGAATTTCCAAGATGAGGCCCGCCGTTTCCATCCCGGACCGTGCGTCCTCGGCCGCGTCCCGGACCACTTCGGTCAGGTTGATTCGTTCAAGCAATACTTGAAGCTTTCCCCTTCCCGCGCGGCTGGCGTCCCACAAGTCATCCACGATCCTGGTCAGGTGTCCCACCTGGCGGTCGATCATGTCCGTTGCCGGGGCAATCATTTCCGGCCTGGCGGAGGACAATCGAATGAGATTCGTCGCGTTCCGGATCGGGGACAGCGGGTTCCGAAGCTCATGCGCCACGGCCGCCAGGAAGTCATCCCGCCTCAGCGCCTCGGCCTGCATTCCAGCTGTTCGACGGGCCTGGACAGCCCGCACCGCATCGCGCAAACCTCTTGCCGCTTCTCGTTCACACTCTCCCCAAGGCTCGGAACGCCCTAGCTGTGACTCTTTCCATGCGGCGAAAGATCCCCGGGGCGACAATCGCGATCCGTTCGGCCCCGTCACCACCCGTTTGTAATGCGGGTTCCCCGCCCAATATACCGCCGCCGCTTTCTCGGGACGAAACCAAAGCAGGAATTCGTCTTCCCCAAAGCGAACCGCCAGCAGACCGCTTGTCTGGCCGGCATCAGGGAATTCGGCTGAGAGGTGATGGACCGCGTGGTCATCCTGTCCCCCGGCCTGGAGCCATCGGATCATTCCGCGGATCTGTTCCACTTCCGGTGTCTGACCGGCCAGGATCACTCGCTTGCCGAGGACGACAGCCGCCCCCTCCGACCGGGTCAGGCCGGTCAGGTCGTCCAGCTGGCCTCCCAAGGCTTCTTCCGGTTCGGCCGAACCGGCCATTTTGTTGGTCAGCCGCCCAAGACAGTTTTGGGCCTCCACGCAGTTGCGAAGGTCTTCTGCATCCAGCTTGGCGGATAATTGAAGCGACACGAGAATTGAGAGCGTTTCGCATCCGGCCCGCACCCGATAAGGCAGGAACTTGATTGCATAATGGTGACAGGCCGCCAGCCCCCAAAGCCGCCCGTCCTTCATGAGCGAGATCGTCAGGGACGCACCCACGCCCATGTTTTGCAAATACTCCACATGAATCGGGGACACGCTGCGCAACACCGCATGGCTCAAATCAAGAGATTGTCCCGTCCGGGGGTCCATTTCGGGGATGAGAGGCGACGAGGCATAGGTCAGGTCCGGAATATGCCTGACCAGATTCAAATGGTAGAGCCGCCGGGCCTGCGCCGGAATGTCCGACGCGGGATAATGGAGGCCGAGGAAGGGTTCGAGGTCATCTCGCTTTTCCTCCGCGACCACTTCGCCGTTCCAATCCGGATCAAAGCGGTAGATCATCACCCGGTCGAAACCCGTCAGCGTCCGCACTTCCCGGGCGACAATCCCGCAAAATTCCCTCAGACGAAGATCATTCCGCAGGTTCGTAAGGGTGAATTTGACCAACCGGTCGGGATCGAAGTCATCTCCTGACGGGATGGCCGGCTCCAGCTCCAAAATGAGACGGCCATTGTGACGGTGGGCGATGCCGTCAAATAACCGACCGCCAATCATCAGCCGAAGAGGAGCCAGCGGACGGGGGTCGGCGAAATTGAGAATGTGTTTCAGTAGCGTGAATGATTCGGGAGACATCACTTCATCAAGACCCAGATCGGTCAGAGGCGAGGAGGTCCCGAGGAGGCGGACGGCGTTTTCGCTCGCCTGGGCAATGGTCAGCCCCGGTTCGTCGAGGGCCAGCAAAATACCATGTGGCTGCACCCTTCCCGGAACATGAATGGGTTCGGAATCACAAGTTGTCAGGGTGACCGTTGGTGGAATGGTGTGTTCTCGTGCAATGCCCCATCCCGGCAGGATCGCGGGAAGCCGGCGTGGATCGAACTGTGCGGAGAATGACAGTCAGTTGGAGAGTGAGGCAAACCCCGACTTGAGTTCCGCGCCGAACACTAAACGCGAGAGGCCGGAGGCTTCTGAATGACGGGTAGCGTGATGGGTATTGTACTCGGAATCAGATCAGCAGTGAGGGTTCTTCCAAATCGCCTTGCATTCCACAGGTGGCGGCCCCGCTCACGGCGGCCTCCACCTCCTCGGTTGAAGGAAGGGTGTCAATGTCCCTCTGAAGCAAAGGCACATCATCGACCAAGACGGTAAATTCGCCGTTCGCCCCGTCCTGCAGCTCCGCTTCGATGTCGAAGTCTTCAGCCAGGGCCGTGAGGATGTCGTCCGTGTGCGCTTGGATGACGGGACAGCTTGGACACCGCTTAATAACAGTGATCATAATGTCTCTCGGTTGAATGAGCGAGAGGTGATATGGGGCAGTTATCGTGCCGTTGGCGGTGAAAACATCACTCCCCTGTCCGTCGATGGTGACAGGATTGTTCAAGCCTTGAAGGTGAAATTAATTAAAGGATGAAAAACGGCCGCGATTGCCCTGAATGCCATCGACAGTTTCCATTCAACTTACGAAGGATTGCGGACATCAAACCGCTTTAAGCTTTGCTAACCGTCGCTTCGGGGAGCGGACGCCTCCGCCGTCTGGCGAAGCGACTGGCGAACTTTTTAACCCTTGTCCGCTTTTGCCTCGTCCGCAAGCCCCTTGAGAGCCGGAGAGTCAACGAACCGGAATCCGTTCCCTTTGTTCCACGGGCCGCGAACATCTTTCTCGCCGTCGTCCCCCGTCCCGGTGGAGGTGTTGAAATACTGATCGACCAATCCCGGTGTCGGCGGGATCTCCCCGATCACCAGCGGATCAATTCCCAAACTCTCCAATCCCTTCATGAATGACTTCAGGTGGGTAATCTCTCGCGTCATGAGGAACTGAAGCGCCTCCCGTGTGCCGGCGTCGTCCGTGAAATTGATCAGGCGTTCATATACGATCTTGGCCCTTGCCTCGGCCGCGATGTTGCTACGAAGGTCCACGTCGATCTCGCCGGTGATCTTCAAATAATCCGCCGTCCACGGATTGCCTTGGGAGTTAAACAGGTTGACCCCTCCCCCTCCGGCAATGGCCACGAGCGGGTCGGCCTCGGCCGCTTCCCGTGAGGATTTGGTCGGCTTCAGGTGCATCCGGGCCAGTGATCCGATGATCTCGAGGTGGCTCAATTCCTCGGTCCCGATGTCCATTAGCAGGTCTTTGATGCCGGGATCGTCGCAATTCAATCCCTGGATCGTGTACTGCATCGCGGCGGCCAGTTCCCCGTTGGCTCCCCCGAACTGCTCCAGGAGCATATTTCCAAAACGGGGTTCAGGTTCGCCGATGCGAACGGTGAACATGAGTTTCTTGACATGGTGATACATTGAGTCTCGCTTGAGTGATAGTTTCAGGCATGCACTGCCGCAAAGGACATGCCGTTGAAAGGCCCAAAGTGTCGTCCGACTTCTCAGTATCTCCCGGCGCCCGCAACAAATCGTCCATGTGCACTAAAAAACGCTTGACCGTTCGCGCAAGCCGCGCTAATGTCGGCTTTGTCAGGCAATGATGCCCGGCGTCACATCGGGCGGAGACCCATTCCATGTCAACCACCTACCGTTACCAAGAAGAGTTTTCAGCCGACCTCACCCAAGCATGGCTTGCCCGGAAGCAGGAACACGTCCGGCTCACCATTCGTCAGTTGAAGAACAAGGCCCAATCGGCATACATCGCGGCGATGGTTGCCGTCAATCTCGCTAACGATCAAGCGTTCTTGGCTGATGAATTCTGTGACTTCATGCACCCCAACAACTGATTCATCATTCTGGGCAAGACTTGGAAACTGCCCGATCACATCTCAACACAGAGCAAGGAGGCTCTATGACCCGCTCGAATCTCACCAAACTGACCCCATTCCTGACCAACCACTTCTGCGAAGATTATGTCGAGGACGTTCGCGTGGAGTTCGCCCACAACAATTACCACTGCTCGCTGAACATCCTGCTGAACTCGGGGCAATATCCAAAAGCGAACTTCGATTACCGCGAGAAGGTTGTTGAAGAAATTCCTCTCTTCTGGCCAGAGCTGACCTTCTCAAATGCTGCTCTCCCATCGTTAACCGCCGCCTAACGAAAGAACTCGCCCATGACCCACATCCAATATCGCGGCTTCTACTCTGGCAATCACTCTTGGGGGCGGCATGACCGAACTCATCCCGACACATGAAGAGGCCGAAAAGGTGGCAGGCAGAGAATGTCAGTCGCCCGGTGACAGTTGGTGGGCCAATCCCGAATACACCGGACCGCTGGATGCCGTTATGCTGGCGAAAGCAGACCTTTGGTACGGACCAATGGAAAAGGGAAAGCCGTCGCTCCTGATCTCAGCCGGGTGTAGGTTCTTGCCGGAAAACGTGATGCACGAGGCGAGGGAAGTGACAGCAGGGACTATTGGGGGATGGCTGGAGAGCGGGAAGGTGGAGATGGTGGAAGAGGAGGTTGCGGCATGACGCGGAGATATTTTTACACCGATCCGATGGCGGCAGCATGGATGAATCAGCACCACAAAGTTCGCGTCGATCTTCTGGAGCCAGCCAACAATACGATTGCCGCTTCTGACGATGCCATCTTTACCGGCGGGGATCAGTTCATCGACATGGAGTACCTTGATCTTCTGCGATGGGCGATGGAAGACTGCGCCGCTTGGAAATTTCAAATTCACCCTGAAAGCCTGCACCTGCTGGAACCGCAGATTCACGATGTTGTCTCGTATCTGTTCACCAGCGAGCCGGACTATTTCGCCAGCGCAGCCAAGCGCACGAAAATGCACCTCAAATCTGTCACCAAGGGCAAACTGTTCAGTCTCAAGGCCCGAAATATGACCAAACTCCAGATCATCCAACGGTGCGGCAAGCCGTTCATCTGGCCGGAAAGCGAGGAGGCATGACCAAGACACTAACAGGCGAGATTGCGAAGTTGGAGGGTTTCGAGGAGCAAGGAGCAAATTTTCTGCCTACTGCTTCGGAGGTAAGGAAAGCTATTGAGTCACTTTCTGCGGGAACGGCAAATCGGATCGTTTCCACAGCGATCGCAGAAGCTCCGGATCAAATTTCAATCCGAAGAGCCGATCTAAGATTTCGTCGTCCAGCACTTCGGTGTCAACGGGAACGAAGTTGGCCAGTTCGCCATACTTCAGCCATGACCAGACCGGCTCGACCGGATTCAGTTCGGGCGCCCAAGGTGGTAACATCTCCAAGGCGCGCCGGCGATTCCGCGACAGGAACTTCCGCATGAGCGGGCCTTTATGGTTGCTGCCGCGATCCCAAACCACCACCACCTTGCCCCGAAGATGCTTCAAAAGCGCTCGGAGGAATTCGATGACCTTGTCCGTCGTGTAGAAGCCATCGGGTTCGGTGGC
>NZ_JH636444.1:586885-591618 GCF_000255705.1 Zavarzinella formosa DSM 19928
ACCCGCAGGTAATCCGGATGATACCGCACGCCGAATCGCCGACGAATCAACTCGGTCACACGCCGAGCCGTCCAAAGATCGGTGCGAAAGCCGTGGGCGGTTGGCTTCTCCGCCAGCCATCCAAGGACTTGGTGTTCCTGCTCCGGCGTCAAGAACCGGGGGCGCCCCGGTGTCGGTTTCGCCGCCAATCCGGCGTCGCCTTCCTGCCGGTGCCGGGCCATCCACTTGGCGACCGTCACCGGATGGACCTCAATAAAGTCAGCAACGGCCACTTGGGTCCAGCCATCCTGCAATTTCTTAATGGCAAGCTTCCGCCGCGCTTCCAATTCGGAAGCAGTTCCTTTGCTTCGCATGAGAAATCAATTACCACAAACAACTCCGCATTCAATAGCTTTGCTTACCTCCGAAGCAGTAGACCGCCCGTGACAGGGCGATCAACTGGGCCGGGATGTCTGCTTTGGAGCCGGTCACACCCGGATCGCGGCGATGCACATCCTGTTGGTTTGGATCAGTGCCCGCTTGCCCGACCCACCCTGCTCGTCTATCGTCCAGTCATGTCGCCCGCCCCTCAAGACATCGCCAACTTCGCCGCCCGTAAAGCCTTCATCGACCGGCAGATCGCGAAGTCTGAGGCGGCTTGCACCTTGGTCGTGTCCATCCTCGGCTATGGATGGACGCCCACCGGACGCCATTCCCTTGTCAGCCACGACGACGAAGACATAGCCTGGAAGCAGGGTGGCACCATGAAGGTGTCGGCGGTTGTTTACAACGCGACGAAGGACGGGGAGAAGAGGCATGTCGACGTCATTGACGGGGTTGCCAATCAATTCAGGAGTCTGGAAGAAAGCTTGGGCTACATGAGGAAACTGTAATGTGGTGAGCCAAATGTTCGCAATGAGGTTCTCGTATATTTGACCTTGCAAACAATTTGACACAAGTAGAAGGATACTATCGATGCGAAAGTTTCTCGGCATCCTTGTCTTGATTGCCGTGATCAGTGTGGGAACGGCCATCGCTCAGAAACCGAAGACGCCTGCGGCCGGCCCCGCCGTCGCCGAAAAAATTCTTGATGCTTCGGAAGCGCCGGCCGAAGCCCCGCTCAAGCCCCTCAAGGAACTGGCAAAGTTTAAGCTGTCGAACGTCCGTCTGGAGGTTCCGGCACCGGGACAGCAGGCGCTTCTCAAAGTGCGATACGAGCTGTTGACGGCCGGGGATCTCCCCAACCCGGTCCTCGTCCTCCGCACCGCAGATGGCAAACAGCGTTTCATCGGCGCGCGATTGTTCGGCCGCGATGTCCTGAAGGACAAAAGCGGCGACATTACCCTGGGCCTGGGATACGCCCGAATCGGGGAGAACACCAAGGAGTTGGAAGCCTATCTCGCGTTCACCGACCGGCGGTGGGAGGACGAAGAACTTCGACCCACGTTCAAAGTCTCGAACTCGGCGGTCATGGGCGACCTTGGCCGTGACTTGCAGTATGCCCGCGAGTGGACGCCGGAGGAGACCAAGAAGCTGAATAACCCGCCGCCGACCGGCCCGGCCTTGAATGCCAATAACAACATTGGCAAGGACACGAAGTTCGTCGGGTTGGTGGAGAAGCTGACACCTTCGTTACGTTTCGCCTCCCCCAAGAAGACGCCGGTGGTCGGATTCCACTACACCCTCGGCACCTTTGAGCCGGTAAAAGGATTGAAGGCCGGGTGCATCGTCCACCTGACCCCCAGTTTCGACCAGCGGCAACCGAGCTTCGGGCAAAAGATGGAGATGGCAAAACCGGGATACGCGGTCGGGGCGGTGAACGTGAAGACGAACAGCACGGTGACCGCCATCCAGGTGGTTTACATGAAGATCATGCCGAACGGAACCATCAACGCCAAAGACAGCTACACAGGCGATTGGGTTGGTGAACCGGGGCCGAACGACAAGGAAGAGACATTGACCGGAAACGGACGCAAGGTCATCGGGACCCACGTGCGGCACTTCGGCCGGGTCTACGCGCTCGCTCTTGTGTTGGAGTGAATCAGATCGGTCGCCTAACATGAGAGGTCGAAACTAGCTTCACAAGTGCTCTGGCTGATTTCCTCGCCTTCTCAATCGGGGTCGACAAAAGGTCTGTCCGTTCACCAGGCAAATCTCTCAGTTGCCCAAGCAACCCGTTTCGTCTTTGTCGAGTCCGTCCTTGGCGGCGGACGGGGGCTGCCTGGGTGCTTGTCGTTGGGGATTGCGAGGAACAATTCTGTCAGATCATGCGGATTGCCCTCGACCGAATGCCACCGACTATGCTTCTTCTCTTTCTCGGCATTAACGCCCCTGAAACGCACCGCTTGAAATTGCCCGCCGCCCCGCGTTTCGGCCCGGGATTTGCACAAAATTGTCTTCGGGGTATCGCCGCATGGTGCGGTGTCTGCCTGTCACAACCTCACCATGCCGCCATCATGATCCCGTCTGTCCTCGCCGCCATTGCCCCCGATGTCTTGCCCAACCGCCGCCCCGCCCGGTTCTTCGGATGCGGCTTTGAGGTGCCCCTGCCACGCTTCGACCACGTCGATCAAGTCCTCCTTGACCGCATTTACCAGGCGGTTCACGGCCTTCCCCTCCGCTGGCGGGAAACGGAGGGAAGTCGGGACCTCGCCGCCATGGAAGATCTCATCCGCCAGACCGCCGGACCGGCCCTGCTGGCCGACGCACTACAACTCGGCCGGAAAACGACGGCGGCCGGACTGGAAGACGAGGCGATCCGCAAGGCGACCCATGACATTCGCAGCGGCGGCCTGACCGTTCTGATGGGGGTTGCCCAGATGCTCGCGGTCTCCCCGGGTGACGAGGACCTGGTCCGCATGGCTGTGGATGCCGCCCGCGATCATGCCAAAATCATGCGAAACCTTCTGCCGGACATCGACCCGGCCGCCCGAGCGGACGACGAGAAGGCCAAGGCCCACGGCATCGCCCACTTCGCTGACAAGTGGTCAGGCTGCGCGGTTCGCCAGGGGGAAAGGGAGGCGGTGGTGGAGGTCCGGAACACATTTGGAGGAGACATCTCGGCCCGGTGCCTGGAAACGTCAAGCATCGACCGGGTCGTGTATAACTATGTGAACAACGCCGTTCGGTTCGCCGCCGACGGCCGCGTGATCTTGTGGATCTTCCCGGTGGGCACAGACTTGGTCCGGTGGGTGGTGCAAAACCGGGTGGATTCGGACCAGGCCGCGTTCCTCGCGTCGGCGGCCCCTGACCCCGCGAGACTGTTCGCCGGGGGCGTGACACGGGGTGGACACGGAGTCGGCCTGGCCAACTGCGCCGAGATCATTGCCGCCTGCTTCGGCCTTGACAGCCCCGCCGAGGCCGTGACCGGGGGATACTTGGGCGCCGCTATGGACGGGCCGGAATACCTATGTTGGTTCCACTGGCCGGCGATAGCCGCATAATGCAGTCTCAACCGGGTGACGGACGCCCTAAAAAGGATCGACAGTCGCCGTGGGATCGCCTGGTCCATCCCCGACCGAACGCGAAGCACCTCAAGCCGCAGGCAGCGTTGAGACAAACCTCACCGCCCGCCCGATCCAGTCGTCCAGTTGAACGTCGCTTTCGACCCCTTCCGGCTCGACCCGCACCCACCCCTCAACGGCTTCCCGGTGATGTCGAACGGATTGGCGTATCGATCTCGCAGGGTATATTCGTACTCCTCACGCCCCACCCGGACGACAAGCCGGTGCCGCCAGACACCCGCGACCACGTTTCCCCGGAGGAGAAATCTGGCGCAGCCGAATAGCTTCTTTTCCGTCACGCCCTCCAGCGAGGCCAGGCGGTCACGGACGTGGTCCACTAGATTGTTGTCAATTGCCATCGCCGTCCGGCTGGAAAGAACTTCGCACTTTCAATCTTACCCGACTCGCTTGCCCGAGCCACTTGAGCCGTGTGCCGTCCTCGGATGTCGTCCGCACCCAAACCCCAGGACCACACCAACTTTGCGGTCCGTAAAGTCATCAGTGACCGACAAATCACGGACTTCCATGCTGCCCGCACCTAGGTCGAATTCGTCCTCGGCTGTGGATGGGTTCCCACTGCCGAATGGCATAAAGCCTAACGATTGCACAAGTATATTTTTTTCGCTTGGCCTTGTTAAACCCTTGGTTTGCTCGGCCGAAAAAATTCGCGTATCAAATCCCAAGCTTGCGGCAGATGAAATATAGCGGCCGAGTTGGGACGCCAGGAGGACACCGTGACCGACTTGATGGGAAACCTTCGCCGTGCCTTGCAACGGGACGGACCTCGCGACGGCGAACTGCTCGACCGGTTCATCGAGCGTCGCGACGATGAAGCCCTCGCCGCCCTCATCAGGCGGCACGGTCCGATGGTCTGGGGCGTCTGCCGCCGTTTTCTCGATCATCATGACGCCGAGGATGCCTTCCAGGCCACCTTCATCGTTCTCGCCCGCAAGGCATCAACCGTCAAGCCGCGAGCCTTGGTGGCAAACTGGCTGTACGGGGTTGCCCGCCAGACGGCATTGCACGCCCGGCGAACCGTCACCCGCCGACAGGCGAGGGAAGTGTCGGTGGAGCAAGTGCCCGAGCCCGAGGCCTTGCGGCCCGGCCAGGAAGCCGACTTGCGGACTGTGCTGGACGCGGAGTTGAGCCGCCTGCCAGACATTTACCGGTCCGTGATCGTGCTGTGCGACCTGGACGGCCGGACCCGCCGGGACGCCGCCCGCGAACTCGGCGTGCCGGAGGGGACCGTGG
>NZ_JH636444.1:591628-593880 GCF_000255705.1 Zavarzinella formosa DSM 19928
GACGTCGGGAGCGACGCTCGCGCTGCCGGTCGTTTCGGCGGCCGCGTCATCTTTGGAGTTGAACGCAATCAAGGCCGCGAGCCTGCCGGCGGCGGGGCGGACGGCGGGCATCGTTTCGGAAAACATCGCCGCCCTTGTGGAAGGAGTGTCAAGAGCCATGTACGTTGCCAAGATCAAAAGCGTGCTGACGGTTGTTTTGGCCATCGGCTTCATCGCCGGGGGCGGTCTGTGCGTCACAACGATGGCGGGAGACCAACCGGGCGAGGACAAACCGAAGCCGAAAGCTGCCGCCGCGAAGGAGCCTGCCCCGGCGGGCAAATCCGAGAACCGCGAGCCGAAGCCGGCGGAAGCCCCCCAACCGGACCAAGCCCTTCGCCTCGTATGTTTCCGGTTCGGGGACGACGAGAAGACACCGGCCGTCTTCGCCGAGACATCGCACGGCCAGTGGAAGGAATTCTACCAGGGTTCGGCGTTCGCTGTGTACAAGGACATCTCGACGAGCGGGGAATACGTCCACCTGCTTGACGAAAGCCGGGGCACATACATCCGCTTCTATAGGGACCGGGCATTCTACGGTAAGCGAAAGGATGACCGCGGCGAGTTCCTATACACCATTTACTGGGCCAAAGGCACGCCGCAGGGGTCGGTCAAGTAAATGACGGGTCGGAACAACGATCCTCTTCAATGCCGGTGATGCGATCAAGGGTCCGGGCCGACGACGAGGAGCGCTTCCTCGACAGGCTGGCGGAGCAAGTGGTCCGGCAGGGCGGCGGCGGCGTAGGGGCGTACAGCCAAGTGTGGAAGCTGAACGGGCTGCACTTCTCCAACCTTCGTGAACGTGATCGACTCCACGGCCCCCGACGAGGGCCGTGGATTACCTCTGCCTTGCCCAAGCCCTTCCGCTTGTTTGTCGTCCCGCCATGTCCCCCGCCCCTCAAGGCCTTGCCAACTTTGTCGCCTGTGTTGTCCTGAGAAAAACTGCGTGAAAGCAGGTTGCCTTGGCGGCGTCATCTGGTTGGTGAGCGAGTTGATTTGTTAAGCGAGAGGGCATGCGTATGCCGTGGGGGGTCGTGGGGATCGTCGCTTCGATCGTGCCTTGGAGCGTCATGCTCCTCATCGCGACAAATTCGATTACCTTGCCGTGCCGAAGCGTCGAAACAGCCGCGATCAAGGGGCTTTGCTGCGTGGCCGTTGTGGTCGCCGTCTTGGGCTCGGTGGCCGACTTGCGTCGGGGCGCGCGAGTACGGCCGGTCGCGGGCCTCGTCCTGGCGCTCGCATTCGCGATTCCGTCCTTCATCTCTGAACCGGCGACGGTCACGGCCTTCTCGGTCCCGGCGGCCGTTGTCGCATTCACCGTGGCCAATTGAAGACAGACGATATGACAGGCGAATCGGTGTTCGACCTTGAGGAACGGCCGGTTGGAGAAGACAGTCCTGCCGGACTGGGATGGCTGATGCCCTCTCTGTCCTTGCTGCTTGCCGGAGTGGCCGCTGCTCAGTTCATCTACTTCGTTCCGAAAACACTCTATGTCGTCCAGCGACTCAGCGGGCGGCCTCCTGGCTACCTCAATATCTTGGCGGAAATCCCGCCGTGGCTCTCGGCGATCATGGCAGGGCAAACGCATCAAATTCAGCTATAAACAGCGTAGTTTGAACATTTCGCCGGGGAAGAATCTGTTCGTCAAAGGCGTTGCTGACACAATGGCCGTGGCGTATGCCATCAATTTCGTCCCCTGATTTTCTCGCGGAGCGAGACAATGACGCTGACCAAGGAATGGCCCATTCGAGAGTTTTTTAGCGATCTTCGCGATGCTCGCGTCGGCGGACGTTGCGGTCATGATCTGCCGGACATCGTTCTGATCGTGTTGTGCGGCACCATCGCCGGCCTGGATGACTTTGTCAGTATCGCCGACTATGCCGGATCCAGGCAAGCCTGGCTCAAGGAACGGCCGGGCTTGAAACTGCGCAATGGCATTCCGTCCCACGACACGCTCAACCGCGTGTTCGCCCTGATCCGTCCGGACGATTTTCACGAGTGTTTCCTGCAATGGGTGGCGCTCGCATGTGATCGGATGAAGATCCCTCAAATTGCCATCGACGGCAAGTCTCTGCGGGGTTCGCGGAAGGGAGCCTCCCAAGCCTTGCATATTGTCAGCGCATGGGCCACCAAGGCGGGCCTCCCCCTGGCGCAAGTCCAAACCGGGGAGAAATCGAACGAGATCACGGCAATTCCGGAATTGCTGGAGGCGCTGG
>NZ_JH636444.1:593891-624978 GCF_000255705.1 Zavarzinella formosa DSM 19928
CAAAAGGAAATCGCCGCGAAGATCGTGGACAAGAAAGGGGACTACCTGCTGGCGGTGAAAGAGAAACAGCCTCGCTTGTTCGAAGACATTGAACGCCTGGCCCTGGCGGCGGCGGAGAACGACTACGCGGGCCTGAGCCGACACACGACGGAGGAGCAAGGACATGGCCGGCGGGAGTGGCGATCCTGCTTCGTGATGACCGATTTGGAGACGATCCGGGACCGTAATCTCTGGAAGGAATTGAAGTCGTTGGTGTGCGTGGTGCGATGTCGAACCGTCAACGGAAAAGAGAGCCATGAGACCCGCTATTACGTGAGCAGCAAACGAGCCGGGGCAAGAGCGTTTCTCGAGGCCAGCCGGGGTCACTGGGGAATCGAGAACAACTGTCACTGGGTGCTGGACATGGCGTTCGCCGAGGATGACAGCCGCCTGAGGGACGGCCATGCGCCGGAGAACATGTCGCTGGTGCGGAAGATCGCCCTGGCGATGCTGAAGAAAACGCCGGAGAAAATGGGCATCAAGAATCGACGCAAGAAAGCCGGCTATGACAACGATTACCACGAACGTGTTTTAAGCAATTTTCCGGGAGATTAGATACGTTCGCCCTGCCACATACCCCAGTGACCTCACGGATGCCCAATGGCCGTTGATCGAGCCCCACATCCCGGTTTATCCGGAAGGCCGACCCCGCAAGACGGACATGCGGGATGTCGTCAACGCCATCCTTTACCTCTTGCGGTCCGGTTGCCAATGGCGGCTTCTTCCCAAGGATTTCCCGCCCAAGAGCACCGTCTGGAAGTATTTCGACCAATGGCGTCAGAACGGCACGCTCGATACCATCCACGACCAATTGCGACGCCAAGTCCGCGCGTCGGAGAAACCGTATCACCCCCGCACCACCGCCAGTGTGGACAGCCAGTCGGTCGACACGACCTCGGGCGGCGAACAACGCGGCCGGGACAACGCCAAGAATGTCGACGGCCGGAAACGGCATATCGTCACGGACAGCATGGGGTTGCTGCTGGCGGTCTTGGTGACGGCGGCGAACGTGGACGACGCGGCGGCGGCCCCGGAATTGTTCGGACGACTGGAAGGGCAGCCGGTCAGTCAGGTTCGCAAGATGTATGCCGACCAGAAACACCACAACTGGTCCCTTTACCAATGGACGGAAGAGAACGTCGATTGGAAGCTGGACATTGTCCGTCGTCCGGAGGGGGCAAAGGGGTTTGTGCTGCTGCCGATCCGATGGACGGTCGAACGGACCTTCGCCTGGCTGGGCCGTTGCCGTCGGCTGAGCCTGGACCGGGAAAAGAGCGTCCGTTCATCCGAAGCCTATGTCAAACTGGCCATGATTCACCTCATGGCCCGACGACTTCGGCCTTCTTACGCCGATCCCGCTTTTCAATACCACAACGCCGCCTGACACCCTTGTGGGACAGTCTCTTAGCTCGACTTGTGCACTTTTGGAGGCCGCCTCGGACATATGGATGGGGTAACGACACACCCAGACCATCGCCCAAGGACGGCCGCCATGATTCTACCACCCGAAGCCGCTTCGTTGCTCGAAGTCTTTGCCCCGTTGTTCACCCAACCCACGTTTCATCGCTTTGTCACCCTCTTGGCGGGCGTACTGCTGACACCCGGCCGTCGGACCGTGGCCAACGTGCTTCGCACGCTCGGGCTTCTCGCCCCCGGCCATCCCGCCAGTTACCGACGAGTTTTGTCTGCCGCCCGTGGGTCCGGCGTCGAACTCGGTGGCGTCTTGGCGGGCTTTCTTCTGAAACACTTCGTCCCGGACGGACCGGTGGCCTTGGTCGGGGACGACACGGTTGACGGTCATCCGGGGCGTCATGTTTATGGCAAGGCCCGGCATCGCGATCCCGTCCGGTCCTCGCACTCATACACCGCCTGGCGGTACGGTCACAAATGGGTGGTCCTGGCTGTTCTGGTCCGGTTTCCAGGGACCACCCGCCCGTGGGCGCTGCCGATTCTCGTTGACTTGTATCGCACCGCCGAGGACGACCGTCGGCGAGAGCGGACGCACCGGACCCCGGCCCGACTCATGTGCCGCCTGTTGCGGCTGGTCCTGCTCCGCTTCCCGGACCGGCGTTTCACGTTCGTCGGCGACGCCGGATACGGCACGCACGAGGTCGCCCGCTTTTGTCACCGGCATCGGGACCGGCTCGCGCTGGTCAACAAGTTGCACCCGGATGCCAACCTGTTCACCCCGCCGCCGCCATACACGGGCAAGGGGCGTCCTCGCGTGAAAGGGGACCGACTGCCCAAGCCGCGCGAGGCGGTCGCCGGGGCAAAACGGCTGAGGCGGCTGACGGTTGGCTGGTACGGCGGCGACGTCCGGCGGGTGGGAACCAAGTCCGGGCTCGGGCATTGGTACAAGGCCGGGCAGGGATTGGTCCCGATCCGATGGGTGTTCGTCCGTGATCTGACCGGGACCCACCGGGACGAGTACTTCTTCACCACCGACCCCGCCCGGACGCCGACGGGCGTGATCGAGCCATATTGCGGGAGGTGGAATATTGAAACCACCTTCCAGGAATGTCGCTCCTGCCTCGGGTCGGAGAGCACGCGGGGATGGTGTCAGGCCACGGTCTTGCGGGCCGCCCCCTGTCTGTTCGGTTTGTACTCGGTGGTGGCGGCCTTGTATCATCTGCTGCCGGAAGACAAGCGGGTTGGCCGGGTCGACTGGCCCGGGAAGGCTGGCGTAACCTTCTCCGACGCCGTCACCACCGTCCGTCGCCGGTTCTGGGACGAGGGAGTTTTTTCACAGGCCTTCGACGAGGCGGGTGTGAAAAAACTAACGCTCCCTTTGCGGGAATTCCTGCTGAATCGGCTGGCGATGGCTGCGTGATGGGGTTGAGAAGTGCACAAGTCGAGCTGAGACCAAAGTCCCAGATGACATGAGTGCATCTGAAAGGACAAGCACAAGAACACTCTTGGTGAAAAACATAACGACCTGAGACTATGGCTCACCAACACCGGTTAAACCGGCTCGGCCAGCCGCAGCGTTCGGTTCGGCACTCCCAACGATCAATGTCCTTATTTCCGCATCCAAGCACGCTCAACAGCGATTCATGCGCCAGCCTCGAACTTGATGACGACCCCAGTCAGGTCGTCCAGTTGCACCTGCCCCTCGGAGAATTCAGCCACGCCGCGCAACAGGGCCTGCACAATCTCGTCAGGCGTTTCGTGCTGGTGTCCCCGGACGGTGTCCAGTGCACGTTGGATGCCGAAGGGCAACCCTTCGGGTGAAAACGCCTCGGTAACCCCGTCGGTGAGCAGGAATAAGAGGTCGCCAGGTTGCAAAGTAATCTCCATCGCGGTCGGTAGCTCGGCGGTCGGTTCGATGCCCAAAGGCATACCCGTACTTTGGAGAACCGACTGCACGTCCCCGTGTCGGTCCAAGATGTAGCCGGACGGGTGACCCGCGTTGCAGTAAAGGAGGGAGCGGGTGCCCGGATCGATCCGTGCCAAGAATACCGTGACAAAATGATCCGGCGGCAGACTCTCCGCGAGGCACCGGTTAGTGCGGGCGAGAATCGTCCCGGGGTCGTCATGGCTCAGGGCGAGCGAGCGCATCGACGCCCGTGCCTGCACCATGACCAGGGCGGCACCGATGCCGTGCCCGCTCGCATCCCCAATGGCCAGGCCGAACGCGGTGTCCCCGATGGCGAAGCAATCGTAGTAGTCGCCGCCCGTCTCCTGGCAAAACCGGCACGCGCCGCCGAACTTGAAACCAGGCATCACTGGCATGGTTGTAGGCAATAGGCCTTGCTGGATATGACGTGCCAGATCCAGTTCGCGGTTCCGGTCGCGTATGGTGTGCTCTGCCCGACGGCGCTCGATAAACTGAGTGATCTGGCCAGCGATGCCGGTCATCATGTCGCGGAGTTGGGCATCCGGCTCCTGAATCTGCCGGCTGTAGAACTCCAATGCGCCGAGGAACTCGGCCCCGCTCCGGATCGGAAAACAGCACGCGGCGTGCAACCCCTCCCGGTCGGCGATTGGCGCGAGGGGGAGGTCGGCGCCGGATGCCACGTCGGGGACCCAGACGATGCCTTCCCCGCCCCACACGCGCCCGGGCAACCCGACGCCCCGCTTTAAGGTGCTTCGCCAGTTCGCCTGTTCAAACTCGGGCACCTCGACGGCCGGAGCGTGCCAGACGTTGACGCAGCGAAGCACGTCGGCTTTGTCGTCCACGACCCAGACCGCGCCAACATCCCAACGGAGAGCCTCGCAGATGGCCTGCATAATGCGTGGAGCAGCGTTGGTAATCTCGGCGGACTCGGCCAGGGCGCGGGTCACTGCTTGCTCGGCCAGAAGGAAACGCTCGAAGCGATTGCGCTCGCCGAGGTAACCATCCAGCAGTTCCGTTTCGGCTTCCTGCCAGTCTTTCAGGTAAGTGCCGGCGGCTCGGCCTCGCACCACCCATATCTCGTAAGCCCGGGCGGCGATCGTGCCATGAAACGGGAAATTCTGCTCCCGCGTTGTCGGACCTTCGATTCCGTCGGATTGGGGAAGGGTCATGTCCACCCTCCAGACCCGACTCGCAGGTTCTCCCAATCACATTTCAACTCGATTATCCGCACCCATTCAGTGACCCGGGAGGGAGTCAGCCACCCGGCGGCGAGTTCGGTCGTTCGTGTCATAATGGTCCGGCTTTCTTGGATGGGTTCGGTCCGGCGGCACAGATTTGGCGATCGGACATGGGGCGTCGGGTGAGAGTAGGACATCATGTTGCAGGACGGCCTGCCGACGGATGGCGCGGGACATTAGAAACGGCCGGGGATTGGCTTTTGGATCACTTCAAACACCGAAGGTCGGCCTGTGTCCGCCAAAGTTCAGGGCAATCCAACGTGGTGGAGGAGACGTTCGATCACCTCCAATTGAGGCGGCGAGGTGACCGGCGGTTCAAACATGGATGATGACGGAACAACCCTCGCAAGGCGAATGACGGCGATCATGATTTCTTTCAAGATGAGAAGTGAAAGGGGTTTGCCGGGCGACGCGCGGGCGGTCTTCGTCTCATACGGGCGATGCCCGCCGCCAGCGACCGGGTGCGGTCCGCCGGGCGTCCGCGGGTCGTGATCGCGATGTAATAGAGGCCGCGGCTTGCAACCGTCTCGCGAATTCGCAGCCGTCCATTTCAGGAAGGAGGAGTTCCGCAATGGTCGCGTCGGGCGGGAACCCGGCGGCAAGGTTGATGGCCCCGGCCCAGTTTCCGGTGATCGTAGCGTCGTGCCCATACAAACGGAGTAGCAAAGCCAGCGAATCGGCACCGTTTTGGTGCGGGTCGGCGATCAAGATCGACAGAGGGCACGCCGGCGACATTGCGGAATCCATGGGAGGCGTGTTCGGCCGGACGGGAGAGGTCTGGCGGCTCGGATCCGACCCGTCGCCACAGCGAGAGACAAGCGAATGGTAAGAGGAGATGGGGACGATCTCCATCCGATACCGTACCCATAGGTGGAATTTAGAGATTTACTTTTTCCGTCATGCCGCCTTGATTCGCTTGCACGGCTCGCGGACGGACATGTTTTTCCATACTCAGTTTTTGAGTCGTCACGGGTGTTGGGCGGACCAAAGTGACTCTTCCTTGGAAGGAATCTCCGTTCCCTCCGTGATTTCAAACGTGTCTACCCGTTTGCAGACGTCCCAGATTTCTTCTTTCAACTCCCGGACATCCTACTTCACGTCAAGGATGGCTTCCTTCATCTGGCGGAGAAGATCTTTGGTTTCGCCGCTCAAGTCCGCGATCCTCTGGAGCAGGGTCTCTGGCCGGGGGCGGCATTCCGGCAGGCCAGTTCCTGGTCTTGGGAGTCCAGACGCATGATGCGGTCAATCATTTTTCAACACTGCTTCCAGTTCGGCGGGTTCGGCGGCCTTGGATAAAAGGTAGTCAATTACAGCCTCTCCGCACTTTCGCAAATGTTCCACGCCGGAATTAGCCGACATCACCACCAGTTTGTGGTCCACGAGTTTGTTCTTATGGCAGATTATTTCGGCCAGCGAGCACCCGTGCGATGATCGGCCGGATGTCGGAAGTGCGCGTGTTTGGCGAGGCGGGCGACGCAGTGGAAGCCGCTCTCAAAGCCGCAAAACTCACCCCGAGCTTGATCGTGCTGGAGTGGGTCGAGCCCGGGACAGCCATGGCCGCGGTTTGGGACGGTTGCCGAAAAATACTCGTCCTAACCGGCAGGGTTTTCTACCCAACCCTCGAAGTGTTGGCCGTAGGTGTGGAAGGCTGCGGTGCGGACGGGAGACATTCCACACCGCACGGCGGGCTGTCGTCCCATCTCAAAGGCGGGAATCGGGGAGACGGTCATTCGCTCGTCACACCAGGCGATCACCACGTCCAACTGCCGGATCGCCGCGAGTCTGTCCGCGGCCGGCACCCACTTGCCCGCCGAGGCCCTGAACGTTATCGCGATTTGATCGGCTGATTTGCGGGCCTTTTCTATGATGCGGGCTGGGCAGTCCCCGTCATCGCAACGGTGCAAGACCGCGCGTACTGTCCGGCACCACGACCGGAGTCGATTGGGAACGTTCGGGGAGAGATCGGGCATGGCCTCGTTCCGGTCGTCGATCGTGTAGGTCGACAACGCGGCGTTGTATGCGTCGAACGCCCTCCGAAGCGAGCGCAGGTGCGGAACGGAATAGCAAGACCCGACGCGCAGAGCCCCCCAATCACATTTCAACTCGATCACCCGCACCCACTCGGCGGCCCGGGCGGGAGTCAGCCGCCCGGCGGCGAGTTCGGTCATTTGTGTCATGATGATTCGGATTTCTCGAATAGATTTGGTCCGGCTGCAAGAATACTGTGACCGGACAACAGACATGGGGTGAGGGAGGAACGTAATGCCGGCCAGCATGACGCAGGAGGGCCTGCCGGCAGATGGGCGGGGTCATCCGGGACGGCCGGGGATTGGCTCTTGAGTCACTTCAAACAGTGGCGGAACGACCCTCGTCTGCAAGCACAGCGGCTCGGGGCTTGCACCAGGCTCTGGGACGAATGGCACTTAGTTAAGGCTTTGGTTTTTTCTTTTTCTTGGATTGTTCGCGGTCCACGGGTCGGGGGACGTTGAGGGAGTCGTAGGGTTTCGGCCGTCGTTTTCTTTTGCGGGGCTCGACCCGGTTGGGTCGGTTGCCGACGCGATGACGGGCGATGGCATCGAGCATTTGGGAGTAACAGGCCTCGGCCTGCGGCGGGGTCATCATGGCCAGGTACGGCGTGAAGGCCAGCAGCGCCATGAGCGTGGTTTTGAAACTGATCCGGTCCGGCAGGACGCCGTGCCTATCGGCGGCGTCGGCCATGACCTGCCGCACCAGGTTGTACGCCAGCAGATGAGCCTGGATTTCCAGGCGGACCATCCCGGGAGTCAGGCCGCGCAGCACGTCCATTTGCAGGGTCTGTTTCAGGGAACGGAGATCAAGCTCGGCCTGCCAGCGGACGCGATACAACGCCGCCAGGTCGTCCGCCGTGTGGGCGTCGTCGAGCAACGTGGTCACCACCACGAAGCGTCGGGAGCGAAAGCCCGGAACGGCCTTGCTCACCCGTGACTGACGCACCATCAGCCGGGGCGGCAGGCGCCGGTGAGTCTTCTTGTTCATCCAGCCGGGCCGGGACGGTTTGTCCCACGCCACCACATGGTCCCCCCGGCCCAGACGGCGGCCGCGGCGAAAATCAACCCGGCGTCCGTGGTTCAACCGCGTGACCATGTCGACCCCGCGTTCTTGCAGGAGGGCCAGGTCAAAATAGCCGCCGTACAGCCGGTCGCCCAGCAGAATGTCCCCCGGCTCCAGCGTGTCGTGCAAGGATCGCAACAACGAGGCCTCGCCGGTCTTCTTGCCTTTGTACGGGCCGATCGCCATCTCCAGAACCGTTCCGACGGACAGGGAGAACACCACCACCAGACGGGCCGGCGGGAAGCCGCAACCGGGTCGTTGGGCCTTGGGTTGCGGATAGGCCCGCTAGTTCTCCGGGGTGTCGGGCATGGTGACGGTCGTGCCGTCGGCGATCTTGACCGACCGCCCTTTCCAGCGCCACGAGCGGGGAGCCTCGCGGCGGTGCAGCCGGTGGCCGACGCCCCGGGCCAGTTGTCCGGCCATCCCTTCGGGGAGACGCTGGCGGGCCTGGCAGTAGCCGCCGGTGTTCGTCGAGCACGGGCCTTGTCCGGTCGCCTGACGCCAGGCGGCAAACCGCAACACCGCCTGCAAACAGCATTGCATCGGGTCGAGGACTTGGGAGAGGAAAATCCACAACGTCACCCACGGCGGATACAGACGGTCCCGAAACGTCACGCCGGACGCCCGGAGCGCCTCCGCCACCAGTTCGGCGTCCAGAAGCCGGGAGAATGGCAACGACGGCTCGGCGGCCAGTTGTCGGCGGACCGAATCCAAACGACGGGCGGTTCGCCCGGAAAAGCATCGGGACATGCGGGGCCTCCGGGCCGATATTCATCCCCCGTGACGGGGGCCGGAGGCCTTTGTACAAACTCATTGGCCCAAATGAGTTAATTCTTAACTAAGCGCCATTCGGCTCTGGGCCTGTCGCTTGGTGTACTCAATGTATGCGTCATTCCCCGCCTCGACGTGGCTCGCTCCCGGCAGCTCCCTCAGCCGGCCAATGATGAGAAGGCCGGGGCCATTGCGTTCAGGCATGGGACGTTGTCCTGTGAAGGTTGTCAAAGGACCGACGCCCCAGGGAAATGAAGGAGTGATTCACAAGACTGTCGGCGCATTCGCATTGTACTGCGATCCCTAAAAACCGCTTTGCCGAACCGGTGGTCCCGATCAACGTGCACCGTGGTTGCGTCGGAACGGAGGCGAGGCGTGGGACGATGCGTTAATGATGGTATTTGGCTCCAAACCGGGGAATGGGCAAGAATCGTTCCCAAGGGCACGACTGATGCAGCAACTGGAACTCCCCGGCCGATTGCCCTCTTATCCGAGGCGAGGTTCGGGAACGTAGATTGAGGGGACAACAACATGTCAGACCCGAAGAACGTGGCCCACGACAAAAAAGTGCAGCAAGAGAAGAACCACAACGGCGAAGCACCTAAGCCCGCTGTGAACGAGAAACCCAAGCCGGGGAAGAAGCAGCCCGCCAAGAAGGACGCCGACTCAACCGGGGAGAAGAAGTCCGATTCAACGACGCCCTGACCTTGTGGAAGGGGTGCGGCGGTGAAATCGAACGGAGGCATGCCATCGTGGCATCGGCTCTCGCTGCCCCCGCCCTTGCCTTCGCGACGTGCGTTGGCGAGGGGAGATTCGCAAAGTTTTTAGGACCACAACACTGCATGTCCCGGTTCCAACTATCTCGCCATTTTTCCACACCCAAATCATTCATGATGAAGGTGCTTCTCGCAAGGCATTGCCCGCGGAACAGTGCGTGAATGCGCATTGCGCAAACGAGAAGCGGATTAATGGGAGATAAGTTGGAAATGCGTCTGTGGGCTGGAAATGAAATGGCCGTGAAGGCGTGGCCATCTTCAATGGTCTCCCTGAAATAGGAGGGATGCGACCGGGCTGGCCGGACTGATCATCGGGGCCGACGAGCACCCGATCACTGCCATGATCCTTGGAGCGACCCGACGAAGATCGTGTCATTTCTCCACCTCCCGACGGTCATGAACGGAGCCGTGATGATCACGTCCCGCCGCCATTATGAATTCATCCAAACCAATTGCCCGTTCGACCTCACCAGCGTCACAGGCCGTCTCCAGACGGCCTCCCGCCATTAAGAGTTCATCCAAATCATTGGCCAGGCGGGGAGGGAACGACACGAAATACAATCGCGATTGTTCCGGTTCAAGCAACTGTGGAGGAGGGGCGCGATTGTCCGCGGCTGTCCGCGATTGGAACAGCGCGCCGGCCCGGTATCGGACAGTCGCGCGTCATTCCCGACTGAACAAACCGCCCCGGCGGCCGTGAGCCGTCTTATTAATTTTGGGGAATGGCTCCGGTCGACCACCGCCGCGCTACTGATTCCTCCTACACTGATGGCATACCCCACGGGCAAAGGCGTGCCAATGTCCGCAAATTCCGCCCACCTCTTCTCCCCCAAGCCACACGATCTCGTCCTCGCCATCAACGCTGGGTCGTCGAGCATCAAATTCGCCGTCCATGCGGCCGGAAACCCGCCCCGGCGAACACTCGTCGGGACCGTCGAGCGAATCGGATTAGGCGAGGCCACCCTGCGGATCGCCCGCCAAGATCAACCTGCGGAACGGCTGCCGTTCGCCGCGGGCGATCCGGCTCAGGCGGCGGCCTCACTCATCGAATGGCTCGACGGGTCTGGCGAACTCGGCCGCGTGACGGCTGTCGGCCACCGCCTAGTCCACGGAGGCCGGAAGCGCGTCGACCCGCAAGTGATCACCGAGGCTGTGCTCGCCGACTTGCGAGAGGCCGTCCCGCTCGATCCCGCCCACCTGCCCCTGGAGATTCGGCTGATCGAGGCGCTGGCCGCACGACGGCCGGAAATGCCCCAGTTCGCTTGTTTTGACGCCGCCTTTCACAAAGAGCTGCCGCCCGTTGCAGCCCGGCTCCCGATCCCGCGCCACTACGCCGACGCAGGCATCCGTCGCTACGGGTTCCACGGCCTCTCGTACGCCTTTCTGATGGAAGAACTCGAACGGGTCGCCGGGACCGGCGCAGCGCGGGGCCGGTCATTCTGGCCCACCTCGGCTCCGGGGCCAGCATGGCGGCCGTCAAAAACGGCCGGTGCGTTGACACCACCATGGGCCTCACGCCGACCGGCGGGCTGATGATGGGCGCCCGCACGGGCGACCTTGACCCGGGCGTTCTGGTCCACCTCCTTCGATTGGAGAACCAGACGGCCGACTGGCTCGACGACATGGTCAGTCGTCGGTCGGGCTTGCTGGGCGTGTCCGGAACCAGTTCGGACATGCGCGACCTGCTGGCCCGGCAGGCCGCCGACCCGCGGGCGGCCGAGGCGGTGGAAATGTTCTGTTACCAGGCCCGAAAATGGATCGGCGCGCTGACGGCCGCCCTCGGCGGATTGGACACGCTGGTGTTCTCTGGCGGGATCGGCGAGCACTCTCCGGAGGTCCGGGCCCGCGTCTGCGCCGGTCTTGGGCATCTCGGGATCGACTTGTCATCGGCCGACAATGCGGCCAACGCCTTGGTGATTTCCCCCGGCATCGCCCCCTTCGCGGTCCGGGTCATCCCCGCCAATGAAGAACTGATGATCGCCCGCACGGTTTTCCGCTTGATCGAGGCCCCCCGTGAGTGACCAGCCGACCGCCTCCCCGTCCGACGAGGCGTTGAAGAAAATCAACGCCTACTGGCGGGCCGCGAATTATTTGTCGGTCGGCCAGATCTACCTGCTCGACAACCCCCTCTTGCGGGAGCCGCTGACTAAAGCGCACGTCAAACCCCGCTTGCTCGGGCACTGGGGCACCACACCGGGGCTAAACTTCATCTACGCCCATTTGAACCGGGTCATCAAGCAGGACGACTTGAACGTCTTGTTCGTCACCGGGCCGGGGCACGGCGGGCCGGGGATCGTCGCCAACGTCTATTTGGAAGGGACGTACTCCGAGGTCTACCCCCACGTCTCGCCGGACGAGGACGGGCTCAAGAGGTTGTTCAAGCAATTCAGTTTCCCCGGCGGCATTCCGAGCCACGTTGCCCCGGAGACCCCCGGATCGATCCACGAGGGGGGCGAACTCGGGTACGCCCTGTCGCACGCCTATGGGTCTGCGTTCGACAACCCGGACTTGGTCGTCGCCTGCGTCGTCGGGGACGGAGAGGCCGAGACCGGCCCGCTGGCCACCGGCTGGCACTCGAACAAATTCCTGAACCCGGTCCGGGATGGGGCGGTGCTGCCGATCCTGCACCTGAACGGGTTCAAGATCGCCAACCCGTGCTTTCTCGCCCGCATCCCGGAGGACGAACTCCGCAAGTTGATGGAAGGTTACGGGTACGCTCCGCACTTCGTCACCGGGCGAGAGCCGATGGCCGTCCACCGTGACATGGCCACCGCCTTGGATGCCTGCCTTGCGGAAATTCGCCGTATCCAAGCCGATGCCCGGACGAACGGCTTCCGCGGCCGGCCCGCCTGGCCGATGATCGTCCTGCGGACGCCGAAGGGGTGGACCTGCCCGCACGAGATCGACGGCAAGGTGGTCGAGGGCTCTTGGCGCAGCCACCAAGTGCCGATGGCCGACGCGCAGACGGACACGCACATTCAAGTTTTGGAAGGCTGGTTGAAGTCATACCGCCCCGAAGAGTTGTTCGACCCGGACGGTCGGCTGATCCCCGAATTGGCCGAACTGCCCCCCGCGGGCGACCGGCGCATGGGCGCCAACCCGCACGCCAACGGCGGCCGGCTCCTGCGGGAACTGGCGTTGCCGGACTTCCGCAAATACGCCGTGTCGGTGTCGGCTCCGGGTTCGGCGACCGCCGAGGCCACGCGGGTGCAGGGAACGTACATGCGGGACGTGCAGGCGCTCAACGAGGCCGCGCAGAATTTTCGGCTGTTCAGCCCGGACGAGTGCGCGTCCAATCGCTGGCAGGATGTCTTCGAGGCGACCGGCCGCTGCTTCGTCGGGGAGACACGACCGGGAGACGACGCCCGCCTGTCGCCGGACGGGCGGGTGATGGAAGTCCTCAGCGAACACCAGTGCCAGGGGTGGCTCGAAGGTTACCTGCTGACCGGACGCCACGGGTTCTTCAGTTGTTACGAGGCGTTCATCCACATCATCGACTCGATGTTCAACCAGCACGCCAAGTGGCTGAAAGTCTGCCGCCACATTCCGTGGCGGCGGCCGGTCGCGAGTTTGAACTACCTGCTCTCGTCACACGTTTGGAGACAGGATCACAACGGGTTCAGCCACCAAGACCCGGGGTTCATCGACCACGTGGTGAACAAGAAGGCCGGGGTGGTGCGCGTGTACCTGCCGCCGGACGCGAACTGCCTTCTTTCGATCACCGACCATTGCCTGCGTAGCCGGAATTACGTGAACGTGGTGGTGGCCGGGAAACAGCCGTCTCCCCAGTGGCTGACCATCGACGAGGCGGTGAGACATTGTGACGCCGGGGCCGGGATCTGGCCGTGGGCGGGCACCGCCGGCCCCGGCGAGCCGGACGTGGTTCTGGCTTGCTGCGGAGACGTGCCGACGCTTGAAATCCTGGCGTCGGCCGATCTCCTGCGGGGACACCTGCCCGGTCTCCGCGTCCGGGTGGTGAACGTGGTGGACTTGATGGCGCTTCAACCGCCGGAGGAACACCCGCACGGGCTGGGCGACGCCGCGTTCGACGCCCTGTTCACGACGGACAAGCCGGTCATCTTCGCGTTCCACGGCTACCCGTGGCTGATCCACCGCCTGACCTACCGGCGAACAAACCACCGAAACTTGCACGTGCGCGGGTACAAGGAAGAGGGAACGACGACGACGCCGTTCGACATGTGCGTGCTCAACGAGATCGACCGGTTCCACCTTGTCAAAGACGTGATCGGGCGGACGCCCGGCCTTGCCGCGCGGGCGGGGCGCGTCGTCCGGGCGATGGACGAACGACTGGCGGCGCACACCGCATATGTCCGCGAACACGGCATCGACATACCGGACATTAGCGGCTGGCAGTGGGGCGGCCCCGCCACAGAGCCGGTCCCCCCGCCCGCCGCCGACACGGGCGCGGACAACGGCTGAGCCTATCGCGGGGGCGCGGATGTTGTTTGCGCATCGCAATGAAATCGGAGCGAATCATGGCCTTGCCGACTCCCGTGCTGCCGAAGCGGCTTCCGCACGGACCTCACGCGCCCGCGACGGCGGTCAAGGTCTCGCCGCTGCTGGTCGAAGCCTCGGGGGCCGGGGCGGACGCCGTGCTGCGAAAACTCCTGACGTCAAAGGACGGCCTCTCCGATGACGATGCGGAGAGGCGATTGCGGGAATACGGCCCGAACGTCGTGGCAAAAGACGAGCGCCATCCGCGCCTCCGCCTGTTCCTGAACGCCGTCATTAATCCGCTCGTTATCCTGCTGGCCGTCCTTGCGGGCTTCTCGTTTCTCACGGGGGACCACCGGGCCGGCGCCGTCATGGTCCTGATGGTCGTCCTCGGCCTGGCCACGCGGTTTCTGCAGGAGTCGCGGGCAAGCGCCGCCGCCGCCAAACTCCGGGCGATGATCAGCGTCCACGCGACCGTCATCCGCGGCGGTCATTTGCGGGAGGTCCCGATCGCAAGCCTGGTTCCCGGGGACGTGGTCGAACTCGCCGCCGGCGACATGGTTCCGGCCGACGTCCGGCTCCTGTCCTGCAAGGACTTGTTCCTCACCCAAGGCAGCCTGACCGGGGAGTCGTTCCCGGTCGAGAAATTTGCCGCCGCGGAAGACGCCGCCGGCCGGCCGCCCCTGGAGTTGTCCAACGTTTGCTTCCTGGGCACCAGCGTCGAGAGCGGGACGGCCGCGGGAGTCGTCGTGGCCACGGGCCTGACGACCTTCCTCGGCGGCATCTCGGAGTCCCTTACCGACCGGCAGCCTCCGACCAGTTTCGACCGGGGCATGACCCGGTTCACCTGGCTGATGATTTACTTCATCCTGGTGATGGTTCCGATTGTCTTTCTGATCAACGGGCTGACCAAGTCGGACTGGGCGGGGGCCTTCTTCTTTGCGATGGCCGTCGCGGTCGGGATGACGCCGGAGATGCTCCCGATGATCGTCGCCGTTTGTCTGTCCAAGGGAGCCATCGCCATGGCCCGCAAGAAGGTCGTTGTCAAACGGCTGGCCTCGATCCAGAATCTGGGGGCGATGGACGTCCTCTGCACGGACAAGACCGGCACGCTGACCCAGGACCGGATCATCCTCGAAAAATACTGTGACGTGGCGCTGAGGCAGGACGACGAAGTGCTGATCCTCGCCTATCTGAACAGCCACTTTCAGACCGGCCTGAAGAACCTGATGGACCGGGCCATCCTCACGCACACGGAAATTCACGCCCACCCGGCGTTCCCCGAGTACGCCAAGGTCGATGAAATTCCCTTCGACTTCTCCCGCCGGCTGATGTCCGTCGTCGTCAAGGCGCCGGACGGCTCCCACCGGCTGATCTGCAAAGGCGCGCCGGAGGCCGTCTACGAGCGTTGCGCCGGCTACTGGCGGGACGGGCAGTTTCATCCGTTCAGTCCGGCGATCCGGGCTGACCTCAAACATGAGTTCGACCGGTTGAGCGCCGAGGGCTTCCGCGTCCTCGCCGTGGCCTGGCGGGACTTGGAAGCCAGGCCGGCGTACTCGAAGGACGACGAGCGGGAACTGACTCTGCGGGGATATGTGGCGTTCCTGGATCCCCCCAAGGACACCGCTCGGGCGGCGATCGCCGCCCTTCAGGCGGGCGGGGTGGCGGTGAAGGTGCTCACCGGCGACAACGAACTCGTCAGCCGCAAGATCTGCCGGGAAGTCGGAATCGCCACGGATTCCGTGTTCGTCGGGAGTCAGGCGGAAGCGATGTCCGATTCGGACCTGGCGAAGGCCGTCGGCACGGGGACGCTGTTCGCCCGGCTGTCGCCGGCCCACAAGCAACGGATCATCAACGCCCTGCAGGGGGCGGGCCACGTCGTGGGATTCCTCGGGGACGGCATCAACGACGCCCCGGCCCTCCGGGCGGCCGACGTGGGCATCTCGGTGGACACGGCGGCCGACATCGCCAAGGAATCGGCGGACGCCATTTTGATGGAGAAAGACTTGCTGGTGCTCGCCGAGGGTGTCCGCGAGGGCCGGAAGGTGTTCGCCAACATCCTCAAGTATGTGCGAATGGGCGCCAGTTCCAACTTCGGGAACATGTTCAGCGTCCTGGGGGCAAGCGTCTTCCTGCCGTTCGTCCCCATGCTTCCGATCCAGATTTTGGCGAACAACCTGCTTTATGACCTGTCTCAAGTCGCTATTCCGACCGATGACGCGGACCCCGAGCAGGTCGCCCGGCCGCGACCATGGTCGATCAATCAAATCACCCGGTTCATCCTGTTTGTCGGCCCGTGCAGTTCCGTGTTCGACTACGTCACTTTTTTCGTCCTCCTGAATGTGTTCGGGTGTTGGGACCCCGCCAACGCCTCGCTGTTCCAAACAGGCTGGTTCGTGGAGTCCCTGCTGACACAAACTCTGATCATCCACGTGATCCGCACCAACCGCATCCCGTTCCTTCAAAGTCGCGCGAGTTGGCCGCTGATCTGGTCCTCGGTGGCTGTCATGGCCGTCGGGGCCTCGCTTCCGTTTTCGCCCGTCGGACCGCTGCTCGGGTTCACGCCGTTGCCGTGGCTCTATTGGCCGCTCGTCGCCCTGATCCTTCTCGGGTACGTCGTCCTCACCCAGACGGTAAAGACCTGGTTGCTGAGGAAGAACTGGGTGGCCGGATAGCGAGACCGGCGAGACCATCCGCAATGGGATATCCGAGCGGGGGACGGTTCTTAAAAACAATTGCACAACCGAAGGACTTCCCCCCGCCAGCCGGCAAGAGATTTCAGTGATTCGCCGATGACCCCCGCGGAATCAATTGCCTCCAAAATAAAGGCCGGCCGGTGTGACACCTTCGCCGGGAGTTGGCTGCGGGGTATTGAATGTTCCGTCGGCAGTCGTCGGGATCCGTCAAGTGTCGGGAACGTCCGCGTGCTGGAGCGCGCTTTCAACTTCCTCCGGCCAGGGCAGGAAATCGCCTTCCCTCGCGATGATGGACACGCCGTTCGCAAGGACGGTGAACTCTCCAAACCCGCCGTCTTCCACATCCACCCGGATGCCCATGCCTGACCACAAAAAGGCCGCGAGGTTCCTGGCGTGACCGCGAATAGTCGGGCAGGTGACACATCGTCTGATCACTGTCTTCACGGCCGTCTCCGAATGGCTTGCCACACATGTGTCCTTTTTGCCCACACCGAATGCCCGCGTTTGACCGGCGGGGAGAAAGCCTGTGTTCTGCCGGGGCGGGGAAAACATCATTCGCGGAAAGGGTGATTTCGTCATCTGCCCCGTCCCGCACCCGAGCCTGAATTATTCAAGCAGGCAGTCCAGGGCTCGTAAATGTTGTCAATGAACACCGGAAAGACGGCTGGAGGACTGCCCCGACTGCCACCGATGAAGACCGTCATGGTCTCTTTCGGTCTGATCCGCGGAAGTGGCCAGGATGCGGGTGATGCCCGCCATGGCGGCCATCAGGTTCGGCGGGCTTGACAAGGCGCATGACGATGCCCGATGCCAGCGACCATGTGCGGTCCGCGGGTCGTCCGCGGGTTGTGATCGCGATGCAATAGAGGGCGAGGCGGGCCGAAGCTCTCAGCCGTCTCGCGAGTTTGCAGCCGTCCATGTCGGGAAGGCAGAGTTCCACGATGAGCACGTCCGGCGCGGACCGGGTGGTGCTGGCAATGGACCCGGCCCCGCTTCGGGCAATGGTGGCGTCATGCCCGTACAACTAGAGCAGCAAGGCCAGCGATTCGGCGCCGTCTTGTGTGGGTCGGAGATCAGGATCGACAGGGGGGCACGGCGGCGACATTGCGGAATCCATAGGCGGCGTGTCCGGCCGGACGGGACTGGTGTTGGGGCACGGGGCCAGCCCGTCGCCACGGTGAGAGACAAGCGAATGGTAAGAGAACGCAGTGACGATATCCGTCCGATACCGTACTATTCGATGGAATTTGGCTTTTTACTTCACTGCCGTACCTCATCAGTCGTCGGCACGACTCTTCAACGTTGCACAGTGAAATCTTTGGGCGGGCGAGTGGGGCGTCCGGAAGGTTTGATGTGGTAAAACAATCGGCAGGAATCCGAAGTGGGACGGCCCGCCAGACTCAGTTCATCTCCTCGGACTGACGCGCGTCGTCGGGTGAGAGGCGTTTGCACTGCAGTGGTGGATGGCCGGTATCGCCGGCCGCCAGTCGGTCGGCCGCCGTAATTCACTTCATCGCGCTTTCGCCACCGCTTCCGTGCTTTACAAGGCTCAGCTTTTGAGTTTTCACGGGCGTAGGGCGGGGGAAGGCGGCTATTGTTTGGGCGGGATCGACGATTACTCGCTGATATCGGGCGTGTCTGCCCGCCCGCCGACGTCACGCTTCACGTCCACGATGTCTTCCTTCACCTCGCGAAGAAGTTCCTTGGTCTCGACGCTCACGTCCGCGCTCTTCCGGAGAGCCATGTCCTCGATTTGGAAGGCCAGCCGCGTGCTGCGATCGATCATCGTCAACGCCCTTTCCAGCTCGGCGGGCTCGACGGTCTTGGACAACGAGTAGTCGAATCCGGCGTTTTCACATTGGCGTGTGTGCTCCTCGCCGGAATTGGCCGACATCACCACCATCTTTGGCGCCCGCCAGTTTGGCCTGACGACGGAGCATCTGGGCCAGCGCGTACCCGTTGATCTTTGGCATTCTCACTTCAAGGATGAGGCAGTCGGGGGTGTCCTTCAAGGCGACCCGAAACCCCTCTTCGCCGTCATAGGCCACCGAGGCCGAATGCCCCCACTGGCCGATGAGCGCGGCCAGCATGTCGGCATGATCTCGGTTGTCGTCAACAATTAAAACCCAGATTGACACGGATGCGTCTAGCTTTCCTTGGGTGAATCGACGTTTGAACCCGGAGATGGGCGGTTCGCGAAAACATTATGCGATTCGCATGCCCTTCGCCGCGTGATCGCACACACCAGCCGTAGGGCGTCGGCCATCATGAGCGGACGACTGCCTGTCGACGGGTCGGGAAATAGGTGTGACATCATCATCAATGGCTAATCAGTTTCGCCTATCGCTCGCGTGACATGACGCATCGATAAGGGCTAACGGGAATAAATCAAAGCTCAAAGATGACCACTTGGGGAAAAGTCTGTCATCGCCCGGGATTTTCTGACCTTTTATGGGCATCAAGAGCCGTTTGGCCGGTTTATACTCGTTTTGCCGGCCGCGATGGCCGCGTGGATGGAGGCGCAGTGGGATTGCAATTAAAGCGGTCGGTCCGCGATTGGCCTGGGCTAGAGGCGTCGTCGTGCGAGTGCCACGGGTTCGTCCGCGCCCAGGTCGTGCGGTTGCTGCCCTGAATCACCGTCACGACCGGGGCACAAAAAAAGAAAAATCAAATTTCCACCAATAGTACAGTATCGTACGGAAAGATTCCCGGCCCACCCTTACCATTTGATGAACTCTCGCCGTGATAACCTCCGAACACGACCACCCAACTATCCCGTCCATGTGAAAGCATCCAATGGTTGCCCCTATGGCGAAAAAGAACGGTCTGTCAATCCTGATTGCCGACCCGCACGCGGTCGTGCGCGAGGGGTTGAAAACGATCATCAACCGCGACGCGGGTTTGACGGTCGTCGGGGAGGCCCACGACGAGCCGGGGGTGTTGAGGCTGGCCGCCGCCCTCGACCCGGAGGTAGTGGTTTTGGGAATGGCGTCCGCGCTGGCTGTCGGGAGGCTGCGGGATCCCCGCTGACAGATCATCGTCCTGACCGGCGAGGCCAGCGTCTCGGTGATTCGCGACCTACTTGAGGCGGGAGCCCATCGTTGCGTGTCAACGCGGGCGACGTCGGAGCAATTGATCCAAGTGATTCGGCTGGCGGCGCGGGACGGGACCCGGCCGGCGGTCGCGGAAGCGGTCCCGAACGACGGTCACTCAACTGGAGCGGCGGGGTTGAGCGGGCGAGCGGACCAGGCGGTGCTGATGATGGCCATGGGATACTCGAACAAGCAGGTGGCCGCCCGGTTGCGGGGCGGCGTGAAGACGGTGGAGACGTTCAAGGCCCGTTCGATGGAAAAACTTGGCATTCGCAACCGGATTGACCTTGTCCGGCACGACCTTCGTCATGGGTGGCTGGAAGACCTGCTGAACGATCAACCCCCGGCGTCGGTGAAGACTCCCGGGGGCCGTCACGGCGGGCAAGATATGTTTCAGGAATGAAGGACCGTTTTTCAACACCCGGGTGTCCCATGTCCGATGTGAAAACCCTGCTCGTCACCACGTCCGGCACCTCTACCCACGACATCCCCGTCGGGGCGGACGGCTTTACGGCGTCCGGAGTCATTAAGGAGTTACTGGGAAAACGTGGGTGGGTATTGATCGCGGACAGGTCTCTGTCGTCGGAGTTCACCGTATGGAGCGTGGAGCCCAAGCAAAATTCCGGATGCAAGGCCTCGATGTCCATCAACTTGAGACGAAATACCAAGGCCGAACTCGCTTTGGAGAGCCTCACAGGACAAAGGCTGTTCGTCATTGGGGACATGCTCTTTGTCGGCGCGATTTCTAACGGTCCAGGGAAGGGACAGGCTTCCGAAATCGGTCCGGAAAAGGTGTCGGAACTGATGCGGCTTTCACCGGCTCACGGGCCGTGTTAGCTCTTCGCCGCGGACTCATGCGGCCGCCGGTCCGGCGGGCGCGGCTTGGGGACTTTCCGCAGCGTGTCATTTCACGAAACGGGGGCATCCCCACTCTTTTGTCTTGACGGCTCTGCGGCCTGATTTGGGTCAGTGAGTCGGGGGATGTGGATGTCAAATGTCGGTGATCCGGGCCGTTCGTGAGGCAATCGACCGGTCGAAGTCGTACAATCAACTCGTCGCGCAAGTTTATCTTCCCGACCCATCAGATCCGTCAAACATCGTGCGGCCTTCCCGACGACGTTTCCACCCTTCTGGCGTGCCACTCCCATCACCATTCAAGACTGAGTTGAGCGATGTCAAAGAATATGCGCACTTCGAGGCCGGAAGAATTTGAGTCCCATGGCCAGGAAGACTCGGGCGCGAGGGCGACGGCCATCCGCGTCGCCGTCCTCAAGATACTCGGGCGCCCGCCGCGGTTGTTCCGGGTGTCCGTCATTCCACTCTGGGGGGATCACTTCCGCGTCAATGTTCTGGTCGGCGAGGAGTTCACGGCCTTGACCATCCCAAACAGCTACTTCCTGACCGCCGACGGAGCCGGGGTGATTCTGACCTGTCAGCCACCCGTCCGCAAGCAGTTTGAACCGTCGCAGGCCGGGCTGGCGACTTCGGAGCCCTAACCTCACACGCCCCTTTGTCGCTCCGCGCCGGCCGGGTACAATAATGATCATACTACCCGCCACTCATACCGAATCGCATTGATTGCTTGCCAAGGCGAGGTCTCAAGGAACCCCTCCGGCTCCCCCTTGTCAAGAGGGGAGCCGGAGGGGGCTTGGCTTTAACATTCCGTCAGTGATCAAAGCGATTCGGTATCAGACGCCTCCGGCCTCGCGATTGGTGTTTTGCCCGGAACCGGCCGCGAGCCATCATCGTCAGTCCTTTCCGCACCAGAATGAATTCCCATGTGCTTCTCCCCCGAAGCCAGCTTGTCGGCCGGGCTGGTCCTTTTGCCTGCCGAGGCCTGCGCCCTCTCCCTCGCCGAGCGCATAGACCGGCGGTATCTCCCCCTGGCCGCTATTCCGCTGATTTTCGGCATTCAGCAACTCTGCGAGGCGGTGGCGTGGGTCGGCATCAGACGGGGGAACCACTTCTAATTCACCTTGCGTCGCTTGCATATCTGTTGTTCGCCATCGCGGTCTGGCTGGTCTGGATGCCCCTCTCGGCCGCGGCGATCAAACCCCCGAGATGGAAACGAATACTGTTTTTCGCATTTCTCGCTTTGGGGTTGGCAGTGGCAGTGACGGGATCCGGGATGACCGTGGCTCAAATCTACCGCGGGGAAGGCGGGCCGGTCATCCAAACGCACTCGATTCAATACGGATTCCCGGACCGGGCAGATGGCTGGATTCCGTGGGTGTGGCGAAAGTTCTACCTCGCGGCGTCCGCACCTTTGCTCCTGTCGAACGAATGGCGAGTGCGGACGTTTGGCATCCTCATCATGCCCTCGGCCGTCAAGTCTTACGTTCTCTTTCATTACGCCTTCGCGTCTGTCTAAGCACCTAGCCGGGGATGGGTATAATGTTTCATGCTACACCTTCACCTGACTGACACCCAACGAATCGAACTGCAAGCCCTGCGTCGGACGAACCTCTCGACGGTATCGCGAAACCGGCTGGAAATGATCCTGTTGTTTGACTTGGGCTGGTCGGCTCCCCGAATCGCCACGTACCTCGGCTGTCACCCGCACACCACCCGGGCCGCCCTCAAGGGTTTCCTCGCCAGCGACATGGCCGCATTCACGCCCGAGTTGCCCGGCCCCGAACCGGACCACGTCCGCCGCGAACGCGTCACCGGACGGCTGGCCGAACTCCTCGGCCAAGACCGGACCTGGACCAGCCGACAACTCGCCGAGGTTCTCCGTCCCGACGGCGTGGCCATCGGCCATCGTCAAGTTCGTCGATACCTGGGCCTGTTGAAGGCCGGATACCGGCGGACCGCCCAGACCGTCGGCCACAAGCAAAACCCGAAGAAAGTTGGACGGGCCGAACGGGTTCTGGACGGATTAAAAATAAGCGGACGCCGGCCGGGTGAGGCTGTTTTACCTTGACGAATGCGGGTTCAGCCCCTCCCTGCCGACCGGCTATTCGTGGCAGCTTCCCAAGCAACGCAAGCGGGTGAAATACGAATATTTGCAAGGCCGGCGGATCAACGCCCTGGCGACGTATGAGCCGTTCGCCCCGGTTCCGGACCTGACCGCCGTCCCGTTCGAGCGGACGCTGACCGCCGATGACCTGGTTCAATACTTCCGGCGCCTGCCGACCGACTCCGTTCCCCGCGTCGTCGTTCTGGACAACGCCGGCATCCACACGAGCAAGGTGACCAAGGCGGCGCGGCCGGAACTGGCGAAGCAGGGCATCTATCTCTATTACCTGCCCGCGTACAGCCCCGAACTCAACCGGATCGAACCGGTCTTCAAACAGATCAAGCATCACGAGATGCCCGTCCGCAGTTTCACCACCAAGGACGATCTGAAAAAAGCCGTCGAAGACGGCTTTGAACGCTACCGCCATCGACTCCGGTCAAAATGTTACAACGAACCCCGGCTAGCTGCTTAGTGCTTCTTCGCGGCCGTGCTATCGGCTGATGTTTGCCTAGTGTTGTGCCGGTTGCCCCGGCGAGCTTCCGGGGACGAACCATTGCAGCCTGACACCACGGACCCCGCCGTGTCAGACTCATAAAATCGTCGCGAGGCCGTTGCGCGCAATGGAGGATCTTCACGCCTTCCTAGCCACGCTGCTCTTTTTGCTTTATCACGCCGCCCGTCACATCATCCTGCGAATGGGAAGGGGCATCTGCCGGGCAGAACGTCCACAACAACACAACGTCTCATTCAGGCTTCCGCTCGACGACACCCCGCGACCAGGATTGCCATCAATGCGAGATGTCATTTTGGGAATAGCATCGGTGATTGAAGGCATGAGAGTGGCAAATGCGGTCGGTTGAGCATCGCGGGTGTCACGCCCGGGCGGGCAGTCTCTCATTCACTCCCCCAAACATTCGTGCGAGACTTGTCAACGAAAAAAGCCACCCGTTCGGATGGCTTTTCGCTCACTGTCTGAGAATCGAGTTATCGGCGAGGTTCAATCGTGCCGCTGTCGGAACGTTTAAGCACCATGGTGCAAACCGACTTGGCCTGCGGCTGGCCCGACTGGAACGATGTTTCGGTTCCGCTAGCCGGTTTCACTTCGCTTGCCTGCGTGGTTTCGTCGTGCAGGCAGATGGCCAGAAAGTCCTTGGTCAGAATATAGGTTCCAGTTTTGGCTCCCTTTCCGGTCTTGTCGTCATCCGTTTTGTCATCCGTGGCGACATTGGGGTCGATTTCAGTGACCCGAATCTTGCCCTGGGAGCCGAACTCGACTTTCATCGACTTCTGGCTCTTGGCCTCGGCGCCGGTGAAGCTGACCATGTTGCCCTTGAACATCACCGACTTGTCTTTCGCATCGGCCACCGGAACCCCGTTCTTTTCGATGCAAACCACCGTCCAGTTGCCATCCATCATGATTTGGTCGGCGGGACTGGCTTTTGCGGCCGGATCGCCGGCGCCCAATGCCATCGTCAACACTAATGCGAACATGCAAAACTCCATGAGCCGTTTGAGGAAACGCGGAGCCCGGCCCTTCAGCCCGCCGCGAGGTTGAGCGACCCCGCCAAGGGCGGGAGTCGTTGACCGGGGACACCTGGAGTCAATCGCCCCGTGCCAGGGATCATTCTTGATCCAAGGAGGACGGCACCACGGTGGTTGACAGTGTCGCCGGTCGTCTCCAAGGTCAGCAATGGACGCGCCGTCCGCAGAGGATTTGCGGTCATTCCGCAGATAGGGGAAAATAAGCTCACGCGGCGTATCGCAGTAATATTTCGAGACCCGGGGCATTCAGCCAGATGTCGCATCCAAAGATTTCGATGGATTGTGGACTGCTCTTTAAACTATTCTTTTGCTTCCTCCACCGTCACTCATCATCCGGCGGCCCAGATCAACGCCTTTTGCCGCTTTTGGTGTTAAAGGGCATGGTCCTCTTGGATTTGTAAGGCGAGTTACGGAAGTTGAAGGCCGACGCATGGCGAACTTGGAAAATTACTAAAGCCAGTTGACGGAAACCTGGAATCACTGCGCCATTTGTGGGCATTAAATGGCAATGCGTGGATTTAACGTGATTCGCCATCAATATCCCACAGAATTCCACGAACAGCTTTGATTGGAAGTTTTGTCAAGGAGATCGTTCTCCATTGGTGGTCCTCCTTCTCTCATTGCCATTGCGAAATTTCCAAATCCATCACCTTTTTCCAATGCAAGCCGAGGCCGTTATGAAGTTTATCTTTCCCCAAATCATCAATCCATGACATGCATATCCGCTCGCGAAGTATACTGTGGTGCCACCCGTGATGGAACACCCCGTCAGGCAGCCGATCCGATAGGAATTCAATGACACTTGCAGGAACCGGGAACTACGGTTTGATGTCCGTGCTGGTGGTGGATGATTATCCGGACGCCGCCGAATCGCTGGCCATGTTGTTAAGATCCTACGGCTATCCCACGGGCATCGCCCTGTCGGGACTGGCGGCTCTTGGGATTCTCTTATTGCCTGACATCATCATCTTGGAACTGCGGTTGAGAGACATGGACGGCTGGAATCTGGTGAGAACAATTCAAGCAAGACCGGGCTACGTGGTTCCCGCCTTTATCGCCGTCACGACATGTGGTCAGCCCGTGGATTTTCTCAAGTCGGCCGCCATCGGAATCAGCGCCCACCTGGTCAAACCCGCCGCCATCGAGCATCTTATTTCCGCTTTGGACAGTGTCGGCCATTCACTCCCCTCGCGATGCTGACCTGTATCACCGGGTCGGCCGTTTTGGTCAGGGGTTGCTGTTTTGCCCGGGCTCCGGCGGCCCGTCCGTTTTTGGGCGGCGGAGAGTCACGACAAGCCGGTGCCCTGTCCCCTCGGGTGTCATCCGGAACAGCCGCAAGATCCATCTTTCGTTCTTCAACCGGGACAGACGGACAGACTCGCCGCCGGGAGACGGAACGTCGGCGGCGTTTGTGAAGTATGAGATCGTCGCATCGTCGAGCGAAACGGCAGAGGCGGCAACGACCGCCGTTGCCGACATACGAGTAACGCGTGGCCCGTTTGCGGGCAGGCATTTACATCGACCAAACAACGCAATACGCACAGCCAAGGTCTCCGGCCGCACATGCAAAATCGTCCGAAAAAGTGTTCCTTAACGGCGACCCGGGATCGGCGAACTTCGGGATCAGCGACAGGCCGGTCCGGTGTGCTGGCTCGCGGCCGATGTGTTCGCGAGTGGGTGGGGCCGGCTGTGTTGGAGCGGCCCGACACCCGACACCCGGCCGGCCGGAATGACCTCAGACGCAGGAGTCAACGATGGAAAAGACGACGGCGGTGCGAACGGCCACCTTTCCGGCCGAGGACGCCGCCGGGCAGATTCATTGGATCGAGGTATGGAGGTGGTTACGGACCGACCGGCGGCAATGGCCCCGGACCCAGTTGCGCATCGGGCCGGACGTCGTGCGGCGGCTCGGGAAGGGCGTGTACGAGTCCGGCGGCATACGGCTGACGTCCGGCGCGGCCGGGGCAATGTGACGTGACGTCGGACGGAAATGATTGCGGGGAAAATCTTTTCCCGCCACAAGGCCCAAAGCCGAATGGCGCTTAGTTAAGGCTTTGGTTTTTTCTTCTTTTGTTTGTTCTTTTCGCACTGTTCGCGGGCCACGGGTCGGGGGACGTTGAGGGAGTCGTAGGGTTTCGGCCGTCGTTTTCGTTTGCGGGGTTCGACCCGGTCGGGGCGGTTGCCGACGCGGTGGCGGGCGATGGCGTCGAGCATTTGAGAGTAACAGGCCTCGGCCTGCGGCGGGGTCTGAAAGCATGAACAAGGAAAGCTCCAGCACGTCAAATTTCCGATGTCTGGAGTCCTCGACGACGAACCGATCGGTGATTTCAGTGGAATATCTCGGCATCATGAAATCCCGCCGGCGGACAGTTTTGGAAATCAACCCCATCGCCGTGAAATCCGGCGTGTCGGCAAGTACTGTCGCTCAGACGGCAAACCGCCGGACAGCCTCCTCGTCCCATTCAATCCCGCTCCCGTCGTCGTCGGAGATGACGGCCATGCCATTCTCGACCCGCAGCGGGGTCTTTAGCACCGGGTTCCACCAGTCCGAGTACTCCAGCCAGTGCGACGTCGGCGTGCAGCATAGCAACCTCGCGCTTAGCTCCGGCCAGAGATGGCTCGACACCGGCAGGCCAAAGGCCTGGGCGATGGCGGCGGCCCGCAGCCAGCCGGTCACGCCGCCGATCTTCATCACGTCCGGCATGACGTAATCCGAGGCACCCGCCTCGATCGCGTGCCGCATGTCCGTCGTCCCCCACCAATTCTCGCCGCATTGGATCGGGGTCCGAGCCTCCCTCGCCACCATCGCGTGCCCGGCATAATCGTGGGCCAGGGTCGGCTCCTCGATCCAGGCCAGTCCCTCCGCGTCGAGCCTCCGGACCCTTTCAACCGCCTCGGCCGGGACAAGGCACTGGTTGTAGTCAACCATGATGCTCACTTCGGGGCCGACCGCCTTCCGGACGGCCCGGATCACGGCCACATCCTCGTCCACGGTCGGATATCCGATCTTCGCCTTGACCCCGGTGAATCCCCTGGACACCCAACGTGCGGCGGTCGCCGCCGACCCGTCCTCGCCGTCGTATCCGACCGGGCCGTAGCAGCGAACAGGCTTGGCCGCTCCGCCGAGCAGTCGCACCAACGGCATTCCGAGGCCGCGGGCGAGCGCGTCCCACAACGCCATGTCAATCGCCGCCATCGCCATGCCGACCAGCCCCTGCGTCCCCAGCAACCGAAACCGCCGGGCGAGCGACTGCTCGATCTCGGCCGGGGCCAGCGGAAGCCCCGTGACCAGCGGCCCGCAATTGCGGATGAGGTCGGCGACGGGCGCCAGGGCGGCGGGGGTATAAGTGAACACCATGCCGTGGCCGACAACGCCAGAATCCGTCACCACGTCAGTCAGAACCAGCGGCGACTCGGCGACCACTCCGCTCGCGGTCCGATGTGGCTCCGGCATCGGGACGCGGACCGGACGCACGATGAGTTCCCGGATCAACGCCGTGTCACCGCTCGCCACGTTCCCCTCCGTGATTTCAGCCGCGCGGCGTCCGACGGCCGTGTCAAATCCGCCTTATGCCGGACGTCGCATGAGTTCGATCATGCCCCAGAAGGCACGCTAACCGACGGAACAGAAGCCGTCAAACACCTTCCGCAAAACTTCGGCTTCACGAAGTCATGGGGAAGGAAAAGTTTCCCATCTGTCCGCCGGACTTATTTCGTTTATTTCGTACCGGAAGTAACCACAAATTGGCCGGCATGTGGGCCGGTGACCCAAGGAAGGTTTCGGGCAAAAAAGGGACTTATTTCGTTTATTTCGTTTGATAATACGTCTTACGCAGTTGCCGGATTAGGTCTTGCGCTGTGCCATCAGGGAAGTTAATCTTGGGCGCATGAACCCGCCCCGCGTCGATGCCGAAGATTACATTCAATTTCTTCTTGGGACTTCGAAGATTGTCTCGGCGACCGAGGCCGCCCGGGTGCAACCGGAACAGCCCCGATCTCCGGCCCATGATGCGTTCACCCGGCTTCTTCACCGCCTGGAACCCGTCCCGCCACGCTTTGGTCGGAGGTCCGGCCGCTGCTCAACCCGGCCGACGGCGTCCTTGTCCTCGATGACTCCACCCTCGACAAGCCCCGCGCCCGGCACATCGAACTGGCGGGCCGTCACTGGTCGGGCAATCACCACGCAGTCGTCCGGGGGATCAATCTGCTCACCATGCTTTGGTCCGACGGCGATTGCTTCCACCCCTGCGACGATCGAATCTGCCACAAGGACTCCGACGGTCTCACGAAAAACGACCGCTTCGCCGCCATGCTGCGAGCCGCCAAAGAACGGGGATTTCAGCCGAAAGCGGTTCTTTTTGACAGTTGGCATGCCAGCGTGGACAATCTGAAACTGGTGCGGTCGCTCGGCTGGACTTTCGTGACGCGATTGAAGCAGAACCGGTTGGTGCGTCTGGATCACGGCGAGCCGAAAGCGGTGAGCGACCAGCCGATGGCGGCCGACGGAACGGTGGTTTGGCTGCCGGCGTTTGGGTTGGTCCGGGTGTTTCGGATCGTCGCCCGAAACGGCGACACGAGCCACTGGGTGACCAACGACTTGGGGATGGGTTCAGGAACGCGGCAAATGTTTGCCGAACTGTCCTAGTCGATCGAGGAGTATCATCGGGGCTTGAGGCAACACACCGGCGTGGACCGATCTCAGGTGCGGCCGGCCCGCGGACAGCGAAACCATGTCTTGAGCGCGATTCGGGCCTTTGTGCGGCTGGAATACCACCGACACACCACCGGTTGGAGTTGGTTTGAGGCCAAGTGGTCCATCGTCCGGGAGGCCGTCCGCCAATACCTGGCCAATCCCCTTTACACACTACCCGCACCCTCAACTGCGTAAGACGTAGATAAGAGGGAATGAAAGGCGGGGTGTCTTCAATTCATCAGATCTCTCGTATAGGCATTTATTTCGTTTATTTCGTAGAGAAACTGATCTCAAACTGCCCTTCTCCGTGAGACTTCTTCCTGGCTCGCCGAACCCGAGGACGCCCCGGCCCGGAGTAACAACAAGATCGAGGAACGGACTGACTCGGGAACAGATGGCCAAAGGGACATCAGTTCGGCCAGGTCGGCGTGAAACTGAAGGGCATGGGGCAGCGGATGGGGCAGCAAATCGCCCGGAAGCTCTGAATCGCTTGTTTTCTCGGAGTTTGTTTGAGACGGGGCAGACTTCGATCCTCTTTCACTCCATTTTTCGCAGGTCTTCGTGCGTTTGCACTCATCTCTGGTCGTTGCCCAACCACTTGAATTCAAGAGCTTTCCGAGTTCGGCAAATCGTCGATCTGGTTGTCATTCGTTTGTCGCATTCCCATTCGCCTGAGCCAGTCGTACGGCGGCCAGAGCCCTCATTTGGGTGGCCGACACGTGGCGTCGAATGGTTTTCTCGGCACGGCGAGCACCGGTCATGGCAGTCAGCTTCATGCCGCGGCACGACGCCAGGGTGCGGTCGCCATGCCTGTTCACGATTCAGAGGCACGACGCGAAAGAGAACGGCGATTATGGGGAAACTGATCATACCACGCCGGGTTCAACCTTCGGGACAACTCGCCGAACCGCGGGAGCCGAACCGCGGGAGCCGAACCGCAGGAGCCGAACCGCGGGAGCCGAACCTGTGACCGGATCCGTGACGGCGCTTAGTCCGGGGATCCTCACCTCACCAAAAACGTCAGCCGCGACACATTCCCACGCCGTTTATGCCACTCATTTTCCGGAAGGCGGGGCACGCATCCACACCATTCAAAAACTGTTGGCTCAAGAAAATGTCATCGCCACCATGATTCACATTTACGTCCTCTTGCGCCGAGTGGTCGGCGCGGACGGCCCGCCCGGCCGGTTGTGAATCAGATCCTTAAGAGGCTGAAGTCCACAAGCCCGCCGGGCGTGTCCGGCCATCACCCCTAAATATCCGCCCGCGATGCGTCAGAATACATGCCCGCCAGGATTAGCTTTTCCAGTGCGGGAAGGCACCCGGATCAGGCAACCAGACACACCGAACAAAAAGAGGACGCATGGCCAGATATGTGATCGTCGAGGAACTGCACGTGACCGTGCGGGTTCGCGACGACCTGTCAGATGAAATGGTCGGGGAAATGAACGCCCTGCTTTGGTCGAAGCCGTTCCGGTCGCGGCTGCTCGACGCCGTCAGACAAGTCTTGGCTGGGTTCCCGGCATTGACCGGAGTCCGGGTTCAAATCACCCGCTGACCTTCCCACCCCAAATCATCAATCTCATTCGTGAAAGGAGCATTGATCATGCGACCGACGGAGTTGGTCCGCGCCCTCGCGGCCCTGATCCCGACCAAACGCCCCGTCTATCTCTGGGGCCAGCCGGGCATCGGCAAAAGTTCCCTGGTGCGTCAGGCCGCCGACGCCAGCAACCTGTCGCTGGTTGACGTCCGGGCCACCTTGCTGGACCCGGTCGACCTGCGGGGCCTGCCGAGCGTCGCGGACGGCCGGGCGGTCTGGTGTCCCCCCGGTTTTCTCCCACAAAATGGCAACGGCTTGTTGTTCCTCGACGAGCTGGCCCAAGCCCCGCCGCTGGTGCAGTCTGCCTGCCTGCAACTGACCTTGGACCGTCGTCTTGGTGAATACGAACTGCCGGAGGGCTGGTCCGTCATCGCCGCCAGCAACCGGAGCGACGACCGTGCCGGGACGCACCGGCTGATCTCGCCGCTCTTGAACCGCTTTGTCCATCTCGACCTGGAGGTCTCGGCCGACGACTGGCAGGCGTGGGCGGTCACGACGAACATCGCCGCCGAAGTGCGGGCCTTCTTGCGTTTCCGGCCGGGGCTGTTGTTCCAGTTCAAACCGGAGACGAATCAGCGGGCCTTTCCCACCCCGCGTTCCTGGGCCTTCGTGTCCGATGTGCTAAGGCAAACGCCGCCCGAGTTGCTGCATCCGGTGGTCGCGGGCTGCGTCGGCGAGGGGCCGGCCGCCGAGTTTGCCGGTTTCCGGCAACTCTATCGCGAGTTGCCGGACATCGACGCCGCCCTGGCCAGCCCGACCCTGACGCCGGTGCCGCGAGAGCCGGCGGTCCTGTACGCCC
>NZ_JH636444.1:625524-627168 GCF_000255705.1 Zavarzinella formosa DSM 19928
CGACGACCTGCGAGACAAGGTCAACCTGTACGAGGACATCCTCAACATTGCCCTGTCGGGTTTGCACCAGGCCGTGGACGAGGCCGGCCAGGCGGCCGCCATGGCCGCGTTGCTGCTCTCGGCCGAGCCGGCCGGGTCGGTGGCGTGACCATTTCACGTCCGGCCGCACGGTTGAGTAAGCGCTTACTCAACCGTGCGGCCGGAGCCAATAAGCGCTTACTCATCCGGCGGTGTTCCGCAGGTCTCGAAGCCAATAATCGCTTGCCCGACCTTTTGATGGAACAACCCCCGACGCCCGTTTCGGGCGGAAAGGAACGATTGATGACGACGGAGCGAGACGACCCGTTCACGGCCGTCGAAACGGCGGCGGCCCGGCAGGGTCTGGAAGAACGGGCCTCCCGGTCCCTGGCGGGTGCCCGGGCGAGGCTGATCCTGGGACGGGACGCCAAATCGGCCTTCTTCGCCACGCTGGCCCTGCGGCTGACACCGTCGGTCGACTGGGATGCGGGCACGATGGCCACGGACGGCCGGACGCTGACCTATTCGCCGGCGTTCGTCCTGGGCCTGTCCCCGGACGAATTGCTCGGCGTGCTGGTCCATGAGGTGATGCACAATGCCCTGGGCCACCATTGCCGCCGGGGCGGCCGGCACGCCGTCCGGTGGAACATCGCCTGCGACCTGGCCATCAACCCGCTGCTCGTTCAAAACGGTTATGCCCTGCCCGCGTGCCGGCTCATGCCGGGCGAGGGCCATTATGCCGGCCTTCTCGCCGGCAAATCGGCCGAGGAGTATTACGCCGCCCTGACGGAAGAGCCCGCTGATGGCGGCGAAGCCGCCGACGACAGTGCCGGGAAAGCCGATCCGGGCGGCTGCGGTCGGGTGGTCGAGCCGGCGAAGTCCTCTCCGGCCGACGTCCGACGCCAGACGGCCGAATGGCAAGTTGCCGTCTCCCAGGCCGAACAGACGGCCCGCCTCAAGGGAGACCTTTCGGCGGGCTTTGCCCGGGTCGTTCAAGAGGTGTTGCAACCCGCTGCGGACTGGCGGGAGGTGTTGCGGGAGTTCGTGTCGGCCACCGCCAGGAACGATTACTCCTGGAGCCGGCCCAACCGCCGGCACATCGCCCGGGGCCTCTACCTGCCGGGCCTGTGCTCGGAGGAACTGGGCGAGATCGTGATCGCCATCGACACTTCGGGCTCGGTGGGCGACAGGGAACTCGCCGTCTTTGCCGCCGAGACAACCGGCCTGCTGTCGGCCTTCTCGTGCGTGGCGGTCATCCTGTTTCATGACACCGAGGTCCGGCATGTCCAGCGCTGGGAATCCTCCGACGGGGAACCTCGCCTGGAGCCGACCGGCGGGGGCGGCACCTCGCACGCCTGCGTCTTCGAGTGGATCAAGTCAAACGACGTCCGCCCCGCCTGCGTCGTCTGCCTGACTGACCTGGACACCACGTTTCCGATGCCGTCACCGGACATGCCCGTCCTGTGGGCCATGATCGGGGGCAACCCCGCCGTGCCGCCGTTCGGCCGGCGGGTTTCTGTTTCCGTCAACCCTTGAGGGGAGAACCATGTTTGCCCTGACCCGGCGACAGGCCCGGCGGCTCCGGTCCCTTGTGCGCCATGGCGTCGCCCGGGGCCGCCCGCGCGG
>NZ_JH636444.1:629528-630494 GCF_000255705.1 Zavarzinella formosa DSM 19928
ACTCCGAAGACTCCCCGGCCGCCATGCCAGCCTGCTCCCGCGCCGTCCGGTGGCCGGGCGGCGCCGGCCGTTTTTTTTACCGGTCAGCCGGCCCCGGGCCCGGCGGCGGGATCAATCCTTCCTTCGCCATTCGACCGAGCAGGTCGCGGGCCTTTTCATGCCCCTTGTCGGCGGCCTTGCGAAGCCATGCGGCCGCCTCCTTGTCATCCCGGGCCACGCCGATGCCGTCGAGCAGGCACAGCCCGAAATCGTGCATCGACGAAACGTCCCCGAGTTCGGCGCCCCGGCGATACCAGCCCGCCGCCTCTTTCTCGTCCTTTTCCACGCCCAAATCCCGGAGGTGGCAGAATCCGAGGTTGCCCGCCGCCTCCGGCACGCCCCGGCTAACGGCCTGGCGAAACCAGCCGGCCGCCTCCTTCTCGTCCTTGGCCACGCCGTGGCCGTGGAGAAGGCAGGCTCCGAGATTGTGCATCGCCGGCCCGTTTCCGAGGCCGGCGGCCTTCCGGTACCAGGCGACCGCCTCTTTCTCGTCCCTCACGACACCAATCCCGCTGGCATGGCAGAAACCGAGATTATTCATCGCCAGCGGCACACCCCGGTCGGCGGCCCGGCGAAAACAGCCGGCCGCCGCCCGCACGTCCTTGTCCACGCCCGTCCCCAGTTGCAGACAGACGCCGAGGTCATTCAGGGCCATCACCTCCCCGAGGGCCGCCGACCGGCGATACCAGTCCGTCGCCTTCCGCTCGTCGGCCGCCATCCCGAGTCCGTTGAGATGACAAACGCCGAGGTTGTACATGGCCCGGGCATGCCCGGCCGCCGCCGCCTTGCGAAACCACTCCGCCGCCTCTATGTCATCCGCCGTCACCCCCCGGCCCTGGGAGAGGCATTCCCCGAGACAGTTCATCGCCCCCGCATGGCCGAGTCCGGCGGCCTGGCGCTGGCAGGCGACGGCCGCCGCCTCGTCCT
>NZ_JH636444.1:631426-632260 GCF_000255705.1 Zavarzinella formosa DSM 19928
CGGGCGGGGACAGGCCGGCCGCCCGAGGACAATGGCGAGCGCCTCGGGCGACCCTCCTGACTCCGGCTCCGTCAGGGTCTGCGGCGGCAGCAGGGCGTCGCCGGCCATTTGCCGCAACTCGGCCGTCGTGTAGGGGCCCTTGCGGCCGTTATCTTGAAGGATGAAATGGCGATCCAGGTCGTTCATGGTCCAATTCTCCGATTCGCCGCCGGAGGACGGCGAATGTCACTCATCGACGATGTACACGATCGGCGACATCGGGTTAACGTGCCCGCATGGCGAAAAAGGCCGAGGCCGGCGTGCGGGAGCGGTTCGGGTTCGCGGTGCGCTCCGGCCGGGAAACCCTCAAACTAACCCAGGAGGACCTGGCCGAGGCCGCCGGCTTGCACCGGACCTACCTGTCCGATGTCGAGCGAGGCCGCCGCAATCCCAGCCTCGTCATCATCGCCCGGCTGGCGGCCGCCCTTCAAATGCCCGCCTCCGGCCTGTTCAAGATCATGGAAGCCTCGGACTGACCGCCGGTGTCGCGGGGAATTTCATGAGGTTCTCCGTGACAGACCACGCTGAGCCGGCCGGGCAGATTTCCACCCACCGGGCAAGTTCGTCAAGCCGCCCGTTCTTCTTCCAAAAACCTCTCAAGCCATCCGGCCCCCCGACTTGGAACCTTCGGTCCTTCATGAAGGGTCGGACGGAAATCAACAATCCGCGCATCACAAGCCAGGCGAATCGATGAACACGGTCCGCAAAAGGCTGGTTTGCCCGGCCTTACTGAAGCATGACGAAGACAAGACCGGCCATCACCGCCGCCAGCAGGCAGCCATACCGGACGATCAT
>NZ_JH636444.1:632284-632542 GCF_000255705.1 Zavarzinella formosa DSM 19928
GCCGGACGGGACCGTGATGTCCTCTGCCGGCCATGCGATCCGCTCGGAAACGAGATCTCCCAACGACAGGCGGTGCCCGTCGGCCGCGAGAACCATCCGGTCCGCCGGGACAAAGCCGTCCCGGAGCATCCGGCCCAGGGTGTCCGCCGTGTAATACCGAATCTCTTTGATGGGTAACCTTCTCCAAATATGTGGAGGAATAGCCATGACACGAATACCCATCAGCAACCATCTGTCGGCTGAGGAAATCGCCCGGCG
>NZ_JH636444.1:634618-638450 GCF_000255705.1 Zavarzinella formosa DSM 19928
ATCCCAAGGCCGCCACGGCGGAGCAACAGCAGAGGTGGCTTTGACTGCCTCGCCGAACGGGTGGCCGGTCTGCGAACGGCCCATCCGGACAAGACGGTCGAGGTGTGGGCCGAAGATGAGGCCCGGCTGGGTCTCAAGCCAATAGCCCGCCGGGTTTGGTCGCTCAAGGGCTGCCGGCCCGCCTCCAACGGACAGTCGAAATTCGAGTCCTTGTTCGTGTTTGGGTTCGCCCATCCGGCCAGCGGCCGCAGCCACACGTTGATTCAGCCGAAGGCCAACACCACGACCATGGAGGCGGCCCTGGCCGACTTCGCGGCCAGGGCCGACCCGGCCGGGCAAAAATTACTGGTGGTGATCGTGGACAACGCCGGATGGCATGTCGCCAGAAAACTGGCCGTCCCGCCCAACGTGGTCTTGCACCACCTGCCCCCTTGCACGCCGGAATTGCAACCGGCCGAACCCTTGTGGCCCTTGCTCCGGGAAGCGCTGGCTAACAAAACGTTCCCCACGTTGGAGGACTTGAAGGAACCCCTCGCCCGGCGGTGCGACTGGCTCGCCCGACATCCCGACACCGTCAAAGGAGCCGTCGGATTCCATTGGGTCGTCAAACTCGAATAATTACGGTTCAACGAGATTCGGTATAAGAGCCCCCCGGGGTGTCGCCGTTCATGAGCCGAAACAGTCCGTCCGCCGCCGGAATCGGACCTTCTGGAACTTTTGTTTGTTCCGGACGGCCGGCTTCCGGCGAAAGTTTCGGAACGGCGGGAGGAGGGACGGGCGCGGCGCGCGGCGACCGGAACATTCTCACCGTCGCGACGGCGATGGCGAGCAACCAGCCGCCCATTCCCGACAGGGCGATCAGATCCCCGGCGGTTCCCCCGGCCCGGCCGGCCAGGACCATCACCTGGACGGGCAGGATGATGACCGCCGCAAACTTGTTGAGGCGGGACCAGCGGGACAGCGAGCCGTCTCTCCGGCGGCGGTCGTTGTAAACGTCCCCGGTCAGGCAGACGACACAGGCGGCGAGCAACAGGGGAGGGAACAGGCAGAAGCCGGCGAGGATGAACACCGTCATCGTTCCAGACTTGCGATGCCACGGAACGTCGGCAAAAGTCCGGGGCGAGGTCGTCATGGCGTCTCCGTTGGCGGGGAGCGTCGGGGAATCGGCGGTTCTGGCTGTCCCCGCGTCGAGCCGGCGGGAACGAAGACGATGTCACTGATCGTCTGCAAAATTAAGTTGTAGACGATCAGTGACATTTGTGCCAGAAAAATGTCTTTGCGAGGACCGGGTCAATGTCGAATGCACTTACAGACGGGCGACGGCGAAACCAGGCCGGAAACGGCTGGCATTCCATCGGAGTGTGTTCCGAGAGAGGTTCAAAAATGATTCGCCGATAATTGGGTGCTGCCGGTGGCCCGGCCGTTCAGTCGGTGATCCCAAGGGCGTCCGGCGCGGCCCGTTCATCCGCCAGCCGGCCTGGCCGGACGAGCAGGTCAGGATCACACCTTTTGGCGATCAGTCGCTTGAGTAATTTTCCGGGGACGATGTTTGCCATTCCCCCAACCTCTGTCGACGTACTCCCGACTCTGGGGAGCGTTGGCCCCGTCTCCCGGAGGCGCCGCGGCACATCGCAGACATGGCTTTCAGACAGGTGGTGACGTGTCGCCCATGCCTTCCGGGAACCCGCCTGTTGCCAGGCATCCCGAAGCAGCTTGAGCAGTTGAATGTCGTTCATCATGGAACGACGGGCAGCATGGTCTGCGGATTCGCGCAAGCGGAAATGATGGCCGCGTCTGGGTTGTTGTGCCAGCCGGGCAATCGCCCGATCTCCTTGGAGGACCGGGGCGAAGACCGTACATAGATTGATTCGCCCTGACCGAACCCGCGTAGCCACTCAGGCAGAGAGCCGCGAGGAAGTGAATCTCTCTACCTCGCGCGTCAGAGTCTGAAGGACCATAAGACGTTTGGAGTTGACCCGCCGAAAAAGAATCCTTTGATCGCACCAGGCCTGTCCCGAGATTTTCGCCAAATTCGTCAGCGATCCGCCGTCACTTCCGCGGATGACGCCCCGAGAATTCGGCCGGATTTCACGTCCTGAACAAATGCGATGACCGTCCCGGATTTTGTGTCCCGACGTTTCAAAGCGGCCTTCCCTGAGAACGGGGTTTTTGATTTTACGACGTGAAAGTCCCGCACGATGTTGCGGTGTCGCAATTTTTGCCCGCTGTTCTCGCCGCGATCAGGGGCCGAGCTTGCCTCGGTCTCCGTCCATGCGACGCACAACACGGTCCCGGCGGGAGCGTCGCTCACCTTGTACTCCACGGCGATCTCCCGGCCGTCTGCGGACACATTGAGGTTTACTGTCGCCACCGACTTGCCCGCCAAAGCTGTTTCAACGGCCTTGGCAGCTTTCTTGTGGTCGGAACCTAAAAACTCGTCCGCACCGTTCACCACCATCTGGGGGGTATAAACGTTGCGCAAGCCGAGCAGTCGCGCGTACTCTTGCTGCCGTTTTGTGTGGGCGGCATCGGAGAAGCGGTCCTTCCAACCCAAATCGTCCCAATAATCGACATGAAATGACAGGCAATACACCGGTCGGCCGGTTTTCTTGGCGTCGGCCGCCAACAGGGCCAGCAAATCATCGGCCGGAGGGCAACTGGAACATCCCTCGGAGGTAAACAGTTCGACGACGGCAACGCCCTTGTTCTCCTCCCTTGGCGCGGGCGGCGCGCAGGCCGCCTGTGAAATCATCAGCCCGATGATCAACACTCGTGTTGCCAATGTCATGAAACTTCCCCTTTGGTTGCCACCCGTCGGCCTGAGCGGATCGGGGTTCTTGCCAATCAAGAGATTGCCGCCCGTCTTGCCCCTCTCACATTTAGACGGCGTCGCTTTGCGTCCCTGACGCGCGAAAAAAAAACAATCACCCCAAAGCCGCCCCCGACAAAGGACGCCCCGCGAAAATTGCAGGACGATTTTTTTCGCGGAGTGTCAGGCCGGCCGGGCCGGGCCGACCAAGGGCGAACGACTCACGGGATGGAACCCGGGTCGTATCACCCGAGACTGAGGAGACACTCACATGACCTGGTTGCGATCCGCCTCTCAAAATCCCCGCCCCAAACGACCGTTGCCGTTTCTCGTGGAATCACTCGACGAGCGGGCCGTCCCGGCGGCCCACGGCCTGTCCGATCGGCGTGGCGCGGGGGACACGGCCATCGTCTACACCGAGACGAACAATCCGCAAGACGGCCGGAATGCGGTGCTGGCCTTCACCCGAGATGGTCGCACGGGCGATCTCACCCGCATCGGGTCGTTCGCCACGGGCGGGACCGGGCAGTTGAATGTGCCCAAGCGCATCGGCCCGGATGACGGCGACCAACAGGTGCGGGCAAGCCAGGACGGAAAGTTTTTGTTCGCGGTCAACCAGGGCAGCGACTCCGTATCCGCCTTCAAAATCAAGGACCACGGGCGCCTGCAACTCATCGGCGACTTCGCGAGCGGCGGCGACCAACCGGACAGCATCGGCATCGCCGGCAACACCCTCTACGTCGCCAATCGCGGAGACGCCGGGCAGGGCCATCCGGGGACAACCACGCCAAACGTGACGGCGTTCACCATCAGCCGGGACGGAGCCCTGACGCCTGTCGCCAACTCGACGGTGACTTTTCCGGTCGGCACGTTCGTGACCCAGACGCTGGTCTCGCCGGACAAGCGGTTCCTGTTCGTGGAAGCCGCGACACTCGCCGGCGTCCCCGGCGGCAACACGGTGAACACGTTCCGCATCAACCCGGACGGCCGGTTGACGGCGGCGCCCGGCGGCCCGGCGTCGGC
>NZ_JH636444.1:640060-641236 GCF_000255705.1 Zavarzinella formosa DSM 19928
GCCCGGCGGGGCGGCGTCGGCCGGCGCGAACGCGCCGGTCCTTCTGGGGGCGGCCAGTCATCCGCGATTAAACATTGTGTACGCCGGATTCACGTCGGCCGCCCAAATTGGCGTGTTCACTTACGACGAGACCGGGCGGACCAGTTTCGTCGGCCAGTCCGCGGGCAGCGGGGCGGCGCCGTGCTGGTGTGTGGTCAGCCAGGACGGGCGCTTGCTCTACGTCTCCAACACGGCGACCGACTCCGTCGGCGTCTTCTCCCTCGCGGCCCCGCTTCACCCTGTCCAAATTCAAGAACTGCCGTTGGGCGGACCGCGAGGCGCCCCGGGCGGGCCGCAAACAAACCTGTTCGAGATCACCCTCGACCCGACGGGCAAATACCTGTTCGCCGTCACCCAGTCCACCGACCCTGCCTTCCCGCAGGGGAACCAACTCCACACTCTTCGCGTCGCTCGCGACGGCACCCTGACCGAACCGCTCGCCCCGGTCGTCTTCTCCCAGGCAGACGTGCCGGCCAACGCCCACCCGCAAGGCGTCGTCGTCGTCAGCCTGCCGGGTGGCGAGGAGTGCGACCATGACGACCGCAGCCACGATCACATCTTCGGCGGGATTGACGCATCATGGGGCGATTATGAAGCGCCGCCGAGAGCGAGGGACTTGGTCGAGCTTCTTCGGCGTGACCGGCGACCCGGCTCCAAATGGTGACCGACGCATGAGATTTCACGAAGTGCATGCGTAAATTCATCCGGCGATGACGGCCGGATGGATGAGATCCGTTTCTCCCGGCGTTGTCGGAATCACACACGGCCCGACATGTCAAACTCCGCATTTCTCCGTTGATCCGGTCGCCTTCCATTCGTCGGAGGACTTGCTCGCCTTGGCCGCGCAAGACCGTCACAGACCCGCATACCAGTCATAGCCCTGCTCGGCCCAATAGTCGGCCGGGCGGTCGTCGCGGAATGAAATTCGGCTCACCCACTTGATGTTCTTGATGCCATACTTCACGGCCGACACCAGCCGCAGCGGCCCGCCGTGGGCCTCGGGCAGGGTCTCGCCGTTCATGCGGTCGCACAGCAGCGTCTGCGGGTGCATCGCGCTCGGGGCGTCCAGGCCGACGTAGTAAACGCCGTCGGCCGTTCCCATGCTGACGTACGGATGCCGGCCCGCGTCGGTGCCGA
>NZ_JH636444.1:641279-646049 GCF_000255705.1 Zavarzinella formosa DSM 19928
AGCGGCCACGGCAAACCATCGGCCGTCTCGCGGGATCGCAGCCACTTCCACCCGGCAAAGCCGGCCAGCCCGGAGGCGACCCAGACGGCGAAGGCCCGGCGACTGCGGCGGCGCGCGTCCGCAGGGGATACGTCAACGGGAGGGGGGTCCGACGGCATCGGCTTTTTCCTTGGGGGGAGTGACAATTTCAAACCCGGCGATCATCGCCCGGAAATTGTTCCACCCCGCCTTCGCCACTTGGGCGAGGTGGACCACGATGAACATGCAGAACCCGATCATCAGCGCAAAGTGCCACAGCCGGGCCATTTGATAGCCGCCGAGCAGGGCGGTCAGCCACGCCAGTTGCGTCGGCTTCATGATCGCCAGCCCGGTGATGACCGTGCCGGCCCCCTTCAGGATGACGCCGGTGTACGCGAACCGCTGGGCCGCGTTGAACTTTGCTGGCGGCGGCGGCTCCTTGCGGAGTTTCAAGTCGTGCAACACGACGTGCCAGGCTTCGCGGAATGATCTCCGCATCGGCACGAGCATCCGCCACTCCCCCGACCACACAAGGTAGCCGACGTAAAACATCCCGTTGAGCGTGAGCAGCCACGCGAAGGTGAAATGGAAGGCCATTCCTTCCGCCAGGCCCGATTCCAAGTCCATCGTCCGGTAAAACCAGTCCGGGAAGAACTTGAACAGGACCACCCCGCCGATTTCAATCATGTACGGGTCGTAGGCCCAATAGATGAGCAGTCCGCTCCAAATCATCACGGCCATCACCGGCACGTTCAGCCAGTGTGAAATGCGGATCGGCAACGGGTGCTTGGCGGCAAGACGGGGCATGGAGATATGTTCCCAAAAATGGAGCCTCGGGGAGCCGTTGCCGGTAGTCCCCGAGGCGTGAATCACGTCACTTAGTCATCTTGTCTTTTTCCATCTTGTCTTTTTCCATCTTGTCCTTTTCCATCTTGTCCGCGGGGTCCATTTTGCCCTTGTCCATAGGGTCCATTTTGCCCTTTTCCATTTTGTCCATCTTGGGCGCGGAGGTCGAAGTGGTCATCTTGCCATCGCAGCCGACAGCGAACGGGATGACCAAGGCAGCCGCGACGAAGGCGGTCCGGGAAAGCCATTGCATGGGAAAACTCCTGGGGTGAAACATCAGATCAAACAAATCAGCCGGGGAAACAATTCCCGGTCATGGCGACGGCGTCCCCGCCGTTTCAGGCGCGGGGGTGAAGCGGAGGGCAGCCGAGTTCATGCAGTAGCGTTGCCCGGTCGGCGGCGGGCCGTCCTCGAAGACGTGCCCGAGGTGGGCGTCGCACCGGCTGCAAATCACTTCGGTCCGGTCGTCTAACAGCCCGTTCTCCCGCATCAAGGAGATGGCTTCGATGTCCGCAGGCTTCCAAAAACTCGGCCACCCGGTGCCAGAGTCGAACTTGGCCGTTGAGTCGAACAGACTCTGGCCGCAGCAGACGCAGGCGTAGTCACCGGGACGCTTTTCATCCCATGACGCGCCGCTGTGGGAGCGTTCGGTCCCTTTTCGACGGGTGACGCGGAATGCCTCGTCGCTCAGGACGTCACGCCATTCCGTGTCGGACTTTTCCAGCCGGCCGTCTTTCGGCGTCCCGATGCGGAGCGGCACGCTGACGCGCGGCCGGAACCACCATTCGTCGGTCGGCGCCAGGACGACGAGCCCCGCGAGGACCACGACACCCGCGAGCAGCAAGCCGCCAGCTCGTCGTTGCCAGGTCACGGCTCGCTTCCCGTCTCGGATTGGGCCAGGGCGGCCACGATCCGCTGCCGAGCCGAGGCCGGCAGCGCCGTTTCTTCCCCGGCGATCCGGTCTCCGACATCCTTGCAAATGGCATCCAGAATCACGATCTGCCGCCGGAACCGGCGGCAGTGTCCGCACAGTAGCATGTGTCCTTCCATCCCGATTTTCTCGACGACCGGCAGTGGGACGTCGAGCGAACGGGAGAGGCGTTCAGTCGCCCGGCGGCACGTCAACATGGTTTCTCCCCCTCGCCTGGTTGTTGTTGAAACCAGTTCACCGTCAGGCACTGACACATCCGCAACCGGGCCCGGTGCAGCATCGCCCACAAGTTGGTCGGCGACACCCCGAGTTCCTGACACGCTTCGGGGCCGCTTGTCTCGTCCAAATACCGGAGGACAAACACCTCGTGCAACCGCGGCGGGAGTTTGCCAAGGCAGCCATGGAGCGTCGTCCAGAATTCGTCCCGCGTCAGCCCGGCGGCCGGGTCGTCCTGGTCCCACTCGCGAGGAGGCTTTTTCCAGTGGCCCCGCTGGTCGAACGGATCAGCCGCGGCCGAGTCGGGTTCCGCGTCAGGCATCGCGGTCATCCGATCACGCACGCGCTGACGGATCCAATCAATCACTTTGCGTTTGAGGATTGCCGTCAGCCAACTGCGCTCGGACGAATTCCCGGCGAATCCCGCCCGACCCCGCCACGCCGCCAGCAGCGTTTCCTGTACCAGCTCCTCGGCCACGTCCGGCGCTCGGACCTTGCCGAGGGCGAAGCGGTACAGGTAATCGCCGTGCGCCTCGACCCACGTTTCCGGGGCGGGTGTCCGACAATCGGCGGTCAGGTCGGCTTGGGTCACGACTCTCCCTGGCGTCTTCGCCGTCTGCTCGGGTGGCTCTGCCATGTCTGTCGTCGCTCCGGCGAAAACCTGACAAGGAAAATGATAAATTGTTGTTCGCGAAAGCGGACTTGAAGTTGAAGTCTCTTCCCGGCTGTCAGACCGACGGACCTGTGGCATCACGCCCATCGGGTATTCCCACAGCCCGTTATGTGCGCGGCCACCAGCGGGTGTCTTGTCAGGAGTTCGTCTCAGCCCACTGCCAGGCCGCGTCCAGTTCGGCGGCGTCGAAGTATTTGACGGTGGCCATTGTGAACGGCTTGCACACCACAGCCATCCATTTTTCCCACGCCTTCTCGCCGACCAAGGCGATCCGTTCGATCTTGGAGCAATGCGTGGTGGCAAACTTCACGTCGTCCCACAGCGCATGGGCGTCCCATCCGTGGAAATCGTGGAAGTAGGCGAGCAGACTCGCCTTCCCTTCCCCAACTGCGGCGTCGACCAATGGCACGAACCGCTTATAATCGTCGTCGTGCAGACGGCCGGACAGTTTGAATCCGATGGCTTTCCCTGTTCCTCCGCCGAGTGGCTCAATCATGGCAAACCTCGTGTTGAAGACTAACATTGAAAAATCATAGCCCGAACCGTGAGGGTGATGGGCAATATGGTAATGCGTTGACTGTCGTGCAAATGCCGGGCCGAAAGTTCGGCCGGATTAACGGCCGGGTCCAGCCCGGTCTTCGATCAGCTTGGCGACCAGGGCCGTCCATCCGGTTTGGTGGCTGGCCCCCAAGCCGCGGCCGGTGTCCCCGTCGAAGTATTCGTGGAACAGGAGCAAGTCGCGCCAGTGCGGGTCGACAAACCGGGGGTTGTTGCCGGCCCAAGGGCCGGGACCGGCGGGACCGGGAAGGAACAGGCTCACCAGGCGGGCCGAGAGGTCGCGGGCGGCGGCTTTGAGCGTCACCCGGTTGCCGGAGCCAGTCGGGCATTCCACCGTGAAGGCATCCCCGTAGAAGTGGTGGTATTGTTCCAGTGCTTCCGCCAACAAGTAGTTGACCGGGAACCACACCGGGCCGCGCCAGTTTGAGTTGCCGCCGAACAGGCCCGAACGCGACTCGGCCGGTTCGTAGTCCACCCGCACCTCGTGTCCGCCAAACGTCATCGCATACGGGCGGGTTTTGTGGAACCGGGACACCGACCGGAGACCGTGGGGGGACAGGAACTCGCCTTCGTCCAGCAGGTAACGCAACACCCGCTCCAGCCGCTCGCGGGACGGGATGGCGAGCAACCGACGGCCTCGGCCGCCGTCATCCAGGTGGGCGATCTGACCGGCCAGGTCGCCCCGGTGGTCGAGGAACCATTGCAGTCGTTTGGCAAATCCCGGCAGGCGGGCGATGTCCGTGTCTTCCAAGACTTCCACCGCGATCAGCGGAATCAGGCCGACCATCGAGCGCACGCCGGTCCATGTTCCGGCGTCGGATGTTTCCAAGCGGTCGTAATAGAACCCGTCCGCGTCGTTCCACAAGCCAGTCCCGCCAAGGGTGTTCATGGCGTCCGCAATGGCCACGAAGTGTTCAAAAAACTTGCTGGCCACCCCCTCGTAAGCCGGATTCTCTTTCGACAGTTCCAAGGCGATTGCCAGCATGGTCAGGCAGAAAAACGCGACCCACGCCGTTCCGTCCGCCTGTTCCAGCCGCGTGCCGTCCGGCAATGGCTGGGAGCGGTCGAACGGTCCGATGTTGTCCAGGCCCAAGAAGCCGCCGGCAAAAAGGTTCTTTCCGGCCGGGTCCTTCCGGTTCACCCACCAGGTGAACGTGATGAGCAGTTTGTGAAAGCACTGCTCCAGAAACGCCCGGTCCCGGCCGCCGCGCGGTCCGGTCATCTTGTACACGCGCCAGCACGCCCAGGCGTGGACGGGCGGGTTCACGTCCCCGAAGTTCCATTCGTATGCTGGCAGTTGGCCGGCCGGGCTGGCATACCATTCCCGAAGCATCAGGACGAGTTGTTCCTTGGCCAGGGCCGGATCGACGCGGGCCACGGCCACGCAATGGAACGCCAGGTCCCACGCGGCGAACCACGGATACTCCCACTTGTCCGGCATCAACATCACGTCGCGGGCGTGCAGACACCGCCACGCGGCGTTCCGGCTCGTTTTGCGGACGGCCGGGGCCGGCGGGCGGGCCGGGTC
>NZ_JH636444.1:646059-660633 GCF_000255705.1 Zavarzinella formosa DSM 19928
CGGGCGAAGCCGGAGCCGGATGGTTGTTTCCCCGCCGGGCGGCACGGTCAACTGGCACACGGCCGCAGCCTTGGTGCCGGACCGGGCCGGGTTCACGGCGTCGGTCCGGCCGCGGATCAGGAATTCATGGAAGGCGTCTTTGACGAACGGAGTGAGGTTTGGCGTCCCAAACACTCTCGCCTCGTTCGTTTCATTTTCAGTGAACACCCATCCCGGCCCGCCGTCCGCGGCAAGCAGGAAGCGACCGAGAGTGCAATGCTCGGCCAGCACGCCAGCCGCCGTCGCGGTCAGGCTCGGCTTGGGCCATTTCCCCTCGTCGGAAGGCGAACCCCAGGCCCATGTGTTGCGAAACCAGGCGGTCGGCAACACATGCAGCGTCGCCGCCTCCGGCCCGCGATTGGCGATGGTGACGCGAATCAGCAGATCGTCCGCATCCGCCTTGGCATATTCTGCCGTCACGTCCCAGTAAAGGCTTCCGTCGAAGACACCGGTGTCGGCCAGTTCATATTCCAAATCGTCCCGCCCGCGGCGGCCATTCTCGGCCACGAGTTGCCGGTACGGGAACTCGGCCTGCGGGTATTTATACAGTCCCTTCAGGTAACTGTGCGTCGGCGTGGCGTCGAGGTAAAAATAGGCCTCCTTCACATCTTCCCCGTGATTTCCCTCCCCGTTCGTCAGCCCGAACAATCGCTCTTTCAGAATGGGGTCGCGGCCATTCCACAGGGCAAGGGCAAAGCACAGCCGGCACTCGCGATCGGTGATGCCGAGCAACCCGTCCTCGCCCCAACGGTACGCCCGGCTGCGGGCGTGGTCGTGGGGGAAGTAGGTCCATGCGTCCCCGTTCGGCGAATAGTCCTCGCGGACGGTGCCCCACTGCCGCTCGGCCAGATACGGCCCCCACCGTTTCCAGTTCCGTTCGCGGCGACCGTCTTCGGCCAGGCGGACCGCTTCCGGGTCCGCGGGCTTTTCCGGGGGCGGGGCGGCCGGAGGCGGGACGTCGGGCATGGAGGACTGGGTGAGAGAGATGTTACTGCTCGTGGTAGGACCAAGTCAGACCGCCATCGATGAAATACGTCGCCCCTGTCACGTATGCCGCGTCCGGCGAGGCCAGGAACGCGGCCAGCCCGGCCACGTCCTCGGGCTTGCCGAGCCGGCCGAGCGGGATCTTGTCCGTCAGGGCTTTTAACAGTTCCGGGCTGTTCAACAATTTCGTGTTGATGGGCGTCTCGATGGCGCCGGGGGCAATGGCGTTCACCGTGATGCCAAGCGGCCCGAGTTCGACGGCCAAGTCTCGCGTCAGCATCCGGACAGCCCCCTTGCTGGCGCAATACGTCGAGAAACCGGGGAACGGCAAGTCCTCATGCACCGAACTGATATTGATGACTGTTCCCGGCCGGCCGGCGGCCCGAAGTTGGTTGACAAACGCCTGCGTGGAGAAGAACAATCCCTTGAGGTTGACACTCAAGACGCGGTCATAATCGGCCTCCGTCACATTCCAGAAGTCGGCCTTGTGTTCAACGCCGGCGTTATTAACCAGAATGCCGGGCGTCCCGAGGCGGCGCTCCGCCTCCGCGAGCATCTCCCGGATGGCGGCGAGGTCGAGCATGTCGGCCCGGATGGCCGCCGACTTGCGGCCGGCCGCCTCAATGGCGGCCACCGTTGCCGCCGCCCCGGCGTCGTCGTGCCCGTAGTTAAATGCCACGTCCGCGCCGTCGCGGGCTAGTCGCTCGGCGATCCCCCGGCCGATGCCGTGGCTGCCGCCAGTGATGAACGCAACCTTGCCTTGGAGACGCATGACGCCCTCCGGGTTTCTGATGGCCCTATGGTAGAGCGACGCGGCGCATGAACGCAAAGATTAATTGACGGCAAGGGTCCGTGTTGGCGAAAAGGACTACATCTCTCCGGAGAGGCGCACGAAATGCTGTGATCTCCCGGTACGGATTACCGGAGCATATCAACCATGGACAACTCATCGCCTTCGCCGGCCGATCCCGTCGGCATCAGGCATCAGCCGCTTACGCCACCGCCGGCCCGGCATGCGGCGCCGGTGGCTAAAAAATTGCGGATTTACAGCCACTCGGATTTTTTTTACTGGTGGCCGGTCTGGGCCGTCGGTTACGTGATGATGTTTCTCACCTATTGGCGTGGACAGCCTCATGAGATCGGGACGGACAGAGAACTGTTCCACGCCAGTTCCAATTTGGGCGTTGTCTATTTCGCCACCCTATTCGCGGTGATCCTCATCACGAATTTTCGTGTTCGCGGGCTAGCCTCCGGCGTTGTCATCTTGGGCGGGTTGCTCGTGACCGTTTTCCTGGCGTACATGGGCTGGTGGGACGAGATCTTTGTCCTGTTCGGAGCCCTGAAGATTCACATGAACATGGGCGCGTATCTGTGGTTCTCCACCCTGTTGTTTTCCGCGTGGTCGGTCAGTGTGTTCGTTTTCGACCGCATGAGTTACTGGCTGGTGGAACCGGGCCAGGTCACCCACGTCCATGTCCTCGGAGCCGGGTCGAAGAGTTACAACACGCAGGGAATGATGCTGGAGAAACACCGGGATGACCTTTTTCAGAACTGGCTGCTCGGCTTGGGGTCCGGCAACCTCGTCATCCGGACCAGCGGGGCCACCCGCGAGCAGATTGACGTTCCCAACGTCCTGTTCATCGGCTGGAAGGTGGCGAAGATGCAACATTTGATTGCTTCCGAACCCGAGGATGCCGCCGGGGCCTGACTCTTTTCACGTCGACGCGCCCCGGCCAAAGAGAGCACGAATCCGCCATCGCGATGACATCTTTCAAGCAGAGGCGGCTTTGCCATGTCGGCTTGCTTGCCTCCCTCCAGAATGCTTTGGCGCGACTCGCAAGCAGTGGCTAAAAAGGGGGCACTGTCCAATCTCCCGGCGCCGTGCAAGGAACAACCGGCCCCGACCACTCCAAAGCGTTTGCCAAGCAACCGGCGGCCGTGCCTTGCCTGTGCGCGGCCGCCGTGTCATTTCACCCGTTAGACCGACGCCAGAGGCTGGCGACGAGGAAGCCGCCGAGCCGGTGTTCCACCTGCTCCGGTGTGAGCCCATGCGCCAGCAAGACAGGTCCCGGATCCTCCAAACGCCCGGCGGGAATTCGGGTCACCACCTTGAAGCAGAGGTACATGACCGCGAGGGCCGCATGAGCTCCAATCCGCTTCAGACGACTGGCGGGGAGTGCGAAATCGCCCACAAGCCATCGTCCGCCCGGCTCCAGGTGGCGAGCGAGGCGTTCCACGAGGGTTTGTAGTTCGGCAGCCGTGAGGCAATCAAGAAAGAAGTTGGTGACGATCAGGTCATAAGGCGGGCCGTCCGGCTCAAACCGTCGCGCGTCGCCGACGTGCCATCGGACGTTGCGAGCGCCGGGAAGCCCCGTGAGGCGTTGTCGGGCTCGAGCGACCATCTCCGGACTGGCATCGACGACATCCAAGGCGGCATTTGGGTTCCGCAACAGAAAGGCGTTTACAAATCGGCCGTCTCCTTCGCCAAGCACCAGCACCCGTCGCACTTCGGTCAACTGGTCCACAAGCGCCGTTCGGCACCATTGGAGCAATCCCCCGAAAGTGACGGCCTCAATCCAGACGTAGTGCGGAGCAAGAATGTCGAAGCAAGGAGGTTTCACGGAACAACACAGCAGGCGAGAGGAGTGAGGAGCACGGCGTCGGCGAGGACGCGGGCGACACGCAAACGGCGTCGGCATGTGAGGCGTGTCACGAGAAGGCTGAGCGAAGCGCCGCCGACGGCCAGGCCAATGGCTAACGGCAAAGCGACACAGAAAGCCAGCAGACCGACTCCCAAGATGAATTCCGGCCAGGCCCGCCGCGGTCCCCCGGACTCCCAGCGGTCGATGAGCCGGCAGTTGAGGAAGCAGAGTCCGGCAAAGGCGGCGATCCCGGGAACCCACTGGACGGGGGGCGGGCCGTTGACGGGGAGCGGGATGGCGACGCCCCCGGCGAATCCAATCGCCACGAGCAATTCTTTCACTCCGGCATGCGAATGAAGGCTTCCTCCGGCAATGTGGATGAGGCCGAGGTAAGCGGCCACTCCCAAGCCGACAACCAGCCCGGCCAGAATGTATCCGGCGGGCAGCCATGCGGCGGCGAACACGGAAAGGCAAGCCGCCAGAAGACCCGCGCCGAGGAACAGGCGGGGGCGACGGGCGGCGGCCCGATGCCGGTCGGCGTCGAGACATCCCCTCGCGGCGTCAAGCCGTCTATCAATGAGATAGATGGACCATACGGCGGCCCCCAAGGCGGCCGAGGCGACCCAAGGAACATCCACATCGAATCGGCCTGCCAAAAACCGCTGCCAGACGATGGCGACGACGGGCGCGTCCAAGGCAAACAGGTTTGGAAGCAGCCACCAAGGGGAGGTATCAGCCAGGGACATGCTTGAATCATATCCGGATCGGTCGGAGTTGACTAACAATCGGCTTCGAGGTGAAGCCGCATGGTGCCATGGTCGCAGTCAGACATCGCGAGCAGAAATGCAGCCTGAGGGCGGTGTCTTTCCCGCGGATCTCGGGATGATTCCCATTTTCGCCGCTGAGAACAGACGAATGCTCGCACAATGAGTGCAGATTAGCATGACCGCCGCCAAGTCGTCGGAGAAGTCGGCCCGCGGGCGAGGGCCACCCCGCCTGACCGGCAGCGAGGTCAACTCAGAGTCGAACTTGAATTCCGTGTGCGAGCAGACCGAGCAAGTGATTACCCCGACCTTGGTGTGGAACCAGTCGAGGACTTGGCGCATCTGGCGTTCGTTCATTGCTGAAGTCCTCCTCATGAAGTTAAGTTGATTTTGCAGGGTCCCGGCTCGGATGCAATCGAGTCGAGGCGGATGATGACGACCAGCCTCTCCGCAAAACACTTCGTTGACGTAACCGCATGGCCGAACACCAAACTCATCTCCCGGCGGCGATGTCTGCCTGTCAGGCCGCCGCCAATTGCGCAAAATCCGAGACTGCCTTCGACTTGTTAAGAACACGCCTGACAATCTCCTCGAATTCGTGATAACTGTCTTCCCCCAAAACCGTGTGAATCAGCGGATCGGCGGCGAGGAATGCTTGCTTGGCGAGCGGTTCAAGAACGGCCGCATCGGAAACCCGACGGTCCGCCGCGTCGTTCAGCCGCGCGACATCCGGGATGCAAAAACGGCAACGGCCTTGCAAAATCACCGCAAGATGACGAGCCAGTCGGTGGGTCCAATTTGGTCCGGCGTCCCAAGTCATTTTGTTCTCCGTTGTGTCGCGGCGAGCATGTTTCATCCGGTCTCGTCCGAAACATCCGCCAGGCGGCGGAATGATGATCCGGCTTCCCCGGCAATCGGAAGCCATTGACGTCAACAAAGTCGCTTGTGATGGTGTGTCATTCATCAGTGAAAGCAATTGAAATGCCAAAGACGCCGAGTGTTCGACAGCGACATGGCCGACTTTGAACATTCGTGGATTGAGGCTTTTTTGGTCAATACTGTCAGGGAAGCGTCAAGCATTGGCTCCAAGGCAGGTTATGGCTGAATCCTCGCACCTAGCCCGCAAAAAATCGGTGGTGAAAAGACACGGCTGGCGATTGGCAGCTGAGTAAAAAATGATTGATATTTTGCCTTCCCGACAAATCATGGTTTGAAGTTCGGCAAAGCTGTCTGTCGACGATGGCCAGATTTTGGACTTGTGTCCAGTTTGTGGACAGCGAACTAACCTGCCAAATCACTTTCATCCGACCGGAGATCGTTCCACATCTAACGTGACTCGCCAAAGCCGCGACACGAGTCGAGGGAGCCGATGAGCCCATAATTTGAAAAAGTCTGAACGGTGCGGCGAGTCAAAACGGAAGCATTGGCGATTGGCGCAAATTTTCACCCTTTGACTGCGAGATCGTGTCCGGCCAAACTATTGAACATCTGTCCCATGGTGGCCCGGTCTCTCGGCCACCAAACGGCGAAGCTCGCGGTCGATGGCTTCCGGGGCGAAGGGTTTGGTGAACAGCGGGGTGTCGCTCATGCGCCGGATGGCGGCGGCCGTGTAAGCGGTCACATCGGCAGACATGCCGCAGCAGATCAGGGTGGGATGCGCGGAGCCAAGCTCCGCAAGGGTCTTGGCTCCCTGAAAACCGGGAAGTTGCAAATCCACCAGCGCCACCTGGATCTCCTCCGGATGATCCCGAATGGCCGGGGCAGCCTCCGCAGGGTCGCCCGTCTCTGTCACCCTCCAGCCTTTTTCACCCAATTGCGCCGAGAGTTTTCGACGCGAACAGGCATCCGCCTCCACGATCAAAATTCCGGGGCAGGTCATCAAGGGCGATTGGTCGTCTTTGGCCACTTCGCTCGTTTTATCGCCGTCGTCGTTGGCATGCGCATCTGCTGCTGAAACCAGACGCGGAACGCCGGTCAACTCGGCGATTAATTGCTCCATATCAACGGCGAGTTCCCTTGGCCCGTGAACGCGCACACGGGACTCGATCGGGGCGTCTTCACCGATGCCCACGGACAAGCCGCCTCTGCCGTTTGTCACCTCCATCGCCTCGGCATCGTTGGCCGCGTCTCCGATGAACACCGGATACGACACGGAATCCAGCCGGTCCAGGATCATCGCGACGGCCGTGCCCTTGTCCCAACCACCCGCCGGGGTGATCTCGATGGCCTCGGACACCACTCGCTGACGCACCCACGGCAATTCGTCCGTCAGCCTGGCCACCTCCAGCCGGAAAGTGACGGCCATGAGTGGAAGAAGACCCCGATAATGCAACGAAAGCCCAACAGGCTTTCGTTCGGCCCACGTGCCGGGATAGCGGGCCAGCAGGGGGACCAGATGATCGTGCAGCAGATCCAGCACCCTGCCGAACGCTGCTCCGCGGGGGTCCGCCATGCGACGCCCGCCCAAATCAAGCTCGGCCCCGCCGGAGCCGACATACCATACGCCCTCCAGCCCAATCAGGCCGCGAAGTTCTTCCAAAGCCCGGCCGCTCACCATGGCCAGACGGACGCCGGGAATCCGCGAGAGTCTGCTCAGTCGATCACGGTCCTCCGGCATGAGCCGGGCGAGGCTCGGGTGACGGACGATCGGCGTGAGCGTGCCGTCGTAATCAAACATGATGACGACCGGCCGGCCTGAACGATGAAGGGCGGCAATGGTTCTCACCCATCCCAATGAAAACAATTTTGGCTCGTTCATCAGGAGGCTCCCATCAAGTGAATCAGGCTCAGGGCAGTCGCACTGGCGATCATCCCGTTCACCTCTTGCGAATCGATTTCTTCAATCTCGGACTCCGTTTTGATGTCCGGCTCCGGCGAGATCTCCGGTTCCAGTTCGTCCAAGGGTTCATCAACCAGTTTGGCCGCCTCGGACAGCAACATTCCGGCCCAGCGGTAGATGTTGTGATCCGCCACCTGTTTGCGCATCCGCCGCATCCGGCGCCGTTGCTCGTCGGGGGACATGGTCAGGGCGGTCAGGAGGGCGTCGGCCAGTTCGTCCACGTCAAACGGGTTGACCAAAACGGCGTCGGTCAGTTCACTGGCCGCCCCGGTGAATCGGGACAGCACCAGCGCCCCGCCCTCGTCCGGCCGGGAGGTCACGAATTCCTTGGCCACCAGGTTCATGCCGTCATGTAGGCAGCTGACCACGCACCCGGCCGCCATGCGATACAGCAGGGTAATGTCTTCCAGCCCGAAATGCTCGTTGAGGAAAACAACGGGCTTCCAATCCGGCGTCCCATGCTCCCGGTTGATCGTCTCCGTCAATTCGGCGACCCGGATGTTCAGGTCGCGGTATTCCGGCAAATCGGTGCGGCTCGGGGCCCCGGCCTGAAGGAAGTGAAAGCGACCTTTCCATTCGGGATGGCGAACCAGCAGGCGGTTCACCGCCGCCAGTCGCTCCGGGATGCCCTTCGTATAGTCCACCCGGTCCACGCCCACCAAAACGGGAAGATCTCCGAGGCCGTGTCGTTGCCGAAGGCCGGCCGCCCGTTGTTCCCAGTCGTCGCCCAAATAAGTCTCTGCCAATTCCGGATCGACGCTGATCGGAAAGGGACGGACCCGGCAATGACGGCCGCCGCTGGTGACCCCGAAATGTTCCCGGTCGAGACGGCACTCCAGCGTCCGGTCCACCGTCTCCAGAAAATTGTTGCAATGGTACTGTGTGTGGAACGAGAGCAGATCGTTCCCGAGCATCCCCTGAAGAATCTCCGACGCCCACGGACAGACGCGGAACGTCTCCGGGTTCGGCCAGGGGATGTGCCAGAAGTGAGCGACCACCAAATCGGGCCTGGCCGCCTTCAGCAGTTTCGGCAGCAGGGCAAAATGGTAATCCTGGACGAACACCACGGCCGGCCCCTTTCCCGCCTCCTGCAAGACGGCGGCCGCAAATTGCTCGTTCACCCGCTTGTAAGCCTCCCAATGGTCGGGGGAAAACGACGGCCGGCAATAGACCTGATGACACAACGGCCACAGGCTGCCGTTGGAAAAACCGTAGTAATACCCGGCCTCGTCCTCCGGCGTCAGCCAGACCCGGCGGAGCAGATAGCTCGGATCGCCGGGCGGCACGCCGATGTGGCCGCGACTGTCGGCGGTCCGTCGGTCGGCGTTCCCGGACCCGTGGGCCACCCATACGCCGCCGCACGCCCGCATCACCGGGTCGAGTGCCGTCGTCAGTCCCCCGGCCGGGCGGATGCACTCGACTTCGCCGCCCGGCAGGTTCCGGTGGATGTAGGGTTCGCGGTTGGAGACCACGATCAGTTTCGCGGAGCCGAGCCGGGTTCCCGCAATCGCCTCAAGCCGCTCTTTGGTCCAGGCCATGGTGAACTTTTTCGTGAAGTTCGGAGACGTCGGATCGCCCCTGTGTCCGTTCCGAAGGCAATTCCGTTTGCGGCGATTGCATTTCCCTGCCAGAGGCATCACATTTGCCGCTCAACGCAACTGGAATGCCAGATTTCCCGGCGTCACGGACATCCGAGTCATGGCCGCCGGATCCGAGCCGTTCGGGCGCCTCGCTCCGGGCCGGCCGGCGATCATGCAAACGGCCATGAATTAATTACTTGTGGAAAAGTCCAATCCGGCGGGTCGTCAGCCGGGGCGGGTCGGAAACTGCGGACGGGATAAAATACGACGGCTGACGAGAAACCAAATTTCAATTAACGATCATGAATCAGACGATGATGCGAACAGCTTTCCAGAGAGATTTGACCTGGTCGCTGTCCAGATTCCGCACGGCTGTCCACTATCTGGACAACGAAAGGCCGGGCCAATGAACTCCAAACTCATCGCGAAACTGACCGCCCCGCTGGCCGCGCTGAGCGGGTTGTTGTTGCTGGTCGCGTTCGGGGCGGCTTCTTATGTTCGCAATTTGCAATCGTCGATGTCCAAACTGCTGTCGATCAACGTGGCGAGCGTTCGCGCGGCCCAGGATTTGGAAATCAGCATCCGAGAGGTGCGCACCCAGTTCGACCGGTATCTGATCACCGGGAACAAAAGGCATCTGGAGCCGGTTCCACGGTTGCGGGAACGGGCGACGGACGCGTTGGCGGCCGCAAACGAAGTGGCCACCACGCCGCCGGAACAAGCCCTCATGAAGCGGACGAGGGCCGGGATGGATCACTTCTTCGCCGAGTATGAACAATTGCTGAGGGAACAGCCACCGGAGGGGTTTTATCCGAAGCTCATCGAACTGAGCGACTCGGTTCTGACCAGGGAAATTCTCGAACCCGCCCACGAGTATCTCCGCCTCAACGAGGGCGTGCTGACCAGGACCAGCACGGAGAACCAGGAACTGGCCAACCGGATCACGGTGGCCATGATCGGGCTGGGAGTGTGCGGCGCGTTCGGGGGCATGCTGGCCGGATGGGTGATGGCGGTCGCCCTGCGGCGCTCCATGCGGCGCACCGAGGATCACCTGAGGGACACCGCGAGGCAATTGTCGCTCGCCGCGCATGCGGGGGAGAAGGACGCTTCGGAGCCGGGCGCGACGGGGGATGCGTTTCGCCAGGTGTCCGAATCCGTTTCGGCGGTGCTGAACCGGTTGAAACGAACCGAACGGGAGGCGTTGCGGGCCGAACAGCTGGCGTGGGTCGGCCAGATGGCGGCGGGCATCGCCCATGAGATTCGCAATCCGTTGATGTCCATCAAACTACTGGTGCAGGCCGCGGCCGACCGTCGTGGCGGGCCGTCGCTGCGGCCCAGGGATTTTGAGGTTCTGGAGTCCGAGATCATCCGGCTGGAGCAGATCGTCACGGACTTCCTCGATTTCGCGCGGCCCCCCCGCCTTGACAAGCGGCCCGTCGACCTCGCCGTCCTGCTCGGCCAGACATTGGAGGCCCTCCGCGGAAGGGCCGAATTGCAGGCCGTCCGCTTCCGTCTCGACTCGAACCGGCCGGATGTCGTGCTCGACGCGGACCCGAATCAACTGCGCCAGGTGATTTACAATCTGGCGCTGAACGCGATGGACGCCATGCCCAAGGGAGGCGAGGTGATCGTCACCTGTCTGTCTGGAACCGACGACCGCGACCGGTGTGTCCTGGTGACCGTCGAGGATACCGGGCCGGGATTGCCGGGCGATCTGGGCGAGCGAATTTTCGAGCCGTTCGTCAGCACCAAGGAATCGGGCCTCGGCTTGGGATTGTCCATCTGCCGCCGGATCATCGAAAGCCACGACGGACGGTTGCAGGCCGAAAACCGTCCGACGGGCGGCGCGGTCTTCACGATTCGTCTGCCGGTCCCGGCCACCGGACCGACGGACATGGCCAGCCGGAACGGGGAGGGTTCGCATGGCGAAATTGCTCATCATTGATGATGAACCGAACGTGCTTTACTCGCTGCAAACGGGCCTGGAGTCCGAGGAGCTGACCGTCGTGACGGCAGGAACGGGCAAGCAAGGGCTGGCGTCGCTGAAGACCGAATCGCCCGACGTGGTGATCGTCGACGTCCAGTTGCCGGATCAGTCCGGGCTGGAACTGCTCGCGCAGATCAAACGCCATGACCAGAAATTGCCGGTGATCGTCGTGACCGCGCATGCCGCCACGGAGACGGCCATCGAGGCGATGAAACGCGGGGCGTTCGAGTATCTGCTGAAGCCGGTGGACCTGTACCAGATTCGGGAAGTGGTGGGCCGGGCCGTGGAACTGCGTCGAATCCAGAGCGTGCCGGCCGTGTTTGACGGACCGTCCGACTCCGAGGGCTCCGACCGGATCGTCGGCCAGTCTCCGCCGATGCAGGAGGTGTACAAGGCGATTGGCCGCATCGCCCCGCAGGACGTGACGGTCCTGATCCTTGGCGAGAGCGGGACCGGCAAGGAACTGATTGCCCGGGCGCTCTACCAGCACAGCCGCCGGTCGGACCGTCCGTTTCTCGCGATTAATTGCGCCGCCATTCCGGAGGCGTTGCTGGAGAGCGAATTGTTCGGCCACGAAAAGGGGGCCTTCACCGGAGCCGACCGGCAGCGCGTCGGAAAGTTCGAGCAGGTGAACGGCGGGACGTTGTTTCTTGACGAAATCGGCGACATGACCCCCGCCACGCAGGCCAAGGTCTTGCGTTTGCTCCAGGAACAACAATTCGAGCGGATCGGCGGCCGGGAGACGATCTCGGCCGACGTGCGCGTCATCGCGGCCACCAACCAGAATCTTGACGAAATGGCCTCCGAGGGCAAATTCCGGCAGGATCTGCTTTATCGTCTCAACGGGGTGACGGTGTTGCTTCCTCCGTTGCGGGAACGCGAGGCCGACATTCCGATGCTGGCCGAGCACTTCGTGCGGATCATTTCCCGGAAATTGCAAAAAAACGTTCGCGCCTTGTCGCCGGAGGCCATGCGGTTGCTGCGGCTCCACCCGTGGCCCGGCAATGTCCGGGAACTGCAGAACGTGATTCGGTACGGGGTGATCCAGGCTCCCGGCGAAGTCTTGACTGCGGAATGTCTGCCGCCCGCGTTCCGTGGCGAACGGTCTCCGGCCGCCGCTTCAGATTCGGCCGACGTATGTCATGTGAGAACTCTCACCCGCCGATTGCTGGAGGCGGGCGAGGGGGACATTTATCGGAAGGTGCTGGCCGAGGTGGACCGGGCGGTGCTGGAGGAAACACTGAGGCACGTCGGCGGCAATCAGGTCCAGGCCAGCGAACTGCTTGGCCTCTCCCGCACCACGTTGCGAAACAAACTCGAACGCAAGACGAGTTGAATTTAAATGCGAAAGCCGTTCGGCAGGCGCAAAGCTGATGTCCCCGAAAAGTGTTTTTTGCGAGACACGAATCCCCCGAGTCCGAGATCCACGGAACCAAATGCATCCTTCCGATTCCCCGCTGATTCCCCTGACGATTTCGCGCAAACTCACCCGGCCCTTCGCCCGCTTCTGCCGGGTGGAGGCCGCGGGCGGGGGTGTCTTGCTGGCCTGCACTCTCCTCGCCCTGGCTCTGGCAAACATTCCGGCGACGACCGAAGCGTTCCATCACCTCTGGCACACTCCCGTGACCCTTGGAATTGGGGAGTTCGCCTTGAACCGGCCGCTGGAGTTTTGGATCAACGACGGCTTGATGACGATTTTCTTCTTTGTGGTCGGACTGGAGATCAAACGCGAGATTGTTCACGGCGAATTGCGGGACCCCAAAAAGGCCGCCCTGCCGATCCTCGGGGCGTTGGGGGGGATGCTGGCTCCGGCGGGGGTTTATCTGCTCTTGGAATCGTCGGGCCCGGGCCAGAATGGCTGGGGGATCCCCATGGCGACGGACATCGCGTTCGTCGTCGGATTTCTCGCGTTGCTCGGCAAACGGGTTCCCTCGGGCCTCAAGATATTCCTGCTCTCGCTGGCCATCGCGGACGACATCGGGGCGGTGCTGGTCATCGCCGTCTTTTATTCCACCAACCTGTCGATGATGTGGCTCGGCCTCGGCGGGGCGGGCTTCGCCCTGATCCTGCTGATGAATCGAATTGGCGTGCGGGCTGTGCCGCTGTATGCGATCGTCGGGGCGGGTGTCTGGCTATGCTTTCTGAACTCCGGCGTGCATCCGACGATCGCGGGAGTGATCCTCGGCCTGATGACCCCGACATCCGCCCACATCCCCGATGATCTGCTGACGAGGGTGGTCCGACGAGTGAACGAAGATCTTGCCCGGCCAGGCGAACTTCATGAACATCATTCCGGCACGCTGGAAACCTTGCAGTTCGCGGCGAAGGAAGCCCGTTCCCCGCTCGAACGACTGGAAACAAGTTTGCATCCGTCGGTGGCGTTCCTGGTCATGCCCCTGTTCGCCCTCGCCAATGCCGGGGTGACGGTGCGACCGGAGGCCGTCTCGAACACGGTCGCCCTGGCGGTGGCGTGCGGGTTGGTGTTCGGCAAACCGTCGGGGATTATGATGTTCTGCTGGCTGGCCGTGAAATTGAAAGTGGCCCGTCTTCCGGCCAACGTGACCTGGCCCGTGATGGTTGGGGCGGGCAGCCTCGGCGGGATCGGGTTCACAATGTCAATCTTTGTGGCCGGCCTGGCTCTCAAGGGCGAATTGCTTGACGCGGCGAAAATCGGCACTCTGGGAGGTTCTTGCGTGAGTGTGATTTTGGGATGCCTGATCTTGATGGCCACGATGCGACGCGAGAGAAAAGGGTGATTCGTTCGGTTCGGGACTTGGACATCACATTCTGCGGTTTGATGACGACCTCTTGCTCTTAACGCCACCTCTCGATCTTTAGCGGCAATCCAGTGAGTACTAACGTATTAATCCCCCCGCAAGCGATCCGCTTCGACTCGCAGGTCTCGCGGAATCGCTGAACGGCCGCTGTCTTGAGCATCAAGCACGCTTAGCAAACGCGACCTCAGCGGCCGTGCCGCAGACGACCGAGGCCTGGCACGGCCACGCGGCTCGGAGCACTCGGTCATTGGCCGGAGACATATATTGGGGCCAAAAAGTGAGTCGCCGAGTCCGCCGATCAGGCCGATCAGCCGCTCGACAATCAACCCGGCTTGACCCCCAACACAATCTCAACCGGAACCCACATCATCTGTCGGTCCGCGCTCTCGATGCGGAAACCGCTCTCCTCGACAGACCGTTGAACGTAAATCGGTCGACAGTCCACAAGGTTCGGAAAGTGGCGGTGGCTCCACTCATACACGCGCAGGACGAAACTATCCTCACCCTCCTTGGACACCCCGACGACGGCGATGCGGCCGCCGTGACGCAACACCCGTCTGCACTCGGCGAGGACGGCGGGGATCTCCGGGGTGTCGAACAGTTCCAGGGTGAAGCTGATGAAGATGGCATCGAAACCGTTCGCCGGGTATGGAAGCCGGGTCGCGTCGCCGCAGGTCAGTTCCACCCGCCCGTCCAAACCCACTTTGAGCAAGGTGCTTTTGGCGGTCGCGACCATCCCGTCCGACAGGTCGAGGCCGCACACCCTGCCCGTCGGGCCGACGGATTGGGCCAGGGAAACGAGCGAGTGTCCCGTCCCGAAGCCGATCTCAAGAACCTTCTCCCCCGGCTTCGCGTCGAGTTGGTCCAACCCGGCGCGACGCATCGGCCCCTCGCTGTGTTCCGCCAGCAGGTCTTATACCGAATCTCGTTGAACCGTAATCATCCGAGTTTGACGGCCCAAT
>NZ_JH636444.1:660643-661631 GCF_000255705.1 Zavarzinella formosa DSM 19928
CGGCCCGAGGAACCCGCCGAACGGACCGGACCGGCTCGGCCCCCGCTTGGACCCGAACGGAAACGGCAGCCAGAAGTTTCGCGGCACCGCCGCCGGGCGAGGGTCGGCCTTCTCCGCGAGATAATCGACCACCGAACCGATGAACGGCCAGTGTCGGCTGTCGCGGTTTCGGCCTTCCAGCGCGAGGTCCGTGAACGGAACGGCCGTGGTGGCGAAGGCGGTCCCGTGAATCGGGTCTTTGTGCGTCAGCGAGCGAAGCACCGTGACGCGGTCCAGAATCTTGGCAATGCGGGGAAAGATTTCACCGACGCGAAAGCCGGGAACCGCCGACGGGATGGAGCCGAGTTCCCCCCGCACTTCCTTCGGCGCGTCCGGCTTCGGGTCAAACGTGTCCAGCTGGCTCGGCGACCCCCACAACTGCAAAAGGATACACCGCTTGGCCGACCCGAACCCGCCGGACGAGGGAGCCGATTCGGCCGCCTTGGCCGCCTGATACCCGGCCAGCGTGAGCCCCAAGGGGGCCAGCGCGCCGATGGTCAGCCAGTCCCGGCGGGTCATACCGAATCTCGTTGAACCGTAATCATCCGAGTTTGACGGCCCAATGGAATCCGACGGCTCCTTTGACCGTGTCGGGATGTCGGGCGAGCCATTCGCATCGCCGGGCGAGGGGTTCCTTTAAGTCCTCCAATGTGGGGAACGTTTTGTTGGCCAGCGATTCCCGAAGCAAAGGCCACAAAGGTTCGGCCGGTTGCAACTCCGGCGTGCAAGGAGGCAGGTGGTGCAAGACCACGTTCGGCGGGACGGCCAGTTTTCCGGCGACATGCCATCCGGCGTTGTCCACGATCACCACCAGTAATTTTTGCCCGGCCGGGTCGGCCCGGGCCGCGAAGTCGGCCAGGGCCGCCTCCATGGTCGCGGTGTTGGCCTTTGGCTGGATCAGCGTGTGGCTGCGGCCACTGGCCGGGTGGGCGAACCCAAACACGAACAA
>NZ_JH636445.1:0-7104 GCF_000255705.1 Zavarzinella formosa DSM 19928
TCAGCAAAAAGCGCAACTTCAAAACGCGCAAGCGAGGGTACCGCGATTTCCGCTGGTCCAACGATTTCCCGACGGGCTTCGCCATGCTTCATCATGGCTCGGCGTGAAAACACGGCTTCTTGCTTCGGGCCGGTCGTTTCCCGGCATTCCCATTGAGTTGTTCGGTGACTTGATCGTTGAGCCGCTCGTAGGTCAGAACCGATGGCTGATTGTTCATCCAGAATCGATGTCCTTCTTCGCGGGCTTGTCGAAGATCCGCGGATTCGTTGAGCAATTGGATCATTCGATCATTGGCACGCTGACTAATCATTCGATCAATGGTCTGCTGACGTGCCTCGGCTTTGCGGAGCGACTTGTCAAGCCAAGTGTTCCAAGCAATCAATTCCGCTTTTCCTTTAACCCTTTGCATCACCCAAATGGAAACTTTGTTCGATTGTTTGGCGACCCACAACACATGAGCCAGAAAAGGTTTCAACGGATCGTACCATCTGGCCTCGGCCTTGATGCGCTCAAGCTCGGCCTCTTCTTCCAATTGATCCGCAAAGGCAAATGCCTTCTTCCAACAATCTTTTTGGAACCGCTCGATAACCGCACCACCAAGGATTATCAAATCCCTTGATCTTACAGGAGGTTTCACATCATGAATGACCGGTGTGTTCCCCGCCAAAGTTGTTCCTGCAAACAACAACGAGGCAAGCAAACTCCAAAAGCGTTTCATGAGAATCCCTCCTGATTGAAAAGACACATCCGACTATTTTTACGACCATGTTTGCGTGCTACAGATCTTCAGATTCGTCAAGCAGCCTTTGCATCCTCGCATAGGGATCATTGGGTTCGGCGGGTTGGGTCAAGCTCTCGATCAATCGAAAGGGAAGCCGGTCCAACTCTTGCAACCGGTCCATCACATGGTTCAACGGGTCGTACCATTTGGCAGGAGTTTTGATTCGCTCAAGTCTGGCTTCTTCTTCCATTTGGTCAGCGAAAGCGAATGCCTTTGTCCAGCGATCGTCTTTGAATAATTCGACAATCTTCCCTCCTCTAATAACCAACCCGTTTCGTGATTTTTGGGACGGTTTCACATTTGAGACTTGAAGGACCGGTGTGTTCCCCGCCAAGGTTGTTCCCGTGAGCAACATCAAGGCAATCAAAGTCCCATACTGCTTCATGAGGGTCCTCCCTGACCGAAGACATTCTGACCCTTCCTGTAGGCCCGAGAATATCCGAACGGTTCGCTCCACGCCAGTCCTGATGGGTTCTCCTATACTCTCGAAAGTCGCAAATCAGTCTCCCTTCTCTCTGGAGAACCATTGTGAACCGCCTTGTTTTTGGCTTCACTGCTCTGCTTCTGGCTGTGTCGGCGGTGGCCGCCGCGCCGGGCAAAACTCTGGTCACCGGGTTGAAAAACCCCGAGTCGATCGCCGTCAGTTCCGATGGCCGGACATTTGTCTCCCTCATCGGCGAGTTCGACAAGGATGGCGACGGCTCCGTCGGCCTTCTGAAAGGGGACAAGGTCGAACCCTTTGCCGAGGGGTTTGACGATCCCAAGGGGTTGGTCGCGTATCAACAGTGGTTGTTCGTGGCCGACAAGACCCGCGTTCGGCGGATCAACCTGAAGTCCGGCAAGGCGGACATCTATGCCGACACCAAGGATTTCCCGATTCCCCCGCTGTTCCTCAACGATCTCGCCATCGACGAGGAAGGCAATCTCTACATCAGCGATTCGGGCGACCGCAAAGGCGGCGGCGGGGCAATCTTCCGCATCGCCGGGAATTTCCCCAAGAGGCCCAAGCCGGGGGAACCGCTGAAGAAGTACGACCCGGATGCCCCCCGCGTCGTGACGGTGGTGGCCGAGGCGAAGACCGCCCCCTACCTGAAGACCCCCAACGGGTTGCTGCTCGACAGTCAGTTTCATTTGCTGGTGGTTGACTTCGCCAGCGGAGATTTGCACCGTTTGAAACTCGCCGACGGGACCGTCGAGAAAGTGGCGGACGGCTTCAAAGGTGGCGACGGTCTGTGCTTCGATCAAAACGGCCGGTTGTACATCACCTCTTGGTCCGAAGGCAAAGTGTGGTCGATCCCCCGGCCGGGTGAGAAGCCTGTCTTGATGGCCGAAGGATTCAAGAGCGCCGCCGACTTGTGTCTGGACAACGCCAACGACCAGCAACTCCTCGTTCCCGACATGCTCGCGGGAACCATCACGGCGCTTCCCTCCCAACCACCGGGCTGGGAAGTGGATCGCAGCCCGTTGCCGATTGAAACGGCCGTGGCCTTCAAGGACATGACCTGGACCGGCTGGGATTCCGGAGCCGACTCCGGCAAGCGCATCCCGCTTCGGCCGATCTTGCTGACCAATGCGGCCGACGGCTTGGGCCGTATTTTCGTCGCCACGCAACAAGGCGTTCTCCATGCCTTCAAGGATGGCGACAAGGAAACGAAAGTCGTCCTCGACATCCAAAAGAAAGTCTTTTACGACGACAAGGAAAACGAACAGGGCCTCCTCGGATTGGCGTTCCATCCCAAGTTCAAGGAAAACGGCGAGGTGTACATCTTCTACACCCTGAAAGAACCGAGGCTGACCAACGTGATCTCGCGGTTCCGCATCAGCAAGACCAACCCGGACCAGCTTGACCCGGCCTCCGAGGAAGAAGTGATGCGGATTAACCACAAATACTGGAACCACGACGGCGGCACGATTTGCTTCGGGCCGGACGGCTTCCTGTATGTCGTCCTCGGCGACGGCGGCGACGGCGGCGATCCGGACGATCACGGCCAAATGATGAGCACGCTGCTCGGCAAGATTCTCCGCATTGATGTGAACAGCAAGGCCGAAGGGAAAGCCTACGGCATCCCGAAGGACAACCCCTTCGCGGCCACCAAGGGAGCCGCCCCGGAAATCTTCGCCTTGGGCGTCCGCAATCCCTGGCGGATGTCCTTCGACCGGAAGACCGGCCAGGGCTGGTTCGCCGATGTGGGCCAAAACCTTTGGGAAGAAATCAACTTGCTCGAAAAAGGGGGCAACTATGGCTGGCGCCGCCGCGAGTCTCTGCACCCGTATCACACGGACGGCACCGGCCCGAAAAAGGAGTTGATCGAACCGATCTGGGAATACCACCACGAAACCGGCAAATCCATCACCGGCGGCTACGTCTATCGCGGCAAACAACTCCCGGAACTGGAAGGCCACTACCTTTACACCGACTACATCACCGGCCGAATGTGGGCCTTGAAGTACGACGAAACCAAGAAGCGAGTGGTGGCCAACCGTACCCTCAAGAACAACTCGGCCTCCATCATGTCCTACGGCGAAGACGAGGCCGGCGAAGTTTACGTGATGACCTTCTCCCCGAACGGGAAGGGCATCCACCGTTTCGTGAAATCTGCGAGCGGGGCGAAGTGACGAGATGACGGGAGAGAAGGCCAGACGCTCACGGTCTTTCTCTCCCGCCGGTTTGCCGTTCTCGTTTCAACCGCCGACACGCCCGGCATCGGTTGGCGGTCGAATACACAGAACCTTTGGCCACTTCGTACCACCATTTTTGCTGACCAGCCGTCCAAATCTCGGGTTTGCCACAGTTGACACAACTGAAGGGCAAATCCAAATAGAATCCACGCTTGACGAAATCAGGAGCCTCGTAACTGTTGTGCGGGACCAACGCCTCTTTGTTCACGGGTTCGCCTCGACTCGCCTCCAGTTCACGAGCGGCGAGAACGGCCTTTTCTTGCTCGGCCATCAATTTGGCGAGATTCGCCTTCTTCTTGGCATCAAGCTCCGCACGGCGCTGCTTTCCGCTTTTCATGCTCATTGCCTTTCTCGAACTACATAAACTCATTCGTGATCCGGCCAATATCAAACGGCGTGATCCCTTCGCTGACGGAAAAGACCGCCCCGGCTGATGCACGGTTCGCGGCCAATTCACCTCTCGCCCGGATGCGTAACGGATACAACGATTGATATTTTCAGCCGGCCGAGTTTTCAAACACATGAACGGGGTTTGTTTCAAAGGTTTCATTCAATGGCATCATAATTGCGTTTGCTCTGGTTGCTTTGCATGATCGCCCTCAACCAAGCATGAGATCAAACTGTGAAACCCTCGCATTATTTCAACAAATTTTTGATTGCGCCAGTGGCATGTTTATTATTGGCCGCCGTCTCGGCGGCCCAAGCCCCGACGCCGCCAGCGCCCGATGACAAAGACACCGGCGTGCAGGAGCTGACTCGCGGGCCTGTCCATGAGGCTTTCGGGCAGCCGGCTCAGTTTAACCCCGAACCCGGTGAGGTGGTTGCCAAGGCTCCGCCAGAGGCAGTGGAAGAGTTGCCGCCGGATCAAAAGCCGGAGGGGGACGATGTCCGCTGGATTCCCGGTTACTGGCAATGGGACGACGAATCGAAGGATTTTCTGTGGGTCAGCGGCCTCTGGCGGAACATCCCGCCGGGGCGCAACTGGGTTCCCGGCTATTGGAACAAAACTGCCGAAGGTTATCAGTGGGTGTCCGGTTTCTGGGCCTCCACGGAGACGGCCGAAACCGAATATCTCCCCGCGCCGCCCGAAACCTTGGAAAACGGGCCAGTTGGCGAGGCGACCACTGCCGACTCCGTCTGGATGCCGGGCGTTTGGATGTGGCGGGACACCCGCTATCTGTGGCGGCCGGGTTATTGGGTGCCGGGCCAGGCCAATTGGGTTTGGTCGTCCCCGCACTATGACTGGACACCCAATGGCTACGTGTTCGTTGATGGATATTGGGATTATCCGTTGCAACAACGCGGGTTGTTGTTTGCCCCCGTCATGTTCGGCAATCAACTCCGTCCCGGTTATGCGTACACGCCGAGTGTTGTGATTGATCCGCTGTTGTTAGCCGGCAACCTGTTCGCCCGTCCTCGCTATGGCCACTATTATTTCGGCGACTATTACGCCGCCAATTATGCGACGGCGGGTATCTACCCGTGGTTCTCTTATGCGAATTCCCGTCGCGGGTATGATCCGCTGTATGCCTACACGGCCACATCGTTCGCCAGCAGCAACCCAAACTGGGCGGCCAATCAACGGACAAATTATTTCAACCTTCAGCAAAACGTCGCCGCCCGCCCGGCGAGGACCTTTGCCGCTCAACAACAACTGGCCCGCACGGCCAACACTCAAAACCAGATTTTGGCCCGGTCGCTGGCTGATGTGGCCGCCGCCAAGAATTCAACGGTGCGGCTGGCAAAGGTCGAGGCGGCCGAGTTGAAAACCCAACGAGCCCAAACCGCCGAGTTCCGCAAACTGGCGACCGAACGGGTGAAGTTGGAAAAGGCCGAGGGCGCCACCGCCCCGAAGACCGGCACGGCCCGAACAGCCCCGGCAAAAGTGAAACTGCCGGTGACCGCCTCCGCCGGCGCATCTGCCTCAGTGAAGGTGAAGGCCCCGCCGGCCGCGCCCAAGCAACCGGAACCGGCCGCCCATGATCCGGCCAAGGCCAAAGCCTCCACATTGCCCCACCCGGAAGATGTGTTGAAGCCCGATTTCAAACCCGGCGTCCCGATGGGCAAAGAACCGGTGACACCGAAGAACCCGCTGCCCAAGGAACCGGTGACGCCGAAGAATCCGCTTCCGAAGGAACCGGCCAATCTGTTGCCCAAGGAACCTGCCGTTCCGAAGAATCCGTTGCCGAAGGAACCGCCTGCCGTGGTTCCGATGCCGAAGGCCCCGCCGATGGTTCCGGCGCCCAAAGTGCCGGTTCCGAAACCCGGCCCGAAGCCGAAAGACTAACTTGCCGTGACTTCTGTTGATTCGCCGCCACCCAAGAAGATTCTTCTTGGGTGGCGGCGTTTTGCCCGTCGATCAGTGTTCCCCTTCCCGTCGCCCGCCTTCGTGCATATCTGTTCCCAGAATCAAACCGCCCGTCTGGAGAAATCGAATGGCCGCGCAACACACCCCGCAATTCTTGAACATCGTCAACGACGCCAAAGCTCGGGTCAAAGAATGTACCCTTGTGGATGTGGTCAATCGGATCAACGCCGGGGAAAAGTTCGTGTTGGTGGATGTGCGGGAAGAAAGCGAGTTCGCGGCCGGTCATGCGCCGGGGGCCGTCCACTTGGGCAAGGGCGTTATCGAACGGGATATTGAGAAGAAGATTCCGGACCCGGCCACCCCGCTGGTGCTGTATTGCGGTGGCGGCTTTCGGTCGGCCTTGGCGGCCGACAACATCCAAAAGATGGGGTACACGAACGTCATCAGCATGGACGGTGGCTGGCGGGCCTGGATGCAAGCCAGCCTGCCGGTCGAAAAAAGCTAAACAAACGCTTCCAACATCAACCCGGCAACAGCGGCCAGCCGTTGCCGGGAGCATCCACATTCCAAATCGACAATCACCTTACTGTTTCGCGTCTCTGCCCTTCGGAGCCGGGGTCGCCGCTCCTTCCTTGTAATCCAGCAAAAACTTCCGGCGTTGATCCGCAAAGGTCCGCAGCGGGAAATCCCGGCCGCGGCCGCCGCCACCGGTTGCCGGCGAATCGGCCGTTGTCCGCTCGAAGGCGTCGAAAGATTCCAGCTTCCGGGTATCGGCCTTCACCTCGGCTTCAATGAGCTTGCGGTATTGGGCCACGACCGGGCCAAGATTCTTCCAATCCAGCGAATCGGTCGCAATCTTGCGGACGTTTTCCAGATACTTCGCCTTCAGGGCCGGAACCGCCAGCACCTTGCTGCGAAGCGGTTTCCGCGAGTCCGTCAGGGCCACCAGCGGATCAAGCGTCACACCACCACCGCCACCACCCATGCCGGGGGGGCCAAAGCCGCCGCCCATGCCGGGAGGGCCGAAACCACCGGGGCCGCCTTCACGCATTTGCTTCCACTGTTTAAGCTGATCAGCCGTCAGGAGCTTTTCGAGTTTCGTGTCCGTTTCCTTTTGCAGCGAGTCCAATGATTTCCGTTGTTCTTCGTTCAATTGCAGCATGTCACGCATAAACACGGGAATCAGCTCACCCGGCGGGGGCAACTGCATGCCACCACCGAAGCCACCGCCGCCGGGACCACCGGGACCACCGGGACCACCGGGACCGCCACCACCGAAACCGCCACCACCACCGGGGCCGCCGGGGTTTCCGCCAGCGCCACCAAAGCCGCCACC
>NZ_JH636445.1:7114-9494 GCF_000255705.1 Zavarzinella formosa DSM 19928
GAGGCGGGACGGAAGGCTTCGTTCATGTCGTGCGGGACCATGTGGAAGATTTTCTTTTCATCCATGTAGATGCTGTAATCGCTGGCCCGCACCCAGTAGCCGTCGCCGTTGATGAGGGCCACGTCGAGGGCAAGGAACCACAGCAGGCCGTCGATGTCCAGCATCGGCTTGAGGGCTTCCTCCAGTTTGTCAGCCGGTGTTTCGTTGAGAACTTTGCAAAGGGCGATCAGGGCTTTCCAGTCTTTGTCGTCGTCCTTCGATTTGATCTCATATCGGCGTTTGTAATCGGCGACGTTGTCGCCGAGGTATTCCAACCCGCCGCCGCCACCGGGGCTGCCGCGAACTTTCCAACGAGCCCCCTTCGAGCTGTTGAAATTCTCTTTCGTGAAATCTTTGTTGAACTGTTGAACGCTTCCGTACACGCCCCAGCTTTCGCCGTTGATGACGACCTTCACGAAGTTCGCCTTCGGCGTCGGCAGGTATTTCCGGGCGATTTCGGAATAGAGGACGGTGCTCATGAAGGTCGGGTCTTCATGGGAGTTCAGCAAATTGAGGGTCTTGTAGCCGTACAGTCGTTGCTTGTCGTCCGCGAGGTCAACAGCCAAGTTCAAGGAGCGTTTGGAACCGGCCGAGACCATCCCGTAGGAGGACATCCCCCGGAAATGCACGCCGACGTTCGGATACTTCTTGCCGTCCACGATCAGAGTGGCGGGCACATCCACGTCGGTTCCGTGGAAGTCTTCCAGTTCGCTTTCCCAGTCTTTGTTTTCAAATTCCAAGAACAACGTGCGGAGAACATTCGGCTCGTATAGTTTCGCATCCGGATAAGTCTTGGCGTCGGCGACCGCCACTTTCGGACCGGGCGTTCCGGCTTCCCCGCCCTTGCCGAATCCTCCCTTCGGGCCACGGAAACCACCCCCGCCCCCCTTGGCGGTGGCACGGGCGGCTTTGCGCTCCTCGGCATTCAGCCAGCCATCATTATTCTTGTCGAAATCTTTGACAATCTTGCGTTCCTGTCCCCCCATCGGGCCGAAGCCGCCTCCCTTGCCGCCGGGGCCGAAGCCTCCTTTGGCTCCGGGAAAATCCTGCTTGTCGTCGGGGCCGTCTTTCTTTCCCCCCTGGCCGAATCCCTCGGGAGGACTTGCGAGTATGAATACCCCGAATCCCGCGACCACTAAGGCCGCCAACCGTCGTTTGTTCATCGTCCTTCTCGTCCTGTGGATGTGCTGGAGTCCATCGCTCCAATGGTGCTGACAGACAGATTGTCTGCTGGCGATGCCCATACCCTATCGGATGAAAGATGAAGAAACGATGTGGAAAGATGAGAATCCATTTTTCGGACTCGTCAATTCTCATGGCAATCTCATGTTTGCCGGGGTAGGCTGCCTCCACAAGTCCCACGAATGGCTCTATTCCCTCGGAGAGTTTCTCATGTTGATTCGATTGCGGGCGGCGACGCTGCTCGGCGGTTTGGCCCTGATGTTGCCGTCCCTCGGCGAAAGCGCGGATTGGACGCAATTTCGTGGCCCGAAAGCCGACGGCGTTGTCGAAGGGGGATCACTCCCGACTGAATGGGCGGCCGGCAAAAACCTGAAATGGAAGATCGACGTGCCCGGCGTGGGCTGGTCATCCCCGGTCATCGTGGGGGACAAGGTGTTTGTCACCACGGTCGTCACGGAGAACCAGTCCAAGCCCCGAGCTGGCGGCGGTTTTGGCGGCGGCGGTCCCGGCGGGGGCGGCATGGGCAAAGGTCGTGGCGCCCCGACGACCTCCCATCAATTCCAAGTGATTTGCCTCGATCTGGCGACCGGCAAACAACTTTGGAAAGAAACGGCCATCGACGCGAAGCCGAAGATTCCGACGCACAGTTCCAACACTTACGCCACCGAAACCCCGGTGACGGACGGCGAGCGGATTTACGCCTACTTCGGCATGCACGGCCTGTTCTGCTACGATCTGGCGGGCAAACAACTCTGGAAGAAAGACCTCGGTGTCTTCCCGATGCAGGCCGGTTGGGGCACGGCCAGTTCCCCGGTGCTGGACGGCGACCGGCTGTTTATCCAATGCGACAACGAGGAAAAGTCCTTCATCGTGGCCCTCGACAAAAAGGACGGCCACGAACTCTGGAAAATCTCCCGGAGCGAACGATCAACGTGGTCCACGCCGTTGGTCTGGAAGAACTCAAAACGAACGGAAGTCGTCGCCCTCGGCGGCAAAGTGCGTTCCTACAACCCGGCTGACGGGAAACTCCTTTGGGAACTCAACATCGGCGGCGGCCAATGCTCCGTCTCCCCGGTGGCCAACGAAGACACCCTGTTCGTCGGCGCCGGAGCAGGGGGTGGAGGCGGCGGTCGGCCGGGCGGCGGCGGCGCTCCCCCCG
>NZ_JH636445.1:9504-9774 GCF_000255705.1 Zavarzinella formosa DSM 19928
GCAATCTCTTCGCCGTGAAGGCCGGCGGGTCGGGAGACATTACCCCGAAGATGGGCGAGACAAGCAGCGATGGCGTGGCTTGGGTGGCCGCCAAGGCGGGCCTCGGCATGGCCTCCCCGCTCGTTTACAAAGGGCAAGTTTATGTGTTCGAGCGAAACGGCGGCTTGGTGAGTTGCTTCGACGCGAAGACAGGCAAGGCCGTGTATTCCAAGGAACGAATCAGCGGCGCCAAGGCGTTCTGGTCCTCCCCGTGGGCCAACGATGGCAAAA
>NZ_JH636445.1:9817-52601 GCF_000255705.1 Zavarzinella formosa DSM 19928
AGGGAATGTTCTGGTCCACCCCGTCGGTCGCCGGGGAATCGGTGCTGATCCGCAGCACGGACTCACTGTATTGTGTAAAGAAGTGAGAGCGGGTTCTCCGGATTCTGAACTCCGGATCAAGCAAAATTGATTGAAGCAAAACCCGTGAAGCCGCGACTCGGAGGCTTTGCGGAGAGGAGCGAGTCCGGAGATTGTCACCAAAGACCTTGATTCGAGGACTTGTGTGACGGTCTCGGGACGCGCTCCTCTCCGCAAAGCCTTCGAGTCGCGGCTTCACGGGTTTTGAAAAACTGGCCGTCTCACTTCTGAAACAACGCTTCCACATATTCATCTGGGTTGAAGACATCCAAGTCTTCGATCCCTTCGCCGACGCCGACGTATTTCACGGGGAGGCCGACTTTTTGCTTGATGGCGAAGATGGCGCCCCCTTTGGCCGAGCCGTCCAGTTTGGTGAGGACGATGCCGGTGCATTTCACGCTTTTGGAGAACATCTCGGCTTGCGTGACGGCGTTTTGCCCGGTGGTGGCGTCCAGCACCATCAGCGTGTCGTGCGGCGCTCCCGGAATTTGGCGGGTGACGACCTTGTGAATTTTTTCCAGTTCCCGCATCAAGTGGGCCTGCGTGTGCAATCGGCCGGCGGTGTCCACGATCAGCACATCAAAGCCGCGGGCCTTGGCTTTTTCGCAGGCATCGTGGGCAACGCTGGCCGGGTCGCTGCCTTGGGCGTTTTTCACGATGTCGCAGCCGATTCGTTCGCACCAGACCGTCAGTTGTTCGACGGCCGCCGCCCGGAAGGTGTCGCACGCGGCCACCACCACTTTTTTGCCTTCGCTTTTCAGCCGGTTGGCCAGTTTGGCGATGGTGGTGGTTTTGCCGGAACCATTGACGCCGACGATCATCACCACCGTCGGGCCGTTCATGGTGTAATTGATGCCCGGCGAGGCGTCCGTGAGCATTTCGCGGAGTTGCTGCTTCACGAAAGTTTGCACGTCGTCGGAGACTTCTTTGTCGAGAAATCCCTGCCGCACTCGCTCCACGATCACACCGACGGCATAGCCGCCGACATCCGCGAGATAGAGGCGTTTTTCCAGTTCCTCCAAAAAGGCTTTGTCCACCCGGCCGCGACCACGAAATAGATCGACGACGCCCGTGAAGACGTCACGGGTTTTGGTCAGTCCTTTTTTCAGCTTCGTGAAGAATTTCCCGAACATGGCAGTCTTGATATCCCTTTGCGATCATCCGCGTCGTTCGTTCGCCAACGCCCGTAGTTTATCGAGTTCCGGGCGTCCGATGGCCCGACTCCCGACATTTCGTGTCGCCGGGGCCGGATCGTGGCTGTCGCTGCCCCCCGTGACCAGCAAACCCAACTCGGCCGCCCACTCTCGCAGACGCTTCCCTCGGGCTTTCGATGGCCACGGGTATTCCCCCTCGACCGCATCCAACCCGAGTGATTGCATCTCGGCAAGCGTTTCCCGCGTCGTCTCTTCCGGCGGGTGGGCGAAGCTGCTCACGCCGCCCGCTTGCCGAACCAGTTGAATGGCCTCTTCCAAGGGGAGCCGTTGCTTGGGAATCTCCTTCATCTCCGGTTGATTGAGCAATCGGGTGAAGGCGTCATGCAGGGAACCGGCCGCTTTCTCTTCGATCAGCCAACGGGCGATGTGCCGACGGCCGAGCGACACGTCGGGCGAGAGCAGGGCGACTCGTTCTTCAACGGACGCCTTGAGGGCCGGTAATCGCCGCCCCATTTCAATGGCCCGTTCCCGTCGGCCATCCCGCACCCAACGCAGGCGGGTTTGAAGCGGCTCGCTCGTGGGATCGATGAAGTAGCCCAGAAGATGAATTTCCCGGCCATGCCAGACACAAGTGATTTCCACCCCGGCGATCACTTCCGGCATGGCCGGATTTTGCGGCGACGAAAAGCCGGATCGGTTCCAGTCGACTTCCACCCCGGCGATGACTGTCGGCATCCGGCCAAGTGATCGTAGCGGGGCGACGGCGGCTGTCGTGTCGTGATCGGTGACGGCGATGGCCCCCAGCTTCGCCGCGCTGGCTCGGGCGATCAGGTCTGCCGGGGTGTGGGTGCCGTCGCTGAAATTGGTGTGAAGGTGTAAGTCGGCTCGAAAGGGATCGCGCAACCGGGCCAGTTGCGAACAGATTTGGGTGAACCGGGAACCATTCATCCGACGGTTTCCGCAACGGCCACCGGGGCCGATGGGGCGGCTTTCGCTTTTTCTTCCGTGTAGACGCGAAAAACTTTGTCCAACACGCCGTTCACGAACGACGGTGAATCCTTCGAGCCATAACGCCGGGCCAGTTCGATGGCTTCATCCAGCGCGACGGCCGCCGGGGTGGGTTCCTTGGCATGAACCAGTTCGTAAGCCCCGAGCCGCAGCACGTTCCGGTCCGACGCGGCCATCCGGTGAAGTTTCCAGTTTTCCGAGGCGGCCGAGATGCGGGCGTCCAGTGTTTTCAGCACTTCCACGACGCCATCGTACAAACCGAGGCAGAACTCGTAGGCCGCCGCCTCTTCGGGACGAATTCGGCCCGTTTCATCCCGACGAACGCCGAGCCGGTCGCGGGTGAATTGCTCGATGGCTTTCCGGGGCACGTCCGCGTTTAAGTCACGCTGGAAGAGCAACTGCAAAGCCACCTCACGCGCTCGGGAACGTCTCGTCATCACAGGCCAAATCCTCCGGGTCAGAACATTAATCTAGGAGAGCCGCCAAGTCCGGGACAACCTTTGCTATAAATCCGGAATGCCAGACACCCTTGCCGAGCATTGCCGCCTCGCCAGAACCGCTCAGCAAATCTGGGGCCGCGCCTCTCTTAATGAGAGACTGGTTCCGGTGAGGAAATTGCGGCATTTATTGGCCCGCGACGCCCGCGAACTGGCCCTCACCGTCACCCAAGATGTCGAACGTTCGGCCACCGAAGTCCTCGCCTCGGATATTCTTCCCTCGGCCGACGCCCTTTGGTTTCTCGAACGAAATGCTTCTCGAATTCTTCAACGAAAACACTTGAGCCGCCGTGTCCGGCCGGTTTGGCTCTTTGGCGGCCGGGAACACATTAACCGTGTTCCTTGGGGTGTTGTCGGGATGATCGGCACATGGAATTATCCGATTATCCTGAACCTTGTGCCAATCATCCAAGCACTCGTTGCCGGAAACGCTGTCTTGTGGAAGCCTTCCGAACTCACTCCCACGGTTGCACAAAAAATCACGAGTTTGTGCCAAGAAGCGGGCTTTCCCGACCATTTATTGACAACGCTTCCCGCCACCCGCGAAGCCGGGCCAGAGTTGATCGAGACGGACATCGACCATCTGGTATTCACCGGTTCCGAGGCCGCCGGGAAGAAGATCGCGGTTCGGCTCGCGGAACGCCTGATCCCCTCCACGCTGGAGCTTTCCGGGTGTGATGCCATGATCGTCCTCGCGGATGCCGACATCGATTTGGCCGCGCGGGCCGCCTGGCACGGGGTAACGCTTAATCGGGGGCAAACTTGCCTTGCTGTTCGCCGAATTTTGGCGGAACGGCCCGTCTATCCCGCGATGATTGAAGCTCTCCGCAAGCACGCCCCGGCCTCCCGTGCCGAACCTCTCGCCTTGTGGCCGCAAGCACAACAAGCGGAACGGCTCATCCATGACGCCCTTGCAAAAGGGGCCAAGTTAATTGCCGGTAATCCCCCAGCCGCCGAAAACGACCCGCCCCGATTTCCACCGACAATGGTGTGGGATGCCACGCCGGAAATGGCGGTCTGCCGGGAGGCGTCCTTCGCCCCCATTGCGGCCGTGATGCCGTTCGATGATTTCGATGATGGATACTACAAATGGAAGGCCAGCCCCTTTCAGCTATCCGCTTCCGTCTTCACACAAGAATCGGCCAAAATTGAGGCATGGGCCGCAGTTTTGACAGTGTCGGCGTTGGTGGTCAACGATGTGATTATGCCAACCGCCCATCCGGCGGCGGCATTCGGCGGCTGCCGGTCGGCCGGGTGGGGGGTAACCCGCGGCGAGGAAGGCTTGATGGCGATGACGACCCCGCAGGCGGTTCTCACCCGCCCGGGCCGCTTTCGCCCGCACTATGATGGCCCGGACGCGCCGGGCACGGCCGAAATTCTTAACGGCTTGTTGCAATGGAAACATGCCGAACAACGCGGAAGCCGCTGGGCCGGTTTCCGGGAAATGTTGCGGGGAGTATGGAAAGCCAGAAAGTGACGCCGATTTGGCATTGATGTCACGGATTCGGCTCGGTTTTCTCCATAAAAACACTTTCTCCCCCTTGGTGCATCGCAATGAACAACGAACCCCCGCCGGACATCGACGGCATCACCGAAAAACTCGGGCCGTTTGTGGCGCTTTACCCCGGTAACATGTTAAATGTGATCGCCGGTTTTATCGTGGGGCCGCTAATGATACTCGCCGGGATCGGCGGGACCGGCTTCCTGATCTGGTATGCCCTGACAGAGGAACATTTTGACGCTCGCGTGCTGAAGGCACTGGTGTTTCCCTTCGTCGCCGTCTTTGGTTGGGTGACTCTGCGCTGGGCCTACAACAACCGCAAAACACGGATCATCGTTTGCAAAGACGGTCTGGCCTTCGAGCATCCCAAGGGAATCCGCTGGTTCCCCTACGAGGACATCACCGAAGTGAAACAAACCCGCATACAGGACGGCCGGGACGAGAACGACCGGCCGTTCATGAACCGGGAAACCAAATTCACGATCAAGGCCACCGATGGCTCGGAATTGGAAGTCACTCCCAATCTGGTGAACAAGCACCTGACCCTCATGCGGCTCGTGTACGACAAAACACGCACCCACGGCACGAAATGGACCTTGGTCAAGGCGTGAAACCTCTTCGCCCGGCGACTAATCTTTTTCCCAAAGGAATCGTCACATGCTTTCTCTCTCCCTGTTGCTTGCCTCCGTGATCGGGGCCGGCGAACCCGTCGTCCCGTTGTGGGAAGACGGCAAAGTTCCCGATGTCGTCGGCGCGCCGGATAAGAACAAGCCGACCGTGATGGTTTTCGCGGCCCCGGCCGACAAAGCCAACGGTGCGGCCGTCGTGGTTTGCCCCGGCGGCGGATATGGCTTTTTGGCCGACGATCATGAAGGCAAGCAGGTGGCCGAGTTTCTAAACGGTCTCGGCGTCCATGCTTTTGTGCTGAAGTACCGCATCGCGTCCAAGGAACGGCCCGGACCGTTGATGAACGCCCCGATGCACGATGTGCAGCGGGCGATCCGTTATGTGCGGGCCAACGCGGAGAAATACAAGATTGATCCGAAGCGAGTCGGCGTCTGGGGCTTCTCCGCCGGCGGCCACCTCGCCTCGACGGCCGCCACGCATTTTGACGCCGGCAAGGCCGATGCCGCCGACCCGATTGACAAAGTAAGCTGCCGGCCCGATTTCGCCATTTTGGCGTATCCGGTCATCTCGATGGAAACCGGAACCACGCACGGCGGTTCCCGCAACAATCTGATCGGGGCCAAACCGGACGAGAAACTGGTTGAGTTTTTCAGCAATGAAAAGCAAGTGACCAAAGACACCCCGCCGACGTACATCTTCCACACGGCCGACGACAAGGCCGTGCCGGTGGAGAATGCCAAGAAGTTTTACGAGGCCCTGAAAAAAGCCGGTGTTCCGGCCGAATTGAACATCCATGAAAAAGGGCCGCACGGCGTCGGCTTGGCCCGTGATCCGAAGTGGACCAAAGGGGCCGATGGCGGGCTGGCCAAATGGCCCGACCAATTGGCCGCATGGATGAAGACGCAAGGACTGCTAGAAAAGAAGTGATGAACGAACCTTGGTATCTCACACGTGAACAAGTCCGGGCCATCGACGCAACGGCGATGGCCCTTTTCCACATGCCCGGTGTTCTCCTAATGGAAAACGCCGGACGCGGGGCGGCCGAAACGCTAGCCCGTCTAAACGCCGACCGCGAACCGGTCCTCATCGTCTGCGGCGAGGGAAACAACGGCGGGGATGGCTTTGTGATCGCCCGCCATTTGCAAAATCTCGGCATTACCGTTGAACTGCGACTATTCGCCCCGATGACCCGCCGGGGCAGTCCCCGTTTGTCCGATGATGCCGCGATCAATTTCGAGATCGCCAAATCGGCCGAAATCCCGCTGGTCATCACCGATCTGTTGGAACCGGGCGACTGGCTCGCGCCCTTTGAGGAAGCGTGTCGCCAAGCCGGTTGGATCGTGGATGCCCTGTTCGGCACCGGGTTGACCCGGCCCGTCGCGGGAGTGCATGCTCAAGCCATCGAGACGATCAACGCTTCCGGAAAGAAGATTTTCGCCATCGATTTGCCAAGCGGGTTGAACGCGAACAGCGGCGAATCGCCGGGGCCGACGGTGCGGGCTGGTCACACGGCCACCTTCGTCGCCCACAAAGCGGGGTTTCAAAATTCAAACGCGAAATTGTTCACCGGCGAAATTCATGTGATCGACATTGGCGTGCCGAAGAAACTACTTGACGAGGCTCGCCGAGACGCCGGGTGACCGCCGATGGATGCCCTGAAGTTCATCAATGCGAAGTCGAAGGGGAAACGCCAGCCCGTCTATGTGCTGTCCGGTGATGAAGACTTTCTCAAGCGACATTGTCGGACGATCATTGAATCGCACATCTTGGGGGACACCGATCCCGCCTACGCCCTGACCGTCTACAACGGCGAAGACCTCGACTTCTCGACGGTGCGGAATGAACTCGATTCCGTTTCATTTTTCTCTGAAGTTCGCTTGGTGATTGTCGAACAGGCCGAGGACTTCGTCACCAAGTTCCGGCCGACGCTGGAAAAATATCTCGCCCAGCCCTCGTCTGTCGGAGTGTTGGTCCTGGAAGTGAAATCCTTTCCCGCCACCACCAAACTCGCGAAGGCACTGCCGGAGGACGCCCATCTGGTGTGCAAGGGGCCGCCGGATTATCGGTTGCCGCTTTGGTGCGTCGATTGGTGCCAGACCCATTACGACAAGAAAATCGCCACCCCGGCTTCTCAGTTATTGGTCGAATTGGTCGGCACCGGAATGGGCCAGCTTGACCAGGAATTGCGAAAACTTCGAGATTTTGTCGGTGATCGTCCAAGCATCGAAGCGAAGGATGTGGACGAACTCGTGGGCAAGAGCCGCGAGCAGATTGTCTTCCGGATCATGGATGCCGTCGGCGAGGGAAAGACCGAGGAAGCGGTTCGCATTTTGGTGGAACTGCTCGATCACGGCGAAGAACCGATGAAGCTACTCGGCGGGTTGGGCTTCCAGCTTCGCAAGCTGGCCCGCGTGGCCCGCGCCAGAAAGCAAGGGGCAACTTTAGAAGATGCCTTTGCAAAAGCGGGAGTGCCCAACTTCCCCGCCGCCCGCGATGCCGCCCGGCGTCAGTTAAATCATCTCGGCATGGCCCGCCTGGAAAAGATCCACGACTGGCTTCTGGAACTCAATTCCGGCCTCAAGGGAGGCAGTGAACTCCCCGAACGACTTCAACTCGAACGACTCGTCGTGCGACTGGCCCGCCCCCGTTCCTGAGCCGCCCAGCGCTTCAAATACATTACTTTTTGTGAATCTGTTTTGATTATTCCGGTTATCCGGGATCTTGCAATTCTCCGCATCATGCCCGGAAAGCCAGCCATGCCAGTGCAAGCCCCCCTCCTTGTCTAAATAACCGCCGGATCGCCTTGGAGAAACCAACCCCGCAAGGCAGAAATATACATGTAACCGCAGGAATCGTTCCAGGACGGTATTTCCGCCATCAGACTCCATGACCCGAGTGACCTGTTCATGAAGGAATTACGGATCAGCCTGTTTAGTCTGCTGGGGGTATTCGCCCTTACGCAGTACTCCTCAGCCGCCTTTTGCGGCGTGTGTTCTTATTCCAGCCCCACCATCCTCAGCAGCGATCAATGCTGCATGCCGGCCGTCCGGCATCGGGTACGGTATGAAGCGGTCACCGAGACACAAACCAAGGTTTGTTATCGTCCCGTCTATCAAACCGTGATGGAGCAACAGCCTTACACAGTGTGCAAGCCGGTGTACGAACAATGCTTCCGCGAGCATCGTTACACCGTGCAACGTCCGGTCACTGAATACTACGATGTGCAGCAACCCTACACGGTGATGAAGCCCGTGTACGAGCAGCATTATCGCGAGCATCGGTATAACACGTATCGACAGCAGGTCGAGGAATACCAAGTCGCCATCCCGTACACAACTTGCAAACCTGTCTACGAAACTCACTATCGTGACGTGCCGTATACGGTGCAAAAGCCGATGGTGCAGGAATACCAAGTGCAAATTCCGTATTGCACCTACCGCCCGGTGTATGAGCAGCACGTTCGCCAAGAATGCTATACCGTGCCCCGGCAAATGGTGCAGGAATACCAAGTGGCGATTCCTTATTGCACGCAACGGCCGGTGTACGAACAGCATGTTCGGCAAGAACGATACACCGTCAGCAAGCCGATGGTGCAAGAGTATCAGGTTCAGATTCCCTACACCGTGTGCAAGCCGGTGTATGAGCAACACGTTCGCCAAGAACGATATTGCACCTATCGAACCGTGACGGAACCTTATCAGGTTCAGATTCCTTACTGCACGCAACGGCCGGTTTACGAACAGCATGTTCGCAAGGTTCCGCAAACGTGCTATCGACAGGTGACCGATTACCGGACGGAATGCCGGACGGAATATCGCATGGAGCCGGTGGAAACCACACAATGCGTGAAGGTCTGCGGCGGCGACTGGGTGGAAACCCGGGAATATTGTCCCGGCCCGGTGGTGACGAAGTGCGCCAAGACCCCCGGTTGCTGGTCGTTCGACCCGTGTTCCTGCACCAGCCGTTATTGTGACGGGCAGACGGTGAGCTACCAAGTTCAATGTCCGGGCACATGGACCTGCAAGAAGGTTTGGGTTCCGAAGGAAGAAACCAAGTTGGTGAAGTCTTGCAGCTTTGTTTGCAAGCCGTACTCCACGACGGTTCAAGTGCCGGTTTGCCGGACGGAATGCTACACGACCTACCGGGACGAATGTTACACGACCTGCCGTCTGGTGACCGAACAGCATGTGCGATGTGAAAACCGCACCCGCTGCTACACGGTGCCGGAACAACATGTGCGGGACATCCCCTACACGACCTGCAAGATGGTTCCCGAACAGCACGTGCGTTGCGAGACCCGCCGTCATTGCTACACCGTCTGCGAAGAGCGTGTGCGGGACATCCCCTACACGACCTGCCGGATGATCAAGGAAGACCACGTGCGGTATGAAACACGGAAGCAATGCTACACCGTGAACGAACAATGCGTCCGCAATGTGCCGTACACGACCTGCAAGATGGTGAAGGAAGACCATGTGCGGTGTGAAACCCGCCGCCACTGCTACACGGTGTGTGAAACGCTCTGCCGCCGGGAATGCTACCAGACCTGCAAGATGATTACCGAACAACATGTCCGGTATGAAACCCGCCGCAAGTGCAATGTGATTTGCGAACCGCAAGTTTGCCAGGTTCCTTACACGGTCTGCAAGATGGTCCCCGAGCAAATGTGCCGCACGGTGCGGTGCTGCCGGACGAACTGGGTGTGTGAGGAAAAGGTTTGCCAGGTTCCTTACACGACCTGCAAGATGATCCAAGAAACCCACACCCGGTGCGTGCCCAAGACAACCTGCAGCATGGAACCGTACTGCGTGAGCTACCAAACCTGCCGCTATGTGCCGGTTTGTGAACCCGTCTGCGAGCCGGTGTGTGACCCGTGTGCCATGCCGGTGGCCACCGAATGGAAGAGCGGCTTCTTCACCCGGATCGCCAACTGCTGCGGCAAGTAAGCTCCTCGCTCAATCGTTGTGAATCCTTCCGGCCCGCGGTTAATCCCGTGGGCCGGTTTCGTTTCCAGTTCTTAAAACCAAACTGATGGAGAAGCGAACCGCCCCGACCGGAGAACAGGCCATGCCCGCCAAGGTGCGCGTGGGGGCGGTGAACTATCTGAACACCAAGCCTCTCATCGAAGACCTGACCACGTTCGCCCCGAACGCCGATCTTCGCCTCGACCTTCCCAGCCGCCTCGCGGACCAAATGCGAGACGGCCAGCTAGATGTCGCTCTCATCCCGGTGATCGAATACTTCCGGGCCGGGGATTACACCCATGTGCCGGGGGTGTCGATCGCCTCGCGCGGGCCGGTTCTGAGTGTGACATTGTTCAGCCGGGTTCCGTGGGAACAAATCCAGTCCGTCGCCCTCGACGAGGGTTCCCGCACCAGTGCCGCCCTGACGAAAGTGCTTCTTCACCACAAACACGGTCTTCGGCCCCGAACGGTGCAACTGCCGATTGAGGTCGCCGCGGATGACATGACCACGGATGCCGTGCTGCTGATCGGCGACCGGGCGATGCAATCCTGCCTGCCGGGCTTCACCTACGCCTACGACCTCGGCCAAGAGTGGTTCGACTGGACCGGCCTGCCGTTCGTCTTCGCCGTGTGGGCCGTGCGGCCGGGAGTTGATTTGCGAGGCGTCGATGCCGGTCTTCGACAGGCCCGCGATCACGGCTTGCAACGGGCCGGGCATATCGCGTGGCGGGAAGCGCCGGGGCTTCAGCTGGACGCCGGAATGTGTCGGCGGTACCTCAGCAATATTTTGAGCTTCGATTTAGGCGAGGCCGAACTTGCCGGACTTCGCCGGTTTTATCAACTGGCTTGCGAGCTTGATCTTGCCCCGGAAGGGGTGGAATTGCGGGAATATGCCGCCCCGCTTGTCGCCGCCTGATGTTTGCCGATGAAATGATGAGTCAATTGATTGTCGGGATCGGTTGAGGAGGGTGTTTGATGTCGGATATCCAGCGAATTTTGGACAAGGCCGTCGCGGGAAACCGCCTCTCGTTTGACGAGGGGGTGAAACTATTCGATTGCATGGACCTGCACGCCCTCGGCCGGGCGGCGCATGCCGTCACCACCCGGTTGCACCCGGAACCGTATCGCACCTACAACGTCGACCGGAACATTAACTACACGAACGTCTGCGCGGCCGTATGTGATTTCTGCGCGTTCTATCGCAAGTCGGCCGATGCCGATGCTTATGTGCTTTCTCGAGAAGTGCTTTACAAAAAAATCGAAGAAACCATCGCCCTCGGCGGCGACCAGATTTTGATGCAAGGGGGAATGCACCCCTCGCTGAAACTGGAATGGTACGAAGAACTGCTGCGTGATTTGAAGGCCCGGTTTCCGAAAGTCAATCTCCACGCCTTCAGCCCGCCGGAACTCTGGCACTTTCACCGCATCAACAAAATCCCCCTGCGGGAAGTCCTGCAACGACTCAAAGACACCGGAATGGGCAGCCTCCCCGGCGGCGGCGGAGAAATCCTTGTTGATCGGGTTCGGAAGGAACTGACCAAAGGCAAAGCCCTCTCCGACGAATGGCTGGAAGCCAGCCGGGTGTGGCATCAACTCGGCGGCAAATCCACCTGCACCATGATGTTCGGGCATATCGAAACCATCCCCGAACGCATTGAACATTTGGAACGGTTGCGAAGTCTGCAAGACGAAACCAACGGTTTCACCGCCTTCATCTGCTGGACGATGCAACCGGGACACAAGATGTCCCACTTCCCGCAAGTCGGCGTGTTTGAATATCTGCGTACCCAAGCCATTGCCCGGTTGTATTTGGACAATATTCCCAACATCCAATCCTCATGGGTGACACAAGGGGCGAAGATCGGCCAAGTGGCCCTCTTCTACGGCGCGAACGACATGGGTTCGCTGATGATCGAGGAAAACGTCGTCGCCTCAGCCGGCACCGTGCATTACCTGACGCTCGAACAGATCAAACGCTCCATCCGCGAAGCGGGCTATATCCCCCGACAACGAAACGTCTATTACGAATACATCGACGAAGGCCCGGCCTTGCCGGTCGGCCTGCGAACCACGGGAACCCCAAGTCTCTCTCTTCCCGTGATTGCTTAACAGGTTCATTCACGGGTGGGTTATGCTGGTCATCGACGGTTCGCAGGGCGAGGGGGGCGGTCAAATCCTGCGCACGTCGCTGGCGATGTCTCTGCTCACCAAGACGCCGATTCAAATTCACAAAATCCGGGCGAACCGGACTCCCAAGCCAGGACTTCAGGCCCAACATCTCACCTGTGTGCGGGCGGCCGCCGAAATCGGGAACGCCCGTGTGGATGGCGACCGCCTCGGTTCCAGCCACTTGTCGTTCATCCCCGGTGAGATTGTCGGCGGCACTTATCGCTTCCCCATTCGCACGGCCGGGGCGACTTCCCTTGTGCTGCATACGGTCTATTTGCCGTTGGCGCTGGGAACCAAGGCGGCCTCGCGCGTGGTCATCGAAGGGGGCACGCACGTCATCAACGCACCGAGTTACCACTTTCTGGAACGAACGTGGGCCAAGGCCATGTCACTAACGGGCCTTTCAATCACACTGCAAATGCACCGGCCGGGGTTCTACCCTCGTGGCGGCGGCGAGATCGAAGCCGAAATCCGTCCCGTGGAACGGCTGTCGCCGATCAATCTCACGGAGCCGGTGAAGCATACTTGTGCGGAGGTCGTCGGGGCCGTCGCCGGGTTGGACCCAGACATCGGTAAGCGACTAGGGCGCAAGGCGGCGGTGCTGCTCCGCGATCTTGGGTTGGAGGCGGAGCCAACGGTGGAAGAATGGTCCGGCGGCCCTTCCTGTGTGATGATGGCCACCCTCACAAACGGGCCAATTCCTGCGTTGGTTTGCGGTTTGGGTTCTCGCGGCAAACCGGCCGACGCGGTTTCGACGGAGGCCATCGACGAGTTGAAGCCGCATCTGTTGTCGCAGGCCCCGGTTGATCCGCACACGGCCGATCAATTGCTACTGCCGTTGGCCTTTGCGGACGGCGAATCGGTGTTTCGCGTTTCCGAAGTGACGCAACATTTGCTGACGAATGCCATTGTCATTCACTTGTTCAACAAGGCGACCATCGAGATTGACGGCGAAGAAGGTTCGCCCGGAGTGGTGCGGGTTCGTCCGTATGGGGTATAATCATCAATTATGACGGAAGACCGCCTGCGTATCGCTCAGATTGTCCCCGCGACGGAAGCCGAGGGGCCGGGCCGCCGCTTTGCCCTGTGGTTTCAGGGGTGCCCGTTGCGATGTCCGGGATGTTGCAACCCGGAGTTTCTCACCTTCAACGGCGGGGAACTGGTTGAGGTTTCGGCCGTCATTGAACAAATCTTGCGGGCGAAACGAGAAGAAAACATCGAGGGAATTTCCCTGTTGGGGGGCGAACCGCTGGCCCACGCCGCCGGGGCCGCCATTCTGGCGAAAACCGCTTGGGAACATGGCCTGAGCGTGATGGTTTACAGCGGTTATGTGCTGGAAGCCGCCCGCGAATTGCCGGACCCGGCGGTGGCCGAACTATTGGCCCACACAGATATTCTCGTTGACGGCCCCTATGTGCGGGAACAGCCTGACACCACCCGGCGGTGGATCGGTTCCACGAATCAGCGGGTTCACTTGTTCACGGAACGCTACCGGGCCGACGATCCCTGCTGGCGGTCGCCGAACACGTTGGAGATCCGGGTGCGGAAAGGGGAGATTTCCGTCAATGGCTTTCCGGCCCCGCAAGCGGTAGGATTGTGGAAGAAGCCCCGCCGTGTGGAAGGATGACGTGCGATCATGAGCGAACCGGCCGACGTGCGAACCGTCTCCCGCTTCGAGGCGAACCTGCTTCGTATCGCTCGCTTCATCCTGAAGCAATCTCCGGTGGAGCAGGCGCAACGGCTGATCGTCGACAAGATCGACCGGCCCCGCTGTCTCAGCGGCGACTGTCTTCATTTGCTGAAGGATTCGCTTCGCAAAGGATCGGTATTGTGTCTGGTGCGGGCCGGGGCATGGAAGCGTGATCGTTATTTGCGAGACAGCACGCCGAAATTTGGCCGATTGTGGGAGCGGACGGTGGCCGAGCGATTGGCCCTCTCCTTCGGCAAACCGACGGTGGAACTGCTCATGTGGTTGACCGCCACGCGGGCCAAAGAGGAAAAACCGTTTTGGCGGGACGACATCCGACGCCACAGCATCGGGGACCAGTATTTCGGCTTCCTGACCTACGAAGCCCTGAAACTATGCGACGCGGAATTGGCCGCTAGCATGCGGACGAGCAATGTTTGTCTGGAAAATTCCCTGATCCGGCTGGCGTATGCCGGGGATTTTGCCACGGGGCAGGCATTGCCGGTGCCCTCGTTCAAAATCTGGCTGGAAGAACCGGGGATTTATCTCTTGGAGGCGTTGCAGCCGTTCCTTGAAAATCGCTGGCTGGAGGTTGAGCGGAACAAAGGCCAGATCGGCGATTGGGGAACGATGGCCCAACAGGGGTTGGCCCAGCTTCAAGTATTAGGTGCCTATCTGGAAGCCATCGAACAAGCCGGACGCCGGGATTTGGGGCGATTCCTGCTCGGGACGTTGTCCCGATTGCTTTCAAGCGGAGACATGTCGGCCAGTTTCTGGACCGGCGGTTTGCAAGGAGCCGGACCGCCCCGATTGGCCGAGCGGTTGGAAACCCAGCGCAATGCCTTAAGCGTCCTTCGGCAGACGGTCCGCTTGCGGACATGGGAACAAACCGCCCGGCAATCGGGTTACATGGACGAAGATTATGCCGTCAGCCAGTTTTGGCTCGGCGAATGGGAACGCTATCAATTGGGAACGGTGGTCGAACGGGCCGACCGTGTGCTTCAACAGGTGGAACCACTTCGGATCGGGTAGGAAGCATTCTCGCCTTGGCCGGGATTGCCGGAAAGTAGGTCAGGCTTTCTAGCCTGACAGATCTGTCAGGCTAGAAAGCCTGACCTACGATTCTGAAGCATGCCAAGTTTCGGGAGGACAGATCATGAGCCGGGCATACCGCATCCGCGTGAAGGAAAACATCAGCCAGGATCTGGCCGCCTCGGATGAGGTGTGTTCCGACTTGGAAATCCTCGAAATCCTCCCCGGCGATGTCATGGCGGACTTGCTGGCGGGTGAACTCAAAGGCCGGGGTTTTGAAGAGAAAGACGGCAAACTCATCCGCGACAAGGACGGCGTCACCGTGGCGGTCGATCCCAAGTCCGGCGAAGTCGGCGTGAAGGCCGTGAAGACGGATCGCGTTGAATTGGAGTCCGAGGCCGAGGGCTGGGGCTACGACGATGTCGGCCCCAAGGAATCCGCAATCAAAAAAAGCCTTGCCGAATCCGCGAAGGCCGACTTGGCCAAGCGGGCGAAGAGACAACAGGACCGCCTGCAAGCCGAGGCCACGGAAGCCCTCGAAGGCGAGATGGCAGACGTTCGCAAAGAACTCAACGACGCCGTCAACGCCGTCACCCGCGAAGCCCTGAAACGCAAGGCCGCCCAGCTTGGCCGCATCAAGGAAATGACCGAAGACGCGGAGGCCGGATCGCTCACGATTAAGGTCGAAGTGTAAGCCGGGTCCGGTCTTCTTGCACGCGCACATCGCACAAAGGAACTCATGTCCAGTTTCATTGCCGAGAAGGATCTCCCCGCCGAGTTGACGCCCGAACAGGCCGTTGAAGCGGCTTATTCCCGCGAACTGGCCGAGGTGGCGTCCAAACTCCATCGCGGTCTGCCCTGCCTGATCGAATGCGACAAGGATCTGGGGCCTTATGTGTTCATGAACCTGCGGGGCCGCCTCCGTCAACATGCGATGGAGTGCGTCTACCTCGACGGCCGGCCAAGGCAGAACGACCAAGCCGGGCCGGTTCCGATGGGATTGATGGCCTTGATGGTGAACCAGTTGCGAGATGCTGTTCGCGGCTCGACTCAAGCGGTGGACAAGAACGGCAATCCCGTGCGCCGGGTCCCGGTGTTGCCTCACTTGGATTTGCTGACGACCAGCCAGGGCGGGCTGACCGGCGAAGCTCGCGAAGTGATCGTGCTTCTTTACGAAAATCCGACCATCGTGTTCCTCGGGTTCAAAGACCCGTCGTTCTCGCTGCCGAAGGTGATTGAAAGCCTGTTTGCCCACCGGGTGAGTTTTCTGGGCCTGAGCCGGGATCGGTTGCGCTATCTGGCCACCCAAAAGGAAAGCCGCAAGTTTGGCCGCGAGTTCAACCCGTGGGGACTTTACAAGTATGTCTCCGGGGTGAATGCCGTCCGTTTGCGGAAACTGCTTAGCACACTCGAAGGTGAAGATTATCCCGCCGATCCGAAGAACGCCTACCGGCAACTCCGGCAGGCCACGCTTACGGGGAACTTGGAAATCCCGGAAGTGAGTCTGGAAAAGGACATCGGCGGCTACACCAAGGTGAAGGCCCGGCTCCGCAAGGAAATCTTGGAAGTGTTGACCAAGCGGGACAGTGCCACCACGGAAGAGGACGCCGCCCGGCTTGAGGAATTGATCCCTCGCGGGATGATTTTCTGGGGACCGCCCGGAACCGGGAAAACTTACTTCGCCAAGGCGATGGCCTCGGCCATCGGCGCCGCCATCACTGTTGTCTCCGGCCCCGAGTTGAAATCAAAGTGGGTCGGCGAATCGGAAGAAAACCTTCGGCAAATATTCCTCAAAGCCCGGCAGTCGGCCCCGGCCATCATCGTGTTTGACGAACTGGATTCGTTCGCCACTGCTCGCGGAACATACAGCGGTTCCGGCGTTGAGCATTCGATGGTCAACCAACTGTTGACCGAGATGGACGGATTCCACAAGGAAGAACTCGTCTTTGTCGTCGGCACCACCAACTTTGTCGAAAGCCTCGACCCCGCCTTGCTGCGACCCGGCCGGTTCGAGTTTCACTTGCACATTCCCTATCCGGACACAGACGACCGGCGGGACATCATCCGCATTTACAACCAGAAAATGCGGCTTCAGATGACCGAAGAGGCCATCGACTTCGTCGTGAAGCGAACCAACGACTTTGTCATCGGGGCAGCCTCCGGCACCCGCTACAGCGGCGACCATTTGAACGCCCTCGCCCGCTCCGTCGCCCGGATGCGATTGCGGGACAACATCACTGGCCCGACCGACCCGGCCTTGGTCGAACGGGCGATGACCGAATACCTTGACCGCCCGAAGATGACGCCGCAAGAACTGAAAGTGCTGGCCACGCACGAAGCCGGGCACGCCGTCGTTTCCCTGCATTGCCCGCACGCCCCCGCCATCGAGCGAATCACGATCGCCAGCGAAATGCAATGGGCCTTCGGCTACGTCAAGCATTCTGACCCGGCCCACAAGTATGTTCAAACGATCAACTTCTATCTCGACATGATTTGTGTCGCCTTGGGGGCAAGGGAAGCCGAGAAGATTTTTCTCAATGATCTCTCCCTTGGGGCCACCGGTGATTTGCATTCGGCCACCTCGATTGCCCGCGAACTGGTGGAAATGCACGGCTACGGCGGGGACGATTTGGTTCAATACCGGCCGATGAACGGCAGCGGCGTTCGACACGCGGACCTCTCGCCAAAAGTGCTGGAAGAACTTGACCACCGGGTGCGCTCCATCGTGGAAGAGCAACGCCAGCGGGCCAGCAACATCGTGCGAGAAAACAAGGACATGATTGCCATGCTCCGCGACATGCTGCTGGAACACAAGACCATCGACGCCAAAACATTGGCGACACTGACGCCGGAGTTGAAACCCAAAGGCAACCTCACCCCCTGATCCCCTCTCCTAAAAGAGAGGGGGAACAAGTGTGTTTTAATGCCTTGTCCGAGCCTGAAGCGTGAGCGAGGGCCACGCTTCCTGAGTGATATGCTGTCCGTTGGGGAAGAACTTCCCCGACCCAAGCGTGGCCCTCGCTCACGCTTCAGGCTCGGAAAGAAGACGGTCTCCCTCTTGCTCCCCCTCTCTGTCAGGAGAGGGGGCCGGGGGGTGAGGTTGGCCGAACAAGTGACCTGCTTAAATTTTTTGGAACACCCATCATGGCCGAACTCACGATCCGTCTCCGCAAAGATCCCGAGACGGGGAAACATGATATCATCATCGACTTGGAATCAGATGCCGACGCTCTGCCTCACGAACATGAAAACATGCACCGCGAAGCCGTTGAAAAACTTCTCGGCAAAGGTAGCGTTGGCAAGGTGATTGTTGAGCGTGAAGGGGAGGCCACCCCGGCCGCCCCCGAGGAAACCGGGCCGGTGGAAGAGCGAAAAGCCCAGACCAACCCCGGCTGACACCCCGGAGAGGAACGCATGTTGACCGACCGTTACGCGGCCGAGTTTGCCGGGTCCAAGGCCCGGTACGAGCAGGCCCGCACCGTGTTTCCCGCCGGGGTGACGCACGATCTGCGGCACATGGAGCCATTCCCGATCTTCGTGGATCGGCAGGTCGGCTCGCGCAAGTGGGACGTGGATGGCCACGAACTCATCGACTATTGGTCCGGTCACGGTTCGATGCTGCTCGGCCACTCGCATCCGGATGTGGTGGCCGCCGTGCAGAAGCAAATGGAGCGAGGCACCCATGCGGGGGGCTGTCACGATCTGGAGGTGGAATGGGGCCGGATGGTGATAAATCTCATCCCCTCGGCCGAAAAGGTCCGGTTCACCGGGTCCGGCACGGAGGCCACGCTGATGGCCCTGCGACTGGCCCGCATCCACACCGGCCGACCCCGATTCCTGAAATTCGCCGGGCATTTTCACGGCTGGCATGACTCTGTCGCGGTTGGGGCCGATGCCCCTTACGACAACCTGACTGTCCCCGGCATCCCCGAATCGGTGGCGTCGAACACGGTGGTGATCCCGCCGAACGACCACGGCTTATTGGAACACACGCTCAAGACCGATCCGACGATTGCGGCGGTGATCCTCGAACCCACCGGCGGCCACTGGGGGGCCGTGCCGATTCGCGGTGAGTTCCTCAAGACCTTGCGGGAACTCACCACCAAACACGGCCAATTGCTGATTTTTGACGAAGTCATCACCGGCTTCCGTGTCTCCCCCGGCGGGGCGCAAGAGCGATACGGCATCAAACCAGACCTCACATCGCTGGCCAAGATTCTCGCGGGTGGCCTCCCCGGCGGGGCGTTGGTTGGGCGGGCCGATGTGTTGGATGTCATTGATTTCCGGCCGGGCAAGCCAAAGATGCGACACCCCGGCACCTACAACGGCAACCCACTATCGGCCGCCGCCGGAATCGCCGCGTTGAAACACGTCGCCACCGGAGAACCGGGAAAGCGGGCCAACGAAACCGGTCGGCAACTCCGCAACCGGCTCAATCGGCTCTTCGCCAAGAACAATTGGCCGTGGGCGGCCTATCTCGATTTCTCGATGTTCCGGTTGATCCCCAACTATCAAGGGCCGCGACCGGGCGATGCCGCCGGGGACAACGACGGATTGATCCCTTACGAGGGAGACTTGAACAAACTCGACGGCCCTCCCGCCAATCCGAAGCTTCGGCATCTGTTCCGGCAGGGCATGTTGCTCGCCGGGGTCGATCTGCCGGGCCTCGCCGGGTGGATCATGGCCACCCACACGGAGGACGATGTGGTGAAGACGGTCAAGGCCGTGGAAACAACGATTGCGGCATTGATGGAGGAAGGGGCGGTTTGATTGGTTGCGGGAAGCCGTTGTCCGGCAATCTCTCCGTGAAGGCATCAAGCAACATCCAATGGCTGCAACGCCCGCCGAGAACGTTTCGCTTGCCGTCCCGCTGTTGCCGGATCGAGGCGTCGCGGACTGGCCGGCAAAGCTCCTTTTTCAAATTCCCGGCGCCGATCTCGTCCGGGTGATCGGCGAGTTTCGCCAACTGACGGGAAAAGATGTCTCGTTCGCCTGGCTGCATAACGACGACAATGCCGTGTTCATCGTCGCCAACCCGCCAATCATCTGGCGGGAACGCCGGATGGAGGAAGCCCGCCGGGACAGCCGTGTCCGTGTCTTCCGGGAATGGGCGTCGGGCGTCTGGCTGGAGTTGGGCTTTGTCCCCGAGTCGCCGTTGCCCGCATCATTTCTCACCCGGCCACCGCATCGGCAACTGTTGATCCGTTCACCGGGGGAACTGCTGGAAATCGGCTCCCTTCCGGTCGATGCCCCTCAACTGTCACTCCGTTTGGCCCGATCTGTCCTCGGATCTGGGCCGGTTCCTGACAAATTCACGCTCACGCCCCGGATGTCCCGGCGGGTGGCCCACGACCCACCCTCGCTCTGGATCATCACGAAAGACGCCCTCGCCCAGCTTTCCCGGCATTGCCGCACGGCGGGGGAACAGACCCTCGCGGCCTTCGAGGTGGCCGTCACGGCGATGGATGGAACGCCCGCCGTGCTGGTCCGGTGTTCGTCGTCCCTGCGGAATCTCCCGGTGTTCGTGGCCAATGCCGAGGCGTATGTGTCGTGGCAAAAACGCTCGAATTTGTTTTTGCCACAGGGCCGGCGTTTGGAACCGCCGTTGCGCCGCGATGTGGTTCTCGACACCCTGAACATGCTGTCGGATCGCATTTACTGGATGGCCGAGACCGGGTCAAGCTGGCGGTTGGAATCGGTCCCGGTTGATTCCTTTCATCCCCTTTCCAAATGGGTCGAGTATCGTTCCCCGCAGGCCGCCAACGTCAGAACCGTGTGGGAACAATCTGATGATTGGGTGACGGAAACATTCGTTGAACGAACCGAACCGGAGCGGGAACGGCGAACGCCCGAACCCGAGCGGACCAATCAGCGGCTGGCCAAGGAAGCCAAGAAAAAGGGGCTGCTGGCACGGGCGGTCGATTGGCTGAAAGCGCCGGGCAAACGCGATTTGGCGGATGTCTCGGAGGAACCCGAGGAAATCCCGGTGGCCGAGGCGGTCCGCACCGCGTTGCGGCAATCCGACCGCTTGCATCACGCCCGGCCGGACGGACCGGGGGGAATCAGCGAGCGTTGCCACCAATTGGAAATGGCGTTCTTTCGCCGCATCGAAAAACCGGACGGTGATCTCGCCGCCGCGTGGACCGAACTGGCCACGGCTTACGATGCGGCCGAGAAGCCGTCCGATGCGGCCCTGTGCTGGCTCAATGCCTTGTGGGGCGACCGGGCCAGCCCGCCGTTGTGGGCTTGGGGTTGGTTGCGGGCCGCCGCGCGGGATGCCCACTTGGATGCGAAACTGGCCGACCCGGCGGAATGGCTGGCGGCCACCCCGACCGCCAATCTCACTCGGGCCCTCGCGGCATGGGTCGTCTGGGCTTCCCGCCAATCGCCGACGTCCGAGGGGTTGTCCCGGCGGGCCGTCGAACTTCAAAACCATCTGCGGGCCAACGAACACTGGCTCCCCGTGCGGGCGGCGTGGCTGGCCCAGGGGGCGCTGGCAAAGTTCAACCGGGGGGATGTTCTCGCCCTTGCCCGCACGCGAGACCGACTCGCCGAGCGATTGCTCGGAGCCGGGTTGAGCCTCGAACTGGACACGCCGCCATTTTTGCGATTCGGGGACGAGGAAAGCAGGAACCGCCACCACGAGGCCAGTCGCTGGCTGGAGGAAAAGCGCCGGCCGATCCGGCAGTGGATCACGGGGCTGGCCTCCAAGCCGTTGGTGGCCGACAAGAACTCCATCCCATCGGGAATTCTGCTGGAAAGCGGACTGGAGCCGGAACGGATTAACACGGCCAGGTATGTGGATTTATTGATCGGATGGGGGCTTACCCGGTTGTCGGAATCTCTGCGGGGAGAGGCGGTCATCAAGCAGGCCGACGAGGGGTTCCCGGTCGCGGACCCGGTGCATGGACTGATCCGCGAAGCCTTCGAGCATCGCTTGCGGAACCTCCGGGACGGCCGTTCGGCACGCCTGCCGTTGCCGCCGGAATGGCACGCCCGCCGGGAACAACTGCCGGGGATGGAACGCTACTTCGCGGACAAGTTTTTCGAGAGTTCCCGCGTGCTGCAACCCAACCCGCCGCCGTCGGCTTATCTGGAGGCCGTGTTCCAAAAAGCCCGGCAAACCGGCCCGACCACGTTCACCCTCAATCGGTTGAACACCGCCGCGCTGAATGAACGCTTGCCGGATATTTTGCAGAGGGAAGTTTCCCAGCGGGGCGCGACCGTGGAACTGGCCCGCCTCGCCGGGGATGCCTTGCGACGGGTGACGGAACTGCAACCGGAGACGATCGAGACGCTTTTCGGGCTGCTGCCAACGGCTCTCGACGCGACCCGGTCGGCGCCGGTTGAATGGGCCGGTCTCATCGAACACGGCCTCGCCGCCGCCTCTTATGCGGACCGCCCCGATCTCGCCCGGTTGTTCGTGCAGGAATTGCTTTCCCCGGCGAAAGCCCCCGCCGGGCCGGACTTGCCGGAGGCGATGACTTCACAGGCGTTCCGCAGCCTGCGCCGCATGGGGTTGAAGACCGAGGCCGACCGCGTGTTGCATCATCTGGCGGGGAACGTCACCCAAGGAATGTCGTACTCGAAACTCCGCAAAACCCGGCCGATGGAATGGCCCGGCTTGCTGCGAACGATGCTGCATGTGGCCGCCGGTTGGTACTACGCGGGGCGCGACGAGCAAGCATATGCCGTGCTGGAAGAGGCCAAGACCGACCTTTACGACGCCGAAACCACGCCGGTGAACCGCACCCGGCTGGCAATGGCTTACGTGCAAACGCTGGGGCAGGCCCCCTTTCGCGTGGCCCTCGGCCGGTTGGACGAAATGTTCCAGCGTCTTTCCGGATTGCATGTCCGGGGAACGGCGAATCGCTATTTCTGCCTGCCCGCGTTACAACTGGTGGAGGCCGGTGTGCGGGCCGTGGTGGCCGACGACCTCGCCGCCGGTCCCGGCGTGCGAGCCTGGCTGGACACGGACGAATTCTCCGTGCGCCAACGCATCCGTGATGAACTGGCCGAATCAATGAAGACACAAGGATTGGCCGGGATGTGAGCTGAAAGATTCCGGTTAATTATCGCTGAAATCCGGCGGAAACTTCCGGCCGGACGGTGTCGGGGTGACAGGGAGTTGTTCGCCGACCATGCCGTGGAATCCGGCGAGGAGCAATCTGGCCCGAGTCATCACGCAGGTGGTTTCCAGAAGTTCTTGCTTTTGTTGCGGGGGCATGGGCAGGGCAAAAGCCAGCACATCGCACAGGTGGCCGAGGGGAAGCTCGCCTTTGAAAAGGGCGAGAACTTGCGTCCGAACGGTTTCGTCTTTGAATCGCGGAATCATCTTTTCGGAAAGCATCGTGCGGAGACGCATCAATTCGGTCACGTCCTCCGGCACATTATCCGGCAAAATCTCCACGCGGGCGGCCCGGTAAAGTTTGTCCGTGTCCAGTTCTTCAATAATGCGAACGCGGGAAACACCTCGCAGCAACAAGTTGTATCGACCGTCCGGCAACAGTTGATCGGCGACGACCCGGCCGAGGCAGGCCACCGGGCGAATGGTCGGCTTGTGATCATATTTTTCTTCCCAATCATCCCCGAGCATCACCAGGGCGATGAACTTGTCCGTGGCGAGGGTGTCGGCGGCCATTTGCCGATAGCGAGGCTCGAAAATATGCAGGGCCTGCACCGTGTGCGGGAAAAAGACAAGGCCGGGAAGCGGAAACAATCTCGCCACGCCGTCGAACTGGTCGGGATCGGGCAGGTCTGCGTGCATCATACCTTGCGGGGTGACACGTGGGGATCGGGTCGGGGGCGGTTATTCATTCGGGCGGATCACGATAATCGGCAACAAGTCGGCGAGCAAAACCGGGCTGGCCGATGGCGGGTCGCAACGAAACTCGGCCAACGCGGCCGCCATCGACTCCCAAAATCCGATGATATCCACGCCCCAATGGCTCGACCCATAGGTGGTCATGTAACGCTTTGCGGATTCAAAGAGCCGGCAAGCCCCGCGGGCATTGCCATTACCCGAATGATAGGCACACACGGCCGCCTGGATCAATGCCTGCACGAATCGGCGATCCGGCCCGGCCATCTCATGCCAGAGGTCTTCCCAAACCTCATGGGCCTCGAAGAAATCGCGGCCATTGAAGAGGCGAATGCCTTCCGCAAACCGGGGATCGTCGGCGGGGTCCATATCGGCTGTCATCAGGCCAGTGTTCGTCACATCGCAGTTGTTTCGACGCGAAGCGATCCAAAACGACCCCGAATCGGTTCGTTTTTTGGTCGAAATGAGACATGTTTGAACATCCGGCAAGCAAAACCCCTCAAGACGGGGAACGATTGATGATTTGCTTTCATGCCTGTCTGTCAAAACACAAATCTGAGAACTGTTTTGCGATCTTTCCAATTCAACACTTGCGTTCCGGTCTGATTTCGCCTAAATTCATCGCTGGCCTGCCTTTGGTCCTGATTGCGGACCGTCCATACCCAATAGAACCGCCCAGACCGACCATCCCTGAACCTCTTCCGGGTTTCGTTGACATGTCCGAGACAAACGACGTTCAAATGCTGGAAAAACTCCGCGACGCCCACAAGCGGATGCGGGCGGAGATCGGCAAGGTCATCGTCGGCCAGGAGGCCGTCGTCGATCAACTCCTCATGGCCATCTTCTGCCGAAGCCACGCCCTCCTGATGGGGGTGCCCGGTCTGGCCAAGACCTTGATGGTCAGCACACTCTCGAACGCGCTCGACATGAGTTTCAAGCGCATCCAGTTCACACCCGACTTGATGCCGACCGACATCACCGGGACGGAAGTGATTCAGGACGACCCGGTCACCCGGCAGCGGGTGTTCAAGTTCCTCCCCGGCCCGATCTTCGCCAACATCGTATTGGCTGACGAAATCAACCGGACGCCGCCGAAGACGCAAGCCGCCTTGCTCGAAGCCATGCAGGAACGCAAGGCCTCCATCGGCGGGGTCGATCACCCGATGATGAACCCGTTCTTCGTGCTGGCCACCCAAAACCCGATCGAGCAGGAAGGAACCTACCCCCTGCCCGAAGCCCAGCTTGACCGCTTCCTGTTCCTTATCAAAGTGGATTATCCCACGGACGACGAGGAAGAACAAATCATGCGGCTTGGCACGTCCGACAACAAGGTCAAGGTCAGCCCGGTGCTGCATGCCGAGGACATCATCGGCCTGCAACAAGTGGTTCGCCGGGTTCCCGTGTCCGACCTGATCTTTAAGTTTGCCAAGCGCATCACCCGCCTGAGCCGCCCCGGCACGCCGGACGCCGCCCCGTTCGCCACCAAATGGCTGACATGGGGAGCCGGACCTCGCGCGAGCATGAACCTGATCCTCGCCGCCAAGGCCCATGCCGTTTTGCGAGGCAGCAATCATGTGTCCGGCGAGGACATCGTCGCCGTGGCGACGCCGATTCTCCGCCACCGGATCATCGTGAACTTCAGCGCCCAGAGCGAGGGAATCACGGTGGACGATATCATCAAGAAACTGGTGAAAGCGGCGGCTCAGGAGTTTGCGACGACTTGATGCTCTCTGCGAGAGAGTGTTCCAAGTTTCAAGTTCCAACTTGCAAGTTGAAAAATTGACTTGCAAAAGCCTCCAAACCGCTAGGCAGATCGCTGAAATTTGAGTTGGCAAGGTTATCTCAACGGAGTTTGGGATGGCGACTTGGAATCGATTTGAAGACATGGAGGTTTGGCAAAAAGCAAGGGTGTTGTCCGCGAGAATTCACGGGATGACAATGCAAGGAGCGTGTTCCAAAGATTTTGCATTTGTCAGACAGATTCGATCCGCTGCCGTTTCGATCATGTCAAATATTGCGGAGGGTTTTGAGCGGGATGGGAACAGAGAGTTTATCCAGTTCCTTTCCATTGCCAAAGGATCAACCGGAGAAGTTCGCTCGCAATTGTACAGTGCGCTTGATGTGGGTTATTCCAGCCCCGAGAATTTTGAAGAACTCTATCTGATGACCGTTGAAATCGGACGAATGCTCAGCGGTTTAATGAAATACCTTCAGCAAGTGGATATGAAAGGCCGGAAATTCCAATGATGTTTTGCCGATTGTGAACGCCAATGGTTTTCCAATTTGGAGCATGAATGTTGGAAAACGAGTAATGTCAATGGTTTTTCAACTTGGAACATGAAAGTTAGAACTTGGAACTCACCCACCCGAAACAACAATACGGCAACAGAGATTTCTTCCGCGATGGCTAACTATCTCGATCCGAAAACCATTTCCCGCGCCGAAGCCTTGGGCTTGAAAGCCCGAGCCGTCGTCGAGGGCCTTCGTGTCGGGGATCATAAGTCTCCGTTTCGCGGGTTCTCGGTGGAGTTTGTCCAGCACCGAGAATACGTGCCGGGGGATGACACGCGGCATATCGACTGGAAAAGCTATGCCCGCAGCGAGCGGTACACGATCAAGCAGTACGAACAGGAAACGAACTATGCCGCTCATGTGATGTTGGATTCTTCCCTCTCCATGCGGTACGGCGAGGGGGAGGCCAACAAGCTTGAGTATGCGAAGTTGCTGACGGCCACGCTGGCTTATGTCGTCATTCGGCAACGCGATAGCATGGCGCTCAACGTGTTTGACAATGCCTGGCGGGAGCAACTGCAAGCCAGCAGCAACATGACGCAGATCACCACGCTGCTGCACACGCTTGATGCGTTGAAGCCGCGTGAAAAGACGGACATGGGGCCTCTCTTGGAGCAGTTGGCTGACCGGGTTCGCCGTCGGGGGTTGATCTTCATCATCTCCGATTGTTTTGACGATGTTGAATCTGTGTTGAAGGGCCTTCGCCACCTGCGATTTCAAGGGCATGATGTCACCCTGTTCCATGTGATGCACCCGGACGAAATCGACTTTCCCTTCACCGGGAACACCAAGTTCGACGGCTTGGAAATCCCGGAAGAGATCAAAACCCGCCCCCACCTGATCCGGCCCGCTTACTTGAAGGCCGTGCAAAGCTATCTGGAACAACTGCAAAAAGGCTGCGACGCCTTCCGCGTGGATTATGTTCGACTGAACACCACCACGCCGCTGACGGAAGCATTGACGCCGTACTTGGTGAGACGGTTGCAGATGGGCCGATTGTGAGAAACATGGAGGCTTATGGGAAAACCGCCCGCAACTCTCCTTTTGCGTGTCCCGGAGAGCGAACTCGGCAAAGTGACCATTTGGTGGGAACGACTTTCCGAAAATGAGAGATTGGAACTGTCCCATTTGTGTGACCCAAGGCAGGAAACATGTTTTTTCGGAGTCGTGGCGAATCAAATAACGGATGAATTGCCTGTTGTGGTCAGCCGCAATTTCTCCCCGAATGATGACGCTTGGCGAACTGATGAATGGGAAGATGACTGGCGGGAGTATCTTTGGGAGCATGCTGAAAGTCTGCGAATGTTGTCGATGTGCCAAGAAGGAAGTTGGCTTATCGGTGGAATTCTCAATGTGTTTGTGGATTGGAAGTTGGTTGATTTCAAGCTGACTGAGATGCCACCGTCGGAACATCGATTGGCAGGTTGTGCGAACAAGTAAATTCCAAGTGGATCAACGATGGGTTTTCTGGCTTCGAGCATGTTGTTTGGCGTGGCGGCGGCGGGGATTCCGCTGGCGTTGCACTTCTTCTATCGCGCCCGGTACAAGCCGGTGCCGTGGGGGGCCATGCAGTTTTTGAAGCTGGCCGTCGAGCAGACCAGCCGACGGTTGCGGTTTCAGGAACTGATCCTGTTGTTGCTCCGCATTTTGGTCGTGGCCTTGCTGGCGATGGCGCTCTCCCGGCCGGTCATGTGTTCGGGGGTGACGGCCGGGAACCGGGGCGAGGCCGTCGATGCGGTGTTCATCATCGACATCTCGTACAGCATGAACGCCCAAGAGAACATCACCCGGCTGGAGATGGCCAAGCAAGCCGCCTTGAAGGTGACTGACGACTTGCCGCCGAATTCCACCGTGCAGGTCATCACGACGACCGACCGGGCCGTGGCCGCCGGGCCGAAGTCGCCGCGTAATCTGGATCAGGCCAAATTGCTGATTCAAAATCTCAAGTCCACCGCCCAATCGACGGATTATCTGGCCGGGTTCACCGAGGCGGTCTCTGCCTTCGCACGGGCCGAGGGGAACGCCAAAGAAGCGTATCTGTTCAGCGACATGTCCCGTGGCGGCTGGGAGCGGCAGTCGGCCGCGATCCGGGCCAAGTGCGAAGAACTCAAAGCCATCGGCACCTTGTATCTGGTACGATGCGGCGGTCAGTCCATCAAGAATGTGAGCATTCTCGACCTGCGGCCGCAGACCGATATTCCGCACACCGGGTCGCGGATGCCGTTCACAGTGATTGTCAAAAACACCAGTTCAGAAACCGTCAACGGACTGACCGTCACGCTGAAGGTGGACGGCAAGCCGCTTGACAAAGACGCCCAACCGATTGAAAAGCTCGGGCCGGGAGAAACAAAGCCGGTTACCCTCACCGGCAAGATCGACGAGGCCGGTTGGCGGGTGCTGACGGCCGAAGTGAAAAGCGATCAGTTGGCTGACGACAACACCCTCGACCGCGTGATCCTTGTGCGGGAGAAGGTTCGCGTGTTGGTGATCGACGGCTCGCCGAACGACCGCGAACCGGAAAAAGCCGGCAGCTTCTTTGTGGGTCATGCCCTTTTGCCGGTGCCCGAAGAATATCGGCTTCAATACCACGTCCGGCCGACCATCGTGAAGGCTTCCGACGTGTCGCCCGGAATGCTGGCCGATCAGGAAGTGTGCATCATGTTGAACGTCCCCCTCGGCGGGGCCGGGGCCTTGCCCGCCGATGTCGTGCAACGGCTTGGCGAGTTCGTCCGCGAGGGGCACGGGCTGTTTGTTTCCTCCGGGCCGAACGTCGAAAAGAATACGTACAACCGCGTGCTTGGGCCGACGGGCGCCGACCTGTTGCCGATTGAATTGGGAGATGTGTACGAAGCGGCCAAGGACAAACCGTTCTTCCCCGATCCGAACAGCATCGACCTGCAATCCTTCCTCGCCCGCTTCCGGCTCTCGGCGAACGATCCGTTCCTGCAAATCCGCGAAGCGTTTGTGCAAAAGGCTTTACAAACTGTGGAACCACAAGGGGAGCAAGCGAAGGCCGCCGGGCGGGTGTTGATGCGGTTCAACGATGGCAAACCGGCCCTGATTTCCAAGCGGGTTGGCGAGGGAGAAGTGTTGTTCCTCACCACTAGTCTGGACAAAGATTGGGGCTTTTTCGCCACCAACCTGACGTTCCAGCCGTTCATTCACGGGGCCATGACGCACCTGATTGAACGCTCGACCACCGGATATAACAAGATCGCCGGAGAATCGATCCGATATTCGCCGAAGGATGCCACGAAGACCTATCAAGTGATCCGGCCGGACGGCACAAAGGAAACCCTCGGCAAGCCAGTCGGCGGGGCCAACGAGCAATTGGCCCTGACCATCCCAAGCACCAGTCAGGCGGGGATTTACACGATTGTCGAGTCGGGGGCCGAAACAGGCGTGCGATTCGCCGTCGCCCCGGACCTTCGCGAAAGCGAGACGATGGACCCGCTGCCCGATTCGCAGATCGACGACCTGCTCGGTTTCAAACCGGAGCATCTGAACTCCGGGGAAGAAGCCTCGCAAAAGGCCGACAGCGTGCGAAATCGGAACGAATGGACGATCACGGTGTTGCTAATGGTGCTGCTCTTGGCGGGATTGGAAACCGGGTTTGCGTGGTTCTGCGGCAAGGCTTGGTAATCATCTGAATGCTTGAGAGTCTGATGAACTGTCCGCTTCTGTTTGCCGAAATCGTCTCCCGCGGGTCGTTCCCGTTGTGGATGGCCATCTTGTTGGTCGTGGTGTCGCTGGCCATTGGATTCGGGTTTTATTTCACCGAATCGATGAAGATCAGCACGCCTCGGCGAATCGGCCTGGCCGTGATGCGGTCGCTCATTCTCATCGCTGTCGTCTGGCTGCTCCGCAAACCCGTCTGGGTGTCGGATGTCACCACCAATAAGCAACGCCCGGTCGTGTTGCTCGCGGACAACAGCCAGAGCATGACCCTCAAAGACCCCCGGCTCACGCTTGGCGATCAAATGCGCGTGGCCATTGCCCGCGACTTGGTGGCCCCGGAATTCGGGCTAAACTCCCCCCCCTCGCCGGACACGGTGCCGACAGACAAGCCCTCCCGGCTGGAAGTGTTGAAGAAGACGCTCGAAAACCCCCGGCTTGATCTTGTGAACAAGTTGCGGCCGGTCGGGCCGATTCAGCCGTATTTGTTTGGCTCCAAGACTCGCGGCTTTGCCGATTCGCCCAAGAACGACTGGCTGGCGAATCTCACCGCCGAAGATCCCAGGAGCCAGATCACCGACACGATCACCGACCTGTTCCAACGGGATGAAAAAGACCTCCCCGCCGCCATCGTCCTGATGACCGACGGCCGGGACAACGGCAGCACGGCCCAATGGGAGGATGTGATTGCCGAGGCCAAACGGCTTGGCATTCCCATCAATGTCTACGGCATCGGCGGCTCAGCCCAAGGCTTCTTGCAACTGAAGGACGCGACGATCCAAGACACGATCTTCGTCGAAGACACGGTCACCGTTCCCGTGCGATATTGGGTGCAGGGCATCAAGGCCGGTGAGGCCGAACTGACACTCACCCTCGGCGGCCGCACGGTCGCCACCAAACGGGTTCCCATCCGGGACGGGCAGGAAGCCAATGAGACGCTTTCGTTCACGCCAACCAAGGAAGACGCCAACTCGCCGAAACAGGAAATGGTTGTCACCGTGAAGGTGACGCAGGGAACCGAAAGCCTGGAAGACCGCTTCGCCAAGGTGGTGCGCGTCGCCGACCGCAAAGTGAAGATGCTCTTTGTGGAGAGCAACCCGCGTTGGGAATTCAAGTTCATGCAGCGGGCCTTCGTGCGGGACCGCCGTGTGGAGCCGACGTTTATCGTCATCAACGGGGATCGCAAGGCACTGGAATCCGGGGCGCCGTTCCTGCCGAACTTCCCGGACACCCGGAAGGATTTGTTCGCGTTCGACTTGCTGGTCATCGGGGATGTGGACGCGAATTACTTCACCGGCGAACAGCGAAACTGGATCAAGGACTTTGTGACGGAAGGGGGCGGCCTCGTCGTCCTCGCCGGCCGGTTGCATGCCCCGGCAAGCTGGCTCAACACGCCGTTGGCCGAGGTGTTGCCCGTCGAGATTCCCGCCATCAAGTTCCCGGTGGACGACAACAAACGCCCGGCCGAGTTCAAGCCGCAACTCAACGATTTCGGCCGTCGAAGCTCGATCATGAGCCTTGCCGACGACTCGACGGAAAACGCCAAGATTTGGAACGAGCTTCCCGGCTTTTACTGGCATTACCCGGTGACGAAACTTCGCCCGGCCGCGATGTCGCTGCTTGACCACCCGAAAGAAAAGATTGTTGATGACAAGCCGATGCCGCTGATCGCCATGCAGTATTACGGCAAAGGGCTGGTTTACTTCTCAGCCATCGACGAAACGTGGCGCTGGCGGTTCAACGAGGCCGACAAGTATTTCTCCCGCTATTGGGGCCAGGTGGTCTACGCCATCGGCCTGCCGCACACGCTCGGGGCCAAGTCGGCCCAACTGGCGCTGGCGGGGGGCGAGGCGTTGCTCGGCAAACCCGGCACGGTGTTCGCCCGGTTGTTCACTTCTGAATTTCGGCCATTGACCAAAGAGCGGGTAACGGCCACCATTGAACGGCTTGACGGCGGTCCGAATGATGAAAAATATCGCACGGTGACCTTCGAGGCCGTGCCGAACCAACCCGGAGAATACACCGCCACGCTGCCGAACGACCGCACCGGCCGATACGCCCTGCGAGTGGAGAGCGGTTCTGAACAATCAACGCTCGACTATCGCGTGAGCCTGCCGCCGGAACACGAACTTGCCCCCGGCGTGATGAACGAATCAACGCTGCGAAGCCTCGCCGAGCAAACTGGCGGCAAGTTCTACCGCGAGGAAGACTTGTTCAAACTCCCCGGCGATGTGAAACCGCAGACGGTCAGCCTGACGCAACGCCGGGAAGTCCTCCTTTGGACAAGTTGGTATGTGTGGGGGGCGATCATCGGGTTGTTCACGCTGGAATGGCTGGTGCGGAAGTTTGCGAACATGAGTTAGCAAAGAATTCGCGTCGCGGCCTCACGATCAAGCAATGAGTAACAGATAAAATCATGGCGGCTATTGTTCCCCAAATCGGTCTCTCCAAGTTATCCTCCCTTCGCGGGCGGGAACAGCTTTACCATGCCGCTTGGGGCGTTGTCCGGTGGGTCAGTCTGGCCCTTGTGTTGCTGGCCGTCACCACGTTCATTGACTGGCGAATTGACAAGGTTCGGGAAACCCCGCAATGGGTTCGCGTGCCGTTGTCGTTGATTCAGTTTGCCGTCTTGGGTTTCGCCGGGTGGCATTGGCTGGCCAAGCCGTGGATGCGGGGGCCGTCCATCGTCAAACTGGCCCGGCGGGTCGAGGAGCGTTACCCGGAGTTCGGGCATCGACTCGTCACGTCGATTCAGTTGAACAAGGCCAACGCCGACACTCGCGGGATGTCTCCGCTGCTGATCGAAAACTTAACGAAGGAATCGGAAGACATCGCCCGGCGGCATGACTTCGTCGCCCTCGCGGATTCCCGCCGATTGAAATGGGCCGGGTCGCTGGTGGCCGTGCCGCTGTTGTTGTTCGCGGTGATGTTGTTGCTTTATGGCCCGACGCTGTTCGGCGTGCTGGTCAAACGGCAACTGTTTGCCAGCGCCGAGATTCCCCGGTTCCATCAACTGGAAAACCTCACCCCCGGCTTGTGGCCCGCCGGGGATGAAGTGACGTTGGAATTCGCCGTCGCCGGTGGCCGCATTGATGAAAGCGAAATCGGCCGGGCGTGGGTGAAGCCGGAAAACCTTCCGGCCGACAATTACGAATTGAAGTTCTCCCGCTATCTCGACGACGGCCGCCCGGTGTTCGCCGCCCGCGTGCCGCACTCATCGGTGAACTTCCGGCATCGGGCGTGGATCGGCGACGGCCGGACCAAGCAGGCTTACGAGGTGCGGTTTGAACCCCGCCCGGTCATCACCCGCACGGATGCCTGGGTTCGGCTTCCGAAGTTCCTCGGGAACAAGCCGGATGGCGGCCCCTACGAAACTTACCAGTCCCAAGGGGACATCGCCGGGTTGCCCAACTCGATGGCCCGCGTCCGGGTGTGCGCCCAGAAGGCCCTCTCCGAGGCAACACTCATTCTGATCGCTCGCGGGACCGACGGCACCAGCGAAGTCGTGAAGAAAGAAGAACGCATGAACCTGCGGGATGAAGAACAAACTCCCGAAGGCGCCGCCCAATTTCCGGCCGAACTGACCTTTGATTTGACACCCGACCTGATCGCCTACCGAGTGGAGGTCAAGGACGTCCACGGTTTCGCCAACTCGACGCCTCCTCGCCGGGGCATCCTGCTCGCCCCGGATGAGGCACCGATGGTTCGATTGCTGCAAGAACGTTATGCGGAACTCGGCGGTAATTCTTCGGATGAAGACGTGATTGACGGTTTGCCGATTCCCTTGGGGGGGCAGATTCCGGTGGCCTATACGAGCCGCTCCCCGCAAGGGGTATCGAAGGGTGTTTTGCGTTACCGCATCAACGAAAAAGGCCCGTGGCTGGCTTTCCCGCTGACCACTGTGGAAGAAACCGAAAAAACCGGCCCGTTCAATCCGCTGACCGGAGGATTCCAAAAAACCGGCTACGGCGAACAGGTCCAGTTTCACCCGGCCAAATCGTCCGACCGGGAATCCACCCCGGACTACCTGACCGGCGGCGGCCGTTTCGATTTCCAGACCGCCCAACTGACCAAAGTGACCGATGAGGGCAAAACGACCAAACTGGAGGTCGGCGACCACGTCGAATTCTATGTTGAGGTGTTTGACCGAAATCCGAAATTGGCGAAGGACGGCAAACCCCGCCCCCCCGGAAAGTCCGAAGTGCGGATGAAGGAAATCCTCAGCGCCTCCGACGTGTTGCTGCGGCTTGACCAGACCCGGCAAGCCGAGGGGAAAATCCGGGACATTGAACAAAAGCAGCGAAGTATTTTCGGCGTGCCGGTGGCACCGGGAAAACGGTGACCGGACAAAAAGCGAGTTTCCGGTAACGGAGAGAAAAACGCTCTTGCATTCGCCTGAAAGTAAACGGATACTGTGAAGGTTGTATGTTGTGGGATTCTCTCCCGCCTTTCAATCCCGCCAGAACGCCCGCCGATGACCGCCTGCCCGATGGGGCTTTAAACCGATAACAGATCTTCCCGCCAGACCGACCCGGACCAAGCCGGGGGTTCCAGAGGAGTTTGCATGTTCCGTATCAGCCGTCAAACCGCCGGAGGTTCCGCCGTGTTGTGCGGAGCTATCTTTATGTTGTCCGCCAAGGCCGAGGAAAAAGCCCCGGCCGTGGTGGAATCCAACCGGCCGACCGCCGCCGTGCCGGAACAACAACGCCGCATCCAGGCCGAGACGGACAAGGTCGCCCAGCGACTCGGGACCATGCTCCGCTTCATGGCCTACCACCGGCTCGACCAAGGCGAGGAACAAAAGCTCCTCACCGAAGCCGCCGGGACGCTGAACAAGCTGACCAAGACCGAAATGGAAGCGGTCATCAGCCACCTCGAAGCCTCCATCAAGGCCCCCGACGAGAAGACGGCTACTGTTGAGGCCAAAAAGGCTTACGACAAACACCGGGACGTGGTGAAGGGCCTCAAGGGCCTGCTGCTGAAGTACGACACGATCAAGTCCCTCGACCAGGCGGCCGAACGGCTCGACCGGGCCGCCAAGGACGAGAACGAAATGATGCTGCTCGCCCGCAGCCTGGCGAACCAACAACGCGAAGGCCGCACGCGGGGCCGGGGCATTGTCGAAAGCTCCACCGATCAATGCGACCGCCAGAGCGACCTGCACCGCGATCTCGAAGCCCTCTTCAAATTGATTGAAAAGCTTCCCGCCGTGCTGAACGACGAACAAAAAGCACGCCTCGCCGCCGCCAAGGTGAGCGAGAAGGGCAAGAAGATTCTCGACATCCAGTTCCTCGCCTCCGAACACCTGCGTCGCAACGAGCCGAACGCCGCCCACCCGCACCAAGCGACCGCCGCCCAGAACCTTCTGGAACTGGCCATCGCCCTACGCACCCCGAAGGACAAGCTGGAAACCTTAAAAGAGGCGAAGGCCAAGCTGGACAAAGCGTTGACGGACCAGAAGGAAGTGAAGAAAGAAACTGAAAATCCGCCGAAACGGGACTTCCGCAAGCCGTGGCAGGAAACCCTCAATCAGCACAACCGCGACATGGCCGCCAAGCAGGCCCGCGTGGAATTTGAGACCAAGGAAGCCCGGCAACTCGCCAAGGAAGTGGCCAAAGAGGCTGCCGAGGACATCAAGAAGGCCGAAGCCGAGATGAAAAAGGCCGAGGACGAGCTGAACACTCCGAACAAGCCGGACAACAACACGGCCGTCGAAGAACAACAGAAGGCCACCAACGAACTGCAAAAGGCCCTCGACAAGATCGAAGACCAGATCGCCAAGGAAGAAAAGAAGAAGACCGACCCGCTGGAGGCCGTGAAAGCCGCCAAGGAAAAGGTTGATCAACTCATCAAAGAAGAGACCAAGAACAAGGAAAAGACCGAGCAAACCAAGGGCACCCAAACGGAAAAGCTGCCGGAAATTTCCAAGGAACAAAAGGAAATCGCCAAGAAGACGGACGAGTTGAAGGCCACGCCGTTGCCGGAAGACAAGAAGGTTCAGGATGCCCTCGCCAAAGCCGAGACGAGCATGAAGAAGGCGGCCAAGGAACTCGACAACAAGAAGGCGATGGACGCCCTCAAGAACCAAGACGAGGCGTTGAAGGATCTCCAAGCCGCCAAGAAGGCCCTTGAGGAACAAGAAAAGAAGATCGAAGAACGCCGCAAGGACATCGCCAAGCTGGAAGACTTGGAAAAGAAACTCGGCGACCTCGCCAAGAAGCAAGACAAGGTCGCCGACGACGCCAAGGCCGCCGACGACAAGGCCAAGAACGATGCCGCCGATCCGAAGGCCGATGACAAAGCCAAGGCTGAAAACGCCAAGGCCGAGGACAACAAGGCGAAAGAACTGGCCAAGGAACAAGGCGACCTGAAGCCCGAAGCCAAGAACCTTGAGAACGAACTGAAGAACGCCGCTCCCGAGGCCGGCAAGAAGGTGGAAGCGGCCGAAGAGAAGATGGAAGCGGCCAAGAAGAACCTCGACGACAAGAAACTGGACCCGGCCGCGAAGGATGGCAACAAAGCCGCCCAAGATTTGAAGGATGCCCAGAAGGAAGTGGCCAAGGCCCTCGCCGACAAGAAGGCTCAGGAAGCCAACGAACAAGCCAAACTGCAACCGAACGAAGTCTCCCCGAAGAACGCCGCCGACGAAATCGCCAAGGCTCTTGAGCAAGCCGAGAAGGCCCAAGCCCAAACCGAGAAGGCCCAGGCCCAACTCGGCGAAAAGCCGATGAACGCCGAGAAGCCGATGGCGGGTGAAAAGCCGATGCAGAAGAACCCGGCGGCCGACCTTCAGAAACTTCAAAAGGAAGTGGCGAAGAAGGCCGACGAACTGAAGCAACCCGAGGCCCAAAAAGCCGCCGAGATGGCCGCCGACGCTCTCGCCAAGGGCGACCTGCCTGCCGCCATCGAAGCCCAGGAAAAAGCCTTGGATGCCCTCAAGGGCGAAAAGCCGATGGGCGACAAACCCGCCGGGGACAAACCCATGGGCGACAAGCCAATGGGTGAAAAACCGGCTGGCGATAAGCCAATGGGTGAAAAGCCCGCCGGAGACAAACCGATGGGCGACAAGCCCGATGGCGACAAACCCGCCGGGGACAAGCCGATGGGCGAAAAAACCGATGGGGACAAGCCCGCCGGAGACAAGCCGATGGGTGAGAACCCGATGGGTGAAAAACCGGCCGGTGACAAGCCAATGGGCGACAAACCCGCCGGAGACAAGCCTGCCGGGGACAAACCAATGGGCGACAAGCCGATGGGCATGGGCGAACCGATGCCCGGAATGGCCAAAGACCCCGGTGAACTGGCCAAGGCCCAAGCCCAGATCAAGGACGCGACCGAAGCCCTGAAGATGGCTCAGGAAGCGAACCAACAGGCCCAAGCCGCCCTGCAACAAGCCCAAGCTCAGGCTCCGATGGCCGTGAAGCCGCAACTTGAAAAAGCCGCCGAACAACTGGCCGACGCCCAAAAGGCCCTCGGCATGGCGACCCCGATGGAAGCGGCCCAAGCCCAAGCCCAGGCTCAACAAGCCCTGCAACAAGCCCTGCAAACCCTGCAAGCGGCTCAAGCTCAAGCCGAAGCCCAGCAAGCGATGGGCATGGGAATGGAACCCGGCATGGGCATGGAACCCGGAATGCAGCCCGGCATGGGCATGAAACCCGGCATGGGGATGCAACCCGGAATGGGAATGCAGCCCGGCATGCAACCGGGCATGGGAATGCAGCCCGGCATGGGGCAGGAAAACAACCAACCGATGGGCAAGGGTGACCGCGATCCGGACGGCAATTTGAAGAACTCGGCCTCCAAGCTGAATGACATCAAGGGCGACGGCGCCTTCATCAACCTCCCGGCCCGTCAGCGGGAAATGATCCAGCAAGCCCTCGGCGGCACCCTTCCCCCGGAATACGGGGCGATGATCCGCCAGTACTTCATGAACGTCGCCGGCGGCAAACCCGCCACTGGTGCCGCCCAACCCAAGAAGTAAAATGATGAAGTGACTATGATGACAAGGTGACACGGCCGCGAGCCATGTCACCTTGTTGCGTTTGCCCGACGAACTTTTGCAGGCAAGGACTTCAACATGATCTCTCTTCGAGCCATCACACCATCGGTTTTGGTCGCCCTGTCCTGTCTGTTCGCCGCTCCGGCGTTCGCTCAGGACAAGGACAAGAACAAAGGCAAGATGGACGAAGAGGCCAAGAAGGCCACCGCCAAGGCTCTTGAGTGGCTCGCCAGCAAACAGAACTCCGACGGTTCGTGGGGCGACACCCGCTATCCGAACAACACCGCCCTCACCGGATTTGCGATGATGGCGTTCATGTCCCAGGGGCATGTTCCCAATCAGGGCAAGTACGGCCCGGAAGTGGCCAAGGGGGTGCGTTTCCTGCTGGCCTCCTCCCGCGAAGGGGATGGTTATCTCATTGGCACGCGGGCCGGGAATATGTACTGCCACGGCATGGCCACGCTGGCCCTGTCGCAAGTGTTCGGCATGACCGGTGACGAAGACGTGAAGAAAGTGTTGAAAAAGGCCGTGGACCTGATCGTCCGCTGCCAAAGCCCGGATGGCGGCTGGCGCTATGAACCCCAACCCACCGGGTCGGACATCTCCGTCACCATCATGCAGGTGATGGCTTTGCGAGCCTCAAAGGACAGCGGCCTGCACATCCCGGACAAAACGATGAAGAAGGCCCTGGAGTACATCAACTCCTGTTACGACGCCCCCTCCGGCGGTTACACCTACCAACCCTTCAACCGCCAGCCCGGCTTTGCCCGCACGGCCGCCGGCATCTGCGTGTTGAAACTCGTCGGCGAATACGACAAGAAGATTGACAAGTCGATCGAGTATATGAAGGCCAACATGGAGAACCCGCGGGAACACTACTGGTACGGCCACTACTACGCCTGCCACGCCATGTACCAAATCGGCGGCAAAGATTGGGACGACTACTACGCAACCATCAAAAAGAAACTGTTCGCCAGCCAGCAAAGCGACGGTAGCTGGTCCAAGCTCGAATCCCAATCCGCCGGCCCGGTGTATCAAACGGCCATCGCTGTGCTGATGCTTTCTGTTCCCGCTGACTACTTGCCAATCTTTCAGCGATAAAGATTGTGGATCATCTGGAAAGTAGAATCGAGTAATATCGTGAAGCCGCGACGCGTAGTCTTCGGAGCGGAGCGCGGACTTGCTGCATCATGTGATTGCCATTTCTATCGGCAATTGAACGCGGGCAGTCCGCGCTCCGCTCCGAAGACTCCGCGTCGCGGCTTCACAAATCTCATCGTCTAATGATCGTCGGCCCCAATCCTCACGCCGGTTTCTTCGCGGGGGCATCATCCTTTTTCAGAAACGGGTTCGGCTTCAGTTCGATCTTCTTCACCGTTTGCAGGTAATCCAGCGTCTTTTCCGATTCCTTCCCGCCAACTTGGGCGTGGAAGTGCAGGCTGAAGCCGTGCGGGCCTTTGGCGTCGATCAGTTTCGGTTGCATGGTCAGGAAAGCTTTCACCACGTCAGTCATGCCGAGCATCGCGGCGCAGAAAATGTCGATCCGGGCGCCTCGTTCCAGCAACACTTCCACGATGTCCCGACGGCCCATGTGCGAGGCCGCGCCGAGGCCGCTTTCCCAGTCCCCGGCGCTCCAGTTCATCGTCGCCAGCACAAGGCTCGGTTCCCTGTCCAGCAACTTCTTGACCATCGGCAAATCCATGTGGGCGAAGATCACGAAGTCCTGCACCAACAAGCGATTGGTCTGCGGCTTCTTCCACGAAGGCTTGAATTCCGGCGGGGCATAATCCCGTTCAAAAGGGGCCTCGACCGGGCCAACACCCGCCTTGGGCAGTTCGGCCTTCGGCTTTTCATCGGCCGACAGTTCGCTTCCGGAACCAAAGACAGCTCCGGCGGCCATCGCCGTGAACAAACGACGCGAAAGAATGTCGGCCATGATGATTGTCCTTGTTTGAAAGGCAGAGCGTTGATTTGGTCAATTATACGCCGACGAATCTGCCATCCCTATTTCTGGCGGCGGTCAAACGCGCGGGTTTTGAGCGCGTCCAGAATTTCCGGCGGGAGGAATTTTCGCAGGTCTCCCTCCAGTGTGGCGATCTGTCGCAACAGTGTGCTGCTGACGTGGGAATATTCTTCCTTCGACATTAGGAAGACCGTTTCGATCTCCGGGTCAAGGTTCAAATTCATCAGGGACATGGTGAATTCGTATTCCATATCGCTCAGGGTTCGCAGGCCGCGAACCATCAGGCTCGCTCCCACCGAACGCACGAACCGCACGGCCAGGCCGGTGAAGGGGACCACCCGCACGTTTGGAAATGGCTTGGTGACCCGGTTCACCAACTCGACTCGTTCTTCCAGATTGAAGAACGGTGTCTTGTCCGGGTTGTTGCCGACGCCGACGATCAGTTCGTCGACGATCCGGCTGGCTCGCTGGATCACATCCAGATGGCCCAGGTGAATCGGATCGAAGACACCCGTGTACACGGCCCGGCGAAAGGACAATTGGCTCATTGGCGAAACTCAGGAGTGTGACTGAGGGAGAACATCCGCGAAACGGTCCAGGTCTTCCGGGGTGTTATACACATGCGGGCTGACCCGGAGACGCCCGCCCCGCACATTCACGATCACGCCCGCCTCCCGGCAGCGTCGCATGATCGCATGAGGATCGTGGCCGGGCGTGTCAACGGAGACAATGCCGGAGCGTTCGCCCGGTTCCATGCTGCTGAAAACGGCATGGCCTTTTTGCCGGACGCGCTCGGCCAGATGGTCCGTCAATTCGGCGATCCGGGCTTCGACGGCCTCAATCCCGAGGCCGAGCAAAAGCCGCATGCTTTCCCCCATGCCGAGGATACCGCCGTAGTTTTGCGTTCCCCCCTCGTATCGCCCGGCGTGTGGATGCGGGTTCCACTCCACGCGGGAAAAATCCCCGGCATGAACCACGCTGTTCCAGCCGACGCCGATAGGGTGCAGCCGTTCTACCCATTCCCGCCGGATGTAGGTGATGCCCGCCCCCTCCGGGCCGAGCAGCCATTTGTGGCTGTCGGCCGCCACGGCATCCACCGGAAGATTTTGCACGTCCATCGGGATCACCCCGAGGGACTGGATGCCGTCCACGAAAAAGAAGATGCCGCGTTGCCGGCAAAAGTCGCCGAGGGCAATGAGATCATTCCGGAAGCCGCTGGCGAACTCGACACTGCTGATCGTCAGCACGCGGGTGTGGGAATCGCATGCGGCCATCAAATCGGCCGCCCGTACCCGAGGGCCGACGCTCGGAACCGCCCGCACATCGACGCCGCGATCACGCTGATTCATCCACGGGTATTGGTTCGTCGGATATTCCTCGGCGGCCGTCACCACGTTGTCCCCGGCCCGCCACGGGAAGCCCTCGGCCACAATGTTCACCCCCTGCGTGGTGTTGCCGACAAAGCAGACATCCTTGGTGTCCGCGTTCAGCAATTGCCCGGCCAGCAACCGGACGGCCTTTAGACGATCATGCCATTTTTGGAAACTGGCGATGCCATTGGAGGCGAGATCGGTCGCCCATTCGGCCATCGCCGCCGCACACGCGGCAGACGGCGCGCAGACGGCCGCGTGATCGAGGAAGGCCCATTGTTTGGTGACAGGAAAATGCGACCGCAATGCCGGGATGTCGATGGAACCCACAAACCGTCCTCCGGGAATGCGCTTCAATGTACCATGCCAGACGGGAGAAACCATCCTTTTGCAAGGTTCGCCTTCAAGGCGGCCGCGAAAGGTTTCCATATCACAATCGATGTTTGACTCTCTACCCCCGATGAATCATGGCCGAAGATCCCCGCGGCAAATACCTCCGGGTCACTCCCGGTCGAGTCCTCATCAACGAGATCATGCGGCATTCCCGTGATGTCCCGTTGATCGTCGTCGAACGCCAGTTTCGATTGCCGGAAGTGATGGCCGCCCGCCGGCTGGTTGAGCCGAACACATCGTGGGTGGCCCTGTTCGCCAAGGCTTACGGGGTCGCCGGGCTTCGCATCCCCAACTTGCGCTGGTGCTGGGTCCGGCTTCCTTGGGGGAGAATTTACGAGCATCCGTACAGCGAATGCGCCGTGATCGTGGAACGGGAATACGAGGGGGAGATGTGTGTCCTCACTTCATCGATTCGCAGCCCGGAGGATACTTCACTTGCCGACATCACCAACCATATCCGGCGATTCCGAGACGACCCGGTGCTGTCCGTTTCCGGTTTCTTGTTGCTGATTCGCCTCGTTCGTTTGCCGGGATTCATGCGCTGGCTGATGCTGTGGTGGTATCTGAGTTGGACGGGCCGCAAACGGAGCAAGCGTTTCGGGACGTTCACGATTTCCAGCCTCGGCAATTACGGCGTCGATCTCATCACGCCGATCATGCCGTTATCCGCCTATCTGACGTTCGGTCCCATCTCCGAAGACGGAACCGTGACCGTCCGCCTGATCTTCGACCACCGCGTGATGGATGGCCGCCATGCCGCGAAGACATTAGTGGAGATGGAAACGATTATGAACGGGCAACTGGCGACGGAGATGCGGGAGGCAGCCAAAAGCAAGGCTGAAAAAGAACTGGAGAACCGCAACATGGCTACAGCAGAGTTCCGCAAGATATAGCGATTTAAAGGCCAAATCCCCACAGAGTCTACGTCTTTACGCCCGGCAGGGCTTTGCTCTGACAACCCTTTGGAAGGATGATCGGCAGCGTCGTCAGCCCGTCGGGGAACCGTTGGACCATCGGGAGTCGCGGTTCCCTCGCTGGCGCGTCGGGCTATGGTTGCATCGGGCTATGGGCTTGGGAATCGGTGACGCCTTTCCACCCCGGAACCATCCGCAATCATAGCCCGACGCGCCAGTTTTGATGTTGCGCTTTTTGGGTTTTCAAAGGTTGGTTTTGGTATTGGCGAGCCGAGCAGTGTGAGCGGCCGGGTGGCTTCCGGCGGGCGAACCGCTTCCCTTTTTCCCGGCCAGACCATGACCCGTGGTGAACGCTTCTGGCGGGCAAAAGTCGTTACCCGACGTCTGACGGCGTTCGGCTCGCCAAGAATGAACGGCAAGCAGGTTCGTTCTTGTGAGCGCGCATGACTTCATGGCCCACCAAATCAGTCATCATTCAAACGTCTCGACTTCGCCGCTGGCGTAACCCGTCAGTTTGTCGGCCAGTGTCGTGGTGCGCACGGCCCAGAACCAGTCATTGCCGGGGCCGCCGAAGATCTGGTTGGGGACCGTGTCGCGGAAGATCGTTTGGCTGTTCAGCAGGAAGGCGCCATTCAAGCCG
>NZ_JH636445.1:56926-67576 GCF_000255705.1 Zavarzinella formosa DSM 19928
ATGCCATCATCCATTTGCTGGCCGACAGTGGCGCCGACAACCACCGCGAAGCCATCGAATTGCTCCAAATCCACCCCGAAAAAGCCCGGGAGCTTATCGGCATCCCCCACGTTGAATAACGGAATGGCCCTGCCATGCCGGTCGATTTTTACCTCACTGAGCACATAGCCGGGGTTGGGTGCGAGGTGTTCTTGATTCCTCTTCACGCTGCTCGCCAATACCAAAACCAACCTTTGAAAACCCAAACCTCAAAAAGCGCAACTTCAAAACGCGCCAGCGAGGGTGCCGCGACTCCCGATGGTCCAACGGTTCCCCGACGGGCGATGGCCGAGTTCGGAGGCGTGTGGCGGGCGTGAGAAGGCCAAGGGAAGGGTTATCGGCTCCGTAGATCGCCACACCAACCTGAACTCCGCTCTAATCCCATGCGAAGTGACATCGGCGCCTTCGGCCACCCGGATGGGGGCCGAAGGCTCACCAATGGACAGGTGGTTACTTCTTCTTTGACTCCCGTTCTTTGATGTCCGCCTTGGTCTGGCGATCATCCAGAAGATGCTCGGCAAAGAAGTCCCAGAGGCGGTCGGTGAAGTAGGGCTGGGCAACGCCGAAGCCGTGGCGGGCGCCGGGGATGATGAGCAACTCGAAGCGTTTGTTGGCCTTGATGAGCGCATCCACCAGTCGCATTGTGTTCGCCGGGTGGACGTTGTTGTCGATCTCCCCGTGGACCAGCAGCAGGTGCCCTTTCAGGTTGGCGGCCAGTTCGGCGTTGGTCGGGATCTTGATGTCGAATTTCGTCTTCGGCAGCGTCTCCGTCTTCGTGTCTTTCTTGTCGCCGGTCATTTCGTCTTTCTTGTCCGTGACGGCTTTGATGTTATCCTTTTTGGCCTCGTCCTTCTTGGCTTCGTCTTTTTTGCCCTCATCCTTTTTGATTTCGGTTTTCTTGGCTTCTTGCTTGGGGCCGTCGCTTTTCTTCTCCTCGGCTTGCTTGAGGCCCTTTTTCATGTCGTCCTGCCGGGCGAGCAATCCTTCCAATTTCTTGAAGAGAGCCGCGATCTCCTCCTTTTGGGACTCTCCTTTGCCCAACACCATCGTGAGTTGTTTCTTCACCTCGTCGATCTGCTTTTGGAGTTCTTCAAGCTTTTCCCGCGAGGGTTTCTCGGTTGCGTCGGCCACCACTCTTGGCGGGGGAAGTTGTTCCGGTTCGTCTTCCTCCGGCGGGTTCTTGCGCTGGCCTCCAGTGCCGGTTCGGCGCGCTCCTTTGCCTTCGGTTTGCGTGGCGTCGTTTTTCTTGTCCTCGCTCTTTTTCTCTTCGATCGTGACCTCACGAAGACCGTGGTAGGTTTCGGACCAGTAATTGTTGTAAATGTTATTGTCATGGTTGCCGGCGCTGGCGACGGCGGCCTTGAAGAACTCGTTGTAAGGCTTCTGGAGCATGGCCGCCCCGGACATGAATCCGCCGCCGGAATGGCCGTAGATGCCGACGCGGTCGATGTCGATCCACGAATGCCGCCCGGCCAGCGCCTCGATGGCGGCCTTCTTGTCCACGAGGCCGTAATCACGCAGGTTGAAATAGCCGAAACTGTGATACGCCTTGCTGCGTTCCGGGCAGCCGCCGCGATGGCCGACTTGGATGATGATAAAACCAAGTTGGGCCAATTGTTGATAGCTGGTCCACGCGGAAAACGTGTGGCTCACCCCTTCTTGTTGCGGGCCGGGGTAAACATACACGATGATGGGGTATTTCTTGCTCGGGCTGAAGTCGAACGGCTTCCACATGTTGCCGTAAAGATCGGTCACGCCGTCGGCCGCCTTCACGTTGAAACATTCCGGCGGTTTCCAGCCGGTCTTTTCCAGCAGGGTGAGATCGGTCTTTTCCAATTCCATCACCACATTGCCCTTGTCGTCCCGCAGGGTGGCGGCGGGGGCCAGGTCGACCCGGCTATAACTGTCCACGACGAAGAGCTTGGAGGGGGACAGCCAGACGCGGTGGTTGGCGTCGCCCGGAGTCAGGTTGGTCAGGTCGCTGCCATCGGTGCGGACACGATAAAGATGGGTGTAATAGACGTTCTCTCCCGGTTCGCGGGCGTTGCCGAGGAAGTAGATCAGGCGGTTTTTGGCATCCACTTCAAGAACACGACCCGCCCGCCATTCGCCGCCGGTGATGGGGTTCTTTAACTTGCCGTCACGGTCGTAGAGGTAAAGATGGCCCCAACCAGAACGCTCCGACCACCAGATCACCTCGTCGGTCTCCTCGATGATCCGGGGAGCCGCCACTTCCAGATAAGCCGCCTCGAAGCCCTCGGCAATCAGGCACTTTTCCTCGCCGGTTTTGGCGTTCAGCCGACAGTATTCATGATGCCGGCGAAGACGGTCCCGACGAACGAACTCCACATCATCGGAGGTTTTGCCAAAGCGGATGTCAGTGTAGGCTTCGTCCTTCCACTTGGGCTTCAACCGGGCCAGCGTTTTGGCGCCCGCGTCGCCGATGTAGAGTTCCCCCTTGGCGATGGCCTCTTCGCCCGGCATCGAATAACGGTAACGCTCCAACGCAGGCCGGGGCGCGGCAATCGAATCAACCAAGAATAGTTCTTTCATTCCCCGCCGGTCGGTGCGGGTGACGGTGAATCGCTTGGAATCCTTGGACCATGTGACCTGCGGGCGGGTCTTGCGGTCGCTGGGGGGTTGCGGTTTTTCGAGGGTGCCGTCGCTGCGACGGGATTGCTGGCCGACGCCGTAGCCGTAATCCTCCTCGCCGTCCGACGAGAGTTGTTTGGCTTCCGCCTCTTTGCCCTCTTCGGCCAGATAGAGGTTGAACTTGTACGCATAGAGGTACAGTTTCCGATCCGGCGAATAAGCCTTGTAGCTGCCCGGCCCGAAGCCCCCTTTGCCAAGCAATCCCTTCCAGCCTTCCGTTCGGCCGCCGTCTTTTTCGTCCTTCTTCTCTTCCTTCTTGCTGTCTTCCTTCTCCTCTTTTTGCTCTTCCTTCTTCAACTCAAGGTCATCCTTCTTCTCTTCCTTGTTGTCATCGTCTTTCTTCTGTTGGTCTTGCCCGTTGCGAAGGCGTTCAAAATACTCCCGGCGTTCGTTCTCGGTCATCCGGTCCAACACTTCCTGGGGAAGCCGTTGCGGATCGGCTTGTGCCCGGCCGAGTTTCTTGATCGTGTTCGTGGCCAGATCGTATTCATACTGCCACGTCTCGAAAGCGAATTTAAATTTTCCATCTTCGGAAACGCTGACCGCGCGGATTTGGAAACTGGCGGCGTCCAGTGGTTTCTGGGCCAGCTCGGACAACTGGGCCAAAAGCCGGGCGTGATCGAACAACGGCGTCTTTGTCTTCTTCGCCGGATCCACCCGCCAGTGTTTCACCCCTTCCGGCGTTCGGACGGCATACCAGAACTGGTCCGTCTTGCCGATGAACGTTGGCGTGATGGTGGCCGGGTGGACGTGCTGGTCCACGAATTCCTTGGTGAATTTCCTGGCTTGGGACCAGTTCGCCCCCGCCACTTTTTCAGGCTCGGCCGAGTGCGCGGCAGCCATGATGCCGACGAACGTGAAGACTGCGGAAAAGAGGCGAGGATGTGACCGCATAAGGGGATTCTCAGATGTTAATCTTGGGGCTTTTGTCGTTTTAGGGGATTTGCTCCGTCACGGCGCGCCGTTTGGCTTGCTGTCTTTTTTGTTCGATTTTTCCGGCTCGCGCGGCGTCTAAAATTTCTTCGATCAACAATTGGCCCAAGCGATGCGAACTGGAACGGCGCTCTCTCCCTCCGTAAGGTAAACGTTGCCCCTGAAGGAATCCCGCCGCGTGTCAGTTCCCAGTCATCGTCCCTATGTGTGGATGCTCTGTGGTTGCGTGAGCTTCGCCATCATGTCCGCACTTGCCCATGAAGCGGGGCAATATTGCAACTGGCAAACGGTCGCCTTTTTCCGCAGTTTTCTCGTGCTGGTCATCGTCGGGTCGGTCTGTCTTGTTCAGAAAACCCCGTTTGTGATCTGGAGGCCGCTTCGTCTCTGGCATCGCAGTCTGGCGGGGAGTTTCAGCCTTGTCACGGCGTTCTTTGCCCTCGCCAAATTGAAGGCATCCACGGTGGTCACGCTCACCAACACGTTTCCCATTTGGGTGGCGTTGCTGTCGTGGTTCACGCTGGGAGTGTTTCCGTCATTGCGGGTCTGGCTGGCGGTGTTCGGCGGCGTTGCCGGGGTGTGGCTGATTCAACAGCCGCAGGCCGGGGACAGCGATCTGGCGTTTGTGCTGGCCTTGCTCAGCGCCGTTTCCACGTCGGTCGCCATGCTTGGGTTGAACAAACTCAAGGGGGTTAATCCGAATGCCGTTGTCGTGCATTTTTCCGGCGTCGCCACGCTGACATGCGCGGCCGCGATGTTCGCGTTTGAATCGCGGGAAGAGGCTGTGCCATTTTATTCGCCGTATCCACTGATGCTGCTGTTCGGCGTCGGCCTGACCGCAAGCATCGGCCAGATGTTCCTCACGCGGGCCTTTGCCTTGGGCGATCCGGCCAAGGTGTCTGTCGTCGGGTTGTCGCAGGTGGTGTTCACCCTGATGATCGACGTGGCTTTGGTCGGCCATCATGTGACCAATATCGCGATGTTGGGCACATTCCTGATTCTGGCCCCGACGGCTTGGGTGATGATGGAGCGAAAACGCCCCGCGATGCCGACGCCGGAACCGGTTCCCGAGCCTGTGGAAACAGCCTCCGCAAGAGCGTAAAGCCAGCAAGTTTCTTGTTGATCTTCGTGGCGGAACTTGGTGTGATCTCTGTGACCGGTCTTTTCTTCATTCCCCTCACGATGAAACTTCCCGGAGATTACCCTTGATGCGCTGTTCCCGAGTCTTGATCGTCTGGTTGTTGCTCACCGGCGTCGGGCGTGCCGACGAGTTGTCCGAGGCCATCGCCAAAATCACGGATGTGCCCGCCTACAAATCAGCCCGGTGGGGATTGCTCGTCGTTGACGCGACGACCGGGAAGACGGTCTACGAACGCGAACCGGACAAACTCTTTACCCCCGCCTCGACCACCAAGCTCTACACCTGCGCGACGGCCTTGGCCGAACTCGGGTCCGATTATCGTTTTCGCACACCGGTGTATCAGCATGGGACCGTAAAGGATGGCATCCTGACCGGCGATCTGATCTTGGTGGCCTCCGGTGATCTCACGATGGGGGGCCGTCGCGGCAAGGACGGCAAAACCCTCTTCGCGGACAATGACCACACCTATGGCGGGGGAATCACCCCCACCGCCCTGACTGATTCGGACCCAACATACGCCCTCGATCAACTGGCGAAGCAGATTCGCAAAAACGGCATCACCGAAGTGACCGGCGGCATCTTTGTGGACGACGGCTTGTTCCCCAAAGCCAAGAGCAGCGGCAGCGGACCGGAATTGGTGACGCCGATCGTCATCAACGACAATGTCGTTGACGTGCAGGTCTTCGCGGCGAAGGCCGACGGGATGCCCGCGACTGTCGTGGTGCGTCCGGTGACCGAATGGATTCAAGTGGATGCGAAAGTGACGACCGGCCCGGCCGGCGGCAAGGCGAATGTCTCCGTGGCGGCCATCTCGCGGAACCAGATCATCGTTCGCGGGACAATTCCCGCCATGTCGCCGACGGTCACCCGCATTTCCCTGGTGGAGTCGCCGGAGTTGTTCGCGCGGGCCTTGTTCATCGAAGCGCTTCGCAACAACGGTGTAAAGGTGCGGGCGTCCTTGAAAGAACCCGGCGACCACGTCCCGCCGACGAGCCAGTACGACAAGCTCACGAAGGTGGCCGAGTATCAATCGGAACCGCTGGCCGATGTCATCAAAGTTGTGTTAAAGGTAAGCCACAATCTCTACGCCAGCACGCTCCCGATCATCGTGGGCTTGAAACACCAAAATGGCACGATTCAACGCGGTCTCGAACAACAAGCCAAATTCCTCAAGAGCCTTGGCATCGACCCGGCCACTGTTTCTTTCGCCGGCGGGGCAGGGGGGGCCAACGCGGATGCGGTGACGCCGCGAACGACAGTTCAATTGATTCAGGCGATGGCGAAACACAAGTCAGCCGATGTCTATTTCGACGCCCTGCCCGTGATGGGCGCGGACGGCACACTGGCGGGCATCGTCCCCAAAGACAGCCCGGTGTATGGCAAATGCCGGGCGAAGACGGGCACGCTTTCGTGGACCGATGTGCAAAACGACCGGATGCTGATGCGATCAAAAGCGCTGGCCGGGGAACTGACGACCGCGAAGGGGACGAAACTCTACTTTGCGATGTTCCTGAACGATGTCCCGCTCGCCCCCGGCGGCACGACTAACCAACAGGGCAAAGTGTTGGGCAAGGTGGCCGAGGCGATTCACATTCACGGACCATGAGAATGAAGCCAGCATTGACGGCCTTTGCGGGTCGTCAACGCAGACTTCCATTCGCCGTCCGTGCCACCGACTCATTTCGCGGTGGTTGTCCACCACAACGCATTCGTCAGCATCTTGATGAAGTTCTCGTCCTCAAAATCCTTGGGGTGGCCGAGGGAAGTGTAGAACACCCGGCCTTTGTTCACTTCCCGCGTCCAGGCGACGGGTTCCTTGTGATCCGGGATGGTTCCCGTCATCAACACGGTCACATCTTTGGCCACATTCGCGTTCTTGTAGAGACCGCCGGTGGCTTTGGAGAGTTTGACACCCTCCAAAATCGGGTGTTTCTTCCCGGCTTCGGTGAACGTGATTTCCGGAACGAGATCATGCCCGAAATGGTTGCCGTAATCGCCGCCATAGAGTTCCTTGTCCATCGCCAGCCAGTTTTGGAAACCGTGGCTGGCGGTACGGATGCCGATGGCCGGTTTGCCCGAGGCTGCATACTTTTTGACGGCCTCCAATTGCGGCCCGTCAATCTTGAGCCGCCGGGTGAAGAACACCGCCACGTCGCATTTTCCAAGGCCGTCGATCAGTCCGGGAATATCATCGTCTGCCTTGCGGAACGCCCGCAGGACTTCCACCTTGCCGGTGGCCTCCAAGTGCTTCTGCCAGATCGCCAGAGAGTCATCAGATTTGTATTCCAGCGAACCGGACACCAGCAACACCTTTAACTTGGGACCGGCGCTTTGTTCCTTGGCTTTAGGCTTCGGCTGTTCGGCCGGGGCTTCCGTCTGGATGAACGAGAACAAATCCCGCACGTCGTCATCGCTGAGGGTGTCGAGCAGTTTTTCCGGCATGAGCGACACCGGGGAGGGAAGCATTTGGTCGATGTTCGCCTTGGAAATGACCGTCTTCACCGGTTTGTTGTCGATCACATTCACCAGTGTGACGGAGGCATCCGACGGGTCTTGCACCACGCCGGAAAGCCGCCGGCCGTCGTTGGTGGTGACATTGAACGAAATATATTCCGGCCGGACATACCCGGACGGATCCACGATCTGGGCGAGCAGATAACCGCGATTCTTGCGGTCGGCCGTCGTCAGATCCGGGCCGATCTTGGCACCCTCGCCGAATAGTTGGTGACAGATCGCGCAGTTCTTGGTGAAGAGTTCTTTCCCGTGCGTTTTGTTGCCGGGGGCTTTGCTCAGTTGAATGTTCAACCACGAAATCCGGGCCTGTTTCTCACCCGGCGTCGCCGCTCCGATCTTGCCCCAATGCTTCAGCACCACTTTGTCGATTTGTTCGTTCTTGAAGTCAGCCAGCGGCCGAAGTTGTTCGATGGCGATGGACTTCGGATCGACCCTCCCGGCATCCACCAGCGAGAGAAGTTTCGCGGCCGTCTCCGGTTTGCCAAGCAGGAAGGTGAGGGCCTGTGGCCGAAGCCCGCCGCCCATCTTCGGAAACGCGGCCAGCACCTCGGAACCAAACTCCGGGTCCGCGTAACTGGCCGTCGCCAGCATGGCCGCCGTCCGAACACCATCGGTCTTGCCTTCGCGGAAGAGTTTCAGAAGAACCGGCTGTGATTCCTTGCGACGAAGTTGGCCGAGCAACTGGATGAGCTTGACGGCCTCGGCCTCGGGCATTTTGCCTTCGGTCAGGCGGCCATGAGCCTGCTTCAAAGCATCTCCGTGGTTAAAACGTAGACGCAAACGTTGAAAATTCGGGTCGGCGGCGGCGGACTTCTCCATCGCGTTCAACGTCTCCCGCAACTGGTCGGGCACATGGTCAACCGCTTTTGCATCCATGCCGGCCTCCAACCCCTTAAACACAAGCGGCCGGAGAGCCTCGGGGACCATGGTGAGGATGATGTGCGTACCGGAAAACCTCGCCCTGTCTTCCAAATCACCGGCCATCAAACGGCGAGCAATCCTTTCAAGAAGGACCGTTTTCATCATGGGCGAATCCCAAACGATGTCTTCCGTCCGCACCTTGTCCAACTCAAAAGACTGATCGCCAAGTGGTCGTTCCAATGCCCACCACACCAACAGGGGCAGTTGCGGATCGGCGGCGTCTTCCGGACGAGCGGCGAGGGCCAGGGCAATCTCGACCCCGCCCATGCCGGGCAACCGCTTGGCTGTGCAAGCAAGCTGGCTGCGGACCAACACGCTTGGGTCCGTGCGAGCGAGCTTGACGACCCGATCCCATATGGCCGAAGACCTGGGGAATATCCAAGCGAACGGATTTCGATCCCCGAGCAACCGCACCGCCCACGCCCGGACGTGTTCGTTGGGGTGCTCAAGGAGTTTCAACGCGAATTCGTCAGAGATTGGTTCAATCAAATCCGCCGCCCACATCGATTCGAGGGCGAGGAGATCCTTCCCTTCCAGAGCTTGCTTTTTCAATCTTGGCAGCACGTTCGCGTCTTTGCGTTCCGTCAGCAGTCGGCGAGCCATGTTGCGATACCACTTGTTCGGGTTTGCCAGCAAATCGCACAATTCATCGCTTGTTTTCTTGGACAGATCCATCGTCGGGATGGTTGCCTTCTCCTTGTAGTCGATGCGATAAATCCGGCCGCTGGTCTTGTCCCATGTGTCAATCGGGTCGAGGTGGGCGGCCCGTTTGTCGTACCAGTCGGCGACGTAGACGCAGCCGTCCGGGCCTTGGAAGCAATCGACGGGGCGGAACCAAATGTCGGCGGTCGTCATCAGGTCGCCGCCGTGCGTGGCAGTGAAGCTCGATCCCTTCGGCGTCATCTTGTGCCAGTAGATCGCATTCGAGAGCAGGTTCCCGGCGATGTACTGGTCGCGCATCTCCGGCGGGTAGCGGTCGGCTTGGTAGACCACACCGCCGCAGGTGACGTGGCCCCCTTTGAACTTCTCGTACGGGACATGCTCGAAGTAGCCATACGTGTACGGATTGTGCAACGGGCCATGTTTGGCGAAGCCCTTTACGTAATAGGCACCCTGCACATGATGAAGCATCGCCGCGCCGCCATAGTTTGTCCCGGCGATACAGCGGCCGTACTGGTCGAAGTCGAGACCGTAAGTGTTGCCGCCCCCCTCGGCGAACAGTTCAAAGCGTTTCGTCGGCGGGTGGTAGCGCCAGATCCCTTGTTGGAACTCAATGGCCGGGTGTTTGGGATCGGCCGGGTTTCGGATCTTGGCCGTCACGGTGCTGCCGTGGGCGCCGTAGAGCCAGCCATCCGGGGCAAATTGCAGGGAATTCGCGTAGGAATGCGTGTCCTCCATGCCAAAGCCGGAGAGCAGCACGGTCGGATCGCCATCGGGAATGTCGTCCCGGTTCTTGTCCGGGTAGAAGAGGAGGTATGGCGGTTGAACCACATACACGCCGCCGTCGCCCAGGCAAAAGCCGGTGGCGAGGTTCAAATCCGCGAGGAAGTCCTTTGACTTGGTGTATTGCCCGTCTTTGTCCGGTTCACTCAAGATGGTGATGCGGTCAATTCCCTTCGGCCCCTTGGGCGGTGGTTCCGGCACGCGGTCCCACACGGTACGGAGGTATTGGTCCTGCTTGACCGGCTTCAACCCGGCCGGGTTGGGGTATTGGAGGTATTGCAGCACCCAAAGCCGCCCCCGGTCGTCGAACTCCATGCTCAGCGGTTGCCGGACAAGCGGTTCGGCGGCAACGAGCGTGGCCGAGAAACCCTCGGGGAGTTTCATCCCCTTCATGGCCTCTTGGGGGCTTAGACCGCCCGCGAATACAGGGAGCGATGCGCACAACATCAACAAAAGTGATCGCATGAAAAGATTTCCGGCAGGCGGGCGGCGGGAGAAGTCTCCGCATCCTAACGGGCGGCCGGTTGAAATGCAAGCATTGAGGCAGGCAGGCGAAAATGCGGGAGAAGCATCTTCACGGACGGGCAAGATCCCGGAGAAATTCCTCCGGCGTTGACGCTTGCTTCAAAAAGGTCTGGGCCCGTCCGATTTCATCCAGCGAGGATAGAGCGTTGAGTTTCTCGGCGATAACCGGGTCCGTCCGGCCGAACTTCAATTCAGTGGCAAACATCAGCCCACTAATGAGACCCGAGATCTGCCCCTGTTCGCGGCCTTCTTCACGGCCTTCTTCACGGCCTTTTTCAATGCCTTTGATCATTCCCTTGTCATAGACGGTCAGGTTCACGGCTTTCACCTCCGAATAGGTTTTGGTTTCCAGAATCCCTTCGAGTTCCCTCGCTTGGTCTTCGGTCAACGGGAGATAGGCCTGCACACATTCACCCAGCAGGAACTTCTTTCGGTCATCCAATGGGGCGTTATGCTAGTTGCGGGAAGGCCAGCCGCTTGATTTT
>NZ_JH636445.1:68036-113636 GCF_000255705.1 Zavarzinella formosa DSM 19928
GAACCGGCGAGGCGTCGCAGTGCTTCGGCTCCCAAGAGGACGACTTGGTCCGGCGGGATACGCATCAGGGCCGAAAGGGCCACGCCGAGCCAGTTGTTCCCGATCACATATTGTACCGCATCGAAGTGCGGCAATCCCACATAGAGACTTTCGGAGTATTCCGTCACCAGATCACGGATGCGTTCTTCATAAATCAGTTTGCCCACGCCTTCGAGACCGACTTTCAGGAACAAGACGATGGGAAGCACCGGCATCTGGAGTTTGTGCTTCAGGTTACGGGCGTACTCGGGAACTCGCACGCGGATCGACGCGGTGTTGTCCGGTGATTCGATCTCGATCAACACCGCCAGTAGAAACGGGGCGTCGGCCCCGAGATGCCACGGCGGCAGCGGTTCGCGCGAACGGACTTTCGCCACCAGATCGAGGACATATTTGGGACCGCCCGGCGGTTCGGGGGTGACTTCTTGTTCAAGCCATTCGACTTCAGAAAGATCAATGAGATCAAGCCAGTCGGAAAAGAAGAGTTGCAAGAACTCCGCAAAGAACATGCGGATGAGCGTTTTGAACCGTTGATCGTGGTTCATGTCCGGCTTCGGTCATGAGGGGGAATGCGACCATGATGCCCGACAAATTTGGGGATGTCAACGCCCGGCCTTCCATTTGAGGCTGGCTCGGCGCGTAAAAAAAGCCGACCGCAGATTCCTCCACGGTCGGCTACCAAGCTCATTAACGGGTCCCGTCCATCCCGATCAATAGGCTCGGCTGCCTAAACTGCTCCCCCCTCGGAGCAGGAAAGACCAATGTTGGTCACTCGCAAAACCGCATCGGCCGATTCCGCGTCGAACAAGGCTGCCGAGGTTGATTTCGGACGACACCTTTTCAGTTTGCCGATCAGTGACTTGGTCGGTCACCGGCGACACACATATCTAGAATCGGTCTTGGGTTGTGCAACTGAAAATGTCGGTTTTTTCCGAATGATCCGCACAACCGGCCCCTATCAAAACCGGCATGAAAAATGTTCGGGACGGGCAGGAAAACACAACGGGCGTGCGACCCATTGGAGAGTCACACGCCCGGAAGATCTTTAGGATTGGATGGATCGAGGAATGCGTTACTTCTTCAACCGGAGTGGTGTGCCGGGGACCCATTCGCTGGGGATCGGCCGACGGAGGTCTTCCTCCTCATAGCTCCAGTACATCACATTTTCTTCCTCGGGCTGCCAGGTGAAAACCGCCGGGCGTCCGTTGATGCGGGTCGGGAAGGCCACGCGCCCGGCCTTGCCGTCCACCAAGGAGATGCCGAGATCGCGGAGTTCGCTGACGGCCTTTTTGTAATCACCCTCGGCCTGTCGGATTTCCTCGTCAATGGAGTACCGCCGCTCGCGTTCCTTCCAAGCCAGCTCCCGGCGGTGCGACTCAAGTGTTTCCTGCTCCGGGTGGAGCTGGTTGAGGTGAGTTTTGACCGTCACGATGTCCTGAACGATGCTCCGAACCAAAGGCAACATATGGCGAGCCGTGTCCAGATCCACGTTGATATCGCTTCGCTTCGACTTGGACGAGGCTCCGAACGCTCGCCGCGGTGTGTCACTCATTGTTGTTTCTCCCCCCATTGTTGTGGGGGTGATCTGTTTCGATCTCCCCCATAGGTATCATACGTTTTCCCGCCAAATTACTGTCACATTCGCGGTTCACCGATGTCAGTTGGAGAGCCCTGCCATTGGAGAAGGTTCGCAATAAGTTATTCGATCCCTTCCGCGTTGTCTTTCATCAGACATCCTTCCATCGAACAAACGCCTCGACGGCATAAAATTCCGGCAATCCCAAGTTGTCGTAGGCGCGAGCCGTCTCGCGGTTGCGTTCCTCGGCCCGCTGCCAGAATTCCCGCTTGTCGCTGCCGCCCGGGAACATCGCCCGGTCCTTCTGTGATTGATGTCGGAAGATCGCGAGCTTTTTCTTCTCCACAATTTCAGGACTGAGCGGAACAGCCATCTCAATTTGATGAGGTTCCCATTCTTCCCAAGCCCCGCGATATAACCATACCTCAAAATCGACTGAATTTTGCCTCGAACGTCGCACCGCTTCATAAATTGCCTCCGCGCAGGTGCGGTGCGTTCCGTGCGGATCAGAAAGTTCGCCTGCCACATAAATTTGGGCGGGCCTGATCCGCTCGAACAGTTTTACGATGTCCGTCACATCGTCGGGGTGAATCGGAGCCTTGGCGATCGTCCCCGTCCGATAAAACCGCAAATCCATGAATTCCAGTTGTTCCGGCGGGATGTCGCAAGCCAGGGCGGCCGCCCTAGCTTCGGTCTCGCGGATCAATCCCTTGATTTTCAACAGTTCGTCGGTGTCCTGTTGGCCCGGTTTCTTTGTGCCCCAAAATCCGTGAACACTCTCCCGCACCTTGACAGTCGTCAGCATGTCGATGCCAAAGATCCGGTTGAACGACTCCGCAAAGTCAATGAACCGTTGGGCGTCGTGATCGAAAACAGCAATATTTCCGCTCGTCATGTATGCCACATGAACTTTGTGGCCTTGCTCCACCAGCCGGATGATCGTCCCCCCCATGCTGATGACATCGTCATCAGGGTGCGGACTGAACACCAAAACGGTCTTCGACTCTTTCCCGGCCGGGTGGGGTTGGATCGTCGCCAGCCGATCTTGGAACACCTGTTCACCGAGTGATTCAGCCGGGCCGTGTTCCCGCAACAGATCATAAAGATGGTGATCGCGGAAATCAGAGTCCGATAACTTCAAAAGAGCCTTGTTGACCCGCAAACTCAGCCAGACAACCGCCTGGCGGATGCGGGCCGGAGTCCAGTCCACCGTGGTGACTTCCCACGGACGGCGGAACACGGTCAGTTCATTCGCGGCCGACTCGTCCAAAAGGAACGTCGAATCCGGGTGACTTTGCAGAAAACTTGCGGTAACTGCTTCGGAAGGGGCCAATTCAACAGTCTTTTGAACGATGCCGGCCTTGTGTTCCCCGAAGGCCATCATCACGACCTTGCGGGCCTCCATGATGGTGCCAACGCCCATTGTGATGGCTTGTTGGGGGACGTTTTCCTCTCCAAAGAAACTTCCGGCGGCATCCCGGCGGGTGACAGGATCAAGGGTGATGATCCGCGTCCGGCTGTTCCGGGTGGAACCCGGCTCGTTGAAGCCGATGTGCCCTGTCCGGCCAATCCCCAAGATTTGGATGTCAATTCCACCCGCCTTGCGGATGGCCAACTCGTAGCGGGCGCAGAAATCCTCTACCTCCGAGGCTTCCAACGTTCCATCAGGAATATGAATGTTGTGAGGTTTGATGTTCACATGTTGGAAGAACGTCTCGTGCATCCAACGACGGTACGAGTGTGGATCGTCCCCCGGCATTGGGAAGTATTCGTCCAAATTAAAGGTGACGACCCCGGAAAGATCCAAGCCTTCGTCCCGGTGGAGCCGAATAAGTTCCCGGTACAGGCCGACCGGTGTTGATCCGGTCGCCAAACCCAGCACGGTCGGACGACCGGCCGAATTATTCTCCCGGACGAGCCGTTCGACGATCAGAGCGGCGTGCCGGGAGGCTTCCCCGGACGTTTTGAAAACGAGCGTTCGCAGGCGGGCATTCGGCACATAGTGAGACGACATGGGTTTGGTACGCCGTTGAGGTCTGTTCGGGTTGGAGCAAGAGGACGTTTTATGTCTCGAATCTCAGGTGTTCAACGTCCGGATTTTAAGAGGATTCAGACGACAAAGTAAAATTGCAAATACCATTAAAATCGATCTAATTGCCATATTCAGCAATTACTTGCATTGTGTATATTCATGTTTTGGAAACAGACCACACCGTTTGTCAAACCATTGTCCCTCCTTGGTGTCGCACAACATGCCTCGTCTGAACAAACTTAAACTCAGCCTGACCTCCCTCGAAGCCCGTGATGTGCCGGCCGCAACCTTCAGCAACGCCACTGGTGTGCTGAACCTGATAGGAACTTCCGCTGACGACAGCTTTCAGCTCATCAACACCAACGGCATCCTTTCCGTTGTCGGACAGTCCATTAACGTCAGCGGCATCCTGTACTCCGGGCTTCACATTCAGGGCGTCAAATCGATTTACTCGAATCTCGGCGCGGGGAATAATTTTCTCGACGCCACCGGAATTAACATTCCGCTGACCGTCATCGGCGGCGCCGGAAACGACTACATCGCCGGTGGCGACGGGCCAAACAGCATTTACGGCCGCGATGGCGACGACACCATCATCGGCGGAGCGGGCAAGGACAAGTTGTACGGCGAAGGCGGCGATGACATCATCCAAGGCCTCGGCGGCATTGACTTTTTGTCGGGCGGGGACGGGAATGACAATCTCGACGGTGGCGACGGAAACGACTCCATCAATGGTGATGCTGGCGACGACACCATCCAAGGCGGGGCTGGCAACGACAAGATTGACGGCGGAGTCGGCGACGACTCCATTGACGGCGGCGATGACAACGACACCATTCTCGGCAGCGCCGGGGATGATTCCATCAGCGGCGGGTCCGGCAACGACAAGATTGACGGCGGGGCGGGCGACGACACCATTGACGGCGGTGACGGCAACGATTCCATCCACGGCAGCGCCGGCAATGACAGTGTCAACGGCGGTTTGGGCAACGACCTCATCTATGGTGATGATGGAAGCGATTTCCTGCACGGCGACGAGGGCGACGACACCGTCGCCGGCGGGGCGGGCGGCGACTTTGTCTACGGGGATGATGGCAACGATGTCTTGTTCGCCAACTCCATCGGCGATATCGTCGGCGGCGGCGATGGCGACGACACGGTTGTTGGCAGCGGCGGCAATGGTGAAGTGCTCGACGGCGGCACCGGAAGCGACACCATTATCGGCGCCCCCGGCACCGGAACTGACACTGGAACTGGCGGCAACGGCAACGACACCGGCTCCGGCGGCAACGGCAACGGAGGAGACAATGGCGGTGACTCCGGCGCTGGCATTATCACGCCGGTGATCCGGTCCGAATGGGCCAGCGGCGCGACCTTTGACGTGAACGTCAACAACGCCGGAACAGCCGTCATCAAGGGCTGGACCGTGGAATTCGACTCAAGCCTGGTGATCACCACCATCTGGAACGCGACGTTTACCCGCAGCGGCACGCACTACATCGTTAAGAGCAAGCCGAACTTCTACAACACCAATATTCCGGTGGGCGGCACCATTCAATTCGGGTTCAATGCCGAAAAGGCCATGAACGGAAGCACTGCCATCTCGAACCTGAAGCTCAACGGCGTCGCGGTCTGAGCAGAAGCGTCCGATTGCAAAAGCATGGGGATCTCGCGAAATTTCACAAGGAGAAACGAAGAGAAAACTCTTTTCGTATCTTCTCTGTGTGACTCCGTGTGATCTCTTTGTCTTGGCGGTTGATCTTCTCTTCTGGAATTTTCCATGACCGGCGCGGACATCATCACCCTTCTGCAAGCGCAATTCGGGGCGGCCATTGCCGAGGCCAAACCGGAGGCGATTGACCCGGTCGTCACCATCTCGCCGGACAATCTGCGGGAGGTTTGCCGGTTTCTAAGAGATGACCCCCGGTTGAAATTTGAATTGCTCAACTGCGTGACGGGGGTTGATTACCTCGAACCCGAGGCCAAGAAACTCGCCAAAGCCGGATTTGAGCCGCATCTCGAAGTGGTCTATCACTTTTCCAGTTTCACCCATCGGCATCGGTTTGCTGTCAAACTGACCATGCCCCGGTGGAAAAACGATGCGGCGGGCCAACTCCCCGAAGTCCCGAGCATCGCCGATCTATACCCGACCGCTGACTGGCATGAACGCGAAACCTTCGACCTCTGCGGCATTCAGTTCACGGGCCACCCGGACCTTCGCCGGATACTGATGGCCGAGGATTGGGACGGCCACCCGCTGCGGAAGGACTATGAGTTCCCCTTGGAATACCACGGGATACGTTGTCGATAAGCTGGAAGAAGAAAGCAAAACAGATCACTGCTTCAACGCCCGCCGCACCGCTTGATTCCACACTTCGTAGCCTTTCGGCGTCATGTGCAGGCCGTCTTTCACGAAGAATTCTTCCTTCGGTTTGCCATCATCGCCAAGCATGAGGGGAACAACATCGATGTACCCCAGGCGTTCGTCTTTCGAGCAATATTCGCGGATCAAGTCGTTCGCTTTCTTTTGCGTCTCGAACATCTTCCAGCGGGCGATGCTCGGCTTCACCGCGATGAAGTGAATCTTCGTCTTCGGCAAATCGGCGTGAACGATTTTCACGAATGCCTGAAAATCCGCCAGCAATTGCTCCGGTTTGCGGCCCCCGGCGATGTCATTGTCCCCGGCGTAAAATACGATGGTTTTCGGCTCGTGTTTGGTGATGATCCGTTTGGCGAACAACGTCGATTCCTCGATGACCGACCCGCCAAACCCGGCGTTGATCGGCTTCCATTCGGGAAACGCCTTCGCCAAATCCCAAAGCCGGATGCTCGAACTTCCGGCAAACAGGATGCCCCCTTTTTCGGGCGGTTTTTCGGCCATTCGCTTTTCCATCGCGGCAATCTCCTTTTCCCACTTCGCGCCCTTGGCGGCCGGGCCGTCCTTCGGAGCTTGCGCCCAGAGCAAACCGGCCGACAAGGCGAAGAAACATCCGAGAACACGCAACATCATCATGGTTCCACCGTGAGGCACATGGGTTGGAGAAACGCCCGCCCATATCATGTCGCCTGACGGGCCAAACCGCAACGAAATATCCCCGGCGAATCCGCATGAGCGACGCACTTTCCGCAACGGTGGCCGTGGTCATCGTGAATTACCGCACGCCAAGCCTGACCATCGACTGTTTGCGGACCCTCGTTCCGGAACGGGAACGCTTGCCGGGCCTGCGGGCGATTGTCGTCGAAAATGCCTCGGGGGACGACTCGTATGCCGTGCTGGCCGAAGCCATCCGGCGGGAAGGCTGGGACTGGGCGGAACTGCTGACAGCGACAAAAAACAACGGCTTCGCCGCCGGAAACAACGTCGCCTTGCGGACGCTGGCTTCAACCTCCGTCGATTATATCTGGCTCCTGAACCCGGACACACTGCTGGAACCGGGGGCGGCGGTTTCGCTGGCGGAATTTCTGAATGCCCGCCCGCATGTCGGAATCGCCGGAAGTCATCTCCTCAATATCGATGGCTCATTCCAGACCTCGGCGTATCGTTTTCCGAGCGCCGTCGCCGATTTCGAGAACTGGGTGCGGTTGGGGTTTGTCTCCAAGGCGTTGGAATATTTCCGCGTGTCGATGAAGCAAAGCGAGGTTCCGCACCGGGCCGACTGGGTGAGCGGGGCGAGTCTCATGCTGCGGCGAGAAGTGTTGGACGCCATCGGCCTGATGGATGAGGGGTTCTTTCTTTACTTCGAGGAAACGGAATATTGCCAGCGAGCGAGGATGACCGGTTGGGACATCTGGCATGTGCCCGACAGCCGGGTGACGCATATTGCGGGACAAAGCACCGGAATCACTGGGGATCACACGGCTCCGAAACGCCGGCCGAAATATTGGTTCGACTCCCGTTCACGTTATTTCGAGAAATGCAACGGCCGCACTCGGGCGATGCTGGCCGACGCGGCGTTTTTGACGGCTTTTAGTTTGTGGAAACTTCAACGGGCAATCCGGCGAAAGCCCGATCCGGACCCGCCACATTTCTGGGGTGATTTCGCCCGGTATTCACTTCGACGATGGACGTGAATCGCTTATTCTGAACACGCCTTTGCCAGCATCTCTTGGTGGGCAAGCGTTGCCTCGTCCGCATTGCCCCAGACGACGATATGCCAGACGGAACCGTCGTTGCGAATGGTTAGCATCCCGGCCCCGAAGGTAAGGCGAATATCACGCCAGTTTTCCGGAGGATCTTCATCCGGAAAAGCGGGCATATTGTCAATCAATCGCATCTGCGGGGGGTGACCAAGGGCCGTCAAACGATCCCGCACGGCCGGCCATGCGGGGGGAGCCTTGGCAAACGTCACGCTTTTCGTCATTCCCACGAGAGTGCCTCGGCTTACAGAACCACTTCGGGAAGAGCATCTGTCTTGGCGTTCGCGGCCGCGTCCATGACCGCGCCGGCGAGGGCGAGGTAGGCTTTCGCGGCCGGGCTTTCCGTGTGCCGACGGATCATCGGCTCGCCCGCGTCACCACATTCGGCCACGCGCGGGTCGATGGGCACTTCCCCGAGGAAAGCGACATTGGCTTCCGCCGCCAGTCGCTTGCCGCCGCCGTGGCGGAAGATTTCGTAGCGTTTGCCGTCGTCGCCGACGAAATAGCTCATGTTCTCGATCACCCCCAGCACCGGCGTGCGGAGTTGGTTGAACATGTTCAAGGCTTTCACGGCGTCCAGCAAACTCACATCCTGTGGCGTGGTGACGATCACCGCTCCGGTGACGTTGGCGACCTGGCAGAGCGTCAGTTGGGCGTCTCCCGTGCCGGGGGGCATGTCAATCACGAGGAAATCCAAATCCCCCCAATTGATCTGCGTCAAGAAGGTGGTCACCCATTTGCCGACCATCGGCCCCCGCAGCAGCACGCCTTTGGTGGCGTCCGGCAGGAAGCCGAGGGACATGAGTTTCAGGTCGTATTTCTCGATGGGGAAGTTGGCGATCTGCGGATCGACCGGGCCGACGCCCATCATCATCGGGACGCTGGGGCCGTAGATGTCCGCGTCCATCAGCCCGACCTTTTGGCCGTGCATCTGAAGGGCGATGGCGAGGTTGGCGGCCACCGTGGACTTGCCGACGCCCCCCTTGCCGCTGGCCACCGCGATGATGTTCCGAACGCCCGCGAGGGCGGGATTCGCTGTCGAACCGGATTCCATGTGAAAAAATCTCCGAGAGGTCAAAGGTCAGGCGGGTTCGCCCAGTTTCCGAAGGTATTCGAGCGTGTAAATGCCGGTGTCGTGGCCGTCGTTCCAGACGATCTGGTACGCATAGTGGCCGCGGGGGATCATTTGTTTGGGTTGGGGCGAGGCCGCCAAAATATCCTTGTCCGTGATGATCCGGAACGGATCCGGCGGTTTCTGCCGTTCTTCGTTGCAGGTCGCGCAGGGGCATTGCTTTCGCAGAAGCCGGAAAGGGAGGTGCGAGACGACGCCGTCAGCCCAATGAATGGTGAGGCCGTCGCCGTCGCGCTTCAGCGAAAGGGGTTTCAATGTCACACCGTCAGCCATCAGCGGCATCACTCCACAACAATCTGCGTTGCCCTCATCATAGGCATGTGGAGGAAGGGAGAAGGGCTTTGTCGGAAGATGTGAAGGGCAATCACCGAATCTTGGCCTGCTTGAGCCAGCCGTCCATCCAATCTTTGTCCTGCGGTTTGAGCCGGACATCAGGTTCTTGCTTGTAATTAATCTGGGAGCAGAAATTCCCCTGTTCGTAGGTCCGCACGAAGGCGGCTTGCAAATCCAGCACCGTATCCCGGTCGTCCGGAGCCAGCGGAACCTTGAAGCGGGGAAGTCGCTTGGCCAGCGTGGCCGTGTAAATCTCGAAGCGGTCTGGTTGGGTGCTGCGGGTCACCGTCACCGCGTAATCCCATTCCGGCAAACCATCCCGGCTGAAATCCAGCAGCGGCAATCCCTGAAGAACGAGGTCAATCTCCACGATGCCCGCGTTACAGGACCTCGCGATCTTCCGCGTTTCGTGATAGGCGGCCCGGCCTTGCGGGAGCATTTTGTTGGCGGGGGAGGCAATGTCGATCAGCGTGACGAGTTTTCCATCCGCACGATGGCGAATCTCAATGAATTCTTCCTGCCGGTTTTCTTTGATGATGGAGGTGAACAGCGGTTCCTCGGTCACATAGCAGCGTTGCTGCACGCGGGCCCGGTAACGGTCCACCAAGCCGGGCAGCAAAATCTGGTAAAGGCTGGCGACCAATTGATGATGGAACGCCCCCCAGAGGCGTCGATCCTCAAGGAACGGGTCCATTCCCGGAAACGGGCACGACATGGCGTTTGTCTCCCTCATTCGGCGGGGTCGGTGGCGGTCAACCGGAGACGGGTGGTCTTCTGGTCCTGAAGCAAGCGTATTGTACCCGTCCGCCGTGGTGGTTGCCTAGTGTTTCAACCGGAAAAGCGTGGCAGGCGGCGGATGATGGCGTACATCAGGAGGAACCGCTCCCCGAAAGGGTTCACAAATGAACGGCCTTGACCCTGATGTCCTGTCCCGGATTCGCACGCTGGAACTGCGCGCCCGCCGGGCGATTGAGGGGATTCTCACCGGCGGCCACCGCAGCAAGCAGCACGGATTCGCCGTCGAATTCGCCCAGCACCGGGAATATGTGCCGGGGGACGATATCCGCCACATCGACTGGAAAGTCTACGGTCGCAAAGAACGCTTCTACCTCAAGCAATACGAACTCGAAACGAATCTCGTTTGTTGGCTGTTGGTGGACGCCTCCGATTCGATGCGTTACGGTTCCGGCGAACTGACCAAACATGATGTCGCCGCCACGGCGGCGGCGGCCCTCGGGTTTCTCGTCAACCAGCAAACGGACAGCGTCGGATTCGGCGTCTTCGACTCGGCGATCCGGCAGTTCATCAAACCCTCCGGGCAGGCTACGCAAATACGGGAAATCTTGCGAATTCTGGCCGAGGGGCCATCGTCCGAAAAGTCCGACATCGGGGCGGTGATGCACGAGGCCGCCGAGCGGTTCAATCGCCGGGGAGTGGTGGCCGTCTTCAGCGATTTGTTCGACGACCCGGCCACGTTGCTGGAAGGGTTAAAGCACTTGAAATACCTGCGGCATGAAGTCGTGGTATTCCACGTCCTCGACGGGGCCGAGATTGAATTCCCCTTCCGACAGTCAACGCTCTTCCACGGTTTGGAACAGTTCCCCGATCTGCTGACCGATCCCTTGGGCGTGCGAGAAAGCTATCTGCAAGAGTTCAACGCCTTCCGAACAGAGGTGCAAACCGCCTGTCGGTTGCATCAGATGGATTACGTGGAACTACGAACAGACCGTGATTTGGGGCTGACTCTGGCCGAATATTTGACCGGCCGAAATCGCCGTTCATGAAGTTCGTGGCCTGGTAAATTGACCTCATTTTGCCGTTTGGCGGCAGTTGGAATGCCCTTTTTGACTCAAAGGATGTCAAAACCAGTCGTGCGGATTTTACGACGATATTATTCTGGTAAGATCAATTCGATTTGGATGCACGCCTTTCTTTGGAGACCCGCGTGATATTCCTTAACTTCAATCTCGCATTCGCACGGACAATTGCCATCTTGGCGGCCGTCTCGTTCCCGCCGATCATCACCGTCGGGCAAGAGGTTCCCCCAAAAACGCCCTCCTCAAAAACGACGGAAGGCTGGAAGGAAATCCGGAACGACGCCGGCAATTTCGCCGCCGAGTTTCCCGGCCGCGCGGGAGCGTCGGTGGGGCGGTCGGGCGCCGGGGTCGTCAATTCGGTCAACGCCTTTCACCAAGACAAGAAGGGCACCCAATACTCGGTGGGGTGCCAGTTGTATCTGGGCGACCGCACGGAGGCGCAGTTGATCGAACAGGTCGGCGGCAAGGTATACGCCAAGATGGCGACGGAGAAGAAAGAGATCAAAATCGGCAATCATCCCGGCATCGAGTTCTCCGCCGTCAAAACGGCCGACGGCGCGGAGAAAACGGTGCGAGGCCGTGTGTTCGCCGTCAAAAACATGATGTTCCATGTCACCGTCACGTCCAACCCGGACGTGGTGGTCCCGGAGGACGACATCGTCCGGTTCTTCAACTCTTTCCGGTTGCTCGACGAAGAAGCCAAGGCGACGGTCGCCGTGCCGAAAGCCGTTGCCCCCAAGAAGACCGACCCGATGCCCAAGGAGGAACCGGTCGTTAAGCTGCCGGTGGTCGATGAAAAATATGTTCCTGGCAAAAGCCTGTTCGACCCGAAAATGGCCGCCGCCGAACGGGCGATGATTCCGCAAATGCGCTCGCTGCCCCAGCCCTCAGAACGCCGGGTCGAATGTCTTGGAGTGTTGAAAACCCCGTTCAATCCGCAAGCCTACGGGTGGTCGCCGGACGGCAGGCGTTTCGCGGTTTCCGGCATCAACGAATTATGGGTTGTGGATGTCGCCACCGGCCGGGCAATGCTAACGATGCCGGGTTTCGGCGAAACGGGATTCCGGGCCGGCGCGGGATTGCGGTTTTCGCCCGACGGCAAGAAACTGCTGTGTCACAACCGTGAGGCGATCCGGGTGATCGACGTGGAAACCGGCGAGATCATCCGCGATGTCCCCACGCCCGGCCCGACGATGGAGGCGGTTCTCTCGGAGGACGGGTCCACGTTGTCGGCGACCCTGACCTCGAAAACCGGCTTCGGCATGTCGTTCGCCTCGTGGAACACCAAGGACTGGACCCGCAAGCACATCTCGTTCCCGGAGAATCAGAATTGCGGTTGGTGCTTCACATCGAACGGCAACCATTTGATCGTCGCCACGCGGAAATTTGGCCAGAACGACAAACCCAACCCGCCGGTCGAGGCATGGAACCTGCTCAACGGCCACCGGAGCATCCTGCCGGTCAAACTGCCCGTGCTGCATCTGGCGATGAACACGGATCATCGCACGCTGCTGGTGACGACCGCCTGGTCGCCGGACAACCAATGCGAATACCACGCCGTGGATGTGACGACCGGGGAAGACCGAAAGCTTTTCAAGGGGCAAAGCCCCGGAGGAGCGGGACGACTGACCCCGGACGGCAAATACCTGCTGGCGGACACTCCCGTCCTCGGACAGACAGTCGTCACCCGCCTGCTCGACGCCGCCACAGGCAAGGAGCTTTGGAGCCAGGAATACGGAAATTGCACGAACTACCTGATGTCCCCCGGCGGGGCGTTTCTGGTCCGCACGCCGTACCTCCTCGCGGACTATGAAGTGGATGTTCTGGCCGTCGACGACATGGCCAACCCGAAATTTGCCGAGTTGGCCGGGGCGATGGACAAGGCCCGCGCGGCGGGGTTTTACATCAACCCCTATGGCAATCATCTGCGGGCGAAAGCGTATTCGTCGAGGTTCAACGGCGAGAGCCTGCGGGAACTGACGAAGACCCTGCCGCAGACCACCATTGTGGAATTCCGCGATCTATTTTACCAATCCGAGAACATTCTCAAGAGCCTGCCGGAACTGGCGAAACTCCCTGGCCTGGAGCAATTGGAATTCCGGCAGAACCTCGATGGCGACCCCGCCGCGCGCAAGCCGCTCGGTGATTGCAAAAATTTGAAAAGGCTCGAAATCTCGGACGGCGACACGGGGCTGGAGCATCTGAAAGACTGCCCCAAACTGGAGGAACTGACGGTCCGGGCGCACAAGGACCTGACCGACGCCGGCTTGAAGAAAATTTTTGCCATCAAGTCGCTTCGCCAATTGAAGATTGATGGAATCAATCTCAAGGTCACGAACGCCGGCTACGCGGGCATCGGCCAACTGACGGAACTGCGATCAATCTCCACGCGAGGCGGCGCCGGCCGGGTGTCCGGCGAGGTGTTTGCCCATTGGAAGAAATGCCCCAAACTTGAATGCGTGGAACTGCTTGATGCCGAGATGACCGACGCGGATGCGGCCGTCCTCGCCACCATGCCGCAACTGACCGAAATCCGCCTTAATCCGCAGTTTACTTCTGAGCCGAAGTTCACCGACGCGGGGGTGGCGAGCCTGGCCCCGTTGAAAAATTTGAAGACTCTTTCGATTCAGACATCCAACAAACTCACCGCCAAGGGTTTGAAATCGCTGGATTTGAGCAAACTGGAAATGGGGTGGTTCGGCGGCATCCAGTTCGCGGACGAGGACATGCCGATGTTGAAATCCATGACCAGCCTGCGCGAGCTTTGGATCTCCCACGGGTCGTACACGGACGAGGGGCTGGACACCTTCAAGCAAATGAACCACCTGCACCGGCTATGCATCGCCAATCGACCGGGGATCACCGAGGCCAAGATCAAGGAATTGCACAAAGCCCTGCCCAAGACGGTGATCAGCCGGACGTTCTGACATGATTGCCGGTCGCCCTTGGGAGCGGGGACGATATCCTATCGACACATATTCTCGCAAGGAATTCGATCCCATGTCGAACCGCATGAACTGCCCGGCCTGCGGAGCCGATAACCCGGCCGTTGACGAGTCACTCGACGAGCCGGCGCGCTGCGTGGAATGCGACTCGCTGCTCGTGTTTTCCGGGACAAAAAAAAGCGGCCCGCCCCCGGCGCCCGGTCGTGACAAGCCGTCTCGTCTGGCCCCGAATCGAGAAGAGGACGAAGAACCAACACCGTCCGGCAAGACAGATCCGAATAATTCCCTCAAACAGGTCTTGTTGGTTCTCGCGGCCATGATCGTGTTTTTTGGCTTCGGAGCGGGAACCACGTATTCAATGTTGAAGTTGGTGATTGACCGATCCCAACCGAGTGTCACCATCATGGAGGCTTCGTCCGGGGGATCGGCGACGGGACAGTTTGGGCCAAAACCGGAAGTAAATCTGGCTCCGCAAATCGCCGCCCTAAATCTCCGGGAACAATCCCCGCCGACGGATGCGGACGACCAGATCACGTTGGGCAATGATTGGAGTGATTTGGCCGACAAAGCGAAGGGAGCCGAGAAATCGCAGGCATTCCGTCGCATGCACCACTGGTACCGGCTCGCGTTTCCATCCTTGAAAGACGCGGAACGAAGAAGGGTGGCCCGACGGATGTCGTTGGGCGTCTCGGATGTTGAACGCGATGACAGTTCCAAGAATCAATTCACGCTGTACGCGGGAAAATGGCGGGTGGGTTACGAGATATTCCGGGGAACCAGCTTCTCGCGGGATTATCTTATTCAACCGGACGGGCAGGTCAGCGTCACCGCCTCCACGGATGGCCGCACGGGACAAAAAGGGATGTTGGTTCGCAAGGATGGATTCGTGGTGATGACTTGGGCGGATGGCAAACCAAGCGAGAGGGCCCTTATCACCGAGGACACCCTCAGCCTGTTCCCTCATCCGGAGAAAGGTGCCCCCGATTCCCCGCCCACCGTGGCCAAAGTGGTCTATTTGCGCCCGGAAACCGATGACTTTAAGAACCCGACGGGAGCGGCTCTGGTTTTCAAGCCCTACAAGTCCGCACTTGGGAATTGCTCAATCACCTTTCCTGGCTCTCCCAGGGCTTCCGGCTCCAAAACGCCCAAGACGGGCAAAGAGTTCGGCACCGCCACTTTGGAAAACAAAGACGCGCTTTACAGCCTTCGTTATGACGCCTATCCGGGTGAACGGACCGAGAACGAACTGTTTGATTCCATCGGCCTGAAAATACTGGCCCGTGATGCGACTTCCAAAAAAGAGCTCACCTTCGGCGATCATCCCGGCATTGAATTCACCGCTGACAAGACAAATGACGGCCAGATGAAGAATGTCCGGGGTCGCATCATTGCGGTGAAAAACAAACTCTATCAAATCAGCATCGTCTCTGCCCCCGACCAGAAAATCCCGGAAGAATGGGTCGCTCATTTCTTCAAGTCATTCCGACTGATTGATGAACCGGATTCTGTCTTCGCCGAGGCGGCCCCCAATGAGGACGGTGATTGGAAAGAAATCCGGTCGACTGCGGGCAACTACCTGATCGAACTTCCGGGAAAGGCGACGGAGTCGGTGAGCAAGTTCAAGTCAACGGGCCAGGTGGCCACGTCGGCGCGAGTGGTGGATGACAAAGGCACCGAATTCGTTTTTCGCTCGATCACGGCATTTTCCAACCTGCCCGAAGCCGCCTTGCTGGAAAATGCCATCAAACAATATGCCAAATTTGCCACCGAGAAGAAGCCGCTGAAAATGGGTGATTATTCCGGCATCGAGTTCACCGCCGATAAATCGCTCATCGGGATGGCCAGAAACATCCGATCACGGGTGTTCGTCGTCAAGGACCGGGTTTACGAATTGAGCATCAGCGCCCGTCCTGATGTGAAGGTCTCCGAAGAGGCCGCCGAACGCTTCTTCAAATCATTCCGATTGATTGACGAAAACCCGGCCCCCAAGAGCGTCGAACCCAAGCCAAAGGAATAATATTTTTGGGGGAATGGGTTTCTCGTTCGGCGACATCTCGAAAAGCAAATCATCAGGCGCGGGGTGCGAGCGCTTCTCGGAAGGTCCGGCAGCATGTGGATTCGCGTGAAATGTCCCGCGTGCGGGGTCTTGAACCTGCTTCCCGAGAAACGGCCCGGCCACGTGGAACTGTGCGTGGAATGCGACAAACCCATCCCCGATCCCTGCGGCGAGAGTTCAAGCAAGCCGTCCGTCGTCGCTCCGTTGCAAATGCCGTCTCCCTTCACCGCCAAGGCGCCACGGAAGGAAACGGGCAAAGCCGGGTTGTTTGTGGCTTTATCCTTCATGACTTTCTTGCTGTTCGGCGGAGGAGTTGTCTTTGGTGTTTTCGTGGTTGCTCCCGGATGGCGGGAGCAACCCGGCCCTGGCCCCCAAATCGCCCGTCCGGAAACACCCGAAACAGAGCCGACACCAACGGCGGTTTCGCCATCGCCGGAACCGCCGGAAAACAACATCTCCTGGCTGACATTCCAAGATGATCGGGGTGGCTTCCGGATCGAATACCCCGAGCGGATTGCGGCCCCGATGTCCGCTTTGCCCGCCATTGAGAAAGACAGGGGGCGGGTTCATGGCGTCGGACCCGGCGGGGTGGCGTGGGATATCCGTTACGAGGGTTACTTCACCAATTTTACAGAGACGCAACTTCTCTATTGGGCGGGCTTGGATTCGCGGGGGAAAGAGTCTCTCACTCGCAAGGATATCCGGTTCGGGAGTCACCCTGGCTTTGAACACATCACCTTCGGGACACCGGAGGAAGATTTGCGACTCGTCCGCTCTCGGATTTTCGCGGCCGGCAATCGAATCTATGAAGTCAGCGTCCTGGCCGATCCGAAAGCGACCGGCCCGGCGGGTTGGGAGGATCGGTTTCTCGATTCGTTTCGTCTGCTTGCGGAACCGAATGGCAATTTTGCCGAGGTTCTCTCCAAAGACCAACAAACGATCTGGCGGGAGAGTTGGTCCGTTCCGGGCAATTACTCCGTGGCGATGCCGGGGCGCGCGACCGAATGGAAGACAAAATCCCCCGGCTCCGATTTGGAATGGGATGTGACCTCCCGATCCGTGGACGGAAAGGGAAAGGAGTTTTTGGTTCGCTCTTTGTTTCACGCGGGGCCGCTCACCGGGGCCGCATTGCTGGAAGAGGTTGGAGTCAAAGAACTGGCCAAACTGGCCGTTGAAAAACGAGCCGTCAAATTCGGCAACTATCTGGGCATCGAATTCACCGCTTCCAAAACGACCGACGGGCGCCTCCGGGCGGTGCGATCAAAGATCATTGCCGTGGGCAATCGGTTGCTTCAACTGAGCGTCACTTCCGAATCGCCCGAGAAAACGCCGGATGCGGTCATCGCCCGGTTTTTCGATTCGTTCCGGCTGGCAAATGATCCCGCCGTGGCGGGCAAAGACCCGTTTGTGGTCACCACCGGCGGATGGTTGACGTACAAGAACGCCGAATGGAACTTCTCGGCCAACTTCCCCGGCGGTCTTCATTTCAGTTCTCCCAAGCAAGCGCTGGATAACTCGGCCGCATGGGAAGCCCGCTCGGTCTTGGATCTCAGCGGCGCCAGTTTTGTCGTGACGGCCATCCGATACCGTGAGGACTTGGCTGGCGGGGAGCTTTTGGAACAGATGTGGGCCAAACGTCTGACAACCCCCGCCACCAAGAAGACGCCGATCAAACTCGGCGTTCATCCGGGCATGGAGTTTCACACCCAGACAGCCGGGAAGGGGCCACCGACCGACCGGCGAATCCGCATGTTCGCCGTCGGCGGCTGGTTGTACGAACTGAGCATCGACGTTCCGGGGGGGAAGATCCCTGAAGAACTGGCCGCCCGCTTCTTCGATTCGTTCCGGTTGCTCGACCCGGCCGGACGGCCGACGCCGGGCGAAGTGTCGATGAAGAAATAACGCCCTCAAAATCTCCCGGCCACACTGGCCTTGAGGCCGGACAGCCGTAACCTAATTGCCTTCGCCCACATGGCGCGCCGTCCCCTTTTGACGGACACGCGCCCACACGAAGGCGTGTCGGACAAACGGCCCGACCTCCGCCATTATTTCACGAGGATCATCATGCCGCTTGGATTGCTTGGAACAAAGGTTGGGATGACCCAAGTTTATGACGAAAACGGCAAGGTTGCCCCGGTGACGGTGCTGCAACTCGGGCCGTGCCCGGTGCTGCAAATCCGCACCCCGGAACGGGACGGCTACCACGCCATCCAACTCGGCTTCAAGGACAAGCCTCGTAAGAACTCCATCCGCGCCGAACGGGGCCACGTCGCCAACGACTTGGAATCGAAGCGCCGCAAGAAGCGCCAGGGGCAGGACATCCCCAAGAAGGCCGACGTGGAACCGCAACGGCTGATCCGGGAATTCCGGCTCGACGCCCCCCCGACCCAAGAAGTCGGCGCCAAGATCACCGTGGCGGACATCTTCACGGGCGTGAAGGCCGTGGACGTGATCGGCCGCACCAAGGGCCGCGGGTTCGCCGGTGTTATCAAGCGTTGGGGCTTCGGCGGGTTGCCGGCCGCCCACGGCGCCAAGAAGGTTCACCGCGAAGTCGGCTCGACCTCCTCGCTGGCGAGCAACCGCGGTAGCGGTCGCCCGAAGAAGGGGAAGAAACTCCCCGGTCGTTACGGCAACGAACAAGTGACCATCCGCAACTTGGATGTCATCTCCGTGGACTTGGAAAACAACCTGATCCTGGTCCGGGGAGCCGTGCCGGGCTTCAACGGGGCCTACGTGATGGTTCGCCCGACGAACAAGAAGTAAGTTGAAATGACGATGTGAGGAAACGAAAAACGCGGGCCAAAAGCCCGCGTTTTTGCGTTGAACACCCGACATCTCATCGGAAAAAATTACCGCCATTATTGTTGTTGGCCATCAGGCCAATATTCACGATCAACAAAACCACCATCAGCGCCATGCTGATGAATCCCAAAATAATCCCGGTCAGGGCCATCCCCTTGCTTTGCTTCAACCCGATGAAGCCAAAGATGACGGCCAGCAGGGCAACGGGCATTGAGAAAAAGCCGCACAGGCACGAGAGGGGCAAACTCACGATCCCGCAAATCATGGCGGTAATTGCCATGCCGGTCGATTGAGAAGGAGCGCTTCGCCGTTCGCCATCATCATAGTCATCTTCGTCGTCTTCGGAGGGCCGTCTCCGTCTGGGGCGAGGGCGTTCGTCGTCTTCATCGTCAATCGGGGACGGCATCAGTGGGTTCCTTGGGTGGTTCGAGTTTTAGAAATGTTACCAGCGCAGTCATGGCGAGTCCAGCACCGACTTGCCATGATTCTATTGGTAATTGACGGAAGAATTTGCCGAGTCGTCGTTTCAAACGCGGATCAAGCCACTTCGACTTCGGTTTTGGACACGGCTTCAATGAGAAGTTTCAAGCCGATTTCTTCCACGCGATCAGCCGCTTTTTCGGGGGCGACCCATTCCCGGCGTCGAATGCTGCGTTCCGGCCAGTCAGCGGCGGCTTCGCTCACTTCCATCACGAAGACAGTCACATGATGCGTCCGGCCGTACTTCTCGTATAGGTAACTGCCGATGGGTTCCGGCCGCAGAACGCCGACGAGGCCGGCCTCTTCCCATGCTTCGATCAACGCCCCTTCGCCGGCCGTGTGGCCGGGATCAATCATTCCCTTGGGGATGATCCAGCGTTTGCCGCTTGAGGAGGTCACCACACAGACGCGGCCGTTAGAAACGGGAATAACGCCAGATTGTCGAAGGGCCTGAATCATCAACTCCCAGCTCCACCGGAAGGAATTGTGAAGAAACGAACGCACTTTTGAATCATCATTCCCTCATGGGGAATCGTCAAGTTGATCTGCCGCCAAATCAGGGCAAAATCAAAAAAACCGGATTCATTCATGTGACTCACATTTTGCCATCACGGTTTCTTCATCAGTTTCAGGTGAACATTGGCCACGTCCCACATGTAATGGGTAATCTTGTATTTGTCCACGGCAGCCGTCATGTGTTCCCGGCATTTGGCGGTGTTCCCCTCGGCATCATAATTCAGGCCGACATACAGGTTCGCGTAGAACATGGCCTCGGTCTTCTCCTCGCCCTCCAGTTTGGCATTCTCGGCCGCCGTCATCACATCGGCTGGTTTGCCTTTGGCCCGGATCAGGTCGTAAATCTCCTTCATGGGCACGCGGGTGTCCGGGAATTTGCCCCCGGCGCCCAGTTCGATGGGGAGGATTCCCTTGCGGGCTTTTTCGATGCCCTCTTTTTTGGCGACGCACAGGTAATGCCAGAAGGCATTTTCCACATCGGTGCCGTAGGCCACTTGTCCGTCCACAAATTGTTTGGCCCCTTCGTCGTATTTCCCCGCGTAGTAGAACGAAATGCCGCGACGCCAGTGGGCCGGTTCGTCCTTGGGGCTGGCTTTGAGGAACGTGTTGAAGTCCTCGATGGATTCCTTCACCTTGCCGAGCTTGAACTGTTCCCCGCCCCGCTGGTTGATGGCGATCACGAATGTCTTGTCCAGTTCAAATGACTTGTTGAAATCCTTGATGGCCTCGACCGGTTGCCGTTGAAGGGCAAACACCTCGCCCCGAATGTAGTAACAGAGATGGTTTTTTGGTTCCGCCTCGACGGCCTTTTCGGCGGCCTTGAGAGCGGCGGGGCCATCCCCTCTTTTGAGGGCCGCCCTGGCCTCGCGCAGCAAAGGATCGGCATCGGCCGCGTGAAGGGGAAGGGAAACGGCCGTCAGGGCTAGAATGCAAAAGCTGATGCGCATGGGGGGTGACTTCCAGGGTGGGATGACCAAGAGCAACGATTGAACCATATCCGGCGAAGGGATTCAACCGGGGAAGTGTCGATCTTGAGGGAATAGGCAGGCGGCGCTTCTCCGGTGTTCCCGCGCCTGCTCAGGCAACGCCGACCGCGGCGGCAGGTTCGGTTGCTATCCGCGGCTTGTCCAAAACCTCGCGGACTTTTCGGGCCAGCGCCAACGGAGTATATGGCTTTTGGAGAAAAGTGACCTCCGACTGCAAGATTCCGTGCCGGATAACGGCGTCGTCGGTGTAGCCGCTCAGAAACAGAACCTTGAGTTCCGGCCGCCGGAGACCGAGGGTTTCGGCCAGTTCGCGCCCGCTCATTCCGGGCATCACCACGTCCGTCGCCAGCAAGTCAATGACACCGGTGTGCCGTTCGACGAGCGCCAAGGCGCGCCGGCCGTTGTCGGCATGGAGCACTTTGTAGCCTTGGGTCTGCAAGGCCAGCACGGCGATGGCCCGCACGGCATCCTCGTCCTCGACCACCAGCACCGTTTCCGTGCCGCCTCTCACCTTCGCCGGTCGCAGTTCTTGTCCGGGGGTGAGGACCGACTCATCGACCGCCGGAAGGTATATTTTGAAGGTCGTTCCGTGGCCGGGTTCGGAGTAAAGTTCAATGGTGCCGCCGCTCTGACGGATGATGCCGTAGACGGTTGCCAGCCCCAGCCCCGAGCCTTTTCCCGGCCCCTTGGTGGTGAAAAATGGCTCAAAAACATGCGCCCGCACGGCCGGGGTCATGCCACAGCCATTGTCGCTGACCGCCAGTTTGACGTACCGACCCGGTGCGCATTCCGAGTGGTTGGCGGTGTAAGATTCGTCCAAGACGACATCCGACGTTTCAATCGTGAGTTTCCCGCCTTGGGGCATCGCATCGCGGGCGTTGACGGCCAAGTTCATCAGAACCTGCCCCATCTGGCCGGGATCAATCATGATCCGGCTGGTCTTCGGGTCAAGCACGGTGGTTAGGATGATGTCCTCGCCGATCATCCGGCGCAACAGTTTCTCTGTTTCTCGCACCAGTTCGTTGAGGTCCGCCACTTTCGTCTCCAGCACCGTCTGGCGGCTGAAGGAAAGCAACTGGCGGGTCAGCCCGGCGGCTCGCTCCCCGGCTTCGCCAATCGCCGCCACTGCCTCCCGTTTCGGATCATCCGGGGGGAGCATTTCGAGCAGCAGCTCGCTGTAGCCGGAAATCACGGTCAGGAGGTTGTTGAAATCATGGGCCACGCCCCCCGCCAATTGGCCGACAGCCTCCATCTTCTGGGACTGTTGAAACTGCTGCTCCATGAGTTTCAACGGGGAGATATCGGTGAGCACACCCACAAAGTTCGCCACCGCGCCGGCGGTGTCACGAATGGGCGACAGGGACAGCCCGTTCCAGAAAGTCGTGCCGTCTTTGCGGTAGTTTTGCAACTCCACCAGGCAGGTTCTTTTGTCACGCACCGCCTCGCGGATGATCGTTACCGATTCGGGGGCCGTCTTCGGGCCTTGCAAGAGACGGCAGTTTTGGCCGATCACGTCTTCGCGGGCGTATCCCGTGATTCGCAGGAAACTGTCATTGACGTAGATGATCGGATTGTCCGGCAGGGACGGGTCCGTGATGCACAGTCCTTGGACAAGCGACTGGATGGCCCGGTCCCGCCATTGCAGAACCTCCTCGGCCTTTTTTCGTTCGGTGATATCCCGGGTGACGTTGGCAAAACCGACATGCTGTCCGAAGGAGTCGTGGATGTTGGTGATGGTGACGACGGCCCAGAAGGTCTCGCCGCTTTTCCGCAGTCGCAAGCCTTCCGCCTCGTATCGTCCCTCGTCCAAGGCGGTCTGCAAACCAAGTTGAGGAATACCGGCCGCCACATCATCGGCGGTGTAGAAACAAGAAACGTGTTTGCCAATGATCTCCTCGGCCTTGTACCCCTTGCTCTTCTCAGCGCCCGGATTCCAACTGGAAACATTCCCGGCCGGGTCGAGCATGAAGATGCCATAATCCTTCACCGCCTCCACCAGCAACCGAAACGGGTCGGCGGCGGCGTGAGTGAGCGTGCTCAGAAATGGCGGATCGGCGTTTGTCGTGTCTTCCATGGATTACCCGGGGCGTCAGAGGTTGCGCAACATGCGATTCCGCAGCCGGAACAAGCCGGCGACCCTGAATGGCCGAACTCGGGATGTGATGGGGCCGAAGAAGGCGATGATCAGAGTCTGGCGGTTTCCCGCCAAATCATCACATAAAGATTGAAAGTTATCTTTCAATACTCAATTCCACGACAGTACGCCACCACTCCGCCCGTCGCAAGCGAATTCATCGGGCGGGATGGCGAATTCTCCCGAAACATTATTCAAAAGACAGACAGGGGAAGGCGACGATGCGCCCCTCCCGACGATTGGACACTTGTTGCGAGCCATGCGAATGCGCTTCGCCGACCACGACGGGCGGGCGCCAGAAAAACCGGCCGTCTCCATCCTGATTCTGTCAACCAATTAATCGTTTTCCCGGCCGATGATCCGTGGTAAGCTGTTCCTCAATCTCCCGGGAGAATGGCATCATGCGTTTGCGTCGATTATTCGCGGGCGGGGTCGGTGCGGCCCTGGTCTTGCTTTTGTGCTGGAACGAACCCACCGTCGGGCAGGTGACCCCCAAGGGGAAGGTCGCCCCCAAAAAGGGGTTGGTGATCTCCCCGGACACGATTGACCTCACCAAGACCGGGGCCATCAGCGATTTCACACTCGTCCAACACCCCCCGGCCCTCAAGGGGGTGCGGTCGTGGACGTGGGAAACCAAGATTCACCGCTGGTATCCGCTCAGCATGGCCATCAGCGCCGACGGCAAGAAACTGGCCACCGGCGGCTACGACACGTCGATCCACATTTGGGATGTTGACACCGGCAAGCACCTCATGGCCCTGCTCGGGCACAACAGTTACGTCGGCGGCCTCGATTTCTCGCTGGACGGGGCCTATCTCGCCTCGGCCGGCATGTGGGACGGCACCGCCCGCGTGTGGGACATGAAGACCGGCCAGCCCATCAAGATTTTCCGGGAGCATAAGGGTTACACCGGCAACGTGGCCTGGGCTCCGGACGGGAAGAGACTCGCCGTCACCTCGGACAGCAGCGGCGAACTGGTCATTTGGGACATCGCCACCTCAAAACCCTTCAAGAAAACCGAGTACGGCAACCCGATCACCCAAGTGGTCTGGTCAAAGAACGGCGAAAAGCTTGGCGTGTCGGCTTCCAAGGGGGGCACCTACATCGCCGACGCCTCCACGTTGAAAACCATCCATTCGCTGAAGGACATGACGGCCGTCGGCACGTCTGTGGGGTTTTCGGCAGATGACAAGTTGCTAATTGTCGGCACGAATTCCGGAATGATCGAATACGAGACGGAGGAAGGCAAAATCCGGCGAAACATCGCCGTGCCCGGTTACTTCGCCGAGTATCTGCCGGACGGCCGGATTGCCGCCTCGACCGCCGGCGGCGCCACCGGATTCGTGGTGCCCACGGCGACAACCGCCGAGAAGACACTCCCCACGGTGGCTTCCCAAATGAAGGTCTCCCGCGACGGCAAAACACTAGTCACCATGACCGCCGGGACGGTGACCTTGTGGGAGATCGACAACCAGCCGAAACAACGGAATATTCGGGTCGGCGACCTGCTTCGGCCAATTTGGCAGGCGAACCAGCCGATGATCCTCGGGGTGACGACCTCCAAATCCCCCACGCTCTGGGACACCAACAGCGGCAAACTCCTCTGCACGCTGGACGGCCACGCGGACACGGTGACGGTGGCGGCATTTCCGGGAACCGGCAAGTTCGTGGCGACTGGCGGGGCCGACAAAACCGTGCGGGTGTGGGAATCGGCCACGGGCAAGAACTTGCGAATGCTGGAAGGACATCGGGGGGCCATCACCGCTTTGAGCATCACTTCCGATGGCAAAGTGGCCAGCGGCGCGGCGGACAACAAGGCGATGATCTGGCCCGCGAAATCAGATATGCCGGTGACGCTGGGCGAACACACCAAGACGGTGACGGCCGTGGCGTGGTCGAAGGACGGAAGCACCCTGGCGACCGGCAGCGCGGACAACACCGTGATTCTGTGGACGGCGGCCGGCAAAAAGATCCGGGTGATCCCAGAGCATCCGGCCGAGGTGCGGTCGCTGGCGTGGTCCCCGGCGGGCGACCGGCTGGCCGTCGGGGCGGTGGACGACCGCATTCGCATTTATCAGGCATCGACCGGCAAATTGATCGCCTTGCAGGAATCGCTCGGCAGCCCGCCGGAAGTGACCGCCTTGGCGTTTTCCCCGGACGGAAACACGATCCTCAGCGGTCGAAGCAATCACACCCTGCAACTCTGGAGCGGCAAGACCGCCATGATGACCCCAATTCAAAGCGTGACGGTCGGCGCCCCCGTTCATTCGGCCGCTTATTCCACGGATGGCAAGACCTTCGCCACCGGCTCGCTTGACCGCTGCGTGCGATTCTGGGATGCGAACGCCAAGGTGAAAGCGGTGGCCGTGGCCGAGACGGAACAACTCATCTTCATCAGCGCGGACGGCCACTACCGGACGACCAGCGACGCAGAAGAGCTGCTGGTCGCCGTCGTGCTGACCGAGAACAGCATGCAAACACTGACCCCCAAGGAGTTCGCCGCCAAATTCGGCCTCAAGAACATCCCGGCCAATGTGAAGGCCGGACAATAGTTGGCTCTCATTTTCAGTCTGGTCAACTCGGCCAGTCAGGGAAGACTGGTTGAGAAAATCGTTTTCCTGTCTTTCCTGAAACATGGTGTCTGACAAAGAGGAATCCAAACTACCTCGTTTGCCCATTTTGGTGCTAAGAAAGAAATCATCTTTAATGAGTGACCAAATTCGCATTGCGGTCGGATCGCTTTGCCGCCAAAATGGCGTGGTGATGTGTGGAAAAATGTGCCAGTCAGGAAAGATGCAAAATCCAATCAGTCAAATTAAAATATATGCACTGGACGAAATAAATTACCTCTCCGATCTGAATATTCCACACTACCGGAAAATTTAGCCGTTGTGAGAGGTTGATCGTTGTTTCATCTGAATTAATTTCCTTTTTTGCTTTCGTTCTCGGAGAGGTGTGGTTATATTTCACCTTATCCAATTGGATGTTGATTTCACAAACGCCTGATTGGTAAGTAGTTAGGTAAAACAGGCTGGGTGTCTTCGCCGGGGAGCGAAGATGCAAATCCTTATTTCCTGATTATTCGGAATTTGAAGAAAGTTTGACGCCCGCAATAGACGAGTAACATTGGACGCGCGCAGCACGTCAGTTCAACAGGAGGGGGAGTCGTGCGGAAATTGACTCAGATGCTGGTGAATTTTATGAAGAAAGAAGATGGCCCGACGGCAGTCGAGTATGCCATTCTCCTCGCCCTGATCGTGACGATCTGCGTGGGGGTTGTCTCCACGATCGGCTCCAACGGCAGCGTGCTTTCTTCCAACGCCCCTGCGACTGTTGCGATTGTTGGCAATTAAATCGCTATGGTTGTCTGACCCATGATACCCTTGATTCGAGCGGTATCATGGGTCAAACGCGACGGTTAAGCATCCAAGATGAACCGTAAAAAACGCGAACTTCCTACCCGGAGTAACGCATGCTCACGATGTTAACCGGCATCAGGCGGTTGATTTCCCGACAGGCTTATCTCACCACCTTTGAAACGGTGGTAGTCTGCGGGGTATTGGTTTGTTTGTGTCTGGCGGCATTGACCGCGACGATTCAACGAAATCCGCAGGGGAATATGCGGCCGATTGCCACCATCCCCTCATCTTCTCACTGATTGTCGTCTTTTTGCACGCGACAATTGTTTACCCAGGCTCTCCCGACTTCCATTTTGGTGCTAGGATTTCCCGACGTTTCCACCGGAACCGGTGACGTCGTTCGTCCAACCATTATTTGAGGCCTGCCATGAGCCGTTTTTTGGCTCGAAAAATCCATTCCTTCCTCAAGCAGGAAGACGGTGTCACCGCCGTCGAATGCGCGTTCATGCTTGCGCTTGTCGTGCTGATCTGCTTCATGGCCCTCAAACCGCCGGTCCTGCCCCAATCATCGAATCAGGTTCAGATCGAAGTTTGCGACCAGAATCAACGATGAAACCGTGTCATGCCTTTTTCCGGCGGTAGAACTTGTTTGCCAGCAGGTTCTCCGAAGCCATCACCAGCAGCAAGATAATCATCAGGAACGGGAAGAGCTCCAAATCGGTGCGGAACTTGCCGCTCATGATCTCTTTTAACGGCAGCGGCTTGGTGGCCGGGATCACGGCGTTCTCCTTGAAGAGATTTTCGATCTCGGCGGGGGGAAGCCGCTCCAGATTGCTCTCCTCGACCGGCGGGTTCAGGCTGAACCCGTCTTTCCAAGAACGATCTTCCGCCTCCAATGTGAACGTGCCGGCCGTGCCGGTCTTTTCGGGGCCGAGGCGGTAATACGGTTGCTTGGGGTCTCGTCGAATGGTGGCGTCTGTCGCCGTCACATCCGGGCCGCTCAGGTAGTATGCCATCTCCGGTTTCACGTCCCCGACCGGCCACTTCACCAACACGTTCTGACCGTTCGTGAAGTTGAACATCTGATCTTCACTGTCTCCCGTCAGCGAGCGGACGGCTTCATTCACCAACACCAGGTAAAACCACGCACCGAGTCCCCCGTGGTAATTGTGGTATTTCTCACCGCCGGCGCCGAGCGGCACGGTGAACTGCATCACTTTGCCTCGCGCCCCAAGATTGGTTTCAAGCACGGCGGGGGTGCGCTGGTCCGGTTCCGGGGCATCGTTGTAGGCGACCACGATCCGGTCTTTGGCCCCGTCTTCGACTTTCCAATATCCGCGGGTAATCGGCGGCAGGTCGTCGAAAAAGCTCCCGGCCTCGCGGATCTTGCGAAATTGCGAGAGAAAAGGTCGCTGGGCGCTCAGGGCGTTCCATGTCCAGGTGATGCCCGGCTTGTCGTTGGGGATGTCAACCCAGTGGTCGAAGCGGCGAGGCAGCACTTTCCCGGCGGCCTCGGTGTGGTACGTCGCCACATCCATCGTCGGCCCGCCGGGGGAGACGATCAGACGCCCCCCCTGTGAAACGTATTCGGCCAGCCGGTTCCACGCCCCGTCGGTCATTTGCGGGACGCCCAACAGGGTTGTCAGTTCGTATTTGTTGATGTCCGCCCGTCCGGTCATCAAGTCGTCGAGGCTCCGCAAATCCACGGTGTACCAGCCGACCGATTCGAGGGCTGTTTTCCACAACACAAGGCCGGTCGTTGGCTGCCCCGCCATTGCCAGGGCCCGGCCGAGAAAACCGCTCGGGGGAGCGATATCCATGATCGCCAGCACTTTCCGGGGTTCGCGCACACGGAACGTAATGAACTTCTCGTTGTCGAATGGCAGAGCGTCCGGCGTGAACAGACTGAGTTTCGCCTGATGAAGCCCCGGTTTCAGGCCATCCTTGCGAAGTTGTCGGGTGGCGGCCTTGTCCGGGCCGGGGTTGACGGGAATTCGCTGTGGTTCCTCGCCATCGACGGCGAAAAGCAGCACATTCGCCTCCGACGTTCCGGTGGCCTCCACGGTGACATTGATGATGACCGGCTGACCGGCGGGCACGATTTGCGGCTTCATTTCCACGGTGGTGATGGCCATGTTCACCGGCTTGTCCACGCCGACATCCACATAGGCGTGAAAGATGCTCGGCAATGGAACGCGGTCACGCATGGATTGCAACTCGCCAATCCTCGCGGTGTCCCAACTCGTGGCCGTGCGATCCGAGAAGACCGCCAGCAAGCGGGGCAGGGCTTCCTGGCCGGGATCGAGTTCGCCATCGACTCGGGCGAACATTGTGTATGCCGATTCAAGCAACCGTGTCACCGGCTGGCTGTTGGCCTTCGGTTTTTTGATGCCGCGAACCAACTGCCGGGCGCTCTCAAGAGTCAGGGACCAAATTGGTTCGGACCGGTCGCCGGTGTCGAGAATCGCCACCTTGCTTTCGGGCGGGAGTTCGTCGAGGATTTCAAGAATGCGCCCGCGAGCCTCGTCGAGGCACGTCCACGGGCCGCTGGCCGGTTCGCCGAGGAGCTTCAATTGCTTCTGGCGTTCCTCCGAAAGACCGCTGCGTTCGGCGAGGGCGTATCCCATGCTCGGGCTGGTGTCCAGCACCAGAATCGCGGCAATGGGCCGGTCGGCCCGGAGGCCGAAGCCCCCCGAGGAGGTGACCGGCTGCCACAATGCCAGGCAGATGAGGGCGATCAACGCCATGCGGAGGAGCAACAACAGCAGATGCCGCAACCGGATCTTCCGTTGGTTGATCTGCTGCTTTTGCTTGAGAAAGCGAAACGCCGGGAACGGCAGCCGTCTGGGTTCCTGCCGCATGATGAGATGCAACAGGACCGGCAGACCGACAAGGGCCGCCCCGGTGAGGAGGATGGGAAGTCCGGTGATGGCAAACAACACGGGAATGTCAGTTTCGGGGATGTCGGGTTTCGGATGTGAACCGGCTTCGGAATGATACCGGCAAGGTTCCTCTTATTTGTTGTACGTCTTTGGCTTGTCCAAAGACAAAGGAACCCCCGTCACCGGAGTGACGGGGGTTGAAAAAGAGTGGTCCGGCGGGGCCGGAAATCCAATTCCTAATCCGTGATGGCTAGGTCGAACTTCTGATCGCCCGCCTTCATGTCGTAAGGAATGCCGGTTCCCGGTTTGCCGATCTTGGCCAATCCCGGTTTCAGCGGGCCTTTCATCATTCGTTCCGGCGGTTCGGTCACCTGAATCTTCACGGCGCCGAGCGGAGGATTGACGACTTCGTAATTTCCCTGTCCGTCGGACGAACCGCCGATGGACACATTGTCCGCTCCGTTTACCACGATGAGCGCGTTGGCAAGCGGTTGGCCGTTATAGGTGACCTTGCCCTTGAGCGTCGTCTTTTTGGCCGAGTCGCCGCAGCCCGCCAAACCGATGATGGCCAGAAAAAGCCCGAGGGCCGACAATCGCGTGACAAACAATTTCATGAGGAAGATGGTCCTTTCGGGGTTACCAGTCGGTTCCAAGCACATTGCCGTCCGTGGGGTTGGCGGCCCGCCAGAAGGTGGTCGGTGTGACATTGGCATTCACATTGCGGACGCTCCCGTCGGCCATACACGCCACCACCAAACCCGAATGGGCCGAGCTTGGCAGCCACCGCCAAGAGTTGGTCGCTGTCTGGTTGATCTTCGGGGCGTAGGAAGACGGCCAGCTTCCCCAGATGCCCATGTTCACGGGGCAATCGGCTTGATACAAGCTGAACGCCGGAGTTTTCCAAACTTCCCAATATTGCCCCGAGGTGATGGCGGCGCCGGTTGTGTCGTATCCGGCGGCCACGTCGCGGGCCACCGGGCAGCCTTCGCCTTGGACGAGTCGTTCGATAAAGGCGATGGTGTTCGAGGTGCCGTCCGTCAGCGTGGACACGCTGTACCGGGATTTGGTGTAGTTCCAAGTGCCGTCGGTCGGGTCGAGCGAACTGCCGGGCGTGGAAAACAAGGCGGCGTTGCCGTTGTACGAACAGGCCGCCCATCCCTCCGAGTTTCGGCCGCCCATCACGGTCGGGTCGGTCGGACAGATGAAGGTTTTGATGACCGGCTGGCTGGCGGCCGCGGAAATGCCGGAGGTTTGATACAGGCGGAACAGGTTGTCCTGTTCGACATACGGCATCAGAGCCACCATCACGCTTCCCTTGGCAGTCGCGTTCAAGGCATAACACAGCGGCGGCAAGGTTGACTGGGTGTCATTGAAGTTGTGCATGGCCAACGCCAGTTGTTTCTGGTTGTTGGTGCATTGCATCCGGTTGGCGGCTTCACGAATCTTCTGCACGGCCGGAAGCAACAGTCCGATGAGAATGGCGATGATGGCGATGACCACCAGCAATTCGATCAGGGTAAATCCCCGTCGTTTGGTTGACATGAAAACACTCTCCCGAAAAGGATAAAAAAATGGATCAAGGCAAAAGCCATGATCGCGGAGGGACCGTGTTGGTTGATGCCGAGGGAATTCGGACAGGAGAGTTTCCGACGTGGGCGCACATCAAGACTTGAAATGAATAGTAGCAAAATCCGGCCGCGACGGGAAAGAGGACAGAATAATTTTTCCCCAATCATTCCCGGCCGGGCTCATTCATCCCGGAAAGGTTTCTTCTCGCGGTACAGTTTCAACCGCTGACGGGGGCCGTCCCCCTCTTCCTTGAGATATTCGGAATCGTCCAATGCCCGTTGCTGGTAGTCCACGGCCTTGTCAAAGTTGCCGAGTTCCGCGTGGGCGGCGGCCATCGCCTCCAAGGCCCGGCCGTCGCGGTATTTGATCTGTTCCAAGGCCAGTGTTGCCGATTCGAGGGCTTTTTTGCCGTTGCGAATCTTGGGGTCCGGGGCGGTGGCAAGGATGCGGGCCTTGTTCACATGCAGCATCGGAACCTTCCCCTCGTTCGCCAGGCAGGCGTCAATGTCATCCAATGCCTTGGCAAACTGCTTTGTTCGCAGATAAGCTTCGCTGCGGTTGTGCAGGGCGAAAAAATACTGTGGAACGGCGTTCAACAAGTTGGTGAACTCGGTGATGGCTTTGTCGTATTCCTTCCGCTTGATGTAGACCTCGCCCCGGTTGTTCTTCCACGCCGGGCTGTTGGGGCTTAGCCGGACAGCCTCCTCGGCATCCTTCAGCGCCCGGTCATAATCGTTCACGGCCATATACGCCCAGCAACGGCAGGAGATGGCCCGTTGATCGTCCGGCGTTTTCTCCATGATTCGGGTGTAATACAGGATGGCATCCTTCGGACGGAGCATGTCCTTTTTTTGCACCCAAATCGTGTCGGCATCGTGCTGAACCTGCACATATTCGCCATCCTCGGCAATGGCCCGGACATCGAGATAGCGCATGTAGAAGGGCTTTGGCTCGAACGTGCCGTCGGTCTTGCGCTCGTAGGTAATCATGCCCGACTCGCGCCCGCAAATGGGAAGGCCGACCCACCCGTCCTTTGGCTTGGCGGGGGCGGGAGCCATGACGACGCTGGCGAGAAGAAACATCATCCCTGATGCGGACATGGCACGGTCTCCGGAATGGTTGACCAAACTCCATGAGAATCTTGAATGATTGTACACCGGCCCGCCACGGCACACCACTTGCAATTTTTACCACTCCATGAGAGATTGGGGCTCTCAACCCGGACGGATGGGCAGCCGATTGACTTGTCGTGGGAAGTCATCTTCTCGACGAGCCGGGTTATGTCGTGGATCAGGAGACCGGTCGTGAGCAGTGATCGTTGGCGCCAAGGCGCAAACATTGTCTTTGTCATTAGTCAAATGATGTTTGGCTATTTCTCGCAAATCACCGGCCTCGGCCTTCCGATTGACCGACAGTCAGCCAAATTTGAAACCCCGGTCACTCCGGCCGGTTATACGTTCGCCATCTGGGGGGTGATTTTCCTCGGTTGTGTGGCGTATGCGATTTATCAAGCCTTGCCCCGGCATCGCGGGGACCGCTTGTTGCGCCGAGTGGGCTGGTTCACGGCGGCGGCGTTTCTCGGAAACACCTTGTGGGAGATCGAAAGTCAATTACACGGGATGACTTGGCTCTCCGTGGGGATCATCCTGTTCACCCTGGCCATGAGCGGGCTGGCTTTCCGGGAACTGGTCCGCGTGCGCATTCTGTTGACGTCGAAAGAACATGGGTTTGTCCTCTTCCCGATCGGTCTGCTCACTGGCTGGGTTTCGGTGGCCGCGTTTGCCAACATCTCCCAAGCGTGCAATGCCAGCGGGGCGGGAAGCCTTGGCTTGGCCGTGAATGATTTCGCCATGTTGTTGATCGTGCTGGCCGGATTGCTCGGTCTCGCTGTCACGATCTGGAGTCACGGGGAGCGATCCTATGCCTATGCCGTGGTGTGGGGTCTAATCGGCGTGGCGGTTGCCAATCATGGAAAATGGGACAATCCCAACGGCACGCTGACCGCCGGAGTGATGGTCGGGCTTCTGGTTCTCGGCCTGTATGCAGATCAGATTCGGGCACAACTTCGATTTCGCCACACCACCTCCAATCGCCCCATGACGGCATAATCCCGGCAATCGGCACGCATGGAACAACAGTTGCATAACCAACTCCCATGAACGGCGGGGATACATCCCGCCCGAATAACCTTCATATTGGGAGAATTTCCATGACGCGATTCCTAAGCGTTTTGACAGTCGCTTTCACATTGGCTATGTCCCCGCTCGCCGCCACCGCACGGGCCGAAGATCATGAGATGAAACATGCCGAGCATTTCATGCAATGCGCAAAAGCTTGTGTGGATTGCCAGCTTCAATGCGACATGTGCTTCAAACATTGCCTGATGCTGCTGACTGAAGGAAAAAAGGAACACGCCAAGACGGCGCAAAACTGTGTGGACTGCGCGGAACACTGCAAACTGGCCGGATCACTGTCAGCCCGTATGAGCCCGTTTGCCAGTTTCGCCTGCGAAGGTTGTGCAAAAAGTTGTGACGAGTGCGCCACTGCCTGCGAAAAATTCCCCGACGACAAACACATGGCCGCCTGTGCCAAATCGTGCCGCGATTGTGCAAAAGCCTGCCGGGAAATGTCCAAGCACACGATGGCATCGAAGTAAGGCACCGAACACAAGAACGCTTGCGATCTTGGCTTCCTCCTGCGAGAATCAAAGTTCGTTTCGCCATGAGGAGAACATTGTGCCGGTGACAATCAAATCTCTCGGGATTGATCAACTCAGTGTGGAAGACAGGCTGGATCTCATTGAGCAGATTTGGGACAGCCTGCCAGAAACACCTCGGGCAGAGAATATTCCCGACTGGCATTTGAATGAACTGGCCCGTCGAAGAACCGAGGCTCTCGCCCGTCCGGGCGAGGGGCGGCCTTGGCGTGAAGTTCTCGATGAACTGGAAGCAAAGCCGTGAGCAAGCCGGTCATCTTGCGGCCGGATGCGACAAATGACCTCAGAGAAGCAAGTGAATCTCTGAACTTGATTCGTGCCGGGTTGGGGTCGCAATTTCTAGGCCGTGTTCGCGAGCTTCTGAGCCGGATCGAGTTGATGCCGGAACTATATGGATTGGTTTGGCAAGACGTGCGAGCGGCAAAGACCAAGCAATTTCGCCACATCGTTTATTACTTGGTGTTTCCTGATCGAGTGGAAATTTTGGCCATTCTCCACAGTTCGCGTGATCCCACAATCTGGCAATCACGCCTTTAAGTTTTTCATTCAGTACGTTGATCGAATCCGCAGGTCAAATTAGCGCCCACTTGCTTCATCTCGTCAAGGCTGGTAAAGTCACATTACCTGCCAAATGGCCCGATATCGCCCCCGGCCTCCTTATTCCTCTCCATGTGTGCATTCTCATGAAACAGGGTTTTCTGTTTCTTTTGGCCATCGTCGGCCTTGCGACTCCCGCCCGTGCGGAGTTGGTTCCGAACGTCCCGAGCATCGCATTCACCGATGCGTTCGCTGGTCGGCAGCTTCTCCTCACCAATGGCGGCAACGATCAGACGCGGGCCGCGAAATATGTCAGCGTCTCCCCGGCCGTGGCGGCGGTTGACGATCACGGCTATGTGCGGCCGACCGGAAACGGAAAAACCTCCATTCAAGTTCAACTCGGCTCGGCGAAGTTGGAAATCCCCGTGACGGTCACCGGCTTTGGCGACGGGCGGGCCATCGACTTCCGAACGGAAGTGATGCCGCTGATGAGCAAACTCGGCTGCAACGCCGGGGGCTGTCACGGCAAGGCCAGCGGCCAGAACGGGTTCAAACTCTCCTTGTTCGGATTCGACACGCTTTTCGATTACGACGCGATCACCAAGGAAGCCCGCGGACGGCGAATCTTTCCGGCTTCCCCGGATCAAAGCATGTTCTTGTTGAAAGCGGCCGGGCAGGTTCCCCACGGCGGCGGCAAGAAGTTAAATCGCGATGGCAACGATTACCGGATCATCCGTCAATGGATCGCCGCCGGTGCTCCGGCCTCGGCTCCGAGCGTGCCGCAAGTTGTGAAACTCAAGATCAACCCGACTGACCGGGTGTTGCAGCCCGGCCAGTCCCAACAATTGGCGGTCATCGCCGAATATAGCGACGGCACCTCGCGGGACGTGACCCGGCAATCGGAATTCTTCACCAATCTCGACGTGGTGGCCCGCGTGGATCACGAGGGGCTTGTCGAGGCCGGTGTCCAGCGGGGCGAGGCCGCCATCATGGCCCGGCACATGGGCTATGTGGCCGTGTTTCGGGCGATGGTCCCGCACGGCCCGGCCCTGACGGAGATTCCCGAATTCAAACCGGCGAATTATGTCGATGAACTTGCCCTGGCAAAGTGGAAGAAACTTGGGTTGAAGCCATCGCCGGTCGTCAATGACGCGACTTTCTTGCGACGGGTGACCATCGATGTATGCGGCCGGTTGCCAACCGCCGAGGAAGCCAAAACCTTCCTTGCGGACAACTCGGCCGACAAGCGGGCCAAATTAATCGACCGGTTGCTTGACTCCCGCGACTATCCGGCGTTCTTCGCCATGCGGTGGGGCAGCATCCTGCGGAACTCGAACCTCGCCGGTTCCACGAACGCCGCCTATGCCTTCCATAATTGGATCAAGGACATGATCGCCCGCAACCGTCCGTATGACGAGTTCGTGCGCGGCGTGGTGGCGGCCGCCGGGGAATGGCAAGATTCCCCGGCCATCAACTGGTACTGGCAAAACCGGGACGATCAACTTCACCAGACCACGGCCGATGCCGCCCAGATTTTCCTCGGCGTCCGGCTGCAATGCGCCAAGTGCCATCATCACCCCTACGAACGTTGGGGCCAGGGAGACTATTACGGGCTGGCCGGTTTCTTTGCCCGGCTGGGGCGCAAGAACTTTGGCGAACCGCCGCCGTATTATGCTTCCGCAACCGTGACCACCGGGGAAAAGAACCCGCTGACCGGCAAAGCCCCGGAGCCGAAGTTCCTAGATGGCGACGCCCCAAAATTCAGCCCGGAGGAAGACCCCCGGCACGCCTTGGTGGACTGGATGACGAAACCCGAAAACCCGTTCTTCGCCAAGGCAATGGTCAACCGGTTGTGGGGCCACTTGCTCGGTCGCGGCATCTACCATGAAGTGGACGACCTGCGGGAAACCAACCCGCCGTCGAACCCGGAATTGCTGGAAGCGTTGGCCAAAGATTTCATGAAGAACAAGTTTGATGTGAAGCATCTCATCCGAATCATCGTGAACAGCCGGGTGTATCAGCTTTCTTCCGAACCGACCGAGTTCAACAAGCACGACATGCAGAACTTCGCCCGGTATTACGCCCGTCGGATGTACTCGGAAGTGTTCTTCGATGCCGTGAATCAAGTGACCGGCAATCGGGCGAACTTCAGCGGCATGAGCCAGACTTCACGGGCCGTGGACCTGCCGCACGAAGGCTTCGGCTCCACATTCCTCGACACCTTCGACCGCCCCAAACGGGTGACCGTGTGTGAATGCGAACGCTCCCCCGGCGCCACGCTGGCCCAAGTGTTGCTGCTTTCCAACTCGGACGAAATCGAAGGGAAGATCTCCTCCGGCGAAGGCCGGCTGACAAAACTGACGAAGGCGAAAACACCCGCGAAAGACGTAATTGAAGAATACTATCTCGCGGCCCTCGGCCGAAAGCCGACCGAGTTCGAGCTAAAGCGAAACCTGGCCCACATCGCCGGAGCCAAGAACGAACAACAGGGGTTGGAAGATGTGGTGTGGGCGATCTTGAACGGCAAAGAGTTTATGTTTAATCATTGACCGGAGGATGCGGTTGCGGGGCTTGGATAGGAGAAGTTCCGGTGCCGCTGCTTGATCACTTTCCCCCGCCGTTGGCCGGTCGCCGCCATTGGGAATCGTTTCATGCCAGTTGGGCATCCTGTGTCACGGATGCGTTAAACGATACCTTGCCTGAAGATTACTTTGCAGAGGCAAAGGTGCGCGCATGGCCGCGAATTGAATTCGATTCAGCCACTCAACTAACCACAGCCGATCTCACTCTGCCCGCCGTGTTCCCGCCCGAATTTGGCGTGAATGTTTACGAAACTTCCGGCGGCCCAACCCCGGTCGCCGCGATTGAGCTTGTCTCGCCCGGCAACAAAGACCGTGAGGAGACCCGTCGGGCGTTCGCCGCCAAATGCGCCACTTACGTTCAACGAGCCATCGGACTGATCGTGATTGACATTGTCACCAGCCGACAATCCCGGCCGTTCGACGAACTGATGGCTCAACTGGCTCCCGAGCAAACTCCTCCCCTGACACCCCCTTTGACGGCGGTTTCCTATCGTCCGGTGCGAGTGAACGGCGCCGACTCGCTCGAATTGCGAATCCGGCCATTGGCAGTCGGCGAACTGTTGCCGACGCTCCCGCTGGCGCTTGGCGGCCTCGGCCATGTCATGCTTGATCTGGAAGCCACCTACGAAGACGCCCGCGAGCGGAGCCGGTTGTGAGGCATGATGTCATGTGCCCGCAAATTCCGCGTAATCAGATTCTTGTTCACTTCTGACATTGGCCCTTATCTCTCGAAGCACGCGCGGGCATTTCCTGACTTGTCTTTTATCTCAATTTGATCTTGTTCCTTTCCCTTCTCGTTGCCGCGCACCCATGTGCCGGTTCTCATCTGTTTTCCGGCAAAAACCGTGATTAATGGTCGCGGCGCAAAGGTTGCTAAGTGACTCGCGGCTGTCGCTGGCGCCTTTGGGAAGCAATCACCCGATGACTCGACAAGCGACACCTCCGGGCCGCAAGGCGCCGTCCTTGAACGATTGACGAAACAGTTTGGGTGTCATGAGTCAGCACATTAGTTATCGCCCCGACATTGACGGGCTGCGAGCCGTGGCCGTTTTGAGCGTGGTCATCGGACATGCCCAACTCGGTTTGCCGGGGGGCTTCGTTGGCGTCGATGTGTTCTTCGTCATCTCCGGCTATCTAATCGCCGGGCTGATTCGCAAAGATTTGCAAGCGGGAACATTCTCGCTTGTTGATTTCTGGATGCGACGAATCCGGCGAATTTTGCCGGCTTTGGCGGTGGTGACGGCTGCCACCATAACGGCGGGTTGGTTCATCTTGTTGCCGCAGGATTATGTTTCATTGGCCCGGTCGGTGAGGGCGCTCCTCCTGATGTTCTCCAACATGTATTTCATGCAGGACACGGGATATTTTCAGCAAACGGCCGAGGAAAAGCCCCTGCTACACACGTGGTCCCTGGCAGTCGAGGAACAATTTTACCTCGTTGTGCCGCTGGTCCTGATGTTATTGGTCAAGATGAGGCGTGAGCGGCCGGCCGTCGTTCTCCTCTCGCTGGCATTGATCGCCAGCTTCGCGGTGAGTGTGATCGGAACACACCGGTTCCCCGTCACGACGTTTTACATCATGCCCGCGCGGGCTTGGGAATTGCTGGTCGGCACGTTGCTGGCCTACCGGCCAATGGACAAATCCCCCGGCGGATCCCTTCGGCGGGAATTGGCGGCCTTCGCGGGTTTGGCGGCGATTGTCACGCCCGCGTTTCTATACGATCAGAAGACGCTGTTTCCCGGCTGGGCCGCACTGCCACCCGTGGCCGGGGCGGGCTTGTTGATCTGGGCCGGCGGCCGATCTGTCAGGCGGCCGTTGGTGAATCGATTTCTGTCCGCCCGGCCTGTGGTGTTTGTCGGGTTGATTTCGTATTCGTTGTACCTCTGGCATTGGCCGTTGATCGTATATGCCAAATACGCGAGCATTTATCCGCTTTCTGATTGGGAACGCCTTGGGTTGGTCGGCGTCAGTCTGGTGGCCGGGTTCCTGTCGTGGCGGCTTGTCGAAACGCCTTTCCGCACCAAAAAACTGCTCGGCTCATCGCCCCGGCTGATTATCGGGACGTTGATGGCGGTTGCGGTCCTGTTCGCTGGCGTCATCACCGTGTTGCGGACCAAAGGCTTCGACGATCGCCTCACGGCGGACGCCCGTCGCTTCGTCGATTCCGGGCAATTGGACCGAACGTGGGTCCATGAACTTGAGGCTGCGGATATTCCGGGAAAACTGGTTGTTTACGGCGACCGGAGCAATCCTGTCAAATTATTGGTTTGGGGGGATAGTTTTGCGATGGCCGCCCTGCCGGCCATCGCGTCGTTGAGCCAAAAAACGGGTGTGACGGTTTGCGCCGCCACGCGACCGCAGACGGCTCCCGTCGTCAATTTCATCCCCGAGTGGCAGCAAGGCCGGAACGAGGGGGCCATCCCGTTCAACAATGCCGTGATGAATCACATCCGGACAGCCAAAATCCCGGCGGTGTTGCTGATCGGGGTGTGGAGTTCGTACCTGAACAAGCCGGAGGCCATCGCCCCCTTCCTGCAAACCATCGACGACCTGAACGCCGCGGGTGTCCGCATCTATTTCATGCGGGAAATTCCGACTTTTCCTTTTGAACTTCCCCGGTCTTTGGTCCGTTATCACATGATGGGGCGGGATATCTCCGAACTTTCGCTCCCCGACCAGCCCCGCCTGGCTGCAGAACGATTTTATGCCAGCATTCTCCCCCGATTGACCGAGCGGGGAGTGGCGATTCTGGACCCATTGCCGTATCTCCGGACGGCCGACAACCCGGACCTCATCCTGCCCTATGATTCCGGTGGCTCTCTCTATCGCGATTCGGCCCATTTAAGTCCCCACGGCGCCAAAACGATTGAACCTTTGTTTGCCCCCATGTTTGATTCGATCACGCATCGGTGCAGATGAGGGTATTTCCTGACTCCGCCGAGATGACATTTTTGTTATGGCCGCTTCCCGCAGTCGCGCACCCATGTGCCGGCTGGCATTGGTTATTCCCATGAAACGTCCGGTGAATGGTCACGGCACGATGATTGCATTGTGATTCGCGGCCATCGTTTGTGCCTTCGGAGGCGATGCAATCTCCCGATGACTCGACAAGCGACAGCCCGGACGGCAAGACGCCGTCTGCGACACGATGATGAAATAATTTGGGTGTCATGAGTCAGCACATTAGTTATCGCCCTGATATTGACGGGCTGCGCGCCTTGGCCGTCATGGCGGTGGTCGCCTGTCATGCCCGATTGGGTTTGACCGGGGGATTTGTCGGCGTTGATGTGTTCTTCGTCATCTCGGGCTTCCTGATCGCCACTTTAATCCGCAAAGACCAGCAGGCGGGGGAATTTTCACTCATTGATTTTTGGATGAGAAGAATCCGCCGACTGACGCCCGCGCTCTTGGTGGTGGTGGCCGCCACACTGGTGGCAGGCTGGTTTTGGATGCTGCCCGAAGATTATGCCAACTTGGGGCGTTCGGTCAAATCACTGCTGCTGCTGCGGCCAAACATCCACTTCATGTATGTCACCAACTATTTTGGGGCGGCCGCCGTGACCAAACCCCTGTTGCACACTTGGTCGCTCGGGGTCGAAGAACAGTTTTACCTCGTCGTGCCGTTTGCGATGCTTTTACTGGCCCGCGTCCGGCGGATTTCGTGGCAGGTCGGGCTTTTGATGCTGGCGTTAGCGGTCAGCCTCGGGGCGAGTATTTACGGAACGCATCGTTACCCGGTGGCCACGTTCTACCTGATGCCCACGCGGGCATGGGAATTTCTGGTCGGCATGTTGCTGTCCTATTGCCCGCCCGACCGGACTACCGGGCGATCCCTTTGCCGGGAACTGGCCGCATGGACGGGACTTGCTTCGATTCTGCTTCCGGTTTGTCTTTACGACGAGAAAACCCTGTTTCCCGGCCTGTCTGCGATGCCGCCGGTTCTGGGGGCCGCCCTTCTGATTTGGGCCGGCGGACGTCCTGTCGTGAATCGGTTCTTGTCTTGGCGTCCGGTGGTGTTTGTTGGCATGATCTCGTATTCACTTTATCTCTGGCACTGGCCGGTGATGATGTTGGCTCAATATCGCGAGGCGATGCCACTGCCGATTTTGGATCGCGTCTCGCTGGTGTTCGGCAGCCTGCTCCTCGGAGCGGCCTCTTGGCGCTTTGTCGAAACACCCTTCCGAACCAAAACCTTCCTCGCCACCCGGCCGCGATTACTCATGGGGATGGGAACGGCCGTCTTGGCGCTATATGCGACCGGCGTGATCCTTTACTCCCGCAATGGTTTTGAAAAACGCATTTCTCCGGAAGCCGCCCGGTTTCTCGCGACGGGAGCGCCGGAGAAGGATTGGATGCGCCTCATGACAGCGCAGGATATCCCGGACAACATGATTTGGCACGGGGACCGCTCAACCCCTCCGTCGATCCTCGTTTGGGGCGATAGTTATGCGATGGTCACGAACCCGGCCATCGAATCGTTGAGCCGGAAAACGGGGGTCAACAGTTGCATGGCCACCCGGCTGGGAACGCCGCCGCTGCTGGATTTCATCCCGGAGAACCGGGTGGATTATGTTTATGGGTGCCTGCAATTTAACGACGCCGTGATGAATTATCTCCGCAAAACCAAAATCCCGACCGTGATATTGGTCGCGCGTTGGAGCTTCTACGTTGATGCTCCGGAGGGGGCCGCGGCGTTGCTGAAAACGGTTGACAGCCTGAACACGCTGGGCATCCGGATTTGCTTCATGCGGGAAGTCCCCCGGTATCCGTTTGATGTCCCCCGGACGCTGGCCCGCCACGCCATGCTTGGCCGGGATTTCAAGGAACTTGCCCTTCCTGCCGAAATCCAAGATTCCATGGACCAGATGTACGGGGAACTGCTGCCCAAACTCACCGAACGCGGGGTGACGATTTTGGACCCTCTGCCTTTCTTGAGATCCCCGGAAAATCCCCGCTTGCTGCTTCCGTACACGTCTGATGGCTCCCTGTACATCGACCCGGTCCATCTGAGCAAGCTCGGGGCGGTGACCGTCGAACCGATGTTTGCCCCTGTGTTTGAGTCCGCCGGACGCGCGTCTCCATAATTCTCTTCAATTTGTCGAAAAGCGGGGTATGATAAATCCACCGCACTCGGGCATGATGTTTGGGAACCGTTTGTGACGCGGTTCTCGCCAACAACACATCATCGCCTCCCTCCTTGTCAGGCCCGGAAGTCACCCCGCCGGACCGGGCCGATTTCGCCGTGTTCGCAGAACCGGAGACTCTCATGTTGGAATTCGTTCGCAATCAAGCCCGCACCTGCGACGGGGTTTCCCGCCGGGCGTTCCTGTCGGTCGGCAGCCTCGCCGTCGGCGGGCTGACACTGCCGGGCCTGCTTCGCATGCAGGCGGCCAAGGCCAAAGAAAGCAGCCTCTCTCGGCCAAAGAAATCGGTCATCCTCATCTGGCAGGCGGGCGGCCCGGCCCATCAAGATATGTATGACTTGAAGATGGACGCCCCCGCCGAAGTGCGCGGCGAATTCAAGCCCATCGACACCAACGTCTCTGGCATTCGCATCAGCGAACACCTGCCGCATCAGGCGAAGATCTTCGACAAACTGGCCGTGGTGAGATCCGCGTATCACACCAACGCCGGACACGGCATGGGCTCCCAGTGGATGCTCACCGGTTATCAGCCGACCATCGAAGTGAGCGATAACATTTACCCGTCCACCGGGTCCGTGGTGGCCAAGATGAACGGGGCCAACGAACCCGGCATGCCAGCCTATGTGAACCTGCCGCGAGCCATCGGGCTGGGCAAGGCCGCGTATCTCGGGGCGTCGTACAACCCGTTCGCGCCGGAGGCTGACCCGAATCAGGACAAGTTCGAGGTTCGCAACCTCAAAATGAACAACCGCGTGGATGCCTCCCGTCTCAACCGTCGGCAAGACCTGCTGAAAGATCTCGACACGATCCGGCGCGACATTGACACCAAGGGGGACATCGTCGGCCTCGACACTTTCTACCGCGACGCGATGGAAATGGTGACCAGCCCGCACGCCCAAACAGCGTTTGACATCTCCAAGGAATCGGTCAAGACCCGCGACCGCTACGGCCGCAACGACCTCGGCCAAAGCTGCCTGCTCGCCCGCCGGTTGGTGGAATCCGGCGTCTCGTTCGTGACGGTTCAAGCCGGCGGCGGTTGGGACTCTCACGCGGACAACTTCAAGCAACTGAAGACCCGGCTCTTGCCGCAATTCGATCTCGGGGTGGCCGCCCTCGTGAACGACATCTACGACCGGGGCTTGCAGGACGACGTTCTGGTGATGGCCTTCGGCGAATTCGGCCGAACCCCGAAGATCAACAAGGACGCGGGCCGCGACCACTGGCCCGGCGCCATGAGCATCCTGTACGCCGGTGGCGGCATGAAGATGGGCCAGGCCATCGGCACCACCAACATCCTCGGCGAATACCCAACCTCGAAGCCGTACACCCCCGGTTGCGTGCTGTCGACGATGTACCACTTCTTGGGCATCGACCACAAGCATGTGTTCATGGATCACGCCCAACGGCCGATGCCGATTCTGGCCGAAGGCGAACCGATCCGGGAACTCATCGGATAAAACATTTTTTCACCGCAGAGACGCAGAGAACGCGGAGAAGACAGAAGAAAAAATCTCTGTTTGATGTCTTCTCCGCGCTCTCTGCGTCTCTGCGGTGAAAAAATGTTTTTCAGGGATTTTTCATCATGCGTTACCTCTTCCCGCTTCTCCTCCTGACCGCTCCCGCCTTTGCCGAGCTTCCCTCTCCGCGTTTTGACCGGCTGACACCCAACGGTGGCGGGGCCGGTTCCACGGTGGAAGTCCAAATCCAAGGCCAGGATCTTGAAGAGACCAAGCAACTGCTGTTCGATCAACCGGGATTGAAGGCCGAGTTTGTCAAAGACAAGGCGTTCAAGATCACCGTGGCCGCCGATGTGCCCGCCGGAATTTACGATGTGTGGGCGGGTGGCAAATACGGGGTGAGCAATCCGAAGTTGTTCGTCGTCTCCAAGGGCTTCACAGAAGTGGCCGAGAAAGAGCCGAACGATGACCCGACGACTGCCCAAGTGGTGGCCGTGAATTCGATCATCAACGGCCAGTCGGATGGCAACAAAGAAGACGTGTATCGCTTCCCGCTGAAGAAGGGGGATCGGGTCATCATCGATTGCCAGTCCGGCAAACTCGAATCGCTGATGGACGCCACCCTGACATTATCCTCCGGCGATGGCAAACAACTCGCCTCCAATGGCGATTACAACGGGCGAGATCCCTTCATCGACCACACGGCTGCGGCCGATGGCGATTATCTGGTGAGCGTATACGACCTCTCGTTTCGCGGCGGGTTCAACTATCGACTGGCCATCTCCACAAAACCGCAGATCGAGAATGTGTTCCCCCGAGCCGTGCAGGCAGGCAAGCCAACCGCCATCATGATGTATGGTCGAAACCTTGGCCCGGCCGGTAAGCCATCCTCTTGGAGTATCGACGAACAAAAACTCGATGAGCGGGCCGACACAATCACGCCGCCCGCCGACCTGATGGCGACGGGCCGGTATGTGTTCCACGAACACCCGACGGATCACAGCGTCTTGCCGACGGCCGCGACATCGACGCTCACGGGCTTTCAATATCGGGCCACGATTGACGGGTTCGCCACCAACGGGGTGCCAATGCTGGTGACCGACGGGCCGGTGACGCTGGAAGCCGAGCCGAATGATGATCCGAAGAATCCCCAAAAGATCAAACTCCCGGCGACCGTCAGCGGGCGGTTCGACAAGCCGCGTGACGCCGACTGGTATGAGTTTGAGACCACCGAAGACGGCCCCTATGTGTTCAATGTCTACTGCGAACGAATCGCCGGGCGGGCTGACCCGTATTTGGTGGTGATGGACGACAAAGACAACCGGGTGCAAGAACTCGATGATTTTGGCCCGCGAGTGATGGCCTTCGATGGCCATTTGCGCGACCCCTCCGGCACGGTAAACCTCTCAAAAAACCGCAAATATCGCGTGCTGGTGCAAGATCGTTACAGCCGGGGCGGGGCACGTTATCAATATGTGCTGACTGTCTCGAAGCCCGAGCCGAACTTTTACGCGGCCGTCATTCATGGGCAAAACCTTGGCCCCGGCGCTCTCAACCTCCGCAAAGGGGGCACGGCTCACTTGGACGCGATCATCCAACATGCGGACGGAACCAGCGCCCCGGTAACCATCACCGCCGAGGGCCTGCCGCCGGGCATTCACACCGCCCCGCTTTACATCCACACGGACACGCGGGGCACGATGGTCTTCTGGGCCGACGCGGACGCCCCGGATTTCACCGGCCCGATCAAACTGGTGGCCATCAGCACCCGTTTGGGGAAGGAAGTGAAACGGGAAGTGCGGGCCTATTGCCGGAGCGACAGCACCCAAAACATCGCCTCCAGTCGGCCGATGCGATCGCTGATGGTGTCTGTTAGAGAAACGTCGCCTTTTCTGCTGATCCCGGAAAAGGAAAAGATTGAGGCCGAGGCCGGAAGCAAGGTGACGTTGAAACTTCAACTCGACCGCAAATGGCCCGACTTCAAAAACGCCGTCACGCTGATCCCGCAAAACTTCCCCGGCCCGATCAAGATGGGCAACGTCGTGATCGCCGAGGGCAAGAACGAAGGAACGGTGACGCTGGAAATCCAGAACGGAACCCGACCCGGCCAATATACGGTCGTGATCGCGGGTCAGGGCCAGGTTCCGTTTGTGAAGGAAGGCGGCGACCCGAAGGCCAAGAACAAGGGGGGCAACACGCTGGTGTCATCCCCGGCGAAGCCGATCACGCTGACGGTGTTGGAGAGTGCGAAGAAGAAATAAATGAATGAATGAGCCTCCACATCGTGGCGATGCGGAGGCTCTGCGGCAGAGCGATCTCTCCTCATTGGGGCGTTATGCTAGTTGCGGGAAGGCCAGTCGCTTGATTTT
>NZ_JH636445.1:114100-124520 GCF_000255705.1 Zavarzinella formosa DSM 19928
ATCTCTGTGTAGGGAAAAGCCAAAATCCCGCCATCTCATTGCTTATTCAGATCGGCATAACCGATAAAGATCCCACAGACCCAAGCGACCCGCATCGGGCAGGGCCTCTGCGCAGCCTGCGGGGAGAAGCAATGAGTGGACTCGGCAAAATGAACAAGAGGGGATGCCTTGCCGTCGCCCTGCTGGCGTCTGTGGCGGGTTGCGCGGTTCATCAAATTCAGGACGACGCCGGGGATCACGTTTTTGCCGGAAAGATTGATGACTCCACGCCTGAAAAGATCAATGCCCCGTTGCCTGAAGTGATCGTCGAGTCTCCTCCGTCGGAGCCGGCGGAACCTGTCGCCGTTGGTTTTGCTTCCACTCGTCCAAAGGACATTGCCGAAGCCGGGTTTGCCGCGGATCAACCGGCCGGCGTGAAAGATCCAGATCCCAAACCGGCGGCCAAATCCCAACCAGATTCGCTTCCGGCGCCGAAAGAGGCCCCGGCGGCCAAAGGCGCGATGACGATGGATCAACTCATCAACGCCGCGTTGCTTGCGGACCCAAAGTTAAGGGCGGGGTTTGAAGGGATCAACCAAGCCAATGCCGACGCCCTGACCGCCTCGTTGCGGCCCAACCCCGAATTATTCACCGACGCGCAGTTGCTTCCGCTCACCCGCCCGTTCACGGTGACACGGCAGGGAGGGCCGCCGCAACAGGATGTGAACCTCAGCTATTCCATCGACTGGTTCTTGTTTGGCAAACGGGCGGCGGCGATGCAAGCCGCCTTGCTGGGGGTGCGGGTTTCGGAATCGGAATATGCCGACCGTGTTCGGCAGCGGATATTGGAGGCCGCCACTGCCTACTATGATGTGTTGGAGGGAAAGGCGCTTCTGGAACTGGCCCGGCAGGATGTGAGCAACTTGAAACGGGTGGAGGCCGTCACCGAGAAAGCCATTGAAATCGGTGGCCGGCCGCAAGTTGATTTGAATCGCATCCGGCTGGATCGTTTAAAGAGCGAACAGGCCGTGCGGGATGCCGAGAACACGCTGGTCGGGGCCAGGGCGACGCTTCGCTCCATCATTGGCCGGGCTGATGCCGATGTTGATTTCGATGTGGCCGGGACGTTGGGCGACAAGACGTTGATGGAACCGCTTCCGGTGGAGGAGGCGTTTGCCGTCGCCCAGCAAAACCGGCCGGATTTGAGCGCCATGCGGTTGCGGGTGTCTCAAGCGAGGGCGGGGATCGAGTCCGAACGGCGAAAGGGTTACCCGACGGTCACCCCGCAGTTAGGCTATACCCGCCAATACCAGCAGAAGGCGGTCGGCTTCCCGGATGCCAGCTCTTATAGCGTCGCCCTGACGATGTCCCTGCCGATCAGCGACCGGAATCAGGGGAATGTGGACAAGGCCACATCGGTGATGGTGCAGAACCAGTTCGAGTTTCAGGCGGGGTTGGTGTCGTTGCGGGCGGATGTGGTGCAGGCCGATCAGGAACTCCGAACCTCGGCGGCGAATGCCCAAGCGGTGGCCGGTGAGCAGCTTAAACTGGCCGCCCAAGTGAGGGATGCGATCAACACCGCCTATGAGGCCGGCGGCCGCCCGTTGATCGACGTGCTGGACGCCCAGCGGAACTATCGGGAAACCTACCGATTGTTCATCAATAGCCGGGCGGGCTACGGCCGGGCACTGGTGAAATATTACTCAACCATCGGGAAGAAGATCTCGCCATGACGGACCGCTTGAAAGACCTGCCGCCGGACGGGGCGCCGTCCGGCCAGTCATCGTCCGCCGCCCGGTCGTCAACGCTCTGGAAGAAAATCGGGTCCGCTTCTCAATTCGTCATCGCTCTGGTCGTCACACTCGTTTTCCTTGCCTATCTGCTTTTTGCCCCAAGTTCCAAACCCAAGACGGAAAACAGCGACGCCACCCGCCCGGCGGCCGAGGTTGTTGAGGTGATCGGGCCGGGATTGATCCGCGTCCAGCCGGGCGGGCCGTTTGATTCCAAGGTGACCACGGCCGCCGTTCGCCAAGAAACCATCACCGACCCGTTGATGATGGTGACCGGCCGGGTGGCGGCCAGTCTTCGGCCGGGCAACGGCAAAGGGAATGATTTCTGGCAGTTCGATTCGCCGGAAGTGTTGACCGCCCACACGGACTGGCAAAAAGCCCTGGCGGACATCACCTATGCGGAAACGCAAATCATTCAGGTGAAACAACTCGCCGCCGCCCGGTTGGACGCCCAAAAGCAAGTGGTTGCCCGATTGGAAAAACTGGTGTCCGCCGGGACGGACACCCCCAAGGACCTGGCGGCCGAAAAGGCCAATCTCATTCAAGCGGAGATCACCGGGCGTAAGGAAACTCATGAGGCGGAGACGGCCGTTCGGGTGGCGAAACGGGCCGAGGCCGCTTCCGGCAAACTGCTCCAACAATCCGGGCTTGATCCGGAGTTGCTGAAGTCGGCCACTTCGGACATCGACATCGTCCTCGCCGATGTGCCGGAAGGCCGGCTCAACCGGGTCAAAATCGGACAGGCTTGTCGGGCGAACTTTTTCGGATTGCCCGACGAACAATTCACCGGGAAGGTCAACAGCATCGCCCCGGCGCTGTCGAAAGAGCGCCGGACGCTCCGGGTGCTTTTCGCCATCAACGATTTGAAAGATCAACTCCGGCCCGGCATGTTTGCCGAGATCGGGTTGGGGACCGACCCCCGTGAAACATTGCTTGTCCCGGCCGATGGCGTTTTGCACATCGGCCGCGCGGAGTATGTCCTCTGCGCCGCCGAGGCAAATGTCTGGCGGGTGACGGAAGTGAAGATCGGCGAAACCCGAAACGGGGATGTGGAGGTTCTGTCCGGGTTGAAACCGGGTGAGAAGATCGTCGGCAAAGGGGCCATCTTGTTCAAGCCGCTGGCCGTGCGGGCCTTGCAAGCTCCCTCGTCGACCGTTGCGGGAGGCCACCCGTGATCGCGTTTCTGATCGAGCGAGCCATGCAATACCGCTGGCTCGTTCTGGGCTTGGCCATCCTCATTGGCGCGGCCGGGGTTTATTCGTTCCGCCAGCAACCCATCGATGCTTACCCGGACATCTCCTCGCAAGTTGTTCAAATCATCACCACTTATCCGGGGCGAGCACCGGAAGAAGTCGAACGGCAGGTCACGGTTCCCATCGAAATCGCCATGCGAAATGTCCCCAATGTGGACGTGATTCGTTCGCGGACGATTTTCGGGCTGTCCGTCGTTCAACTGGTGTTCAAAGAAGGAACAGAAAGCTATTGGGCCAGACAGCGCGTTCAGGAGAAACTTTCCAGCATCAAACTCCCGGACGGGGCCGAGGCCGAACTCGGGCCGCTGGCGACCGCCTACGGGGAAATTTACCGTTACGAACTCATTTCGGACGGCGCCACCGATTTGATGACCTTGCGCACGCTGAACGATTGGGTGGTGATCCCCCGCCTGCTCCGGGCGGCCGGCGTGGCCGAAGTGTCCAATTTCGGCGGCTTGCAGAAACAATTTGCCGTCACCTTTCGACCGGCGGATTTGGACCGCTTCGGGCTGACGCTCAATGACATTGTCGAAGCCATCAAGACGAACAACGCCTCGGCCGGGGGCAGCGTGTTGCAGCGTGGGAGCATGTCCTTCGTCATCCGGGGCAGCGGGGCATTGAAAGACCTTCGGCAGATCGAGGACACCTTCGTCAAGTCGGTCGGCGGCACGCCGATTTACCTCAAAGACGTGGCCAATGTCGGCCTCGATAACCTCACGCCTTCCGGGATTTACAGCAAGGATCGCACGGACGACGGGGTTGAGGGAATCGTCCTGATGCGGCGGGGAGAAAACCCGTCGCTGGTTCTGGCGAACGTGGCCGATGCCGTCAAAGAATTGAACGAAACCGAATTGCCCGATGGCGTAAAAATCTCGCCTTTCTATGATCGCCAGCATCTCGTCGATAACACGCTGCACACGGTCGGCCATAGCGTTTTGCTGGGCGTCACGCTGGTTGTGTTGGTGCTGCTGCTGTTTTTGGGCCGACCGGTGATGGCCGCGTTGGTGGCCGTCACCATTCCCTTCTCTTTGCTCTTTGCGCTGGTGCTGATGTATCTGACTGGCATCCCCATCGGGTTGCTCTCCATCGGGGCCATCGACTTCGGAATCATCGTGGACGGGGCCATCATCCTTTCGGAAAACGTGGCCCGGCGGCTCGGCGAGGCCAGCCATCGGGAGGAAAAGCCGGATGTGTTCAAAGTGGTTTTGAAAGCTGCTTTGGAAGTCGAGCGGTCGGTGTTCTTTTCGATCCTGATGATCGTGGTTGCCTATCTGCCGTTGCTATCCCTGTCGAGCATCGAAGGTTTATTGTTCCGGCCGATGGCCCTGACGATGGTGTATGCCCTTGGCGGATCGATGTTTTTTGCCCTGTTCGTGATTCCCGTGCTGGCGACGATTTTGTTCCGCAACGGATACGAAGAGTGGGAAAATCCGCTGCTCCGGATCTCGCGGCCGGTTTATGAGACCGTCTTGCGCGGGATGCTGTCGGCCCGGTGGGTGGTGGTCGCGGTCGTGGTGTGCGGGCTGGCTCTTGTCGTCATGCGGGTGATGCCACGGCTCGGGATTGAATTCCTGCCGTACATGGATGAAGGCGTTGTCTGGGTGCGGGCCAATTTCCCGGAGGGCACCTCATTGCGGCAAACCAGCGAATACGGCCGGCGAATCCGGGAGGTTGCTTTGGAATTCCCGGATGTGCGGTCGATCTCGGTGCAAGCCGGGCGGAATGACTCGGGAACCGATCCGTTCCCGCCGAGCCGGTTGGAGATCATGATTATTCCCAAGCCGAAGGAAGAGTGGACCCAGTTCAAGCGTAAGCAAGATTTGGTCGCCGTCATCGGCAAACGACTGCGGGAAGAATTCCCGACCAGCCGGTTTAACTTCACCCAACCGATCATCGACAGCGTGACCGAAGACACCAACGGCACCTCCGCAAATCTGGCGGTCGAATTCTCCGGGACTGATTCGGAAGTGTTGCTCGATTTGGGCCGGCGAACGGTTGACCTGCTCAAAACAATTCCGGGTGCTCAAGATGTGAACATCGAACAAGAGGGGCCGCAGCCGCAGTTGGTCATCACCCCCGACCGGCAGGCGTGCGCCCGGCACAATGTCCGCATTGAGGACGTGACCAAACTGATTAACACCGCCCTCGGAGGCGAAGCGGCCGGAACGCTGTATGAAGGGGAACGCCGATTCGACATCGCGGCACGGGTTGACCGATACGTTGCCAATTCGCCGACGGCGGTGGGCCGTCTCCCCGTGCACAACGCGGACGGGGTTCCGGTGCCGCTTTCCCAAGTGGCCAACATCGAGTTGATCGACGGCCAGACGATCATCGCCCGTGAAAACGGCCGACGCCGAATCACCGTGCGGTGCGACATTGTCGGCCGGGACCAAGGAGGATTCGTCAAAGAAGCCCAAGCAGCTTTTGACGAATCGATTCGCCCGACGATGCCTGTCGGTTACCGGGTCGGCTGGCTGGGAATGTTTGAAAATCTGGAGCGTGCCCGCAATCACTTTGTGCTGGTGATTCCGATCACCGTCGTCTTGATCTTCGGATTGTTGATTGTCACTTTCGGCTCGATTCGGTCGGCGTTGTTGCTGCTTCTCTCCGTCCCGTTCGCGTTCATTGGCGGGGTGCTGGCTTTATGGATTCGGGGGATGAATCTAAACGTCTCCACTGGCGTCGGGTTCGCGGCCCTCTTTGGCGTCTCGATCATGAACGGCGTGTTGATGGTCCGCTCCATCGCCGCCTTGCGGCAGGAAGGGATGGAGTTCCGCGAGGCGATTCTCAAGGGCGCGCTCGATTGTCTCCGTCCGATTCTGCTTGCCTCGCTGGTCGCCATTCTGGGCCTGCTGCCCGCCTCTCTCGCCACCGGATTGGGATCGGATGTGCAACGCCCGCTCGCCACCGTGATCGTCTGGGGCCTGTTTAGTTCCACCCTGTTGACATTGTTCGTCGTGCCGGTTCTTTATGAAATCTTCGCCCCGCAAGTGCCGTTGAAACCGGCCTCCGAATCTGGCGAATCAGGATTGAAATGAACAGGGGTTTGATTCGGCAAACAGAAAAGACCAATCAGGCGATTTTCGCCAACACGCTACAGGCGATCATTTTTCAAGATTGCAAAAGCGGTCAAAATGCGACCCAAAAGTGATCTGAAACGATGAAAAACAGTCGTCCGGCGACCATTTTTGGACAGTTGGACACCCCAAAAGTGGTCAAAAACAGTGGGCCAACTGAACACTATTTTTCAAAAACCCCGGTAAAACCGGGGGGTCGCCTGATGATTTTGGACAAATGCGCAGCGATTTTGAGCCTTTGAAAATGGCCCAAAATGCCAGACCCAAGCTGATGCTGGAGAGCATAATGCAAAATCAAGCATCAGCATTTGCAAATGAATTCAAGAGCCCCACTGCGTGAGCGGTGGGGGTGGCCGTCACACTCAGGAATCCACCCCCACCGCTCACGCAGTGGGGCTCTTGGAATCTCACATCAAATGTCTGTTGATTTTGCATTAAGGCAAATTCTCCAGCATCAACCCCGCCATCACACGGTTTTTCCGTACCGATTGTCAAACTGCTTTTTGTCCGTGCTATTGATGGCCCCGCTGAGGTCGAAATCAAACCATGCCTTGTAGGCGGCCTGGCTGGAACTCGATCCATAGGCGGCCGTGAAAGCGTTCCGGTCGCTGGTGTCCACGTCGGCATCCCCGTCGGCGTCGCCAAAGAGCCGGTGCAAGGTTGTGGTATAATTGGCCGCCATGTACAGGCTGGTGGCCGTGTCGCGGACGCGACTGGCCAAGACGGTCAGTGTCCATCGGCCGTCGATGAGCGACCCGGACTCGGTGTTTGCCCCGGAGAAGGTGAGAGTCGCCACGGTCTTGCCGTTCACCGTGCTCAAGGCGACGGCGAGGCTGCCAACGGAAACATTGTTTCCCTGCCGTTTGAGGGTGAACGCCGCCGGTGTCAGGAGCGATGTGTCCATCAGCCCGTCGAAGGTGACGGCGATCTTGATCACCCGCGATCGCTGAACCTCGCCGTTGTTCACCACCGTTGAAACCACATCGGGAACATTGCGGACCGTGATAGTCGCCGTGCGGGTGGCGGAAACATCAACGCCGCCGTTGGCCGTGCCGCCATTGTCGCGGAGCCGATAGGTGATGGTTGCCGTGCCGGAGGTGTTGGCGGCGGGCGTGTACTTCAGCGTTCCCGTCGCATCAATGGTCGGAGCGGCCGAGAACAGGGCCGGGTTGCTGTTGGTCAGGATTTCAAACGCCACGGTCTGGCTTGCCTCGTCGGCCGGGCCGCGGACGATGCCCGTCGCCCAATTGGCCACGGTCTTGGCGCCGGAGTCCTCGTTCACGGTCTGGTCGGCCCCGGCGGTGAAACTCGGGGCGTCATTCACCGGAGTAACGCCGAAGCCGCTCCAAGTCGAAATGGTCTGCGCCCCCGGTCCGCCGTTGGCTTGATCGTCCGCCGTCAGCCGCACGGTCGGCGGTGTCGTCGAGTTATCGTTCGAGTTGGCCGGCGGTGTCACCACCAGCGTGTTGAGCGTGGCGTTGATCTGGGCCACCGTTCCGGTGATGACCGCCACGGTTGAATTATTGCCCGCCACCGTCGCCCCGTTTGTCGGGGTCAGGCCAATGATTCCCGAGCCTTGCATGAAGTCAATCGTGAGTTTCAGCGGCGCAGAACTGGTCGCGGAGTCAACGTCTTCCAAGACGAAATTATTCGGGCTGGCGAACGAAATCGGCGTGTCTTCCAAGGTCGTGCGGTAGCCGACACTGTAAAGTTTCGGCGAGTCGTTCACGGCGGTCACATTCAGTGAAACGGTGGCGATGTTCCCGTTGGCCGTGCCGTCATTGGCTTGGTAGGTGAAACTGTCCGGTCCGTTGTAATTGGCGTCCGGCTTGTAGGCGAACCGCCCGTCCGCCCCGAGGGACACCGTGCCGTGGGCGGGATTGGCGACAATGGCGGTCGAGAGAGGCGAACCCTCGGTGTCCGTGTCATTCGTCAACACGCCGGGGAAATTCACGGCCGCCCCGGACTGCCGGACAAGCTCCACATCGGCCTGACTGAGAGCCTGGCTGTAAATGCGGACATCGTCCATCCACGCGGGCAGTCCGCCGGACGGATCGCCGATGAACAGGTTTTGCGGGTTGAATCCCGTGAGGGATGCCCCGTTGAACGCGGAACTGTTCAAATAAGAGACCTCGGTCCCTACGCCACCACCGTAGATGGTGGCGAGGCTCGTGTCGGGAATCCAGCCGCCGTTGAACGTGACCGCCAGAAACACCCACTTGTTTGAGGCATCCAAAGTTCCGGGGGCGGTGAGGCCCGTCGCCCCGTATCCGCCGGAGCCGTTCGATTCGGCCACGGAAAAGGTCGGCCGGAATTTGGCCGCCGTCGAGCCGCCCAAGTTGAAATCATCGAATCCGAGACGCCAGGTCCGCGTGCCGGCTGGCGTCGAACCAATGTTGGCGGATCCGGTGCCAATCAACCGCTTGCCGCCGAGTTGGGCGGCGGCATCCCTCACATTGACCCAAAGTGTCAGTGTCATGGAGGTCAGCGAATTCAAATCACTGGCCGCGCCGGGGGTGACATAGCCAACGCCGCTGGAAAGGCTCAACGCCCCGGTCGGCGACCCGGCGACGCCGCCGGCCGTGCGGGTGGCCGCGCCGGAGAATGTCCCGTTGGTCGTCGGGGCCGAGCCGCGATCCAACACGGGGGCGGTTCCGGTTCCCGCTTCGTCGAAGTTGTAAGCCAGTACCGGCGTCGGCAGCGGATTGGCCGGGCCGGCCACCAAGATGCCGTCCTCATGGACGGTGTATGAATCATCCCCGGAAACCGGCACATCGTTGACGGCCCGCACGGTGATGGCCACGGTCGCCACATTGCTGACAGAGACGCCGTCGCTCGCTTTGTAAGTGAACGAATCCGGCCCGTTGTAATTGGCGGCGGGAGCATAGGTGAACGAACCATTGGCGTTCAGGCTCAACGTGCCGTGGGCTGGCTGGGCGAGGACAATCACGGTCAGCGAATCACCGTCCGCATCCGTGTCATTGGCCAGCACATTCCCTGTCAGCGGCGTGTCTTCATCAGTCGCCACGGCATCATTCGCCGCCACCGGAACGTCATTCACCGAGTTGACGGTGATGGTGACGGTCGTGTCGGCCCCGGCCGCCGTTCCGTCGGAAGCCTTGTAGACGAAGCCGTCCGTCCCGTGGAAGTTGGCGGCCGGTGTGTAGGCAAAGGAACCGTCCGGATTGAGGGTAAGTGCGCCATGAGAGGGACCGATGACAACGATGGCGGTCAGCGAGTCGCCATCGGCGTCCGAGTCGTTGACAAAAACGCCCGTTTGGACCGGGGCGGCCAACGTGGTGTCTTCGTTGATTGAATATGTGTCTGCCGTCGAAACCGGCAAGTCGTTGACAGACCGCACGGTGATCGTCACCGTCGCCACATTACTGTCGGCCTGGCCGTCGTTGGTCTTATAGGTGAAGCTGTCTTCGCCGTGGAAGTTGGCGGCCGGGGCATAGGTGTAAGAACCATCACTGTTCAACGTCAGCGAACCGTGGGCCGGGCCACTGACAACGACAGGGGATATCGCATCGCCGTCGGCATCCGAGTCGTTGGCCAGCACATTGATTGTCAACGGGGTGTCTTCGTCGGTCGCCGCCGTTTCCCCAACGGCCACCGGGACATCGTTGATCGAGTTGACGGTGATGGTGACGGTCGTGTCAGCCCCGCGCTCGGCGCCGTCGAAAGCCCTGTAAACGAAACTATCTTCGCCGTGGAAGTTGGCGGCCGGGACATAGGTGAAAGAGCCATCTCCGTTTAACAACAGCGTGCCATGCGACGGGTTGGCAACGATCTCGGCGGTGAAGGCATCTCCGTCCGGATCGGTGTCGTTGGCGAGGACGCCGGTTCCGGCCGGCACGGTCAGGAGCGTGTCTTCGTCCGTTGTGTAATTGTCGGCCGCCGATGTCGGCGGGTCGTTCCGTTCGACGACGGTCAGGGACACCGTCACCTCGGCGCCGTCCACCGTCCCGTCGTTTGGCCGATAAGTGAATGAATCGTTCCCGATGAAGCCGTGGGCGGGCAGGTAGGTGAAGGAGCCGTCCGGGTTTGGCGTCAGCGTTCCGTGAGCCGGTTCGGTGGCGATGACGGCGGTGAGCGGGTCGCCGTCAACATCCGTGTCATTCGCCAGAATTCCCGTCGCCACGGGCACGGCCAACGTTGTTCCTTCGTCCAACGTGTAACTGTCGGCGGCGCCAACAGGGGCATCATTGACCGGGGTCAGGTTGATCGTGACAACCCTTGTCTGGCTCGTGCTCTTTCCATCGTAAGCGTTATAAGAGCCTCTAACTTTATGAGATAGTGCGGCACAGCGTTCGCAGGC
>NZ_JH636445.1:124889-129092 GCF_000255705.1 Zavarzinella formosa DSM 19928
GTGAATTGGACCGGGTCATGGCGGTTCTCACCCGGAACGTACTGAAAACTGCCATTCGGGTTCAGTGTCACCGTCCCGTGAGCCGGGCCGGACGATCATGCGGGTGAATGTCCGGCCGGAATGTTATCCGGTGTCCGGCGCCTGAGACCCGGGGCAATTCCAGAGGATGAATCGATGGAAGAAGTCGAAGGTCGTTCGGCCATCGCTTGGACTTGACCCAATGCGGGACGTATCACTGCGCCGAGATGGTGGCCGTTGAATCCACCTACGAAGACCTGCGTGAGCATCCTGTCGCTATCCGCTCGGGGCGGTGAGGGCAGTGGGCGTACTGACCCAAATGAAGAAGTCAGCCCATCCGGGTAAAGTCGTCTGGCGGGAACTCCGGTGGCCGGGCGAACCGTTCGCAAAGGTCTGAATGGGTGTCCGGCGCCGGACATTCACGAAGTTCGTGTAGGGGAGTTGAGGCGGGGATATCTAAAGTCAGTATGGCCGAGGAAGGTTGTGAAGAAATCGATATCGACGTCCTAACTCTTTAATGTCCTCGGTTTGAATCCCCATACGATCACTGAGCGAAGTCTGCATGCTGGTCGAAAAGGGATTGGTTTCTCGAAGAAAAAGATAGTATAGACGATCAGCCATTTGCAAAGCTTTATTCGTCAAGACAGGATTTGGTCGCTTGCATGGCTCAACTGGACTAATTGAAATAATTGAACGCCACTCTTCCAAGCATCCGGACTCAGCGATAAACATACCCATCTCGTTACTCGTGGTAAGACGATCGGAAATGGTCTGGCTTGAGTTCAGAAATTCAGTGGTCAGAGTAACTATTCGGTCTGTCGAAAATTTTATGGATGGGCGAGCTTTTAAGTGTTTGTCGAACCAAATCATGTCTTCTGCCCGCTCGCTGTGCGGGCACGTGACATCAATCAACAAAGTACGCTCCACAATATCTGTACCGGGCCGTAGTTCTTTGTAATCCTTTTTTCGTTTCCGGTTATTACAATTTCCGCATGTCCAGTGAAGGTTCATCCAATCGTAAGCGAGTTCTGCTCGGGTCGGACAGTGAGGCACAAAATGCTCAATGACACCATCTTTTGAGGCATCTGCCTCGCAGAGAGAGCATTTTTCCAAAAAAAGGCGGCGAAGGGCATTTCGGACATCGGTGTGACCATAAACGTTCTTCTTAACACTGTTTGGAGAAGAACATGCCCTGTATGCTATTGCATGAGTCAGCGTAGCCGCGGGGTCAAGAACAACTGGCATGGGTTCTAATTCGCGATTAATCGTCCTCATGAAAGCTTGCCTCCTTCCTTCGGCACAGAATGCGAAGAGTCTTCACTGCTCGAAAGCGAAACCAGTTTCTCCATGAATAACGGAGAGCCAAACAATCCTGCCAGCCTGCGACACTCTGCCTTTAGTCCGGCACTTTGTCGAGAGATCAATTGGGAGAAATGGATGAGTGCATCGTCCTCTTTGCCAGGAGATTTAAGCGATTCCTCTAGCAGATCCAGCTCATCACTAATTCCAGGACTCCAAGGTGACGGCACTTCAAAAACAGCGCTGAGAATGTCATCAATCTGCCAGGCGTTGAAATCTGTGTTGAATACTTCGCCATCTGGGAAACGCACAACTAGACTGGAATTTTTTGTGAGTGATCGAAGAACAAAAGGGCTGTGAGTGGTAATCACGAAAGTGATTTTTGGAAATGATTTGGTAAGGACAGGGATGACTTTTTGCTGCCATTGCGGGTGAAGATGAGAATCGATTTCATCAATAAAAACTACTCCTTGAGGATCAAAAAAAATGTGATTGTTTTGAACTGCGATTCCAAGAGTTTGGGCGATTATCAAGCCGGCAGTCACAAGCACATCCAGTTCTCCGGCAGAAAGAGACGACATTTGCGGATGGTCGCGGGGGCCAACTCTTAAAAATGGCCATGACTTAATGGCTAGCAAAAGCTCAGTTCCGGTAAGATCAAGGAACACTTTCTTAAATATTTTAACGGCAAGAGAAGTAGTCGGCCTTCCTAACCCTTCTTCAATAATCATTGCATATAAGAATTTCTCCAGTTCGAAACCCCAGGTTTTAACAAGGAATGGGAATGGGCGCTTGGTAGCCCAGTTGTCGGATAATGGAGGTGTTAATGCTAGTTTGCCCTCCCGATCATAACTCGCCAATTCGTATCTGTCTGCGGGCCTAAAAAGAACGACATTTCTGGCAACAGGGTCACTTGTGGGAATATCGGGAGACCATCCGCCCATGAAAGTCTCTCGCATGCTTTTCCAAGAACGAGTGTTTGCAATGGCCTTGGCAAATTCTTCTGGGAGAGGCTCATCTATATTACGCCGAGCAATATCCCAATGTGATGTTGGGATGCCTTTAAAACGCCAGTCCGAGCGAACGAGGTAAGAGGGACAACCAGCACGCACTTCTCCGGTGGATGCATACCTATCCCATCCCGTTTTTGTGTCTTCTGAATTATCGGTGCAGCTGGGCGCGTTCATGTTGGTATAACTACACAGGGCATGGGCCAGTTTGCTCAGTATCGACGACTTGCCGCTGCCGTTTGGGCCAACAAAGCAAATCACGCGGGCATCGCTTGGAATCTCGACATCAAGTCGCTCAATCTTTCGGAAATCCCGAACCTGTATGCCACGAAGACTGATTGACGAATCATTCGTAATGGTAGTGTCGAGTTCGGGCATTTTCCCACCTGCGTTCGATTAAATTGAAGTCGGCGGTCTCATTTGCGAATCAAGACAATCCTGAAATAGCGTATGGAAAATTGAGTCATGATTCGTCTCTTCAGAAGCAATGACGGCAAAAAGTATCCGCATCACTCTTCCGTCCGGCTTTGATTTGCCTCATCCCTTTGAGGATGTGATCGCTGGAACAATGGCCAATCCGGGCAGGCAGTTTTTTGACATCCATGAGGACAGATTGAAATTGATCGAGGCGGCCCCGACTGCGGAATGGCGCGCCCTGATTGCCCTTGCGAGGTTCGGTGGGTTGCGAATCCTGAGCGAAATCATTCCGCTGACATGGCCCGACTTTCTTTGGAACCGAGGCTGGTTCCGAGTGACCAGTCCGAAGACGGCGCATCACGAGGGAAAGGGAGAGCGTTTGGCGCCGATCTTCCCGGAGTTGAAGCCACGCCTTGACGAATTGTTTGAACAGGCCACCCCCGGACAGGTGTCGGTCTTCACATCGTTTCGGTCCGGCGATAACCTGCGCACGTCACTTACCCGGCTCATTCGCAAGGCGGGTCTGACTCCGTGGAAACGCTTGTTTCAGAATCTGAGGAACAGCCGGGAGACGGAATTGGTGGATGTGTTTCCGAGCCATGCGGTCACGACGTGGATCGGCAATTCCCATCTCATCGCTGTGAAATATTATCTTCAAGTTCGTGACTCGGACTTTGACCGAGCGGTCAAGGGAATCGCCCACACAGCCGGAGCGAAATCAGGAGCGTTTGAGGAGCGAACAGACGACGGATGTTGCGGAATTTGAGTTGACAGACGCAACGCAAACAATTTCCGATGAATACTTTAGTTCGATTGTGTTCAATCTTGTCCTGTTGAGTCCCAACAATTCAATAGTCCCGAATGGATTCGAACCATCGACCGGCGGATTAGAAATCCGCTGCTCTATCCAGCTGAGCTACGGGACCGTCCGACAAAACCAAGCGAATCTGAACATCGTCCGTTCTCCGCCGGAACGATCACGCTTTTTGACGTGTCACACCTTTGGAGACACTCTTATCATGGCGAAAGGCAAGAAGCCTGACAAGTTCCCCCTTTGGCATCCGCAAGGCATCCGGGCAAGGACAATACGATCAGGGAAGATGTTCGCGTCGGGAAGAGTTGGCCGGGTGGCAAAGGCGGTCGCCCAGGTCCGACATTATCGCCATGTTTGAGTTTCCACACGAAACGGCCAGTCCGGTCAACAAGCCTTTTTGGTAACTCATGGAAGGTTGGATGGGGGTGTCTCGAAAAGTAACCGCCGGCCGACGCTGCGTTCCAGTTCGGCCCAGGCCCGTTGCAGGTCGGCCTTGAGCTGGGCCTCGCGGTTGTTGGTGTCGATCAACTGGCGGGTGGTTTCCAGCACGATCAGGTAGCCGGCGTTTCCGTCTTCATACGCCTTTTGCGAGCGTTGGATACCCGCCTCGGCCTCGGATTTGACTTTCCCGAGCAGAATTTCATA
>NZ_JH636445.1:129102-147708 GCF_000255705.1 Zavarzinella formosa DSM 19928
TGTCAAGCGCTCTCTGGCCCGCGCGTTCTCGGCCTCGGCGATCTTCACGCGAAACGGCCGCAGCCAGAGGGCTTCGATCGGAAAATCAACGAGATATTTGAACGGCTTGTCCGGGGTGTTGAAGAAGTACACCACTTCCGGGTTCGGCAGCAAATCGGCTTGGATCAGGTCGGCCCGCGTGAGTTTCAACTCGGCGAGGTTGTCGTGAAAGGTCGGGTTGTTCCAGAGGGCCAGCATCACCGCGTGGTCGAGGGTGAGCGGTTGCGCTTCGGTCAACCCCTGCGGATAGATGACTTCGTTCACGCCCGTCGGCGTCGGCGGTTGGGCGTCATAGCCGAAGCGGCTTTGAACCACTCCGTCCACCTGTGACTCGCCTCCGTCCGGGGACATCGTGTGACATCCGCCTAGGAAGAGGCTTCCGCACAAGAACGCCGATAATCGCCGCTGACGTTTCATGCTTTGGTCATCGGTTGAGAACTTGAGCCGAGTTGAAGGATTTCATCGGTCGTGCCAAATGTGAAGGCGAAAATTGAAATGACCTCATTGCAAAAATCGAATACGATGAAATCAGGCTAAAGTTCTCATCTCGAACACACAGAACACTTTCCCAAACTACCACATGAGTACTGAAAAGAAACGTCGTCGTCTTCTGTGGCTGGTGATCGCCTCCCCGATCATCCTCTTTTTGCTGTTGGCTTACGCAGCCATGCCGGGGAAAAGCACCTACACCGTCAGCCCGGAAACCACGGTCGCCACCGAGCATGTGGACGCCGAGGGATTCGTGGACAACATCGTCGCGCTCAACACCCGGCTTCGCGGCGACATCACCCCGGAACAGAACGCCAACGTCCTCATCTGGAAGGCCCTCGGCCCCCATCCGGAAGGGGGCACGATGCCGGAGGAATACTTCCAGTGGCTCGGCCACGCTTCCCCGCCGGAAGAGGGCGAATACCTTATTGGTTGGACCAAGTTTCTCCGTGAGAGAGAGGGCGTCGCGCAGGGCGAGCTGCCGCCTGATTTCGAGCCGCAAAACAAACGACGGGAGCGGACGCTGAAATGGATGTGGAAACCGGAAGATGAACCGGATGTCGCCGCCTGGCTGGCGAAGAACGCACGGCCTATCGCCTTCTTGGAGGAAGCCTCGAAACGCCCCGCTTATTACAACCCGCTTGTGCCGAAGAAAAATCCGACCGGTGGCAACGGCTCTCTCATTAGTTGCCTGTTGCCAAATGTGCAGGTCTGTCGGGAGGGGGCGAATCTGCTCGCTTGCCGGGCGATGCTGCATCTTGGGGCTGGCCGAGTCAACGAGGCTTGGAATGATCTGATGAGTTGCCATCGCCTCGGCCGCGTCATGGAGCGGGGGGGCTGTCTCATTGAGTATCTGGTGGGGGTGGCGATTCAACAGATCGCCATCCAAGGGGAAACGGTGTTTCTGAGCCAGGCAAAACTCACGACCCCGCAACTGGCCGCCTGCCGGGCCGATCTCCAAAAGCTTCCGTCGCACGCTCGTATTGCGGACAAGGTCGACCTGACCGAACGGTTCTGCATGTTGGATATTCTCCAATCAATGGCTCGAAACGGTTCGGATATCTTGAAGCAAATTGCCGGGTCGGGGGAGGGAATACCGGAACCGGCCGTGGGCCGTCTGTTTTCACGCAGCACCGACTGGAACCCGGCCATGCGGCTCGCCAACGGCTGGTATGACCGTTGGGTCGCCGCTCTTCGACTGGAGGATATCCAAGCCCGCGAACTAAAGGTCAGGGAATTGGAGGCTGAATTGAAGGCAATGGCCGCGGAAACGAAGGTGCAAGCGTGGACCGCCCCGATTCTCGGACCAAAACAACGCGGTGAGCTTTTCGGAAAATTGACCATCGGTTTGATGATGCCGGCGTTGGAGAAGATGGTGGCGGTGGAAGTCCGCATGATCCAAATCGACCGCAATCTGTCGATTGCTTTCGCCCTGGCCGAATATCGGGCCAACACCGGGAAATATCCGGCGGCACTGGCTGAACTCATGCCGAAATATCTGACCGAAATCCCGAAGGATGTCTACACCGACGGAGACTTGAAATACCAAGTCACTCCGGCGGGATATCTGTTGCACAGCGTCGGCCCCAACCGGATCGACGACCAGGGCCGCAACCGGGAAAGCCAGCCTCCGGGGGACGATTGGGCCATCGAAATGCCGGCGAAGGAACCGCCGCCCGTGGAGGAGCCGGTCGGCCCGCCGATTCCTCCTCCGCTCCCCGGTCAGCAGGAGTGATCTTGGCGATTGTGTCACAACTCGTCTGTTTCAATTGACTCCGTCACGGCGCATCGTTTATCGTCATGTTGGCGAAACCCGTGACATCACAAGAAACCATTTTCCACCCAACCCACTGGAATCCATGCGCACCTTGCTAATTGCCTTGGTGGTGATCTCCTCGGCCGTCGCCCAAGAGCGAACGCACGTCGTCACGCCGGGGGATTATTTTTCCCTGAACACGATCACCGAAGCGGCCATTTCACCAGATGGCAAACACGTCGCCTATGCCTTGGCCACATGGGATAAAAACGAGGAAACCCGCAAGACGGATGTGTGGATTGTGGCTTACAACGGCTCCATCAGCGCCCGCCGGTTGACATTCGACCGGGCCAACGAGCGCCAGCTAAAGTGGAGCGCGGACGGGGACGCGATTTATTGCCTCGGCAATCGCAAACGAGCGGCCGAAACCAAGCCTCCTTACGACGGGACCACACAGGTTTGGAAGATCAAACTGGCTCGCGTTCTCCCCGATGTCCCGGCGGATCTGGAGGGTCGCGAACCCGTGGCCGTCACCCGTGAACCGGGCGGCGTTTCGGCCTTTGACTATGCTCCCCTGGCGGATGTGGTCTTTTTCACCAAAGACCGAACGCAGTCGGACGACGAAGATGGTTTCGCCAAATTGCGGGCGACTTACGACAAAGTGGAATATGGTCACGGCGTCCGCAAGGTCAGCGAACTGCACCGGCTTGATGTGCGGTCATGGCAAACCGAGAAGATCGCCGACGAGAAGCGGTTCATCCGGGAATTCGCGGCCAGCCCCGACGGCAAACGGGTGGCGATGATCTCGGCCTTCGACGACACGGTGGTGAAGTCCGAAGGCGAGAGCCGGGTCGATGTCTGGGAGGCGGGCAAAGTTGTCACGCCGCCGACGGAACCGTACCGGGCGAAAGCGGCCACTCCTTATGCGTGGCTCGACAATCTGGCGTGGTCGGCCGACGGGCAACACTATGCCTTCACGGAGATCCACGACGGATATCCCGCCGAGATCGTGATTGGTTCCCGCAAGGAGAACACATGGCAAACCTCTGTGTTGCCACGGAAATCGCACCGGTTTGAGGTTCGTGGTTACGGCACGCCGTTGCGATGGCACGGGAACAATCTGTATTTCATCACGGAACAATCGGCCGTTAATGACATCAAAGTGTGGAGTCCCAAGGTAACTAGCCAACTTGGAGCCGATAATACGCTGTGTGGTCCGGGGGCGGTTGTTTATGCATTTGACATCGGCCCCGTTCATGCCGACACTCACGCGGAAATGGTTGCTGTTCGCGGAGACGCGAATGGGTTCCCCGTGTTGACGTACGCCACTTCCAAGGGTCGGCAAACCCTTGTTGATCCAAATCCGCACACGCGAACGTGGAAGTTGCCGAGCATCAAACACGTCACATGGAAAGCCCCGGATGGTTCCACGGTCGGCGGGGTGTTGGAGTTGCCGCCGACATACCAGAAAGGGGAAAAACTGCCGCTGGTGGTGGCCATCCACGGCGGGCCGACCACGTCAACGAAGGCCGATCTTTCCTTCGACCCGCACAACGGCCGGCTCTATTTTGCGACCGCCGGGTATGCCGTGTTGCTGCCGAATTATCGTGGCAGCACCGGCTATGGCGACAAGTTTCTGACCGATCTGATCGGCAACGAAAACGATCTGGATGTGAAAGACATCTGGGCCGGGGTCGAACATCTCGTGAAAGAGGGCATCGCCGATTCGGATCGCGTGGCCTGCATGGGCTGGAGCAACGGCGGCTTCCTGACCAACTGCCTCATCACCCACAAAGATTCCCCGGTGAAATTCCGGGCCGCCAGCAGCGGAGCGGGCATCCTGGACACGGTCGCCGAGTGGGGCTTCAACGACGAACCGGCCTATGCGATGGTTTTCAAAAAGGGCCTGCCGTGGGAGCAACCCGACCTGTATCGCAAAACCTCGCCGCTCTATGGCCTTGGGAATGTGACCACTCCCACGCTGATCCATGTCGGCGGAGGGGACGAGCGTTGTCCCCCCGGCCACAGCCGGATGCTGTTCCGGGGCTTGCGGGAGTACAAGAAAATCCCCACGGAACTCGTCGTCTACACCGGCGAGCCCCACGGCCTGAGCAAGATGAGCAATCGCCGGGCGAAGATGGAATGGGATCTGGCGTGGTTTGAGAAGTATTTGAAACCGGTTGAAAAATGAGGGCTATTTTGTCTTGGGGGGCGCTTGTTCTTTGATCGGAATCAATTCCCAGAGTTCATCGTCCCCATCATGGGCAGTCCATTGGATAAGTCCGACTCCGGGATTTTTCGATCCCTCGGACACCGCCATGTATAGCCCGTCAAACACAGACACGATGTGGTAATATCGCTTGCCCTGTCGTAATAACCATAAGTCGGTGCTTTTCTCAGACGGATTCTCCAGCAGTCTCAGGCCGTACCCTTTCTGTTTTGACTCTCCGGGAATCGAAATCGTCGCTCCGGTCTTGCGATTTCGGATGCGCACCCCGTCGCCTTTTTCCTGCTTGATGAACTCCCATTGCTGGCTGGCCTTTTCCTCGTATTTTTCTTGCGTCGGCGACCCTTCGGACTTGTCGATGTCATCTCTGATCGTGACGGACAGCCCGCTGTTTTTGTTGACGATCCGGTAGAATTTGGCCTCTGTCGCCGGAAGGGCTTCGGCCATTTTGAGCCGTTGCAATTCTTTCTCGACCAGGGCCGCCTTGTCGTCTTCCTTGGCCAGAATGTGCGCCTTGACGAGAGCGGTGAGCGCGGTGACCAGAGGAGTTTTTGCTTTGGCAATGCGATCTTTCATTCGCATGTCGATCCACGCCGGCACGGCCCCGCCATCCTCCAAGGTGTCTTTTTCTTCCTTGATCGCTTTGATTTTGGCCAAATCGGGTTTTGGCCGTTTTCGTTCCGTTGCTTCTTTGGCATCGATCAACAGTGACAGGTCTTTGCGGATGGCCGCGACGGCGGATTTGTATTCCTCGCGTGCCTTGGCCACTTTTTCCTGAGCCATGCTCACTTCATCAGCCCGCACAGGGTGCGCCACAATAGCCAGACAAATTGCCAACGCCGCAAACAAACGAGCCATTGGAGTCTCTCTTGAAGACGGAATCTGGGTTTGCCATCGGTGAAATGGCAATCAGAAGGAATGATTTTTCTGAAAATCCACTGCGGGGATTATCCCAAATTATGATCGCCGTAGCCGACGACGCAAGCGTATTTTTTCCGATGAGCCCATTTGCCGGGGCGTGCGAGATTTTCGGTCAGAACGGGTGTTGGATGCCGAACCAGAATTGAGTCGGCGAGTTCACATTCACGGTCTTGGCCACGTCAACTCGCAACATCGTCCGTTCCAAGAAACTGAACCACGCCACGTCGAACCGGAAGCCGAGGCCGACGGCGTGGGCCACCGGGCCGAGGGACTTGCCGCTGAGATAGATATCCCCCACGTCGTAGAACGGGGCCACATACATGTTCTTGAGCCGGACGAAGTGATCCACGGCGTCAATATCGGCCTTGCGATACACCGGCATGCGCCATTCCACGCTTCCGAGCCACGCGGCCGATCCCTGCCGTTCGGCCAGGTCGAAGCCGCGGAAGTTCAAGTCCCCGCCGAGGGCGAACAACCGGCCGTCCTGCTTCGAGCCCCATGCCCCGAAAGCCCTCAAGGCCAGTCGGGTTTGCGACAGCCAGCCAAGCCCTTCCGGGGGAGCCTGCACCCAAGAAGCCTGGCCGAAAACTTGATTGACCACGACTTCCTGACCGAGAATCGGCACGCCGAGAGCATAAGTGGCATCAAGTTTGAAACCCACTTCGGGGTCCCAATACGGCGTCAGCAAGTCGATGTGATAATGCACCCCGACGTTTGTCGCCTGGTCGAATTCATAGGCCCCCGGAATCGTGTGTCTCGGCGCGGGCAGGAAGTGTTGCTGCCAGGAGCCGAACGCTTCCACATGGTGCATTGGCGGCGAATAGAGACTCGGCGACTCGTCAATGACGTAACGCGCCCAGATCGCCCCGCGATCCAGATCCGGGCTGTTCTTGGTGAGTTGAACGAGACTTTTTTCACCGTGGAAACCGAGATCGAGGTTCGGCAGCGGCCAGTGCCGGATATTGCCGTCGAAGCCGGTCGCCAGATCGCGGTATGTGGACCGATACCCCGTGTAGACGCCGCCGCTGAATTCTTCTGTTCGATACACGCCGGCCCGCAAACCGAGAACGGTCGCCCGCGTAAACCACGGATCGGCATAGGACGCCCCGTAAAACCACGGGCCGGTGATGACGTTCAAACGGTCGTAGGCGGTCGTATAGGTTGTTTCTTCCAAAAACGTATAGAACGGAGCCACTCGATAGCGGACGGGCGGTTTCCAGAAATTGTTGGCCGGTTCGCTGTCCGGCAACACCTGATCGGGGTCCACGCACACCTGATTCGGCTTCGCCGGGAGCATCACCTCGATTTTCACGCGGTGATCGTCCAACGGTTCCACCGTTGCCATCGGGTTTTGAAACTTCGCCGTTCCGTCCGAGGTGACGATGGGAATGCGAATGTTATAGTTCACCCCGTCGTCGAAACTGAAGCCCAATGTGGTCGGCTCGTCGTATTCGGCCTTCTGTCGAATGATGACTGTGGCCTTGTACATTTCCTTCGGCGTTTCATCTTTGCGGGGGTCGTCGGTCGCGCCCGCCTGCCGGACAATCTCCGTCGGTGTCGGGGCCGGCTGCACGTCCACGGAGACCAACGACCAATCGGTCATGCCGTTTTGTGTCAGCCAGTGCTTGAAAAAGTCGTCCCACGATTTGCCGGTGTATTCTTCCAACTCTCGTTTGAAGTCTTCCGCATGGATTACTTTGAAGTAATAACGCGAGTGGATGCGGCGCATGAAGTCCATGAAGGCCGCCTCGCCGAGGCGTTCCTCCAACATGCCGACAATTTTCCCGCCGCGATCATAGGCGGCGCTGAAGAGATTGCCGATGTGCCGATACTTGGTCATCTCTTGCACGGCCGGGCCGAGTTCGCCCTTGCGCAATGTCGAGTAAAACTGCCCGTAGCGGTAATCCTCCCGCTTGATCCCCGGCAACCAGCCAAGCCCCTTGGGGAATTTCAACAGGGCGTTGTTCTTGCCGTCTTCTTGGTTGAGCAACCGGTGGGAAAAATAAGTGGCGAAGGCTTCATCCATGAAGGTTTCGCGGAAGCCGTCGGTCCCCACCATGTTGTACCACCACTGATGGCCCGTCTCGTGGGAGATCAAATACGCGACATACCCCTCCGCGAAGTGCGGCATGGAGAAGACCCGTTCGTCGATCATCACCAAGCCGCAGCATTCGTTGCCGTTCCAGCCGAAATAAGATTCGGCAATGTTGAATTCCTTGTACGGATACGGCCCAAACCACTTCGTGTACGCCTGCAACGCTCGCGATGAATACTTGATTAGCACCTCGGCGTAAAACTCATGCTCCGGGAAGGCCATGCAGCGAACCTTCACGCCGTCGGCATCGCCGATGTATTCCTTGTAACGATCCGAGCAGAGGAACGAGAAGTCGCGGGCCGTCACCGGGCCGATTTCCACTTCCTGTTCGTTGCCGATTTCTTTGGTCGATACGATCGGCCCCGTGCAGGCGATCTTTTGTTCCTTCGGTAGTTTCGCCCGGACGGTGAACACGCCCGCTTCGTTGTAGAAGGGTTGGTGCCACGGGACGAAGGGGGTCGGTTGCCAGCCTTTTTCCGGGTCCAGATAAGCGACCACCGGGTGCCAGTTACTCAGGAAGGTGACGCCCTCCCATTGTCCCCAACGCCCCTGACGTTGCGGCAGGTCCATCGAGTATGTCAGCGCCAAGACCACCGATTCGCCCGGCGGCAGCGGTCTCGGCAGCGGGACCACCATCGCGGTGTCCATGTCCGACTTGAAGCGGTAATGCACCTCTTTGCGAGTCCAGACATCACCCTGTTTGTGCAGTTGCTCCACCTTGCGCATGATGAGGGCGGGATCGTCGTAAATCCCCTCGCGGGCGGGGACGCGCATGATCTCCAGCATCTTGGCAAGGAAGAGGCGATCCACCGGGTTTTTCGGCGGCTGATAGTGCGAATGGACGTTGAAAACGATGTCTTCAACCGGTTTGTTCGTCCGGTTGACCCAAGAGACGTTCTGGGTGACCTCCACCTTGTGGCCGGGGAGATCAAAGTGCATGGCGATGTCGTAGCGGGGCAGCCACTCCGGCGCTTTGCGCTCGACGGCCGAAGCCGCCAAGGCCGCCCAACAAACACCAATGATGGTTAGTAGCGCACGCATGTCGTGAACGGGGCATAACCGAAATTAATCGGCATGTCACGGCCAGTTAAAGCGATTGCTTCTCATTAGTCCGCATTCATGATTGGCAAAGATGGATAAATCGCAAGCGAACGGGAAGTTAGGAAGCATCCGGGGTTGTCGGATGCTTTGGCTGTCTTGACTGATGATTGCCCACAACCCGCAGACAACATTCTCAGGGGAATTCGCCCCCAAAGCATTTGGCGGCCCGTTTGTAGTCTTTCTTGAGTTCGTAAGCCCGGCCCAGTTCTTTGAGCACGGCCGATTTCTCGGCTCCCGCCCGCATGGCTTCCACGCAATATCGGGCCGCGTCTTCCGGGTGATTGGCCCGGACGGCGAGGCGGGCCAGTTGAACCCACGCATGGCGGCCCGGTTCCTCCCGACTGATCGCCGCGACGGCCTTGTATCCTTCGACCGCTTTGGCGGGGTCGCCGTCCGCAAATTGGTAATCGGCAAGTTCGCGGGTCATGCGAACGGCCAAGTCTCCGCGGAGTGTTTCAAGCGATTGCTCGTACATCACGACCATGCGAGGGCCGAAGCCGAGTTCCCGGCACGTTTTTCCCAAGACATAAATCCCGGCGGGGCCAACGGCCGATTGTTCCCCGGCGTTGAGGACGGCGTACAAAAGCTCATCGGCTTCGCCGGTCACCCGAGGATTCTCGGCCAGCTTGAACCGGCAAAGGGCATCCGCGAACGCGGCGGCGAGCTTGAAATCCGGGGCTTTCAATTCAACCTTGTGAGGGCGAAGAGTGGCGAGCGTGGCCGCATAGTCATTCCGGATCAGATGGCAAAAAGCCAGCCCCAGCGCCGAGGCGGTCACGGCCGGGCCGGTTTCCCCGGTGTCGATCGCGGCTTCAAAGAATTTGACCGCTCGTTCCGGCTCATCAACGTCCAAATGAGTGCGACCCGCCCACCAATACGCCAGCGAACTCCAACGTCCCGCCGTGTCGCGGTCGGCCAGATTTTGAAATTGTTCCCTGGCCTTGTCCCTCAAGCCCAAGTGAACGCATGTCACGCCAAGATTGTAATTGGCGGCCACCGCTTCCGGTCTTAGCCCGCCTTCGTCCAATGCCCGCGTGAATGTTTCGGAGGCTCCCTTCCAGTTCTTTGCCAGAAAGTCGAGATTGCCAAGATCGATGATCTGGCCGATCCGCCAGGGATGTTCCGGCCCGGCGGTCAGCGCGCGGTTCAGGGCCGTCTTGGTCCGGGTTCCCCAGGCGGCTTCGCTTTCCTTGATCGGGCTAATCACCAAGTCATGGTCTTGAATGGTCCATTCCAACCCGGCGGGAGACAGAAGGGCGTCAAGCATCAGGCCGGACGGGAGTTCACTCACCGAGATATTCGCCGCCCGTCCCGACAGGAGTTCTTCCGCGTTGCCGTTCAGCTTGAATGCCAGGCCCAATTCGCGGGCCATCGTCTCGACCACATTGCGCAACCCCCGTGACAGGAGATCCGCAGTCACCAGCCATTCGTCCGGTTTGGGGCCGCGGGCGATTCGCAGCTCACCCTTGGCCGGGGCGGCCGGCGCTTTCGGGGGGAGGGGCTTCGCCCCATGCGAATCGTCGCCGGTCGTGGCGGAGATTTCCATTTCGGTGTCAGGATCGTCCGTGTGTTCGTCTTTTTTCGGCTTGGGCTTTTCGTCGTGAGAATCTTTTGAGTGTTCGTCTTTTTTCGGCTCGGCCTTTTTGGCATGCGGATCCGTCGCATGCTCGTCTTTTTTCGGCTCGGCTTTTTTGCCGTGATCGTCGGCGGCGTGGTCATCGTGTTTGGAAGCGGGCTTTTTGCCGTGGTCGTCCGCCGCGTGATCGTCATGTTTTGAGGCGGGCTTTTTGTCGTGCGAATCGGAAGCGTGGCTGTCGTGCGGGGTTGATTCTTCGTGTCCCGGATCGTGTGAATGCGATGCCTCGCCGTGACCCGAGGCATGATGTTTCTTGGCGTGGATCAGTCGCAAGGGACCGGCCCAGACGACCAGTTGTTCGAGATCGGGAATTTTCTCGGTTGTGGCGGGCAGATACGGATTGAGCGGGTAAGGCGTGGGATTGATGCCTCCGGAGAGGTATTCCACATGCGCGATGGTCGCCAGCAGGTCCGCATGCAGCGGAGAACTGGTTTTTCCATCGCTGCCCGAGACCAGAACCAGTCGATACAGGGCCGCGCGGGCTTCGGCGAGCCGGTCCAGTTTGATTTGGCAACGAGCCCAACTGATCCGGGCGGCCGTCCCCCGGACGGTGTTCGGTTCGGCGGCGATCACCGCGCTGTAGCTTTTGCCAGCCTCCAGATGATCGCCGAGTTTCTCCTGGCAGATCCCTTCGCGGAACCGCAGGGCGGTGTTCTCCGGGCCGGCCGCCGTTTTCAGATCCGTGCGGATCTTCCCCAAGGCGTCCTTCCAGCGTTGCTCCGCCAGCGTCTCATCAATGGTCGGGTCGGTGTGATGTTCCTCGGCGTGATGTTCTTCGTTTGCCGCCTTGGGAGCCGCTTTCACAAAAAATCCGCCGATGACGTATCCCATGCCCATCATGGCGAGGGGAACGAACCATACCCAACGAAATGATTTCTTCGCCGGTGTCGGGGCCGGAGCGTGTGTCGGAGTCTGCTGTTCCGGCGTGCGGAGGGCGCTGAGTTTGCTCATGGGTTTGACGGATGACAAACCGGTGGCGGACGGAGGCGTGCTGGCCATGTGATACCCGAGGGGGGTGATGGAACACTGCAAATGTGTGGTCGGATCAAAAGAATGCCAACTCACTTCGGGAACATGGCCGGAAGTTTATTTTGATCACGGGGCAAAATTATGCAACTTTTCGGAAAGCGGTTCGATGATCCCATTGTGGGCCAATAGAACCGGGAGCATCTAATGCGGATCAATCCTTACTCCAGCCAACCGCCAGTCGATTCCGTGACGAGCGGAACAAACTCCGCAAAGTCCAAGCCGGCTTCGACTTCGGTCACGGAAACAAGCGAAACTGATGGCTTTTCCCGATCCAGCGCCCTCAGCGGATTGATCGGCAGTCTTCGTGATTTGCCAGACGTTCGTTCGGATGTGTTGGCCGGTGTTCAGGCCAAGATTGACGCGGGGCAACTCACGACATCATCCGCTTATGCGGAGGCGGCCGCGAATATCGACGATTCAGCCAAGGGCTGAAAATCTGGCGAAAGCCGGGAAGCCCAAAGACCCAAGGGTCACGCCAATGTTCTCTTCCATCTTCGGGGAGAAACTTGGTGCGGCCCTCGGGTCTTTGGGCTTCCCGGCTTTTGCCTTTGATTTCCATCCCATATCATATTCGCATGGGAATCGACCCCACATTGCTCACCGTCCTCGGCGGCACCGCCATGCTCGGGCTGGTGTCCGGGTGTCTCGGCACCTTTGCCGTGCTGCGGCGGCAAAGTTTGCTGGGGGATGCCGCCTCCCATGCCGCCCTGCCGGGAATCATCGGGGCGTTTTTGCTGTTCGGCCGGGAACCGGGCTGGCTCCTTGTCGGAGCGGTCGCCTCGGGATTAACGGCGATGGTGTGCGTCAACGCCATTATCCGGACGACACGGATTCCCTTTGATGCCGCCCTTGCGGGGAGTCTGGCCGTGTTCTTCGGCCTCGGACTGATGCTTTTAAGCCTCACCCGAAAAACCGGATCGGCCGGGATCGAGCGTTATCTGTTCGGGCAGGCGGCCATCATGCTGGCCTACGATGTTCGTATGATTATTGCGGCCGGGACTGTCGCCCTTTTCCTGTTGGTGTTGTTCTGGAAGCAATTCAAGATTGTTTCTTTTGACCGGCAATTCGCGGCGGGGCTGGGCTGGCGTGTCTTGTTTTGGGATTTGCTGCTCACCGGGTTGATCGTCACGGGGATCGTGATTGGCCTCGAAAGTGTCGGCGTGGTGTTAATGAGCGCCCTGATTGTCGCTCCGGCGGCCACGGCCCGGCAACTCACGAACCGCCTTGGAATGATGACCCTGTTGGCGGGGGTGTTCGGTTCCGCCAGTTGCGTTTTGGGGGTGCTTCTGAGCCAGTGGATTGGGGACGCTTATCGGAATGTTTCAATGCCGACCGGGCCGACCATTGTGTTGGTTTCCACCCTGATCATGGGCGTCATCTCCCTGGCCGCATCGCGGGTCGGGAACCGTTCGCGACGGCGTGATCCGAAAATCCTCACTTCCGGCGTGACGGACTTCTTGTAAGATAATTTCCGACACACCCACCGGGCCGACCTGCGAATCCCCCGTCGAGACAATCCTGCGATGTCGCATCCGACAACCCTTCAATATCTGGATGGCCTGCGTTCCAGCCGTTTATTGGACGACGACCGCTTGTCCGAACTTCAAACGCTTCCGGAGGCGACATGGGGGGACACTGACGCCCTCGCCCGTCATGCGCAGGAACGGGGATGGCTGAGCCCCTATCAAGTGGGTGAATTACGCGAAGGCCGGGGAAGCCAGTTGGTGGTCGGGGCGTACAAACTGGTTGAAAAGCTTTCCGAGCATTCCGGATACGTCACCTACAAGGCTCTTCATCCCGCGTTGCCCAACCCGGTGTCTCTTCGGGTGATCCGGCCAGCCTGGCTAAACCCCATTGACCGGTCGACGGAATACATCACACGGACGCAGGCCGCCTGTCTGGTCAATAATCCGCATCTCACAAATGTGCTTGATGCCGGGGCCGACGGGGACACAGTGTTCGTCGTCCAGGAATATGCGGACGGTTGCGACCTCGCCCAACTTGTCGGCGAGATGGGCGCCATGCCCGTCTCCCTGGCCGCCGAATACATCCGGCAGGCGTCCCTGGCGGTTCAATCCGCTCATGAACGCGGCGTGGTTCACGGCAGCGTTTCCCCATACACGCTGATTCTCACCCCGGTCAAGCGAGTTGTTCACGAAGCCACCGGGTTCGTGTCCGTGCGTCCGCGTCCGGGGTCGGTGGTCAAGTTGGCCGATTTGGGGATGATTCCGCAACGCCCGCCGATGGGGGACACCACTTACGCCAACACGGAAACGCTCGGCGTGGTGGAATACCTGCCGCCGGAGCGGATGACCAATCCCGGCCCGGAAGCCGCCGGTGATTTGTACGGCCTGGGGGCCAGCCTCTACTTCTTGTTGACGGGCCGTGCCCCATATGCCGGAAGTTCCATTCTTGATGTGATGCTGCAATTGCAGCAGGGCGAACCGACGCCCGTCGAATCTCTGCGGACGGATTTGCCGCCGGATATTGTCGCCATTATCAAGCGTTGTCTTTCGCGGGACACCTTGGAACGCCCGTCGGCCGAAGAGATCATCGCGGCGTTGTTGCCTCATTGCGAACCGTCCGCCATGCCCGCCCCGGCCGGTGTTCCGGCGGCCGTCCCCTCGGCCAGCGAGACATTCACCCAACCCGGCATTCCCACCGCCTCGGCCGTGCCGTCTCCACACCATGAGCCGCTTGTCGAGCCGTTGCCGGAAGTCCACCCGCTCGACGACCATCACGACGGGGAAAATGATCAATTCGGCCCGAGTGACACCCCCGCCCGGCCAAGACCGAAAGTCGCGCCCAAGAAGTCTCTCACATGGGTGTTCGCCGGCCTGATTCTGCATGGAACGGCCGTGGTGCTGCTGGTTTGCTGGATATTGGGGGTTTTCTCGTCTCGCCCCGCCGTTCCGGAAAAAACCGAGCCACATAAAGAGAAGGTCAACGACTCCAAGCCCAAGCAAAAAAACCTCAAGAAGCCCAACAAGCCGACTGAAGAATGAACGTCTGCATTTCCCAAGCGACGACCCTTCCGGCCGGGGTCATCGACGACCTGACTGCCTTCGCGGACATTGAGTCGGCCGGTGCGGAACTCTGGCTCACGAAGATCGAAAAACACCTCGAACAACACTCGTTCGACGAGTTGAAAAATCTGTTCGTCTCGCGGAATCTGCGCCCGGCGGCCGCCTCCTATCAGGGGGGCTTGCTCCTCTCGCAGGGGGAACAACGCAAAGCGGCGTTTGATCTCTTTCGCAAGCGATTGGAATTGTGTCAGGCCCTTGGCGTGCCGACGATGGTCTTGGTCGCTGATTTCGCCCAAAAGGTCGATTCCCAAAGTTTGCAACGCTCGATTGTCTCGCTGAAGCAAGCCGGTCAGTGGGCGGCCGGGTTTGGCGTGCGGCTTGCCTTGGAATTTCGCGGCGGCGACACGTTTTGCTCGTGTCTGGAAACGGCCTTGATGGTCGTCGGACAGACCGGGGAGCCGAATGTCGGCGTTTGTCTCGATTGGTTTCACTTTTACAAAGGAAGCAGCAAGCCGGACGATCTCGCCGGTTTGACGAACGCGAATCTCTTCCACGTCCAAGTGGCGGATGTCGCCGGGATTCCCCGTGAGTTGATGACCGATTCCGACCGCGTGATGCCGGGCGACGGTGACTTTTCATTCACCCCGCTCGCCGATAACCTTAAAAGAATTGGTTACGACGGTTGGGTTTCTCTGGAGACATTCAACCCGGTGTTCTGGCAGCTCAAGCACACGCAGGTCGCCGAGTTGGGGTTGATGGCCGTCAACCGCATCTTCGAGTAATCCCCAAACCGCCAGACGATCCATCCCAAGATCAACAATGCCGCATGAGCCTGCGGAACCAGTTCCACATACGGCGCCCGCAGATGCTTCGGGAACCACATCGCCATCGGAACGCCAAGCAACAGGACAAAGGCGAATCCGGCGGCCAGACGTTCGCGGCCTTTCGACAAACACATCGCCAGCACGGCCGCCGGGGCGAGCAACATGTATGTGGCTGATTCCGAACTCGGGCCGAACAGACAACACCACACCAGCGAGAGCATCACGGCCAGCCGGATCAGTTCCGGGCGGGAAGCCCCCTGCCGTTGAATGGCGACGAGGAAAATGGCCATCAATCCCCCGGCGGCGAGTTCAATCATCCGGTAGGTCTCCAGCGACACGGGCGTTCCCCAACGGCGCAGGAGTTTTTGGAAATCGTGATAACCATCGGCCATTGGCAAAATCGTGCGGTCATCGGCGTTTAGCCTGGCCCACCAGTCCGCGTATTGTTGGTTCACATATTCGGAGGATTGAAACGCATACGGCAGGGCGGCCCCGAATGTCAGGGCGGCCACGAGACGCGGGGTGAAGCGTCGCCACTCCAGGAGAATGAGAAGCAACCCGATGGCGAGCGGGTAAACCTTGATGAGCGCCGCCCCGGCGATGGCGATGGCCGCGAGCGAGAACCGCCCCTCGAAGAACCAGCATCCGGCGAACAACATGAGCGCCAGCACCAACGGGTTGAACTGGCCGTTATGAATGTTCCCGGCGATCAACGGCAGGCACCCGAGGGCGACGAGAGGCCACGAGATTTCCGGCCAAAGAGTGCGAACCGCCCGGCGAAGGGCGAGGAGCAGCAATCCCGCCTGAAGCGCCCGCCAAAGCACCCCGCCGATGGAATAAGGCGGCAGGCTCCACGGAACCATCATCGCGGCGACGGTCGGGCTATAGCGGAACTGATCCAGATGATCCGGAACCGGACCGTAAAGAGTTTCGCCTTCGCGGAATTGCGACCCGGCGGTGGCAAATGTGGGGAATAGTTTTCCGGCTTTTCCGGGCACGGAAACGAACACCCCGACGATCACGACCATCAATATCCAGAGGGCGATCACGCCCTTCGGAGTGGCGAAACGATTCACGCGGCCACCCGTGGCTTCCCGGCAACCACCGCGTCATCATCGGAGGTCCGCTCGATCACATATAGGGGCCGGTTCAACACTTGTTCATGGATGCGGGCCAGGTATTCGCACACGGCAAACAACAATGCCCACAATCCACCGGCGACGGCGTGGGTGCCGACGATTCCCGCCAGCAGCAACCATCCCCACGATTCGGCGGGTCGGCACGCAAGCCATATGCTTGAGCAACCAATGAAACTGGCGACGATCAATCCAAACGCCAGAATGATGGCCGCGTGCAACGGCACCCGCGAGAAGGAGAGCAGGCCGTCGCGGGCAAGCCGCACCATGCGAACGAGGGTGAATTTGGATTTCCCCGCGAATCGCGGCGGCGCGTCGAAGGTCACCTCGGCCGTCGGAAAGCCGAGCCAGTGAACCATTCCCCGAAGGAAGCGGTGGCGTTCCGGCAATTTCAACAAGGCGTCCAGCGGCGCGCGGGTCAGCAGGCGAAAGTCAGCGGCGGCGGGTCGGATATCCATCCCGCTGCAATGCCGCATCGCCCAATAGAACAGCCGCGACGAGAGCTTTTTGAACCACCCCAGCGAATGATGATCTTCCCGCAGGGTGACCACCACCGGGTAACCTTCCCGCCAGCGGGCCAGCAGGCTGCGAATGACGGCTGGGGGATGCTGTCCGTCGGTGTCCATCGAGATGATGATTTCGCCGCGAGCATGAACGAGGCCGGCCGTGAGGGCCGCCTGATGGCCGAAGTTCCGGCTGAGCCGAAGATACCGCACGCGATGATCCTCGCGGGCAAACCGGGCCAGCGCTGCCGGGGTTTCGTCCGTCGAGCCATCATCGACGTACACCACCTCGTAGGAAAAATCTTCGCGGAGCGTGTCCAAAACCCGTGTCAATTGTTCGTGAAACAACGGCAAGGCGTCGGCCTCGTCGTAGGCCGGGGCCACGATGCTCAAGAGGGGCAATTGCGGTCGGGAAAGCCTCATTCGGCGACATTCCCCCGAACGAGGGCCGAGGGGCGAACCCGAGTGTAACCACCTTGGGCGAGGGCAAAGGAAAAGTCCGGGGAGCGCAACAGGGCCGTTTCATGCGGCCGACGCATCAGGCTCTCAAGCGTGTGACAATCCCGGCCCCAAAGAGTTTCGTCCCGATGGCCGGGATGACAGCACACTTCCACCCGCGAGCCGGGTTTCACCCGGCCAAGCCAGCGGGACCAAAACTGTTCGTTTTCCACGCAACAGGGATCGGTGACGCCAACCAGCACATCACAACCCGGCAACGAACGTCCGGCGGCCCGGCGTCCCATGATGTTCAACACGGTCCGCTTGATCCGGGCGCCGGGAACGGCCGCCAGCGTGGTCCAGTCTTCCGCGACCCGGCGAACAAATGGTTTCGCTCCGTTCATGTCCAGAACGGTTTTCAACGCCAGATCACATGGAGGAAACAAAGAGACGTGTTGATGACTGTTGATGACCGGCGGCGAGTAACCGACGAGCGCCTCAAAGCGGCGATATTGGGCCAGCCATTCCCGTTCCACGTCAGCCCGGCAAATTCGCGCGGACATCACGCGGCGCAAAAACAACGGAAGAGGCCAGAAGCGGCCATCCGGTTGCAAGAGCGAGGGAACCTTTTCCGGAGAGGCGACGGGTTTGTCCAGTGTGAGATTGGCGTGCCAGCCCAGATCAACGGCCGGGTTGGCGGCCCTCCAGGCATCGACGGCTTCTTCCGCAAACGGCGAATTGACCATCAGAACGGTTGCCCCAAGCTGGCCTTCGACGGCCAGTTCAAGGATGGCCCGCGATGTTTCCGGCCCGATGCCGTAATCATCGGCCACGATGGTGATTATCCGCCGCACGAGTCATGCCCCTCCGTGGACCCGGCTGGCATGGTAACCGGCGGGAGGGGAAGCCGTCAATGCGAAGAAATCGGGGCTTCCCAAGTGCCGCAGGGCCATTCCCTGTTTGAGCTTGTGGAGTTGGGCTTGATTGGGTAGAGGAGGTGATCTTCCAAATTACCCGGTTGGTGGCCATGAGTTCCTGCACGCTGTTGGAAGCCCTCTCGGAATTGCCCGATCCGCGCAGTCCGCGCGGACAGATTCATCCGCTGCCGGCGGTGATCGGACTGGTCGCCCTGGCCATGCTGATGGGCCGCACCAGCCTGATTGGCATCGCCCGTTTCGGGCGCCAGCATGGCGTGCCCCTCGCCCATGCCTTGGGCTTCAAGCGAGGCAAGACCCCGGCCGTGTCCACCCTGTCCCGCACCCTCCGACGATTTGACGCCGTCCAATTCGAGGCCATCATGTCTCGCTGGATCGCCGGCCGGGTTGACCCGGACGCTTTCCGGCAAATTTCCATCGACGGCAAAACGCTCCGGGGCAGCCGGGACGG
>NZ_JH636445.1:147871-158370 GCF_000255705.1 Zavarzinella formosa DSM 19928
ATGCCATCATCCATTTGCTGGCCGACAGTGGCGCCGACAACCACCGCGAAGCCATCGAATTGCTCCAAATCCACCCCGAAAAAGCCCGGGAGCTTATCGGCATCCCCCACGTTGAATAACGGAATGGCCCTGCCAAGTGCCGTTGACTTCCGCCCCCGCCTCGTTTTACCATCTTCTCTCCCACGGACGAAGTTCCCTCGCTCAGGACGAGCCTCATGGTGCGTGTCAATTTCCGCATGTTGTTTCGCCTCATTGTGCTGGTCGCGGCGACCGGAGGCGGCATCTACGCGCTGTATGCGTATCAGTCCCAACGGATTCCCGAGGCGATGCTCTGGCAGGCCAACAATGCCGCCGAACTCGGCAAGACCGACGACGCCATGAAATACATGCGGCGGTACTTGGAACTCCGGCCGGACGATTACGAGCAAACCACCAAACTCGCCGACCTGATGCAAGCACGGGCCACGGGTGTGAAAGACCTCACCAACGCCCTCTACCTGTACGAGAAGGTGATGCGGGAAGCCCCCCAACGGCATGATGCGGGCAAGAAGTTCGTGACCGTGTGTATTCGCCTCGGCCGGCACGCGGACGGTCTTCGGGTCGCCGAGGAACTGGCCAAGGCCCTCCCCAAAGACGGCGAATTGCTTGGCCATATGGCCGAGTGTCTGGTGGCCCAGAACAAGCTGCCCGAAGCCCGGCAAAAATTCGAGGAGGCCCTGAAGCACTCTCCCGACAATGTGCGGGCTTCCGAACAGTATGCACGGCTGTTGACGTTCAAGTTGAATCAGCCGAAGGAAGGTCTCGCCGTGCTGGATCAACTGGTGAAATCCAGCGGTTCTTCGGCCGAAGCCTGTCTGTTGCGGGCAAGGGCGTTGCACACGGATCGGGACGACGAGGCGGCCGTCAAAGATTTGGACCGCGTGTTTTGGATCGATCCGGAGAATATCGAAGCCCTTTTGCTCTCGGCCGAAATCGAACAATTTCGCGGCAACAACCGCCGGGCGAGAGAAACATTGCTGGCCATGCTGGACACCGCCCCCCGCGATGTTCGCGGCTATCGCGCCCTCTCGTGGCTCAATTTGTTGAGCGGCAACTCCACGGAAGCGATGCAAACACTGGAACGCGGCCTGGTCCGGCTGCCCGATGCCCCCGATTTGCTCACGCCGCTCGGCGATTTGAGTCTCGATCAGGGAGACACGGACAAGACCGCCGACATTATCAAGCGGTTGGAGGCCAAGCCAACGGCCGCCGCCCAGGGAAAATATCTTCGGGCGAGGCTCTTGATGAAGCAGGGCCGCCACAAGGACGCCATCACCATTTTGGAACCCTTGCGGGCTGAAATGCTGGCCCTGGCGGGGGTGGAACAACAGGTGAGTTTGATGCTGGCGAGTTGTCAGGAACGCTGCGGCGATTTCGCGGCGGTGCGGGAAACACTCAAGCGGATGCTCGCCAAAGATCCCGGCAATCTGCCCGCCCGCGTGGCGATGGGGAACATGCTGCTCAACGCCGGTCAACTCGCGGAGGCGAGCCGGGAATACGATGCCGCCGCCCGTTCTCCTATTGCTGGATTGGGCGTCCGCACGATGGCCGGAAAAATCCGGCTGGCGCGGCTCGAAGCCGACGGCAAGGCAAAGCCCGAGGAATGGAAGGAACTGGAGGCCAATGCCCGCGAATTGATCCGGCTTCAACCCAATTCGATTGACCCGGTCGTCTTGCTGGCCGAGGTGCAATCCGGCCACGGCGAAATCGACGCGGGGTTGGAAACTCTCCGCGCCGCCTGCCGACAACGCCCCGCCGATTCGCGATTGTGGATCGCCCTCGCCAATCTCGCCTGGAAGCATCAGGGTGCGATGATGGCCGAGCAGATTCTCAACGAAGCCCGGTTGGTCACCGGCGACACGGTGGAATGGAAACTCGCCCGAGCGAGATTGATTACTTCCGAATTGACGGCGGTTGATTTGAAGAAATTGACGGGCTCAACCGCTCAACTGTCCGAAACAGAGCGGTTGCGTCTTTGGCAGGGAATCGTCGAGATCCTTGATTTGGCCAAGAATCGCCTTTTCTTCGTTTTTGGTATTAATGGCCCTTTGTTGCCCCCTCCTCCGGAACCCTCAATGCTTGCCGCCTGTCAAGAGCTTGCCAGCCTGAGTTCACAGGACATAATTTCTCGCCGACACTTGTTTCTCACGGCAATCCGGACGAAAGACTCCGCTGCCGAACAACGCTGGGGCAATCAACTGAAGGAAGCCTCCCCGAGCGGCGAACTGTTTGTGTCTCTTGTGAGGGCTTTGGAAGAATCAACAGCGAAAGAAATCGCTCTGGACCGGCTGAAGGAATTGGCATCCCTTGCCGAGCGGGCCACGCGGAACAACCCGGAAATGGTCGAAGGGCATTGGCTCGCCGCCCGAGTTGCGGAAAAAGGGGGAGACTCGACGAAGGCCGGGAAGGCGTATGCGGTGGCTGTTCAGATGGACCCATTGAACACGAAACTAATTTCCAATCGCATCCGGTTCTTGGAAACGACAGGCCAAACGGCTTTGCTGGAGCAGGTGAAATCCCATGTGACTCACGATCCGCGAATGTCACTCACACGGCGAATGGCCGTGGATGGAATGAGCGAGCGTGATGCGGCCTCAAAATCCAACACCGATTATTGGTCGCATCAATTAACGGGTGATTTGATTCGGAAGATTGAAACACTTCAGGAAAAGCTTGACGAAGCTGAGAATTCGTTGGGGCGAAACACCTTGTTGAATTTGCTGGCGGCCAAACAAGCCTGGCTTAAAATTGGTTGCCCGGAATGGAAGCCTGAACTCCGGTCAGCCGAGGAGATGCGGATTTTCGCAGCGGCCTGCATGGCTCATGCGGAGTTTACAGGCGAACCACAAAGTGCTCTTCCCGTTTTGAAAGCTCTCATCGCCAACAAGAACACAAAGCCGGAGGATGTGGCTTGGGCGAAGCAGGCCGAAACGGCCATCCGGTTTCAACTTGGCGACAAGGACGGGGACAAGTTCGACCCGGCCGAGTTGAAGAAATGGCTGGAACAGGAACCTCGTGACATCACGGGGCATCGTGGCCGGGTGACGGCCCTCACGGGCATTGTTCGTTCTGTCAGCGGTTCGGCGAAAGAGCCGGTGGTCGCGGCCTTGTTGCGAAGTCTGACGGAAGTGACCAAAGACCCGTCGGCCACCGTGGGGGATTGGTATCAACTCGCCCAGGTTTATCGAAGCATCGGTGACCGGGCCAATTCCCGGCGATGTCTGAATGAATTGTTGAAGCGCGAGCCGAACAACCTGCAATACCTGGCGATCAATGTGGAGGAGTTGCTGTCCGAAGGGCGATTGGCTGATGCCGAGCCGATGATCGCGTCGCTTCAGCCGGGGGTTCATGATCTTCGGGTGGCGAGCGTATTGGCGAAGTATCTCGCTTTGGTGAATGATGCTAGAGGAGTGCTGGAAACGACGGATATGTTCGTGAAGACCGTCGATGCCGGGTCTGCCGATGGCGTCATCCGGCAACGACAGGCGGCTGAATTACTTGACCAACTGGCCCGATTGTCACTGGCCCGGAATTTGTCCGGGGGGCAGGTTCTGTTGGAGGGGGCCTGCGAACGATATCGGGCGGTGAGCCTGCAATATCCCGAGGCCATCGGCGGGTGGGTGGCTCTGTTGTCGCTTGGCGGTTCGCCGGAAAAAGCGTTCGATGAATTGGAACGTCGAATGCAGCGGCTCTCGCCGACCGATTTGGCGGTGGCCGGGATGCGAATTTTGCGGAACGGTTCGCCGACAGACAAGCAATTCCAAGTCGTGAATGGCTGGCTGACGAAAGCCCTCGCGGACCAGCCCAATTCTCCTTTGTTGCTTTTGCAACAGGCGGAATGGAACACGATGCAAACGCAGTTCGACGCGGCCGCCAAGATTTATCGCCGGGTGCTGGAACTGGAGGCCAACCAACCGGTGGCCCTCAACAACCTCGCGTGGGTTCTCGCCGCCGACCCGATCACGGCGACGGAAGCCCTGGCCCTGGCCGACAAGGCCATCCGGCAATCCGGCGTCAACCCGGAACTGTTGGACACGCGGGCGCGCATCCTGATTTCCGTCGGCCAGTTCCCGGAGGCGAAGCAATCGCTTCAAGAAGCTCTCAATGTCTCGCAAACCGGTCTGCGGTATTTCCACCTCGCCCTCTGGCACCTGAAGCAAGATCAGCGAGACGAGGCCAAACGCATCTTCCGGGAAGCCGTCAACCGTGGGTTGGACCAGAAAAACGTGCACCCGGCCGACCGGGGTGTTTATCGGGAATTGCTGGCGACGGTGAATTAGCCGTTGCCCCGGTTTTGCGTCCGGCGGTTGATTGGCTAGGATAACCGGCGAAGACTGAAACACCGAATAAGGGATTGTCACCGATGTCCGCACGCGATTTGTCCCTGTTGGAAGCCGCCCCGCGTCACCCGGCGAAGCCCCGCCACAAAACGCGCGAGGTGCGGGTCGGCAAACTGGTGTTCGGTGGCGAAAATCCCGTCTGGGTGCAGTCGATGACGACGACGGACACCTTCGACGTGGAAGGGACCGTCGCCCAAATCAAAAAACTTGAAGAGGCCGGGTGCGAACTTGTTCGCGTCACCGTGCCGAAGCCGGAGGATGTCGGTGCGTTGACGCAGATCAAATCCCGGATCGGCATTCCGTTGATTTGCGACATTCATTTTGATTACAAGATGGCCCTGACGGCCCTCGATCATCCGGTGGACAAGATTCGCATCAATCCGGGCAACATTGGTGGTTACGACCGGTTCCGGCAGGTGGTCCGCAAGGCGAAGGACAAGGGGTTGCCAATGCGGATCGGCGTCAACGCCGGCAGCTTGGAACGTGAATTGGTGGAACGCTATGGGTTCCCGTGTCCCCCGGCGATGGTGGAAAGCGCCATCCGCTACATCGAGATCGCGGAGTCCGAAGGGTACGACCAGATGGTGGTTTCGCTGAAATCCAGCGACGTGAACACCGCCGTGGAGGCATATCGCCTCTTTGCCAAGTTCTGCGATTACCCGACGCACATCGGCATCACCGAGGCGGGCAAGCCGCCGTATGCGGTCACCAAGTCCGGCGTCGGCTTGGGGGCTATCCTCCTCGACGGCATCGGGGACACGATTCGCGTGAGCCTGTTGGGCGACTCCGTGCCGGAGATCACGGCGGCCTTCGACATCCTGCTGGCCAGCCAGCGCCGGGTGCGCCGACCCGAGTTGATCGCCTGCCCGACCTGCGGACGACTGGCCATTGATCTGGAAAAGATCATCGCCGAATTGGAAAAACGGCTGGAAGGCAAACGCACGCCGGTGAAGATCAGCGTTCTCGGTTGCGTGGTCAACGGTCCCGGCGAGGCCCGCGAGGCGGATATCGGCATCGCGGCCGGCAATGGCAAGGGCGTGATCTTCCGTAATGGCGAGATTGTGCGGAACGTGCTGGAAGCCGAAATGGTGGACGCCTTGCTGGAAGAAGTCGCCCTTTGGGAGAAGGAAAATCCCCAAGGCAAGCCCGCCGTCGATTCTCATGGCCGCAAACGTCTGCCAGTCCTCTCCTGACCGTTCCCAAAGAATTGCGTCGAAGACCCAAGACAGTTATTGCCTGTTCTTGTCGGACAGGAGATAATACCGAAGCACCATATCGTCTCTTGGGTTTCTCGGATCACCTCATGGCCATCTCTTGCAACTGCCCGTTCTGCGCGACGTCGTACCGGCTCAAGGATGAGTTCGCGGGCAAGAAGGTCACTTGCAAAAATGCGGTCTGCCGCAAAGTTTTTGAGGTTCCGAGCGCCAAGCCGGAACCCGTCTTGGTGGCAAAGCCCCTCGACGTGGACGCTCTGGCCGCCGCCACCTTTTCCGATGAGCCGAAAGTTGAGGAGAAAGTCGAGACGACCATTGAAGTGGTCTGTTTCGATTGCGGTCACCGTTGGCAAGTCGAGTCATCCAAGGCCGGCAAGAATATTCGGTGTCCGAACGAAGATTGCGGCAAAATCAACAAGGTGCCGCTGCCGAAGGTCGAAACCAAGATCGACTGGCGCGACAGCAACAAAGGGCGGCCAACTTTCGCCGCCCCAAAAGCCGCCCCGAAGGTCGCCGGGGGGTTCGACGCTGGTGAAGTCGCCACCATCAGCATGGAAACGGCCCAGAAGATGGTCCGTGAGCAGGATGATGAGGAAGAACCCGGCGTTGCCCGCAAACGGTGGATCAAGCGGGGCGTTTACGGGGTGATCCTGTTGGCCGGGGTCGGCTATCTGGGGAACATGCTCTACAAGGGCCGCAAGGTTGTCAAAGAGGAAACCAACATCGCGGATGCCCTGAAAGAAATTAGAAACCCGGAATACGGGGCGAAGGACACGCGGTTCCACGCCATCGTTCTGCGGGCCTCCGGGGAATACAAGGCCCGGTCCAGCACCAAGCGGGACGAAACGGAGGCCGCCCTCAACGACTTCAAAGCCGCCCGCAATCTCTTCAAACAATCAGACTCTTCGACCGATCAGATCATGATCCTCGCGGACATCGCCCTCTCCATGTCCGCCTTGCTTGGAACCGACGAAGAGGCCGAAAGAGGCAAGAAGATCTCCAAGGAAACTCTGCTGAAGGAAATTCGCCAGACGATCGACCGAATGCCTATCGGCGAACCGGAACCAATTTACGAGCTTCTCCGCAACCTCACCCGCGAGTTCCAGAAACAGAAGCAGGGCATTCTTGCCGCCCAACTGGCCATACAGAAGTTCCCGGCCGACAGCCCGGAGGGGCAGGAGGCACTGGGCGTGGTGGGGGTCGAGTTGTTCCGTCAGGGGGACAAAGCGGGGGCCGAAGAGGTGATGAAGAAGACCAACAAGAATGAAGCGAGTTCGATTCAGACTCTTCGGCTACTGTTAGACAAACCGGCGCCGGTGATCCAACCCCCTCCGGCTGTTCCCGGCAAAGGACCGGTCGGCAAGGCCCCGAACCCCAAGGACAACGCACCGCCGCCACAGAAAACGGCCGCGACGGTTGTTCAATTGATTCAGAAAGGGAAGATTGCTGAAGTTAAGGCCGAAATTGCCAAGAGCGGCACGGAGGCGCAAAAAGTTCGGAACTTTGTTTTGGCCGCCGAGTATGCCATTCCCATTGATGGGAAAACACCGATCCCACCCGAGGTCGGTGTTTTCGCAGATGAAGCTGCCAAGTTTTTGGCCGACAAGAGCAAGAACACGATTGCGGGTTGGTGGACCATGCGCGTTTGCCGGTTGTACGCCAAACTTGGCAAACCTGACCGAATCAACCAAGTGGCCGATCAAAACAGCAACGATCAAATGATTGCTTGGGCAAAGACGGAAGGGTTGCGTGTTCGTTTGAGTAATGAACCGGAGACCAAGGCGTTGGAGTCTTGGGCCGAAGATGTCGGTGACCCTGTCAAATCGGCGGCGGCGGCCAAGGCCCGAGAGTTGGTTGCCCGTCAGAATGCTTCCATCGACAACTCCTTCCAAAGAATCGTCGATATCTGGACCAGAGGCACGGTCAGGCCCTTTGGATTGGCTGGAACAATGCTTGGACGGCAGGACCGGGCGCAGCGCTGAGCGATCTTTGGCACGGCATTCGCTTTCCCTCTCCCATCACTAGACTCTCCAAATACGAGACTTGACGAGGGCGGGCATGACTCCGAGGGAAATTCTGGCCTTCATACGGGAAAAAGAAGTTCGGGCAGTTGACCTTCGCTTCATGGACTTTCCGGGACAATGGCAGCACTTCACCATTCCGGCCGAGAATCTCACGGAAGCCACTTTTGAAGACGGACTCGGCTTCAACGGGTCGGGCATCCGGGGCTGGCAGGCGATCAACGAATCCGACATGATCGTGAAGCCGGTGCCGGACACCGCCTTCATTGATCCGTTCTGCCGGGAACAGACGCTTACCCTGATCTGCAACATTTACGAACCGCTGACGGACGAGGACTACACCCGCGATCCGCGGAACGTGGCCCGCAAGGCCGTCAACCACATGAAGTCCACCGGCATCGCGGACAAGGCCTTTTTCGGCCCCGAGGTGCAGTTCTTCGTCTTCGACGATGTTCGATATGACCAGAACACCCATTCGGCCTATTACCATGTGGACAGCATTGAGGGCGCATGGAACACCGGGCGGGACGAGAAGCCAAATCTGGCTCACAAAATCCGATATTCGGAGGGCTATTTCCCGTGTCCTCCCACGGATGCGATGCACGATATCCGCTCTGAAATCATGCGGGCCATGATCGAGTGCGGGCTGACGGTCGATGCTCATCGCCACGAGGCGGCCACGGCGGGGCAGGGGGTTGTCGAAATCCGGTACGACGAACTCGTGAAGACCGCCGACAATGTGCTGAAGTACAAATACATCGTCAAAAACGTGGCCCGCAAACACGGCAAGACGGCCACATTCATGCCCAAGCCGCTGTTCAACGATCATGGCAGTGCCATGAACATCCACGTTTCCCTTTGGAAGAACGGGGACAACCTGTTTTCCGGTTCCCGGACAGCCGGGGGGAACCGCTATGCGGGGCTGTCCGACATCGCCGAATATGCCATCGGCGGCCTGCTGAAACATGCGAAAGCACTGAGTGCTTTCAGCAACCCGACCACCAACAGTTACAAACGCCTCGTTCCCGGTTTCGACGCCCCGATCAACCTGGCTTACAGCCAGCGAAACCGCTCGGCGGCGATCCGGATTCCCGTTGGAAAGCCCTCGCCAACGTCCAAACGGATCGAGTATCGTCTGCCGGATGCCGCCTGTAATCCCTACCTGACGTTCGCCGGGATGTTGATGGCCATGCTGGACGGCATCAAGAACAAAATTCATCCGGGGGAGCCGCTGGACAAGGATATTTACGACCTTGGAGCCGAGGAATTGGCCCGCGTTCCCGGCACGCCCGCTTCATTGGAAGAAGCCCTGACCCATCTGGAGCAAGATCATGAATTTCTGCTGCAAAGCGAAGTGTTCACGCCGGATGTGATCGAGACTTGGATCCGCTACAAACGCAAAAATGAGGCCGACGCGATCCGCGTGCGACCTCATCCTCACGAATTTGCGCTCTACTATGACATCTGACCGTTGATCGTGTCCGAAGTGTCCAACTACTTATCCAGCCCGGCGGCATAAACCGCCGGGCTTTTTTCACGGAACACCTTCTCAGATTACCACTTGATGATCAAGTCCGAACCGATCGTCCAGAGGTGGTTCTGGCCGTTTCCAGCCGTGTAAGCGGCGTTGCTGAAGGGGTTCGAGTAGTTGTTCACATCGTACCGCACTTCAGGACGCAGCATGATCGAATCGGTGAGGGAGATCTGCACGCCAAAGGTCATGGCCGTGTACAGACCTTCCCAGCCGGTCCGTTGTCCTTCCGCGTCGTAGAAGTTTTCAAGGCGGGCAATGCTGCTCACCTTGTCACACCACTTGTAGGTCACGTAGTTGACCACGGAGAACCAATGGGCGGTGCCGGTGCCCCCGTTGAAGTTCGTTCCCGTGCCCGGAATACCGGTGGCGCCCGAGGGCACGCCGGTTTGATAGGCGTAGATCGCTTCCATGGCCAAGGACAATTCGTCGTTCACCTTGTGGGTGTACACCAAGTCGAACGCATTCATGTTGTTGCGCCCGAGCGGCTCATAACCCAGGCCGGTCGTGGTGCTGCTGTTCGGACGACCGGCGTTGAACCGGCCGCGACCGAGCGAGGTGGCGACCGTCACGTTGTCGTTGCCGTCGTTGAATGTCTTGGACAAATTACCGACGAACCGCCATTCTTGCGACCCGTCGAAGAACACGTCGTTGCCGTTCGCGATCATGGCCGACCCGTTCAACGTATCGGAGAACTTCATCTTCAAGTTCACCCCGTTGTGGAAGAAGGGAGGGGCCCAGTTGAACGCATAGCTGCGGGACATGAGCGGCGTGGCGGTTGCCATAACGCTTTCATAACCCCACGGCGTAAACACGCGACCGACTTGGAGTTCCGAACCTTCGAACAGGTTGGGGAGCCAGAAGTTCGCATAGAACAGCGGGATATCAGCCCCGTAAATGTTCTGCTGGAACCCGTTGACTTCACCGGCGTTCGGCTTGCCGTTGATCAACTGATTGCTGAACAAGCCGCGAATCACCGTGAACCGATAGTCGGAACCGGCGAGGAAGGCCACTTTCCAACCCCAGTCAAACTCCTTCTTATCCGTCTCAAGATTCTTGCTGAAATCAACCCAGAACTGCTGGAACAGGAAGGTGTTCGAGCGGTCGTTCCAAGTCACGGGCAGGTTGGACTTCGTCCGGCTGGAGCCGGTCGTGTAGGACATGTCCGCCCAACCGCTGACGCTCAGGTGGTTGTCGTCCATGAAGTTGCCGAGGTGCGTGCCCTCGATCAGCTTCATGAAGTGGCCCTTGGCCGGCGGTTCGGCGGGCTTTTCTTCTTCCTTCTTTTCATCGCCGCAGGTGGCACAAGGGGCCGCCGGGGCGCCGGGAGCCGCCGGAGCCGGGGTGGCGGCGG
>NZ_JH636445.1:158380-202087 GCF_000255705.1 Zavarzinella formosa DSM 19928
CGGGTCGTCGGCAGCGCGGGCATCAGCGGCGGCATCGTCAACGGGCTTTCCTTGGCCACGTTCGGCACCGTCGCCTGTCGGGGAAGTTCGGGCGGCAGCGACAGGGTCGGGTCGGTCGGCGTTCCCTGCCCCACAGCCAGCACGACGCCCAGACAAAATGCGTCGAACATAAGATCCTCTTCTGCAAAGCGGGCTTTCTCATCAGGCGTGGAGTCGGTTCCTTCCGAATCCCCTGAACATGACGCGTCGATGAGTATGGCCGCAGATTTCGTGTCGAGCGTTTACATCGGATAATCCGGCGGTTAGGTTTTCTGGGATAGCCGGAAAAATAACGGAAAGTTGTGAATCTGTGTCGGCTGTGATGGATGGGGCGGTTTTGCGATTGAAAGGCTCGCGACAAAAGCACGGCGTGAAAACTTGCTTTTGGTACAGTGTGATTATTGGTTGTGCAGTTTTTGCCTCATTGTTGCGCAATGAATGATGCTTTGGTTATAGCCATATCCGCTTCTTCGCATTTTTTTCGAGCATTTTTTGACTGAGTTTTCCGCAGTGCCACGGTTTTTCGCAACCGAACACGCTCTGTTTGCCCCAGATGGCATCTCGGTTGCTTTTCCAAAAGGACACAACCGCTCGTACATGCGGCATTCTTTGACTTGCTTTCTTCCACGTGGAGGTGCTTCGAGTGTCGAGGTTTTTCTCCTCTCCCCGTCTGCTTACGGCAACGGTGGGAATCATCATGTTGGCCGGTCTGGCCGGCGCCCAGGAATCCAAAAAGGATTCGACGCCGATTCCCGGTCCCGAACCGCGGGTGGTTGATCCCAAGGAACCGGTCAAAAAGGGCGATGAGCCCAAAAAGACCGATACCCCCAAGAAAGACCTGACGTTTGATCCGGTTCCTTCCACAAAGGAAGAACCAAAAAAGGAGTCTCCCAAGAAAGAGGAGCCCAAGAAGGAAGAGCCCAAGAAGGCTGATCCGAAACCCGAGCCGAAGCCGGAACCCAAGCCCGAGCCGAAGCCGGAACCCAAGCCCGAGGAAAAGAAGGAAGAACCACCGAAGACTGATCCCCTTGCGGAAGTCAAGGCTCTGGCTCAAAAGGGCGTGGATGATGCGGCCGCCGCGAAAGCCAACGGGGACACGGCCAAAACCGAAGGAATGAAAACGGGCGACTCGGCCTGGATCTTGGTGGCCTGTGCTTTTGTGTTGCTGATGACGCCGGGCCTCGCCTTGTTCTACGGCGGGATGGTTCGCAAAAAGAACATTCTGGCGACCATGATGCAGAGCTATGCCTCCATGTGCATCATCGGTGTCTACTGGCTCGCGTTTGGCTATGGCCTCGCGTTTGGCCCATCCGCCTTGAAGATCGATTTGTTCGGTGTCAAGGATGGCGGGTTGATTGGCTGGGATTGGAAATTGTTCTTCCTCAAAGGCATCTCCCCGACCGATTACCTGCCGGGGTACAACATCACCGTCCTGATGCACGTGATGTTCCAAGGCATGTTCGCCATCATCACCCCGGCATTGATTTCCGGGGCCATCGCCGAGCGGATTCGCTTCTGGCCGTGGACGATCTTCATGCTGTTGTGGATCACGCTGGTGTATTGTCCGCTCGCCCATATGGTTTGGGCGTTTGACTGGTTCGCCGCCGTCCCCGAAGACTATGTGAAGGGCCTTGGCGGTTCGGCCATCGGCTTGCTGGGCAAACTGGGGGCTTTGGACTTCGCCGGCGGAACGGTCGTGCATATTGCGGCCGGTTTCGGTGGTCTGGCTTGTATCGTCGCCTTGCGGAAGCGTTACGGGTATCCCGAACACGCCATGCACCCGAACTCCATGGTGATCACGCTGATTGGCGCTGGTTTGCTGTGGTTCGGCTGGTTCGGTTTCAACGGCGGATCGGCTCTGAACGCCTCGCATCTCGCCGGAACCGGCTTTGCGACGACTCAAGCCGCCGCCGCCGCCGCCGGTATTAGCTGGGTGGTCGTTGAGTGGATTTTCAAAGGCAAGCCCACCGCATTGGGTCTGGCCTCGGGGATCGTGGCCGGCTTGGTGGCTGTCACCCCGGCTTCCGGATTCGTTTATGTGTGGGGTGGCGTGGCCATCGGCGTGATTGCCGGTGTGGTCTGCTACATGTCTGTGCAGGTCAAGGCCATGCTCGGATACGACGACTCGCTGGACGCCTTCGGTGTTCACGGGGTCGGCGGGTTCTTGGGCGCCGTGCTGACGGGCTTCTTGAGCTACGCGGCCGTTCAAACGGCCAGCGCCGACGGTTATCTCGCGGTCTCCGGCTACAAGGCCAAGAGCACCCCGGAGGCAATCAAGTCGGCTGATGCCGATATCAAGAAGCAGGCGGATGCCCTGCCGACGCTATTCAAGCCAGTGGCTGAACTGAACACGAAGATCGAGCCGTTGCAAAAGGAAGTAGACACGCTGACGGAAAAGAAGAAGGCTTCCGACGACGCCGCGGCGGCTGTGGACAAGATTGAAGATTCGTTGGCTGACGCTCCAAAGGACGCGGATCTTCTCAAGAAACTCGCCGAAGCCAAGAAGGCCGCCGAGGAAGCAGAGAAGGCTTACGAGCCAGTCAAGAAAACTCTTGAAGAAAAGACGGAAGCTCTTGACAAGCTCAAGAAAGAATTGGCCCCGGTGTTTTACACCCACGACGTTGCCCACAAGGCTTGGGTAGCCGCGAAGGCCGACAAGAAGTCCCTTGAGGACAAGATCGCCGCTTACAAGAAGGAAACCATCGGCGATGACACCGTCGAACGGACCCCGATGAAGCAGGTGATGATCCAGATCAAGGCTTCGGTGTTCTCGGCCGTGTTCTCCTTCGTCATCAGCCTGATCCTGGCCATCTTGGTTCAGGTCATCACGCTCGGCAACTTCACAACGAGCAAGGAAGACGAAAACGACGGTCTGGACCGCACCGAGCACGGCGAAGTCGGCTTTGACTTCGGCGGGATCGACGCGATCCCGGTCGGGACGTCCAGCACGCCGAAATCGGCCAAGGTTCCTCCGGGGGGCAAGCGGTTTGAGGTGGTTGTCGAGGGAATCGAAAACGGCGGCCTGATGCACGCCTGGTCCGACCTCTGCCAACCGAAGGACGGGCCGATTGACCCGGACTTCAAGGCCGTCTACCCGTATGTGACGACCGTGCAGGGGAACCGCTTCCGGCTGCGGGGCGGGGATCCGAAGACCGTTTCCGCGAGCATTCAGCGTCTGTTCCAGAAGAAACTGGGCAAGCCGTTGAAGGTCCGCGTGGAAGAGTAACCGACGTGTCGCGCCGCGGAGGGGTCGGACCTCTCCGTGGCTTCTTCGTACTCCGATTCAGTCGCTCACCGATCCCTCCCTTAAACTGGAACCGCACGTGAAACTTGTTGTCTCAATTATCCGACCGGAGAAACTGGAAGACGTTCAGAAGGCGTTGAACGCGGTGGACGTTTACCTGATGACCGTCTCGGACGTCCGTGGTTGCGGCCGTCAACGGGGTTACACCGAGGTGTACCGCGGCCAGGAAATCCAAATCCGGTTGCTGCCGAAGGTGAAGCTCGAAATCGCCGTCAACGAGGCGTTCGTCGAAGCCACCGTCGAAGCCATCATCCACGCCGCCCGCACCGGGGACACCGGACAAATCGGTGACGGGAAGATCTTTGTGCTGCCGCTCGAAGACGCCGTCCGCATTCGCACCGGCGAACGGGGCAGCACGGCCATCGGCCCCTGAACCCGTCCCGCATTCTGGACATTTGATTTGCAAACCGTAACACATCGCCGAGCGCCCTCTCGGCGGCTTTCGTTGACAGCCACCCACTAAAACCTCTTCATCAAACAAGGATTTGCACCCCATGGCCAAGCCGTCCGGACGTAGTGGAATCATCCAGAAGATTGCCTCCTCGCAACCCAAGCTGGATCTCATCGACTTCAAGGAATTGCATTTCAAGGACATTTTCGGTTCCAATGTGTTCAACGAGATCAGCCAGCGGGAACGCCTGCCGAAGCCGATCTTCAAAGCCCTTCAGAAGACAATCAAGAAGGGCGAACCGCTGTCCCACGAAATCGCGGACGCCTTCGCCAGCGCGCTCAAGGATTGGGCTTTGGAAAAAGGGGCCACGCACTACACCCACCTTTTCCAGCCGATGACCGGCATCACCGCCGAAAAGCATGATGCGTTCATCTCCCCGAACTCCGACGGCTCGGCCATCGCCGAGTTCAGCGGCAAGGAACTCGTCAAGGGGGAGCCGGACGCCAGCTCCTTCCCCTCCGGCGGTCTCCGGGCCACGTTTGAAGCCCGCGGCTACACCGCGTGGGACCCGACCAGCCCGCCCTACATCATGGACAACCCGAACGGGGCCACGCTCGTCATCCCGACGGCGTTCGTGTCTTGGACCGGCGAAGCCCTCGACAAGAAGGTTCCGCTGTTGCGGTCCATTGACGCGCTGTCGATTCAAGCCAAGCGGGTTTTGAAACTCTTCGGCAAGAATGTCAGCAAGGTCAACACGTCGGTCGGCCCGGAACAGGAATACTTCCTGATCGACAGCCAATTCTACTTCCTCCGCCCCGACCTTCTGAACGCCGGCCGCACCCTGTTTGGCGCCCCGCCGCCCAAGGGCCAGGAACTGGAAGACCAATATTTCGGCGCGATCCCCGAACGGGTGATTGCGTGCATGGCTGATGTGGACATTCAGCTCTACAAGCTCGGCGTTCCCTCGAAGACCCGGCACAACGAAGTGGCCCCCGGCCAGTACGAAATCGCGCCGATCTACGAAGACTCGAACATTGCCACGGATCACAACCATCTCGTGATGGAAGTCATCCGCCGGACGGCCCCGAAGTACGGCCTGGCCGCCCTCTTCCATGAAAAACCCTTCGCCGGGATCAACGGGTCCGGCAAGCACAACAACTGGTCAATGTCCACGGACGAAGGGGAAAACCTCCTCAACCCCGGCGACACGCCGCACGACAACGCCCAGTTCTTGGTGTTCACCACGGCCGTCATTCGCGCCGTCGCCAAGTACCCCGAACTGCTGCGGGTGACCGTGGCCTCGGCCGCCAATGACCACCGGTTGGGGGCGAATGAAGCCCCTCCGGCGATCATGTCGATCTTCCTCGGCGATCAGCTTCAAGATGTGATCGACCAGTTGGAAAAGGGATCGCCCACCTCCACCAAGCAGGGGGGCCACATGGAAGTCGGCGTCACGGTGCTGCCGAAGCTGCCGAAGGACGCCGGGGACCGCAACCGGACCAGCCCGTTCGCCTTCACCGGGAACAAGTTTGAATTCCGCGCGGTCGGCGGTTCGCAGTCCATCGGCGGACCGAACGCCGTGTTGAACACAATCGTGGCCGAGTCGCTTGACTTCGTCGCCACCGCCCTTGAGGCGGCCGTGAAGTCCGGCAAGACCCTGCATGCCGCCATTCAAGACCTGCTGCCGGGGATTCTCAAAGACAGCAAGAAGGTTTTGTTCAACGGCGACGGCTACTCCGAAAAATGGCACAAAGAAGCCGAAAAACGCGGCTTGCCGAACCTGAAGAACACCGTCGATGCGTTGCCAGTGATTGTCAGCAAGGAATCGATCGCCCTGTTCGGGAAGTATAAGGTCTACACCGAAGGGGAATTGACCAGCCGTTACAACATCTTGTGCGAACACTATGTCAAGACGGTGGCCATCGAGGCCAAGCTGACGAAGTTCATGTCCTCGACCATGATCATCCCGGCCGTGATCCGGTTCCAAACGGAACTGGCCACCGCCGTGAACGCCAGCAAGGCCGCCGGCGTGGAAGGGCCGACCGATCTGTTGAAGACCGTCTCGACCGGCCTGGCCGATCTCTCGAAGGCGACCAGCGCGTTGTGCGAAGCCCTGCATCATCACACGGAAGGCGAACTGATCGACCACGCCAAGTACGCCCGCGACACCCTGCTCCCGAAGATGCTCGACGTCCGCAAGGCCGCCGACAAACTGGAGACCGTGGTGGCCGACGACCTGTGGCCGATCCCGACCTACCGTGAGATGCTGTTCATTCGTTAATCGCTTTTGCGAACATCGTTTGAGACGTGAACGGCCCCGGGAAACCGGGGCCGTTTTTCGTTTAAGATGACTGCCAGTTTGATGACAATTTACTTCTTGATCGGCGTCGATTGAAATCGCTCTCGAAACCGAATGACGACTTCCCGCAACGGATCATCGAGTCGCAAAAGTGTTTCCGATTCGATCTCGGCTGGTATGCCGTAATACACTCCCGCCACTGCACCGGCGATGCAGGCGAGTGTGTCCGCATCACCGTCGGTAAAGCACGACTCGGGCGTGAACAACGGGAAGCGTTTGGTTTTCGTCGCCGTTGCCTCGTGAACAGAACCAATCACATCCCCGGCAATCGCTCCGATCATTTCGCTTGCCTCATGTTGCTGGAAATGGAGGGTGGATCATTTGCCCGGTGAAACACAATCTGATACATGAACCCGGCGTGGGTGTCGCATCTGAACAGTCCGGCGAGGGAAGATTGCTTGTCAGAGGCGGCAGCGTGAGCGACGCCCACCCCCGGGCCGGGAAAGCGGTCGAAACATGCGGTCAGCAACATCCCCCGGGAAGGTTGGGCGTCGCTCACGCTGCCGCCTCTGATATTCCCAGGCTGTGCTGTTCAGATGCGACACCCACACTGGGTTCGTGTATGACAGCCAATATGGCCTGTTTTTAAGCGATTTCCGCTTTGGGCTTTGTTGATCGAAAGACGGTGAGGGCGTGCAACAGGATCAATCCGCTGACCAGCCAGAGCAGCCATTTCACCGTTCGCAAAAGGCGAAGTGTCTGATTTTCGGCTTGCGGCAACGACGTGTTGATTTCTCCCAAGCCATGTTCCATCTGGCTGAGGGAGGCGTGTTGCTGTTCCAACCGGCTGTCCAGTTGTTCGGTGAACTCCGGGAGGAGATCGGCGAAGGATTTTGCCACCTGCGAGGTGCTGGCCATCGCTTGTTCGTATTGATCGCGGTTCTTGGTGGCTGCCAGCAATTGGGCTTGGGCTTGATCCAGCACGATGGCCGATTTTTTCAAGCCGTTGGCCACTTCTGGCCAGCGCTTCAAATTTTCCTCCAAGATCGCTTGGGTGGCCCGCATGGCGGCCGCCAGTTCCTTGAGCTTCTTCGTCTCTCGCAAGATCATGGAGAACGATTTGCCGATCTTTGGCAAACCCTCGGCCAGTTCCGCGATTTCCTTTGGAATCGCCACCAATAGTTTTTCGGCCTCGGCTTGTTGTTTGAGGGCCGATCCGACCGATTCCCGGCTGCGGGCGATGGATTTCCGGCTTTCGGCCAGCGCTTTGCGAACTTCCGGCAGGGACTTGGCCACGCGATCCAGTTCCTTGCTGGTGGCCTGCACGCCCGTCGAGGCTTTCTTCAACCCCTCGGCCACCTTGGGGGCTTCCGGCCAGAAAGACTTGGTTTCGATGGTGGGTTTCAACCCGTTGATCGTCATCACCGGATAGGTCACATTCCCAAGCTTCTCGACCTGACCGGCCGTCCCGGTGATGGATTCGTCAAGACCGGCCAACCCCTCTTTGATGGAGTCGACCCGTTCCGCCTTGATGAGATCGTCGAGCTTTTCCAAGCCCGCGTCAAATGTTCCCAAACCGTCATAAACGATCTTCGCGGCCTTCAGGTCCGGGGGAGATTGCTTCAACAGTTCGGCCAGCCGCGCGCCGTCTTTGGCGATGGAATTCATGGCTTGATCGACTTCATCGGCCGCCTTCTCGGAGGCGGCCGCGTTGTTGTCGAGCATCGTCGCGGTGGCGGCGAACCCCGTGGCGATGGTCTTCATGCGATCCGTGTCAATCGTTTCGGACCAACTCTTGATGGCCTTGGAAACGTCCCCCATCGCCTGGGCCATCGCCTCGATGGTGCGAAAATCAAGCTGTTGTTTGGTGGCGGTCTCGCTGACGGTGCGGGTATGCGTCCGAAGTTTTTCGGCCCGGCTGGCGAAATCCTGTCGCCGAAGTTGATCGACCTGTTCGCGGAGCATGCCGATTTCCTTTTCCGCGCCGCCCGTCAGCCGGCCCGTCCGGGCGAATCCGGCGGTCACTTCGTCCTCTCCCGGAATTTGGGCGCCAAGGACGACCAGCGTGATGGCGACGCCAATCTCCAAAAGGCCGATCAATCGATGAAGTGTTTGCATGTTTTCGATGTCCGGTCGGTGCGGGCGTCAAGAATGTCATTGTCCGGGGTTATCCCCGGTCATGGGAAGCCGGAGACGACAAATCACCGGGATTTCAGGAGGTATTGTTAGAATAAATGCGAAATCCCCGGAAAAATCCGGGAAAATCGAGTGGTTTCCGTTGACAGGTTCGGCTTGTCCCCTTACTTTCGCTGTAGCGATTGATCGAAAACTCCGTATTTTTGAGGGGAAAAACTATGTCGAAGGCGACGAAGCCGATGACCAAGGCCGCCGTGTACGAAGCCGTTGCCGCGGCCACGGAATTCAGCAAGGCCGACGTCAAGAAGTTCTTTGAAGCGTTGTCCGAAATCGTCATCAAGCAGCTTCACAAGAAGGGACCCGGCGCGATCACCATCCCCGGCCTGGTCAAGCTGACCGCCACGCAAAAGAAGGCCAGCAAGGGGGGCGAGAAGAAGGCCAACCCCTTCAAGCCGGGCGAATTCATCATCACCAAGCCGAAACCGGCCAGTGTGAAGGTTCGCGCCCGCGCCGGCAAGGCCTTCGTTGAATCGTTGCTGTAAGATTATTCGCCGAACCACGGTGATTCTTGGCCTGTCTCGTCATGGAGACGGGCCATGTTCGTTTTTCCGGCGATTGTTTTCCCCCCGTTCGCATGGTCGGGGGGCAAGCCCTGTGGTATCGTGACGAATAACAGGATGTCGGGGATCTCTCCTTACCCCATAGCCCATGTTCAGGAAAGGGCGAACCATGACCGCCCCGCTGATGGCTGATGAGCCTTATGTTCCGTCCCATCGGGTCGGACCAAACACCATCGACCCCGTCGAGGACCCCCTCCGGGACCGGGTGCATCGTCTGGAAGAGGAAATCGGCGAAGTGAGGCGAACGGTCGGCGAACTGGCCGGAATTGTCGTCGGCGAGATCAAGGACCGCCGGTCATCGACGGGCCACGGCGGTGAAAGCCGGTTCCCGGAAGGAACGGCGTTGCCCGTTTTGGGAACCGCCTTGAAAGTGGCCCGACAACTGGACCGCCCTTGGCTGTTGGTTGATCTGCTGGGCGAGTGTGTCACCACCCTTCGGATGTATCTGGATTCCCGATACCGCATCCGGCGGGGCACGCAGTTGATGGTCCCGGTGTTGTTCGGGATGTTCGCGGCGACCTACCTGTTTTTCAATTACTTCTTTGTGTTTCCGGTCATCAGTCCGATCTTGGAACGTTTGGTCGAGATCGTCCTGGCCGTGCTGCTTTACAAAGTGATTGGCCGCGAGATCGGCCGATACCGGCAATCCATCGCGGAATACGTCGCGGCCGGTCATGCGGCGTTGACATTGCCCACGCAGTATGTGCATCTGGATGCCGAGAACGCGGGCATGGAACGTCAGGGAGTTGAGTGAGATGATGCGGCTTGGGGTAAACATCGACCATGTGGCAACCGTTCGGCAAGCCCGCCGCTCGCATGAACCGGACCCGGTGACGGCCGCCGCGCTGGCCTTTCAAGGGGGGGCCGATGGCATCACGATTCACCTGCGGGAAGACCGTCGGCACATCAACGACCGCGACTTGCGAATCCTGCGGGAGACCGTCCCGACCGGGTTGAACTTGGAAATGGCCACCGCCCCGGAGATGATGGCCATTGCCATCGGGGCCAAACCCGATCAGATCACACTGGTGCCGGAAAAACGGCAGGAACTGACGACCGAGGGGGGGCTTGATGTCGTCGGGCAATTCGCCGTCGTGAAAAACGCCGTGCGGATGCTGCAAGATGCCGGGATCGTCGTCGCCCTGTTCATCGATCCGAATGTCGATCAGGTGAGAGCCTCCGCCGAATGCGGCGTGACGGCCGTTGAGTTTCACACCGGCGCTTATGCCGAGGCCCGGAACCCGGTGGCCGTCGCCGGCCAAATGGCCACGCTTCGGGAGTCGTGCGTCCTCGCCCATCGAAGCGGCTTGCATGTCCATTTGGGGCACGGGTTGAACTATATCAATGTGAAACCCGTTGTCCGGCTTCCGCATGTCGAAGAGTTGAACATCGGGCACAGCATCGTCGCCCGAGCCGTCCTTGTCGGCATGGCGCAGGCCGTGCGGGACATGAAGACGGCCATGAGCGAACATTTTCCGAAACAGGTTTGAGGTTCCCCGTGTCGAACGCCTTGTTCCAAAGTGACATCCCCGGTTATTCGTGTCGGCGTGGCAAGGTGCGGGATGTTTACGATTTGGGTGACCGTCTCCTGATTGTCGCCACGGATCGCATCAGTGCTTTTGATTATATTCTTTCCACGCCAATTCCCGGCAAAGGACGCATTCTCACGGCACTGAGTCTGTTCTGGTTCCGAACGCTTGGAATCAAAAACCACGTCATCTCCACGGAACTCAAGGATTATCCTCCGGCCTTCCAAACGGAGCAACTCGCCGGCCGTTCGATGCTCGTTCACAAGTGCGAAGTCGTGCCGTTCGAGTGCGTCGTCCGTGGCTATCTCGCGGGTTCCGGCTGGAAGGACTATCAGAAGACCGGGGCCGTTTGCGGTGTTCATCTCCCGGCCGGGCTTCGTGAAAGCGAGCAACTGCCGGAGGCGATCTTCACCCCGGCGACCAAGGCCGAATCGGGGCATGATGAAAACGTCTCCTTCGCGGAGATGGCAAAAGTCGTCAGCGAACCGCTGGCCACGGAATTGAAGACGCGAAGCCTCGACGTCTATCATCGGGCGGCCGTGATGGCGAAAGCCAAAGGCGTCATTATCGCCGATACCAAGTTTGAATGGGGTCGGTTGCCAGACGGCGAACTCATTTTGATCGATGAAGTGCTGACGCCGGATAGTTCACGCTTCTGGCCGGGGGATGATTACGCACCGGGCCGGGGGCAGTCTTCCTACGACAAGCAGTATGTGCGCGACTGGCTGGAAACTTCGGGATGGGACAAGAACTCCACGCCGCCGGAATTGCCGGCCGAGGTGGTGGCGAAATCTCGTGAAAAGTATCTGGAAGCATTGATCAGAATTGCCGGCAAATCACTGGATTCTTGAGCCTGACAAACGGCCTCACGGCCTGATCCCGCCCGAATCCCTCCGGGAAAGAATCAGACCGTGTGGTTAGGTCCGGCGATGAGTGCCTGCGTTAGTCAGTTCACATGTCATCGCGTTTGGCGTCGGCCAGCGTGCGGATGCGTTCCGCAAGCAGGGCCACGTCGAACGGTTTCTTGAACACTTCACTGAAGCCGTACTCCGTCAATTTCTCGGGAGCCGGTTCGTCCTCGCTCGCCAGGCCGACGATCATGGTCGTCTCGTAGGCCGGGTTTTTGCGGAGGTTGGACGTGATCTGGATGGCCTCGCTGCGGCCCAGGGCCAGATCGATGATAATGGTGTCGGGGTGGAAGCTTTCGGCCATGATGCCCGCTTCAAACCCGCTTTGGGCAATTTCGTATTTGTAATCGTCGGACTCGGGAAGGATTTCCCGCATACGGTCGATGAACAGCTTTTCCGCTCCGATGACGAGCAGTTTGTGCCATTCTTCTTCCTCAAGTTCCCCGAGCGGCATGCCGTGTTCCTTCAGGAAACGGATGAGCTGCTCGCGGGGGATACGACGGTCCTGGCTGCCGGGGATGCGATATCCGCGGAGACGACCACTGTCGAACCACTTCGACACCGTACGGGGAGCGACCTTGCAAATTTTCGCAACCTGTCCCGTGGTGAACACTTTTTTCATTGGCAGGCACTCCAGATTTCTCACGTCGCCTTGCCGTGCCGCCGAACCTCCGCCGGAAGGTTCGCCGCACCGCCGGGAACTGGCGAAAACCCTGTTGCGGAGCCACTTCCGCCGTCGGGGTTCGCGCTGCCCGGAGGGCAAGGCTGTTGTCGGTGGGGGACGGTTTCGACAATCTGGCCGGGGGACCTGATTGTCGGGGGGGTACGACCCGTCCCACGAATTCCTTTTCTGCTTCGACGACACTCTTCATCGGACGGGAGTGTCTCGCAAGATAAGTCAAAGAGACCAACTTGGAAGACTCTGTCGGATGCGGGCCATGACGCCGGTCACAGGGTTCTCGCGGGTTGTGTGTCCAAGGTCTTCCCTGACCTCTGAACATCCAATCGCGTCAACCACTGATTAAGTCGTTCGCGGAACCGTCGGTCCTTGACGGAAGAATGGAGAAAGCGATGCCATTCGCAGGACCGGCCGTTGGGTGACAACGATTATTCCGGCCGGGAGGACGACGCCATCCCGCCGCATTCTAGTCGTGATGGCAAACCAATTTTTGAAGAAGACAAGATGGGGAATTGGCAAGCAAAGTGGCGGAATTTCGGCGATTGGAAAGAAAGACCCGCCGTGGGAAATTGGGAAAGAATCTCTCAACCTTGGAGCGGCTTGCGGAACATCACCATGTCGTCCCCGGCAGCGTAGTAATCCCGGATTTGTCCGGTGATCTCATAGCCGACCGAGAGATAAAACTGCCGCGTTGGCTCGTAGCTTGGCAGCGAAGATGTTTCGAGAAACATCACCCGTGCCCCGGCCTTGATGGCGTCCTCTTCCATGAAGGCCATCAACTGTCGGCCAAGGCCCCGGCCATGTTTGTCGGGCCGGACGACGATCCACCAAAGCATCCATGATCGGTCAGTCATTGGTTCGAGCGAGTGATATTCAAAGCCGAGAGCTTCCCCGTCGGACTCGATCACGAAACAACGATCCCCGGTTTCGCGGTTGTATTCGTGGTAGCTGTCCAACACCTCGCGGAGCGTGTCCACTTCAAAGGGCTTGAACACGCCGGTGGCGGCCGTCATGGCCAGCAGGGCTTCGGTGTCCTCGGGGATGGCGGGTCGGATCATGTGTTCTCATGTCAGTGGTTTTGGCAGGTGGATCATACTGTGTTCGGCCCGTAGGTCCAACTCAACACATCCTGCACTGCCGTGAGGCCGCCGGAAGCCCCGGTGAATCCGACATAGGCATTCGTGGTCCCGAGCACAGAAGCCAGGCTGACGGCGTAACTCTGGGTGACCAAGCGGTTCGTCACGGTGTCCGTGATGGTCACTTTCAATGTCGTTCCATCGTATGTCATTACCACCCGCATGAGGTTCCCGGAATTCAAGGTGATCCCGGCCGTTTGCAGATTGACCGATCCGGCGGAGGTTGGATACGCGCCGTTCAAGTACAAGCCGGTCGAACTGGACCCTTCGCCGTCGTTGTTGAAAAGATCAAACTTGATGGCGGCGCTCAGGCCGATGCCCGGTTTGCCGCCGGGGTCGGTGCCATAGCCCAGACTGCCGCCGCCGCGACCGAGGGCCGTTGGCGAATTCGCCTGAATGGCGAAGGTCATGCCGTCGCCTTTGCCGGTTTGTCGGAAGGTGAACTCGGTGCGGAATTGACTCACATCGACGGTCTGATTCGTAAAGACGCTTCCGGTCTTGCCCACCCCGCCATCCGTGATTCTCGCCGCCGAACCGTTGATGGCGGCACTGCCGTTGAATTTCAGCGTGGTGGCTCCCGTGAAACCACCGCCGAGATCAACCGCTGATGGCAACGGCGTGGTGGCGTTCCCGCCGACGAAGTCGTTGTACCCGGACACGTTGAACGCGATGATGTGGTACTCGTAAAAGTGGCCCGGCGCGACGCTCGTGTCGCTCCAAACATAGGTGTTTGGCCCGGCGGTGTTGAAGGGCGGCAGCGTCGTCAGCTCGGAGAAAAGTCCGCGATCGATCGCCCGGAGAATCCGATACCCGGAGGCGGAGAGGCCCGCGTTGTCCGTCCATTGCAAGTCGATATGCGATGAGAAAACGCCCGTGACCATCACATCGGAAGCTCTGGCCGGAGCCAGGGGAATCGTCACCGAAGTGGTGTTGGAGTTGGCTGACGGTCCGGCCGTGTTGGTCGCCCGAATTCGGTAAAAATAGGTGTTTCCGGGAGAAAGACCGGGGGCGTTATCCGTGAAGTTTGCCGGGCTGGCGGGGAGATTCTGCGTGGTGAGATTCTGCGTAAACGCCGCATTGGAGGCCCGGTCAAGTTGATAGCCGGTTTGATTGGTGGCGGTGTTTGTCCAATTCAGAGAAACAGAGGTCGCCGATGCGGTGGCCGATCCGAGGGCGGCCGGCGTCGCCGGTGTCTGGACGGCATTCGGGGAAAACGTCCAACTCAACACATCCTGAACGGCCGTCAGCCCCGCTGTGGCACCGGTGAACCCGACATAAGCGTTCCGGGTTCCAATGACGGCCGGGAGATCCAGCGGATAAATCCGCGTAAAGAATTTGGCGGTCACGGTGTCCGTGATGGTCACGGTGAGATTGGAGCCGTCGTAGCTCATCGCCACCCGCATCACGTTCCCGGAATTCAGGATCACCCCGGCCGCCCGCAAATCGGAAGCCCCGGTGTTTCCCGGATAGGCTCCGTTCATGTAGAGACCGGTGGATGTGGGCAGTTCGCCGGAGGAACCGAAAATATCCAGTTTGATCGCCGCGCTGTTCGGGATGCCTCCCCCGCCGTTTTGCTTGTTTCCATATCCGAGGCTGCCGCCCAACTGGCCGAGGGCGTTTGGCGAATAAGCCTGGATGGTGAAGGTCATCCCGTCACCGGGCCCGGTTTGTCGCGTGGTGAACTGCGTGGTGAACCGGCTGATGTCCACGGTTTGCGTGGAAAAGACGCTTCCCGCCTTGCTGGTGGTTCCGTCCGTGATTCTTGCCGCCATTCCGTTGACGGCCGCGTTTCCGTTGTAGGTCAGCAGGGCGGGCGAACCGGCGAATCCACCGGTGAAATCGAGCATGGCGAGCTGGCCGGAGGTCGTTTGGGCGGCTGTTGCCGAAAACGGGGAATTGCCCAAGCCATTGAAACCGCGAACCCGGAAGACATAAGGCGTCAGTGGTGTCAGCCCGCCGACAATCGCCTGACCGGTGCCCGAGGGGACCGTCGTGGCGGGGACGAAAGTAACGCCATCGGTGGATTGTTCGATGGCGTAGCCCGTGGCCGTGTTGGGGGCGGTCGTCGGGTCAACCCATGACAGTTGTATCGATGTGCTGGAGAGCGTGACGGCGGTGAGCCCGGTTGGAGTGAGGGGCAGGGCGTTCACCGCCGGTTTTAAGCCGTACACGACCAGACTGTTCCCGGTTCCGACATAAACCTGCCCGTCCGCGACCGCCGGGATGGCGAATTTCACCACCGCTCCGAGATTGTCGGCCGGGTCTTGCCCGCTGTTCCATAGTTCCGTGGTCAGGCTGTTGGCGTCATAGGCATGAAGGGTATTCATGTCCCGGTTTGGCAGCCAGACAATCCCTCCGGTCGTGCCGTTGGATGAGATGCTTGGCGAACCGGGCAGGTTGCCGAAGGTGTTGGTGGGTGTTTCGGAGGCGGTGACCAGTTCGCCGTTTTGATTGAGAGTGAGCCGTTTCGCCTTCCCGCCAAAAGCGCCGACATAATACAACGCCCCGTTGAACCAAACCGGGGAACTGAACACCCCGTTCAGGAATTTCAGCGGGGTGACACTGACCACATCGTCGGTTGATGTGTTGAATTTGCCGAGGTGGTCCCGGTCGAGGACATAAATCTTTCCCTCTTTGCCGGCGGCGATCAACAAGTGGGGATGGCCGGGAATCCCGGCGGAGTCGGGCAGCACCAACGGGGCGCCCGAGCCAAAATCGGCATCCACGGCATCAAGGGCTTCGATGTTGTGAGGCACAAAGTAGTCGGAGACTCGAAATCCCCATCCGTTGATGTTTTGGTTCGTGGCCGTGCTATTCGGATCGGCGATCACTTTCATCACGGCTTCGCTGTAGTTGCCGTTGCTGGGGAAACCGTCCGCTCCCAAAGGTGGCGCGCCTCCCTGTCCGTTGCCGGTTTCCAAGTAAAACGCGCTGCCATCCGGCTCAAAAGAGAGGCCGCCCCCGCTTTGCCAGATCCCCGATTGGCCGTTGTTCGGCGAGGTGTTGAGAACACCCGACAGCCGAATTCCCTGCGACAAATTGCTCACGTCAAATTTGGCCACCCAACCGTGGTACGGTCCGTTGTCCCCGTGGGAGGCCCAGGCCACATAGACTTCTCCGTTGACCAATCGCAAGGCCGAGCGTTGGTTGCTTCTCAGCGCGTTGAACGTGACGACCGTGCGGTTGGTGTGGTAATACGTGTCCGGGTAGCTGCCATCTCCGGTTCCGTACACGAAGATCGCCGTGCGATCCGTGGCGTTCCCGTAAACGCCAAGGGTGGTGTCTCCGATCACATACGGGGTGGCCCGGTCACTGCCATCGGCCGTGTTCAGGGCGTGCAATCGCTGGATGTAATGGGTCACCCCGCCAACGACGGTTTTGGTTTTGACAACAACGTACAACGTGGCCGTTTGAGTGTCCAAGACCGGGGTGCTGGTGATGCCGACCTCGGGAGTGATGTCCATCGTCGCCACGTCGGTCGACGAGAGCGTTGAGATGGACGTGGCTCCCTCGGGATTGTTGACGCGGCCGTTGATGTTGCGGATATCCAAAAAACTGCGTGACCAAAGCACCGTCCCGGCAAGAGCCGTGTCGGTGGCGATGGCGTAAACCGTGTCGTGTTCCGTGGCCACGAAGACGACATTGGCCGCATCCGGCCGGGTCCGGTTGGCGGCCGGGATGCCATTCCAAACAATCGGTTCCGCATAAACCTGGCCGTCCACGGCATTGACAAACAGTTTGCCAAACGATCCCGCACGGACGTTGGCCGGGCTGATGGTCGTTTCCGCGAGGTTGGCTCCGGTCCCGGAAATGTCGTTATGGGAGGTAAGCACGCTGGCGGGGACAACGCGGTCTTCCAAAGCCATCAGTCCGAATTGACCAACCAACGCGGAACATCCGACCTGACCCGCCTGACGGCGACGAGCGCGCGGAAACTGCCAGTCAAACATACGTTCACCGGAAAGAAAATCGAAGTAATTCGTGTGGCTCGCGAGACGTTGATCCGAAGGAATGCTGAATCAAATGACATCAACACCAGGCGGTTACGCCTGTCCGCAGAACTTGCGAGATGGTGTGGTTTTAACCGATGATGAAAATTACCGCTATAACGCCTTTAAGGAATCTTCCGATTTTTCAGATGATTTCGGCAATGATTTTCATCTGATCCGAACATGCTTCGCGCGGTTGTTGAAAAGTCCCAAAAGTTTGCTGCGAGGATGCCATTCATCAGATGAGCTTTCAAGAATTGGTCTGATCTGACAAGAACACTTCGCTGTCAGCCCATCTTCTCCGGTTGATTAAATCTTGTCTGAATTGCGATTATCCGCCGCATAGTCGTGTGGATTTTTCCGGTTTTTCCATTTAGTCCGGCCGTATACTGCCAGACGGTGTGTTAGATTTTCCAATCTCCCCCTCGAAGTCCTTCATCAGGAATCGGATCATGAAAATTCCATTCTGGCGAGGCGGGATCACGTCCGGACGCAAAGGCCGGACCAACCACCGAAAAATCCTCGGCCTGCAAACGCTCGAAAGCCGCGAAGTTCCCGCATTGAACCCGACGGGGGCCGAGCAGGAAATGCTCGAACTCATCAATCAGTTGCGCACCGCCCCCCAAGACCAGTATGCGCGGTTGGTTTCATCAAACGATGCGGATGTCAACAGCGCTCTTTCCTTCTTCGGGGTTAATCTCACGACGTTGCGGAGCCAGTGGAACGCCCTCACGCCCGTTCAACCGCTGGCGTGGAACGACAATCTGATGACGTCGTCGGCCAATCATAACAATGCGATGATCGCGGCCGACACGCAGTCGCATCAATTGCCCGGCGAGCAAGACCTTGGCAGCCGGGCCACCTCGGCGGGCTATGCCGGGTGGACCAACATCGCCGAGAACATTTACGCTTATTCGGAAAGCACTTTCTACGGACATGCCGGGTTCGCCATTGATTGGGGCGGGTCGTCGGCCACCGGCGGCATCCAAAGCCCCCCCGGCCACCGCAACAACATGATGAGCGGGAGTTACCGCGAAGTTGGCATCACCATCACCGACGAATCGAATCCAAACACGGACGTCGGGCCGCAAGTCATCACGGAAGACTTTGGCAACCGTTCCGGGTTGTCCGGCGGCGGGTATTTGCTCGGCGTCGTGTTCAAGGATTTGAATGCGAACACGTTTTACAACGCCGGCGAGGGGCTTGGGAACGTCAACATCCAAGTGGCCGAGGCCGGCGGGTTCAACCGCACGTTGACGAGCATGACGGCCGGTGGCTACCAAACCTTCCTGAACTCAGGCACCTATACGGTGACCTACAGCGGCGGCGGGCTGGCCTCCCCGGTGACGCGCACCGTCACCATTGGCTCGGCCAACGTGAAAGTCGATGTGGTCTCCGGGGTGACCGCCAGCCAGAACTCGGCCCCGGTGTTGAACATCACGCCGGTGCAGACGCTGCCGCCCATTGCGACGGGGAATAGCAACCCGACCGGAACCGCCGTCAGCGCTTTGATTGCGGGAGTTGTCACGGATGCCAATCCGAGCAACACCATCGGAATCGCGGTCACGGCGATGACCGGGCCGCCCGGCGGCAACTGGCAGTTCTCGACGGACAACGGCGGCACATGGGCCAACTTCGGCACGGTGTCAACCACCTCGGCCCGGTTGCTGCCGCCCACGGCCTTGGTCCGATTCGTGCCGGTCGCCAGTTTCGCCGGTGCCGCCACCCTGAGTTACAAAGCGTGGGACGGCACCGCGGGAACACCAGGTTCAACGGGCAGCGTGACACCGGCGGGCGGTTCGACGGCTTTCAGCACAGCCACCGAAACCACCACCGTCCGCGTGCAAACCGCTCCCGTCCTTGACGCGACCAAGTTGGGCGTGTTCCCGGCCATCGCCGAAGATGCCGTTCCTCCGGGGACGACCATCAACACATTGCTCGGCAAGAGTTTCGTTGATCCGAATTCCGTCACGACGAACGGGGTGGCCATCACCGCCCTGTCAAACACCGCCGACGGGACATGGCAGTATCGTTATTCCGGATCGACGACTTGGACCAACATCGGGGCCGTCAGTCAGGCGAATGCGTTTCTGTTGCGCGGAGCCGACTACATTCGCTTCCTCCCCGGCCGGAACTTTAACGGAACCGTGAGCATCAGTTTCCGGGCGTGGGATCGCAGCCAGGGGACGCTGGCCGGGCGTTGGGATGTATCCAATGCCGCGAATATCGGCGGGGGGACCGCGTTCAGCACGCAATTGGTGACGATGTCACAAACCATCAATCCGGTCAATGATGCCCCGGTTTTGAACATCACCCCGTCTCCGACGCTTGCCCCCGTCAGCGGTCCGATCGGTTCCATCACTCAAACCACCGTCGCGGCTCTTCTGGGTTCCTCGGTGACGGATGTGGACGCCGGAGCGGTCAGGGGGATGGCCATCATTGGCGTGACCCGCAGCACGGCTTATGTGTGGGAATATTCGACGGACGGAGGGACAACCTGGTTGAATTTGAGTTTGGCCTCTGTGACGTCGGCCCGGTTGCTTCGAGACACGGACCTGATCCGGGTGAGAACACTCACGGCGGTGGCCAACCCGCTTGCGGCGAGAATCATTTTCCGGGCGTGGGATCAAACGCAAGGAACCGCCGGGGGGATGTATAACATTTCCACCAGCGCGAGATTCGGCGGCACAACCGCGTTCAGCCTCGCGGCCGACGCCGCCACCACGACCGTGGGATAACCTTTCCCTTCAGGCGGGCAGAGCACTGATCGGAAAAACAAGCCGGAACATGGTTTGATCACTTGGCGCAAACTCGGCCACGCCGTCCAATTGGTTGGCCAGTTCACGCACCAGCCGCAATCCCATCGACCGTGATTTAAACGGATTGATCCCCGGCGGCAGGCCAACTCCGTCGTCCTGAACCTTCAAAATGATCTTGCCCTCCATCGAGCGGACGGACACCTTGAGCGTGCCTCGTCGTTGATCGTGAAACGCATGCTTGAAGGCATTGGACACAACTTCGTTCAAAATGAGCCCGAAGGGAATGGCCGCCGCCAATGGCAGGGCCGCCGGGCAAACATCGAGTTCGATGGAAATCCGATCACTGACGGAATAACCGCTGGCCAGATGGCGGACCAACTGGCCGACATAACCCGGCAGATCGAGTTCGGAGAGGGACGAAGTTTGGTACAGCATTTCGTGGACAATCGCCATCGTCCGCACGCGGTCCTGTGCCTGGCGAATGGCTTCACGGCCAGGACCGTCCGGCAGGTCCCGCATCTGAAAATTGAACAGGCTGATTGTGATGGCCAGATTGTTCTTCACACGATGATGGATCTCTTTGAGCATCACTTCCTTCTCGCGGACAGAGGCGAGAAGGCGTTCGTTCAGTCGCCGGGAATCCGTCACGTCGTGGAATGAAGTGACAACCGCCGCCTTTCCGTCCGTCGCCGGGAAGAGGTTTCGGATTGGCACGGCATTCACCGTGATCCACCTCTGTTCGCCATCTGGTTTGTGAAAACCCATCAGTGTGTTGAAAACCGGCTGTTGGGTTTTCAGGACGATCATGCCGGGGTGTTCTTCGCCGGGGAATGGTGTTCCGTCTTCGTGGAAGGACCGCCACCGTTCATCCAGTGAAGTGCGTCTCGCGATTTCTTCCTGTGTCAAACCAAGAATTTCCCCGGCGCGGTTGTTGCTGGCGATGATCTGCCCGTTTGCATCCTGCACGACGATCCCTTCCGCCAATGATTCAACGACCGAACGGTATCGTTCCTCGCTTTCCCGCATGGCCGCCTCGACACGCTTTCGCTCCGTGATCAATTGAGTGAAGAAGATCAGCCCGCCGATCTCGCCGCCCGGCTTCAACCACGGCCGGGCCTCCCATTGAAGCCATTCAAGCCCCCCTTCTTCTCCGGGGAACACCTCTTCCGCGCAGGCTTCGACGGCTCCCGTCAACACCCGGCGATGGATTTCCCGCCAGCGATCCGGAATATCCGGGAACACATCGTAATGCGAGCGGCCGATGATCTCTCGGCCATGCAAGTGGTAATCTGTCAGCCAACGATCGCTGGCGAGCACATAACGCATCTCCGTGTCCAGCATGGCGATGGCCGCCGGGGCGTGTTTGACGAACAAATTCAGCAGGGCTTTGTTCGTCGCCAGTTCGTCGGCCGAGCGACGACGTTCGGTGATGTCCGTGTGGGAACCAGCCATTCGCAGCGGCCGCCCGGCTTCGTCCCGCGTGGCCGTCGCCCGTGAGAGAATCCAACGCCAGTCTCCGGATTTTGTCCGCATCCGGAATTCAATCTCGTAAACAGGGAGCGACCCCCGGCAATACGCATCAAGGGATGCCATTGCGTTTGCCCGGTCGTCAGGATGCAGCAGGCTTTCCCAAACGCCAAAATCATTCGAGAGTTCGGCATCCGAATAACCCAGCATCTCTTTCCAACGGGGGGACAAATAAATCGCCCCGGCGGCCACATCCCAGTCCCAGATGCCATCCCTCGCGCCGGAAACGGCGACTTCAAATCGCTCTCGGATGCTTTTCAGGTCCAGCTCGGCCCGCTTTCGTGCGGTGATTTTCTGATCGGTGCCCGAGAGTTGAATCAACCGGCCGTCGGCATCCCGCGTGGCGACTCCCCGGCTTTGAAGCCAGAGGATTTCCCCGTCCGGACGGATGATGCGATAGTCACGGCCATAAGCGGATGCCCCCGCCATCACCCTGGCGGTCTCCTCGCGGACGGCTTCCAAATCTTCGGGGTGAACCATCGCCAGATATGCCTCATAGGTCGGAGTGAATGTGCCGGGGTCGACGCCGAACAACCGGTAATGCTCCTCCGACCACCAGACTTCGCCGGTGACAGGATTCCATTCCCAGCCGCCAACCTCCGCAATTCGCTGGGATTCCAACAGACGCGCTTCCAATGATTTTGAATGCGATCGGCCGGTCAGAAAGTAAACGGCGATCACCGATGCCAGCGCCCCGGACAGAAATCCGACGATCAAGCCCGGAAGAGACGGGCCTTGAAAGAGGGGCAGGGGATCGATGAGTCCGGTGATGGTGTCAATCATGAGCACCAAGAGAAAAGAGACGGCGGGCGACGGCAACGGAGAGCGGCCATTCACCCGTGACGTAACGGAACTTTACAACCCGGCCTGCCGAACTGCAATCATTCGCCGCCGCTCGCCATCAAGAAGTGCAAACGAAACAGGCCGCGCCGTATGAACGGCGCGGCCTGTGAGCTCACATTCACCAATCGCTTACTTCACTTCAAACTCGGCATCAACCACGTCGTCCCCCTTGGCTCCGCCAGCCGGGGGGGCGGCTCCGGCCCCGCCTTCGCCGCCGGCCTTGGAGTACATCGCCGTGCTCATCGCGTGCATGGCCTGTTCGAGTTCGCCGAAAGCCGATTGGATGGCTTTCACATCCGTGCCGTCCTTCGCTTTCCGAAGCTTCTCGACACCGGCGGTGATCGGAGCCTTGTCCGCTTCGCTCACCTTGTCGCCAGCGTCGCGGAGAGTCTTTTCGACGGTGTAGATCAGGCTGTCGGCCTTGTTCTTCTCGTCGATCAGTTCCCGCGCGTTCTTGTCTTCGTCGGCGTGCAGTTCGGCATCCCGCTTCATCTTTTCGATCTCATCGGCGTTCATGCCCGAGGAGTTTTCGATGCGGATGTTGCTTTCCTTGCCGCTGCTCTTGTCCTTCGCGGAGACATGCAGCACGCCGTTGGCGTCGATGTCAAAGGTCACTTCCACCTGCGGCACACCACGAGGAGCCGGGGGGATGCCTTCCAAGTGGAAGTCGCCGATCTTCTTGTTGTGAGAAGTCAGCGGGCGTTCGCCTTGGAACACTTGGATCTGCACGCCGGGTTGGTTGTCCGAGGCGGTCGTGTAGGTCTGGCTGGCTTTCTTCGGGATCGTCGTGTTGCGGGCGATCAGCACGCTCATCACGCCCCCTTCGGTTTCAATGCCGAGGCTCAGCGGGGTCACGTCAAGAAGAAGGATGCTAGACTGGCTACCCATCAGAAGTTGAGCGCCTTGGATCGCCGCCCCGACCGCGACCACTTCGTCCGGGTTCACCCCGTAGTGACCGGCCTTGCCGAAGAGATCCTTCACCATCTGCTGGACACGCGGCATCCGGGTCATCCCGCCCACCATCACGACTTCGTCGATTTGGGTCGGCTTCATGCCCGCGTCGTTCAAGGCATCCAGCACCGGCTTCTTGCAGCGTTCGATCAGGTGTTCGACCATTTGCTCGAACTTGGCCCGCGTCAGGGAAAGCATGATGTGCTTCGGCCCGGACTGATCCATCGTGATGAACGGCAGGTTGATGTCGGCCGTCGCCTGGCTGGAAAGATCCTTCTTCACCCGTTCGGCGGTTTCCTTGATCCGCTGAAGCGCGGTCGCGTCTTTTCGCAGATCGATCTTGTTTTCTTTCTGGAACTCGGAGCAGATCCATTCGATCAGAACGTCGTCGAAGTTGTCGCCGCCGAGGTGGGTGTCCCCGTTGGTGGACTTGACGATGAAGGTTCCTTCGTCGTCGATCGAGAGGATCGAGACGTCAAACGTCCCGCCGCCCAAGTCGAACACGGCGATCTTTTGGTTCTTCTTCTTGTCGAAAGCATAGGCCAGCGAAGCGGCGGTCGGTTCGTTGATGATCCGCATTCGCTGCTTGCTCTTCTTGCCGGTCTTGGGGTCTTCCAGTTCCCATTCCGTGTCAAAGCCTGCGACAGCGGCCGCGTCGATGGTCGCCTGTCGTTGGGCGTCGTTAAAGTAGGCCGGCACGGTGATGACCGCTTTGCGGACGGTGTGCCCGAGGTAAGCCTCGGCCGATTCCTTCAGTTTGCGAAGGACCATCGCCGAGATTTCCGGCGGGCTGAACGGCTTGCCGTCGATGTCCACCTTCACGAGGTCGTTCGGGCCGCCGACGATCTTGTACGGAACCAGCTTTTCTTCGGACTCGACTTCCTTGTGGCGTCGGCCCATGAATCGCTTGATCGAGTAAATGGTCCGCTTCGGGTTCAGCGCGGCCTGTCGCTTGGCCGGGTCGCCGACCAGACGGTCTCCCTTGTCCGTGAAGGCGACCACCGACGGGGTGATCCGGTTGCCTTCTTGGTTGGTGATGACTTTGACTTCGCCGCTTTCTTCCATCACGGCGACGACGGAGTTGGTCGTGCCGAGGTCAATACCGATGATTTTTTCTTTCGCCATGTTAGTGGGTGCCTTTCAAGGTTTGTCTGTTCAATCAACTGACAAACGGATTCAAATTTGGGAAATGATCGGTGAGCCGCCGATGCTTGTTTTTCGCTTCATCCAGACGGGACACTCAATCGTGCTTCAATCGCTTGGCTAAGATAAAAGCAAATGCGATGCCAATGAGATATATCGGTTGTTTTGAAGACGTAAACCGTTGATTTATCGGCATTTATTGATGAAACGGCTTGGATGATCGGACGAGCCAATTCCGGCAAACTGCCAAAGCGGCAGTTGCGAATGATATGGACAAATTAGCCAGACTTCCACTCGGAATTGACCGAAATGTAATCTAATCAATTGGTTGCGTCAAACGGGAAAGTCCCGGAATCATCGGCGATGGCGATTGACGCCTCTTTTCAACCGAACTACATTAAGCGGAACTTGCATCGTTCATTCAACATTCGGCGAGAATCCGCACCATGACGCGCAAAGGCGATTCGCCCCCTCCCGAACGTGCGACATCCGCCAAAGATCTCAAAGCGTTCCGCGTCCAGATTGACAAACTCGACCTCGAAATCTTGGAGTTGATTAACAAGCGGGCCGAACTCGCCGCCAAAATCGGGAAAGTGAAGTCCGAGAACAACGACACGGTTTTTTCCCCGGCCCGCGAGGAAGAAGTCTTCTCCAATGTGTTGGGCGCGAGCAAGGGGCCGTTGCCGGAAGTGACCATCCGGGCCATCTACCGGGAGATCATTAGCGGCTCTCGTGCCTTGCAACGGTTGGAAAAGGTGGCCTTTCTCGGGCCGGAGTATTCCTTCAGCCACCTGGCCGCCATTAGCCGTTTTGGGCGCGCCGCCGAGTATATGGGTGTGGCCAATATCGCCGCCGTGTTTGAGGAAGTGAACCGTCGGCATGTCGATTACGGCGTGGTCCCCCTCGAAAACAGCACGGATGGCCGGGTGGCTGACACGCTGGACATGTTCACGCGGATGCCGCAACTGAAGATTTGCAGCGAGGTTCGACTGCGGGTGCATCACAACTTGCTCGCCAACGGGGAGCAGACGGAAATCACGCGGGTTTACAGCAAGCCGCAGGCTCTTTCGCAATGCCGGAACTGGATCGCCAAGAACGTGCCGCAAGCCACGTTGCATGAGGTATCCAGCACGACGACCGCCGCCCAACTGGCCAAAACCCAGCCGGGGGCGGCCGCCATCGCCAGCCGGGAAGCGGCCGTGCAATACGGCGTGCGGATTCTGTACGCCAACATTGAGGATTCGCCGCATAACGAAACCCGTTTCGCGGTGATCGGGCCGCATGACTCCGGCCGCACGGGCAAGGACAAGACGGCCGTCATGTTCATGATCCCGCATAGTCCGGGGGCTTTGGCGGATATTCTCGGCCTGTTCAAATTGAACAAAGTTAACCTGACGTGGATTGAATCGTTCCCGTATTCATCGGCTCCCGGCGAATATGTGTTCTTCCTCGATTTCGAGGGACATCAAGACGATCCAAAGGTGAAGAAGACCCTCGCCTCCTTGCAAAACGAATGCGAAAAGCTCTTCATTTTGGGATCCTATCCGGTCGCCCCGTTGACCGAGTGAAATCATTTGCGAGGGGGCGGGAAAACAGGTTCCTGCCTCGCGATGACATAATGAGACGACAGTTTTGATTTTGATTGATTTGTAATTTGTTTGTATGTGATATTGTTGTGCTGATAAAATGGAGTCTGTTGCCTCATTTGATGTCGTTTTGCCAAATTTACTCCTGTTTTTTGCCTAATCTGCTGATTTCAAAAGTGCCAGACTGGTCATCCTTCAACCAACTCATTAGATTTTTGCCTAATCTGCAAGCAAAAGGTGCATTTCAATCAGAAGATGTTTCATCGTCTTGGCGTCAGAAAACGACGCTAATTTTAACGTAAACCACTTAAAACCAAGGGTTTACGTTAAGGTTCTGAAATGAATTGAGATTCGGCACAACCTTTGCTCTTCATAAATTGTGGTTGTTTTCAGTTGGCGGGTCGATGTAAACGGTTAGCGTTTGGTGGTTCTGTGAGTTAGAGTTTGCCGAACCCCCCAAAAATTCGCAACCGTCAATGTCGATCAGGGACTTTATCCATGCCAACACTCCTGAAAAAACCGGCAAAACGATCCTCGGACATCATGAACCCCGACACAACGGGTGATGTCTTGAGAGGGTTGGTTGAAAAGAATCGGATCGTCACTGATCTGATTGACGGGCGAGTTTCACTGAAGGAGGCGGCGGGCCGCTTCCAGAAGGCCCATGTGGCCGGTGGTCAATGCTTGGAGCGGACCACCGGGGTGCCGAGTCGTTCTGTGGAAACTGAGAACACCTGTCGATCACTCATCGGCTGGGTGCGGCTGACCTTGAGGGATCGGCCGGAACAAGCGGACCGGGTGACGGCTCGTTTGGAAGATGAATTGTCGGCCGCCACGGGTGGCGGGTCGACGATGAAACAACAAACACCCGGATGAATCATGCCTCTTCGGCCTTTTTGAGGCCAGGTCGGGGGGGCCAACATCGGCCTCCCGGATGCTCGAAGTGGATACCGCCAGCTCAATCGTGGCCACCGGCTTTCTTCCTCCGCGACCCGGCGCCAGCGAAATCACCGCCATCGACAACGAAGTGGTTGAATTGGCCCTGTTGCTCCCCCGCTGGCAGGCCCTCGCCCTTGAGAATGCCGCCCATCAACGCGGACTGACGGCCGCCCAAATGCTCCGCAAACTCATTGGCAATTCCCTGAATAACATGTCGCCGACGGTTGGATAACCGCTTTGTCCCCAGCCGTTTGGTTGCTCTCTTTCAGCATGGGGCAACCGGGGCTGGCTAGGCGATGAAGCGGGCCAGTCGTCCAATACCCCATCCGATCAGAATCAAACTCAAAAGCGACCCGATCACGAAAATCGGACCATAAATGAGCATTCTTTGCTCGGGGGACAGTGGGGAACCGCTCGACGGCAAATCGCTCGTTGGTTCCTTGGTGTAAAGCTTGTCGAATTCAGTCTCAACATTGGCACCGGATGCTATCCAGCCAACTTCTTTGTTTTTTAATTCCGCATACCATGTGTTGGCGTCGGCCACCTCTGTTTGAAGTTCCGCTTCAATGACTGCCGATTTCTGCTGATTTTCAGTGTCATCGATCAGTTGCATATCCAGAATATGTTTCGCCAATGTGCGGTAACGATCTTTGGATGCGTCATCCTTCATTTGATGACTGGCCAGCAAATAACATCGGGCTGACAAGCGTTTTGCATCTGTGTTTACGGCATATCCATGATCGCTGCCCAACAAGTCGCCGAGGGCTTCCAGCAGCAGCGGGTTGTCGTGGTCGGCAAATCGCATCATCCCCAAGACTCCCTTCACAGCCGCTTGAAGTTGATCGAGGCTTGGTTCGTTGTCTTTTGTGACATCAAGTTTTTTGGCCAGAAAGTGCCGGAAGTTTCCGGATGCCGGCGGGATCTCTTCTTTGCCCCACACGTCTTGTAGCGGAAAACTTAACGACGATCCCTTTCGTCTCATCGCATATTCCACGAGCCACTTTTGGTATTTTTCCCGGCCGAAATGGGCATCCGGGTTGATGGCCAATGCCTTGTCGATGTATGGAAGCCCCTTCTCAAACTCTCCCTTCAAGATGTAAAAGGTGCCGAGGTTGGAGTAGGTTTCGTAGACGCCCGGTTTGATTTTTTCTTTGGCGAGCATCTGTTCGATGGCTTTGTCCGGTTGGCCGGTCTTTTGATAGGCCACGGCCAAGTCGTCATGGAGGGCCAGATTGTTCGGATCGGCCTTCAGTTTTTCGAGCCGGTCCGTGATGCGCCACTGGTAAAACTCGGGGGAGTGTCGCAGAAACTTTCCGGTGATGATTTCCAAAGTGCTTGGAAATCTCGCCCGTTCCTGTTTCAGCGTGTCGTAATCCCAGAGACAGGCGGTGGCCACGGCCGGAAGGCCTAGAAGTGTCAGGCCGATCAACAACACTCGGGGAGAGGAGATGTGTTTCATCTCTTGAGTGTCCCACCTTGCCGGTGGAATGTCAAACAATTCAGAGATCAACGCAACCTGATTCGCCGGTCTTCAAGAGGGGCGGGACGGTTCCTATAACTGTCCCTTGTGTGATTCGAGCGATTTGACACCGACCATCTTTCGGAGTTTCTCATGCCACTCGTGCCGTTGCGGCTTCTCTTGGACCATGCCGCCGAGAACAACTACGGGATCGCCGCTTTCAATGTGAACAACATGGAGCAGATCCAAGCGATCATGGAGGCCGCCAAGGAAATTGACGCTCCGGTGATCGTGCAAGCCAGCCGCGGGGCGCGCAGCTATTCCCAAGATGCGTACCTTCGCCATCTGATGCTAGCCGCGGCCGAACTTTATCCGCAAATTCCCATTGTCATGCACCAAGACCACGGCAACGGCCCGAATACTTGCAAGAGCGCCATTGAACAGAACTTCACCAGCGTGATGATGGATGGCTCCCTGAAGGAAGACGGCAAAACCCCGGCTGATTACGAATACAACGTGGGCGTTACCAAGAGCGTGGTGGACATGGCCCATCCGCTCGGCATCTCCGTCGAAGGCGAACTCGGCTGCCTCGGGTCGCTCGAAAGCGGCATGGGCGAGGCCGAAGACGGCCACGGGGCCGAAGGGGCCTTGGATCACAGCCAACTCCTCACCGACCCGGATCAGGCCGAGGATTTCGTCCGCAGGACCAAAGTGGATGCCCTCGCCGTCGCCATCGGCACCAGCCACGGGGCCTACAAATTCACCCGCAAGCCGGATGGCGGCGTGTTGAACATGGACGTCATCAAGAAGATCCATGCCAAACTGCCGAACTGCCACATGGTGATGCACGGCTCTTCCAGCGTGCCGCAAGATCTTCAGGACTTGCTGAACAAATACGGCGGTCAGATGAAGCAAACCTTCGGCGTGCCGGTCGAAGAAATCCAACTCGGCATCAAGCACGGCGTTCGCAAGATCAACGTGGACACCGACAACCGGATGGCCATGACGGCGGCCGTGCGAAAATTGCTTGTCGAAGCTCCCGACAAGTTTGACCCGCGTGACTGGATGAAGCCCGCCCGCGATGCCATGAAGAAGGTGTGCAAGGAACGCATGACGGCCTTCGGCCAAGCCGGGCAAGCAAGCAAGATCAAATCGTTGAGCCCCAAAGAGTTCGCCAAGTTCTACGGTTGATCTCCCTTTTCACGATCTCCCGGATCGCCCATCATCCGGGAGTCGCCTGATCTCCTGACAAAGCTCCTTTCGCCAAGCCTGCCTCGTCGGTTTTTCCTGACACATCAGTTCAAAGTTTTCCGTAGATTTCACCAATCATCCGGGCCGATATTACCGTTTGAAGCGATTATCCCGCCACACAATGGAAACGGAAATGGCCTGCCTGTCGTCTACCCGATGCCTGCTCCTTGCCGGAGCGATTGCCAACCTGGCGGGGTGCGGCGGCACCGGAGGCTCCGTGTCGCTGTCGCCGGAACGGTTCCCGCTTGGCGAAGTCGCGGAAGCCAACGTCCAATGCGGCCCCGCCGACTTGCCCAGAGAACCGGCGAAGGCATGGCTGGAGCGATACATCGTCGAGCCGGGAGACGGTCTGCTGGTGATGCCGGTGGAATTGGATTCCAAAGTTCGCATCCCGGCCGACCAGACCGTGTTGCCGGACGGAACGATTGACCTCGGAAAATATGGGCGGCTGGTGGCGGCCGGCAAAACCGTCCCGGAAATCGAACTCGACGTGCTGACCTTGGTGACCAAAAAAGAACGCGAGGGGAAGGACAAGGACGGCAAGATCAAAGATCCGGCCGACAAGGATGATCCCATCGGTTCGATTGATGTGCGCTTGGTCAACCGACAATCAAAGGTCTTTTACGTCTTCGGCGAAGTGACCACCCCCGGCCGGTTTCAACTCACCGGCAACGAATGTGTGCTGGATGCGATCCTGCTGGCGGGGGGGTTAACTGACCGCTCATCCTGGCAGAACATTTTGCTTGTTCGCCCAACCGGCGACGGGCCGGGAATGGTGTTGAAGGTCAACTACGGGGACATCGTCCGGGTCGGGGCCGGGATGACCAATTACCAGATCCAGCCGGGCGACCGGATTTATGTCGCCTCCCGAAGCACGCTTGACATGCTGTTGAATTGCGACCGCTTCCGCTGAGCGATCATCCGGAAACCGCTTCGCCGCGATAGGTCGCATATGAATAGCCGGTTTCCCACATGGTGACCTCGCTCACCGGCAGGCTTTTCGACACGCAGAAATCGTAGATCAGTTTGGCCATGTTCTCCGTCGTCGGGTTCACTTCCAAAGGAAGCACTTTCTCCCCGACGGCCTGAAGCGTTTTCACCAGCGGATCGGCTTGGTGCAGCAACAACGTGTGATCGAGCGTGGCGTCGATCCACCCGGCGATGATTCGCTTCATGTCCACGAAGTCAACGATCATGCCGAGTTTGTTGAGTTGATCGCCGGTCAGGGTGACACAAACTTTGCCATTATGCCCGTGCAAATTGCGGCATTTGCCGTCGTAATCCATCAGCCGATGACCGAAACAAAACTCGAACTCACGGGTCACTTGGAACATCGTCTGGGTTCTCCGGGCCGGGTTTTGGCGAGTGTTCTCACATCAATGATTTTACAAACACCGGCCGCCAATCCATAGTCCGCCAACGGAACGAAGGCGAAAGCCCCCGCGACGAACCCCGCCTGTCCCCGCCATGTCTTCCAAATCTGTCGGCATCTTTCAGGCTCATGGCTCAAGGCTCATGGCTCCCATAAGATGCCCCAACGTCTTTCCCCGATGATACGTGCAAGGAATTGTTCGATGGCGACCGCGAAACTGGATATGGAAAAACTCGTCTCCCTGTGCCGCCGTCGCGGCTTCATCTTCCAGTCGAGCGAAATCTACGGCGGGATCAACGGTTTCTGGGATTATGGCCCTTTGGGCGTCGAACTCAAGAAGAACATCAAGGACGCCTGGTGGCAGGACATGGTCCGCAACCCCCCGCCCGGCCCGGACGGCCAGGAAATCACGATGGTCGGGCTGGATTGCTCGATCATCATGAATCCCAAGGTGTGGGAAGCCAGCGGCCACGTTGCGACATTTGCCGACCCCACGCGGAAATGTTCCGGGTGCGGGCGGTTTGTCCGGGCGGATCAATTATGGGCTATTCTCGCTGAATCAAGCGAATGGATGAATTCCCTCATCCAAGAGTTCACGCCAATTACTGGAGCCATCGATACGCCGAAACTTCTCAAATGGGCACAGGGCAAAGGCAAGAAACTTGCTCCGAATCTTGCTCTTGTCCGCAATCCACAGGTTGTGCTGTCTTTCTTGGCAACCCGTGTGAATGGACAACCCGATGCCCCTCCGGATCTCATGGAGATGACAAGATATCTTGCCACGGAGCAATTACATGCGACGGGTCTCCAAGACCCATGCCCCCTTTGTGGCGGACCATTGGGCGAGCCGAAGCCGTTCAGCTTGATGTTTGAGTCTCACGCTGGGACAGAACAGACGGAAGAATCCAAAGTATATTTGCGGCCTGAGACCGCCCAGGGAATCTTTGCCAACTTCGCGAACGTTGTATCTTCCAGCCGTGTTAAATTGCCTTTTGGAATCGCGCAGATTGGAAAGGCTTTCCGCAACGAAATCACCCCGCGAAATTATATTTTCCGCAGTCGTGAGTTTGAACAGATGGAGATTGAATTCTTCTGTCATCCTGAACAGTCAATGAAGTGGTACGAATATTGGCGGGATCTTCGCAAGAAGTGGTACAGCACGTTGGGCATCAAGTCGGACAACCTGAAACCTCGCGAGCAGGGCAAGGAAGAACTTGCTCATTATTCCATCGGAACGACCGATATCGAGTACATGTTTCCCTTCTCCGAAGATCCGCAGGAACTCGAAGGAGTTGCGCATCGGGGAGCGTTTGACTTGACCGCTCACATGTCAAAGAGCGGCAAGGATCTGAAATATTTTGACGAGGATGGTTGGAACGCTCTCCTTCATGAACGGCTAGAACCTCTTAAAAATGACCCGGCTCGCCGCGAGGAGGAGAAAAAGAAACTCAACCGGGAGGAGCGGCCCAAGTTTATCTTCACCCCGCATGTGATCGAACCGTCCGCCGGGGCTGATCGGTTCACGTTGGCTGTTTTGTGTGAGGCATATTCAGCAGATCAAGTTCCTGACGCTGACGGAAAAATGGAAGAACGGCTGGTGATGAAGTTTCACCCCCGGCTGGCCCCGGTGAAAGCGGCCATCTTGCCGCTGGTGAAGAAGGATGGGATGCCGGAAAAGGCCCAAGGGCTTTACCGCGAGTTGAAGAAGCACTTCAAGGTCGAATACGACGACGGCGGGGCGGTCGGCCGACGATATCGCCGTCAGGACGAGATCGGCACGCCGTTTTGCATCACCATTGACGGCGACACGATGAAGGACGATACCGTCACCATCCGCGATCGCGACACATTGCAACAACGCCGCGTTCCGATCAACAGCGTGCTGGAAGAGATTCGCAAGGCGTTAATGAGCTGAGACCGGAGGGGTTTTGCCCGGAGACACGAATGTGGCGTCCGGGCTTCTTTGTGTGAAACTCTTCTCCGAAGACGGGATGATCCCTTGCCCGGCGCCGGGCGTATAACCAATCATTGCATACTTTTCCGTTTTTCGTTCTGTGAAGGATTTCCCGCGATGATGGCTTCCCCCCGTCCGTCGGACCCGCCGCCCCCAAGTCCCGAGGACGATCCGAAGCCGGTCGCTCCCAAGCCCCGGCGTGAGGACAAACCGGCCACGCTTGGCACGTCGAACTTCATTGTCGGGTTCGATTGGGTGTTGTCCGTCGGGGTGCTGGCGCTGGCCTTTTTGGCCGTGTCCTTCTCGGTGCGGAACGCCGATTTTTGGCAGCATCTGGCGACTGGCCGGTTGATTGCCGAGGGGGGCTATTCCTTTGGCCGCGATCCGTTTAGCTATGCGGACCCCGACCGGACGTGGGTGAATCATGCGTGGCTGTTCGATCTGCTGATCTTTTGGATATTCAAAACTGTCGGCGGGCCGGGCTTGGTGGTGGCCAAGGGGATTGCCATCGTCGCCACCGCCGGGTTGCTGCTTGCCGCCCGGCGACCGGCCCAGGCCGTCTGGGGAAATGTTGTTTGCGTCGGGCTGGCCCTGCTGGCCGCCGCCCCCCGGTTGATGATTCAACCCACGCTCGCCTCCTATTTCTTTTTGTCGGTCCTGCTCTGCGTGCTGATCCGTGCCCCCAAATTCTTCCGGGGCGTCCGGTTGTATGTCCTTGTCGCCGGGGTCTTCGGGCTTTGGGCCAACATGGACCAATGGTTCTTCCTCGGGCCGCTGCTCGTGGGGCTTTACACCCTCGGGCTGTTCATTCGGCCGACGGAAGAAGGAGACAAATCCCTTCGCAAAGAACTGCTGATCGCCCTTGGTCTCGGCATGGTCGCCATCAACCTGAATCCGCACCATGTCCGCGTTTGGACGTTCCCGCCGGAATTGGTCAGCGGCGAACTCGCGGAACTGTTCGCCACTGATGGCGAATTCGGCCCGACCTTCCGCAGTGCGTTCACCAAGGGAGCGCTCGATTTCGCCGGTGAACGAGACAACCCGGTGAACACCTATTCACTCGTCGTGCTGTTGTTTCTCACGGTGGCGGGATTCATCGGCTCGTTATCCCGGCTGTCGATTCCGCTGATGCTGGTTTGGGCTGGTTTCGTAGGCCTTGCCGTGTTGCACCTCCGGGCAATCCCGTTTCTTGCCTTTGTGGCAGCTCCGATTGCGGCGACCCATCTGACGGACTGCATCCAACGGCTCGTTGATCGGCCGATGCCGGAGGGAACCGTCCGGTTGCTAAGCACGGGTCGCTTGATGACCCGCGTGATGCTCGCGCTCGGGGGCCTTGTTCTCCTGACCGCGAGTTATCCCGGCTGGCTGCATCCGTTCAACTTGCAGCGCCGTTGGAAGTGGGACTTGGAACCGAACGAGTCCATCGTGAAGGCCGCCGAGAATTTGCAGCGCCTCCGGGCGGACGGTTCGCTTCCGGCTGAGGCTCGTCTTCTGAATCTTCAATCGGAGTTCGCCTGTTATCTGGCGTGGTATGCTCCGGCGGAGAAATCGTTCTTTGACTATCGGCTGGCCTATCATGCCCCCGAAGCCGCCGAATACGCGGCCCTTCGGAAACAACTCTCCCCGTACGACTCCAAGGAGAAACCGAATTTCGACCTGCCGGAATTCCTTGACCGATGGAAAATCACTCATGTGGTGACCGCCCACGGGAACCGGGTTTTGAACCAGATAATTCTGGGCAGACTCTGGCAGGCCTCCGATCCGTTCCGCGAACCTGAATTCGTCATCTGGAATGTTCACGGCCGGGCGGTGACCCTTGGGAGAACCAAGCAAAAGGTGTTGACAGCGGCTCAATTCGACGCCCTGCGGTTCGATCCGAAAAAAGCAGCGTTCGCCCAAACACCCATGCCGGAGGCGCCCAACCTTGATCCGCCGTTGGTGGACCGCGAACCGCTTGATCGTTTCATGACTCCCCCTCCGATTTCCCCGGCGGAGGCCGAGGAATGTTATGTGCTTGAACTCTACCGGAGCGATTTGCTTAATCAGTTTGTCGCCCGTCACCAAGCTGGCTTTTTCTTGTTTGACTTGGGCATCCGGCAACTGAAAGCCAGGTTTGGCATTCAGTTGCCGTTCTTGGATTATCTGGTTAGAGTCGTGGCGCAATACCCTTCGACGCTCCCGCCGGAAGTGACGGCCACAGGCATCCTGGCTGTTCGGTCGGCCCGCCGGGCGGTGATCGCCAGTCCGAACCATCCGGACGGATATGCCTTTCTCGCCAGCGTTTACCCGGACTCCCACTTGAGTCTCTCTCAGGATCTTGCCAAATATATTGCCACCGTGAACATGGCTCGGGCGCTAAATCGAGTCCCTGCGGATCTCACACAACGCCGTTCCGCCATTCAGTTGGACAAACTGGCCTTCAATCTGCGGCAGGCTCATTTGGCCGCGAGTCCGCAGCGAATTGACATGGCTGTTTTCGCCAACCGTCTGGCGGTGGCCGCCATGAGCAACCAATTGGATGAAATGGAGAATGTTCTCGCCAGTCGGGGAGCCGAAGGCCAGCAGGAGTTAAACAAACATAAGCAACAATTGACCAACTTGGAAAAAGAACTGGGATTGCTTGAGAAGCAAGCCCAAATTCGTTCGGACAAGTTCACCAATGAGTCAGTCCGGCTCACCGAACCGCTCGACCGGGCCACCGTCGCTCGTCGCGAAGGACTGGCAATGGAGGCAATGGCCGAACTAACCAAGGCGAACGACCGCTTTCAAAAGAAGCTGACTGATTTCGAGAGCAATCCCGATAAAAAACCGACCGAAGTCGAGTTCGGAGTCCATCTGGCGATGGTCGGCGATTTGATTGAGTTGATGCTGTTCAACGGACAGGTCGAGCAAGCTGTCGTCATTCTGGACACGGTGGTAAAGGACCAATCATTTCTGGCCAACCTCACCCCGCCCATGAAGGATGCCTATGTGAAGGCCCGCATGTCCGCCGCCCGCTTGTTGGGCCAATCCGCACCGTATGACCAAGACCCGGCGGGCCGGTTCCGTTTCCTCCGAGTCATCTGCGGCCTGATCACCGGGGATTACGAGCGAACCATCACCGCCCAGCAGGAAGACACCCGCAAAGCACGGGATAATCTGGCCTCTTTCATGAACGCCGTGTTTCCCAAGGGGCCGCCGGCCAGTGTCGAAATGCCGACGCTAATGAGCATCGACTTCGACATTATCATTCGAGTGATGACCAATCCGGTTGATTCCTTTGGAGCCGTGATCGGCAGCCAATCACGCCATATTCATGCAAGCATGCTTTACACCTATCAGAATCTCGTGAACGCCCAAGGTCAACAACATGCGCAACTCGGATTGACCTATCTGGAAGCGGGGGATATCAGGAGCGCCAGGGCGCAGTTTCAAGAGGTTCTGAAGGGACCGGAACTGCCGTCGGCGTCTCCATCGCGAATGCTCGCCCGCGAAATGCTAAAATTGCTCGGAGAATAAGCGGGGTGACCGTCACCCCCGAGGCTTTCTTTCCACGCGGCATGGTGCGATGAAATTTGTGAATCCCAAAGTCGTCGCGGACATCGCCGCCGGGCGATTGCTGAAGCTTGACCTCGGCTGCGGGCCCCGTCCCAAGGAGGGATACTACGGGGTCGATCACGCGGACATGCCAACGGTGGATATCGCCGCCAATCTTGAAGAACCGCTGACCGAGTTGCCGGCCAACAGCGTGGAAGCCATCGTCACCCGGCATACGATGGAACACATTGTGAACTTCCTGCCCTTGTTGAAGGAAATTCACCGGGTCGTCATCCCCGGCGGCACGGTGGATGTGGAAGTGCCGCACTTCTCCAATCCGTACTACTATTCTGACCCCACGCACGTCCGCTTCTTTGGCCTGTACACGTTCCACTACTTCTCGGACCCCGTCAGCCAGCCCCGACGTCCGGTGCCGAACTTTTACATGGCCGAGCGGTTTCAAGTTCGCTCGATCAAGTTCTCGCTGATGCCGACCCTCATCATGAACAAGCCGATTCGCCGACTCTCCACGAAAATTCTGAATTGCTCGTTCCGGCTTCAGGATTACTACGAACGGGCTTTGTGTCGTCACTTTCCGGTGTCCAGCATCAAATACGCCCTGACCGTCCAAAAGTGAGCCAGAGCGGATTTCAAATTGGCACAGCGGTCGAGGCGGGTGGTTTTGTCGGTCCAACGGACCGATTAACATAGCCCAGCCCGAAAGGGCTGGGTCAAGGAACCATCAAAACCGGCGGTCTGAAGGACCGATTATTTGCTTAAGGTCCGTCAGGGCCGCGAAGGCCGAAAGCCCAAAGATAACCGGTCCTTCAGACCGGGGTCGTTGCCGGGTGATTAACCCAGCCCTTTCGGGCTGGGCTATGTTAATCGGTCCGTTGGACCGGCAAGACAAAGCACTTTGGTCGCTACGCCAATTTGAAATCGGCCATAGGCAGGTTCTCAATTCGGCTGAACGACGGACGACTCTTTTTGCCATCGTTTCCAGCGAATCGCCCCGCGCCAAGCTCCAATCAAGCTTCCGGCGATCATTCCCAGCAACGCCCCGTAGATCAGCAATGAGGGCACGCTCATGGGCATCCAATTCGGGGCCGTCTCCGCATCGCGGTAATTGGATTTCACCACAACGGGCAGCACGGCCGTGCCAATGGCCGCGAGAATCCATCCCCAGATGACGATGGGAACGAGATACGCTTTCAACTTCGTTTTCTTGTCGTCCATCCCTTGGATGATTGCCCCGATGGTGGCGGCGCCGAAGCCAATTTGGGCAAAGGGCACAAGCAGGTAACCAAGGTCTTCCATCATGATCCGGGGTCGGAGAACGGAGTGCGAACAAACCAACTCTGTTATTTTAGCAAGCGACGGGGCTTGTGATCTTTACAAGATGAGATAAATTCGCATGAATAAGATTGAGAATTCTTGATCGATTGCGCGTTGTCAGCGGATTATTTCGACTCGCCCAGCAAGGACCTAAGAGAGACGGGATCAACCGGCTTCACCAAGTGATGGTCGAAACCTGCCTCGCGGGATTTTCTTCGGTCCTCTTCCTGACCCCACCCGGTTTGGGCGATCAGAATGATCGTCCGGCCCCACGGTTGTTCGCGGATGCGCCTCGCCGCCTCGTAGCCGTTCAACTTTGGCATGCCAATATCGAGCAGCACGACATCTGGCCGGAACTTGGATGCTGTTTCGATGGCTTCAAGACCGTCATGGGCGGTGCGGACTTCGCTTCCCAACAGTTCCAGCATCATCCCCAAACTTTGGGCCGAATCCACATTGTCATCCACCACCAAGATGCGGCGCCGTTCCGTGGCTGTCACCTCATCGGCTTGGGCGACCGTTTGTTCGGGTTGACTCTTCTCGTTGGCCGCAAGCGGGATTCGGATGATGAACTCGCTGCCAAGTCCGGGGCCCTGGCTTCTCGCCTCGACCGAACCGCCGTGCATCTCCACAAGCCGGTGCACCAAGCTCAAACCAATTCCCAATCCCCCTTGGGCGCGTTTGTGATGGCGGTCCACCTGCGAGAAAAGGTCGAAGATCCGGGGCATGTCGCCGGCCGGGATGCCGATGCCGTCGTCGCGAACCCTCACGGCCACCTCACCCCCGGTTCGCTCGGCCGTCAGCCAGATATTGCCGCCCCGCTCCGTGTATTTGGCGGCGTTGTTGAGAAGATTGGCGACCACCTGGGCCAGACGGGTTGAATCGGCCTCCACCCACAGGGTTTCCGGCGGCATCGACACCTGAAGTTGATGCGCGCCCGCCTTGATGAGGGGAAGGCTCGTTTCGATGGCGCTGTCAATCACGGCGGCCATGCCGACGAGTTCCTTGCGCAATTCAAGTTTGTTGCGATTGATCCGGCTCACGTCCAGCAGGTCATCCACCAAACGCACCATCTGATTGAGTTGACGCTCCATCATGAATCGCGATTGCTCGACAACCTGCCGGTCGTCCCCGGCCATGCCGATCACTTGGAGAGCGTTCCGAATCGGGGCCAGCGGATTGCGCAATTCATGGGCGAGGGTGGCCAGGAATTCGCTTTTGCGCCGGTCGTTTTCCTGGATGTTCCGCATGAGCAAGGCGTTGTCCATCGCGATCCCGGCCCGGTCCGCCAGTTCCCGGGCCAGTGAGATATCGTCCCGGCTCCATCCCCGGCCGGTTTCGTCGCGGGCCAGGGTGTACATTCCAAGCGTTTTCCCGCGGGCGACCAGCGGCAGGACAATGACGGCTGTCACCGCCGGAACAGCGGAAGGATGTTCCTCAAGTTGTTCGGGAGTTCCCGCGCCTGGCTTGCGAAACAGCATCGCCGGAGTGGGCAGGGGGGACAACACTTGATGCTGGCCTGTTTCCAACACACGTCTCAGGACATTTGCCAGCCAGTCCTCGAACGGGGAAACATCACGGAGGGAACCTGTGGAAGCGTCACCCCAGGCGAAGTCCGTGCGGCCGATGAGCAACGTGTCTTCCGTCATGGTTACGAGGCAGACATCCGCGAGTCTTTTCAGTGGTAAACGGACCAACGCCTTCAACGTGGCTTCGTAATCAAGGGAGTTGGAGAGGGCGCGACTTGAATCCGAGAGGAAAGCCGACCGGCGGGCGGAATCCTCGGCCGCGATTCGCCTCACCTCTTCCTCGGCTTGCGATGCCAGATGTTGTCGCATGCGAAACAAATCAATGAACACCCGGACCTTGGCGCGAAGAATATCGGGAATGACCGGCGTTGAGAGATAATCGACGGCCCCCGTGGCGTATCCCTCGGCCGTCTTGACCTCATCGGCGAAGGCGGTGAGAAAAATGATCGGCGTGTGGGCCGATCTCCTCCGGGCGCGGATCATTCTCGCCGTCTCGAATCCGTCCATTTCCGGCATGTTGACATCAAGCAGGATGACCGCGAAATCGCTTTTGAGAATTTGTTTCAACGCCTCATGGCCGGACGGAGCGGTGACAATCTCCGGCCCCAATTCCTCCAGCACCGACTGGTAGACGAGCCGCTTCTCCGGGAGGTCGTCCACGATCAGAATTTTCACCGGAATCGTCTGGGGCATGAGCTACAACCCTGAACGGAGAGCCGGCCCCCAAACAAAGAAGCTGGACGGGACCGGCGGGAGTGAAACGATATCCGCGACGACTTGCCGAGACGTCGCGGATGTCATCTTATCAAACGGGCGTGCTGGAACGATGAAGCCAGGCTTGGAGCACGCCGAGCATCAATTGTGTGTCCACCGGTTTGGAGAGATAATCCCAAGCCCCCGCCTCGATACATTTTTCCCGATCGCCCTTCATGGCCTTGGCCGTCACGGCAACGATCGGCACGTTTTTGAGACGGGGAATCAACCGGATTTCCCGCATGGTTTGCAACCCGTCCATTTCCGGCATCATGATGTCCATGAGCACGATGTCGACATTCGGATTTTCCAGAAGAATCCGAATGGCATCACGCCCGTTGTCCGCGGACAGGATGTTCATGTTGAATTCCTCCAACACGGTCGACAGGGCGAAGATATTCCGCATATCGTCATCGACAATCAGCACCGTGCGCCGCTCCAGGATTTTATCCGACTGGTGAAGATTGCTGAGCGACTGGCGCTTGCTTCCGGGAAGTTTGGCGACATTGCGGTGCATGTGGAATGTGCACAAATCGAGCAAACGGTCGAGGTTGGCCGCTTCCCGGCAGAGTGTTCGATGATCCGGCAAGGCGCCTCGGTGGCTTCCGCTCCCCTGATGAGCTTCGCCAAAATGGATCACCGGCAGGCGGGTGAAGCCATTGTCATGATTCTCGTCAAGGGCCCGGATGTCGGCCTCAAGGGTTGGGGCGGAATCACCCACGACGACGCAATCGAAGGAGCGATCCCGAATCATTTCCAAGGCGCCGGCCCCGTTCGGGACGGTGACCACCCGAAGATCGTCCGCGCCGACGGCCGTGACCATCTCGCCGCAACGGTTGGCATCCGGCTCGACCACCAACAGGGTTTTGGTCTCCCGGCTGACAAAATCTATCAGCCGTTCGAGCAGTTTGTCGAGGATGTCCCCGCTTTGAATCGGCTTGGCGGCAAACGCCCAGGCTCCCGATGAAAATGCCCGGTCCCGCGCCTCGTCCGTCGAGATGACGCAAACGGGAATGTGCCGGGTGAGGACATCGTTTTTCAACCGCTCCAGCACCCGCCAGCCCTCAATGTCCGGCAGATAAATATCCAGGGTAATCGCATCCGGCATGTGTTCATGAGTCATGGTCAGGGCGGTGGCCCCCAGCGAGGTGACGAGCCCCTTGAAACCTTTCTCGCGGGCGGCATCCAGCAGATAGCGGGAGAAGCCCAGGTCGTTTTCCACAATGAGCAGCACCCGGCTGCCGGGTCTGATTTCATCACGGTCATCCCCCGCCTCGTTGAACGAGGGCGAGACCACGGCGTCCAAGATCAGTTGTTCTCGCGAGGCTTCCGATATTTTGCCATTGGTGACGGTCCGGCCCTCGATGACGGCCGCCCTTTCCCCGGTTTGGGGAAACCGGTTGGCCAGCCCGCCCATGGCTGTTTCGCCGGAAGCCACTTTGCGGACGGTGCGGGGGAAGGTGTAGATCGACGGCAGATAAAGCGTGAACGTGCTGCCGACGCCGAGGGCGGATGCCAGCCGGATTTCCCCGCCGAGCAACCGGGCCAGTTCGCGGCTGATCGCCAGACCCAACCCGGTGCCCCCGTACTTTCGGCTCGTGGAACCATCGGCTTGCTGGAACGCCTCGAAAATGATGTGCTGTTTGTCAGAGGAGATCCCGATGCCCGTGTCCGACACGGAGAACGCCAGCACCTCGGCGGCCCGATTCAGTTCCTCGTTGATCGAACTCCATCCTCCGTCCACCAAGTCCACGCTCAGCGTCACCTTGCCGTGGTGGGTGAACTTGAACGCATTGGACAGCAGGTTCTTGATGATCTGTTGCAACCGCTTCGCATCGGTGGACATGGATTTCGGCAGCCGGGAATCGAAGCTGATCTGGAAGCCAACGTTCTTCGATTCGGCCACGTGATTGAACGTGCGGGACACATACCCCTGGAGATCGTCCAGCCGCAATTCGTTGGCATCGACCATCACGGTCCCCGATTCGATCTTCGAGAGATCGAGGATGTCGTTGATGAGCATCAGGAGATCGTTTCCGGACGAATGAATTGTCTTGGCGAATTCCGTTTGCTTGGCCGAGAGGTTCCCGTCCGTGTTTTTGCTCAACTGGTCGGAAAGGATCAACAAACTGTTGAGCGGTGTCCGCAATTCGTGCGACATGTTCGCCAAGAATTCGGACTTGTACTTGGATGTCAGCGACAACTGCCGGGCCTTCTCTTCCAGTTCTTGCCGGGCCTGTTCGACTTCGCTGTTTTTGCGTTCCACTTCTTGGTTTTGCTGGGCCAACAACCGGGCTTTTTCCTGCAATTCTTCGTTGGTCTGTTGCAGCTCCTGTTGCCGGGTTTGAAGTTGCTGAGCGAGGGATTGGGACTGTTTCAACAGCCCTTCCGTCCGCATGTTGGCCTCAATGGTGTTCAGCACGATCCCGATGGATTCGGTCAACTGGTCGAGCAACGCTTGGTGAGTGGGATTGAATCCCTCGAATGATGCCAGCTCCAGCACCCCCTTGACCTGCCCTTCAAAGATCAGCGGCAACACCAGCACGCTGCGGGCGCTGGCTTCGCCAAGGCCGGACGAGATGCGGATGTAGTTTTGCGGCAGGTTCTCAAGGACGATTTTTTCCTTCTCCAACGCACACTGGCCGACAATCCCCTGGCCGAGCCGGATTTGCTTGCCGAGCGATTCTTTGCCCTCCGAGGCATAGCTGGCGAGCAGCGTCAACTTGTCGCCGTCCCCCTTGGTGTCGAAGACGTAAAACTCGGCCTGCTGGGCGGTCACCACCGGACAGAGTTCCGACAGCACCATGCGGCCGACGTTCGTCAAGTCACGCTGCCCCTGAAGCATCCGGCTGAACTTGGCGAGGTTGGTTTTCAGCCAGTCTTGTTCGCTGTTTTTGAGCGTCGTGTCCTTCAGGTTGCGGATCATCTCGTTGATGGTATCCTTCAACGCCGCCATTTCCCCTTGGGCGTCGAGGGCGATTGACCGGGTCAAGTCCCCCTTGGTCACGGCGGTGGCCACTTCGGCGATGGCCCGCACTTGGCGGGTCAGGTTGTCGGCCAACTGATTCACGTTTTCCGTGAGGGCTTTCCAAGTTCCCGCCGCTCCCGGCACTTTGGCCTGTCCGCCAAGCTGCCCTTCGACCCCCACCTCGCGGGCCACCGTGGTCACCTGATCCGCGAAGGTGGCCAGCGTGTCGATCATGCTGTTGATTGTGTCGGCCAGTTCGGCGATTTCCCCCTTGGCCTCCACGGTGAGTTTTCGCTTGAGATCCCCGTTGGCCACGGATGTCACCACTTTGGCGATCCCGCGCACCTGACCGGTCAGATTGGCGGCCATCATGTTCACGGAGTCGGTCAAGTCTTTCCAAGTTCCGGACACCCCTTCGACTTTGGCCTGCCCGCCGAGCTTCCCTTCGGTTCCCACTTCGCGGGCCACGCGGGTCACTTCGGAGGCGAAGGACCGGAGTTGGTCCACCATCGTGTTGATGGTGTTCTTCAACTCCAGGATTTCTCCCTTCACGTCGACCGTGATCTTTTTGGACAAGTCGCCGTTGGCCACGGCCTTGGTCACGTCGGCGATGTTCCGCACCTGCCCGGTGAGGTTCCCGGCCATCGAGTTCACGGAGTCGGTCAAGTCCTTCCAAGTTCCGGCGACGCCCTTCACGTCGGCCTGTCCGCCGAGCTTTCCTTCGGTGCCCACCTCGCGGGCCACGCGGGTCACTTCGGCGGCGAAGGACCGGAGTTGGTCCACCATCGTGTT
>NZ_JH636445.1:202097-202346 GCF_000255705.1 Zavarzinella formosa DSM 19928
AAGGATTTCCCCCTTCACGTCCACCGTGATCTTCTTGGACAAGTCGCCGTTGGCGACGGCGGTCGTCACTTCGGCGATGTTCCGCACCTGCCCGGTGAGGTTCCCGGCCATGGAGTTCACGGAGTCGGTCAAGTCTTTCCATGTTCCGGCCACTCCTTTCACGTCGGCTTGTCCGCCGAGCTTCCCTTCGGTTCCCACTTCACGGGCCACGCGGGTCACTTCCGACGCGAACGACGACAACTGGTCCAC
>NZ_JH636445.1:202370-202613 GCF_000255705.1 Zavarzinella formosa DSM 19928
CACGTCGACTGTGATCTTCTTGGACAAGTCGCCGTTGGCGACAGCCGTCGTCACGGCGGCGATGTTCCGCACTTGGGCCGTCAAGTTCCCGGCCATCGAGTTCACGGAGTCGGTCAAGTCTTTCCACGTCCCGGCGACGCCGGGCACGTCGGCCTGCCCGCCGAGTTTCCCTTCGGTACCCACTTCGCGGGCCACACGGGTCACTTCGGCGGCGAAGGACCGGAGTTGGTCCACCATCGTGTT
>NZ_JH636445.1:202634-236034 GCF_000255705.1 Zavarzinella formosa DSM 19928
CCCCTTCACGTCCACCGTGATCTTTTTGGACAAGTCGCCGTTGGCGACGGCCTTGGTCACGTCGGCGATGTTCCGCACCTGCCCGGTCAGGTTCCCGGCCATGGAGTTCACGGAATCGGTCAAGTCCTTCCACGTTCCGGACACCCCTTCGACTTTGGCTTGCCCGCCGAGTTTTCCTTCGGTACCCACCTCGCGGGCCACCCGGGTCACTTCCGACGCGAACGATCCCAACTGGTCCACCATGGTGTTGATGGTGTCCTTCAGTTCGAGGATTTCGCCGCGCACGTCGACGGTGATCTTCTTGGACAAGTCGCCGTTGGCAACGGCCGTTGTCACGGCGGCGATGTTCCGCACTTGGGCTGTCAAGTTCCCGGCCATGGAGTTCACGGAGTCGGTCAAGTCTTTCCAAGTCCCGGCCACTCCTTTCACGTCGGCTTGGCCGCCGAGTTTTCCTTCGGTTCCCACCTCGCGGGCCACCCGCGTCACTTCCGACGCGAACGACGACAACTGGTCCACCATGGTGTTGATGGTGTTCTTCAACTCCAGGATTTCCCCCTTCACGTCCACCGTGATCTGGCGGGACAAGTCGCCGTTGGCGACGGCGGTGGTCACGGCGGCGATGTTCCGCACTTGGGCCGTCAAGTTCCCGGCCATGGAGTTCACGGAGTCGGTCAAGTCTTTCCAAGTTCCCGACACCCCTTCGACTTTGGCTTGCCCGCCGAGTTTTCCTTCGGTACCCACTTCGCGGGCCACGCGGGTCACTTCGGAGGCGAAGGAGCGGAGTTGGTCCACCATCGTGTTGATGGTGTTCTTCAACTCCAGGATTTCTCCCTTCACGTCCACGGTGACTTTCTTGGACAAGTCGCCGTTGGCGACGGCGGTGGCCACCTCGGCGATGTTCCGCACCTGCCCGGTCAGGTTCCCGGCCATCATGTTCACGGAGTCGGTCAAGTCCTTCCAAGTTCCGGCGACGCCCTTCACATCCGCCTGCCCGCCGAGTTTCCCTTCGGTGCCCACTTCGCGGGCCACGCGGGTCACTTCCGACGCGAACGACGACAACTGGTCCACCATCGTGTTGATGGTGTCCTTCAGTTCGAGGATTTCGCCGCGGACATCGACGGTGATCTTCTTGGACAAGTCGCCGTTGGCGACGGCCGTCGTCACGGCGGCGATGTTCCGCACTTGGGCTGTCAGATTAGAGGCCATGAAATTGACGTTGTCCGTCAAGTCTTTCCACACACCGGCGACGCCGGGCACCTCGGCCTGTCCGCCGAGTTTTCCTTCGGTTCCCACCTCGCGGGCCACGCGGGTCACTTCGGAGGCGAAGGAACGGAGTTGGTCGACCATCGTGTTGATGGTGTTCTTCAACTCGAGGATTTCCCCCTTCACGTCCACGGTGACCTTTTTGGACAAGTCGCCGTTGGCGACGGCAGTGGCCACCTCGGCGATGTTCCGCACCTGCCCGGTCAGGTTCCCGGCCATCATGTTCACGGAGTCGGTGAGGTCTTTCCAAGTTCCGGCCACTCCTTTCACGTCGGCCTGCCCGCCGAGTTTCCCTTCGGTGCCCACTTCGCGGGCCACCCGCGTCACTTCCGACGCGAACGATCCAAGTTGTTCGACCATTTTGTTGATGGTTTTCGCTGTGCGCAGAAACTCCCCTTGGAGCGGGCGCCCTTCTATTTCGAGGGCCATCATTTGCGACAGGTCCCCTTGGGCGACGGCACCAATGACACGGGCGGTTTCGCTGGTGGGGTGGACCAAGTCGTCGATGAGTTCGTTGACCGATTCAACGGAGGCCTGCCAGAATCCGGTCACATCTCCCAAGGAGGCCCGCTGGCTGAGTTTTCCTTCCTTGCCCACCACCCGGCTCAATCTCGCCAGTTCGTCGGCCATGCGTTCATTCAACTCCACCACGTCGTTGAAGGCATCCGCCACCTTTCCGGCCACGCCCGTCCATTCGATGGGCAGTCGCACAGATGTCTTCCCTTTCTTCAGGGCCAGCAGCGCCGTCAGAAGAGTCGTCATTTCACTGGCGTCAAGCGCGGAGCCGTTGAGCGTCTGCATCTAAAAATTCTCCATGTCGAACTGTCTCCGAGAAAGAGCCATGCAGGGAGACATCAATCGATGAAGTGAACAGGAGGGGCCTTCAAATGTCTTGATCAGTGTCGCATTTTATCCACAGTTTGCAAGAAGATTTACGACGGCCATTAATACGCTGATTGGGTGTGGAAATTCCATATTTTCTGAAGTTTTTATGGAGCCGCCGAATTGTTGTGCGGACGAGGGGAAAGGGGTACACTTAACCACATCACATCGTCTTCATGGAACGGCCAGATGGAAGCGGACAAGGCACGGGAAATCTCCGAACGCGATCAACTCTGGGCCAGTCTTCGTGGTTTGCGGCCGGAGATCGACGCGCTGGCCGCCGGGGAGTTTGACCAGTCGCCCCGGCAACAACAAGTGATGATGATTCTGGCCCGTGTCATCACTGCCGAACTGTCCTTTCGAGAACGACTGATTTCCTCCGAATAAATCTATTTGTCGTTCGATTTTTCATGTTTTCTCTCAAATGACTTTCTCGCAATCTTCTTCCCGATCATCCCTTGAGAGAAACCGTCTTTCCCGAGCGGACCGATTCGGCGATGGCTTCGATCACCCGCATGTCAGCCAAGCCTTCTTCTCCGGGCGTTCGCACAGGAGTGTTTTGCAGAACGCTTTCGGCAAAGTGGTCCATCTCGGCGGCAAAATGGTTGGCCGGAGTGATGGCCAGTTGTTTTGGGCCATCGCCAAGATTGATCGACATTTCCTGGCCCCGGTAGCCGAACGCATTATCCAAGGTTAAATGGCCGCTTGTTCCAACCACCCGGAACCGGCGATTCTCGGCCGTGCCAAAACTGCATGAGCAGGAAGCGAGTACTCCGGTTGGAAATCGCAGGTTGAACGCCACGCTTTCGGGCACCTCTCGAAATCGCGGATCTGATTTCGGTTGGTGGGCGAAGGCCGTCACTTCGATCGGCTCTTCGCCGGTGAGGTATCGTGTCGCGTTCAGGCAGTAAATTCCCACATCTCCCACCGGTCCTCCGGCGAGGGCCTTGCTCAGACGGATGTTCGGAGCCTTCACGTCTTGATCGTTGGCCGCCTCAATCTTCTTCAGTTCGCCGAAGGCCCGTTTCCGACACAGGGCGATGGCGGATGTGTTGAACGGTTCGTACCGAAGGCGATAGGCGATCATCAATTTCTTCTTGGCCTCTTTGGCGGCGCCGATCATCTGCTCGCATTCGGAAACATTTGACGCCATCGGCTTTTCACAAAGCACATGCTTCCCGGCTTTCAACGCGCGAATCGCATATTCGGCGTGCATGCTGTTGGGCAGGATGATGTACACGGCATCCACGGAGGGATCGTCGGCCAGTCGTTCAAAATGCTCGTAGTCGTAAATGCGCTTTGTCTCCACGCCATAAGCGGCGGCGATCCTTTTGGCTTTGTCTGGGTGGCCGCTGACAAGGGCATTTACTCTTGTCAGTTTGGAGTGAGCGAACGCCGGCAACACTTCTTCAATGGCCAGTTTGCCGAGGCCGACAATGGCAATACCCACCTTCCGTTCGGGAGGCAGGTCGGGTAGTTTCACATCAGTGGGTTGTTTGTCCGGCGGAGCGAGGGGAACTTCTTGGCCGGCTTTCAAAAGCGAGGTCTCAACATTGAGCAAACCGGCTCCCAGCAGTCCGGCGGCTGTCATGAATCTTCTTCGAGAAGGATCGACGGGCAATGGCATGGACACGGCGGATACTCCAATAAGAAGGTGGAAATATCCGATTCATCTCCGCAAATCACATGCCCCGTGCTTACTTCCCGGCCGCGTTTCGCTTTCGGGTGGCAGCCGCCTTCTTCGCCGAGGCCGAGCGTTGAGCGGCCGTTCGGCGTTGGGAGGCGTTGGACTCCAGATGGCCCCGGCCGCTGCCGGACTTTTTGCCGCCGCCGGAATCCGCGTTGACGGTGGCCCAAGCCCGGCGTTCAGCCTCCTTGGCTGGCGTGCCGCGTTCTTCATAACTCTCGGCAATATGCTCGGCTTTGCGCTTTTGTTTGTCCGTATATCGGGACTTGTCTCCGCTTGGCATGATTGATCTCCGCAAAAGGTGTTATCCGTGTTTAAAACCCACCCTGTTGAGTTGCAATCTCCGTGCCTTGGACACGTGTAATTTCAAACTGCCACGGCCACCGGGGCGGGAGCGGGGGTGATTGAGGGACTCGGAGTTTGGGCCGATTTGAGCAGTTCGGAGAACAAACCGCCGCGATCAACCAATTCTTGGAACGACCCGTTCTCGATGATCCGTCCTTTATCGAAAACCATGATGCGATCCGTGTCCAGCAATGTGGAAAGCCGGTGGGCGACAATGATGACCGTGCGATCATGATGCGTTTCGGCGATGGCTCGCTGGACGGCGCGTTCACTGATCGTGTCAAGGGCGGAGGTGGCCTCGTCCAAGATCATAATCGGGGGATTTTTCAGGAACAACCGGGCGATGGCGATCCGTTGTTTTTGCCCGCCGGACAGGTTCTGTCCGCGTTCGGCCACATGGGCGTCATAGCCGCCGGGCATCGCCAGAATTTCCTCGTGAATACACGCATTCTCAGCCGCCCGCTGGATCGTTTCCGGAGTGGCGTTATCCACTCCGTAACAAATGTTTTCAGCGATGGTTCCCTCAAAAACGAACGGTTGTTGGCCCACATAGCCGATGAGCTTGGCGATGGATTCGCGGGACACCGCTTCCAATGGCTGATCCCCGAGTTGAATCGTTCCCCAGTTGGGGTGGTTCAACCGAAGAAGGGATTTCAACCAAGTTGATTTGCCGCTTCCGGATTTTCCGGCGATGCCGATCCGTTCTCCCCGACGAATGACAAAACTCACCCCCTCCAATGCCCGGCGGGTGTGGCCGTCGCCGGTTTGATATTCGACATGCAGATCATGCACTTGAATCATCGCCTCTGGCACGTCAAGGGAAGGCTCCTTCGCATGATCCGCATGGAAGGATCGATCCACAGGAGTTTCCAGAATATGCAGCAGGTCTCCCACGCGCAGGCTGGCCTCATGTCCCTCGTCGATGATCCGGTGAACTTCGCTCAGGGGAGCCATCACATTGAGGAAAAGCATTGAGTAAGTGAGAATTTCATGGAAATGCAATTCTCCCCGCGAGGCCAGGTAGATGCCCAATCCCAAGACCAGCAAATGAAACAATCCCTCATTGATCGCCTTTGCAAAGCCGAAGAGGGACATTTGAAAATGATGCCGGATTTCCTTGGAGCGTAACCGTTCCGCCGAATGGGCCACGCGGTCCACTTCGGGATTGACCGTGTCGGCCGCCCGCACATAGTCCAAGCCGGCGAGTTGCTCAATCATCGTGCCGTCCATCTGTTCCCTTGTGCGGATCAAATCCATGCGCACATGCTTTTGGGAAATCAATTGCCAGATGGTCAGGGCCACGGAAACCGGAATTACGCCGATCATCACCACCCCGAGCAACGGCGCCTTGTAGAGCGTCACCGCCAGCGCGAAGAAGCCGGTGAGAATCGTTGGGAAGAAATCGAGGAACGAGAGTTTCAAAAAGCGGATGAATCCGTCCACGCTTCGGCAGACCCGGCCGTGGAGAGAGCCGACTTTTTCATGAGTGAACTGCTGAAGGTCGGCCTTCATCACATGACCGACCGTCCGGACGGTCATGTCCCGGCTGATGCGCGTGCAGGTGTTTTCCACCAAGAATCGTCGGATGACATTGATGATCTCGCGGCCCAAATACACCAATCCCAGCATTCCCAAAAACATCAGGGATGTGTGCAACATCGAATCAGCCGGCTGGCCCGATCGGATGTTTTCAGAGGCGTGTTGCAATGCCGCGACTAATTTGCCAAGCCAGAGGGGAATCAGCGTGCTGGCCGCGCTGGACAACCCCATGAGCAACGCCGCGCCAACCAAGGCGGTTTTCATCGGCAGGGCGACAAGGCCCCAGACCGCTTTGCCGTGGCTGACGACCCGAGAAATTTCTTCTCGAATCCGTTTTCGGAATAGATGAAATAACATCGGCGTTTTGCTCCCGCGAAGATGGGCTGGCCATCAAACAGATTGGAATCATCAGTGGCTGGACGGCGATGCGGGAGAGGGTGGCCATCGCCGCTGGAAGAACCGCAATTATCGGGAGCGAATCCGTTGAACGCTGACTCTCAAGTGGCTGACGGGCAGGGAGCCGTGTTTCAGCAAGGCCCCGAGCTTGTGTTCAATCATCGCCGCCGGACTCATGGTTCCCCGGTGATCGACGACCATTAATTCATCCGAAGAGTCCGCTTCGTTGGTTTGATCCTCGGCCCAGGGAAAATATTCGCTGTCAGTCATGTTGTCGCTCATGGTGTCCTCCAATGGGAGAGGAGGAGTCGGGTTGTTGCATCAGCCAAGAACGGTTTGGCCGAAAGTTGCATCATCAGAAAGCAAGTGCCGCGCCAATCGCCGGATTTCATCCAGAGCGATGCGCAAGCCTGATAATCGGTGAAACAGGCCATTGAAAGGTTGGCGATGATGCGTGTGAATGGGAAGAATCCTTCCCGAGTCAGTGATGAATATTCCCGAAGTTCAAAAACAGTAAGACGATTCTGTGGTCAAGATAAGAGTCTTATGAAATGAAATTGAAGACAAACGGATTTGTTCTTGCCGCGATAAGCAGGGATCGCGGGATGCAAAAAATCAGATCAACCATATCTAGTTGTCACTTGATAGCACAGCAACCGGCAATTGTCGGAACACATTTGCCAGCTTCATACGGCCATCATCTGTCGGAACAGTTTCGCCGGTGAGCAGGTTGCACCACGGACCGGAAAAACCAGTCGATAGGATGGTGTCTTTCCAGACTCGCGGGCCGACGGGAAGTTCATCCGATTCGGGGGCCAGTCCGACCGTTAATCGCGGAACGACCACCAAAACGGTTTTCCCTTCGTGGGATCGCTGGAAGGCAAAGGCATGATCGGCCAGCGAACCGGTCACAATTGCGGGATGATAACTTCCCTCCAGAAACAGTGAGGCATGATCCCGTCGATAACGCAGGCATCGGGCCACGATGTTGAGCTTGTCGTTGGCCGCCAACGTTTGTTTCGGGTTTAGCCGGGTTTGTAGCTTCTCATAATCCACACCCCGGCGGTTGTCCGGGTCCACCAGCGAATCGGTCCAGTCTTCGGTTCCCTGATAAACATCGGCCGTGCCGGGGGCCATGCAACGGATAATGGTTTGAGCCAACGAATTTAGTCGGCCGTGATAAGAGACCCGCCGGGCGAAGTTCGTGAGATCGGCCAGAAACTCCCGAGACTTTTCGGGGTGCAACACCGCCATGATAAAGCCATCCACCGCTGTTTCATATTCCGTGTCCGGGTTAATCCAACTGCTGTGAACCTTCGCTTCGCACAGGGTTTTTCGCATGTAAGCCCGCACCCGTTCCGAGATGGCGGCAAGGTCAGGCGTCCCCTCCGGCCAGATGCCCACTAATGTTTGATACAGCAGATATTCTTCGTTGGCGTCCGGGGCGAAAGTCCCGTCTTCCAGTTCCGTGCGATGGGAACGGTTGAACTTGGCCCATCCGCGCACGGCCTTGGCCCAGTCGGCCGGGATTTCGGAAAGCACATTGAGTCTCGCCCGCACATCCTCGCTTCGTTTGGTGTCGTGCGTGCTCAATGGCGACAATCCTCGGGGACGAGTGGCCAAGAAAACATGCAACTCCTCGGGTGAGTGTCCAAACTTCGAGGGCTCGCCGCCGACTTCGTTCAAGGAGGCGAGGCGGTTGAACACATAAAAAGCCGTGTCTTCCACCCCCTTGGCGGTCACGGGCGAAGTGACCTGTTGAAACTTGCCCGCGAATTGGGACTGCATTCGGCGGTATTCTTCCGTCGCCGGGCCGCTGGGGGAATCCTTCAGCAGCAAAGTGTCCCGGATGAATTCATACACCGCCCGGCCGGTGGACGGATCACGGCGGCGGGCTTGCCGGATGGCCGACAACACATGCCGGGTGTCCGAAGAGTTCACGCTGTCGCTGACATAAGAACGATAAACCGGGAAGCAGGCAATCACCTCTCGCAAGGCTCGGCGCAGGCCATTTAACGTGAAATCCCGCGAACGGAGGTCGAGCCGGGCAAGGCGGTCCAGTTGATAGGCAAGGGCGTTCAACTCGCTTGCCAGCGAGGACCGCATGATGAGAACTTTTTTCTGATAGATGAGCTCCCGGTATTCTGTCGAAACCCCGGTGAAACGAGTGTAAAGTTCCGTCATGGCGGGTTCGTTGTCGTCGGCCACGAACAGCCCGTTGATGGCCGCAATGAACTCGTAACCGGTTGTGCCATCACATCGCCAGTCGGCCGGCAATGGTTCGCCATCTGCGAGAATCTTTTCCACCACCACATAGAGCGGATTGGCTTTTTCAGTGGTGAATCGTTCCCGAAGGGCCGGTTCCATGTCCGCGTTCCAACCGGGCATTCGGCGGGCGATGGCGAGCAGATAATGCGTCTGAAGCCGGTTCAGATATTCACGCGGATCAAACAGACCGTCCGGGTGATCGATACGAAAACCATCCGCGATGCCGGCGGCCGCAAAGTCCAGCCAGCGGCGATGAACGGCCTCGAACACCTCTTCGCGTTCCACGCTCAAGGCGGCCAGTTCGTTCACGTCGAAGAACCGCCGGTAGTTAATTTCATCGGTGGCCACCCGCCAAAAGCAGGCGCGATAGGCTTGTGCCTCCAATAGCTCATCCATCGCCGTCCATGAGGCGGCGACGCCCGGTTGGCCGTGCCAGTCGGCCAGGAATTCGTTAAGCACCTGATACGCTTCCGGGAAGCGTTCCGGCAATTCAGCCAGTCGGCGACGGATCACGTTGCATTCAATCAATCCGGAACGGGTTCGCTCGGCATCCGGTTCCTGTCGGCCGGGGAGATGACTCACCGAATTGGCGATGCTCATCAGTTCCACAAAAGCCGGGTGATCCTCCCCGAACGATGCTCGGGCAATCTCGGCGGCCGGGTTCAGCAATCGCCCATAGGTTCGCGGATCAACCGGAAGCCACAAATGGCCGTACTGGACGATGAACCGCCCGCCGACCAGCGAGACTTTGAACGCCCCACCTTCCAAGGCTTGTCCATAGGGTTCGCCGAGGATGGGGAGAAGCAGGCGGCCCTGCATTCCGGGCCGTGGCGAGTCGAACCAAGCAATGTCGAAATACCCGGCGAACGGCGAGGCCGGGCCGTGTTCCAGCACATCCCGCCACCAGGCGTTTTCACCGGTCACACACATGTGATTGGGAACGATGTCGAGCAGCATTCCCATCCCTCGGGCCGCAAGCGCCTCGCTGAGGGAATTCAAATCCTCCTCGGTGCCAATCTCCGGATTCAGCGTCCGGTGATCGGTCACATCGTAGCCGTGCGTGCTGCCGGGTTGGGCGGCCAGAAACGGCGAGGCGTACAAATGCGTGACGCCCAATTCAGCGAGGTAAGGGACCAACCGGGCCGCATCCCGGAAGATGAATCCGGCGTGCAATTGTACCCGATACGTGGTCAGGGGAATGCGATGCCGCCGGGCCGCTTCCGCGATCGTGTCGGCCGCCAATTGGTCCAGGGTGTTCATGTTCACAGGTTCCCCGTCGGCAAAGGCCGGGGTCTCTCATCCGACTGGCGAAGTATTTCGGCCTGCAATGGCGTCACATCCGGAAACGGCTCGCCGATTGGCCGGGTGCGGAAGACGGCCAGACTTCTGGCAACCAGGCGATGAGAACCGTCGTGGGGGCCTTTTCGCATGTCGTCATCCGTGTCAATCAATAGTTCCCATTGTTGCCCCGTGGCCGGTGGCGGGAGTGTGAAGTTTCGATCTTCCTGTCCGGGATTGAGGGCCAGAAAGAGGGTGTCGCCGATGATCGGTTCGCCGCGTTCGTCCGTCTCGCCGATCAGGTCGCCGGCGAGTCGCATGCCCATGCCCGCCACCGGGGCTTCCCATTCCGCATCGCTCATTTCACCCCCGTCCGGGGTGAACCATGTCACATCGGAGATGCCCTCTCCCCGGATGGGCCGGCCCTGAAAGAAGGTACGGCGCCGGAGGACGGGCTGTTCTCTCCACAAGCGGTTGACCAAGCGGACGAACTGAAGAAACGCCTCTTTGTCCGGGTTCATCTCCCAATTCAGCCAGCTCAGTTCGGAGTCTTGGCAGTAGGTGTTATTGTTCCCCTGTTGGGTCTGGCTCAGTTCATCCCCGGCCAAAACCATCGGAACACCCTGCGAAAGCAGCATGGTGGCGTACAGATTCCGGCGTTGTCTGGCGCGCAGCCGATTGACATCCGGGTCGTCGGTCGGCCCTTCGTGGCCGCAGTTCCAGCTTCGGTTATGGTCGCCGCCGTCCCGGTTGTCTTCTCCGTTAGCTTGGTTTTGTTTGTCGTGATAACTCACCAAGTCGTTCAAGGTAAAGCCGTCGTGGCAGGTGACGAAATTGACACTGGCGTAGGGGTGTCGGCTGCTGCGGTCGTACAAATCCGGCGAACCGGAGAGGCGATGCGCCAGCACCCGGGCGGGAACCGGGGCGCCCGCCCACAAATCCCGGACGGTGTCCCGGTATTCGCCGTTCCACTCGGCCCAGCCAGTGGGGAAGTTGCCCACCATGTACCCTTCCGGGCCGACGTCCCACGGCTCGGCGATTAATTTTACCCGTGACAACACCGGGTCTTGGTGGATGATGTCAAAGAAGGTGGCCGTTCGATCCGCGTGAAGTTCTTCCCGTCCCAGCGTGGTGGCCAGATCGAAGCGGAACCCGTCCACGTGCATTTCTTCCACCCAATGCCGCAGGCTGTCCATGATGAGTTGCAGCACGCGCGGATGCCGCATGCGCGGGGTGTTGCCGCAACCAGTGAAATCCATGTGATACCGCTGGTCTTCCGACGAGAGGAAATAGTAAGTGGCGTTGTCGATTCCGCGGAACGAGAGTGTCGGACCCTGATGGTTTCCCTCGGCCGTGTGGTTGTACACCACGTCGAGCAAGACTTCGATTCCGGCCGCGTGGAGCGTGCGGACCATCATCTTGAACTCCCGCAGGGCCGAGGCGGGATCGTCGGGTTGGGTGGCGAAGCGAGGGTCCGGGGCGAAGAAGCCCAGCGTGTTGTACCCCCAATAATTCGTGAGGTTCTTTTCCTGCAAATGCCGGTCGTCAATGCGGAAATGGACCGGCAACAACTCGACGGCCGTGACATTCAGGGACTTCAGATGCCGGATGGCCGCCTCCGAGGCGACCCCGCCGTAAGTCCCCCGCAAATGATCCGGCACGCCGGGCAACCGTTTGGTAAAACCGCCGACATGTAATTCATAGATCAGTGTCTCATGCCACGGCCGCCGGAGCAGGCGGTCGTCCCCCCAAGTGAAGGCGGAATCGACGACCACGGAGAGAGGAGCAAAACGAGCGCTGTCCCGCTCGTCAAAGCTCAGGTCACCCTCTTCCGAACCGACGGAATAGCCAAACAGGGAATCATCCCATGTCAGATTCCGGCCAACGGCCTTCGAGTATGGGTCAAACAAGAGCTTGTTCGGATTGAAGCGATGTCCGTTTTCCGGCTGATGCGGCCCCTCGACACGATAGCCGTAAAGCTGGCCGGGAAGCGCGTCCGGCAAATAAACGTGAAAGACCTGATCGGTCCGTTCGGTCATCGGGATTCGGATGGTTTCTTTTTCCGCGTTACGATGGTCAAACAAACAAAGTTCCGCGCTGGTGGCGTTCTCGCTGAACAGCGCAAAGTTCACGCCCGCCCCGTCCCAAGTGGCTCCCAAGGGATAAGGCTGGCCCGGCCATCTTCGCATGTGTGACTCCCGATAGTTCATTTCTGGCACTGCAATTCTGATGCCATTCTTTGGCATCGGGAAACAGCCCTTTAATTCAGGCATTTTGTCGCATGTCGGACGTTCGCGATTTTCCGGTCGGATTGCGGTTGGCATCCCGCTTGCAATGCTTCTCCACGAGAGAGGCAACAACCTTCTCAAATTCCAATGGAGAGACAACATGCTTCGATCCATCGAACTTCACGCCATCCTGACGGCCTTCCTGATTTCGGGGGCGATGGCGACAGCCCAAGAAAAGCCGGCCTTCTTCGACACGGACTTTATGCGCAAAACAGCCAGCGCCGAGATTCGGGAAGTGGAGATCGCCAAACTGGCTCTGAGCCGGGCGAAGAGCGCCGACATCAAAACCGTCGCCGAGAGAATGGCGGCCGATCATGCGATCCTCAACAAGAATTTGCGAGCCACGGCCGTCGCCGCCAATTTGATCGTGCCGGACAAGATGAGCGCCGACGATCAGGCGAAATACGACGAGCTCAAAGAATTCAGCGGCGACGACTTTGACCGGGCCTATGTGAAACGCTTGCTGATCGATCAAGTCGATGCGATGGCTGACTTTGAAAAAGCGAGAAAAGACGCCGCCAGCCCACTGGTTCGTGGGTTTGCCGACAAGTCTCTTCCGGCCCGCCGCGCGCATCTGGACGCCTTGCGGAAGTTGGAAGAGACGATTCGCTGAGCGCGGTTTGCCATCCGAATGATCCACGCCGATGGCGGGCCACCCACCGCCACGGCAAGCCGATTGATCGCCAACACGAAAGTTCTCCCATGTCCGCCATTCGTCCGGAAGGTCTTCTCGCACGGCTCGCGCAAAACGCGGCCCAATGGTCCGGCAGTTCCGCGGCCTTTGGAATCGCCTTGCTGGTTATTGTCATCTGGGCGGCGACCGGACCGTTGTTCCACTACGGCGACACCTGGCAACTCGTCATCAACACCGGAACCACGATCATCACGTTTTTGATGGTGTTCCTGATCCAGCGTGCCCAGAACAAAGATTCCCAGGCGATCCATCTCAAACTCAACGAATTGGTGGCCTCGATGCACGGAGCGAGCAACCGGCTCATCAATGTGGAAGGGATGACCGAGGAAGATTTGAAGGTGTTGCACCAGCACTACTGCCGGTTGGTGAAACTCGCTGCCGCTGACGAGAAACTAACAGACTCTCATTCCGTGGAAGAAGCCGCCGAGCGCCACGCGGAAAAGAAAAAAATGGACGAGTAAAGAAGAGATTGCCTTCTGGTGAACCTCAAGAGCGTTGGGGAGAGTCGCGATGCTGGTTATCGCATTCATTTCTCGATATATTGCCTTTGCTCGCGATCAAATTTTGCGTATTGAGCGGCAGGGGCAATAGCCACCCAAGGAGGCAGGGGATGTTTCGATGGGCCGCGCTCTGCTTCTTATTCACGGCCATTAACCTTCAGGCCGATCCTCCGACGAAACTCGAAGGCCACGAGCAGGAACTCTACTCGTTGGTCTTTTCGCCCAAAGGGGATCGACTCGCATCGACGGCGAACGACGGCACCATCCGCGTCTGGAAGCTCGCCGACGGGCAATCCACCATCATCAAAACCGGCACCGGGTCGCGGACGGTGGCGTTCTCGATGGACGGCAAACAAGTCGCCGGGCGATTTGAGAACAAGGCCGTCATTTGGGATGCCTCGACGGGCAAACCCGTGGCCATGCTTGTCGGCAGTGACCCGTCATCGGACGGAACCGTCATGCGGGTCGCCTTCAGCCCGGACGGGCAACACCTCGCGGTGGGCCACCAAATGGGCTTGGTCCGGATTTGGGACATCACGACCGGCAAACCGATTGCCGATCTGGCCCGCTCCGGAAAGGTTGGCGATCTGTCACGCTCGATCACCGCTCTGGCCTATTCCCCGGACGGCAAGCTTCTCGCGGTCGGCGGGGACAAAGGACTGGTCGTCTGGAACGCCGGGACGAACACCGTCTCGAAAGAATTGGCGGAGTTCAAAACCTTCTCCGTGGAATTCACTCCCGACGGCAAGCGGTTGATTGTTAACGGAGAGGATCGCGTGCCCGTCCTGCAAATCCGGGACACGGCCGACTGGACGACATCCTATGCCTCCAGCATCAACGAATCGGCTGACCGGCACCTGAACAAACTGCGCCGGATCGATGATGTCCGCGCCCTCGGCGTCAACGAGAAAGACGAATTTGAACTGTTCGACCTGCAAAAGCTCGCACGCACGACGATTCGCTTCGCCACCCCGTACAAGCGCGGGCCGGGCGGGTTCGCCATCAGCCCCGATGGCAAAACCGTCGCCCATTACTTCGGCGGCAATCAATACGCGATCCACTTGCAGCCTTTGCCCAAATAAATTCCGCAATTCGCCCCAGCATTGAAGAACATCGAAGCGGACGAAACCCCTCGATATTTATCACCAACTTCGGGAGTATTGGCGATGACAGCATGGACAAAAGGGCTGATGACCGGGCTTTTGCTGGTGGCGGCGCTGCCCGCATCGGCCGCCGACCTGCGATGGAGCGTGTACGACAAGAAGACCGACAAGAAACTGCTCGACCTTGACGGCAAAAACGTCGAAGACTCCGAAGGAAAGAAAATCCTGCACTTCGATGGCAAACGCATTGAGAACGCGGATGGCGTGGCCATTCTTGATCTTGACAAGGATTCAACCACCGGTTTCAGCATTCGCAAGCCGAAAGACCCGGATGTCCGTTTGCTTTGGTCCAATGGTCAACAGTTGTGCAAGAAGGTGCAAGAAGGCGTTGTCCTCCATTACGACGGCCGCAATCGCCTGATCGCCGCCGACGCCACCGGGGCCGCGATATACACGCTCACCTGCCACAACGGCAATCTTGATTCCCGGCTGGCTCCCTGGCAATTTGTCGCCATCGGCTACGCCCTGCAACCGAAACTGTTTGAACTCGACGAGGCCACCGCAAAGGCCCAACGAGACGAAGCGGCCGCGACCGGCAAAGCGGAAGACCTTCGCGTCGCCAACCGGCTCAAGGGGAACTTCGACATCATCACCAGTTCCACGAAGCCCTTCCTCAAGGGGAAGGCCGGCGTCAAGGCGGTCGGCAAATACTTCCACATGACGTATGATTTTGCCGGCGGCCAGAAACTTCAAGGCATCGGCCTGTTCTTCCCCTCCGCCGCGCAGGACGGCGAAGAAATCTTCACCGCCCTGTCCGCCGACGGCGTCGTCGGCCTCGGCATCTATGAAATCAAGGACGGCGTGCTTGACGGAACCTGGCACCCGACCTCGCTGCTCGCCGACCCGAAAACGGCCCTCGGTGTCGAGAAGCTCAAAGGGAAAACCGGCGATGATCTCAGTGGCCGGTTCACCATCACCGAAGCCAAGACCCCCGGCAAGGGCGACCCCTATGTTGGCACGCTCGACATTCAGAAAATTCAGCGCAAGGACGGCGGTATCCTGCCGTGCTATGCCATGACATGGACGTTGGGAACCTTCAAGATGTACGGCGCCGGGGTGGCGGTCCAGCACTTGGGCAAGGATACGAAGAAAACGAAATACCTGATTGCCGCCGTGGGGACCGGCGAGGTGATGGTCGGCCAGCACTGGCATCCGTCGAGCAGCGGCGTGCAGTTCGATTTCGCGGCGCTCGGCAAGACGATCTCCGGGGACGCCGGCGCCGGGTACATCATGCTGAGCAAGTGACAACCGAGCCATCCGTGCGAAACAGAATGCACGGATGGTTCAAACCCGACAAATCTCCTCGCCAACAGACTGCCCGATTTTTCGAGATGATCCGCCCGTCCGGCGGCTGGCGTCAAATCCCGGCGAGCCGCTCTTTGGCGTCGCCGAACTCCGGCAGTTTCAGGCCCATTCGATCCATCAGCGACAGGTAGAGGCCACAGAGTTTTCGCTTGTCGTTGCCAGCCTTCAAGTAGTCCAGCGACCGGCCGGTTTCGAGTGTCCCGCCGAGGCCGCCCGCCAGCACCAGCGGAACTTGCTGGCCGTTGTGGGCGTTCCAGTGTTCGGAGACGAACATGATGCACGAGTTGTCAAGCACCGTGCGATCACCTTCCTGCATCTTGGACAACCGCCCGATGAGATAGGCATACTGTTCGACGTGGCACTTCACGATGGCCTGATATTCCTTGCCCGTGTTGGAGTGCGAATAACTGTGGTGGTCGTCACGGACCCCGAGGAACGGATAGACCTGTCCGGACAAGTCCCGCGACATCAGCAGCGTGGCAATCCGTGAGCGGTCGGTCTGGAACGCGAGGGCGATCATGTCACACATGAGTTTCGTATATTCGCGGAAGTCTTTCGGCTGGCCGACCGGTGGCCGCTGTCCGGCCGGGACCACTGGAGCGTCTTCCTTTGCCGCGCGGTTCAGTTTCTGAACCCGTTGCTCCGTCTCCCGCACCGACGAGAGGTATTCATCAAGTTTGAGTTTGTCCGACCCGCTGACTTTGCCATTCAGGTCGTTCGCTTGTTGCAACACGTCATCAAGGATGCTTCCTTGAAGTTTCCCGGCCTTGCCGCCGAACAGACTGTCGAAGGCCAAAGACGGGTAGAGTTCGATGGGGACTGGCGAATCGGGATTGCGCCACGAGATGTGCGACGCATAAACCATCGAATACTGGCTTTCGTGGAAGCCGCTGACGGGTTGCTCGCACCCCAGCACTAGGCTCGGCTGGGCGGTTTCTTCCTCATAGTGCTTCGCCAGCAACTGATCCATGCTGACGCCGCCTTTGATGGTGCGGCCGCGGTGAAGGTTTGCCCCGGAAAGGATGTTCCCGGTGCATTTGGCGTGGCCGCCATCCCCTTCCTTGTTGAACAGCCCGTTGATGACGTTCAATTTCTCTTTGAAGGGGGAGAGCGGTTCCAGGCTCGACCCCAGTTCCATCTCGGCACCTTTCCCTTTCGACCACCAATGCGGCGGGGAGATGCCGTCGCCGATAAACAGGCAGGCGAATCGCTGGGCGGCCTTCGTCTTGGCGGGCGTCTCGGCCGCCAGCAAGGGAACGGACTCCAGCCAGGGAAGCGCCACGGTGGCGCCAAGCCCCTTGAGCAGAACACGACGGGAGATGGTTTTTCCGTGAGTCATCATTTTTCTCCGGATAATGGTTCGGTTTTGAATTTGGCGGGAGTGAAATCCTTGCATCGCTGGTTGCGAAACTGCGGGCTGGTCGCCACGAGTTCAAACAGCGTCGATAGCTTGTCATCGGTCGCCGCAAGATCGGCCTGCATTTTGTCCAACAATGGTTGGTCGGGCAATTGAAGAGATCGGCCGAGGGCGTAGCCGAGAAACTTCTGGCAGAGAGTCTTCGTGAAATCCTGTTTGCGGTGGGTGGCGAGATAGTCCCCGAATTCAGCCACTCCGCGAACTTCCTTGCCGGTCGGGAGCGACACCGCGTTGTCAATCTTCCGGCCCGCCAAGTCCTTGGCCCGGCTGCGGCCAATCGGGTCGAAGCCCTCCATCGCCAGCCCGACCGGGTCGAACCGCACATGGCAACGGGCGCACTTCATGTCGTCCACATGGAGTTTCATCAATTCGCGGATGGTCTTGCCATTGGTGTCCGTCTCCTTGGCGGGCAACACCGCGACATCCGGCGGGGGAGGGGGGATGTGTTCGCCAAGCAGTTTGTGAACCACCCAGAAGCCGCGTTTGACAGGACTCGTTCGCTGTGGCTGGGAGTTTTTCGTCAGGAACACCGCCATGCCCAACACGCCGCCCCGGCCTTGCTGATGCAATCCGTTGACGGCTTCCCATTCATCGGCCGAGCCACGGAACGGCAGACCATAATGGGAGGCCAGTTTCTTGTTCACGAAGGTTGTGTCCGAATTGAGCAATTCCGTGATCGGCCGGTCTTGTTGAATCAGATGGGTGATGAGGCGGGTCGGCTCCTCGAACATCGCCTGTTTCAACGCATCATCAAACGCCGGGAATGCCTGCCGGTTGACGGCCTCCTGGGTTGGAAAATCACGATAGCCGAGCCATTGGCCAAAGAACTCCTCGGCAAACCGGCTCACCTTCGGATCTTTCAACATCCGGCGAACTTGCCCGCGAATGACCGCTGCGTCTTTCAGTTTTCCCGTCTTGGCCAACGCCAGAAGTTCTGCATCTGGCGGCCCGGACCAGATGAAATAACTCAGCCGCGAGGCAAGGGCGAGATCCGGGAGCGAAGCAACCGAATCGCCCGATGGCGTGGCCACGAAGTGCATGCAGAAATGAGGCGAAACCAAGATGCGAACGATGGAGGCCCGCATCGCCGCCTCAACCCCTTGTTCCTTGTCCTGGCACACGTCACCAAAAAATTTCTCGATCTTCTGTTGTTCCGCTTGGGTTAGCGGGCGTCGATACGCCTTTTCGGCGAACACCAGCAAATCCTTGAGGCACATCGGTTCCAAACGCTTCAGCGTCTCGGCCCGACGGCGAATTCCACCTCGAACATCCTCGAAGAAGATGCTGATCGGGTGTTTCGCCAGTTCGTCGCCCGTCGCCTTCACGCCGGATCGCTTGAGGTAAACTTCTTTGAACCTCGCCAGCGTTTCGTCTTTGGTCAATTCCGGGTCTTCTTCTCGAAACCCGTCGAAATCAACGTGTTTGAGGAAGTTTCGTTCGGATCGCTCGAAGAACACGAACCCCCGGATCATCTTTTCCCAGATGCCCGTGCAGAAATAGAGTTCGTCCCAGAGCCGGTCAAGTTCCTTCCGTTCCGGGGCGCTCAACACAGATCGGCACAGCGGTTGGTCATCCCGGAAGAATCCCTCGATCAAGTGGAAGCCGGCCGATAATCCTCGTGTGGAATCGACATAGAAAAACCGGTTCGGGAACAAGTGACAGAACGTCTCGCCAGAGGCGGCGACAGAGGCCGCCGCCGGGTGTTTCGCGTCAATCATCGGGAGGCCGAGTTCGTCGGCCGCCGGTTTGCGGTCCAGCACATGGATCATCGTGAAGCCGGGCGTCGCGGCATCCAGCCGACAATCGGCGGTGAGAGCCACCGTCCCCTTCGTCTTGAAGGAAAACGCCTTTGCGGGAAGGGTAAGTTCCAGTGTCGCGGGAGCCTTCAAGGCGAAGGCATCCGCATCCAGTTTTCCGCCGGAAGGATGGGCACCGAACTTCAGCGATGCGGCCACATCCGGGGTACGCTCAAGCAACAATTCACGGAGCGACCACTTTCTCTTGCCGTCGGTCGTCTGATCGTTTGTCCGAAGGATGCCGCTGAGAATCACCAACCCGTCCGCTTTCTTGCCGGCCACGTCCGCGAGTTGAATGACCAGCTTGATCGTGTCCTTGTCGGTGATGTTTTTGAACGTCACCGTCTGCAATTGCCTGCTTGTCCCGGCGGTGTCGAACGTGTCCCGTGATTCGGCCGTGCGGCGGCGGCGGGCAAGGTGATCGATTGGGGCGTTGCCGGCATTGGAGACAATCGCCTCCGTTTCCGGCGGGCACACTTTCAGGCTTAATTGCCGAATGTCGGAGGCCAAAGTCCGCACGGTTGTCTGAAGTTCCGCGGTGACGGCCGGCGTCATCGGGTTCGTCGGCGCCGGCAAGGCATTCCATCGCTGACGCAGCCACAGGATCAAGAAATTGTCCGGCGAGTCGCCTTGAAGGGTGTTCCAAAGCGAACGCAGGTATTTCGGACTGAGTCCGGCCTCCGTCGCCCAAGCCTCAACCGTGACCTCTTTTCGGGCCGCCGGTCGGTGTCGATACAGCCACAAGGCCGTGAAACACTTTTCGTAATCAACCGTATGCTGTTCGTAAAAACGGATGATCGCCTGCTCATAAAACTTCTGCCGGTCGGCAAACGTGACCACCGGATGCGGGGCAAACCCCACCCCCGACGATGAAATCAGAGCATGATCCGCGACCAGTTCGGCGGCGGCATAATACTTTTTGAACAAACTGGGGGACATTGTCAGGGCTTCGCCGGTGTTGTTGAAGCCCTCCCCGGACGCCGGATCAACGGGGAATGTCTTCGCTGGCCGGACGTCCACGCCGGTCAAGTCATGGATCGTATGGTCGTACTCCGCGTTGCTCAACCGTCGCGGAGGCACCACGCCTGGATCACCAGCTTGTTTGCGGGCCTCGGTCAGAATCGTTTGCTCCAGCGCGGCCAGTGCCTCTGCTCGTCCGTCGGCCGATGGTTGCTTCGCCTTCGCGGGCGGCATCTCTTGCTTCTTGATAAACGTTACAACATGTTCCCACTGCCGGAATTCCTCGGCAACCTTGGCGGAGGAGTTGAACCGGGTGAGGTCCAGTTCCCCGCTTTTGGTTTTCTCGTTGTGGCACTGGATGCAATAGGTCTTCAGGAACGGGAGAACCTTGTCTTGAAACGGATCGGCCGCCCGCAGATCGGAATGAACGCCATGAAACATCATCGCGAACAACGAACCGGCGAACACCGGCACCAGTCCGGCGCGCATCATCCCGGAGATCAGTCGAAGGTGATTGGCAACGGCAGGCAGACAACAAGGCATGAAGACAGACTCCGGAGGAGAAGTTTGGCAGGCAGGTCAGTCAGGAGGCATCAACCAACGATCAGCGATGTTCACACACTGCTGAAACAGGCGGGATTCAAAAAAGCCGGATCGCGCATTCCCGAATGAGTGTCATTGGGAATCCCGGAACCATCAACTAAAGATGATCTTAACCGCTCTCCGAAATGGAGTCTATCTTTTTCGGAGTGAAGAAGGCAATCCGACCTATCTGGCATGTTGGGCCAAAACACCATTTAGGCCACGTGGCTCATTTCAAATGATTGGGAATTAGATTTGAGCGGTTGCTTTGGGCCATTGAAAGCGCCTGCAAAAGGCCCCGGATTGCTCCAAAATCATCAGGCGACGTGTCGATTTGCCGGGGGTTTTGAAAAATAGTGTTCAGTTGGCCCACTGTTTTTGACCAGTTGGGTGGGTGTCCAACTGTCCAAAAATGGTCGCCGGACGACTGTTTTCGGTTGTTTTCGGCCACTTTTGGGTCGGGTTTTGACCAGTTTTCAAATCGTGAAACCGGGAACTCTGTAGCCCCATCGCCCAAAGGAAAATGCCGGTCCGTTCGATTGTTTTGACCGGGAGAGAACCCCTGGTCTTCACGTGTAACGTCTGGGGCTCGCTCTCGGTCGGGGCATGTAAAAGCCGCAACGTCTTTTACAAAGCTTCGGGGTTGCGGTTGAACTTCTGGTAAGGCAGTCGCACTCCGGCGTAAGTCACGCTGTCGGCATAGGTCACGCTCGGGGACTCGAAGCCCTGCTGGCCGGCGAAGGTTACCAAGTCGTCCTGATCCACCCCGTCGCCGGAAACGCCAAAGCCGCCGATCAGGCCCCGGCCGACTCCATAGAGGGGCGAACTGCCGGGGAAGAAGATGACTCCATTGGCGTTCTGAAGGTCCGACGTGTCGTGGAAATTAGTGCCGGGAAAGAACGAGTCATGACCGTACACACTCTTGTAGGCCGCCGCCGGGAGACGGGCTCCCTGCTGCAAGCCGGTGAAGGCGTTCGCGCCGCCGTCTTTCAGGATCGAGAACGGGCCGGGAGGCGCGCCGTCAACAGTGCTGGGATATCTCGGCAGGGCCAGGTAGCGGAAGGTGCGGCTTGAGAACGCGACGCCCGCCTTCACGCCCTGCAATTCATCGACAGATTTCAACTCCGTCGGGTCCGCGTAGTAGTTCACATTGCGGGCTTTCGCGACGGCCACGTCGATGGAGAAGATCGTGGCATCCGGCATTCGGTACAGACCGACAATGTTCCCGTCCTTGTCGGCGACGGCGAAAACCATCCGCGTCGAACTGTTCAGCGGCAAGCGGATCGCCGCCCGCGTGCGATTGGCTTGCGCAATGCCGTGCGAGATAATTTGCGTCACCTCGGCGGCCGTGATGCCGTTGCCGCTGTGCGGCGTCACCAGCCAGCCGGACGGCACGACTTTGCCGTCCAATAGTTTGACGGCCGGGTTGGGCGTCACCTGCAAGTTGGTTCCGCTGTTCGGATTTCCCTTGCCGAAGCCAAGCTGCGGAGCGAGGTCGAACAGCAATTTGACCCCTTGGGTGCCCTGCGGGCCGACGCCGTTGAGCGTGATCCCCACCAAGTCAATCCGGCCAAAGGGAATATCGAAGCCCGCCGGTTTTTGGACGCCGCCGAGGACTCCCACCGCCCGGCCGGCTCCGCTGCTGCCGCCGATGGCCGCCGCCGCGATGAGTTCCGCCTCCAAAGTCCGGTCCGGTTTCTTGGGGTCGAACGTGGCGCTCAGGCTGGAGTTTTCTTCGGTGGCATAACCCGTTTTGCCGGGGAAGAACACGCCGATGCCGCCGATCAGAGAGCCATTGCGGAAGATCGGCAGGCCGCCGGGGAGCGTGGCGATGCCGCGATTCTGATACTTTTGGGCCAGCGCATTGTTTCCTTTGTTGGGGTCGATGGCCACCCCATAGGAATCGAGAAATTGCAACGCCTGGCCGCTTGGGACGAAGTTTTTATCGATCCCGAACCGCTCCGTTGTCGCGGTGTCCAGCGAGATATCATCGGGGGTGCCGATTACCTGGTCCGGTCCGGGATTGAAGCGTCCGTCGCGATTTGAGTGCTCGATCCCGAAGAGATCCACTTCCGGAGTGTTCGGCACGCCGGGCGGGAAGTGCCCGCCGACGCCGACGGCCGCCACATAACCCGGTCCGCGCACTGTCGAGTTGACATCAGTGATGTTCGGGTTGGATTCGACTTCTCGTTGGGTGATCGTGGACTGGCTCAACTCCCCGATGGTTCGGGAGGTCAGCGGGGTGGTGGTGCTGGAGAAGAACGCCCCGGTGCGGGCGAGGGCCACGGCCCCGTCCACGGCAAAGACCAGCGTGTTTTGATTGTTCTGTACTTCCGGGGCCACGCCCCCTTCCACCCGCACGCCGAGGATGGTGCCGTTGCGATCCACGACGGCGATGATCGCATCATTGGACGAAGTGGCCGCCGCCGCCCGTTGCAAAATGGCGCCCACTTCGCCCTTTGAAATGGTGCCTTCCTTGAAGTTGGCCAGCGCCGGAATGGGGTTGTTCACCTGAAGGGTGGCCTGGGGGGTGGCCGACACGATATCCCCGATGGTGAGTCGTTGGGCCGTCGCATCCACGGCGTTGATCGTCACGTTATTCGCGCCCACGCCCCCCACCACCATGACGCCAGTGCCGCTCACGTTGATCGTGTTGACGTCGTATCCCCCGGCGACTTTGCTGGCGGCGCCGGACGAAATCAAGGTCGTCGGGCCGCCGCCGGCTTGCAGCATGTTTTTGCCGGTCCCGCCATCGATGAGCGCGCGTTGCGTCACAAGGGAGGAGACCTTCACAAGATCGTTTCCGGCCCCGGCGTTGACATTAATCAGGCTGACCGACGCCGAATTGTATCGGCCGATCACACCGGCGGTGGTGGTCACGATCACCAAGCCGCTTTCGGCGGTGATTTGAATGCGATCATCACCGGCTGTGCCGGTCACCGTGAGAGTGCCGGCCGCCAATGTCGCCGAGACTCCGGCGGCGGGATCGCGATGTTCGAGGGTTTCTAACTGGAGGCGAACCGGTTTTCGCTCGGCCGGCTTGCGCGCTGTCTCGGGCGCGGCGAGACCCAACCAGTGTTTCCACCCCATGATGATCTTCCCCCGAATGATCGATTCCCCGGCCGGCCACATACCCGCACGGGCCGGATTGAACAAGGGGAAACTCGTCTGGACAGTCATGAGAAGAGATGATAATTCACCGCCCGACTAGGCCCGCACTCGGGACAGGGGAACCCCGGGAACACACCCTCATGCCAATGGCCAAACGATCAGTCCGGTACTTTTTGGCCGCCTTGGCGCTGTGCGGAAGCGGCACGCCAACGCTGTCGGCCCGCGAAGAACCGGCCGTGATCCGCGAGCCGGATATCACTCCGGTGGTCGGGGAACTTCCCGTCGCTTTGCCGCCAGAGGTCTCGCCGGTGGCCGGGGAAACTCCCGCCGAATTGCCGCCGAAGTCGATGGACAAACCGCCGCCGCTTAACCGGCCGCTGGAACCATTTTCGGAGATGCTCAAGGAGATGCCGCCGCCGGGCAACCCGGAACCTCCGATTGACCCGCCGTTGGGTTTCGCCGGGAAAAGCCGCGTGCAGAACCGGTCCGGCAAGAGTGGCGAATTCCAGACAATGGAAGACCGCTGGCGGATCGGCTTCCCGGAATGGGACCGCTACAATCAGGGGTTTCCGTTCGGCATCGACTACCCGTACAAAGTCGGCGAAATCTCGGACCCGTACAACCAGAACGTACTGAAGGGTGACTACCCGATTCTCGGGCAGAATATTTTCCTGAACATCACGGGCACGTCCTCAAGCCTGTTCGAGTTCCGGCAACTCCCGACGGCGACGACGCCTTTTGAAAGCACGCGAGGGGACGGTCCCCGCGATTTCTTTGGGAAAAGCGGCCAGTTCGTCTACAACCAGTTATTTTTGGCGTCGTTCGATTTGTTCCAAGGCGACGCGGCTTTCAAACCGCCGGACTGGCGGGTGAAGCTGACTCCCGCCGTGAATTACAACGGCTTGGTCGCCCAGGAACTCGGGGTCGTCAGCCCCGACGTGCGCGATGGTTTGACACGTTATCGCGGCTGGGTGACGTTGCAGGAGTGGTTCGCCGAACTGAAACTGGCGGACACCAGCCCGCAGTACGACTTCGTCTCCGCGCGAGTCGGGGCGCAGCCGTTCACCAGCGATTTTCGCGGGTTCATCTACAGCGACACCAACGCCGCCATTCGCATCTTCGGCACCGATTCGGCGAACCGGGCGCAGTACAACTTCGCCGTCTTTCGCCAGTTGGAAAAAGACACGAACAGCATGCTGAACTCGTTTGAGTTCCGCAATCAAACGGTGGCCATCGCCAACTATTACTATCAGGACTTTATCTTTCCGGGGTACACGGCCGAGGCGAGCATCCATTACAACGAAGACGGCCCCTCGGCCATGTACGACCGGAACAAGTTTCTGGTGCGTCCGGACCCCGTGGGCGTGTTCCAGCAGCACCGCGTGCAGGCCGTTTATTTGGGAGCGGCCGGGGACGGTCACATCGACCGGTTCAACATCTCGAACGCCGCCTACTGGGTCTTGGGCCGAGACAGCCTGAACCCGCTGGCGGGGCGGGACCAGCGGATTAGCGCGCAGATGGCCGCCCTCGAAGTCTCCTATGACCGCGACTGGGCGAGATTCCGCCTCTCGGGGTTTTATGCCTCGGGGGACGGCAAGATCGGCAACGGGATCGCCACCGGGTTTGACACGATCCTTGACAACCCGGCTTTCGCGGGTGGAGAATTCAGCTTTTGGCAGCGCCAGCAAATCCCGCTGTTCGGGGTGAACGTTTCGCAGAGAAACAGCCTCGTGCCGGATTTGCGCTCCAGCAAGATTCAAGGGCAGAGCAACTTCGTGAACCCCGGCCTCTGGCTGGCAAACGCCGGGCTGGACCTGGACCTCACGCCGAAACTGCGGATGATTAACAACGCGAATTTTCTCTGGTTCGACAAAACGGCCGTGCTGGAGCAGTTCATTTTTCAAGGCCAGATGGACCGGGAAATCGGCGTGGATTTGAGCAGCGGCTTCGAGTACCGGCCCTTGCTCAGCAACAACGTGATCTTCCTGTTCGGAGCATCCACGCTCCTCCCGGCCAACGGTTTTCGTCAACTTTACAATCGCCTCACCGATCACCGAGGCCCGCTGGCTGCCGCGTTTATGGAAGTCGTGCTGACTTATTAAGCATGAACCACAATGTCTGCCAAAGTTGCAACCGTCATGCCGGACTTCGTCTTTTCGCCATTCCCTTGATGAAAAGGAATGTGGCCGAAATTCCAAATTTCTTGTTATTCAAAACATCGCACGATGCTATCTTTGCCGCCACACATCAGAAAAATTCCCGCATAATCCTATCGATTAATAATTGATTCATCTCTCTAACGGCAAAAACTTCGTTCCGAGCACAAGTTCGCCATCTTCATTGAAAACACTTTGTTTCCACTCTGAATGTTGGTTCGATCTTCACTTCGGCTTCCTTCCGTCCACTTATTCGGTTCGATAATGAGTCTTCATGCCGGTCAGAACCCCGGCCACAAACCCCCATAACGCGATAAGTTTGCGTTCTGTTCGACCGACCGCGCAACGTCAGTTGACGCGGTCTTGAGCATTTTACGCACCTTGCCGGAGATCCCGACTGATGCGACCGATTCAATGGCTCTCCCGACTGACGTCCGACAACGCCCGTCGTTCAAATCCCAGTCGAACGGTCTTGAGAATCGAGAATCTGGAAGCGAGGGAGGTGCCCGCTGACATTTCTTTCGCCCTCGGGGTTCTCACTTTCACGGCTGGCACGGGGATCAACAACAACACCTCGGTCACCATCTCCGGCAGTAATTTTGTTTTCAACGACACAGCCGAAACAATCACCAGCAGTGCGACAGGCGCCTCGGGCAGCGGCACCAACACCGTCACCATCCCGACGACGAACGTCACGGGAATCACCCTGAATTTGGGCACCGGAGCGGATGTGATTCCCGCCGCCGGGGTTGTGATTCCCGGCGTGCCGCTCATTCTTGGCAACACCGGAACGTCGCTGACCGTCAGCGGGCCAATCACCACGAATGCCGGAAGCATGTCGATCACCGCGACCAACACAATCACGTTGGGCGCGGATCTGAACACGACCACCGGCAACTTATCCATCTCCAGCGCCAACGCGGTCGCGTTGGGTGCGAATGTGACCACAACCACGGGCACGATCAGCATTGCCGCGAACACGGACGGAGCTGGAACGCAAGGTATTAGCCAGACTGCTGGTTTGATCACAACCACCAACACCACAGCCACGGCGGCGACGATTACCGCGAACACCGCCGGTGGCGGGACCGGAAGCATCACGGTTGACAATTTTTCCGTCGGAGCCGCGGCCGGCGGCAAACTGACTATCAACAGCAATGGCGGCAGCATCGTTTACGCCGGAACAACGGCGCTGACCACCTCGCAGCAGGGGTTGGCAAGCGGCGGCTCCGCTCCATCCACCGCACGTATCCTCAAGGCTCACGATTTTGCGATGTCCTCGCTCGCCACCGGAACCGGAGGTGTCGGAACCAGCGCCAGGCCAATTCAAACAGCTCTTTTTGCCAGCGGAACCGCCAGTTTGACGGCCGGCAGCGGCGGGGCCTACATGGTCCAATGGCCCACCGCCGGCAGCATCACCATGACTCTGAGCGGAGCCTCGGCCACCGGGGCGAGCGATGTCCGGGTTGTTTCCGGCAACGCCACCGGCAGCAATCTCACGATTAGCGGGAACGTCACGGCGGCCACCGGGAACATCTATCTGGCGGCGGACGACAATTTGGTCGACAACGCCGCCACCATCGGCGGGGCCGGATTCTCGGGAACCGTTTGGATGCAGGCCAATCGCGACGCCTCCACGGCAGGCCAGCCGATCACAATGTCCGCAACGTCATCCATCGTGACGAGCAACAAAACGAATGTGGTGACCGGAACCCGGACACCGACCACCCAAGCCGTCTATATGGACATTTCTGGTGATGCGACAGGCCCCTCATTGGTGACTCTCGGGAACATTACCACCGGCGACGGCGGCCGGATCGTTGTCAACTCGATCCCGAACGGGATCGTCGCCGAGGCTGGCAAGATTTCGATGGCCGGCACGAGCAATGTGCTGAACGCCGGGCCGACCGGGACCGTCGATCTGAAGGCTGGCATTTCGATCGCCACCCTGGCCGACACCATTGGGGCTTCCGCAACCCCGATCAAAGTGGCCGGCGGCAACGTGATCATCAACAATAATTTCGGCAACACCTACGTTTCCGGAACAGCTTCCACAACTTACACGGCGACTGTCACCAATTTAATAGCGGGTCAAACTGCCGCCCCGATAACCAACCTGGCCTCCGCCGGAACACTGACCGTCGTCGGGCCGATCACGTCCGTGAATTCCGGCGCGGTGTCTCTGACCGGGACCGGCGGAGTGGTGATCAACGCGGCGCTTGGCGATGCGAACACCGGGAACCTGACAATCAACGCCGGAAGCAATCCGGCCACCCTGAACACCAGCCTCACCCTGTCCCCGACGCAGGCCCTGTCCGTCACGGCGGCGAATGGTTTGGAAGTCAGTTCCACCGGGGTTCTGACCGGGACCGACGCGACAACCAGCGCCGGCGCGGTCACTGTCAACTCCGGCGGGCAAATAACTCCCGCCGGCACGGCGGCCATCGGCACGTTGAGCACCGGCAATCTGAAGATTGCTTCCGGCGGCAAGTTGCAGATGGAGTTGAATTCCTCTTCTTCTTACGACGCCCTGAATGTAAATGGCACGGTCGATCTCACCGGTTCCACATTGATTGCGAACGTCACCGGCTCCTTGTCGGTCGGCGACGCGCTCACCCTCGTGAACAACGACGGCGCCGACCCGGTGGTCGGTCAGTTTGCCACCGGAACCATCTATTCGGCCGCCAACAACGCCCGGTATCAATTTACAATCAATTATGCGGGCGGGGATGGCAATGATGTCGTCGCCACGGTCTCCAACATCGTCCAAACAAGCCTGCTTGACGTGACGGCCGATGGCATGGCCACGTTGTTTTCGGCCGACGGATTGAACAACAACCTGTCCATGACTCAGGACGGGGTTAATTACACCATCACGGACACCGCCGGGGTCATCACCCTTTCCCAAGGGGCAATCAGCGCCGGCTGGACTGGTGATGGCACCCAGACGGTCACCGGGCCGATTGCCGGGCTTACCGGGCTAACGGTAAACGTCGCCACGGGGTCCGACACGTTGAACAACTTCGACGCGGGGGCTCTTCCTCTTTCCATTCTTGCATTTGGGACGCTTGACATCGCCGGATTGGTCAAAACGACCGGCGCCTTGACTGTGTCCGGCCCCTCGAACATCACCGACACCACGGGTCTTGGCCTCCTTGGCTCGGCGGCCCTGAACCTGAGCGCGTCAAACGGTCTCGGAACGCCGGCCCAGCCTCTGAAAACACAGGCCGCGACAATCACCGCCTCGGCCGGAACGGGCGGGGTGTCCGTCGCCGAAGCCGACGGCGCCCATCTGTCGGTCACCACCACCGGCGATTTAAACGCCACGAACACGGCCGGCCCGCTGACAATCGACTCCGTCAGCGCGGCCAACATCAATGTGACATCCACCGGCGGAGATTTGATTGTTCCCAATGCGATTGGCATGACGACAGGCAACGTGTCACTTGCGACGGTGACCAGCGGCGTGTTAAACCTTGGCGGCACAATCACCACGACGACGGGCAATATCTCTCTCGCCAGCGCGGATGCGGTCACACTGGCGACGAACATCACCACGACCGGCGGCAATATTTCCATCGCCGGCTCGAATGCGGTCACGCTGGGGGCGAACATCAGCTCCGGCGCCGGCACCATTAACATTGCCGCGAACACCGATGGCGCCGGAACCGACAGCTTGTCTCAAACTGGCGGAACGATCACATCGACCAACACGACCACCTCGGCCGTGACAGTCACGGTGAACACGGCTGTCGGCGGGACCGGTGATGCCGTGTTGGACAGCACCTCCGTTGGAGTGGCCGCCACGGGCGGCACCCTGAACGTCAACAGCAACGGCGGCAACATCCTGTATGCGGGTGCGACGGCCCTCACGACCTCGCAACAGGGGATCGTCAACGGCGGATCGGCTCCGACTCGGGTGATCACTGCTCGAGATTATCGTTTCACCGCCACAGGCGCCGGCTCGATCGGCACCGACGCCCGGCCAATGCAAGTCTCTAACATCGGGACTGATAGCGGTGTCACTGGCGTCGCCAGCAATAGTTTGTTTAGTTTGAACGGAGGGGATGGCGGGGTTTACCTGACCAAATGGAATACGATTGACTTGACCCTGACCGGCGCCAGCGCCACCGGGACCGGGAACATTCGAATTGTCTCCGCCAATGCCAGTGGTGACAATTTGTACGTTACTGGAAATGTCGGCGCTGTTTCCGGGAACATTTACCTGGCGTCCGATGATGATGTTGGGATTCAGGGAACCTCGATGATCGGCGGCCCCGGCTTCTCTGGAACCGTGTATATTCAAGGCAACAGAGACCGCGGAAATCCACAGCCATTGAAGATGGACTCCGGCACGTCGATCATCACTAGCAACACGACCAATACGTCCGTGCCGTTGACGCAATTCCGCACCCCGACCACGCAAGCTGTTTATTTGGACATTTCCGGCGATGCCGGAACTCCCTCGGTAATCACGCTTGGCAATGTCTCCGCCGGGAACGGCGGCCGAATTGTCGTGAACTCTTCGCCAAATGCCTATCTCGCGACATCGCCCGAGACGGAAGCCGGTCAAATTCTGATGGCTGGTTCCGCCAATGTGCTTGATGCCGGGGCGACTGGAACCATCGAATTGATCGGTCGAAACACCGCCGCGACAGCGGCAGATGTCATCGGAACCGCCGCTTCCCCGGTCAAGGTGGCCGGCGGGAATGTGATTGCCAACACGAACTTGGGCAATACCTATGTGACCGGCCTGTCCGCGACGAACGTGACCTCCACGACGCAAATCAACACTGACGGAGCAACGGGCCAAACCGGCGCCACCACGACCACCCTGGCCACCACGGCGGGTGTTCTCACGATCAACGGAGCCACCAACAACGTGAACGGCGGGCCGATCACGCTCACGGGAGCGGATGGTGTGGTTCTAGCCGCCCAGCTTGGCAATTCAACCGCCGGGGCCATCGCCATCAACGGGCCGTTGAGCGGTTCCGGCAATATTGTCCTCGGAACGGGCGGCTTGACCGTCACCCAAAACACGGATTCAACATATGACGGCGTGATCAGCGGGCCTCGATCCGCCACCAAAGCCGGAACCGGCAACCTGACCCTGACGGCCAACAATCTTCACACCCTCGGGACCATCGTGTCCGCCGGGACATTGACCGTCGGCAACACCACCGGATCGGCCACCGGCACCGGGCCGGTCACCGTCGCGGACGGGGCTTTGCTCTCGGGCACGGGTTTCTCCACCGGCGCGCTGACTGACAGCGGTACGGTATCGCCGGCCGGGAATGCCATCGGCGTTTTGACGACCGGTTCTCTGTCATTCGGCGCCGCCGGGACACGAACCTTGGCGATTAACCTGAACGGCATGAATGCCGGAACCGACTATGATCAACTTCAGGTCAACGGGACCGTTGACCTGACGGGCGCCACGCTGGCGGTGACGACCCAAACGAATTTCAATCCGCCGGTCGGAACAGTCCTCACGATTTTGACCAACGACGGTGGCGACACAGTCACTCCCTTCACCGGCCTTCCCCAAGGGGGCGTGATCACCGTCGGCGCTCGCAAGTACGGGATCAGTTACATCGGCGGCGACGGCAACGATGTGACCCTGACGGCTATCAGCGGCCCGCCGGTCAACACCGTGCCGGGCGACCAAGCCACGAACGAAGACACGGATCTGGTGTTCTCGGCGGCGACCAGCAATGCCGTCTCGGTTGCCAACGACCCCGAACAATCCGGCAACCTGCGAGTGACTCTGACGGCCACCCAAGGTGACCTGTCACTGCCCGCCACCTCCGGTCTCTCCTTCACCGTTGGCGACGGAACGCATGACACCACGATGACATTCACCGGATCAGTCGCCGATATCAACACGGCGCTGGACGGACTCCGATTCTCCTCCTCCCAAAATCCGACCGGAACGGCAACGATCACCATCGCCACGGATGATCAAGGGGCGGGCGGGCCGACGATCCAGACCGACACCGATGTCGTGTCCGTGACGGTGACGGCCGTCAACGACGCTCCGGTGAATATTCTGCCTCCCGCGTTTGCCGCAACCGAAGACACTCCTGTCGTTCTGGCCGGTATTTCAGTGACGGACGTCGATTCCGGCTCTGGAAACGTTCAGGTCACTCTCTCGGTGCCTGCGGGAATCTTGAATGTGAAGACCGATGTCACGGGGGGAATTGCCTCCGGGGACGTCACCGGCAACGGAACCAACTCGATTGTGATCACCGGGACGACGGCCGCGATTAACGCCACCTTGGCCGATGCCAACGGGCTGACGTTCACGCCCGCCCTGAACGCCAACGGTTCCGTCAGCCTGACGATGCTCACGAACGACCTTGGGAACACTGGCAGCGGAACAGCCCTGACAGATTTTGACACGTCATCAATCGCGGTCGCCCCCGTCGATGACGCCCCGACGATCAATGATGTCACTCTTGGTTACAACTCATTGATGGTCAACGGAGCGACGGTTGGCACGGTGCCCACCGTTGAAGTGGACGGCGATTCGTTGACTTACGCCATTGTTTCCGGAAACGATAATGGTGCGTTTGCCATCGACAACAACGGAAAGGTCACCGTGGCGAATGCCACTGCCCTGACAGGGGCGACGTTCGCGCTGACGATCACTGCGACGGATAACACCGTCAGCCAGCTTTCGGATTCGGCGACAGTGACCATCGTTCCGAACGAAGTCCCGACGGTCACTGGCGGCGGCTTGCCTGATGTCAACAAAACCGAGAACGACCCGGCGTTTGACATTGATCTCTCGCCTTATTTCAATGACGCGGAAACCCCGGACGCCGATCTTGTCTTCACCGTGACGGGGAACATCCCGTCGGGAATTGTGACGACGAGCATCGCCGGAACGACGTTGACCGTCACTCCGCTGGCCCATCAGAACGGCACGGTCAGCATCACTGTCCGGGCTGCCGACAACATCGGCCAGTTCGTCGAGGAAACGTTCAATGTGATGATTGCCGCAGTGAACGACCCGCCGACGAACAATGTCCCCGGATCGCAAACCATCGACGAGGACACACCGCTCACCTTGTCCGGGACAAATGCCATCTCAGTGACCGATATCGACGCTGGTTCCGGGAATGTCACGGTCACGCTCACGGCGTTGAACGGGACGGTTTCCGTCGGCGGTCCGGCCTCCATCACAAACAATGCCTCGGCCTTGGTGATCGTGTCCGGCACAATCGCGGACATCAATACCACGCTCAACGGATTGGTCTTCACCCCGACACACGACTTCAACGGGGCCGCTTCGATCCAAGTGGTGACCAACGACAACGGGAACACCGGTTCGGGAATCTCCCTGCCAGTGATGGACACCGTGAACATCACGGTCAATCCGGTGAACGACGCCCCGACGCTGGATGACATCACGAATCCGGCGGCCATCGACGAGGACTCGGGCGAACAAACGGTCACGCTCACGGGCATCACGACCGGACCCGCCAACGAGTCCGACCAGACGATCATCTCCATCACCGCGACCTCCGGCAACACCCCCCTGATCTCCTCGGTCACCGTCATCGGCAACGACCTGAAGTACACGCCGGTGCCCAATGCCAATGGAACCGCCGTCATCACCGTCCGGGTCGAGGACGACGGCGGTGGAACCACGAACTTTGTCGAGAAGACATTCACCGTCACCGTCAACCCCGTCAACGACCCGCCGACGCTGGACGACATCACGAATCCGGCGGCCATCGACGAGGACTCGGGCGAACAAACGGT
>NZ_JH636445.1:240566-243071 GCF_000255705.1 Zavarzinella formosa DSM 19928
ATCACCGCGACCTCCGGCAACACCGCCCTGATCTCCTCGGTCACCGTCATCGGCAACGACCTGAAGTACACGCCGGTGCCCAATGCCAATGGAACCGCCGTCATCACCGTCCGGGTCGAGGACGACGGCGGTGGAACCACGAACTTTGTCGAGAAGACATTCACCGTCACCGTCAACCCCGTCAACGACCCGCCGACGCTGGACGACATCACGAATCCGGCGGCCATCGACGAGGACTCGGGCGAACAAACGGTCACGCTCACGGGCATCACGACCGGACCCGCCAACGAGTCCGACCAGACGATCATCTCCATCACCGCGACCTCCGGCAACACCCCCCTGATCTCCTCGGTCACCGTCATCGGCAACGACCTGAAGTACACGCCGGTGCCCAACGCCAATGGAACCGCCGTCATCACCGTCCGCGTGACAGACAGCGGAGACGGCGCGAACTTTGTCGAGAAGACATTCACCGTCACCGTCAACCCGGTGAACGACGCCCCGGTCAACACATTGCCGGGCAGTCAGACAATCGACGAGGACAATCCCTTGACCTTGTCCGGGGCGAACGCGATCTCCATTTCGGATATCGATGCCTCGACCGGGACCGTTTCGGTCACCCTGACGGCCACCAACGGTTTGCTGAACGCCACAGGTTCCGGAACGGCGGCTGTTCAGAACAACGGCACGGCGGTCATCACCATCACCGGCCAGTTGTCGGATGTGAACTCGACGCTCGACGGCCTGACCTTCACGCCGACCCTCAACTACAACGGCCCGGCGACGATTCAAGTGGTGACATCCGATGAAGGAAACACCGGTTCGGGCGGAGCCTTGACAGATACGGACACGCTGAACATCACGATCAATCCAGTCAATGACAACCCGACCGACTTGGCCCTGAGCAACGCGACGGTGGCCGAGAACTCGGCCATCGGAACCACCATTGGTTCCATTTCCACAACCGACCCGGACGTCGGCGACAGCTTCACGTATGCCTTCACAACGGGTTTGGGCGACACAGACAACGGCCTCTTCTCGCTCAGTGCCGACGGGGTGCTGACGACGAACGCCGTCTTCGACTTCGAGACCCAAAACACCTACACAATCCGGGTGATTTCCACTGATTCCGGCGGTCTGACGGTCGAAAAGCTGTTCATCATCTCGGTGAATGATGTCAATGAAACGCCAACTGACTTGTTGCTGAGCAACGCGACGGTGGACGAGAATCTGGCTGCCGGAGCCGCCGTCGGCACGGTGACGACGACGGACCCGGACACCGTGGACAGCTTCACGTATTCGCTGACGGGGACGGGGAACGACAACGCGAGCTTCGCGATCAACCCGACGACGGGGGCGTTGACGACGAACGCGACGTTCAACTTCGAGGCCAAGAGCAGCTACACGGTTCACGTGACCACGACGGACTCGGGCGGCCTGTCCTTCTCGAAGGACTTCACCATCTCCATCAACGACAAGAACGAAGTCCCGACGAGCATCGCCCTGAGCAACGCGACGGTGGACGAGAACCTGCCCTCCGGCGCCGCCGTCGGCACGGTGACAACAACCGACCCGGATGCCGGCGACAGCTTCACGTATTCGCTGACGGGGACGGGGAATGACAACGGGAAGTTCGCGATCAACCCGACGACGGGGGCGCTGACGACGAACGCCACCTTTGACTTTGAGACCAAGAGCAGTTACACGGTTCACGTGACCACGACGGACGCGGGGGGGCTGTCCTTCTCGAAGGACTTCACCATCTCGATCAACGACAAGAACGAAGCCCCGACGATCACCGGCGAACCGTATCGGTTCGGTTACGACATCCTCCGGCCGGACAATTCGGTGATCGGAACCATCACGGCGTCGGACGTTGACGCGGGCGACACCAAGACGTTCTCCCTTGTCGGTGGCAATGACAGCGGGCTGTTTTCGATCAATGCCTCGACCGGGGATCTCACCCTTCTCACCCCCGCCTTGGCGAGCGGCAACTACAGCCTCACGGTGCGGGTGACCGATGCCGGCGGACTGTCTGACGACACGACCGTGGTTGTTTTGGAAAACAAGCAACCCACGGTGACCATGTCGATCCCGGACCAGACGAAGTCGGAGGATTCGGGATCGTTCACGGTGGACCTGGCGGATTACTTCAGCGACGCGGAGACGGCGACGGCCAATCTCGTGTTCTCGGTCGACTCGAACTCGGCGCCGGGAGTGGTGTCGGTCACGCGGGCCGGGTCGGTGCTGACCATCACGCCGCTGGCGAACCAGAACGGCGTGGCGACGCTGGTCATGCGGGCCACGGACGAGGCGGGGCTGTTTGTCACCGATTCGTTTGACGTGACCGTCACGCCGGTCAACGACGCCCCGACGCTGGACGACATCACGGATCCGGCGGCCATTCTTGAGGACGCCGGGGAGCAGACGGTCACGATCACGGGGATCAGCCCCGGCCTGCCGGCGAACGAGTCGGGCCAGGGGGTCACCGTCACGGCCGTCTCC
>NZ_JH636445.1:245992-278220 GCF_000255705.1 Zavarzinella formosa DSM 19928
GATCGCGGTGACCGGCCTGTCGGGCAAGGGGACGTGGCTGTACGACCGGACGGGGTTGGGGAATTTCGCGATCCTCTCCGGGGTGTCGCCGACGACCGCCCTGCTGCTGCCGGCGTCGGCGGTGTTGAAGTTCGTGCCGGCGGACTCGTCGGTGGCCCAGGTGGCGACGCTGAGTTACAAGGCCTGGGACGTGACCAACAGCGGCCAACTGTCGGCCGGCTCGAAGGTCAGCACCACCGGGGCGACCACTAAGAATTTCTTCAGCACGGCTGTCGAAACCCTCAACGTCAACATCGGAAACCACGCTCCCGGCCTGAGTACCCTGTGAACTCGCGATTCAAAGAAAGGGCATTCGACAGATTGAGAATTTGAATGGTTCAAAATTGACCAGGTTAAACTGACAAGAACTTGGGGATGTCATCCGACCGTTGTTTAGACGGTCGGATGACATCCCCAAGTTCTTGTCAGTTCAAGCATTGATACGAGATTCGAAGTTCGATCCTTCGCATTGATTGATGGCCAACCCAATCAGGAGAATCATAACCGCAAAATCTGCGTCAGTTTTTCGGCGGGCATTTCGGCTGCCTGGCCCGCTTTTTTGCCGTCGGGAATGGTTCCGACGATGAGCATGTCCCCAATGACGGCAATTTCCTTTTCCGTCAGAATCTTCACGGCTTGTTCGGCTTTGAAATTACGCTTCAACTGGACGGAAGAGGCTGACTTGCCATCAGCGGAAAGCTTGGGATTCACACACCAGACCGTGATATTCGGCGCCAAAGACTGGTCGGCGGTGATGATCCAGCCGGTCTTTCCCAAGAGGCCGTTGACAAACGCAGGAAGAACAAACCCATTGAGATCAACCGGGGCTTCGTGGCAGACAACGCGTGACGGAGTCACCAGCAATACTTTCACGGTTGGCATCGTTCATTCCCCGGCTTGTCGCAATTCCTCTTGAGTTTACACCGGATCTGGCTTCCAAGACAACCGTGTTGATCGCCGGAAAAACAATTGGTTCTCGTTCCCGACCTTACCTTCACCCACGAAATTCGTCTGACTGCTGGGAAAAGAACGGGCATTTCTCAATGGCGGGTCAGACGAGCGCCAACACTCTGACTTCTCGCTCGGCATCGGCGTCTTCATGCAGGTCGTAAATCTCCCTCATGTCTTCCACCAAATGTAGGGTTTCCGGGTCGTCGCCGATCTGAAAGAAATGGCTCGGAATGACATCGCCCGTCGGACGCGCCTTGTCGTCTTGCAGGAACAAAACCCTTGTTTCCCTTGTCCGTGTCGGCGTGGTGTCGATCACCCGGCCGTCCCGACAAACGACGGCATGATGGACGAGCGTGATCAGATTTTTGGGAAGACTCCAGACCGTCCAGCCATAAACGATCTCTCCGCCGTTCCGCTCGATTTCCTTCACGCAATTGTCGAGATACTCTAGCGGGGCCGAATCCGGGTGAACTTCCACCTCGTGGAAAGTCGGCTGATAGGTCGGGGACACGCCCCGGCAAAATCGGAGGATTGCGCTGGTAATGACGGCGGGAGTTGTGTTCATGATCGGCCCGGTTGCATCGGAAAGGAGAATTGAATGGAGGATCCATCCAAAAACAGTGTAGTCGTCTTTTGCCAAAAAAGTGAACAGAAAATGCGGCGGCTCGGAACTTCCGACTCCGCAGCCGCCTGAAATGTTTGACGTCTTCAGACGGGTGACATGCTTCCGAAGACGAGTTGCTTGAGACTGGGCAAACTGGTCATTTTGTCTTGCCCGTCAGCGGTTCTTGTTTGACCGGTCCGAACGCGACGTTCGTCTCGGATTCACATTTCACTTCATTGCCTGCAAACTTCAGGCGAATCGTGACCACAAACGGGGTTTCATAAAAACAGAGTTTGGCGGTGAAGGTTCCCTCATCCGTCCATGCTCCGCTGGCTCCGACCGGTTGAATCGGCAACGGCCCCCAACCGGCCTTTCCTTTTTGCCATGCCCCTTTTCCGCAGGGGATGCGGTGTTCGACGCCGTTGATGCGGACAACCAGCGTCAGCGGACCGTCTTTGCCGTCGTCCTCCAATTTGAGGGATTCAAATTTGCGTTCATTCGCGGCAAACTCGAAGAGTTTGCCGGCCACGTTGGCGGCGGTCGCCGAGCCTGCGGCGGGCCGGAGCGAGAGGCTTTTTAAGGTCTGGTCAAGCGACGACTTCGCCTTGTCGTTGGCGGCCAATGGCTCGGCTTTGAATGCGGGAAGAAGGGTGTCCCAAATGAGGTTCAACACGGATTGCATGTCGCGGAGGCCGCTGGTGATCGCGATCACCGCGTCCTGTTCGGGCAGGACGATGCAATACTGGCCAAACGCCCCGTCGCCGCGATAGGCTCCGTGGCGGCATCGCCAGAACTGGTAGCCGTACCCTTGGTCCCAATCGCTTTTGGGGTTGCTGCCGTTGGAAGTTTGCCGGGCCTTGGCGGCTTCGATCCACGCCTCAGGAACCAGTTGCTTCCCGTGCCATTTTCCTTTTTGAAGATAAAGCTGGCCGAATTTGGCGATGTCCTCGGTGCGGATGCTCAGGCCATAACCGCCGGTGGAGATTCCTTGGGGGCTGGTTTCCCATGTGGGGTGTTCGATTCCCAACGGTTCAAACAGGCGGGGGGTCAGATAGTCGAGGAGCGTTTTGCCGGTCACCTTTTGAATGATCGCCGAAAGCATATAGGTGGCCGATGTGTTGTAGACAAAATGCGTTCCGGGTTTGAACGGCACCGGATGAGCCAGAAACGTCTTGACCCACGATTGATTCGCGGGCCGGCCCGGTTCGCTTTGCTGCCCGGTGGACATGCGGAGCAGATCGCTGACTCGCATCGCCTTGAGGTTGGCGCTTGGTTCGGCCGGGGCCTCTTCAGCGAAGAATTTCAAAACTTCGTCGTCCAGGCTCAGTTTGCCTTCCGCAATGGCGATGCCCACGGCGGTCGAAGTGAAACTTTTGCTCAGGGAGTACAGTGAGTGAGGGGATTTGGCGTCATGGGGCGCCCACCAACCCTCGGCGACCACCTGGCCGTGCCGCACGATCATGATGCTGTGCAGCGAGTCGATTTTCTTGTCGGCCGCCGCGACAAAGGCTTGCACGATTGCGGAATCCAACCCTTGGGATTCGGGGCTGCTTCGCGGAAGATCGGCCGCGTGACAGGCGAAACCGATGGTCAACAGTGTGAAGACGGAGAGTAATCTCATACCCGTGGCCTCGAATGACAAAGTGAATGTGTTTGTGAGGTGTTTGATACGGACTTGGAAAGGATGATGCCAAGAGACAATTATTTCCACCATCGTCGGAGGTTGTCGGGATGCCGACTGTTGACACTGGAAATCACCCGCACTTGTCGTAGTTGATTCTACGATGGCTGTTCCCCCCGCATCCCTTCGAGACTCCCCCTCATGTCCTCTGTCGGCCGATTCAGCGGAAAGCACGGCTTGGTCACCGGAGGAACGAGCGGCATCGGCGCCGGCATCGCGGCCGCTTTTCTTCGCGAAGGGGCGACGGTTACCGTCACCGGGCTGACGGAAGCCGAAGTCGGGGCGGTTCCGCCAATCGCCGGACTCTCGGCAGTGGCACTTGATGTTTCCAATGAGGCCGCCATTCGGGAGTTGGTCGGCGGGATGCCGCGGCTTGATTTTCTCGTCAATGCGGCGGGGATGTTGTTGCGGCAGGGGCGAGAGTTTGACCCGGTCTCGTTCGCCAAAGTTGTCGATGTGAACCTCACGGGCATGATGCGGGTTTGCGTGGCCTGCCGGGAATTATTGGCCCGAAATGGCGGGGCCATTGTCAACATCGCGTCTATGCTCAGCTATTTCGGCGGCGGTCATGCCCCGGCGTATAGCGCCAGCAAAGGGGGCGTTGTTCAACTGACCAAATCGCTGGCAATCGCATGGGCCGCCGACAATATCCGGGTGAACGCCGTGGCTCCCGGATGGATTGCCACCGCCCTGACGAAACCATTGCGGGAAGACCCGGTTCGCAGCCAGGCTATCTTGGACCGAACTCCCATGAAACGATGGGGAACGCCCGACGATGTCGCCGGGCCGGCGTTGTTTTTGTGTTCGCCCGAGGCGGCGTTTGTCACGGGCGCCTGTCTGACGGCCGACGGCGGCTATTCCGTCATGTGATCCGGGGAAATGACATGTCATCGAACGCGGCCGGAATGATTGGCGATTTGGTGGCGACCGCCATCCCGGAAGACGAACGCGTCTGGGTTCCGCAGGCACCCAACGTCTGGTTTCGGCCGTTATTTTTCAACACGGTGCAAGGGGGGTGGTGCAACCTGCTCCGGGTGCGGCGGTCGGGGGTGTTAAGCAGACACCGCCATCCCGGCCCGGTTCACGGTTATGTCATCAAAGGAAGCTGGCGGTATCTCGAACACGACTGGGTGGCGAAGGCGGGAATGTATGTTTTTGAACCACCGGGCGAGACGCACACATTAGTTGTTGATGCCGGGGTTGAGGAGATGATTACGTTTTTCAACATCTCCGGGGCGATGCTCTATGTCAACGAGGCCGACACCATCGTTGCCTATGAAGATGTTCACACCAAAATCGACGTGTGCCGAAAGCACTATGAAGCGATTGGACTCGGTGCTTCATATGTCGATCAATTCATCCGTTAAAATGTTTTCATTGGCACGAGACAAAAGATGGTGCGTATGTCTTTGGGCGGCCTGAATATGCCTCGCGTTCATTTGATCACAGAGGAAGTCGCCTGATCCATTTGCTCTGACGACACATCGGCAGACAAGAAATCTACTTTGCGAAACAGGGGTATCAACAGAAAGCGACAGAACACCCACATCAGGAGGCTTCCGAGCAAAAGCCCCAAACCCGCTCCGATGATGCCGCCGATGCCGGTGTCAAAAAACATCTTGATCGGCCCTGTCAGATCAGGGGCCATGCCCACTCCCGGCTTGGGTTCGTTGGCGCCCTCGGCCCCCTTCTGCAACCCGATAATCATTCCGTAAACGAGACCGGCATAGATAGCCAGAGCCACGCCGACCGCGACAAACAGCCCCGCCAGAAGTTGGCCGGACAATTTCAATCGGCGAGACGCGGGGGGCTGAATTTTTGGAGAAGCCATTATTCTCTCCTCTTGAATGACTTGGTCGGAAGGAACCCTGTCATTCATCGTGCAAGGAGCGTGCCGGGAAAAACCCGTTAAGAGTTCTTCGCCAATCGATCGGGATTATTTTGGCTTGGTTGTTTTCCTCGCAGCGACCAACTCGCCAATCTCCGTGCGAATAGTCGTGATTGTCTTGGTATCGGCCGGGATTTCCTTTGCTTCCTTCTCCTTCTCGATTTCGTCGATGGCATATTGGCAGGAGCTCTTCACGTTTTTGTCGTCCGTCTTCATCACCTCGCGCAGCAAGGGAATCAGGGGCTTGGCGGCGACTCCAAGCCGACTTACCCCGCCGAGGGCGCATCGAAGCGGGTATTCGTTCTTTTCGGTCTTGAGAATCTGTTCATACTCCTTCACCACATCTTCGATCTTCATGTGTTCCGTCGGCAAACTGGAGACGGCGTAACCTCGCACATCGGGAGCCTTGTTGCTCATCTCTTTGCGCGCACGGGCCAACAGGGTGTCGCTGCCAATCACCAAGGTATCGGTCGGGATTTCCAGCAAGTCCAGCGAGACGGTCTGCCCGGCTCGGTCGCGCAGCCGCTCCAGACGGTCACGGGCTTCGGCGGCCGGTTTGTCGTTGAGGGCCTTGAGGATCGCGGGGATGGCGGCCGTTCCCAATGCCTCGATGCCTGTTTCGGCGCCGGCCCGTGTTTTGAAGTCGTCGCTGTTCAATTCGGTGATCCATTTCGTCAGTTGTTCGGGCTTTTCAGGGGTCTTGGCCCGGACGCCGGGGATTCGGATCGTCAGCGTCGCCCGCGTGTCGGCCACTTCGCTATCACCGCCGAAATGGAATCCGTGCGGCACATGGACAATCCAGTCGTAGGCGATTTTCTTGTCCCGCAGAAGCGTTTGCGTCTCCCCGGTTCCGGCCAGCAGGATGATCTCTTTCTTGTCGTGCTTCATCGCGGTGAACTTGGCGATAGCCTTGTTGAGTTCCTTGGCGTCTCCTTTGAAGAAGAACGTGGGGTTGGCGTTTACCTCATACCAGTAGACGCGGGAATCCATGTTGGCGATGGCCAGCAAGTCGTCGGCCAGGCCAAAACTCTGGTTCAGCGGGCCGTTGCCCAATTGTTCGGTGGCCAGCCCGCAAGCCAGACTTGGGGCGAGTATCAGCGGGAGGAGAGACAGGATTCGGCGCATGATGACCCCGCGAGTGATGGTTAAGACACCTATGTATGACGAGCCGGGAACCAGTTCAGACGAGGATTTTGTCCGCCGTTCAACTCAAGAAGGGGATCGCCTCGGCCGAGTAGGGCACATAGAGCGGATGCCTCGGATGCCCGTCTTTCGTGACCCCGAGTGATACCGGCTGAATGCCAAGCGATTTGAGCCAACGCATCACCGTCAAATTTTGGCCCATGTGCGTGCCGTGGACGCCCCAAGCGCACACCACCGGCCCATCCTCTTCGCCGCATAAAAGCGTATCAAACCAGCTTTTGTTCTCCGGCCCGGCGGGATCGTCCGCCGCCCGCATGTCGGCCGGGTCGGTTGCCCGGATGGCGAACAAATTCAAGACGAGGAGTTTGCCGCAGTTCCACATTCGGGCAAAGCCGATGCAACGGCGAATCGTCGGATCGTCGGTCTGTGCGTCGGCCGTGGAGGGATTGAGCATGATAAACGTGGCGGTTCTCACGCCGGTGCCGACTCGACGAGTCAGGGCATAACGATACTTGCCGCAATCGGAGATCACCGCGTTCTGTTCAAGGAGCGGGGTTGTCATGGAAGCGTGTCCGACAAACGACCGAAGTAGCGGAACCGGAGCCGATGATTCTTGTGAGAATGCGGAAAGCCAGCCGTTTGGGCAAGCAAAATGCACCGTCCGTCGGGTGTTGGCGTTCGTCTGGAATGATAAGACGCCCCATTAGGGAGGAAAACCGATGATGAGAATCATGACTTTGGCCGCCGTCACGATGATGATGGCCGCCCCCTGTCCGGCCGAACCGATGCCCGAGGCGAGAGGCAAAAATCCCGCCCCCGCCAACCCGACGGTTGGCTTGTGGTCGGCGGTGTTCGAGAACGGCGTGAAGGAGACTTGTGAGATCCGTCCGGATGGCACGGCTACCGAGTCTGAACCCCTTCGCGCCTCCAAAGGGAAGGTGGAACGGAAAGACGGAGCCGTGGTCATCACCTTTGCCGACGACCGGGTGGAACGATGGACGGCCGTGGGCAATCGCATGGTCGTCGAACATTGGTTTCCCGCCGCCCAATACCCCGCCGGGCCTCGTGTTCTTGGAATTGCTGATCGCAAGGAACTGGCTCGCCATTTGGCTGACGACTGAGCAAGTTCCGCTTTCTGAGCACGTGAAAAAGCGGATGCACGGAACAGATGCACGGGTTGATCGTGTTCCGTGCAGAAAATGACCCGGACAGATAGGAATGGTTTGATGACGAGATTTCTTGCGCATAAAAAAGGTCTTGTTTTGCAGTGGTTTTGCGTTGTTTTGCCGCAAGACGCCCGGTTCCCATGCGGATTGGCACAGGGCTTGCTTTTTATGTTCATCACTAAGTTGAACACATCAATCGAAAAGTGGGAGAGGCTTTGCGGTTGATGGTTCGACTTGGTCAGAATAAAAACCATCCGAAGACCAGCCGAGGGAGAGACGGCCGGTAATCGGGTGGTTTTTTTATTTTCCTCGCATCAACCCGTTACTTCTTCTCCGGCATCGTCAGGCGCACCCGGACAGACATTCCGGGGCTAATAAGCCCGTCGGGATTCGCGCAACTGGCGTGACATCGCACCGCGCCCGTCTTCGGATTGACTTCCGATTCGATCATCATCAACTCGGCCGGATGCGGAAATCCTTCCTCATCAACCAATCCGAGCGTCACCGCCATTTTTCCCGGCCCCGCCAACCCGGCCCGTCTCAATCGCAGCAGAGATCGCTCATCCAATTCAAAGACGGCGGTCAATCGGTTCGTGGCGACCACCGTGGTGATCGGCTCTTTGGCCTCGGTCGTCACGATGTCACCCACCGTCACGGAAAACCGGCCGACCCGGCCATCCATCGGCGACTGAATCCGCGTTCGAGAAAGGATGATCGCGGCCCGTTCGCGGTCGGCCTTGGCAACGGCCAGTTCCGCATTTGCCACCTCGGCAGCGGCCTCGGCCTCCACCGATTCCTCTTTGCTGATGCCGCCCCTCGCGCTCAGAGCCTTGGCCCGCTCAAGAGTGACCGTCGCCAGCCGAGTCTTCGCTTGGGCATGAAGGATGAGAGCCTGCGCCCGGTCCAGATCAACTTGGTATTGCCTTGGATCAATCTCGGCCAACAAGTCGCCCGTCTTCACGGAGGCCCCGTCGGCGGCGAGAATCCTCACCAGCGGTCCGGAGACAAGGGGCCGTATCCGGACGGTGTTGGCTTCCATCCGTCCGATGAGATCGAGGACTTGGGTTTGGTCGGTTTTCGGCGGGTCGGCGGACAGCGGGCTGACGGAAAGACCGGCGGACACGACCAACAACATGATGAGACGCATGGGGAGAGCCTCGGATCAGAGCGAGCGAGTGCCTCCCAGTATGCATGCCGGGGCCGCGTCCGTCCAGCAACTTTATGTAACGGCCGGGGCCGTTGCTTACTTCTTGATTCGCGGATCATCCGCCGGGTTCAGATAGGTCACTCCCCACGGTCCCATCCCGTGGAGTTGAAGCACGGTCTCTCCCTTCACCCAGCCGAAGTGCGGCATTTTTGCCCCGGTCCGGCCGTAAGACCCGGCGGGCATGGCTTTCGCCGTCTTTTCATCAATCTTGTCGCCCATCCCGAGGTAAAGCGTGCCCGTAAGGACGGTCACCCGTTCGTCCTTAGGATGGGTGTGCGGCATGATTCGCATCCCGTCCGGCAGTTTCACCCGCATGACAAACTCGCCCTCTTTGGTCGGATCTCCCTCCAGCACCGCCATTTGGGCGCCTTTCGGCAACGAAGCCGGACCATCGACCCATTTCAGATCGGAAGGCGTGACGACCAAGTGTTCCTTTTCCGGATGGTCAACCGGGACAAACAACAAAGCGGCAATGGCGAGGCGGATCATGGGCTCTCCCGTGGATGGCAAGGACAGTCGATCAGGGTCAAATGCGTGTCGCTATCATGGGGAATCCCGCCCGGCTGACAACGGTTTTTCAGGCTTCCCGTCTGCCCGTTTTCGCTCGCCTAACGTCTCTTGCCCGATTCTCCTTTCCTCGCTATGAATCAGCCGGTTCCCATTATTTCCAGTTGTGAAGGGCAGGATGCCGTGACTCAGATGACCGAAATCGCCGCCGAACGGCTCACCCCCGCCCGTGCGGCCGAATTGACCAAGGTTCTTGACCTTAAGTGCCAGTGGGAAAATATGCGGGTTGGGTCCAGTTACTCCACTCCCCATCTGCATTCCCTGCAAAAAGCCTTTGAGGCTTATCGCACCTCCATGCTGGCGTACACCGCCGGCGACCGGAACGAGCCAATTCCCGATCTGTCGCCCAGCGGCCCGAATCGCTTGCGGGCTTGGTGCCGGACGTTGCGGGTGGTGTTCAACCGGGCGGGGACGAACGAATACCCGACCCATGTGCTGGCAAAAGCCTTCACCGTGGCCGACCGGATTGCGGAACGGATGAAATCGGAACCGGCGAACCGAGAGTCGGCAACGGACATGAACGGCGCCATCCGGCAACTGGATGCGGTCATCGCATGGTGCGACAAACCAATGAACGTGCCTGTTCCCTCGGAAACAATGGCCGTTCACGAAGTGGGTGGCCGGGAAAACGGAATTTAGGCTTGGTTGGCGGAATCAGACCTGAATCCGCGAAAATGACCACGCTCCGAGCGCCAGAAAGCACGACGCCACGGTTCCGAGGATCGCAAGGTCGGTCAGCGCGCCAAAGTGTGATTCACCGCTGAACGCCCCCCGCAAGCCATCGATGCCGTAGGCCAGCGGGTCGACATGGGTGGCGATGGTGAGAGGCATCGGCAAGTCGGTCAGCGGGTAGAGGGCGCCGGAGAGGAAGAAGATCGGCATGACGAGGAAGTTCATGACCATCTGAAATCCCTGCATGTCCTTCAGCGCCGACCCGATGGCCGTCCCGAGGGCGGCAAAGACAATGGCGATGAGGACCATGAACAAGAAGGCGAGGGGCAGGGCAGTGAGGTCATACGGGCGAAAGCCAGCGATCAGACATATCACCAAGATAAGCGTGCCCTGCATCAACGCCGTCGTCGCCCCGCCGAGCGTGCGGCCGACCATGATCTGAAGCCGAGGCACGGGGGCGACCAGCGTTTCCTTGAGGAACCCGAACTGCCGGTCCCACAGCAGGCCGACTCCGGAAAAGATCGACGAGAACAGAATCGACATACCGATCACGCCGGGCGCCACGAATTGAAGGTAGTTGCCCTGTCCCGCCCTTTGGAAGATGGGTCCGAGGCCGAACCCCAAGACGAGCAAATACATTAACGGTTGGCCGAGAGACGCGATGACCTGCGGCTTCGACCGCAGATATTTTTTCACTTCTCGCAACCACAAGATGTAGATCACTGCCACGACTTATCTCCTCCACATCTTGGCCATCCGGCGCATCTGGTCGCTGCCGTCGGCTTGTTCGTCGCGGATCGTGGAACCGGTGAGGGCCAGGAATGCCTGTTCAAGTGACTCGCTGCCGGTCTGCTGTTTCAATTCTCCCGGCGTTCCTTGCGCGACAATGCGGCCATGATCGATGATGGCGATGCGTCGGGCGACCCGTTCCGCTTCGTCCATGTAGTGGGTGGTGAGGAAAACAGTGACTCCTTCCGTTTCGTTCAAGTGCTTGATGTGAGTCCAAAGCAGATTGCGGCTTTGCGGGTCAAGCCCCAAGGTTGGTTCGTCGAGAAACAAAATTTTCGGCGTGTGCAACAACCCTCGGGCAATCTCCAGTCGGCGTCTCATGCCCCCGGAGAACTCTTTGACACGCGAATTCCGTCGATCCCACAATTCAAACAGCTTGAGAAGCGTCTCGGCTCGCTCGACACGAATCCGGCGGGGGACGTGGTAAAGAACGCCGTGCAAGTCCATGTTCTCGGCGGCGGTGAGTTCACTGTCGAGGCTGGGATCTTGAAAGACGATGCCGAAACGCCGGCGCACATCCAGCGGCTTCGAGACCGGGTCGAGGCCATCCAAAGTGATCGAGCCTTCCGTTGGACGGAGCAGCGTGGTCAGCATCTGAATGGTGGTTGTCTTCCCCGCGCCGTTCGGGCCGAGGAAGGCAAAAATCTCGCCGGCCTGAACGTCGAAAGAGACGCCGTCAACGGCCGCGACTTCGCCGAATCGCTTGACCAGATTTTGCACACGGATCATGGGCGGGTTTTCTCCGTCGGCCATCGTTATTTCTTCGCCTCGTCCATCCGAATCTGCGTGCTGAGATAATACGGCTTGCCGTCGTCTTCGTATTCGCACTCCATGTAGAAGGCCCGCCAGTCCTTTTCCGGTTTGGCGACCAATCCCGTGGCCGATTTGCCGTCGATCTTGGCCGGGGCTTCCGTCCACGTTTGCTTGCGGAAGTCCCGCGTCGGAGCATCGGCCACCCACAACCGGCACGCCTTCAACACCACATCCGTCGTGGCGGTCAGACGCATTTGGCCGTCGGCATCTTCATGCTTCCAAGAAAGTTTCGGCATCGGCTTGTTCAACACCTGCTGACGGGCAAACAGGGCCAGCGTGCTGAGAGCCCGGTTGCGGTCTTTCTTCCCTTCGCCATAAATTTGTTCCAACCCGTGCCCGGCGTTCGGGACATAAAGCACCCACTTGTCCCCTTGGAGGTCGTCCCAATACAGGTTGAGCGCGTCAAGCGACCAATAAGGGTCATTCGCCCCGTTGATAATCATCTTCGGCATCTTCAAACTTTCCCGGTACATCCACGGGTCCACCATCTGCCAAAGTTTCTCGGCCGCCTTGCCAGCGGGAATGGGGATCAGGCCGCGCTGGGTGTAGTCCTTGACCATGTCGCTTGGTTTGCCGAAGGATTTGAACTGATGCGGAATCTGTTTGCCGAAATTGAGCGTGTCAATCACCAACGGGGCGATGGCCTTCACCCGCGGGTCGGCCGCCCCGGTGAGCCAGGAGGTCCAGCCTCGCTTGGAGGCCCCGGAGACGACGAACGTTTTCAAATCGTTCTTCCATTCCTCTTTGGACAGGGCTTGCAACACATCCATCCCCCGGACAAGGCTCTTGGTCATCGGGAACAAAAGCGGCCAGTCTTCGTCCTCGGTTTTCAGAAACCGCACAAACGTCTCGGCGATCAGGGCGTCTTCTTTTTTGCCGTCGAACAACGGTTGGTTCGGGATGCCGTAGAGGAAGGCAACCGGGATTTGGGCTCGTTTGGCGATTTCAAACCCCATGATGCCCCGCAGCGGGTCCGGTTTGCCGCCGTCGTTGAAAAGCATCATGCTTTCGCCCGGCTTGACGCCCTCGGGGACGTAAACCATGAGGATGTGATCCCACTTGATTCCCTCCCATGTTTGGGAGACCATTTCAATCTGATATGATGTGCCGGAGGCCGCCACGGTCTTGTTCTTGAGATTCCACTTGAAGGAATCGTCCGGCTTTTTGACGTATTCCAGCAATCCCGCGTCGGCGGTGATCGGACAAAGAACAAGGCAGACAAGGACGGGCAGGATTCGGATCATGGGAAATCTTTTGGGTTGAGAGACGTTTTGAATTGTAAACGCTACCCGTGCGGAAGCGATGAAGTTTCCAAAGGCTTTTTCTAGCGAATGGTGCGACCATGCGATGGCTTTTCTCCCTGACGATGATGCTTGGCACGATCACGGCCCTGTCGGCCGACGACACGCCCCGCGATTTCAACAAACTCGTGGGTACGTGGAAGGGGGCCGGCGCGCCGGAAGGCTCCATTGAAGCCCGCCAGAAAGGGCATTGGTCCGAGACGCTCACCGTCATCTGGAAATTCGCCAAGAATGACAGTTGGCTTGATTTGCAGTTTGCCGACGGGAAGCTCTTCACCAAGGCCATTTTGAAAGCCTCCGCCGACGGGAAGAAATGGACATGGACCGCGACCCGCCCGGACAAGACCGAAGTGGTTTATCAGGGCACATGGGACGGCAAACAATTCTCGTTGGTCCGTTCCATCCCCGAAACCAAAATGGAAGAACGGTTGATCGTCTCGCTATTGCACGACAACCGATTCATCTACCGGACGGAAACCCACAAGACCGAATCCACCCTATGGACGAAAACCTTCCAAGTGGGTCTGACCAAAGAGGGCGTGGCCTTTGCCGAAACCGGCGACGGTGACCGCGAGTGCATCGTCAGCGGCGGCCGGGGCACGATGACCGTCAGTTACGAAGGAAAAACTTACTACGTCTGCTGCACGGGCTGCCGGGACGAATTCAAGGAAGACCCGAAGAAGTACGTGCTGGCTTGGGAAGCGAAGAAGAAGAAAAAATGACCGGGAGACAAGTTTTGAAGATGACACGGAGACAAGGTGACACGGAGACAAGGTGACCAAAACCAGAGGAGATAAAGCCCGTTTGGTTTTGGTCACCTTGTCTCCGTGTCACCTTGTCTCCGTGTCATTTCTGATTATGTGTGGATCGCATCATAAAGCACGGCGGCGAACGGGCCGAAGATCAAGACCGGAATCCAGGCGGCCATGGCGGGGGAGACATAGTCTCCATTACCGAGGTATTTGCTGACGTAAATCGAGCCGAAGAACAGGGCGCACAATCCCAAACACATTCCGGAACTGATGATTACGTGCCGGGTCTGGTCCCGGAGGATAATGGAAATGCCCATGATGACGAGAATCATCCCGATGATCGGCCGCGTCATCCGCATGTGGAAGTTCACGGCCAACTGGTTCATCCGGCCCACATCCGTCCGGTGCATGAGTTGAAACATTTCCGAAGTCGAGGCAAAGCCAAGCGTCTTCTGGCCGCGGGTGACGGCCGTGAATGTGGCCTCCCGGACCCACACGAAGTATTTGCCCGGATCGATTAGTTTAATCATCTTTGGGTCAAATGACCCCTCGGATATTTCAGGCGGGCTGGCTCCGGTGAGCATCCAACCGCCGGACAGTGGCACATTTTCCTGCGGGGGGACATATTGGGCAAACTGGGCGGAGATGTGCGTCATCCGAGAGGCGGCGGTTTCCGGCAGGGTGACATAGAACCGCTCCACTTTCATCTCTTTTCGTGTCGCCCTCACCCCCTCGACATGCACACGGTTGGCGTCGTAAGTTCCTTGGACGACAAGATCTCGCGTGCCGTCAAAGTCTTCCCGATCCGTCACCAAGGCGCCCGCAATTCGGGGGATGATGAGTTCCTGATTGATTATGCCCAGACTCAACATCATGATGGCCCCGATGAAAATGGGCCGAAGCAACCGGTGTGTGGACACACCGGCGGACAACACGGGAATCAACTCGTTATTCCGCTGGACGATGGCGATCGTGAACATGGCCGCGAGGAGCGAGATCGCTTCGCAAAGCCGGTCGTAGAACTGGAGCATCCGATAACCGTAATAGGTTCCGATGTGTTCCAGAACCTCGGTGATTCGTCGGCCGGGCACGAAAAAGTCGTCAATGTTCGTGAAGAGATCCACGACCACGTACAGGCTCATCATGCTGGTGAGACAGATGAAATAAGACCGCAAAAACGCGGCAAACAACATCCGGTCGAGGATGGTCATGGATGGAATTCCCTCGGGGCCGGCTGGTCAACGGCCTTCGGCCGCCGGGGTTTGTAGAGATACAGGTATTCGTAAATGTAATCGTTCGCCATCGTGCATTTGCGGTCGCCGTAACCATTGGCCCGCAGTTCCCGCACGGCCTCGCTCAAAGGCCAGTCCTCGTATTCCATCCGGTAAATCGAAGTCAGCGCCCCGGTGCGGTGGAGTCCGGCCATGCAGTGAATCAAGATGGGGTAATTGCTTGGGTCGTCGCAAAGTTTGAGAAAATCATCGATGACCGCCGGCCGGTTCTCCGGTGTTGCGGTATTCCGGGGCAACAGCCCCCGGTCCCCGGCGAAGGTGAGGAAGACATATTTGACGCCCTCCTCCTGACAGACCTGGCTTTCGGTGATGTAAGGCTTGTCCCAATATCCGGAGGGAAGATCGGGGTCCGGAAATTCATCTTGGAGGTTAATCACCAGTTTGATGCCATTCTCCCGCAGATGCTTGCGAAAGCCTCCTTCGCTCATCTGGCCGCAACGGTAGAACTTGCCGGGAGTCACTTCGCGGAACCGCTTTTCGGTGACGTAGATCGTGCGATACCGCAAGATCGGTATCCCCACGATGCCGAGCGCCAGAACGGCCCCGCCGATCCACTTCAACGCGGTCTTCATGAATCTCCCGTCAACGGTCGTCATTCCTTGGCCGGTTCGACGTCCGTCTGGACGGCCTGCACAATTTCATTCGTCTCGTCGTTCTGAACGAAAGCAACAATCTTCAAATTTTTCAAGCCCAACGGCCGTTCCGGGAAGGAGATCTCGTTCCCGGCCTTTTCCATCTCGGCCGTGAACTCGTCGAGATACTTGTTCTGGGCGACGCGAAGATCGGCCAGATTCACAGTCAAGGTCTTTTCCAAGCTCTTGGTGGTCACCGGAAAACCCTTCGACCCGCCCGGCATGGTCCGAACCACGGCGTGGTGGTAGCGAATGCCGTTGCCGCCCGCATAACGCACCCGGTCTTCGGCCACGGCAAACCGCAGGCTCATCTTTTCGCCCGGCTTTTCGAGATCGGCCACCGTGCCCTTGATCGTCAGCACGTTGCCGGCCGAAGTGACGCTCAGATTCAGTTTGGCCGTCGCCGGCTTTTCGAGCATTTCCTCAATCGTTTCGCGGTAAGCCTGATACTTGAGTTTCGACATCTTGGCCTGCGGGCCGCCGCCGGTCGGGTCCATTTTACCCGAGATGTACATTTGCGGCGCGCTCATCTTGTCGTCCCGTTTCACATAGGAGATCAATCGCTCCATGCTGTCTTTCGTGGTCATCGGGTCCGGGCCGGGAATGTGGACGTGATATTGCAGCAGCACCACGTCTGTCGGCTTGTACGTCCGCACCAGCGAATCAAAGGCCAGATCCACGGCCACGCATTGCGGGCATTCGGCCCCGGTGAAGTTCTCGACCAACACGACCCGGTCTCTCTTCGCCTTGCGGCCCTTATATTCTTCCGGCTTGAACGGCGGGTTCGTCTTGGCATATTCGGCATAATCACGCGGTTCGAGCTTGGAAATCCGGTCGTCAACGCCCTTGGCATCTGCTTCCTTGCCGGCTTTGCGGAACACGCGGGCAAGCGTGTCAAGCGTCTTCAGTTGGGTGGAGATGTCATCGGTGCGGGTAAGCATCCGTTCGCCCTGTTTCGCTTGTTCAACCGCGATGGCCGAGAAGGCTTCCTGACCGGCCAGCACGTCGGCCATCCGGAAAGCAACCGTCCGCTGCCAGCGGGGGCCATATGCCTCGGCGAATTTGTTTGCCTTGTCCGCGTAGGCCCGCACTTCTTCAACCTTCATCTTCTTGGCCGTTGCCTGGCTCAGCACCGGAAACAGCGCATTGTAATATTCGGTCGGGCTTTCGGAATTATCGATGGATTCCCGAAGCACGGCGAAGCGGTCTTTCGTGAGACTCTTCAATCCGGAAGTGGCCAACTCGGCCAGGATAATCTGCCCGCCGAGATCAACCGTGCCTTTGATGCGTTTGCCGCCGGGTTGAAGTTTGCCGTCGAAAGACCAGTTGTTCGGCCCGAACTTGATGGAGAACTTCACGTAGTCATCTTTGACGGTGACTTCCATCGTCGGTTCGGCTCCGAGCGGCGGCGCGCTGTCCAAGAAGTCCCCCGCCCATTTGCCATCCGCTTCCGTGAGCATCAGCAACAGGTTTAGGGTGATTTCCCCGTTGCGGGTTTCCACGGGCAGGGACAGCCTCCAGGTTCCGACGGCTGTGTCGGCCGCCTGGGCGGCGGGGAGCATTAGCATCCCGGCGAGGAGTGTCAGGGTTGCGAAACGAATCATCCGGCCCGGTCCTTTCGGGAGAGCTGCGCTCCCGCTCATGGAGGGTAATGGCGGACAGGCATTTTATGCGAGTCGATCCGCAAAGCGATGCGTTTTTCCGATGGCCTCGGCCACCAGCCGAATCCCCCCCTCGTCCCCGGACAGGACGGGATGATGAAGCATGACCACCCGCCGCCCCGCCAAGTCGGCATTGGCAAGGTCGCCAGCCTTGAGATAACGGCTGGGTGATCGCCCCCAATGCACCGGCCGAAAGCCGATGTCGAAGGCCATTCCCTCGGCCCGCAGGGCGGCGACGAAGCGATCACGCGACAGACCAAACGCGGCCTCATCAAGATAAAACCCGAGCTTGTAATAACCCGGAGAAATGGCCGCTGAAAAATTGCCAATTGGCCGAAGACCGGGAAGATCCGCGATCAGCGAGAATAACAAAGCCGAGTTTCGGTGTTGGCGGGCTGTGCATTCGGCGAGTTTCATCAACTGCGGAATCAGCACGGCCGCTTGCAACTCGGAAAGGATACCCCATTGTTGCACCCCGCGGGAAAGAATCACTTTCGCCCGTTGAGCGTGGCCGTCGTTTTTGAAAAAGACCGCCCCGCCTCGTCCCGCCGACAGCAGCTTGGAACCGCCAAAACTAATCACCCCCACGTCCCCCCAAGCCCCGGCCGGGCGGCCATCAATGATTGCCCCGGCGGCTTGGGCCGCGTCTTCCACGATGGGAATGTTCTTCGCATTAACCGCTTCCCGAAGGGCAGTCATCGAAATCAAGCCGCCGTGAAGATGGCTGGCGAGGATGGCTTTCGTCTTGGATGTGATGGCTGATGTAATCAAATCGACATTGAGAACCGGCGAATCGGGCAAACAATCAACCAGCACGGGCTTGGCGCCGATGGCGAGAATCGTCAGAAAATTCGGCTCGTAGTCGTAAGCCCCCATGATGACTTCGTCGCCGGAAGAAACCCCGACCGCCCGCAAGGCCACTTCCACCGCCAGCGTTCCGCTTGCCGTCGTGAGAACGTGCGGCATTTGAAACGTCGTCCGCAAAGCCTCTTCCAACAGCGGAAGATTCTCCCCGTGATACGCACCCCAATTCCCGCTTGCATAGGCCGCCTGCAACGCGGCCAGCACTCCCGAATCAGGCAACGGCCATCCGGGCGGTCCGGCCGGATTGACGGGCCGGCCCCCAAGCAATGCGGGAAGTTCATCATCGGACATCGGGGTAGTTTAGCGGGACGAACCATTCCGAACGACGACCTGCCGTTTTGTCGCAAAGGTTTCGGCGCTCAATCCGCTCGGGTGGGCGTGCAGCGTGATGGCCCCGTTTGGCCATGTCGCCCAGTAGGGAATACCCAACCGGGAATAAACGCCCTCGGCTTTGCCGGGGTCGGTGCGGCCCTGACTGGAGATCACGAGTTTCGGCGAACACCACCGGGCCAGCGCATCCACGCTCTCGGCTCCGCTGCCGTGGTGCGGGGTCATCAGCACATCAACCGGCGTGGCGGGTTGATTCGTGAGCATTTTCACACCTTCGCCCTGTAGGTCGCCGGTGATCAGGATGCGATGGCCCGCATGTTCAACCAGCAAGGTCATGCTGCGGATGTTTTCGATGCCCGGCGGTCCCTCGGCAGGCGGATGCAACACGACGAGGCGAACCGCCCCGGCTTCCAGCACATCTCCGGCCGAGACGATTCGCACCGGAATATGGCGGTGTTCCAGTTCATCAAGAGTGAGACTCACGCCGGGGGTTCGCTTCTCCGCAAAGCTGGGCGTCAGCGTCACTTTGCCGATGGGAAAGCGAGTTGACAGAGACACGAGGCCGTTGAAATGATCCAAGTCCGCATGCGAGATCATCACCTCGTCAACGTGGCGAATGCCGCGTGACCAGAGATAAGGGGCGATCACCCGCCGGGTGATTTCCGGGCCGATCATCGAACCGGTGTCGCACAGGATCACCCGGCCGTCCGGAGTTTCGATCACAGTGCAATTCCCGTGATCGACGGCCAGAAAAGTCACCCGCAATTCATCCGGGGGACTTCGCCATCCGCCGAGGATGACGCCGAAGATCAGCCAGCCCAAAAGCAATTTCAGCGGCCCAGCCAGGTTCTTTTCTTCGATGGGAAAGTTGGTTCGCCATAACAGCCAACCACCGGCGACGTGAAAACCGACCACCCACCACAACGGCACATCCGGGACATACCAACAAGCCCACGACCAATCGGCCGCTTCGCGGATGAGCCATGCGCAGCCGACCAGTGATTGATCGGTCGCCCAGCCGACAAGCCAGCCAACCAACGGCACCGGCGCCAGCAGCACCGTGAGAAGCCCGGCAACCAAAGCCACGGTGGTCAACAGGATGGCGGCCGGGCCGATCAGAAATCCGGCCAACGAAATCGAATGTTGCCAATACATGGTGAGCGGAACCGTTGCCACGCCGAGAATGGCCGTGATGGCGAATGCCTGCCCGAGTGTCCGGGCGGCTTTTCGCAACGCCCGATCAATCCAATGACGGGATTCGTCAATCAGTTCTTCGAGCGGCGTGAGTTCGCGAGGCTTCAGCCAGATGGCCGTCCCCCAAATCAGGACGGCGACACACAAAAACGACAGTTGAAAACCGGCGTTGAAGAGATCAGCCGGATTGAGCATCAACACAGCCAGCCACGCCGCCGCGAGCATGTTGGCGGGCACGACCGGCTTGCGGAGCAATATTCCCCCGCAAATCGCGCAGGCCATGACGGCCGCCCGCATCGCCGACGGCCTTCCTCCCGTCAGGAGGGCATATCCGAGCAACAAGCCAGCCACCACAACGGCCGCCCGGCGTCTTGGAACGGCGAGCCAGCGGCAGGCCCACCAAACCACGCCACCGAGAATCACGAGGTGCTGCCCGGAAATGGCCAACACATGAATCACGCCGGTGCGGGCGTATTGATCCCATTCGTCCCGGCTCAGGGCTTGCGTGTCCCCCAGCAACAAGGCTTGAGCGAGCGGCCCCTCGCGGGGAACAGATGCTTGCAATGCCCGTTGCGCGAGACTGCGGATTTTCTGTAATCCGCGTTGAAGCAATCTTCCCTCCGGCGGGGCGATGCGAATGATGCTCTCGGCCGATCCGCGAATGTGTAAATCGCCGCGAATCCCCTGATCGTTCGCCCATTCCAGCGGACTGCGTTCACCGAGGTTCATTGGTTCGGGAATGGCCGACAGCCAGCCGGTGACTTCAATGCGATCACCCAAATGAACATCCGGCAGGTCTGCGTTCACCGAAAGCCGGACCAACCCCGTTGTCTTTAGCCAGTCGTTTCCTTCTTCGATGGAATCAATCTCTAACAACACGGACGTATGCGGGCCGCGCGGCTTTGAAAGCAACGGCTGATCTCCCTTTGGATGAACGGTCGCCGGTTCTTCGTCAAGGATGCCGCGAACCCGTGTGAGGCGGGGTTCCTCGGTGATTAATCGGCTGATGTCGTCCGTCGCAATCTCCGTGATGGCCGAGTGGTGATGGGCGGCCCCGAGGCCGATGAACGCCAGCCACGCAAACCACGGCAGCATCTCCGATTGTCGCCGGAACATGAAGACTTGGGCGAGGCCCGTCAGTAATGCGAGCCCAAGGGAATTCACCATCGGGATGGCGAAGTGACGATCAAGCAAAATGCCAATGCTCCCCGCGAGGGCAAGAGGAACCAACGGGGCATAGGGGATCAATCTCGTCATCGTCGGCGCGATCAGAAGTATTTGGGTTGTGGAAAGACCTTCCGACACATTCCACCGGATCGAGGACGGTCATATCAAGGAAGAAACGGGAATTTTCTCCGGGCTCAGGGGTTTCATGCGAACGGTCAACGTTAATCTCGGTCCTCGTTCCTACGACATTCACATTGGCACGGACGTGGCCGGTGGTTTTTCGACCTTCGTGGAAACTTGCTGCCCGAAAAGCCGCCGGGCGTTGGTCGTCGCGGACACAAACACCGCCGCTTTGGCAAATGAACTGGTGGGCCGGCTTCCGTATGCCGAAGTGAAAATTATCCCGAACGGAGAGGGATCGAAGAGCGCCGGGCAACTCACGGAGTTGTGGGGTTGGATGGCCGATCTGGCCACGGATCGACACACCCCATTAATCGCCGTTGGCGGCGGGGTGATCGGCGACTTGGCCGGTTTTGCGGCCGCCAGTTTCAACCGGGGGATTCCCCTCTTAATGGTCCCAACCACGTTGCTTTCGATGGTGGATAGTTCCGTCGGCGGGAAAACCGGGATTAATTTGCCGCAAGGAAAAAATCTCGTCGGGGCCTTTCACCAACCCCGTGGCGTGTGGATCGACACCGCCGTGCTAAACACGTTGCCGGATCGGGAATACCTCAGCGGCCTTGCCGAAGTGTTGAAATACGGCGTCATCATGGACCCCGTGTTTTTTGCATGGATGGAACAACACACGGCCGACATTTTGAGTCGTCAGGCCGATGCTGTTGCCCACATCGTCGCGAGGTCTTGCCGGTTGAAGGCTGATGTCGTCGAGAACGATGAACGGGAAGAAAACGGCTTGCGGATGATTTTGAATTACGGCCACACCTTTGCCCATGCGTTCGAGTCTGTCGGCGGGTACGGGCATTGGCTGCATGGGGAAGCCGTCTCGGCCGGAATGATGTGCGCCGCCCGGCTTGCGGAACAGCGGGGGTTGATCGGCCCGGACCTCACGACCCGTCAGGAAGAGTTGCTGAAGAAATTCAACCTGCCGCTGACGCCGGAGCCGGAGTGGTCCATCGACGAGATGCTTCGCGTGATGCGTCGGGACAAGAAAAACGTCGGCGGCAAGATGCGGTTCATCCTGCCGACAACCCTTGGCAAAGTGGAAGCCTTCGACGACGTGCCCGAAGCCGTCGTCCGGGATATTCTGACGCCGTAAGCGTCAATGTTCGAGTTGGAACCAGTCCGGAGGACTGGCCTCGTATTTGGAGAACAAGTCATCCCGGTCAATGGGGGCATGATCGAGCTTGGCCGACTTCAATTCGGCCTCCAACACATCGGCTACTTCCACTTCCAGCAAATATTCCCTTCCGAGCCGTTCGCCGTGTGGTTTGAAGGCGGTCGCCTCAGCATAAACCCTTTCGTAATCTGATTCACGGTTGCGAAGCATAAACGTCCAAAAGTCGATGAGTCGTTTGTTGAACGCTTCCCGGCTCTCATTGTTTCGTGAAAACACCGTCAGACAACAATATCCGTCCACAAATTCTCCAAAAGTGTCTGTCAATACATTTTTCTGACGATTCCGCGGGCAAATCGTGAATCAAAAATGAGAAATGAGACAAAAATCACCTCATACCGATCACGTTCTCTTCATGATTGCGGAACTAAATTGCATCCGTGGGATTCATATTGTCAGAGAATCTCGCCACACATCTCGGGAAGGTTCCGATGCAATCAGAGTCGTTCCATCTGTTGGTCAGCATGTTTTCCGTCGGAATGGGCTTGCTGTTCCTTGGGATAGCGAATCTGATCCTTCGAGACCGCCATTTGGGGATTCGTTTCTTCGCCCAGATGATCTTAGTCGCCATCTGCACGGGTGCGATCCTTCCCTTCCAATTACCTCCCCGCTTTCCGGCCATTGTCGCGGGAATCCTTCTGGGGGTGTCGGTCTTGTCAGCCGTCATTAGTTCCTCGCTTGTGACGGCCGTGCTGGCTTGGATGAGCCGGTCGCTTCGCAAAAGCGTCATCCTCTCCGGAATGACGATGGCCGTGGGGCTTGGCGTGGTCGTCTACGGCTTCTTCAAGTTTGAATCAGACGATGAAGCCATGATGAACAACGACATTTCGGTTCTTGAGCAAATTGTGTGGAAGCCGCCGCTGCACGAAAAGTCCGAGACACTGGCTTACACCGATTTGGGGCATTCCGTGTTGCTGCACGAACCGGATTCCTTCCGACCTACCGCCGAGATGGATTTGATGGAGCGGCAAATCCTCGAACAGATGAAATATAACTTCGCCCTGATTCGTCACAACGGGCCGGATGATGGAACGAATTGTCACGGCTGGGTGTTTGCCGGCGGGCGATACTGGCTTTCACCGGACATGGTGGGGGTGATCCTCGCGGACAACGGATATCATCCGGTGGCCATCCCCCAAGTCGGGGATGTCGTGATCTATCAGGAACCTCAGACGCACGGAATCACCCACTCGGCCGTTGTGCGGTATGTCGGAGCGGATTCCCCCATCGTCGAGGGCAAATGGGGCTGGATGGGGGTTTTTCTCCATCCGGTCGATCACTCTTGTTACGGTGCAAACTTCACTTATTACCGAAGTGAACGAGAAGGAAACTTGCTGGTCGGTCTCGGTGGCAAACCCCATCGCGACGGGATGCCCCCGGTGAAAGCCCCTGACCATCCCCGCCAAGCCGGTCATTGATTGTGGATCATCGGGGTGGTCTGGCGTTCTTGGATCGCCCGCACCAAATCAGCCAGACTCAGCACCGGAACGCCGAATTCCGTCCGACAACAGCCAACCACATCAATTTCATGGGCATCGCTGTTGCCAAGAGTTGCATACTCCGGGTGTTTCTCCGTGAATTTGGCCGTTGCCCGTCGCAAAGCCTTGTCCATGTTGTTGGACATCACTTCCACGCCATCCAGCGTCACATTTTGTTCTTTTAGAAGGGCGTCAAAATCCTGCCCCCACCGGTAAGGATGGGCCGCGACGGCCACCCCCCCTTGCCGGTGAACTTCCGCCACCAGATCCCGCCAAGAGACTCCACGGCGAAGATTGGTCAGGTCGGTGACGCCATAACACAGCACATCGCCACCACGGGCGGAGACCTCCACCCCGCCGAGGATGACGAGATCCGGTTGCATCTGCCGCAACTCTTCCAACTCGTGTTCGGGCCACAACCGGTCGTGTTCGGTGATGACGATGCCATCCAACCCGACCGCTTTCGCCTGACGAATCAACTGCTCGGGGTCAATGATGCTGTCCGGCGAGTACCGCCGGGTGTGCATGTGAAGATCAAATTTCATGGGATACCCCCTCTTTGGGCGAGGACGGATTCAAACAGGGCTTTCATTTTGGCGGCTTCAAGGCTCGCGTCATGTGATTCGCGGACCTTCGCCACCCCGGCCGACCCAAGCCGGGTGAGTTCTTCAACGGGGGTTGTCAGCAATCGAATAATAGCGTCGGCGGTCAACCGCACATTCCCGGCGGGAACGAGGAGGCCGTTTTTGCCCTCCATCACCAGTTCCGGAACGCCGGCAATATAAGTCCCGAGGACGGGCCGGCCCATTGCCAGCGCTTCCATCATCGCCACTGGAAGATTTTCGGCGAAACTCGGCATGACCATCGCCCGTGATTCTTGGAGAAACTGACGCACCTCGGCGTTGCTCCGCCAGCCGGCGAAGACGATCCGGTCGGTCAGACCAAGTTCGGCGGATCGCCGCTCCAGAAGGGGCCGCAGGTGGCCGTCCCCCACGAAGATCATGCGAAACGGATGCCCGGCCTTCGCCACCATCGCCAGTGATTCGAGAAGCAGCAGATGCCCTTTTTGTTCCACCAAACCCGCAACGAGAACGAGTTGCTGGTTGTCCGGCACGGGGGTCGGCTCTCGCTTCAAGAAGCCATCATCCACCCCGCAACGGACGACGTGAACACGCGGCCAGCATTCCAACGGGGTCCAGCGGTAGATCTGACACCGCCCGAAATCCGTGACCGCCACCACAAACGCGGCCGACACGTATTTTTCCCGCAGGGACAACGCGGCCGGTTGATCCCACTCTTCCGGGCCATGAACGGTGATGCTGTATCGCGGGCCGCCGAGTTGTTCGCAGAGATTTGCCACCACGGCCGGATTCGTCGCAAAATGCACGTGCAGATGCTCGGCCCCGGCTTTTCGCAGCCAATCTTTCAGCAGACATGCCTCGGCGAAGTAAATCAGATGCCGCAGCACGCCACGCTCGGATCGTCGGCCGAAACGGATGGTGGCTTTCAACGCTCGCAGACTGCGAAGCGGATGCCTCAGCATGGTTTTGAGAGTGGCCGACAGGAGTGCGGCTTTTCCGGCGGCCAGCAACGCCCGTGTTTTGCCGAACTCGGCTTGGTCGGCCGGATCGACGGCATCCCGGCCTGATTCCCGCACGGAGAACCGCAACACCTCAACGCCGAGCGACTCTAACCCGACAATCTCGCGCCGGATGAAGGTGTGCCGCACGTGCGGATATTGGTTGGTCAGGTAGGCGATCTTCATGCGGCGGGTCCGGCGGCCTTGTACTCGATGAGCCGGGTGCGACGGCGAAACAAGCGGTTCTTGAAATAGGTAAGTTGCCCGCGAACTTGGGGAAACTTGGAGAGGACACAATACCATGAATACCGGAGAGCCTGGCCGGTTTCATCTCCCCCTCGGCGGCGGGAGCGGAAAATCTTGGCGAACAACACCGGATAGCCTAACAACAACGCAAGACTGATCCCAAACGTCCACCAGGCGGGCACAACGGCCGCCATCGGCACGGCCAGCCCCCAAAAGAAATTGCTCCGTGTCTCCCGTTTCCAAATCCGGCAAGGGCTATGTCGGTGAATCGTCGAGACTTCTGCAAAAGCGTGGCCTGCCCGCACGTTTCGCTTCCACCATTGTCCAAAACGGGTCATGGCCGCGTCGTGGAGGGTCATTTCCGCATCCAGCCGGAAGATTCGGCCGCCAAGTTCTCGAAGCCGCAAGCAAAGCTCCGGTTCCTCGCCGGCGATCAGGTCTTCCCGGTATCCGCCGGCTTCAACAATCTTGGACACCCGAAACATGGCGTCCCCGCCGCAGGCGAGGGCTTTGCCAATCGGGGTGTCCCATTCAAGATCGCAAAGCCGGTTATAGACCGTGGCTTCCGGATGGCGTTCCCGGCGACGGCCGCAGACCACGACCACCTCGGGATGTTCTCTCAGGAAAGTCGCGGCTGTTTCCAGCCAGTCGGGCCGGACTTCGCAGTCCCCGTCCACGAATTGGATGAATTCCGTATCCGGTTGTTCCGCGAGAAGTTGCCGCCAGCCGGCGTTGCGGGCTCGGGCGGCCGTGAAGGGAATCGACAAATCCAAGTCAATCACCCGGACGCCCGCGCTCCGGGCATGGTCGGGGCTGCCGTCCGTGGAGCCGGAATCCACATAAACAACCGGATTCCGGTCGGGCGACAGGGACCGAAGACAGGTCCGGAGGCGTTCCCCCTCGTTGCGTCCGATCGCCACGATGCCCACGCCCACGAAAAACCCCTCCCGACAGTCCATCTTGCCCAACCGGCAAAGACAGGCTACAGTTCATCTGCTCACGCGATGACATGGAACCATGAATCAAATCATACTGATTGTGGCCTGCGCGATCGGGATGCTGGTCATCTTCGACCAGACCCGGCGCTACGGGTTCGCCCATGCCTGGCAGGGACCGGTCTTCATCCTCGCCCTGTCGATTCCAATCGCGATCTACATTCCGATCCGGTCGGTGTTCCTCGACAACCGGATGATCATGGCGATGTTTGTCGGGTTCATGTTCCTGAGACAATCACCCGAACGATTGGCCCGGCTTCGCGCGGTGCCGTCTGATTTGGTCCTGCTCATGTTGTTCGTCTCCCTGATCGCTTCGGAAGTGTCCAATCGAACCGTCACCCCCTTTGGCCTCGTTTATGTCTTTCTCCAGTGGATACCTCCGTATGCGCTGGGCCGGGTATTCATCACCGAATCCCGCGATCTGCGGCATGTCATGCAGCCGATCTGTGTGGCGGCGGTGGCCTGGTCTTTTCTCTCCGTCGTCGAAGGCGTGACCCGCGTCAACATGTGGAGCAAATTCGCGGGCGTGGCGATGGACTACGAAATCAGCGAAGTCCGCTTTGGGATGCAACGCGCCTACGGATCTCAGGCCCACCCCATCTCTTGGGGGCTAACGCTGGCGATGCTGCTGCCGGTGATGATCGAAGCGGCGAGGCTGGCCAAACGGGGCGAGGGACGGCGATGGTGGATTGCCGCCCCGTGGCTGATGATTCCCGGCTACGTGGCGTGCGGTTCGCGGGCCGTCCAATTAACCGTCTTGTTGATTGTGATCGCCAACATTTATTATTTGTTTCCCCGCATGCGGGCCGGCATCTTGTGGCTGGGGCTGGCGATGGCCGTTGGCTTTTTCGCTTTCCGGGATGACGTGATTAATTTGATGGCCTCCACCGTGGATGATGTCAAGAATCCCGAATACATCGTGATTCGCGGTGAACGGCACGCCTACACCGGCACGAAACACCGGGATCTTTTGTTTCTCGTGTACGAAGACGCCATCAACGAGGCCGGCTGGCTTGGCTATGGCAACCCGCTGCAAAACGTGCCGCTTGACCCCTATGTGGATGACCGCTTTATCTCCGTGGACAACCACTTCCTGCATTGCTTCCTGCACAACGGGTTGCTGGGGCTGGCGTTTTTCTGCTTGTTTTTCCTCGCCGTGCTTGGGAATCTGGTCTTCGTGGTCATTCGTGGAGGGCCGGAACTTGGCTTGGCGACCACCAGTCTGGGATGCACGATCGGGATGCTTATCACGTTCCGCACCGTCTGGATGGACGGAAATTTTGCCTGGTTCTTCATGTGGCTTTGCGGAATATCGGCCACGCTTGTCAACGCCACCCTAAACCCCGCACCCATCACGCCATATCATCAGCCCCATGACGAGCGCTGAATTGGACTCACCCAAGCCGACTCGCACCACCTCACGGCGAACCCTCATCGGCGGCGGAGCCGTGCTGATATTGGGATTTGGCTTCGACCAAATCATCCGGTTCGGGTCGAATGTCATCCTGGCCCGGTTGCTGGACCCGCACTCCTTTGGCGTGCTGGCGTTGTGCATGATCTTTATGGTCGGCCTCAACCTCTTTTCGGATCTCGGACTCCGCACGGCCATTATCCAGAGCAAACGGGGGGACGAACCCGCGTTTCTGAACACCGCCTGGACCATTCAGGTTGTCCGGGGGTTTATCCTCTGGTTCGCCGCGTGCGGACTGGCGTATCCGGCCGCTTATTGGCGGGAGAAACCAGAAACCCAACTGTTGTGGATATTGCCCACGATTGGCTTTGTGGCCATGTTTGATGGTTTTATGTCCACGAAGATCTTCACCCTGCACCGCCACATGGGGCAATTACGGTCGGTCAAGTTCGACCTGACCTGTCAGGCGTTCGCGGTGGCCGTTCAATTGATTTGGGCTTTTTTCGACCGTTCGGTGAATGCCTTGGTGGCCGGGATTTTAGCGTCGGGCACATTCCGATGTTTCGGCAGCCATCTTTTTCTCGACGGCGAACGTAACCGCTTTCAATGGGACAAGTCGGCCGCGAAGGAACTCGCCCATTTCGCGGGATGGATCTATGTCAGCACGGCTTGCTGGTTTCTCGCCGCCCAGACGGACAAACTGGTGATGGGAATCCGCTCCCTGGCCGCGCTGGGGGTGTACAACTTCGCCGTTCAACTGGTCCAAATGCCGGTGACTCTCTGCGGCGCCATCTCCAACCGGTTGTTGTTCCCCTATTACGCGCAATTAGTGAACGGCGGTAAGGAACTGCGGGAGCATTTCCTCAACACCCACAAAATGGCCGGGTTCCTGACCGGGTTCTTCGTCACCGGGGCGGCATCCGCCGGTCCTTCCCTCGTGCGGCTGATTTACGATGATCGATATCAGGAAGCCGGATTGTTTATTCCGATGCTGGCCATCGGGGCCTTTTTTCAAATTCTCGACGCCAACGGCGGCGCCCTGCTGAACGCCAAAGGGTGGCTCAAAGCCTATGCGTTGAGCCACTTCACCAAAGTGGTGATTCTCGCCGTTGGCATTCCGATTGGGTTTGCCGAAAACGGGACGAATGGCATGATCGTTGCGATCATCATTGGCGATCTGGTGCGTTACTTCGTCACGTGCATTCTGCTGGACCGGTCCGGTTACCGCATTTTCCGAACGGATGTCTGGTGGGTGTTGCTTGCCGGTGGAGTATACGCCATGACCATTCTCATGGCGGTTGGATTGAGAGAAGTGATTGACCCGGAGCATAAAAAAACGCTCGCCGCCTTGATCCTGGCGACGAACGTTTTCGGGGTCTGCGGGATGTGGCTGGCGATTTATCTGGTCGGCCGGAAAATCGGCTGGCTGCCACACTATCGCAACACGAAAGACACCTGACGGCAACTGGCCTCAATCGCCGTGCAGTTGCCGCAGACGGCCGGACAAACGAAGCAAATATTGGACCCGCTCAAATTCATCCAGCCACTCGCGGGTGACTTGGGCGAGCAACGGGTCCGGGCCAATGCCGGTCGCGCAGCCCTCGCCAATGCTGTCGTTCATCATTTGCCGATATTTGGCCAGCGTCCGCTCGCCGTATCGGCTCACTTCAAAACCATCCTCGCTGAAGAACACCGCCACCGGCACCCGCTTGCCGCCGTTGATGGACAACGCCTGTTGCACATCGGCATGGTCGGCGTTGTCCAGATAGCGAATCTTGATAACCGGAGCCGCCACCGCGAACCGATCAAAGATCGGGCATTGCGACGAACAATCCCCGCACCACGCCCCGGCCAGAACAAGAACGTTCATCTCGCGGGTGAACTTTCCGAGCAACGTCGTCTGTTCCGGTGTGAGTTTCACCGCCTCAAACGTAGACTTCCAACGGGACTGATGGGCCGTGTTGCCATACTTGGCCAGAAACTCGGCCATCGGCAAACCCGCGGAAAACTTCTCGAACAGATTCATTTGAAACTCCGTTAGTGCAAAACCAACAGGCATTTTATGTGAGATTCCAAGAGCCCCACTGCGTCAGCGGTGGGGGTGGCCATCACACTCAGGAAGCCACCCCCACCGCTGACGCAGTGGGGATCTTGGGATCATTTGCGATTACTGTTGCTTGATTTTTGCGTCAGGCCACTGCCGCCATGACAGCATCCCCGACTTGGACCGTCGTGGCTTTGCCACCGAGATCGGGAGACATCGCCCGCTTTTCACCAAGGACCAGTTTCACCGCGTTCCGCAGAGATTCGGCCGTTGCCGGTTCCTTCAGGTGATCCATCATCAAGGCCGCCGACAGCACGGCCGCCAACGGGTTGGCGATGCCCTTGCCGGCGATGTCCGGGGCGCTGCCGTGGACCGGCTCGAACATGCTCGGGAAGGTCCGTTCCGGGTTGATGTTGGCGCTGGAGGCCAAGCCGACGCTTCCGGTGACCATCGCGCTCAGGTCGGTGAGGATGTCCCCGAAGAGATTACTAGCCACCACCACGTCGAACACTTCCGGTTTTCGCACAAAATCCATCGCGGCGGCATCAACGAGCAGGCTGCTCATCTGCACATCCGGATATTCCTTGGCCACCGCCTTGGCGACTTCGTCCCACAAGGTCATGCCGTAAACCAAGGCGTTCGACTTGGTGATCGACGTGAGTTTTTTCTTCCGCTTGCGAGCCGCCTCAAAGGCTGCCCGGATGATCCGTTCGCAACCCCGGCGGGTGAACACGGAGGTTTGGATGGCCGTTTCGGCCGGCGTTCCCTCGTAGAGCTTTCCGCCGATGGGGGCGTATTCCCCTTCGGTGTTTTCTCGGTAGACGTGCATGTCAATCGAACCGGGGGCCTTGTCCCGCAGGGGACTGGTCACGCCGTCGAACAGGTAAGCCGGGCGGAGATTGACGTATTGGTCGAATTTCCGCCGCATGGGGAGCAACAGTTCGTGGACAGTGACGGTGTCCGGCACGTCTGGCGAGCCGATGGCCCCGAAGAAAATCGCGTCGTATTTCTTGAGGGTTTCCCAACCGTCGGCCGGGAGGATGTGGCCGGTTTTCTTGTAAAACTCGGACCCCCACGGCAGGCGGGTCCACTCAAAGGTGGCGCCGTGTTTGGCCCCGGCGGCGTCCACCCCGCGGATGGCTTGGTCGATGACTTCGGGGCCGATGCCGTCACCGGCGATGACGGCAATGCGATGATTGGCCATGTAACTGGGTTCTCTTGGCAAGACGGGTGAATTTTGAGGGCAACGGTGCGTTATGAGGATGTTGAGGTTTCTGGCAAAAGCGTCAAACATCCGATGGTTGGTTCGCCGATATTTAATGCCTAGAGGCATGGAAGTTCGGCAAGCCGCGAAACAACGGCCTGCCGGTGAATGTAGGCGAGCGAGAGGACGGGTCAAGATGGCCATTCGACGCGAATTGCGGATCTGGCGCGTGACATATGCACTTGGCATGATTTTGCCCCTGTCCGCCGGTTGTGCGTTCCCGAACGGATCGATGCAGGGCGACCCGATGCTCGGCAATTTCAACCGCCCCATTATGCGGACGCCGGCCCCGGAACGCGGCGGCATCGGCCTTGAATCTCCGGCCTACGACGGCGGCAGCCGAATCGGCATCGGTTACCCCGAAGTTCCCACGGCCGTCGAGAATTCCAACGGCTTCATGAGCCTGCCCAACCTCACCGTGCCGAACCTGTTCTCTCGTGGCGGCAGCTACGGCGGCGGGGACGACACTTACGTGCGTCGCTCTCCCACCGGCGCCGCTCTTCCGCCAGTCGGCGATGCGGTCTCCAAAATGCCCGCGTTGCCAAGAATGACCAGCCCCGGCCAGGGCCCGGAAGCGGTGGTTGCCCGGCAAAACCGGAGCATTAGCTCGATCACCAGCGGAGCGAGCATCGAACCGAGCATGCCTTCTGACATCAAGACGGTGAAGTACGAAGTGCCCGTGGCCGATTCTGTGCGAATTTACAGCGTCGAGGAAGGGCAAAACTCCCTCACGGCGATGGGCGCTCGCGGCCAGCGAATGGAACAAACCGAAGGGGGCGAATGGGTGTTCAGTTGCTCCTACGGCGTCAAGTTCTACGAAGGACGCTCCAAGGAACGCCTGGAAGCTGTGCGAACGGTGCTGGAGCAGATCAAACGCGAGCAGTAATTCAACGGCTGAAATGAATGTCGCCGCCAAGAGCCTGTGACGCCTGCGCGTTACAGGCTCTTGGCTTTTACGATTTTAAAACCGGTCATAATCGACTCCAAAAGTGACCTGAAACCGTCAAAAACACCCCTCCGGTGACCATTTTTGGGCAGTTTGATACCCCAAAACTGTTCAAAAAAAGTGGGCCAACTGAACACTATTTTTCAAAACTCCCGGTAAAACAGAGGGGTCGCCTGATGATTTTGGGCAAATGCGCAG
>NZ_JH636445.1:278230-283764 GCF_000255705.1 Zavarzinella formosa DSM 19928
CGGTTGCTCATACCGGCTGGCCAAGTGATGCCCGACAGCAAAGCCCGGCGTTCAGATGATGTTCTGAGCGCCGGGCTTTGCTGTTCTTCTGTCCAACTTCACCATCAGTCGTCGATGGCGAATTCCTTCGCGTCGATGCTTTCCAGCAACTCATAATCCTTGCAATTGATTTCCATGAACTTCTTGCCGTCGTGGTTGACGAGGAGTTTCATGGGAACCAGCACACCGTTGATCTTCTTGAAATCCGAGCCGAAGGTTTCTTCCTTCACGTCATCCATGCCGCCGGTTTCGTTGGCGGCTTTCGCTTGGTGAACGGTGATCGTTTGCAGGCCGGTTTTCTTGTCGAAGTAGAGTTTACAATCCTTCTTGAGGGCGAGAACCTTCACCTCGATGCCCGAGTATTTGACGCCGTCGAACTCGGTATCATCGAGAGCCTTGATTTCAAATTTCTTGGCGTCGAGCAACGGGGTTAGCAGGCCGACTTCTTGCAAGGCGGCCGCGAACCGCAGTTCGTCTTCGTCGGAACCGTTGCCGCCGGGTTGTTTCATGCCGTCAAGGGTGACGGTGTTTTTGATGTTCTTGCCGTTCACCGTTTGGTTGATGACCAAGTTCATCCCGGCGACCTTGGCGTTCATTTCCATTTTGAAACGGTCCGGCGTGGAGTAGGACAGTTTGCCGGTGAACTTGAAGGACATGCCGCCCAGGGCAAATTCGCCGTTCATGTTCAACCGGCCGGCTTTGTACTTGTTCAGGGCATCGGCTCCGCCGTGGGCGTCGATGGCTTTCTTGACGAGTTCCGTGGCCTTGTCGTCGGCCCGGCCGATGCCGCCCAAGGCCAGCACGGTGGCGAGGGTCAGAATCAATGTTCGCATGAGAGAACCTCTCGGAGAATGGTGAGGAGAATCGTCAGATAGTATCCCGATGCCGGTCATTTCTTCAACGGAACCTGCTATAGATTTCTCGTCAATCCCTTATCAATTGGACATTGGCCACATGAATTCTTCCAAAATCGCCCTCGTCACCGGCAGTGGCAAAAAACGGGTCGGCCATGCCATCGCCGAGACGCTGGCCAAAGCGGGATATTCCATCGCCGTCCATTACCGCTCTTCGGAAGCCGAGGCGGCCGAGACGGTGGCCTTTCTGCAATCTTTGGGAGTGAAAGCGGTTGCATTTCAAGCCGATTTGGCGGACGAACAAGCCGTGACCAGACTCATGGACGCCGTCTGGGCTGAGTTCGGTCGGCTTGACGTGTTGGTGAACTCAGCAGCCATCTGGAACCGGAAACCGCTGGAACAAGTCACCGCCGCCGATGTGCGGGAACATTTTGAAACCAACACCCTCGGCACCTTCCTTTGCGCCCAAATCGCCGGGCTGCGAATGGTCGCCCAATTGGAGGGAGGTTGCATCATCAACATCGGAGATTGGGCGGAGATTCGACCGTATCTCGATTATGCGGCGTACTTTCCGTCAAAAGGAGGAGTCACCACTCTAACCCGGTCGCTGGCCGTGGAACTGGGTACGCGGAACCCCAAGGTAAGGGTAAACGCCGTCCTGCCCGGCCCGGTAATGCTCCCGCCGGACATGCCGGACGAAGAACGCCGACAGGCGATCAATGCCACGCTCGTGAAACGAGAGGGAACGCCGCATCATGTGGCGAAAGCGGTTCTCAGTTTGATCGACAACGATTTCATCACTGGCGTCTGCCTGCCGGTGGATGGGGGGAGGTCGATCTATTCGCCGGAAGACTGAATGATCAGCATTGACACACGCACGATTGGTCGAATATACGCAGATAATTCCGGACTTATCGCTCAAGGACTTTATCGTGACTCGCCTTGCTCGCACTTGCTGCATGTTGCTTGTCTTTTCGACATTTGGGTGTGCCAGCACTCGGGAGATCGCCATTGATAAATCCGAAACTCCCAGTTTGAGTGACACCATCATTGGCGGATTCGTGGAGGCGTTTTTCAACTTTGTTTTCGATGCCATATTTGGCAAGAATCAGGACGAGAAGGATTTGGAGAGCTACCGGGAAAGTTGGAACACGCCGGGACGATTGCCAAATGAGGTCGAGGCCGAGGCAAGAAACACCTTCCGAAAAACGCACGGTCGCGATCCTCAATGACAGCCAGCGTCCCCGATCACAGCCAAGTCTCTTAATCCCTCATTTCTCTGACAGTCATTCACTTTTTCGCGTAACCTTTTTTCAACCTCGGGGTTGAACCCCCCATCGGCCCGCTTCGTTCCCGTCTTTCGGAGGTGTCCGCGCATGAGCCGCCTTTCTTTCATGCTGGCCCGTGTGGTTGTCCTGTCCGTCGGGTTGATCGTCGTCGTCAGCATGGCCGAGCCGATGATCGGTCAGGAGGCCAAGGGCAAGTTTGCTGACCCGGAAAAGGCGTTTGAACTGGCCGACAAAGACAAGGACGGCAAACTCTCCAAGGAAGAATTCAAAGCCCTCATGTCTCTCGGGGGCAAACTCAAGGACAACCCGAAAGTTGGCGATTTCCTGTTTGACCGGCTTGATGCTAACAAGGACGGCAAACTGAGCCTCGACGAGTTCAAGAAACTCCGCGAGATGGGGGCCAAAGGGAAGGATGGCTTCCCCAAGAAGGACATGCCGAAGAAGGAAGTCGATCCCCCGGCGTCCAAGGCGGGCAACGAGAAGCCGACGGCCGAACAAGTGGCGTTCTTCGAGAAGAAGATTCGCCCGGTGCTGGTGGCCCAATGCTATTCCTGCCATTCCGAGGAGGCCAAGAAGGAGAAGGGGGGCCTCCTCCTCGACACCCGTGACGCCATCCGCAAAGGGGGCGAAACCGGCCCGGCCGTGGTCCCTAATGATCTGAGGCGAAGCCTGCTCCTGAAAGCCATCAAATATACAGACGAAAATCTGAAAATGCCCCCGAAGACGAAACTCTCGGACGAGGTGATCGCGGATTTTGAAAAATGGATTTCCACCGGCGCGGCCGACCCGCGCGAAAGTCATGCGGCCGTTGCCCATGCCAAGGAAATTGACATTGAAAAGGGTCGGCAGTTCTGGGCCTTCCAACCGCCGGTGAAAACCCCGCCCCCGGCGGTTCAACAAACGACTTGGCCGAAGAATGACACGGACAAGTTCATCCTCGCCGGGTTGGAGGGCAGGGGCCTAAAGCCGGTGGGTGACGCAGATAAAAACACCCTGATTCGCCGGGTTTATTTCGATCTGATCGGCCTGCCACCGACACCCGGCGAAGTGGAGGCGTTTGTCAAAGACCCCTCGCCGAACGCCTTGGCCATCGTGATTGATCGCCTGTTAGATTCCCCCCGTTTCGGCGAACGCTGGGGCCGGCATTGGCTGGATGTGGCCCGCTATGCCGAGTCGAGCGGCAAGGCGGCGAACTTCGGTTATCCCCATGCGTGGCGATATCGGGATTATGTGATCGAGAGTTTCAACAAGGACAAACCGTTCGATCAGTTCGTCCGGGAACAACTCGCCGGGGATTTGCTGAAAGCCAGAGACGAGCGTGAAAAAGCCGAATTCGCCATCGCCACCGGCTTCCTTTCCATCGGGCCGAAGAACCACAACGAACGCAATCCGATGCAGTTCCAAATGGATCTCGCGGATGAACAAATCGACACGACTTTTCAAGCGTTCATGGGCATGACCGTCGCTTGTGCCCGCTGCCACGACCACAAGTTCGATCCGATTCCCCAGAAGGATTATTACTCCCTCGCCGGGATCTTCCGCAGCACGGAAACTTGTTACGGCTCCGTGCGGACGCTTCAATCCAACCACCCCAGCCCGCTGATTCCCCTTACGGCCGAATCGGGTTACACGCCCGGCATCGAGCCGATGACGCTCGCCCAGCGAACGGCCTTGGAAAAGCAAATCACCGACTTAAAGGAAGAGCAAGCCAAAGCCTTCAAAGAGGGTGGCTTCGCCTCGATGGCCGCCATCCGCACCCGCGTCCAAATCGGCCTCCTCGAAAGCCGGGCCACGATGTACGATAAGGACGGCCAACCGAAACTGCTGGCGATGGGCGCCCGCGAACGCTCACGGGCGTCGGACACGGCGATTCTTGCCCGCGGGGAAATTGACAAACCCGGCGAACGGGTGGCCCGAGGTTTCCCGCAGGTGATGACCGCCAAGCCCGTTTCAATCACCTCGGGAAGCGGCCGCAAAGAACTGGCCGATTGGATGGCCTCGGACAAGAACCCGCTGACGGCTCGCGTGTTCGTCAACCGCGTCTGGTCCCACTTGTTCGGCCAAGGCATCGTCCCCTCGCCGGACAACTTCGGCGCTTCCGGCCAAAAGCCGGTCAACCAGCCCCTTCTGGACACTCTGGCCGTCCAGTTCATGAAGGACGGCTGGGGCGTGAAGAAACTGATCCGCTCCCTGATGTTGAGCCACGCTTATCAACTAGCCAGCGTCCAAGACGCCAAGAACTTCGACCTCGACCCGGAAAACACGTTGCTGTGGCGAATGAGCCCCCGCCGATTGGAAGCCGAGCCGATCCGGGATTCGATGATGGCCATTTCCGGCCTGATGGATTTGAAGCCTTCCACGGGTTCCGATGTCGCCCGAGTCGGCGAAGGCCCGGTGCAGGCGTTGCAACGCTTCCAAGGCCCGTTCCAAAAAGACAATCCGCACCGCACCGTCTACCTGACAGTGATTCGTGAACAATTGCCGGAAGCTCTGACGCTGTTCGACTTCCCGGACCCCAACGCCGTCGCGGGCGAACGGGCCACGACGACGGTTCCCGCCCAATCGCTCTACCTGATGAACAACCCGTTCGTGATCCGGCAATCGGAGGCCGTCGCCGACAAACTGCTCGCCTCCGGGGACGACGAACCGAACCGCATCAAGCGGGCTTACGAGATGTTCTACGCCCGCCCCCCGAACGACCGGGAAGTGAAGGCCGCCGGTGAATTCCTGACGGCCTACGCCAAGCAGTTCGGCGGTCGGGATGCCCGCCGCAAATCGTGGTCGGCGCTGGCTCAGGCGATGTTCGCCTCGGCGGAGTTTGCGAATTTGCGGTGAGCGGAATCAAACACAGCAAGAGCCCCACTGCGTCAGCGGTGGGGGTAGCTGCCACACTCAGAAAGCAACCCCCACCGCTGACGCAGCAGTCGTGTGAAGATCTTTGGAAATCGTAACGTCTGATGAGAGCGGGAGTTATTATTCGCGTTGAGGCGGTTTTGAGCAGGAGACGTGGATGGAAACCCAAGAGATGCCGTTTGAGGCGAGTGTTTTAATGCGTCTCCCGCTGGCGGAGGCGACGCTTCGGTTGATGCGGCATGTGCTCGATCCGGCCGAACTGGACCGGTTGTACGACGAGTTTCGGGGAGGGTGTTACCAACGTCAACTGACGTTTTCCCAAATGGTTCAACTCATCGCCGATTGCCTGCTCGGGCCGGCGGAAAGCGCCCGGGAGCGGCTGTTGGAGGCGGACGAACAGGACGAACTCCCGGCCACGACCCGGGCTTTTTACGACAAGCTGTCCCGGTCTCCCATTGAGGTATCCGCCCGGCTGGTCGGTCATTGCCACGAGCGGTTG
>NZ_JH636445.1:283932-322547 GCF_000255705.1 Zavarzinella formosa DSM 19928
TGCCTGGTGGTTTACAATCTGATCCGGATGGTTCATCAATATGCGGCCGTCGCCAACGACAGGCCGCCGGAGAAGGTCTCGGGGGAGATGTTGTTCCGCGACGTGCGGTCCGAACTGACGACCGTGGCGAGGTTGCTCACCCCCGCCCATCTGGAACTCCTGCTGGTCCCTCTCGGGCCGGAGCAACTTCAGGCGTGGTTACTGAAGTTGCTTCAGGGAACGTGGCATCGCAAATGGACCAAGTCCGCCCGCCCCCGGCCCTCCGGTCCCCCGAAGCCAAAAACCAAGAAACTCCGGCAGGAAAAACCTCACGATTCTGTCTTCCGGGTCTTGCGGAGAACTCCTTGAAAGATCTTCACACGACTGCCGCTGACGCAGTGGGGCTCTTGCAGCCGGGCGATGGCTGACATCAACAGAACCCCCAACGCGAGTCTTCCCATGAATCCTTCCATGCTTCTCCCTTCTCGCCGGGCGGCCCTCAAGACGGCCGGTTGCGGGTTCGGTTATCTGGCTTTCGCCGGGTTGGCCGCGCAGGCGGCCGAGAAGGAAAAGAACCCGTTGGCGGCCAAGAAGCCACACCACGCGGCGAGGGCCAAACATGTGATCTTCCTGTGTATGGAAGGCGCTCCCAGCCATGTGGACACCTTTGATTACAAGCCGAAACTAACGGCCGATGATGGCAAGTCGTTCAACAAAGCCCGGCAGCCGTTTGCCAAACTGCTGGGGTCGCCTTGGAAGTTCAGCAAGCAGGGCCAGTCCGGCCTTTGGATGAGCGAACTGTTGCCTAACCTCGGCAAGCACGCCGACGAGTTGTGCATGCTCAACGGGATGCACACAGATGTTCCCGCCCATCCGCAGGCGTTCCAGTTCATGCACACCGGGAGCTTTCAGTTTAAGCGGCCCTCGTTGGGGGCGTGGACGCTCTATGGTCTCGGTTCGGACAACGAAAACCTGCCGGGTTTCGTCACCATCGCCCCGCCGATCAACAACGGCGGCCCGACCAACTTCGGCAGTTCCTTCCTCCCGGCCATCTATCAGGGCACGCCGATCAGCGGAACGCGAGCCTTCGGCCCGATGGGGGGTGGCGGTTCCCCGAGTGTCAGCAACATCCGTAATCCGAAGCAAACAAGCGATTCCCAACGCGCGCAACTCGACTTCCTGCAATCGCTCAACCGCGAAGCCCTCGAACGCGATCCTGGCAACGCCAACATCGAAGGGGCCATCGAATCATTTGAACTTGCGTTTCGGATGCAAAAAGACCTGCCGAAATTGATGGACATCACCACCGAAACGAAAGAATTGCAAAAGAGCTACGGCATCGGCGAGCAGCCGACCGACAACTTCGGCAAGCAATGCCTGCTGGCCCGGAAATTCGTGGAGGCGGGGGTGCGGTTTGTCGAAGTAACGGTCGGCGGGTGGGACCACCACCAAAACCTGAAGGACGCCCTGGCCAACAGCACCAAGCGAATCGACCTTCCTATCGCCGGCCTGCTCGGCGACCTCAAGCAAAAGGGCTTGCTCAAGGATACGCTGGTGATTTGGGGCGGCGAATTTGGCCGCACCCCCTACGCCCAAGGGGGTGACGGCCGCGATCACAACCACAAGGGATTCACGACGTGGATGGCTGGTGGCGGCGTGAAGGGGGGAACGGCGGTCGGCAAGACGGATGAATACGGCTACGAGGCTGTGGAAAACAAAATTCACATCCACGACTGGCATGCGACGATCCTGCACCTGTTGGGGCTAGATCACGAAAAGCTGACGTTCCGCTTCAGCGGCCGGGATTTCCGGCTGACGGATGTGAAGGGCGTGGTGGCCAAGGATGTTTTGGCGTGACGATGGAAACACTCCGTGTTTCCAGTCTGAAAACACGGTCGGGTCGGACTCTTTAAGCATGTCGGAGATGCCTGTCGACCGCCTTATTCGTTCTTAAGCGTAAAACCCTTCGGAACCTCCAGCCTGAACAGGGTCGGTGGGAGGGCCTCGTTCCAAGAAAACTGTTCAAAGACGATGAACGGCTTGTCTTTGTTCGCGGGGTCCCCCACGGCGAAGCGAACCGGCAGGGCGGTCTTGGAGTCCACCCACAGCTTCGCCGTCTCGTATTTGAGGTCGATCCAGTTCGCAAAAAAATCCGCATTCTTGAGCCGATAAACAACCGTCTTCCGCCCGTCCAACTTCTCCTCGCCGAGCCGTTCCGCGTCTTGGTCTTTCAACTCGCGCAACTGCTTGACCGGGTCGGTCATCGTCTCGGACATCCGCTTCCATTCTTCCTCGTCGCCGTCATACTTCGCGGCGGTCTTCGCGGTGTAATCAATTATCAGGGCTTCTTTCTTTTTCACGTCCGATACGACGGTCATCAGGAGGGGCGGTGTCCCCGCCGGCGTCTCATCGCCCTCTTGGCCGCTGGGGATTTCCTGGCGATAGGAGTCGCCCTGAATGTAAATCTTTTGTCGCATAACCTTGGGGAACCGGACCTTTGGGGTGGACTTGATGACGAAGGTCACGGTCTCGGCTTTCTTGACATTCTCGACCACATCCCCAAACGCGAACGCAGTGCTGTGGTCCGTCACGAACAGCCAGCCGGCCAGTGTGGCGATCAGCACGACCGCCGCGGCGGTGCCACTGTAACGAAAGAGACGAAACATTTTTTGCTTCCTTTCCGTGGGCCGGTGAATGCCCGGCCGGGTCATTGCGGATTGCAGGGCCTCGACCGTCGAGGCTGTCAGTTGGGCGGGCGGGCCGTCCGGGATGGACAGATCCCGCAGCGCGATCACCGCTCGGGCCAGCGATTCTTCCGGCGTTCGTTCGTTGCGATCAGTCATGATTCAAACTCCTGGGTGATTTGTTCCACGGCCGGGGACGGCTCGAACGCTCGCAGCCGTTCTCGCAAAGCGGCTCTCGCCCGATTCAGCAGGACGCCCACATGGTTCACCGTGATGTCGAGTTGTTCGGCGATCTCCTGGTAGCTCAGTCCGTCCAGACAAGACAGGCAAAAGATCTGGGCCTGCCGGTCGTCCAAACCGGCCAGTGCTTCCCGCAAATGGCCGCCCAGCTCGTTCGCTTCGGCGGCCGCAACCGGCCCCGTTTCTTTGCGATCAATGACTGACATTTCCGCGAGCGTCGTCCGGCGATTCGATTCGCGGTTTCGCTGCCGAAATGACTCCAGCGCCCTGGCGGTGGCCAGCCGCTTGAGCAACGCCGGCCAGTTGCGGATCGTTTCTTTTCGCTCCAACTCCAAGGCCGAGATGAAGGCGTGCTGGAAACAGTCACTTGCGTCGGCATCGTTATTCAGCAGCCGCCACGCGGTGCGCCAGACGATTGGCCCGTGTTGTCGGACAATGAGCGACCAATCAGTCATTTCGGGATACCTGTTGCGAACAGCGGCTCGTTCATCAATCAAGTCGCCGGAAATGCGTGCTTTCTTACAGGGCAGGGGGCCGGATTTCAGAAGAAGTGCTTTTGTTGAGGACAGCAATCAGGGTTGCATGAGGATTGCGCGTTGGCCAGACAAGTCAATCCGACAGGCAAGGTTTGCGCGGAATTCGCGAGTTTACAACGGCCGGTCAATGGTGTTCAACGAGACACCAGAAACCGCCGACCATCAAATAAACACAGCGGAATTGAATCACTCACTTCTTCAACACAAACCAAGTCAAGTCATCGGCCGGAAAATTCGGGTCGCGGTGATACTGGAACCCATAATCCACCAGTTGCAAATCCGGGTATTTGTCCATCAGATCGCCCGCGAAATCCCGCTTGAACAACCGGCTGGTGTGGCCGCGATAGTCAATCTCCACCGGGCTGGGATTGTAATACTCAATCACCACCACATACTTTGTCGAACACTCGTAAAGCCGTTCGTAGGCGGCTGGCAGGACGTCCGGATTGAGGTGAATCAGCACCCCGGAGGTGAAGGTCAGGTCGTGCCGGCCAAGCTGGGCGGTCGTGAAATCAAGAATCGACCCATGATGAGCCGTGATGTTGGGAATGGCCTTTAGTTGTTCGACGGCCGCCGCGTTGATCTCGACGCCGGTGAACTGACAGGCCGGCAGCGAACTGCGGATGGCGAAGGCGTTCAGACCGATGTTGGCCCCAAGTTCCAGGCAGCTTTTCACCCCGCGCGTGCTGTTGAGAATTTTCCCCCAATAGAACGCTCGTTTGGCGACCGAGGCGGGATCGCTGTTCCGGCCGATGTATTTCGTGCCGAAATCACCCGCCCAAAAACCCTCTTGTTCCGTGCGAAAAGCGCTCATTAACCGCCTCCTGAAAGATATTGTGTCCTGTCGCCGCCAAATGTCATGCCAGAGGAAAGACATGGACGAGCCGGGCAAAAGGCTCGCCGCAAAACTCCGGTTATGATCGTTTGCCCGGAATGACTCCCCGGCCTTTCGTGAGAACCGGTTTGCTGACGGTCACTTTCGGCAGTTCGGCCACCGGCGCCCGACGGCACACGCGAGCGGCGACCGCCACCTTGAGCAAGTGGATGCCTCCCCGGAACACCAGCAAGCCGATCATGACGGCCGGGATGCTCTCCAGATACTTCCCGTTCGGCATCAACACATACATGGCGAGATAAAACAAATACAAGCCAAGGGCAACCAGCGCCCAACCGGCGACTTCGCGAATCCAGAACATCTTCGCTCACCTCCCCGCCCGACGGCGGGACATTTTGGCCTTGAACCATCTTCGCCAGCGTTCGATTCGGTCCGTCTCGCGGCGGGTTTCGTGGAACGCATCATCCCGTAACACCATCGACGCCTCGGCCTGGGTCATCCGGGAAATTCGCAGGTAGCTCAATCCCGCCGAGAGGATCATCAACGCCGAGCCAATCACCCACAAAAGGATCATCGCCCGAGTCACGCCGATGTCAAACGGATGGGGACGCATGAACCGTTCTTGAACGGTCACGAAGAACCAACCCGCCTGCCCGACGACCACGCAAGCCCCGCCGATGATGAGCGTGCGGGGCAGTTCCTCGGCGTCCACTTGCGTGAACGGACGCGACACGGGCGCCGCCGACGGAATCTCCCGCCGCACCGAGGGATCATTCGGCAACACCGGCCCGACAAGGGCGTTGAGCCGATAATGCCCGATCAGGTACGAGAGTAACGCGGTCGCCAGCAGAAGATCCTCCAGGTTGAAACCGAAACTGCTCGTTATCATCGGCGACCAGCGCCAGGAGGCCAGAAAGTTGAGAAGGCCGAGGAATCCGGGATCGATCAGGCCGTAAGTGGTCAGCAATAACACAATGATCGGCGACCCGGTCCAGCGGAACAGGATCCCCGGAACGGCGAACACGATGGCGATCAGGGCCATGATGTCGCCGCCCCGCGTGGACATCATGAAGAAATACACGATTAACCCGGCGGCCGCCATGACCAGATAGCCGAGCGTGGCCGGCTCGATCAGTTGCCGTAAGATTTTGAGGCGGTCGTTGCTCATCGCCGCACCCTCATGCCGCGAAGCCGGTTCATGCGGTCCAGCACCATTTGCACCGTCTCGTCATGCCCGGCCCGAACGACGGTCACGCCCAACCGGCCAAATTCCTTGCGGAGCCGCAGGAAGTTCTTGTGATACCGCTCCACTTGGTCCCGTTCCAATTCACGGTCCAACGCGGCAAATCCCCGGTCGGTGACAAGTTCGGCCCGGCGAATCTGAAGGGAATCTTCCCCTCCTGAATCGGCCGACGGCAAGGGCATGTCCTCCTGCCACGGGATGATAATCATCACCTGATGATGCCGGCCAATCGCCACGCGGACGGACTCCATCACCGGGCCAATTTCCTCAGCGAGATCAACGAGGTCGGCCAGGATCACAAACAGTTCGTTGTCCCGCCCCCGCGAGACTCCGTAATTCACCGCGGAGGCCAGCATGGCCAGTTTTGGTTTCGAGTAAAAGAGATAACGGCCCCGAATGTCGTGAAGGCGTATCGGGTATCGTGTCTGATGATCGGCCAGGAACCGCATGGCGCGGCGGGCGAAAATCTGGTCGTCGTGCAGGTAATGCACCTCGGCCTCCGGCTCGTCCCCGTCAAGCGTGGCGAACAACAGCCCGAGTTGCTTGCGCCGGATGCGGCGTTGCCGCCCCTCGCCGAAGAAGCCGGTGGCCCCATGAATGGCCCAGAACATTAACGCGGCAACCATTGGAATCGCCGCCAAGGTGAGCGTCGCCCAGATGCCAAGGTTTTTGACAAACGGCCCGACCACCGCCCAATAGATCAGAATGGGCGTGACCGTTCGTTGCAACAACCCGGCGCAGGAAACGATCAGGCCCACGACAATAAACGTCATCGGAAACAGAAGCAGAAAAACAATCCAGATCCGGCGGGTGTCGCTGATCGGATTCCAGAACATGCTTCCCATGAGTTTCACGGTTTGAACCGTGATGACCCCGGTGAGAAACAGCGAGACGAGGAAGACATATTGCGGTGGAGTTCCGGCCAATGTCAGCAGAAAACCCAACAACGTGCCCAAGGGCGCCAACACGAATTGAGTCAGCAAAATGGTCACGGCCGACGGATCAAAAGACAGTGAATTAACCCGTTTGTCCATCAACTCGGGGTACAGATCATTCGCCACCGGAAAGGCCAGTTTGGACAGGGCGTCGGCATCAGCGAACGGCCCGAGCGGCGTCGACCGGGCGGCGGCTTTGGCCAGCAGATGCAGCATGTCAATCAAATGGGTGCGGGAACGGTTGGGCCGCATCATCTGGGAGCCGTTTTCGTCGAAGATCGTCAGGCCGACATGGTCCCGGTCCACGGCGACCCCCTCGGCGACGCCGGCCGCGAGGTTGGCCAGCCGGGTCAGTTTGCTCTTGGCGATCGGGCCGACGCGGACGCTTTCGGAGGCATCCACAAACAACGTCGCCCGCACCGGCACCTCGGTCTCGAACTCCTTGGTGATGAGCTTGTCTTTGCGGGCCGAGGGTTTCCACGCAATCATTTTCGGCGGGTCGCCCGGAAGATAGTCCCGCAGGTCTTGCAGTTCGCTGCCGCCGCCGGGCTGGCGAAGCCGGTGCAGGCCGGGGGGCGGGAAGATGTTGTGCCGTTTGCTTCCCCGGCGGTTCCCCTCCGCGCCGGACAGGCGGGGCAGCACCGGATAATGCCGCCCCTCTTTCAGCACGATGCGTTTGTAAAAGAACCCCTGCCGGTCGGTGAGACGGACCCGGACTCCCTCGAAGATCAGTTCGCCGGGGGCTTCGCAACGGACGCGGTACTCGATGACGCCGGGGTGAAACTTGGAAATGGCCGTGAATTTTTGTTCGCTTTCGCCGATCTTGGTGACGACAAACGGAACCGCATCCTCCAGAAACACATCTGGCAACCGGCCGCGATCCAGTTGAACTTTCACGACGATGTCGAATTCGCCGTTGGCCCAAAGCAACGGCACGGCCTTCCGCTCGTCACGGATTTCACGGGAGATTCGCAGGCGGGGAAGCACAAAAAAGGCTTGATAGGCAAACAAAGCCCATTCAACGAGGAACCAAGTGAGAATGGTGATGCCGATGATGGCCAGACCGTCCCCCTGCCGCCGGGAGAGCAAGGCTCCGAGCAGGGTGAGCAGCGTGGAAACGCCGAGCAACCACCAACCGCGAGAGGTGAGCAAGATCGCTTCCTTTGATTCGGGTCACGTCTCTTCCAACACCGGGACGGCATCCAGCAATTCGGCCACCACATCGCCAACATGCCGCCCTTCGACCTCGGCCTCCGGCCGGAGAATGATGCGATGCCCCAGCACTCCCAAGGCCACTTCCTGCACGTCCTCGTGCGTGAAGTAGTGTCGGCCTTCCAGCACCGCTCTCGCGCGGGCGCATCGCAAAAGGCACAAGGCCGCGCGAGGGCTGGCTCCGAGCATCACGTCCGGGTGTTTGCGGCTTTCCTCGGCCAGACTTACGATGTAATGGAGAAGTTCATCCTTCCCGTACACGTTGCTGAGCTTCATCTGCATGTTCCAGATGATGTCCGGCGTGAAGACCGGCTCCAGCTCGATGATCGGATGGCTGTGAACCTGCAACATCCGCACTTCGGCATCATGCCCCGGATAGCTCATCTCGATCCGCAGCAAGAAGCGGTCCAACTGGGCTTCCGGCAGGCGATAAACGCCTTCCTGTTCGACCGGGTTTTGGGTGGCCAGCACGAGAAACGGCCGGGGAAGTTGGAGCGTCGTCCCTTCCACCGTCACCTGATATTCCTGCATGGCCTCCAAGAGTGCCGATTGCGTCTTCGCCGGGGCGCGGTTGATTTCGTCCGCCAGCAGCACCTGGCAGAAGATCGGCCCTTTGCGGAGGATAAAGTCGTTCGTCTTGCGGTCAAAGATGGACGTGCCGGTCACGTCGGAGGGCAGCAAGTCCGGGGTGAACTGTACGCGGGAGAATTCGCAGCCGAGAAGCTTGGAAAAGGCTTTCGCCAGGGTGGTTTTGGCGACGCCGGGCACGCCCTCCAGCAACACGTGGCCGCTGGCCAGCATGGCGATGAGCAACTGCCGGGTGACGCCCTCCATCCCGACGACAACTTTGCCGATTTCCTTGATGACTTGTTGGGCGAGGGCCTTGCCGGTGGCCGCGAGTTCTCTGGCCGGCTCGGAACCCGGAACGGGGGGGATGGTCATGTCACCCTGTCGTAAGGACATCGCATGAAAGATCGAATCCCTTACAGGATAGTCGAAGTTCGCCCGTCGTCCGCAGGGAAAAGCCGGGAGAGTTACCGAGAACGATCCAGTTCGGCCACGCGGCGGGCCAGTTGAAGATAATCACCCGGCTTCCCGCGCCAGTCCGGCGTGCGGTTGTTCGGCCGGTTCACCAAGTTCATGTGGTCGCCGTTCCAAAGTTCAAACGATGTTCCGTGCCGGGCGGATTCCACGGAGACCACGCCATCGTTCAAACCCTCGGCCGCACTGACAATGCGTGCGGACAGCCGCCATCGGGGCGTCACATTCGCCGTGTCACACACCCCGGCGACGGAGTGATAATTCACCCACGGCACATCGTGGCAGTTCTCCATCAGCCTTCGGCATCCCTCGGTGGTCAAATCACGAAAGGCTTGGATGCTGATGCCAAAAAGATTTGCAACCGGCCGGACGAGCCGGACAAGGTGTCGGATGCCCCAATCCGCGAAGCTGCTTCCCCGGTGCGGGGTGGCAATGCTGGTCAGGGAGAGAACGCGGTTTTCCATCCCGAGGCGGGAGAGCATGTACCGGCTGTCCAGCCCGGCCATGCTGTGGGCAAGGAGATGGACTTTTTCGTTGGGGAAGTTTTCCCGCAGAAAGGCTTTGAGTTCATGTGCCCGCGTGACGACTCCACGGGTCTTGCTCAGGCTTGGAACGGCCACCCGAAAGCCATCGGCCTTCAAGGCTTCCTCGATGCCCGGAAAGTATCGGCCCACTTGGAACGGACCGACTTTCACCCGATCAAACCCCAACAGGCCGTGGACTAATACAATCGGGGCACACTGTCTCACGGCCAAGATCCTTCCACTGGAGAGTAGTAAGTAGATTTCGTGAACAGTAGATGATAAACAAATGAACGTCATTGAACAAGAGGGGAACGATCATGGCGGTGCAAAAAGCGGAAGCGGGCAAAACGCGAATCGGCTGGATCGGCACGGGAGTGATGGGTCGCTGGATGTGCCAGCACGCCATTTCCAAAGGCTATTCGGCCACCGTGTACAACCGCAGCAAGGACAAGACGCAACCGCTCGCGGAACTCGGGGCAAAGGTTGTCGATTCTCCGAAGGCGGTCGCGGAAGCCTCGGACATCGTCTTCGCCATCGTCGGTTTCCCGGCTGACGTGCGGGAAGTATTTTTGGGAACCAGCGGGGCCTTGGCCGGTAGCAAGCCGGGCACGATTCTGGTGGACATGACGACCAGCGAACCCTCATTGGCCGTCGAGATTTATGAAGCCGCGAAGGCGAAGGGCGTCCATGTGCTGGATGCCCCGGTTTCCGGCGGGGACGTGGGGGCCAAGAACGCCGCCCTTTCCATCATGATCGGCGGCGAAACGGACGTGGTGGAAGCCGTCACGCCGGTGTTCGAGTGCATGGGCAAGACGATCATCCACCAAGGAGCGCCGGGCGCCGGCCAGCACACCAAGATGGTGAATCAAATCCTGATCGCCGCCAACATGATCGCCGTCTGCGAAGGCTTGCTGTACGGGTACAAATCCGGCCTGAACTTGGAGACGGTGTTCAAGAGCGTCTCCGTCGGCGCGGCCGGAAGCAAGGCCCTCGAAGTCCTCGGGCCGCGCATCATGGCCCGCAATTTCGAGCCGGGCTTCTATGTGGAACACTTCATCAAGGACATGGGAATTGCCTTGAAAGAAGCCGAGCGAATGAACATCGCCCTGCCGGGACTGGCGCTGGCCAAACAACTCTACGAGGCAGTGCGGGCGCAAGGCTATGGCCGCAAGGGGACCCATGCGCTGATGCTAGCGTTGGAAAGTTTGAGCAATGTGAAACGGTGACACGTCATCAGATGACAAGGAGACAAGGTGAGAAAACCATATTGCGAGCGTCTGGTTTTCTCACCTTGTCCCCGTGTCTCCGTGTCTCCTTGTCATCTTATCTCCGGTGGGTGCAGCATCTTCCGCACGATGGGCGTCAACCCGGAGAAGAAGAACTCCACGGCGATCACCATCGTGATTAATCCCATCAATCGCAGAAGCACTTTGTTTCCCTCGTCGCCAAGGAAGCGGGCCACCCGTCTGGCTCCGAGGAAGATCAACAGGGTCAGGACCAGAACCAAGGTGATGGCGAGCAGCACCATCATTTTCCGGAGAACGGTCCCCGCTTCGTTCCAAAGCACGATCACGTTGGCGATGGCTCCCGGTCCGGCGATCAGCGGGATGCCGAGGGGCGTCAATGAAATGTCCGGCTCCGGTTCCGGGGGCAGGTCGGCATCCGCCTCGGTCGTCACCGGTTTCTTTTCTTTGGCCGTATGGGTGTGCGACAGTTTCGCTTGGAGCATTTCGTAGCCGATCAAGAAAAACAGGATGCCGCCGACGACCTTGAGGCTTTCCACGGAGATCCCGAAGAAGCGGAAGATCAATTGCCCGGTGAAGGCAAATGTCAGCAAGGTGATGTAGGCCACCAGCACGGCTTTCCTCGCCGTCGCCCGCTGTTTGGCGGGGGACATGGAGGAAGTCATCGAAATGAACATGGGCATCGTGCCCAGCGGCTCGATCATGGCGAACAGCGACACGAAACAGAAAACGCCGAACGCGAGCAATTCTTCCACCGTCCGGCCCTCCGCCGCGAAATGACATTGTGGCTCCGGGGCGAGTTCGCCCGGTTGTCCGGCCCTTGCTGGAAAAGGGCAGCTTCATTATCGTACTTGTGAACAAAACCGTTTCGCCCCAGCGAGCCATTCCATGCCGGACTTTCAACTTCTCCGCGGCCGGATTTACGACAACATTACGGAATGTATCGGAAACACTCCCCTGATTCGCGTTCGTCGGCTCTCGGCTGGTTGCCACGCGAACGTGCTGGCCAAAATGGAAAACTTTAACCCGTTGTGGTCCGTGAAGGACCGCATCGGCGTCGCCATGATCGAGGACGCCGAGCGTCGCGGCAAGGTGAACGCCGACACAATCATCATCGAACCGACCTCCGGGAACACCGGCATCGGCCTCGCCTTCACCTGCGCGGCCAAGGGTTACAAGCTCACCGTGACGATGCCGGAAAGCATGTCGATCGAACGTCGGCGCTTGCTCAAAGCCTTCGGCGCCAACCTGGTGCTGACCCCGGCCGACAAGGGCATGGGCGGGGCCATCGCGGAAGCCGAGCGACTGTTCAACGAAGCCGGGGGCGAGCCGAAAGCCTTTATCCCCCAACAGTTCAAGAACCCGGCCAACCCGGAAATCCACCGCAAGACGACGGCCGAGGAAATCTGGAAGGACACCGAGGGCAAGGTGGACATTCTGGTGTGCGGCGTCGGCACCGGCGGGACGATCACCGGTTGCGGCGAAGTGTTGAAACAACGCAACCCGGCCCTGAAGGTGGTGGCCGTGGAACCGGTCAACAGCCCGGTCATCAGCCAGACGATGGCCGGTCAGGAAGTCAAACGGGGGCCGCACAAGATCCAAGGGATCGGCGCCGGTTTTGTCCCGGACAACCTGAACATGGGCGTGATCGACGAGATCATCAAAGTGGGCGACGACGACGCCTTTGAAACCGCCCGGCAACTGGCCAAACTCGAAGGGATGCTGTGTGGCATCAGTTGCGGCGCTGCCATGTTCGCGGCCCTGCAAGTGGCCAAACGACCGGAAAACAAAGGAAAGAACTTGGTGGTGGTGCTGCCGGATTTGGGCGAACGCTACCTCAGCACCGCCCTGTACCCACAGGATGTGTGAGAAGAGAATTCCAGAAAAGTTGAGTTGGCCGCCTTTGTTCATCTGACAGAGGCGGCCGATGAAATTGAATTCGAGCATTGACGGCGGTGAATTGCCATCGCACAGCCGCCGTTACATTTCCATCCGGCCTGCCGACAATAAATTCATATCACCATTCGTCCGTTAGATCAGACGGCATCTTTGACCTGTTTTACTTGGCGGTTTGGGTCGATTTCACTGTTACTTCCGCAACTCTCGCTGCACCGGCGGGAAGTCAATGCTCAGGTCCAGTTTGCGGGCCAGGTCTTTTAAGTCGCCGACGACCGCCGAATCCATCGCGGCACTGTTCTTGTAAACGTAGATCGTCAGCCGGGAAAGTTTTTTGGCCTGATTTCGGGCTTCGACTTTCAGGGTGACTTCCTCCAGCGTGCTGGGGGCCTTCTCGTCCTCAAGCAAGTAAAAGCGATCCTGCGTGGCATCACCTCCAAGGACGACTACCTTGACGCTGTCGTCTGTTTCCGGCGGTTTTGGCTTGATCTTCGGCGGCTCGATTTTCTTTGGCTCGGCTTTCGGCTCTTCGTTGATTGGCTGGCCGGGTTGTTGTTTGTCCGTCCCTCCGGGACCGCCGGGGAGACCGCCGCCGGAACCGCCGAAACCCCAGCCACCGTCGCCGAACACAAACAGGGCGACCAGAATGGCTCCCGCGATGCCGCCGAGCGCGCGGGCGATCAGGCTGATCGTCTTGTTCGGCTTTGCCAGAAGTATGAACTTGGCGGCCACGCGGACGGCGGCCCACCCGGCGATGCTTCCCAAAAGGAAGCCGCCGCCGATGGCCAGAAAATTTAAAAGTGTCCGGCCGACGTTCTCAAGAGAGTTGGCGAAAAGTGGTTCCACGGAAAAGCCCTCACGGAGCGGTGGCGAACGGGCGGTCAAATTGAAATTGTACGCCCCGGAACCAGCGGGCGTAGTCGTCAGCCTGTTGTTGTTCCGGGAAACCGGAGCGTTTGCGGGGATAGAGGATCAGGAAAAACGGTTCGCGATTGCCGGCCTGCCGTTTGTGAATCGTAATCATGTTCTCGGCCGCCAGTTCGCTGTCCACCTGCACCGGCTTGCCGTCTTGGATGTAATACAACCGGCCGTCCTTCGGGTCGATTTCCAGCACCTTCACGCTCATGCGGTCGGAAAGGCTGCTTCTGCCCAGGGCCTTTAGCCGTTCGATCTCGCGGCGGGCTTTTTCCAGAGCCTGTCGAATTTCCACCACATCCGTCGGAAGCGGAGCGGGCGAGTTGTCCTTCTTCTCAACGACCGGTTCTTGGGCATCCGGGTCCTTCGAGACGAACGGCATCAGCATGAACATGCCGAACAGCAAGATCATCACGTCGAGCAGCGGCACGAAGAACCGGGTGACGCTTCGCTTCGGGCGTTCAATCATGCCGCGTCTCCCGTCGGGGGCTTGCCGCCGGCCAGCGACCGGATGAGGTCGCGGCCGAGCAGGACAATCCATGTGGGGAGGATGTTCATCAGGGCCATGAACAGTCCGCTGCCGGTGGCGGTGATCGCCGGGGCGTATCGCCGGATGATCTCCCTCGGCATCACGTCTTGAGCCGTGGCCGTGGGGGCGCCGATGGCGCTGAAGGTTTGCAGAATGGCCGCGACCGTGCCGATCAACCCCAGCAAGGGGAACCATTCGGCGGCCGTGGCGAGGTGGTTCAGCCAGCGGTCTTGCGTTTCGTCGAAACCCGTGCCGACCCAGCGCATCGCCCGCCAGGCGAGCAAAATCTGGGAGACGAACAGGATCGTGCCGAACCCGAGGATCACCCAGTCGATGGCCGAGTGCTGGACGCGGTTAAGATAATCGCGCATGGCATCGGAGGGGATCGAGGCGATGATGACGAAGGCCGCCCCGATCGGGAGGAGGCAAAACGCCGTCGGGAGGATTTGGAGGATCAACAAGCGACGCACGGGGGTGTTACTCGCGAGCCATTTGGTGGAGGGTCAGCCGCACATTCCCCAGATTGTACGAAGACGGGGTTTCAAATGACCCCGCTCATTTTGAGAAACCATTCCGGCAGCGATTGCAGTTTGCCTTCGCGATCCACGCAAGCCAGCGTGGAAGACCCCTCGGCCAGCAGTTCCGTGCCCCGCAACACTTGATAACTGTGTTCGATTCGCACCGGCGTTGTGCGGGCCACGGTGGTGCGAATGATCAGCACATCATCGTACTTCGCGGGCCGCTTGTATTTCACTTCAATCTTGGTCAGCACCAGCATGAACCCTTGGTTTTCCATGTCCAGGTAGGTCATTCCGCTGCCGCGAAGCAGTTCCGTGCGGGCCTGCTCAAAGTACACCAGATAATTCGCGTGATGGAGCAACCCCATGCGATCCGTTTCCGCATAGCGGACCCGAATCTCAATATCCCCGGTGTGCGGTTCGCTCACTCGATCACCCTCCAACGACTTGCCGGCCAATAAATCACGGCGGCCCGGCCAAGCAGCAACCGTTCGGGGACCAATCCCCAATAACGTCCGTCCGAGGACGATGTGCTGTTGTCCCCGAGGCAGAGGTAATGCCCCGGCTGGACATAATAGGTTTGCAGCCCGCAGGAGGCGTTATTCCCGCCTTCGTAACAGGTATAAAACACATCCCGCCAGAGTTTCACCTTGGAACAGGTCACGTTCCCCTTCGCCCCGATGCGAGAGGGTTGTTCCACGTCCAAGGCCGTCTCGGCAAAGGAGGTCCGGTTCGGCGGGTCATAGTTGCCCAAATCACCGAACGACATGGGGCGGTTGTTCACCCAGACGGTCAGCCGGGAGTCGACGTTGGCCAGCCGCAAAGAGTATTCGCCGGTGGTGATCTTGCTCGGGAGTTCGGCCAGCACGACCGGCTTGTCCGGGGTTTCGGATTTCAGAATCACCAGTTTGCAGGTTCCGTTGGCGAAGACCGCCTGATATCGCGTCCCGGATTTCACGAGTTCCAGAATCAGTTGGGCGTCGGCCGACTTGAAATCAGCCTTGCATTCCACAAGCAGATCGGGGACCCATGAGAGGCCCTCCTGCGGCCGGTGGGAGGTCTGCTCGATGTTGTAAGCAAGATGATCGCGGATCAAGGCGGGCTGGACAATCGCGTCTTTATTGGCCCAGCCTGGTTGGATGTGATGATAACTCATCCAGCCAAATTGCTCGCCTTCGTGCTCAAAGCCTTTCTCCAGCATTTTCCATCCGGCGTCGTCGGCCGGAGAAAGATGCCAGCGGGTCCGGTGCGTTCCTTCCAGCGTTTTCGGTTGTTGGTCCAGATCGAACACCAGTCGGCGAACCGCGAGAATCTGGTCGGGCGACTTGCGGATCATTTCAAAATTGCCGGCCATGAAGAAGTCGGCGGCTTCCTGATTGGTTTCCATCGCCGAGTTGTTTTTGCGACCCCGCCGGTTGGCATACATGTAGTCATCCTGCCAGAGATCCAGCGGATTGTCGGGGCGGGGGTAGTTCGCATAGGTGAGCTTGTCCGTCCGGTAGAGATCTCCCTGATAGATCGCGATGGTTTCCCCCGGCAGGCCGATCAGGCGTTTGATGTAGTTCATCGCGGTCAGTTCGGTCTTGTGATACGGCTCTTCCGGATACTTAAAGACCGGCACGTCGAACCGGCGCGGGGCGCGAAGATGATATTCGTATTTGGCGACCAACACCCGGTCCCCGCTGTTCCAGTCGCGGGCGTTTTCCGGGGTGTAATAGTGGCCGCAATTCTGACATGACACTTTTTCGGCCACCATCCGGCGGCCATAAGAAACGGACGCGGAGACCGGGAACCGGTGGCTGCATTCCGGACATTCCGCGATGAACTGGTCCCCGTACAGGGTGCTGGCCATCGACCCGGTGGGGATGACGAACGCCTCGGCCACGAAGAGCTTGAGCATCAGCACCAACACCACGACAAACACCACCGTCTCGAAGACTTCTCGGGAAGGGTCGCCGTGGTTTGGCTTGTTAGTCTCCCGCCCGATAATCAGGTTGAAGACGGTTTTGGCGGTGATCTTCATGGAGAGCCTGTGTGCGTGCGGAGAACCGGAAAATAATGTGGTACGGAACCACCGGTGGGTTTCGAGGGCGTTCGTCGATCCTCAACGAAGCCAGTGGATGCGTCCCCAGTCAACGGATTGCAGTTCCACTCGCCGGCCGCCGACGGCCCACACGGCCGGCCGGCTGGGTTGGTGAAGCAGAAACGGCTTTCCAAGGAAATTTCGCCGGGGAACGCCCGGTATTTGCCAGGATCTTGAATCATCTGAATTCGCGGAGTTGTCCCCGAGCATGAAATACTCGTTTTCCCCGAGTGTCAGGGGGCGGGCTGTCCCGTTTGTTCCGGTCGGCCGGTAGTAAATGTCCCGGTATAGCTTTAGATGCCGAAAAGTGGCGTTTACTCCCTGACAACCGATTTTCACAGGGGAGGAAACATCCGTTCGCTTCACCCCGGCCGGGAGGTCGAAGGTGAAATATTCCGTGCCGTTGACGGCGACGGTCACCCGGCGGTCCACCAATGCCATTTCCAAATGCGCTTTCTTGCCAATCTTCAGCGGCGGCCGGTTGGCGGTGCGGACCAGCCCTTTTTCGGGAATCATCAGCTTGCTCTCGCCAAACTCCCCGCCGACGGCCAGATGAGCGGTCACCTCGTCGGCTCCGTCGAAGAGTGAACAAACGATCATCCCGTTCCCGGCATTTGGCTCAATTTCCGTGGAGAACAAGAAATCGTGGACGGGGTGGTTATGGGTGCCGGGCGTGTGCCCGTTGTACTCGAACCCGTCCCGGATGATCTCAACTTGGCCCGTCTCCGCATCGATGTGCCAGTAAGCGGCCAGATGCGGGGCCACCGACCCCTCGGCCGCGACGGAAACTTCGTCCCCCTGGTATTTGAACCATTCCGGCAAAGGCTCCTGCACAGGGGTCAATCGGGGGAGCATCCCCACCGGGAGCCAGCGGCGTTCCCAACCCTCGGGAGGAAAACAATCCCCGTCGTACACCGGAATACGGCATTGAAGGGCTTCGCCCAGCGTCTTGCGGAGGAGTTGGTTGTCGGCCCACGCATCCCCCTCGCGGATGGTGAGCAACTCCCCCGGCAGGCCGACCACCCGCTTGACATAGGGTTTGGATTTGTCCGACGGGCAGATGAACACAGCCACTTCCCACCGGCGGGGGCCGCGTATTTGATAAACCGTTTTGTCCACCAGCAACCGATCCCCGGAGACTTCACGGGCAACCGCCAGATTCAAATCAGGAAGATTGCAGTTGGGGCAATAGGTCATCGGATAGCCTTGGGCCTTGTTCGATGGCTCGCCCACGGTGACCTGATAAAAACACCGGGGACATTGCACCGTTTTATGGTTGCCGACCAAGGCCGGGGCCATGCTCCCCGTCGGCACTCCGAAGGGTTCGACGGCCATTGTGCGGAGAAACAGGATCGCACACAAGAACAGCAGCGACCCTTCAATGAGCCGCCGCCGCTGAGAGGGGGGGATCAACCGTGTCGGCGGCGGGGCGGTTTGAATCACCGGTTGTTCCGCGAGAACGCCGGCCCCGTTGACGATGATCGTGGACATCACCGGGACGGCCGTGGAAGAGGCGGTAGTCGGTTGCGGCAGATCCACCGGTGGCTAGCTTCCTTCGGGATCGGGGGAAAATCCATTCGCGGCCGGTCGGGGGCGTCAGTCGTCCGATTCCAACACGGACATGAAGGCTTCCTGCGAAATCTCCACCTGACCCACCTGTTTCATCCGTTTCTTGCCCTCGGCCTGCTTCGCCCAGAGTTTACGCTTCCGGGTGATGTCCCCGCCATAGCACTTGGCCGTCACATCCTTTTTCATCCCGGTGATCGTTTCACGGGCAATGATCCGCGACCCGATGGCCGCCTGCAAGGCGATGTCGAACAGGTGACGGTCGATTTCCTTGCGGAGTTTCTGAATCAGCTTCCGGCCACGACGTTCGGCCGTCGAGCGGTGAACGATCACGGAGAGGGCATCCACCCGCTTCTGATGGACCAGCACATCCAACCGGACGAGGTCGGCCGGCCGGTATTCCTTCAGTTCGTATTCCATCGTGCCGTATCCGTGCGTGACGGATTTGAGCTTGTCGTACAGGTCGTAAATGACTTCCGCGAGCGGCAGTTCATAGGTGATGATCGCCCGTTCGGGGCTGAGATATTCCGTCTTGATGTACTCGCCCCGCCGCTCGGCCGCCATCGACATGATGTCGCCGATGTTCTTGGACGGCAGCAGGAAATTAATTCGGACAATCGGCTCCCGGAATTCTTCGATTTGCCCGCCGTCCACCACGTCTTGCGGGCTGTGAACCATGATGGTTTCGCCAGATCGTGTCAAAATCTGGAAGGTGACGTTCGGGGCGGTGTGAACAAGATCAAGTTCGCAATCGCGTTCCAGCCGTTGGCCGATGATTTCGCGGTGCAACATCCCGAGGAAGCCGCAGCGGAATCCGAAACCGAGGCCGTCAGAAACTTCCGGAACGAACGAGAAACTGGAGTCGTTCAGCCGCAACTTGGTGAGGGCTTCCCGCAAATCCTCAAACTCTTCGTTGTCCACCGGGTAAAGCCCGGAGTAAACCATCGCCTGCGGAACTTTGTAGCCGGGCAGGGCGGTTTCGGTCGGGTTGACGGCATCCGTCACCGTGTCGCCGATGTGAACGTCCTGAATGTTTTTGACTTGGGCCGTGAGGAAGCCCACCTGCCCGGTCGTCAGTTCCTGACAAGGCACCATCGTCGGCCGGAACTGGCCGATTTCCATGACGACGTGGTCGGTGTTGCCCCGCATCAACTTGATCTTTTGGCCGATCTTGACCGATCCCTCCATGACGCGGATGTAAATCACCACGCCTTTGAAGGTGTCGAAGTGGCTGTTGTAAATCAACGCCTTCAACGGGGCTTTCGGGTCGCCGGGGGGGCAGGGGACTCGGTCAATGATGGCGTCAAGGATTTCCAAGACGCCAACGCCCGACTTGGCGCTGGCCCGCAGCACATCCTCGGCATTCACGCCGACGGCTGTTTCCATTTCGGCCGTGACGGCCTCCGGACGGGCGGTCGGCATGTCAATTTTGTTAAGCACTGGAACGATGGTTAGATCGTTCTCGATGGCCAGATAGGCATTGGCCACTGTCTGGGCCTGCACGCCCTGAAAGGCATCGACGAGAAGAATCGCCCCTTCGCAGGCCGCGAGACTGCGGGAGACTTCGTAACCGAAATCGACGTGGCCGGGCGTGTCGATCAGGTTGAGTTCGTATTTTTCGCCATCCTTCGTGTGATAAATCGTCACCGGGTGCATCTGGATGGTGATGCCCCGTTCGCGTTCCAAGTCCATGCCGTCGAGCAACTGGGCACGATAATCCCGTTTGGTGATCGTGTTTGTTTGCAGCAGGAACTGGTCTGCGAGGGTGCTTTTCCCGTGATCGATGTGGGCAATGATCGAGAAATTACGAATATGGCTTGGCGCGGGCATGTTTCTCGCGTCGGAAGTTCGGAGGTTAACGGTTCGGCTCGTGACTATTTTAGCAGCTAGACCGGCTTCGGCACAGTCCGACCCTTGACCGGAACGTCCGCCGACCGGATGATGGGAAAAGAATCTTCAGGATCTCAGGAGAAAGTTCATGCGTAACGCCGTGCTTGGTTTGGGGGTTCTGGCCGCGGTTGCCTTGGGAGTTCTGGGCATTTGCTCCGTTCCTGCCGTGGCCGCCGACGAGGTGAAAATCAGCAAGGTTAATTTGGAAGACCTGTCCAAAGCCGTCGCCGCCCACAAGGGCAAGATTGTGGTGATCGACATTTGGGCCACCTTCTGCCCCCCGTGCAAGGAAAAGTTCCCGCACATGGTGGAACTGCATAACAAACTCAAGGACAAGGGCGTGGTGTTCATGAGCCTGTCCGTGGACGAACCGGCCGACATGCCGAACGCCTTGGAATTCCTGCAAGGGAAAAAGGCGTTCTTCACGAATTACCTGCTCGACGACACCGACAAGAACAAGGAAGCATGGGAGGACAAGTTCGCCCATCAATCCCCACCGATTGTCCATGTTTTCGACCGGAGCGGTAAGCTCCAAACCCTCGAAGGCAAGAAAATCGCCACGTTGGACAAGTTGCTGGAAGAGTTGATCGAGAAGAAGTAGGCCAAGCTTCAACCACTCATTTTCAAAATCCAAATGGAGCGGGAGAGTGAAGTGGATTTGCGTCCCCAATTTCTCCCTCCAAACTTCGATGAGGTTTGGTTTGCCCGTCTGGTTGAACTTGCCGCCAGATTAGATGGAGCCGATTCCGGAGTTTGGGATGATGATTTGGCCGAGTTCAACCGGCTGGCCGGAACGACAATCCCATTTGATGATTTTCAAGAGATTTATGAGCAGCAGAGTCACAGGGATTGGGTTCGCCGCATTCTCTTCCAGAAGACACTTCTTCCATGTGCCGATATTTCGCTTGAGGAAATGATTGAGATTGTGACGAGGGCCATGTCAATTGACGAGAATGCCGATTGGGATTTTTACTTGGAATTGTTCGTTGTGAACTGCAAACATCCCTTGGGCGTCAACCTGATCTTTGGGCCGACGACTTCGGTGCCCGAATTCCCTCAAGATCGGGAGCCAACGGCTGAAGAAATCGCCTGTTTGGCGGTTGGCTACGTCGCAAAATAAACGCCGTTCATCAGTCCTTCAGCCAATACCGGATGATGCAATACAAGGCATTGAAACCGTCCTTCATGCCGATCTTCTTGCCTTCTTCGTAGGTCCGGCCGGAATAGCTGATTGGCACTTCAAAGATTCGCCAGGAAGGCTTTCGTCTCTTGGCGATCTTGGCGGTCACTTCTGGCTCGAAGCCGAAACGATCCGATTTGATGTTGATCGACTGGATCACTTCCCGTCGGAAGACCTTGTAGCACGTTTCCATGTCCGTGAGGTTCAGGTCGGTCAGGAAGTTGGAAAGCAACGTCAGAACGTGATTGCCGACCGAGTGCCAGAAATACAGCACCCGATGGTTCTCGCCGATGAACCGGGAGCCGTACACCACATCGGCTTTGCCCTCCATGATCGGCTGGATCAATTGGGGATACTCGGCCGGATTATACTCCAAGTCCGCGTCTTGAACGATCACGATGTCGCCGGTGGCGTGCTTGAAACCCGTCCGCAGGCCGGCGCCTTTGCCTTGGTTCTTCTCGTGGTGGATCACCCGGCAATCGGGGAATTTGCTGATTTCCTCGTCCAGAATTTTCCGCGTGCCATCCGTCGAGCAATCGTTGACGAGAATGATTTCCTTGGGGATTTCGACGTCCCGCACCCGCCGGACGATCTCCCGCACCCAGCGTTCCTCGTTGTAAACGGGAATCACCACGCTGAGCTTGAAACCATCCGGGATGGGGAAAACGCCCATTTTTCGACAGGCCGCGTCCCCGAACAGCGATTTGCCGATGGCATAGCGTTGGTTGGGGGTGAGCGTCAGATTTTCCAATCCCTGCAAATTGGCGGGCAAGCCGGACGAATCGACGGACATCGTTGAACATCCTCTGAAACACGGGACCAACGCAGGGAAGACTTCGGCCCACGTGATCGAATAGCCTTGGGGTGATTTCGTACCCACTGTTGGCAAATCAGTCAAGATGAGAAGTCCGGGTGGAATATCGGCGCAATTCATCCATCATTATGAGGGAATCCTTGGAGACCCCTCAAAGCCCCTGTCTCCAAAAGCCGACTTGATGGAATGACGATGAGTTGTGTACGATATCTTTTCCGTAAGATCGTGAAATCAGGGAAGATTTGACGGCTGACGGGCAAGCCACGGAATGGAGTCTGACCTCATGAGCAATTTGCCAAGCCCCCCGCCAGTCCCGATGTGTGATCTGGCCACTCAATACAAAGCCATTCAATCGGATGTCGAAGCGGCTGTTCTGCGGGTGCTGTCCTCCGGGCAAGTCATCATGGGGCCGGAAGTGACCGGTCTTGAAACGGAAGTGGCCGAATACTGTCACGCCAAGTTCGGCATCGGCTGCGCCTCCGGGACGGATGCCATCCTGCTCGCCTTGCATGCCCTCGACATCGGGCCGGGCGATGAAGTCATCATCCCGCCGTTCACATTCTTTGCCACCGTCGGCTCGGTGGTTCGCACCGGAGCCACGCCGGTTTTTGCGGACATTGACCCCCGCACATACAACATCGACCCGGAACAAGTCGCCGAGAAGATCACGCCGCGGACGAAGGCGATCATGCCCGTCCATCTGTACGGCCAATGCGCGGACATGCAACCGCTGTGGGAACTCTCCGAAAAGCACAACATCCCGCTGATCGAAGACGCCGCCCAAGCCATCGGGGCCGAGTATCACGGCAAACGAGTGGGAACGCTTGGCGGCATCTGTGCCCTGAGTTTCTACCCGAGCAAGAACCTTGGAACCTATGGGGACGCCGGCCTCATCACGACCGACAATCCCGAGTGGGCGGCCAAGATGAAGGCCATTCGGACCCACGGCAGCGAGCAGAAATATTTCCACAAATATATCGGCTACAACGCCCGCATCGACGCGATTCAGGCGGCCATCCTGCGGGTGAAACTTCCCCACTTGGACAAGTGGACCGGCCAGCGCCAGGAAGCGGCGGCCCGCTATGACGAGTTGATTCAAGATCGCGGACTGGACGGTTTCATCAGTCGGCCGCAGGTGATGGCCGGGATGCGACACGTCTTCAATCAATACGTGATCCGCGTGCCCGGCGAATCGCGAGATGCCTTGATCGCCCACTTCAAGGCCAGCCAAGTGGCTTGCGACATCTACTACCCGCTGCCGTTGCACATGCAGGAATGCCTGAAATACCTGAACTTGGGCGAGGGTGATTTCCCCGAGTCCGAAGCGGCCGCGAAGTGTGTGCTGGCGTTGCCGATGTATCCCGATCTCACGATGGAGATTCAAGAACGGGTGACGGACACGCTGGCCAGTTTCGCCAAAAAGCATGTCCGCAAAGGCAAGGCGGCGTAAGCCCGCTCTGGATTTCGGATTCCCGGCCAAATAAGTTGGTGGCAAGTTCCTCTCCTCCAAACAGGAAATGCCATCATGCGATTGATCGCGTTGTTTCTCCTCTGCTCCTCCCCGGTGTTCGCCGGGGAAATTTTTGCCCCGGATGCCAAGTTAAAAGTCGAATCAGCCAAGGGCGAAGGCGGGGAAGGCCCAGCCTGGCATCCAAAACTGGGGGTTCTCACCAGCGGCAACGACAACATTTGCCGTCTCTCCATTGATGGCAAATCAAGCATTTATCGCGAAGGGGCCGGAACCAACGGCCTGCTCTGGGATGCCGACGGAAGTTTGCTGGCCTGCGAACCGAAGTTTCGCCGGGTGACCCGCACGGATGTGAACGGGAAGATCACCGTTTTGGCCGACAAATTTGACGGCAAGAAGTTCAACCAACCGAACGATATCACTGTTGATTCCAAGGGTCGAATCTATTTCACCGACCCTTGCTATGGCGACCGCAGCAAACTGGAAATGACCGATGCCGATGGCAAGATCGTCGAGGGCGTCTACCGGATCGACTTGGACGGGAAAGTGTCCCGGATCATCGGCCGGGAACTCGAACGGCCCAACGGCATCCTTGTCTCGGCCGACGACAAAACCCTTTTCGTCGCCGACAACAACAACAGCAAACTTGGCGACGCCCGCAAGTTGTATCGCTTCGATCTTCGAGCCGATGGCACGGTGGATTTGAAGAGCAAGAAACTGATTTATGACTGGAAAGACGGTCGTGGCCCGGACGGGTTGAAGCAGGATTCCAAGGGCCGGTTGTTCGTCGCCGGGGGGCTTAACAAGCCGAACCCGCCCGCCGAACCCTCGACCACCGTCAAAGGGGGCATCTACGTCTTCGATGCCGATGGCAAGTTTCTGGAGTTCTTGGCTGTTCCCACTGACGAAGTGACAAACTGCGCTTTCGGCGGCGAAGACCTGAAAACGCTCTACGTCACCGGCGGCGGCGTCTTGTACAGCATCCAAGTGCAAACACCTGGGCGGGTGGTGTTTCCGGGGAAGAAGTAAATAGATCACCGAGATTTCAGTGGGAAAAGGAGCCGTGATGCGTTGCATCGCGGCTCCTTTTTTATTTCCCGAAGTGGGAGGGAGCCGCTTTTTGCGTCAGCCCCGGCACGAACACCAACACGGACAAGCACGTCAGCCCCACCAACGGGGCCAGTCCGGCGACAGTCATTCCCAGAGTGTAATCGCCGGTGTCTTTGATGTGCTGGCCGATCATTCCCTGCATTTGGCCCACGATGAACCACGTTCCGGCCGAGAGGGTGCCGTTAAGCAAGCCCATGTGCTTGCGAGGAAGTTCTTGCACAGCCGCGTAATATTGCGGGTGCAAACCGAGCGTCCCCGCCCCGATCAGCAACAAGAGGCTAACTTGGAGCCAGCCCGGCGGAACACGGGTGACGAACACCCCCAAGCCCGCGCAGGCGGTGCAGGCAATGAACGCGACCAACCTCGCCCGTTCGATTCTCATGCCGAATCGCCGGGAGAGTGTCGTGGCAATGTATCCCGAGACCAGACAGCCGATGTCAGCCACCACATAATAAGCACAGACCACATAGGCCGGCGCCGGCATTTCCATCGTGAACACGTCGGGATAGTGCTGGTTCTCCTTCAAAAACTTCGGCAGCCACGCCCTGAAGAATTGCCACGTCAGGCTCATGCTGAGTGTCAGTCCGACCAGCAACAGCATATGCACGATCAATTTGCCGGGGACGATTCGCTCGGTGATCTGAACGGCCTGCCGGTGCGGATGCAACTCTACATTGCGGACCAGCGAATACCACACCGGAAGCCAGAGCATTCCCAGCAAACCGATGCACAGGAAGGTCACCGGCCAGGAGACCGGAATCGCCGACAAACCCCGGATTAAGAACGGCGTGATGGCCGCCCCCATTGAGGCCCCGCTTTGCAGGATGGAATTGCCGAACGGCCGGTCTTTTTCGCTTAGCACATTCCGCAAGGTGACGAGCGCGCAGGGCCAATGCCCGGCCTCGAAGAATCCCAGAGTCGTCCGACATAAAAACAACCAAGAATAGGCCCCGTAACCGAAGGTTTCTTCCGGGTTGCCGAGCATTTCTTCGACAAAAGTCTGATTCGCCAGTCCGCAAGCGCAACCGGAAATCGACCATCCAAGCAGGGCAATCGGATATAGGTGTTTTGGCCCGAAACGGTCGACAAGGAAGCCGAACGACACCGCACCGAGAGCGAATGCCCAGCTAAAGGTTTTTTCCAACCGGCCATAGCGTGCGTCGTCGAGGTTGAGTACATCCGGCTTTTTGAGGAGGGTCGATAATTCGCCGAGGGCCTGCCGGTCCATGTAATTCAGGAGTGTGGCAACAAGTAACAAACCACTGAGCCACCACCCCCATTTGGAGGTGGTGTTCATAGGTCCCACGTCCGTCCGTCCCACGCGATCACTCGTTCCATCAGGGCGACGACCGCCTTGGAGAACACGTTAAACAACGCATCCCCTTTTTCGGGGCTGGCATATTGCGGATAACCAATATGCCCCGGCTCGCTGCGGTCGGGCATTACCCACGCCCGGTGGGCTGGTTCGCCGCCGGTGCCGAAGGGCACATCAGGAACCTTCTTGAGATCGCCGACCACCAAATGCGGGGCGATCTTCCAGATCATGGAGGTTTCCCACTCGCAGGCATGCCCCATTTGCTGCTGTTTCAAGCCGGGAATCTCGGCCACCGGGTCGGCCCCGGAAGTCCAGTACGTGGTGGAAAGAAGCAATTGGCCCGGTGTTTTTCGATATTTTTGCCGTAGCTCGAACGTGGCTTGCTGGGCGGGGACGATGTTGCCACCGTGGCCGTTGATGAACACGATTCGGTTGAAGCCGTGGCTCAGGAAGTTCTCGGCCATGTCCCGCAATAAATCGAGATACACTCGCGGCGAGGCCGACATGCTCCCCGGAAAATCGAGATGATGTTCCGAGTTCCCCAGCCACATCAACGGGGCAAATAGCACACGGTCCCCGAGGGCGGCTTTGGTCCGGCGCAGCACTTCGGTGCAAAGCAGGCTGTCGGTGAAGACCGGCAGGTGGTGCCCGTGTTGCTCCAGGGCGGCCAGGGGGAACACCACGGGGGTGCGACGATCAAGGGCCTTCACGGCCGGCCACGGCATTTCCAACAGTTCCACGTTCGACAACTCCTAAACGGCCAGGGAGAGGCGGTCGCCGGGATTGTAACCGATCAGATGGTCCGTGTCATTCATCGAACCCCCGGAAAGTTTCCCGGCTCACTTCGACATGCGTCGCTCCGTATAACGATTGCATTCCTGATGTCTCCCTTGCGAAGGATTTGTTCCATGTCGGATTGGCAGCGGACCCACACTTGCGGTGAATTGCGGGAGTCCCATATCGGGCAAACCGTGACATTGAACGGCTGGGTGAACACGTACCGAAGTTACAATAATCAGGTGTTTGTCGATCTTCGGGACCGGTACGGCGTGACGCAAGTGGTGTTTGAATCTGAGGATGCCGAGTTACAAAAACTGGCCAACAGCGTGGGACGCGAGTTTGTTTTGAGTGTCACCGGTGCCGTCGCCGCCCGGTTGAAGGGGAAGGAAAACGCCAAACTGGCGACCGGGGCCGTCGAGTTGAAGGCGTCCGCCGCCAAGGTGTTGAACGCCTGTCCGACGCCGCCGTTTGAGATCACCGAGTTCGGCAACGAACTGGCGAACGAGGACATCCGGTTGCAATACCGTTACCTCGACCTTCGCCGGAAGACGTTGCAAGACACGATGATCCTGCGACATCGCCTTTGCAAGACGATCCGCGACACGCTGGACGCCCAAGGCTTCCTTGAAGTCGAAACGCCGTTGCTCGGGAAGAGTTCTCCCGAAGGGGCGCGCGACTATTTGGTGCCGAGCCGCGTCTATCATGGGGAATGGTTCGCCCTGCCGCAGTCGCCGCAGTTGTATAAGCAACTGCTGATGGTCGCCGGGTACGACAAATATTTCCAGATTGCCCGCTGTTTGCGGGACGAGGACTTGCGGGCTGACCGGCAGCCGGAGTTCACGCAACTGGACATGGAAATGTCTTTCATCGAGATGGAAGACATCTTCCGGGTGATCGAAAACCTGTCAAAGGCCATCTTCAAGGATTGCCTCGACATCGACATCCCGACGCCTTTTCGCCGGATGGGTTACGACGAAGCCATGCTTAAATATGGCAGCGACAAGCCGGACTTGCGGTACGCTCTCGAAATCGTTGACGTTGGCGCCGTGGCCGCCAAGTCCGAATTCAAGGTGTTCAAGGATGTGTTGGCCTCCGGCGGGGTCATTCGTGGATTGTGCGCCAAAGGGGCGGCCGACAAGTTTTCCAACAGTGACCTAAAGCCGGGTGGAAAACTCTCTGAACACGTTGGCCGATACGGGGCCAAGGGCCTCGCGTGGATGAAGGTCGAGGGGGACAAACTCACCGGGAGCATTGAAAAATTCTTCCCGGCGGCCGTCCAACAAGAGTTGCGGCAAGTGATGAACGCGGAAAGCGGCGACGTGCTGTTGTTTGTCGCGGACAAAGAAAGCGTTGTGTGCGACGCCCTCGGGGCTTTGCGAATCCATCTGGCAAGCTTGTTGAAGCTGTACGATCCCGACGCGAAGGTCTTCAACATCCTCTGGGTCGTCGATTTTCCCTCGTTCATGTACGATGCCGAGGACAAGCGATGGGTGGCGAACCATCACCCGTTCACCGCTCCGCGAGACGAGGATATTCCTCATCTCGACACGGATCCCGGCAAGGTGAAGGCCAAGGCTTACGATCTTGTCATGAACGGCTACGAAGTCGGCGGCGGCAGCATCCGGATTCACTCCCCGGTGGTGCAGTCGAAGGCTTTCCAAGTGCTTGGCATGGACGAGGAAACGGCCAAAAGCCGGTTCGGCTTCCTGCTGGACGCCCTGAAGTTCGGCGCCCCGCCGCACGGGGGCATTGCCCTCGGGATTGACCGCTGGGTGATGATGCTGGCGGGGACCACCAATATTCGAGATGTGATCGCTTTCCCGAAGAATGCCAAGTCCCGCGACCTGATGACTGGCGCGCCGGCGGGTGTGGACAACCGTCAACTCAAAGATTTGGGGCTGAAGTAACATGCACGTCTTGATCGTCGAGGATGATCCGGTGATCGGGAAAACCCTGAACAAGGGGCTTTCCGAAGCGGGGCACGAATGCGAACTCGTGCGTGACGGGCAGGCGGGATTGGAACGGGCGATTGCCAGCCCGTTTGATGCCGTCGTCCTCGATATCCTTCTTCCCTCCCTTAACGGGTTGGACATTCTTAAGTCCATGCGTGCCCAGAAGAACCGCACGCCGGTTCTTCTGCTCACGGCCCTCGGCACGGTTGATGAACGAGTGGCCGGGTTGCAAGCCGGAGGCGACGATTATTTGGTGAAGCCGTTCGCTTTTCCGGAACTGCTGGCGAGATTGGAAGCCGTGTGCCGTCGGGCCGGGGAACGTCCCTCGCCGACGGCCGAGGCGGCGGGGTTGAAACTGGATCTCACCAATCGCCGGGTGGTCCACGGGGCGACCGAAATCGACCTGACTCCGACGGAATTCAGCCTGTTGGAATTCCTGATGCGCCATTCCGGGCGGGTGGTTACCCGCAAGATGCTCTGCGAGCATCTTTGGGACGCCAATTGGGAAGGCGAAACCAACGTCATCGAGGTCCACATCAATCGGCTTCGAGGAAAGATCGAGCGGGCCGGAGCCGGCTCGCCTATTTCCACTGTTCGGGGACGGGGATATGTCCTCCGCGACAGTTAAGCCTCATCCGCTTCGCTTTTTTCTCACGCTCCGCGCCCGATTGTTCATCTGGAACACGTTGGTGATCCTGCTGCTCGCGGTGACCATGCTTTTTGGCCTCCGCGAGGGATTGCTTTACACGCTGGTGCGAGAAGAAGATCAACTCCTTCGGGAAGACACCACCGAAGTGAGGCTGTTCATTGAACATTCCAACCCGCCGGATTGGAAACAAGTCAGGCAGGCCCTGAATCAAAAAGCCACCGGCCACGAACCACGAAATTGGTTCTGTGAAATCCTTGATGGCGAGGGGCGGGTAATCGTCACGACAGATCGTGTCCCCGGTGGCGAACGTCCCCCGCCTTGGGTAAATGACTCAACAACCGGAAGTTATGGCGGTTTTCGGATCAGCCAGCAACCGTTTGAAATCGTCGGGGGCAATCCGGTGGTGATCCGCGTCGGGGCCACGCTGGACGAAGTCCGGGAGGATGTGGCCCGCATCACTCAATTGGCGATGATCGCCGGCGTGTTGCTGCTTCTGACGGCGCCGGTTGGAGGTTATCTTCTGGCTCACCGGGCGACCAGGCCTTTGGTCGAAATCAACCACACGACTTCCCGGTTGCGGCCAAGCCATTTGGAAGAGCGTTTGCCGGTCCGGGGAACGGGAGACGAACTGGACCAACTCGCCGAGACGATCAACGGATTTTTGGATCGCATCGGCGACTATCTCGGCCGTCACCGGGATTTGGTGGCGAACGCGGCTCACGAACTCCGCTCCCCGCTGGCGGCCATCCGCAGTTCCGCCGAGGTTGCACTGAACCAAGACCGGAGCGTCGAGGATTACAAGGAACTCCTCGGGGTTGTCGTTGAAGAAGCCTCCCGGCTTGGCTCGCTGGTGCAGCAACTCCTGCTGCTCGCGGAGAGCGACGCCAACCGTCTCGAACACAAGCAAGAACCGGTCCCGATGGACCGGTTGGTCCGGCGTTGCGCCGAGATGTTCGAGGGAGTGGCCGAGGCGCAAGGCATTACCCTGACCGCCGATATTTCACCCGCGACCGCGAAAGGGGACGCCGACCATCTGCGGCAAGTGATCCTCAACCTGCTCGACAACGCCATCAAATTCACCCCGGCGGGAGGCAAGATCCGGCTGCGGGTCTGGCGGAATGAAGGCGAGGTCATTGTCGAAGTGGCCGATTCGGGCATCGGCATTCCGGCCGCGCATCAGGAACGGGTGTTCGAGCGGTTCTATCGCAGCGACAAATCGCGAGAGCGTCCCCAGAGCGGCGGCAGCGGTCTTGGCCTGAGCATTTGCCAGGCGATTATCAGCGCCCACGGCGGCAGCATTCATCTCACCAGCGTCCCCGGCGAAGGAACGACTTTGTGGGTCCATCTCCCTGAATTTGAGCCATCGTCTCCCCGTTGAACATTTTTGCAAAAACCCCTTGTTTTCCTGTACGAAATGTAACCAAAGCCACCGTTGCATAACTAGTTGCGTACGGTAAGATCGCAGGCAGAAGATCGGTGATTGCACCACAATTATTCGAGATGACATCGTTCAAAAAACGATGTGTGACGAGCTCCGGGGGATGAAGCCGGGTAGGGACATGAGATGCGGTGCGTTGCCAAGTCTCAGAGGGTGGTCTCCTACCCGGCATCATCTTCCGGACCGTTTTTTACAAACCATCATTTCCTTCAGTTTCATTTCCGGTTGCGTTTGGGCAACCCATTAGATTTTTTCAAAAACCAATAACTCTTGGCAGCTGACCAAGCAAGAGTGAATGATGCCGAAGAAGTGATTGCCAACACATCGGCTGAAAAATTGCATTCAACTCTCGCCAAACATAAAACACGCATGCACCCGTCATCACGTTGACGTAATGGTTCCGCAAGCGCCAATTCGCAATCTCTTACGGAGACATGCCAATGATCCGATCCGTCTTGGCCGTTTTGTGTTTGATGAGCGTTTCCGTCGCCGTTGCCGCCGAGCCAAAGACTCCTCCGCAACCGCCGAAAGAACTCGTCAAGGCATGGGAGGAGGCCGGAGCCGAATTCGCGTTTAAGCCTGCCGTGGGATTCAAATTAGAGGTGACACTGGGGGAACTGACACCAAAGCCAAAGCCCGGCACTGTTTTGACATTCATCTTTGGAAAGACGCCCAAGATTGGTTGGGACAAATTGCCTTTGCCAAAACAGCCATTCCGTTTGGAGTTTGTTGCTGGTGTGACTGAGTTTGACGACGAGTCCATCAAGGGCATTACCCGACATCAAGAACTCGTTTGTTTGGATTTGGGAGTGACAGATATCACAAACGCCGGCTTGAAGGAAATCGTCGGCCTCAAGAATCTCAAGTCATTGCGATTCTTGGACCCAAGGATGAGCCCGAAGGCAATTTCGGACGACGGCTTGAAGCAAATTGGAGAACTCAAGCAACTCACCGAGCTGGTCATGATGAGTTTTCGATTCACGGACGACGGGTTAAAATATCTTGCCAGTCTCAACCAATTGACCTCTCTCTCCGTCTCGTCCCCGAGAATCACCGACAAAGGCTTGAAGCACCTTGTCAGCCTCAAGCAACTTGCCGAACTCGATCTCTCGTTGACAAACGTGACGGCCGAGGGGGCGAAAGAATTACAGATGGCATTGCCCAAGGTGAAAATCAAAATCAGAGAGTCGCGTTGATCGCGGGATTTGCCTCAATTCCTTGCGTGGCTTCCAAATACCTACGACACTCGCCCGCTCGCCCGTTGCTGTCCGTGAATTGATTGGTTACAATCTCCTTCCGTAACACCATGGCTGACTGAAGTGGAAGGGACCGAGACGTGCAAATCAAAATCGCCACCCGGCACGGGCATCTGAGCGACGGACATCAAGCCGAGATCAATGCCAAGTGCGAAAAACTTCTTCATTACTTTTCTCGCATCACCATGATCGAAGTGACCATCGATCTGGCCGACAAGATATTCAAATCGGTCGAAATCAAAGTGGACGCCGAACACAAGCACGATTTTGTGGCGCAGGACAAACATGAGGAGTTGATGGCTGCCGTCGATCTGACTTTTGAACGGGTCCAGCATCAAATTCACAAGTACAAAGAAAAAATCACCAATCATCATCCCTAAGATGTAAGGTGACGATTCACCCGACGGAACCGCGACCGATGAGTACCGAACCCGAGATTCGCTCATGAAGAACTTCCTGATCCGGGAAGCCCTCGTGCCCTCGCTGGTCGCCACGACCAAGGAGGAGGCCATCCGGGAACTGGTGGCCTCCCTGCAATCAGCCGGTTATTTCAAGCCTGCCGAAATGCCGGTTGTCGTCGGGGAGATTATGCGCCGGGAGGGGCTTGGCTCCACCGGCATCGGCCGCACCGTGGCGATACCTCACTCGCGATTCGAGGGATTGCCCCGCTTGATTGGCACGCTTGGCCTGTCTCGGGCGGGGATTCCGTTTCAAAGCATCGACGGCAATGACGTTCATTTGATTTTTCTGCTCGTTTCCCGGCCCGATCAGCCGGGACCACACCTGCACGCGCTCGAAACCATCGTCCGAATCAGCGAGAGCGACGAGTTTCTGGCCGCCATGCGGGCATGCGAGACAAAAGAAGCCATGTGGAATCTGATCCTGGAAACCCCCGACCCGTGGTCCCAGGACGATGGTTGAACCCCAGAAGCCGGACGTGGCGTCCGTGAAAACCCCTGAAAGTGCGACGGTGGATAACGTCCAGCCGATTAGCGAGAGCAAGGCCATCCGTGTTCCGGTGGTGCTGCGGAACCCGTTGGGGCTGCACATGCGTCCGGCGGCGGCGTTCGCCAAGACGGCGGGGCGATTTCAATCGGCCATCATGGTTTTCAAGGGACAGCGGGCGGCCAATGGCAAAAGCTTCACCAATTTGTTGATGCTCGCCGCCGGGCCGGGGACGGAATTGATTGTCGAGGCCGACGGGCCGGACGCGTCCGAGGCTTGCCGGGTGCTGGCCGAAATTTTAGGCTCGACATCCCCCGACGGGCACGAGTCGCACGGACACTGACCGAAAACGCCGGACCCGCGTTTCTCTCTCCGAAGTGGGCGGTTCAAGACGGTATGCAAAACATTCGTGGAATCCCCGTGTCGGCCGGCGTGGCCATCGGTCCCGCGCTCGTGCTGGACGTCGATGGCATCCGCGTGCCGCAACGTCGGGTCGCCCCCAATCAAGTCGAAGCAGAGATCGCCCGGTTGCATGGCGCGCTGTCGGCCGCCGCCTTTGAAGCCAACCAAATCCAACGGGACATCACCCAGAAAATCGGGGCCAAGTACGGGGCCGTCTTCGCCGCCCATGCCGTGTTGTTTGAAGACCCTGCCTTTCTAAGCGAACTCGACGGCTTGATCCGCATGCAGCGTTTCACGGCGGAATATGCCGTCAGCAAGGCCGTCAGCGAGTTTGTAAAGACCATTGAGAGTCTCGGGGAAACTAGCTTTCTGGCATTCCGCTCGGCGGATTTCTTCGACATCGAACGCCGGATTCTCAAATATCTGCTTGGGGATCGCAACGAACCGTTGAAGAACCTTCGGGAACCGGTGATCGTGCTGGCCCGTGATCTCACGCCGAGCGAAACGGCCACGCTGGACCGCAATAATGTCTTCGGCTTCGCCACCGAACACGGCGGCAAGACCAGCCATACGGCCATCATGGCCAACGCGATGGAAATCCCGGCCGTCGTCGGCATCGGGCCGTTCCTTTCGGAGGTGTCCACCGGCGAGACCGTGATTGTGGACGGGTCCGAGGGCATCCTGATTTTCGACCCGGACGAGGCGACTCTCGCCAAATACCGGCGGTTGCGGGACGCGGCGATTACCCGGTCCGGGTTCTGGATCAACCAGCGAAATTTCCCCTCCGTCACCAAGGATGGCACGGTGATCCCCATCATGGGGAACATCGAATTCCCCGACGAGGCGACCGCGTGTTCCGCGCGTGGCGCCGAGGGGGTGGGGTTGTACCGCACCGAATTCCTTTACGTCGGCCGGAACTCGGACCCGAGCGAAGAGGAACACTTCCGGTCTTACCTCCGGGTGATCCGCGAGATGGGGGAAGGACGGCCGGTCGTCATCCGCACGCTAGACTTGGGAGCGGACAAGTTTGTGTCCGTCCACGGGCCAAAGGAACCGGAGAAAAACCCGTCGATGGGGCTGCGATCCGTGCGGCTCTGCCTGCGCGATATTCCCCTGTTCCGCACACAACTCCGGGCCATTCTCCGGGCCAGCGCCTTCGGGGATGTTCGGATCATGTTCCCAATGATCAGCACCCTGCCGGAACTTCGCAAGTGTTTGTTCCTGTTGCGAGAGGTGATGGAAGATCTTCGTGAGGAACAGGTTAAGTTTAATCCGAATCTGCCGATTGGCACCATGATTGAGGTCCCCTCGGCCGCCGTGATGGCGGAAGAATTCGCCCGCGAGGTTGATTTCTTCTCGATTGGGACGAATGATCTCATACAGTACACACTGGCAGCCGACCGGACGAACGAACATGTGGCCGACTTGTATTCGCCGGCGGACCCTGCGGTGCTTCGTCTCATCAAGTTTGTGATCGAGGCGGCCAACAGGCACGGCAAGGGCGTCAATGTGTGCGGGGAGATGAGCGGCGATCCGCTGTTCACCCCCCTTCTAATCGGCCTGGGGTTGCGGCAGTTCTCACTGGCTCCGAACAACCTCCCTGCGGTCAAGGCGATGATTCGTCGGCTTGACCTTGCTGATGCGGAGCGGATCGCCCGGGAGGCCATGGTCTTCGAGTCGGCCCGCGACGTTCAGCATTACCTGCTCCGGCAGCGTTTGAAATTGGACCCCGAAGCGGCTGGCGGGGGCGAAGAGTAGGGACGAAGTTCCCTCCCGCCCATCCCGACCAGTTCCCGGGGCGTGACGAGTCACCGTGGATTTTACTCACGTGGCTTCGGGACCGGTTCTCACTCCGTTCATCTCACATGAACGGCTCCGGTTTCGTCCCCGCGCATTTCCCGGCCTGTCCGCCTCCTAGCTTCCTCACTGCGAGGACGTTGTTCTGTCGCTCACCCGCGGCAGACACGCAGCCCGATGGCGTTTGACAAAGTCCGAATTCGTTTCTGCAAATCCGGCGACCTCCGGTTGGTCAGTCATCTGGATTTGATGCGGGCCTTCGAGCGGATGCTCCGGCGTGCCAGCCTTCCCATCCGCATGACCGAAGGCTTTCATCCTGCTCCCCGCCTGATTTTCGCCCAATCGCTGTCTCTCGGTCTCATCGGTCTTGATGAGGTTGTCGAGTTGGAATTCACCGAGGAGATCCCGCCGGAGGATGTCCTCGAACGATTCCGCAAGCAAGCCCCGCCCGGTCTCATCATTCACTCGGCCCGTCGCATCCCCCTAAAGCTCGCCGCCCGCCCGCGACGGGCTGTTTATCGTTGGCCATTGACGGAACAGTTTCGGGACGACGTGTTCAAGACGCAAGTCTCGGATCGTCTCCGCGAACTGATGGCTCAACCGGAGGTGTGGTCGAACCGCGAGAAACCTCGTCCGCGTCAGGTGAACATCCGGCCCTATCTCCGGGCCGCCTGGACGGACGCTGGCTCGCTTTGGTTTGATATCTGGCTCACGCAGGAGGGGACGGCCCGCGTGGACGAACTGGCCCGCCTGTTGGGGCTGGAAGACTTGTATCTGACCGGACCCGCCGTCGAGCGGGTGACTCTTGAAATCTCGGACGAACTCGCCCCCGAGGAAATTGCCCAAACCCCGACCATCGCCCAGCAGGTTCGCCCGTGGAAAGGCGAACCGACCAAGCCGGCCGCCGTGGAAACTCCCCGCGAAGTGTGGGGGGCCACGTCGAACGGCCCCATTGTGGAATAACGAAACAAGATCATTTACCCCGACTAATTTGAGGGATCATGAAGAAGGAAATGCTAATCAACGTGATGCAATCGGAAGAATGCCGAATTGCCATCATCGAGGACGGCGTGCTGCAAGAACTGTACGTCGAACGGGCGAGCAACGAAAGCTACGTCAACAACATTTACAAAGGCAAGATTGTCAACATCGAACCGAGCATCCAGGCCGCGTTCGTTGACTTTGGCATTGGCCGCAACGGCTTCCTGCACGTCTCCGACGTGGCCAGCGTGTATTTCAAGGACCAGCCTTCCGGCGACGGTCGGCGGGAAGACCGCGATGACCGGCCCCGGCGGGATGATCGTCCCCGTCGGGATGACCGCCGTGATGAACGACCCCGTCGCGAAGAACCGCAACCGCATTCACATGCCGAGCGAGAACTGTTGCCGCCCCGGCAGTTCGAGCCGGTGGAAATTCCGCATATCCCCGCCGCTCCCGTGGCCCCGCCCGCTCCGCCGGTGTATGTGGCCCCGCCCGCTCCCGTGTCGCCGCCGGAATACAGCGACGACATCCCGATGGCCGAAGTCTACGAAGAAGACGATTTCGGCGCCGGTCTGGACATCGGCCCGGATGTGAGCAGTCCCACCGCTTTCCCGGCCCCCGCTCCAGCCCCGGTTCATGTGCCTGAACCTGAACCCGTCCAAGAGCCGGTTCATGAGGAACGCAACCCGGTGGCTGATCCGACGGAACCGGCCGAGCCGGTGAGTGAATCCGCCGAATCGGGTGAGGCCGACGCGGATAGCGAAGCGAAGCCGAAGAAAAAGAAAACCACCACGACTCGGGGCAAGAAGAAGGCCGCCGAACCGGAACCCGTCGTCGAGGAAGCCAAGCCGAAGCGCAAGCGGACCACCCGTAAGAAGACCGAAGGCGAAGAAGGCGGCGAAGACGACGGCGCCAAGCCGATGCCCTCCGCCGAACGCCGGTCAACTGGCGGGGACGACGAGTTCTACTTCGACCCGATGGCCCCGAACGACCGTTTCGGGGGCGGCGAAGAGCCGAAGGAAGAGGCTCCCGAAGGCGAGATTGGTTTTGGCGAATCGGAAGAAGCCGTCGGTGAAGTGGTCGAGGGAGACCAACTGTTTGAAGAAGGCGAACCCGGCGACATCGAACCTCAGCCGATCATCCCGCAAGGCGACGAGGAATTCGTGGACGAGTTCCCGGTGCAAGACCGGCCGGAACGCGGTCGCGGCGGCCGTGATGATCGTGGTGGCGGCCGTGGCCGTGATGACCGGGGCGGTCGCGGCGGACCCGGTGGCAGCCGGGGCGCTGATCGCGGCCGCGACGGCGGCATGAAGCCGCCGCCCATCGAGCAGATTTTCAAGCGCGGTCAGGAAGTGATCGTGCAGGTCATCAAGGAGGGCATGGGCACGAAGGGGCCGACCCTCAGCACGCACATCAGCATCGCCGGACGTTACTTGGTGCTGGCCCCGTGGCTCAACCGCGTGGCTGTCTCCCGCAAGATCGACGACGATTCCACACGGGGCCGTCTCAAGGAAATCATGCGTGAACTGAATGCCCCGAGCGGCATCGGCTTCATCATCCGCACGGCGGCCGTTGACCGCAACGTGCAGGAACTCAAGAGCGACCTCGCTTATCTCGTTCGCTTGTGGGAAGTGTTCACCAGCAGGACAACCAAGCGGCAATCGCCGATCGAAGTCTACCGCGAAAGCGACATGATTACCCGGACGATCCGGGACATGTTCACCAGCGACATCGAAACGATTTACATCGATGATCCGGAAGCCTTTGCCCAGGCCCAAGAGTTCATGAAGATCGTGATGCCGCGTTACGCGGACCGGCTGAAACTGCACGAATCGACGGAACCCCTTTTCCACTCTTTCAAGTTGGAAGAAGAGGTCCACAAGCTTCAAGAAAAGAAAGTTCCCCTGCCGGGCGGCGGCTCGCTCGTCATCGAGCAAACCGAAGCCTTGGTGGCCATCGACGTGAACAGCGGCGCTTACCGCGCCGAGAACAACGCCGAAGAGACGGCCTACCAGACCAACTTGCAGGCCGCGAAGGAAATCGCCCGGCAACTGCGTCTGCGGAACCTCGGCGGCGTGATTATCAACGACTTCATCGACATGCGGCAGGAAAGCCATCGCCGGGCTGTCGAGGAAACGCTTCGCAAGGGTCTGCGGCGAGATCGCTCTCGCACGAAGATCTTGAAGACCAGCGCCTTCGGCGTGATCGAAATGACCCGGCAACGGGTGCAAACCTCGCTGAAGAAGAATGCCTTCGCCGAATGCTCGCACTGCCGGGCGACCGGCCTTGTGAAGACGCCGGAGACGATGAGCATCGACGTGATCCGCATGATCCAACTGGCGGCCGCCCGCAAGACGGCGAAGGTGGTCGATCTGCATGTTCACGCAGACGTGGCCCATTATCTGTTGAACAAGAAACGCCGGGACATCCTGAAGTGGGAAGACCACGGCGGCATGACTGTTTCCGTCACCGGGCGGATTGGCGTCTCCCCCGAGTTCTTGGAAGTGCGGGGCTTTGATAACAACGGCCACGAAGTGCCGATGCAACTGGCCTTCTCGGCCCCGGCGGCCATTCGCCCGCCGGAACGCCGTGAGGAACGTCGCGACGACGACCGAGACGATCGTGGCGACCGAGGCCCGCGTGGCGGCGGTGGCGACC
>NZ_JH636445.1:322557-484102 GCF_000255705.1 Zavarzinella formosa DSM 19928
CGGCGGTGGTGGCGGTCGGCGATAAGTGATGTGTAAAGAAAAGGGCCAACCAATAAATGGTTGGCCCTTTTCTTTTTTAGATCAGATGGCCGGTTCGATTCGGCAGCTCAACGGGCCGAGGGGTCGGCCGTCCCGGAAGTGTTTTTCGTGGTGAGTCAGGATTTGATCCAGTTTTAACTCGGCCACTTCTTTTGACCCGGTCCAGACGACGGCCTCCCCGTTTGTGTGGGCTTGCAGCGTCAACTCAAAGCTTTTTTCCGTTGAATAGCCGAACACTTTTTGAAGCACCACGATGACGAATTCCATCGTGTGATCGTCATCGTTTTCGATCAACACATGATAAGGCGGCTGAACTTTCGGACGTGTTTTTGATTCTGGTTCCGCAACCGGGGCGGAATTACTGTTCCATGCGGGGGGCATTGCCGATCCTCCAAATACAGGCTCCTCCATTGTTGCCGAGAAACTTGAGCCGATCTTCCGAAATTTTGAGGAAAATTTCAAACTATCGCGCGCAAGGGGGCACTTACCTTGCGTTTCAATCATGTATTATTCCGTATCCGGTCCCCGAACCCGGCCTTTATGGTCGCCGGGGGGTGGCACATGTTGTTTTGCCAAAAACACTTCCGTCGAATCTTGGCCGCCGGGCTGGCGATGCTGGCTCTTGCCCCGTCGTCTCTGTTGGCCGGGTGGATGGGCTTCCGCAACGACACCGGACAGCCCGTGATTATCCAAGAAACATACGCGACCGGCCGGACCGGGCGCCCCCAGAAGATTTTTGCCAACGAGACGATACGGGATACTCCCCCGGCCGCTGATATCTTGCGCAAATTTACCATTTACGACGCGAACAAGCCTGACCGGGTTCTGGCCACGGGAACCTTTCCGGCCCCGTCCGCCAAGGACAATCTGCTTTACGTCATCAAGACGGATGCCAGGGGGAATATCACCATCGAGCCTGTTCAAACGCCCACCGCGAAGAAATAAAAGGCAACCGGTTTAAATCCCCTTCCATTCGTCGTCGATTTTCAGGACCGGCAAGCTCCATTCGTTCAAAATCGAGCCGAATCGAAGGGTGCCGACGACGCCCATTCCCAAAAGAGCCGCCCACCATTGCGGCACGTCAATCATTTGAAGAATCACATAGCATCCCGCCCCGGACATGGCCGCCGACGCATAGAGATACTTTCCCTTCAATAACAACGGCACCTCATTGCAAAGCGTGTCGCGGATCACGCCTCCGGCAGTGGCGGTCATTGTTCCCATGATGACCGCCACGATTCCCCCTTTGCCACATTGCTCGGCCGTGTAGGCCCCGGCGATGCTGTAGAGCGACAGGCCGACCCCGTCGACAAGCCCCAGCAATTGTTGCGGAGGGCGTCGGCCCCGCAGGAAGATGTAGGTGACGGCGACCGCCCCGATGATGATGAACAAATACGCCGGGTCGGCGATCCACGCGATGGGGTGACGGTTTAACAGCAGATCCCGCAGCGTGCCGCCGCCGACGGCCGAGACGACGGCGATGATAAACACGCCCATCAGGTCCAGTTGCTTGCGACCGGCCGCGAGGCAACCGCTGATGGCGAACACGCCGACGGCGATCAGGTCAACAATATGGGGAATCATTCGACTTCCGGTCTCGGCATCTCTCGGAGCCTCTTTGATAATCACCCCCGGCCAAGGTTCAAGCCCGTGACCTCCCAAGCCCGTCGCCGGTCGGACGCCGGGGCCTCGGCGTGGCCGGTCAGCAACCGCCACGCCAGTCGGTAAGCCTGCCGGTGTTCGGGCGTCAGGCCCGGAAACGCCAGCGAGTCTGGAGAGAGGCGATCCCGCAGGGCTTCCCGCAAGTGTCGGGCGGCTGACACATCCCGGCGGTCGTTCAGATGATCGAACCACGCTTGGGAACCGTCGAAGCGCGTTTCCACACGGTCGAACGGCTGCACATCCTCGGCAAATTGAACCGTGAGCAAACTGGTTTCGCCGAAGCGAGCATCCCCGTCGTGGGCCGGCCACGCCAGCCAGCCGTCTTCAGCTTGGGCAATCAAGAACACCGGCCGAACCGGGAAGAGTTGTCGATAAGCCCGCTGTTCAGCCAGCGTCGCCCGCCGATCAAAAACCGCCCGCGAGCCATCGGCCCGAAAGACTCCCCATCCGACAAACCGCCCCGGCAATTCATACCGCGTGACAACCCCCTCGACGCGCACCGTGACCCCGCCCCCGCCCAACGACGGGGCCAGAAACTCCCCGGAGCGGAATCGGTCTTCCGCGAGGGCCAGTTTGTTCAGAAGGTGGTGAATCTTCGCCATGCGGCAGTGATGGAGATGCGAGCCGGAAGGTTCGGGCTGTCAGTTGTCTTCGATCTTGGCTGGCCCAAACGGAAAGCGATAATCTTCGCTTCTCGCTTTCCGTTGAGAACCTTCCCCAAGGCTGTCCAAAATTTGACGTTTGACAGCGCACAGCTTTTTTCTGGTGGTGATTTTGCAACTTCCAATGGGCAAACGCCCTTGCCCCGCCATAATCAACTGACATCTGCATTTTAATACGAATCGACCAGACGATGAACGCTCTCCCCGTTTCAACCGTCGAAGGCGCCTCTCCCGTTCCCCTTAGTGCGGTGGTCGCCAAGGCCGCGCTGGTGGCGGCCTTGGGCGGCCTGCTGTTCGGCTTCGACTCTGCCGTGACTTCAGGCACTACGGATGCCTTGCAAACGGTCTTTGATCTTAACAATTTTTGGCTCGGTTTTACCATCTCCAGTGCAATGGCCGGCACGGTGATCGGTTCGATGGTTGCCGGACCTTTGGCCAATCTTCATGGACGGAAAAAGATTTTGTTCGTGCTCGCGATCACGTATCTGATTTCGTCGATTGGTTGCGGGCTGGCTCAAAGCTGGTGGTTTTTTCTGACGGCCCGGTTCTTGGGTGGTTTGGCAATCGGTGGATCGTCTGTTGTCGCTCCGTTGTACATTGCCGAAATCGCTCCACCCGTATGGCGGGGTCGGTTGGTGGGCCTCAACCAGTTAAACGTCGTCGTCGGGATACTTCTCTCGTTCGTCTCGAACTACGCCATCGCTTCATGGCTGGATTCGGAAACGGCTTGGAGATGGATGCTTGGCGTGGTGGCCGTGCCTTCGCTGGTGTTCTTTTTGTTGGTGTTCACCATTTCCGAAAGCCCCCGTTGGCTAGCCTCAAAAGGGAAATTTGACGAGGCCCGCTTGGTGCTACGTCAGATAGGGATTGCTGATGTGGAAGGGGAGTTGTCCGCGATTCGCACTTCGCTTGCGGACGGGGCAAACGCCGGACAGGATCGATTGTTCCAAGCCCGTTACGGCCGGATGATTTTTCTGGCGTGGGCGGTTGCTATGTTCAACCAACTCTCCGGCATCAACGCCTTGGTGTATTACACCCCGAAGATCTTCCAAATGGCCGGAGCCTCACGGGATTCGGCTTTGCTCCAATCCGTCGCCCTTTGGGGAACCAATCTGGTATTCACCGTTTCGGCCATGTTCATGATTGATCGCTTTGGCCGGCGGCCGTTGTTGCTTGTCGGGTCGGTCGGGACGGCCGCTTGTCTTGGGTTGGTGGCTGTTCAAATGGCGAAAGGCGATCAAGCCAACGGAACAGTGTTACTGGCGGCTTTGTTGGGTTTCATCGCCTTTTTTGCTTTCTCGCAAGGGGCGGTGATTTGGGTGTTTATTTCGGAAGTGTTCCCGAATGCCGTGCGGGCCAAGGGGCAGGCATTGGGTAGTTTCACACACTGGTTCATGGCGGCCGCCATCTCGTGGTCGTTCCCGGTGGTGGCCGCGGCCTCCGGGGCGGCGGCGTTTGCCTTCTTCGCGGCAATGATGGGTCTTCAGTTTCTGTTCGCGTGGTTCATCATGCCCGAGACCAAAGGCGGAACCTTGGAACAAATCGAACAGCGATTCGGCCGGGAATCCGCCAAGGAGACCAAAGTCGCATGAACCTGCGAATCACAGCCATCGGCGAAGTGTTGTGGGATCTCCTGCCGGAAGGCCGACAACTTGGCGGGGCTCCGGCGAACTTTGCCTGTCATGCCCGCAGTCTGGGAGCCGACGCGACGCTGATTTCTCGCGTGGGGCAAGATGATCTTGGCCGGGAAGTTTTGGCCCGTTTTGCGGCGAAAGGCTTTCCACCGGAGACCATCCAACAGGATAACAATGCCCCAACCGGAACCGTTTCAGTCGAAGTGGATGCCGGGGGGCAACCCAAATACACGATTCATGCGGATGTCGCTTGGGACCATCTTCAGGCCGATGAGTCAGCAGGTCAGGCGGTCGCCAAGGCCGACGCGATTTGTTTCGGCAGTTTGGGCCAACGCTCCGCTTTGGCAAGATCATCGATTCAAACACTTGTGAAATCCGCCCGGCCGGAAACGCTGCGGGTGTTTGATGTCAATCTTCGCCCACCATTTTGGACGCGGGAAGTGGTCGAGCAGTCAATCCGGCTGGCTGATGTGTTGAAACTCAACGATCAAGAGCTGCCGATTTTGGCCGGGTTGTTTGGGATCAGCGGCGACGAACGAGAACAGGTAACCGGGTTGGCCGGGCGTTTCCATCTCAAACTCGTCGCCCTGACGCGCGGGGCAGGGGGCAGCCTGCTGCTCGCGGAAGAGCGATGGTCGGAACATCCGGGTTTTCCGGTGACGGTGCGCGATGCCGTGGGGGCGGGGGATTCGTTCACCGCGACCCTCGTTGTTGGCTGGCTGCGGCATCACGATCTCGACGATATCAATCGAATGGCCAACGAAGTGGCGGCCTATGTTTGCACCCAGCCGGGAGCCACCCCGGACTTGCCCGAGCGACTGACAGCCCGTTTTCAAACTTCATGAGGCAACCATGTCCGCACGACTTTCTCCCGTCGTATTTCTGATGTTCGCCCTCACCGGATTATGCCGGGCCGATCAACCGGACATTCTCTTCGCCGATTTTGAGGGCGACGATTACGGAAATTGGAAAACCACCGGCACAGCCTTCGGGTCAGCCCCGGCGAAGGGGACGCTTCCGGGGCAGATGCACGTTGGCGGCTTCAAAGGAAAAGGGCTTGTGAACAGTTTCCTTGGCGGCGATGACGCCTTGGGAACGCTCACTTCCCCGGAATTCAAGGTGGAACGCAAACACATCTCCTTCCTCATCGGCGGCGGGGGATATCCCGGCAAAACCTGTGTGAATCTGGTCGTCGAGGGGAAGGTTGTCCGCACCGTCACCGGGCCGAATACCAAAGCGGGCGGCAGCGAGGAACTCGCCCCGACCGCATGGGATGTGACCGATTTGGCGGGCAAGATGGCCCGCATCGTGATCGTGGACGAGGCCAAAGGGGGGTGGGGACACATCAACGCGGACCATTTCGTGTTCACCGACAAAAAACCGGCGGTTCCGGCTCCGTTGGTCACGAAGGAAAAAGCGTTGACGCTGGAGAAGCGATACCTGCATCTGCCGACCAAGACGAGCCAGCCCGAGGGAAAGAAGCAGCGTGTATCGCTTATCGTGGATGGCAAAACCGTCCGGGATTTCGACATGGAATTGTCCGACAAACCCGAATGGTTCGCCCATCTGGATGTGACCGCTTGGAAGGGCCAAAAGGTCACCCTTCGGGCGGTCAATCTGCCGGAAGACTCCAAGGCCCTTGATGCCGTCACCCAAGCCGATGAAATTTGGGGAACCGACGCGCTATACCGTGAACCGCTTCGGCCGCAGTTGCACTTCTCCCCGCGACGGGGCTGGACGAACGATCCCAACGGAATGGTCTTTGCCGATGGCGAATATCACTTGTTCTTCCAACACAACCCGTATGGCTGGCATTGGGGCAACATGCACTGGGGCCATGCCGTCAGCAAGGATCTCGTCCGTTGGGAGGAGTTGCCGATCGCCCTTTACCCGCCGAAATTCGATGACATGGCTTTCTCGGGCAGCGCGGTCGTGGACAAGGCCAACACATCCGGTTGGAAGAAGGGGGACAACGAATTGCTGGTCGCCGCGTTCACCAGCACCGGCCGGGGGGAGTGCATCGCGTATTCCAACGACCGGGGCCGAACGTGGACGGAATACGAGGGCAACCCGGTTGTCAAGCATGCCGGCCGCGATCCCCGGTTGTTGTGGGACAGCGTTTCCAAAACATGGATCATGGCCGTTTACGACGAGAAGGACCGGAAACAGTGGATCGTTTTTCACACTTCGCCGGATTTGAAAAAATGGACGGAGCAAAGCCGGATCGATGGTTTTTTTGAATGCCCGGACATTTTTGAACTGCCGGTGGACGGTGACGCCACCAAGCGGAAATGGGTGCTGACGGCCGCCAACAGTGACTACATGATCGGCTCTTTCGACGGCAAATCATTCACCCCGGAGACAGCCAAACTCAAGGGGCATCGTGGCCGCGGATTCTATGCCGCCCAGACGTTCAGCCATGATCCCAAGGGCCGGGTTGTTCAGATGGGATGGTTTCAACTGGCCACGCCCGGCATGTCCTTCAATCAGGCGATGACGATTCCCTTGGAATTGAAACTGGTCGGAACGAAAGACGGCCCCCGGTTGTCTTGGACGCCGGTGAAGGAACTGGAACAATTACGGGCGAAAACGCATTCGTTTGGCCCGATGGAGTTGAAAGTCGGCGAAGACTCGTTGAAGGGCATCAAAGGAGAATTGCTGGAAGTTCGCGCGGAAATCGAACCGGGAGAGGCGGCCGAGGTGAAGTTTGTCGTTCGCGGGCTGACAGTGGTTTACGACACCAAGAAACAGGAAATCGTCGTCAGCGGCCAGCGTGCCCCGGCCCCGTTGCGGGAGGGGAAACAACGGTTGACTATCATTGCCGACCGCGTTGGCTTTGAAATCTTCGCGGACGATGGATTAACCTATGTTCCCTTTGCGTTCACCCCGAAAGCGGATGACCAGTCAGTCTCGCTGACGGTTGTTGGCGGTTCGGCGAAATCGGTGGCCGTGGATGTTCATGAGTTGAAGTCAATTTGGAAGAAGTGAATCGATCTGACACGGCGGGGAATTGCTTCCCCGCCTGTGTTCTCGCAATCAATTGGAACTACTTCGCGGGAATGCTGGATTTCACCCCGGATGCCTCTTCGGTGAACTTCTTGTATGGGTCGGCATATCCGGCGGGCGGGGCATAGCGGCCGCCACGGAGTGGATCGACGCCACTCTTGGGATCGAATTTCACGGAGGCCGGTCCCTTGTCCGTCGTCGGACGAACCATTCGGTTCGTGTTCCAATCACCCTTTTCGGCTTGTTTCTTCAGTTCCGCGATGGTCGCCTCTTGTTTGCGAATCCACTCAGCTTTCTGATCCTCGGTCCATTTCAGGGACTGGTTGAATTCATCATCTGTCAGGTTCTTCTTGAACTTGTCGAGCATCAACTCGGCGGCCTTTAGTTTGTTCCTCGGGTCGGCCGGGTCCGGCTTGCCGTTATCCTCGGGGTTGCCGCCGCCGAGTTCTTTCATGATGTCCGCGAATTCTTTTTGTTTGGCCGGGTCTTCCTGATTCTTGGCCATTTGCTCTTTGAGTTTTTCCATCTGCTCGCGGATCTTGGGATCTTTCATCGCTTCTTTGAGCTTCTCCTTGGCTTCCTCATGTTCCTTCGGATCGGTCTTCTTCATCTTGTCCATAAGATCCTTCAGATCCTTCAGATCCTTCGGATCAGCCTTCGGCGGGTTCTTGGCCATTTCATTCGCTTGCTTCAACATTTCCTCAAGGGCCTTTTTTTCGTCGTCCTTGGAGGCGTTCTTGGCCATCTCTTCCATCTTCTTTTTGGCTTCCTCGGCCTTGGCCGGGTCTTTCATCATGTTCTTGAGTTTGTCTTCAGCTTCCTTCTTCTTGGCCTCCCCCTCCTTGCCCGCCAGTTTGTCGGCCATCTCTTTCAAGTCCTTGGGGTCGGTCTTGGGTTCCGGCTTGTTGCCGTTGGCTTTGGCCATCTCATCCGCTTTCTTGGCGGCGTCTTCCATGTTTTTCTTGTCGTCGGCATTCTTGGCGTTTTTGGCCATTTCTTCCATCTTCTTTTTGGCCGCCTCAGCCTTGGCCGGGTCCTTCATCATTTCGTTCAGTTTGTTCTCGGCATCCTTCTTGGCTTGCTCGTCTTTTCCGGCCATTTTGTCGGCAATGTCCTTCAAGTCTTGCTCTTGTTTTTGCCCGTTGGCCTTGGCCATGTCGTCCGCTTTTTTGGCGGCATCCTCCAGTTTTTTCTTGTCGTCAGGATTCTTGGAGTTGTTGGCCATGTCTTGAAGTTGCTTCTTGGCCTCTTCCGCTTTGGCCGGGTCTTTCATCATTTCGTTTAGTTTGTTTTCGGCGTCCTTCTTGTCCTGTTCGTTTTTCCCGGCCATCTTGTCGGCGATGTCCTTTAAGTCCTTCTCTTGCTTCTGGCCGTTGGCTTTGGCCATGTCGTTGGCCTTTTGAGCGGCATTTTCCAAGTTCTTTTTGTCGTCTGGGTTGTTGGCGTTCTTCGCCATCTCGTTCAACTTGTCCTTGGCTTGATCTCGGTTCTTCGGATCGTTCATCATCTGTTCGAGTTGCTTTTGGGCTTGCTCCCGCTTCATGGGATCATTGCTTTGCAAGTCCTTGGCCATCTCGTTGAGCTTTTGTTCGTCCGGCTTTGGCGTGTCGCCCGACTGGCCGGGTTCGTCGTCCTTTTTCGGGTTCGGCTTGTTCATCGCCTGCTCGACCTTTTTGCCCTCTTCCGGCTTTTTCTTCTTGAGTTGGTCGACCTCTTTTTCCAAGTCCTTCTTCGTTTGTTGATCCTTCTGCCAATCCTTGAGGCGTTGCTCGGCGTCCTTTTGTTCTTGCTGGTCCTTGGAATTGAGTTTTTTGGCCAGTTCGTCGACCTTTTCTTCCGTCGGCTTTTCCTGGTCGTAATTCTTGGCGGCTTCCTCGCCGGCCTTCTTCAAGTCTTGGGCTTTCTTGCGGCTCAGTTGGTCCTTGGCATTCTTTTCAAGCTTGTCCAGTTCGTCGCGTGTCTTCTGGCGGGTTTCCTTGTTCCGCATCAGGCGTTCCACATCGCTCTTGCCCTTGTCGCTGATTTCGGGCTTGGGAGAATTGACCTCCCGATCAAGCTCACCCGCTGTTTCGCGGTCCAGTTCGTTCTTCTCCCCGTTGGGCTGGCCTTGGCCGGGTTGCGGCTTGCCTTCGCTCTTGGCGGTCTCGTCGCCCATGTCATGCTTGGGTTCGGGGCGGTTTTCTCCGGCTTCCGGGCCGCCGCTCTTGGGTTGCGGCCGTTTTTCTCCGGCGGTTTCTTCCATCGGGCCGGATTTCTTCGATTGAGGCCGACCTTCCCCGGCGCCGGGGCGTTCTTTCGGCTTGTCACTCCCGGCCGTTTGGTCGGGCTGGTCTTTTTCACCAGAGCCGCCCATGCCTTCCTTCGGGGCCGGTTGTTTTTCCTCGCCTTGGGTGACTTCCTTTTCGGGCTTGTTGGCTCCCGTTTGCGGCTTTTGGTCGGGATTCATCCCTTTCTGCTCGGGGGATTGCTCCGGCCGGGCACCACCTTTTTCGGGGGGCGGTTCTTTCCCGGCGGGTTGCTTGGGCTCGGGCTTTTGTTTGCTGTCCCCGCCACCACTTCCGCCAAGGGCCTCTTTGTCTTTCGATTCGTCGTTCATGTCCATCGGTTTGTCGCCGCCGGGCTTATTCTCGCTCTTGTCTTCCTTGGTTTTGTCGACCTTACCATCGCGTTTTTCACCCGCCGGGGCGTTGTCGCCCATGTTCTGGTTCGGGTCGTTCTTGGGCATTGGCTTCTGGTCGGCCGGGGGTTCGCCGTTGGGGTCGTTCTTGGGGGCCGGCCGCTGCTCGGACGGTTCCACTTTGGCGTTCGGGTCCGGCCGGGAGTCGGGCTTTTGTTTGCCCTCCTTCTTGGCGTTTTCGGATTCTTTGGCGGCCCGTTCAATCTCTTGATTCTGTTGGTCCTGATTCGGGTCTGGGTTCATGCCTTCTTTCGGCATCGGCATCGGGTTGTTGCCCGTGTTGTCTGGGTTCATCCCGCCGGGCATGGGGTCGCCATCCTTCGGCATGGGATTGCCGTTTTTCGGCATCGGGTTGCCTTGCGGTTGGCCTCCCATCGGCATCGGATTGTCTTGCGGGTTGCCGTCGTTTTTCGGCTCCGGCGGGTTCTGGCCTTTCACCGGCGGTTGGTTTTGCGGGCGTTGTTCGCCCTGAAGTTGCTTGTCTTGCTTCTCGTTGTGGTTCTTTTGTTCCTTGTTCAGTTCCTGATTGCGATTCTCAACCTTCGCTTTTTCTGCGGGGGCTTGAACAGGCGCGATCACCTTGAATCGCTTGGCATTGGAACGGCCGACATTCGGGCCGGGGGGAACGGTGCAATTGTCCCTGGCTTCCACCCAGAATTCGACGGTGCTGCCTTGGGCAATCCGGAAGTTCGGGTTGTTCGGCATTCGGATGTCGGGGAGTTTGACGAAGTCCTTGTAATCGACCCGTATCGGCCACGAGTTGTCTTCTTTCCGCAAGAAGGAGATTCCGTTGCGATAGGGTTTCCCGTCAAGCGACAAATCCCCGGCTCCGACGAGTTTCATTTGCAGGGTCATGCCGTCGATGCCGTGATCGTCGGTGGCAAAGCCCTTCAATTCTAATGTGCCGTTGGCGGGGAGGGTGATTTCGTCCGTCGTGGGTGTTTGCAGTTGCACGGTCGGCGGTTGATCAATGATCGCCCGGACGGGAATGGCTTTCGGCAGCGTCGGGTTCTCTGGCGTGCCGGGGGCGAAACTCACCTTCGCCGTGCCGTCCTTGTCGATGGGCGGCAGTTTGAAGCGGACCCACATCGGCTCGTCCGGCACGCTCGTTCCAATGATCGGCGGCAGACCTTCCAATTGCAATTGCGCGCTCTTCACGCCGCGATTGGTCTTGGCGGTCAGGGTGACAACGCTGCCGCGAATGGCCTCAATCTCCGGCTCCCGGATATCCGTGCCGGTGGCAGGCTTCCAACGCAGATAGGCAGGATATTCATAACTGATGTCAAAAGTCCGGAACACCGGCTTAGGATCAATCACGGCGAGCCGGAAGCGTTTCGGGTCGCTGTTTTTGTCCCCTTCGGTCGTCGTGAACCAGACCCGGTATTGCGATTCCTTTTCAAACGGGACGGCAAACTTGATCGAGTCGGTTTGCCCCTCGATCAGTTGGCCGTCGATGGTGCGGGCTTGGCCGTCGATCTCAATGTGGCCGTTTTTCACATCGCGATTGGTGTGGACGATCAGCGTGGCCGTGGAGGCATATGGGGCGAGCAGGTTCGGGTCGTTGTTTTGCTCGGCCGGCCGTTTGAGGTACGTCGGGTATTCGTAATTCACGTCGAAACCGGTGAATTCTGGGATGATCTTGCAAGTGACGGTATATTCCGGTGTTTGAGTGTTCCCGGCGAGGATGCGATAACGGAAGCCCATCCGCACCTGACGCGGCGGGATGGTCAGTTCAAATTGCCGCTTGTCCGTCTCGGAAACCGTCAGAGGGCGTTCTTCAAAAGTCTCCGGGTCTTCGGGGTTGTACCACAGTCGCAGACGAACCGATTCGCCCGAGTTCGGTTGGGGAATCCGGCCTCGGACCCGCACTTGGAACTTCACGTCTTGGTTGTTGAAAACGGTCACATTCCCGTTGGCCGGTTCTTCGAGGGTTAGGGCCGTTCGTGTCGGCGGCAGAAAAGCGACGATGGCATTGCCAATCAGCAGCACAGCCGCGGCGATTCCAACCCACAAGAGCGTTTTGTTCTCGATGGCCTGATTCAAATCAAGGCCCTTGAGATCCTTGGCGGCTTTTTGGCTGATGGCCGCCCGGATCGAAGGGGGGAGTTTCTGATCGTCTTCCAGATCCACCCATGTGACCAGCGAATTTTTGGCCGTATCGACGTTGAGTTCCAACTCGCGGGCGGCGTAGTACGGATTAATCTCCCGGCGGGAGGGCCGGAAGACGGACCAGTATAGGTAGCCGACGGCCAATGCCCCGTAAACGCCCCAGACCAGATAACCGATCTTCGGTGGCGTTTCATAGGCCCGGTCAATGAATTGCACGATCAGCAGGAAGACCAGCGTGGTGATGGCGACGACCAACCCGGCGGCGAAGAAGTCCAACACGCGCACCCGGCGGCGGGCGGCTTTGAGCTGACGATTGACAAATTCCTCGACTTTGGCCGAATTCGGAGCTTTGGTGGCGTCAAGAAGCGTGGCCATATCGGGAGACTCCGAGCGAAAACTGGTTGGGCGGCCGAGACTTACCGGAATTATAACCGGGAAAACCAACTGTGCCCATCAATATGAAGACGACCCACAAAACACTTCCAATACCGGGAATTGCCATCGACAGGCCGAAATCCGGTTGGTATGGCCGGATATCATGCGTTCCCGTCGTTCCATCTCCCGATCTCGCTGGCTGCTGGCCATTGCATGTTCCCTTGTCATCCATCTGGCGATGGTGGGGAGTTGGTTTGGCGTGAAACCCATCAGGGGCGGGCCTGCCGAAGTTCCGGATACTCTTGTGGACAGCCCGGACGATGACCGGGAGACCACCATTGTCCTGCGGGACCAACCCATAAGGATCATCAAAACGATTGTGGTCCCGACGCCCAAACGCGAAGACGTCCCCGCGCCGTTGCCGAAGAAATTACCCATCGAACAGGGCTCCAATCCCGAACTGAAGCCAGCAAATTATTCGCCGGAGCAAGAACCTTCTTCACCCCTTCCGGCCAACATTCCCAAATTGCACGGCCGGGTGAAATCAGGAAAGACCATTGTTTATCTGTTGGATTGTTCTTCCAGCATGGGAGGCTGCATTCAGCGGGCGAAAGCCACCCTCCAGGAGTCCTTAAAACAACTTGGGCCGGAATGCCGGTTCCAACTGGTGGCGTACAACGGCGGGGCAACGGGTTGCTTCACCGCTTCGCGGCTTCCTGATGAAGATAACTTGGCGGCCGCCGATCAATGGTTGAAAAATTTGGTCGCCGAGGGGCGCAGCGATCATTTGAAAGGGTTCCGCGAGGCTTTAAGCGTCCAACCGGATGCGATCTTCCTGCTGACCGATGCGGACGACTTCGATGAAAAGGAAGTAAAAGCCATTTTGGCCATCACGCCGCCGACGGTCTTCGTCAACGCGGCGATTTTCGGAAGCCCGATGGGCATTCCAATGGTGACACCGCTGGAATATCTCACACGACGGCTGAATGGCTCAATCCGCTGGTATCCCGGTCGCTGACCGCTGGTAGTTGCACTTTTTCGGCGGGCAGCCAACCGGCTCCCTCGTCCTCAATGATCGTCTTCATCGCCTGTATCCACGCCGGATGATCGTTCAGGCAGCGACATTGGTGTAAAATCTCGCCTCCGGCCTCCTTGAAGTGTTCCAGAGATTCGTGGCCGATTTCGTCGATGGTTTCCAGGCAGTCGGCCGTGAAACCCGGCAGCATCACGAACACCTTTCGCACGCCCTGCTTGGCTAGTTTTCCCAGCGTGTCGTCCGTGTAGGGCTTCAGCCATTCATCCTTGCCAAACAAGGATTGATACGTTTGCGTGAACTTGCCTTTGGGAAACTTCAGCCGCTCTTGCAAGCCCCGAGTTGTCCGCACCACATGCGTGGCATAGGGATCGCCCCGTTGGGCGTACTTCTGGGGGATGCCGTGAAAACTGTAAACGAAATGTTCCGGTTCCCATGAGAGCTTTGCCAACTCGTCCTTAATCAAGGCGGCCATCGCATCCAGATAGGCTGGGTGAGCGTAATACGGCGGCACGATGCGGATCGCCGGGACTTTGCGAACTTTCATCAAGGCTTTGAAAAGCGTGTCGGTGGCGCTGGCGGTGGTGGTCGCCGAGTATTGCGGATACATCGGCAAGGCGATCAGGCGATCCACCCCTTGGGCGATCATCTCGTTGACAACATCCTCCAGCGGCGGATTGCCAATCTGCATGCCGAAGCGAACAGGAACTCCGGGGAACATCTTCTGCAACAGTTCCGTCTGGACTTTGGTGTGGTGGAGCAGGGGGGAGCCGGTTTTGGCGTCCCAGATCCGGGCATACTTGGCGGCCGATGCCTTGGGGCGTGTCGGCAGAATGAACAGGTTGAGGATCAGCCACCAGAGCAGCCGGGGAACTTCAATGACGCGGTGATCGCCGAGGAATTGCCGAAGGTATTTTTTGAGGGCGGGTTTGGTGGGGGCATCGGGAGTGCCGAGTTGAATCAACAAAATGCCGGTCATTCGTGCGGTGCGGGGGTTGTGAGCCGATCTACCCATCATGGTAGAGGAAGAGTACGGGTGAAAACAAACACACCCGCCTGGCACGCTTGCAAAAGCACGCCCGTCGGGTGAATTCGTTCGGTTCGAGCAAAAAAGTGATTACTTCTTCTTGCAGCCGGGGCCTTCCTTCGGCGTGACTTTTTCGGTGATGTGGACGTCGGACAGTTTGGCCGCCATGTCCGCGTTGAGTTGGATGTATTTCGTGAACGGTTCGGGCACGTTGGCTTCGCCGTAGATGGCCTCAACGGGGCACTCGGGAACACAGGCTTCACAATCGATGCAATCGTTCGGGTTGATGTAAAGCATATTCTCGTCGCCGTAGAAGCATTCCACGGGACAAACCACGCAACAATCCGTGTAGCGACAGTCATGACACGGTTCGGTGACAATGTGAGCCATTGAAGATTATTCCTTTTCCCAAATGCGTCGGGGATGCAAGACCTGCGGCCGGGAAGTCAGCCGGGGATGTCATCGTTGCCGACATGATTCAATTGAGATAGTATTCGGTCAAAAACTCGTCCAGTGCAAGAAATTTCGTCAGAAATCAATCTTCTCCCTTGGGGCCGCGACGGGCATCTTTCGTGGCCGAGGTTCGGCGTTTGTCGTCCACCCGCCGACGTTTGGAGGCGCGGCTTGGTCGCGTGGCGCGGCGAATCTTCGGCACCGTGGCCGCCACCCGCAGCATTTCGACGAGTTTTTCGAGGCAATCTTCCCGGTTTCGGCTTTGATCCCGCGTGAGTTCGGAGGAAATCACCAATTCCCCCTCGGTGGTGAGCCGACTGCCATATAAGCCGCGAAAGCGGTTTTTAACGACGGCGGGGACGGTTTCGGTCCCGTCGAAATTCCAGCGCAACACCGCTTTGGAAGCGACTTTGTTGACGTTTTGCCCCCCCGGACCGCCGGAACGGGCGAAACTCCACTCGAATTCCTCAAGCGGGATGCGGATGGTCGGTGTTACTTCCAGCATGGCCGTCTCCCTGTCTTGGGATCCTCTTCGTAGTTTACAACAAACATCACCCGGTGTTGACCGTCTCCATTAACCGGAGTGTCAGGATGACCTTCCCCCCCCCGCCGACCGCCTCGCGGCGCACCGTCGTGCTGGCCTTGTTTGGCATCACATTGCTTTCGATCGGTTTGCGCTGGTGGATGGTGGCCCACACGGTCGTCCCGTCGCGGGATTGCCTGGTGTTTGTGCGGATCGCCATGCAGTTGTACGATCCGCCGACATCCAAACTTCCCCCGTTTCGCCAGCTTGACGGACCGGCTGACGTTCTCCGCGAAACCGACCAACCGCCGGGCTATCCGCTGGCCATCCTCGGCATGGCGAAGATGTTGGGTGACGATCTTTCGACAGTCACGGCCGATCAAATGATTTTGGCGGCCCAACTCGTCAGCCTTTTCTCCGGCGTGTTGTTGATTTTTCCAATGTTCGGCGTCGCCTCTCGTGTTTTTGGCCCGGTGGTCGGGTTGCTGGCCTGCCTGTGGTATCAAGTTTTGCCGGTGTTCGTGGAAGTCACCAGTGACGGTCTTTCCGACGGACTGTTTCTGTTGACATCCGTTTCAGCTCTTTGGTTCGGGCTAAATGTGTTTGACCGCGTGACATGGAAGGGGGGATTGCTGCACGGATTGCTGGCGGGCGTCTGTGTCGGGGCAGGGTATCTGGTCCGGCCGGATTCGCTGATTGTCGGGCTGGCCATCGGCTTGATGTTCGCCGCGACGAGCGCCGCCCGTTGGATTCGGCGAGAAAGCGGCCGGGTGGTTTTTTTAGGGGGAATCGGAGTAGTCGTGGGCACGGTCTTGCTCATGTCGCCCTATGTCTCGATCATTGGCAAAATCACCAACAAACCCGCCGGCCAGAAGCTGACCGACACGATTGACGGCGACGAAAACAAGCCAACATACTTTGAGCGCCACAGTCAGCTTCCTGTTGTGCGAATTCCTTTCGCCGCGTGGTGGGATCCGAACACGGACGGCAACGGTTCACGGGTTGTCTGGGGGGCGAAAGCTCTGGGTTCGGAATTCCTCAAAGGAGCCCACTACCTTTTGCCTTTCTTCGCCATTTTGGGAATTTTCCTGTCCCGACGACGCTGGACGGAATCCCCGGTCCTGTTACTCATGTTGATGCTGGGGCTTCACATGGGGGTGCTGTGGTATCTGGCGGTTGGGGTTGGTTATGTTTCACAACGGCACACTCTGTTGAGCGTGATGGTTGCCGCCATCTTCGCGGCTTCTTTCTTGCCTGCCATTGGGGCGTGGGGAGTCGGCATTCTGAAACGCGGTTCCGTGAGATTCTGGATGGGGATGTGGGTTCTCGTCATCCTCGGCTCATGCCTGCCGCGAGATTTTCAGAAGTTGCACGCCGAGCGGGCCGGACACCGGGAAGCCGGGGAGTGGATTCGGCGGGAGGGAGATTCCAAGTATCCGGTCGTCGATCCCTTCGGATGGACGGAGTTCTACAGCGGCCGGACTGTTCGAGGGTGGACGACCGCCACGAATACCGGTCCATTCATGTATTCGGTGATCGAGCCAAACGCCAAATCACATCACTCACGGCTGCCGTGGCTGGAATTGGCGGACAAACTGGCCGCTCGGGGGGAGATCGTCTTCCAATATCCGGCCGATGCGTCTCCCAAGGATGTCAAAGTGGCCGTTTATCGCTCGACGCCGCTCAAACCGGGAGAGTGATTCCATGCCGGAATCCTCACGACTGGTTTGAGCGTGTGGCGTAAGCATCGCGTTCAATGGCACGCACCGTCCGGGCGGCGTCCACGCCGACCAAGACGCAGGCTCGTGCCAGGAACAGCCCCATGATGCCGAAGAACGTGAACACAAACACGGAAATCATCCACAAGACGGCGGCGGTCAAAGACCGGGGCTGGCCGTCCGGTTCCCGGAACTGCGGCAAGACAAATACGACAGCCATCAGCACAGCCGTGAGGATCACGGCGAATGTCCCGACGATGGCGAACCCGTTTGCCAGGGCCGTCGCCGCCCGGTAACTCCCCAATTCGGCCCGCACCACTCTTTCGACGGCCGCCGAACCGCCGGCCGAGGGCAGCGGCTCGGATTTGTAACCAAGTTCCCGCTCGGGAATCGGCTCCGTCTTGAGCTTTTGCCGCGTGGCCGGCGCGCTGGCGGGGGCCGAGGCGGGCATTTGGAACTGTCCCCGGCAGTGCGGACAGGCGACCACCCGACCGGCGACGGCCGGGGAGAAGGCAACCGGGTTGCCACAATGCGGGCATTTCAGGGTGGGTTCACTCATCGGTTGTCTCGACTTGCTTCATTTTCAAGATTCCTAAATATTTCGGATTGCTCGGCTGGCGGGGATTCGTTAAACGCCAAATTATCGTCACAAGCGACAAATTTTGCCAGACTGATGCGGCCATTCGTTTGACGGCTTAATTTCGGTAATCTGGTAAAAGTTTGCCGACCGATTTTGTTTGACCTTGACGGTTATACTGGCTGAACGTTTTATCCGGGATCTACGCATCACGGAATCTTTCACGACCGCATGCTTTGTGATGGTTTGCACTCGCCAAAAACCCGTCCTACGATTTGGCTAATCCGTAGTGCTTTCCCCACCGGATTGATCGTTATAACTTGTCAGGACATGACATGCCGGGATTGCGTACTTTTCTTCTGGCGTTTTGCATCGGTCAGGTTTTCCTGCTCTGGTGGATGGGGCAATACGACCCCACCAGCGGAGCGGCGGCCGAGCTGGAGCCGACGTCGGTGAAGTCGTCGTCAAACTCCGGGAGCAAAGGCTCCTTGGTGGTTTGGTCGGCCGACGCGCCTTGTGGAAAGACTTGGGGAAACAAAGATCGCGAATTGATCTCTTTCGACGGCAATGGTTGCGATGGTTCCGGCAAGGCCATCACCCTTACCCTCGACGGCAACGGCTGGCGTGGGTGCGGGCTGAATTGGAAGGGTTGGTATCCCGAAGACGCGGCCGATGATGTCAGCAAATACAAGAGCCTCACGTTTCTCATCCGACAAGTAACCGACCGCGCGGACGCGGATCTGACCATTCACCTCAAAGATAACCTGAAACGGCCCCAACAACTGCCGGTGAGCAATCCGCTGGCGGTTGTGGCCAACGGGGCGTTGACGCGCATTGATTCCACATGGCGAAAAGTGGTTCTGCCGCTCGAAAAATTCGCGGCCAACAAGGAACTGGATCTCCGGAAAATCTGGGGCATCGATTTTTCGACCGAATCGAGCCAGCGGCTGGTCTTCCAAATTGACCGGATCTCCTTCAACCAAGACTCGCCGCCGCCGCCCAAGTTCCCGACCGGCGAGAGTTTCAATGCCGTCGCCCGTGTGAACATCGACGGGAAGGGCCACATGATCCCCGATGGCATTTATGGGGTGTGTGATCTGCCCGGAGAAAAAGTTTCCCGTTATGGAATCCCGATCACCCGGTGGGGAGGCAACCGGACCTCCCGGTTCAATTGGAAAATCAACGCCGACAGTGCCGGCAAGGATTGGTTCTTCAAGAACGGCGGCCAGAGCATCTCCGATATGTCCGACAGCGCCTATGTGAAATTCATCCGGCAGAACCAACAAGCTGGGGCGACAGCCTATCTCACGATCCCGATGCTCGGCTATGTCGCCAAGGATCATCATTCCCATGCGTTCTCGGTTGGCAAATACGGCAAACAACAAGCGGTTGAAAGCGGTCACTCCGATGTGGGCAACGGCGTGAGTCTTGAGCGGGGCGCCATCAACTGGAACGATCCCGAGGACACCTCCGTGGCCGTCGGCCCTCAATACATCGCGGAGGCCGTGCGATTTGTCTCCCAGAAGGCCGGACGGGCCAATGCTTCCAACCCCGGCGTGAAGTATTGGGTGTTGGACAACGAACCCATGCTCTGGCATCTCACGCACCGCGATGTGCGGAAAAAAGCCGTGGGATATGACGAATTGTGGGATCTCACGGTGAAGTATGCCGAGGCCATCAAGCGGGAAGACCCGTCTGCAAAGGTGGCCGGTTTTTGTAGCTGGGGCTGGTCCGACCTGTTTTACTCGGCCGCCGACGAAGGGGACGACCAATACCGTTCCCACCCGGATTTTTCGGCCCACGGCCGTATTCCGCTGGCGGAATGGTTCATCATGAAGTGTGCCGACTACAAGAAAAATAACGGCAAAGCATTGATTGATGTGTTCGACTTGCATTGGTATCCCCAGGCCCAACTGGAAGGGCGTGACCCTTATCTGGGTCACGGGATGAGCCTCAAGTTCAACCAACTTCGGATGCGAACGACCCGCGACCTGTGGGATCCGGCTTATGTGCCGGAATCATGGACCAAGGACGCCGCCGGCGGCGGGCCGGCGATGGTGGTTCGCCGGGCGAAAGAATGGATCGCCAAACACAATCCGGGAATGGAATTGTCTGTCGGCGAATACAACTTCGGCGGTTCGGACAACATCACCGGGGGGTTGGCTCAAGCCGATGTGCTGGGCATTCTGGCCCGCGAACAAGTGGATCTGGCGTTCATCTGGAACACGCCCGAAGGCACGCAAGAATTGGCGTGGAAACTCTTCCGCGATTACGATCAGCAAGGGGGCCGCTTCGGCGACCGTTATCTCCCGACCGATAGTAATTCCCAAGACGTGAGCGTCTATGCGGCCAAGCGATCCAAAGATGGGGCGACGACCATTGTTGTCGTGAACAAGAGCCTGACCGGAGAGGCGAAGACCACTCTCGACCTTCCCGGTTTGAAGGGCCGGATGCGGATGTGGCGGTTCGATCAGGAAACCGATGGGAAGGTGATGGAATTGCCAACGGAATCGAAGCAAGTGAATGGTGCCGTCAATCTCACGATTCCGGCTGCCAGCGCCACCATGATTGTGATTGAGTAAAAACCGATTTTGAAAGCCATCCGTTGCGAAGGGCGAGGATGGCTTTCAAAACAGATCATCCTTGCTCTTCTTCTTCGGAATCCTTGTCCCGGTCGTAATTCACCGGAGACATGGCCCGGCGGAAAATCTCCCGCATCTCCTCCAAGGCCGGTTTTCGGCCGGTGAACAATTCAAATTGAATCGCCGCCTGTCGGACGAACATATCCACGCCGGAAACGATCTGGCAGCCGCGTAGTTTTGCTTCCTTGAGCAACATTGTCTGCTCGGGGTTGTAAATGGTGTCGAAGACCACCATGTCCGGTTTCAGGAAACCGGGGATCAGCGGGCTTTCGTCCAGGTTTGGGTGCATCCCCAACGGGGTGCAGTTCACCACATAATCGCAGGTGAGATTGTGCCGTCTCTCCCATTCGACGGCCTTCCCTGACACTTCAGCGGCCAGTTTTTCCGCCTTCTCCATCGTCCGGCCGACCACATAAATCGGAGCCACCCCGGCCCGGTGCAGGGCGTGAACCACCGCCCGTGCCGCGCCACCGGCCCCGAGAATCATCGCGGAACAGGTGTTCAGGGGTTTGGAAACTCCGTCCTCTGTTTTCGGCAGGGTGTCTTTCATCGCATTCAACGCGGCATCGTAATCCGTGTTGGCGGCGTGGAATCCGTTGGCCCTCCGCACCAGCGTGTTAGCGGCGGATGTTTCCTGCACGCGGGCGTCTTTCTCGACGGCGATGGCGGCGGCCGATTCCTTGTGCGGAATAGTCACGCTGTAGCCGGTGACGGGCAGTTGCTCGAAGGCTTGGACGGTTTCCTGAAATTCTCCCCGTGGAACGCGGAATGGCAGATAAACGGCGTTTTCCCCAACCCGATGGAACATCGCGTTGTGCAGGGCGGGACTGAAGCTATGTGACACCGGATCGCCCATGACGCCGTACACTTTGGTGTCCGAGTTGATCCGGTCAACTTGGAAGAACCGTTTCACTTCGTCGAGGGAAGGCAGTCCGGGGGCGATGCCCCGTTCTTTGTTGAAGGCCGCGTACAAGAACGGAGCCCCCATCTTCAGGGAGAGAATCCGGCTCGGCAGGCCGATTTCCCCCATGCAATGGCCGATGGTCGGCTTTTTCGAGTTCTTGATGAGTTTCAGGATTTTCATGCAATCCTTCGGATGCTGCGCCATGGTGACGATCTTCACCACGTCCGAATCCTGTTCGCACATCTTCGCGTAGATTTCTTCGATGTTGTCCGGCGTGCCCTCGAAGTTGTGATAGCTCACGATCCGCTTCACTTTGCCAAACCGCCGAATGTCCCCGGCGACATCCGTTTCGATGTCCACCCAATCGAACCCGCCGACAATGGCCTGGCGCAACACCGTCCGGCGTTCGTCCTCGGTTCCCTTCCAACGGCCGCCGTCTGTATGGCGGCGAAGCGTGGCGACCCACTCGCATCTCTTGTGCGGCATCAGCCGTTGGAAATCAACCGCTCGGGACAGGAAATCAAGCCGAACCTCAATGAACTTGGCGCCGCGGGTGACGGCTTCTTCCAGTTCGATTTGCATCATTTTGTGACGGGTACGCCCGACAATCACGCAGACGCGATCCGGTGGGGAGAGTGGCATGAAAGTGAACTCCGACGAGATGGGGGAATAATCAATTTAGAGGATGACCAAAGCAGACACGGCAAAAAGACCGGCGGGCGTCCGGGATGTGTGCCCGATGCCCGCCGGTCTTTTTACCGTGTCGCAAACCAAGACTCAAACCCAAACCAAAGACTATTTACGAACTTGTTCGATCACGCACACGCCTTTTTTGTTGGAGACGATCACATCAAGCAATCCGTCGCCGTTGATGTCCTGCACACAGAATTGCGTGCCGATGCCGGAATCGTCGTCAATGGGCATGGGGGTGAAGGAAATCACGCCGTCCTTGGACTTGCTGGCTTTGAACCAGTAGACCATCGCGGACTTGTCCGAACCCGGTTCGCTGCGACCGTGCGACCAGAACCGTTTGCCAGTGACGAGATCCTTCAAGCCGTCGCCATCAATGTCCACAAAGTGCATCGCATGTGTTTCGGAAACGAGATCTTTGAAGAGATCGTGCCGCAGGAAGGTCGGATTTTCCTTGCCGGGCTTTTGTTGATGCCACCAAATGCCGAACTTGTGGGCGCTGGAAGAGACCACGTCCATCTTGCCGTCGCCGTCCATGTCCAGCACGAACATGTCCGCGCAGGCTTCGCCGAGGTTGGCCGGGTGGAACGCCCAGGGCGTCGTCCCGTCCGTCTTCGCGGGTTGTTCCCACCAACCGCCGGTGCAGAGAACATCATTTTTGCCGTCGTTGTTCACATCGCCGACGCCCAAACCGTGGCTGAATTTTTGGGTTCCGGGCACTTCAAACCCGGTGCCTTTGACCGGCTTGCCATCTTCCATTTTCGGCGGCATGCTCGGCGTGCTGATCGGGTGCATGTCCCAAAGGGCGTTCGGGTCTTTGGCGTTCGGGGTGAAATAGGCCATCTGGCCTTCGTTACCCTTGCCTTTCGGCTGAAAGCCCATCAACAACACCTTCTTGCCGGTGCCGAGCAGGTCGGCGTAAATCGGGGTTTCGTTGCAGGCCGAATGCCAGATGATGTGCTTCTTCCAGTGCCCTTCCTTGCCTTGAGGATTTTCCAGCCAGTAACACGGGTCGCCGGGGAAGTCGATCACGATCAAGTCCGGGAAGCCGTCGCCATTGAAGTCGTCGGCCCAACATGCGAAGGAATGGCTGTAGTTCTGGAGGCCGTCCTTGTAATCGGTCGGCGGCTTCATTTCGTGCGCCTTCCAGTCCGGCGCCTCATACCAGTATTCGCCGTTCAGGACGTCGATTTTGCCGTCTTTGTTCACGTCCGCGATGGCGACGCCTTCGCTGCGGAACTTCTTGTCGAGGACCGTCTTTTTCCAAGTGATCGTCGGTTCGGCCCCGAACGAAACGCCGATGGCGGCGAAGAGCAAAAGAAGTGATAGACGGAAACGCATGGAGAGCCCTTCTAAGGTGGTGTGTGATGAAACGCAGGTAGGGGGATTATCTGCCAACGGCAAAGCGCTTGCAAGAGGCCAGTCGGACGATCTCGGAATCATCCGGTGAAGGGTCGAAAAAGTTTGCGGGTCCACGGTTCAAACGGCTTGCGGACATCCGCGCGAACCAGCAACGGCAATTCCATCCCGCCGTTGACGATGATCCGAAGCAAGCCCTCATAAACCCGGCCGGCTTGCAATAGCCCGGAATCCACCTCAAACGGAACCTCAACCGTGCGACTTCCGGTCACCATTGGCCCGACTGCTTTCAGCCACATGGCATCGCTCTCGGCCGAGGCGTAAATCCATTTTTTCGCCGTTGTCAGGGTCACGCTTCGGGTGATGCGTTCCGGGAACTCGCAGGTGCAGTCGATGGTCGATTCCGACAAACTTACCTTCGGAATGGACGAAAGCCGGTATGCCTCGAAGTATTGTTGCACCGCACCGAGCGACGGGGCGAGCGGTCCCGGTATTGGAAAGTCCCACCCTTCTTCGCAAAAAAGTCTCGCAACGGACCCGTCTTCCATCCATTTGGCGGCTCGTTTCGGATGCGCCAGCATCACCTTCGCCAGATCGTAGGGATCGCTGACCGTGAAACCCTGAAATGGGATTCCCGAGAGCGTCATGTCTGCCTGCACAGGGACTTCGAGGTTGCCTCCGTTGCTCTCCACCTTCAACTTGGCAAAGAAACTTCCCGCCCCCGGCAGTTCGGCCGGATCGATGGTCAATTCGATGGCTTGTTCCGGTCTGGCTCGCAGTTTGGTCGTGCTTAATTTGAGCCAGCGGACATTCTCCACCAGACTCAATTGTCCGGCGAGCAAACCGGAGCCGCGATTGATCACTTGAAGCATGACCGTCCGGGGCGGGCCTTTGCGCAGATTGGCAAAGTGGAGGCGCCGGGGGGCCACATCGATGGCGGGTTTGACGGCGACTTTAGCGGGCAGGCGTTCCAGGAAAGATTGCAAGGCGACATCGCCGTCCTGATCGGGCGACGGGACGAGCTTCGCCAGATCCTCGCGTTGTATTTGCCTGAAGAATTGTTGAAACTCGCGTCGGAGCAGGGCGTTTTTGGCCTCCCCCCATTCGGCGAGGCAACCGCGAGCCAGTTCGTCGATGGTGCGGCACGGTCGCCGGCCGGCGAATGTCCATTCCTTGGGGAACAATTCCGAGGGGGGCGGGGAGGCGTCGATGGCCGTCCCGTCAAAATAACAGTACGCCGCCCCGCGCGGGTTCATCCGCAGACATCGCCTACAACGATGCACGCCCAAACTCCCCGAACGCTTAGAATTACTTGATTGGCCCATTTTACAGGGTTTTGCCGATGCCTGCCGAGAAAGCGACCGGGATTGTGGTGCGGACGACGGACTGGAGCGAGACCAGCCGCATCGCCACCATCTGGACGCGGGAATTGGGCAAGGTGAGCGTGCTGGCCAAGGGGGGGCGTCGGCTGAAATCCAACTTCGAGGTTGCACTTGACCTCCTCACCGTCTGCGGTATCGTCCTGCTCCGCAAGTCGTCCGGAGGTTTGGACCTTCTGACGGAGGCGCAGGTGGTTGAACGGTTCGCGGGATTGCGAACCAACCTCCCGGCCTTGTATGCGGGTTATTACATTGCCGAGTTGCTCGGCGAGGGGACGCAGGATTACGATCCGCATCCCAAGTTGTTTGACTCGTCCCTGGACACGCTGCGGAAACTCTCGGCGGGGGGAGACCCCTCCGCGTTGGTGGCCGGGTATGAGTTGGAATGGCTGGCCGAACTGGGTTTGAAACCAATCCTTGACAGGTGCGCTCATTGCGGGACGCAACGACTGGACACGGGAATGATTGCCATGAGCCCGATGGCGGGCGGCGTGGTATGCGGACCCTGCGGGAAAGAATTCAACGACCGACGGACCGTCTCGATGGACGGGCTGGTTTGTCTGAACGAGTTGGTGATGGGCGAACATCCGGCCGTCGGGCGGGAAGTTCGGGAAGTGTTGGGGTTTTACATCAGTTCGGTCCTGGGGCGCCGGCCCCGGATGCTGAACTTCATTGCGGTGGGTTAGCACGGCAGGGGGAACACGCCATGCGTTTGGGTCGCACGTCAATCGGGCTGGTTCTGTGTGGTGCGGCTCTCCTTTCGGGCTGTCAGGGGATCGGTGAACGTTTTGAATTGCCGCGTTCCCTCCGAGGCTCCTCTTCCTCAAAAGATGTGAAACAGGCCGGCCACACCGAAGGCGAGGATGCCGCCCCGACCGCCAACGTGATGGTCGACGCGGATGCCGCCTTCAAAGAAGAAAAATTTGAAAAGGCCGAGGAGCTATACTTGGCCATCGCGGACGACACGAAACAACGCCCGGAAATCGCCGAGCGGGCCAGATTCTATCAGGCCGAATCGCTCCGGCGTCAGGGGTATTACCCCAAGGCCACGGACGCCTACCACAAGCTCTTGCAAGACTTCCCGTCCGGCGTGTATCGCGGACAGGCGATCGGGCAGATGTTTGCCATCGCCAACGAATGGCTGCAACCGTTCCGCGACGAGATTGAAGATGCGAAGAAACCGGCCGACCAGCGGAAGAAAAAGAGCTGGACGGACAGCATCGTTTTGGTGAACTTTGACCGCAAACTTCCCACGATGGACACCGAAGGCCGGGCGACCCAGACTTTGGAACGGGTTTACCTGAACGATCCGACCGGCCCGTTCGCGGACAAGGCGTTGTTCATCTTGGGCAAGGTGAACGAAGTTCGCGGCAACTATCGCGAAGCCTCCCGCTACTTCCAGCAATTGGTGGAAACGCACGACAAGAGCCCGTTGCGGGATGAGGCGTTGGAAATGGCCATCATCACCAAGAACAACAGTTCGGGCGGCCCGATGTACGACGGCCGGGACACCGCCGAGGCCATGCGGCTCATCACGATGGCCAAGGCCACCAGCCCCAAGTTGGTGCAGGAGCAAAGCAAGATGCTGGATTCGCAGGCGGTGATGGTCCGAATTCAGCAGGCTGAGAAGGATTTCGAGACGGCCGAATACTATCGCCGGACGGGTCGCTACGGTTCCGCGTGGTTTGAATATGAGCTGGTGATTCGCCGCTATCCGGGCATCGAGAAGTTCGCGGAACGGGCGGCCGAACGACAACGGGAACTCAAGGCGGAAATGGACGAGTTGAAAGACCCGTCAACCACGACTTCAACGAAGTGGATGTTGAAGAAATATCTCTTGGGCCATCAGGTTCCGACCGCGAAAATCCCGGACAAGCCGGACGTCAAGGAACTTCCCGAGAACCGCTCTTCGCCGGCGGTCCCGGCCACCAGGGCCGATCTTCCGAAAGACATTATTCCCAACCGGTAACCGCACCCGAGAAGTCATATGGCACGGACGCAGCCTCATTCGATTCAGCCGAGCCGTCGGCAAGCCCTTCTGGGGCTGTTCGGCCTCGGTTCCGTGTTGTCGTTCGGTTGCACCACCTCGGGAAAAAACTTTTGCTTCCTCGGGTATTCGACCGAACCCAACTATGACCCGGATATCCGCTCGGTTTATGTGCCGATTTTCAAGATCGGCCGAGGCATCTTTGAGACGACTCCCTATCGAGACATGGAATTCACCCTCACCCGTCAGGTGGTCGACACCATCGAATCCACGACTCCCTTCAAGGTGATTAGCGAACCGGACCGGGCCGATACCGAATTGCAAGGGACGATTGTGAGCATGCGGAAGAACGTCCTGAACCGCACGCCCTTCAACGAAGTTCGTGAGTTGGAACTGATTATTGGTGTTGAAATCGTCTGGCACGATCTGCGACCGGGAAAAGAAGGCAAGATCCTCACGAATCCCCAACGGAAGAAGTCTGCCGTCGATGTTGGCGATCTTCCATTTGATACTCTGAATCCTCCGGCGCCGGAAGGGCCTCAAAAGCCACAGCCGGTGTTAATCAGCGACAAGGGGCGGGTCATTCCCGAATTGGGAGAAACCAACGCCTCGGGGCTGGACATGGTTCTCAAGCGGCTTGCTGTCAAAATTGTCTCGGCGATGGAACGCCCTTGGTGAAAGGGCCGGTTCGATGCGGGGCTGGAATATTCGGGGCGGTTCGATCACCATCGGATCGCGGCCGCTGGTCATGGGGATTGTAAACACGACCCCGGACAGTTTTTCGGATGGCGGCAAGTTCGACACGGCTGATCTGGCCGTGGCCCATGCGGAACGATTATTGGACGAGGGAGCCGACATCCTTGATGTCGGCGGGGAATCCTCCCGGCCCGGCGCCGAAGGCGTCTCGGCTGCGGAAGAACTGGCGAGAGTGTTGCCGGTGGTGCAAAAACTGGCCGGCCGATCCGGTGTCGTCATTTCCGTGGACACCACCAAGGCCGTTGTAGCAAAAGCCTGTCTGGAAGCCGGCGCGGCCATCATCAACGACATTTCCGGGGCGGCTTTTGACGGCGACATGCCCGCCACGGTACGACAGTTTCAAGCCGGTCTCGTCATCATGCACATGCAAGGAACACCTCGCACGATGCAGCAAAATCCTGTTTATGCCGATGTGGTCGGCGAAGTGCGGGACTGGCTTGGGGATCGTCTTCACCAATTGCTCGATGCCGGGTTGGAGCTTTCTCAAATCGCCGTCGATCCGGGGATCGGTTTCGGGAAAACGACGGCCCACAATCTCCGGCTAATCCGTAATCTCGGAACATTTTCCACCCTTGGCTGCCCGGTGTTGCTGGGCGTCTCCCGCAAGCGATTCATCGGGGAGATCACCGGGAAACCCGTGGATGACCGGCTTGCGGGTTCCCTGGCGGTGGCCTGTCAGGCGGCCCTCACGAACTCGGCTCACATTATTCGTGTCCATGACGTCGGGCCGACGGTCGGGGCATTGAAGATGTTGGATGCCATCGCCAACGCGGTTCCGGCGGTAGAATGATTGTTTCGCAATTTTCTTGGGGAATCACCTCGTGGCCGACGCATCATTGAAAACCCTTTGCCTCACGCTGGCGAAACAGGCCCGCGCCGCCTCTGATGACCTGGCCTTGGTGACACGGGCAAAAAAGGACATCTGGCTTCAACGCGGAGCCGATGCCCTTGAACGCCGCACGGACGAGATTGTCGCGGCGAACGCCCTCGACCTTGCCGGGGCAGTCGATCTTTCACCGGCCATGCGGGATCGGTTGAAACTAACGCCGGAACGCATCCGAGCGGCCGCCGAGGGGATGCGGCAGGTGGCCGCGTTGACCGACCCGGTCGGGCAAGTCCGCGAGGGGAGCATCCGGCCGAACGGATTGCAGATTCAAAAGGTCAGCGTGCCGCTCGGGGTGATCTTTTTCCTCTACGAATCCCGGCCAAATGTCACCGTCGATGCCGCCGCCCTCGCGGTGAAATCCGGCAATGCCGTGATTCTTCGCGGCGGCAAGGAAGCCTTTCACTCCAACACGATCATCCATCGCATCCTCGCGGAAGAGTTGGAGAAAATCGGCCTGCCCGCCCATGCCGTGCAACTGGTTCCCACGATGGACCGGGAGGCCGTGGGCATTCTGCTGAAGTTGAACGAATTCATTGACTTGGCCATCCCTCGCGGCGGCGAAAGTTTGATTCGCCGGGTGGTGGCCGAGGCGACCATGCCGGTGCTGAAACACTTCTTGGGGAACTGCCATGTTTACGTCGACTCTGCCGCCGATTTGGGCATGGCCGAGCGCATTGTGATCAATTCCAAGTGTCAGCGGCCGGGCGTGTGCAACGCCATGGAGAGTTTGCTGGTGCATCAAGACGCGGCGGCTGGGTTTGTTCCGCGGATTGGGCAAGCCTTGCGCGAGAAGGGAGTCGAGATCAGGGGTTGCGAAATCACGAAAGGTTACCTGTCTTATGCGTTAACCGCGACGGATGCCGATCATGCGGCTGAATTCTGCGATCTGATCGTGTCGATGAAAATCGTGCCCGATATTGAGTCGGCCATCGCCCATATCCGTCGCTTCGGTTCGCATCACACCGACGCCATTGTGACGGAAGACCTTCGGGCGGCCAGGCGTTTTGTCGCCGCGGTGGATTCCGCCGCGGTGATGGTGAACGCCAGCACACGATTCAATGACGGGCACGAGTTGGGACTGGGGGCGGAGATCGGGATCAGCACCGACAAATTCCACGCCCGCGGTCCTTGTGGCTTACAGGAACTCACGACGTACAAGTACGTCGTCTTTGGCGACGGTCATCTCAGGGAATGAGAGGGCCGTCGAGGAGTCGGGATGCTCGTCTCCGCCTTGATCTTGACGATGGCCGCGTCGGCCCTGTATGTGGGCCTCAGCCGACGGATGCGGCGTCGCAGGCGGGCGGCGTCCACGGGCTTCATGACGCCGACCCCCCATTTCAACCGGTTTGACCGGACACCGGAACGGGAGGCTGCTCATGCCACCGTTCCAGGAGCGATTGCCTTGAATTCGTCTCAACCCGCCCGCGTGCGGCCCGGCCATCGTTGCATGGAAGAAATTCGCCGTCGCAGCCATGTCGATTTCGTTGGCGCCCTGACGTTCTTCGAGGGGCAGCTTCACCGCCGGGTTTCCGAAAGTCCCCTGGAGCAGGTCCGTTATTGGATGGATCTTGCCGAGGGGATGCGCAACCTCAATATGCACGAGGCGGTTCCCGCCTTGCTTCGCCGGATCGACGAAGCTCTTGACCTCCCCTCTGGCGAAGGCTTTGCCGTCGAAGTGGTGAGCTTCCCCTCCTTCGCCGAGTTTCTGCACGATCCCCTGAGCCGCGAAGGCCAGGCGGGCCTGCGTGCTTTGCGGGTGGTGATGGAGGGGATTCGGATGAATCGCATCCCCGTGGGCGTGTATGCCGAGGCGGCTTTCGGCGACGCCATCCGGCGTCTTGCGGAAAATTGCCCGGACGCCACCAATCCCCGGCTGGCCCTTGTTTTCATTGAGGCGATGCGTCATTGCCGCCAGACCTATCACACGGCCCCGGCCTTCCGGGACGATCCGGTGCGGCGACAAACCGTCCGCTGGCAAAACGCCTTCATGCGGGACGCCGAGGCCGTCATGCGGGAATACCTGCACGATCTGGGCGTGGACATGGTGCGCATGCTGCCCGCCGCCAGCGGGCGCGGCATCAAGGAGATCCTGCAAGCAATCAACGAATTGCACATTGATTCGGACGAGGCGGCTTTGGCACTGCTGGCAGAACCGGATTTTCCATACCGCTCCGAGGCGATCTCCTGCCTGCGGTGGTCCCGTTCGGCCATGACTTCATCCTTGTTGTGCGCGTTGGTGACCCACGCCACACAAGGGGGGCGCACCCCCAAATGGCTGCGACGACTTGGCGTGGGCCAGAACGTCAGCTCATCGGCCGATGTGGAGACGTGCATTCTCGCCTTGCGGGGGCACCCCGGCGAGGAAACCGAGAAAGTGCTGCTGGCCTGTGTGGTTCATCCGGACGTGGCCTGGCGACAAGGGGCTTTGCGAAGCCTTGGCTGGTGGGAACCTGTTCGCCGAGCGGAAGTTCTCGGAGCGATCCGGGTGGCCAAACAAGATTCTCAACCGCAGGTTCGCCGGGCCGCGCTGGCGGCGGCGGCCCGCTTGGGAGAATGTTCCGCCCTGCAAACGCTTCGGGAGATGCTCACCCGCGAAAATCTCCATCAGGTGCAGGACGCCATCCAGCTTTGCAAGAACGAGGGCTTGTCGTGGCTCTGGCCTGACCTCGACTTGCTCACGGAAACGGACAATCCGCACATCGTCAGCGAGGCTTGGGAGGCCATTGAACGCATCCGCGAGGAATTCATGGGGCCGATCGGCTAATCGGCCCAACCCGTCAACTCGCATCCCTCTTTACCAAATTCTCCGGCTTGGAGTGAATTTCCACCGGGATCATGGCCGATGTTTGCCCGGTTGGGGAGAACTACGGCCGAATTGGTGGACACAGTCATGTTCCGACTTCGGACACCCGGAATGATCGCGGCGGGTGGCCTGGCTTTGCTGGCCGGCTGCAAGCATCATCATCAGCAACAACCGGTCACGGATGTTCCGATGGTGCATGCTCCGTTCGTCCAAGACACCGGGGCGATGGCGTATCCAAATCCTGCCGTCAGCTCCATGCCGGTTGGAATGATCGCCGGGCCGGTTCCGCGACCTTACATCCCGCCAACCGATCCAGTCGCTGCGGAACCAACGGCCCCGAAGAATCCGGTCACCGAACTGCCGCCTCCGGCTGATTACGCCAAAATTCCCCCGGCCATTCCGCAAAGCCGCACAGGCACATCGGCGCCTATCAATATCATCCTGCCCAACGGGGGCCCCGGTGGAGGAGAACGACCCGCCACGGTGGTGATTCCGCCGACGAAACGGGTGGAAGCCGAACCAGCTCCGACGGGTCCCGTGTTGACGGGGCTTCCCGCATCTAGTTCACCAGACCCGTTTGTCGCCGCCCCGAATCGGGTGTTCGGCCCCGCCCCGGTCACCGAAGTGGTGACCGCTCCCAAGGACACGACTCCGGAACTTCAGCCGATGAAGTTGAAACCGGGCGAACGGTTCGGTCACGGGACGGATTATCGATGGGTGGCTGGTGTGCTGGACAAGCATCAACGAGGCGGTTACTGGACCTTGCGATATGCAGACTTTGCCGCCGATGACGTGTGGGGCGGCAAGGTGCGATTGATCGATGATCCCCGCCTCGCCACGTTCCGCAACGGAGATTACGTCTATTTGGAAGGCGATTTGCTGGCCCCCTTGAATGGCCCGCATGGGGATACGGTTGGCTATCCCCCGTTCCGCATCAACCAAATCCGACCGGTGGACAAGGGCCGCTGACAGGGCTGTTTGCCGGACGAGAGACGAACCGACGTCAACGATTTGCTTCCGGCAGCAGATCGAAAATAGCATTTTCAAAGGCAAAAAGCACCGCATCGAAATCGACATGCGGCACAACTCTTACCCATTTCATTGCCGGCGGGTTCGCCACAATTTCAAGCATATTCGCAATTGCTTTCGACACACCCAGCGGGTCGTCCCCTTGGGATTTCAACGTGAGGAGAGAATCGCGGAGCGTTTCGCAGAATCCGAGGAACGTCGCTGTTTGCCGGCGACGAGACATTTCTTGAGAGATCAACGTCGAGTAAAGCAGATAAAATTGAAACGGATTCTTGCCGCCGCCTTTGGTCAGATATTGTGTGAACGGTGTTACCCGGCCGGCATCAAAATCTTCGTAAATGTCCCAAAGGTCATCCCCCAGTTGATTAAACAGGGAGCGGACGACACTTTGGGCGAATGTCTTGTTGGTGATCGTGATGCCGCAAACTTCCATTGTTGCCATTCGGACCAAGGCGCTTTTCAGAGCCGTGTCCACCATCACGTCCTTGAACACTTCCGGAGAGTTATCATGAAGTGTTGAAAGTCGCCGGGTGGCATCACGCCGATGCGATTCCAGCAACAAGCCAAGCACTCGAAGTGTTTGCGGAATGTGTTGGGCTGGCACAAGCGAAAGCATTTCGCTCAAGCATGAATGAACCTCTCGGATGCTCGGGCAAACGTGATCGACTGTCTTGGTGGGTGTTTGAACAACGTGTTTTTCACCGAACAGATCGCTCAATATTCTCGTTAACATTTCACGGTCGGCGTTTGATGTCTGTCCGCTATCCAGCACATTGTCCACCAAGGGATATGTCACCCCCCAAGAGAACGCCAGCCGAAGTGTGTTGAAAATAAATGTGGGATGATCTTCTTGGTGGTTCTTTTTTGCGGCAACACGGTGAACAAGAACGCCAAACGCGACTTTGCACAATTTGATCAAACCGTGGTTGAAAACGGAATCACGAGAAATGGCCTGCGACAAACCGGAAATTCTGGGTTTGAAATACGCCACCAGTTTGCTTTGCAACTCATTCGATTCTTGCGTTGTTAATTCGCCAGCGGAGGGGAACAGATGAAAAACGGCGACCTCCATGAGTCGACGCATGTATGGTGAGGCGACCCATGACGCGGTTTTGAAACGAGAAGGAGAGCGGATCAATTTTCTGAGGCCGATACGAAGGATGATCGACATCAATTTCGTCTTGAGCGAGAAGGCCGTTCTGTGAAACACCATGCCCAATTTTGCGAATAACGGCTTTCGACCGCTTCGCCGTCGTTGGAGCAATTCCAAGCCGTACATTTTTCGCAAGTGAACAAGCGGGTCAACTCCCCAAATGAACCGAAAATGTCGGCCGCCGAGATTAATGGTGGCGTAAGGCTGCTTTCCAAGATTTCTGAGCAGCGAGGCAATGAATTGTGGCACGGGCGTGTCGTAGCGGTCCACTCCCTCGAAATCTTCTCCCTCCTGAACACTCAAGTAAGCCGACACGTATGAACGAATTCGCGATAACAGGAAGAGTTCGGCCAGGGCGTTTTCCAACAATGAGCGAGGCCGTAATCTTTTCCTCCAAGAGTTAATCCGGCGTCTGGCAATCAAGTTCTTGATGCGGTCCAACTGAAGTCTTGAGAAGGGCCAGGCGGTCGAAAAAGAATTTCCGGCGAGTTCGATCCATTCAGCCGTGATCCGGCCCAAGTCATCGTAGTTGCAGTTGTGAATGTCAATCTTGGCGAACAAACGCCTGGCCTGTTCCTCGATGCTCCCGTCCGCATTCATCATTTCCCCCGATGGTCGCCAACAGCGAACTCTTCCTCGGCGGCAGGTTCAAAAGAACCGTCATCGGAGATTTTTTTGAAGATGGTCGCCTCGCTGCAAAATCCGAAATGACTCACCCGGTTGAGAAACACCAACTCCCAATTGCTCGCATGGAAATACGGTCGCAGATTGACCAGACGACTCAACCCCACAAAGCGAGGGTCCAGACAATACAAGATCGAAGAGACCTCTGAGTTGATCCTTGAAAGCCAGTCATTTCCCCGTGATGTGGTCAGCAGGCAAAGCAACCCGTGCTTTTTCAAAAGCCGGTGCGCTTCCTTCGTCATTGCCACAAGTTGGTCGTGGTTCATCATTTCAAACACATATGTGCTCACGATGCGGTCAAACGATCCGGATGCGAGCGGGTAGGGCACCCTCGGATTTATCAATTCCACTCGGACCCGTTCGCCAAAGCGAGCGAATCGATGTTTCAATCGCGAGGCAAGCGAAGCGGCCACTTCGATCAGAGTGACTTTGCAAGCGGGCGACAAATGCCCCTTCAAAAGCCGGTCCGCAAGATGGCCGACGCCAGCCCCGATGTCCAACACGGCCGAGGCTTCGGAGAAATGGCCGTTTGACAACAGCCGGGAATAGGCCAGTCGGTCTAACGCATTGGCAAAGGCGAGGGTCCAGCCCGTTTTGTCGAAAAAACGAGAGATATCTTCCGGGGTGAGGGAATGATCGGAGACCGGTCCCGTTTCGCTTTTGAGACCATGAAACAAGCAGGCAGGGATTTTCATCGGGTGAGGCGTTTGTTCAACGATCTTGCGTCTTTTGTGGTTCCGAAGGCGGTTTGCCATCATCCTTTTTGAGCGGCGGGTTCGCCTCGCAAGGACCGCATCCCAATGCCGTTTCATTGGTTGAACTGGCGTGCGGAAAAGATTGATTGTTGGCCGCGTTAAGCTGTTCGCTCACAAAGTGGTTGTAGGTCTCGCGGCACTTCGTCAGTTGACGCCGGACGGCGGGCATCGCCTGGGAGAAAATTTGCGTGCGAAATGCCTGAAGGGCAACGGTTGAACAACTAGGCTCGTGCGTCAGTGTGCCATAAGCACATGTGAAGCCTTTGTGCGGAGAGATCCAGCGACGATAAGCAATCACCCCCAGGCAAGCGATCAAAGCCAGCCCGCGATCAACAGGCCATAGCGGCAGCACCAACACATTTTTTGCCTTCATTTCTGTCCTCATTTGTTTGATTCGGAGAGTGTTTCAAACAGTTCAGCCGACAGATGGGCCAATCGTTGGGAATGTTGTTCTTGCTTTCACTTAACCGCCCATTTCACTGTGATGGATGACTTTTGTTGAGTTGGTTGACGGATGAAACACATGGAATCATCGATCTTTTTTTCATCAAAAACTCACAGCTTACGGAATGGTCACAATCACATCGCCGAGGTCATCGTCGGAAGTTGGGAAAAGAGATCCCCGATTTCGCAGGCTCGTTTTCAGTCGGCTTGGTAAAAGATGAACCGATTTTTCCTCGGGAATGTTCACGCGAAATCTGGATTTTTCAAACAGCGTTTTGCCGCGTTTTGCTCGTTGTGTTGTTAAACAGGGAGTTGTCGACAGAGCTTTGGCTTGTCGCCGTGGCTGGCAGTCATATCATCCCTTTTTGCCATAAATTCTGCGGGCCATGTGTTCCCGTGGGTTGAGACAACCTTTTTCTTTTGTGAAGTCCCATGTCGATCGACAAATCGCTGAAGCGGAAGTCCGGCGGTATCAGCAACCGGAGCGTTCTTACGCGAACCGAGCGAATCAACACGCTGAAGGATGCGGACAAGTGGGTCGAAGGCCGCAGCCCCTTTGGTCTCCCGAAGGTTCGCGTTCTGAAGATCAGCTTGAAGAAGGCCAAGAAGGAAAAGGAAGAAGAAGACACCAAGGCCCCGGCCAAGAAGAAGTAAGCCCGTCTTTGCTCGGGTTCCCGCGATTTTAAGACGCGAGAACCCGCCTCCCCATGATCCGCACCTTTCTGGCCCTCGGCAGCAATCTCGGTGACCGGGAACGCATTCTCGACGAAGCGGTCCTGCGTCTGCGAGCCATGCCCGGTCTCCGCGTTGTCACGGCTTCAGCTTATTACGAAACTGCCCCGGTTGGCGGCCCGGCTGATGCCGGGGCGTATCTCAATGCGGTGGTTGAGGGGGAAACCTCACTTCCTCCGGATAAATTGCTGGCCGCCATTTTGGAAATCGAACGTCAGCTTGGCCGGGTGCGTTCCGAACCGAACGCCCCCCGAACGCTTGATCTCGATATTCTCCTTTACGGCGACTTATGCCGTTCCACCCCCGATCCGATCATTCCGCATCCCCGGATGCACCAACGGCGGTTCGTTTTGGAACCGCTTGCGGAAATTGCCTCCGATTTCGTGCATCCTGTGCTTCGCAAAACCGTCGCCGAACTTCTCCGGGAACTCCCGCCGGATGAAACGCCGCCGCGATCTGTTTCGCGGCATGAACCTGTTTCTGCCAAAGAACTCAATGGTCTAAGAGTGTTGGTGACCGGTTCGACCAAAGGCATCGGCTTGGCCATCGCCGCCGAACTCGCCCGAGGCGGAGCCGATGTGCTGGTTCACGGCCGTCGCTCGTCGGAGGAGGCCACCAAGGCTTCCCGCCAACTCGGAACCCACGGCATCCGATCAGGGGTGGTGATGGCTGACCTCGCCAATCCAGTAGAGCGGGATGGCCTTGTGGATGCCGCATGGAATTTTTGGGGTGGATTGGACATCATTGTCCTCAACGCCGGGGCCGATTTGCTGACGGGTGACGCCCCCGATTGGAGTTTTCAACAAAAGTGGGAAGCCCTGCTGGCGGTTGATCTCACATCGACGCTCACTCTTGCCCGAGCCTTCGGCGAACGGATGAAAACCCGGTCCGCCGGCGCCATTGTCACGATGGGCTGGGATCAAGCTGAAACAGGTTTCGCCGGGGATAGCGGCCAATTGTTCGGCACGGTCAAAGCGGCGGTGATGGCTTTCACCCGCAGTTTGGCGAAATCGCTGGCGCCCGATGTGCGAGTTAATTGTGTGGCACCAGGTTGGATCAAGACGGCTTGGGGAGAACAGACCAGCCCCAAGTGGCAGGAACGTGTTCAACGAGAAACGCCCTTGGGGCGTTGGGGCCTGCCGGAAGACGTGGCGAAAACCGTTCGCTGGCTGGTTTCGCCGAACGCGGGTTTCATCACCGGGCAAATCGTCCGGGTCAACGGCGGGGCCGTCTAAATCGGCGTCCGAAAATCATCAGGAGCCGAACATCACCCTTAATCCGACAATCATGCTGACACAAGCCGCCGCCAAACGGTGGGATGTTGTCGTCGTGGGAGCAGGACCAGCGGGGACGCTTACGGCTCGCGGAATCGCCCAAACAGGGGCTTCCGTTCTGCTGGTTGAGCGGGCGGCGTTTCCAAGGTACAAGGTCTGCGGTTGTTGTTTGAATCCACGTTCGATTGAGTTGCTGGGAACAGCCGGGCTTGGATCGCTTTTGAAAGAAGCTGGGGCAACCCCCCTTCATGGGGTGACCATCGCCGCTGGTGGCCGAAGATCGGCGGTCGCCCTTCCGGCGGGGTTTGCTCTTTCACGACAGGTTTTTGATGCCGCTCTGGTGGAAGCCGCCATCAAAACAGGTGTGGACTTTCTGCCTCAAACGCCTGCGAAACTGGAACCGTCAACGAATGCCGATCATCGGCTGGTGACGTTTCGGCAGGGCAGCCAAGAGACTGTTGTTGAAGCTCGGTTTGTGGTCGATGCCTCGGGGCTAGGCGGCAAATTGGCGGCCGACTTGGCCGATGAGGTCTCGCCGAATTCCCGCATCGGGGCGGGGGTGATGATCGATCACGCGGAGGATGATTATCCGCCGGGAATCATCCACATGGCCTGTGGAAAAGATGGTTACGTCGGGTTGGTCCGGGTTGAGGCAGGGCGGTTGGATGTCGCCACGGCGTTTGATCCGGCGGCCGTGAAAGAGGCTGGGGGATTGGGGCCGCTGGCGGTTCGCATTTTGGCCGAGGCCGGGTTTCCGGCGGTCGCCGGGTTAGAAGACATGCCTTGGAAGGGGACGCCGTTTCTGACTCGCCGCCGCGAATCATTGGCCGAGGAGCGGGTATTTCGCATCGGTGACGCCGCCGGTTATGTCGAACCCTTCACCGGCGAGGGGATGGCGTGGGCTTTGGCGTCGGCCGTTTCCGTGGTCCCGATTTTGCAACGTGGATTGTCCGGGGATACCAACGGCCTCGCCGGGGAATGGGTGCGAGCTTATCAGCGGCAGGTTGCCCGGCGGCAGATGATTTGCCGTTGGACTTCACGCGTATTGCGTCGCCCCCGATTGACGAAATTGTTGGTTCGGTTTCTGGCACTGGCTCCCGGTCTGGCCGGGCCGGTGTTGCGGGGAATGCACCGCCGGTGATACCCGCTTGAAATCGTGTCTTGGATTGGTGAAATGGAAGTTTTCTTAGAAGGGGTTTGCCGACATGCCGACACTCTCACCTCCCGCCAAACCTGCGGTTGTTCCCGATTTACGCGGGCGGTTCGGTCCCTACGGCGGGCGATTTGTTCCTGAAACATTGATGTTCGCCTTGGAAGAATTGACGCAGGCTTACGCGGAAGCCAGTCAAGACCCGGCGTTTCAGGCCGAATTTCGCCGCATCCTGAATGAATACGTTGGCCGGCCTTCCCGGCTTTACTTTGCTGAACGCCTCACCAAAGAGGCTGGCGGGGCGAGAATTTACCTGAAGCGGGAAGACCTGAACCACACCGGCGCTCACAAGATCAACAACGCCATCGGGCAGGGCTTGCTCACCAAGCGGATGAAGAAAAAGCGGGTGATCGCCGAAACCGGGGCGGGGCAGCATGGTGTCGCCAGCGCGACCGCCGCCGCCTTGTTTGATCTCCCTTGCCGGGTGTACATGGGTTCGGAAGATATCCGCCGCCAGGAACTCAACGTCTTCAAAATGCGGGCGATGGGCACGGAAGTCTTCCCGGTGGAGAGCGGCAGCAAGACCTTGCGGGATGCCGTGAACGAGGCGATGCGGGAGTGGATGGCGAGCGTCGAAACCACGCATTACATCATCGGTAGCGCCATCGGACCGCACCCGTTCCCGATGATGGTGCGGGATTTTCAGGCCGTCATCGGGCAGGAAACCAAGGAACAATCCGTGGAGCAGTTCGGCCGGTTGCCGGACGTGGTGGTGGCTTGTGTCGGTGGTGGAAGCAATGCCGCCGGGATGTTCTACCCGTTTGTGAATGACACGGGTGTTGAACTCGTCGGTGTGGAGGCCGGTGGCCGCACAAACGTCTACGGCGAACACGCGGCGACCATCAGCAACGGCAAGCCGGGTGTGTTGCACGGCAGTTTCAGCTATGTGCTGCAAGACGACGACGGCCAGACCGCCCCGGTGCATTCCATCTCGGCCGGACTGGATTATCCCGGCGTCGGCCCGGAACACAGCTATTGGAAAGACAACGGCCGGGTGCGGTACACGAGCATCAACGATGCCGAGGCGATGGAAGGCTTCCGCGTCTCGTCCCGGCTGGAGGGAATTTTGCCCGCCCTCGAAACGGCTCATGCGGTCGTCGAAACCATGCGAATCGCCGCCAAACGCCCGAAGACGGATGTGGTGGTGCTTTGCTTCTCCGGTCGCGGCGACAAAGATTGTGCGGAAGTCGCCCGGCTTGAAGCGGGTTTGCCGGCAAGTCATTAATCAAAAATCAAAACATTTTCACCGCGGAGAAGCAGAGAAGCAGAGAAGACAAAAACAATTATTCTTCTGCCTTCCCTGCTTCTCTGCTTCTCCGCGGTGAAAATGTTTTTTGAGGAACATTCATGCAAAAAGTAGCGTTGGTCACTGGCTCGGCCACCGGGGTTGGGCGGGCGGTTGCCGTCCGGTTGGCGAAGCGAGGGTTTGCCGTTGCGGTGAATTATTCCCGCTCAAAAGAAGACGCGGAAGAAACGCTTCGGCTGGTGAAAGCCGAAAATGTGCCGGGAATTTTGTGTCAGGCGACGGTGGCCGATGACGCCCAAGTGCGGGCGATGGTTGAACGATGTCGGGCAGAACTCGGCGGGTTGGACGTGTTGGTAAACAACGCCGCGACCACCAAATTCATTCCGCACGATGATCTCGAAGCCCTCACCGATGAAGTGTGGGACGAGATTTTTCAGGTGAATTTGAAGGGGGCGATGTACGCCACACGGGCGGCCATGCCGTTGCTGAAAGCCCGGAAAGGATGCGTGGTGAACACATCTTCCGTGGCGGGGTTGCAAGGACACGGCAGCTCAATCCCGTATTCCGCGAGCAAAGCAGCCCTGAATTGCATGACGCAATCACTGGCGCGAGCCTTCGCCCCGGACGTGCGGGTGAATTCCGTGGCGCCGGGGCCAATTCTCACTCGTTGGCTGGAAGGGCACGAAGAGCATGTGTCCAAGGCCATTGCTCAAACACCGCTGAAACGGGCGGCCAGTCCCGACGACGTTGCCGACGTCGTCGAGTTTCTGGCCGTCGGAACGACCCTCATGACCGGCCAGGTGGTGGTGGTGGATGGTGGGCGAACGATGTGATCGGCGGGTGTGCGAACCGGCGGGCTGTTACTTGCGGTGGCGAATCTTGGCCCGCATCCGACGCTTCTTCCGACCGACCTTTCGACGACCACTTCCTCGACGGGATGCCATGTGCCCGACTCCTGATTGTTAATTGCCACGCATAACGTGAATTTCTCGAATTCAGAATCTTAGAACTTCGCTCCCGTCCGACAACCCTCGAAAAGCGCTCTCTCGCAAAGGACTTTTCCAGAACCTCCCCGGTGGTGAGTTTGCCCGTCTCGGGCTTTCGTGAAACGCATCTCTTCCGGGTCGCCTCACGCATATGTTACTCGTGAGATTTGTGGCCGATTCTGCATTCAAATCATGCAATCGGCCCATCGCTTCGTCGCAAGCAATGAGGTTACAGGGCATGACGTTTCCCGATTTGAAAACCAGTCAAAAACCGACCCAAAAGTGACCTGAAAACAGCACAAAACACCCTTCAGGCGACCATTTTTGGACAGTTGGACACCCACCCAACTGGTCAAAAACAGTGGGCCAACTGAACACCATTTTTCAAAACCCCCGGCAAATCGACACATCATCTGATGATTTTGGAGTAATCCTGAGCCTTTTGGGGGCGTTTCTCATGGCCCAAAATAACCGCTCCATGTTGGTTCTCGGATCGCCATTCTGGGCCAATTGGCCCAAACGGCGAGTTGGCCCGATGTTGTAGAGGCAGACCGTCATTTCAAATTCAACGGGATCACTAAAGCTTCCGCTTCCGGCACTTGTCGAACCTTGGGACCGCAGCCGACGATGATGCTCTTTCCGTCGGGCGTCAGGGCCAGCGTGTAAATCGGGCCGGTGGAGGTTTCGGTGCCGCTGACGAGTTTGCCGTCGGCCATGTTCCAGACGGCGATGTAGCCCCGGTTCCTCGGGGCCGGCCCCACGCTGATGAGGTACTTTTCGTCCGGGGTCAGACGCAGGCCGTAGATGCCGCCGGGGTGGGCCTGGCCCGGTTCTCCCTTGATGTTAGGGTTCACGAATTCGCCGGTTACCGAGCCATCGGCGACATTCCATTTCTTGATGTGCCGGTCGCTTGATCCGCTGATGATCGTTTTGCCGTCCTTCGTGAAGATGGCCGTAAAGACTTGGTCTTGATGCCCTTTGGTGTTGCCCTTCTCGGAGAATCCCTTGAACTCAATCACCATTTTGCCACCGGTCGCGTCCCAGAGTTTCATGGATTTGTCGAAGCTGGTCGTCAGAATCTGTTTGCTGTCCAGCGTCCACGTCACCGAATAGATGGCCGCGCCGGGGGCGGGCGTCGAGTGGGCGGGGATGGCGTTGACGGCCGCCCATTTTTCCGTGTCAAACAACCGGAGGAGGCCGTCGTGGCAGCCGCTGGCGAGCAGTTTGCCGTTGGGGGCGAAAGCCACGGCATCCACCAAGTTCGGGTGGCCCAAGGCGGCTCGCATTGGCGTATTGCCGGCGATTTTGAATTGTTTCACCGTTTTGTCAGCCAACCCGACATACAGGTCCCCCTTGTCGGAGAAACTCACGCTGGTCCCGGCGTCGGGAAGCGTCCATTGTTGGATCATGCTGCCGAAATCGTCCGGAAGTGGCTGGCCTTGTTGATACGTCACGCCCCAAGCGGTCAGGATTTTGTCCTCCGTGATCGACACCAGCATGTTGCCGGACGGGTGGAAAGCCAACGCCCGGATCACGCCCGTCGCGGGGATATTGGCCAGCGGTTTCACGTCGTTGAACTGGAACAGCCGAATCGTCTTGTCGGCCCCGCCGACGGCCACGGTTTGCACATTCTTGCTGACGGCCACCGCATAGACCGGCCCTTCGGCCCCCTCGAATTTCTTTTCCTCGTTCCCGTTGCCCGCGTTCAATGCCCGGACGAGCGGTTCATCGCCGCCGACAACGACATGTGATCCGTTGGCCGTCAGTGTCATGGCCCGCAAAGGCTTCATGGAAATCGGCGATATTCTGGGTTGCTGAATCGGGAGAATCGCCCCGGTTTTGTCCGAACTCACCACATAGACAAGCGGCTGGTTTTGATTGAAGGCCACGCCTGTGATTGGCCCGGTGTGTTCCACGGCTTGGATGAATCCCCCCTTGGCGACATCCCACACGCGGGCGGTTTTATCCGCGTGGCCGGTGATCAGTTTCGTCTTGTCAGCGCTGAAGGCCACGCTGGTCGCGTCCGTCGGCAGGGCGATGGTTCCGTTTTCCTTGCCATCGGCGATGTTGAACATCTTCACCGACTTGTCGAGAACGACAGCCAGCGTGGCAAAGTCCCGGCTCACGGTAAATGCTTTGGGGATAATCGGAAGCGTGGCGACGGTGCGGGCTTCTTTGCCAGCGGGCACATCGAAGAGTTTCACCGTTTTGTCGGCCGTCAACACCAGGACTTGGTTTCTACCGTTGTGAAATATCAGCCCGAGAACGTCGCCGCCGGGAATCTTGAAGGTGGCCGTCGGTTTGACTTCACCGGGGTCTTTCGGGTCTTTTGCATCTTTCGCGGGTTTTGGTTTCACAATGGGGAAGGCCCACACGTTGGCGGTGCCGTCGTCCGCGACTGTGATGAACGATGAGCCGTTCGGATGAACGGCGATGCCCGATACTTTTTTGGGGTGGGCGGAGAGCGTTTCAACAACCTTGCCTTCCGTGCGGTTCCAAAGGATCGCTTTGCCGTCCGGTTGGCCCACGGCCACGATGGTCCCGTTCGGCCAGATCGCCAGACTAGTGACGGGTGCCGGGGCGGTGAATTCCTTGCCGACCGTTCCGGAATTTGTGCTGACCGCTTTAATCACTTTGTCGGCCCCGACCGTGACGAGGAAACTGCCGTCAGGGCTGGTTTGCAAGGTCGTGATGGCATCGGTGTGCGGGGGCAGTGGCTTCGGCAACACTGTTGGCGTTTGCCAGAATTTCAATTGTCCCTCTTCGTCCGTCGTCACCACGGAGTTCCCCGCCACCGTCAGGCCGGTGATGGTCCCCTTGGTTGCTCCGAGGCTGGCCGTCTGTTTGCCGTCCGTCGTGTTGAACCAGCGCACGAAGCCATCATCGGTGGCGGCCACGAACTGTTGGCCGTTCGAGGTGAACATTCCCGTTGTTCCCCCACCGCGAACCGCCGGGATGGCTTGGAGTTGCTTGCCGTCGGCCGTTTGCCAGAGCCGGATGGCCCCGTCTTTCCCCAACCCGCCGAGGGTTTTGCCATCGTTGCTGACACTTGTGGCGACGACACTGGCCGAATGCGGAAACTCCCGCACAGCGGTTCGGGTGGGAATATCCCACAGGAACACGGCATTATCGGACCCGCCGGTGGCCATGTATTCCCCGGAGGGATGCACCGCCACGCTCAGCACAAGACTTTGGTGTCCGGTGGTCCCGCCGTAGCTCCGCACTTGTTTGCCGGTGGCGGCATCCCACAATCGCACGGTGCGGTCGAAACTCCCGGTGGCGATCAGCTTGCCGTCTGGTGTTTGGGCGACGGAATAGACGGCGTCCGTGTGTCCCTTGAAGACAATCGTGGGTTCTTTTTCCTGGGCGGTGACCGCCAGCGGCCCCATCAGCCCGGCCAGCAACGAAGAGGTGAGGATTCGTCGGAGTTTCAACATTGATTTGCCTCGGGAAAAACGGGAGAGCATTGGCGGGAGAGGGGATTATCGCACGGACGGCTTTGATGGTCAACCAAGGGATTTCCGTCTCCCCGTCAAATTTCATCCACGGCACAAACCGGGCCAATCTGATCCTCGGCAAGTTGTCGCGGTTTCGTTCGATGTTGAGGTAAGGTTTGAACGCTCCCCTCAACAAAGTTGGTATCCGTCCATGATTGTTTTTATCGGCTGTGCGATTGTGATCGGGTCGATTTACATCGGCTTCAGCATGGCTGGCGGACATGCCGAGGCTTTGCTGCACATTTCCGAGGTCATCACCATCGGTGGCGCATCAATGGGTGCCTTGGTGCTGCAATCACCCAAAAAAGTGATTATCGATCTCGTCAAAGGGATCATCCAAACGATCAAGGGATCGCCGTTCAACAAAAAAACGTATTCCGAATTGCTGATGTTCCTGTATTCGGTCAGTCGTTTGGTCCGTCGTGAAGGCGTGCTGGCTCTTGAAGGGGTCGTGGCCAATCCGAACGCCGGTTTGTTCGCCAAATTCCCCCGCGTCGGGAAAAATCATCACTTGCAACACTTCCTTGGCGATGCCCTGACAGTGATCGCCGACGGCAAAGCCGATCCGGCCATTCTGGCCCGTGATTTGGACGAAGAAATCCGGGTGATGGAGACCGAACATCATGCCGCCAGCGGAGCCTTGGCCAAGGTGGCCGACGGTTTGCCGGGGTTCGGGATTGTGGCGGCCGTGTTGGGAATTGTGGTGACCATGCAAGCCATTGGCGGCCCGGTGGAAGAGATCGGTCATAAAGTGGGGGCGGCGCTGGTCGGCACCTTCCTTGGTATTTTGGCGTCCTACGGGTTTGTGGCGCCGATGGCCGCCCGGATGGATACTTTGGGGGCGATTGAGGCCAGTTTCTTCCGCAGTATTTCCGTGGCCCTCGTGGCGATTTGCGAAGGGCAAAGCCCGCGAGATGTCGCTTGGGGAGCCAGACGAATGGTCGGAAGCGAATTGCGGCCAAGCGCCACGGAATTTGCCCAATTATTGAAAGACGCGGAAGCGGCTTGATCGCGGCGAGAAGTTTCGGATTTGCCAACGCTATTGTCAGTTAATCAATCTTCATTGAATCCAACGGGAGCAGACAGATGGCCAGCGGCGGCGGCGGTTCTTGGAAAGTGGCCTACGCCGACTTCGTGACGGCGATGATGGCCTTTTTTCTCGTGATGTGGCTTGGCGCCCAGGATCAAAAGACCCGCCAATCGGTGGCCAATTACTTCATTGATCCGTCCGGCGTGAACAAGGTTCCGGCCAAGACCGGGGCCACGTTCGACTCGGTCAGTTATGGAAGCGTTCCGGTCGAGCAGAAAGTGGCAATGGGCAAGGGGCGAAGTTCGCACACCCAATCGGGGGAGCCAAGCCCGTCCACCAAACGGGTGAGTGATTTTCTCCATGCGGACAAAAAGCGACTGGCCGAGTGGCGGGACAAAGCCGCCGCCCAGCGACAGGTGGCCGGGAAATCCCGCGAGGTGTTGGAAAACACCATGACCTCCGGGGAAATGGCCGTGCAGGAACTGGCCAAAACCTTGCGGACCGATCTTACCAAGGATGTTCCCAAGGCCAAAAGCTCGCTTGAACAAGATCTTCTGTACGACTCGTTCAACGATGTGAACTGGAAACAACTCGCCGAGGATTTGCTGTACGAGTAAGAGAATCCGGCCCCGTTTCTTGCCCCGTTCAACCAATCAAACTCACCTACCCCGTTTTTCGGTTCAGGGATAAGATGCCATCGCCATCTTTCTTCCTGAATCCTGATCCGTGAGTGTGTTCGCATGAAAGCGTTGTTTTTGATCGCTGACGGCTACGAAGATCTTCAATTCTTTCATCCGTATTATCGTCTCCGTGAAGAGGGCATTACTGTCACCGTGGCGGCTGCCACGAATGCCCAATCGGCCGAAGGTCTTCACGGTTATACGGTTGAACCGGACATGCCGATCCCGGAACTCAGCCCGAACGAATACGAGATTTTGATTGTTCCCGGCGGTCGTTCTCCGGAAAAACTCCGTTTGCGAGAAGAAGCGGTGAACTTGGTGCGAATGTTCGCCCAAGACGGGGGCATCGTCGCGGCCATCGGCCACGGCACCCAATTGCTCATCAGCGCCGGGGTTCTGGACAACAAACTCGCCACCGGCGATCCCGGCATTCGGGACGATATTCGCAACGCGGACGCCGGTTACCGGGACGAGGGCGTGATCGTTGATGGCAACGTCATCACCTGTCGGGGCAACCCCGATTTGCCGCTGTTTTGCGAGCAAATGCTGGCGGCCATTTCCACCCGCGTGAAGTGATTTGCCTTCCGGTCGTCCCGTCGCTAAATCAGGTCTCATGAAGACGCTCGCCGAATTCAAAGCGGTTTATCAACTTCCCCTCCCGGAACTCATGCGCCAAGCCATGACGGCCACGCGCGAACACGCGGCCGGGGACATTCAGAAGTGCGCTCTGCTGAGCATCAAAACCGGCGGTTGCCCGGAAGATTGCGGGTATTGCAGCCAAAGCGCGCATTACAAAACGCCGGTGGCCCGCGAGCCGTTGATGAGCGTTTCCGATGTGGCCGAGAAGGCCCGCGAAGCGAAAGCCAGCGGCGCCACCCGTTTTTGCATGGGAGCCGCTTGGCGAAGCCCGAAGGACGGCCCGGAGTTCGACAGCGTGTTGGAGATGGTGAAAGAGGTCAAATCCTTGGGGATGGAAGCCTGTGTCACCCTCGGGATGCTGACCGGCAATCAGGCAAAGCGGCTCAAAGAAGCCGGGTTGACCGCCTACAACCACAACCTCGACACTTCCCGGCGTTATTACCCGGAAGTCATCACCACCCGCACCTATGATGACCGGCTGGAAACCCTCCAGCATGTTCAGGACGCTGGAATCTCCGTGTGCTGTGGCGGCATCATTGGCATGGGCGAGACGGAAGAAGACCGGTTGATGATGCTGGTCGAACTGGCCAATCTGTCCATCCCGCCTGAGAGTGTGCCGATCAATTGTCTGATGCCGGTGAAGGGGACGCCCCTGCAAATGGCCCCCAAAGTGGATTCGTTCCAACTGGTGCGGTTGATTGCGACCGCCCGGATCGCCTTTCCGAAATCCCGCGTGCGATTGTCGGCCGGGCGGGACCGGATGAGCAACGAACTTCAAGCCCTTTGTTTCTTAGCCGGGGCTGATTCTGTGTTCTTCGGTGAGAAACTTCTGACGGCCGGAAACCCGGATGAATCGGAAGATGCCGCCTTGTTCCGGGCGATGGGAATGCCGGAAGTTCCGGCATGTTCCGCATGAGCCTGTTCTCTCGCTGGCAGTCCTCTCTCGATCAACTCCGCACACAGGGGCGATACCGCTCCTTTGCCCTTCCACGCGGGATGGACTTTACCTCAAATGACTACTTGGGTTATGGCTCATCCCGCCGTTTCCCGATTCCTGCGGAAGATTTGGCCGCTTACCCGGTGAGCGGCATCGCCTCCCGTTTGCTTCGCGGTCATCATGCCATTTGGGAAGAGGTGGAACAAGACCTCGCCGTCTGGCATGGCAGCGAAACAACGCTGATGCTCAACAGCGGTTACACGGCCAACGAAGGTTTGCTCTCGACGATCATGGAACCGGGTGATTGGGTTGCCTCCGATGAGTTGAATCACGCCTGTATCGTTGACGGGCTGCGGCTGGCCAAGTCCCGCCGGTTCGGCTATCGGCACAACGATTTGAACCATCTGGAAGACGGGTTGAAGGCCGAGGCCGCCCGCAACGACCCGGAGCGGATGCGGTTCATCATCACGGAATCCCTGTTCAGCATGGATGGCGATACCGCCCCGCTGAAGGCGATTGCCGCCTTGGCCGAGAAGTACGAAGCCCATCTCATTGTGGATGAGGCTCATTCCACCGGATGCTTTGGCGAAACCGGCTCCGGATGTGTTGATGCCGCCGGGGTGCGGGGGCAAGTGCTGGCTTCGATGCACACCGGCGGCAAAGGGCTCGGTGTCTCCGGTGCTTATCTGGCCTGTTCCAATCTGCTCCGCGAATACCTCATCAACAAGTGTCGGCATCTCATCTTCACGACGGCATTACCGCCCATCACCGGGCTGGCCTGGAAGCACATGCTTGACCATGTGAAGACAGATGTGATCGGCCGCCGGAAACTTCATGAAAACGCTCGGCATTTCCGCATGGAATTGGCCAATCACGGGGTGACGGCCGTTGGCGAACACTACATCGCCCCGGTGATCGTTGGCGATGATGCGAAAGCCGTGGCGGCGGCCAAGGTGTTACAACAACGGGGTTACGACGTGCGGGCCATCCGGCCGCCAAGCGTGCCGCCGGGGACATCCCGACTCCGCATTTCGATTCATGCCGACCACGACACGGACACACTGAGCCGCCTCGCCCGAGACACCTCGGAAGCGTTGAATCATGTCTGATTTCGTTGTTCTGGGTACCGACACCGACGCAGGGAAGACGACGTTTTCCATTCTGTGGCTGACGGCGTTTGGCCCGGCTTGTGCCTATTGGAAACCCCTCGAAACCGGCGATTCGGACACGGAAAAAATCCGGCGTCTTTGCCCGCAAACAGTCGTTCATCCCCCGGTGATGCGATTCGCGGAACCGGTCGCCCCGCCACTGGCGGCAAGGCGGGAAGGTCGGCCAATCCCATCAGCCGGCAAACTGTTGAAATTGCGGCCAGTCGGTGACCAACCCCTCTTGATCGAAACCTTCGGCGGCCCCTTCTCCCCGTTGAACGAATCCGAGTTGCAACTGGACTTCATCCGGCAAATTCAATTGTCGGCGGTGCTGGTTTCCAATTCAGCGGTCGGGGCCATCGGACGCACGCTTGCGTGCTTGAAATCTCTGAGTGTCGAGGGCATCATTCCGGCGGCCGTCGTGTTGCTTGGACCGGATGATCCGTATGCCGTCGAGCAAATTGGCAGGCGCTCGCCTGTCCCGGTGTTCTCGCTTGATGTGCCGAAGGTTTGGGATCGGGACGGATTTCAATGTATTGTCACGGCTCGCCGTCAAGTCTTCGCGGATCTGGAACAAGTTCTCAAAGCCCCTGAAAAACAACGGAATTTGATCCTCCGAGACCGGGCGGCCATCTGGCATCCGTACACATCGTTGAAAGACCCGCTGGACCCATTGCCGGTTGTGGCCGCCGAGGCCGAGTATTTGATTCTTGAAGACGGCCGGAAAATCATCGATGCCGTCTCGTCTTGGTGGACAATCCTGCACGGTCACCGGCCGCCGAAATTGGTGGCGGCGTTGCATCGGGCCATCGAACAGTTGGATCATGTGATCTTCGGCGGAGCCACCCATCCCCATGCCGTCGAAGTGGCCGAGGCCCTTTTGAAAACCGTGCCGTGGGAATCGGGCGGCCGGGTGTTCTTTTCGGACAATGGCAGCACGGCCGTCGAAGTCGCCTTGAAGATGGCTTACCAATGGTGGGTTCACCAGGGCGAACCACAACGCACGTTGTTTGTGGGCTTCGAGAACGGCTATCACGGGGACACCTTCGGGGCGATGGCCATTGGCCGCGATCCGCTGTTCTTCGGAAAATTTGAGCCGTTGCTGTTCAATGCCGTTCAAATTCCCGTTTCCCCGAAATCGCTTGATGAAACATTGGCCCGCGAAGGAAACCGCATCGCGGCCGTCGTCATCGAACCGCTGGTGCAGGGGGCCGGGGGAATGCAAATGCACTCCCCGGAAATTCTGGCTGAACTCTGTTCTGTAGCCGGTAAGCATGGAGTCTTGTTCATTGTCGATGAGGTCATGACGGGGGGGCGCACGGGAAGTTGGTGGGCGCATTCGCAGGCGAAGATCGAGCCAGATTTGATTTGTTCCTCCAAAACGCTCGCCGGGGGAATGCTCCCGCTGGCCGCCACCCTAGCTTCCCCGAAAATCGTTGAATCCTTTGATTTTGTTGATCGCACGAAGACGCTTTTTCACGGCCACTCATTCACGGCCAATCCGTTGGCCTGCGCGGTGGCTGCCGAGAATTTGAAGATGCTGGCCGATGACAATTGGCTGGCGGATGTTCGACGAATTGAGAACTTCTGGGCGGCGAACAACGGTGTTTTTGAGGGTTTGCCCGGCGTGATCGCGGTCCGGCGACGGGGGACGATTCTGGCGGTCGAACTGGATGTTCCCGGCGGGTATCTCGCGGAGGTCGGCCCGTGCGTCCGGCGGTTCTCGCTGGAGCATGGGGTGATGCTGCGCCCGTTGGGGAACGTGATCTATGCGATGCCCCCTCTTGGGACATCCGACGAATCATTGCGGCGAATTTTGGAGGTGATGGTCAAAGCGATCAGGCATTTGCACGAAGTCCCATAATAGAGGGGGACGGGAGTGTCATCATGCCGGAATGGCTGCAACAATTCGTGCCGGAGGGGTGGGACAGCCGGGAGGTCTTGTTCGTCACCGCCGGGTTTACCATCGCGACGGCCGTAATCAGTCTGGCGATGGTGGCGTGGGTCGTTGTGAGGCTGCCGGGCGATTATTTCGTCAGCGACCGGGCGGCTAATCGTTGGAAAGAATCCCACCCGCTGATTCGCTGGCCGATGACCATTCTTTCGCAACTCTTGGGCATTGTCCTCATTTTGCTCGGAATTGTGATGTCCCTGCCGGGCGTTCCCGGCCAGGGTTTTTTGACCATCATGGTCGGCATCATGTTGTTGGAATTTCCGGGCAAGCGCAATGTGGAACGGTGGGTTCTTCGGCGAAGAGGCGTCTCTCTCGGCATCAACAAGATTCGCGCCCGCTTCGGCCGGGAGCCGTTGCAACTCGACAACCCGGCGGCGACGCCATAAAATGCGGGCTTCTGGAAACCGAACCGAAAAAGACGAGAAAATGGAAAAGATCATCAAGGGCAAGGCGTTCGTGCTGGGCGACAACGTGGACACGGACCAGATCATCCCGGCCCAATACCTCACCTACAACCCGTCGATTCCGGCCGAGTACAAGATGTTCGGCAAGTTCGCGCTCTCCAGCGTGCCGCCCGGCCAGATGGGGTTGCCGAAGGGGCATCAAGCCTTCCACACGGATGACGAATTTGTCTCGCCGTTTACGATCATCGTCGCCGGGAAAAATTTCGGCTGCGGTTCCTCCCGCGAACACGCCCCCATCGCTTTGGCCGCCGCCGGGATCAAAGCCGTGGTGTGCGAGTTTTACGCCCGTATTTTTTACCGGAACTCGGTAAACGGCAGCTATCTGGTGCCCGTGGAATGTCAAACGCGCTTGATCAATGACATTGCCACCGGGGACGAATTGACCATCGACCTTGAGAACCACACGCTGACCAATCACACCACCAAGGACACTTGGAAGTTGCAAGACCTTGGGGAGGTGGCCCCGATCATCGAGGCCGGCGGTATCTTCGAGTATGCGAAAAAAGTCGGGATGTTGAAGTCCTGAATCAGTTCCCGATCCGTTCCAGCGTGACGGATTGAATTTGAATCGCCCGGTCGTCGCTCGACGGCCGGACGGTGGCCTCTCCCTTTTCCAGCTTCATTTTCTCCACAACATGTTTTGTTTCTTTCGGCTCAAATGCGATCATTGTGGCACCGTCCCCGATCCCGATGGAAACGGTTCGCTTGCGGTCAACCGGGTTCACATTCAGCGTTAACCGGTAAGTCCCGGATTGGGTGACATCAATCATCCATTCACCCAAATCCCCCGGTTGCCAGCCGGCCCGGTCGCCCCGCCAATCCTGCCGGGTCAGCACGGTGACGGGTTGCTGTTTGGCGCCGACGGCGATTCGGGGCGGGGCGAATTGCCGGGTGGACTTCACATCGGCGAACCACGCTTCATATTTGGTTTTCAGTTTCGCCACTTCATCGGGCAATTTGGCCGCGAGATCATGTTCCTCGAACGGGTCGTTCGGAATGTCGAACAGCTCAAATTTCCACTTGGGATCGTTCTTCCCCTTGGCCGGGGGAATGGCCCCGCTGGCCTGGACTAGTTTGTATTTGCCGCCGATGGCGGTGAAGGCCCGGTAAAGTTCCGGCACGTCGCCGCGATGCCATTGCAGAAACAAGGTGCGATCTTCCAGCGGTTTGCCGTTTTCGATCAGGGCAAGCAAACTCCGGCCGTCAATCTTTAATGCCTTGGGGATCTTCACTCCGCAAGCTTCCAAAATCGTCGGGAAAAGGTCGATGTGGGCGGCGGGCGTCGTGATTTCTTTTGATTCCTTCCATTTGGCTTTCCAAGACATGAAACATTGCGCCCGTGTCCCGCCTTCGTAGACAGTACCCTTGCGGTTGCGCAGTCCGGCGTTCCAACGATTGCCGCCGACGCCGTTGTCGGTCAGGAAAATCACCAGCGTGTCTTCGGGAACGGCGTTGATGAGTTTCTGAAAATTCCGGTCGATGTTGGCGATCATTCCGTAGGCTTTGCCGGCCTCGGTGGCATCAAATTTTCCGGTCAGCCACGGTTGGCCGATTTTCGGAAACATCCCGTCGTTGATGTTCTTGTACGGTTCCCAATCCGCGTCCTGAACTTGAAACGGCGAATGCGGGCAGTTGTAAGCCACATACGCGAAAAATGGTTCGTTCGCTTTGGTGTTCACGAATTTGATGGCCGCGTCGGTGAAGATATCCGTCACATAGCCGGTGAATTTTTTCTCGACTCCGTTTTCAAACAACACCGGATCTTGGTAATTGCTTCCCCCCGGCGGGTCCGACGGTTGGGCGATGCCGCCGCCCCGGTGCATCAGCACGGTTTGGAAGCCTTGATCCTGCGGCCGCATCGGGTAGTTGTCGCCTAAATGCCACTTGCCGAACAAGCCGGTGCGGTAACCGCCGTCTTTCAGGACTTCGGCAAGGGTCGTTTCGTCCCCGTGCATCATCGACCGGCCGAGGAAAGTATCCACAATGCCGGTGCGATAGGTGTATCGCCCGGTGAGCAGGCTTGACCGCGTGGGGGAGCATACCGGCGAGACGTAAAAGCGGTTGAATCGCACGCTGCGTTTGGCGAAGGCGTCCAAGTTGGGAGTTTTCAAAACCGGGTTGCCGTGGAAGCCGAGATCACCATAGCCTTGGTCGTCCGTGATGACGACCAGCACGTTCGGCTTGGCAAAGGCCGGGCCGCAAACGGCCCACCATGCGGCGATGAGAAGAGGAAAAGATCGGATCACGGAGACACTCCTTCACCACATTCGGTTTCGGGGAAGTATAATCAATGGCAGCGATTCCCACCACGAGTTCCCGCTCTCATGCCAATTGACTGGTCGCCGTTTGTAACCTTTGTGAAAGATCATTCACGGTTCCTGATTATGACGCACGTCCGGCCGGACGGCGACGCCCTTGGGTCCGAACTGGCCTTGGCGGCGGCCCTGCGGAAGAAAGGAAAAACGGCGAGAGTGGTGGTGGCCAGCAATCTCGGGCCGCGTTATGAGTTTCTGAACCCTGGTGGAAAAGCGGTCGAACGGTTCCACCCGCCGGGCCGGGAATTCGACAATTGCGACGCGATCATTGTCGTGGACACCGGAACATGGAGCCAGCTTGGAGATTTCGGCGAGTACATGCGAAGCCGGCCCGTCGGCAAGGCGGTGATTGACCATCACCGCACCCAGGACGATCTCGGCGGATTGCGATTCGTGGACACCACCGCCGAGGCCGCCGGCCGGTTGGTTTACGAAGCAACGAACGCCCTTGGCGTCAAAATCGATGCCGAGATGGCTCATCCGATGTTCATGGCCCTCGCCACGGACACTGGTTGGTTCCGTCACGCGAACACAACGCCGCAAACTTATGCCTTGGCCGAGGAATTGATGGCCGCCGGGGCGAGGCCGCAGGAGGTATATGAGGCGATTTACGAACAGATTTCGCTTCCCCGCATGAAGCTGACTGGCTTGGCTCTCCAGCGGATGAGTTCGCTGGCCGACGGCAAGATTGTCTGGTCCGAGGTCCGCATGGAGGATTATCCCGCGACCGGGGCCGTCCCGCCGGACACGGAAGATTTGATTAGCTACGCCCGGAGCATCACCGGGGCCGAGATCGCCATGATCTTTATCGAACAGGCCGATGGCGGCACGAAGGTCAGCTTTCGCGGCAAGGAACCGCATGATGTCTCCAAACTCGCGGAACGCTTTGGCGGCGGCGGCCACAAACTGGCCGCCGGGGCGACCGTCACCACCGCGTTGTCCGTGACACGAGAGGCCGTTTTGAAGGCCGCCACGGAAGTATTGGCCATCGCCCGTTGATTACCAACCTACCCACCCTCCCACTTTTTCCTTGCGGAGACCATCTCCATGTCTCAAACCTCTTCCGGCGGGATCACCCTGCGTGAACTTCCGCTTCCCGTTCGTTTGGTTCTGACGACGTTTCTCATGTCCGTGGGCCTTGGCTACTTTTGGGGCATGGCCCAAATCCACTTCAAGCATTCGTCCGGCGGCGAGCCGTTGCCGGGCATCAAGGATTTGGTCGGCCGATTCTCCGGGGTGCCCTGGCCGAAGATTGAAAAGGATGAGAGCCTCGCCGTCGTGCCCGCAGAACGCCCGCAAATTGATCCGAACGCCCCGAAAGTTCCGGGGGTGAAAATCAAATCCATCATCGCGGATCGTTGCGCGGTGTGTCACGGCAATGGCGGGGAAAAAGATGATGTGCCGCTGGAAAAGTATGTGGACTTGGAAAAGGTCTTTGTGAAGACGAGCAATTATCCCAAAGGGCAATTTCACTTCGTCATCAACGGCAATCGAACGAAATTCAACAAAGACGCCATGAAGCAGGCCTTCTTTGAAAAATCAGATGACTGGAAGGATCAACTAAAGGCTCTTGGCAAAGAAACACTTGAGAAACAACGGGAAGCGGAACTCAAGTCTGTGGTCGATTGGATTGATGCGGGAGCGCCGGAAGCCACCTATGACGCGGATGCGTTCCCCCTGCCGGACCCGGTTGTCGGCAAAATTATCACCCCAAAATATGCGACGCCCGCCCCGCAACTTCCCAAGAATGCAGAAAAGGCCGTGCCCAAGAAAGTCGATCCGTTTAAGGAAGCCAAGTCGAAGCAGCTTTCCATCAATTCACTAACGCAATCAACACACGCTCACTTGTTGTCGTTCGCCATGCTCTGGACGCTCACCGGCTTGGTGTTCGCGTATTCCAGTTATCCGACTTTTGTCAAATGCGTACTGTCGCCGATTGTTTTGATCGCCCAAGTGGCTGACATCTCATGTTGGTGGCTGGCCCGGTTGGAAGGCGTCGGCCCGTATTTCGCAATGGTGATCATGGGCACGGGGGCCATTGTCGGTCTTGGATTGGGGCTGCAAATCGTGTTGAGTCTGTTCAATATGTATTCTTACAAGGGCAAGATGGTGCTTTTCGTCATCATGCTTGTCGGTCTGGTGGGTTTTGGCTTGGTCGCCACCAAGGTCGTCATTCCTCAATTGGAGGAAGAAAAGAAAACCGCCGAGGCTCGGTCTTGACGTTGCATATGGTCGAAGTTCGCGTGCGGGATTGGGAACGGTCCCGCCAGTGGTACGAGACCTTCCTCGGCCGGTCCGTGGCGATGATCGATGAAACGCATCAATTTGCGTTGATGGATCTTCCCCCGGTGAGGCTGGCGTTGAAAGCCGGGGAATGCGTGCCGGGTTCGACGACGTTGACTTTGGAATTGCCGGATCTTGATGCGGTGACGGCCCGTCTGGCGGCGGCGGGGATTGTTCCCGTGGCCGCCGAGAAAACCAGTCCTGAAGGCTATCGCCGGGTTGTTTTCACCGATCCGGACGGTCAGCGAATCATTTTGTTTCAATGGCTAAACACCGGGGAATCCTCATGACTATTCGGCTGCTGATTGTCTCGATGGTGTTTCTGGCAAGCCGGGGTTTTGCCGTCGAGAAATTGGATCTGGCGAAGCTCGACAAAATCGCCGAGGCGACGGAGGCCGCGATCAAACGCGGCGACTGTCCGGGGGCGGTCGTGCTGGTGCTACGCGCAAACGAAGTGATTTATCGCAAGGCGTTCGGCAACCGCCGGCTTCATCCCGAAATCGCGCCGATGACCATTGACGGAATCTTTGACATGGCTTCCCTTACGAAACCCGTCGCCACCGGGACGGCGATCATGCTCTTGCACGAACGCGGGAAAATTGCCTTTGATGACAAAATTATCAAATATTGGCCCGAATTCGGGGCCAATGGCAAAGACAAAATTACTGTTGAACAATTATTGACCCACACGAGCGGATTGCTGGCGGACAATGCCGCCGCCGATTACAAGATGGGCCGCGAGGAGGCGATGAAGCGAATCGCCGCGTTGAAACTCGACAACCCTCCCGGCGAGAAGTTTAAATACAGCGACGTGGGCTTCATCACGCTCGGGATTCTGGTCGAGAAAATCGCCGGCGAAACGCTGGATGCGTTCACCCGCAAGAATGTCTTTGAACCTCTTGGCATGAAAGACAGCGGCTATGTCCCGGCCAAGGAACTGCAAGCGAGAGCGGTGCCGACCGCCAAGGCGGGCGATGATTGGCTGCAAGGAAAAGTCCACGACCCCCGCGCGGATGCCCTCGGCGGCGTCGCCGGTCACGCTGGGTTGTTCTCCACGGCCGATGACATGGCGATTTACGCGAAGATGCTCCTCAATGGCGGCAAACATGCCGGGAAACAATTTCTGAGCGAAAAGAGCGTCAAGGAAATGACCGAACCGCTCACCGTACCGGGCGGAGCCAGGTCGCGGGCTTGGGATGTGGACACGTCATACAGTTCCCCTCGCGGCGATTTGTTCGGCAAACGGGATGGCTTCGGCCATACGGGTTTCACCGGCACCTCGTTGTGGGTGGATCGCCCGAGCGACACGGCCGTTATTATCCTGACGAACCGCGTGCATATTTCCGAGAAGGTCCAGGTGACCGGCCTGCGGCGGCAGATTGCCACCATTGTGGCCGAGGTGGTTGGTAAAATGCCCGCTCCGAAATCTCCCTGAGTTGAGTTCACCGAGTCAACGTGCGAAATCCCCGCTCCATCCCAAAACTAATCCAATGGGGACTCGGCGTACCGGCCCCCCGGCTTGCGTTGCGGCCGTCGGCCTCCACGTTGCGGGCGGTCGTCCCGGAGATTCCCCCGGAAATCGACACTGGGCTGCCCGGCCATCCCTTCGATCTGTCGCGGGCCATTGAGGAAGTGGTTCTCGACATCAAGAAATGTTGTCCGGACTTTGCCCACATCGATCTCAACCGGATGATGATCGGCATCGTTCGCGCGAAGACGTTGGATCGAACCGGCTTGATTGCCCGTGTGACGCCGTTGCGTTGTGAGAATGGCAAACTGGTGACCCGCAAGCGGGGGCGGCTCTACGCGGTCCAGCAGTTCCGGTATGAATCCCGCGATTTACTCTATCTGATGTCCTTCTGCCTTCCCCGGTTTTTAGACCGGCCGTTCGGGGATAAACTCGTCACGATTTTTCACGAACTGTTTCACATTTCCCCCGCTTTCGACGGAGACTTTCGCCGTCTCGGCGGCCGGTGCGAGGTCCATTCGGGGAGCAAGAAAAACTACGATGCACACATGGCCGTGCTGGCGAAGAATTACCTCCGCAACGGGGCCGACCTGGCGAAACTCGGCTTTCTCAAACTGAGTTTCATTCAATTATGCAAACGGCACGGCAGCGTCTTGGGATATCACTTTCCCCGGCCGGTGCTGATTCCCGTTTCCCCGTGAAAGGCGGTTGCCGATGGCCAAATGCGACGAGGGTTACCGGTGCGATGTGTGCGGCCGGGACGTGGAAGCCATCACGGAATCCGATCTGTATCTGCGTTACGTCTTGGGGGAAATCCCGTTGGAGGTGATGCACCGGCACCCGGAGCGGCACATCCGTTGTAACCCCGGCGTGGCCCAGTACATTGTCCATCGTGACTTTTCACCGGTGAACTGTGACGGCGACTTTGCCAAGGCAAACTTCGATTTGGATTATGTCCGAACCGAGGAATCCCGTGTGACGGCGGGCTGGTCGAGGCTGCAGGCCATTCCCACCGCCGGTCTGAGTCTTGCGGAATATCCCCTTCACATCACGCCCGTGTTGCCAAACGAGGAAATCGGATGAGAAACCTGTGTTGTTGGGCCTTGCTTCTGACAACGGCGATGGTCGGCCGGGCTGACGTTGTCTCCGGTCCCAAAGTCGGTGACCGTGCCCAAGATTTCACGGCCTATGGCGTCGCGGGGATCATTGACGGCAAAGAGGGGAATTATCTAAAGGAGCGCAAAGGCGAGCCGACAATTTATGTGTTCATCCGGCATGACACATTCAATCGGCCGACCGCCCGATTTTTGAAGGGATTGGACACGGCCCTCAAGGACGCCCCCGGCAAGGTGGCTGTGGTCGCCATCTGGCTGTCGGACAAGCCCGACACTGCCAAGGAATATCTGCCGAAGGCCCAGATGTCCTTGGGATTTGTGAACACCAGTCTTGGCGTCTTCACCGGCGAGAAATCCGGCCCCAAGAATTGGGGCATCAACACGGATGCTTACGCCACTGTGGTCATTGTGAAATACGGCACCGTGACGGCGGTTCAAGCGTTCCAAGTGGTGAATGAAACCGATGTCAAAGCGGTCCTGACCGATTTGAACAAACCAGAAGCCAAAAAAGCGGAACCGAAGAAAAAATAAGTCATCGTTTCCGTCGCTTGCCGCCGCGTTTCTTCTTTTCGCCCTGCGGGCTGGCGACGGTTTCTCCCTTCAGCGTGGCAATCTTGTCCCGAAGTTCGGCCGCCCGCTCGAAATTCAATTCTTGGGCGGCCTTGAGCATTTCGACCTGAAGTTCTTCCAGATATTCGGCCGTCACATATTCCTCGGCTTTGATCCCGGCGGCCTCTTGGGCGATCTGGTGGGCCGAAATCTCATCTTCGATTGAATTGCGGATCGCACTTTTCACCGTTTGTGGCGTGATGCCATGTTCCGCGTTGTAAGCCAGTTGGATTTCTCGGCGCCGGGCGGTTTCCGAGATGGCCCGCTGCATGGAATCGGTCACTGTGTCCGCGTAGAGAATGACCTCGGCGTTCACGTTTCGGGCGGCCCGGCCGATGGTCTGAATCAGAGAGGTCGTGCTGCGCAGGAACCCTTCTTTGTCCGCGTCCAGAATCGTGACCAGTGAAACTTCCGGCAGGTCCAGTCCTTCCCGCAGCAAGTTGACCCCCACCAGCACGTCGAAAGCCCCTTCTCGTAATTCTCGAAGAATCTGAATTCGTTCAATCGCATCTAATTCCGAGTGCAGCCATTTGCATTTCAGACCCGCCTCCTTGAAATAGTTCGTCAGGTCTTCGGACATCCGTTTGGTGAGGGCAGTCACCAGAACCCGCTCATGCCGGGCGGCGCGAATTTTGATTTGTTCGATCAAATCCGGCACTTGGCCTCGGGCCGGTTTGATGTGGATCACCGGATCGACCAGTCCGGTCGGCCGGATCACCTGTTCGACCACCTCGCCGCCGGTGCGTTCGAGTTCCATCGGGCCTGGGGTGGCCGAGAGGAAAAGCACGTTCTTGAGGTGGCCCTCGAATTCCTCAAACTTCAACGGCCGGTTGTCGAGGGCGCTAGGCAACCGGAAGCCGTGTTCGACGAGTGTTGTCTTCCGGGAATAATCGCCGGCAAACATCCCCCGCACTTGTGGCAGGCTCACATGGGATTCATCCACAATGCACAGGAAATCTGGGGGAAAGAAGTCGATCAACGTGTACGGCGGTTCTCCCTTGCCCCGGCCGCTGAACCAGCGGGCGTAATTCTCGACCCCGGAGCAGTAACCCACTTCGCGGAGCATGTCGAGATCGTAGTTCGTCCGGGCTTTTAGCCGCTCGGCCTCCAGTAGTTTGCCGTCTTGCTTGAATTGGGCGAGCCGGTCGTTCAACTCCTGCTCGATGCCGATGATCGCCTCGCGGGTCCGCTCTTCGGGGGTGACGAAGTGCTTGGCCGGATAGACGTACATCTCCTCCAGTTCCTCGATGATTTCCCCGGAGGTCGGGTTGATGGAATAAAGCCGGTCCACGTCGTCCCCGAAGAGTTCGACCCGCATGGCGATTTCCTCGGCGCTCGGCCAAATTTCGATGGTGTCCCCCCGGACACGAAAGTGTCCCCGCTCAAACGCGATGTCGTTCCGCTTGTATTGGACATCCACCAGTTTGACGAGCAGTTCCTCCCGTTCGATTCGTTCCCCTTTTTTGAGGACGACCATCATCCGCTTGTAATCGGTGGGGGAGCCGAGGCCGTAAATGCACGACACGCTGGCGACCACGATCACATCGTCCCGGCTGACCAGTTTGGCCGTCGCCGAGAGCCGAAGCCGGTCAATATTTTCGTTGATCGAGGAATCTTTCTCGATGTAGATGTCCCGTTGGGGGATGTAGGCTTCCGGCTGGTAATAATCGTAGTAGGAGATGAAAAATGACACGGCGTTCTTGGGGAAGAACGTGCGAAACTCTTTGTAGAGTTGGGCAGCAAGAGTTTTGTTGTGGGCCAGCACCAAGGTCGGCTTGTTCATGGCCTGGATGACTTTGGCGGCGGTGTAAGTCTTCCCGGTGCCCGTGGCGCCCAAAAGGGTGACAAACCGTTGGCCGGACTGGAAGTTATCGACGATTTGTTTGATGGCCTTGGGTTGGTCGCCCGCCGGTTCGTAATCGCTGACCATCTCAAACTTCGCCATGATGTGACCTCTCGCCCGTTCCGATGGATGACCCCAAACACCATATTAGAAATGAGCTTGAATCCCCACGCCATGTCGGTTGCTCAAAATTCCGAATGACGGTCATTTTGGCAGCCGGATGATGGATTCTGGCTGAACGGAAAGCATTGGCCCGGCATAAGTTGAGGAAAATAACACATAAGGCATGAAAGTTGCTTTGTTGTCAATCAACGAGAAAGGATCACTTCATGGACATTAATAAATTCACCGAGAAAGCTCGCGAAGCCATTCAGAACTCGCAGCAACTGGCCATCCGGCAAAGCCACCAGCAGATCGATGTGGAGCATTTGCTGACATCACTTTTGGAGCAAGAAGGCGGGCTGACATCGGCCATCTTGAAGAAAGCGGGCGTCGCCCCGGAAGCCCTGGCGCAACGCCTCCAACGGGAACTTGAAAAACTGCCCCGAGTGAGCGGTTCGGGCGGCGCGCCGGATAATTTTTATCTCACCGGCCGGTTGAACCGGTTGCTCACCTTTGCCGAAGACGAAGCGAAGAAACTTAAGGACGAATATGTCTCCGTCGAACATCTCCTGCTGGCGATGATCGATGACAAGGGAGCCACAGGCAGCCTCTTGAAAGAATTCGGCGTCAACCGGGAACGCCTTCTGTCGTCCCTCAAGGAGGTTCGCGGCAGCCAGCGGGTGACCACGCAAAACCCCGAAGAAACTTACCAATCGTTGGAGAAGTTTGGCCGGGATCTCACCCAAGCCGCGCGCCGGGGCAAACTTGACCCGGTGATCGGACGGGACGAGGAAATTCGCCGGGTGGTTCAAGTGCTGAGCCGCCGGACGAAGAACAACCCGGTGCTGATCGGCGAACCGGGCGTGGGCAAAACGGCCATCGTCGAAGGGCTGGCCCAACGGATCATTCGCGGAGATATCCCCGAAGGATTGAAGGACAAACGGGTGGTCTCCCTCGACATGGGGGCGCTGATCGCCGGGGCCAAGTTTCGCGGCGAATTTGAGGAACGCCTCAAGGCCGTTTTGAAGGAAGTCACCGAATCCGAGGGAGAAGTAATCCTCTTCATTGATGAACTTCACTTGGTCGTCGGGGCGGGCAAGGCCGACGGGGCAATGGACGCCGGGAATTTGTTAAAGCCAATGCTGGCCCGCGGGGAGTTGCGTTGCATCGGGGCGACCACTCTTGATGAATACCGACAGTACATCGAAAAGGATGCCGCCCTCGAACGCCGGTTTCAGCCGGTGCATGTGGATCAGCCGAGTGTGGAGGATACCATCTCCATCCTGCGCGGGTTGAAAGAAAAGTACGAAGTCCATCACGGGGTGCGGATCAAGGATTCGGCCCTCGTCTCGGCGGCCGTGCTTTCGGATCGGTATATCACGGATCGGTTCCTGCCGGACAAGGCCATCGACCTCGTGGATGAATCGGCCGCCAAACTCCGCACAGAAATCGACTCGATGCCGGCAGAACTCGACGAGGTTTCCCGGCGAGTGATGAAACTGGAGATCGAACGCGAAGCGCTTCGCAAAGAGAAGGATTCGGCCTCTCGTGACCGGTTGACGAAACTGGAAAAGGAATTGGCGAACGACAAGGCCCAAGCCGATGCCCTCAAGGCCCGGTGGATGAACGAGAAGAACGCCGTCAACAAAGTCCGCGAGGTTCGCGCCCAGATCGAGGATGTTCGTCAGCAAATCGAAGTGGCCAAGCGGAATTACGATTTGCAAAAGGCCGCCGAACTTGAATATGGCAAACTGCCGGAACTTGAAAAGATGGTCAAGGAGATGGAAGGCGAGCCGATGAAAGACGGCCAGCCGCGTTTGCTCAAGGAGGAAGTTGGCGAGGAAGACATCGCCGCCGTCGTGAGCCGTTGGACGGGTGTGCCGGTGATGAAGTTGCTGGAAGGGGAGAAGGAAAAACTCCTGAACCTCGACAAGGAACTTCACAAGCGGCTGATTGGCCAGGACGAAGCCGTGATGGCCGTCACCGAGGCGGTGATCCGCGCCCGCAGCGGGTTGAAAGATCCGCAAAAACCTATTGGCAGTTTTCTCTTCCTCGGGCCGACCGGCGTGGGGAAAACCGAACTGGCCCGCGCGTTGGCCGAGTTTCTGTTCGACGACGAAAGGTCGATGATCCGCATCGACATGAGCGAGTATCAGGAGAAGCATAACGTCAGCCGGTTGCTCGGCGCCCCGCCCGGTTACATCGGGTACGAAGAAGGGGGACAACTGACGGAGCAAGTGCGACGCCGCCCATACTGCGTGATCCTGTTCGATGAAATCGAAAAGGCCCACCCGGATGTTTTCAACGTGTTGCTTCAAGTGTTGGACGACGGCCGGTTGACGGACGGGCAGGGACGGACGGTGAACTTCAAGAACACCATCGTCATCATGACCTCCAACGTCGGCAGCCAGCGCATCTTGCAGTACAAGGGGACGCACGTTGGCGAGGTGTATGACCGAATGCAGGAGGCCGTCATGGAAGAGCTTCGCAAGCACTTCCGGCCGGAGTTTCTGAACCGGATCGATGAGACGATTGTGTTCCATGCCCTGCGGGAAGAACACCTGAAGGCGATCATCGAGATTCAACTCGGCCGGGTGCGGGAACGCCTCACCGAGCGAAACATCACGTTGACGCTGACCGACGCCGCCAAGGAACATATCGCAAAGGTCGGTTACGACCCGGCCTACGGGGCCAGGCCGCTCAAGAGAGTGATTCAACGGGAAGTGGAAAACACCCTCGGCCGGAAATTGCTGGATGGCTCCATCAAGGATGGAACGGCGGTCAAGGTGGATTACGACGTGTCGCGGGATGGATTGAAGTTTGAGTGACCCGGATCATCTCCCCGTCATTCCGGTGGCGGGAGATGATTGAGTTTAAGGTTTGTCAAAGATGGCCCGGTCGAGTTTTTCAGGGAACACGTATTCAAATTTCGTCCACGAGAAAATCTCTTTTCCATCCAAGGTCAGCGCCAGACTTTGGGGAAGTTTGATGCCCTCCACTTCCTTATGGTCGCCCAAAATCATCTCTTGAAGTTTCGTCACCCCGGTTTCCCGAGCCTTGTAGGAAATCTTTCTCAAGAGCAGGGTGTTCGGGTCGAATGAGAGCGTCATGTCCGGCCAGTTGCGACGGGCGACCGTGATGCTGGTCGTGGGTTCGCCGTTGACTTTGATTCCGGGGGTGAACGTGATTTTGTTGCCGGATTCCAGCAAGGGGAGGAGCGTCAACATCCAGTAGGCGTACATTCCCTGCCGGCAATCGTTGACCTCTTCCAAATTCAAGTCGGCGGACATGCCCGATTGCCGCTTCCAACCACGGTCGTTGACGACGCACAACGTCATCGCGCCTTTCATCTTTTCATCGCCGAACTCATAGTAGGTCAGCGACTGGCTGGGCCAGATGGCTTGGATCGTGCGGATATTTGGCGTTTTTACCCCGTTTAACGTCATCGTGCCGCTGGCTTTGATGATGCTGATGGACTGTTTCTTCAGCGTCGCCGTATCCTTGGCATGCGCCTTCAAGACATCTTTGACAAAGTCGTCCACATCGGCGGCAAAGACAACGGGGGAAATGAACAGCAACAGACTGACGGAGAGCAAACGACGCATTGGCAAACGCCTCCGGGACGACGGGTTCCTGTGCTGTTAGTTTATCGGAGAAAAGGGGGGCCGGAATTTGTTCCGGCCCGGAATCAGGAAGCGTTCGGAAGTTCCACCCGGAAGGTGCTTCCCTGTCCGACAACGCTTTTGACATGCAACTGTCCGCCAAGGCAATTCACATATTCCTTGACGATGGCCAGCCCGAGGCCCGCATGAACTCCGGTGGCGTGCCGGGAGGGATCGGCCCGGAAAAATCGCTCGAAGATTTTTTCCTGCACTTCTTGGGTCATTCCGATGCCGGTGTCGGCGACTTCCAAGGCCACGCCGCCATCGGCCATCCGTTCGGCCGAGACGCTAATCTGGCCGCCGGGCTGGTTGTATTCGATGGCGTTGTGAACCAGATTCATCAACACTTCCCGGAGTTTTCCCGGATCGGTGGTGACAGTCAGATGAGCCGGCTTTTCAACGCGGAACGTCACGCCCTGAACATCCGCCAGCGGTTTGCCAATGATCACACAACCATCAACAAGTTCGCCGACCTCGACTTCTTCGGGGCGAATCACATCGGCCCCGGTGTCCAGCCAGGCCAGGGCGAGCATCCGCTCCACCAGTTGATTCATCTGCTTCGCGATGCCCCGGCAGTCCTCAATCGTTTCCCGATATTCGGTGGCCGTGCGCGGTTTGCGGCAAGCCACTTCGAGCGTGGTCGTCATGGCGGCGAGGGGAGTGCGCAATTCATGGGAGATGTCGGCGGCCGCCCGTTTTTCCCGCTCGAAGGCTTTTTGTAGCTCGTATAACGCAAGCGTCAGACGATCCAGCACCGGCTTGACTTCGGAGGGCATCGCCGCCGGGTCGATGGGAACACGGAAGTCCTTGGCGGTGATCTCACTGACCGCATGAGAAAGCCGCTTCAACGGATTCAGGCCGAAGCCGACCAGCACCCAGCCGCCGACCAAGGCGACCAGCAGTGAAAGCCCCGTGACCCATGCCAATGTCCAACGTAAGTTTGCGAGGGTGGCATGAGTATTGTTGTTGATCTCGGCAATTTGCTCGTCGCGCGCCTGTTGATGGGCAATGATCGTGGGATGAAGATCGGACAGATCCCACGCGACGTGAACATAGATTGTCGGGAGATTGAAGCTTCGCGATCCCCCGCCTGGGGAACCGGGGGGCGGTCCCGGAGGTCCGCCCCCGCCCGGTCCACCGCCTCCCCCCGGTCCGCCGCCTCCACCACCGCCCGGTCCGTTCGGAGGGGGGCCAAACAGGCCCCCCATTGAACCCGAGCCACGGGGAACGCGAGCGTGCGCCGCCAAGCCAGTCAAGGCTCTTGAGGGCCGGGTATTATCATCGAATCTCGGGGAGCGGGGAGGCGAGGATGTGTCCGGGAGGCGGCCAAACCGGGTGACGGGCACTTTGACAATGACGCGGCGGCCCGTCTTTTGAGATGGCAGATCGACATTGTCATAATGTGATTGATAAAGCCCCTCGGATTCCATCGCGACCAGATCAATCGGCAGGCTATGGCCGTCGAGCGATTTGGACTGCCAAGTGGCTCCCCAGTCGGAATTCAGTTGAACGTATTCGTGGCCGGGAGAATCCCGCTCGCGATTCAGGTCTTCTTCGTTCAATTTGATTTCGGTGGCGAGACGTGTTTGCACCAGCCATGCCATCGGATTGCCGCTGGTTTCACTAATCTGCACGGTGATGGGCAAAAACGCATATGGCCCGAGAGGGGCGCTGAGGGCTTGGAGTTGGGTGCCGATGGCCTGTGGCCGAAGCCGGACGGCGTGGAATTGCGACTGAGCCTCGCTCGCCAGATAGTGGGCGTGGACAAGCAAGTCTTGGTCCACTTTGTCGTGGTATTGATATTCCACCAAGTCGCGGGAGGCGTGTTGTTTTTCGCGGATCGATTCGGCCGTTGTTCGATAAACGACGCCGACGACCACTCCGAGCGTGAGAACCAGCAGAATCAACAGATTCAGCAGGAGTGATCGCCGGATGGATTTCATGACATGGCTTCCCCGCTCTCGGCGGGTTCGGCCGTGTCGGCCTCGCCCCGGAGCATGTAGCCCTCGCCCCAACGGGTGAGGATCAGCGGCGGTTTGAAATCGCGGTCGATTTTGTTCCGCAAATACCGGATGTAAACATCCACCACGTTGGACACGCTTTCGTCGTGCTCATCCCACAGGTGTTCCCAAATCATCGTCCGGGTGACCACCTTGCCCTGATGAAATGCCAGAAACTCCAGAAGGGCATATTCCTTCGGCGTCAGGTGGATGGACTTGCCCGAGCGTTTGACGGTTCGGGAGGAGGTGTCCAATGTCAGGTCATGAACCCGGATCACCGGGTCTTTCACATGATGGCCGCGACGGATCAACGCCCGCAACCGGGCCAAAAGCTCGTCGAGTTCAAAAGGCTTGGTGAGATAATCGTCGGCCCCGGAATCGAGGCCAGTCACGCGGTCTTCCGTGGAACCCCTGGCGGTCAGCACCAGCACATGCGTGTTGATCCCGTTCGCCCGCCAGCCCTTTAGGATGGTGAGGCCATCCTTTTTGGGAAGCATGAGGTCGAGAACGATCACATCGTAATTGGTGGTACGAGCCTTTTGATCGGCAACCTCGCCGTCTTCGGCAATATCCACGGCAAGCCCCTCTTCTTCAAGGCCCTGACGCAGGGCACGGAGGAGGGGTTTGTTGTCTTCAACGAGCAAAACACGCACGGTTCGCTCCGGCTAGTGGCCGTTGGGAGGGACGTTCCTGATTAAAATCGTAGCTTGTCCCCGATGAAAGGTTAATGAGTTTTTTGACGCGAAACCTTGGGAGACGGTCATGGCCGAACGAATTGTGCTGCGGACGGGCGAAGCCTTGGTGGAAGGGGACAAGGATTACTTGTGCGCCGAACCGGAAGTGGTGATCGGCGAATTCGACGGCCCCGTGGGCACGGCTTTCGCCAATCTCATCGGTGACCAAGTGAAGGGCCACACGAAGGTGTTCGCCATCCTCAACAGCGACGTGCAGATTCGCCCGGCGACCCTCATGGTCAGCAAGGTGACGGTTCGTGATCCCCGGTACACAAACATTCTGATGGGCACGGTGCAGGCGGCGATCGCCAACGGCGTGCTGGATGCCGTACGGGCCGGGGACATTCCCAAGGAGAAGGCCAACGATCTGGGAATCATCTATTCGGTGTGGCTGGACCCGTCAATTCTGAATGTCCCGGCCGGTGAGGTCGATCATGCCGCCCTCTTCCAAGTGCATCGGGAGGCGACGGCCAAAGTCATCAAGAAGGCCATGAACCATGAGCCGGGAATTGATTGGCTGCTCGCCAATCAGGATTCCGTCCAGCACTTCTTTTATCAACAAGGGCTGGAAGGGAACATCTGACGGCCGTCACTTCGCCAACCCGGCCCCGAATTTGTGGAAGAACTTTTCCACCTTGGGCATCACGACCATTTGACAGTAAGGTTGCGTCGGGTTGTTGCGGAAGTATCCTTGGTGGTATTCTTCCGCCAGGTAAAACACGCTTAGCGGACTCACTTCGGTGACAATCGACGCATCGAAAACATTCTCCCGAGTCATCTCCTGAATCACCCGCTCGGCCGTGGTTTTTTGGGCGTTTGATTGGTAGAAGATGGCCGAGCGATATTGGGTTCCCACGTCGGCCCCCTGACGGTCCTTGGTGGTCGGATCGTGGATGGCGAAGAAGATGCCCAACAATTGCTCGAAGGAGATAATCTCGGGGTCGAACGTGAGTTGCACCACTTCGGCGTGTCCCGTGTGGCCGCCGCAAACCTGCCGATAAGTCGGCAGGGGGATCGTGCCGCCGGTGTAACCCGATACTGATTTGATGATGCCTTTCGCCTGCTCAAAGACCGCTTCCAGACACCAGAAGCAGCCACCGCCCAACGTCGTTTGTTCCGTGGCCATGATGATCCTCCACGCCTGACATGACATCATTCATGATAGGCAGCGGAGGCACGGACAGGTTAACGCAATACCTTGCCTTCGATCCCGATCACCTGCGAGGCCGCCAGTCCGTTGCCGAACGTCTTGAAATTCTTGAACGTCCAGACGACTTTCTTGTCGCGGGTGACTTCGATGAGTTGGGGATTGTCCTTGCCCGCGTGGCAGTTTCCAATGATGACATTTCCGTTGGGAAGAACTTCCAGCATGGTGACCCAAGCCAGCGTGATCCCCGGCAGTTCTTTTTGATCGACACTCCACACGGTTTTCCCCTCCGGGGTGACTTCCAGAACGCGGTTGCCGTTTCCAGCGCCGATCAGGGTGTTCCCGTTCGCCAACCGGATGGCGCCGTAGACTTCATTGCCGTGGCCTTCGGGTCCATGCCCGTCGGATCGGGGGCGGCCGCCGAGGTCCATCGTGTAAGTCCAAACCACTTTTCCCTTGGGATCGTATTCGCGGATTTTGCCGTCACCCTCATGGCACACCAGGTAATTCCCGCTGGCAAGTTTGCGGGCCATGCGGGTGTCGCGATGGGCGTTCGGGTGCTCGATGGTCAGGGCGATTTCCTTGACGATTTTGTCATCCTTGTCCACCTCGATGATCCGGCCGTTACCGGATTCGGCAATCATCGTGTTCCCGTCTTCGAGACGTTGGAATGCGTGGATTTCGATTCGGCCCTTGTAGCCTTCTTTTTGCTTTGCCTCATGCTTCCACACGATCTTCTTGTCGCGAGTCACTTCGACAACCGTGCTGGCGTTGGTCGTAAACATGATGTTCCCGTTGGGTAGCAAGGCAATGTCGTGAACATCAGTCCGGTTGTCCATTTGCCATTCCACTTCCCCTTTGGCGTTCACCAAGCTCACCTTGCCGTTATCGGCCGCCAGCACGGAATAGGCTGGTTCGGCCGCCATCGCGGGGGTCATCGTCAGAGCGAAAGCGGCCAGAGAGGTCAAGCCAAGACATTTCATGAAATTTCTCAGAGAGATTTTTGGAAGATTGTCGTGGAAAACCGGCGTGAGGTCATCTGAAAAGTCGGTCGCCTTTGGATTTTTCAGACGAATGTTGAGAACTGCTGCGATTCAAAAACGAAATTCAGTCAGGCATAAAATTTGTCAGGAAAAAACGAAAGATTCCGCAGAGAATCAGCCGGTGTGAATTTGCAGAATTTGGAAGACACGTTAGAATGCGACAAATCGAACCAGCCGTTTTAATCGGAACAATCCTCCCTGATTACTGAATCCTCATTCTGACTGATTCGTTTCACTGAATGGAAACAGATTTCATTGGTGAAGATGAGTCATTTTGGTAAAATTTTCCGAATATTCCGGGTGCGCACGGGTTTCGGACTGAAGGGATTTAAGCGATTGAGCCACAGGATTCACCGATTTGATGAAGCGTGTTCTAGGATACGAACGACTTCAGTGATTTGACTTGTCGGAACCTCTGCCGCTCACAGAGACACCCCGCAAAAACAGACCGAACGCCCGCACCCTGAGTCGCTGACGAACCTCCCATGAACTTGCAATCTTCTTCGGTGAATTTGGTCTCCTCGAATCCCAACATGGGAACAGTGACCCTCCATCAAAAGGGAGTTCCCTCGTCTGGCACGCCTTCAGCCAGCAGCGTCACCGTTCTCAGTTTGCTCACCTGTGTCCGACGGCGTTGGAAACAGGCATTGGTTCTCGGAACGCTTCTCGGAATCATGGCCTTCGCCTTTGTCTGGATGTTCCTGCCGCCGTCCCGGCCGTACGCCTACACGAAACTTTACTTCCCGGCCAAGCCGGTTGGATCGGTGGATCATCCCGACCCGCCCGTCAACCAGCAAACTCAAAAAGAACTGATCACCAGCCGGATCGTGTTGAAGGCCGTCGCCAACGATTCCGTGATCGCGGCCCTGCCGTCCATTGTGGAAAAGAACGATCCGCTTGCGTGGTTGCTTCGCGAAGTGACGGTTGATTTTCCGAGCGGTTCCGAAATCTGCAAGATCTCGATCACGGAAGATCGGGCCGAGGATGCCAAGCTGATCGTGGATAAAATCGCGGCGGTCTACCTCTCGAAAATGGGGACGGAGTCCATCGAGAACCGCAAGACGCACATGGCCAAGCTTCAGGAGATGGTCGAGGCGGCGAAGAAGGATTTGAACGGGGAAGTGGATGCCTCCCGTTCCGGAGTCAATGGCGGGTTCTCCAGCAGCACCCCCGAAGTCATGGCTCAGCGCCAGCAGATGATTAACAACCAAATCATTCAGATCGACAGCGATCTCCTCAAGATTCGCGGCCTGATCGAACAATACAAGTCCGAGGAAAAACGTCTGGCGGCCCGGCTTCAAAAAGTGCCCATCGAACTGACCAAGGCCGAGTTTGATCCGTTGTTTGCCCAAAACCCAAATGCCAATCGACTGAAGTCGCTGCGAGACGAACTCTCTTCCGACTACGAACTGAAACTCACCGGACTCGGGCCGGAAAATCCCACGATGATCGCCCTCAAGAATCGCATCGACACCTTCGATGCTCGTTTGGAGACGTTGAGCAAGGAACTCAAAACCACCATCGCCGTCGGCTTCCAAGAGAAACTCACCGACGATCTTCGCAAGACTCGGGACGAACTTTCCCGGCTCCAGTTCGAGGAAAAGGCCAAGATGAACGACGTTGTTCACAAGCAGACGGAGTTTGAAAAACTCAAGGATGCGACGAGCAACGCCGGCCGTTTTCGTCCTGGTCTGGCGGCCAAGGGAACCCGGTTGGAGGAACTGCAAACCAAACTCTCGAAACTGGAGGCGGAAATGACCGCCCCGGTCTCGGCCCGCTTGCTCGAAGAAGAAGCGGTGATCGTCCGGCCCAACGATGCTTCCCGCCGGATGAAGATGTCCGTTGTCGCCGCCATTGTGTGTTTCGGGGCGATGTTTGTCTTCTTGGGCTTCCTGGAGTTTCGCGCCCATCGGGTGAGCAATCCGCAGGAAGCGAGCCACATCGGGCTTCGCTTGGTGGGGACATTGCCGAACCACACGCCGGGCGCCAACGATGTGCATTTGGAATCACTCGTTAACGAGGCGATGGATTCCACCCGCACCGTGTTCTTGCACTCGGCCATGATCAACAACTTGCGAACCGTGCTGGTGACCAGCGCCGTTGGCGGCGAAGGAAAAACGTCGCTCTCCACCCGGCTGGCTTCCAGTCTTGCCCGGTCCGGGCGGCGAACCTTGTTGATTGACGGCGACTTGCGAAATCCCTCGATCCACAAATACTTGGCCGGACAGCCGACCGTTGGCGCGTGCGAAGTTCTTCGCGGGCAATTGCCTGTCAGCGAGGCCATCGTTGCGGCCACGACGGAAAACCTTTGGGTGCTTCCGGCGGGGAAATGCGACAAGTTCGCGATTCAGGCATTGTCCCAAGACGGCTTCGCCAAAATTCTTGTCGAAGCCAACAGTCACGATTTTGATTTCATCCTGATTGATTCGGCCCCGATTCTTCCGGTGGCTGACACGCTGTTGATCGCCAAGAACGTCGATGGCGTGCTTCTTTCGATGATGGTGGATGTGAGTCAGGTGGAACGGGTGAACGTGGCCTGCCAGAAACTGGCGGCCCTTGACATCCCATTGCTTGGCACGGTCGTGCAGGGGACGCGAAGCGACACGTATGGTTATGGGCCGGAGTATGTCGCCCCGGCGACGGCGTGAGCATTGATTCGTTGCTCGCGTGGTTTGTCGTTTGGGCAGGCATCGTTCACAAGGCTTTTGGAACCGTTGAACGGACCAACCTTCGGATGGGGAACCGCAGATATGTTGGGTAAATTTCGACCGCCGGAAACCTATGCCGGTCTGGCCGTGCCAATCCCGCGATCCGGATTTCAACAGCGAGCCGGTCACGTCCATGTGCCCGACGAGCCCGGTTACGTCCGCGTCACTCATTACCATAACATCAAGCGAACATTCGATCTGTTTTGCGGCCTGCTGCTTGGATTTTTGCTTTTTCCGGCCATTGCGGTGTTTTCGGCTCTGATTGTCGTCACCTCGCCCGGTCCCGCTTTTTACACGCAAACCCGTTTGGGGCGGTTTGGCCGTCCGTTTGTGATTTGGAAGCACCGCACGATGCGGCACAACTGTGAGCGGGAATCGGGAGCCAAATGGTCCACCAAGGGGGACACCCGGATCACGTTCCTCGGCAAGATTCTCCGCAAGCTGCACATCGACGAGTTTCCGCAGATCATCAACGTCCTCAAGGGGGACATGAGCCTTGTCGGTCCCCGGCCGGAACGTCCGGAATTCTTTCCGGCCTTGCAAGCGTCGGTCCCTGATTATGCCCGCCGATTGTTGGTGAAACCGGGGGTGACGGGGATGGCCCAAGTTTATCTTCCGCCGGACGAGGATGTGGAAAGTGTTCGCATGAAGCAAGTCTTTGATTTGTACTATGTGCGTCACCTGAGTCTTTTGCTTGATCTCCGGTTGTTGATCGCCACGCCGTTGCAGGCCATCGGGTTTCCCCACATTTTGGTTCGTCCGATGTTGTTGCTTCCTCGACGTGAAATTGTCGAGCTTGAACATTCATTGTTGACCAGTTCCACGACGGATTGTTGATCCAGCCGTGTCACTTTCCAACCTTCCCAATGTTCTCTTTGTCACCCATCGAGTTCCCTTTCCACCGGACAAGGGAGACCGAATCCGCACGTATCACTTGCTCCGCTATCTGGCCGGGCGGTCGCGCGTGCATCTGGCTTCGTTTGCCGACGAACCGGTGACGCCGGAAACCACGGAACACCTTTCCCGGCTGACCGTTCGATTTTCGGCGATCCCGCATGGTGTCTCCAAGTGGCCGGGGGGAGCGCGATCATTCCTCTTCGGCCACAGCATTTCGGAGGGGATTTTCTCCCGCCCCGGAATGCGGAAACTGTTGGGCGAATGGCTGGCCGACACGCCGTTTCAAGGGGTGGTTCTCTCGGCATCGAGTCTGGCCTCCTATCTCAAGAAGCCAGGTTTTGGCAAGGCCGTCACCATCGTGGATTCGGTGGACGTGGACAGTCAAAAATGGCTGGATTATGCCGCCGCGAGCGCGCCGCCCAAGAAGTGGGTGTTTGCCGCCGAGGGGAAGCGGCTTCGACGAACGGAACAACGAATTTCCGAGATGGCCGACGCGGTGACGTTCGTGAGCGAACGCGAAACGCAACTGGTCCGCGAATATTGCCGCCAGCCCGAGAAAATCGTGACGGCCACCAACGGCGTTGATCTGGCTTACTATTCGCCGCAACCGCATCCGAATCCCCGAGGGATCGTGTTTGTGGGGGCCTTGGATTACAAGCCGAACGTCGAGGGGATTTGCTGGTTCGCCAAAACAATCTGGCCGACCATGCGCCATTACGCGCCAACGGCCACGCTCAAGATTGTCGGTCGGCGTCCCGTTCCGGCGGTGCGGGAACTCGGGGCCATTCCGGGCATTGAGATGATCGGCCAAGTTCCCGATGTCCGGCCCGCATTGGCGGAATCGGCCGTGGTCATCGCTCCGCTGATGATCGCCCGTGGCTTGCAAAACAAAGTGCTGGAGGCGATGGCGTTTGGCAAGCCGGTGGTGGGGAGTCCGGCCGCGTTGGCGGGGTTTGGCCATCCCGAACATCTCCCGGCCGTCCCGGCTGAAACGCCCGATGAGTGGGTCCACCGAACCGTCACCCTGTTGAATGACCCCGCCCGGTGTTGGGAACTCGGGATGGCCGGTCGCCGATACGCGGAGGCGTATCATGACTGGCAGCAATGTCTCGCCCCGTTCGGCCGGTTGTTGCGGCTGGATCAGACGGGTGTGACGCCGGGACCAACCTCATGAACTCCCGCCCGATTCTTGGCCGCCGACACTATCTGATCCTCACCATCTCCTTTCTGCTGTTCGTGATTTACGGCAGTCTGGTCCCTTTGCATTATGAGCCGGTGGATTTTGAAACCGGGCACGCCAAGTTCATCAGCCGGATGACTCGGGGACTCGATTTCAACATTCGGTCCGATTGGGCCGCGAACGTGTTGTTGTTCATTCCGCTTGGGTTTTTCTGCATGGGATTGCTGACAGTGGACCGCCCCAAGCCGATGTGGGGGCTGCCGCTGATTCCGTTTTTCACCATCCTCAGCGCCGCCATCGAGTTTGCCCAAATCTGGTTTCCCCCGCGAGACACCACGTTGAATGACGTGGTGGCCGAGACCATCGGGGGGATCATCGGTGTGCTGGGCTGGCTCGCCTTTGGGCAAAACCTCACGGATCGATTTCGACAATTCATGTCGGCTTATGGTCCGGGCGATTGGGCCGTTCGCGTGCTTCCCGCCTATCTGTTGTTCCTCGCGTTTACCGAGGGAATGCCCTTCGACCTGACGATGAGTCCGGGGATTGTCTGGCACAAAATGAAACGGCAATTGGATGAGCGAGAGATCCGGGAAGGCTTCGCGATGGTCGATGTCGTGCCCCCCAAGAGCCGGGTTCCTGAAAAAACACTGATGACGACCGCGTATTTCGTCCCTGTCGGGGTGTTGATCGCGTTTCTGCCCGGAAGCCGCTGGCGAAGATCATCTTCGGCCGGGCTGGTGTTTCTCGCGGGATTGCTGGTGGCCGGCGGGATTGAGGGATTGCAGCTCATCGTCGTCAGTTGCTCGGCCTACGCATCGGATATTTTGCTGGGCGCCATCTGTGTCCTCGCCGGTTGGAAAGTGGCCTCGCTTCCAGAACCATTGCCCAAGGGTGTCTGGATTCTCGGGGTGTTGGCTTGGGTTGTCGCCCTGACGGGAGTGTCGTGGACACCGCTGCTTTGGCAACCGGACCGCCTCAATGACATGGCCTCCCGATTTGAGTGGATGCCTTTCCGGGAATACATCGACTCGAATTACCTGAATGGAATGAACAAGATCATTCACCGCACGATGGCCTACGTTCCGGCCGGGTTTCTGGCGAGCCGGGCCATCGGGTGCCGTTCCATCGTCTTCGCCGTGTTGGGCGGATTGCTGGGAATGATGATCGAAGCGGGGCAGGTGGTGTTCACGGACCACACGGCCAGCATCTCGGATGTGATTTTGGGAAGTCTGGGAGCCTGGTGCGGCGCGGTCGTCGCCGGCCGGGCGGCGAAAAACATCCCATCCGGGATTGTTGAGCGTCCAAAATCCGACGTGCCGCCAATTCGTCTTCTATGATTTGGACGAATTCGCAGTTGATCGGCCGCCACGGCCGGGAGGAGTGGGGCGTGAACATGCCCGGAAGCATCATGTCGGGAACCACCACGGGCCTGCTAGTGAGCCAACCAATCGAAACCAGTCCGGCCGTCGCCACCGAACTCCCGTTGACGGTCATCCAACCCCAACCGGGTTGGAAGATGGTCAATTTCCGCGATCTCTGGCGTTCCAAGGAACTCCTCTATTATCTGGCTTGGCGGGACATCAAGGTCCGTTACAAGCAAACGGCCTTGGGCGTCGCCTGGGCGTTTGTGCAGCCGGTTTTCGCCATGCTCGTCTTCACGCTGTTTCTCGGCGATGTCGCCGGGCTGAACGCGGGGATCGAGCATTATTCCCTGTATGTGTTTGCCGGGATGCTCCCGTGGACGTTCTTCTCGGGAGCCATTTCCCAGTCGGGCAATAGCATCGTTGCCAACGAACGGTTGATTACCAAGGTATACTTTCCAAGGCTGCACGTTCCGTTCAGTTCCGTGGGGAGCGTCCTGTTCGACTTTGTTGTCGGGTTCCCGCTGCTCTTGGGCATGATGCTTTGGTATGGCACCCCCCTGACCGCCAGTTTGCTGGCCGCTCCGTTGGTGTTCGGGCTGTTGGTTTTCATGGCGATGGGCATCGGAGCATTGTTCGCGGCCCTCGTGGCGGTGCAACGGGACTTCCGATACATCCTGTGGTTTTCGATTCAAATTTGGATGTTTGCCACCCCGACGATTTATCGGCCGCTGGCGTCGATGAGCGAATCGGCCCAATGGTGGGTTCCGCTGAATCCCGTTCACGGGGTGATTGAAAACTGGCGGCAGTGCCTCTTGGGCGGGCCGATCAACTGGTATTCCCTCGCGGTTTCCGGAACGGTGGGGGTGATTCTCTCCGTGTTCGGGCTGGCTTTCTACCGACGCATGGAGCGGTCCTTCGCGGATCTGATCTGACCCCATGAAATCATCCATCCATGTCGAGGGGCTTTCCAAATGTTACTCCCTGAACCAACGGGGAGTGATGGACCGGAACCTCACCGAGAACATCAAGTATCAGCTTGGCCGGGTGGCCGGGAAGTTTACCGGGCGCAAATATGAATCCGGGAAGACGACCGATTATTGGGCCTTGAAAGATGTGAGTTTTGAAGCGTTCCCCGGAGACTGCATCGGCTTCGTGGGTCGCAACGGGGCGGGCAAAAGCACGCTCTTGAAGATCCTTAGCCGGATTGTGGAACCGACGGCCGGCCGGGCGACGATCCGGGGGCGGCTCGGTTGTCTTCTGGAAGTCGGCACCGGCTTCCATCCGGAGCTGAGCGGCCGGGAAAATATTTTCCTCAACGGCAGCATCCTCGGGATGACCCGCCGGGAAATCAAGGCGAAATTCGACGAGATCATCGCTTTTGCGGACCTTGACAAGTTTCTCGATACTCCGGTGAAACGCTATTCCAGCGGCATGTTCGTCCGGCTGGCGTTTGCGGTGGCCGCCCATCTGCAACCGGAGGTGTTGATTGTCGATGAAGTCTTGGCAGTCGGTGATGCCTCGTTTCAAAAGAAGTGCCTTGGCAAAATGCGGGACGTGTCTCAGGAAGGCCGCACCGTTCTGTTTGTCAGCCACGACATGACCGCCATGCGGCGATTGTGCAACCGGGCCGTGTTGATGTCCAAGGGACAGGTCTCGATGGTCGGCCCGACCGGTGACATCGTGAGTGAATATCTGGCCCGTGAATCGGTTCTCACCCCGGCGGGCATGACGGTTGACCTCACGAACGCCCGCCGCAAGGGAAACATGGAAGCCCGTTTCACCTCAATGGTGTTTGACGGGGCCGGGATGTCGGATCGAAACGAAGTGATTTCCGGCGGACCGGTTCGGCTAAAATTGAACATCAACGCCGAGAAGCCGGTGATGACCGACAGCATCGCCGTGTCGTTTTCGGATCGTACCGGTTACAAACTGGTCAACGCGGACAGTCTGCGGTTGGACCGGCCGGTGCATTTGCGGGCCGGGGACAACGAGATTGAAGTGCGGTTGCGGGCCTTGAACCTGCAACCGGGAACGTACACCCTCGGGCTGACCCTCGCCCGCTGGCCGGAAACCACCTACGATTCGATTGAACCCGCCTGCGATATTGAAGTGGCCCCGAATCCCGCCGATGGCACGACCCGTTCACCCATCGAAGGCGTTGTCCGGTGTGAATTCGACCTGCTCGGCGTCCCCGAAAGCCTGCCCTTTGCCGGAGTCTGACAAGACGTGCTTAAGCTGGCCCTCATGCTGATCTGGACGCTCACCGGCATCATCGGCGGGCTGGCTTACTCACCGTTTTTGCCGGTGCTGGTGTATCACTTCTTTTCGGTGCTGCGTCCGCAGTTCATGTGGATTTATTCCCTCGATCCTTATGTGCAGCGGGACTTTCCGTGGTCGTTTTTGGTGGCCATCGCCGCCATCGGAACGTCATTCATTTGGCGGAGCGCCCATTGGATTGCCCCCAATCGCTTCAAAGGCGTGGACCTGCCGCGTTTTCATGTTGGCCACGCCTGTTTTGGGGCGTTCGCCTTGTGGATCACGATCACCTATGTCAATGCTCGTAATCAGGCGGTGGCCGAACCGTATTTTGATGATTATCGCAAGATTTTTTTAATGTTCTTCATCACATCGCTTGTGATGATTAGCGTTCGACAAGCGTGGGTGTTGTATTTGTCCTCCGCCGTCGCCTTGGGTTACATCGGCTATGAAGTCAACGAGATTTACCTCACGTCGGGCGGTTATAATTTCATCTACCGGCAGGGATTCTGCGGTCTGGATAACAACGGGGCCGCGCTGCTGTTGAGCATGGGCATTCCTCTGTGTATTTTTGCTTGGGATGGCATCAAACACTGGATTCGTTGGATATTCCCGGTGATGGCCCTGTTGATTATCCACAGTATTTTGCTCTCGTATTCACGCGGGGCCATGCTCTCGGCGCTGTTGGTGACGCCGCTGTATTTTGTCCGCGCCCGGCACCGGAAGATGATCCTCATTTTTGCGGGCATCGGGCTGGCGTTGCTGCCGGTCATGGCCGGGCGGGAGATCGTCGAACGATTCGCTTCCATCGGCAAACACGAGGAGGACGGGAGTGCCGCCAGTCGGAAGACGACGTGGGCGATCGCCTTTCGGATGGCGGTCGAGAATCCTGTGTTCGGGTTGGGAATACGAAACAGCCCGCTGTACACGTATGATTATGGGGCCGATGAACAAGGCCGGGTGATTCACTCCACGTATTTGCAAATTGCCGCCGATTCGGGATTCGTCGGCTTGGCGGCTTATGTGTCGATCATTTTGGGAGGGCTGTATTCCTGCCGCTGTGTCCGTCATGCGGTGGCCGGATCGATCACCACGGGCACCGTCCTGGCGGCGGCCGGTCGCTTTGCGGCCGGGGAGAATTGGCGTGTCTCAAAAACCGAGGGGCTTTCCGGGCATGATGCGGAACTGGCTTACTCGATGGCCTGCGGTGTGGAGGGAAGCCTGATTTCGTTTGCGTTTGGCTGCATGTTTCTCTCGCTTGAGACGTTCGAGCCTTTTTATCTGGTGGCGGGCTTGGGCATTCAATTGTGGTCGATCATCCAAGTCATGCAACGACAACAAGTGGCGACGGTGTGACCATGTCCCCGAAATCGCTCGCCAAAACCCTCCTGCGTTGGTCTGCCAATCTCGCCGTTTCCCCGGCGTTGATCGTCCATGCGATCAAGGTTCCGTTCCTCGGGAGAGACCGGGCGCTGGAAGGCTCATCCGAATTACTGGCCCTGTTGCCGGGGATGACCGGTCAATATCTCCGACGGGCGTTCTTGGGCTGGACCATCGCCCATTGTCACCCGTCGGCGTTCATTGGCTTCGGGACCATTTTTTCCAAAGCCGATGTGTGGATCGGCGAGAATGTCTACATCGGCCCCTATTGCAGTCTCGGAAATGTGCGGGTTGAACGAGACACATTGATCGCCACCGGCACCCATCTCCTGAGCGGGGCAAAGATGCACGGGATCGCCGATGTCACCAAGCCCATTCGGCTGCAACCGGGAGAGTTCTCCAAGGTCACCATCGGCGAAGATTGCTGGATCGGCAGCGGGGCGGTCATCATGGCCGACGTCGGGCCGCACACGGTCATCGCAGCCGGGGCGATTGTGACCAAGCCAATCCCGGAAATGGTGATTGCCGGTGGAGTCCCCGCTAGGGTGATTCGCAGTCGGCTTGATGCGATCACGGATTGAAAGCCAAAATGAGCCAACAATCGGACGGCATATTTCGATTATCGGATCAGATAAACAACCAATGAAATAACACTGGCTATTCCAAACAATCCCATCGTGGCCGCAATCATTTTGGCCCGCTTTTTGGCAATCACCTTTTGAGGAACAAACGCCGGTTTTGGCGGGAATTGCGTCACCGGATTCTTGGGCGACGGTCGTTGTTCAGCCGGGTTTTTACGGTGCCAGAAGCGGCTCCAGCCGAAACTCAGCAGCAGCACGACAGGGCGGCAAAGCGTTTTCGTCGGCATGGCGGGAAGCGTGTCCGTCACATACCGATGATACTCCTCGGCCTTCCCGGCAAACACTTTTCGTTCCTCGCCCTCGGCGTGCATGGCCGCGAATTGGAAGACCTCGCATTTCCGCATGTCTTGGGCCACCCATGTTTCCGTGGGATATTCCAAAATCTCCGGCCGGGAAAGGTAGGGGTATTCGTTGGTTGCCATCCAGCGGGAATAGTGCAACAGACTGGCTCGGGCGTGGGCGTAAGCGTCGTCCAGTTCACCCCGTTCGGCCTTGAAGTCCAGGTATTTGCCAAGCGATTGCAGGAACATCAGGTAGAACCAGCGGTTCTCGGCATCCACATATTTTTTGCCGTCCTTGATCATCCCCACCATTCGCTGGATGTCGTCCGCCGGATGGATCACCCGCCGAATGATTTGCTCGGCCTTCTCCAAAAACGCCCGGTCATCGGTGAGGCGAAATCCATCTAACAGCGTGGCGACGGAATTCCCCGATCCGCGGCCCGGCCCCTGATAATCCGGCGACCGGCTGGCGCTGGCCACGCCGGTGTCCTCATCGCTGAGCCAGCGGAAGACGGTCTTCTCGCCATCGTCCATGTCGATGACCCAGCGGGCCATCCCCACGCAGGCTTCGCGGGAGGCGTGTTCCCCGGTGAGCATGTAATGAAGCAACAGGCCGTGGGCATAGTTTTGCTCGCTCCCCGGTCCGCCCCCCGGCACACGGTTGTTTTTCGGAGGAATGCGGCCGTTTTTGGGATAGGAACGATGCGTTCCCGTGTCGGCATCGACATAGTGATAGGTGTGCCAAAACAGGCCGTGATTGTAGGCCGCCTTGTCCGCGTCCGTGTTGTAGAGGTCGATGTCGCGGACGTGGTACGCCAGTTCGTCCATCATTGCGTGCCACTTCGGATCACTCCGGCGCAGCCATTGGTAAGCGAATCCGGCGATGGGGTCGTATTGGTTGTTGTAATGCGAGATGCGCGGGTTCGGACCGGCCTCGGTGTGAAGGATGGCCTCGTGGTCGCCGTAGATATCGCCGAAGTGCCGCCAGCCGTATTCGTCGATGACTTCTCGTTTCTTCTCAAAGGTGTCCGGTCCGGTGATGGCGGCATCGACCAAGGCCTGATATGGTTCCTCGCCATCTCCCGGCGCCGAGAGGTAACTGATCGCTTTTGTGCGCTCCACCCACGCCGGATCGAGGACGGGGGCCAGCGGTTGTCGCGTCCACGCCAGCGGTTCGGGGCTGACGGTGTCTTTGCCCACGGCTAGATAAAACACATGCGTCTTTTGTTCGCCGCCCTGCAATTCATGGGGTTCCAGCGTTTGCGGGGGAAACAAGTGCAACACCAGTTCCGAGTCTGTGACCTCAATGGTTTTGGGGAAATTCTGCCAGAATGCGGGGGCGCCGACGCCGAGCGTGGTGTCGCCGCGATTAACGACGACCGTGGGGGTGGCCCGTTTGCCGGTGGTTTCGGCGCCGCCGTTACGCACGCGATAGCCCGGAAATTGCAGCGGGATATTCCGGGTGCGGCTGATGTGGTTGGTGCTTTTCCAATTCTCCCCGCCGCTCGAATCCTGATACAACTCGAACGGAACGTGGAGAGGTTCCGCAGGCGAGGACGAATCAACGGAATAGTTGCCGTTGATTGGTTCGGTTCCCTTGAGTTTCAGGTGTGCGGAGAAGCTCTTGAACAGGATGGAGTTTTCATCGCCGAGATCCCATAACCCGCCGGGGTGCGAGGCCGCCTGGAAGTTTTGGAGGGTCACCTGCACGCGGATCACCGGGCAATCGGCGAAGAAACTCAAACGGCCAATGACGCGGGCGGCCGTGATGCCGTCCCGCCGGAAATAGCCGATCCGCTTCGTGCCCAGACGGAGCGATCCCGGTTCTTCGACGATGGTGTCCGGGTCCATGTCATATCTGAATTCCACCCCGTCCATGCCGGTCATGCGAAGTTGGTATTCGGGGATTTCATGACGGAGCGGGTGGAACAGTTTGTCCTCGGTGGGTTTCCAGTAATAGGTTTGCGGATTCGGAGAATGGCCGATTTCAATGTGGTAGGTGGCGCGGTCCTGGACTGTTGCTTTCCAGTCGCAAAGTACCCATTTCCAAGAACCATCCCCCCAGCGTTCGAGCCCGCGGGCTTGCAGGGGGACGACGTTTCCCGCCGGGTCTTTGCAGATCAGATGATCCAGACGGTTGAGGGAGCCTTTGGGAAACGGAACGCCCCGAGTCACCGGCTCGGCGGTCCGGGGAATGCCGTTGGCCGAGAAGTGAATCGGAGCAGAGTTGACGTTCATCAAAATGTCGGGAATGTTGGGTGCGTGTTTCCGCAAAGGATACGCGAACATTCCCTGTTTGGCCGTGATTATCCCTTGATGACGCCGATGGGCCGCATCCGGGCGACCTTTTTGGAAAGCCCGGCCCCGTCCACGACTTCGACGACATCATCCACGTTCTTGTACGCGCGGGGTTGTTCTTCAGCCAAACCCCGTCGGCTTTGGGCCATCGCGATCACGCCCCGAGCCTCCAATTCCTTGTCGATGCGGCGTTTGCCCGCCTCGGCCACGGCGGCCGTCCGACTCATCGCCCGGCCGGCCCCGTGGCAGGTGGTGCCGAAGGTTCGCTCCATGCTGCCGGGCTGGCCGACCAACACCCACGAAGCCCGCCCCATGTCGCCGGGAATGATGACCGGCTGGCCGACGGCCTTGAAGGCATTCGGCAACTCCGGATGCCCGGCCGGGAAGGCGCGTGTCGCCCCTTTGCGGTGAACCCAGAGCTTCTTTTTCACCCCGTTGACGGAATGTTCCTCCAGCTTGGCGATGTTGTGGGCCACATCGTAAAGGAGTTCCATTCCCAAGTCTTCCCAAGAGGAACCGAACACCCCGGCAAAAACCTCGCGGGCCTGCTGCATCAGCAATTGCCGGTTGCAAAAGCCAAAGTTCGCGGCCGACCGCATGGCCCCAATGTATTTGCGTCCCTCGGGGCTGTCGGCCGGGGCGCTGGCCAACTGACGGTCGGGGAGTTCAAACCCGTATTTCTCATGGGTGTTGCGGAATTGGATCAGGGCGTCGTCGCACACCTGATAGCCAAGCCCCCGCGAACCGGAGTGGATCATGACGCAGATCATGTCCTTCTCCAATCCGAACACGGCGGCCGTTTCCGCGTCCACGATGGCATCGACCACCTGCACTTCCATGAAGTGGTTGCCGCTGCCAAGCGTGCCGCATTGCTTGCTGCCGCGTTGAACGGCATGGGGAGAAACCTGATCCGGTTCCGCATCCGGAATCCGGCCGTTCGCCTCCATGTTGGCCAAGTCCCTCGGGACGCCAAGCCCGCGACCAATCACATAACTCGCTCCCTGTTCGAGGAGCGGGTTCATTTCCTTCTCGTTGAACGCATAGGCCCCGGAACGCCCCATCCCGGCGGGAATGGTCTTGAACAATGCGGCGATCAGTTCCCGCAAATTCTTCTTCACGTCGCGGTGGAACAGGTTCGTCTTCACCAACCGGACGCCGCAATTGATGTCGTACCCGATCCCGCCGGGGCAGATGACGCCCCCCTCGGCCGGGTCGGTGGCGGCGACACCGCCGATGCAGAAACCATAGCCCCAGTGGATGTCCGGCATGGCGATGCTGGCGCCTTGGATGCCCGGCAGAAAGGCGACGTTGGCCACCTGTTCGGGCGCGTGATCCTTTTTGACGGCCTCCATCAGCACGTCGTTGGCGAAGATCATGCCCGGAACGCGCATCCCTTTCTTGTAACTTTGCGGAATGCGCACGCAACACGGATCAATGCGTTCCAGCGGGCCGGTGAATGTCTGCTTGCTCATGTCATCACGTCTTCAAATGTCCACGATCACTTCAGCCATCCATCCTGTCGGAGTTCGCACAACGCTCAATCCGTGGTAGGTGATGGCTTTCACTTCGTGGGATAGCTGATGCCGTTCGTGATCCAGAGGTTCACCCCAAGCCTGGCCAATAATCCCGGTTTCCGTTTCCGTCACTTCAAACCGGGAGAATAGCATGCCATCCCCCTCGGCTTGGAACAGCAGCGCGCGGAGCCAGTCGAACAGCAGGTATTCGCGTTCCGTTCCCACGATGGCCATTGCCACTTGTTGAACGGGGCGAATGGTTGAAGGTTCTTCGACCATTGCCTCGAATAGACAGACAGCCGCCTCTTCCAAAAGGGCGGGCCATGTCTCCGCAGCCATGCGAAAGCCGAGATCGGCCGTGTGATCGAAAAATTCGTGCATGCGCCGATTCTATTGGGGAACCGTTGAATCTGCGGCAATGAGAAGAGAGCTTGAAGTGAGGTTCACGCGGGTGAACGGGAAAATCACCAGCGGATGACGGCTGTGCCCCATGTCAGTCCGGCACCGAAACCGCTCATGACGGAAAGCTGGCCTCGTTCGAGACGGTTCTCGGCCAACGCTTCGTCAAGGGCCAGCGGAATGCTGGCGGCGGAAGTATTGCCGTATTTCTCAAGGTTGTTGAAGACCTTGGTGCGGGGAATTTTCAACACATCAATGGCCGCGTTGATGATCCGGATATTGGCTTGGTGGGGGATGTACAAATCTACCTGATCCGGCGTCAGGCCGGCGTGTTTAAGCACATCTTGAATCGTATCGCACAAGATGTCCACGGCCCAGCGGAACACCGCCCGGCCGTCCATATACATGAAATGCAATCCCTGGTCGATATGCTCGGCCATCGGTGGCGTGCGGCTGCCGCCGGAGGGGCGACACAGCAGGTTGCCGCCGTTGCCGTCCGAACCCATGCTGTAGGCGAGAATTCCCTGATCGGGTCTTCCCTTCTTCAAAATCACCGCCCCGGCGCCGTCTCCGAAGAGCGGATAAGTTTTGATGTCATCCGGGTTGAGAATGCGGGAATTGCAATCGGCCCCGATCACCAGAGCCGTGTCGCTCACGCCAGCTTTCACATAGGCGGCGGCCGTGATGAGGGAATACATAAACCCCGCGCAGGCGGCTTCAATCTCGATGGCCGGGGCGACTAGGCCGAGTCGGTCTTGAATGAGGCATGCCGTCGAGGGGAAGGACATGTCCGGGGTGAATGTCCCCAGCACAAGAAGGTCGATGTCCTTGGGATCGATGTTGGACGACTGGAAGGCCCGGTTGGCCGATTCCACCGCCAAATCGCTGGTGGCCTGATGAGGCAGGGCGTGGCGGCGCTCCAGAATGCCGGTGCGTTTGACGATCCAATCGGAATCAAACCCCAGCCGTTGGTGGAGATGATCGTTGGACAGCACCGCGTCCGGCACGTAGCTCCCGGTGCCGACAATCTGCACGCCCATCAGGCTTTTACAGGCGGGTCGCGGAGACGGTCGGGATTCCATCGTCATCAATCGACTACCAGTTGGAACATGGGGCACGGGGGATCGGCGGGAGGACCGTCCCCAAGCCTACTTTATAGATTTACCGCCGGAAAAGGCTTGTTCTTTCCGGCCGGTTCTCCCGACAAGCCTCACTGGTCCGCCCCGGCCAGCAGGAAAGACGCGAAAGCGTTCACACACATGGCCGTTTGATCGGTGCGAATCACGCCTTCGGTCGCGGACGCATGGAACGAACCAACCAACGCCGGCCGGAAGTGGGCCGCGAAGTGTTGGGTGTTGTCGTCGCCATATTGTAATGTCGTCAAAAACTGAAGGGCCTTGATGGTTCCCTTGCGGTAACTGTCATACCGATCCGTGTCCGGCCGGTCCATGTTCCGGATCATCCGGCAGCATTCGGCCAGGCTGAACGCATAGTAAGCCGTTTCAGCGGTCGGAGCTGTCTGGGCCAGTTTTCCCTCGCTTACGGTGGGGAAGCCTCCCCGCCAGAGACCCTTGCCGCCTTCCAACTGGTCGTACTGGAGTTTCAGCATCCAGTCGTTCATCTCGAAGGCAAAGTCCGAATACACCGCCTCTTTGGTTTGCAGATGGGCCTCAACGCATGCCGCCGTCATCCACGGAACAAAGGTCATCCGGGGGGACGATTGGAAATGCTTGCGGTACACGAAGATGGCCTTTTTCACGGCTTCGGTTTTCCAAGCGGCCGGCGCCGCCCGATTACTAAGCGTGAGGGCGTACACAACCGGCCCCGCGTGGAGGTTGGCCGATTCCGGGTCGATGGTGGTTTCATCGGAATCCGAGAAACGAATCGATCCCGAAGGTTGCAATTGAGTGCGAATGAATCCGCAAAGTTCCTCGGCCGCGCCGATCAATTCCGGCGAAACGTCTGGAAGTTCGTAGATGGCGAGGCACAAATAGGAGGCGGACGCCACCCGGTTGCTCACCACCGAAGGTTGTGACGGAATCCGAATGTTCGGGTTCGCCGCTTCCTTGCGGGTTTCGGAGAGCAGAGAGAGAATCGTCTGGGAGGTGCGAACCGCGTACTTTTCGTCGCCGGTCAGCTTTGCGGAGCGGGCAAGGGCCAGCGCGCCCACGGTCTGACGGAGGAAGTGATCGTCATCCGTCGTTTTGCCGAGGGCCGGGTTCAATCCCGGAATCAGCCGCCCGTTTGATTGATGAATGCCATCCCGCGACAGCCATTCCATCCCTCGCTGGGTGGCGAAGACCATTTGCCGGGTCAGGTCGGGCAGTTGATCGTACTGGCGGAATCGGTCAAACGGGGCCGGCTTTCTCGCGACAGCCACTTCTGTTCTGGCCGCCGGCGCAACGGCCGCCGCAGGAACGACCGGGTTCATCCCCAACGGTGTCGGGGCCAGAACAGTCGGATTGGTGGTCGGATTTTGGGCGTTGACGGCTGCGAGACAGATGATTCCCGAAGGAATCAACACACCCAGACGAACGCAAGCGGAAAATGAACGCATGTTCGAGCCTCCTTGCCCGAGTTCAGCGATCCGCCGACGGATGGTGAAAACAACCTGAAGGTTGTTTTCAGCCGGTCACGATCTGCGTGATCTTCACTTCAACAAAATGTTGCCGATGACCCTTGAGCCGACGGTGGTTTTTCCGACGACGAAACTGTTGGATCACGTGTTTTTCGGACGGGTGGTCAACCACTTCGCCGATTACCTTGGCTCCGGCGACGGTCGGCTGGCCGATCGTCACGTTCGCTCCGTCCGCGTGCATCAACACGCGGGGCAGTTCCAGCGTCGCCCCTTGGGCGATTTCACGGTGATCGATCCGGACCTTGTCGCCCACGCTCACACGATACTGCCGGGAACCGTCTTCAAAAATCGCGTACATGAAAGCCCCAACGATGCAATGTTTTCACATGAAACAACTAAATTAGCAAGGTCACTCAAGCCCGTCCAGATGACGCCACTGAAGTTTCGTTCACTTTTCAGGGACATTCGCCACAACGAAATGGCATTGACAGCTCAAATGGAGGGGGCGGGAAGCAACCCATCAAGCACCCCGGCGGCCACCGGGCGGGGGCACGACCAGATCAGGAAAAACAGGGCCTGCCGGGCCAGCCGTTGGGCCGGATGCGGCACCACGAACCCGGTTCCCTTGGCGAAAAGCAACCCGGTTTGACTGGCTTGCAGAGCCAATCGGGTGCAGTCCACCCGCAGAGCCGCCACGGATTCCGGATCGGGGCTGCCATCCGCCAAGGCATGCAAGCGTCTGCGAGCCGATTCGACCGATTGACTGAATTGCCCGGCCACCGTCTCCAATTCGGGCCGTGTTTTCGATTCCTGCTGAAGATATTCCGTGGCGGCGACGGCCAGCCCCAAAGCGAGGCATGAGGTTTCCAACCCGCCCCCGCCGATTTTCCCAAGGATCTGTTCGGTCGGACCCCACAGCAGGTCTTCACTGGCGATTTCAACATTTTCGCAGCGGATGGCGGCCGTCCGTGAGCCGATTAACGCCGCGAGCATCAAGGGGGGCGAGATCGTCACCCCGTTTCGGGGCACCGGAAGGGCGAACAAAATCTGCCGGTCGTCCGGAAGCGTCGCTCCGGCGACAATCACCCCGGCTTGATCGGCCCCCGTGATCCAAGGAATATCGCCATCAAGCCGTAATCCCTCGGCCTTACCCGTTGCCCGGAGGGATGGCCCCATGTGTTGGCGGGAGGTAGAGAGTTGGGAAACGCCGATGGTAAGAAACAACCGCCCGGCGGCCGCCTCCGGAAGATAACGCTCCCGCAGATGTGCCGGCCCCGCGAGGATTCGCCGGATGGCCGCCTCCCGTTGGCTAAGGATAAAAGAGCTCGTCAAACAGGAAGCGGCAATCGCCTCGCTGCCGCGAAGTTGGTCCTGCACCCCCAACCCGGAACCACCGTATTCGGCCGGAATCGACCACTTGAACACCCCGGCCTCGGCCAAGCCCGCGCATGATTCGCCGGGCCAGTCGATTTGCGTGTCGGCGGCATTGGCTCCGGCCAACAACTTCAATCGGAGTGATTCAGTGATCGCCGGAACGGACATCTGTGTTGTCCCAAGAGTTTCATGAACGCTCAGTTTATGCGATCGGACCATCGTTGAGCCAGTTCTGACGAAGTAGATCAGCAATCGGCCAGCTGCCATTGATTCGTCACACTTTGATGTTATATTACTAAAATCATTAATTTGATGAACATTTTGGTTCGCCTGTCCGATTGTTTTTGAGAAACACCCGTAAAAGGTTTTTCTCCTGATCGTCGCAGAAGGTTATCATGGGCCATGTTAGCCGAGGCTGGATTCCGGGAGAATCGTTGATGCGCACCGAGACGACTCGACGGGCTTTTTTGGCCGCCATCGGCGGTTCGGCCGTTTCGCTCACTGTTGGGAATCGGGTTTGGGGAGACACCCCGGCGAAGCTGACCGGCTTTGTCAACGGCCAGCTTCAAGCGGCTGAAGCCGGGAACGCCGTGTTGGCGGCCGGTGGTAATGCAGTTGATGCAATTGTCTCGGCCGCCCTTGTCGCCGGGGTGGTCGCTATCCCCCTCACCGGCATCGGCGGCTATGGCGGGCACATCATCATTTCCCGGCCAGACGGCAAAGTGTCGGCCATCGATTTTAACACGGTCGCCCCGGCCAATGTCACGCCCGATATTTACAAGGCCGATGAAAAAGGGAATGTCAAAGACGATGTGAACGCCTTCGGGTGGAAAGCGGTTGGCGTGCCGGGGGTTCTGGCGGGCTTGCAACTGGCCCTCGACAAATTTGGCTCGAAACCCCTCGCCGAACTGCTCAAGCCCGCGATTCGATTCGCCAAAGATGGCTTTCCCATCACGAAACCATTTGCCACCCAAACAAAGGGGGCTTTGGTCCGGCTCGCCAAAGACCCCGGTTCGGCGAAACTGCTCCTGAAGGATGGCCAACCACCGGCGGAGGGGGCGATTCTCAAGAATCCCGATCTGGGCGTGATGCTGCAAACCCTCGCGGATCGCGGGTCGGTGGCGACCTTCTACAAAGGGGACATTGCGGACCAATTGGCCACAGCCTTTCGCAAGAACGATGGTTGGGTGACGGCCGCCGATTTAGCCGCTTACAAGGCGTTGGAAGTTGAGCCATTGTCCGTTGAGTGGAACGGCTTCAAAATCCACACTCCCCCGCCAAGTTCCGGCGGGTTGACCGTTCTGCAATCGCTGACCGCATTGAAAGCTCTTGAGTGGCCGGGGGAAGAGAATGAAGTCGCCCGCTCCCGCATCTATTTGGAAGCCCTGCGAGTGTCATGGACAGACCGGTTGCAATACCTCGGCGATCCGGTTCAGGCCGATGTGCCGGTGAAGAGATTGCTCTCGGAAGATCATGCCCGCCAGACGGCCAAACGGGTGCGGGCGGCTCTCGCGGCCGGAAAGCCCGTCGAGGGGCAGTCCGACGGTCGGCCGTCCGGCGGCACGATCCACCTCAACGCGATTGACGCCACCGGATTGACGGCGGCGGTCACCTTCACCCACGGCGGCTACTTCGGTGCGCAGGTCACCGTGGATGGATTGGGCTTGGTGTTGGGACAGGGCTTGAGCCGGTTCGACCCGCGACCGGGAAGGGCCAATTCCCCGGGCGCCGGCAAGCGACCGTTGCATAATATGTGCCCCACGATTGTCACACGAGATGGTTCCCCGGTCTTGGCGGTCGGAGCCACCGGAGGCCGGAAAATCGTCAACGCGGTCACGCGGGCCGTGGCCGGATATGTCGGTGAAAAACTCTCGACACCGGATGCCGTCGCGGCGTTGCGAATTCACACCGAGGGGGATATGAAGGCGACCCTCGATCCCAAGCATCCCGCGACCGAAGAGTTTAAAAAGGCCGGTTATCAACTCACGGAAGGAACCGTGGCCGCCCTCACCGCGCTTGGCCGAGACCCCGAAACGAAACAGCTTCGCCCGGCGGCCCGGTAAATTCATGTCACACAGCATCCAAGTTTTTCACAGTCGTTGGCCCGCTAAGATAGGCCGCAGACCGCTTCAGGAGCCAGGAAGGGGACAATCCATGCAAAATCTTCGACCGTTCGCCATCTATCACGAACACCCCGACTGGTTCCGTCCGTTGTTCAAGGAACTCGACCGTCGGAGCCTGCCGTATGTGAAACTCGACCCTCGCGCCCATTGCTACGATCCCGGCGAAACGGAATGCCCGTATTCACTGGTCTTCAATCGCATGAGTCCGTCTGCTTATCTGCGAGACGGCATCCAGGGGATGTTTTACACGCAGTCGTACCTTGCCCATCTGGACCGCCTCGGCGTTCCCGTGGTCAACGGCAGCAATGCGTTTGCCCATGAAATCTCGAAGGCCCGGCAACTTTCGTTGTTGAAGGGCCTCAACCTGTCGTACCCCAAGGCCCGCGTGGTCAACCATCCCAGCCGGGTCGCGCGGGCGGCGGCCGATCTGAGGTTCCCGGTGGTGGTGAAAGCCAATGTCGGCGGCAGCGGAGCGGGCATTGTCCGCTTTGACACGCCCGGCGATTTGGAACGGGCGGCCGCCGAGAAACGACTGGATTTCGGCGTTGATCACACGGCTCTCGTTCAAGAGTTCATTCCTGCTCGCGGCGGGCACATTACGCGGGTGGAAGTGCTGGATGGAAAATTTCTTTACGCGATCAATGTCTTCACCAACGGCGATTCGTTCAACCTCTGCCCGGCCGATATCTGCCAGCGCAGCGACGGCGTGGAACTGGCGCGATCAGCCTGCCCGATCGACGCCCCGAAGACTGGATTGAAAGTCGCCGGGTACACTCCGCCGGACGAGGTGATTGATGCTTGCGAAGAGATCATGCTCGCCGCCGGCATCGATGTCGGCGGGATTGAATACATGATTGACGACCGCGACGGCCGACTTGTGTATTATGACGTGAACGCCCTCTCGAACTTTGTGGCTGACGCCGTCAATGTGGTTGGCTTTGATCCGGTCCCGAAACTCGTGGATTTTCTGGAACACAAATCCCGGATGCCGTGGTGGCCGAAGTTGCCGAAGCGAAACCGGCCGAGATACCGCAGCATGGCCGATTGGGATGCCGCGATCTGAGCCGGGCGACGATGGAGAACCTGCGATGCGCTATGGGTATTGGTTGCCGGTGTTTGGCGGCTGGCTGCGGAATGTGGACGATGAAAACATGGCCGCCACTTGGGAATATTCCAAGAAGTTGGCCCGTCGCAGCGAGCAAATCGGGTACGACCTCTCCCTTGTCGCCGAATTGAACCTGAACGACATCAAGGGCGAAGACGCCCCGTCCTTGGATGCCTGGAGCACGGCGGCCGCACTCACGGCCGTCACTGAGCGGCTCGAATATATGGTGGCCGTCCGGCCGACGTTTCACCATCCCGCCTTGCTGGCCAAACAGGCGGCCAACATCGATCACATCGGCGGGGGAGGGCGGTTGTCCCTCAATGTCGTTTCCAGTTGGTGGAAGGACGAAGCCGAGAAATACGGTGTCCACTTTGAACAGCACGACGATCGCTATGGCCGCACGGCCGAATGGCTGCAAGTCTTAGACAACCTCTGGAAAAAAGACGGGTTCACCTTCGAGGGGAAGTATTACAAACTCCGCGATTCCGTGCTTCAGCCAAAGCCCTTGAGCAAACCCCGGCCGACGATCTACGCCGGGGGCGAATCCGAGGCGGCCAAAAACCTCATCGCCAAAACCTGTGACGCCTATGTGATGCACGGTGACCCGCCGGAACGCATCCGCGAAAAAATCTCGGACATGGCCGCCCGTCGAGAACGGTTTGGCTTGCCGCCGATGACCTATGGCGTGGCCGCGTATTCCATCGTGCGAAACACGGAAGCCGAGGCCAAAGCAGAGCTTGCCCGCATCACCGATGTGAAGCAATCGGCCGGCGGGTACAGCAATTACCAGCAATGGCTCTCCGGCACGCAACTCGAACAACGGGTGTCGCTGGAAGACTATTCCGTGAGCAATCGCGGCCTGCGCGCGGGATTGGTCGGAACACCCCAAAAAGTGATTGACCAAGTGGCCGCTTTCGAGGCCGTCGGGGTGAATTTGTTGCTGTTACAATGCAGCCCGCAGATTGAGGAAATGGAACGATTTGCGGAGAGCGTCATCCGGAGATGATTTGGTGAGCCAAACCGACATTACTCAAACAACCCCGGTTGAACCTGTTCTGTCGGCCGCATGGCAATCTTTCCCAAAAGCTCAAACGCTTTCGGCGTGGCCATCCGGCCGCGCGGGGTGCGGATCACATACTGTTCCCGCAGCAGGAACGGCTCCACTTCGTCGCTGAGGGTGTCGCTCGGGATGTTCATCGTGGCGGCAATCGCTTCCACGCCGGCCGGGCCGCCGCCGAAGACGTCAATCAAAGTCTCCAAGTATCGACGGTCCTGCTTGTCGAGACCGACGCGGTCAATGTTTTGCATGTCCAAGGCCGCGCGGGCGATTTCCAAATTGATCGTTCCGTCCCCTTCGCTGACCGCATAATTCCGCACCCAATATAGCCGGGAGTTGGCGATCCGGGGGGTGCCGCGACAGCGGCGGGCAAGTTCCACGGCCGCGTCGGATTCGATGGGGATGTTCAACTTCGCCGCGTTGACGGTCACAATTCGGGCCAATTCCTCGGCCGTGTAAAATTCGAGATGTTCGTGCATCTTGAAGCGATCACGCATCGGGGCCGACAACATGCCGCTGCGGGTGGTCGCCCCGATGAGCGTGAATCGTTTCAAGTTCATGGAGATTGTGCGGGCGTTCAAACCTTCACCCAGCACAATGTCGATGCGGAAATCCTCCATCGCCGGGTAGATGAACTCTTCCACCACTCGGGGCATCCGGTGAATTTCATCAATGAAGAGGATGGAGCCTTCTTCGAGATTGGTGAGAAACGGCAGCATGTCGGCCGGCTTGGAGAGGGCCGGGCCGCTGGTCATTTGCAGGGATACGCCGAGTTCGTTCGGCAGTACGGTGGCGAACGTGGTTTTTCCCAAACCGGGGGGGCCGTCGAACAAAATGTGGCCGAGCGGTTCCTTGAGTTTCTTCGCGGCGCGGACGGCGATGCCGAGGCGTTGGGCCACTTCCGTCTGGCCGATCACTTCCGTCAGGAGTTTGGGGCGCAGGGCGGCGTCAACCCGCTTGGGGTCTTCGGGTGTTCCGTTTCCAATGACGGGGGTGCGTGCCATGGTTCGTTACCGTTCGGTCTTCTTCTTGAAACATTCGTTGATGATATCCCCGACATCCTTGTATTCTTTGCCGGTTTTCAGGACGACATCCAACCGGTCGCGGGCATCGGCGGGAGAGAGGCCGAGACCCATCAGAGCAGTGTAGGCATCCTCGAACACCGTGGCGTTGACGGCGGGCTTTGCCGGTTTGCCGTCGTCGGCCGATGAGGGTTGTTCGCCGAGAAGGGCGAACTTGGTTACTTTGGTTTTCAGCGTGGCGATGATCTGCTCGGCCGTTGTTTTGCCGATGCCCGGCATGGTGGTCAGCCATTTGACATCCAGTCGTTGGATGGCGTTGGCTAGTTCGCGGATCGGCCGGCCCATTGCCTTGAGGGCTTTCTTCACGCCGATCTTGTCCACCGTGCAGAAGAGCTCAAAAAACTCCAGTTCCAGTTCGCTGGAAAATCCGATCTTCCGGGGAATCATCTTGTTGGAGTTCTGGTTTCCCTCAATGTACTCCAATGTGTGAAACGTCACTTCTTCGCCGGTGCTGGTTTGAATTTGCCGCCGAACAAACTCGGGGATCAGCACTTGGTATTCAAAAGGCCCCACTTGAAGACGCGCTTCCTCCTCCAAGACACGGTTCAGCACTCCGGTGATTTTCGTGAGCATGATGCTTTCTCAGTTCAAGCGAATCAAGCGAAGACAAGACCTCACGCAAAGTTCGCAAAGGGGACGCAAAGCTCGCCAAGAGTCAATGAAATTTGTCATTTTCTCTGCCAAGAACATGATCTGACATTTATTTCCCTTGGCTCTTTGCGAGCTTTGCTATCTTTGCGCACTTTGCGAGAAGTCTTATTTTCGCCTGTCATTCCACTGGCAACCGCACGCGGAGACCTGTCGTGATGTCCGGCCGGTCGTTGGGGGTGCCCCGCAGGTAGTGATGACATAGGGCGATGGCCAAGGCGTCGGCCACGTCGTGGGGTTCCGGCATCTCGGTCAGTCGGAACTCCCGGAGCATGGCCATTTGCATTTGGTCTTTGCCAGCCCGGCCGCTGCCGGTGATGGCTTTTTTGATCTGCGTCGCGGCGTAGCCCGTCACGGGAATGTCGTTCATTCCGGCCGCCAGCAGAATCACCCCGCGGGCGTGACCCATCAGAATGGCGGTGCGGGGATGTTCGTAATGGGCGTACAGTTGCTCGACAGACAGCGCATCCGGTTTGAACTGGGTGATAATTTCCATCACCCCATCGTAAAGTCGCCGCAGGCGCTGTGCCATGTCAGCAGTTTCTCTTTTCACGGTGGGTTTGATGACGCCCGCCTCGACCAGACGAACGCCGGAGACGGAACTGTCGATGAGGGCGTAGCCGGTGGTGTTCAAACCGGGATCAAGGCCGAGAATCCGGGATGGGACGGACATGCAGGCTCACGCGGAGAAGGGCGCCGGAAAGGGCGTTCCCTCCCGACATCCTAGCGGATAACGGGCAACGCCATAAAGGGATCATCGGCCGATCCGGTCCCCGAACGTGAACAAATTTTCACCCAACCCGCCAAGTTGTCCCGGCGGGGCGGTCTTCCAAGGTGATTCCCAATTCGCCGAGCCGCTGGCGGATCAGGTCGGTTTGGTTGAAGAGCATTTTCTTGGTGGGATCAGTCTTCTCGGTGATTTTCTTGGCCTCGGCCCGCAGGTTGTTCCGCAGTTCGATCACCAGTTGCATCACTCCGTTGACGATCTTGTCGTCCGCGCCAAGCTGGTCGGTTTTCGATGTCTCGTAGAACAGGCCAAGAATCTGGCCGAGTTCTTTGAACAGGGTGACCCCTTCAATGAAGGCGGCCTTCGCCTTGGCATCAGCCCGGCTTGGGTCTTCTAACTTCCCGGCATCGCCGATTTTGTTCAAAGTCGAGATCATCTCGAACAACACGCCAACACCGCCGCCGGTGTTGAAGTCGTCGTCCATGTGTTCGCGGAACCGTGTCATGTATTCCGCAAACACCGGTTCGACAAACGTTCGTTCCGGGTTCACCTTCGTCGGTGCTTGCAAAGCGGCCGACTTCAGGCCAGTGATCCGCTCGTAACGCTCGAACAACCGGATGAAGCCCTCGTATGACTTCTTGGCTGATTCCAAACCCGGTGGAATCACCGGATTGCCCGGCTCGCGCGGATCCCATTCGCCGAGATCAATCGGGGAGCGGTATTGTGTGTTCAGCACGAAAAACCGCAACGCTTCGCCGCCGACGTGCTTTAAGGCATCCGCGACGTTCAACACGTTGCCAATGGACCCGGCCATTTTGCCGGAACCCATCTTCAACAAGCCGTTGTGCATCCAAATTTTGGCGAACGGCTGCTCGGTGAACGATTCGGATTGGGCCAGTTCGTTTTCATGGTGCGGGAACTTCAAGTCTAACCCGCCGCCATGAATGTCAATGGTCTTGCCCAGCAAGCTGATCGCCATGCAGGTGCATTCAATGTGCCATCCCGGCCGGCCTTCGCCCCAAGGGCTTTTCCATGAGGGTTCGCCGGGTTTGGAGCATTTCCAGAGGGCAAAGTCGCCGGAGTTTTTCTTGCGGCCCGATACTTCAATTCGAGAGCCGACTTCAAGTTGCTCAGGGTCGAAGCCGCACAACTTGCCGTAATCCTTGTCTTGCGTGACGTTAAAATACACGTCCCCTTCGGCCGGGTAAGCGTATCCCTTGTCGATCAAACCGTTGATGACGCCAATCATGCCGTCGATGTGTTCGGTCGCCTTGGGGAAATGGTCGATCCCCGTCACGTTCAGCTTTTTGAGGCAGTCGTGATAGTCGGCTGTCATCCGCTCGGCGAGTTCCTTGACCGTCGTTTTCGTCTCGTTGGCCTTGTTGATGAGTTTGTCATCCACGTCTGTGATGTTCACGACGAACGTGACTTGGTAACCAAGGTACGTGAGATAGCGTTTGACAGTATCGAAGATCACCGGGCCAACCATGTGGCCGATGTGGCTGGGCTTGTACACTGTTGGCCCGCACACATACATTGTGACCGGCTCGCCCGGCTTGCGGTGGAAGGGTTCCTTCTTGCGGGTCAGCGTGTTGTAAACTTGCAGCGCCATCAAACAGCATCCCAAAAAAGTCGATAAACTTCGGACTCAATTGCTTGCGGAGCCGCCGGAGTCAAGACGACCCACCAAGGCGACCGCGTGGCAGCCAATCGCCTCGCCCCGGCCGATGTGGCCGACTTCTTCACCCGTCTTGGCTTTGACGTTCACGCAATCCGCCGGGAGTTTCAAGAGTTCGGCCACTTTGGCTTTGATGTCTTGTTTGATTGGACCGAGCTTCGGCACTTCGGCAAAGATTGTCACATCCACATTGACCGCCTGCCAGCCCATCCGGTTCAGCTTGGCAAGCGTCTCTTTGACGAAAAACGATGAATCTTGATTCTTATATGCCGGATCGGAATCCGGATAACTGTCGCCGATATCGCCAAGGCCAACGGCACCCAACAAGGCATCGGTGACGGCATGCAAAACAACATCCGCATCGCTGTGGCCGTCGAGTCCGTGGGAGAACGGCACATCCACTCCCCCAAGAATGAGCCGTCGGCCGGGGATGAGCCGATGCGTGTCGTGTCCGCTGCCGATTCGCATGGGCGGGTTCCTCATTCGATGCCGAACGTTCCTTGGCCGGCGTAATTCTCGTATCTCATGATCTGTTTATGATAGGAGAGCGTGACTTCCCCCGTCGGACCATTACGCTGTTTGGCCACAATCACTTCGATGATGTTGTCTTCCACACCACCGTCGAATTTACCCGGCCGGTGAAGCATGAAACAGGTGTCGGCATCCTGTTCGATGCTCCCCGATTCGCGGAGGTCGGCCAGTCGCGGCCGGTGATCCTGCCGGTCTTCCGAGGCCCGGTTCACCTGGGCCAGGGCAATCACCGGGATGTTCAGTTCGCGGGCAAGGAACTTCAACCGGCGGGAAATCTGGGCGACCTGCTCCTGCCGGGGATCACGCCGGTTTTCCGGTTCGATGAGCTGAAGGTAATCGATGACAATCAGCCGGATATTGTGCCGGAGTTTTAGACGGCGGGCTTGGGCGCAAATGCGAAGCATCCCCTGTGCGGGGGAGTCGTCAATGAACAGTTTGGCCCGCCGTAACACGTCCCCGGCGGCGTGAAGTTTGCTGATGTCGTCCGAGTTCAAATGCCCTTTGCGGAGCTTTTGACCGTCCACCTTGGCTTGGGAAGAAAGCAACCGCTCGGCCAACTCGATCTTGGACTGTTCGAGGCTGACGAAGAAAACTGCCTGCTGCTCCTCGACCACGATATGGCGGACGATGTTCAGCGAGAACGCCGTTTTCCCGATACTGGGCCGGGCCGCGAGGATGATGAGTTCTGAATTCTGCAACCCGGCGGTGATCTGGTCCAAGTCAATGAAACCCGTCGCCAAGCCGCTGATCGCGTTCGGATCTGTTCGCCCCATCCGAGCGTCGAGACGGGTGTAAGCTTCTTCGAGCGCTTCTTTTAACGTGGCCGTGCTGCTGGTGACGCCCTTCTCGGCGATGTCCAGCACTTTGCGTTCGGCGGCCCCGAGGAGTTCGTCGGCGGGCATCACCTGGTCATAGGCGTCCCGGAGGATTTCGGTGCTGGCGTGGATCAGGTTGCGGGTGATCGCCTTGTCGCGAACAATCCGGGCGTAATACTCGGCGTTGGCGGCCGTCGGGGCGGCGTCCCACAACTCGCCAAGGTATTGGTAACCGCCGACATCTTCTAGGTGTTTGACGAGCTTCAGCCGGTCGGCGAGGATGACGAGGTCAACCGGGTGACCTTCGTTGTAAATATCGATGATCGACTGGAATATCTTCTGGTGGGCGTCGAAGTAGAAGTTGTCCGGCTTTAGATATTGCAGAACGTCATTGATGACGCTGTTTTCCCGGAGACAGGAGCCAATGACGCTCCGTTCGGCGTCGCGGCTTTGCGGGGGGAGTTTGTCGGGACCGGGACCATCCGCAGACATGGCTGACTTCCTGTCATTGAAATTCGGAGCCATTCACGGAACAACAAACAACAGGCGAACCCGCCAAACCCGACCGCCGAACTTCCTGTCGGCGATGATTTGACGGGTCATGCCCGTGTTGACTACTTCTTCTTGCCGGAGCCGGAAGGAATGATTGTCACTTCGATGGCCGCATGGATGTCGTAGCCCAAGCTCACTTGCACATCGGGGTAGATCCCGCAATGGCGAAGCGGTTCGGGCAGAACCACCATTTCCGGTTCCACCAGCAAGTTCTTGCCGCGAAGAGCGCGGGTGATTTCTTGCGGCCCGACCGAACCGTACAAATCTCCGGCTTCGTTGGCGTTGGCTTCGATGGTGATGCTCTTGGTCCGCACGATCTGGTCGGCGACGGACTTCAAGTCGGCGATGCGGGATTCCCGCATCTGCGTGACGCGGACCTTGAACTTGTCAAGCCGCTTCATGTTGTGTTCGGACGGGATGATGGCATACCCGTTCGGGATCAGGAAGTTCCGGGCGTAACCGGCCTTCACTTCAACAATCTCCCCCTGCCTGCCGACGTGGAGCACGTCTTCCAGAAGAAGAATTTGGGAGCCGCCGTGGCTCCCCTTCTTCACTTGGTTCCGCTCCCGGACCTTCTTTTCGGGTTTCGAGAGTTCTTTCGTCTTCGCCATCACATCACCAGTTGGGTAACATCAAAACGGAATTTCTTCACCGGACGAACCGTCGTCCCCCGTGTCATTGCTAAAACCGGAACCGGACCGACTCGGGGCGGGAGCCGAACCACGGGCGGGACCGGAGGAAGTTGCCCGGCCGCCGCCACCGCCACCCGATTCGCCCATTCCATCCTCGCGGCGGTCGAGCAATTGCAACGACTCCACCACGATCTTATGCTTGCTTCGCTTGGCCCCGGAGGCTTTGTCGTCCCATTGATCCAAGTGCAGGCGGCCTTCAATACAAATCTGAGCACCCTTCCGGCAGCGCTCCTCAATCTGATTGGCCAGTGTCCCGTAATCGCCCCGGTTAAACGCTTCACAATCAATGAACATCGGTTCGTCTTCCCATTGGTTCGTCTGGGAATTTTTGCGACGGTTGGTGACCGCGAAACCGAATTTGGCGACTTTGCCGCCATTGCCGAAGGCCCGGACCTCCGGGTCTCGGGTTAGTCGGCCGATCAGGATGACTTTGTTCAGGTTGGCCATGGGAAACAATCCTCGGGGTTGGTGACTGTCTCACTCTGGACGAATCACCGGGTTTTGATTGGGCAAGTTTCTTGCTTCCCTTGATCTTGATCCCCCAAGAACCATTCCGCAATCTCAGTGGCCGAAAAACGTCGCAATTAGTCTTTGACCATTTCGGGTTCCGCGTTGCGACGCGGACGACGGTGACGATCGCCCATGTCGTCGCCTTCGCCCATCGGATTGTCCGAGGCGTCTTCGACCAGCAATTGCAGGCCGAACTTCGTTTCGTCCTTGGCGACGGCCAGCAATTCTTCGTTCCACTTCGGATCAACCACCGTCACCATGTGGCGGAGGACGATTTCGCTGAGGCGGAAGTCGAGTTCGATCTTGGTGACTTTGAGGGAGTCAACCTTGAAGAACACCAAGTAATACAGACCCTTCTTGTGCCCGTCGATCGGGTAGGCGAGCTTGCGGTCGTCCCATTTGCGGCTGACGATGATCTCGGAACCGTACTTTTCGAGCGTGGCGTGGATCTGGGCCTTGGCGGCCTCCACGTCCGTGGTCACCTTGGTGGGGTCCAACAGGATCAGACACTCGTAGCTATTCACTGGCATGATGGTTCCGCCGTACTCGTTCTCAGGGTTTCTCTGTCTTGATCTCTTCGGTCGTCGGACTTTTTTTGATCGCTTGCTCGTCGGCCGTCTTTTTCTCGGGCTTCGGTTTCGGCGGTCGTTGTTCGCCGCCGTTGGTCTCGTTCATCGAGGCGTCCGCACCGCGATTGATCCAAGTCAATATTGCCCGGGCGGCCTTCGCCATCGCTTCGTCCAACACCGATCGTTCGGAGGCTTTGAATCGCCCCAGCACATAATCGGCCGCATCCTGATGTTCGCCCGGCGACCCGATTCCGATTCGCAACCGGAGATAATCCGGCGTGCCGAGGCTTTCCTGAATGTTCCGCAGGCCGTTTTGCCCGCCATGCGAACCGGTGGCCCGGAGTCGCAATTTGCCGGAGGGCAAGGCCAAGTCGTCACAAACTACCAACAAATCGGCGGGGGTGATCTTGTAAAAATCGACCGCCTGCCGAACCGCCCGGCCGCTCAGATTCATGAACGTTTCGGGTTTGATTAACAGGACGGGCTCGTTGTTTTCCTTGGTTTCGGCCACTTGGGACTGAAACCGCGATTTCCACGAACCAACCATCGGAGCCGAGGCGAGATAATCGACCACCTCGTAACCGATGTTGTGGCGGGTTCCGGCATACTTCAAACCGGGGTTTCCGAGACCGATCACCAGTTTCATGACCTCGCCCCCGGCTCATCCCGCCGACAACCAAGAGGTTACTCCTCGTCGGTCGCCTTTTCTTTCTTCTTCGTGATGACTTCCGGCTCGTTGGCCCCTTCGGCTCCGGCGACCACTTCAAGGGCCTGGGCCGTCTTCACCTGCACCACCACGGCGTCGGCGTCTTCCAAGACAGTCACCCCGGCCGGAAGGTCGAGTTCCTTGACGTGAATCACTTGGCCGATCACCAAGGCGTCGATCTTCACGCGGATCGATTCCGGGATGGCCATGGCCGGACATTCGATGTGGATCTTGTGCAACGGCTGGTCAAGAACGCCGCCGGAGATCACGCCGGGGGCAATACCCTTGAGTTCGATGTCCACGGTCGTCCGAACGCGTTCGTCGGCCGAGACGCGGCGGAAGTCAACGTGCAACACGGTCGAACCGAGGTAGTCGTGCTGGATTTCTTGAATCAGCACGGTTTCATTTTTGCCGCCGACTTCCACAGACAGCGTGCGGGCATGCTGTCGGAGGATGGAAGTCAGGTCGTCCTTGGAGACGGAGATGTTGGCCGGAGTTTCCTTGTGGCCATACACGACCGCCGGAATGCGGCCATTTTTGCGGAGGCGGGCCGAATCACGGCCGCCAAGCCCGTTGCGAACTTCCGACTTCAGGACCAGTGCTTCAGCCATCGCCCATTTTCCCGCGGGAAACCCGCCAATTCATCATCGGACGGCATGACGAAGGCGTCAACCGTCGGATCGCGTTTAAGATCGAACAGTGATTATGGGAACCCGTCCGAAAATGAACAGGGGGAGATGTGAAAAATCACGCATCCGTGTTGGGAGATTGCGAGCCCATTGGCCGAATCACCCCGCGTTTGCTGGCTTTGGCAAACACCAACAGTTCATTGATTAGCGGGTGGTCTGGAAAACGGGCGGCCAATTGCTCAAAAGAGACTTTTAAGATGTTCCCGCTTCGGTAAATGATCTTGTACGCTTCCCGGACGATGGAAATATCCCCGGCCGAATATCCGGCCCGCCGCAATCCCAACACATTGACGCCGGCGACTTCCTCGCGGGTTTCCAACGTCATGAAGGGCAACAAATCCTGAACGATGGCGATGCAACCCGTCGTGATGGCCAGTCGGCCGATTCGGGCGTGCTGATGAACCCCCGCGTTCCCGGATACAAACGCCCGGTCCTGAACGACGACGTGGCCCCCCAGCAAAGCCCCGTTGGCGAGAATCACGTTGTTGCCGACTTGGGCATCATGGCCGAAGTGAGAGTTGACCATGAAATAGCCATCATTTCCGATCCGTGTCACGCCCCAACCGGGAAGATGCGAACCGCGATGGACGGTCACCTGTTCTTTGAAGACGTTCCGGTCGCCGATTTCCACGCTCGCCGGCTGGCCGGCATAGGAAAGATGCTGTGGTTCGGCGCCAAAAACGCATCCGGTTCCGATTCGGTTTTTCTCGCCGATTTTCAACGGGCCGATGAGGTGAACGTGCGGGGCGACGGTTGTTCCCGTTCCAATGCGAACATCACCTTCGAGCACCGTAAACGGGCCGATCTCCACGCCCTCGCCGATGGTGGCTTCCGGCGGGATAATCGCCGTCGGGTGTATCCGGGCCGTTGGATGAACGGGCATCGCTGACCTTCCTTGGTGTGGCCCGCTGTGTGGACGGACCGAATCCCAATCAAATTCCCGCAGGGTGTCATAGGCAACCATCCGGTGTTTGCCAATCCCGCAGGACCGTCCCGACGTGTATACTAATCGGCATTCGCCAAGCGGGGATGGAACGATGGCCGAGAATTTCAGCCGGGAACAGTTGTTCGCCTATTTGGACGACGATCTGGATGACGCCCTGACGGCGGCGATCGAGAAGTGTCTTCGGGAATCGGCCGAGTTCAGGCATCGGCTTGACAAACTCCGCGAAGACCGTGATCGTGGCGAGCATTCGATTGGAGCCGTGTGGCGAAGAGAGCGGCTAAGTTGTCTCACTCGCGAACAGTTGACCGGTCATTTGCACGGGATTTTGGAACCCTCGCTGTCGGCCTACGCGGACTTCCATCTCAAAACGGTGGCGTGCCCCGTGTGCATGGCCAATCGTGAGGATTTGCGGGAAAAACAAGCCGAAGCAGGCGCGGGTTCCAAACGACGGCGCCGGTATTTTGAGACCAGCGCCGGTTTGTTGAATGATCCGAAGAAATGACCGGCGGCGATCACAGCCCGCGGACGATGAAGAAAATCAACAGGCACAAGCCGAAGATGAGCACCGATTCGAGGATGATCCGGAGAACCGGGTTGCTGATCGGGTTCAACCCGCGAGTTTCCGGTCGCCGGTAACCTTGGTCTCGCGAGTCGTGACGATGATCTTGACGTGACTCTCGATTGGGCGTTCGTTCGGTCGTTGACTGTCCCATCCGGGCCGTTTCATTCACCGGCGAAGTCGGATTCGGAATCGGCGGGATCGCGGCGGAACCCAATGGCGATGACGCCGGGGGCGAGTCAAAGTACGGCGGCGGCATTTTCGAGGACGAACCACCTGGCCGGTTCAAGAGGCCGGAACTTCCGCGACCACTGCTTTGCGGAGGCGGCACGGGGGATCGCCCCGATCCGGCGGCCGGCGCGGCCATCCGGCCGGATCGCTGAAGGATCTCGGCCCGAAGAATCGCCGAATCTTGACGAAAAGACCCGGACATATTCCCGGATGTTCCGCCCATTCCCGGCAATCCCATCGCTTCCCGCGCGGCCGGACTCAGCACCGGCATTTCATCATCCGGCGGCAGGGCCATCGGACCCTGAACGAACGGCAGCAGAGCCTCGTAGACCTCGGCCGGCGTCTGGAACCGGTTTTCCAAGCTCTTTTCCATCAATCCTTCAAGGACGGCCGCGAGTTCCGCAGGGACGTCCGGCCGGATTTGCCGGATGGGTGTCGGTTTCTTGGTTTGGTGGGCGATCAGTTTTTGCGAAATAGTCCCTTCGGGGAAAGGGGGATGGCCTGCCAGCAAGAAGTAAAAGGTGGCGCCGAGACTGTAAAGATCCGCCCGCACATCGACGTCGTGGCTGTTCACTGTTTGTTCCGGGGCGACGTAATCGGCCGTGCCCAGAACGCTCTTTTCGTCGTATTTCTTCGTCAACATGTCGTCGTCGCTGTTGTAAAAGCGAGCCAGCCCCATGTCGAGGATCTTTGAAATGCCGAAGCGGTCAACGAGGATATTTCCCGGTTTGATGTCGCGATGGATAACGCCGACCCGGTAGGCATGATCCAAGCCTTGGACGGATTGCCAGATGTAATGGGCGGCCCGGTCGGCGGCCATCGGCCCCTTCTTTTTGACCATCTCCAGCAGGCTGGACCCGTCCACATATTCCATCACCAAGAAGTGCAGATTGCCGTCTTGGTCGATGTCATGGGTTCGCACGATGTTCGGATGATCCAGAGCGGCGGCCGCGCGGGCCTCCCGGTAAAACCGGCCAAGGGCGGCCGGTTCCTCGGCCTTCGCCGGAGGCAGCACTTTGATGGCCACCCGTCGGCGCATGTACATGTGTTCGCAGAGGAAAACTTGGCCCATTCCACCGAAACCAATACGCTCCAACAGCTTGTATTTGCCAATCGTGAAGCCACGCCATTTCCCAAGCATGAATTGCTCGGCTTGGAAATACGTCAGCAACCCGTCTCGGACCATCGCCCCGGCCAGTTTGCGCACGTCGTTAGTCGGCCCCCCGGAGGAGCGATACCGTTCGAGGTAAGCATCCAACCGCGGTTCATCGACCATCCCGCTTTTGCGGATCAGTTTCAACAGTTCATCGACGGAAGCGGGAGCTGGCATTGTCGTTGTCCAAAGAGAGCAGCCTCCACCGGGAGTGCGCTGATGGTCCGCACGGGTGGGAATTCGCTGTGCAAGGTTAATATAATTCAGCCTGAAAAGAAAGGGGAAGGAAAACGCCTAAACTCAGCAAGTTTGTCAATCTCCCCGTAATCCGACAAGTCACTGTCTTGCCTCGAAAATCGCCCATTCTGGCTGCTTTTTCATCTGCCCTCTTTCGGCACAATTCTTTCAATCCATTCAATCGTTAAAGTAGTTTGCACAACATACATTACTAATTTGGTGGTTATTTAAAATTCACTTTGACGATGAATTTAGATTTTTCGCCTTGTCTTTCTCATGAATAAAGGTTATTATTCCGATGACATTGCTGAAACAAGAACTCGTCTCTCCGCACAACAAGGTAATTTGGGGTATCAAATGCTTCGGTTGAAAGACTTGCGAAAGAAGAATCGTCGTGGGTTCACGCTGATCGAGCTTCTGGTGGTGATTGCGATCATCGCCATCCTGATCGGCCTGCTGCTTCCGGCTGTCCAGAAGATCCGCGAAGCCGCCAACCGGATGAAGTGTTCCAACAACCTCAAGCAACTTGGCTTGGCTCTTCACAATCACGAATCGTCCTATGGATATCTGCCCAGCAGCATCCGGCCGAATGGTAGCACCACCGCTCCTCGCGTCAGTTGGGTGATCCCGACGCTGGCCTACATCGAACAGGATAACTTGCGAAAGAACTACGATCTCACCACCACTTGGGGATCGTCCACCAATTTGCCGATCACATCCCAAGTCCTCAAGGGGTTCCAGTGCCCTTCCGGACTGAATCCATCACGATTGGACGGCGATCCGCAAACCAGTACTTGGAACATCGTCGCCATCACCGATTACGCGGCCTCGACACAAGTGGCCGCGCTGGCCACCTTGGTCAACGCCACGGGTCAGCCGCAATACGGTATTCTTCAGAAGAACGTGACGGGGAACTACTTCAGCGGGGTGACGGACGGTCTGTCGAACACGATCATGATTACCGAATCGGCCGGTCGCCCGCAGATATACCGGGTGGGCAAGCCGTTCAGCACGGCCCCGACGAACAAGGTGAACGGTGGCGGTTGGGCTCGTCCGGCTTCGGACCTCGATTACTACGGCTCCTCGGCCGACGGAACGACCATCAACGGGCCATGTGCGGTCAATTGCACCAACGGATTTGACTACCAAGGCTACCCGGAAACCGCCGTGGGTTTCGGCACGGAAGGCTCCAGCGCTCCTTACTCCTTCCACACGGGAGGCGTGAATACCCTCTTGGGTGACGGTTCCGTCCGGTTTGTCAAATCGACCGTGACCTCCGCTGTTTTCGCGGCCATGGTCACCCGAGCCAACGGCGAAACGGTTACCGATCAATAATCCCGTTTAGTTGCCGACCTTCCAAAGCTCTGGTAGATTCGCTCCGTACCCTTCCACCAGGGTCCGCTGCGAATCACCAGAGTTTTTGTATGTCCCCTTCTCATGCGTCCTCGTCAGCTCTCATCAATGCTGCCCAAGCCAAAAATCCGGCCGTCCGGTTCGTACCGCTTCGCGGATTGCGACGGGTGATTCGTCGATCACGTCCGTGGGAGGAGTTTTCGGCCCGCGTTCCGCATGAGTTTGCCTGGCCGATTTCTCGTGCGGAACTTGTCCGGATCTTGCCCCTCGCCGAACTTGGCATCCGACCCGACGACCCGGCATCGGAGTTCCTGCTTCTGCCCAATCCGGATGAATCCGGACACATTCGCAACCTCCGGGATGTCTGGAAGATTTTGTTCCATGCCCGAATCGACGCGGCAATTGACAGGCGTTTCAAAAACCCCGATCAGGTTGCCGCACTGAAAAGTAGTCGTCATGCCCTCGGGGCGACGTTCTGGCACGAAGTCCAAAGCGTGTTGGAATCGCAAGACTTGATTGCCGAGGCCGACCCCGATGAGTTCGTTTATCGAGAGTTCATTGCCTTCTTGCTGGAACTGCATTTTTTTACGCCCGAGGCTGTTCCCGATTTCTTCCCTGGTTTGGAACATCCCCAAGAGCTAATTGACCAACTGGTGTCTGAGTTCGACGCCGCGCTTCTATTCGAGGAGACACGTCCCGAGGGTGAGGCGAAACCGGTGCCGGTTTCGCCTCACGCACCAGCACATGCTCCGACTCCGAAATCAGACAAACCTTTCCCGATTCGGGAGACAAACGCAACATCCCCGCCGGGCAATGATGTCAAGGCGGCCATTTTGCTGGCTCGGGAGAACCCGCATGCCGCCAATGGCCCGATTGAATCGCTCGCCAATCGAATCGGGAATTTGCTGCAATTGGATGCGGCCGAACAGCATGAATGGACTGATTGTCTTCGGAAAATCTTGGAGGGGATGACGGAAGAGGGATGGTCCACCGAACGGCGACTGTTGTACGACCTTCAGCGGGCTTGTCTGGCGGTTGAGCAACAAATTTTCACCGCCGACCTCATTGAATGGATGGTTACCTTCGGCCAGCAACCCGTGAAGCGGTTGCTCACCAAGCATCGGTGGTTGCTGGTTGGCCGTCACCTGCGGGCGGCGGCTCGCAGGGCTGCCTCGCTTGCCCCCCGGCAACCCTTTCAACAGTTGGAAGAACTCCTGCATCATGCGTTTGGTCATGCGGAACAGGCCGGCCGGACCGAGTTGCGTCCCATCATCACGGATGTCCTCAACGAAGTCGGACTGCGAGCGGAGAATTTGCCGGAGACGGTTTCCCATAGAAAGATCGTCGAAGAACTGCTCGACACTGCCTGGGAGCGGGGCTATCTGAGAATCGGCGATTTCCGGGATGCCCTGGCCCGCAGCCGGATCAAACTCCCAGACCTGTCGGGACCGAGTGAGTTCTTCGTCGGTGATCCGCTGATCCGGGCCAACCGTCTGCTGGCGGTGCGTCTGGACGGCGTCTATCATCGCGGCGAAGTCTACATGAGGGTTCTCCAGCGGATCTGCTCATTGTTCTTTGGCACTCCTGTCGGCCGGTTCTTTTCTCTTTTCATTGCCCTTCCGTTCGGCGGGGCGTTTGTGTTTCTGGAAGCCGTTCATCACATGCTCGGGGCCGCCAAAGGTTTGCTCAATTGGCTTGGCGGCTGGAACAAGATTGTGGATGGTTTTCAAATGGTCGCCGGGACGGCGGCGGGCCATGTCATCGAACATCCCCACATGGGCAAGGGTTTTGATTGGACCGCATTTTGGATTATTGGTTGTGTTCTGTTTCTCTTGATCCACTGGCGGGCGTTTCGGCGGGTTGTGGGTCAATACTCGCTATTTTTCTTTTTCAAATTGCCGTCGGACGTGGCGAAGTCGCCGTTGGTCCGCATGACGTTTGACAATGCGGCGACTCGTTTCTATCGCCGCTATTTTCTGTTGCCAACCGTCACGGGTTTGTTCGGGGCGCTCATGAGTTGGCTGATCGGGTACGAGGATTGGGAAAATCTTATTGCGGGTCTTGGCGTCGCGCTCACGACGATGATCCTTGTGCGGACCACTTTCGGGCGGGGCATTGAGGATCGTTTCAATGAGGCCGTTGCCCGTGCCTGGCGGGTATTGTCTGTCAATTTTGTGATGGGTGTCCTCACTTTTGTGCTGCGAATTTTCAACGCCATTCTGGAGGCCATCGACCGGGCCATTTATGCCGTGGATGAGTCGTTGCGATTCCGGCAGGGGCAGAGTTCTGCGATGTTCGCGGCCAAATTGCTGCTCGGTTTCGGCTGGTTCTTGTTCACTTATGTGTTCCGGTTTGCCTGGAACTTGTTGGTGGAACCGCAGATCAACCCGATCAAACATTTTCCCGTGGTAACTGTATCGCATAAGATGCTGCTCCCGCTGATTCCCTCGCTGTCGAAGCAGTTTGCGATGAACGAAAAGACGATGGGGGTGATCGTCAGCGGGATTCCGGGCATGTTCGGCTTCCTCGTGTGGGAACTCAAGGAGAACTGGAAGCTCTACAAGGCCAACGCTGCGAAGACGATTCGCCCGGCCATTGTCGGTTCGCATGGGGAAAAAATGCGGGCCTTGCTCCGGCCGGGATTTCATTCCGGGGTTGTCCCGAAAACATGGGCGAAACTGAGAACGGCCGCGGCAACGGGCAATCATCACCGGGTTGTTAAGCATCATCACCACTTACACCACATAGCGGAATCGCTTCATCATCTCTTGGAGCGGGGTTTCGTCGCCTATCTCGTCGCCAGTCACCGATGGGCCGGGCTGGCGGTCCATGCGGAGTTTCCCCGGATGGCGACGAACCGCGTCCGGTTTCCCATTCAGATCGGCGATGAGGGAACGGAGGTTCTCATCAGCATCGAGGAACGCGGAGGCTGGCTGATTGCGAGCGTGGAGCATCCCGAGAGCCTGACGTTGTCCCCCGGCCAGCAAGCGGTTTGGGATGATGCCCTGGCCGGGTTGTACAAATTGATCGGCGTTGATGCGATTCGGGAACAAGTCGCGGCTGTTCTTGGAGAGACTGCGGGAGAGTTTGACGCGATCCCGGAAGGGTTGCTGGTTCCGAAGCCTGATGGTTCCGTGGAGTGTTATGACTACAACGAAGGCCCGGAAATCTTGCGGCACGACCGCCGTTTGGCGGAGCTTCCGTTGGTATTCAGCGGACACGATCTGCCGTGGGATGATTGGGTGGCGTGTTGGAAAGCCGATGAACAAACGCCGGAGGATTTGAAACCGGTCATGCCGGGCTGGCGGTTGACGGCGTGGCCGAATCAAGGGAAGACTTCGACGACTTGAACCGCCACCAGAACCGGACGAGGAGGGCGCCGATCAACACGCCGGTTGAATCCAACAACGTGTCTCGCACCGAAGAGGTTCGGCCGACGAATTGCTGAAAATACTCGGTCAGTTCGCCGTGAACGATCAGCAACACCACGATCCAAGACCAGCGTGTCCGCATCAGCCAGATCGTGCCGCCGAGGACGGCCAGCCAGGCATAAGCCGCGACGTGCAGCAGTTTGCCGAAATAGAAGATGTTGTCCTCGTCGCCCAAAATCTCCTTGGCGCTCTCCTTGGGAACCGGCGACAGCAGGGCGATGGTCCACGCCGTGAAAAACGCGACGAACACAAGGAGATGCGCCCACCGTAACCACGGGGGCGAAGAAAGTGGCCGGGTGGTCATTCGGCCCCGATGGAACGGAGTTTGTGTTTCAGGTGTCTGGCTCGTGCCGCGTTTCGTTCCTCGCCATCGAGGGGCACGCCCATCAACTTCTGAAGGTGGGCGGGTTGGGTCTGGATGAACAATTCGTTCAGGGAAGTCAGGGATAAGTCGCCGAGCATTTTCAGATGGACGCCCAAACGCACGGCCGAGAGCAGTTCCATCGTCTCTTCGGAGGTCATCATGATCGAGGATTGCAAGGTGCCGAGTGCCCTGGCCACTTTGTCTTGAAAACTCTGGCGGGCTTCGCGCATCAGTGTCGAACGGGCAAGCCGTTCGTATCGGATCACTTCGCTGATGACGGCCCGGATATCATTCAGGGCGGCGGCTTCGCTTTTGCCGAGCGTGATCTGGTTCGAGATTTGGTAAAAGTCCCCCAAGGCCCGGCTGCCTTCGCCGTAGAGGCCCCGCACGACGAGGTTGATCTTTTGCAGTGCCTTGAAGGCTTTTTCAATCTGCTTGGTCAGCCCGAGGGCGGGAAGGTGCAGCATCACGCTGGCCCTCATGCCGGTGCCGACGTTGGTGGGGCAGGCGGTGAGGTATCCGAACTCGTCGCTGAAGGCGTATTCAACCTTTGATTCCACCAAGTCGTCAATCTGGTCGATGGTGTTCCACGCCGCGTCAAGGTCGAAGCCGCTTCGCATGGATTGCATGCGAAGCTGGTCCTCCTCGTTAATCATGATGCTGACGGATTCCCGTTCATCAAAGGCAACGCCGCGAGGTCCTTCCAAAACGGTGGCCAGTTCCCGGCTCACCAGTTGTCGCTCGACAAGGAATTGACGGTCCACCGTGGAGATTTCAGTCATCCCGACGTAGCGAAGCGGGTGGTTCAGGTCCAGCGATTCGATGGCCTCGCGCAACCGGGATTCGACTTCGGCCTTCTGATGGGGGGACGCCCGATTGGTGAACGGCAGCCCCGCGAGATTGCGGGCCAGCCGGATGCGCGTGGAAACAACGACATCGCTTTCCGGCCCGGTGCCGCGCAGCCATTCGCCGAGATGATCGAGCAGGCGATCAAGGTTCATGGTTGTTCGCCTCCAGCACGCGAATGTCGTCCCTAAGTTTGGCCGCCGCTTCGTATCGTTCGGCGAGGATGGCCGAGCGAAGTTGCGCTTCCAGTTCAGCCCGGCGGGCCATTCTCAACCGGCGTTGATGCCGCCGGGGAACCTTCCCCGCATGACGGGTGGCGTCATTGTGGACCCGTTCCAACAGCGGCTCAAGCAACTCCCGAAACACCACATAATCGTTTGGGCATCCAAGCCGACCCTGATTTCGGAAGTGTGCATAGTGTATGCCGCAATCGGGGCAATTCACGTCGGCTGGTTCGGTTTTTGCCGGGGTGGTCGCCGCTCCCAGCACCAGTTCGAGAAGAGCCTGGACGTTCAGTTCCTTCGGCGAATCCGGGATGATGTTCTTTTCGCGGGCGCAAGCCTCGCAGATGTGCATTTCCCGCTTCTTTTTGTGGATGATGTCCGTGAGGTGAATGGTGGCTGTGGAGCCGCAATACTTGCATGGGAAACTCATCGCCGACCCCTTCCATCCTGGGTGATTGCAGCTCCGTCCGATTCAATCGCCTTCCAGTTCCCGCAACCGGTCCCGAAGCCGGGCGGCGTCCTCGTAGGCTTCCGCGTGGATCGCCGTTTGCAAATCCTCCCGCAACCGGGCCATTTCCTGCTGGCGAAGTTTCTGGGTCGGCCGGCTGCGGGGCGTCTTGCCCGTGTGTCGCAAGCCCCCGTGAATGTTCTCCAACAGGGGAATCAACTCTGTCAGAAACACATCATAATCGTGGGGGCAACCAAGGCGACCAGAATTCCGAAAGTCGATGAATTTCGTTCCGCATTGATCGCAGTGTTTTTCCGTCAGCGGATCGACAATCTCGGGTATTTTTTTCTTCTTCGGGGCGACCGCGTAGAGATATTTTTGGGCGCAATCATCACAAAGGTGGAACTCCTCGAAATCATTGTCTCCGTGGATTTCGGTGATTTGCATCGTTGATGTTTTGGCGCACTGCTGGCACTTCATGACGCACTTCCACGCTGATTCGTCGGAGAATTCATCATATCATAACACTGTCGGCCGGAACAAGTCACCGGGTTTTGGCCAAAACGTCAGCCGCCCGGAATCCGCTTCGCACCGCCCCCTCCATCGTCGCGGGCCAGCCAGTCGCCGTCCAGTCACCTGCGAGAAAGAGGTTTTCCAATTTCGTCACAGGGCCGGGCCGGTGAGTATCAATTCCCGGAATCGGGACGAAGGTCGCCGCGTGTTCCGTGATGACTTTCGCTCTCAGTAATCTCGCCTTCTGGGCCGCCGGAAAGAGGCTCCGCATCTCCTCAACAATCGTTGACTCGACCTTCTCATGTCCCATCGCCCGCATCTCGCCCGAGGCACTGATGACCACCTGAACATACCATTCGCCAGGGGAAACCTCCCCCCGGTTGAAGACCCATTGCCCGGAACAATCGACAAGCACGACATGCGGCAAATCCATGATCGAACGGTCGAACCAAAGATGAACACTGGTGATCGGCGACGGTTGAAAGGCACCCGCAGACGGGAGAATTTCGATAGAAAGCCAGTCGGCCAGTCGATTCCACGGCACCGCCGAGACATAGTCATCAGCCACGCGCAACGAGCCATCCCGCAGAGTCACTCCCGTCAGACGATTTCCTTCAACAGTCGATCCGGTCACACGGGCGTTGAATTCCACCGATACGCCATTCTTGGCGAACCACGCCGACAATTCTTCGCCGTAAAGTCGGCCGAGCGGTACCGTCGGCACTTGGACCTCGAAGCCCCGGCGATCACGCAGGAACGCATCAACGAAGACTTTTCTCGCGTACTTCAACCCGACACGATCCACCGACTCGTTCAGGGCGCTCACCAGCACAATGCCCCAAAATCGTTTGATGGTACGTTCGTTTTGCCGGTGTTTTTGAAGCCACGGCAGCAGCGGCCGGTCATCCTCCGGGTTGATCAATCGCAGGCAAGCCAGTCCCCAGGCGATGCGGAGTTTGTCCCCCCATGTTAGGTAATGCACGCGGGCAAAAGCCCGAGAAAGGTGAAACGGAGCGGGCAGGGAATCGGCCGCGAAACGGGTCACCCGGCGGTCGGGGGTCATGAACCAGAGGATGGGTTCCGGCTTCAGAAAATGCTCAATCCCAACCAGTTTGGCGAAGCGGGCAAACTCCGTGCAACACCCCATGCTGACATGCTGGCAGGCATCGACGAGTTGCCCGGATTGGGGATGAGTGAAGGAACCGGCCCGGCCGCCGAGGCGTTGCCGCGATTCCAGAATGGTCACTCGATGGCCGGTCGTTGCCAGACGGGCGGCGGCGGCCAGTCCGGCCAGCCCGCCGCCGATGACCAGCACACTTTTCATGGGGCCTTGAGGTTTTCCAAGGCTTCCAAGTTGAGTTCCAATCCGTGGCCCGGTTCAACCGAGGGAGTGAATTTGCCACCCAGCGGTCGGGGCGGGTTGTTCAAAATCGGCGAAAGCGTGGTCGTCCATTCGACCATCGGCACGTTCGACAGCCCCCCCGCGAGATGCAAAGCCACTTCCGGGAAGCGAGTCGGCACGACATTCACCGGGAACGCCTCGGCGAGACGACAGACTTTCAACAGGGGTGTCAGGCCACCCAGCCGCAAGAGATCGGGCCGCAACACACGGGCGATTCCGCTCTCCAACACTTCCCGAAATTCGGAGACTTCTGCGAACGACCCGCCGACGGCCAAGGGGACTTCCATCCGTTCCGCAAGGCGAAGATAGCCATGCCGGTCGTCCGGCGGCAGCGGGGTTTCGATCCAGTCGATGCCGACATCTTCTTCGTAAAAATGGGCCATCGCCAGGGCGGTTTGCAGGTCATATCGGCCATCGCACCGCACGCCGAGCCAGGCGTCTTCGCCAAGGGTGTCGCGGATTTGCTGCACGCGGTCGGCATCCTGTTGCACATCCCCGGAGCCGACATCTGCGATGACGCCGACGGCGCCGTCGGCCATCAATGGCTTGACGATCTTGCATGTGGTGGCCGCGTCCGTGCCAATGTCGGCCATTCCAGAGACTGTGAACGACCCCGCCGGGCGGTTGCCACCCAACAAAACACACAACGGCATCCCGGCGGCTTTGGCCTTTAAATCCCACAAGGCGAGGTCGATGGCCGCATAGGCTCGGGCAATTAGGCCTGCCCAACCGACCAGCCGGACGCTTGCCGAGACTTTCTGGAAAATCCCCTCCGGCATCCGGGGGTCTTGATCCACGACCAATGCGGAGAGGTCGTTGTCAATCAAATTTTTGACGGCCGCCCCGGCGGTCGTGGTGAGGGTGACACCGATGCCGGTGAGGTCGCCATCGGTGTGAACAATCACGGCGACGGCGTCCGTGCGAAGGGTTTTGCCGACGCGGTTCAGCGAGACCTTGCCCGCCGCGACGGGGAGACGAATGTGAAACGTTTCCAACCGGGTGATTTTCATGATGCGTGGAGAGATTCCAAATAGGAGTAAATCATTCGCCCAAATAGGCGGCTTGAATTCGGGGATCGTTCAACAATTCCTGGGCCGGGGCGGTGGCGGTGATGCTGCCGGTTTCCATCACATAGCCGCGATTGGCGATCTTCAACGCCAGCCGGGCGTTTTGTTCGACCAACAACACGGACATGCCTTCTCTGTTCAATTCCCGGATCACCTCGAAGATTTTCAAGACGATCATCGGCGCCAAGCCGAGGGATGGCTCGTCCAAAAGCAGCAACTTCGGCCGGATCATCAAGGCTCGGGCGATGGCCAGCATTTGCTGCTCCCCGCCGGAGAGCGTGCCGCCGAGTTGCTTCTGCCGATCCTTGAGGATCGGAAAGTAATGATACGCCTTTTCGATGTCTTCCCGCACGCGGACTTGGTCCCGCACGGTAAAAGCGCCCATCTGGAGGTTTTCCAATACCGTCAGCCGGGGGAAGATTTTCCGCCCCTCGGGAGACTGGGCCATCCCCAGTTTCACGATTTCGTGGGCGGGAATGCCGGTGAGACTTCTTCCATCAAAAGTGATGTCCCCGCCGCGAATTTTCACGCATCCGGAGACGGTCATCAACGTGGTGGTCTTCCCGGCCCCGTTGGCCCCGATCACCGTGACAATTTCCCCGGCGTTGACATGGAGGGAGATGCCCTTGAGAACTTCAATCGGGCCATAGCCGGAACGCAGTTCGCTTACATTCAGCAAGGGAGTTTCAGAAGTCTTCTGGCTCTCTTCAATCGGGCCGTCGTCTGCGCGGAGGTCTTGATCTTTGTGCAAGGGATCGCTCACGAAACTTCCTCCTTGCCCAAATACGCTTCGATCACCTTCGGATTATTCCGAACTTCTTCGGGGGGTCCCTCCGCGATCTTCACACCGTAATCCAGCACCGCGATCCGGTCAGAAATGCCCATGACCAGACTCATGTGGTGTTCGATCAACAAGATCGTGATCTGGCGGTCGCGGATGCGGCGAATCAGCCCCATCAGGTCGGCCGTCTCGCGGGGATTCATCCCGGCGGCCGGTTCGTCGAGCAGGAGCAACTTCGGTTGGCAAGCCATCGCACGGGCGATTTCGAGCAAGCGTTGTTCGCCGTAAGGCAGGTTCTTCGCCAGTGTCTGGGCTTTGGCGGACAAGCCGACGAAATCGAGCAGTTTCATCGCCTCGTCCGCAAGCCGGTGTTCTTCTTTGCGAAGCCACGGCATGCGGAAAGCCATCCAAAGCACATTGCCGGAGAAGCGGCGGTCCATCCCCACCAGCACGTTTTCCATCACGATCATGTTTTGGAACAGCCGGATGTTCTGAAACGTCCGGGCCATGCCGCCGAGGGCGATGTAATCGGTCGTCCGGCGGGATCGTCGCCACGTGGCGTAATTTCCAAAAAGGCCGATCAACAGGCCGGCCAGTCCGGCGATCTTGGCCGTTTGCCGACGACTGTCCTGCTGGCGGTACACTTGATCGAGCGTGGTGAACAAATCCCGGGCGTCTTGTTCTTCCGGGAAGGTGTCCAATAACAAGGAACCGTCGGCGTTGCGAATCTCCCAATCCCCGTCCGGTTCCGGAGGAGCAACGACTTGCAGGTTGCCCGTCTTGATCGCGTCGCGTTTCTTCTCGGCGTCCTCGGCGTTTTTGCCTTTCAAGAGTGAAACATCGCTGTCCGTCCCTTTCACCGACCACAACTGCGGCCTGCCCTCGCGGATCAGGCGGTCCTGCTCGATGATGAATTCACCCTCGTAGTATCGGAAGGTTGACCACAAAGCCTCCCGGTACGAGAACCCGTCTCCTTTTGACGCATACTCTCGCTTGATGGCTGTCTTCCACATCCGATCAACATTGAGACTGAACACAAAAGCGATGGCCCCGACAAACAGACCAACAAGCAATGAACCAAGAATGACTTTCCAGCCAAACGGCCTTTTCTGGTTGTGGTCTTCAAACAGAATCTTTCCGGCCGTCGGGTTATAAATGCCTGTCACGGCATTGAACATGGTGGTCTTGCCGGCTCCGTTCGGCCCGATGATGGAAAAGATCTGGCCGGGGGCGACGGTCAGGCTCACCTCTTTGACGGCTGTCAGGCCGCCAAAACGCATGGTCAGTCCTTCGATTTTGAGAAGCGACATCTCATGCCCCCTTTCCGGTGGTCGTTCCGCGGCGCTTCGGAAGCAGACCGGACGAGCGGAATCGCATCATTAGAACCAACGCGAGGCCAAAGATCATGAGGTTCCACATGGAGAACTTCAAATAGCCTTTGTCGTTCGGGTTCATGTCATTTCGCTGAAGCCACGCATCGGCCGCCGGGGCGAAGAGAAAGTCGTACCCCGCCACAAGAAATACGCCGAGCAGCACGCCCGTGCGATTCCCAAGGCCGCCGAGAATCAGGCAGGAGAGGATGGTGCAGGAGAGTTGGAAGTCGAACCGGGTGGGTTCCGTCGTGTTGGTCATCTTCGTCGCGTAAAGACTGCCCGCCATGCCGGCGAGACCGGCCGCGAGAGTGAACGCCAGCAACTTCAACCGGGCGGCGTTGAGGCCCATGCAAGTGGCCGCCAGTTCGTCTTCCCTCAAGGCGACCCACGCCCGGCCGAGCCGGGAGTGTTCCAAGTTCCGAAGGAAGACGAACACCAACAGCAGGTAACCAAGGGTCAGGTAGTAAAAGAGCCTGTAGTCCTCGGTCCAACTCATCGTCAGGCCAAGCGATTCCAAGGGGCACCGAAGGATTTCCGGGATTTTCGGCGGCGGGATTGGATTGAGCGTTTGCATCCCGCCGGTGATTTCCTGCAAGTTTCGCAAGGCCGTGACGGTGATGAGACCGAATCCAAGCGTGACGAGGGCCAGATAATCCCCCCGCAACCGCAGGGTGGGGACGCAAAGAATCCCCCCGAGAAGGGCGGCGGCCATCGTTGAAACGACCAGCACCGGCAGAAAGCCAAACTGGAACGGGTATTGTCCGACCGTGAGGATGCCCGTGGTGAACGCACCGATGCCGAAGAACGCCGCGATGCCCAAATGAAGCAATCCGGTATACCCGACAACGACATTCAGGGCCAGGGCCAGGATGCCATAGATGAAAATGGTCGGGAACGAGTCGCCGATCTTTTTTCCGAGCATCGATTCGATCTTGTCATTCAGTCCGGGGATCAACGGATAGGTAATCACCAAGGCCAGCACGAGCAAGCCGGCCAGTTTGCGGAGAACCCCGCTGCTCATACTTTCTCCCGCGTGCGTGCCCCAAGCAGGCCCGTGGGCCGGAAAACCAGAATCGTGATGAGGATCACGAACACCATCGCCGTCGCCCAGCGGGCGTCGATGTAGGCGCTGGCGAGTGAATAAACCATGCCGATGACGATCGCCCCCAGCACGGCGCCGGGGATGTTGCCAATGCCCCCGAGGACGGCGGCCGTGAAGGCATAAAGACCGTTTTGGAAACCCATCTGGTAGCCGATGGTCTTGATCTTCAATCCGTAAATCACGCTGGCGATCCCCGCGAGGGCTCCGCCAATCAAGAAGGTGGCGGCGATCACCCGATTGACATTGATGCCCATGAGTTGGGCGGCCACCGGGTTTTGGGCCGTTGCCCGCATCGCCTTGCCAAGCGAGGTGCTTTTGACAAAAATCGTCAGGCCGATCATCACCGGGGCGGTGACGAGGATCACGAGCAGATCGGTGGTCGTGAATTGAAGGCCGCTGTCCTCCGCGAGCAGATTACGTTCTTCGATCAGACCGGGAAAATTCACATCTTGGGAACCGCCCCAGAACAACCCGATGTTCATGAACACAAAACTAACGCCAATGGCCGAGACGAGCGGGGCAAGTTTGGGGGCCGTCCGCAGGGCTTTGTAAACGGTCAGGTCCACAAGCATGTTCAGAAAGGCGCAGAACACGGGGGTGGCGAGCAGCATCAGGGCGATGGTCGCCATCGGCGACCCGGTTAGTGCCATAACGGCCCCACCCAGTGTCAGAGCGAAGAAACACCCCAGCATGAACAGATCGCCGTGGGCGAAGTTGATTAACTCCACAATGCCGTACACCATCGTGTAACCGAGGGCGATCAGGGCATAGAGGAACCCGGTCGTGAGACCGGTGATGCAGATGTTAATGAAGAATTGGGTGTCCGCGCTGGCGAACACCAGTCCGGTGAGTCCGGTCATCGAATCAACAACTCCCTTGGAGAGGGGACGTCGATACTGGTAGGGCAAATTCCGGGCGGGTTCGGGCGGCCGACGGCCGTGAAAACCGATCGCCGCCCACGATCGTCAGTCTTTGATCTCAAGAATTTTTTCAAACACAAACTTGCCGTCGACCACTTTGCTGCCGCTCATCATCTTCAAGTCCGTGTCGCCATTCACGTCAAAAGACCATGTGCCCAAGGCGCCCTCGAACTTCTTCAACTTGCCGGCGGCCGCGACGATGGCCTCGCGGTTCTTCACGCCAGCCTTGCGGATGGCCTCCAAGGCCACCTTGGCGCACTCGTAACCATACACGGCGTAGGCTTCGTCCGGAATCTTGCCAAACTTCTTTTCATAAGCGTCAACAAAGGCTTTGCCCTTGCCGCCCTTTTTGGCAAGTTCGGTCGGGGGAAGACCGCCGAATGTCACATAGCAACGACCATTCAGGACATCCGCCCCGGCGGACTCGATCATGGATTGCTCGTAGCAACCATCCGGCACCATCAGCGGGGCGGTGATGCCGGCGGCCACCATATCCTTGGCCAGTTGTCCGGCCTTGGTTTGCGTTGTGCCGCCGAAGTAGATCAGGCCGGGCTTCAGGGCTTTGATCTTCTGCATCAAAGCTTTGAATTCTTGGGCTTTCACATCAATGCTCTCTTGGCCGAGCACTTTCAGTTTCAACCCTTCGCATTCGCCTCGAAACAGGTCGGCGATTCCCTTGCCGTACACTTCGTTATCGTCCAAAACGTAGACACTCTTGATTTTCATCGACTTCGCCCAGTGGGCGGCAACCGGCCCTTGGACGTCGTCCGTAGGCACGACGCGGAAGTAGTTGACCTTGCCGCTTGGCCGGTATCGGGTCGGCTCGTCTTTCTCGCCGAAGTTTGGCTTGGTCAGGCTCGGGGAGGTGTTGGCCGGGCTGACCATCAGGATGCCAGCCTTGTTCAAAATCGGCATGGAGATTTTGGCGGCCCCGGAGTTGTAAGTTCCGATGTACACCATCACGTCCGCGTCGTCACGGGCTTGATTGGCGTTGGAAGTTTCCTTCTGGGCGTCCCATTGACCGGCGGCCGCGGTGGCGTCGTCCAAGTCCTCGTAAACGATTTTGAAATCGCCGACCTTGTTGCCTTCTTCTTCCAGAGCCAACTTGATGCCATTGACGATGGTGTCTGTCTGGCCTTTGGCGCTTCCCGTGCGGGGGAGGCTGGAGACGATTTTGATCGTCCCGCTGGTTGGCCCCTCGAACTTTTTATCTTCAGCCCGGACGGCCGGCAAAATCAGTCCGGCGACCGCAAGGGCGGCCAGAATTAGACGGTTCATGGCGTTCTGTCTCCGAGACTGGTTTGATGTCTTGCGATGATAGATGATCGCATTCGTTCGGTCAAAGAAATTACCTCAAGGCGTGTCGATCACCAGCGTGACCGGGCCATCATTTGCCAATTCTACCAGCATGTCGGCCCCAAATTGGCCGGTGGCCACTGGAATGCCGTGAACCTTGATCGCGTTGACAAATCCCTCATAGAGCGGGATGGCGGTTTCCGGCCGGGCGGCCTCGATGAAACTCGGCCGGCGGCCCTTGGAACAATCGCCATACAGGGTGAACTGGCTGACCACCAGAATTCCCCCGTTGATGTCGCCAACGGACAGGTTCATCTTGCCCGCTTCATCCTCGAAGATTCGCAGGCCGACGATCTTGTCCCCCAGCCAGTGAACCTGTTCCGGGGTGTCCGACGTGTGAACACCCAGAAGAACAAGCAATCCCCGGCCGATCTCGCCGACAACTTCACCGGCAATCGTAACCCGAGCGGAACGGACTCGTTGTGCGACCGCCCGCATGAGTTCGATTGGTCATTTCAATGGGAGAGGGTAAAGTGAGGGAAATTGTATGTGACAATCCTCCTCCGGCGACGTGGAAAGGCCAAACATGCTGGACGATTTCTCCAAGCATCAACAAGGAATCATCAAACGGTACTATCGGAATCTGGACAAGATTCAGGTTCAGCGGCTCGCCGAACTGGTGACCGACATCTATCTGGCCGAGGGAAAGAAGCTCGAAAAACTCTGGCTGTCGGCCGGGGAAAGCATGAAGAAACTCGAAGTGCCGCAAAATCAGATCGACAATTTGATGGCCAAACGCGATCCGGCCCTGCTGGCCAGTCTGGTCAAACAATTGATGGCCGGTTGAATGGATTCGTGCCGATAATTTGGCGGGCGAATGCGTGAGGGAGAAGTTTTCATGCCGAAGTTTCGGGCCGTGTTGTTTGATTTCGACGGGACGCTCGCAGACAGTTACATGGCCATCACGGCCAGCGTGAACCACACCCTGACGCATTACGGCCGGCCGGCTCTCACGGAACCGCAGGTGCGGGGAATGGTCGGCCACGGCTTGCAACAACTCATGGAAGTCGTCCTGCCGGACATTGACCCCATCGAGGCGGCGGCCGTCTACCGCAGCCATCACCCGGAAGTGATGATTACTCACACCCGCGTGCTGCCGGGGGTGGCCGAGGGGCTGGCGAAACTCAGTGCCTTGGGCATCAAGATGGGGATTTGCAGCAACAAACCTTCCAAATTTACTCGGGAAATCGCCAAGGGAATTAGCCTGTCCCCGTATTTCACCATCGTTCTTGGCCCGGACGACGTGGTTTCTCCCAAACCGGACCCGGCGATGATCCACGCGGCTCTTCAAGCGTTGGAAACCCCCGTCGAGTCGGCCCTTTATGTCGGAGACATGGAAGTGGACGTGGAAACCGGTCGGCGCGCCAAGATCGAAACTTGGGTGATGCCCACCGGGTCCAACGATGTCGCCACCCTGCAAGCGGCCAACGCCCAAAAGATCCTGCCGAACTTTGACGAAGTGATTGCACGGTTCCTGGAAACATGATGAAATGGCCCTCGCTCAATATCACGCGAGGGGCGGATGATGAATCGGTTGTTGGTCGGCTGGCTTTTGCTGGTGGGGTGTCCCGTCATGTCACATGCCTCCGAGGATGAAAAGTTCGCGGCCTTCTTCAAAACCTATCTCGAAGACCTAATGAAATCCTCCCCCGTGGAGGCCAGCCGCCTTGGCGATCATCGGTATGACGACCGCATCGAGGACCTTTCCCCCAAAGCCCGCCTTGCCAGTCTGGATAAGCAGAAAGCCATCTTGGCCAAACTGGCAAAGGATATCGACTACAAGGCACTTTCGCGGGATTCCCAAATCGACTTGGAGATCCTGCGAGATGTCCTGAAGCGAAACATCTGGCTGGAAGAAAACACCCGCCTCTTTGAGGAAGACCCGCGAACGTGGGGCGGTTATCTGACTGAAAGCGTTTACCTCATTCTCACGCAATCGACCGAGGAGAAGTCGAAACGAGTCCGCTCAGCCGCCGCCCGGATCGAGGCGGTTCCCAAGGTGGTCGCGGATGCCAAGGCGGGAATCAAAAGCCCGCCGAAGGTGTTTGTGGAGACGGCCATCCGGCAAAATCGCGGCGCGATCAACTTTTACAAGAAGACGGTGTTTGAACTCACCGGCGAAACGCCGACCGTGAGCGTGATGGCCGAACCGGCGAAGAAGGCCGTCATCGCGTTGGAAGACTACCAAGTGTTTTTGGAAAAGACGGTTCTGCCGCGTTCCGTCGAAAATTGGCGAATTGGCCGGGCCAAATTCGACCAGAAACTGGCGATGGAACTCGACGCGGGCGTGACCGCCGATGAGGTGTTGAAGGAAGCCCTTGCGGAAGCCGACCGGGTTCGCAATGAAATGTATGTGATCTCACGCCAGCTCTGGACGAAGGAATTCCCCAAGAAACCCCTGCCGCCGGATGATGCCGAGGGGCGTCGGCGTTGCATTCAAGAAGTCCTCGCCTCGCTGGGCAAAGATCATGGTGAAGTGACCACGCTCGTTCCGGACGCAAAAACGACGGCCGACGAAATCAAGGTCTTCATGAAGGCCAACGACATCTTGCGATTACCCGATCCGGATCGTTGCGCCATCGTGGAAATGCCGGAGTTTCAACGCGGCAATTCCACCGCTTACTTGAACCCGGCTCCGCCGCTCGATCCCAAGGCCGAGAGCCAGTATGCCGTCAGCCCGCCGCCGAAGGAGTGGGACGACCGCCGGGTGCAAAGCTACTTGCAAGAGTACAACCGGTCGATGATGAAACTTCTCACCATCCACGAGGCTTACCCCGGCCATTATGTCCAACTCGAATACTCGAACCGGCATCCCTCGCTGGTGCGGCGGGTGTTCCAATCAGGAATCTTCGCCGAAGGCTGGGCTGTCTACACCGAGCAAATGATGCTCGACCAAGGTTTCGGCAACGGCGACCTTTCCCTGCGTTTACACCAATTGAAGTGGTACCTGCGAGCGGTGGTGAACGCGATTCTTGATCACAAGATGCACTGCGAAGAAATGATCGATGCGGATGCCTTGAAACTGCTCACCGAGGGGGCGTTTCAAACCGAGGGCGAAGCCATCGGCAAGATTCTGCGATCAAAACTCAGTTCTTGCCAACTCTCCACATACTTTGTGGGCCGCATGGCGTTCTATCGCCTGCGTCAAAGCATCTCTCGCGAAATGGGCAAAGACTTCGACTTGGGGCGTTACCACGAAGCCGTTTTGGATCATGGGACCATCCCGGTGAAGTACTTGCCGGAAGTGGTGCGGGCGCGGTTAAAGAAACCGCGTTGAGGGCCGGTCCATGAAATCGTTGATTCTCTGGACATTCATCGGCGGGATAACACTCTCGGTAATCAGCGCCATTTTTACGGAAAGTTTTGGCGCGCTGCCTTGCGGGTGTGGCTATGCCGCGCACTACGTGTGCTATCACCGTGATCCGAGCGGGGTCACCGGTGTGATTGTGGGTTCGCTGGTCACACTAATCGTATGGATGGTTCCCGGTCTGATTTTGCGGGCGTTGTACCTGATCCTAACGCCGCAAGAGAAGTATTGATTTGGGCGAAGCCGACAAACGGCAATGTCCTCGTCATGAGTGACGTGTGAACATTGCCGGAGCAGACTGTCAATTTATCATCCAAACCAAACCGGCATCTCTCCCGACGGCGGCAGTTTCACCACCTGCACGCTCTTGATCTTCGGATGGGTGGAAACCTGCTTCAACGCTTCTTCGGAAGGCTGGGAGTCCAGATTCAGCACGGCCACAGCCTCGCCGCCCGGCTTCAGACGGCCGAGGTTCATGCTGGCGATGTTGACGCCGTGGCGGCCGAACTCGGTTCCGAGGAAACCGATCAGGCCAGGCACGTCTTGGTGCGGGAAGACCATCAGGATGCCGTCCAGGTAGCTGTCGAGACGGTATTCACCGAGTTGCACCAACCGCAGGTAGCGGTCGCCGAAAAGGGTGCCACCGGCGACAAACTTTCCTTGCTCGGTTTCCACTTCCGTGTGCAACAGGTTGGCGAAGTCACCACGATGTTCGCTGGTGCTCGTCACCACTTCAATGCCCCGTTCGCGGGCCAGCACCGGGGCGTTGACGATATTCACCGAGTTAATCAGGTGTCGTTCCAACAACCCGGCGGTGAATGCGGCCGCGAGTAGTTTCGTGTTGCGCTTGGCGAGGTCGCCCCGGAATTGCAGCGTGGCCTTGCGGATTGAACCGTGGGCGGTCTGGGCTTGGAACAATCCCAAGCGACGGGCGAGGTCCACGAAGGACCGCATCTCGTCCATCTCAGCCCGGTTGACGGCCGCCATGTTGACGGCACATTGAATCACGCCTTTGGTCAGGAAATCCACCAACAAGTGGGCGGCTTCAACAGCCACCGCTTCTTGGGCTTCGACCGTGGAGGCGCCAAGGTGCGGCGTCAGCACCACATTCGGCGCCTTCAAGAGCGGGTTGTCGACAGGCGTGGGTTCTTCTTCAAACACATCCAACCCGGCTCCGGCGATATGCTTGGAATGCAACGCCTCGGCGAGAGCCTTTTCGTTGACGACGCCGCCGCGGGCCACGTTCATCACGCGGGCTCCCTTGGGCATCATGGCCAGTTCGCGGGCGCTGATGAAATCCTTCGTCTCGGCGGTGAAGGGAATGTGCAACGTCAGATAGTCGCACTTCGGCAGGAGTTCGTCTTTGGAAGCGAATGCTTTGATGCCGAATTCGGCCGCCTTCTCCGGGGTCATCAGCGGATCGTAACCGATCACCTTCATGTCGAGGCCGACCGCCCGGCGGGCGACTTCCCGGCCGATGCGACCCAACCCGATGACGCCGAGTGTCTTGCCCGCGACTTGGGTGCCGAGGAAGCTCTTGCGATCCCATTTGCCGGCCTTCATGCTGGCGTCGGCGGCGGGGATGTGTCGGGAGACGGAGAGGAGCAGGGCGATGGTGTGTTCGGCGGCCGAGACGGTGTTGCCGCTCGGGGTGTTCATGACGATGACGCCCGTGCGGGTGGCCGTCACCACGTCGATATTGTCCACGCCGACGCCCGCCCGGACCACAGCGCGGAGTTTGCCGGGCTTTTCAAGTTCCTTCGAGGTCAGCCGCGTGCCGGATCGGAGAACCGCCCCGTCGCAACCCCGGATGGCTTCCTGAAGGGCTTCCCCCTTCAGTCCCGGCCGGTTGTCCAGCTCAATTCCGGCCTTGGTCAGAATCTCAAGCCCGGCGGCTTCCAACGGATCACAAATCAATACACGCGGCATCGCTTCCTCGGCTGTCGTTTCGGGTGGTCAAAGATCATTCGCTCGCCAAGCGAGCATTGTATGCCGGAGGGAGTCTGCGGGGAATCGGTTCGGAAGAAGGTTGTGAAAACGGGAGCATTCTCGGTGCGGGGATTGAAAAGAATTTTGATCTGCCTGTCAATTTCTTTATGTGGCAGCTTAGGTGGATTCTGCCGGTTGTGCCAATGCGGATCGCCAATTCGATTCAGATGGTTATCCGTTTCTTACCCACTTTGCCAAAAACGATCTATATGATGGAAAGCGGTTTTGATCCGACCTTAAATTTGGGTTGCATCGGTTGTGCATTTTGGGGTATTTGAACTGAACGAATTGCGTGCACTGTTTGATCGCGGTACAACCAATACAGCTTCCATTGCGAACCACTCGCCGCCCCTACTCGCCGAGTAATTCAGATGGTCCTTTTGGATGGTGAATCGCAATTATCCAGCGAGGAACCTGTGACGACTTTCGATGACAATGGCCCGTCGAAACCCTCCCTGTCGGTTTGCGACGACCAAACCTCGCTCACTGCGAAGGTCTGCGGAATTTGGGCTGACGCGCTTCAATTGGATTCCATCGGCCCGGACGAGGATTTCTTTGAGCTTGGCGGAGACTCCCTTTCCGCTGTCATCATTCTCACGCGAGTGAGCCGACAATTCCACGCGAAACTATCCGAAGGGGAATTGTTCACGGCACGCACTGTCAGGGGAATGTGCGCCTTGTTGGAAGCCGCTTTGGCGGACAACACAGAAAGCCAGTTGGCTCCCATCCAGACAGATGCCTCGCAAACCCGGTATCCGGCCAGCCGCGGACAACAGCGGCTTTGGTTCATGGATCAAACCTCCGGCCGGCCCGAAGTCTATAACGTCCCTTTTCTGCTTCGCTGGCAGGGGCCGCTTGATGTCGAGGCTTTGCGGATTGCCCATGAACAGTTAGAAGCCCGTCACCATATTTTGCGCACCCATCTGGAACATGCGGACGGCCAGTTTTGGCAGGTCGTCGGCCCGCCGGAGCGTTTTGAACTTCCAGTAACGGATCTCCGGTCGCAACCCGCGACCGAGCATGAGAAGATTGCCTTGGCCGAGGCGGTGATGGATGCCCGCACGCCGTTTGACTTGAAGGCACGCCGGCTTTACCAGGTAAAACTGTACCGCACCGGGACGGATGAATATCTGTGGGGAATGACCTTCCACCATTCCATCATTGACGGTTGGTCGTTCGGTGTGATGTTCTCGGATCTGGAGGCTCTTTACGAAGCTGCCCGGAATGACCAAACCGCTGCGCTGCCGCCGATGCCGATTCAATATGGGGATTATGGCCGGTGGGAGCGGGAACATCTCACCACGCCGAAGACACGCGAGCACATTGAATATTGGAAGAAGCAACTCGCCGGGCCGATCCCGACGCTTGACCTGCCTTTTGCCAAGCCAAGACCGCCACGGCGGGCTGGCAACGGCGGATATCACCCGTTTGTGATCTCCCGCAAATTACTTAACGCGATTGACAAACTCGGCCGACAGGAATCGGCCACCCGGTTCATGATCGGGCTGGCCGCCTGGCAGATTTTGTTGGGCCGGCTGACCGAACAGACGGACATCGCCGTGGGTTCACCCGTCGCCGGTCGAAGCCGTCCGGAGACGGAACCGCTTATCGGTATGTTCACGAACATGTTGGTGTTGCGAACGTCCTTGGAGGGAAATCCCTCATTCCGCGATGTGCTGGAGCGGGTTCGGCAAGCCCGGCTGGATGCCTTTATCCATCAGGAAGTGCCTGTTGATTTGCTGGCCGAGGAATTGAACCCTGTTCGTGATTCCTCACGGCAGCCGTTTTTCCAAACGGCTTTTTACTATCAGAACGTCCGCATCATGCCGGAGCGATTTGCCCGCGCAAGATTGACGAATATTCCCGTCCACAACGGCACGAGTATGTTCGACATTCGTTTGGTGCTGGAAGATGGGCCGTTTGACAGTGTTTGGGGATGGATGGAGTTCGACTCCGATCTCTTTGCCGATGCGGATATTCATAGAATAGTTACACGGTTTCAGGCCCTCCTGGAACAGGTATGCGCGGAACCTTCCCTACGTATCGGGGAATTGTCGTTGATGACTCCCGACGAACGCCGACGAATCCTCTTCGATTGGAATGACACGGCCGGTCCTTATCCCGATCAGGAGACGCTTCCCGATGCGTTCCGACGGCAGGCGGCCGAACGCCCGGAGGCCGTCGCCCTTGTCACCAGCCGTGAATCCGTCACTTACCGCCAGTTAAACCACCGCGTCAGACAACTCGTCACCTGTTTGCGAAGCATGGGCGTGCGACCCGGCGATTTGATTGCTGTCTGCATGAATCGTTCGCCGGACATGGTAGCCGCCGTGCTGGCGATCACCCAGGCGGGCGGGGCTTATGTGCCGCTCGACCCGACCTATCCCGCAGATCGTCTCCAATTTATGTTGGAAGATTGTCAGGCGAAAATCTTGGTGACGCACTCGACGATCGCGGATCATTTGCCTGTCGGCGACCGGCAAGTGCTGCGGGCCGATCAGCCTCTTCCCGAACCGGATGAGGCGGCGATTCAAGGAGCATCGGCCACGCCGGACCAAGTGGCCTATGTGATCTACACCTCCGGTTCGACCGGAATCCCCAAGGGGGTGGTCGTCCGGCACCGGGCGGCCGTCAACACCATTGACTGGGTAAGCCGGGAACTCAAGGTCGGCCCGTCGGATCGGCTGTTGTTCGTGACCTCGCTGAGTTTCGATCTCTCCGTCTATGACATCTTCGGAGTCCTCGGCGCCGGCGGTTCGTTGTATGTGACCACCGAACAAGAATTGCGGGAACCGCAAAAACTGGCCGAACTGCTTCATTCCGGCCGGATCACCATGTGGGATTCGGCGCCTGCCGCGCTCCAGCAACTTGTCCCGTTTTTTCATCAACAAGAAAGTTGTGCGTCCCTTCGGCTGGTCATGCTCAGCGGGGATTGGATTCCTGTCACGCTGCCCGATCAAATTCGCAATACCTTCGTTAACGCGAAGGTGGTCAGCCTCGGTGGAGCGACCGAGGCAGCCATCTGGTCCAATTGGTATCCGGTGGAAACCGTCGACCCCGCGTGGGCCAGCATCCCTTATGGCAAACCCATTCGCAACGCGGTTTACCATGTGCTGGATGAACAATTGCAACCCGTGCCGGTTGGCACGCCGGGCGAACTGCACATCGGGGGTCTCTGTCTGGCAGACGGGTATTTGAACCGCGAGGAACTGACCGCCCAACGATTCATCCCGGACCCGTTCCGACCGGGAGAACGGCTTTACAAAACAGGCGATCTGGCCAAATACTGGCCGGATGGCAACTTGGAGTTTCTCGGCCGGATCGATCATCAAGTCAAGGTGCGCGGCTTCCGGGTTGAACTTGGCGAAATCGAGGCAGGGCTGACCCAGCACCCGACGGTGCGGGAAGCGGTCGTCAAACCTTTTCGCGATGCCGGTGGGGTGGTGATGCTGACGGCGTTCGTCGTCGCCCGCTCGCGGGTGGAAGCGGCCACACTGGCGACGTATCTTCGTGCCCGGATGCCGGAATACATGGTTCCGACCACATTCGTGTTTCTGGAGGCGATCCCCCTCACGCCCAACGGCAAGGTGGACCGGAACAGCCTGAAGCAGCCAAGCCAGTCCCAGACTGTCCGGGCCATCACCAAGGCCAAAGAACCGCCCGCCAACGACATGGAGGCGACGATTGCCGAGGCTTTTTCCGAAGTCTTGGGCATTGGGGCGGTTGGCCGGGACGACAACTTTTTCGATCTCGGTGGCCATTCTCTCAAGGCGGCCGAACTGGTCGCCCGCATCCAGCAATATCTCGGCTTCGAGTTGAGGCTCGCTTCGTTGCTTGCCGCCCCGACCGTGCGCGAACTGGCGGTGATGATCCAGCAGAAGTTGGAACTCGGGCAGGGTTGCGTGGTTCCCTTGAACGAAGAGGGACCATACCCGCCGTTGTTCATGATCGCCGGGGCAGGCGGGCATGTGTTCGCGTTCCAGCGGTTCTCCCGGATGCTCGGGCCGGAGTTCCCGGCTTATGGAATGAAGGCCATCGGCGTCGATGGCACAGAACCGCCGCTTGATCGCATTGAGGACATCGCGGATCGCTACCTGCCCGAAATCCTGAAACACCGGCCCGAGGGGCCTTATGTGTTGTCGGGATATTCGGTCGGCGGGTTGGTGGCCTACGAATTGGCCATTCGGATGCAGACAATGGGGCTGAAGGTCGCCAAGGTGATTGTGTTCGACACGTTCGCCCCCGGTTACCCGCGGAAGCGTTCCTGGCCAATCCGCATTGCCATCCACGGGAAGAACTTCCTCTTCGGTTCCGGTTTTCGCAGCAAGTGGCGGTATCTCAAGCAACGCCTGATGAATCTCCGGCACCGGACGCTCTCGGCGGCGGGATACGGTCATCTCGACATGCCGAATTATCCCGGCATTACCGGATTGTCGGCCGAGATCATCAAAAAGGTGTGGGCCGGGTTGGAGCGGGCGAACTATCGCTACTGGCCAAGCGCGAAGTGGAACGGGCATTTGGTCATCGCCCGGTCAGAGCAGCAAGAAACGTGGGCCGCCACCACGCACGACGACCCGCTGTTGGGCTGGACGGACTGGGTCAAAGGGACGGTGGAGACATTCGGAGTTCCGGCCGGCCACATGGAGTTCTTCGACGATCGAAACGTGAGTTTCCTCGTCCAAGACATGCGGGCGACGATTCGGGCCACCCGTCCTGAAATCCCGTGGGAATCCAAGATTGTTGAGCCAGAGGCTGTTCCGATGCTTTGATTGATTCGGAATTAGTCTCGCGGCAAAAACGCCACTCGCCCCGTTTTGATATCCACCACAATCGCCCGGCCGCCCACCACTTTCACTTCATCCGGCGGGGTGGGATAGGTCACCACGAAAATATCTTTGCCCTTCATTCCGGGAATACTTTCCACTTTGGCTTGTTGAACTTTACCTGGCTTGCCCCAATTCAGCTTCACTTCCTGCTTTGCCAAGAACTCTTGCGCAAGGTCAATGGCTTGGCGTTCCTCCGGGGAGATGTTCTCCAAGGGAGGGGAAGGACTTGGCGCGGACGGCTGGCATCCTGCGAAAAGCGTCAGGACAAAACACCCTGCCAACAGTCTCAAGAATTGAGAATTCATCGGCTTTGCCCCTGCCGCATGACTGTGGGCCAAATATGCGTTCTCAAAACGATTTTTAGCCATTCCGTCTATGCCGCGCGGAAAACTTTCTTCGGCCGCAAGTCGGCCTTGGTCAATCCGAGACGCTGTAAAATCGGCATGTAAACTTCCGCGAAATACACTTGCTCGTCGAAAATCTTCAAACTCTTCACCGCCTCGACCCGTTCGCGGCCGTCGGCTAGCAAGTCGTTGGCAGGCATTCCGAAGGTGTTGGCCACCAGCCGGAATTGTTCCAATGTGCCGGCCCGGTCTTCTTCCAGATAAATCGAGGTGAGGTTACGAAAAAACTGGGCGTGGGCGGCCTCGTCGATGGAGACGAGTTCCAAAATCTTGTCGAGGGCCGGGTCTTTCCCCCCGGCGACTCGCCGCAGGTTGCGGTAGTTGAGTTGGGTGGCGAGTTCCTGCATCATCGTGTAGATGACGGCCGCCGTTGAGTTGTGATACTTGAGGTTCCATTCGCGGTCGGTCACCGCTTCGGAGAAGTCTTCAATCTGTTTTTCGGTGCGATGGCCGGATCGCCGCAGCCACTCCTCAAGCACCATCGAGTGCTTGGATTCCTCGTAGCCCCAATTGGCCAGCATCCACGCCCGGCCCTTGTTGGCTCGCACATCGGGGATTTGCTTGGCGAGATAATCTGGCAAGAACAACTCGATCATGCAGAATGTCTGGACGACATCCGCAATGGCCGGGTCGATGGCGTTGTTGCACTTGTCCCACGGAATGTCTTCGGCCACGTTCCAACGCCGTTTTCGCTCGGCCTTGTCGAAGTAATCCCGGTAAGCGGCATAGATCTTCCGCTGCATCTCCGGGCTTTCGGTGGCGGACATGGTAGGTGGTCTCTATTCGGGCTGATTCGGATATTAGGCACGCGATGCCAACAGGGGCAGTCATCGCGTGTTATCGCCCGAAAAGCAACGCATTGTTCATCGAATTGTCACTGATGTGGCGTCGATGCACAACCGGAACCAGCGGGAATCGTCATTTTCCGTCCGGGACGGTGACATTTAGTTCGTCGATCTTCCGGTACAGCGAACTCAAGCCGATGCCAAGGCGGCGGGAGGCCTCCCGTTTGTCGGCCGTTTGCCGGAGGATACGCTCGAGGTGTCGCCGTTCAAATCGTTCGATCGCCAGATTCAGATTGTCCACCAAATTCGGATCATCCGGCACCGGGGCCAGATCCGGCGGCAAATCGGCCGGGGTAACCAGCGGCCCGTCGCCCAAGATCACCGCCCGTTGCAAGGCGTTGTCCAATTCCCGGACGTTGCCCTTCCAAGGACAGGCAATCAACAACTGCATCGCCTCATGGCTCACGCCGGCGATGTGCTTGCCCAACGATTTCGCGTGCTTGGCAAGCAATTGTTCGACCAGCAAGGGAATGTCTTCCCGGCGGTCTCGCAACGACGGTAATTTAAGCGTCACCACGTTGAGCCGATAGTAGAGGTCTTCCCGGAACCGGCCGTTTTCGACTTCCACGGAGAGGTTCTTGTTCGTTGCGGCAATGATCCTCGCTTCGACTCTGACTGGTTCATTCGCCCCGACCGCCAGCACTTCTTTTTGTTCGATGGCCCGCAGGAGTTTGGCTTGCGTCGCCAGCGGCAACTCGGCAATCTCATCCAGAAAAACCGTCCCGTCGGCCGCGTGGACGAAGACGCCCGCCTGATCGCGGTCGGCCCCGGTGAAGGAGCCTTTGCGGTGGCCGAAGAGTTGGTTTTCAAGCAGGTCGTGAGGAATGGCCGCGCAATTAACGGCCACGAAGCGTTCACCGCCGCGGGCTTCCGAGTGGATGTACCGGGCCAGCACTTCTTTGCCCGTGCCGCTTTCGCCTTGAATCAAAAGCGTCGAACGGGTCGGGGCGACCTTTCGGGCGATGACATACAACTGGGTGATTGCCGGGCTGGAACCGATGATGATTTCCGAGGAGATTTCCCGGTGCAGTTCCCGCCGAAGCCATTGATTCTCTCGGGAGAGATCACGCACCTTGAGCAGGCGGTTGATCTTGTTCAGCACCTCATCCAAGAGGATGGGCTTCATCAAATAATCTTGCGCCCCGCGATGAAACGCCTCGACGGCGCTTTCCACCGTGCCATAGGCGGTGATGAGCAGGACAAATGATTCCGGGTTGACGGACATGATCCGTTGCAGCACTTCGATGCCGTCGATGCCCGGCAAATTCACGTCGCAAAGGACAATGTCGAAGTAGTGTTCGGAAGCCCGCCGGACCGCGTCTTCGCCGCTGCCGACGGTTTCAACCTGGAAGTTCTCGGAGCTGAGGTATTCCGCAAGAGTGTCGCGGATCAGCGGTTCGTCATCACAGATGAGGATCGCCGCACGGTAGGATGGCATCGCAGCACCCGGGAGGGAAGGTCGCTTTTCCCATTATCGGAACTGCGTGCCAGAAAAGAACCATCCCCGGTTCAGGCGGCGGCCATTTCGGGTTCGGCGGGGCTGCCGACTTCGATCACGCCGGAGACCTCAAGAGCCAGCGCCGCGTAGTCTTCGGCCCCGGTACTTTTGGGGGCGTATTCAAAAATCGTCCGGCCGAAACTCGGGCATTCGGCCAGTTTGATGTTCCGCCGAATTTTGGCGTCGAACACCTTGGCGGCCGCCCACGGGCGGTTTGTTCCGCGTGATTGAGCCAGGAACTCCCGGAGATCGCGCACGACTTCCTGGGCGAGCCGGGTGTTGCCGTCGTAAAGGCACAGCACCACGCCGGACACCGTCAGCCCCGGATTGATGCGCCGGGCGACCAACGCAGTGGTTTCCAACAGTTTGCTGAGGCCATGCAACGCGAAGAAATGCGGCTGAAGCGGGATGAACACTTCGTCGGCCGCCGCCAGGGCATTGATGGTCAGCACGCCGAGCGACGGAGCGCAATCCATCAGCAGAAAATCAAATTCTTCGGTGTCCTGCGTCATTGCTTCCCGCAGGATGACTTCCCGGCCCACCATGCCGGCCAGTTCCACTTCGGCCCCGGCCAGATTAATGTCCGAAGCCACCAAGGACAGGTTTTCCCCGACTTCCTTGCGGACATCGGCCATCGTGCGGTTTCGCACCAACACGTCGTAAATGCTGGGGCGTTCGCCGTCCGGTTCCAATCCGAAGTTCGTGGTGGCGTGGGCTTGCGGGTCGAGGTCAAGCACGCAAACCCGTTCGCCTTGTTTGGCGAGCGCTGCCGCAAGGTTCACGGCCGTCGTGGTCTTCCCGACGCCACCCTTTTGATTGATGATCGCAATACGTCGCATGGCATCCCCCGAAATCTGGTCGCGGGGCGTGAATACCATGAGGCCGGGGAATGTCCAGATCATTCGGCGGGAATTGTCCCGTCATGCGGGTTGTCCCGTTTTCATCATCTTCTCATTCTTGCCCGGATGTGACGAAGTTAGCGAGAAGAGGCTTGCATCCGGGAACGACTTGGCGATGATGGACGGTGGCAGCCTGATCCTCTCAAAATGGAGTCAACATGGTCCGTAGCTCTCGCTGGTTGGCCGGGGTCGCCTTGGTGGCGTTTGCCGGTATGGGTTTTTCGGCCGAGAAAGACAACGGCCTCAAGGTCGGCACGGCCGAATTGAAGTCCGCCGGCACATTGGCCTTCGGGCCGGACAGCATCCTGTTCGTTGCGGACACGGCCGGGAAGTCGATCTTCGCGATTGACACCGGCGACACCAAGACCGGCAACACCGTCAGCAAGATTGAAAAACTGGACGAACAAATCGCCAGCGCCCTCGGCGTCACCGCCGATCAAGTCATCATCAACGACTTGAAGGTCAACCCCGCCACCGGCCGTGTGTTCCTCTCGGTCGCCCGCGGCAAAGGGCCGGACGCGATGCCCGCGATCATCAAGATCGGAGATGATGGCAAGCCCGTCGCCTTGGACTTGAAGAAGATCGGCAACGCCTCCGTGAAGATCGGCGACTCGAACCTCAAGAAGCAAGTGGTCGTCACCGGACTGGCCTTTGTGAAGGGGAGCGTGGTGGTCTCCGGTGTCACCAGCGAGGAATGGGACTCTAGCCTTCAGTCAATCCCGTTCCCGTTCACCTCGGGCAACAAGGGCGTGGGCGTCGAAATTTTTCATGGCGCTCACGGCAAGTTTGAGACGAAGGCCCCAATCCGAACTTTCGCCGCCTACGACATCGCCGGTCAGACGCACTTGCTGGCCTCGTATCAATGCACTCCCCTGGTGAAGATTTCCCTGGATTCGATCAAGGCCGGAGAAAAGGTGAAGGGCAAGACGGTCGCCGAACTCGGCAACCGAAACCTTCCGCTGGACATCATCATTTACACGCAAGCTTCGAAGGATTATGCACTGATCGCGAACACCACTCGTGGCGTGATGAAGGTTTCGCTCGAAGGCATCGACAAGATCGACGAAATCACCGCCAGGGTGAACGGCGAAACGGCCGGCCTGAAGTATGACAAGATCAAAGACTTGGAAGGCACCGTTCAAATGGACAAGGCCAGCGGCGACAAGGTGGTTGTCCTGCGGAAGGCTGACAAGAATTACAACCTCGAAATCGTCCCCCTGCCGTAAGCGAACGAAGGAACTCTCCCATGAGGCCGGCCATTGGCATCTGGTTGTTTTTCGGGTCGATGGTCTTCGCGGAACCGACGGCGGTTTGGCGGGACCATCAACTTGTCGTTCTTAACGCACCCTCGACGGCCGCCGCGCGAGTCGTGGTGGCTTCGGGGACGGAAGAGGCCATTGCCCAACGACCGGCGATTGCCGGAGAATGGAAAGCTCTTGGCCGGGAGGCGTCGGCCTTCCTGCCGAAATATCCTTTCCAACCCGGTGGCAAGTATCGCGTCTTCTTCAACGAGAAGACGAAGTTTGCGGATGTGACCATTCCGGACGAGCGGGACAAAACCCGCCCTGTCCTCACCCAAGTTTTTCCCTCGGGTGATCAGATCCCCGAAAATACCTTGCGGTTTTATCTCGTCTTCTCGAAGCCAATGAGTCGGGGCGATGTTTATTCGCGGATTCGTGTCCTTGATGAGAACGCGAAAGCCGTCGATCAACCGTTTCTGATCATCGATGAAGAACTCTGGGACGCCGATCAGAAACGCCTGACGCTGCTGGTCGATCCGGGCCGCATCAAGCAAGAAGTGAAACCGCGACTTGACCTCGGCCCGGTGTTTCAATCGGGCAAGAAATTCACCATCGTGATCGACGGGAATTGGCCCGATTCAAACGATGTCCCGCTTGGAAACGACTGGCGGCGAGTCGTCACAGCGACCCCGCCCCAAACCAAGGCGCCGACGCCGAAAGATTGGAAGATCGTTCCCCCGACCCGACCTGGCGAGGCGTTGAGCATCACATTTCCGGTGGCGATGGATGAAGCCCTCCTGATGAATTGTCTGACCGTTCTCGAAACCGACGGCAAGGAAATGGCCGGAAAGATCACGCTGGACAAACAAGAAACCGTCTGGCGATTCTCCCCCGCGCAACCTTGGAAGAACGGCGACCATCAAATCAGGCTCAACTGGAAACTGGAAGACGTTTCCGGTAACGCCATCGACCGCCCCTTCGAGGCCGAGGAACTGCCCGTGAGGCAACGCCAGCCGCAGGTCAAGACCTCGCTGATTCCGTTTGCCGTTTCCCTTCGCTGATTCATCACCGATCTCACATCCCGTTAATGCCAATTCAACAAACACGTTGGTTCGCCCGCGATTCGGCGCGAACTTCGACGGCCTCCAAACTCACTTGATTCCAGACGGAATCCAGAATGCCTGTTCAAATCATTTTCGTGAGTGACACATGCAGATGATGCTTTTGAAAAGTGATGCCTTGGAATACGAAGGCGAATTCGAGACTCACTTGACGATCCGCGCCGAAGACACCAGGAATGTTGACGCGGCAAGGGCATGGGCGGCCCGGCATCGTCTCAAATTCCTCCACATCGTTTTGGAGCGGGGGAATGTCCCGTCTCAACCCATGCTGACCCGGCGGGCGTCCGGGTTGGTTTCCGAGCAGATGCATGCGGCGACGGAGTTGAGTCGTCGGCTGCTTGCCGACGGGATTGAAGTCACCCGAGTGAAGATTGAGGCGGCCCCTTGGAACCGGGGGGTGCCGCAGTCCGACACGGAAGCCGTGGAAAGCCATTCGGGAAAATACTTTGAGCACCATGTCAAACTGGTGCTTGAGGCGACGACTGATATTCCCGTGCTTGCCAGACTTGTTGAAGGACATTCGGCGCATTTGTCCCGCAATGCGTTTCGCCAACGTGACGACGGGCGTTCGGAACGCTTTGTCACACAGCGATGCTTTCAGGTTGGTCAGGTCGCCTCGCGGCGAAGTTTGGAACAGCTCCTTGCGGAGTTGAGAACACAGGGATACGCCCCGCTTGAAATTGAAGAGGAATTTGTCGTCCATGACAGCAATCTTGCCGTGGATGACGGATGGATCGAGAAACGGCAATAAGTTGCCACACCCACACAAATGACACCAAACATCCTCACCAATGGAGGTTAAAGATGAGCACCAATTATCCGGCGACTTTCTACGCCGCCAATTTGGAAGACGGGGGAAACCGGCCGCAAATTTTCGATCCCGCGCTCAAAGAGTTCCAGTATGCGTTTCGGGCGGGCGACCCGGAGTTTGCCCGGCCGGAGGATGCCATTCGCTGGCGGGAAGCCCGGAGACTGGCCACGGACCATGTGCTTCGCCTGGTGGCCGAATCACCTTGGGGGAAGCAACTGGTCTTGCGCGGGAGCCGCCTCTTGAAGGCATGGTTTGGGGACGAGGCCCGCGAGCCGGGGGATTTGGACTATGTGGTCCGTCCGGCGACACTTCAGCCAACAGATTCGTCGGGCGTTGCCATGCTCAACGGTTTGCGTTCATGCGTGGCGTCCCGCCCCGGTCCGGCGGGAATAGACTTTCTCCACGACATGGTAGCATGCGACAATATTTGGACGTATGAACGGGCCGAGGGGCGGCGGATCGTTTTTCCCTGGCAAACCCGTGGTTTGCCAGGCGGGGCCGTTCAAGTGGACATCGTCTTTGCCGAGGAACTGACAGAACCTCCGATCCTGACGCAACTCGCTTTGACGGGCGGGGAAATAGTGTTGATCTGGACAGCCGGGGTCGGGCAATCATTCGCATGGAAAGTGTTGTGGTTGGAGACGGACATAAACCCACAAGGAAAAGATTTGTATGATGCCGCGATTCTGGCTGAACATGTCTTTTTGCCCCGGACGATCCTTGAGCAGATTCATCATTACGGAGTTGCGAGACCATCCGACAATGCACTGGAGCAGATTCGCCATACCAGATTTGTGAGACCGTTCGAGAAAGCGGACGATTTGATCGCTGACTGGCGTGTCGAATGGGATCATTTTGCGAACGAATGTCCTTGGGTTCAGGGCGGCCTTGAAGACTGGAGCGCGCGTCTTATCAAAGCGATCAAGCCCAGCTTTGCAAGTTGTGAACAACCAAAACGATCCGTGCTATTCCCGCCGCATTGGAAATCATGGGAAGCGATGTCACTCGCCCAAGGGATCGTCGAAGCCCAGGCGTTTGGCCGGTTGTCGATTCTGGCGGATGCTCTTGAAGAGGCCGGATGTGAAAACGCGGATGTGCTTGCTCACTGTCGCGGGGGCTTGCATCATGAAGGCAATTGCTGGGTGATTGACTCTTTGCTCAGGAATTCCAACTCCCAAGTGAAATAACACTCAGCGGCATGTAACAAACACATCACAAGGCCTTGTGATGTGTTTGTTACATGCCTTTCACTTGACTCGGCTCATCCGAATCGGTCACAATCCACTCAATCGGACGGGGGTTCTCCCTCGTCTGATTTGATTGAGACCTGTCTTTCCTCGGAGAACTGTTCCGATGCTCCCACGGCTGATTCTCCTGCTTGCCTTCCCGGCCTTCGTTGCTGCCGAGTCGCCGAATCCGCTGGCCCTCAAGGCTCAGGCGGTGTTCAAGACGCATTGTCATCGGTGTCATGGCGAGAATGGCACGCTGGAAGGCGGGATGAACTATCTGCTCGATCTTGATCGGATGGTGGCCCGCAAGAAGATCGTGCCCGGCAAATCGGCCGAATCGCCGGTGTTCAAGCGGATGGTCGCCGGGACGATGCCGCCTCAAGATGTGAAAGACCGTTTGAGCGAAGCGGATATGCAAGCCGTCCGGGTGTGGATTGATGCCGGGGCGCCGCCGTTGATACCGACATCCGGTCGCAAGACGATTAGTGCGGCCGATGTGCAGGAAAACATCCTCGCCGACTTGGAAAAGATCGACCGCCGGGCGCGGCGATTTCAACGCTACATCACGCTCACCCATCTTTGGAACGCCGGTCTGGCGGACGATGAACTCCGAACCTATCGCAACGCGGTGGCGAAGGTCATCAACTCGCTCTCCTGGCATCCGAAGGTGCGCAATCCGGAACCCATCGACCCGCACGAGACGATCTTCCGGATCGACCTGCGCTGGTACATGTGGGACGCGACGATCTGGAACCGTTTGCTCCAAGAATACCCATATGGCCTGCTCGACGACGGAGCCACGCTGCGGACCATCATGGTCTTCACCGCCACCAAGGTTCCGACGATTCGCGGGGATTGGTTCGTCGCCTCGGCCAGTCGGCCGCCGCTGTACCAAGACCTCTTGCAACTTCCCGGCAATCTCGCCGAGTTGGAACGGCAACTCCGTGTCGATGCCAGCCTGAACATCCAGCAAGAGCGGGTGATGCGGGTGGCCTTCAACGGGTCTGGCATCTCCCGGAACAATCGCATCTTGGAACGACACGATTCTGTTCACGGCTATTACTGGCGGACCTACGACTTTGAAGAGATTCCTCAAAACCTGATTGATCGCGGCCTGAGCGCCCCGGATCGCCGGAATGTGTTCGCCTATCCCCTTGGGCCGGGGAGCGTGGAGAACACTTTTCAGCATGCCGGGGGAGAGGCCATTTTCAGCCTGCCCAACGGGTTGCAAGGTTATTTCATCATGGACGCCGTGAACAACCGCATTAATAAGGCGTTGACGGCCATCGTCGCCGATCCCCGTCGGCCGGACAAAGCGGTTGAACTCGGCGTCTCGTGCATGGGGTGCCATGTGCCGGGGATCATCACCAAGGCCGACCAGATGCGGGATCATTTGGAGAAAAGCCCGAAGGCCGTCAGCAAAGCTGATGCGGAGGTGGCGATGGCCCTTTATCCATCGAAGGACAAATCATCGGCCCAGATGGACGAGGATTCCCGCAAGTATCGCGAAGCATTGGAAAAGACCGGCTCCAAAGTCAGTCGCACGGAACCGGTGATCGCCATGACTCTGCGATACGAGGGAGATTTGGAACTGGCCGCCGCCGCCGCCGAGGTGGGACTTGCCCCCGCTCAATTTCGGGAAAAATTGGCCGAGTCCGAGGCGTTGAGCCGGGCGGTCGGGTCGCTGGCGGTTCCCGGCGGGACGATCAGCCGACAGGTTTGGATTCAATCATTTGGCGATTTGGTGCGTGACTTGAAGATGGGCACGCTCTTCCAATCCACGCAAATCGGGGCGACATTGCCGGACAACACCGGCGAAGTGGACCCGCTGGAGGTGTCGGCCGGGCAGGCGAACCAAATCGCCTTCTCAGTGGATGGACGCCGGGCGTTGATCGCCAGTGCCGACCGGTCGATTCGTTATGTGGAGGTCGAGGGGAAGCGGGATTTGAAACGATTGGTCGGACACACCTCATCCGTGTGGGCGGTCGCCCTGTCTCCGGACGGCAAAAAGGCCATCTCGGGGGGGATGGATGGAACCGTCCGTTTGTGGGACATCGAGACCACGCTTCAAAAACACAAGCTGGAGGGGCACACGGGATTGGTGACCGCCGTGGCGTTTACTCACGACGGAACGCAAGCCATTTCCGGTGGTTTGGACGGATTTGCGATCCTGTGGGATCTGGAAACCGGCCGCGAAGTCCGGCGGTGGCGGGGGCCGATGAAGTATGTGAACGCGGTGGCAGTCGCCCCGGACGATAGCACGGCCATCATCGCCGCTGACCACAAGATGTGGTTGTGGGATTTGGAGACGGGCAAAGCCATCCGCACTTTCGAGGGGCACACCGGCCCGGTGACGAGTGTGGCTTTCGATGCCGAAGGGAAGCATTTGGTTTCGGCTGGCGATGATGCGATAATAAGGCTATGGGACGTGGGGACCGGCAAATCCATCGGCGAGTTCAAGGGGCACGAGGGGAGCATTCGCTCTGCCGAGTTCTCGGCCAACGGCAAATGGTTGCTGTCAGCGGGGGCTGATTGCACGGTTCGATTGTGGAAAGTGGCCGACCGCAAGGAAGCTGGGGCATTCCGAAGACACATTCAGCCTGTTGTGCGAGCATCGTTCGTAAACAACGGAACTCAAACGGTTAGCGGCGACCGAAACGGAACCGTGTTGCTCTGGAACATCCAGAAGTTTTTGCCAAAACCAATGCCGAAGTGATTTTGACATGAGTGACCGGGCGAGATGAGGGTTTTTGGAAAATTGAGGGAGATTTTCCTTGGCGTCGTCATCTAATGATGGTTAACCTGTGTGATACATCACCACAACTGGTGATTACTCCCCCCAAACCGTGTGACATGGATTCGGTGGTGTCAGGATCGGTTGATCCGGGCCGGACACACCACGGTCGGTGATTGCGTTCATGAAACTATTCACCTCATTTATTCCGCAAGTCCAGCACGTCCTCATTTACGGGCGATGGTTCACACCGTCAGTCGTTGTGCTGTTTCTCGGTCTCGAAATGTACGGCCGCAAAGCGTCTTCCGATGTGCATGACACGGTTGGCGCAGTCGTTTTCATGATGATTCTGGGCGGGATCACCATTCGCCATCGGGCTAATCCGATCGGTTGGGTCAAGCGTCTCGGGGCCATGACTTGGCTCGTCGCTCGGTCCGGCGACCGGTTCAAACTCGAACTCGGGCCGGATCTCAAGGGAAGCCCCAAACTGCCCCGGCGTCTGCCGTTGGGTTATTACCTCGTCGTGCTGGCTTTGTCCGTCTGGCTGACGGCGGCGGCAACGGTCTGGTGGTTCTTTCCCCTCGGATGGCGCCCCCAATTGGTGTTTGTCACCTATACGGGTTACCTGGCGGTCATGAGCGTCCTGTGGGGCATGATTTTCGTGGCCTCTTTGGGCGGGGTTTATTTCCCCATCATGCTCCTTACCCGGCTGGCCCGCGGCGAGGGGCAGACCGACTTTAAGATGAGTCGGCGACAATTGATTTTCCTTGTCAGCTATCTCGCGATAACAACCGGGGCGGCTTGGTATCTGCCGATCTGGCCGACACTGGTGTTTTCAGCCCTTTGCTGGTTAAGCGTGGTTGGTCTTCTTCTGATGCCGAGACGACCGGCGGCCGTGCAATTACTGTGGCGATATCCCGGCGGTTGGGCACGCTGCGTTTCCCCGCGTCGGTTTCTGCTGGCCGCGACCACCGTGGCCGTGCTGTTGCTGACGGCGATTGTCGTTTCGGCCTCCGGCGGGGGATTGTTCGGTGTGACTCCCGACGCCTCGGCCACCAGCATGCCCCTGACCATCGTGATGGGAAACTGGCTCGCCTGGCTGACCCCCGGCTTCCTCGCCTCCATGCTGTCGTTTGTCTACCTGACATGGAAAAACGATCCGGCTCAGCGTCGGCAGCCGGCATTGGCCATCTCCGGCGCGACCGAGGATTTGCATAAAAAACTCCGGCGGCTTGCCCGGCGAAATGGCTGGGACATCCATTTTGACACGGCCGAGCCTCATGATGTGAAACTCCGGTTGGTCCCGGAAAAACAATCCGAGGCTTTGGAGTTTGAACCCGGCTGGCCGCTGGCCGTGAGTTTGACGGACTTGGAAGGGAAACTGGTCTTCGAGCGGGCCGCCCGCCGGGACGAGATCCAGTTGCGCCGGGCGTTTCTCCGAGGTTTGGAAACACTGATGAAACGGGCGAAAAATCGCACGTCAGCCGGCGGTTGCGGATATTGGTTTGCCCCGCACTTGTGGTTTATCGTCGGGCTGACACGGGACGAAGTGATTGGCGTGGACGAAGAACCCGCCTTCCTGACGGAAATTGTCGGACCCACTTATGCCGAGGTGTTTGGCCTGCCGGTCAGACAATACGTTTATGGTCTGCTCAAGGGCTTGCAGGTTGACTTGATATTCATGGAAGACGGGGTCAACCATCGCACGATGGTTCGCCTCTGGCGGCGGCTCTTTGAGTTGTCTGACAAGTCCAACGGCCAGCGACGGGCAGAGGATGTCCACTTCCAAGGGATGCCCAAAATCCGCGTGTTGTTCCACGATTTCGACGTGGACGAGCCGTTTAGATCGAGCAAATACCCGGAGCCGAAGTTTACGCCGCTCGGCCGTCTTCGCGTGATGCACGTGTTTCGTGATCGTGGCGAACACGAGGAGATTTCGGATCTGCCGTCCAGTTTTGACGAGAACCCGGTTCCGTGTTTGGTGGGATAAGCAATGCCCGGCGAAATATCGCCGGGCGGTCCGTCAAGTCATCACTTCGCGGCCAAGGCCTTTTGGGCGGCGGCGACACCGGCCCCCGCTTCTAGTTTGAATCCGGCGTCGAGCAACGCCAGTTCCAAGGCGGAGATGGCGCCGATCACGTCGAAGGCATCCACGTAACCCATGTGGGAAAGCCGCCAGATTTTCCCCTTCATGTCGTCCTGCCCGTTGGCGAGCTTGTAGCCGTATTTCTTTTCCAAGTTCTTCAACAGATCGTTCCCGTCGATTCCAGCCGGGACTTTGATGACTGTCAGCCCGCTGTTGGGCCGCTCGGCGAAGAGTTCCAACCCCATCGCGGCAACAGCCGCGCGAGCGGCGGCGCCCATCTTGTTGTGCCGGGCCCAGAGGTTTTCGATCCCCTCGGCCTTGATCTTCCGAAGGCTGACCAGTTGAGCCTTGATGAGCGTGTTCGCCGGCGTGAACGGCGTGTCGAATTCCGGGAGCTTGGCCTTGTAACGCTTAAGATCGAAGTAGAAGGTCTTCGAGGCTTTGTTGCCCTCGATCACCTTCCACGCCTTCGGGCTGACCGACACATACGCCAAGCCCGGCGGCAGCATGAGGGCTTTTTGCGATCCGGTCACAAGGATGTCCACGTTCCATTTGTCCGTGTGGCATTCCATCGCTCCGAGACCGCTGATGCCGTCAACGACCAGCAGGGCATTTGTCTTGGCGACGATCTTGCCGAAGGCTTCGATGTCGTGACCCACGCCCGTGGAGGTTTCGCTGAGGGTGGAGAAAACGGCCACCGTGTCCGGATGCTCGGCAAGGGCGGCTTCTAGCTGGGCCGGTTGCACGGCTTTGCCGTAGGGAACCTCGACGGCGACGATGTTGATGCCGAAGCCCTTCATCACGCCCCGCCACCGCTCGCCCCAACGGCCGGCCGTGAGGAGGATGGCCTTTTGCCCCGGCGCTAGCACGTTGGAGACGGCCGCTTCCATCCCGCCCGTGCCGGAACTGGTCAGCACGATCACGTCATTCGTTGTCTGATAGACGTACTTCAGGTTTTCGATGACTTCCGCAAGGGCCGCCTTTTGTTCGGACGTGCGGTGATAGGTGACCGGCTTCGCCAGTTCCAAAAGGGTTTCCTCGGGAACCGGGGTCGGTCCGGGGGTGAAGAGGCGGGACTTTGGCATCGGGAGAATTTCCTTGACAACAGGGACACTAAACGTTCTGACCGAAAATTATAGCGATTGACAACCGGTCGTCTGTCGGTGAACCTTTTTCCCGAAGGAATGCTCTAACTCTGCGGTCGCGGAAGGTTTCCAAACCAAAAAATCTTCCACATTTGGCGATGTGCCGCCCGCCGGGAGAGTGTACCATGTCACCGAGTGCAAACGACTCATCGACGCTTCGGTTTCCACAACCCTTACCGATGAGGTGGCTTATGTCACGCCGCGACCCCAATCATAAACACATGCCGCGTCCCTCCGGCTTGCCGAATTTCACTCCCCGCGCGGACCGAAAAACCTTGCAACTGTGCGCCCAAGTGAAGGACGCCTTGCACTGGGTTCTCGGATCCGTTTCGGAGCGAAAAGACGACGTTCTGCTGCTTTGCAGCGTCGAGGCCGTCGAACCGCTGCCGGGGGGCAACCGGATGCTGGTGAAAATCGCCGTTCCGCCCGAAGTGGCCTTGAGCAAAGTGACCGACCAGCTTGCCGAATCGGCCTCGGCCCTTCGCATGGAGGTTGGTCAGGCGATCACCCGCCGCCGGGTGCCTGAATTGCTGTTCCTGCCGGTCCATCCCGGCTGATTTTGATGATGATGCCGGATGTTCGGGATACAACGGTTGCGAGGTGTCCCGAACATCCGGTTTCTTTTTCATGGCTTCCACGTCAGCCACAAATCGTTCCCGTCTGGCGACACTGGCCGCCCTTATTGCCGCATCGGCTTCCACCCTTGGCAGTTTGTATCTGAGTCTTGGCCTCGGGTTGATTGCCTGTCCGCTTTGCTTTTATCAACGATGTTTTGCGATGGCCGTGCTGGCGATGCTTGCCGTCGGTTATTGCTCCCCCGCCAGATCATTCGGCCAATTGAACATTCTCGCGTTGGGGCCAACGGTGGCCGGTGGCGTGGTCGCGGCCGTGCATACCTATTTTGACGCTATTGGTCAGCAAATCTGCCCGGATGGGTTGTTCGGGATTGGCAAAACCGCTCAACAGTCGTTGGCGTCTTACATCTTGATTGGCATCCCTCTGGCGATTGGGGTGGAACTGGATCGCCGGGCGGGATGCACGACCCGTTTCGCTGTTCTGCTCGCGGTAGTCTTGGGTGGAACATTGGCGTTCGCGTGTGTGATTGCCTCGCCGCAGCCGCCGTTTCTGGCCGAACATCATCCTCTGATGTGCTACCGGCCGATTCCGGCCGCCGAGTGAAATTCTGATTCCCTTCAGCCGTGCGCTATGCTTCGCGGGGCGGTTCGCTTATCATTTTCGTTGCCTTCCCCAGGGATCTCACCACATGCGTAGCCTCTTCACGCTGGCCCTCGGTTGCCTGCTTTTTTCCCCGGCCATTGCCCCGGCGAAGATCACCAAACCGGTGACGCTCGAACAGGTCGTCAAGGAGCAGCCATTGATCCTCACCGTCAAGGTGGGTGAATGGCTGCCGGACAAACCCGGCATGGTCTTGGTTCCCGTCGAAGTCCTCAAAGGAAAATTTGCCTTCGAGCGAATTCCCGTCGCCTTGGCCGGAGACAAGGAGGCGAACGACGAAAAGCAAGTTCCCAAGCTCCTCGAACGACTCGACAAAGATGTGACGCTATTGATCTTCGCCACACAACGCGGCAAAGTCTTTGACGCCATCGGCTATGTGAACGGCACCTGGCTCCACTTCGCCGGGAATGTTGAACAACAAGATGGCAAAGATGTGACCCGCTGGCGGTTCACCCATGCCGAAACCTATTTCACCCGCACCTTCAAGGGAACGACGGAAGAGCTTCTGAAGGCGGTGCAGGAGGGATTGAAAGGCAACAAACTCCCGGCGTATGACGAAACCGCCGAGCCGGGTTTCGGGCCGCCGCTGAAGAAGAAGCAATCTTCGGCAAAGTCGGGTTACACGCCGTTGGGAGTGATTCAACTCCCGTTCATCGGATTGATCGTCGCCCTCGCGGCCCTCTTCCCCACGGTATTTGGCGGGTTGGCCTTGATGATGAAACGGTGGGTGGCGGCTCTTTCTGTGGGAAGTTTTGTCACCATCCTCACGGCTCTTTACCTGTATTTCCCCCATTGGATTCGCTGGAGCGGCCTCACGACATTTTCGCGAGTCTGGTTCGCGTGTGCCGGGATGGCCGGGATCGGGGCGATGTGGTCGATCCGACGCTATCGACTGGCGACGAAAGAGAACCGGACCGAAGAGTTCCAACCCCGATATCTGGACCGCGTCGGCCTTGCGGCCGTGCTTGGATTGATCGCCGTGATGGTGTTGTCGGCGGTGGCTTTCAAATGGTCGCTGCGGGAATCGCCGTTTCTGGAATCGATCCTGCTGGCCGTGCCGGCAACCGCCTGCTTGGGGACGATTTTGCTGGCGTGGTTCCGCAAGGAGACAACGCCGGTGGCCGTCTCCACGGAAACCATCGGGTTGTGGGCGGGGGGCTTTGCTTGTGCGATGGCCGGGATGTTTTTCCTCTCGACATCCGGTTATCAGGTGCCGACCAATTACGGCAAGGCGGAGGTGAAGTTGCAGGAAGAAGCTCTGTGGGTGTTTCAACCGGCCGAAGGGGGCGAGGTGGTTTCTTCTCCGTTGGTGGTGGGGGACCGCGTTTACGTAGCGGTTCACCATCGGCAGGGATTCACCCAGTACGGCCGGATTTATGCTCTCGAACGCGACACCGGAAAACAGATTTGGGAGTTCGACGACGAAGGGGCCATGAAGCCGATTTTCTGTTCCCCCACCAGTGACGGCGACGCCCTGTTCATCGGCGAAGGATATCACACGGATCGCGATTCCAAGCTTTATTGCATCGACTTGGAAACCGGCAAAAAGCGTTGGGAATTCAAAACGGACAGCCACACTGAATCAACACCGGCGACAGACGGCAAACGCGTCGTCTTCGGTGCCGGTGATGATGGCGTCTATTGTCTGGACGCGAAGACTGGCGAAAAGCTTTGGCAATTCACCGGCGAAAATGGCTTGCATGTGGACGCCAACGTGCTGCTTGCCGGCGACCGGGTATACGCCGGGAGCGGGACGAGTCAGCGACGCAACACGAACCGCATCTTCTGCCTTGATGTGAAGACCGGCAACGAAATCTGGGGCGAGAATATCGAGTATTCTTGTTGGGGTTCTCCGAACATCGGCGCCAGAAATGTTTTCTTCGCCACCGGCAACGGGACGCTTTCGGTTGATCGCGATCCCAAAGTGGGCGTGGTCTTGTGCCGGGATGCGGCCACCGGGGCGGCCGTCTGGCAGCGGGCGTTGCCGAACAGTCTGGTGTGTCAGCCGGCCTTGGATCGTTACCAAGTGTATGTCGGCAGCCGGGACGGGAAACTCTATGCGCTGGACCGCCGCACGGGCGAGGAGATTTGGTCCCGCGATCTCGGCAGTCCGGTGCTTGCCTCGCCGGTGGTCGTCGCCGATCCGAAGACAAAAGTGGCCGAGGTGATCTATGCCCAAAATCATGAGGGCTTGTTGATGGCGGTTTCCCCGCTGAACGGCCAGCCGTTTTGGTCGCTCGATTTTCGCAGCCTGACGCAACAACCCTACGCGGACACCGTGACCATTCCCGCCGTGCTTCGCGAAGAAAACGACGGAAAACGCTCTCGCCGCTTGTTTGTCGGCTTGGGGTATGGCCTCAGCGCCTCGGCCTCTCCGACCGCCCGTTTGTATTGCCTCCGCGACACATCTGAGTGATCTCTCTCCCATGCAAGACGTGATTTTCTTCGCGGATATCTCCCCGGCCGACGCGGAGAATGTCGGCGGCAAAGGCTTCAGCCTCGGTCGAACCTCGCAGTCCGGTTTGCCGGTGCCGCCGGGGTTTTGTGTCACCGCCGATGCCTATCGGCAAAACGGCCAGACCCATCAACGGATCAACGATGATTTATGGATGAAAATCGCCGCGGCCTATCGCCGTCTTGGTGAAGGTGTCGTGGCGGTGCGCTCCAGCGCCACGGCCGAGGACGGGGCTGAGGCCAGTTTCGCCGGGCAGCAAGAAACCATTCTCGGCGTCGATGGCGAATCAGCCTTGCGGGGTGCCATCGAAAAATGTTGGGCATCTTTGCATACGGAACGGGCGAAGGCTTATCGCATTCGGCAGGGTGTCGATGAGGCAACATTGGCGATGGCCGTCGTCGTTCAGCGGTTGGTCGATGCCGAGGTGGCCGGGGTGATGTTCACGGTTGATCCGTGGGATGCGACCGGAAAGCATCTTCGCATCGAAGCCTCGTGGGGCTTGGGCGAGGCCGTGGTTTCCGGCCGGGTGACGCCGGATCGATTCCAAGTGAACCGGGAAACCGGGGCCATTGCCGAGCAAGCCGCCGGGATCAAACAAGTGCGGATCGACCGGCACGGGGAGAGCCACGTCTCGGCCGAATTAAGTCGGGCGATTTGTCTCAATGAATCGCAGGTCCGCGATCTCGCGGATCTCGCCCGCCGGGTGGAGGCGTTTTACGGCGAACCTCGGGACATCGAATGGGCCATCACTGGCGGAGCTTGCTGGCTATTACAAGCTAGGCCAATTACGACGGTTTCGGCCGTTGAACGTGAGAAGGCCAGGGTTGAAACGATTGCCCGTCTGAAAAAATTGGTCGAGCCACGCGGGACGGTGTGGAGCCACACCAATCTCAAGGAAATTCTGAAAACGCCAACGCCGATGACGTGGTCGATCGTCGGTGGATTTCTGCTCTCCGGGGGCGGCGGCACCGGGAAGATGTTCCGGGATGTCGGCTACCAACCCGACCCGGCGTTGGAATCGACCTCCGCGTATGATCTCATCGGCGGCCGGCCGTATCTGAATCTGGCGAGAGAACCCCGGTTGCAATATGCCAAGCCGGTTTTCAAATATCCCTTGGAGAAATACAAGGAATTCCCGCATCACGCCTTGAATCCCCAACCGGACACGACACGGATGCACGGGGGACTCGGCAAATGGCTCCGTATCTTCGGCATGTTAAAAATTGCCGCCAAAGTTGCTTCGGGAAGCAAGACTTTCGCGGAAGAACTGCGGTCCAAGATCATCCCCGCCTATCAGGCATACCTTGCGCCAATAGCCGCCGAAGAGATTGGCGATTGCGAATCGAAACACTTGCTCGCCTCGTTGCGGGAGTTAATCACCCGCACACTTGTTGACTTCGCGGCCGAGAGTTTGAAGCCCACGCTGTACACCGATTATTCGTGGAAGTTTCTCGAACAACAATTCATCAAATCCTTCGGCTCAGAACGCTCGGTCGAGATGATGAACCGTCTCAGCCAGGGAGTGAAGCCGGACCCGGAGGCCGATTTTCCATCGGCCATGCGAGAGGTTTCGCAAGGGAAACGAAGCCGGGAGGATTTCCTGAAACAGTTCGGCCATCGCGGGGCGAACGAGATGGAACTCTCGGCCGCTCGCTGGAGCGAAGACCCGGATTCTCTGAATCAACTTCTCTCCGGGCCGGGGACGCATGTCCCGGAAGTCAAACCCGAGGAAGTGTGGAGGGAAATCGCCGCCGAGGCGAAGTGGAACAGTTATCTGGCGAAGACCCTCGCCCATCACGCGGAACAAGTGCGGACGTACATCGGCCTTCGCGAAACGGGCAAGCATTATCTGATGCTCGGGTACTTTGAGATTCGTCGCCGCCTGATGGAACTTGACCGCCGATTCAATCTTCGCGGGGGTATTTTCTTCCTGACGCTCGACGAACTGACTGATTTGGTGAATGGCGCGGACATGATCGCCCTCATCGCTGAACGCAAGCGAATCCGGCAGGTAGAACTGACACTGGACCTGCCGGCCGTGATCTTTGGCGATGATCTGGAAGCCATCGGTCGGCCACTGCCGATAGTGGAAGGGGCTTTCCAACTGACCGGGCTGGCGTTGTCGTCCGGCGTTGTCGAAGGTCCGGCCTTGGCGCTGACGGAACCGCTCACTACGCCGCCGGAACCGGGCTATATCCTCGTTTGCCCCTCGACGGACCCGGCATGGGTGCCGTTGTTTGTCTCGGCCGCCGGGTTGGTGATGGAGTCTGGCGGGACACTTTCGCACGGGGCCATTGTCGCCCGCGAGTTTGGCTTGCCCGCCGTCGCCGGCATCCCGGATTTGATGCGGCGAATCCAAACCGGCCAGCAAATCCGCGTGGACGGCGGCCGGGGCGTTGTAACGGTGCTGTAAACACTTTCCAACATCAGACAGACAAGACTCGTCCTCTCGGGTAGAGTGTGCCCATCGGGCTTCCACCTCTTCCTTTGAGAGAACAATCATGTTCAAGAAAGTTGCCGTCGGGTTGTTCCTGTCGGCCCTCGTCACGGCGGGCGTCTTCACCCTGCGGGGCGACCGCACCCATGCCCAAACGCTCACCCGTGCCGTCCAGCCTCCGGGGGAGGATGCCCCCGTTGTCAACGGACAACTGAAACAAGCACAAAAATTACCCATCACACAAGTAGTGCTGTTCAATAGTGGTGTTGGATATTTCAGCCGGTCGGGCGAGGTCGAAGGAGATGCCCGCGTTGATCTCCAGTTTTCGGCGGCCGACATCAACGACCTCATCAAGTCACTGGTCATCAAGGATGCCAAAGGGAAATCGGTTCCCCTGCGATACGACAGCCAGGAACCGATTGAGAAGACGCTGAAGAGTTTCGCGGTTGATCTGAGCAGCAATCCCTCGTTCGGCCAAATCCTGAATCAAATGCGGGGGCAGAAGGTTGAAATCACCCTGCAAACAAACGCCCCGAACCTGAGTGGATTGCCGGGCAATCTCACGGGCGTGATTATTGGCATGGAGACCGCCCATCGGGCGTTGACGGCGGCATCTCCGACAGCAACCGAGATGGAGTTGCTGAATCTCTCGTGCGTGGAGGGAATGCGGAGCGTTCCCCTGTCGGCCGTGCAGCGGATTCGGTTCTTGAATCCGAGCGTGGAAAACGAATTCAAGCGGGCGCTGGAAGTCGTCGCCATCGGACATGACAGCCTGAAAAAAACGGTGCATCTTGGCTTCCAAGGCGAAGGCAAGCGGGAAGTGAAGGTTGGCTACGTCGTTGAAAACCCGATCTGGAAAACCAGCTACCGGATGGTGAAAAGCGACGATGGCAAGTGGCGGCTTCAGGCGTGGGCCAATGTCGAGAACACGAGTGACGACGACTGGAACGATGTGAAACTCACGCTCGTTTCCAGCCGGCCGATTTCCTTCCAGATGGATTTGTACCCGCCGTTGTACATTCCCCGGCCGACCGTGGAACCGGCGTTGTTCGCCTCGCTGCGACCGCCGACGTATTCCGGGCCGGTTACAAACATGGCCATCAACGCCCCGAATTTCGGTTTCCAAGGTGGCGTCGGTTTTGGCGGCGGCGGGGTTCCCCCCGGTTTTCAGAACTTCGCGGCCAACACCGCCAATCTCAACAATCCGATGGGGCAAAACCCCGGTTTGCAACAACAATTGGCCATTCCGATGAACGGCGGCTTGGGCCAGTTCGGCCAAGTGGGCGGACAATTTGGCGGCCAGTTCGGCAATGGGATCAACTCGTTCAACAACATGAACCGTTATCAGAACGAGAAAGGGTTGTTTGTTGACAACAACAACACGAAGTTGTCCTTCGAGCAACTCCAGGCCCGGCGCAACGCGAACAATGATCCGAAACAAAGCGGCAAGGTGCAGGCCCAGCAACTCGGCAGCGCGCTCACGAACGTGGACCCGGAGTTCATGGAGCGGATGAAGGCGGCCGACGAACTCGGGCAACCGGCCCGGTATTCCATTGACCAGAAGGTGTCTCTGCCGCGTCAGCAATCGGTCATGCTGCCGATACTTGACGAAGAAATCGACGCCACCAAGGTGAGCATTTACAACGAGCGGGTTCACGCCACCCGTCCGTTGCATGGGTTGAAGATGAAGAACAAGACGAAGCAAGCATTGATGAGCGGGCCGGTGACGGTGTATGAGGGAGATCAACCTTACAGTGGCGACGCCCGGATTCTGGACCTGCAACCGGGGGAAGAGCGTTACCTGAGTTACGCCCTCGACACCGGCGTGGAGATCACTTCGTACAACCGCATCACCCCTGGCCCGGAAATGACGGTGAAGATGGAGGGGGGCCGGCTTGAGGTGAAGTACAAGCAACGGCACACCAAAACCTACATCATCGTGAACCGTTCTCCGGAATCGCGCAAAGTGATCTTGGAACAACCGATTCGCACTGGTTGGAGACTTGTCAGCCCGGAGAAACCGGAGGAAACGACCACGGAACTGTATCGCTTCGCCGTGGATGTGTTGCCGGGCAAAACGGTCGAGTACAAAGTCAGTGAAGAACTTCCCCGCGTCGATCCGTTCTCTGTCGCCAAGCAGGCTGACTGGACCGGATTTGCCACGTCGCTTGGACTGGACGTGTGGACGGATGTGAAGCGGATGCCGGAAAACGGGATGACGCTGCAAATCATCAACAATCAACTTCATGTCACCCACAAGGACCGCCGTTCGACGACCTACTTCTTTCGCAACAATGTGGATGAAGACCGGACAATCACGCTGGAACACAACGTCCCCGCCGACCGGCATTTGATCGGGGATCAAAAGCCCGTCGAGACGGGGGCCAATCGTTATCAATTCAAACTGGAACTGAAGAAGGGGGCGACGCTCTCGTCGGCCGTGCTCGAAGAGTTCCGCAATGCGAAGCCGGAAATCTTCCAGATGCAGAACATTGGCCGATATGCCACCGCTCCGAACGTGGATCAGGTCGTGCCGCCGGAACGGTTCGTGACGGAACTTGGGTTCGATGTGTGGATGGCCCCGCGTGCGGAACCGCAAACGACCACCAACGCCCGGTTCGTCAAGAGCATGTTGTTCACGGATGTCCGGGAAACGGAGTCGTTCGTTTACCACATCAGCAATCGCACCGGCGATCCGCAGAGCTTTGTGCTGGATCACCAAGTGCGTCCGCGATGGGAAGTTGTTGGAGATGCCAAGCCCGTCGAGGGGTTGCAACGGTGCGTGCAGTATGCCGTGAGGGCGCTTCCGAACGTGGTCACGAAACACGTCGTCAGCGAACAACGGACTGTTCCCAAACAAGAAAAGATGACGGACATCACGAATGACCGCATGAAGGAAATTCTGGCGGCCCCAAGCGTGAAGGCCGAGGTGAAGGAAAATCTGAAAAAGGTCCGGGCGATGGTGATTGCCAGCCAGCAGACGGAAGAGGAAATCAAATCCCTCTTCGCCGGCACCAAGAGTGTGACCGAGGAACAGGCCCGCCTCCGCACCAACTTGGAAAAGCTGCCGCCGACCAGCGAGTTGTATAAGCGGTACATCACGAAACTGGACGAATCGGAAACCGCCTTGGAAAAGGTTCAGAAGCAGGCGACTGACAAAGCGGTGGCGAAAGCCAAATTGGAACGCGAGCTTCAAGACTTGCTGGAGAAGTTGTCTGCGGAGTGAAAGATCACCAGATTGACATGCCGTGAACCGAACCGCAGCCCCATTGGGCTGCGGTTTTTTTGTTCCGATGTTGCCGGGTCTCGGGAATTCGCCGTTGGCGCCGACTCCGCGTGTGCCGATTCTGCGAGTCGGGCACGGGGGGCAGTCCGGCTTTTCGCGGGGAATTATCGGACGTTTCTTCCGTCCCAAGCCGTCGGGGGCAAAGATCAAGTGCCGGACAAGGGGACGGAGTCCAAAGGCGGCTCTGCGGTCCGGGCGAACTCGATCAGGAATCGACCGATGATGAGATTATTCCTGGCCGGCCTCCTTGCGATGGCCGGTCTGGCGGTTCTCCCGGAAAGGGGAATGGCCCAGAGCAACCATCCGTATACCGAGCATGGTTACGGTTGGTTCGGGGCCAAGGTGTTCCGCAGCATGGCTTGGATTCACTCGGATGGCCCGCTGTATAACTACGGGCCGTATATTCCGGGACCGGGCTACACGAACATGCACATCCCGCAACCGTATTTCGGGTCTTACGTCCCCGCGAATTACGGCTTGTACAACAGTTGGCCAAACTTCGGCAATCCGGCTCCCGCCCCTGCCATGCAAACGGCCCAACCGCCGGTCGCTCCGACAGCGACTGTTCCGGCTCCGGCCCAGCCGATGACGATTCCTCCGTCGGCCCAACCGCCGGTGCTGACTCCGCCGGTTCCGCAAGCTCCGCAATCATCACGGTTCCGCTTGTTTGATCGCTCTCGGATCGTCCCGGCGAACTATTCCTCCGTTTACCCCACATGGTTGACTGACCGCTAATTGGTTGCGGTTCACTCAAATACTGATCCCGAAAGGATGCGAGGTTTCCCATGAAGAAATTGGTATTGGCGATGTTGCTCGCGGCGGCGGGCTTCGTTTCGTCGGCTTCGGCCCAAACCCCCGGTTGCACGAATTGCGGCGATCAGGGCGGCGGCTATCCCGCCAGCTACGGCGGCCCCGCTTATGGTCAGAGCCATTTCAGCAATTACAGCGCTCCCTGGATGACGCACCCGCACTTCGGCAATCCGAAGTTCAGCCGGGGCAATCAAGTGAGCCGGATGCCCACGCTGCCGGTTTACATGGCCGCCCCGTGGTATCTCTACTGGCCCTACGACGGTCACTTCCAGACGGTGGCCCCGATGGCCGCCATGTCCCAATGGATGCCCCCGCCGCAATCGGCCTACGGGACCAACCCCGCATTGCCGACCTATCCGGGGTATGTGCCTTACGTCCCGAACCAGAACTTCCCGGGCGTCCCCGGCGCGGGAACAGCCCCGGCGACCCCGATCCCGTCGAACATCCCGGCTCCGGCCGTGAACCCGGTTCCGGCGAAGCCGCTGCCCGCCGGCACTGTTGATAAATTGCCGCCCAAGTAATTGAATTTGCTTGTGAAAACACTGTGATTCCCATGTTTGGGAATCACAGTGGTAATTTTTTCAAAATGGTGTTTGACAGGCGGCTTGGGATCGGGTAATTTCACACTCATTCATACGGCCTCTTCTCTGTTCCGGCCCCGTCATGTTCAGGAGCAATCCAATACATGATGGGGTTTTTTCATTCCCCTACTTTCACTTCCCGGCCTTCCGCGACAGACTTGGTGATCGCATCCAACACCCGCAAGGTTTTCACGGCCTCATCCGGCGAGGGAACCGGCTCTCGTTGTTCCCAAACGGCATGGGCGAAGTCGTCCAGCATGTGAACCATGTGGTCTTCGCCTTCGATCAAATGCGGTTTTGCCGATTCTCCGTTCAATTCGACTTCATAGGAAGCATGGGATTTCGGCGCCCACAGATTTGGAATGCGAACGACCCCTTTGGTTCCGGTGATCTCTAGCCAGGCCCGATAAGGAAGAGTGAATCCGCAATCGAAACTAGCCATCCGGCCATCGGCGAACGTCAGTTGGGCACTTAATTCCACGTCCACCCCGTTGACCAGTTTCGCGCGGGCGAACGCCAGCGTCGGCTCGCAGCCGAAGGCCCAGCGGATGCCGTAAACCGGGTAGCAGCCCACATCCAGCAAGCTGCCGCCCCCGAGGCCGGGTTGCAGGCGGATATTGTTCAAATCCAGCGATTCCATCTGGAAGGTGAAAGCACTGGTCACTCGTTGGACATCGCCGATGGTTCCCTCGTCCAATATCTTGCGAATGGCATGGGTGCGGGGATGGTGGGGCCACATGAAGCCATCCATGAGCCGGACATTCTTGGAGCGGCAATAGGCCACCAGTTCAGCGGCCTCTTTGGCATCCGGGCACAGAGGCTTTTCGCAGAGAATATGTTTGCCGGCGTCGGCGGCTTTCCGTGTCCATTCGCCGTGCATGGAGTTAGGCAGCGGAATATAAACGGCATCCACATTCGGGTCGGCCAGCAGGGCTTCGTAACTGCCGTGCGCCGTCTCAATCCCGAAATCCGTCGCGGCCGCCTGGGCCTTTTCCAGTGAGCGCGAGGCAATGGCTTGAAGTTTCACTGTCTGGGAGGCATGAAACGCGGGCTTGAGGCGGTTGTTGATCTTGGCCACGCCCAAAATGCCCCACCGCAACCGGCGATTTGCCGTACTCATCGCAAGACTCCGTTGGAATTGGGAGAGAGGAACCCATGAGCGAACCCGTCCACCGCATCCGGCTCCGCGAGCCGTGGCAAACCGAGGAACGTCCGGGGGAAATCCTGTTATATCGTCGCTTCGGAAAACCGACCCGCCTCGAACCCGGCCAGACCGTTTGGATTGTGTTTCCTGGCACTGCGACCATGCGGAGAGTGACTTTCAACGGCCAGGAAATGGCCGAAACGCAATGCCGTTGGGAAGTGACAGATTTAATTGCGGAACGCAATCAAATCGACGTGGTATTAAACAAAGAAGACGATCAAACACTGATCGTCAACGGCGTGGTTTTGGAAATTGTGGGATGAAGGCGAATCAACCGTCCAGCGATTTCTCGACGGCCGCGATGGTCTCATTCAAGTGGCCAAGGCTCGGATTCGTTTCCACAGCTTGGCGGAAACAACGCACGGCTGATCGTGGCTTGCGGAGCTTCAGATAACATTGACCGAGACCGGCCATCGCCCCGAAGTGATAGGGGTTGAGTTGCAGAACCCGTTCGCAATCAGCCGCCGACCGGCCATACTCGCCACGCCGGAAGAACAGGATCGCCCGTTGGTTGTGAACCTCGGCAAACGTCGGGGCTTCCCGCAGCAAGTCGTCGAGGCCCGCCAGCACTTCCAGAAAATCCGGCAGATGAATCACCCGGCAGAGTTCTTGATTTTGTTCGTCCGTGCCGCCGCGAAACCAGAGTTGCCAGAGGGCGTCCGTCGCCATCTTGGAGACCTGCGCGTCTTCGTCCCGCAGGGCGCGAGCCAGACCGCAGTTGGAATTCATCGTTCCGATCAATCCAAGAGCCAGCACGCTGGCTCGCCGGGCTTCGGCGCTCGGATGGTTCAGAAGACGTTGAAGAGTTCCCTCCGTGTACTCCCTTTCGACGTTACGGCGAAAGACCCGCAGGCGGTCGTGCATGCGAGCCGCCCAAAGGTCGGGATCGTCGGGCGGGAGCAATTGAGGGAGTTCGCGGTAATGCGAGACAAGCCGGGCCACAAACACGGGGTGGTTCCTCGGTCACGGTTCTGCCTTCAGGGGGTTTGAACAGTGTATCAGGGAAACCACCCGCATTCCACGGCACTCATCACGGTTTTTCAAACTACGTCCGGGCCTTAAAACCGACTTGTTTTGGCCCATCCATTATGTCATTTCATCGGGGTCGCCACCGGGACGACACCCACACCGGTGAGGCCGGAACCACCCGGCCGGGTCTTCTTCCATTCGGCCACTTCTGTCTTCAAAACCTCGGCCGCCTTCGCCAGTTGAGCGTCGTAGCCTTTGGCCACATCCTCGGGCAGGGCTTCCACGGCGATGTCCGGCGGGACGCCTTCCTTTTCCATGTTGATGCCTTTCACGGTAAACACCCCTGTGCGGGGAAGCCGGAATTGCGAACCGTCGATAAGCCGGGTGGAGGTTGTCCCGATCACCAATCCGCCGGTTGATTGACCGATCACCTTGCCGTAGCCCAACGACCGATAAGCGCTCGGGAAAATCTCGGCATCGCTATAGGACCGGTTGTTAATCAACACGGCCGACGGCTTTGTCCATTTGCGGTCGAAGTTTCGCATGACCAAACCTTCGCCGCCATCTCGTTGCCGGAACATCGTGTGTTCCTTCGCCCCGAGATAGTTCAACACTTGGTCGTGGGTGAAACCGCCGCCGTTGTAACGCACGTCAATGATGATGGCTTCCTTGTCGAAATTGTCCGAATACAAGGACCGCACGAACTGCTCCAACCCGGTTTCGTCCATGCTCGGGATATGGATGTACCCGATTTTGCCGCCGCTGGCCTTGCTGACGGCCTCGGCGTTCTTTTCCACCCAGCGTTCGTAAAGCAACTGGCTGATGCGGTTCCGGTTCGTCGCGTGGATTTCCAGTTTGCGGGTGGTCTTCAGATCGGCGGGATTGCCGGCCACTTCCAACAGCACATTCTCGTTGACCTTGGTGTTGAGTAACTGGCTCAGATTGGTCTTGTCCGTGAGTGTGGTGCGGTCCACGGAGGTGATGATGTCCCCCGCCTTCAGGGAAATCCCCCGTTTGTCGGCCGGGCCTCGTTTGATGACTTCGGCGATCTTCATCCCCGGCCCGCGATACGCTTCGTCGAACAACAACCCAAGCTCGGCCGTTTCTTCGTCGGGGCTACGCAAGAAACCGGAGATGCCGAGGTGCGAGGCGTTCAATTCGCCAAGCATCAGGCTAATCAACGAATACAGGTCCTCCTTCATCCCCACATGCGGAACCAAGGCCCGGTATTTCTCGCGGACATCCGACCAGTTCACCCCGTGATGCTTCGAGTCATAAAAGCTGTCCGAAAGCAACCGCCAGCTTTGGTCGAAGATTTCCAGATACTCCTCGTCCCGCCGGATCGTCAATTTGGCCGTGAAGTTCACCGTGTTCGGCGAAGTGGAGACGCTTGGCATCACATTGCGAATCGACCCGGCGTTGTCGAGGAAGTAAACCGTGCCCCCCTTGGTCCAGCGAATCTGGTGCGGGGCGGTGTTGCCGGTCGTAATGCGGTTCAACGATCCGCCGTCTGTGTTGGCCACCCAGAGGTCGTCTCCGTTGCTCGTGCCCCGGAAGGCCACTTGCTTGCCGTTTTTGGAAATCACCCCTTCGCTGGCGGAAATATTCCCCGGCCGGTCGGCCCGCAGATGCAGGTCTTCCCAGTCGATGTCCGTGGTCGTGGAAGAACTGGACGAGCCGGAATTGCTCGGTTTTTGCAGAGAGAGAACGTAAAGCCCCATCGACTTCTGACGTTGGCTCATGAACGAAATCTTGTTCCCCGCCCAGTTCACATCCGCATTGAAGGTGGCATACCGGGTGACATTTACGGGCGGTTTGTCGCCATTCAGAGGCATGATGTACAACTCGCTCGCGAAGGAACCGTCCGACCGGGAATAGACCATCCATTTGCCATCCGGGGACCAGTCGTAATCAAACACTTGCGTTTGATCGACCAGCACCTTGGTGTCCGTCCCGTCGCTTTTCATCGTGAACAGCTTCCCGTTCTGAAGGAACGCAATCCGCGATCCGTCCGGCGAGAAACTGGCTCCGATCTTCGCCACCGGCGTCGTGGTCAGCGTCTTGACTTTTGTGCGGATCGCCTTGGTGAGATCCGAAGTGTCCGGGTCGTCCGATTCCAGCAAATACAGTTCTTCGTAACCGTTACGATCCGAGGTGAAGATCAGCTTTTTGTTGTCCGGGGACCAAGACAGGCCGTGTTCGACACCGGGGGTTTCCGTCAACCGATTTGCTTTTCCCCCCTTGGATGGCATCGCAAACACCTCGCCGTGGACGACGAAGGCGATGTTGTTCTCATCGGGCGAAAGGGCATATTCGCTCACGTCGCGCGAATAAGTCGTCACCTTGTCGGCGTTGGCTTTTTCGTCAGCATGAACTTCGATGGCGATTTTCCGTGAAGAACCATCTTTGACGGAGACAATCCACAAATCGCCGCCGCATTCGTAAACGATCCATTCACCGTTGCCGCTGATTTTGGCCCGGCGAACGCCATCGTCGATGTGTTTGGTGAGTTGCTTCGCGACGCCGACCGGCGTTGGCGGGTTGGTCGCGGTGTTGACATCGACTTGCAGAATGTTGGCCGGGTTGCCGAGAACTTCCGAAACGTAAAAGAGTTTCTTGCCATCGGCGGACCACATTGGCGAGGTGTCCTGGCCGTTGAACACGGTGAGTTGTTTCACAGTGTTGCCATCCGGTGTGGAAAGCCAGATATCATCGTTCGAGGAACCGCGATAGCTTTTGCGATACCAGATGCCGGGGCCGCGAACAAAAGCGGCCGCTGTGCCGCCGGGCGAGTAGGCGACATCCTTTGCCTCGTGGAAGGGGAGTTTCACCTCTTGGCCCCCGTCGAGGGGAACCGAATACAGTTCCGGCACAGACGGATACCCCGACCCCCGGCCGGAGTTGAACAGAATCGATTTGCCATCCGGCGACCAACCGACGACCATGTCATTCGCCGAGTCGAAGGTTAATCGCCGGGGTTTGCCGCCGTAAGCGTGCGTCACAAAAACATCGTATTGCCCGTGCCGGTTGGAGGAGAACGCGATCCATCGGCCATCGGGACTGAAGCACGGGAAGATTTCGTGGGCCTCGTGCATCGTGATCGGCCGGGCGACGCCCCCGATCGCCTCCACGGTCCAGATGTCCCCGAGGTAACTGAAGGTCACCATTTTGCCCGAGGGAGAGATATCCGGCGTGCGGGCGAAACGGATGGGCTCTTGGGCAATCAGCGGCAGGCCCCCGACGGCCAGCAGCAACAATGCGATTCGATTCACGGAGTCATCCTCGCGGAAGGCCGGGGGGCGGTTGTCCGGCCGTTAGGTGTGAGTTCAATGAAGAAGCTACCTACAAATTACCGGCAAACTCGTCAGGATGCAAAAAGGAAGCGTATTCTTCCCATCCCGCCCAACTGTTCGACGATCCACTCGTGACGATTAAACCGCCTCTGCGGGTGATCGGGAGGTCAAAAGTCCTCTCAACCGTCTCATACAGGCTGGTTCGACAATCTTGGGAAAATGAGGGAGAGATGAGACTTGGAGATTTCCCCCGTGACAAGAAGGCAAGGAACGGTGTAAATAAAGAGATGTACATTTGAGGGCATCTCATGCGCGCCAAACATCTCGCCTTTCTCTTTCTCGCCACCATCATGCTGATGCCCGCGTTTACCAATGCCCAGTTCCCCGGCGGCGGCGGACCGGGTGGCGGTTTCGATCCCAGCAAAATGGACCCGGACTTCCTGTTCACCATCTTGGGCAAAGGCCAGGATTCCGTCAATCGTGACCAACTTGATGAACGCGGTCAGCGGATGTTTGATCGATTTGCTCCGATGATGGGAATCACCGGGACAACGATCACCCGTGAACAATTCCGCGGGGGGATGGCCAAGGTTCAGGAAATGGCCAAGAACGGCCAGCTTCCCCAGATGAATTTTGGCGGCGGCGGTCGTGGGCCCGGTGGTCCGGGGGGTGATCGTGGTGGCCCCGGTGGTCCGGGGGGCGACAACGGCCAAAACATGATTGATCGCATCGCGGAAGAAGGCTTCAAGAAATACGACAAAAACCAAGACGGCTTGATTCAAATCGACGAATTGCCCGAAGACCATGCCCTTCGCAATGAACGGGAAAAGTACGACACGAATTCGGACGGCTTTTACGACTTGGCCGAATTCAAGGTGTACGTCGCCGCTCGTTTTGGCGGAGGACGGGACGGCGGACAACAATCGGGAACACCGGGCGGCGCGCGACCTGCCCAACAAGATGACGACCCGGATCGTCGGCCGACCATCGTGCGGGCGAGCAACTTGCCGAAGGATTTGCCTTCATGGTTTGCCGAACTGGATCGCAACGGCGACCGGGACGGGCAAGTCGGGCTGTACGAATGGAAAGAAAGCGGCCGGAAAATCGCCGACTATCTGGCGATGGATTTGAACGGCGATGGCTTCCTGACGGTGGACGAATATTACCGCTGGAAGAAGAAATCGGATGAAGAAGCCCGCAAACGGGGTGAATCGGCCGGCGATCAGTTCGTTCGTGGCGGTGATCGTGGTGGTCCGGGAGGCAGCGGTCGCGGCGGCCCCGGTGGATTCCCCGGCATGGGCATGGGAATGGGCGCCAATGCCGATGGTGGCAGCGGTCCCGGCGGGATGATGATGCGTGGTCCCGGCGGCGGTGGCCCCGGCGGGATGATGCGTG
>NZ_JH636445.1:484301-519515 GCF_000255705.1 Zavarzinella formosa DSM 19928
GTGCATTCACACCACTTTTCACGTCATAATGCGTCTCCCGCCAACCCCTTTCGGAGTCGAAACGTGATCCGTGTTTTGTTGTTCTTGTTGTGTGTTCCTTTCGCCTCTTTTGCCCAAGAACTCATCCCGGTTGAAAAGGGAAAGGCCGATCCCAAAGACCCGATTGTTTGGTATGACCTTCGTTTGTCGGAGATCGAAGGGCAGGCTTGGAAAGACACCAAATCCCTCTATGACCGTTTCCCGGCACGGGCCGAGGGGAAAGTTCCCGCCAGCGTGTGGGGGCTGAGCCAGCATTCGGCGGGCCTCGCCGCCCGGTTTGTCACGGATGCGAACAGTGTTCGTGTGCGGTGGTCGCTCACGTCTGATCGGCTGGCGATGCCTCACATGCCCGCGACGGGTGTGAGCGGCGTGGATTTGTATGTCCGTTCCAACGCGGATGGCCGGTGGCATTGGGCCGGTGTGGGCCAGCCAGCCAAGAAAGAGGGAAACACCACCGCCATTTCGATGTTTCCCGGCAAAAAGGAATGCCTGCTGTATCTTCCGCTTTACAACGGCACCGCCAGCGTCGAGATCGGGCTGCCGAAAACGGCCACGCTTTCCAAAGGCCCGCCGCGCGCTCCGCAAGCCGACAAACCGATTCTCTTTTACGGCACCTCCATCACCCAAGGGGGCTGCGCGTCCCGGCCGGGGATGGTTCACACGGCGATTCTCGGCCGACGACTGGAAAGGCCGGTATTGAATTTCGGCTTCTCCGGCAGCGGCCGGATGGACGAAGGGGTCGTCGCCTTGCTCGCGGAACTCGACCCGGCGGTTTATGTGATTGATTGCCTGCCGAACATGCAGGAAAAGGAAATTGCCGAGCGAACCGCCCCGTTGGTGAACGCTCTCCGCAAGGCAAGGCCGACCACGCCCATCTTGTTGGTGGAAGACCGGACCTATGCGAATGCGACCGTCAACAAATCGCTATTGAAACGCAACCTTTCCAGCCGGGCCGCGTTTCAAGCGGAATACGCCAAACTGGTCGAGGCAAAGATTCCCGGTCTCGTTTACCTCAAAGGGGATACCCTTTTGGGAGCCGATGGGGAGGACACCGTGGATGGTTCCCACCCGACGGACTTGGGCTTCGTCCGTCATGCCGACGCTTTTGAGAAAGTCTTGCGGGAATTGTTGCCCGCCGCACCGAAGAATGGCAAATCCGAATAAATAGTCAGTCGTTGGCCCGGTGGAACTCGACGGCCCGGCTTCCCAAACGGGCCAAGAACCGGGTTTTTTGCGAGGGCGTCAGCTCGCGGATGTACCGCCGTCGCACAGCCTCCAGCCAGCGAATCTTGCGCTCCCGGTAATCGGTGATGACTCGCACCAACACCGGCCCCGGATAGTTGAACGCCGCCTGAATGCCCGATTCTAGTTTGGCGGTTGAGTCGATTTCCAGATACCCGACCCCCATCGCCTGGGCGAATGCGGAGTAGTCCATCCTCGCCAGAATGGTGGCCGTCGTGCGCAGATAAGCGGATTTCTGCAACATCTGCATGTAGTGGTAGGCTTGGTCATCAAGGATGAAAAACTTTACCGGCAGGGATTCTCGTGCCGCCGTGGAGATTTCCATCCCGGACATGAGGAAGCAACCATCTCCCGTGATGGTGACCACCGGTTTGCCCGCGTTAACCTTCTGGGCGCCGATCGCTGCCGGGATTGACCAGCCCATTGATTGATTGTCGGTCGGGTTAAAATAGGTTCGGGGCTTGCAAACGGTGAACGCCTCGGCCGCGAGATGTTCCGTGACCGTGACATCCACAAAAGTCAGGCCGTTTTCGGGCAGCAATTTTCGCAGAGCCAGGACGAAGGCCATCGGGTCGGCCCCGGTTTTGGCCTCGAACTTCGCATATCGCCGGGCGTCTTCCATTTTCTCTTTGGCGATGCACTCAACCAGCTTTGGCTGAGCCTCTCGGCCAATTTGATCGCGGAATCCGAGAGCTTTGCTCAGGTAAACACCCGCATCGGAATGCACGCATACGTCGGCCTTCACGACTTTGCCAAGGTTCGCCTGATTGGCATCCACATGGATCACTTGGGCGATCTTCGGCAACCCGTAAAACCCGGTGGAAACTTCGCTGAAGCGGACGCCGATGGCCAGCAGGATATCCACCCCGTGACACAACCCGCCAAAGGTCGCCTCGGCCGCGCCGGTTCCTTGTGCTCCGTAACCCCAGCCGACGGAAAGCGGATGATTCTCCGGGATCGCCCCTTTGCCGGACACGCTGGTGGCCACCGGAGCCTGAAGAAGCTCCGCGAGGGCGACGAGTTCGTTCGAGTGCGCCAGACAACCTTGCCCGGCATAGATGCCGACTTTTTTCCGCTTGTGCGACAGCAGTTCAATCGAGGCCAGAAACGCCGATTCGTCGAAGGGATAGCCCGGAGTCTCGGCCGGCGGGGTGTTGAAGTCGTGAACCTCAATCAGCATGGTGTAGGGGATGACAACCGCCACCGGACCGGGTTCGCCGCAGGTGGCCAAAGCGAAGGCATTGCGAACGGCCGCCGCGACTTGGCCGACGTGTTCGACATGAAACACACCCTTGGTGACCGGCTTGAGCATGGCCACTTGATCGAGGCAGTGGACCTGAAACGGCCGGAACTTTTCCCCTTGGGCGATGTCCCCGACGATGGCAACCAACGGCACCGAATCGACGAGGGCTTCCCCCAAGCCGGTGAGGGAATTGGTGACGCCGGGACCGGGAACGACGGCCAGAACGCCGGGTTTGCCCGTGCTGCGGGCGTAGCCATCGGCCATGGCCGCCGCGCTGAATTCGTGCGTGCAAAGCAGGTAGGGCAGTCCCTTGGTCTTCATCGCGTCCCAGAGTTCGTTCTCTTGGGCGCCGGGAATGCCGTACACACAATCGCAGGATTCTTGAATCAGGGCTTCGATGCAGGCCATCGCCCCGGTCATTTTCCCGGTGATCCAGCCCGGTTTGTGTTGGTGAAAGAACGCCTGTGTCTGGTTTGCTTGTGACGAAATCGCCAGCCCGCCGATGGCGGCGGCACCTTGAAGCAACGTCCGGCGTGTCAGCGGCAAATCCATGACGTCTCCGGGGAGTAGTAACGCATACCCCAGAGGTATCGGATTTTGGGAAGACTCGCTTGATTCCGAACGGGGGAATCAATCCGGGAACACTGGTGATCGGGGAAAGATGGGTGGAGGAAATGAAAAACGCGGAAGGGAATGCCCTTCCGCGTTCGCGATTGCCTGAAACATCGGCCGGATTACTTCTTGTTGGCCTTTTCGTATTCGTCCACATACTTCTTCGGGTTGGCGTTGAACTCGTCCCGGCAACCCGAGCAGCAGACATAGTAAGTCTTGCCGTTGAAGCTGACGGCCATCGTTCCGGCCCCGCCGGTGACGATGCACTCGTTCTTCTTGCCCCCCGCGAGCGAAACGCCTTCCTTCGTCAGACCCGCTTCGACGACCTTCTTGGCGACGCCGAAGCTCTTCTTTTGAAGGGCGACGTTGTACACAAACCGGGCGCCGTCGTTGTTGGTGCTCATCTCGATCGTGTATTTGTCCTTCGTCGCGGCATCGACTCGTTCAAGAACCAGCTTTTTGGCCTTAATCTCGCCGGTGAAGACCTGATCGGCTTTGCCGCCGGCGGTCTCACCGGCCGGGGTGGCGGTGAGTTGGTATTTCTTTTTGTCAGCCAGATAACGGAGGACGCCTTCGGAAAACTGCTTGCTGCCGGTGAACTTGAGTCCAAGGGCTAGGTCGTCCCCCTTGATCTTCCAGCCCCATTCGACGGTTTCTTTCCAAGTGACGTCTTTGGTTCCATCCTTCGAGGAGGCATCGCCCTTCCAACTGCCGATAAAGTCGTTCAAGGCCTGAAGGGCGGCTTTGTCGGCGGCCTTGTCAGCCGCGACGCCAGAGCCCGTCAGCACGCCAAGCAGACAGGCGACGGCCAGAAACATCCGAACGTTCATGTGGTTCCCCGGAGAAAAAGGTTGTCTCAAAATTCAATCTTGTAGGTGTTTGGACGCCCCGGATCGGTGAATCGTTCCGGGGCCGGCTCCGGTATTATGGCAGATTCAACACCGAAATGGTTGTGTCTCCGTTCGCGGTGATCAGTTTTTTGCCGTCGGCGCTGAAGACAGCGTTCCGCACTGGCGTGGGGAGAGACCAACTCCGGGCTTCCTCGCCATTCTCGAACTTCCAGAGTTTCACCTCGCCGGATGCGCTATAAGTGGCAAACCGCGAGCCATCCGGGCTGACAATCAATCCAAGCAGTTCGCTCGTCTTGAGAGCATCGAATTTTTTGACGACTTCCTTCTTCTCAATGTCGTAAATCTTCACTGTTCCATTGGTGTCGATGGCCGCCAGTTTCTTCTTGTCCGGCGAGATGCCCAAGTCGCTGAGATCCTTGTCGAAAGCCGCCCAGTCCCCGCCGACACGTTCGTTTTTGTCCAACCGCCAGACTTGCACGGAGCCGTCGCTGAAACCGAGGGCGGCCATGTCGCCGTCCACGCTAAAGGTCATGCACATCACGGCCCGGTTGAGGTCCATGCTTCGCAGCGGCTTGCCTTCCGGGTCGTAGGTTTTCACATTGTTGGTTTCATTGTCCACGCTCCGCTTGGTGTTCTGCCACACGACGAAACGATCCCCCTTCACCGTGTAGAGCATGAAGGGGAGACGCTGTTCCGTGTTGAGCGTGGCGAGCGGTTTTCGCGTCGCGGTGTCCCAAATGATGATCTTGTTGTCTTCGCCGCCGGAGATCAGTTTCTTTCCGGTGGGGTCGAATGCCAGCGAGGTGATTTCACCATCATGGCCGCCGGAGGAAGCATCCAGGGTGAAGGCTTCCGTTCCGGCAAGTGCATCCCATACTTTGATTGTCTTGTCTTCGGAACCGCTCGCCACCCAACGACCGTCCCCGCTGACGGCGATGGTGTTCAATCGGCGAGTGTGGCCGACCGGCTTGGCGGTTTCTTCGCTGCCGAGTTCCCAGATTTTCACGGTCTTGTCCACGCTTGCGGAAATCACCAGTCGGCCGTTTGGCGAAAACGCCACGGAACTCACCCAATCCTGATGTCCGCGAAGAGCCCGCAATTCCGTGCGATTCGGCCCCATGTCCCACACCCGGACGATCATGTCACCGCCGCCGGAGGCGAGCAACCGGCCGTCCGTGCTGAACGCCACGGAACTGACGGGCTTGGTTTGCCGGTTGATGTCCGTTTTGGCGGTCGTGCCGAATTCCGCGAACAAGGGGAGTGTCGGCGACATATTCCCGGTCACCGTCGCCAGGGCGGCATCGGGAAGCAAGGTCCATACTTTGATGGCCCCGTCACCTCCGCAGGTGGCCAACCGCGTGCCTTCCGGGTTGAAGGCCAACGCCCCGATTCCCGAAGTATGAGGCTGGAAAGCAAGGACTTCTTTCGCCACTTTATCCGTGATGGTAAAGAGACGCACGAAACCATCCGCGCTTCCGAGGGCGGCCAGAAGACCGTCCCCGCGAATCGCCACGGAACTGACCGGTGATTTGATCGTTGGAAACGTCGCCAACGGTTGATCGGCGTTCAGATCCCAGAGAAGGGCGGTCTTGTCGATCCCGCCGGAGAGAATGAACTTCCCGGACGGTCCGCCGACAGTCACCGCCATGATCGGGCCGGTATGTCCCTTGAGTTCTTTGAGCGGTTTGCCATCCTTGACATCCCAGACGCGGACGATTTTGTCCCCGCCCACGCTCACCAGTTTCAAACTGTCGGCGCTGAACGCAAGGGCAGTGATGGCGGCCGTGTGTCCTTCGAGTTTGTGCAGAACCTTGCCGCCGATCTCGCGGACGACAATCAACCGATCAGCCCCGGCCGAGGCGACCAGCTTGCCATCCGGGCTGACGGCGACGGTCCATACGTAAGCTTTGTGGTCGTCCAGATTTTGATGCTCGTCGGCCACCGACACTGTCCAGAATCGCAGGCTTTGATCCTTACTGCCGGAGGCGAGTGTCTTGCCGTCTGGCGAGAAGGCCAGTGTGGTCACTTCTTCCGAATGTCCGTGGAACACCCGGACCACGCGGGGGACCACGCCGGTGAGATCCCACAGGCGAATCGTTTTGTCCGTGCTGCCCGTCGCCAGGAACTTGCCGTCGGGAGTTGCCGCCAAGGCGATCACATTGCTGGAGTGTCCTTCGAGCGGGGTCGGTTTGCCGTGGCCGGGGAGGCTCTCTCCGGTCGGTCCGAGGCCGACGAACTGCTTGGCTTTGTTGTCGCTGCCGCAGGTGAAGATGATCGACGTGTCTTTGCCGAAGACCACCTGATAGGCATTTGATCCGGGGTGGGCGTCGATGCCGCTCACCAGTTGCTTCTTCTTCTCCAGCGAGGGATTCCAAATTTGAAGCTGTCCGTTGCCGTTCACCGCGGCAATCAGTTTGCCGTTCGGGCTGAATGTGACCGCGTAGACTTGGGCTTTGGCCCGATCAGCGAAATCGCCGTTCAAGTTGGCAATCATCTCGCCCTTTTCCAAATCCCACAACCGCACGCTCTTGTCGTCCGAACCGGAAACCAGCGTCTTGCCTTCGGGATGGAATGACAGACTGCTCACCGGCTTTTCATGCCCTTTCAGGGTCTTCCAAAGTTTGCCCGTGTCTGCTTCCCACACATGAATTTCATTGCCGGCCGTGCTGGCGATGTGTTTGCCATCTTTTGACCAGGCGACTGCCTTCACGGGGTCTTTCGTGCCCCGGTAACTGCGAAGTTCCCGACCGTTGCCCAAGTCCCAAACCTTGACGGTTCCGTCAAGCGAAGCGGAAGCCAGTTGGCTGCCGTCCGGCGAGTAGGCCAACCCGGTGACTTCCGCCCCGTGCCGCATCCGGGCGATGCCCAGCACGCGGTCCACGTTCGGCGGCAGGTCGGCGGGGACATAGGGAATCAACCAGCGCGCCTGACGATAGAATTTCAGGCTGTTCGCGGTGTTGCCGCCCTTTAAGGCGGTCTCGGCTCGCGAGGCCAGTTCGTCGGCGGCGAGGAGGCTGCTCTCGGGGAATTTCTTGGCGAGAGCGTCGGCTCGTTCCTGTTGGAACTTTGCCTTTAACCCGGCGGGATCGTCGGTCTTGGATTGGGCGAACAGCGGCCCGACGAGCATGGCCCCGAACAGGGCCAGGGCCAGATGGAGAAGCCGATGGCGATTCATGGGATGATCCCGGTGAGTGGCGAGGTGACGACTCTTGAGGGAAAGTATACGAGTCCCCCGGCGGGAGGGGGAACTATGTGTTCGGCGAATATGTAACGATCAGCGGAGCCTGAACCAACATCAGGGGCGATAGAGAACCTTGCCGCAATTTTGACAGGAGGAAATCCGTTCCTTTTGGATGTCCCCCATTTGTTGCTGGGTGAGATTGATCCGGCAGGCCGAACAGGAATTGTTCTCCACCGGGGCCAGTCCGTCGGCTCCGTGCGCCTTGACCAGTCGTTCGTATTGGACTTTGAACGCCGGGGGAATTTGGGCATCCTTCTCGGCGAGTTTTTTCGTCGCGTCGGCCGCCTCGACTTTCAGCCGGGCAAGTTTTTCAGCCGCCTCTTTTTCAAATGTCGCAAAGTCGGTGACGCCCTTGGCGGCGGCGGCGTCCAATGTGGGAATTTTCGCCGTGCGCTCTTCAATGTCCGTGATCGCCTCAAGGATTTCTGTTTCCAATTGGGCGATCACGGTCTTGGTGCTGTCGATATCGGCTTGTTTGGCGGCGAATTCTTTCGGCGAAGAAAGTTCGTTAAATTGCTTCTCGTGCTTGGCCAGTGTTTGTCCGGCCGCTTTCAGCCGACTCTCCAGTTCCATCTGGTGGGCCTTGCGTTTCTTTAACTCATCCTTGGCATCGCTGGCGGCTTTTTGAAGGTTGGCCAGTTTTGTTTGATGGGCCTTGAGAAGCTTGGGGGCCTTGTCAATTTCCGCTTTGGCGTCGCGGATCAGTTTGCGGAGACGGTGAATCTCATGAAGAAGCGCATTGAGCATGGATGAGACTCTTTGTCAGTGGTTTCAAGTGCCATCTTACAAGTTCCGCTTGGGAAGCAAAACCGCCGGAGATGCCACTGGCAATCGCCAATAACTTCCCCGGCTTGATGGTGGTTCAACTTGAAAATGGATGACCGGCAAACAAGTTACTGTTGCTGGCTGCCATCAAGGAAGCCCTCAAGCTGCCGGGACCGGACCGGGTGTTGCAGCTTGCGGACGGCCTTCGCCTCGATCTGCCGCACCCGTTCACGGGTGACTTTGAAGATCCGGCCGACTTCCTCAAGCGTGTAGGTATACCCGTCGCCGAGGCCGTAACGCAATTTGATGATCTCGCGTTCGCGGTAGGTCAGGGTCTTCAGGACGCCGTCGATCTTGTCCTTGAGCATTTCGTTCGTGGCCGCGCTCACCGGCGAGGCTACTGAATCGTCCTCAATGAAGTCGCCGAAGTAGCTGTCGTCCCCTTCGCCGACCGGACGGTCGAGACTGATCGGGTGACGGCTGATCTTCAACACCCGCCGGGCTTCTTCCACCGTGGTTTCGGCGGCGGCGGCCATTTCCTCGACGGTGGGTTCGCGGCCGAGCGTCTGCACCAGTTTCTTGGTGACGTTCCGCAGCTTGCTCATCGTCTCGATCATGTGGACCGGGATGCGAATCGTCCGGGCTTGGTCGGCAATGGCCCGGGTGATCGCCTGGCGAATCCACCATGTCGCGTAGGTGCTGAACTTGTAGCCGCGTTGGTATTCGTACTTGTCAACGGCCCGCATCAGACCGGTGTTTCCTTCTTGGATGAGGTCCAGGAAGCTCAGGCCACGGTTGCGGTATTTCTTGGCGATGGAGACAACCAACCGGAGGTTGCCGCCGGAGAGTTCCCGCTTGGATTGTTCGTACTCGTTGAACCGCGTGGTCATGATGCGGACGCGCTTCCGCAGACTGGCGGGTTCTTCGAGCGTCAGCCGCATGAGTTCGTTGAGTTCGCCTTCCAAGCCGAGACGGTCTTCGCGTTCCTTGGGACTGCGACATGACCGGAGGGTGTTGATCAAGTCCTCCAGTTCGGTCATCCGCTGCGAGATCTGCTCCATCTTTTTCATGAGGGGCTGGATCTTCTGCGTGCGGATGCTCAACTCTTCAATGAGCGTGACCGCTTTCTTGCGGCGGAGCTTGAGTCGGCGACGGATTTCATTCCGCTCAATGTCGGAAGTTTCCGGCGAAATGAGCAATTCAAAATCGGCCGTGTTGTGTTCCATCAGCGGTTCGATGGTTCGCAGGTTGTGCGGCATCCGCTTCAGGATCATGTCCTTTTCAAGTTTCTCCGTCTGGGAGATCTTGATGGTGCGGTCGAACGGCAGTTCCTCGGCGTGAACCCGGCGGAGGATGTCGTGGACATACCGGAGGGCGAAGTCGCATTCCAGCACTTTACGCCGGAACCACCGGCGGGTGACTTCGATCTTTTTGGCGAGGCTGATTTCGCGGGCGCGATCCAAAAGGGGAATTTCCCCCATTTGGGTCAGATACATCCGAACCGGGTCGTCGGTGTGCTTGCCGTCGCCGTCTTCGGCGAAGCTAAGTTCCGTTTCCCGCAGCGGGTCTTCTTCGGTCGGGTCGGCGGGAGGATTCTGGGCCGCGCGTTCCTCGGCCTGCTCTTCCTCAATGATGCTGATGCCGTGCTGGTCGAGCAGTTCCAAGATCTGGTCGAGGCGGTCCGGTTCCACCGTTTCGGGGGGAATCTGGCCGTTCACCTGATCCCAAGTCAGGTAGCCGCTTCGTTTGCCAAGGTCGATGAGCGACTTGAGGCTCTCATCCAATTTCAAATCCATTCCTTACCCTCCTCGCAGGCAAATCCGTTCGCCGGTCCGCCGGGTGTCGGTGAGTCACGCCGGCGGTGTCAGGACGACTGACGGCCGGACTCGGTATCGGAACCCGTCCCGTGACGGGTTTGCAATTTCCGCAACAAGTCGAGAGCGTCCTCGTGGGTGGCGGTCGAGTTCAATTGATCCCTCAATTGACCCTTGGCCAGCTCTCGTTTCCGATCGCGGAAACGGTCAAGCACGTGCCGGAGCCAGCGGCCCCGATCCGTGACCATCCTCCCTACTTCCTGCATTTCCATCGCCTTCGCGGCGAGCAGGGGATGGTTAAGCAACGCGCGGAGTCCGTCAATTTCGGGAGGCTCACCCGTCTCCCGTAGCTGATACAACCCCGCGAGGAGTTTCTGAAGGCCCGGATGCTCGATATCCTCGGGCCGAATTTCAAGGTAGGCTTCGCCGACCAGTTTTTCGTCGGCGAGCAGCAATTCCAACAGTTGTTTCTCAAGCGGGTCGGCCGGCGCGGTTCGGGTGGGTATCGTCGTCGGGGGGTCCGATTTCTCACCCGGCGGTTTGCGGGCGACTTCTTTCTTCTTGTCCGTTTTCAGTTCGCCGAATCTGGCCCAGACGGTTTCCTGTCGGAGGCCCAGTCGGTGGGCGATTCGGGTAATCAACAGTTCGTGCTTGACACGTCCGGCCTGACCGGGTAATTCGGGGGCGCCAGCCATTAATCCTAGCACCGAGTCCACAACTCGTTTCGTGTTCTCCAAACTTCCACCGGCGTTTGCGAGCGCTTGTGTGAGTTTGAATTCTAAGGCATCGACCGCCGTTCTCAAGGCCATTTGGAACGGTTCTTTGCCTTGTGCCGTCAGAAGGTCACACGGATCAAGCCCGTCGGGCAGCGTGGCGATGGCCAAATCCACATCGCAACCGATGAAGATTTCCAAGGCCCGGTCCACGCCGGTTGTCCCGCCTTCGTCCGCGTCGAACACCAGCACGACTTTCGGCACAAACCGCCGCAACTGCCGCACGTGTGATTCATTCAGGGCCGTGCCCATCGTGGCGACGACATTGGCCACGCCATGCTGATGGGCCATCATCACGTCCGTGTATCCCTCGACCACGGCCAGATACCCTTCGCTGGTTCCGGCGTGTCTGGCCAGATCCAAACCGTAGAGCAATTCTTTCTTGGAAAACAGGGGTGTTTCCGTTGAATTATAATATTTCGGTGATCTGTCAACGAGGGGACTGTCCGGCAAAATTCGGCCGCCGAATCCCACGCTCCGGCCGCGGGCGTCCCTGATGGGGAACATCACCCGGTCCTGAAACCGATTGTAATACCCCCCCTTGTTCGCTTTCTCGCCGACCAATCCCACTTCCCGCAGGATGTCGAAATCCTGCCGCGAATCCATCGCCGCCCGCACCAGCCAGTCACCGGAGGGGGGGGCGAAACCCAAGCCAAAGGCCCGCACGGTTGAGCCGGTCAGCTTCCGTTCGCCGAGGTATTTCCTCGCCCGCTCTCCAAGCGTTCTCAATCGCTCGTCGAGTTCGTTGTCTCCCTCGACTTGTTCGGCCAGCAGACATTCTTGATAAAGCCGCTCGGCCCATTTGATCGCGTCGAGTTGTTTCTGCCGCCGGATGTTCTCAACCGGGGCTTCCTCCAGATTGATCCCCGCGCGTTTGGCGAGGATCTCACGTGCCTCCAGAAAACTCACTTTCTCGAAGTCGGACACGAAGGTGAACACATCCCCTTTTTTGCCGCAGGACCAGCAACGGTAGTTCTGCCACTTGGGATCGACCTGCATTGAAGGCCGGTTGTCGTTGTGGAACGGGCAGACGCACTTGAACGCCCCGCCGCCGGGCGTGAGGGTCAGGTAGGAGCCAATGATCGCGACGATGTCGCTGGCCTCCTTCACCTGTCTCGTGAGTCCGTTCCGTTCGTCGGCCACTCGCTCACCTGGAGAATGTTTAACGTCCGTTCCGCGACCCATCGGCCGCCCAACGGGGCGTTGTGTTGGATTGAAATCAAGAAAAAAGGTGGGACAACGTTCGGGAAGGTTCGGGATCAGGGGGAACCCAAATCGACGCGGTTGAAGAAATCCTTTCTCATGCGTCAGGTCGAACGCCGATTGGAACCGACCGTAGTCAGTTCCCCACACTCCGTCCTTGGAATGTGTTGTTATTATAATCGGCCGGGCAGATCGGTCAAGTTGGGTTATCCGGTGCCGATTGGACCGATTTGCGGATTTGGGAAACATCGCCGGCCCCGTGAAAATATGGGGAAAATAGCCAGACAGTGTCGGTTGTGCCGAAGAAGATTCTCCCGTCCGCCTGTTCCGCCCTGAATAATCCCTTCTCCCGGAACCGATTCAAGAGGGCAGATCGAGTGAGCAAGCCCGCGTGGAATCGTGGGTGATTTGACCGCCCTTGGGAGAACAAGATGAATAAGTTCCGCTTTGGGTTTCGTTTCTTGGCTGGCCTCACCTTCCTGGCCGGATTGTCGGGGACGGCCATCGCAGAGTCTCCAACAGTTGAAAAGCTTTTGCTTTACAAACCCCGCCAAGTGGCAGAAGTCACCACCCCGTCGGCCGCCGAGCAGGCTGCTTGCACAGTTGAACTGGAAAGAGGTAAAGTCCTTGCCTCCGGCAAAACACCGACCGCGTGGGTGCTCAAGGATGGTCAGGGCCGGATCTTGCGGAAGTTTCACGACACCACCGGCGAAAACAAAGTGAACCGATGGTCTTACTATCGGGACGGCCAGGAAGCCTACCGGGAAGAAGACACCAACAAGAACGGCACTGCCGACCAATATCGCTGGCTCGGGCCGAACGGCTCCAAGTGGGGCATTGACGCCAATGAGGACGGGGTGATCGATTCTTGGGCTGTCATCTCCTCCGAGGAAGTCAGCCAAGAAATCCTCGCCTCCGTGCTGACCCGCGATTTTAATCGGTTGAAGGCACTGATGATTACGCAGGAAGACATCATCACGCTTGGCCTTCCGGCCGAGGAAGTTGAACGACTCAAGGACAAGGTCGCCAAGTCTGGGGAGCAGTTTCAAAAGACGACCGCCGCCTTGATCAAACTGAACGACAAGACGACTTGGGTTCACCTCGAAACTAAAATGCCGGAAACCATTCCGGCCGATGTGATCGGCTCCAAGGCCGACTTGGTTCATTACCGTCATGCGACAATCTTGTACCAAGAGGGTGAAGGCAAGGATTCCAAGCACAATTGGCTCCAGACGGGCGAACTGATCCAAGTCGGCAAGGCGTGGCGAGTTGTCTCGGCCCCCGTGCCCGGAAATGGTCCCGCACCGGATGGCCCGGACGGGTTGGTTGACAAGGGACAGATTCCAATCCCGGTTGGTGCTGGTGAGTTCATCGAAGAATTGAAGAAACATGACGCCGGAACGCCGCCCAAGACGCGGGAAGAGATTGTGGCTTACAACCTCAAGCGGGCGTCGATTCTCGAAAAGATTGCCGCTCTTATCACGAAGCCGGAAGATGTCTCCAAACGCGATGTTTGGGTCCGTCAAATCGCCGAGTGTTATGCGGCCGCCGCCCAACAAGGGGACAAACTCGCCCTTGAACGGCTGGGAGCCTGGCGGTTGGCGCTGGCCAAGGATCAATCCGGAAGCCCGTTGCTGGCGTTCGTGACCTATCGCGAGATGAGCGGCGAATATGCGTCGAAGCTCACGATGGCGGCACCCGGCGGGGCGGGCGAAATGAGCAAACTCCAAGACGCTTGGAAAGAAAAACTGTCGAAGTTTGTCAGTGATTTTCCGACTGCTGATGATACCCCGGATGCCCTGATGCAACTGGGTATGGTGAACGAGTTCGTCAGCAAGGAAACCGAGGCCAAGAATTGGTACAGCCTGCTGGTGAAGAATTTCCCCAAGCACGCCCTGACCAAGAAGGCGAGCGGTTGCCTCGAACGATTGTCGCTTGAAGGCAAAGAGTTTGATCTGGCCGCCCAGACGCTCGGCGCCGGCACTTCTTTTAATGTGAAATCGCTGCGAGGCAAGCCGGTGGTGGTTTACTACTGGGCGAGTTGGAACGGAGCCGCGACGAGCGACTTTAAGAAGATCGCATTGGCTTTGGAAGCTCATCCGGGCAAAGTTGAATTGGTTTGTGTGAATCTTGACAACTCGGCGGGTGATGCGACGAAATTTGTGGCGGGTAACACGGCCGGCGGAACACACCTGTTCCAACCGGGAGGTCTCGATAGCCCGCTGGCTATGCAGTATGGCATCACGGTGCTGCCGAATATGTTCTTGGTGGGCGCCGATGGCAAGGTCATCAGCCGCAGTGTGCAGGCCACGACGCTGGAAGAAGAACTGAAAAAGGTCGTGAAGGAATCGAAGGACAAGTAAGTGAGTGGTTGGAAAAGGCCGGTCTCCAAAGGTTCATGCCTTTGGAGACCGGCTTTTTCGTTTTTATTCTCTGTAGATCGTTGGGTCGGGAATGCCCGCTTCCAAGAAGCCCTTTTTCCGCAGGTGGCAGGAGTCGCATCGTCCACAGGCGTGGCCGTTCTCGTCGGCGTCGTAGCAACTCACCGTTTGCGAATAATCCACTCCCAGCCGAATCCCCTCCCGGATGATTTCCCCTTTGCTGAGATGAATCAGCGGGGCGTGAATTTGATAGCGGCCCTGCTTTTCCACTCCCGCCTTGGTGGCGAGGTTGGCCAGTTCGCCAAACGCGGCCAGATACTCCGGCCGACAGTCGGGGTAGCCCGCATAATCAAGGCTGTTCGCCCCCACGAAGATGTCGAATGCGTTGACTGTCTCCGCGTATCCCAAGGCAATTCCCAAGAGGATGGTGTTCCGGGCGGGGACGTAAGTGACCGGAATCCCGGCGGCCATCTCGGCTTCGTTGCGGTCCTTCGGCACCTCAATGGCGTCCGTCAGGGCGGAACCGCCAATGGCGAGCAGGTCGATGCGGACGAAGCGATGATCCCGGACGCCGATTTGTTTGGCAACAATTGCGGCCCGATCCAGTTCCACCCGATGACGCTGCCCGTAGTTCACGCTGAGGGCGTAAACCTCATGTCCTTTGGCTTTGGCGAAGGCGAGGGTAGTGGTGCTGTCCAACCCTCCGCTCAACAGGACGACGGCATTGCTCACGGGATGAATACTCCGCAACTGGCATCGGGCATCCCGGAATCCTATCAAATAACTGTGTCCCGAATGTCGTCGAGGATCGAATGGCCGAGCAGACCGCACCCAACGCAGACCAATTGGAAACCTTCCCCAACCCGGCTCCGGGTCGTGATTACACGATTGAGATTGTCTGCCCGGAATTCACAAGCATGTGCCCGAAGACCGGCCAGCCCGATTTCGGCACGATCACCTACACCTATGTGGCTGATAAAACGTGCGTGGAACTGAAATCACTGAAACTGTACCTGCAATTGTTCCGCAGTCAGGGAATTTTCTACGAAGCCGTGACAAACCGGCTTCTTGACGACTTTGTGAAAGCCTGCCAGCCCCGTTCGTGCAAGGTGGTCGGGGCGTTTACCCCCCGAGGGGGCATCTCAAGCATTATCACCTGTACCCATGTGGCGAAACAGGGTTGAACCCGCCGGGAGACGCCATGCGGATCGCCGTTTGCCTGACGCTGATTTTTCTGCCGGGGCTTCTCCAGGCGGGCATCTATAGCCCGGACCAATTATTTCTTTTTGAAATCGAACCCGGAAACATTGCCCAAGAGATGCAGTATTCCGGCGGGTTCGACACCCAATTGGCCGATTTCCGGGACATCAACGTCCCGGATAATCGGCTGAAATTGTTATTGGAAGAACGCATTCGGAAACGCCGGTTGGAAGGGGTAAACCGCCTCTCGCCGGATGAACTGGCTGGGTATACCGCCGATCTGCTTCGTGTGAACCGGGGCGACGAGGTGTTGAACCTGCTGCACCCGATTGCCCGTGACCCCCGCCGGGGGGGATTCCTCGTTTACACACACTTGGCGCGGGCGCACGCCGCCCGCGGGGAATGGCGGGAGGCAGCCGAGCAAGAATTGATGGCGGTCAAATACAGCGATTTTCCGACCAAGTTCGGCCAGTTGAGCCGGGATCAACTGGCGTGGCTCAAGAAGGTGGAAAAGGATTACTACCTGCCGTGGCTGCTCAAGAGGGCCGAGGAAGCCCGTTTGGGAAAAGTCATCGGCCTGAATGAAAACCCGGATCGAATCTTCCCCGCCGGTGGCAAATCGGAATCGGACTTCGTCAAGTTCACATCGGGCGACGGGGGCTACCAAGCGGGCAAGATCGCCGAGTCAGAGAAGGCCAAACTCCCGCCGGATGCCCTCGCCATCGTTCAACAAATGCTCATTTGGCATCCGAATGATGCCCGGTTGCTCTGGCAACTTGGCGAATTGTACAACACGGAAGGGAATATCGACACCGCCGCCAGGATTCTCGACTTGGGGTCTTATACCCAAGGTTACTCCAACCCGCAACTTTTGGATCATCGCCGGGTCTTACTGACGGCCATTTCGGAAGCGGCCGCCGCGAAGGTGGCCGAACAGGAGGCCGAGCGGGCAGCCAAAATCCAAAACCAGATCGATGAAAAGAAACGGTTCTGGTGGATCGTGTCCATCTTCGTCGCGGGGGGGATTTTTCTGCTGTACTCCCAAGCCCGCGAAATACGCCGCCGGATCATGCGGTGGTTTTAGTCCGCCCGGTGGGTCGCCCGCTTTAAACGATCTCGAACCGCCGCCCAAGCCGGCGTGTCAGGTGGTTCCACGATCACAATTCGGTCAAACCGGCCGTCATCCAGTTCATGTAACCGGGCATAAATCTCGGCGGCATACCCGGCGGGATCACCGGGAAGAACAACCACTGTCGCGGGGACATTCCCAATCGGGCCAAATGTGACGACGGCTAAATGTCCCTCATCAAACCCTAATTCTTCCGGGCTTCGCACCATCACGGTCGGCGTTCGCGGCGAGTAATGTTTGAGAAGCATTCCCGGAGAGGGGAGGTGGGCCTCCCCCAAGTGTCCGCCGCTGATTTCCACGGGACCGATGATCGTTTCCAACATTTCCCGGCTCAGCGGACCGGGTCGTAGTATCCGGGGCCTTTCCCCGCTCAGGTCCAGCACGGTGGATTCGATTCCCGCCGCGCACGGACCGCCATCCAGCAACACATCGATCCGGCCATCAAGCCCCCGGAGGACATGCCCGGCCAGCGTCGGGGAAAGTTCGTTTGAACGGTTCGCGGAAGGGGCCGCGATGGGGCAGGTTGCCGCCAAAATCAGGGCGCGGGCCACCGGATGGACCGGTTCCCGGATGGCCACCGTGGGGCCGTTCCCGGTCACCACATCGGGCACGTCCGGGCTTTTGGGGAGGACCAGTGTCAGCGGGCCGGGCCAGAAGGCTTTCGCCAATTTTTCCGCGAGCGGAGGCCAGACGGGGGAGAGGCGTTTTCGCATCTCCTCGCCGACAAAATGGACGATCAGGGGATTGCGGGAGGGCCGCCCTTTGGCCGTGTAAATCGACGAGACGGCGTTTGCATCAAACGAATTTGCTCCAAGCCCATATACTGTTTCTGTCGGAAAGGCGATCAGGCCCCCCTCTTGCAGAATTTGCCCGGCACGGGCTATCACGGTCGGATCTGGTGAAACGGGATTCACCTTCCAAACCGCCGTCTTCCGATTTTCTCCCGCGAACATCACGGTAACGACTCGCCATTCACCATTCGAGATGTTATCGTACATGGTTGGTTGGATCCGGGCTTGCGGGTCGATGGTGAAACCACCTTTCTCTTGCGGCGAACACTCATGGGTACGAGCGAGCACAAACTCCCGACGGTCTCCTCCGACAGTCGGGCGATTGCGGTCAAATCGTTTGAAAAGGCCAGCAGCGCCATTGCGTCAAAGCAATACGATTACGCGATCAAAATGCTCCTTGAATGCTGCCGACGCGATCCGGGGAATTTCCTGTTTCGGAAGACGTTGCGCAAAACACAAAAAGAAAAGTTTAACAACAATCTCCGCGGCAGTCGGCTGGCTTTTCTCACCACGCTGCGGCTTCGGACCAAGCTAAAGAAGGCCGAGCATTCTCGGGACCATTTGCGGGTGCTGGATCTCGGGGAGCAAATTCTCTCGAAAAATCCGTGGGATGTTGGCGTTCAGAAGGACATGGCCGAGGCGGCCGATTCCTTGGGACATCTGGACCTGGCCGTCTTTTTGCTTGAGCATGCCCGGCAAAAAGATCCGACCAATGCCACCCTCAACCGGATGTTGGCCCGTTTGTTGGAAAAGCGGGGGAATTTCAGCCAGGCCATCGCTCTTTGGCAGATGGTGAAAGAGGCTGTTCCCAGCGATGTGGAAGCCGACCACAAGGTGAAGGATCTCTCCGCCAGCGACACCATCAAACGAGGGGGCTACACGGAGGCCACCGCCGAGCAAATCGCCGGGACGGATGAAACACCGCTTGCCCACCCGAAAATGAACGCCCCCGCCGATACGGTCGACAAATCAGCTCGGGAGATTGAGGCATTGTTGGCCCGCATCCAGACCAACCCGGCCGACGCGCAACTTTACTTGAAACTTGCGGAACTGTATCAGCGTTACAACCAACCGGAGCGGGCGCGGGCAACCATCGAGCAGGGATTGGCCCCGACCGGCAACGATTTCCGGCTGGCGACTGAGTTGATGGAGCTTGATCTGGAGCCGTTTCGCCGTAATATCTCGCTGGCCGATCAGAAGATCAAAAAGGCCGAGGCGGGCGACGAAGATCCCCGCCATAGCATTGAAGACTTGCGAAAGATTCGGGCGAAGCTGGTGAAGGAAATCAACTCCCGCGAAATCGAACTCTACCGAATCCGGGCCGAACGTTACCCGCAGGACGCCAGTTACCGGCTGGAATTGGGCAACCGACTCGTCGAGGGAGATCAACTGGATGCGGCCATCACCGAATATCAGCAAGTTCGGAAGGATGCCCGGCTGAACTGGAAAGCTTGTCTGCAACTCGGGCTTTGTTTCAAAAAGCGAAACAATTGGCGGCTGGCCCAGCGAAATTTAGAGGAAGCCCTTGCCTCGCTGCCTCCGAACGACGAAAAGGCCCGCAAGGAAGTGTTGTTTCAACTGGCGAGCGGTTTGGCCGAGGCCGGAGAACTTCAACGAGCCATCGATCTCGGTCACGATCTCGCCAACATCGACTTTGGCTACCGTCAGATCGGCAAATTACTCGACGACTGGCATCAACGCCTTCAGGAAGCCTGACTTTTGAAATCGGGCTGGCCCGAATTTTCCGAATCCGCCATACTTCCCCACTCGTGCCCTTTGGGGAAGCCAATTGGATTTACCGGCCGCCAATCCGTTGCCACCGAAGAACCGCCCCGTTTGGGCGTCGTTCCTCTGGGGGTGCGTCTTGGGCGTGTTTGCCGCCGGTGGCGCCGAAATCGTGCGGATGGTGAGTTTCCACAACCAGCATGTGGTGATGCCCGGCTTGGTTTATCGCACCGGCCAACTTCAAAATGACGATCTTCGGGCTATCGTGGCCAAAAAACAGATCCGCACCCTGGTGAATCTTCGCGGCCGGCCAATTTCTGATTGGTATCCGGCTGAATGCGCCAGTTCGCAAGAACTTGGCATTTCGCAAGAGGACATCACCAGTTCGGCCAATCGGTTGCCGTCGCCGCTGGAGATTTGCCGTCTGATCGAGGTGTTTGACCGTTCCGAATATCCAATCCTCTTGCATTGCCAGCAGGGGGCCGACCGCACCGGCTTGGCCTCGGCCACCTGGCAACTTCTGTACACGGATGCCGACTACGAAACGGCCCGCCGACAATGCTCGCCCCGCTACGGTCATTTTCGGGTGTTGACCACCGCGAACATGGATCTCTTTTTCGATCTGTACGAGGAATGGCTGTCGGCCCGTCACGAGGGTCATTCCCCGGCCAATTTCCGCGAATGGGCGACGCGGCACTACAAGCCCGGTGTGTCCCTCGCCAAGCTGGAATTGATTAATTCCCCGGTCGAACTTCCCGCCTCCGAAGCCATTGTGTTTCGTCTCCGGGCCACCAACCTCAGTGATCTGCCTTGGGAGATGAGTGCCGGCACGTTGATCGGCGTTCATGCCCGCTACTGGGTGTATGACGTGTCCAATCGCCCCGTTTATTTCGGCCAGGCCGGCTTTCAAAACGGTGTGGTGCGGCTGGGGGAAGCCGTTGAGTTGCCACTTCCAATCCCGGCGATGCCAGGACCGGGAAAGTATCGCTTGTTGGCTGACTTGTCTCGTCAGAACTATGATTTTTTTCAGTATGGCTCGGAGCCGTTGAATTATGAATGGAATGCCGTTGATCCGGCGAAGCCGGTCAAATAACTCAGGACGGGTGATGGAAACCAAAACGATTTCAGTCGTCGTCCCGATGAAGGATGAGGCCGACAATGTCGAGTCTCTGTATCGCCGTGTCCGCGAAAGTCTCCCGGAACCGCTCCAATGGGAACTGATTTGCGTGGACGACGGCAGCACGGACGACACATTCGTCAACCTGTCCCGCCTGGCGGCTGCCGACCACCGCATCAAGGTCATCCGGCTTCGTCGCAATTTCGGCCAGGCGGCGGCCATGCAGGCGGGCATCGACGTGGCTGTCGGCGATCTCGTGGCAACGATGGACGGCGATCTGCAAAATGATCCCTCGGACATTCCCGAGATGATCAAAAAATTAGAAGAAGGTTACGACGTGGTGTTGGGTTTGCGGCAAAAGCGCAAAGACTCCATGTTTATCCGCAAGGTTCCCAGCATTATCGCCAACAAACTCATCCGCACCGTGACGAAACTGCCGTTCAAGGATTTCGGCTGCACTCTTCGCGTGATGACCCGAGACGTTGCCTCCCACATGCGTATTTACGGGGAAATGCACCGCTTCATCCCGGTGCTGGCAAACAACCTCGGCGCCAAGATGACGCAAATTCCGGTGAAACATCATCCCCGGACAGCCGGAAAATCCAAGTACGGGATTGGCCGGACGGGGCGGGTCATTCTTGATTTGCTCACCATCAAATTTATGTCCAGCTATCTCACGCGGCCGATGCACTTCATGGGCGGGATCGGCTTGTTCTTTGTCGGCGGGGCATTTGTGAGCCTGTTTGCCACCATCGCCATGAAGCTCCTCGGCGGGGTGGACATGACCGGCAATCCGCTTTTGCTCCTGAGCGTGTTGTTCACGCTGGCGGGTATTCAACTCCTGAGCGTCGGATTGCTCGGCGAAGTGACGATGCGGACCTATTTCGAGAGCCAGCACCGCCGGCCGTATGTCATGCGGGAAAGCCTAAATATTGGCGACGATGAGTGGGAATCAATTCATCGTCGCCGGGCCGGATGACATTGGTTCAGGGCCGGGAAACGGGCATCAGAAAATTCCCGGCCGTGTCTTGGTTGGAGATCACGATGATTTCGTCCCGGCTCAGGAAGTCGTAACGCCGGCCGACTTCCCGATAGGGCCGGGTGATCTTCGCGGATACAATCGGCCAATCCCGGCTTGAAATGATGATAAACACCGGGCGGGGTGTTCGCAACCATTCGTTTGCGTCCTCGGCGCTTGGGATTCTCGCCACTTCCCGTTCCGCATAAAAGACCAGACTGTGCCGATACCAGTTGACCGTCCCGATTCGCACGTCTTGATCCGTTTGTTTCAATCCCAAGTTCAGGGCGAAATACTTCGGAATCTTTTGTTCCTCGAAGGCGAGCGGAATAAAGGCGCCCATGCAGGCGACACAGGCGACCGCCCCCGAGCTGAACACCCCCAACATCTTCGTGCGATCACCCTGCCGTAACCGCAGACCGCAGACGATGGCCGTTGCTAGCGGAATCCCGCCGATCCACGCCAACGACCCGAGTCCGGGGAATGGATTGAAGTCTTTCATCGGCAGATGAACTTCGCCACCGGCAATCAACAGTCCTCCCGCGATGACCGATCCGACGAGGGCCAACCCCGCGATTCCGGCGGGCATCATCCAGCGGGGAATCGCCATCGGGTCGGTTCGCCAGCGATCCAGAAACCGGGCGATGACGATGGCGAGCGCGGGGTAGAGCGGGAGGATGTAATTGGGCAGTTTGGTGGCCGCCACGGAGAACACGACGAGAAACGTCCCGATCCAGATGAGCAAATACCGATGGGCGCTCGGTGGATCTTCCGGCGGTGTTAGGGCCAATGGCCTGCTGGCCTGCCTGAACGAATACCAGACCGATCCGATCAGGAACACGCACCACGGGGCGAACAACACGAACAGAAACGCCACGTGAAACCATGGTCCGGCCGCGTGGTTGTCCATTGCGCTGCTGAATCGGTTGACGTTCTCATTCATGAAGAACGCCTTTGTCCAGCGTCCCTTCGTGTCGATGGTCACCAAAAGGTACCACGGGGCGCAGACCGCAAAGAACGTGGAAATCCCGTGCAAGGTTCGCCAGCACAATAACGCACGCAGGGATTTGGTGGCGGCCAAATGTAGCACAATGATCAGGGCGGGCAGTGCGAGGCCGACCGGCCCTTTCGTGAGAACCGCCAGACCCATCGCGGCGGCCGTCGGAACATACCACCAGCGGCGGCCATCTGCCGATCCCAGCCAGTAAAGCGTAAACGTCAGCGTGGTGAACATCAGCAACGGCGGGTCGGGGGTCGCCGCGTGTGAGATGAGGCAGAATTCGAGACAACTCGCCAGCGTGATTCCCGCCAGCAACCCCGTGGAAGGGGAGAACATTCGCCGGGCCAGTTCGTAAGTCAGCAGCAGGGTGATGAAGCCGCACAGCACGGCCGGTAACCGGGCGGCGAATTCGTTGACGCCGAGTAGCTGATAGGATGTGCCTTGAAGCCAGTAGAGCAGGGCGGGCTTTGCGGATCGCAATTCGTAGTTGTAAAAGGGAGTGATCCAGTTCCCGGATTCGACCATCTCGCGGGCGGCCTCGGCATTCACCCCTTCATCCATGTCCCAAAGACTGTGGGCGCCGAGGTTCGGCAGGGTCATCACCAGATGAGCGATGGTCAGCAGCAGGTAATGTCCGGCCCGCCGTTGGAACAATTCCCGCATTTCGCCTCCTTGAAACGCCGCCCTCCGGGACGACGGGATGATAGGTCTTCAACCGGTTTTGGCAATCACAAGCGGGACGGGAGTACTTGAGTCCGTCCCCGGTCCCGATACGCTGTTGAGAACGAGTGTCGCAGTCTTCATGCAAGGTCGGGTCATGAGCGTGAATGCGTATTATGTCGGGTTGGATGTCGGCGGAACGACCATGAAGGCGGCCGTCGTGGACGAGGGGGGAAAGGTGTGCGGAACCGCCACCATGTCCACGGAGGCATTCAAGGGCCAGGAACACGGCTTGAATCAGATGGTCGCGACCATCCGCAAATCGGTCGAAGTGTCAAAGCTCTCGATGTCGGATATCGCCTCCATCGGGGTCGCCACTCCGGGAACGATGGACATTCCCGCCGGGATCATTCTGGACCCGCCGAATCTCAAGCCGTGGAGGAATGTCCCGGTCAAGAAGCACATTCAAGAAGTGTTTCAGATTCCGACTGCCTTCCAGAACGACGCCAATGCCGCCGCTTATGGTGAATTCTGGATCGGGGCGGGCAAAGATGTTCAGAGCATGGTGATGTTCACCCTCGGAACCGGCATCGGCGGCGGCATCATCATTCACGATCATGTGATGGAAGGCCAGCACAGCCACGGTGGCGAAATCGGCCACATGAAAATTCAGATGACTCCCGATGGCCGGCTGTGCGGTTGTGGCCGCCGGGGTTGTCTGGAGGCCTATGCCAGCGCCACGTCCGTTGTCAAGCGGGCGAAGGAAGCTCTCGCCACCCAGACCGGGGACTCCATCCTGAAAAACTTGCTCGATGCGACCACCGAGGAACTTCCGGCGAAAGTCGTGTTCCAAGCGGCTGATCAGGGGGACGAGACGGCGAAAAAAGTCATCGACGACACGGCCTATTTCCTTGGCGTTGGGGCGATGAACATCATGCACCTGATTGACCCGGACATGATCGTTTTCGCCGGGGGAATGACCGCCGCCGGCGATCCTTTCCTGAACCGGATCCGGCACTATATCCACGAACTGGCGTTCCCGGTTCCGGCCGCCAAAACCATCGTTCAATATGCCCTGTTGGGCAGCGACGCCGGTTTCATCGGGGCGGCGGCGTGCGGCCGACAACTGGTCAAGAAGTGAGTGGCTGACGGGCGAAGGGGAATGTCACCCCATCGCGGAGGAACCCTTGCTCGGCATTTCCTTCAAGATTCGCGTCATGTTTTTCTTGTAGGCCTCCACTCCCGGCTGGCCGTAGGGGTTCACTCCCAACAAGCGTCCTTCCACGATGGTCGCCAGCATGAGCATTTGCATCAACTGGCCCATCGTGTGTTCGGAGAGTGTCGGCAAGATCAGGTCATTGGTCGGCCGGGCTGCGTCGGCGAAGGCTTGGTTCGTTCCTTGGAAAGCGGCCGAGAGAATGTCCGGCAGAGTCTTCCGGGAAAGCGAGTTCAAGTCGTCCTCGTTCCGGTCGGCCATGCCGAGTTGAATCGGGGCATGTCTTGTCCCCTTCACGAACAAATTGTTCACCACTTTGTTTCGCGGCCCGTCTTGGTGCTGCTGGCCGCGGGAATGCAAATCGCGGGTTTGCACCACCGTCAGCGGGGTCGGCCCGAGGTTTTGCTTGCCGAGGGATTCGGCCAGTAACTGATCGTGCCACATGCCCAAGGCTTCCAACTTCCGGGACCACACGGCCATCACGCGGGTGTTCTTGCCGGTTTCCTTGTTCAACAAGTGATTCACGGCCGCGTATTGCAGAACCGGGTTGCGATCGAAGGGTTCCTCCAAAAATCGCCGGGTCATCGTCGCGGCCCCGAGGAGCAGGGCGAGGATGTCCAGGCCGACCACGGCCGCCGGGAGCAATCCGGCGGCCGTCATCACGGAGAACCGGCCCCCGACGCTTTCGGGAATCTTGAGAATTTCGTCTTCCTTGAAGCCATCGGCGAGACAGAGTTCCCGGAGTTTTCCGGACGGGCCGGTCACGGGGACAATCCGCTTGCGAAGACTCTCCGGCGAATGACCGTAAAAACGGGCCAATTCATTTCGCATAATCCGGTAAACCGAGGCGGTTTCCAGCGTCCCGCCTGATTTGCTGACGACCACCACTCCCCAGCGTTCCTCCTTGATCGCCGGATCGACGCAGGTGTTCTCCAGCATGTCCAGCAGATCTTGAAGAGAGTCGTTGTCGACGTTGTTTCCCTCGAAGTACAGCCGGGGTTTCCCGTGCCGCATTCGTTCGGGCAACTCATTGTGGTGGGTGTGGCTCAGGGCGTCGAAGAGGGCTTTCGCCCCGAGGAAGGAACCGCCGATGCCCAGCACGACGACGCGATCGGTTTCTTCCCGCAGTTTCCCGGCTGCCCGCAAGATTCGGCCGAGTTCGCTGTTCTCCCCCTTGCGACGGTATTGGTCCAGCATCAGGGAAGGCAGGTCGATGAAGCCGCTCTCCTGCGGGAGCATCTTCGCGGGCGGGTTGACCATCGTGCGGTCGCTGCCGATGGACTGGCGCACCTGCATCATCTGCTGTTTGATGCCGTCAATTTGTTCGGCCCGGATCAAATGTTGCGATTGGAGTTCCGCGAGCGGTGTCCAAGTCTCCAGATGAGGACAAACAGAACCCTGAAAGTTGAATTCGACCGCTTCGTCAGGAAGTTGCATACGGAAGTGTGGTTGGTTGGTTTGAGTATGCGAGTGACCAGTGAAGTTATTCGCTGGTGGTTCGGCCGTCGGGACTCGCAGCCCGAATTGCAGGGAACCGGCAACCCCAAACATTCTTCATACTTTACGTCATCCGGGGATGTCCGTACACTCCCCGAATGAACATCCACGAACTCATCGCGGAACTCCGCGAATCAAACCCGAGCAAGATTGTTCTCTTGGTGGCCGACGGCTTGGGCGGCCTCCCCCTCGAACCGGGCGGGACCACCGAACTGGAAACGGCCCGCACGCCGAATCTGGACGCCTGCGCCCGCGACGGCGTGTGCGGTCTCAGCATTCCGGTGTTGCCGGGCATCACCCCCGGCAGCGGTCCCGGCCACCTTGGGTTGTTCGGATACGATCCCCTCGAATACCGCATCGGCCGGGGGATTCTGGAAGCCCTCGGAATCAACTTCCATGTGACGCCAAGGGATGTGGCTGTCCGCGGCAATTTCGTGACCTTGGAAAACGGCCTCATCAAAGATCGCCGGGCCGGCCGGCCGACGACGGAACGCTGCGTCGAAATGGTCAAGAAAATGCGGGCCGTGAAGATTCCGGGAGTCGAAGTCTTCGTCGAACCCGTGAAGGAACACCGCTTCGTGGCCGTCTTCCGGGCCGATGGCCTCGGCGACCGGGTCAACGACACGGACCCGCAAGCCATCGGCGTGGCTCCCTTGGCCGCGAAGGGGGGCGATGAACCTTCGGAGAAAACCGCCGCCGCTGTGAACGAGTTCATCAGGCAGGTGAATGAAATCCTGAAGGATGATGGCCCGACGAATGGGGCCACCCTTCGGGGCTTCGCCAAGTTTCCGAAAATCGGCACGATGCAAGAGGTTTACGGCCTCAAGTCGGCGGCCATCGCCGTCTACCCGATGTACAAGGGCCTCGCCAAACTCGTCGGCATGGATGTCTTGGATGCGGGCGATTCGCTCGAAAGCCAGGTCGCCACGCTCAAGCGGGTTTGGGGCCAATATGACTTCTTCTTCCTGCACTACAAGTATACGGACAGCACCGGGGAAGACGGGAACTTCCCCAAGAAGGTCGAGATGATCGAGCGTCTCGACGGGATCATCCCCTCCATGCTGGAACTCAATCCGGATGTCTTCATCGTCACTGGGGACCACAGCACGCCGAGCAAGATGAAGAGCCACTCTTGGCACCCCGTCCCGACGCTCATCCGGGCCGCCACCGCACGGACGGACAGCGTGATGAAGTTTGGCGAATCCACCTGTTTGCAGGGAGGATTGGGCCAGTTTGAAGCCAAGCACCTGATGCTGATGGCAATGGCCCATGCCGGTCGATTGGGCAAATACGGGGCGTAATTGAAAATCATTCCGGCCCGATCTGTCAGGCCGGAATGATTGGTTTAAACAAAAAGAGGGAGGGTTGATTCATCATATGATGAATCAACCCTCCCTCTTTTTCGTTCGCTTACTGTTCAATCAAACCGTCGCGGCAACCTTCGGCGGTTGCGGCAACGGCTTTTCCGAACCGATGTGGACCTGACGGCCGGTTCCGAAACGGACATAACCGTCGGTCAGGGCGAACAGGGTGTCGTCCTTGGCCCGTTTGACGTTCAGGCCGGCATGGAACTTCGTGCCGCACTGACGAATGATGATACTGCCGGCCGTCACGAATTCGCCCGCGTAGGCTTTGATGCCCCGTCGTTGGGCGTTTGAATCGCGACCGTTGCGGCTCGACCCCTGACCCTTCTTGTGTGCCATGACACGCTCTCTGAAAAAACAATTCGCTGAGTGATGTTCTTTTTACGAACTGGAATGATAGAAACGAGAACCGGAGGCGTCAGCCCCCGGTGGCGGTTTGTTCACCAAAATTTCCGCGTTACTTGATCGGCTTCTCGCGGCGAACCGGCAGGGCGGGGATCGGTTCGGAGATCGGCAGGCTCAAGTTGTTCCCCGGCAGGCCGCCATTCAACTGGGCTTGTTCCTTTTTCAATTCTTCTTTTTTCGGCTCGGCGGGAGGAGCAGCGGTCACACCCTGAAGCGGTTCCGTCGAAGCCCGGTAAATCCACGAGGAACCGCCCGTCCAGCGGATGCCCGAGGGTTCGGTGAGTTCGCCGTCGCCCAATCGTTCGAAATCGAGTTGCAGCGTCTTTCGTTTGATGATTTTCGTGCCGGGCATGTCGATGGGGCGTTCTTCCGTGAAGCCATTAGACAAACCGGCGATGAAGATGCTGAACTTGTTCGTCTTTGCCTTGGCGTTCTTGTCCTTGCCGATGGGATCCACGTCCGTCCAGATGGCCACGCCGGTCACCGAACGGGGGAACTGATCCTTTTTGGAAACCGGGATGGCCGTTTCGCTGATGGTCACCGAATTCTTGATGCCAAATCGACCGGTCGGGTCTTCCCGCTTTCGGATGGCTTCCTCGACGGACGGGAGGACTTCGTCCGTGTGCCGGGTGTGCCGGTCCAGCGTGACGAGGTCGATATCCGGGACGAGAACGTGCGGCTCGTCCCGAGGGTCGAGATTGTAAACGCGATAGATCATGTACCAAATGATCTTGGTGCCGCGACCCGGCACTTTCTCAACGATAATCCGTGGGTCTTGGAAGCGGAAATGCAGGTTCCAGACGTCTTCCTTGTCGTTCGCGGTGAGTTGCGGCTCGATCTCGCGTTCATTGAACCCGGTGCGCTGGGCTTGGCTCGCCGAGGCGAATCCCAAGCTCAACAACGTTGCCAGCGCCAAAAGGCGGATGGTCCCCATGATGACGGTTCCCCCGAACGACAATCAGCTTCTGATTTGAATATCTCCCCTTGACCATACCCATCCACGATGGATGAATCAAGCGGATTTGACGTGTTCCCAAGTCGGCGAAACATCACCGGCTTGCCCAATCCATCCATCCGGCGAGGCTTTTCGCGGGATTCCCTCTGGGAAGAGAGATGAACGTAGGTTATCCTACGGGGAGTAGTCAAATCACGCATTTTCCGCGAAAGGCATCCCGACATGGTGACGCCAACAAAAACACCCTCTCCCGTCCCCACTCCATTGGCCCCGCCGGATGAGCAGTTTTGGGAGAAGTATTCCCCCCATTACGAATTCCCGCTCTCCAGCATCGGCTCCATCGCTCTGCACGTCGCGGGGTTGATGATCTTCTTGGGCGCCCTCTACATGCTCTCGAAGATGACCCTCCCCGGCACGGAACCGGTGCCGATGCGGGAAATGATGGTTTCGAGCGAAGGTGACGGTAAGGAAGATGGGGCCCCAGGGTCTGGAGGCGGGGCGCCGATAGAGGACATTAATCATGAACGCCCGATGGACCCGACGCGTGTCATCCCGGATAAAACCCTCGACAATGTGCGGGCCGAGATCAAGGACTTTGTCCCCAACATTCCCCAAGATAAAGACTCGCCGAAGATCGAAGACCTGCCATCGTTCAAAAAATTTGCCCAATTGAATGAAGACCTTCGCAAAGCACTAATGCAAGGGAAAGGCGGTAGCAAAGGCGCCGGGCCGGAATCGGGCCGGGCTGCAACCGAAAATCCCGAGGTCGGCGCCGGTGGCAACAAAATCAACGGTGATCCCACCTCTTCCATAAATCGGGCCGTGCGTTGGGAACTGACCTACAAGACCGAAAGCGGCCAGGATTATGTCAAACAACTGGCGGCGATGAAGGCCACGCTTGTCATTCCCCAACCGCCCGATTTTCAGAAAACGCTGGCCTACAAGAACATCGATCAGCCACGACCGGTCGGAGAGCCGATCAATGTTGACCAAATCAAGGGGTTGTATTTCGTCGATGACTCGGCCGACTCGGCCTCGAAAGTGGCGAGAACCCTTGGGCTGAATTTCGACCCGCCGCACTTTGTGGCTTTCTTCCCGAAAGATGTGGAAGAAGAACTGGCGGCCAAGGAACGAAACTACCGGGGCCGGAAGGAAGACCAAATCTTCTCGACCAAGTTCAAAATCCTGATCCGTGATGGAAAATACACGATACAGGTGTTGGATCAGGTTCCGGTGAAGAGATAGTCGTAACGCAAGAAGGCTCCATCATTCCGACAGGCATTGTCGGAATGATGGAGCCTTCTTGCTGAACATCGTGTCAATCAACTCACTTGGCCGCCACACCGAAGGCGTATGTCGTCAGTTGATGGTAGGTGTCGCCCGGTTTGAGAATCGTGGCGGGGAAGGTCTTTTGGTTGGCCGAGTCTGGGTAGTGTTGGGTTTCGAGGCAGAAACCGCCGTACTGTTTGTAAAGCGTGCCTTCCTTGCCCTTCTGTTTGCCGTCGAGGAAGTTCCCCGAGTAAAACTGGATGCCGGGTTCGGTGGTCGTCACCGTCATCGTGCGGCCGCTCTTTGGTTCGGTCACGACGGCCGCCAGCCAATTCTTGCTTCGTTGCGGATTGATCACATAGTTCAAGTCATAACCGACCGGGTCGGCTTTGATTTCCTTGATGTGCTTTCCAATCTGCGTGGATGTGGTGAAGTCGAACGGCGTTCCCTTCACTGGGTCAATCTTGCCGGTCGGGATCAGCGTGTCGTCGGTCGGCGTGTAGTTGTCGGCCGCGAGCATCAAATTGTGTTCCAAGATCGTGCCGCTCTTGTGCCCGGCCAGATTGAAATAGCTGTGCTGCGTCAGGTTCACCGGCGTTGTTTTGTCGGTTTTGGCCGAGTAATCGAATGTCACTTCGTTTTTGTCGGTCAGCGTGTAGGTCACTTCCACATCCAACTTGCCGGGGTAGCCTTCTTCGCCGTCCGGGCTGGAATAGCTCAACACCAAGGCTTGCCCGTGCGGCACTTCTTTCGGAGTCACTTTCCAAACAACCTTGTCGAACCCAACTTTGCCGCCGTGAAGGTGGTTCGGGCCGTTGTTGGTGGCCAGCGTGTATTCCTTGCCGTCGAGGGTGAACTTGCCCTTGGCGATGCGATTGCCCACCCGGCCGATCAACGCTCCAAAATAGGGATGACCTTCCACGTATTCGGCCAGATTGGAACATCCGAGAACAATATCGGCGAGTTTGCCGTCTTTGTCCGGAACGTGCAGTTCGGTGATGATCCCGCCGTAGGAGATCACTTTCATGGTGACGCCGTTGGCGTTCACGAGGGTATATTCATCCACCACTTTGCCGTCGGCGAGTTTGCCGTATTCCTTTTTCGTGGTCCCGGCCTTCTCGGCGGCGAACGCGCCGCCCGCCATCACACTGGCGAAAACACACAGTCCAAACAAACTTTTCATGGGGGTCGAACCTCTCGGAGAGTGAGAAAATGCCGCGTGGAATGTTATACGAGGCCTGCCAACCTTCCCCCCGGAAACGTCGGGGACTAACATGTGGGCATGCTGCGGGAACTATCCGTCCACAATTTGGCCCTGATTGAAGATGTTCGCGTGGAACTGCGCGACGGCTTTTGCGCCTGGACCGGCGAAACCGGGGCGGGCAAGTCGTTGTTGCTGGGTGCCCTCGGACTGCTCCTCGGGGAACGCGGTTCTTCCGAATTGATCCGCACCGGGGTCGATGACCTCCGCGTCACCGGGGTCTTTGAGTTGAACCGCCCGGATCTGAAAAAGGCCGTCGAGACCGTGCTGGAGATGAAACTGCCCGAGGGGGAAGTGATTGTCTCCCGGCGTCTTCAGCGAGAAGGCGGCAGCAAGTGTTATGTGAACGACGACCCGGTGTCGGTCACTCTGTTGAAAAAGCTCGGCGAAGTCTTGGTCGATGTCCACGGACAGCGGGAAAGTCATTCCCTGTTGGAACCCACCTATCAAGTACAATTGTTGGATGCCTTCGGTAAACTCGAATTGTTGCGCAAGGATTATGATTCCAAGGCCGTTGTCGTCCGGGAACTTCGGCGTCGTCGGGCCGAGCTTTCCGGCAAGCAAGAGTCCCGGCAAAAAGAACTGTCGCTGATCCGGTTCGAGAAGGAAGAACTGGAAACCGCTCAACTCCAACCGGGCGAGCAAGCCGAACTGGAGATCGAACGTGAACGGCTGATTCACGCCCAATCCTTGCAGGAATTCACCATCGGGGCCGCCGGGCGTTTGTACGACGAGGACGGCTCGGTGGTCGAGCAACTTGGCCGGTTGTTGAAGGAAGCCCATACATGGGCGCCAATCGACCCTGATCTCGCCGAAGTGGCGAAGCGACTGGATGCCCTCGTCCCCGAAGTGCGGGACATTGCCGAGTCCTGCCGGGATTTGAGCGAGCGTTTCGAGGCCGACCCCGGCCGGCTGGCGGATGTGGAGAAGCGCATTCAAGCCCTTAAACGGCTGGAGGCCAAGTACCGCAAATCCATCGACGATCTGATTGCCTATCGGGATGAGCTTGATGCCCGCGAGGTGAAACTCTCCAAGGAAGAAACCGACCTCGGCGGTATCGACGGAGATTTGCAAAAAGCTCATGCGGCCATGAAATCGGCGGCCGAGACGCTGAGCAAAGGACGCCAAAAGATCGGTAAAAAGTTGGTGGGGGAAACGCAAAAGCACCTCATCAATCTCGGGATGGCCTCGGCCCGGCTGGATTGCGGCTTCGAGCCGATCAACCTCGGGGATGCGTTTGCGGGCGAGGTTCCCGTGGGGGGAGCCGACCAGTTGGAGTTCCTGCTGGCCGCCAATCCCGGCGAGCCGTTTCGGCCGCTTCGCAAGGTCGCCTCCGGCGGGGAAATGTCCCGCACGATGCTCGCTCTCAAGACGGTGCTGGCCGAACACGACCCCGTCGGCACCCTCGTCTTTGACGAAATCGACGCCAATGTCGGCGGTCGGCTCGGGGACATCGTTGGCGAAAAACTGGCGTTGCTGGGCCAGACGCACCAAGTGATCTGCGTCACTCACCTGCCCCAAGTGGCGTGTTTCGCCGCCCATCAATGGACGATTCGCAAAAGCACAAAGGCCAAACGCACATCGACGGTGATTGCCCGTTTGGAAAGCGACGACGACCGGCTGGAAGAACTCGCCAGCATGATGCGCGGCGACGCCAAGAGCGACACCACCCGCCAGGAAGCGGCCGAGATGCTCAAGACCGCCCGCAAAAAAGCGAAGTGAACCATCGGAACGGTTGACGGGTCTTTGGCTTTCAATCAACCATTTTTCGAGGACTCCACACGAACGATACTCCGCCCGAAGTTGCTGAGCCGTTGATCGCCTGTCTGGACGTGCAATACACGGACGACCGGGTGCTGGCCGCGTGTGTCGTCTTTCGGGGTTGGAAGGCCGAGAAGCCGCTGACGGAAACCGTCGTCGCCATCGAGGGAGTGGCCGCTTACGAACCCGGCCAGTTTTACCGGCGGGAATTGCCATGCCTGCTCCGGGCGTTGGAGGGCATTTCACCGGACATCATCATTGTGGATGGCTATGTCTGGCTCGGGGGGGAAGATCATCCGGGCTTGGGGGCTCATCTTTACGAGGCATGGGGCCGCCGGGCGGTGGTGGTCGGCGTTGCCAAAACGCGATTCCACAGTGCCACGCTGGCTGTGCCCGTCTGCCGGGGAGAAAGCCGGTCCCCGCTTTATGTGACAGCCGTCGGAATGGATGCGAACCAAGCCGCTGAATGCGTGGCGGGCATGAATGGCCCATATCGCGTGCCCAATCTGCTCAAACGGGTTGATCAATTGTGCCGGGGCATGGTCGCTGCGTCTTGAATTTCATTGCCGCAAGCAGCCTCAGGTTTGTGAAAATCAACGCTCATTGCTCTTGGCCAACCCAAGCATCTTTTGACGAATGCGGACACCGACCTCCCAATCCAGTGCCTCTCATGGATAATGGGTTGAAGGTTGGTTCCCCGCAGGGCGGTCATCATCAGGAGTTGGTTATGTTGTTCAAGCGAGTCCGGGCCGGGGATGAAGTGATTCTCGCCTCGCCGGACGGGGCCGCCGGGGTCGGTGGTTTCAACTATGCCATCGCCACCGTGCAGACCGTGAAAACGACAACGGTGGTCGTGGCCGGGTATCAATTCAACATCAAGGACGGTCGCGGCCGGACAGTCCGGCATCAGATTCACCCGGCGACGCCCGAGAATCGCCGGATGTATTTGGAGGGAGATGAAAATCCGGAACCCCTTGTCGCTCTTCCGGCCACCAAGGGAGAGACGGAAACAGAAGAAAAACTCCGAAAATTGGCCCACGACGGCCTGCGCATCATCCGGGAGGAGGCCGATGCTTCCCGAAATGACGACATCACCGAATTGATCGGAGTGGAAGTCCTCGCCGCCTTCCGACGCCAATGGCGAAAACTGAACCCGGCGAAAGCCTGACTGGCTCGGAGGCGGGAATTCACCAACGGAGAATCAATTCATGAGTCAGGAACTTTGGACGCAAGTTGACCAATACTTCGCCGACTTGCTGTTGCCGGCCGACCCGGTCCTTGAGGCGGCGCTCAAAGCCAGCGACGATGCCGGTTTGCCGGCGATCAATGTCACTCCGAATCAGGGGAAATTGCTGCAACTGCTCGCCAAAATCCGGGGCGCCCGAACCATTCTCGAAATCGGCACCTTGGGCGGCTACAGCACAATATGGCTCGCTCGGGCGCTCCCCGCCGATGGCCGATTGATCACGTTGGAAGTGGATGCAAAACATGCGGAAGTCGCCCGCCAAAACATCGAATTCGCCGGTCTGGCGGCCATCGTGGATATCCGGCTTGGCAAAGCCTTGGACACGCTTCCCCAACTGGCGGCCGAAGGGAGCGGCCCCTACGACATGTTCTTCATCGATGCTGACAAGCCAAGCAACCCGGACTACTTCAAGTGGGCGCTCAAGTTATCCCGTTCCGGAACCATCATCATCGTCGATAATGTTGTTCGCAAAGGAGCGGTCATTGATAGCGCCAATGAAGACGCCAGCGTCCAGGGTGTTCGCCGACTCATGGAGATCATGGCCGCCGAACCACGGGTCACCGCCACGGCGATCCAGACCGTGGGCGGCAAAGGCTATGATGGCTTCGCCATCGCATTGGTCAATAACAACGGTTAGTCAGGTCGTATTCCGGGGGGAATCTCTCATTGTCTCCCCTCTCTTCAGATCAACTCCAAATCCATCGGGTCTGCGAGTATGATGAAGTGTCATTACGCGAGGAACTTCCATGCAGTACATTGACCCGCACGAAATACCAAACTGGAACGGCAGCTAAAGTCCTTGCAGACAAGAAATTTTGGCACATCGTTTTCGTGGCTGGAACGGCTGAAACTGGCTATCTTTTCCACCATTTTCACCATATTCGGCCCTTGCTCGGCACTGGGTTCCCGGTAAATACGAACTTCGCGTCTGTCTTTGATTTGAACTATTCGCCTGAGAGTCACCCGCAATGAAGACACGACCTGCTCTGACTGCTACGGCCCTGGTTGCGAGTTTTGAAGTTGCGCTTTTTATCCGGCGGTGCGAAACTCGGCCGGGATGGCCTGCCGGAGTTTTCGTCGCAAACGCCGGATTCCGCCGGGTGTTTGCATGGCGCGGGCCAGGTATTCCAAGTCGGCCTGTTCGCTGTGGCGGCGGACCGCCAGGCAGAGGCCGTGGGTTCGCTGGTGTCGCCAGCGCTCTTTCTGCTTCGTCGTCAGGCCGGACTTGGCCAGTTGCCTCGCCCGATGCCACTCCAGCCACAGGAACGTCACCAGGACCAGCTCCAGCCATCCCTCCGTCGCCTCGAACCGGCGCAGGCGGCATTGGGCGAAGCCCAATGTGCTTTTCAACTCCTTGAAGAACAGTTCGATCTGCCAGCGCAAATCATAAAGTTCGACCAGTTCGGCCGTCCGGAAATCCGTGCGGTTGGACATCA
>NZ_JH636445.1:519666-522970 GCF_000255705.1 Zavarzinella formosa DSM 19928
CCGCCGGCTCCAACGCCAGCATCCGGTCCCGCACCAGAGCCAGCGGCGGCCGTTGGCGAAGGCCCTTGCGGCCGAGAAACCGGCTGATCTGGGCGCGATGACGCGGCTCCGAGGCCACCGACCCCGAGGCTTGCGAGGCGCTCATGCGCCCCCAATGCAAACAAAACGCCGCCACGCAACGAATCACCAGGCCGAGCGCCCGGGGACTCAGGCCGGCCGGACGAAGAAACTGTTTGATTCCGGGGAGTCCTTCTTGCACAATCATGACCGAGACTCCTTCCGGTTGGTGATCACCCGGCCTCACGGCCCAACCGATCCGGCCGGGGGAGTCTCGTTTTTCTATCCCGGCCCACTCTCCTCAGCAAAAAGCGCAACTTCAAAAGTTGCGAGCGGAGCCCTGTTCGGCTGGCTGGTAGGGGCTGGGCGTCTGGCCGATACTTGGGCACAGGACATCAAACCCAACACACCAGTGCCTACTGTCGTCGGCGCTGGTCAGCCGAACGAACCTCTTGGGGGGCAACCTCCGGCAGGAAGCACTCCTTCAGTGAAGGACTGGGATTACGAGATCAAGCGGCACCGCGCGTTTGAAGCCGTGCTCTGGAACATGCCGGCGATTGCCATCTACTCGTTTCGCCGTGCGGCGTTCGATGAACTGGGCATGAAGGACAACGACATCATCGCTTACTCCGCGACGGCCACGCCGAAGCTCGAAGCGATCACCGCCAACAGTTCCACGCCGTACATCGCGGCCTACACGGACCTTCGCAAGGGGCCTGCCGTGCTGGAAGTTCCGGCTGCCGGTGCGGACGGAAGTCTGTACGGTCAGGTCGTCGATGCGTGGCAACTGACGATTGCGGACGTCGGTCCATCCGGACTCGACAAAGGCAAAGGAGGAAAATACCTTTTCGTGCCACCCGGCCACAAGGAAGCCGTGCCCGATGGATACATCCGTGTCGATTCGCCGAATTATCGCATCGCGCTGGCGTTCCGCTCGGTTCGCGAACCGGGCAAGACGGCAACTGATGCGTATGCCTACGCGAAGAAACTGCGGATGTATTATCTTTCCGAGGCCGCCAACCCGCCGCAACAGAAGTTCTTCGACCCGATCAACAACCGCTATCCGTCGCTTCCCTTCTATGACGAGCGTCACTTTGAAGACATGGCCGAGATCATGACCGTCGAACCCGCACGGGAGCAGGACAAAGTAATGCTCGGCATGCTCGCCTCACTCGGCGTCGAGAGGGGCAAGCCATTCAAACCAGACGAGAAGACCAAGCGTGCCCTGCGGCAGGGTGTGATCGACGCCTGGTTCTATCTCCAGCGCTGGTTCGATCACATGCCGGCCGACAAGTTCTACTGGCCTGACCGACACTACGCCTCGTTGTTGATGACGGACAAGAACAAGCGGTTCACCTTCACCTACGACGACCGGATCGATCTCGACGGACGGGCAGCCGAGTACTTCTGGTGTACCTACATGCCCAAGGTTCTTAGCGACACGCCCGCCACTCAATACCTGATGGCGATGGCGGACAAGGACGGGAAACTGCTGGAGGCGGGTAAGACCTACAAGCTCGACGTTCCGAAGGACATGCCGGTGAAACAGTTCTGGGCGCTCACGGTGTACGACCGCGCCACCTGCTCCTTCATCTACAGCGATCTGAATCGGACGACGCTTTCATCGTATGACCTCGACAAAATGAAGAAGAACGCTGACGGCGGCGCGACGCTCTACGTCGGCCCCAAGGCACCTGAAGGATTGGAATCTAACTGGATTCCCACGTGTGGCAAGCGCCCGTTGCCTGCCATGCGGTTCTATGGCGGGACAGAAGTGTTGAACGACAAGACGTTCAAGATGCCGGACTTCGAGGAAGTGAAGTGATGCAAGCTATGCTCTGAAAAAGCTTGTCAGCCGGTGCGAATCCCGTTCAATTGCCTCCAAAAATTATATCACAAAATATTGTATTAAAAGGATTTACGTTATGTCAACCTACATCGATCCGCAGATACACATGATAGAGCGAATCACCGAAGTCGTTGCGAAATAGTCATTTGCGGAAACTCATCGCCCTCTTCTGGCCCCACGATTTACACGGTTTTCTGCGGTTTTCGATGCCTTTTTACGGCTTACCTTGCGGATACCCTGTGAGCCGTTGACGTAACTTTGGGCCGCTCTGCTACACTCGGCGCATGCCCGAGTCCCCCGCCTCCGAGCCCTACCGCGCCGCCATCGTTCACGTCCTGCCCGACGACCTCCGCGAAGAACTTGAACGCGTTGAGGAGCACTTCCGCCGCGAGCTTGCCGAGGCCCTGGCTGCCAAGAGCCGGGCGACGGACTTCATCCGCACGATCAAGGAGCGCCCTTTCGAGCACCAAGAGCACGAGCTTGAACAGGAACACGCCGCGCTGATCGCCTACCACGCGGGCAAGCTGGCCAAGAAGGTCCGCTGGATTCTGGAGGCGTGGAAGGACACGCCTGAGGAGTAGGCCGCTTGAGTGTCGAACCCTTGATGCTGTAAACTTCGTCCGTGTCCGAGAACGATCCCAAGCCATTGGCCCAGGTGGTAGACGCAGTAATCGACGTAGTGGTTGCCCGGTGCGATGACCCACGCGCTGCGGAATTCAAGCGACAGTTCGACGCGGCCGCCGCAGAGGTCCGCCAGCGGTTCGATGATTGGAGGTGGACGACATTGGCCGACCGGAAGGCGTATCACGAGACATGCGGGCTGGTCGGCGCAGAGGCTGACCGTGCTGCCGAAGCGGACGTTGCCCTGCTCGCAGGCGCGGCGACCGAGCAGCGCGAACAACTCATCGGCCACCACTGGAGCGTGTTCCTACGCCGCCTACAGGCCGTCTTGGAGGAGGTGCAGGAACAGGAATAACGGTTTAGATGAAGCGATACCAGGTCGCGTGATCCGGGTCGCTGGGCCTGTAATTTCTTTTGTGTCAGGGTTGTAGGGAACGGTAGTTGCAGTCACTGGCCGGTGGCCTTGGGCATCCGGCCTTCAAACATCACGGCGAAGTGGTTCAAGGCTGCCTTCCAGCCAACGATGGGCATCGTCCACTTCTTCGATGCCTCATGGATCGCCAGGTAAACCAGTTTCAGCGCCGACTCCGCGTTCGGGTACTGCTTCCGGTTCCGCGTGAACTTCCGGATCACGCTGTTCACCGACTCAATCGCATTCGTCGTGTAAATCGCCTTGCGGATCGCGGGAGGGAACTCGAACATGGCGATGATGTCGTTCCAGTGCAGCCGCCATTGCCTTCCGATGGTCGGATATTTGCCGCCCCACGTTTGCTCGAA
>NZ_JH636445.1:524335-526290 GCF_000255705.1 Zavarzinella formosa DSM 19928
CCGGTCACGCGGGGTCTGGAGCGTGAACTCCCCCATATCACCGCCGACCGTCTTGCGGGAATGTCCGTTGCGACGATTTTTGGCCGCCGGTTTGGCATCGTCGGGAACAGCGGCGGGTTCGACGGGACCGGCCGCCAACGCCGGGGTTGGCCGGCGTCCGAGATGAACATCCATCTCGGTGTTGAGCATCCGTTCGAGGGCCGACTTCATCATCGTCCGCATCAGGGCGTTGAGGTCGTCAATCGTCGTGGCCTGCGCGGCCATGTCCCGCGCCAGTTGCTCGGCTTGGGATTTCAAGATCGCGTCCATGCGTAATCTCCGTCAAAGAAAGAGGATGGGTAATACCCGTTCCACTCCCCTGACACAAGATTCCTTACAAGCCCGGGTCGCTGGGTTTCGTCACCGTCGTCTGCGGCGGGTTGGTGTGCCGCCCTTCTTCAAGGCGTTGGAGGATGAACGTGCCGTCGGCGGAGTCGGCGTCGTACACGCGGTAGAAAACGACGCCCTCGGGCGTCCGCCAGATGCGCATCACCGGGTCGTCGATGTTCTTGGCCTCCTGCAACTCCATCTTGTACGTGTTCACCGTCCCGCCGCCGCGCTCTGGATGCGTGCCGCTGATCGGCTTCACGACGCTGTCGGTGTCGCTCCGCATCTCGGTGATGTCGTTCAGGAACGCACTGTTCTTGAGCGGGATCGGGATCTGCATCTGCGTACCACGCGCTAGGCGGGGCCGGACGAGCAAGACGGTGCCGCCGCCGCTGGTCGGTGCCGTGCTCCTCCTGGGGGCACGCGGAGCGCCTGCGGGGCGTGTCGTGGTTGTGGTTGTGGTCGTTGCGGGGGTGGTTCCAGCCGGAGCAACCGGCTTCGGTTCTGCGCGAGATCGGAACAACGGCGCAGGAGCGGTCACTCCCGTGGTCGCGGCCGGTCGCCGGGTGTTTGCCCGTCGCCGGTTCAGCGTCTCTTCGGTCGCGACGTAGCCGCCCGCTTCGAGTTGCGCGAGCAGCGCGGCGTCGAGTTTCTTGGCGAAGCCCTGCGTCGTATCGCACCACGAGTCGATGGCGGCGTGCATCTGGACGATGACGGGGTCGGTGACCGCGGCGTCCACCTGAAGCCCTGCCTCGGTGTTCGTGTACAGGCCCGACTCGGTGAGGTTGTTAGAGCCGATGATGAGCCGCGCGTGGTCGTCGTTGGAGAACACGTACACCTTCGGGTGAAACGTGACCGAGGGGTGCTCGTTGTGGTGGATGAAGGTCGTGATGTTGCCCGGCAAGTCGAGCAGCGCCTGGAGGCCTTCCTTCGACGTGTTCTCGATATCGATCCCGATGACGAACCGGGCCTCGCCGCCACGGTTGAGGAAATCGGTTATAGACGGCGTGAGGTGCCGCAGACCTGAACGGCGGACCCACGCGACGGCCGCGTCGAACCTCGTCCAGTTGTCGTTGCTGAACAGGTCGTTCAACTCGATGCCGAAGCGGGTAGAGATGGCCTGGTTGTAGACGGTAGGCATTGGGAGAGACCTCTGGGGCGTTATGCTAGTTGCGGGAAGGCCAGCCGCTTGATTTTTCTAGGTTCCGGGTTTCCGAGGAGACGGTTGAGGTAGACGCAGAGCAGATGGCCAAGCATCTTGCTTCGCAACCGGGCCTCGAAGCCGGCGGGAGTTTTCGCCCGGTTCCGGTCGGCCCCGAACTGTTCGGTCAACTGGCTGTTGATCGACTCGATTCGCTGACGGTAATGGTCCACGAACCGGGTTTCCTCCGGCGGCAGTTGGTCCTTGTAGTTCTTCTGCCGTTTGCACACCATCTCCACGCCATGCTCCTTCAACTCGTCGAGTCGCGGTTTGGAATAATAAGCCTTGTCTCCCAACACCGTCCGGCCCGGCATGTCGAACAACAAATCTTCCGAGGCCGGACCGTCGTGAACATCGGCTCCGGTCAGCGAATAGTTCAGGATCACCC
>NZ_JH636446.1:0-56381 GCF_000255705.1 Zavarzinella formosa DSM 19928
ATCATCCAACCCGTTTGTCGGTAGATTTTTTCAACGCTGATACCTTATATCCAAGAATTGTATCCGTCACCGATGAAAGTCCATCTAACCCCTATGCTCCGAATCTCCTCCCGCCTCCGCATCCATCGCGAGGGGGCGTCATTCAACTGCATACCCCCCCCCGCGATGGGCTCCGACAGCCGAAGTTGAAGACAGGTCAGTGGGGATGATTAGCCTGTAGACAGTTCACGCATGTTCATCGGATTCTGCCCGCTGCATGGAGCGGCGAGAGCGAGATGTAGAAGCCTGGCGGGACGGGTGACAAATGATGTGAAAATGTGCGGGCGAGATTCGTATCCGCAATTTTGGGGAATTAGCCCAATAAGCTGCCTGCCACTCTACCTCTGCCAAATGCCTTCAATTTCTTTTTTTCCAGAACTACAATTTGGCGATTTGACCGCCATCAACAACTCTTCCGGAGGCTTTTGAGACATCAATCAACCATTTGCCTAAATGTCGATCAATCCAAAACAGAGGTGCGATTGTAGTGATGATTAAATGAATGTTAATTATAGATGGCACATAAGTGGTACTTATGTATTCGGAAAGGACGAAAAAAAGAGACCCCGGAAACCTAGGGCTCTTGAAAAGCCTTGTTTTTCCGGGGTCTGAAGTTGCGGCGATAGGATTTGAACCTATGACCTCCATACTCAAACATTTCAGAATAACCCTTATTTTCAGGCCATTTTAGCACTTCTGACCTTGCGCCGGGAACCAATTGGGAACTATTATGGAAAGAGTTAGTTCCCGACACCAAGGAGCGAGGTTGTGGCCAAGAAAAAACGCGGGGAGTGGGGCAAGCCGTGGCACCGCCAGGACCGTGACTTGTGGCAGGTCCGCATCGACGGCATCCGGCACACCCTGACCGACCAGCACGGCAATTACATCCGCGGAAAGGACAACGGGGCCGCCGCCGAGCAGGCGTTCTACCGCCTGATGGCGGCCCGTGACATCCCGAGCGTCGGCGACAACAACGAGGTGCGGATGATCCTCGACCTGTACCTCCAGGACATGGAGCGGCGGGAGGTGTCCCCGAAGACGTTCAAGAACTACCAGGGCTTCTTCGCCTCCTTCCTGAAGCGGCACCCCCGCCTGCTCGTCAAAGACCTTCGCCCCGCCCACATCCAGGAGTGGTGGAAGAAGTCCCACCCTCAATGGGGCGCGTCCTCCCGGAACCTCTCCGGCAGCGCCTTCAAGGCCGCCATGCGCTGGGCCGCCCTGCCCGGCAAGGGCGGGGCGATCATCCCCAAGAACCCCCTCGACGGCATGGAACTCCCCACCATGCGGAAGCGGTCGTCGGACGTGGTCGTCACCGAGGCCGAGTTCCAGCGGCTGATGTCGCTCGTCAAGTCGGAGGAGGTCCGGAACGTGCTGGTCGTCGCGTGGCAGACCGGAACCCGGCCGGTGAACATCTGCCGGGCCACCGCCGCCAACCTCGCCGACGGGGGCAACTCGCTGTTGTTCGCCGACTGGAACACGCCCGCGGGGAGCGCCGTCCACAAGACATTCGCCAAGACGGGAAGGCCGCTGGTCGTCCCGCTGACCGACGCGGCCAAGGAAATTTGTCTGGGCCTGGCCCGCAAGCGGCCGGAGGGGGAGTTGTTCCGCTCGCCCACCGGCCTGCCGTGGACGGACGTGCGGCTGGCGACGCTGATCATGCACTACGCGAAGCGGGCGGGGCTGGAGGGACGGTTCACCGCCTACTCGTGCCGGCACACGCGGGCGACGACGTTGCTCGAACAGGGGCACTCCGACTCGGACGTGGCGGCGATCCTTGGCAACACCCCCGGCGTCATCCACCGTAACTACTCGCACGTCGCCGCCAAGACGAACCGCCTGCGTGACCTCCTCAACAAGAGCCAGCAGGCTACAGAAATTTAGGGGTGAACACCCGCGGGATGATCCGGGGCTTCTTCCCGACAGGCGGCGGGCTGTTCTCCCTGTCCCGCATGTACTTCGTGAGCGACGCGACGTAGAACCGGATCATCTTCCCGTCGCGGTAGCCCCGGATCACTCCCCGCCTGAACAAGGCGTAGAGTTTGGTCTTCTTCAGTCCCGTGAGCAACATCGCCTCCTTGTAGCAGCACACCTTCCTGGCGCCGTCGTTCTCCTCACTCATGGTTGCATCCTCAACGAAGGCGCGTCCGTGCGCGGGCAATCATCCTTTGTCATCGGGTTTCTTTGGCGGCGGCGGGGGCGGGCTGACCGCCTTGTCCCGCTTCTCGCAGAATGCCCGGAACGCCGCCATCAGCCGCTTCCGGGTCTCGGGCGTGAGCTTCACGTCGTCCTCCCGGCCAGCGGGCCGTATAGCCTGTCTGCCATTCGATTCGCGACTTCTTCGTGTCTCAACAATTCTTCCTTGATGATTTCCTGAAGTTGCCGCCACACGTCCTTGCGGGCGGATTCCGTCATCTGCGGCGGGACCAGTTGCATGAGCCGGTTGGCCAGCCGGAACGCACTGTCATGAATCAGACTTGTGCTGGGCATGGGGATGTCTCCGATGCCAGTGCTTTCCGGACGGCCGCGTACACGAGGTACGAGACCGTCACCGTCCATTCCGGCGGGATGACGCCGAGCAACCCCGCCAGCACGTCACCGGCCGCCTGCGCGGCCAGCGTGTGGATTGAGTCCTCGCTCATCGCTTCGCCCTCCCGGCCCGCAAGCCGACCAACCCCGCCGCCACCGTGGCGGCGAGGAGGATCAGCAGGGAGAACGTGTTGACTGAAACCATTGCGAACATGCGAACTCCAGTTAAGTGCGAAACAAGCCCCGCTTGTGGAACACCGCGTCCAAGGCGGCCGCCTCATTCACCAGCTTCCCGCACACCGCTTTGAACCGGGCGGGGCGGAGGCCTTCAATCTGAAGGAAGGTGGTGATGGAGAACGTCATCTGGCCTTTGAACAGGCCGCATTGCCACGACCCGAAATCGAGTTCTTCGTTCCGCTCCAGCAGGAAGCGGTACAACCCGTCCGGCATGTCATCCGGGTCGAGACGGCACGCGCAGAAGGTGACAATGCTGTCCAGCAGGTCGTCCTCGAAAACCCACACGGTGCGCCTGTGAACAAGCGCGCCACCATTGAAATAAAAGCCGACGCGGTTATGCTCCCGCGCGTCGATAGGCCAGTCGCAACCGCGGGCGACTTGTTCGATATTGCGGAAGAAGGCACGAGAGGCGGAGGGGGAAGACATAGTCATGCTCTGTGAAGGAAATAGTTGGCAAGAAGGAGCCGGCACAAGGAAGCCCGGCCCGTCGTCACGTCAGGGGGTGGAGTGCTTCTTCATCAGGGCTTTGACCCCGATGATGATCGCCACCACATCGTCGACCCACCCGAAGACGGGAATCACGTCCGGGATAAAATCAATTGGGCAAATGACATACAAGGCGCTGAGAATCGGAATAAGCTTTCGCACGTCGAAAACTCCGAAGGGGGAATCATTCGCCATCGACGCGGTAGACGATGACGGTGCGGGGGTGGCTGCGTTCAAAATCTCGGTGCTGTCGGGCGAATTCAGCGATGTCGGCGGCCGACACCCCGCCCTTGCCCATTAGCGCGACCATGGACGCATAGTCGCGGGCTTTCGGAACCTCAGTCAGGAACTCGTCCAGATTGCCGGGGGCGACGGCGTAGCGAGTGAACGAAATTTTGGAGCTTAACAAGTTGAACAGGGACTTCATGATGCTCATGGTTTTGCTCTGCATGATGTTTCCGGAAACAAGCCCCGCCCGCATGAGCGGGGCTGTAAGTCAGCGGCCGAGGCCGCGTTCCTGCTGTTGCTGGTTGTCAATCTGTTGCTCGGGCTGGATGTCAAACCCGAGCGCCGACTGCCGAGGGGCGCTCATGACGGTCGTTGCCGAGTGAATGCCCCCCTGTCTCCCGGTGAGCGCGTCTGTGGTAAGAGAAGCCGTGGGAGACCCTGGCGAACCCTGTTCCCGCACTGCATGCAGGGAGTCCGGAAACGCCGGTATGGCGGCATTCCACAAATCCTCTTTCCCGCCGCGGAACACCGCCATAAACTCGGCGCCGAGCGAGACGGGCTGGGCCATATTCCGTTGCGGAAAGGCGTACAGCATGCTGGCCCCGCTACCAATGATCGCGCCCAGCGGCACCTTTTCTTCCGACACCTGACCCTCCTGTAAAGAATGGGCAATTTCGGATATGGATTAACGGCGCTTCGTAGCGCCGGTTGATTTGGCTGACTTCTGCTCGACCGATTTGGCCGGGGCATTCTGTTCGACAGGCTTGACCGGCGACTTCGTGAGCGTGGGGGCCAACATCAGGCACGGCACTGCCACACTGAAGAGGGCGATCAACAGACAGTGAAGGGCAAGGAAGCGGCGTCGCCTCTGGCCGAGGTGTGGAGCCGAACGAAAGCCGCGTTGGTAGCAACGGGCAAGACGGGTTAGTAGCGGAGGCAGGCCGGGGCTGAAGATCAGGGCGATTTGATCCCCGAGGTTCAGCACCTCGCCGGGCTGGAGCAAAGCCCTCGCGTGCCGGTTCTCGTTGATCCCGGTGTTCGAGCCGGAAGACATCGAGTCGTGGCCGTGATTGTCGAGGCTGCGGCCCTTGTTGCCGCCCGTCGAACTCGTGCGGTAGACGGTCGTGAACTCCCCCAGCCGCTTGCTGATATACTCGGCCGTCTGGAAGTCGTTCACGCCGAAGAAGACCTGCGTGACGTTCCCCAAAATCGTCTGCGATTGCTCGGGAAAACAATGTTCGAGTTGGGCAAGTCCCTGCATGTACATCTGGACCCGGAGCGAAAAACCGCGCCCCAAATTCAGCGCCGTTTCCAAGGCCCGCAAGTGCCCCACCGCACCCATTTCGTCGCAAATCACATGGACCAATCGCTTCTCGCCAACCCCTTGCTCGATGACCGCATTGATCATTGTGGTGAGCCAGACTCTGACCAAATTCCGGTGAGAGTCGATCAAGTGTGCGGGCAGGATGCAATAAACGGTCACCGGCTGTGACCTTAAATCGCGCGGAGAAAACGAACTCGCACTGACCGAGGCCGCGACGGCAGGCGAATTGAGCCAAGTAAGATGCCTGGCCACCGTCGTAAGAGTGCTGCCCTTTTCCCGGTCCACGAAGTGTTGCAACTGCGATACGATCCTGCCCAGCATCCCCGCACACAAGTCGCGGTTGCCCGCCATTGCTGAGATTGCGGCAGCCAGTTCCTCGGGCCGCGCCAGCGTCGTGGCAACCGTGTTCAAATCCCTCGGCACGCCGTTCCCGGCCATAAGCGTCAGCGCAATAATGGCCGTAAGCCACATCACGGCCGAGTCGTTGAAGTGCGGCTCTTTCTCCCCCTTCTCTCGAACCACGATGGCTTCTGCCAAAGAACGAGCCAAGTCCAAAAGATGCGGCGAAGCTCCGCTGATTCCATCCAGCGGATTCAGCACGTCCGGCGTGTCCGTGACAACGTGAAACGGGTCGAGCAATACCACTCGATGCCCCATCTTTCGCCGAATGGCAGCGGTCAGAGTTGCCGCCTCCCCCTTGGGATCGAAGACAATGGCAGAGTCGGGATTTCGCATCAAGAACGGCAAAAGGAACGACACGCCCTTGCCGCCACCAGTGCGAGACACAATCAGACTGTGGATTGAATGTGGAAGAGTCACCCACAAATCCTTCCGCGACAGAGCCGCGAAGAACTGCGTCACCGCCACGTCCGACCTTGTCCGCAGCCGTAACAGTTCCCTCCAGGCCTGCCGGATCGGCGGGGCAGGAATCTTGCCAATGAGCAATCCTGGCTTCCCGCTGCACAGGTCCGCTTGAATAGCTTCCGATGGCGTGATGAACGCCGCCGTCCCGTGCGTCCACGACGCCGCGATGTAGCGCCGCTTCTTCGCCAAGGCCAAGGCGATCATTCCCGTGAAGACCATCGACGTTGGCTCGATGATGGCCAGGTACACCGCAAGCAAAGCGGCGCTGAACATCCACGAGACGGCGGCCACCACGAGACAGAGCCGCGAGAACCGCATGCCTTCCCAAGTCAGGCAAAAGATGAGCGAACGCCAAATCATTCTGGTCGGATTGAGTTTCATTGAAACCCTCACGAACGAGGGCCGGTGTTGAATCGGTTGTCATCGAACGACCCTCGGTACGTACCTGAAGCACAGCCGCCCTTCGGGGCGGCCAGTGACCGTGCGGAAAATCAAAACGGGCTTAGATCAAGCGGCTTCGCCACCACGGCGAACCTTGCGGATGATGGCGGTCAACGCCTCCACGATCTTCTCGGTGGCCCAGTCGCCGGGGAACACCAAACTGAGCGGTCCATCTTTCAGTTTTTTCGGCTTGGGTTTCGCTTTTGCGCTCCGGGCCTTCTCACGAGCGACCTCGGCTTCGAGAGCCTCCACTGTTAGCAAACCAGCCACGATCCGCTTGGCGGTCTCTCGCTGCGCGTCGGACGACAGGTCGGCCAGCGTGTAAGCTGCCCGTTCTGGGATCATCCCATCGCCCTCGCCAACCTTGGCGTGCAATTCCACAATTAGATTTTCCAGCCACTTCAAAGCCTTGCTCACGCGCGGGGCCTTAATGCCGTACTCGAAGCACAGTTGAGCTTGGGTCCAGTTCTCGGCCCTGAGCGTGTCGAAGTAAAACTTTGCCCTTTCACGAGGGGTGAAGTCGCGGCGCATCTCGTTCGACAACCACATGCCCTTCCGCTTCTCCTTTTCGGAGGGCGGTTCCGGGTAAACGAGCACGGGCACGGTTTCGAGATTTTCGAGCCTTGCACACTCCAGTCGGGTCACCCCGTCGTAGATGACCGTCTTCGTGCCGGATTTGTAGCCCAGCAGCGGGACCTGGATGCCCCGGCGTCGAATGTCGGGACGCAGGACGTTGTCTCGGTATTCGGCGTACTCTCGCGTCGTGCGGTCACGTCCGTCTGTTTCCAGAGCAAAACAGAGGTAGACCATGACCGCCATGAACTCTGGCTCGGTCACAAAATGTCTCCTAGAAAACGAGGGTGAAATGGGGCGACGAGGGTTCTGACCCCGAGAAGTTTCAGAGAGTTTCAAAACTCGTCAGTGATTGTCAGCAATCAACCAGGTCGCGCCGCGAACGCGTGTTGAATCCAATTGCACCGCTTGGTTGAGCCAGTTGATTTGAAGACGCTTGTTGAATGTGACTTGTTGAATTTGCAGAGTTTTCTGTTGAGAAGCGACAAGCGGGTCGTTATTGTCTGAGAGTCCCGCCAGAATCCATTTTTCTTTTTCCTTCCAGGTGACGTCACAGAGTATTGGCCTGAACTCCGACGGATTTTTTGGCGTGATCTGCCATGCACGTTGTGCTGGCTCATTCCCTATTCTTCATTGGAGACCAGTCATGTCAGACGAGTGTCCGAAGTTCGCCGACTTCATCAAGGCTCGCCTAAAGGAGCGTGGCACTACACAGAAGGCCGTCGCGGAGGCCATCGGCGCTACGCAGTCCAATCTGAATTGGTGGGTAAAGGAAAACCGCTGGCCGAAAGACCGCATCAAGGCATTCTGTTCCGAGTTAGGCCTCGAAGCGGTGGACTTGTACGAGGGGACGACGCAGACGTCTTACCTCATCGTCGCGGATGGCGGCGAGCAGAAGAAGTTCTCCGTGTCCGGCTGGTTCGATTCTCGGACGCACACGCCCGCGTCACCGCCACACGACTTTGGGGCGGTCGTCGAGGCTCTTGGACCGGTCGTACAAGCTCCGTGCGTTCCGACGGCGATCACCAAAATTTTGAACACCCTGAAGGACGGGGACTACCTCATCACCACGCGGCAGTCCACCCGGCCCAGACTGCTGTCCAAAGGCAGGAAATACGCGGATTGCGTCAGTGCATTGATGGGAGCCGCTGACCGCGGGCTTCAGACGTGCTTCATCCTGCCAACGAGCGACTCCAGCCGTAACTTCATGAAGCGGTACTACATCCAGGACGTGCCTAGGGCGTGGTATTGCCCGGAAACTTTCGATGAATTCGTGACGGCTTACAAGCGGCGCCTCGCGGAAGCGGGCGACTCCAACTCGGACTCCACCTCCCAGAGCCGATTTCAATCGCTGGAATGGGACGATTTTCCGATGAGCGCATTCGGCACGGAAGTGATGCTGATCGGGACACGCGGAGACTGTGGGCTGCCGATCCGTAAAATGTTCACGTTTGTCACGATGGAAGATGGAGCGATCATGATTGTGCATGACAGACACATCGCCATTGAGCGAATGCGGGCGTACTTCCGTGTGGTGCTGGAAGAAAGTGCCGCCCGCGCCGCCCCCGTGCAGGCGAGGTTCTACAACCAGATTGTGGACAAGATCATCGGCGGGTAGGCTTCCGCTCGACAAACGCCCGACGATGTGCTTTTCCTTCTGGGCCAGCCTGACGCCTTTCTGGGGCAGGCTGGCACCCTCACTCCACCACACCCTTCCCGACCCCGCGGCTGAGTTCCACCGCGAACCGCTGCTTCTTCCTGCATCGCTGGCAGGTTCTTCCCCGCCGCTTGTGGGTGAGCGTGTCCACGGAATCGACCCAGTCGTGGGGACGGATCAGGCAGGTCATCAGCCGGGCGTGCGTGCGGCGGCTTCCATCTTATGAGCCACTTCGTTCAACGCTTCGTCGATGGCCATCGCGGCCGAGCGGCCTGCGGGGGTCGAGGGGAGCTTCCACACCGGGCCTTGCACGGCATCCTGCTCGAAGCGGAGGCCGGTGCTGTAGCCTTCTTCCGTCTTCTTGTGGTCACGCATCACCTGCACCACGGCATCGTCCGGCTTGGTCTGACCGGCGGGCAGGTTGAACTTGAACATGATCTGCTCTTTGCCCGTACCGTCTTTGGCGGTGAACATGCGGTAGCGGACTGGTTCAACGTAGCGTTCCGTCCAGCCTCGGCCGGGCTTCTTGTGAGTCTCGGCGTGGGATCGCTCATCGGTGCGTTCAGCAGTTGCGGCGGCGATGGACTCGATGATGGTCGGGGCGGGGTTCTCGGCGGGTGTGGTTTCGGTGCGAGCTTCTGTGTGTTGTTCGGCGGGTTCAGTCTGATGTGCTTCGTCAGCGGTGCGTTTCTTTGCCATGTGGCCTCCTGTGTCTGGGTTAAACCCGTTCATTGAAACCCAGCGGAAGCAATGAACGGGCCAGACCGGAGTAGCGCGTTTGGGGGGAAGTGTCAAATAGGAAGGGCCGGGGATCGCTCCTCGGCTGTTTTTTTGCTGCACGGGGCGATCAACTCCCCGTGGCCCTTGCGGGTCTTGAGTGCCAGTCCAGATTTGCACTGATTGAACGCAATCGTCCGAATCTGGACTTGGTTGGTTGCGGGCCGGACGCTGCCCCGGCTGCCCTCGGGAGGCGGGCGAGATCGGTACGCCGATCTTTGTTTAGTCTCCTCAGTCGCACCCGTAAAGGACGTGCTAGCGTGTCTGCTTTCCACGCCGCCGCAACCGCCGTCATCCTGCCCCATTTCCTCGTCTCGCGCAACTCATTTGAGCAACCCGCTGCCCATCAAACAAAAACGGCCCGCCCCCTTTCGAGGACGAGCCGCGACGCCCGCGAGACTGGGGTCAAAAGGCTCCCGCAATTGCGATGGCCGTCCGACCCGTCTTTCAGGGTGTCTCGTGTCCGGTAGCTGTCCGGAGACTGGGTCAAAAATGGTGCAGAATGTGTGCCAAATGATGGCGGGAATGTAACGAGGCAAAGTGCTTCAACGACTCGAACTGCTATGACCGTCCACCCGGTTCCAATTCCTCTTTGCACTCCCGCCGAATCTGAGAAATTCGCCCTCTTGAAACGGCGTGCTTCTCCGCAAGCGTGGACGTGTCCTCTCCAGTCATCATGTCCGTTACGATTGCCCTCTTCTTGGGAGTCATGCGTTCGAGCCACGTTCGCATGTCGGTTTTGAACGCCGCACAATCCGCTGGCGAAGAGTGCCTATTGTCTACCACGGTGTCCATCGGGCTTAACCCGTCTTCCGGCTCCTGGGCGACCTTGAAGCCAGCCCGGAGTTGGTTCGTCCGGTCAGAGACATCGGTGGACATGAAGCCGCCGGCGGCCCGTCTTCCGGCCTTGACGTGCTGGCAGCACCGCTTGGCGAGGACGCAGATGAAGCTGTCGGGTTCTTTCCCCTGTAGGTCTGCGGAGAGGTACGACTTCCATGCTTGGGCGGTCATCTCCTGAACGGCCTCGGCGCACTTCTCCTTGCCCCAGTAGCGGAAGTGGTGATGTCCGACTTCCTCGATTTTTGGAAGGACTGCCAGGAAACGTTCGTGGATCGCCTTGATGTTCGGAGGGGCTTGCATCCGCGGACGGTAGCGCGAATGGGACGGTGGCGCAATCCATTTGTTGACCGAAGGCCCGGCTCATGTTTTCCTTCGGCCATGAAGCATTTTGTTGGAACCAGAACCCCTGATGGCTTCGAGGTGGATGTCCTCGACCAGTCCTTTGAAAATGGGGGGTATCCGCTCACTCCCAGAGAGGGGCAGGCGTTCGCATGGGGAACATCGGGAGCGGGGTCGATGAACTTGGCCCTAGCCGTTTTGCAGGATGTCTTCGACGGAGACGAGTCACTTGCCCGGAAATGTGCGAACGACTTCAAGCGAACCGTCATCGCCCAACTGCCCGAAGATGGCTTCTCGCTCTCTGAAGAAGATGTCCGGCAGGCCGCACTCGGACTGACCGGAGCAATGGGAAGGAAGCGCGTATGACCTTTACCCTCCCGCCCATTCAGGCCCCGACTGACGAGGAAGTCAAACAGTGGACGACAGCGAAGTGGAAGGCCCAGGAATCCGCTCTGCTTTCCGGACTTCACCCAGCCATCATGGCCATAACGATCCCCACCATGTTCTTCGCCATCCCCATGCAAGAGGTGAAGGAGAAGTGGTTGCCAGTCTTCGACGGGAAGAATGACGGTGAGGCCTGCACAAGGCAGGTCGAATGCGGGCGGAGGGCATTGGCCGAATTTCCTGATGGCGTGTTCTTCAAGCTCGACAGTCGCAGCCCGAAAGACTCGGACATCGGAAAGTACACCGCCGAGAACCTCGACCAACTGCCCAACGCGTTCTTCGGCAGCGAGAGGGTGTTCGACGACATCTGCCTGCAACGCCACCACCGCGACCGGATCGTGCTTTGCTTCCGCAAGTGGGTGGAGTTCGGCGAGGAGTACCGCGTCTTCGTGAAGGAGCGCCAGATTCAGGGCATCAGCCGGTACGACTACCTGAGCGCGTCCAAGGTGGAGCATACGCCGGAAGTGGTCGCCGCAGTGCAGGGTCAGGCCGAGGGATACCTCGCAACGATCAACGAGCATTACCCGCCGAGCGACTACGTCTTCGACATCGGCCACACTCCCGATGGGCCGGTGATGATCGAGATCAATCCGTATGGCCTGTCAGACCCGTGCTTGTTCGGCAGCTACGCGAACATTCGCGGCTTCGTCGCCTGACTGTGGACATCCCCGACCGCATCCAAGCTATCCGCGATGCCGACCCCGACTTCTGGCGTAACCCGGACGCCCTGAAGGCCGCCCTCATGGTCTGGCAGCCGGAGTGCCACGTCAACGACCACGGCATCTTCTCTCCCTGTCCGCGTGAGGTGGTGGCCATGTCAGGGAGGGCGGTGGCCGAGGTGGGCGTCTGCCGCGTTCGTGAGCATTGCTACGTCTTCTGCAGCGGGCTGGAAACTTCAACCACGGGATTCGGTTATGCCCCAAGCGTTTGGTCAGCCCATCCCTACGACACCGAGGACGCCGCACGGCGGGCAGGCGTTCAGGAACTGCTCGAACGTACCGCAGAGCAGAAAGGGCATTCGGCAGCGGAGAAGGCTGAACTTTCGGTGATCCGGGCAAGGCTCAGGGAGCAAGTTGCCCAGCCGACGCTGTTCTGATCGATTCTGACGCTGCAAAACTTGGCCGAACCTTCTAAAATGACAAAAGATTCCAGCTACTGACGTTGCTGTTCCCGAAGCTGCATGGGAAATTCAAGGTTTTGATGGCCGGAGTGCCGCGAGCGGGAGGGCGTGAAATGACTCTGCAAGACGTTACCGATTACATCATCTTGAAGGTAACAGAAGGTGGCGGCGACCTGAATCTGCTGAAACTTCAGAAGCTCGTTTATTATTCTCAGGCTTGGCATTTGGCCACCGCAGGCGAACCGCTGTTCGACGGAAGATTCCAAGCATGGATTCACGGGCCGGTGAGCAGAGAGCTTTACGACAGGTTCGCAAACACGAAATCGCTGTACTCTCAGGTATGGCCAAGCAATGTCACGCCTGGGTTTGACCCAGACTCCGTTCCTTTGGCCGCGCGGGCACACATTGACGCTGTTCTTGAAGCATATGTGCAGTACAGCGGCTCGCAACTTGAAGAGATGACCCACCGCGAAGAGCCGTGGCAGCTCGCCCGAAAAGGCTACGCCCCAAGTCAGCGTTGCGAGGTTGAAATTGATGAGGCGGCAATGTCCAACTACTATGGGGCGCGCCTAGGGGAAGGAGACTGACCCAACAGGAGGTGGATGACGTGGCAAAATTCAGGCCTGTTCTTGAAGCACCGACGCCGCCTCGTGGCAACACGCCTGTCGTTGGCGAAGTTCCCCTCGCTACCAAATGGACGTTCTCTTTTAGGTTCTGGAAGCAAGTTGAATTCTTTGGTCTCGACAAAACAGATTCCAAATGGTTCGTGTCCTTGATGGAGAAACTTTCAGAGCTTAGCGGGGAGGAGATTGACGATTTTTTCTCTGATGGTCCGAAGAAAGCCAGGTGGCGATACCATGACATTTCTTGGACTCAGAAAAACATCCCTCTTCAACGGGCCGAACTGAATTGGCTTCCCAAGGATTATTTGGACAACCCAGAAGAATACCCCATAGTTCAATTTCAAGTATCTCAGGCATTAGGAAGAGTTGTTGGCTTTTGGGACGAAAACCGAGTTTTTAATTTGGTATTGCTTGACCCGCTTCACAACATTCAGCCCGCCAAGCGGTTTCACTACAAAGTCAACCCTTGCTCGCCTCTGCCGTGTGTGTATACGACGCTGCTTGAGGATGTTGATCGAGTCAAGAAACTGGAATGTACTACCGCCGACTGTCCGGCAAGGATGGCACTCGCAGCCGTCCCAGATAAAAATCACGTATATTCAGTTTCAATTTTGCGGATAGAGGACGGTGTCGCAGACGACGTGACAAAGTTATTGGAAGCAGATCCTAAGCTTTCGATGCAAGGAATTATTGAAGAAGGAGTGCTGAGTCTGCTTTGCAAAACTCCCGGGCAAGCCCCTGCAAATGGCGGTGCGGCGCAATCTGGCATTTCAGACGAGACGATCACAATCAAAGACCCCAATGAAGGCTCATAGCGAGCAATTCACCGGGGTCTCATTTCACGCGAAACACCGTTGGCAGGAGCCGCAGGACACTTCGCTATTCACTTCGTTCGGACACAACGGCAGAACGGTTAACCCGATCCGTGGACGAGGGAGCTTTCGCAACCTTCGGACGCGGAACACAAGGTCGGCAGGTTTCGGCGGCGTGTCTTCATCGACTTGGAGGTAGGCAACCTTGATCCGTTTGGGGATACGCTCGGGCGTTCCTGTCTCGGAGTCAGTGCTGTACCATCCTCGGACTTGCTTCAGTGCGGCCATTTTCTCCAACACCTCCGCAATCTCCGGGATTCTCCATGACCTCGTGTACCAGTAGTACCGGGGCCGGGAAACCTTCTTCATGATCCAGAGCCACCTTTCGGCGTAAACCCTGTCCATGAAATCGCCAGAAGTATGGACCCGAAGGACCAAAACTCCTTTGCGGCGAACCTCCTTGACCATGCGGTCGCAGAAATCGTCACGTTTCGTTTGCTCCAAGTTCCAGTCCAGCCGTTCTTTGACTGAATCGAACCGGAAGCGATGACGTGTGGCGTAACAGCATCCCTCGCAGATTGAAGTCCTGCCTGGGCATGTTGTCACCGCGGGAATGGACCAGACGTGGATCGCAGTCCCGAGTTTCGTGTTCCCTTGCTGCAAGAGTCCACGCACCGTAGTCCCCATTTTTGAAATCCTTTCGAGAAAAGAGAAAGGGGGATTGGGCGAAAACCCGGCGACGGTGACAGGGGTTGGCGCTTCGCGCAAGCAAAGAAAGTGGTTGACACGAGCGTGTCACCGCGCTAGGGTCGCGGCAGTTGAATGGAATCGAAGGGTTCAGGAATGACTGGGTTAGAGAGCCTTAAAACTCAAATCGCTGATCTGGCATATCTGCAAAGAATGACCGATTCCGAGGCATACGAGATGATCAAAAACCTGCGTTGGCTGGAAAGCGACGGCAGGCCGGAGTGCCCTCGATGCGATTCGCGGGCGATCTACGAGTATCGCTCGCGGCAAATCTTCAAATGCAAAGAGTGCAGGTCACAGTTTTCGGTCACTTCCGGGACGGCTTTCGCGAGCCGGAAACTCTCCCACCGGGACATCCTGATTTCAGTCGCCGTGTATCTCAGCGAATCCTCTGGTGTCCGTGCGTTGAACGTAAGCCGATTGACCGGCAAGCAGTACAAGACGACTTTTGTGCTCTTGAACAAGCTGCGTGAGGCGATGGCCCCCACTTCGGATGAATGGATCGGAGACAGATACTTGCTGGCGACGGCAAGAGCACTCGCTTCCCCGGTAAGCCGCGATTGGAAGGCATACTGGCAGCGGTCGGGGGCATATGGGAACTAGACGCTCAAAGCACAACAAGGGCCGCAAACCTCTGTACAAGGAGCACAGAGGCACAGGTGGAACCGCGACCATGCCGTCGACGATTGTGCCTGCCACGGCTGATCAGATTCTGGCTCGGCCGGCGTACATGGGCGGAATGCTGCTCAACCAAGGTCTGAATTGGAAGGATCGAGACAAGGAAAGGCTCCGCATCCTGTGCGAGGCGTGCGCCGACGTCGAGAGGAGTGCCGCCGCTCTCGGGAGGGAACCAAAGACGCTTGCGTACAAAGCCCGTGAGCTCGGCGTGGTCATGCCTGAGTCGTGGACACTGCTTTTGCCCAAGCCCAAGTACGTCCCGCATCCCCGAGAACGAGTCCAGTTACTTCGCTACCCGTTCATCATCAAGGCCACGGGAGATCAGGCCGACCTCATCGCCGTGACCAACTTGGTGCCAAAGGGGCTGCCGGACGAGATGCGGGCCGACATATGCCAAGAGATTCTGTTGGCTGTGTACCAGGGCAAGATCAACATCTCCACGCTGGAGAAGCGACCTGACTTGGTGAGGAATTACGTCAAGCAATGGCGGCGGGATAATGTCGAGCGGGGTGGGTACGGGGTAATGTCCCTGAGCCAGTATTGCGACGATGATCGAGCAAACGACGAGATCGCCTCGTCCATCGCCGCGAAAGACTGGGATTGGCAGCAGATGAACGACAAGCGGTCGGCTCACGAAGCAATGATGGCAACATTCACGCAGCCGACCCAGATTGACGACGTGTACCGCAACGAGATGCGAAGGCACCACAAGCAGTCACATGCCGCCGGACGACACTTGAGCTTTGCGGAAACAGTCGAAATTTATGGGTAATGGGATGAAGGAATCGAAGGCAAAGTGTTCTGACTGCGGAAAGACGTTCAAGCCATCAACTTGGTTTCACCGCTATTGCTCTGGGCTATGCCGACTTCGAGCGAGCCGCAAGCGGAAGCATGAGCAGTCCAAACAGAACACCCAGCCCAAGGATGGGCGGTGAGGTGAATGATAAGAGTAATGGGTTAATGGTAGGTAGGTTATGATCGAAGGTGAAAGCAGAGAGAAATTGAAGAGGGTCATTGCCCGGATGGAAAAGACCTCTTGGGAGTTGATTGAGGAATACGTGAATCGAACGGCGACGGCGTAAACATTCAGATAACGCATCCAAGTATGGGATGGAGAGAGCAACAGAGGAAATGTCCGGGGGGGGGTTATGGTGAGTTTCGACAACGAAAAGCTGGCAAAGCGAGTTTACGGCGCACTTTGGGAGAAGCGGCTTCAGTACCGCGATGCCGCCGAACAGATGGGGATTTCGACATCAACAGTCTGCCGCATCGTGACGCACCGCAAGCGGCCAGATGTGGACTCGTTAGCACGAATCCTCGATTGGCTGGGCGATGACTTCAAAGATTTTGTTAAACATGACCGACCATCGAGGAAACAGTCACCCCATGACCCGCAAGCATGAACCCCTCCCCCACGTCACTCTGGCTTCCGCTGGGGAACTTATTCAGGAGTTCTCTTGGATGAAAAAGTGCAAGAGGTTTCCGGTGAGGATTGTCTACAAGCTGGTGGGGTTGCTTTATGAGGAGAATTTGAGGCTTAGGCTGAGGATTGCGGAGTTGGAGGGCAGGGATGGAGATAGGAAGTGGACGGGGAGGGTTGGGAAGTGAGGGCGTCGCCCTTCGGGCCGGAGAGCTACGGGGTTCGCTTCGCTGCGGTCCCTTCGGGACTGAATCGCTACGGCAGCTAACGCGTTGAAATAGAGAGGAAAGGAATCAGAAGGTGAGCAATGAATCGATAGATGAGAAGCCAAACGAGTGCCCTGTGTGCGGAGACTGGAAGCTGACGAACGCGAAGCACTGCAAAGACTGCGAGACGTGGAAAGAAAATACCGAAGCGAGACGCAAGGCTTTGGCTCGCCGCAAAGCATTCGGGAATTTGCTATGACGGATACGCGCCCCATGCCACAGTCTAACGCAAGGAAGTAACAACACAACCAAGGAAGGTGAATATGACGAAACTCGGTTTGACGACACTGGCAGCAGCAATGCTGGCAACTGGACAACTCGTTCCTGAAGGCATGGGGTTCCCTCTCTCCCAGCCAAGGCAGACCAAACAATTCACGGTGTTCGATCAGGAGCGATTGGACAGGGCTGAGGCAAAACGTGAGCGGCGTTTGGCTCGGAACCTCGCTGTGGCCAAGGAGACATTATGACCAAGACCATAGGGAGCGAAATGGAGAGGCTGGAAAAGCTGGAGCGGCAGTTTATCAAGGCGAAGGAAGAATATGACTACATGCGGCTGGAGCATGAGCGAGTTCTGTTGATGCACGCAGAGCGTGACTTCGGTGCAAACGCAATTGCCATGATGGCCGTCATCCGTGCGCAGCAGAATCAGCTTGAGGTGGCGAGGGAGGCTCTGCTTTATGTTCGTCACCGTGATGCTCGCTGGCACGACGATGATGTTGTGACGCCAGCCCTTGATGCCACCAACCCCAACCAGGAGCTACCTGCATGACGCAGAAACCCGAGAACCCACAAGCATTTCCGATGACGGTGCTCAACTTTGCAACAAATCAAACCCCTCACTCAGGCAGCGATTCCATTGGCATGACGCTCCGGGACTACTTCGCCGCAGCCGCTATGCAAGGCTTTTTGGCATCGGACGCCCTCCTTGACGGACAGGCTTCACGAGAGCCAAGCAAAACGGCAAAAGCGGCCTTTGGGTACGCAGACGCCATGCTGAAAGCGAGGGAAGCATGACGCTCATTTTCCCCAAGCATGCAGCAAGCCTTCACCTCGAACACAACACTCATAAGGCATATTACCTCACCGTAAAGCAGTCCATTGAGCAACACGACCACGGATTCAGGGATGACGATTGGGTGTCAGAGGAGCAGAAGCAAAAGGCAATTTCCACCAACGAATGCTGGACGCTCCAATGGTATCCGGACACTCCCGGTGGATTTTGCCTGTTGTCGGCGGCAGACCTAGATGTGCTGCTGGAGTCAGCATTAAGAGGCGAGACAGAAAGCGAGGCTGCATGAGCAAGCTCCCCGATACCTCTCCCATCATAATCACTTGCCTGCTCTGCGATTGCAGTTACGCCTATCCCGGCAACGTCGTGACGGTGGATAAGGTCAAAGAGTGTTGCGGAGGGAAGAATTTCAGGGCCGAGAAACGCGGCCAAGGTCCTGTGAATCTTTCGCACCTTGCCGGAGGACGCGTATGACTCAGCCAACGGATACACGCGCCCATTTCCCCGACATCTCTCCCATCAGCGATGAGTGCCGCACTCGGTTTGAGGCGTGGCACCTCGAAAGCTATGGCGTGCCGTATGACCGGTTTTGTTCGCATTCAGCAGGAAGATGGCATGGCTGGCAAGCCGCATTGAACCGCACTCCCCCATCCATCAGCCAGTCAGGGTGGATGGACATTGAAACGGCTCCGTCCAACAAGATTCTGCTGCTGTGGTGCGATAATTCGTTGCCTGATCTACCGAACTGGAAAATGGCTACCGGGGCGCGTCACTCCGATGGAACTTGGCATTGGGACGGCGAACGCCTCGACAAACCGTACCACCGCCTGCCCAGCCACTGGATGCCCTTGCCACCGCCCCCATCCGAGCAGACCAGTAAGTGTGTGAGTGCCAAGGACATCGCCGCCTGGGTCAATTCGCCAGAAGGGAAAAAAGAGTTGCAGGAGGTTCAGGACCGCAGCGCCCAAATTCTCAGTGAGCTGGCAGATGCCCGGAGGATCGACCCTGATGAATTGAGAAAACCGATGGGTATTTATCCCACCGCCTCATCCGTCTTGCGTGAAGAACGGGTTGGGTTACAGGTACTTGACGAGGATGCGGTCGAGAGGCTGGCCAAGTATCACCGCGATGTACAGGTGGGAAAAGTTCCGAGTGCGTTGCAATGGGAAGCGTTACATGAACCTGAAAAGGATCAATACCGTGAGTGGGCTAGAGGAGCTATTTCTGCCTTGAAGGGGGAATCGCATGTCTGATTATCGCTGCAAGCAATTTGAGTTATGGGCCGTGCAGCAAGGCCTTTCGGTGGAAATCTCTGACAAAACCATGGGGTATGACGACAGCGACACCATGTGGGCACGCATGGCGTGGGATGCTAAACAAAAAACCAGAGTGCAGGGGCTGGATGATCCGGGGTTGGTGGAGGTGGTTGCAAATTGCCTAGACGACTACTTGGACGGCGTTGTTGACGGAGAGAGTGGACGCAGAATCGCCAAAGCCGCCATTCGGGCAATCAAGGAGAGGGTGAACGGGGTATGAGCGCGAATATCTCTCCTGACGTATTCATCCTCAGCCAACGCGACCTTGACTCACGCGAGCAGAAGGCATTTCAACGCGGCGTTGAGCGTGGGCGATTCGAGGAGCGGGCGGCGATGGGCAAAGAGCGAGTGGCCATTAACTGTGCCAACTGGAAGAAAGGACGGTGCGGGGATTGTGGCGTCCAATGGCAAGGCCATGAGGTTGACAGCTTGTTCAAATGCCCGTTCTTTGCTGAAAAGACTCCCGTTGGATAACCAGCCGGAAGGCCAAGCCATAACCCTCCCCCTCTTCCACCCCGCAACCTAGGGTTGGGCGTTGCCTTCGGCCCGAGCCTCTACAGGGTACGCTTCGCTTCCGTCCTTCGGACCGGCTTCGCCGCCATTCCGAGTCTCTAACGCGGGGCCGAGCCACCTCACCCCGTTGCGAGACAGTGCCAGGGGTGGTACAGTGCATACCTGAACGGGCAACGACGACGAATTATGCCTACAATCTGACTATAGGCTTGCGGTCGGAGGGTGATGGGAGTGAGCGAGTTTCGACTGCTCAAAGTGCCCACACCAGACGCCGACCTACTTGCGCGCATCGGGAAGTTGCGCGTGCGAGCTTGGACCACGCTAATCCCTCAAGCTGCTGCGATGGGAGCTTGGCTGGACGAGTTTGAGGATGCTGCCCATCATTGGGTGGTTTTTCATGGCTCGGAACTCGTGGCCGCCGCGAGGATGAGCATCCACGCCGCACTAGACTTGGTTCCCGACCCTGAGTGCTTCGCCGGGGTCTTTGGTGAGCCACCGGAGGCACCAATCGCGTCCTTCAATAGGCTTGTGGTCGATGGCCCCTGGCGTGGTTTCGGGCTAAGTCGTCAGTTGGACGAAGCGCGGCTCAATTTTGCAATGGCGTCTGGGTGCCGGTCGGTTATCGGCTCGACCCCCGCTGGGGAGGGGCGTTTGCGGCAAGTGGCCGGATTAGGGTTCGTTGTGGTGGGGGAGGGCAATTTGGACCACCGCCCGCCCTGTTGCTTTGGCCCACGCCCAATGGTCTACTGGAAGCCCCTGCGTTCGTGATGTTGTTTGCGGACCTTGCGTCTCAGTCGTTTACAGGCGTCCAACGGGGGGCAGTGGTGAGTTCGGAACAAAGGGCGGTCCGCGGATGGTACTCGGTCGCAGCCCGCGGTGCGGTCGGGTTGGTCATCGGCGCCGCCATTGGTCATCTCACACTTACAGAACCGGACGGCCCTCCGCTTGGAGGAGCTTGGCTAGGCGGGTTGCTCGGGCTGGGGATTGGGTTGTTGGTCGGTGTATTCATGTGGACGGTGTACCCGTACCTCGGCCCCGAGGAACCAGGGTCTGACCCGGAAAGCCGTCCCCCTAAAGAGTGAGGGCGTCACCCCCGCGGGGTCGGAGTGCTACGGAGTACGCCTACGGCTTCCGTGCCTGCGGGACCGGCTGGCGCCGCCTCTCCTATCCCTCACGCGGCATGGCGCGCACAATCCTCAATCAAGAACGAGCCGGATCGTTGCAATAATATTCGTATTCGCGGAGGTGCTCTAAAAACTCTGCATATCGGTCAGAAAATTTACCAATATGATGCTCGATGCGAGGCCCGCCTGTCAGTTTCAGGAATATTATCTTGCCCACTTCCTCTTTAATCTCATTGGCAAAATAATGCAGCCGCTGCATCTGCCGCAATCTGTCTGGATCAATTGGAGTCACAGTGGCGGTATATTTCGCGACCTCTCCGCCAATCACTCTGACACAATGCTCTGCCTGAACCGGTATTGTGTCCGAATTGACTAATATGCCTGTGTCGTTTGCTCCGAGGCGAATCATGTTGTTAAATACGCCCAGCAATTCGCGATACGAATTTAACGAGTCAATAAGTTTATCGTCTGCATAATAAGTCTGGCCGAGCATTATCTTTGCTTGTTCAGCCTCATGCACCGTCCTGTCAGTTGCATCAACAGATTTCAAGAATCTCGACCAACTCATTATCGTGAAATGGAAGCCGGTTTCCTGAAAAAACTCGTGCGTCAATTCAGGTCGAGGCATCAGGGGTCTGTCGTTACTTCTTACAAACCAGTCAGCCTTCTCCTCGTTGCATACAAAAATTACTGGCTTCTGCTTGTCTTTTGCAAGCTGAATCAGGGTGTGCCAGATAAGCAAGTCTCCGACGCCCTCGTCAGGCTTTCCACCGTCCTTATAGCCAGGTGGAATTTTGCGAGCAAGCCGCCTCGACAAATCTTCCCTGATTTGAACTTGCGACAGGCTGTGATCCACGATGCGAAGTCCTGTGAACACTTCACGGTAAAGCTCGCTCACCTTGTCATTCCAGCCCCAGTCGGCAAGGATTTGCTGAAGCAGGTTTAGCTTTTCCTTGTACGCCTTAGTTTTCTCTCTTATTGCCGCTCCTAGCTCTTTGAGCGCAGTGTACTCGGCTATCCCCTCAAGCATCGGACAGTCCAAGGACTGAACCGTCGGGAGGGAGCTTAACCGGTTATAAACTTGTGAAGAGACATCGGCTACTTTTCTGGCTCGATTCTTGCCGTACTCTCTGACGGCCTGGGCAGGTGCAAAAAGCCGCTTAGCCTGAGCCAGTTTCAGGTAAATGACTTCCAAGTTGGCGACACTTTCTGATCCCATTAGAGAGGGCGCGAGGAGTACATTGGCATCCAGTCCGAATACGGCGGTTTTTGCCAACTCTTCAGGCGAAGGAGACCTGTAGGTGAAAATGTCTTCTGGTTTTGGGAATATGGTTTCCAGCCAGAAGAGGTCGACATCACCCTTCGGCTTCTGAGCGTTGTTCTCTGGCTTTTCAGCTTCAGCGGGAACTGGCTTTCCTTTTCCAGCCTTCGGTGCTTCATTTTTTTTGAGCGGGTTAACGCCCTGAGCATCGCCAGAATCGGCGGTTTGATTTTCGTCGGAGGGCATATTCAGCTCAAGAAAGACTGCTTGTACTGGTCAATTGTAAGAACAATTTCCGCGGCGTCGCGTTCCCTGCCCCATACAGGAAGCAAAGGGGCGCTGCCCCTCCCGCAATCAAGGGGCAAGGCTACGCTTCCGGGCCAATTACTTTCCCCTCGCTAAACGGCGATTCCTCGCGGCCGCTGACGCTCCAAAGTAACCGTCCCGGAACCCCTTGACTGCTCCTCCCCGATCTCGGCGATGGCCAGAAGGTGTACGGCTTTTCAAGCACGACACCTTCATAACCAACCCAGAAAGGACACCCCATGACTGACAACAAACCCAGCCACACCGCCTTCTCCGTGCGTGACGGGAAGGACGGCAAGACCGGCCGCTGGACCGACATCGGCGTCGCGTTCGCCACCAAGGACGGACGCGGCTTCATCATCCACCTGAACAGCCTGCCCCTCGACGGACGCGTAATTCTCCGCGAGGCAGATCGGAGGGGGTCATGACCGCCCAATTCGTCGGCGAAGACTGGAGGTGCGAGTGCGGGAACACGACCATGTCCAGCGGGTTTGACCCCTGCCTTCGTGACGGCACGGTTGTCGAGCCGTTTGCGGACCAGTGGACCGAGGGCGACCTGTACCGTTGCATGCAGTGCGACCGCATCATCGAGTATGACGCAGTAGACGACGAGGGGTGGATCGTCGGGTGGGCCGTTCCTGTGGCGGTCTAGCGGGCGATTCAGGTTGGGGGCAGTCCCAGCGGCGGCCCTCAGTCAGCCGACTGACCGCACCGGCGTGCGCTCGGCTTGGCCTCGCTACAATGTTCGATGACCATTTACCGCGAGTTTCCCACGGACACCAGTGTACTGTAACGCGGGCGGCCGAGCGTCCGCAACGAGGTTCCGTATAGTTGACCTTGCGAACAGTTTGCCACGGGTGAAAGGATGCTATCTATGCGAAAATTTCTCGGCCTCGTTGTCGTGGCTGCCGTGATCGGTCCGGCCACCGCCCAGAAACCGAAGACGCCACCAGCCGTCCCCGCCGTCGCTGAAAAAGTGCTTGACGCCGCCGAGGCTCCCGCCGAGGCCCCGCTCAAGCCTCTTAAGGAACTGGCGAAGTTTAAACTGTCCAACGTCCGTCTGGAGGTTCCGGCCCCGGGCCAGCAGGCGCTCCTCAAGGTGCGATATGAACTGACGTCGGCCGGGGACCTCCCGAACCCGGTCCTGGTCCTCCGCACCGCGGACGGCAAACAGCGGTTCATCGGCGCGAGATTGATGGGCCGTGACGTCCTGAAGGACAAAAGCGGCGACATCACCCTCGGCCTGGGATACGCCCGAATCGGCGAGAACACCAAGGAGTTGGAAGCCTACCTCACGTTTTCGGACCGGCGTTGGGAGGACGAGGAGTTCCGGCCCACGTTCAAAGTCTCGAACTCGGCGGTCATGGGCGACCTTGGCCGTGACTTGCAGTACGCCCGCGACTGGACGGCGGAGGAGACCAAGAAATTGAACGACCCGCCGCCGACCGGCCCGGCGCTGAACGCCAATGGCAGTGTCGGCAAGGACACGAAGTTCGTCGGCTTGGTGGAGAAGACGACTCCTTCACTCCGGTTCGCCGCCCCCAAGAAGACGCCGGTGGTCGGGTTCCACTACACTCTCGGCACCTTCGAGCCGGTAAAAGGGTTGAAGGCCGGGTGCATCGTCCACCTGAATCCCAGTTTCGACCAGCGGCAACCGAGTTACGGGCAAAAGCGGGAAATGGCAAAGCCGGGCTACGCGGTCGGGGCGGTGAACGTGAAGACAAACAGCACGGTGACCGCCATCCAGGCGGTTTACATGAAGATCATGCCCAACGGGACCATTAACACCAAGGACAGTTACACCGGCGAATGGGTCGGCGAAGCGGGACCGAACGACAAGGAAGAGACGTTGAGTGGAAACGGACGCAAGGTCATCGGAACGCATGTGCGGCATTTCGGCCGGGTTTACGCGCTCGCCCTTGTGCTGGAATGATTCGATTTGGCCATGTTTATGGGAGCCGCAGCGGTTGATTGACGCCGGGCGGCCGACCATTCAGTCTTCCTGATGGTCGGCCCCGCCTTCGATGTCACCTATTGCCAGCTTCACACATCGATTCGCTCCTCGCTGGGACTCCCCTCCTCGTCGTCGCCCACCTTGATGAACTGCATCTTCGACTTGCACACGTCGTACACGCCCCGCTCATTCCTCCTCCACCGCCGCCGGCGTCACTCCAATCCTGACCACATTCCCCACCCCGCTCGCGGGTTCGCCCACCCTCAACTCGTCTCGCTTGCATTGAACGAGGTGGCGGGCGACCTGATACAGGTTGCTCCCGTCGATGGTCACGTCGAAGACGCCCTTGTCCGACTCGTACCGGAACTCGATGCGGCTGCCGTTCCGGTCCATCCGCACCTCGCCCAGGATGGAGGCGTAGGAGATACCGTGCCAGCCGTCGTCGCTGAGGAGCATGAGGCCCGCGAGGGGGTGGCGGCTGCTGACCAGCCCGCAGCCGTCCTGAGCCGGTTCGCTGCCGAGGTCATCCTCCTTCGGCTCGTCAATCTCCTGCCTGGGGATGTCGCCCTGATCCCAGAGTGACGCTCGGCGGCCTGTCGGGTTCTTCATGGTATGGCTCCCCTGTTGGTTTTCGGGAGTGTGCCTGTTTGGGGGATGGATGGCAATCAGTTTTGGTTGTCCTCAAGGGACCGAATCAGCTTCGCCATGCAGGGCCGGATCGCCCGCTTGCCAGAAAGCCAGTATCGGACGGAACGCGTCGATACGGACAAAGCCCCCGCCAGCTTAGATTGCCCGCGGGGGCCATAGAGCCGTTCACCGATTTTGCGGAGTTCTTCGGGTGTCATGGGTTGGCTGAACCCTTTGACGGTTGTAGTTGCCCTGCGAGGACGCGCAGACATGCCAGCCGCAAATATTTCTCCTCAGTGGTGTGGTCGTCCCAGCTATTGCCGCTACGGCGTTCCAGATGGTCGAATTGCGAAAGCTCACTGTCGTGAATGTGCCACGAAACCTGACCGGAACCCGAAACGACCGGGAGGTCTAAGAACACGATCCACCTCCAGTCATCCTCCCATGCGCTGTCGGGATGCCGCTCCAGCCATGCTGGGAACAGCTTTGACAAGGCAGCAACTAGTTTGTTTCGCTCGGAGTAGGCGGCATCCTTTGCCTTGCGAAGTGCGGTAATCTCATCAAGGAGAGGTGCTCTGTGGTGCCATGAGCCCTTCCACCCATTCCAAAGAGTTTCGACCGTTGATTCCGCGTAACCTTCGTCCATCCAGTGTTGGAGTGTGAATTTCTGGCCCCGATTGCGCATCCATTCTTCAAATGCCTCACGGCACTCGTCTATCAGAAGACCCTTGAATTCGTAGTGGCGGATGAGCGCAATTGCAGCATCGAGCCCGTCATTGGTGGCAAATTCGCACTGGTTGCGTGGATTTTGATATTTGCGTGCCTCGACAGCTTCGATCAGCTTGCTCATGCTTCCTCCTTGTGTTTTTGACTCACTCATTCAACGTTCCATCTCGAAGCCACGCGATTTCGGCTTTTCAGGTTGGTCTTTCGTATTCAGAAGATCGCGTGCGAAGTCTCCCCGGCTGTCGGCAAACCCGGTCCCTCCAAGAAGATCATTCAACTGAAGCGCCTTCTCCTGTTCGGGCGGCGGGACCAGGAGATCGCACACTGGCAGTGGCCCAATTGCAGTGGCGGCCCGTACTCCGCTGGCTTTCACGAAGCCAGCTTCTTCAAGTGCCTTCAACATGCCCTCTTGCTCGCCGTAGTCTTTGATGAACACCTGATTCGGGGGGAGTGGAATGTCAGGCATGTTGACGGTGGCGACGGCTACCTGCTGCCCATCCCATGCGTTGTCGAGAATAAGGGCGGTGTGTCCGCTGGAGGCATACCTTTCCACGCGCACGCGACACTCGTGACCGCCGAACATCACCAACATTTCTTCTGTCTTCTTCATCTCTTGCTCCTAGGTCCCGGTTTGGGTGCAGACATTCTAATCGCACATTTTCTGAAGGTGTTCGAACTTCTCGGGAAAGCTACTTTCCCCATCAATCGAATCTCGCATTGGTAATCTCCGGGCTTCATCGCCCATTCGTGAGACGAAGCTAGACCGGAACCACGTTCCGCGCAAGTGGCAATTTTGCATCACCTCTCCATCACCTGCGGCTGCCGCTCGCGGTCCATGACCTTGTCCACGACTCTCGTTCCGACGGAGCGGATGAACGACAGGTGTTTGCGGAGTCGTTCTTTCAACTTGTGCCGGGGGCGGCGAACCAAATCCGTCGCGAGAGTGCGGTTATCCTGCCGCTGGACGGCGTCGAGCAACTGGTCCTTGTCGTCAGTGAACACAACAGCCTGATGCCTGCCGCGTGAGATGGCGACGTAGGCACTGGCGGCGTCCACGGCGGGGAGGGTTGCGGTCGGCATGGAGACGAGGACGATGTCGGCGGTCTTCCCTTGGGCGGCGTAGCTGGTCTGGACGTAGCCGTGGGACCAGGTGCCCGCGTTCTTGTCCAGCGTCCAGCCGTTCGACAGCTTGATGTTGCCGGCCGAGGTGAAGCCGGAGACGGTGTACTGGGTGCCGTTATTGATCCGGTGTTTGCCGGTCAGGTCTTTGCAGCCCGCCGTGATGCGGATCAAATCGCCTTCAGCCAGTTCACGTTCCTTGGGTCTGTAGACGACGTAACGGTCGCCGTGCTTTGCCAGTTCCTCGGCGTTGTCGGTCGTGATGGCTACCCGATCTCCGGCCCGGCGTCCTTCAGAATGACGGACAAAAACCGCTTGCGCCCCTTCGAGCGCTTTAAGCGTTTCCGGGTCTTGGCGTTGAGCTTCCGTAAGCTGCGCGTTTTCGAGGGTGGTGAACCTTTCTTCTTGTCCATGCAGTCGGCCTTCCTCCTTGAGTCGTTGCCGGATCGCCCCGGTGAGCTTGTCTCCATCGGCGTGCGTGGGGGAGACGACGAGGACGTCCTTGCCCTTCTTCAGAAGGGCGGTGTATTCGTCGGCCAGATTGGAATCCCCTTCACGCACCCAGCCCATCTCGTCGAGCTTGGCCAGTGCGTCGCCCGCCCGGCCCTGAGACGCCAGCTTGACGGCGGCCTTGTACTCGCCGTGCTGACGTTTGATGTCCGACACCTCGGCGCACGGCAGGCCGGCCCGGTCTTCGAGCAGGCCCAGCACGTCACCGCGAGCGACGGATTTGTGTTGTCTACGGTCCCCGGAGAGGATGACACGGGCGTTGAGTGAGTCAGCTAGCTGTGTCAGTTTGGCCACATCACGGGAGCCTGCGAGGGAAGCTTCGTCGAGCCAGACCAAGCCGCCTCGGACGCCCTCCTGCATCTCTTTGCTGTTCAGGAACGCCGCCAGCGTGTCGGCTTTCTCGAATCCATCCCGCCGGAGAACATTGCGAGAGGCATCGGAAGACGGGGCGAGGATGACCCACGGGACGTTTACCTTGGACAGAGCGGCCTTCGTCAGCGTCGTCTTGCCCGTCCCGGCGGCGCCGCGGATCAGGATGACGCGGTCGGGGGAAGTGAGGACGTGGCGAACGGCGGCTTGCTGGGAGGGGGATAGTTTGTCTGTTGGAACCGGCTCGTTTTGAGGAGCAAGATTTTTTGTGCCTTGCCCGTGAGCGACAACGGCTTGCCTCGAATCAGCCAGCGGGCGAGGGAGGAAGAACTCGTTGTCGGGGTCTTTCGAGAATGAGACCGGGGTACGACCAGAAATCTGCTCCGTCACATTTCGGACACGGTAACGCTCCAGGTCTGCCGTTGGCACATCTACATACGTGGTGATCGTCGGCCCTTTGGCGTCCTGACGATACCACTCCAGCATGGCCGGGTCTTGAACGAACCAGCGGTCTTGGGCCTCTGTATGGCCTCGTTCTGCCTGGGCGGCCTGAATCCAATCGGCATGAACAGCACGCTGGGCTGGCTCGACTCGGAACAGGCGGGTGTGGCCACTTGCTGCTTGCCCGAAGACTGGAGGTGTGGCAGTGTCGGGATTGGTTCCGGCAACTGGTGTGAGGGTTCGATTCCCTTGGAGCGGTATCGGCCGATTCAATCGCTCAGTGGCTACGGTGGGGTTCGATTCCTCTGGCCGGAACTTTTCGACCTTGCCCAATGGCTTGAGCTTACCCCGGCCCTTGGCGGCGAATGCCAAGATACCCCGCTCCTCATCCAGCACGCCCCTTGTGGTGACAAGCCCGTCCCTGCGGATCAAGCCCGGCCTGCCAAGCTGCTCGTAGACGCCTTCAACGGACACGGAGCCAAGTCCGTACTTCAGGGCTTCCGTCACGACCTGCCGTTCCGGGACGGCGGCCGAGCGTTCGAGGAGGTGGTCGAGGGACCAGGTCAGGGCCTCGTGGGAGCGGTCGGGGGTTTGCAGTTGTGGATCGCGGTGGGACTTGATGACCGTGTCGAGGATGGCGTGCCGTTCCTGTTCCGTGACGCGGCTATTCCAATGATCCAGCAGGCTGTCCCATGTCTTGCCCGGCTTCTTTGGTTCGCGGGTATGGGCTCCGAGGCGCCCTTTGGTTGACGGGTTGAGGGTGGCAGTCGGATCGTTCAGGAACTTCCGCTTGTTCTCTTCCAGCAGGGCGGCGACGGCCTCGATCTTGTTGGTGCGTTGGCTGAACTCTTTTCGGACAGACTCCGGGATGCCGACGACCTTGAACGTGTCCTTCGTGCGTTCGACCTGATACCCCAGTTCCTGCATGTACCCGGCGAGCTTGGAGTTCAGGATGGCGGTGTAATAAGGACGGGCTTCCTTCGCCCCGTTGGTTGCCCACGGCTGGAGTTGGAGGGCCTTCATTCTGCGTTCGACCGGGTCCCAGGTGGCGTTGGCGACGACGAAGTGGTAATGGGGTTGCACGTCGATCTTGTTGCCCACGGGGCGTGCGGTGGTGTGCAGGACGCCGGTGTAGACGATCTCGCCAGTATTCCTGTCCGTGTCCTGTTTACCAACCCGGACCCGAGTCTTTGCATCCCGCTCGATCATGGCCATCACGTCGCGGCCAGCACGCTCCAGGACATCAGGGATGATCCGGTCGTCCAGTCCGAGGGCCATCAGGATGCCGAGGTCTTTCGGGCCGTCCATTGTCACGTCGTATCCCGCCCGCTTATCGCCCTTGGTGCCGGGGGTGAGTTGGTCGCCTGACTCGGGGAGGGTCTTTCCGGTCTTCGGGTCGGTCTTGCTGGTGCCGGGGACTATGCCGTCGCAGAGGTCATGGAAGGCGTCGATGGAGAACTCGGACAGGCCGAGGCGGTCAGCCAGCTTGCCGCCGAAGAAGGCGACTTGGGACTTGTCCTCGATGTAGTAGTCATGGCCGTGGGGGTGGTAATATTTTTTGGCTTCAGCGGCCGATCTCAGGATGGTGAAGTTAATCATGGGGCGTCTCCCTTCGGGCCGGGCTGTCCAGGGCTGCGCTTCGCTCCGGTCCCTGCGGGACTGAACCCTTCCCATCCCTGACGCAGTAAGGGGGCGCTGCCCCCTCTCCGCTACAAGCCCCTCGCTTCGCTCGCCTGACGGCTCCACTCCGAAAGCCAGACACCGCTTCCGCTAGGCTCGCTCCGCTCACCAATCGGACGCAGGCGTCTGTTTTCTCCGCTCCGGGGCTTTCCGCTCCCACCCCCGCGTTCGCCACGTGGCAGAAGGTATGGTTCGCAAAGAAGCGAATCATACCTTCATTAACCAACAACACGGAGTAACCAACATGGGAGACAGAGCTTTGATCATTTTTCACGACGACGAGAAAGTTTCGCCGACCGTCTATCTGCACTGGTCGGGAAGCCACGTTCCGGAACTGCTGGGCGAACTCAAGGACCGGATGAAAGGGCGGGAAGGCGACTTGGCCTATGCCGCAGCTCGGTTTGTCGGCATCTGCCACGAGCACATCGACGGCAACTTGAGCTTGGGAGTTTCCAGCAACAAATTCGGGGTTAACGACCTTCTCGACAGAGAGTTGATGAAGGCAACCAGCCACGGAGACGCTGGCGTGGTGATTGTGAATGTCGAGGACTTCACATGGAAAGCCCACGGTGGATACCTGGCAAGCCACTCCGGCGGCACTATTGCGGCTTGAATTGAGCGGGGGTCGGGCTCCGGCTCGGCCCCATCCTTCTCGACGCGCCACCCTGCCACTTCGCCAACCAACCGAGGAGACACCGAGATGACCGACCAATACTTCTACTGCCTGGACAATGACGGATGCGACCAGTTCTTTGACATCCAGAACCCGAACGGACGGACCATTGCTAGCGTCCAGTTCTGGGACGACAGGGAGCAGGCCGAGGCCGACGCCAAGTTCATCGTCCACCGGCTCGCCATGCACGACAAGCTGCTCGCGGCCTGCACCCGTCACCTCCGGCAGATGGAACTCATGCTGGAGATGGACGACCCGCAGGCGTTCACCCAGATCGAATGGGAAGCCGAACCGCTGGCGTCGCTCAGGCAGGTGATCGCCGAAGCGGAAGAGCAGGTCATTCAGCCGACCGACTAACGGGCCGCCGGGTGATCCGTGCGGCCTGTTGGCGTAGGTGAGATGGGAGGCGTTTTGCATGTCATAGGTATGACGCAAAACGGGGGTGTTCCGCAACTGTCTTGTCGGGAAAGAGGGCCGGGAAAGTGAAGGGGGCGAAAAGGTAGTTAGTTCAATAGACCCCACCCCTGTGTTTCACAGGGACCGAGGCCACGGAGAGCGGGTGCGGCCTGATTTCTCGGGGAATGTCAGAGGGTTATGGAGAGTCTGGCGCGGCTGTCAGCGGGGAGGCAATTGGCTGGTCCAGATGGCCCGTTTGACGGGGCCGCAGTACCATGTCCAGGGCATTCAGCACTTCCTCCGGCGCGTCGGTTCCGATGAGGTAGCCGCGGAGGATTCCCTCGAACCACTCCGTCACCGTCCCCTGCCTTTGAACTCCTGCTTGCACAGCGCTTCGTAGATCATGCAGAACAGCAACGCGCCGGCCAGCCAAGGCGAGGTGTGTTGAATGAACGACCAGGTGTGCGGAGTGATGTCTTTCATCTTGCGACCGGCTTAGTGGTCAACACTCTCACCGCTCACCCGCCTCATTTCCTCTTTAATGAACTGCTGGCACTCAAGCACAGTTGCGAGTCCTTTCGAGTACACCGCCCAATATTGTTCGCCCTTGGCACTGTTCTTGGTGGCCTGCTCTTTGATAAGTTCCATGTGCTCTTGAAGGGCCTCAAAGGTCATCGCCAATAGGAGCCCCACTTTCAGCAATCGCTCGGAATTATTTATCGTCATGTTCACCTCCCTGTTGTAATTCCCACCGGGGCGAAGCCCATCCGCTCCACCCACGTCTGCTGGCCGTATAGTTCCGTCCGGACCCGCTCGGCCTGGGCCAGCCGGTCGCGGCATTGCATCCACTGCTCTAAGTCGGCGTCCTCCAAACTCCGCAGGTACACCCGCCTCAACGCCGACTCTTCCTTCTGCCGGGCGTCGATGACCTTTACCCAGTCCACGGTGTCCAGCGCCAGCGTCTCGCAGCAGGAGAACATCACGGGACGGTCCTTTCGATGATCGTCGGTTCCGAGATGCCCACCGGGAGGTTGTCCATCCAGTCCTCGACGTAGTGGTCCGTGGACATGACCGACGCGAGCAGGAGCCAGCCGAGGCAGAGCAGCAGGATGAGGCCGACGTACCTCTGGTTCCACGTCATCGTCACCACCACTCGAAAATGCGGCCGAGGGAGGGCGTCCAGATCAGCAGCAGGAGGACACCGCCGACCGCAGCGACCCGCATGCCCTCCACCCACCATTCGACGGTTGCCGTGGCCAGTACGGTCACATGGACGAGTGTGTATGTCTGCACCCAGCCGATCACGCCTCTGCCTCCGGCCAGAAGAAGGGCTTGCTGTCTCGCTGGATGATAGTTCCGGCCGCCCATTCGTCGGAGTCAAATCCAAAATGAGCCACGCAGGCACTGCGGGCCAGCAGAGAAAGTGTGTCCTCGTCAATTGTTTTGGCCGCCTGTATTCGATCAGCCAGTGCGGCATCCTCGCAATTGAAGTACGCGACATAGCCCTCGCCATTGCCGACTACCCACAGGACTCGACCAATCTGGGCCATGCCATTTTCGACAATGTCGCCAAGTCGCGGATTCAGCAGATGCTGGCTGTCGGGGTGGATGTAGAATCGGCAGGCCGAACCGGAATGATGGGTTCGCACGCAGTTGCTGCCATCGAAGAAAATGGTGGTTTCAACATCCAAGTAATCTCCGGCAGGAAATGTGCCATCGGCAGGCGTGATGAATCGCATCCCAAAGTGTCCCGTCATGTACGGAGGCACAGGCGGATCAGCGTAGAACGGCCGCGTCATGCCGCCTCGTCGTCCAGTTCAGGTGCCATACCAAGGGCACGCAGGTAAGTATCCAGCACGGCTTCCTGCTCATCGCGCTCTTGAGCATCGAGCTTGCGAATCTTTAGCACCTGTCGAAGGCCCTTTACGTCGAAGCCATTGCCCTTGGCCTCCGCGAACACGTCGCGGATGTCGGCAGCGATGTTGGCCTTTTCATCCTCAAGCTTTTCGATACGGTCAATAATGGAGCGGAGTTGATCGACGGCTACGTTTCCGGGTTTTGTCATAAGCGAGTCCTTTCGTTGGTGGGATTAAAACACGTCTTTCGTCGTCTGTGAATCAGTATGTGAACTACACGGGCAGTTGAATCTCCAAGTCGAGTACTTCAGCCGCCCACGCCACGACGTTGTGGATGTAGTCCGTCATCTCCGTCTTGCTAAGCCGCCGCGTGGACCCCGGCCCCATCATCACCTCGCCCGTCTTCGGACAGACGATGACCTGCCGGAGCCTGCCCACCCGCTGCTTCAGGAACTCGTGAACGTCTTGGGCGTCCACCATGTTCCCGGCCTCGCGGAACGCAGCCACAATCGGCGGGTACACGCACGACCATAGCAGGGCATTTTGCGCAAGGCTGCGGCCGCGTTTGGCTTCACGGACGGAGATGACGATCCGCTTGCCGGTGAACTGCCGGATCGCCGCCCCGACTTTACGAGCGACATGATCCGGCAGCCTGCCGTTCTCGACGAGGGTGGAGAATTCGAGGGCGTCCACGGTCAGAACGGAATCTCGTCATCCAGATCGACGGGCGCCGACCTGTACCCCCCTTGATCGGGGACCGCCTCGACGCGGTGTGCCCCCTTCAACTCCTGATACTCGGGCGACTTGGCGATGACGGCCTTGAGGCTTTCGGACAGCTTGTCGTAAAGTTCTTGGTCGAAATCGTTCAGGCTGAAGTAGATCGGCTCGTTGACGAGGGCAGGCGTCGGCATGCCTTTGGGCAGCTTCAGGATCGAACTGATGTTCTCATACGTCTTGCCGTCCTTATGCTCATGCACCACGCCGATGAGGCACGACTTGCCCAGCACGTTGCCGAGGTCGAAGGCCCCGAAGTCGGCATCCGAGAACGGCACGCCCCGCCACGACTCCAAATCCTGCCGCAGTTTTGCCTTTTGGGACGCGGACAGGGTGTAACGCTGGTGGATCGTGAACGGGCGGCCGTCGCTCATCAGTTCGTCGGTGAACTCCCACGAGAACATGATCTTGTGCTGGAACTTTGGCTGACCTTTCCACTCGCCCTGTTGGGTGCCGAGGTCGATGATCCGGTAGCAGGTCGCAACAAAAGTCCCGGCGGGCACGCGTTCAAAATCACCTCCGGTTTCCTTGGGTAATACGATTGGCATCTTCAGTTTCCTTCCTTGGTTGTTAATTTCTCCAGTTCATCGAGCCTCGCCCGGCAACCCGCCAAACCGGACGCCACTTCGGCCGTCTTGAGCAGATGAGGTTTCGGAACGCCCAGCACCAACGGCAGGCTTGCCAGCAGCACCTCGGCGTCACGGATTCGCCGCAGCAAGCCCGCGTGGTCCTCTTCGTCGAACACTCCTTCAAAGCGTCTCATTGGCCACTCCATCAGCTAATGGTGACGTTTTGAATCGACGAGGCCGCCCGGAAGGTCTGCACCTTCACGGTCTGGCCCTTCAGCCGCTTCACCGCCGCGTCCAGTTCGTGCGTGATGCCGATGCGGCTGCGGGAGTCCGGGTCATAGCTGGAGTAATGCATCAGCACGTTGGCCGGGATTTCCTCCAGCGCGATGATGGCGTTGGCGAGGGCTTGCAGGCAGTGTTCGACTTGGGTCATGGGCGGGGTTCCTTTCCGCAGGTTGATGACATCGGCGGTCATGATTTGTTCCCTTTCTGCGGGCGATACCCGGCGTAGTAGGCTTCTCCCAGCGTGCAGCCCCAATCGTCCTGCTCACAGGCGGGAACTGCCTTCCACAGCACCACCGGGACGGTTTCGTCCTGCACGGAGGCGACAAGGGCTTCCATACCAGCTTGGTCGTACTGGTGTTCCGGCTGCTGGATGGCCATGAGGAACATGCCGGTGAACATAACGGCGAGCATTTTGAGGCAGAGCTTGTCCATGACTACCTCCCCACGACGCTGTGGGTGAAGGCGAGGCAATCCTCTTGATTGTCCTGATAACCCATCTGTCGGCCCAGCACGATGCCACCACTCAGCACTAGGCAAAGGGCAAAGGCGACGATGAGGGTCAGAAGGGCCATGCTCCAAAAAGCCTCCCAGTCAAACGGGGCTTTGGCACGAGTGTTGTCGTTGGCGGCGGTCATAGCGGCTCTCCTTTCGTGATGTAAGTGGCCGGGTTGGTCGGCGGGTTGCGGAGGGATTCCGTCCTTCGGAAATGCTCGGCGAGGTAGAAGTCCTCAATGGGTTTGAGAAGTGCCACCGGCGGGGCAACGGGAACTTTGACGGTCATTCCGGCGATTTCCAATGTGGCCTCCGGGTCAGTCAGGGAGCCGAGCCAGAGGTTTCTGAGGGTGGGCTGCATGGTCATTCCCCCGTCTTGTCAGCGGCGGCTAGTTGGCCTTCCGACACGTTCCGGCCATCGGCCTTATGCGGCAGGCCCAGTGCTTTTTGGGCCTGCTGTTGGCCGTACTCGTCGCCCAGTATCTCCCGCGGCTTCATCGTCTGCGGATCGTAGAAAATCACGTATCCCATGTTGCACTCCATTGCGTTGTTGTTGGTGATTGACATCTTGTATCAATCGTGGGATTAGTAGTGACACGATTTGAATCTATCGTCAACAACTATTTGCATCGGAATTGAGACAGATGAAGCAGGAGCGGATGTCGTTGAAAGACATGCAGAATGTGGCCAAACAGCATGGAGTGTCGGCCGTTGAGCTTTGCGAAAAAGCAGGCCTTTCCAGAGCGACGTTCTATCGAAAGAAGGACGACGAGAGTTCGTTGCTCGTGGACGAATACGACAAGCTGGCAAAAGTGCTGGCGGCCATCACCAAGAGAAAGGCCCGCACATGAAGATAACCGAACGCATTCAACTCATCCTGCGGACCAAGGGCGGCCACTCCGGCGGGATCATGATCCGGTTGACCGACAGGGAAGAAGTGATGGCCGAGGCCGTGGATCGGGAGATCGCCGCCGTTTATGACCGACTCGACGCGATCAACAAGAAGCTCGCGAAGCTTCGCCCGGCGTCCGAATGACCGGGGTTGTTCTGCACCTGCCCATTCCCCCGTCAGCCAACAACTTGTTCCCGACCGGCAAGAACGGTCAGCGGTTCCGCAGCAAAGAGTATGTCGCCTGGCTCCAACACGCCGGCCTGTCCTTGAACCAGCAGAAGCCGGACAAGGTGTCCGGCCGCATTCGCGTCGTGTATGAACTCGGCCGATACCCCGACCTGCGGCGCCGCGATTTGTTCAACCGAGAGAAAGCACTCGGGGACCTGCTCGTCTCGCATGGTGTGATCGAGGACGACTGCCTGATCGACGAAGGGATCATGCGGTGGTCCGATGAAGTGCGGCCCGGCATGGTCCGCGTAAAGGTTATGGAACTGCCGCCGAGGGAGTGGAGGAAATGACTGCCCGCATTTACATCAGACGCAACGACTCCAAGTGCCCGGAGTGCGGAAACTGGAAGGTGTACATCAAGAACGACAAATGCGTCTTCTGCACCATCAACCAGAAGGCCGGGCCGCCGTCACACAAGTACGACCCATGCGTCGCCAGACCGCGGATGCTGGTGGACGAGCGGGTGGCGATGGCCGGGGTGCGGTACGAAGACATCGGGCCGCATAAACCTGTTGCGGGAAGGCTTCGGGACGTGTAAGGATCGAAGCGTCCAGACGGGACAGCGGGTAGCTCCCGTTGGCCCCCCCGCAGACGGCCTCACCGGCTGGACATCAACGCCCACTGCGGAGGACACCATGACCGACCTATCCCCAATTCTCGACCTCGCCTTGCTCTACAACCCCGGCCTCGCCCACCGGGACATCTACACGATTCGCCTCTGGCTGAACGAGGGCTGCGACCCCGACAAAGACATCCTGCCGACCATGAAACAACTGATGGGCAAGAACGCCCGCATCGGCTCGTTCGGCTTCTTCACCGAGGCCATCCGTGACGCCCGCGACAAGCGGAAAGCCGCCGAGATACTAGAGGCGAAGAAGCAGGAGCTTGCCCCCGACGAGTTTGCCGACCGCCGAAAGGCCGAGCGCATCGCGTGGCTCCGACAGCGGCTGCCGCACCGGGTCGAGTGCGACGCTGCCCTGCGGGACTGGATGAAGGCTTACGAGGCCAAGCACGGGAGGGTCGAAGCGTGAACAAAGTCCCCGCACTCCAAGACATTGACTACTTGCTCGGGAAGCACGCTTGTGTCGAACAGGCCGTCCCCGGCTGGTACGTTTATGCAGCCGACACGTTGACGCTGTTCCCGAACGGCCGGGCCGGTGTGATGACAGCCTGCCCGTCGCACGCGAGCGAAGTGGCTGAATTCATCGCCACTCATTCAAAATTCGGCCCGTTCATTCACGACGCATGGCTGCACACGCAGCAGGCTATAAGAGGAGATGTGGTTAAACACCCGCATTGGACGCCGAGGTGAGAAAAAGAATAAGCCCGTCGAGGACTCAGAATCCTGACGGGCCGGTGGGGTTTCTTTTAGGACTGTTTGCCCCACAGTCCGCATGTAGTGGCGTTGCGACCCCAATCCTACCACGGATGGTGTCGAGCGCAAGCGGATTCTAAACGGACCTACCGGCCTGGTCATACGCCGGATGCTGAAACTGACCGAAGGTTGCCCGCGAACTTACCCGGAAACGGGGTTCCGAGCGCCCTGCACTCCGCTACGGGGGACAGGGGAAGCCCACGACAATAATGCCAGCAAAGACCCCATTGAGGGTGCGGACACAAGAAGCCGCGCGGGAGGTTTGGCCCACCAGACGGGCATCGTGGTTATAGGCGGCCAAGACGTAGCTCCCCAGACCGCTTGCCAGTTCGCTGGCTGGGATTGCGGAAAGCGGCCTATTATCAAAATTCAGGGAGGAAGCCTATGACCGACAAAGCTTACCGAGTCTGGGTGCAGACGCTTCCGTCGTGCATCTCCGGCCAGTACAGCGAATGGGTGCATGCGGAAGGCCGGAACCTAGCCTGCCACGTTCGCCGGGCGGGCAAGTCGGGCACGGCGTACAAGGCCGAGTATTCGTGCGTGCCCATGACCCGCGAGGAACACGACTATCAGCACCAACACGGCGAGGCCGCGTGTTTGAGGCGTTTCCTCGGCGGCGAGTGGACGGTAGAGACCGCTAAGGCGTGGTTCGACGAGCAGGTGGTGAGGTATCGAGAAGAGTGGAAGGAAGCGGGGGAAATCGTTAGGATTTAGTGCAAGATGCTTCAGTGACACATTGCCGGACGGAACAGCGAGCCCACCCATGACGATTTTTGTTAGTTCGACATGTTACGATTTGATCGACTTAAGAGACGAACTCCGCAATGACCTTCGAGACCTTGGGGTCCGGTACATGTTCTCTGAGTATGGGGATAGCGATTTTCTTGTGGAAACAGCCCCAGAAACAAACTCAATCGAGACTTGCTTGACGAATCTGCGAGCCAGCGATTTGGTGATTGTCGTTCTCTCGCAAAGGTATGGCCCGCGGCTCAAAGCACCGTTTGAATCAATCTCGGCGACCCACACCGAATATCGCGAGGCAGTGAAACTCAGAAAACCAATCCGCTTTTATGTACGGAACCGGCTTGAAGCGGATCATGCAAGTTGGGCGGCGAACGGAAAAGTCATTAATTTCAAAGGCGTTTGGGCCAAGAACCAAGACGCCGAGGGTTTGTTTGCACTATTGGAGGAGCACAAGCGGCTTGTGGACCAAGATGGCTCTGCCAATCGCAACAATTGGTACAACACATTCATATCATCGGTCGATTTGCGAGGCATGATACGGAAAGATATCGCCCCAAGAGCATTTCGATCTACTGCCCAAAAGTTGATTGAAAACGGCAATGTTCCCATCCTTATTGTTGCCACTCAAGGGCTTCAAACTGTCGGAGCGGGCAGTCCATCGGGCACGAGTTTGCGATTCGATCTTGGTCTTTTAAACGCAGGTAGCATCCCGGCATTTAACATCAGAGCAATGCTCAAATTTGAAAACGGAGACTTGAGAGGAGATGGACGAGTTGCGGCTGTGCTTGCGAGCACAGACGAAAGCCCGAAAATTGCAAGAAATGCCTGCATAGAAATGCCAACCAAGGATTTTCTGTCATCAATTAGTCCCGATGCTCAGAGCGGCAAGCCATTTCAAATCACCGTTCGGTTTGATTACATGATTCCAACCGGCCATTTGTTGACGGACGAAACCACTCTATGCTGCGTATGCGCCAATGGGACTGTCAACTTCGCTGGCAATCCTCTCTATTGCGGTAAATTTATTGGAGGTATGGTCAACTATTTGACCCGCGAAATGATTGGAACTTCGTGACAACGCCATCAGAATCGTGGTACGGTCCTGAAACCAGTCAGGGCCGCCGCCGAATGACCGACCAGATCGACCCCACCCAGTGGCTTCGCCGCAACTCGCCCGTCGTCACGCCCGAGCGGCTGGACAAGGGCGACGTTGAATTGGTGCAGTCGGAACGGGGCGGCTCGCAGGTTCGGTCGTTCAGCAACCCGCTGGACTTCTACCACGCCAAGCGGATCATCACGCCCCAGCAGTTCGACGCCGGCAACAAGCTGCACCAACTCTGGTACTACGGCGCTGGATCGTCGGGTTACGTCCTGATGCGGTACACCCACACCAAGTCCAATTCCGACGCCGAGGCCGCCGCCCTGGTCGCCCACGAGTACCGGGAAGCCATGAAGGCCATCCGTGGAGTGCCGCAGAAGCGTGTCGCCTACAACGTCTGCTGCATGGGTGAAACCATTGCCCAAATGCACGAAGTGAAGGACGAGCGGCTGCGGGGGAAGTCACTCCGTGACCGGGCGGTGAAGGCCATCTCGGCGAGGACGGCGCAGCGGAGGTGCATGGAGCAGTTGAAAGCAGCCCTTGATGACCTTGCCGATCATTTCGGATACTGATCCGCATTGATTCTTTATGCTTGACGGATCGGCACACGATGTATTAGTCTCGTAGAGAATTCACTTTCTGTCACTTGTTCCAGCTTCATCGCAGTTCACTCCAACTCGCCGGCCTTCGGGCTGGCATTTTTTTTGGCATGTCAGACACCCTCACACCAAAGCAAGAAGCCTTCGCCCAGAAGTACCTAGAAACGGGAAACGCGAGCGAAGCGTACCGCCAGGCGTATGACGCCGATGGCATGAAGCCCGCGACGATCAACCGCAAGGCGAAAGACCTGCTGGACAACGGCAAGATCGCGGCACGGGTTAACACTTTGAAACAGCGGGCGCTGAAACGCCACGACGTGACCTTGGATTCGATCACCACCGAACTGGACGAGGCCCGCGCGATGGCCAGGGAAGACCGGCAGATGACCGCCATGATCTCGGCCAGCATGAGCAAGGCCAAGTTGCACGGGCTGGTCACCGACAAGTCGGACGTGACCGTCCGCAAGCCCATCGCAGAAATGACGGATGACGAGTTGAATGACGGAATCGCCGAGTACGAGCGAACTGCGGGAACGATACCTCCGCGCACTGAGGGCTGAACAACACCGCCGCCTGACCGAGGCCGCGAAGTTCGACTGGCCCAAGCACGCCCGCCCGAATCAAATTGCTCCTCCCGAGCCGTGGGTGTACTGGCTGATCCTTGCGGGACGAGGCTTCGGCAAGACCCGCACCGGGGCCGAGCAAGTCCGCATCTGGGTGAGGGATTATCCCTATGTCAACCTGATCGGCGCCACGTCCGACGACGCCCGCGACATTATGATCGAGGGGGAGTCCGGCATTCTCGCCATCTGCCCGCGCGACGAACGCCCGAAGTACCTGTCCCAGAAACGCCAGCTTCAATGGCCGAATGGGGCCAAGAGCCTGATCTTCACCGCCGACGAGCCGGAACGCTTGCGCGGCAAGCAGCACATGAAGCTGTGGGCCGACGAGTTCTGCGCCTGGCGCTACCCGGACGCATGGGACCAGGCCTCGCTGGGGCTTCGCCTCGGCGACAACCCGCAGGCCATCATCACGACAACGCCCAAGCCGACGAAGGCCCTGAAGGAACTGATCGCCGACTCCGGCACGGTCGTGACCAAGGGCAGCACCTACGAGAACCAGAAGAACCTCGCGGCGGCCTTCCTGAGCAAGGTCGTCACCAAATACGAGGGCACCCGCCTCGGCCGGCAGGAGTTGAGCGCCGAAATCCTCGACGACAACCCCGGCGCCCTGTGGCAGCGGAACCGCATTGACGAACTGCGGGTCAAAGAAGCCCCGCCCATGAAGCGGATCGTGGTCGCCATCGACCCCGCCGCCACCAAGAACGCCAACAGCGACGAGACGGGCATCGTGGTCGCCGGACTGGGGATCGACGGCCACGGCTACGTCCTTGCCGACCTGTCACTCCGGGGCACCCCGGAAGAATGGGGCCGGGCGGCGGTGTACGGCTACTTGCTTCACAAGGCCGACCGCATCATCGGCGAAACGAACAACGGCGGCGAGATGGTCGAACACGTCATCCGCACCGTCGAGGCCAAGGCCCCGTTCAAGGCGGTCCACGCCAGCCGGGGCAAGATCACCCGCGCCGAGCCGATCAGCTCGCTGTACGAGCAGGGCAAGTGCCACCACGTCGGGTCGTTTCCGGCCCTGGAGGACCAGATGTGCGAGTACGACCCCAAGACGGCGAAATACTCGCCCGACCGCATGGACGCGCTGGTCTGGGCGTTCACCGAACTGTTCAACGGAGCAGGGGAAATCAGAATCAGGAGTTTTTGAGTGCGGCTATTCGGGAGGAAGACCAAAACAGCCGTCGCGCAGATCGCCCTGAAGAACGCCTCGTTCATCTACGGCCTGGGCGGGGCAAGGTGGCTGGAACGGCGCTTCGACCTGCTGGCGACCGAAGGGTACGAGAACAACCCCATCGTCTACGCCTGCGTCACCAAGCTGGCCAAGTCGGCCGCCTCGGTGGACCTGCAACTGTACAAGAAGGGCAAGGGCGGGCGGCTCACGAAAGTGGACGCCCACCCGATCCTCGACCTGCTCACCCGCCCCAACGCCATGCAGGGCGGCAAGAAATTCATCGAGACGCTGATTACCCAGTACCTCGTCGGCGGCAACGGCTACATCCTCGCCAGCGCCCTCGACCGTAAGACTGGACAACCCGGCGAACTCTGGCTCCTCCCGCCGCAGGAGATGAGCGTCAACGGCACCAAGCGGTCGATGATCCCGGCCTCCTACGAGCGCCGCATCGGCAACGAACAGAACATTATCTACCCGGTCAACCCGATCACGGGACACTCGGCCGTGCTGCACCTGAAGACCGTCAACCTGCTGAACCCCATGCTCGGCCTGCCGCCCTTGGTGGCCGCCGTCTACGGCGTGGACGTGTTCAACTCGGGCATGGCGTGGAACAAGGCCTTGCTCGACAATTCGGCCAGCCCGTCCGGCGCGTTGATGGTGAAAGCCGCCGACGGGAAGAACGCGGAACTCAGCGACGACCAATACAGCCGCATCAAGGCGCAACTCGACGAGAAGATGTCCGGAGCCCGCAACGCCGGGAAGCCGCTCCTGCTCGAAGGCGGCCTGGAATGGGTAAGCATGTCGTTCAACCCGAAGGACATGGACCACCGCGAGAACATGCTGACGATGGCCCGGTTCATCGCCGGCGTCTACGGCACCCCGCCGCAGTTGGTGAACATCCCCGGCGAATCGACCTACTCGAACTATTCCGAGGCCAAGCTGGCGTACTGGTCCGACACCGTCCTGACGCTGCTCGGCTCGATCCTCGAAGACCTGGGCAACTGGCTGACGCCTCTGTACGGCGACGACCTGTTCCTGTGGTACGACGAGGAAATGCTCCCGGCCTTGGAACCTCGCCGCAAGGAGAAGGGCGACCGCATCAACGCCGCCGGGTACATGACGATCAACGAGAAGCGAGAGGCGATGGGGCTGGAGGCGCTGCCAGACGGCGGCGACACGGTGCTGGTGCAAAGCACGCTCGTCCCGCTGGAACTGGCGGGAGCAATGACCCTGCCCGAGCCGGGAAGCCCGGCAGACAATGGAGGAAACGATGTGGCCGTTTAAAAAACCCGATTACGACTTGAGCTTTCAGGACACTGCCGAATGGCATGAGTTTCTGGCGCTGTTGGCAGCGGTAATGCCCGGCGGCGTGCCAAGAGACATGGTCGGCCTTCGGCACCGTGTTAACAAAATCACGGGGATGCAAGTGGCCAATGCCGAAATAATGCACACCGTGGGGCAATGGCTGCCCCGGCTCCGTGAGATTGCAGCAGAGCGTGGTATCGCCGCGTGATTACCAAACGCGACGGCAACGTCATCCACGCCGACTTCGGCCTGACCGCCCGCCGGGATGAGCCGCTGATTGCCTTCGCCTACGAACTGCTCTACCTCGACGACCACGTCGCCCTCGGCCGCTTAACCACTCAAATCGGCGACCGCACCATCCGGGCGCACCACGTCTCCGAAGCCGATGAATAAGCGCACGCACCTCCGGGTGTGGATCGCGCTGCTGGACCGCTACGAGTTGCTGCTCCGCGTGAACGCCGGGAAGGCCCGCAACGCCTTCCTCAGTCACGCCGCCTACGCCTACCCCACCGCCCAATCGCTGCCCACCTACGTGATCGAAGCCCACCGCAAGCGGATCGAGACCGTCCTGACCGCCCACTACCAGAAAGTCATCCCCCACTTCGCGGGCATGGCCCTGTCGCAGATCAAGTCACGCCGCATCGAAAAGAAGTCCGACACGTTCCAGCGGCTCATGGCCGAGTGGGTCAGCCGGGAAGCCCTGCGCAAGGCCGCCATGATCGCCGCCACCGACGCCGAGGCCGTCCGAAGCGCCATCCGGGACGGCTTGGACGAGGGCGACGGCACGGAGGAAATCGGCAGGCGCATCAGGAAGGTAAGCCAACTGACTAAGGACCGGGCCGGCCTCATCGCCCGCACCGAGACGCACGCCGCCGCCACGTTCGGCAGCATCGAGAGCGTCCGCGTCGCCGAGCAGGACCTGGGCGTGCGGATGCTGAAGCAGTGGCTGCCCACGCTGGACAACCGCACCCGCCCGGCACACGCCGCGATGTCAGGCCAACCGCCGATTCCGCTGGACGAAAAGTTCATCGTGGACGGGGAGATGATGGACCGGCCCGGCGACCCGAGTGCCAGCCCGGCCAATCTTTTGAACTGCCGATGCGCGCTCATTTATACCGAAGCAACCGACTGACAAGGAAGTCGCTCATGACCATCAAGGACGAAGACCAAGTGCGCGCCTGGTGCGTTGACTACGCCCTGCGCACCAAGCCCGTCACGCCCCGCACCAAACCCGAATCTGTCATCGCATACGCCAAGAAGTTCGAGGCCTACATCACGGCCCGCCCCGCCTGCGAGATCACATTGCTCCCCGCCAAGCGAAAGAATCGCCCATGACCCTGGAACAAAAGCACATCGAACTGACCGAGTTCGAGGTCAAGTTCGCCGACAACGGCGTCGCCACCATCGAAGGCTACGCCTCCACCTTCGGCAACACCGACAACCAGAACGACATCGTCATGCCCGGCGCGTTCAAGGACTCGCTCGCCGCCCGCATGCCCAAGATGCTGTACCAGCACGACCAGCACCGCCTCCCCGGCATCTGGGAGCGCGGGGCTGAGGACAGCAAAGGCCTCATCCTCGCCGGGAAGACGCTCAACACCACTTTAGGCCGCGACGTGGCCGAGGAGGTCCGCAGCGGCGCCATCACCCAGATGAGCATCGGCTACTCGCCCACCAAGGCGAGCTTCGACAAGGCCAAGGGCGTGCGCCGGCTGGAACAGGTCAAGCTGTGGGAGACGTCCCTCGTGACGTTCCCGGCCAACGAACAAGCCCTGATTACCCGCGTGAAGGCCGACCGGCCGCAGACCATCCGGGAATTAGAGGAATACCTCCGGGAGGGAGGTTTCAGCCAGAAGGACGCGACCACCGTCGCCCTGCACGGCTTCAAAGCGCTTGCGACTCAGGGGGAGCCTGACGAGGAGATGCTCACGCGACTGGCCGAGCGGCTCGACCGCTTCGCCGCCCACATCAACCCAACCACTTAAAGGAGCATCCGCATGGACGCACAACTCACCCAGAAGATGGAGAACGCGATGAACGCGTTCGAGACCTTCAAATCCGACCTGACCCCCAAGCTCGACAAGCTGGACGCCTTCGACGCGGGCAAGCTCGCCACGCTCGAAAAGGCGATGGGCGACGCCATCGAACTGACCCAGAAGGAAGCCGGGGCCCGCAAGGCGCTGGAAGACCAGGTGAAGGCGATGGAAACCGCCCTGAGCCGCCCGGCCGCGTCGAACCCCGCCACCGACGAGAAGGCCTTCCGCGCCAAGTCGAAGAAGCTGTTCAACGAGTTCGCCCGCCAGAAGGACGACGCCAACAAGCAGTACTTCGACGTGTTCCTGGAGAAGCGCGCCGAAACCGACCCCGAGGTGAAAACCCTCTCGGCCGGCAGTGACCCGAACGGCGGCTACCTGGTGATGCCGGAAATGGGCGGGGTCATCCAGACCTACGTCTACGAAAGCTCGCCGATTCGCCAGCTCGCCTCCGTCACCTCCATCGGCACCGACACGCTGGAGTACATCCTCGACAACGACGCCAACACGTCCGGCTGGGTCGGCGAACAGACCGCCCGCACCGCGACGGCCACCCCGACGCTCGGCAAGCTGACCATCTACGTGAACGAACTCTACTCCAACCCGCCCGTCACCCAGAAGCTGCTCGACGACGCGCAGTTCGACGTGGAAGGCTGGCTGTCCCGCAAGGTCGCGGAAGAGTTCGGCCGCAAGGAGGCGACCGCCTTCGTGTCCGGCAGCGGCGTGAACCAGCCCAAGGGCATCATGAGCTACACCTCCGGCACGACCGTGGCATCCCAGCAGATCGAGCAGGTGGTGTCCGGCTCGGCCAGCACCTTCACTTACGACGGGTTGGTCAACCTCCAGAACGCCCTGAAGGAAGAGTACCAGTCCAACGCCTCGTTCCTGATTCGCCGGGCCAGCAACAGCTACCTGATGCTCATCAAGGACGGCGAGGGCCGCCCCATCTTCAATATGTCGTTCGACAAGAACGTCGGCCTCCAGCCCACTCTCATGGGCCAGCCGGTGTACTTCGCGGCCGACGTGGCGGCGGTGGCGAGCAACGCCTTGGCGATGGCCTACGGCGACTTCCGCAGGGCCTACCAGATCGTGGACCGCTCCGGCATCCGCGTGCTGCGCGACCCCTACACGAGCAAGCCGAACGTGCTGTTCTACACCACGAAACGGGTAGGCGGCGCCGTCGTGAATTTTGAAGCGATCAAGATCGGCAAAATCTCGACGTAACCACGGCTCAGGTCATTGCCCCGGCGCAAGTCGGGGCATTTCCCCACACATTCAGAAGGAATCATCCCATGCGTCAAGACCTACACAACAACATCCAGGTGCTTTCGGTGTTCGACCCGATTGACTTGGGCACCGGCAACACGGCCAAGGTGGGCGAGATCATAGACCGCCAGAACGCCAACGCCCTGGAGTTCATCATCCAGACCGGCTCCCTCGCGGACACCGACGCCACCTTCACCGTCCTGGTGGAGGACGGCGACGCCTCCGACCTGTCTGGCGGCGCGGCGGTGGACGACACCTACCTTCTCGGCACGGAAGCCGGGGCGTCGTTCATCTTCTCCGACGACAACAAGATCGCCAAGATCGGCTACATCGGCGACAAGCGCTACGTGCGCCTGACGGTGACGCCGGCCAACAACACGGGCGCGGTCCTGATCTCGGCGTGCGCCATCCTCGGCAGCCTGCGCGCCGCCCCGAACACGACCCAACTGGCGTAATTAACCGCGGGGAGGGCTGAAAGGCTCTCCCCGTTCTTTCCCAAGGAGGGGAACATGGCTTCATACACCACAACGATTTACAAGGAAGACGGCGCCCAGACTATTGCCGGAACCCAGACCATCTCCGGCACGCAGAACATTACCGGAACCCGCAAACGGGGCGGCATCGCCGTTAGTGACGTTGTTTGGGTCGATGTGACCTGCACCGCCACGCTGCTCGACGCCTCCACGGGCACGGGCAAGGTCAACGTCATCGCGGCGGGCACGGGGGCCAACGCCACCGACCAGTACAAGATTCGCAACATCCGCTTGATCGGCGGCGGCACCAACTTCGGCGCGGGCGGTGACCGCCTGCTCGGCCTGACCGACGGCACGACCGTCTGGACGACCGTGGCCAACGCCGACATCGAATCGGCTCCGTCAGCCACGCTGGACTGGGGCAACACCAAAGTCCCGTTCCTGACCGGCACCTCCGACACCGCCTCGGTCGCAGGGGCGCAGATTTACTTCCAATACTCCGGCGGAACCCCGGCGACCCCTCACACCACCGGATCGATCAAGTTCTCGGTGTGCCTTGAGAAGGTCGCCTAATGCCGGTCGTCGCGACGGACGACTACGGCAGCGCCAGCAGCGGCCTCGTCGCCCCCTACGCGCATGCGGCCGTCCTCACCAAGAGTGACACGGACGAACTGACCAAGGTGTCCCGCGCCCTCTACGTCGGGGGCACGGGCAACATCAACGTCGTCACCGCCGCCGGGGAAACGGTTCTCTTCAGCGCCATCCCCGTGGGGACGCTGCTGCCGATCCGCATCAAGCAACTGCTCAGCACGAACACCACGGCCACGCTTGTCGTGGCGCTGTGGTAGGAAAGGACTCCGCATGAAACATTACCGCATCCTGAAAGACTTCAACGGCTCGCAGGACGGCCACGACTTCCACAAGTTCATTGCCGGCGCGACCGTCCCCTTGTCCAACGACTTGGCGGCCATTGCCGTCAAAGAAGGCTGGGCCGAATTGGCGACTCTGGAAGCAATCGTCGCCGAAGTTGTCGGACTCGACGCTCCCGTTCCGGACGGCAAGCTCAACGAGGTTCTGACGATTAGCCCGGATGACCGCGAGACGAAAATCGTGCCCCCCGAAGAACCCAAGCCCTCCAAGTTCAAAAAGGGCAAAAAGTAATTGCGCCGCAGCGTCCGCGTCACCATTCGCCCCGCCGCCGAACCCGTTACGCTGGGCGAGGCCAGGGCTTACGCCAAGATTGACGGCACGGACGACGACCCGTTAATCGCCAGCCTCATCACCGCCGCCACCGAAGCGGCCGAGCAGCACCTTCGCCGGGCGATCATCTCGCAGACGCTGACGCTGACACTCGACCCCCAGCCGAGCGGATGCTACTACAACCTGCCCGCCGGGGTGTACGACCTGCCCGTCTCGGCCCTGTACGGCTCGCTGCCGACGCAGATCGAACTGCCCAAAGGCCCGGTGTCCTCCATTACCTCCGTCACCACCTACGACGAAGACGGAAACGCCACGGTCATGTCGGCCAGCGGGTATTTCCTGTCCGGCGACCGCTTCGCCCTGAAATCCATGTCCGTGTGGCCGGTCAACCTCCGCAGCATGGGGGCCTTGGAGATCGCGTATGTCGCGGGCTTCGGCCCGGCCGCGAGCGACGTGCCGCAGCCCGTCAAAACCGCCATCCTCATGCACGTCCAGCGCATGTACGACGAGCGCATTGTCTGCGAGATGCCTGAAAGCTGTGCGACGCTGCTCCGGCACTACCGCGTGATGGACGGCCTCGGTGCCTAAGTGCGGCAAATACGCGCCGGGCAAGATGGACAAGCGGGTCGCGATCCAGTCCGTCACCCGCGTTTCCGACGGCCAGGGCGGCTTCACCGACAGTTGGGCCACCGACGCGACCGTGTGGGCGAACGTCAACCCGACCAAGGGCTGGGAGAAGTTCCAGGCCCAACAGACCCAGACGCCCGTCACGCACAAGATCACCATCCGCTACCGCAGCGGCATCACCACGAAACAACGCGTCCTCTTCGGCTCCCGCGTCTTCAACATCAAGGAAGCGCTGAACCCGGACGAGGCGAACGCCTTTCTCGAACTCCAAGCCATCGAACAACAGTGAGGTAACACATGGCGTCCAACCTGAAATTCACCACGGCCCTCCGCAACGCCCGCGGGGACGCCATCACCACCACCGCCGGCAACAGCGGCTTCATCAAGCTCTACACCGGCACGCAGACGACCGACGCCAACACGGCCCTCGGCGCCCAGACCCTGCTCGCCACCCTGACGCTCAACGCCACCTTCGCCGGGTCCACATCGTCCGGCGTGCTGACGCTCAACGCCATCACCAGCGACACCAACGCCGCCGCGACCGGCACCGCGACGTGGTTTCGCATGCTCAAGTCCAACGGCACCACCGTCGTCATGGACGGCAGCGTCGGCACGTCCGGCGCCGACTTGAATCTGAACACCACGAGCATCGTGTCGGGGGCGACCGTCGCCTGCACCAGCGCCGTGTTCACCGAAGGCAACGCGTAAGGAGACTCCTCATGGACAAGAAAACCCTGTTAGTAACCGCGATTTCAGCCGATCCGGCCTTCGTCACCGAAGTCTCGGACAACTGCTTCGACACCTTCATCACCCGCCTTGGCAAGGACGGGGAAGAAACCGTCGTCACCGCCGAATACCGCGTGTGGACGGTGGAGGAAGCCGAGGCAGAGGGCTACACCGCCGGGGGCATCGACACGGCCGACCCGACGCTCAAGGCCTACCGCATCTTCTAATTCAGCGTAGGTAGGAGGTGACTACCGACACCTTCACGTCCGGCTCCGGCAACTGGACCGTCCCGGTTGGCGTCACCACCGTCGCCATTGAAGTCTGGGGGCCGGGCGGGCCGGGCGCCGACGGCGCGGCCGCGAACTACGGCGGCGGCGGCAGCGGCACCAAGAACGGCGGCGACAGCGCGGCCGGGCAGGTCAGCTTCACCTACACGGCCAGCGGCGCCACCGGCACGCTCGCAGCCACCACATCGAATACGACACTGGCTTCCAGTGGCGCCGAAACCTTCACGGGAACCTTGGCGGCCAGCACGGCGGCCACGATTATTGCGGCAACCGGATGGGCCTCGGCAACCGGCACACTCGCGGCGACGACTGGAAACACTTCAGCGGCTCTCGTCGGGAAGGAAACCTTCACCGGCACGCTGTCCGGCGCCACGGGCGCCACCACACTTGCGGCATCGGTAACCGAATCCTTTACCGGAACACTATCGGCATCAACCGGAGCGACGACCTTAGCTTCCACCGGCTGGGCATCGGCAACGGGCACGCTCGCAGCCACCACGGGGAATGCCGGCCTTGCGGCATCTGGAGCGGAGCGGTTCACCGGAACGATTGCCTCAACGACATCGGATACCACTCTCGCCTGCACCGGCTGGGCGTCCGCAACGGGAACTCTTGCCGCGACGACGAGTGCCACGACACTGGCCGCCAGCGGGACAGAGACGTTCACCGGCACACTCGCAGCGACCACGGGGGCAACCTCCCTCACCGCGTCGGGCTGGACGACTATCACCAGCACGCTGGCGGCAACGACCGGCAACACCACGCTGGCCGCGTCCGGCACCGCCACCGCAGGCGGGACCGTCAGCGGAACACTATCGGCAACTACGTCGGCAACCACGCTAGCCGCCTCGGGAGTGGAAACACTCACCGGGACGATCGGCGCCATAACGGGAGCCGTCACATTGTCGGCGGTGGGAGCCGAGAGGTTCACCGGCGCGCTTGCTGCGACAACCGCGAATACAGCCTTATCCGCATCCGGGGCCGAACGGTTCACGGGTACGCTGACCGCGACAACGGCCAACGCCTCGGCAGGCATCAGCGGATCGGAAATCCTCACCGGCACGCTCGCGGGAACGACATCGAACACCACGCTTTCGGCCAGTGGCGCCGAATCCTTCACCGGCAGCCTGTCCGCGACGACCGGGGCAACCAGCCTCGCGGCGGGCGGCACGGAAATCCTGACCGGGACGCTTTCAGCCACCACCGGCCAGACGAGCCTGAATGCCAGCGGCGCCGTATCGGTCGCGACGCTCACGCCCTCCGGCCTGAACGTCGTCACCGTCCCGGCCGAGACCCGAACCGTCATCGTCGGCCCCGAAAACCGCGTGCTGACGCCGGCCAACGACAACCGCACCGCCGCCGTGGCGGCCGACGACCGAACCCTAACCGTAGCGAGTGAAACCCGAGTGACCCGAGTGGCGGCATGAGCGCATCGTTCAACAAAGACCCCTCCGCGCGGAAGGACTATCAGGTCGATTGGGCCGCGTGGCTCGTCAGCGACACCATTTCGGCCGTCGTCTGGACCGTGCCGGCCGGCCTGACCAATTACGCCACGAGCAACACCACCACCTCGGCCACCATCTGGCTGTCCGGCGGCACGCACGGGACCAACTACCTCGTCACCTGCCAGATTACCACCGCCGGGGGCCGCATCGAGCAGCAGAGTTTCACGATTCAGTGCCGGGACCAGTGATGGATTTTAGCGTCAAGATCGAAGGGCTGGACAAGCTCGCGCAGAGCAGCGACTTGATAAAGGCGAGGGGCAAGAACGAGATCGAGAAGGCGCTTTACGTCAGCGGAAAACGGGTGGAGAAAACGGCCAAAGAGTCCATTCAAGACGGCGAGGGCAAGCGTGGCGGCCGGTTTTACAAGCGGGGCAACATATTGCACCAAGCCTCCGCTCCCGGCGAACCACCCTCAACAGACACCGGGCGGCTGGTCAACTCGATCAACACCTACCTGAACCGCGCCGCCGGAGGCTTGGAAGCCTTTGTCACCGCCGGACGCGGCACCGTCAATTACGCGTATTTGTTGGAATTCGGAACCCGCCTGATGGCGGCCCGCCCGTTCATGGCCCCGGCCTTGGAAAAGAACAAGGCGTGGATCTTGGCCCGTCTTCAAGCAGCCATGCGCAAGGCTTTGAGCGGCAAATGAGCAGCCCGGACAACGCCCTGCAAAAAGGCGTCTACGACCGCCTCGTCGGCTATTCGCCCCTGACGACCGCGCTCGGCGGCCCGAAGGTCTACGACCACGTCCCGCAGGGAACCGACGCCCCTTATGTGGTGATCGGCGACGACACCGCGTTGGATTGGGACACGAAGGACAAGGCGGGCTGGGAGTTCACCCTCACAGTGCATTGCTGGGATTTCGCGGCGTCGGGCCGCAAGTCCGTCAAGGCGCTGCTCGGCTTCATTTACGACGCCCTGCACCAGCAGGAGGACACCATCACCGTCGCCGGCTTTGCCCTCGTGCAGATTCGCCGCGAGTTCCAGACCTCGTTCCAGGAAACGGCCGTCGAGGGCGACTCGGACAGTTATTACCACGGCGTCGCCCGCTACCGGGCCGTCGTCCAAGACATTTAACCCCCAAGGAGGACAACCATGTCAGCACAGAAAGGCAGGAACTTCCTGCTCAAGCAAGGAACGGCGACCGGCGGCACCACGCTCGCCGGCATGCGGGTCACCGGCCTGACCGTCAACAACGAGCAGGTCGATGTCACCAACAAGGACTCCGGCGGCTGGCGCACCCTGCTCGAAGGGGCCGGGACGCAGTCGATGGACATCTCCGTCGAGGGCGTGTTCACCAACGCCGTCGTCGAACACACCGTTCGCGGCTACGCCCTGGCCAACAATATCAGCGCCTTCGGCCTGCTGTTCCCGGACGGCGACTACATCGACGGCACGTGGGCCATCTCCAACTACCAGCGCTCCGGCTCGTTCAACGGCGAGGAGACGTACAGCATGACGCTCCAGTCGTCCGGCCAGCCCACCTACACCAGCGCGTAAAGGAGCAATCACATGGCAGTTTTATCCGTTCAGACCGCCGTCTTCGGCGGCCTCAGCTACACCTCGGCGGCGGCGTCCACGGCCGACAGTTTCGCCAACGACGGCAAGACCTTTCTGCTGTTTACCAACGCGAACGCCTCGGCCCGCACCCTCACCATCGCCGCCAACGACGCGGAGAAGCCCGGCTTCGGCACCATCGTCACCCCGGACACCGTCGTCAGCCTCCCCGGCAGCGGCACGAACGGCGGCCTCATGGCCGTCGGCCCGTTCCCGACCGAGCGGTTCAACGACCCGTCCACCGGCCGGGTCAGCTACACCATCGACGTGGTGACCGGCCTGACCGTGGCGGCGATCAAGCTGGCGACCTACGCATGACGTTTGACCTCGCCCGCCCCCGCTACACGCTCCCGCTCGGCGACAAGACGCACGAACTAATCGGCACGATGGAGATGATTGAAGCCGTCGAGTACGCCCTCAAGAAGGGGGCCTCGGAAATCACCGTCGAGGTGGTCAACGGCATGCCCTCGCACGAACTGGCCCGCCTCCTCGCCGCCATCCTCACCGCGTGCGGGGAGAAGACAACCCCGGCCCGCATGGCCGACCTGCTCTGGACCGAGATCGGGATTGCCGGGGCGGCCAACACCACCCTGCGCATGCACCTGTACGCCTTCCTCGGCATCTGCCTCGCCCCCCCGCTCGACCGGGAGAAAAGGGCCGGGGAGATGGGGGAGTTACTCGGGAAGCTCGGCGGGGCTTCCCCTGGAAAAGCTACCAAGAAACGTGCTTAGGCTGCCTCAACTGGCAGCCGTCGGAGTTCTGGAAGGCGACCACTTGGGACGTGATGCGGGCGTGCGCCGGCCGCAGCCGCACGACCAGCGCCAGCCGTCTTACCGAAGATGATGTCAACGAACTGAGAAGGATGATCGACGAAGATGGCTGATCTCGGTGAACTGGTGGTCCGCATCCGCGCCGACGCCGCCCAATTGGAGAGTGAACTGAAGCGCGTCCAAGGCGTGACGCAGGACCAGACGAGCAAAATGACCAAGTCGTTCCGCAGCCTGCACGACCAGTTGATCGACCTCGCCCCGGCGTTCAGCCTCGCCGCCCTCGTCGCCTTCGGCCGCTCGGCCATCGAGCAGGCCGACCACATCAACGACCTCGGCCAGCGAATCGGCTTCGTCGGCAGCACGCTGTCGGCGCTCAACATCCCGCTGCGGCAGTCCGGCTCCAACCTCGATGAATTCGCGGGGGCGATGGTGCGCATGAACAACGCCCTCGGCGAGGCGAAGAACAACCCGCAGATGATTAAAACCTTTGACGACCTGCACCTGTCGATCACCAAGCTGGAGCAATTGTCGCCGGAAGAGCAGTTCAACGCCATCGCGCAGGCCCTGAACGGCATCGACAACCAGAGCCAGTTCACGTCGCTCGGCATCAATATTTTCGGCCGCTCGTTCGCCGTCCTGGCCCCGCTGATCCGGCAGGCGGGCGGCGACATGAAGGCGTTCACCGAGGAGCAGAAAAAGGCGGGCAACGCCCTCACGGACGAACAACTGAAGCGGATCGACGAGTTCGGCGACAAGTGGACCGAGACGGTCGAAAAGTTGAAGCTGTCAATGACGGACGCCTTGCCCGCCCTCCAACTCTACCTCGACGGCCTCGCCGGAATCCTTAACCTGCCGGGCAACGCGGTGGACTTCGGCCGCCAGATCGGACTGGCCATCAACGGCAACCTCCCGAGCAACGTCTCCCGGAGCCGCCCGAACACCGTGGACGCGGCGACCGTCGTCAGCGGCTACACGCTGGACGCCAAGGGCAATCTGGTCAAAGCCAACCAAGCCGCCGGGACTAACGCCGGGCTGCTAAAAAGCTCCAGCGACGCCAAGAAGCAGGAGGCCGAGGACTACGACAAGGTCAACGACTCCCTTGACGAGTACATCCGCAAGATGGAGATGGAAAACGACCTGATCGGGCTGAATGAGCGGGACCGCAAGGGCATGGAAGCCGTCATGGAGGCCCAGAACCTCGCCATGAAGGACGGCAACATCCTCACCGAGGAGCAGATCGCCAAGATCAAAGGGCTGTCCGAAGCGCAGTACGACCTGAGCGAGAAAATGCGGGACGCGGAGACTGACGCCAAACGCATGCGCGAGAACTTGGTGGACGGGCTGACCGACATCGCCTTGCATTTTGACAACGCGGGCGACGCGGCCAAGAAATTCTTCGAGACCATCGCGTCCCAAATACTGACCAAGAAACTCACCACGCCCATCGCCGACGCGGCGGGCGGGCTGCTGAACAGCCTGATCGGCGGCATCGGCAAAGGCGGCATCGGGCAGGTCGTTGACAACATCGGCGCCTACGCCGGGCTGAACGAGAGCTACGGCCCGCCGATGCAAGGCTATGCGTCCGGCGGCAGGCCTCCTCTCGGGGTTCCAAGCATCGTCGGCGAGAACGGCCCGGAACTGTTCGTGCCCGACACGGCGGGAACTGTCGTCCCGAACGGCAAACTGGGTGGGGGAAGTGTGAACGTCAGCAACACCTGGAACATCGGCGACGGCGTGACCCACGCGCAACTCGCCAGCCTCATCCCGTACATCGAGCAGCGGACCCGCGCCAGCGTGTTCGCGGAGATTGAACGGGGCGGGAAGGCCGCCAGCATTGTGGGCCGCAAGTCATGACCATTTACATGCCCGCCTCGCCGGGCTTCACCGCCTGCCGCTTCGGGCTGGAGACAAATACGCAGAAGTGGGAAAGCCCGCTCACGAAGAATGTCCAGCGCGTCCTTTTGGGCGGCGGCCGGTGGATGGCAACGTACACGCTCCCCCGCATGAACCGCAGCGACGCGGCCTACTGGCAGGCGTTCCTCATGCAACTCGAAGGCGGGGTGAACACCTTCTACGGATTCGACCCCGACGCCCGCAATCCGAGGGGAGTCGCCACCGGCACGCCGCTGGTCAAGGGAGCAAGCCAGACCGGCAGCACGCTGCTGATCGACGGCTGCACCGCCAACGTCACGGGCTGGCTCATGCCGGGGGATTACTTCGCCTGCAACGGCCAGATGCACATGATTACGACCCGCGCCGACACCAACGGCAGCGGGGAGACGACGCTCAACTTCAAAGCCGCCATGCGGAACAGCCCCGCCGACAACGCCGTGGTGACCGTGCGCGACACGACCTGCACGATGATTTTGACCGACGACAACCAGACCGTCTGGCAGACCGGGACGCGGCTGGGGATTTATGAGGGGATGAGTTTTTCAGGGGTGGAGGTTTTCTAAATGACCCGCAGCATCGACACCGCCACGGAGGCCGCCTCGCAAGACGCGGCCATCCACCCCGTCCTGTTCGTGGAACTCCTCTTCGACAGTGGCCCCGTCCGCTTCCACAGCGAACTCGGCACGCTCGCCTTCGGCGGCAACGACTTCACCGGCACCGGCCGCTTGGGCGGCATATCCCAAGTGGACGAGGACACGGAACTCGCCCGCACACCGCTGACGCTCACGCTGGGCGGCATCCCGTCCGACATGATTAGCGTCGTGCTGAACGAACATTATCAGGGTCGCCGCGCCACGCTGTACGTCGGCTACCTCGACCTGACCACCCGCGTCCTCGTGGCCGACCCGATCATTCTGTACCGCGGCCGCATGGACACGCCCACGGTATCGCAGGGAAGCGAACTTAACATCACGTTGAACGTCGAGAGCCGCTTCTCCGCGTGGGACCGGCCCAACGTCTCCCGCTACAACAACGCCGACCAGCAAGCCCGCCATCCGGGCGACAGAGGCTTGGAGTACGTCGAGCAGACCACCGACCGCCAGATCAACTGGGGCGTCGCCGGGTGAGGGCCGAGGGCTGGGAATCCATGCTGGCGACCCGCATCCAGCAGGCTTATCACGTCCCGTTCCAGTGGGGCGAACACGACTGCGCCCTGTGGTGCGCGGATTGGGTGTTTGAGGCCACCGGCGCCGACCTCCTGTCCGACTGGCGGGGCAAGTACAAGACCGCAGCAGGGGCCGCCCGCCTGATGAAACGGCGCAAGTTTTCGGGCGTGGCCGCCATCGCCGCCAAGCATCTTCCCGAGATCAACCCGGCAATGGCCAAAAGGGGCGACATTCTGCTCCACCCGGACGGCTCGCTCGGCGTCTGCTACGGCCGCCACGGCTTCTTCCTCACCCCGGATTCCGTCACCACGATCCCCGTGGGCGCCTGCCCGCGCGCGTGGGCCGTCGAGTAAATGCCCGCCGTCGTCCCGCTCGTCGCCGCCGCCGCCGGGTAC
>NZ_JH636446.1:56510-85732 GCF_000255705.1 Zavarzinella formosa DSM 19928
ACAAGATCATCTACGGCCAGGCCCGCGTCTCCGGCCCGATGGTGTTCGCCACCACGGTCAACACCGGACCCTTGAGCACCGGCGCGTCGTACACGCAGACCAACCTCTTCCTGCACATGGTCATCCCGCTGGCGGGGCACGAGGTGGAGGAGATCGGCGACATCTACCTGAACGACAAGGTCGTGGTGTTCGACGCGGCTGGCTTCGCCACCACCGCCCCGTACTACGGCATTTCCAACCGCTCCTACGTCCGCGTCCGCAAGCACCTCGGCGCGGAGGACCAGGAGGCCGACGATTTGCTCGTCGCCGAAGTGCCGGGCTGGTCGGCGGCCCACCGCCTGCAAGGCATCGCCTACCTCTACGTCCGGTTCGAGTACCACCCCGACGTGTTCCCCCTGGGCATCCCCAACGTCGCCGCCGTGGTGAAGGGCAAGAAGATTTACGACCCGCGCAACGGCCTCACCCAATGGACCCGCAACGCCGCTTTGTGCGCCCGCGACTACATGAGCGAGCAGTACGGGTTTAACTGCGACGACGACGAGATCGACGACACCTACTACTCGGCCGCCGCCAACGTCTGCGACGAAGCCGTGGCAATTGCAGGGGGCAGCGCCGCCCGCTACACCTGCGACGGCGTCATCGACACCGCCACCGCGCCCTTGGACAACCTCACCTCGCTGATGAGTTCTTTGGCGGGCGTCACCACCTACGTTCAGGGCCAGTTCCGCTTGCACGCGGGGGCCTACGACACCCCCGCCGGGGAGATCACCCTCGACATGCTGGCCGGCGGCCTGACCATCCGGGGCCGCACGCCGCGCAAGGAACTGTTCAACGCCGTGAAGGGCACCTACGTCGATCCCGACAAGAACTGGCAGCCGACCGACTTCCCCGCCGTCACCAACGCCACCTACGAGGCCGAGGACAACGACGAGCAAATCTTCAAAGACATCGAACTGCCGTTCACCAGCCGCCCCGAGCGGGCGCAGATGCTCGCCAAGATCGCCTTGGAAAAGGCCCGGCAGGGCATCATGGTGGACCTGCCCGTCAACCACAACGCCCTCAAATACGCTGCCTTCGACGTGGTGACGCTGACCAACGACCAGATGGGCTGGACCTCCAAGCCGTTCCGCATCATGCGCTGGAACATGGGGTCGGACATGGTCATCACCCTGTCCCTGCAAGAGGAGTCCTCGGCGAGCTACGACTGGAACAGCGGCGAGGCGACGGTCATCGACCCCGCCCCCGACACGAACCTGCCCGACCCGTTCTTCGTGGACCCGCCCGGCACGCCGCAAATCACGGAAAGTCTGTACGCCCCGCTGGACGGCAGCGCCGTCAAGAGCAAGGCCACCGTGACCTGGGGCGCCAGCCCCGACGCCTTCCTCGACCAGTACCAACTGGAGTACAAGGCCGCCGCCGACACCGCGTACACCGTCTTGACCCGCACCGTGGCCACCACCTTCGACGTGCTGGACATCGCGCAGGGCGACTACGACTTCCGCGTCAAGGCGATCAGCACGCTCGGCGTGTCCTCGGCTTACGCCTCCTCGGCCGCGACGATGGCCGGGCTGACCGCGCCCCCGGCGCCGATTGAGAACTTCAGCCTGAACGCCATCCACAACAACGCCCACCTCAGTTGGGACCAGTCGGCCGACATCGACGTGCGCGTCGGCGGCAAGATTCGGCTGCGCTACACGCCCGACACTGTCTCGCCGTCGTGGTCGTCGGCCATCGACCTCGGCCCGGCCATGCCCGGCGTCGCCTCGCAGGCCGTCCTCCCGCTGATGAACGGCACCTACCTCATCAAGGCCGTGGACTCCAGCGGCAACGAGAGCACGACCGCCTCCCTGATCCAGAGTACCGTCGCCGACATCGTGAAGATGAACCGCATCATCACCCGCACCGAAAGTCCGGACTTCCCGGCCATCGCCGGGGCCACCCGGTTCGAGATCATCGACGGCGCGCTCCAGTTCGCCCCGGCCAGTTACTTCGACGACCACCCCGGCCTGTTCGACGACCAGCCGGGCCTGTTCGACGGCTACGGCGGCTTCATCGGCGCGGGGGAGTACGCCTTCGGCCTGTACGGCGACACCGGCGACCCGATTGACTTGGGGAAAGTGACGACCGCCCGCGTCACCGCCACCGTCCGGGCCGACATCTACGACGCCTCCGCGTCGTTCGACGAGATTGAGGGCGACTTCGACGACCAGCTCGGCCTGTTCGACGGCGGCGACGTGACGGGCATCGACGTGAAGCTTTACATCGCCACGTCCGACGACGGCGTCAACTTCACCGACTTCCGCCAGTTCTTCGTCGGCGACTACACCTGCCGGTACATCGCATTCGACCTGATCGCCCGCTCGGCCACGCTCGACGTGACCAACCTGAACGTCCGCATCTCGGACCTCTCCGTGGCCGTGGACGTGCCGGACATCTTCGACAGCGAGACGCTCGTGACCAGCGCCGCCGGGGTGACCACTGTCACCTTTGCGCAAACCTTCGTCGTGGTGCCGGACATCGGCGTCACCATTCAGGGGGCGAGCGTGGGAGACCAGGAGATCGTGCTGAACGTGACAACGACAAGCTTCGACATCGGCGTGAAAAACGCCGCTGGGTCATACGTGGCCAAGACGGCGTCTTGGGTCGCCAACGGCTATTAACCAGAAAGGATTCTGAATGTCCCAACACGACATGAGCATCGCCAACCAGGGCAACGCCGCCCTGCGAGGCGACCTGAACAACGCCCTGCAAGCCCTCGCCAGCACAAGCAAGGGCAACTCCCGCCCCAGCACCGCCTACGCCGGGCAGTTGTGGATCGACGACAACACCCCGTCCTCGACCCTCTGGACCCTGTTCGCCTACGACGGCACCGACGATATTGAGATCGGCCAGATCGACATCACGAACAACGTCTTCACCCCGCTCGCCAAGACCATCTTCTCCGACGGCCGCCTCACCCTCGCCACCGGCGCGCCCGTCACGACCACGGACCAGACCGCCAAGACCACCTTGTATTACACGCCGTACCGGGGCAACCGGATTAGCTTGTACGACGGCTCCGTCTGGCGCACCGTCGCCTTCACCGAACTTTCGATTGCCGTCCCCGCGACCACGAACACGATGTACGACGTGTTCTGCTACAGCAACTCGGGCGCGGCCACCCTGGAACTGCTCGCGTGGACGAACGACACCACCCGCGCCACCGCGCTGGCCTACCAGGACGGCGTGCTGGTCAAGAACGGCACGACCACCCGCCGCTACCTCGGCTCCTTCCGCACCACCGGCAGCAGCGGCCAGACGGAGGACTCGCTCGCGAAGCGCTACGTCTGGAACTACTACAACCGCCTCGACCGCCCGATGAGCGTGGTTGAAGCGACCGACACTTGGAACTATTTCACCGGCAGCTTCCGGCAGGCCAACGGCAGCGCGGCCAACCAACTCGACATGGTGATCGGCGTGTCCGAGGACCTGGTGGACGCCACCGCCGCCTCCCTCTGCCTCAACAGCACATCGACCGCCCGCCCGGTCTGCTCCGGCATCGGCATTGATTCCACCACTGTCAACGGGGCGACCATCAAAGTGCAGGGCCGCGCCACCAACACCGTCGAGGCCATGCTCCTGTCGGAGTACCGGGGCTACCCCGGCATCGGACGGCATTTCCTCGCGTGGCTGGAATTCGGGGCCGGGACCGACACGCAGACGTGGTACGGCGACGCCGGCGTGGCCACCAGCATCCAGTGCGGCATCACCGGCATCGTCCGCGGATGACCACGGACCTTTTGCGCGGGCGGCCGGTCCGTGATATTCTTTCCGCAACATGCAACTAAGAGGGGGCGCATGCCAGAAACATTTGAAAGCCGGGAGCGAGTCGTGAGACTGGAAACCCAGATGGAAAACCTCACCAGCGAGTTGTCCGACGTCAAGGACGCCGTCAAGGAACTGACCACGGCCCTCCACGAACTGAAGGGCGCGTTCCGCGGGGCCATGTGGCTCGGCGGCGTCATCGCGGCCGGCATGGGCGCCGTGGCGTGGATGGCGACGTGGCTGTACGACAAGTTCGGGGGTTAGGGCATGAAGTGCAACGAAGACGGATTGCAGATCGTTCGGGACTGCGAAGGATTGAAGCTCAAGGCATATAGGGATTCGGCGGGCGTGCTGACCATTGGTCATGGCCATACCGGCAAGGACGTGCAGCCCAACTCCAGGATCGACGAACACACCGCCGAGGTGCTGCTCGCGCAGGACATGGCCAAGGCCGAGGCGGCCGTGAACCGGCTGGTCCGCGTGCCGCTGAACGAGAACCAGTTCTCGGCCCTGTGTTCATTCGTGTTCAACCTCGGCGAGGGCAATCTGCGCGGCAGCAAGTCCGTCGACGCGCTGAACCGCAAGGGCTACATCGAATTCGCCAGCCGCATGCTGCTGTGGGACAAGGCCCGCGTGGACGGGGAACTGAAAACGCTCCCCGGCCTGACCAAGCGGCGTGAGATGGAAAAGAACCTCTTCCTGCGTCCTGTGGTCGTCAAATGAGGAACCTGTCCCGAACGGCCCGCCACCTCGCCGGTTACGCCCTCATCACGCTGATGGTTCTCCGCGAGCAGATCGACTGGACGACGCTGGCATTGGCATGTCTTGTGATTCTGGTGTTCGACCTCCCCGGCGTCCGCTGGCTCAAGGCCAGGCTGTACGACCTTGCCAGGCAATGGATCGCCCGTGACCCCCGCTAGCTGGCAACTCGGCATCACCGCCGCCGTGTGTGTCGTTTCTTTTGCGGCAGGATGGCAGGTGAACGGCTGGCGCATGGAAGCGGGGCAGAAGGCCGCCTTGCAGGAGCAGGTTGACGCCCGGCTCAATGCGGAGCAGGATGCGGCCAAACTGTCCCACGACTACGAACAGGACCGCGAACGCCGCCGCACAGCCACCCAGACCGCGGAAAGGAAACTGTACCATGCGCGCCAGAACAATCCTGCCTTTGCTTGCCCTGTCCCTGACACCGGCCTGCTCCTCTACAATCAGCCGCGCGCTGTGGCCGATCCCGCCCGCCAACCTGACTGAACCCTGCCCGCCGCTGGAGCCACTGGCATCCCCGGCCACATTGGGAGACTTGCTTCAGGACGGCATCCAAACGTCAGGCATGTACGCGGAATGCGCCGCAAGGCAAAAGGCGTTGGCCGACTGGACCAAACTGTGATCGGCCCGGAGTACAAGAGCTTCGCCACCCGCGTCGAGAACCGGAAGCTGTGGCGCCCGCAGGACCGCATCGCGTTTTACGAGAACATCGACGTGACGCTGGGCAGCCTGATCCCGCTGTCCATGCTGACGGTTGGGCTGATTCTGGGCATGGCCTAGAAAAAATGACCGGGGGGCGATCCGGAACAGCCGCCCAAACAGCCCGGAAAATACACCCCGCCGCTCCGGACCCTGCTCTTGCCTCCAGTGAAGGGGGAAGCAGACCGCCGTCTTTCTCCGTTCTCCATTCGCGGGGGGCGTCATTCGACGGGTAACCCCCCGCGAATGGAGAACTGCGAAAGCCGACGGTGAAGATCGTCAGGGGAAGCCCATTTTCTATTTTTGACCGAAGACATCGGCGGCGTATAATGTCATTGCAGACAACGGACCCAAAAGCCGAAGCCGGACAAACCCGTCCGGTAGCGTCTGCCAGGCCGGGGGAGTTGCGAGTCCTCGCCCCGGCCGTTTTCTTTTGCCTTCGCTCCTCTCCATCCCAAGGCGGCATCCCCCAACGCGATCAGAACCCCAAGATAACGGTGATGGCAGTTATTTGCCTTGGTTGAACCATTCGTGGTAAACGCCCCAGACTGACCGGAAGCGGGAGGTGCTTTCCGGGTTGAGCATTTCGTAAATTGGGCTAGATTTGGGACACTCGCACAGGTTCCGAATTTCGGTGAAGTAATTCTTTTTGAATCGCGTTCGGTCGATCTTCCCGTCAACGTACTTGGCGCAGGCATCTTCATACGCGTTCAGATTTTCCTCTATGGCCTCCATAAAGGCCATCCGCACAGCCTCTATTCGCCTTTTGTCCGCAGCCTTCAGTTCGTCTTCGCGCCTGCCATCCACAATGTCAGCAAGTTGGATCGACAGATTATTCACGAACTGTCGGGTCGAGCGGATCGACGTTCTGAGCGCGGTCTCTGCCTGACCAATGGAAACCCGGCGGTTCAGAATCAACGCAGTTACCGAAACGCCAGCGGCGAACAGCGAGATGACAGCCGCAGCCAGCGTAATCCAGTCCTTAACCTCCATTACTTCTTCCCGCCATCTTTGGGCAGCAAAAGGCCGATATAGTTGACCAGTTTCATGTAAGCGTCGTTGCTTGAGCTTTTCACCGCCCCTACGAACTCATCGGGATACGGAAAGCCGAGCGCCTTCCCGACCTCCTTGTAATACCCGTCCTTTTCATCCCTGGTCATCTGACGCCAAGGCAGCACGCTCCCCTCGACGACTTCCTTGACATGCTCCAGCGCGGCCGAAAGCTGTGTCCCGTGAATCAGGCCGGGAACAAGCATGTAAACGGGAAGCCCCGGCCGGAGGTAAAGCTGAGCGGTCGCAGCATCTTGCGCGATCGCCCGCCGGATCATGTCGGCCAGTTGTTGCGGGACATCACCGTAGTTAAGCATTTGAAGCCCTGACCGGTTTCAACTAGGGGACATTTTACCGAGCTTCAAACCATCTCATAATGCGGATTAACCGCCCACACTTGAAAACGCCTGCCAATTTTAACGGTTTTGCCAGCGGGCGGGCATTTTAGAATGCTGGAAGCCTTCGATGGCAACGCAGGCGGCTAAGACGTGGAGGCGCATCAGCGTACGGCCGGAAGCCTGCGGCCGGCAGAAGTGCGCAAGGGACAGGGAAGGCGAGAGAAAAATCGCGGGGGGCGGGATTCGCACCCGCGGCTTCGGGGGATTAGCCCGACGAGTTGACTGCTACTCCACCCCCGCCCTCAAAGTTTGTCACTCAGACGACGGTCCGAACTGGCAAAGAAATCAAAAGAACACGCAGATCATCGTGACAGTTGCTTGATTACTCGGGTACTAATTGGGAACCAATTTGACGGGAAATGACGAAAACAGAGTACTCAGCGAACCACTAGGAAACGAAAAAACCCCCTGTTTCCAGGGGGTTTTCGGATTGCGGCGATAGGATTTGAACCTATGACCTCCAGGTTATGAGCCTGGCGAGCTAACCGGGCTGCTCCACGCCGCGTCCAGTGATGATATCATACACGGACAGTCTAGATTGTCATGGGTTCACACGCAGTTTTCGTCGGATTCTTTTCCAACGCCGTATCGATTGTTCCGTCAGGGCTGTCCCCGCGAACATTCCGACAATCATCCCCAGTGTCATGCCGACGAGGCCCATCACCGCCGCCGACCGGATTGATTCCACGGAGATCTGAGCCGCCAGCCAGCCGCCGGACAACATGCCGAGGCCCATGCCGAGATTGCCGCCGGTGTGCATGCTCCATCGGTGAATGCGGTTGCCGTGCGGGGTGCGGGTGAGGAAGGCCATCGCCAGTGTGCCGCCGAGCCACATGCCGAGCCACATCCACGGTTTCAGCACGCCGTTGAAAATCGCCTCCGCACAATCGCAGTTTCCTTGTTGCAACGGTCGAAAGCCCGCGTCGGCCCACCAACCGGCAATCATGCCGAGGTTGCCGAGCGTCAACATGCCGTAGACCATGTCCGCCCGGTGGGAGAGGCGTTTCCATTTGGCCCACAGAATTGCCGAGCCGAAACCCAAGATGGTGAAGCCGAAGAAAACAGGAAGACCGATTTCCTCGGGCAGACCCAACAGGGCGATGAGGATCAGTCCTTGAAGAACCAGCGCCAGCGCATGAGCGATAGTGACGCTGTACGGGGTCGCCGATTGCTTTGACGTTTCCACCGAGTCGTGGCAATCCCATTCCGCCGACACGTTGACGCGCGAGGAAGACCAGATCACAAACAAACTGGAACCGACCATCAACAACGCGGCCACAATCGGGTGAAGGTTTCCCGTCATGGCCAGCGTCACCCCGATGGCGTTGTAGGCGGCCGCGACCTTGAGATTTCGGCGAATCACCAATGCCGCCTGACGGCCAAGGGCAATGGCCCACGGAAGCACCCGCAAGTCGGCATGATAGAGGGTGACATCGGCGGCCCGTGTGGCCAAGTCCGTTCCGGAGGCCAGGGCGATTCCCACATTCGCGGCCGCCAGCGCCCCGGCATCGTTGATGCCATCGCCCGCCATCAACACATGGCGGCCTTTGGATCGCAAATTCCGGACATGGGCGGTTTTGTCATCCGGTAGCAACTCGGCTTGCACATCATTGATGCCGGTGATCGTCGACCGCTTGGCGGTGTCTCCAGTCAGCACGCCCACGGAAACGCCGAGTTCGGCCAAATGTTCGCAGGCATGGGGAACCGATTCCCGCAGTCGTTCCCGCAGCACGGCCACGGCCACCAGACGGCCATCGGCCTCGCAGTCGATGCGATGGCCGACGCCTTCGATCAAACCGGAGAGAAGCGGTTCGGCCTCTTCCTCCGGGGCGTTGATCCATTCCGGCCGGCCGATCCGCACCTGATGCCGGCCATCGTCTTCCACTGTGGCCTCAACGCCTTGGCCGGGGATGGTTCGCACTTCTGTCACTTCGACATGTTCCGTGGATACGCCGAGTTCGGCAAACGCCTTGGCCATCGGGTGTGAACTGCGGGCTTGAACGGCCGCCATCCAACCAAGCCAGCGGGGTCGGGGGCGTTCGGGGTCATCGACCGTGGCGATGTCCGCGAGAGTGAAGCGGTCTTCCGTCAAGGTGCCGGTTTTGTCGAAAAGCACTGTGTCGATGGCGCCCAACCGTTCGACCACATCGCCGGTGCGGACGACAAATCCCCATTCCGCAAGCCGGGCCAGCGTGACCCAAATCACCAGCGGCGTCGCCAGTCCGAGGGCACAGGGGCACGCCACCAACAAGACGGACATCGCGTTGAACATTCCCGTTTGCGGATCGACTTTCCATGTCCAATACGCAAACGTGCCGATGGCGATGAGGATGAGGAGCGGAAACACACGAGAACTAATTCGATCAACCATTGCTTGCCCGGCGGTCGGGATTGATCGAGCGTCGTCCACGGCCGCCAGCAAGTGATCGACCTGCCGGGCTGTTCCCGCTACTGTTGCCCGGATGCGGAACAGGGCGTCTTGGGAAACACACCCGGCCAAGGCGGGATTGCCCGGCCGTTTCACGACGGCGAACGGCTCCCCAGTCATCGCGGCCATCGAGACAAAGCCGGTTCCCGTTTCGATCACGCCATCCACCGGGATCAGTTCGCCGGGCCGCACTTCCACCAAGTCGCCGGGGACGATTTCCGTGACCGGGGTTTCAATCACTTCCTTTTGGATGACTCGCCGACAGGTGGCCAGTGAATCGGCCCACGCCATCGTTCCCCCGATGGCTGATTGTTTCGCCCTCGCCATGATGACTTTGCCGACCGAATAGACGACGAGAACGACAGAAACGACCTCGAAATAAACCGGACCGGACCCGGTGACAAACGATTGCAAGGAGGCTGCGAATGCGCCGGCCATCGTGAGCAGAAACAAACTTTCAATGGTGATAAAACCGGCCCGCAATTCGTCCCATGCCGCCCGGATGAGCGACAAGCCCAACAAACCGAAGACGATCAGCGTTCCAAAGAGAATCCCCCCGTAAACAAGTAGTTTCTCATCACGCGAGGCATCACCTTCGATGGCGATGCCGAGGGAAAGGATCATTGATTGGGCGATGACGACGAGAGCCAGCCCGATGCGAAGGGCCGGGCCGTTAAAGCGTTTGGGAAAGGGGAGGGTGGCCGCCGGGCGTTGCTCGCCAAGGCTGAGGCAGCCGAAACAGCAATACCGGGTCGCCGGACGATCCGGCCACGCCCGGCCGGACAGGCCGTTGCCAAGAACGGGGCCGAGGCAATAATCACACGTCACGCGGGAAGCAGGCATCATCGACGTTTTACGGGACAGGACGGGATCGGCGGGCGAATTTCGCCTTAAAAGCCGAGAAGATCGCCTGATCGGCCGAATGATCGAGCACCGAAAAGACCACTTTCTCGAAACGGTCGGCCCACAATCCCCCGCCGGCCAACAGATCGGCGAAAATTCCGGCCACCAACTCCGGATCATTTTGGAAAACACCGCAACCCCACGCCCCCAACAGTAGATGTCGATAGCCTCCGTGGGCCGCCACGCACAACACGTTTTCGGCTCGTTGTCGCAGCACATCAGGAAGCAGACGCATTTCTTTGGGCGTGTTCTTCGCAACGGCTCCCGCATTCGGAGCGGCGCACGTGATAAAGGTTGCCCGCCGGGGGGCTTCCAACAAGTCGCCTTCATCAGTCCGGAAAACGGGGCATCCGGGGGAAACGATCATCGCATCCGTGTAAAGGCAGGATGACATGGCCCGATGACGGGCATAATACTCCGGAACTGTGAGCAGTGACGCATACAAGGCCGAACTGCGGGCAAGCGATTCCTCTTGGGCCTGACTGCCACCGAGGAAGCCGCCGCCCGGATTTTTTGCGGAGGCAAAGTTCAGGGTGGCCAGAGGGACATTCGGATGTTCGGCGAGCGTCCGGCCGATGCCTTCGAGAGTGGTTTCGTTGCGAAGTTCAACGGATGCGGGGCCGGGAAACGCCGGGCGAGTGAGAGCTTCCTCCCGTAGTCGGCGGTAGTCGTTTGGTTCATGGAAATGCGTGTCTTGCAGACATTCTTCGACCATCGCTTGGATGGAGACCTTACGACCGTCAGGGAGCTTGTAATTCCCCCGATTGACAATCTCCACCGTCTCTTGGGCCAATTGCATTCGAGTGGTGCGTTTCATCGGATTCCTCGTTTCATTGTCCAAGGGAGACGCTCACTGGTTGACGGGTTCGTTTCCCATCTTGGGGCAACCCGGTTCCTCGCGTACAACATCCGGGCGTTCTTCCCTTGTTGATCGGGGATTCCTCATGCGAACCATGCTTGTCTGTTTGTTGCTGGTGTCATTCGGATTTGCCGAGGACAAGATCGAAACGAACATCGTTTACGGCAAGGCCGGTGACCGGGAGCTGAAGCTGGACATGGCCGTTCCCCCTGTCGGGAAGGGGCCGTTTCCGGTGGTGGTGTGTGTTCACGGCGGCGGTTGGCGGATGGGGAACCGGAAGGACATGCACCCGTGGCTTCCCGTCTTGGCGGAGCGAGGGTTTGTGGCGGTGAGCGTGGGGTATCGTCTGGCCCCCGATTATCAATTCCCTAGCCAGATCGAAGACTGCAAGACGGCCGTTCGCTTCCTGCGGGCGAACGCGGAGAAGTACCACATCCGCAAGGACCGCTTCGGGGTCATGGGCTATTCGGCCGGCGGGCATCTGGTCGCCTTAATGGGCCTCACGGACGCCAAAGATGGTTTCGAGGGGAAACAATACCCGGAGGAATCCAGCATCGTGCAATGCGTTGTCGATTATTTTGGCCCGACGGATTTGGCCGCTTTTGGCAAAGACGACACGGCCCAAAGGTCCATGCTATCCCCCTTGATGGGTGGCTCATACAAGGAAAAAGCCGCCGACCACGACAAGGCGTCGCCGATCACCCATGTGAAAAAAGATGCCCCGCCGTTTCTGATCTTCCACGGCACCAAGGATTGGATCGTGCCGATTGAACAATCCCGGATGCTGGCGGACAAATTGAAGAAAGCCGGGGCGAATGTGACTTATGTGGAAGTGCCCGACGAAAGTCACGGTTGGACCGGCAAAGCGGGGAAAGAGACCACGTCCAAAACGATTGAATTTCTCAAGGATTATTTGATGAAGTGAGACAAACAGGCAGAGCCCCGCCGATGAATCGGCGGGGCTCTGCCTGTTTCAATTTGGACAGAGAAATCACGCCGCTTTCATCACCAAAGCACCGTTCTGCCCGCCGAAGCCGAAGCTGGTGGACAGGGCGATTCGCGGAGCATAATCGCGGGCGTTTAGCGGGATGCAATCCAAATCACAGTTCGGATCGGGATTTCGCAGGTTGATCGTCGGAGGCACGACGTTCTCGCTGAGGGTCATCGCCAAGGCCACTGCCTCAATGGCGCCGGAGGCGGCGATCGAATGCCCGATCATCGACTTGATCGAAGAGATCGGCAACTTCCTCGCCCCGGAACCAAAGACCTTTTTCACGGCGACCGTTTCCATCTGATCGTTCAGTCGGGTGCTGGTGCCGTGGGCGTTGATGTAGCCCACTTCGGAGGGATCAACGCGGGCCTCGTCGAGGGCCGACTTGATCGCCCGCACCGCCCCGCGGCCGTCCGGATCCGGTTTGATGATGGAGTAGGCGTCGAAACTGCTTCCGAAACCCATCACTTCGGCATAGATCTTCGCCCCGCGTTTCCTGGCCCGGTCGTAGTCTTCCAGCACCAGCATCCCCGCTCCTTCACCGAGGACGAAACCGTCCCGAAGGCGGTCGAACGGCCGGGAGACCGCTTCCGGCGGCAGATCACAACATCGGCTCAGTGTCCCGAGGGATGTGTAGGCCATCAACAAGAGTGGATCGAGCCGGGAATCCGACCCGCCGGCGATGATGACATCGGCCTCGCCGCGGGCGACCAACCGATAGCCCTCCCCAACCGCTTGGGTTCCCGCCACGCAAGCGGTGGTGACCGTGCTGTTCGGCCCCTGGGCGTTGAACATCATCGAGATGTGCGCCGACACCATGTTGGGGAGATACTTCAACAACCAGAGCGGGAACATCGGCGAAGCGGTGTTCGGGTCCAGCTTGTTCAGGTCAAAACTTCCGTCTTCCTGCATCACCCGCGAGAGCATCGGCATGATCTCGGCCATGTCCACGGGAACCAAGCCCGTGCCGACGACGACGCCGACCCGTTCGGGATTCTCGTTCTCCATCGAGATGCCGCTGTCTTGAAGGGCGAGTCCGGAGGCTCCCACGCCGAAGCGTGCGGCCCGGCCCATCACCTTGAGAGACTTCCGCATGGAGTCCGGAATGAACGGCGAGGGATCAAAATTCTTCACTTCGCCCGCGATCTTGATCGGAAACGAAGAGGCATCGAAGGTGGTGATGGGCCCCACGCCGCTGCGTCCCTCGACACAGGCGTCCCAAAAGTCCTCTTTGCCGATGCCATTGGGGGCAACCACCCCCAATCCCGTGACAGCGACTCGCCGCATGGACAAAACCCCTCCCCCGCCCGGTGTGTTCCAGTTGATGTATGTCTTAACCGGTTCAGCACATGGGATGCCGAACTGGGGTTTTATTCGCAAACACATGCGTCAGGAGAACTTGGCGTGATTCTCATTAAAAGACGCATCTTCTCTAGCTTAGCCTATTTTTGCTGTTTTGCCATTGCACCAAACGGGCTGCTTCTTGCCTAAATTGACCAGATTGAGGCGCAACCGTCTTTATTGGCACAACCCGCACAGTTTCCAGATGCTGAGTCTGAAAGCGAATGCTGCTTCTCAGGTTTGCGAAGAGCTTGCCCTTGTGGAACCTCACATATTGGCGCGATGATCGCGTCGATTTTCTGATGTCGCCCAAGTTCTTCACCCTCAACCTTGGTTTTTCCATTCTTGGTGCGTCGTTCAGGGGACCAAAGCACGCCACGGCGAGAAGGCGTGCCCGATATTAACAGTGTTGGTTGTCGGAATCCTCTCATTGTTCATGTCGCGCGTGTCAATGTGCCGCGCCAGCCCACCGCTTGGAGTCGGGAATGCTCATTCGGAATTTTCTTGCCGGCGATGCCGAAAATTTGGTGGCTGTTCACAATGCGGCGTCCGCCGGTTTGCCCGGCCATCAACTTCTCACCCTTGAAGAAGCCCGCCGCCGCACAAGCGGCCACGCGTTCGATCCAGGAACGCATTTCTTTGCGGAAGAAGAAAAGAAAGTGGTGGGACATGCTTCGTTCGACCCGCAGAGCGGACAAGTGACTTTTCCATGTTGCCGGCCGGGTGATGAGCGATTTGCCCATCCTCTGTTTACTTCCGTCATGCGGGCGATGGCTCAGCGAAAAATCCCTCGGGCTTTTGCCACCTACCGGGCCGATTGGGCCGACGTGCGGGAGTTCTTCGAGGATCACGATTTCCACAAATCGCGGGAGATTGTCAATTACACCCAATCCTTTGGCGATCTGCCGACGATGTTTCAGCGGCCGGGTCTCAATGTGACCGGCTTGAGGGCCGAGGATCTGCCGGAAATCGAACAAATGGCGGCGTCCGTTCTCCGGTTGACCGGGAATCGGCTGGCCGAGTATTTCCTGCGAAATCCCAAATTTGCAACGGATGCGTTTTTTGTCTTGCGCCGCAAAGAAGGCGGCATCAAGGGCGTCGGGCTGATGATCGATGACCCGAGTTTCACCCCGGTGGAGGAGACAGACCCGAAGGCTCCCGGTTTTCGCTTTGGCGCTTTTGGCTCCGAGGGATTCCGAAGCGAACGGATCAACGGATTGTTCAGCTTCATTGCACCGCAGGGGAAGGAAGCCGAATTGATCGGGCAGGACTTGCTTTGGTACGCGACCAGCCGGGCCGACACGAATTCCTTCGAGAGTCTGGCCGCCCAGGCTCCGAGCGATGTGCCGCATCTCACCCGCTTTTACGACCGCTATTTCCAACGACAGGGCTGTTTCGCCGTGTGCGAGCGGGATGTGGGAACCGAGTCCAAGTTTTGACACGAGGGGAAGCCACGCCAAAAGCCCCCGGTTTTCTCTTCCGAATTCCCATTTCCCGCTTTCCGGCCCGGTCATTTTGCTTGACATGATCGGCCGGACCGTTCATCGTAAACACATCTCCCGCCGAACAGTTTCATGTTCTCCCCTTGATTCATTCCCTCACAGGGATTGCCATGCGATTATTCTTGTCACTGACCGCACTGTTTCTTGCCGGGGTTCTTCACGCAAAGCCCGCCCATCTGAAGGCCGTGGGTGAATACGTCGGGACAGATTTCACCACGCGCATCAATAATTGCCAGCTCTGTCATATGGAAGGCGGGGACGAGTCGGACAAGCCGCATAACGACTTCGGGAAAGCGCTGGCCGAATGGCGAAAGGAACGCCGAAAAGCCGGCCTTCGCAACGACATCGGCGACGCTTTGGACGCCCTTGCCGACCGCGACACGGACAAGGACGGCATTCCCGATCTAGAGGAGATTTTCGCCGGGAAGTTCCCCGGCACGCACCTTGATTACCCGAACGGCGTCGAACGGGCCGAGGCCAAAAAGAAACTGGCCGTCGTGAGGGCGAATCGGGCCGATTACCGCTGGCTTCCGCTGGAGACCGTGAAACGACCGGCCCTGCCAGCCGTGAAGAACCCGGCTTGGGTGCGAAATCCGATTGATGCGTTTGTGGCCGAGCAACATGTGAAAAATGGCCTGAAACCCCGGCCGGAGGCAGCCAAAGCGGTGCTGCTTCGACGTGTGTTTATCGATCTGATCGGATTGCCGCCGACCCGAGAAGAACTCCATGCTTTTCTCAACGACTCATCTCCGAACGCCTATGAGAAGATGGTCGAACAGTTGATGAGCCGGCCGGAATACGGCGAAGCGCAAGCTCGGCACTGGATGGACGTGTGGCGCTATTCGGATTGGGCCGGTTATCAAGCGGAGATCCGCGACAGCCAGCCGCATATCTGGCGTTGGCGGGACTGGATTGTCGAAAGCATCAACGCAGACAAACCGTATGACCGCATGGTGAAGGAGATGCTTGCCGCCGATGAACTGAGTCCCGAAGATCCGAATGCCTTGCGGGCCACGGGTTTCCTCGCTCGGAACTGGTACAAGTTCAGCCGGGAGGTCTGGCTTGACCGGGCGGTGGAACACACATCCAAGGGGTTTCTCGGCCTGACGGTGAATTGCTCGCGGTGTCACGATCACATGTACGATCCGATTCCGCAAACAGAATACTACGCCTTCCGGGCCATCTTCGCCGCCCACGATATTCGCACGGATCGGATTCCCGGCCAGGCCGACATCGCCAAGGAAGGGCTTGTCCGCGTGTACGACGCGAATGCGGCCACCCCGACTTATCTGTTCGTGCGAGGCAATGATGCCGACCCCGACAAAACGAAGCCGATTCCCCCGGCCGTCCCCGCCGCCCTCCTCGGGCCAACGTTCGATCTCAAATCGGTAACGCTGCCGAAATATTCGGTGACGCCGGATAACCGGCCCTTCGTGATCGAAGAGATGAAGGCGGCCAATGAAACCGCCGTCGCCAAGGCCCAGGCCGAGGTGCGGGGAGCCATCGCCCGGCAAGGCGTGTTCCCCATTGGTTTGGGCGTGCTTCCCACGATTGTTAAATTGCCGTTGGTCGCCCTCCGGGAAGATCAACTTGTCATCGCCAGACGCAATCTGGAAATTGCCGAACTCCAGCGAGATCTCTTTATTGCCCATGTCGCCGTGGAGGCAATGGATTCCAAATCGCCGGAATGGAAAACGGCCGCTGAGAAGGTGAGCAAACTTCAACGAGAATTGGGCGTGATCGAGGCCCGCAAACTGATGGCGCTGGCCAATCTCGCCCGGTGGACGGTGACGCCCAAGGGCCAACCCGATCCGGCCAAGAAACTGACAGACGCCCAAGCCGCCCTGACAAAAGCAGAGGCGACGTTGAAGACCCCCGCGACGACGACCTTCGTCCCCCGTCCCGTCAAGAGTTTCCCGGCCACCAGCACCGGCCGTCGGCTTGCGCTGGCCAATTGGATCGCCGACCCGAAAAACCCGCTGACAGCCCGTGTCGCGGTCAACCATCTCTGGATGCACCGCTTCGGCGTCGGGATTGTTCCCACGATGTTCGATTTCGGCAAGAACGGCCAGCCGCCGACGAACCCGAAACTGATCGACTGGCTGGCCGCCGAACTGATGACCAATGGTTGGAGCTTGAAGCATGTCCATCGGCTGATTGTCTTGAGCGCCGCTTACCGGATGGACTCCCAGCCCGATCTGTCAGACGCCGCCCGTGACCCGGACAACCGTTTCCTCTGGCGGCAAAATGCCCGGCGAATGATGGCCGAGGCCGTGCGGGATTCCGTGCTGGCCGTTGCCGGGGAACTGGACCGCACGAGGGGCGGCGAGGAGATTAACGAATCGGCCGGTCTGACCACTTTTCGACGATCGCTGTATTTCCGTCATGCCCCGGAAAAACAAATGACCTTTTTGGAACTCTTCGACGCCGCCAGCCCGACGGAATGCTATCGGCGAAGCGAAAGCGTCGTCCCCCAACAAGCCCTTGCCTTGGCGAACAGCCCTCTGACCCAAACAATGTCCCGCCTGTTGGCCGCAAAACTGTCGAAGCAAGCCCCCGACGAATCCCAATTCATCACCATCGCGTTTGAGAGCATTCTCAGCCGTCCGCCCACAAATGCCGAACGTGAAATGTGCCGGACCTTCCTGTCGGAACAATCGGCGTTGTTCACCGGAAAAAAACTCACGCCGCTCGGAGGAACCGCCGCCAGCAAACCGGCCTCCCCGGACGCCGGCCAACGATCTCGGGAAAATCTGACCCATGTGCTTTTAAACCACAATGATTTCGTGTCCGTTCGCTGAATGATGATCGCCGGAAGCGCGAACCAACAGCCAATGCTTTGGCTCTGTAAATTCATCACGGTTGGGCAATCAGGCGAAGTTTCGGGATGGAAAGGACATTCACCCACAGGAAATTTTCGACCGACAGTCACGCGGGTATGTTGACGAGCCGACTTCTCAATCGTAATGTAATGTTACCGGGGGTGTAGCTCAGTTGGGAGAGCGCTTGAATGGCATTCAAGAGGTCGCAGGTTCGATTCCTGTCATCTCCATCCGGGTTTTTAAGGGGTTTTTGAAAACATAACCAAGCCGCGTAGAATCCTTCAGGCGCAATCCTGTGAGGGTTTTATCTGTGTCTTGTAAACCTTCTTCTGAACGCCCAACTCTTGGTGGTATGTCCACACCGGAGAGGGCAAATCTCGCAAACACATCACTGGCCAAAGGCAAGAACAACAAGCAGGAAGCCTGCAAGGCATTCTGTCGGCACTGGCCTAAAAGCCCCCAAAACTAACTTCGCTTACGGTCGAATATCTTTGCGACCGTCTTCTTGACGTGACCGAGGCACATGTCTTGGTAGACACCTTCAAACAGTACAACTTCTTCCTCCAAAATTTCGGCAATCTCTACGGATGCAAACTTGTCGTCGAGATCAAGCCGCCGCACATCACCAACTGGCTGAACGCCACCCCGACTTGGAAGGGGGCGAGGTGGCACGCCACTACCGCCGTCAAGCGGGTCTACTCATGGGGAACCGGCGAGGGGTATCTGGAAACCAATCCCATCAAAGGAGTGAAGAAACCGCCCACCGGAAAACGTGAAAGGCTCCTCACCGAGGAGGAGCGAACAGAAATCATCAAGGCGATCCGCGTCCGGAGTTCCGCGACTTCGTCGTTGCCATGCAGGGCGGCCATCTTTCCGGCCAGCTCGCCTACATGAATGCCGCTGCCCGGCAGGCCACTAATTCCGCTTGATGTGCTTCAGTTTCATCTCGGGAGCCGGGGGAATCGCCCGGCACTCCCCCACCAATACCTCCACATCTTCTTCCTCGATGATGATTTTTCTCCGCTTCCTCTTTCTCCCGATGCGGAGGCAGGGGAGGCTCCCCTTATGGATGAGAGCGTAAACGAGCGAAAGGCTGATACCAATCCGCGCAGCAGCTTATTGAACTGTCACGGCACACCTGCCTTAATGGCCGAATTCCTCTCGCCAGAATGGCCTCCTGCCAGTTCCCGTCCGTGCAAAAAGGGCAGGAGACATCTCCCGCCCTTTCATGGTTGCCATCGGCCGACGGCGGCCCGGATGAGCCATGCATCATTTTGCTGGCCGGGGCGTCCGCTACTTCAACAGAAAGGCCGCGAGCTGTTCGAGGATGAATTTGAAGGTGGCGTAAGCCGTGCCTTCGAGGCCGCTCAAAGCCAGACAAGTGAGAATATCCATGGTGCAATCCTTGACGATGAGTTCAGGAACGGGCGATGGTGATGGCTGCTTAAACATGCGGCCAAAGATCACTTTGGCCAGACCGCCGTTGCGCTCGGATGTTTGTCGGCAAGCTTGACGACGTAGCACAGCGAAAGGCCCGTCATTAAGAAGCCGCATTGAAACTATTCGTTTATTAGAAAAAAACTGATCGAAGACGCTTATACCCTCGGGGAAGACCTGGAATTGCCGGTGTGGTGCGCCGACCAGGCCGACCCGTCCCGACGATGCCGCCAGTTGGGAACCGGAAGGCGAACCGGCCCGGTTGCCGCATGAATACGTCCGCAACGGCGCGGCCAGGGTGATGACGCTGTTTCACCCGGCCACCGGAGCGGTGCGGCTCGAAGGGGTGACCTCCTGCCCGAACAGCGTGTTGCATCCGTGGCTGCAACACGAATTGTCGGAGATTCTCGCCGATCAATCCAAGGCGGTTTCGACGAAAGTCTCGTCACGGCGGGCCTGGGAACGCTGGCAGGCGGGATTGAAGATCAGGATCACCCTGCCGGAGCAGTTGCCGCCGCTGTGGATGCTGTCGGTCCTGGACAATCTAGCCGGTCACAAGACGTCGGCGTTTGTCCTGTGGTTGTTCGCCCATGGCATCATGCCGCTTTACACTCCGTTGTTTTGGCTCATGGCTGAATATGGCCGAAAGCATCCAACGGGTTCTCAAACGCCGGGCAATGGCCGGACAGAATCCATCCCATCTCGAAGAAATCATGTCCTGGTTTGAGGCGGTGGCCGACCATTGGAACCGAAACCCCACGCTGTTTGTCTGGTAAGGGAAACGGGCCGCCCGACGAAAGAGACAGCGTGAACGCCGTCATCGCGTCGGCGGGTCCGGGGCACAAACCAAGAAACTTCTCCGAAAATTTGGCCGATGAAATTATGGCCTCTCCCAACACAACCGACCCACTGGTACCTTGGGCAACAATTTAATCTGGTTGCGACGCTTCGCCGTGCCCTGCTCAAGAAGCATTCGAAAAAAGACAGCCTGCGAGGAAAAATGATCCGATGTAGTGCCAGCGCCGCCTTTCTGACGGAAGTCCTCCTCCAAGAGGATGTTTGATATGCGCCGACCCTGGGCCATGCCACAGGGTCGTTTCCAATCCAACTTGCCCGTCACCCGAGAACCGGGGCCGAGATCACCATCAGGTCGGCGGCGGCGGAAGTGTCCGTGCCGGCCGAGTTGGTGACCACGGCCCGGTATTTGTTGCCGTCGAGCAACCCGGTCGCCTTCACCTTGTAGGTCGCCGCGACGGCTCCCTTGATGTTAGTGAAGGTTGTTCCCCCGTCCGTGCTGACCTGCCACTGAATCGTCGGCTTCGGACTGCCGGTGACGGTGACGGCGAACGAGGCCATCTGGCCGGCGTTGACCGTCAGGCCCACGGGGTCAAGCGCCACGGCCGCCGGGATGTTCACCGTCAGGGCGACGCCAACAGTCTTGACCGAACCCTTTGCGTTGGTGAAGACCGCCTGGTACAGTTTCCCGCTGTCAAGAGCCGTCGGCGTGAATGTGAACGCGGCCGATGTGGCTCCCGTGATCGCGGTGTACGTCTTGCCTTTGTTTGAACTCTCGAACCATTGCACCGTCGGCGTTGGCGATCCCTTGGCTTGGGCAATCAATGTCACCGTGTTTCCGAGAACCACAGTCTGGGCCTTCGGGGCGAGAGAAATCACCGGAACCGATGTCACAGTCAGGGCGGCCACCGTGGTGACCACTTGGCCGCCGGTATTGGTGAACACCGCCCGGTACTTGTTGCCATCAAGAAGCCCGGTCGCCTTCACCTTATAGGTCGCCGCGACGGCACCGGCGATATTGGAGTAAGTCAAACCGCCATCGGCGCTGACCTGCCATTGAACCGTCGGCTTCGGCGTGCCGGCGGCTGTGGCCGTGAACGTCGCCATTCCCCCGGAGAGGATGGTCGAATCAATCGGGCTGGTCGCGAGGACCGGCGGGTCAATGACCGTCAGGGTCGCGGCCCCGGTCTTCACGGTGCCATTGGCATTGGTCAAGACGGCCCGGTAAAGCTTGCCCGTGTCGGCAACGGTCGCCGTGAAGGTCAGCGTGGCCGAGGTGGCCCCGAGGATCGGTTGATAAGTCTTGCCCCTGTCCGAACTCGATTCCCACTGCACCGTTGGCGCCGGGGAACCCTTCGGCTGCACGGTAAATGTCACGTCGGTCCCGGTCGGCACGGTGACCGCTTGGCCCAGCGTGGCCAGTTTTAGCGTGTAGTTAACCGTCAGCGTGGCGGCCTGCGTGATGGCCTGGCCGGTGGTGTTGGCGAACACCGCCCGGTAGAGATTGCCATCTTGGGCCGGAAGTCCCTTGACGCTCAGGAGCGTCCGCGTGGCTCCGGGGATGTTGGCAAAGGTCGTGCCCCCGTCGAAGCTGACCTGCCACTGAACCGTCGGCTTCGGCGTTCCGGTGGCGTTGGCCATGAGGTTTGCGGTTTGACCGACTTGGATGGTCGTGTCAACCGGGTTGGCCAAGACCGCCAAACCGGATTTCACCGTCAGCGAGGCCGGGTCGCTGGGGACTGATCCGGCGGGGGTGGTGAACACCGCCCGGTACAGATTGCCGTTCTGCGCGGCGGCGGGAGCGAACGCGTAGGTTCCGGTGATGGCGCCCGGAATATTGGTGAAGGTCGTGCCGTCCGTGCTGATCTGCCACTGGACCGTCGGAGCCGGGTTGCCGCTGGCCGCCGCCGTGAAAGTGACCAGTGTGCCCGCAAAGCCTGATTGGGCGGTCGGTTGGGTGGTCACCAAAGGCACGGTGTTCACGTTGATGATGAACGTGGTCGGAGCCGAGGTCACGGTTCCGTCGCTGACCGTGAAGACAAACGAATCAATGGCAAAACGGGTATTGTTTTGCAGATAACTGATCGTCCCGGTGTTGATGTCAGCTTGGGTAAACGTCGTCGTCTGGGTGCCGCTCTTGAGCAATGTTCCGTGTGTCGGCGACGTGATGACGGTGTAAGTCAACTGGCTGGCGCTGTTGTCCGGGTCGGTGGCTTCCAGTTTCGCTTGGGAAACCTCTCCCGAGGTGTTTTGGTTGACGGTCAGACCGAGGTTGGTCGTCACCGTCGGGGGATCGTTTTGCGGCGTCACGGTGATGTTGACGGTCACCGGCCCGGCGCTCAGGGTGCCGTCGCTCACGTTGATGGTGAATGAGTCGCTGGTGGTTTCGTCACCGTTGTTCACATAGCTAATCAATCCGGCGTTGACATCAGCCTGGGTGAACGACGTCACGGCGACGCCGTTCTTGCGAATTTCACCGTGAGCGGGGCCATTGCCGATCTGAATCGAGTAAGTGAGTTGGGCGGGTGTGTTGTCTGGATCGGTCGTCGACAGGCTGGCCGTGCTGAAGGACACGGAACCATTTTCGAGAACCGTTACCCCGGTGTTGACGGCGATCGTCGGGGGGTCGTTGACCGGCGTAATCGTGATGGCGACCGTGAAGGCCGGCGTCGTGACGGTTCCGTCGCTCACGGTGACGGTGAATGCATCGGCGATGAATTCGTTGCCGTCGTTGTGATAAGAAATGATCCCGGCGTTGATGTCGGCTTGGGTGAAAGTGGTTGTCGGAATACCGCTCTTGAGCAGGGTTCCGTGAGTCGCTCCGGTGGTCACCGTGTAAGTGAGTTCGGCCGGTGTGTTGTCCGGGTCGGTTGCGGACAGTTTGGCCGTGGTGATGGTGACAGAGCCATTTTCGGTGACCGTCACGCCGGCGTTGACCGCGATGGTCGGGGCGTCATTCACCGGCGTCACCACCAGATGGACGACGGCCGGGGAAGATGTCAGCGAACCGTCGCTGACGGTGACCGTGAAGGAATCGCTGGCGTTCTCGTCCCCGTTGTTCTGATACGTGACAAGACCGGCGTTCACATCCGCTTGGGTGAACGTGGTCACCGCGACGCCGTCATTGCGGATGGTGCCGTGAGCCGGAGCGGATGTCACCGTGTAAGTGAGTTGATCTGGCGTGTTGTCCGGGTCGGTCGTCGCCAGACTGGCCAGTCCGAAAGGAGCAGAGTCATTTTCGGCGACCGTCAGCCCGGTGTTGGTGGTGATGACCGGAGGATCGTTGGTCGGCGTGATCGTCAGCAGAACCACGGCCGGGGAAGTAGAATCCGTTCCGTCGCTGACGGTGACGGTAAAGGAATCCGAGGTGGTCTCATCCCCGTTGTTCACATAGCTGACCAAGCTGGCATTGATGTCAGCTTGGGTGAATGTGGTCACCGGGACGCCGCCAATTTGAATCGAGCCGTGAGCCGGGAGGACGGTGACTGTGTAGGCGAGTTGCGAAGGCAGCGTGCCGACATCCGGGTCGGTGGCTTCCAGTTTCAATGAACTGAACACCACGGAACCGCTTTCGGCGGCGGTCATTCCGAGGTTGGTGGCCACGACCGGGGGATCGTTGGTCGGCGTGATCGTGAGAGGCACCACGGTCGGCGTGAGTGAGGCATCCGTCCCGTCGCTGACGGTGACAGAGAACGAGTCACTGGTGGTCTCGTCTCCGTTGTTCACATAACTGACCAAGCCGGCGTTGATGTCGGCTTGGGTAAATGTGGTCACGGCGACGCCGCCAATTTTAATGACGCCGTGGTCCGGGCCGGAAGTCACTGTATAGGCGATCTGGGCGGGTGGGGTGCCGCCGTCCACGTCCGTTGCTTCCAATGTCGTTTGACTGAAGACGACCGAGCCAGCCTCAAGGGCGGTCACGCCGGTGTTGATGGTCACGCTCGGGGCATGGTTGATCGGCGTGATGGTGATGGGGTAAGTTCCCGTCACGGCGGGGGCCTCGCCGTCGCTTACGCTGAACGAGAAATCATCGCTGGTGATGCCAATCGTGCCATCATTCACATAGCTGATGAGCCCGGCGTTGATGTCGGCTTGGGTGAACGTGGTCACCGAGACACCGCCTTTGTGGATCTCGCCATGAGTCGGAGCCGTCGTCACAGTGTAAGTCAATTGAGCGGGTGTGTTGTCCGGGTCGGTCGTTTCAAGGGTGGCCTTGGTGATCGTCACCGTTCCGTTTTCCGGCGAGGTCAGGCCGACGTTGGTTGACAGAACCGGGGCATCGTTGACCGGCGTCACATTGATGTTGAATGTGGCTGCGGCCGAGGACAAAGAGCCGTCGCTGACGGTGACCTTGAACGAATCCGTGGCCGATTCGTCGCCGTTGTTCTGGTAGGAGATCGCGCCTGCATTGATATCGGCTTGGGTAAACGTCGTCGTCGGGACGCCGCTCTTGAGAACCGTGCCGTGGACCGGGGCCACCGTCACCGTGTAGGTGAGTTGCGCGGGGGTGACATCCCCGTCCGGATCGGTTGCCTCCAATTTGGCTTGGGGGATGACGATGGTGTTGTTCTCGGCCACTGTCAAGGTGCTGTTTGTTGTGACGACCGGGGCGTCGTTGGTCGGGGTGACGGTGACGGTCTTGGTGGCCGTCGCGGCAGTCGCACCGTCCTCATCCTTCAGGACAAACGAGACCGTCCGGGTCAGCGGCGAAGGAGCTTGGGTGACTGTCTTGAACGTAATATTGCGAAGCAGGGCTTGGGCGGCGGCCGGCGTGGAAGCAGTGTTGAACGTGATGACGAGGCTTGTGCCTCCCGTGCCGCCGGTGAACGTGCCGATGACTGTGCCGCCGAACGTCACGTTGCTTCCCGAGACTCCGATCTGGCCGGTTCCAGTTCCTTGGTTTCTGATCTCCAACACATCGTTGACCGTGCCATTGGACGTGAGGCTCACCGTCAGCGTGCCCGAGCTAAAGGTCGGCGAGTCTTGGTCCGTCACCGTGCCGGAGGTGGTGACAACCACGCCCGCTTGGTCTTCGGTGTAATTCACGCTGCCGGCAGGAACCGTGACCACCGGGGCCTGATTGGGGATGAGGGCCAGTTGGGTCGGGGAGATACCCGAGAATCCGGGGACGGTGTTCGGGAAGCTGGCGCTGCTGACCAAGGTGCCTGTGGCGTTCAGGGACGTGTCCAAACTTCCATCGGCCCTAAATCGGGTGATCGACCCCTGCAGATTGGGCGGGTAAGCCGGGCCAAGGTTGGCGGTGAGGAAATTACCCTGAGGATCGAAAATCCCGTCTGACGGGAATTGACCCGCCAGACTGAAGGCCGGTGTGAAGACCGGATCAGTGGCGTCATGGGTTCCATCGGGATTGTACCGCAGAACCTGCCCGTTGTAGGTGGGTTGGTTCGGCCCCAAATCGACGACGAGCAAATCTCCGTCCGGCGCCCAAGCCAGCCCGGAGGCATATTCCGGCCCGGTGGGATCAATGAAGTTGGCGAAAATGAACGGAGCAGCGGCTGTTGATGAGGTGGCCGCACTGACGTCCTCGATCTTGGACACACCCGTCACACCGGCGACATAGAGGGTGTCCGTGTCACCTTGGGCCGTGCCGAACAACAAGCGAGAGGGCTGGACGAGACCGTCTCCGAACGTGGTTGACGTGCCGGCATATTGCGGGACTTGTCCGTTATAGTTCATGTCGAACCGGACAATCCGGCCCGCGCTCGAACTTTGGCCGGCATTGAGGCTGACGTAAAGGTCGCCATCCGGACCGAAGAGCAATCCAGCCGGGGAGAAGTGCGGGCTTGGGTTGTCGGGGGTTCCGAACGCGGCGGCAATGGCGTTGAGCGTGTTTTTGTCGATGAACGTCGAGAGCGTGTTAGTCGTGACATCGTAACGCAGGATCGAGTCATTGTCCGGGGAGGCAATGCTGCTCTGGTTGCTGATGTAAAGATTATTGTCCCGCCCGATGGTCAGCCCGGACAGGCCAGTCGTGATTCCGGGAGAGTATGACGGCGCCACCAGCGTTCCGGCGAGATGTCCCGTGGAAGCGTTGAACTTGTAAATCGCGCTGTCGAAATAGGACGCGGCAATCAGCGTGGCGTCCGGCGTGAGCCGGGACTCCAAGTTTTCCACCCCCAAACGGGCCTTCCGGCGGGCGGCTCTGTCACCTGACAATGTTTCGGATCGGTTTTTTGCAACAGAAAGCAGACCATACGCTAACCGAAACATGGATGACTCCGAGAGGGAAAGAGATCAGGCCGGGTGCGGTTCGTCGAGATGAAAAACAGTTGTTTCAGTCCCGAAATGGTTGTCGGGACGCATCTTACGACGGATATCGAAGTCAACATATTGACACAATGGCATGTGTCAATATGTTGACCAGAGATGATTTGTCGGTTTTTGGAAATTTGGGTGGTTTGGGGAGATCAACAAACAATTGTCATCTTCTTCCCGACAAAACTCCGGGACACTGTTGTTTATTCATGCTGGCCGGAGGGTGAAAACATGGATTTGAATTTCGCCCGCATGTCAACTTTCATCCATCGCCGGATCGACCGGACGGCCTTCACTCTGATCGAATTGCTGGTGGTGATCGCAATTATTGCCGTTCTCATCGGGCTGTTGCTTCCGGCCGTCCAAAAAATCCGAGAGTCGGCCAGCCGGATGAAATGCCAGAACAACCTCAAGCAGATCGGCCTTGCCCTTCACAACCATGAAAGCGGGCTTGGCAATCTGCCCCCCGTTTTCCCGGCCGCCGCCAAACCGCCTTATGTTGGCATCGTGCCGAATTACTTTTACTCGTGGAGCGCGCTGGCCAAGCTGAATCCCTACTTGGAGCAGACCGCCATCTACAACCGGATGAATCTGGATCTGCCGATGTACGGCCTCCCTTCGCTCTCGATCCTGCCGGAAAACCAGTTCGCGGTTCAGCAGACGGTTCCTCTGTTCCTGTGCCCCAGTGACAAGATGCTCCCGGTCGCCGGCGGGGACGGAACATCCGTGTACGGGGTTCCGGTAGTCGGCCCGGTCAACTACGGGGCCTGCATCGGCACGGGGGCCACCGCCGGGGCCGCGCCGTATGGCTCTCCCTGGGATGCGGACGGGCTTTTCCGGGCCGCTGTCTCCGGCGTCTTCGCGGAAGTCACGGACGGCCTGTCGAACACGGCAGCCTTCTCGGAAAGCACCTTGGGGGAAGGCGGGGAGAAAGCCTCCGGCCCGATCCCGGCCAGCGTGCAAAAAGTCTATGCCACCGTGACGCCGCCCCTCACGCCGACGGCCTGCGTCGGGGCAAGTTTTTGGAACTTTGAGAAACGCCGCGGCTACCTCTGGGCTTCCGGGGAGATTCGTTGCGCCAGCTACAACCACTTCTACTTACCGAACGACCCGAACTACGACTGCGTGGCGAACGTCACCACGGTCGGCCCGCAACAATACACGGCCGTGGGGTTCAAGGCGGCCCGCAGCAATCACCTTGGCGGCGTGAACATGCTGCTAGCCGATGGCTCAGTCCGGTTTGTCTCGAACAGAATCGGACTGGCCCCTTGGAGAGCCTTAAGCACTCGCGCCGGGGGAGAGACGATCAACGACCCCAGTTATTGACCAGCCTCATACGCAGATTCGAGAAACAGGCGGGGCACGATAGTTTCACCCAAAAAGCAATCCGTTCAGAAAGTCCGCGATGCGGCCAACCGCGTGAAATGTCAGAACAATTTGAAACAACTCGGCTTGGCATACCACAATTTTGAATCGGCCAACGGCGCGCTGCCGCCGAGTTACACGCGAACGCCGGTGACCTGCGGATGGGGCCGCCGCTTTCGGCGTACTGCGAACAGGGCAACTTGGCCTTGCAATATCGCATGAATGAAAACCTGAACAGCACGAACAATCAGGCTGTCATTCTCAATTCAATTGCGACTTGGTTGTGCCCCGCCACACCGGGAAGCGTGCCGAAGACTTACCAATACAACTGGTCGAGAACCGGGACTCCCATTCCCACATATTTCGCCGCTATCGCCGATTATCACCCCGTCACGGGAACCGTGATTTACCTCTGGGATCTGGTCGGCAAGCAACCGGCCGGGGTGACGGCCTCCAGGACGCTACCCCGACGGACACTTACGTGAACATCAACGCCTTGCAGCCAGACGTCAACTTGCAGCCAGACGTCAACACGCCATTTTCCGCCATCACTGACGGTCTTTCCAACACGCTCTTGCTCGGCGAAGGGGCGGGACATCCGCGTTACTACGTCGGCCGCAAGGACATGACGGACGATCCAACCCGCCCCGGCAGCATCGGGACGCCCGGAAAACAATTGGGTTCCAGCACGCCGTTGGGAGCCTCCAACGTAGGCGTCGGAATGCTGCCGAGCCACGGCGGCGGTTGGGGCGACACGACCTCCGGCTCTTTCCACTTCTACGGCTCGACTTTCGACGGCCTCGACCAACCGGGGCCGTGCATCATGAATTGCTCGAACGACCACTTGCTTTACAGATTACACACACTGTGGCGTAAACATCGTCTTGTGCGATGGCTCCGTTCGCTTTGTCTCCGAACGGGTGACCTCCGGCGTGTTTGTGGACTTGATGACACGGGCCTATGGCGAACTCAACGCTCTTCCCTGACGGACATTCATGAATTCGCGGTTGATTGGATTGGTTTGCCTGACGCTCGGATTGATGCTCGTGACCGGCTGCGGCAAGGAAGAACGGGTGGGGGTCCGCAAGACCACCGGCAAGGTGATCCGAACCGGCGCCCCGGTGACGGGCCTCTCGGTGATCTTTCCCCGGCCGACGGGTCGGTCTCGGCCACGCCGACGCTTCCCACCGGCGTCATCCAAGCCGACGGAACCTTCTCGCTGACGAGTTATACCGAATCTCGTTGAACCGTAATCATCCGAGTTTGACCGCCCAATGGAATCCGACGGCTCCCTTAACTGTGTCGGGATGCCGAGCGAGCCAGTCGCACCGCCGGGTGAGCGGTTCCTTCAAGTCCTCTAACTGGTGCATCCGCCAAGTTATCGCACAGATGGCGGGGTGGCGACGCCGGCCGGCCGACGGGGCCGGTGACGCCGTCGTCGGCCCCAGTGAAATGGATGTCGGTGCGAGTTCCAGTAAGCCGTCGCCCGGTTCACCGCCTCAACGATCTCCTCCCATGTCCCGAATCGTCGGCCCTTGAGCGCCAGGGACCGCAGGATCTTCCACCACGGCTCGATCAGGTTCAAGTACGCCGCCGCGACCGGCTGGAAGACAAACTCCCATCGCGGGCATGCCACGTTGAACAACAGCACGTCGCGGGATCCGTGGGCGGCCAGGTTGTCGAGGACGGCGTAGACGCGGGTGATGCCAGCCGGGAGCCATCGCTCGACCCGCTCCAGAAAATCGATCCAGTTCTCGCCGGTGCGACGTGAGTACGAGTGAGTGAATGCC
>NZ_JH636446.1:86604-100118 GCF_000255705.1 Zavarzinella formosa DSM 19928
CTGGGGAACGACCTCGATTCCCCATTGTTCACGGACGTACCGGGCGAGTTTGGGACCGGACCACAAGCCGCCGTCGGGCGGGTCGGCCTGAAGGGCGGCGTACAAGTCCGCCTGTTGTTCCGGACTCAAAAGCGGCTCGGCCCCGTTGGCCCGTCGGCCGTCCGCCAGCCCGTCCGGACCGTGTTCGTTCCACCGCTTGAGCAGGGTCCGTCCCCACGACGGCGTCAGGCCCACGGCTTGGGCGGCCCGTCCGGCGGACATGGGCTGATCGGGCCGGGTGACCAGCCACAAGACCTGCCAGCGGGTTTTCTCTGCCCCGTCCGGACAATTCCGGTATCGCCGGGCGATTTCGCCGGGCGACAGATGGCTGATGATGGGTATTCGAGTCATGGTATTTCTCCCCCCATTTAGAGAGGGTTACCCATCAACGAGATTCGGTATTACATCGTCGGCGACGGCGCTTCTCCCGGCGAGTGCATCGTTGTGATCGCCGAGGTGCCTCGGGATTCCAGCGTGCCGAAACCCGTGCTGCCACCGCCCGCTTACCTGAACGCGAAGACCTCGCCCTTGCGGGCCAAAATCGAAAAGATGCCGCTCAACGAACTGGAACCTTCGATATCAGCAAGTGATTTTTCGGAGGCATCGCGTGACAAGTCTGACGGTGATCGAGGACCCGGTGAAATTTCACCTGTCCGTCAACGTGTCCGACCTTGGCCAGGTCGATTGCTTTCTACCGCGTCCTGTTCGGGGTCGAACCAGCCAAACATCATCCCGATTATGCGAAGTTCGAGATCGACGAACCGCCGGCGGTGTTCTCGCTCACGCCGAACAACGTCGGCCGGGGCGGGGTGATGTCCCACATGGGCCTGCGTCTCACAAACGAGGCGGACGTTCGCAAGGTGCAACGGCGGCTTGAAACGGCCGGCATTCGGACACGCGAGCAGAACGACATGCGGGGATGTTATGCGGTTCAGGAAAAGGTGTGGGTTGAAGACCCGGACCTGAACCTGTGGGAAATCTACATCGTGCGGGAAGACATCTTTCGGGGAGATGTGTCCGGTTCACGCGCTCTGCCGCCCGAGCCGGTTTCCGACGACGGCCCGGATCGGCATGTGCTGTACAAGGGACCGTTCCGGGAATTAACCGACGACGTCGGCCGGGTGTTTCCGCGAGGTGAGACCGTTGCGGTTCCCCCGCGAATCTGGGAATCGCTGCGTCAGGGACCAACGGCGGCTCAATTCGTGTTTTCGATTCCCGCCGCGTCGGCCGGTTGTCATTGACTTCCCCAAATTTCCGGAGCCAGCCAATGTCCGCGACTATCGAGATTCCGACGCCGACAACAACAGCGAAGTTTCACTTCAGCCTGTGGGTCACCGATCTGAACCGAACGGTTGCTTTCTACCGCGTTTTGTTCGGCCAAGAACCGCACAAGCATTATCCGGATTACGCGAAGTTTGAACTCGCCGAACCGCCGGTCGTGCTGTCGTTCCTGCCGCAACCGGCCCCGCGCGGGGCGTCCCTCAACCATGTCGGGTTGCGACTTCCGAAGTCGGCGGGATTAGTCGCAATTCAAAAAAGGCTGGAACAAGCCGGGTATTCGACGATTCGGGAAGACGGCGTGGAGTGTTGCTATGCCCTCCAGACAAAATTCTGGGTCACCGACCCGGACGGCGTCCGGTGAAAAATCTACACGCTCCACGAAGACATCGAACACCACGGAAAAACCCGTAACCCGCAGCCTGCCCCGGCTCTCCGGCTTGAGCCGGTTGCACCCGAAGGCATTTGGACGCACACACTGCCCGACCTGTTTCCAAACCGGCTTCCGTTTGACGACGCGAGCCTTGACGAAGTGAAATTGCTGGGCACGTTCAACGGCCATGACGGTATTGCCGGGTTCAAGCTGGCCCTCGCCGAAGCAAGCCGGGTGTTACGGCCCGGCGGGCGGGTGTTCGCTCGTGGCATGGTCGGCGACCGGCCATATCCCGGCCGCCCCGACTTTCCCGGCCTGACGGCGAAGATTCGCTTCATTCCGACCCAGACGGAACCGCTCGACGCCCTCGCCCAAGCCGGATTTCGCGGCGTCGAAGTGGAGACATGGAAAGAAGTCGGCTGCCTGCAAGACGCGAGCGGCGTCGGATTCCGGTCGGTCACCATCTCGGCTTGGAAGGTAACCGGCGACAGCCAGCCGCGACAGGCCGTGCGCTACGACGGACCCTTTGCGAAACTCACCGACGACGACGGCACGGCCTTCCATCGCGGGATCGCCGTCGCTGTCACCACCGACCAAGCCGAACGGCTGCGCAACAGCCCGGCCAGCGGGCAGTTCATTTTTGTCGATTCCCCGAACGGACCCGAAACCACCAAATGAGCGCCATCGTTACCGAACCCGAACGATCTGTCCCGGCCGTCACGACCGAACTGCCAACGCTCGTGAGTTGGGTGAATCTGTTCGCGGCCGGGGTGATCTACGTCTGCACCAATCCGGGCCGGACCCACGGACTCGGCGTCATCACCGAACCGCTTCTGAAGGATTTTGAAATCTCGCGAGCGACATTCGGACAGATTAACTTTTGGGCCACGATGGTTGTCGCGGCCCTGTCGTTCGGATTCGGCACAATCGTTGACCGGCTCGGCATTCGCCGGTCGGCCTGGACGCTGACCGCCCTGACGGCCGCCGCCACCGCCCTGATGGCAATCGCAGGCGGGTACTGGACGCTGTTCGCGGCGATCACGCTCGCCCGGTTGTTTGGCCAGGGCATTTTGGCGCTGGTCAGCACCGGGCTTCTCGGCAAGTCATTCACTCCCGGCCGCGCCCCAATGGCGGCGGCTGTGTACCTGCTCCTGACCGGCGCCTTATACGGGGCCGTGGTCCAGGCAACCCGTGTGGGCCTGATTGACTTGCACATGACATGGCGGGAAATCTGGCTCTGCACCGCCGCCGTGATGGCGTTTGGGGCCTTGCCGGTCTCGATGCTCCTCATCACCGAGCCCAAGATTGCCCCGCCAAACCGGACGGCGATGTCCGTGAGCCTCGGCGGCGACCGGACGATGTGGGAGGCGGTTCGTTCGCCGGTGTTCCTCGTTTACGGGGGATATTGCATGGTAAACGGCATCTCCGGCTCCGGGATCGCGTTGTTCAACGAGTCACTGCTCAAAGACCGAGGATTCGGCAAAGAGGTGTTTTTCGATTCTCTGTTGATCGGCATCGTGTCGATGATCGTGTTCAAATTCGGGATCGCGTGGCTCTGCCAGAAATGGTCGATGGGCAAAATGCTGGCGTTGGGAATGCTGATGACCGCCGGCGCCCTCGCGACCGTCCAGCACTTGGAAACGACGAACGACGTGTATCTCTGGTCGGTGGTCAAGGCGTTGGCGATGGCGATCCATGTTGTTGTCTACTTCTCCATTTGGGTTTATGCCTTTGGCCGGCGCGACCTCGCCCAGATTCAGGGGGCGGTCCACGTCATTACGATCACCGCCTCCGGCGTCGGCCCGCTGGTCTTTGGCATGTATCGGGATCATTTCGGAACATACATCCCATTGTTGAATTGCTTCGCCTGGGTGATTCTGGCCCTCGGCGTTTTGATGCTGTTCGTCAAAGTGCCGTGCGCGAATCAGCCTGTCGAACCGGAGGAAGAAACCGAATGAACCAATGCCGCCTGACTCTCGGCGTCACCGACCCGGCCCGGTCCGCCGGGTTTTACCGTGTGTTCTTCGACAGCGAACCAGTTCGCGTCTCATCGGATGCCGTGGTGTTCGCCATGTCCGAGCCGCCGCTCGAAGTCGCCCTGACTCGCTCGCCAAGCGGGAAGGTCGCCCCGATTGCCAGCCAAGGATTGCGGTTCGTTGACCGGACCACCGTGGTTGCCCGCCGCGAGCGCTTGCATCAGGCCGGATTAAAAACCCACACCCAAGAATGCACCCATTGCGGCTACAACGAACAATTCAAGGTTCACGTCGCCGACCCGGACGGACACTATTGGCACCTGTACGTCGTTGATCGTTTGATCCACCCGAACACGATCCATCGTTGTCTCGAAGGCGACGAGGCCGTGCTGCCTCCCGATCCGGTGGTCGCTTTTTTTGCGAGTATTTCGCCGGGCAACCCCGGCCGGATCGGCTTCCGCACGGTGATGATTCACTTGACGAAGCCCGCTTGTTCGGAGCCACCGCTGGGGATGACGGCTTGGCGGCCGAGGCATATCGGGTGATCCGTCCGGGCGGGACCATTCTGGCCCAAGGCGCCCCCGAGGACGCAACCGCGAGATTGAACCTGCTCCTCGCGGCCGGCTTCCAAGGCTTGACCATTCACGGGGGGCGAATCCGCGGATTCAAACCCGAACACCCGACCGCCGCGCCCAAGCGGTTGGTGCTGTACAAGGGACCGTTTCGCCAGACTCGCGACGACCGGGGGAACGTCTATCCCCGCGGACGTCGCGTCCAGGTGGACGAGGCCACTTGGACGCTCTTGCGGCGCGGCGAGGCGGCTGAACAATTACTGTTTTTGTTCCCGTTTGGTTATCCCGCCGCCGGCCCGGTCCGGCCCCCCGTGGATGCGTTTGCGGAGGTTCAATCATGATTTCGCTCGAAACCCAGCCCGTTTCAATCATTCCGCATCTGGAAGGGCAAACCGCCTTCTCCCTCACGTTGCATGTCACGGATGTTCCCACGTCTGTTGATTTCTATCGGGTGTTGTTCGATGGCGAACCGGCCAAGCATTTCCATGAGTTTGCCGAGTATGTCCTCGCGGAACCGCCGCTGGCCATCGGTTTGCTGCACGTGAACAAATATCCGGGAAAGCCGACCAATGCGATTGGCCTGCGACTGGCCTCGATGGAGGAACTGGAGGGCGTTCGCGACCGGCTCGAACTTGCGGGCATTTCGTTTGTTCAAGCCTCCCCGAATCGTTTGGTGGTGTCAGACCCGGACGACAATCGGCTGGATTTGTATCTGGCGAACCCGGACTTTTCGCCGTTCGATCATTCTCCCCCGGCGACCTTGGCAGTGCGTGAAGATCGCATCACATGGGAACACAAAATTTGCTCGCCGATTCCGCACGCCGATCACTCGGTTGACGAAATCACGCTGCAAGGAACCTTCAACTCAGAATTCACTTCGGAAGCAATCTCCCGATTGTTGGCCGAAGTAAAGCGAACGCTAAAACCGGGCACTCGCGTGATGGTGTCCGGCTTGGTCGGCGACCGTTCTCCCACTGCACCGTTCTCGCTGCCGGGTCTGGCGTCCCGGCTCAAGACCCTGCCGTTGGAACATGCCCCGATGACCGCCTTGGAAGAGGCCGGCTTCACGGACATCCACTACGAACTCTTCGGCGACATCATTTGCTTCCAAGCCCCCGGCGTTGACATGCGCAAAATCCGCCTGTTCGGAACCAAACCAACAGCCGATGCCACGGATATGTCGTTCGATGTCTGCTATCGCGGCCCGCTGGCCGAGGTCGAAACCGATGATGGAATCATTTTTCGCCGGGGCGAGACGAGGCGAGTCATCGCGGACGTGTGCCGCCGCCTCATGTCTGGTCCGGCCGCCGGACAATTTTCTTACGATGAATTACCTTGAGTTCTCCCGGCATGTTACGTGGCTGTACATGTGACGATATCATCGGGTGTTTTTTCCGGGCAGATGGAAGAAGAAGATGACCACACGGACCGTCGCTGTCTTGATCACAGTGAGGGCGAAGATCATCCCGCAGGCCTGTCCGTGCATCAGCTTGGTGATTGAGAGCGGGATGATGACGGCTCTATCGTGCGGCAGCGTGCCCATCCCCCCGATGACCATGGCCGCCAACCGATGGCGCACCTCTAAACAGTTGGCCGGGGTTGATTGTTACTTTTCAGACGGGGCGGTTTGATGTGGATGTCACTACAGTCGCCGGAAAAGTAACAATCAACCCCGGCCAGGCGCTTAATCCTTTGGCGTTAAGCCAAGCCTCGGCAAAGCGGATTGTATCGCCCATGCAGGCCATCATGCAGTCGCAGCAGCCTTGGATCATTTCCGCAGGGGCGGCCCTTTCGGCTCTGGGGGTGACGGTTTCAAATCTGCCTGCCAAAACGGCACATAACGGTAGTACACCTGAAGCGACAACAGTGACATCACCGTGCATCCCAGCCGTCCATACTGATCGCCGATGTCCCCGCCATCCGGCGACCATGATCCTTTGAGATTTTCGTCCGCCGACCTGTTCTGGGTTCCCACCAGAAAGTCTCGCATGCTCGGATTCCATTTCTTGTGCCAGTCGGAGCGATTGATCGCGTGCAGGAATTGCGTCTCAAAATAGTGGCGCTGGTGCAGAACGGGATTCTCGTCCGAGACGGGATGTTGAACCATCGCTTCGCCCGCCCGGACCAGCGCCGGGTGTTTGGCCACCCAGCCCGTGAGATACCGGCAGGCCGGGGCGGCAGATGTGAGGTCGGCCAGAGGTTCGTCCTTGGCTAGTCCGTAGGTTATCCCCGAATCCCATGAGCGGGAATTCAGGAGTTTGCCAATCTTCTCGTATGTCTCCTCGCGGGAGAATTCGAACTCGGTGATTCGGGCCACCCAGAGAGCCTGAATTGGCCAGGCCAGGAAGACCACAGGGCCAAGTTTGCCATTGGCCATTCCCCACGAACCGTCCCGATGCTGGCTTTTCAACAGCCAGTCGAGAGCCTTCTCGGCCGCCGGTTTCACACCCTTCATGTCGGCCAGAACGCTGGCTTCACACAATGCGATCGTCGCCCACGAATGGCCGTCGATATTGGTGACGTTCTCAAAACTACCGTCGATCTTCTGGCGGGAAAGGAGATATTTGAGGCTCCCGGTCAAGGCCGGTCCGTATCTGCTTGATTGATCCACCGTGACGCCCGCCCCCAAATAAGCCAGCAACGCCAGCGAGGTCGCGCTGACCGGGTCGTCGCGCAAACAGGGCTGAATGACATGTGGCTGGCGAACCAGCAATGCCAGCACTGTTGCGATGACCCGGTCGTCCTTCTCCGTGCCTTCGCTTTTCCAAGAACCGTCTTTGAGGCGATTCCGGTGCACCCAAGCCAATCCTCTGGCGACGGCCATCTCGCTCTCGGAGTTTCCCCCTCCTTCTTTCAGGAGTTTGTCTTTGATGGAAGCGAAATCGGAGCTTCGTCCTCTGAGGATCGTGTCGGAAACCGGACGAGTCTCGCCGTCGGCCATGACAGTTGGAGGGAGAAGGAAAAGCAGGCAGCAAACGAGTCGCATGAGGGCACTCCGCAATCAGCGTTCTAGTTCGATCACTTCTCGTTTGGGGGCCGCAAGTTTGAAACCCGGCGGCAGGTAACGGAAATACACTTCAAGAGTCAGCAGCGACATTGCGGTAGAGCCGTGTTTGCCGTATTGTTCGCCGAGCTCTCCGGCGTCCGGCGACCATGATCCGAATGTCGGCTTTTCGCGGGGGTTTTGATCGACTCCCTCTTTGTATTGGGCGTCATATAAGCTGGCTCGCATCGCCCGTTCCCATGTCTTCCATGCCTGACCCCCCATCGCGTGGAGAAATTGCGTCTCGAAGAAATGACGCTGATAAAGGACGGGATTTTTGTCCGAGACTGGTCGGCGCGTGATGGCGTCAAATGCCCTCCGCATCGCCGGATCATCGCGTGATGTTCCGGTGAGCAATCTAATCATCGGGGCGGCGGCGGTCAATTCCGGGGACGGTTCGTCTTTCGCCAATCCGTAAGTCTGGCCTTTGTCCCACGTGCGGGAATCGAGATAGCCCGTCACGCCGCGAAACACATCCCGGGTGGGAACCTGGTAACCAACTGTTTTGGCCAGCCACACCGCCTGAACCGGCCACGCGAGGCAGATCGCCGGGCCGAGTTTGCCCTTGGTCACTCCCCATGAACCGTCTTTGCATTGGTTTTTTACGAGCCAGCCCAGGGCATCCGCCGCCCCTTCCCGCGCGCCTTCAATGTTGGTCAGGATGCTGGCTTCGACCAGGGCGATCGTTGCCCAAGAGTGACCTTCCATGCCGGTGATCTTTCCAAAGCTGCCGTCGGGCTTTTGGTGCAAAAGCAGATATGAGATCCCGGCGTCCACAACTTTGGCATCCCTGCCGTCCGGACGCCAGCCATCGATGCCCGTGAAGGCCAGCACGGCCAATGAGGTGACGCCAATGCTGTCATTTTTGGCCGTTCCATCGCCGACCCAAGACCCGTCCTCGAGCTGATGGCGGGCCAGCCAGGACAATCCGCGACGGAGAACCGCATCATAAGTCGCGCCGCCAATCCAAAATCGCCCGATGTTGATCTGTCGTTCAATCTCGTCATCGATATTGGCCGTTAATTCCGTCGAGGGAATCCACTGGTTCGCTTCATGCTGTAACAGTCGCCTGATTCGAGAATCGATCCTGCCAACGAAAATATCATGGGAAAGACGTGGCTTTTCGTCAGCCATGGCGGATATCGGCGCGAGCAACAACAGGCAACCGGCGAGACGCATGGGATTCTCCAGCTCTTCTTGAGAGTTGCTTGTTTGTTGGCTGGAAAGTGAGTGCATGCGAGAGAGAAAATCAAACGGAGGCGCAGGATCCGCCTTGCTTTCTCAATCAACTTGTTCCAAGTTTCCCTCGCGTCCTTATTGTCGTCAGTCAATTCACCTTCGCAGGCAAGCAACATCTTCTCGGCGGTTTTGGACGACCTTTGTCCGGCAATGGTTCTGCCATCGACAATCGAATCGAAAGCGTCGGCAATCTTCCGGTCTCGGCAATTTGCCCGGTTCACTGGAAAGTTACGTGCGTTCCCTGTCATCGTTAAAGAAGTCCGCCTCGGTTTTCAACAGCACCGGATGGTCGCCGGCCTCGCCCGCAATTCGGCCAGCACTTCCAAGAACTCGGTCAGGAGTGAAGCCCGAAACACGTCATCGCCGGTGAAGGTCGCATTAACCATCGGCAGGGTGCCTCGCCCACGGAGTCCCATTTGCTTGCGTAAACGGGAATACCTTCATGTCTTGTTCGCTACTCTTTCTGCGAGACGGTCCGGTTGATTCGCCGTAGCGGGCGACATCCAGCCAGTGCCGGCCCCAGCGTTCGCCGAAGACCGGGGAAGCCAGCAACCGGTCCGCCACTTTGGCGAAGGCGTCCGGCGAACCGCCTTTCACGAAGGCGTCAATCTCAGCCGGGGTCAGCGGCAAGCCGGTCAGGTCGAAGGTGATCCGGCGGATCAGCGTCGGCTTGTCCGCGTCGGCCACCGGCGGGAATTTCTTTTCCTCCAGCTTGGCAAGCACGAAGCGGTCGAGATCATCCTTCGCCCAAGCCGTGTCCTTCACGGCCGGCACGGCCGGTTGTTTCAGCGGTTGCCAGGCCCAGTGGTCTTTCTTGAGTTGATCGTATTCAGGCTTGCATTTGCCGAGGCTGGCGAGGATCTTCGGCTTGGGCCACACAGCCCCGTCGGCGATCTACGTCTTGAGGTCGGCCAGTTGTTCTTCCGACAGGTGTTCCCCCTGAACCGGCATCCGCCGCTTGGCGTCCCCCGTGGAGGTGCGCGTCAGCAGCAGGCTCTTGGCCGGATTGCCGGGGACAACGGCCGCCCCGGTGTTGCCACCGGTCAGCAGACCCTTGTGGTCGTCCACGCGCAGACCACCGGCCGGCTGGTGTCGGCCGAGTGACAGGCGTAACAATGCTCCACGAGCTTCGGCCGGATCTTCTTCTCGAAGAACGCCAGTTTGGCCGTGTCGTCGGCCGGCTTGGTCTCGGCCAGGGCCGCGGCCGGAGAGCCAACGGCGAGGGCCGTCAGCAACCGGGCCATCAGGCGACGATTCAGGGTCATGGAACAAGTTCCTTTTGATCGGGTAACTATTAGAAATCTAACTTGCCTGTTCGTATCGATGTAATGCCCCAAAGGGCCATCTCATTTGGCGCGAGTGGTCAAGGACAGCTGGACATCAGAAGACGTTTCTGACACCTCAAAGGACAAACCGGACGCCGCCGCCTTGAGGAAGCTTTTTGACAACGGAGGGCGGGGAAGTCGTTTTCCATTGTCGTCAACGTCGTCTGAAAGGACGATCCGGGCGTTGTACTTTCCCGGCATCGCCTCTTTTAGGACTTTGCCCTCCAACAGACTTTCCAAAGCGAAAACCCCGTCCTTCTGAATCACCCCGGATGCAAGAACGGACGGATTTCCCTCCAAAACCCCCTCCACATGATGGCCGACAAGCGGGGAGACATCCCCGCCTTCCAAAGTCACTGTTCCCTTGATGGAACCGTTTTCGGTCCGGCTGGCTCGCAAGCGCCGATCCCCGCCAGAATCACCATCGTGGCGATCAGTCGCGTACTCCGCTTCATTCTTGTGCGCACAAACATTACCAATCTTTCCTGTGAATAGATGAAAGCCGGAGATCAATTCCCCGTGCCCACTTCGCCCCTGGACCGGATGACCAAGGCGGTCAGAATGGCGGCGATTGTCGTGGTTTTGATCGCACGCACGCTGCCGACGCCGAGAACGAACTGGCAAACCCCGGTGTGTGGGCCGCCGAACGTGGTGTTGTCAATCGAACTCGCGTTATCCGGGGGAGAAAGCAACCGCACGATTGCGTCCACCGGCGATGTTCCCATCATTCGGCGGTTGGAGTTTGTCTGGCCGCCGAAGATGCTCCGGTCCTCGTTTCTCGCTCGCAACGAATTCGGGCGAATATGCTTTTCGCCGAAAAAATGTGGTGTTGCTCAAACCATCGGCGGCACTGGCAAAATTCAAATTGTCGGCCTTCAAAATCATAATGGTGCGGGCGGCCACGGTTCCGGTGTAAGTACCTTTGCGGCGATTAGGTGGCGCATTGGCCCTGAGATTCCTGGCCGACTTGATTCCAAGGCATGCGGGCAAACAGCATCCCCATCCCGCAGGTGTCGGTGACTCCCGCGAAGACGAGTCCGGCTCCCACGAATCCCGAGAGGCCAAACAGGTATTCATGGACCAGAAAACCCAAGGCGACCCCGATCAGCACGAGCGACCCGGCGGCGATGCGAACCTGTCTTTCCAGCGACATCGCTTTCTTGCCGCGCACCACGGGAAGCCCGGCCTCCTCCCACGCCTTGGTTCCACCCTCCACATTCACAACATTCGGGTTGCCCGCCAATTTTAACATTTCGCACGCCTTGGCCGCGCGGCCGCCGGTGTGACAGATCACATAGATCGGCTCGCTTTGGGAAACATTAGCCGCGTCGAGTCGATCCAGTGGGATACTGCGGGCGCCTTCCGCATGGATGCTCCGGTACTCAACGGGGGTTCGCACATCGATCAGGTTGAGTATCTTGCCGGCACGCTTCAACGCCACGAAATCGTTGGGACTGATGGTGGCGGGCATCGTTTGAGACATGTTGATCTCCTTCGAGTGAAAGACCTGCGAAATCAGAGGCGTTGGATTCGGCGGATCGCCTCGGCGAGGCGGTCAAGTTCTTCACGGGTATTGTAAATGGAAAGCGATGGCCGCACTGTTGATTCCAGCCCAAACCGCCGCAAAGACGGCTGCGAACAATGATGGCCGGCCCGGACGGCGATCCCTTCCAAGTCGAGCAACCGCCCCACTTCCTCTGTGCGCTTGCCCTGAAGCACAAAAGAGAGGACTCCGACCTTCTCCCGAGCCGTTCCGACAAGACGCAGTCCGTCGATCCGTGAAAGCTTTTCCGTGCCGTACTCAAGCAGTTCGTGTTCGTACTTGGCGATGTTCGGCAATCCAAGGCGGGTGACATAATCCAGAGCCGCCCCCAGACCCACCGCATCGCCAATGCTCGGGGTTCCGGCCTCAAACCGGGCCGGCGTTCCGTGATAGGTGGTTTCCTCGAACGTCACGTTCTTGATCATGTTGCCGCCTCCCTGCCAAGGAGGCAGCAGATCGAGCAATTCTTCCTTGCCGTACAGCACGCCAATACCCGTCGGCGCGAAAACCTTGTGTCCCGAAAACACAAAGAAATCGCAGTCGATTTCTTGCACATTCACGGCGATGTGGGCGACCGTTTGCGCGCCATCAATCAGCACACGGGCGCCATATCGCTTGGCCATCCGGGTCATCTCGGCAATCGGCAGAACCGTGCCCAGACTGTTCGAGGCGTGGGTGATCGCGACCAGTTTGGTCCGCGGCCCGAGCAAGTTTTCGTATTCGCCGAGCATCACCTCGCCCCGATCATTCACGGGGATGACCCGAATGATCGCCCCTTTTTCGCGGGCGGCCATCTGCCACGGAACGATGTTCGCGTGGTGTTCAAGGGTGGAAAGGATGATCTCGTCGCCCGGATGCAGGAACTTCTTGCCAAATGTCTGGGCGGCAAGGTTGATCGCTTCGGTCGTGCCCCTCGCGAACACAATTTCCTTCGTGGATGACGCACCGAGGAAGTTCTGCACCTTCTGGCGGGTGCCCTCGTAGGCATCCGTCGAGCGAGCCGCCAGCGTGTGCGCGGCCCGGTGGATGTTAGAGTTGTCCCGCGAGTAATAGTTGGTGATCGCGTCGATCACGGCTTGCGGTTTCTGCGTGGTGGCGGCGTTGTCGAGCCACGCGAGCGGCTTGCCGTGAATGCGTTGCTGCAAGATGGGAAAATCGCGGCGAATGGCCTCCACATCGAACGGCCGGGAGGCATAGCTCGATTTTGTCTCGGGCGCGGCGACTCGTCGAAATCGTTCGAGAAATCGGTCTTGCGTGCAGACACCCGGACTCTTCAACGATCCGTCGGACCATACCTGTTGAGCGAACGCACTCAGCCCGTTGTTAGACGCCGGCGGAGCCACCGTGGGCGATAATCCGAACGGGGCGCTGATATTGGTGTCCGGCAGGTGAAATCCTCGCGGCAACTCACTTGGCAGGCTTGGCGTTGAAAGCCCGTTGGCTCCGGGTTTGAAGTTTTGCACGGCTCCGGGTAACAGTGCTGGACTGGTTGCCGCAGGCAGCCCGGGGGCAACCGCCGGGGCGTGGGACGGCGTCGGGACGGGGATATGTGCTTCCGTTGGCGGCTCGAATCCGGGCAGCGGCGCGGAACTTGATTGCGGTGATTCACGGAATAACCGCGTGGCGATGGACGCGATCAATTCCGGGGTGATTTCTTCCATAGTGTTGCTCCGTCGAAGGATGGGCCTACTTCACTTTCTGTTTCTTGTTTTCGTAGTCGTGGTAGTACCCGACTTCGACGTTTTCGAGGATACCGAGGGCGTCGTCGGTGAGGACGGCTGCGGAGAAGTAGAGGGTGAGGAGGTAGGAGGCGACGCCGAGGTTGTCGAGCCCCATCAACCGGGCCGACAGGCTCGGGGCGATCTCGCCGGGGATGCCGGCCTGATGCAACCCGACGACCCCCTGATCGGCCTCGCCGACCCGCAGCAACAGAATGCTGGTGGTGCCGGTCTGGTTCGAGAGCCGCCGGCTCTTGACGTCCAGCTTGTCGCAGGGGACGATGGGGACGCCCCGCCACATGATGACCGGCGTTCCGAACAAATTGGTGGTGACGGGGGGCACGCCGCGCCAGGTGCATTCCCGCTCGAAGGCCGCGATGGCCTTGGGATGGGCGAGGAAGAACGACG
>NZ_JH636446.1:101730-208543 GCF_000255705.1 Zavarzinella formosa DSM 19928
GTGGGCGATGATGAAAAACTTGCTCTGGTCCTCCCCCTCGACGATCAGCCGGTTGCCCAGCGACACCTCCTCGGTCTTGAACCGGGAGGCCATCTGGCCGATGATGGCGTCCGGCAGGCGGGAGAACAACGGCACCGCCCGCAGGGCCTCGGGGGCGAAAACGGCCTGCCCCGCGATCACGTCAATTCCGATGCGTTCGGCCTTCTTGAGTTCGATCTTGGTGCGGTTGACGCGATACGTCCCCCCCTCGACCTGGACCCACGGCAGCAAACTGAGCACCCAACGCGGGGTGATCGACATCATCTTCGGCGTCGTCTTCGACGTGTTCGCCAGATTCCGCGCCACCGACGTCGTCACGCTCCGCTGCAACAAACTGTCCGACATATCTTGGGCTCCTTGAGTCAAGAGGGGGAAGCCATTGCGACGCAACCAATCAGCCAGAGCTGGAATTCACAAATCGGTTCCGCTTCAGGCGAAATCGATCCAATGGCAGACATTGTTCGCTACTATTTCGATGACTATAGTAAATATTTTATGAGATTGTGTGGAACTGTGGTGCATTCTGCGATCAAATCAAACAAGAAAATCATCGTAAACAACATAAAATCAATGATTTACGAAATAATATTCGAGATGGGAATTTGAATCCACATTCAGTGACGATACCGGATGGATGTGAGTCAAACAGAGAAATGAACTCTACTGCGCTCGCCGGACAGAATCCCTCTGTCCCGAAGAAATCATGTCTTGGTTTGGGGCGGCGGCCGGACATTGGAACCGAAACCACACGCCGTTTGAAGGCGCTGCCAACCACACGGGCGTTCCCCGAGGTTGCGAGTTTCAACCACATCAACTCGAAGTCCAGCCACCTCATTCAAGCCGCCGACCTGCTGTCGAACCTGACCCTGAACGCGATCTGCCATCGCATGGGGATGACCGACGACAAGACCCGCATGAAGTACGACATGCTCTGCTCGGTCATGAGCGATGACTCCATCGCAGGCGGCTTGTTAGCCTCTTTAACCGTCACGGACGGGAAGGTGTCCTGCCAGGACGCAGAACTGTTTTCGAGCATCGAACTGGGGTCGTGAACGATCAGGGTTACCGCCCGATGACGATGAGGTTTCCGGTAACCGCGCACCCTCAAAACAGTCATGCGAGGCCGCTGTCGGGGTAACCTGCCGGCAAGTAAGATGATCGGGATGTAACCGCCGAGCGTGCCCAACCCGCCTCGAAGCCGCGCAAAGAATGGCGCAAGGAATGGCCGGTAACGGGTGGAAAACGTGGGGCCAAGGGAGCCGTGGAAAGCGGAAACCCCTGTAAAACAAGGAGAAAACGCCAATGGTGCGAATCGGATTAGTAGGGATAGGGTTCATGGGCTGGATTCACTTTCTGGCGTACCGCCGCCTGCGCGGGGCCGTGCTGGCGGGTGTGTGCAGCCGGGATGCCGGGAAACTGTCCGGGGATTGGAAAAGCATTCGCGGCAACTTTGGACCTCCCGGCGAACAGGTTGACCTCTCCGGCGTGAAGAAGTTTCGCGCGATTGAGGAAATGGCCGCCGACCCGGACATTGATCTGATTGATGTTTGCAATCCGACCCATCTGCACCCGGAAACGGCCATTGCCGCGTTGAAGGCGGGCAAGCATGTGCTGGTGGAAAAGGCCATCGCCCTGACGACGGCCGAAGCCGACGCGATGGTGGCCGCCTCCAAGGCGTCCGGCAAGTTATTGATGGTGGCCCATGTGTTGCCGTTTTTCCCGGAATTCAAGTATGCCGCCGAGGTTGTCAAGTCCGGCGCCGATGGCAAACTTCTCTCGGCCCATTTCCGACGGGTGATCTCCCGGCCGGACTGGTCGGCCGATATCGGCGATGCCGCCAAGACCGGCGGCCCGGCCGTGGACCTGCACATCCACGACACACATTTCATCGGCCTGATCGCCGGGGTGCCTGAAAGTGTGTTTGCCACCGGGGTTGTCGAGAATGGCGTCGTCCAGCATCTCACGACGAGTTACGATTATGGACCAAATGGCCCGTCAATCACTTGTTCCAGCGGCGCCCTGGCGATGAGCGGCCGACCGTTTACCCACGGCTACGAACTCTATTTGGAGAAAGCCACGCTGGTATACGAAGCGGGAAGCCCCATCACGCGCATCACGGCCGGGAAATCCGAAGTGGTGACCCTGCCCGGCGGCGGGGACGAAATCACGGCGTTCGCCGAGGAAATCCAAACGGCCGTCGATGCCGTGACCACGGGCCAGATGCCCGATTTGCTCTCGGGCCAATTGGCCCGAGATGCGCTGGTGATGTGTCAAAAAGAATGTGAATCGGTGATTAGCCGGAAGCCTGTGAAAATATGAGCACCGCCGGAATCGAGAAACCTCACACCACATCCGGCGGGCTGGCGTCTTTACCGTAGGTGCAAATCAGGTTGCTGACGAACTTGTCCACGAACGGGTCGATGGCGAGGCGTTTCAAAAAGTCGTCCCGCCAGAGCAGCACGCAACGCTTGCGATAACCGGCATGTTTGATGGCGTTGAGATGCTTGAGACCCTCGTTGTAATCTTGGAGAAACCGGGAAACCTTCTTGGTGACCAGAGGGTTATTGAGTTTCTCCAACCGTGACACGAGGATTTGTGCTGCCGGAAATGAGCCGAATGTTTCAGCCTTCATGATGAATATCCCGATCTGTCATTTTTGTTATTGTAACCGGTATTATTGGTGAAATATCCCGGTTTTTGTGACACACAACCACAGACCGGTTGATTGATGAGAGAGGTTCGCTTCTCTTCACCAAACTTTCTCTTGACCCTGAGTGGTGGGTGTTTAGCTTTGGACAGTAGCTGTCACGGCTTCACCAAAGGTGCCCCATGCTTGATCTTTCCAATCTCCGTTCCGCTATCCGATACGAGGGAGGCGTCTCCCGGCGGCTGTTCCTTGCCTACGGTTCGGCCCTCTCGGCCGTTCCACTGTTGGGCCTGCGCACATCGGCACGGGCGAAGGCCGTTTTTGCCTCGAACCCCTTCACCTTGGGCGTGGCCTCCGGAGAACCGACGGACACCGGCGTGGTGATCTGGACCCGGTTGGCTCCCAAACCTCTGGAAGAAGGGGGCGGGCTTCCGGTCGAGGCTTTCGATGTGTCTTGGGAAGTGGCGACGGATGACAAGTTCAAGGACGTGGTGAAAAAGGGCGAAACCGTCGCCACGCCGCAACTGGGGCACTCGGTTCACGTCGAAGTCGAGGGGCTGAAGCCGGATCGCTGGTACTTTTACCGCTTCCGGGCCGGGGATGCCGAAAGCGTGGTCGGCCGCACCCGCACGTTCCCAGAAGCGACCGTCAAGCCGGAGCAGTTGAAGTTTGCCTTCGCCTCCTGCCAGCATTTTGAACAGGGGTGGTACACCGCCTACGAACACATGGCGAAGGACAACCTCGACATGGTGATCCACCTCGGCGATTACATTTACGAATACGCCGGGCGGGACAAACTGGTCCGCAAGCATGTTGGCCGCAAGATCAAGTCGCTGGAAGATTACCGCATTCGGCATGCCCAATATCGCAGCGACCCGCTCTTGAACGGGATGCACGCCCTGTGTCCGTGGCTGGTGACGTGGGACGACCACGAGTTCGAGAACAACTACGCGAACGATGTCCCGGAGAAGCGTTACGTTCCCAAGACGGCCCCGAAGTCGCTGGCCGATCAAAAGGAGGCCGAGCCGGCCGTCATCGAAAAGATGGAGATTAACCCGGTTGACTTCCTTGAGCAACGGGCCAACGCTTATCAGTCCTATTACGAAATGATGCCGCTTCGCCGGAAATCGGTGCCGCACGGGCCGGACATGAAGTTGTACCGCACCGTGAGTTTCGGCCGGCTGGCGACTTTCCAAGTTCTCGACACCCGGCAATATCGTTCGGACCAACCCAACGACGACAAGGCTTCCGACCTGAACATGGAAGCCCTCAGCCCGTCCCAGACGATTCTCGGCCACAAACAAGCCGGCTGGCTCAAGGGGGCGTTGCTCGAATCGCAGGCCACTTGGAACGTGCTGGCCCAGCAAGTGATGATGGGAATGGCCGACATTGCCGCCGGCGCGGCCCACAAGTATTCGATGGACCAATGGCCCGGCTATGCCCATGAGCGGATGCGGTTGATGAAATTCATCGCCGACCGTCGGATTCCGAATCCCGTGGTGTTGAGCGGGGACATCCACTCCAACTGGGTGAATGACCTGCGAACGGACGACCGCGACATGACCCTGCCGGTGGTGGCCGCCGAATTCGTCGGCACGTCGATCACCAGCGGCGGCAACGGCGTGAAAGAGCCGAAGGGACTCGACACCCTGCTGGCCGAAAACCCCTTCGTGAAGTTCCACAATCGGCAACGGGGCTACGTCCGCTGCACCGTGACGCCGACCGCTTGGAAGAGCGATTATCAAGTGGTGGAAGAAGTGTTGAAACCGGGCGGGGCGGCCATCACCAAGGCCAGCTTTGTCGTCGAAGCCGACAAGCCGGGCGTCAAACCGGCGTGATAAGATTCCCCGGCCTGTAACCTTTAGAATCAAGGTTTCTTGGCCGGGGCCGGTGACGGAGAAACCGCCGGGGTCGGGGTCGTGGTGTAGAGGTAACTCGTGCCGTTGGCCCCGGCGAGGGCGAGGGCGGCGCCGTCTGGATGAATGGCCATGTCGCGGGCGTTGGTCGGCACGTTGACCGTGTGGGTGTTGGTGCCATCGGCCGGGTTCCAAAACCAGATGCGGCCCTGACCGCCACCGCCAGCCCCGATGATGATTCCACTTTCGTGAATGCCCACGCCCCAGCCAGTTCCTTGAAAAGCATCCTTCGGCTTAAGTTGTTTCGGCTTGCCGTCGTTCCAATCAAACAACACCACCAGCGGATTGCCGACGCCTGCGAAGGCGTTTGAAACATTGGTGATGCCGATGCAGGCCAGTTGGGTCCCGGCTGAGTTGAAAGCGATGCCGCGAATCCCGCCGATGTCAGCGCCAAAGCCGGTGTCGTACTTGTGGAGAATCTTCGCATCCAGTTCGCGGACGAGTTTGCCGGTCGTGATCTCCCAATCCCGGATGTTCCCTTTCAAATCGGCCGAGACAATTCGCTGACCATTCGGGTGGAAGGCAACGTTGTAAACGTGGGACGTGTGCCCTTCAAAAGTGCGAATCGGCCGACCGTCGGCGGTGTTCCATAGCTTCACCAGTTGATCGTTTCCGCAGGTGGCCACCATCGTGCCATCAGGTGAGACGGCCACCGCGCGTATCCAGCCGTCATGAGCTTCGACAGTCTTGATCGGTTTTGGCGTGGCGTCGGCACCGTTCCACCAAAGCAATTTGCCGTGATAATCGCCGGAGAGAAGCGTAAATACTGTCGGCTTGTGAACCGCCGCAACGCCGCGAAAGATCGCACTGGTTGGCACGTTGTCATGCGAAACAACCGGGGTGTTTTTGACGGGCACAGAAGCCAGGCCGCGGACCCAACTTTGATGGCCGATGAGGGCCGTTTTGCCGCCGGTGAGCAGATCGAAGCGTTGAATGGTGTCGTCTTCGGCGCTGGCGAACAAGTACCGGCCGGAGGGATCGAACCGGCAACCAATTAGAGGCCGGACGTGTTTGAGTTCCTTCAATACGCGCGTTTTCGTCGGGTCAATGGTTGTCGCGGGCATGGTCGGTTCTCACACCAAGAGTTCGGTGATGGCGCTCGTTTTCGGATCGGCAATCGGAATCGGCCGGCCGGCGGGATGAAAGTTCTTGGTCGGGTCGAGGCCCAACGCTCGGAAATAGGTGTGGAACAAGTGACCGCCATTGACTTCCCGATCCGTCACGGCTGTTCCGTTCGCGTTCGTCTTGCCGACGACCGCCCCGGCTTTCAACCCGCAACCGGCCATCGCCACCGACCAAGCCTTCGACCAGTGATCGCGACCGTAGCGATCATTGATGCGGGGCGTGCGGCCAAATTCGGACATCACCACCACGAGCGTCGATTCCAGCATTCCGCGGTCGGAAAGGTCATCCAGCAACATCGAGAACGGCCGGTCGAACTCGCCGAGTTGTTCGATGTGAAAATCGAAGTTTTCATGGTGCGTGTCGTAGTTGGTATGCGATACCTTGACGAATGAAACCCCTTGTTCCAGCAGTCGCCGGGCAAGCAGCATGTGCCGGCCGAAATCGTGCCGGCCGTAGCGGTCGGCGGCTTTGGGGTCTTCGCGGGAGGCGTCAAAGGCGTTGGCCTTTGCCACCACTTTCGAGGCTTGTTCAAAAGATTCGGTGTAGGCTTCTGTTTGAGCGGATCGCCGGGATTGGGCGAACTTCGCGTTCAACTTCTGGCGAAAGGCTTCCCGCTCGCGGTCGGCGTCGGTCGTCAGGATGGCGGGGCGGGGCAAGTCGGCCGGTGGCTTGCCATCCGCAAGCGTTACAGAAGCGAACTTCGGCCCCAGAAACGCCGCATCTTCCTTGTTGAATCCGCTGCCGCCGCCGGGGGTGATTTGGACGTGGCCGGGAAGTTCCGGCGTGGTGGTGTTGAGCAACTTGGCCGCGACCGCGCCGACCTCCGGATACTTCAACCCCGGTTCCGTCCGTCGGCCGGTGAGCATGATGGTGGCTCCCCGGCCGTGTTCGTCCTCGGCGGTGTTGATGCCGCGAACGAGCGTTAGCAGGTGCATTCGTTTCGCCGCGAGTGGCAGCAGTTCCGAAATGTGAACCCCCGGAACGCTGGTGGAAATCGCCCGAAACGGCCCGCCGGTGTCCGTGTTCGGCTTGGGGTCCCATGTTTCAAGCTGGCTCACCCCGCCGCTCAGAAAGATGACGAGCATCCGCTTCTGGCTGGCCGCCAGCTCACGGGCGGCGGCGGGGTTCGTCAGCCCCGCGAACCCGGCGGCCGCGCCGCCGAGGAAGAGGCGCCGGTTCACCAGATGGTCGCTCGTGTGGCAGGCGTATGGACAATGTTTCATGACTTGGCCCCGCGGTGGATCGTTATTGAATCAATGGTTGAATCGAAACTCCGCGCTGGCGAGCATCGCCCACACCACTTCGGTCAGGGTGTTGGTGCGGTTGGCGGCCGGGCGAAGAAGTTCGGCCAGTTCCCGTCGTTCGTCGTCGGCCGGCAAACGGCTGTAAACGGTGAGGAAGAGTTCTTCCGCAATCAGGCTTGGCTCGGCGAGTTTGGCGGCCCGTTCCACCAAACTCCCGGTTCGCGGGGCGATCAGGTTTCTCACATGATTGCCGTGTTTCACGAAGAGCGTTTGGTCAAGGGTCGAGGCAAAACCATCCTCCGGCTCTCCCGGTTGGGCACCATAGAGTTGCCGGAACGGGCCGAGATTCGGGGCGAGTTTCGTTTGAAGCGTTGGCTCGGTCAGAGTTTTGGCGAGTTCGTTCCGATACACGTCGGTCAACCCGGTCGCTTGCATCATCGAGTAGCCAATTTGTTCGGGAGAGAGGGGTTTGAGAATCGCCACCGCATACCGGTGTTCCGGGATGTTTTGCGATTTCGGTGATCCTTCGCTAGAGCGTTGATAGGTGCTGCTGAGGGCAATTTCGCGGAGCAGCCATTTCACGTCGTAATGATGCCCGGCGAATTCGTCGGCGAGCATCGTCATCAATTGCGGATGAGACGGCGGGTTGTTCGAGTGGTCGAAGTCGAGCGGTTGCACCAACCCCCGGCCCAGCATCATCGCCCAGAGCCGGTTTGCGGCCGTGCGGCGAAAAGCGATGTTTTCATTCGCCGTGATCGCGGCCGCCAGTTTCGACAGGCGACTATAAGCGGGCACCGGCTTGACGTTCTTCGCCGGGGCCATTGTATATTCCTTCCCCTTCTCCAGTTTCGGGTCGCCAATTGGCTTCCAACCCGGCACGGCCGGGGGCGTGGATTTCTGGGCCTTTTTCGGATCGAAGACGCTGATAAAGCTGACTTCTCCCTCGGCTTTCTCGGCGATGACTGCCTTCGCATCCTTCGCATCCGGGAACAAAAACGCCCGGTTGAAGAAGGCTTGGATGCCGTAGAAATGTTCCTGATGGTAATCGTCCACCAGCGGATGATCGTGGCATTGGGCGCATTGCAAATTTTGGCCCAAGAACAGCCGCGAAATGTCCCGTGTGACGATGGTGGGTTCGAGATCCCGTTCAAGGAAGAACTTCGCGGCCGCGCGGGTCTTCGGGTCGGCGCCGTCGTTCGAGAGAATTTCGCGGACGAGTTGATCGTAAGGCTTGTTTGCGGCAAATGACGTTCGCAGAAACTCTTCCCAAGCGGCGCCGGGAACCTTCGCATCGCGTCGACGATCCATCAGCATCACGTCGAAATATTCCTGCATCCGGCGGGCGTATTCCGGGCTGGCCAAGAGTTTGTCGATCAGTTTCGTTCGCTTGTCGGACGACTTGTCGGCCAGAAAGGCCCGTGTCTCGGCGGCGGGTGGAATGCGGCCGGTGAGATCAAGGGTGATCCGTCTCAGGAACTCGGCATCCCCGGCCAGCGGGGCGGCCAGTTGATCGTAATTCGCCAGTCCGGCGGCAATTTTTTGGTCGATGCGTTGATGCAGCGATTCTTCCGCGCACACCGGGGCGACAAAAAGGGCGAGACACGCATTAAAAGCCGCCAGAAGGCGACACCGGAGGGAGCCCATGTGGATGGTCCCGAAGTCTGACGAAGGAAGGAGAAGCCGGACGAACCCAGACTGTTTGACCGGCGAAGGCAGGCAATAGATGATTGGTATCGTCGCGTGCCCGCAAGAACTTGTCAAGCAGAAATTGGCTTGAGCACGCCATCGGTGATTGGGAACCTGTGAGCGATTCGGTATGACTCAATTGTGGGAAGGGGCTTATTCCAATATCGGGAGGTGAGATTTGAAGATCGCCGTGTCGGCACCTGTCTTTTCATGACTGGCCCCCTTTCCGGTCGCTTTCCGTGGCGGCAGGCGAGCCATCAGTGTCCGGGCATGCGCGGCAGTCCATCACAACCTGACGGAGCCTTTGTAACGGCGAGGGAACTTCGCGACGGGGATTGAGAGGCATCCTTGTCCACTATTGACGGATTGATAATAGAATCGATTCCGTTTCATGCTCGGAATCGGCAAAATGACAATTCGACGAGGGGAGAGCATCTTTTGGCGGTAACCGTCGAGTTCGTCAATGTCATTGTGCGGAAGCCCGCAGTGGAGGCGAGATTCCGCGGTGGACTCGATGGTTTCGCACGCCAAGACCTGAGCAATCTCACCGAGGACGACCATCTGTTACGTGTCAGCTTTATGAGCACTGCCGAGGCGTGGGGCTTTGTCTCGGAACTGGAAGCGGGCGGCCTGCGCTATCTCGATGCGGTGGCCGATTCTGATCTCGCGGTGGTTGGGTGGGACAAAAGCCTTTCACCGCCTTGGCTGACTGCGGGGATTGTCTCCGGACACTTGGCTTGCTGGGCAAGCGACTATCCGCCCGGCGAACTGGCTTGGCCGGAGCCTGGCTTCCTTCTGTGTTGTTCTTGGGTTGTGTACGATTCGCTGGCCAATGTGTTTAAACAATGCGGGGCCGACATATATGAGACGGCGGGCGGGGCAGAACCTGACACCCTTATCAAGTTGCGCTGCGTTCGCGGGGATGCCGAGATAATGATTGATGTCGTCGGAGAGCGAGAAGGCGATTCTCCTGTCACATTGTTGGTAGGGGTTCACGACCCGAGGTTTCGTTTTCCGTGAACCTATGGTAGCGTATGGCGCATGGACGTGCCGAAGCTGACTCCGGAGATGATGGCGGCGTGGCCGCCGGAGGCGGTCGTTTTCATTCAACTGTTGCTGGCGAAGATCGCGGACCTTGAGGAGAAGCTGAACAAGAACTCGCACAATTCCTCGAAGCCGCCGTCGAGCGACGGGCCGGCCGTCAAGCCGGCTCCCCCGAAACCGGCCTCCGGAAAGAAACCGGGCGGCCAGCCGGGGCATCCGAAACAATCCCGGACGCTGATCCCGGCCGCCCAATGCCATCGCGTGATCCCCTGTTTCCCCGCCGCCTGCCGCCACTGCTCGAAGCCGCTGACGGGAAACGATCCGAACCCGTTGCGATTTCAAGTGACCGAACTGCCGCCGGTGAAGCCCAATGTCACGGAATATCAACGCCACCGGCTCGATTGTTCCTGCGGGTTTTCGACCTGCGGCCCGTTGCCGGCCGGGGTGACCGGCCAGGACGGGCCGCGGTTGCGTGGCTGCGCGGTGTTGCTGACCGGACGGTATCGGCTGAGCAAGGAGAACGCGGCGAACTTGATGGGCGACCTGTTCGGGGTGTCGCTGTCGGCCGGCCAGGTCTGTTCCATTGAGGCCGGGGCGGGCCGGGTGTTGCAGCCGGTCGCCGACGAGATTCTCCGGGCCGCCCGCCAGTCGGCGTCGAACATTGACGAGACGTCGATGGGCAAGGGCCGCTGGCTGTGGGTGATGGTCACGGCCGTCGGCACGGCCTTCCAGATCGTCTCCGGCCGGAACCGCGAAGAATTGTTGAAATTGATCGGCGAGACGTATGTCCGCGTCCTGACCAGCGACCGGCACAGCCTCTATTCCCGGGTGCCGCCCGGCGACCATCAATACTGTTGGGCTCATTTGCGGCGGGATTTTCAGGCAATGAGCGACCGGAACAACGACGGGTCAGTCATCGGCCGGGAGTTGTTGAAGTTGTCGGACGAGTTGTTCGACTTGTGGAAGCGGGTGCGGGACGGGAAGCTGACCAAGTCCGCCTTCGCCTCGAAGATGTCCCGCCGGGGCGTGTTCCGCACCCGCTTCAACGCCGCGTTGGAACGGGGCGTGGCGAGCGGCTGCGCCAAGACGAGCGGCACATGCGCCCGACTCGCGGAGCAGGAGGTCTCGTTGTTCCGCTTCGCCTTCAACGACGGGGTGGAACCGACCAACAACGCCGCCGAGCGGGCGATCCGTCACGGCGTCATCTGGCGCAAGCAAAGCCACGGTCCGAAGAGCGAGTCCGGGGCGAAATACCTGGCCAACATCTGGAGCGTCGTGGAGACCTGCCGTCAGCAGGGTCGAAAGGCTTGGGACTTCCTCGCCGACTGCTTCGACGCCGCCCAAGCCGGGCGTCCGTTGCCGAGACTGGTCGCCTTGGAACCACGGACTCAAGCGGCCTGAATTAATGGGTCGTGAACTGTTACCATTGTTGGGCCGCCGTCAATTCGCGAGGCGAAAGCAGTTTTCTGCGGATGTTGCCCTGATCCATGACTTGGTAGCGGTCCTTGAGCAAGAAGGTGCCGAGTGACGGCCACGAAAATGATCGTTTCAGCGGCGAGGCATGCGAAGGTGTTCGAACCGGATGCCGCAGGCGACCATCACAAGGAATAATGCCAAATTGCACTGATTATTTGCCAAGGTGGAGTCGGAAGGAGTCTTCCAGACTGTGACCTTTCGTCAGTAATCAATGCGATTCGGTATCACACATGTGGTGGAATAGATAGCCGCGTCGGCATATTCGCCGACGCGGCCAGACTCACGTTATGATTGGCCGAGGGAATCGGCACACGCCGGACACATGCAACTTTCCCGAACGATCTGCTTCCCTCGCCCGCCGGGGTCGTCGTGGTGATGCCTCCGGGATTTTTTGCTGGAGGGGGTTTTCGGAGGCAGGACGACGACATTGGCCTTGGACCGGAACGGATACTCACGGTCCCGTCGTTCCAAGACGACACGGCGTGAGGGGGTGCCCGCAGGCATCACCCGATGACACTTCTGGCAACGATACATGAGATTGAGCCGTGAGGTGCCTCCGGGGTGGCTCAGTTCCCGAGAGGTTTGTAACCCCCATAATGGGGGTGAGTCAGCCAAACGCCCCGTCTCGACGCGAGAACGGGACAAACACACTCCGAACAGGAGTGAACGGGGTCAGCCCCAAGCGATGCGGTTAGCATCGGCCGGGTGATTGAAGTTAGAAACAGGCTGGCAAGGAGTGGCCGGGAACATCGGCCATTCATCAAGAGGGATCATGAACGTGAGCCGCTGAGTGTTGGTTTGGGTGGCTCATGGCCAAACCGGTTTGAGTCCCGAGGGACTGTTGTTGAATAGAATCGTAACCACCCGATGGCGATTGACAAGGGGACTTGGCGAAATGGAATCCGCGACGACCACTCCCGTCCCCAAGCGAACATGGCGAAACCGCCTCGGCCGGTTGCTGGCTCTTACCGGGTTCGGCATCGTTGCTTGGTTGATCGTTTCTTATCTTGCGGTCCGTCAACTCACCCGGCGGGTTGCGTCAATCCGAGAGGAGCCTGTTCCTTCAATCGCCTGGGGCAAGATTGAGCCATTGCGGCTTACCTCCAAAGACGGCCAGGAACTTGGGGCGTGGTACTTCGAGGGACGCGCCGACCGGCCGTTGGTCCTGATCCTTCATGGCAATGGGGGAAATCGGTCCATTTGCCTGCCGGAGGCGGAATATATTGCAAAAACGGGAAGCCCGGTCCTGATGATTTCTTTCCGGGCGCACGGGGATTCCACCGGTGAATTGAACGACTTCGGATACGGCGGGCGGCACGACGTGATCGCGGCCGTCGAATGGCTTCACGAGCGGCATCCCGGCCGACCCGTTGTGATTTGGGGCCGGTCGATGGGATCGGCGGCCGCTCTGTTCGCGGCGGGAGACTTGGGCGACCAAGTGAGCGGCTTCATCTTGGAATGCCCATATCAAGATCTTCATATCGCGACGAGAAACCGCACCCGAAGAGTTCTCCCGCCGGGCTTGGAGTATGTCGCTTACGCGGGGCTGTCAACCGTCGCCCCGTTGGTGTTACCGCACACGGACGACATTTCTCCGTTGAAGGCCGCCGCCAATGTTTCCAAGTCGGCCCGTGTGTTGGTGATGGCCGGCGGCGCGGATAACCGGGCGACGCCGGAAGAGGCCAGGGCGATTGCCAACGCCATCGGAGAAAATGCGGAACTCGTTGTTGTCGATCAGGCCGGCCATATGGGCGTGAGGTTCGTAGACCCCGAAACATTCCAACGAACCGTCTTCGGACTTCTGGATCAATGCTCGCCACCCAAGAAATGAATGCGGCTAGGTGGAGACGTGACTTCGCCGACCAATCATCCCAACGGGGCCATCGAATGACTGTCCGTCTGTTGCTGGTAATGTTGATCGGATCGGCCGGGGTGAACGCGGCAGACCCGAGTGAAAAATTGGCTCCGTATTTCAAGCCTCCGGCCAAGTATGCGACTGATCTCGGCGATTACCGTTCCCCGCTGACCTTCGACGACGGCACGCTGGTTCGCACGGCCGAAGATTGGGCGAAGCGACGAGCCGAGATCAAGAAGTATTGGCACGGGCTGATGGGAGAATGGCCGGCCCTGATCGAGAAGCCCAAGATCGAGTATTTGGAGAAGGTTCGCCGCGAGGGGATCACCCAACATCATGTCAAAATTGAAACGGCCCCCGGCCGGTTGACGGAGGATGCGTTTCTGCTTGTCCCCGATGGTGCCGGGCCGTTTCCCGCCGTGCTGGTCGTCTTCTACGAGGCAAAGACCGCCATCGGCCTCGGCAAGTCAACCCATCGTGATTTTGCCTTGCAACTCGCCAAACGCGGCTTTGTGACACTGTCTTTGGGTGGCAGCCCGACCACGTTTTACCCGACCAAGGAAACATGCAAGATTCAACCGCTCTCTTTTCATGCGTATGAGGCCGCCAACTGCGCCAGTCTGCTGGCGAATCTGCCAATGGTTGACCCCAAACGAATCGGCGTGACCGGCCACTCCTATGGAGGCAAATGGGCTTTGTTCGCCGCCTGCCTGCATGAGTCATTTGCCTGCGCGGCTTGGTCGGACCCCGGCATTGTGTTCGACGAGAAGCGAAGCAATGTCAACTATTGGGAACCGTGGTATCTCGGCTTCGAGCCGGGGAAAGACCGCAAGCCCGGCTTGCCGACGAACGAAAACCCCCGCATGGGACCTTACAAGAAGATGATGGCCGACAACCGGGACTTGCATGAACTCCACGCCCTGATGGCCCCGCGGCCGTTTCTGGTGTCCGGCGGTGCCGAAGACCCGCCTGAGCGGTGGAAGGCTCTCAACCACGCGGTGGCGGTCAATAAATTGCTCGGGGCCGAGAACCGGGTCGGCATGACCAACCGTCCGACCCACGACCCGACCGACGAGTCCAACGATCTGCTATGTCAGTTCTTTGAGTCCTTCCTGAAGCCCGCCACTCCTCCGAAATGAAAATATGTTCGGGAAGGTGTATCAATAAACGGGGACTTCCCCGGATATTGTTTCCCGCCGCCGGACATCATCGAAATCTTCCCGAATCGAGCCGGACATGATTCATCTTGTTTCAATGTTTCTCTTTTCCCCACTTATTCCCGCTGCCGGGCATGTCGATTTTGAAACGCAAATCCGTCCGTTGTTTCAAGAACAATGCGTGAGCTGTCACGGGCCGACGAAGCAAAAAAACGGCTTGCGGCTTGATTCAAAGAGCGCGGCCTTCAAGGGGGGAGACAATGGGATTGCACTGGCGCCGAAAAAGAGCTCCGAGAGCGAATTGTTTCGCCGGGTGACACACCCGGATGCTGGCAAACGAATGCCACCCGGCAAAAACTCACTCACGCCCGCGCAGATCGAATTGTTGAAACGATGGATCGATGCCGGGGCCGACTGGCCGGAAACCAAGGCGGACCGCGAGGCCGCCCGAGACAAACGACTCGACCATTGGGCCTGGCAACCTGTGGTGAAAGTCCCGGTCCCGAATGTCAGCGACCCGGCGATTGGCAACGACATTGATCGGTTCATCCTGGCGAAACTACGGGAGAAGGGGCTGACGCTCGCCGCCGAAGCCGACCGACGAACGCTCATCCGGCGGCTCTCTTATGATTTGACGGGGCTGCCTCCCTCTCCCGAGGCGGTGCAAGCGTTTCTTTCCGAAGCCGACCCGAAGGCATATGAGAAACTCGTTGATCGATTCCTCGCCTCCCCGCAGTACGGCGAGCGTTGGGCCAGACACTGGCTCGATATCGCCCACTATGCCGACACGCATGGCTTTGAACGCGATCAGCGGCGAGACCATGCCTGGCGATACCGAGATTGGGTCATCAAGGCGTTGAATCAGGATCAACCTTATGATGCCTTTTTGCGGGATCAAATTGCCGGAGATGTGATCCACCCGAATAGTCCCGACGGATTGACCGCGACGGGCTTTCTGGCGGCCGGGCCGTGGGATTTCGTCGGTCAGGCCGAGACGCCGAGTTTGGTCTTGAAGCGTCTCGCCCGAGCCGATGATCTCGATGACATGGTGACACAGGTTCTCACGGCCGCTTGCGGAGTGACGATCAACTGCGCCCGCTGTCACGACCACAAACTCGACCCCATTTCTCAGAAAGAATATTACCAATTGTTGTCGGTCTTCGCCGGGGTGAAACGGGGCAACCGGGCGTTGTCCACCCAAGAGGAGAAGGAGTACAACGCGAAGCGGGCGCCGCTTGAAAAGCGGCTGGCCGAGATCAAAGCGAAGCCGGAATTGAAGGACGAACGCGACACCTTGCAGAAACAACTGGCGGCAATCCCGGAGCCGGCGAGGGTTTATGGCATTCTGAGCGAGACGCCCCCGGAGGTGAAACGACTGCACCGAGGCAACACGGAAGACCCAAAAGAAACAGTCTCGCCGGGAGCGATTGCGTGCGTGTCCAAGTTTAAACCGGAATTTGGAAACACCAGCCTTGGAGATGGCGAACGACGGCTGGCCTTTGCCAATTGGGTGACCCATCCGGACAATCCGCTGACCGGGCGGGTGATTGTCAATCGTCTCTGGCATCATCATTTCGGCGCCGGCCTGGTGGACACCCCGAGTGATTTCGGTCTGGGGGGCGGGTTGCCGTCGCATCCGGAGTTGCTGGACTGGCTGGCCGAAAAGCTGCGGGAAGAGAAATGGTCCTTGAAGGCCATGCACAGGCATATTTGTCTGAGCCGGGCGTATCGCCAAACATCGATCGCCAAGGGAGGCGAAAAGATCGACGGGAATAACCGCCTGCTTTGGAGGCAAAACACGCGCCGGGTCGATGCCGAATCGCTTCGGGACGGCGTGTTAAGCATCAGCGGCAAACTGAATCCGGTGATGGGCGGGCCGGGTTATCGGGATTTTGAATACAAGGAAGAATACGCCCCGGTTTACACCTATGTCACCGCCGACCGAAGCGAACTATGGCGACGAAGTATTTACCGTTTTGTGGTCCGCACGACTCCCCAACAGTTCCTGACAACGCTGGATTGTCCGAATCCCGCGAATCTTTCCCCCGCCCGCACGGTGACAACCACCGCCCTGCAATCCTTGGCCATGCTCAACGATGAATTCATGTTGAAGCAGGCTGGCTATCTTGCCGCGCGATTGGAGAAAGAAGCCGGATCAAGCCGCGAGAAACAGATTCGCCTGGCTTTTGAGCTGGCCCTTGGCCGGCCTCCCGCTGCTGCGGAATTGAAAGGGGCTGAATCTCTGGCGGCCAAACACGGACTGGCGCAATTCTGTCGGTTCCTGCTCAATGCAAACGAATTCGTGACGATTGATTGAGTCTCGCGGCCACACATGGTTTCGCCCGAAACGATGAATGAACGAGGTTTCTCATGACCATTTCCAACCGCCGCGATTTTCTTTCCCATGTGGGCAGCGGTTTCGGGGCGATGGCCTTCGCCTCGCTGTTGCACTCGGAATCCCAAGGCGCCGAAAAAGCCAGGACGCATCACCCGGCGAAGGCCGCTTCGGTGATTCAGATTTTTTGTCCCGGCGGGATGAGCCAGGTTGACACCTTCGACTATCGGCCGGAACTTGAAAAGGCCGATGGCAAGACGTTTGACACCGAACTCGGCAAGCAGACCTTCGCGGGCTACGCCGGGAACTACGGCAAGAGTTTTTGGAAGTTCAAGCAACACGGCCAGTCGGGACGATGGATAAGCGATCTCTTCCCCAAGCTCTCGAAGCATGTGGATGAGATGGCGTTTATTTACTCCATGCAGAACAAGTCAGCCCTGCATGGCCCGGCCATGTTCATGATGAACAGCGGCTTCATCCGGCCGGGTTTCCCGAGCATGGGCGCCTGGGTGAATTACGGATTGGGAAGCATGAACGAGAATTTGCCATCGTTCGTGGTGTTGCCGGATGTGCGCGGCCTGCCTCCCGGTGGCATCATCAACTGGGGCGCCGGTTTCCTCCCGGCCGTGCATCAGGGGACGGTGCTGGAAACCGCGAGCGGCAAAGACCCGATTGCCAATCTTTTTCCAACGATCAAGGCATCTGCCGAGGCTGAGAAAGACGGGCGGGAGTTTCTTCAATCGCTCAACCGCCGGCACGCGGAATCGCGGACCGGGGACACTCTGCTCGAAGCCCGGATCGCCAATTACGAACTGGCCGCGAAGTTGCAATTGAGCGCGCCTGAAACCGTGGATTTGAGCCGGGAATCAAAATTAGTTCACGAGCTTTATCAACTCACCGATGAGGATATTGGCCCGTTCGGCCGACAATGTTTGCTCGCCCGGAGGTTGGTGGAACGAAAGGTTCGGTTCGTGCAAATCTTCTGCGGAGCGGAGAACACCAATTCAAAGAAGATTCGGCCAAACTGGGATTCGCACGAGGACATCGTTCGCGATCATGGCTACTGGGGCCGCATTCTCGACACGGGAGCCAGTGCCTTGTTGAGCGACCTCAAGCGAACCGGCCTCCTCGACTCCACACTGGTGATTTGCACGACGGAATTTGGCCGTCAGCCCTTCATGCAGGGGAAACAAAAGGGCCGGGATCACAACCCCGGCGTGTTTACTTCCTGGCTCGCCGGCGGCGGGATCAAAGGAGGCGTCGGCTACGGTTCCAGCGATGAATTCGGATTCAAGGCCGCCGAGAAGCCGAGTTACAGTTATGATCTTCATGCCACCGCCCTGCATTTGCTGGGGTTGGATCATGAGAAACTGACCTTCTACCAAAACGGGATTCCGCGACGTCTGACAGATGTTCACGGGCATGTGATCCGTGAGATTCTGCGGGAAGCATGAACATCAGTATTTCACGGCCGCCTGTTTTCGGGAGATCCGCAGGTTAACCATTTCCACGGCCACGCCGAAGGCCATCGCGAAATAGATATACCCTTTGTCGATGTGCTGACCCAAACTCTCGGCCACCAGCATCACGCCGATGAGGATAAGGAACGCCAACGCCAGCACTTTGATGGTCGGATGTTTTTCCACGAATTCGCTGATCGTTCCGGCGAAGAGCATCATCACCAGCATGGCGATAATCATGGCGGTAATCATCACCCACAACTCTTCCACCATGCCAACGGCCGTGATGACCGAGTCCAGCGAGAAGACGATGTCCAGAATGGCGATTTGAATCAGCACCCCGCCAAAGGACACATTGGACGTGGCTTGCTTCTTTTCGGTTTCCTCGTCGGCTTCCAACTTGGAGTGCATCTCGTGGACGCTTTTGCCGATCAAGAACATTCCGCCAACCAGCAGAATCAAATCCCGAAGGGAGACCTCGCGGGCTTCCAAATCATGGAAAAATGGCAGGTCGGGGATGGTGAACACCGGCTTGGTCAATCCAAGCAGGAAGGACAACGAAGCCAGCAGCAACAACCGGGTTCCCAACGCGGCCACCAGCCCGAGCCGGCGGGCTCGCGGTTGCTGTTTCTCAGGCAATTTCTCGGCGACGATGGCCAGGAAGATGATGTTGTCGATCCCGAGAACAATCTCCATCGCCGCCAGTGTAAACAACCCGATGATCAAGGCGACCAACCCCGGCTTGGCCGTGTTGATTGCCTTGATTTCCCGTAGTTCCTTGACGACGATGGTCTCCGTCTTGTCGCCAATTTGAAAGTCGAGCGTCGGCTGAAGCAGCTTGCCGCGAATGGTTTCCTTGTCCTTCAATTCCACCACATCAACGCTGGCGGGTTCTTCCGCCGTGGCGAAGGTCAGTCGTTTGATGAACGTCGTTTCGATTTCCTGACTGCCGATGGGCGTCTTCAACCGGATGGCGGGTGTCACCAAGGCCGCGTCCATTGCCCCGCCGTCCACTCTCTCGACATGGAATGGCTTGGGGGGTTCGTCAGCGGCCATCAAGGCCAGGGCGATGAAACCGGCGAAAAGGGTCGCGCGAAGAAGCATGTCACATCCATGAGGGGTTGGTGTCTGGTGTCTAGTTTGGGATTTCCGGCTGACCGGGCCAACTCGAACTTTTAGGACGTTGCGCCTTCTTTGTCGTTCACGCCGATCTTCGGACAAAACCCCTCCATCGTACAGGCGGCACAATTGGGATTGCGAGAGTGGCAAACCTGACGGCCGTGGAAGATCATGCGGTGGGAAAATGTCGTCCATTCAGGCTGCGGGATGACGGCCATCAGATCGAGTTCCACCTTGACCGGATCATCGTTTTCCGTCAGCCCCAACCGGCGGCTGAGACGGCCGACGTGGGTGTCCACCGTGATGCCGGGGATGTCGAAGCAATCCCCCAAGACGACGTTGGCCGTTTTTCGGCCGACGCCGGGAAGCAGCACCAATTCATCAAGCGTCTGCGGGACTTCGCCGCCATGCCGCTCCACGATCAACCGGCAACACTCTCGGATATTCTTCGCCTTGTTGCGGAAGAATCCGGTGGACGCGATGTATCCCTCCAGTTCGGCCGGATCGGCCTCGGCATAATCCTTGGCGTGGGGATACTTGGCAAACAGGGCCGGCGTGACCAGATTGACGCGGGCATCGGTGCATTGGGCCGAGAGAATGGTCGCCACCAGCAATTGCAACGGCCCGTCGTGATTCAACGCACAAAACGCATCAGGATAGAGTTTCGCCAACTCAGCCCGAATCCGGGTGGCCCGGCGTTTGACGGCAGCGGCAGGCTTGGGAAGATCAGCGGGCATTGGGTTCCTCTTTCACCCTTTTTTGTATACAGAGGTCCGATTCACTGGTTGTTCAAGGTTCGGCAATCAACATGGCGGGCATCGCGTGAAGTTGGGCCGAGCCTCGGAACGTGATGCGGGTTTGTCGGAAGAACATGAACCGCAGATTGGGCAGGCGTTTCAACGCGGGAACGCAATTGTCGCTGATAGTTGTTTCGTCGGCGTCAACGAACACAAGGTCGTCGCCGGATGCCAGGAGGGCGAGGCCGTCGTCGGTGACGGGCGACTTGGCGATCCGGACCATGTGGAGCTTCACGCCCCGGAACGGTTCCAAGTCGGCATCCGTCAGTGATGATTCCCGAAGATCGAGGCCCACTTTGGGAAGGGTGGCCAGCAGTCGGTTGATTTCTTCGCCGTGGGCGGCCAGCAGTTTGTTGTCCGTCATGCGGATGTTGACGAAGTTCTCCAAGACGATGTGCCGATTGTGCCCGTAACTGCCCATGAACACCGCGTCCACTCCCAATTCCTTTAATTGGGCCACGGTTCGGCGGATGCCGTAATCACGCACTGCCACCGAACCGAGCAAACTCGCCGCCACCAAGCCGATCAGGGCGAGTGTCAGCAATTGCGGGCGGCTCATTCTCAGGGCATCGGCTGCTTCTTTTCCGGGGCGGCCCTTTGGGTTTCCACGTGAATATCTCATCCGCAAGGCGGCCGCCAACGCGGAGCCCATCGGGGCCAGTGTTTGCCGGGCCACGGCCGCTAGCGGTTCCCATTTTTCGGTTTCGATCACCAAAATGTCTTCTTCGGGCAACAACAGATGAAGGCCCGCCTTGTAACCATCCGGCGGTTTGGCCGGGGTGTTGTCCTCGGCGTCGGCGAAGCTTTCGCCATGAGTCTTTTCGGCCAGCAACAATTCTTGCACGGCGGCGAAAGGCCAGTGCCGCAGTGTTGACCCGTATCGCAGGGTGAGGCGATTCCGAGACCAGTCGAAAATCACTTCGCGGACTTTCAGGTTGTTCCACAGCAAAAAGCCAATTGCACAACCCGTCAACAGCACCGTGAACCCTGCCACGATCTGCCGGTGGGTTTCTTCCAACCCGAAGAAACTGCGAAGGATGTTGAAGACAAACGCCCGGCCGAGCAAACCGGCGGGAACCAGCGCAATGACGAGAACCAGCGCGTACACAAACCAAGGCGCCCTTGGCCGAATAATGCGCACCAGTTCGCCGGGCCGCCACGTGTCGATGCGGACAATGTCCAACGTCTTCTCGACTGTTGGCAAATCCACCGGCCCAGAGGCACGAACAGTGTCCTCGACACGCGGTTTGCGGATTGGTTCAACGGTGATGGAAGCGTGCGGATCGGGAATTGGCCGAAAATCCGTTTGCTCGCTTGTTTCGTCTTCCTCATCGTCGTTGGGTTCGTCGGTCCCTGCATAGTCGGAGTGTTTTCTCCAGACTTGCAGGGAAAGTTCTCTCGCCGTGTTCGCATGAATGCGATAACCTTCCGCGTTCATCACGCGAGCGAGGGAAAAGAGTAATTGTTCGCCATCACTGCGTTGAGTCAGGTTGAGCGAAGAAAGATCATACGAAAGGTGAAGCGGTTCCCCGGCACTGATTTGTAACTTCGCCGGAAGCGGGAATTGGCCCTCGGGGCCGAAATCCAGCGAGAACCAACGAATCTTGTCGAACGGGAGAAGAACGGACTTATTTCCCCAGAAAAGCCAGCCTCGGCGCCGGGCGGTGAAACTGGCGTTGGCGGCATCCCAAGCGAATTCGTGCCAGTATCCGTTGATGAGTCCGGCGAACGAGGCCCCGTAGTACAGGAGGATCAGGCTCATGAAGGCCATGACGCCCGGCATCAGGACATCATCGCGTTTCGGCGGGGCGTTTCCCCCAAGAGCGTCGATGACGTAAAGGACCAAGTTGATCCAGAAGACCAACAAGATGGCTATCAACAGCGAGGAAATTCGCCGCAACCATTTGCCGGGTCGTTCACCACTCCACACCAGCCGGAGAAAGTGGCCGGGGATGTCATCCGCGATCATCCAGCCGGGAAGACGATTGACTGGTTCGGAAGTTTGAATCTCTGGCATCCGGCCATGATATCATCGGCTTTTGCCTCGCGTTCCGATTCGGAGGCAAAATTCACCAAGCATGTTTGACAGTCACTTCCCCGGCGAGTCCCGGCCCGGTCCCAGCAGGTATTCAAACAGGTCGGCCAGTTGGGCGGGGGTGATCTGTTTCTCGAATTCCTCCGGCATCAGGGACTTGGTGGTCGCCCTGATTTCGTCGATTTGCGAACGCAGCACCGTGTCCTCGGTGTTTTCCCCGCGTCGGAGTGTCACGCTCGTCGGGGTTTCGACGGCGAGGATTCCCGTGATGGTTCGTCCGGCCGTGGTAGTCACTTTGTAGTTCACAAAACGAGTGTCCACTTCCCGGCTCGGGTCGAGGATGTCGAGGATCAGCGTTTCCCGCGTTTTGTTCCGGAGGGCGGCGGTCAGGTTGGCGCCCACTTCATGGCCTGTGTTTTCCAACCGGTGGCAGGCCGTGCAGTTCTTGCGGAAAATCTCCCGGCCGCGACCGGCATCTCCCTTGAGGGTCAGGGAGGTTTGATATTGGTCGATCACTTTCTTGCGGTCGGCATTTCCGGTGTCAACCAGCAGTTTCCTCGCCCGCTCCCGGATGGCCGGATCGGCATGATCCCGTAGCAGAGCCACCCGGCTGGCGTCCAAGTGAACCGGGAGAATGTTTTTTTTCTCGATGGCGTTGAGCAGCACGGGAAGCCGGTCTTTGCGGGCAGTCAGCGTTTCCAAGATTTCACGGCGAAGCGTTGGCCCGTGGGCCTCCCACCCGGCGAGGATGATCGTCGCCACCTCCGGTTCGGCAAAGGTGTTCAAGGCTTGCACGGCGGCCGATTGCAATTCGCCGGGGTTTTGCGGAGTCAGCAATTTCGCCAGCGGTTCTTTGGCCACATCAAACGGCCCGACGCCCAAGAACCGGACAGCGGCCAATCGCGTTGGCAAAGGAAGTTTCTCGTCGGTCGCATCGTTGGCCCGTTTTGTAAACGCCTCGCGCAATCCGGCGAGCGGTTTTTTCAACTCGGCCGGGGGATTGGCCCAAAGGGTGTTCAGCGGCTGGGCGGTGTTTCGCATACCTTGGCCAAGACCATCCAACAGGACTAATTGATCGGCCGGCCCGAGCCGAGAGATGAGTTTGAAAACATCGGCGATCTTTTTGGTGTCCGACGTGGAACCAACCATCGCCAGTAAGCGAGCCACCAACGGAAGCGTGACGTCTGTCCGGAGAGCGGTCATCAGCTTGGCCACCAATTCGGGGCCGCAATGAGACGCGGAACTGAGGATGGCGGTTTGCATCCACGAATCGATCTTGCCGCTGGTGGCGAGCGCCGTCAGGATGTCGGCCGTCACTTCGGCGGGGAGGCCGCCGGCGGTGAAGGCCAGTTGAAGCCGCACGAACGGGTCTTTGTCACCGACCATCAACACAATGGCGGGCACGTCAATTTCGGCCGGGGGAAAACGCTCGCTGAGCCGCAAGGCATGTTCCCGCACGGCTGGGTCTGGATGGGCGAGGACGGCCCCGACTTGGGCGGGAGTGAGTTCTCCAGTCATGGCGATGGCCCACAACAAGGCCACGGTCGCCGAAGGGGTTGCCCCTGGCAGTTTGGCGACGAGAAGTTTCCCGGCCTCTTTTGGTTTCGTTTCAAACAAGAGCCGGCTGGCGGTGTTTCGCACCCACGCACGGCCATCGGTCAACCCTTCCACGAGTGTTTCTGGTTTGGCGGGATCGAGCGTGATTTTCGCCAACGGTTTCGCGTTCTCCGGGACGATTCGCCAGATCCGGCCCCGGCCCCGGCTTTGGAGTTCTACCTTGGCCTTGATGTCGTCCGGCAGGGAGAGGGGCGTTTCGATCACCTCGCGGTAAAAGTCCAGCACATAGATGGCCCCGTCCGGCCCGGTGGTGAGGCTCACCGGCCGGAACCAGTTGTCGGTGGAGGCCAGAAATTCTTTCCCCTCGTCGGCTCGCGTGGCCTTGTAAAGCGAGCCGTTTTGTTGAAGTCGATCCCGCGAGACAAGGTTGTTGGCCGGGTCGCAAAAAAGCACCGTCTTGCGGACGTCTTCGGGAAACAAGGGGTCGTCATAGTAAAGCGGAGAGCAACCGCTGGTCACGAATCCGCCGGGGACGAGTTCGTTCGGCGGCAATTGCTTTGCCTCGGGGCCGTCCTTGCGGCGAGTGGTGCGTTCGACCCGCCAAGCCTCGAACGGGCTGACACGAAACAACTTGCAGGCCGCTCCGTGTTCGGGAATGTCCGAAACGACTGCCGGGACGATCAGATTGGGATTCCGTTTCAGGTAATGATCCGGCAGAACGATTTGCCGAAGGTGTTGGCTGTTCGTGTTAACGAACCAATGCTGGGCGAGATCGCTGGTGAGGCCATATTGCCCGCCGCCGGAAGTCGGTTCCAGACTGCCGGGAATATCAGGCTTGAATCGGATGCCGCGACCTCGCAGCGTCACTGGCGGCATGGCGGGTTTTTCCGGGCTGGTGATCGTCCCGCCGTTGCTCCCGGCGACGCCGTACACCCAACCATCGGCCGACCATTGCAAGCTGTTGACCATCTGCTGAATGTTGTCCACGCCGAAGCCGGTGTACAACACGCAGGTGGAATCGGCCTTGCCGTCGCCGTCTGTGTCTTCGAGATAAACGATGTCCGGGGCGACCGCGACGAGCAAGCCTTTTTTCCACGGCAACACGCCGGTGGGGAACCGCAGCTTGTCCGCATACACGGTGGCGGTTTCGTAAAGCCCGTCGCCATCTTTGTCTGTCAACAGCCGAATCCGGCCTTCGGTTTGGATGCCGGTTCCCCGGCCGCCGTTGGAATAGCCGATCATTTCGCAGACGAACAATCTTCCCTTTTCATCAAACGCCATCGCCACGGGATCGACCACGTTCGGCTCGACAGCCACCAGCTCGGCCCGGTAGCCCGGCAACATTTGAAACGTCTTGCGTTCCTGTTCCGGCGTCAACGGTTCGATGGCGGCAAGAGGACATGCAAGGAGAAGCAGCAAAACGACGGCACGCATGCACAATTCTCTTTCGTCTAATGACGGGGATCGATGGCCAAGCCCCGTTGCAAACCAAATTTGATTGGTTAGACGTTTAATTTCAACAGATCATCATATCGTTGGCCCATTTTATCAAATCCGTTCGACGATCATGGCGACGGCGTTGCCCCCTCCCAAACAAAGGGCGGCGAGACCGTAGCGAAGTTGCCGGGCGTGGAGGGCGTGAATCAACGTGACCAGAACCCGGGCGCCGCTGGCCCCGATGGGATGGCCGATGGCGATCGCCCCGCCATTGACGTTCACGCGGGTGGCGTCCAAAGTCAATTCCCGGCAACAGGCCAGCATTTGGGCGGCAAAGGCTTCGTTGATCTCGAACAAATCGATGTCGCTTAGTTTCAACCTGGCCTTGCCCAACACCTGCCGAACGGCCGGGACCGGAGCGATGAAAATATCCTTGGGGGCCACGCCGCTGGTGGTGTAAGCCACAATGCGGGCCAGCGGTTTCGTGGGGAGCGTATTGGCTGATCCCGATGAGGCAAGCATCAACGCCGCCGCCCCGTCCGATAGTTGGGAGGCGTTTCCGGCCGTCACCGTCCCGGCGGGGTCGAAGGCGGGTCGCAGTTTGCCGAGGGATTCCATGTTGGAGTCGGCGCGGATTCCTTCATCCCGTGAAACGGTTTTGGCCTTGGCCCCCGTGCCGACGGTCACCGGAAACACTTCGGCCGTGAAGGCTCCGTTCTCCCACGCGGCGGCGGCTCGCCGGTGGCTTTCGACGGAAAACCGGTCCTGATCCTCTCGGTTGACCCCGGAGGACTTCGCCGTGTGTTCGGCGGCCTTGCCCATCGGCCAGTTCTCGAAGGGGCACCACAGGCCGTCCCGAATCAGCGAATCGACGAACGGCACGTCGCCATACTTGAGGCCCGCCCGCGTTCCTTCCACAAGATGCGGGGTTCGGCTCATGCTTTCCATGCCACCGGCCAGCACGATGTTCGCATCCCCGGCCCGGATGGCCTGCGCCCCGAGCATGACCGCCTTTAGACCGGAGCCGCAGACCTTGTTGACCGTGAGAGCGGGGATGGTGTCCGGCAAGCCGCCGAACAAAGCGGCCTGCCGGGCGGGATTCTGCCCGCAACCTGCCTGCACCACATGCCCGAAAATGGCTTCATCCACTTGAGGGGGCGTCACCCCGGCCCGGCGAAGAGTTTCCGGCACAAGGCCCGCCGCCAGCCGAACCGCCTGGACTTCCGCGAGACCGCCGAGAAATTTCCCCACCGGAGTTCGCACGGCTGAAATGATGTAGGCATCCATTGCAAAATCTCCGCAAAAGAGGGTGGTTCGGACAATCGCCCGTTTGTCTATTATTCACACACTGGAAAAGCCCGGGAATTTATTGCGTTGAACGATTATTCGACCTACGGTACGATGAATCGGGATTTAATTAGGCTGACCGAATCTCCCTGTTCCCGCTTCGGAAGTTCGGGTTGTCATGGCACGTTTGCAACAATTTGTCGAATGTCTCGGGGCGTCGCTGTGCGAATACGCAACGGCCGCGCTGGCTCGTCTGGTTCCCTTTGAGACGGCCCTTCTCGAAGTCGCCAAGGCCACTTATCGGAACACCTCCCATCTCAGCCCGGCCGATATTCGCATGGCCATCCGGGAGATTGTCTCCTCCCCGGCCGAAACGGTCGAACTGGCCATTCAGGACGCGATTTACGGCATCCGGCCGGAAGTCCCGGAGGAATTCCGGGAATCTCTTTTGCATTATCTGGAATTGCTCCCCGAAATCGCCCGGCAAGCCTTGCGGCGGCCGGGGGACATGGAAGGCGTCTCTGTCCCGGAACAGTTCCAGATCAAGCGGGCCGAAGATTGGCTGCTGTTTCTGCCGGATCGCTTGCCGAGCTTCCGCCCTGGCGATTTGCCGGCGGGTTTGGATAACTGGCGGGTGGAAACCCTTCGCGGTCTCGGGCCGCATTCCGAGGTTTGGGAAGGCTACGACGACGAGCAACCGGAACTTTCCCCGGCATGCTTGAAATTCGTCAATGATTCCCGTTTGCAAGCTGGTTTCCGCAAATATGAGCCGCTGCTTCGCCGGGTCTTGGACCTTGATGTCTATCAAGGGCTGATCCCTCTTCGCTCGGCCTATTTGCAAAGCCGGCCGCCGTGTCTGGAGTATGTGCAGATTCACGGTTATGATCTCGCCAACCTGATGCACGACGCCCGATGGAGGGGAGACCGGCCCCGGCCCGACCAGGCGGCCACCATTGCCCGAAGACTGGCCCGGATCACCGGGAAGTTGCATCACCTGCCGAAACCGATGATCCATCGGGGCTTGAAGCCCTCCAATGTGCTGCTTTCCCCGACCACTGAGGGAAAGGTTTCTGTCTGGGTGTCTGACATTGGCTGGGGGGAAATTACCGCCCCCTTGGCGAACCAGCACTTGGATGTTTCCCAAGCCCTGCGGCGGTCCCTTCGGGGCAGCCATTCGGCATTATATGCCTCTCCGCAGATGAAAGCGGGCAAGCCTTCGGACCCGCGGGACGATGTCTATGCCATCGGCATGATCTGGTATCAACTGCTCCAGCAAGACCCCACCTGCCGGATGCCGGACGGCATGGCTTGGATTGCTGAATTACGGCGGCACGGCTTCACTGACGGACAGGCCAGTTTGTTGATGTCTTGCCTCTCGGAAAACCCGGATGAACGCCCGTCGGATGGGTTGATTCTTGCCGACATGATCGCAGCGAATTCCAGCCTGTTGCGGCCAAACGACTCCGGCACGATTCGCCTTCAGGGAAGTTCCTACGGCGAAGCCCTCCCGCCGGTCGAGGGGGACAACCGGCCCCGATTGTTCATTCGCCCGTCGGCGATGGACCCGGAAGACGCGATTCAGGATTAGAACCGCTTCGATCAATTACGGTTCAACGCAAACTTGGCAGCATGGCCGGGACAGGTGTGTATTTGCCGTCCAAGATGTCGAGTGTTACCCCATCTTCCATCACTCCCTTGGCGGCCGGTGTTTTCGGATCATGCAGTTTCGGCGGGGCTTTCAGCGACTCAAATTGGTACGTCGGCGTTCGGAACGTGTTCCATGTGAGCTTTTGTTCTGTCCCCCCCGGCTTTTTCACCAGCAATTCAGCAAAAACGATGTCTCCTGCGTCGATCTTCAGAACAGGCTCATTTGTCGTAAACATGAAGACACTTGATTGGCTATCACGCTTCGGTTCTCCATCGCGAGACAGTGTCACTTTTTGTGGCTCGCTTGTTTCTGTTTTCCGGCAGGAAATCACCAAATCCCCGACAGGACGGGCTTCGCCGTTCAAGACAATGTCCGGGATTTTGACGCTCATACGTTTGAATTCAAATTTGAAAGTTTTCTCGCCAAGAAACTCAGCAGTGGATTCCACAATAGTGGGGTTTGTAGGGTCGTACAGTCGGCAGATAAAGTCAGTGAGTTTCTTCCAGTCTTGAACCTCCCGATCAGAGAGAATGTATTCAACCACACCGGGCCACTTCGATGCCAGTTCGGTTGTTTCTCCGCCTGCCGTCGGTTTCAATTTAGTCAGCATCAGGCGTTGACCGTCGCGGATGAGTTCGTCGTTGCTTTTCTTCAATACTCTTTGGAAATCGTGCCTCAATTTGTCCGGCATGTCCGCGAGCGTCCAACGGTTGTAATCTGGGTATTGGTTTTTAAGGTTTCCGTATCGCGTCGCTGCGGTGACAATAACATCTTTGGCCGATGAATTCATTACCGGGGCCAACGGGGCCGTCGCGTCCATATTCCCGAGGAGGCCGAGGGCGGTGGCCATGTCTTGCACATGGGCCAGTCGCAGTTGAAATTTCAGCCAGTCATTTTCCGCGAAGACCACTTCATCAAACACATAAGCGGGGCCAAGCAACGGATCGGCTTTGGGAAACGGCCGGGATTTTTCACCTTCTTCAACTAATTCTTGTCCCTTCCGTTTCCACTCGGGAGAAAGCTCGGTGGTTTCCAAGAGGAGGGCACTGCCCCGGTTTTTCAAGGCTTGGAAGTGGTTGATGAGCGTGTTAACCGCTTCTTTGAGTTGGACGATATCCTTGGTGAGCAGGCGCTCCCGGAGCAGCACGGCATCGGTGCCCACCCATTCGCTGCGGTAGGCGGCCGGAACGCTCGTTTTGTTCAGCCGCTTTTCGATGTCATTCAGTTCGGCGAGACTGTGGCTCTTCGACATCGGCGGCACGGCGTTCAGTTCCTCCAAGAACTTCAAATACGCCTGGCCTTCGTCCAGCCGCAGCCGGACATAGTTTTTTTGAAGTTCGGAAAGTCGGTCAAATTCGGGATCGTTCTGGATGTCTTGAAAGAGCTTGAGCCGCTTGGGCAGAATATCGGCGGCCAGCCGGGCCGGGGCGCCTTGTGCCTCGGAGGCTTGCAGCGTGTCCACCTTGGACGAAAGACCGTGGATGGGGGTGGTGTCGCTCACCGGATTGAGAAACAGGAACGAACCGGACAACGCCAGCGTGCCCAGCAACCCGCTGATTCCAGCCAGAATCCATGACAACAAATTCTTCGATTTCTCCGTGCGATCGCGATATCCGGCGGCGTCTCCGAAAACCTCGTTGAACAACTCGGCGACGCCATAAGGCTCGCGGGGCTGTTCCGGGAAGTCCGTGAGACGAGGACGTTTGACCGCGCACGGACGGACGTGAAAATCGATGCTGCCGAATTTCCAGTAATCATCCGCGTCGGTCGGTTCTTCTTTCAGCACCTCCCGAAAACGATGGGCCGCCTCGTTGCAACGGGCTTCAATGATCCGCTGCCATTCGCCGGAGTTCATGTTCGGCCCGGCGATCTTGTCACATTTGCTCAGAACCAGAAACACCGGCAGCCCGCCGACGCCGTGTTCGTTGGCCCTCTTGGATTCAAAATGCTTCAGAAATCGGGCAAATTCGTGAAAATCCCGATCCTGTAAGTCGTATGGTGCTCCGGCGTCGATGACGAAGACGAGCGAATCCGCCGTGAGGATGGCTTCCGCGAGTTGCTTTGCGTTCTGGCTTTGGTTGATCGAGTTTTTCTTGGTGAGGATATCGTTGACCGCCCGGCCGTCGCAGTCGATCACCACGGCATTCCGGCTCGGATGTTTTGGCCCGGTTCCGGCGATATGAATGGGATAGGAAACGATTTCCTGCTGCGTCTCGCGGGTATGTTCCTCATAAACCTGATGCCGCAGGTTGGCCAGCCCGCCCCCCTCATGAAGATGGCCGCCCAGCGAGCGAGACTGCGTCAACCCGACTTGGGCAAGCGCCCCCAGCAAAGAGCTTTTGCCCGCGTCGGGCATGCCGAAGACGACGATTCGTTGAGAGTTTTCAACATTCGCCATATTGTTGGCCATTGGAATGCTACCCATCCCATGAGGGGATTAATGCTACCAGTAGCCTACAACTATCGGCGATTTTCATCAAAGGAGCAAGCCCACGGCGAGACAGGCAAGCCATCATGGAACTGTCACGAGGCGGAAGCGGAAGCAAGATGAAATCGGAAAAGGGCCGGGGGACAAGTTGAGACGGACGGCAACCAGTAAGGCAACGGAAGAATTTGGATCGCATCGAACCACCGGCGGTCGCAGAGGAATGACGCCGGCCGAATCACCGGAAATTTCCCCCCTCAACGGGAGGCTCCCTTCGCCGGGCGGCTCAATTGGATGTCATATTCTTGGGGACCGGGAACCACGGTATAAGTCAGCGGGGACTTTTTCTCGTCGCTGTAATAGTCGGGAAGGAGAGTATATCTGGCGCCCGTTGGTGTTGCCGCCGCCTTGTCCCCTTTCGTCGGAATCGCTTCCGGCGGCCGGACTTGGGGAGGCAACGGATAGGTTTGCACCGTGATCAACACCTTCCCTTGCGGGGCCTTCAACATCTCATAGGTTCCGTCATCGCGGATCATTGTGGAATCCACGCGGCCATCGGGACCGATGAAGGCAATGGTCCCGAAAGTGATGCGTTCCCCGTCGATGGAGACTGATCCGCGGACCAAAGAGGTGCGGTCATCACCACACCCGATCACGCCGGAGAACAACACCAACAAACCTGATAGTCGAGCCATCGTCTTCATCGGCGGCCTCCGGGAGAATGGCGGGAAGATCACGGACACGAAAAAGATCAAGAATCCGTGTTCGATTCGCCCCCGTTCGGCGTGCAAAGCGACCACCAGACATTCGCGTCGAGACTGGCCCGGAGGAATCGGCTGCTGCCATCTCCCATGCCCACGTTCATGCCGCCGGTATGCAGGCTCTGGGCCAGTCGCGGATTGCACCTTCCTCCATTGGTGTACGGCGTGGGATTGTCCTGAAACTTGGACCCCGCCCCGGTGATGAAGGCGCCAAAAGTGGCCTGCCAGTAGTCCAAGTAGTCCCAACGGGTCCACATGTTCCCGCCGTCGGCGGCGCCAGAGGGATACGAACCGGTGGTGTTGCACAGGCCGATTTTCTCTCCAAACAAAATCGTGGAGGCCGTGCCGTCCGTGAAAGTGGCCGGAATGTTTGGCCGACCCTGCCAGTTGGCAACGTTCCCGGAAACCACGCCGTCACTGACTCCCACGGTGGTTGTTCCCTGAAGATTGCCGAACACGCGGAAATTGCCGCCGTATGATCCTCCGGACCAACCCCAGTTCGGATTGACTTGGACCGCCGAGGGGTCTGTGGGGCAGATATAACCGGCCACTTTTGTCCCTTCAATTCCGCTATTCCGAATATCGGCGCCAGCCAATTTGGTGAATGTGTTGCCGTTCCAGGAGCTTGAGCCTCCGGATGTGGTCGCCTGTTTGAAGACGTTGTCCTGTTCCATGAACGGCAGCAGATGAAAGAACAGGGGGCCGTAATTGCCAGACGTCCCGTTGGAATACCCATACTGCGGGGGCATATTGCCGTAGGTGTCGTTGTGGTTGTGGGCTGCGAGGCCGAATTGCTTGATGTTGTTGGAGCATTTCATCCGGTTGGCAGCCTCACGGATCTTTTGGACCGCCGGCAGCAAGAGGCCAATCAGGATGGCGATGATGGCGATCACCACCAAGAGTTCGATGAGCGTGAATGCCCGCCGAGGAGAATGAAAACGCATGAGAACCTCTGGAGAGAAATGAGAGCTCGTTCCGAAGAACGCTTTTTCACACTACATAGAAAGGACTGCCGTTACAAGAAGACATAGACCGGCGGATGACCTGTTACAAAAAAAGAACCCGCTCAAAATGAGCGGGTTCTGCAAGGATAATGATCGGGTCGGTGATATCAGCCGACCAATTTCTCGATCACACGCCCTTCGCGGAACAGTTGCACCGGCCGGCCGGTCGGAGTTTGCATTTCCGTGTGCGGGTCGATGCCGAGTTGTTGGAAGATCGTCGAAGAGACATCATCCGGGGTGACCGGTTCGGTGGCCGGAGCCATGCCCGAGGCATCCGTCGAGCCGTGAACGTATCCACGCTTGATGCCGCCGCCGGCCAGCACGCAAGCCATCGAACGAGCCCAGTGATCCCGGCCGACGTTCTTGTTGATCTTCGGCGTCCGCCCGAATTCCCCGGCGCACATCACAATCGTGCTGTCCAACATGCCACGTTCGTCGAGATCGCGGATCAGCGTGGAGAGTGTTTGGTCAAGTTGCGGAAGCAGCTTTGTCTTCAGGTTGGTGAAGTTTTGGCCGTGCGTGTCCCAACCGCCGGTGGAGATGGTCACAAATCGCACACCCGCCTCGACCAATCGCCGGGCCGCCAGCGCGCTGGTGGCGAAGGGAGTCGTGCCGTAGGCTTCCCGCGTGGTTTCCTTCTCGGCCGCGAGGTTGAAGGCTTTCTTCGTCTTGTCCGACCGGAGGATGTCGAGGGCTTGCTTGTGGAAGGAATCGAGCCCGTCCACCAAGTTGCCGTTGTTGTCGAGTTCTTTAAAGCCTTGGTCGAAACCGGAGAGCAGTTTGTCCCGGGTTTCCAGTTCTTCGAGGCTGAAGCCCGGCGGCAGTGTGATGCCGCGTACCCGCATGTTGGTCCCGCCCCCCTTGGCGTCACCTTTGCCACCACCGCCCCCTTCGACGCCGAAAGGGTTGTAACCGGTGCCGAGGTAACCGGCCAGCCCGGCCGAGCCATTGCGAAGTTCGGAGAAGCTGACGTAAGGTGGCACGCCCTTTTCCACGCTCAGCATTTTCGCGCAGACCGAACCCATCGACGGGTATTGCAACGCGGCCGATGGTTTGTTGCCGGTGGTCATGAACACCGTGCCCGGCCCGTGGGACGGGATCGTGTGGGCCAGACTGCGAACGAGGCTGATCTTGTCCCCGACCGAAGCCATCTTCGGCAGGCACTCGCTGACCTGCATCCCGGCGGCCTTGGTGTTGATCGATTTGAATTCGCCGCGAATCCCCTCGGGGGCTTCCGGCTTGTTGTCCCACATGTCGATGGTCGCCGGTCCGCCGGAGAGCCACACGAGGATGACGCTCTTGGCCTTCGGCCCCTTGACATCGGCCGCCGTCGTCCGGCTGGCGGCCGTGGCTTCGGAGCGAAGCATGCTGGCCAGCGACAACCCGATGAAACCGGCCGAGCCGATTTGCATGAAGTCGCGGCGGTGGAAACCTTCGCAATCGCGTTTCGTGAACATGGTCGTCGGCCTTTCGGGTTTGAATCAGCTTGTTCGTTTGTTAATATTAATGGTTTTGTGTTCAGAATTTCGTCAGTGATTAGTGATTCAGGATGAACTCGCGGGTGTTAATCAACGCCCACACCACATCGGCGAACGCCTCGGCCCGGTCGGTGTTGGTCAGGCGGTGTTGATAGAAGGTGTCCAACTCCCGAGGCGTCGGGAATCGGCTCATCGCGGCAAGAAACACTTCTTCAAAGATCGCCTCGTCTGATCGCTTGCGATCCTTCAGCAGCAAGTTGAAACGGTTCGCGGGCGATTTCATCTTCTGAAGCAAGGCCGGGTCGGTCATGCGGAAGAGCGTCTGCGGCAAGGCGGGTTCCATCGCCCGTTCACAATCACAAGCCGTCGTCCGGGGTGGACGACCAAAGATGCGGAGAGCATAGGCCACATTGGCGTTGTTGATGCGGCTGGCGCCAATCTCGATCATCCGCTTGCCGGCCGGGGCGTCGTTGCCAAAAGTTTCCGTGGTGCCGATGGCATCATTGACCACATCCACCACCACCTCGGCCAGCATCGGCCTGACGTAGCTGCGGGCGTAATTGTTTTTGTCGAGCCGATTCGTGTCGTTCGGCGTCGAGGAGTTTTGATACGTCCGGCTCATCAAGATCGTCCGTTCCAATCGCCGGATGTCGTACTTGCTTTCGATGAAGTCTTTCGCCAAGGCATCCAACAGACGAGTGTTCGTCGGCGGGTTGGCTTGGGAGAAGTCGTCCACCGGATCGACAATACCGGCCCCGAAGTAATGGCCCCAGACTCGGTTGACAAAACTGCGGGCGAAGAAGGGGTTTTCCGGGGAACGCATCCACTCGAAGAGTTCGCCGCGAAGATCCTTGCCCTTCGCCGGGGTGAATTCCGGCCCGGCGATAGCCTTGGGCTTCAACGGGGCGTTGGTTTCCGGGTGCGTCAGCAGGACGTTCTTGCCACGGGGTTCCGGAGCGATGAACATCTCCCGAATCACCATGACTTGGTTCTTGTTCTTCGCATCAACTTTGCTCGTCCGCTCGGCATTCTCCGCGTCAATCACTTTCTTCACATCGGGCGACGAAAACTGGTTGGCGGCGAAGTTAATGTTGGTGAACAGATTGGCGAAGGCCCGGTAATCGGCCTGCGTCCAGCGGTCGGTCGGGTGTTTGTGGCATTGGGCACATTCGAGACGGACGCCAAGGAAGGCGGCGGCCGTCTTTTCGCTCCATTCGATGCTCGGCACCTGAGCCTGCCGACGCCAGAACATATCCAGCGTCTTCCGGCCGGCATATTCGGACGTGTCGAACTTCTTGCCCTCTTCCTCGATCTTCTTCACATGGGCCAGCCACTCCTCGGGCGTCTTGCCATCCCGGCTGGTGGCCGTCATCACGCCCCGGACGATCTCGTCGTAGGGCATGTTTTGCTCCACGCGGGAGCGGAACCAATCGTGCCACATCTGGCTCTTCAGGTTCTGGGCGGCCCCTTGCGGCTGTTCGAGGGCCAGCGTGTTGTTTCCGGTGATGTCGGAAAACTTGGTGGCCCACAACGCCGCGTGGCGGGAGGTTTTCAGCAGGTCGTCGATCTTGCGGGTTCGCTTGTCCGGCGATTGGTCGGCAAGGAACTGGCGAATCTCGTCAGGCGTGGGGAGACTGCCGGTGGTGTCGATGGTCACCCGCCGCAGAAATTCGGTGTCCCCGGCGAGATCGGACGGCACGACATTGAGCATTTTCAACTTGGCGAACACTTCTTTGTCCACATAATTGACGGCTTCGATCTTCGGGTATTTGAAGCCGGGCTTCATCGGCGTCGGCACCAAGATTCGCAACGAGGCGACTTGGCCGCGATATAGCACCACGAAGCCGGAATCCCCCGGCCGGATGCCGGAGATTTCGCCGAAGGGGGTCACTCGGGCGACCGCGTCGTCCTGCATCCGGAAATCGCAAAACGGCGTAATGTCTTCTTTGGATTCATCGGTGAAGGTGGCGGTCACTTTAATCTGGGCCTTCTGCCCGGCCTTGAGGGACAACATATCTTTCGGGCTGACTTCGATGCCCTTGATCTCCCCGGCTCCCTTGCGCCGGGGCATGCCGTCCTTAATCCATTCCCGCATCACGGCATATTGCCATGAATCGCGGCTGAACTTGATGCCGCCATCATGCTTCATGGCCCCGGTGGCTTTGAGGAGGAGAAGGCTGTTGTCCGGGTCGATGGGATCGGCCCGGCGACCTTGGATGTCGCGGGTGAGGGCGGCGAAGTCCTTGTCCGGGTCCAATCCGAACAGGGAGAGTCGGAAACCGTTCTTGCCTTGGAACGACCCGTGACACGATCCGTTGTTACAACCCGCCTTGCTGAACAGCCCCATCAGGTGCCGCTCGAAATCCACTTGTTGGATTTTGCCGCCGGTCGGCAGGGTGACGGCCCCGAACGCCGCTGGCGAGGCGAAGCCCCAAGCAATCAAGAGAACGGCGGGGGTGAAAAAACGTGCCATCATGAGACGGTCCACGGGAGGGTTTTCGACGGAGGGAGAGACCAAAGCGTTCAGGCGACTGTTGGCGGGTGGGATTTTGGGCAAACCTTAAGCTGTTGCAACACACGAAGATATCGGCCGGGTCCCCAACCCGCAACAACTTTCTGGCACAATTAAGAGGATCGACGCCGGGCAAATTAGGCGGCAGTGCGGCAATTTTTCAGCGATGATTGGCAAACTCAACAATCACATGCCAACTTCAGGAATTTCTGTTGGCCGATTCATGTAAGACGAATCTCCCTTTTCCACAAAGAATTCACGTACGGCAAAAAGATGAACTAAGCTGAATTGTTTCCTTCCCAAAGCCCGACTGGCGGGTTAAGGTAACAAAACCCGATTGTTCCGTGCGACCGGTATTATCCGCACACCCGGCCACCGGTTCTCTCGCCTTGAGATGCCATGAGTTCACCTGCCTCCCTTCTGTCGTCCCTGATTGCCGATTACGCCGTCCCGCCGTCGTTCGTGGACAAAACCTACGGCGAACCGCTGTTCCACACGGACAGCGAGGTGGTCGCCCTGCGCTATGCCCCGGACGACACGCTTTGGACGATGGAAGAAGCCGGCATCCTGCGGCACTGGACGAGCGACGGCCGGTTGATCGACCGGGATTTCCTGAGCGACACCGAGGACGTGTGGGTGTTCAACGCGGACGCCAGTTTGGTCGCGTCCGGCACCAACGAGATCGCCCTCTGGTCCACCGGCAAGGCGAAGGAGTTGGTTCGGCACACCGGCGAATCGTGGGCCAATTGTCTGGCGTTTTCCCCCGTGGCCTCCATCTTGGCCAGTGGCCACGACGACGGCATGGTGAAACTCTGGAAATTGCCCAAGCTGGAATTAATTGCCGAGTTCACCGCGCACAAGGACGCCGTTTCGTCCATCGCGTTCAGCGCGGACGGCCGCGAACTCACGACCGCCGGGGACGATCATCTGATCCACGGTTGGGATCTGACCTCCAAAAAGCAAATCCGCGAGTGGCGTGGCCACACGGACCGTGTTCCGGCGATGGCCTGGCATCCGGCCGGGGAATTTCTCATCAGTGTGGGTTGGGACACGACCGCCCGTGTGTGGGAACCGTCGCGTGACGACGCCACCATGCTGCTCAACGCTCATTCGGATCAAGTGAACACGCTGGCGTTCTCGCCGACCGGTCATTTGCTGGCCTGTTCGGATTCGGACTTCACGATCCACCTGTGGGGCGACCCCCGTCACGCCGCCGCCCACTTCGCCCTTCGGGGGCACACGGACGATATTCGCGCGCTGGCCTTCAATGCCTCCGGCACCCGGCTGGCCTCGGCCGGTGCCGACCGCGTCGTCCACATTTGGGACACGGCCACGGGCCGGCTGGTCGCCGGGCCGAACCCCAGCGCCCGGCACGGCGTGGTGTTGAACGGTCACACCCTCTTCAGCACGGCCGGCAGCCAGCTTCAGGCGTGGAACACTGAGACTTCCCAGCGAGACTGGCCCGCCTCCGTGACCGGCGACGCGAACGAACTTTCGGTCAGCCCGAATGGCAAATGGCTTGTCACCAGCGGGGCGACGCCCGACGCGACGCTTTGGGACATCGCCGCCAAGAAGCCCGCGGCCACGCTGTCGCATACGAAAGGCCCCATCGGGTCGCCGACGTTTTCCGCGAACTCGGAACTGATCGCCACCGCCAGCCGCAGCGACGGCCTGATGTGGCTCTGGAAGGTCGGCGTGCCCGAGGCCATTCTGGTCATCCCGGAAGCCGCCGACAACAGCACGCTGGAAGCCATCGCCTTCCACCCAAACAACAAGTTCGTCGCCATTGGCGGGCTGGACTGGCTTTCGACCTCCGGCACGGACGGGGCCTTGTGCGTGTGGGATTTGGAAGCCCGCGACAAACACCTGACCATCGAAGCCGGGGTGACCGCTCTGGCCTTCGACTATACCGGCCTGTATCTCGCCGCCGGGATTTATAGCCAAAAGGGCGTGTCGGTCGGCGTGTGGAACTTCGACACTCAGGAAAAACTGTTTGAATTGCCGGGGCATCATGACCGCGTCAATGCCGTGGCCTTTAGCCCGGATGGTAGCTGGCTGGTCTCGGCCAGCGACGATTGCACCATCCGCGTGTGGAACGTGCTGACCGGCCGCCTCACGGTCGCCCGTCAATTCGATGCCGCCATCCAAACGCTGGCGTTCAGCCCGGACGGCAAATACCTCTACACCGGCAACGCCAACACGACGGCCTCCCGCCTCTCGATGAAACGATTGCTGGAAGACTAAACAGACAGTAATGAAAAGCGAGGGAACCTGAGAGACCATCTTGTGGATGGTCTCTCAGGTTCCCTCGCTTTTTGCAACCAATGATGTGTCAGGGTTTGGATTTCAATGCAAAGTCAAAAGTCTTTTTGGCCGGGCTCACATCGGCCGTGAGCGTGGATTTGGAGTTGTATGCGGCCGGGACATACGGCTCAATCAACGGTTCGCCCATTGGCCCTTTTTTGCCGGGGACTTCCCGCGAGGCCCGGATCTCCACTTTAGAGGCTCCGGTCCGGGCTTTAAACGAATACTTCCCGTCCTTGATCTTCCCGGCTTCCGCTCCGAATTGCTTGTCCGACGGGATAAAGATGATGTCCCCCTCGGGCAACGGAGCGTCGTCAAAGCTCACCGCTCCCTCCACTTGAACCATGCCCTTTCCCGAGTCATCACAACCTATTGTTGCCGCCATCAAAATGATCGCCATCGCAATGATGGTTTGAATTCGCCAAATCATGCCGCCTCCAGCCAGTGGGTGATTAGTAAACTTGTGCTTTCGGTTCTGTCAAATGGCTCAATCAAGCGTGACGGCTTCCCCGCCGTTGCGACTGCCGAGAGCCTGGAATGTTCCGGCGTTGATCGTGCTTTTCATGAACCGGCAAGAGCCGTCCCCCATCAGGGCGTTGGCGCCGCCAGTGTGATAGCTTCGGGAGTAGAGAGCCTGCGTGCCGTCGTTGCCAATGGTCGTAATCGGGGCCTTGGGGATGGAGACGCCTTGATAGGTTTGCGCGTCCGTCACGGACGTGTTCGGAGGATTGGCCGTACTGAACCAGTTGTTCCCTTCCCATGAGTTGCTGTATCGGCCGCGAAGGTCATTGACTGATGTGTCGCGGGAAACGCAAATTTCACCGGCCATGATCGTGTTCGACAGCCCGTCCGTCACGTCGGCGAAGCGGGTTTGGGACTTGACGTAAAACATCCCGTTGAGATTCTTGCCCGTGGTGCCGTAGGTGGTCGAGCCGGCGCACACCACGTAATTGGTGTGCAATCCCTGCTTCTGAGATGCCGTGGTCCCGTTGGGGTAGGTGACTGTGTTCCCGTCGATTGTGTCCGTTTTGGGGCTGTTCAGGTCGGACGGGCAAACCAGTGATGGAATCAGGGTTTGCTTGTCAGCGCACAGCAAGGCCCACTGGCCGTTGAGGCTTTGCTCGGCCAGATAATTGTTGTAAAGGTTGTTTTGCTCAATGAACGGCAGCAGCGGTTGAACCCAACAGCCGCGAACCCACGGGGTGTCATTGGAATAAAAATCGTTGTATTGTCCGACGGGCAGGGTGCCGTATGTGTCGTGATGGTTATGGAACCCGAGGCCCAATTGCTTCATGTTGTTGGTGCATTTCATCCGATTCGCGGCTTCGCGGATCTTTTGAACAGCGGGCAACAACAGCCCGATCAGGATGGCGATGATCGCAATCACCACCAATAACTCAATGAGCGTGAACGCCCGACGATGTTGCAAACGACGTTTCATCACTTGTCTCCTTGAGACAGAAAGAGGGAAAAATGACATCCGACAACGGACAGGAACAGCCTAAAAATGACATTTGAAAAATGAGACAAAACCAACAGTAATCGCCCCGCCCGGAGATTACAAGAACAATCAGCGATATGCGAATGATTGCCTTCGCCCGCTTGGGATCACAATCACTTCTTGCTCTTCAGATCCAAATTGAATTCATTTGAACCGGGCTTGATCTCCTTGCTCAATTCGGATTTCGTGTTAAACCGCTCGGGAAATAATTCTTCGGTGATCTCAATCTCCTCCAGCTTGCCATCGAAACCCTTTTGCTTCTTGGTTCCGGCCACTCGCTGGGCGCTGAGTTCGACCTTGTATCGCCCCGGCGGGACATTGGCTTTGAACTTGCCGTCCTTGATGACCGCGCCTTCGCGGGCGAGGGCGCCGTCGGACTTCACGAAAGTGATGATTCCGCTTTTCACCGGTTGATCGTCGAAGGTCACCGTGCCCTCGACCGTTCCCTTGTCATCGCCGCAACCGGCGAGCAGGATGAACATTAGCAAACAGAGGGCGGCGCCCGCAAAGCGATTCATGGGAGAGGATTTCCAACGTGAGAAAAAGAGCGGCTCGTTTCCGGACGAAAACGGGCGTTGGATCACTGCGAAATCGGCTCGCCGGCATCCATTGACCCCATCGCCTGCCAGATGCTTGTGGTGATGGTGTTGGAGACAAAACGGATCGAACCGTCGCCATATAACGCATTGACGCCGCCGGTGTGCCGGCTTCTCGCGGTGTTGACTCGCGAAGTGGTGCCGCTGTCGGCGCAAGGCATTTTCGGGTCGTTGTTCGCGACAATTCCGCACAGGGCATTGTCCGGAACGGAGCTGTTGGGGCCGTTGATCGTCATGAAGATATTGGGGCAATGACTCGGGGAGGCCATGTAGGCATCGTGCCAGATGTGGCCCCGGAAGTCCCCCTTTGTCCAGTCACCACCGCCGTTTTGATTGTTGTCCTGTCGGGCCATGATGATCTCGGACATGAGGATCGTGTTTGAAGTGCCGTCCGTGATCTGCGAGATCGCCGTCTGATAAGCCGTGAACTGGTTGCCGGCGGCGTTGGCAATCGACGAACAGCCGAAGATGCCGCGACCCGTTCCGGTGGCCCCGCCGCCGAAGGTGAGATTGCCATAACAAGCAAGGTAATTGCCGCGAGCGGCCGGGTAACCGCTTTGGTCCGTCCACATTCCGCCGGGGCGGTCGCTGGGGCAATAAAGGACGGCCAGCGGCACTTGGGAACAAGCCAGATTCGGCGGGTTGTACCAGTCCGTGGTCATTGTGTAGGAGGACACTAGATTTGCCTGTTCCAGATAAGGCATCACCATCGGAGCCCATGTCTGACGATTGGGGGTTGACGTGGAGAACGCGGGAAGCGCTCCAGTGGTGTCGTTGTAGTTATGCATCGCCAAGCCCCATTGTTTGAGGTTGTTCGAGCATTTCATCCGGTTCGCGGCCTCGCGGATTTTTTGCACCGCCGGCAACAACAGTCCGATCAGGATGGCGATGATCGCAATCACCACCAACAATTCAATGAGCGTGAACCCGCGTCGTTTGGAAGCCACGGAGAGCATGGCACAACTCCTTCATTCAAAGGATAAAAAATGAAATTCGTACGCGCTTGCGATGGAACAGTCACACAAAACATGTGAGAAATGAGACAGATTTAACATTAATCTGACTGACGAACAAACACAAGTAGAAATTTACTCGCAAAAAAATCGAGAGTGTCAACGGGAGCATGGGCTGGCAAATAAATGCAAAATAACGCCGTTGGACAGGCGGCCTCAAGACACCGGATTGGTGTCTTTGGCCGGGTGCTTGCGAGATTGAAAAGACGATGAATCTTGTTTTTAACTTCTGATCAGGGAATCGCCTTCACCTCGAAATTCACATTCTCTTGTTTCCCCGGTTTCAAGTCGGCGATCAGTAGCGTTCGAGTGTTGAACTCGGGCCGAATCATCGACTCGCGGGCCGCCGTCCCCATCACCGGGTCCGGTTTGGCCGTCGGGCGGGAGGCGTTGATCCGGACCTTCTTTGATCCCGGCACGATCTTGACGGAGTATTTCCCGTCTTTGATCGGGCCGGCGGCGGGAGTCGTTTGGGCATCGGTTGCCTCAAAGATGATCTCTCCCTCCGGGAGTTGCTTTCCATCAATCAATACGATTCCCGAAACTTCGGAAATCGACTCGGAACATCCCGTCAACGGGGCGACAACCACCCCCAAGGCGAGGATGGCTCCGAGCCTTCTCAAGTAATGACGCATAAGTGTGCCCCGGTGGCCGATCAATAATCCGAAGTGGTTTCGCCACCGTTGCGACTGCCGAGGGCCAGCCAGGTGGCCGGTGTGATCGTGTTGCGGACGAACCGGACAGACCCGTCGCCGAGACAAACATTCACCCCGCCGGTGTGCATGCTCCGGGCCAGCGAAAACGCCGAAAGAGTGGATTGCGCGCCGCACGGCGCCATCGGGAGAGGGTTACAATACGTCTCGGGGTTGTCGCCGACCGTGGAGTTCGGCGGATAGATGGTGGAGAACGTGATGCCGGCATGGATGGCATTCCACACCCGGCCGCGAATGTCGTGCGTGGTGGTGTCCGGCGATTGCAGAAGTTCGGATACCATCGCCGTGTTGCTCAATCCGTCGGTCACGGTGCCGAGGGTCACCTGCGAGATGCCGTAAAACATTCCATTGCGGTTCAGCCCGCGAGGATCGGCGGTTTCCGTTGCGTATTGGTTGCCGTGGCAGGTCACATAGCTGGAATGGAAACCTTGGCCGAGACTTGAGATCTTGCCGCCGTTCGGGTCGGAAGGGCAGATCAGTCCCGGAATTTTAATCGTTGAGAAGGGCGCGCCGCATGTGACACCGGGCAGGGTTGTCAGCCAAGCCTGAACTTGGGCCCCCATTGCATTCTGTTCGATGTACGGCAGGATCGGGGCGACCCATCCTGAGCGGTCATTATCCCGGCCGCCGACATCGCTATACCAAGTGCTTGAAAAATATCCCATCGGCAAGGCAGCCGGAAGCGACCCGTTGGCGTCGTGATAGTTGTGCAGTGCCAGCCCGAGTTGCTTCAGGTTATTGGAGCATTTCATTCGGTTGGCGGCCTCGCGGATCTTCTGCACGGCGGGCAAAAGCAATCCGATGAGGATGGCGATGATCGCAATCACCACCAACAACTCAATGAGCGTGAACGCCCGACGTTTCGACCGAACCTGTCGCATGGCATATCCCCTGATTCAAAAATGAAAGAATGACATTTGTCTGGAGAGTGACAACAGTTGAAGACACAAAACTTGAACAAATGAGATGTGTTTGACCGTAATCTGAGTGATTGCCAAATACAAGAAGAATTCAGACGAAAAATGGGAAACAAGCGATAGATTAGGACTTGTGAGGGATATGCTGAGTTTTTTTGTCAAAACACACGTGAGGCGTGTCCACTTCACGTGTGTTTTGACAAAAAACTCCTAACTCTGGTTACTTCTTCTTGGTCTTCGGGTCTTCTTTCTTCGGCTCTTCCTTCTTGGGTTCTTCGCCGGGGGGAAGCAGGGGCTTGATGAGGGCCGCCGTGTCGCCGTTGTAGAGACGGACAATTCCATCCTCGCCGCCAGTGGCGACGAGTTTGCCGTCTGTGCTCGCGGCCACCGCGTACAGGAAGTCCGTGCCGCCCGAGAAGGTTCGCTGGTTGCCGCCGTTGTCGATGTTCCAAAGTTTCACGGAGGTGTCGCCGCTGGCCGTCAGGAACGTCGGGGTCTTGCCGACGAACACCAACCGGGTGACTTGCTTCTGATGGGCGTTGATCGTCCGGGCTTGCTCGCCCTTTTCGTAATCCCACACCTTCACGTTGTTGTCCGCGCTGCCGCTCGCCAGAAATTTGCCGTCCGGCTTCCAGCCCACATCCAACACATGGTGGGTGTGCCCCTCGAAAGACTTCAGGAGTTTGCCAGAGGGTATTTCCCACACCTTCACGAACTTGTCCGCCCCGCAGGTGGCGAGTTTGGTGTTGTCCGGGCTGAAGCTGACGCCGAAGACGGAATCGCTGTGCGTGGGCTTCATGTCCAAAATCAATTTCCCGGCGGCGTCGAAGAGTTTCACTTCGCCGTCCTCCGTGGCCGCCCCGCCGCCGGTGGCGATCCACTTGCCGTCATTGGAATACGCAATCGCATAAACGCGATCCGCAAAGCCAGTGATGGTTTGCTTGAGTTCGCCCTTGTCCACATCCCAGAGCTTCATTTCCCGATAGCTCCCCGTGGCAAGCGTCTTGCCGTCCGGCGAGAACGCCAGCGACTCCACCAGCGACAGATGGGCGCCGACAACCGGTTTGCCGTCGGTCGTTTTCAGGGCCGGGTCAATCAAGGTTTTGATGAACTCGCCCGTGCCCTTGTAGAAGTGCAACTGGTTGCCGCGACCGGCGGCCACCACGGACTTGTCCGCGTTGATGCCGACGGCCCGGACCGGCTTCACGATGGCCGGGATTTGGGACAGCACCACCATCGGCCGCTGGATGCCCATGCCGACGGGGGGCTTCGCCCCTTGATCGATCCACATTTTGATGAGCGCCAGTTCCGGCGGCGTCAGCGGGGTTTCATCCTTCGGCGGCATGATTGGTTTGAGCTGCCGGCTGCAGAGCTTGTACAGATAGCTGTCGGCCGACTTCCCGGCGACAACGGGGGGGCCTTTCTTGCCCCCCTTCATCAGCTTCTCGTAGGTGGACAGGTCGAGCTTGCCGTTGATTTCCTTGCCGGAATGGCAGACGAAACACTTGTTCGCAAAGATCGGCTCGATGTCTTTTTCGTAGACAACCGGGTCTTTCCGATCAATCTTGACCTCGGCGATCGGCTCCAGTTTGGCGTCCTTCTTCTCTTGGGCGAACAACCCGCCGGGCAGGGCCGCCAGAAGCATGGCCAATATTAAACGACGCATATGGGTGTCTCAATGAAAGCGTTTGAATGCGGAAAAAATTCACCAGTCCAAGGTCGAAGGTTTGGTTGCCAAGCCTTCCCAAATGATTTTGGCAAAATGCAATTGCGGCTGAAAAGTAGGTCAGGCTTTCCAGCCTGACAAACCTTCCCGTGGGCTTCGGCCGTCTCTCTCGGTCAGTCCAACCGTCAGGCTGGAAAGCCTGACCTACTTTTCGGGCGTAATGGAAGCACCAAGTCGTCTTTTCGCCTGCCGTGTCACTTCTTTTTCGGTTCTTCCTTCTTCGGCTCCGGCTTCTTCGGCTCTTCCTTTTTCACGGGCGGTGGCGGGGCCTTTTCCACGTTCAGGTTGAACTTGCCATCTTGCGGGATGGCGATGCCGTCGTAGGTTCCGGTGGCTGTCACGACGATGCTCTGCAGATTGGCGGCCGGCACATCAATGGCGGCCTTGAGGATGGCTTTCACTTCCGTCGCCCCGGCGGGAATGGTCACGTCATCGACCGTGATGCCCTTCGTGTTCGGGGGAAGCACGATCTTTACTTTGAAGTCCCCGGCGTAGTCGAACTGGCGTTCCACTTTGACGACGAGTTCGGCCGTCATGCCCGCCTTGAGCGCCCCGGCCGGGACAGCCGTGACTTTGGCGAGCGACAGGGGAAGTACTTTCAGCACCAACGGTGTGGAGGCTGTTTCCACGGTCACCGGTTTCTTGGCCTTGCCCATCGGATCTTTGTCGTATTGAATCGTGGCGGTGGCCTTCAACACCACACAATATGTTCCCGGCAGGGCGGTTGATTTGACATCCAACACCATCGTGCCATCTCCCTTGTCCGGGGCGATGGCCGGGAGGGCCTGGCCGTTGTTGGCGGTCACCGGCATCGCCTGCGGGTTGGCGCCGGTGACGATTTGTTGCAGGTTAATGGCCACTTTGGCATCGGGGGAAATCCGCGTGACGGTGAACGGCACGGTGATCTTCTCGCCCGGCTTCGCCGTCAGCGGTTGGGGGAGCTTTTCCCCCATTTTGACGAACGCATTTTCCGGTTGCAGCGTGACTTTGAAATAAGACTTGTCCCGCACGGCCAGCATCACCGCCTGATCCATCCGCGTGATAGTCGGGGTGTTGTTTTGTTGCTGCATTCCCCAAACAATCGTCGCCGGCCGGGCGTCGTGAACCACTTGCTTGCCGTTGATGGCGGCCGTTCCCTTCACCACGAACGTGCCGTTAAAAGTGGCGGCGGTCGGGGCGGCGAGCAACACCAGCGTGCCGGCTTTTTGGCCATTGCCGACCACTTGCGGGGGAGCCGTCACTCCGGCGGGCAGTCCCTCGGCGGTGAGAGTCACCGGGCCGGTGAAACCATCCTGCCGGAACACGAAGACATCCAGGTATTGGGCGCCGTCGGCCCGTAACACGGTCACATCCGGCTGGCTCTTGCTGGACGGCATCACCACTAGCCGAAAATCCGGCTTTTCGGGGGTGATCCGCAATCGGTAGGAAACGTGGGGGCCAAACAAGAAACTTGATTCCCGGCTGGCCACTTGCACAAGATATTTGCCATCTTCCGTGGCGGTGAACTTATATGGTTCGGGATCGGAGGACCGGGTGTAGAACTGCGTTGTGCTGAGGGTTTCGACCGTGTCATCTTTTTCCATCATGTCCGTCGTGGCCTTCGGCCCCCGGACGGTGAAGAGAAAATCGGTGTCCACGCCGAGACGGTCCGACCACAAATCGACGAGGTAGGTTTCCCCTTTCTTGGCGTTGATCGCGTAGTAATCGCGGTCGCTCCGCTTGTCCACGCGACCGGCGATCTCACACGGGGCGGGAACGTCCATCGCCTGCTCGGGTTTGTCGTTCGGTTCCTTTTCAATGACGACTTTGTCCTGGGCAAAGGCGATCAGCACGGGATTTGAGGAACCGGTGGGCGTGGTCAGTCGATACTCGAAGCCATCCGCGCCGGCGACACGCGGATCAATGCGACCGAGAAAGGTCAGCTTGTCCGGAGTGTTCGGGGCGTTCACGGTCACGACCAGTTTGTCCACGGGCCGGCCGTTGATCAATGTCCCCGGATCGGGCTGGCCGCCGGGGAGGTTGCGGCCGTACAGGGTCACCGGCGTCGGCTTGCCCGGTTCGACCATCGGGGGGAACACGGCATCGATCCACGGGTTGGTGGTCACCGTCAGCCGGTAAAAATGCTGGGGACTGCCGGCCGTGTAGGTGAACTCGGCCACCCGCACAAAGTATTCCCCGTCGGCCGGCGCGATGAAATCGGTCACCGCGTCCGGCCCGTTTTGGGTGGCCAGCTTTCGGTTGGTCTGGTCATACACTTCGACCAGCGGCCGGGCCTTGCTATCCAGCACGGCTGCCATGCAGGCCAGGACGATTCGCTGTCCTTTTTTCGCGGTGATGATGAACAAATCCACGTCGGCCGGAGCGCCAAACGTGCCGTTGACGGTCGTGTTCAACTCAATCTTCATGGCCTCGGGAACGTCGTTGTTCGGTTCCTTTTCGGCCACTTCGGGCAGGTCGCCGACCACGAACGTGCGGGGATTGCTCACCCCGTATTTGTTGACGGCCCGGACATCATAATGCCCGACCGGCACATTGGCGGCCACGCTCACGCTGAACTTGACGGCGGTGGGGGTGCCGCCCCCTTTCCGTCGCGGCGGGGCGGGCATCTTCGGAGTCTTCGGATCAACCTTGGGGTCCGCCTTGGGATCCGGAGGAATGATGACCGTGCCGGTGATGCCCGGATGGCCGAAGATCAGCGATTCGGTTTCCTCCAAATCGGTTCCCGTGAACGTGACCTCGGCCACGGTCGTTCCGGCCTTGGCCCCCGGCGGGGAGACGACTTCGAGCCGGGGCAACGGCAAGCCGGGATTTTGTTGGGCCATCGCGGCCGTCGTCAATGCACAGGCGACGACGCACCAGAGAAACCGACTCATATGTACCTTCTCCGGGAAGAGAGCGGATGACTTTTTGCGGTGGGAGGTCGCAAAGGAGCGAAATCGGGCGGGTGGGATCAATCAGATGTGAATCGTACCGCAAACGAAATCGACGGTCAAGGATTCCCCGCCGGGAACTTAAAATCAAGACCGGAAATGACGCCCGTTTTGATCCGTGATCGTCCCCGCGAAAAAACCACATATCCTCGATCTGAACCAGTTTTGTTTGAGGGCACATGATGACCGTCAGCGGAAAGATCGCCATTGTCACCGGAGCGGGAACCGGCATCGGGCGGGCCACTTCCATCGCCTTGTTGAAGGAGGGCTACTCGGTCGTTCTGGCCGGCCGTCGTCAGGAACTGCTTGAGGAAACTGCCAAACTCGCGGGGCCGGACACGGCCAAGGCGTTGGTCGTCCCGGCCGACGTGAGTAATCCGGCTTCCGTGGAGGCTCTTTTTGAGAAAACCAAGGCGACCTTTGGCCGGCTCGACTTGCTATTCAATAACGCCGGGATGGGCGCCCCCGGCGTGCCGCTGGAAGACCTGACCTATGAACAATGGCGGCAGGTCGTGGATGTGAACCTGACCGGCCCGTTCCTCTGCACACAGGCGGCTTTTCGCCTGATGAAAGAACAAACCCCCCGAGGGGGACGAATCATCAACAATGGCTCGATCTCGGCCACGACCCCCCGGCCGAACTCCGCTCCTTACACCGCCACCAAACACGCCATCACCGGCTTGACGAAATCCACGTCGCTCGACGGGCGCAAATATGACATCGCCTGCGGACAAATCGATATCGGCAACGCCGCCACGGAAATGACCGCCAAAATGCGGGCCGGCATCATCCAAGCCAACGGCCAAACCATGATCGAACCCACGATGGATGTTGACATCGTGGCCCGCACCGTGATCCACATGGCCGGCCTTCCTCTCGACGCCAATGTCCTGTTCGTGACCGTGATGGCCACCAAAATGCCCCTTGTTGGTCGGGGATGAGGAATCGCTTGCCGGGCATCGTGCGGAATTTTGCGGCCACCGCCCGGCGGGCACGCTGGGAAATGAACTCCCGGAATCGCCAATGTGAGCCGGTTCAGATGCGGCGCATGGTTAGGTCTCGGGCGGCTCAAACAATAGCTCTCTGTCGCCGCCAACCTCAAGAAACACGGGCGAGAGCGGAGGCACCTCCGGGTAATCCTCGCCAGGTTCGCACCAGACGACGCAATTCAACTCACGAGCGGCCTGCCGGGCGCACGCCGCAGGCGTCGCCCACGGCAGCACGGCCGTCTTAAACCAGACGCCAATCCCGCCGGGGCCTTCCATGTTGGGTTGCACGATCAACGTACCCAGACGGGTGCCGTACACCACCTCGCCACCGCCGCCATCCAGCGGCTCGGTGAGTGGACCGGCAACCGCTTCGAGCCAGACCAACACCTGCTCGGCCGCACAGTCACGGACGACAATCTCGATGCCCGTTGAAACCGCCATCGTCGAAGCCCTCTTTTGCCTGACGCCATTGCTCAACCGTCCCATCCCCGATGGCGAACTGCCGCACACACGCCAAGATATCGGTCCGGCAGGCAAGCAAGTCACGCTGATAAGTCCAAACTGACCGGCCGAAGTGCATGTGCCACCACCCGCCGTCGGGAAGCCTGTCCAGAACATATCCGTGTTCCAAAGAATCCTCAGTCCAATTCATCACTTCATCAGGCGATTACGCCTGTTTTGATGTTAAACAGCAAAGTTTGGCGAAAGTATGATTCGATATTTGCATTAGTGTCGGAATTTCACCATCCCAATCTTTGATTTCGCATTGGAATCCGTCATCCGGCAAAGGTTTGATTTTGAACTTGCCGGAACCACTTCCTTCTTTGAGTCTTCCCCCCGGTCGGATATGCTCTTGGTTTCCTTGACCCGGTTTCCTGTGGGATCATCCGATGAAGTGGCTTCTCTCCTTGCTGGCGATTTCTCTGGGCCTTGCGGCCACGGCTGCGGAACGGCCGCCTAATGTGGTGTTCATCATGGCCGATGATCTCGGCTGGGCCGATCTTGGGTGTTATGGCAGCCGATATCACAAGACCCCGAATCTGGATGCGTTGGCGAAGAATAGCGCCAGGTTCACCCAAGCCTATGCGGGTTCGACGGTCTGCTCGCCGACTCGAGCGGCCATTATGACGGGTCGGCATCCGGCCCGCGTCGGCATCACGGACTGGCTTCCCGGCCGGCCGGATCGCCCGGATCAACCGCTCTCGCGGCCCGTGCTGGTCGCCGATCTTCCAGCCGACATTCCCACCTTGCCGGGCTTGCTCAAAAAGGCCGGTTATCGCACGGCCTTGGTGGGCAAATGGCATCTGGGCGGCAAAGACGCCACGCCGGAAAGCCGGGGCTTTGATGTCAACATCGGCGGCGATCACACCGGCACGGCCCTGAGCTATTTCGCCCCGTTCAAGGCGGCCAAAGGCGCTCAAGTCATGCCGGGCTTGGAGAACGCCCCCGAGGGGGAATATCTCACGGACCGTCTGACGGCCGAGGCCAAGAAGTTCATCACCGAGAGCAAGGACAAGCCGTTCTTTCTGTATTTGGCCCACTATGCTCCGCATACGCCGCTCAAGGCCAAGCCCGAGAAAATTGCCAAATACAAAGCGGGCGGACCCGGCCAGCAAGGAAACCCGAACTATGCGGCGATGATCGAAAGCCTGGACGACGGCATCGGCGTCCTTCTGGCCACGCTTGATGAGTTGAAACTCGCCGACAACACCATTGTCGTGTTCACCTCGGACAACGGCGGGCTGGCCACGTTGGAAGGAATGAGCACGCCGCCGACGATCAACAGCCCGTTGCGGGAAGGCAAAGGCCATCTATACGAAGGTGGCATTCGTGTGCCCCTGATCGTGCGCTGGCCGGGTGTTTCCAAGGCCGGACAGGTGATCGAAACGCCGGTGAGTTGCCTCGATTTTCTGCCGACGTTTCTAACGGCTGCCGGTCAAAAGCCGACGACTCTCTTGGATGGTGTGGACATTCGCCCGGTTTTCGATGGCACGAAACTAAGCCGGGACACGCTGGTGTGGCATTACCCGCACTACAGCAACCAAACGGCCCGGCCGGGAGCGGCTATCCGTGTCGGCGATTACAAACTCATTGAATTCTTCGACCTGCAACGGCAGGAACTTTTCGACCTGAAAAAAGACCCCGGCGAAGGCCGCAACCTCAGTGCCGAGAAGCCGGATGTGGTGAAGGACCTGCACGAGAAACTGGTTGCCTGGCAAAAGGAAGTCGGGGCGAAGATGATGACCCCAAATCCGAACTATACTCCGAACCCGCAAGACAAAGACGGCATGATCCAAATGCCCGCCCGCTGGGCCGAAGTGCATGGCGTCACGCTTCGCTATGAGCCGTTGCCGCACAAAAACACGCTGGGCTATTGGGTGAATCCGCAAGAATGGGCATCGTGGGAATTCACCGTCACCACGCCGGGCAAGTTCACCGTCGAAGTGTTGCAAGGTTGCGGCAAAGGCAACGGCGGCAGTTCCGTGAACGTGGAAGTCGGCGGGCAGACGCTCAACTTCATCGTGGAAGACACCGGCGGCTTTCAAAACTTCAAACCCCGCGAGATCGGCACGGTGACCATCGACAAGGCAGGCCGCCACACGCTGGCGATCAAGCCGCAAAAGAAAACGGCCGCCGCCGTGATGGATGTGCGATTGGTGACACTGAAACCGGTGAAGTGACACTTCGGCAGGTGCGGAATGAAGAAAAGGCATTAGCCACAAAGACGCGAAGATCACACAAAGTTTCACCAAGAAGACTCTAAGCATTTGGCCGTTGCTGAACTCGGGGCAGCCCGGAAAAGGCAAGCCGGTCGCGACGAAAACAGCGGTGAAGATGTAACTCCGGAGGAGTGGCAGCAGACGCTTGCGGTTGCCAAACATAGTTTCGATTAAACGAGATGTGAGGAGCGCATCCCATGCCACTGCATGTAACCTTCGTCGATTACACCCCAGCGCAATTGTTGGCAGGCGGTGGCACCGTCGGAGTTCAGAACGACCTCATCTCAAAGGCATTGCATGGGAATCTGGCGTTTCTGACCGATGGCAGGCGCTACATCATTCAAATTGATCGCCGAAAACAAGGCCCCGTGGAAGAGAATACCGGGAAGTGCAGAGTGCAGGTTGAGATCCGTTGGCTTGTGGCTCATCCCGCCGAGGCTGAGATTGGCGACATTGTACCGGGTAATACGCTCAAGCCGGACATGAAGCCTGATAACCAAGACTCATACGAATCAACGCTAAAACCGGGCGGGCAGCGATTCGATCCTCACGGTGAGGGATGGGAACGGAAACTGTAAACCGTCGCCTTGCAAAGTCAATATTCCTCCGGCGACAGCACGCAAGTCGAAGATCTGTCGGCCTCGGTGATTGCCCAAAGCTTCTCACCTTTCACGCGATAACTCGACAAAACGCTTTCGCCATGCCACTGCACGCTCGTTGGCTTTCGCATCAGCCGCATCAACGTCGCCCCAATCTCGTGACAGGTGGCGATGGACGAGTCTGGTGATCTCCTCTCGGGTCGCGACGCTCGACGCCCCCACGGTCGCGACGATGGTTCCGGACTGGAATTTGACGGGATTCCCCGCAGTCATTTCAGCCTCGGTCCATGTCTTGGGTGAATGCACGTCGCATTTCTGCGCGTATTCGGCAACGGTCTGGTTGTCTCCGTCAGCGGTTGTTCGTGGCGGACCGGGCGTTCGAGTTTCTGGAATACGCCCGCCAGTTCGCCGAGGCTGGGGATTTTGTGGTCTGGCTGAACCGCTCGGCGGTGTTCGAGCGGGATCCGGCCGTGGAATCCCGGCGGGGGGCTGATGCCGCCGGCCGTGGGAGGAGGAGACGGGCTGGAATTGCCGGGGTCCGCAACGAAGCGAGCGCCTCCGGGTCCGCCGGATCTCCCTGCCGCTCGACAAGGCCGATGAATTGATTGTGATCACCAACCTGACGGACGCCGACGCCTTCCCGGCGGCCGAACTCCTGGAGGTTTACCGGCGGCGATGGGGCATTGAGGGGGTGTTTCAGGAAATCACTGAGGTCTTTGATTTGAAGCGGCTGATCGGCTCGACCCCGGAGGCGACGCTGTTGCAGATGTCCCTGCGCCTAGTGGTTTACAACCTGATTCGCACGGTGTGCCAGTGCGAGGCCGTCGCCAACGACCGGCCACCCGAGACGCTCTCCAGAGAGATGCTGTTCCGGGACGTGCGATCCGAACTGACCGCTTCCGTGGGGTTGCTCACCTCCGTCGATCCGGGGCAATTGCTTGTGCCCCTCGGACCGGAAGCGCTTCAAGCATGGCTGCCTCAACGACTCCGGGGAACTTGGCGGCCCAAATGGACCAATTCCGTCCGTCCGCGGCTCTCGAAGCCCAAACTCAAGAAACTCCGACAAAGAAAACCACACGATTCCGTTTTCCGGGTCTTGCGAAGACCTGCTTGAAGGATCTTCACACGACTGGCGTTTGAATGGCCGCGGTGGCAAGCGGGTCATGTCAGGGTGATTTCGTGCTGGCTTAATCGTTCAAAGCCGGTGGCGGTGATGCGGTAGTTGTGTTCGATGCGGATGCCGCCGAGGTTGTCCACGTAAACGCCGGGTTCGAGGGTCACCACGTCGTTCTCACGCAGAGTCTCGCTTGATTGTTTGACGAAATAGGGGGCTTCCGGGTGGCCGATACCCAAGCCGTGACCGGCGTGATGGGGGAACTGGTCGGCCAGATTGTCTTTGGCGAACGATCCGCGCACCGCATCGTAGACCGCCTGGCATTGTTGACCGGATCGCAACATGGCTTCCCCGGCGGCCATTGCACGCACACACGCTTCGTAGAGGCGGGTTTGTTCGGCGGTCGGGGATTTTCCGACGACGAGGGTGTTCGTGAAGTCGCTTCGATAGCCTTGGATCACCACGGAGAAGTCGAGAATCAGCATGTCCCCGTTCTTCAACACCTGTCTGGTGGCCATGCCTCCCCGGCGAGACGATCCCGGCGAGACGGCGAAATCGCCGTAGAGAATCAGGGGCCGACCAATTGTCCGGGAGCATTCGGCGAAGATGCCGTTGTAGACATCCAGTTCGGTCATTCCGGCGGTCACGTTGGCGCGTCCCCAGTCCTGGCCGGCTTTGCCGACGCGCATGCACTCCTTCAACTGGTCGATTTCATCCGCGTGTTTTTCACGCCGCAAGTCATGCATTGCCTCGTAAATCTTGGCGGCCAGCGGGTCGCCGAGGGAGTCATGCACCCGGCCGCCGTGGTTTTGAACCACCGGAAGCAGCACGGCCCGGCGGTCGCCATGACCGGCCGAAAGGCCGTCGTACCACGGGAGGATTACCCGCTCATCCACACGGGCTTGTTGAATGGTTTCGGGAAGGCGCTTATCGTGATACACGGTGGCATGGCCATCGGGCCGGATCACCAGCACGGCCCCGTAGTCGGCGCCAAGGCTAAACGGATCGACGTAAAAGTTGGCGAAATATCTCAGGTGAATTGGATCGGCCAACACCAAATCGGTCGAAAGATTCAGCCGGGAGATCAGGGCAAGGCGGCGGGATCGGCAGCCGTCGGCGGTGAGCATGAGTGCGGCCCCTGTCGTGGAATCAGGAAAAAGTTCGCCCCCTCGTTGTCGGGAGGGCGGGTTTCACGGTAAAGATGAGTGTATGGCCCGCCCCGCGAGTGAACGATGAATGACCTGCTGGACCGTCGTGAGGCGCGGATACGCCGGATGTTTGACGGCATCGCCCCCAAATACGATCTGCTGAATCACCTGCTCAGCCTGAACATCGACAAGGTTTGGCGCAAACGGGTCGTGAAGACGGTCCCCGCCACCAACGGGCCGGTGCTGGACATGTGCACGGGCACCGGCGATCTGGCTTTGGAATATTTTCGGGCGACCGGCGGGAAGGTCCCCATTATCGGGGCCGATTTCGCCGGGCAAATGTTGGAACTGGCCGTCAAAAAGACCGTGAAGAAGCAGGCGGACAGGGTGGTTCATTATGTGCAGGCGGACGCCCAGCATCTGCCATTTCCGGATGATCTGTTCGAGGTGGTCACGGTCGCTTTTGGATTGCGGAACGTCACGGACCCGTTGCGAGGGCTCGCGGAAATGACGCGAGTTTGCCGGCCGGGCGGGAAGGTGGCGGTTCTGGAATTTTCCAGGCCCCGGCATTGGTTCTTGGGGCGAATGTATCGCGGGTATTTCCGGTATTTGCTTCCGCGAGTCGGCCAGATGTTTTCCAAGAGCGATGAAAACGCCTACACCTACCTGCCGGAAAGCGTCATGAAATTTCCGGATGGCGAAGAACTGGCCGACCATATGCGGAAAACGGGACTGATCGAGGTGACATACACACCGTTCACCTTCGGAGTCGCCACTCTTTATGTTGGTCAGAAGAAGTCATGACGATCAAATAGCTTTCGCGGCAAGCCGACAACTCGATCTCAAACATCAGTCTTGCGATCATCCCGTTCTCGCATAAACTGCGGCCAAGATCACTTCCGTCACTTTTCCGAGAGATGTTCATGGAACGACGCACCTTTGTCCAAGCCTCGGTGGCCACCCTTTGCGCGACGGCCGCCGGATTCGCCGCCGAACCGAAGCCGGAGACTCCCGAATTGTTTGAGTTGCGGACGTACACCCTGAAGCCGGGCAAACAACCACTGCTCGATGACTATCTCGCCAAGGCTTATTTGCCGGCGTTGAAGAAACTGGGCATCGGGCCGGTGGGCGTGTTTGTCGAACCGCCCGAAAAGGAGTTGCTTCGGGTTTATGTCCTCGTTGTTCACAAAACCGCTGAATCTGTTGCCACGTTGCCCGCGAAACTGACGGCCGACGAAGAGTATCAGAAGGCGGCAAGCGCGTATCTTGCCGCGAAAGCCGACGACCCGGTTTATCAGCGGATCGAAAGTTCGTTGCTGACCGCCATTTCCGGCATGCCCAAATTGGAAAAGCCGGATGCCACCAAGCCGCGATTGCTCAATTTGCGGATCTACGAGAGCCACAATGAACGGGGAGCGGCCAAGAAGGTCGAAATGTTCGAGAAAGGCGAATTGGCCATCTTCAAAAAGGTCGGGCTGACGCCGGTGTTTTTCGCTTCCTCACTGGTCGGGGCGGCCATGCCGAACCTGACCTACCTGCTTGTTTTCCCCGACGAAGCCGGAAGAAAGTCGGCCTGGGACACGTTTCGGGTGGCCCCGGAATGGCTCAAGTTAAAAGCCATCCCGGAATACGCGGACAAGGAGATCGTCTCGAAGATCACCAACAAGATTTTGACGCCGGCGGCCTATTCGGAAATCTGAGGAATTCGTCAGAACAATTCCTTGATGCCTTCGGTGTTCTCAATGGCGTTCTTCAACTCGCGGTTGATGTCGGAACGGAGCCGCAACTGGCCGACATCGAAGAGATATTGCATGACCGTGGCAAACAGATGGGCCGGTTTGTAAACGTCCGTCGCGGGGCGGGCGCCCAACCCGTCCGACCGGCCGATGACCTGGCCCATTTTCAAACCGCCACCGGCGATGACCAGCGGAGTCAGGTCGCCGTGGTGTTCGCGGCCGCCGTTCTTGTTTATTCGGGGTGACCGACCCATCTCTCCCGTGACCACCAAAAGAATGCGATCAGACAGGCCGCGTTGCTTGATGTCTTCCAGGAAGGCCGCAATGGCGTGATCCGCCTGCGGGGCCAGCCACTTCAACCCTTCCATGTTCTTCGGGCTGTTTTCGTTGGCGTGCATGTCCCAGCCGCAATCGGAAACGGTGACGAATCCGCAACCCGCCTCGCAGAGTCGCCGGGCCAGCAGCATTTGCTTGCCGAGTTGGTTCGATGCCCGCTTCATGTCGTACCAACGGGTCGCGTCCTCCAGCTTGAACAGGCCGCTGGTGTCGTAACGGGCAAGTGTCTTCGGGTCTTACTTGCCCAGATCGAAGGCGTCTTTGATGCCGCGAGTGATGATGTCGAAGGCTTGCTGTTGGAATTTGTCCGAACGAGCCAGCGAACCTGTCCGATCCATTTTTCGACGCAAATGGTCGAAGCTGGAGAGCAATTCCCGGCGATCATCGAAACGGTCGCGGGGCAACGTCATCGTCATGGATTTTTTGAGTTGCGATCCCCCGGCGGGACTGAATGCCTCGTATTGCGGCCCGAGCGCGCCGGCTTGGGTAAGCGTCGGCAGGGCTCCGGTCTCGAAATTGCTGCCAAGTTTCAAGCCATCTTGAACAGCCTCCGGAAGAACGAGCATATTGCTGGGCAGACCGGTCAGCGGGTGGGTGGCGCCGGCCAGATGGCCGTACACGGCGCTCATGGACGCCTTCGCCAGATTGCCCCCGGTGGTGACCGATTCATAGGTATGTCCACCGTTGCCCGAGGCAAAGGACCGGACAATCGCCAGTTGGCTGGCGGCGGCGGCCATTTTCGGAAAGTAAGAGGTCAACGAGACGCCGGGCAGCGCTGTTTGAATGCAGTTGGCTTGGGTTCGATACTCTTTGGGCGCTTCCGGCTTCGGGTCCCACGTTTCATGTTGTGTCGGCCCGCCTTGAAGGAAAAGCAACACCACCGCCTTGTCGCCGACCGTCGGACTCGTCCCGGCCAGGGCACGCGTTTCCAGTAATCCGGGCAGCGACAGTCCCGACAGCCCGAGACCCAAACCACCGATTCGCATGAATTCACGCCGACTGACGGCTTGGCCGTTCCGGGAGAATGCCTTGTCAAGAATCGTGAGCATGGGAGAAGCTCTTCAATAATAGTCGGTGAAAAAGACAGTCAACGGATTCAAATCGCCGGGAAGAAACTGTCAAAAGCAGGTTGCAGGAAGGCGACAAAATCAGTTGGACAGAACCCTCGCCAAGTTTGTCACCGGGTTTGGATTTTTTGGAAATACGCAAGCGGGTGTCGAGGCAAGGAGGCAAGCGGACATCAACAATCAAACAATTGCGCATTTAACCATGAGGCACGTTCCAGGGCAACGAAATAATGTCCCGGATTGACAAATAAACGCCAAACGGCCGGAAGATTCATTGCTGCTTGGTTGAAAGAGGCTCCACACGCTACTCGTGAGGACGGAATTTTCTTCTGCGTTCAAAAGACTCAAACAAACTGGCATCTTCTCGTAAGCGATGAGGCTACAGGACTTGGTGTTTCCCGATTTTTAAACCGGTCAAAATGCACCCCAAAAGTGCCCTGAACAGTTGAAAAACACCCCTCCGGCGACCATTTTTGGACAGTTGGACACCCACCCGGCTGGTCAAAAACAGTGGGCCAACTGAACAGTATTTTTCAAAAGTCCCGGCAAATCGACATGTCGCCTGATGATTTTGGAGTAATCCTGAGCCTTTTGGCGCCGTCTTCAATGGCCCAGAATAGCCGCTCCATGTGATTACCGGATGGTTGAAAGGAGCCATGTGGCCCAAAATGGTGATTTGGCCTGGCGTGGTAAACGGCTGGCCAAGTCAGAATTCGTGTCTTTGAAATTCACGAGGGGGCATTTGAAACACAAAGCCCCCGTGAATTTCCGGGCGTTCCCTTACTCCTCTTCTTCTTCATCACGATCCACTTTTTTCCGCTTCTTGGTTTTCGGATTCTTCGCTCGCTGATCCTTTTTCCAAGCCTTGTACTGGGTACGGCCCATGAGAGCCATCACCCCGGCCACCAACAACCCGAGACTGCACACGGCCATCACGAGGCCGAGAATGATCGGGCCTGCCGCCCCACCTCCCATGGCCAATCCGGCCACAACTGACATCACGCCGATGCCGCTGTAAATCAAACTGAAAATGATCGAGCCGATGGAATTGCCAAGCGTGTCCTTCGCCTCGCCCGAGATGCTTTGTTTGCCCACATGGAAGAAAACTGCTCCGAACAGCACGGAGATGATCAGGGAACAGACTCCCCCAACCGGGTTGTTCTTGGGGTCGTCGGCCTTCGTGGCGGTCTCGATCGCGAAACTCACGAGAGCGCTCAGGAGGATCAGCGAGCCAAACACAATCCAAATATACCCGGCGGTTTTCACCAATTTGGGAAAGGTTGGCGAGACAATCGGCTCATCATCATAATCCGAAAGGTTATCGTCTGACATGCGAGCTCCAATAAGTGATGTGCCAGCGAGCATGATCGTCAGCCGGAACATACGTCCAACCGACCGATGACACGATCAATCAAATCCAATGAAAAAAAAGACGGCTGTCACAGGCATTGGTTCGAGTTCGTCTACTGGTTGCCCAGTTCCTCGCCGGGATTGGCCATTTCATCGTCCCACATGAACGCGAGAACGAGGTGGTTCTCCTGATTGGTAAACAGATATCGTACTTGGGCGGTGATTCGCAAACGCGGAAATTGCCCGGACGCTTTGTTAACGAACTCAAGGTCGTCAAGAAAATAATACCGGCAGAGGGCCAGAAACATGAACTCGTCAAAGTAATTTCGCGGCCAAGAATGATCCTCGTTGCATATGCCGCCCAACCATTGGGTCAACTGGATCACCGTCGGCTTCCCGGCCGGATATCCGGCGAGCAAGGTTTTCAGTTTATAGCGGCGGTAAATGATAACCATCATGATCACCACATACGCATCAAAGGCTGTCCGAAACAAGAAAAACACAGTCGCCGACATGGTGGTGTGTTTTACCTTCTCGCCGATTGAGATGTCGTAGAGTTCAAACAAGTCAAGAAAAACGCCGTGGCAAATGCTGTCCAGAGTCAGAAGAACGGAGGTCTGGAGTTCCCCGTCAATCGCGAGACCTGCGTGGTCCGGCAGGTTATGAATCACAAAGATTTGCCCCGCCACCGTCATTCCGAACAGAGCGGCCATCGCTTGCATAAAATAGGTGTCAAGCACGCCCGACAGCCGACCCAAATCCAAGTGTGTTGCCACTCGCGTCTTTTCATTTCTTGCAAAATCAACCGCATTATTCTCGAAAATGTTCTTGATCATCAACCCGAGCAGGCCCCCCATCACCAACGGAATCACATAATACGAATAGAGAATCCATTGGCCGACAACGATGGAAAACCAGCCCATCACCAAGCCACAGAGATCCAACAACGCATAAACAACCACCACCCCGAGGGCGATGCAAAGCGGCGTGCTGACAATGGTGTTCAGCCACCATTTTTTCTGAAATTCGTGAATGTCGTCAAGCGTGGCTGTCAGCAGGGCAAAGAGAACTCGCTGCCGGGGGCGAAGGTCGGCCAACTCTTTTGCCGCGGCATGTTGGCGAATACTCTCGGTCAACGGGATTTCCAGAGCGTCAATTTCTTCGAGTCTATAGGCGACTGGATCGTCCAATTCGACTTCTCCCAATGGATATGGCCGTTCGCCGGATTGATGAGCCGTTTCCTGATCTTGCTGCCCCGTATTCTTAGTGACTATTCGGAAAATGACGCCTTATTTTCCCGGTATTTAAACAGCGAGGCAGGCTTCGGTTGCAATCGATTCAACAGTAGTTGAATTCCCCGAACCCGGACCATTGACTCGCTGGAATCGGCCCGCCGTTCGTAGTCCTTGCTCAATCGCCGCGCCCGCCCGAGCCAGGCGAACGTCCGTTCGACCACCCGCCGTTTCGGCAGAGCACGAACCCCGCCACCCCCTTGGGGCCGACTGATCATTTTCAGCCGCCAGCTCTCCGGGTATTAGTCCGACATTGCCGCGTGCAGCGGGGGTGGCGCTTGCCGTCCGCCCACGCAATTTCCAACCGCGGACATCGGCTTGGCCTTGCACGCAATGCCACTTTCCAGATCGCGTCTGAGATCGATCGTTTGCAATTGTTGTTTTGAAGTGTTACTGCCAGTGTCGAATGCGAAGACCGTATTAACATTGGCAGTGTTCAGTATCGGCTTGGAAAAGGAAACTTTAATATCATCGCCATCAATGTCCTGATAAGTGATCGTCATGGCATTGGCAAAAGTCACGGGTATTTCGCGTGATTCCAATTGCTCAAGATGCACATCCCGGATGAGCCATAAAACACCTTAAAATGAGGGGAGAAGCGTGAAATGCGAGAATGGAAATCATATTACAAAAACGACCAGAATGATGCAACTGATTTTCAACCGGTAAGTTGCGACAAGAGTTATTCGTCTGCTTTTGTTGTAAAGACGTTCTTCTTTTGCCGATCTCCACGATTTTCTTGTGATCCCTCCGGGCGTGTGTTATCGTCCAAACTTCCATCACGGGAGTCGGCATGTTTACGTACTTGCGGCATGTGCTTTGGGTGGCGGTTCTGTTGGTTCTTGGCGGGATCGCCCCGGCCCAGGAGGCCACTTACGATCTGGTCATTCGAGGCGGCAAGATCGTGGATGGCACGGGGAATCCGTGGTTTGTCGGCGATGTCGCCATTCGCGGGGACAAGATCGTGGCCGTCGGGAGCGTGCCTGCCAAATCGGGGAAGCGGGAGATCGATGCGAAGGGCCTCGTCGTGTCGCCGGGCTTCATCGATATTCATTCGCATTCGGATTATCTGTTGCTTGAAGACGGCAACGCCCCGAGCAAGATCCGGCAAGGAGTGACGACCGAAGTGCTGGGCGAAGGATCGTCGGTCGCCCCGAATCGCGGCGAACTCACCCCCAAGATGACCGGCGACGGGCCCCAACCACGGTTCGCCCGGCTGGCTGATTACTTCGACAAACTTGAACGCTCCGGCGTGGCCGTCAATGTGGCCTCTTATGTCGGCATGGACAACATCTGGCAAAGCGTGATGGGCCATTCGTTCGACCGCCCGACGGCCGAGCAATTCGCCAAAATGCGAGAGATTACCGAAGAGGCAATGAAGGATGGTGCCTTCGGCATGTCCAGCCTGCTGGCGATGCCCCCCGGTTCGTTGACCACGACCGAGGACATCATCGAGCTTTGCAAGGTGGTGGCTAAACACCGGGGCATTTTCTCTTCGCATAATCGCAACGAGGGGACCGGCATTTTGGAGGCCGTCAAGGAGTGTATCACCATCGGCGAAAAAGCCGGACTGCCGGTGGACATCATCCATCTAAAGATCGCCGATCAAAAACTGTGGGGCCGGATGAACGAAGTGGTGGCGCTCATCGAGACCGCCCGCCAGCGCGGCGTGAACGTGCAGGCCAATGTCTACCCGTATACACGCGGAAACAACAATCTGGCCAGCATCATTCCCCCGTGGGCGCACGAGGGGGGAACCCCGAAGATGCTGGCCCGGTTGAAGGAAACCGAGCAACGCGAGAAGATGAAGAAGGACATCCGGGAGGGGCTGCCGGGTTGGTACAACCATTACACCGCTGTGGGCGGCGACTGGTCCCGCATGTTGGTGAGCGGCAAAGGCCCCTATGAGGGCCTGACGATGGATCGCGTGATCGCCTCCAAAAGCAAGGACAAAACCCCGACGCCCGACCCGCTTGATCTGCTGTTCGACATCCTGATCGAGCAAGGCGGCTCCATACCGACCGTTTACGAACATCACACCCAGAAAGACATGACGCTGGCCCTTTCACAATCTTGGTGTTCCGTCGGTTCCGACGGCGCGGCCTACTCCACCGAGGGAGGCCTGCGGCGCGGCAATCCCCACCCGAGAAACTTCGGCACGTTCCCCCGAGTGTTGGGCGTATATGTGCGTGAAACCGGGTTGCTCAAGTTGGAAGACGCCATCCGCAAGATGACTTCGCTAAACGCCAACAAACTCGGCATCACTGATCGCGGCTTGCTCCGGCCCGGAATGCTGGCCGATGTGACCATCTTTGACCCGAAAACCTTAATCGACAAATCCACTTATGAAAGCCCGTTCCATTACAACGAGGGCATTGAATACGTGGTCGTCAACGGCAAACTGGTGTTGGATCAAGGGAAACCGACCGGGGAAAAACCGGGACGGGCGTTGCGGCACGGAAAGTAGGATGACAAGGAGACAAGGTGACAAGGTGATAAGCCGTGTTGTCATTTGCCTATCCGCCGTAATGTATATGAAAAGGCTCCGAGCAAATCTCCTCGTTTGGAGTTGTGGCATTCCTCGCATTGTTTGACGCAACGGATTGCTCCCAGCATTCGCACACCTTCGGAGGAGTTCACCACTTGAAGGTGTTCCCCCTGACGAAGTTTCTCCAAGGCGGGTGTTTCAAACTCATCCAGCGAACGGGTCGGCGCTCCCCGAAGTTCATCCATGCATGGCAGATTTTCCGAGACATAGACCACCGGATTTTCATGCGTCAGCAAGCCCGCCAGATCGAGTCGCCGAACTTCCCATTGCAAAACAGGCGCTGGCAACTCGCTGAATCGATGAGATTCAAAACCGGCCACATGACGAATATCTCTCATGTATCCGAAGGCATTGGGGTATGTGAAATCAACGATTCCTTTGATGTGCCATTCTCGAAGTTCCTCGTTTTCAAACCGCAATAAAACAGGAGATGATCTGCCATTCGGCTGAGGAACCTCCAACAGACTCGCTGGCTGTGAAATATTAACATCGGGATGAAGTCCGGCTTTGATGTGGGTGTCGGAAGGACGGGCTCTCATTCGGGAGATGCCAAAGCCCATGCTGTCCGAGAACAAAATGGTTTTCGCTTCGTGGAGTTGAGCCAATGCTTGACGCCGGTAAATGAAACGAAGACTTTGGGTCGTGCTGATTTTTTCCTCCAAGACCTCCAACTGATTCTCGCTATCATCTGATAATTTATTCTTGTTGAGAGACATGGCGGATGTCGGCAAGCGTGCTTCCAAAGACTGATACGGGTATCGTTCGCGGAGTTCGGCCCATTCCCGCTCTTTCTCGAATCCTTTTCTACCGATGACTCCGTAAACAAGAACGGTGACCGAGACAGAAATAATCAAGAACTGTCTTGGTGTGCCTGATGACCATCGCCAGATATAAAAGGCCGGATACACAATGAATATCTGCATGACGACTAGTGGAGCGAATACTTCGGCAAAAAATGTCAGAAAGAGGATGACCAATCCGGTTGCACTGACCACTCCGACAGGTCTTCCGGGCCGTCTGGCTGCGTGATTGACGACCACCAGCAAAATCATTGACAAAAATAACAAGAGAATGAGCATTTGAAAATCTCCGACAAAGTCAATGACAATGTCGGATGACTTACATTAACCACCAATTAAATTGTCCGATGGTGAGAAATTCCCGTGGTGGTCTAATGAAGTTTTCACCGTGTCACTTCATCTCTCGTATCCATGCCTCGATCAATTTGATCCCTTCCTCATCGACCACATTTGATGCGATATGCGGCATTCTTCCCAACCCCAACCGGGTCATCCGGTGATATAGCAATGATCGTTCGGGGGCGCCGGGGGCCAGCAGGCGGGGGTCTTTCAGGTCGAAGGCGCCGTGGGCGGGTTTGATGTCTACAGTGCCGGTGTCTTTCAAGGGCAGGGTGAACAGCAGTTGGAAGTCAGCGTTGCCGCCGCCCCATTTGCGGTGGCAATGGCTGCAATTCGCCTGAAGATAAGCCCTCGCCCGCGAATCGAGAGAAGCGGTCGTGTCGCGGTAGTCGGCAAGTTTGGCTAGTTTGTCCGGGGTGGCGGGCAACTTGCGGTCGAACAGGCCGAGATGATCGAAGGTGGCGAGTTGGTTGGCCTTGCCGCCTTCGTAATCGTGGTCGCGGTTCATCTGGGCAGTGTTGACGCCGAGGGCGTATTTAGCCGTCACGGTGTGGCACATCGTGCACTCCGTCCGGCTCGGGAAATGCCACGTTTGCTTTCGTTCTCCCGCCGGTTCTTTGATGGTGTATGTCCGGTCCACGCCCTTCGCGTCGGCCAGTTCGGCATCGGTTTGGTCGTCGTTCCAAATGTAGGTGTAACCGTTCCAAACCTGATCGCCGACTTCTTCCGTGCCGGGCACGCGGCGAACGTGCAGGATGCGAGTTTCCAATCGGCGTTTGCTGGCAGGATTGCCCTTTTCCATTTCGAGAGAGAAGGTCTTCACCAAAACGGTGTTATCCGGGAAACGCCAGCCGGGCACGGAACCCGGCGCCGGTTGGGGATAGGTGACGGTCTCGAATTCGATCTTGCTATCGCCGGGCAGCGCCAGATAACGCTCCTTGATCGCCCCGTCCGACCACAACTCGGAATTCACGGAATAAGGAATCACCCCGGCGGCCGGCTTCAAATCTTTCAGCGAGGCGAACAACCCTGTCTCACTCAACTTTCGCGGAAATTTGGCCTGTTCGCCCGTCGGTGCCGGAGCGGCCTCCAAGTGATAAATCGTTCCGCGAATAAAGTCTAACGCATATACCTCGCCCTCGGCATCTTGCCCCCAAGCGACAATCCGCAAAGTGGATTTCGCCAGTTCGCGGTGGTCGGTCACTTTCTTTTCCTTCTCGTCGTATCGCAGCAACCACACGCGGCCGGTGTCGTAGTCGCCGTAGATGTAAGCGTCCTTCAAATCGGGGTGTTTTTTGCCGTGATAAACATAGCCGCCGGTGATCGAGCGGAACTCCGCGTGATTGTGTTCGACGACCGGCTTGAGAATCGGCGTCGGCCCTTTCTTGCGTTCCGGCCGGAAGGGATGCGTTCCCTCGCTGACACTCCAGCCGTAATTTCCGCCTTTTTCAATTCGGAGAACCGATTCCCACAAATCCTGGCCCACTTCACCCGCCCACAGCACGCCGGTGGCCGGGTCGTGGGCGATCTTCCATGATTGGCGAATGCCATAAGCCCACACTTCGCCGCGTGCCTCGGCGCGATCAACAAAGGGATTGTCCGCCGGGATGCGATAGCCTTTTCCAGCGTCGGCATGATCGACGTCGATTCGCAGAATCGACCCCAACAGATCGCCGATGTTTTGTCCGGTTTCCAGCGAGTCGGCGATGCCGCTGCCGTCCCCGGTTGAAATGTATAAGTAACCGTCCGGGCCAAATCGCAGGCAACCGCCGTTGTGACCGCCGGATTTCCAAGTGAGGATTACTTTTTCCGACTTGGGATCAGCCACCAAAGCGGCCGGGTCTTTGGCCGTAAACCGGGAAATGTGGGTGCCGTCGGTTTCTTTGTCGGAAAGTGGCACATGCGAAACGTAGATATAACCATTCTTCTGGAAGTCTGGGTGAATGGCGATGCCGTACACGGTGTGGCCAACATCAAGAACGAGTTTCTTTTCGGCTTTCGCCGGGTCGGCATCGAAGGCGTAAATTTTGCCTTGGCGCTCCGCAATCAACCACATCTTCCGACCCGGCACCGCCATCAGTTCCAGCGGTTCGTCGAAAGTGAGTTTGGGATAAGTCGGTGTCAACTGATACGGGTTCGGCGGTTCCGGCGATCCATCCACTTTGGAGGTGATCCACGGGACTCGTTTGTCGATTCCGGTGGCCTTCCTCGGTTGATCGCTGGTTTTCCCGCCTGGTTGTTCGCTGTTCGACAGCGACACGAGCAACCCGAGGATCAACGGCGGAGCCGCGAGGCAAAATGCCCGAAAGATTCGTTGCATGAGGAGAGATTCCGAATTGTGTTGAACAGGCCGATTCTAACGTGGAGGCGAGCGGATGCAACGAATTTTCAAAACGACGTGCGAAGTGACAAAAATCGCCAGAGCCTCGTTGCGCGAACAACAGCCTGGCTGCCAAATGGGCAATGCCACCCTGTTGTTCGCGCAACGAGGCTCCGGCGATTTTTGTGAAAATGACTGAAATGAAATTACGCCGAGATCACACTTTCCAAGGCGTCTGTCAAATCGTCGAGGCCGACGGCGGCGTCGCAACCCGCGACCGATTCGGCCCTCGCCACCAGCAACACTTCGTTTCGCTTTACTTCGATGTTCAACATGAGCGGCTTGCCGGCGACAGACTTGCCGTCGATGGTGTGCAGACCCGTCGGGCGCTCGGTGAGAATGTTCATCAGATCATCGGCCGGAAGGACGATGCGCTCCAACTCCACATTTCCCTTGCGCTCCCGGAAGACGATCAGAACGCCCTCGCCGGATCGCGCGATCTCAACAACTCGTTCGACTCCGGTGGACTGTGACACGCCGTCGATAGCCATTATTGCCTCCCCGCGATCCGACAAAAGAGAAGGGGAGTATCCTATCGGCTTCCCGAGTTCGGCATACCCCGTTCAGAAATGTTATTTGCGAGAAGAGATATTTTATCGCCATCAATCCGCAATGATGACCACGCCGATCGGAGCCAGTTTTTCCCGTAGTTGATCCAGATTCGCCGGATCAATGCTGACGGCCGCAGGTCCAAGTCGCTCGCCCAACAGGGGGGCTGTGTCCGGCCATTGGCACACGCCATCGGCGACCGCCTGCGAGGCAAACTCCACCACCAACCGGGTGCGAACCGAGGCCGGCGCGCCATTGCTGCCCGCAAACAACAACCGGGCCGCCGGGGAGAGCGGTTCTCCTCCGCGGTTGACGCACCATTGTTCAAAGTCCGGCAATGTCAGCCCTTGCTCTCGCACGGCGCGGGCCGAAGCGGGAGTGATGCGATACCGGCGGTCGCCGTCTTCCGATGGCAATTGCTCGGCCAGTCTCGCCAGTTCGGCCTCCAACAACAAATCTGATGAACTGATGTCCACACCGAAAGTGACGCCGTCCTCGTCGAACATCACACATTGTTGAGGCGGCGATTCGTAATCCCGGTTGCCGACCTGCTTGACGTGCTTGTAATCAATCTCTCCCTCGGCCAGACCAATGCGATCCGTGAGGCGAATGGTCACGAGGCCGCGAGAGACGGCTGTTTCTAGTTCGGCCGGCGTGTTGAATTCCAGCAACGTCGCGGAGGTGTGAACGGTGATGCGTTCCCGCTGGCCGGCCCATTGCCGGATGAGGTCGCCAACGTTCGGCGGCATGCCGTGGGCGCTGTGCTTTTGCAGCGTTCCGAGAATTTCGGCCAGCGTGAGATTCGATTCCAGTCCGCGATAGACGCTTTCGGCCGTCAGCCCCAAGGTGCAGGCTGGCCCGAGCATTTTCCACTCGGCGAAGCGGGAGAGCTTGCCGATGAGGCTGGGCGTCAGTGTTTGCCGATAAGCGATCATGTCCGCATTCGGCTGAACCACCAACCCCTGATGGAAAGGGACATCCAGTTTTGGTTCCGGTGCCCCGGAAAGCAGCCAGCGGCCGACATCCGTGAGCCGGAACCACCAGCCCTCGCCATCCTCGGCGGCCTCGACCAACCGGCTTGGCAACGCCCAGCCGAAAAACATCGCCTCCAGCCAGGACGTTCCGTCGTCGGACCCGTCCGACACCCGCGACGCCCAGAGGGGATGCTTGGGAAAGAGATAGCCGCCGATTTCGCCGGGGTGGGTCCAAATGCCCGCCGGTTGATTGGCCAGCAGCAAAATGGCGAGCATCGCCACCGTGCCCGTCGGCGAATCTTCAGCGGGCAGGTAACCCTGTTCCGGGTCCCATGTGTGCAGGAAATTAACGCCACGCCAGATGTCCGTGATGGCGGCGGGCAAAGACTCATCCCAGCGTTTCGGGAAGCCGGATGTGCGGAGTTCCCCGTTCTCGATGGTCATCACGCCCATGCCGATGGCGACTTCGAGGGCGAGGATGCCCAAGTCGGTTCCCTTCACGGGGGATTCGCTGATGCTCGTGGACAACAGCGGGTCGGTCTGAAGCCGTTGCAGGTCGCGTTTGAACAGGGTATGGGCCTGCGTGAACCGCATCACCCCGCCGCGAAGTTGCTGCCAGAGAACACCGGCCCGGAGGAACCATTCCAATCCGTCTCCGGTGCGGATCGACTTGGCGTCGAATTTTTTTCCGGCCAGCGTCGGCAACCCGGTCGATTCCTTGATGGCGCGCTCGGCCACCGCCGGATGCACCACCACGCGGGCGGTCATTGGCATGACGCCGAGCCAATCCTCCCACTGCTTGATTTCGGGCTGGTTCGCGTTGAGGTCCGCCAGCAGAAAGCCGGTGTCCAGCAGGGTGGTCACCGGGGCAAGCCCTTCGTGATGACCAAGGCAGGCAACGATGGCGAGCAACTGCCCCACATGCCAGCGGGGTTGCCGCGTGCGGGCCAGCACGGCAAGCAGTTGCCGGGCCGATTCGGGAAGTTCCCGGACACGGCGGTCGATCACCGGGGGATTGGTGAACGTCTCGATGGTCCGTTCGATGAGTTCGTCAACCGGCCATTGATTGCGGGGTTTGAAAAGCCTCGCGGCGATGGCCCGCAAAAGGGCTTCGTCGTATTTGGCAAGCGCGGTCCTGGCGAAGTCGTCCCACGCGGTGTTCGTCGTCGTCTGCATTCCGTATCCGGGTGGGGTTTAGGCGGGCCGTCCGACCACTTGGGGGGTGTGGCCGAGTCGTTTGAGTTCTTCCAGCACCAATTCCACGCGGCCGGGCCGGATGAGCAACACTCGCTCCGACAGTCGGCCAACAACTTCTTGGGCCAGTTTCTTGCGGGCAAGCAATTCCTCGGCCAGCAGGGCGTCGGCGGTCAACACCAAACAGACCCGGCGATGTAATTTCACCGGCAGGCGGGACGTCGGCTCGGTCATTCGGCTTCCCTAAACGGGTTCGCGGGGGTGCGAAAGGATCATGATACGGAAAGCCGGGATGGAAGATGACAAGGAGGCCGGCGGGTATATCCACCGATTCTGGGGGGCCGGTTCAAATGGCGTTCTGGTAGATGTCCCATTGGCTGGGGTTTCGCACGTTGACCAGACTCGCCATCTTGCGGACGTTGCGAATGTTCCAGCGGGCTCCGCGGGCCTTCAACCGCACTCATCAGCCGACGGCGGCCGATCCTCCGGTTTTCCCATTGACGACCGCAACCGCAGACGCGGATCGGCGCCCCTTTGCCTGACTGGAAACACTTGTTTTCAAGGGTATTGAGATACCCATCCGGATCCTTTCGGAAGCGGCCTTGCTGCCGTCGCGTCTCCCGCCGGCTTTCCAAGTCCGCCCGGGATCTCCGCCAGTTCTCCAAGTAACTCTCTGGCAAATTCGAACCGACCCCGGGATGAATCCGGGACACCACCCGGACCGATCCTCTCACGACCAGCCCCGGCGACGCCCGCCGCCGACCGCTCGAACGACGTTCATGACACCGATGACTTCCGGACAAATGTTCCAGGTCGTAGTTGGTTCGCGGAATGTCCCGCGAGTCGTGGCAGGCAAACAGGCCCGGCCGGTAACTCTTGGTGACTTTGGCGAAATGACGCCGTTGCGATCGCACTGAAGCCTCGGGAGCCTCCGCAGCCTCCTGTCGGATCCGGCCCGGGAAGCGTGACAATTGCCGGCGCGCCTTCGGCGGCTTGCCGAGGCGCATCGCAATCAGTTTCGGCTTGGCCGCGTCATCGAGCAACTTCGGCGTTGGCGAGGTCGTCGGCTTCTTGTGAACCAGCGCCCTCCCAAAACCGTCGAGGACGAAGGTCTGCCGCACGTTCTCAACCCTCAGCGTCCGGCAGTCGACCTCCTCGCTGATCTTGGCGTCATCCCAAGCCGACCCGTCGGCGACAGCGCGGGCGTTGGCCGGATCGCGCGAGGCGATGGCCACGGGATAGAACCCGGCCTGACGATACGCCATTAAATGGCAGTCCCGCATGATGAAGCCCGCTCCGGCGCAACCAATTCTCCAATCGCGGTGTCGAGGCAGGACGGGAAGATGGTTCGGCGAGAATTGGGAGAGATCCGTCATCACTTTTTTCCGAGGATCAAATCCACCACCCAACAACCCCGAACATGCTCGCCCGGCTGCCGGCAGTGGTTCAAAATGTCTTCGTTGTCGCAGCCGGCGTCTTCCAAGGCGTCGGCAAGAATGGGCATGCGGGCGAAGGCTTTTTCGTCGTAAATGCCCTCGGCGAGTCCGAGAACATCTGGTGTGAGCCAAAAAGGATCAAGTGAAATGCGATGGGACGGATCGTCTGGAATTCGTTCAGGGGCGAAAGTTTTTTTTCTGACGGTATTCGGACTGTCGCCGGGAACTCCCACCTTCATACAAACTGATGTGATGAATTCATGGAATGTGTCGCAAAGGCGAAAAATTTCGCAGATTCTATTGATAACGTAGATGGCGTACTCATTTGAATCTGTCGAAGTGATTTCCGCAGTGTTCCAAAAATAAAAGTAAGAACCAATGTCCTTTGCGAAGAACAGTGCGTTCGCAAGTCGTTTTATATCCAAATCATTAGTCAGATATTCTGAGCATTCTTCGTTAGCCTCTCGAGCCAACTCGTGCAAGGATCTTGTTTCGGCCATGTCCTTCCATGAATCTGGTCCGGGAGCCGAGATCAGGTACGAAAATGGACTGATCAATGTGCCGGGTCCGAAAACAGAACAGAATCCCTTGAAAGAAGAAGGCAAAGGGATTCCAAGTTCTGCTTCGTATCGTGCAAGTTGACGACATGCGTGTGACGTGTAGGTGATGTCCCCCGTCACTTGAAAATCTGCAAGCACGGACTCCCACATTGAGTTCTCCGTGTGGGGTGACGACTTCAGCCAGCCACAGAGCAAATGCTTTTATTGGATGCAAAATCTTGCGTTGTCGTATTTCTTGAGGGAATCATTTCGCCAGTTTCTCGTTCTCGGCCAACACCTCCGTCAACAACGGCGGTTTCTTGCCAAATTTCCTTTCAAACTCGGCGGCGGTTGGTACCAGTCGCACATTCACCTTGGAGGCGTGGTGCAGGAAGATATCCGAGAATTTGTGTTCAAAGAACGGGTTTTTGAAGCGTTCCAGTGTGTCCTTGGCGAATTGTTCGCCTCCTTCGACGCGGTCGGCGACCGTGGGGACGATTTCCTCGAACAACAGGCGTTCGAGCCACGGGACAAGCTCGGCGTCCTTCATGGCTTCCCGCACGATGGCGAAGCCTTTGGGCATCGCCTTGATAAGCAGAGCCGTGTGGGCGGCGTTGAGAATCCGAACTTTGCGGAGGAAGTATGGCAACACATCCGGTGTGCGGGTGATCGACGGGTGCGTGGCGAACGGGTATGCCTTCGGGTGGCTTTCCAGCGCAAAGAAGGAAAACGGCTCGGCCATGATGAACATGGGGTCGCTAGCCGTCAACGGGTGATCCTTGGGCGGGCCGACGACGATGCGGTCAACCAGTGTGTGCAACCAGACGCATTCGGTCTTCAGCCATTCTTGGAATGCCACCGGGTATCCCCATTTCGCGGACAATCCGAGGATGGCCTCCCGCAACAACCGGGCGTTGCCTTCCAGCAATTCGCAGGGGATGATGGTCAATCCCGGCAGGCCGGCGTCGAAGCGTTCCTTCAACAGCACGGCCACTTTCGCGGGGAAGGACTTTGGCGGCCTGGCCGTTGGCGAATCGGCTTCTTCGAGCGTGAAACCGGCTTCCGTGGTGTTGGAGAGGATGAATTTCAGATCGGGGGAAGCGGCGAGCTTTCGTACCTCATCCCATTGCGAACCGGCGACCAAGGCCCGGCTGACAGAGCCGATTTCCTCAACCCGGTCAACCACCTGGCCGTTTTCCAACCCGCGAATGAGCAGATGGTATTTGCCGCCGGCCGAGGCGAGATTCCCGGCCCGTTCGCCGCCGGTGGATTGCACGATGACCACCTGGCCGAGATTTTGTCCCTCCCGGTTGGCGACATCGACAAAGTAATCCGCAAACGCCCGCAGAAACCGCCCGGACCCGAATTGAAGAATCGTCTCGGCCATCTTCCAAACACCTCAATAGGGAGATGAAGATTCAGCGTATGCGGACGAGGGGGGAAGAGAAGAAATTTAACCACCAGGGGGGAAGAGAAGAAATTTAACCGCCGAGGGCACAGAGGACACAGAGAGAAAACAAGAATCATCAATCCATTTTTTGTCTTCTCTCTGTGTCCTCTGTGCCCTCGGCGGTTAAATTTCTTCTCTTTGTTTGTGCTCTCTGCCTTTTCGGCATTCATGCGTTATCCTGTCAACAATTCCGCATTTCCCGACGTGATTCCAATGGCCGGACGCATTCTGTTGTTCAGCGACATCTTCCCGCCCAAAACTGGTGGCAGCGGCCGATGGTTCTGGGAGATTTATTCCCGGTTGCCGCGTGAGGAAGTGTTGATCGCCGCCGGTCGGGGGGCGGGTGCAGAGGCGTTTGACAAAACGCATGATCTCAAGATGCTGCGACTTCCCATTGAGATGCGGACACGGGGGATTCGCAGTTTCAGCAACCTCAAGCACTATCTGAAACTCGCGTCGATGGTCGGGAAGATCGTCAAGCGTGAGAAGATTACCGCCATTCATTGTGCCCGGAATCTGCCGGAGGGCTTCATGGCCTATCTGGTGCAACGTCGGCGGGGAACCAAGTACCTGTGTTATGTCCACGGGGAAGATGTCGGCGTTTCCTCCACGAGCCGGGAACTGGCGTGGATGACTCGGCGGGTGTTCGCCGGGGCATCAATGGTGGTCGCCAACAGCAATAACACCCGGAACATGCTGTTGAAAGAATGGAATCTTCCCGAGGCCAAGGTCCGGTTGCTCTACCCTGGCGTGGACACCAAGCGGTTCTCCCCGGTACCGGCTAGTGAAACCGAACGGGCTGAACTTGGTTGGACAGGCCGGAAGGTGTTGCTCACCGTGGGGCGGTTGCAAAAGCGCAAGGGGCATGATTGCCTCATCAAAGCCGTGAAGACCATCCGCGAGAAACACCCGGACGTGCTGTACGCCATCCTCGGCGACGGGGAGGAACTTCCCCATTTGAAGAAACTCGTCGAGAGCGAGGGGGTGGCCGATCATGTGCAATTCGTCGGCGAGGTGACGGACGCCATTCTGATGCGGTGTTACCAGCAATGCGATTTGTTCGTGTTGCCGAATCGGACCATCGGCAAAGACTTTGAGGGGTTCGGCATGGTGCTGTTGGAGGCCCAAGCCTGCGGCAAACCCGTGGTCGCCGGGGCGTCCGGCGGAACGGCCGAGACGATGCAAATCCCCGAGACCGGCCGGGTGGTGAACTGCGACACCCCGGAGCCATTGGCCAAATTGCTGATTGAAATGCTGGACAACCCGGCCGAGTTAAAGGCGATGGGCGAACGAGGCCGACAATGGGTCTGCGACCGCTTCGATTGGGACGCCCTGAGCCGACAGGCGGCGAGTTTGTTTGCGGAAGTATGAACTGGCCACGAGGTTGTGTGACACCCGAGGAATAGATGAAACTCTACGTCGGCACCAGCGGCTATTCGTATCCGAAATGGAAAGGCTCGTTTTATCCCCAAAAACTGGCCGCCACCAAGATGCTTCGTTTCTATGCGGAACACTTTCGGACGGTGGAGGCCAACAGCACGTTTTTCGGGATGCCCAAGGAAACGGTCTTGGAGAAATGGGCGGGGGATGTGCCTGCCGAATTCAAATTCGTGCTCAAGGCCCCGAAGCAGATCACGCATATTCAACGTCTTCAGGATTCCGCTGATTCGGTTTCTTCCATGTTCGCCAGTGCTGGAACGCTGAAAGATCGTCTGGGGCCGGTGTTGTTTCAATTACCGCCCTTCTTGAAGAAGGATGCGCCGCGATTGCTGGCGTTTCTCAAGTTGATCCCCGCCGGAAGCCGGGTGGCATTTGAATTTCGCCATGAATCATGGTTTGATGATGAGACTTTTGGTCTTTTGCGAGATCACCAAGCGGCCCTGTGTTTGGCTGACGCCGGGGACGATCTGACGGTTCCGTTCGTGCCAACCGCCGGTTGGGGCTATCTGCGATTGCGACGGCCCGATTATGATGAAGCTGAACTGAAAACTTGGGCAGAGCGGGTTCTGGAACAAAAGTGGGATGAGGCTTTCGTCTTCTTCAAACATGAGGACGAAGGCAAAGGGCCGGTGTTTGCGAAGAAATTCATGGAGTTGGCCGGTCAGCCTTCAATGTCCGCAAATCTAGGCTGACGAACCGGCGGGTGCCTCAAAAATGTTTTCGACCACCAAACTCCAAGCAATCTTTTCTGAATTTCATGATCGCCCGGAACGTCGAAGAGTGGGAAAGTTTTTCCATTTGCCACGGCCGGAAGAATTTGCGAAACCGGGGTTGCTATAATCATCCCATAACTGCCGTCCGGTCCGCGGGGACCGTTCTTTGTTTCCGCAAACGAAAAAGGACATCGCCGTGCCGAGTGTGATCGACAGCGACATGGCCCTCATGGTTCCCTCGGGGGCCCCGACGGAACTCAAATCTAAAAAAGCCAACACGACGGCCTTCAAGGTCATCCCTGAAACACGGGCCATGCGGGACCAAATCCGCGATGCCGCCGTGGAACACATGCGGTCTGCGGACAAATCCGCTCCGCTGACCAAGGACGACGCCCGTGCTTTTGCCGAATCGTTGCTGAAAAAGCTCGGCATCGGCGAGCAATACCTCGGCTTCACGCTGGTCTGCGTGATGAACGAATTCTGGCGGGATCAAGTGGCCGCCATCCCGTTCAATCGCCGGTTGATGCTCCTGCCGCATTGCCTCAAGAACGCCGAGGGCTGCCCGGCCGAATACGACGATTTGGGGCTGAACTGCGAAAAGTGCGGCGCCTGCTCCGTTGCGGACTTCAAGACAAAGAGCGAACAACTCGGCTATAAGGTGCTGGTGTCCGAGGGGACGCCCATTGTGCTGAAACTCATCGTCTCCGGGCATGTGGACGCCATCGTCGGCGTTGCCTGCCTGAACGTGCTGGAAAAGGCGTTCGACAAAATCTTGATGGCGGGCATACCCTGCGTGGCGACGCCGTTGCTCTCCAGCAATTGCAAAAGCACCAGCGTTGACGACGACTGGGTATTCAAAAGCATCGAACTCAAGATCGAACCGCCGAAACAAACGACCAAGAGCTATGTCCACCTGATGCGGGCGGCGAACCAAATGTTCGAGCCGGCCGAACTTGGCCGGATTTGCCCCCGCACCCGCAATGTGACGGGCAAGACGACCGATCCGCTCGCCCAGCACGAGGATATCGCTTACGACTTCCTCGCCAAAGGGGGCAAGCGTTCCCGTCCGCTCATCACGCTGGCGGCTTACGACGCCCTCACCGGCGGGCATGGTGTCCTCTCCGGGGATACCCTCAATCTGCCGGACCATGTGAAGAAAGCCGCCTTGGCCATTGAGGCTTTCCACAAAGCCTCGCTCGTTCACGACGATATCGAAGACGACGACGCTTTCCGCTATGGCGCACCGACACTTCACCGGCAACACGGCATCGGCACCGCCATCAACGTCGGCGATTATCTGGTCGGGTTGGGCTATCGCCTCGTCAGCCGGGAACGCAAGGTGTTGGGGGCCGAAGTGGCCGCCGATATTCTTGACAAGCTGGCCGACGCCCACCTGAAACTTTCCGAAGGACAGGGCGCCGAACTCCTCTGGCGGGACGCGCCGGACAAGGCCCTGACGCCGCTCGACGCCCTCAAGATTTACGCCCTGAAAACCTCCCCCGCCTTTGAGGCGGCCCTATATTCAGGCGTGCGGCTGGCCGGGCCCATCGACGCTTACGAAAAGATGATCGCAGACTTCAGCCGCAATCTCGGCGTGGCATTCCAGATCTTGAATGACCTCAACGACTGGTCTGAAGACGGCAACAACAAGCTGGTCGCCGGTCAGGATGTGCTGGCCGCCCGGCCGACGTTGCTGCTGGCGCTTGCGTTGGAATCATTGGCCGACAAGCACGAATTGCTTTCGCTGATCTCGGCCGCCCGCGAACACGGCTCCCCGGACGACACGGCGGCCACGGACACCGTCAACCGCGTGCGGGCGATCTACCGCAAGGCCAAGGTGTTCAGCAAGTCGGCCGCGATGGTCGAGAAATACCGGGCACGGGCCGAAGCCATCGCCGACGCGGTGGAACCGCCGGAACTCCGCGAACTGCTTTACTACCTTGTGGACAGTGTGCTGGAAACGCCAAACATCCCGGACGAAGCCCCGAAGGAGTTCATCCTCCAACTCAACCTGCCAGGCCGCGTTTCCACAAACGTGTAAGCTCTCCGGCCCGGTCGGGTATGTATCCGATAGGAGTTCCAAGTTCCAAGTTTCATGGCCCAAGTTGCAGACCTCCTTTGAAACGGGAACCTCTTCAACTTGGAACATGAGACAGCAGGCTTGGAACCAAACCCGCCGGAGAGTCAAGTTGTCCGCAATTCCCAAATCCTCGGCCGATCCGTTTTTTCCGCTCGTCGTCATTGATGCCGATCACTGGCCTTCGGATGCCTCAATCTCGGTCATTCCGGCTGTCCGGCTTCCCGAACCGTTTCGCGGGTTATTGGCCCACACCATGCACATGACCGAAACGGTCGAGGCGTTCTACGACGATGCCGTGAATGTGAAGGTGCTTTCTTCCGAGGATCGCCGGGGAATTTATCATCGCCGAATTCTGCTGACACTCAACGGAACCGGCCGCATTGTTCAGTTCGGGCTAGTTCAAATCAACCTCTCCTGTTGCTCCCCGGAAGTGGCGGCCCGCATCCGGGAAGAAAAGACCCCGCTGGGGCGAATCCTGATCGAACATAATGTGCTTCGCCGCATTGAACCGACGAGTTTCCTCAAGGTCGAACCGGGGCCGACGCTGGCCCGCGAAATGGGATTGACCGGCGCCCCGACCCTTTACGGCCGCACCGGCGTGATCTTCTGCGACGACCAGCCCGCCATCGCCGTGCTGGAAATCCTCTCGCCGACGGGCTGAGCCTTTTGCCCCGTTCATTGATTTCGCCCAAATCACCAAGCTTTCCAGACTCATTTCAACGATTCAACTCCCCTTGTGAGAACCTTCTCCCTTGGGTATCACCCCCCGGCTACCTTCCTTTGCCAACCGGGTGAGCCGTTGAATCGGATTTTCGTCCCCCTTCTGATCGCGCTGACCGCCTTCCATCTTGTGATCGCCTGGCTGTTGCCCCCCTCCGAGGATGAACTCTACTACTGGTGCTGGTCGCAGAACTTGCAGTGGAGCTACTTCGATCACCCGCCGATGGTGGCGTTGATGATTCGTCTGTCCACGGAGATTTTCGGAAACACCCTGTTCGCCATTCGCTTTCCGGCTTGCCTGGGTTCGCTGGTCACACTGCTGATTGTCCGGGACTTTACCCGCGATGACCGGCTCATGACGCTGGCGTTGCTCACACCGTTGGTGCTGTTCGGAACCGTCTTGATGACACCGGACGCTCCGTTGGTTGTCTTTTGGGCCGCGTATGTTTGGTGGCTGGCGTCGGCTCACGAGCGACTGGCGAACGATCAGACACCCCGTTGGATTCTCGGAGGCGTGATTTTCGGACTGGGCGTTCTCAGCAAATACCCGATGGCCCTCGCCGCCCCGGCGGCGGTCATGAGTTTTGTCGTTCTGCCCAAAGGACGCCGCTTTTCGGTGGCCCTCGGCCTGTTCGGCCATTTCCTCGTCTCGGCTTTTGTCGCCTCCCCCATCCTGATTCACAACATCCGGCACGATTTCGCGCCGTTACAGTTCCAGTGGAACCATGCCAGCGAAAAAGGTTCTGCCCTCTTCACCCACTTCCCCGACTTTCTGGCGGGCCAAGTCGGGTTGATCGGCACCGGCCCATTTCTATTGCTCGGCTGGGCGGTTTATCGAATCCGTCAATTGCCCTCCTCACCGCAAGTCTGGGCTTCGGCATGGATGTTTGCGCTGCCGATGGCCGTGTTCATCATGAAGGGAATCACAGGGCGGCTGGAGGCCAATTGGCCGGTGTTTTGTTACATCAGTTGCGGGCCGCTGGCTGTGGAAATGATGCGCCAAAGCGCCAACCCGATCCGGCTTCGTCGCTGGATGACCGCCAGTTTCGCCATTCCAACACTGGTTTCGGTGGCCTTGGGCTGTTACATGGCCCTGCCGTATGAGTTTGTTTCGCCGGCGAAAGACCGCTTCGCCCGGCTCTATGCGTTTGCCAACACGAACCGCACCATCGGCGACCGTTTTCGGGAACTAGTGGCCCGAGGCGAGGCCAACCCGAACGCCCCGATCTATGCCATGCGGTATCAGGCGACGGCCATGCTACGATTTGAGGGCCTGGACGCCCGGCAATACCCCGTGGGAACCCGGCCAAGCCACTTCACCCAAGAAGACGATCACCCCTCCCGCCACGACAATATGTACGTTGTGAGCGATGGCGGCCCGTTGCCGGCGTCTCTGGTGCAGGGTTTTGAAAAGCCGGTGGAACTGGGCGACTTTCCCTTGGTGGTTCGGGACCGGGAATTGGCCCGTTACAAATTGATGCTCTATCGCAAAACGAACACCGATGTCGCCGTGGCCAAACGTTGACGGCACGAATTTTCTCTTCGGCCGGGCGGGAATCATTCTCTCCCCTGTCCATTGACAGCATCGGTCGTATGGTAAGGGATTCAACCGGAAAAACCGGGACCGGCGGGCATTATCCCGGCGATCCCTTCCGTACCATTTGACCCATTAGTCGGCGACAAAGTCATGGCTGTTCCGAAACGACGAACCTCCCACGCGAAACAAGGTCATCGGCGGAGTCACCACGCGGTGAAGCCCCTCCAATCGCAGTATTGCCAGAATTGCAGCGGGGTTGTCCAGCCTCATCGCATCTGCCTGAATTGCGGCTATTTCCAAGGCCGGATTGTCGTGGCCGAGCAAGAGGAAACCGGGAAGTAATCAATGCTCAGGATCGCTCTCGACGCGATGGGCGGAGATCATGCCCCCGCACCGATCGTTGCCGGGGCGATTCAAGCTCTGGCGGCCGACCCGGAAATTGTCATCGTCCTTGTTGGCGATCAATCAACGATTCAAGCGTTGATCCCCGCCGACGCGCCGATCGACCGGCTGGAGATTTTTCACGCCAGCCAAGTGGTGGGGATGGATGAGTCTCCGGTGGAGGCCCTCCGGGCCAAGCCGGACAACACGATTTCTCGCCTATGGCAACTGATGGTCGGCAAAAAAGTCGATGCCATTGTCAGCGCCGGAAGCACCGGGGCGATGGTGGCGGGAGGCTTGTTTTCCCGTCGTTTCCTCAAACACGTGAAACGACCGGGGATCGCCACCGTGATGCCAACGGCCAAGGGGCCCTGCATCATCCTCGACGTGGGAGCCAACGTCCACCCGAAGCCCGGCCACCTCTATCAGTATGGCGTGATGGGGGCCATTTACGCCCGCCACATGCTTGGCAAGGAAAACCCCACCGTCGGGTTGATGAACGTCGGCGAGGAAGAGGGCAAGGGCCATGAGCTCGCCCAAAAAGCATACAGCCTGTTGAAGGACGGCTTGAAGGAACGATTTATCGGCAACATCGAAGGTCGCGACATCCATCGCGGGGCCTGTGATGTGGTCGTCACCGACGGGTTCGTCGGGAACGTCGTTCTCAAGCTCGCCGAGGGAGTGTTCGACTTCTTGATGAAGACGGTGGCCAAGGAAATCATCCCCGCATTGCCGAACGATCAAGCGGTGGCGATGGGCGCCCTGAAAGCCCTCATCAGCAAGTACGATTACAGCACCGTTGGCGGAGCCGCCTTGATGGGCATTGATGGTATCTGCATCATTTGCCACGGCAGTTCCAAAGATGTGGCCATCCGTAACGCCCTCGCCTTGGCGGCCCGCAACGCCCGTCAGAAGATCAACGAGAAGATTGTGAAGGAACTCGACACCCTTCCCCGAGTGGATGAAGAGGATTCGTGATTCCGGTCGGGTTGGTATTGGCTCTCTCCCGTGTTCTGAGAGTGAAACGTTTCAAATGGCCAAGGTCGCGTTTTTGTTTCCGGGTCAGGGCGCCCAGTTTGTCGGCATGGGAGCGGCTCTCGCCGACTCGAAGCCAGAGGCGGCGGCCCTGTTTCGGCAGGCCGGCGACATTCTCGGCGAAGATCTGTTGGAACTTTGCCGCAACGGCCCGGCCGAGCGGTTGAACGCGACGGACATGAGCCAGCCGGCGATTTTCGTTTCCAGCCTCGCGGCTTTGGAATCCCTTCGCCAGTCCGAACCAATGGTCTTTGACGAGTGCGTGGCAACCGCCGGATTGTCCCTTGGCGAATACACGGCTTTGGTGTTTGCGGGAGCAATGAGTTTCGAGGATGGCCTGAAGGTTGTCCGCGAGCGGGGCCGGGCGATGCAGGCGGCGGCCGAGGCCACCCCGAGCGGGATGATTTCCGCGTTGTTGTTGGACCTCCCGGTGGTTGAGGAAGTTGTCCGCGAAGCATCGGTTGCCGGAAGAATTCGCATTGCGAATTATCTCTGTCCCGGTAATACCGTTCTTTCCGGCGACATGGCGGCGATCAATGCCGCCGAAAGAATTATTGAAGAGAAGTCCGGCAAGCCAATCCGGTTGACAGTGGCCGGGGCTTTTCACACGGATCTGATGAAGCCGGCCGACGAGCGGCTGGCGGCGGTGCTGGCCGGGGCGACAATCAGCCCCCCGAAGATTCCCGTGTGGTCCAACGTGGACGCCCGGCCCCATTCGGACCCCGTGAAAATCCGTGATCTCCTCGTGCGGCAGGTGCTCAGCCCCGTCCGCTGGGAGGAAACGATTCGCGCCCTTCTGGCCGAAGGCGTGGAACGATTTTACGAAATCGGACCGGGCAAAGTGCTGGCCGGATTGTTGAAGCGAATCAATCGAAAGATCGAGTGTCGGAATTGTGCCGCCTGATGAATATTGGCCGCCGGACGGAATGATGAGTTGTCTCTGTCCATTCTCCCGGCGGACGCATAACATTCACAACCTAGCATCTTGTGGTCGTCGATCATAAGACGCAGGCTGACGTTGGTCGGTTTTGTCCCGCAAGGCTGGATCGCATCCGGAAGTCCGCTTCCGGAAACCAGCTCTTCCCTGGAGGGTCGTCGCGTGTCCGTTGAGCAGAAAGTCATCGAAATCGTGTGCGAGCACCTCGCCGTCAACAAAGAGCAGGTGAGCCGCACCACGAATTTCATCGAGGATATCGGGGCGGACTCCCTCGACATCGTTGAACTCATCATGGAACTCGAAGAAGAGTTCGATATTCAAATCCCGGACGACCAAGCCGAAAAGATCAAGACGGTCGGCGAAGCGATCGATTACATCGAGCGGGAAACGAAGAAGAAATGAGTCGGCGAGTTGTTGTCACCGGGATGGGGACGGTCAATCCCCTTGCCCTGAACGTTCGCGATTACTGGGCCGGTCTTTTGGCCGGACGCAGCGGGGCCGCGCCCCTCACCCTGTTCGACACCTCGGCTTTCAAGGTGACGTTCGGGGCGGAAGTCAAGAACTGGAAACCAGACGGCATCATGGACTCGAAGGTGGCCCGCCACATCGACCGTTTTGCCCAATTTGCCCTGGCCGCCGCCAAGGAAGCCGTTGTCGATTCCGGCATCGACTTTTCCAAGGAGGACGCCTTCCGTTGCGGTTCGATGGTCGGCAGCGGCATTGGCGGCCTCTTCACTTGGGAAGAGCAGTTTACCATCTACAAGGAACGCGGCCCCAATCGGCTTAGCCCGTTCACCATCCCCAAGATGATCGCCAATTCGGCGAGCGGAACCATCTCCATTGAACATGGATTGATGGGACCGAACACGGCCGTCTCGACGGCCTGTTCCACGGCGGCCCACGCCATCGGAGACGCCTTCCACACGATCAAGTGGGATTTGGCGGACGTGATGGTGACCGGCGGGGCCGAGGGAAGCATCACCCCGATGGGCTTGGGGGGCTTCGTCGCCTGCCGGGCCTTGTCGCACCGGAACGATGATCCTCAACGAGCCAGCCGTCCCTTTGACAAAGATCGCGACGGCTTTGTCCTTGGCGAAGGGGCAGGCGTGCTTGTGCTTGAAGAGTACGAGCGAGCCGTCAAACGAGGCGCGAAGATTTATTGTGAGGTCCTCGCCTGCGGCAACACCGCCGACGCTTATCACATCACGGCTCCGCATCCCGAAGGGCTGGGAGCCGGCCGCGCGATGATTAACGCGGTCAAGCAGGCGGGTTGGAATTTCAACGATGTGGATTACATCAACGCCCACGGCACCAGCACGGGACTCGGCGACAAGGCCGAGACACTGGCCGTCAAGCAGGTGTTCGGATCGCACGCCCGCAAGTTGATGATGAGCAGCACGAAAAGCATGATCGGCCACCTGCTGGGAGCCAGCGGCGGGGTCGAAGCCATTGCTTGTGCGATGATGCTTAAAACCGGCTTGGTTCACCCGACGATCAATCTCGACACGCCGGACCCGGATTGTGATCTCGACTACGTTCCGAATCACACCCGCGAAAAACGCATCCACAAAGTCCTCTCCAACAGCTTCGGCTTCGGCGGCCATAACGCCTCCCTGGCCCTCGGGGCGATTTGAGAAAAGGCGTTAACCACAAAGACTCAAAGGTCACACAAAGTTTCGCAAAGAAGACGGAAGAAAGAACTCTTCCATCGTTTTCTCTGTGAAACTTTGTGTGACCTTTGAGTCTTTGTGGTTAACGCCTTTTTGGCCTCTTTTTACTTCGGCATTTTGGCTCGAAGTTCCTTCGACAGCACTTGGATCAATTGATGGCATTCTTTGCGGGCGGCCGTGAACCCGGCCGGAGTCGGCTTGCCGCTTTTGACGTAATCAAGAACCACCGATTCGGCGGTCATCAATCGAGTGCATCCTTCCACGACAAGGGCCGACAGTTCCGTCGGGATCGTGGTCACGCCATTGCGGTCGCCGTGGAGAAGATCGCCGGGATAGATGGTCACCCCGCCAACCCGCACGGCCAGATCGAGTTGCACAATCTGGCAATCCCCGTGAGAACAGATCGTCCCGTTGGTGAAGCAGGGGAAATCGAGCGGTTCCACCTGGTCAAGATCTCGGCCGGCGCCGCTGGTGATCAAACCCACGGCTCCGAACGACTTATAAGTGGTACACATCACTTCGCCAAAAGTGGCCGCCACGCACGGATCGTCGATGTCTTGGAAGACAACAACAGCCGGGCCGGGATATTCGGCCAGGATTTCCACCTGTTTTCCCAACCCCGCGTACACATCCCCCGACCTCGCCGGCGATCCGGCCCGGAACGTCGCCGTTTGGGCATATCCCACCATCGGCGGCAGTTTCGGGTAACAAGCCCGAATCCGGCCATCCATATACCCGGCCGTGCGGGGCCGCACAGCAAACAACTCCAACACATTGCAAACCGTCGGAGTATCAAACCGGCGAAGTTCTTTGATCACCGCCGGTTCAACCAATGAAAACGCTGGCATGGAGGAGAGTTCTTTCAAGTTAAGGAAAAGCCATGAGCCATGAGCCAACTCCGGACTCAAGAGTGTTCTTGGTTTAGCTCACGGCTCACGGCTCACAGCCCATAGCTCACGGCCTACGTTCACAGTCCGTCCACTTCCCAACCTTTGCGATAGGCTTTGCGCACGAACTTGTTGGCCGCTTCAACGTTGGTGACCTTCATCTTCACGGGATCCCACGTCAATTCTTGATTCGGGAATCGGGTGGCCAGACAGCCGAGCAATACCGTTTCCGTGAGCGGGCCGGCGTACTCGAAGGGGGCGGTCGTCTTGCCGTTGCCCCGGCATGCTTCCACGAATTGCAGATAGTGGTTATCGCCCTTCACCATCGACAGTTTGCGATCTTTCACGTTGTCACCAATCAAGATCGGCATCCCGCCATACGGGGAGAACATCACGCCATCCGTGCCGAAATAGATCGACCCCTGCTCCGGCAACTTGTGCTTGCCAATGGCTTCCACCACGGCCATCGGGGGGCGGCGAACACCGTCGTACCACGTCAGGGTAACGGTTTCGGTGGTGTTCTTCGTGCCGGGGTAGGTGTAACGCACTTCGGAATCAAGACCCCAACTGTCTTCGTTCGGGGAACTTCCCACTGATTTGATGCCGGTCGGCTTGGTGAGTTCCAACGCCCCGAACACCGGGTCAAGAATGTGGCAGCCCATGTCCCCGAAGGTGCCGGTGCCAAAGTCGAGGCGTTTCCGCCAGTTGCCGGGATGGTAATAACCCGCGATGAACGGCCGGTCTTCCGCCACACCCAGCCAACCGCCCCAGTCGAACAAGTCGGGGATTTTGTCGATCTTCTTGGGTCGGGGATTTTTGTCTCCCCACTGTTTGCCGCTCCAACTATGAACTTCCTTCACCTTGCCGATGACACCATCCTTGATGCTCTGCACAATCGTCCGGTGAAAGTCGGCCGAGTGCAGTTGAATTCCCATCTGGGAAACAATCTTCTTCTCGGCGGCGACTTCGGTCAGCCGACGGGCCTCGTAAATCGTCTGGGTCAGCGGCTTTTGCGTGTAAACGTTCAATCCGCGTTGCATGGCCCGCATGGTGATCGGGGCGTGCATGTGGTCCGGCGTGGACACGTTCACAGAATGCAGTTCCTTCTCTTTGTCGAGAAGAACACGCCAGTCCTCGTACACCCGGATGTCAGGGAACTTCGCTTTGAGGGCGTTGGCCTTGGACAGATCCACGTCCGCAACAGCGACGAGTTTGAGGTTCTTGCTCGCCGTGAGCGAACCGATGTCCGCCCCGGCCATCCCGCCGGCGCCGAAGCTGGCATGATAAAGCGTCTCGCTTGGGGCGGCCGTGGCATGCTTGCGAAACACAAACGGGGCCGCAATGGTCGCGGCCGCAATGGTCTTGAACGAATCGCGTCTGGTCAGGAGCGGAGTGTCGGCCATGAGATGATTCTCGTTGGGTTGGGAGGCAGGATTGTGAGTATAGACGCCCGATTTACGCGGGGGAATCAAATTGCGGTGAAAAATGGCCCGGCTTGTAAAAAGTGTAACCGAAACACCATTGATTGCTGACAGGTCAACCGGAAAATGCACTGATCGCATGGAGGAGTGGGTCTGACTGCGTCGCCCATCCGGCAAGGAGTGTTCGTGTCTGAATCTGTCGCCTTTTGGTTCACGATTGTTGTGTTTGTGCTGACCTATGCCGGACTGGCGATCGGCCGGCTGCCGTGGCTCCGCACGGACCGGCCGGGGATCGCCCTCGCCGGGGCGGCCTTGATGCTGGCCTCGGGATTGCTGACATTTGACGAGGCGGTCTCGGCGGTTGATTTCGCCACATTGGTCCTTCTCCTCGGAATGATGATCGTCGTGGCTTATCTTCGCCGGGGGGGACTGTTCGCCACGCTGGCCGGGTTGGCGCTGGGGCGGGTCCGTCACCCGGCCGGACTCTTGGCAGTAACGATGGCCCTTTCAGGGGTGTTGTCGGCCTTGTTGGTAAACGACGTAGTTTGTCTGGCCCTTACGCCGCTGGTGCTGCATCTCGCCCGGCACTTGCGGCTCGATCCCCGGCCGCATCTGATCGGATTGGCGGTCGCCTCCAATGCCGGGTCGGTGGCGACGCTCACCGGCAACCCGCAGAACATGATTATCGGCGGGCTGTCACACATCAGCTACCTCCGGTTCGCCGCCAAGCTCGCCCCGGTGGCACTGCTCTCCTTGGCGGCCGCCTATCTGGTCACATGGTTTGTCTTCCGTGGAGCACTGCGTCCGGGTGGAATGCCTGTGGAAAGCAAGCCATCAAAGACCACGGCCAAACAACCCCGGCGGCGTCAACATCGTTCGTTGTTGGTGAAAAGTCTGGCGGTGACGCTGGTGGCCGTGGGGCTGTTCTTCGCCGGTTTTCCGATGGCGATTGTCGCGTTGGGGGCGGCGGCGATCCTGCTGCTGGACCGGGTAAATCCCGCCAACGTGTATCGGCAAATTGACTGGAGCTTGCTGGTCATGTTCGCCGGGCTGTTTGTCGTCGTCCATGCGTTCGAGATGCGTGTGCTAAGCCGGTGGGACGCCGGGCAGTGGTCGGCCATCCGGGATCAGCCCGTGGTTGTCCTCAGCGGAGTCTCGGCGTTTCTCTCCAACATCGTCAGCAACGTGCCGGCGGTGCTGTTGTTCAAGCCCATCATTCCGGAACTCCCGGCGGGGTCGCAGGAGTCGGCTTGGCTGGCGCTCGCGATGTCCAGCACGCTCGCCGGGAATCTGACCGTCCTTGGCTCGGTGGCCAACCTGATCGTGGTTGAATATGCCCGCAAAGAAGGGGTGATTGTCACGCTGGCCGATTACTGCCGGGTGGGAATCCCAGTGACGATCCTCACCCTGCTCATCGGCATCGCGTGGCTGCTGTGGGTGCCGTATTGAATGCACCGTGAGTCAGGCATGATGGATTGTCGGGCGAAATGCCACATTCCATCGTTTGGCCCTGTCGCAATTGTCATGCCTGTCTCATGGACGCCACCGGAAAAAACGGTTACCCTCATGACTTCACCGATCGAAAGATTCTCCGGGGAAATCCGATGCGCTGGGCCTTCCTGTTGGGATTGTTGGCTGCCGGTTCCATGATCGCGGGCGAGAAGGATCGTCAGTGGACCGTTGATGATGTGCTGCTCAACGAGTCGGCCCGCGACGTGGAAATCTCCCCCGACGGCCGGTTTGCCGTCTGGGTGAAATCGGTCATGGACGAGGACAAGGGCGAATCGATTGCGAACATCATCCGCACGGACCTGACCACCCAAACCGATGTTCCCCTCACTCGCGGGAAAGACAAATGCTCCTCTCCCCGGTTTTCGCCGGATGGCAAGTTCATTGCCTTCCTGAGTGATCGCGTCTCGCCGCTTTCCAAGGCCAAGGGACGATCCGCGACGAAAACACGATCCCGCAAAAAAGGGGATGATGATGGCAAAACCCAAGTCTGGATTCTTGATCTCAGCGGTGGAGAGGCGTGGGCCGTCACCGAATTTGCCCGCGATGTTCAGTCGTTTGGCTGGGCCGGTTCAGATCATCTCGTCTTCATGGCCCAGGAAGAAAAGGGCCGATATGAGGAACAAACCAAGGAAAAGAAAGACACTTCCAACTTGGTTGAGGACGATGCCCATGAACCGCCGGTTCGACTGTTTCGCACCGATCTGGCCGGGAAAACCACGGAGCGGCTGACCCTCAACAAAGACCGCATCGAATGGTTCGCCGTTTCCCCCGATGGCAAACGGGCGGTGACACACCATCAGCAAAATCTTCGCCATGCTTATGATGGCCGCTCGATGCCGACGACCGAGCTTTATGACCTCGAAACCGGCAAACACGACCGCATCTTCACCGGGAAATTTGACCTCGCGGGCGTGCGTTGGAAACCGGACAGCGAAGGCTTTTACGCCATCAACCATTTCGGCAACGCCATCGCCGGGGAAGGCCCGTTTGTCGGCGAAGTGCATGAATTCACCGTCAAAACCAAAGAGGCAAAGAAGGTCGATCTCGGCTGGGAGCGCGGGCTGGCCCAACAGGACATCAACGGATCGGCCGAAGGATTGATTGTGTTCCGCGATGGCTTCTTCGCCCTGCTCACGAACGGCGTCACCAACAAGTTGGCCCGGTTCACGTTCGCCGAGGGCAAGTGGAAACGGGATCTCCTGACCGGCGAACAGGTCAAGAATATCTTCGGCTTGCAGGCAAGCCGCGATGGGCAAACGCTGGTCTATGCCCACTCAACCTCGTCCCAACCCACCCGTTGGCACACGGCCAAGATCAAAGAATCGGCCGTCACCGAAGCGAAGCCGATCATGAAACTGGAAGATTCGCTGGAAGGCAAAACCTTCGCCAAGACCGAAGTGGTGCGATGGAAGGGCGCGCTCGACGAGGAAATCGAGGGGATGCTCTATTACCCGCATGGATATGCGCCGGGGAAGAAGCACCCGCTGGTGGTGATGATCCACGGCGGCCCGCATTATGCGGATTCGGACGATTGGCAGGACGACTGGGCCTATCCCGCGAACCTGTACTGCCAGCGCGGGGCGTTTGTCTTCAAGCCGAATTATCACGGCAGCAGCAACTACGGGCTAAAGTTTGCCGAGTCCATCGCGGACGGCAAGTATTACGACTTGGAAGTTCCGGACATTGAAAAAGGCGTCGATCACCTGATCGCCAAGGGGTTGGTCGATCCGGAAAAACTCGGCGTGATGGGTTGGTCAAACGGGTCGATCCTCTCCATCGCCCTGACCACACATTCTACCCGTTACAAAGCCGCCAGTACCGGGGCCGGGGATGTGGATTGGGTGAGCGATTGGGGCAACTGCGACTTCGGCGAAGCCTTTGACCGCTACTACATCGGCAAAAATCCGCTGACGGACCCGAAGCGATACCAAGACAAATCGCCGTTTTACAAGCTCGACAAGGTCCGCACGCCGACGATTATTTTCTTCGGCGCCGAGGACCGCACCGTCCCCGCTCAACAAGGTTGGATGCACTATCGCGGCTTGCAGCAAGCGGGCAAGACGGACGTTCGTTTCATCCTCTTTCCGGGGGAAGTGCATAGCCCCAAGAAACTGGTCCATCAACGCCGCAAAGTGACCGAGGAACTGGCGTGGTTTGAAAAGCACCTATTCAAAACATTTGTGGAAAAGTCGGAAGTTCTCCGGGAAGATTCGCCGCTGGCCCGGTTGGTGGAAAATGGCAAAGCCGCCAAGGACTCGGGCCGGTTCGGCCTGATCGTGAAAGACAAGTTGATTCCCGAAGTGATTCCGCATCAGGGATTGCTCGTCGGTCGCTTTGAAGTGACGGCCGCCCAGTATGCCGTCTTCGATCCGAAGTGGGCCATTGAAAAGGGCCGCGACAATTACCCGGCGTTCGGCATCAAACTGGAACAAGCCAAGGCGTATTGCGAATGGCTGAGCAAACACACCGGCGAGAAGTACCGCCTGCCAACCGAGGAAGAAGGGGGCGAACTTTACACGGAGACAGATGGCGAAAACACATTGGATCATTGGGCGGGCTACACAGTCAACCCGGATGATGCCAAGAGGCTGACGGAAACGATGAAAAACCTGCCGGGAGCGGCCCCGCTTCTTCGGGAAGTCGGCCAGTTCGGCAAAGCCGGTGACAAGGCGACGCCGCGTGATCTGGGGGGCAACATCGCCGAATGGGTAACCACCAAAGACGGCAGCAAGTTAATGGGCGGCAGCGCCGATCAACCGGCTGATGCCAAGCAAAAGGATCGCGAGCCGGGCGAACAATATCGCGGCTTCCGCGTGGTGCGGGAGGAGAAGGCGAAGAAGTGAGGGCGGGAATCAGGCTTCCTCAAACCCGTAGTCGGCGCGCATCTGATCACGCACGTTGTCCGGCGGGTTTTCGCCATAGCCGCTGAGGATGACTCGGCCAAAGTCGTTGAGAAGGATGGACCCTTTGCCCACCGCCTTCTCGAACAACATCTTCCGCTCCGGCCGGACTTGTAGGTAGTACCATGCTTTGCGGCTGGTGGAATCGTTCCCGCGCACCAAGAAAATATTGTTGGGGGATTTTCGCAGACGGGTGACAAACGTTCCCGGCGGCACGGGCGTCGGGGTGATATCCCGATTTCGGATGATCGGCCCGCGCCCCAGTCGTTCCACGAAGGTCGCCCCGGTGCGGGGTGGTGATTTGGTGATTCCGCTTCTGGCTCGCTGCTTTTCCAAGCGTTCAACGAACGTCGGTTCCATGGGACGCCCCGGCGATGTCTCGAATCTCCAAGGTTATTCTAGCTCACGAAGGCAATACTCCTCGCTCCCGAACCAACGAAAAACGGGGCGGGGATATTCCCCGCCCCGCGCACTGACTTGCCCGTCAATGGTTTCGACCCGGCTGCTTTTACGCGGCCGATTCGGCCGTCCATTGACGGCGGGTTTCCTCGGAATTTTTGTTCAGGTGGACGTGCGCGTCCACATGATCGATCCAAGACACTGGCACCCAATGGTGGACGCCCCCGGCGGTCACGTCGTTGCGGGTGAGCTTGATGCTTTCCCCGTCGAGATGATCGACGGCCCCCACCCGCGTGCCACAGGATGCGATCACGTCCATGTGCGGCTTGACCTTGGCTGTGGCCGAGTCGGTCTTGCCGAGGCCGGTCTTATCCTTCACCCAATCGGCGGCCGTTTCAGCGCCGTCGGCGATCTTATGTCCAACGTCCTTGGCGGTTTCAGAGATCTTTTCACCGGCCGTTTTGGCGGTTTCGGAAATCTTTTCGCCGGCGGATTCGAGTGTTTTCTTGATACCCATGATGATTCTCCCAATGATGTCCATCTGATGAACAATCGTTCATGCCATCCAAAGGGTCGAATGGCTGATGGGAGAATGTAAAGCAACCAGTGTGCCGTCACGCCGGGATCACATAAAGATCCACGTATTCATTCACGGGCATGTCTTCCAAAGGCTTCTGTTGCAGCGACACATCAAGGATTTTCTGCTGCTGGCTCTTTGAAAACCGTCTCGCCAGATTGGTTCGGAATTTTTCCACGAGCAACGGAATGCCTTCCTCGCGGCGGCGCATGTGCCCGAGCGGATATTCCACCGTGGCTTCCAAGAAACTCCCGTCCGTGAATTCAACGTGGAGAGAATTGGCAATGGATCGCTTCTCCGGGTCGTGATAATCGGCGGTGAATTGCGGAACTTCCACGCACTCCATCTTCGCCCGCAGAAGATCAATGCGAGGATCGGAGGCCACGCCGTCCTCATAGTCCAAGGCGGTCAACCGGCCGAATAGCAGCGGCACGGCAATCATGTACTGCACGCAATGATCCCGGTCGGCCGGGTTGTTCAGCGGTCCTTTCTTGTCAATGATGCGGATGCAGGCTTCGTGCGTTCGGATCGTGATTTTCTTGATGTCATCGACAAATTTCCCGGCGGCCGATATCTGGCCGCGAAGGATCATCGCCGCCTCGACGGCCGTTTGCGAGTGAAACTCGGCCGGGTAGCTGATCTTGAACAGCACGTTCTCCATCACATAGGAGCCATACGGCCGCTGGAAGCGAAACTCTCTGCCCTTGAACGAGACATCGTAAAAGCCCCATGTCTTGGCGGTCAAGACGGAGGGATAACCCATCTCGCCAGTTTTGGCGATCAACGCCAGCCGCACGGCCCGGCTGGTCGCATCACCGGCGGCCCAGCTTTTCCGCGAGCCGGTGTTGGGGGCATGGCGGTACGTCCGAAGACTTTGGCCGTCCACCCACGCGAGCGAAAGGGCCGCGATGATTTCATCACGGGTCAGCCCGAGCATTTGCGAAACGACCGCCGTGGAAGCCACTTTGACAAGGATGACGTGATCGAGGCCCACTTTGTTGAAGGAGTTTTCCAAGGCCAGACAACCTTGGATTTCATGAGCCTTAATCATCGCCGTGAGAACCTGCCGCATCGTGAGCGGCGGTTTGCCGGCGGCGATGGCCGTCCGCGAAAGCCAGTCAGCGACGGCGAGGATGCCGCCCAGATTGTCGGACGGGTGGCCCCACTCGGCCGCCAGCCAGGTGTCGTTGAAGTCCAGCCAGCGGATCATCGCCCCGATGTTGAACGCCGCCTGAACCGGATCGAGTTGATACGGCGTTCCCGGCACTTTGGCTCCGTTGGGCACCACCGTGCCCGGCACGACCGGTCCGAGCAACTTCGTGCAAGCCGGGTATTCAAGGGCTTCCAACCCGCAACCAAGTGTGTCGATCAAACAATTGCGGGCCGTTTCATAGGCGAGATCGCTGTGGATCTCATGCGAAATCACGTAATCCGCGATATCGACAAGAACTTGGTCGGGGTTCGGACGCACATTGCTAATGTGTGATGACACAGTGGGTTCCTTTGGAAAGACTAAAGGCCACCTCACCCCCCCGACCCCCTCTCCGGAGCGGAGAGGGGGAGCAAGAGGGCGGGAATCAAGGCCTGTCTCGTTGACAATTCCCCCTCTCCGGAGCGGAGAGGGGGGTTAGGGGGTGAGGTTGTTTTGGGCGGACAGCCGCAACTGTGGGATCATCCAACTATTTCCGTTCCCGCAAGGGGACAAACACCTGATTTTCCGGGCCGGTGTAAGTAGCCGAGGGGCGGATGATCTTGCCGTCAATCCGTTGTTCGATGACGTGGGCGCTCCAGCCGGAGGTGCGGGCGATGACGAACAACGGCGTGAACATCGCCGTGGGAATGCCCATCAGGTGGTAACTCACGGCACTGAACCAATCGAGGTTCGGGAACATTTTCTTGCTGTCCCACATCACCGCTTCCAACCGCTCGGCGATGTTGAAGATTTTCATATTCCCGGCTTCTTGGGAAAGTTGCCGGGACACTTCCTTGATGACCTTGTTGCGAGGATCGGAGACCGTGTACACCGGATGGCCAAACCCGATCACCACTTCCTTCGCGGCCACGCGGCGGCGAATGTCGGCCTCGGCCTCGTCGGGGGTTTCGTAGCGTTTTTGAATGTCGAGGGCGATTTCATTGGCCCCGCCATGCTTGGGACCACGCAAGGCGCCGATGCCCCCGGCGATGCAGGAGAACATATCCGAACCGGTCCCGGCGATCACGCGGGCGGCAAACGTGGAGGCGTTGAACTCATGCTCGGCATAGAGGATCAGGCTGGTGTGCATCGCCCGCACCCAAGGGACTGACGGCCGCTGGCCGTGAAGCAGATGCAGGAAGTGGCCGCCGATTGTTTCATCGTCGGTTTCCACGTCAATGCGTCGGCCGTTGTTGGCGAAGTGATACCAGTATGTCAGCATGGAACCCAACGAGGCCATCAGACGATCCGCGATGTCGCGCGCCCCGGCGGGGGCATGATCGTCTTTCTCCGGCGCCACACAGCCCAACACGGAAACACCGGTTCGCATCACATCCATCGGATGCGCGGATGGCGGCAGTTGCTCCAACGCCGTTTGCACGGTCGCGGGGAGGCCGCGCAGCCTCTTCAACTTTGTCTTGTAGGCGCACAACTCGGACACGGTGGGCAGTTTCCCGTGAACGAGCAGGTGAGCGATTTCCTCGAACTCGCAAGTGGTGGCCACATCAAGGATGTCGTAGCCACGATAATGCAGATCGTTGCCGGTGCGGCCGACGGTGCAAAGGGCGGTGTTCCCGGCCACAGTGCCGGAAAGGGCAACGGATTTCTTGGGCTTGAACGCCGTGGGGGTCGGCGCGGGTTGTGGTTCACTCATGGTTGATCCCTCAAGACTTTTTGGTTTTGGCGAACAACTCATCCAGCTTTTGTTCGTATTCGTGATAGCCGAGAAACTTGTACAAATCGGCCCGCGTCTGCATCGTCGGGACGACATTCTTTTGCGTTCCATCCGCGCGGATGGCTTCGTAAACCCGCAGGGCGGCGGCGTTCATCGCCCGATAAGCCGAGCAGCAATAGAGGATGATGTCCACGCCCGCCGAGGCCAGTTCTTCCTTCGTGTACAACGGGGTCTGGCCAAACTCGGTGATGTTGGCCAGAATCGGAACCCCGACGGCGGCCTTGAACTTCGCATAGGTGGCGAGATCGGGAACCGCCTCGGCAAAGATCATATCAGCCCCGGCGGCCACATAGGCCCGGCTCCGGTCAATCGCCGAATCCGTTCCCTCGCTGGCAAGGGCATCCGTTCTGGCCATGATGACGAAATTCGCATCGGTGCGGGCATCGACGGCCGCCTTCACCCGGTCAACCATCTCCTCGGGGAGAACAACTTCCTTGCCGGGCCGGTGCCCGCAGCGTTTCGTCCCCACTTGGTCTTCCATGTGAACGGCCGCCACACCGGCTTTGATCATCGAGCGAATGGTGCGGGCAATGTTGAACGCCCCGCCCCAGCCGGTGTCGATATCCACGAGCAATGGGAGGCTCGTCGCATCGGTGATGCGCCGGGCATCCGTGAGGACATCTTCCATCGTGCTGATGCCGAGATCGGGAAGCCCCAGCGAATTGGCGGCGACTCCGCCACCCGAAAGGTAAAGAGCCTTGAAGCCGGTCGCCTCGGCCATCCGGGCGGTAAACGCGGTGATCGCCCCTACCACTTGAAGGGGCTTCTCCTGCTCCACGGCCAGACGGAACTTTCGGCCGGGTGATTCCATTAATTGGTTCATCATGGGAGAGTGTATGCTCGCGGGGCCGTGTAAGGTGATCGTACCAATCCGCGACCGTGCTCCCAGACCCAAGCTTGGGAAGAATGGATCAGCCCGCGTGACGAGCGATGGTCAGATCGCCGACTTCCGAGATGTGAAAGGGATGATCTTCAATCGCATTGAGGAACGCCTCACGGCATTCTTCGTCGTGCAATTCAATGGCGATGTTATCCGTGCAAGCGAGCCATTCCGAATCGCCGTCGGCGAAAATCGCCTTCTCGGCTCCTTCAACACGCAACTTGAGGATGGAGATTCGCGGTTCGCCCGATTCGGCCAAAAGGGAGCCGATATCCGTGGCCGTCACATCGGCCGTTTCCCACAAGGCAGGCTCCCGAACCTGCCACGCCCACGCCCGGCCGTCGCCGGCAGATCGCAGCACCATTCCGGCCGGGTGGGACCAGAGGGCCGACCGAACGACTTTGGCCCGGTTGCCGTATGGTTTCAGGTTTCGTTCCAGCAAGTCCGCGTTGGCCGGGTCCGGTTCGACGGCCACCACGCAAGCACCGGGAAACCGAATCAGAAACCAAACGGCGGCATACCCGGCGTTGGCCCCGCCATCAATCACCAGACGAACATCGGATGAACCGCTCAAGGCATCATACTGCCGTCGGACAAAGGTTTGGTGGAACACGTCAATGTCACTGGTTTGCGGACGAAACCACAGCGGATATGGTGTGCCGGGAATTCGCAGGGAAAGGAGTTGATCTGGTCGGCGGCTTCGCATTTGCCATTGCCGCCATTTGTAGCGCAACAGGCAAACTGGCCCCAGCGTGCGCAGGAGCCGAGCGAAAGCCGACAACTTCTTCGGAATATGGGCAGCCAATCGGGCTCGTTTATTAAGATATCGCAAGCTTATTTATTGGCCGTGACATCACCCAAAGGCAAACAAAAATGAAAATCCTCTAAAGGATTCTTGAGAAATTCATTTAAAACGGGTTCTGAAAACGAAACGAACCCCGGCCAATCGGGCCGGGGTTCGGAATAGTTCGGGGGCTTGGGAGCCGGTTACTTGCCGCTCTTGGGGGCGAGCAAGGCGGTCATCCGCTTGCCTTCCATTGAGGCGGGCTTTTCAATCTTCGAGACGTCGGCCAGCTTTTCGAGAATGATCAGGATGATCCGGCGACCTTCCTCAATGTGCTGCATTTCCCGACCGCGGAACAGGACGTTGACCAGCACTTTGTCGTGATGCTCAAGGAACTTCCGGGCTTGGTTCACCTTCGTGTCGATGTCGTGTTCGCCGGTCTTCGGGCGGACGCGGATTTCTTTGAGTTTCTGCTGATGGGATTTGGCCTTGCTGGTCTTCCGCGATTGTTCGTAGCGGAACTTGCCATAATCCATGATCTTGCAGACAGGTGGCCGTTCGCTGGCCGAGACTTCGACGAGATCGAAACCCAGTTCGCGAGCCATGTCCATCGCTTGGGCGGTCGGCACGATGCCGTGCTGCTCGCCATCGGCTCCGATCAGACGGATGGGACTGAGCCGGATTTGTTCGTTGATTCGAGGGGAATTGCGGTCGCCGCCGGCGGGGCGGGGAGCGTTGCGGTCAAACGGTGGGATGCCTTGTCTCCTTCGTCAAACGGGAAAGATAATATCGGCCCCACGGATCTTCCGTGATCTGCCGATGCGTCCGCATGGACATTCATCCAATAATCCGTACCCTGCTTCCCCTGTTAAGTCAACGGGGGACTCTGTGATTTTTGTGGAATCTTGGGGAATCGGGATCTGGTTTATCATTAGACGGGTGAGAGGCATGGGACGTTCGCCCAAAAATGGAACATCCCCCGATAAATCACAAACCGGCAACCTCCCAAATCTTCACCGTCCGGTCCCATCCCGTGGAGTATAGCGATTTGCCGTCTGCGGAAAACGTCACCGAGGTCACCTTATTCCTGTGTCCGGCAAGAGTTTGCAGCGGCTGACGGGTGGCCAGATTCCAAATCCAGATGGTCCCGCCGACTCCGGCCGCCAAAAATCGGCCGTCACTGCTGACCGCGAGGGAGGCGATTTCTTGCGGGGGCGGATCGAGTTCCCCCTTCAGTTCCTGCTTCTCGATGTCCCAAATCCGGACAAAGCCATCGCGGCCGCCGGTGATCAGCGTTTTGGAATCCGGGGTGAAGGCCACGCACAGCGCCCCCTGCGGGTGGGAGGTCACGTCCCCGGTGGTCTGCCAGGAGGCGGTGTTCCACAATCTCGCCCCGCCGTCCCGGCTGGCGCTCGCCAGCCAACGGCCATCCGGGGAAAACTTCAAATCCTCGATATTTCCTGTGTGTCCACGAAGCGTCGCCAGTTCGAGGCCGGTCTTCGCTTCCCAAATCTTCAGTTCGGCACTCCCCTGTACCATCCCGCCGCCGGTGGCCACGACCTTGCCATCGGGTGAGGCGGCGACCGCCAATATCTCCGGCTTCTGCTTCTTGAGAGCCAGAATTTCCTTCCCGGTTTGCGGGTCACGGATTTTCGGCGTTTTGTCGTTTGATCCCGTCGCCAACAGGGAGCCATCGGCCGAGAAACTCAGGGCGTGCGGATTCACCTTGCCGACGGCCAGATCAGCCATTTCCCGCCCGGTGACGGTGTCCCGGAAAACCAACCGGGCATCCCAAGTGGTGAGGGTAAACACCTTCCCGCCCGGCAACAACGCCCCGGCGAGGGTGGGACCGGCCGGATAGTCCCACGTTTCTCTTGGGGTGGCGATCCGGGGCGGGACGTTCTTGACGTTTTGCGGTTTTTGTCCCTTGGGTTTGGCGACGGCGATTTTGCCCGCCTCCACACTCACTGTTTTGCCGTCGCCCTTGCTGGTGACTTTTGCGGAACCGGTGTCCATTTCCACGGTCGAGGTATTGCCCATACCAGAAGTGATGACGGCAGAACCGCTCGCCCGGATCAAGGCATGAGGCGTGGTAAAAGACATCGGAGAGGGAGCCGCCGGATTGGTGGAGTCCGCATGGATGATGCCTTTTTCCACATGCACCCGCGCCTCGGCCTCGCGGGGAAGGATTCGCACGGTGGTGTCCGCCCCCAGTTCGATCCGCCCGATGAAGGGAAGCAAAACAACGGCGCTTCCTCCTTCACTAGTGCGAAGTTGTTGTCCCGGTTTGAGTTGTTGGCCGGCCATTAACGGCGTGGTTTCGCCGGATTCAGAAACGAGGAAGGCCTCCCCCTCCACTTCCTGAAGCTGGGCATACCCGTCCGAGTGTTCAACAAAAAGATTGTCTGTTCGATTGAAGAACGCCCAAAGCCCGAAGGCGACAACGAATGCCGCCGCCGTGCCAGCCAAAATCCGCGACCACGGGCGGCGAACCGGAACAGCGATTGGATCGGGGGCGGGAAACACATCGGAAGTCGGCTGACTGGTGGCCGCCCACTCGGCCATCACCGTCTCGTCGCGGGAAAGCCGGATCAAACCTTCGGCGAGCGTCGGTTCGGTCTTCAGCCGCCCTTCGAGCGCGGCGGCTTCCCCGACGGACAATTGATTGTCCAGATAGGCCAGCAAACGGTCGTGATCTTCCGGCGAAAGCATTCCCATAAGAGGATAGGGGATACTGGTTGAGATTTAGGCGTGAGAAATGGCTTGCGATCACTGCTTTGCAAGACTCAAACTAACAAATGAATACTCAGCCCCACACCACTTTCGACACCAACCCATCCGCGACACACTTCCCGGCAAACGTCAGCGAGACACATTCATTCTCATCCGTCACCAGCCCGGCTTCGATCATCGGGGCCAGGCGATGCTGGACAATCGATTTCAAAGAATGGCCAGTCTGATGCAAAAAGGCCTGACGAGAAACACCGTCGGATCGCCGCAATTGCACGGCCAGCGTTTCCCGCGCCCGCTCGAATGGAGACAATTCTTCCTGCTGAAATGTTGGCGATTCCCCGGAAAACACGACGCGGATGTAATCCTTCGTGTTTCGCTTGTTGTGCTCCCGGCGCCCGCCGACATACCGAACGGCCCCGACACCAACACCGTGATAAGCCTCGTTCGCCCAGTATTTTTCGTTGTGCTGACAGCGATGGTCGGGTTTGGCAAAGTTTGAAATCTCGTAATGTTCAAACCCGGCCGAGCCAAGCAACTCATGAGACATCGTGTAAAGGGCCAGTTCGTCCGTCTCGCCGAGGGCGATCACGTCGCCGGATTCCCGTTGTTTCCAAAGGGGCGTCCCCTTTTCGTAGGTCAGCCCATAGGTGGAAATATGCGATGAACCGAGGGCGATGGCTCTTTTCAGGTCGTGTTCCCAGTCGGTGATCGTCTGGCCGGGGGCGCCAAAGATAAAGTCCATCGAGAAATTGGGCACCCGGCGGCGAATGATCTCAACGGCCGGGGTCACCTGATCCCCGGAATGCTGACGCTCCAGAACCCGCAGGGTATGACCTTGGAAGGATTGCACGCCGAGGCTGAAACGGTTCAACCCGTGGTCGGCCAGTACCGCCACTTTGTCCGCCGTGATGCTTTCCGGCGTGGATTCGATGCTGAATTCCAGATTGGGCCGCGTTGGAAAATGGCGCCGGATCATCCCGGCCAGTCGGCCAAGTTGATCCGGTGAAAGCAACGTCGGAGTTCCGCCGCCAATGAAGATGGTGTCAACCGGGGTGGTGACCTCGGTTCGATCAATCTCCAAGGCGAGGGCTTCGAGATAAGTCTCGATGAGATGATCCTGGCCCACGGTCACCGCGAAATCGCAGTAACCACAATGATGGGCACAGAATGGCACATGAACGTAGAGTCCGCGAGGTTCAAGCCAGGGGGCCGAACGGTCGGGAGTCAGTTGATCCGTCGATGGGGATGGGGTATTCGCCACGTCCGCATTTGTCTCCGCCGGGCCGCTTGCTTGGTTAGCTTACGGCTTCCGGCCGAAGACGTTTTGGGCGGGAATCGCCCGGAGGGTATTTGTCACAAACCGAAAAATCATCACGAACCGAAATAGGTGACGGCCGTCACCGTGGAGCCATACCAATCGGTCAGGCTGCCGGTCACTTCGCCGGAACTGCCCGCCGGAAGGGTGACGGTGATGGAAAACGACCCGGTCGCGTCAAGAGTGGCACTGCCGCTGTAGCCCGAGGGAAGTCCGCTCAGCGTAACGCTCAGTCCTTCGGTGGCTTCGTCGGCCACGGTTCCACTGAAAACCCAAGTGTTGCCGTCACCAGGCACCGCGACGAAGTTCGAGAGCGTTGGGGGGGCGTTCTGAAGGGTTTGGGAGACCGATGATCCGGTGAGCAGGCCGTCGTTCGGCGTGGCCGTCAGCGTGCCGATGGAAGGCACATTAACAATGCCGCTGAAATTACCGGAGGAATCGCAGCCCAAGTTGATCGTGCCGGCGCCGGTGATGGCCACTGTGCAAGTCGTCGGCGTTTCGTCACTAACCGTCCCGGTGACGCGGAAACGATTCCCGGTGATCTGGTAGGCGAAGAGACTGGTGACCACCGGAGCTTTGTTGCCGCTTCCCTTGCTTTTGCCACCACCAGGAGGGGCTTGGGAATACGATTCGGCTGCTCCGAACGCGATCAGAACGGCAGCAATACAAAGGCTGCGCAAAGTGCGCGCCTTTCCAACAGACAAACGGTTCATTGGCGGGATCCAACCTTTAGGGGGGTTGTTAGCAGGTGTGAATCGCCTTGTCGAACCCGGCCGCATGTCAAACATTTAGGGGGTATGCGGCCGGGGCTTCAAAGCAGACTCTCAATTTCACCTACCGTCAAAATAACCGATTCGGCCGTTTCGCAAATGCGAATTCAGCGGAAAACAGATTCGATCCAAGGCGCAATTATGCTCAGGCAATAATTCATTCCCGTGGTCTAAAAAGCGTGTTTCGCACCAACGCATATGTTCATCCCAATTCCACAACTCTCCTGTCACAGAGAAGTTTCGGAAACCCCCGACTTTCTTGCCGATGCGCCGAACCATTTTATTAATATTTCGTATAACCATGTAACACGATAAATTGGTTCTTATAACATGATCTTCCATCGACGCGCCTTTACGCTGATTGAACTCTTGGTGGTGATCGCGATCATCGCCATTCTCATTGGGCTACTCCTGCCCGCCGTTCAGAAGATCCGCGAGGCCGCCAATCGCATGCGGTGTTCCAATAACCTCAAACAAATCGGGCTGGCTTTCCAAAACCATCACGCCACTCTTGATCGGTTCCCGGCGGGGTTTGTCTCGGGAGCCCCGAGCCTCAACGCCGAGGGAACCGGCCCCGGCTGGGGATGGGGAGCGTTGTTGCTGCCTTACCTGGAACAGGACAATCTGTACCGCCAGATCAACCTGAGCCTGGATATCCGTGACCCCTCGAATGCGACGGCCCGCGTCAAACCGCTGTCGGTCTTTCGATGCCCCTCCGACCAGCCGAAGGGGGGAGACACATTCACGATTGTCGATGCCTCCGGAGCGGCCCTTTGCACGGTGGCCTACGGGAACTATGTGGGCGTCGGCGGGACGGAAGAAGTGACCGGAAAACCGGACACGGGCAACGGGGTGCTTTACCGAAACAGTCAGGTGCGGATTGCCGACATTCTGGACGGGTCCAGCAACACGATTTTCGCCGGGGAACGACAAAGCACCCGCTCGCCGATGACCACCTGGGTCGGAGCGGTCACCGGATGCGTTAACCCTCCGGTGGCTACGGGTTACGACAACGAAGGACCGCCGACGCTGATCCTCACGAACACCGGCTATGCCGCCGACGCTCGCGTGCCGAACAACCCGCTTGATCACGTCGAGGACACCAGCAGCCGTCATCCGAGCGGCGTGATGTTCCTGTACGGGGATGGCTCTGTAAGATTCCTTCGGCAAACGCTCAACCCGAAGACATGGGAAGCCCTGGGCACTCGGGCTGGCGGCGAGGTTCTGGGAGATTATTGAACCCCGGAAGTCGGCGGGGATTTTCGCTCATTTGCTTGTCGATTTCGCCCCCCTCCCTTATTCTTCAAAGTGTTCATTTGAACAGGTAGTTCTTGGACACTCATTTCTCAGGGAGTGCGACGATGTTCCGATTCATTGCTCCAATGCTGGCTCTGGCGATCACCACGGCAACGATGGCCGAGGAAAAAGAGAAGGCGAAATTCGACCCGAAGGCGATCACGGGCACATGGACCATCGTGTCCGGCATGAAGTACGGCACAACGGTGGAATCCAAAGCGTTGGAAGGCGACGTGATCATCACGGCCGACAAAATCACGATCAAAAGCCCCGACAAGACCCACGTAATGACGTACAAACTGGACGCCGCCAAAACCCCGATCAACATCGACATGGAAGGACTTGAGGGAGATGCGAAGGGGTTCAAGGCCGAGGGAATCATCGAACTGACGAAAGACGAACTGAAACTGGCCTACTCATTCCCCGGCGAAAAACGCCCGGCCAAACTCGAAAGCGAGAAGGACTCCAAGGTGCTGTTTTTCACCATGAAGAAGAAATAAGCCAAGGCATTTTTAGCCACGGATGGTGCACGGACAAAGACACAAGACAGATTGCCCGAATCCGTGTTTGATGTCCGGCCTGTGGCCCCAGAATGGCCGAATCAACCATCGATCAGTCGTAACACCTCATCCACCGTGATTTCGTCAAACGAACGAATCACCCGGTCGGCCCCGGCCGCCAGCAATCGTTCGGCCGGGTGATGGCCGACGAAGGTCACGCCGACACACTTCATCCCACCGGCCTTGGCCGCCTGAACTCCCGCCACCGCATCCTCGAAAACCACACATCGTTCGGAGGGAAGTCCCAGCGTCTTCGCCGCCGTCAGAAAGACTTCGGGGTCCGGCTTGCCGCGTTGGGTGTCCTCCATTCCGACGACCCCGCGAAAGAACATCCCGCTCTGCGTGACCCGCAAAATCATTTCCAAGTTCTCGCGAGGAGCGCTGGAACCAATCGCCTGCGGCACATTTCTCGCATGAAGATCCTCCAACATCTTCCGCACGCCCGGCAGCAAGTCGATTCCCTTTTGGATGGCCTCCGCCCGATAATATCCTTCTTTTCGTTCGCCTATCTCCTGAATCTCGATCAAGCTAAAGGAGCGTTGGAACAGATACTCGATGATCTCCGGATTTCGGCGACCAAACGTGGCGACAAAATCGGCTTGGGAAAACTCCCGGCCCATCTCACGGCTTGTCCGAACCCACGCATCCAAATGCAGGGCGGCCGTGTCCACCAGTGTGCCATCGACATCCCAAATCACGCCCGTCGGCTGGCTCATCGCATCCTCGAAAAGGTTCCTTGAAAGGTCGATTGTAACGGGCCGAAGACACTCTTGAAACAGAACAGCGGCAGTTTCGTCATCTCAAGAAAACCGAATGGCGAGAGATTCACCCATGACAAAAACAGCATCGCAACGGCTGACAAGAAACCATGAACTCACGATAAGAAACTTGTCGAATCTTCTTGACAACCACTTCTTTGGTGAAGTAGAAGACTGGTATTGTTGTTGAAATTCCGAACCCCTCTCCTTGGTTTGGGGTTTGATTCGTGGGCAGTGAAATTGTCCGGGTTGATTGACAACAAAACAAATCGCTCAAGTTCATTATTTTTGTTCTTTTGATTTGGCGGGAATCACCGCCGGATTATGTTTTCTGGGCCGGAAATTCCGCCATTCATGCTGACACAATCGCTCGGTGGAACCCTCCTCCGACGTTAACTTTGTGTGTTTTTCTTCGCTTTTTCTTCCAATTGGAGACGGAATGATCTCTTTCGATGTCTCGGGGAAACTCCGCCGCGGGTTTACTCTGATCGAACTGCTGGTGGTGATCGCGATCATCGCCATTCTGATCGGGTTGTTGCTCCCGGCGGTGCAAAAGATCCGCGAGGCCGCCAACCGCATGAGTTGCTCCAACAACCTCAAACAAATCGCACTGGCCATGCATGGCTACCATGATGCGAACGGGAAGTTCCCCAAAGGCTGCTCTGTCTCCGACACTGACGGCTCCGCATGGGGTTCCTCATGGAAAGTGTACATTCTGCCTTACATTGAGCAGGACAACATTTGGAACAAATGGCAGCACACCAGCAGCAGCGGGTACACAAACGCGAACAACACATCAACCACCACGCCGTTGGTTCACAACACGACGATCAAACCCTACAGATGCCCTTCGTCAGTCATCCCGGCGTTCTATGCCTCATCGAACAATAATGGGGCGATCGAAATGATGACGTCGTATACCGGGATTTCCGGTTCGACGATTGACTCGGGTGTCAACGCCGGCAATGGATACGGCCCCAACAGCGGAACGGGATTCTTGTTCCCGAACAGCACGCAAACATTCGCCAGTATTTCCGATGGATCAAGCAACACCATGATGATTGGCGAACAAAGCGACCATTTGCGGGATGCCAACAATGCCCCGATCACTGGCGGTTATACGGCGATCACCAGTCAAGGCCCGCACGGCTGGACGATGGGGGCCGGCAATGCCTCGGTCGGCGCGGCCTACGGGGATCGAACTTTCAATTGCACCACCGTCAGATACATGGTCAAACAAAATGGCATGAGCAATAATTGCAGCAATGGCACTTGTGATAACACCGGCAACAACATTCCGTTGTCGGCCAACCACACCGGCGGGGTGAACGCCGCCATGGGGGATGGTTCGGTGAAGTTCATCAAGTCCACGACCACCCTGCAAATCCTCCAGTGGCTGGCTGGCGGTTCCGATGGTCAGGTGGTTTCAAACTTCTGATTCAGTGCTGATTGTCTTTTGAAACAGCCTCCCGAAGATTTCGGGAGGCTCTTCTTGTTCTTGTTGTCTTTAGAAACGAAGGATGATGTTCGATGGCTCGATGCGCTTGGTTGATGAGCTTGATGATCGCAATCTTTTGGACAACCGGGTGTGGAGACACGGGAAAGAAAAAAGCAGCTTCCGTGCCCGTGAAGGGAACAGTAACCTTGGACGGGAAACCATTGCCTGAAGGCGAGATGTCATTCGGGCTGACCGGTGAGGCGCCCGTCATATTGACAGTCAAAGACGGGGCATTTTCCGGGAATGCCTATGTTGGCAACAACCATGTCGAAATCCGCGCTTACAAGGATGGCCCCCCGCTTTCGACCGATCCCGAAAAGAAGCCATCCAAAGTCAACTACCTGCCAGATCGTTATGGTTACAAAAGCACGCTGACCGCCGAGGTGGCCTCCGGAGGGGCGAATGACTTCAAATTTGAAGTCACTTCCAGGTGATTTTGACAAAAGCCGGAAAACACTTGAACCCGCCCCAAAAGAACGGCATGTTCGTCGTCGCGAGTGGCGCGTCGATGTCTTCAACCAAACTCCGCTAAATCATGCCGTTCTTTTGGGCCGAGTCGGGCATGTCGTTCTTCAAAGCCACTCGTCAAAACTGTTGCTCACCCCACAAAATGTGGCGACAAAATGTAACGACGGAAAATTGAAGTTGGAACAAATCGGGCTTTGGTTCGTCTGATATGTGAAAGTATGCCGTTACCGTTGGAGGTCTGGCAATCAGCTTGCCAAACCTTAATCCTAAAATGAACATAGCATGAGTGTTTGATTGGATTTGCTTGACAACCATCATTTTGGAAACGTACAACGGATGATCGATGGTTCAGCCCCGAATTGGAATCCCCAAATGACATCTGGTCTTCCATGCCAAACATAAATGATCGTCCCGCTCTCATGAACGATTGAACAATCTGAATTCCCTTTCAAAATGCAGTTGGAGCATCAGCCCGGCCTTGAACTGGTTATTTTTTCGTTGCCCATTGGGAACCGGTTCTCACAAGTATCGTTTGACCTTAATCGTTTGGAGGAATTTCCCTCCAACGTTTTTGCGTGTGTTTCTCTTTTTTGGTTCTCTCTCTCATTTGGAGAAATGATGTCATTAGGTGCCTCGGGGAAATTTCGTCGCGGGTTTACGCTCATCGAACTGTTGGTGGTGATCGCCATCATCGCCATCCTCATCGGACTTCTTCTGCCAGCCGTGCAGAAGATTCGCGAGGCTGCGAACCGCATGAAGTGTTCCAACAACATCAAGCAAATCGGCCTGGCACTGCACAACTACCACGACACCAACAACATGTTGCCCCCCGGCGTGGCCTCTGACGTGGCCCCCTACGGCAGCGGCGGCGGTTGGGGCAGTTCGTGGATGGTGTTCATTCTCCCCAACATGGAACAGACCGCCCTCTATTCCCAATGGTCGTTCGCCGGCAGTTCCGGTTTCACGAACGCGACCAACAAAGTCTTGGTTACTCAAAAGTCATTCCCGGCTTGGACGTGTCCCTCCAACCCGGACCAAGCTTATTCCGTTGGTGGCAACACTCCGATGATGTCGAGTTATGTGGGGATTTCCGGCGCGGTCAATGGCATCGCCACCGGCGTGGTCGATTCCCGCAACAGTTCCGGCAACGCGGGCATCTGTAGCGGCAGCGGTGTATTGATCCCCAACGGCACCCTGACCTTTGCCGCCATCAGCGATGGCCTGTCGAACACAATCGCCGTGAGTGAATCAGCCAACTATATGAAAGACACAAGCAACGTGAACCAGTCCACATTCCGGTCCGGGGGGAACTACGGCTGGACTATGGGCACGGGAACGGCGGGACCGGCCACCCCGCCCAATTACAACAACGGCGGTGACAACCGGACATTCAACCTGACGACGATTCGCTACTCGATCAACCAAAACACGGGTTGGACCAACAACGCATCCGGCACGGGCGTCGGGAGCGACCACGGTTGCAACAGCCCGCTGATCTCGGCCCATACCGGCGGCGTGAACGCCCTGATGGGAGATGGCTCGGTCAAATTCTTGCGGCAAACCATCTCGCTAACCACTTTGGGCCAGCTGGCTGTCCGCGACGACGGCCAAGTGCTTGGCAACTTCTAAACCACGACCTGTCGTCATCCCGGACACCCCGATTCCCGCAACGGGACATCGGGGTGTTTTCGTTTTGTCTTGCTGATTTGGCGTGTCCACCGACTTCGCGTTCAAAGCACTTGATCGACAGACAGTCGTTTTGCGGAATCAAGCGCCTCCTTTTTTCCGATTCGCCAATCCAAATCCAACCCGATGCAGACGGACAACTTGTCGTGGAGATGTGTTTGGGATGCTTGTCATATCAGGATGGATGGTTCTTCGCGATGAACACAGATGAAAATGGACGTGAATCTTCTTGACAGCGACTCACAGTCGCCTGTACAAGAGTATGATCATCCTGAAGGCGACCCGAATTTACCACCCTAAATTCGTGTTCGGCTCTAACCTCTCTGACGCCCGCCTAATTTCGAGAATTATCGCCTGAATCGCCCTCGGTTCTTCATGGGAAATACCTGCGGAGAGGTGATATATCCATCTGTTTCATTTTCCAGTTGTCGGATCTTCCACCATCATCACGAACACGACCGTTCGGAGGCATTCCCTTCGACGTTTTTCGCGTGTGTGTCTTTGTCCCTTTTTTCTCCCGAAGGAGACGGAATGATGTCATCAGTTGTCTCGGGGAAACTCCGCCGCGGGTTTACCCTCACAGGGCCATTCCGTTATTCAACGTGGGGGATGCCGATAAGCTCCC
>NZ_JH636446.1:209207-243427 GCF_000255705.1 Zavarzinella formosa DSM 19928
TACCCTCATTGAACTCTTGGTGGTGATTGCGATCATCGCCATCCTCATCGGACTGCTTCTGCCCGCCGTGCAGAAGATCCGCGAGGCCGCCAACCGCATGAGTTGCTCCAATAACCTCAAGCAACAAGCGCTGGCCTTGCACGGCTACCACGACGTCAACAACATGTTGCCTCCCGGCGCCGGCAACGATGTGGCTCCCTTCGGCAACGGAGGGGTGGGCTGGGGTTCATCGTGGAAAGTGTACATCCTCCCCTATATCGAGCAGACGGCGATTTATTCACAATGGCAGTTCAACAACAGCAGCGGATACACCAACGGGACAAACGGGCCACTGATCAACAACGTCACCATCAAGCCTTACCGTTGTCCTTCTTCGCCGGTTCCTCCCTTCAACAGTTGGAACGGCATCAGCCGGATGCTTACCTCTTACACCGGAATCGCCGGGTCGGCGATCACTCCCGGCGGGACGGGAACCTATTCGCAAGGATGCTGCAACGGCGCCGGCTCTTATGCCAGCGACACCGGCGTTCTGTTTGCCGGCAGCATGATTTCGTTTGCCTCGGTTACCGATGGCCTGAGCAACACATGGTTTATCGGCGAACAGAGCGATCATGTTCGCGATGTCAACAGACAACCAATCACCGGGTATAGTTCCGGGGTGGGCAATAGCTCGGGCATCTATGGATGGGCCATGGGGGCGGCGCACAACACCGGTGGACAGCAGAGCGGTTGGGGCGACGGACGCCACTTCAACTGCACCTCCGTCCGATACATGATCAATCAAACTGGCTGGACGACTTCCGATCCCGGCTCCGGAGCGAACGGCTTGAACAACGACGTTGGCGCCAATTTTCCCCTCAATGCCGCCCACACCGGCGGGGTGAACATTGGCATCGGCGACGGGTCGGTGAGATTTGTCAGCAGCACGACAACGCTGGCGGTCGTCGGGGCGTATTGCACACGATCCGGCGGCGAAACCGTCCCGTAATGATTTGACCAGATCGCTTGTCGTAAAGTGACGGCTGTGGGTCCGCTTCTGCGCAGGCAATCCACAGCCTTTTTCGATTTCACGAGAACATCGGATCGCTCAGCCACTTTGCCCACGCCCGGCCGAAGTCATTCACCGGGCGAGGGGAAACACCCCCTCGCCCGGTTCCATTGCCGTCTGCGGTCGGGAACCGTTCCCCCAGGGTCGCCAACACTTTCTTGAGTGCCCGAAGCGTTTTGTCCGGGCTGAGCCGTCCGCCCTTGGGACCATGAGGCATCCGGTTGTCCGAATGCCGCCGCAATCCCCGCAGCGCCGTCTTGAGGTCCTCGCGCACGGCCAGCGAGCGATCCCGGTGCGACTTCGTCGTCCGGGCCGCGTGGCGCTCCGATTGTCGACTCCACCGCGTGGTGCCGGTCAGGGTGATCAGCCAGCGACTCACGTCCGCGTCCGACCATCTTAGCGCGGCCGGTTCGCCGATTTGCAGGCAGGTCTGGGCCAACCGCCACCACCGCGTCCCCGAGCCACCGCCGCGAGGGATCGGCCCGGCAATACGCGATGATCGCCCGCACTTCGGCGTGGGTGTAGCAATACCGCGAGGTGCCGGTGGGTTTCTGAAGCGGGTGGCGAAACAGGCACGAGGCCAGCAGCAGCCCCCTCGCCGACCATCCACTTCGGGATCTGCTTGAGCACGGTCAGCTCAATGTATTGCGTCTTGTCATGGTAGTCGTTCTCCTCCAGCCAGTGGTTGTGCCCGTCCAGGACCGCCTTGGTGACCTACTGCCAGAATCGGAGCCCCCCGGCTCGACCGCGTCCGCCGGAAAGCACATGCGGTGACAGCCTTTTTCACCATGTCAACCGGTCTCCTCGTCTCCTTGTCATCGTTCATCCGCTAAAATGCCCCGAGCCATCCACGGAAGAGGTTGATCGTGAAGCCACTTGATGCATTAGTGAGTCTGGTTCGGGCCGACGGCGGTTGGGGTTATCAACGGGATCAGGAAATCCAACTGGAACCCACTTGCATGGCCCTGATGGCCCTCGCCGGTCATCAAGCCGCCTACGCGGATCTCATCGCCCGCAGCCGGGCGGCCCTTGAGACCCAGTCCGATGGCAAGGGCCTTTACCGCCTGCTGCGGGGCCGGCCGGAAGCCTTTTGGCCGACTGCACTTTCTCTCGCCGCACGCGCGGCCCTTGGCGAACCGAAGGCAAACCGAGAGGCGTCCATTCGCCGATTGCTGGAGGTTCGCGGCCGGACCATCATTGGCGACCCCGAGGTGGACAAGATTGTTGACATTGACACCACCAAGGTCGGCTGGCCATGGGCCGATGGCACATTCGCCTGGGCCGAGCCGACGGCGTGGGCGGTGCTGGCTCTTCGCCTCAACGGGGAGGGGGATCACCCCCGCGTGATCGAGGGGGTGAAATTGCTGTTGGACCGCTGTTTCGAGGATGGTGGCATCAATTATGGCAGCCGCCGGATGTTGGGGATCATCACCGAACCCATTCCCGGCCCGACGGCGATTTTTCTGCTCGCCCTTCAGGGAAGCGACGACCCCCGCGTGGCCGCCGCCCGCCAATATCTGATGCGGGTGGTCGAACCGATGACCGACTTGGAGCACCTCGGCTGGGCGAAACTGGCGCTGGCCGCGCACGATCACGACCCGGCCGTTCGGGAGTTTTTGCCCAAACTCGACGCCCAAATCCAACGCGCGTATGACACGCAGACCGCCGAGGGGCGGCCGGTCAGTGTCTTGCGGCACGCCTTGGTTGAACTCGCCCTGCATACTTCCGAACGGCACCCATTGCGGCTCACGGGGGAAAACGCCCGGCCTGTTCCCGCAACCGGGGAAACCGTTCCCCCTGCGAAACCGCAGGCCCCCCCGAAGCCCGGATTTGTCGAGGGGATCAAGTCGAAGGTCCGCAATTTCATGATCCGCGGTCTGGGGGCCATGAGACAACCGCCGGAGTTCGGGAGCATCCACATCGGCAAAGCCCCGGAATATGAGGGCGATCTGCTCGCGGTTCTGAAGGGCCAGTACGAACATTACCGGCCACATCTTCCGTTCGCGGGCAAGCGGATTGTTTTGAAGCCGAATCTCGTCGAGTTTCGCAAGGCCCAGGTGATTAACACGGACCCGCGATTTATTGACGCCGTCATTCAACTCTGCAAAGCGGAAGGGGCGGCCGAGGTCATCGTCGCCGAGGGGCCGGGCCACTGGCGAAACGTCGAGTTTCTCGTTGAGGAATCTGGCCTCGGCCGGGTGCTGCGAAAACACGATGTGAAGTTCGTGGACCTGAACCACGACGAGCCGGTGAAGGTCCCTAATCTGGGCCGGACGACCGGGTTGGATTATCTGTATATGCCGCGAACGGTCATGTCGGCCGATGTGTTTATCTCCCTGCCGAAGATGAAGACCCATCACTGGGCCGGGGCCACGCTTTCGTTGAAGAATTTATTCGGCATCATGCCCGGAATCTGTTACGGTTGGCCGAAGAACGAGCTGCACTGGCGCGGGATTCCGAACAGCATCATTGACATCGCCCTGACGCAAACGCCGCACATGGCCATCGTTGATGGCATCGTCGGCATGGAAGGTGATGGTCCCCTTTCCGGCGATGCCCGCCATTCCGGTGTCATGGTGATGGGTCTGGACTTGGTGGCCGTGGACGCAACGTGTTGCCGGTTGATGAAACTCCCGGCCGGGCGAATCCCCACGCTTGTTCTCGGAAATCTCATGAAACTCGGTCGATTGGCCGAGGCTGACATTCCGCAGATTGGCGAAACCATCGCGTCGATGGCCCAGGATTATGTCTGGCCGCCAAAGATGGAGACGATATTGATGCCGGAGAAACCCGCCGTTTGACCGGTCGTCGATTGGGCTGTCCGAACTCTCCTTGATTGTCACTGTTTGATGCGTCACTTGGAGATTTTTTCGTGAATCGTTGTGCTGTCTCCCTTCTTCTTGGCGCCGCCGTTTTTGCGACCGCCGCCGAACCGATTGCGTATCCCGATCACTCGAAGCTTCTCGTCGTCCGCGATGCCGCCGGGAAGGAGATGCCGATCGCCGACGAAGCCGGTTGGAAACAGCGCCGTGCCCACATTCTGGCCAACATGGAATTGGTGATGGGGCCGTTGCCGGAGTCCAAGAAGAAAGTTCCCTTCGATGTGAAAGTCAGCGAAGAAAAGGACATGGGAACCTACAACCGCATCAAGTTCACAATGGCCGTCGAGGAAAGGGACCGGCTGCCGGTTTATCTGTTGATGCCCAAGAAACGGGAAGGTAAACTCCCGGCGGTTGTCTGCCTTCATCCCACGCATCAAATCTTGGGCAAGGGCGTCCCGGTGGGATTGGGTCCAAAGGCCGACCGGCATTACGCGGTTCATCTCGCGGAGCGGGGCTATGTGGCCATCGTCCCGGATTATCCGCAAATGGGGGAGTACAAAGTGGATGCCTACGCCCTTGGTTACCAGAGCGCGACCATGAAGGCGATCTGGAACCACATGCGAGTCGTTGATTATTTGCAATCATTGCCGGAAGTGGATGGCAGCCGAATCGGGGCCATCGGCCATTCCCTTGGCGGGCACAACTCGATTTTCTTGGGTGTCTTCGACGAACGCATCAAGTGCGTTGTCTCCAATTGCGGTTTCAACAGTTTTCCAAAATACATGAAGGGGAATGTGACCGGATGGAGCCACCTCGGATATATGCCGTTAATCAAAACGAAGTATGAGGCCAAGGGGGACAAAATTCCTTGGGACTTCACGGAAGCCATCGCCGCCCTCGCCCCTCGGGCGTTTCTGGCCAGTGCTCCGGTGAGGGACAACAATTTCGAGGTGAGCGGCGTGAAGGATTGCATCAACGCAGCCGAACCGGTGTACAAGTTGCTGAAGGCGGGGGACAAATTGCAGGCCAATTATCCGGACTGCGCCCACGATTTTCCCGATGAGGTGCGGGAAGTGGCCTTCAAGTTTTTGGACAAGCATTTGGGAAAATGAAGCGGCGTTCTCAATCTTGCCTAATTTTGTCAAACAATGGCACAGATATTGCTAATTTGTGAGGTTCGCCCGTCCTCTTCGTGATTGAGAGGTCGATATGGAACCTGAGATACCCGAAGCCGTCTGGTTGCCTGATGTGGCGACATCCCCTCATCCCCGTTACGACGAGCTTCCTCCCTTTTCGGCCATTCCCCGGCCCGAGTCGGTTGCGGACGAGGAGGAAGACATGAATGCCAAAGAGTTTCCGCCCCCAAATGTGCCGATTCCACCCGATCCTCGCGTTCGTCCGAGAGAAGAGCCGGATGAGTCGCCGTTGTGAAATAGAAAGAAATCCGGCCGGAAGATTCGTTCCCCGGCCGGAACGGCCCGTATTGGATATGGATATTTTTCGCAAGTCCCCGGAGTTCGGCAGGTACTCGCTTGCCCCGGGGCGTCGCGTGTGGTAAACCCATAGTGAGCAATTCTTTTGGCGTGCATCACAGGACTATGGCATGTCGTCTCCCCGGCTGCTTCTCGAACGAATGATGCACCGGCAGAGTATCGCCGTGCCAGGTGATTCGCTCGCCAGTTACGCCCTCCTGAAACTAATTCCGACCGGCGAAGGTGGCCCCGGCCTCCCCCTCACGCTTGTCTTGTGCATTGACATCTCTGGTTCGATGTACTGGTCCGACGGGGCGGGCAAGTCCCGGCTGGACCGCGTGCGGGAAGCCTCCACGGCGGCTGTTTCAAAGCTCAAACCCACTGATCGCGTGGCGTTGATCGCCTTCGCCAACGGGGCCGAGGTTGTGTTGCCCGTCACCCCGGCGGCCGAGGCGGCCACCATCGCGGCCACGCTGGACCGGATCGATTGCTTCAATGTCGATCAGGCCGGCACGACGATGAACGAGGGGTTGCGAAAAGCCATCGACGTGTTGAAATCCCCCGACGAGGCAGGCCGACTTCATCAGGTGGTCGTGCTGACCGACGGTGAAACTTCCGGCGAAGGGGAGTGCCGGGAACTCGCCGGGCTGGCGGCCGAGCAAAAGGTGTCCTTCAGCGTCATGGGGGTGGGGACCGAGTGGAACACCGCCCTCATCAAGGACATGGCCGCTCGGTCCAACGGCCGGTGGTACTACATTGATGCCGATCAATCCGAGGAGGCCATGCGGGTCTTCTTGGCCGAATTCGACCGGCTTGCGGACGCGGGCTTGGTGAATGTCCGCCTGGAAGTCCGGCCGATGAAGGACATCAAACTAAAACGGGTCCGGCAGGTTGCCCCGCAAATCCAAGAATTGCCTCTGACTCCGGGCGACAAATTGCTGATCGCCCAACTGGGGACGCTTGAGCAGTCCACCCCGTCCAAATACATCCTTGATCTCAGCCTGCCCAAGCGGCCGGACGGCAAGTACGTCGTCGCCCAAGTCGAAGTGAAATATGAACTCGGGGACGGACAGGTGCATTCCACGGGACCGATTCCCTTGGAAATGGCTTACACCGCCGTCGCCCACGGCTATGTGAACGCGGAAGTCGCCCGCCATATCGACGAAGTCCAGATTTTTGAACTCAACAACAACTTGCAGACGGCCATCATCACGGAAAAGGTCGATGATATCCGCAAGGTGGCCCAGCAAATCTCCCGCAAGAGCACCGTCCTCGGACCGCGAGGTGCTCGCAAAACCATGCTCGCCGAGCAAATTCTTCAGGAACTGGACGGAGCCGGCAAGGTGAGCCGCAAGACGATGCTGGCCGTGGATGATGCCGTCCGCAGTACGGACGAACCTGTCTCAGCGGTGAGAAGAATCCTGATGACTCGTGGCGACGTGGATGATGCCGTCCGCAGTACGGACGAACCTGTCGGCGGTTGATTCTCCCTGTGTCTCCCGGAGCGCTTTTCGATGAAATGCCCGTCCTGCGGATATGAGAACGAAGATGGCGCCTTGTTTTGCGAGCATTGCAAAGCCGATCTGGACATGCCTTCCGCCACCCCACCGAACAAACCAATACCCATGAACGAAGAAGACACCGCCGAACAAACCCCCGTGCCGATCACGCTCAGCGAGGTCTTAACACCATCTGGGATACCCATCACCCTCGAACCGGTGACGCCCGAAGTGGCCGCCCCGCCGACGATCGGCATCTATCAGCCGGACGAAGCAATCACGACAAAGGATTACAACTCCCCGCCGACGATTATGCCGGTCGCGGAGCCCCCGCCCGCCCTCGGGAACAAACCGCGACTGGTGGTGTTGAGGGGCATGAAGATCGATATGCAATATCCCCTGTATCCGGGGAAAAACTACCTCGGCCGCACGGACGACAAACCCGTGGACATTGACTTGGACGACCAAGAGGCCCCGGATCGGATTTGGTGTTCCCGGCAGCACGCGGTTATCTCGTTCGAGAACGGACAGTTGACCATTGAGGATTTGAACAGTCTGAACGGCAGTTTCGTGAACCGGGCGAGGGTTTATCCCGGCCAGTCCAAGGAACTGCGGGAAAATGACGTGATTCAAATCGGAACCGTTCACATGAAGCTACTCCTCGGCTGATACCCCCATGCCCCAGGTCGTTCCCTGTCCGGCCTGCGGGTGTCAGCTCAACCTGCCGGCGGCTCTCTCCGGCAAGCCCGTCCGCTGTCCGAAATGTCAGCTCACCTTTACGGCCCCAGAGTCCGGACTGGAATGTCCGTCCTGTTCGGCCGTCGTTCCTCGATCTGCCGATAGCTGTCCAGATTGCGGTTTCCTCTTGCGCCTCACGAAGATTGAGGAATCGGAGGAACGGCCGAATGTCTGCCCAAACATCGTCTGCGGCACGCTGAACCCGCCGGGCGAACGCCTTTGTCGGCGGTGCAACACGCCGATTCCCAGCGCTGCCGGCCAGATGATTGCCAACCGTTATCGCATTGATTGTTCCCTGGCGACCGGCGGTTTCGGCATTGTCTACCGGGGCACGGACATGAAAACCGGCGACGTGGTCGCCATCAAGGAGATGATCGCACCCGAGCCTCGCGAGTTTACACTTCGCAAGACATTCTTCCGGCGCGAGGCCGAGATTCTGGGAATGCTCCAAAGCGCCCCGGCAGTTCCCCGGTTGCACCAATTCATCGATTTGCCCACGGCGGCGTATCTCGTGCTGGAGTTCATTCCTGGGGACAATCTCCTGAACCACTTGGAAAAACCGGGCGCCAGGCCGTTTCCCGTACCGCAGGTGGCGCAATGGGGCATCGCCGTGTGTGACGTGCTGGAACAAATGCACCGGATGAATCCGCCGTTGATCCACCGCGACATGAAGCCTGAAAACATCATGTTGATGCCGGACGGCCGCACGATCAGATTGATCGACTTCGGCACGGCCCGCGAACTCGGGCACACGATCCGCGAACGCGGAGTGGCCAAGACGAAAGTGTATACCGAGGGATACGCCCCCCCGGAGCAGGTAATCGGCCGGCCCGAACCCCGGAGCGATGTGTTTGCCTTGGCAGGCACGCTCATCCATCTTGCCACGGGCCATGCGCCGGAAGGATTTTTCACGGGGAAGGAAATCCTTGACCATCTCGCTGATTACCCGGTCGCCGACCGATGGTTTTACGAATTAATGGCGATCAATCTGAGCGAGGATCGCAATGATCGTTACTTCGAGGCGGCGGCCCTGCGGCGGGATCTCCTCAAGCAAGCAGTCCTGCGGGAAGTGCAATGCCCGGCCTGCAAACGCTTCTCGCCCGCCCGTGAACCCTACTGCCAGCACTGTGCGGAGGCGCTGTCCCCGGCGGGTTCGTTCTGTGCGTCGTGCGAGCGGGCCAATCCCGTGGGTTGCCGGTTTTGCACGGGATGCGGATCGCGATTGTCCTGACGGTCGGAACATGCCAGGCTTTTCGGAACTTCCCCATCGAAAAACACTTGTGATGGGTTACCATGTCTGATAAGCCCCTTCGGAATTCTCAACACCGTGACCGAACCCGATATTAGTTCCGACTCGACTCCGCTTCCCACAGAACCCATCTTGGCCGGGAAGTCGGACCACACGCTGACAGTCGGCGGGGATGACTCCGAGGTTTCTGCCCTGGCCATTTGTCCCCAATGTCAGGCGGCACGTCCGCCGGAGGGGGATTATTGCGGCGAGTGCGGCTACATCTTTTCTTCCGGTAATGCCGAGACTAGTTCCGATATTCCGTCGGCCTTGATCGGCGGGCGCTATCAACTGGAGGCCCTTTTGGGTGCCCGCTCCGGAGTTTTCCGGTATCGGGGGGTGGACACTGGCACGCCGGAACATCCCGTGCAGGTGCTTGTTCTCGCTCAGACCGTGCCTTCGCTGGAGGAGGCGATTATTCCTTCGGAACATCGCCAAGATGTCGATTCATCCACCCACGAATTTGATCTTCCGGAAGACGGACAGGAACAGGCGACGGAAGAGTTGGAGGAAATCTCCCCCGGCGCGGGACGCTGGCCGGGGACTGCCTGGGAGCAGGGGATTCTCGTTCGGGCGGCTCATCTCTCCCTGCCCCGGTTGATCGACGCATTCACCGAGAACGGAACCAATTACCTGATCGAGGAAGCCGCGACGGGAATTCCCCTTTGGGAAGCTTGGGACGGCGAGGCGGCCACTTGGGCCGAGCGCTGCGGTTGGCTGATCCAGATTGCCGAGGCCATCGAACACCTGCACACGGCCGGGGCAATCTTGGAAGGGCTTCGCCCGGAGATGTTCGTGATCTCCCCGAGCGGCCAAGCCATCCTTCGGGATCTGGGTGAGTTGTTGCCCTTCCCGCTGCCCGGAAATGTGCCGTTGAAGGGGAGTTTTTCCACTGCTCCGGAACTGGTCCTGACGCCGGGGGAAGCCACCGAACGAGCCGACTTGTATGTTTTCGGAGCCTTACTCCACGCCCTGTTGATGGGCCGCGAACTCACGGAACTCGACTTTAACCTCACCGGCCAGCCACGCTCTTACATCGACCGTTGCCCGGACGTCAGCCCGTATCTCGCCCGTGTGTTGAGCAAAACCTTCGTGCGGGAAATTGAAGACCGGTTTCCCACCGGCGATGGCCAACTGACGGACCCGACCGGATTCCGTGAACTCATCGACACACTAAGGACGTGCCAGCGCAACCTCGATTATGTCCATCACGACATGGCATCGTGGTCCAACACCGGCATGATCCGGTCCGGCAACGAAGACGCCGTGGCCATCTTTCATAGCAGTGAATCCCGGCTGGATGACCGCGATGACGTCGCCTTCATCGTTCTGGCCGACGGCATGGGAGGCATGGAAAGCGGCGAGGTGGCGGCGGCGATGGCCGTGCAAACCGTCCGGCAAAAATTATTGCTCCAACCCCCGTTTGCCGCGCTGCAAACGCCCGGTTCAGAAGTTGGCCGAGATCCGAATTCCGGTCCGGGCCAGTTTCTGAAGGGAAGTATCTTCGACAACCCGGAGAAGGCCGAGAAGGAAATCACCGCCCTGAAGACGCTGCTCATCCCGCCGAAGCAGTTCTCCGCCGATTGCCTGATGGTCCGGCCGGAAGATCGGCAATCGCCGGCCCGCAGCGCGACCATCCATCAAGACCGCGTGGCCGAAGCCATCCGATTCGCCAACAAACAAGTTTATGACGCCTCGCGTTATGGCTTCGGTGGTCGCGGCATGGGATGCACGCTCGAAGTGATTTTGATCGACGGGCCGCAGTGCGTCATCGGTCACGTCGGCGATAGCCGGGTGTATCACATGCACCACGGTCGTCTGAAAATGATCACGCGCGATCAGACGTTGGTAAGTCGACTGGTCGAACTCGGGCACATCACCGAAGAAGAAGCCGAAACCCATCCCCGGCGGTCGGAACTTCAACAAGCCATCGGCGGCCGCGTCGAAGTGGTTCCCGAGATGGTGACACTCACCCTTTCCGAAGGGGACTGGTTGATGGCCTGTTCGGACGGCCTTTCCAATCAATTGCACATCACGACAATGGAAGCCGTCCTCCGGGAATCCCCCTCCGCCGAGAAGGCCGCCCGGAGGCTCATCAACATGGCTATCCTGAACGGGGCCAACGACAACGTCACCGTGGCCGTCGTCCGGGTGTCGTGATCGTCAAAGCAAAGTGTTTGCGGGCCTAGCCAGGCTTTCGCAAGCCGACCGAGTATAAGACTGCAATCCAGTTTATGAACCACTCACCTCGCGGTAACGGTCCCGCACTTGGGCGGGGGTGGCGGTTCCGGTTGTTCCCAGTTGTTGCACGGTGATTGACGCCACCAGATTTCCGAAAGCGGCAGCCTCTCGCATTGTCAACCCGGAGACGACGGCACAGGCGATGCCGGCGCTGGTGCTGTCTCCGGCCCCGACGATGTCGATGGGGCCGTTCACCGGATACCCTGGCACATTCTCCAACTCCCCGTCGGCCGAATACAAGTCGATGCCTTGTTCTCCTCGTGTGAGAAACACGGGCCGGCCAAGACCAACGGCGAATTGGGCCGCTCCACCCGGATAAGATTCGGCCTCGCGGGCGTTGGGCTTGGCGCTGACGCATTGGAACTGGCTGATGCGTTCCCGGCTGTCGGCCAGCACAAACCGCCCGGCGTCCTGTCCGGCCCGGTCGGCGATCCGCTCCCGTACCCTGCGGGTGATGACGCCGCAATCCTCTTCGCTGACTTGATCCAGCACGATCCACGCATCGACCTGTTCCCACCAGCTTTCAAACAGATCAATGAGTTGATCTTCCACGATGCGGGGTGTCGGCCGCCGGTTCTTGATGTCCAGTCGGTTCAATTCGTCGGCCGGTTTTCCGGGCCGGTGCAACATGGGCTTGGTGTAGGTGGGTGTTCTCGCTCCCGGACAATTCACGAGGCCGTCCAGACTGACGCCCGGCATCCGTTGCAACGCTTGCCGAAGTTCGTATCCCTCGCCATCGTCCCCGATGAGGGCCACCGGTTGGATGCTTCCGACGCCAAGAGCCACCAGATTGTTGATGATGGTTCCCAACGCTCCGGGATTGGACCGCACGCCCGTGATTTGGTAGGCATCCAGTCCGGTCTCGATGGAAGGTTCGGTCAGGGCTGCGTCAATGTCGAGATAGCGGTCAAGAAACAGATCGCCGACGAGGCCGATCCGACGATGCGGGATGGCCGCCAACACTTGATCCACGAGAACTTGGGAGAGCATGTTTACCCCGAGGCGAAAAAGCGATGGGTGTATTGTCCGGGGTCATGACGGAAACGGACAGTCAGGCCGGGACATCGTTGTTCACTCCTCTGCCTTCCCTTTCTCAAGATGCAATGATTTTTTGATTGGCCGGATGGACAAAATATCGAAGACGTGAGGGCCGTCGGTGCGGTAGCCGCCGGAGCGGCGGTCGGCGGGGTAATGGAACAGGCGGTCCACCGTGCTTTGCGAAAGGAATAGCGGACGGCGGGTGTCGTAGCCGAAGGTGCCATCCGTGGGGCGGGAACGCTCGTCACGATTGATGATCTGCGGGGATCGTTCCGGGGTCTGCGATGGCCGGGTGTGGGCGGGCGGGGATTCGGGATCGGCAGCCGTCACGGTTTCGGCCGTCAAGATGACGACCAAAATAAACAAGATTCGACGCACGCCGCCCATGGTGATATTCCGGCAGATTGATTGAGGTTGGCTCCTCGTTCACGTTCGACCCGGCGGCGCCATTTGCTTCAATCCATCCGATTCACTTCTTCGCCGGGTCGTCCGGTGGGGCCGGTTGCGACAATCGTTCCGCAATTTCCTTTAGTTTTCGGCCGGCGGTCGGCAGGTCAGAAGTCGCCGGGCTGTTGATTTCAATAGGGTCTCGCTGGAACCGCAGGAGCGGTCGAACGGCGTCGATCTCTTTGTCCAGCCCTTTCTTTCCCATCCGGTTGAAATAGTCGAGGGCGTAAAATCGCTGGCAAGCCTCGGCCCATGTCATTGGCGGGTCGGCGGCCGCGAGCTTCTTCGCAAGGATACGATCCTCCCCCGGACCGATGCTTTCATGGATCTTTGCCTCAATCGTGTTTTCCCACTCAGCGGCGGCGGCACGGGCCAACTTCGCCAGTTCGGCCGGAGACTGGCCGGGTTTCCTCATCAGTGCTTCCACCGCGTCTGTGTGCGGGATGTTCTTTTGAAGGGCATGCAATATCGGCGGCGATTCTCGGCCCAACCCTCCGGTGATGCGGGCGGGGGGCTGAGAAAATTTCTTCCGCTCGGGGTCTAGTCCCCGGTGGCACGAGAAACAATCATTCTCCGAGAGTTCGGGCCAGGCCTGCGGGGCTTTTTCTCCCAAAGTGGCCCGGTCGGCCAGCAAGCGATAGGCAGCGGTGTTCGAGGCTTGACGACCGATCACCCAATACCACGCGGCCACAGATTGATTCCGGAAGACACCGGACTTCTCTCCCCGGTCTTTCTCAACCCAATGGGCGGGCAGGCGTTCCATATATGTGGCGAAATCGAAGTTGAGCCGGGGATGTCCGGCGGCGATCAGATCGTGATTCACGTCCCGTCGGGGGGTGTTTTTGTCCGGTTCTGCTTCCGATCCCACATGGCAGCGCAGGCAGGTCATGGCCCGAACGTTGATTTCATTGAGTTGCGTCATCCCTGTGCTGACATAGGCCCTCTGGCGATTCGTCGATCCGTCCCATTTCGTGTGGGCGTCGATCCAACCGGATGAATTCCCGTGGCACGCCTCGCAACTGACACCGTCGGCGTGGATGGCCTTTGCCGCCTCTGATTTGTCGTTTGCCATCGTCGGGTTGGAGTGACAAGCCAGACATCGCGAATCTTCCGAAGCGGGTGTTGTCGTCTGAAGTCGGCGTTGTATCCCGGCTGATCGGTCGTTTTTAAGCACATCGAACGCCAGTCGATGCGGATCGTGGCCGTTGAAAATGGTGGAGCTTTCCCGCCAGCGAGTTCGGTCCGTGTCGTCGGCGCCCCAGATCGAGAGTGGTTTGGTGCGGGGCATCACCGCCCCGTGACATCCTTGGGCGGAACAACCGGAGTTTCCCACGGCGTTGTTTAGAACAAGCGAACGAGGAAGTTCATCGCCAATTCCTGTTTTGAAGAGCGTTACTTGCCACAACGAATCATCAGGTGCCTTGGTTGACGGTGTCGAAACAACGGGACGACCGGCGACGGCATACCATCCGAGGCCCACGCCCCCGATCAGCAATCCGAGAAACAAATACCGTGCGGGCATGAACTGACTCTCCTCGCCGACGGCCGGTTATTTCTTGTCGTTGTCAGCGGCTTCGGTATCGTTGCCCAAGTGTGGTTTTTTCGGTAGCTTGAACGCGGGCATCACCAGCGTGTCCTGTGGCTCGCTGAGATCCGGAACAATTCTCATCATTGGCATTTCGACCGTCGACTCCGACGGTTCTTTTTCCGGAGTCGGCTCAGGCGACCGTTTGTCCGTTGGTTTCGACATGATTGAACTCCCAAGTAAATCCCGGCGTATAAGCGTATAAAATCTCATTGACGCGAAACGCCTTGGCGTGTCAAGATAATTCCGTTCCCAACCCGTCACACCGGATTTGACGTGATCACCCTGTTTTTTTTGCTCATGTGCGCCCACGCGTTGTGTGATTTCACATTTCAATCCGGGCCGATGTCTGTCGAGAAGAACCGGCACAGTCGTTCAGACCTGCAAAAAGCGGTCCCGTGGTATTACTGGCTGTCGGCACACGCCTTTATCCACGGCGGGGCGGTTTATCTGGTCACCCGGTCCATCACGCTCGGCCTCATCGAGGCAGTATTGCATTGGATCATCGACTTTGCCAAGTGCGAGAACTGGACCAACATCCATAGCGACCAATTCTTGCATCTTCTGTGCCGGATCAGCTATTGCTGGCTGATTTGGTCCGGAACCGCCCCCGCTTGGGATGCCTCACTCTTCGGCGGGAGCCACCTTGTTCAGTAGGGTCACGCCGTCCATGCGGAAGGCCGCTTCGTGCGGGCAAGCCGACACGCAGAAGGGTTCCTCTTCCGGTGTCGTGGTGTCCTGACACAAATCGCAATTTACGGCCACCCGCACATCGGCCGCCCGGCGTTCGCCGGAAACTTCGGTTGTCTTGGCCAGGGCGTTTGGCAACGTGAGCATCTGAATGCTCTCGTAAGGGCAGTTCTTTGAACACAGCCCGCAGCCGATGCAGTGGTTCTCCACGCGAATTTCAAGTGATTTCGCCCCGCGATGGATCGAGTCCACCGGGCAGCCATCCATGCAATACGGCGTCAGGCACGACCGGCATGAGGTGGCGACGAGGAACTTGCCGAACCGCGGGCCTTCCCGCAGCAACCGGCTGGTTTTCTCTTCTTTCGGGCCGGGATGGGAGTCGGCGCAGGCCTTGGTGCATTCGTCACAGCGGGTGCATCGTTCGAGATCGAGAACCAGCATTTTGCGGGCTTGGTAGAAGCCCTGGCCGAGCCATTCGCCCATCGCCCGCTGGCGGGTGGAATTCCCGTAATTGTCCTTCAGCAGTCGTTCGATGTAGGTTGCCACCAGCGATTCTTTGATGTCCGGGTGTTCGCCCAGAAAATCCAAGAATCCCCCGCCGCGAATGCGGACAAGTTCCACGGTGTCCAATCCGGTCACGGTGGCCGAGCGAACGCGGGCGTCCGTCTTGTCAAGCCGGGCGATTAGCTTTTGCAACCCCAACTGACGATCTGGATCGGATTCAGAGATGAATTGCTTCCGGACCCCTTCAAGCAGCGGCTCATAAAGCAGGGCGATTTCGCCGAAGTAATCATTCGCGGTCAGCCGGTTCAGGACGATCTCCTGCCCGAGCGGGTTTCGGCTCACTTTGATCGACCCATACCGCACGAAGTAAAAATCTCCCTTGTAATCCCGTTCACCGTACACTCCGACGCGATCTCCCTCTCGCAAGACCACCTGGCCGGGTTCCACCTTCAACAACTCGCCGGTCTGCTCCAGTTTCTTTTGCAGTTTCACCTTTTGGTCCGGCGTGAGACCTTCGAAAAGTTTGCCATTACGCAAACAATCCGCGATGGCCCGTTGGGAATAAATGGGCCGCAAAGCGCTCCGGCCCACCTCCGTGCGTTCCATCATGGTCAGCACGTTTCGGCGAACCTCGTAAACAACGCCCGGCTTGGTCACCCGGATGGTCGCGTTGCGGGCGGTGTTTGTGAGACAGGCCATTTCCCCGAGGATCAACGCGGCGGGGGTGACCGACGCCACGACCCGCTCGGCGGGGGCGCCGACCCGTTTGGCAAACAGCCGGCTGAGCAGACCGCCGGATTTTGTCTCGGTGGGCGGAGTGACTGACACGTCAAATTCACCGGAGGCGAGCAGAAAAGCGGTTGCCCCAAACTCTCCCTGCCGGCACAGAACATCCCCCGCCCTGACTTCCCGCCGTCGCACGCCGCCTTCGTTCCATCGCAGGTAAGTGAGCGGGATGAGCGAGAACGGTTTGATCTTCTTGGACGCTCCGTCCTGTGGATCTTTGTAAGTGAACTCCACGTCCGGCAATTCGGCGGCCGAGGGAAACTCGGCGGGGAGTTTCACGTCCGGGTCTTTGTAAACGGTCAGGCCGGGATGGTCGTGCCGGTAATCATCCGCGTCCGGCCGGAAGTTCGGGTGTTTCTTCCACGCCTGCTGTTCCAGTTCGGCGGCATCCGGCCAGCTTCCAAGCGGGTTCACCCGGCGATTGAGCGTGATCGCCCCGGTCGGGCAGGCGGTCATGCACTCGCCGCACTGAACGCAACCCGACTCGTTCATGGCGAGATCGAGGTCAAAGCTCACGCGGGTTTTGTAACCCTTGCCCGTGTGCCCGATGATCTTAAACGGCTTCACTTCGGAACAGGACCGCACGCAGCGGTCACACAAAATGCACTGGTCGTGATTGACTTGAAACGAGCGGGAATCGTAAGGCAGCACGGTCAATCCGGCCCGGCCGGTCAGCGAGTTGAACGGCGGCCGGGATTTCGGATGCAGGTTTTCATTGCGGGCCGGTCCCGCTTCCGACGGCCGGAAATTGAACCGTGTCCGGTCGGCTCCGGTGAAGCCGACTTGTTCCCGAAGTTCGTTCCGGTATCGGTTTTCCCGGTGATCTTCGGCGGGAAGGTGATCGGCGGCGAGCAACTCGGCCAGCACCTTTGTGGCGTTCTTGACATTGTCAATGATCTTCGTGTCGTCCGGCGTCGGATTGTCCGGGCCGAGCCGGGTGGTGACGATCATCCCGTCCTGCACCAAGTGCTGACAGGCCGGAAAGAGTTTTGAGGAAGGCCGGCGTTCGTCCTTTTTCTTCAAGTGAACCGAACACATGCGACAGACGGCCACCGGATGCAAATGCTCCTGATGGCACAACACGGGAATTCGTTCCCGCAATTCCTCGCGAGTGAACACTTGGGACGCGGCATCATAGATCGTTGTCGCTCGCGGAATCTTGTTGGACTCCGCGTCTCGAATGAAGTTCCCGAGGGCATCCCGCAGTGGCACGGCTTTCGGAACACGAACGACCCGGCCGTCGATGGTGACGGTCACTCGTTGCTCAAACTGGGAGCGGGTCGCCTCCTCGCGGCGGATGAGCTCGTCGTTGTCATCGCGGGCGAACGGTGATTCAATTTCATCAGGCATTGCGTTGCTCCCGGTTGGCGGCGAGGTCCTGCGGGAAAAAGTTCATCACGGAAGTCAGCGGGGCGGCCGCCGACGGGCCGAGGGCGCAGATGGACGTGTTTTTGATTGTCGTGCAAAGCTCGCCGAAATGGGAGTTCAATTGTTCCACAAAGACCGGGGGCATGGCCGTTTCCCCGGCGGGCGTTTTGTCCCGGCGGCGTAACAAATCCGTGCCGATCTCCACCAATTTTTGCGTTCCAATCCGGCAGGGGACGCATTTGCCACACGATTCGTTGCGAAAAAATTCGTTGCAATTGCGGGCTTCCGCAAGCATGTCCCGCGTGTCATCGTACACGACCAGTCCGGCGCCGAGCATTGGCTCGATTCGCACGCCGATCAATCCGGCCGCCGGCCCGCGGAAGAAATTCAAGTCGAGGGGCCAGGCTCCGATATCCACAAACGGAGCATCCTGACCGTCCTTCATCAAGTGTTCGGTCGCGAAGGCGGTGGCCATCTGATCCATCGCAGGGTTCTTGCCGGTAACGGCTTTTTTCAGCCGGTCGGCAACGCCCGGCCGCACCGGAAGGCGGGCGGGCATGAACCCGGCTGACGGTCCCGAGGTGGCGATGGCCTTGAGCGTCCGGCCCGGCCGCATCCCCCCGGCAAGTTCAATAAGTTTGCCAAGCGGTTCGCCAATTTCCACTTCAAACACGCCGGGATGTTGCAGGTCGCCGCAGACGGAAAACAAGCGACGACCTTTGCCGCCATTCTGGCCAAATCCGGCATACCACTGGCCGCCGTTGAGCATGATGCTCGGAACCCATGCGAACGTTTCGACGTTGTTCAGGAGTGTCGGCTTGTCAAAGAGGCCGTTGGTCTGCAATTCCGGCGGTTTGTTCCGGGGCTGGCCTCGCTTGGATTCCATCGCCTCAATGAGGGCGCTTTGTTCGCCAAGGACGTAACCGCCGGGGCTGGTGAAAACCTCCAATCGGGGGAATGGCCGATTGATGAGTTGGAAGGTTTTGTTGAGTTCGGTTTTGGCCGTCTCAATCTCCTTTTGCACCGCCTCGATTTGTTCGTGATACTCGTGTCGGATGAACACGAAGCCTGCCGAGGCTCCGGTCAAGAGCACGCCGAGCAGCACGCCCTCGACAACGAGGTGCGGCATCTTCACCAGCAATTCACGGTCTTTGAACGTGCCGGGTTCGCTCTCGTCGCCGTTGACGACAACGTATTTCTCATCCCCGGCGGCGATCCACACATCCCGCCATTTGTTGAACGCCGGGGTTCCGGCTCCCCCCATGCCGAGCAGGTTGGAGAGTTTTAATTCCCACAGGAAGGGATGGCGTTCTTGAATGGCCTTTTCACTAGTCCCCTCGACCGTCGGCCGCGGCACGGGAAGCGGATGCTTGTCCAGAAACTTCCGTGTGGCGGCGTAGCGAAGCAACTCCGGGTTGCGGCCGTAAACATCGATCAGCCAGTCTTTGGGCGAGGCTTTGTTCGGATCGCACGGATGATACGACACATCCGGCGTGAGGTCCGGCAGGCTGTAATCATCGCCGTAAACACGTGAAAGTGTTTCATCGGGCGTCACTGTCGGCAGCCCGGCCAGGATTTGGGAAAGTTCGCTGACTAGTGTTTTCAGGGGGAGGCCGGCATACACTCGCTCATGATGTTCCTCTTCTTTGTGGGCATGCTTGGGGTCATGCTTGGAGACGATGCAGGCCGGCGCGCGGTCGCAACGGCCAAGACAGGAAACACCATCGACCGTCACGGTCGTTGAGGTCATCGCCGCCACGTTCTTGAGTTCCCGACGCAACTTGTCCGTTAGGACCGGCGCCCCCGCCAGATGGCAGGCCATGTCCCGACAGACCTTCACTTCCAAGGTGGGGGGCGGGTTCCACTCGTTGCGATAGTGCGGGTAAAAACTGACGACTTCCTGAATGCGATACAGAGGCACCCCGAGTTCGCCCGCGAGGCGGTGGAGTTCCGCGTCCGGCAGGAAGCCGAAGCGCTCTTGGATCTTGTTCAAACCGGGCACGATCATCGCGGCGTGTCCTTCGGAGTTCCACGGAGCAGGTCTTCGATGGTCAGCCTCCGGCCGACGGGCGGGGTTCGGAAGGGCGAACCGGGGCCGTGCAACGGATGTTCCCCGTTGTGATACGTATGGCAATCGACGCAGCCGTACCGTGCCCCGCCGAGCGGTTGCCCTTGGGTCGTTTTGCCTGTCGGGGCGTGACAGGTCCGGCAATTGTCAATGCCGGGAAGGCCCGCCGGTTCCAGTTCGTCCTTCGCCAGCAGTTCACCAGAAAGGGGCTTGAACTTCTCTCCGTGACAACCGGCGCAATCCATCATGCGGTGTTTCGAGTGGTTGAACCGGCTGGCGGTCAGCCAGACGGGGTGGACATCGGTTTTTTTCAGGGTCAACACCTCGCCGGGTTCGGCGAGATGGCACTTCTGGCAATATCTGGCCCCGGCGTAAGAACCTTGCGGATTGGTCGCGGGGCCGGCGAAGAGTTCCTTCATGGTCTCGGCCGTCAGCCGATCCACCTCGGCTTGCACACTCTGGGCCACGCGAGGAATCGGAGGATCAAGTCGCTGGCCGGGCGGGTGTTCCAATGTCAGCGATTTCGGTTGCGGGGCCGTCAGTTGACTGAGGAACTTTTGATGAAGTTCTTCCTTCAACTGCTCCGCTGTCGCCTTGTGCGTGACCCTGAACGGCGTGAGTTTGGCGTTCACCTGCGTCGCCTTTTCTCCGATGCCCAGATCATGACAGGCCGCGCAATGCTTGTCGTGGGAGATTGGCAGAAACACCTGTCCTGATTGGCGGGGCGGGGTCAACGCGGATGTTCCGCTCGAATCGAGTTCATGGCAGGCAGTGCAATCAAGGGTAATCATTCCCGTCTTGTCTGCGAACCGCTGATAAGAGGCCCGCATGCCCGGGGCGAGGTCATCCAACTTCCATTTGGTTGTTTGCCCCGGCGTCATGTGGACGGCATGGCTGAACTTGAGACTTCGGACCTCTTCGGGCTTTTTCTCCAACACCCGGAAGTTTGGATGTTCCCCGGAACCGGGACCGAACCGTTGAATATCGCCGTTTACGCCCAACTCGCCATGCCGGTAATCCTTCAGATTGGCGTGGCATTGGGTGCAAGCCGAGTCGGAAGGTTTGGAGAGGGCGAAATCGGCCCCCTGATGATCTTTGTGGCAGAGAGTGCAATCCTCCGCGTTCAGGTTGTTCCAGTTGGTTTTGGCCGGTTGATGGGGCGAGTACACCTTCACATCATTCGCGGGTCCGGCGTGGCAGGTTTCACAACGGAAGGTGTTCCAACGCTCCCGTGTCTCAAACAACCCGGCGTTCTCGCCCTTGAACGGCACATGGCACGCATCGCATTGATCGGCCCACGGAGCATGGGCACGGCTGATCGTTCCGTGTGTGCAAACCTTGTCCCGGCGTTCGCGGGAGGTGGCCGCCACCGCAACCCAACCGAGCGACAGCATGAGGAAGAGAATGCTCAGCCGTACTTTCGCCGAACCAATGGGGGTGCCCCGGAGGAAATACCGCCGGTTCTTCCCGAAGGGTCGGGCGCGTTCGCGATTCTGGGACGATTCGGCCATGTCAGTGCTTCACCAATATTTCAGGGCGGTGACAATGTGAAACACAAGAACCACGCACAAAGCCACGGAAAGGGGGACATGCACGCAAAACCAATTGTGCAGCCAGCCATGAATGCGGGCCTGTCGGTCGTATCGGCGGCGGTCGTCGCACATCGTCTTCAACCGGGCGATCTCGCCGGGATTGGCGACAAATTGCCGTGCCAGTTGGATAAATAGTTGCTCGGACTCCCGTTGGGAGATGAACCGCGACCGGCTTTTGTTCCCGGCCTGCAAATAATTCATCAGATCCACGTCAAGCAAAGACGTCGTGTCAGGATCACCGGCCGGAAGCCGGTCCCGCATGGTGATGGCCTCCGATTGATGAAATGCCATCACGGCGTCCGACTGTCCTTCGATGGTTTCATTGGGAAACTCATTCAAAAGCACCTGCGGCAACACCTGTTGCAGGGCCAGTCCCCAGATGCCGCTGGCAATCACTCCGATGAAAAGAACCATCAAGACGGTGGTGAGCGGGCCGCCCCAATGGTAGCCGCTGTGCATCACACCGACCGGCCCGACAGCCAGCCCGATCCAGATATGCCACCGCATCCAGACGCGTGTTTTGCCAAGTTTGAATCGGCGAAACTTTTTACGAGGCCAGATCAGCATCTCAAAGGCGATCATCGCCGCTCCGACGATGCCCAGCAACAATCCCAAGGGAGCGGAACTGACGGGCCACGGAACAATGCCCAGCGAAGCCAACGGATGCCAGAGCAGCGCGGGCAGGCCGAAACAGGCAACAAGAAATCCCAGATGGCCCAGGCGTTGCCGGGCGGTCGGGTATCCGCCAAGGAGCAAAGGTCTCTTCCGGCTTGGGTGATGGATGGGGAGAGTATATCACTCCCCGCAATATATTGTCAATAATCGGGTTACGGAGAGCTTGTGAAAAATCGTCCGTCAAGGGTGAAAGCTCCGTCGGTCCGCGCCAAGTTGAGGAGAACGCCCGTTGTTCCCGGAAATTTTGCCCTGACCCAACCCGCCGGTCGTCTTCGACATGCCAGCCGCCATCAAGCCGAGATGCGGATCGAGTCTCTCGACCAAATGTGTCTCCCAGCATCGGGTCTGCGATGCCTGGAATTCGCCAGGGGTTTGACCTGACAGAGTAGTCAGGGTAGATCGAAGCACTGCCCAGCCGGGCGGGCACCCCGGTCTTCGATCCGCATCTGCTGTCGGCGCTCGGGTGCATGCCACGATCAAGAGGATCAGCTCAAGCCGATGACTGGAGGAACTGATTCAACGCCAATTGGCGTATCGTTGGCTGGCTGACGGTTTGGAGATCAATTGTCGCACGCTGGCGGGGTTTCGGACAGGCCACGGTGAGTTCCTGAGCCAGTTGCTGACGCAGACGGTGGCGACTCTGACGCACGCGGGCGTGGTGTCGCTGAACCGGATGGCCCAGGACGGCCTGCGGGCATGGCATTTACTTTGTGTTGGATTCAGATTTGGGGCCTGTAATTTCTTTTGTGTCGGGGGAGTTGGGAACGGCAATTGCAGTCATCGGCCGGTCACCGCAGGCATCCGGCCTTCAAACATCACGGCGAAGTGGAATAGCGTCATCACCCTGGCCGTGCCGTTGCGGACGTATTCATGCGGCAACCGGGCCGGTTCGCCTTCCGGCTCTCAACTGGCGCCGTCGTGCGGCCTGGCCGGGAAAGGTCCGGCCTGATCGGCGCACCAGAGCGGAAGTCCCAAGGATTCCCCGAGGGTGCAGACGTCTTCGATCAGTTTTTTTCCGGCGAGGCGTCAGGATCGGTCACCGTCACCCGCCCGGTCTTCCGGCGTCGGACGGCCCGGCGGGTCGGACGCTAGGCGAGGGTGCGTTGAAACGAATAACCGCGTTGTGAAGGGCTTGCCAGATGGTAAACGTCGAAACGTTCGGCAGGCCGTCAGCTGCGGCCCTCAAGGCATCCCGCAGCAAGGTCAGCAACCACGCGGCCGTTCCGTCTTTTTCCGGGGTCGGGACTCGGGAAACTTCCCGCAGGATTCGTTTTTGGTCCGCGGCGGAATAAGCCTTGGGCTGGCCGCCGCCCTGACGCGGTTCAAGGGCTTCCAAGTCTTCGTGGTTGAACCGGGACACCAGCCGGGAAACCGTGTCGCCGCTGCGACGTCCGGCCTCGCGGGCGGCCTGTTGGTAATCGAGACCGCGGTCAGCCCCCAACAGGGCGACAGCCCGCGCGACCAAGGGGGCGGTCCGGGACCGGCTCAGGGACAACAACTCGTGCCGTTCGTCGTCGGTCGGCGGACGAAGCGGATCCTTCCGGCGGCGGGACATGGCTTGGCTCCGGGTCACTGGAGAAAGCCCATGTGCGGAGCCGAATTATGATGGCCACGGCCAACGCAACTGACCCGCTAGCAAAGCGGCCAGATCGGCCCTTGTTCGCCCTTCAAGCATGAACGCCGCCAGCGTGCCGGCCAGCCCGGCGGCGCTCATCGCCGCCACGGCGAACGGGTGTTTCACCTCGCGCGAGGCGAGGACGGCCACGGTAAGCAGGGGGATCGACGCGGCCGCCACACGGAAAAAACTGAGTTCACGTTCGACCCGATGCAGAGCCGGGGCATCCGCCGGGGCCGGGCCTTCCGCGCCCAGCAGAGCCGGATAGATCACGCGGACGGTCAGAAACATGATCAGGAAATAGGGATAAGCCGACGCCACCAACCCGCAGATCAACAGTGAAAGCAGGAAGTGAACATAGACCCCCGCCCCTTGCGGCGGGGGACCGGCGATGATTCGCAGAGTCAACGGCCAGATGATCCCCGCCGTCACCCAGCATCCCACGCAAACGTACGACGCCACCACACCCAGACGGAGGCTCTTGAGTCGGATTCTGGCTAATTCTGCGGCATTCATCTGGCCGGGAAGCCGCTTGAGTCCGCGCATCACGCTGAGGACGGACAGGGCAAAAATCAACACTCCCAACGGGAAGAAAATCCCGTTGACGATCATGATGATCGTCTGAAATACTTCTTGGGCGTTTTCCCAAGGATCGATGATTTCGGCCCGGTTGTAACTGATGTTGAATAACGCGGCTAACCCGTTGGGGGCCAGCCCCACCGGCAAGAGCGTGAGCAGCGGATGCCGTCGCACCACTTCCCGCCATCTTGCGGACTCCGGGCGAAGCAGTTTCCGCGTGGCCGGTTGCAGACAGAGTTCCAGTTCCCGAGCCAACTCTCCCGCCGAAGCGGGCCGATTCGCAGGGTCCGGGTCGAGACAACTCAACAGGACATCCCTCAATCCCGGCACATCGTTGTCATCGAATGCCGCGGCAAATGTGATTGATGGCCCCTGACGCCGTTGTTCGACAAGCAGGGAAAGCGTTTTCGACCAGTCTCCGGTAAGCCGTTCGCGGGGAAACGGCTTTTCCCCCGTGAGCAATTCCCACAAGGTGACGGCCAAACCGAACACGTCGGCTTGGCCGTCCAGACTATCGGCCTTGCGCGGATGTTGCGGGTTGAACGCCTCCAGATGCTCGGCCGACATGTAGGCGAGACTGCCGCCGAAAAACGACGCCGGGCCCGCGCCGTCCAGTTTGGAGCAACAACCGATGTTAAAGTCCGCGAGCAGCGGTTCCCCATCGGCGGTGAGCAGCACGTTCGCGGGTTTCACGTCGCGGTGCAGCACGTCTTTCCGGTGGGCATAATCAAGGGCGTTGGCCAGTTTGGCCCCGAGGAGGCAAACCGTTGCCGGCCAGTTTCGGGCCGCCCAGTCCCGTCGAGTGTCGGAGACCGCCGGGGGGACTTCGCCCCGCCGGTGCAGGACGGCATCCACTGCTTCCAACAGCGTTTTTCCTGATCGTTCGGCCACAGGCTTCTTGCGGACTCGCTCAAGCACGTCGAGGAGTGTTCCTCCGGCGAGATAGGGCATGTAAACAAGCAACAATCCGCGTTCGGCAATGTATCGCTGATCGTAAACCCGGACGATGTTCGGATGATCGAGTTGAGCCAAAGTCTCGGCCTCTGCCCCCCGGCTGGCCGACACCTTGAGAGCGACCAATCGTTGCATGGTCACCTGCCGGGCGAGAAACACCCGTGCGAAACTCCCCTCGCCGAGTTGGGCCAGCAAGTCAAAATCATCAAGCCGGTCGCCAGGGCCGACGATTTTCGGGGGACGCGCCGCCATCACAGAAGTCGTCCGGGCGGGACTGCTCACCCCCAAGAGTTGGGCGAGTTCGGCGGCCCGTTTTGGGTAGCGGATAAAGTAATCATCCGTGTCAACCGTCCGGCCAGCTTTTCGTTGAAGTTGATAGTCCTCAAAGATCAAGTCGGCCGGCGGCCCGTCCCCCAGGCCCAGTTCCGGGAAGTCTCGAAGATATTGGTCGAGTGTTTGGGAAAGCCCGCGTCGAAAGCGTTCGTGTTGGTCAAACTTGATGATTTCAACCAATACGATGCGGCGTACTTCGGGCGGCTCGCCGGGCAAGAAATCCCCAATTTGCGGAGGGGTGCCGTCCGTGTCCCATTTCTTGGCAAAGGCTTCCAGACAGTCGCCCACCTCAGCCCAAACTTGGGTGACCGTCTCCGCCGGAGCCTGATTGATATTGAGTGCCATGTCGGGCCGAACAATCCGTGTTGACCATCGGGAAAGATCGCCCGGATATCATATAGCCCCGTTCGTTTGGTTGAATTCGTTCTTTGATTCCAAACGCTTCAATTCAATTTCAACCTTTGGCCGTCACGGTCATTATCTCTGGCCGGGACAACGTGTTAGCCGTGTTTTTGATGGCTCTCACGGCGCCATGCAGCCACGCCAGACTGATGACGGTCAGGAACAAGAGGGCTATGAACGCAAACTGCGGCGAGCCGCCCCAACGCCCCAACATGCCGAAGGCTGGCGGCAGCAGGAATCCGCCTAACGCACCGAGCATCCCCACCAACCCGCCGACGGCGCCGACATCGCGAGGAAAATAATCGGGCACATACTTAAACACCGATGCCTTGCCGATTCCCATGCCGCAACCGACCAGCAACATCACAAAGCAAAATGCCGTGGCATTCAGGGGCAGGATATTCGCGGGCAACGACAGCAAGACAAAGCAAATCACCAACAAGCTGAACACCGTATAGGTCACCCGCCGGGGCCCGTAACGATCCGACAACCAGCCGCCAAGCGGACGCAACAGGCTTGCGGGGAATATGAACGAGGCCGTCAAATACCCGGCTGTTGACAAGGGCAGACTGTAAACATCCACATAATACTTGGGTAGAAACGCCGCGAGCGCGACATAGGCCCCAAACACCACCACATAGTACAAGCTAAATCGCCAGACTCTCACAATTCGCAACGGCGCCAGCAATTCCGCCATCGGCCGGCCCTGACCGGGGCGACGATCCGGCGACGGAGTGCCCAGCCACACAATGGCGGCCATGAGGATCAACAGCCCGGAGTAGATGACCGGCAAGCACCGCCAGCCGCCGGGGATGATGCCGCCGAATATCCCGGCCGCCGGAAGAACGGCCAGCAGCGTCGGAGCCAGCAACTTGGTCACCGATGCCCCGACGTTCCCGGCCCCGAAAAGGCCAAGGGCGGCCCCTTTTGAACGATTCGGAAACCAAGCGGAATTCCAGGCGATTCCCACGGTGAACGAGTTTCCGGCCAGCCCAAACCCGGCGGCACAGATTAGCAATTCAACATAATCGGTGGCGCGGCTTAACAAGAAAGTGGGAATGGCGGTGAATAATAACATGTAAATCATCATTCGACGGCCGCCATAACGATCGGCCCAGATTCCAAAGTTAAGTCGCGGAAGCGCCCCCGCCAGAATCGCCACAGATAGCAGCCATTCAAATTGAGAAGGCGTCAGCGACATTTCTTCGCGGATTTTGATGCCGAGAACTCCGAGCATCAGCCACACCGCAAATAGCAGGGTGAATGCGATGGTCGAAATCCATAACACCCGTTGTCGCGGGCCGGTCGGCTCATTGTCTTGGTCCGCATTCATTGATCACACTCCCATATTCGGAAGACGTATTGATGGTGGTGAAATTAGTTCGTTCCAATAGGGCAAATCGCATCGGCCGTTTTCGACTTCATCAGCATGGAAGACAACCGGCCGCGACAAGAGCCGCAACCTGTTCCGGCGCCGGTGCGAGAACCCAATTCCACGAGTGTGCGGCAACCGGCCGTGATCGCCTGTTGGATTTGGGCTGCATGAACCTGATGGCACTGGCAAACAGGCCCTTCGGGTTGGTCGTTGGAACGGAAGGAGGATGCAAACAAATCAAGCCGATTCGGCGGGAGCAGATCGCCTCGGGAAAATCGCTGAGTGAGACTGGCGGCACACGAGGTGTCGCCGACAAGCACCGCTCCAAGCAACCGGTTTTGCCGAATCACCAATTTGCGATAGGTCTGCTTCTGTTCTTCGATAATCTGAATGACTTCGTCAGTCTGCTCTTTGGCCTCGACTTCGCCCATGCTGGCGACTTCCAAACCAACCACTTTTAAGCGGGTGTAAACTTTCGTTCCTTGATAGGCTGCGTCTGGTTTGCTGCCGCAAAGCACATCGGCCAGAACAACACACTGTTCATAAACCGGTTGTACGGTTCCATAGGTCTGGCCTCGATGCTCGGCACATTCGCCGACCGCATAAAGATTCGGCAGTTGAGTCCGCAGTTGATCGTCGACGAGAATCCCTGCGTTTGTGGGAACATCAGAGTCGCTGGCCAAATTGATGCGGGGTTTCACGCCACTGGCGAAGATGACCAAATCGGCCGGGAGAAGTTCGCCCGACTTCAATTGCACTGCTTCAACCTTGGTGTTGCCCACGATGGCTTTCGTGCCAACAGAAGTACGAACGGCGATGCCCAATTTTTCGACCGCCTGCCGCAACATGGTTGATCCCCAGTGATCGAGCTGGCGATTCATCAGGGTGTCAAACAGATGCAACACCGTCACATTCATGCCAAGGTCGGCGAGTCCCTTGGCGGCTTCGAGGCCCAATAACCCGCCGCCGATGACAACCGCCGGGCGGCCGGGGCGGGCCGTCTTTCGCATCAACTCGCAATCGGCCACCGTTCGATAAGCAGTCACCCCGTGTTTCAATTCCCCCGTGCTTCGTTTCATGCCTTCAAGCAGGGGAATTCGCGGCAAACTGCCGGTGGCGAAGATCGCGCGATCAAAGTAATATTCCTGGCCGTCGTTCGTCCACAATCGCTGTGATCCGGCCGATAGCCGGGTGACTTCCTTGCCAGAAATCAGGCGGATGCGATGCTCGGCGAACCATTCCCGCGTCTTCAACGTGATTTCGTCGATCTCGCCTCCGAGCAACACCCGGTTCAGCAAAATGCGGTTGTAGCAAGGGGAAGCCTCGTCCCCGAAGACGGTGATGTCGAAATGGTTCAAGGCGTGCCGTCGCAACAATTCATCAAGCAAACGACTGGTGGCCATGCCATTGCCGATGATGGCGAGTTGTTCGCGTTTCATGTGCGTGGCTCCATCGATTCCGGCGGCCGCACGCCGATAATGCGAACGGCGGACAGCTTGATTTCCGGCATTCGGCTAATGGGGTCGAGGGCGCCTTGGGTGAGGATGTTGGCCGCGTCGCGACCGCCCCAATGAAACGGCGCAAACAACGTGTCCGGCCGGATGCCCGGATGCCGTTCGGCAAAGAATTCAACACGCCCCCGCCGGCTCTCGATCATCACCAGCGAACCGTCGTCGATGGACCAGTGTTGCGCCAGTTCGGGGTGGATTTGCAATCCCGGCTTGGAGCGGCGTTTTGACAGTTCGCCGACCTGCCGCGTTTGTGCCCCGGAGTTGTAATGTTCGAGATAACGCCCGGTGGTGAAGTACAAGGGAAACGCCGCGTCCGGTTCATCGCCTCCCGGCCGGTCTTCGACGACGTGGAATTTCGCCTTCCCGTCGGCGTGATAAAAACGATCCGCAAACAGCCTCGGCGTGCCGGGGTGGTTTTCATCGGGACAGGGCCAAAAGATTCCCTGTTGCTCATCAATTCGGTCGTAGGTGATACCCGCATAATCCGCGAGACCGCCCGATGTGGCCCGGCGAAATTCTTCAAAGATGTCACGCGGTTGGGCCGATGGAAACTGCCTGCCGAAACCGAAGCGAGATGCCAAACCGACGATGACTTCCAAATCGCTTCGTACTTCCCCTGGCGGCGACTGGGCCGGCCGCCGGTGGATAACCCGGCCTTCGAGATTGGTCATGGTTCCCTCTTCCTCGGCCCATTGCGACACCGGCAGGACCACATCCGCGAACGCGGATGTCTCGTTGAGGAAGGCATCACAAACCACAAGGAAATCGAGCGAGTCCAGACGTTTTGCGATCCGTGACGCATCCGGCGAAGCCACGGCGACGTTTGACCCCATCACCATGAGGGCATTGATGCCGTCTGGCTGGCCAAGCGAATCAAGCAACTCAGACGCGCTCCGGCCTTTGCGGGGCAGCGAACTTGGTTCCACCCCCCAGACACGGGCGACATGCTCACGATGGGCATCAACTTCAATGAGGCGATAACCCGGCAATTGATCGGCCTTTTGGCCGTGTTCCCGTCCCCCCTGACCATTGCCTTGCCCCGTCAGGCAGCCATAGCCGGAACCGGGTTGGCCGACCTGGCCCAACGCCAAAGCCAGGTTGATGAATCCCAGAACGGTGTCAACGCCCTTGCTTTGTTGTTCGGGGCCGCGACCGGTGAGAATCATGCTTGGCCCCTGTTTGGCCAAGAGCCGGACCGTCTGCCGAAGCATGGATTCGGAGATCCCGGTGCGGCGTTCCGTCTCGGCTGGGTGATACGCCAACACCGTCCGGCGAACGGCGTCAAACCCGGTGGTTCGCGTTCGGATGAACTGTTCATCCAACAATCGTTCTTCGAGGGCGAGATAGAGCAGGCCATTCGCCAGAGCCAAGTCCGAACCCGGAGTGATCGGCAGATAAATCTGGGCGGACTCGGCCGTTGGCGTGCGCCGGGGATCGACGACGATTAGCGTGCCGCCGCTGGCTTGTTGCTGTTCAAACCATTGCGAAATCGGGGGGAGCGTTTCAAAAGGGTTCGACCCGATAATCATCAACGTGCGGGCTTGGACAATGTCGCTCACCGGAAACGGCAAGCCGCGATCAATCCCAAAAGCCCGGTTCCCGGCGGCGGCGGCGCTCGACATGCAATAGCGGCCGTTGTAATCAATGTGCGGCGTCCGCAAGACCACGCGGGCAAATTTCCCGAGCCAATAAGCCTTCTCGTTGGTCAATGCCCCGGAGCCAAAGACGCCGACGGCCTCCCGGCCATGAGACGCCTGAGTTTCTTGAAACCGGCGGACGATCAAATCCAACGCCGATTCCCATGTGGCTGGCGAAAGGCGTCCGTCTGTTCCGCGAACAAGCGGTTGGGTCAGGCGTTCGGAATGATTTAACAACACCGAGGCCGTCCACCCCTTGATGCACAACCGGCCGCGATTCACGGGGAAATCAGAATCCCCGGTGATCGTGACATTCGCTTGCGGCATGCCCGAAATCACCGTGCCGCACTGAAACGCACAGTAGGGACAGTGCGTTTTGGCGCCTGGCGATGGTTCGTGCAGGGGCAGGGGAATGGACACGTTGGCGATCCTGATCGTATCAATGATTGCTTATGGGTTGACGGGCAGGGCAATCCGCACTTGGTTGCCCCGGATTTCCACGGGGAAAATCTCGACCTCGCAAACGCCCTGCTGGTCGCATTCGCCGGTGTCGGAGTGGAACCGGAAGGCATGAAACGGACACACAATCTGGTCGCCGGCCAGCATCCCGTCGGCAAGCGGCCCTTGTTTGTGCGGGCACTGATTGACGGACGCGAAGACTTTCCCCTCGCGATTCCGGAAAATGGCCACCTCGTGGCCGGCGATCTCAAACGCCCGGCCCAAGCCAACGGGCAGGGCGTCGAGATCGCAAACCGGCACATAGGGTGTCGGACGTTCAATGGTCAAACTCATGGCACGGAGTCTCCTCTGGCCGACGGGTGTTGCCGTCGGTGAATGGTGTTAATGAGGTCGGGCCGGCTTTAAGAAAGAACAGGCAAATCGATGCGCCGCACCGGTTCAAATTGGCCCGCATAGACGGGCTGATGGCGTTCAAGCCACGGATCAACGTAGGCGGCCGCCGTCTTTTCCACTTCGGCATCGAGTTGCACGCCAAGGCCCAGCGAATCGTCAACCAAAATTTCCTTGAGCTTTTCCAATCCGATCCGCGGGACGAAATCGTATGTCCGCTCCAGCCACTTGGCATTGTCCCGGTAATAAATCAGAAACCGGCCGATGATTTGAATCGCCTCGGCTTGGGTTTTCACCCGGCACAACACATCCGATTTGCGGACGTGGGCGCCGGCCGCCCCGCCGACGGAGATTTCCCAATCGCCTCCTTCGGTGGCGACAATGCCGACGTCTTTCACCGTCGATTCGGCACAGTTTCGTGGACAACCGCTGACACCCAGCTTGACTTTTGCCGGGAACTCGAACCCTTGATATCGCTTCTCCAAGGCAATCCCGAGAGCGGTGCTGTCGTTGGTGCCGTATCGGCAAAACTCGCTGCCGACGCACGTTTTCACTGTCCGCAGGGCCTTGGTGTAGGCATAGCCGCTGGGCATTCCCAAATCGGCCCAGACTTTCGGCAAGTCTTCTTTCGTGATGCCAAGAAGATCGATCCGTTGTCCGCCGGTGACTTTCACCATGCGGACCTCATATTTCTTGGCCACTTCCCCGATTCGGATGAGATCATCGGCTGTCGTCACCCCGCCGTACATCCGGGGGATCACGCTGAATGTGCCGTCGTTTTGAATGTTGGCATGAACGCGGTCATTGATAAACCGGGCGTCGCGTTCGTCGATGTATTCGGTTCCCCAAGTCCCTTTCAGCAGGGAGGCCAAACCGTTTTTGCTCTTTTCATCAACACTGGTTCCAAGCTCCCGCAACACGGCCGACACACTCTTGAGCTTCCGTCGTTTGACCTCGGCCATCAGGGTGACCTTGTCCATTGGCACGGCCGGCACATACCACGACTCGCTCGGGTCGGCCTTCACTCCCCCGGCCACGGCTTCGATCAATCCTTTGACCATCTTCTTGCACGAACCGCAGCCGGTTCCCGCCCGCGTGGCTTTGCCGACGCCGGGGACTGTGCATTTGCCGGCGTTGATCGCCTCGACGATTTTGCCCTTGGTGACGCCGTTGCAATCACACACTTGATGGCAGTCCGGCAGATCGGCGAGGGATGTTTCCTTCGCGTCGGTGCGGCCGCCGAAAAAGAGTTCCATGCGGCGTTCCGGCGCTGCGGCCCCTGACTGGAACATCCGCATCAGATCATCGGCCGGGGTGAGATCGCCGAGCAAGCAGGCCGCATTGATCTTGGAATCGCGGATGATCGCTTTCCAATAGACATTCCGGGACGGTTCGGAGAATTGAACCACTTCGTCCGTCGGCCGCAAATCGGCGATTCGCCCCATGCTCGCCAGTTCGACACCCATCACTTTCAACTTGGTGGCGATCTTCGAGCCAAGATAAGCGGCTTCCGGGTTTTTCCCGGTTAGGATGCTGGCAAGGGTTTTGGTCTGTTCCCACAAGGGGGCGACCAAGCCATAGATCATGCCGCGATGTTGAACGCATTCCCCGACGCTGAAAATGGCCGGGTCATTGGTGCGAAGTTGATCGTCAACGACGATGGCTCGTTCACAGGTGATGCCCGCTTCCTTGGCCAGATCGATGTTCGGCCGGATGCCGGCGGAGATGACGACCATGTCGGCCGACAGTTCCGAGCCATCCGCGAAGCGGACGCCTTTGACTCGCGCATCACCGATAAATTCCTTGGTGGAGGCCCCCGTCTTGGCGGCGATCCCCATTTGAGCGATCGTGTCTCCGAGAACGCGGCCGCCGACTTCATCCAACTGAACACTCATCAGCCACGGGGCCATTTCGACCACCGTGACGGCGACATCATGAGTCATCAGCCCCTTGGCCGCTTCCAGCCCGAGCAAGCCCCCGCCGATCACGACGGCCGAGCGGCATCCGCTGGCATATTCCGCGATTTTCTGGCAGTCATCGAGGGTTCGGAAGACAAAGACCCCATCCAACGATGTTCCGGGGATCGGCGGCACGAAAGGCTTCGATCCCGTGGCAATCACCAGATAATCGTAAGAGACGGTCAGATCGTCGCTGTGGACGCACTTGGCCTCGCGGTCGATTCGGCTGATGCGTTTCCCAGCGTGCAAGGTGACGCCGTTCTCGGCATACCAAGCCAGCGGATTCAGGAAGATTTCCTTGGGATCTTGCGATCCGTTCAAGACGTTCGACAGCAGGATGCGATTGTAATTTCCGTATGGTTCGTCGCCGAAGACGACGATCTCAAACAGATACGGATTGGCGGCCAGCACATCTTCGATCAACCGGGCGCCAGCCATTCCGTTGCCAATGATGACCAAGCGTGGTTTTTTGATCGTCCGGTGACTCATGCCAACACCCCTTCAAGCGGAAATTCCGAGGTTCGCAGCCACTGAGAAAATTGTTCGCGATAGTTGACAACGTCACCCACGACGAGAATCGCCGGGGCATGACCGGGAAACAGACTGATTTCGCCGACCGTTCCGATAATCACTTCTTGCCGGGGCAACGACCCGGATTCGATGAACGCCACCGGTGTTTCTTCCGGCATCCCGGCTTCACGCAGGCGTTCGAGGATTCTCGCCCAATGTCGAACCCCCATGTAGAAGACCACCACCGGGATTTTCGCCAAAGTCGGCCAATCCAGCGGGGAATTGGCCGAGTCCGGGTCGTGATGCCCGGTCACCAAGGCGACCATCGGCCCCACGTCGCGGTGAGTCAGCGGAATCCCGGCGGCGGCACACGCCCCCAGAGCCGAGGTCACTCCGGGGACAATCTCAAAGGGGATCTCGGCGGCCGCGAGAGCTTGAGCTTCTTCGCCGCCCCGGCCAAACACGCACGGGTCGCCGCACTTCAACCGGCAAACCGAGCGGCCCAGGCGGGCTTGTTCCGCCAACAGTTCATGGATCGTTTCCTGCCGGGTGGAACCAACGCAATAGCCCCGTTTGCCGACATGGATGATCCAGGGCCATTCCGTTATTCAACGTGGGGGATGCCGATAAGCTCCC
>NZ_JH636446.1:244120-256531 GCF_000255705.1 Zavarzinella formosa DSM 19928
TGGATGATCTCGGCGTCCGGCCTTGCCTCCGCCAGCAAATCCGGCGAAAGCAAGGCGTCGTATAGAATCACGTCGGCGGCCCGCAGAATGCGCAGTCCTCGCACGGTGATCAGATCCGCTGCACCGGGGCCAGCCCCGACGAGATAGACCTGACCTCGCACAAGAACTGCCATTCCGAGGCCCTCAAAAGTCTCCGTTGCGGGAGAGGATTGCAACTGAAGATGAGAAACAGCAAATTGCAGATCACGTGCCAGACCACGTGACACGATTTGAATTGGCTTGAAAACATGTGGTAAACCACGTGTTTTTGTAGTGAAAATTTCTTGCGAAACGCCCGCGATTTCGAGACGCCCGCAGACGGAAATTGATCGTCGGTTAGGCACGGATGCCTTCGGCGTGCAAAAAAAGCGTGCACCAAAGGCGGCCGTGCCTGCTTCCGGTGCATTGTGTTCAGGCCGTTTGATTCGAGTTGTCAAGAGTCCCAGTTTCCCCAGTGTGCGGGTGTTTTTGATGATGAAAAGAATCCGCGACTTGGGGGCTTTCCTTGGCCGGCCGGAGAGTCTCAGTCTGGGGTTGGTGGGGATTGTCTTTGGTGTTGATCTGTGTCTGCCGTTGGGGGTGGCCAGCGCGGTGCCCTACACGTTTGCCGTGCTGCTCGCTCTCAAAGCCCGTTCTCAGCGGTTTGCGATGTGGGTCGCCGGAATGTGTGTCATTCTGACGTTTGCTAAAATGGGCTTGGTGTCAGAACGCGGGTCAACCGAACTTTGGAAGGTGATCGTCAATCGATGCCTGGCGTTGTTTGCCGTTTCGATGACGTTGTTCTTGGGCATCTTGCGCCGCCGGGCAGATGTCAGTCGGCAACAGGCCGAGGAACTCCTTCGCGAGCATCAGGCCACGCTGTCCCAATTGAGCAGGCTCACCTTAATGGGCCAACTGGCGGCCAACATCGCCCATGAACTGAACCAACCGCTGACGGCTGTTTGTCTTCAAGCCGAATTGGCCGGGCACCTCTCTCGTCACACTCCCGTGTCAGCAACCGATTTGCAAAAAACGCTTCAGGAGATCATTGCCCAATCCAAGCGGGCGGCCGAACTCATCCGCAGCCTCCGGCGACTGGCCCGGCGACAGGATGCCCCGTCGGAGTTGTTCCCGGTTCACCAAATCATTGAAACCGTTCTTGCGTTGCTTCATTGGCGAGTCCAGCGGACAAACGCGAGAATTCGTTGCATCGGGGAATCGGATCAACCCATCCGGATTCTGGGAGATCGCATTCAGGTTGAACAAGTGCTGTACAATCTAATTCAAAACGCCTTGGAGGCCGTGGCCGCGAACCCGGCGGGTGATCGTTTAATTGAAATCAACACGGCCACAAAAGATAACGATTTGTTAATCAAGGTGGCCGACAACGGGCCGGGGCTTTCCGAACCCGGCAAAGTGTTCCAGCCGTTTTTCACCACCAAGCCGGACGGATTGGGGCTGGGGCTGGCCATTTGTAAAACCATCATGGACGCCCACGGGGGACGGATTGACGTCCGGCAATCCGTGTTGGGAGGAGCCGAGTTTCAGGTGCAAATCCCCCTTCCCCAAGAGGAAAGCCATGAGCCAGCAAGCGACGATCTTCGTGGTGGATGACGACGAGGCGATCCGCAATGCCCTGCTGAGCGTTGGCACGTTGCTGGGTCATCCCGTGCGGACATTCCCTTCGGCCGAGGCATTCTTGGAGGCAAACCAACAAGACCAACCCGGCTGTCTGGTTCTTGACATTAAAATGCCGGGGATGACCGGCTTGGAATTGCAGCGGAAGTTGCTGGACGCCAATTGCGCCCTCCCCGTCATCATGATTAGCGGCCATGCCGATGTGCGAATCGCCGTCGAGACGATGACACTGGGCGCGGTGACCTTGTTGGAAAAACCCTTCGGGCTGGACGAACTGCTCTCAAACGTGCGCAAGGCCATTGCCAAGGATCAGGAGAATCGAAGCCAGTCCGAGGAAAGCAACTTGGCAAAAATCCGAGTGTCGGCCCTGACTTCCAAGGAACGCGAAGTGCTGACACTCATCTCGCAAGGTCTCACCAACCGGGAAATGGCCGATCAACTCGGCCTGAGCATCCGGGCCGTGGAAGACCGCCGGTCAAGGCTCATGAAGAAAGTGCAGGCCCGTTCTATCAATGATCTAGTCCGCATCTTGCTGGCGACCGAAAACCCGCAAGACTCGTGATTCCAAGGTCAATGCCCAATCAGACCTGCTGATGAATTTCTTGAGGAATTCCGGCCATCAAAACATCGGGAGACTTACGGCGCCGACCGGAGGTAGATCTTGGGGCCTGTTTCCCCGCCATCGTAAACCAACGGGAACGGCATTAGCGATGGCGTGATGATATAAGGAATCCCGCCCGCCTCGGTTATTTGACGCGACGACATCTCCCCGTCGTCACCCCGCTTCAACGGATAACAAGTGCGGTTGGCGTAAAACATGATGGTCACATGTTCGCCTGCCTTCGTCTCCTGACATAACAAAACGGCATTTGAGGGAAGCTGCGTTCTTGCATATTCGCCAGCCGCCACACTATAAGGGTCGTTGATATTTCTGGCGGTGACCTTCCACGCGGCTCTTGCGTATTCAACCACGAACCACCCCAACGCGCATCCGCAAATAACCATAACCGAGGCGCATAGCCAACTCCTCGATCCGGCGGCCGCTCGCTTGGGAATGATGAAAGTCAGTGAAGCGGCCATTGCGGCGACGGTCAGCGCGACGACGACATGCCCGATCACCCAAAGGTTCTCCCACATGATCGCCCATGCCGAACTTGGATAGCCGTGGCCGGGTTCCCGGATCTCGGCAGGGAAGACCAGCCCGACAACCAGAACTGAGGCCAGCGCGACGAGTGGGACGGGGCGGCCGCGAAGCGCCTCCGCGATGAGGGCGCCCAAGAGCATGAACAACGCCGGCACGGCGGTCATGGTCATGGACGGGGTCTTGGTCGTCGCAAACAGATGAGGAAGAATGACACCCAAACCCCAAGCGTAGACCAGCCACAATCCCGTGTGCCGTTCAGAAAAAGCTTTGCCGGCCAGAATGATGGCCGACACGAGAATCGGGGCATAGAAGCCCCCATACATGGCGGGCAAATAATCAAAGACCAGCCGGTCCCACGGCGCGCCCCATGCCTCGACATTGGCGTATAAATGCCTCCAAACTTCGCCGTGTTCGTGCCAAAACTCCTTGGGAAACGCCGCCGCACAATAGATCATCCAAGGGGCGGCGGTGGCAATCGCAATACCCAAAAAGGCCACTAAACGGGATAACCCGAACGACGGGCGTTGTTCCCGGCGATGCGGCGGCATCAACCGGCACAACGGCAAAAGCAACGCCGCCAGCGCGACACCGAAAACGATGCCCGAGGGATAACTTTTGCTGAGAAACGCCAAACCTTGGGCCATCCCGGCGAAACATACGTCCCGCCACAAACCTGTCCGAAGCGACCGGACAAGGAAGTACATGCCGGTTTCGACCCAAAACAACAGTGAAATATCGATGGTGTCGGCGAATTGATAGCCGTGGATGATGGTCATCAAAAACGGATTCAGCGCCTGCAAGGCGGCCGCGATGAACCCGGCCGCACGGCCAAGAAGTTCCCGGCCGATGAGGTAAGTGAGCCCGGCCGCCGCCGTGCCGAGGAGGGCGGCCGGGAACCGCAGGGAGAAACCATCGATCCCGAATATTTTGAATGACACGGCGACTTGCCAGAACGGAAGAACGGGCTTGTGCAGCCAGATATGGTTCTCGCCCCAATGCCGATGGTCATAGGGAAGATAAGCGGCGTCGATGAACGTCGGGCGGAAGGGATGCTCCGCAACATTCCGGGCCACCACCGCATGATAAGATTCGTCCCATCGGGTGAGCGCCGTGTGATCCAAGTGGTGCAATTTCAGGAAAAAACTGCCGACAAGGGTCAGCGCAAGCAGAAGGCCGGGCAGCCATCGGAACCGGGGATTGGAGGCGACGGACGAATGATCCGGTCCCTCTTCGGTCAAGACGATGGCCTCGGCCACCTCTTGGGAGTCGTCGGGAACACACGGACACATGCGATGGACTTCTCCGGCAAACAATCAAACCGCCCGTTCCTGTTTTTGCCGGGCACATCCTACTGCCGATAGACCGTCAGATCGGGACGTGCTTCGCTTAGTTTGGCCGCCGCTTCTTCGCTGACATTTTGTTTCGACACCCAGACATAGTGAAGACCTCGCATGTTCTGCAAGTGAGCCAGCCCCTCGTCGGTCACGCCCGTGGAGCCCATGCCGAGGGTGCGCAGTTTTTGAAGATCCTTGAGCAGCTTTAATTTGTCATTGTTAAGCGTGCTTCCGTAGGCGTCAAAGCCTTCCAGTTCGGTCAGCTTGTTGATTTCTTCCAGCATCGAATCGGACAGATGACGCCAGGGGAGTTTCAGCTTAATCACCCGCCCTTTGGAGTTCATTTGATAAATGGGATCGTAGGCATCCAGCGCCAGCAAAACCTTCTCATCCGATGTCAGGGCGGGGGCGTTGCCGGTGGCAGGTTCCGTCGGCGGCGGCGATTTTTGCCGACATCCAACCATCATAACCGCGCACATGATTCCCGCAAAAACGACGGCCTTTTTCATGGGTTTCCCTCCGTCTTGGCGGTTGGCGACGGCAATGTGATAATCTCGCCACATCCGGGGCACTTTAACTTCCCGCCCGCGTTTTGGACCTTGACCTTCAACCGTCTGGCGCATTTCGGACAGGTAAAAACAATGGCCGGTGCCATGTCATTGATTGGGGCGGGAGCTTCGTTCGGGGGGGAATCCGTCGTGACCGGCGCGGCGTTCACGCTTGCCGCTTCGCTTGCGGCCTGGCGGGAACGAAGAATGTAAACGACAACCAGGAAGATCACGCTCGCCGCGAACAACCCCGACACCAGGGTGATCAGCTTCCATTGCATCGAACTCGGGGAATCGTCGGTCTGGATGATGTCCGCCGTTGTGAAAGCCGCCGTTTTGGGAAACCCCTCGGCGCGAATCGCCAAGTCCGTGATATTGACATCAAGCGCCGTCCCCTGCCAAGCCGTCGAGGCGAGGATGCGAACGTTTTTCAAGTCTTTGGTTCCAAACTCGCCCCGTTCCAGAATGGTGAACTCGCCGTCGCCGTCACTGGCGAAAAAGGAGAGTTCGGCGCCGTTGCGCACCAGCCGCAAACGGCCCGTCCTCGATATGGCGGGAGGTGATAGGTCGGGTGGTTGGGTGATCACCGACTCTTGGTCTTTGAAGTCTTCGTTGCCCCATTGATCCTTGGGCAGCGGCTCGCTTCTCCATTTGGTCAAGACCGAGACAAACCGGCCGTTTGATTTGCCCCGCGGCAGTTCTCTGGCCAGCGTGGCCCGGTTTTGGTTGCTTCGCTGCCAGACCCCGGTCTTGGGCGCGAAAGCCGGAACCACCATCAACATCAAATGGGTTGGATTATGGGGGGCGCGGCCCTTGGGTTCTTCGATGATTTCAAAACCGATGGTGATTTCAAAGTCGCCATGAACCCCAAAATCAGTGATGACGCCGGTTCCGGAACGCTGGCGAGGATAAGTGGCCGGCAGATTGATGCGAAGCCCCGCCGATTCAAACGAAACACATTCATCCGCATCCGGGCCGAACTTCGCCAGCCCGGCGACCGGCTTGCCGTCGCCTTTGAGGGCCGGATGGTATTCCTCCGGGTACTTTTCCCGAAGAACCGGCGCGCCGGCCGGTTGGGCGGCGGCTGATCGTGGCAAGCCAGCCAAAATGGCGATGACGCCGAAGAGTGGCAACAATCGCACCGGTGTCTCCTTGGGAATCCGGGTTAGATCCAGGCATCGGGTTGTAGGCTAAACATTACTTCGTGGAATTTCAAGCAAGAACGCCGATGATGTGACAATCGCGACTTCGGACCTTGGGGATCGCACTGCGGACAACCGGGGGAACCCGGCGGCCGTCAAGGATGTCATCAAGACTTGGCAAAAGTCCGGGGCTGAGGTCGGTACGTCGTCGGCAGGGCCGGAAGTGCAGGGTGCCTCGCCTGCGGCCGACCGTGGGCAGGTCGGCGACACAGGGAGAACGTAAGGAAGCGGCCGACGGGGAAACAACTGCCTGTCGGCCGAATTGCCGGTCAATTTACAGCTTGTCCAAGTCGATGTCGGTTGACACTTCAAGCGTCGTCTTGCCGGTGATGGTGTCTTTCACCTTGTTGTTGTCCGGATCGGTGTTGGCGAGATACCAATCCGAACCAGGGCGGCCGGGGATCACCAGCGTCGTGAGACCATAGCGCCGGTCACCAATCGGGACGAGGACGGCGGGGAGGTCACCGTACAACCGATCAATCGACGTGTCGTCAAAGACAGTCTGATTGCCACGGCCTCCGGTCTGGTCGCTTCCGGAAAGGAAGACTGAACCGTTCAAGCCTCCCGCGAGGCCCGACAGGTGGGCGATGCGATTGGCGTAAGACGACGGGCCGCTCCATTCGGCGAGGATCGAATTGAGCGAATCCTGATCATTGTCGAAGATCGTCGAACCCGCGATAAGCAGGTCGTCCTGGCTTCCGCCGATCAGGAGGTCGGCGCCGATGCCACCGATCAGCACATCCTGGCCATCGTCGCCGTAGAGCGAATCGTTGCCATCGCCGCCGACGAGCAGGTCGTTTCCGGTTCCCCCGTGGACGACATCATTGCCACCGCCGGACCGGATCACGTCATTTCCAGTGTCCCCGCTAATTGCGTCCCGGCCGGAGCCGGTGACGACGGAATCATTCCCGGTTCCGGCGTAGACGGTGTTGCCTCCGTTGCCGGCGGTCAGGCGGTCGTTGCCATCGCCCAGGTAAATGACGTTCTTGCCATCGCCGGCGATCACGACATCGTTGCCTTGCTCCGTCAGGATTCGGTTGGCGCCGTTCCCCACGGTGACGATATCATCGCCCAAGCCGGTGCGGATTTGGTTGTTTCCGAGCAGGTCGATGATGGTGTCGTTGCCGCCGCCGCTCCAGATGTAGTCGTTTCCGGCTCCGCCATTGATAGTCGTCGGCATGGTCAGCAGAGCGTTCACCCGCAGATCATCGTTCGCGGCGCCGCCGAGGATCAGGATGCTGGTCACGTCGGACAACTTGAATGTGTACCGGGTGATCGGCCCGGCGGTCTTCACGATGTTGAATCTTGCATCGACGATCAAACTGGAACCGGCGGCCGTCTTGCGAAGATAGGCGCTGATGATGTCCCGGTTGTTGGTGCCGATGATCTGGAGTTGGCCGTTGTGCAGGCCGACGCCGCCGACGGTGGCCGTCGTGTGCGTCACCGATGTTCCGCCGTCTTTGTCTGTCAGCGTCACGGTCACATCATACACGCCGCCCGTCGTGTAGAGATGGCTGCCGCTCAGTGTTCCCCGGCCGCCGGTTTCGGTCACTACCCCTGCGGTGGTGATGCCGTCGCCCCAGTTAATCGAGACGGTGTGCGTGTCCAGAAGGCCGGGGTCCGTGAATGACGCGCTGAGCGTCACAGGCTGTCCCTTGCCGGCAAACACGCCGCCGACATCGGGCGAATTGTTCGTCAGCCCGGACACGACGGGGTCCGCGTTGAGAACATTGAAGCTGGTGGTCTGGGAGTCTTGGTTGCCGCTGGCTGTCTCCGTGATATCGACTTCAAATGTCAGGTTGGCGCCGTTGTCCGCATAAACGTGGCTGCCGTTCACGGTGAATGTGCCGTCAACATTTTGAGTGATGCCTCCGTCCGAACCGGACACAGTGGTTGACTTGCCGTCTCCCCAGAGAATTTTGGCGTTGAAATCCGTGGCCGCATGACCCGGCTCGAAGAACGTCGCCACCGGCCCCGAGAAGACCTCCCCTTCCTTGATGTTGTCCGGCGGCGTGAGGCCGATGAGTCCCGGCCGGGAGGCATACGTCCGGCTGGCTTGCGAGGACAACCCGCCGTTGTCGGTGACCGTCACGGTGACGGTGTGTTCCAAGTTGTCTGAATAGACGTGGCCCATGCGGTACAGCCCCGCTTGGGTCGCGGTCGGTTCGACGAAGGAAACCACGGGATTGAGGTTTTCGTCAACCACTTGCGTATCGCCGTCGAAGTCCGAGGTTGTCCCGTCGCCCCAGTCGATGCTCACGGCATGGGTGTCACCGAGGCCCGGATCGCCGAAATGGCCGGTCAACACAAAGGTCCGGCCGGGGACAAATCCCCCGGCGGGCAGAGCTGCCACGGTCGGGACCAGGTTGTTGATCGTGGCTTGGAGATTGACCGTTCCCTCCGTGCCGGCCTCATCCTTCAGCCGCACCACGACCGGGAAATCGCCGAAGGTTTGGTAAGCATGACTGCCGGTGATGGTTCCGGTCGTCGGGGTCGTGGCATTGCCGGGGGTCACCGTGACGACGCCGTCGCTAGTGGTCCCGTCGCCCCATTCGATGGTCGCCGTGAACGACTTGGTCACGCCGCCGAAATCGAAGCCCGTGTCGCTAAACGTCGCCTGAAGACTGACCGGATCGCCTTGGTTCCCCGTGATGAGACTGTTGCCGACCGTAATCACCGGAACGGCGTTGTTCACCGTGAAACTGTCGCTGCCCGTCGCGGAACCGTCGTTCACGGACACCGTGACGGTGTGCGGACCATCGGAGGAATATTGGTGCGTGCCGTGAATGATACCCGTGGCCGGGTTCCCGGCCGATCCGGCCGTGAGGGTGATCGAACCGGGTTCGCTGACACCATCGCCCCAATTGATGGTGGCCGAATACGTTTCCCCGACCACGCCGTTTGTGAAGGCCGGATCGCTGAATGTGGCGCTGACAACAACGGGCTGGCCGAGGCCGCCGTCGATGTCCACACCGGCGTCCACCACTGGGGCGACATTGTTCACTGTCACCTTGAACGTGCTGCTCGCGGGCGTCTGGCCGGTCTTGGCCACCGAAACAGTGACGGTATACGTTCCGTCGCCGCCGTATCGGTGGCTGTCGAAAATCCGGCCAAGGTCGAGCGGGCCACCCGGCGAACTAATGGCGGGGCTGGCGTTGACGGGCGTGCCGTCACCCCAATCGACGGTCGCGGTGTAAGTCGAAGGGGCGCTCGGGTCGAGGAAGCTGGCGCCGGTCAGTTGAACCAGTCCCCCCTCGTCCACGGTCTGATCCGGTCCCGCCGTCACCGACGAAAGGGTCGGGTCGAGGACGGTGACCTTGAACGTCCGGCTGGTCGTCGCCCCGGCCGAATCTCGCAGGGTAACGGTTACTGTGTATGGGTCAGTCTGATAGGCGAAGACGTGGCTGGCCGTCACTGAGCCGGTGGTCGGGGCGGTGGCGGCGCTGGTCGTGGTGATCTGGCCCGAGGCAGAAGTTCCGTCGCCCCAGTTGACATTGGCGGTCACGAGGTCGTTGCCCGGATCGGAGAACGTGACATTCGACAGCGAGAACGGCGTGTTCGCAAAAACGTTTGTGTCGCCGTCAATGGTGACAAACTGCGGGGCTTGGTCGGCGACAGACACCGTGATGACATAGTCGGTGAACGTCCCCGAGGGTGTCGCAATCCGGCCCCGGACAACCAGCGGCCCGGCTTGTTCCAGCGCATCCGCCGGGAGGGCGAAGGTCGGGCTGGCGCTGTCGGTGACTTGGAACGTGCCGGTGTTGCCGACATCGTAGCTGTACAGGAAGCCAGCCGCTATCTGGGCCGCCGAGGGGTGGCTCTGATTGGCGAACGAGACGCTTCCGGAAGTTCCCTCGGTGGCCGAACCGGTAAAGGTCGCGGTCGGGGCGACATCGTTGACCGTCAACGACACCGGTGTGGAGACCAAGAAGCCGCCGGGGACTTCCGATCCGTAAAGGGCCTTCACGCTCACCGCGTTGAACGCCCCGGCGCCGGTGATTCCGGCCGCCTGAAGTTGCGCCCACGTCAGGGTCAGGGTGGCCGTCGAAGTGCCGTCGCCATTGCTGACAAAACTGGCGCTGCCGTCGTTGTATGTTCCCTGTCCAAGTAGGTCGAACAGGGCCGAGGCGGGAGCGCCGTTGGCGGTGACTTTCAATGTCAAATCGGAACCGGCGTCGATCACATAAGGCCCGTCAAGGCTCAGTGAATCGGGGTCGACACCGACCGACACGGGTTGCGGAGTGGTCGAGTAATCATTCCCCCCTTGGGTGACGCGAACCTGCACTTGTTCGTCACCCGTCGTCAGATAAGTGTGGCTGGCGCTGGTGGCGTCGCCCGGAAGAACCGTGTTCGTGCCATCACCCCAAGTGACGGTGAAACTGGTCGGAATCTCGCCGCCGACAAAATCGGCCCCGAAAGAGATGGTGTAAGGCTCGCCCACATTGGCGGCGGCCGGGGCGTTGAGCGTCAACGTCGGTGCTGCTTTGTCGATGCGGAGCGTGGTGTGGGCATACGTCACGCCGACCGTCGTTGTCACCTTCATGCCGATGGAATAGGTTCCGGCATTGCCCAGACTCAACGCCCGCAACTGCGACCACGAAAGAACGGGATTGGAACTGGCCGTGAGTCCGCTCGTCGCGGAAGAATCGATCGCATCGTTGTAGGCTCCGTCTCCGTCGAGGTCCCAGTCAATCGACAGGATTTGCGTGTTGGTCGCGGCGGTGGCCATTCCATGCAAAGTCAGCGACTGACCTTGGCTGATGACATAGGCGCCGCCAATGTCGAAGGTCGGGGCGGCGAAGCCCGGCAGGTTCTCCAAGTTCTGGAAGTTGATTGTCGCCGCCGGGGTTCCCTGAATGGTGACGTTCCCGTTCGGCAACGTCGGGGCGGCGGGCGAAATCGGATTATTGGCTGAGTTGTACACCAATGTGTCGTTGTCCGCGCCCGCGTCGATGTTGATTGTTTGCGTCGCGGACAGGTCTGCCCCGGTCACTTGAGCGGTGTCGTTCCCGGCGCCTAGTTGAACGGTGAACGTGTCCCCGGTGTTCTGGCTCGCGTCTCCGTCCAGAAGGACGGTGTCTGCCCCGGCGCCAGTGTCAATCGAGAACACATGGTTCGGCTGGGCGGCATACACGGAAACTTGGTCGTTGCCGGTGCTGGTGAGAACACTAATCGTCTGGGCCATCGGCGAAGCACCGGCGGCGGGCGTGTCAATCAGGTTGACTTGGTTGTTCCCGGAGTTCGCCTGGAGGTTGATTGTCACCTGGCTCACGTTCGGCGAGCCAAGCTCGTTGAACACATTGGAGGCGGCGCCGGTCGCCGAGATGCCCAAGGCGTTCATGGACGAGAACTTCACCGTGTAGTTTCGGATTCCGGAGTCTGCCGGTGCGGGCATATCCGGCAATTCGATGTAATGCGCCTGACCGTTGGCCAGCGACGCCCCGGAGACGTTCTGCGTCTCGCCGGCAATGGAGGCGTTGACGAATTGCCCACCGGTCGGGTCCGTGTGCGGAACCAACGTGACATAGAAGCCATGCGCCGGGATCGCCCCGAGTTTCTCGGACTCGTATGGCGTCCGCGCGGGCCCGACATCGATGCTGCCGTCGTGCGGCGGCACCGGCTGATTCTGCTGATAGAAGATCTTCGCCGAATCCGATTCGCTTTGGAAATTCACCAAAAAATCGTGATAGCTTGGGTCGCCGATTCCACCGTGGAACAGTCCGTCGTACTGCAAGTCTCGCTGGAATGTCGGGTCAGCCGTGCCCGTTGTGATGCCCAACTTGGGCGAAGGCAACGCAATGTCGGTCAGGTTGGCGAAGACGACCAGATCGTAGCCCGCATATTGGTCAAACCCGGCCGGCATCGGCTGACGGGTGACGGAGGCGATTGCGTTTTCCGGGGCCGAGGTGATCGTTTGGGTCAGGGTCGGATCAGCCGCCAACGCCGCCAGAAGCGTCGGATCACCGACCAACCCGTAAGCCGCCGCCCCGCCGGTCAGTCCGGCGATCACCGGGGTGTTGGGAGTTCCGGCAATGTATGGGTTCTGGCTGACTGTCCCGGTGGCCGCCTGATAAGTGTTCCCGACACCAGTCAGCGAAGGGTTCACCGTGTTCGTGTTGCTGCCATACTGGAACCGGCCGCCGTTGCCGGCGCTACCGTCGCCATTCAAGCCGCCAGAGACGTCAATTTTCGTGCCACTGTCTGCGTAAACGGCCGTGCCGAACAGTTGCACCGACCCGCCGCCGCCGCCGCCGCCGAAACCACCGTTGCCACCATCACCTCCGTTGCCGCCTGTGCCGCCATCGCCGCCATGACCTCCCGCCCCCGAATGCGAGTCCGGGTATCCGTAACTGTCCAACGACTGGCCGCTCGCACCGGCCGTACCGGGTTGGCCCGCCGTCCCCATAGCGCCGGCTTGACCAGCTTGACCGGCTTGACCATCCGCCCCCTTGGCACTAAACGCGGTCGCATGGAGATTGATCCGGCCGGCCGCCCGAATGGCAAGCCCGCCGCCGCCAGCCCCACCG
>NZ_JH636446.1:256541-264625 GCF_000255705.1 Zavarzinella formosa DSM 19928
GCACCAAATCATTGGAAGACGAAACAAAGCCGGTTTGTCCGGGTAGCCCCGACAGGCCCGCCGTGCCATTCTGGCCGTTCCCGCCATCCACACCATCGCCGCCGTCTTCGCCGACGCCAAACAACGGGGAACCATCGGCGTTTTCCCGGTTGGGCCCCCAACTGCCTCCGGAACCTCCGCTGCCGGCTGCGGTAAATCCTCCGCTGCCGTTGGGAAATCCATTGCCTCCCAAACCGCCTTGGGCTGTCCGCCAGTCAGAGGAAGAATAAGTGGCGGCCGCGTTCTGGCCTTGGAAGCCGTAAAAACCCGACCCGCCCACTTCACCAGGGGCGTTGTATAACAGACCATTTGAGCCAAGTCCGAAGCCATTCGCCGGACCTCCCCCCCCGGCGCGACCGCTCGAAGCAAAGGCAGTTCCTCCCTGCCCCCCCTGGCTGGCGGGATTCACACCCGGCGGCACATTGAACGTCACCCCATCTCCAATGTTGACATCATTCTGCACGACAAACCCGAAGGGTTGGTTGCTGTCAATCGTGACTGTTGATCCGGCGGGGATGTTCAGATCGCCATAAAAATAAATGGTATTAATGGCGTTGTTATCAAGAAAATTATTTGTGATCGCGAATGGCGTTCCGTTGAAAACTCCGAAAAAATAGATTGGGAAACCTGAAGAATCAATCGTATAGATCGGAATGGGATGCCCATCAATGTTGATCGATCCGCTCCCCGACCCAATTTCAATGTTCTGAGGCACACTGGGCATCGTCCCCGGCACAGCCGCGATGGGCAGTTCAATCCCCGTGTGCAGCGTTTGAATCGCCACGAGTTTTGTCATGGACAGGTTGCCCAGAATCAGCGACACGGATGTCAGTTCGCTGAACTTCGGATCCAATGTCACCGTTTGGAACGCGCCGGGAGATGACACTGTTATTTGTTGAGTTACAGTCTTCCCGGTCGCCGTCGTGCCGATTAGTGTCGTCGTGCCGGTTCCACTGAAGTCGATGGAATACAGGGAAAACAGGCCGCCGTCGGTCGCCGTAAACACAACCGGCGCGTTGGCCGCCGGGTTGGCCGCCTTGATGGCCGGCAGGATGCTCCGGTCGGCTTCCAAGTTTGGCTGGTTGTCCATCGTCGTGCTGCGGAGCGTGAAGCCCCCTTCCACATAGGAAGCCACCGTTCCTTGCAGACGGGTGAATTGAAGCAGGCCGCTGGATTGCAGCGTGACTTGATTGCCGTTGATCGTCCCCTTCTGGGCCGTGCCCCCGGCATTCACATTCAGGGTGTTTTGCGGAGAGGTGCCGCCGATGATGTTCACATCATCAACCAGCGACATCTCCACGAGCGGCGTTTCCACATTGTTGACCACATAGCCGACGGTCGCCCCGGAGTTTGTGGTCCAGTTCACCGGGTTCGGATTGGCGGAGTTATCCACCTCCATGTGCTCCACGGCCGAACTCAGATAGAGCAGTCCTTGATTGACGCTGTCACCCGGATTGCCGGAGACAATCACGTTCACTTTGTCATCGCCTGAATCGCCGGACAGGATCATCGTGTTCGGCATGGTCAGCGAGTCTGGCGACACCGCGACCCGGCCCACAATAAATTGATCCGACCCTGCGCCGCCGTTGACGTGAATCAACGTTGTGGGGACGCTGGAGGAAAGCGATAAGGTGTCGCTGTTGCTTCCCTCCAGCAGATCGGCTTCGGTGAATCCCGCGAACGTAGTCGGGCTGATCGGCCCGAACCCGGTGAGCTTCGTGGAACCCGCGGCAGCGCCGTCAGTCAGCGCGGCGGTGATCGGCGTCGTCTGGGAGCTGGCGTCGAAGACCACGTTGTTGTAACTCCCGCCGCCGGACAGGGTGAGTGCGGAAGCGGCGGAACTCAACACGGTCAGCGTGCCCGGCCGGGCTTCGGAATTCGCGGCCATTTCAATCGCCACCGGCCCGGCGATGGTGTTCTTGACGGTCAGATCGCCCTTTCCGGCGCTCAGATCAAGAGAATCAATTCCGTTGAACTTAAGATCCGCCCCTTGCGCTTCGCCCAATCCCTTGACGGCATTGGCGGTGAGGACGGCCTGCGTTGCCGTCCCGTCACTATTGTCGATGCTTAACGTGTTGCCGGAACCGGCGACGCTGCTCAGCGTCACGGATTTGCCGAAGGCATTGATGTTTCCGCTTTCGCCGAAGTCTTTCTGGATCGCTGTGCCGCCGGACAACACCGGCACAGGGGCGGGGTCGCCCCCCAGCGAAATCTTCTGATTGTGTCCGTTGGCCTGAACAACGGTGGGCGCCTGCGATCCCATCAGGTGGAATTGGGTCCCGTCGTTGTTCAGGTTGACGTTCATGGCCGTCACATGAGCCAGGGTTGCCTGCAACCCCAACCCGTTGATTTGGCCCGAATCCGTCACCAGCACATTCGGGTTGCCGGAACCGGTCGGGATGGAATTGGTGGTGACGTTGACAACGTTTGGCCCGGTTCCCCCTTGGTAATCGACCAAGGAGTTGAGGACTCCGTTGGTCGTCAGGTTTAAGGTCGAGCGGCCGCCCGCCAGCAATTGGGTGCTCACACTGGCGGAGGAACCGGAGACGTTGAACGTGTCGTTGCCCGCCAGCGAGTGAACGCGGATCACTTCGATGTTTGAATAAGTGAATGATGTCCCGTTCGACAGCGTGATCGTGTTGCCCGTCACGGTGTAAGTGTCGTCCCCGTTGGTGCCGGTGATGTCTAGTGTGTCGAGGTTGCCGGCGCCTCCGTCCACAATCACCGGGATGCCGACGGGAACTTGATTAAAGTAAATCGCGTCTCCCGTGCCGCTTCCGGTAGAGGTCTGGACAGAAGAACCCGAGATCAACCCATTGATGTTCAAGAGGTTGAAATCGCCATTCCCTGTGCTTCGGAGAACAACCGCGCCACCGGCGGCAACATGGCTGTTTGTCTTGATTTCCAACCCGCCCGAGGCCGAGAGAGTCACCGAGGAATTGTCGCTTCGGACGGCGACCCCTCCGGAAATCGTGATCGAACCGGCTGTCATGGCGATCAAGCCGGATGCGACTGAGTTTTCGTTGACGGTAAGATCTCCTGCAGTAACCACGTTGACGGTCGCCCCGTTGACCCCGGAAATGGCTCCGCCGCCGCCAATGATTAGATTGGTACCGATGTTGTTCACGAACAACTCGCCCAATCCGGCTTCCGCCTCCAGATAAGCCACCTTGGTGACCAGATTTTGGGTTTGCGAACCAATGCCCAGCCCGGCCGACAAAAGAGCTTTGCCCGTGGGCGCTTCTACAGCGTCCGGCGGGCTTCCGACCCCGGAACGGCCGTCGATCAACCGCCCCGCTGATTGAAGGGAGATATTGCCGGTCGCGGACTTGACTTGATTCAGTGACAGATTTCCGGTCACTTGCCGAAGATTGATGTCTCCCGCCGCCGAGGCGTTGACGACGCCCGGAGCGGTGAAGGAGGAGACGATCGCCAGCGGACTGGCCGCCCCGATGGTTGTCCCGGCGACAAGCGTGAGATTGTTGCCGATGAGGTCGGTCGCCCCGCCCGGTCGTTTGGTGATGATCGCCCCCCCGGCGGTCAAGCGAACATTGCCCCGACGCGAGATGACCGAACCGACCGGCAGGTCGCCCGTAGCGGTGATGGACAAATCCACGGGGGTCGAAACCCCCGCATCCACATTCAGTTCGCCGGTGATCACCCCAAGCGAATAAGCGCTGCCAGCCCCGCTGTCGGCGATCAGCAAATCCACCAGCGGGGCGTTGAATGTCGCGTTGTTGACAGACACCGGATCGGTATTCTGCATGTTCGTCGCGGACAAATTCAAATAAATGTTGCCAGTCGCATTGGCTGACAACACCGGGGCGCCGTTCCATTGAACCGTCTGTACGTTGAGGCGGGACGCCGCCGTGCCGATGCTGTTTCCGGCGAGCGTCACTTGTTGGCTGGAAATCAGTTGGTTGCCGGCCCCGGTGATCGAACCGTTCGGGGCGTTCACCGTCACGGACCCTTCCGCGTTGTTGATCGTCCCCCGCAAGACGATGTTCGAGACACTGGTGATGCTGACCGGAGTTCCGCCCGTGTTGCTGATGTTGGTGGTGAATGACGAACCCGGCGGCAAAAAGAGGGCGTCAATCGTCAGTTTCGGAGTCGTGTGCGAATTCAAGACGGAAATGTCGCCGACCACCAAGTCTTTCGTCGGGTCTTCGTTGAGCAGATCGACGCTGCCGGAACCTTGGTCAAACATAAAGGTCGAGTTGCCTTGGATGCCCGTGACCCCGCCTTTGGCGCTAATCAAAGCCGAGCCGTTACCCGGATTGACAATCGGGTCAAGGACGATTTGATTTCCAACCGTCGTGTATGTCACCCCTGATGATGTCACATTCCCTGTCGGATCGATGTGGAGATATCCGCTTGCCCCGGTGATGGTGGCATTGGCGTACATCGCCACAGAACTGGACGGGCTGACGGTTTCCTTCTTCTTGCTGCTGCCCACATCGATGAGAACGAATCCCTTCCGTTCCGCCTTCGTCGTCACGGGGAGGGAGTTATTGTGCGATGTCACCTGGAGGTTGGATGTGCGCATCGTCGTCGTGGCGGAACCGGCGGAAGCCTTTTCAACGTTGACGTTTGCCTGTGTTGTGAGATTGGTGGTCGCGTTGGCGTCGGTCTTGCCGGCGAATCCGCCGGCGTCGGTGATGGCGTGCGAGGTGGCTCCAAACACGAACAAGTCAGCCAAAGAGCCTGAAGAGGCGCCGGTGGCCGCGTCAAGCTGAAGCGACCCGACCGCGTTGAGCGTCGCACTTGGCTGCACGTCCACATTCGAGGTATTCGTTTTGTCAATCGTGGTGGTGCCAGCCACATGCAACCCGGCGGCACCACCCGTGGCCGTCGCCGTGGACGACGACAACACGCCGTCTTTTTGATCGGCTAGGATTTGCATGTTCAATCCGGCGGCCAGGCTCGCATGATCCTTGATTAACGTGCTGGCGTTGGCGGTCCCGTCGGTCTTGGAGGTCGCGGTGGAATCGACGCCCAATCCCTTCCCGGAAGTGCTGGAATCGGAAGAGTCGTTCACGCCGATTCTGGACTCAACCAGAATGTTCATTCCCGCCTTGACCCCGGCGGCCGATCCCACGGTGACTGTCGCAGGATCGTTTGTGGTCGTCGTGGCGTTGGCAATCGGCACGGCCACGGCCCCGCCCCCTTTGGCGGTGGCCGACGACCGCACGCCAAAGTCTTTGGTGATTGCTTGAAGAGTGAAACTTCCCTTGCGGGCATTTACCTGGGCATGATCTCCCAATTCGGCGTCTGTTCCGTCGGCGACGGTGGTTGATGCCGTCGGCTTGCCGGCGGCGCCCAAGCCTCCGAATGTGTTGTTGGCGACGGCCGCCAGATTGTCACCGTAAACGGGAATCCCAAGCGCCGTGCCGAACGGGTCATAACCGTTCGTGGCGGTGATTGTGACATCCCTGTCCGCGTTCAGCGAACTGTTCTGCTGGGCGTTGGCGGAAACCGGGTTGTTTCGCACCGTGGTCGCCTGCGCGCCGCCGATGGCAATCAAGCCGCCGATGCTTCCGGTGGCGTTGGAGGTTGCCTTCTGCGAATTGTTGGCGGAGATCGTGAGGCTTCCACCCGAATTCACACTGGCCTGATCGCCGGCGAACGCACTCGTTGACGCCGGCACGCTCGGGACGCTGACAATGCCGTCCAGATTCGCCGTGCCGATGGCCGCGTTGGCTACGTTTCGACTCGCTGCGACAAACCCGCCGATGTTCAAGCCGTCCGTCTTGGCGGTGGTGCTTCCCGTCGAATTGGCTGTCACATTGACGTCTTTTCCGGTGGTGATTTGCGCCCCCGAACCGAGGTTCGCGCTGACGACCGGCCCGGAGACGGCATCCGACTGGGCACCGTTGATCGTCGCCAGAATCGCCCCGCCGGAGGCGTTTGAATGAGCCGAGTTCGAGAGGCCATCAACTAGGGCGTTCACCGTCAAACCGCCGTTCGGCACAGTGATCTGGCCGCCCCCCGTGGCGGCGACCGTCGGGGCCACAGTTGATTGCGACGTGGAAAGCCCGATGGTGATGCCGCTGGCCGAGATCCCCTTGCTATCGGCCGATGCCTTTGGCTGGGCCACCGCCTCGACGGTCACATCTCCACCGGCCTGCGTTGTGCCCGTCAGAGTGGACGTGATGGCGGGAGAATCGGAGGCGATGGCCTCGGAACCGTATCCGACGTAGATGCCGCCGACCAGAGCCTTGGCGGTCGCCGCCGAGGCTCCCTCGGAAGTGCCCCGGATTTTCAGGTTCTTTCCGCTCTTGGTTTGTCCCTCGGCCTTTGCCTTGACCGCCCCTTGCATCAGGGCATGGGCGATGCTCACACCGACCGCGATCGCGCCGACCGCGATGCCGTCCGTGGAGGCGTTGCCGGTTTGGTTGGAATCGGCGGCAATCTCGACATCCTGCCCGGCGTTGATCGTCGCATTGAAGCCCGTGCTGGCTTCGACCGAATCACCCAAATTGGAACTCGCCGTGGCCCCCGCCCCCGCCCCGCCAAAGCCGACGGCGACCGAGGTGGCGATCGACAGCGTATCAGCCGTGCCACCGGTCGAGGAATTGATGCGGACATTGCCCGGCGTCGTGACCGTCGCGTTATTGACGGTTGATTGAACCTGACTGGCGGAAGTATTGTCGGCAGCCGAGACGCTGACGGAAGCCGCGACGAGTCCGCCGGCAATCGCCCCGGTGCCAACCTTGGCGCTCAAGGGGGAGGTCTCCAACGAGGAGATCAGCACATCGCCCGCCGCCGTGATGGCGCCGCCATCGACGAACGATTTGACAGTGTTAGTCACCCGGTTGGTCGAACTGGCGCCGCCGCCGGAGAAGCTCAATCCGGCGGGCGCCCCGGCCACCGCGACCGACGCGGCCACGCCAAGGGTGGTCCCAGAAGAGGCACTGGTCGCCTGCATGGTCACGCCACCGGCGGAAGACACGGTTGAACTGTCGCCATAGGCTTGGATCGTGCTATTGAACGTGTTGCTGGCAATCGACGCCCCGATGGCGATGGCTCCCGCCCCCCCGATGGAAAAACCAGCCGCCAAGGCCCCCGCAATTGCCTTGGCATCGGCCGTGGAACTGTCACTCGCCAGAATAGACACATTGCCGCTTCCGGTGGTTTTGAGTGTCGCCCCGTTGGTGGCATAAGCCGCGACGTTGTTCGCGATGTTATTATCAACCTCGGCGCCGGCCCCGCTCGCGGACACGCCGGCCAACACCCCGCCCGAACCACTGGCCGCCCCGCCGATGGCCAGCCCGCTGATGTTGGTGGTTTCGGCCGCGTTCAACGAAACATCACCGCCGGCCGCCTTGACCAAGGCTCCATCGACGAATGCCTGAACCTGATTGCCGACATCATTGTTGACCGTTGAGGCACCGACCGTGACGCCGACGCCGACCGCGCCCCCGGCCCCGACACCGGCGGCAACTCCCCCCGCGCTGGCGTTGATCGTGGAGTGATCGGTCGCGGAAATCGTGACCGATCCGCCGTTGGCGGCGACCGTCTTCCCGGCACCGTTGGCCACATCGGCCTGAACAATGCCATGCACCGAGTTGTAAGACCCGGCCCCGGCCCCCGCCGCGGCAATTCCACCCGTCCCGGCGCCGACGGCTACCGTTCCGGCGATGCTCAGTGCCTTGATGGTCGCGCTTTCATCGGCGGACATGGCGACTTTTCCGGCTGATGTGACATCGGAGTTGTCAACAAACGCCTGGACAGTGTTCCGGATGTCGTTGTTGGCATAACCAACACCCAGCGACGCGCCGACTCCGCCACCAGTCCCGGCCGCCACCCCCACACTGATGCCGCCGCCGTCGGCCGTGATACCGCTTTGATCCTTGGCTGTCATGGAGACATCGCCGCCGGTGGTGGTCACGGTGGCTTGGCCTGAAACCGACGCTTGGACGGTGTTCTTGACAGTGTTCCCCGAACCGGCTCCGGCCCCCCCGACACCGACGCCTCCCGCGCCCCCGGCACCGACCGCCACGGCGCCGCCGACTGTCAGGGCGTTAATCGTGGCGGCTTCGTTC
>NZ_JH636446.1:264645-310712 GCF_000255705.1 Zavarzinella formosa DSM 19928
GTCGCCATTTCGTTCGTCGTCAGCCCGACTTGACCGGCCGAGGTCACGTTCGATTGGTCGGCGATTGCCTGAACAGTGTCCTCAATGTCATTCGTGGCGAAGCTCACACCCAGCGAAGCTCCCACGCCGCCACCCGACCCGCCGGCGCCCACGCTCACGCCGACACCGCCGCCATTGGCCGTGATGCTTGCGGAATCCGTCGCGGACAACGTCACATCGCCGCTTGTCGTCGTGACCGTCGCCCCCTTCTGAATCAACGCTTGAACGGTGTTCTTGACGGTGTTTCCCGAACCGGCTCCGGCCGCCCCGACACCGACACCCGCCGCGCCGCCACCACCCACGGCGACGGCCGCTCCAATCGTCAAGGCGTTAATGTTGGAAGATTCCGTGGACGACACGGCCACCGGCCCGCCGGAGTTGACCGTCGAATGATCGATGATTCCCGCCACGGTGTTGGCGATGTCGTTTGTCGCCACGCCGATGCCGACCGCCACACCGGCCGCCCCGTTTGCCCCGAACGCGCCGGCGACGGAAACACTCGCCACTTTCGCGGAGTCGGCCGAATTGTTTTGAGCGGACACCGTCACTCCGCCGCCTGAAACCAGCGTGCTGTCCTTGATCGTCGCGTTGTTCGTGTTGCCGATGGTGTTCTTGGTGACCGCTCCTCCTCCGCTGACGGCGACGCCGTTTTGCGCTCCGGCCGCCACCGAAAGGGTCGCCGCGACCGCCACGCTGTCAATCCTGGCCGAGTCATCGGAAGTTACTTTGGTTGATTGATGCGAACTCACATCATTCGATCCATTAATCACAGATTGGATCGTGTTGTGAATGTCATTGAGTGCCACCGCCACCCCGACCGTGATGGCCGCGCTATTTTGCGAACCGGCCGACACGGCCAGGGCGGCGCCCGTCGAATTCGCCTTGATCGTCGAATCATCGCTGGAGGAAAGATTGAGTCCCCCGGTGGTCGATGCGACGTGGCTGTCGGAGGACAGCGTGGCTTTGGTTGTGTTGCTGATCTGGTTGGCCGAACCGGCTCCCGCGCCCGCGAAGCTCACCCCCACGGTTCCCGTCCCGGCGGCCACGCTGCCGGCCCCGGCGATGGTCACCGCGTCAATGGCGGCGTCTTCATCCGCCGTCAGGGAGACATCGCCATTCGCCTGAATGCTGGCATTGGCCGCCGTGGCAGTCGTTGCGTTGGAAATGTCATTCACGCCGATGGACGCGCCCACTGATCCCTGCACACCCACACGATTTTGCGAGGCAATCGACAGGGCGACCGCGACCGCCCCGGCGTCGGCATGGATGGTTGAATCATCCGAGGCGCCAATCGCGAGCTTGCCTTGCTGGGCCATCGTCGTCCCGCCGGTGATGCTGGCGTCGATGGTGTTGGCGATGTCATTGGCCGAACCGGTTCCGGCGCCGACAAAGTTCGCACCGACCCCGCCACCGCTTCCGGCAATGGTGGCGCTCAATGCGCCTGCAATGGACAACGTGTCGATCTTGGACGTGGATTGCGATGTCAGTCTCACATCACTGGCGGCGGTGACGTTTGAGTTGACGCCTGCAAAAGGTTCGACGGCGGCTTGGATCGCATTGCGAACTTGGTTGACCGCCGCCGAGGCGCCGACGGACATGTTGACGTTGGCCTTGCCTGCCTGGGCGAGAGACAACGACACCGCGACGGCCCCGGCATCCGAATGAATGGTCGATTTGTCATACGCCTCCAAAATCACATCAGCGGCGGTTGATGTGACATTCGATCCGGCAATCAAGGCATCGACGGCGTTCTTGACATTGTTGCCCGATCCCGCGCCGGCCCCGGCGAAGTTGACGCTGAACCCATTGCCTCCGGAAGAAACAGTCCCGGCGCCGGCGACGGTGAGGGCTTGGATCTTCGGGGAGGCGTCGGCCAGCAAATGGACATCATCGTGGGCGTTGACCGTCGAATTTTGAATCAGAGCGTGCGTGTTTGACTGGACATCGTTGATGGCGACCGAGGCGCCAATCGTACCGTTGACGCCGCTTACCGACGCCTGACTGCCAAGCCGGAAGGCGAGGGCCAGACCGCCGGCATCCGCATAGATCGAACTGTGATCGTGCCCTTCCACGGAAACCGCGCCGGTCGCATTGACCGTGCTGTTGATAACCAACGCCTGAACATCATTGCGAATATAGGCTCCGGAACCCGCCCCAGCCCCGGCGAATGTGATCGGCAACGGCCGGAACGGCTGTCCTTGCGCCTTGGCAGCATCTCCGGGGGACGGCGGGGGACCAGACTCCGGCCCCTTGGCGACGGCAACGCTGCCGGCGATGGCCAAATTGAAAATTAGCGGAGCCGAATTGGCATCGACATCCACGCCGGAGGCGGTGACATTCGACCCGACAATCGTGGATTTGACCGCCCCGGCCAACTGAGTAAATGCCGGCGAGACGGTGGCCGAGATTTGTTGCCCGCCCGTCCCCGAGGCAACGGCGTTGACAATCTTTTCAACGCCGTTGGACAGGACTTTCAATCCGTCAGTTCCGTTGGCCGTCACGACGGCGCCGGGATTGACGGTCGCCTGCACGTTTCGCTCAACATCGACCAATCCCAAGGCCAGACCGACGCCGGCTTTGCTGGCGCCGAAGGCCGCCGTGCCGCTCACACTGGTGACCCGAAGGTCTTCATCGGCCGTCACGTACACATTGGGTGCGGAGACAATGGCCCCGGCCCCGATGTAGCTCGTCACGTTGCTGTTAAAGTTTTGCGTGTTGATCGTGAACGGGAGGGCCAGCGTGCTTGCCAACAGCGAAACGGCGGCCCCGACCGTGGTGATCGTCTGATCGGATTCGGCATGGATGGTGACATTCCCCGGAGTGCTTCCCGCCGACGGATTAAACGATTTCACATCAGCGTCGCCGCCGATGTAAGCATTGACGGCGTTGTCAAAAAGGCCCACATCAAGAGCCGCACCAACGGCGACCTTGCCGGAGACCGTGACCGCCCCGGTCACTGAAACCAAGAAGTTGTCGCTCTTGGCCTCGACATCGACATCGCCGGTCGTCCGGATGATGGTCTTGGCGGGCGTCGGGGAATCCGTGGGATCGCCGATGAACGATTCGGTTTGAGAATCGTTCACGCTAACCGTGCCCGAACCGGCAATGTTGGCCACATAGGTCGGCTTGACGGCGCCGACACCGGCGGTGACGGAGACGGAGAAATCATTGGTGTTCGCGTTGACCTTGACTTGATCGGCCGTCACGGTCGTGTCGGCAATGTAAGCCCGGTTGATGCGGGGTTGCGTGTTGTCGTCGGGATTGTCGAGTTCGTCCCCGCTGGTCGAGTTCCACGTGAAGGCGCCGGAAAGGGCGCCGGCCGGGGCGATTTCGCTTCCGGTGAGAATGCTGGCAGTGACGGCGATGGCAAACACATTGCTTTCGGCCGTCACGGAGACAACCCCGCCGGGATCAAGTTGGACTTGATGCTTGGTTCCGTCCGCCTGATCGGTTCCGCGGATGAACGCCTGCGTGTCGTCCTTTTGGAAGTTCAACGCGACATTGGCGGAAATTCCGAGGCCGAACTGCGGGGCGTTGCCCTGTTGGGTCGTGTCGTCGACGCCAAGCAGTTTGCTTGCCTTCAACGGCACCGGCTTTTTCTCCCCGTTTTCGTCCGCAGGCAGATCGTCCGGCTCTTCCCCTTTGACGGCTGTTTTGGCCAGCCCGATGCCGAGCAATTTGGTTTCCGAATCTGCGTTGACATCGACGGCCTTGGCCGCGTGGATGGAACCAGCCGAGGGGAAGGAATTTGTGGCCGTGTTCAGATTGCCGATGAAGGCATGCGTGGTGTGTTCCAGCGAATTGATCGAGACGCCGATGCCGACCGCCAACACACCGCCGTCTTGCATGACGGCGTTGACGTTGAGCAACCGGACATCGTCGTTTGCGTTGACCGTCAGCGTGCCGCCCGAATCGACCTTTGCCTGGTCTTCGATGTAAGCCTGGACATTGTTGTCGATCCGGTAAATCGTGACGGCGCCGTTCACGCCCACCACCGAGGCCTTTCCCCCTTGCTGGCCGATCGCCAGATCCCAATTTCGATTGGCCGCCTTGACTTCAATGTCGCCTTTTGCCTTTAGTTGCGCTCCGTCATCGACATAGGCAATCGCCTCGTTGGTCAGCGTGATGCCGCTGTAACTGCCGCCGATCACCGAGCCGCCTTCGCTCTTGTTCAACCCGAGTTTCGCAATCCCGGCCAGGTCGATGCTTTCAAAACTCGTGTTGGCGGTGACGGAGATTTTCTGGGTGTCCGCCGGCGAGACGACAAAGGGAGTTGCCGGGTTCAGATCACTCAGGTTGATATTCAGTTTCACGCCTTCGCCCACCGTGGCATGGGCCGTGTTGTGAACCTGATGAGCCTTCACTGTTCCGCTGATGGCGTAGTCCGCCTGGGAAACAACTCGTGTCTCCGGGTCAAGCCCCAGCTTGCCTTTGACGCTGTCTTTTTGGATGGGCTTGCCATCGGAGCCAAAGGCGGCCTCTTTTTCAATTTCCCCGGCGGAAGCGGAGGCATCGGTGCTGGCGAGGAAGTCCGGCACCCATCGGGAGAACTTGACGAGCGGCAGGATGCTCGCCTGGAGATAAGCCATGTTGTCCGCGAGATTATCCTGCGACCAACCGGTCAAATCGGTTGAGCCTTGCTGGGCGGATTGCGACGCCTTGAAGGGATCGGAGTCGTCGATATTGACGGTCGGCAGGGATTGAATTCCCGGCGGCTGGGCCAGCGCTTTGATCGCGTCGTCCAGCGTCACTTGATTGGGAACCACGCTGTCGGCGTGGACATTCAAATTCTGTGCCGCCGTGATGACCGCGCCGTCGGCCACCGTGGCGTTGGATTCGTTGTCATAATTGGAAATGATGATCGCCCCGGCCAAGGCGACGGTGGAATTGGCCTTCGCGGCCGCGATCGCCGAGGCATTGAAGTTATCTTCCGCGTAAGAAGTCACCGAGACATCGCCCTTCGAGTAAAGCCGGGCGTCCCCGGTCACCAGCGAAGAGGCTTCGTTCGTGCTGTTGGCAATCGTAAGGGCCGCCGCGCCGGACACCTTGCCGGCGTCAGCCGTCCCCTTGAGGTCGAAGCCTTTGCTGGCGAGTGCCGACGCCACCTTGGCTTTTTGGGCGGCGGCAAAGCTGCCGTCATTCGACCCGAACAAATCCCGTTTGACGGACGCTGTGCCGCTGGCGTCGTCGTTGACATTCACAGAGCGGGAATCGAGATTGAGCTGGCCGGTCGCATGAACGGTGCCGGACAGAGTGGCATCGGCGGAGGAAGAGGTCTTGCTGACGATGATCGCGGCCGCGCCGCCGGTGTTCGGGACGGCGATGCCGTTGACTTTCCCCTTTGTCTCCACAGTGAAGTCGTTCAGGTTCTTTGCGGAAACATTCACAATCGAGCCGGAGATAAATGAATTTGGTCCGCCGATGCGCGTCTCGGAGACGGACGAAGCCTCTCCGGCGGCGGCGGTGAACGCCGGGCCGGGAATCAACTTGGCTTTGTCGAGCACGACCCTTTGCGCCGCCAATAGCGGAAAATTGGCCCCCGTGGTGATTTTGTTTCCGACATAGAGCGTGTTGAAGACATCGGCGTTCAGGCCGACCGTGTCCCCCGCCGTGATCTTGGTGTTGTCGCCGACGATCAATCGCGATGTCGCCTCTGATTTGCCGTAAGAAACGCCCAGCCACAAACTTTGAATCTTGGCGTTCAACGTGCTTTGCGCCATGGACCGCAGCCCCAAATCCTGTGTGGCGTTGAGCGTCGCGCCGTCGGCCACGGTGATTTCGCTGGTCGATTGTTGGGTGGTGGCTTGGGCGATGAAACCCGAAAGCATGTCGCTGATTCCCGCCATGCGAAGCAACAACCCGCCCGCGAGGTCACCGGCCGTGAAAGCCACCCCGTTGCTCTTGGTCAACAGAATCAGACCCTGCACGGTGGCCGTGAGCGTGTGTTCGTCCGCGAAGACAATCGGCGTGTTGTCGGGCTTTGTGCCCAAGTCGATCACCAATGTCCGGCCGTTGTTGGTGATCGAAGTGACGGTGAATTGACCGTTGTTGTCGGCCGATCCGTCGATGTTGATTTTGCCCCCGGCCGTGAAGCCGTCGTCGGACCAACTGCCGGAACTCCGGGTGATCGTGTTACCCGTGAACGAAAGTTCGGGCTTGGCCAAGGCTCCCGTGGAGACAACATCGACGACGCCCGGCGGCGGGGTGGCCTCAGTGTCCTCAAACATGTTGATGAAACTCGCCATGAACAATGTCTTGCCGTCCGGACTGATGGACGCGATCTGGTTCGGGCCGTCGTTGCTTGCCGTTCCGTTGACGTTGATGGTCTGGCCGGCCTGAAAGCCGTCTTGCCGCCAGGTGCGCGTGTCTTTGCGGGTGATTGAATTGTTGGCGGGGTTGAACACGAGCGTCGGCGGATCCTGCCCCTCATCGGCGGTCAGCGATTGAATATCCGTGTCGCTTCCCGTCACGATGGTTTCGTTCACCAACTCGTCATCGCTCGACAGAGTCAAGGTTTTGCCATCCGAGCTGACAGCGGCAATCGTGAACGTGTTGTCGTTGAACCGGGTGCCCTTGACCAGAATCGACTGGCCGACCCCAAAATGTTCGTCGCCCCAGTTGCCTGTGGCCCGCGTGATCGTGTCGGGCTGGCTGCCGTTGTCCGCAAAGGTGAGTTGCACGTTCGCAGGTTGCACGACAACGGTTTCATCAAGCCGGGCCAAAGGAATGTCCGCGCCCGAACCCTGCGACGTGATGACCGCTCCATGAACGCCGGTCTGGGGAACCAGTTTCAAACCAGGGTTGCCGGATGTTGATCCCGGCACGGCGTTGCCCAAATCGAGGATCAGGTCCTCGCCGTTCACATCCATGATGGGGTATTCGCCGTCGTTGTCGCCTTGGGTGTCGGCATCGAGGCCGTCCGGCGTGTTCTTGACGGAGAGCGTCTGCCCTTTTTCAAATCCCTGGCTGGCCCAAGTCACGCCGTCATTTCGGTGAATCGACGCGACACCCGTCGTCGGGTCGGTGACAAAATCGAGGCTCGGGTCACCGGTCATCAGATTGACGGTTTCGATGGTCAGATCGCTGGTGCCGTTCTCCGGCTTCAACTGGGCGCTGGCGTCGAGCGTGAGCGTGGACTCGTTGAGAGCCGCGATGCGATAGATCCCGTTGTTGAACTGGGAATTGCTGACTTGGATGTAGTCCCCGGCCCGGAAGCCCTCGGCGAGCCAGTTGCCGTCGGCCCGCACAATCGTGTCGGGGACGGTCTGGCCAGTCTGGGGATTGATCAGGTTGTCCACGAACACCGGGAACGTGTTGGCCGTCATCGACGCCGGCAGATTCACTTGGTCGAGACCGAATGTGTTCACCTCAAAGTCGGCGAATTTTTGGGTGTTCGAGTTCGACAGGACGAAGACGTTGTTCCCGTTCAAATGTGCGTTGCCAATGGCAATCTTCCCAGCGGCCTCCCGGTCCCGAACTACTGGGGCGGCGGCGTCAAAGGAAAGATTGAAGGCAGCGTCGACGCTCAAGGCCACGTTGCCGCCGACGCCGGTGATCGAAGCCCCGGTCACCTGATACTCGGAGGCGAACGTCTTGCTGGGATCGACCGTCAGCGTGCTCCCGCTGACCCCGGTGACGACAAACTGGCCGTCGTTGTCCGGTTTGCCGTCCTTGTCGAGGTCACGGCTGTTCGTGTTGTCGATCGTGATAACTTCGCCGGGAAAAAAGCCGTCGTCCGACCACGACTGGCCGAACGGACGAACGATGGTGTTCAAGCGGAACGTGAGACCGCCCGTTCCCGCATAGGCCGACGTGCGGACGGTTTGCCCCAGCAGATTGGCCCCGTCGGAAACGTCGATTTCATTCTGGGCGCCGATGTAGATGTTCCCGGCCGACAAATTGCCGGAGACGGTGGCTTTTTCGGCGTTGTTCACGATCAGGCTGGCCGAACCCAAATTCGTCGTGTTGACGACGAGATTGGCCCCGCCCAAGTTGAGGGTCAGGCTGCCGGCCGGCTTGGCAATCGAGTAATCCTCGGAGAAAGCGGCGTCCAGAACCAGTTTGGTGGGGTCGTTGGCGTCCGTGGACAACACAATGGTGTCGTTTGTGTTGGTGTAATCAACGGTGGTGTCGTTCCCCGAAACGGTGACCGCCGGGGTGACGCGGCTTTCGAGCTGTTCGATGCTCAGTTTCAGTCTGGCGTGGGTTGTTCTCGCGGCTGACGGTTGTGTCTTCTGATTGGCAAGCAATGATCCCAGCCACTTCAATTTCGAGAAGGAACGCATCGCAGTCTCTTATGGAACGGTGTCGGCCGAATTCGGAACACCATGACTGCGACGGAAGCAACCAAAACGCGCAGAGAAAAGCGTAAATATTTTTTGGGTGATTGGGAAATTGATATGCGGCGTGAAATTGTTCTTCTTATTTCGGTTTGGCGCGATCCAAGAAAGAGTCCCCGACATTGTTGAGGAAACCCTGCCATGGGGGAATGCCTAATTCTTTGGCGAGCTTTGCCGATTTTTCCTTCTGGCCGCAACGCCGGTAGCACTCGTAGAGGTGTTTTCCCGCAAAATCGAGTTCCGGATATTTGACGGACATCTTGTGCGCTTCCTCCAAGAAGGGAATGGCTTCCTGAAAGCGACCCATTTCCCGATACGTGACACCAAGATTTCCGATGGCGTTGAGCGTCAGCGGATTGTCCCGGTCCATTTTCATTTCTGATCGTCTGGCCAAATCCTCAAACAAGGATCGAGCTTTCTCATATTGCTTTTGGCGACGATAGGTATGGGCAAGCGCGCTGTTGGAACTCAAGGTGAAGGAGTGGTCGCGTCCGAAACGAACTTCATTGCGGGCCACCGTGTCAAGCAATAGTCGCTCGCTTTGATCCAGTTTGCCAAGATGGGCGTAAGCCACTCCAAGATTCTGCTGAATGTTTAATTCCGTCTCGACATCCCGAGTTTTCAGTTTGTTTAACACTTGAGTCGCTTCTTCCAGCAGCACGGCTGTTGTCGCCCAATCATCTTCCACGGCGACGGAGAGACTGGAGAGTGTCATCACCATGTCCCGATGATAATCATTTCCGAACAGCGCCTTTTGTCGCCCAAGCACCTCCTCCAAAATCAGTCTGGCTTCTTTCTGGCGTCTCATTTCCAAATAACAATTGCCAAGCTCGCCCATGAGCGCCAACGTTGTTTTGTTGTCGACTCCAAATCGCGTTCGACTCAGAAGAAGGGCATGTTCAAGGTGGCCAAGGGCCACATCGCGTTTCCCGGATCGCAGGTACGCCTCGGCCAGTTGCCTTGTCATTTCGATGGTCAACTCAGAATCGGGTTCATCCAGCGATTTCAGGGTGGCCAGTGATTTTTCCAGAATCTTGATCGCCTTGTTGTAATCTTCCAAGCCGATAAGCGATGTGCCAAGTCTGTATTGCAACACGACCGCTTCCTTGGGGTCTTCGTCCGAAAGACTGTCCAGTTCGTCGACCGCCTGACCCAATCGTTCCGCCATCAACTCTTGAAGCGGGCGTCCGCCATTTGCAAAATCCCGAGGATTGGTCTTTTCAAAAATCGACGCGAGGATTTCATTCGCTTTGCGGCTTTTTTCGAGCCGCCTTTGCGCTTTTTCGCTGGCGGCCAATTCGGCGATGCGGGCCTTCTCCTCGCGGATCAACCCGATGCTTGTCCCGATCACTCCGCCCACCAGAGCCAACAGGGCGAGGGCGAACCCCAAAAACGGCAGCTTGTTTCGCCGATAAAACTTCCGCAACAAGTAGGAAGCCGATGGCGGGCGGGCCTCCACGGGCCGGTCGGACAAATAATTCTCGATATCGCGGGCGAGGCTGTTGGCCGTGTCGTATCGGCGTTCCCGGTCTTTTTCCAAGCATTTCATGACCACCCAGTCAAGTTCCCCCCGAAGCAGCGCGGCCAGTTTCTTCTTCTCCAGCTTTCCGAAAACGTCCGAAGAGAAAGCTGTCTCTGTCAACACGCGCGAACTTGGCTTGGCGGGAACTGTTTCCTGAATCATGCGAACGATCTCGGCCATGCCCGAGTTCCGGATCACTTCCGGTTCGATTGGCCGGGTTCCGGTCAGCAACTCGTACAGAATGACGCCGAGGGCATAGATGTCCGTCCGGGTGTCGATGTTGTGGCCCGAGAATTTGGTCTGTTCGGGGGACATGTATTCCAGCGTGCCGATCACCAAACCCGCCTGGGTCGCCGGGAAACTTTCCTCCCCGTTTCCCCGCATGACCTTGGAGATTCCAAAATCGATGATCTTCGGCGCCGGGCGCCCGTCAACCCAACTGACGAGGATATTGGCGGGCTTGAGATCCCGGTGGATGATCCCTTTCTGATGGGCGTGCTGGACCGCATGGCAAATCAGCACGAACAAATCCAGCCGGGCGCGGGGCGAAAGTTTTGCCTCCTCGCAGAACTTCATCAGCGGCAAACCGTTCACCAACTCCATGACCAGATATGGCTGGCCGGCCGAAGTGATTCCCCCGTCGAGGGCGTTGGCGATGTTCGGGTGATCCATGAGCGACAGCACCTGACGCTCCTGCTCGAACCGGGCCATCACCATCCGCGAATCCATGCCGGCGCGAATCAACTTCAGGGCCACCCGACGTTGCATCGGCATGGTTTGCCCGGCCACCCAAACTTCCCCGACGCCTCCTTCGCCAATCTTTTCAATCAACTTGTACCGATGATCGATCACCGTTCCGGATTTGGCCTCCACATCTGAGAGAGCCGCCCGATTTGAGGCCGTTTTGGTTTGGTTTGTTGGTTCCGTGAGTCCCCGGAGAATGTCCGTGGGTTTCAAGCCAAGCAAGGGGCTGTCACTGTCGTGCAGGGACAGCAATTTTTCGATGCGCGACCGCAATGCCGGATCGCCGCCGCAGGCTTCTTCCAGATAGCCGGATCGCTCCGCCTGGCCGGGGCGATTGAGCGCTTCGGTGAAAATCTCTCTCTCTCGCATGGAATGGCCGTTGTCCAAAACATCCGTGAGGTTGAATGATTCCGTCGTATCGCCCGGCAAAACCAAAGCGAATCTCGTCGAAAAGGCTTGGGCGCATTTTGTCCCTGCCCTTAATGCGACAATTCCCGCCAATTCGCGCAGCAATTTTTTGGAAAATTAAAATTCGCTGTTTTCGGCAGATTGTTGGATCTCAGCCAGCAACCAAGCTCGCGCGTAAGCCCAATGGGCATCGGCCGTCCGGGGGGCGATTCCCAAGATGACCGCCGATTCCTTTAGCGTCAGCCCGCCGAAATAACGAAGCGTGACCAGTTCGGCAATCTGCGGTTCAATGGAGGCGAGAATTGTCAGCGCCTCGTCAAGGGCGAGCAATTCCTCGGCCATTTCCGGCTCGGCGACTTGGTCCGGATCGAGGGCGATTCGTTGATGGGTTCCGCCATGCTTGTCCCGCTTTTTGCGGCGAGCCGATTCAATCAAAATTCGCCGCATGGCATTGGCCGCTGCGGCAAAAAAACGGCTGCGGCTGTCCCCCGGCAAATCCTCGGGGCGAAGTATCTGATTGGTGCTTTTGATGAGCCGCAGATAGACTTCATGGACTAATGCGGTGGGTTGCAGCGTGTTGCCGGGGGCTTCCTGTGCCAGCCGTTGCGTCGCCAGCAAACGCAGGTCGCCATACACTTGGGCAAACAGATGCTCAATGGCCGTCTCGTCGCCCGAGCCTGCATTGACGAGTAATTGAGTGAACTCAGGCATCACTAACCGCACAAACAATCAATATCCCGTTCTTTTGATTGTAGGCTGTTTCAATCAGGGCGACGAGCGTTCGAGCGGCGGCATCCGTTCGTTTCGCAGCCAGTTGAGGGCCAACCGGTAATAGTCTCACTTCTTCTTGAAGAAGAACTCCTCGGCCGTCCGGCGCATCAGCCAGTCCCGCTCGTCGGCCGTCAGGAAGTCGAGTTGCTTGAGGATGAAATTCACGCTGTCCTGATAGGTGTGCCCCGGTCCGACTTGGAACGGGCAGTCGGTCTCCCACATGCACCGTTTGACGCCGAACGCTTTGATCACGGCCTTCGACAGCGGAATCAGATCGGCATATGGCGGCTTCTTTGCCCCGAAGGCGTAGAACGCCCCGACCTTGACCATGACTTGCTTGTGCTTCGCCATGTCGCACAGGGCGGTGACGTCGGCATCGCGGATGGTCCCGTCGCCGCCGATGCGGCACAGGTGGTCGATGATCACCGGCGTGTCCGGGAACTTCGCGCACATGCGATCCAGTTCGGGGAGGTCCGCCGGATTGATGAGACAGCTCATTGCCTGGTTCGCCTTGGCCCCTTCGGCGAACATCTCCGAGTACCCGTCCGGTTCCAGCCATTTTTTGGCTTTGGTGAGCGTCGGCAGAATGCGGAACGCCCGGACTTTTTTGGGGGCCAATTCTCGCATCCGTTTGACTGGCTCGGCCTGCGGGTCGATGACGGCCGTGCCGACGAACACGCCGTCGTGAACCCGGATCATGTCGGTCATGTACGAGTTGTCGAACCCGTAAAAACTCATCTGGATGAGGTTGACGCGGGTGACCCCCGCCGGCTTGGAGTGCTTGAACAGTTCGTCCGGCGTGAACGACGGCGGCTTCATATCCTCCTTGGCAAAACCGGTGGCGAGTTTGTAGTGGATGGTGTCCGGCGTCCAAACATGGACGTGCGCGTCAATGTAGTTCATCGAAGGCTGGTCTCCCGTTCGCTCTGGCGGCGACAACCGATTAAGCTTACTCCCAAGATACACGCTCACGACGAGCCCGGAAACCACCGGTTGGCAAGCCATTTTGTGTGGGCGGTGATCTGTTCGCCCGGCTTCATGCTCGCTTTTCACCCAGGCAACCGGCCCTTGAGCGAGCGGAAAGAATGAAACGATTGGCGATCAGATATCGGGGTCGTCGCATCTTGGATCTGGAGGCGCTCAAACAAGAAGTGGCGGCGTGGGAACGAGATCGGAACAAGCTGGGATGGCGATCAACGTGGAGTTCATCACCGCCGATGCCTGTGTGAAACTCAAAAAATGATATCCAACCATTCATCCAAAGATTGCAAACGTCAGGATGGTTAGAAATCCAGCCGAGACCATCAGCGTCACTGCAAGTTCACGGTCTTGGTAAAGCTGTTGAGCGACTGCTTTGCAATGCAGGCAAGCCGACCCCAAGTGAGCATCCTGACGCCATCCACATTGGCCACATGTCATCATGGTCATGAAGCGATACCTGCCCTTTGATCGAGGGAGTTTTCCCGGGGATACATCTTGCGTTTATCGCTCAAAAACCGGATGTGGTTGGATTAAATCGGTGTCCAATATCCAGATTGATTAACGAGAATGATCGCATGCAACGCGGAGGGGGATTTTTCCGATCATGCTTTGTTTGAGGTTTGGCTCGGATTTGTAATTGCCATCGCCATGTTTCGCGGGGATGATTCACGAAACTAACCATTGAGGAAGGTGTCAATCATGATTGTTGCCTATTCCCAAAATCGTCGCTCAAAAGAAACGAACGCAAGCGTCGCCGAAATCATCAATGGCGTCTCGAAGGAAAAACTTCGGGCCTTTGTGGAGATGCTTTCCTTTCCGCGACACTATCTGGCTGAACACAAAGCCAATGTTCGGGCCAGAAATTTGCTGATCGAACATCTCCGGGAGTTTGGTTACACTCCGGTGTTGCAAGGAAATTATGACAACATTGTCGCCACGACTGACGGATCCAATAAGGGGCCGAGTCTGTTGCTCGGAGCGCATTACGACTCGGTGCCGGGCACGCCGGGAGCCGACGACAACGCCAGCGCCGTCGCCGTTTGTCTGGAATGTGCCCGCCTTGTCAAAGAGCACGATATCGGCTCGGTCATGATCGTTCTGTTCAACCGCGAGGAAGACGGTCTTCTCGGCAGTTCTGAATTTGTGGCCAGTCTTGATGGCTTTGCTGAGACGGTCGTCGATGAAGCCCACATCTTCGAGATGGTGGGGTATTGCGACCGGACCCCCGGCTCGCAGCGAATGCCACCGCGTTTGCCGGGCATCGTCGCGCCGAATACCGGCGATTTTCTGGCGTTGCTGGCCAACCGGCATTCCAACGGGATTGCCGAAAACGTGCTCTCGCTCGCGGCGAGCCATGTGCCGGAGTTTCCCGTCCTCGCGTTGAAGATGTATCTGGGAATCGAGAAATACTTCGGGCATTTCCATCGGAGCGACCATGCCCCGTTTTGGAAAGCCGGGATACCGTCTGTCATGTGGACGGACACGTCAGAGTTTCGCAATTCGCACTATCATCAGGCATCGGACACGCCCGACACGCTTGATTATGATTTTCTCTCCCAAGTGACCCGGCTGGCATTGGCCAGGGCGGTTTCGAGGGCACGGAAATAACCAAGTGTTCTGAACGCTTCATTCGCACGATTGACGTTGTTGCGAATTCGCCAATCACTTATCTTCTGCGTTCGGCGGGGCCGGTTGTTTAACCACGACTCCCCGAAAAGCGGAAACACGTTTTGGGAGGGAACCCAATGCGAACGATGAGTCTGAGCTTGGTGATGTTCGGCATGCTCGCCGTCATGGCGGGTGCCCAAGAACCGCCAAAAGTGGTTGTCACCCCGGCGGCGCCTGCCGAAGAATCGATCAACCGACTGGTTTGGGAACATGCCGAGGGATTGTGCCGTTATGTGGACAAGGGAGATGACGTTTGGTGGGAGGTTGACAATAACGGCGTGAGTCATTTTCAGTTCAAGGAAACCAAACGAAACGCCGACTTTGTGGAACTGATCGACAAGAATCGTGGCTACACATTGCGGCTTTACAAGAATGCCATGCACATGAAGGGCGGCATTGACGGTGTCCAGAAACTGGAAGACTTCACCAAGTATTACGACGGACGCTGGGTGAAGTGACCATCCGACAGGCTTCACGCGGCATCAACCATTTCCGCGGCCCGGTTGGCTGATCGGGTGGCCGCGTCCATTCCCCACGGCAGATTATCGGCATAGGCTCCCGCGAAGTGAATTCGGCCCACGGGTTCGTGAATATGCGGCCAAAACTTCGACAATTGGCCGAACGGGAACGGCAGACGCTCGCAGCCAAAAGCCCACGGGTCTTTCGACCAGTTTTGGACGATGCACTGTTCGATGGTGTCGGCTTTGCCGGGATAAAACTTTCGGAACGACGCCAACGCTCCGTCACTCGTCACGTCTGGCGTTCCGCTTCCCATCAGGACTCCGCGATTCGTCTTTACCTCATCGGCGGTTTCATAAACGAGGTACATGTTGGAATCGCCGGTTTCCAGATTGATGCTCGGGGCGTCGCCCTTCCAAAACTTGGTGCGGGATTGAATCACTACGCGGGATTGCGATGAGAATTGCACATTGTCGATGACGAACTTCTTCGCGGCCGGCCAATCCGGTTCGACGGGAATCTTGCGAAGGATCATCAGCGGGATGCACGACACCAGATACTCGGCATCAAGTTTCTTCTTCTCGCCAAATTCGGTGAAATGAACCGTGACCCCTGTGTCACCCCGTTCAATCTTGGAGATCGGGCAGGCGAGGCGAACACGGTCGCCCAGTTTGGCGGCGAAGGTATCCGGCAGCGTTTGATTGCCCCCCTTGAGCCGAAAGACTTCGCGTTTGAAGATCGGCAGATGGCGTTTGCGAACGATGGCCGCCTGCCAGATGCGGAACAGGGCCGAGACATCGCTGTTCTTGGCGGCCGTGCTGCCGTCGCCACGCCGCACGCCGTTGAAGCGAATCGCCGCGTCGGAGGCGCCGAGTTTCGCCAGCCAGTCGCCTGCCAGTGTTTTGTCCAGATCGTCCAACCCGATGCCGAACGGTTGATATTCGTCCTTGAATTTTTCGATCACCGGGTCGAAGTAGAGGCGAGGCAACTCCGTCCAGCCGTGCTTGACGATGAAGTCGATTTCCGGGTCGTTGAAGCCGAACGTCTTCAACACCGTCCGGTCTTGGAGTTGTTCCTCGGATCGCCATTTGCCGTCGATCTTGCGATACATGTTCACCCGGCGGGGATATGGCAACGCCTCTAGTTTGAACTTCTCGATGTACTTCCAGAACTGGTCGTATCCGGGCTTGGTAAAGTGTTCGGCGCCGACATCGGCATAGAGGCCGTCCGGCAGCGGATCATGGATTGTCCGCACATGCCCGCCCGGTCGTCCGGCTGCCTCCAGCACGGTCACGTCGTGGCCGCGTTCCATCAACTCGAACGCGCAGCACAACCCGCCGATGCCGCCACCGGCGACGATCACTCGTTTGCGTCGTTTGGCGGGATCGGTTTTTGATTCTTGGGCTTGGATGTGTTTTGGCGACGTGATCAAACTGGCGGTGATCGTTGCCCCGGCCAGTTTGATGGCCTCCCGGCGCGACAATCCGTTTGGCGATGATGGGTCGGCTTCACGCATTGGCTCACTCCCTCGGTTGGAACAGATCGGCCCGGAAAAACATCTTGCCGGGCTGGCTGTTCCCGGAGGGATGTCTTCGTCGGCCAGGGGAGTGGCGACGATGGCTGAAGCTACCACAGCGAAGGGAAGAAGACCACGATTTTACGGGCAAAGTGAGTGAACACGCAAACCGGGCCGCTCTCATTTGGCGGAGGCGCCGTTCACTCCCATTTGAATGTCGAAATGCTGAGATCCTCCGGTGTAATCGAACTCCAGCTCGTTCGGGCCGGCATATTTTGGCGGGACGACCGACGCGGAGTTCGCGGCCGGCTTGACGCCGGGTTGGGAGCCGAAGATGGTGAATTTCAATTTGCCCTTGGGCGGGTCGGGGATGGTGAATTCACCCGTGTCCGTGGAGGTGGTCCCGGCCACACCGCCCGAGCCGATGGCGGTGATCATCACCTGCCGGGCGGGTTGGCCCCCGACAGTGATTTTGCCTGTCAACAAGCCTTTCGTCTGGCTGTCGGTGGAAGAATTTCCGCACCCGGTCAGCCAGCCGAGCAAACCGATCATGGCAATCCGAAGACAACAACTTTTCATGGGTTGATCCCGAATAAACAGCAGGGCGACACTGGCCGATGAATGAACAGCGAGACGGAAAACAATCACCAATTGGGTCCGTTGACCTGGCCGTCATCCGGCCGTGTCGCGTACCAGAAGGTTTGAGCCGAAATGTTCGGTCCGACATTCCGCACGCTGCCATCCATCAATCCGCAGACGATGACGTTCGTGTGGGACGAACTTGGCGCCCAGCGAACCAAGCCGGTGGATTTCAATTGGGGTTGAACGAATGACCACGAGCAAGCCCCGCCCGGATAAGCCGCTTGATAAAAGCCAAAGCCGGGACTGCTCCAGCCGGCGCCGTCGCCACCCATTTGAGGGGGACAATCGCGGGCGACATTCGCTCCCTCGGCGCCAATGATTCGTTCCGTGAATCCGATGGTGTTCGACGAGCCATCCGTGATCGTGGCAATGCCCGACACCTTTGGCTTCGTCATGTCCCAACTGCCCCAAGGAAGATAGGAGTCGGCATTGGGGGAGCTGAAAATCACCGCGTTGGCGTTGTAGGACGTGCTGGCCCAAGTCCCGGAGACGCCATTCACGCTGACTGTCAGCAAGGAACTTGAGGATTTCGGATCGGTGGGACACAACAAACCCGGCAACACGATCGCGCCTTGCGTGGTGTTGATTCCCCCGGCCGACTGATTTTGACGGTACAAATTATCCTGTTCGAGATACGGCATCAGCACGACAAAAATGCTGCCAGGCGTCCCGGTCCCGAGTGTCTGGCTCATGGGAGGCAACGCGGACATCGCGCTCTCGTAGTTGTGAACGCCAAGGGCGATTTGCTTGACGTTGTTGGCGCATTTCATCCGGTTGGCGGCCTCGCGGATTTTTTGCACGGCGGGCAATAGCAAGCCAATCAAAATGGCAATGATGGCGATCACCACCAGCAATTCAATCAAGGTAAATCCACGGCGAAATGTCATCGGACGAGCTGACGCGCGCATGAAGGCCCCCAAAGATGAAGATGGTTCAAAAATATCGGGGAGAGGATGAGACGTGCTTCTTCGCAGAAGCGGCCTCAAAATAAACTTCGAGATGAAAGTCCGAAATTGGACACGTTGGATGAAATTATTTTCACATTATCGGGAACTATCACGATGGGGCAGATATTGGATTGTTGAGGCTTGGTTCAGGGGGTGGTCAAATGCATCTTGCGAAAGTCATTTGCGGAGAGGCCGTTGATTTGTTCGAGCTTGGTCAGTTGTTTCAACAATTCATCATCGCCACGTTCCGGGCGTCGAGTGAATAGCAATGATCGGATGGTTGAGTTGAGGACGGGCTTGAGGCTGGAAATAGGGCAGCCATCGCACCGAAGCAAGCGCAATTGGGGCATGGACCGGACAGGGGCAAGATCCTCGACGCGGCAATTGTTGACCGCCAGGGTGCCGATCGGCATTCCTTGCAACGGTGAGATATCTTTGACGGCCGTGTCCCCCGCCTGAAACAATGTGAGCGACATTCCCCTGGCGGGAGACACATCGGCCAGATCGGGATTTTGCCAGATGTTGAGCGTGGTGAGTTTCATGCTTCGGATGGGAGTCAAATCCGCCAACTTCCCTTTGCCGGGTTCGCTGCCGACGACTTGCAGGCTTTTCAACTCGGTGAACACCCGGATCGGGCGAATATCGCTGACTTCATCTGTGAGGATGGAGAAGTCGGTCACGGTTCCATTTTGATAACTGATCCGGTTCACTTGGCCGTCGAAGTCAGGATTAAGTTCCTGAAGTTTGGCGATCACGACCGCTGGCTGTTTTTCCAGCGGGAGTTTTGAAACCGCCCGAACCCAGGCATCATCCGGCGGGCCATCCGGAATGAGGGCTTCGGCCGCCGTGATATTCGATTTGGCTGGTTCCGGAGACCGGGGAAGATTCCGCACCATAAGGATGACGGCCGCGAGTGAAAGCAACCCCATGAGGACGGAAGCCGGCAATCGGCGTTGTTTGCGAACCGGCGCCGGGCGTCTGGTCTCGGCATGAATCGGGATTGTTTCGTCCATGCCGGTGTTGGTTAGCGGGATCAAAGCCTGTTGGACTTCCCTTGCGGTTTCCGGCCGGTCGGCTGGGTTGGGCGAGATGAGCCGGTGAATCAGATCGGCCAGAACGGGCGGAACATTGCGGGCGAGGTCGGTGACTCGCGGGGGAGTTGCATAAGCCGGGATGTCGGTCTGCTTTTCGCGGGGATACGGTCGGCGTCCGGTGGTCAGTTCATAAAGCACGACGCCCAGACTGAAGAGATCGGCCCGGTGGTTGACTTCCTTTCCGGCCGCCTGTTCGGGGGGCATGTAGGCCGGAGTGCCGAGAATCGTCCGGTTGTCGTCGATGCTCTCTTCGCCTGTTGGCTGGGCCAATCCGAAATCGAGAACCTTGATCCGGGCCACCGTCGGCAACGGCGGCCGATCAGCCTTGGGCATGTCAGTCCACCAAGACGGCGCCTCCAGCCACAGATTGCCCGGCTTGATGTCCCGGTGAACCACGCCGCAGGCATGGGCGGCCGCCAGACCTCCGGCCGCCTGTCGGCCGATGCCGGGAATCCATCCGGCCGGCAGCGGGCCTTCCCGGCGAATCCAGTCCGCGAGACTTTCCCCCTCCAAGAGTTCCATCGCCAGAAAGGGAATTGTTTCCCCTCCGGGACCGGTGGTTTCGCCCACTTGGAAAACCGTCACCACGTTGTCATGCTTCAGCGAAGCCATCGCGCGGGCTTCCCGCAGAAAACCCTCTCGGGCTCGCGTTTTTCGAGCCAGCCGGGGCCGCAACACTTTGACGGCGACCTGACGACGCAGCACTTCGTCTTCCGCGAGATAGACCAATCCCATCCCGCCCGCCCCCAGCAGACGGACGACACGGTAAACCCCCATCTGTTGAAGATCAGCGGGTTCATAGGAAGATCGGGTCGCCGTTTCCGGATCGGCCAGGCCATCGGCGCTGAAACTCAAATCGAATCCGGCGGGCGTGAACTGCGAGGCCATGTCCTCCAACCGGGCCAACATGCCGCCAAGAGCGGGATCGGGTTTCTCCGATGGTTCAGAAACCGCCCGGCTTTGTAACGCATTGATCAAATTCGGGTCGGTCGGCCGGCTTTCCAACTTCTGTTGACAGGTTTTGCAATGGGCGAGATGTTCCTCCAAGGCTGCCAGACGGGACTCGTCCTCGGAGCCGTCGAAAGCGGCCTCGTATTCATCAATCGTCGGACAGGAATTCGCTTGGTTCATTGGTTATTTGTCCAACAGATCGGCCAATTCCTCGTGCAAATAAGCAGTCACCCGGACCTTTGCCTTATACACGGCAAACACCGTCAGCCCCAGATCGGCGGCGACGTCACTGGCAGAGCGGTTTTCCACCACATGCTGCCAAAACGCCTTCCAAGTGGATTCGTGAAATTTACCCCGGAGAGTGGGGATCAACTGCCGGATAATGTAGTTCCGGAATTCGGCTTCCTCAGCCTCGGGATTGTCCGGGGCGGGCAACCCGTCCGGATTCTGTCCCGGTTCCAGCGGCAGGACCGCCCGGCGATGCTTTTCGACCCATCGGCGCCGGGTCACCGTCCAGAGCCAACCGCGAAACCGCTTGTGGGCGTCGTAATCGAATTCCGGAATTTGCTGCACGACGACGGCAAACACATCCTGCACCAGATCGACCGCATCGTCGTGCTGAAGGCCCATTTGCCGGACCCAGCCATAGAGCATGGGTGAATAGACCCGGACAAACTGGCTCCAAGCGGTGGCGTCACCCAAATCCCGCACCCGCGCCAACAAACTCGCGGATGTGGTATCCATTGGCTGCCCCCCGTTGGAGAACCCATCCCTTGCCATTCCTTGATCGTAGGTCAAAAGGCCAGATCGGCCAAAGGCGGGGTGATGATCGAACAATGAGTATGTTATCGGAAAACGGAGAGATTTACGACCGGCTGAAGCCCGTTTAATGATCTTGCAAAACAGGCAATCCCGCAAGTTCCCGGCCATACGAAATGCAGGCTTCCGAGACGACGGCCAATGCCTTTTCGGTCGTCATGCGTTGGTTGTAGCCGCCCCAATGTCCTCGATCCGTGATCGACTTGGGGAATCGTTCCAACAGTGTTTTTCCCAAGTCCCAATGCGCGATGCGGCCTTGCGGATGACCGAAGACCGCTCCGATGATAACGATTCGCGTGATCGGATATCGGCCGAAGAGCATCGCCGCGTGGCTGAGAAACGGATCGCATTCGAGGTGGATTTCGGAGACGAAGCCGCGACGATAACCGTAGCTCTCAAACCCGATCAAGATCGGCGGCACCTCATCGGCGACAGCCATCAGACAATGCTCGCAGTAGTCCGGCTCATCCCCTCTTCCGCAAGGCAGGCTGTCGGTCCAGGCGCCAAGACATCGCCGCACATCGGCCGGGTTTTTCAATTGCTCCCTGATGAACTCGGCCCGGTCATCATCCCCGGCCTCCTGAATCCAGTCCGCCAAGATTCCCCGAGGGGCGTCATCTTGGGGAAACATGCGCACGGTTTCCAACAGAGCAAGGTATTCGGGGTGTTGGCGGTAATCGATCATCGACAAGGACAAAGTGTTGTCACGCCAAGATTTGCTTCACAACCTTGCCGGAAACATCCGTGAGGCGTTCGTCGCGGCCGTGAAACTTGAATGTCAGCCTTTCATGATCGAAACCGAGCAGGTGCAGGATAGTGGCGTGGAAGTCGTGGACATGAACCCGGCCGTCAACGCCGTGCAAGCCGAACTCATCCGTCGTGCCGTGGACCACGCCGCCTTTGACGCCGCCGCCGGCCATCAGCATTGAGAAACCATAGGGGTTGTGGTCGCGGCCGTCTTTGCCTTCGGTCATGGGAGTGCGGCCGAATTCGCCGCCCCAGATCACCAGCGTGTCGTCTAGCATGCCGCGAGATTTCAAATCGTTGATGAGGGCGGCCGATGGCTGGTCGGCCCGCAGGCACATCTTGGTGTGGTTGCCTTCCAAGTCGCCGTGGGCGTCCCAAGCGCTGCCCGCCCCGCAGTAGACTTGCACGAAGCGGACACCGCGTTCCACCAGTCGGCGGGCCAGCAGACAACGATGGCCGAACTCGGCGGTTTCCTTGCGGTTGAGGCCGTAGGCTTCCTTCACCCGATTGGACTCTCGCGACAAATCGACGGCCTCCGGGGCGGTCGCCTGCATCTTGAACGCCAGTTCATATGCAGATTGCCGGGCCGAGAGTTGCGTGTCTTCGGATCGTTCCCGCCGGTGGATGTCGTTGAGTTGCCGGATCAGGCCGAGTTTGTCTGTCTGTCGTTCGGCTGATTGGGGGGAGTTCAAGTTCAGGATCGGGTTGGCTCCCGGCCGGAACTGGGTTCCCTGATAGGTGGCGGGCATGTAGCCCGTGCCCCAGTTGCGGCCGCCGCCGAGCGGGTCGCCGCCGTCGGTCATCACCACGAAGCCGGGCAGGTTTTGGTTCGGGGTGCCGAGGCCGTACAAGGCCCATGCCCCGAGGCTCGGCTTCCCGGCGAGGATGCTGCCGGTGTTCATCTGGCAAACGGAGCCGACGTGATTGAGGCCGTCTGCCTGACAGGCCCGCAAGAGGGCGAAGTCGTCCGCGCATTTGCTCATGTGCGGCAGCCAGTCGGAGAAGTCGAGGCCGGACTGGCCGCACTTGGCGAACTTGCGTTTGCTGGCCAACAGGTTGTTACCGCCGGTGCCCATTGCCGTCAGCACTTTGCCAAACTTCTGGGGCAACGGCTGGCCGTTCATCCGCGTCAGTTCCGGCTTCGGGTCGAAGAGATCGACATGGCTCGGGCCGCCTTCCATGAACAAGAAGATGACCGATTTGGCCTTCGGCTCAAAGTGGGGCTGTTTCGGCAAAAACGGGGAGACTGCCTCGGCCGCCTTTGACTCGGAATGCAGCATGGTGCCGAGGGCCAGCGCCCCGAACCCGTGGGCGGCCGTCGAGAGGAAGCGGCGACGATCGGCGGTGGTCATGAATCAATCCACATACAAGAATTCGTTCAGGTTCAGCAAAGCGTGGCAAAAGTCCGCAAGGCGGTCGTCCGTCGATTCCTTGAGGAAACTCTCGGCGATGCCACGTTCCTCGCCGGTCGGCAAGCGGCCCAAGGCGAGACGATAGGCCCCGTCGATTTGCTTCGCGGGGTTATCGCCGGTTTCTTTTCGCACCTTGGCGGCAAAGGACTTCGCCTTGGCGATGAGAACCGAATCATTAAGCAGCATCAGGGCTTGCGGGGCTGTTGTGGTCGTATAACGGCGGGAGCAGGTTTCGTTGCGGTCGGGGGCGTCGAACACCGCGAACAGCGGATACCGCAGGTTCCGCTTCACACACACATACACGCTTCGACGGTTCCGCTCGGTGGCATCCGCATTCACCGGCCAGGCGGCCGCCGTGGCTTTCAAGTCGGCGGGCACTTCGGGGAAGACGCCCGGCCCCCCGGCCTTGGGGTTCAATTCCCCGGCGATTTGCAGCACGGCATCCCGCACGCTTTCACCATCAAGGCGCTTGCGGTTCATCTTCCAAAGCAGTTGGTTCTCCGGATCAACTCCGGCGGCTTCGGCCCGGTGCATCGATGATTGTTGATACGTCGCCGAGGTCACAATCAACCGGTGAATGTGTTTGATATCCCAACCGCTGCGGATGAATTCTCCGGCGAGCCAGTCGAGCAATTCCGGGTGCGTCGGCTTGTCGCCCTGTGTGCCGAAATCTTCCGACGTGCCGACGATTCCCCGGCCGAAGTAGTGCTGCCAGACGCGGTTGACGTACACGCGAGCGGTCAGCGGATTCTTCGGATCAGTGAGCCATTTCGCCAAAACGCTTCGTCGGCCGCTCGTGGCTTGGCCGGGGCTGGCGGGAATCTCGGCCGTGCGGTCGTCGAACGCAGAGAGAAAACCCGGTTTGATTTCCTCGGCTTTTTTGGCCCAGTTGCCCCGTTTTAACAAGTGTGTGGGAGGGACATTCGCCCCGACATCGGTGAAGGCCATCGCCACCGTCTCGGTGGATGGGCGCGGGCCATACGCGGCCAGTTGCTTTTTGAGGGCGGCCTGCTTTTCCTTCTCCGGTGTTTTCATCCCGGAGAACATGCCGTTCTCGTCCGGCGCATATACCTGCTTGGCCACCATCGCGGCGATTTGCGTTTCCAACGGGCTTCGCTGGTCGGCGGGCATGTCCATCAGCTTGGAATATTCCTCGGGGAAGCGACTCTTGCGCTTTTGTGAAAAGCGTTCCCGAAACGGCTTTTCGATTTCGAGGAGTTGCTTGCGAATATCGGCCGTCTTCTCATCCCATTCGCGGGCGGCCTTCGACAGTTCTTCCCGGCTGGTCTTGTCAGTCAGCGGGGCGTTGAGTTCCTTCCAGCCCGCGAAGAAGGCTTGGATGCGGTAATAGTCTTTTTGAGTGACGGGGTCGAACTTGTGATCGTGGCACTTGGCGCAACCGAGCGTCAGGCCCAGCATGGTCTGGCTCATCGTGTCCGTGATGTCGTTCAGAATCTCCTGTCGGCGATTCTCCAGATTCACCGCGTTGTATTCGTCCGGGTAATGCCGCAGGAAGCCGGTGGCCGTCAGGGCGTCCGTGTCGTCGGGGAAGAGTTCGTCCCCGGCGATTTGCTCGTGGACGAAACGATCATACGGTTTGTTGGCGTTGAGACTTTTGATGACGTAATCGCGGTAACGCCAGGCGTTGGGCCGTTTGTCATCGGCTTTGAAGCCATCCGTCTCCGCATAGCGAACAAGGTCAAGCCACCATTGAGCCTGACGTTCGCCGAAGGCCGGGGAGGCCAGCAAACTGTCAATGGTTTTCTCAAGCCCGTCGCGGTCGAGTTTTGCCCGCAACTCGGCGGTCGGCGGCAAGCCGGTGAGGTCAAAGGAAAGACGCCGAAGCAACGTGGCCGGATCAGTCGGTTTCGAGGGGTCGATCTTTGCGGCAATCAACCTGGCCCGGACGAACGCATCAACGGGATGCTTGGTGTCTTTCACCGCCGGTGGCGTCGCCGTCGAAATGGGGTGAAACGCCCAATCGTCCGGCAAACCGGCTTGGAGGGTGCCGCAGAAGATAAGGAGAATGGCAAGGTTTGGACGGTTCATCGGTCAGGTTTCCGATCCGTCAACACGGGGGGATTTCTCTTCCTCACATCATAAGTTTGAGAGCGGAAAGGCACAACTGAAATCGGGACGGGCTGATGGAAATCGCCGGGGCGGCGGTCGGCCGACGGTTGTCCGAGGGAGAGGTGTTCGGGGAGGCCGTCGAATGGGACTGGCCATCAAACACAGGGGGCCGGACGGTGGGTTATGTGAGCATCGACGCGACGGGGGGATACAGGGTCCGAAGGGGGTCGGAGGCCGAGGGCCGGATGATCGACGTCGGACTTGTCTTCGCCCCGGCGGTCGGCGGCCGGGACGGATGTGGGTTCTGGCCGCCGGGAGCCCGGCATGGCCTGGAGGAACAGATGCGGCGGCATGCGGCCCAGGCCGGCCTGGAGTCGGCCGAGACGTGGGTGGGCCTGACGGACGGCGGCAGACTGGACGAGTTCCTGCGGGTTTACTTCCCGCAGGCCGAGGTGATCCTGGGCTTTTACCACGCCGCCGAACACCTGAACGACCTGGCGAAGGCTCTGCATCCGGGGAATGACGGACTGGCCGGGGAGGTGGCCGGGCACTGGTGTCACCAGTTGAAGCACGAGGGCGGGGCGGCTGTGCTGACGGTCCTGGAAGCCGTGAGCCTGAGGGGCCGGAAAGAGGCGACGCGGGAATGCCACCGCCAAGTGACCAGTTATGTGCGAAACAACCTGTTTCGCACGGACTACCCGCGATACCGGGCCAACGGCTGGCTGATCGGCAGCGGACACATCGAGAGCGCCTGCAAGGGGGTGATCGGCCTGCGAATGAAAGGCGGCGGCATGCGTTGGGGCGAGACGGGCGCCGATGCCGTCGGCCATCTGCGGGCCTTGTTCAAAAGCAAGAAAGGACAGTGGGATGCCTGTTGGGCCACGGCCATGTGACCGCCCGGGCCAAAAACTGCAACTTATAGCAGAGTTCACACAGTCGTAGCGGCGGCATAGCCGCAGTGTCGGAAGAAATAACTCTCTCTCTGATCAGACGTTGCGATTCCCATACATCTTCAGACGACTGCCGTTCAAACGCACGCCTCGAGGCATCTCGGGGCAACGAATCAGGGAAACAACCGATTGACGCTTGGCCAACGAGAACTATCATTTGGTTCACGGAGAGGTGGCAGAGTGGTCGATTGTGCAGCACTGGAAATGCTGTGTGGGAGAAATCTCACCGGGGGTTCGAATCCCCCCCTCTCCGTTTAAAACACTACAAATTAAGAGTTTACGACACGAGCCGCGAAAGCGGTTTTTTTCATTTCTGTAAACCATCTTCCCCATTTCCTCCCCTCTGGTTTACAAAAAGTTTACAAAACGGTTTACAAGTCTTAACCGTCGCGCTACCATACTGGTGCAGCATTCGGGTTTACAAAAGTTTACAATCCGATCCCAGCCGGGTGGCCGCAAAAAAATCTTGCCGCCCGATCTTCCTCGCATCCGGGAATTATCCATGCCCAAGAAATCGCACATGACATGGGTTCCGGCGGGCAAGCGCTGGATGAAAAAAAGCCAGGGCAAGATGTACTCCGTCTCCTGCCGCCAGCTCAACTGCCCCGAGACACGCGAGGGCAGTATTGACGCTGCCAACGCGTGGTGGGAGGCAAAGAAAACAGAAATCGCCACCATGCCGCCCACTGAGGAGGAAGTCCGGGCCAACGCCTTCAAGGTTTGGATGATGGTGCAGGACTGGCATCAATTGGACGAGGCCAGCCGCGAGAAGCTGGTCGATTCCATGATCGGGGTCGGCAAGTATCAAAAGATCAAAGGCCAGGCCGATTCCCTTGTTGCCGAAAAGCCAGCCCCGGCTGACCGTTCGATTGGAGTCCAAATCGAGAATTGGGAAGAGTTCCTCCGCAAGATTTGCAAGTCCGGCCAGATGAGCGAAGGCCGCTTTGACAGTTATTGCCGGGCTGTCGGCATCTTCCGCAACTGGATCGGGGAGACGAACCCAGTGGATGTGATCGACGAGGCGAAGCTCGAAGCCTACTTTTGCCATCTGACGGTCCTGGTGGATGGGAAGCTATATTCGACCGCCTACGCCCACACAATCCTGATGACCGCGAAGCAATTCATCAGCCGTCTGGCCGAACTCAAGCTCATCCCGCTGCCCGGCAACATCCGTTCCCGCCGGATGCGGTTCAACCACTCAGCCCCGAAGACGATTGAGACGTTCAGCCCGGCCGAGGTGAGGGACATCCTGGCCGCGTGCGACGACCGTTCGGAGCGTCTGAAGCTCTACGTCCTGCTCATGCTCAACTGCGGAATGTACCAGAACGACATCGCGGAACTACGCAAGGACGAGGTGAACTGGACAAAAGGAACGCTGACGCGGGCCAGGAGCAAAACCCGCGAGCGGAACGGGCCGGTTGTCACCTACGCGCTCTGGCCGGAGACGTTCGCCCTTCTGAAGAAGCACAAGGCCGTGGCAGGCGACATCGCACTGACCACCGAGAACGGAAACCCGCTGGTGAAATTCTCTCTCGGCGAGGACGGGGCAATGCAGCGGTACGACTGTATTCACGCGGCTTGGAGGGGGATGGCGGGGAGCAAGGACAAGAAGAGTGTGAGGTTGCCGATGAAGCATCTGCGGAAGACCTCGGCGACCCTCCTTGGAAGTCACCCGCAGTTTAAGTTTTTCGCGCTGCACTTCCTTGCCGACTCACCGCGGGGCGTCGCCGACCGGCACTACGTCAAGCCTTCGGACGAGGAGTTCGCCCTTGCCCTCGGTTGGCTTCGTGGGCAGATTCTTGGGACGAAAGACGGCAAGCCGGCCGCGTAAAGCTTCCTCAACCAGCAACCATAGGACGAGACGCGAAATGTCCTCCGGCGACAAACCCATGAGAGGTTCGATTTCTTCCGCGGCCGGTTCATTCCTTGGCTCGCCTTTCGGCAGTTCGCTTTCGTAACTCATGGTTGTCCCTCAACGAACGCATCCGTGCGGATTCTTCTCCTTATTGCTTCAATGACAATTCCGGGTGCAAAATCAGATCGAACGGTGTTGTAAAAATGAGTTCCTTGTGTGGATTGCTGGGGGCGTTGCGAAGCAAAGTAGTCAATGCAGGCCCGTCTCCCTTCGCAGCAACCAAATCAGCAACTGACAAGTGCCCCGAATCCAAGGCGCTGGCCACCGCCTCGACATGCCCCGGCGATTCGATCCCGTATTCGGTGCGTGCCGCGCTCATCAGGGTGAACTGACGGAACGCCTCCGTGAGGTGACATCTTCTTGCGTCGGACACTTTGAGCGGTTCGTAAGACACGGCTGCCTCCGAAAAGGTTTTTTGAAAAATGACAATGCGGGATCATGTCAACTTGACGAAGATCACCTTGTCCGGATTGGCGGCTTCCAGTTTTTTTAACTGTGGCGCAAGATGTTGGATCATCCGGCGGCCTTGTTCGCCCAAGTGAGCCATGCCTTCGAGCAGCACCTCGGCCGGCAGTTTGTCGGGGTGTTCGTCGGCAAATGTGGCGGCAAGCGAGGAATCAACCGCCGTCCATGTGTAGGGCAGGTCCTCCTGCCGCTTCTGGTTTTCAATCGCCGACTTGGCGGCGTCGATCATCATCTTCACCACGGGGGCCGCTTTGTGAGCGTTTTCAATCATCCCCAAGATAATGGCCATCGTCTTTGCAAAATTCATCTCATGATCTCCATGCCCTTGTGAGGCGGGTTAAGATTTGGCGAAACCTCCCCGCTTTCGGAGAGGCACTACTGTCACGAGTCGGAATAGAACCCGACGTAAATTACTCGGCCAGGGCATTGGGCCTCAAGGTCGTCGAAAAGAACGCATATCTTGGCCTCCGCGATGACCTTGCCTTTGACCATCTCCAGCAATTGCCCCCGTGTCTGCATACCGTCGTTGATCGCCTCGAATCGGACGACGTCTTTCGGGAGAATGGCGACATGGCGAATGTTCATCCGGTCAAAGACTCCCTCGTAAGTTCGCGGCGGCCATGGCTCGGCCGGGATGGGGGCGTTGTCGTATTTGATGCCGAGCATCCAGGGCCAAAAATGGTTGAGCAAGATCGCTCGCATTGCAAATCTCCGGTTAGTGTCAGTGAAGGAAAGGGTTCGGGAACAACATCACGTCAGGCGAACGAAGATAATGTGATTCGGATGCGCCTCGTCGATTCGTTGCAAATCCCCGGCGAGCGAGTTCCAAACCAGGCGGCCCCGGTCGCCATGCGAGATCAGTGCCTCGCGGAAAATTTTGAGAGTCGTCATGTCGGGCGTCTCGCGGGCGAAGCGGTCGGCCTCATGGACCAAAATCGGTATCCATTGGTAGTGGATTTGCTCCGGCGAACGGGAGGGGCGGCTCTTGAGCCATTGGGCCAGAGTGCGGCCGCCGACAATCAATGCGGGGATGAACATGTGAAAAGCCATCGTCAGGATTCCTGCCCCATTGGGGCGTATGGTTGGTCTGTTTGCCACAGCCGCGGCCTTGTGCCACGGTCCCACAGTTCTCATTCCTTGCCAGGGTGCAACCGATGCTGTTCGCGTTCGGTGCGTTCGTCATGCTCGCCAAGGGCGGCGATGAGGAGGTCGTAGAAGACTTTTCGTGCTTCCACGACCTCCTCTCCCCTCAGGCAGGGAGCCACCACTTCTGCGAGTTGCATTGACAGCCTGAAGGCCGTGTCGTGCCGTGTGTGCCGGGACATCTCAGTTCACCGTTTTCCACGGCTGTTGCTCCGGTTGATGACTGCCAGCAGCGTGGCGAATGCGGCCATGCCAAGCAGGATCGCGCGGCAGAATGATTCTCCGTTCATGACTTCTCTGTCTTCTTGAACATGGCCGAGACACCGATGACCAGCGCGACAACATCGTCGATCCAGCCAATGACTGGAATCACATCCGGGATGAAATCGATTGGGCTGATGATGTAAATCGCAGACAAAAGGGGGATTAATTTCTTCATGACAGGCTCCACTTGATAAAAGGTCGATTTCTTTGGCCAAGGTCGGGCAATTCGTCACTGCCAATCAGGGTTTTTCGGTCCCCAAATCCCCCGAAGTATTCCAAGGGATCGTTTCTCACTGTCTGGCGCCCGCTTCTTGCGAGCGAGTGACACCGCCCGACGGATGAGGTTGGCGACAAACAAAAAGAGGACCAAGGCGGCGGCGTTATCCATTTCGTCTCCCGCGGTTAGGTGTTGGTTCTTCGGTCACGTAGAGAATCACATGCTTGTTTGAAACGGCTTCCTGGCTGGCGTGATCCCGCCGAAACGCGGCGATTGACGCCTTGGAGTCACCCTGCCGTCGCATTTGTGCCGCAACCTCCCAGCCGGTCATCGTGTCCGGTCCGTTCATGACAAACTGCAAGAACTCCTTGTAGGGAATCGAAATTCGCCGGAACGACAGATGCTTCCCCATGCCGACCCAGTAAGCCAACTTCTGCAACAGTCGCATTTGCTTCTCCTTGAAAATCAGGTGACGGGCGAAACGATGCGTTGTGGCGATGCCATGCAAGCAGTCCCGCAAAGTGGCGGTCGGTCAAACCTTTTTGGTTTCAGACAGATACAAGAGTGTTTCGCCGGGTAGCAGGGCCGCAACGAGGATGGCGTGGCGTTGCTGAAACTCGGCGATGTCGGGTGGCAGCGTGTCGCATCTGCGCATCCATCGCAGCACGGCGAATTCCTCCATCGCAAACGGATGCTTGGAGTAAAAATTGTCGAGGTCGGCGATGCGAACCGTGTGGGGGTGGTAGAGATTTTCCTCCCAGCCGTAACGCGCCCCGTTGATCTGGCGGCGGATTCTTCTCCAAAGATTCATGTGAACCCCAATGATGTTTGAAACGTGTAGGGAAATACTCAGGGCCGAAACGGTCGGAGCCATCGCCGCAGGAGCGCGGAGCGGCAATTGGCCAGGGCGAGGAATCGCGTGAGCATGGCTTCACTCCATGTCGATTTCAGGGGCTTCCTTGGACGGGGCGGTTTTGCCGGCAGACTTTCGCCATCCGATGAATGAGGCCCCGACCCCGTTTGCCTGTTGCATGTCGGCCCCTCGAAGGTCGGCCCCGTCGAGCGTCGCGCCATGGAGGTTTGCGTTCACAAAGCTCGCCCGCTGGCAGTTGGCCTCCGTCAATTTGGCCCCCCGAAGGTCGGCCCCACGCATGTCCGCGTCTACGAGGTTGGCCCTCGACAAGTCGGCGGCGCGAAGATCCGCGTAGCGAAGGTCCGCCCCGGCCAGGTCCATGCCGCGAAGGTCGGCGGCCCGGAGATCGGCGCGGTTGCCCGTCGCACTGGACTTGACCCAGTCGCGGTGGTCTTGAAGCGTCCTCGTCAACTGCTTGTCGGTCATGATTACTCCATGTCCGGTTCGGGCTGTTCGGGGGCGTCTTTCGCCACCCGTCGCTCGTTCGTCACCTCGCCCGAGGTGACGGTGGTTCCCAGCGTCGGGTTGTCTCCGGGCTGGATCTGCTGGACTCCGGGGACGAAGGCCTGTTGCAATTCCTGCCACCCGTTCCCCAGCCACCCCTTCACGTCCGTGCCGACCAGCTTCTGCCGGGCGGCCATCGACTTCAGCATTGCCCCAAAAGCCCCCATCGTTTCTCCTCATTGGTTCCGGCGATAAAGGTCGTGCAAATGACGCTGTTCGATCACGGCGTCGTTCATAGCCTCGGCCATCCGCTTGTCGCGCTCCTCGATGTAGCCCGTGATTCCAAGCAGCGCGAATGCGCCGACCAGCATGTACAGGCCAAGCGGCGGGCATAGCAAGAACACCGGAATCGACCCGAAGAACATCAGCACCGGCTCGACGCAGGACTTAATCCACCAGCCGCCTTTCCTCCGAAGCAACCACGGCCAGATGACGCCTATCCACGAATCGCCCATATAGCCAGAGTGGCAGGCATAGCCCCGTTTCCTGGCTCTCGCCCCGGCGATAGCGTGGACGAAGGCCATAACCATAAACGCGATCCAGAACACGCACATGGCGTGCATCTGACGGTCGTTAACAGCAACGCAGGCAGCAAAGACGGCCACCCAAAACACACTGAAGAAGGAGGCCCAAGAAAAGTAGGCCCGGCCCGCCGTGCCTGGCTTCCGGAGAATCAGTTCCAGCGGGGCCGCGTGGGTGCGAAACCACAGAAAAAGCATCACCAAGAGCGGCGGGAGTTTGTCCTGCCGCTCCGTCGAGCTGGGGTTCATAAGTCTCCTTGCCGAAGTGTGGCGAGTTTGAACGGCAGCCCGCCGAACATCCTCGCACTTTGAATGACGAAGAAATCCACGAGCTTCCCGTTCCGAACGCCTCCGGTGCGCAACTGTGTGGCGAAGACATGCGGAGGGACAATGGGTGACCACTGTTCCGAAAAGCTTCCCGTCACTGTTGAAGCCAGCACGCTGAACAACGAGGGTGGCTCGTCGGTACGCTGAGTTGATCCGCCGAGAAATAGTTCTCTTCGCTGGCCGATCTTGTCCGAGAAATAGGTGTTCGTTTGATGCGATCCGTTTGAACACAAAAGTGTCGTGTTGAAATTGCCCAGCCAGCTTGCGACGGCCTGCTCCCCCTCCTCCCCGAAGGATTGCTGGAGGAGCGGAATATTTTGAGCGAAAACGCACGAAAACGCCCTTGCCGAACGAGACACTGATGCAAATAAGGCATCGTTCCTGGCGTCCGCAAACCAATTGGCCTCGTCCACAAACAGGCACCAGCCGCGGGGGCTTTTCGTCACATCTCTGCGGAGCGCGGCTCTGGTGAACGTCGATTTGATCGCTTGCTGGAGGTACTGCCCCGGCTCCCTCCAGAGCAGCACCGGGAAGTCCACGCAGACCACCAGTCCCTCGGTCATCGCCTCGTCCGGCGTCAGGTTCGACTCCCCCGATGCGCACACGTCGGCCACCGGCCCGGTCATGAACTGCGACAAAATATTCACGGCCATCGTGTGGCCTATGCTGCGCGTCTTTTCCGACAAATTGCTCCATTCCTCGCAGAATCCGACCGACAACTCGAACACCCGACGTTTGCCCGGCGGCAGATCCCTCACCGTCCCCGCCAGATAACATTGCCCGGCAAAGGAGTCCCTGATCCACTCCGGGTTTTGAAGTTGATCGGGTGACTGGGGAAGGTCGGCCACAAAGCGGTAAACGTCCGTGATCGAACACTTCCCCGTCCCCAGCCAGACGGCGGCAATTGACATGCGCAAGAGCCGTTTGCAGAGAAGTTGCCAGAAGGGTTCTTCGTTCTTGCCCTGACTGCGGCTGGCAAGCTCCACCAGAGTGTCGAGCATTGCCGCGGCGGATTCCACGCTTGCATGGGGCTGGGAAAGCTCGTAGTCCAGCAAATCCAGTTTCCAAGGCTCCCCCTCTCCGATTCGGCGAAAGTCGGACCCACGTCCCGCGATCTCGCATATCCGTTTCACCCGCTGGCATTCGTCCGGCTTTACGGTCAGGACCAGCACGGAACACCCGGCCCGGATGATGTTCAGCAACAAATGGAACGCCGGACCCGATGTTTTGCCGCTGCCGGTCGCGCCAAAGCAGACCAGCGATTCCAGCATCTGGCCCAGCGTGATGAACTCCCGGTCCCCCAAATCCAGGATGGGGAAGTGCGGGTCGAACAAAGGTGGCGGAGGCCGTGGCCTGCCCCGAAATCGTCTCCACAAGTCGTGTTCCTCCGGTGATGGCGGTGAACCGCCGGGTTGAATTGGTGTTTGTCATGAGTCCGTGCCTTCGGTTAAAGCCGTCGTTTAGAACGGCCGGTTCGTGGACAAAGGGTTAAATCGCGTTACTTCTTGGGGGCGGGATCGCCTTCTACCTTCGAGAGAATCGCCTGCGTCACGGTCCATGGAAGCCCATCGAGGGCAATCTTCTTGCACGCGGCGATCAGGGCGTTGAGCTCGGTCACCATCACGTCAATATTCGCCGTCGTGAAGGTGTAGATGGAGCCTGCCTTTGTCTTGACCGTGACCGGCTTGGCTTTTTTGTCTCCGCGTTTCCTTCGTTTGATCTCCTGGATTTCCGCGAGCAACATTTCACGGGAAAGGTTCTGGTCAACGACCATTTGAGCCAGCTTGATCTGCGTTGGAACGTCCTTGATCTGCGCGATGAGAGACGCCTTGGACGGCGCGAGTTTGGAGGGAATCAACACGCGGATTTCTGCCGGAATGCGGTTGTGGATGTCGAGGCTTCGTTGGACTGCTGCGGGCGACATGCCCACCTGTTCCGCAATTTGCAATACTGTGCTGCCCGTCGCCTCCTTGAGTTGGTTCAGCATGATCGCCTGGTCGATGGGAGACGCGCCCTTCCTGTTGCGGTTCAGGCTTAGAATCAGGGACATTTCCACGAGCCGGGGCAAATCCTCGCCGATCACCCTGACCTGAATTTCTTTCCAGCCCAGCGAAATGGCTGCGGCAAGCCTATGCTGCCCATCGACCAATCGATAGCCTGCTCCGACTTTGACAACGATGATCGGGAAGTGCTGGCCGTCACGGGCCATGCTCTTTCTGATGGATTCTCGGTTCGCATCATCCTCGGTCCGTTGGATCAGCGGCGGCTCGATGCCGAAGACCGCGGCCATGAGGATCACCGGCACATAGTTGGCCGGTTGTTTCGGGGGTGGTTGAAGCATCTAGCGCCTCGTCTTTCGTATGGCAGCGCGTACCGTCATCAGGGACGCTTACGCAGCGTGCCGTTGGAGCCGGAAATGTTCCGGTTTTGGGGTTGGATTGATTCTTCAGTCAGGCGAGATCAATGAGAGCGGATGGTCACGAAGGTAAGCCGCCGCATTCGGCAGGTGTGATTCGGCTCTTCATGTTCTCCCTGTTTTCGTGTGGGGCTCGCTTGGGAATGTTGGGTTCATGCCCGCTCTTGGCATTTGGCAAACTATGTTGCCTGCCAGTAAGACTTGGTGTTCCGTGACAGAGTTTCAAGAATTTTCCTCCACCGCTTCATGATGGCTGTGATTTCTTTTGCGGGAATGCGCACCTGCGCAGATGCGCATCAGCCCCGATTCTCTGCGAAAAAATTCATATGTTCGGCAAGGTCAAATTTGATTTTTTCCATTTTATTAATATTGGTTGCCTGTCAAATGCGTTACAATCCGGTGAGGCCGCTCATGGCCTTTCTGCCAATTATCTCACTCCTTATTCCCCCCTTGGATGAGCCACATGAACCCGACACCTGATCGCCCCACGTATGCCTCCACCGTAAAAGCATTTCGCAAACAAAAAAAATGGAGTCAGAGACGCCTTGGACTTGAGGTCGAGAAGGTGACGAAGCACCGTCACACTTGTTCCAGACAGCCGATTTCAAACGGGGAAAAAACGAACACATGGTCCAGACGATTCTTTCGGCCGATTTGCGAGGTCATGGGCCTTGAGCATGTAACTGTGGAGAATGCGTCTGATTATTTCGTGGTGGATGGCTGGACGAGCGAGGAGGCAGCCGCGGAAAAGGAGAGAACGCTCGCCGGAACTCTGGGGGAGATTCAAGGCTGCCTCGCAGAGGCGATGGAAATGGTGAACGATCTCGCCGCCGGAACGTCAAGGTTGTTCGGAATGATGGGGCCGGAGAGCAATTGGGGCGGTACGACAACCACTCTACTTCCCAACATGTTCGAGTTCAACGATGATAACAAGGCCATGATCGAACAAGTGTTTGGCGCCATCTCCCGGGGCACGAACATCTTGTTCTTCACCCCGTCGCGTCAGTTCATCAAAGATCTCGAAGAAATCGACGAGCTTAATAACCTGGAATCCTACGAGGATTTCGACAATGGATTCAAAGATGTGTTCCGCAGCCGACTCATCCCTTGGCTTCAGGAAAAAGGCATGACAGAGTTTGACGCGACACGGGCCGCCTGGACTCGTGCCAATCGCTACGACGCTGACCGCTTTCCGTTGGTCAGCGCCCGAGAAACCCTGTCAATGTTAACGACATGGAGGGTAGATGGCGAGAAGGTGCAGCGATTGTTCTACCGAGGTTTCACTTCGCCATGCGGAATGGAAGGAATCCACGCACTTCCCCGCGACGAACGTTCACTTGAACGATTCAGCCATTGGATGGGAAGACATTTGGACGCGACCAACAAGGCTCTCAAACGCAAAATTGAGTCAACTGACGACGGGAGCGATGAGCGCCAGAAGATCCAATGGCAGTTGCAGTTTATCAGGGAGTTCCTTGACCGCACTGATAAGCCGCCGTCTTTAAATGACAGCAGGTGGCATCCACATATATAGGAGGCGTTCACCGACCCGTTGACATCTTTTCCTCCGTGCGTTACCCCTTTTCCGCCTGGTCGTTGTTTCAAAAGGGTTCAGCGGTCAGGCATAAAAACCCCACAACCACGGAGGCCCCATGGCTAAACGCAAGAAAGACCAACCCATCGAATCCCATACCGAACCCCATCAAATCGTCGAACAGGTCGCTGACTCTTTCTCACTCCCCTCCGATGTCCCTTTGGCCGAGCCGGTTGAACACCACGAACATGCTCACCACACACCGCATCACGAAGCCCATCAAGAAGACCCACATTCCGTTGTGAACGAACCCGCCGTTGCCGAGGAAAAGAAAGCTGGCACTTGGGTTGATAGAGCCAATCCTTGGCCTTCGTTGTCACACCACTGGCCTGATGGATATAAGGTCACTCTTTCCGAAGGATCATGGACCAAGGAAAACCAGAAACCCTCGGCAATGCTAATCACGTTTGGCAGTGGCACAAAGGACGACCAGCCCAAGGCGTTTGATTCCATCAAGCACGTTCTGAAAGACTCCGGCTATCATTGGGACGCCGAATCGAAGGCTTGGAGCAAGTGGCTGAAGGCCGGCCAAACGCAGGAAGGCCGTGTGAGTAATTCCCGCACCCGTGACGACGCGATCAAACTGGTCGATCAGGTCGTTCGCATGGAAGAAGCCGTCCGTGGTGAGATTCCAGGACGTAGCCAGCAGTTGGCCAAGGACGAGACGATCCCGTTCTAATCAACAGGTCGGCTCAACCGGCTTTCGGCAAGGACATTGCTGGACGAACGGGGCATTGGACGCGACGCACTTGGGGCAGAGCCATCCCATTCTGTAGGGAGGCGGTTCGCTCACTGGCAAGGCCGGCCAAACGGCAAGTTTCCACGGAGGTGAAGAATGGCGATTAAATCTTGCGGATGGGCAGACGCCTTCAGGATGTTTACATTCTCCAGTGCAGCAGCAAGCGACCATAATCCCTCCTTGGTTATGACTGAGCCGGGTAGCCACTCCCGGCGGCCCTTGCGGGTCTTGAGTGCCAACCCCTCAACCTTCATCCTCACACGTGGAACGTGATCGTCCGGCTTAGGGGCTGGTTTGGTTGCGGGTCTGGCATTCAGGGTTCGCGTGGTAGCCCACCCCACGGACAACTCTTCGTGCTTTCGCACAGGCTTGGCCCGCCATCCAGCTTCACGACTTGCGGATTGTCACATCCGCCACCGCAACCGACGACATCTTGCCTGATCCATGACACTCGCGCAACCACTTTCCCATAAACGAAACAACCCGCCCCGAAAATGGAGCGGGTCTTGAGCTTTTCATCACCGGCAAATTCACACCACGCCTCGGCGACGGCCAGCAACGATCATCACGACGCCTGCGGCAACCGCCACAATACCGGCGATGGGGTTGAGAATGAGTGTGTGGGGTTTTTGATAGTCGATTGTCAAAAAGCTGGTGTCAACTGCTCGCTCGGTTGTCATAAAAGTGATGCTCGGAACGGCGAGGGCGATGATGCCAAGGATTACGAGCAGAATTCCGATGGTTCGCATGGTTGCTTCTCCGCTTGAATTTCGTGTGTTTGAATGTTGAAAGTGAATCATGCACGCTCTGTGCCAATCGATGCCGAAAGGAGGGAGATTAAAATGCTTGACCAAACCTGTCAGATGCGATTCACTCCCCCATGCGAGCGACCACATCCCCATCAACGGCCATTTTGTGCATCATCCGCCTGTCGCTCGCAAGCCTCGCGGGTGATGCGCCAAGTGGCTGGAGAGTGAGGTGAGATGAAGCTGAAAGTTTGGATTGCCACGGACAAGGTCGGCAGTAAGTGCGAGCGGATCGTAGATGTACCAGACGAAGAGCTTGAGGACATGAATGAGGAGTCGCGCCAAGAGTATTTCGAGGAATGTGCTCGTGAGGAAATCTGGAACATGGCTGAATTTGGCTGGTCCATCGTGAATGAAACTGCATGAAGGGCTACTTTGGCATCGGGATCGAGAACTGCAAGACCGGCGTCAATGTCGGCACGCTCTGGCGGTCGGCCCACAACCTCGCCGCATTGTTATTTCCCGCCAAACCGGAAAACGGGCAATTATCGCCCCCAAGGGCATGACTGATGCACTCATCAGAGCCCCCGGCCGTTTGCTCTCTCATCCGAGGCATGGTTCGGGCAGATGCACAGATATAGAGGACAGCATGTCAGACCCGAAAAACGTGGCTCACGACAAAAAGGTTCAGCAGGAGAAAAAGCACAACGGCGAAGTGCCTGCCAGTGGTGCGACCGAAAAGCCGAAGCCGGGAAAGAAGCCGACCCTCAAAAAGGCAGATAGTGAGGGAGAGAGCTTCCAGCAACACGCCCACCAGACGGAAGCCGAAGAAAAGAAGCCCGATTCAACGGCACAATAACCATGTTTCATGGGTGGCACCGGGGAATTGAACGAGGGGCTGCCGTCATGGCATCGGCTCTCGCCGCCCCCGCCCTTGCCTTCGCGTCTTGCGTTGGCGAAGAGGAGGAATACCGAGAAGAGGGGAGAGACGCAACCCGGTTTGGTAGAATGGCGTCACCCTTGGAGAAACGTAATGTTACGCACTTTGCCCATCTTCGTGATGCTGCCCATTCTCGCCGTTGCCGCGCCCGCTCCGAAAGAAAAAAACGCTCTCTATTTCGCATCGAAGGTCGGCGACAAACTCGTTTATGAGCACCAAGACCAAGATCATAAGAATGAGCGAACGGAAGTGGTCACTCATGTGGAACACAAAGACGGACGGCTCATCGTCACAATTTCACGTGAATGGGACGGCAAATCAGTTGGGCCCATGGCCTATGAAGTCTCGCCCAAAGGACTGCATATGAACGCGGGCGTGACGTCCCGCCCCCATCCATTGCTCAAACTGCCTGCAAAAGCAGGTGATTCGTGGCTTAACGGGCCAGAATCGACCGACCATAAAGGATACAGAAGTACTTCGACCATTACGCAGACGGACGTGGACATCGAAGTTCCTGCGGGAAAATTCAAAACCATCCGTGTTGAAACACACATTACGGTTCAGGACCAGCGATTGACCAACATTTGCTGGTATGCACCCAACGTGGGATTGGTGAAAAGGATCACCACCCTTGCATCAGGCGAGCGGACACAGACCCTGAAATCGTTCACCCCCGGCAAATAATCGCCAAGGACTTCCCATGCGCCACGCCGTCATTGCCCTGCTCGCCGCAGGCCTTCCGCTCCTCGGCGCCCCGGCTCCAAAGGAGAAGGACAAGCCTGTCTTGTATTACGCCACCAAGGTCGGCGATAAAAGGGTGTATGAACGGAGGACTCATGAACCCAACGTAGCGGACACTACCAGCGAGAACACGCAATTGGTGACCAAAGTGGAAGAAAAGGATGGTCGCTTCTTGGTCACGATTCGGTCTGACATAACCGTCCCGCCCAGGCCAGACCTGACTTTTGAAGTTTCGCAAAAGGGATTGTTCACAGTCGCCATCAATGGCATGGAACACGCTCTGTCCCGCCAACTTCTCAAGCTGCCTGCCAAAGCCGGTGATTCGTGGGAAAGCAATCCGGAGTTGCCAAAGGGGTCGAGAACAACTTACACGATGATCGGGGAAGAAGTGATCGAAGTCCCGGCTGGAAAATTCAAGGCATTGCGGATCGAAAGCGTGTGGCGAGTCGGGGGCGATCTGAATGGAAAGCAGAGCTGCTGGTATGCGCCTGGAGTGGGGCTGGTGAAATCATTGAATGAATTTCCGGGAATCGAGCAGGTGACTGTCTTGAAGTCGTTCACGCCGGGGAAGTGACCTCACCCCTTCGTCACGCGCACTTTCCACTGATGACCGCAATTATCGCATTGGTAGGTCATCTCGATCCCGGCCGGGCGATTGACCTCGCCCTTTTCGGCAATCTTCGTTCCCGTGCACTTGCATGCTCTTTGGGAGCAACCCGGGCATGTTTTTTTGGTAGGTGACTTCCGGCCCATCTTTCGGGCTCCAGATGCTGATCAAGACGCTAATTAAGGTTGGTTTGATCTTATCACACCTCATGATCACATCCCTCCAGGAATCCTGTTTCGGCCGGATTTTTCCCTGGAAGACAAGATTGTTATCGCCTGTGATTGAAACGCCTTTGACGGCCAACAAACCGCTTTACACATCGCGCAATCCGCGCTAACGTCATCGCACGCATGGGCAATCAAGCCCGGCGAACCAGTGAGGGCCGGTGCCATCTGAAATCCAACTCTTCCACGACGACAACCGCCACCCATCTGAATCATTCACGTTCCCCGGTGGCGAAATCCAAGTTCGATTTCCAAGCCTTCCGCAACAACTAGCGGGCGACATCTCCGTTCTTGCCCGCTTGCAATCACCCGACGCGATCATCCGTTTGCTGCTGGCATGCGAAGTGATTGCCCGCGTCCATCGAGGAGGCCGAAAGACCTTGGTCGTCCCGTACTTCCCCTACGCGAGGCAAGATCGAGTGATGCAAGAGGGCGAGGCGTTCAGCCTGAAGAGCATCGCCAGCCTGATCAATCGCCTCGGGTTCGACGAGGTGGTCACATGCGATCCGCACAGCGATGTGACTTCTGCCTTGGTCGAGAACATCAGGATCATTCCTCAAGTTGATCTTGTTGTCGCCCACGAAGGGATCGGACGCATCATCCACTCTGACATCACCGTCGTTGCGCCGGACGCGGGTGCGGCCAAGAAGGCATTCGCCGTCGCCAATCATTACCGCCTGCCGTTGCTGACTGCTTCCAAAGTACGAGATGTAACCACCGGTGCTATCACCCACACGGAGGTCCACGACGCAGCATCGGTTGCAGGCAGGAGCGCTCTCATCGTAGATGACATCTGCGACGGCGGCCGGACGTTCATCGAACTGGCCAAGGTGCTGCGGTCACAGGGTGCCAACCGGGTGTTCCTCTTCGTCACCCACGGCATCTTCTCGCAGGGCTTGGGCGTTTTCAATGGATTGATCGACGCCGTATTCACCACTGACACATTTCTCAGCCGCGATGTTGAATCTCCGCATCAGGCTCCCGTTCCACTTCACATCTCAACCATTCACTTCTGAAAGGACTCGCCCATGAAACTTAACCCATTGAATTGCATCGATTTTTATAAGGCCGATCACCGCCGCCAGTATCCCGAGGGCACGACGCTGGTCTATTCCAACTTCACGCCCCGCTCGGGCAAATTGAGCAACATCCCCGAACATCTATTCAATGGACGGGTGGTGTTCTTCGGGTTGCAATACTTCATCAAGCACTTCCTGATCGAGACATGGAACACGGAATTCTTCGCCAAGCCCAAGGAGGAGGTTGTCGCCCGGTACAAACGCCGGATGGACACTTCTCTTGGGAAAGACGCGATCCCGGTCGAACACATCGAGGCTCTTCACGACCTCGGCTATCTGCCGATCTGCATCAAAGCGTTGCCCGAAGGCTCGTCCGTGCCGATCAAGGTTCCGGCGTTGGTGATTTACAACACGCATCCCGACTTCTTCTGGCTTACCAACTATCTCGAAACCGTCCTGTCCTGCTACCTGTGGAAGCCGATGACCTCGGCCACCATCGCCAGGCATTACCGCACCTTGCTTGAGCGTTACGCCTTGGAAACCGGGACTGACGCGGGCTTCGTGCAATTTCAGGCCCATGACTTCTCCTTCCGTGGATTGAGCGGTGTGACCGATGCGGCCTTGTCGGGAGCCGCCCACCTGACTTCCTTTGTGGGAACAGACACCGTGGCCGCAATTGATCTGATCGAGGATTACTACAACGGCGACGCGGAGAAGGAGTTGATCGGTTGCAGCGTGCTGGCGACTGAACATAGCGTTGCTTGTCTTTCTTCTTGCCATTTTGGTGGTGATGTGAGCATGGTGGAGGAGGCTTACGACGAGGTGAGCGGTGAATGGAATCGGATAGCGTACCTGACCAATGACAAAGCGATGTAACAAATGCAAAGAGCATAAGCCACAGGCAGAGTTTCACAAACGTGCCTGCCACAAAGATGGAATGGATTCATGGTGTAAGGCATGCAGAAATTGGCTCAACAAAGAATATCGCATGCAGAACGACGCAAGGCTGAAAGCAGCAAGAAAAGTGCGGTATCAATCGAATCTGGAAAAATTTAGGGAAGAGAAGAAGGCATACTACAGAAAAAACGTGGCCAAAAAGAGGTTGTATGACGTCGAGTATCGGGCAGCGAACAAGGATCGGATTCGCGACTGCAAACGCGTCTGGGAAGAGAAAAACCGAGACAACTCCATTGTCAGGGTCAAGCGGAATCTACGGCGTCGGCTTGGCCATGTGATACGAAGAGAAAACAAATGCTCGTCAATGCTGGACTTGCTCTCTTGCAGTGCGGAAGACTTCGTCAAGCATATCGAGTCCCAGTTCGAGACAGGCATGAGTTGGGAGAACTATGGGTCGTTCGGCTGGCACATCGACCACATCATGCCTTGCCACTCGTTCGACCTTACGAAGCCGGACCAGCAACAGGCCTGTTTCCATTACACGAACCTGCGGCCATTATGGTGGCGGGAAAACATATCAAGGAGGAGGATTCATGAAGACGAGAATTAGAGAGTTGACCGAACAAGAGAAGTTGGCATACGGCGAGTTGAGTCATTTTCGGCACATCATCACCCGCATCTATCCCTCGGGCATCGTGTCGATTGTTTCCGACACTTGGGACTTCTGGAAGGTCGTCACCGAATACGCCGCCGAGCTGAAGGATGTTATCATCGCCCGCGAAGGCAAGCTGGTGTTTCGGCCTGACAGCGGCGACCCGGTGAAGATACTCGTCGGCGACCCCGACTCCCCGGAAGGCTCCCCGGCCCGCAAGGGAGCGGTGGAGTGCTTGTGGGAAGTTTTTGGTGGCACGGAAACCGACAAAGGCTTCCGGCTACTCGATTCCCATGTCGGCCTGATCTACGGCGACTCGATCACGCTCTCCCGCGCCGAGGCTATTCTTGAGGGGCTGAAAGCCAAGGGTTTCGCATCGGGTAACGTGGTATTCGGCGTTGGATCGTACACGTACCAGTATGTCACTCGTGACACATTCGGCTTTGCCGTCAAATCAACCTACGGGGAGGTGAACGGTGTCGGGCGAGACATCTTCAAAGACCCGGTGACGGACAACGGGGTGAAGAAGTCAGCCCGTGGCCGCATTGGTGTCATTCTCGTGGATGGCGTTTACTGTCTGGTGGACCGCCAGGACTCGCTTGAGCCTGAAGACTGCTGCCTTCGAGAGGTGTTCCGCGACGGAAAACTGCTGATCGACGACACCATTGCAACTATCCGCGACCGTGCCAGGGAATGACCCCCGAAGAACTGACCACCCTCTGCGAAACCATCTACGGCAAAACGGGCTGGCAAACCAAGCTGGCCCGTGACCTCGCCAGGGAGCCAAGGACGATCCGCAGGTGGCTGGCGGGGAAGGCCGAGGTGCCGGTGAAGGTGCGGGAGTGGTTGCGGGGGAAGGTCGGGCGGGAATTAACGTAAAAGGGCGTCGAACAGGTCGCCGATAATTGACCACAAGCGGCGGGCAAGGCGTTGATGAAGCCGTTCAGCTGCAATGGCTTGAACGAGGCAAGGTTTCATTCCGGCGCGATGCCGGAAGACACGGCTGTCATCCATGAACACAATCATCGAAAGCTTCTTGTTGGTGCGAGTACCAAAATGGAAAAGCCATCCGACCACCAGCCGTCTCTCCCACGGCTGATTTTCGGATGGCTTTAATGCTGACCGAGTCGAACCACCAATCGCGAAACCTCTCCCACTTCCCGATTGACGCATTCAACTCAGCGATGGAGATAAATGCACGTCTTGTGCCACATCGCCCGGCAATGCGGCTCGAAGCTCAAAATCATCGGCAAACCAAGCTCATTCCGAATGGCAAAATCTCGCCGCCTCACACCATCGAAATCTTTTTCGTTCATTTTCTGCATGCGACATCATCAATGCCTGCCTGTCTTGAATGCAACGGGTGGTTTCAACCGTTGCGGCCGATTAATGCGGGGCTGAAATGATCATGCCCTTTAGTAATCCCCGATGACCTGACCGTCTTGGGGGTCGCAGACCTTGCCCCATGTCGGGCCGTCAATCGTGGCTTTGACCGAACGGACGCTCCCGTCCATCAAACCGATATTGATCACTCCGGTGTGGATCGCCTGGGCGTAATTCCATTGGGCGGTGGCGACGGTCGGACGGTTCTGAATGTAGTTGTTGGTGGCGAACGTCGCCAGTGTCCAGCCCCAGTCCCAGTTCTCCAGGTTGTAACCGGCGGCGTAGAAGTTCTGTTGCGGGCCGTTTGTCCCGTATGGCCAGGACCAAAGGCTGCCGTAAGACCCTCCCGATCCCGTTGTCCCGTATTTCTCGACGAAGGCCATCGTGTTGGACGAGCCATCGGGAATGGTCCCGATGGTGAACGGGGACGTCGACATGGGCTTGAGCGTCCAGGGGTAAACGGGGTCCGAGCCTTTTTGGGGTCCGAAAAGGCCGATGTTGCCCGCGTAATTGGTGACGGCCCACGTCGAGAGCGCCCCCGGAGTGCTTCCGGCCCAGATGCCGCCCGGGGAACTCGTGTCCGACGGACAGAGGTACGTCTTGACGACGATGCCTTGGAGGCTGGTTGTCGAATCAATCGGTGCCGACCACGTTTCGTGTCCCAGCCCCGCCCCGCTGATGCCGAGACGGCTCAGGCTCTCCTGCTCCAGGTAGGGCAGAATCCAATAATGGAGCGATCCCCGTTGCGATCCGGTGACGGAGTCGATTTCCGGCAGCTTCCCGCCATTGGTGTCGGAGTAGTTGGCCACCGCCAGCCCGACTTGCTTGAGGTTATTCGAGCATTTCAAACGGTTGGCCGCTTCCCGAATCTTCTGAACAGCAGGCAGCAGCAATCCGATCAGGATGGCGATGATGGCGATCACCACCAGCAACTCAATGAGGGTGAAGGCGGAGCGGACCAGGCGATGCGGCATGGCGAATCCTTGGAATGGCGAGACGAACCGGCGGGAGAGTGCGGAGGGACGCGGGCATCCGAAGGGGATACCTGGCGCATTGGGAGAGGAAATAGAAGAATAACCGCGAGAGTGAGGCGGCACAACTGATATTTCTCGATCTCGTCAAGCATCAACCGAGCGGCGTCGATGCGATCACCCAGCTTGCGCCGGACCTGCAAACACGCTAATGCTCGGTCATGGACATCCCCGCACGCATCCAAGCCATCAAGGACGCCGACCCCAACTGGCGACGCGATCCCCGGACACTGGAGATTGCCAAACTGGCGTGGGGAGCCGAGTGCCACGTCAATAACTCGGGCGTCTTTTGCCCTCGGCAGGAGGAAGTTGTCGCTCGTTGCGGGAAAGCGACAGCGACGGTTGGCCTTTGCAAAGTCAGAGAGCATGTGTGGGTCTTCTGCACGTCGATCCAAACGAGCAACTTCGGATACTCCTACGCCCCATCCGTGTGGCTGGCAGAACCCTTCGAGAGCGAAGACGAAGCGAGGCGCGCCGGGATCGCGGAGTTGATCGAGCGAACGGAGCGGAAAGGCGGGCTGTCCCACGGAGAGCGAGCAGAGATGGAAGGGCTGCGGAAGGCGTTGCGGGGAATGGTGAGCCAGCCGACGTTGTTTGGATAACGGAAGGCGCGTCACATTGTGACGCTTATCATGCGACGATGAGTCGTAAATTCGTCCACGCGACAGAATTTTCCTCGCGTTGGTACGAGATATGCTTGAATTATGCCATTGTCAGGCAGCCCGCATTG
>NZ_JH636446.1:310722-319130 GCF_000255705.1 Zavarzinella formosa DSM 19928
TCCCCATGCGGGAGAGGAACCGCTATCTCCAACGACACCTCACCGCCCCTTTTCCCTCACATACTTTGCGTGGATGACAATCACGACGTTTCCGACACAAACGCCTTGATACTCAGCCTTAATGGGTTTGTTGCCGAAGCCTGTTACGACGGGATCACTGCCTTGCGCCTTGCCAGACAACCGCCTCCTGACTTGTGTTTCATCGACCTGAACATGCCGGGCATGGACGGAGACGAACTGGCAATCCGTCTCCGGGAATTGGCGCCCCGGCGCCTGATGACGCTGGTGGCCGTGACAGCCATGAGCCGCGAGGGGGATGTGCGAAGACTGGCCAGGGCGGGCTTTGCAATCCATCTGATCAAACCCGCCGACCCGACGATGCTGGTCAACATCGCGAAGGGAATGCATGACTGACACTGGCCAAGGCGGAGATGATATGGTCGATGGAGGCGGGTTTAATCAGGTGAGCACTGATTCCGACGGCGGCCGACTTGAGAAAGTCCGCAGGCTGACCACATGTCGTGACCGCGATAAAGGCGGGAATCACGGAGCCCGGTCTTGCTCGAATCGTCTTCACCAGATTCCAGCCGTCCGTATCTCTTAACCGCAGTTCCAAAATGACGATGTCCGGCAATAAGAGAATACCGAGGGCCGAACGTCCTGAGAGGGCAATGCCCGTGGGATAGCCATGGGTTTTTAACACCATCGCCAGCGATTCGGCGGAGTCCGGGTAATCATCAACCACCAACACGGACGGCAGACCGGGGTTTCCGGCTTCTGCATAGATCATTAAGTTCCTATGGCATCGGCTGCCTGACGGGGTGTTCCATCACAAGGGGTATCTCAGTATACCCGGCACACGAATATTCATGTCATGGATTGGCAATTTGGGGGAAAGATAAACTTCAAAACAACATCGGCTGGCATCCGAAAGTAGTAATGGCAAAGGGGAGATCGCGCATGGGGAAAGCCAGAAGCGAAGGAGGTGAGCCAGCAGACACTATTTTAAGTCAAGGGTGAATATCGGCTCGATTTCTTGCCCGGCTTGACACCAGGACTTGCCCTGAGGCCTGGATTGAATCTGACAATTATTAGTGCATTCTGGTCTGATCGGTTACAATACCCTCTCGCACCTTAAACATCTGCGGCATTTCGCGCCTTAGTCCCCGTGAACTACGCGCAGTTCAGCGAGGCCGCCCGATAACTGGTCGGCGACGCATCAAATCGGAAGCCAGCCGAATGAGGCGGGCTCATAAGGAATGGCTTCCTCCTCACGGGCATACGACCATGACCACGCCGCTTCGCCTGCTGATTCTCGAGGACAATCATGACGACTTTGAGGGGCTGCTTCTCGCTCTGCTTCGAGAAGGCTACGATCCCAATGCCAGGCGAGTGGAAACCGAGCAGGATTTCAGGGACCATTTGCAACCGCCGCCCGAGATTATTCTGGCGGATTTCTCGATGCCAGGGTTCGACGCGCTGAATGCCCTTGAGATCATGCGTGAGTGTCAGCTGGACATTCCGTTCATCATCGTTTCGGGCACCATCGGCGAGGAGCTCGCGGTCGATATCATGCGGCGCGGAGCGACCGATTATCTCATGAAGGACCGGCTCGCGCGGCTCGGACCGGCTGTCAGCCAAGCGCTGGCCCGCGGGCGGTTGAAGGAAGGGAAACGGGAGGCCGAGCAGACGGCCATTCGCCTGGCGGCCATCGTCGAATCGTCCGGCGAGGCAATCATTGCCCAAACGCTCGATGGCGTGATCACCAGTTGGAATCCCGCGGCTGAAAAGCTATACGGTTTCCCGGCGACGGAAATGACCGGCCGGAACGTCTCGACTCTCCTGCCTGGCCGCCGCCGCCAGTCCGACGCCCCCGAGAATCCCCAAAACCACGCCAGCCGGCTGCTCGCGGGCGAACACATCACCGAATTCGAGACGGTGCGCGTTCGGAAGGACGGGTGCCGGATCGAGGTGCTTCAGAGTCTTTCCCCCGTCCGCGAGGCGAACGGAGTCGTGACCGGGTCATCGACCATCGCCCACGACATCACCCAACGGAAGCGATCCGAGCGATTTCAGAAGGCTGACCAGACGGTGACCGACATTTTGAGTGAGGCAACCAGTCTGGAGGAATCCGGCCTGAGGGTGTTGCAGACAATGGCGGAGTGTCTCCGCTGGGAGGTCGCCGTCCTATGGATCGTTGATCGAAAGGCCAACGTTTTGAATCGGATCCATCTTTGGCACCCCGCCTGGGCCGAGGCGAGCTTCATCGAAGCGCTCAGTCAAAAGACGGTTCTTGAATCCGGCATTGGCGTCGCCGGCCGGGCCTGGGGCACGCGCGAACCTGTCTGGGAAGCCGGCATCAGATTCGACGGCCCAACCACGGATTGCCCGGCGGTGACATTCGAGGGGTTGCGCGGCGGCTTCGGGCTGCCGATGCGCCAGGGCGCGGACATGGTCGGGGTCATCGAGTTTTACAGCCCCGAACTCCGCGAGCCGGACGCCTCGCTGATCGCGACGCTCGAAAAGATCACCGGCCAGATCAGTCAGTTCTGTGAACGCCGCCGGATCGAGAGCGAACTCCGGGCGAGCGAGGAACGAACCCGGGAGTCTCTCCGCGAGAAGGAAGTCCTCCTGCAAGAGATTCACCACCGGGTCAAGAACAACTTGCAGATCGTCTCCGCGCTGCTCGAACTCCAATCCCGTCAGACGACGGACCGGGCGGCGGCGGAGATGTTCCGGGAGAGCCGGGGGCGGGTCCGGTCGATGGCCCTGATCCACGAGCGCCTGTACAACGCCCAGGACCTGGCTCGCGTGGACTTCGCCGAGTACTCCCGGCAGCTCGCCGCCGACCTGTTCCGCACTTACAGGGTGTCGGGCGACATCCGGCTCGAACTCGACGTGAACATCCCGTCGCTGACCATCGACATCGCCATCCCTTGCGGGCTGCTCCTGAACGAGATGATCTCAAACTGTCTCAAGCATGCGTTCGCCAGCGCCATTGCGGGTCGCATCCGGGTCGCACTGCGCCGCGACGGCGGGGCCAACGTCCTGACCGTCGCCGACGACGGCGCCGGGTTCCCCGTCGGCACGGACTTTCGAAACACCACATCCTTCGGGATGCAGTTGGTGAACACACTCGTCGATCAGCTCGACGGAGAAATTGAAATGACCGCCGGCGTGGGAACCACGTTCACCATCCGGTTCCCCGTAGCCGCCGGCAGCCACCCGGCAGGAACTCGCTCATGACCCCGTCCAATGTCCTTGCCGTCGAAGACCGGGGCGTCATCGCCGGGTGCGTCGATAATCTTCGGCAACCCGCCGGCAATAACGCTCTCATGGCTCCGTCATCCATCCTTGTCGTCGAGGACGAGAGGATCATCGCCAGGTGCATCGAGACGCAACTGAAAGAGATGGGGTACGTGGTGGCGGGGTCGGCCTCGACTGGCGAGGAAGCGGTGCGGAAGGCGGTCGAACTCCGCCCCGACCTGATTTTGATGGACATCAACCTGGGCTCCGGAATCGACGGCGTGGAGGCGGCGTGCCTGATTCGCAAGCAACGGGACGTCCCGGTCGTGTACCTGACGGCCAACTCGGACCGCGCGACCATCCAGCGGGCGAAGCTGACCGACCCGTTCGGGTATGTCCTAAAGCCCTACGAAGACAACGCCCTGCGGACGGCCATCGAGATCGGGCTGTACCGGCACAAGCTGGAGTGGCGGCTGCGGGAGAACGAGCAGTGGCTCGCGGCCACCCTGGGCAGCATCGGCGACGGGGTGATCGCCACGGACACGAACGGCCGGGTGCGGTTCATGAACGGGCTGGCCGAGCATCTGACCGGCTGGAGCCAGGCGGACGCGCTCGGCAGGGACGTGCGGGAGGTTTTTCAGATCATCGGGGAGGGAAGCCGCAAGCCGGTCCTGAACCCGATCCTCGACGCGATCTCGAAGGGCGAACCCGCCACACTGGCCCCCGACACCCTCCTGATCAACCGGGGCGGGAAGGAACTCTCCATCGACGACAGCGCGTCCCCGATCCGGGACGCGAGCGGGGAAGTGTCCGGGGCGGTCCTGGTGTTCCGCGACATCACCGAACGCAAGCGGCTTGAGGACCACCTGCGGCAGGCCCAGAAGATGGAGGCCATCGGGCGGCTCGCCGGGGGGATCGCCCACGACTTCAACAACATCATCACTGTCATCGCCGGGTTCAGCGAACTGCTGCTCGCGGACGCCGTCCTCCCCGCCCCCATGCCCGCCGCCGAGCGCATCGACTCTCTGCGAAACATTCGCGACGCGGGGATGCGGGCCGCCGCCCTGACCCAGCAGATCATGGCGTTCAGCCGCAAGCAGATGCTCGTCCCGTGCGTGCTGAACCTGAACACGCTCCTCCGGGACATCGGGGTGATGATCAAGCGGCTGATCGGGGAGAACATCGAGTTCGAGATCAATCCGGACCCGGACCTCGGTCACGTGAAGGCCGACCCGACACAGATCGGGCAGGTTCTCCTGAACCTGGCGGCGAACGCCCGCGACGCCATGCCGAACGGCGGGCGGCTGGTCGTCACCACAACGAACACCGTGCTGGACGAGGGAACCGCACGCACGCGCCCCGACCTGGAGCGGGGCGGGTACGCGATGCTGTCGGTCCGTGACACCGGCTTCGGGATGTCGGACGGGGTTCGGGCGCATGTGTTCGATCCGTTCTTCACGACGAAGGGGGTCGGGGAGGGAACCGGCCTGGGTCTCGCCACGGTGTACGGGATCATCACGCAGAGCCGCGGCCACGTCGAGGTGGCGAGCACGGTCGGGGAGGGAACCACGTTCCGGGTGTATCTGCCTCTGGTCGCCGAACCGACGACACCCCCCGCCGGCCAGGAGACGCGGGCGGCGGCGAAGGGGCGAGAAACCATCTTGCTCGTCGAGGACGACGAGACGGTGCGAAAGATGACCAGGATGGTTCTGCAGAGGAGCGGTTACAAGGTGATCGAAGCGTCGGACGGCCTGATGGCGGTGGAAATTGGTGAGCGGCAGCGGGATCCGATCCACCTGCTGCTCACCGATCTGATCATGCCCCGCCTGTCGGGGCGGGAGGCGGCCGGCCGACTGACCGCCCTCAATCGGGGGATGAAGGTGCTTTACATGTCCGGGTACACCGAGGACATGCTCGTGCATCAGGGAGTGGAGTCGGCCGCCTCAGACTTCCTGCACAAGCCCTTCAGCATCAGCGCCCTGACGGGCAAGGTGCGGGAGATCCTGGACCGCCTGTGAGCTGGAAGTCCGGCCTTCGAGGCGGGATCGGCGTCGATAACCGCCTCGCCTCCCGGTTCGCAATGCATTTGTGGCCGCCATTGACCGCAAACCGCAAGAACTTTGTTTCTCGAATAGTCATCCAACCCGGAGGCTGCGACCGCATGATCAAGACAATCGAAGCGATGGAGCAACGAGCCCTTGAACTGGCGCGTTCGGTCGAAGAGGCGCGACGGCAGGCTCTTGCGGAAACTGATGACAGTATCGAGACGCTGGAATTGAAGGCGCGAGAACTGGCGCGGTTTGTCGAAACAACGAGGGAGAAAACCCTCTTGCAGTCGGATCAGACGATCGAAGCCCTGGAACAGAAGGCCCGCGATTTGGCCGATTTCGTGGAAAGTCTGAGATGCCAGGCAAGTTTGCAATCGGACTCCGAGATCGCCTTGCTGGGGCGCCAGGCGCGGGATTTGGCCATTTCCGTGGAAGCGGTGCGCATGGATGCCCGCTTGCGGGCCGAGACGGAAATCGCGTTATTGGGACGGCAGGCGCGGGATTTGGCCATTTCCGTGGAAGCGGTGCGCGTGATGACTCTGCTGAAATCGAACACCCTGATCGCCGCGTTAAGGGAATCGGAAAAAGTGACCGCCAGGCTCAATGATGAACTGGAGCGTCGGGTTCTGGAACGCACAACCCAATTGGAGGCGGCGAACCGGGAGCTTGAGGCATTCGCCTATTCGGTGAGTCACGATCTCCGGGCTCCCTTGCGCGCGCTGGACGGATTCAGCGACGAGTTGCTCCGCGGCTACGGCGAACAGTTCGACGACAAGGGCCGGCATTACCTTCAACGCGTGCGGGCGGGCACCCGGAGGATGGGGGAACTGATCGACGATTTGCTCCGGCTTTCGCGGCTTAGCCGCGGGAACATCAGGTCGGAGCGAGTGGACCTTTCGGGACTGGCGCAAGCGGTCGCGGCCGAACTCCGTCAGAGCGAGCCAGACCGCCGGGTCTTCATCGACATCGGGCCTGACTTGGCAGGCGAGGGCGACCCCGGTCTTCTCAAGGTCGTCTTGGCGAACCTGATGGGAAACGCTTGGAAATTTACCGGGAAGAAGCCGGAAGCAACCATCGTCTTCGGCAGGACCGAGCAGAAGGGACTCCCGGCGTTCTTCGTTCGCGACGACGGGGCGGGCTTCGACATGCGCCACGCCTCCAAACTGTTCGGGGCGTTCCAGCGGCTTCACCCTCAACGGGATTTCCCTGGCAACGGCATCGGTCTGGCCACCGTCCAGCGAATCATCCGTCGCCACGGCGGACAAATATGGGCTGAAAGTCTTCCAGGCGGCGGAGCCACGTTCTATTTCACCCTGCCCGAGAAGGAGTCAGCATGAATAATAAGGTGATTCTTCTGGTTGAAGACAACCAGGACGACGAGGATCTGGCCATCCTTGCCTTCGAGCGGAGCCGCGTTGCCAATGCGATGGTCGTGGTGCGAGACGGCCAGGAGGCTCTCGATTACCTGTTTGGCACCGCCGCCCACGCCGGCAAAGACGCGAAGGACCTGCCGGAGCTCGTGCTTCTGGACCTGAAGTTGCCCAAAGTCGACGGCCTGGAGGTGCTGAGACAGGTTCGGGCTGATCCCCGGACTCGCCGACTTCCCGTGGTCATACTCACCTCCTCCGGTGAGGAGGAAGATCTGATCACAAGCTACGACCTCGGGGCGAACAGCTATGTCCGCAAGCCGGTGGAATTTGCCCGCTTCGCCGAAGCCATCCACCAACTCCAGATGTACTGGCTGGTGCTCAACGAGGCTCCGGTGCCCCGAGGGTGACCACCCTCGCCACCTTCCGGAGTACGGTGATCGACCGCCGCACCAGCCTTCCCCTGACCTGATCCCGGAACGACGACGGAGGACAGGAGACACCGTCGAATGTTGGCGTCCGGAAACGGGGGATCGCGGGAGGGGAATGCGTCATTGAGGTCTGTGGTCTAAAGGAAACGGCTCGCCCCGGCAAAGGGAACGAGCCATCTCACTTGCGGAGACGAGTCTTCCACGCAGTTCTCGCAGGTTCGTGTTGATGGTGTCGGCAATGACTTGCCCCTCAATGTGAGGATTGGACCGGACGGTGATGAGATCAAACGATTGTGCAAGGCGCGTGCCGAAACAATGAGAAACGGCCGGGATGGAAGACGGAAAATCACCTTAACGACACGGCATGCGACGTGCGGAAATCATTCCACCGATGTGGCTTGTCAAGCGACACGGATTCCAAAATCACCTCGCCGAGATGACCATGCCCAACATCACTCCCAATGCTCCAGGCATCCTTTGCGTGGATGACAACCAAGATGGCGCCGACATGTGCGCCACGCTGCTCAAGATGTGCGGGTTTGATGCCCGTGCCTGTTACGACGGGGAAACCGCCCTGCGGATGGCCGTGGAGTCACCCCCCGCGTTGTGTTTCATCGACTTGAACATGCCGGGAATGGAGGGGGATGAGCTAGCCCAACGCCTCCGCGAATTGATGGCCGACCACGCAATCAAGCTGGTGGCCCTGACGGCGATGGCACGAGACGAGGATTTTCGACGGACCGACGCCGCGGGCTTCGACCTGCATCTAATCAAACCGGCCGACCCGATGGAGTTGGTGAGGCTGGCCAGGATGATGACTTGATGGAGGGGAGTGAGTTGGGAAAAGAAAAGCCCCAAGGGTGAAACCTTGAAAGGCATTTCAATCAGGAAAAACAACGGGTGCAAGCACCACAACTGATTTCCTTGTCACTTTCGTTTGGACACAACGGCAGAACGGTTAACCCGATCCGAGGACGAGGCTGCTTTCGCAGGCGACGGACACGGAACAAAAGGTCGGCCGGTTCGGGCGGCGTGTCTTCATCGACTTGGAGGTAAGCCGTTCGGATTCTTTTGGGCACGTTTTCAGGCGTTCCCGTTTCAGAATCAGTGCTGTACCACCCCCGGACCTGCTTCAGTGCGGCCATTTTCTCCAACACTTCAGCTATCTCCGGGATTCGGTATGACCTCGTGTAAAAGTAATACCTTGGTCGGGAGACTTTCTTCATGATCCAGAGCCACTTTTCGGCGTACACTGGACTGAAAAAATCGCCGCTTGAATGCACACGTAAAACGAGGCATCCTTTGCGGCGTATCTC
>NZ_JH636446.1:319140-336744 GCF_000255705.1 Zavarzinella formosa DSM 19928
GTCACCAACTTTTTGATTACCCATTTGGAGCAATCCTCGCACCGTTTCCATCACAATTCCTTTCGGGGAATGAGAAAGGGGACTGGGCGAAAAACGGGTGAATTGAAAGCACGGATTTGAGCTTCGCGCAACGAAAGAAAGTGCTTGCGTGGAAACGCGCGTTGCGCTAGCGTCTGGCGACAACCAAATCAGAAAGGAGTGTTATGGCTGAATGCTTTTTGCCGACTGACGAAGAAATCTTGAACGCGACATCAGTTCTCGTGCGGGCCTGCCACGGGCGTGCTTGGAATGCTGGTTGGTATCACGATCCGGCAACTGGAGAGGTGATCGAGCGGAATATGGGCGAGATTTTCGCTCTGATTCACAGCGAGATTTCCGAGGCATTGGAAGGTCACCGCAAGGACCTGATGGATGACAAGCTGCCTCACCGCAAAATGGTGCCTGTCGAATTGTTCGATGCCGCCATTCGCATCTTCGACACCATTGGCATGTACTATCCGGACGACATCCCGGCTCTGCTCGAAAAGATGCTTTACAACGACCAACGAGCGGATCACAAGCCGGAGAATCGACTCAAGGTTGGCGGCAAGAAGTTTTGAGCATGACCAAGAAAGTCGCGTGTCTCTTCTGCCTGAAGCCTTACACCCCGAAACAGTTCTACCAGCGGTTCTGCTCGGCCATGTGCCGTCTGCGTGCATTCCGCGAACGAAAGAAGGTCCAGTCACAGAAAGGAATCAACCCGTGATCGAAGCATACCCCCTCCAGTGGCCCGCCGGGAAACAACGGATTCACTTTCCCGCCCGCAGCCACTTCCGCACCACCCACGGAGCCGCCTGCCAGTTCGTCCTCAGTGAGATCCGACGCCTTGGGGGAACACTTCCAATCATCTCCACCAACATCCCCCTTCGCAAAGACGGTTTACCCTATGCGACCTACAAGACGCCGGATGACCGCGGCGTGGCGGTATACTTCACCTACCGGAAGAAGCAGATGTGCTTCGCCTGCGACAAGTGGGACATCATCCACGACAACATTTACGCCATTGGGAAAACCATTGAGGCGTTGCGTGGAATTGAACGCTGGGGAACGGGCGAAATGGTGCAGCAGGCGTTCAAAGGGTTCATCGCATTGCCAAGCAATTCACCTTGGGACGCCTTGGGCTTGAAAGCCGGTGCGTCACGATCCGAGATCGAGGCGGCGTTTCGGGACAAGGCAAAGCGGTGTCACCCGGATGTTGGTGGGAGCCATGAGCAGATGGCGAGGTTGAACGAAGCTCGAACCGAATTGCTGCGGCGGTCGGCGTGATAGGAATTCTCGAATGATCGAAGCACATACGACAATTACGCATGAAGAGATGAAGCACTGGACAGGCGGGACGTTCGGATGCCATGCCGAGGCGTATCTCCTGCAAATCCTGACGGGCGAGTACGGCTTGGATGAGGCTCGGCGGGATGTTCTCAGTTTCCGCGAACCAACGATCACTGTATGCTCAGCTTGCCTCCAGGCGTCATGTTGGCAGGGTAAATTTTACTGCGACGATTACCAGACCGCTGGAACGGTCGAAAAGACACGGACTGAGCTTGCAGCCCTCAACCTTGAGCATCCCGACAACTGGGAGAGTGCCCCAGCCGGAAGGGCATCATGCTAACGTGGCTTTACGCTCTGCTCGTTGGGAGGTTTTGCAGGCATTCGTGGGAAACGATCCGAAGCGGCCCGCGAGGAAGTGAAAGCAAGGTGGTGGGTTTCTATTACGACCAGCATTGTGAAAAGTGTGGGAATATCAGGCGCAAGAAGACGTGAACGGTCCAGAAAAGGACGAAACGAGTTAAACAGTCCTGAACGGGGCGGAAAGAGAGGTGGCATGACCGTTGATGTGCAAGCATTGGCAGACGACTACGCGAAACGGATCGGCTGGCAGAACGACGCCGGGTTTCACGTCGCTCATCCCAATGACATCGCCAAGGGGTTGATGGCGTTCCACAAAGAATGCCAGGATGCGAAGCAGACCAATTGCTCCGAGGAAACGAATCGAACTCCAGCGTCCGAGCAGCCCACGAAGCCAGTTCTCCACTGTGGCCTCTGTGGGTTATCTGAACACGACGTAACTTGCCTGATTGCCGGGAAGGACACCAACATATGCGGCCACTGCACTCAGATATGCGCCGATATCCTTCTGAAAAAACTTTGGGACAATGCCACTCGCCTACAAGACACGATCAAGGGGATTGAGAAGCACGGTGGCATACCGTCCGTGGCCGGGGTATCGGATCAAGAGATACCTACGAAAGAATCAGACGCCATATGACCCGCCTTCCCTCCATCAGTCTTGCCACTATCCCCCTCCTGCTGGAACGCTTCTCCTGGATGCCCAAAAGCAACAAACCCCACTTGGTGGTGTTGTACCGTGCTTTGAAACTGTCTGAAGATGAGAGGTTGAGGTTGGAATTGAAGATAGCGGAGTTGGAAGGGAAAGAGGGAGAGAAGAACTGGAAGGCGAGGGTGAAGAAGTGATTGGGCGTTCCGGCTTCGCCGTCGCGTGCTCTCGGGCTTCGGTCCTGCGGACGCCTTCGGCCCCTGACGCCCGCTAACGCAAGAACAGCACATGTCGCTACTGGAATTCGGCCCTTGGTGGGTTGATGTGGAAATTTTGAAAAATCTCTCAAGAAACTACCAAAACTGCTTGTTTCCACAATGGAAACAACGATACTCTTTGTGTGTGGGCATCAGCGGAATCCCCATGCCGATTCAGACAGGGGCGAGCCTGTTGCGACATTCTCAGGAGAAGGTAAACGCTAATGGCTAATGGGGCGAAATTGTCGGGTGTCGGAAAAATCCTTCGCACTATTCGAGAGGAGGCGGGAATCAAATTGGGCGACATGGCTTCAACGATCAAGATCGGAAAAGGCACGCTGAGCAAGTACGAAAACGACGAGCTTGCCGTTCCTGTGACCACGATTGTTGTGCTTGCCAAAGCTGCAAGCGAAGACTCGGAGCAGATCGTAATCCGATGTCTTTTTGAGTGCCATCCGGATTTGATCACTACAGAATTGGGGGAAAAGCTAAAAGAGTTTGCCAAGACAAAGTGAACAATCAGATCAGCACTCACACAAGAAAGGAGATTCGATGTTTTCGCCATTTGAAAGTAAATATTACGAACATGTCTCCGAGATTGCTCAATGCCAAGTAAAGCCGATTAAATGCGAGATGGACAATCAATGCGATGCCATTTTCTTTGCCATTTCTGAAGCGAAAGAATTGGAAGAAAGCATTTGGCAAACGATGTGGATTGCTCTCACAATCTTTGCTATGATCAGGCGATTTGGCATGGTTAAAGATCTTCGTTTCTCTGCATATTTTGGTCAATGGATTGCGAATCCTTTCAAAATCAAGCCAGGCTTGCGACTGAACGGGCGGACAGCCGAATCTCGGAAGACCTTCGTGGCTTTTGGTGAATTTTGTTCAGATGGATTTATCAAACCTGTATTTTCCAAGACAACTGAATCTGTGGCTCGTGTCAATGCTTTCGAAGGGAATTGTTTATTTTCCAAGCACTGCTCACGAGGATACCATGAAGACGAAGCTCGAACTTTTAATTGCGATGGCGCAAAAATTGCGATTTGAAAGCGGATTGCGACGGCGACTAGCATTGGAAGAGGCAATCAGGATCGGAAAGAAATTGCTACCCCATGCCGACGATCCAGGCAAATACGGCGAATTTGACAAAGAATGGGCTGAAATGCTCGCAAAAATGGCCGAAGGCGTTGTCGGCAAATGAACCGTTTGTGCCTTCCCAAGCTGATGGAAACCAATGGAGGTTTTTTCATTTCCATGCGGGTGCAAAGAAACCGTTGCGGTCGCATAACTCAACGCATACCTATCGCCAGCAGCCCGCCGCCCAGCCGCTTGGAAGGCGGCAGCGGGCTGCTGGCGAAGTCTACTCGACAAGCTTGCCTTCAGCCGACAGTCGTTCCTTGAACGACCTCACCCAAGGTCCGAAATCCTTGATCCGACAACCGTAGGCGACGCGCGAATTCGGGAGCCAGCGGCTCTGGAGTGCCACCACGCACACATTGACATCGCCATCCGGCATGTTTCTCAGGCCGAAAATGGCCGCTCCGCTCATGCCCTCAATGCCTTTTAGGTCCGTTGGCGTCTGCACTTTCGCAAAGAACCAATCTGCAAGTTTCTTACCCGTTTCGGCTTCAGGAGCAGTGGTTGGCGAGAGGTTCAGCAGGACTGGGTAAAATGTGGATGAGCGTGAATTGTCGAAAACGCTGCTTGAGGGGGAAAGTGGCGAGGTAAGTTCTACGGCAACACCGCAGACGCAATAGTGGTCAAAGTTTTCCGAGTGATCTCCCCAAAAATACTCCTCCACTGGGGCAATTTCATTCGCTTGGAGGCCTGCACGGTAGAGGGGGCGTATGTACATCGCCGCGACATCCATGGCAGTAGATTCTTCATCTAGCCATTTTTTGGGTATATCCTCATAATCCGGCAGCATCGTTTGGTGTGCCGAAACAGCGTGAAGACCCATATCGTCTTTGAAGCCAAAATTCTTGATGATGGCTTTCTTACTCTTCACAAGCTCGTTGATGTCTCGAAGAACGTGTCCAGCAGTGATGTAGAACCAATGGCCATCAACATCCATCACGAAGCCAGTGACGATCAGTGGCCGCTCAACTCCATCATCCCTTCCCGCATCGTCCAGCAGCACATAGCTCGCAAATAGGCAGACGAGATGCCGAGAATAAATCTTGCGGAAGAAAAGATATTGCTCGTCAGGTGAGAGGCTGTCCAGAAATCCCATCGGCATTTATTCCTTTCAGCTTCTTGCAACAGAACCTCCCGCATCATATCAGACTTTTGAGCGCACGCGTCTTGCCCACAGCGAGCCCCCGAGATCTTCGGTCTCAGTGGCGGTCTGGGGACAAACGCTGCTTGGGCCGCAGCGGTTTTCTGATGACGGAATCATCGGCGCTTCTCCAGCCCACCTCTTTGATCTTCGCTGACTTGACCAGTGCCGCCTCCAGATCCTTTACCAGCAACTCCTCGCCATATGGCTTGTCATCAGCGACCTCGATATTCTCCGGCGCCATGCGGGCGAGCCACAGTGGGCCGGGGTTCGAGATGAACTGACCGTAGCAGTGGGCTTCACCGTTCAGGATCAACTTGGCGCCCCCGGTCACCGGCCGCCAATCGCCATCGTCGCTCTTTTTCAAGAAGACCAACACCCGGCCCATGGGGGCTTCTTTCCTGTCGGTTCCACCGGAAAATCCCCGGTCGCTGCGGCGCGTGTATACGCCATCAAATTTGACTTTAATGGATTCCTTGGGCTTGAGCGACCCTTTGAACGTCTGAACTACCGTCATGGTGACTTGTTCGTAGGTGTGGTATACGCTCGTCGGATAATGCCCCGCTTCGGACTTGATTTCATCACAAAGCACGATGTCCGAGGACAGGAATGCCATCTCGTCCATGCGGTAGTACGGAATCATGGCTGCGGATGCCTGCGGCACTAGGGACGCAAACAAGAGTAAAACGGCATACGGCTTCATCTGGTTCCTTCGTGAGAGCCATTAAAACCGGGTCATCATCTCAAGGAATGTCGGCATCGGTCAATCTCAACTTCATTTTATTCAAATAGCCGCTTGACCATCCGCGCGTTTTACGCCACCGTTTTCCTAACGGAATCGGAGGACGCCATGCCCGTAGAAATCAACGCATTGGAACGATCTGACAGTTGGCGAGGCGGCGAGAATTACCGACCCGTCACGATCATCCTCGACACGGACAAGAACACCTTGACCATCGCGGGCTTGTGGGGCAAGACTTACGCCTTGGTGGAAGTGACCGATGAGGCGGCTGAAAACACGCAGCCTACGAAGGAGGATGAATGACCAGCCACACTGAACCCCTTTGCCGCCCAGCGCGTCCGGTTGTGGCCACAACGCCGAAGGAGGCGCCAATGCGCAAACTTGCCAGCATTCAGACCGTTAATGCCGTTGAGCCAATCCCGAACGCCGACGCCATCGAAAAGGTCCGCGTTCTCGGGTGGTGGATCGTCGCCAAGAAGGGCGACCACAAGCCCGGCGACAAGCTCGTTTACTGTGAAATCGACTCCCTCCTGCCCGAGCGTCCGGAGTTCGAGTTCCTCCGCGCCAGCAGCTTCAAGCCCGCCCAAACCGACGCCACGGGTGTCGTAACTGTTCCGGCCGGGTTCCGCATTAAGACGGTTAAGCTGCGCGGTCAGGTCTCCCAAGGCATCTGCTTCCCACTTTCCTTCTTGCCAACCGGATCACCGGAAGAGGAAGGGGTTGACGTCACCGGCTTGCTCGGCGTCCGCAAATGGGAGCCGCCACTTCCGGTCGGCATGAGTGGCAAAGTGAAAGGCGGCTTTCCCGGCTTCCTGCCTAAGACCGATGAGACACGAGTGCAGGTCTTGGAAGCAGCCCTTCTGCGGCACAAGGGCAAGACCTTCTACGTCACCGAAAAGCTGGACGGCACGTCGTTCACCGCTTTCCTCCGGCAAGGGGAGTTCGGCATTTGCAGCCGTAACCTGTGGATGGACGAGACCGATCAGACGAACGTGCTATCCCGAGTCACCGCCTCCATTAAACTGGAGGAGAAGTTGCGGGCCGCTTGTGAACGGTTGGGGTTTGAACTGGCGATCCAGGCCGAGGTGATTGGACCGGGCATTCAGAAAAACAAGTACGGGCTGAAGGAAGTCACGCTTCGTGTGTTCAACGTCTTCAACGTCGACGCCTACCGCCTCGTCGATCATTCGGTGATGCTGGCGACTCTGACCGATCTGGGGCTGGAAGGCGTGCCGCAACTGGGAACATTGACGCTCGACCACACCGTGGATCAGCTTGTGACGTACTCCGAAGGCACAAGCGTACTCAATCCTCAAGTTCAGCGGGAAGGCGTTGTGCTGCGACCACTGGTGGAAGAGTACGACGAGGACATCGGCGGGCGACTGAGCTTCAAGGCCATCAATCCGAAGTTCTTGCTGAAGTACGACGAGTAACAAACTAGGAGGTGAAGATGGCGATCAAGAACATCACGGATGAAATCGAGCAGTTGCGAAACGAGAAGGCATTGCATGGCAGGATCGACGGCCTCGGCCAGGAGAAGGCGGCTTTCATCCTGAAGGCGTTGATGCTCGCAGGCCATGTGTCGGAACACGTCATGATTCAATCGCTGGACTTGGCGGATACGATCCGGTTTGAGCCATGACGTCGGATGAAGCGACATTGGCGTTTTGCAGGAATTGCAGCCAAGTTTTCGCGACATCCATCATTTATTTTGCGGTGAATCTCGCGAGCAGACGAACTCATCCGGCTTGTGATCGCTGATTTCTCGGAACGCGGCCAGCACTTCTGCTTGGTTGAAGGGCTTGTACAGCACCTTGGCCGCCCCAAGTTTGCGCGCGGCAGGGAGCATGTCCACGGCGCCGTTGTGCCCGCCTCCGCTCATGGCGATAATTCTCACGCCGGGGTAATCGCGGCATAGTTCGCGGATCAACTCCAGGCCATCCTTGCCCGGCATGAACAGGTCGCACAGCACCACGTCCGCCTGCCTCTTTTGGAACAGTCGCACTCCCTCCGCGCCGTCACCGGCTTCGGCGACATCAATGCCCGCCCTCTCCAGCATCAGCCGGGTAGCCGCCCGGACCATCACATCGTCATCAACCAGCAGGACGGTAGCCATCAGTTCACCTTTCCTCACGTGGTGCGAGATCCACTCATGGGATGACTCGCGAATGCCCATCCGGGGACCACCCGGCAAATCGGGCACAGTTACGAATCAAGTATCTCCCGCACCTTGAGCGCCAGGGCGAGCGGGGTGAACGGCTTCTGAAGGAATTGCACGCCTTCACGCAACACGCCGTGGCGGATGACCGCGTCATCCGTGTACCCAGAAATGTACAACACGCGAACCTCAGGGTGTCGCCGATTGATCTGTTCCGCCACGACACGGCCGCCCGCCCCGGGCATGACGACATCCGTGATCAGCAGGTGGATCGTTCCGTGATGCCCCTCGGCCATTCGCATGGCTTCTTCTCCGTCCGCGGCTTCCAAAATCTTGTAGCCACAACCGGCCAGAATACGGCGGGCCAATTCTCGCACCCCGGCTTCATCTTCCGCGATCAGAACCGTTTCCGTCCCGCGCGGGGGGGCCAGGATCCGGGACGGGGCTTTCAAGACATCCGAACTCTGCTCCGCCCTGGGCAGGTACACTTTGAAGGAGGTGCCGATCCCGGCCTCGCTGTACACCGCGACGTGCCCGCCGCTCTGCTTGATAATCCCGAACACCGTGGCCAAGCCCAGGCCCGTGCCTTTGCCCGCCCCCTTGGTGGTGAAGAACGGCTCGAAGATCCGTGACTGCACTTCCGGCGACATTCCGCTCCCGGTGTCCGTGACACTCAACTGGACATGCGGACCGGCCCGGACGTACACATGGGATCGCACATACATCTCGTCCAACTCGATATTCCGCGTCTCGATCGTCAGTCGGCCGCCCTTGGGCATCGCGTCCCGTGCGTTGACCGACAGGTTGAGCAGCACCTGCTCGACTTGTCCCGGGTCGGCCAGGACGGCCCAAAGATTGGAGTCCAGTGTGGTGGTCAGCCGGACGTCCTCGCCGATCAGGCGGCGGAGCATCTTGTCGGTTTCCGTCACGACCTCGTTCAGGTTGAGAACCCGTGGCGCCAAAATCTGCTGGCGGCTAAACGCCAGGAGTTGCCGGGTGAGCCCGGCAGATCGCTCGCCGGCCTTATATATCTCGTCAATCAGAGGGCGGGACGGGTCGTTCTTTGGAAGACTCTGAAGGAGCAGGTCGCTGTACCCGTTGATAATGGTGAGGAGATTGTTGAAGTCGTGGGCCACGCCGCCGGCGAGTTGCCCGAACGCATCCATCTTTTGGGCCTGACGGAATTGATCCTCCAGACTCCTCCGGGCGGTCACATCCGTCTGGACGCCGACGAAGTGCGTCAATCGTCCGGTTGCATTCCGAACCGGAGAGAGCGACAATTCGTTCCAGAACGGAGTTCCGTCCTTGCGATAGTTCAACAGCTCGACGGTGCACGGATTCTCCTCTCGGATCGCCTTGTGTAAATGGGCAACTGCCGCCGGGGCAGTGTCCGCGCCCTGAAGAAACCGGAGATTGCGCCCAAGGCTTTCTTCGAGCGTGTACCCGGTTATCCGTTCAAATCCCGGACTGCCATAGATGATTGGGTTGTCCGCGAGTCCGGAGTCGGTGATTATCAGCCCTTGCGTTGCCGCCTGAATAGCGCGGTCCCGCAACCGCAGGTCTTCCTCGGCCCGCTTCCGGTCTGTGATGTCCCAGTTGACGCCCGTCATGCGGGTGGCCGGACGGCCGGCTTCACGCTGCACCAAGGCGTGCGCCTCGATGTGGCGCAACTCGCCTCCGGGCCACGCGACCCGAAATTCGGTGTGAAAATCCTTGACCCCGGCCAGAGCGGCGGCGATCTCGCCCTCGGCGCGGTCCCGGTCGTCCGGGAGCAGGCCCTTCTGCCACGCGTCATAGGCGCCCGAAAACTCCCGCTCGCGAATGCCGTACAGCGCCAGCATTCGAGCGTCCCAGACCATCTCGTTCGACGACACGTCCCAGTCCCAGATTCCGATTCCCGCCGACCCAGTCGCCAGAGAGAGGCGTTGCTGGCTTTCGACGAGCGCCATTTCCGCCCGCTTGCGATTGGTGATGTCGGAATGGATCCCTACCCACTCCCTGACGACTCCGCCGGGATCCAGAATCGGCACGGCTCGTGCGGACATGTGCCGGTACTCCTTGTCCGAACGCCGGAGTCGGTGTTCCACCTGAAACGCACAACGGTCTTTCACCGCCGCCGCCCACGCGCGAGCGGTCTCCTCCCGATCATCCGGGTGAATGGCGTCCAGCCATCCCCACTCCCGGTGTTGTTCGAGAGTCTGTCCGGTGAATGCCGTCCACGCCGGTTGTTCCGTGTCGAATGCCCCGGACGCCGGAGAGTTCCAGACGATGGCGCTGGTCGCGGCAATAAGCGTTCGGTATCGCTCCTCACTGAGTCGGATCGCAATCTCTGATCGCTTTTGTTCAGAGATGTTCCGGAAGACGGTGATGCCGCCCCTCAAATCGCCGGTCGCATCCCGCATCGGCTTGGCGTTCACGCTGATCCACCGGGCTTCTGGAATCCGGTCGTGATTGACAATCATCTCGACTGCTTCGCAGGATTCGCCTCGCAGAGCCCTGACCATCGGGTTGTCAGTGAACGGAAAAGGCAACACGCCGTGGGGCGGTAAAAACAGACTGTACCGCTCCTGCCATTCCTCAGGCCGCGCGTCGATGCTCCCCAACCGAAGGATCTGCTCGGCCGCCGGGTTGAAGAGGAGGAATTTGCCAGTTTCGTCGGCGACGACGACTCCGTCGCTCATGTTATCAAGGATCGACTGGAGGACTTGGGACTGACCGCGAAACCGCTCTTCGCTCGCCCGGAGCGCCGCATCCGTCCGTTTCCGCTCTCGGATGTCATGGCCGGTTTTCGTGAAACCGATCAGACGACCATCCACGTCCCGTATCTGGGAGATGGTCAACGAGATGTCGATCCGTTGGCCGTCTTTGTGAAGACGGACTGTCTCCAGGTATCCCACGAGTTCCCCTGCCCGAACCCGGTCCATGATGGTGGCTCGCTCCGCCAGTTTGTCGGGAGGGACAAGAAACGAAACGTGACGGCCGATGGCCTCGGCCACGGTCCATCCGTAGAGCCGCTCGGCGCCCCGGTTCCAACTCGTGAGCTGGCCGTCGATGGTCTCAGAGACAATGGCATCAACGGACGACTCCACGATTGCCGCCAAATGGGCGGCAGTCCGCTCGGCGGCACGCCTCGCCCGCCGATTCTGGGCTTCTCGCACTTCCCGCCTGACAGCCGGAGCCAGTCTGATCAGTGACCCCTTCAGGATGTAGTCGTTCGCCCCGGCCTGCATCATCGCGACCGCCGCCTCTTCCCCGACCGTCCCCGAGACGACGATGAACGGCATGTCCGGGTCGGCCGCCCGCACGACCGCAAGTGCGGCGGTCGATCCAAACATTGGCATGGTGTGGTCTGCAAGGACTGCGTCCCATGCCCCGGCAACCATTGAGGCTTTCAATGCGGATTGAGTGTCGACCCGCTCCCATGTCGGATCCAGTCCGCCTCGGCGCAGGGCAAGAAGAATCAACTCAGTGTCGTCGGCCGAGTCTTCGACGAGGAGCAGACGGGGTTGCTTGTCCATGACGGTCATCCATTCCGGGGCGGGGCTTCGTTTAGTACGAGCCAGTACATCTGGAGTTGCCGGACGGCGTCCACGAACTGCGTGAAGTCCACCGGCTTGCGGACGTACGAGTTGGCTCCCAGATCGTACCCCTGGACCAGATCTTCTTCCTCCCGCGACGACGTGAGGATGACGACCGGCAACCGCCGGGTGCGGGGGTCGGCCCGCACCCGACGAAGCACCTCATACCCGTCAATCTTCGGCAGCTTCAGGTCGAGCAGCATCATTTGCGGCACCTCTCCGACATTTCGTCCGGCGTGGGGGCCGGTGCCGAAAAGGTAATTGATCGCTTCGACCCCGTCTCTCGCCACCACCACGTCGTTCAGCACCTGTCCCTTTTTGAACGCGAGCAGGGCGAGTTCTTCGTCGTCCTGATTGTCTTCAACCAGTAGAATGACCTTGCCAGTCATGCGTCTCCCTCCGGGCCGGGCATGGTGAAAAAGAGAGCGGCTCCGCGGCCCACCACCCCCTCGGCCCAAACTCTTCCTCCATGGCGGCGGACGATGCGCTGGACCGTTGCCAGGCCGATTCCCGTCCCGGCAAAATCCCGGTCGGAGTGCAAGCGCTGGAACGCTCCGAACAGTTTGCCCGCATACGCCATGTCGAACCCGGCTCCGTCATCTCGCACGACGAACGCCGGTTGGCCCTCGATCTCGGTTTCGTCGAAAGTGATCGCCGCCACCGGCTTTTTCGAGGTGAACTTCCAGGCGTTCGCAAGAAGATTCTCAAGCGCCAGGCACATGAGCGTGGGGTCGCATTCCGCAAACATTCCCGGCCGGGCGGTGAAGGAAACCGTGCGCCCGGGCTCAAGATCTCGCAACCCGGCGAAAACAGTCTCGGCGAGCGCCGTGAGATCGACCCGCTCACGCCTCATTTCGCCACGGGTGACCCGGGACAATTTTAACAGATCGTCGATGAGATTGCCCATCCGCTGCGTCCCGGCCCGGACGCGGCGAAGGTAGTGCATCCCTTGTTCATCCAGTTGGCCGGCATGCGATTCGAGCAGTTCGCGACTGAAGCCGTCGAGCGCCCGGAGCGGGGTCCGCAGATCGTGACTCACCGAGAAGCAGAACGCCTCCAACTCCAGGTTCGCGGCCTCCAGTTGCCGGGTGCGTTCGAGGACGCTTCGCTCCAGTCCTTCGTTGAGTTTGCTGGTCAGCATCTCCGAACGTCCCAAGGCCGCGATCCGGGAGTTTGAATGCGCGAGTGTCAGTTCTCGAACCGCTTCCACGGAAACCGCCAAATCCCGGGCCTGCTGCCCCAACGCCGCGATTTCCGTCTCGGCCTGCGAGCGAGTTCCTTTTCGTAATTCTTCCACGAAGACAGCCAGATCCTTGGCTTTCTTCACCAACAATGCGATTTTGGTGTCCGCCTGCGATTGCGTTTCGGTTCGCAACCCCTCCACAAAATCGGCCAGATCGCGGGCTTGCTGCTCAAGGGACGCGATTTTCATGCCCGACTGCAAAAGAGTCTGCTGTCGTGTGGTTTCAACGGACTGTGCCAGCTCTCGGCCCTTTTGTTCCAGTTCCTCGACACGGTGTTCCAGCTCGTTATTGGAACGGAGGAGCTCGTCTCTGGCGAGCCCTCGCTCGGTTTGGTCCTCAATGCTCAGAAGGATCATCGAACGACCGTCTTCATCGTCAACCAGATTGCTGGCGTTCAGTTCCAATACCCGTCGGCCGAGCCGGGGGCACTCGTACTCGAATTCGAAGACTTTGGTGGAACTGTCATGGGGAATGACTTCGCTGAGCAGGGTTCGGAGCCGGGGCTGATCCCATCGACCGGCATCAATTTCAAAAAGGCGGTGGCCCTCAATGCCCGAGGCGGAACTGCCGAACGTGCGGCAAAACGGCGGGTTGGCGGCGACCACCCGCAAATTTGCGTCGAGGACAAGGAGCGGGTGACGAACGGTATCGACAATACTTCGCGAGAATGCCCGCATCGCTTCCGATCCCCCAAACGAATGGGTTGGATCGCGCGTTGTTGAGTTAAAACCTAGTAACGGTCTAGGAGAAAAGTGAAAAAGAAGGATGCAGAGGTGACTTTGTCCTTCGGTCCACACCAACGTGCTTGATTCTAACATACCGAGCTGAGGGACATCTAACAAGTATTCGAATATTTCTTTGTTATCAAAAACCGCTTGACCGTTCGCGCAACCCGCGCTAATGTCGGCTTGTTCGGGCAATGATGCCCGGCAAAACCTTGGAGAACAACCATGGAAAAATCAAAACGATACTATTGGGCGGTGTTTGAAGGCCGCCAGCCCATTTTCGAGGGAAGCTTCAACGACTGCTGGAAGCATCTGGTCGCCACGTTCGGACATGAAACTGTCGCCCATCTGACGGCGAACGGCATCCGCATCAGCCGGTCGAACTAACCAACGGTCCTGGGCAAGACGCTTAAACTGCCTTTCACATCTCACGCGAAAGGATTCGCAACATGACCAATCCCCCCGAAAATTCTCCCGCCAATGACGACGAAGTGATCGAGCATCTGGTCAAGAAGCTGGAGGTCACGCGGATGGCATTGGAGTTGGTTTTGCCAATGGCGAAAGCCTACGCCCACCATTTTCCACTCGGAAGCAACTCTGCCTACGTTGCGAAGGCCGAGGAGGTTCTTGACGCCACCAACCCCAACCAGGAGACAGACGCATGAAAATCGCAACCCTGATCGAACTGCTCGGCATATTCCCCGACTCGACCGAAGTATACGTCCAAACTTGCGAAGGCGATCTGCTTTCACCCCTTGAACGCAAGAGCCTTTGGCTGACGGAGGCATGGATCGACGAATGGTCGAAAACGCTTGAGACACCCAAACTGGTCATCACCGCCTTCATCAAGGGAAGAGCGCGGATCGAGCACAAGAATCAGAACTCGGGCGTGCTGGTCAAGCATGTGGATAAGGAGACGGCCGCATGACCGATCCCCAACAAACCGAAGTGGAAAACGCCCTTCTCCGCGGCACACTTTTCCTCACCGCCAACGCCCTGAAGGAATACCACGATGCCCCGCACTTCGAGATTGATGACGATGGCGTTCCGAAAGTGGAGGTGATCGTTACGGAGCTAACCCGTGGTAAGGCTGCGGATGCTCTCAAACGTGCGGATGGGATTTTGAAAGGAAGGTCGGCATGACCATCCCCCTCTTTCAACCCATTCACGTTTCATGGAGGAAACCGTGAGCGACTTTTATAATCTCCGACTTTCCCTCGTGGAGCTTGAGAATGGGCGACGACGCATCAAAAGCAAGTTGACCGAGGTGGAAAGCTGGCTATCGGGGTTGAAAAAATCCTCGTCCAAGCGGCAAGAACTGATTGAACTGAAGGACTCGCTTTTGGTCCAACTCAGAGAGCAAAACATTCGCCTCGAAGATACCCGCAGGCGTCTACGGCAAACACCCAGAAATCATGCCGTGACGGACCACGCCTTGGTTCGCTGGCTTGAACGGAATCATGGGATTGACGTTCTGGGGTTAAAGGACGCAATCCTCACCGATGAGTTACAGGCGGCCATTGCTTCGGGTCAGGAGCAATGGTCGGACGGGAAAATGCTGTTTGTGCTACAGGATGGGCGAGTGATTACAGTGATCCCTTCGCACGAGTGGAAGTCACGGGCATTGGCACTATGACCCTTTCCTCCCGATTGATCCGCTGCATCACATCAACTTACCTTTCATGGAGGAAACCGTGACTAAAGCCCCGTTCACAACTGACCAGGCCGCTTCTTTCAATGCCTACCAGCAAAGCGGAACATTCCACCCGTTTACATGCGGGAGCGGGAATCGTACAGACGCTGCCCATACCGACGGCGAAGGGCTTCTGGTTGCGAGCGAGGAAGGGATTGCCTGCCCGTTCTGCGGACACACCCAAGACTGGTGCCATGACTGGATGGCTGATTGGTCTTGGAAAGCATTAGCAAACCCCTCTGAGCAAATTCGCGGGGAATAACAAGCCATGACGGCAAACCTCTTCCCCGAACGCACAGTAAGGCAAGAAACTGAACACAGCCGCCTCTGCAAGCGTGCCTTGTCCTTCCTGAACAACACCATGAAGTGCCAGATCGCCGTTTCGGAGATGTCGTATGGCCGTGAAATTCCCGACGCCATCGGCTGGCGCTGGAACGACTCCATCTTGATAGAGTGCAAGGTGAGCCGGGCTGACTTCCTTCGTGACAAGAAGAAAGCGTCTCGCAAGGAAGGAGAGAAGGCGTTGGGCAAGTACCGCTTCTACCTCTGCCCGCCGGGAGTTATTACCCCCGCCGATCTGCCGCCACGGTGGGGCCTGCTCTACGCCGAGGGCCGGTCAGTAAAGAAGGTTGTTTTTCCAGTCGGGTATTGGATGAACTACGGAACGTGGGAGCAGTTTCGCCACGAGCCAGACATCGAAAAGGAGACGTGCCTGCTGGTGGCGATAGCCCGCAGGCTCCGGGACGGATGCCCGTTCATTAGGGATCGGCTCTGATGACCAACATCACACGGCTGATTCGCTGCTGCGGATGCGAGACGAAGGTGGAGGCTCGTTTGACGGACGGCAGGGAGATTTACCCCCATCGTCCCGACCTACACGCCCAGCCATTTTGGAAGTGCGACCGATGCGGCAATTACGTCGGCTGCCATTGGAAAACGAAGAACCCCACCGAACCGCTTGGGAACATCCCGACGCCGGAGCTTCGCAACGCCCGCAAGCATATCCACGCCATCCTCGACCCGCTCTGGCAGTCGAAGCGGTACGGACGGAAGGAGCTTTACGGGATGATCTCCGACCACATGGGGTTCGGGTATCACACGGCTCAGATCAGGACGGTGGAGGAGGCGAGGAAGGTGTGGGTGTTTGTGAGAGAGCTTGGGAGGAAGTGAGGGGCGTTCCCCGCTTCGCGGGTCGGAGAGCTACGGGGTTCCGTCCTTCGGACCGGCTTCGCCGCCCTTCGCATTCCTAACGCACGCGCCACAAGCTGCATTAAGTCAGTCTCCAATATTTTCCTCCATTATCAAGACTTGCTGGCGCCAAACGAAGCCGATCATCTGGATTCAGATTAGTTCGCATCAAAGAATGCATGTCATTAAGCATGGGCTCGGCTTGTGCGAAGTACGTATGCCAGAGCGGATCGGACAGATCAAAGCTGGGTATTTCAATAGTGTCGAGTTTTGGAATAACTGTGATGGGGGGAGTCAGACCTGCGCGAGGGTAAGTGTGCAGCCATCGGGATGCAGCGACCGCCCGATCATTGGGTGATGCATATAGAGTTGTTCTTTGAGAATGGGAACAAATCGCACTAACAGCATTCGTAAAAGTTTTTGAATCCACATCGGGCGCGGCTAAAATTACCTGGCCCAATCGCATTTCTGGAATGCTATCCCTGGAATTTACAAGTCGGTCGAAAGCCGATAGCAACCCTCGATTCCCCATGCTATGCGCAATCAAATGCACTATCTTTGCGTTAGATTTTTCAAATATGCTGCGCAAGAAGTCTTTTATTTCACCATAGCTTGATTCGATAGTCGCTTCGTCGGTCATGTAATCGTCTAAGCTTCCAGCGGAAGCCCAGCTAAATACAGCCGTAATACCAGGAATCTTCATGTCATACCCGATCTGCGCGGCTCTTATGATTGCCTGCTCGAACGTGTTGCAGAAGCCATGCAAGAAAAACAAAGCCTGTTGCTCATCGTCATGCTTAAGCAGTTCAGAGCGCATGTCCTCCCAGAAAACATCTTGTTCCATATCGGATTGGCTGACGATTTTAAGCGGAATATCGCTTGACAGCCTAAGCCATCTTTTCCAAGTTGGCGCGCCTGTGCTGCCGAATTTATGATTGTTGTGAATTGCAACATCGCATCTTCCATAATGTATTTTGTCACCACGCCTGTTTGAGAAACCGATATCTGGGTCATTAGTGTCTATAGGCACACGGTTTGTTGCATACCATATTGGATATTTTCGTACACCGTTTTCTGGTTTGAGCCTGTCCAGCATTGACGATGGTCGTTCAGGAAACGTTGGCTCAGCCAATGGAAGATCATTGGGATGCTGAAGTCCCAAAAAGGCAACGCTTTGATAGGAAGACGGATGAAGATGGAGCCCCAGCAGGTTGAGAATTTTTTCTACCCGTGGCCTATCAGGGGCTTCTGCATCAGCAAAACTCACGAGTGCTCGAAGCTTTAGTTTCATTTCTGAGGCAGTTTCCACTGCCAACCTTGCCAAAGCATTGCCATGACCTTGTCTTCGGTGCGAAGGCCATACGAAAAGTTCCTCTACGTCTAAATAGGTCCCGCCCTGCCCGAAAGTATCGGTGATTTTAGAC
>NZ_JH636446.1:337394-349835 GCF_000255705.1 Zavarzinella formosa DSM 19928
TTCGCCTCTCCTAACCAAAAAACACCAACCAATTCTTTCGCCACTTCCGGCATCAACGATCTCCCTTCCGTGGACTTCCTGCCCTCCATTAGAAGATTTCCAAAGGAGCGTCACAAGACCTGACTTCGACTTCAGCGGAGGGAACGCTGAAAATCCTGATATCGCCCAGCATTCGACAATATATCTGTCAATCAATCCTGAATTAATCATTCCATCGCCTTCGTGCCCCCAATCTTGGCCCCAAGAATTCCGGAACATTAATAAATTTGTGCCCGGCACTGCATGCAAGCCACCAATGCAATGTGTGCTTAGGACCGGGCTTTCCAGCGGGATGCTTTCGATAATACCACCTGGAGGCTCGTCCCATTCCTCGGTTACGCTGATCCCCAGCGAGTACGCATTTTGAGTTCGGCTCATTCGCAGGCAATCGCTCGACGTAAGCAGGCGAAAATAGTGATGTATGCGCACTCGTGGAGATGGGGGAGTTGCATCGTAATCATGGTTAGGAATGCGGAAATGGTGCGGCCATTTGTCAAATCCAGGATCTCCCAGGTATCTATGGACACGCTGACTTGTAAGTATCCACGCTCCTTCTGATTGAGCCGCTGACAATCTCCCTTCTAGTGCGTAGCCGTAGTGCAGGCCGAAATGACTGAATTTAAAATCTGGGATTCGAGCGATCTCTCCGACAGGATCATCAACCGAATCGACAAATTTTTTCCGAATGGACGCACTGCCGTTGCCATCTCGCTCTTCAAAGTAGTCGAAGTATTTTGTGTAGTTCATGGTGTGACAGAATCTCCGATTGTGGCATGCTAGTTCTGATTACGAATCGGTTCTCACGAAGGCCTTATGGCTGAATTGTACGATAAGTGTCATGCGGTCGCCATCGTGCTTATTGGCAGTTTTAGGTTCTCATTTTTCTCTAGTTCTTTTGGACGAAGGTGCGATCCTGGTGTTTGACGCAAAGTCAAAAAGTTCGTCTCCCCCTTCTTCGCTCCAAGGGGCAATTCAGCGGTTCAAAGCTCTTCAACCGTGACACGCCCGAACTCCCCGGCCAGCCAGGCAACCATCAACCCGAGTTGCGTGCCGGTGCGGGCGTAGTCGCAGAAGCAAACGCCTTGCGGGTCGAGAGCCAGCGAAGCCGAAGGCCACCCGCCACCGAAAGGGCCGACATTGAATCCTTGTTCCGTTTCTTGAATTTCGGGCAGGCGGTGGATTAATGGAAGAATGCGTGCGGGGTCGGGGGGATCAACACGGAGGGTGTATTCGATTCCCATTGGTCTTTCCTTGGTTCTCTACGAGTCGTTCTATTTCTATTGCTTGTGCAAATTAGTTGTTGCGGGAGCAATCCAATTGCGCTACGGTCCGCCTACCCAAGGCAATCAAGCTGGGTGAACAGACGGAGTGGTTATGGGAACGAGAGGATTTACCGGAGTACATATCGAGAGCAAGGACAAGTTGGCCTATCAGCAATTCGACAGCTATCCCGAAGGCGTGGGGCGTGAAACAATCGACGCGCTCGCCAGCCTCCTCGCTGATGAATCCACAATAAATGCGACTATCGAGAAAGCCAAAAGGCTACAGCCAAAAGGGCCGGATGATGCCCCGGCCACCCCAGATGAGATCGAACGCTTGGCTCCTTGGACCGATCTTCGTGTCAGCAATCAAAGCGTGACCGACTGGTATTGCTTGGTCCGAAAGACTCAGGGCGATTTGAAAGAAATGCTCAAGGCGGGTTTTTGTTGGGATGCAAAAGACTTTCCTGCCGACAGTTTGTTTTGCGAATGGGGGTACATCGCCAACTTCGACACTTCAGAATTGGAAATTTACCGGGGCTTTCAGAAGCAGCCTCACGACAAAGGCCGCTTTGCCAGGTTGCCCATTTCAGAGGAGAAGGCGGCGCCAGGAAGCACCTACTACCCTGTCGCCCTTCTCGGTTCCATCCCCTTCGCACGGATCATTGAAGACGCCAATCTGGCCTTCCATGACATGATGAAGCTGGCTCGTGAGGATGACGAAGAGGAAGCGGCGTAGATGACCCCCAACCAAATCGAGGACGACCTCATCCGCATCTATGGGGATAAGTTCAGAAGGCGATTTGCTCTTTACCTTGGAAGAAGTCCTGGGACAGTGACAAAGTGGTGGAAAGATAGGGATAAGCCGCTTCCGGCAGTGGTGCATTGGCAGGTGCAGAGGTTGGTTGGGAGGCGGGAGTGAGGGCGATGCCTCCGGCCCGTGCTCTACTCGCTTCGCTCCCGAAGCCCAAAGCGGGTCTTCGCCCTGGCGGGTCACGATCACTATCGCAAGAAGAAAGGGCGCTGCCCTTCCCGTCTCCAAGCCCCTCGCTCCGCTCGCCTGCGGTGGCCGGCGGGTCTCCCCAACCTTCCTTCGCTGCGCTCCGTGCAGGCTGGGTGATTCCCCTCCCGCCGACCAGGGCTTTCCGACTCCATCCCGCTCTCGGCGAGGGCCAAGAGGCGTACGGCTTTTCAAGCACGACACCTCTTTAACCAACTCAGGAAAGAACCGACCATGATCCAAGCCTGCGAACGCCTAACCGACAAACTGGTTGCGGCTCTCCACTACCTCCTCGAACAGACCGTTGACCAGGACCTGAAGTACGGGATTGAATTGAGTGAAGGCGAAGAAGACGCTAGACAGCAAGCCTTGGCCGTCATCGCCGAAGCAAGTGGGGCAAGCCCATCCCACAACGTAGCTTAGGGGGTGGCAGTGAAGTACATTTCCATTTGCTCAGGGGTAGAAGCTGCAACGGTCGCCTTTCACCCGCTCGGTTGGACACCTCTCGCGTTCTCGGAAATCGAACCCTTTCCCTGTGCGGTTCTCGCCCACCATTACCCTTACGTCCCGAATCTTGGCGACATGACGCAATTCTTGGAATGGCCGGAGGAGATACTGGCCGAATGCGACTTGCTGGTCGGCGGGCCACCATGCCAGGCGTTCAGCGTGGCGGGCCAGCGAAACTCACTCGACGACGAGCGGGGCAACCTCACGCTCACCTACGTTCATCTCATCAACCACATCGACGCCATCAGGAGGAAACATGGAAGAGACCCAATACTCGCTCTTTACGAGAACGTCCCCGGAATCTACAGCACACGCGACAACGCTTTTGGATGCCTGGTCGGAGCGCTCTGCGGGCAGGATGCGCCCGTTGAAACTGAAACCGGGAAGTGGCCTACAACTGGCGTACTCTGGGGAGCGAAGCGCCGAGTGGGTTATCGAACCCTCGATGCCCAATATTTTGGCCTCGCCCAACGCAGGCGCCGGTGCTTTCTCCTTGCCGTGCCTAACGAACTTGTCGAACGTCTTGGAGACCGGGCCGATCCATCGGAAATACTTTCTGTCGCAGAAAGCCTGCGAGGGGATTCTCCGCCGAGCCGAAAGACGGGGAAAAGCGTTACCCACGATGTTGCACCGAGCCTTACAGGCAGTGGCCGGGGAGTGGAGAGAACCGGCGAGAGCCGTGGTCAAGACCCGGTTGTCGCCGTCAACTCGTCACTCCACGGAGAGAGACTCCGACCAGGAGGAATTCGACCGGATAACTCGGCTGCTGAAACTTTCAAGAGAACAGGACAGCACCCAACTGTCGCCGTCTGCCCGACACTCCGCGCTAGAGGAAACCGCACGGGAGGAGATCGACCGCCCGGAACAGACGTTGACACTGCCGACAGCCTGATTGTTTCTGCTGGCCCAGATGATGTCGCCACCACCTTGAGAGCTAGGGATCAAAGCCGAGGTGTTGACAGTTATTGCTCGGACACGCTTGTGACACACTCGCTTCGTGCCGATGGATTTGATGCGAGTGAAGATGGAACGGGCCGAGGAACGCCGCTTGTGCCGTACACATTAGCGATTCGTGGACGGGGTGACAGCCATCACCTCGAATACCGACAAGACGGGTTGGCGAACGCCCTCCTCACTCCGAACGGTGGACGAGCAGGAATCGGCGTGGGCGCGGTTGCATTTGCCCAAAACAGCCGTGACGAGGTTCGTTACATCAACGGCGACGGGCAATTGGTCGGAGCTTTGGCGGCCGAGGCCGGGATGAAGCAGCAGAGTTACATTCAACAGGTGATGTCAGTGAGGAGAATAACGGTGACCGAGGCAGAGAGGCTTATGGGAGTACCTGACGGATACACGGACGTGCCATACCGGGGAAAGCCCGCCGCCGATGGGCCACGCTATCGCGGACTCGGGAATAGCATGGCGATCAACTGCATGGCCTGGCTGGGATACCGCATCAACAAAGTGTTCAATACCCCATAAAACCGCTTGACCGACCGCGCGAATCGCGCTAGCGTCAGCTTGTCAACAACGAAAGGACTCGCCCCATGACCTACCTCAACCCCACCACCGAAGAACTCGCCGCCGAAGATGCAGCCCAAACTCTCGACACCTTTGCAACCATCCTACACAACACCCTGGCTTTCATGCTCACCCAGTTCAAAGAAAACGGGATGAAGCCAAGCCTGGCTGACATGCTTGCGTTGGAGCAGGTGATGGAGGAGGCGTTGCAGAATTTCGATGACCACATCGACGCGAGCAATCAGGCCGATGGGTTCGTCTTGTCCAAGAAGCTGCTGAGGGACACATATGAGGAAGTGATGGAAGGGAGGGTGGCATGAGCAATCCATCCTCAGGCTGGGTAATCACCGAGAAAGCCACCGGCAAAGCAATCGCGGAAACCTTTCTCTGTCACGTTGCCGAGGCGGTCAACACAGAGAAGTATCAGGCGGTTCCGATTACGGAATACCTGCAAGGTCTGAATCGCAAGATCAAGGGGGCTGCATGACCCCGGCTCAATGGGAGATAGCAGGCATGAAAACCCTCCTGAATGCATGGAAGGCCGATTGCCAGCGGTACGAGGCTGGCTTGCGCGATGTCCGCAAGATGGCGATGCAGCATTATGACGCATCAGACTTTGAAAATGACAACTGGCTTGAGCTAATCGCAAAGATCAACTCCATTCTCGCCCATGACGACCAGTGTGGGGTTTGCGGCGACCAACACGAAGGCGATGTGCCGTGCACCTGTGCGAACGGAGATGGTGAATGACACACGTTTTTTCCAGCAACCTCATCGGCGATCAAGGCGAAATTCTTGGCACTTTCAAAACCCACTGGCAGGCAGTGGCCGCGATGATCCGGCTTTCCAATCCCAATTTCCGGTCGACGGGAGGCGACAAACCCGAAGCACGGCACACCGAAGACGAGATGCGACGCCGGATGAAGTTGACAGCAGTGGAGTGGGACAAGGCATGAGCGAGACATGGAAAGAGTTTTTCAAGCGTGAGCTTGCGGCTTATGACGCCGAATGGGCCGAAAATGACGAGTTGCTGAACGCTCTTTGCGACATCATGGAGGAAAACCAATGACCGAACAACGAGCCTGTCACGGAGGAGACACCACAACCGTTGTCCGGCCCTTCACCCACAGCCAGGAGTTCGAGCGATGCACCGAGTGCCGCTTGGCCGTGGCGTGGGACAAGGTGAACTGCCCCGACTTCGGATTCAAAGGAATCTGCAACCAAGCCAAGGAGACCCTATGACACGTTTCATCACCAAGAAAACCTGCGAAGGCGAGTACGCCGTCCACCGTCCGGGCGAACGCCTCGTCGTTGCCGAAATCAGCAAGGTCGCCCACGGCCACATACTCTTGGTTCGCGGGGTGCGGGTCGGCGATTACCACGCGACACTTGCCGATGCCAAAGCGTTGATTCAGCCAGTGCTGGAAGAGATGAGGGTAGTCGCATGAGCGGCATCGAGGAAGGAGGGGCATGCCCCGAGCAGTGCGGAGGCATCTTGCACAATCCGAAGGTGGAGAATTGCTCATGCCACATCAACCCGCCCTGTTCGGCCTGCACGGACATATTGCTTGCCTGCAATGGATGCTGTTGGGAAGAGGAACGCAAGCCGCTCAAGGCGGGCGACGCCAGCAGCGCGTTTTGGTGGGAGCGGAAGAAGCCGTCCCACGACCTCGGGGGCGGGAAGAGCATCTTCGATTACGACTACGACAGCTCATCGGGTTCGACGATGGTATTCAAGGGGCGCTACGAAGGGGACGTGACGGCAGCCGACATCATCGCCTGTCTGGGTGACGGCACGTTCGGGCATCGCGGGCCGACGATGGGCCGCGGGCACTTCACCTACACGAAAATCACGGACTAAACGATCAACTTTGAAAGGACACCTGCATGACCAAACTTCAGCACATCGGCCAGTACATCATCAACCCGGCGAGCATCGCGTTCATGGCGGAACACCGCACCAAAGATGGAAATCTTGGCACGAGGATTCATTTCAACGCTTACGCGGCATGCGCCAACGAGCAAGACAGCCATTTTGAGGCCTTGCATCTGGACATCCCCGACATCCAGCCGCTGACCATCATGGAGATCATCAACAACGAACCACCGTTTTGACATGACCCAGCGATATTTTTACACCGATCCTCTTGCGGCAGCATGGATGGCCAAGCATTTTGGGGTGCGGTTTCAGGGTCAATCCGCTTACGTTGAATGCACTGCGGGGAGTGAGGGGTACATGAAGTGGTCGGGCATGGATTCCACAGGTCAGTTTTGTATCGACCCCGAAAGCCTGCCCATTTTGGAGCCGATGACTGGAGACTTGCTTTCGGTCCGATTGAGCAGCCCTGCTTACTCCGGCCCTCTCGCAACGGATTATTTCGTTTTGGGTTGCCCGTGGGATGAGGTGGAATTCGAGGTTGAGTACGAGAGTCACCGGATCATCCAGCGTAACTGCAAGCCGTTCCACTGGCCGGATTGCAAGGAGGAATGACCAAACCTCGCCGCTGCCACAACTGCTGGGAGCCGGGGGCGTCGTGTCAGTGGCCCCGCCTGCTCTGGGGCTATATCTGGCTTTGCCCGTACTGCTGGTTCGCATTCCGTGACGACGATTGGGGCTTCGTGCGTCGGAGGCGGGCGGTCAGGGAGGTTAAGGCGAAGATGATGGGGAATCAGTCAGCCGACTGAAACAGCAGGGATTTTGCCGCTTGCGCTCGGCTTCGCCTCGCTCAGCTTGCTTCACGTTGCTCCGCGGGGTGTTATCCCTTACGCTAGGCGTAAGACGCCGAGTTGACTTCTGGTGAGACCCTTTGCCGGGGGTGCCGCCGTTGCGGTCGTTGAGGTTGCCGAAAGCGGCGTGCCAATTTTGCAAACGCCTGTCGTCTTGCCAAAACGCCAACGGAACTCCGTACCTGCCCGAGGAAAATTAGCAATGCCCAAGCTCAAGATGATCGTCCTGCTGGTGCTCGCTTTCTTTGTTGATTCGAGAGGCCGTGCTGATGAATTTGAAAGCAAGGCGGTCGAATTCGTGAAGAACTTGGGCGGCACCGTCACTCGCGACGAAAATGCGCCTGGCAAACCGGTTCTTGAAGTAAATCTGCGTGGCAAAGAGATGACAGATGCGGGCCTCCGGGAGATCGTCGGCCTCCAGAGCCTTACAAAACTCACCTTGTGGGGGACGAAAGTGACAGACGTCGGCTTGAAGGAACTCAGCTATTTCAAGAATCTTAAAACGGTCGATTTACGAAGCACGAAAATGACCAATGAGGGACTTAAGGACCTTTCCAAGATAAGCAGCCTCACCACGGTCCGCTTGGGAGGGGACGGTCTCCGCGAATTGAAGGCGGCGGATTCGAAGCATCTCACTGCACTTAAAAAACTAACCTTTCTTGACATGCAAAACGTCTACATGTCGGACACTGGGTTGAAAGAACTCTGTGCATGCAAAACCCTGACGACTCTCAAATTCAATACTGCGAAGATGACCGACGCGGGCCTGAAGGAACTGGCGAACTTCAAAAACGTAACCAGTTTGAGCCTCGGTGGACAGTATGTTGCTGATGCCTTGCCAACAGAACTTGTAAAGATGAAGAGCCTCACAACTCTTACTTTAGCTTGGACAACAAATTATGGAAAATTCGCTGGACTCGATAAATCAAAAACGCTCACTTCGATCTCGATACGAAACGGCTCCGTGTCGGATGAAAATCTCAAGGAGTTTGCGACGATTAGCAGACTCACTTCGCTCGAATTAATGTCGGGGTTCGAGGCAACAGACAGGAACCTTAAGGAAATTGCGAAAAACAAAAACCTTACACGCCTAAGATTGCACAACGTGCGAGCGACATCCGCGGGATTGAGAGAAATCGCATATCTCAAAAAGCTGACATCGCTCTCCTTGTGGGACAATACTTACAAAACTGGTGATTTGCAACAACTGGCTCCTCTCGAAAACCTTGTCACACTGGAAGTATTCGGCGCGCAGATATTTGAAGTCGAATTAAAGTACCTTACGCCTTTCAAGAAGCTCACCACGCTGAACATCGATATTCAAGTGAAAGACACGGGAATCAAAGACCTCGCCTATCTGAAAGATCTCAAATCCCTACGACTTGGCAAACTTGAATTGACTGATACCGGATTGAAAGAGCTGGCGGGATTTAAAAGTCTCACAGCCCTTTCTTTATGGTCTTGGCCAGACAGCTCTGAGATGGGCAAGCTTTCAGAAGTCCTGCCCAAAGATTGCAAAATTCTTCAGGCCACTTCTACTGTAGAGGATCATTCGGATTGATATTTCGGGCGGTGTTCGATTACGGCGGGGAAGTCGGAGGAAACCCGGCCCGCCTGATTAAGCCGGGTTTCCTCCATCTTCCCAACTGTGATCCCCGTCCTTTACTGATCGCTCCCCCTAAATTCCACTCTGCTTGCTCAAACATCCTTGCTTGTCCATCGTCCTGCCATGAAGCCCACTCCTCAAGCCGCAGGCAGCGTTGAGACGAACCTCACCGCCCGTCCGATCCAGTCGTCCAGTTGCTCGTCACGCTCGACCCCTTCTGGTTCGATCCGCACCCACCCCCTCAACGGCTTCCCGGTAATGTCGAACGGATTGACGTAACGCTCCCGCAGGGCGTACTCGTATTCCTCCCGCCCCACCCGGACGACGAGCCAATGCCGCCAGACGCCCGCAACCACGTTCCCCCGGAGCAGGAAGCAGGCACAGCCGAACAGCTTTTTTTCCGTCACGCCCTCCAGCGAGGCCAGGCGGTCGCGGACGCGTTCTGCGAGGGTGCTGTCGAATGCCATCGCCATCCCGGCTTGTGAGAATTCGTTGTTTCCCATTTTACCGACACTTCTGAGCCAAGTCGGCCCATTGCGACCCGCCGCCGGGCGTGGTACACTTTTCAACACCCCGACGGTTTGTTTGGTGCCAGCCTGTTCGGCGCCAGTCCATGACCGGGGGTGGACGCTCCATATGAGATTGGGAGTGCGAGTCATGAAGACGCATATCATTCGAATTCTTGTGGCCGGACTGCCGGTGCTGTTGACCACCGCAGTCATCTGTCAAATCGGCATGTGGGCAGGACCGAAGTTGGCGATGGCGACGCCTGTCAAAGAGACGCCGACAGAAACTGAGAGGGCTCCTCGTACTGCCGTTGAGCATGCCGTTGGCCGGCTTGAGCTAACATTCTTCCAAGGACAAGCGAAACGGACGATCAGCGGAATTAAGATTAGCTCGGGCAAGGACACGCTCTTCGTGACGGCCGGTTCGGCGTGTGTGGTTCCCGACGGCGTCCCTCCGGCCATTGACATTGCGCTTATGGAAGTCCCTGAAAAGCTCTCCGTCAGGGCGGCTTACGACCCTCGGAGCACGTCCGAACTCTTCGTTTATCACGTGCCCGGCTTGGCGTCACGTTTCCAAGTCAACGCCCCCGCCACGATTGGCGTCGGTGATGCGATGAGCGTCGTCCGTCCGAACGAGAAAGGCCAATTGCGCGTGATCCTCAACGCTTGCGCCGTCAAAGCCGTCAGTCGAACCGGAGAATTAAAACTGCCCAATGGATCAACCAAAAAGTTCGAGAACTTGGTCGAAATCGATCACCGTTTTCCGGAAGGAACTCCGCTCATATCGGGTGACCGTCTGGTTGGCATTGTCGTCATTGGAACTCGCTTCGGGGCGGAAGGCGAGACGACATCGCTCGCGACGCCCGCAGACCGAATTCAAGAATTGACCGGCCAGAACGCGCCGGGGAAGAAATGACGTGCCTGGCTACAATCCGCATCGGCGGCGTGTCGTTGCGAAGTTCAGCCGCCGCAAACAAAACAGAAATCGCATTTGACCCGTCTCTGCCTCAACCGTAATCGCCTTCCCCGACTAATTGCTTGCCCAAGAGTCTATCATCCCGCCATGACGCCCACCCCTCAAGACCACGACCACTTTCATGGCACATCAGACCATTGCGAGCCGAGGCGGCGCGCGGTACAGTCGTTCAAACGTAAGCCAGTCACAAGTTTGGAGTCCACATGTGGCGACCAGTTTCATGGTCCCTCTTCGGCGGCTGTTTGCTTCTCATCACCGGATGCGGCGGTTCGCACCCGCCCGCCCCAATCCCGGAGGTCAAGCCCGCCGTTTGGGAGCACATGGTCCTGGTCAACGAGTCGGGGGAACAATTCCCGCCGCACCTGCACAACCTCGTCAAGGACGGGTGGGAAGTCCACCTGGTGACGGGCGGGCAGCCTTACGTCGTCTCCACCACTCGCACCGGAGAGGGCCAGACGGGCAACACCGTTAAGTTTACCCCACGCGATTATTACCTGAAGCGACAGAAGTGAACGCCAAGTCCCCGTCAAACAATCGCCGCTCTGATGGGGGTTCTTGGTCGGTACTGCGAGAGTCGATCGTGACACGGCGAGGCAATCCCAACCGGGACCAATCATGGCAAATCGCTCGGCTTATTCGGTGATGGAGATGATCGTCGTGCTCGCGATCATCGGCATTCTGATGACCCTTCTCCTGCCCGCCGTGATGTCATCACGAAAACGCTCCGTGGAGATGGAATGTAAAAATAACTTGCATCAACTGAATCTGTCGATTGCGGATTTTGCCGAGACAAACAAACGGCTTCCCGCCCGCGTCTCCGAAGGCCTCGTGGGTGGTTGGACAATTGAAATTCTCCCGTTCATTGATCAGAAGAACCTGATGGATCGCGTCACTCCGGGAATCCCCGTTCGGTCGGCCCCGGATTTCCTTCTGAAACAACCTCGCGTCTTTCGTTGTCCTGTCCGGGCAACAATCGACGGTCCGGTCGCGGGTCAAATGGACCTTTCCGGTTACGTCCTCGCCCCCCTTGATCGAAGGGACTCCTATTCTGTTCTCGACTCGCCTCTGGGAGTGAAATTCCCCTGGGCGAGTGGCGGTGAAATGAAGTTTGATGACGTCATCCGGCAAGCGGGGCCACATGACGGGGGCTTTTTCAGTGCCAGTGGATTTCAGAATGGCGTAAACTTTGTCAAGTCCGTCAAAGATGCCCCATGAATGGACGCGGGTGGATTTTTTGCAGCGTCCTCCGGTCCAGGGACGTCACGCGGCGTGCTATTCAGGTTCTTCGGGCTTCTCAAACGTGATCGACAAAATGGCCTGTCCGTTCACCCGGCAAATCTCTCAGTTGCCCAAGCAATCCGGCTCGTCTGTGTCAAGTCCGTCCTCGGCGGCGGACGGGAGCCGCTTGTCGCCGGGGATTGTGAGGAACAATTCCGTCAGATCATGCGGATTGCCTTCGACCGACTGACACCGACCATGCTTCTTCTCTTTCCCGGCCTCAACGACCCCGAAACGCACCGCCTGAAATTGCCCGCCGCCCCGCGTTTCGGCCCGGGATTTGCACAAAATTGCCTTCAGGGCCTCGCCGCATGGTGCGGTGTCTGCCTGTCATAACCTCCCCATGCCGCCATCATGATCCCGTCAGCCCTGGCCACCATCGCCCCCGATGTCTTGCCCAACCGTCGTCCCGCCCGATTCTTCGGATGCGGCTTTGAGGTGCCGCTGCCACGCTTCGATCCCGTCGACCAAGTCCTTCTTGACCGTATTTACCAGGCGGTCCACGGTCTTCCCCTCCGCTGGCGGGAAACGGAGGGAAGTCGGGACCTCGCCATCATGGAAGATTTCATCCGCCAGAACGCCGGACCGGCCCTGCTGGCCGACGCTCAACAACTCGGCCGGAAAACGGCGGCGGCCGGACTGGAGGACGAGGCGATCCGCAAGGCAACCCATGACATTCGCGGCGGCGGTCTGACCGTTTTGATCGGAGTTGCCCAGATGCTCGCGGTTTCCCCGGGTGACGAGGGCCTGATCCGCATGGCTGTGGATGCCGCCCGCGATCATGCCAAGATCATGCGAAACCTTCTGCCTGACATCGACCCGGCCGCCCGAGCGGACGACGAGAAGGCCAAGGCCCACGGCATCGCCCACTTCGCTGACAAGTGGTCAGGCTGCGCGGTTCGCCAGGGGGAACGGGAGGCGGTGGTGGAGGTCCGGAACACGTTCGGAGGAGACATCTCGGCCCGGTGCCTGGAGACGTCAAGCATCGACCGGGTCGTGTATAACTATGTGAACAACGCCGT
>NZ_JH636446.1:349885-352615 GCF_000255705.1 Zavarzinella formosa DSM 19928
GCTGACTTGGTCCGGTGGGTGGTGCAAAACCGGGTGGATTCGGACCAGGCCGCGTTCCTCGCGTCGGCGGCCCCGGACCCCGCGAGACTGTTCGCCGGGGGCGTGACGCGGGGCGGACACGGGGTCGGCCTGGCCAACTGCGCCGAGATCATCGCCGCCTGCTTCGGTCTTGACAGCCCGGCCGAGGCCGTGACCGGGAGATACCTGGGCGCCGCAATGGACGGGCCGGATTACCTATGTTGGTTCCACTGGCCGGCGATTGTCACGTGACACCGACTCATTCAGCTTCTTCCACCTTGCTGAAGGCAATGGAGGTGACTGAGTCGCCGTTCACTTTTATTGTTTCGCGCTTGCCGCAGGTGAGCTTGTCGTAAATTCTGTCGAGCAGGCGACCGGCAATATCCACTCGCTCCAACCCGTTCTTCCCCTCAAAATGCCAATGGACGCCCTTGCTCGGGTTGTAGTCGATGGTCCCTATGATCGATCCGTAAAGCACTGCGCGAGAATCACGCGATTGTTGCACAAGTTGCACCGCGAGCACCTGATGCCGGGAATCCCTCCCATCGCCCGCAAGGCTTTCGATGCTGTCGTCGTCCTCGGGGCGGGTGTCTTCATCCTTGGGCTTGGTCGTTTCCCGAAGGTTCTCAAGAAATTTACTCGTAGCCATAACTGATCTGATCCTTTCCTCGCCCAAGTACCACATCTCTGGCCTTGGAGCTAACTAAAGATGGAAGCTGTCGCAGAAATGCGATGTGTTTCTTTAGCCGTTCTCGAATCTTTTTGCGGGGACGCCTCACCAGATCACTCGCCAGCAACCGCTTGTCGTCCCGCTTCACCGCCTCCAGCGTTTCGGCTTTCGAGTCCACATAGATGCTCGCCTGCTTCCTTCCACGGGAAACCGACACATAGAACTGAGCCATATTCGACGCCGGCAGCGACTGGTTTCCCTGCACGACGATCACATTGTCCACCGTCTTCCCCTGGGCAGCGTAGCTGGTGTCAACCAACCCGGAGGTGAACATGCCATTGTCCTGTTTCAGCTTCCAGCCGTTGTTCAGAATGATGTGCGACTTGTCGAAACCATCCACGGTGTACGAGGAACCGTTGTTGACCTTGTGCCCATCCACCTCCTGATTAGATGTGAAGCGGATCGTGTCGCCCTTTCGCAAACTGACACTACCGCGCTCGTAGACCTGAAAGGCTCCTGGGTTGGTCTTGATCGCCTCGTCCAGTTCTTCAGTGTAATCGAGCTTCGTCCCGCTCTTCACTCCCGCACCATTGCGGATGTATCGGATGACGTGGCCTTCGTGGTAGTTCCTTGGGTCGGAGCGTTCGGCCCCGGTCCAGTTGGTGGGCTTGAGGACTTCAAACGTGCGTTCTTCACCGGTGAGCAGCCCGGCGGCAGACATCTCCTTTCGGACCCGTTCTGTGAGTAGGTCGCCTTCTTTATGAGTGGGGCAGACCAACAAGGTGGATTTTCCTTCCTTTAAGGAGGAGACGTATTCAGCGGCCGCGTGGGCGTACTTGTCGTCGCCAGCCATTTCTCTGATCCAGCCGAAATGGTCGAGGATGGCGAAACCGTCCGAAACGTAGCCATTGGCGATCTTCTCCACGGCCTTGCGATAGTTTCCTCGTTGGCGTTGGATTTCTGACACGGAGGCGGCGGGCAGACCGGCCTTCTCTTCCAACAGGGTGAGAATGTCACCACGGGCGACGCTCTTGTGCTGACGGGGATCACCCGAGAGGACGAGGCGAGCATTGAGTGAGTCAACTAACTTAACCAGCCGTGCCATGTCGTGACCGCCAGCCAGCGAGGCTTCGTCGAGCCAGACCAGGCCATTGCGGGCCTGCTCCTGGAACTTGTCGTCCACGAGGAACCGGGCCAGCGTGTCGGCTCCCTCAAAACCGTCTCGACGGAGGACACCGCGAGAGGCTTCACTGGAGGGAGCAAGCACGACGGTCGGCAGGTCGATGCCAGCAAGGGCCGTTTTGGTCAGGGTGGTTTTGCCGGAACCGGCGTAACCGCGGACGAGGATGATGCGGTCGGGGGAGGACCAGACGTGACGGACGGCGGCGCGTTGGGAGGGGCTTAGTTCTGGAATGGGGTCATTTGAGGACTTAACCGTACCGTTGGTTCTCGGAAGCGGGTCATTTTGAGAGACAACGGAATTTGAAGTTCGCCCGTGAGAGTCAAAAAGTGCTTGTGAGATGGACGAACGTGTGGCACGGTCGGCTTGCTTCGGAGGTGCGAAAGCACCCGACTCGATGGGTGTCGGCAATGTCGCCATGACATGCTTCGGGGCTTGTAAGGAATCTTGTGTCAGGGGAGTGGAACGGGTATTACCCATCCTCTTTCTTTGACGGAGATTACGCATGGACGCGATCTTGAAATCCCAAGCCGAGCAACTGGCGCGGGACATGGCCGCGCAGGCCACGACGATTGACGACCTCAACGCCCTGATGCGGACGATGATGAAGTCGGCCCTCGAACGGATGCTCAACACCGAGATGGATGTTCATCTCGGACGCCGGCCAACCCCGGCGTTGGCGGCCGGTCCCGTCGAACCCGCCGCTGTTCCCGACGATGCCAAACCGGCGGCCAAAAATCGTCGCAACGGACATTCCCGCAAGACGGTCGGCGGTGATATGGGGGAGTTCACGCTCCAGACCCCGCGTGACCGGCGGGGCACCTTCGAGCCGCAGGTGATCGCCAAACACCAACGCCGCCTG
>NZ_JH636446.1:352765-360446 GCF_000255705.1 Zavarzinella formosa DSM 19928
GCAAACGTGGGGCGGCAAATATCCGACCATCGGAAGGCAATGGCGGCTGCACTGGAACGACATCATCGCCATGTTCGAGTTCCCTCCCGCGATCCGCAAGGCGATTTACACGACGAATGCGATTGAGTCGGTGAACAGCGTGATCCGGAAGTTCACGCGGAACCGGAAGCAGTACCCGAACGCGGAGTCGGCGCTGAAACTGGTTTACCTGGCGATCCATGAGGCATCGAAGAAGTGGACGATGCCCATCGTTGGCTGGAAGGCAGCCTTGAACCACTTCGCCGTGATGTTTGAAGGCCGGATGCCCAAGGCCACCGGCCAGTGACTGCAACTACCGTTCCCTACAACCCTGACACAAAAGAAATTACAGGCCCTGCTTCGGCGGAGGCGGCGGGGAAAGCCCGCTGTCCGGCGTTGCTCGAAGCTCATCTTCCCTCTGCATGGCAAGCCCGGCGGCACTCCGACTCCCTTGGGGTCGGAGTATTTCATTGTCAGAAACTGGTTGTGCGAAGGGCGGGAGACCGGCACTCTCAGCCAATGTCTCGGAGGCGTGGTGGTTGACACGCATGCCCGGCGATGCGAGGCCTCGCCCGTCAGGCATCAACAGCGGAAGCGGCCGATCCGTAGCAGGTTCGACTCCTGCCCGAGGCTCCAGAGAAACTGGTTGTGCGAATGGTGGAAGTGTGTCAGGGTCGGACTTGGCTGGGGCGGCGTGATTGAACGCGTGGAACCCGGAAGGACTCCCTGAGCTATTCGGCCGAGCGGTTTCGACTGCGATTTGGTTTGAGAATTGCCCGCTCACAGACACCGTCGGCAGGTTGCGACTGGCCCTCAGCCCCTTGAACTTGCCCCGCCCCTCGATCGCAAACCTGACCAACGCATTCTCTTCATTCAGCACTTCCCGCGAGGACACCATCAGCCGCCCGTCCACTTCCCGCCGGACCAGGTCGGCTTTTCCGATGGCTTTGAAGACGCCTTCGACAGATGCGGAACCGACACCGTAGCGGAGGGCTTCCTTGGCGAGTTCGCGCTGGGAGACGGATGAGTTACGTTCCAGCAAATGTTTGAGGGCATAGTCCACTGCATGGACAGAGCGGTCAGGTGTGCGAGCGTGGATCGGGACGGGGTGTTGTCGGAGAGCGTCGAGTTCCTGAGCCGACAGCCTCTTCTCCCATCCTTCGAGCAGCTTGGCCCACGGTTGCCCCTCGGCTTTCCGTTCCCGTGTCTTCGCCCCGAGCTTTGCAATGTTCTCCGGATTGGTGAAACCGTAATCCTCGACCACCTTCTCAATAAGTGCGCGGCGGCGGGAGAATTCCTTGATCGCCCGCTCGGGGACGGTGGTAATCTCGAAAGCGTCCTTCGTCTTTCTGATCCCATAGCCCATGTCCTGAAGTTTCCCGGCCAGCTTGGATTGGAACACCGCCTGGTAGTAAGGAGCGTTCCGTTTCGCCTCACGGAACTGGATCGCCTTCATCTCCCGTTCGACGGGATCATGTGTCAGGTTGAACACGACGGCGTGAATGTGATACTGAGGATCAACCTCGCCCTTGATGGGACGGGTCGTCAGATGGGGGAACATCGCCCAGAGCATCTCCCCGGTTCGACGCTCTTCTTGCACGTTGCCCTTTCGGACTCGTGTCATCGTGTCCGCTTCAATGACACCCATCGCTTCCCGGACGGATTCGTTCACCGCCTCGATCACCCGGTCATCGCCACCGACCAGACCGGCGAGCGTCACGGACTTTGGGGGAGACCAGGTGAAATCCCGGCCGATATCGCGGTCATCCTTCACGGCCCCGGTCAGCGGCTTGCCGGTGTGGGGATGGAGGTTGTCACACAGGGGGATGAAGTGGTTGTGTTGGAGTTCGTGGGGCAGGCCGAGGAAGGAGCGGAGCTTGCCGTGCCAGGAGGGGGAGAGTTCGCGGTCGTCCACATAATAGTCAGCGGAACGGTAGTAGTTCTTCGCAGCCGTGGCGCCCTTGATGGTGGTGATGTTGAGCATTTGACCGGTCGGGAGGAGGGGGATTCGGCTGGATAATACGCAGTCGAAACCCATAAGTCAAATTTGATATGAAAGTAATACACTCCTTCCCTCTTGGGGCCTCACGTCGGCTCGGCCCGAGGAGGAATCACCGTGATTTTTCAATGGGTTAGCTTGCTTGGAGACGCCGTTTTTGAGCTGGGGTTCAGACAGGGTTCAGGCAGGCGAAATCCCCATACATTTCCGCTGCCGCTGAGTTATACGCCCTTGCAGCTTCCACCTCGCTATCGAAGAAGCCGAGGAACCTTCTATTGGCTCGGGTTCCCGCTTGCGCAATCCAGCGTTGGTTCACTTTGTTCCAGCACACCCCCTTGAAACGCGACACCGCACGATCTATTTGACGGCGATTCAAGCAATTCTGGCCTTGTGTGCAGACTCGCAAATTGTGCTTTCTGTTATCGCACGGATCACGGTCGATGTGATCAACCACCATGCCAGAGGGCGCGTTCATCAGTAAGCGATGCAAAAACACACGCTTCGAATTTGTCGAATGGTCCTGGGCAATGATCCGCGGATATTTGTGCTGACTAAATCTGTAGATCCGCCAGTTTTTGCGCGCAACGTGTTTGTAATCGTCCACATCCACAAGAATTTCGAGTTGTTGATGGGACGAGTGTTTCCCCTCACGAGCAAGCAAGCAAAACGAATCAGTGTAATCCTGCTTGCGCTCGTCGTTCCTTGTGGTAGTAGTGGCGTCAGCCATGCGATTTCTCCTCGCGTTTGGTTAGGCCGCCGAGGCTGATACACCTCGGCTGGCCGCCCAAACGTGGCGGACTTTCCCCCCGATGTCAACACCCCACGATCATTCTGCGATGCCGCGCAATTGGCCAACACTCTCGCTTGTCAGTACACTAAGGCCTTAGCCCACCACATACACACCTTGGACGAACATCACATGGCAAAGACGAACACCACCGAAAACGGCAAACCGTTAAACAGATCGCAGGCTGTGCGCGACTACTTGAAGGAAAATCCCACGGCCGGGTCGAAGGACATCATCGACGCTTTGGGGGCCAAGGGCATCAAGATCGCCCCGACGCTCATTTACTTTGTGAAGAGCCAGTTGAGCAAGGCGAAACGCAAAGTTAAACGGGAGCAGGTGGCTGAGGAGACGAAGCTGACACCCGCAAGAAACCCGGTTGAAGTGGTTGCCCAAGTGAAAGTCCTTGCTCGGGAACTCGGCGGGATCAAGAACCTCAAGAAACTTGTGGACCTTCTGGCCGAGTAGTCCCGCTCACCCTGTCAGCCCACGACAGCCCGTCACGCAACTCCCTCAGCCTGCTCGCCGATTCGGCCCATTGCTCGTCTCTGGTCATCAAATACAACCGCATCATGATCCGCTCAATGATCGGGATGTCGGCGGGCCGGCAGGCAATGGTGGGGTTGCAGATCATGTGCGAGTGATGACCTTCGGATGCCGCTCGGCGAACGTCCGCTCTGTCCCGCATTTGTCGCATTTATGCGGGTATTGGGGCGGGTGAGTCATGAACATGATGCCGGTCGGAGCCATTTCACCGATGCCGCAATCGTCACATTGGTAACGGACACTGAAGGTTTTGACCTCTTGTTCGATCTCGCTCATCTACTTGCCCGTTCGGTTGGATTCGTGTGCTTCAGCACCAACCGCATTACCTCCGCAGCCTCGCCGTAATAACAAAACGCCGGTCCCTCTCCGCGAACGCCGTTAATCGTCGCGTTTCGGCCCCAGTCGATGAAGGAACCGTCCGGTTGGGGTACGAGGCGAATTTGCTTCATGGAACCAACCAATTCCAAAGGATTTGGCCCGTGAGGCATCCCAGGAGAAAAAAGACGAATCTCATCATGGAATGCTCCTTTCGTAAAGTGTTTGCTCCCGGTAAACGGACCCATAGCCGACCAACCAGTTATCCGATGTGCTGTGTAACACAAAAATGACGTAAAGGATAGCGGCACATGCGAGCATTAGAATCGGGGTGATGGGTTTCATGTCAGGACTCCCAGTTCATGTGGATTCACGATGATCAAACATTGCCCCGACCTTCGCAAGAATCGCCTCCAGATCCTCGATCTTGTCGAATGCCCATCGGTCAGTCTTGATGACAAAAAATTTTCCCGCCCCCGCGTCCTCCATGGAAACGTCGAGCGCCTGAATGCCCTCGCTGCATGAATCCGCTTCCTGAGTGAAGCAGACCGATCCGGTGGCGAGTTCGATGGTCATTCATCCTCGATCTTCCGCACCGCCGCCATGATGCAGGAGGCGGCACAGGAATGGTGGATGGCGGTTGAATCTTGTCGTTGTTTTGAACCAAAGAGCATGCCCATCAGGATTGATGCGGCGAATTTCGTCGCCGCTTCAGGTTCATCGGCGGTTGCTTGCGTTTGGTGGGTCATTCATCCTCGCTTTCAAACAGCGGCAGCATGCCCAGATGCGACATGTACAACTCCAGCACCGTCTCTTCCTCCTCCCGCTGGCTGGCATCCATCTTGCGGAGCTTGAGAATCTTGCGGATGGCCTTCACGTCGAATCCGTTGCCTTTTGATTCGGCAAAAACGTCCCGAATGTCAGCGGCCAGCCCGGCCTTCTCCTCTTCCAACCGCTCCACGCGGTCAATGATGGATCGCAATTGATCAGCGGCGACCCCGCCAGCTTTGTTGTGGCCCAAAAGTTTCGTCATGCGGCGGTTCCTTCCTTGGTTAATACATCATTTCCGCCGGTTTCCCGCCCGTCGGATCAAAACCGGCATTGTCATCCTGTTTCTGGCGGTCATCGGCCATTCTTGCAAGTTCCTTGAACTCGTCGTGTCTTGCAAGCAATTCTTTGCGATGAATGCTGGAAAGCTCCTTCCAGAACTCCTGATAGGCGACCGTTCCCTGCGCGGCATAGGCGAGGGCTTTGTTTGCGAGCAATTCGGGATCAGCTTTTGCGGCGGGAGCCGCTTCCGACCAGATGCGGAGTTTCTCGCCCATCTCCTTGGTGATGAGCGGTTGGTTGCCTTGAAACAGATGAAGCAACGGCTCGGGACATTTGGTGACGGCCGGACGATGGGAATGCTCGTCGAGCAGCAGGGAAAGAGTCATCTCAAAGGTGAAGTTCTTCTCCTGAATCGGCTGAAGTCCGATGGGGGCGAACTGCTCCTTGCCCCTGTCGTCCTTCATCACCTTGATTTTTTCGCGGGCGCGGAGGCAAAAGATAATGTGCATTTGAGACGCCAGGAGATGGTTCATCATTCGCTTGTGTTCCCGCTTCGCCAGAATCCAGTTCGGCGTGCCCTTGAGCTTGTTGTTCTCGGCAATGTCCGAGCACCCGCCGTGTCCTTCCCACTCGTGCGTCTGGCTGTCAATGACCAATACTTTGCACCCGTGGGCTTGGAACGCCTCCACTGCCTCCGTGTAACGCGAAGGGGCGAACGGTTCCCGCATCTCGGCGATCTCGTACCCGTTTGGAAGGGCGGCGACGATGCCGGGACTGTCGGCGTACATGCTGCCTCGGCCGTTTTCCGTGTCGAGGAAACCAACCTTTCCTCCCCCGGCCAGACCGGCGGCCAGGAGAAGGGCCGAGTAAGTTTTGCCGCTCCCCGAAACTCCGGCGAGTGAAATGAGCATTGGGACGGATTTTCGTTTGGCTGGCGTGATGGAAACTGTCATGGGCGAGTCCTTTCTAAGCGAACATGAGTTGAGGCAGGTCAGTGTCTTCGAGCAGGTGAGGCTTCACCTGGTCGCGCCACGGGTCCTGTCCATATTTGGCGAGGCATTCGGCGTAGAGTTGCGTCGCGTCGTAAATCTTCATGGCCGCCGCCGACCAGTACACGTTCAGGTCCGCTCCCGGAGATTCGGCCTGCTTGAGGAGAATTAGTCGCATGTCAAAGGGAGGTGACGACTCCACAAACACAAACCCAAATCCCGCATCCTCCTGCTCGGTGAATGTCTTGAGCCACGCCTCCGACACAAAGCCATGCGTCTGAATCGCACCGGCCGCCAGTTTCCGGCGGGCGAGCTCGCGGACCTTGTGGTAATACACGCATTGGAGATGGTAACTTTCGTGGTAGATGGCCTCAAACACGGCCTTTTCGACGGGCTTTCCCCGAGAGTTGCTGAACGTCTTCAAGTCCATCGTGGAGCGGGGCCGCACGTAATCCATGCGGGCCTTGAGCATGACCCCTGTCTCGGGGTCTTCCACGAAGAACGACACCTCGGGCATCCCGCCGATGAAGATGGCGGAAACCACAGGATCGGCGGCGGCGACGGCGGCCAGAGCCTCGATGAGTTCGGCTTCGCCTTTGGTGATGACAGCCTTCCCGGCATTCTCCTCCGCATGCCTCCCCTTCAGGTCATCCCAAATCATCGCCGGATGATCGCTGGCCACGATCCGGTCAATCAGGTCCTGCTTTCGCTTTGACGTGGTTGGCATGCCGTGGTCCGAAAGCCACTCCTTCATGTGGTCGATGGTCTGAAGCGCGCCGGGGTAATCCTCAACCGACAGTTCCCGGCAATACATCTGGTGAAACCGCTCCGGTTCCAGCAGGCGACAGTGGACCGCCTTGCCGAACCGCATCGGGAATGACTCTTCCGGCCGCTCGAAGGCGGGATTGGAGTTGTGATGCCAATAGTTCAGGGGGGAGACTGAGAGTTGCTTCATTCCGCTGCAAGACAGTCCGGCGGCGGCGTGGTACTCGTCCTCGGGCAGGCCAAAATAAATCCCTTCAGGAATTTCGTTCTTGGGCATATCACCTCGCTCTCGCAATTAGTTAAATATCCGTCCTCATGGCCCGCTCGTGACGCTCGACCCGGAACGCCAGATCACGGAAAGCCTTGCTGTACTCGCCGAGCATGATCGAGGCGGCGACGAGGTTCCCGTCGTAATCCACAACATCCGCTTTGCAGAGACCGTTCACATCCATGTCGAACAATGTCTTCACGGCATGCGTAAGCTGGAAAAAGGCGACCGATTCGGCCGAACGTCCTCCGATTTGCTTGGTTCTGGTCACATGATCCTCTCGTAAACGACAGGATGGGATTCCAACTCCCTGTCTTCGATCAGGTGGCTCAAGCACACACAGATCGTCAGCAGGATCACGAAGGCACTGATTCCTTGAACAACGCCGCTCATTGGCGGAACTCCGGGCGTTTGACGTTCCGTTCCTGATACTCGCGGATCAGCGTCGCCACGCGGGGCATGTCGGCGGCGAGGGGGTTGGGTGTGCGGAGCAACCGCTCCGTCCCGGACAGGATGTTATTGTTTTCCATGACGCGACTCCTTTTGGGCCTCGGCAAGGACGCACAGGTAATCCGAGCGGTCGGGGCAGGCTTCCTCAAGCGGTATCAGGACGACATTTGCCGATCCCTCACGCTTCAACACATCAGCTAGGACGACCGACACGCTCAGCGGCAAGACAATCGTCGCCCCGACGGCCAGTGAAATAATTACGGAATAGGGAGTTTTAATATGCACGGCTGCCTCCTTGTTAGTTGTTGACATCTTGTCGTCACCAGTTCAGAGTAGCCCTGTCAAATCCTTCGCGCAAGCATTTATTTACGTCATGACAACACAAAGCGATATTCCCCAGAAAGATCAACTGGTTGCGGCCCTCGCCCGTGCGGACCTGATCACCATGATCCAGGCGGCCTGCCTGTGCGACATGTCCCGACAGGCCTTTTACGACC
>NZ_JH636446.1:360456-360741 GCF_000255705.1 Zavarzinella formosa DSM 19928
TATCCTCCCTTGCCCCTCAAGGAACTGAAGAAGCCCCGCCGCAACAAATATGGCAACACCCGTGTCGCCTGCATGGGGCACACCTTCGACTCCATCCTGGAACGGGACCACTACCTCTTCCTCCGTTCCTGCGAGGCCGCCGGGAAGGTCAACCAACTGGAACTCCAGCCTCGCTTCCGCCTCACGGCCCATGGCCATCCCATCTGCGACTACATCGCCGATTTCCGCTATCGGCTCGCCAACGGCCGCGTGGTCATTTCGGACGCCAAGGGCTGCCTGACGCCT
>NZ_JH636446.1:360876-362131 GCF_000255705.1 Zavarzinella formosa DSM 19928
CTTTGATCTCTGCCTCCTCGTCGTTGCCAGCGTGTCATCCTTTGGCATCGGATTCCTCGTTGGATGGCAAATCTGTTGCGAAGTGAACTCACGGAAAATCGAACAACTCAAAAACGAACTCAAGAAAACCAAGAAAGCCCTGGGGACGATATGCAAGGAATCAATGGCAAACAAAGAAGCGGCCATCGCGTTGGAAAGGCAGAAAGACTTGTACTTGTGAGCAAGGCGAAAATCCAATGGAAGCCCTGGCAGGATCGCGTCATCAAGGACGGCCTGGGAAACGGAGACACCATCGTGGCCATTAAAAACCGCCTTGGACTAGGGTTCAACGCCGTCAAGCGCCGGGCCGAGGTGCTTGGCCTGATTCCTTCTGTCCCTGCGCCGTCCTACACGGCAGGGAAGTACGACTACGCCTCCGACATGGAGCTATTGCGGCATCACGCGGCGGGGAAATCCCAGGAGGAAACGGCGATGCTGATGAACCGCTCCCCGCATTCCGTCGCCCACCGGCTGTCCGTGTTGCTCGCCAAACGGGCCGAGGACGTGTTCACATACCGGGCCATTGAGCTTCGGGACGAAAACATCTTCGGGCAGGCCAAACAGATTCTCAAGAAGGCTGGGTTCTCCGACGCGGAGTTGAAGATCATGTCATTGGACCGCGTCATGCACGCCGCGAACGCGATCCTGTTCAAGTATCACTATCCGCAGCTTGGGAAGAAGCCGGAGTGGTTGCACAAATGAGTTGACCAAGCAAGCAAGTCGCTCTACCGTCCGAGCAACATCAGGGGGCAATATGGACATCTCACCGGCGGTTGACTTGGCTTTGCTTTACAACCCGAAACTGGCGTACAAAGACATCGTGACCATCAAGCTCTGGTTGAACGACGGCGCCGACATGGACAAGGACATCCTGCCCACCATGAAGCAACTGATGGGCAAAAACCCGCACATCGGCACATTCTCCTACTTCACGAACGCCATCTTCGAGGCACGGATCAAACGCGAGTCATTGGAGCCGCTGAAGGCTGTGGAGAAAGACCCGGACTTCGACCGCCGGAAAGCCGTTCGCATGGCGTGGGTACGGGACAGATGCTCGTCGATTCGGATTCCGTCCCATGAGGCGAAGTGGCTGGAAGAGTACGAAGCCGTCCACGGGAAGGTGAAGGCATAAGGAAGCAATTCTTTTCGGTTGCTGACTGTGTAAATTTGTGATAGCCAAAAGAAATGCCCGGCGGGATCATCTCCACACCGGGCT
>NZ_JH636446.1:363285-363486 GCF_000255705.1 Zavarzinella formosa DSM 19928
CCGTCCATCTTGGAAATACCCACGGTTCCCGCCCGGACGGCGCGTTCATTGCTGCCTTCAAGCACGACCGGTGACACTGTCATCCGTTGAGCCGCCCGCCTTGGATCTGGAATGATCCCTCGCACGGGGCGAATGATGCCAGTTGTGTCCGGTCAATGACTCCCGTCCTTTGGCGGGGTCGCACACGCTTGCGGCGGGCTG
>NZ_JH636446.1:364088-375509 GCF_000255705.1 Zavarzinella formosa DSM 19928
GTGCCGGCGGGCGAATGGGAAGTTAGTCGCCTGCAAAGGCATTTCAGACTGCTCAATTCCCATCTGCATCCCCGTTTTTGCCACTAAGCATGGAGATGCGAAGAAACCGCTTGCACGGACGAGCGTACCGCGCTACGGTTGGGAGAATAACAGCAAGGAGGCTGAATGAGTACGTTTCTTGGAGTGGTAGGATTGCTGGGATCAGTATTTTGGCCAGTTATCGGATGGGAACTTTGGGCTGAATTCAGTGGGTTAGACAAAGCGCTTGCGGTGGTTGCTGTCATTGCCTGTCTCAGAGCCGCCACCACCGATCTAATTCAGTTTTTGGATTCGCTTGTATGACCCAGGACGAACGCCGCATCTGGCTCCGTGCCATCATCAAATCCCTCAACGACGAACGAGGAGACGGGGGCGTGTCCAAACTGGCCCGCCTGACTCGAATCCATCCGTCGAACATCCGTCGCCGTCTCGCCGGGACGGCATGCACCACCGACCGCGATATGGCCCTCATCGCCCACGAAGTGAACCTGTTCCACGCCGAGCAGGCCGCAAAGCACAAGAACGCGCAGAAACTGGCGAGGAAGCCATGACCAAGTTTAACATCCTCACCAGCGGAAATGGATGCCTTCCGGCCGGGAAGAGGGTTGGCTTTATCGAGGCGTCCAATCCCCGCGAGGCGGAGGACAACCTGATCAAATCCGGTCAGATTACCGAGAAATGGCGCGGGTTATTCCGATTTGAGGAACAGCCATGACCGACAAACACGCCCTCCCCGCCTCCAGCGTGCTGCTTGGCTACGCATCTGTGGTGACCATCACCTTCCTGGCAACCACGCCGTTTCTTGTGGCCAGCGTCTTTCGGGAAATGACACAGGAGAAGGAGAGGACATGAGGCACATTTGCACAAAGAACAACCCGCTCCTCGGTGAGCAGGGGCGTCAGGCAAGGCATGTGGACGCCCGCGAACTGTTCCGTGACAGCGGCACCGTGGTGAAGCGATGCCGAAATTGCGGGCGGGTTTGGGATGAGGAGTTACCCCAATGACCAACCAGAAAGGCGAACGATGCGAATAACTCTCTTGATGGCCACGTTACTGACCTTGACCGCCTGCGGATGGGTCAACAGACAGATCGGCTACATCACTGGCTACAGTCTGGTGTGCGTTGAAGAAACTCACGTTCTGTATGTGCAGTTCCCCACGGGCGCTGCGGTCTTGGTGGATGTCGATGGAAAGCCGAAAGGCTGCGGCCAATGACCAATCCCCCAAACATCTCTCCCATATGTGCATTTTGCGGAAAAAATGTCCATTATTGGCGGTCTATCTGTTCTCAGTCAGGCACAGGCAAACATTCTCTCCCTGCCAGTGGTGAAGCTGCTCGTTTGGACCAAGTCCTTCCATCCACATCCGAGCTGCCCGTCAGCGATGAATGCCGTGAGGCGTTTGAGTCAGAGCTATTGAGGCGTGAACCTTGCGCGAGAATGGATTTTGCCGAGGAAAAATACCTCTCTGTTTTTACTCAGTTTGATTGGAAAATGTGGCAAGCCGCCTGGAACACCCGTACTTCCCCACCTTCATCCATCAACCAGTCATGGTGGCGGGCAATTGAATCGGCTCCGAAAGACGGGGATTGGGTTCTGTTGACCGGGTTTAGCCCACAGCTTGCCACTGGAGAGCGCTGGCATGCCACTGGATCATATGAGCATGGAAAATGGAGCAATGGATATGTCTATCTTCATCCTCCTACCCACTGGATGCCACTGCCTCTGCCTCCATCCGAGGAGCACGGCGGGGTGGGTGAGCGACTTGCAAAGATGCGCTATGATTATTCTGCGGATGAAATCAATGAGGCGTTTGCGAAAAATCAAAAAGCTTTTCGTTGCGGTTTTGATGAGGCAATACGGCAATGCCAGGAAATATTCTGTACTCCCGCATCATCCGTCTTGGAGGTGTTGGATAGGCCGGAGATGATAATGGTGGCTGCAAAGGCAATGTTTCCGATCATTGACACCGTATCCAATAGCTCTCTGCCATCGGCCACAATTACCGTTTCTGTCGAATGCGCAGCGGAAGCAGCCATCGCAGCAATCAAGAAGCAGATGAAGTGCGGCAATGCTTGATCCTGAAATCACACCCCTGTCCCAAAAACTGGCCGACCTGTACCAACTGGCAGGCAGGCTGGTGATCGGTCTTCCGGGCGGCGATGAACTGCTCGACGGTCTGCAAGAAGCGGAGGCGTTGGCGGAAAAACAGGGGTTGGCCGAAGACCTTGACCAACTCATCCGCGTGGCCCTGACTAACCCAGCCGACCTCCACGGATTTATTGAGGCGAACTATCCCCAAAAGTTTGCGAGGAATCAAGATGAATCTTCCAGCAATTGTTTGGTATCAAGGATGTTCAAGGAATGCGGGATCAACGTCACGTTCGTCGATTGCACCCCGTCCAAATGACCTGCAAGCATCCCAAAGCGAAAATCACCGACGCCCGCGATCCCGATCACCGCCAGGCCGGAAAGCGTCGCTTCAAGTATTTCCGCTTCCGTCGCCGGGAATGCCCCAAATGCGGGGAGCGGTTCGCCACCTACGAGTTCACCAAAGAGCAACTGATGTCAATTTCTGATGTTTTGCGATGACCCTTAACATCCGATCGTGATAAGCTGAGCCGATGGAAAGCCCACAACCTGAGTTGCCTCCCGCACGTCGCGGCCCGGTGAAATCGATCATCACGTTCGCCATCGTCTTGGCGCTCGTTTTCGGAGCGATCTTCCTGATCCGGACCGTGTCCCTGCCTTCCGAACAATTTGACCGGGAACTCCTGCAACACGTCGATCATGTCAACCAAGTGGCCCCGGTCAAGATTTCCGAGGAATGTAACCTCATCGGATCAACGGCAGGCCCCGGCCGGGTGCTAACAAACATCTACAAATTCGTCGATCTCATTAAGACACCAGACTTCGACTCCGTCGGATTTGCCGAGAAGAACCGACTCGCCTTGGTGGAACGGTATCGGACCGACCCAAGCCTGAAGAAGTTTCGGGAGAACGGCCTAACAATCCGTGCCCAATACCTGGACAGCAAGGGCGTGTTGCTTGCCGAGATCGAAGTGAAGACGACCGACTGAATCGTGAGAGCTTGACATGGCCCGACGCAAGAACAAGTCTGCCCCGCCGTTGGAAAAGCCGCCGATCAAACCGGTCGGGCCGACGGAAGAGCGGAAAAATTATCTCAAATCGGTCGGATGGCTCTGCCTGATCGCGGCCGTGTTGTGGGTGCTCCAGGCAAAACCATGGTGGGACGACCGGCCTGTTCGGGTCGTGAATCGACCGGAGCTGTCGCTCGAAGAAGAGTTGGTGCGGGCCGCCGAGGAGATCAACAGGCATTTGCCCATGATGGTGGACAAGGACACCCGGGCCGACTCAATGGGGGTGCTGCCGTCACGCCGAATCATATACAACTTCACCCTCGTCGATTACAAGCGGGAGGCGGGCTTCGATGCCGAGGCGTTCGCGGCCGCCGCACGACCCGAATTGCAGAATATGTATCGGACAAACCCAAAATACGCATATTTTCGGGACAAGGGCGTCCGGATCATTTTTCGATACTCCGACGACAACGGCGTTTTCCTGACGGAGATCGGGATTGATCCGCGATGAGCGTCGAGTCTCAAAAATCAATATCTGGTTGCGCCCGCCGTATAAACGCGCTATAAGGGGGATTACTCTCTTCATGTTGTGGTCCCCGGTCTTCAGACGGGGTTTTTCGGGGGTTTATGGTTGACGGAATTGACTCTTCTCAATGGCTTCCCCGCAATTCCTCCGTCATCAACGCCCAACGAGCCAACAAGGGCGACCTCGACATCACCGTCTCCGACGGCCGCATCTCCAACGCCACGATCAAGGACGGTTCATTGCTGGGGTGGATGGTGGAACGGGGAATCCTTGATGAGTTGCACCGCAGCTACGCCATGATCCTCATGGACATGCGGATCACCTTTCGGCGCCAGACAGGATACAAGTCGAACAGCATTTACGCCCTGGAGTTCTTCAGCGGTTCCAACAGCCGCATTCTGGAGACTCTCTACCTTCGTGTCTGCCGCCGGATCGCCGGTCCGACCGAGCAGACCGTCATCCACGCCATGAGCCGCAACGCGCCGGAAACCCGGCATGACATGACGGCCGTGTGGGACAGCCGTCACACGTACCTGGCGGCATTTGACCGGCTCGTCGGGGCGCTGGACGAGGTGCGGGAGGAGGAGAAGGGCATTCTGGAACGGGAGGCCGAGCAGTTGGCCCAAATAAACTCTTGCGCCTGATGGCGAAGTGTGGCATGCTCGTTTTCGGAGCACGCCACAGCTCCGACCATTTTCAGCCGATTCCTACGCCCAATGATCACTTGTGAACAGCGCCGTTGTGATCTTTCTCCGCTCTTCCATCCGTCATCATGCCGACCTCCCGCAGCACCGTCGTTTTTTCCATGAATTCCGGCTTCACGGGGAACAAATCCACCGTGTCATCCGACAGTTTGTCGGCGTAAAAAATGCCATAGGTTCCCTCGCCGGGGACTCGAATCTCGCCAGCGGAGGCAAGCCGTGTGCGATTGCTGGCGAGACTAAGACGAACCAGACCGCCATGGGCCGAGACGATGGTGAGACGGAAGTCGTCAAACACCAATACCTCGCCGGGTCGGCGGGTGAGAATAATCATTTCACAACCTTCAGTGAGCGAACCTGAATGAGGCAAGATTATCATGAGCCGTCCGGCATCCGCAAAAAACACGGCATATCAGCGAAAATCCTTACATCAGGCAAAATCCCGTAATCCGCATGACCCGCATCGCCGCCCCGGATTGCCCACAATGAAATAATTTCATGACTGACAAGCTCACACCCAAGCAGGAAGCCTTCTGCCTCAAGTACATCGAACTGGGAAACGCCAGCGAGGCGTACAGGCAGAGCTACGACGCCAAGAAGGCGACTGACAAGACGATTTGGGAGGCAGCATCCCGGTTGCTGGCTGACAGCAAGGTCGGGGCAAGGGTTAAGGAATTGCGGGAAAGAGCGATCAAGAAACATGACGTAACCGTCGCCAGCCTGCTCGAAGAATTACAGGAAGCCCGCCAGTTGGCCCGCGATCTGTCCCAGCCGAACACGATGGTTTCCGCGACGATGGGCAAGGCGAAACTCGCCGGACTCGCCAACGACGCGGCCGTGAATGTGAACGTCACCAACCACCTGCCTGAACGCGACAAGGCCCTTCTCGACGAGTATGCGGGCAAGGCCGAGTGACCGGGAGGCGTTTGACGCGCTGCTTCGGCATCGGCTCGCCGCCTTCACCCGCAAAGCATTTTCAACTGTCGATCCCGGCGCCGAATACAAACACAACTGGCACATCGACCTGATCGCCGAATACCTGGAAGCCTGCTCCCGGCGGGAAATCAAGCGGCTCATCATCAACATCCCGCCTCGTTACCTCAAAAGCATCTCGGTCACCGTCGCCTGGCCCGCCTGGGAATTGGGCCACGACCCCAGTTCGCGCATCCTCGCCGCCAGCTACGCCCAGATTCTTTCGCTGAAACATAGTATGGACTGCCGTCTCACGATGCAGTCCGATTGGTACAAACGCATTTTTCCGGCCACGCAACTGACCGGGGACCAGAACGAGAAGCAGAAATTCGTCACCACGGCGAGGGGACACCGCTTTGCCACCTCGGTGGGGGCATCGACCATTGGTGAAGGCGGCCGCTTCCTGATCGTCGATGATCCCCTGAACGCCGCCCAAGCCGTGTCCGACACGGAACGAACCAAGGCCAACACCTGGTTCGACCAGGGATTCTCCACCCGTCTGGATGACAAGGAAAACGGCGTCATCGTGGTCGTGATGCAGCGATTGCATGCCAACGACCTCACCGGCCATCTGCTGGCCAAGGGAGGATGGGAGCATCTGTGCATTCCCGCCATTGCGGAAACCAAAACCTTCATCGACTTTGGCCGGATCAAGATCACCCGCGAACCGGGCGACCTGCTCCATCCCGAACGGGAGAGCATCGAAGCTATTGAGCGGCAAAAGACCGCAATGGGAAGCTACGCATTCGCCGGGCAATACCAGCAACGACCCGCCCCCGCCGAAGGGGGCATCTTCAAGGCCCACTGGTTCAAGCGATATTCCGAACCGGCCCATGGCGAATACGATCAGATCGTGCAAAGCTGGGACACGGCGATCAAGGCCGCACAACTGAACGATCCGAGTTGCTGCACCACTTGGGGCGTAAGAAAAGACGGCTTCGATCTTCTACAAGTGCTCGTGAAGCGTCTGGAATATCCCGACTTAAAGGCCCTTGTGGTCAAGCAGGCCGACGCCTTCGGGGCCGATGCCATCCTGATAGAGGACAAGGCCAGCGGGCAGCAGTTGCTCCAGGACTTGAAACGAAGCACGACATTACCCCTGATCGGCATCCTGCCGGACCGGGACAAGATAACCCGAGCCAGCGGCGTCTCCGCGATGGTTGAGGCGGGCAAGGTCTCGCTTCCCATGCAAGCCGCCTGGCTCACCGACTTTGAAAGCGAAATGCTCACCTTTCCCAACAGTCCCCATGACGATCAGGTCGATTCGCTGACGCAATATCTGAACTGGGTCCGCACCCGCACGACCGCCACTCCCCGCGTCCGCAGCCTTTGATGTGGCCGTTCCGCAAGGACACACCCGCCCCGTCGCGTAAGAGCGCGTCGTTCTTCGTCTCGCTGATCGGCGGGAAGGGCGCGTTGTCTGGAGCCGCGTTCGACAAGCTGGCCCGCGAAGGTTACGCCGAGTGCGTGGTGGCCTTCGCCTGCATCAACCGCATCGCGGCGGCCGTCTCCTCGGTGGAACCGCACCTGTACCAGAAAAACCGGGCGGGCAAGCTGGCCAAGATCGAGTCCCATCCGCTGCTTGACCTCATCTACGACCCCAACCCCGTGCAGTCATGGCGGGAGTTCTGCGGGGGCATGACGGCATACCATCAGTTGTCGGGCAACGCCTACATTTTCGGGAACGGTCTCGACAAGAGCCAGAAACCGCCCCGTGAATTGCAACTCCTCAGCCCCGGCAAGGTGAAGATCGTTCCGGGCCGCGGTCTGTTTCCGCAAGGGTACGAATACCGGCCCGACGCCAACTCGAAATTCGACTACCCCGTGGACCAGATCACCGGCAAATCGGCAATCCTCCAGATCCGCTCGTTCAACCCGCTTTCGCCTTGGTACGGACTGTCCTCGCTAGACCCGTCCGCCATCGGGGTGGACATCCATACCGGCGGGCAAAAGTGGAACAAGAGGTTGCTTGAGAATGGCGCGCGGCCCTCCGGAGCGTTATCCGTCAAAGGCGGCGACGGCACCCCGACGACATTGACCGACGACCAGTATCTTCGCCTGAAGGAGATGATCGACCGCCAGTTCTCCGGCGGGTCCAACGCCGGCCGACCGCTTCTCCTCGAAGGCGGGCTGGAATGGCAGGAGATGTCTCTCAATGCGAAGGAAATGGACTTCCTAAACGGCAAGCACTCAGCCGCCCGCGACATCGCCCTGGCCTTCGGCGTGCCGCCCCAACTGCTCGGCATTCCCGGCGACTCGACGTTTGCGAATTACGAAATGGCCAAACTGTCCTTCTGGACGGACACCATCCTCCCGCTTCTGTCCATGTACATGGATGCCTTCAACCGCTGGCTCACGCCGCTCTACGGAGACGGGTTGTTCCTCTGGTACGACGAGGCCGGCATCCCGGCCCTGGAGCCAATGCGGAACGAGAAAGCCAAACGTGTCAACGACGCCTCTTACATGACGATCAACGAAAAACGCCGCGAGATGGGACTTGATGACATCGACGGAGGGGATGTGGTTCTTGTGCCGTTCAACGACATCCCGCTGGAATTGGCCGGTAACTCCGTCCATCTGGCGGAACCGGGCAGCCCGGCCGATCTGAAGCCATGAGCCGGGAAAACAATGTCATCCACGTCGATTTCGGCAACCACCGCCTCACGACGCTTGACATCGGCATCCGCACCGAAATCCTTTTCTGCGATGAACATTTGTACCTCATTCGGGCGACCATGAACTTCGCCGGACAGGAGTACATCCAGCACATTCTGACCGAAAATGACTGACCGCCGCCTGCTCCTCCGTTCCTGGCTGATGGCCATGACCCGGATGGAACGCGGCCTGCGTCTTGATTACGCCCGCGCCCGCTCGGTTCTCCTGCGGGACTCAGCCAACGCCTACGTGGACACCGGCCACATCGCCGCCCATGTGTTCATCGCCCACTCCCGGTCCGTCCAGACCCTTTTGACCAACCACTACCGTCGCGTCATCCCGGTGTTCGGGGACATGGCGCTCAAGCAGGTCAAAAGCCGCAACATCCAGAAGAAATCGGCCACGGACTTGTTCGCCACCCTGGCCGAGGACTGGATCAGGCGGGAATCGACCCGCAAGGCCAAATACATCGCCGACACCGACCGCGACGAGGTGATCGACGCCATCTCTGACGGCCTCCGCGACGGGGACGGTGTGGCCGCCATCGCCAAAAACATCCGCTCAGTCAGCCAACTGACTCCCTACCGCGCCGCCCTCGTCGCCCGCACCGAAACGCACGCCTCAGCCACCTATGGAAGCGTCGAGAGTGTACGTTCAGCGGAACGTGATCTGGGCGTGACCATGCTCAAGGAATGGCTGCCGACATTGGACGACCGCACCCGTCCCGCCCATGCGGCGATGGCCGGAAGCGAGGCGATTCCCCTGGATGAAAAGTTCATCGTGGACGGGGAGATGATGGACCGGCCCGGCGACCCGTCGGCCAGCCCGGCGAACGTCATTTCCTGCCGTTGCGCGCTCATTTTCACCGAAGCCAATTAACCGAATCAAGGAAGGTTCGCCCATGGAAATCAAGAACATCGAGCTGACCGAGTTCGAGGTGAAGTTCTCGGACACCGGCGTCGCCACCATCGAAGGCTACGCCTCCACTTTCGGCAACACCGACAGCCAGAACGACATCGTCATGCCCGGCGCGTTCAAGGACTCGCTCGTCGTCCGCATGCCGAAGATGCTGTATCAGCACGACCCGCACCGCATCCCCGGCATCTGGGAACGCGGAGCCGAGGACAGCAAGGGGCTGATTCTCGCCGGGAAGACGCTCAACACCACGTTGGGCCGTGACGTGGCCGAGGAGGTCCGCAGCGGGGCCATCACCCAGATGAGCATCGGCTACTCGCCGACCAAGGCCAGCTTCGACAAGGGCAAGGGCACGCGCCGTCTGGAGCAAGTCAAACTTTACGAAACATCGCTGGTGACGTTCCCGGCGAACGAACAAGCCATCATCACGGCGGTCAAGGCGGCGATGCCCCAGACACTCCGTGAGTTTGAGGATTTCCTGCGGGAGGCAGGATTCAGCCGCGAGGACGCGACCACCGTCGCCCTGCGCGGTTTCAAGGCGCTGCATCAGGGGGAGCCTGACGACATCACGCCGGAAGAGAAGGAGATGCGAGACATTCTCGACATGCTCAACACGTTCAACAACAAACCCATTCACACACAGAGGTAACATGACCCATGAACTCACCCAAGAAGTCAAAACGGCCCTGAACGGCCTGGAGACTTTCAAATCCGAACTGCTTGCCAAGGTTGGCAAATTCGACGCTTTCGACGAGGCGAAATTCAACCGCATTCAGGAGATCGTCGGCAAGGTCGCCGAAGACAGCCAGGCTGAGCGCACCGCCCGCAAGGCCGCCGAGGACGCCCTGCTGGAAAAGCAGACCGCGTTCGAGGCCGAGCAGAAGTCCCTGAAAGACTCGCACAAACTGCTGGAGGCCGAATTGAATGGCGTGAAAACAGCCTTCAACCGCGTTCCGGCCGGCTCGTCCGAAGACAAGGGCAAAGAGGCGTCGGAGAAGCGTAACAAGCTGTTCAACGAGTTCTCCCGAACCGGCAGCGAGAATCGCGAGAGCTTCCGCGAATACCTCGAAAAGCGAGCCGTCGCCGACCCGGAGATCAAGGCATTGTCGGTCAACAGCGACGTGTCCGGCGGTTATCTGACCATGCCGGAAATGGGCGGCGTCATCCAGACTCGTGTTTTCGAGTCCTCCCCAATGCGCCAGCTCGCCACCGTGACCTCCATCGGCAGCGACACCTATGAGGTGATCCTGGACAACGACGAGGCCTCCAGCGGTTGGGTCGGTGAAACATCGGCTCGCCCGACCACGGGCACGCCGACGGTTGGCAAGCTGACAATCTACGTCAACGAACTGTACGCCAACCCGAAGGCCACCCAGAAGATCCTCGACGATGCGGGGATCGACATGGAAGCCTGGCTGGCCCAGAAGGTGTCGGACAAGTTTGCCCGCGACGAGGCCACCGCCTTCGTGTCGGGCAACGGCGTCAACAAGCCCAAGGGCATCCTGAGCTATGACGCCGGCACCACCCTGGCCTCCCAGCAAATCCGTCAGGTCAACACCGGCTCGGCCAGCACCTTCCTCTACGACGGGTTGGTGGACCTCCAGAACGCCCTGAAGGAACCATACCAGTCCAACGCCGTGTTCCTGATCCAGCGTGCCAGCAACTCGTTCCTGATGAAGATCAAGGACGGCGAGGGCCACCCGATCTTCAACATGACGTTCGACAAGAACCTGGGCGTGCAGCCGACGATCATGGGCAAGCCAGTGTGGTTCGCCGCCGACATGCCCGCCGTGACGACCAACGCCCTGGCAATGGTCTACGGCGACATCCGGGCGGCCTATCAGATCGTGGACCGCTCCGGCATCCGCGTGCTGCGCGATCCCTACACCGACAAGCCGAATATTGGCTTCTACACCACGAAAAGGGTCGGCGGTGGCGTCGTCAATTTCGAGGCCGCGATCATCGGAAAAATCTCGACCTAAATCAACCGTTTAACAGGCCGGGTGGCGACATCCGGCCTCATTTTTCCCACGAAAGGATTCACTCATGACCAACCATACTTCCCTTTACGCCAACATCGCGGTCAGCACGCTTCTCGTGCCGCTGATCCGCACGTCCGACACCGTCCCCGCCGACGGCCAGGGCCTTGACCTGCAAAACTGCGATGACGCGGCCCTGATCTTCGTGATCGGCGCCAACGGCGACACCTATTCCGGCACGGACAAGCTGGAACTGGAGGTGCAGGAGGCCGACACCGACGCAGACGCCAGTTACTCCGCCGTCGCCAACGCCGACCTGACCAACTACGTCACCGGCACCAACGTCGGCACGGTGAAGGCGATCATCGCCAACTCCGACTGCTCGCAGTCGTACTACGTCGGCTATCGCGGCTCCAAGCGGTTCATCCGTGGCAAGCTGAACTTCTCGGGGACGCATTCCACCGGGACGTCCACCGCGATCCTCGGCCTGCGCGGACGCAACCGCGCCCAGCCCGCCAACGCCTACACCTAAGC
>NZ_JH636446.1:375737-378951 GCF_000255705.1 Zavarzinella formosa DSM 19928
AGCGGGCGCGGCGACCGACCAGTGGAAAATCCGCAACATCCGTCTGGTCGGCGGCGGCACGAACTTCGGCTCCGGCGGCGACCGACTGCTGGGCCTCACCGACGGCACGACCGTGTGGACCACGGTGGCCAACGCCGACATCGAAGCCGCCCCCTCGGCGACGCTGGATTGGGGCAACTCGAAAGTGCCGTTCCTGACCGGGACATCCGACACCGTTTCGGCGGCGGGCGCCCAGATCTACTTCCAATACTCGGGCGGCACCCCGGCGACTCCTCACACCACGGGTTCGATCAAGTTCTCCGTGTGCCTGGAAAAGGTCGCCTGATGAAGCCGCACCACATCCTGACGGGCTTCAAGGGCAGTCAAGACGGCCACGGCGACGGACAGGAATTCGTCGCCGGGACAACGGCTCATCTCTCCAACGACCTCGCCCGCATCGCCGTGGGCGAGGGCTGGGCCAAGCCGCTGGCCACCGGTGGTGTGGTGACTCAACCGGAACGACTTCCGTTGGTCGGCGAGACGCCTTCGGAAACCGTCATCCCGGATGACGCCCCGCCGGCGGAGGACCGCGAAACCAAGGTGGTCGAGCCGGAGGAAACCAAGCCCGCGAAAAAGTTTGAGAAGAAGGGCAAGAAATAATGCCCTCAGCCAGTCAGTTCCAATCCCGTCTCTGCCAGACCACCGTCACCATCTCCTCTTCCGGGACCGCCTCGGGCGAGGCCGATCTCGGCGGGACCACTTTGGTGGGAGTCATGCTGCCGGCCGCCCTCACCGGCACGACGCTGACCTTCACCGCCGCCGCAACCGGCGGGGGAACCTCCAACCCCGTCACCGGGTCCAACGGCTCGGCCCTGAGCTTTACCGTCGCGGCCAACAAGTACCTGGCCATCGACCCGGCGTTGTTCCACGGCATCCAGTTCATCAAGGCCGTCAGCGGCTCTGCCGAGGGTGCCTCGCGTGATCTGATCCTGTACAGCAAGGCGCTTTGATGACCGTGTTCAACCCGTTGTTCCGCTTTTTGATGCGTCCCTCTGTGGTCTCCACGACCAAAAACGAACTGGTCATTGGCTTCAAACCCCGGCGCGGCACGAAGCGCCTAATCATCCTTGGCCATATATTGACCGGGCGAATCAAATTCCGCGTGCGGCTACGTTGATGCGTCCCCGCCGCACGATCACGGTTGTCACCAACCCGGCCTCCGACCCGGTCACGCTGGCCGAGGCGAAGGCCTGGCTCAGGATCGACACCACGGACGAGGACGCCTTGCTTGCCCAACTCATCTCGGCGACCACCGACTCGGCCGAGCAGCACACCCGCCGCTCGCTTGTCACCCGCACGCTGCGGCTCACGCTCGACCAGACCTGCAACGACCTCTACCGGGACTTGGGCGAGGGAGTGTATGACCTGCCCAGCACTTTTCTTTATGGAGGGCTGCCTCGCGTGATTGAACTGCCCAAGTGCCCGGTCCAAGCCATCACGTCGGTGACCACTTACGACCCCGACAACGCCTCCGCTGTCTATTCCCCATCGAATTACTCCTTGAACACCGACGGCACCCGGCTTTCCCTCAATCAAGACGCCGTCTGGCCCGGCCCGCTGCGCCAGGTCGGGGCCTGCGAGATCGTTTACACGGCGGGCTACGGGGATTCTTCCTCCATTCCCCCCTCGATCAAAACCGCCATCCTCATGCTCGTCGCCCACCTGTACGAGTCGCGCGGAGCCTGCGACGGCGACATGCCCGCCGGTTGCGCCGCCATGTTGAACAAATACCGCATCATGGACGGGCTGTTGTATGGCTGACACCTGCGGTGAGTTCGCCAAGATGAAACACCGCGTCTCGTTGCAAGCGGTCAGTCAGGTGTCAGACGGCCAGGGCGGTTACACCGAGTCATGGGCGACCTTCGCCACCGTCTGGGCCTCCATCCGTCCGGCCAAGGGCTACGAGAAGTTCCAAGCCGCCCAGCTTCAGACTCCCGTCACTCACAAGATCACCATCCGTTACCGCAGTGACGTGACCACCAAGCACAGAATCCTCTTCGGAACGCGCGTCTTCGGGATCAAGGAGGCGCTGAACCGCGACGAGGCGAAACAATACCTCGACATCCAGGCCATCGAACAACAATAGGAGCCACTATGAACACCACCGGAACCGGAGCCGTGCTGCCGCAGGGAAGCCCAATCGACACGCTGCCCGAGGGCGGCTATGAAGTCACCATCGACGGCCTCGACGACAGCGGCCTGCTTCGCTGTGTCTACCCCAATGGCTTTGTGAAGCACCATCAGGTGAACACCGTCGAAGAACTGGCGGTCCGCGTGACCAACCAGCTTCGGGCGCGCTACGGCGCCAATGAGATCGTGTTCGCCCAGGCCCCGGCCTCGCTCGACGCCGGTCAATCCTTCGTCGTGGAGGGCTAAGGCATGGCCAGCAACCTCAAAGTCGCGGCCACGGCCAAGAACGCCGGTCTGGACGCCAAATACACCACGGCCATCGGCACTTCCGGCCTGCTCCGCATTTATTCTGGCACCCAACCGACCAACCCCGACACCGCCCTGTCCGGCAACACCGTTCTCGCCGAGCTTGCCTTGAGTTCGACCTTCGCGGCGGGCGCGTCCGGGGGCGTCCTGACGGCCAACTCCATCACTTCGGACACCAGCGCCGACAACACCGGCACGGCGACATTCTTTTCCTTGCTTACCAGCGGCGGCACGCGCAAAGTGGATGGTTCGGTCGGAACGAGTGGAGCGGATCTGAACCTCAATACCACCAGCATTGTTTCCGGGGCGCAAGTCAGCGTTTCAAGTCTGACCATTACCAGCGGCAATTAGCCTCCGTGGCCAATCGCTTCTGGGTCGGCAGCACAGGCACTTGGGACACCACCGCCGGTGTCAAGTGGGCGGCCAACTCCGGCGGCACCGGCGGCCAGTCGGTCCCCACCGCCGCCGATGATGTCTTTTTCACCGCCCCCTCCGTTGGCACGATCACCATCGGGACCGGCGCGGTCTGCCGCTCCATTAATTTCACGGGCTTCAACGGCACGCTGACCGGAAGCGGAACCCTGACCGTGGGAACCAGCACGTCGGGTTCGGTCACCTTCTCGTCCGGCATGACCCAAAGCTGGGGCGGAACGCTTTCATTGGTCTCCACGACCACCGGCAACAACATCACCATGGCGGGCAAGGGCATCGCCGCCCTGAGCATCACCGGCGTCGGCGG
>NZ_JH636446.1:379207-380478 GCF_000255705.1 Zavarzinella formosa DSM 19928
GAACCAATACTGGGTGTCCGGCACGGGCAACTGGTCGGCCTCCAAATGGTTCACCAGCAGCGGCGGGGCCGTCGCCGGGCGGGTGCCCCTGCCGCAGGACACCGCGGTCTTTGACGCCAACTCCTTCACCGCCGCCAGCCAGGTCGTCACGCTTGACATGCCGCGAGTCGGCTCGATGGACTGGACCGGGGCGACGAACACGCCCAACCTGACCATTGGCACGGCCGCGACATCGCTCGGAACCTCCGTGAAATTGATCGCGGCGATGACCCTGACCCAAAGCGCCGCCCTCACCTTCGCCTGCCGCTCCTCCTCCACGCTGGTCTCGGCCGGGCAGAACTTCCCCGGCCAGCAGATCATCGACACCCTGACCGGAACGCTGACCACCTCCGACGCCTTCCTCTCCACGGCGGGGACGACGACCCTGCGATCCGGCACGCTGACGGCGGGGGCGAATTTTACGACCTCGAAGGTGGTCTACGAAAACAACGGCCCGTTCACGCTCAACATGGGTTCGGGAACCTGGACGGTCTCGGGCACGGCGACTGTCTGGGACATGGCGACGAACAACTCCAACCTGACGCTCAACGCCGGAACCTCGACCCTCGTCGTCTCCGACACCTCGGCGACCGTCAAGACATTGCAGCTCGGCGGCCTGACCTATTCAACCATTCAGATCACAGGCGGCGGCACGGGCCGGGTCACGCTCCAGTCCAGCCCGACCATCGGCACGCTCACGCTCGGCTCCCCCAAGTCGGTGCGGTTCACGCAGGGCAAAACCTACACGGTGACCACCCTGAACGCCACCGGCACGACCGGGAACTTGATCACCATTGACACCAACACCGCCGCCAGCCCGGCCACCATCTCCATCGCCTCCGGGATCGTCTCCTGTGATTACCTGTCCTTGAAAGACTCCACCGCCACCGGCGGGGCCTCGTTCTACGCCGGGGCCAATTCGACGGACGCGACCGGCAACACCGGCTGGACCTTCACCGCCGCCCCCGTGTTGATCTCCGGCACGGCTTCCACCACGGAAACAGCCGATTCCCATGCCTCCTCCGGCTTGCAAAGCATGATCGGAACCGCCGCCGCCACGGAAGTCGCTGACACCACCGCCGCCACGGGACTGGAACGGGTCACCGGATCAGCCGCCTTGACGGAAACTGCCGATACTTCCTCCGCAAGCGGACAGATCAAGATCACGGGAAGCAGCGCCGCCACCGAAACATCGGACTCCACGGCAACCACCGCCATCGAGATTATCACCG
>NZ_JH636446.1:380488-380730 GCF_000255705.1 Zavarzinella formosa DSM 19928
CCGGTCTCGGCCACGGAAGCCGGTGACACCATTTCGGCCACGGGAACTCTGACGATCACCGGATCGGGAACCGTCTCCGATGCCTCGGATACCACCACGGCCTCGGGTTTGGAGTCATGCACCGGAACAGGCGCAACCACCGAATCGAGCGACGTTATCGCATCGGTCGGAGTTCTCCTCGCCACCGGGGGGATTGCCGCGACGGAAGCGAATGACAGCGACCTTGGCTCGGGCACGCTCAC
>NZ_JH636446.1:380833-382564 GCF_000255705.1 Zavarzinella formosa DSM 19928
CACCCTGAACCTCATGGGCACGGCTGACATCACGGAAAGACCGGACACCACCGCCTCCTCCGGTCAGGAAACGGTCACGGGAACAAGCAGCCAGGCAGAAGCGCCCGACACCACCGCCGCCACGGCCAGCGAGAACATCACGGGAGCGGCGCCGGCCACGGAAACCGATGACAACATCACTGCCACGGCGAGTCTGGCCTTTGTGGGAACGGCAAACCTAAGCGAAGCCGACGACATGGCCAATGGGTCTGATTCGGGGGTTGTCAGCGGAGTTTTGGCAACCATCGAAGACGGGGACATTGGCGACGGCTCGGCATTGCTGAAATTCATCGGCTCCGCAGCGCTGATCGAATCGAACGATAACTCCTCGGCAAGCGGATCGGCCGCCTTCGATGTCACCGGCATGGCTTCGCTCTCCGAGGATGCGGACACCGCCGATGGCGAGGCGCTTATCCCCACGGGTGAGAATGTCGTCATCGTGGCCGCCGAATCACGAATCATCACGGTTGACACTGACACCCGCCTGACGGTCGTCTGCGGTGAGGTCCGCATCGTCACCATCTCCTCCGAGCGCCGGATCATCGACGTTCCCTCCGAACGCCGAATCTTCGCCCCGGCGGCGGAACAACGGATCATCCGGGTCGCCGCGTGACCGAGTCGTTCATCAAGGACCCCTCGGCGCGGCTGGACTATCAGATTGACTGGTCCGACTGGCTCGACGACGAGACTATTGCCGTGTCCGTCTGGACCGTCCCGGCCGGCATTATCCAATACGGCTCCGCGACCAACACCGCCACGTCGGCCACCATCTGGCTGACCGGGGGGACGCCGGGGACCGATTATTCCATCGTCAACCAGATCACCACCACGGAGGCTCGCATCAATCAACAGACCCTCAAGCTGCTGATCCGGGAACGGTGATGGATTTCTCCGTCAAGATCGAGGGGCTGGACCGGCTGGAGCAAACGACCCAACGCATCCGCGAGGCCGTCGCCGCCGAACTCGCCGCGGCCATGTATGCCTCCGCGAAAAAGATCGAGGCCGAGGCCAAACGGTCGATTGCCCAGGGAGGAAAAACCGGCCGCCTCTACAAACGCGGCAAGAACGTCTTCCATCGGGCCTCCGCCCCCGGCGAGGCTCCGGCCACCGACACCGGCCTGCTGGTCAACTACATCCGGGGCGACCTGGATCGCGCGGGCCTTTCCGAGGGTGTTCTGGAGGGAAAAGTGACCGTCGGAGTCGACTACGGCAAGATGCTGGAGTTCGGCACGCAGAAGATCGCCCCGCGTCCGTTCCTGTTTCCCGCCTTTGAAAAGTGCAAGGCCTGGATCGCTGACCGGATCAACGCCGCCGTCCGCAAGGGACTGTCATGAGCAGCCCCGACAACGCCCTGCAAGCCGGGATCTTCACACGGCTCGTCGGATATGCCCCGCTCGTCAGCGCCCTGGGATCGGCCAAGATTTACGATCACGTCCCGCAGGACATCGACGCCCCGTATGTGGTGATTGGCGACGACACGACCCTCGACTGGGACACCAAGAGTCGGGACGGCTGGGAGTTTACGCTCACCCTCCACTGCTGGGATTACCAGACGGCCGGACGCAAGTCGGTCAAAAACATTCTTTCGCTCATCCATGACGCCCTGCACAACAAGCAGGCCAGTGTCACCGTTTCGGGATTCACGCTCGTAATGCTCCGCAGGGAGTTTCAGGAGACGTTCCAAGAGACCGG
>NZ_JH636446.1:382574-382874 GCF_000255705.1 Zavarzinella formosa DSM 19928
CATCGAGGGGGAGAACGACCACTATTACCACGGGGTGGCGAGGTATCGCGCCCTGATTCACGCCTAACAACACGGAGGGATTATGACGAACTACGCAGGCTCAGCCTTTCTGCTCAAGACCGGGACCTGGTCGGGCGGCACGGCCATCGCCGACTGCAAGACCCACTCGTTCAAGCTCAACAATGAGCAGGTGGACATCACCAACAAATCTTCGGGGGGCTACCGCACCCTGCTCGCCGCCGCCGGGACCAAATCGATTGAGATCACCTTTGGCGGGGTCATGACCAGCGACACCGGCTT
>NZ_JH636446.1:384292-387167 GCF_000255705.1 Zavarzinella formosa DSM 19928
ACCGAGGCCGGGATGAACATCTTTGGCCGAAGCTTCACCACCATGCTCCCCGCGCTCCGGGAGGCGAACGGCAACCTTCAGAATCTCAAAAAGGCGCTCAGTGACAACACGGTGGCCAACCTTGACGATATGGGGGACGCCATGGTTCGTGTGGGCCTGCGCATCCGGGACGGATTCCTTGACGCGGTTTCCGCCTCCATTGACGCCGTTGAGCGGCTTTACGGCGTGGCCCGCGAACTCAGCGCGAAGGAATTAAACATCGAGATCGCGGCGAAGCAGAAGGCCCTGGCTTCCCTTCCCGCCGACGAGCCTGTTTTTGACAACCTCCCTCCCGGAGTTCCGGCCCCCAAGACCCCGCAGGCGCTCCTGCGCGACCAGATCGCCGCGCTTCAAGGGCAACTAGACGTGCAGGCCTATCAGGACAAGGTTGACGCGGCCAAAAAGAAGACCGGCGACCCGCACGGAAACAACAGCGATCTGACACTTCCCTCAAGCGGAGGCTCCAAGCCGAAAGAGGCCCAGGATTATGACACGATTAGCGACTCGCTCGACAACTATCTCACCAAACTGCAAGTAGAACACGACCTGCTCGGGCTGAACGCCCGCGACCAGGCGGGCCAGAAGGCCGTGAACGAGGCCCAGAACGCCGCGATGAAAGAGGGGACGCTCCTCACGCAGGAGCAGATCACCCAGGTGCGCGAACTTGGCTCCTCCAATTACGACCTGAAAGAATCCATGAAGGAGACCGGCAAGGAGGCGGTCATCAGCGCCAAGCTCATCAAGGACAGTTTCGGCGACGCCCTGGAGGCGGTCATGTTTGACTTCAAAAGCCTTGGCAGCGGGGCTTCCTCCGTTCTGGAGGGGATCGCCAAGAACATCGCCCGCAAGAAAATCATCGACCCGCTCTCCAGCAGTGTCAGCGGACTATTTGACAAGACATTCAGTTCATCCGGGGGCGGCATCTTCTCAAGCATCGGCTCCATGCTTGGCTTCGCGGACGGCGGCTCGCCCCCCGTGGGCGTCCCCTCCATTGTCGGCGAGCGCGGCCCCGAAATCTTCGTCCCCAAAACGGCGGGAACGATCATCCCCAACAACGCCCTCGGCGGGTCGTCGCCGACGGTGAACATCACCAACAATTTTCAGTCCGGCGTGACCCGGCAGGAGCTCGCCACCCTCATGCCGGTCATGGTGTCGCAGTCCAAGCAGGCCGTGTTCGAGGCCATCGAGCGGGGCGGCAGTGAATCCCGCAGCGTGAACCGCCGCTCATGACCATTGCCATGCCGTCGTCCGCGTTCCGCTCCTCCCGTTTCGGCCTGGAGACCGACACCGCCGTGTTCCGCCCGCCGCTGTCGAAGGGGTCGGCCCAGCGGGCAATCTTCGGCCCGGCGTGCTGGATGCTCACCGTCACCCTGCCCAAGATGAACCGCGCCACGGCCGCCGACTGGCAGGCGTTCTTCCTCCTCCTGGAAGGGCAGGCGAACACCTTTTACGGCTTCGATCCCGACGCCAAGACCGGCCGGGGCGTGTTGACCGGGTCGCCGTTGGTGAAGGGAGCCGGGCAGAACGGCAGCACGCTCGTGATCGACGGCTGTTCGGCGAATGTCACCGGCTGGATCAAGACCGGGGACTATTTTTCCGTCAACGGCGAACTCAAGATGGCCACCGCCGACGCCGGCAGCAACGGGTCGGGCGAGGTGACCGTCTCGTTCAAACCCGCCTTGCGCTCCTCGCCGGCCGACAACAGCGCCGTGACCGTCACCAACCCGACCTGCCTGATGGTCCTCACCGACGACAGCCAGGCGATGTGGGATTCCGACGCCAACGGCATTTACAACGAGATCACCTTCTCGGCCGTGGAGGTGTTTGCGTGAGCCGCGGCGTCTCGGTTGACAATCTCGCGGCGATGGAGGCCGATTGCGTCTGCCCGGTCATCTTCGTCAAACTCGAACTCGACTCCGGCGACATCCTCGTCCATTCTCGCACGGGCGACATCACCTGGGGCGGCGACACCTATCTGGGCATGGGGCAGTTCGGGGAAATCGGCCTGGTCCGCGAGGACACCGAACTCGGGCGCAACCCCGTGGACCTCACCCTGTCGGGCATTGACGAGGCCCTGATCTCCGTTCTGCTGGGGGAATATTACCAGGGGCGGGAAGCGACGGTGTACATCGGCTTTTTGGATCTGGTCACCTTCCAACTCGTGGACACCCCCGAATACCTTTACGGCGGGATGATTGACAACTCCACGATCACCCGCGACCAGAACGCCACCATCACCCTGCGGGTGGAAAACGAGGAGGCCCGCTGGGACACCCCCAACGTGAGAAGGTTCAACAACGCCGACCAGCAACTCCGTTATCCCGGCGACAAGGGACTCGAATACATGGAACAGATGGCCGAGAAGCAGCTCAACTGGGGGCGGGGGTGAGGATCGAACGCTGGGAGGGGAGGCTGGCCTCGTATTTGAACGCCTCGAAGGACCTGACCTTTGAGTGGGGCAAGACCGATTGCGCCCTGTGGGCCGCGACCTGGGTGAGGAATTGCACGGGCGAGGATTTCCTCTCCGAGTGGATTGGCAAATACAAAACCGAACGCGGGGCGGCGACACTCATGCGCAAGCGTGGCTTCACGACCGTTTCGGACATTGCCGACGCGGCCCTTCCGGTCATTCCCGTGACGCTGGCGAAACGCGGCGACCTTGTGCTGCACCCGGTGGACGGCTGCCTCGGCATCGGCAACGGGGTCAAAAGCCATTTTCTGTCGATCAAGGGTCACACGCTGGTGGACACGCTTTCGTGCGCCAAGGCGTGGCAGGTCGGCTAATGCCCCCGGCCATCCCCCTCATCGCCGCCGTCGCGGGCGCGGCCGCCAGCAC
>NZ_JH636446.1:387273-388933 GCF_000255705.1 Zavarzinella formosa DSM 19928
CCGGCCGCGACCTGATGCTCCGCTCCTCGGTGGAGTCACACAAGATCGTCTACGGACGGGCAAAGGTCTCCGGGCCGTTCTACGCCGAGACCGGTGACACCGGCCCCGATTCCTCCGGGAATGTCATCACCGGCAAGAACACTTTCCTGCACATGGTCATCCTCGTCGCGGGTCATGAGGTGGACGCTTTCGAGACCATTTATTTGAACGACGTGGCCCTGACGCTCGACGTCAATGGCTTCGCCACCAACGCCCCCTACGGCCGCTCCGACACCACTTCCAGCAGCACGAGCGTCACGACGACGAACCGTCTGATCCGGCGGGTCAATGGCACGGTCACCGTCACGACCTCTTCATCGCATGGATTTTCGACCGGCGACCGCATCGAGATCAACGAAGTGAACATCGCCGCCTTGAACGGCACGCAGACGATCACCGTCACCTCATCCACGACCTTCACCTACCCGAGCGACGGCCCCGACACCAGCCCCTCCTCGGCCGGCATCTCCGTCAAAAGCACGACCGTCACCACCACGACCCTGCGCAGCTACGTCCGCGTCAAGACCCACGTTGGAACGACCGATCAACTGGCCGATTCGTTCCTTGTGAACGAACTTCCCAACTGGACCAGCGACCACCGCCTTCAGGGCCTCGCCTACATTTACTGCCGTCTGGAGTGGAATCCCGACGCCTTCCCCTTCGACGCCCCCAACGTCGCCGCCGTGGTGCGGGGCAAGAAGATTTACGATCCCCGCACCACCCTGACGGTTTGGTCTGACAACGCCGCCCTGTGCGTGCGTGATTACCTGACCTCGGACATGGGCTATGACTGTGACGAGTCCAAGATCGACGACGCCTGGTTCATTTCCGGCGCCAACATCTGCGACGAGGCGATCACGCTGAAAGACGGGACCGTGACCACCCGTTACAGCTCCAACGGCGTGCTCGACACCGCCAACGCCCTCAGTGACAACATGACCGAACTGCTCTCGGCCTGCGCGGGCTACAAGCCCTATGTGAAGGGAAAACACCGCATCCTGCCCGCCGCCTACCAGACCGTTTCCGGCTCGATTGACGTGAACATGCTCGCCGGGACGGTCAACTCGGTGACCCGCCCCACCCGCAAAGACTTGTTCAACGCCGTCAAGGGAACCTATGTCGATCCCGACAAGGGTTACCAACCGACCGACTTCCCGGCCGTCACCAACCCCCTGTACGAGACCCAGGACGGGGGGCAGCAGTTGTTCAAGGACATCGAACTGCCGTTCACCAGCCATCCCGAGTCCGCGCAACGCATCGGCAAGGTGATTTTGGAGAAGGGACGGCAGGGCATTTCGGTCACCGTGCCGATGAACTACCGGGGCCTGAAGTACGCCGTGGGTGATGTCGTGACCTATTCCGACGACGCCTTCGGCTGGACCGACAAGGAATTCCTGATCCGGCAGTGGTCGTTTTCCGTCCGCGACGGGGTGAGCGTCGTCATGCAGGAGGAGAGCAGCGCCAGCTATGACTGGGCCAACGGCGAGGCGACCACCGTCGACGCCGCCCCCGACACCAATCTCCCCGACGCCTTCACCGTCACGCCGCCGAGGGATGTCGCCGCCGAGTCGGGGACCGACCAGTTGATCGTCTCCGGCGACGGCACCGTCATCTCGCGCAT
>NZ_JH636446.1:388947-389157 GCF_000255705.1 Zavarzinella formosa DSM 19928
CGTCACCTCCGGCGGCTCGACCCAGGTGCAGTTCAAGAAAAAATCCGCCACCGCCTGGCAGGAGGCCCCGCCCCCCATCGGCGACAGTCTGGACACCTTTGTCACCGGTGTGGACGACGGGGCGGATTATGACCTGCGGGCAAGGTTCCGCAACGCCATCGGGGTGCGCTCCGACTGGACCCAGATTTCGCACACGGTCATCGGCAAGAC
>NZ_JH636446.1:389167-389386 GCF_000255705.1 Zavarzinella formosa DSM 19928
CGCCGACATCACGTCGTTTTTGATCGAGGGCGACCGGCTCTCGTGGACCGAGGTGACCGACAGGGATCTCGCGGGCTATCTGATCCGCTTCCAACCGGGCACCAGCCGAAGCTGGGGCGACGCCGGCCGGCTGCACGTCGGACTGGTCACCGCCTCGCCGTTCACGATGCTGACCCGCCCCTCCGGCCCGGTCACCTTCATGATCAAGGCCCGCGACAC
>NZ_JH636446.1:389396-389644 GCF_000255705.1 Zavarzinella formosa DSM 19928
AACAACGAATCGCTCAACCCCGCTTACATCGTCACGGATTTGGGCGATCCCGATGTGGCCAACGTCCTCGTCCAATATGACCGCAAGGCATCCCTGTGGCCGGGAACCCTCGTCGGCGGGACGATTGACGGCTCGAACAACCTCGCCGCCAACACCGGCACGCTGATGTGGAACGTCAACCCCGCCGCCAATATGTGGGCGTCCGATTCCTCGTCGCTGATGTGGAACATTGTCTACGACGCGATGAC
>NZ_JH636446.1:389834-390071 GCF_000255705.1 Zavarzinella formosa DSM 19928
GTGTGGGACACCCCCGACTGGCAGGCATGGCCGGGACGGATCGAGGCCAAAAACACCATCTATGACTTCCTGCTCACCACGGGACAGTCGCCGACGCAAGGATGTGTCAGCCAGTTTGTCATCACCCTCGACGCCCCCGATGTGGAGGAGACGCTCGACGACGTGGCCGTCTCGGCCCTCGGGACCCGGTTGCCCATCACCAAAACTTATTCCGTCATCACCAACGTCCAGCTCACC
>NZ_JH636446.1:390128-390991 GCF_000255705.1 Zavarzinella formosa DSM 19928
CAGATATGCCGACAAGGACGCCGCCCTCGGACCGCTCGTCCAGTGCCTGGACGCCGCCGGAACGCCCGTTTCGGGGATACTCGACGCCCGCATCAAAGGTTATTAGAAGGAGTCACCATGCCCACCAGTTTTCCCACCATCGCCAATCTCACCGGAGCCGCCGTCACCCAGGCGGGCGCCAAGGTCGAACTGACCGCCCTGTATGCCTCGCTGCGGGAGGTCGGCGACCCGCTCGGCTCCGCCGGGAAGATTCAAAACCTCGGCCTCGCCTTCTCCGTCGCCACCGGCGCCCTGACCTGCGCCGTGAAGCAACGCAACGGTTCGTCCGACGCCGACGCCACCAACGTCATTGCCGTGCCTATGCGCAGTTCCACCCTCTCCAACGGAAGTTTCAACGTCCGCAACATCACCGGGGCGCTGTCGCTGACCATCAGTTCCGGCTCGACCCTGGGACATGCCAGCGGCGCCGCCTCGAACATCTACTGGTATCTGATCGACAACTCCGGAACCCCCGAACTCGCCGCCTCCTCGAAATATTTCGGGGACAACGGCATCGTCACGACCTCCTCCGAGGGCGGGGCCGGGGCGGCCGACAGTGCCACCGCCATGTACGCCGCCAACGCCCGGAGCAACGTCCCCTTTCAGATCATCGGCCGCACGATTGACACCCAGACCACCGCCGGGACGTGGGCGGTCGTCCCCTCCGAAACCTATCTGTGGCCCTTCACCCCCAATGCCTTTCGTCTCGGGATCGGAACCACCACGGCGGCGGGGCCGCTGCCGCTGGCCTTCGAGGGGGATGACGACACCGGCGCCTACCGCCCGGCCGCCAACACCTGGGCCGCGGCCGCCAACGGCTGCGA
>NZ_JH636446.1:391490-391823 GCF_000255705.1 Zavarzinella formosa DSM 19928
GCCGGAGTTCGTCATGTATGACGACGATGGCGAGCCCGACGCCCTGCATTATGGCCAGATGATCGTTCTGGCGGTGAGGGCGATTCAACAACTCACGGCCCGCGTGGCCGAACTGGAGGCGAAATGATCCCCGTTTCCCCCATCACCGTCACCGACGAAACCGCCCACGGCGGGGCGCTGCCCTACGGGGTGTGCCTCGGCGGGGACGCCGCCACGCAATACCCCGACTTCAAGGTGGACGGGGGCCGGAGCCAGACCAAGGTGCTGGCCAAGTCCCTGTTGCTGGGAGATCCCGGCGACACCCCGGAACTGGCGCTGCTCATCGTGGACGGG
>NZ_JH636446.1:391833-392183 GCF_000255705.1 Zavarzinella formosa DSM 19928
ACCGGCGCGTACCCCGGAGCCTTCATCTACGGCTGGGCGCTGGACACCTCCGGCAGCCTTGTCTCCTCGCACGGGACCACGGATGGCTATGTCTACTCCGGGCGGGCCCAGGAGCTGGGTTTTCCAATCGTGGAGACGCCCACGGCCTCCTGTCGCGGCGGGGCGTTCTATGTCGGCGTCACCCCGGCCGGCAAGGAGACGCCGTTTCAACGCTTCTGGATCTCCAGCACGGGCAACGCCGTTTTCGCCGGACGCTCCGTGTTCGAGGACGCCGGCATCGCCTACCCCTACGCCACCGCCGCGCTGCCATTGCAAAAGAAAACCGCCCCCGGCTACGCGAACTTTCACGA
>NZ_JH636446.1:392262-397132 GCF_000255705.1 Zavarzinella formosa DSM 19928
TCCCTCCCTCGGGACCGGATTTGACTATTGCCATGACCACGCGAAGGACGAATGGAGCATCTCCTCCGTCGCGGCCAATGTCCGCACCCAGCGGGTCGCCCTGACCGCGATGGGCACGCTCATCGTCGGCATCAACGGCGTTACCCCCACGGGAAAACTGCATGTCGCCGACAATGACCCGAAGATTTTTCTGGAGGACACCGGCGGCGACAAGGCCAACTGGTCGGTTCGCAACGCCGACAAGTCGTTCATCATCCGCGATGAATCAAACGCCACGGACCGGTTTCGCATCGACGCCGGGGGATCGACCATCGTCGGCTCGGCGGCGGCCCTCGCGACCACCGCCACGGATGGATTTCTCTATATCCCGGCCGGGGACGGGGCGCCCGTGGGAACCCCGACGGCCCAGACCGGAAAGGTGCCGCTCTATTACGACCGGACCGGCCATCGGATCTATGTCAACGACGGCGGCTGGAAGTCGGTGACGCTGGCGTAGCGGTTGATCGAAGAATGGTTTTTGTGTTAATGTCATGAAACAAAGCGAGGGGCTTATGGAGGCAACAGAGGTGATCGTCTGGTCGGTCGGGGGAGTCGCGGCGGCGGGGGCCACCATCGCCGCTTATATCAACGGCCGCTCGTCCAAGGCCATCGACATCGGCAAGGAGAACCAGGTGGACATCGCCCGCCTGCGCGCCCATGTCTCCGAGAATTACACCACCAAAGACGACACCCGCACCCTGGAGAGCAAGATGCAGCACACGCTCGACCGCGTTCATTCCAAGATCGAGGCCGTGGACGCCAAGCTCGACCAGATGCCGCAGATGATTTTTAACATCATGAGGGGCGGCCAATGAGATGCAACGAGGCGGGCCTTGCGTTAATCCGTGAATTTGAAGGACTGAGTCTTAAGCCGTACTTCGACTCGGCGGGAATTCCCACGATTGGACATGGACACACCACCGGCGTCCGCATGGACATGGGGGCGATCAGTGAAGCCACCGCCGAGATGTTCCTCGAACGGGATGTGGCCATCGCCGAGCAGGGTGTCAGCCGCATTGTCCGCGTGGCGTTGAACGAAAATCAGTTCTCCGCAATGACCTCGTTTGTGTTCAACATCGGCGCCCAAAAACTCATCGGCACCAAGACGCTCAACTGCCTCAATCGCGGCCTGTATGCCGAGTTCGCCGACCGCCTGCTCATGTGGACCAAGGCCGGGAACGTCGAGTTGCCCGGACTGGTGAAACGACGCGAGGCCGAACGCAAACTTTTTCTCACGCCAGTATCCGCATGATCCTCGCCTCCTTCATCAAAGACTGCCTGACCGGAAAGGACGGCGAGTCGTTCGACATCGGCCGCGCCCTCTGGATGGCCGGGGCCCTGGCGTTCATCGGACTATCTCTTTACTCACTCTACCGGGGCGGGGCCTTTGACCCCATCAACTGGGGGACGGGCTACGGGGCGATCCTCGGCGGCGGCGGGGCCGGGGTGGCCATGAAATCCAAGACGGAGCCGGACGCATGAAAATTCCCATTCCCTCCATCCCCACGAATTACTTCTTGATTGCCGCCGCCGTGATTGGCTTCGGGGCAGGTTGGACCATTCAGGGCTGGCGATGGGACGCCTCGGAGAAGAAGGCCGTCGAGGCCGCGATAGAACAGCAGGCCGCCGACATCGAAAAGGCGAACGCCAAATCATCCGCATTGGAACGGGAACTTGCCGGCCAAAACGAACTCAACCGAACACTTCAGGGAAGGATCACCCGTGAAACACGCAATCCCGCTTATCGTTGTCGCGTCCCTGCTGACGGGGTGCGAATACTTGATGCCGCTCGCACGGGCAAAGCCCCCGGCAAATCTGACCGCTGAATGCCCAGAACTGACGACGGTCGCCATCGCCGACCTGGGCGAACTGTTGCAAGTCTGCGTGGATGATGCCGCCATGTACCGGGCGTGCGCGGCAAGACACAAGGCCCTGTCCGAATGGGCCACGCAATGACCATCGGACCCCGGCTGAACAACTACAACCGTCGCATGTTGCAAAGCGAGAAAATGCGGGTGCTGAAGGGATTGAATCAGTTCAACCCAAAAGGCGTGCCGTCGGACGGGGGATTCGCCACCGTGCTCGCTGTGACGCTGGGATGCGTGGTGCTGATGGGGGTGATGGAGTTGGGAAAATAGCCCCTCCGCTCCGAATCTGCTCGGCCTCTGGTGAAGGGATGGAAACCGTCATCTTCTCCGCGTTCATCGCGTTGGGGCGTCATGAGACGGCATACCCCAACGCGATGAACGCTGCGAAGCCGACGGTGAAGACGAGTCAAGGGAGCCTATGCTCTTTTGGGCATTTCAGCCGTTCGTGGCCGCCTTGTCGAGTATTAATTTCTCCTGGGCCTTCTGAAGCGTTCGACGCGCCCGCTCCCACAACCTCGCCTCCCCATGCCTGAGCAACGGCAGCATCTTCTCCATCTCAGCCAGATACACACGGGCGAAATCGGGATCATGGATCGCAATGCTTTCCATGTTGTCGATCAGGTCGGCGAGTTTGATCGTGGCCCCCTCCGGTGAGGACCGGGCCAGATGCTCGCGGTCGAGCGATTTCCTTGCTTCTCGATTGCCATCATTCGGGCGTGAAACATCCGTCACCTCCAACACAAGATCCGTCACTCGGTCGCCAAACGCTTCCCGCATTTCCTCTTCGGTCACATCGGTGTCTTCGAGAACGTCATGCAGAATGGCGGCGGCGATCATTTCTTGGTCGTCGGTGTGTTCCGCGACGATTCTCGCCACATTGGAGCAATGGACGACATACGCCTCGCCGGAGTATTTCCGCGTTTGACGACGATGAGCGCACATCGCAAAGCCGAAGGCCAGAACGGCCAGAGATTTGTTTGAGGATTCTTCGGCCAAGCTCATCGCTTTCTTCCGGCCGCAATGTCCGCAACGGCCAGCCGAACATCCTCCTCGGACAATGTCCATCTATCCTTGTCCAGGCGGGAGATGACCTTGTTCTTGAAGTCGATGTGCATTCTGTCGGCCAGTTTGTCGTCGCCGAGGGCGTCGGCCAGGATGGCAAGCGCAAGCTGGCTTGGCCCGCTGCCTGAATATCCCCAATTGAAACCATCCGGACTATGGTCCCGGAGATCGTTGCGTGGATTGAGCGGATACCCGCCGCCCTCATGTGTCAGGTCCAGAACCATGACCTCGCAGCCGTCTGGTGTCTTGTCAGCGGCGTAGTGCTTCATGCCACCTCTCTTTCATTCAGGACTTCTTTCATGAGCATCGAGATTGACAGCAGATGGATGCCCGCCAGCGAAAGTGACGCGGCCAGCAGGATGACAAGGGGCAGGCCGGTCAGGAATTTCCAGACGAGAACCGCGTTGGCGAACCAAGCCAGCATGACGAAGGCTTCAAGCAACAATCTCCTGAGTTTCACCCGGCGTCTCTACCCTCCGTTGGTTCATACCCGACCACCCGCCTTAATCCCAGCGAAGCCAGCACCGTCCCCCCGGCTCTCGCCGCCCGTGCAGCACGTCTCCGACGTAACCGCCGGAGATGGCGTGTGCCCCGGCACAGGCCTTTTGCGAGTCGGCCTTACGGTATTGCTCGCGGAGCATTTTGCGTATTTGTTTTTCCGTCAACATGTGAATTAGCGTTAGCACGTCTTGGTGGCACGCGCAAGCAGATGTGATGGGAGGATGAGCGAAAAATGAGACCCCAAAGCCCCCGCGCAACATCCGTCCCGCGAGCCATTACTTCCCCGTGGAGGCCGATGAAAGAAACCGGCCTCCCGAACAAGGAGCGAGTGATGATCCGCAAGACAATAATCTCGGGAGTGCTGGCCGCAGGCTCTTTCGCCGGAATGGTTTTCAACCCGGGTTCAGCCGACGCCGCCCCGCCCGCAAGTGGCCCGGCATACGGACAGGCTTACGGGCCAAACGTCGGCCCCTTCCCGCCCCGGGGGCGCGACCGGCACGACGACCGGGACATCGATTGGCGCAACCGGGCAAAGTTCCAGGTGGTCGTCCAACATCGAGGTCACTGGGACGTGGTGGAATCCTTCCGCGACCGGGATGACGCCCAACGGCTGGCCTGGCGGTTGGAGCGACAGGGGCAGAACGCCGAAGTCAGGCGGGTGGGGTAAGTGCTTGAGGACTCCCGGTCACGCCGGGAGCCAGACCTTCCACAAGTGGTCGCGGGTGACACACTGATTTTTCAACTCACAGAGTGCTGGATGGCAAAGGGAGATGGGTCTGAATCAGCCAGAGGAAGGCTGGGACGCTGACGCTGAATCATTTAAGGCCGAAGTGCTTGCGCCGATGAAGACGCTGTCACTTCAATGCCTTGTGACACTCGATCAACAGGACGATGTTCGAGGCGGTAAGGTTTAGGGCATATGCCGCAAGATGGGCCGGGATGGCTATCGGGGTCGGCCCCTGGCCAGGGCCTGTAATTTCTTTTGTGTCAGGGTTGTAGGGAACGGTAGTTGCAGTCACTGGCCGGTGGCCTTGGGCATCCGGCCTTCAAACATCACGGCGAAGTGGTTCAAGGCTGCCTTCCAGCCAACGATGGGCATCGTCCACTTCTTCGATGCCTCATGGATCGCCAGGTAAACCAGTTTCAGCGCCGACTCCGCGTTCGGGTACTGCTTCCGGTTCCGCGTGAACTTCCGGATCACGCTGTTCACCGACTCAATCGCATTCGTCGTGTAAATCGCCTTGCGGATCGCGGGAGGGAACTCGAACATGGCGATGATGTCGTTCCAGTGCAGCCGCCATTGCCTTCCGATGGTCGGATATTTGCCGCCCCACGTTTGCTCGAACTCATCCAGTGCCTGCTCCGCCTCCGCCGTCGAGGCGGCCTGATAAATCTTCCTC
>NZ_JH636446.1:397302-408929 GCF_000255705.1 Zavarzinella formosa DSM 19928
GGTCACGCGGGGTCTGGAGCGTGAACTCCCCCATATCACCGCCGACCGTCTTGCGGGAATGTCCGTTGCGACGATTTTTGGCCGCCGGTTTGGCATCGTCGGGAACAGCGGCGGGTTCGACGGGACCGGCCGCCAACGCCGGGGGTGGCCGGCGTCCGAGATGAACATCCATCTCGGTGTTGAGCATCCGTTCGAGGGCCGACTTCATCATCGTCCGCATCAGGGCGTTGAGGTCGTCAATCGTCGTGGCCTGCGCGGCCATGTCCCGCGCCAGTTGCTCGGCTTGGGATTTCAAGATCGCGTCCATGCGTAATCTCCGTCAAAGAAAGAGGATGGGTAATACCCGTTCCACTCCCCTGACACAAGATTCCTTACAAGCCCCCTGGCCATGCCCGGAGGTCTTGTTTCGCACCGTTGGCACGCCGGATTCCATCACAGACTTGAGCGCCGTGAACTGCGACTGCAAGTAGTCCGGGATCAGGTGCCGCTCGAAAACGATTTGGAGGAGCTTGCTGGCCGTGTCCTTGTGCGGGTCAAACTCCCAGCCCCTTGCGGTGCAGATTGCCTTGATCGTGCTCTCCAGCGCTTTGCAAGCCGAGACAATCGCCTCCTTGACTTCCCCCTTCTTGTATTTCGCGTGCCCGTCCATGAATTCTTCCATCGGCCCGGTGAAATGCTCGCCGCCATTCTGAAGAAGCCGGACGACGGGGAGCATTGCCTCCACATGGACGTATTCCGAATCCACCCGGACGATTTTCTCCCCAACGTACTTGTAACCAATGCCGTGGCTTCGGAACCGGCCGTTGAGCTCATCAATGGCCCCGTCCGGCGGGGTGAGTCGCTCTTCCTCTAACTGCCAGTCCTGAAGTTTTCGAACCACCCGGTCAATCCACCTGAATGTAAGTTCGATCAGGTCGAGCGCGTCTTCGGTGAGCGACTGCTGGACATAATGCTGGCAGGCGTCAAACGGGTTGCCCGCGTTTTTTGACAACGTGAACACGCCCTTTTCCTTCAGCATCGTGTGGTTGATGAAGTCCCAGGCGCCGTTGGCGTTGTAGTGGCGGCCTGTTCCGCTCCGGCGATTCCATTGACCGATGGCATCCACCCAGATGTGAATGACTTGAACGCGGAACTGATGAGGAAGCTTTGTGTACTGGAACACCTCGTTGGCGTCGCCCGCGCGCATCTGCTGACGTTGCGAAAACAAATCAACGATCCCCATGCCGTCACCTTTCTGAAGCAAACCCGCCAAAGCCTCCAAAGGAAGCGGCAGAAAAAACATATTTGCAAATATTATAATGTGCGTCAGCGGGAAGCACAGGTTCGCAATTTTCATCCAATTGGGGGGATTCGGCAGGAAGTCACATGTAGGGCCGCGCCAAGCGGAAATACCCAACCCAAACGCTTCGCGTCTCCTCTCGCATCTGGTGAAAAGGGGAGACCGTCATCACTCTCCGCATTCATCACGTGGGGGAGCGTCTTTCGACGGTAAATCCCCGCGATGGCAGGCTCCGACGACTGACGGCGAGAACCTGATTTCAGGGACATGCACGGCAGACCTCGACAGGAATCATGAAACTCCTTATAGCTCAATCCGGCGGGAAGGCATAACCCGGTGTCCAGACAGACGTTCCGCCTGCACTGTGCCAGCCATTTTAGGCACTTAAGATTATGTGAGGCAACGACTTCCGACCTTGAGTTTTGTCTTCTCACTAAGTACGATGAAGGGGAATCGGCATTCAAAAATCCTTCCCAACCGAGATGACCGAAGTGTTTGATTGTTTCGCCCTGACCACCAGGAAAGTTTCGCGTAATGGCCCGGTCCGATCTACTGCTGGCCTTGGTTAAAGCCGGATCGTCCGGAGACAATACGCTTTTTCGCAAGACGGTAGAGGCCATCGTCGCCGAGGAGCGCGGCAAGAAGCACGAGGTGTTGGCCGACCGGCTGGAACACTTCCTACGCGCCGCACCGACCGCCCAGCCGCATCATCAAAATGGCTCGCTGAATGGCGCTCTGGGTTCCGTGGGCAAGGTCAGTGAATTGTGGTCGGAGCGCACCCCACGGCGGGGGTACGAAGAATTGATCTTGCCCGCGGGAGTGGCTCAGACCTGCGCCGAACTCGTCGAGGAGCATCTCCGTGCCGACCTCCTGCGCTCTTTCAATCTGACGCCCAGAAACCGCGTATTGCTCGCAGGAGCACCGGGAAACGGAAAGACATCGCTTGCCGAGGGGCTGGCCAACGCATTGATGGCCCCGCTCATCGTTGCGCGTTATGAAGGCCTGATCGGGAGTTACTTGGGCGAGACCGCCTCCCGGATTAAAAGGCTGTTTGATTACGCCCGGACGCGGTCCTGCGTCCTGTTTTTCGACGAATTTGACACGGTCGGGAAGGAGCGAGGGGACGAACATGAGACAGGCGAGATCAAGAGGGTTGTCAGTTCGCTACTGCTCCAGATCGACGACTTGCCGCCGCACGTCGTGGTGGTGACGGCCACCAACCACCCCGAGTTGCTGGACCGCGCGGTGTGGCGCCGCTTTCAGATCCGGATGGAACTGCCCGGACCGTCGCAGGCCCAGGCGGAAGAATTCCTGCGGCGCGCCGAAACACGAACCAAGCTCTCGTTCGACACGTCGCTAAAAGGGTTGGCGGATAAACTCTCGGGAATGAGTTTCGCAGAACTCGACGAGTTCGTGGCGGACGTGTTCCGGCGCTACGTCCTGACGGCCCCGGATGGATCTCTGAAAAAAATCGTTGCTCAGTGTGTCTCCCAATGGCAGGGAAGGTTCCACCCCCCCCCCCCAAAACCCCCCCCCCCCCCCCCCATGACGACCCACCCGTTTCTATTGTTCCCCAAGGCGACGCCGGAGAAAAAGGGAAACCTTTCCGGCTTCGGAGGCCGCGTCGTCACGCCGTCCGCTTCCCGGCAAAAAGACCGCCTAGACGACAAGTTTCAGGGAATCGTCTCCGCGTTCGACGACCTCCAGAACTCCGTCGACGGCTTCGAGCCGGAACGAGTCATCGTCTTCGAAACCCTCGGCGACTCGGCGAAGGAATTCGCCGTGGCCGCCTCCCGGATCAAGGGCATGGAGTGGGTGGCCGAATTGGACCTCGGCGACCAGCCCGGCGACGAGGAGTTTTTTGTCGACGGAGACCCCGGCAAACCGCTGACAGCGCGCCTCTACGCGCTAATGAGTAATTTGGCCGCCACGCGCCGTCTTCTGGCCCTCTGGCGCCACTGGGTCGACAATCCCGGCCAGACGGCCGCCAACGGCGTCGGACCATTCAAAGACGTCTTCGCGCACCTGAAAGACATACGGCGGTGGGGTCCGGCTGACCGGATACAAGAAACCGGAATTCTCTCTGCCTGGGAAGACGACTTGCGTTTCGCCGAGGAACGTCCGGGCATCAAGCGGGCCCCGGTAAAATTTGAAGTCGAGATGTGGTGTCGCGCCAATCCGGCCCTCCGCGCGAATGGTTACGCCCGACTCGCCGCCCTCGTCACGGAGGCCGGCGGCCGTTGCGTCAGCCAGTGCGCCCTTCCCCGCATCGCTTACCACGGGGTGCTCGTCGAACTTCCAGCCCCGGTCGTCCGGCAGACCGTCGAAAAAATCCGGGCCGAAGAGTATACGGACCTACTGCGGTGTGATGAAGTCATGTTCTTCCGCCCGCGGGCGCAAAGTATGTTTCCTTTGGGTGAGGAAGCGAAGGACGCCTCCCCGGCTCCCCCGCCTCCCGCCCCGACGGCCGCCCAGCCGGTCATCGCGGTCCTGGACGGGCTGCCGCTGGCCAACCACACGCACCTCCAGGGCCGGGTCCGCATCGACGACCCGGACGGCTTTTCAACCCGCTACCAGCCGGCGCACCAGAAGCACGGGACGGCAATGTGCTCTCTCGTCCTGCACGGCGACTTGAGCGCGGCCGACACGCCGCTCACGCAACAATTGTACGTCCGGCCGATCCTCGCGCCCGTCCTCGACTTTGACGGCCAGTATCGCGCCGAGGGGACGCCGGACGACGTTCTGCTTATCGACCTCTTCCACCGCGCCATTCGCCGCATGTTCGAGTCCGAGGGCGGCGAGCCGCCGGCGGCCCCCACCGTCAGGGTGGTCAACCTGTCCTTCGGAAACCCGTGGCAGCCGTTCGACCGGCAGTGCAGCCCGCTGGCCCGGTTGCTCGATTGGCTCGCGTGGAAATACCGGGTGTTATTCCTGATCAGTGCCGGCAATCAAAACCGCGACATCACCATCTCCACCCCGTGCAGCGGATGGAAAGGACTGTCGGCGGACGAGTTGACCAAGCAAGTGCTGTTGGCGATGCGGGCGGACCAGGCGTACCGCCGCCCCTACTCCCCCGCCGAGTCCCTCAATGCAGTCACCGTCGGCGGGTGGCACGAGGACGGCTGCCCCGACACTGTTACTCCGCACGTTGACCTGTTCAAAGGCAGTTCCCTCCCGAGCCCATTCGGAACGGTGGCCGCCGGGTTCGACCAGGGCGTCAAACCGGAGGTGTTTTTCCCGGCGGGGCGACAGCTTTACCGCGGCCCGATCACACCGACCGCAGAGCCGGCCAAGTTCGTGATGGTTCCGGGAAACCATGCCCCGGGCCTCAAGGTCGCCGCCCCGGGAGCCAGCCCCATGGAGCTCGACCGGACTTACTTCAGCCGCGGCACCAGCGACGCGACCGCGCTGGCCACCCACTCGGTCGGCCTAATTTACGAACGGATCCAGCAGTATCGCCAAGCCGGTTGGAAGGCGCTTACCGACGCACACTTGCCCGTCCTGCTGAAGGCACTATTGGTGCACGGCGCGGCATGGGGCAAGGAGGCGGCCCTGATTGAGAGCGCCATCCCGCCGGCCGAACTTCAGGGGGCCGACGGACACCGCGACTGGCAAAAGGTCCAACGGATTTTGAACCGCTTCATCGGATGCGGAAAAGTGGACTCCCGCAAGGCGCAGTTCTGCACGGACGAGCGGGCGACCATACTGGCATGGGATTCTCTCCCGGACGGCAAGAGCCACCTGTATTCGCTGCCCCTGCCCGCGTCGCTCGAAGGAAAAAAACAGTGGCGGCGGCTGACTGTCACTCTTGCGTGGTTCACCCCGATCAACCCCCGGCACCGAAATTACCGACAAGCCCTCCTCTGGACCGACCTCGGTTACGATGACGTTGAACTCGCCGATCCAAACGACAAGTCAACGAAAAAGAAAACACCGCGCGAGGGCAAGGAACTGCTGCTGGTTACGAAGATGGGACTGGACGAAAAATCCTCACAGCGGGGCACCGTGCAACACCGGGTATGGGAGGGCGAAAATGCCTCGGTCTACGGGGGCGAGAATCAAATTAGGATTCGGGTGAGCTGCAAGGCCGACGCCGGCAAAATGACCGACGCAATTCCTTACGGTTTGGCGGTGTCGTTGGAGGTTGCCGAAGGGGTCGGGCTGCCCATATTTCAGGAAATCAAAGAAAGGATTTTGGTTCCGGCCGTGCCCGTCGCTCCGCGGTCGGTTGGATGAATGCGGATTTAGAGAAACCCGGTTTACAAAATGCCGCACCATTCGCCTTCCCTCCGGTTTACAGAATGGTTTACAAAAACCGCCCAAGCGTCCGGTTTACAAAACCGCTACTCCAAAAACGCTATAAAATACGGGGTTTTTGAGCGGTTTTTCGGAGGTCCGACCATCTCATGCACACCACTGGAAATGCTGTGTGGGAGAAATCTCACCGGGGGTTCGAATCCCCCCCTCTCCGCCTTCAAAAATCGGCTCACCCTAAACTGCTTAAAACACAGTACTTAGGGTGAGCCGTTTTCATTGGCACAGTCCACTGTGCCAAGACTGTGCCAATCATTTCATCCATTTCGTGATCATCGTTCTCAATCCCGACGCCAGAACATCAAACTATCAGACCATCAACCCGCCGACGGTCACGCACCGCCGGCGTCATCCGACAAATCCAAACGCCTCATCTGCCGCTTGGCTTCCTCATCATGCAGGGTGAAGTAATGGGCAACCATTTTGGAATCGCGATGCCCCAGCCACCACATCACCACCTGCTGTGGCACCTTGCTCGTGGCGCAGAACGAACAGAAGAAATGCCGGAACGAATGCAACCGGCCATGGGCAAAGCCCGTTTCACCCTCCGGCGTCGGAAACCGCTCGGCCAAGGGGGTCAGCACATCCCGGATCAGGGCACGGCGGACGCGATCGGCCTTCAACCGGCCGCCCGCCGATCCGTGAAACACATAACCATCCGCATGCCGGGATAACGTCGCGAGCACGGCCCGAAGCTCCTCGTGGATCGGAAACGACCGCCCCATGCCACTTTTGAGCGTCCGGGCCGTCTTGGGATCGCGAGAGCGGCGCGAGGAGCTTTCATCAACCAGACTGATCATTCCCTTCTCCAAATCAATGTCCCCCCACCGCAAACTAATCAATTCCGAGATGCGCAATCCCGTGTACGTCAACGCCGTCAGCGTCCGGTGCAACCATTGCAAACCGGGCGTTTCCCGGCAATGGGCAAGGATGGCCCGCACCTCTTCCGTTCGCCAGCAATGAGTGTCAGATCCCTGAATTTTCGCCAGTGGCAGGACGATCAAGGCATCGGAAGGTAGATGTTTCTCCTTGACCAGCCAGGAAACGGCCTGCTTGAGGGTCGTCGCCTCCAGGTACAAAGTTCTGGCCGCGTATTCCCGATCTTCCAAGTGTTCCAAATAATCGAGGATTGTGTTTGCTTTCACTTGGTTCCAACTCACCAAGCCTCTGTTCTGCGCGAAGGCGAGAAATTTGTCGAACACCGCCCGATAGCGTTTTTGCGTGGAGTGTCGGGTTCCTCCCGCAACCGCAGTGCGGGAGGCATGGGCTTCGTAAAGCTTCCGTCCCTCGGCCAGGGTCAGCACGCCGGCCTCGGAACTTTGCAGGGCTCCGGCATCCGCCAGGCCATGTCGGACTGCCATTCGCAGGTCAAGTTGCGCCAATTGTCGCAGAGCCTCGTCCCGGTCCCTGGTGTTGAGGGATTGTCTTCCCAAATCGATCTTGTTGGACCGCCCGTCGGCCCGCCAGACTCCGTTTCGACGGCTCAACATCCAAGTGAAATACCGGCAGGTAATCTGTTCATTCTTCCGTGGTCGAGACATGAGATTTCTCCTGATAGATGTTGGTGATCAGTTTGTTCCCGCCAATGGCGGGATTGTCAAAAAGCGGAACGGCTCGGATCGAGACCAAGTCGTTCATCAACAGGGCTTCTCCCGGAGCCACTTCGGCAAGGGGCCGGAGAGACGTTTGGGCGGGTCGGTGATGGTTCCGGAGGCGAGTTTTTCCGGATGAACAACGCGCCCGGTTGCCGGCAGCAACCGATCAAGGGCGTCGCAGGGAATCAAAATGCGATGCCGAGGACCGCCGGGTTGCACGGAGGGAAGGCGACCGCTTCGCATCAAGCGACGAATGGTCACCAAAGACAGTCCGCATAGTTGGGCGAATTCGGCCGGCGAACAGTAGTTTGCTTCATCCATGGGTCGGCGAGCAAATAGCGGGCGGCAGACACAAGGCCGGTCGGCGGACGGCACGGGAAGGCACGCCGACCCGTGATGAAGGGATAGTCGAAATGAGAATTCACAATTAAATTCAAATTAATTGCGGAATGAGAAACATTCACAATACCCCCGAACGGGTGTAATAAAAGTCTAATTTTTACACCCGAACGGGGGTAAAATTAACCAACTTTTACCCCCGTTCGGGTGTATTTATATCGCATAATTTTTCCAAATATTTTTTTCTAATATTCCAAAGCTTCGAGTTCCCAAAACAGGTTAAAAAATAATCCCCATAAGTATTTTCGCGACGAGGCAGCTCATGAGATTATTCAAAAGATTGTTATTCCATCGTTGTTATTAGAAGTGAAAGTACTAAGGTGATTTTTAGGAAAAGCAGGCGTGGCCTATTTCACATCTCATTCAAAAATCTTCTTAGCTTTTGAAGGGCTGTCGGCGCAGATAACTTTGTTGAGAAGATATCGCAGACACCCTCCGGCCGATAATGATTTCCAAAAACCTCAGCCGGCAGAGGCACCGTCCAGCTCTCATGAGGCCAGCCAAGGTCTTGAGGGCGGCGGCGAGAATCGCCTCAAGCCAGTGTTGCTGTTCTTCGTCGAGCAAACGGGGACGGCCTCGGCCCTCTTCCTCTGAAGAGACTCAAGATCGAAAGCATGAGTGTGAGCATCAATCCGAGGTTGCACACGTTCTGCTTGGTTGAACCGAACATCCACGCGATCTCGGCGGCCGGGCGTCCCCGGTCAAATTCCAAAAACGGCGAGCGTGCGATGAAAGACGCGGATGTCGGAAGTCCGGATCAGTTGCCGCCGGAGTTGTCGACGTTGACAGGAGGTTGATTCAGTTCCTCGAGTTGCTCCCCTTCCCTGATGTTCATGAGGAGCAAATGTAGTGTCAAATTTATTTTGCGGTTCTGTTTGGCCCATGATCGTCGAAAAAATCGACTGGACTTAGAAAATCGCGGACTTCTGTTCTTGGGTGTGCTCGCTCTCGACGCCGCGTTTCACTCTTCGGGAGTCGTGTTTCCTGTCCATCAGGTCGACAGTGTCGCCGGAACTCGCGATGAATGCGTACCGTTTGACGGCTTCATTGGGGGGCTTTTTCACGAATTTCCAGTCGCAATGCGAGATGTCCACCCGTGCTGCTTGCTGGTCAAAAGACCAAAATGTTCCCGTGAGGAATTGGCGTTTAACAGGATGTCCACCCGGAAGACGTTCCTACTCAGGGAGGTCGTTGTCCACGTCTTCTCAGCGGTAGTCGAGCTGCCAGAACATCCGCGAGAGGACACGGGCAACTCGCTCGACTCACGTCTCATCCTTGCGCCGGTCTGCCGCGTGGAGCACTTCGTGGATAAGGACTCCGAGGGTTTCTTCTCACCGATTCCTGTGCAGATGCGGATCTCCTTTTTCGGAATGTCCGGGGCATTGCACTCCCCCGTTCTATCGCTTCAACCAAGTAAACCGAAGCCGGCACCGTTTTCTCAGGATGGTGACATGCATGTGATCTGCCTACTGCAAGGATGACACGCCCCTCGGCGCTCGCGTTAGAAGGGAAAAATTCCGGTTTTCCCCTCGCTGACAACGCGTGGGGCGGGAATTCTCGCTCTAATCAGCGGGAAAGTAGGGACCCTACCCATGACTTACAATTGAGTTTGCTGCCGTATTACCAGGGCCGAAATGTGTTACTGCGTCATCATCACCTGCTGGGAATGCTCCCACTGCCGAACGCATTGCCTCTGCTTCTCCGAGGCGATGCGGAAGTTGATGGAGGAATTGGATGACCCGGAAGGGCCGTTTCGCGGGGTTTTCCGCAGCGAAGCGCGCGAGGCTCGGTCCAATATTCCTGCTTGTCCGCGTTGATCATCGCGGGTTCCTGAAAGAGCATCCACATCGACGGGGCATCCGCCGGGCCATAAAATCTGGAGATGTTATTGTTGGGCACGCAGGCTGTAACAGACAGGAAATCCCTTTCAGGACTACATCTCGGTCTCGATCCAGATGTGGGTCAGTTGTATGCGGTGTGCGCCTTCGAGACCTTCAAATGCGTTTCCGGCCACGATCAGTTGAGCATTCTCCATCCCTTCCTGAGCCAGGAGACGAATGAACGGAGTTACCACGAAGTTCTCTTGGTCCTTCCCGATGCCTGTTGTGCCGTCGTCGAGCTTGGCTTGGAAGTCGAGAACCGCGAAACCAGGATAATGGCAGCCATCCACTTTGGTCAGCGCCATCAGCGCGTAATGGTAAGCCAAAAGGAAAATCAGCGTTTGCGTCCCGCCCAGCTTCGTGCGCCAGTTCGACTTTCCGACTTTGATACTGAACTCCCGCTCTCGAATGGACACCTTAATCGGGAGTGTCTGCGTCCAACTCGTTGGGTGCGTTTCCACGATCCGGTTAAGGTACGTCTTGAATCCGTTTTCCATCAATTGGTTGGCGCCGTCGAAATCAACATCAGCTTTGAACTCCTTAACCTGCCTCTCCAGTTCTGTCACCTCTTTTTGAATTGAATTGATTTGTTCAGTCAGGGATTCTCTTTTTGCGAGTGTGCCTCGAATCCGTTCGAGCTGGCTTAACCGTTCTTGAAGCCGGCCGGATTCAACGTCGATGAGAGTAACCTCGGGCGACACGACCGCTGCCACGGCAATGCGCACGGGTCGAAGGTCAATTTCAATACGTCTCGCTTGTGCGGTGAGTGAAATCAGACCTGCTTTCTGAGCGGTTGATTCCTTCGTGAGATCCAAGATGAGTTGACGTGTCTCGGTCAACTCTCCGGCAATCTGTTGTTTCTCGAATTCGGCCCGGCGAGCGAACTCATTGCTATTACCGGACGGGGGTTGTGGACGGGTGCAAAGGAAGCAGTTATCTGGTGGAGTATCCGGTTGGTTGATTGCCTGGTCGCAGGCAGGGCAGTGCGTAATTTTGAGCTTCGGAAACAGTCGAGTGGCTGTCTCGGCACGTGCGAGGCGGCCTAGCTCCTCGTTTAAGAGAAGTTGTTGCTGGTTCAACTCTCGGAGTCGATCTTCCGTTCTACGCAGGCTTGCCTGCACCTGTTCTTGCTGCTCGCGGATCTTCCCGAGGTCAGCGCCGAGGCGCTCCACGGACGATTCAACTTTCGGCGGTGTCGTCAACTCGACATTTTTGACGGCGTCTTCAAGAAGCTCGCGACGACGATTCGTCTTGTTTTCGATCTCTGATTGGAGACGGGTGACGGCGTCTTCGAGGGATTGCGAGGTAACAGCGACACCTAGTTCTTTGACATCAACAATCTCTCGCGTCACTTTGTCGAGTGTGGATAAAAATTGGTCCCGATCAAATTCAAGTGTTCGGATACGATTCTGTTTCTGAACAAGTTCCGCGTACTGTCCGGAGAAAAGCCGCTCCCCGATTCCGAGGAACTGGGCCAGACAAGCGTGCTGTTCGCTTTCGTACTGCTGGTCCGCCAAGTCGGCCCACATCTTTTGACGTCGATACAGGTGGCGAACCAACCCTCGCCAACCGAGGGTCGGCCATGCACGCGAGTCGTAGGGGTTACCCTGCGGAAATCGGAAGGGCGTGATGCCGAGGCGGTTCAAAAACAACTGATGAAGGTCGTCACGGTTAATTATCTCGCCGTTGACGATGGCCTTTGTCTTCATCCCCTGCTCGCGCCTTTTGAAGTTGCGCTTTTTATCCGGCGGTGCGAAACTCGGCCGGGATGGCCTGCCGGAGTTTTCGTCGCAAACGCCGGATTCCGCCGGGTGTTTGCATGGCGCGGGCCAGGTATTCCAAGTCGGCCTGTTCGCTGTGGCGGCGGACCGCCAGGCAGAGGCCGTGGGTTCGCTGGTGTCGCCAGCGCTCTTTCTGCTTCGTCGTCAGGCCGGACTTGGCCAGTTGCCTCGCCCGATGCCACTCCAGCCACAGGAACGTCACCAGGACCAGCTCCAGCCATCCCTCCGTCGCCTCGAACCGGCGCAGGCGGCATTGGGCGAAGCCCAATGTGCTTTTCAACTCCTTGAAGAACAGTTCGATCTGCCAGCGCAAATCATAAAGTTCGACCAGTTCGGCCGTCCGGAAATCCGTGCGGTTGGACATCAGGATTTTCTGGAT
>NZ_JH636446.1:409189-411117 GCF_000255705.1 Zavarzinella formosa DSM 19928
TTGCGAGGCGCTCATGCGCCCCCAATGCAAACAAAACGCCGCCACGCAACGAATCACCAGGCCGAGCGCCCGGGGACTCAGGCCGGCCGGACGAAGAAACTGTTTGATTCCGGGGAGTCCTTCTTGCACAATCATGACCGAGACTCCTTCCGGTTGGTGATCACCCGGCCTCACGGCCCAACCGATCCGGCCGGGGGAGTCTCGTTTTTCTATCCCGGCCCACTCTCCTCAGCAAAAAGCGCAACTTCAAAACTCGCGCCACCGCCGTTCAATTGTTATTTCTTCTCCCGCGAGAATGCAGACCGCAGTGACCGATTCATACTTGTCGTAAAGTTCTTCAAACTTCTCGCGGGGGTCGTTGACATCCCCGAGCACGTAATCGAGCATAATGAGCCACTTCGTCTTCCCCGTGTTCGGCGGGCCGACAAGCAGATTAACACCGGTGGTAAATTCCAAACGATCTTCGGGGCCACCAGAAGGCAGTCGAAACAGTTCACGGACGACGAGTGTAGGGTTCGCCATTAGCCAATGACCTCGTCGAGATGAAGTGATGCAACCTCTGCATCGAAGGTCTGATAAATGAGGTCCTTGAGCGTCGATCCCGCTTTGTTCCCGAACACGACTTTCACCGCCTTCATCTGGGCGATCAAATCTGTAAAGTTCCCGCTTTGATCTAACGCCTTCGTGATCTGTTTTCCGGAATCGGTTAGCCGAAACACGAATTTTGCCCCCTCGCTTTCGACGGCAATCAGCCCCTTAGCTTCAAGGTAGGATAGCACGTGGTAGTACCGCTTATCCCACGGCCCATAATGGAACCGAACCATGGATGACTCAATCCCGTGCTTTGGGGATTCAACTTGCTTCCCGATTTTCTTACAAACCGCCTCAAAGAACTGAGGGTATCGAACGAAGAAGTCAAGCTTGGCGAGCTTTGTCAGACCATCGATTTTGTTGCCGATCCCGGCGTGCTTCAGCAGTAGTAAAAGCCGGGCGGCGTGGAACTCAAGCACATCATCCGCAAGTACGGGAAAACCTGCGGGTTCGAGAGCTAAACGAGAGGCCGACTTCATGATGTCGCCCTCCTGAATCGATGCGGGCATCGGTCGGTGATGTTGTACATGCAGCCGAGAAGGAACGACACATCGACGGCGTTGGCCAACCCGAGTTCGGCCGGGATACGTTGAATCTCCTCGACGCAAGTAGCGTGGAAGTTCACCCCGTCATCGTCCAGCTTGCCCGAATCAAGACGAGAGCGCAGCACGAGCAGCCTTGCCCCGATTTCACGGATGATTCGTTGCTGGTCTTCTTTGCCCACATACTGAGGGGACATTTGCTCTTGGCGAAAGTTCCGACGAAGTTCAGCGGCTTCGTTGATGTCAGTGTCGGCGATCTTTGCTGCCGCCAGCTTTTGTCGCAGGCGTTCGCCTGCAGGCGTAGTAGTCGGCTGTTCAATTTTGCGAGCTTCTTCCGCGAGCCACGCGAAGAGTTCGTCCCGCAGAAGTTTCTTCGGAAGCGGATCGACTCGTGGGTCGCACTTTGCCGATTCCTGAACTCTAAATAGCTCCCACGTCGAACGAAAGTGCGAGTTTGCCGAAAAGCGGGTCTTGGCCCTACGGTAGTCGTTACCACACGAACTTCCGCAGGACGCAAGCCCCCATGTGTTGTATCACTCTGACGCCGGCCGACCGCGCCGCCTTGCTTGATCGTTTCGCCACGGCCCCGGACCATGCCTCCCGGCAGCGGGCCGTCATCTTGTTACTGTTGCACGCCGGGGCCACATGGGCCGTCGTCACCGCCGGCCTTGGCTGCTCGTCGGCGACGGTGTCCCGATGGGCCGGACGGTATCGGGCGAACGGGATCAACGCCCTGGCCCTTCCTCCGCGACGGCCTCGTCGCCTGACGGCGTGGGCGGCCATCCTGGTCGGATG
>NZ_JH636446.1:414781-415706 GCF_000255705.1 Zavarzinella formosa DSM 19928
CGGGCCGCGTGCGGGACAGGCTGTCGGCCCGGACGTGATATCGTCCGCTGGCCGCCGGCACGAAGGCGAAGGTCGCCCCCGCCCGGGCGAACCGCCGCCATAGGTCGCCGTCCTCGTCTTCCCCCCGGTGGCGTCCGATCGTTTCATCGAACCGTCCGGCCCGTCCGAACAACTCCCTCCGGTGGACCACTCCCAGCGCGGTCGTGATCGTCTCCGCGAAGATCCGCTCATGCCGGGTGGACGGGTCATACCGGGCGGTCTTCCCAAACCCGGGGCTTCCGGGCCTGTCATCGATCTGGTCGTACCGGAACACCAGCACGTCGCCGCGCTCCCGGTATTCCCAGGCACGGGCCAGATGATCGGGATAGAATTCGTCGTCGTGGTCGAGATAGGCGATCAGATGTCCGCGGGAGTTATTGATCGCCGTGTTGCGGGCGGCCGACTGGCCGCGGTTGACCGGATGCCGGAACACCCGGATCCGATGGTCGGCGGCGGCCCGTTCCTCCAGCCGGGCGGCCGAATCATCGGTCGATCCGTCGTCAACGGCCAGCAATTCCCAGTCGGCGAAAGTCTGCCGGACAATGGAATCGACCGCCCGGCCGAGCAACCCGGCTCCGTTGTGGACCGGCATGATGATGGAAATAGCGGGGCTTGATGACATGAATGACTTTTCCCGTTGCCTCTGACCAAGATCGACAACCCGTTTGACAAACATCTCCCTCCGGCCGCGTGACATCGTGTCCGCGGTCAGGCCGGGGGACGCCGGACCTGGTCGCGAAGTTTCCGGGCGACGGATTCCCCCTCCTCACCGCCCGCCGCCAGCGAATCGACTTGCTGGTTCCATTCGGGCCAGCGGCCCTGCCGGTCGTAAAGTTCGGCCAGTCCCAGCCGGGCCGGAACGAAGGCGGGTTGTTCGGCAAGGGCG
>NZ_JH636447.1:0-2229 GCF_000255705.1 Zavarzinella formosa DSM 19928
AGGCCGCCGGACTCGGCCATGCGGGGGCGATGAACCGTCTCGGAGAATGCCTCTCCCAAGGCATGGGCGGGGCGGCGGACGAGAAAGGGGCGGCGGACTGGTTTCGCAAGGCGGCGGCGGCCGGGCACGCCCGGGCCATGTACAACCTCGGCGTTTGTCATCTCAACGGACTCGGGATGGCGGCCGACGAGCGGAAGGCGACGGACTGGTATCGCCGGTCGGCGGCCCTCGGGGACGTGATGGCCCTGAATGACCTCGGCGTCTGTCTGCAACTGGGGACGGGCGTGGACAAGGACGAGCGGGCGGCGGCCGGGTGTTTTCGCCGGGCCGCCGACCGGGGTGTGCCGCTGGCGATGAATAATCTCGGTTTCTGCCATGCCAACGGGGTTGGCGTTGCGAAGGACGAGAAAGAGGCGGTCGTCTGGTACCGGAAGGCCGCCGGCCTCGGAAACGGACCGGCGATGCACAATCTCGGGGTCTGCCTTCTCCACGGCCACGGCGTGGAAAAGGACGAGAAGGCGGCGGTCGGCTGGTTTCGCCAAGCCGCCGGCCGGGGCATGCCGGAGGCGGCGGGCAACCTCGGATTCTGCCACCACCGGGGTCTGGGCGTGGAAAAGGACGAGAAAGAGGCGGCGGGCTGGTATCGCAAAGGAGCCGAACTCGGGGACGTTTCGTCGATGCACGATTTCGGACTGTGCCTGCTCGACGGCATCGGCGTGGCCCGGGATGACAAAGAAGCGGCCGCATGGCTTCGCAAGGCCGCCGACAACGGGCATGAAAAGGCCCGCGACCTGCTCAGTCGAATGGCGAAGGAAGGATTGATCCCGCCGCCGGCGGCGGGGCCGTCTGACCGGTAAAAAAAGACAGCCAGTGCCGCCCTGCGGGCGGCCGGGCAGTTGTGGAATGTTCGGAGTTAATCTGCGCAGGTCGGGTCGCCAGGCGACCAGTCCAGCCGGCGCCATGACCGTCAATCGTTGATCGCCGCCGCGAACATCAGGCCGGCCGGAAGCAGGCGAAGATCACTCGGACGGCGGCGCCGGTTTGACAAATGCCTTGCAACGAGTTCGCCAGTCAGTTCCGCCAGCCGGCGCCGTTCGCCCTCCCGTTCGGAGAGGGACGGGTTACCGACTCGGAGAGATTGTTCCTCATGCGGTTCACCAACTCAGGGAAAGGGAAAAAGGGACGTGGCTGATGATCCCGGCAATGAGCGCCTCAACCCGCCCGCTTCCGCAACTCCAGAAGCAATCCGGCCAGGTGTGGAAAACACCGGGCCCGCAAGTCGACCGGGCATTCGGCGAACGGGACAAAAAGGCCGGGGGCGTCCCGCTCCAGGGCGCCCGGCGTTTGTGACAGTTCGTAATGGACATCCATGTCCCACCGGACAATCCCGATTCCCCGGGGCACGTCCAGGACCACATGGACAAACAACGACGAGTCCGGCCGGCCGGACTCCGGGGAATAGTCCTCCTGAGAGATGGCGGGCCCCAGGATCGTCAGCCGGGCCGGCCGGCCCGCGTCGCCAATCGCCCGGATCAGCCGGTTGGCCTTCTCGACATGAGCCTCGGCTTGTTCGGCGAGATGATGGAGCCAGCCGGGCCGCCGGGAGCGCTCTTCGTCAAAATCATTCATCATGTGCTCCTTTGAAATCAGCCAACAGAACGGATGACCGCCGAACCGCCGCCGCGCGGCCCGGCCTGAAAACAACTCCCCGGGCCGGCACGGCGTCGGAAGAGACGTGCAAACACAGGAATTCGGCCGGCGCCGCCACGACCAATTCCCGTCTGGCGTTCGGAAGACCCGACGCCAGACGTCGGCGGGAAACCGGGCATCGGCCGCCGCCGAACAACGCCCGGTTTCTCGCCTTTATTCACGCCGGATTGCAAATCATTCCGAGTCAGTCATTTGCGGCTTGAGCCGTGAATGGCTCGACCAGCTCCAGGACGAACTTTTCCCGCAGGTTTCGCCGCGAGAACCCGCCGCCGGGAAGATCGCCGCATGACTTGTCCGGGACATGGCGGATTCCGACACGAAGACGATCCGCGCCAAGGCATGGCGGCCGGAAACGGCCGGCCGCCGGGGCTGGTGTTCCGACCGGCTTGGGAGACGGAACATGGGGCACGATCAGAGCTCGACCGCCGATGACGAAAATGGGATGTCCGGGTGTCGTGCCGCTTTTGAACCAAAAATCCGGGGAAGCCGCCATCGGCCCGTGTCACCCTCCGAAGGTTC
>NZ_JH636447.1:2239-2594 GCF_000255705.1 Zavarzinella formosa DSM 19928
GTTCGGCCGGCCACCGGCATTGGCGGGGAACGATTGGATTCATCCGGCCGTTCTCGCCAGCCTCCCGGTTCCGGTCAGGATCGCCGGCGGGGACCGTCGGCGGCCTCCGCGATCATGGCCCTGGTGTCGTCGAGCAAGTCGAGGGACAGCAACCACCCCACGTAGTCGGGATGCCGTTCGGCCACCTCGGCAAACGGCCGGCCGGCGTGCTTTCCGCGGGCGAACACCAACCGGCCGTCATCGTCGCGGAACCAGCCGTCCAGGTCGGCCCCGGCCAGGAGACGGTGGAGGTCGCCGGCGGAGGATGGCAGGTCGCGATATCGCCGCAACTGGGCGTCCAGCACCAGGGCCGCCG
>NZ_JH636447.1:2698-3009 GCF_000255705.1 Zavarzinella formosa DSM 19928
CGCCGCGGCCGGAATGGGGATGGTCGGGTGAACCCGCCGGACGGCCGAGACGGCCTCCCCGTCCGGGGCGACGCGAAGCACGGCGATTTCGACGATGCGATCCGACCGCGGGCTGGGCCCGGTGGATTCGATGTCCAGAAACGCCATCGGACGTTCGAGTCGGAGACGCTGAAACATGGGCAGGCTCCCGTGAAAAGGAGCGGCCGTCCCCCGGGACGGCCGCATTGGAAAAAGCGAATCTTGCCCGGCGGGCGCCGGGCGAAACAATGACCATGACGGTTTCTGGGTCCGTCCGCGTCCATCCGGATGCG
>NZ_JH636447.1:3071-3981 GCF_000255705.1 Zavarzinella formosa DSM 19928
CGCCGCAAACAGGCCCGTCTTTTTGACCTTCCGGCGGCCGGATGCCGGGTCCGTCCCGCCGGCATTCGCATGAGTCGCGGTCTTCGCCGGAAATCCCCGGTCGGCGAGCATTTTTCCGCCGCGATTCCGTCGACGCCGGAGAGTTCGGGAATGATCACCGGGTGACGGTCACCCGGACGGCGGCCAGCAGGGCGTGATCGGCGAGGACGGCGGCCACGGCCGCCCGCAATCGGGCCATGAACGGCCGGGAGCCCAGAAGAGACTGCATCGTGTCGGCCGCCTCGTCGGGCCGGCCGGCCGGCACGCGGATGGTCACGTGATACTCTTCAATCGTCACGAATTTGGGCATGGCGGACCCCTTGGGAAAGCGGGGCGGCCGGCGACGGGCCGGCCGCCGGGGGATGCCTTCTCGCCGACGGATACCGACGGTTTCGTCCGGGTGATGCGCGGGCAGTGGCGAAGAGAGCCTGCGTTCGATGCGGGCCCTGACCGGAAAGTGGCGGGCGAGACAACAGCCGTTCTGACCCGGCCCCCACGGACTGATTCCGAAGCTGAACACCGGGAAAGGCGGAGTCTAATGGCGAAGACATCCCGCTCAGGTATTTTGACGCATTTCAGCCGATTATTTAGTGGTGCATCCGCCAAGTTATCGCACAGATGGCGGGGTGGCGACGCCGGCCGGCCGACGGGGCCGGTGACGCCGTCGTCGGCCCCAGTGAAATGGATGTCGGTGCGAGTTCCAGTAAGCCGTCGCCCGGTTCACCGCCTCAACGATCTCCTCCCATGTCCCGAATCGTCGGCCCTTGAGCGCCAGGGACCGCAGGATCTTCCACCACGGCTCGATCAGGTTCAAGTACGCCGCCGCGACCGGCTGGAAGACAAACTCCCATCGCGGGCATGCCACGTTGAA
>NZ_JH636447.1:7661-9370 GCF_000255705.1 Zavarzinella formosa DSM 19928
CAGCGCGGCCAGCTGGGAGTTCAGCGCCAGGGCGTCGCGGATGGCCAGCAGGGCGAACTCGTCGGGCATCCGGGTGGCGTAGGTCACGAAGTTCGCCAGCGGGGCGTGCCCTTGCCGGCATCGTTCCACCAAGGCGCCGACCAAGGCGTACAGGATCGCCGGCTCGCGCGGCACCGGCGTCAGGGTCGGGCTGGTCAGGGCCGCGTCAATGTCCGGCAGCTCACGATAGAGTTGCAGGAAGCCGGAAAACTCGGCGGGCGGCCCTTCGCCGACGCAGCCGGCGACCACCGGATGCAGCAAATCGGGCGGCGTTTGCCTCAGCACGTCGGAGACGAAGGCCCAGGAACGCGGCGTCGGAAAGGCCCCCGGTTGGTCTCCGGTTTGAACTGGAACAGCAGGCCCGGCCGGAACCGCAGGAAGGACCGCACCTTGGCGGCGATGTTCGCCGTGACCGCCCAGGCCTGCCAGTCGTCGGCCGATACCTCCAGGTCGAGATGGACAAAGCGGTTCAACAAAGGCGAGATCAGCCGGTGCGTTCCGGCCCGGTCCTCGCTCCGGTTACTGGCGGCGATGACGCCCCAGCCCTCCGGCAGTTCGTACTCGCCGAGCCTTCTGTCCAGGGTCAGTTGCAGGCACGCGGCCTGAACCAATGGCGGGGCCTGGGCCAGTTCATCGAGGAATAACAGTCCCCGGCATTCCCTTGGCAGAAATGCCGGGGGACACCAGACCGCCGTGCCGCGCACCACGCTTGGCAGGCCCCGCAGATCGACCGGGTCCAACAAGGTGGCCCGTACGTCGACCAACGACAGGTTGTTGGCGTCAGCCGCCTGACGCACCAGGCAGGGAACTTTTGCCGATGCCCGGCTGGCCCCAGAGATATACCGGGCGTTTGGTGGGGATCAGGGCCACGAGGGCGCGGACCAACTCCGTCGGACGCATGATGATGCTCCTTTCGTGAATGAGTGTGATGGATGAGGACGGTCAGCGGGAGATTTGGACCCGGCCCCCGGTCAATGCCGGGAACCCGGCCAGGGCTTGTTTGACGGCGTCGAGCAGCCGCGAACGAAACGGCTTCGACTGAAGCAGGGCGTTCATCTCCCCGACCATTTCATCGGACAGGTCGTCGCGAACCCGCACGGTCACGTGCAGTTCCTCGACGACCACGAATCTGGCCATGCATGACTCCTTTGGCGGACTGGGTTAATGTCACGGCGTCGATTGCTTCCCAAGAGAAGCGATAACGCCGGCCTATGTATTGTGACTCGTTTGATCGGAAAATTTAGTGGTGCATCCGCCAAATATCAATACACTATTTGGCACTTCATTTTTGGCAGGAATCTCCGCATGCCACGACGTGTTTGGAAGCCACTACGTCTCCGGGAGATGACGGCTGAGGAACGGGCCGAACTCACCCGGCTGACTCGTTCTCGTAAATCCGAAGCCCGCGTCGTCGAACGGGCCGCCATCCTCCTGGCCCTGGCCGATGGCGAGAAGCCAGCCCACATTGCCCGCCGGCTGGGCGTCACACGGATCACCGTGTATGGCCGCTTGCGCCGGTTCAACCGGGTCGGCCTGCGGGCGTTGCACGACGCCGCCCGGTCCGGCCGGCCGGCCACCTACACGCCGGACGAGAAAGCCGAGGTCATCGCTGCCGCCCTGACAAAGCCGGCCGATCTCGGCCTGCCGTTCGGCTGCTGGACGCTGGACCG
>NZ_JH636447.1:9380-21554 GCF_000255705.1 Zavarzinella formosa DSM 19928
ACTGGATCGATTTTCTGGAGCGGGTCGAGCGATGGCTCCCGGCTGGCATCACCCGCGTCTACGCCGTCCTCGACAACCTGGCCGCCCACGGATCCCGCGACGTGCTGTTGTTCAACGTGGCATGCCCGCGATGGGAGTTTGTCTTCCAGCCGGTCGCGGCGGCGTACTTGAACCTGATCGAGCCGTGGTGGAAGATCCTGCGGTCCCTGGCGCTCAAGGGCCGACGATTCGGGACATGGGAGGAGATCGTTGAGGCGGTGAACCGGGCGACGGCTTACTGGAACTCGCACCGACATCCATTTCACTGGGGCCGACGACGGCGTCACCGGCCCCGTCGGCCGGCCGGCGTCGCCACCCCGCCATCTGTGCGATAACTTGGCGGATGCACCATTTAGACGGCTGTTGGATTCCCGAAGAGTTTCAGAGCAAGTGCTTCGCAGAGGATAATTCGCCGGGCAAATCCAGCCAACGCCTCCGACACATCATGTACAATTCATTCTCGCAACCAGCACAAAGGAGGACCGGCGTGGCGGGGATGACGGGAGGCATCGCGGACAAACTCGGCAACCGTTATGAGGGGCTGTGGGTGGCCCGCCTTCTGATTCGATTGCTTGCCGGCGAACTGGCTTGCGTGCTGCTGGAGGCGTTGGGAGACGCAGAAGAGGGCGTGGATGTCTGGACGACCGACACGGATGGCAAGCGACACGCCTATCAGTGCAAGCGGAAAAATCGAATGCGGGGGCAGTGGAGCCTGTCGCGTCTCGCCGGTGACGGTGTTCTCGCCAAAATGGCCGCCCAGCTCGGCCGCGACCCGGACGCCCAATTTACGTTTGTGTCCACCCATCCGGCCGCGGAACTTCGAGAGCTTGCCGATCTCGCCAGAACGGCGGGCGAAGACGAAAAGGTGTTTTTTCAGGTGACGGGAGGGACGAAAGCCCATGGCAAAAATCTTGCCATGCTCCGCGAAGCCGTAAGGATGGATGCGGACACCGAGACTGCCCGTCATGCCGTCTTCATGCTGTTGCGACGAATTGACTGTCATCTTTTTGAGGACAGTCGCGCAGGCGACGCCGATCTTCGCGCCTGGGCGGGTTGTCACGTCGCCGACAGGACCGCCGAGGCGGTGGAAACGCTGGCGAATTTCGCCCAAGACCGTCTCGGCCAGCCAATCCTCGTCGATGATGTCCGCAGCCATCTGACCGGCAGGGGATACCGTCTGCTGAACCTGTCCGGTGACGCCAATGTCGGAGCGAGAGTTGAGCGGTTGCGAAGCGAATTTTGCGAGTCGGACGGTGGAGGATTGGCCGGCCGGTTTCCGGTGGCTCGCGAGGCAACGGATCTCGTGTTTCGGCGGATTCAAGACGTTGGCGCATCCAGGCTTCAGGTGATTCACGGCCGGGCTGGGGACGGAAAAAGCACTGTTTTGAGGCAGTTGACCGGCTTGATGAACGGCGCGGGCATCCTCTTTTTGCCGTTGCGGCTGGATGTCCGGCCGCCCGGCGTGAGCGCACATCAGTACGGAGTGACCCAGTGCGCTCTCCCGGCGGCCCCGGGCGCCGTGTTGCATTCATGTTACCCGGGGCGGATCTCTGTTCTGATCCTCGACCAGCTGGACTCCATTCGCTGGACTTCTTCGCACGCCGCCGCCCGGTGGGAGGCATGCCGGGAGATGATCGAAGCAGCGCTGGCGTTGCCGAACATCGTCGTGGTTCTCGCCTGCCGGACATTTGATCTTCGGGACGATCAGCAAATCCGGAGCTGGCTGGAAAAACACAAGACACAAGAGACGCCGGTCGGTGAATTCACGGACGACGAAGTGAAAACGGTTGTTTCCGCCCTTGGAGGGGATTCCGGGCGTCTGACGGCCAAACAACGGCAATTGCTCCGTTCTCCGCTGCTACTGTCACTGTGGCATGACATTGGCGGGCCGCAAGCTCCCGACGGATGGAGTACCTTGAGCGGCCTCATGAGGATGTATTGGCGACTCCAGATATCAGGACTTGCAAAGGCGGGAATTTCAAACGCCGATGCGCGGGCAGTGATTAACGAACTTGTCACCCTGCTGGACCGGGGGGGAGGATTGTCGGTTCCGGCCCGTTGCCTGGACGCCTTCGACACCGCGAGGTCCGCCCTGTTGTCCGCCGGGGCGCTGCGAGAATCCAATGGCCGTGTTCAATTCGCTCACCAGCGCCATTTTGAGTACCTGCTCGCGGACAGGCTGACCGCCAGCGTCGCCGCCGGAAACCAAACGGTGACGGAATGGCTGCGGGCCGGGGACCAATCTTTGTTGCGCCGGGATCAGCTTCGGCTCCTCCTCACCATGCTGCGTGATGATTCTCCGGGCGATTTTGTGACAGCCGTCCGGGAGTTGCTGTTCGATGACCGGATTCGGTTTCACCTCAAACATTTGACCCTGGGGGTGATGGGAGACATCACGGACCCGTCGCCGCAGGAGACGGATTTGGGGTGCGAGCTGGCGTCGCGACCGGGATTCAGCGAGCATTTGCTCGACTTGGTCGTCATCCGGTCTGCCGCCTGGTTTGACGGGCTTGAACGCCAAAATCTGCTTGGCGCGTGGTTGCTGTCGGGGGAAGGACCTCGCAGGGATTTTGCCTTGCGGGTGTGCCATTTTCTGGCCTCCCGGCGGGGAGACCAAGTCGCAAGGCTGATGACGCCGCTCGTCGACTCCGACCCGCCAGCGGCGGCCCGGGCGTTGCCGTTTGATCCAGACGAGGACAGCGACGCATTGTTCGAGCAACGCTTGCGGCTCGTTCACTGCGGCCGCCTCGCCCGGCCCTACTTGTCGGCCGAGCGTCTTGCGGAGCAAGCACCCCGGCGGCTTATCCGATTGCTGGAGGCGTTTTTCGACGCCCCCGAAGCAAACCGAAAGGCATCGGACTTTCCGAACCGGATTCCAATCCATGACGCCGCGGCGTTGACAAGGGCCGCCGAAGCCGACGCGGAACGGTGCTGGACCGGATTGATGCCTCGCATTCTCCGGGTGTGTGAAACAAACCGCGAGACGGCGACCTGGGCAAATCGCGACGGAGAGCTTGTGACCGACAGCGTCTGGCGGCCGGCGATGTGGCGGGCGAGATCCGAACCGTTTGTGGACATTCTGGACATCATCGCCCGCGCGGGGGCGGTCTTCGCCGGTCGCGACCCGGCCGGGTTTGCCAAACAAATCGGGTCAGGGGTCAATCATCCGTCGTTGAGCGTGCAATACACGTTGGGAGTCGCCCTGGCGGGAGCCGATGTCGCGGCCGGCTGGCTGTGCGGAGATGCCCGTCGTCTGTCCATCCGTGACGGGAATGGGAGACGGTGCGGGATCGCCCGCCTGGTGATCGGCCGCCATGCTTCCAAATGTTCGCCGGAGGCATATCGCGAACTGGAGGCGACGATTATGAAGTATCAGGGCCCGGACGAGCGACGGAGCGTCATTTCGCAAGCCAGCGCCTTTCGGGAATGGAACACGCTTCAATCCAACATCGTCGGCCTGTCCCGTCACGCCATTCTTCCCGCATTCCCGCCGGAACGCCTGAGCGACCCGGCCAAGTCTGAATCGGGCGTGTTGGAACGAAAATTCAGGCGGCCGGCGGACGAGGTCGATCCTCCCCTAAACTTGAGGGTTTATTGGGATGGGGATCGCACCCCGGCCGGCCGGCCATCCCGGCTCACCGATTTGGCCTGGCTGAACATCATCCGGTGTCCTCCTGCTTCTCGCCGGTTTCAGGGGCTTCGCCATCATCGTGGGAACCCGCAGAACTGGGGGGGCACGGGAAATTTTGCCTTGTTGTTGGGACATCAGACTTGTCGCGAGCCCGCTCGATTCGTCTGTCTTGGGCTGCGGCTTGACGACACGGCCGGAGACGTATTTGTTGAGGCGATCCTGCGAAACGCGGGCGACGACAATCCTCCGACCGATGCCGGCCCGGAATGGTCTTGTGCGACCGACGATTCCATCGTTGCCCTGGTCGAACGACATGGAGGCCGGGAGGACCGCGCTGTGGCGATTGCTGCCTGTCGGCTGATGGGAGAACGAGCCACGGCGTCATGGACTCGGGACGCGTGTCGGATCTTGTGCCGGCATGCCACGACGCATCCGAACCCGGATTCTGAGGACTCGGTTTGCTCAATTGATGACAAGGACCGTTGGGAAATCGACGCGCTCAATTGCGTCCGTGCGGTCGCCGTGACTGCAATCGGCTCCCTTGTGGAGGCATCATCGGCCCGCCTTGATGAATTTTTGCCGGCCATCCGGCACGCCGTCACCGATTTTTCCCCGGCGGTGCGGATTGCGGCGGCCGGTGTTTGTGGAGTGCTCTTTGAACGAGATGAAAATATCGCCGTTGATCTGTTCCTCCAGACCTGTGAAACGATTGACGCCATCCTGTCGTCCCGTCAGGTTGCTGATTTCATTGGCATCGCCTTCATGACCCAAACCGCGAGGCTCCGTCCGCTGATCGAACGCATGGCGAACTCACCCGATGAGCACGCGGCCGAAAACGGAGCGTTCTGGCTGGCCGTCTGGCATCTTTATTTGGGAGAACTTCATCCGCTGCTTGAGAGTTGCCGACGGGGAACGGCGGCCCAAAGAACAGGAGTGGCGGCCGCCGCGGCGGGCGGCATCGGCGATCGTCGCAGAACGACGGCTTGCGCGGACCTTCTTCGCGAGTTGGTTGATGATCCCGATGAAAAAGTCCAAGAGGCGGCGGCCAGGGCGTTCTGCAACGTGTCTGACGCCGACGAACCAGAGGTGTTGGACCTCGCCATCCGTTTTGCCGCGGGGCCGGGACTTGCCTCCCGTCCATTCTGGCTGATGGATTTTTTAACACATCATGCCGGATCGCTCGTCCCGCTGGCCGATTTGGTTTTTGCCGTGAGCCGACGGCTGTCGGGCGACTTGTCCCCGGCGATGAGCGATCCGGCGAACCGTCATGCCCACGAATTCGCCAACTTGCCGCCCGTCGTTCTCCGGCTTTACGACGAGGCCGAGCAGGCGGGAAATGAAGAGGTCCGAACTCAATGCCTCGACTGGTGGGACCAGTTGCTGGCGGCCAGATTGCATGGTGTCCGGGAAGTGATTCACCGGCTCGATTCCGGTGCGTGAAGTTTCGACACCAGAAGCATTCGTCCAACACGAGCTAGGTCCGGTTTCCGGATCGGACTGGCTGCTCGGCGGCGCCAACCCGGCATTTGATCAATCGGAAATCAACGTCCTTGCAACGCGGAAGCCATTGCGACTGTCGAGAGTCATTGGAAATCCCCAGCCACGGTCGGCTGACCGTGCCATGCGGGCGGGAAAGCCGAATCCACCGCCGCGTGAAACACGGAATCTGCTATTCTCAACCACAACCCCACCGGCCTGTTCTTCGCTTGACAGGCGGTAGTCCACAATCATGCTCTGGCACCATTCCGTTGCATTTCCCAGCATGTCGAACAGGCCCAAGTCGTTTGGTTTCAGGCTGCCCACGGGAAGCATCTTGCACGCCGTGTACATCTTGTCACACCACGCATATTGGCCGAGCAATTCCTCTGTCTCGCCATAATGGCGGCTTGTCAGTGTGCTGGCCCTACAGGTGAATTCCCACTCCGCCTCGCTTGGCAGGCGGTAGCCCCGCAAACCCAAATAGTTCGCCTTGAGCCGCATCCTCTCCGTCTGCAAACAGAACGTTCCCGCAAGGAACTTCATGCGATAGGTCTTGCACATCCACAAGGCCGCGACCGGATCGGTGTAGAAGAACACTTTTTGGTCACGCCTTGTCTCCCGAGAACGCCCCGCCGATGTCGCCCAGCCTGACGGCCGCATTCAGCTCGCCGAGAGTGAACCTCACCTCGTTGCGGCTCGCCTCAACCACCAAATTCCCGGTGACGGCCTGCGGACATTTTGGTTGCTCAGTCAGGATGGCCATCGAATCGTCGGCGGGGACGGGGACGGGGACGGTTGCGTTCATGGCCTCGGATGTGCGATCCCGGATCGTCAGCTTGAGCCCGTCGGCGCCCGCGTCGATGTCCGCCAGCCAAGCAATGCCAGTGGCCTGTGAAACTCCGTCGATGGTCATATCCGCTCCATGGGGAAAACGGGTCATGGTATTGGTCGCAGTGGCATTCGCCAGCAACATCCCCCAAATCCGACCTTTATCCCCGAGACGTTGATGTCAAATTCCGTGCCGTGTGACATCAATGTTCTCCTGAATGCGGTTGCGGGCCAGGACGCCGTGTTTGCCATCCCATCATCCGCATTCACGGAACGTGATCGTCTGGCATGTCGGCGGCCGATCATATGGAAACAAAACGCCCCCATTAACTGACAGGCAGCCACCTCCTCGCTACAAAAACCCCGCCTGCTCTCGCCACATTCCTCCAGAGACAAGCCCGTGAACACTTGGACATTCCGCGTCATCATCATGAGTGTCGCCTGTTGTCTGCCTTCCGGTCGTTCCATCGCGGCCGAGGCCAAGGAGTCCGCCCTCCTGAAGGGAGACGAGGCCAGGGAAATTGCCGTCCTGAAGGGGCCGGATGGTGACCTTGGCTGGATGATTTTTTCAGCGAATGGATCTCGAATGCTCGCCGGCGGCCTTGGCGCCGTGGTGTGGGATGTTGCCAATCAGCGGCAGGTGTGCGTCTTGAAGGGAATCGAACAACGTCGTTTTGCCAACTATGGTGGCAAGCGATATTTTTCCGCCGACGGCCAGACGGCGGCGATTGTCGACGCCCGAGCCGGGTCTGTGTGGGACGCCAACACCGGCGAGGTTTCTTTTTCGGTCCCTCCCTTGGGAGTGGGAAGCAGGTACACGGCGGCCTCCTTGTCGCCCGATGGCGCGTATCTGGCCCTTGCCTCCGACGAGTGGACGGGGAAATCCAAGGGGACAGTCCGGTCGTATTTGGGCGGCGTCATCACCCTCTGGGATTTGAAAACCCGGAAAATCAAATGGCAGACGGAAGGAATTCCGGAAGAGGCGGAGGCCGTGGCCTCCAGCGAAACCGGGAAAGGGTTGCCGGGTATTTTGAAGGGCCGCGTGAACTCGTTGGAGTTTTCGCCCGATTCCAACCGGTTCGCCGCCTATGGACAAGGCTTGAACATTTACTCGCCGGACGCCGGGAAGGTTCCCCTCAAGCCTCCCGGCGATGTGGTGATTGAAGAACTGATGCAATGGAGGCCGGACGGAAAAACATTCCTGATCCATCAGTCGAATGGCATTGCGGTTTACAATCCCCAAACCGGCAAAAGCACGGTTGTTTTTTCGCCAAAGTATCCCGCCCGTCCGGCCCCAAAGCCGGCCGGCAACAAACTTCCATCCCCATACGATGCCGACAGTCTGCCGCCCGACTGGCATGCGGACATGGATGTGTTCAGCCGCGACGGTTCCCGCTATTTGTCCTTCGTCTGGTTCGACGACAACGCCGCGAGAGTCCGAAGGAACAGGGTCTTTGTTTGGGATATTGCGGACAAGAGCCTCGTCGGTCTCTTTCAACTGCCGGACGAACCCTACGACCTCGGCAAACCGGCGCCCAAGCCGGCCGGCAAGAACGCCCCGATACGAAAACCCAATTTGGAAAGAATCGTCCCCGTGTCCGTCTCGGCCGACGGCAAGAAGGTGGCGATTGGCGGCGCTGGCGGGGTGACGCGGATCTATGACGTGTCGGCTGTGAAGACAGTTAATCCCGTGGTTGTCAAACCGGCCCCCGCCGCCGACCGGCTGACGATTGGCTCGGTGTGGAAGGGGGAAAAACATCGAAATGAAACGAACAAAACCATGCCGGCGATCCTCAAAATCACAGAACGGGACGGGACGCACTTCAAGGGTGAACTGACGACCGACGGCGCTAATGTCAGCGCCGTGGCGGGAACGGTTGCCGACGGAAAGATCAAATGGGACACCACCAAAGTTCTGAAGGGAAATTCCAACCAACCCATGTCTGGCACCCTTGACGGCGACAGTATCCACGCGAAATTCGACATCACCGTCCGCGCCAACGGGAAAACCTACACCGCAACAGGGATCATCAAACTGACCAAATCCAATTGACTGAGGCGTGTCTGGTTTCATCGGATTCGGGGGTTCGGACCGCGTTGGCTTGCCACGCCATTTGGGGCAGTCCGCAGCCTCGCTCCGCCCGTTTCGTTCACGCAACAACTTCCTGTTGACTTAAATGGGTGATGAGGCGCGGTTGATGACGTGGGACGTGGCCATCCCGGTTTTGTTCGCGGCGCTCTTGCACGCCGGGTGGAACGCCCTCGTCCGGGCCGGGACTGACCGTGTGCTCGACACCGCCAGAATCGCCGCCGGGGCCGCGCTGGTGTCTGCTCCGGCGCTCGTCTTCCTCCCCCTTCCCGCCGCGGAATCACTGCCGTTTCTCCTGGCTTCCGGGATTGTGCATGTCGGCTACTTCACGATGGTCGCCGTGACATACCGCGTCGGCGACCTGAGCCTTGTCTACCCGCTGATGCGAGGAACCGCTCCGGGTCTCACGGCCATTTGCGCGGCCTTGCTGCTTGGCGAATGGCCTCGGGAATTGGGATGGTCCGGGGTATTCCTCATTGCCAGTGGCGTGTTGCTGCTTGCGTTCGGCGCCCGCGCCTCGGCCGGGCGGAAACTGGCGCCGGTGGGGCTGGCTCTGGCAACGGCGGCGATTGTGGTGCTGTACACGATGGTGGACGGCGTGGGGGCGAGGCGGTCGGGGAATGCGTTCAGCTACACCGGCTGGATGCTGATCATCACCGTTTTGGGCTTCTCACCGGCGGCGTTTTTCATCCGTCGTCGGAGGGAAACGGTCACCTCTGGACGGTGGTGGCAGATCGGGTTATTCGGAGGCGGGAGTTCGTTCGCCTCTTACGCCCTGGCACTGTGGGCAATGACTCGCGCGGACATCGCCCTGGTTGCGGCGTTGCGGGAAACGTCAATCCTCTTCGGCACGCTGATCGCGGTTTTGGTATTGCGGGAGCGAGTGTCTCGATGGCGGGTACTGGCGGTGGCCCTGGTCGAGGCTGGAGCGGTGGCGATAAAGTGCTCGTGAGGAGTCCGCAGAAACCATAAGCCATCCGCGATCCGTCAAAGTTGAACGAGGGACTGCCGTCATGGCATCGGCTCTCGCCGCCCCCGCCCTTGCCTTCGCGTCTTGCGTTGGCGAAGAGGAGGAATACGAGAAGAGGGGAGAGACGCAACCCGGTTTGGTAGAATGGCGTCACCCTTGGAGAAACGTAATGTTACGCACTTTGCCCAGCCTCTTGATGCTGCCCGTTCTGGCCATTGCCGCCCCGACACCGGAGGACAAGGTCGCACCTTGTGTACTATCCGACAAAGGTCGGCGACACGCTCGTATATGAGACCACATTCGGAGATGGCGCCGTTGAAGAAGTGATGGTGGTTATCAAGGTCGAGCCGACGGATGCGGGCATGATCGTCACCACCGGACGTAAAATCTGCGATGAAGTCACCCCGATCTCGCGGATGGAGGTGACGCCCAATGGTCTGACCCGGACTTGGTACGCCAACATGGATCTGAAACCGCCAGCCCAACTTCTGAAGTTGCTTGCCACTCCGGGAGACACTTGGACGGTCAAGAGCACTGCAACTTTCCCGTCTCGAACGAGTACACGACAGTGAAGACGGAAGACGTTGAGGTTCCCGCAGGGAAATTCAAAACCATCCGTCTGGAGATGAAATCACAGGTAGGTCGGGTGAAGACCGAGGCCACCTACTGGTACGCGCCGAACTTGGGATTGGTGAAGATGACAGGCATGTCGGGGAACTTGGAGAGTGTCATGGTGTTGAAATCGTTCACGCCGGGTAAGTAACGCCCGTTCCCAAGTAGAATGCCTTTTTCCACCGAAGGACTGCCATGTCACGATTGCTGGTCATCTGTTTTGTTCTGGTCCTCGCCATCCCGGCCGACTCAGCCCCCAGGCTGAAGGACGAACGGACAGGCCCCTACTACCCCGCCAAGGTCAGAGACCGCTGGGTGATGGAGATCAGGAATCCGGACTCGACCGTGGAAATAACCGAGGTCGTGACGGCCGTCGAGACGAAAGACGGAGCGACAATCGTGTCAATCGGACGCGAAGTGGCGGGGAATGTCGGACCGGAGGTGTCTCAAATGCGGATTAGCGAAAAGGGACTCTTCCGGATGTCCCAACTGGGAACGGTGTTCATCGAGCCGTACTGTGTCCTTCAGTTCCCGCTGAAGCCTGGCGCGACCTGGACTGCCGAGGCGAACCGGGGCGGGACGACGCCATTGAAACTCCAATACAAAATGGCGAAGGAAGAAGATGTGGAAGTCCCGGCGGGAAAGTTTAAGGCATTTCGGATCGACGTCGAGTACGAATCCTCGGGAGCAGCAAGGCGGTCGTCACTCTGGTATGCTCCGGCGGTCGGTGTGGTGAAGGACGAACATGCCGGGAAGGACGGAGGTTATGCCAGGGTGATGAAGTCATTCACACCGGGGAAGTAGGAGCGGCCATGCGTTCCATCACCATTGCCCTGCTGGTCGCGTCAGTCGCACTTCCCGCGCCGATGCTCAAGGATCGCGAGGTGTTTTATCATCCGATCCGTGTGGGTGATGAATGCGTGTATGAGGAAGTGTCAAACGGCGAGATTACCGAACAAAAGACGACCGTCGTAAAGGCGGAGAAGACAAGCGCCGGCCACATCATCACCGTCCGATGGGGCGACGAATCGGACAAGCCATATCAAACCCGTGTCATCGTCACCCGCAACGAGGTGACAGAATTGGATGGCTCGGCATCGGGCTCCAAACAAGGTGCGTCGCATATAAAGCTGCCCGCGAAGGAAGGACTGACGTGGAAGTTTGAGCCATACGGCGTCAATAAGCCGGAGGAAGCCAATTCTGTTTGCCGGGTGATCGGGGAAGAGATGGTCGTGACCCCGGCAGGCAAGTTCAAAGCCATCCGCGTGGAAGTGAAAACCGGGCCGAACGGGAAGTTCAAGGATATGACGACGTGGCATGCCAGCGGCGTCGGGATGGTCAAGGTGGATATGAAGGTCGGGGAGAATCGAAGGACAGTCATTCTCAAGTCGTTCAAGCCGGGGAAATGAATCATTTGCGGGGGCGACGGCTTATGAATCCGTGTCGGTCCGGCTGACATCTGGGTAATACTGGGGCGCTTCCCGTCGGTCGAACATGCCATAATCACGCACCACCCGGACGCGACGCATTCTTGCCCCTTCGTTCAACGATACGATCCCCTCGAAAGCCAGTGCCGCCGTCTCGTCACTCCACGTCGCCAGGAGGATGATATTCCCTGGCGTTAGGACCGCGTCGAAAACATCCCATGCGACCAAGCCCGGAGTGGGGGACGCAAGCCCCAGCCATTTGGCGACATCCTCGGGAGAAGTTTCCTTGACCCATTCGGGCGGTTTCACGGCGTCAATCAGGGTCACTGTGGTTCCCTCGCCTGTCTCCGTCTCATCCAGACGCTGTTCACGCAAAACGACGTCTACGGGAGGCTTGGTGTCCCGCGTCAACTGGCCAACCCTCAGATGGTAGTCTCGAAGCACTTCGTAACGGCCCTTCTCCTGAACTTCGTGATGTTTTGCCTTGGTTCGCCAGCGAACCAAGGCCTTCTCATCGCGCCAGCCCGAAAGCGAGAGTATCCATCCCTCGCGGGTGAGGCTGCGATAGCGGATGTTATCGACAAAGCCCTCGATCTGCTCCAATTCTGGTTTGAGCATTTTGGCGAGGCCCAGATAAGCATCCCATTGGTCGGATTTGGGGCGGACTTCAAACAGCACGGAAAACATCACCTCCTCCTTTCGGCCATCAAGCGCCTTCAGGTGTTCTAAATCGACGTCGCCATCCAGTGATCAAACGACGGGAACATAGGTTTTTCGGGACGTCCGATGTGTAGGGTCATTGTAGTGCCGCCACTCCCCAACAAACCGCTTTACTGCACGCGCAATCCGCGCTAACGTCATCGCACCCATGGGCAATCAAACCCGGCGAACGATGGAGCACCACCATGATCACCAACTACACGGAGCAAGGCATACCCGTAAACGTCATCGGGCAGACCGACGAAGGAAAGCTAATCGTCCAGCACATCAACACCGCTTACGATGGTGATGGAGACGAGTACGAGACGGACGGCCAGATCGAAGTCTACAGTGGAAAGCTGTTCACGGATCGGCCCAAACCGAGCGACAACGGGTTGAT
>NZ_JH636447.1:21564-21866 GCF_000255705.1 Zavarzinella formosa DSM 19928
TGCCGCGTTGAGTAAAACTCGGGAAGAACTGAATGCAGACATTGCCACACTCCGAAAGGAGAAGGCGTCGCTTGTGAAAGAAAAGGAGGCGATGGCGATTAAGTTGGAATCCATTAATCCAACCGTGAACCGGGTGCTGAAATTCGTCGAGGGCAAGTTCACGCACGCCGTGCGGATCAGCTACGACGGCCCCGAAATCATCGAGGCGACTGACAAGCGTCTGCTTGGCGAGGGGTGTCGGGAAGAAGGCTTCAGGCTCATGACGTTGTTCGGAAACAGCAAAGGGGACCTATCGTTCAAAA
>NZ_JH636447.1:21876-27093 GCF_000255705.1 Zavarzinella formosa DSM 19928
TCAACGACTACCGCGATGGGAGCGGAAGCTGGATACGGATCGAACTTTTCGAGTCGCGTGAGGAAGCTCAAGTGTTCGTCGAGAAGTGGTGCGCAGACTACTTCAGTGAATTCGATCCCGCCCGGCCTCATGGACTTGGATACATCCTTGACAAGTGCCAGCAGCATGGGGTAGCCGTGCCAGCCGCAATCAACGCGTTCGACCGCAATCAAAAGCTTGAAGCGGCGAAGAAGCAAGCCGCCGAAGCGGAGAACAATCTCCAGAAGCACCGCGCCCTGATCGCCGAACTTGAGCCGGCATGACCCCGGAAGAACTCACCACCCTCTGCGAAACCATCTACGGGAAAACGGTCTGGCTCTCGAAGCTGGCCCGCGATCTTGTACGGGAACCTCGCACCGTCCGACGCTGGGAGACAGGGGAAAGCCCTGTCCCGGCGAAGGTGCAGTCGTGGCTAAGGGCGAAGGCCAGCAGGGAATTGCCGTAAAAGAGCGTCGAACAGGTCACCAATAATTGACCACAAGCGACGGGCATGGCGTTGATGAAGCCGTTCAGCCGCGATGGCTTGAACGAGGCAAGGTTTCATTCCGGCTCGATGCCGGAAGGCACGGGTGTCATCCATGAACACAATCATCGAAAACTTCTTGTTGGTGCGAGCGCTAAAATGAAAAAGCCATCCGGTTACCGGCCGTCTCTCCCTCGGCTGATTTCCGGATGGCTTTAATGCTGGCTAAGTCGAACCACCAATCGCGAAACCTCTCCCTTTTCCCGGCTGGCGTATTCAACTCAGCGATATGAATAAAAGCATCTCTTGTGCCACGCTGCTCGACGATTTGGCTTGATGTCCGAATTATTGCGAATCCCCGTCAAAGCACGCCATTTTTCTAGTGACAAGAATTTCCGCTCCGCTTCAACGAAACCGCTGCCGGTCCTTCCCTGCCCCGAACGTCCTCAGCTTGTGCTCGACATGTGTGCATTCTTTCAAATCGATAGCGAACACTTTCTAAAAGCTGTAAGTGTTGTACGACAGCGAAAGACAGCTGAATGGACATTCATGAACGCATACAAGCCATTCGTGACGCCGATCCCGACTTCTGTCGAAACCCCAACGCTCCTGAAGACCGCATTGATGGTGTGGCGGCCAGAGTGCCATGCAAACATCTGCGGTGTCTTCTCTGCATGACCGAAGAAAGTGGTCGTTAACTGCGGTCGTGTCAATGGCTGTGTCTGTCGAAAATTGAAAACGGGGGCAGCCTGTCCCTGGCCTACGGCGTGCTTTGCCGCGCCCCCTCGCCATCACTTCTTGCAACGACGAGAGGATCAATAGTTCGATTGATCTCTATTGGGCAAACTGGTTTGTTCGATTCCAACCATCTTGCTATCCTGCGTCCAAACGAGCCTTTCAAGAACCGTCGGTCATCGCGCGTGTATTTCTACGCATGGCACGCGACTGCGCATGTTCAGCAGACCGAAGAGCGTAGAAGAAAGATTTTGAGAACAGGAATGAAAAAGCCGTCGAGGCATGCACTCCACGACGGCCAAGGGAATCCCGACAGCGTTACTTCGAGCCGTGGTCTTCGGCATGCTGAGTTGCGGCGTCATTGCCATGCTTTTCCGCCTGGGTCTGATGGCCCTTGGCGGTGTGGGCGTGGTGGGCGGCTTTTTCATGATGGCCCGCCTCATGATGCTTGGCGGCTTGCTCGTGATGCTCGCCCGCCTTCTTATGGGACTCGGCGGCTTTCTTGTGGGATTCGGCGGCTTTCTTCGACATGAGAGGCTCCCTTTCTAGGAGTGGCCCCTGCCTCGACGACAGGGGGATACTCACGAGCTTTTGACAGGTCTGTCCTGACATCCGCTCGCGCTCGCCGTTTATCAGCATCTCTCGGGCCGCTTACCATGCCCCTGTCAGAAAGGTAACGATCACGTTCGCTTGCTTGTAACTCCCAAACAAGATATCCATCAAGCGAGAAAGGCCAGTGAATGGACATCCCCACCCGCATCCAAGCCATCAAGGACGCCGACCCCAACTGGCGACGCGATCCCCGGACGCTGGAGATTGCCAAGCTGGCTTGGGGAGCCGAGTGCCATGTCAACAATTCCGGCGTCTTCTGCCCTCGTGAGGAAGAGGTTGTCGCCCATTGCGGCAAAGCGACGGCAACGGTTGGCCTCTGCAAAGTCAGAGAGCATGTGTGGGTCTTCTGCACCTGGCTTGCAACCTGCATATCTGAATATAGCTATGCCCCGAGCGTCTGGTCAGCCGAACCCTACGATACCGAGGCAGACGCCAGACGGGCGGGCATCCGAGAATTGCTCGACCGAACTGCGGAGAAGAAAGGGCATTCAGAAGCAGAGAAAGTTGAATTGTCGGTGATCCGGGCGAAGCTCAGGGAACAGGTGGCACAGACGACCTTGTTTTGATCGTCAATGTCCGGTGGCCTCTGCCAACCTCAGCAAGCCGTCTGCAAGGGAGAGCAATTCCTCGTCGCTGACGTTGCCGGTAATGGCGGGAACACGGACAAACTGAATGAATTGGCCTTCCGGCGGAGAGCTGGGATGGGCAAGGCTGACGGCATATTTCCCGTTCGCAAGGCGGTGCAGGCACCGCTCTTGTCTCTTGCAATCCCTCAACACGTCAAGGATCAACCGAACGGCATCCTCTCGGTTTTGCGTGGTCACATCGTCCTGCTTTCGTCGTAAAAGCCCACATCGGGCGTGCGAATTAGCCGCATTTGAAGCGCCACGCGGTCGGGGAATGACAACTCAGGGGAAATGCCCGCAAGCAGAAAGTTTGCCAAGGTTTCCCGAGGGGAGCTTTTCAATCAGCAAAATCTTGAGCGGAAACTCACAATTTACGCCAGGCGTCGTTCTCGGGCCTGCGCTTCTTTCGATGGCAGTTTCAAGTTCCACGCCAGCCCGCACAGAGCCATGAACCGGATGACCCAGTAGCTTGCGTCGATCTGCCACCAGCGCAGACCATGCCGGGCTGATGTCGGAAAGGCATGGTGCGTATTGTGCCACCCCTCGCCCATCCCCAGGATGCCGAAGATCACGTTGTTCCGGCTTTCGTCGGCGCTTCGGAACGGCCGGAAGCCCCAAAGGTGACAGGCCGAATTGATGCTCCACGTCATATGATGCACCAGAAAAACACGCACAAAACCTCCCCAAATCAGCCCTGTCCATGCCCCCGCCCAGCTCAGCGTGATGACGCCGCCCAAAACCGCGGGGAGGACCAGGCCAAGGGCGATCCACAAGGGAAACAAGGCGTTCGCCACCCGCAGGGACCGGCTGCCGCCGAGGTCTTTGACATATCGTTCCAAGTGTGGCGGGTTGGGTTCAAAGAACCAGCCGATGTGGGCGTGCCAGAAGCCCCGGATCAACCCGGCCAGACCGCTTCCATGATGATGCGGCGTGTGCGGATCGTCGGGCGTGTCGCTGTGCTGGTGATGGCGGCGGTGCATGCCGACCCATAGGAACAACGATCCCTGAACCGCCATCGAGCCGAAGACGGCCCAGAAAAACTTGTTCCACATGTATGTTTCAAAGGAGCGGTGGACAAACAGCCGGTGAAACCCGACGGTGATTCCCAAGGCAGTCAGCACATACATGCCGATGAGCAGGCCCATGTCGGTCCATCCAAAGCCCCACCCCCAGACAAAGAACGGGGCGGCGGCCACCCCGGCCAACGGGAGGAGGATGGCGGTGAGCGTGAGCAGTTTCACGCGCAAAGATGGGTTGGGAAGTTCGTCGCGGGGAGGCAATTCCTCGCCGGAGTTGGCGACCGGAATCTCGGTAAGTTCCGGAGACTCGAATAGTTCAGGCATGATTAATCCCCCACGGGATGAGAGGCGTCGTCTGACCGGGACTGAACGGCCCCAAAATCGTGCCGTGGTGGAAAGGGATGCAATCAACGGGCCGTTGACCAAATGTTTGGGGAAATGTGCGAATGAAAGTTAATCAATCAGGCTGCACGTCGGGCCTGATGGCCTCATGGACCATCTGTGATTATCTTGACACCAAGGTTCACCCATCCCGTCACTGACTCTTTCTGGCAGCGGGCACAAACCACCCGACGACCCTCCCAAAAGCAATGATCCTCGCACATTGGCCGTGCGCACTCCTCACACTCGCGATACAGCCACGTATGCCGGTCTCTCGGATCAACTTTGATGATCGGCTGTAACTTGTGGTCGCAGCCGCCGACACTGCACATTACGAAAGGCATGAGGTCTTCCCTGTTGGTGGGATCGGGTCGCCGTCAGGTGACTTGGCTTGCGGGCTTGCCTGAAGCAAGGCGACCAAGCCTTCGACGGCCGGACGGTGTTTCGGTTTGACGACCCGCGACAAGGCGGTGACAAACTCCTGCCAGGCATCCCCTTTGCGACGCCTGACTTTTGGAGGCAGTCCTCGTTCAATTTCAAACCGCCTGCCAAGCTGAATCATTTGTTTGCGTCGCTGACGTCCGGGCTTCAGCCCATGCGATTGTTCGTATTCGCGGCCGAGTTCCGCGAGCTGCTGAACTCGTTTTGCCCCCAGCCGTCCGGCGGCCGAGCGGACCGGATCAACCGTCTGCGGGATGGAGGCCGGCGCACCAATCACGGCTCCCGGGATATTCTCGTTATTCGTCGAAAGATCGTGTTCGTTCACAAAATATCTCCAAATGGGCGTGAATTTCAGGCTTTGCTTTGCATCAATCAGAGGCTTCCGGCGGGGATACGATTCGCCTCGCGGGCCGAAAAACCGCAGGGAAATGAGAGGCCGGCCGACTACGAATGGTTTGCGAAACTCTTGTTCCGGGATAATTTCATGAAACCTGTTCGCGGCATTCTGTTGGATATTGACGGCACGCTGGCGGACAGCAACGACGCCCATGCCCATGCGTGGGTGAAGGCCCTGGCCGAAAGCGGTCATGCGGTGGCCTTGGAAAAAATCCGGCCGCTTATTGGGATGGGCGGCGACAAGTTGCTTCCGAAGGTGAGCGGAATCGATGCCGAGTCGAAAGAAGGAAAGAAGATCAGCGACCGCCGGGGGGAAATCTTCCTCGACGAGTATCTTCCGCATCTTCAGCCAACTCGGGGAGCCAAAGAGCTGTTGGAGAAACTGGCGGCAATGGGCTTGAAACTGGCGGTCGCCAGTTCGGCCAAAAAAGACGAACTCAAACCCCTGTTAAAGATTTGCGGAGCCGACAAAGTCATCAAGGCCGCGACTTCCTCGGACGACGCG
>NZ_JH636447.1:27103-27369 GCF_000255705.1 Zavarzinella formosa DSM 19928
GCGGCTTTCGCCATCACGTCCTCGCCGACGGGGGCCACACCTTCTGCGAGCAAAGTCTCTTTGCGGCGGGCCATCTTCTCCGCGAGCACCTCGAAGTCGAGTTTGACGCCCTTGGCTTTCGGGAGCATTTCGTCCTCTTCCTCCTTGATGTGGTGACGGACGTTCTCGGACAGCACATGGAACTTGGCTTCGAAATGGCTCTCCGAACCGTCCATCAGGTCAAGCTCCGCGATCAGAAGCTTCGCCACATGATGCTCCTCGTCGGC
>NZ_JH636447.1:27473-27724 GCF_000255705.1 Zavarzinella formosa DSM 19928
TTTCGCGGGCCGGGTGGTGGCTTTCTCAAACTGGTCAAACAAATCCTTGACCCGGACGTGGTCTTCTTTCAAGAGAGCCACGGCCGGATTGAAGTTCAGAAAATCAAACATGCGTTCTCGATGTGGGATTGTGTTCTCGATACGCATTGATAGCCGGAGATGTCGTGACTGGTCGGAAAAATGCGAAGCGTCGGGAGCGAGGATCGGAAAAACATCTTACGGACACGGCATGCGACGTGCGGAAATAATTG
>NZ_JH636447.1:27734-28041 GCF_000255705.1 Zavarzinella formosa DSM 19928
GGCCGTTGTGGCTTGTGAAACAACGAGGAATCCAAAACACCCGGACCGAGATGACCATGCCCGACACCGCCCTCAATCGTCCCGGCATTCTTTGCATTGACGACAACAAAGACGGCGCCGACATGTGCGCCGAACTGCTCAAAATGTGCGGGTTTGACGCCCGTGCCTGTTACGACGGGGAAACCGCCCTTCGCATGGCCGTGGAGTCACCCCCGGCATTGTGCTTCATCGACTTGAACATGCCGGGCATGGAGGGGGATGAGCTGGCCCAACGCCTCCGCGAATTGATGGCCGACCACGCAATCAA
>NZ_JH636447.1:28808-29866 GCF_000255705.1 Zavarzinella formosa DSM 19928
GACGAGGAAGTTTTCGTAACCTTCGCACTCGAAACACAAGGTCGGCTTGTTCCGGCGGCGTGTCTTCATCGACTTGTAGGTAAGCAGTACGGATTCCTTTGGGAACGTTTTGAGGCGTTCCCGTTTCAGAATCAATGCCGTGCCATCCACGGACTTGCTTCAGTGCGGCCATTTTCTCCAACACCTCTGCAATCTCCGCGATTCTCCATGACCTCGAATACCAGTAGTACCGGGGCTTGGGGACTTTCTTCATGATCCAGAGCCACTTTTCAGCGTACTCGGGATTGAAAAAATCACCGCTTGAATGCACACGTAAAACGAGGCATCCTTTGCGGCGTATCTCTTTGGTCATTCGACCGCAGAAATCATCACGTTTAATTTGCTCCAGGTTCCAGGCCAATCTGTCTTTGACTGACTGAAATCGGAATCTCGAACGCAAAGCGTAACAACACCCTTCACAAACCAAAGTTCGTCCTGGGCATGTTGTCACTGCTGGCAGACCAAACAAATGAATGGCGTCACCAACTTTTCGATTACCCTGTACGAGCAATCCGCGCACTAACCCCATGACTTGGTTCCTTTCGTGGAAAAGAGAAAGGGAGAAAGCGAGAAACGCGGAATTGAAAGCAGGGATTTGAGTTTCGCGCAACCGAAAGAAAGTAGTTGACCAAACCTTAGCCCCGCGCTACGGTGCGGGTCATTGGGACGTGGTGCAGGTTCCGGGTACTTATTGCATTTAGTGAACCCGGCGCCGTTTCTTCCCGTCCCTCAAACTAACCGGAGGGTGGTGCAGGCAAGGGTTACTTATTCCAAACTGTAGGTCGCGGGTTCGATCCCCGTCCGGGCGGGCAACCGTCCGGTAGCTCAGTTGGGAGAGCGACAGAAACGTTCCTTTGCCGACTTTTTCCCCTTCCGGCCCACAAGCCACCTCGCGGTGGTGCAGACAAGGGTTACTTCGATTTGTAATCGAGAGGTCGCGGGTTCGAGTCCCGCTCGGTCCCCTTTAACGGGACCGGTAGCTCAGTTGGATAGAGCGCTTTCGTTCCTTTGTCGTCTCT
>NZ_JH636447.1:30083-30319 GCF_000255705.1 Zavarzinella formosa DSM 19928
GGCGAAGCGGCACGTCGGAAACGCCTTCCGTCGCTTCGACGAGTACCAGCTCGCCAAGTACAACGGTGGATCGAAGGCGGTCAAGTTGCGCGACGCCTTGCGCATCACCCGCCCGAAGCCGGTGAACGCCGAACAGGCCGAGTTGTGGCGCAAACTCGTAAAGGGCGAGTTGGCCACGCCGGACACTTGGGAGGTGGAACTGTCCAAGGGCGGCGACAAGAAGGCGTCTTGGGAGC
>NZ_JH636447.1:30329-30550 GCF_000255705.1 Zavarzinella formosa DSM 19928
GGCTCCTTCGCGAGGGCAAGATCGGCGGCCTCGCCATGCTCCGCAACATCCGCAACATGCGGGAGGCCAGGGTTGATGACGGTCTGATACGGGAGGGTATCGCCGGTGTGAAAGCCGGGAAGTTGCTGCCAATCAATTTCATCGCTTCGGCGCGACACAACCCGCAGTTCGAGTCGGAACTGGAGGCCAAGTTCTTCGATTGCTTCGCCGGAAAGCCGAAG
>NZ_JH636447.1:30687-53387 GCF_000255705.1 Zavarzinella formosa DSM 19928
GACCTAAAGGAAGTGCCGGGCTGTCGCGGGTTTGCTCTGCGTGATGCTGTTGTCGGTTCCCAGCCGCATGGCGGGACGGAGCTAGGAAAGGCGGTCGGCAAGGTTCCGGCCTGCGACCGGTTGATTGTCATCACGGACGAGCAGAGTCACGACCCGGTGCCGAACCTGAAGGGGTTCATGATTAACGTCGCCAGCGCCAAGAACGGTGTCGGCTACGGCTTGTGGGTCCACATTGACGGATGGTCTGACAAAGTGCTGGATTACGTCATTCGACTGGAAGACTCGGCGGCTGAATGACCCCGGATGAGTTCGCAAGGATCGGCCTCAATCTGTACGGGCGTCGCTGGAAATCGGCGATGGTCCGTGAGCTTGGGCGCCATCCGGTCACAATTCACAAATGGCTGCGGCTCAACCACATCCCGCCGCATGCCGCAAATCACGTCAAATTGCTTGCCAGTCGTGGTGAGCAGTCCAAACCAACCAAGCCAAGGAGGGCAAAATGAGCGATAACAATGCAACCGACAGCCTGCGCAGAGCCTCCGTGGCCCGCATGAAGCACGCGATAGCCGACGCACAGCAGTTGGTCGTGATTCTGGACAAGATCAAGAACGGCAATGCCCCCATTCAGGAGATGGCCAATGCTCGCGGAACGGTGGCCAAGTTATGCCAGTTCGTCCATGAAGCCAGTGCGTACTATTCGGCGTTTGAGACAGTGTGCGACAAGAAGGCAGCCATCCCGATGGGTAGGCCGAAGATCAGGAAGCTGTCGCCGTCCTTTGTGCGGAAGCGGTGGAAGGCGTCTAGGAACGAAGGCTACAGCGAGGGCAAATGTTAGCGTGGCTCTTCAATCTGATCGTGGGACGGTTCTGCCGGCACAAATGGAAAACCTTATTGAGCGGGTATCGGACTTGGGATGGGCATATGATCGGTCGGTATTACGATTTGCGATGCGAGAAGTGCGGTGCGATCAAGCGCAAGTAGACATAAGCAGTCAAGTAACGGACGAAAAGGGGAAACAGTCCAGAGTTGGACGGGAAGCGAGGTGAAGTGGTAGCGATCAATTTCCAAGAGCGTTTTGCTGACTCGGTGCAAGCAGGAATCAAACGGCAGACAGTGCGGTGAAATGCCAGATGCAAGCTCGGTGATCGTCTGCAACTCTTCACTGGGCAACGAACGAAAGCGTGCCGAAAACTGATAGTCCCAGATCCATTGTGCGTAATGGTCGGTTATTGTGCGATTCGTGAGTCGGGAATCACCTTTGGAGACAAGTCACGTCATCCTGCCACGGCTGATGAGTTCGCTGTGGCCGACGGGTTCAGGGATTACGACGAGATGCTCTCGTGGTTCTGGGAACGGTATGGGCGAGGAGAGTTCGTGGGCAAGGTCATCAAATGGGAACTTCAGGAATGACCAGAAAGCCCTAACCCTTCCCCCACGTCATCCTCGCTTCCACTCAGATGAGCATTCAAAACCGGCCGTTACTCGAAAACTGCGTTGGATGCTTGCAGGATGTGGCTCATGAAAGGAAAGGGAGAGTGATCGCCCATAAATTGGTCAAACAAACGACAAAGACGGCCACGCCATGACCCGCCTCCTCACTGTCTAGTTGGCAACGATCCCCCTCCTGCTGGAACGCTTCTCCTGGATGCCCAAAAGTAACAAGCCCCGCTTGGTGGTGTTGTACCGTGCTTTGAAACTGTCTGAAGATGAGAGGTTGAGGCTGGAGTTGAAGGTGGCGGAGTTGGAGGGGAAAGAGGGGGAAAGGAATTGGAAGGCGAGGGTGAAGAAGTGACTTGCGTTCCGGCTTCGCCGTCGCTTGCTCTCGGGCTTCGGCCCCTGACGCCCGCTAACGCAAGGAATCAAAACGAAAACGATCGCATCTCTGCGGCTATTTCGGCAAATGCATCCCCGGCATCCGGCGTGGGAGTATGACAAAAAGCTTGAAAGTGTGGTGAGTTTTTTCGGTCAGTGGCGCCCTGGTTGCAAAACAGGCTGACTTGCCGTCTCTGGCGGCTTCATCCACGAATCAAGGAGACATCATGGCGGCGACAACGGAATATTCGATGACGAAGCAGCAAGTGCGGGATCTGGACCAGCCACCCCATGACACCGAGGTGAATGTCGGACCCGATGAACGTGCCCTGTCCACCGTGGGCGGGGCGGTGTTGGCGGGGTTCGGCGTCGGAATTGGCGGCATGGCGGGATGCCTGCTCGCCACCGTGGGGGGAGCGATTGCCTATCGTGGCGTCACGGGGCATTGTTCCGCGTATGCCGCGGCGGGAGTGAGCACGGCCGGACGGGGTGATAGAAGCTAAAAGCCTGTTTTGATTTCCTCCAACCAAACGCGGGGCATGGGCGGTCTTGATGGCCGCAGATGTTTGCGTCTGCGAGGTCCGCCCCAAAACCAACATTCTTTGTGCAAACGGCTGTCAAACCCCGCCCGCCATCGCATATTTGCGGCAGTGCTCCAAATAACCGCCCTCATGGCTGGCGACCAGTTCGACGACGCTCGACCAGAGCCAGTGAGGCGCATCCATTGTTTTGGAATGGTTGCGGCTCATCTCAGATTGCCACTTTTTCCGGCCCGTTTCGTCCATCTGCCGGGCGTGGGCCTTCCCCAGCACCGTCGCCAGGAACCGGGCCACTTTCAGAGCTTCTTCGCGGGACAGGTTTTCAATGTCGAATTTCAAATCCTGCGGGAGCAGTTCCCGGAGGAAGACCGAATGGCCGTCGAGTTTCGCGGCCAGCATGCGGTCTCCCAGGGAGGGGGACAAATGCCACGCCCCCTGCACGACCCGCTCCCCGTTGTCGCGGGGCATCCTGGCTTTGAGGTGGCGCGGGGCAGATGGCTTGACCGCCTCCTTGATGTCAATCAGGCACAATTCACCCTTTTTGCCTCCGACGCGGAGCAACACAGCGTACCGCAACCGGCCGAGGGAGCTGCACCCCTTCACCCAATAGGCCGCGTCGAGAGCCTCCACCGGCGCGTCCGCGTCTCGCGAGCCCAGAGCCGTGACCAGCCGGCGCAATTGTTCGGTCTCAAACAGCGCGTGGATCTGTTTCTTCTCGGACTCGGAAAGAGGCCAGAAGTTCTTTCCCAATGGAATCGTGGGTGTTGTGTCCCTGATCCGCTCACGGGCCAGGTGCTTCCACTTGCGGTTCAACGCCTCACGCATCGCCCACCGCACGGCTTCGGGCTGTTCGGTCTCCCCGCCCCCCGTGTCCGATGCCTGCAAGAAGGATTGGGCATATCCCTCCGTCACCTGCTCCAGCATCTTCACGGTGGTGACACCCGGCAGGTCGGAGCCTCGCGCGGCGGTCGCCAGCGACAATCCGAGACGGATCAGATCGTGGGCGGGGTTGCCGATGACGGTTTGGTCCAGGTCACGGATCTGGATGTCGATTTTCCCCTTGGCGCTGGCAATCGGACCCAGATTGCCGAGATGGCAGTCTCCGCAGATCCAGACCGGCGGCCCCTTGGGAGTTGAGCGTCCGCCCGTCGTGGCGAGCCATTCGTAAAACTGCTGTGTGTTTCCGCGAACGTAGGCATGGGCCGAGCGGGCCATCTTTTGGTTGCGAAGATCGGTCAGGGCGGCCTGCCTCTCCTCGAACGAACGCACTTCCGGCGGAGCTTTTTTCTTCATGGTTCATGTTTGATGGCGTGGTGATCTTTGCGATAATTGCGGAAAAACAACAGGCCTGTCTCAGGCCGTGACCATGCTTTGCACGGCCGCCTCGACTTCCTCCGGCCAGGGGAGCGAACGGCTGTCCAAAATCATCACGGGCACGCCGTCCACATACACCGAGAATTCCGCGGCCCGGCCGTTGATGATGCGCGGGCTGATTCCCAGACGTTGACGGAGGATGGCCGCTGTTTGTTCGGTCAGGCTTCGCACTTCCGGATTGCTCGGGCATCGTTTGATCAGGAGGTTCATGTTTCGAGATTCATCAAGGGTTGGTGGGTGGTCAGGCTTTTAAGACGAGGGCGATTTGAACGGCAGTCTCCACTTCCTGAACGGATGGCAGGGTGTCGATGCTTCTTCGCAGGATCAGGACATCATTCACAAAAATGGCGAATTCCCCCGCGTCTCCGTTCTGGATCACCGCATGGACATGAAGATCACGTCCGAGCGCGGCGGCCACGTCAAGCGCGTAACGATGCGCCATCGGGCATTCCTGCGAACTCCTGATGACAGTATTCATGGCGTGCTCCGGGGAAACATTGGCAGGAACTGGAGCATCTCACATGCCGATTGACATAAATCCTTATCAATTTTGGTTTTAAAAAAGATTTTCGGACATTTGTTGACGGCAGAGGCATGATCGAAAGGCGGCGGTCATGAGAATTCATCGCCGCCAAGGGGCGGGTCAAAAGCCGCCTCGTCCAGCCAGCCGTTCTTCAAGGCATGGCGAATCAGATCGACCCGGCCGCGCAACTTCAGTTTCTCCATCGAGCGGGATTTGTATGTTTCCACGGATTTCACGCTCAGACGAAACTTGGCGGCCACCTTCTTGTTGCCGTGCCCAGCGGCGATCAGACGCATCACCTGGAGCTCCCGCGCGCTCAACGCGGCCTCCGGTGTTTCGGGACTGATGAAATCATCGGCCGCCCTTCCCGCAATCTCCGGGTCCAGATAAATTCCTCCGCCGGCCACCGTCCGAATCGCTTGCGTCAGTTGATCGGCGGGCGCCCGCTTCAGGACGTACCCGGCGGCGCCCGCCGCCAGCAACCGCCTGACGGAAGTTTTCTCCTCCCTCGCCGTCAGGACAACGGCCTTTTGATTCTTCCGGAGTGAGACGGTCACCATCTCGCCATCAACGCCCCCAAGAGAGATTTCCAGGACCACCACATCCGGCTCCAACTCTTTGGCCAGTCTGACCGCCTCCTGCCCGTCGGCCGCCTCTCCGACAATCCGCATGTCCGGCTGGATGTTGACCAGCGCCTTCACCCCCTCGCGCACGATGGGATGACCGTCGGCAATAAGGACCGCGAGATATTTTGCTTGTGGCGGCAGGGGATGGCTCAGGGAAAAGTTGGGAATGTTTGACGGGTGAGAAGATTGTCCGTGCTGACGGTCTCCATACGCAAGGGGGTTGAAAAGATTGGCGTGAGAGTATTAGGTCCGGGAGATTTTAAAAACTCTGACATTATTCTGCCTGTGATGACCGGAAAAGTTCTAATCAAACAGCCATATTATCCAAGTCCGTATGCCGCCGGATCCCCGGGCGGCGTTTGACGAATGTTTGCATGGTGTTCTTCACCTGGGGCGACCTATGTAAACGTGTGTCAGGATCAACGCCGAAAACAAAACAACTGTTGCAAAGCAATACGAATATATGCTTTCTACTCGATCATCTGTATGAGATTGAATCATGCGACCGCGTGCGTTGCTCCCCAAACCGCCTTTTCAATCTCCTCAATGTCGGGCAAAAAATTGCTGTCGCGACGGATCACTTCAATGCCGTTGACAAAAATCACAAACTCTCCCGGATCACCGTTCTGCATGACGGCGTCAACGTGGAGATCCTCAAAAAGTCCCTTAAGGACGGACTCCATGTAACCTTTGATTATGGGACAGCGTGGACAGCGTCTGATGACCGTGAGCATGATCGTCTCCGTTCGCAAACGGGCATGGTTGGGAAACAGCATCCCTTGGGCCAGTGTTCGTGAATATTCCGAAAGGATTGTTGTCCAAGGAAATGCATATGATTCAGGGAAATGCGACGGTGGCAATCAAGCGCCGCCGCCACTCCGACAAGGGGCTTGCCCTCAGCCCTAAACATCCTTTCCTGAATAAATGAAGTTGACCGGGCTGAAGGATCTGAGAAAATTTTATTTAATATTCGCTTGCCAATCAGCCAGCGGTTTCCACCCGTGCGTCATTTCAAGCCAGATCGGAGTCGGCAATGACAACCTCTCCCAACCGCCCGGCCGTCCTTGTGGTCGACGACCTGAAAGACACCGCCGATTCACTGGCGACGGTCCTGGACATGATGGGCTACGACACCCGGGTGGCATATAGTCCCCGGCAAGTCGGCGAATTAGTCCGGTCCGGGTTTCGGCCGGACGCCGCCGTGCTGGACATCGACTTGGGCGAGCAATCCGGCTTCGACGTGGCCAGGGACTTGTGCGCGGCCTTGGGTCGCCGTCCCATGCTGGTCGCGCTCACAGGCTACTCGTCGATGGAACCGCGGGCCCGGCGGGAGGGATTCGATCACTACTTTTTGAAGCCGGCCGAACCGCGGGACGTGGCGGGAGTGCTACCGGCCGCCTCTTGAAGCCGTCATTTTGCGGCATTCCGCTTTCGGGTCGCCGCCGCTTTCTCCGCCGCCGCCGACCGTTCGGCTTGCGGAAGCCGCTTCTCCCTTGGTCCCGCCCTTCCGACTGGAGGCGTGTGAGTCGGGATGCCCCCCCCGCCGACCGATTTCTTGCCGCCCCCCGACTCGCTCTTTACCGTGGCCCAAGCCCGGCGGCTGGCCTCGCCCTCCGAAACCCCGCGATTCTCATAACTGTCGGTAATGTGTTCGACTTTCCGTTTCTGCTTGGCCGTGTGACTGGATTTGTCGCCGCGTGGCATGATTGTCTCCTCGGTCAAACGGTTGGTTTCCAAAAAACTCAGGGGCGCAACACCACTTTGATGCAACCGTCCTGTTTGTCGCGGAACGTCTTGTAGGCCGCCGGGGCCTCCGCGAGCGGCAGGCGGTGAGTGATCAGGAACGACGGGTCGATTTCGCCCTTCTCGATCTTCTCCATTAGCGGCTTCAGATAACGATGGACATGCGTCTGGCCGGACTTCATCGTCAGGCCCTTGTTCACAAAGGCCCCCATCGGCACTTTGTCCAGGAATCCGACGTACACCCCCGGCACGGACACCGTTCCCGCTTTCCGGCAGCACATGATGGCCTGCCGCAGGGAGGCGGGACGGTCCGTGCCAATTCCGATGACCGTTTTCATCTTGTCAAGCACGGCCGGAATGCTTCCCGTCCCGTGAGCCTCGGCCCCGACGGCGTCAATGCAGCGGTCCGGCCCCCGCCCTTTGGTCATCTCCTGAAGACGGTCGTAGACGCTACCCTCGACGTTCATGAAGTCGATGGTCTCGGCCTTCCCATGTGTCTCGGCGAGCCGAAGCCGTTCTGGCACGGTGTCGATGGCGATCACCCGTCCGGCCCCGAACATCCACGCGCTCTTGATGGCAAACTGGCCGACCGGACCGCAGCCCCACACCGCCACCGTGTCCCCGGGTTCGATTTCGGCGTTCTCGGCGGCCATATATCCGGTCGGGAAAATGTCCGTCAGAAACAGGACTTTTTCGTCGGGCAACCCGGCCGGAACCTTGTACGGCCCGACATCGGCGAACGGCACCCGGACGAACTCGGCCTGCCCGCCGGGGAACCCGCCCAGCATGTGGGAATATCCGAACAGCCCGCTTGGGGAATGCCCCATCGCCGCCTCGGCGATTTTGGCGTTGGGGTTGGAGTTGTCGCAGCAGGAAGTCAGCGTCTTCTTGCAGAAAAAGCACGAACCGCAGGCCATCGTGAACGGGACAACCACGCGGTCGCCTTTTTTGAGGTTCGTGACGGCGGCGCCCGTCTCCACCACCTCGCCCATGAACTCATGGCCGAGGATGTCGCCCGCCTCCATCGTCGGCATGTAACCGTCGTACAAATGGAGGTCCGACCCGCAAATGGCCGTCGCGGTCACCTTGATGATCGCGTCGCGGGGGTTTTGAATCACGGGATCGGCGACGGTGTCGACGCGCACGTCGCTCTTGCCATGCCAGCATAATGCCTTCATTTGTCTGTCCTCGGTGAAAGGTCGGAATGAAAACTGACTGAATTACCGCATGGGCCGGAGAGAATCGAGATGTGCCACGGGACGGACTGGGTGAAAATCAGGTTCACCCGGGGCTATTTGCCAAACCCCGCCTTGAGCCCTGCGGCGTCGAACTTTACGGCGTCCTTCGCCTTGTCAATCACCGCGCCCATGCCAAAAAATTCATGGGTGACCCCCTCGAAGTTTTTGTGATCCGCCTTCACCCCGGCCTTCGTGAGAGCCCAGGCGTACTCCTTGCCATCGTCACGCAGCGGATCGATGTCGGCGGTGATGATGGTTGCCGGGGGAAGTCTGGAAAAGTCTCCGGCCAGAAGCGGCAGCGCATAGGGATGCGGGGCCTGATTGCCGATGTAGTGGGCGAAAAACCATTTCATCATTGGCTTGTTGAGCGGCTTCGCGTCGGCGTTCTCCAAATAGGAAGAGGTGTCAAGGTTGTTGTTCGTCACCGGATAGACGAGCAACTGGCACACGGGCGGTTGAATGCCTTTGTCACGCGCCCGCAGGCAGACGACGGCGGCCAGATTCCCGCCCGCGCTCTCGCCGCCCACCGCGACCTTCTTCCCGTCCCCCTTCCAGTCGGCGGCGTTCTTCAACACCCATTGGTATGCGGCGAACGCATCCTCGGCGGCGGCGGGGAACGGGTTTTCCGGAGCCCGGCGGTAATCACAGGACACGACCAGATAGCCGGCCGCGTTGCACAACGCCCGGCAGGAGGAGTCATAGGCGTCAATGCCGGCAATCACCCAGCCGCCGCCATGAAAGTAGGCCAGAACCGGGAACGGACCGTCGCCTTTCGGTGCGTACACCCGCGCAGTCAATTTCCCGGCGGCTCCGGGGAATGTCACGTCCCTGACCGATCCGACCGGTTCGGGATCAACGGACTTGCCCTGTTTTTTCAGAAGGGCTTTGACCGCGTCTGAGGGACCCGGCTGCTTGCGGGCCTCCTCCGGCGTCAGCTTGTCGATCGGCTTCGGGTTCAAAGCGGCAAGCTGGTCGAGGACCGCCTGCATTTGCGGGTCAGTTTTTTTCTCGGTGGCGCGGGCTGAAGCAACCAAGGCGCAGAACATGACGCATACGGTCAGGAATCTCATGATGAAATTTTCCCGGGGGATGTTTGAGGAAACACCCGATTTTTATTGCAAAACCGATGCCGCATGATCGGTTTGCGCAAGCCACCCGGCATGGGGACAATCCCCTGTGGAACCTCCTATTATCCTGGCACGACGAGGGCTTAAAGAAGTGAAAAAGCCGCTCGCAAGGCATCACGCCCCGGTCTTCGGCGGAACGGAGTGTGTTCAACCATGCTTATCCCGGTGAGGTTGACGAACCGTCGGAATGACGGTTCGCATGTCGGATGGCCTCGGCAAATGACAGTTCCCGGACCGGTCGCACATCGGCCTTGAACACCCCGGTTAACAACAGCAATGCCGCCTGATTTTCCTCCTGCGTGTTGGAGGCGATGGCGTCGGCGGGCACGATGATCCGAAACTCGCGCATGTGGGCGTCGGCGGCGGTAAACAGGACGCAAATGTTCCCGGCGAATCCGGCCAGCACGACCAGCCGCGTGCCCAGGCTGCCGAGAAGCGTGTCCAGGGAGGTTGAGAAAAAACCCGAGTGCTTCGGCTTCAGGACAAAATAATCATCTTTTTCGGGACTCAGCAGCGAGGCGATCTCCCGACCGCGCCCTTGAAGGGCATGATTCACGGTGGCCTTGAAATCCGAGCGCCAGCGGCCGAAGTTATCGTTCAAATAAATCACCGGCACGGATTCCCTCCGGGCGAGGCGTTTCAATTCTGCAATGCGTTCGGCCGCCGAACGGGCATGGCGAAGCAACTGCTCGCATTCGGGGAAATCAAAATCATTAATCACATCGGCGAGCAGGAGCGCGGCGGGCGATTGCGGCGGGGCCGAAGCATGCGGAGAGTCTTGCTTGTCGGACTTCATGGGAGGGTGATCAGTCAAAGGAGGATGGTGTTTGGTCAGACAGCAAACCCCGGAACTGACATTGATTTGGTCGTTTGCGTTCACATCACTCTCTCGCCATGATCCGGGCTGTCAATCCATTCATCCCCTGAAACGGGGCCGCCCCGAGAAAGCCAATAATGACAGGTTTTTCGGAAAATCCGGCACGGGTGTTGCACTTTTGCCAGTGATCACAACCTTCCGGACGGCTTCATGCGCTGCCCGGTCAATTCTTTGGGGCGCAACAATGTCCGACAACAACGAATATCAAGGCAGGATCGTCGTCATCACCGGGGCGAGCAGCGGCTTCGGCCGGGGAACGGCTCTCGAACTGGCCAAACGCGGGGCCTCGGTCGTTCTCGCCGCTCGGAGCCCGGAGGCGTTGACCGAACTGGCGCAAGAATGTGAAACGGCGGGGGGCCGGGCGATGGCCGTCCCGACCGATGTCAGCGACAGGAACGCTGTGGCCGCCCTGACGGACAAGGCGGTGGCCAGGTTTGGGCGGATCGACGTCTGGATCAATGGCGCCGGGGTGGCCGCGGTCGGCCGGTTTGATCAGGTCCCTCTGGAGGATCACGAGCAGGTGATCCGGACTGACCTGCTCGGCGTGACCTACGGCAGTCACCACGCCATGTCACACTTCCGCGCCCGGGGAAAGGGAACGCTCATCAACATTGCCTCGGCCCTCGGAAAAATCCCCACCCCGCTTTATGCCTCTTACGTGGCGTCAAAGTTTGGCGTCGTGGGCCTGGGTGACGCGCTCCGGCAGGAACTCGGGGAGGAGAAGATCACGGACATCCGGGTGTGCACCGTCATGCCAATGGCCCATGAGACCGAATTTTTCGAGCACGCGGGGAATTACACAGGCAAGAAGGCGGTTCCAATCCCCCCGACGTATGACCCGAAGACAACCATCGACGAACTGGTGCGACTGGTCGTCGAACCGGAAGACGAAGTGATCACCGGCTGGCAGGGGGGCCCATTCAGCTTTCTCCACCGTCTGATGCCCAAGGCCATCGAAAAACTTATGGCAGGGAACACCAATGCCGTCCAAATGGGCGAATCGATGCCTGCCCCGAAGACGTCGGGAATCATTCATCAGCCGTCCAAGGCATGATTTCTGGCGGGCTTGCTCTGGCGGGGCCGGAGGAAAATCCGGCAAATTTCACATCGTTGAAGAGTCGGTCAAACGGGACCGGAGAAGTGACAGCAACAGAAGTTGGCGGCGAAAAGGGTTGAGGGCACCGAAAATCAAAAACAGGTTTTTTGGGCGCTTTGATTGCACCCTTGTGTCATTCCTTACCTCCCATTGGAGAATTAAATCATGAGCAAGAAGAACCACACTCCCGGCCCGGTGCCATCTGAAAACCGATCAAACGCCGGCACGGTCTTTGAAGAACCGGACCAGGACGAATCCGGGAAAACTTCGGGACCGAAGGATGCCACGGGAACACAACAGGATACCAAGCATCGCCTCGGTGACTTCACCGGAACGGGAGAGCATTCAAGGCAGGAACCTGGACCGAAGAATGATGGCGGGAAAAGGCATGGCGAAGACGCCGATTAAGAACCCGGTCAAAAGGGGTGACGAATATTGCCCCTTTTGCTTGCGCACTCCATCCATGTCCATAAACTCAGGTGACGACAATGGCGAAACAAAAAGACGAATGGGGTCTCTGCAAAGACTGCAAATGGTGGCAGATTGAACCGGACGGCTCGGTTGAGAATTTGACTCTTGGGCTTTGCATCGACGAGAAACTTCAGCCATTCCAGCTTCGGGTCTCCGGAATTAGCGGCTGCAACAGGTTCATGAATGGAAAGCCGGCCAGGGCAAAGGGGTCTTCCGATGCTCCGCCGTCAGCCGAGCCTGTGCGATGAGTTGGTTTGGAGTTTTGGCTTGATGATCGATTCGGTCGAACCAAGCTCGCGTGCGAACACAATTTCCTCGGAAAATGCAAGAAGGTCACCACAATCTGACCTGAGAGACGTTTTGACGGATTAAGGGCCTGACGCACGCTTATTCTGCGTGGGATTGGCAACTTCAGTAAAATAACCCATCATCCCGTGCATGAAGCGGCATGACTCCCCTGGAATTGTTGACCCGACTTGTCCAGGTCTTCCCAGCGTTTGCCGGCTTCTGGGACGATCCCGGAAACTGTTTCCGGGAGGACGACTGCTCGTTCACCCACTACGGCGTGTTCGCCGAGCTCGCAAGCTTCCTGCCAGATACGTTGTCCAAGTCACAACAAGAGGCCCTCGGTGAAATGGTGTCGCAGTGGGCCGCCTCGGACGACGAAGCGAGGAACGCCGTCTGCAAATGCTTTATCGAGTGCGTCGCCGGTGGGCTTGCGGGCGAGAAGCTTCGTCCATATCTGACCGGGGCGGCCTTGGACTATTACCGGGCTTGGAGCGTAGAGAAATGATGCGCGAATTTCACGCCACCGCCGTCGAAGTGTTCACAGACGAAGGAATGCTCACCGTCCACTTCGATGACGGGGCCGACCACTACCTCCAACTCCAATCACCCGAGGCAGACACGGAGGACTTTGAAACCGGCTATGGGAGCGTGTACGTCGAATTGGATGACCAGAGCAACGCGGGAGTGAATTGCTTCTCGGCCGCCGATCTGACCCGGACCAGTTTTCGGTTGACGCTCGCGCGTGACGCCGCGATGAGCAATCATGGAATCGTGGTTGTGACATTTGAAATAGACGACGATGCTTACGCCAGTTTGCGGCTCGGCTTGGAGCGGTTGTTCCGTTCATTCACTGGCTTCAGCACGGCATGAAACATCCGTCAAGTCGGCGCGAATCCTAGCAGAATAAAATTTACGACTGGGCGATGTTTAAGGAGGCTCGATTGAATTCTTCGTCGCCACCGGACAAAAGATCAAGAACAACGGAAAATCAGACTAACGCCGGATGTGGCGTTCTCTCCTGATTGGGTTGTTCGTCGCCTGCTTCTCTCTCCAATTCGGTCATCCGCCGCTTCCGATACTTGACATGAATTCCCGCAAAACTGATGGTTTGGCCGTGTTTGGAAATCGAGTATCGAACTGTTCTGCCACGCGAGGGTGGCTGTCACAGAATTGCGGACAACGGCTGGCCGCCAGTTTCATTATTGCGGACGGCCGCCCGGTCAGGCACCGCGGTCAGTGCCGGGTTGACCAGCCGACGGCTGCCACGCCCGGCGACAGAGTTCGCCCCGATCCCGCCGGGCTTCGGCAGTACCAGATCATTGACCAGCGTGGCTACTCCAGACATCAAATTCGGACAAATCGCTTGGGCGATCACCGCCAGTTTGGCCGGAAGGCCAAGAACCAGTTCCGAATCTCCGGCGGCGCAGGCGGCCAGAATTCTCCGGGCGGCCGTGTCGGCCGACATGGATAATCCGGGTGTCGCATTTCCCAAGGCAAACCATGCATATTCCTCTTCGTGTCGTCCCTTAAAGCGGGCGTTGAGATGGCTGCCCGTCATCATCAATCCGGGGCATATGGTGGTGACCTTGACGCCTTCCGAGGCCACCTCGGATCTCAATCCCTCGGAGAATCCGACCAAGGCGAATTTGCCGACCGAATAAGGCAGCAAATGCGGCACCGCCACTTTTCCGCCAAATGACGAAATATTAACAATCCGGCCCTCGTTGCGGGCGCGCATCTGCGGAAGCACTTCCTGGCAGGCGTTGTAAACCGCCCAAAAATGCGTGTCGAGGGACCGCTCAAAATCGTCAATCGTCAGGTCTTGGAGCGAGCCCACCTCGATGATCCCGGCGTTGTTGATCAGCACATCCACCGGCCCGAGTCGACGGCTTTCCTCAAGAAACCGCCGGATATTGACGGCGTGTGTCAGGTCACAGGCGGCGGCGTGAACCGTCGCACCGGCGGCGCGCAGCTCGGCGGCGGCAGATTCCACGTCACCGGCGTTCCGGCTGCAAACAGACAGCCTCGCTCCAAGAGAGGCCAGCCGACGTGCCATCGCCAGGCCCAATCCCCTGGTCCCGCCGGTGATGACCACATGACGGTCCCGGTAATCGTATTTGGGTTTCAATGCCCGATAGGCATAATAACCGCCGACGCCAAGGGCGGCGAGTTTCATGATTCGATTCATGCAATGACTCCATGACAAAGCTGAAAACTCCCGTGCCGGATCGGGAAGGACATTGAAGCAGCCGAAGGCCGACATGGGATCATGAACGATGCAAGGGAGATGCCAACGTCGGCTTGAAATGTCCGATAGTGACAATTCTCCTCAAAGGACGGTGGTTTCGGAAGGAGCGAGCCGGGACATCCGTTGAGTCGAGTGAAGATAGGCCAATGTTCAGAATTCCGTAACAGAGTCTTTCGGTCAGCCAGTCCGTAGGAATGAAAAAACCAACACCATCATAACCAACTGAACTCTGTCATAACGAAGGCAAATCGCATACCGTCCGGTTAAAACCCCTTCACGCTGACACGGCCAAACTCCCCGGCCAGCCAAGCGACCAGTAGCCCGAGTTGCGTTCCTGTGCGGGCGTAGTCGCAGAAGCACACCCCCTGCGGGTCGAGGGACAATGACGCAGACGCCCAGCCACCTCCGTAGGATCCGACCGCGAACCCGTGCTCCGTCTCGCGGACTTCCGGCAACCGTTGGATCAGAAGGAGTATCCGGGCGGGGTCGGGGGCGTCCACTCGGAGTGTGCATTCGATTCCCATTGGTGATTCCTTTGCTTTTCCACGGGAATGAGCGGTGCCACGCTCTCAAACGCCATATCCACGACGGGCGTTTCAGGAAAGTTACACCGTTGATGCTCCACGCAACGGTATACTGGTGCCGATGCGTTGGTGGCCGGATAGGAGTTCCCATGTCACGAATACTTACCGCCGTGGTCTGTTTCACGTTGGTTTCCTTCGGCGCCGGCCACGCCGGTGAAACGGTGATTCAGGTATCGGCATCCTACACGGGGCTGGTCGGGGACATGGCGAAGATGGAACTGGCCCCGCAGAAGTTTCAAACCGCCCGCCACCACCTGATCTCAGTCGACGAAGTGATAGCGATCTGGAAGGCGTGGCGGCCGTCGGAGGCGGTTCCCAAGTTCGACTTCACTATGGGCATCGTGTGCGTCATCGTGTCCGAAGCCGCCGACCCGCCGGACATTGTGCCGAAGATCGACGAAGATGCGAACGTGTCGCTTTACAACGGGGCGATGAAGCAGGACAGGAAGGGCTTCGCTTACCGGATCATTGTCATCCCCAGAACCGGGGTAAAGACGGTGTCGGGCGTCCAATTGGAATAGAATTGGTCGGTATCTTCCGGGGATATGGCAACCAACAGGGGCGAGAGAATGGGGCAAGGCGCGTCGCCGGAGGACATCCGGCAACTCACACGGTACTCGTACACGCACCTGGCGGCGTGTCTGCCGTTCGTCGCACTGGGCGGGTTCGGAGTCATCCCCCCGTGGGTATTCGCCGCCGCCTCCATGCCCTTGGGAGCGGTGGTCGGCCGGTTTACCCTCCGGCCACCGAGAGCCGGGGTGCTGGCCGGGATTGCGGGCATGGCAGTCGCCGGGGTGATCAGCGGCGTATTGGCGGCGTTGGGCGCCATCCTGGACCCGCGAGTGCTGACCAACCCCCGGCAGGCGGTCGCGTTAGGGGCCGGGGCCGTGGTTGGGTGTTTGGTCGGGTGGCTTGTGTGGGACACGATGCGGGGGCCACAATCGGGGACCGGGGGCACGGATGCCAAAGCGAGCGAAAAAGGCGAACGGGGAGTTTAGCTCTTGAAATGAGAGGGCCAGACGCGTCGGCCGCAGCCCTTAAACGTTTCATTCGATGACGGAGGAGGAACCGTGGGATGGCGCTGCTCGGTGAACCTATATCTGCCGCCTCTGCAAGTGGGACCGGCCTTGCTGGCGGTGAGCCGGGCCGTCGTCCCGTCAGCCGACCCGCCGTGTGCGGTGACGCTGCCGGGCGGCGAGGTCATCCGACTGCCGTTTGCCCCCGTCCCATCCATCACTCCCGAACCGGTCGTGATCGGACGTAAATCGGCGTGGTTTGAAGTGGTCCTCCGGGTTCCCGCCGACGAGGTCACGGACGAGTGGTGGGACGACGAGCCCGATGACGAGTGCATAGCCCTCGACGCTCTCCAACTGACCGTGGCGACGGGCGAGCGGTACGCCGAACTGTCGTTCACCGCCACCACCGGGGCGGCCAGTTCGGTGCTGTTCGAGTCGGAGTCGGCCCACGCCGTTCTGCTTGGGGTGCTGCGGCAAGCCGGCGGGCTCGCGGGGGTCATCTTGACCGACACCGTGGTCGAAGTCCGCGATTTGGCGGCCCCGGACCGACTTCTTAACGTCGATTGGGACTGGGTTCAGGCCGACGACGAGGCGCACTTCCTCGACCGGCTGGCCGAGCAGGTGGTCCGGCAGCGGGCTGGCGGGGCGTAAGTCCTCAACTCAGGCCGTTACTTACGGAGAAAGTCGATCCACTCCAGATTGACAGACGCCGGGTTGCCCTCGAAGAACGGCTTGGGCAGACGCATTACAAAGTAGCCATTTTGCAGGGGGATCTTTTGCGTGGGCTTTCCGTCCGCACCGATACTTTGAAAGTCCATCCAGAAGGGGCTCTTCGGGTCGGCCGGCGATTCTTTGCTGTACTCCACCCACACGTGGACTGGCTTGTCGTCGCGGTGGCTCTTTACTGTCGCCCCGAGCGTCACTTTCTCGCTAATCGCGAAGAACTTCTCCAGGCCCGATATTCTCAGCCGCAGGACAATGTTTTCCGGCCAGGTCTCCCCGGTGCGTTCGATGACCAGTTCGCTGATGCCGGACGGGGACGTGATGTCGATGATCGTCTTGCCGTCTTCGATCTTTGTGGTCACCCGGTCGTCGTCTCGTTTGCTCTTGAATTTGAACGTGTCGGCGTAAGCCCAGCCGTGGGCGGTGAGAAGGGCGAGTAATGGGAGTATCTTCAGCATGATTTTGCCATAAAAATGGGATGCTTGGCATCTTTGTACGCCTTCGCTTTGTCCGTCGCCGTTTCCTGCGTATTCACAGCCCAGAGTCACTTTTTCTCCGGCCCGAACTTCAGGTCGGCGGGCCCGAACCCGTCCGTCTCATTCGCCTTGGCGTCCCGGTAGAAGTCGAGTCGCCTCGTCGCGTACCCGACCAGGTGATGTAAGCCGTCTGCATCCCGCCGGAAGACCGCCTCCACCCGACTGTCTCCTTTCCGGTCTTTGAATAGCTTGACGACCGCCGCCGCCGGCGGGGCAATCCGGAGGCGTGTCGCGTAGAATTGGAGGCTCTCATCGTCGTTCCACGCCGGAAGGCTGACGAACACCGTCACCGGCTTGTCGGCTTCCAGTACGTCGCCAAGGTGCGGGAAGTCGGCCGTCACCCCCTTTTCCACCGAAGTCGCGCCGACAACCATCCTTTGGCGCCGGAAGAAATCTTTGACCGACTCGTCCCGGTCCGTCACCACGACAATATCCTTGGAGGGGTTGGCCACCACCCGGTCTGCGGACGCCACCTTCGGGGCCGGTGCCGCTCCGGCCACCGCTGCCAAGCCAAACACCATTGCCGTCAGAACTCGTCGCATGGCCATATCCCTGATACTGTTATTCCCAGACGCCTCACTCTACCGCAAGAAGACCCTGGTTCCAACTCGGCGTTGCGCAAGCGTTACCGAACGTGGGGGTAGTGTCATAAAGTCGCCAAGAAAACCGCTTGACTAATATCGCGATTCGCTCCGGTGTAAGTCCCGTTGAGCAATGACGCTGATCTGACATTATTGGCCGTCACGAAACAGCATGCCGGGCCATCGCTGATACAAGCAAACGGAGGCTTTGTCACCTGCTGCCACAAGGGGCAAACCTTCAACCTACAGTTCTTCGACCATGACTCCACAGAACTCATCGACAGCCAAGGTAACCAGCCAACAAGCTCTACAATAGCCGAAAGCGCCCGATGCTGGCGTTTCAGATGATCCATAATGGAGTTGGGATATGAAGGCGATTCTCACGGCAGCACTGGTGTTCGGGTTGTGCAACATCGCGGTGGCCGACGACAAGGCCGATCCGGTCGGGAGTTGGAAGTGTGAGTATACGGTCGGCATGATGAAGCGGGAGTCCACCCTTTCCATCAAGAAGGTTGGGGACAAACTCGTCGGGACGATGGACTGGCCGGATCAAAAAGAAGCGAAATTAAAGGACGTGGCGTTCAAGGACGGGGAACTGACGTTCACCGCCGAGCGGGAGTTGAAGGATATGAAGCTCGTCATCAAGTACAAGTTGAAGGTCGAGAAAGACACGATCAAAGGGAAGGGCGAAGTGGAAATAGGGAACGAAAAGCGGGATTTCGAGATTGAGGGGAGGCGGGAGAAGAAATAACGGGCGGGATGTCGCAGGCATGTTACATCCCCGCCGAGCGTGGGTGCGGTATACTGTCCGCAATTCCCAGCAGGAGTTCACCGTGTCACGGATCACATTGTCCACTCTCGTTGCCCTGCTGTTCTCGGCGGCTGCCTACGCCGAAACGGTTAAGGCCGAGATCATGCTGCCCCGGCTCTCACCCGACAAGACCAGCTTTGACCAACACCCGGGGCTGACTGAAGCGATTGCGGGCATTTCCTCGCTCAAAGGCCAAGACTCCCGGTTTCCCTTTGTCAGTGGCTTTTTCATGGGCGCCACGTTCGATCCAAGCAAGGCTGATATCGGAGACTTGGCGAAAGCGGTCGCGGCCGTTCCCGGGCCGGAGCAACGGAAGGCGAACCCCGTGGCCATCCTGGTGCTGTTCACCGAACAGGCGGTCGATCCCGCCGCCCGAAAAGATCAAGTTGAACAGGCATGGAAGGGATTGGAAGCGATCGCCGGGATCGACGTGCCGGCATCCCGGAAGCTGAGCGGGGGCGGTGCGGTGTTCTTCATCGTCCTAGATGAAAAGGGAGAGGCCAAACTGGCTCCCATTCGCAAGGTAATCACTCAGGCTGGCATCCCGATTCGGGTTCGGTGATGGTCATCTGTAAATGATTTGTTTTGAGTATGCTGAGGGCGTGGAGGGCTGGCAGTGCTTCTCGACTCGGGCGCAGTTCAATCACATCGGACTGGTCATCCGGGCCTTTGTCCGGCTCGAATGGCATCGCTTCACCACCGGACTCAGTTAGTTCGAGGCCAAGCAGCGAATTATCCGCGAGGCCTTCAGGCAATATTTCGAACAGCCCCTTTACAACCTGCCAAAAAGGGCAACTGCGTAATTCCTAGATATATGGCATATGCAATAGATCGTATTCACGATAGCCGTAAACGCCTTATTCACAAGCACTTGCGGACTGTAATGAATATTTGGCGCAAATGCCTGTCACACAAGGGTTTAACGACGATTTTCTTAGTTATCGTGAATAAGATCTAATATCCAACGTGTTGACGTCCATTTGGAAATCACACTTGCTTCAATCCCATCTCGCCATCCTAGAAGAGTCTGGCAGGATTCCTGCGGCTACGAACATTCATCAGGGAACCGTTTCGCAGTGTCGAGAGGTAAGTATCGAGTTCTCGTTTTTCTCGGGAAGACAATGCAAAAAAGGACGGGGAATTACCGCCGCGCCTTCGGCGCGATTGCTGCTGAAGTTGCCGATCAAGCCAAGCCATGACGGCTTGACATTGACTTACACGGCCGGCGTCGCCAGTCGGCCGGTGGCCGAGCCGATGTCACGGTTGTAGCCGTTGTTGCGACGGATGATGGCGAATGCGTCGCCATGACGGCCTTCGGCATTGACGGTGACCACAGTCCGGCCGGCCCGAAATTCATCGTCATAATATTTGGCGTCTTCTTCAGGAAGACCCAGTCCGACCAAAGTACCGACCAGTCCGGCGATAGCCGCCCCGCCGGCCGCGTTGGCGAGCAGGGCCGCCAACGCCCCGCCGGCAATCACCGGGCCAATAGCCGGTATCAGCCCCGCCAAGATGCCAAGGCCGACGAGTCCTCCCACGCCAGCGCCCACGCCAGCGCCAATCAGAGCCCCTTCTTCGGCCTTGTTGCCGTGGGTCTTGTCGGTCGCCCATCCATCTTTGTTATGACCGACAACGCCGATTTGAGCGCTCGTGAAACCTGCGGCGCGGAGATCGGCAACCGCCTGGTCCGCGTCGTGTCGGTTTTCGAACACGCCGACCACTGCCGAATTTGTTTTGCTGGTCATGATGTATATTCCTCGGTGAGAGTTGCTAACTTTCGTCCTGTTCCTGATGGCAAAGGGCCTTCAGAATGGCGTGGCGTGTGGCTTTGCAACCATGATGCCGTTCAGTGTTAAACCTTCTAATTCGACAGAATGGAAGTGCGAATTACATCAGAGGCCCCGTTGCCCAAAAATAATGAGAAACACTAGTGTCACCAGTAAGCGGGGCTATTCCTGTGGCGAAATGGGGGAACACAGATTTTGGCCTCGGAGCGAGGCTTGAAAGATTTTGCTCCATGCCCTGATTACTAATCTGTTCAACAACATGATCGGTTGCAAGGATGGGCTGAATCAGCGAGCACGGACAATCCGCAGGAAGTCTTGGTGGCATGACAGCCGATAGCCGCCTTCGGGCCGGGCGAAACGCGCGGCAACATACGCTTCCAAATCAGACCATAGCGGCGGGCTTGGCATGGGCAGGACGTTGAGCACAAATTCGGCGATTTCGCACGCGGTCTGCAAATCATCCGTCTGAATGTGAGCCTGAACGGTGTCCAGCCGGACATCGAACGGCCCCCCCGGCGCCGATCCGGCAACGGCGGCGAGTTCTCCCAAATCAAACCGCCCGCCGATGAAGTGATCCACCATCCGCATGCAATCGGTGTCGGGATTCTGAAGGGCGATGGCCAGCATGCCGCCGGGCGCCAGCCAGCCGATCAATCGCCGGACGGTGGCCTCCCAGTCCGGCCGGGGAACGTAGTAAAAAACGTGCGAACAGAGGATGAAATCCGCCGGCGTTCCGAGTTCGGCCGTCAGAATCGTCTCCGGGATCAAAACAGCCTGCGGGCAGGCCGTCCGGAAATCATCGGCCAGGGTGGGATTCGGCTCAACGCCGATCACCGTCTTGAACCGCTCGGAAAGCCAGGCGGTCAGCTTCCCCGTCCCGGCTCCGGCGTCAATGGCGGTGTCTTTCCGGGGAAGCGACTCGATCTCATGAGTCAGCCAGCCAAGCGCCTTCTCCTTCTGGTCGGTATGCGAGAGGAATGTGTGGAAAGCCCGTGAGTAAGCCGGAGTGGCCGAATCAAAGCGGGCAATATGAACGGGCGGCATTGGATTCCCGAGGTAAGAGTTGCAAAGCAATCTGTCCGGGTGTCATACAGGCGGGGAGCTCCGCGACAGAGATCAGAAAGTGGATTTTCTCGGCAATGGGTGAGTTGGGCCGCGAGGCCGCAGGCGCATCCATGCCTCACTCATCTGTCGGCCGATGAAATCACCCTTGCCACCTCGTTGTCTGCAAGCTCGCCATCGTGCGCGGACTCGGTTTGGCGGGCGAATTACGCGGCCAGACGCAAAATTTGTCTGGCGACTCCGCCATCCAGTTCCGACGCCAGCGGGCCGTTCAACTGGTGTTCAAGATCCTCCAAGGCACGCGAGACCGTCGAGCCGTCCACCACGCGGTGGTCATAAATGAGCCGAACCGTGACAAGGCCTTCCTCGTCAATCGGGCCGTAGTTGAGCGTCCCGGTGCAGGGGGACAACGGATGCAGAGACTGGGAACCCGGCCGTGAGTAAACGCTGAGGGCGAAGGTGCCGAAACAATTCCCCCGGTTGCGGGCGGAGTTCAGGTAATACCACCAGCCCATTCTCCGCAGCGGGCCGGGCAGGCGGCTGACCCGAAGAAGACGTTGGAATTCCCGGCAGGTCTCGACCGGAATGGTTTGATACGAGCGGATGAGTTGCGTCAGCCGTCCGACCGGAATGTTCTCCGGCTCCCGGATGTGGCCGAAAAACACGGCCTTCTCCCCTTGATGTTCCCGCTCCACGGCGATGCTGACCGTGCTAACCGGATATTCACACAAGTGCGCCCACGGAAGTTTCACATAAGCCCGCCGAAGCGCCGGCACATCGCGGGCGACGGAGGCGTAAGCCTTCAGAAACAGGGCCGCCCAGGAGGGGCGAGGGTCCAGTCGTTCCCGGGCCTCTTTCAACCGGCCCAGATCCATCCGTCGCTCGACGGGAACGGTGGGGACGGATTTGGCGGCTCTCATCAGGTCGACAATAAACCGACGGTTCGCGGTGAGACGAACCCACTTGCCTCTCATGGAGTCTCCTCGGGGGGATCGGGCGATCCGGCGGCGAGTTCGTCTACGACGGCGACAACGCCCGGAACAAATAGGCTTGTCCGGCGTAGGTCACCCGATGTTCGATGTTGGTGAAGCCGGCGGCTTGCAACTTGGCCGTCACCTCGGCGTGCGGCAGGTAGTGAAAGCGACCCGCGCGGGCCTCCCGCTTCAGCCACGCCCCGTACCGGATCATTCGCCAGCTCTTTTTCAAGAACCGCATCGTGCCGGTGGTGGTGATCAGGCTGCGGGCCGAACTCAGCCCGACGCGAGCCCACGACGGCGACGGGACATTGACGGAAAAAACAAACCGGCCGCCGGGACGAAGGACACGGCCGACCTCGGCGAGAATCCGGTCATAAGCCGTCTGGGTCCACTCCCGGCGTTCCTGATCCCACGACTCGGCATACGAGATGGACAAGCCGGAGACGGCATGATCGAAACGGCCGTGTTCAAACAGCCCCAGTCCGGCGCTGAAATCATGACACACAAACCGCAGGCGGTCCGGATTGGCGACAAGGCTGGTCCGCAGATCTTCATAAGGCCGGACATTGACGGCGGCGCAATCGACGCCGACCACCTCGGCCACCTGTCCTGCGGTGCGCCGCCAGATCGCCTCGGAGAGGGGGCCTGACCCGCATCCCAA
>NZ_JH636447.1:53397-77260 GCF_000255705.1 Zavarzinella formosa DSM 19928
ATCGAGCCATCGTTCGCCCGAAACGGGGGCGGCCCAGTCAATCGTGTCCGTCAGCAATGTTCGGTAGGCGGAATATCGCTTTTGATCCCAGAATGCCTTGGCGCATTTGTCATCCAGCCACCGATTATGCGGAGTGATGCCGGACATCAGGAAATAATCCTCCCGGTGATTTTTCAGAGGTGGCGGAAAGCCGCCGACGATGCCTCTATCGGCCCGGAATCACTCGTTCGTGCCTCCAATTTGGTGAGTCGGCCACAAATGGTTTTAGAAAGGGGTTTTTCTGACAGATCGTTCCAAAAACTCCATAAACGTCCGGCCGTTTTCGAGTCACATCCAATTGAGCTTTGCGAGACGAATTGGCCCTTCATCGTGGTATTATCCTTGCGTAATTGCAAGGCCGGGGGGGCGGCATCGCTTTTCATCCGATATAGAGAATCAGGTTCGGTGAAAAAAAGCAAAATATCCTTCCCTTTGAAGTGTCAGAGATTTCTTGGCGCCAGATTGCGTCAAAACGACAATTTCCCCTGTTCAAAATCTGTATTGCTAGAAACACTACCAACTAAGATTTGACGCACATCCAAGGTTGCCACCCCCTCGGCGGGATCGAGCAAACAGCTGCTTCCACCGATACTAAATGACATTCTTTTATTTCCCCGCTTCCGTCTTTCTTTGAATCCATGTAACTTCAAACTTCTCAAAATTGGGGCTTTGACGCTAGCCTTGATCCGTTTACCCACGGCTGGTGCTGTCGGCACCAAACATCCATTGCCGCCTCCTTCCATGACTCTGATGAAGCTGTTTCTCAGTGTAATCTGGCCGTCTGATGGATCAAAAATCAAAACCTCGGGAAAATCCTGACATCACCGTCGACAGGCTTTGTTGTCAGAATTTCCCCGACAGCATACCTTGCAACGCAATTGAATTATTTTATCAATTCAAATCATTTCAGCTCACAAGCAAAGTCTGTCTTGAATATCAGTCTAAAAGTTAAAATCTGTCGCCATAAATGAATTAGTAGCCCATTCATAAAAATCGTAATTTTTCCCGCTCTTAACAAAGTAGTTCTACCAACCAGTGTGCCAGATTATCTGCCCCAACTGGAACTGTCGGCCCAGACGTCAGGGTCGTCTTGGCCAAAGCCCGAGCCTTCATGAGCATTCTCAACGACTTGAAATTCCGTGGTCCACAATCCCCGAGACATGATGCCGATGTCGGTTTGGACGAACCGACCTTGGTATCGCCAGTGATTGACTTTCCAGCCAATTCATTGGAGATAATTCAAGCCGCCGTTGTCATGGCCGAACCCCTTCAATCCGCATCGGTTGATGCCGATCCCGACACTCACCGGCAGCCAATCAGTCCGATGACCCCGATCCGGGCCGAGTTGCGGCCGGTTGACCAAGAACTGCGGGATGGCTGGGTTCGGGAATTGGTTGAAAAAAAAACCGGGGCTTCCAACCGGGTTCAGAATGCCATCCAAGAGATGCCCCAGGTCGGAACCAAGTTCCTTGACTTCATGTTGGAGGAAGAGATCGGCCGGGGGGCATTCGGGCGGGTCTATCTGGCCCGTCAGGGGGATTTGGCCGGCCGGCGGGTGGCTTTGAAGGTGTCGGTGGACTTGGGCGGGGAAATTCAGAATCTGGCCCAGTTGCAACACACGAACATCATGCCGATTTACTCGGCCCACCAGGCGAACGGACTGCATGCCGTCTGCATGCCATACTTCGGCCGGACGACCCTGGCCGACTTGTGCCGGCAACTTCAAGTCTTGGGCACACCGCCGGCGTCGGGCCAGTTTGTTGTCACCACGCTTCGCAGTCTTCAGGCCGCCAGCACCAAGGGATTGGCCGATCCCACGGCGGGTTCCGGTCAATCCTCCAAGTCTCACGGGTCAGGCCACGCCCCGGAACATCGTTCTTGCGACGGAACAGCCTTGGGTGCCGAACTGTCCGGAGCAACTACGAAACTCGAAGGCGATTCCGCGTCGCATGCCAGTTACGTCGAATCCGTGTTGTGGATTGCCGCCCGTCTCGCGGACGGTCTGGCCCACGCCCACGACAGGGGCATTCTTCACCGCGACCTCAAGCCGACGAACATTTTGCTGACTCCGGACGGCGCTCCTTTGTTGCTTGATTTCAATCTCGCCGAAGACACAAAACAACAATCTGCCCAAGCTGTCAAAATGGCCGGCACGATTCCCTACATGTCCCCGGAACAGATGGGGATTTTTGCCGGAGGAACCGGGGCTCTCGACGGCCGCAGCGACATTTATTCTCTTGGCCTGATTTTGTTTCAACTGTTGGCCGGTCGTTCGGCTTACGCGTCATATTCCGGGCCAATGCGAGCCTCCCTGCCCAAGATGCTGGCCGACCGGCTGGGCGAAATTCCCTCCGTGCGGAAGTTCAACCCGGCGGTGACTCCCGCCGTGGAAGCCATTGTGCGGAAGTGTCTTCATCCGTCTCCGCAAGGTCGGTACGCCTCGGCTCGCGAGCTTTCGCAAGAAATTGAACGGCATTTGGCCGATCAGCCCCTGAAGCACACATCAGAGCCATCGATTCGGGAGCGGGTCGCCAAATGGTGCCGCCGGCATCCGAGGCTTGCCTCGCCCGCCTCAATGATCGCCTTGTTGGCGGCTATCGGGCTGACCGTTACGGGAGTCGCGGTCTGGCACAATCTGGAGCGTCAAAAGGCCGATTATGTCCGCACGCAAAATGAAGCTCTGGCGATGGTGGATCGTTTTGACGCCGAGCGGGAACTTGCAGATCAATACCTGAGCTGTCAGACCGAGAACACCAAATGGCTGGACACAGGAGTCGAACACGGCCTCACCGCCCTGCGAGAGGTGTCGGCCCTCGAAAACTCGGACTGGGCCGACGGACAACTCGTTGCCGCGTTGGCGCCTGAGAAACGCGAGGGGCTGCGGCGTCGAGTGGGCGAACTTTCCTTCGTGCTGGCCAGGGCCGCCTATCTGAACCCGGCCCGGCGGGACAAGGTCAAAGATCTGCACGGCCTTGCCGGCCGGAACCTGTCGGCCAACGACGCGCCGATCATGGAATGGCAGAAGCAGACTTTTGATTCCGCCACCAAGACCGGAGCCGAGCGTCTGGCCGAACTCAAGCGCGTGCTGGAAGCCTCCAACCTCACGGACCGTCGGGAGAAGTTTCTGCTGGCCACGGAGTTGCAGGCAAACGGACATTACCGGGAATCCCGGAGGCATTTGCTGGAACTGACCGCCGAACAGCCCGGGGACGCGGGGGCGTGGTTCATGCTTGGCCGGGCGCATCAGATGCTTGGCGAGTCGCTTGATGCCTTGCAGGCTTATGGTCGCAGCATCACGCTCAAGCCAAAGTTTGCGCCGGGATACTTTAACCGGGCGTCCGTGGCCGAGGCCATGCAGAATCACACGCAGGCCCGCGCGGATGTGGAGATGGCGATTCGGCTGGAACCGGCGCTGCACGCCGCCCGCATTCTCCGGGCCATCGTTCTCCTGCGCCAGGGCCAGCGGGACGACGCCTTTGCCGAGGTCAATGATCTGCTCAAAAGCAACGACGCCCCGGTGCGGGCGTGGTTCCTGAGGGCAAACATCCGGGAACTGAGCGGCGACGCGGCCGGCGCCAAAAAAGACCGCGAGCGAGGCATGAGCATGCCCGTGACCGATGCCGAGGGATATGTCGCCCGAGGCGTGGCCCGGATGAACACCGAGCCGGCCAAGGCTCTCACCGATTTTGAGGCGGCGGCCAGGCTCAATCCGCACGCCATCGAGCCGCTCCAAAACATGAGTTACCTGGAGGGCGAAGTCTTCCAACGGCCGGCGAAGGCCGTCGAAATGATCGACCGCATCTTGGAACGTCACCCGGATTATGTGCCCGCCGTCTGCTCCAAAGGGGTCTATCTGGCCCGCCTGGGCAAGACGGACGAAGCCGTCCAAGCCGCCGACCAGGCGATCAAACTTTCCGACACGCCATTTGCCTGGTATCGGGCCGCGTGCGTGTACGCGATCCTCGCCAAGACGAAGCCGGAACATGCGAAGACCGCGACCGCCTTGGTCGCCAAATCACTGCAATCCGGTTATGGCCACCAATATTTGCCGGTCGACACCGATCTCGACCCGCTCCGAACCTCCCCTGAATTCGGCCAGTTGCTGAATTACTCCCGTTTGTTGTCCGCCTTGATTATCTCGCAACCTGCTCTCCGGAAGTGAATCAATGAGTAACACCAGAAATTCGGCGATCTTCAAACGCCCGAGATTAAGCGTCGAAACGCTCGAAGTCCGTGACACTCCGGCGTTGTTTGGCGTCGGATGGAATGATCGTCACGTCACCGTGAGCGAGGTTCCGGACGGAACGGCCGTGGACGGAGTAAACAGCAACCTGTTCTCGGCCCTAGGCGCGGACGGTCTCAGCGCGGCCCAGATACAGAATGAGGTTTCCCGCGCCCTGGCGATGTGGTCAACGCCGGCCAATTTGAATTTCGGCTTTGTGGCCGACACCGGAGCGCCGCTCGGAGCCGCCGGTCTCTCGCAAGGGGATGCTCGCTTCGGTGACATCCGCATCTATGGCCGTCCCCTCGACTCGAATGTGCTGGCGATCACCACGCCGCCGAGCGCCTTGGTCGAGACCCGCGCCGGCGACATTGTTCTGAACACGAATTTCCATTTCTCCGTCGGGGCGGCGCCGGGAAAATTTGACCTGTTCACCACACTGCTCCAAGAAACCGGCCACGCCATCGGCATCGGAAACTCGACGGCGACGGACTCTGCGATGTACGAGACCTATGGAGGCGTGCGAACCGCCATTTCTTCCGGCGACGCAGCATCGGTTGTTGGTCTCTACGGCATTCGGGTGGACCCGGCGGGCACGGGGGATAATAACTCTCTCAACAAGGCGTTTGCCCTCACGTCATCACCGGCGACAAGCACGCTTTACATTAAGGGGGATATCGGCACTTCGACTGATTTGGATTATTACAAGTTCACCACCCCGGCCGCCATTCCCCAAGGAGTGACGGTGAACGTCCGCACGGCCGGCCTGAGCCTTCTCGTGCCTCGCGTGGAAATCCAAGATGGCAAGGGAAACACGCTTGCCTCGGCCTCCGGCGTGCCGGGGCAGGACATTTCTCTGACACTCCCGGCGGCGGCCAAGACGACCTATTATGTGGTCGTCCGCGGACCGGCGATCCAAGCCGGAACCGACCCGCTGACGGCGACTTTCACACCCGGCGCGACAGGCGCCTACAAGGTCTCCGCCATCTTTGACTCTGCCGCCACGGACCCGGCGACGCTTGATTCGACCGTCTCGACAACGACCGCAGCGAACACCACCCTGGCCAAGGCCGTGACGCTTCCAGCCGTGAGCACTCCGACCACGCTCGCCAATTATTCCGTTTCGGCGTTGGTCTCGTCCGGGGCGTCGGGGTACTTCAAGTTCGTTTCACCCGATTTTGATGACAAGAAGACATCAGTCGCCCTGCTGGCCATCGTGCGAGGACCAGGCAATGGTGTTGTGCCCAAGATTGAAATTTACGACAAAGACGGCAAGTTGATCAACGCCGAGTTCGTGACGGGCGACGGTGAGGACAGCACGACATTGCAAGTCCGAGGACTGGCCAAGAAGACGACATACTTCGTGAAGATTTCAACGGATGGCGCCCCGGTGAACTATCAACTGGACGCCGACTTCCGCACCGTCACGGTCGACTATACGAAAGTGGAGTCCAAGACGATCACGGCGGCCGAAGGCCCGGTGTTCCGCAGTCTGTACATCGCCCGGGCCCAGGTGATCTCTTACAGCCTTTCCACGACTGCCCTCGGGGCCAATTCGCCCTCCGCCACGACGGTAACGATCTATGACATGGCCGGCCAGGCGCTTTCGTCATGGAACACCAAAATTGGCACGTCAGCGGCCCGCGCCGTGCTGCTGATGCCGGGGGAGTATGTGATGGTTATCGACGGCCACATGACGGCCGGTTCCACGGCCGTGACTTATAACTTGAGTCTCATGACGCTGACCGACCCGATCGGCATCAATCCGGTTGATCCGAACAACCCGACGACGCTTGCCCCGCCTCCGCCCGCGGTGCCGATGCCGACGCCGGACACCACGGTGATCGCTCCGCCGCCACCGATCGGCTCGCCATCGCCAGACTTTACCTTCGTGATCCGGACTGTCAGCTATTTTGCCTGGATGATGCCCATGATGTGATCCGCCCGGCCATCATTTGGCCGCAAATCAAATGGCGGTGTTTTCACGACAGGCAACCAGCCGGATGAGTCAACATCCGTCCAGAGATGGGATGCCCCTTTGTTCCAGGGCATGTCAATTGCCATATGACGTTCTGACAAATCGAAATACGATTTTCTCACCTCAAAGTGATGTGACATCATCGCATCACTTTGAAGGTTCCCTCTAATCTTTGAACGCCGAGTCGGTTCTCCAGAAAGCTGGTCCGGCTCACTCGGCGGCCGGTCGATTAAAAGCTCGCCGATCACTACTCCACGATAAATGTGGCCGCGAAACACTTGCGGCATCTTCGGCCAAAGTTCAGGGCGATCAATTCCAAATTCAATTCGACCCGCCGATCTGGAACGAACCTCCAAAGCCGCGCGAGTCGCTCGCCATTGGTCGAATCTACGGCCTATTAATCAGGGCCGGTGGCCGGAACCCTCGGCTCGGAAGGATGTCATGTCGGATTCGTTGGTCGAATTGACCGATCAGGGCCTTTACTGCCCGGCGGGTGGTTTTCACATTGATCCTTGGAAGGATGTTGACCGGGCCGTCATCACCCACGCGCATGGCGATCATGCCCGGCGGGGAAGCCGGTCATACTTGGCGGCCGAGGCGGGGCGGGGATTGTTGGAAGCCCGGCTGGGTGATGTCCGGTTGGAAACACGGCCCTATGGCGAAGCGGTGGATATCAACGGGGTGCGCGTGTCGTTTCATCCGGCCGGTCATGTGCTGGGGTCGGCGCAAGTGCGGATCGAATATCGCGGGGAGGTCTGGGTCGTCAGCGGAGATTACAAGCTGGCCGACGATCCGACCTGCCTGCCGTTTGAGCCGGTGCGATGCGACACCTTTATCACCGAGTCCACGTTTGCGCTGCCGATCTACCGTTGGGAACGCTCCGGGGACATCTTTCACCAGATCAACGCATGGTGGCGGGCCAATCGGGACGCCGGCCGGGCGAGTATTATCTTTGCCTATTCGCTGGGCAAATCACAACGCATACTCGCGGGCGTGGACGCGAGCATCGGGCCGATCATCACCCATGCGGCGGTCGAAAATCTCAACCGGGCGTACCGGGCCACCGGGGTAAAGCTTCCCGAAACAGCACTGGTCAGCGAGACGGCCAAGGGCAAGGCGTTTGCGGGGGCGTTGGTGATCGCCCCGCCGTCGGCCGAAGGGTCGGCGTGGCAAAAACGCTTTGAACCGGCCTCCACCGCCGTCGCCTCCGGATGGATGCAGGTGCGCGGGGCGAGACGGCGACGGTCGGCGGATCGCGGGTTTGTCCTGTCCGATCATGCGGATTGGCCGGGGTTGTTGGAAGCGGTGTCGCTCACCGGGGCCAGCCGTGTGCTGGCGACGCACGGTTCCGCCGGAGTGCTGGCGCGTTGGCTCCGCGAACATGGGCTGGACGCCGGGGTGATCGCCACGCGCTTCGGTGACGAGGACGACGTGGCCGGCGGGGAGGCATCATGAGGGAATTCGCCGATCTGTACGCCGAACTCGACTCGACCACCAAAACCGGGGCCAAAGTGGCGGCGATGGAACGCTACTTCGCCTCGGCCACCCCGGCCGACGCCATATGGGCGGTCTATTTCCTGAGCGGCCGCAAGCCCAAGCAGGCGGCGCCGAGCCGGCGACTGCGGCAATGGGTCCGTGAATTGGCCGATCTGCCGGAATGGCTGTTCGACGAGTGTTATCACAGTGTCGGCGATCTGGCTGAAACCATTGCCTTGTTGCTTCCCACCTCCGAACAACTTTCCGAAATGTCGCTGACCGACTGGGTGGAACAACGGCTTTTGCCATTGCGGGCCATGCCCGAGGAGGAACAAAAGGCCGCCGTGCTGACCGCCTGGCGCGAACTCGACGCCCGGCGGCGGTTCGTGTGGAACAAGCTCATCACCGGGGAATTCCGCGTCGGCGTGTCGCAATTGCTGGTGGTGCGGGCGCTGGCCAACGTGGCAAAACTCGACCCCGGTTTGGTGACACATCGCCTCATGGGCGAGTGGTCGCCGACGCCCGCGTTCTATCAATCGTTGGTGTCGGCCGAGACCGGGGATGGCGCCGCGTCCCAGCCATATCCGTTTTTCTTGGCCCATCCGTTGGAAGGCGAGCCGCCGGAACTTGGATCGGCGGAAGACTGGCAGGTTGAGTGGAAGTGGGATGGCATCCGCTCCCAAGTGATCCGGCGGAGGGGCCAGTCATTCGTGTGGTCGCGGGGAGAAGAACTGGTCACCGACCGTTATCCGGAACTCAAGAGTCTTGCCGACGCCCTGCCGGACGGAACCGTGCTGGACGGGGAAATTTTACCGTGGAAAGACGGCCAAGTGTTGCCATTCCAAGAATTACAACGTCGCATCGGCCGCAAGACGGTGGGCAAGAAATTGCTTCAGGAAGTGCCGGTCGTTCTGATGGCTTACGACCTCATTGAGATCGACGGGGTGGACCAGCGCGACCGCCCGCTTTCGGAGCGGCGGGACAAACTTGAACAAGTGGCCCGGGCTATTGACCATCCGGAGTTGATTCTCTCGCCGCGTGTGCAAGCCGATTCGTGGGAATCGTTGGCAAATCTGCGGCAAACGAGCCGGGAGAGACAAGTCGAGGGGATGATGCTCAAGCGACGATCCTCCCCGTATCGGGTCGGCCGGATTCGCGGCGATTGGTGGAAATGGAAGATCGAACCCTACGCGGTTGACGCCGTGCTCATCAACGCCCAGGCGGGGCACGGCCGTCGCAGCGGCCTCTTCACCGATTACACCTTCGGGGTGTGGGACGGGGAAATTTTGGTTCCCATCGCCAAGGCGTACAGTGGGCTGACAGACGAAGAGATCCGCGAGGTCGATGCGTTCGTCCGGCGAAACACGCTGGAAAAATTCGGCCCTGTCCGCACGGTCACGCCGATGCTGGTGTTTGAACTTGGCTTCGAGGGCATCCAAGCATCCTCCCGGCACAAGTCCGGCGTGGCGGTGCGTTTTCCCCGCATGTTGCGCTGGCGCAAGGACAAACAGCCCCGCGACGCGGACACGCTCGAACGGGTGAAAGCCCTGATGCGCGTCGGGGGCGAGTCGTGACCGCCGACGAATGGTTTGCCTCTGTCGGCTGGAAGCCGTTCGCATTCCAGCGCAAAGCATGGGCCGCTTATGCCGCCGGGGAAAGCGGGCTGATCCACGCCTCGACCGGCACGGGCAAAACCTACGCCGCCTTTCTCGGCCCGGTCTTGGAAACCATCTGCGAGCCGCCGGAAAAGAAGAAGCCGCCGTTGCGGGTATTATGGATCAGCCCGCTGCGCGCGCTCTCGGCGGACACAGCGGCCAGCTTGGAACGGCCGCTCGGCCCGCTCGGACTCCATTGGGAGGTGGGCGTCAGGACTGGCGACACCAAATCATCCGCGCGGGCCAGACAGGCCAAACGCCTGCCGACGGTCTTGGTGACGACGCCGGAAAGCTTGTCCCTCTTGCTGACCCGCGCCGACGTGGCCGAAAAATTTGCCGGGTTGCGTTGCGTGGTCGTGGACGAGTGGCATGAACTGCTTGGCTCCAAACGCGGCGTGCTGACGGAACTGGCCCTCGCCCGGTTGCGGACCTTTCATCCCGGCCTGCGGACTTGGGGTCTCTCGGCCACCCTTGGCAATCTCGACACCGCCCTGGCCTCGCTGCTCGGCCCCGGCCACAGTGGCCGGGTCATTCGCGGTCAGTTGCCGAAAACCGTGATTATTGACGCGGTGATTCCTCCTCACATCGAGCGATTTCCGTGGGCGGGCCATCTCGGGTTGACGCTTCTTCCGCAAGTGATCGACCTGATCGAAGAAGGCCGGACGGCGTTGGTCTTCACCAACACTCGCTCGCAAACGGAGATTTGGTATCAGGAAATCCTGAAGGCCCGGCCGCAGTGGGCCGGCCAGATGGCCTTGCATCATGGATCGTTGGATCGCGGCGTGCGTGACTGGGTGGAGGAGCAGCTTCGTCTTGGCGGATTGCGTTGTGTGGTCTGCACTTCAAGCCTCGACTTGGGTGTGGACTTTGCCCCCGTGGATCGCGTCGTGCAGATTGGCAGCCCGAAAGGAGTGGCCCGCCTGTTGCAACGGGCCGGGCGCAGCGGCCATCAACCCGGCGTGGTGAGCCGCGTGACCTGCGTGCCGACGAACGCTCTGGAACTTATCGAGATCGCCGCCGCCCGCGAAGCCGCCTTAGCCGGCGCCATCGAAAGCCGCGAGGCGGTCAAGCAACCACTGGACCTGCTTGCCCAGCACATCATCAGTTCGGCCCTTGTCGGGACCATCACACCCGCCGCTTTGTTCGATGAAGTGCGGACGACCTTTGCCTATCGCAATCTTTCCGCGACGGAATGGGACTGGGTGATGGATTTCGTCACGCGGGGGGGTGACGCGTTGAGAGCGTACCCGGAATACAGCCGGGTCGTCGTCCGGGATCAGATGCTAACGGTGCCGGACGCGCGAGTCTCCCGCCGGCATCGCATGGCCATCGGCACGATCAGCGGGGATGCGGTGATCGAAGTCCGTTTCCTGCGCGGCGGCCGACTCGGCACGGTCGAGGAATCGTTTGCCGCCAAATTGAAACGCGGGGATCGTTTTGCGTTCGCGGGCCGTGTGCTGGAGTTCGTCCGGTTCCATGAAATGACGGTCCGCGTGAAACTGGCGAAACGCCCGCCGAACACCGTGTTGCGCTGGACCGGCGGCCGGTTGCCGCTTTCCTCCGAACTGGCGGCGGCAATCCGACGCCAACTGGACGACGCCCGCCAGGGCCGCTTCGCCTCGCCGGAAATGCGGGCGGTGCGTCCGTTGCTGGAGGTGCAATCCCGCTGGTCCCGCCTGCCGGGGCCGAATCAATTGCTGGTTGAACGATTGCGGACCCGGCAAGGATCGCATGCCTTCTTCTATCCGTTCGAAGGGCGGCTGGTTCACGAAGGGATGGCGGTGCTGCTGGCGTATCGACTGGGGAAAATCCGGCCGCAGACGTTCACGCTGGCCGTCAATGATTTTGGCTTTGAACTGCTTTCGCCGGACCCGTTCGACCTCGACACGGATCTGGTGCGAACTCTGCTGGACCCGGCAAGTCTCGCCGACGACGTGATGGAATCCCTCAATGCGGCCGAACTGGCGAAACGGCAATTCCGGGAGGTGGCCCGCATTGCCGGACTCATCACCCCCGGCATGCCGCACGCCCAAAAATCAGCCCGGCAATTGCAAGCCTCCAGCTCGCTGTTCTATGCCGTCTTCAAGGAATACGATCCGGGCAACCTATTGCTATGGCAGGCCAACCGTGAAGTGCTGGACCGTCAGTTTGAATACTCCCGAATGCGGGCCGCGTTGGACCGCTTGCAAGCAGGAGATATTCTGCTTGCGGATACGCCGCGCCCGACTCCGCTGGCGTTTCCGCTGCTGGCCGACCGGCTGCGGCAAACCGTTTCCTCGGAAACGCTGGCGGACCGGGTCCGAAAGATGGTGAGAGACCTTGAACGGCAGGCGGACATGGCATGACAACCCCGTTTGAACTGGCCGGAGAACTGCTGGAGTTGCGGCCGGACCGCACGCTTTACTGGCCTCGCCGGCAAACTCTTCTGCTGGCTGATCCGCACTTTGGCAAGGCCGAGACATTCCGTCACGCCGGCCTTCCGGTCCCCGGTGGCGGCGCCGATTCCTTAAATCGCCTGCGGCAATCGCTAGTTTGCACCAAGTCCGAACGGCTGCTGATTCTTGGTGATTTTTGGCACGCCCGGCCCGGTCGCTCCGACCGCGTGCTGGCCGAATTGGAACAATGGCGGCGAGAACATCAAGGACTTCAGATTGACCTGATTCGCGGCAACCACGACCGGGCCGGCGACCCGCCTCCGGGATGGGGCGACTGGCATCCGGGATTGCTGGCCGACCCGCCTTTCGTGTTCTCGCATCATCCAACTGAATGCGACGAGGGCTACACGCTCGCGGGCCATTTGCATCCGGGTTTCACGCTTCTGGGCCGCGGCCGACAACGGTTGCGGCTTCCGTGTTTTTGGTTCGGCCCACATTGTGGCGTCCTGCCCGCCTTTGGCGAATTCACGGGCCTGGCGGATATCGCTCCATCACCGCCGGATCGGGTGTTTGTTGTCGCCGACGATCAGATCATCAAGGTGGATTCAGTGACGACAGGCTCAAACAAGCCGAAAGAGAGTTAGCCGAAGAAGGTGACATTGCGAAAGCGGCCGTTGGCGGCACCGCTGCCCCATCCAAGCAATTACAAATTATCGAATCATGGCCGAACAATAGAATCAGGATCGGACTCGTTCGAGCAAATCAAGGGCGTTGGCCGTGGCGGCGCCGTCGGCCGTATTATCAAAGACACACCAGATGTTGGCCGAATTCGTTTGGGCCTTTAGTTTGGCGGAAAGCATGTCCAAATATTCATCGGAGTAAATTGAGTGATACATTACCGGTGATCCATGGAGTCGGTAATAGGTCAGCCCATCCCAGCCGCCCGGTTCGGAGGCCGCCGACACCACGGACGGATCAGCGGCCACTCTGGCCAATCGAAATGTCGACATGAATCGTTCAGGCAACGCCATGAACCAACTCGCATGGCGAGGCTCCAAAGCGATATCTCCATCAAACCGGTCACGCAGACCGCCAAAAAATTTCTTGGCCACTGAATCGGAAAAAGACAGGCCGGGCGGGAGCTGAACCAGCAGCGGGCCCAGTTTTTTTCCAAGGCCGGTGGCTTCCGAAAGAAACCGATCGAGCAAGTCATCAGTATCAATGAGTCGATGTTCATGCGTGATGGCCTTGGGCATCTTGACCGCGAATTGAAAATCGTCCGGCACGGAGGCCGCCCACCTCGCATATGTCTTTGGCTGGTGTGGCCGATAAAAGGAGGAATTGATTTCAACGGCGGGGAATTTTGCCGCGTATCGCTCCAGATGCGAGCCATCGACCGGGAATCGCCCGGCATGCTCCTTCGGCAGCGACCACCCGGCGCATCCGACTCGGATCGTGTTGAAATTGATCGGCGTTGATTTGGTCATGTTCGTTACCATCGCAAATGCCTGGCCGATTTTTCTCGGGTGTCATGTGGGCCTTCGCCAAGGAGCAGAAGAAAAGCCAGGAGCCGCTTTCAGACGCAAATCCAAGGCCCAATCATTGGCTGCCTTTGGAAGGGTGGTTGCCGTCCGGGAATTTGGTTCGTTATTTGCACCTTTGCCGGTCGGAGACGGCCGCTTTTTGCGCCGTCACGACTTATCAAGAGGTGCATCATGTCCGATTAGGTGATCGTGATCACCGGGGCTTCCAGCGGCATTGGCTTGGCCACGGCCGGAGCGGCGGCGAAAGCGGGCGCCAGGGTCGTGATCGCCTCCCGCAGCGAGGAGGCTCTGAACGAAATCACCCGGCGTTTTTCCGGCGCCGGAAACCATGTGATCGCCGTGGCCTGCGACGTTTCCGAGCGTTCTCATACATGAACCCGGCAGTGTCCCAGCCTTTAACGGGAGGTAATTCTTCTGTTACGGGTGCAGCCCATGATCCGAATTCAACTACCCGATTCCGAGGTCGAACGTCTCGACGCCTTGTTCCGATCCACGGACGATCCGAAACTTCGGCATCGTCTCCAAATTGTGCTCATGGCTCATCGGGGCGTCCCCGCCAGAACATCGCCACCAATCTGGGTGTTCATCGCAAGACCGTCACCCGATGTATCAACGCCTGTTGCGATGGCGGTCTGGACGAACTCCGGCCCGAACAACCCGGCCGAATCCCGGACTCCTTGGCAGACGAAGTCCGTCATTGGGCGATCGACGGGCCTGCGAAGCAGGGGCTGGACTGGGCCAACTGGACTCACGAGGAACTCGCCGATTGGAATGCCCCAAAAACGCCAACAAGAAGACGGACCAAAGCAAAACCCGGCGGATGCAACAGGCCTTCTCCGACTATCTGCGACACATTTGCCGGGTGTGTCCCGGGGAGCGGCACCCGTTGGTGGTTGTGCTCATCGAAAATGTCCCGTGGCCCGGGGAAAATTGACCGACGACGCCTTGGCCGAGAGCCTGCATCTGCGGTTTGAACGGTTGCCCGGTTACAGCCCGCAGCTGAATCCGATTGAACGGTTCTCGAAGAAACTGCACCGACGGGCGACGCACAACCGACTGTTCGATATCTTGGCTGTCCTCAAGGCATCGGTTCGGGCCAGCCTGGGTTGCTTCCAGTCCGAGCGGATCAAGGTCAAATCCCTGCTCGTCGGACGCCAAAAGATAAAAGACGTCAAATGAGACAGTTCTCCAAGGTTCATGTGTCAGAATCATGACAGCAAAACATGATTTCCGACGTGCGGGCAGCGTGACTCCTCCAGACGCCCGAACACCAAAACTCCAGTCAGCCAAAACAACTTCCTCCGAGCCTTAACCAATCTTTGACAAACGAACGGTCTGTTCTGTGGGAGCGATCATCGCGAGAGGCTTCTCGGCCAGATCTCTTGAGCATTTTTGAATCCCTGAGAAGTCGGCTTCTCACAAGACAGAAGGTCGACACCGGTTGATCGGGGCGTTGTAACGGTTCGATGGCAGACCTCATTCTCTCGACGTCGGGATAAGCCGCATATTTGCCCCAGCCGGACCGCAGGCGCTGTTTTTGCTTTGAAGTTATTTGGCTTGCGGAACCATCCACCCAAGGCGGGCTCGGTAATAATTCGTCCTTTCAAATATCCAGAACGGTTAAAAAAACATCAAGGCGCCGGGCTGACATGGCAAAACCACTAATCGACCGAGGAGTGACGAGCGGGACAGATGATTGTCGGCTGGAAGCACTGTATTCTAGCGTCTCCATGCACGGATCCCGATCATCCGACCCTGCCTTTTCCTTTTAGAAAGAAACATCCGATGAAGCGAATATGGCTGGTCGCCGGGTTGGCGACCGTTATGGCGGCGGCGTTGGTGGTCGCGCAACCGCCGGCCAAAAAGGGGACACCCGGAATGCCGGAGGCGGCCCCGAAGGTCATTCCTCAAGCCGGTTCCCCGGAGCGCACGGCCGACGTGCAAATCACCGGGCACATCGTCAAGCCGGCTGAACTGCCGCCGCCGGCGTTGTCGCAACTGCGCGTGCCCGCAGGCTTCCGCATTGAGAAATTTGCGGCGGACTTGGGCAACGCCCGCCTCTTGGCTGTTTCCCCGGCCGGGCACGTTTATATCACCCGGCGGGAGCAGGCCGACGTGCTAATGCTTCGGGTCGGGGAGAATGGGCAGGCTGCGGGCCCGCCCGTTCGTGTCGCCGCCCGGCCCGGCATGCACGGCATTTGCTTTCACAAGGATCACGTCTACCTCGCCACGGTGAAGGAAATCTTCACGGCCCCCGTTCGCGAAGACGGTTCGTTCGGCCCGCTGGAAATGCTCGTCAACGACCTGCCGGACGCCGGCCGGCATCACACTCGCACCATTCGGTTCGGGCCGGATGGCATGATGTACGTCGGATGCGCGTCCACCTGTAACGAGTGCAACGAGCCGAACCCGGAGAACGCCACTCTTTTGCGACTGACATCCGACGGCAAGACGCGGGCCATTTATGCCGCCGGACTGCGCGACCTTGTCGGCTTTGACTGGAATCCGACGACGGGCGACCTGTGGGGCATGGACCACGGCATCGACTGGCTCGGCGACGATGAGCAACCGGAAGAACTGAACCACATTCAGAAAGACCGGCACTATGGCTGGCCTTACCTGTACGGGGCGAATGCGGCCAATCCCCACATTGACCCGCCGGGCGGGCTGGAAAAATCTGATTTTGCCAAGATGGCCGTGCCCATGTCGATGGGATACACCGCTCACTCGTCCCCGATGCAGATGGCCTTCTACACCGGAGGACAGTTCCCGGCCGTCCTCCAGGGGGACGCCTTCATTTGCATGCGCGGGTCGTGGAACCGCAAGCCTCCCTCGGGCTATGAGGTGGTGCGGATTAGTTTTCAAAAGGGCAAGCCGGTCGGCTTTACGCCCTTTGTCACCGGCTTCCTGACGCCGCAGGGTCAATATGGCCGGCCGTGTGGGCTGGCCATCGCGAAGGACGGGGCATTGTTGTTCACGGATGACCGGAACGGCATCATCTACCGCGTTTCCTACGCCGGGAAAGAAAAGCCCGGTACCCCGATGTCGCCGCCGCTTGGCGAGGCGCCGAAGCCGGTCAAAATGCCGCTGGCGATTGAATCCCCGGAAGGGAAAACGACCGGACAATTGACCGTGACATCCCCGGCTTACAAGAACGGCGACCCGATCCCGGCCAAATACTCCGGCTACGACCAGAATGCCAGCGTGCCGTTGGACTGGTCGGCCGGGCCGGCCGGGACGAAATCCTACGCAATTTTGATGGACGACCCGGACGCGACTGCATTGGAACTGCCAGTGTCGCACTGGGTGGCGTGGAACGTCCCGCCCGACACCACGACCGCGCGAGAAGGACTGGCGAAGGACTTTCGACTGTCGGACCCGCGAAAAATGGACTAAGGGCGCAACCATGGTCGCAAACCGGGGTACGACGGACCGCGTCCGCCGGCGGGTGATCCACCCCACCACTACCACATCCAAATATTCGCCTTGGACGCGATACTGGACCTGCCAATAGGAGCGACGCGAACGCAAGCGCTCGCCGCCATGCGTGGACATGTTCTCGCCGCCGGGGATTTGGTCGGGACGTTTGCCCGCCCGGCTGAGCCGAAGAAACCATGACCCGGCCGGTCACTTGCCAAAGGGATGTTCCAAAAGCCGGTTGATTCTGGAAGCATCGGCATTACAGGTCCACATGCGGCTTATCCCTTCGGAAGCACGGACGCCGGAACTTTCCTTCTCATTTGTCGCTGTGGGCCGGGGTGACGCCCGACGGCACAGGTGTTGCCCCTGAGCAGCCACCGTCATTCGTTTGTTGGTTTCAAAACTTATCTCTTTTCCGCACGCACAAGGAATAAAACATGCCGGATCAAGCTCCGTCCGACCCGACCCGCCGCCACTTTATCGCCGCCGCCGGCGCCCTCGGCGCCGGGCTGACCGCGACACCCGCCGACGCCGTCAGCGCCGAATTGCCGGCCGCCACGAACGGGGCCAAGCCCGCCAACGGACCGACCACTGCCGGGACCGGCGGCGAGACTCATCAGACGGCCGGCGCCGGATCGGCCCTCACCACCCAGCAGGGTGTTCCGGTCGCCGACGATCAAAACACCCTTCGGGCCGGCGCCCGTGGCCCGGCCCTCCTGGAAGACTTCCACTTCCGCGAGAAGATTTTCCACTTTGACCACGAGCGCATCCCCGAACGAGTTGTCCACGCCCGAGGTTTTGGCGCCCACGGGTTCTTTGAGAGCAATGGGGCGCTGGCCGGCGTCAGCCGGGCGGCTGTTTTCAAAAAGGGAGAGAAAACGCCGGTGTTCGTTCGCTTCTCCACCGTCGCCGGCAGCAAGGGATCGGCGGACTTGGCGCGCGACGTCCGCGGTTTCGCCACCAAGTTTTACACAACGGAGGGAAATTGGGATTTGGTCGGCAACAATATGCCCGTTTTTTTCATCCAAGACCCGATGAAGTTTCCCGACATGGTTCACGCTTTCAAAGAGGAGCCGGATCGCGGATTTCCACAGGCCGCCACCGCCCACGACAACGCCTGGGACTTCATCTCCCTCACACCCGAATCCATGAACATGGTCATGTGGGTGTACTCTGATCGCGGCATCCCGCGTTCCTTCCGGTTCATGGAGGGATTCGGCGTCCACACGTTCCGGCTCGTGGACGCGGCCGGCAAGTCCACGTTCGTCAAGTTTCACTGGAAGCCGAAGCTCGGGCTTCAGTCGGTTGTGTGGAACGAGGCGGTGAAGATCAACGGCGCCGACCCGGACTACCACCGTCGCGATCTGTGGGACGCCATCCAGGCCGAGCAGCCGGCCGAATGGGAACTGGGGGTGCAACTGTTCGACGAGGCGTTCGCGGCGAGGTTCGCGTTCGACGTGCTGGACCCGACGAAAATCATCCCGGAAGAAGAGGCACCGGTCCAAATTGTCGGCCGGATGGTCCTCGACCGGACGGTGGACAACTTTTTCGCGGAAACGGAACAAGTGGCCTTCTGCACGCAGAATGTGGTGCCCGGCATCGACTTTAGCAACGACCCGCTGCTCCAAGGCCGGAACTTCTCCTATCTGGACACGCAATTGAAGCGACTTGGCGGCCCGAACTTCACCCACCTCCCGATCAATGCCCCGAAGGCCCCGGTCCGCAACTTCCAGCAGGATGGCCACATGGCCATGCGCAATCCAAAGGGGCGGGCGAATTACGAGCCAAACTCGTGGGCCGACCAGGGCGGCCCGCGGGAGGCGCCGGCAGGATTCAAGACGGTTCCCGAGACGGTCGAAGGCACAAAAATCCGAGTCCGGCCGGACTCGTTCGCCGACCATTACAGCCAGGCCCGGCAGTTCTATGTCAGCCAGACGGCCGTCGAACAGGGGCATCTGGCCGACGCCCTGATTTTTGAGTTGAGCAAGGTGCAACGCCCGGACATCCGGACACGGATGGTGTCGCATCTGCTCAACATCGACAAGGCCTTGGCCGACAAGGTGGCTCTCGGGCTGCGACTGGCCGAGATGCCCAAGCCGATGCCGGCGGCCAGGCCGACCCGGCAGGACTTGAAATCGTCGGACAAATTGAGCATTCTCAAGAACGGCCCGAAGACGTTTGCCGGGCGCAAGGTTGGCGTGCTGGTCACCGACGGGGCTGACGCAAACCTGTTAAAGGCATTGGCGGTGGCGTTGAAGGCCGAGGGGGCGGCGATGACGCTCATCGCCCCGGAGGTGGGCGGCGTGAAAGCAAGTGACGGGGCCATGCTCCCGGCCGATGAAAAACTGGAAGGGGCGCCGTCGGTTCTGTTCGACGCCGTGGTTTTGTTGACATCCGCCGCCGGGGCGGAAAAACTGGCCGGGCGGCCGGCCGCCCGTGACTTCGTCGCCGATGCGCTCGCACACAACAAGTTCATCGGCCATGTTCCCACGGCGGCGGCATTGTTGCGGAAGGCGGGGGCGGCAGAAAAGGGAGATGACGGGATGATCTCCCTGGAGAAGCCCGATGATTGCGCGTCGTTCGTCACCCGCTGTCGGATGCTGCGATTTTGGGACCGGAAGTGACGGCGAAGATCCGTCGGCTCTCGTCGCCGACTGAATGAAGTTCGCACAAACCGCCCGGGCAGGCCTTGTGTTTGTGCCAGTTCAAGGGCGCAGGCAATGGCGTGAACAGTCTTGAGCACTGGCTGTCTGACCAGATGGCGCGGGACGACACCCGCGGTTATGACTGGATGATCTGTTCCGACCTCGCGGGCGCCGCCGACCTTCACGCGGATCTGCGGCATCTCTTTGAGGGCAACTTGGCGGACAGAGCCGGGTGTTGATGTCGAGCCCGTCATGCTCTGCCGGGCTTCCGTTTTTGGAGGCCATGGAAAGTGACAGCCGGCTAAACAACCGATCGCCCTCCGGCGACGGGAAGGACTTGGGGCTGATCGCGGTCTGCGAACTGTCTCGACCGGGCAAGCACAGATGACAGGACAGACAATGATCTTCCGGCTATCGCAATGCCTGTTCGGAGAAACGAATTTTCAATGAAAGACTTTTCTCAGTTTGGGGCGTTAACAAGTCCCTCATCGACAGACTCTTGGGCGTCCGGTTCTCTTGTTTAAGATCACAAGACACTGTTGTCTAAATATCCGTTTTTTTATTACTCCGGTCAGTCCGCTGATCCAATTTCATTTCGATGTCCACCAGACATCATGTCATGAGTCGGGTGGATGAGAATCGTCAATCACTCTTCTCTGATGGTAATTTTTGCGAACCAAGTACTCATCTTGGCCAACGGAGAATCGCATCCTTTGTACTGCTTCTGTACTGTGCAGTGCTTGCAAAGTACTGCGATTCATTGACAAGTTTCGCATCGGTTTTCAAGGCTGGACAAGCGTGGCCCCACGGTGTAAAGTGCTTGAAAGCCATGGCTTTCGGATCTTTCGGCGAGTGTCGGACGGGTAGTTTCGGGACCAAGAGGTCGCAGGTTCAAATCCTGTCAGCTCGATTGTTGCAACCCAAGATTATGTCAGTGGTTGCGTCGTTTAATACGGTCGCTTTGAAGTGCGCCCGGTCGGTTATGATACCAGGCGCGCGGCTTGGCGACGGTGATTGCGGATGATGGTCCGGATTGTTATTCTTCCAATTTTGAGAGACATGCAATGCCCGGCAAAACGTGATTGTTGGCTTTCAGCGGAGAGACCCTCCCCATCAAAACAGTGGGCCAAAAGACTCGGCATTGCCCACACCACCAATTAGGCAAAGAATTGATGATTTCGACTGGACGGTCGAAGAGAGAGGCCCTTGGCACGCCCGCCGATGTCGGTTTCGTTCGTCCCGGTCCAATCGGCCGGTCAAAAATGTGCCCCGCTCACGCCCGCCGATGAAACCCCATCACAGCAGACAAGCCTACGTTCGGTGGACCACCGAGGGGAAGTCCGGAGGCGGCCTCTGCCTATCAACGCTTTGCCCTCGAATGATGATTGCAGGGGCTGGCCGAATTGAAGAGTGCCGGGAGCGGTATTTTTGTCGCAAAACTAGCCGACGCCGTCTTGTGCCATACCAAACTTACTACGCCAAGAACGGCCGACAGACGGGTGGGCACGCGCCAGTGGTGTCGGGCGGTCGCGTTTTGACCGGACTAGCCGCCGACAAATCAATCCTCCAGTTTTACCCGGATGATCTGCGATTGTGCCAACAAGACATGATCCAGGGGAATTGTCACGCAAAACCATCAATGACCATGTTTCGCGGATTATCCGGTGTTTCGCCGGTCAAAAGCGGCCAGAGCGAGGGGGGCCGTTTATTCAATTAGGGTCGGCTCATGGCGGGCCGCCGGGAAGCTATCGGCTCGGCCATCCGAATTTGGAAACGCCGGAAGAAGAGTCTTGAAGTCAATGATCTGTTGATGATGTGGGCCGTCTCGAAAGGGGCGGCTTTTTTCGTTGGCCGAGACAATGGGCCGGGGGAAATCGCGGGGTGAAATTCACGGCCGGAACTCCGTGATTCACCCCGTAACTAAGTGATCGGCAGAAGATATCTTTGAGGGTGTGATGGCTGACGAGCGTGATCTTTGACAACTCGAAAATTTAAAGAGTGGCGACTTTAATTGCTACCGGCAGGCCCGTCTTCAGCGGCCGGCCGTCCGGGGGCATTTTTCAATTTCTTTTCGGCTTCTTTTTCGCGCCATGTAGTTTGATGGGTATCGAGTGGATCGCTTGGACTTGGGGATGCATTTCGCCCGCCCATCGCGTCGATGTGGGCTTTAAGATCTGAAATTTGCGAAGATAACGCCGCGATGTCAGATGTCAGTTTTGCGATTTTTGAGGAAGCCATCTTGAGCCAGCGGCTGTGGATGGATCGCGTCTTTTTGAATTCATCCGCGATGTCTGACCACGAATACACAAGCAACGCAATTAGGGAGCCCGTTGTGACGGGCAGGAGGACGGCGGGGGCGGCGGCAAAACCAAACATGACACCCAGACCGGGGGCGCCGAGGCCCACATAAATCGCGATCAACGCGACAATCCGGACTGCGCGTTTTGACACCAGCTTCACTTCCTTGATTTTAAGCATGTCTGTCTTTCGTTTGGAAATTGGATTAAAATCCGGGCGACGGGCTTGGAAACACGTTGACACACTGCGCGGAGTGGATGGAGGGTAGGGGGGCCAAGATAATGCAATGTGAATGAACATTCATGGGCGAAGGTTCATTCACAAGTAGAGAGATTGCTCCGGGTTAGTGGTTTCCAATCCACAAAAGACAGAGAATTTGCAAACTCTAACGGTTCGCGCGGAATCAAGATTTTATTTTGAATGCTTCAGTTTGACCGAAACGGCGGCCGAAATCAAGGATGAGAAAAAGGTCGCGTGTGCCTGTCAATCCACCGAATAATCCTTGGCAATCCGGGCGAACACGTAATCAAAGACATACTGGCCGAGGACGATGGGTTTCAATTCGGCCACGACCCGTAGGAGTTCACGACCCATATTAACTTAGGCCGCTTGAGGCTGAGATTCCCGGGCGACCAGACTTGGCAACGGGCCTCCGGTTTGGGCGGCGTCGAAGCAGTCGGCGAGGAAGTCCCAGACCTTTCGGCCCTGCTGACGGCAGGTCTCGACGACGCTCCAGATGTTGGCCAGGTATTTCGCCCCGGCCTCGCTCTTGGGTCCGTGGCTTTGCTTTCGCCAGATGACACCATGCCGGATCGCCCGTTCGGCCGCGTTGTTGGTCGGTTCCACCCCGTCGTTGAACGCGAACCGGAACAGGGAGACTTCCCGCTCCGCGAGTCGGGCGCACGTGCCGCTGGTCTTGGCGCAGCCGCACGCCTCGCCCCGTTCCAGCGTGGCGTTGAAACGGGTGCGGAAGCTGCCGTGGAAGGACATTTTCGAGGCGAAGGCGAACTTGGTCAGCGTCCCGTCCCGCACCCGCTTCCACAGCCCGAACAGTTCGTCCGACAGCTTCAACAACTCTCGCCCGACTTCCGACCCGCCGTTGTTCCGGTCGATCATCGCCTGAAAATCCCGCCGCAAATGAGCCCAACAGTATTGATGATCGCCGGGCGGCACGCGGGAATAGAGACTGTGCCGGTCGCTGGTCAGGATGCGGACATAGTTCTCGCCGATGAGTTTGAGCAGTTCCTCGCGGTTCCGGCCGGAGACAATCTGGAAGGCTGTGCCGAGAGCCGTCGCCATCGCCATCACCCACAACCAGCGGCCCTTGCCCGTCGACGTCTCGTCGATGTTCGAAGCGGACTGCCGGGCGGCCTCAAGAATCTCGTCGGCGACCGGTTGCAACACCCGCCCCGCCCCGGTCTCGACGGAGCAGACCCGGGAGGCCGACAGCGACACACCGAACAGGTCACCCATCAGGTTCGCCGCATTCTCCTTGCTCATCCGATATCGCCCGGTGAGCAACACCACGCCCGCCCGCAACCGGGGGCCGTCCTGGCCGGTCACGCCGGGCGGCAGCGGGCCGCAAGTGGAGAAGCCGCACGAGCAGACCAGCCGGTGGCGTTGATATTCCGTGACCTCGGGCTTCACCGGCGGCAGTTCGGTCACTTGAAATCGCAACGGGTTCGGATCGTTTCCCGTCAGCGGCTTCGAGCAGTTGCGGCAGGCGGCGGGAAACAGGGGATCACGCGATGGCATTGGGCGGTCGGGAACAGCGTCCGGGATTGTTTCGGATGCCCCGGCTGGCCGCCCGGCTTCTTTCCCGAGGCCGGTTTTGGAGGAGCGGGCTTGACGGCCGGCCCGTCGCTCGACGGCGGCTTCGAGGAATTGTGCGAGTTCTTGTTCAGCTTCTCCTCAAGGTCCGCGATCTTCGCCAACAGCAATTGGATGAAAGCGACCGCCTCCGGCGGCCACGCCGCCATCATCTCCGGAGTCAGTTTCGGCATGTCCATGCGCCATACGCTACCACAGGTTCACGGAAAACGAAACCTCGGGTCGTGAACCCTTACCTAGGACGTTCCAATTTGCGATCGCCTCAAAAAGCAATTTGGCTTGTGGGGTTTTGGACGCGACCGGTCCCTTGAAGGCAGGATTGGTTTCGAGCTTTGCTAAATAGGTCCCGCCCTGCCCGAAAGTATCGGTGATTTTAGACAG
>NZ_JH636447.1:77562-80321 GCF_000255705.1 Zavarzinella formosa DSM 19928
CATCCGACCAGGATGGCCGCCCACGCCGTCAGGCGACGAGGCCGTCGCGGAGGAAGGGCCAGGGCGTTGATCCCGTTCGCCCGATACCGTCCGGCCCATCGGGACACCGTCGCCGACGAGCAGCCAAGGCCGGCGGTGACGACGGCCCATGTGGCCCCGGCGTGCAACAGTAACAAGATGACGGCCCGCTGCCGGGAGGCATGGTCCGGGGCCGTGGCGAAACGATCAAGCAAGGCGGCGCGGTCGGCCGGCGTCAGAGTGATACAACACATGGGGGCTTGCGTCCTGCGGAAGTTCGTGTGGTAACGACTACCGTAGGGCCAAGACCCGCTTTTCGGCAAACTCGCACTTTCGTTCGACGTGGGAGCTATTTAGTTCGGTTTTGAGTTTTACGGCGCGAGACCACTCTCTCACAAGCAATGGCTTTGGGTCAGCGGGATCAACTTCGGGAAATGGTTCGACGCCTGAGGGCAACGGGAAAGAAATTGGCTTCGGAGGAGGTGGGACATCGACAGGGCCGCCATAAGGTTCAATCACAAAATAAGTAGCGCCGAACTGTTTTTTTGTGTCGGTCACTTTCCAATAACCGTGAGAGATTTTTCGGTCAAGATTCTTGCCGTCCACCAGTCCCTTGGTTGGCATCTTTGCAATGTACCGAAGCGTTATGGGGCCGTTGTGACGGACGTTTACAATCATCTCATTGTCGCCGATTACCTCGGAGACGGCGACAAAAACGAGGTCATCATCTCGGACGCTCAGTTTTCCGACCTCGCCGACCTTCATGGTCTCGCGATTCAGCGGAATAGGGACGGGTGGTTTTTCTTCGGCGAGTGCGAGTGAAGGCAAAAACAAAGCGAAGGCTGCTAGGTCGTGTTGATTCAAGTCAGGGGTCATGGTAAATCTCCGTGGCGAACTGGGCAAGCCAAGCGGCCGGGGAGAATCTGATGGAGCGCCATGAACTGCCGGAGTCCCATTGGTTGAAACTGGAACCGCTGCTGCCGGGCCGTCCGGGCGGTCATGGAGGGGTTGCCCGGGACAACCGGAATTTCCTGAACGCCGTCTGGCATTTGTCCAAGACCGGGACCGCTTGGCGGGATCTGCCCGAACGGTTCGGCAAATGGGACACGGTATATCACCGGTTCAACCAATGGTGCAAAAAGGGCGTCTGGCAGCGGTTGTTTAAAGCCGTGAGCCGGGACGCGGACATGGAATGGTTGATGATGGACAGCACGGTGATTCGGGCTCGTCCGCACGCCGCCGGGATGAACGATGAAACCGACGACCAGGCATTGGGCCGCTCCCGAGGCGGTTTCGGGACCAAGATTCATCTGGCGGTCGACGCCTTGGGGAACCCACCCGGTGACAGTCACGCTCAGTCCGGGGCAGGACGCGGACATCTCCCACGGTTCGGAGTTGCTGACAGACCATCGGCCGGTGAAAGTCTTGGCGGACAAGGGATATGACAGCGACGCCTTCGTGAAGGCGATTGAGGAGGAGGGGGCGGAGGCGGTGATCCCGCCAAAGAAGAACCGCAAAAACCCGCGTGATTATGACAAGGATGTTTACAAGGAACGGAACAAAGTGGAGCGGACGGTGGGCTTGCTGAAGCAGTGCCGGCGGGCGGCCACCCGATACGAAAAGACCGCCCGCAACTTTCTCGGAATCGTTCTGTTTGCCGCCATCAATCTTTGGCTGAAGTAACTTGGGCAACCCGGAAACTTCACCAACTTGAATCAACACAGCCTAATAAAAAAAGAGATGGTATAGAGGCATGAGATTTTAATGGATTATTAATTCTATATTTTACTTTTATCCTTGTTTTCATCTCTTCTTTGCATCCTTTGCGGTTTTGTGCGAGATATTTCTTCTCTTCGCCTTCTCTTCTTTCTTCCGCATCAGCCGAAAAAGTAACATTTCCGCAAGCAATTCGTAATCCGCCTTGCGGCATCTTCGTCATCATCAGATGATGGTCGGAAGTTTTTTACCCCTTATTTTTCATAACTTCCTCACCCGGTTAATGTTCATGCCTTCGATCCCGACTCGTCGTCTCTCTCTCTCCCTGCACACGCTCGAAGATCGGACCGTTCCGGCCGTCTTTCATTTGTCCGGCGGCGGGGAGGCTTTGCGGGGGGATATTCTCACCGCCAACACCAACATTGATGCCACCAACACCATCAATCTGGATGCGGGCGACTACTCGCTGACCAACACGGCCCTTGGGGCGTTGTCGATCACAAACGGCAACGGCACCGTGCCAAGCAAAACCCTGACGATTATCGGCGCCGGGGCGGCCACCACCACCATCGACGCGGCCTCGGGCTGGGCGGACCGGATTGCGAAGATCGAGGGGACGGGGATCACCGTTGAATTCAAAGACCTGACCATCACGGGCGGGCATGTCGAATCGGCCGCCGGGAACAACCCGGCGACGGCCCAAGGGGGCGGGTTGCTCATCCTCGGCGGAGATGTGACGCTGGACGGCGTCACGGTCAGCGGGAATACCGTCAAGGGGGCGCCGGGGATCGGCGGCGGCAATGGGGCGGCCGGAAAACCAGGGGCCGGGGCGCAGAACGGCGGGGATGCCCAAGGGGGCGGGATTTATCTCTCGGGCGGGTCGCTCACGCTCACCAACGCCACCATCAGCGGCAACTCGGCCGAGGGGGGCGAAGGAGGCAAAGGCGGCGACGGTGGCGACGGAACCGATGGCGATGACGGAACCGACGGCGGCAACGGAACGACGGGCGTCAACGGCCCCCCCG
>NZ_JH636447.1:81380-83737 GCF_000255705.1 Zavarzinella formosa DSM 19928
GCGCTGCCGGCACAGGCGGAACGGCCGGGGAGAAGGGAGCCAAGGGAGGCAAGGGGGCGGCCGCCAGCCCCGGCACCGGGCTTCCCTCTGGAACAACCGGCCATCAGGGGACGGACGGCGCGGCCGGAGAGGAAGGCGACCAAGGAGGCGCCGGCACGGGCGGTCTGCCGGGCTTGACGGGGGGAAGCAGCGGAAATTCCAGCACGACCGGCGTCATCGCCCGGCAATTTGCCATTAGCACGGAACCGCCGACGTCCGTGAAGGCCGGCGGAGCCTTCACCATTGTCTGCGAGGCCCTTGGCTCGAATGGGGCGGTGGACACCAGTTTCAACGGCAACGTGAAAATTGATTTCGCCAACAATCCCTCGTCGGCATCGCTCACCGGAACATTGACGGTGAAGGCGGTGAACGGGATCGCCACCTTTGACGACCTGCACATCGACAAGGTGGGTGTCGGGTATACGTTCAAGGCGACCCGGCCGGGGTTGAGCAGCATTGTCAGCGATCCCCTCACGGTCACGGCCAGCCGCATTGTGGTGACCGCCCAGCCGACGAGCGCCGTCACGGCCGGAAGCCTGTTCGATGTCCAAGTGTCGGCCGAGGACGATTTCGGCAACGTGGACACGTCATACACCGGTCAGGTCACCATCCTGCTGCCCGGCAGCCCCGGCGGGGCGTTTTTGGGGGGAACGCTCTCGGTGAACGCCGTCAACGGCGTGGCCGATTTTTCCAACCTCCAAATCACCAAGGCCGGCCTCGGGTATCAATTGGACGTCTCGGGCGATGATTTTGCCAGCGTGACGACCGATCCGTTTGAAATCAAGGCAGGGGCGGCCACCCAATTGGCGGTGACGACGTCACCGGACAAAGTGATCGCCAACGCGGGATTCAGCCTGACCGTAACCGCCGAGGACAATTTCGGCAACACGGACACGACGTTCGTCAGCCCGATCACCGTCAGCACGCACCATCCCATGGGGGGCGTCACGCTGGGCGGCAACCTCACCGTGACGCCCGTCAACGGCGTCGCCACCTTCGCCGGTCTGACGCTCGACCGCATCGGGCAGACGGATTTTACGTTCCAAGGAGGCGCCCTGACCCTTGGGACAAACACGTTCGTCCAAGCCACCGGCGACCGCTTTGCCTTCACGTCCGTCCCCCCCACGGTGTTTGCGGGGCGGGCATTCGGCGTCACGCTGTCGTTGCAGGATTCGTTCGGAACCGTTGACAACACGTTCAACGGGCCGGTCAATATCGCCCTCACATCCGGTCCGGCGGGGGCCGTGCTCAGCGGGACACTCACGGCGAATGCCGTTAGCGGCGTCGTCACCTTCAGCAACCTGACGCTGAGCAAAGCCGGAACCGGCTTCACCCTCGGCGCCTTCGGCTCGGCGGACCTCCTGGCGGCGGTTTCCGACCCGATCACCGTTGCGGCGGCCCCGGCCCCGACCACCCATCTCGGCGTGACCGTGCCGGGGATGACCAGCATTGACGCCGGAAGCGCGGTGATCGTCACCGTGAACGCGCTGACGGCCAAGAACACCGTGGACGCGAACTACGTCGGCACCGTGCATTTCATCAGCACGGACAAGCACGCCATTCTGCCGCCCGATTACACCTTCACGCCCGGCGATCACGGGACGCAGACCTTCCCGGTGACACTGGAAACCGCCGGCAAACTGACGGTGACCGTCACCGAAGTCGGCAAGGCGACGGTCAAGGGGACCACCCCCGCCATCACCGTGGCGCCCGCGCTGGCGAACGTGCTGGCGGTCACGGGCTCCGTGGCCCCGGTGAGCGTCGGCACGGCCCGGACAATCACGGTGTCGGCGATGGACGCCTTCGGCAACCGGGTGACGAACTATACCGGCACGGTTCACTTCACCTCGACTGACACGCTGGCCCAACTCCCGGCGGACTATACGTTCAAGGCGGCCGACAAGGGAACCCACACGTTTTCTCTGAAGCTCAACTCGCCCGGAAGCTGGAACGTGACCGCCACGGACACGGGGGCGGGGGCCATCACCGGCCAGTTGTCCGCGCTGGTTGCCTCCGCGCTGACGACCCATTTCGGCGTGACCATCCCGACGGCGCCCGTTGTGGCCGGGACACCGGCGACCGTCACCGTGACAGCGCTGACGGCCAAGAATGTCAAGGACACGGCCTACGTCGGCAAGGTGCATTTCTCCAGTTCGGACAGGCTGGCCTCCCTCCCCTCCGATTACACCTTCACGGCCTTGGACGCCGGATCACATACTTTCGCCTTGCTTCCCACGCTCGCCGACAAAGTGACGGTGACGATTGTCGATGCCGGCAAGACGACGATCAAGGGAACCGGCACGGTGACGGTGACGCCC
>NZ_JH636447.1:83768-84963 GCF_000255705.1 Zavarzinella formosa DSM 19928
CGCCGAAACCGCCGGTCTCCGGGATGCCCCGGCCGGTCACGGTGGCGGCCGTGGACGCCTTCGGCAACCATCTGCCGAACTTCACCGGAACGGTTCATTTCACGACGACTGATCTGTCCGGCGTGGTCCCGGCGGATTACACCTTCAAGGCGGCCGACAAGGGGGTTCACACCTTCCCGGTGACGCTGAAGACGGACGGCGTTTGGGATGTGAGCGTCAGTTCCGGCGTGATCACCGGCACGCTGGCCGGGTTGCCGGTCGCCCCGCTGACGAATCACTTTGGCGTGACCGTCTCCCCCGTGTCCGTCACGGCCGGGGGAATGGTGAGTGTCACCGTGAAGGCGCTGACGCCCAAGGGAGTGGCTGACGACGCCTTCACCGGCACGGTTCATCTGACCAGCACGGACCTCGCCGCCGGTTTGCCGGTCGATTACACCTTCCTGCCGGGCGACCACGGCTCGAAGACGTTCCAAGTCACCCTGGACACGGCGGGCAAGCAGACCATCACCGCCACCGGGGTGAACCATCCGAATTTGAAGGGAATCAGCGCCGCCGTGACCGTGACGGCGGGAGCGGCGGTTTCCTTCGCGGTCTCCGGCCTCGAAAAGCCGGGACTGGCGGGCACGGCCCGGACCATCACCGTCGCCGCGTTGGATGCCTTCGGGAACCGTGTGACAAGCTACCTCGGCACCGTGCATTTCACCAGCAGCGACGGCCAGGCGGTTCTCCCGGCCGATTATGTCTTCAAGGCGGCCGACAAGGGAATCCACACGTTCACCGCGACCCTGAAGACCATCGGCAACCAGACCGTGACCGTCACCGACAAGAACCACGTCGGCGTGGCCGCCACGGTGCCCGCGGTGGTCGTCACCCTGACCGCCGGACTGACCGGCCCGACGGTCGGCGTCCCCGGCCAGCCGCTGGAATTCGCGCTGACCGCCGCCGAGACGAACGCGGCGGCCAACGCCGTTTACAAGTTCCAGATCGACTGGGACGGCAACGGCACCGTCGATCAAACCGTGACCGGCCCGAGCGGAACGGTGGTTTCTCATGCCTACGTGGCGGCGAAGACTTATGCCGTGAAGGTGAAGGCTGTTGATGCCGCCGGGGCGACCACCCCGGTTGCCGGCGGGCAAAGCGTGACAATCCAGACGCTGGCCCTCGAAACCGACCCGCTGAACCCGGCCAAGACCCC
>NZ_JH636447.1:84973-85315 GCF_000255705.1 Zavarzinella formosa DSM 19928
GCCGACACGATTACCTTTGTCCCCGTGGACAACACGGGCGCGTTGTTCGACGTGATGCTGAACGGCAAAACCCTGCCGGGCGGCCCCTACGCCCCGAACGGCCACTTGCTGGCCTACGGCCTGGGGGGCAACGACAACATCAGCGTGAAGATCTCGACGTCCAACCCGGCCGTGGAATCGGTCATCCCGGCGATCCTCTCCGGCGGCGACGGCAACGACAAGATCTCGGTGATCGCCAGCGCCGCCGCCAACGTGTTGCTCGGCGACGCGGGGAACGACACCCTGACCGCCGGCGCCGGGCAGGATGTGCTGATCGGCGGGGCGGGCGCCGACGAACTGATC
>NZ_JH636447.1:85684-96866 GCF_000255705.1 Zavarzinella formosa DSM 19928
CACTGCGTCAGCGGTGGGGGTGGCTTCCAGTGAGTGCCACCCCCACCGCTGACGCAGTGGGGCTCTTGGGATCATTTGCAAATGTTGTTGCTTGATTTTGCACTAGAGAAGACGGACGGGGGTTCGGTCGCCGGAGAAGAGAACGATCCTTTGACTGATGACTCTGCGCTGTCGTGTCAAACGCCTTCCGTAACCGGATATGCCACTCAATAGTGCGCGGAGAACCAAAACTATTCAACAAGCCGGACATCGGGGACCAGCGGCGGATTCAGTCCCAAATCGATGTTCACGCTTCCAAGCCCGTCGACGGTCATCGAATCGACGACATACGCCCCTCCGAGAACATCCAATGCCGCCAGCAAACCTCCCGTCAGGCTCACCGGCGCCTTGGGGGCATAGATCGTCCCCGTGATGACCGTCACACCGGTTCCGGTGAAAGAAATGGCCGTGGTCTGGCTGCGATTCTGGAAGAAATTGATTCCCTGATACGTTCCCGACAGGGGGGCGGAAAGGATGAGCTTTCCCGTGACGGTGATCGGCCCGGCCGCGTAGGTTCCGGAGGTGTTGTAGATCATCACTTCCGAGCCGGTGACGGTCGCCAGACTGTCGACCCGGAAGCCGCCGCCGTTCATCACATACACGCCCGGATTCATGACGACCGTCGACAGGCCGGTGATTCGGATGCCCCCTTGATAAACGCCCGGTTGCAGCACGACGGGAAGGATCGTGTTGACGGTCAGCGGCGAGGAACTCCGGACGGTCATGCCGGAAGTTGATGGCACTGGCAGCAAGTACAGGGGATCGCTCACCGGAGTCGAACCCGTGCGAATGTTCGCCAGCATGATCGCGTTGCCGGGATTGACGTAGCCGCCGGTGATGTCCATCCGGGTGGCGACCACCGCCCCGAAACTCTGTTGCCGATAAGCGGCCGCGTCGGAGGAATTGATGATGATTGGCGCGTTCAGCACGGCCAGCGCCAGCGATTTGTTGAGGAACGCATCGGCCCCGGATGATCGGAGGAGAATAATCCCGAGTTTCATCGGATTGCCGGCCGCGACGCTGCGGGCGGTGGCCGGAAGCGTGCTTGAGGTGAAAATCTTTCCGAAACTAGCGTCCAGATTGCTCCGGATGCTCACCTCGACATAGCCCGCCTTGCCGACAAACGTCCCGGTCAACGGGGGAATGTTGACAGTGACCGCGCTCGCCGGGTAGCCGTTCGCCGCCGCGATCTGAATGGCCGCCGCTCGGGCGGTTCCGCCGATGTCCAACCCGTGATTGGTCTTGGTGTTTGAATACAAGTCTTTCGCGGCGGCCAAGGCGGCGGCATCGGCGGCGGCCTGCGCCCGGCGGCGTTCGTCCATCAAACGCCCGCCATCAAGGTTAATGGCCACCACGCCGACAATAACGGTCAGGCTCAGCAACAGCCACACGGCGATGGCCCCGCGGCGGGTTTGACCGGCGGCAACAGCGGAGCGGGTGATTAACATCAAAAACCCTTGTTAAAACGACATCGGAAATTCGCAGACACTCTTAAACGTCAGCGGGCCAAACATCACGGCGGGAGTCCAAAGGCACTGAACGGTCACGCGGACTTTGTTCGTCACATAATCCCCGGAAACCGTCGTCGATTTCACGGCCTTGGAGGAGGAATCCCAACTGGTGGCCGCCCCGGTCGCCCCGTTGACCCACTCGACCGTCAGCGTCAGATGCGACGGGTCCATGTTCGCGGCCAGCGGCAGGACCACTTGCTGAAGAATGTCATTCGCCGTGGGGGAGGCGAGGCTGGTTTCCCGTTGGTAATCCCCGCCCCGGACGCTGGCCCACCGGGCGGCCTCCCGAGACTGGCAGGCGACCTGTTCGTATTGAAAAATTCCCGTCCCGCCGACCACGATCACCAACAGCAACAGCAGAAACACCGGAATGACGATGGCGCCTTCGACGGTGATGGCGGCCGTTCGGTCGCCGGATCGAGTGTGTCGGAAAGTCATGGTCGGCCGCCTCTGGGATTACTGTCCGGGAACGGGCGCCTGGCTCATGGTGGCGCTGCGGGTGATGACCGTCGCGGAGGATAAAAACGGCATGATGCTGTTGAAGGTGTATGTCACCGTCACCGTCGCCGTTTTCCCCGTGCTGTCGATCACCACGGAGACATTGGCCGCCTGGACGGCCGGGGACAGGTTGGCCCCGCTGGCGCAAGCCGCGTTCGTGGCCGCCTGGGTGTTGTCAATCGACGAGGAAAACTGCGCCGTCCCCGACGCATAAATCGCCCCCGACTGGGCACATTCCTGAATCGTTTGGGTGATGTGATAAATCCTTGCGAAATCCACGGCGGCCGTGAACATCACCACCAAAAACGGCAGGACGAGGGCGAGTTCCACCGCCGCCGCCCCCGGCCGATGATTCGTCGTTCGTTGGTTGATTGATCGCATGATGTCTGCTTTTGGTTTCAGCGGGCGAACATGTTGGCGGTCTGGTAGGCGGCCGGTCCGAGGACGACGATGAAGATGGCCGGGAAGATGCACAACATCGTGGGCATCAGAATCTTCACGGCGGCCCGCTGGGCGGTTTCCTCCGCCTTTTGCTGGCATCGATGACGGGCCGATTCGGCATAGGTGCGCAGGGCTTTCGCAATCCCCGCGCCGCAGCGTTCCGATTGCACAATCGCCATGGCGAGTTCCCGGACGTCGAGGAGGCCGCAACGGTCGGCAAACTTTTGAAACGCCTCGCCGGGAGAAAGTCCCATCTGCATTTCCCGCTGGACGATGTTGATTTCCATCCCCAACAACGGATGAACGACATGGAGTTCGTCAGCCACCCGTTGCACGGCGGCGTTGATGCTGGTTCCCCCTTCGAGGCACAACACCAGCATGTCGAGGGCGTCGGGCACGGCAATGGTAAGCAATCGCTGGCGTTGCCTGGCCCGTTCGGAAACCCAGAGCATCGGAATGGCGAGGCCGAGAAGACCACCGCCCACTCCTCCCAGCGCGGCAAACTTGATGTTGCCGGGCTTGACGCAAAACACGGCCACTCCCCCGGCCAGGGTGAGGATGACGGCCATCATTAACATGGCGCCCAAGAAAAACTGGGGAGCGGTGGCCGAATAATATCCGGCCCGGAGCAATCCGCCCCGGAGACGTTGCATTCGCTCGTCACGGGCGGAGGCGGTTCGGGTTCCGAGCATGGAGACGGCGGTGACAAGCCGGCGAAGCAGCGGCACGGACGGCTTCACCACCGGATGATCGGTGTTTGATTCGCAAAGCTCACGGATGCGTTCGCTTGTCCGGTCGCGGTCGTTGGGATTTTTTCTTCCCATGTGCCAGTTAATCACAAGAACGACCAGGGACGTCGCAAAAAATGTGATCGTGGCGGTCAACATCGGGTTCGAGAACATCACCTGTCTCCTCAGCCGTCAAAGCGGACAATTTTGCGAATCCACAACAAGCCAATGCAAACCAAGGCCCCGGTCGCCAGCAGCAGCGACGGCCGGTCGAGCAACATCTGGGCATAACGACGGTTGGCCAGATACAACGCGACGAACATCAACGCGGGCAGAACCGCGAGCGTGATGCCCTGAAGACGCCCCTCGGCCGTCAGCGTGCGAACTTGCTGCCGCAATCGCAACCGGGTCCGAATGAGCGCGGCCAGACGATCCAGAACCTCGGACAAATTGCCGCCCGTTTGTTGCTGGAGAAGCATGGCCATCGAGAAAATCCGCAATTCCATCACACCGGAGCGATGCCCGAGTTCCCGGATCACCACTTCGGCCGAAAGCCCCAGTTCTTGTTGATGCCGGGCGTTTGCAAATTCACCGGCCAGCGGATTGTCGAACGATTCCGCGACGGCCCCGAACGCCTGCGGAACCGACTGGCCCGCCCGGATGATGCGGGCCATCAGTTCAAAGGCGGCGGGGAGTTGATTGAGCAACCGTTCCCGGCGTTGCCGTTGTTTGAATTGCACGAACGCCCACGGAATAATCAGGCCCGCAAGGACGCCGGCCGCGACGCCGGGCCACTGAAACGCCCACCCGCCCGCCGAGGCAAGACCGGCGGCCATGACGACTCCCGCCAGAAGAAATTGGACCGCCCCAAAGGAGAGGTTCGCGTCCTCAAGCTGATGGTTGATGACGGTGATCAATCCCGGCCGGGGTTTGGCGACCACCGGGCCGTTCCCGGCTCTCAAAAGAGCGTATTCCTCGGCCGGACCCATGTTGTAAACGTCGAATTCGTTGAACAACGGGGTCGTCGAGGCGGTGGCCCCGTCGGCGCCGAAGGCTTCGGCGAGCCGCCGCCGGACGGTCTGGCGGTCCCGTTGCATCAACCGGGGGACACCCCAGCCGGCCGCCAGGAAGCCGAGCGTCGCCAGAAAAAAAACAAGGATGGAGAACCACATCGCGGACCTTCCGGGATCGATTAACGGGGAGTCGGGTGCAAGACCCGGCGTTGGAACAATTCCGGCGGCAGGCCGACGCCCAGCGCGGCGAGGCGTTCGGTGCAATTCGGCCGCGTGCCGGTCGCGTGAAACTGCCCGACGGCCCGGCGGCGTTCGTCCAGCCCCGTTTGCTTGAAGACGAACAAATCCTGCATGAGGTAGTTTTCACCCTCGACGCCGGTCACTTCGGAAACCTTGATGATCTTTCGCTCGCCCCCGAGGAGTCGGCTCACTTGAACCACCAAATGAATCGCCGAGGAGATCTGCCGGCGAATCACCCAGGTGGGCAGGTCGAATCCGGCCATCCCCACCATGATTTCCAGCCGGCCAAGGGCTTCCCGCGTGTCGTTGGCGTGGACGGTGGTCAGGCTTCCCTCGTGGCCGGTGTTCATTGCCTGAAGCATGTCCAGCGCCTCGGCGCCGCGACATTCGCCGATCAGAATGCGGTCGGGCCGCATCCGCAACGCATTCTTCACGAGGCTGCGGGTGGAAATTTCCCCCGCGCCTTCCGCATTGCTCGGGCGGGATTCCAGTCGGCCGACGTGCCGTTGTTGAAGTTTCAACTCGGCCGCGTCTTCGATGGTGATGATCCGCTCGTCCTCGGGGATGAACGCCGAGAGGACGTTGAGCAGGGTGGTTTTGCCGCTGCCCGTTCCTCCGGAAACGAGAATGTTCAGGCGGGCCTTCACGGCGGCAGAAAAGAACTCCAACATCTCCGCGGGCATCGACCCGTTTCTGACAAGGTCGGCGGCCTGAATCGGCTTCGCGGAGAACCGGCGAATCGAGACGAGCGCCCCGTCGATGGCCGCCGGGGGAATGATCGCATTGAGACGGCTGCCATCGGGCAACCGGCTGTCCACCATCGGGCTGGTCTCGTCCACCCGCCGGCCGGCCTGGCTGACGATGCGTTGCACGACTTGCCGAAGATGGGCCTCGTCGCTGAACGTGACGTTCGTGAGTTCCAGTTTTCCGTGGCGCTCGGCATAGACGGTTCGCGGGCCATTGATCAGGATGTCCGTCACCGTGGGATCGCTCATCAACGGCTCAAGCGGCCCCAGGCCGAATGTTTCGTCAAGCACTTCGTTGACCAGCCGCTCCCGCTCCTGCTTGTTGAGCAGGTTGGCGCTTCGCTGGCAAAGCTCGTCGGCGACCCGGCGAACCTCGTTTTTAAGCTGATCCCGGCTCAACGTGACCATCGCGGTCAGATCCATGCTCATCACCAGCCGGTGGTGAAGCTGGGATTTGAACTTCCGCAATTCCTCCCCGGCCTGCGGATCGACGGCCGGGACGACCGTTGGTTCCGGCGGCTGGGCGGCGCCCTGTGTGAGCGGGTATATTCCGTGTATCCGTGACATAAAACCACTTTTTCATCGGGCGATGATGGAAGAGAAATCCGCGAGTCTTCACCGATCAATTGCGATTATCCGGCGGCTGGCTCCCGCTTCGGGGCGGGCTTGAAGAACAAGGCCCCGAACCTTGCCAGGAAGCTTTCCTGAATAGTCTCGCCCTCGGCGATTCCGCCGCCGATGAGCTTCGAGCAAGCCTGCACAAACCGGGACGTGGGGAATTTGATCGCGGCCGGCGAACCCGTGTTGATGGCGGAGTTGATGCTCGCCGGGTCATACGGGATGATTCCCGCGAAGGTTCCCCCCAGCACCTTCTCGGCCTCGGCAACGGGCAACTCGCCCGGCTGTCCTTGCAGGCTGGCGACGAAATTGATGTCGCTTCGCCGCACGCCCAGGCTTCCAAGATGGTCGAGAAGCCGGCGGGCATTCCGAAGCGAGGTGAAGTCAAGCCGGCACACCAGATAAACACAGTCGGCGACTCGCAGGGTTTCCGTTTGCTCCGCCAGCAGCCCGTCCCCCAGATCAACGATCGTTTCCGGGAACAGGGATCGCGTCAGGGTGAGCGCCGCGACCATGCCGCCCGGCGTCAGGTTCGGAACGTCGGCGAATTGCGAAGGGGCCGCGAGCAAATGCACTCCCGAGGCGTGCCGGATCAGCATCTTCTCGATCATGCCCCGGTCCAGCCGCCCTTCGTTCAGACACGCATCGGCGAGACTGAACGAGGGCTTGAGATCAAGCATCGTGGCCAGATCGCCCCGCAGCGCGTCGCCGTCCACGAGGCCGCAACGGCCCCGCGAGCGGGCCAGCAGGACGGCCAGATTGACGGCCAGCGTGCTTCCGCCGCTTCCGCCATTGGCCGTGATGACCGCGAGGACTCGCCCCACCGGCGTGGCCGAGTCGGGGAACATCCGGGTGATCGCGGGCAGAAATTCGCTCTCGATATCGTGGTCGTCGATGTAGAGGTCGGCGCCGTCTTGAAGGATCTTCAGAATCAGCTTCGAGTCCGAAACCGGGCCGACGACCATCACTTTGGCGGACGTGTTTTTGGCCAATCCCCGGACAAACTCATGCCCCCCGGCGACGTCGATCCCCAGCGAAACCACAATCAACCCCGAATGAGAAGGCAACTGGCGCTGCCGGGCGTCGGCATAGGAAACCACCTCGGGCGATTCAAATTCGTTGAAGGATCGCAGCATCCGGCGGATGCGGTCAAGAGACGCATCTTTGGGAGACGACGATACAAGCAGCGTCCGCATGAAACATTATCCATTGAAGAAGAAACCACAGGCCGCAAAGCCTGTCGCCAAATCCGCCGGGGCATCAATGCCAGCCAGGCATCCGTCAATCACAAGCACTTTGCTTCGCCCGAACTGAATGCCCGACCCTGTTTTTGTGTCAAATGACGGCCAAACAACGGGCTGGCAATTTTTGGGCTTGGAAACTCATCCGGACCAAGTTCATCAGTTCATTTCGGACAGTATCACGGCATTGGGTTTCGAGTCATCCGCAACGATATTTGAAAATAAGTCAACTGCGTTGTCCGTGCCGTTGCTCCGGCGATCAGTTATTAAAATCGTGTCCAAATCCTTATGGCCGCACAAGAATTCTCTTCAGACCTGCCCGGAAGTTTGGCAAACTTTGATGCGGAAGCATGATTCATATTGGGACGCTGGTCTGAATCTGCTCCCACACGTTACATGCAATGGCGAAAAATTCTCTTGCGATCAAAAGTCTCAAACGAATCTAGATTTCCCCGGAGCAATGAGGCTACAGGGCTTGGGATTTCACGATTTGGAAACAGGTCAAAATCCGACTCAAAAGTGGCCTGAAAACACCACAAAACATCCCTCCGGCGACCATTTTTGGACAGTTGGACACCCACCTCACTGGTCAAAAACAGCGGGCAAACTGAACACCTTTTTTCAAAACCCTCGGCAAATCGACATCTCGCCTGATGATTTTGGAGTAATCCGGCCCCTTTTGACGGCGTTTCTCATGGCCCAAAATCATTGGCGAACTTGATTCCAACACGATTGAAAAGGGCCAGATGGCTCAAATAGTGATTTGGCCCAAAACGTGTGAGCCGCTTTTCATCGAAGAAATGGGTTCAACCGAGAAAATAAGTCGATCTGATATTGCCGCAGGATCTGCCGCCGTCCGTTTATCAGCTTGTGGTGGCCAACACGATTCTGGACGTGTACGGGAACACCCTGCTGGCCAGTTCGCCGGCCACCAAAACATTCCCCAGGACAAGTGCTGGCCGAGATCCAGACGCACATTGACCATTCGCGATTCATGACGACGCAGACGGCCCAAATGCTGCGGAAGTCCGTGGTCGCCGTCGCGGGACGCAAGGCCCAGGAACAGCAAGGCGGGGACAGCCAGGAAGACCTCGACCGCAAATACCTTCATGCCTTTTTCGGGAAGGACTTCATCGACGAACTCAAGACGATGGATTCCGAGGTGGAAATCACCGCCCTGACCGCCAGGCTTGCCAACGCGCGAAAATCCAACCAGATCGATCTGGTGTCGGTGGTGAAGGATTACAAGCAACTCCGCGATCTTGTCTCGGCGGGGCTGGTCGAGAACTCTCCGCTGGCCGACGTGGCCCGGCTCCTGTTCGGGGCCGTCGATCAGGAAGTGGAGTCTTTTGCCAAGGCCGGCTCTGATTTTGAGGCCGCCAGAAACCGGGCTTCCAAGGCCCGCACGCCGCTGGATTACAAACGCTTCCTCGACATTCAGGTGGACGAGACGGAAGACAAATACATCGAGCAACTGGAGGGAACCCGTTCCCATTGCGCGAACATCGACAACTATATCAAGCGAATCTCGACGGCCCTCGACGACGACTTTAACCGGCAGTTTTACAACCCGGCGTTCCGGTCCGTCCGGTGCGCCAGCCGGTCATGGGATGTCAACGTCGCCCAGGTTGAAACCACCACGGTGCTGACAAACAACCGCCAGCTCGGCAAAGTGGACCCGGCCGCGACGTTTGAGTTTGACCTGCCCAAGCGGGAAATTTTCATCACCGAGGCCATGAAGGGCGCCAAGGCGGCGATGGATGACTACGGCGCCTTGCTGAATGATCCGACGTTCCTGGCCCTCGTGAAGATGCGCAGCGGCCAGCCGGTCTCCTCCCTGGTGGGGGGCACGCTTGGCGACGCCTCGGTTCGCAGCGTCCTTCCGGGCCTGCCGACCACGACGGATGAAATGATCATGGCCCAGCAGGCGCCGGGTCGGCGGGAACTGGGCTCGCAACTGGAGAACCTGATCCCCGATCCGAGCGTGTACAAATTCGAGACCGGCACCGGTTACGAGATTCGCCCGGTCATCAGCCCGGATGGCCAGTCGGTTGTCTTTAATTTCAACTACATGTACAGCACGAAGATCCGCGAGCCTGTGCGGGCCGACGCCGGGTGGACCGGCACTTCGTCAACACGGACGTGCAATTGGGCAATTACGAACTGCGGGAAATCAGCAAATACTCCGTGGGGCTGAAGGTCTCCCGGACCAGCCAGGGCGTGCAGGTCCTCCAGGACATTCCCGGCATCGGAACCCTTTTCCGGCCGGCGGCGAGCCAGGAGTCTTCCCTGCGGCAGAACATTATCCTCGGGCAATCGACCATTTTTCCGACGATGTTCGACCTGACGGGCCTTCGTTATGCCCCGGCCATTGGCGGCATCGACCCGCTTCGTGATCGCGTGGCCGAGTTTGTCTATCGCAATCGCTCACTGCAACTGAAGAATCATATCGGGGACATCGGGGCCACGGCCGTGGACGACGCGCTGAACATCCGTCCGGGGGAACGTCTCCCCGCCCTGTACCGTCCGCAGACATGGTGGAGTCGAGCACGATCATCAACGCCCTGAAGATCCCGGCGACAAAGGTGGCCGACGACGTCCACGAGGCGGTCCCTGCTCTTCAGCCTGACGCCCGCCGGTTCGTCCCCAGAGAGCCGGGCCTCTCGGTGAAATCACCCGCCGACTGAAATCCACGCCGAACGATCAGGCGGGTTCGACCAAGAGCGAGACTTGGCCCCGCCTCACGATTCGCCCGCGGCAAACCGGCGCAGGGCCGTCAGCAGTTCCTTTCCTCGCTTCGCGTCGGTCATATAGACGTAGGCGGCCATGCCCATCAGTCGCGGCAGGGTTTCCCCTTCCTTGAGAGGTTTGCCCTTCTCCAAGTTGTGGATCGCCGCCCGGAGTTCTCGCCGCACCTTGCGGGGCGTGCGAGGCGTGCCGTCGCCGTTGACCACGAGGCCCGTCACGCTTTGATTGCCGCCTTTGCGATGAACGCGGGTCTTCTCATCCTTCACCTCGAAGCCCTCGGCCGTCACGACTCGTTTCACGCAGCCAAGGAGCTTGCCGAGTTGCGGTTTGCCGGCGTGATCGGCCGGCAGGCTGAATGTCATGTCGTCCGCGTAGCGGGAGTATCGCCAGCCGAGCTTGGCCGCCAGCGCCGTCAAGCGCCGGTCGAGCCGCAGGCAGAGGGCGTTCGTCAGCGAAGGGCTGGTCGGCGCGCCTTGCGGCAGGCAGCGGGCGCCGAGCGAGACGTAATACGTCTTGCCGTCGTGTTGCACGATCTCGCGAGGGGCTTCGGTGCAAATCAGCGCGAGCAGTGTCGCAATCTGTTCACGATAGCCCGCCCGCCGGAAGACGCCGCGAACCCGCCGCCAGGTGACGGTCGGGAAGAAGTCGGTCACGTCCATCTTGAGGAGGATCTTCGCGTTTGTGTGAACGGCCGCGTTCGACAGCGTGGACCGGCCGACGAGGAAACCCTGAGCGGAGCCGTGGACAGGCAGGCGTTCGACGATGTTATGCAGAATCCACCTTTGGGCGGCCTTCAGCTTCGGCAGCGGCGCCCAGATTGGCCTCGGCTTGCCGTCGCGTTTCGGGATCGTGAATCGCACGTAGTGCAGCTTTGTCGCCGCGTCGCGGTGGTGACACATTCCCCGCAGTTGCGGGATCGTCAGTCCCAACGCCTCGGCCAGTTGCTTCGGTGAATCGAGGGCCGGCAACTCATTCTCGGCTGCCCGCTCCTCGCTGTTCGGCGTATCCCACTTATCCGGCTTCGACTCGTCGCTCCAGTAGACGCCATCGCCCAGATGGACGATGTGAGCCGTCTTGTACGCGGCCCACGCCTCCTTCTTGAGCTTCTTCCGCTCGGCCGCCTCTTGCTTGAGGGCCTTCTTGTACTGATCCTTCTCGCGGTCACTCATGGCGTCCGTGTCTCGCCGCTCGACGAGGAACCCGCGTTCCTTGAGTTGTCCGTCGATGTATGCCCGCACGCCCCCGGCTTGAAGGATGCTCTGCCAGAGGGCAATCGGATCAGTCGTTGTCGTTGCCATGTATGAGTCCAGATGGATTCACCGCAGAGGGCACGTGAGGGCACATGAGAAAAACAGAAGA
>NZ_JH636447.1:96876-99383 GCF_000255705.1 Zavarzinella formosa DSM 19928
CGTTTTCATCTTGGTTTTCCTCATGTGCCCTCACGTGCCCTCTGCGGTGAATCCGGTTTTAATCCCGTGTCCTCGGCGGTGAATCCAGTTTTAATCAGCGACGGCATCCAGATATCCGCGTGCGTCCAGTTCCGTCAGTCGGTCGAAGTATGCCTTCCTGGCTTCGGCCTCGCTGTTGAATTTCAGCGATTGCAACCGCATCGGTTGCCCGGCCCGGCCCCAGCGGACTTTCAGTTTTTGTCGTTCGAGTGAAAGTTGCATCGTCTGCTCGGTGTCGCCGTCTCGCCTCGTGAACGCCCGTGTCTCGAAGACGACGGCGTCGTCGGTCTTCGCCCGCTTCGCCTCTTTGTCGGCAAACGCCAGCCGCAGGGCGATCAGGTGGACGCACGGCCCCCCCTTGATGCCACTGGTGCGGAACGGGGCGCAGGTGCAGGTCACACGGCGGACCTGTCCCTCGTCGGCCAGCACCATTTGCGGGCGGTAGTCTCGCTTGTCTTCCTCGACGGACACTTGCCCGGTCAGTTCCAGCCCGTGCCCGGCGATGCGGTTCTCGCTGACGATCTTCACCGCGCCGCGGCGGGTCAGCAGGTCGAAGGCGATCTTCTCCCGCTGGTTGCGGTATTGAAGGCGAACCAAGTCGATTGGCTCGTTCAGGATCGGCCGCAGGCGGTAGACGCCGTTGGCCAGATCGAACATCAACTGCCCTTGTTGGCAGCCAAGCTGGAGTGTTTCGAGCAGCGGCGAGCCTTTCACGCCGCTGCCCGTGGCGATCTCTTCCCGCGTCGCGGCCCACACGCCGTCGGCGAGGAACTTCACGACCTTCGCCAGCGGTTCCGTCGTCTGGGTCTTCCGGGGCAACAGCAGGTCGAAGCCGAGGGCCGACGACCAGTTCGCGGCCGTGAAGCCGGTCAGGCCGAGCGTCAGCGTGATGTCGCCGGCCCGAAACACCCAGAAGCTCGGCAGGCCGCTGCCAAGAAGGTACACGTCCACGCTTTCGACGAACGGCAGCAACCGCTTGATCGTCATGAGCCGCCGACGGCCCCAGACGCGGACGACGCGGGCGGCCTTCCCCTTGAACGGTTCAGCCGTCGCCGGGATGACCGTCTCCCACGGTTCCAGCACGATCCGTGGTTGCTGGGCCGGCACCAACTCGAACCGCAAGCCACGGCGTTTGCCCTTACGGTCGCCATTCATGCGCAGCGTGCGGAGGGCGTTGTACAGGTCCATCGGCGCGAGCCGCAGGTGGTCGAAGGGCAACGTCGCCGCTGACTGCACTTGCAGGAAGCCTCGCATCCACGAATCGGGGATGCGGATCTGCTTCTCCAGCACCTCCGGGCGCGTCTCGGTCGCCATGCCGACGCCGGCCGAGCCGACGCCGGCCGAGCCGACGCTTAACCGTGTCTTGCGGGTGGACCGCATCTGTTGCACACTCTGATAGAGTGCGTCGCTGAAGTCGATGTTCGTCGTACCGCAGGCGGTCTCACCGACCTCGGCGAATGCCGACCGCTTGAAGGCGAGGGCGGCGTAACTGCTCTCGTCCTTGCCGAAGACCTCGAACATCACCTGATCGGGGTGAACGGTGACGACCGGGTCAAGAATGCAGAACGCAAGCGGATCGTTCCGCAACAGCCAGCCGAAGTACGCCTGCTGGGCCTGCCAGATATTGAGGGCGGCCGTTTCCCGCTTGAGCCGCAGGTAGGCCATGTAAGCGGTACGATCTTTCGGCACGTACCGGTAATCGCTGCCGACGACCCCGTACAGGGCCGACATCGCTTCGCGAAAGCGGATCGGGTTTGTCACGGTCGCCTCGAACTTCACCGGCGGCCGGTCAAGGTTGCCGAAGAGTTCGACGCGGGCGGTGTCCCCGGCCGTGGCGACACGACTGCTGCCGCCATAGCTGAGGTGCGCCGGCGTCGCGGGCGGCTCGGGTGTTGTTTCATCTGGCATCGCTCTTACCCCGAAAAATCTTCACCTTGAAGAGGATTCACCGCAGAGGGCACGTGAGGGCACATGAGAAAAGCAAAGATGAAAACCAGAAAATCATTCTTAAAGAATGAATTTTGAACTCTCTTCTGTTTTTCTCATGTGCCCTCACGTGCCCTCTGCGGTGAATCCTCTTCAGGAAATACCCTCTGCGGTAAATATTCTCTGTCTTTTTGACCGTCTCAAAGCCTTCCAAGCCGCCTTGCGCACATCCTCGTCGTCGCCGTCGGTGGCGCCGATTTCGGCCAGCACCACTTCGGCCGCTTCCACCGCCATGAACCCGAGGCCTTCGACCGCGCCCAGCCGGGCCGGTTCGGCGGCCTTCTTGTCCTTCGCGACCTTTGCCAGCGTCGGCACGTCCTTCGCCTCGATCAGCGCCGGCAGGGCGAGCGGTTGGTAATGGGGCTGGGCCGCGTTCGCCCTGGCGACTTCGGCCACTTTCGCCGTGCCGAGGCGAGCCGACACCGGGCGATCCGAGAAGAATTCGGCGGCCAGTTTCGCGGCTTGCGGCGGGGCGAACTTGG
>NZ_JH636447.1:99536-101897 GCF_000255705.1 Zavarzinella formosa DSM 19928
GGTCGGCGAGCGTCTTCTCGGCGAAGCCGAAGCGGGCGGCCGGCCACAGCAATTCTTCGAGGGCGACCTCTGCCAGCGTCACGGCCTTCGCCGTCGCCTCTTGATCGTGTTGTCCGATGCGACGGAGCATCAGATCTCGGCGTGTCCGCCACGTGGCCCACCACTTGCCGATGGCCGCTTCGACGGCCTTTCGCACCGGGGTGGAAGGCGCCGCCGCACGGGCGATCATGCGGGCGGCGGCCTTGACCATCCACGGGTTGTCGCCGGCCAGGGCCTTCGTCATCACGTCGTCCGGCGGCGTCGGCCGGGCCATCAAAATGCCCTCGACGGCCGCAAACCCATTGCCGGTCGTCTGCGGCAGCGTTTGCAACAGCCGGAGCGTGTCGCCGCGTTCGCGGAGAGCCTTGAGAACGTCCGTCCCGGCTTCGCCCATCGCCGTGAAGTTTTTCTCGTGCGGCGTTTCCACCGCCGCGTAACACGGCTCCAGCGAGTCGGGACCGAACTGCCGCACGGCCGCGTCGAAGGCGGCGTTGACCACGTCGTTGTCGTTGTCCTTTCGCAACCGCTCCAGCACGGCGTCCCGGCTGGCGGGATCGGCGGAGTGGCCGAGCTGTTCAACGGCCGTTTGGCGGGTTTTCCAGTTGTTCGATCTGGCCGCCGCGCGAATGAGCGTCCATCCGGCCGGCGAGTCGAACCAGCGCAGGCCGACCAGCGCCTGTTGGGCGACGCCGTCCATCGGCGACTTCGCGAGGCGTTCGAGCAGCTTGCCGATTTCGTCGCCACGCGGCGATATTCGCAAATGCCCAAGGGCTTCCGCCGCCGGCTCCTGAAGGGCGTGCCCGTTCTCGCCGGCGAATTTCAACAGCACATCCACCGCCCGAGGGTCGGCCAGTTCGCCGAGGGCCAGCACGGCGTTGCGCCGCATCTGCACGTCGTCCAGATACTCCAGGCTCGACAGCAGAACCGGCAAACCTTCGCTTCGGCCGCCTCGGGCCAGCCCTTCCGCCGCCATGAATTGCGTCGTCGGGTCTTTGTGCCGGAGAGCCTTCAGCAAGGCATCCGGCGGACCGCCGCGTTTGCGGAGCCGCCAGCCGATCATTTCCAGCGCCTTGCGACGGACCTCGTCGTGCGGGCTGGCGGCCATCGTGGCGAGCGGTTCGTCGACTTCCGGTCCCCGGCTCGCCTTCGCGTGAGCCAGCACGGCGGGGCGGTCGACGATCTTGCCGGTCCGGATCAGCAGGTCGAAGGCCTTCGCCAGCACGGCCGGAAGCCGGGGGTGTTGCTTCGCCTCTGCGGCGGCGAAGGCCGCCTCGTCGTCCGGCGACGGCGCAATCTGTGTGTAACCGCTGACGATCAGGACGGCGTTGTAAGCATGGGCGAACCACTCCCCCTTCCGGAGGGCCATGTCGGCGAGCCGGTCAACGCAGGCGGGGTTGTAAAAGACCGCGGCCGCCTCGAACAAATCGCCGACCAAGGCCGTGCCGGTCGGGTCGGACTCGATGCGGTCGAGAAACACGTCCACGGCCCGCGAATCGCCGAGCGTTCCGAGCGCGGCGATGACCCGTCCCTGCTGGCCCTTTTCCGTCGCCTCTCGCAGCATGGCGGCCAGCACGTCGAACGCGGCCTGGTCTTTCTTCGTCGCCAGTTCCATCGCGGCCGCCTGCCGGACGTGGCGATAGCGCGATTCGACCGCCTTCCGCAGATACTTCTGGGCCTCCGCGTTCTTGTCGTACTCGGCGGCCAGCCATGCGACGGACTGCTGCCGCAACTTCTCGCTCACCGCGTCGAGGCTGACCGCCGCGACCGGGACTTGGCCCTTCGTCTTCGCGAGCAACTTCGCCGCTTCCAAAGCGAGATCGTCGGTGCGGGAGAGGAGTACCCGCTCCAGCACGGCGTCGCTGTCCGTGCCGGTCGTGCCGGCGGTGAGCAACTCCAGCCCCTTCACGCCCAAGTCGGTGTGGCCGGCTTCCAAGGCGTCGGCGGCAAGCATCGTTTTGTCGAAGCCGAGCGAGAGCAGATGCTCGAAGGCTTGCATCCGCACGGGCTGGTTCGGATCGCCGAGGGCTTGCGTGAGAATCGGCCGCGCCGAGCGAGCGGCCGCCGGCCCCGTGGACGCGATGGCGAAAATGCGGGCGAGCGCCGTCTGGCGAACGCGGATGGTCGCCGGCGTTGCGGTCGAGGAACCCTGTTCGCGGACGAGGCCGACGTAGGCCCCGAAGGCGAGTTCTTGCAATTCCCCGGCCGAGAGCTTCGGCTTCAACGGGGTCGCCTGCTTCTTCGCGGCCGTGATCTCGGCGGCGAATCGTTTGGCGTGAACGGCCCACGCCTTGTCCCACCCGGCCTGTTCCTTCTGGGTGAAGA
>NZ_JH636447.1:102043-102272 GCF_000255705.1 Zavarzinella formosa DSM 19928
GGGGCCCGCGGGGGCTTCGGGGGCCCCGGCCGCCCCCAGCCGTGTTCGCGGGGCCTTCGCCGAGAGGCACGCCAGCACGCGGGACGGCATGCCGGTCGTGCCGCGAAGTTCGAGCAGCAGTTGAACCAGGACGGCCCATGTCCGCAGGTGTTCGGTGGAATGATCGAGGAAGAGGCCGAGGCTGTTGTCCCCGCCGAGGGCGACGGCCGCCGCGAACTGTGATTCCGCG
>NZ_JH636447.1:102282-102486 GCF_000255705.1 Zavarzinella formosa DSM 19928
GTCGCGGGCTTCGTCGTCGATCAGCGCGGAGAGGGCGTGCAACCGCACGCCGTGATCCGCATCGGCGAGAGCTTGTGCCAAGAACGCCTGGGCGGCGGGCGTGTGCTTCTTGATGAAACCGTCCACGGCGAGCGTGCGAACGTCGGCGTACTTCGACTTCAGGGCCGCTTCGAGCGGGGCAAGTTCCTTTGTCTTCCGCGTCGC
>NZ_JH636447.1:102615-102985 GCF_000255705.1 Zavarzinella formosa DSM 19928
GAAGCGGAGCGTCGCCTCACCACCCCCCGCGACTTGCTGGTTCAGCACGGCCTTGAAGGCTTCCGACCGCACCGACGCGGCCAAATCGTTCAACGCCCGCACAAGCAAATCGCGGCCGTCGGCTCCGGCCCGCGTGGCTTCGAGCAACGTCTGCAACGCCCGACGGCGCACGTCCTCCGCGCTCGCGGCCAACCCCGCCCCGGCGGCGAGCAGGGGCGTCTGCTGGTTCAACTTCGCGACGGCCGAATAGGCGGCGTCTCGCACCGACGCTTGGGAATCGTCGAGCAGGGAATTCAGCCGGTCAACGGCTCGCGGGGCGCCGAGAGCGGCCAGCGCCCGGCAGACGTCCACACCGGCCTCGGGGGTCTCC
>NZ_JH636447.1:103385-110577 GCF_000255705.1 Zavarzinella formosa DSM 19928
CAGCAACTCGGCGAGCTTCGGCCGCGAGAGCAGCGAGAGCAGGAACGCGACCTTGCGGACCCCGGCGTCGTCGTCCTCCAGCCGGCGGCGAATTGCCGACTGCACGCGGGCCTCAGCCAACAACCCTCGCTCGTTCGCGCGGCTCAGGGCGAGCGCCCGCAGATCGCCGTGATTTGACGTGAGGGCGATCAAACTGGCCTGCGGCGAAGTGGGCTCGAAGACCGTTTCCAACGCTGCGAGGGCGGCCTTGCGCACGTCCCATGCCGTTGCGTTCAGGGCGGCCGTCAACCGGGCGAGCGCCTGATCGTCGGCCTTCGCCATCGGCTCCAGCGCCTTCACGGCCAGCACGCCGATGTCGGCTTGGTTCGTCTTCAACGCGAGGTCGATCGGCTTGAAATCGGCCCGGCCGAGCTGGTTGGCCAGCGCTTGGAAGACCTGCACGCGAACCTTGCCGTCGGCGTGGCCGATGAATGGTTCCAGCAGCGTCACTGCCCGTGGGTTCTTCACCCAGCCGAGGATTTTCGCGGCCTTCACCTTCAACGCGGAGTCGGGGTCCTTCTCGACTTGCCTGGCGATCAACTCCAGCGAAGCGGCGTCGTTCCAGTTCTCCAGGGCTTGCAGCGCCCGTTCGCGGCGTTTGACGTCGTGCGTCGCGGCGAGTTCGTTCTTCGCCCAGTCGGCCGCCCCATAGGTTTTGAGCTTGCACTCGTCTTCCAGCCGGCCGGCGTCTGTCAGCCAGAACACCCGCAGCGAGTTGTCGTCGCACGCGGCCACGATCATCGGTTTGTCCGCGACGACCTTCACGAGCGCGACGACCCGGCCGACGTTGTCCTTGATCGTGCTTGGCTTGATGCCGCCGTCGCGGGGCCAGTCCTTGATGGCGGAGTCACGGCCGCCGGTGAGGAACCGGTTCGCGTCGTGGGCCAGCATCGCGGTCACGATGTCTTCGTGGTTGTTCCCCCGGCCCTTGTCCTCCGGCTCCAGGCGGCCTCGCGCGAACGTGCTGAGCAACTTGTGATCGGCCCCGGCTGAAAAGAAGCGGAGTTCCTCCGGCTCGAACAGCAGGGCCGTCACGGCGCCGTCGTGCAATTTCCCGGCCTCGGCCGCCTCGAACTCGGCTTTGTCCTGCCCGTCGAAGACGGCGACCGTGCCCGACGCCGTGCCGACGGCCAGCCACTGCCCGGTCTTGTCGGCCGCGAGACAGGTTCCGACCGCCGGCAATTCGAGCGATTGCAGAAGCCCGCCGTCGCCGAGAGAGAGGATCGCAAGCCGTTTCCCGGCAACGACGGCCAGCCGGTCCCCGCAGACGGGCAGAATCGCGGTGATGGCGTCCGTGGACGGCTCGCCGAGCGGCTTCGAGGTTTTTTCAACCTTGTGGATGCGCCGGTCCGTGCCCGCGACGTAGAGCGCCGTGGCATCGGCCGCGATGGCGACGCCGCCGCAGGGGAGGATCGTGTCGCTCAGGGTGAGGCGGTCCACATCCAGCCGATAGACGGCCGTGGGGCGCCCTTCGGGGTGTTGGGTGACGAACGCGACCGTGCCGCCGACGCCCACGGCAGCCGTGATTTCACCGCGATAGGGGAAGTAACGTTCGATGGGCATGGGTTAAAACCTTATTTACCGCAGAGGGCACGGGAGGGCACGAGAGAGAAAACCATGAGAGAAAAAACCGTGAGAGAGTTAATCGGGGAAGTCTCGGACGATTCGCTTGATGCCATCCACGAGTTTGAGGACGTGGAAATTCATGAGAAGACCCAGATGGAGTTTGGTGAGTTTGAGGTATGTTTGGAGTTGAGCTTCGTGAATTCGTTCCAGATGTTGCACGGCTTTGAGTTCCAAGATAACAGAACCGTTCACCCGTAGATCGATCCGAAACCCACAATCCATCTGAACACCCCGATACACGACCGGCACGGCCACTTGCCGTTCCACCTCGAATCCTCGGGATTGCAACTCGTATTCCAAACAAGTTTCGTAAGCCGACTCCATCAACCCCGGCCCCAACTCGCGGTGAACGGCAATCGCCGCCCCGATCACCGCTTCGCTCAACTTGTTCAGTTCCTCCCTCATGCCTTTCTCTCTCGTGTCTTGTCTTTACTCAATCTTCCGTCTTCTCTCCCGTGCCCTCAAGTGCCCTCTGCGGTGAATAACATTTTCCGTATCCGCGTCACCGCCACCAAGCAAGCCGCCCGTTCGCTCACGCCCCGGCTGGTCATAAACTCTTCCAGCAGCGGCAAAACGCCGTTCGCAAAAGCGGCGTCCCCAAGAGCCAGATCGCGCATCGTCTCCACCGCGTCGAGCTTGGCCCGGCGGGCGGGAATCGGCTTCGTCTTGACCACCTTCTCCTCGCCCTCGCCCTCGGCCGGCTCGTCGGTCTTCGCTTTCTCCGGCGGCCCCGGCGGCAACTCGAACAGAACACGGCGAAGGAACTCCGCGAGCGTCGGCGCCGCGGCGGGCCACTTTTCCGGCCGGGCCGGCACGCCGTCACCTTGTTCAGCGACGAACTTCTCGGCCGCCTTGACCGCCTTCGCCCCGACGTGCGGTTTCGGCGGCACGGGCGGCTTCCAGCCGATCGTCAGGAAGCGGTCGCGGTAGACCTGCCACAACGCGCGAATGACGAAGGCCCGCACGCGGCGGTCGGCGCTTTCCGTCAGCCGGAACAACTCCTCCGGCACGCGCAGTTTCGGCAGGCGGCGAATCAGTTCCATGCCGAGTCCGCGAGTTTCGTCGTCTGACGATTCACAGAAGCGGTAAGCCGCCGCCGGGGCGAGCGAAGCCGGATCGATGCGGAAGGTCTTCGTCTCCGGGTTCGCTTCCGCAAGCAGCGCCTTGGCGACGAACCGGCGCACGTCGGCGTAAGGGTTCTCGCTCATCTGCACCAAGTCGTCGGCCGGCGGGTTCCAGCGGCCGAACTCCCACTTCGCCAGGTCGAGGCCGAAGTCGCGGATCGGCTTGCGGCTCTCCCGCAACAGCGGTTCGACTCGCTCCCACGTCAGGAAACTCGCGGGGATCTCCGCGCCGGGATCGACGGGGCGCTCGGTCTCGTGCTGGCAGATCGCGGGGTGGTGCCGGCGGATGTATCGGCGGGCGAACTCGCCGAGAGGGGCCTCCGCCGGGCCGGGGGCCGTGACCATCTCCCACAGTCGTTGACAGCCGGCGAGCGAGCGGTCGGCCGACGCGGGCGCGACCGTCTTGCCGGCGAGCATTTCGAGGAACCGCGTCTCCGAGATGATCTGGGTGTTCGCCCCGGCCGCGTTCAGTTCCTCCGCCTTGACTTGCTTGCTCCCCTTCTTCCCTTTCCCGTACAGCGGGGAGCCGTCGTCACCGATCACAAGATACGCGAGGTTTTTCGTCACCGACCCGGAGACGGCGCCGTTCGCATCCTTCACCTTGCCCTCGGCCACCTCACGGGTCATCGTCGCTAGTTTGCCGGTGAAGAGGAAGGAAGCCTTCTTCAAGTCGGCGGTTGATGCCGCCGGTGTCGGTGTTGTCGTGTCGGGCGTGCTTTGATCGGGCGCGAAATCGGCGGGCGTGAACGAGCGAATCATCCGGTCGGCGGCGAACGTGTGGTACGACGGCTCGCCGCGTTTCACAAGTTGGAGCAGCCAGTCGAAGCCAAGATCGGCCGTGCTGAATTGCCGGACATCGGTGAACCAGCCGAGGATCGTCGAGGCCCGCGTTTCATTGAACGCCCGGCCCGACGCCCACTCGCCATTCTTCGCCCGGAAGTCGGCCAGCCACGGATCGCTCTCGTATTCCGGGTGAAACGCGAGCGCCTTCCAGAACTCCATGCCGAGAACTTGCGGCTTGAGTTTCCCCTGAATGACCCACGAATCAAGGACCGGGTCGTACGTGTCTTCAAAGAGGGCGAGGAATCGCAGGTCGTCGCGGGGGATCGTCGCGAGGTCGAACTTCGCCAGATTCTCTTGCGCGAATGAAACCAGTTTCTGGCGGCCCTCCTGCCCGGCCACGCGACGGATCAGGTCGACGAAATACCCGGCCCCCAGCGACGTGATCGGGTGAACCTTCGGCAATAGTTTCGACACAAACTCAAAGGCGGTCGCGTTCGGAGTCATCAACCGGTCGCGGAACCAATCGGGCGTCAGGTCCTTCGGCCCGAACGACTTCACCAGCACATCCGCGGCGAACTTGTGCCCGTGTTCCGATTCAAGCAACTCCCCCCATGCCGCGAGGCCCACGTCTTTCCTTGGGTCGCGTTCGCCGAGCAGGTCGTGCGCGAGTTTCCGTACCGCATCGTTGCTGTTATTCGCCAACCGCACGAGCATCTCGACGGACAGGTCGCGGGCATGAGTGCGCGCGTAATCGGCCGCGTATTTGCGGGTCGGGCCGCTCGGCGAATCGAACAGCGTCATCACAGCATCGTGCAGGCCGAGCGTGCGGAACGCCCCCTGTTCAAACTTCGGCACGTTCTGCAAAATCCAGACGATGAAGTCGTGAACCGCAACGCTCGGAACCGTGACGAGCCGCGCCACCCAAGCCGGTTCCACGTCGCGCAACACCTGCTTGAAGTCCGCCTTGAGTGCGGCCGTGGCGAACTCGCGGACGAAGTCGGCTTGCGCCCGTTCGAGCAGGGCGAACAGCGGCCGGGGCGACCGCTTCCACAGGTCGGCGAAGGCCCGGTGTTTCAGATCGCCCGGCGACGGCGTCTCGCGATAGTTCCACCGGAAATGATCGCGGCCGTAGTTTTGTTTGCCGTGGAAGAAAACGTGATTGGCGAGCCATGTCGCCTTCAGGTTTGTCTCTTCCGGAAATCGGGCGAGGAAGTCCGTGGCGACATCGGCATATGTCGCCGGCAACCGCACGGCCACCCGGCGAAGATACCGCCACGCCCGCCGCGAGAGATACGCCAGCGTGGCCCCGCTGATGCTCCCCCGGCCGTGGCCGGCGAGCGCGGCGTCGAACCGGGACGCGAGTGCCCCGTAAATTTCCGTGTCGTGCTTCGCCTCGGCTTCCTTGAAGATGCGCTTTAGCGCCCGCCACGGCCCATAGACCAGCGGCACGCTGGCGATTACGTCAAACAGGAGTTCGCGGGAGAGGGGATCGTCTGATTGCCAGAGGCCAAGGATGATCTCGTGCGCCTTCAATCGCTCCGGGAGTTTCACCTCGGCGTTGGCCGCCTCCACGGCCTTCAGCCGTTCGACGCGGGCATGCCCCTGCCGTTCTTTCGGCAGCCGCTTGAATTCCGGCGACCGCAACCAGGCCAGCCACTGGTTGAACGTCGGCGCGCCATCGCGGATCGGTTGATCCGGCTCCGGGTCGGATTGCGTGGCCAGTCGGCTCAGCAACGAGACGAACTGCGGGTCGTGCGTGTCCCGCGCGGTTTGCAGATCGTTGAGAGTGAGCGTCACACTCACGGTAAAAACTCGGAGGGGAAGAAAATGAAACCGGAGGGAAGTTGCCCTCCCTCCGGTAATCCATCACGCTGACCTGTTTACCACTCGACCTGGAACATGGACGGCTCACGGGACCGCCGTGGGCGCGCCCCCTGATCACCCGGTGGAACCACGATTCGCGGGGTTGCTCCAGACCACCGGGTGATCAGGGGGCGCGCCCACGAAAGCGGTCCTGGAACAGCCGTCCTTGGGTAGCATGGCAAGCCATGTGCTCGGGCGACGCAACATCGCCCCGCTGCAAAGCAGCGAGCTAAACTCAAGGTCGTTGCAATGGAATGGTTAGATTTGTACTTTGCCCGTGAACGGACCGCAAGCATGAAGTGCGAAATTCTTGAATTTTGACGAGACTTCTCGCTGGAGCAGAGTTCTGGTTGGTGTGGCGGTCCGCCAAAGCCGAAGACCTTTCCCCTGGTCCTCTCCAACCCACCACCGAACTCTGCCATCGCCCATCGGGAAATCGTTGGACCACTGGGAATCGCGGCACCCTCGCTGGCGCGTCGGTCTATGGTTGCGGGTGGTTCCGGGTGCAAAAACGTGACGTGTTCCCAAGCCCAAAGCCATCTGCCCCGCCCGATCAAAACCGGACGAGCGTGCCATCCCGTAGAATTGTCCCGGACAATCGTTTCAATGCCGTGGGAAGTTGGCGGACTCTTCGTCATAAGATCCCGCCGCAAATACACCCCGATTCAGGTGAGCTTGATGAAGATTCTCTTCCTGCACGGATGGACATCCAAACCGGGCGGGGTCAAACCAACGTATCTTCTCCAGCATGGTCACGAGGTCATCAATCCCGCCCTCCCCGACGATGATTTCGCCGAGGCCGTCCGCATCGCTCAATCGGAAATCGACCGGCACCATCCCGACGTCATCGTCGGTTCCAGCCGGGGCGGCGCCGTCGCCATGAACGTGCTGGCTGGTCGGACGCCACTCGTATTGCTCTGTCCGGCTTGGAGGAAGTATGGTGAGGCGAAGACAACGAAGCTCGGCACCGTCATTCTGCACAGCCGGGGTGATGAAGTGATTCCGTTCGCCGATTCCCAAGAACTGGTCAGGAACAGCGGGTTGCCGACGCTGGCGTTAGTTGAGGTCGGGAACGATCACCGGCTGGCCGATTCCGAACCGCTGGAGGCGATGTTGAAAGCCTGCCAGACATTTTAATAATCGGCAGGCCATTGCAAGGAGGCAACAAAATGACGGCAGCCGAAGCCCGGGAACAATTGAGCCAGCTCGCCTCGCCCGAACTGGCCAAATCGGCCGGTCGATTCTTCAAAACCGGACCGGGCCAGTACGGCGAAGGAGACGTTTTCATCGGCGTCCGTGTTCCCGCATTGCGCAAACTTGCTCGGGCGTTTGGAGACCTGCCGATGGGGGAGATCGAGAATCTTCTCCATTCTCCGGTTCATGAGGAACGGCTGTTCGCTTTGTTGGTTCTCGTGTCCGGCGTGATTAAGTGGTGCATCCGCCAAATATCAATACACTATTTGGCACTTCATTTTTGGCAGGAATCTCCGCATGCCACGACGTGTTTGGAAGCCACTACGTCTCCGGGAGATGACGGCTGAGGAACGGGCCGAACTCACCCGGCTGACTCGTTCTCGTAAATCCGAAGCCCGCGTCGTCGAACGGGCCGCCATCCTCCTGGCCCTGGCCGATGGCGAGAAGCCAGCCCACATTGCCCGCCGGCTGGGCGTCACACGGATCACCGTGTATGGCCGCTTGCGCCGGTTCAACCGGGTCGGCCTGCGGGCGTTGCACGACGCCGCCCGGTCCGGCCGGCC
>NZ_JH636447.1:110822-146749 GCF_000255705.1 Zavarzinella formosa DSM 19928
GGATCGAGTTTCTGGAGCGGGTCGAGCGATGGCTCCCGGCTGGCATCACCCGCGTCTACGCCGTCCTCGACAACCTGGCCGCCCACGGATCCCGCGACGTGCTGTTGTTCAACGTGGCATGCCCGCGATGGGAGTTTGTCTTCCAGCCGGTCGCGGCGGCGTACTTGAACCTGATCGAGCCGTGGTGGAAGATCCTGCGGTCCCTGGCGCTCAAGGGCCGACGATTCGGGACATGGGAGGAGATCGTTGAGGCGGTGAACCGGGCGACGGCTTACTGGAACTCGCACCGACATCCATTTCACTGGGGCCGACGACGGCGTCACCGGCCCCGTCGGCCGGCCGGCGTCGCCACCCCGCCATCTGTGCGATAACTTGGCGGATGCACCATTAAGGGTGACGACGAAAAGCGAAAGGCCGCTTACGATTTCTACCTGGGCAACACCCGTCATGTGAACAATTGGGATTTGGTGGACACCTCGGCCCCGGCCATCGTCGGCGGCCATCTCAGGGACAAATCCCGCAAGCCGCTGGTCCGGCTGGCAAAATCAGCCAGTCTGTGGGAGAGGCGCATTGCCATTGTCGCCACGCAACATTTCATCCGGCGGGACGACTTCGACGACACGCTGACGATCAGCCGGCTTCTGCTCACGGACAAGGAAGACCTCATCCACAAAGCGGCCGGCTGGATGCTGCGAGAAATGGGCGATCGTGATGCGACGGCTTTGGAGGCGTTCTTGACCGAACACGGGCAAACCATGCCCCGGACAATGTTGCGTTACGCCATTGAGCATCTTCCGATTGAACAACGACACTCCTTTCTCATCGCGGGCCGCCGGGGCAAATTCAGCGGAGGGGAATCCTGAATGCCGTTCGACGCCACCCTCGCCGCCCGTGTCCGGGAGAACCTTGGCCGTTCCCGGAACATCGTGGAAAAGAAGATGTTCGGCGGCATCGCATTCCTCCTGAACGGTAACTTGCTTGTCGGAGTCCGGAGGAACGCCCTCCTCGTCCGTGTCGGCCCGGAGGCATACGAGGAGGCGCTTCTTGAATCCTTCGCCGGGGAGTTTGGCGTCGCCGACAAGCCCAAGCGAGGCTGGGTGTTGGTCGAGCCCGAGGGGGTGGAACACGACGAGCAATTGAACGAGTGGATTCAAAAGGCATGGCGGTTCGTCGACACGTTGTCGGCGAAGTGAACCGAAGGAGAATTCATGGTCGAGTTCCAGAAAACGATCCCCATCCTGCGCATCTTCAATGTCGAGAAGGCGAAGGAGTTTTACGTCGGCTTCCTCGGCTTCACCGTCGATTGGGAGCACCACTTCGAGGAGAACACCCCGGCCTACCTGCAAGTGTCGCGGGCCGGGCTGGCGCTGCACCTGAGCGAGCATCACGGCGACTGCTGCCCCGGCTCGACCGTCTTCGTTTGGATGACGGGCATCGAGGAGTTCCACCAAGAAATCACGGCCAAAGGCTACAAATACATGCGCCCCGGAATCGAGACGACGTTCTACGACGCCAAGTGCGTCGAGGTCATCGACCCGTTCGGCAACCGCCTCCGCTTCAACGAACACCAGAAAACACCCACCGAGAAGTGAGGCTTTTCAAGTTGAACCGCAAGAGCCTCTCCCTGCGTCAGCGGCGGGGGCGGCCCTCACGCTCAGGAGGCAGTCCCACCGCTCACTCAGGGGAGCTCTTGGGCTAGTGCAAAATCAAGCAGCAACATTTGCAAGCGATCCCAAGAGCCTCACTGCGTCAGCAGTGGGGGTGGCCGTCACCCTCTGAAAACACCCCCACCGCTGACGCAGTGGGGCTCTTGGGATTTCACACAATATGTCTGTTGATTTTGCACTAGGGCAGAATGTGACACCCAACCCCGGCCATGTGCTTGGGGGATGCGACATCAATCAGGCCGGTCATGTTTCCTTGCAACCGCTCACTCCTTCAACACGAGGATGGCCTCCTCGCACGCCGGATAACGGTCGCTGGCGGGCGACATCCGTACCCCCTCAACGACGAATCCGCATTTCTGGAGCACCCGGAGCGATGCGCCGTTGCTGGTTGCCACATGGGCGTTCAACGGTCGGGTCGTGACTTCGCGGAGGAGCAACCGCAACGCTTGGGTGGCGGTCCCCTTGCCCCAGTGTTCCCGGCTGATCCAATACCCGACGCTGGCCCGGCCTTCACACGGGAAGCAAGAAACATACCCCGCCAGCGCCCCGTCCAGCAGAATCGCCTTCGCCGTGACGGTCGGGTCTCGCAGAGCGTCGGCCCAGTGCGAATCGAACACCTCGGCGCTCCGGGGAATCGTCACGGCCATTCGGTTCGATTCCGTGTCGAGTTGCATCTGAAACATCCGGGGCAAGTCCTCCGGTTCGATGTCCCGGATCTGAACGGAGTCGTCTGTCGCCGAACTCATCTCATCAACTGTCATTGGGTCTCACACCAAAAATCAGGCCAGCCGCTTGGTCGCTTGACATGTTTGGAGCGGCGGCAAGCGGTCATCGGGCCGTTACTCGTTGCAAGCGGTCTGTGTCAACATGCTCATCCGATGAATTGGGCAGGCGGCGCCACACTCCGAATGAGCAAGTGCGAGCCTATCAGATCACATTCCAGTTCGAGCCGATGGTGCGGTTTCCACTCGTCGTTCAAAACCCACGAACATTCCAGCCGCCTGGCATTGCGAAACACATCACTTTGGGCGTTCCCGGTTTTGCGGGATTTTCGCCAATGGGCGATGAGCCTCGCCTTCACGATGCCTTCGCCAATGTAAAGCAGATCACGCTCTCCGGCGTCCCTTATCCGATACAATCCTCGGGCGGTGGCGGCCGGGAATCGGGCGGCCGGGTCAAGCGGCTGCCAGGCTGACCATTCATGGCCACACCACTCGGAATCTTGCGGATCGCCCTTGGTTATCGGCCCCGCCGGGGGAATTCCCGAAGAATGGTATTGTTCGTCCCCGTCGCATGGCCCGCCACGGAATCGTTTTTCGGCGAGCACGAGTCTTCGGTTGTTCCCCGAAGACCTTCGAAAACCGCACGGCATCCTGCCGAAATTGATCGTCGGAGAGCGTTCAAACTGGTGACGATGCAGGGCGACCGCCAAAGCCTCCAGACCCTTTCGCCATTGAGTGGCGCCAGCAACCGGCAACACCGACACTTCGAATTGAGCACTCGTTTGATGCCGCAAAGCCCAGAGCCCCGGTCCGGCTGTGTGCGGATCAGTGTAGGGCATTTCTTTGGCATAAACGCCCGCCTGCATCGCCAGCCGCCTGCGAAGCGTCATCGCGCCGCTTCCGGTCTGCCCAATATAATCGAGGCACGTTTTGCCCAATCGCCGAACTCGATAGAGGCCCGGCTCCTGTGGAACGCCGTTCCCGCGCCAGCAGCCCATATGTGGCAAAAAAGGCGACCATACGAAAATGGCTTCGGTATCGAGCATGGTTCCGGTGTGTGCCCTCCAATTCTTCACGTTCCGCTTCAAGAAACAAGTTGAGTCGGTTTAACCATTCGCCATCTTGAGCCATTGTTTCCGCTCTCCAATACCCAGCCCCTTCATCGGTTGAGCCACGCTTAATCCGGCTTGTTCGAGCGGCTTCACATAATCTTCCCCCGCAAGGGAGATCATTGGCATCCCGATCAGTCCCGTCTCCGCCATTTGCTCTCGAACTTTCTGGCCCCATTCTCTTCGCTTCGCCGCGGACAACTTCCCCAGAATCACGTCATACGGATCAATAACCGCAGACGGCGTCAATAAACCATGCAGGGCCGACAGGATAAACCAACGGCCCCTTTTTTCAGCGTAAGTTCGGGCTTTCTTGAACAGGTCGGAAGTGTATAAGTCGGCAGCAGGCGCCGCCTCCGACAGTTTCGGTCCGCAACAACTGACCAAAATCACCGGATCAGCGGGAAGCGAGCCTCGATTGTGTTGGTTCATGTTTCGCCTGCGCGCTGAATTTTCGGGGAATGCGAGTTCAAGGCCCGAAGCCGCTTTTGCCGTGTTGCAAGTATCGTCCTTCGTGGCTGTCACGGCAGGCAATGGCCATCCCACTCCGAAGACGCCACGGCCAAGGCATCGTTTCGAAACGTCGATGCCGGGATTCGACCCTAGTTTAAGATAGACCCGCCACGGGTTCATTGCGTCACCTATTTTCCTCATACATGAACCCAGCCCCGAAGTCCCATTTTTGCCGAAAGTCACCTATTTTATAAGGTATTTTGGCAATAAGCGGGACAGTGCCGGTGGGTTCCTGCATGACGACAGCGACCGTCCCCTGCTTTCAGGCTCTGACCGCCTTCTTGTCGTGCAGTTCCCAGTCCGTGGACGGGCCGAAGAAACTGGCTTCGCCGCCCGGTGTGATTGGCGATTTTTGAGGGACATTTACAGCCTCGGGTCCACCGGCTCGCTTTCCAAGGCGAGAACACCGAAGACGCATTCATGGACACGCCTTAGCGGTTCTCTACGGACGAATCGCTCCAAGCCCTCGATTCCGAGGGCAAACTCGCCGAGGGCGAGCGACCGCTTGTGACCAAGCCCCCGGCTCCGCAAACGAGACAGGTTTTCATCGGCCGTGTAATCTGGCCCGTAAATGATCCGCAAGTATTCCCGGCCCCGGCATTTCACGGCCGGTTGGGCAAGACCTCGTTTGCCTTTCAAGATGAAGTCGAGCGGCTTGACCACCATGCCCTCGCCGCCCTTCCCCGTCAGTTCCACCCACCATGCGATCCCCTCCTCCACGCTCGCCGGATCGGTCACGTCAATCAGTTTGTGGCTGGTCGCCAGCATCAGTTCGGGGTCGGTGCGGCAAACGGATGCCAGTGTCTCCGTGTGCCATGTGTGATTCCTGTCCGTGTGGACATGCCCCTCCGAGGCCAGCAGGTGGAACGGCGCCAGTTTCAAGTCGTTGATCGAGTTCACCGTCCAGCAATATTGCCGGTAGGCGGCCACAAACTGGCCGAGACGCTCCTCACGGCTTCGGCATCCGGCCATCACCTGTTCGATCTTGTTGCGTTCCTCGCCGCCCAGCCGCTCCGCTGCTTGCGCCAGCGAGTTGACCACCTTGGGCAAGGCCGCTGATCCGGCGGCTCCGACCGCCGCATATTGTGTCTTCAGCAGTTCCTGCGCCTTGGCCGACCACGGCATCAGTTCACAATCGAGGCAAACCCACGTCGTGTTCAATGTCATCCACAGGTCCGCCGCCGTCAGGGCCGAGCGCACCCGGCCGAGGAACCGGGCCTCCAAGTCCGGGTCATTGAAGAAACGTCGGCCGGTGCGGGTGGTGATGATGCCGATCTCGTTTTCGAGCACCCCGAACCGCTCCCTTGCCGCCTGTTCGTCCTTGCAGACGATCACGACCGCCCGTGAGCCCATGTGCTTTTCTTCGCAAATCACCTGCGGAACGCCTTGGCTGCGAAAGTAAGCAAACGCCTCGGCGGGATGTTCGAGCAATCCCGGCACATTGCTCGTTTCACACGGGGACATGGTCGGCGGCAGATAGATCAGCCACTTCGGGTTGGCGGCAAACCGGCTCATCACCTCCAGCGCCGCCGTGGCGTGGGCCTCCCGGATCGTGACGTTCCCCTTCAACCGGGTGGAGACGATGCGCTTGCCGAGAACGTCGGCGGCATCAAGCACCTCGTCATCGGATTGCTGGGCCGAGAGTTTGGGCGCCTGTTGGTCGTCAGGCAAGAACGGCCGGGACGGTTCGCAATATGTCCTCGCCGCCGGAACCGACACGAACTTCTTTTCGGGATAACGCAGGGCGGAGAGCTTGCCGCCGAAGACGCAGCCGGTGTCGATGTTCACCGTCCGGTTCAGCCATTCCGGTTCGGGAACGGGCGTGTGACCGTAGACGACCATCGCCTGACCCCGGTATTCCGCCGCCCAGTTGTATCGCACCGGCAGGCCGAATTCGTCGGTCTCGCCGGTCGTCTCGCCGTACAGGGCGAAATCCCGGACCTTCCCCGATCCCCGACCCTGCATTTCAGCTTTCATCCCGGCATGGGCAACCACCAACTTTCCGTCGTCGAGAACGTAGTGGCTGACCAGCCCGTCGAGGAATCCGGCCAACGATTTCATGAAGGACGGCCGCGCATCTTCGGAGAGGGCTTCAATCTCGGCGAGCGATTCGGCCAGCCCGTGCGTGATCTGCACGTCCCGGCCCTGGAGCTTCTTGAGCAGTTTGACATCATGGTTGCCGGGCACGCACAGGGCCGAACCAAGCTTGACCATGTTGCGGACGATGCCCATCGTGTCCAGCACCCGCGGTCCCCGGTCCGCCAGGTCACCGACGAACACCGCCTTGCGTCCATCGGGGTGCGCATATCCGATGTTCGACCAGCCTGGCTCAACCGCGGCAATGACAGTCTCGGCGTAACCAAGTTGTTCCAGCAATTGTTCCAGTTCGTCGGCGCAGCCGTGAACATCACCGATGATGTCAAACGGGCCATGCTCGCCGGTGCGGTCGTTCCACAACGGCGCCCGTTCAATCACCGCCGACTCGATTTCTTCGAGGCTCTCCAGCACGAACACATTTCGGAAGCCCTCCCGTTGAAGTCCCCGGAGCGACCGCCGCAGTTGCGACCGTTGGTTGCGGATCACGTGCGGGCCAAACGTGCGGTCGGAGCGGGAGCGATTCCGCTCGTGGCAAACCTCCTCGGGCAAGTTCAACACGATGGCGACGGGCAAAACATGGAATTTCCGGGCCAAGGCGACCAACGGGGCGCGAGCCTCCGCCTGGACGTTGGTGGCGTCGATGACCGTCAGGCGTCCGAGCGCCAGCCGTTTGGCGGCAATGAAATGCAACACCTCAAAGGCGTCATTCGTCACCGCCTGGTTGTTCTCATCGTCGCTGACCATCCCCCGGCAGTCGTCCGACGACAGAATTTCCGTGGCAAGAAAGTGTTTGCGGGCAAACGTGCTTTTGCCCGAGCCGCTGGGGCCGACGAGGACGACGAAGGAGAGTTTGGGAATCGAGATCTTCATGTGAGGAAATTCATCCGCCTTCCGTAAGACGCATCCGAACAAGCATTCGGTCCAACTCCGCCGCCCCGCCCGGCGTTTCCGGCAGTTTGCTGTCACGACCGGCCGCTTCGAGTTCTCCCCGCAACCGGTCATATTCCCGTTGGTGGAATTCAACGTCAGCCTGTTCCAACCGGCCCTTTTCGGAACCGTTGAGTTTTTGCTCGATCAACTCGGGAAGGTGGGACAGACGAAACGTCTCGTTCAGAATTCCCAGATTGGCCTGAACCTCACCCGTTCTCATCAGGTGAATTCCTGTCAGCAACACCCGATAGACGTACAGCAGCGGCTTGACGTGCGGAGGGCTGGCTTTGAGGAACAGTTTCCATTGCGTCTCGGCAAAACCGAGGTAGTGGCGGACATGATGCCTTGTGACACATTTGGCGGCAATGGCCCTCAATTCCTCATGCTCGGGAGACGTGTGAAGGATCAGCGGCGACAACAACTGCTCCAGCACATATCCGTTCCGCTTCAGCATCAGGCCGAAAAACTTCCTGGCGTCATGCGTCACCAAATCGATTTCCAAGCCATCGATCACCCCCGATTGTTCAATTGTCTCCGGACCGCTCTTCAGGCCGAGGACTTCATCCGCCGGGAGCAGATGGACCCCACGAAGATCATAATCGGAATCCGGGGAGGGAAACCCGTACAGATGCGCCCCGCTGATAGTGACAAACAACAGCGGATACGGATGTTCCGTCACCTTCCGGCGCAGGCGGGGATCATTGCGGAATGGCTCGGCCTCATGCTCCATGACACCTTCACTCATGTTCGGGACACCATCTTCTGAAGGAACGCCGAATACTCCTCCTTCATCGGCAACTCAAGGTCATGCCGGACACGCTTGCGCCGGGCGATCACCGTCTCGCCGGTGACCGGATTCTCGCCGGGCCTGTCAAACTCCTCCCAATACAGACCGGACCCTCGTTTCTGCCACAAGGGAAGGTCGTTGAAGTTGACGCCGTTCTGAAACAGCAGTTCGTTCTTCTGGGCGACCGACAATCCCCGCATCGCCTCCGTTGCTTCGGCGACCGACCGGCCCTGTTTGCGGAGGAGCCAGTAACCGTGGGCGTTCAGGGCGTTGCGGTGGGCGTCTTCGTTTCTCCACCGAAAGTAATCGACGACATGCCCGGTCGTGGGGAGTTGCGAGATCCGGCAATCGAACACCGCCACCGCCCCCAGAAGCAACGAGAACTTGGCGCTCGCTTCGCCGGACAGGATCGAGTGCAGCTTGCGAAGCTTCCGCTGAAAGCCGTTCTCCTCCAGGGCGAACAGCAGAGAGATTTCGTCGCTTTGGGTGTAACCGTAGATGACATTGAAGCCGCATCCGGTCATCACATGCCCGGCGGCGGCCAGCATCATGTCCCGGAACCGAACGTCGAACGGAGCCTCAAACCGGTGGGTTTCCTTGGTCAGCCGGGTGAAACTTCGTCCGTCGAGCCGGGCGACCATGTGAAGGCCCGGCAGCACGCACAGATCGTGGGTGGTCTCGAACACCCGCATCTTCTCGTCAAGTTCATCAAACTTCATCGTTCCACCCCTCGATCACAAAACCGCCCGCCTCGTCGATGCGCACGTAAAACAAGTCATCAAATCCTTCGTCCCGTTTCGGAATCTCTATGCGGCCCGCCGTGCCCAAGATGCCCCGAAGCGGAACTTGTTGGGCGGCAGGCCGTTGTTCGTTTCGACGCTTGCAGTCCTCCACTTTGGACTGGAAGTAGTAGCCCGCGACCCGAAACCCGGCGTTCTTCGCCGCTTGAATGTAGACTTCCCGTTCGGCCCGGCTTGGGTTGGTGTTGTCCACGACGAACGACTGGCCGGTTTCGACGCACACCTGCACAAGGCGTTTTTCCCGATGGCGAGTCTTGAGCATGTCCAAATTGATGCGGACATGCGTCAGGAAGAACCGCTCCTTGTAGAAGGTCGATTTGCCCGCCCCCTGAAGACCCACGAAAATCACCAGTTCCACGGCATCACCTTGTTGCTTCGCCGTCGAGTTGAAAAATCCCCATCTGTGTCGGCGAACCAAGTTCTGGATTCTCCGGCCCGACCGGGAGGAACCGCACCGAGTATCCGAACCGCTCACCGATGCCGTTCGCCCAGTCTTGGAATTCCCGCCGGGTCCATTCAAACCGGTGGTCGGCGTGCCGGAATTTTCCGGCCGGAAGCGTTTCCCACGTCACGTTGTACTCTTTGTTCGGGGTTGTCAGGACCACCGTCCGGGGCTTGGCGAACTCGAACACGACCCGCTCGAAGGCCGACAACCGGGGAGGATCAAGGTGTTCGATCACTTCCACGATGCTGGCGGCATCAAATCCTTCCAATCGTTTGTCCCGGTACATCAAAGAGCCGTGGATCAGTTTGACCCGGCTGGCCTGCCGCTCGGGCAGACGTTCCGGCCGCAACCGGCGCATGGCGTTTTCAAGGCTGCGGACGGAAACGTCCATCCCCACGATATCCTCAAATTGGCGGTCCTTCAGTAATTCCCGAATTAGTTTGCCTTCGCCGCAGCCAAGGTCGAGCACCCGTTTGGCCCCGCACGAACGCAAGGAGGCCATGACCGCCATCAACCGCTGTTCGTTGAGGCTGAGGGGCGATTCCAGTTTTTCCTCGGCCTGTTCCTTCTCGGGTGTCTGGTCGTCTTCCTCGACCAGTTCCTCCTCGACGACGAGTCGGCTGAGGGCCATGCGGTACAGGCTCGGCTGGAACCGAAGGTAGCGGCGAACGATCTCCTCTTTTTGGGGATGCCGGGCCAGCCACCCCTCGCCCTTGGCGAGCAGTTTTTCGGTCTCGTCCTCGCCCACGAAGTAATGCTTGCGGCTGTCGAACACGGGAATCAGGACATACAGGTGCGTCAAAAGTTCACTCAGTGTCGTCGTCTTTCGCACCGTCACCGAAAAATAGTGGCTTTCGCCCCACTCCGGGAACCGCTCGTCCAGCGGGTGATGGACAGCCTCGACTTCGTATCCGAGCGGCTCGAACATGCCCCGAAGGACGTTCTCGCCCCCGCGAACCGAGAGAACATCTATTCGGGCTTCGATTGGCATCGGGGTGGTGACCAACTCCGGGCGCTCCTTGCAACGGCCTTGAAGCGCCGAGCCGAAGATTTGGGCGATGGCCACGCTCATGAATGACGAGGCGACATAGGGCCGGTCGTTGACGTATTGGGCGAGCAGGAAGTTCTGGTCGGCATTCTTTCCCCGGACCATGCCCACGGCATCCACGTCAAGCAACAGGCAGGCCGTGCAACGGTCGTTGCCGACCTCGGGGTAATAAACGCGGGCTTTGCCGAAACTGAGTTCGAACGATTGGAATTTCTCCGGGTGCTTGTGGAGAAGGTAGCCCAGATCGCCGGCCGGCTGGCGAGTCGTCGTGATCGTCAACAGCATGATCGTGCCTGTGAATGTCGATTTCCGGGATTCTCAGAAGGCGCCGCCAAATCGATGTTTGCCGCCTGCGTCCGGGGGCAGCTTGATCAAATGGGTTCGGTTGCCTGTCCTCTTCGACATCAGACCGGAGAAACAGGTTCGATCTGGATCATTGTGTCAGCTACTCACACCTGAAATCCGGGACATGACAAAAACTGAATTTTTGAAATGGTCGGCGGCCTGCCTCTCATCTTGAGCCTGACGATTGGCCACGGATCAAGTCCTCCGCCAACCGAATCGCTCACTTTCGTTCAACGGCCATCAATACCGTCTTGAATTCAGGCAATTCTCGAAGAGGATCGAGATCCGGATCATACTTGAGATAATCGACATCCCGGTAACCTTCCCGGATGGCCTCCGTGACGATGTTCAATGCTTTGGCGAGGTCTTCGGTTTTGGTCTTCGCGTCGGGCGCATGAACTGAAGCAAGGGCATAGCCGCAGGCGGCCGAGATTTTTAGCTTCTCCAGGGTCAGGTTGGGAACGTCGATTCGGGCCGGGTCGGCGGCTCGTTTCAGCAGAGTCCCGGCCCCGATAATTGCTTCGCTTCGCTTGCCGACCCTTGCCTGGATCAACATTTGTTCGACGAGCGGAAGCAGCAACAAGTCCGGGTTGCTCTTGACGCTCGGCTTTTCCCGCATGTCCCGGACATATCCTTCACGCTCTTCCAGCGACCGGGCATAGTATCGGGCGGCGGCCGTTTTGTCTCCCGCCTTCTCGGTGGCGATGGCAAGGCTGTAATACCCAAGGCCGACACCGGTGTGCTGGAGTTCCAACACCTCCGGAACATTGAGCATGCCCCGCACCTGTCGCAACGCAATCGTGTATTGTTCACGAGCGCCCTTGGGATCGTTCAGGCGGGTGAGCAGCAAGTCTCCTTGAAGATTGGCGATGAAAGCAAGCTTTTTGCGAAACCCAAAATCATTGGGATTCTTTTTGACAAGGTCTTCGTAAATCCGCACGGCTTCCGCATACGACTCACGAGCGGCGGGCAGTTCTTCGGCATCCTCGGCCAACTGCCCCTGTTCCAGATGAGCCAATGCGAGAAACTGACGGGCCTGAAAACCCCGCCGGTCTTCGGGCGCCTCGGCCACGGCGGGCTTGAGCATTCCCAAGGCTTCGACAATCGTTGTTTTGGCTTGGCTGCGAGACTCACGGTCGCGTTGAACGCGGGCCAGCATGGTCAGCGCCCGGCCGAGATGGATTCTTGCTTGTGAGGACGTGATTTCCCCGGTGGTCGGCGCATCGACAATCCGGCGAAGGCGGCTGATCGCCTCGCCATAGAGTTTCTCCGCCTTTTCAAAATCGCGACGGTCGGCGGCCAGTCGCCCTTGCCGCTCCAACACGGCGGCGACATTTTCAGCAGCCTTGTCGCGTTCGCGTTCTTCGGTCGCTTCGACGCTGAGGGCGATTGTCTTTGCCTTCTCAAATTCCGCGTTCGCCTCCTTGAAAACCTTTTCGTCGTCCTCCCGGTCGCGTTGCGCCAGCCACCATTCGCCTTGCCGAAGGGCGAGCGTCATCTGGCCCCAGTCGGCCGCCGAGCCGACATCAGCGTGCCCCCGCGAATCCTTGAGCAGCTTCAAAGTCATTTCGTAGAAGTCCCGCTGTGTTTGACCGGCGAGCAAACTCCCCTCGAAAAGAGTCACGCTGACGTTGGCGAAATCGGACACGGCATTGCGATAGGCATCCAGACGGCCGGTGGCGAGGTCGCGCTGATGGGTCACTTCGCCGTTGATGCGGAGAATGTCATCCTTCTGATCACTGATGCGTTTCCGGTCGTTGTTGATGGTGAACGCGGAAGCGATTCCACCGATGGCGGCGAGCATGGAAACGGCGATCAAACCGGCGGGGGCGGGGTTGCGCCTTGCCCAGCGAACCACGCGGGCAACCGGCCCCAGCGGCCGGGCCAGAATCGGCCGGCCGTCTTGGTAACGTGTCAGGTCATCCGCAAGGGCGGCGGCGTTGGAATATCGTTTGGCCGGGTCTTTCTGAAGACATTTCAGACAGATCGTTTCCAAGTCACGGGGCACGCTTGATCGCATGGTTCGCGGGGAGACGGGCTCGTCTTCCCGCACCTGTCGCAAGGTTTCGATCACGTTTGACCCGACGAACGGCGGCCGGCCGGTCAACAGTTGATAAATGATGGCGCCCAGCGAATAGACATCGGCGGGCGGCCCCACGGAATCCGGATCGCCGGAGGCCTGTTCGGGGGCCATGAAACTCGGCGTGCCCATCACGGTCCCGGCGATGGTCAGGCGGCTATTGGTCTCCAATTTTCGGGCCAAGCCGAAGTCGGCGATTTTGGGGGTGCCATCTTTTTGCAGCAAAATATTGGCGGGTTTCAGATCGCGATGGATGATGTTGCGGTCATGGGCGTATTGCATGGCGCGGGCCAGCGTGGTCATCAACGCGGCAATTTCCTGATCGCCGGGCAACTGGCTGCGGATCTTTTGCTCAAGCGTTCCGCCGTCGGCGAATTCGAGCGTGAAAAACGGACAGCCGACCACCTCGCCAACCTCGTACACCTGCACGATGTTCGGATGCTGCATCCGGGCGACGGCTTGGGCCTCGGTGTCGAAACGTTCCCGGCCGGCCGTGTCGTCGTCATCCTTGCGACGCATCACCTTCATGGCGACCAACCGGTCCACTTTGAGCTGGCGGGCCTTGTAGACGACGCCCATGCCGCCTTTTCCCAGCACGCCCAGCACGTGATAACCGGGGATCACCTCGCGAATGGGTTCGCCGTCCTGGTCGGAACCGACGGCGGGATTCCGCGATTCAAAAAAGCCGGTGGCTTCGGGATTCGGCGTAAATTGGCCGGTCTGGCCGTCAAATGAAAAGTTCTGGGCGACGGAGCCCGCCTCGGTTTTCCCAATGGCGTGATCAATGGTCGGAGGTTGAAACCCGTCTTGGGTTGGCATTTCCGGGTTGGGATCGGCCATGATTCATCGGCCTCGAGAGTTGGCGGGTCTTGACCATCATTAGCAGGGCGCCTCATCAAGTTCCGTAAAAAACGCCCGGAATTCAAGTCGGAAAATGCGATTGATCAACCAGATTTTTCATGCCCGCCCGCGAAGCATCATCATGTCGGGCGGCGTGTGGAATACCGCCTCAAAAAGTAAGCGAGCAGTTCCGGCCGTGAATTAACCCCGAAATGACGGTAAAGCCGTTTGACATAATCATGGACTGTGCTTGGATGCAAACCCAGGCATAATGCCGCCTGGCGCTCCGAATCTCCGTCCAGCAAACGATCCAATACTTGAAGCAATCGAGGTGACAAGCCGTGCCGGTTTGGCTGGAGAGTGACCAGCAGTGATTTGCCCAAATGACAGGCCAATTCTTGTTGAAGAAAAGCCACCCATTGGCTGACGCCGGATGAAAATGGTTTTGCTCCGCGTTCCCGCATCACGGTCAACACGTAACTAGCCCCGACAGCCGGAACAGTGGTTCGCGAAACCAACCCTTCGTCGAAGCCGTCGGCCCGCAAATAATCGTTTACAAAGGCCGAGCGATCCCATTCGGCATTTGCGACCAGTTCCTGTCGGACACAAGAAAGGTTTGGCTCGGGTCGCTGAAAAAATGCCTTGGTTCCGGGATGTTCCATGATCATCTCCGGAGTGGAAACCAAGTCCATCCAGCGGTCCCTGATCTTTGCGGAAGGCCAGCCACCGTCAATCTGTTGCCGGGTCCATTTGTCAAGTTCATCCAACCGGCCTGCTTCATGAGGAGCGGCCACCCCGACCGCCGATACCATTCCGCCGGTGAAAGACAATAAGCCATCCACCAATCGCTTCTGCCAAGCCATCGCGTCGTCGCCGAGTTCTCGGCATTCGTTGACGAGCCGGACAGCATCCAGTTCATCCGCTCGGCGCAGGCGTTGGGATTTGCTCATGGTCGGTCCTTCGCCAAGGGCATTTGCGGGTTCATTTCTCACCCCCCTATTTAGGGGAATTGTGCTTTTCAACCAATCCGCCAGAATTTCTTCCAACAGTCAATGTCTCGCCGATCATTATTGGCGGTTCGCGGATGTATGATCCAATACCACAACGTTTATTATCGGGAAACTTGGCGTCCCGACCCGTCGAAGACTCGCTCGGCGGGTCGGCTGATGGCGGTCGCTCTTGATGAGCCAAGAATACGCCGAATTATTCGTATTTTTGTGTTTTGGCGCCTGATGCCTTGAAGAAACCAAATGCAACAGTGTAAAAAAACGGCGCCCGAAGATTACGATCTGTTAATAATGTGATTCATTTTATTTTAATGATCTGTTCGTAATCGCCTTCAAGCCAGTTGGTTTTCTGTAAAAACAAGCTGTGTTCCTTTAGTGGCTCACAATTCTCTCGCAAACAAAACAGTCAAAAAAAATCCGCCCCTAGTCTGGTGATTGCTCATGGCCCGCCGTCGCACCTCGGTGTTATCCCAAATGTTTCGACAGCGAAAAAACTCCGCAGATCCAATCGCCAAACTCTTCGCCTTGAAGCTCCGTCTGCAAGAGTTAGAAGATCGCTCCAATCCCGCGATCGTGACATGGGACGGCGGGGCCGGCACCTTCAATTGGACGGATCCCGCCAACTGGGACACGGACCGCCTGCCCACGGCCGACGATGACGTGGTTTTGGCGACTGAACGCGCCTTTGTCGACATCACCAATTCGGCGGCCGTCACGGTGAAGAGTCTGACCTCGATCCAGCCATTGGAAGTAGACGTCGGTGCCAGTTTGAATGTTCTCGAAGATGCGGCGTTGGACAATTCAATCTATGTGTCCGGCTCGTTTTCCACCGGAGGGGACGTTCATCTTCTGCCATACGATTCCGCTGATAACCGTCGGGGAGACATTGAACAGTTTGGAGCAAACGGGCCTGTCACGGTGGGACAAGACCTGATTTCTCAAGGATTTGTCGCCGATCCCAACCTTCACGTCCTTGGCAATTTCACCAACAGGGGTTCGATCAGTTCATCCCTGACGGTGGACGGTGATTTCACGCAGGTAAGCGGCGGGGGCATCAGCGAATATTTAAACGCCGACGGAGTAACGCCTCCTTCCCCCACTCTCGTGATCACCGTGGGCGGCACCGCCACGCTCGCCGGTCAGCTTTACGTTGATTTTAACACCAACAAGCCCGTGGTGACATCGGCCGACGCTTTTACCATTCTCAACGCCAGCCAGGTGACGGGCGCGTTTGACAGCGTGATTCTCCCGATGCGCCGAAATCAAGATTTCGTGACGCTGGACCAATCGGGTGCCTCACTCGCCCTCCAAGGCCACGATGTGTCGGATGCCCCGGTGACATGGGACGGCGGAGCTGGCACTCTGAATTGGGGTGATGCGCAGAATTGGGACACAGACGGTTTGCCCGGCCAGTATGACACGGTCGTCATCGGAGCCTTGGGGACGCCCGACCCGGTGGTCCTCAACATCGGCGAGGCTCAAATCATCTCTCTGGTCACGGATCAGCGTCTCCAGATCAACGGTGACTTGAACACCAGAGAGTCCGAGTTTAATGCCGGGTTGGATCTCGGGGCATACGCCTCTCTCTATGTCGCAAACAATTCCCTTGTTTTGAAAGATCATTCCAGTCTGGGGGACTACGCCTCCATTAGTGACAATTCGGGCGATGGGATTGTCATCAATTCAGGTGACACGTTGACCGTGGGAACTGGCAGCCGAATCGACGGCAATCTCCATAACTCCGGGACGATCACCGGGGGTTATCTGTTTGCTAATGGAAATGATGAGAACACTGCCACCGGGCAAATTCGCCTCACGGACACGGGGATGTTCTCCCAGATGGATAATGCCGGAATCATCGCCGCCCCGACGATGACGTTTCAGGGCGGGGTGACCAATAGCGGCACGATCACCGCCAACGCGATCACAGCCGAGGCCTTGGAAAGCAGCGGCCAAGTCACGACTGATACCCTCGTCCTTCCTTATGACCGGCTTGAAATTGACGACGGAACCGTCACGGCGCAAACGGTCGATGTGCAAAACAGTGATTTGTACTTGAACTCGCCGGGAGAACTGCACGCCGCGTCGGTGACCGTGGCCAGGGATGCGTACATCAGCGGCGACCTGACAGCACCATCGGTAACCGTGGCCAATAATGCGTTCGTCAACAGCGAACTGACGACTCAATCCCTCGTCGCCAACAATCTGATAATGGAAAGTGGGTCAATTCTGCGCGGCCGAATTCTTGGCCCGGTCGCCGGGACAGACTATTTGCAAGTGAATGTCGCGGACAAGCTGACGATTTTCGGCGGCGACTTGGAACTCCGGTATGCCGGCGGTGGTTATCTGCCGGTCGCCGGTGATCACTTTGACGTGCTGACCTACGGAAGCAAGACGGGCGACTTTGACAAGATTACCGTTTCCCAAAAGCGCGGTGTTTCCCTGCTGACGCCCGCGCCCGGCGACACGGTTTATCGGTTTGATGCCGTCACGGCCCCGGCCGGAGCGGTGACGTGGGATGGCGGGGCGGGAACCTTCAACTGGTTTGACGCCAAAAACTGGGACGATGACATCGTGCCCGGCGATCTCGACGATGTGGTGATCCCTGATCTACCCGGAACGCCGACAATCCGCATTGAGCCGATTCAAAATTCGGGCATGACCAACCCCACCGTAAGCATTACCAATCTGACGACGAACGAGGCATTGGCCATTGACTGGGGAACCACGGTTGAGGTCGGCCATGCGCCCGTTTTCAATTCCGATGTGACATTGGGCACGGATAGTTCGCTGATCATTGACAATGCCTCTTCGCTGGACATCTCCAAGAATCTGGTGATTGGGACGAATTCCAAAGTTCAATTGACGGCGGCCGGGGCCTCGCTGAACGTCACCGCCTCCGGCAAACTGGCCGGGGAAGGAACCATCAAGGCGAACGTGGCCAATGCCGGAACCGTCTCCCCCGGTGGTTGGGCGGCGGACACCGCCAGGCTCACTGTGGACGGCAATTACACGCAGGCTTCGACAGGAATTCTGGCCGTTGAACTGGCCGGAACGGACAGCCAGGCGGCGAACTACGATCAACTCGCCGTCACGGGAACGGCGAGTGTGGACGGGACGCTGACCGCCTCGTTCATTCACGAATATGTGGCGCTGCCGAATGATGTTTACACGGTCCTGGCGTCGCCCACGATCATCGGGTCATTCGCCACGGTATCCGTGCCTCAAGAAGGAGCGGCGAATTATTTGACGACCGGGACCAACGCTTCCGGTTTCACGCTTACCGGCGCCAGCGTGTTGAACACTTACACCGTCACCAGCACGGATGACGACGGTCCCGGCACCCTCCGGGATGCGATTGCGACGGCTAACGCCACCCCCGGCCGGACGCTGATTGCCTTCAATATTCCGGGGGCGGGCACCCACACGATCTATCTGTCTTCCGGGGGGCTGCCAATCATCTATGCCTCTGTAATCATCGCCGGGGAAACCCAGCCGGGATACGCCGGGGAACCGCTCATCGAATTGAACGGGTCGCAAGACGCCATTAATTCCGCGTTGATTTTCAGTTCGTCCAGCCACTCTTCCGTCAGCGGCCTTGTCATCGACCAATTCACCGGCATTGCCATCGGTGCGTATTCGGGAGCGGGGTTGCGAATCACCGGCAACCGCATCGGGACGGCGCCTTCCGGCGACCGCTTCCTTCCCGGCACGCTGGCCTATTTGCCCGGCGAAAGCGTGTCGACTGACCGCACCGGCAACCTCACGGGCGGCTCGGCGACTGGCGAATACTCTTACTCCAGTGGCAAAGTTGGCAAGGATTTTTCATTCGACGGATCGGCCGGGGCCGGGCTGGATTTTTCACAGGGCGCCGACACCGTTCAGCCAACCGACGCGGTGACCGTCGAGACATGGGTCCGCTCTTCCATCCAGCAACCGGGCAAATGGATCATCGCCAAGGGGGCTGATGAGGATGATGCTCCGTCTTACGGGTTGACGACGGGAGCCGCCGGCGGTTTGCTCTTCCAAGTGACAACGGCCGACGGCACGTTCGCTTCGCCGGACGCCGGCTCTGCCCTGTGGGATGGCGCGTGGCACCATGTGGTCGGGTCGTACAACCGGGCGACCGGCCTCGCGCGCCTGATCGTGGACGGCACGGAAGTCGGCACGGGAACACCGGGCTCCGGGTTAATCAAGTACGGTCTCGCCAAGTCGGATGACTTGGTCTTGGGCAATTCCCCCGGCGACACCGATTCTCCGTTCCAAGGGGACTTGGACGAACTGTCGATTTACGGACGAGAACTCTCTTCTGAAGAGATTCAGACCATCATCAGCAGGGCCAACGGAGGAAAAGCCAAAGGATTTGGAAACGGATCGGGTATCTTTCTCTTCGATGTGTCATCGGCCTTCGTCGGCGACATTGGAATTCAAAATCAAAACTTGATTTCGGACAATCAGGGCACAGGCATTTTTTACAGTGGCATGAACGGACTGACGATCCAAAACAACCTGATCGGCACCGACCGGACAGGGACGCAGGATTACCACAACGCGGGCGACGCACAAATCCAGTCCTATGGCAATCCCAGCAGCAATATTTTGATCGGCGGCCCGGCGGTCAGTCAACGGAACGTCATTGTCACGGGCAACGGCGTGAGCGACGGTGTGTCTAATGGCCGCGGCATCTACATGGAATACTCCTCGAATGTCGAAATCTCCAACAACTACATCGCCACAAACATCACGGGGACCAAGTCTCTCGGCACACAAGCGACGGATATATACGCTTTTAGCGTGAATGGCCTGCGGATTGGGCGACCTCACGCTGGCAATCTCATGTCCGGGGCCATGGGCTATAATGAATTTGAAATATCTACCATTCAAGATTTTGTGGTTCAGGGAAATACGTTCGGTTACTTGGCGGACCGTTTTCTGCAGCCTACGGATGGAAACATCACTTTTAATGGTACTCCTGGATTTCTTTTGGGAGGCTCCGACTACGGCGATGGCAACAGCGGCCGGGGAGATGCTTCCTTTTTCAACGCCGACGGCGGGAGTGTGCTCGGCAATTCGTTCACAATAGTGAACATGGCCGGGGGAAGCAAAAACGTGGTGGTCGGCGGGACTCATGTCGCTGAGCAGAATACTTTGTCGTATTTGACACTCACTGACTTGGACACGACCGGCAACAAAATATACGGCAACCAGATCTTTCAACTGCAGGCGATCAACGGTGCCCACGACAATCAAATCGGCGGTTCTTTGCCGGGGCAAGGCAACACCATTCAATACTTGAGTCTCGGCTCCCCGGGTAACAACCGGCCGTCACTGATCGAAACGTGGCTGCCGGGCGACGGGAACGCTTCGGATTCCAACGACCAATACACTGGCTTCTCCGGGACCACCTACGGCTCGCTAACATACGCGCCCGGCATCCATAATCAGGGATTCCTGTTCGCCGGAAGCGGTGGAATTGTTGAGCATCCGTCTCCGTATGAAGATCGGACTGCCGGCATTGATGCGTGGGTGCGACTCGATCAACTCCCGGCTGTCGGAACCAACGCGACCATCCTGACCCAGAACAATCCGGGCGCCAGCGAGGACTACGGGCTGTATGTGACCAACGACGGCGGCGTTCCCAAGCTTCGCCTTCGCTGGACTTATCAGGGCACGGCCTATGCCGTCGATTCGGATGCGATCCCACTCTTGGACGGCCAAATTCACCATGTGGCCGTGAGTTTCGACGGCACGACGGTGACCTTCTATCACAACGGCCAAATTCTCTCGTCAGCCCCTCAACCCGCCGCTCAAGACCGCCTTAGCGTTGGCGGTCTGTACCGAGTCGGCGCCTCGGCGCGCGATGCGAACACGGGCGAGATATCAGAACCGTTCATCGGCCTGATTGACGAGCCGGCCACCTATATCGACTATAACGGCGACACGCTCGACGAGTCGATGGTCAAGGATATTTACAATGACCGCGGGGTTGACAAAGGGGGTGACGGCACCCGGGCGAACACAGTTCAAGGCAATACGATCATTCATGACGCAGACATCTCCGAATCACCCGAAAATATCATTGGCGGATCGGGAGTCGGCGAGGGAAATCTTTTTCAAGGCCATCTCAATATTAATTCCCCCGCCAGCCAGCACAACATCGTTCAAGGAAATGTGTTTCAAGCTACCACCTTTGGTTTCAGCCAGACCGGCGTCTTTATCTCAGTAGGGGCAAAAAACAACACGGTTGGCGGGACCGCTCCCGGCGATGGCAATGTGTTCCACATTGATCGTTATGGGGTCGTTGTTGATGAACAATTCGGCGGGAACACCTCTGGCAACTCGATTATTGGCAACACCTATCCGATTGCCTTTCCCGGATCGGTGCCGATTGTGTTGCAAGATGGCGGAAACAACAGCGAACCAGTCCCGACGCTGGACTTTGTCCTCGGCGGCGACAACGGCTTGATTTCCGGGTCGGTCATTGGCGATCCGAGCACCGACTACCGCATTGACATCAACGGCGGACCGGCCTCGGACCCGTATTCGTTGAATTTCGGCTCGTTTGTCGTCCACACCGACAGCACGGGAGCGGTCGCCTTCAAACACAATATTCCGTCAAGCGTGCCGTTCGGAAGCGTTCTGGCGATCTCGTCCACCAACCTGACGACCGGCAACACATCTGCTTTCACGGGCGCCAAAACAGCGGTGGCCGCGATTCTGCTGGGCATCCCGGCGCGAGCCAAGGAGGGGGACCATATCGAACTGACGGCGTTCACCTCGGCGTCCACGCCCCAAAATGGTCTGGCTTACAATTGGACCATTTTGAAAGACGGCCAGCCTTATCAGTCCGACAGCGACGAGCAAACATTGCACCCGACGACCGCCGGGATCGTCTTCACGCCCGATGACAATGGCGTCTACACCGTCAGCTTGGAAATCACCACGCTCAATGGCATGAAGGCCACGCTCGGCCCGATCGATATTCCGGTCTCCAACCAGCTTCCCAACGGCGAATACACGCAGGTCGTCCACACGACGGCCGCCGGAACGCCGGTCACCTTCCAGGGAACGGCCACCGATCCGGGCAAGCTCGATCAATCCTCTCTCACCTATGCCTGGGAAGTCCGGGCTGGCACGCCGACGGGGCCGATGGTGTTCACGGGAACGGGGCCGGAAATCACGTTCACGCCCACGCTGGGGAACCTGCACTTTGTCACGATGATCGTGACCGACAAGGACGGCGGCGTGGAACGCATGCCCGCCCGCGTGCTTGATGTGACCGGCGGGGATAGTGTCGCCAGCATCGTCGTGACGCCGGACGGCCCGGAAGGCGCCCCGGTGCGGGCGCACGCCCAACTGAGCGACTTGGTCCGCTCGCAAGCGGTGACTTACACATGGAGCGTTCTCAAGGACGGGGCGCCGTATTCCTCGTTCACCATCCCCAGCGATGGCTGGATGGAATTCGTGCCCGATGACAACGGCGTCTATCAAGTCGGCCTGACGCTGACCGTGGCCGGTGCTGCAAGCGCGGCGGTGCCGAAAATCGTGGTGGTTTCCAATGAACGCCCGACTCCGTCGATCAAGGGAATTTCCAATCAGATCAGCCTTGGCCAAACGGTCAACGCGCTGGCCGATGTCGTCGATCCGGGCAAGGCCGACACCGCGACACCTGACAAAATGTCCCTGCTGTGGCAATGGAAGCGAATCGACTCGCCCGGCGTTCAACCGGTGCAAAGCGGAACGGACACGCAATTCCCGATCACGCCGACTGATCCCGGCATTTACGAACTCTCCCTGACGGCCACCGACAAGGACGGCGGGTCCAAGAGAATCGACAAACTAGTGCGGGTGGTCGGCGATCAACTGACGGTGTCCCTCGGCATCCCCGCCGGGCCGTTTGTCCAAGGCAGTTCTTATTCATTGACGCCGACGGTCACCGGCGGGGCGGGACCATACCAGAGCGCATGGACCATCACCGACCGGTTCGGGAGGACGGTGGCCTCGTCCACGGCGGGCGATTACACCAGTGTCTTGGCCGCTTTTTCGTTCCTTCCGCCGTCCCCCGGTTCTTACACGCTTCGATTGCTGGTGCGCTCCCAGTCCGGCCTCACGGGCCTGATCGAAGGCCATGTCAATGTGGCCAACGCCCCGCCGCTGGCATCGCTGGCGGTTGACCCGGCCGATGCCCCGTATCAGGAGGGCAAGGCCATCCATGTGAAACTGACGACCAAGGACCCCGGCGGGGCTTCTCCCGTTTTTGTTCAGTGGCAGGTCAACGGAAGCCCGGTGACCAATCCCGGCAAAGATCCGACGGTTTATGTGTTCACCCCGCCGGACAACGGTTCGTATGTCGTCTCGGCCGTGGTGAGCGACCCGGACGGCGGCGTCACGACGGCGCAACTGAATTTGAACGTCGCCAATGTCGCGCCGACTGTTGATCCGCTTCCCGACGTCAGTGTGACATCCAAGGACACCAAAATTGTTTTCTCGGCCAAGGCCGCCGATCCGGGCATCAACGACACATTCACTTATGCCTGGACGGCCACCCGAAACGGCATCTCTCTTCCGGGCGGCTCGGCGGCGACTTTCAGCGTGCCCATCACGACGGCCGGAACCTTCCTCGTCCGGGTGACGGTGACGGACAAAGACGGCGGCGCCACCACGCGCAGCATCGCCTTCGTCCTCGGCTCCAACGCCGCCGACACGATCAAAGTCACGCCGGCCATGTTCGCCAGCGCCCCGGCCGACCGTTATGCGGTGTTCGCCCGCGCGGGCAACGACCGGGTCAGCGTCGATCCCGCCTTTGCCTTCCCGGTGTATATCGACGGCGGCGAGGGGAATGACACCATCGTCGGCGGCGCCAAGGGGGATGTGCTGGTCGCCGGGCCCGGCAACAACTCGGTTTCCGGCGGAGCCGGGGACGACACGATCTACGGCGGCGGCAGTGACACGCTCGACGGCGGCGCCGGCGTCGGCGACCGCCTCATCCCGCACTTCAGCAACATCACCCTGCTCGACCCGGACGGGGCGACGGTCAGCCTGGAACAAGCCCCGACCGGAGTCACGCTGGATCTCGGCCAGCAAGCGGGGCAACACCAGCCGGTGTTCGTGTTCAACAACATCGCCAGCTATATCACGATGACCGGCGTTTTTGACGCCATCGAGGGAAGCCCCTATCAGGACTCGCTGACAACCAGCATCGCCAACACCTCTCTGCTCGGGGGTGGCGGGGATGACCACCTCGCCTCCACAATAGCCAGCGGAGTGATTCTTGACGGCGGCGACGGGAACGACCAACTCACGGTCGGCGGCACAAACAACACCATCACCGGTGGCGACGGGAACGATCAGATCTCTGTTTCCGGCAGCGGCAACACAGTCACCGGGGATGGCGGGGACAACACGATCATCCTGAATCCGGGGACCGATGGAGGGGTTGTCGGCGGCGGCGACGGAAACAACACGATCATCGGCAACGGCGTCACCGACACCACGATTCTGGGCGGCGACGGCGACGACACGATTGACCTCGATTCGTCGTCCGGCACACAAATCGAGACAACTCCGACGGCTCCCGCCGACCCCTCCTCGCCAAGTGATCCGCTGGGGGGCGGGCTGGTGTTCGGTCGCGGGTTGCCCGGCTCGAAACGAACCGATGTGAACCTGAACGCCACCGAAGACATCAGCATCTTCGGATCGGACACCCACAAGATGATCGTCAGCGCCCGGCAATCGGGCAACGTGGATGTTTTTGCCACCGGCCGGGATGATGTCACCTTTGATTCAGTGACGGCCGGGACGATCAACACCGATGCTTTCGGCGCCGCCCGCGACCTCGCCCCGGACGAGCAATCCACCGTGATTGTCCGGACATCAACCGATGTGAGCGTCTTCGGCTCGGCCCAACGGCCGACCACGTTGACAGCCAGCGACTCCGACCGGGTGACCGTGTATGCCGGCCCGGCGGATGTGATTGAACTGGACAATGTCCGCGAGACTGATGTGCGGACGGGGGTGCTGGGTGACGATTCGCCATCCGCCGACAAAACAACGGTGAATGTGAAGACATCCAATGATGTCCGGGTGTTCGGAACGGATGACCAGCCATTGAAAGTGGCCGTGTCCGACTCCGACAGCGTCGATGTGTTCGGCGGTTCCGGATTGGATGTGAGTTTTGACAAGGTAACCGCCTCCGCCGTGGTCGTCGACACCTTTGGCGCCGCCGCTCCCCAACCGGGTCTGGCAAAAGTGGCGGTTCAGAATAGCGATGGCGTGGGCGTGTTCGGCACGAATGATCGAGATTTGCAGGTCACCGCCGACAACTCGTCAAATGTCGATGTGTTCGGCGGCGACGGCGCCAGCGTGACGTATCAGCAAGTTGCTGGCGGAAGCGTGACCATCAACGAGTTGGGCGCTAGCCGGCCCGGAGCCTCTCGCCCGACGGTTGTGGTGACGGGCAGCCAGGATGTGAGTCTCTTTGGCAGTGACGCTCAGTCCCCGGAATTCTCGGCCGATCATTCGACGAACATTGACGTGTTCGGCGGTTCCGGGACGGACGTGAACTTTGACACGGTGACCGGCGGGAAGATCGTGATTGATTCGCTCGGCTCATTGCTGCCCCAAACCGGCGACGCTCATGTGAATCTCTCCGCCAGTCAAGACGTGAGCGTGTTCGGCGGGACGAACCGCACGATGACCGTGAACGCGACGGGCGTCTCCAAAAACATTGTCGTCTTCGCCCAGGACACGGATCTGGTGTCATTTGACCATGTCTCCGGCGGCATTATCGTCGTTGATTCTCTCGGATTGCCGCTGCCGTCAGCCCGCAATGAGGGTGTAACCATTACTGATGCCGACACCATCCGTCTCTTCGGCATCGGAGACGCGGCCAATCAGGTGAACATCACCAACAGCACGGACATTCAAGCCTTTGCCGGCGGCGGGGATGATTCATTGACGGTAACCGGCGGTTCCGACGTGGAGGCGGCGGGGGACGCGGGCAACGACACCCTCACGGTCAATTCGGGTGACAACATCATCGTCTATGGCGGGGATGGCGCCGACGTCTTTCACATGGACGGCGGCGTGTCAGCCATCGCCGTCGGCGGGGCGGGGGACGACCAGTTTAATATTTCCGGTGGAGACAGCCCCATCGTTTTCGGCGGCTTGGATCAGAATTCTTATGTGATCACCGGCGGCACAAACCCTTATGCGATTGGTGGAAATTCCGGGGAACACTTCACGGTCACCGGGGGCAACAACGCGGCCGTCAGCGCCGGCGGCGGGGACGACACCATCACGGCTTCCGGCAACCCGGACAACTTCACCGGCGTGACGGCATTGGACGGCAGCGACGGCAACGATGTGACCACCATCAGCGACAATTTGAATGATGTCTACGCCTTCGGTGCTGATGGTGACGACCAGCTCACTGCGACCGCCGGGCTGCGAGTGAATCTGTACGGCGAGGACGGCAACGATACCACTTCGTTCCTGGCCGGCAGCCAGCTCCGGGCCTCGGGCGGGGCGGGCAACGACACCATGACGACATCAAGCAGCGGTGACAACATTTTGCTGATCGGCGGGAATGACGCGGACAACATTCAAGTGAACGCGGGCCAGACGGTGACCGCCTACGGCTTGGACGGGGCCGACACGATCAATGTCGCCGACGGAAACGATGTGGAAGCCATCGGCGGGGCCGACGCGGACACTTTGAGCATCGCCGGGGGAACCGGGATCAGCGCCTTCGGGGAGTCGGGGGACGACAATCTCAGCGTCTCCGGCGGCACGAGCCTCTTGCTTGCCGGCGGGGCGGGCTCGGACCAATTGACGGTCGTCGGCGGGGCTAACGTCCTGGCCTTTGGCGAAACCGGCACGGACACACTGACGGCCTCGGGCGGCTCGAAAGTCACCCTGTCGGGGGGCGATGGTCAGGACACACTCAGTTCGACCACCAGCGAAGCCGAATTGTACGGGGATGACAGCGACGACACATATAAGCTGCAACTCACGCCAACGCCGCTGGATCTGCGAATCCACGAGTTGCTGGTTCTCCCGGACGGAAGCTTTGAAGCCCCCTCGCGCGGGTCGGATACCATCGACCTTTCCGGCATCACCGGCGTCGGCGCGACGCTGGATCTTGGCCAACCGGGGGACGACACTCTTCCCGACGGCGGGCTGCAATCGGTCGTGCCCGGCCGACTGCGGGTGGCGTTGTTTGGAACATTTGAAAACATCATCGGCACGGATTCGGCCGACTTCCTCCAAGGCGATGCTGCGGACAATCACATTCAGGGCAACGGTGGCAACGACACCATCATCGGTCTGGCTGGGAACGACACGCTGGAAGGGGGCGCCGGGGACGACACGCTCAATGGCGGGGCCGGCAACGATCAATATCCGTTCAACGACACCCCGGCCGTCGTCGGGGGGCCGCGGCTTTCGCTGGGTTCGGACACCATCATCGAACCATCGGACACCGATGAGGACTCTCTCGACTTTTCGCAATTCGGTTCGGCCGTCACCGTTGATTTGAGTTCGACAACCACCCAAACGGTCGCCCCCAATCTCGCCATCACGCTGGACAATGCCTCCGGAATCGAGGACGTGGCGGGATCGGATTTCGACGACTCGCTGTCCGGGAACGCCCGCGACAACCGCCTGACGGGCGGCAAAGGAAACGACACGCTGGCGGGCCGGGCCGGAAACGACACGTATGTGTTCGCTGGATCGCAACTCGGCTCCGACACAGTGAACGAAGTCAGCGATCAGGACAGCGACACGCTGGACTTCGCGGAGTTCGACGGGCCGGCCAATGTCAACTTGTCGCTGACGACGCCGCAGGTTTTCGGCCCGGATCTGACGCTCACATTGGGGGATGGCGAAGGGCTGGAGAATGTCGTCGGCACCGGATATTCGGACTCGATCACCGGAAACGACCGCGACAATCACCTGACCGGCGGCGGCGGGGCCGACACGATCCGCGGCGGCGCTGGAAACGATTACTTGCAGGCCGGCTTCACGCAAGTGGTGTTCCTGGACTTCGTCAGCGGAACGGACGCGGCTCGGGGTGATTATGTGTACACCATCGCAGAGCAGAATGCCATTCTCGCCAACTTGAATGCGAAATTCGCCGGGTTTGATTATGTCTTCACCAACGACCGCGACGCGGCCAAGCTCGCCACCGAAGCCACGGGGGGCGAGTTTGACACCCTCGTCTTCAACGCCGGGCCGGGCGGTGGTGTCGGCGGCGAGGCCGATGAGATCGACTTCCGAAACCTGCGGCATACCAACACCGGATCGGTCAACATCCAGCCGCTGCTGTCATATCTGGACGGAGTCCCCGGCGACCGGGAGGCCTTGATTATCAACCTGACGGCCACTGTGGCCGCCCACGAAATCGGCCACATGGCCGGCCTGCGGCATGCCGATTCGTTCGGCCCAATCGGTTCGGGAATTCCGGCCAGGGTCGATCCAACGCTGTACTTCCCGACATATGTTGGCCCGATGCAAGCCGACGAATCACAACTCCATGTGATGGCCAGCCCCCTCGCGGTGGGCAGCACGATCGCCGACGCCGCCCAAGACACGTTCTTCGGGGAACGCGAGGACATCAAACTGGCGTTCAACGAGGTTGGCCGGACGATTTTTGAAACCAACACAGACGGAGATTCACACGACTCGGCCGCGACGGCCGAACCGCTCGGCGTCCTGCCGTCGTTGACGGTGCCAAACACGCTGCGAGGCGAGTCGCAAAACGCCGGGAAGCAGTTCAATGTTTCCGCATTGGCGGTGATCGGTCATGTCGTCGTCACCAACGGCGTGTCCGAACAGGATGTTTACTCGCTCACCGGCAAGGCGGGCGACCTCATGAATTTTGAACTGATCTCGGAAAGCCTCAATCCATCCCGTGGCCAGCCGTTCGACGGCGTCCTGACTTTGCGAGACGCGGCGGGCAACGTGATCGCGACCAACGACGATGAATACGAAGGCACCCGCGATGCCTCGATCATCGACGCGAAACTGCCGGCGGACGGCGTCTATTTCATCGAAGTGGCCCCGTACTTTAACGGGGACGGCGGCCGTTATGAACTGTTCATGAGCCGCTTCGCCACCGGCGTCGCCTCGCGAGCCACCGGCGATGACCTCGCCGGCGGCTCCGGCTCCGACACGAGTGTCGGCGGCTTGGGAGACGACATCTTCCGCAAGAGTGATTCGCTGGCGAGCGACCTTGATGTGTTTTTGGGCGGCGGCGGCCAGAACATTCTGGACGAAACAGGCGGCGCCGACGGCGGGCATGACACCTTGGCCAACATTACGTTCGTGAAGGCGGCCAGCATCGCCCCGGTGGCTGGTCAGTCCTCGATGACGTTCAATCTCACCGAAGGAAACCTTTTTGAACATCAAACCCCGTTCACCATTGCGGATGGTGATTCGCTGACTTATCGCATCATGCCAGATGGCGGCAACCCGCTTCCGTCCGGCATCGGTGTTGACAATAACGGGCTGGTCCGCTGGCTTCCCTCGCGGGGAGGCGATTTCTCCGCAACGGTGATCGCCACGGACTCGCTGGGCGAATCGGCCACCTACCAGATGACCTTTCATGTGGCCGATGTCGCTCCTGTCGTGACCGCGACCGGAGCCTCTCATGTGCAGGAAGGAAAGACGTGGACCGGCTCGGGCCAATTTACCGATCCGGGCGTGAACGTGTGGACGGCGACCGTCGATTACGGCGACGGCCAGGGGGCGCAACCAGTGGCACTGTCAGCCGACGGCAAATTCAAACTCAGCCACTTGTATCCGAACAGCGGCGTCAAAACGGTCACCGTGCGAGTGTTTGACGGCATTCTGACGGGACAAACCACTCTTCAAGTGACGGTTGACAACGTCAACCCGAATGGCGTGCTGACCAATTCCGGGCCGATCACCCAAGGCCAGCCGTTGAGCGTGAGCGTGGGAAATCTGACCGATCCTTCGCCCGCCGACCTGGCCGGGCTGACTTTCAGCTATGACTTCGACAACGATGGCACGCCGGACGTGGTCGGAAGCACGCAAACAACGATGGTTGTCCCGGCAAACAAGCTCCCGGCGGGACATTCGACGGCGACCATTCGCGTTCGCGTCTCCGATCCCGACGGTGGTTTTACGGACCTGTTCACTCAGGCGTCCGTTTACAACGTCGCCCCGTCGGTTACCACGGGGACAGGGCAGACAGTCGTGGCGGGCAACACGGTTCATCTGAGCGCCAGCGCGAGCGATCCGGGCAACGACATCGTGAGCCGGACATGGACAATCACCAACACGGCCACCAATGCGATCGTGGCCACCGGCAGCGGCGACACCTTCGATTACGTCCCCGCCAAAGCCGGTAATTTTGTCGCCACCATTGCCGTGAAGGACGCTTTTGGGGCCGCCGCGACCGCAAGCCAAAACTTGACGGTCAAACTGCTCCCGCCGACCGGCACGGTCGCCAACAGCGGCCCCGTGACCGAGGGAAGCCTGGCCACGGTGAAACTGACCCCGGCCGATCCGACCCGGCCGTTGCATTATGCGTTCGACTTTGACAACGACGGGATCTTCGATCTGGGTGACGGGCTGACCTATGCCGGTTCCGTGGCCTCGAACAGTGCCACCTTGCCCGCCACCCTGACGGCCAACGGACCGGCCAGCCGGCCTGTGCGAATCCGGGTGATTGACGACAACAATCAATTCACGGAATATTCGACGACGGTCAGCGTCGTCAATGCCGCGCCGACCGTCTCGATATCCTCTCCGGCGACGGCGCCGGTGGGCAAGCCTGTTCAGTTTACGTTGTTCGGGAACGACCCGTCTCCGGTTGATGCCGCCGCGAACCTGACGTTCCGAATTGACTGGAACAACGATGGCGTGTTCGACGAAACAGTGGTCGGCCCGAGCGGAACGGTGGTGCCGCATACGTTCTCCGTGGCCGATGATGTCGAATTCTCCGTGATCGCCATCGATCAGGACGGCGGAAAAAGCGAGGCGGTCACGGCCTCCGTATATGTGGGCGACCCGCCTCCGGCCGTCCGCGGAACCGTGTCGATCGTCAAGGGGGACTTGGTGATCGTCGGGACCAAATACAACGACCGGATTCACATCACTCCGGGGGGCACGCCCGGCAGCGTCATGGTGTCCGACAATGGCGTGATGTTCGGCCCTTATCTGCCGACCGGCATCATTCGGATCTCTGGCGGATATGGCAACGATGTGATCACCATTGACCGCCGGGTCACCGTGGCGGCGAGAATTGACGGCAGTTATGGCAACGATCTGATCCGGGGTGGCGCCGGGGGAGACACCCTGATCGGGAACATCGGCAACGACTCGCTGGACGGCGGGGCGGGGAACGACTCGCTGGACGGCGGCACGGGGAACGACACCCTGACGGGCGACGCGGGCATTGACACCTTCAACGGCGGGGCCGGAACGGATCTGCTGGTTGAATCGGCCGATGCCAGCATGATTCTGTCGCAGGGAACCGCACGAATCAACGGGGCGTTGAGCATCGGCGCCGAAACGGACGTGCTTTACCGGACCACCATCGAAACGGCCGTCCTGACCGGCGGCGACGGCAACAACACCATCAACGCCGCCGCGTTTTCCGGAAAGGTGACGCTCATCGGCGGGGCGGGCAACGACATCCTCACCGGTGGCGCCGGCAATGATGTGCTGATTGGCGGAACAGGCAATGACTTTCTGACTGGCAACAACGGCCGGGATCTGCTCATCGGCGGAATGGGAGCCGACAGTCTGGCCGGCGGGCTTGGCGATGACCTGCTCATCGCCGGTTCGACCATCCACGATGAAAACCTCGCGGCCATCGACGGAATCATGGCTGAATGGACCTCCGCCAGAGTCTACACGACCCGAATCGGCCAACTGACCGGCACGATCGCCAAGGGACTGAACAAGACATTTCTCCTGACAGCCGCAACCGTTCAAAACGACCATGTCACCGACATATTGGCCGGCGGCACGGGCGGATTGAACCGCGACTGGTTTGTCACTTCTTTGGGCGACGTGGTCACCGACCTGACGACCACGCCGAAAACAATCATTGAAACTCGAACCGATTTTTGAGATGACTTTCAGTAACCATCTTCCCGGATCAGTGATTTTAATTCGTCTCGTTCTATCCGGAGCGACAAGACGGCTATTGAACTTTTTGTCGTTGGCGTCCGCGACCGGGAAGTCCGGCGGCGTCGTCTGGATGACAGCAATGCTTTCTCAGATTGATTTTTCGCCCCACTTCCGCACAAGCGACCGAAGTTCCGGACGCGACGAATCGTGTCCCTGATCGCGCGGAACCCGGCCCGGCGGCAGACACCGGCTGCGGGATCGAGTTCTCTGATTCATGAGTTACCCGGCGGCCAGTGCGGCTGAGCTTTATCTGTCAAGCCGTGGGTGGTTCGATGATTCGCTGTTCACTTTGGTCGTTCATGGGAGTTGCGGCCCTCGTCACCCGTGCATCGCAGGGTTGCCCTTTGACGATCACTCGCGACTCCATGTCTGCGCCGCTTGCTCTGACCGCGTAGTTGTCGGGCGAGTGAACGCGGCGGAAGAGTGTGCTTTTCTCCGCGACCGGGTACAAAACAACCGGGACGCCCGCCAGATCGAGCGCCGCTTTAAGTGACCGCCGAGGCCTGACCCGGCGCCACGGCAAGCGACGGCCGGTGTTCACCCGAGGATAAACCGAACATGAAAAAATGGCGTGGCGGGCTGGTCGCCCTTCTGGGCGCGACCGCAGTGCTGGGTGCGATCCTGATCATTTTCGCCCGGCGGCCAGCAATGCCGGTTCGCGAACAAGTTATCGCGCAGGCCCCGGAATCATCTCCGGAAAAAAACGAGAAGGGTGTTGACTGCTCGACTCTCAATGGAAAAGTGCTGTGCGGCTACCAGGGATGGCACGCGGCGGAAGGGGACGGCTGCGGGCGAGGATGGTATCACTGGACTGGAAAGAATGGGTTCAAGCCGGGCAGCGCCAACGTCGATCTGTGGCCCGACGTCAGCGAACTCGATCCCGACGAGCGTTACGCGACGCCATTCAAGACCAAGGATGGAAAGGCCGCCGAGGTCTACAGCGCCTTCAATGCCAAGACGGTGCATCGGCATTTCAAGTGGATGCGGGACTATGGGATCGACGGCGTATTCGTCCAGCGATTTTCGGTCGAGGTCTCAAACCCGCCCGGATTGAGGCAATTCAACGCGGTGCTCGAACATTGCCGGGAGGGGGCGAACAAACACGGGCGCACTTTTGCGGTCATGTACGATCTCTCGGGGATGCGCGCTGGTCAGATGGGCAAGGTGATGGACGACTGGAGGCTCCTCAGCGAAAAGATGCAAATCGCGAAAGACCCGGCGTATCTGCATCATCACGGCAAGCCCGTCGTGGCGGTGTGGGGCCTCGGCTTCAGCGACGGGCGGAAATACACGTTGAAGGAAGGACTCGAATTGGTGGCGTTCTTGAAGAGCAAAGCCGGCGGCGAATGCACGGTGATGCTGGGGGTGCCGACCCACTGGCGCACGCTGGATCGCGACGCGGTGAGCGACAAAGCGCTTCACGAATTGATCTCAATGGCGGACATCGTGAGTCCGTGGACGGTGGGGCGATACGATACGCCGGAACTGGCGGAGAATTACGCCCGGCAGACAATGAAACCGGACATCGCCTGGTGCAAAGAACGGGAGAAGGATTATCTGCCCGTCGTTTTTCCGGGCTTCAGCTGGCACAATCAGAACTCCAAATCCCCCGTGAATTCGATCCCGCGCCGGGGCGGGAAGTTCCTCTGGTCCCAATTCGTCGCTTCGAAGCGGGCCGGGGCAACGATGGTCTACCTGGCCATGTTTGACGAAGTGGACGAAGGCACGGCGATCTACAAATGCACGAATGACGTGCCGGTGGGGGAATCGACCTTCTTGAGTTTTGAAGGTTTGCCGAGCGATTTCTATTTGAAGCTCGTCGGGGCGGGGAGCAACATGATCCGCGGTGATCTCCCGCCGACGGAAGAAATGCCGATACTGGACAGGCCATAGAAATTGGCGAAGCGGGCGGGAATCCGGCTCAGGTTTTGCGCGCGGTCGCCGTCTCGTAACGATGCTTGGAAATTCCATTCCCGCTTTGCCAGGCCCGAAACTTAACCGTTTGCCCCCGGCGCTGTCCGTGGTATCGAATGTTCGGGCGATGGCCGACGGCCCCGCTGAGTGGCGCCCCGCCGGCGTGGCCGTGACAGGGCCGGTTCCATCGACTCGCTTAATTGTTGCCGAGCGTCTCGCCGCCGTTCCGCGTGCCGAGGGCCTTCCAGGTCGCCAGGTTGATGCCGTTCGTCACAAACCGCACGGACCCGTCGCCCATCAGGGCGTTCACGCCGCCGGTGTGCTTGCTGGAGTATCCGAACTCGACCTTCTTCTTCTCGGCGACACTCGTGTCCAGAGCCTTGTAGTTCGGCGGCACGGCCGTCGTGCCGAGGAACTCGGAATAATCCCATTGGTCGTCGATCGTGTCGCTGCCGAAGCACCAGTGGTCCTTGCGGGACTCGTTGTCCGTCTCGGCCGCCGGGTAAGTTCCGAAGTACGTCGATTCCGGAACGGCCTCGGCGACCATCACCGTGTTCGACAGGCCGTCCGTCACGCCGGCGAACCGGACTCGGTCCACGAGCAGGAACATGCCGTCGCCGGCCTTGAAGGTGGTGCTCGCGACTTCGTCGTCGATCAGGGTGCCCGAACAGTTGGCGATGTACGTGGAGGGCACTCGCTTGGCGACCTTCCAGCCGGCCCGAGAGGTGTCCGGGGTCTGCATGGGGAGGCCGGCGGACGGGCACTGGAACACGGACAGGTAGGTTTCGCACGCCGCGATGTTCCGCTCGGTCACGCTCGTGGAAGTGATCGAAGCGCTGGCGTAAGGCGTGCTCGCGGCCCAGTTCGCGTTGAGGACGTTCTCCGGTTGCAACGAAAGCGCCGCGTCGATCGCGGACTGTTCGAGGTGAGCCGGGATGAACGCATTCCACCCGGCTCCGTTGACCGTGGTGCCGTATCCTTCCAAGCCGGGCGGCAGGGTTTCTTGGACGCCGTGGAAGTTGTGCAAGGCGAGGCCGATCTGTTTCAGGTTGTTCGTGCATTTCATCCGGTTGGCCGCCTCCCGGACTTTCTGGACGGCCGGCAGCAGCAGGCCGATCAGGATGGCGATGATGGCGATCACCACCAGTAATTCGATCAGTGTGAACGCGGTGCGGGAACGAGTCATGTCAGACGCTCCAAATAAGGGTTTGATGAAGTCGAGTTTTGATGAATCGGGTTACTTGTAAGAAGCCGACGGCAGGGGCGGCGGAGGCATGCCGACCGTCTTCAGGGCGAGGTCCAGGGTCGTCGCCGGGGACTGAAGAGTGGCGGAAATCCCGGACGAGGCCGGGTCGAGATACGGCGCGGGGAGCGTCTCGCGGGCGCCGCCTTCGCCGGGCTTGGCGTCCGGTTGGGGCTGGCCCTTCGCATCCAAGATGCGGGAGAACGCGAGGCGGTAATCACCGGGAACAAAACCGGAGGTCGCGTCGCCGGTGACGACAAACTCGCCCTTCTCGTCGGTGACGGCCCGGCCGAAGTTGTTCGCCCCCAAGGCGGCGTTCGTATCGGCCGGCCAGAAGCCGACGATGACACCGGCCGCCGGCTTGCCGTCAACAGTCACGACGCCCTTCACCGACACGTGGGGGGCGTTCCGGGAACAGCCGGCATTTAGCCCGATGATCCCGAGGCAGAACAGACAGAGGATAAATTTCCGCATCGTTGCCCTTCTTCTGTCATATGACAGATAGAACACTTTCGACAAATCTGTTTTACCTGTCCTGCAACGGTCTGTCTACGGAAAGAATGTTAATATTTGAAGTATATTTCTTCACATTTTATGACGAAATGCCGTGATTGACGCATGAGGAACCAGTGGAAAGCTGTTCCATGAAGAGTCGGTGAATACTGCAAGCAGATTGAATTTAACATAGAACAGAACCAAGTAAATCTGTAATCTGTGATAGATCAGAATTCCTCCCCCTTGATGGTGGATTTGATGACAAGAACTGTTGCGTTCCCGGACGACCCAACCACCACGCCCAAGTACCTTCAGGTTTCGCATCAGATCGAAGGGGACATTGTTCGGGGAAAGTGGCCGGGCGGGCGGCTGCCCGGCGTTCGGTCTTTGGCCCGTGATTATGGAATCTCGATCGTGACCGCGTCGCGGTCGCTGCAAGACCTTGTGGACCGTGGCCTCGTCGAAACCCGCGAGCGGTTCGGCTGCTTCATTCGGTCGAACACACCGGCGCCCGCGCCGGCGGCCACCGTTGAAACATGGGGGCTATGCCTGCGGCTCACGCCCGGCCCGTGGCGGCAGGGGACCGAGGCGTCGTTCCGCGATGGTTTCGCGGCCGCAGCCGCAATGGAAGGCTGCCAGGTTCGCAACGACCTCTTCCCGAATGCCGACGCGGCGGAATCAGTATTGACGGGGCAAGCCCGGGCGGCCCGCGAGGCCGGGGT
>NZ_JH636447.1:146822-161139 GCF_000255705.1 Zavarzinella formosa DSM 19928
GCCCCGGTGCGGGTGGGGGTGTCCGGCCAGCTTGTGGTCCGGGAAAGTTCCACGGGCAAAGACGGGCAAGAAACTCACTCCCAAGAGGTGTTGTGATGAATCGGCGAGATGTCTTCCGCGTGGCCGGGCTGGCCGGCGCGACGGCGATTTCCGGCGGCCAGTTCACCTTGTCGGCGGCCCCGGCCGACGGCAAGACGGTCAAGTTCGGCGTCATTTCCGACCTGCACCACCAGCAGTTCGGCGAGAAACAGGTCGAAATCGACCGCCTGAAGGCGTTCATCGACGCCTCCGTCGCGGCCAAGCCGGACTTCATCATTCAATGCGGCGATTTCTGTGTGCGGCAGAAATCGGAACCGCTGCTCGCCGAGTGGAAGCGGTTCGCCGGCCCGAGGCATCACGTCCTCGGCAACCACGACATGGACCACGGCAGCAAGGCCGCGTTCATGGAGTATTGGGGCATGGAACGCCGGTATTATTCGTTCGACTTGGGCGGCTATCACTTCGTCATCATCGACCGCAACGGTCTCAAGAAGGACGACGGCACGGTTGTTGATTATGATCGCGGCAACTGGTATCGCTCCCCGGCCTCGGCCAAGAGCCACACGGACGCCGAACAACTGGCCTGGCTGAAGAAAGACCTGGCCGAGGCCGCCGGCCCGGTGATTGTGTTCATGCACCAACCGGTGTTCCTGACCGACGAAGCCCCGGAAATGGGCAACTGGCGGGAAATCCTGACGGTGTTCGACACCGCCAATCACAAAGCCGCGACGGCGAAGCGGCCGGGCCGGGTCGCCGCCGTCTTCATGGGCCACGACCACGACGACCGTTACGGCCTGCGGAACGGCGTTCATTACTTCTTGCTGAACAGCGCCTCTTATGCGTACACGTCGAAGGGGGCGAACTTCTATCGCGACTCGTTGTTCGCGTTCGTCACCCTCGGGGCCGACGGCACGCTGACGCTCGCGGGCAAGGACAGCGCGCACAAAGAATCAACCAGCGACGAGGTGAAGGCCCGCATCCCGCCGCGGATCACGGGCCATGCGGTTCGGGTGTGACACGAGGGTGTTTGACAAACTTTTTTGCGGAGGCAGGCATGGCGCGGGACGTGGACGTGGCGATTATCGGCGGCGGAATCGTGGGGCTGGCCAATGCCTGGTCGGCCGCCCGGCAGGGCCGGTCGGTCGTGTTGTTCGAGCGGGAAAACCGGGCGGAGGGGGCGTCGGTGCGGAACTTCGGCATGGTCTGGCCAATCGGCCAGACCGCCGGCGAGATCCATCGCCGCAGCCTGCGAAGCCGGGAACGGTGGCTGGAACTGGCCGAACGGGCCGGGCTATGGGTGAATCCGTGCGGGTCGTTGCACCTGGCCCGCCGACCGGACGAACTGGCGGTGATCGAAGAGTTCGCGGCCCTCGCCCCGGCCCTCGGCTTTGAATGCCGGTTGCTGACGCCCGCCGAGACGGTGGCGAAATCCCTCGGCGCGAGGACAGCCGGCCTGCTCGGCGCTCTCTGGAGTCCGACGGAACTGTGCATCGATCCGCGCGAGGCCATTGCCAAACTGCCCGGCTTCCTGGCGGAGGAATACGGCGTGCAACTTCGCTTCGGCGAAGCCGTCACGCGGATCGACGACGGCCGGGTGTGGGCCGGCGGGAAGACGTGGCGGGCCGGGCGGGTGGTGGTCTGCTCCGGGGCCGACTTCCGCACGCTGTTCCCGGAGGAGTTCGCCGCCTCCGGCATCCGCAAATGCAAGTTGCAGATGATGCGCACTTCCCCGCAGCCGGGCGGATGGCGGCTCGGACCGCATCTGGCTGGCGGACTGACGCTCTGCCATTACACCTCGTTCCAAGAATGCCCGTCGCTGCCCGCGCTGCGTGATCGCGTGAGCCGGGAGACGCCGGACTTCGTGAAATACGGCATCCACGTCATGGCGTCGCAAAACGGCCTCGGCGAAGTGGTGATCGGGGATTCGCACGAGTACGACGAGGCGATTTCGCCGTTCGACAAGCCCGAAATCGACCGCCTGATTCTCGACTACCTCCGCGACATGCTGGAACTGCCCGACCCGACCATCGTCGGCCGGTGGCACGGCGTGTACGCGAAACACCCGACCCAGCCGCTGTTCCTTGCGGAACCGCAGCCGAACACTCATATCGTTTCGGCCACCGGCGGGACGGGCATGACGATGTCATTCGGCTGGGCCGACGACCTGTGGGAGCGATGGGAAGCCGGGGTGACGAACCAGACGAGGGCCGTCGCATGTCAGGCCTAAGCGGCCCCGCTCGCGCCGACGCCGGTCACCGACGCTCCTGTCCGGCGACTCCGCCGTCGGCAGGGTATCACGCTCAATTGCCGACGGGGCGCCAGTGAACCCCATGTCCCAAAATCGCTACGGGACTCGCCGATCAGGTGCGGAGTCTGGTTCGGCGTGCCTTTGCGGCCCACACCCTGGCATGAACAACGCCTCACTCGGGCCGGTGGTGATTTGCCCGTCAAGCAGGGCAAGGCAGGCGTGTCCGACCTCGACCAGACGCCATGTCTCGATGTCGGCGGTGAACTTTCCGTTGGTGATGCCCATGAGGTTCAGCACATCCTTGCTCAGGCAGCCCGGCGCCGCCGAGAGCGCCTCCAGCAGCGAGTGGATTGACGCCCGGACCAATGCCTCTCCTTCCGGCGTGGACACTGCCTCTTCCAACCCCTCCGGGACGCTGCCGATGAAGAAGCCTCGCGACGCCAGCAGCCATTGATCCCGGACCTTGGTTGCCAAGAAACCGGACTCGACCGGGTCTTCGACATGCAGGGCGAGGAAGCGGAGCCACAGTTCCAAGATGCTGCCGGATATCCAGAAGCCGCGCCGTGGCTGTCCGATGCCCACGAACGTCGTGCCCATCTCAGCCTCCTCCGCCGAACACTGATTGGGCCAGTTCCCTTGGATCTCACCCACCACTCGGAAGCAGGTCGATTCCGGCCGCCGTTATGTGGTTTAAGCAACGGCTGAACAGTCGCCAGCGTAACGGCCGCGTCAGTTTCCATCAAACGCCAGCCCGGCTGTTGGCCGGTTCGGGTGACAACCAACGGAACCGGAGGTCCGTCATTTGACGGGCCGGGCTTTCCACGCCGATCATCCTCGGCAGTGTTGCCTGATCATCCTCCAAGGGGGCCGAACCGAAAAGTTTCCCCGGCCTTATTTCTTCGGCTTCAAGTCGTCGAGGATGTCATTCACGTCCTTGTCAGGCTTCTTCCCGCCGGTGGCGGCATCGAGGCGGAGTTCTTCGCCGCGAACTCCTTGGAACAAGGCATGGCCCCACATCTGGGGACTCAGCCGGGCTTCAGAGGGGGCATCCGATACGATCTGGGCTGATTGGTTGGCCCAGTATAGCCGCTTCATCACTTCAGTTCCCTCCGGGCCGGACACCAACACGCCCCAGTCGAGTTTCAGCCGTGTTCCGGGCATCGGCTTCAATCCCAATTCGGCGAGCGGGATGGCCGCTTCCACTGTGTACCGTTCCTTGTCGCCACCGAGGGACATCCGGCCGCCGGACACCAGTTTCACTTCGTCGATGGATACCTCGCCCACAGGTGAGCGCACCCGCCACGCCTTTTCCAGAGAGGAACCGGGGACCACCGGGCGGTAAAGCACCGCCTTGGGGCCGGTCGGCAGGTGGGTCATCAACACCCGCACATCACCGGCGGCCGGGGCTTGACGAGTCTGGTCGGCGCGAGGATCAGTTTCCAAATACAGATCGACCGCCGAGCCGGTTTTGAACGACCGCTCGAATTCGGTCCCGGCGTTTTTCAGCGGCCCCATCTGCGAGGCCGAGTAACCGACGTACAGGAATTTGTCGTCGTATCCCGCAAAGAAATCAACGCCACTCCCCTCTTGGGGACCGTCCAATCGGGCGGCCGGAGGGCCGAAACCGGAGAACTTGCCATCGAATGCCGGGGGCTTTCCAAGGCGATGAATGTCGAGGACCGGGGCCTTGGCATACACCGCCGCCGCCGCCCGGCGGGATTCCCACGCTCTGGCTTTGGCCAAATCCTCGGCCGTCACAGTCAGTTCGCCGCCGAGTCGGCGATACTTGTCCAAGCCAAGAACTTCCAACACGCTGATGTGGTTGTGGCCCGCGACGGCGTAAAACTTTCCGTCGGCCGCCTTGCAGAAGTAGCCATTGAAATGCTCCTGACCGACGGTCAGGTCTTCCCAAACCGTGCCACGGGCATGTTCCCGCATGCTCCACGGGCGGGACCGGCCCGAGCGGAAATCGCGGAACAGTGTCCCCGCCAGCAACCCGTCGGCCGACCAGACGTTCCAACAACCGACGTTCGTGTTGACCACCATAAACTCGCCGAGGCCGCCCGGCGCCGATCCTTGGCCGACCTTCATGAACTCGGTCACGATCTGGTCCGGCGTGTAAGGTTTGGCGTTGTAGATCGCATGCACCCCGGCATCCCCCTCTTGCGGATAGGACCAGAGAATCGTGCCGTCCGCCTTCAACCCGGCTTCCTTCAACTCGCCGGAGCCGATCCGGTAGAACGTGCCGTCGCTCAGTTGATGGAGAAGCCGGCCCTTCAGCCCCGGAATCGTTTTCTCTTCGTACACCGGCGCTCCGTTCGGCAGAAACTCCTTCACCACATAACGAAGATCTCCTCCTTGAACGCCCAAGTCGTTGTCGAAGGCCGTCAACCCGTGGAAATTGCCGACAGGGGTGAGCGTGACTTCCTCGGCCTGGATGTCGCCATCCCCGTTGCGGTCGGTCCAGATGAATCGATGATTGATCAACGCCTTGGCGCCAAACTTGGCGATCACTTCCGGCCGTTTCAGCGGCTCGAACGCGGCCGCCTTACCGACGGCGGCGACGGGGATGGCCCGGCCGTTCTCGTATCGGAACACGCATCCGCAATCCATCGTGTGCAGACCCGGCCGGGTCACCAGATAGGTGCGGCCGTTGGCCGGAATCGGAACCTCGCCCGCCGGGATGTCGCCGGCATAGGTGAGGCCCTTCAACCGGGACTTGCCCGTGGCCCAGTCGATTTCAAATTCCATCGGCCCGTAAAAGAGCCGGTTTTTGTCGTTCGGATCGAGGACGCCCGCGCCGCCGTATTGGGTGTTCCCGAGCAGTTCCTTGCGGAAGACACCATCGGCCGCGTTCCAGACCGTGATTCGTTTGGGATTGTAATGATCCTCCACGCACCACAATTGCCCTTTGCCATCGATGGCGATCGAGACCACATGGCCCATCCGGGTGGCATCCCACGCGGCGCCGACCACCAAGCCGCCCGGCGTGCCAACTGAGCGAAGATACTCGCCCTTGGCGCCGTACACCCGGATGTTCTGTCGTTCCTTCCCGCCGTCGAACACATACAGTCGGCCTTCTTTGTCAAACGCAAGATCGGCCGGGTTTGCCAAGTCGGTGACAACGGGTTGATGCTTGCCGCCAGTGAGATCCACTTTCACGACTTGGCCGTCCAAGATTGCATGCAAGTTTCCGGCGGGGTCAAACGCCAGTTTGCCGGGGTTTTTCACCAGAATTTCCGACAGCAGTTTTCCGGTGGCCGAGTCGTGAATATCGATTCGCTCGATTGAAGCCGCTTCCACAGGCGGTTCGCCGCCAAGGTACTTGAGGGCGGCGACGCCAAACACCCGGCAACGGGCGGGGTTGATCGATTGCCCACCAAGGTCAACCCGCTGGCCAAGCGTGCCGCGCGGGCCATTGTCGGACCATTGTTTCACCACCCGCAGGCGGACGGCGGTCGTTCGCACTTCTTTGCCGAAATCAATCGTTCCGTCCAAATACTTGGCCCGGCTGTTGTGCGAGTCGTCCGGATGATACCACTCCCGGCGGGATTGCGTGTACTCGGCCACCGTCTTCCAGCCGTCCATTCCCGTCATGGTCGGGCGGGTGCCGGCCGGGCCGGTGTAGACGTCCACCTTGGTGAGTTCGCCGTCGATTTCCTTCACCGCCAGCCCGCGCAGGGATTGCTCGGCCGGCCATTCCAGCAGGTAGACAGCCGGATCAGCCTCGGTGAGCGGGGCGGTTCGTTTTGCATCCCACACGCCATCGGCCGCGACTTCGCCAGAACTCACCCGCACGGTGGCTTTCCCGGCCACGTTCTCGTATCGCCGTCGGAGCAGCCGCATTCCTTCGAGGCGAACCTTCCATTTGTCCTTCCCGCCAAACTCCAAAAGCGTGCCGCCCGATTGGGGCTTCCGGTCAAGATCGGGGAAGCCGTCCTTCGGTTTTTTATCATCCAGAACGCGATCAATGATGTCGTCGTCCTTCGGCTTTTCTCCCTTGCTGAACGTGAGGCGAATCGCCCGAGTCTCGATGCCGGGCGGGGCGGGAATGGCATCCCAAGGGGATTTGGCCTCGCCCGTCCAAGCCTGCCATTGGCTGTTGTCGTCCGGGTTCGGCGGATACGGGGCCGACGGCTTGAGGGCGCTGATGGTCATGGTCACCCCCGGCTCAACCGGGCGGGGAAACACGGCCGAGCCGACCGGCACCGGCTTCTTGAACGCCAAAACAATATGTTGCTGGCCTTTGGCGCCCGGATTGGGTTCGAGAACGGTCAGATCATACTGGCCCCCCTGACCGGGCGGAGTACCGGTCAACCGGAACAGCTTGAGGAAATCGCCGCGAGGGTCCGGGGACATGTCGCTGCCCCGTTGCGGCCGGCGCGGCACATAGAACGGAAGGCACGAAGGGAGGTCCACATCCGCATCGGCGGCCGCCCCGGACAACCAAGGATCGGACCCTTTCACGGACACGTAGAGCTTGCCATCTCTGGCCGCGATCCCCTTCATCCCGCGAGCCCGTGTGGCGCTCGGGTTGAGTTGAAACACCGTCCTCACTTTGCGGGTGGCCAAGTCGATGCCCCACACAGAATCGGTGGAGGTGCCGACGACCGGCATCGCGGAAAAGAGTTCCTTGCCGTCGCTGGCGAGGATCTGGCTGCCGGTCCACGCGGCAAACGACTGATGCCCCCAAACCTTCTTTCCGTCCGTGTCCGTTTCAATCAGGGACACGCCGCTCTCGGCGACCGGCGAGCCGAGGAATATCCGGTTGCCATCCGCGCAAACGGCCGCCGGGGCCGTATGGTCGGCCATCCAGCCGCCGGGGCCGTCATGCCCGTTCAACCACGGCGAATTATCCGGGGCGTGCATTTCCACGTTCGGATACACGGTCATTTCGTATTTCGTCCGGAGTTCCGGCCCGGTCAGGGCGACCCAACGATAGGTCCCCGGCGGCACGAAGTTGCCGTCCGCATCCTTGAGATCCCAAGCGGCGACATGCTCCCCGGCCTTCTGCATGTTGCGGGCGGCGAGGTTTCGGACACGCCGACCATCCGGCCCGTTGATCCCCAGCGAAACAATGCCATCTTCGGCCAGCGTGTACGGGATCTTGAAAGGCGAGGGCTGATCCTCCCCGGCCGGCGGCGGAGGGATAGGTTCGTCGCCCAACCGGGTCAGCGCATGCAACCCGAAAATCTTCGCGACCGGCCCCTCCGCCGTGCGGGTGATCGTGAGCCGAAGACCTCGGGTGCGAACCGGCTTCGCAAAGCGGACCCACCGGCTGCCCGACTGATCGGATGTCTCGGTGGCGTCCTTGATGGATCGCCACTCGTCCGGGATGCCCGCCCGCGGATTCACCCCCTCGGCCCCGGCGAACGAGGCCACGTCGAATTTGTCGATGTTCGACACGAGGTATATCCCCTCGATGGTTCGCTCTGTCGGCCACGACACGATGAACCACGACGGGTTAACATCAGAGACCGGCCCGGCCGGGATCAACCCTGAGTTGTCTTTGCCGACGTTGACCCAATGCCCGCCGCCGGACGTGATGCTTGACGCCGGCCAGGGATTATGTCGGCCGTTCGGCGGCCGATATTCCCGGTCGGCATAAGCAAGCGCATACGGAACGGCGTTCAGCAATCGCTCCGCAAACAATCGAACATCTTGGAGAGCATGCCGGGGATTCTCGCCCGGAGTGGCAGTGAACAACAATGCCCGCGTGCGAAAGCCAACTGGCAGCGGAACGAGTGTTCCCCCCGATTGCCGGATCGGCATCTCGGCGATGGCCCACTGATTCTCGGTGAACGGATCGGCCAGTCCTTGATGACTGGCCTTCAACAAACGAAGTTCAAACCCGGCGGGCACGAAGACGGAGCCAATGGCCTTTTCTTCCCGAAAACCGACAAGGAACCGGACAACAGCCTCCGGATCGTTTTTGTCGCGAGGCCCGGCCTCCCAAGTCAGCTTCGTCCGGCCCGGCTGGCCCAGCGCCGTGGTGACGGCATCCAAGTCGGCGGCCCGGCGTGTCCGACCGCGAAAATCCGCGCAGGTGGTGGGATCAAGGTCCGCACGGGCAATGGCCGGGCGAAGGGATGCCTCCGTCGTCGGCGGGGCGGCCGGCCCCCAGGCGACAATCAGCCCCAACAGACTGATTCCGATGGCGGAACCGACGAACAGAGAGGGTCGCATGGTCAATATCCTTCGGAGCGTCATTCGCAACAAAATATTTGACAGAGCCAAACCAGGGAAGTCGCGGAGAACAGAAATGGCAAACCTGTTCCCCGGCATGTGCAGGTCTCGCGGCGGGTGATCGAGATTATAAGAACATTGGAAATGAAGAGCAGAGAATCGGAACGACGGGTGAATGACGGCGTTGTTTGTCAAACCAATTTGCCCCGTGTCTCATCCGGAAAAGTCGAACAACACAGGCGTGATTCAACGATGGCTTCACTGTCGAATCAACCGGATCACGTCAAATCGACGATAACAAATAATGAACATTGCCTTCAAAGATTGCCCAGCTTGCCAGTTGGATTGGTGAAAAATCCCCGCCTGCCGCCGTCTCGGCCCAAGGGTTGCAAGCAGTTTCCTCCGGTCATTTGACACGGAGGTCTTTATGGTCCGCACACTTGCCATCCTGATGGCGCTCATTTGTCCCCGGCTCGCCACGGCCGCTACCGCGACACAGGTGCTGCTGGATTCTGTCGAGATATTGGGCGAGTTTTCGGCCAGTTCAGGGCCCTGGCCCGATGCTCAAGGAATGGCCGTGTTTCCGAAGATGGGCAAAGCCGGATTCCTCGTCAATGCGCGAACCGGGAATGGGTTCGTTCTCGTCCGGGATGACACCGGGTCATGGGGCGACCCGGTGTTTGCCGAGATTGGAGGAGTAAGCGCGGCAACAGGAGCCGAACCATCGTCTGTCGTCGTGATTTTCAAGACCCGGCGGAGCCTGAACCGCCTGATTGCCAGCAAGGGTAAGTTCCTTCTCGACACGGCTGGCGGGACAAGCGAAGAACTGCTCGCTTATGTCCGGATCAACGGACAGTTTGTCCGGGTATCACTCGACGGGGCCGCCATCCGGCCGGACGCGAGTTCCAATGCGGCGTTCCGAAAAGCCGACGATCCGGCGGCGAGACAATTGGCGAACAAGCTACAATTTTTGGCGGGAAAGCTCTTTGAGGCAAAGGCCGAATCGTCATTTGCTCCGACGATTGAAGATCGCTCTTCGCATACCGGGTCATTCCAGTCGCCCCCGGCAATATTGGTGGCGGAAGCCTCCTCCAACAAAGACCATTTCGAAGTCTTTTTGGGAGGTCTCGCGGCGGCTCTCGCAGGCATGACATACCGCTGGGCCAAGGGGAAGGTATTTAAACGGGCCGGCTTGGCGTAACTCGCATCGTTCCAAACCAGCCAGCAGGGGTGAAGCCTTTGAGCCAGCCGAATAAATTCAAGTGTGAGGTTGCCTCGCCCGTCAGCAAAGCTCTTGCGAAATCCGGCGACTGAGAATGCCTGGCAGGGCGTTCCTCCGACAAGAAGGTCAATTGGGGGTCATCGGTGGCAAAAGCAAAACTGGCGACCCGTGCGGCGTGAGCCTGCGACAGGCGCAACCAGCGTCTGGCGCCCGCGACCGCAACTCCACTCCACTTCGACGCCAGAGCGGCGCAAATTATGATCCGTCGCCCCCCTTCCGGGCGCGATGGGCCGCCACCTTCGCCCGGTTGCCGCATACCGCCATGCTGCACCACCGCCGCCCATGAGCCTTTGTCCGGTCGAGGAACAGGAGCGTGCAGGGCGACCCCTCGCATGCCCGGATCAGCCTGAAGTCTTCGTTGCAGATCAGATCGGCCGCTGCCTCGGCGACGGGGTGCAACAGTTCGTCCGGGCTTTCCCACCGGCGCAGCCTTCGCAACCGCAGTGCGTGATCGCCATCGCCTGCCTCGACCACCGGATAGCTGGTGTCCCCGGCGAGCAGATCGTTCAGCGGGGCGAGTGCCTTTGCCGCGGCCGGGGTGATCGTCTTGCCCATGTGCCGGGTGACGAAACCCCTTAGCCAATCCCGGAACGCTCTGGTCTTTGCGGCGACATCTTCGAGTTGTCGCCGATTCTTCGACGCCCGGAAGCGCGCCGCGACCACGGTCTCGATCACCTTCGCCTGTTCCAGCCAGTCGATCAGATCCCGGCCGTCCCGGAGCCACTCGACCGGAACGTCTTTGGGCGAGGCGATGCTGTTAAGGAAATCGAGGGCGAGATGTTCACCAACGAAAATCGCGGGCGGGCGTTCCGACATCAAGGTCCTCCGAAAGATGTCATTCATTGTAACCGGATAAAATCGTGAAAGGGGGTTATCTTAAATTGGTAACCTGTGTAGATTGATTTTGGAGGTTACAAAACCCAGGGAGGATTGGCATGCGTGCGATACTCAGGAAGCAGTTCGGCGGCCCGGAAGTGTTGGAGATCCGGGACATCCCCGAGCCCGAACCGAAGGCCGGGCATGTGGTGATCGAGGTCAAGGCGTTCGGGATCAACCACGCCGAGAAGCACATGCGCGAGGGCAACTGGGCCGAGATCGCGGACGTCAGCGGGATCGAGTGCGTCGGGGTGGTGAAGTCCTGTCTCGGCGGGGAATTCGCCCCCCGCGCCAAAGTCGCGGCCCTCATGGGCGGGCTGGGCCGGTTCGAGGACATCCGGGAGGCACACCGGCTGATGGACGCGAACCAAGCCAACGGAAAAATGGTGGTCGTCATCTGACGCACGACCAGCCGCACTTTTCAACCAAATTTCACAAGGAGTTGAGATGATCCGCTATCGTCACATCGACGCGGGCGGGCACCGCGTGTTCTACCGCGAGGCCGGCGACCCCGCACGCCCGGCCTTGCTGCTGTTGCACGGGTTCCCCAGTTCGTCGCACATGTTCCGCGACCTCATTCCGCTGCTCGCCGACCGGTTTCATCTCGTCGCCCCGGACCTGCCCGGCTTCGGCCACACGACCTCCCCGGCCGGGTTCGCGCACACGTTCGACAATCTGGCGGAAATCATGAAAGGGTTCACCGACGCAATCGGCCTCGGCCGGTACGCCCTGTATGTGTTCGACTACGGGGCGCCGACCGGCTACCGTCTGGCCCTGGCCCGCCCTGATCGAGTCACCGCCATCGTCTCCCAGAACGGGAACGCCTATGAGGAGGGATTGAGCGGGAACTGGGATCCGATTCAGCGGTATTGGCGTGAGCCGACGCCCGAGAACCGCGAGGCGTTGCGTTCGCTGCTCACCCTTGACGCCACGAAGTGGCAGTACGTGCATGGGGTGCCGGACGAGACGCTGGTCTCGCCCGACGGGTACACGCTCGACCACGCCCTGCTGGGGCGCCCCGGAAACGCCGAGCTCCAACTCGACCTGTTCCGTGACTATGCGACAAATGTGGCCCTGTACCCGCGGTTCCAAGAATATTTCCGCACCAGTCGGCCGCCACTGCTGGCGGTTTGGGGCAAGAACGACCCGTTCTTCCTTCCGGCGGGAGCGGAGGCGTACCCTCGCGACAACCCGAACGCCGAGGTCCGTCTGCTCGACACCGGGCATTTCGCCCTTGAAACGCACGCCCGCGAGATTGCCGCAGCAATCCGCGAATTCCTCGGACGGGTCGTTTCCGGGTGACCAGTCGGACCCGAGTCACACAACCATTCACTCACTCACTCAAAGCGAGAAGATCATGGCGGGCAGCGGAACGGCTCGGCGAATATTACCCGCCCCGGCGTGCCGCTTCCAAAGAGTACGTCGGATCGGCCTCGTCCCATTTCACGTCGCCAGACGGGCCATAGATCGCCGGAACCGGTTCGTGCCCGGCCTGCCTCAGCCACGCCTGCACTTGCGTCCGGTGGTGGCAGGTGTGCAGCACTCGTCGCCAAAATATCCAGATACGCTCGCGCACCAGACCGCCGAAGAACGGCCGGGGTTCGAGCCACCACGGGCTTGTGCCTGCGGCGAACTGTGAAAGCCGCCGTCGACACAACCACACATACTTGTCGATATACGCCGCCACCGGTGGCGCATCGCCAGAGGGCAGCAACTCCTCCACCGGCGGTTCATCCGTGCCGACGAACTGGGCGAAAAACCGTCGTTCGGACAGGAGTTGGTGGACGAGGATGGTGCGGATCGGGTTCGTCTTCGGATGCGGCTTATAGTCAAGCAAGGCGTCGGGCACGGCCCGCCACATGCTCGCGGTCTTGTTCGCCTCGCTCACATAGGTGGTGACGACGTGCTGGAAAACCGGCTCGACCGCGACAGGAATCTCGGCGTCCGGGATTGCGGTGTGTTCATAGCGCATGACTGCCTCCGTTCTCCTGCTAAATCTACTCAGCCGTGCCGCCGCTTTCACGCGCGAGCCTCTACTGTTCTTTCAGTTCGCGGACGCGGACGCGGAACTGATTGATGACCGGTTCGACCCGACACCCCGAGAACCTCTGGTGGATATGCCGGGGGGAATGATCAAAGTAGACGCAGGGAGCGAAGATGGAAAACAGGCGGCCTCATCGAATGGGAATTGCTTTGACAGCCAGCCAAACGGTCGGATAGCCTGCGGCGATGGACTGGCATAGCCGGGCGCGTCAACGGCGGGAGATGGAAGCAATATTCGCTGTCCGCCACTTGTTCGCGGGCAAAACTCGGACAATTGTTCGCGAGCGACCGCAAGTCCGGCAGCGCCTGGCATCATCAAATGGAAAGCGTTCATGAGTGTTCTGGAACGATTCAAACTAACCGGCAAACGGCTGTTCATCACCGGCGGCAGCCGAGGCTTGGGCCGGGAAATGGCTCTGACTTGTGCGGAGGCCGGAGCCGATGTCGCCTTGGTCGGCCGCGACCCGGAGAGTCTTGACCGGACCGTCGCCGACATTCGGGCGCTCGGCCGGACCGCCCTCCCGATTCGGGCCGACGTGGCCAACCCGGCCGAGTGCGAAGAAGCCTGCCGCCGGGCGCTCGCGGAATTTGGCCCGATTGACATCCTGATCAACAACGCCGGCGGCCGACGGGTTCCCCTGTCCGTTCAAGAGATGCCGCTGGAGACCTGGCTCGAATTGATGGACCTGAACCTGACCAGCGTTTTCCTCTGCACCAAACTGATCGGCGGTCCGATGGTCGAACGGGGACAGGGGGGCCGGATAATCAATGTTGCCTCGATCAATGCCTTGGTGGCCGGCCGGAAAATCGGCGGCCGACACTACGAGGCGGCCAAGGCAGCGGTGGTGCAGTTCACCCGGGCGGTGGCGGCCGACTGGGCGCCGGCCGGGGTGACGGCGAATGTGATCTTGCCCGGCGGCTTCATGACCGAGCCGAACCGGCGTTGGAAGGAAACCCGCCCGGAAGTGATCGAAGAGTTTGAGCGGCAGATCCCGATGGGCCGGTTCGGATCGCCCGAGGATTTGGGCCCGCTGGCGGTGTACTTGGCGAGCGACGCCAGCCGGTATATGACCGGAGCGTCGCTGGTGATCGACGGCGGGTATACCCTCTGGTGACGCCGGCGTGATTTAGAGCAGAGTTCTGGTTAGTGTGTCGGCCCACAGAACCGATTAGCCTTCTCTTACTCGCCACATGCCTCCGAACTCGGCCATTGCCCGTCGGGGAACTGTTGGACCACCGGGAGTCGCGGTACCCTCGCTGGCGCGTTTTGAAGTTGCGCTTTTTGCTGAGGAGAGTGGGCCGGGATAGAAAAACGAGACTCCCCCGGCCGGATCGGTTGGGCCGTGAGGCCGGGTGATCACCAACCGGAAGGAGTCTCGGTCATGATTGTGCAAGAAGGACTCCCCGGAATCAAACAGTTTCTTCGTCCGGCCGGCCTGAGTCCCCGGGCGCTCGGCCTGGTGATTCGTTGCGTGGCGGCGTTTTGTTTGCATTGGGGGCGCATGAGCGCCTCGCAAGCCTCGGGGTCGGTGGCCTCGGAGCCGCGTCATCGCGCCCAGATCAGCCGGTTTCTCGGCCGCAAGGGCCTTCGCCAACGGCCGCCGCTGGCTCTGGTGCGGGACCGGATGCTGGCGTTGGAGCCG
>NZ_JH636447.1:161364-166477 GCF_000255705.1 Zavarzinella formosa DSM 19928
TCGAACTGTTCTTCAAGGAGTTGAAAAGCACATTGGGCTTCGCCCAATGCCGCCTGCGCCGGTTCGAGGCGACGGAGGGATGGCTGGAGCTGGTCCTGGTGACGTTCCTGTGGCTGGAGTGGCATCGGGCGAGGCAACTGGCCAAGTCCGGCCTGACGACGAAGCAGAAAGAGCGCTGGCGACACCAGCGAACCCACGGCCTCTGCCTGGCGGTCCGCCGCCACAGCGAACAGGCCGACTTGGAATACCTGGCCCGCGCCATGCAAACACCCGGCGGAATCCGGCGTTTGCGACGAAAACTCCGGCAGGCCATCCCGGCCGAGTTTCGCACCGCCGGATAAAAAGCGCAACTTCAAAACGCGCCAGCGAGGGTACCTCGGCTCCCGGTGGTCCAACGGTTCCCCGACGGGCTGACGACCCTGCCGATCATCCTTCCGGAGAGTTGTCAGAGCGGAGTCCTGCCGGGCGTGAGCAACGCACGAGAGTTGCCACCGGCATATCAGTTTGAGTTCTGCCTTATTTGGTTAAAAAGACATTGCAGCCAGGCAATTTCCGCTTGAGGGCTTTCACTCCGTCGGTTGTGACGGCCGTGTTCTTGGCTCGCACGTCGTTGAGCTTTTCGCATTGGCCCAAGCCAAGCAAGCGTTCGTCCGTCACGCCCGTGGCGTTTTCGACCGACAATTTCTCCAGTTTCTTGCAACGCCCGAGCGGCTCCAGACGGGCATCAGTCAGGTCCGCGTTGTCCATCAACAGGCTCGATAGATTTTCGCACCGCGACACCGCCGCCATGCCCTCCGTTGTCATCCTCATCCTACCCAGGCCCAAAAAGGTCAGTCGGGGGTAGTTTTTCAGAACCCCCAATCCGGCCGAAGTCACCCTTGTGTCGGTTAGGCCCACAAATTCCAACTCGGGGCAGTCCTCCAAGAATTTAATTCCCGCGTTGTCGATGACCGTGTGATCCAGCGAGATCCTCTGAAGATGGCGGCAGTCTTTAAAGTGGGCCAGCCCCTTGTTGGTGACCTTGGTCATCGGCAGGGAAAGCTCGACAAGGTCCTTGCAGTTTTTGAAACAGGCGATGCCGGAATCACCGATGGAAGTCAGATCCAGGCGAAGTTTGGTCACGTTGGTCCGGTCGGCGAACCAAGCCAGGCCGGCGTTGGTCACTCGGGTCTGATCCAAATAAAGCACATGCAAATCCGGGCAATTTCTGAAAAAGGCCAGACCGTCGTCCGTGAGGCCGGTGACTTGGAAATTGATTTCCCTCACATGTTGACAGTAAGCACAAGCCGCCAATCCCCCGGCGGTTATCTTCGAGCAATACGACATGTCTATGTGCGTGAGGCGAAACGGCCGGGTTGGCAAATCCTCGACCGTGGTGATGACTTGGTCCTGATCATCGACGCGAATCTTTCCGTCGATGCCCAAGAGATAAGTGGCCGCCTCGTAATCGGCCGATTCAACCCTGTTCCAGAACGCGACCGGCGTCAAAGAGTTGATTGTTCGCAAAACGCGAAGGGATTTCAAAATGTCATCGTCCCGCTTTGGCGCGAAATCGCATGAGAGGTTCATCAGTGGCATGCCCCGTAGCGGGGACAAATCCGTTGCCCGAGTGCCATTGCAAAACAGCATATCCAATGGCATTCCTTGAAGCGGGGACAGATCGGCCACCGGCGTTTTGGAGCAGTCTAGAAAATGCAGTTTCATGCCCCGCAATGGCGACAGGTCCGGCACGTTCGACCCGGCAATCGACAAAAGAAACAGCGGCATTCCCTCCAGCGGGCGAAGGTCGTTCACCGGTAAAAAGCCGCAGTCCAGTTCCGTCAGTTTCAATCCCCGTAGCGGCGACAAATCGGAAAGATGTCTTTGGTACGGTGACACGATGCCGCCGTTGCAATTAAAGATTTTGAGCCCGGACAGGACGCGCACCGGCGAGATGTCCGTCAGGTGAACGGGGACTATTTGCAGCTTTGTGACCACTCCGTCGTCGATCCGATAATCCACGGTGCCTTCGTAGCCGGGGTTGAGCCGTTTGAGTTCCGCATGCACCTCCTTGATCTGCTCAAGGGCCGGAAGACCGGACACCCTCTGTTCCCATTCGGCACGGGAGTTTTTTGCCAAAACCGGGGAAGCATTTTCCGGCTCCCGCTCGGTTCGGAGCGGGCTTGTTTCGACAAACCACTTCTGACACAGCGAAAAGATGACCGGACTCGACGCTAGGAGCAACAACCCGAGAAACATCGCTTTTTCGCGGTGACGACGGGCAAATTTTCCGGCCCGGTAGACGACCGACGGCGGCGCTGCTTTGACCGGCTGGCCGTCCAAATACCGTCCGATGTCGGCCGCCAGTTCGCCGACGGTCTGGTATCGTCGGCTCCGGTCCTTTTCCAACGCCCGCAAGACGATCCAATCCAACTCGCCCCGGATGCCGTGGACCAACTCTCTCGGCTCGGCACTCCGGGCGGCAGCGATGGTTGGCAGGGTTCGGGGGTTGCGCAGGCGGTCGCTTGGCCGGGGCGGGTCCAGTTCACGCAATTCTCGCAGGACTCCCGCCAAGTCGGCCAGCGGGGCCGGCCGGCCCAGCGGAGTGGCTCCGGTGAGCAGTTCATACAGGATCACCCCGAGCGAATACACATCCGACCGGCCGTCCACGTCAAGGGAGTTGAACGACGCCTGCTCCGGGCTCATGTACTCGGGGGTGCCCAGCACCGCCCCGAACCCGGTCATCAGGGTGCGGTCGGTGAGCGCCTGGCCGGTCGCCTTGGCGATCCCGAAATCAATCACCTTGGGAATTGGCCGATCATCGTATTCGGCCACCAGAATGTTGGTCGGCTTGAGGTCGCGGTGGATGATCCCTTTCTGGTGGGCATGCTGGACGGCCTGGCAGATTGGGATGAACAGTTTCAGCCGCTCGCGAAGAGTGAGGCGATGGTCGTCGCAATAGCGGGAGATCGGTTCCCCCCTGACCAGTTCCATGACAAAGAAAGGCCGGCCGGCCTCGGTCTGGCCGGCGTCAAGCACCTTGGAGATGTTCGGGTGGTCCATGAGGGCCAGCGCCTGCCGTTCGGCCTCAAAGCGGGTCAGCACTTCCTTGGAATCCATGCCCGGCTTGATGAGCTTGACAGCCACCGTCCGCCTCATGGGACTGGCTTGCCGGGCCATCCAGACGCTGCCCATTCCCCCCTCGCCGAGCGGCTCGATTAGTTTGTATCGGCCGCCGACCACCGCCCCCGCCTCAGCTCCAAATGAGGCCAATCTGTCGGCGGGCGGCAGGGCGGCGGCCGCCCGCCGAAAAGCAACCGCTTCGGTTCGTTCGCGGGCGTCCAAGGATTCCAGATAGGTTTCGCAATGCGGGCACCCGGCCAGGTGATCCGCCAGCCAATCAACAGCGGTGCCGGAGGGCAGGTCGGCCCCTTGGTGGAAGGCTTTCAGGTCGGCGGGCTCTGGGCACTGGTCGGACGACGCCATGCGGGGAACCTAGCGGGGGGCGAAGGAATACCTTTAACATAATCCGGCCGGTATAAAACGACCTGATCGTCCTTCGTTTGCAGGCCCATTCGTGCGAATTGCGGATGCCAATAATGTCAACTGAATTATAACGGAGCATCTGGCATACGAGGAAAGGACGCGGAGGCGATCATTGGCGTTTTACCAGTTGCCACCGAGCAGTTCGCCGCCGGCCGGAGTCATGGCGGCTCCCCAGTTGGTTGTCGCCGACCCGCCGTTCGGCGAGGCGGTTGCCCCGGCCAGACTGAGGAGTTTCACGCTTCCGTCCAGCATGCCCACCAAGATCACCCCGCGGTGCGATCCGCTCGGAAATGCCGGATCGCATGTGTCCGGATTGCCTCCCAAATTCCCGGCCGTCGGAGGCACGGCATTCGGCATATAGGCCGAACTGCTGGAACAAGTTCCCACGATCACTCCCTGATTGAGGGTGATATGCAGCCAGGTGTTGTAAGCTTGGGTGGCGCTGTTGCAGAACTTCCGCTGTTCGGACAACAAAATAGTGTTCGATGTCCCGTCGATAATCTGGCCGATGTTGGTCGTCATGGGGCTGGTTGTCGTGCCGGCCGCCACCAAGTTTCCGTTGAAGGCGTAGCTGGTCAGCGCCAGGTTGCCGAAAGCCACATAGTTGTCGCCAGCCGACCGGTCGGCCGGGCTGATGTACGTTTTCACCGCCACCGTCCCGCCTGCCGCACCTTGGTCGAAGATCGCTTGTTGCTCGACATAAGGAAGCAACTCAAAAAAGACTCCCGGCGAGAATTTACCAAAGCCAAATCCGCTCAGTCGTGGTCCGGTGACCAGATGCGGGATTAGATCGCCGCGATCCCCCGCATAGCCATGAGTGGCCAGGCCAAGTTGTTTGACGTTGTTCGTGCTGGAAATCCGATTGGCCGCGTCCCGGATCTTCTGGACGGCGGGCAACAGCAAGCCAATGAGGATGGCGATAATCGCGATCACCACCAGCAACTCAATCAGAGTAAACCCGCCACGACGACGTGCACGCATTTCCGGCTCCGCATTTGAAATAGTGAGTGCAATTTGAGGCAAGCGACCGGCGGCCGTTGCGTCGATGGATGCCACCGCTGGTCGACTGGTGCGAAATCAAACAGCAGCATTTGCAAATGATCTCAAGAGCCCCACTGCGTCAGCGGTGGGGGTGGCTTCCTGTGGGTGGCGGCCACCCCCACCGCTGACGCAGCAGTCGTGTGAAGATCTTTCAAGGAGTTCTCCGCAAGACCCGGAAGACAGAATCGTGAGGTTTTTCCTGCCGGAGTTTCTTGGTTTTTGGCTTCGGGGGACCGGAGGGCCGGGGGCGGGCGGACTTGGTCCATTTGCGATGCCACGTTCCCTGAAGCAACTTCAGTAACCACGCCTGAAGTTGCTCCGGCCCGAGAGGGACCAGCAGGAGTTCCAGATGGGCGGGGGTGAGCAACCTCGCCACGGTCGTCAGTTCGGACCGCACGTCGCGGAACAACATCTCCCCCGAGACCTTCTCCGGCGGCCTGTCGTTGGCGACGGCCGCATATTGATGAACCATCCGGATCAGATTGTAAACCACCAGGCACAGCGACATTTGCAACAGCGTCGCCTCCGGAGTCGAGCCGATCAGCCG
>NZ_JH636447.1:166724-170203 GCF_000255705.1 Zavarzinella formosa DSM 19928
AAAAAGCCCGGGTCGTGGCCGGGAGTTCGTCCTGTTCGTCCGCCTCCAACAGCCGCTCCCGGGCGCTTTCCGCCGGCCCGAGCAGGCAATCGGCGATGAGTTGAACCATTTGGGAAAACGTCAGTTGACGTTGGTAACACCCTCCCCGAAACTCGTCGTACAACCGGTCCAGTTCGGCCGGATCGAGCACATGCCGCATCAACCGAAGCGTCGCCTCCGCCAGCGGGAGACGCATTAAAACACTCGCCTCAAACGGCATCTCTTGGGTTTCCATCCACGTCTCCTGCTCAAAACCGCCTCAACGCGAATAATAACTCCCGCTCTCATCAGACGTTACGATTTCCAAAGATCTTCACACGACTGCCGCTGACGCAGTGGGGCTCTTGGGAATCCCACACAAGATGCTTGTTGAATTTGCACTAGGAAAACCCCAACCGTTTCAGGCGGCCGGGCAAGGTTTGTGAAAATGGCGGGTCGCCATTGGCCGGCCCGGCAATCTGATTGATTACCAGCTCAGTTTCAGCTCTTTGTCGAAGGGCAGGCTCAAAGAAAATCCGCTGTTGTTCACCCTAGCCGACACGCCGATGCTGAAGACCTTCGAACCGGCGAAGGTGGCACCGCCGGAAATACTCGCCGAACCGTCGAATGTGAGGTTGCCCGACGCGTAGCTCATCTTGAACGAGGCGTCCACGTCGCCGTACAGGTTGTAGCCGCTGGTCCCGAACTGCACATACCCGTGCATCGAGGCGTTGACGAAGAATCCGTGCGTGCTGGCGTCATAACCCAGTGACAAATCGGTGGTCATGTTGGCGCTGGCCACGTACAGGTCGGCATAGTACGAGCTATGGGCCGAGATGGTGTAATCATTGATGGAGTACACCATCTGCGAACCGAAGAACCCGCCGGTGGCCCGGTTGGTCATCGTGCCGGTGAGGTTCCAGTGCGGCGTGCCGTATTTGCCCCACGTGATCAGCCCGTCAATTTCGATTTCCCCGGTCTTGGGAGCGAATTTTTCCAGCGGGGTGCCCGCGAACGGGTTGTCGCTTCCCGCCGCCACCGCCAGCATTCCGGGTTGGTACATCAGCGTGCCCGAACCGGCCTTGACGGAAAGGTTCACCCCGCCCAGGTTGTAGCCCAGGGAGATTTCGCCGTTCACGCCCACCGCCATGTCCTTCAGCGCCGCCGCGGTCGAACTCATCGGGGTGGAGAGCATGTCCTTCAGCTTGCCGCCGGCCATTGTTCCGTCGTCGTTGGCGTCCAAGTCGATCACCATTTCGCCGGACACCGAGGCCGGCAGGCTGCCGAGCGAGATGTCCCGGCCGCTCAGGTAGACGTTGCCGCGAATCGTATTCCGGTCTTCCAAAGCGTCCGGCCATTTTTCCGGGGTGAAGGGAATGTCGCCGTGGACGGAATACCCGGCCGCCCATGTCCCGGCGCTGCTGCCGGTGGCCACTCGGGCGTACAAGAACGGGTCGGCCGGGTCGAAGGCCACTTGCGCCCCGCCCAGCTTGCCGACCGACGCGCTGGTGTTGCCGAAACTGATCGACGCGGCCGATCCGTCGGTCGAGCCAAGCGAAGCGTACAGGTAAGGCACCCCGTCGTTCAACGGCGCCCCGGCGAGCGCCTGGCCGTTGCCGGTGATGTCTTCGCCCAAGGCGATACCCCACGAGGCTTGGGGCAGGTTGGCGGAAATTCCCAAGTCGTTCAGTTTGTCGGTCAGAGTGCTCGTCGGCAGGTTGAAGCTCCCGACGTTCATGGAGAATTTGTCAAACACACCGAACGAATCCGCCTGCCGGCCCGCCTTGGTGGTGATCGTGATGCTGTTGGAGCCGGGGTTGATCTGGAAGTTGGACAGCACCGAGCCGGTCACCAAAGTGACGGCTCCGGACGACTTGAACGTGTGTGAATATTGGCCGTTGCCGAGGTTGCTGAGCGTGTCCGTCCAATTGCCCCGGAGTTTGAACCCGGCGCCGGTCGGGCCGGTGAGCGTCAGATCAGTCTTGTTCTCAAGGGAGGCCGTCATGTCGCCCCCTTGGTTCAAGTCGTATTTGTAGGCGTTGGGGTCCAGTCCGATTGTCAGTTTCTGCCCGCTTGTCCCCGAGAGGGGGTCGAACATTGAGACGGGCAGATTGGTGGTGCGGGCGCCGGCCCGGTGCAAAACATTGACGCTGCCGACGTTGCCGGCGTAGTATTGGCACTCCGTGGCCGTGTTGTCGTAGAAATTGTTGACCCCGTTGCCGCCGTAAAAGAACGACGACTGGGGGCCGGCGTAGAAATTACTCGCCCCCGACCCGCCGTTAACCACATCAAAGCCTTTGGCGTTCTGAAGCTTGTAGTCGGTGGCAATATTGGTCGAATTGGTGAAGTAATACCATCTGTCCGGGTTTGTCCCGCCGGTGTACACGATCTTGTTCACCTGACTGGCCGGCACGTCCAAAATCGTCCGGCCGCCGGTGAAGGTGTCGGTCACCACCACATCATTGCCTTTGTTCGCCACCGTTGCGGTCGTGGCGTAATTGTCACAGGCAATAGTCAGCACGCCATTGGTCACGACGGCGGATGAAACCGACAACAGACTGCGCTCATCGAGCCCTTCCACATTCAGCCGGGCTTGAGTGGCGGCCGGGCGACGAGCCGGGCGGTTTTTGGAAGAAAACAATGAAACGAGTCTGTTGGACATGATCGGCCTCCGCGAAGGGCCGACTGGGCGGCCCGGTGATTGGTGGGCCGGGATCATTTCCCGGCTGCCAATCAATCCGCGGGGCATAACACGACTTTTTTAAATTATTCGACCAACCCCCCAAACTCCGTCCGCAACCGCTGCAACACTCGGTATTTGGCCTGCCGGACCGCCGCCGGGCTGAGGCCGTGGGCCGCCGCCACATCGGCCACCGAACGGCCCTCGACCGTGTGTTCCCAGAACACCTGCCAAGTTTTCGGCTCGAATTCGCCTTTGACCAGTTCCAACCCGCGTCGAAACAGGGCGCCGACCTCTTCCGGAGGGTCGTCTTGGTCGTTGTCGGCCGCGTCCGGGACCGATTGCATTCCCTGCAAAGCGGCCGTGCCCCCCGCCGCCAAGGGGTTTTTGGCGGCTTGTTCGGCGTGCCGGAGCAGCACGAACCGGGTGATACCCCTCAGCCAGCCACGGAAGGTGTCGCCGGGGCGGTCCCGGCGAAAATTGGCCAGCCCGGCCGCCACGGCCCGGAACACCTCTTGGGTGACATCGTCGGCATCCGCGCCGCTCACCCCCTGTCGGCCGGCCCAGAACCGGATCAGCGGGCCATACAGCCGAACCAGCCGGCTCCAGGCTGTCTGGTCGTCGGCCCGCAGGCGGGCGAGCAAGGTTGCCGAGGTGGCTGATTCGGAGTCGGGCATCCGAGGGCTTTCAAACGAGGGAGACAAGGTCGTTTTATACCGGCCGGATTATGTTAGAGGTATCCCCGCGCCCACGCTAGGTTCCCCGCATGGCATCATCCAAT
>NZ_JH636447.1:170213-206221 GCF_000255705.1 Zavarzinella formosa DSM 19928
CGACCTGCCCCCCGGCACGGCTGACCGGCTGGCCGACCATCTGGCCGGGTGCCCCCATTGCGAAACCTTTCTGGAATCTTTGGACTCCCGCGAACGAACCGAAGTGGTCGTTTTTCGGCGGGCGGCCGCCGCCCTGCCGGCAGGCGGGGGGCTGCCCCCGTTCGGGGCAGAACCGGGGGTGGTGGTCGGCGGCCGATACAAGCTGGTCGAGCCGCTCGGCGAGGGGGGAATGGGCAGCGTCTGGCTGGCCCAGCAGATGGAGCCGGTGCGGCGGGGGGTGGCCATCAAACTCATCAAACCGGGCATGGATTCCCGGGAAGTGTTAACCCGTTTCGAGGCCGAACGGCAGGCGCTGGCCCTGATGGACCATCCCAACATCGCCCGAGTGATCGACGCCGGCCAGACCGAGGGGGGGCGGCCCTATTTCGTCATGGAGTTGGTCAAGGGGGTTCCTGTCTCACAATACTGTGACGCCCAGCGCCTCAGCCTGCGCGAACGATTGGAACTGTTCGTGCCCGTCTGTCAGGCGGTGCAGCACGCCCACCAAAAGGGAATCATCCACCGCGACCTCAAACCGTCCAACATTCTGGTGACCCGGTATGACGACCGGCCCGTGCCCAAGGTGATCGACTTCGGGGTGGCCAAGGCGTCGGGGCAGCCACTCACCGACCGCACGCTGATGACCGGGTTCGGAGCGGTGATCGGCACCCCCGAATACATGAGTCCGGAACAAGCCGTGTTCAACTCCCAAGACGTGGACACCCGGTCAGACGTGTATGCCCTCGGTGTTCTCCTGTACGAACTGCTCACGGGAACCACCCCGCTGCCCCGGCCCCGACCGGATTCCAATTTGCTGGCGATGCTCCGTGATTTGCGAGAAGTGGACCCGCCCCGGCCGAGCACCCGGCTGAACAGTCTCGCCACATTATCGGCGGCGGCCGTTTCCCGGAGCGCCGACCCCGGACGGCTGGTCCGGGCCGTCCGGGGGGAACTGGACTGGATCGTCATGCGGGCGTTGGAGAAAGACAGAATTCGGCGGTACCAAACGGCCAACGAACTGTCAGCCGACGTGGAACGGTATCTGGCCGGAGAGCCGGTGCTGGCGGCGCCGCCGTCGGCCGCTTACCGGATGAGGAAGTTCGCCCGCCGCCACCGCGGGCCGGTGCTGGCCGCCGGGTTGCTGTTGCTGTCATTGATCGGCGGGATGATCGGCACCGGCGTCGGATTGGTGCGGGCGAAGGCGGCGCAGGAGGATGCCCTGAATCAGGCGGGGGAAGCCGCCAAGGCCAGACGGAACGCCGAGATCGAGCGGGACAAGGCCACCGAGGCGATGCGGGTCGCCGTGGCCACCTCGTCGTTCATTTACGATCTGATCTCGCAAGGGGACATGCAGCATCAGGTCTGGTGGCGGGACGTGCTAGACCCTGACATCCCGCTGCGAGATGTGCTCAATCGCGCGGCCTTCACGATCAAGCCCTCGGGACAGCTTCCGGGCCGGGCCGAGGCGAACATCCGCTGGTGTGTCGGAACTTTTTACACCGGAGCGGGCGAGCCGGACAAAGCCATCCCGCATCTGACCCGCGCTTGGGAGTTGTTGGTCGCCCACAAGGACTTCGGCTCGAAGAATCCGGAGACGCTGTTCGGAGTGCATAAGCTGTCCGAGGCGCTGCGGGCCGCCGGCCGGCCGGCCGATGCGTTTGCCGCCTCCCGAGCCGCGATGGATCTGGCGGCCGAATGGAACCGCAGCCAGTCCGTGCCGAACGACGCCCAACTGATGGCCGCCATCGATGCCGCCTTGGCCCTTCGTGACTTGGGGCGACGGGAAGAGGCAATCAAGTTATTGGAGGAGACGGCCGCGCGGGCCGCCGCTCACCCGCCGAAGGAGACGGCGCTCACCGAACAGATCGCATCCTATCTGGCCGAGAGCTATCGGATGGTTGGCCGTTTGGAGGAGGCCCGCCGGATCGCGGCGGGATTAGTGGACAATCCAAACGTCCGGCGCAGCGACCTGTTTGTCGCCGCGTGTCAGGAGTTATTGGGCCGGACGTTGGCCGATGCCGGCGAATGGTCGGCTGCGGAAGCGCAATTCCGGGCTGTCCTGACCGTGCGGCAGCGACGGCAACCCCGGCAGTGGATGACAGCCATGACCACCGCCTGGCTCGGCCGGTCCATCGCCGGCCAAGGCGACGCGGCCAAGGGTGAAGAGATGACGGCCAACGCTTACCGCGAAATGGCAGCCCTCCGAAAGATCATTCCGGCCTCCAACCTTCCGCGCGTGGCCGAAATCGCCGACTGGCTGGCCGGTCAGGCTGACCGTCGTGGTGATCGCGTCGCGGCTGATCGGTGGCGAGCCGAGCGAGCCGCCTTCCCTTCGGGCGCCGCCCCCGCCGCCAAACCAGTGGCCGTCGGTCGACCATAATTTGTTTTGGCGGAAGGCCGAACTCCGTTGGGCTTTGGCTCTCTCCTGAAAGAGGCCACCCGGTTTCTGAACGACTGGTGTCGGCGGGCCGAGGCCTCGAAGTTGTCGGTGTTGCAAAAAATGGCGAGCACGTTTCAACGGCGCCGGACCGGCGTGCCGAACCACCATCGCTGCCCGATTTCGACCGGCCCGCTCGAAGGGGTGAACAACAAAATCAAAATCCTGCAACGACACGCTACGGCCACCGTGACCTGGAATTCTTTTGCATGAGGATTTACTCCATCCATCGCGCCAAATACGCTCTTGTCGGATGAGCCTCTTTTCTTGTTTTCATCTCTTCTTTGTGTTCTTTTCGCCTTTGTGCGAGATAATTCTTCCGTCTTTCAACCTTTGGAGCGGCCATGCGTTTTCACCGCCAGACAGGGATTGCCATGATCGTGGCGCTGGCCGTGTTGCTGGCACTCAATTTTTGGTGCTGGCAGCCCGGCATCGGCGGCGGCTCTGGTGGCCGGCCGCCGGGCGCCGAACTGGAACTGTTCTACGGCTGGCCCGCGACCTATCAGGCCGAGTGGTGGCGCTCCGAGGACCAGACCCTGACGCAACGTCTCCTGCAAACCGCCCCGCTGTGCCGGCCCGGCGACGAGATGGAACGGCAAGCCCGTTACTTCGGGGCGCCGGCCGCTCTCGCGGATCTCGCCTTTGCGCTCGCCGTTTTGTTCGCCATCGGCGCGGCTGTGGAGTCGCTGGCCCGGCGGTCTGTTTCCATTTACAGGATCGCCGGATTGCTCGTCGCATTGCTCGTCATGGTGCTTGTGCTGGCTGTGGCCGAAAGGCTCGACACGCATCTGTGAATCGTAAAATGGCGTCAATCGTCGAGCGGCAACCCAAACTGCCGGGAGTGCATCACAATGATCAGACTCATGCTGGCCGTCCTGTGCGCGGCGATCCCCCTCGGCTTCGCGGCCGCCGACGAGGCGATCAAGGAAAAGCTCGAAGCGGCCAAGACCGCCTACACGGCCGACGCCGAAAAGAGCCGCAAGGCGGTGGCCGCCCTGCTGGACGAGCGGGAGGCAAAGGCCCGCAACGAGGGAAACAAAACGCTGGTCGATCAGATCAAAATCGAGCGGCGGGCCTTTGAGGACAAAGGCGAGTGGCCCAAGTCCACCCCGACCGCAGTCAGGACGCAATTCGCGGCAGCGCGTTCCAAAATGGAACAGGCCTTCAAGACGGCCGTGAGCGATTGCATCAAAGCTAAGATGGACGACGAGGCCGCCATGATCGAAAAAGAACTGGCCAACTTTCGCCTGGGCGGCCCGGCCATCGCCGGCCGGTTGGAGGAGCGGCTGACAAGCAACGTCTGGGCCACCCCCAAGGGGCCGATTGAGTTCAAGCCAAATGGCGCCTTCCACATCAACGGAAAGAAATTCGGACATTGGGTCACGATCCCCGGCAACCGCGTCGTGACCGTGGCGGACGACGGCAATCACTTCGATGTCTACGTGTTCGACAAGGATCTCTCTCAATTCCAAGCCTACTACATCGGCCAGCCCGGAGGCGTCGCAGGCTTCGGCGGGAAACCGACGCCGAGAAAATGAGCCGCGAAGAAAAGACTTGTCTCGCACAAAGTCGCAATGACCGCAGAGAAAACCGGGGAAGAGAAATCGCGTTCTCGAATTGTTTTTTCTGTCTTCTTTGCGGCTTTATCGCGAAATCATTCTTCTCATCCCGAAGGCATCGCGGAGGTTGGTCGTGATTCGACGCTATACACCCGAGGACGAGGCCGCCTGCCTCGCGTTAATCGCCAGCAATATTCCGGCGTACTTCACCCCCGGAGATGCGGACGAGTTTCGCCATTTTCTGAGAGGTTGTGGAGATTATTTCGTCACGGTGATTGATGGCGAAGTCCGGGCTTGCGGCGGTTGTTACGTCAATGAGAACGGCGTCGGCGGACTGACATGGGGGATGGTTCATTCGGTCGATCACCGGCGCGGCCTTGGCTCGGAACTGCTCCGCCACCGGCTGGAGATGATTCGCCGCACACCGTATGCGTGGTGCGTCCTGCTCAACACGACGCAATCCGTGGCGCCGTTCTTCGAGCGGTTCGGCTTCCGCACCTTCCGCACGATTGACAACGGTTACGGACCGGGACTGCACACGTATTCAATGCGCCTGCTGTGGGTGACCGAATAACGCCGAACCGGCGGGCATGATTGGCTGTCAGATTGTTTTGTTGCGGAACGGGATCACGGGCCTTCGGATCGAAACAATGAGCAACGAAATTCAACAACTTCGAGAGCGGATAGGACAGGACTTTGATCCGACGCTCATCCATCCCAATGAGTATTTGGAAGAAGCCTCGCCTTGCGGACGATATTTGCTCAGTGTCAACACATTCGGAACCGCCGCCGACCCCGCTTTTCCCTCGATAACCGTCGCTGTCGTCCGGAAGGTGGAGACGGGAGAAGTCGTCGCGACAATCAGACGCAATGACAGCCGGTTATTTTATTCGTGGGTCTCGCGGGGCGGTCACGACTATCTGCTGTTTCCGGAGGATATTGAGGGTCAATCGGTGGCGGACCTGACTGATCGAAAAACTCGCTGGCTTTTCCGACAAGGACGGGGATTTCATCTGGACAGAATTCCATCCGTCGCCGGACAAGCTGAAATTGGCCATCATTGGTTGTTATTGGGCCTGCCCGTATCAATTGGTCGTCTATGATTTTCGCCATCCCATGCAATTGCCGCTGCCCGCGATCCTTCAAATCGATCTCCCGGTAAACAACGCGAAATTCGGAAAGTGGCTGTCCGATGATTCGCTCAGCCTCATTGACAACCAAGGGGTGGCTCACAACATCGAGGTTCCACGGACCGGGACAACTAAAATCAACATGCCGGGCGGGTGACGGCTGTTGATTTTCGATTCTTGCGGTGACGTTGGTCGTTTGGCTTGCAACCATAGGTGTTTCCATGCTCACAGGCATTTTGGCGTTGGAGAAAACCGATTGGTCAAGGCTGCACCATGCGTATGGTCGCGCGACCGACACGCCCGGTCACCTGCGTGCGTTGCTGGACGGCGATGACGACGCCCGCAAAGCGGCTCTTTCACATCTGAATGGCGCCATCATGCACCAAGGCACCCCGTGGACAGCCACCGAACCGGTTGCATTGGTTGTTGCCGGGCTTTTGTCAGATGAACGAACCGAACCCGTGCGTTCGCACCTTTTATCCTTCCTTGTGAGCGTGGCACAGGCCCCGGAACAACGATCCCCTTGGAGCATGGAGGAACTTGAACGGCTGGCGAACCAAAACCTTGATTCCCTGATCGATTCGGAGGATGAGGAAGCGATTTATGAAGACGAGGAGGAGGCGACGAATGCCTTTTACGCAAAATCGTTGCTTGGATGTGTCAGGGTTGCCCCGATTCTGATGGAAGTCATGCTTGAGGAACTGGCGGATCCCAGCCCGCGCCTCCGGGCTTGCGCGGCAATGGGCGCTGTCACGCTGGCCAAGACCGAATCATTGCGCGCCCATGCCGGGGCTATTGGAGAACGATTGACAGCCCTGGCCCGGAGCGCGACAGACACCGATGAACGAAGCGCCCATGTGCTTGCAATGGGAGATTTGGGTCTTTCGCCGGGCGTTTTCCTCAATGATCCGTCGCCGGCCGTCCGAATGTGCGCGGCGCTGGCGCCCGGCCTGGCTGCCGACTCCGTTGCGACCGCCGAACTGATCAACGCCCTTGAGCATGCGGAAGTGATGGATGGATGGTTTGTCCAACGGCCTCCCCAATTTTGCATCCGGCCTCGCTTCACGGTGGTTACGCGGATCGTTGAACGCGTAAAGGAATTTGAGCGGTTCGTCGATGCCGCCGAGGCCGTTCTGAGAGTTACTTGGGGCGGCGGCGCCGACTTCGATTGGGGACCATTACTTGCCTCGGCATTCCCGGATGGCGATGGTGTTGTCAAAACTGATGCGCAGCGTCGGTTTCTTGAGGCCCTCTTGGAGAAAACAGAGTTTTGGTCTCCCAAAATTGGAAGTTCACTGAAATGGTTTGAGAAGGCCGGTCTTCCTTATGATCACCAATTATGTGCGGCCAAGATCGCCGAACACATCGCCGGGAAAAATTCCTGATTACCAAACGGCAACACAAGCGAGACAAAGTTGGCGGAAGTGACACGCGAGATGGTGGAGGAGGCGTTTCGGCATGGCCATGCGGCCACCACCGTCTTGTTGGCCTCTCGCTGGCTGGAGGCTCATCCGGGCGATCTGGGCATTGTCTTTGATTATGCCGAGATGCTTTACAAGATGACCCGGTATGAGGACGCCATCCGGGTCTATGAGAACGCTTTGAACTGGACTGACGACAGCGGCCGCTGGGCGGTTTTCAACCAAATCGGCCGTCTTTATCAGTATTGGGGGCGGCCTGCGGATGCGGAGCCGTGGTTCCGAAAAGCAATTGAACTTGATCCGGAGGAACTGGCCAGTCACATCTTCCTCGGGGCGTGCCAGGCCCGCCAAGGAAAATTGAGCGAGGCCGAGAAGACCTACCGTGCCGCGATTCAATGGAAGGATTCCGGCTTGCTGGACGAGGCGTATCACAATCTCGGGCTTGTCCTGCGGGGACAGGATCGATTTGCCGAGGCCGCCGAGTGTTTCCGCAAAGCGATTGAACTCAACCCAAAATATGCGGACGTCTTCGAGGCATTGAAAGACGTGGAGAAGGCGATCATGATTGTTCAAGGTGATCGCGTTCGGGCAACTTCCTCATGAGCAACATCAACATCCGGAAGCGGGCCGAGCATCGGCGACAGGTTCAGGAAGTCCTTGGCGGCATCCTGAATGATCCGGCGGTCATGCCGAATGTTGATTGCGCGGACCTGATTGTGCTGGTTTCCCATGTCGAGTTCGGCCGGACAGTGCGGGAGATTTATGTCCGGTTCTTCGGCTATCATCGGCGAACCCTCGCCCCCGGCGAAGAACGCCCGCATGTCCGGTATCAACGGGAAGCCGATCTTCGGAACGACGGCGTTTATGATGATCTGGCCGACGTGATCCACAACCCGAAACTCTTTCAACTCATCGCCGTCGAATTGCAAAAACGGCTCGGATTGCTGTACACACCGGAGATTCGCTGGCTTCAAGCCACCCGGACGGACGACGGCGAAAACATGGGCGAAGATTGAATTCATCGCGAGTGAAATTATCTGCTCCCCAGCGGATGTTCCCGACAAAGACGGACGATGACATCCATGTCCAGCGTGGCCATGTTGGTCAGGATGACGAGGGTGCGGTCGGTCACCAAATCGCGGTCCACGATGGACATGAAGCCGCCGTAGCTGCCGTTGTGTTGCATCCGTGTCAGTTTTGCGTTGTCAAAATCGCAACCCCAGCCGTAACAGTAATTGTTCGTCACATTGTCGCCATAAGTGGCGGAAACGAACGCCTGTTTCATCATGTCCGGGCCGATAATCTTCCCCTGCCGCCAGCCCTCGTTCCAGCGGGCCAAGTCTTCCAAACTGGCCCAGACGCTACCGTCGCCGGCCGTCAGGTCTCGTTGATGGGTGATCGCCGCCGGTCCCCAGACGGCGTTATACTTGTCTTTTTCGCGGGAGTAACCCAAGGCCGGTTCGCTCGGCCGGCTGTCGGGGCGGTTGTTGACCGTGGCCGTTTTCATGCCCAATGGCTCGAAGAATTCGCTCTTCAAAAAGTCGGCATAAGACTTTTTCGACGCCCGCTCGACGATCAGCGCCAGCATCACAAAACCGGAGTTGGAGTAGCGCCATTCCTTGCCCGTCTCGGCCAGCAAAGGAAACTCTTTCTGGTTTTTGGCATATTGCCCGAGAACGTCTTCGTTCGTGAAGAAAGCCGGGTCTTTCCCCGTGAATTCCGGGAAGCTGTTGAAATCGGGCAGGCCCGAGGTGTGCCTCGCGAGGTGTTCGATGCGGATGGGGTTCTTTTCGTCGTACACCGGCATTTCCGGCAAATAAGTGCGGATGTCGTCGTCGAGTTTCAGTTTGCCCTGCTCGGCCAGCCGCAAGATGGCCGCCCCGGTGATGTGTTTGGAACACGAGGCCAGTTCAAAAGTGGTTTTCGGCGTGATCGGCGTTTTGGCCTCGACGTTGGCCAGGCCGTAGGTCTTTTGAAAAAGCACCCGGCCATGCTCAAAGATCACCACGGCCGCCCCCGGCGTGTCGACCCGGATGCCGGCCTCCGCGATGATCGAGGCGAGCCGGGTCTCGAAACCCGGCCCGCGCAGACGCACCAGCGTGACGATCCCTTCGTCCCGCTCGTTGTCCTTGTTCAATTTCAGATACGGCCCTTGAAGCCGGTTGCCGTCCGCGGAGAGGGTCCAGGTCGTCGGCCCTTTCGTGTCGTTCTCCCACCACGGCTCGGCAAGGACGAGCGAGTAAATCCCCGTCTTCACGTTACCAAGCCCGGTGATGAGACCCCGGCGGTTCGGGCCGGTGTTGGAAACATAAGTTCCGCTGACGCGGATGAAATCCCGATTCGGGCCGGGGGCGGTCTTGAGGGTCATGTAGCCCCACGGCGTGTCCCACAAATCGGAGATGTCGTCCGCCCGCCACTCCCCGTTGCGAATGCGGGTGAACGTCACTTCGCCATCGTCGGTGACGTTGTCTTTGTTCACCTTCCCGTAAGGGCCTTTCAACTGTTTGCCGTCAGCCCCGAGCGTCAGCTTGGCGGTCCCTTTCGTCTCGTTGCTCCACCAAGGCTCGTCCAGCTTGAATTCCAGAACGCCCGTCGCCGGATCAAACGTCCCTTCGCGGATGATGCCGGTTTGGTTCTTGGCCCGAAAGTAATACCCGGCGACCGTCAGGGTTCTTTTGTCCGGAGCCGGTCCCGTCACCAGCGTGACCATCCCCCAATCCGATTCCCAAACCCCCGCAATCTCCGCCGCCTGGGATGAAGCCGGGATCCAGAGATGACCAAGGATGATAACGGCAACAATCATCACAAATCGAGTTCGCATGGTTCGATCTTCCGAACATCGTGATGACCGGCGTTCTTGAGTGTTTGCGTGTCGCGCGGTCTTGGAACAGGATTGATGAGGGTGAGATCGTTATATCCCCGAATGATTTGGCCGGGGATTTTCGAGGGATTTCAAGCCGGGCCGGAAAACCGGGCTGGCCGTGATCGTTGCGAGCCACAGCCAGCCGTATTCGCACGATGGCCGACAGAAATGGATTTGAGTCAATGTCGCCTGCGCATCGACAAGGCCGGGCGAAAAAAGCCTCAAAACCTCCTTCAAAAAGCTGTCACACTGACTCTGTCTGCCGCAAGGGCAGGCCGGGCGTCGGCATGCTTTTGACGGCTTCTGACGCGAGCACATTGGCGCTGAAAAACGTCGTGCCGGCAACGAGCACACCGGCCAGCAATGTTAAAAGTGCAAGTTCCGAGAAACGCCAGACCCCTTCGTGTTCAAGTAATCTTTTTCCGACAACTCCGGCGCTGTTGCTCGGGTTCGGAGGAAGATTGGCTGAAAGGGCGACGGCCACGTCCTGCATCAGGATGCTGTAACTGAGCAATGAGATGAACAACAAGAAGTTGGCGCTTGCAAACATGACGAGTTCCGGGTGATGACGAATGGACAAGCCGGCTTGATCCTTTTTGACGATTATCAGGCTCCATAACGCGGCGATTACAGCGATACCGATCTGATAAACCCGTTCAGAGCTATCTAACTTCGCTTTCAATCCGGCGCGCGCCCGTTCGTCAAATGGAACGGTGTCCTCCTTGGCGGATTCCAATTGTTCCTTCCAATTGGTGGCCGATTGTTTGGAGATGATTGCGATCCCGAACACAAGCGATAAAACGGCAATGGCGACGGACACACCGGAAAGTATCCAGCGTGTTTTTTCTTTTGGCATATTCACTGTGACATTCCTTCCATGACATTGGTGACACAAGTTCCTTCGATTTCCGCCTGACAATGATTAGACCGCTTCAATTAAGGTTGCCATCTCAATTCATGGTTGGTCCGGTCCTTGTGTCGAATCAGAGGTAACGCGGCAAACCAAACCGGGAACCGGCGGGCTACGAATCAAGCGGTCGGCCAATCTCCCAGTGATGGCCGAAGGGATCGGCCACGCGCCCCACCCGCCATCCGTGCCCTTCCTTGACCGCGTGGATCGACTTGGCTCCTGCCGCGACGGCCGCCGCAAACATCGCATCCGGATCGGACACGATGAAGAGCATCTTCACCGAACCGCCGCCCAGCGACTCCGGACTGAAGTTGCCATGTTCGGGCGACTCGTCGCTCAGCCAGAATTCCGCCCCCTCAAGGGACAACCGGGACACCACCGAACCGGCGGCATCCTCCACGCGATAGACCTCGCGCGCTCCGAAGGCTGATTTGTAGAATTCAACCGCCTTCGCGCCGTTCCGAACCGACAGCCAAGGGAGCAGCGCACAAGCGATGGAAGTTTTGTCAGTCATGGATGATTTCTCGTTTGCAGATCAATCCGATGCCAGCCCATGAGAATTCTCCCGGAGATGTTGAATCGTAAAAGTAATCGGCAAGTCTGTGCAATCATCGGTCGTCATGCCGCAAAGAGCGATTTGATTCCCAAAATCAAAATCAAGACGCCATGCCCAAATATGCACGCACAACCGCCGAGACACAATGTTCCCGGAAGCAATCCCGGACCGGGGCGGGGACCGATATTAATCCATGCGGCGAAGCTGACGGCCGTAGCCAAAAGCCCCAGCCACGGGTCAACCTTTAAGGCCACAGTTATTGGCGCCCAGGCGCAGGCCATGAGCAAGAGCAGCGCAAGAAGCAAACCAGCGAGAAACCTTGTTGATTCGCCCAATCTTGATGATCTGTCATCCGGCGGGCTGTCAGCCATTTGCATCACATCGGGTGAGTAAATTTGTTCGAAGTCTCCAAACGGACTGATAACCGAGCTCGGTGGCGGTGACTTCTTTGGGTTTGAATCATGCAAGCAGACCGTGTGGCCGCAGTGCGCGAAGCTTGGTTCACTTTTTTCAGGCCCTCCGTTATGGCCCGACCAACCCGGCGGTGGCAAGCGCCTCGACAACCTTGCCGTCTCGGTGGACGATGGCGATCTGCCACCGCCGTTGAACGAGGCGGCTGCCATCAGAGCGGTCGCAGTGGATGTAGTCCAGCCCCTTGCGGTCTCTGAATGCTTCGTTGACGCTGCGGGAACACTTGAATCCCTCTCGCTCCATGAACCGTTGGGCCTCATCAATCGAAGTCCCGACGGGGATTTGGCCCAGAACTGCCTCGACCATTCGTGGCGGTTCCTCAATGCCTTGTGTGGCCGGCCGGGCGCTGGCGCAACCGACGATGATGGCAAACATGATGGCTGTCACAACGGCACGCACTGGTTATCTTCCCTTGGCGTTTTCGGCCGCCCGTTTGACCCGGAGCAGTTGGATCTCTGCGTCCAGGCGTTGATAGCGGGCCCGATTGAGTTCGGCGGGCGACACTTTCGCGGCCTCTTTGCCTGCTTGGGTGATCGCCTCAATGTCCTTCGTAAATTCCACGTACTGGGTCAGCAGGGCGATTTTCTCCTCGGGCTTGTCGCATAGCTCCAAACCGGCCCGGACAAGTCGTTGAGCCGTTTCAGCCATCTCGCCGTAAGCCGCCCGTCCGCTCTGGAACTGTCTGTGGCGCGTCTGAATCTCTTCGACGGCCTCGTTATAGCGGGCCTTGAGCAACTTCCGCAGTTCATCGTCCTTGGGGTCCGCCTTGACGGGTTCGGCGTTCAGAAGTGTCAACTGTTTCACTTTCTGCAATTCATCGCCCTTGGGGCCTTCCTTGGCAGGTTCGGCGGCCGGAAGGATCGGCTGTTTCTGTGCCGGTTGCTTTGGTTGTGGCCCTTGCGCGGCCAGGTTGCCGGCCAACATGGCCATCAGGGGGACCGACAGCCACCACTTGGATCGGATCATGCTTGTCACGGAAACACCCTCTGGAGAGAAAATTTCGAGCGACTGAACGCAAAAGCCCGGCATTGGCGGGGCACCGGCGAGATTGGAGTTTGGGGGACGAATCATGCCCCGCCATCGCCGGTTTTGGCCCGTCTGGTGACCTCCGGGAATAACACGGGAATGGCGGTGAAGAAACTCAGCACCGAGTCCCCGGCCCCATGCTCAAGTTGCTTGCCAACCTTGGCGAACGGAAAGGCCGCATTGCGGTCGTCGAATCGCACGCCCCACGATTCATCAACCTCGGCCCAAACCCCGCCGAAGCTGCGGACAATACACTCGCCCAGATATGACCCAAGTGTGTTTGTCAATCCGTCGCGGTTGGCCGGGTCGCCTTGTTCGTGCTGTCGTTGGATGTACCCGTCCAGCCACCTCACCCCGGCCTCATCATACCCGACATCCACGGCCAGTTGCTTCCGGGCGACAGAGACCACAAGTTCGGCGTTCTCGCGGATACGGTCCGCCATCGGCAAGTCGTCCGCCATCGTTGTGCCCCTTGCTGCCATACGAAATAACCCGGCGGCCGAAGCGACTCCGGCCATTTCACGACGGCTGAGGCCTCCGGTCAACTGTGGCGCCTTGTTCGGCTCTGCTCTGGGTGTCAGTTGCCGAGTGCCGATAGAAATACTCAATCACCTCGGAGAGATCGGTCCCCGCACTCCCTCGAAGTCCCGGCGATTCCGATTGTCCGAGTTCGCAAAGCACCCGATGCAACGGGATGACCTCGACGCCGTTCCGGGAAATCGCTTCGACTTCGGCAGGCCATCGCACGGCTGCGTGAACAAGAACGAACTTCCAATTCAGTCCTGCCCACGCCGCCGCTCGCGTGACGCATTTCGATTTGGACTTGAACTTTTTCTCGACCCAGGCCGCAGCCGCCCGTTCAACGAGGTCCGGGGGCCGCACTTTCATGCTCATCTTCGATTTGGCAAAGCCCTTTGGCGCGTCGTCCGGCAGCGGGGCGATGTAGCTGATTGGCCGAAAACTCGCCTGCACTTCGACGTGCCAAGCTTCAAGCCCCGCTTTCGCAGGCCGAACGCCGAGCAAGTCGATCTCTCCCACGCCATGCTTGATGCCACGAACCGTAAAGAACCCGGCTCGGTTGAGCCACTCATCAACAAGCGACTCGGCAAGCAACGCCATGACACGCACTCCTATGCTCGCCGAACGCCACAGTTTGCCTGCTGCGGCGGTCGGCGAGACTTTCGACCCTGATTTTACTGGATGCCTCCGCAGTCAACGGCAACAATTGGTTCGGTTCCTGTCGTATTCCGCCTTCACCATGCTCCCAATGGCATGGGATGTCGGCACACCGGGAGCATCAACGCTTGGAGCAAGAAATAACAAGCCATCAGTCCGACACCGGCGACGGCAACGGCGCAATGTCGTCGGCTCCGCTGCCGCCAGTGCGTCAGAACCATGACGCCTTCGATCGACGCCAACAGGAACACGATGGCCGCCATTGACGGCACGAACCATCCCGCCTCGTCAATGCGGGCATATGCCCAGAACCAGCGAAACATCTCGGAAAGGCTGCCTTTCTTCGCCAATTTCTCGTAGATGGGACGATGCAGAGGAACGATGAAGATCATCATGGCGTACAACGGAAGCCATCCGAGGGAATAAAAAAAGGCACGATGAGGGCGGCTCGGATCGTCGGCCGGCCAAAAAATCCGTCATCGCTGTATCGAGGATGATCCGTCATACACGATCCCACGAAAACCGGGGCCGCCGAACGTCTAAGTTCATCATCATCTGCGGCGGCTGGCAAAACTTGAAATGTCGCACCGCGGCGCTTGGTTCGGCATTACGGTCGAACCGGGCCTTGGTTCCGTTTTACCGGTTCCGTCAACGGCCCCGGCCTCAGATTTTGCCCCACGGGTGGCGGGGGCGTTTGGGATCATCCTCATACCCCACGAGTCCGTAGTCGATGAAGCGGTACTCAAAAGTGCCGTCGGTGAACAAATCGACCACGCCATACCCCGCTTCAAACTCCGGCCGGTATTGCAGCGGCCGGCGCCAGTAGTCGGCGCACACGGCCCCGCCGCAAATATAATCCACGCCCAGATAGCGGCAGTGGTCAACCTGATGGTAATGACCGCTGAGACACAGTTTGATGTTCGGATGTTTGCCGAAGATCGATTGGATCCTGACCACATCCTGATGGACGCAGTCATTGGAAATCACCATGCCATCGGGATGTTTTTTGGACAGCGGTTCAAAAAAGCAGGCCACACAAACGATGGGGGCGTGGCTGGCAATGATCACCGGCATCTTCTCTGGCGTGCGTTTCAAATCCTTTTCGAGCCATGCCACCTGGGCTTCATCGAGCAAAATCTGAAATCCGTTCCAGCCGCCGGGCTGCGTGTTGTCGAGAACGATGAAATGCCAGCCTTTGTGATCGAAGCTGTAATAGGGGGAGGTCAGTCCGGTGTTTTCCAGGGCAAGGCTTTTGCCAGGGAATTTCGTCGTGTCGTCGCCGCGATCCCAGCCGAAGTTCACGTCATGGTTTCCCAGCGTGTAGCGAACGGGCAGGGTGCAATGCTCCTCCATGACCTTGCGCCAAGCCTTCCACTGGGCCGTGGCGCTTTCTCGCTTGGCCCAGAACGCATCCGTGATGATGTCGCCGGTGTGCAGGATGAAGTCAGGGGCATCCTTGATCGCATGCACGTGCTTCAGGGCTTTTGGGTATCCTTCGCTGGAAAGGCTGAACGCCGTGTGCCCGACGTGGGTGTCGCCAAAATGGGCAAACCGGAAGGCTCGCTGTGGCCCCTGCTCCGGCGCTCCGGCAGCGCGGCTGCCAAAGCACAGTCCCGCCAGCGCCCCGCCGCCCAATGCGTCTGTGAAAAGGTCGCGTCTGTTGATCATGCTTACCCCCCAGTGAGTTTCTTCAATCGGGTGGCAAAACCGTGCGTCGTTTCCCCGTCGAACGCCCGACCTCAGTCATTTTGCAACGACGGACACGCCCGGTCACCTGCAACGTTTTGTTCGGCGAGTTTCTGGCTGGCAGTCTGTCCGCCCGATCAATTCATACGACAGGTGACCGAAGCGACGGCCGTGCCAGCCGACAGATGAATGAAACCCTCGGCTCCTCGCCGGAGCAACACGAACCCCGTGCTGCCCATATTACGCTCCCACTCGGCGGCCGGGCTGTCGTACTCCCACAATTCGTCCCCCGGTCGCATCTCGTCCACCAGTTTCCGCCACTCGTTGGCTGCCCAGCCGAACGGAATTGGGTCCGGCCCTAAGCGGTCGTCGGAGACCATATGCGCGGCTTCCGCCTCGGCGACCGTTACTCGACGCACCAGCCAAGACTCGTCCATCCCGATGCCCTCTGTCTTGCCGAACGGTCCAACCCACCTGCCCGGCGGGCGCGGGGAGCTATGAGATCCAGCAAACCTACATGTCCGCCGGATCAGGCGCGGCGTCGGGTTCGGCGTCTGCGAGCGTGAGCAGATGGGCCACCAACCCCTCGAACTTTTGGCGATCATGGTCCGGCGCTCCGCTGAGTTGCGCCCGGTAGGCGGCGACCAACTGCTCCCATCGCGGATCGCCGGCGAGGCGGGCCACCGCCACTCCCGTCATCGCCCGATAAGGCTGGTTGCTCGCGTCGAACGCGCGGCGGTCAGGCGGCCACGTTGGTTGCATGACCCGCTCGGCCCCGTCCGGGTTCAGCCCGCGATTGAGCGCGGCCACGTCCCGGTATTCATCGAAGAACGGGACGACCCGCTCCCGGACCAGCGTCGCAACGCCCGGCAGCACGGCCGCAAGCTCCGACTCTGACGACGCCCGGAACTCAACTTTCCCTCGCTCCGCCGGGAGTCTGAGGAACTCCAGTTGGGTGAGCGACGTTGTGGTGATCCCGTGGTATTGAGGCGGAGACCCGGAGTGCTGGTTCGTAATCGCCTGGACCGCGTCGAGCCGGACAGTCATGGTGAGGGAGAACGCAAACAGCGGGTTGTGGTTCCAGAGGGCGACCCCGAGCATCTGCCGGCCGCCGTCAATCAACCGGACGAAACTCCCGTCCTTCTTGACGTACCGAAACCCGGCCGGGGCTGTATCCGACTTCAGCCCGCTGACAATCAGCCGCTCCGCCTCGGTTTTGCCCCAATTCGCCACTGGCGTAACCCTCCGTCGTCGAACGCCCAAACTCAGCGGCCGGAGCGCGGCGGCTCAAACCCATGTTACGATGGCTGAGGCCCCCGGTCATCTGTGGCGCCTTGTTCGGCTTGCCTTTATGCGTGCGGGCGGACATCCCCGTCATCAAACGGGGCGACGCCGAGGTTACCCAGTTGCCGGAACAGGCATAGCAGCCCATACACCGGCCACGTCGTTTCTGGCGGGCACGTGCCCTTGCAACTGTGACTCTGGTGCCACCCGTTAATCAGCGAGCCGTGGCCCTGGTCGCGGATCTCGGCGTAGAGCTGGCGGAGCGGCTCGATCTCTGCCGCCGACAGTCGTTCTGCGTACAGCATGTGCCGGCCGAGTGTGGGGTCGTACTCGGCGACCCGCGCGTCCGTGCCGTGCCGCTCGGCGAGCGGGATGATGTAGTGCAACTCGCTCGGCAGGTGGTCAGGTGAAATCGGCATACGTCCCCCATGCCCTCTCTTGCCGAACGCCCGAGTCAGTTGCCGGGCCTTCTACGACAGAGCATATTCCGAGACAGGAAGCCCGGTCAGGCGCTGTGATTTGTTCAGCCTGCCTCCGCCTGTCGGGCGAGGGCCTGCCGCCGCTCTCTGAAGCAGAAGCCGCACATCACGGGCAGGCGGTCCATGATCTTGCATGATTCGAAGTCGAACGGGATGCGGCGGTCAACGGCCGACAGTTCGGCCGCTTCCTCCGGGGTGACGTTGAGGCGGAAGAACGCTTCCTCGTCGGCCGAGTCCTTGAGTTCGATGATGACGATGTCCGGGACAGCGCCGTCCTCTCGCTGTTCCAGCAACGCCGGCGAGTAGGCGCACACGCCGGCAAACCCGTGGATGGCGCATTGCATCATCGCCACACTCTCTCTCGCCGAACGACCAAACTCAACGGCCCCGCCACGGCCGACTGGACACACAGACAAGACACTTGAGGCGGGGTCCGCCGCGGCGCATTGCTCGGCGTCTGCGTTACCCCAAGTCAAAGGTGCTAAACCCGCCGTCGGCCAGCACGTTCTGTACTCGCCGGAACATGGTCTGCCCGTAGGCCGTCTCGGGCGGCTCGTCAGGCATGAACACCGTGATCGGCGGGGTGGTGAAGAACCGGAAGAGCCGCCCGGCCGGCGGGTGAAACCAGTCCCGGTCCGCCACCATCGGCCAGCCTCGCACCCGGAAGCCCCGCCGGGCCAGCGGGCGGTACAGCCAGCCAAGCCAGTGATGCCAACGGGCGATGTCGCGGAACCGGATGACGACCCATTTGTCCCCGGACAGCAGTTCCAGCCGGTCCGGGAACACGGCCGCCTCGGCCACCCCCGGCAGCCCCTCGACGGCGCTCGGCACAAATCGCAAGCCGTTTTCCGTGGCCGTCGCCATCCGCTTCTCCCTATTCCGCCGAACAACCAGTTCACCGGCCCGGCGGGCGACACATCGCGGAAAACCTACTTGCCCGTCGGGTCCGGCGCAACGTTGGGTTCGGCCGGCCTGGGCCACTGTGGTTCGTCGTTCTCGTCGTACATGACACCAAGGTTGACCGACTCCGCCCGCCCGAACCGGACCGAGAGTTCGACCCAGTTCCGAGGGTAGAAGTACGTCTCCAGTGACCCGAGCGTCTCATGCTCGGGGGCCTCCCCCAACCCGGCCGTCACCCGTCGGATGACCGCCGTGACCGGCTCACCCAGCACACGCTCGCCGAACAGGGTGGCATCCGGGTGGCGGACCTCGGCCCACCCGAACCGGTGGCCGTTCTCCGGTTCGATGGCGAATTCGACCCGCAGCTCGAAGTACTGAAGCCGTTCGACCCCGGCATCCGTCTGGTATCGCTTGTCGGGCGTTCCCAATTCGCGGACCAAGTCCGGCTCCGTAAGCCCGAAGCGGAACCGGCCGACGCCTTCTCCGGGATGAATCTCCACCTCTGCGTCCTCCGGAATCGAACGATCAAACTCAACCGCCCGCCCCAATGACTGCAACCAAGTCACGATACCTGAGAGCGGGTCCGCCGCGACGCTTGGTTCGGCTTCTTCTGCCTCGCCCCCTCAGTTCATCAAGAGCATGTCGAAGGAAACTACCCGCCCGGCCCGGACCACCGCGAATCCCATCTCCCCGCACAGATTCCGCCAGTCTTCTGGTTCGCTATCGTAGTGCCACAACTCGTCACCCGGCTGCATCTCGGCCGCCAACTCGCGGATGGCCCGGGCACTCGGCCCGTCGCCGGGCAACCAGGCAGGTCGTTTGGCCGGGACACCGCCACCCTTGCGTTTCTTTGGTTTGGGCGGGTGGTCGAAGGGAGCCACCATCTCAATGGCTTCCTCGACGGTGACACGCCGCTTGAGCATCCGCTCGACACTGGCAAGCCGCGCGAGTGGCATGTCCATCGGACCCTCCCAGATCGCGGATGTCTTCTTGCCGAACAAGTAGTGGCCGGAAAAAATTCTGTCTCATTCCGGTGGCTTAAGCGAGTTCAGCCATGCCGGCCGGCCAAACGCCGGTTGTCAAACAATTCCCGCAAGCATCGACCGCCGGGCGGATCGCTCAATTCTTGATCGTGATGGTTTTTGACTTGTCCGGTTCGACTTCCACCTGTCCGCGATACCATTCCTTGTCCAGTGGTTTCTTTGTGAAGACCCGAATTGTCCGCGTTCCGACCTCGGCGCGCAGTTCCACATTCTTGGAGCCGACCGGCCACGTTTTGCGATTGTCGCCATCGACATCTGCGTAGGCTTCCACCCCTGGCAGGATCGCGGTCTTCATCTGCAAAATGACCGTGCCGGTGGTGATCAGATTCACCGTCTGGAAGGTCTTGCCGTTCTTGTTGTCCTTGACCTGCACCTTCTGGGTGACGGCCACGACCCCGTTCTTCTTGAACTGGAGTTCATGCTCCCCGACCGAAACGGTGTATTCGATGCCGTCGTCCAGCTCGAACGCATACTGGCTCGTCTTCTTGAGGCGACCGTCGAGATACCACTCCAATCCGTTCGCGGGCTTGAAGCCTTCGGGATCGAGACGGCTAAATTTGACGACGAGGGTGCCTTGAGGTTCTCCCCCGCCGCGGCTTTTTAGGGGATCGTCCTTGTCCGGTTGCTTGTCCGGCTGTTTGTCCGGTTGCTTGTCTGGCGGCTTGTTCGCCGCGGTTGTTCCCTTTGAGCGGTCCACCTTGCATCCGCCGAACATGACAACGGGCATGACGCAACACGGAAGGGCCAACGTGAGAACGCAAAGTCCGACCACCATCTGCCACGTCCATGGGGTGGCCGTCCTCTTGCGTTCTTCCTCTTCTTTTCGCCACCAGTTTGCTTCGCCACCCGGAGAATCCCTGTCAGGCATCCTCAATCCTCCTTTGCCAAACGCCAAGGTCCGGCAGCCCCGCCGCCGGAATGACCACGCCCATATGGAACTATCACGCGGCAGGGTCTGCCGCAGTGCCTTGTTCGACCTGACCGCCTCTGCCGAGACCCAACCACGCCCGCATCACATCCGCCCCGGTCTCGTCGAGCAGGTACGCATACCCCGACCGGCGGGCGGCGGCGGCAACAAGTTCGGCGGCCCTCGTCTCGCGACCTGCCATCGGGGGAAGATTCACGGCGACGACGCGAGCCAGATCGTCCAAAGACCTCGCGGCATCGAGTTCGTTGTCCGGGATGACCCGCCCGGCCTCTTCTTCCAGTTCAAAGGCCACGACGATCGGAGCGATCTCGCGTCGGAATCGAGCCTCTTCCGCGAGCATCCACTCCCCTTTCGCGGTAAGCGAAGCTCCGCAACCGGGGCAGGCCGCCCGGAGAGAGCGGAGGGCGGCGACAGAGATCGGGAACCGACCGTCGCACGCGGGGCAGATGATCGTCATCGGGTCAGCCCATTTCATCCCCAAATTCCTCCGCTGACCGAACGACTAAGCCCGGCAGCCCCGCTGAAAACAATCACGCCCATTCGGCATGGCGCCATCTTCGATTCCAGCAAGCCGCTTTACTCGGCGGGAATCCACTGCTTTACGACACGAACCTCGTCCGGCGGGGCGGGCCAAAGGACCACGTGATAGCGGTCACCTGCGTCCTGGTCTGTGATGGTGGCGAACCCATCCGCCAGAGAGCGGACACGATACCATCCGGGCTCGACGGCGAACTCGGCCACGGGTCCGCCGATGCACTCGTGGACCTGAAGCCGGCCGGTCGGCAGATGCAGGCTGGCCTCCGCCACGTGGTCCCACGCCGTCGAATCGAACCCCGGATCGGCGTCGTGGACTTCCACCTCGACAGGCACCGTGGTATTCCGCTCGGGTTGAATGACGACCACGTGCGGCCCGGTCTTGATTCGTCGCCGCACATCCTCGTCAGTGTAGTCCTCCGGGGCTTGATTCGTCATGCCCCGGTCCCACAGATAGAATTGGTGATAGTCGGCGAATACGTCGAATGCCCGGTGTTGCAATCGCATGTCGCCCCCATTGACGAACATCGGCTTCCGTCCGTCCCCCGGCAACCTAACCCCCCCCGCCCCCCTTCCCTAAAAAGGAAGGGGGGCGGGGGGTTAGGTTACCGGAAAAAGAAGCGATCCTTTTACTGATGACTCTGCGCTATCTCGCTGACGATGTGCAAGCCCCTCGTGTTGCACGATTACGGTCGCTCATGAAGGATGACCAGGGAAGTTGAAAAATAGAATTCGGTATCCGCCCAATAAATCAGCCTGTCGCTTGGCAATTTCCGAGGGAGGCCGTGGAAACTTCCAACCTCGTAGACGGACAGTTTCACGGTCTTCCCAACATAGCCTTCTTCAAGTTTCAGAATCTCCTCGCCGGTCAGGCTTCCTGTCTTTTTGCCTGTCTTCAATTCATGCAGTTCAAAGTTGCCGCGAGCCAGTTTGACCGTCATTCCCGGTCCTATGTCGAATCGGAGAATCGCCGGGGTGGCCAGCTTTTTGCCGGCCACATGCGTGACGGACAAAAGATAGGCGCCGTCGTATTGCTTTTGACGAAGTTCCCTGCCGGCAATGATCTTCGCTTCGATCTCGGCGCATGTTCCGAGCGGGAGGCCAAGCTGCCCGATCACCGGCCGCTCGTTTAGTTCGGCCACCGACAGAGGCGCCTTCTTGGCCGGCGGATCATCCGCGCATAACTTCGCCAGAAAAAGGCAGAACAGCGCTCCCAGCAACGCGCAGACACCAGAACGGGCCATGTTCGGACTCCTTTGATCAGACACAGATTACAAGCGAACGACCATGCCCGCCGGCTCGGGGCGAGGCGAACGACCACGTCAAAAGCTCATCATGTCGCTTGGTTCGGCCGCTTGCTCAAATAGCCCATGTGCCGAACCCCTCGAAGGAGTACGGGCCAAGCCTACTTCTTCAGTTTGCCCAGGAGTTCGAGCGCCTCTTTCAAATGCTCGTTGCCGGCAGTGATCGAGTTTTTCGCGTAGGTCTTCAGCTTCGCGTCCGAGCCGTTTTTGACCTCGTTCTCGAACAGCGTGGCGTCGTGGTGAATTTCGCTCAACCACTTGAGAAAAGCGATATCCAGTTCGGTTCCCTTGAGTTTGGACAGTTTGTCGAGCATCTCCTTGCTGCCCTTGCCCCCGTCGGCATCGACCGCGATGTTGAGCCGTTTGGCGTGCCCGCTCGCGATTGTGACAGACTCCTTGTGCTGTTTCAAAACTCGCCCGGCAAAGTCCTTGATCTTTTCATCGGATGTGTTCTTCACCTCGTGCTCGATGATCTTGATCGACGCGGCGATGGCGGGCACGACTTTGGTCAGGAATTCCGCGTCGGTCTTTTCCTGAGCCCGAACCGCTGTCGCGGATGACAGTGTGAGCGCCAGCGCCGTCAGCGCAACGGTGATGATCCTGGCGCCGCGGGTCGGCGCGGTCTGACTGGGCAATAACATCGGTTCCTCCGTAAGTTGAATGCGCGGCGAGATTAATCCTGCCGCCGGACAACGATCAGGCCGGTTCCGTTCGATCTCATGTCACTGCTCGGAGGCTGGTCTGCTTCGGTTGTCGCAACGGCCGAACAGCTGTCAGCGTAACGGCCGCCTCATCGCCTGTCAAAGACCAACTTGGTTGCCGGTCAGCACATGAAGATTTCGATGTAGGCATCTTTCCTGGCGGCCAGCCGATAGATGCCTTTCAAGTCGTCGAAGCGCGCCTGTAGTTCCCGGACCCAGCCGTCATGATACTCTTGCAGTTTGGCAGTTCGTTCCTTCTTGTCGGCCTCGATGGCGGCCAGCCATTGCTTTTTGGTCACGGCGGTGAGTGCCTTGCTGATTCGCTTGACCAGCGCGGGAGGCACAAGGCCGTGAACACAGTCGTCATCATCGTCCAACAGGGAACGGGTGCCGCGAAGGGTGAGCTTCAGCGGCGATCCCAAGGTGTCAAGCGCTTCTTGCAGGCGGCTCCAAGCCTTGTCCAGATCTACTTCGGCGATGCCCGTGGAAAAAAATTGCCTCTGACGGATGTCGCCTCTGGCAACGGCCGTGACGGTTGCGGTCAGACCCATGTTTCACCAAAGCGGAACCAAGCGGGCGAACAGATGCGATCTTTTTTAAGAAACGTCCAACCGCCGTGGGCGACGCCGGGTTCGGTTGCGATTCATTCGATCTGTTGAAACCAAAAGCTCACGGCGTCCTCGTTGATGCCGTCCTTCCCCGTCCAGCCGCTGGAGGGGAACTGCCATTCCTTCTTGTAGAAGTGTCCGGGCTCCTCGCGTTCCGAAGGGGGCACCCAGGCGTCGAAAAAGCTCGGCCAGCCTTTGGGCTTCAGAATCCCGGCATATCCCAAGATTTCCAGCACGACCTGACGCTCTTGTTTGGTTGACTTGAACAGCCCGGTCAGCGCCTTGTTCAGATCGGAAAGCTGCGCCGATTTGGGAAGTTTGCGGATGGATTCCAGCACGCGCCGCAAGATGTCAATGTCGCCGTCGGAGGGCGAGACGGGGGCGAGTTTCGCAAATTGATGCAAGTCCGTTCCGACGTACTCCAGGTCGCCTTGTTCCACGTTGCCGGCCCATTTGAGCCGGCGAAAATTCCTCGCCGACAGATCGATGGTGTTCCCGGCCTTGCCGATGCCGCAACGGGCGCAGCCATCGGAGTTCTTGTCTTTCACAAAGCGGTGCCGCTTGAGTCGCAAGACATGGGCATAACTTCCCAAGGCGGAGCGGGTGTCTAACCGTCCCGACCCGAGGCTCGCGACAAACGCATTGGAGATTGCGGGAACATCCGCCGATTCCCGCGCCTCCAAAACCCACGCAATCAACTCGTCATGATCGAGTCGGATTGGGTCGAACATCAACCCTTCGGCCTTGGCGAAGGCAAAATCCGCGTCCGGCACATCGCGGTCTTCGACCCAGTTCAACAGCTTGTCATCTTCGTCGAAAAAAGTGTTGTAGAGGATGTTCACCGCGCGAGGGTCAACGCCGATGGCCGCGGCGGTGGCGGCAATCTCTCGCTGCGCCTTCTTGGAGACGTTTCGGCTCCAGAAATCGTGGTGGGGCATGTGATGACACTCGGTTAATTTCGCGGCCGGGAGCGGGCGAGCCATGAACTCCAGAACGGTCGCATGTCCCCGCCGGTTGGCTGCGGCAATTAGTTTGACATCAACTGTCTGCGATGTCCAGATTTCTCTCCCGTTCAATTGTCAGCGGCCGACGTGTATGGGATCGGGGAAGCCTTGATGAGATTTTCTTGGGTCACGGTGAGCGTATTAGCCGTCGGCATGTCGAGCCAACCGCCCCGCCTGCCAGCAGGCTCTCGATCTCCGGGTCCGGTTGTCGGCTCATATGCGCCTCGTTGTCCCCTTATCTGCCACCGAACGATCCGGCTCATCTAAACCCGCCCAAAGTGTCGTGGGGCAGGTGATCCGGATCGTTCGGCCGGGGCGGCACAACCAAGGCGAGCAATTCACCAACGACGCACGCGATGCCGGCCGACCACCCATACCCGATCACGCAAGACGCGGCGTCACAGACCGGCATCAGCCCGTCTGTGGGGAATCCCCCGGTTTCCTCCCAGACCGCCCACCGCCACAGCAGCCACGCCAGCGCGGCCCCGGACACGCCCGCGCCGAGGGTCGCAAGGCTTCGACGCACGGCCCGGCGGGCGGCTAATCGCCACATTGCGGGGAGGGTCACCGCCGCGCCGATGGCAAGCGGAGCAAGCCGCGAACGCAAACGCGACGAGCAACAGGAGAATCGACACCGGCAACCCGCCTTCTTTTTTGCCGAACGACGTAACATGCCTGCCCGCCGACTCAGAGGGCCAATGCCCATGAAAACCCGTCACGCCGGCGGATCAGGTTCAGCGATTTGTTCGGTCTTGGCCCTCCCACCGACCAGCAGTCCTGTGATGGCCGCACCGGCGATTCCACCGACAACGGCCGCCACTGGCGCCCCGAGTATCGTCAGGAACAGGGCTCCGACAACCTCCGGGCTGGGCATGTCCACCGCCCCGGCGGGCGGATATTGCTCCTCAAGCCGACTGCCCCACCACGTCCCGGCGACGAACCAGCCAGCCCCGCCCGCGCAGAACCCACCGATTCCTCCAATTGCGATGACAGCCGTTCGCCAGAGAGTCGTCATACGGCGTTCCTCCTGCTCCGCTTCCCGAACGCCAAAACTCAGCGGCCGGGGCTGAAGAACCCATGACCAATTTACGACGGTTGGGGTCCCCGGTCATCTGCAACGTATTGTTTGGATTACTGTTGGTTCAAGGACGTATCACGGATAAAAGCGCGCCAAGCCAGACAGCGATGAGGGCGACGCTCGCCATCCATACGCGGAACCGCCTGGCAAGGATGATGTCGAAGTCTTCGCACCCGTGGTCGTTCCGGACGATCACCCGCCAGAACATCCTCGCCCACAACACCGTCGCTGCCCCCAAGGAGACCAACCCCACGACTGCCCACGCATTCACCGTCCGAAGCCCTCTCCTGCCGAACAACCCAATTTAACTGCCGGGGCCGTCGCGGCTTTAACCAACTTTACGAAGGCTGAAGTCCCCGGCCGATTGCAACGCCTGGCTCGGCCTCTGCCTTGCCTCCTTGGGCTCAACCGGAGCCGGACTAGGTTCAAAACCGCTGGTTACCAGTCGGCTCAAGGGATTCCTTGATTTCCGAGACCTTGAAAGGAAGGTTTTTTCGAGCGATTTGCTGCTTTGTCGCGTTCTTCCTTTGAAAAGGCCTTTTTCACGTAGTCATCCTTCAGTGGTTGAACTTCGTAAATGAACCCCGCTCGTACCTGTCTAAATCGCTCGCGACCAAACTCTGCGTCCTCTTGCTCTTGGTAATAAAACCCGTCGTCTTTCTTCCAAAACACATGGTCTAGCTTAACGAACCCTTTCACCTCACCAGACAAAAGACTCTCGTACTGGGTTTTCTGCACGAAGCCGTTGATCGTTACGGGTCGGTTTGCATCAAGGTACTTCACCAGCACCCACATGCCTTTCTCCCGCTCAGTGTCCTCGGGTGTCTGAGCTTGGCTGACACCAGGGACCAAGACTGCCCAAGCAGTCGCGAAGGCTGCCAGGGCACGCCAGAAACCGTTGCTGACGCTTAAGTTTTTCGCTCCATCATTCCGACTCGCATAGACGTTCATCGCTACCCTCTGTCTTGTCGAACAGTGATTAGACCAACTCCGCAAAGCCCGGCACTTCGGCTTGTGGGTTGGCCTGTCTCGGATGCCGTTGGTTTGTTTACGCGACGGCGAATCAATCGTAAGCGTAACCACCTGCTGACACCTTGTCAAACACCGGTCTTCAAGCCCGCCTTTCTGCGTTTGAGGCGGCTTGATTCGATCCTTTGACTGTGGCCCAAAGCGCCTGGGATTATGCCAAAATCATCAGGCGACCCCTCTGTTTTGCCGGGGGTTTTGAAAAATAATGTTCAGTTGGCCCGCTGTTTTTGACCGCTTTTGGGTGGCCGACTGTCCAAAAATGGTCGCCGGAGGGTTGTTTTTCACTTTTTCAGGTCACTTTTGGGCCGGGTTTTGACTGGTTTGAAAATCGGGATGATGCGAGGGGTGTAACCTCTTTGGTTGCCCGGAAGGTGTGTTTGAAGAGAAGAGTTGTCTCGCACAAAGCCGCAAAGAAGACCGAAAGTGTAATCTGAAAAAAGGGGTGGCAAATCTTTCTGGCACACGCCGACAACTTGTATTCGCCCCAAGGGGGCGCTCGATAATAGCCAGGGGTGGCTTCCGCCCCTGGAACCTAACACCATGTAAATAGTTTTCCGCCCCAACGGGGCGGCGCTTGCGGGTTGTGCCACCCCGTTGGGGTGGGTTCTAAATTGGCTGTCGTTGTCCAGGGGCGGCGGCCGCCCCTGGCTATTTTCGAGCGCCCCCTTGGGGCGAATACCGGCCAAACGGGCAGGCTAGAAAGTTCTGCCGAACCCCTCTGAAAAAGAGATTTCTCTTCTCCAGTTTTCTTTGCGGTCTTGGGCCAGATAATTCCTCTCTTCAAACACACTTTCGCCCAACGGGGGCATCATGTCGAACGTTGAAGAGTATGATTTGGTCGTTCTGGGCAGCGGGGAAGCGGGGAAATATCTGGCGTGGACGCTGGCCTCCCAAGGGAAACGGGTCGTCGTCATCGAGCGGCGGTATGTCGGCGGGTCGTGCCCGAATATTGCGTGTTTGCCGAGCAAGAACATCATTCACTCGGCCAAGGTTGCCTCGCTCGCCGGGCGGGGGGCGGAGTTTGGGGTGATGGTCGGGAAGCCGGTCATCGACATGGCGGCCGTGCGCGCCCGCAAGAGGGCGATGGTGGACGGGCTGGTCGAGATGCACCTCCACAAATTCAAAATGAGCGGGGCCGAACTGGTCATGGGCGACGGCCGGCTCGCCGGGCCAAAGACGGTGGAAGTCGCCCTTCACAGTGGCGGCACACGCACCCTTCGCGGTGCCAATGTCGTGATTAACACCGGCTCGCGGGCGGCAACGGACCCGACGCCGGGGCTGCGGGAGTCGGCGCCCCTCACGCATATCGAAGCCCTCGAACTTGACCGCGTGCCGGGGCATCTCATCGTTCTCGGCGGCGGCTATGTCGGGCTGGAACTGGCCCAGGCGTTTCGCCGGTTCGGAAGCCAGGTCACGGTGATCGACCGGAACCCGGCGCTGATTCACCGGGAAGACACGGACGTGTCCGCCGCGATGGCCGAACTGTTCGCCGATGAGGGAATCGCCGTCTCCACGGACACGGCGCTGGCAAGCGTCGAAGGAAAGTCCGGCGAGTCCGTGCGGTTGCGCGCCCGCCGGGCCGGGGCCGACGTGGTGATCGAAGGAACGCACCTGCTGGTTGCCGCCGGAAGGACGCCGAACACCGACGGCATCGGGCTGGAAACCGCCGGGGTGAAACTGACCGCCAAAGGCTTCGTCCAGACGGACGAATATCTTCGCACCACGGCCGAGGGAGTGTGGGCCGTCGGCGATTGCGCCGGCAGCCCGCAGTTCACCCACATCGGTTTCGACGACTTCCGGATCGTCCGCGACAACCTCGCCGGCCATCCGCGAACAACCACCGGGCGGCATGTTCCGTCGTGTCTCTTCACCGACCCCGAACTGGCCCGCGTTGGCCTGAACGAACGCGAAGCCCGCGAGAAGGGCATTCCGTGCCGCCTGTTCAAAATCGCGGCGAAGGATGTCCTGCGAACCCGGACCATCTCCGAAACGCGCGGCTTCTTCAAGGCCCTCGTCGAAGCCGACGGCGACCGCATTCTCGGCTTCGCCGCCTTCGGCCCGGAGGCCGGCGAAGTGATGCCCGTGGTCCAGATGGCCATGACCGCCGGACTGCCATACACCGCCCTGCGCGAAGCCGTCCTGACCCACCCGACCATCGCGGAGGGGCTGACCGTCCTGTTCTCCAGCCGCCCGACGACGGTGTGAGCCAGTGCGGCAACATCAAAAAGGCGCTAACCACAAACCAGAACGGCAACATCAAAAAGGCTCTAACCACAAAGACGCAAAGATCACACAAAGTTTCACAAAGATCAAAACAGATCAGAAGCAAAGGTAAAGAAGAAAAACCGCCGGGCAAAAATCAAAAGCCTTGTTGCTTTGATTTCGCTTCGTGGTCTTTTTGCTTTCACTTCGCTTGTTGTTTTTGTTTTCACTTCGCCTTGGTCTTCTTTGTGAAACTTTGTGTGACCTTTGCGTCTTTGTGGTTAGTGCCTTTCCATTCTCGACCTGCATGGGGCGGGGGCCATGCCGGAAACCAAAAATGTAACAATCGGCCCCGGCGGCGCGCTTAAACACAGCCTTCAACGATTCTTCATTTATCACACCCTGTCGTTCCGGTAGAGTAATTGAAATTTCCCGTTGTATCTTTCCCGGACTCCCATGAACAACGCCGAGCCTGTCACCGCGTTTCCCAAGAAACCGAATTCGTACAAGTACACCATCAGCTTCATCTTGCTGTTGGTGGCCGCCGCCGGGGGGTACTACTTCTACGAGATGACCCGCAACGCCACCCTGCCGGTTGACGACTTCGTCAACATGAAGCCCTTCTTTGCGAAACTGGCCGACAGGCAAAAACTGGCCGACGAATACGCGGACGCCAACAAGGACATGGTCGCCGACACGCCGACGGACGCGGCGAAATTGCTGAAGGTCGAGGAGATTGGCTTTTCCGCCGTCGGGACCATCGACGAGGAACGATTGAAGGCCGAGCAGGAAGATTGGAAAGACCTGATGGCCGCCCTTGAAAAGGCCACGGGCAAGAAGGTGAAATATCTGACGGACCTCAACGGCGCGGATGTCCAGATGGACGCCCTGAAAACCGGCCGCCTGCATGTGACCGCCTTCAACACCGGGGCGGTTCCGGCGGCCGTGAACAGCGCCGGGTTCGTCCCGCTGTTCTGCCCGGCCAACTCGGAAGGCCAGTACGGCTATCAAATGCAAATTCTGGTGAAGGCCGACAGCGCGATCCAAAAGCCCGAGGACTTGAAGGGGAAAAAGATCGGGTTCGTCGCCATGTCCAGCAATTCCGGGGCGAGGGCGCCGATGTACACGCTCAAGGAAAAGTTCGGCCTGCTTCCCGGCCGGGATTACACCCACGGCTTGACCGGCGATCATTTCTCCTCCATCGGCCTGCTGGTATACGGGAACGAATATGATGCCGTCTGCGTGGCCAGCGACCTCAAGGACCGGGCGGTGACCGCCGGCAAAATCCGCTTCGGCGCGGAATCCAAGGAATTGAAGGCCGACCAATTTCGGGTGATTTACACTTCGGACACGTTCCCGCCGCTGTGTTTCGGCGTCCCGCACAACCTGCCGCCGGAGATGCGGGCCACGGTGGAGAAGGTGTTCAAGGATTACCAGTTTGCGAACAGCTCGGCGAAGAAATACGCCCAGCAAGGCAAGGTGAAATTCGCCCCGGTGAATTACGAGAAGGATTGGAAATTCGTCCGCGAGATCGACGCCACTCTCTCCAAGTTCACCGAGATTCCGTGATTGGGCCGGTAGGTCCCGCGAGCCGCGGGACCTACTTCAAACCGCTCCACTTAAAAAAGTGACATCCAACATCGATACGGACGGCGAAAATCCTTCCCGGCGTATCCTTTTGGGGCGAATACCATTGACCGCCGCGAGTGATCGCGGGGAATGAGGTGCGCCGGAAGGATTTGTCCGACATCCATGCCTCCGGGTATGGCCAATTTTTCTGGCACACCTGTCTGTCTGGTTTTCGTCGCTTGGTTTTCGCCCCAAGGGGGTGCTCGATAATAGCCAGGGGCGGAAGCCCCTGGAGTCCCGTCATTTGAAGGTTTTTCTGCCCCAACGGGGCAGCACATGATTGTTGTGCCACCCCGTTGGGGCGGATTCCTTTTGGCGGTCGTTGCCCAAGGGCTTCCGCCCTTGGCTATTCTCGAGCGCCCCCTTGGGGCGAATACCAAGAGACGAAAACCAGACAAACAGGCATGCCAAAAGGATTGGCCAGACATCCACGCCTCCCGAACCGCCGTTTCTTCCACCTCGCGGCTTTCCCAATTCCTCACTTTCCGTATGCGAACAATTGGGTTTTGAATCGCCGAACTAACATTCTTTGAGAGTCGCATGTCGCACAGTCTGAACATTCCCAAAACCGCCGCGCTGGACTTGGTGTCGCTGGGGGCGCTGGTCCACCGGCTGGACACGGGGATCATCCCGTTTCGCAAGGCGACGGAGTGCCAGATTCACGTCAGCGGCGGCGAGTTCAACGTCGCCGCCAACCTGGCTGATTGCTTCCGGTTGCAAACGGCCGTCGCCTCTGCGATGGTCGATTATCCCATCGGCGATCTCATCACCGAGCGGGTGCGGGCGATGGGCGTGAAGCCGTTCTACAAGCGATTTGCCCATGACGGCGTCAACGGGCCGAACATGGCCACCGTGTACAGCGACCGCGGCCTTGGCGTGCGGGCGCCGGTGGTCTTCTACAACCGCTGCAACGAGGCGGCCGCCCAACTGAAGGCGGGTGACTTCGACTGGAAGACGATCTTCGGCGGCGGCGTCCGCTGGTTCCATAGCGGCGGCATCTTCGCGGCCCTCTCCCCGACGACCCCGGAAGTCATCATCGAGGGGATGAAGGCGGCCAAGGCGGCCGGCGCGGTGGTGTCGTTCGACCTGAACTTCCGCGAAAAGCTCTGGAAAGTGGCCGGCGGGGCGGCGGGCGCGGTCGAGGTGATTCGCCGGATCGTTGACAACGTGGACGTGTTGGTGGGCAACGAGGAAGACCTGCAAAAGGGCCTCGGCATCCCCGGCCCGGAAGTGGCCGCCACCGCCTCCAAATTGGACCCCTCGGCCTTCTTCGGCATGATGGGCGAGGTGACCAAGAAGTTCCCGAACGTCAAAGTCGTGGCGACGACCCTCCGGGAAGTCCACACGACCAACCGCCACAGTTGGAGCGCGGTCGCGTGGGTCGAAGGGAAGACGCACGTCGCCCCGACCTGCGAACTGGACGTGTACGACCGCGTCGGCGGCGGCGACGGTTTCGCCGCCGGTTTCATCTACGGCCTGCTTTCCGGCGAATCCCCGGAAGAAGCCATCAAACTCGGCTGGGCCCACGGCGCCTTGCTGACCACTTTCCCCGGCGACACGACGATGGCGACCGTCGATCAGGTGAAGGCGTTCGCCAAGGGCGGCTCGGCCCGGATTCAGCGGTAAGCATCAACCGCCCGCTTCTGTCACCGGCCCCGCGAAGACGTTCGCCAGGGGAACCTCCTCGGTTCCCCTGAATCGTTCGATTACTCGTATTCGGGGACGCCCTGATGTTCCGCATCTCGCTTTTCTCGCTCTTCCTGACCACCCTCGGCGCCAGCGCCGAACCCGGCCCCGTTCCTCGCGAGATTCGGACGGATCTTTACGGCGACCGGCTTCCGGATGGGGCCATCGCCCGGCTCGGAACCGTCCGCTGGCGGCTTGACGGCGCGGTCATGTCCCTGGCATTTGGCCCGGACGACAAGACAATCTTTTCCTGCACGAATCAAGAACTGGTCGAATGGGACCGGGAAACCGGCCGGGCCTTGCGGCGGGTGTCGGCGGGGGAAGAAATGTCCTCGCTCGTCCTCTCGGCCGACCAGCGGACATTGATCGGAACCGGCAAGACGCTGATCCGGCGCTGGAATGTGTCGGACGGGCGGGAATTGCCGGTCATTGAGGACAAGGAAAAGCAGTATGTGGCGGCGACCTTGTCCCCGGATGGATCGCTGGTGGCGGCATTCGATAAGCGAGAGAAGAAAATCCACGTCCTGGACGGGGCGACCGGCAAACGACTCCATCAATTCCCGTACGAAAACGCCTTCGGGACATTGCTGGTGTTCACCCCTGATGGCCGCCGTCTGGCTTTTACGGGTCTCAATGGCCGGATCAATATGTTCGATTTGGCGACCGGCCGCGCCGACCGCTGGTTCGGAAGCGGCCATATCCCGCGGGCCGTCGCGTTTTCTCCGGATGGCAAGACCGTGGCGGTCGGCCGATTGGATTGGGCTTTCTGCCTGTGGGATGCGGAGACCGGCAAACTGCGTCTGGAACACACGGAAGGCAGCGGGTTTGGAGTCGCGTTCTCCCCGGACGGCAAGACGGTGGCCCAAGCCGGCATGGGTTCCGTCAGGCTTTGGGACACCGCAACCGGCCGCGATCTAAAACACCTGTCCACGCCCGGCCATTTGCTGGCTGTCGCCTTCTCGCGGGACGGCCGGACGCTGGCCGTCGGCGGAATCGGCCGGACCATCCGGCTGCTGGATGTCGCCACGGGAAAAGTTCTCAACCCGGCGGCCGGACACGAAGGCCCCGTCGTGGGAATTGCCTTCTCGCCGGACGGTCGAACCCTTGCGTCGGCCGGCCTCGACGACACCGTTCGTATGTGGGACGCCAAAACAACCCGAGAACTGTTTCAAGTCCTCGACCACAAATACGGCGCCAGCCAGCTTTTCTTCACGCCCGATGGCCGGTCTCTTGTCTCGGCCGGGGGAGACGGGGCCATCAGATGGTCAGATGTTGCGGCCGCGAGAGAGACTCCTCAACGGTTCATTGCGACCGCCGACCGGGGAATCATCCACACACCAGACTTCGAAGTTTTGGCGGGCATCCAAGACCGCCAAATCATGTTATGGGATGGAATAAACGGGAAGCCACTGGGCCGGCTCGGGAGTCATCCAAGCGGCATCGAGAGACTGGCTTTTGCGGCCGGGGGCCGAACATTGGTTTCTGTGGGTGTGGGTGAATCGGCTGTCCATCTGTGGGACATGCAAACTCGCGCCCCCTGGCGGCGATTTGAGTATGCGAATCGGTCTATTTGGCGAGAAAAGCCGTTGTTGACGGCCGTCACGCCGGATGGCCGGATGCTAGCGACACATATGCCGGGCGGGTTGGTCCTTCTCCGGGAAATCGCCTCCGGCAACGAACGACAGACCATCCAGTCTGAACTCGCCGACATCGCCGGCATGGCAGTCACGCCGGATGGCCGGATGCTGGCCGTCGCCGAATCTCGCGGCCTCATCGAGTTCCACGACTTGGTTGAGGGCCGAAAATTAGCCACGCTCTCAGTGGGCCTGTTGACACCCGAAACCGGTCCCGCAATGGCTTTCTCTCCGGACGGCCGTCTTTTGGCGCTGGCCCGGAGCGACACCACAATCATGCTTTGGGCTGTGCCCGTTCCGCCTCGCTTGGAAGGAAAGCTCTCATCGCGGCCGGATGATGTATGGGCCGATTTGGCCTCGGCCAATGCGGGGACGGCTTACAAAACCATCCGCATGCTGACCGCCAGCCCGGCGGAGGCGGCGGCCATTTTGAACAAGCGGCTGCGGCCGGTTCCGTCGCCGGACCGGATGGCGGTTTCCCGCTGGGTGACAGACCTCGACAACGACCGGTTCGCCATCCGCGAACGGGCCGGGGCCGAACTGGCGAAACTCCGGCAACTGACCGTCCCCGCCCTGAAAGCGGGACTCAACAACAAGCTCGGCGAAGAAGGCCGGGGCCGGATCGAAAAACTACTGGCTCGGGCGGAAGTCGGCCGATTGGACCCGGCCGGAGACGAACTCCGCGAGATCCGGTCGGTCGAAGTTCTCGAAGCAACGGGAACCCCCGAGGCGAAACGAGTCTTGGAAGTCTTGGCCAAAGGCGCCCCGGAAGCCCGACTCACCGAAGAGGCCAAAGAGGCCTTGGGCCGGTTGAGCCGGATGGCCGAATTGAGACAGAAGAGTAATTAATGGAACAAGATATCAAATCAGTCGCCGTCTCATTTCTAGCTGAGAGAAACATCCCCTTTGCCGAAATTGAAGACATTACGCTTCTGAATGCCCGACAATCCGAGATCTGGTATGATCTTTTTCAGAATCAACGGCAACGGAAAGGACTGTGGAAGGTTCTTTTCATCAAGAGGATTTTGATTGAATATGAAGTAGACACGGCAAACCACTTTTGCGTCCTTGTTGACCCGGAAACACTTGAATGCGCGTTGTATGTATGATTGCACTTCATCGGCAATTGCATGGATTTGCGATGACAAGTGACGGAGCCGGGCGAGAATTATTCGCGACCTTTGCTTGTCGAGATTGGATTAACCGCTCCTTCAAGTCGGAACACGGATAAGAGCGAGCGGAAAGAATGAAGTGGTCGGCGATGAGAGTACTCCGCACGCTCCGCGTGCGGATGGAACTTCCCCTCCGGCCGGATGATGGAAACGGGTCAAAGTCACGCCCTCACGCGGAGCGTGCGGAGTACTCTCATCGCCGGCCACCTCATTCTTTTCGCTCGCACTAAGGCCGCCGAGTGGTCTTCACCCCGCCGCCGGTCGGTTCGTCGCCAGGCGGGCGGCGACATCGGCGGCGGCCACCAGGGAGCCGGCGTCGGCGAGGCCTTTGCCGGCGATGTCGTAGGCCGTTCCGTGGGCCACGCTGGTGCGGATGATCGGCAGGCCGACGGTGATGTTCACGCAGCGGGGGCCGCAGCGCAGCTTCATCGCGATGTGGCCTTCGTCGTGGTACATCGCCACGATTCCGTCAAATTCCCCCTTGTGCGCCCGGACGAACAACGTGTCGGCGGGCCACGGGCCGGAGACGTTGATCCGCTCCTCCATCCCCTGGCTGACGGCCGGGGAAATGATGTCGGCTTCCTCGGAGCCGAACAAGCCACCGTCGCTGCCGTGCGGGTTCAGCGCCGCCACGCCAATGCGGGCCGGACGGCCAAGCAACCGGGGAAGCAAACCGTCGAGGAGGCGGATTTTTTCGGTCACCGCCGCCGTGGTGATGTTGGCGAATACGTTCCGCAGGGCCATGTGCAACGTCACATGAACAACGGCGATGCCGTCCCCCCACAGCACCATTCCGAACTCTTTGATCCCGACGCGGTCGGCCAAAATCTCCGTGTGGCCGGGGAAATTCACCCCGGCGGCGTGCAGTCCCTCTTTGTGCAGCGGACAGGTGACGATGGCGTCGGCCGTTCCGGCGGAGGTGGCGTCAATCGCGTAACAGAGGAAGTCGTAAGCGGCCTTTCCCCCCTCGGCCGTGATCTTGCCGACGGGCACGCGGTCCAGCGGCGCGTCGCTCGGATTCAGACAGGGGATTTGGAACGGGGAAACCTTGGCCTCGTCGAGACTTTTGATCGGCTGGACGGTCGTGGACCCGTCCGCGAGTTTCTCGCCGCGGCGCATCCATTCGACATCCCCGATGACAATCGGATTTGAGAAGGCGACCAGTTTCGGCCAAGCCTTGGCGATGATCTCCGGGCCAATGCCCGCGACATCGCCCATCGTGATTAACAAACGTGGAAGTTTCATGGGACTAATGTATGACCGCGAAAAGAGGGGGGCCGGAAGGCAGCAAGCAAGAGAAGACTAACCACAAAGACGCCAAGATCACACAAAGTTTCACAAAGCAAATCAAGCAAATTCAGAAGCGAAGCGAAAACGAAAGAACACAGAGAAAAGCCACTTCATGTTCTTTCGTTTTTCTTTGTTTTGGTCTGGCCAATCTTTCTGGCATGCCTGTCCGGTCGGTTTTCGCTTCTTGGTTTTCGCCCCAAGGGGGCGCTCGATAATAGCCAGGGGCGGA
>NZ_JH636447.1:206231-223082 GCF_000255705.1 Zavarzinella formosa DSM 19928
TTTAAAATGACGGGTTCCAGGGGCTTCTGCCCCTGGCTATTATCGAGCGCCCCCTTGGGGCGAATACAAGCCGCGGTCAGTCTTCTCTTGTTTGCTTCTTGATCCGCTTCGCCAGTCGTTCCAGAGCGGCCGCGTTTTCGGAAGCCCCCACGGGTTCGTTGATCGCTTTGCCCATGTGTTCCAGCAGGGCGCGGGCCTCGGGGGTTTCGGCCTGTTCCAGAATGTGCATGGCCGAGAGTAGCGTTCGGGTGGCGGGGTTTGACAGCGTGGGTTCGGTGAGTTTGTGTTTCTCCACCAACTTGACTGCCCGTTCCACGAGTTCCGGCGAGGGGTTTGGCTGCCGGATCGCCTCTTGCAAATGCGGCATGGCGGCGAGGCCGAGTTCATCCAGTTTCTTGACGGCCAATTCGCGGACGGCGAAACGGGGCGAATCCAGATCCGCGATCAACCGCCGGATTTGCCGGGTGATCTCGGCCGGGTCGGGAATCTTGACGTTCGTTTTCAAATGGCGCAAGCAACCTTCCGCATCGCGGCTCATGGCCCAGATGGCCGGATTGCGCAGGCTGGCGTCTTCGCTTGACAGGTTTTTGAAGTTCGCGGCCAGTTCGTCGTCCGTCAGCCGGTCCTTTCGCAAGCCGATCTTGGCGGCGTTGGTCACCCTGTCCAGGTCTTCGATGGTGCGGCCAAGGTACACATGGTCGAACAGCGCCACGCCTTCCATTGAAGTGAATGCAAAACCGGTCATTGTGTGGGGTGCCTTGTAATCGGCGTAGAGATCGCGCGTGACGACTTCCCATTCCCTCGGGGGATTGGCGCCGACCTGAAAAGCGGGGGCATACCCGACTTTGTTTGTCCCAGCGTAGTAGCGATGCCAGTCAATTCCTGAAACGCACAATTGCACCATGATTCCGGTGTCTTCCGGCCGTTGCCAGGCGAAGCGGAGGCCGAGGGTTTCCGGCTTTTTCCAGGCAAACCGGATGAAGCGGTATTCCCCCGGCGCCGGCTTTTCGACGACGGGATAGCCCCAACCCGGAACTTGTTCGGTGAATCGTTGAATTCCGGCCACCTTCAGGCAGGCCCCGCCGGAATAGCAGTCCTCTCCCCACGGGTCGGCGCGGCCCAGTTTGTCCCGTTCAGACTGGGCCATGTTCCGGTTCAATTGCCGGGCGAGCCAGGCCGCGTCGTCTTCCAGAAGTTCCACGACGGCCGCCTTGGAGGGATGCGGCGGAACGGCGGCAACGATTGTGGGAACACCCCGCAAATCATTGGGCGGCAGCGGCTGTTTGCCGGGCAAATGCCGGCCTCTGGGGAGGCCGATGTCCGCGACCGCGAGATTCGCCGTCAGGAACAATCCGGCGAGGATCGACATCCGGTTCATGGTTTTTTCCCCGAGAGGTCTTCGAGCAGGATGTTCACCCGGACCAGCAAGGCTTTGGCCTCGGGGGTGTCCGCGGCGGTCAACGCCATCCGGCAACGCTCCAGCCGAAGACGGTCGTTGGCGGCCGCCCCCGACCAGTTTTTCAGGACGAGTTGAAGCCGGACTTTCGATTCTCCCTCGGCCCGGTTGATGGCCTCCCGCAACAGGGGGAGAGCGCCGTCGCCGAGTTTCATCAGTTCTTGGGAGGCCGACTCGCGGACCACAAACCGGTGATGGCCAGCCTCCTCGATGAGTTGCCTGGCCTTCGCGGCATCCCAGGCGGGCCGGGCGTCAGGCTTCCACCCGGCCAGTTTTTGTTCCACCAGTCCGACGGCTTGATCCCGGTGGGCCGTCAACTGCCAGATTGCGTTTGTGTCGTCCCGTTTGCCGAGGTTGTTCCAGTGTTCTTCCAGTTGCCCGGCAGTCAGCTTCGGGGGAAGGGGCGTGTCCTTCAGGATCGCGAGCGTGTGCCTGTCAAGGTCTTCAAGCGTGCGGCCCAACACCACATGATCGAACAACGCCCACCCGCCCCATGCCATCGGGGAGAAGGCGATGCCTTTTAAGTTGAACGTTCCGAAATCCTGATGGAGATCGCGTGTGACGACGACCCACTCGCGGGGCGATTCGGAGGACAACTGTTTGGCGGGCCAGTCCGGCGGGTTCGGGCCGGAAAAGTACCGGTGTCCCCAATCGATGTCTTGCGAGCAGAATTGGATCATCACCGATGTGTTGGCGGATTTCTTCCAGGCAAAGCGGACAAGCCGATACTCGCCGGGACCGGGCTTTTGGACGATGGGAAAATCCCATCCCTTCAATTTCGGCGAGAAGCGTTGAATCGGGGCGACCCGCAGGGAGACTTTGCCGGCGAACACATCAGTCTTGATCGCCTCGATTTTTCCCCCGCCCGAATCGATTTCGCCGTTGTTAGCCAGTTGGGGAATCAGCGTGTTGGCATCGTCTTCAAAGAGTTCGACAACCGCCGGTTTCTCGGCGGCCGACACAGCGGCCGCGAGGCACAAAGAGAGGTAGACGGCACGCATCATGACGGATCGCCGTTTGGGAGAATATTTTTGCAGACGAGGCCGGACGCCGGGCGGATTGCCTTATCGCTTGTCTTCGCGCTCGTCCGATTCGTGGCCCCGTTGGTAGATCGGCAGGTAACGATATTCCACGGTGAGGGCGAGAATGGCCATCGCCGTGCAATAGTTGATTCCGGCCATGTTGTCGTCGGCCGAGGCGCTTTGCCAGAAGCCGCCGGCCTTCGGGGCATACTGTTTTAACAACAGGAAATGGAGAACCTGCCGGTAAATCTGCCAGTAGTTGTTCGGGTTCTTGTTCTCGCCCGCTTTGCCCGGATCGTCCCCGATCTGGAACATGGCTTGGGATGTGTAATAGATGCCGTAAAAGAAGTGCGGCCGGGCTTGGTTCAGGATGTTTTCTTTGCGAAGCAGATATCCGGCGGCCCGCAACGACTCATCGGAGGCGTGATATTCTTTTCCGCATAGTTCCAGCGAAAGGATGCTGGCGCCGGTGCAGGGAACCGTGACGGCTGAATAGCGGGTGTACCGATAGCCGCCCACTTGCGGGTCGTAACATCGCTTGATGTAGCCGACGGCTTTTTCAACCGTCTCCGCGGGCACATCGCAACCGACATTCCGGGCGGCCCGCAAGGCCATCACCTGCCAGCCGGTCACGCTGATGTCCGCGTCGCGCCCGTCGGGGGTGTAACGCCAGCCGCCGGTGTTTTCCGCCAGAACACATTGGGCCGAGCGAATGAGCCGGACGGCCAGGACCAGTTGGGTTCGCAGACTCTCCGCCATCCGGCGGTCGGGCATCAGCCCGACTGCCTCGGCGACCATCAAGGTGCAGATGCCGTGGGAATACATCTGGGTCATGCCGAATTGACTGGCGGCAAACATGCCGTTGCGCTGTTGCTGGCTGGCCACAAAGCGGATGCCGCGTTCGATGGCGTCGCCATAACGCCCCTCGCCGGGAACATGCCCGGAGGAGAGAAACGCCATCACGCACAGGGCGGTCACGGCCGGGTCGCGCTGGCCGCCATTGTTGCCGAAACCGCCGAACTGGCGGCCGGAGTTCCAAGAACCGTCCCCGTTTTGCGATTTGGCGAGGTATTCGACACCCTGATCGACGGCCAGTTCAAACGGTTCGCGTTCTTTCGGTCCCTGGGCAAAACCCAAGGCCGGGATGCAAAACGCGATGGCGAGAGCGAAAAGTCTCATGTCATCAGCATACGCCGCGAGAAGACCAAAACGCAAGAGGCCGGTCAGTTGACTTTGGCGTGGATCTTGAACGCCCCCGGATAGTTCTGGTAATTCGAGCTGGTCAGCCCGTTGCGGGTCGAACCGGTGAAGTTGGCCATCGGCCCGAGAATGGTGACGCGCACATAGCCGGTCTGGCCGACTTTCAGAACGCCCATGTGAACAGCGGCGACGGCCAGCGACGAATCAAGCGTGTAAGTGTCCGTGCCCCACAAGGGCCCGCCGCCGGAGCCGGTCACCTTGAACAGATAGGTCTTGCCGATTTCCCGTTGCAGGCCGGTCATCGAGCCGGGGTCGGGCTGGGCGCTGGCCAGTTCTTTTTCGTCCAGCGCGCAGAGGATCGTGATGGCCGAGGTGTCCGCGAGCTTGAGGCTCACGTCCCCGAAGGTGAACGATTTCGCCTTGATTTGCTGGCAAAGAATCTTCCCGGTGATGCGTGAATCATCCGTCACGATCACGTCAAATTCCGGCAGGTTCAGCTTGTTCTCGGGGACAATCGCCTTGATCTTCTCGACGATTTCCTCGGCCCGTTTGACCACCTCGGCGTCGGTCGCCTGCGTCGCCCGCACGAGGGCGGGATAGGCTTTGTCCCGGAGGTTCAGCAGCGTCATGCCGGCTTCTTCCCGTGTGCGGAAGTGCGGGCTGCCGAGGTTCGCCACGGCCTGGTCGATCTGCTTGCCCATTTCGTCCGACACGCGATGGCCGAACTCGATTTTGCGGATTTCAGCCAGCGGAATGGCGAGCTTGCCGAACTTGGTTTGGAAATCAACGCTCTCCTCGCAGAGCTTGAGTTTCACCATGCTGTCGTCATTCAACTTCACGTCCACGACCGGTTCGGGCAGTTTGCTGACGCGGACAGACTCTTGCGGACGGGCGACGGCCGACAAGGACAGGACGAAAATCGGGGCCAAAAGGCGCGCGGAAACGTGAGTGCGCAACAACATGGCGTGTCAACCTCCGAGAAAATGTGGCGAACGAAAATGAGAGGTCACGATCAATCGGCGGAAGGGAGAGAGGATTCACCCGCCGATTTCAACTTATCTCAAATTCATGTGAAAGCACAAGTCCAATCGGCAAGATGCAAAACATAATTTCTCGAAAAATACTTCGGCGAGAGGAATATTCAACAATGGCGCAGGACGGTTTTCCCGAAAGTAATAATCAGAAACATGTTGAATCTCGGCTTTGATTGGAGGGGTTGTTGGAGCGACCGATGATCGTGTGAAAAATTTGGGTTTTCACGCGAGTCGGCGAACGAATTGGATTGTTTCGGCAGGTCTTGTTGAATTGATGCAAATTCAACAGCCATTCTGTGTGAGATGTTCAAGAGCCCCACTGCGTCAGCGGTGGGGGTGGCCCTCACGCTCCGAAAACACCCCCGCCGCTGACGCAGCGGGGCTCTTGGGATCATTTGCAAATGCGGTGGCTTGATTTTGCACCAACAAGTCAGTTTCCGGCCTTGGTGTGAATCTTGTACGCCCCCGGATAGGCTTGGTAGTTGGCGGTGGTCACGCCGTTGCGGGTCGAGCCGACGAAATTTTGCAGCGGGCCGAAGATGGTGACGCGCACATAGCCCGTCTGGCCGACCTTGACGATTCCCATGTGGACGGCGGCGGCCGCCAGCGTGGAGTCGAGCGTGTAAGTTTCCGTGCCCCACACCGATCCGTTGAGAGCCCCGGTCACCTTGAACAGGAATGTCTTGCCGACATCCTTTTGCAGGTTGGTCAGGGAGCCGGGGTCGGGGAGGGCGCTGGCGAGATCACGCTCGTCCACCGTCGGCCCCATGTTGATGGAAACCAAGTCGGCCAGTTTCAAGCTCACGTCCCCGAAGGTGGCGGACTTCACCTTAAATTGCTGGGCCAGGATTTTGCCGCTGAACTTGGAATCATCGGTCACGATCAGGTCAAGCTCCGGGATGTTGAGCTTGTTTTCCGGGACCGCCGCCCGGATCTTCTCGATGATTTCCTCGGCCCGCTTGGCCACCTCGGCATCGGTTGACTGAGTGGCCTTCATCACGGCCGGATACGATTTCTCCCGGAAACTCACCAGCAGGTTTCCCGCCTCCTCGCGCGTGCGAAACTGGGCGCTGCCCAAATCCGAGACGGCCCGCTCGATCTGTTTGGCCATCTCCTCCGTGACGCGGTGGCCAAGTTCGATTTTCCGAATGTCCGCGACCGGAATGGCGAGCTTGCCATACTTGGTGAGAATTTCGACGCGATCCTCGGCGAGTTTGAGCTTCATGACGCTGTCGTCATTCAGTTTCACATCAACGATCAGATCGGACGGCTTGGCGGCGCGGGCGGGTTCTTCGGAGCGAACGGCCGAAGGGAGGGCCAAGAGCATCAGGGCAATCAACAGCCTCGACAAAGAGAATGTGCGTGACATCAGATGCCAACCTCATGTTGAAATGTGGTGAACGAAAACATAACCCGGAGGCGGGGTGATTTGTGAGTGTGCCCGCCGAATAAAGAGGTTACCGCCAACCCGCCGGGGAATGCAAGCTGAAAGAGTTGTCGGAGCGTGAAATGAAGGCTGTTGTTACAAAGGCAAAACAAACCCGGATGCCTGGCGAAAGTGATCGATTGCTTTCGGAAACTTCAAATTTCGGAGTTTTTTTGCTGGTGTTGATAGACGTGATCGGTTACCTTTTATTCACCTCTCCAGAAAATCCGGCCATTCTCTCTCTTCGGCCGGGCATAAACCGGTTTCCTCTCCACTCAACCCGGTTCTCTCTCCATTCAACAAGGTTCCTATTTCCCATTCGTTGTGTTTTGCCGGGAGAGTTTCCATGTCACGGTTTTTGCCCCAACGCCGGGGGTTCACACTGATTGAACTCCTCGTTGTCATCGCGATCATCGCGATCCTGATCGGGTTGTTGTTGCCGGCGGTTCAAAAGATCCGCGAGGCCGCCAACCGGATGAAGTGTTCCAACAATCTGAAGCAGCAAGGGCTCGCGATTCAGAACTTCCACGATGTCAACGGTTATTTTCCGCCGGCTTTGGTGAATTCCGGCCGGATCAACGGCAGTTTCCCGGACTATACCACGGGAGCAAACACCACCACGGTGTACAACCACACCGGATTCGTGTACATGCTGCCCTACCTTGAGCAGGACAACCTTTACAAGCTTTACGATTTCACCTGCCAGTCCAGCAATTCCACGGCCTATGGAAACCCGCTGGCCGCCGCGGCGGTCAGCGCCAACAACCAAACGGTCGTGGGCACGTTGTTGTCCGTCTTTAGTTGCCCGTCCGACCAGTCTCCCCCGGTGGAAAATGAAACTGGCAACGGCTTCTACGCCCGGTCGAACGCGCGCCGGAGCAATTACCTGCTTTCTTCCGGAGCCTACACGGATTACGACCAGCCCTCCTCAAACAGCGCCTCCGGCGCGGGGGCCTTCGGCAACAACAGCAAAACCAAAATCGCGGACATCACCGACGGGACCAGCAACACGCTGGGGATCGGCGAATGCCTGCAAATCAAGGACGGCGTGGGAACTTCCGCGACTTACGGGCCTTACTGGGGCGCGGGCACCCACACGTCGGTCCACGGGCGCATCTACGCAAGCTCGCAGTATGGCGCCATCAATGCAAAAGCCGATCCGACATGCACCAAAGGCCCGGCCTGCGCGTATGCCTGGGTTTTCAGCAGCCGCCACACCGGGGGCGCGAACTTTGTGCTTTGCGACGGATCGGTCCGGTTTATCCGGGACACCATGACCCTGTCGGTCCAGGTGGCTTATGCCACCAAGGCCGGCTCGGAAGTGATCACGGAATAATTTGATTCGCATCGGCTTCCTTGTTGATCCGGCCGCCGGTTCGCCGGCCGGGTCTGTTCCTTTTTCTTCCAACCACCCGGAGTTTTCTGGCATGCGTTCGCACGTAGGCGTCGCGTTGTTGATGGCGACATTGGCGGTCTCGTTGTCGGGCTGCGGAGACGCAGGCTCGTCGCTCACCATCCGCGGCAAAGTCACTCTCAATGACGAACCGGTCGGCGGCGCGGACATTCAATATTTCATTCCGCAGGAAACGCAAATAAACGCATTTCACGGGAAATCCAAGGATGACGGCACCTACGAGATTGTTGTGCCCGCCACGGTCAAGACACCGCCGGGGGCGTATCGGGTGACCGTGGTGAAATACGAGCCAAAAAAAGACGGCAAATCCAAGGTAAACACCGAGGGGATGGACACCACCCAACTGAAGATGATGGGGCTGGCGGTGAACGTGTTGCCGGGCGTCTATGAAAACGCCCAGTCCACGCCGTTGACTGTTGAGGTGAAACCCGGTCAGGTGACCGGGGATCTGAAACTCTCCGGCGCCGCCAAAAAGTGAGCGGGCCGGCTGGCCGTTGATTTATTCGCGCGTTGAAAAAGGAGGCGGCGAGGGACTTGTTCAGCCCCTCGCCGCCTCCTTTATGATTTTCCACAGATGTTGATTTTCAACAACGGCCGGGTGATCGGGCCTCGTCTCTCGGATCAGTTTTCGTCCGTCACATTGGAGCACGCCGGAGCGGGAGGGAACCCGGCGACCGAAGCTGGTCTTTTGAGTCTTGGTGTCACACCGTTGGCCGTTGTGGCAATCAAATCCGGGTTATCGGCAGCAAGAGTGGTGGTAGTACACTCGGGTGTGGCATCCGAAGAACGTGTGCCGGTAAACCGGGTATCCGCAGCTTCGGAAGGTCGTGTAGCATGTCGGCGTGCAAGAGGTGGTGACACAGGCTGGCGTGCAGGTCACCGGGGCGCTGCTGGAGTAAAAGACCTGGCTGGCGACCGGGTAGCTGACGCTGACCGTTTGCGAGGAGCAAACAGGCTGGCACACCGGCTGACACACCGGGGCGCTTTGACTGTAGACCACCGGGTAGGAGTAACAAGGCTGTTGGGCGGAGGCCGGGTTGGTCAGGCCGAGGGTTGCGAGGCCCAGGCCGAGGACGAGTGCGAAGCTTTTCATGGTTGGTTCTCTCTGATGTTCATGATTCGTTCATTTTCTCCCGCACCCTCGAAACGCCCGTGTTTTTTAGCCTTGCGCGGAGGTATCTTTGCCCGAATGGCTGCGTAATTTACGCCGATATTTGCGTTGATGCGAAGCCCGGCAAGCGGGTGGTTTTCTCATGCGAAACATGTCGAAACCGACAGATGTGGTTGCAGGATTGATTGGTCATGCGCGGCGACGAATGGCCGGGCGTTGATGAGAACACCCGATATTGATGCGAGTGAACTAATAACTATCAGGGCTGCCTGTGAGTTTTGATGTTGTGCTTTGTTGAGGTTTTCAGAGGTTGGTTTTGGTATTGGCGAGCCGAGCAGCGTCAGCTGCCGGGTGGCTTCCGGCAGGGAAGATGCTTCAGCCACGGGTTCGAGTCCGGCTGAGTAAAGGGGAGGCGGCTCGACCACCGGAAGCCACCCGGCAGCTTACGCTGCTCGGCTCGCCAATACCAAAACCAACCACGAAAACCAACAAGGCGCAACATCAAAACCTGTGAGCGGCCCGTTTGCCATCCTTGTCCGTGTCGAGTCGCTCAAACAACGAAAGAAATCAGGCCCGATCCCGGCACGGCCATCATCATCAGGCGTTTCATGTTGGTTTCTTCACATCACCTTGACGCGCAAAAATTATGTTCAGGGATGAAACCCATATCTCGCGGAAAGGTTTACGCTCCACCCGAAAAATGACACCGGCGCCGTCGGAATTCTACTCCCGGTGAAGTGTTCAGCCGTAATCAAGGAAGTCGTCCGGTCATTCTGTCTCTTTTGGTCGTGCGTGTCCGGGTTTTGATCTAGGCATCCTCATTGACGACCCGCAACCTGCCAACCCGCCACCCCCCGTATGGCCGGTTGTCCGCCAGAAGACACTCCAAGGCACGCATGCCAACGCCATCGCCGAACGTCCGACAACTTGCCGCCGACATCATCGAACGGTGGACCAAGGGGGAAACCCCGGACACCCGGGCGGCGCTTGCCCTTCATCCGGGTCTGACGGAGGACAAGGCCGCCGTTCTTGACTTGGCTTTTGCCGAATACTGGCTCCGGGTGCATGGCGGGGAGCAAGTCGACCTGGAGGGATTCTGCCGGAAGTTTCCGGAGTATTACGTCTCCCTCGGCCGTCTGCTCGCCCAGCAATCCCTCCGGGAAAAGCCGGACGAACTTTTGCCGGACGCTCCTCCGGTTCCGCAAACCATTCAGATGCCCGCCACCCCGCCGCCGGTGGAAGCGGTGACGCCTCCGCTGATGGAGCAGCCGAAGAGTTCGGCCCCCGGTTCTGGCTCGTCCTTCACCACGGCGTCCGGCGGCTGGCCTGACGCGGGGATTCGCATCGGGGATTACAACCTCCTGCGCTCGATGGGCAAGGGGGCGTTCAGCCGGGTGTATCTCGCCCGCGAGGAAACGGTTGACCGCACGGTGGTGGTGAAACTGTCCCGGCAGCAGTGCGACGAGGCCCGCGTTCTGGGCCAGCTCGGACACAAGAACGTCGTCTCGGTGCTGTCCGCGCCACATGACACGATGAGCGGCCTGTTCATCATCGTGATGCCGTATCACGGCAATTCAACGCTCGAAGACTTGCTGGAAGTGGCCTTCCCCATGCGGGAAGATTCGGAGGCCCATCATCGGCCGCGCGCCGCCGCCGTCATTCTGGAGGCCGCCCGGCGAAACCGGCAGCCGTCGGACCCGAACCCGCCCGAACTGGCGCCGGATGCTTTCCTGAAGAAAGCCAGCTTCGTCGATGGCATCATCTGGCTCGGCGTCCGCATGGCCGAGGCTCTCTCGGCCGTCCACCGCAGCGGCTTTGTTCATCATGACTTGAAGCCTTCCAATGTGCTTCTCGGGCTGGACGGCCAGCCCCGGTTGCTGGACTTCAATCTGGCGACCGACGCCCGCAACACCAAGTCCCGGCTGGGCGGCACGCTGCCGTACATGCCGCCGGAACATTTGGAAAGCGTCCGTTCCGCGACGGCGGCCGATCAGGCCAGCCTGATGAATCAACACGGGGATATCTTCTCCCTCGGCGTGATGCTCTACGAAATGCTGGCGGGCGTCCACCCGTTCGGCCGCTTCCCCAAGTCCCGCTCTGTGCGCGAGGTCGCCGCGAGCATTCTGTCGAAGCAAAAGCTCGGCGTCCGGCCGATCCGCGAGCGAAACCCGGATGTGTCTGCCCGGCTCGCCCGGTTGGTTGAACAGTGTCTGGCCTTCAATCCGAAGGAACGGCCCGCGTCGGCGGCCGATGTCGCCCTCGCCTTGCGGCGGTGTTACTCGACGCAGAAGAAGGTGTCGCAATTCCTGTCGGGTTCGACGGGACGGACGGCGGTGATCGCCTCCTCCATCGGACTTTTCAGCGCCGTCGGCTGGATGGCCTCCGCCCGCGCCGGCCGGGAATCGACCATTTTGCAGGTGGATCACGCGACGCTCGGCCACGAGGCCCGCGTCAACGGCCAGTTCACGGAAGCGGAAATTCATCTGGCCCAGGCGGCCAAGGATCAACCGGACAACGCGGATCTGCGGGTGGAACTGGCCCGCGTGCGGGTGGCCCAGGGCAATTTCATCAACGCCCGGCCGGAATTGGAGGCGGCGATCAGCATCCGGCCGAACGACGGCCCGAGCGTCGCCTTGTATGCGTGGACGCTGACAAAGGTTGGCGATTGGGCGGCCGCCGAAAAGACGCTGCGACAACTGGCGACCACGGGCTACGCCCCCGACACCGTGCGGGTGGTGCAGGGTTATGTGGCCGTGCAGCGCCGGCAGGACGCGATGGCCGAAGAGATTTTGCGGGAGGCGCTGACCCGCAAGCCGGACAATTGGATGGCCTTGGGGAACTTGGTGTATCTCCAGCAAATGCGGGCCGCGATGGCCCGGCAGCTTCCCCCGGCGGAGACGTTTGCCAATGTGGAACGGCTGATCCGTTCCGCGCCGGCCGATCCGCAAATGTATCTGTGGGCCGCCCGGTTCTATTCATGGGCCATCTCCCGGCCGGCCGGGACGAGTATCCCGTGGCATCCCGAACCGGAGCAGATGCGGGCCAAATGCCGCGAGATGTTGCGGCTGGCCGTCGAGGCCGGGCTGCCGACGAACCTCTGGCGGGATGAATCGACGTTCCGGGTGTGCCTGGGCGATCCGGCTTCCTATTCGGCGGATTGGAAGATTCCCGTTCGTTCGGAAACCGGCCAAAGCTACTGGCGGTCGGGCAACCCGGCCGAACTGTTCACGCCGTGATCGCTCCTTCCGTCAGGTTGAACTGGTCAAGCACGCTTTCGGGCGTGTCGCCCACTAACACCAGTTCCCGGTATTTCGGCTTTAAGAAGCCTTGGGCCACCATGTGGTCGGCGAAGGCGAAAAGGCCGTCGTAATAGCCTTCCGTGTTGACCACGCCAATGGGCTTGGCGTGGTCGCCGAGCATCGCCCAGGTCCAGATCTCGAAAAACTCGTCCATTGTGCCGATGCCGCCGGGCAACACCAGAAACGCATCGGCCCGCACCGCCATTTCGGCCTTGCGCTCGTGCATTGAGCGAACGACAATCAACTCGGTCACGCCGCCGTGGCCGACTTCTTTCGCCATCAGAAAATCGGTGATGACGCCGATGACGGTTCCCCCGGCGTTCAGGGCGGCATCCGCGACCGTTCCCATGAGGCCGACGTGCCCGCCGCCGTACACGAGGCCATGCCCGCGGCGGGCGATCAACTCGCCCGTTCGCCGGGCCGTTTCGGCATAAACAGGCTGGCTTCCGGCGGCCGACCCGCAGAACACGACGATGTTTTTCATGATGCTCGTTCCCGGTTCCTTGCAAGAGAGATTTGTTCGATCAGCAATCGCGGCCGGGCCAGTCCGGGGAGGAACACCGGCGGCCGGTCCTCTGACCGAATGATGACCGTGCCGACGTTCATGAACCACCACGCCCACGGCCGCTCGTCCAGTCCCGTGATGTCGCCGAGGGGAATCCCCGGCACGGGAGGGTGCATGAAGCCGAAGTCCACATGGATCGCCCGGTCGGTCAGCCGGTAGATGTAGCTGGAACCCCGGTACATCCAGCGGCCGCAGGCGATCACCCAGAGAATCACGACCAGCCAGAACAGCAGAAAGGTCGCCCATTCGTGTTCGACGCCGAGTTTGCCGGCCAGCCACGGCCCGGCCGAGAGCAGGATGACCGATGTCAGCAGCAAGATCGAGGCCGCCGGCAGCAACGCGCGGAGGCTGGGGCCGGTCCAGACCAGATCGGTTTCCGGCTCGGGCAGGAAGGGTGAGGTCATCCGGGGTTCCGGTGTTGCCGCGAGGGTGGGTTTCGCCGATGGCGTCGGTTCCCCGAGGGGCCGGTCGGCCGCGCCATAACCCGTTGATTTACAACCCCTTCGGCCCGGCCATCCGGTTCCGAATGCGCCGCGCATAACGCGCTTGCGGCGCATGACACCCGCCGGGGGTGGTGAATCGCTTCAAAATGGGGGAGGCGAGGTATGCCTGGGGGTGGTTCATGCATTATGTTTGCCTTTGAGATAACACCACACACATGCGTACTGTCAACCGGAGGGAGACATTATGTTGGTTCTCAGCCGGAAACTCGGTGAAAAAATTTACATCGGGGAATCCATCTGTATCACCGTCGTCGATATTGATCGTGGCAAAATCCGCCTAGGCATTGAAGCTCCGCGGGATGTGCCGATTTACCGCCAGGAACTTCTGCCGTTGAATCAGCAACGCCCCCCGCAAGCCGCCACGACCACGGCAGCGGCCTCCTGAATCCCGTGTCGGTCGTCCACGTCGTTTCCGGGTCTTCTCCTCCGGTGCGTGTGTTGTTTCGATCCGGCGACGGCCAAAGACTTCGGGCGATTCCCCGAAGTCTTTTTTTATTTAGAGCGAGCGGAAAGAATGAACGGTCAGGGACCAGAGTACTCCGCACGCTCCGCGTGCGGATGGGACTTGCCCGGTGGCCGGATGATGAAACGGGTCAAGGTCCCGCACGCGGAGCGTGCGGAGTACTCTAATCACTGATCGTTTCATTCTTTCCGCTCGTTCTTGGCCACCTTCAACACCCGGCCGTTGTCACTGTCGGAGACATACATCGTTCCGGTGGCATCCAGTGCCACCGCGTGGGGCCGCTTGAGGGCCGTTTCCGTCGGAAGGCCGCCAGCCTCCCCTTTCCCGCTTTTGCCGGTTCCCATCACCCGCTTGATGGTCTGCGTCGTCGGGTCGTATTCCCGGATGCAATGATTCTCCGTGTCCGCGATCAGCACGGTTCCGGCCGGGGTGACAAACAGGTTCTTCGGGCCGTTCAGCTTCGCCTTGAGGGCCGGGCCGTCGTCCCCCGCGAAACCGGCCTGTCCGGTTCCGGCGACGGTGCGGATCTTCCCGTTCTCCACCACCCGGAGGGCGTGGCCGCCGCGTTCCAGAATCCACAACCGCCCCTTGGCGTCCGGTTCCACCGCCCGCGGGTCCACAAGGGGCTGATCGACGGCCGGTTCGCCATCCACGGGGACCCCTTTTTTGCCGTTGCCTGCGACCGTGGTGATGGTGAACTTTGTCAATTCCACCTGCCTGATCCGGCGGTTGCCGAGATCACAAATGAAGAGGACATCCCCCTTGGGCGAAACCGCCACATGGTAAAGCTGATCGAACTTCGCCTGAGAGACCGGCCCGCCATCTCCGGCAAAACCCTTCTCGCCGCCGCCAACAGTGGTGAGTAATTTTGATTTTGGGTCAAGCAGGCGAAGGCGATGGCCCATCGTGTCCGCGATGTAAACCCGGCCGTCGGGAAGCATGGACAGATTATGCGGGCCGTTCAAACTGGCGGCCTCGCCGACCCCGTCGGCCATTCCCGCCTTGCCGCCGCCGACCAGAACGGTGGTCTTGCCTTCGGGGGAAATCAGGATCACCCGATGGCCGCCGTAATCGGTGAGCATCACGTCTTTGCCGAGGAAAGCCAGCCCGAAGGGTTCCTTCAAACCATCGGCCGCCAACTCCGTCTTTTCGGCCCCCCCGGCCAGCCCGGCGAGGGCGAGCAAACACATCAGCGTTCTCATGGCATCATTCCCGGATCGATTTTGATGGCTGTCAGTTCCGAATGTGGGATAGTATAGGGCGAAAGACCTTTGCCAGATTCTTGACAAAATCCCCGGCCGCCACCGGCGTACTATCTGTTGTGCCCCGACGAAAGACAAGAACCCTCCCCCGGAGAAAGCGATGTTGAACACCCTTCTGCTTGGCGTGGCCCTGACGCTCGCCGCCCCCGCCCCCAAGGAAACCCCCAAGGCGGCCCCCAAACTGGAGGGAACGTGGGAACTCACGGAAGCCTCCGGTCCCAAGCAGGAATTGGGAAAGGGAGGCGTCCGGATCGTGTTTGCCGAGGGCAGAGTGATTGTGGAGGAAGGCCGGGCCAAGGAAGGAGGACGGGGCGATGACTCCGCCTCCTACACGGTCGATTTCACAAAGAAACCGGCCACCCTCGACATCAAACCGGACAAGGGACCCAAGGATTTGGTTGTGAAAGGCATCATTGAGATCGACGGCGACAAAATGAAGTTCTGCTTCGGCCGCGACGGTGCCGACCGCCCCACGGAGTTCAAGGGCGATGTGGAAAAGAACATTCAACTGATGGTGATGAAGCGAGTGGCGGAAGTGAAGAAGTAAGGGACTATTCCCGGTCTGAAAGACCGGTTAATCCAGACCGGTCCGTGAGGGCCGGGAACCCGACACCGGCCGATTACCGGCACCCTTTGACCGAGGCTCCGGCCATCGTTCGCCCGGCCCTCACGGACCGGTCTGGATTAACCGGTCCTTCAGACCGGGAAAATAAAGCCAATACTTTGATTCACGGTTCTCGCCGGGTCAGTCCGGGAACGGGTTGGTCGGCAGGGGCACCCGGTTGGACGGCGGGCGGATGATAATCACCGGGGGGACCGGCTTGGCCTCCGGTTCCACGGCGGGGGGCGGGGGCATCGGGATCGCGGGCAGTTTCGGGGTTTCCGGCACAACCGGGGCCGTCGCGGCCGTCGGGATGATGGTCGGCTCGGGGATGGCCGACGGCATCGGGAGCGGTTCGGCCGGAACTTGGGCGGGGATCACCGGGCCGGTTCCGCCGGATGTGTTCATCGGGGGAAGGATCACCGGCGTTTCGATTTGGGCGGACTGAATCACCGTCGATTGAATCGCCGGGGGTTGGGCCTGAACCCTCGGCTGGGCCGGGACCACCGGAGCCGCCGTCGGCATCGGCATCGGCCGGGCTTGAATCGGGCTGACCGGCCGGGCCGCCCGGAGGCCGTCTTGCGAGGCCGGCGTGGCGACGATCACCGGGGCGGAGGTCACCGTCGTGGTCGTCGAGGAGATCGAAGGGCCGTCCTCAGCGTACTTGAACATTTCAAACACACTGTGGGCCGGGCTGACCGCCGGGGCGGCGAGGGCCGCTTGTTGCAGGGCCGCCTGATGCCGGGCGATCACCTCGCGGGCCTTCGCGACGGTCTTCTGGTCGGCCTTGTTTGAACTCGGCTTCGACGTGCCTTCGTCCTTGCTCTTGGGGAGGCCGTCTTTCTTCTTGGGTGCGTCGATTTCAGGGTCCGGAATCTTGTTGTCCGGGTCCGGCAACACAGTCGGTTCCTCGACCACCTTCACGCAGGAGAGGCAGCGTTGCAGGCCGATCATGGCCGTGTCCCGCACGCGGTCTGATCGCTCGGCCGGGGCGCCGTCTTCCTCGCCGCCGTCCACGCAGATCGTCAGAATGTCGATCACCTTTTTGGAACAACAGCACCCGTGGCTCAGGGCCAGGGCGGCCTCATAGCGCACGCACTCGCTGCCGTCGGTTCGCAGGGCGGCGAGAAGCTTGCCCTCGACCTCCGGGTAGTATCGGCAGTCAACCGTGCCCAGCACCCGCACGGCGGCCCGGCGGGCCTTGGCTTCGGCCGCGTCCTTGGTGATGGCGGCTGATTCGCCCATCACCCCCGGCTTCATCAGATCATCCAGTCCCGGCGTTCCGGGGCAGAATGTGGGAATCACCCCGCCGGTCAGGGCGCTCACCGGTTTGGTCATGCTGTTGAGCATCTGGCCAAACGGGGTGTTGCACAACTTGCGGCGGCAATTGTCGAGGACTTCGCAACACTTTTCAATGCCGGTGGCCGGGGGGGCGGCGACCGGGAGGGGAGCGCCGTCAATGGCGGCGGGGGCGACTCCCGCCGGTGCGGCGGCG
>NZ_JH636447.1:225021-260834 GCF_000255705.1 Zavarzinella formosa DSM 19928
CGACTCCCGCCGGTGCGGCGGCGGGAGCGACGGGGGCGCCGGGAGCCATGCAAGCCGGGCAAGACACCAGCGCGGCGGCAAACAGGAGAAACCGGGCGTGACGGATTCGCATGTGTGGAACCCTCCTTGATTACCGCATCACCGCGAGTCCGTCGGGTTTTGCCCGTACGTCGCCGATCATGCGGAACACCTGAATACGACATATCCGCGAGCTTCATCGGATTCCGGTTCTCGCGATCTTGAGCAAATGCGCCAGATTATCGATTGTCCGGATTTGCCGGAATGAGCCGGTTGGATGTGTTTGCCCGATTCTCCGCTGCCTCCTTATAAGCCGCATTTTCGCCCGATGTGGTGGAATACTCCCAACCGCCAAAATCCGTCATTTCGTTAAGTCGGGCGATCTTTCCATCCGATGGAGGGATTCAGACGAATGTCCCAACGCGCCCCCGAGTGGGTTCTGAGGTGTCCCGTGATGAAACAAAATGTCTTCCGTCGGATTGGGATGGCCATTCTGGCGACCCTGCTCGGTTCGTCTGGCCTGACCGCCCAAACATCCGGCCAGGCCCCGTACTTGTTGCCTGCCACCACGCTCAACAACGGGGAAACCGGCCCTGTCAAGATTCCCGCCGTGATGGACAGTGAAGTGATGCAGGCGGGTTGTGCCTCGTGCAACAGCTTCCCGCCGGACTTCATGCCCCCCCGGCCGGGCGATGATGGTTGCGGCGGCGGTTGCGTGGCGGGCGGCGCGTGCAAGCCATGTACCTCTGATTCTTGGTGCGGCCGGTTGTACTGCTGCTTTTACAACGCCCTCTGTTGTGCGGACCCTTGCTATGAACCGCGCTGGGTGGCCGGGGCGAACGCCGCCCTGTTTCTGGACAGCACCCGCCCGCAGGGGATGACCCGCGTTCGCTGGGATTCCGGCCGGGGCATGATGTTCCCCGACCGCAACGAGTATTTCTGGGCGCGAGCCGGGGGCGGGGGCAAGGGGCCGAAGGTGGTGCCGAACAAGCTCAACTACAACGATCTGTCGATCTACAACGAAGCCGGGACGGAGCGGTTCTCCGCGTTCGTGGTGACGCCGTATCGCTCATACGACGGAACGCCGACCGGCAGCGGGGCCGGATTCGGGGACGTGCAACTCGGGACCAAGTCTCTCTTGCTAGACACCGAAATCGTGCAGATCAGCCTGCAATTCACCACGTTCCTGCCAAGCGCCTCCCCCAAGACCGGGGCGGGCGTCGGGCACGTCTCGCTGGAACCGGCCCTGTTGATGAGCGTGAAACTGCACGAGGACACTTATCTGCAAACCCAGATCGGCGAATGGATTCCCCTCGGCGGCGACCCCTCCGTGAGCGGGGCGTTGCTGGACTATCGCGTCTCCCTCAACCATGTGTTGTGCCGGCCGTGGGAAGAGTCGCAATTGATCGGCACGCTGGAATTCACCGGCGTCTCGTTCCAAGACGGCGCCTACACCGATCCGACGACCGGCCTCTTGGTCAAGTCCGGCGGCGGCAATTACTTCAACCTCGGGCCGGGCGTCCGCTGGGTCATCAGCCGAAGCTGCGACTTTGGCTTCGGCACCCAGTTCGCCGTGACCAAGGACCACTTCGCCAATCAACTGTACCGGACGGAAATGCGGTTCAAGTTCTGAGAGATGTGTCAGCTTCCCGGAGTCTCTTGAAATATGGCGGATTTCAAATTGGCGTAGCGACCAAAGTGCCTTGTTTTTCCGGTCCAACGGACCGATTAACATAGCCCAGCCCGAAAGGGCTGGGTTAACCACCCGGCAACGACCCCGGTCTGAAGGGCCGGTTATCTTCGGGCTTTCGGCCTTCGCGGCCCTGACGGACCTTGAGCCGATAATCGGTCCGTTGGACCGAGGTTTTTTGATGGCATTCTGACCCAGCCCTTTCGGGCTGGGCTATGTTAATTGGTCCGTTGGACCAACAAAACCACCCGCTTCGGCCGCCAGGCCAATTTGAACTCCACCCTTCGGTTTTGTCTCAACCGGTCAGTCCTGTCGGATTGGTTGAGCAGTTCATTCATGAATCCACGGCGACAAACCGACGCCCGGAACAAATTGCCTCGATCGCATCTTCTGGCGTGATTCCGATCTGAAATATCTGCTCGTCAAAAGCTCCGAAAATCACTCCTGCCTCGTTGATCAAAAACAACAAATAATCATCCGATCCCTTCCCGATGATGGCCACGGGAAGGCCGAGTTGTGTCTCGTAATATTTCAAATTGTTCAGGGGGGTGTCGTTGATCGTCTCGGCCGCGCGGAAATGCCATTCTTCCAGGGCGGGAGGGATCGCGGCCGGGTTCGCAAACGACAAATCACCAAACCGGGAGACAAAGTCCGTCCAGGCGGCAAACACAGGAAATCCCTTGGTTTTAGCCAGATTTTCCGCTTCGCGGACGTTGCTCCGGCGCGTTTCAGACCAGCCTCCGGCGGCTAAAATCAATTTTGTGGAATCAGAGAACTTCATATCGGCCCCTCCGAGGATCGATTGCTCGGGTTATTTACTCACGGCCGGTGAAACGGTGGTTCCACTAGTGGTTTTTTCACAGTTCCGGCAGCATTGCTTTGGTGTTCCTTTGTTTGTGTTGACTGAGGCCACTTGAAGATTTTCCTTTTTCGCGCCGTCATTTAGGGCGGCGTTCATTGCCTTGGGTTCCGCGCAATTCCCCGGAGCCCAAGGCTCCTTGCTCTTAGCGTCGGTGGGCATTCCCAAATCGGGATGGGCTTCGCTTTGTTTGAGCGCGGGCTCTCCGGAGGTGGCAAGATAGATTTTTCCCGTTTCCTTGTCACGAACCGCCGCGGTGCAAAGAGGGACTTTCTCGCCGTTTGCCTCGCATTCCGCTTTTACTCGCGCGGCCTCGGCCTTGGCGGCCTCCATCGCTTTGTCCGGTTTTGGCGGTTTGTCTTTCTTTTTCTTCGGATCTTTCTTCGGATTTTCGGGGTGATCGTGGCTCGCCCCGCCGCCTCCTCCGGCGCCCGATCCGCCCCCGCCGCCTCCGCCCCCGCCCCCGGCGGCATGACCGTCCAAGTCCACGCGGGTCAGCGGGTTTCCTTCGCAATAGGCATAGAGGTTGATTCCCCCCTCAATGCCAATCGGGTCGCATTGGAGATACCGCCCGAGTTCCGGGGAGTAGTACCGGAAGCGGTTGAAATGCAGGCCGGTTTCCGGGTCAAAGTAATGGTTGGGGAATCGCAGGTTGAACTCGATCCGGCTTCGCGGATCGATGGTGGTTGTGCCGTAGGGATCGACTTTGGCCTCCCAAGCCACATCGCCAAAGGCATCCTCCACCCGTTCGGGGGCGCCGATCTGATTGGCGAACACATAAAAGCGTGTTCCGCTTTCAGGGTCGCTCTCAATGGACGGATAATCGACAAACATCAACGGAACAAGCGATTCCTCATCCGTGTACACATACACCCGCAAACAACCGTCGGCGGCAATCTCGGCCATCAACCGGAAGCCGTCCCAGAAATAGCGGGTGGTTTCGCCCCGCCATGTCTTGCTCGCCCGCCGGCTCAGCGGATCGTATTCGGCCTTCCAAGGTTCGCCGTCGATCATCACGCGCACAAGACGGTCGTGGGCGTCGTAGGCGTATTCGTGACGACGATTCTGGCCGACGCGGCTCTTGATATGGTCGCGGTCGTCGTAAGCGAAGTGGTCCCCGTTCGCGGTGGCCAGCCGGTTCCCCTCAATGACGGTCACGCCGGACAGGCCGGGTTGTTCCATCAAGTTGTCGGCGGCGTCATAAGCGAAGATTTGCCGAGCACCGTTGTTTGTGCGGGCGACGAGCCGATGGGCTTTGTCGAACTCATATCGGGTTTCGCGGCCATCGGCTGTTTGATCGGAGAGCAAATCACCCTCGGCCGAATAACGATAGGTATGCTGCCAGCGAACACGCCCCTCGCCGCGCCGCCAAGACGCCTTTCGCAGACACCGGCCGTCGCTGTCATGCTGGGAAAGCAGACTGGAGCCGTCGGCCAGTTCGCGGAGAATCAACCCGCCTTCGCCGCTTCGGATAAGATGTTTGGCCCCGGTCGGATCGACAATCACAACGTCGCCGTTGTCCCGGACTTCACGGGCGACGGTGAACTTCTCGAAACAAGTTGTGGAAACCAGCAAATCGCCGATGAATTTATTCTCAACCCCCGCCCCGTTGCGGAAATCACGCACCGACTGATCGAAGATGTCCGTGGCAAACACGCACTTCATTGTCGCCGTCGCCGCCAGAGCCAGCCGGCCGCGAGTGTCGTACTGGAACTCCTGTTCTTCGCCGTCGCCAAGTTTGCGGATTTGCGGCTGATTGCCGGCCCCGATGACAAAGCTCAACAAGGTCCGGCCGGCGCCGTCCGTCTTTTCAATGAGGTTGTCGGCCTGGTCGTAGCGATAGCGTTCCCGCACCCGCCCGTGCCGATGAAGGGCGACGAGACGATCCTTGCCGTCGAACTCATATTCGGCGACGGAGCCGTTGGCGTCGGTCACTTTGGCGATCATGGCCCGCAGCGAGAAGTCATATTTCACCACGCTGCCGGCGGGGGATTTCTCCTCGCCGATGTAGTTCCATGACTTGATGCCGAATTCGGTGATATTCCCGTCGCGGTCCGTGTGGGTGGTGCGGTTGCTGGCCCCGTCGTAGGTCCAGCGCTGCGTGCGGCCAACACGGTCGGTTTCCGCGATCATGCGGCCAACCTTGTCATACACAACCACCGGCTCGCGCGGGGCCGGCGGGTTCGGGTCGGCAAGGATGGCGTTGAAGACCCCGGCGGGAATGTTCCACGAATCGTATCCCCCTCGCGCGGGACGCCCGATCTCTTCCGGATCAAGCAATCGGCCGTGTTCCCACGCCAGCGGTTCGGCCGGCAGTTCGTATTGAAGCGGATCGGGAATAGCGACGCTTGCGGGATAGGCGGCAAACACATCCCCCCGCGACGAGACGCGGCCGGTGTGCCCGCCCCAGGCGTTGTAAAGAAAGCGGGTGGTGTTTCCCTTCGGGTCGGTCCATGCGGCGATCTGGCCGTCGTACCGCAGGGTGATGATTTCGGTCCCGCCGTCCGGGTGGACGATTTTGGTCGGGCGTTTGTTGCCGTCGTGGTGATAGAAACTCGTCGCCCCGTCCGCATAGGTGACGATGTTCACGCCGGTTTGGGGGAAGTATTTCACCGTCACATCATGCCGGCCATCCTCGCAATATTCGCGGGAGCCGCGGCCGAGGGCGTCGTATTCGTTAATGATCGAGAAGCCGCGACGGTCCACATGCCAGTTCATCCGGCGGTTGGCGTCGTAGGTGTAACGCTCCGTCTGATGGAGGGCATCCGTGGCGGCCGTCAGTTGGCCGTTTCGATCATAAGAGTATTCACCCATTACTTGAAAGGCCGCGTCGGGGCGTTCGCGGAGGGAGACTTTGCGGAGACGGCCATCGGCATCGTAATCGAACACAAGACTGCGGTTCTCGGAGTCGGCCATCCCGGCGATTTGCCCGGCGGCGTTCAGGCTGACTTGTTGCCGATATCCTCCTGCATGACGAAGCACACGGGCGTTGACGCAGCGGGCTTGGGCATCCGGGCTGAACTCCAGCGCCGGGCCGGTGGTGGCGTCGAGGAGATACTCCCCGTGTTCCCCGCGCCGCAGGCGAACGCCCCCGGCGGTGGCCGGTCGGTCGATGGTGACCGGAGGGAAGAAATAATCCTGCCCGATGGGATCGCGGTAGTGCAAGCCGTCCACGGTGGGGCGAAGTTCGTGTTGCAGGCCGTGCCGCCAGCCGTGGCCGAGGATGCCCTCGTGTTTTGTCCAGTCCGTGTTGTAATGCCGGGTCCATTTGAAGGAGACCGGTTCGGGGATCGTGAAGTCCTCGAAGTCGTGGAACACTGCCCCCGTCAGCACGTTGATCGGGGCGCCCACTTGGAACGTCCCCGGTTTTGGGATGCACGGAATCGTCCGGTTTCCCTTGAGTTTCTTCAGCAAAGCCTCGGCCACTTTGGCGAGGTTGGGCATCGGGAATCCGCCGATCAGCACGGTGGGCATCCCGGCCAGGATCGCCCCCAGTGTGCCGGGGGGGACGCAGGGAAGATCCTTCCCCATCGACGCGCTCAACGCGGCGGCGGCGGCATCGGCGGCCATCTGCGCGGCCATCATCGCCAAGGCCAGTCCCTGGGCGGCGGCCATCGCATCGTCGTCGTTGGCGATGGATTCTTCGATGGAAGCCACCTGCGAAATGACCGACGCCGCGAGGGCCACCTTCGAGGCAACGCTGGCCACCTTGCCGACGGCGTTGGCCACCTTGGCCATCTTGCAACCCACTTTTGCCAGTTTCCCGCCGGGGGGGCTCGACTTGCAATGGTAGGTGACATCCAGCATCCGGGCCGCCCGCGCCCCGCCGATGAACACCTTCGAGGAACCGGTGTAAATCTCGTACAGCGATGTCGGGGGAATGCCCATGCACGTCGGGCTCATGCCGATGTCGCCGCAACGGGCTGCCGGCAACCCGCCGATCAACACGGACACACATGTGCCGAGCATCACCGGCCCCGTCGGCGGCAGCGGTGTCGGCGGCACCGGGGCCGGCCCGCTGGGGGGGTGGGCGATGTGGGCGTGCGGAATCCCCAGCGCGAGCATGGTCAGCGTGGCGGCGGGAAACGAGGGAAGGGCGGCCGAGATCCCGGCCGTCAGGTTGGCGATCTTCTCATCGGCCGCCCCGCCGATGGCCCCGGCCGTCGCCCCGAGAGGGTCTTGTGCGATGCTGATGGCTTTGGACACATCGCCCGCCAATGCCCCCGTCCCTTGGGCAATGGCCGCGACATCATGACCGGCGGCGGCCGCTTTTTGGGCGGCGGTTTTCGGAGCCTCCCCTTCCTTCGGCGCGGGGGGGCTGATCAGATCGGCCACGGCGTTCTTCGCCGCGACCAGCGGTTTGGCTTTCTCGGCTGCAGCCGAACCGACCGCGCCAACGGCGTCTCCGAGAATACTCATCGGGCCAACTCCTTGTCGACTTCGGCCACCCGGTCTCGTTGGCCGGTCGCCTGATAAAGCCTCCGAAGGTTATGCAAACTCGGCCGGATTCGCGGCTGCAATTCTTCAATCGTGTGCCCGAGCGTGAACACTTCCTCCCACGGGGCAATCGCCTCGGCCGGCCGGGCGAGCTTTTCCAGAGCCTCCCCTTTTTTGGAAAGGGCATCAACCCGGCCGTCGGGGTCGCTCATCGCCATCGCCAGATCGGCGACCAGTTGGTGATACTCGGCCGAGTCGGCCAGTTGCCCGGTGTCCCAAGTCACGTCCGCGAGATGTTGAATCACTTGCCGCAGGATCACCGGACTGGCGGCCGCCGCCGCCGGGGTCAGGGCTTCCTCGTATTTCTTCTGGGCTTCCGGCAATCGCCCCTTCATCCGTTCCAGCGTCCCCTCGGCATCAATCGCCATCGCCAGAAAGCCGGGTTGCTGTGATTTGGTGTAATATTCCCGGAGAATGGCCGAGTTCTTTTTCACCGCCTCCGCTTTGCCGTTGCCGGCATCCATCATCAGCAGCATGAGCAATGCTTGCATCCGCTGCGGTTCCGGCACATTCGGGTCGGCTGATTGTTGTTTCAACCCCTCATCGACCTGGGCCGGGCCAAACACAAACGGCTGCACCCGATGCCGGGGAACTTTCCGCAACTCCGGCGGCAATTCACGGTCCACGCGGATAATCAACCGAACTTCATTCATCCACGACTCGACACGGGGACGATCCAACAACTCCTTCAGAAACCGCTCCCACCCGATTCGGTCGGCAATCTCAATCGGTGTCATCGTCCAGATGAGCCGCTGGCCGGACGGAAATTCCAGCAGTGTTTTGGCGTCTTCAATTAATTTGATGAATTGCCCCACCGCCCCGCCGCTCGCGGAACTCGTCGCGGCAATGGGCGGATAAGACCGCCCGCCGGTTTCCGCGAGGGCAATGTTCGCCAGCCTGACGCGCTCGGCCAATTCTTGCCGCATGGTGGCGACAAACTTCCCCGCCTCGGTGAACGGCGAGCCAAACGCCAAAAAACGGTCAACCTCGTTGGCCACATCCAGATCGGCGATGATCTTCAGCGCCAGCGATGTCTCATCCCCCGGACATTGCACGAACAGCGAGAAATCCTCGACCTGGCCGATGAAGGCTTGGGTCTTTTCTTTGAAGTCGTCGAGGAGAGCTTGCATGGGAACCTTGTTTGTCCTGACCGATTTAGCACCCCATCCAAGAGCCCCACTGCGTAAGCGGTGGGGGTGGCCGTCGCACTAAAAAACACCCCCACCGCTTACGCAGTGGGGCTCTTGGATGTTGGCTCACAGCTTTCTTCTAATTGATCTTAATCAACGCCCCGCTGATATCGTGGTTGCCCACGGCGCTGGAGGCGATGGCGGCTCCGGCGATGGCGGTTTTCGACGTGTTGCAGATGATGTTCTGGTTGCCGACGCCGGCCTTCATCTCGGCGGTTCCCGAGATGTTGATGTTTGTGCCGGAGATTTCAATCGTCCCGTCGGATTTCAACAGGATCGAACTTGCCCCGGTCACCAGTTTGATTTGGGTCGAGGCGCTGATTTCGATGTCGGCCCCGGAAGAGGCAATGGCGATTTTGTTGGCCACCGTGGTCGTTTGCGTGTCGTTGAAAAACTCCTGCAACGCCCCGTTAACTGTCACCTTGCGGCCATCATTGACGGTCATGTCCTGGCCGCCATTGACGATGATTGTCTGCTTGTCCGAGATAGTTTGTTTGTCGCCTTTGGTGATTGTCGTGTCGCGGCCGGTGACGATCTTCACCGTCTCCTTTTTGTCCACCGTCAGGCTGCGGTTCCCGACGACGTGATACGTTTCATCGTTGTTCACCGTGTTCGTTCGGTCGTGTTCCACGGTATGCGTTTCGTCGTACTGGGCGTGGATGGTCAGGTGTTCCTTGCCCTTGGTGTCGTTGGACACCATGCCGTTGAAGCCGCTACTGCCGGGGGAACTCGCGGAGCGCAGGCCGGATTGCACCTTCTCCTTCGGCAAATCCAACGGGGGAACGTGGTCCGCATTGAAGACGCTGCCGATGATGATGGGCTGGTCGGGGTCGCCTTCGAGAAAGTCCACGATCACCTCATGCCCGATTCGCGGGATGTGGATGACGCCGTAACCCTTCCCGGCCCAGATCGTCGCCACGCGAATCCAGCAGGAACTATCGGCATCCAGCTTGCCGTGGCGGTCCCAGTGGAATTGTACCTTCACGCGGCCGTATTTGTCGGTGAAGATTTCCTCTCCCGCCGGGCCGACGACCACGGCCGTCTGCGCCCCGCGCACGCTCGGGCGATGCGTCTTGCGGGTCGGGCGGTACGGAACCGCCGCCGGGATGCACTCGAAGTTGTTTTGGTATTGGAACTCATCCCCCTCGCCGCTGCGGTAGTTCGTCACCATCTTCGCGGAGTGTTCCACGCGGGTCAGAACGTAGTCACCGTCGGCGTCGAAGTGTTTTACAAGTGCGAACTTGTGCCCGGCCGAGAATTGCGGGCAGTTCCCGCCCCCCTGAACGACCAAGGCCCCGGCCGATTCTTCCTGCATCCGCAGGCCGACGGTGCGGGCGTTGTCCTCGTAGATTTTTTGCAGTTCGGCCGGTTGCGGGCTGCCGCCGCGATCAACGCCGTCGAAGCGGCCCGCGTAGCCGCCGGGGAAGTCGTATTGTTCGAGTTTCGGCACATCACCCACGTTCAGCTTGTGTTCCACCTTTCCGACTTTGACGCTTCCGGCGATGGCCTGGTCGGCCTCCAGATGCTTGTGCGGAATCTCGAAGTTGTGGTCCCATAGGGTGACCTTGCCGGACCGCAATTCCTGAACTTTTTCCCAACGAGTGATTCGCTGCTCCGGCCGGGAGCCGCCGGTGATTTCCTCGAAGGTGACGGTCTTGGAGATGGTCACGTCCGGGTGGCCCTGCGCGGTGTTGGAAAGCACCAGCTCGTGGCCTTTGTCCGTGTGTTTGAAGAAGTAGTAAATCCCCTCTTCCTCCATCAACCGGCTGGCGAAGGCGAAATCACTCTCGCGGTATTGCACGCAATAATCGCGGGGGTGAAACTTGCCCTGAAGATCTACTTTGAGGTTCAGCCCGGCTAAAACCTCCCTGAGAATATCCGGCACGGAGACATGCTGGAAGATCCGGCTTTGCACCTTTTTGGTGAGGAGCCACAATTGCGGAACCAACTCGGCCCGGTATTGGATAAACGTGTCTTCCGCATTGGTGGTGGTGCGGACAATCTTCCCCTGCGTGAACCGGTTGATGATCCCGTGGAAGAAACGCTTTGCTTTGTTGGGAAGTTCGACCTCGACGATGGCCGGTTGACCGAGGATTTTGTCAAAGGGAACGGCCCCCTTCGATTGCGGGCGCAGCAGTTCCAACTGGAAGCGGAAGAGTTCGGAGATGCCTTCCTGCCCGGTGACGCTCGTGAGCAAAAGCGAATCCGGCCCGGTGGGGACATGGATTTTCAGGGGCCGGTCTTTCTGACTGTGTTCAGGCATGGTCTGATCCCGCTCCCTGGCTGGCCGCCGGTGGGGTGCGATTTTCGCAAACGCCCGCCGCCGTTGCAAGGGTCTTCGGTTAGTTATGCGAAATCAACGGAAAGTGCGGACAGGATTTGTGGCCGGGAAGGCGAGCCGGGTGGGCGTCAGCCCCCGGAGACTTCCCCCACCAACGACAAACGGCGACCCGCAAGGATCGCCGCTGGCGTGTGATCGTTCGACGGAACCCGTTCGGGCTTAAACAGATGGCCGGGGTTGGATGTGAGGTTTTCTTGATTCCTATTCACGCGGTTGTTGAACCCCAAGAGCCCCACTGCGTCAGCGGTGGGGGTGGCTCTCACACTCGGGAAGCCACCCCCACCGCTGACGCAGTGGGGCTCTTGGTCGATAGTAGAAAGTGACAACCAAACCCGTTTGGGCTTAGTCGTCCTTCTTCTTCGGGGTCGGGCGGTTGGGGCGGTTGCCGCCGCCGCCGAATTCTTGCTTCACTTCAAACGGTTCGCCGGACATGTCCTTGTAGGTCTTCTTTTGGTCGGCCGTCAGGAGGTCCAGGGCTTTTTCCTTGGCTTCCTTTTGGACGTTGGCGATCTTCTCCATCGTTTCCTTGGAGGGTTGCATCGGCCGGCCGCCGTTGGGGCGACCGCCGCCGAGTTCACGCAGGTCCTTGGTGAGTTCCGTCTGGATTTCCTTCGCCTTGGCCTTTTGTTCGGAGGTAATCTTCAGGACGGCGGCGTATTCATGATCGTTGAACAGGGCAATTCCACGGTTTTGGATGTGGATTTGCTTGAGGCGCTTGAGTTGGTCCGGCTTGAGGACCTTCTCGGCGTCCTTCATCGGGGTTTCGATTTCTTCCTTGAAGACCTCTTGGATCTTCTCGTCGAGCTTGTCATCGGCCACCCCTTCGAGGGCCTTGGCCTTTTCCATCGTCTTGGCCATGCGGTCCTTGAAGTCGGTCCCCATGCGTTCCTTGGTCTTTTCCGTCAGCGTCTTGATTTGCTCCTCGTCGAGCTTGATTTCTTCCCGCACGCTCTTGTTCGTCAGAAGGCTGGCCGGGCTGGAACGCAGCGCGGCGAAGATTTGCATCATCTTCGGGTCAAAGCCAAAGCCACCCTTTTTGGGTTCGGGCTGCTGGGCGGACAATCCGCCACCAAGGGCCACGATGCCGCCCATCAGGACGGTGGCCATTAACACCTTGCGCATCGGATATCTCCGGGGGAAGAGAACGGTGAGTCGTTTGTGATGGACGGAAGCCGTCCTGAGGGGCAGTCTACCCCGGCGGTCGTGAGAAAGTTATTAAAAATTAGGAAACTTGTCGAAACAGCGAGGCATTTGTCCCGACTGCCTCCGAACCCTTGCTTCCCTACAATCTCCCGCATGAACCGACATGAACAATTGACGCGGGTTTACGAGGCGGGCATCGTGGCGGTGGTGCGGGCGCCCGACCCCACCCACCTCATCGACGTGATGAAGGCGCTGGCCGATGGCGGCGTGACGGTCGCCGAGGTGACGCTGACTGTCCCCAACGCTCTTGAGGTGATCCGAGAGGCCAAACGGGTGTTGGGAGACACCATCCTACTGGGCGCCGGGACGGTGCTGGACACCGAAACGTGCCGGGCGGCCATTCTGGCCGGAGCCGAATTTATCGTCTCGCCGACCCTCAATCTGGACGTGATCCGGCTTTGTCATCGGTACGACAAAGCGATCATGCCGGGCTGCTTCACCCCCACGGAAATCCTGACCGCGTGGGAAGCCGGGGCCGACATCATCAAAGTCTTCCCGGCCGAGTGCTTGGGGCCGACGTTCTTCAAGGCGATGCGTGGGCCGCTGCCGCAAATCCGCATGATGCCCACCGGCGGGGTGGACCTGAAAACAGCCTCCGAGTTCCTAAAGGCCGGAGCCTGCGCCCTCGGTATCGGCAGCCAATTGGTCGATCCGAAGATGGTCGCCGGTCGGGATTTCGCCGGGCTGACGAATCTGGCGAAACAATATGTCGAAATCGTCCGATCAACCCGCTCGAAGTAACCGGCCGTCATTTCTCGCCGCCCACCCGCCTCCATAAGCTGAACAGATGCAGCAACCGGGAATTGTTGTCCAAGAGATTCCGGCGTCCGGGCCGTTCGCGGTCGCCCGGCGGCTGGCCCATCGGCCGCATCTCTTGGTTCTGGAGAGCGTGGATCGCTCCGCGCCGGCTCGCGGCCGCTATTCCTTCGTGTCCGCCGATCCGGTGGTCTGGAAAACACACGACACCCTCGCTTCGCCGACCGCCGATCCCTTTGCCGAACTGGCCGCCATCCTGCGGGAATTTCCGTGCGAGACTATCCCCGGTTTGCCGCCGTTTCAGGGTGGTGTGGCCGGGTTGTGGGGTTATGGCTTGCAACATGCCGTCGAGCGGCTTCCCCGCCCCCGCTTCGACGAATTCGCCGTGCCGGACATGGCCGTCGGCCTTTATGATTGGGTCGTGGCCTTCGACCACGTTCAGAGCCGGTCATGGCTCATATCCACCGGTTACCCGGAACGCGATCCGGCCCGGCGAAAAATCCGGGCGAACGAGCGGTTTCGGCAAGTCTTGGATGATCTTTCCGGTTCGCCGAAACCGCCTGTCACCTTGACCGGGAAGTCGATTCCGGCGGGAGAACTTGCCCCGCAATTCCCGCTGCCGGATTTTCCGGGGGTGACCAGCAACTTCTCGCCGGACGGGTTCCGCGAAGCCATCCGAAGGGCCGTCGATTACGTCAACGCCGGGGATTGTTTCCAAGTCAATGTGTCGCAACGATTGCTGACACCGGTGACGGAGCACCCGCTTGATCTCTACGCCCGTCTGCGGGAACGCACCCCGGCCCCGTTCGCCGGGTATCTGGAACTTGGGGATTTCGCCGTTGTTAGCGCGTCGCCGGAACGGTTTTTGCAGGTTACTGAAGGGAACGTCCTCAGTCGGCCGATCAAGGGAACCCGTCCGCGAGGCACCACCCCGGAGGAAGACGCGGCCATCAAGCAAGAGTTGCTGGCCTCCCCGAAAGACCGGGCCGAGAACGTGATGATTGTGGATCTGTTGCGGAACGATCTGGGCCGGGCGTGCCAGTTCGGCAGCGTGACGGTGCCGCGTGTCTGCGAATTGGAAACCTATTCATACGTTCACCATCTGGTGTCCGAAGTGCGCGGGAAACTGGCCGAGGGCCACACGCCGTTGAGTTTGTTGAAGGGGGCGTTCCCCGGCGGGTCGGTCACCGGAGCGCCGAAGGTGCGGGCGATGGAGATCATCGCCGAACTGGAGCCGACGGCCCGCGGCCCGTATTGCGGCAGCCTCGGTTATGTCGGCTTTGATGGGGCGATGGATACCAATATCCTGATCCGCACGTTCACGGCCGGTCGCGGCTGGCTGCAATTCCCAATGGGCGGCGGCATCGTTGCCGACTCCACCCCGGAGCGGGAATATCAGGAAACCCTGCACAAAGCGGCCGGGTTGCTGCGGGCATTGGAATGACGGGAAACGAAAGAAGAGAAGACTAACCACAAAGACGCAAAGATCACACAAAGTTTCACAAAGAAAACACCCCAAGATCGAAAACGCAAAGCAAAGAAAAACCCGAAGGAAGCAAAGAGAAAAAACATTTGGCGGAAACAAAGGAAGAGAAGACTAACCACAAAGGCGCAAAGATCACACAAAGTTTCGCAAAGAAAATCAAAACATCGGCAAAGGAAAGACATCAAAGCAACAAAGGGAAGGACCAGCCGCCGATCGTTCCGTCACTTTGTTTCTTTCTGGCTTTACTTCGCTTATGGTCTTCTGTTTTGAACGCGGTTTTTCTTCTTTGTGAAACTTTGTGTGATCTTTGTGCTTTTGTGGTTAGTCTTCTCTTCCTTGAAAACGAGAACGCGAACACAGCATGATTTTGGAAGGATTGGTAACGACCACAAGCGAGACGGGCCAGTTGCACCTGGCTCCGATGGGGCCGCGCGTCCGGCCGGATTGGTCCGGGTTTGTGTTGCGGCCGTTTCCTACGTCCACGACCTTCCAGAATTTGAAAGCCCGGCGGGCCGGGGTGTTGCATGTCACCGATGATGTGAGCTTGCTGGCGCGAGCGGCCGTGGGGCAGGCTCCCGCCGTGGAGACGATTCCGGCGACCACGGTGGCGGGATTTATCATCAAAAACGCCTGCCGATATTATGAGTTTCGCGTGACCACTCTTGATGAATCACGGGAACGGATGCACATCGAATGCGAGGTCGTGGCCAGCGGAACCCGGCGGGAGTTCTTCGGCCTGAACCGGGCGAAACATGCCGTCGTGGAGGCGGCCATTCTCGCCACGCGGTTGCACATTATTCCCCCCGAGGAAGTGTTGGCCGAGTATCACAAGCTCCGCATTCTCGTGGACAAAACCGGTGGGCCGGCCGAGGAAGAGGCGTTTGCCTTCTTGGAAAAACACGTGAACAACATCGCGGCGGGAGAACGCCGATGACCCGCGTGCAGGCTCCCAATCGGTTGCATTTTGGGTTGCTGAGTCTTCCGGTGGAAGAGTTCACCTGTTGGCCCGGCCTCGATGGCGAAACGGGTTTGCCGGTACGGCATTTCGGCGGTGTCGGCCTGATGATCGATCATCCCGGTTTGGCAGTGCGGGTAGAACCGGCCGATGAGTGGACAGGCGAAGGGGTCGTGGGAGGCCGGGCGATGGCCTTGGCCCAGCGATTCGTGAACACGCTGCCCGAACATGAACAACGGCCGTTTGCCGTGCGGGTGGAACAAGCTCCGACCGAACATATCGGCCTCGGCGTCGGCACTCAATTGGGGCTGGCGGTGGTGAAAGCGGTCGCGGTGGAGACGGGGCATTCCGATTGGAACGCCGTTGAACTGGCGAGGCGGGTTGGTCGCGGTGAACGCTCGGCCATCGGTGTCCACGGTTTTTCATCCGGCGGGTTGATCGTCGAAGGGGGCAAGCAACCGGGCGAGGCGATTTCCCCGCTGGTTTGCCGGGTGACATTCCCGGCCGATTGGGCGATTCTCTTGTGCATGCCGGAAGATTCCGCGAATTGGTTCGGCATCCGCGAGCGTCAGGCATTCGCCCGCCTGAGCCGACTGGCCCCGACTCCCGCCGAGACGGAAACGCTCTGCCGGGTGGTTTTGATGAACATGCTCCCGGCGCTCGCATCGGGCAACCTGGAAGCCTTCGGTGATGCCCTGCATGAGTTCAACGCCCGCGTGGGAGACATCTTCGCCCCGGCCCAAGGGGGGCGTTACGGCTCCCCGGCCATCGCCGAATGTGTGAAAAACCTCCGCTCGGCCGGTCTGCGCGGAGTCGGCCAAAGTTCCTGGGGGCCGACCGTGTTTGCGGTTGTCCCCAGAGCGGAAGCCGCGATGCGGTTGAAGGAGATCGACACCATCCCGGCTTGGATGGCCCACGCCTCGCCGGGGGCTGAGATCAGCCATGCCATTCCATAATGCAAAATCAAGCGACAGCATTTGTAAATGAATTCAAGAGCCCCACTGCGTGAGCGGTGGGGGTGGCCGTCACCTTCTCAAAACACCCCCACCGCTCACGCAGTGGGGCTCTTGGGATCTCACATCAAATATCTGTTGATTTTGCAATAACCAGATCACCGAGTCAGTTTCACATACAAGTCGTGATAAGCCCGCACGGTCACATCGAGATTAAATGTCGTCTCTGCTCGCTGACGGGCTGATTGGCCCATTTTGGTCGCGAGGGCTGGGTCGCTGAGAATCTTCCCCATCGCTTCCGCGCAGGCAGCCGAATCCCCTCGGGGGACCAGCAGGCCATCAAGGCCGTTTCGCACCAGTTCCGGGTTGCCGCCGACGTTTGTGACCACGCTCGGCCGGGCGGTGGCCATCGCTTCCATGAGAGTAAGCGAGGCGGCTTCGCTCACGGAAGTCAGGGCGAAGAGGTCGAGGGCGGCCAGCACATCCGGCACATCTGATCGCACGCCGAGAAACTTCACGCGGTGGGTGATTCCCGCATCGGCCGCCTGTTTTTCCAGATTCGGACGAAGTTGTCCTTCCCCGGCGAGAACCAAATCGACATCTGGGAGTTTGGCCGCCAGTTGGATGAACGCCCGCATCAGCATCGCGTGATCTTTCACCGGGTGAAACCGGGCCACACAGCCGACATGACGCCGGGCGGGATCAAGCCCGATCAATCGCTTGGCGGCGAAGACATCCCGATCCGGCCGGTAACGGGAGAGTTCCACGCCGTTCTCGATGACGCCGATCTTGGACCCCACGAAGCCATCATTTCGGCACAGAGCCTTGGCGCTGAAGTGGCAACAGGCGTTGGTTTCATCCGCGAGTTTGTCGAGAAACAGCCGGTTCACAAATCGGCGTTTGGGGTTCACGATGTCCGGATAATGTCGGCCGTGTTCGGTCTGGATGAGCCGGAACGACCCGCCGCACCACAACTTGGCGAGAGCCGAATAAAAGAACGGCGTGTATTGATGGGCGTGCATCACTTGGATGCGGCGTTGTTTGATCTCGGCGGCCATTCGCCGGGCAACGCCCCAATCCCGCCCCGCCTTGCGATTCAGGCAGATGACCGGCACTCCGCGGGCGATCAACCGTTCCCCGATGGTTCCGATGGCATCCAGACAAAGAATGGTCGGCTCGATGGCCGGGCCAAGCCGCCGAATGGTCTCTTCGATCAACACCTCGGCCCCGGCCACCTGCATGACATGGATGGCAAAGCCGACCCGGATGGGTCGGCGGGCCGAAACAACCGGGGGCATCGTGGCGGGGGAATCCGGTGCGCGCATGGGGGGAATCTTATCACATGATTCGCCGCGAGAAAAAACCGGCCTCCGAATATGCCAAAAGAACCGGCTGCGATGAATGGCACGAATGGGTGGACGGGGCGATTCCGGCAATCGGTCTTGTCAGACGGGCGGGAGCCATCGAAGATGGCGGGAAGCGAAGCGGGAGGGCGTGAGATGGAAAGCGGACTATTGCCGGACTGGATGATCGAACGGGACGTGAAGATCGAGCCGTTCGCCCCGCAGCAATCCCGGCCGGGCATCATCTCCTACGGAGTAACCAGCTACGGCTACGATGTTCGGGTGGACCGCCGCTTTAAGGTGTTCACGAACATCTGGGGCGCCATCGTGGACCCGAAGCACTTCGACCCGCGCTCGTTCGTGGATGTCGAAGGGGATTCTTGCATCATCCCGCCGAATAGTTTCGCCCTCGCGGAGACGGTGGAATACTTTGAAGTGCCCCGCGACATGCTCGCAATCTGTTTGGGGAAAAGCACTTACGCGCGTTGCGGCATCATCGTGAATGTAACCCCCTTGGAGCCCGAATGGCGTGGCCGGGTGACCATCGAGATTAGTAACACGACCCCGTTGCCAGCCCGCATTTACGCGGGGGAAGGCATCGCCCAAATGTTATTCTTCCGGGCGGCAGGCGTGTGCAAGACGAGCTATGCGGACAAGAAGGGAAAGTATCAGGATCAAGGCGGCCTGACGTTGCCGTTTGTGCAAGGATCGTGAATTCAAAAGGCGAGCCGGGTGGCGTCAGCCCCCGGAGACAGTCACTCGCCAACTGCTTGAGTTTTGGAAGCGTGACTGTCTCCGGGGGCTGACGCCACCCGGCTCGCCGAAACATCAAATCAACTGCTTGATCGGTTCCGCTCCTTCGACACCAACCAACTTCTGATCCAAACCGCCGTAGAAGTAGCTTAGCTTGTTCGGGTCGAGGCCCATCTGGTTCAGGATCGTCGCGTGGAGGTTCTTCACGTGGTAACGGTCCCTGACGGCGGCGGCTCCGAGTTCGTCTGTCTCGCCGACGCTCACGCCCCCCTTGATGCCGCCGCCGGCCATCCACATCGTGAAGCCGTAAGCGTTATGATCGCGGCCGGTGCCTTGGGCGTATTCGGCCGTCGGCTGACGGCCGAACTCGCCACCCCAAACGACGATGGTGCTGTCCAGCAGGCCGCGACGCTTGAGGTCTTTGAGCAAGCCGGAAATCGGCAAATCGGTGTCACCGGCGTGTTTGCCGTGGTTGGCGACCATGTCCGAGTGGGCATCCCAGTTGGCGTCGTTGTGCGAGCCGCCGGAATAGATTTGGATGAACCGCACTCCTCGCTCGACGAGGCGCCGAGCCAACAGACACTTGCGGCCGAAGTCTTCGGTTCGCTTCGTGCCAATGCCGTAAAGATCCAGGGTTTCCTTGGTTTCCTTGGTGAAGTCAACGGCCTCCGGGGCGTGTTTTTGCATGTTGAACGCCAGTTCATAACTGGCGATGCGGGCCGTCAACTCGCTGTTATCCATCCGGCCGGCGGCTTGGTGTTCTTGGTTCTTTTCCCGCAGACGGTCCAACATGAATCGCTGGGCCTCGGGGGTCGTATTTGGCGGCAGTGCCAGGTCATGAATCGGCGTCTCGTTGGCCCGGATCACCGTGCCCTGATACGCAGCCGGCATATAGCCTGACGACCAGTTTTTTGGCCCACTGATTGGCCCGCCGGTTTTGTCGAGCATCACCACGAAACCGGGGAAGTTGTCGTTTTCGCTGCCCAAACCGTAAGTCACCCACGACCCGAGGGCCGGGCTGCCGCTGAGAATACGGCCGGAGTTCATCATCAACATCGCGGAGCCGTGGATCGGCGATTCCGCGTACATGCTGTGGATGAAGCCGATGTCATCGACACAAGTGCCGACGTTCGGGAACAAGTCGCTGACCATCTTGCCGGACTGGCCATACGGCTTGAATTTCCACTTCGGCCCGACGACCCGGCCTTCGTTCTTATGGCCGCCCCGGCCGAACGTCTTGACGGGGATGGTTTTGCCGTCCAGGGGGTAAAGTTTCGGCTTGTGATCAAACGTGTCCATGTGGCTTGGCCCGCCGTACATGAACAGGAAAATGACGCTCTTGGCCTTGGCCGGGAGCATCGGCTTCTTCACCGCCAGCGGGTTGATGAACTTCTGATCGGCCGACGCCCGGCCCTTGAACAGATCGTTCCCCATCATCCCGGCGAGAGCCACGGAGCCAAATCCGGCCCCGAGATCCCACACGAATTCCCGGCGGGTGCGTCCACAGAATTGACGGTGCATATGAGAGGTCCAATTTAAGAGGCGTGTGTGTTTGTGGTCTTGGTCGTCTGCCCGGCGACCTCACCCCCCGGCCCCCTCTCCTAAAAGAGAGGGGGAGCAAGAGGGCAGATATCACAATCAATAGCTTTCAGTCTTCTTTCACTTGTCTGGTTCCCCCTCTCTTTTAGGAGAGGGGGCCGGGGGGTGAGGCCGCCCCCTCAATCCACGTAAACAAACTCATTCAAATTCAACGTCATCAAACAGTATTGCCGCAAGGCATCCTCTGCGGAAAGCTTCGCCTCGGTCTGAAGTTTCTTCACGAAGGTCAGATCAGCCTTCAGCTCGGCTTCCGTGGGCGTTCGGCCGGTGGCCAGTCGAACGGCTCGGCGAAGTTGGTCTTCGAGGTTTGGCGCTTCCTTTTTCAGCCGGTTGGCCAGTTCGGTGGCGGCTTCGTTGGTGAATTCGCCGTTAATCATGCCGAGGGCCTGCGTCGGCACGGTTGTCGTGTAACGGACGGGGCAAGAACTGTCCGCGTCGGCTTGGTCGTATTGGGCCAGCACCGGCACTTGCAGCGAACGCTTGATGTGGACATACACGCTACGCCGATTGCCCTCTTCCTTGGGCGAGGTCGGCCATCCTTGACCGGGGACTGACTGGCCGGCGAGGATTTCCTTGGGGATCTTCGGGTAGACGCTTTCCCCGCCTGCTTTCAGATTCAGTTGGCCGCTGAGGGCCAGCACGGAATCCCGCACTTCCTCGGCGGCGAGGCGGCGCATCGAGAACCGGCCGAGCAGGAAGTTTGCGGGGTCGGCCTTCAACCCATCTTCGGAGGCAACAGCCGTCTGGCGGTAGGTGTTCGACATCAAAATGGTCTTGTGCAGTTTCTTGATCTTCCAGTCCCCGGCGGTGAATTCGCTGGCGAGCCAGTCGAGCAATTCTGGGTGTGTCGGCGGGGTACCGAACTTGCCGAAGTCGTTCGGCGTGGAGACGATCCCCCGGCCGAAGTGTCCCTGCCAGATGCGGTTGGCCATCACGCGGGCCGTCGAAGGGTTGTCCTTCGAGGCGATCCAGTCAGCCAGCACAATCCGGCGGCCGGCGGTCTTTCCCTTCGGCGCCGGAATTTTGGCCGGGTTCGTGCTGATGATCTCCGGGAAGTTCGGCGTCACCGGGGCGCCCTTCACATGCGGCAGGCCGCGAACCATGATGGTCGTTTGCGGCGGGTTGACGATGCAGTTGTTTACCGAGAGGGCCAACTCTTGGTGCGGTAACGGCAGTTTTTCGAGCTTTTGGCGTTCGCTTTTCGTCAGGGCATAAAGGGGGCCGTTGGTTTCGGAGAGATACTTGGGAACCTTGCGAATGATCAGCGGCCGCTCGGCGCCCTCGGAGGCCCGTTGATCGGCGGCGGGCATTTTCTTGATGGCCTCGTTCTCGATTCGCTCCATCTCGGCTTTGAGCTTTTCGATCTTGGCTTTGCGCTCCGCCAGTTCCTTCTCGTAGGTGGCCCGGATGGCCGGGGAGGTGATGTCCGTCAGGTTGGAGGAGGACCGGGTGTTCCGGTCTCCGCCGTATTGCCGGACATCGCGGAAGAAGGCCAGCAATCGATAATAGTCGGCTTGCGGAATCGGGTCGATCTTGTGATCGTGGCACCGAGCGCAGTTCATCGTCATGCCGAGGAAGGTCTGGGCGGTTGTGGCGACGTAATCGTCGAATTCGTCGTACTGGGCCTGCTCGCGGTCGGCCGGTTCGTCGTCCCAGAGGCCGAGGCGGTAATAGCCGGTGGCGACCACGCAATCGGGATCGTTCGGGTTGATCTCGTCCCCGGCGAGTTGCTCGCGGATGAACTGGTCATAAGGTTTGTCCGCGTTGAAACTCTTGATGACGTAATCGCGGAACCGCCAGACATACGGCTTCGGGCCGTCCCGTTCGTAGCCGTTGGTTTCGCCATAGCGGACGACATCGAGCCAGTGCCGGCCCCACTTCTCGCCGTAGTGCGGCGAGGCCAGCAATTGATCGACCAGCTTTTCGTAAGCATCCGGCGATTGATCGTTGACAAACGAATCAACCTGCTCCGGCGTCGGCGGCAGGCCGATGAGGTCGTAATACAGCCTGCGAACGAGAGCCAGTTTGTCTGCGGGTTTTGATGGCGTCAGGTTCTTCAATTCGAGCTTTGACAAGATGAAGGCGTCAATCGGATTGGCCACCCAAGCCCCGTTTTTCACAGATGGAACCGCCGGCCGGGCGACGGGCTTGTAGGCCCAATAATTCTTGCTCTCGGCCGTCACCGTTCCGGCTTTTGGCTCCGCATGGGCCGAGGCCCCTTGGCCGTCCTTCATGGGCAGGTCGGCTTTCACCCATTTGGTGAGGATGTCCAGTTGCGCGGCCGGGAGCTTCCCGGATGGCGGCATCTCCAGCATGTCTTTGTGGTTGATGGCCTTTAACAGAATGCTGTCGTCGATTTTCTTCGGATCAATCGCCGGGCCGAGGTCGCCCCCCTTGAGGATCGCCGCCCGCGTGAGCAGGGAGAAATTCCCCTTGAGCTTGCCATCCGCGTGGCACTTGTAACAGTTGGCCTTCAAGATCGGCAGCACATCCTTCTCATAGAAGGCTAATGCTTCCGGTGTAAACTCAGGCTTCGACTCGGCCGACAGAACACCGGCAAAACCGAAAAGCGGGAGAGTGCAAAGTATCCAACGCATATCTCAACAACCCGGTTGGGGGAGCAAATTCAAAACGAAAGGCACTAACCACAAAGGCAAAACAAAGGAAAAATAAAGACACTAACCACAAAGACGCGAAGATCACACAAAGTTTCACAAAGGACAAAACAAGAATGAAAATAAGCAAAGAGAAGACAAAAGTCCGCAAAGTAAATCAATTCAAATGTTCTTGGTTTTGCTCGGTGTTCTTATTGCTTTCCTTTGCTTGCATTTTTGTTTTCTTATCTTTGTGAAACTTTGTGTGATCTTCGCGTCTTTGTGGTTAGTGCCTTTACGTTTCTCTTCTCTTCTCTCAATTCATTTCCCTACGGTCCACACAGTGACAGTCACCGAGCGGATCAGCAGGGTTTTTGGTTCGTTGCTTTGTGTGTTGGCTCCGAAGATGCCCACATGCAAGTCTTTTTCGGCGTCCAGAAAGTCCGGGTGTTTGATGGCGAGCGTGGTGGCAAGGCCGCTGGTTTGATTATCCACGGTCAGGGTGTACTTTCCAGCATTCCGCTTGAGAATCATCCGCAAATCATCCCCGGTGGAGGAGAGGCCGAGATAGCCGGAATCGTGGTCCATCCATTTGCTGTTGTTCACCAGAAACTGCCGATACTCCCCGTTGTTTTGGGCGATCAGGCCGCCGCGAATGTTGCGGTTGCTCTTGTTGCCCGCGTAGAGGCCAAACTGGCCGACCCGCTTCAGCGTCGGGATGTTGGGAATCTCCACGACAATCTCGAAGTCTTCGGTTCCCGTGAAGCCGAACTTGCTCAGCGGGATGCCGAAGTATTCCCCTCGGGGCATTCCGGCCTGACCGTTGATGTCGCTGTTCGTTGTCGTCAGTTCCAAGCCGGAGCCGGGGACGATGCACAAGTTCGGATCGCGGCCGGGGTAACTTTGCCCGGTGCCCGGCAATCGGTCGGTGAGACCGATGCCGTGGCCGTTGCGGTCAAGCAGCGTGCCGGGTTTTCCCTCGGCGAATTCCCAACGCCAGCGGTTCGGCCGAACCACCGGATTCGGCACAATCTTCCGGGTGTAATCCCCGTTGGCGTTGTCCCGCCGCACGGGATCGCCCCCGGCGAGCGTCGCCCCTTGTTTCTTGGTGAGATTCAACTTTTGCCCGGCCGGGGAATAGGCATCCACCTGCCCCTCGAAGACGAAAACATCGGCCGCGCCGGACTCGCCGACGGAGACGCCGAACTCCGTGCCGAGGTCGATCACTTTCCCTTGCGGGGTGAGCAATTCAAAGCCGATGGCCGATTCGGGCACGCGGGCTGCGATCTTTCCTTGCAACAGTTTCGCGGCATTGCCGTTGGTCAGTTCCAACCGGCAGGGACCGGAGAGAATCACCGTCGCCCCGCTTTTGAAACGAATCTCCGCAAGACCCCGGTTCATCGCCAAAGTCGTGCCGGGTTTCAGCCCTTCCTTGATCGGCTGCCGGTCGTCCCACTCGCAATTTTGGGCGTTGACCAGCCAGGCAATGTCCTCGCTCACCGGGATAATCGGCGAAGGGGGAACCGGTCTTGGCCGCAGGAGCCAGCCGCCGAGAAGCAAGATCGCCAGAAATCCCCCGGCCACGGCGGCCAGCTTGGGCCATCTTCGGACGGGTTCCGGTTTCTTCGGCAGAATCGCACTCAACGCCCGCTCGGCGGCGCTGGCCGATTTCACATGCAGGTGCAAATCGGTGTTCAAGCCGCAGTAACGCACGAAATACCGGCGAAGTTCCGCGTCGGCGGCGAGCATCCCCTCCAGCGTGGCCAGACGCTCGGGGGTGATGGTCCCCTCGATGTATTCGTCGATGAGTTCGCGGGCGGGATTCATGTGCCGAGCCTCGGGCGGGCTTGGGTGGCGAGGGTTCGTTCGATGCACTCAAACAGGCTTTGCCGGATTCGCCGCAGCGAGTTGTAAACGCTGTGGGACGACCGGCCCAAGCGTTCGGCCACTTGGTTCACGTCTTCCTCGTTGCGGTAACACTCGTGAACCAGTTGCCGGTCGCTCTCGCGGAGTTTTTCAACGCAGCCGCCAAGGGCCTCCCGGCGGTCTTCCATCTCGTCGCCGGGCATCTCGTCAGCCGCCTCGATGAGCAACAGGTTGAGGTCGTCCGAGAGATATAATTTCTTTCGACCCCGCGCCCGCAGGAAATTGGCGATTTCAAACCGGGCCACGCCGCAGGCCCATGAAAAGAAACTGCGGTTTCGGTCGTAACCGGCGAATTTGTTCCACAGAATCACGGCTGATTGCTGAAACAGATCGTCCGCGTCATCCAGGTTGCGCACAAGGGCATGAATGAACCCATAGAGCCGCCCTTGGTTGGCCCGCAGGAGATCCGCGAATTCCGCTCGTTGTTGGTCTTCAGTCATGACGGGGTATTATCGTCGGAAGGGGCGACGGTGTAACGCGGAATCTTGGGGAAGCCATGAGGATGTGGCAAATGTTTCTGGCATGACCGATTGATCGGTTTTCGCCCCAAGGGGGCGCTCGAAAATAGCCAGGGGCGGTCGCCGCCCCTGGAGACCCGCCGTTGAATAGGTTTCTGCCCCAAGGGGGCAATACTTGTCTGGTTGTGCCGCCCCCTTGGGGCGGATTTCTTTGGCCATCGTTGTCCAGGGGCGGCGGCCGCCCCTGGCTATTTTCGAGCGCCCCCTTGGGGCGAAAACCGATCAATCGGCCATGCCACAGAGATTTGCCAAACCCTCTGGCTCAAAGCCTTTCTTCACAACCACTTCTTCCAGTAAAACAGGCCGACGAATCCCACGGCCAGCGCGGCCATCATGCCGAGGGCCATTGGGTAGCCCCATTCCCATTCCAGTTCCGGCATGTGCTTGAAGTTCATCCCGTAGATGCCGCTGACGAGCGACATCGGCAGGATCACCGTGGATACCATCGCCATCGCCTTCATGATGCCGTTGAGCTTGTTGGAGACGGCGGCGAGATGCGTTTGCATCAGGTCGCTCACCATTTCGCGGGCGCCTTCCGTCAGTTCCGCGTAGCGAACCAAGTGATCGTAGACGTTCCGGTAATAGGCCATTTCCCGGTCGTCCACGAGTTCAAATTCACCGCGAATCAGTCGGGCCAGCACTTCGCGTTCGAGAATCAGCGTCTTGCGGAACATCACTAATCGGCGTTTCAACCGGATCAGTTCCGACAGCACATGAGCCGAGGGTTGATCGAACAATTCTGTTTCAATCTCATCGAGTCGCTCAACCAATCGGTCGATTTCCGGGGCATAGTCGTCCACCATGCCGTCGAGGATCAGGTGGAACAGATAGTCCGGGCCTCGCTGGGCCTGCTGGGCGTGCCGGTCCAGAAACTCGCGGACCCGTTTGACGGAAGCCAGCGGCCGGTAATGATGCGTGACCAGCAAATGCCGGTTAAGGACGGCGCTCAGTTGCGTTCCCCCGGCCGTGATTTCCGAGAGCGGTTCGTCCGGGGCCTGCGGTTCGCCGAGGGGGTTGACGATCACAAACAGATAGTCGGCAAATTCCTCCACTTTGGGAAAATGCAGCCCGTCGCCCGGTTCCCGCCGGGGTTTGGTGATGTCCTCCACCGTCAGCGGGTGAAGAGCCAGAACGTGTTCGAGAATCCGGGCGTCTTCCTCGGGCGTGGGGGATTCAAGGTCGATCCACCAGATTTCGCCCTCCGGGATGCCGCAGCGGTCCGGGAGGTCCGGGCTGTTTGTCCACTGCCCGGCGTTTGCGGAGGAATTCCAACGATAAAGCGTGATCATTTTTTTAAGTTCGGACTCGCATTCAGCCGTCGGCTTCGGGTAGAATGCGCGAATAAGTTTGCGGCCGAACCGTCTGCTTTCATGGAGTGTAGGCGACATCATGCCTTCCGTCACGGGTTCGACGACCAGCGACAGCGACGACGTTCTTCTGGCCCGCCACCAGAACGGAGACGACGCTGCATTGAATGTGCTGTTCCTGCGTTATCGGGAATCAGCCTATCGTGTCGCCTATCGGCTTCTGAGCCATCCGGAGGACGCGCTCGACGCGGTTCAGGATGGCTTTGTGAAGGCGATGCTTCATCTGGGCCGGTTTGAGCATCGGTCCTCGTTCAAGACGTGGCTGATGCGCGTGGTCAGCAACGCCGCCCTCGACTTCGGCCGGGCGCGGCGGCGCCGGGACCAATTGAAAGTGGCGGCCTGCGGACAAGTCGCCCCGGAACCGCCGGGGCATGAGCCGCAGGTTTTGCTGGAAGGAACGGAACTCCGCGAACGCCTGGACGAAGCCTTGGGCCAGTTGCCCGAGCAACAACGCCGGACGTTTGTTCTTCACATGGACGGGGGATTGAGCTACCGCGAGGTGGCCGAGGCGCTGGAAATTTCGCTGGGGACGGTGATGAGCCGGTTGTTTTACGCCCGGCAAAAGCTCAAAACCTTGTTGGCGGACCGAGTACCCTCATGAACGGGCCTGCGGAAGACGATCTTTCACCGGAACTGCTCGCCGCGTATGTCGATGGCGAACTTCCCCCGGAACTGGCCGAACGGGTGGCTCGCTGGCTGGCGACCAACCCGGAGGCATTGAGCATGGCCGACGACCAAGCCGCCCTGACCCCGCTCAATGAGGAGGTTCGGGAGGAACTGTTCGACATCCCGATGCCCAAGCCCGATCAATGGAACGCCTGCCTCGCCGGTATCCGGGGAGAACTGGCGTCGGCTCCGCGACGGCCTTGGAACATCAAGCCGTTTCTGGCGGGCTTCACCGTGGCCGCCGGTTTGCTGCTGACACTGCTGGCCGGCACGCGCGACCGGCATCATCCGCTGGCGTTTGTGTTGCCCGTGGACGACGCGGACGATGAGATGATTGTGTTGGCGAACTCCGACGACATCGAAATCCTAAGTCTTCCGGAGGCGGCGGCCTCCTTGTTGGTTGTCGGCGATCATCCTTGGAATGAAGATTTGGTGCTGGCGAAGAGCCACGAATTGGAATTCATCGGCGTGGGAAGCGACGCGGAGGGGCGCTTCCCGGATGTGCCGACGGACCCGATGAAGCAAGATGCCCCGTTGTTATGGTCCCCGGCCCCTCCCTGAAATGCTCTCCCATGAATCGCCGCCTCTTCCTGCGATTTGGCCTCTGTTGGGCAGCCTTCGCGACCGCCAGCCCGGCCGCTTTGCGGGCCGACGAAACCGTGAAGGTAACGGTGATCGCCATTCTGGCCAGCGACAAACACAAAGAAGTGGACAAGCGCCTGACGGCTTTTGCCGAGGAAGTGCAGAAGAAAAACCCGAGCCTGACCGGGTTTAAGTTCGCTTATACCACCACGGACAAACTGACCCTCGGCGTCACCAAAACCTTCCCGCTGGTTGAGAACGAAACCGTCGAGGTGACCGCCAATCTCTCAAAGATTGACGAGGGGAAGATCACCATCACGCTCAAGCCGCCAAAAATCGGCCAGATCACCTACAACTGCGTGTGCGAACGCTATTTCTCAATGGCCACCCAGCACTTCACCAAGGACAAGGAACAATTGTTCATCGCGGTGACGGGCAAGCCATGCCCCGGACCGGAGAAAGAGAAAGAAAAACCCAAGGAACCGGCCAAATCCAAGTGACGTTCGCTTCTTGACTCCGATTTTGGGCTTTCGCCATTTTTATCCATTTTGTGTGGTATAATCACTTCAGACGTTGCATTCGGCCTTGACAGTCGGAAAACTCAGGCGTCGCATGTAAATTTTTCACCACTCTCATTCGTCCGTTGCTTGACTATGCCGCTTGCGCGGTTACCCTTGAAACGAGTCTACGCAACGAATCTGTTTTTCCGGTCGCGCTTGTGGCTCCGGGGACAAAGAAATCAGGTTCGTTTTTGTGCCGATGGCCGAGCCTCGACATCCCTTGTGACAGGCGATCTGATGACGACTGACGAAACCACCCCCGAAGAAACCGCCGACGAAGCCAAGGTGTCGGCCGCCGCCGCCGCCAATGAACGCCGGAAGCGGAACATCCCCGTGGCCGTGGACCGCCGTCGTCAGAACGCGGCCGAGAAGCGCCGCACCAGCGAACGCCGCCGTCTCATTGATCCGACGACCTGCGAACGCGATTACTCGGACGACGAAACCCTCTTCATGAAGGCGATGGAACGCTACAAGCGGGAAAACCGCCGTCCCTTCCCGACATGGAGCGAAGTGTTGGAAGTGTTGATCTCCCTGGGCTACCGCAAGGTGGCCGACGAGGAGGATCTTCCCGGCGCCAAGAAAGATGCCGCCGTCAAGGACGCCGCCAAGGATGCCGCCGCGAAAAGCTGAGCGGCCGGTTCATCGGGGCGATCTCAATTCCCGTTCAAGGTCTTCGGCTGTTTCAATAAACTCGTCTCCCCGCCGGATCTGTTCCAGACAGGCGGGGTCAATGTCCAAATCCCTGAAGCCCGTGGGCCGTCCCCGGACGGACCCCGTCTTGGCGACCGTTCGCCGGGCCACCACCCACGAACAATCGTAAGAGTTCCCCTGCCCGGCCATCAACCTCCGAACCGGCCGACCGACGACTTCGGCCACGGCCCCATAAGTGGCCCGCCGCTGCCGGGCGGCCAGTTCGGCGATCACATCCTCAATTTTGCGCATCTTGATTGGCCTCCGATGATGGCTCCGTGAATGGCTGGCTTAATGCAAATTCAACCAGCATTTTCAAGTGATTTCAAGAGCCCCACTGCGTCAGCGGTGGGGGTGGCTGTCACACACAAGATGCGACCCCCACCGCTGACGCAGTGGGGCTCTTGAAATCACTTGAAAATGCTGTTGTTTGATTGCGCATTGGTCAATGCGATTCGGTATGACCGGCTTGGACGAAGGCGCCATCGGTTGACGATTGTCTTTATATTTTGCTCGCAAAATTTCCATCCCATCAAAATACCCGCCGACAGTTGACGGCGATCATTCGCCAAGAGGACAAAAATCAGACCGGCGCGATAATCCATTCTCAAATCAGCCTGACCCTCTGAGTTTCGGGTGTCTTTCATGGTGATTCGGGCATTACATTTCGGCATTATCCGTCCACACAACGGTTCCCTCCCACCGGTTTAATGGAATCGCCTGGGCATGCCATCAACCCGCACGTATTCGTTTTGTCTCACCCGGCCGGCATGGATGGCCGCGCTGTGGCTGTTGCTGGCTCATCCGCCGCTCCGGGCCTCGGATGTCGCCCCGGAGGCCTCTTGGGCCGATCGGCGCGACCCGGAAGACCTCGTCGTCATGGCGTTGTTGTCGGTCACCCTGATGGTCGTCGTGTTTCTGCGGCGGCAGCTCCTCCGGCGAAACGCCTCTCTCAAGGCCGAGCTGCAAGAACGCGCCAAACTTGAAACCCAACTGACGGAATTGGTCGAATCGGCCAGCGATGTGATCTTCACCCTAGACGAAGACGGCAAGATCCTCTCGTTCAACAAGGCCGGTGAACAAGTCACCGGCTATCAACGCGATCAATTGATCGGCGACCGCTTTGACGTGCTGTACGCCCCGGCCTCTCCGGTGGCTGACTTCGGGCAATTGAAACTCCAGCCCGCTCGTTTCGAGATGCTGGTTCGCATCCCCTGCGGATCGTCCCACATTTGGGAAGTCAGCTCGCGCCCGACCATCCGACCGGACAACCAACTGGTGATCCACTGCATCGCCCGTGATGTGACCGACCGGAAAAAAGCCGACGACGAGCTTCGGAGGCTTTATTTTCTTCAATCGCAACAGCTTGAGAATTCGCCGCTGGCCTTCATTGAATGGGACGAGCAGTTCCATGTCATCCGGTGGTCCCGCACGGCCGAGACCATCTTTGGCTGGACGGCCGCCGAGGCGACCGGCAAAACATTTCACGAACTGGAACTGGTGTATTCCGACGACACGGCCGAGGTGGACGAACTGAGTTGCGCCCTGCGGGACGGAACCCGGCGGAATTCGCACAGTTCCAACCGAAACGTGACCAAGGACCGCCGGGTGATCCATGTGGAATGGTACAACTCCACCTTGTTGGACGACACTGGCCGGCTGGTCTCGATGATGTCGCTGGCCCAGGACGTGACCGCCCGCGTGGCGGAAGAGACGAGCCGCCGCCTGTGGGAGGACCAAGCCCGGCAATCGCAGAAGATGGAGGCTGTCGGCCGGCTGGCCGGCGGCGTCGCCCACGATTTCAACAACCTGCTCACGGTCATCAATGGCTGTTCCGAGCTTCTGCTGCGGGAAATCCGGCCGGATGACAGCATGCACGAACTGGCGGCCGAAATTCGCTCGGCCGGCGAGCAGGCCGCCGGGCTGACGCGGCAACTGCTGGGGTTTGCCCGCCGGGAAATCACCAATCCCACCCCCTTGGAAGTCAACGCCATCGTCCGGGACGTGGAGAAGATGCTTCGACGGCTGATCGGCGAACACATCGACTTGGTGACCGATCTCGACCCGGACGCGGGCCGCATCAAAGCCGACCACGGCCATATGATCCAGCTTCTGATGAATCTGGCCGTGAACGCCCGCGACGCCATGCCGCTCGGCGGCCGGCTGACGGTGCGAACGCGGAACGAGGGACAGTTCCAATTGCTGGAGGTCGAGGACACCGGCGTCGGCATGGACGCGGAAACCAAGCTCCGGATCTTCGAGCCGTTTTTCACGACCAAGCCCGTCGGACAGGCGACGGGCATCGGCCTCGCGACCGTTCACAGCATCGTGGAACGGGCGGGCGGAACCATCGAGGCCGACAGCGTCGTGGGATCGGGAACAACCTTCCGCATCCTGCTGCCCACCTGCGCGGACCGTTCCCCGGCCAAGCCCACCGGCTTTTCCCGGCGGCCGGACATTCGGGCGCGAGAAACCATTCTGCTGGTCGAGGACGAGGACATGGTCCGCTCGCTGGCCACGCGGATTCTGGAGGGCAAAGGCTACCGGGTGTTCGCGGCGCCATGCCCGGCCGACGCCATTGATTTGCACAGCCGCGTGCCCGGCCAGGTTGACATGCTCCTCTCGGACGTGGTGATGCCCGGCATGGGGGGCCGCGAACTGGCCGACAAACTCCGGGACATCCAGCCGGATCTGAGAGTGCTGTTCATGTCCGGCTATACCTCGGACGAGGTGTTGCGGCAGGGCATCCGGGAGGACATGGTTCACTTCGTTCAAAAACCGTTCACCCCCGACGGCCTGCTCCGCAAAATTCGCCAGGTGCTGACCACCCCGCTGGGGGAGCCAAGACTCGTTTGCGCGGAGTAAAACCCCGAACCTCCTCGCGCCGGTGGTTGTCTTTCGGCAAAACACCAATTGCATGGCAAGCAAGCGATGAAAGAACATCATCTGGAACGGTCGTTTGGGGAAACATCCTTCGGACAAACAGACGTCCCGCGCAAAATCGGCCATCATTCGCTGGCCCGCGCCCAAGAAAGCGACGATTCCCACTCGTCGGGCCGTTCTGACCGCCGATCTTGGAAACGCCGCCGAAAGACCAAATGGCGGACGAAGTGAACGAACCGGCCGGGTGAAATCTTGGCGGGCGGGACTGTGTCCCGTCTGCAATCAATGTCCGGGCATTCGGAACGAAGACCGCTGATTGCTCATCGCCCGCAGTGGTTTCGCATTCATGCGGGCGTTAGTTCGGCTTGCCGGTTTTGTCATCGAAGCCGTGTCGCCGTTGATACGAGCCGGTATTCGCATCCGGGCCAGCGTGGCGATGGCGGCTTTTGTTTCCGGGGCGGCGGGCATGCCGGCGCCGAGTGTTTCAACCAGTCGGCGGGCCTCGCGGGTGTTTGTTTCTTCCAGCGCGGCCAATGCCCGCAGAAACCGCAGCGTTTGATTGTTCGGAACAGGGCCGGTCAGTCGGGCGGTCAGTTGCTCCAAGCGTTCTCGTTTTTCAGCGGAACAAACCTTTCGCCGTTCGGCGGTTAACAAGCTCAGTGCTCCGATGCCATATTGCTCCAACCGTCGCAAGGCGGCCGCCCGGACGCGAAATTCCTGATGATCCAGCGCGGCCATCAACCCTTTCCACTCCGTCGCCGATGGCGGGGCGATTGGCCGCAGGCGTTGGCGCAAGAAGGGAATCAGGGTGTCCTCCGGCGACTCGGCCAGTTTCCAAATCGCGGCATAGGCCGCCGGTCCTTCCCCGGCCAAATCATCCCACCACTTGGCCAAGTCGGCCTCGGCGTGCGTGTCGCTTAATTGCGGAAACCGGCACGCGGACAGATCCCAAGTGAGGGCCGTGCCATCATCGAACGAGGTCATCGCCATGTCCCGGCCGAGAAAGCCGTTGAATATCCGGCGTCCAAGCCCGTGGTTCGGCGCCCCGTAACTCGATTTGGGCAATGTCCACGTTTTGAGTTCCTGATTGGTGGCCAGATCAACCGCCCGCATCCGGTTGCCTTCCAAAATAACACCCATCCGCCCGCGAATATGAACGCTCGCATGACACTCCGCGTCCAAGTAATCCGAGGCAACATAGGCGGACATGACACTGCCGGACGTGGCTTCCAGAATGTCAAAATGGCGCTTTCCATGCTCCGATAGTTCGTCCGGTGAAAACACGAGCCATCGGCCATCTTTGGAACCGTCAAACACCTCGCCAAATAATCGCAGACGTTCTTTCCCGGTCCGAAGGCCGGTGATGCGACACTCCTTGTCATTGCGATTGAAAAAGACCGCCGACTCGTTGTCCGGCAAGATGCTGTCAAACATGAATTTTTCATCACCACCAATGCCATCAATCGTCGCCCGGTCTTTCAGGCGGCCGGTCGTTGTGTCGAACATTTCAAATCTTGTCAGTCGGTCATTTTTTTCGTCGTTGCCGAAAGACACGAGTGATCGGCCGTCCGGAGTGAGACGCAAGACACCACGAGCGCCCTCTAAGGCGTCGGCCGGCATGGGGATGCGCCGTCCGGTCTTTGTGTCCCACTTCCGGATTTCCTTATGGAGAGTAACAGCAATGACCGCGCGGCTGTCGCCCGAAAAGACGATGTCTTCAAGCCGGTCGCAAGGTTCGGTCAAGGTGCGGGCCAGACGGGCGGATCGTGAATCCCACAGTTCCAACGCGCCATCCCTGATATTCTGAACGGCCAGCCACCGCCCGTCCGGGGACACGGCCGCTTCCGCGAACTCCGTTTCCGCGTCCTCGTTGCCAACGGCCTTGCCGGTGGCGACATCCCGGACAAAGAGCCGGGGGCCGGTTTTGAGAATCAGCCGGGCGCCGTCCGGCGTGAACCGGCACACGGTGCCGTTGCCATGCCAATCGGCGCCGCCTTGCATTTGCCGGATCACCCGGCCGGTGCGGGCATCGAAGACGACCGTTTCTTTTTCTTCCGAAAGAGCCAGTCGCCGACCGTCCGGCGAGGCCGTGAGGAATGCGTACAAGGCATTCCTCGACACCGTTGAGGAATACTTCATTTTCCCGGAAGCGATGTCGAACACTCTCAGCACATAACCCGTTTCATGACGGTTGTCCTCAAGGCGTTCGACAAAGGCCAGTTTGTCCGTTGTCGGCAGGAAGGCGACCGACACAGCCCGAGCCTCGCGGGCAAACAGCTCTTCACCGGTGTCGGTCGCCATCGCGACAACCCGGCCGGTGTCTCCCCCGCCGACGGCCAGCCGGCGGCCATCCGGGCTGAAAGTCATCACCAATTTTGGGGGAGGCCATTCCATTTCCTGTCGGCCAGAGGCCAGCATAAATAGCGTCATGCGATTGGTTTTCACATCGATCAAAATGAATCGGTTTGACGAGCCGCCGATGGCGACCCTCCGTCCGTCGGCGGAGATCACCAGGCAATTGATATCTGAAACATCTGTCTTTCGGATGGGAAATATCGCGGACATATGACCGCTGCCCGTGTCGATGATTTCCAATGTCCGGTCGTAGAGGCCCGACAGGATCGCCGCCACTTTCCCGTCCGCAGACAGTGTCGGGCGATACTGCCCTTCCTTTGCTATTGAAACCAGACTGGTCTGCTTTCCCGTGTTCAAATCCCATCGTCGAATGGTTCCGTCATCTCCGCCGGTCACCGCCGTCGTCCCGTCGTCGAGGACGACAAAATCCCACAATTGCGGATGCCGCAATCGCAGCGACCCGAACCGCCGGACCGCCCCCTCCGGGAGGGTGTCGCCATATTGGTCCACTTGACGGGGAACCGGCCCCGCTTCGGGCGCCTGGGCGGCCAGCGGAGACGATGCCAGCAGCAGAAGAAGGAATTGTGAACAAAACTTCATTCGGCGCCTCGAAGAAGACCCGGCCTTTTGTAACGCGGCGGAACAGTGGAATGTGAGCTGATTTTCCCGCAAAAAACGAGCCGAAAACAGATGGCCCCTCATCTGTCGAAGATGCTTTTCGACATCGGTTCTTTCGCATTCCCGGTGAAGAAAGCATATCTCATTTCGTTTCCTGTCGTGTCACATTCAAGCCGTATCATTTCCCGAGTCGGCGGGGTTCAAGGGGCGCTTCACCCCGGAGAGAGCCGTTAAACATGCACGTGATTCTGGCGACGGTGGGCACCGACGGAGATATCTTTCCGCACCTTGGGCTGGCGGCCTTGCTCCGTTCCCGCGGCCACCGGGTCACGCTGGCCGCCCCGGAGCCATACCGGAGCCGGGCGCTCGCCATCGACATCGAGTTTCAGCCTCTCGTGACAAACGACGAAGTGAGGCGAATGCTGGCCAACCCGGACCTCTGGCATTCGCATCGCAGCGGCCCGACGATGGCCCGGTGGGGCGGCGTCATGATCTCCCGGCAGTATGAGACGCTCGCCGCCCTGGCCCGAGAACCGGGGGCCGTCATCGTTTCCAATCCCGGTGTGTTTGCCGGCCGTTTGGTTCAGGAGAAACTGGGTTGCCCGATGGCCACTCTCCTCCTCCAGCCCGGCCTCGTGCAGAGCAGCACGGCCCCGCCCGAATTATCAGGGGGCCTCACCATCCCGCCGTGGCTCCCGCATTCGCTCCGCAAATTCTACTGGCTCGGGGTGGACGCCGCCGGTTACATGACCATCGGCCCATTTATCAATCGAGTCCGCTCACGGCTCGGCCTGCGCCCGATTCGGCGGGTGTTTCGCTGGTGGATGTCCCCGGACTTGGTGATCGGCCTGTTTCCCTCGTGGTATGCCCCCCCGCAACCGGACTGGCCGCCCCAGATGCGTCTCGCCGGATTCGGCCGGTTCGACGGAGCAAAGATGGAATTGCCCGAGGATGTGCGGAGGTTCTGCGAAGCGGGACCGCCGCCGATCGCCTTCACGCTTGGCACAGGAATGACACACGCGGCCGGGTTCTTTCGGGCGGCCGCCGGCGCGTGTCAGGCGTTGGGAGTGCGGGGGGTCTTCCTGTCAAAGTATCCCGAGGTGATTCCTCCCTCCCTGCCCGCGACGATCTTCCATTGCAAGTTCGCTCCGTTCCGAAGCATCCTGCCGCTGTGCGCGGCGGTGGTCCACCACGGCGGCATCGGAACGACCGCGTCGGCGTTGGAGGCAGGCTGCCCGCAACTCGTCCTGCCAATGGCCTGGGACCAGCCGGACAACGCGGCCCGCATCGCCAAGTTAGGAGTGGGCGCCTCGCTGGGACCGCGCCAACGAAGCGTGGGTGACCTGGCCGGGGCGCTCGGCCGGCTGATGACGCCCGAAGTCCGTGACCGGTGCAAGACCGTGGCGATCCA
>NZ_JH636447.1:260844-261972 GCF_000255705.1 Zavarzinella formosa DSM 19928
ATGCTTGAGCCACGGGTTTAAGTCCGGCTGAGTAAAGGGGAGGCGGCTCAACCACCGGAAGCCACCCGGCAGCTTACGCTGCTCGGCTCGCCAAGACCAAGACAAACCCGCGAGAAAACCCAACCTCGATCACTTGCCCTGTCCGGCTTCTTTGGCCTTCGCCCGCTCCAGGCAAATCTCCACTTCCAGACGCTTTGATCTGGCGCGGAACACGCCCACTTCGGTTCCCCTGGCGGCCTCGTGCCGGGCTTTGGCCAATTCTTCGTATTGCTTCAGCAAATCCACCGTCTTATTGCAAATCGCGATGCGATCCGTTTCCTTCTCGGCGGCCTCCATCTCCGCCCGGAACACGTCCATTGTTGCTTCCAGCGCCTCGGCAATCTCCATCCGGTGTCCTTTGGCCAGCACGAAGCTCCCCTCCGACACCTTCTTCAAATTTTCAAGCCGTTCCTTCTGAAGTTGCTTGATCCTCTTGTCCGACTCTTCCGACGGATTCTTCTTGTCCTGCGGAAAGGCGGGAGTCACCAAAAGAGCGGTGGCGATGACGGCAAGGATTGGCGGGAGCATTCGCATGGCAAACCTGGGAGAGCGGGGATGAGGGTTTGTTGATTGTCGGCTCTCGTCAAGAACGAGTCAAACAGAATCGCGGGAATCACTGGACACCGTGTTCGCCAACAGTTACCCTACGTTGAATCTCCCGCCGCCGCATTTGCCTTCCCGCCCGCTTGCCTTTCCTCTCCATCGGAGTCCCGCCGATGTTCCGCCTGATTGCTCCGGCTGTCGCCGTGTTCGCATGTTCCGCCTTGGCCGCCGAACCGCCCCGGTTCGAGCGGGATGTGATGCCGGTGTTTGTCGCCAAGTGTGTGAAATGCCACGGCGGCGAAACCACCAAGGCCGGGCTTGATCTCCGCACGGCGGCGGCCGTCAAGCAAGGGGGCGACACCGGCCCGGCCGTCATTCCGGGCGATGCGGCCAAAAGCCTGCTTCTGGAACAAATCACCAGCGGGGCGATGCCTCCCGGAAAAATCGCCAAGCTCGCGCCCGCCGAGATTGCGGCCGTGAAGGCGTGGATCGAAGGAGGCGCCCCGGCTGACACAGCGGGCGCCGCCGCCCAACCCGCCGCGCCGA
>NZ_JH636447.1:262104-263998 GCF_000255705.1 Zavarzinella formosa DSM 19928
TCTCACCGGCCTGCCCCCGACCCCCGTCGAGCAAGAGGCCTTCCTCGCGGACCAGTCTCCGGGGGCATATGAGAAAGTGGTTGACCGGTTGCTGGCCTCGCCCCGCTACGGCGAACGCTGGGGCCGCCACTGGCTCGATGTCGCCGGATATGCGGACAGTGAGGGAATTCTGGATGCCGATTACATTCGATCCGCCGCCTGGCGTTACCGCGACTGGGTGATCCGGGCGGTCAACGCCGACATGCCTTACGACAAGTTCCTCCGCGAACAGATTGCCGGGGATGAATACAGCGATTACTGGACGCACTACCACAAGTCGAAAGAACTGCCGCCGGGAGTGGTCGATTCGCTGATCGCCACCGGATTCCTGCGGTGCGCGTCCGACACGAGCCGACCCGACTTCGTGAGCATCAAAAACGCGCCGGGCTACTATTACCAGACACTCGACGACACCCAAGCCATCGTCGGCTCCGCCGTTCTCGGCCTCACGGTCCAGTGCGCGAAGTGCCACACGCACAAGTTTGACCCAATCCCGCAAGCTGATTACTATCGCTTACAGGCGGTGTTCATGAGCGGTTATCGCCCGGCGCAATGGGTGCCGCAGGTGCAACGCCGGTTGAACGAGGCCACCGCGTCACAAGAGAAATCGGCGGCCGACCGGAACGCGGAAATTGCCAAGACGGTCGCGGAGTTGCGGAAATCACAAGCCGAACTCCGGAAACAATTCGCCCTCAAGTTGTTCGAGGACCGGCTGGCGAAACTGCCTCCAGCCATTCGGGAGGACACTCGCCTTGCGGTGAACGCGGACCCGATGAAACGGACCGAGGTTCAGAAGTATCTCGCCGAAAAATTTACCCCGGAGTTGAAACCGGCCGAGGCCGCCTTGCCCGCGCTGCTGGCCGGGGCTTATCCCGAGTATGCCGCCAAGATCAAACCGATTGACGCGGCCATCGTGGCCGAAGAGGCGAAGAAGCACACATTTGCCGAGATCCGGGCGATGTACGACCTGCCCGGAGAACCAAAGACGCCCGTGCTGCGGCGAGGCGATTACTTGAAGCCGGGGCCGGAAGTCACGCCGGGCGTGCTGTCGTGCGTCGCCACCCCGAAGCCATTTGCCTGGACGCCCCCCGCGAAAGACGCGCCGACGAGCGGCCGTCGTCGGGCCTTGGCCGACTGGATTACGCAACCGGGCCATCCGCTCACCAGTCGCGTGATGGTGAACCGCGTTTGGCTGCACCACTTCGGCGAGGGGTTGGTCCGCACTCCGGAAAACTTCGGCCTCCAAGGGACGAAGCCGACGCATCCTGAGTTGCTTGACTGGCTCGCGTGCGAATTCGAGGCGGGCGGCTGGTCGCTGAAAAAACTTCACCGGCTCATTCTCACCTCGGCCGCGTACCGCCAATCCAGCGCCGAGGCCGGTGATCGAAACGCGGAGCGAAAGGCCGACCCCGACAACACCCTCCTGTGGCGGCAGCGATTGCGGCGGGTCGAGGCGGAGTCCCTGCGTGATTCGATGTTGTTTGTCGCCGGAACGCTCAACGAGGGACGGTTCGGCCCGCCGGTCCCCGTGCAACAATTGTCCAGCGACGAAGTGGTGATCGCGGCCAACCCCGCCAGTCAGCGGCGCTCGGTGTATCTGCAAGTGCGGCGTTCCCAGCCGGTCACGCTGTTGCAACTATTCGACCAACCCCGGATTGAAACGAACTGCACCCGGCGTGGCGTGTCCACGGTGGCCTCTCAGGCACTAACCCTTCTCAACAGCGACACACTGGCCCGGCAAGCCGAGGCATTCGCCGACCGGTTGACGAAGGAATCACCGGTTGATCCCACCGGGGCGTCCGTCCGGCTGGCGTTCGCCCGTCCGGCCCGGCCTGCGGAACTTGCCACGTTGAAC
>NZ_JH636447.1:264008-278033 GCF_000255705.1 Zavarzinella formosa DSM 19928
GTTCCTTGCCGAGCAAACCGCCCGCCACGCCCCGGCGGTCGATGCCAAGCGCCGGGCGTTGATTGATCTTTGCCACATGCTGCTATGCGCAAACGAATTCGTATATGTTGATTGATCGGAGAAGACCGATGATGCGATTCACCCGACGGGAAGCCATCGGCCGCCTGGGCGGCGGGCTGGGCGCGGTTGCCCTCGCGGCGATGCTCGCGGAGGAGCGGGCACGGGCGGAGGCGAAGACTCCCAATCCCAAGCCCCATCATGCCCCCAAGGCGACGGCGGTCATCCAGCTATTCATGCACGGTGGGCCGAGCCACATGGACCTGCTCGACCCGAAGCCCGCGTTGGAGAAATACGACGGCAAGCCGCCGCCGGCCGAGGTTGCCGACGATGAAAAACTCACCGGCAATTTGCTCCGCAGCCCCTTCAAATTCACACCGGCGGGGAAATGCGGCACGCCCTTCTCGGAAGTGTTGCCAAACATCGCCAAACACGCCGACGACATCGCCGTGATTCGCTCGATGTTCACCGAACACCGCAACCACGAACAAGCCCTCTGGATGATCCACGGCGGGCTGACTGTCGCCGGCCGGCCGAGCCTTGGTGCGTGGGCCGCCTACGGGCTTGGCTCCGAAAACCGCGATTTGCCGGCCTATGTGGTGCTGCCCGATCCGCGCGGATTGCCGGTTGACGGCATCCGGAACTGGAGCAGCGGTTGGATGCCGCCGGCCTACCAAGGCACGCAGTTTCGATCCGAGGGAAGCCCGGTTCTGAACCTGACACCGAAGACGGCGCGGCCGGTCGCGGTCGAAAAAGGCCGGATGGATTTGCTCGCGGAATTGAACGCCACTCATCGCGCGGCCCGCCCCGGCGAACTGGAACTCGACGCCCGCATCGCCAGCTTTGAACTCGCCGGCCGAATGCAACTTTCGGCCACGGACGCCCTTGATCTCTCGAAGGAACCGCCTGCCGTGCAATCGCTCTACGGCCTCGACAACCCCGTCACCCGGCCGTATGGCCTGCGCTGCCTGATGGCCCGCCGATTGGTGGAACGCGGCGTGAGATTCGTGCAAATATTCATGTCCGGCCAACCGTGGGACACCCACAACAACAACGCGGCCCAAACCCGTTCCTGCTGCGAACAAACCGACAAACCTGTGGCGGGCCTGCTGGCTGATTTGAAGCGGATGGGCCTGCTCGACCGCACCCTCGTCACATGGGGCGGAGAGTTTGGCCGCACGCCGGGGGCGCAGGGGAAGGATGGCCGCGACCATCACCCCTACGGGTTCTCGATGTGGCTCGTGGGCGGGGGAATCAAAGGCGGAACCATCCACGGCGCCACCGACGATTTCGGCTATCGCGCGGTGAAGGACCGTTGCAAAGTGTCCGATCTGCACGCCACGATTCTGCATCTTCTGGGCTTGGATCACGGCAAGCTGACGTTCCGCCATCACGGCCGGGACGAACGATTAACGGACGTGCATGAGGCTAGCCCGATCAAACCCATTTTGGCCTGACGTGACCGAAGTCGGCGGGTGATTGGTGTGTTACGCGAGGGGTGTGGCAAATCTTCCGGGCACGCTTTCACACCCTACGTTTGCCTCAAACCGCGTTGCTGGTATTCGCCCCAAGGGGGCGCCCGAGAATAGCCAGGGGCGGTCGCCGCCCCTGGAAACATCGCCCATCAATAGGATTTCCGCCCCAACGAGGCGGCACTTGTCTGTTGTGCCGCCCCGTTGGGGCGGAAATCAAGGGAACAGCTTTCCAAGGGCGGAAGCCGCCCTTGGCTATTCTCGAGCGCCCCCTTGGGGCGAATACCATCGCCGTGAGCGACGCGAGAAGTGATGACCGCCAGAATGATTTGCCGGCGCCCCTCGCCTCAATCAAAAGCGGCGGCGATGGCGTTTGACAGATGGACGAGCCGCCACGGGGCCTTGGCTCGCAGGTAGTTGGTGAGCAGAATGCAGAATCCCTGCGATCCCAAGCCGGTTGATTTTAGCCCCAGCGGGTCGATGATTTCGCGGCGAACAAACTCGCGGACGGACTTCCCCGACAGGCGTTGAATGATCTCGGCCACTAGCAAGATGCCGCAACTGGCATAGCTGTATCGGGCGCCGGGCTTGAACGCCAACTCGGCCTTGATCGATTCCTCGATGAACTTCTTCAACGGGGCATGTTGCTTTCGCAGCCCCGCGTTGTCCGGCAATTCATCCGGCAAACCGGAGGTGTGGGTGAGCAGGTGAATGATCTGGGCGTCTTCTTTGCCCCCGCCGGTGAACTCGGGAATGTGGCGGCTGACGCGGTCGCTGATGTTGAGCAAGCCGCGTTCGACCAGCAGCATCGCCCCCATGCAGATGACCGGCTTGGTGACGGAGGCCAGATAGAACATCGCATCGCGCCGGATCGGCCCGGCGCCCGCCTCCGGTCCCTGCCGGCCGAAGAACCGGGGGGCCACCGTCTTCCCGCCCCGGCCGACCAAGATCGCCCCGCCCGGCACGGGGGCATCCGGTCCGGTCGTCCATTTTTCCATCAGGTCGTAGGCCGCCTGGAGTTGTTTCGGATGGAGGCCAATCTCTTCGGGCTTGACTTGCGGCAGGCTGCCGCCAGCCTTCGGTTCTTCTCCCGCCGACACGCCTTGGAAAAGCAAACCGCCAATGGCGGCCGCCCCCAACATCTGGCGGCGAGTCACATTCGTATGGGCGCCCAAGGCCCCGATCCCTGTTTGGTTCAACTCTTTCATGGTCGTCCCTCCGGTTCGGCAACGCCGTCAAACGTTGATGTTATCATGATCGCGATTCCGACAGCCCAAGGACATGATCCGGGGTTGGTTACTTAGAGCAGAGTTCCGGGAAGTGTGGCGGCCCACCGAGCCGAAAGCACGCTGACAATCGCCCGCCCCCGCGTCATTGCTGACAATAAAAAATGTCATCAGTAATGCGGGGGAAAATGTCTGATACGAGGCAATGACAACTTGGGCAAACTTTGCGTCCCCTGGCGATCTTTGCGTGAACTCTTTTCTTCTTCGCAAAGCCAAATCTTCGCCGGTTCACATTCGTCGGGATTGATAGAATTGCCACCGAAGCGACGGATCGATCACTCCCGCGGGGGCTGCATGTCCGCCAACCAAATGGCCGACTTTCTGGACTCGGTGCGGGTTAGCGGGTTGCTCACTCCCCCGCAGTGGGACGCCGTGCGCGAGTTCGCGGCCGCCCAATCGGATGACCCGGAGGCGGTGCCCAAATACATTGCCCGGCTGGGAATGCTGTCGCCGTTGCAAGTGAAACTCTTCTGGCGGGGTCGCGGATCGGACCTGTTTCTCAATCAATATGTGCTGGTGGAAAAGCTCGGCGAAGGGGGCATGGGGGAGGTATTCCGGGCCAAACACACCCGCATGGACCGGGATGTGGCCCTGAAGGTGATCCGGCGGGAGCGGATGCTGAACCCGGAGATGGTGAAGCGGTTTCGCCGGGAGATCCGGGCGGCGGCGGCCCTGGCCCATGAAAATGTGGTGATGGCTTACGATGCCGACCAGGCCGGGGATATTCACTTCTTCGCGATGGAATTCGTGGACGGCACCAATCTCGCGAGACTTGTCATCCAAAAGGGGGCGCTCACCGTCGCAATGGCCTGCGACTACATCCGGCAAACCGCCACCGGCCTCCAACATGCCCATGAAAAGGGACTGATCCACCGGGACATCAAGCCGGCGAATCTGCTCATCACCAAGACGGGGATCGTCAAAATCTCGGACATGGGTTTGGCCCGGTTGGAGGATGCGGCCGGGGCCGATTCGGTGAGCCGGATCACCAAGGACGGTTTGGTCGTCGGCACGCCTGATTATGTGGCCCCGGAACAAGCCCGCGATTCCCACGCGGCCGACATCCGGTCGGATGTCTACTCGCTCGGCTGCACGCTCTACTACCTGCTATGCGCCGACGTGCCATACCCCGGCGGCACGCCGACGGAAAAGATGCTTCGGCACGCCCGCGAGCCTTTCCCGGTCCCCAAGCGAACCGATCTGCCCCCCGGCCTTGATCGCGTGTTGGTTAAAATGACCGCAAAAAAGCGGGAACAGCGGTTCCAAACACCCGGCGAACTCGCGGAGGCACTGGAGGAGTACATCCCCCGGAAAGCCGTCCCGGTGTTCATTCCCCCGGTCCCGATTCCCGGAACCGAACCGCTCGACGACGAACCCAGCTTCAGCAAACGGCCCCCGCTGGAAGAAAGCACCGACAGCCGGTTTCGGCTTCCCTCCAGTGCCGCGTTGCCCCGCGCTCCCCGGTCAAGGAAAAGCCAGACGTTGATCTACTCGGCCGCCGCCCTGATGATCTTTGGCGTCTTGCTGATTGTGTCGTTGTTGGTGTTTGGGTTCTTGATGAAACACTGACGGGGAAGATGACAGGGAGACAAGGAGACAAGCAGACAAGGTGACAAGGTGACAAGGTGATAAAAACCTTGGAACATGAAGCGGTTCCTAATCGCCTTGTCACCTTGTCTGCTTGTCTCCTTGTCACTTTTCCAAAAAATGGAGACCAAATGCCGCGACTGTCCCTCTCCACGCTGGCGTTGCTCCTCGCCGGTTCGCTGTCGGCCGGGGAAGATGTTGATTTCCGCAAGGAGATTTGGCCGGTTTTGCAAACCCGTTGCGTGGGTTGTCACGGGCCGGAGAAGCAACAAGGCGGGTTGCGGTTGGATTCCCGCCCGGCGATGCTCAAGGGGGGCAAGACCGGGAAGGCCGTCGTCCCCGGCAACCCGGCCGAGAGCGTTTTGATCGAGCGGATCACCATCAAGGACGACACCGAGCGGATGCCCCCCAAGGGCGAACGGTTGACGGCCGGGCAAGTCAGCGCGATGACGAATTGGATACGGGCCGATGCCGCGTGGCCGAAGGATTTCGACGCGGCGAAGGAAATGGAAAAGAAGCCTGTTTCTTGGGCGTTTCAGCCCGTGAGCAAACCGAATGTGCCGAAGTCGGCGTTTGCCAATCCGATTGATGCGTTCATCGCCGAAAAGCTGTCGGCTGGCGGATTGCAGATGTCGCCCCCGGCCGATCCCCGCACGTTCATCCGGCGAATCACCTTTGACTTGACCGGGCTGCCGCCAACGCCGTCAGAAGTGGCCGCGTTTGAGAAGGAATGCGCCGGGAAAAGACAATTGCCGGACGAGGCGGTGGGCAAGCTGGTTGACCGGTTGCTGGCGTCGCCTCATTACGGGGAGCGTTGGGCGCGGCACTGGCTGGACGTGGTTCGTTTCTCGGAGAGCGATGGCTTCGAGGAGGACGAATTGCGGGCCGACGCGTGGACCTACCGCGACTATGTGATCCGGGCGTTCAACGAAGACAAGCCTTATTTTCAGTTCGTCCGCGAGCAGATCGCCGGGGATGTGCAACATGATTACACCGCTCAATCCGTCGCCGCCACCGGGATGCTGGTGGCCGGGCCTTGGGATGCCTTGCAACGGGTGACGCCGAGCAAGCTGGGCCGGTTGCAATCGCGGGAGGAACAACTGGAGGAAATGGTCGGCGCCGTCAGCCAGACATTCATGGGGGTGACGCTCAACTGCGCCCGCTGCCACCATCACAAATACGACCCGATTCCGCAGGCCGATTATTACCGGGTGAAGGCTGTCTTCGAGGGGGTCGATCATGGCCTCTCTCCCAAATATCACGCCGCCCGCCGGATGTTGAGCGAAGCCGAGGAGGCCGCTTGGCGGAAGAATACCGCACCGCTTCGGCAGCGAATCGCGGAATTGGACAAGGCCATCACTGAGACCGACAAGCAACTGAAGGAGGCCAAAGACAAGCAACTCCTTCAGGAAAAATTGGCCGCTTTGCGTAAAGACCGCGAAACCACCAACAACGAATTGCGAACCAAATTCCCGGTGACGATGGCGTTCGTCGGCGACCGGGAGCAACCGCAGCCGACGGTGGTCTTCGTTCGCGGCGATGTGAAACAGCCGGGCGAAGCCGTCTCGCCGGGGGGCCTGTCGATCATCCGGCAACCGGCGGCCGAGTGGGGGCTGGATTCAACGACGCCTGAGCAACGCCGACGGATTCGCTTTGCGGAATGGCTGACGCATCCCGATCATCCGTTAACGGCCCGTGTGATGGTCAACCGCGTCTGGCAGGGGCATTTCGGCACGGGGATTGTCGAAATCGCCAGCGATTTCGGAGCCAACGGCAGCCCTCCATCGCACCCCGAATTGCTCGACTGGCTGGCTGGCGAATTCCTCCGGTCAAACGGCAGCATCAAGAAATTGCACCGCTTGATTGTGACAAGCGCGGCTTATCGGCAATCATCTGTGAATGGGGCGAAAGAGGAGGCCGTCGCCGCCGTCCATCAAAAAGCGGCGGGCGTCGACGCCGATAACCGCCTGCTCTGGAAGTTCCCCGCCCGGCGCCTGCAAGGGGAGGAAATTCGGGACGCGATGCTGGCGATGGCCGGGAATCTCAACCGCGAAATGGGCGGCCCGAGTTTCCGGCCGTTCACGGTCACGCGGTTGAACACCTACTTTTACCATCTCAAGGACAGCGACGAACCGGCCCACAATCGCCGGTCGATTTATCGCATTCAAGTCATCACCGCGCGAAGCCCGTTGCTGGACGCGCTCGATTGTCCGTCCCCGTCGGTGCCGATTCCCAAACGCCGGCCAACCGTCACGCCGTTGCAGGCATTGGCCTTGATGAACGATGCGTTTGTGCTTCGGCAGGCTGATCTGCTGGCGAAACAAATCGCCAAGGATAATTCCGAGGTGAAACAACAAGTGATGCGGGCTTTCGAGATTGTCTTCGCCCGTTTGCCGCGCGAGCAAGAGATGGCAGCCGCCCGCGAGGTGGTCGAGAAGCACGGGTTAAACACGCTGACGTGGTCGTTGTTCAATTCCAGCGAGTTTCTTTATGCGAGGTGAGACCATGTTACTCGTCTTGGTTTTGGGTTGAATCTTTAACTGATTTGACGACCAACAAGAGCCTCACTGCGTAAGCGGTGAGGGTGGTCGCAGACAGGCGAAGGCCACCCTCACCGCTTACGCAGTGAGGCTCTTGAAATTGTTTGAAACCACGTGGAAATTAGGGTGGAGTTCAGAAAGAGATGGCGGCTTGTTGGTTTTGTCGGTCCAACGGACCGATTAACATAGCCCAGCCCGTGAGGGCTGGGTCAGCCAACCATCGAGAAATCCCGGTCTGAAGGACCGATTATTGGTTCAAGGTCCGTCAGGGCCGCGAAGTCTGAAAACCCCAAAATAATCGGTCCTTCAGACCGAGGTCGTGGGCGGGTGATTTACCCAGCCCTGACGGGCTGGGCTATGTTAATCGGTCCGTTGGACCGACAAAACCAACAAGCTGTTACGGTATTCCGAACTCCGCTCTGGTATCTTCCGAGGCACGATTCCATGTTGAACTCCATCCCCGTCTGGCATGATCGTCGCCGCTTTCTCTCCGACTCGGCAACCGGCTTGGGGGGCATCGCCCTCGCGTGGATGCTCAATCAAGAACGCGCCGCCGGGGCCGAGGCCAAACCGAAGCCACATTTTCCGGCGAAAGCCAAGCGGGTGATTCATGTGTTTTCCCCCGGCGGGGTCAGCCATGTGGACACATTCAACCATCGGCCGGAGTTGGACAAGGCCGATGGCAAAAAACTTGAGGGCAAGGGGGAACTGGACACCTTCTTCGGCTTCCCCGGCGTGTTGCGGAAGAGCTTTTACAAGTTTCGCCAGCATGGCCAATGCGGGGCGTGGGTGAGCGAGTTGTTTCCGCATTTGTCCAAGTGCGTGGACGACATCGCGTTTCTCCATGCGATGGTCACCAAAAGCCCGTCGCATCAACCGGCGTGCTTTCAGATGCAATCGGGCTTCACCCTCGCCGGGTTTCCCTGTCTCGGGGCGTGGCTCTCTTATGGGCTGGGCCGGGAGAACGACAACCTGCCGACGTATGTGGTGCTGCCGGACCCGCGCGGGTTGGTCAACGGCGGCACGGCCAATTGGAGCAACGGCTTTCTTCCGGCCGAGCATCAGGGGACGTTGTTCAACATGAGCTTGCCGGAGCCGGTCAGCCATTTGGTAACGCCCGCGACGGTGAAGCCGGAGGCCCGGCTGGCCGGGTTGAAATTGGTGAATGATCTCAACACCGATTATGCCGTCCAAGACCCGCTTGACACCTCACTGAGCGCCCGTGTGCGATCGTATGAACTGGCCGCGAAGATGCAGGCGAGCATCCCCGAGGCGATGAACATGGAGAACGAGACGGCGAAAACGAAGCAGATGTATGGCTTGGAAGACCCGGTCGTCGGCCCGACGGCCCGGAACTTCCTGCTCGCCCGCCGGTTGATCGAACGCGGCGTCCGCTTCGTGCAAATTTACAACGGCGGCGCCCTCGGCTCCCCGCGCATCAATTGGGATGCCCACGAAAACCTGCGGGACAACCACGACCGGCAGGGGCAATTGCTGGATCAGCCATGCGCCGCGCTGTTGCAAGACCTGAAACAACGCGGCCTGCTGAAAGACACGCTGGTGATCTGGTCCAGCGAGTTCGGCCGCACGCCGTTCACGCAAGGGGCAAACGGCCTCGGCCGGGACCATCACCAACACTGCTTCACGTCTTGGATGGCCGGCGCCGGCGTGAAGCCCGGCATCCGATACGGCTCGTCCGACGAACTCGGCTACAAACCCGGCGAACATCCGACGACAGTGTACGACTTCCACGCCACCATCCTGCACCTGCTGGGGCTGGATCATGAACGCCTCACCTTCCCGCACAACGGCATCCAACGCCGATTGACCGATGTCCACGGGAATGTGATCCGGGCGGTTTTGGCTTGAGCAACGAAGAGGCGATCGATTCTTTCTGCCGGCGGCAGCGTCCGTTCTTGGCGAGCCGAGCAGCGTAAGCTGCCGGGTGGCTTCCGGCGGTTGAATCGCCTCCCCTTTACTCAGCCTGATTCAAACCCGTGGCTGAAGTGACTTTTCCGCCGGGAGCCACCCGGCAGCTTACGCTGCTCGGCTCGCCAAGAACGGACGCTGTCACCAATACCTCACCTTCGTTTTTTCATCGTGCGTCGCCAAACGAATTGCGGTAAGATCCTCCTTCCCACCACTATTCGCAAAGGCGGATCAATTTCATGAAGCGATTGCTGACGGTCCTCACGCTCCTGTTTCCCCTCCTCGCCGGGTCGGCGGCCGAGCCGATCAAGGTCGGCATCATCGGCTTGGACAATTACCAAGCATTGGCGTTCACCGAGTTGTTCCACAACCCGAAGGCCGAGGGAGATTTGGCCGGGATTCGCGTGGTGGCGGCGTTCCCCGGCGGCAGCCCGGACATTGAGGAGAGTGTGCGCGAGTTGCCCAAGTGGACCGATGGCATCCAAAAGCAAAAAGTTCAGTTGGTGGCCTCGCCCGATGAAGTGTTGAAGCAAGTGGATGCCGTGTTGCTGATGAGCCTGGACGGCCGGGCGCATCTCGAACAATTGAAGCCGATCCTGAAGGCCGGCAAGCCAGTGTATATTGGCCGCCCGTTGTCGGCCTCGTTGAAGGACACGGTTGAAATCTTCAAGCTGGCGGCCGAATATAAGACGCCGATTTTCTCGTGTTCGCAGCATCGTTTTAGCCCCGGATTCATTGGCATGCGCAATCACGAAGAAGTCGGCCAGGTGCTGGGGTGTGATGTCTACGGCGGCTGTCCCCGCGAACCGCACCACCCGGATTTGTTCTGGCACGGCATCCACGGCGTGGAGACGTTGTACACGATCATGGGGCCGGGTTGCGTCTCCGTCACGCGGGCCTCGACGGACTTGGCCGATGTGGTCACCGGCGTTTGGAAGGACGGCCGGGTGGGCACCTACCGGGCGATCCGCAAGGGGGCGCCGAAGTACAGCGCCACGGTGTTCGGGGACAAGGGCGTGTCCACGGCCGGCATCTACGGCCACGGCGCCCCGGTGAAGGGCGTGGTCCCGACGAACGACCGATACATGGGCTACGAGGCCACCGCCATCCAGATCGCCAAGTTCTTCAAAACCCGCACCCCGCCGGTGAGCGCCGCCGAGACGACCGAACTGTTCGCGTTCATGGAAGCGGCCGAGGAGAGCAAACGCCAAAACGGGGCGTCGGTGAAACTCGAAACGGTGCTGACGACGGCTCGCGGGAAGTAAGAAGAGTGTGGCAAATCTTTCTGGCACACGTCAGCGGCTTGTATTCGCCCCAAGGGGGCGCTCGATAATAGCCAGGGGCGGAAGCCCCTGGCTATTATCGCCAAAAGGAATCCACCCCAACGGGGTGGCACAACGAACATGTGCTGCCCCGTTGGGGCAGAAAACCCTTCAAATGACGGGATTCCAGGGGCGAGCGCCCCTGGCTATTATCGAGCGCCCCCTTGGGGCGAATACAAGCCGCCGACGTGTGCCAGAAAGATTTGCCACACTCGATGACGGCCACGCCTCAAACGTCATTGATTGGGCGGTGGCAAACCCTGATGGCCCGCACATCGATCCCGAGGCCGCGAAGAAACCGACCGCGTTGCGACGGCACATCGTCGCGGCGGTTCGGCTTCTCACGGAGGCCGGGATGGATGGCGACTGAAAGCCGTGATTCGAGACTTGGGAAATCATCTCTGGCCCCGCTCCGTTCCGAAGAGACGCCTCACCGGGGATCGTCGCGAGCCAAAGCAATCGGTTGTTGAAAGGTCTCAACGTTTGGCCGCGAATTCTTTGAGCGCCTCCCGAAGATCGTGGTTGAATTCTTCCGGTTTCTCCAGCATGGGATAATGGCCGACCGCGTCGATGGAGACGGCCGTGAAGTCGGCGTATTTCTTGTTGATCTCGACCGCCGTCGGATTGAAGAACGCATAGCCGCCGCCGGAGTTGATGCAGCGGACGGGGGCTTTTGCTTCCTTCAAGAGCTTCGCCGTGTCGAGTGTGAAGATGTCTCGCATGAGAGCGACGGCCATCTTCGGCTCTTGTGCCTCGGCCTTTTTCGCGAGCCAGCCCGCCAGTTCGGGGTCGGCCTTCTCCGGCAAGAGGCCCGTGAAGAAGCCGGCCCGGATTGTTCCCTTGAAATCCTTCTCCATTCCGGCCAGCAGTTTCGCCCCCAATTCCGCCGGGAATTTCGCCTCGGCGTTCTGCAGCGTGTCAACGGCGATCACGGCGACGACCGTCCCCGGCAACCGCTTCGCGGCCGCGAGCGCGACCGGTCCGCCCATCGAGTGGCCCACGAGAATCACCCGCTTGAGGCCAAGATCCTTGACGACCGTCTCGACATCGGCGGCCAAAGCGGCGACCGTCGATTCCTTGCGGCCGGTTTGGGATTCGCCGTGGCCGGCCTGATCGATGGCGACAATGCGGTAATCCCCGGCGAAGGCGGCCGCCTGGTTCTTCCAATACTCGCGGTCACCGCCCCAGCCATGCAGGAAGACGAGGGCCGTCTCCCCCTTGCCGCGCACTTCGCCGATGATGTTCGCCCCGTCGGCGGCGCGAAAGGTCTTCTTGACCGGCTTGACGTCCGGCTCTTCGCCGCGGACCATGGCCGCGACGAGACAGCACGAAATGGCCATCGCTCCGATGAATCGCCGTTTCATCAATCGACTCCTCATGAATTGAGTGATTTCAAATCGCATCCGGATGATGTGGAACGTCCCGTTCGGTGTGATGCCGAATATCTCGGAGCCCCCCCCTCCGCCTCCCCCTTGGCAGGGGAGCCGGAGGGGGGCTCCGAGACCTCACTTTGGCAAACAATCAATGTGATTTAGAATTACTTCTTTTCCGTCTCAGCCAGCAAGGCCTTCACGGCCTTGTCCAGACTTTCGCCGCGGATGTCCTTGTGCCGGATCACGCCGGCGGTGTCGAGGACGTAGACGGTCGGGAATTTGCGGATGTTCCACGTCTTCAAGAGCGGGGCGTCCGGGCCCTGCCACCAGTGGGTCCAAGGCATCTTTTCTTCCTTCATGAATTCTTCGAGATCCTTCTTCTCGTCGTCGGCGCTCACGCTCACGAAGACGAACGGCTTGTCCTTGTGGCGTTCGACCAGTTCGCGTTCGTGCGGGATCATCGCCCGGCACGGCCCGCACCAGGTCGCCCAGAAATCGAGGACGACGACCTTGCCCTTGAGATCGGCCAGCGTGACGGCCTCCCCCTTCAGGTTCTTGCTGGCGGCCGCCGGGGCCTTCATGCCGACCGCGAGGTTGCGGATTTCAAACAGATAACCCTTCGCCACGTCGGCCAGCGTGTTTTTGTCGATCTTCACATCCCCGAACTCTTTCTCAAGACGGGCGAACAACGCCTCGGCTTCCTTGTAATCGGGGGACTTCCCCTCGGGAAGTTCCTGTTGCTCGGCGGCGTCGAAGGCGTTGCCGGCCATCGCGTAGCAGGCGATGCCGCGAACGTCCTTCTCGGGGTTTTCCTTGGAGATGCGTTCCAGCACTTTCACCATCGCCGGCGGCGCCCCCCCGATGCAGACCTCGGCGAGGAGCCGGATCTTGGGGTTCTTCACGTTCTTGTCCAGCGCGGCGAGGATCTTCTCGTCCTTGGTGTTGAACGCGAAGATCGACATGGCCAGCGCGGTCATGGCCGGTTCGTCGCCGTCGTTTTGCGCCAGAATCGCCTGGAGGCGGGGCAGGAATGTCTTTTCCTGCGGCAACAGCTTTTGGCCGGCCTCCCGCTCCTCGACCGTCTTGGCCGTGTTGATCGCCTTGAAGGCCGATTTGCGGGCTTCCACAAATTCCTTCTCGATGGCTTTCATCTGTTCTTCGCGGGTCAGTTCCTTTTTCGTCTCGGCCTTCGCCGGGTCGGTCTTTTCCTGACCGTCGGAAACAAGCGGAATCAGGGCGACAATCGCCGACATCGCGGCGATTCGGTATCGCAACATGGGAATTATGTCCTTGAGAGTGGCGGGGCGAACGTCCGGTAAAGTGTATCCAAAGACGGCCAAAGCGGGGATGGCCGCCCGACAATCAGCGGGGGGTTAGGTCGCCGGGAAGGGAGTCATCCTTTCACTGATGACTCTGCGCGGTCGTGCCAAGAAGGAAGAGGAACGGGAAGTAGGTTTCCGGTTGACGCCATGTCACCGGAGAATTCGGTCACATCCGGGAGGAGACCAGCGACTGGAGGGACGTGACCGGGGACGTGCCGGCCTCCGGCAGGCCGAACAGGCTGACCCGGCCGTCGATGGTTCCCAAGGCGAGCAGACGGCCGTTCGGCGTCAGGGCGGCGGAGGTGGCCATCGTGGTTGAAAAGGTGAAATCCGATTGTTTGAGTCCGGCGACCGCGTTCCAGACAACCACCTGGCCGCTCTCGCCGATGACGGCCAGCGAACGGCCGTCCGGCAGGTAGCGGATCAGGCGGAGACTGTTCTGGTGCCCGGACAGCACGGTGGCTTTTTCCAACCGCGGGCGGGCCACTTCAAGGATGCGCACCACCCGGTCCATCCCGGCGATGGAGAGACGTTCGCCGTCGCCCGAAAAGTCCATCGAGGTGATGATGTCCGTCAGCCCGTCTGTCTTGAGTTTTTGGGACACGCCGAGCCAGCCGAAACTCCAGCCGATGACGCTCTTGCCTTCCCCGGCCGAGACGAGCATTTTGCCGTCCGGCGAAAAGGCGACCGCCCGCACCGGATGGCCGTGCCCCTTGAGGATGATGCCGGACCCGGCGGATTTGGGGGAGGAAACCTTCCAGTAAACCACGAAGGCCCCGATGGCGGCGGCGAACTTTGTTCCGTCCGGCGAGAAGGAAATGCCGGTCACGCTGGCCTTGTCGCCGCGGTAGGCGCCCCACTCGTAAAATTCGTTTCCGCGCCAGTCCCACGCCCAGACGCGGGCGGTCCCTTGATAATTCCCGGCGACGACGGCGTAATCTTCCTTCGGGCTGAAGACGACGGATTGAAACTCGGCCCCCCGGTAAACGCCCCCGCCGATCTCGCGGGGAGTGGAGGTCGTGAAGTCCCACAGGCGGATGCGGCCGTCGATTCCGACGCTGACGACCATCCGGCCGTCCCTGGAGACGGCCACCGCCCCGGTCGGCCCGGCGTGGGCGGCGGCGCTGGCGAGCGGTT
>NZ_JH636447.1:278043-282197 GCF_000255705.1 Zavarzinella formosa DSM 19928
ACGGCCGGGGTCTCGGCCACCGGGGACGTGGACGGGGTGGGAACCGGCGTGTGCGGCACGACCGGGGACAGATAATGATCCACCGCGTCCGCCAGTTGCTGCGGCGTGGCATAGCGGTCTTCCGGCCGCTTTTCCAACATCCGGCCCAGAATCTGCAACACCTCGCCGGGGATGCCGGGGCGGAGATCCTCGACCGGGAAGGGCTTTTCCGTCTGGTGGCGGATGAGCTTTTGCACGTCCGTCCCGCCGGGGAACGGCGGCTTGCCCGTGAGCAGGTAGTAGAAGGTGCAGCCGAGGCTGTAAATATCGGCCCGGATGTCCACCTTGCGGGCGTCGCGGGCCTGTTCCGGGGCGATGAAATCCGGCGTTCCGAGGAGGGCGCCCGCCCGTGTCAGCGGGGTGTGGCCGCTGCCCTGCTGGTCTTCGTCCGGGTCGGTCAGCCGGGCCAGCCCCATGTCGAGAATCTTGACCGTGCCCCACGACTGGCTGAGTTTCCCGGCCGAGCCGCCTTGCTGTTGCCGTTCGCGGTCGCGGATTGTCACCAAGGCGGGCCGGGACAGCCGCATGGAGGAATTGCCGGTCGAGGCGCCTCCGAGGGGCCGCTGGGCGACGAGGATGTTCGAGGGCTTGATGTCCCGGTGGACCAGACCCACTTCGTAGGCGTGCTGGAGGCCGATGGCCGACTGGCGAATGTATTCGCAGGCCTGCCGGATGCCCATCGGCCCGTTCGAGCGGACCATCTTCTCGAAGGTCTGCCCCTCGACGTATTCCATCGCGATGTAGTGCGTGCCGTTCGACTCGTCCGCGTCAAAGAGGATCACGAGGTTCGGATGGTGCAACTGGGCGATGGCCCGCGCCTCGCGGTGGAAGCGGGACAGGATTTCCGGCCGGGCGGCCAGCACCTGCGGGCGGATGATCTTGAGGGCGACACAACGGTCGAGCTTCGGCTGGATGGCCTTGAACACCATGCCCATGCCCCCCTCGCCGATGGGAAGCTGGAGCCGGTACGAGCCGATGATGAGCTTTTCGCCGTTGCCGGAAAGGAGCTGGGCCTGTTGATAAGCGGTGATCCAATTGCGCTGCACCAGCTCGGCGCATAGTTGGATGGAAGAAACAAATCGTTGCTTCTCTTTGAGCAGAATATCCCCCTGCGCCGAGGTGAGGAACTGATTCCTCGTGAGAAACGTGATAAGTTCGCTAGGGCCTTGCATGGTGTTTAACAGGCCTTGGGGTGACAGACCGCAACCGCATGGTTGATTCCTTCAACAAGGAACATAGCTCTCTTTTGCATGAAACGCGCGGAAATGCCCCAAAATCCACCCGCGCCAGTTTTTAGACACAATCAGAATATTCAGACCGGCACAAGAGTTTTTACGGCCGACCCGGAACCCATCATGAACGAACTCGGAATGACCAAGTCAAATGACCAATGACCAATGACCAATGACCAAATCGATTGCATTGAGTAATCATACGGATACTCGCACACATTCTTACAGGTCATTGGTCATTGGTCATTCCCTCACTTCTCCTGCCGGATGAGCGTTTCCCGTTTGATGGCCGCGCGGTTCACCCAGAGTTCCTTGCCCTTTTGGGTTCCGTCCAACACCTTCACCTTCACATTTACTTCTTGGGCGGCGTTGCCGAGCATGTTGCCGATCTGGGCGAAGGGGTCGTCGTTCTTCCCGGCGGCGGGGAGTTTCGGCAGGTTAAGCCCCGGCAACCCTTGAAGCCCCGGCAAGCCCGGCAGCCCCCCGGCTCCGGCCCCGGCGGCCTGGCCGTCCTCCAAATCCACCACCTCGACCGTGGTGCCGATGGCCAGCGGAACCATCTTCTGGTTCAGTCTTTCCATTTCCTTCACCGGGTCAAGCTGGTCGGCCTTGCCTTGCTGAATCAGCTTCATGACTTCCTTCAACCGGTCCATCTGGGCGGTCATCGCCTGTTTCGGCGTCATCGTGAAGGCCACCGCGGGTTCGCCGTCCTTGCCGATGATGACGGTCTTGGTCTCGATGCGAATCTTCTTGGCATTTTCACGGGCGTTTTCGTCGATCACGCAGAACAACGTGATGGCGTCGGCCTTGCCCAGCGCCGCGAGTTTGGCCGGCACGCCCGCCTCGGAAAGGCCGTTGAGTTTGATGTCGTGAAACGGGATGGCCCAGCCCCAGCCGACGCGGCCGATATCCAGCCCGCCGTTGCCGACGGCGATCACACTGCCGTCGGCATCAAGGATGGGGGCGCCCGAGTGCCCCTGCAACAAGTTGCCGTCGAGACTCAGCACGATGGTGCTCAGCAGGGGGCTGTTGCGTTTCTTGAGATCCGCGCGGGCCGCCGGATTGCCGACTTTTTCCAGCGCGCAGGCGGCCGGTTGCCGGACGGTCAGCGGCGTGGAGGCCGCCAGCAGGTCGACTCCCATCGGGAAGCCGACCACCTTCACGGACTTTTCAGCCAGACTCGCCAGATTCGGGGCGACGCCGAGCGGCAACCCGCCGTCGGACAGCTTTTTCCCCTTTTTGGTCGGCAACAGGTAGGCGATGTCCCGGTCGGTGTCGACCTCGGCAATTTCCAGTTCGTACCCGGTGACGTTCTTCGACGACGGCTGAAACGCCTTGATGGTCTTGCCGCCCACCACGCCGTGCAGGGCGGTGTAAAGCCCCTCGCGGCCCTTCACCTTGAAGCCGGTCAGTTCGACGGAGGGCTTGCCCTCGCGGACGGTCGAAATCCGGTAAATGTGATCGAAATAGTCGTCGGCCCGCGCCACCCCGGCGGGCAGGGCGGCGATCAGGGTCGCAAACAACAAGGCGAGTCGGTTCATTTCAGATACTCCTTGGAAATGATGCTCAACAGGGTGGCCGGATCATCCTGATACTTCTCGGCCAGCCGTTGAAGTTCTTCGTTTTCACACATGCCCGCAATCTGGACGACGGACGATTCCGAGGCGCTCTCCAATCGCAAACGATCCGAGGCCGACACATGCCCCAACAGGGAAGGCGATGCCTCGGGTTCGTGGAACGCCGGGATCGACGTCCCGACGGCATTCCCCTCCTGATCGACAAGCCCCGACCGGAGAAGAATCACGGCCAGCAAGGCCCCGCCGGACAACACCATCGTGGCGGCGAACGCCAGGACAGCCAGGTTTTGCCGGAGCCAGTGTCGCGGCGACACCGAGACGCCTTTTTGCCGCAGCCCGGCGATCAGATCGTCCAAATCGCGGCCATAATCCCGGTTGGTCCGGAGGATTTTAGCATTCAGCGGGCCAAGGAATCGCAGCGATTCGGGAAGCCGCTCATCGTCCAGCCGAAGCTCGGCCCCGTCGATCAGGACGGGGATGATGACCTTGTCGCCAGCACGGGCCAGTTCGATCTCCCGGCGGACAAAATCTTCCTCCAGATGCAATCGAAGGTTGCCGGCCGCGTCCCGCGTCTCGTGCCACGTTTTGCCGATCAACACCAACACCACTTGGGCCGATTGAATCCCGGCGGCGATGACCTCCGGAAACGGTTCCCCGGCGGGGATGGTGTCCACATCAAAGAAGACGACCTCGCCCCCCAGCCTGTTCCGCAAGTCACTGTTCAGCCGATTGGCGGCCGGTTCGCTGTCTGACCGGCGGTAGCTGATGAACACCCCCTTGGGGCGTCGCCCGGCCATCCGGCCCGGAGATCGAGTCAACCAGCTTCGGAGTGTTTGGAACATGGCGACATCCCGACGGGCGTCAAGCCGCCCCGCATGTCCGGATATTCTAATCGAAGTGTCATCGCTTTCGCAATTTCTTTCGGTTTCCTTGGCGGATCGCCAAAATGCCCGGCCCTGACGGACCGGTCTGGGTTAGCCGGTCTTTCAGACGAATGGCGCTTAGTTAAGGGTGAGACATGAAAAACTGGTTCACATTGGGTAATTTGAGAAGCAATTTGGCCCTAAAAACACCCTCCCAGATTACCCAGTTTGAAGACAATTTCAGCCCACACCCTTAACTAAGCGCCATTCGTCTTTCAGACCGGGGGTTTTGATGGGAGGAATCACCAGACCGGGGCGGTTGACGGGCGAAAAACGCACGCCCGCCAACCGCCCCGGTCTGAAAGACCGGCTAACCCAGACCGGTCCGTCAGGGCCGGGTGAATTTGACGGAGAATCATTCCAATTCGGCAAGAAAGTTTCCC
>NZ_JH636447.1:282247-289422 GCF_000255705.1 Zavarzinella formosa DSM 19928
GCTGGGGAGAGTGCGGAAGTCGGGCCACGGATGGCCGGGAGTACCATGACCGATTCATTGAGGCTTTCGGCCCTCGCGGCCCTTCTGGCGTGGGTGGTCACCAATTCATTGTCAGCCCAACAACCCGGCTTCCAAACGCGCGAACCCCCGTTTGCCGGGAAGGACGACACCCCGGAACCGGCCAAACTCCCCGCCATCGTGCGGGGCGGCTATGACCCGGATGAAGCGGGCGGCGTGAGGCAGGCCGAGTTCACCGTCCCCGGCGCGACGACCAACCCGGCCCCGCTCCCCGGCGCCATGTCCGGCGTGCCGGTGCGGGTGATGCCGCCGTCGGTGGTCAAACCGGCGGGCGGGACGGAGATTCTTCTCCCCGCCGGGGAACTTCCCACGCCGACGGTGACGCTGAACATCGAGGGGGCGGATGTCTCCCCCAGCGGCCAAGCCGTGATTTATAAGTTGGTGGTGCGGAACAATTCGCGGGCCAAGGCCCATCATGTGGTGGTGCGGGTCATTCCCCCGGCGAAGGCCGACAAGGTGAAGGCCGAACCCCCGGCGACCGCCGATGATGCCGAGACCCGCTGGGAACTGAAGACCCTCGAACCGGGCCAGACCCGCACGATCGAAGTCGTGTACAAGCCGAGGCCCGACACCGAGGAAATGAAAATCCAGGCCCGCGTGCAGTTTGATTTCGGCCGGGGCATGGTCACCCACGTCTCGCCCCCCGCCGTCAGCATCAAAAAGGAAGGCGCGGAGAGCCTCGTCCTGGGCGACGTTTCCACTTACAAGATCATCGTGAAAAACACCGGCCGGGTGACCATCCGCGATCTCGAAGTGAAGGAACGATTGGACAAGGGTCTCGTCTACGAGGACCGCGAGCTGGCCCGCGGAACGACGGACGGCCGGTTGATGTCGGCCATCGACCCGAAAAGCGGCGAACGGATGTGGGCCATCCCGGCGCTGGCCCCCGGCCAGTCGCAAACGCTGGAATACCGCGTGAAGGCCAAGGACACCGGGAAAATCAAAAGCCAGGTGATGGTGAAAGCCGCCGACATTCTCAAGGAGACCAGTTTCGACACCGAAGTGTTGACGGCCAACCTTCAAATTCAGGCCGAAGGCCCCGCCACCGGAAAGGGGATGGTCGGCCAGGCGGCCGGCTACCGGATCACCGTCTCCAATCGCGGCACGGCCGAACTGAAGAACGTGTGTCTCCGCTGCCTCTTCCCGCCGGACATGAAGCCGACGCGGGCGACCAACAGCGGCCAGTCGTTCCGCGACAGCGTGCAATGGATCTTTGAAAAGCTCGCGCCGGGCGACGTGAAGGAAGTAAACGTCTCCCTCAGCACCGGCACACCGGGGGCGCGCACGGTGCAGTTTGCCGCGAAGGCCGACAAGGGACCGGAGCAAAAAGCGGCCGTGCCAACCGAATTCGCCGGGGTTCCCGCCTTGGGTTGGGACACCGACGTTCCCGGCACGGCCAGCGTCGGCAAGACGATCACATACAAAGTGACGGTCTCCAACACCGGCACGGCCGCCGCCCAAAAAGTGCAATTGCGGCTGGATTTGCCGTCGAACGTGGACTTCATCACCAGCAGCCCGGATGCCGCGAAAAGCGTGGAGGCAAACTCCCGGCAACTCATCTTCCAGCCCTACGACATCCCGGCCGGGAAGAAAACAACCTTCACCATCGAAGTGAAAGCCCGCAGCCCCGGCGAGGCGAGAGTCATCTTCCGCCTGCACGGCGAAGGCGCCGGCGCCGACGGCGCGGAACACCGCAACTCGACCACCATCACCGACATCGACAACCGCAGCCCCACCGGCCCGGCGCCAAAGTTCGACTCAACAAGGACGACATCACTTCCGAAGTGATATGAAAGGCATTAACCACAAAGACGCAAAGATCACACAAAGTTTCACAAAGAAGACCAAGGCAATGTGAAAACAAAAACAATAAGCAAAGTGAAAGCAAAAAGACCACGGAGCAAAATCAAAAAGCATTGTTACTTTGATTTTGCTCCGTGGTCTTCTTTTTTAACTTTGCTTCTGATCTGTTTTGATCTTTGTGAAACTTTGTGTGATCTTTGCGTCTTTGTGGTTACTGCCTTTCATGTCTTCGCAATTGGATTTCTTCTCTGTCCTCCTGAATGAATCACTTCACCCGGCAAGCCACGCGAAAGCCAATATTGTCGGCTTTCATGTTCGGGTCGCCGGGGTCGTGGGCGACGCTGGTGCAGTGAAACGCGCCCGAGCGCCAGGAGCCGCCTCGCATCACCGGCAGCCGGGTTTCGCCGGTGGCCGGGTCTTCCCGCCGGTCGGCGCACCATTCCCAGACGTTGCCGAGCATGTCGTGCAGACCCCACGCATTCGGTTTCAACTTCGCCACAGGCTGCCGGCCGCGACCATCGGCCTCGTTCTTCGGGTTCGGCGTATACGTGACGTTGAACCACGAATAATCAGCCTGTCCCTTGTCCGTCTCGCCGAAATGCCGGCTCGTGGATGTCCCGGCCCGCGCGGCCCATTCCCATTGGGCTTCCGTCGGCAGCGAATATTGGCGGCCGGCTTTCTTCTCCTCGGGTTGATCCGTCAGCCAGTCGCAAAATTCCTTCGCTTCCTTCCAGCTCACCATCGCCGCCGGCCGGTCATCCGCGTTGAACTCATCGGCCGCCCCGGCGATTTTGTGTCCGGCTTTGAACCGGCGATACTGCCCCAGCGTCACTTCCGTTTCGCCAAGGTAGAAGGCTTGCCCCAACGTCACGCGATAAGTGCTGCCGTTCGGCCCCATCGTGAAGCTCCCGCCGGGGATCAGCAGGAGTTTCATTCCGGCGCTGTTCGTGAAAACAGCATCACGCCCCGCCGCCTTGGCCCATTCCTCCCGCAATGTTTTGGCCCGCTCGGGTGGAAAAGGGACCGTCACCATCGGCGGCTCGGCCGCGCTGGCCATATGGCCCAGCGTCAACAAAAAGAAGATGGCACGCATGGGAACCTCCGTTCATTCCTTCGGAAGCGACGGCCGGTTAATCACCCAGCACGAATCATGGCGGGTCAGGCCGATGTGCGGGTAGTAGTCGCGGGCTTTTGGGGCCGCGACCAGAATCAGCGCCGTGTTCGTGCCGGCGGCGGCGTGGGTGCGGCGAATCAACTCCCGGCCGATCCCCTTCCGCTGGTGCTTTTCATCAACCGCCAGGTCGGACAAATACGTGCAAAAGGAAAAATCGGTCAACGCCCGCGACACGCCGACCAGCACGCCATCAATGCGGGCGGTGACAATCACCGGGGCATTGTCCAGCATCTTCCGAATGCTGTCCGGGTCGTCGATTGGCCGGCGTTCGCCGAGCGTGGAACGCACCAGCACATCGACAAACTCCTCCGGGGAAAGATTCGATTCTACTTGATACACGACATCCGACATTCGCTTTTCCTTCCTTCAAGAACCTCATGACATGGTTGACATCGCCGCCCGCTTCTCGGCGACGAACGGCAGGTGATGCCGCAGGTGCCGGATGGCTTGCAGCACCAATTGGCGAAGCGTCACCAGCCCGGTTCCGGTGTGAATGGCGGTTCGGGTCCATGCCTCCGGCGGTTGCATTCGCAGAATACGGGTGACGTGTTTGCGGAGGGCCGAGAGCAGGTCGAGTTGCTCGGCCAGGTCGAAGCCCTGATAGTTCAGCCGAGTGGGATAGGGACGTTCATCAACGCCCATCAACAGCGGATGATCCAAGGCAATCGTTCGCTCGATGCGATCCGAAAAATAAACTTCCGTGTCGGCGACGTGGCTCACCAATTCCAGCGTGCTCCATTTGCCGGGGATCGGCCGGGCGAGCAGTTGATCGGCGGTCATTCCCTCGACGGCCTGCCGCATGTCGTGGATGCCCTGTTCGTAGGCGGCGATGATGTCGGCCGTTTCCATCGTGGGATCGTCTTGCTGCATCCCCTGCATGTACGTTGCGTTTCTCATGACATTCCTTTCGTGTTCCGCATCAAGTCCGCGATGCCCTGCGAGTTTTCATCACCCTGCCCGTCCAGCGCCCGGATGACTTTCTCCCGGCGTTCGGCCGGATGGTTTTGGTTCAGCTTCCACTTGCCTTCGATCCGGTCGATCACGATGCGAAAGCCGACAATCTGGGCCAACAATCGCTCCACAAACACCGCGGACCCATCGAACGTCCACGGTTTCGGCATGTTCTGCTCATACACCCGCACGGTCTCTTGGACGATGCCGAGAAGGGTAGCCGAATCTTCGATGATCTCGACCCGGCCATAAGCGTGAACAGCCGAGTAGTTCCAGGTGGGAACCGTGTTCTCGGCCTCATACCACGTCGGCGAAATGTAAGCATGCGGCCCGGAAAAAACGGCCAGCGCGGTTTCCCCGGCCAGCGATCGCCAGTGCGGATTGGCGCGGGCGACATGCCCGACGAGGGCGCCATTCGGCCCGGCGGCGCGATCAAGGAGAAACGGCACATGCGTGGCAAACGGCTGCCCGTCCGCCTGGGAAATCAACAACCCGAAACTATGTTTCGTGATGTGGTCGTGCAACTTGCCGAGATCAGATTCGACAAAAGCGGGAGGGATGTACATCGAGTATTTTGGCCACGGAGGTAAGAGAAGAATTTCTAGCCACGGATGGAACAAAAACAAAACCGGATGAAAACAAGACACTCGACAGGACAGCCTCCTCTTGTGTTCGCGTCTTTCATCAGATTTTGGTTTTATCCGGTTTTTTCTGATCCGAGCCTGTGTTCCAAGCACATGGCCGAAGTGACCCTCTTGATCAAGAGGGAGTTGGAGGGGTCTCTTCGCCGGGGGGCCAAAGCCCTCCGCTGGAAATGACCAACAGCCCCGGTTTTGTGCTTTTAAAGTTGCGATTTTTCGAGGTTTTGGGTTTCTCGCGGGCGCCAGCCGCGCCCGCCGAGAACCCAAACTCCAGCAAAACGCAACTTCAAAACGCGCCAGTGAGGGGACCGCGATTCCCGCCGGTTCAACGATTTGCCAACGGGCGATGGCGGAGTTCGGCGACGTGTGACGGATGAGAGCAGTCAAAGACAAGACATGGTCCTGAAACCTTTTGCTCAATCCTTCTCCGGCCCCCGGCCGAGCCACCGTTCGATTCGCTTCTCGCCGGGGAAGGCCGCTGTCCAGAGCAGTCGCTCTCTGGCCAGGATGAATTCTCCTTCCACCGTCTTGCCCTTCCACGGTCCTTCCGTCACCGCCACATCGAGAAGCCGATACTCGGCGTCAATCGTCACCGGTCCGGCCATGACTAGTTTCCCCTTTTGCGTCAGCGTCAGCACACCTTTCTCGATGGTCAGCGTCGTTTCCCGCAGCGGCTGGCCGAAGTGACGCGGCTCTTGAAAGGCCCGTCCTGTCCACTCGCCCGTGAGCGCCGACTCGGCGTCTTTCTGGGCCTTCACTTGGGCGGGCGTCGGCTTCCTCTCCGGCTTGGGTTTCTGTTCAACCGCGACGACATTGATCCGGTGCGCGGGCCAGACCTTGATGTTGTGGGTGAAAATGCCCGTGACCTGAATGCGGTCGCCGCTGCGGACATTCGGAATCGCCGGGCTGAAGAGGCCGGAAATGCCGAAGCCGCTCGGAGTCGGGGCATCGACATGACCTCCCCAACCGTCGCCATAGTAAACATACCGGGGGGTCAGTTCCAGCCGGACCATCCGGCCCTGATACTTGTCCCGGTTGTTGACCAGATCCTCCACGGTGACCGAAACAGGCACAAGCGACGCGACGGCGAGGATGACGGAAGTGAGCATGGCGGCCTCCGGTTAAGTGAGGAAATCATACCCGAATGCGGCGGGAGACGGCGCAACATCGGCGTAACAGAACGCCGGTCAAATGCCTTGGGGACGTAGTTTTGAAGTGGTGGTTGTTGGTTTTTCAAGGATGGTTTTGGTTTTGGTCTTGGCGAGCCGAGCAGCGTAAGCTGCCGGGTGGCTTCCGGCGGGGAAGGCGCGCGAGTCATGGGCATGATTCAGGCTGAGTAAAGGGTAGGTGGTTCGCCCGCTGGAAGCCACCCGGCAGCTTACGCTGCTCGGCTCGCCAAGACCAAGCAATCAAACGCATCAAACGCCATTAGATCCGCGACATTGCGGATCCGCCAACTCACTCCCCGACTACCGGCGCGCCGGAAACGGCCGGGGGCATCGTCGGCAGTTCGCCGGGCACCCAGACTTTCCAGGAGTGGCCGCATGGGCCGCATTGGTATTTGGTTTCGATGCCGGGGTGGAGGCCTTTTTTCTCGTTGGCATCCACCGGCTTGCGGCCCCGGAATTTGTATTGGGGGCTGGTGCATTTCGGGCAGGTCTTGTCGGGAACAAACACGATCGGCGGTCCTCGTCGCGCTTGGGCAATGAAATCTTACCCGGTGAAATGGCGAAGGCGAGCCAACGAGACGGCGGGGAGGGCAGAGCGGCGGGCAAGCCGCCTTCCCAACCGTCATGACAGGCAAAGAGATGCGCCGGGGAACGAGCCCGGCTTTCCGGGAGGCCGCTCAACCGGCTTACTTGTTCATCCGAACGAAGGTGGTTTCCTTCATCAGCTGACCAAAAAGGACGAGTTCCTTCTCCGTCAGTTTCCTGACGGTGCTGATGGCAACAATTTCTCTGTCCCCCGCTTTGGTGTCAATCCGCAGCTTGTCGCCGTCCAGGGTGTATTTTCCATTCCTCTTCTCGCTGGTCCCGCCGGACCACATTTCCGACTTCATCGTGCCGTCGGCCAGGAATTCCACCGACATTCTGCCGTCGTAATTCTTGCCGTCCTTCGACAACGGCATCTCCCATTTTCCGACGAGGAGCGCCGGGTCGATCTTATCGGCCGCCGGGGCGACACCGGAGGCAACGGCGAGCAGAATGGCGGCGAAGAGCAAACGCATGGAAAACTCCTTGAATGGGGTGGAGAGAAAGTTTATCGGGCGGCGCCGGGGCTGTCATGGAATCGCGACGGCGGACACTCGACGCCATCGCCCAAGCCTCCGATACTTATCTGACGCCCAAATCATCATCCTCTCCGGAGAAATGACCGTGCCCGAACCCGTTTCCCCGCCCCCGGCGGCGATTGTGACCCAGATGATCTTCGGCAAGTGGGTGTCGATGGCCGTGTCCGTCGCCGCCAAGCTGCGGCTGGCCGACGCGCTGGCCGCCGGGCCGAAATCGCCTGCCGAACTCGCGGCCGAA
>NZ_JH636447.1:289432-306819 GCF_000255705.1 Zavarzinella formosa DSM 19928
CGCCGCTTTCCGAGGTGTTGCGGACCGGCGTGCCGGGGTCGATGCGGGCCGTCGCGGATTACTGCGGGGCCGACTGGAGCTGGCGGCCGTGGGGGCAACTGCTGGAATCCGTCCGCACCGGCGGGACCGCGTTCAATGAAGTGTTCGGCGAGCCGGTGTTCGATTACTTGTCGAAACATCCGGCCGAGTCGGCGGTGTTCGACGACGGCATGACCGGGTTCTCGATGCAAGCCTCCCCGGCCGTCGCGGAAGCCTTTGACTTCTCGCCGTTCGACACCATTGTCGATGTCGGCGGCGGCCACGGCCACCTGCTCTGCACGATCTTGGCGAAGCACCCCAAGCCGCACGGCATCGTGTTCGACTCGCCCCATGTGGTCGCCGGGGCGACGCCGAGGATCGCCGAAGCCGGTCTGGCCAATCGCTGCCGGGCCGAGGGGGGCGACTTCTTCCTGGCCGTGCCCGCCGGTGACTTGTACGTCATGAAGCACATCATTCACGACTGGGCCGACGACAAGGCGACGACGATTCTGCGGAACTGCCGCTCCGCCGCCAACCCCGGCGCGAAGCTGGCGCTGGTGGAAATGGTGATCCCGCCGGGCAACGACCCGTCCCCCGGCAAACTGCTCGACCTGGAAATGCTGGTGATCGCCAGCGGCAAAGAGCGGACGGAAGCCGAATACGCCCAACTGCTCGCCGGCGCCGGTTGGAAACTGACGCGCGTGACGCCGACGAAATCGCCAACTTCTGTGATTGAAGCCGAGGCGGCGTGAGGAGCGAAAAAACGACTCGCTCTATTTCACATCGGTTATCCGCGACGTGAAGCCGCGACGCGAAGGCTTTACGAAGCGGAGCGAGTGTGTTCTTGGTATTGGCGAGCCGAGCAGCGTGAGCTGCCGGGTGGCTCCCTGCGGTCGAACCGCCTCCACTTTATTCAGCCAGACTCAAACCCGTGGCGAAAGCGACTTCCCTGCCGGAAGCCACCCGGCAGCTCACGCTGCTCGGCTCGCCAATACCAAAACGAGCCAGTATTGACAGATCCGTGACATTGCGGACCTGCCTCCAATCACCGACTCATTCCGCCGACAGGCTGGCCAGATAGTGGTCGTATTTCGTCTTGGTCGAAGCCTCGTCGCCGTGGAGCTTCTTGAGCCTGGCTTGCAGGTCGTCCATTTCCTTTTCTTGATTTTCCAGGGTGGTCAGATAGCGAGTAAACAGCGGGGACTCTTTCGGGGTTTCCCGCAGGTTGTCGCGCAGGCGTTTTTGGTCAGCCGTGATGGTCTGGATGCGGCGGTCGGCGTTTTGGATTTCTTGCCGAAGGGTGTCCCAGCCGGCTTTCATTTTGAGGGCTTCCTGAAGTTGCGTCTTCAGGCTCTCCGGGGCCTCCTTCAGGTTGATGAAATAGCGGATCGTGTCGTCGGCCTGATTCGTCAGGTGCATCTCGCTGCCGGCTTCGCGTTCTTCAACGATGGTGTAACTGGTATCTTTCTTGGAGGCCACCTCCACCTGGAAGCGATACACATCGGCCGCTTCCTCGGCCGGGGTGTTCTTGCCGACGAACTTGAAGCCCTGCCCCTTGCGGTTCGGGTGTTCGATCAACAACGTGCGGTCAGTCGCGGAGCGATTGGCGATGTCATACACCCGCTCCTCGCGGATCAGTGTGCTGGTATAAACGATGCCCTTGACGGCTTTCACCTTGGTGATCTTGGACGTGTTGTTGCCGTTCTTCGCGGAGACTTCCGTGCCAAGGTCGATGGCATAGCTCACCAATCGTTCCTCATCCGGTTGCAGGTCCAATACTCGGGTGTCCCCGGCATAAACCGATCCTTCAAACACGGTGATCGGCCCTTGTGATAACGGCATCCCGGCGGTGTTTTTAAACTTCAACCCTAACAGCGGGTGCTTGGCTTGCACCGCCGGGTTATAAATGCTGACACGCTTCCCCTCCACCTTCTTGTTGACAATCGGCAGCAGCGCCGATTTTTGCCGGCCGAGGTTCACGGGTTGATCGACCACATATTGATGATAATCACCAAGGGCCGAGGCCGTCGTGGTGCTTTGCACGCTATCCCCGAGGTTGAGGTCCGACCGCAACCGCACGGCCGCATCCCTGGCGAAATTCAGGCGCTCCATCTCGTCAACTGCTTTGTGTTCCGACTTCGCCGATTTTTTCAAGGCCTCTTGCGGAGCGTCAAACCGAGGCCCGGAGCCTGGCCTCGGCGGTTGAGCCGCGCCCGCCATCTGGGTCGGTATTTTGCCCCAAGTGTTCATGGCCCCGTCATACGTTGGCGGCCGCAGGGAGGCGAAGAGCTCCGGTTCCACCGTCGGCCGGCCCACATAGAGCGGGTTGTATAAATCCATCTTGAAAGAGATCGGCCGGCCGGAGACGAGGGCCATCGTCACGCCGGTCCAGTCTTCATCCGTCGGGTTTTCAACGACGGCCCAGCCTTGCAAGAAGGGTTTGCCCTCTTTGTCCAGCACGAGCCGATAACTGGTCTTCCAAATCGGGTTCTCGATCACATAGCCGACTTCGACTTTGCGCTTGCCTTCCCCGCTAAAGTTCAGGCTGACGGCCTTCTTTTGCGAGTCATGCGACAGCGACAAGGTTTCGAGCGCCCGGCGCATTTCATTTTCAATCACCGGGTTCGAGAACCGCAGTTTTTGCAGTTCATTCAGCCGAACCGCCCGCACCCCCTCGGCACACCACATATTCAAGACTTCAACTTCCTGCGTCCCGTCCTTGCCGGTGATCTTCTGCTTTTCAACACCAATAATCTTCCCGGTCAGACTGCCCGGTTGATTGGCGGTGTTAATCAGCGTGACCTCGACGGCCTCGCCTCGGGCTTGCGTCAGGATGTTGGCAAAACTCGGATTGTTATTCAGGTTGATGGCGAACGATTGAAGCGTCCGGTCGATGGGGTCGTGCGAATCATAAGTGACGGAAGAAACCCGGCCGGTTTTGGACGAATCAATCAATGTCATTGATTTGATGAGATCATTGATGTCATGCTCGGGGAAGGTCAGATCGACACGGGCATCCCCCTCAATCTCGCCGGAGCGGGTGAAGTGTCCCACCCCGGAGTTGAACAAGATCACCTGCGAAATCGGCAGGCTGATCGCCGGCTTCAAATCCGGCAGCCTGTCCCCCTTTTCGCCAACCGCAACAGCCGGGGCCGACTCCCCCCGCTGAGTCATCAACCCGGCGCCCAGAGCCAACGCCCCAAGAACAGGAAAGCCCCACAAGAGACGACGCATGGCAGTCATGAGAGTTCCTTCCGAGAGTTTCAAAAAAGACGGGTATCCTATCTAAAGACGAGCGACGGCCGAAAATGAGTAAAGATTCGGGAAAACGCCACCGGGTGTTTTGTGTCCGGGCCGCGAAGGCCAATGAAATACCCGGCCATAAGCCAATCGCCTGCAAGGCTTTTCGGTCTGAAAGACCGGCTAGCCCAGACTGGTCCGTGAGGGCCAGGCTCACGCACCGGGGCGACCGGTCCCTCAAACCGGAAATCCAAGAGAGGAATTGATGAGCGAACCGCTGCGTGCCATCGGCTACTGGCGCTGTCCGGAAAATTTTGTTTTTCTTCCCCACCCCAAAGAACTGGTTGACCGGGAGCGGGACATCGAAGATCGCTGGGTGATTGCTGAATACTTGCGATCAGGGGTCAGGCTCCACTCATGTCTGGGGTTTTCCCATTGCTGTTTCCGAAACGGCCCGCCGGATGAAGAGATGGGGTCGGCCGACTTGACCGACGGCATCTGGGTTTGGCCGGAGGGGCTTCCCGTCTATGTGGAACGATATGCCGTCCGGCTTCCGAAAGATTTCTGCCTCCATGCAAGGCGTCAACAACAAGTATCAGTGACCCCGGAACAGCTCGAAGCCCTGCAAATGACTCCTTATTCGTTCGAGGAATGGATCTATTGGTGCTGCTCCAACCGCTCCAACCGGTGGCTGGCCGCCCTGAGCCTGCCGGCCTTGCCCGTCATCAAATGGCTGGCGAAACGAATCAAGGAGCGAGAAATGCGAGAGGAAGAACGAGAATATGTGGTTGAATAGGATGTTGAGAATTGAACTGGCGCCGACAGGGCTTCCCGGCCCTCACGGACCGGGCTAGATTAACCGGTCTTTTCAGACCGGAAAGCCGGGGTAATGATCGATGAGCGGACGATTGCGTATGATCGGCGCATGGAGTGAGTGGTTTGGCCCCTTTCCAAATCCGTGTCAGTTGTTGAATGGCGACTTGACGGAGGCGGAAAGAGAGAAAATCGCCCGATATGTGGAGTCGGCTCATCAGATGAAACCGTTGAATAATGATTGGGAAGAACATCCAATGATTGGCAATCGCGAAAGGTGGATTGAGGCATTCTTTCGCACCGATGGCATTTGGGTGTTTCCCGGCGGCTTGGGATACTACATCCGCATGGGAATCCGGCTGCCCCGCTCGTTCGTCGGGCATGTCCGAAAAGCAAACTATCAACCTCCGGCGGTCACGCTCGATTTGGATAATGCCCCCACTGATCGGTGCCTCAACTGGATGTTATGGAGCTTGCTGCATACAAACTGGCGGCCATTGGCCGCCATTCATCTGATTCGGATGATTATCTGGATTCCTGTCATCTGTCTGATGTTGATTTTTGGCGATTGGATCACAAAGAGGATAAGCCTTCGATCCTGACACCAGATCGAAAACGGCATGATTACAAGGAACACCCCATGACCGCCGACGAGTTTATTGCCGCCCTGGCCGGTTTGCAGGGCAAAAAGAAATTGCCCGCGGGGGTTCGGCGGCGGCGGAAGGCGTTGTTTGCGCATCCGGATGATCCGGTGTTGGAGTTGTTGGCGCGGTATGAGGTGGCCGGGTTGGAGTTCTGGCAGTTGAAATTTTCGGCCAAAACGGCGTCGGAGATTGACGGGGTGTGGCATGTCGCCACCAAGGCGACGGACGACTACTATGTCGAGGGTGGCCGGCTGTTGAAGATGTATTACAAGGAAGATTACCCGGCCGAGACGGGGCTGACTTCCGGGCAGTTTCTGGAAGTGATCGTCGTGTATGCCCGACTGATCGCCGCGATGGCGAACAGCACACTGGGGATGAACGACCCCCTCATTGCGGAACATGCCGGCCACGCGGTCGCCATCTCCCCAAAGGCCGCGGGCTTGGACTGGTTTGAGGAGTCGTGGCGGCGTCGCGCGGCCGGTAATCTCTGATTCGCCCCTTGGGAAAGCCAATCATGACATTCGACAATCGGTGGGAGTGGGGCAACGTGGGCGTGGCGCTCTACGAAAACTATCTCACGTGGTACGAGCAGTTGGGCGCCGTCGCGTTCGCCAGCGGCGCGGCCTCCGATCAGGAGTTTGACGACTTCCTGAAGAACGGGCCTTTCCTCGTCGACACCCCGGCGGATGTGGTGGCCGAGGTGCGGCAGGCGGTGATTGCTCATCTGGCCAAACGCAACGGCAAATAATCGTTTTGCTCTGACGGAATGGTCTGGGTTGGCCGGTCTTTTCAGACCGTGGCCGTTTGGTGGGTTCCTCATGCAAATTCAACAAGCGTCTTGTGCGAGAGATTCAAGAGCCCCACTGCGTCAGCGGTGGGGGTGGCTGTCACACACGAGATGCAACCCCCACCGCTGACGCAGTGGGGCTCTTGGGATCGTTTGCAAATACTGCTTGATTTTGCACCAAGCATGGTTTTGGTTTTGGCGAGCCGAGCTCCGTAAGGAGCCGGGTGGCTTCCGGTGGTTGAACCGCCTCCCCTTCACTCAGCCGGACTTATAACCCGTGGCTCAAACGCCTTCCCTGCCGGAAGCCACCCGGCAGCTAACGCTGCTCGGCTCGCCAAGACAAACTCCGGCGGCTTACGCCGCTCGGCTCGCCAAGACCAAGACTGCTTCGCTCTAAAATTCCTCCCCCCCTGTATCCATTACCCTTGGCCGCATGGCCAAAAAAGCAAAACCACGTCCGGCGTCTTCTCTTCCCCGCCTTCGACTGGAGTATCGGCTTCCGGCCGAACTGGTCGAAAATCCTCGCAACTGGCGGGCGCATCCGCCGGCGCAGGTCGCGGCGTTGGAGGGATTGTTGGGGGAGGTCGGCTGGGCGGGGGCGTTGTTGTTTAACGAGCGCACCGGGCGGCTCATCGACGGGCACGCGCGGCGGGCCATCGCCATCCGCAAGCCGGGGGAGGCCGTGCCGGTGTTGATTGGCGACTGGTCCGAGGAGGACGAGGCCAAGATTCTCGCCACACTCGATCCCGTCGCGGCGGCGGCTGATGCCGATCAGGGGGCGCTGGCGTCGCTGCTGGCCGATGTCGCCACGGACAACAAGGCCGTGCGCGAGTTGCTCGACTCGCTCGTCGAAGCGGATGAATCGACCGACGAAGAAGAAGCGGCCAATGAAGACGAAATTCCCGAACGGCATGATGTGCTGGTGATTTGCAAGACCGAGGAGGAGCAGGCCGAGTTGCTTGCCCGGCTCGACGCGGAGGGGTATGAATGCCGGTCGCTCATTTCCTGAAATCCGTCGCCGTCGAGCGGACGCCGCGCGTGATTCAACTGGAGGGGCTGTTCGATGTGCTTCCCGCACGGCGCAGCGAACAGGCGTGGAAAGTCGATTTGCCCGGCGCCGACGAGAACTGGCAGGTCGGCCTGATTGTCGGGCCGTCCGGGTCCGGGAAATCGACGGTCGCGCGGGAAGCCTTCGCGGAAGCCCTCGTCGGCGGGTACGACTGGCCGGCCAACCGGGCGATTGTCGATGGCTTCCCGCCGGGCCTGTCGATCCGGGACATCACGGCCGCATTGTCGTCGGTCGGGTTTTCGTCGCCGCCGTCGTGGCTTCGGCCGTTCGCCTGTCTTTCCAACGGGGAACAATTTCGGGCCACGCTGGCGCGCTCGCTGGTCGATCCCCGGCCGGTGATTGTGGTTGATGAATTCACATCGGTGGTGGATCGCACGGTCGCCCAAATCGGGTCGTCGGCCGTCGCCAAGGCCGTGCGGCGAACACCCGGCAAACGCTTCGTCGCGGTGACCTGCCATTATGATGTGGAGGAATGGCTCGACCCGGATTGGGTGTTGGAGATGCCATCAGGAAGCCTTGCCCGGAGGTCGCTTCAGGGACGGCCAGCCATCTCGCTGGAGATCATCCGCGCGCGTCGTTCGGCTTGGAGGGTCTTCAAGCGTCATCACTATTTAGACGGCACGCTGAACAATTCCGCGAAGTGCTTTGTCGCTCTGCTCGACGGCCGTCCGGCGGCGTTCGCCTCGGTGATTCACGCGCCGGGCCTCGTGTCGTATTGGCGGGAACACCGGACGGTGTGCCTGCCCGATTTTCAAGGCGTCGGCATCGGCCACGCGCTGAGCGACTTCGTCGCCGGGGTGATGCGCGCAACCGGCCGCCGCTACCGCAGCACCACTGGCCACCCCGCCATGATCCGCCGCCGGGCCAAATCCCCGCTCTGGAAAATGCTCCGTCCCCCAAGCGTCGGCCGCCGCGACGCCGAGATGCGCCGAGCCAGCAACCGCCTAACCGCCGGGTTTGAATATGTGGGACCGGCAAGGCCGGAGGACGCGAGACGGTTGGGGATTGGGTGAGGGGTGGTGATTCCGGCTCTCCGACATTCACTTTTTGACACGCCACGCCAAACCGCTTATGCTGACGGGAATCTCGCGTTCCCAAATGTGAATTTAACAGACATGTTGAGCGAGATCCTCAAGAGCCCCACTGCGTCAGCGGTGGGGGTGACTGTCACATACTGAAAACCACCCCCACCGCTGACGCAGTGGGGCTCTTGATATCATTTGCAAATGTTGTTGATTGTGCGCCATTCACCAACCCCTCTTCCCTCAAGGAGTTTTCCCATGTGGCGACTGGCTCTCGCGTTCGTGACTCTCTTCGGCCTCTCTCCGGTTGTTCATTCGGTCGAGAAAGAAAACCGCGTTGTTGACGGGGAACCACCGGCGCGATTTGACGAGAACATCAAGGCACTGACGGCGGGGATGGCCAAGGCGAAAACACTCACTCTGTTGGAGGGGTTGCCCCATCAGATGTTCGAGAAGGCGGCGCTGGACAAGGAACTCAAGGACAAGAAAACGGTCAAGCAACGCGACTTCCCCTTCTATGAGGGCGCGATCACCCCGAAGGCCGACGACGCGAAGGCGCTCATCGCCTTGTTCGGCGATTTGAAATCCTTCGCCCGTTATCGCGGCGAGAAAAAGTGCGGCGGCTTCCATCCGGACTGGCTCGTTGAATTCAAAGACGGCGACGACACCTATCAGGCGCTCGTCTGCTTCGGCTGCCACGAGGCCCGGCTGTACGGCCCGAAAAACGATGTCTATGCCGACCTGAACGGCGGGATGCTGGAAAAGCTCCACGCGATTCTCGGCGCCCAGCACAAGAACCGGCTGAAAGAGAAATGAGAAACACCGTGGCGGTTGTGCCCGCTGGCAAAGCCGGTCTTGGCGGGCCGAATGGCTCGTCTGCCTTTGACAGATCGCCGCGAACCGTTTACGCTGAAGTGATCCTTCTCGCCCGGCGAATCGGCTCGGTCACTTTTGAACATCGGAAGGCGATCACATGATTTCAATCGGCCAGTTTTTCGTCTATCCGGACGCCGTCGAATATTTGCCGGCATGCCTGGCTTGGGAGAACAACATCCTCCCGCTCAAGGTTTCCGGGAACACGATTGAAATTTTGATGCCGGACCGGGGCGCCGAGAACGCCGATCTCATTCAAAAATTGCAATTCATTCTCAACAAGGACATCATCCCCCGCTTCGCCGACGCGAAGACAGTCCGCAAAGGGATAAAAATAATCTACCCCTCCGAAGACACCGGCCCGTCCCAACCCGCCTCCCCGTCGATGCCCCCCGGCCGGCGGCGGTATTGAAGAGGGAAGCGGCTGAACGCTTCAGTCGATGCGGAGAATATGATGGCCGGGGGCCGCACGATTGCCATCGGTGACATCCACGGCTGCCTCGATGCGCTGGCGGCCTTGATCGATGCCATCAAGCCCGGCCCGGCCGACACGGTGATTACCTTGGGCGATCACATCGACCGAGGCCCGGACAGTCGCGGCGTCGTGGACCGGCTCATCACCCTGTCCGGCCAATGTCGGTTGATTCCGCTTTTGGGGAACCATGAGGAGCTATTGCTTGATGCTCTTCGCGATGTCAACGCCATGCGACGGTGGCTGTCGTTGGGCGGCGCCGACACGCTCCGGTCCTATGGCTGGGTCGCCGGAGGGGCGAGGCGAACGCTGGCGGACTGGATTCCTTCATCACACCAAAAATTCCTGACGGGTTGCCAACCCTGGCATGAGACGGCCACTCATTTATTTGTCCATGCCGGCTACGTGCCCGAATTGCCGCTGGCCGATCAACCGGGGCTGGCGCTGCGATGGCGTGTCACCGACGCGGCCGGGGCCGTCCCCCATCATTCGGGCAAGGTGGCCGTTGTGGGACACACGCCGCAGCATTCCGGGGAAATTCTCGATTTGGGCTTCCTGATTTGCATCGACACCAACTGCGCCCGAAGCGGCTGGCTCACCGCCTTGGACACCACCTCCGGGCAAGTCTGGCAAAGTGATCGGGCGGGAAAACTCCGGCCGAATGTCCGGCAAACGGATGCCACAAGATGATCTCCTCGCGAGCGCCCGAAGGGCCGCCCAATTTTTGCGAGGGATTCTGAATTCACGAAAGTGCCGCAAACGGAAGCACAAAGGAGAACTGTCGGCGGGTGGCCCGAATCAATTTCTGATCCGCCGTGAGAAACTGGCATTGTTCTCGCTCGGCCAAGGCCAGATAAAGGCTGCTGAAAACAGTCAGCCGGTTGGAGAGGGCAATCTCCGCCGCCCGTCGGAGCAAAGAAAACGAAGGATGGGCCGGAATCCCGACGGCCATCAGATCAATCAGATTGAGGTCGGCATCACCGGCGGGAAGATCCCCCTTGCGCTCGGCCCTCACCAACACGCCCGCGCATTCAGCCGGAAAAATGTCGGGGGCAAGAAGCTCGTGAACGCCGGCATGAAAATCAAAGCGGAGCTTCAGGGCCTTTACGATATCCGCATCGCGCAAATACCACTTCGCGGCCACGGAGACATCGAGAACAAGTTTCATTCGTCAACCGTGGAAGGCGGCAACAGTTCTTCGATGTTGACAGGCCCGATTCGCCGGAAATTGGCCTCGCGCGCCCGGTCGGCGCGGGCGCGAACACGGGTGCGGACGGCCGGGTCGAGCGGGGCGCCGTTGGCGACGAAGTCTTGAACAGCCTGGGCGTCGGCCTCGCGGAGAACCGGATCGTCAAGCAAGTCAGGGCTGATGGCGGTCGTATCGTTCATGCGGTGCATTGTCCGGTTGGCGAACGGTGGAATCAAGCCGAATTGGAGCATGGGAGCCGTCGGGGCCATCCATCTCACTTCAGATGGGATGGGTCAGAGAAATCATTCCTCGGCGAATTCATCAAATCACTCTTCGACGGCCAAAAGAGACGGAGAACGAATGCAGGCGGTGACTCAGAACGAGTTTTTGAAATGGGCGGCCGGGGCGGGCATTGGATTCCACCCGCAATACCCGGATTCCGGGCTCCTCACCCTGTTGCCGCCCGGCGATCACGCGCGTTTTTGGGTGACGCCGGCCGACCCGGCCGCCTGGGCGCATTTCATCGCCTCGATGTTGGACGGAATGGATGAATGGGCCGCCGGGTATCTCTGGCCGCGTTCGGGCCAATGGCCCAATTGGGGGCAAGTGTCGTCAGGCAATCAAGGGGTGCGGGATGTGATATTGAAGGGGGCCGGCATCCCGGATGGCTGGCCGGGGGCGGTGCGGTTCGAGCGGAAAGAAGAGAGCGGCGTGCTGGCCGTGCTGTTCGCCAGCCTGGCCTTCGGCTGGTGCGTGGATGACGACCTGTTTTTCATCCCCGATCACGGCCGGCAACTGCTTCAAACCGACCATCACGATGTCATCCATGTGCAATGCGCCTCCGAGAAGCGAATCCGGGAACTGGTCGCTCACATGGCCAATCAAGGCTACGAGTTGCCCGCCGAACCGCCGGACTGGACGTTCAAAAGACCGGCTTGGATGGGTGCCGTCGATTGAGCAAACTCCAGACGAGTTGCTTCAATCAATGACCTCCGGTTCTGATGGATTGAGGCGCCGAGAGACGACTCGGAAGGTCTCTATTCAAAGATGTTGGACCGACAAAACCAACAAGCCCCCATATCGTTCTGAACTCCGCCCCAACCCGGTCGTGTTGGAATAGACAAAATCCTCCATCCACCGTATGCCGCCGGTGTCACCACCGTCTCATCACACGGAGAAAACGCAATGGATAGGCGAGCCGCATTATTGGCCCTGGCGCTGGGCGGGTTCCTGATGACGTCGGGGCGGTCGGCGGCCGGGGAGGCGCCGGGACAGGATTTGAAGCCGTTCCTGGCGGAAGTCCGCAAGCTGGTGGAGAAGCACTATCCCAAAGCCCGGTTCACCCTCAAGGACCGGACCATTTCCTTTTCCTTCAACACCCGGCAATTCATGATTCATGAGCCGCATCTGACGGGCGAATGGCAGGATGCCTATGAAAGGGCGGGGCCGCAAAAGGGAGGCATCATGGGGGAACTCGAACTCCGTGACGGCGGATACGGGGGCCAGGCCGTTGTTCCCCATGCGTTCGACGTGCGATACTTTACCACGTTGTTGCTGGCGCCTTATTCCAAGAAACTCGACCAGCACATCTATGTCCATTTCGACTATCCGTCGGACGTGTCGAAAAAGTTCGTCGAAGAGTTTGCCGAGCTGATGAAGAACTTTGACCAGTATGTCCCGGCGAAGGCAAACAAGCGGGGGCCGACTCAGTTGAAGCGGCAAGAGGGAGTGTTCGATGAGCCGATGCCTATGCGCGAATGACGCGACAGAGATTCCGCAGGTGGCCGAGTCGGCCAGCGTTGACTTTGATGAGGGAATCGGAAGACAAGGGAATCGGAAGACAAGGGATGAAGGATGAAATAAAGCCCGGATGTTAAATGGTGGATATCACTGCCGTTGGCGTCGGGTTTTTATTTCATCCCTCATCCTTCATCCCTCATCCTTGTCTTGGTGGTGTAGCCATTAGTCTCTGGCGATGGCCAGCGACACCCCATCCGAAAGCGTGCGGCTTGATCCGGCCGCGTTCCTTCAAGCGACCCGCCAGACCGCCGGGTATCGGCCTCATCTCCTCAGCGCCGACCGGTACCGGCGCGCGCTCGACGGACACCCGTGGTTCACCTTGCGCGAAGCCGACGCCATGCGGCGTGATCCGCAGGTGACGTTTGCCTTGCGCATCTTGCGGGCCGTTCTTTATCAAGTCAAAGTCAACATCGTCGCCGACGACAAGAAAGTCGGCCAATTTGTTCAACAACAATTTCAAAAAATCTGGCGAAGTTCTCTCCGGCAGTTTCTCGGGTTCTTTGAATACGGCGTCAGCGTCGGCGAGATCAGTTACGCCACCGAAAAGAAGCGGGTGGTGTTCGACCGCTTCGACCCGGTGCATCCGCGCGATGCCCGACCGCTGGAGCTTGCCAGGGGAAAACATCGCGGCCAGTTTTGCGGCATCCGCGTCCGGGGGCACATGGCCTCGGATTGCAAAGGCGGCGAGTTCGACTTGCTCGCGCCGCACGCCTTCTGGTTCTCCGGTGAAAGTGAATACGGCAGCTATTGGTCCCAGCCGCGCATGGCCGGGGCCTATGAGCCGTGGCTCGAAAAACGGGGCCGACACGGGGCCGACACGGGGCCGTGCAATCCCGGCAACTCTGGTTCAAAAAGGGCGCGTTTTCCGGCGGCTCGATTCGCTATCCGGTCGGCCGGACCAGTTACGACAACGGCGACGGCATCACCAGCATCGACAACCAAGACCTCGCCCGGCAGATCGCCGAGGATGTGATGGCCGGGGCCGTCATGTCCCTCCCCTCGACGATGGACAAAAACGGCCAGTTCCTCTGGACCTACGAACCCCCCAAGGCCGGCAATGAAGTCCGCAACATCCTCGAATACCCGCAGGAACTCGACAAGGAAATCCTCATCGGCATGGGCATCCCGCCCGAACTCGTCAGCGCCGCCACGGTGGGAAGCGGCTATTCGGGCCGGGCGATTCCCGCCCAGATGTTCTTCAGCAGTTGCGACGAAGTTGTTCACTTATTAGTCGATGCGATTGACCGCCAGATCTTGCGCAATCTGGTTGTTATTAACTTCGGCCGACAGTGTTATCACATTGTTCCCGATTCGCTGGCCGAGAAGGTTCTGGATGACAACGACAAGAGCAAGGCGAAGCCGAAGAATGATGACAAACAGCCTGTGCAATTATCGTTGACCGCCCGCAAACGGCTGGCCCGCAAACTCCGAAAACTGGAACACCGGCTGAAACTGGCGTGGTCGTCGGCCGACAAGGACAAACACCCGCGAGAGAAAACCGGAAGGTTTGCCAAAAAAGGAAGCGGGCACGTCTCGGCCCCGCCCGGCGGCGGAGGGGCAACCCCCGGCGGCGCCGGGGCGAATTCGTCCGGTGAGTGGAAACGCCATGTCAGCAAACGGGGCCGCATTGGCTGGCGGCATACGGAGAGCGGTCATGTCAGTTATCAGGCTGAACGGCCTGATGCGAGCGATGTTGAGAAGAATTCGCATACCGCCACCGTTGCTGGAAAGATCAATCAATTGCTCAACAAGCAGAATTGGTACAACGACCACGAACATCAAGCCATTCTGAACTCGCTTCCGCATCTGCCCGCCTCGGAACTCCGGCGCCACGCTGCCGCGCTGGGCGTGACGCCGCTGAAGCGGTCACGGTCGGCGCACCTCGAAGCGATTCAAGCTGGTTTGGAACAACGCCTGTCAGCCGACCGATCGGCTCAGGCCCTGCGGGCGGACACGACCTCGCGAGATCATGCCCGCCGGCTTGCGGAGATCCACAAGGCCAACGAGGAAGCACAGGAGAAAATCAAGGACCTCTGGGCGCAAGACCAATTGCTGGACGCCGCATTGAAAAAGCATCTCGTGGGACAGGCAACTCCACCGGCGGCCGGCGCACGGCATCTGGCGGCACATGCGGCCATCACTCGGGAAATGAGTCAAAAACTGACCGACATACGCCAGGAAAAACAACGACTGGTTCTCTCGTTGCGTGTGAATGCCGATCATCAGCGGGCCGAACTAACCAACATGTTACAGCCCAAGAATCGGATCAAAATCCGTGTCCCGGCCAACCACTTCCCGCCGTCCGGCGGCACGACGGCCAACCATACGGCCGCCGCCCGGTTCCTAACAGGTATCACAGAGGGCGGTCACCAAGTCCAAGCGGCATTGAAGCAGTCCAAATTATCCGGGCGTCCGACTGCCCAATCCCCGAAACTTCATCCAAATAACCCCCATTTTTCTGTGATGGCTTGGCCGAACACCAGCACGGCGCAAATGGTTCATGAAATGGGCCATCTGCTGGAATGGCAGATTCCGGGCGCCGAGCAACTTGCGCATGATTTCTTGACTCATCGCACCGCCGGCGAGAAAGAGGTGCCGCTGGCGCCTCTTTTCCCAGGTGAAAAGCTGACTGCCACCGAAGTCGGCAAGAAAGATCATTTTGACCGGTTGTTCGCCGGTCAATCGAGAGGGTTGTTGCGTGCCTATTATTGTGGCAAGGATTATGTTGATATTCATGGACAACGAATTGCCACCGAGATACTCTCAATGGGCCTTGAGGCTCTTTACAATGACCCGGCCGGCTTCGCCGCCAAAGACCCGGAATACTGTCAATTCGTCATCGGCGTGATTCAGGGGACCTTGAAATGAACGATAACAAAAACGAAGGCGAATACGTTGATGACACGGCCTACATCAACGGGCCGCTGGGGATCATGCACGGCCGATACACTGATGGCCCGTTGTGGACGGCGACCATGCTGGGCGACGGGACATGGTTGTGCGACGACGAGCGAATCCTGACGATCTTGTCGGTCAAATATGACGCATCCGACCACGGGTGGGGGCCGTTTGGCGGAGCCGAACTCGCTCTTCGGGAAGCCGCCGTCGATTTTGAGGCGACTATCGAATGGATTCAGCCGGAACCGCAAATGCCCGCCACCTATCCCGACGGCACGATTATCATTTACTGACCTCTCGGCTCGCCTGATGTTTCACCCGGTCGGCGGAGTTTGTCCGGAAGTATCTGCGGGACGTGGAGGAGCAAGAACAACAATGACTGTTTATATCTCTATTTGGAAAAACAAGTCAATCTATGTCATCACTCCGCTCACCGTTCCTCCCGGGGCGAAGCACGCGCCCCGAAGACCCAAGGTAATCGACCTGGTGCGTCCCGGCGAATCCCTTCACGGGCATACTTTCGACGAACTGGCCGCCATCGGCAATGGCAAGCACGATCTGACGCCCAAGTCAATTCCGGCCGTGTCGGCCGGGGCGCATGAATTCGACTCCGCCGCCGAATAATCCATCTTTGCCCGGTCGCGGCCCGGCGAACCTTTTCGCCGTTTTCCTGTCCTTTTGTCATCCGCTTTTCCCATCCGCCATCACGAATAACGCCCGTCGCGCGGCCGACGCCTTACGCCAATGAAGTGGCGGACGATGGCTCGATTTTAACGCAAGGAGTTGTGATGAATCCTGTTGAAGACGAATCGGATGATCTGGAAGGTTTCACAGAGGAAGAATTGCAAAATTGGGAGGCGACGGTTGCCGCCGCCCTGCGCCACCATGCCGGCCGGACGCCGATATTGCGAGAATTGTTCTCGAAACCGATCACCGGCAACGGCGTCATGGGAGATTCCCTGATCGGTGATGATGACGAGACGGATGAAGAAAAGCCTGACTGAAAAGCAGTCTTCACAGTCATCCGTATTGCCCCTTCGTCGGTCTCGTTGGTTTCACCACCAAAGACCCGGAATCCGGCCAGGTTGCCATCGGCATGATTCACGGGGACTCTCCATTAAACACCGGCTATCATGTCTCCGTTGGCCGGATCGTTGGCGCGTGAACACTTCGGGAGGCAAGTCGTGGAACAGGTCACTCGGTGGGAATGGGGCAACGAGGGCGTGGCGTTTGAGGACGGGCATTTGCTTTGGTATGAAAAGGAAGGGGCCTCGCGGTTTGCCAGCGGGGCGGCCTGCGAGCAGACGTTCGACAAATTCCTGGAGAACGGCCCGCAATATGACGGCGTGCCCCCCGAGATCCTAAGCGAACTAACCAAGGCGGTTCATCGGCACATGGCCGAGGCCAAGCCGAAGAAACCCCGCAAACCAAAATGACCGGGCGACGCATCCCGGCCATGTTTGTGGTTTGTCCTCTCCTGTCTTCTTTTTGCCCGATGGTTTCCCCATGAATCCGGTCGTCTTTAGTTTTGATGTGGAGGAGCATTACCGCATTGAGGCGGCCGTGGGGCACGATTGCCCGGCGGAGCGCCAGCGGGAATATGCGGATCGCATGGAGGCCTGCACCCGGTGGATTGCCGGGGCGCTGGCCGGGGCGAAGGCCAGAGCCACGTTTTTCATCGTCGGGCAAATCGCCGGAACGCATCCCAAGCTCGTGCGGGAACTGGCGGAAGCCGGGCATGAGATCGCCAGCCACGGGTGGGATCATCGCCGGGTTCACCGGTTCACGCCGGAGACATTCCGCGAAGATTTGCGACTCTCGAAGGACGCCTTGGAACAGGCATCCGGCCGGGAAGTGATCGGGTATCGGGCGCCGACGTTCAGTGTCATGCGGGAAACGGCGTGGGCCATTGATGTGCTGGCCGAGAGCGGGTTTCAATACGATTCGTCCATCTTTCCGGTCAAGCACGACCGCTACGGCGTGCCGGACGCCCCCCGCTTCCCCTTCATGGTTCGCGGCCAGGAGTGTTCTCTCTTGGAATTGCCGCCGGTCACCTGGCGCAAGTTCGGGCACAACATCCCGGCGGCCGGGGGCGGTTATTTTCGGCTGTTCCCACCGGCCATCATGCGGGCGGCCATCCGGCAAACGCTCCGGTCGCCGACGGGCCTGCCCATCCTTTACTTCCACCCGTGGGAGTTCGATCCCGACCAGCCGAAACTGCCGCTCGGCCGGTTGTCCCGTTTCCGCACCTATGTCGGCATCGGCAAGAGCCGGAAGCGGTTGCAAAAGCTGCTCGCCCGTTACGGCTCGGTTCCATTGGCCGAGGCCATCAAAGCCCTCCCGGTTGACCGGGGGTCTTTGCCGGTCTTTGAACTTGGGGAAGAAGAGAAGACTTCACGCAAAGACCGCCAAGGGGACGCAAAGTTCGCCTAAGGGCAAATTCAACAAGCATCTTATGTGAGTTCCCAAGAGCCCCACGGCGTCAGCGGTGGGGGTGGCCGTCACACCCTGGAAGCCACCCCCACCGCTGACGCCGTGGGGCTCTTGGCTTCATTTGCAAAT
>NZ_JH636447.1:306829-311170 GCF_000255705.1 Zavarzinella formosa DSM 19928
GACCTTCAAAACCACAAAAAAGCCCAACTTCAAAACTCACGCTTCAGGTTCGGACGATCACCGACACGCCACATGAATCCCCGGTCAAAAGAAACCATCCAACTCCGGCCATGTGCTTGAAGCCGGTCTCGGCGACCCAAGACATGGCGCCCGACGAGGGGCTATCAATAGAAGCAAGAAGCATTCATCAGGAGTTGACGATCATGTTGCTGCATGAGTTCAACTGGAAAAAGGAAGTGGTTCAATCGGCCGAACCGGTCTTGGTTGATTTCTGGGCCGAGTGGTGCGGGCCATGCCGGTCGATGAACCCGGTGTTGGAGTCGCTGGCGCGGGATTACAAGGTGTGCAAGGTGAACGTGGACCGCAATCAGGAACTGTCGTCCGCGTGCGGGGTCTCCTCCATTCCCGCCCTGCTCATCATCAAATCGGGGAAGGTGGTTGCCCGGCATGTCGGCGTCATGCCGGAGGCCGCGCTGCGCGGGGAATTGGAGAAGGCCGCCCGGTCGTGATCGTTGGATCAGGCGGCCGGGAACACCGGGTCAGAGATCCTTCAGCCAGCCCCGCTGATTGGCATGACGGACGATGTCCACCCGGCTGTGCATGCCGAGCTTTTCCATCGAACGGGCCTTGTAGGTCTCCACTGTCTTCACGCTCAGCCGCAGTTTCGCGGCCACTTCCTTGTTGCTGTATCCTTGGGCCACGAAACGGAGAACTTCTGTCTCCCGCTCGCTCAACACAACCCCCGCCATCTCGGCCGGGGAGATCGTTGGCCGCACAATGGTGTTGACCACTTGAGTGGTGACGGCCGGGTCCAGATAAGTGCCCCCGGAGGCAACCGCCCGGATGGCTTGCACCAGTTCGGTCGTCGCCCCTCGTTTGAGCACATACCCGCTACCGCCGGCCATCAGCAATTGCCGGAGGTATCCCTCTTCCTCATGGACCGTCAATATCAGCACTTTGCGGTTGTGGCAGGCTTCCCGCAGGCGGGTCGTCACCTGGACGCCGTTCAGGCCGGGCATCGACATGTCCACGACCACCAAATCCGGGTCCAGTTCCTCGCACTTCTCCACCGCTTCCACACCATCCGCCGCGTCGATCACTTCCATGTCGGGTTGGGCGTTAATGAGGGATTTCAACCCCTCCCGCACAACGGCACGATCGTCAGTCAGCAAAATTCGGATGTTCTTCATGGTTCGGTTCCTCGGACAGAGGAAGGCGAGGGTTGATTGGGTGGGAAATCCCCCACGAGAACGCTCTGGGGAATTTCTCAAAATCATCAACTGTTTGCGGTCATTCAAACAGCAAGTGCAATATTGCAAACGCAATGCCAATCCCAATCCCTGTCGGGGAATATCCTGACAATTTTCGCCATCATCAAAAAGACGCCCATTTCTTCGCCATGTCAGGATATTCCTCTCAGTGATTGACGTTCTTCCTCTCGTGATTTGGCATTCCATTGCTCAGAATAATCCTCATTCCCTCCAGACCGAGCATGACGGATAAGATCGGTTGCCAACAGTTCTGATTCGACCTGCGATCGCGGTGGTCGATACAGGGGGCGATCTTTCGCATCGCCTCTCCGAGCGGAGCCTCCCATGAGCAAGCGACCACGGATTGTTCTCGCCGAGCCCAAAGCGGCGGGGAAGGCTGCGGCAGCGAGTTTATCGTGCGCCTGCCCCGGTGCGCGGAGTAACTTCTTGGCACAAGGTTTTGAAGTGGCGCTTGTTGGGGTTTGGTTTTTTTGCGGGCTCCGGCCGCGAGAAAACCCAAACCCCAACAAAGCGCCACTTCAAAAGCCCGGCCGGGGCCGCAGAAGAATTGAGGCGTCCGAGATTTCAACCCATCGTTAGTGATTAAGGCGATCCGGCATCGTCTCCTCCGGACCGCTGCTCGCCCGCCCGGACAACGCTCGTCGGCAAGCCGGAAAGCGGGTCTCGTTCGCCGGTGAATCCTTCGCCGTAGACCGATTCGATGACACGGATCGAGCCGATGATGCGGGCGTTAAATTCGGCCAATTCTTCGGACGGAACCCACAATTCGCGGAAGGCCGGGCCGCCGCCCAGTTGTTGGACCGGGTAACGGCGGACGAAATCGTCGTCGATGTCAAACTCCGTGACGAATCCGCAATGCCCGGCCTCCGATTCCTTGCTGTTCCATGATGTCACGATGGAGCGGGCATATTCGCGCGTCACCACCGGATAAAAGATCGGCTGGGCGGGCAACCGGGGCGGATACTCCCGATAGCCCGACCCGGCGATCAACTCCATTTCCCGCAACCCCACCGGCCGAAACAACAACATTTGAAAATCCTCCCGAGGCCGGCCTTATACCGAATCGCATTGATGACCAACCAAGGCGAAGAAGCCGCCCGGCCCTCACGGACCGGTCTGGGTTAATCGGCCTTTCAGGCCGGGCGTTTTGATGGGAACAATCGTACATTCCGACTGTTGGGGGGTGAAATCACATGCCCGCCGACAGCCCCGGTCTGAAAGACCGCCTAACCCAGACCGGTCCGTGAGGGCCGGGCGGGGGGCGGCCTTATTTGTCAGGGACCAAGCCGATGTCGGTTCGCCGGACGCGCTTGCCGCCTTTGTACTTTGTGTCCTGATACCACGCCAAACCGGTTTGGGCCAAATCCCAGAAGAAGTGGCCGATGCCGGGGGCCGAGAGCGCCCAGCCTTCGCCATCGTCTTTGTCCCAGCGCAGATAGATGCGGGCGTCTTCTTCGCCGTCGTCGAAGACGGCGGCCCACTCATGGTCCCCCTGATGCGGAATCATGATGATGAGGGCGAAGTCGCCGTTTAGCTCCTGCTTCCGCATGTCGCGCCGGAGCGGCCATGCTTTTAACTGGAATTCCACCAGCGCGGGATTGTTCGAGTGGCATTCCGCCACCGCGTCCCGGACGCCGGCGAGGCTCAGCAGTGTTGTCAGCGTCTTCGGCAATCGGACGGCGTGCTTCTCCTCCAGTTTGCGGAGGAAGGCAACGTTCGTTTTGTCGGTCCGGTCGGCCGAAAGCCCGAGGGCGGCGAAGGCGTCGTCCAGCGTCACCGGCCGGGGGAGTTCGGACGGGTCGCGGCCCCCCATTCGCAACTGGTTCCAATACAGCTTGTGGCAAGGCCGGGGCCGGTCCGGGTCGGCCATCTCTTCGCAAAGCTTCGCGGAAACGCCCAATTGCAGGAACAATCGGCGTGTCTCGTCCTCGTCGAGAACACGGGCCGCCGTCTCCCCTTCGGGCACGGCGAATCGCGCCCGGACGCCCCGGTCCCAGAGCTTGTTCGCCGTGTCCGCGTCGAGTTGAAAACCAAGCGTGACGAGCGCGGCCGGGAAACCGGACCGGCCCAACGAGCGGCCGTCCGGGCTGATTCGGGCGAAGATCGGCGCCCACCGGCGTTCTTCGTCAAACGAGATTTCCGAGGGCGTGACCCCGTTCCAATACGGCATGATGACAAGGTCTTTTTCGTCGAATTCGATCTTGAACGTGCCGTCCTCGTTGATGCCGCGAATCGTCGCCGGCGCCCAGCGCCCGCCGGGTCCGGCCACGCAGCGCGAGCCTACAAACGGCCCTTGTGTCGGATGAGTGTCTGTGTCTGTCATGCGAGTTCCCTCCTTCGGGCCGCCATCACGGCGATGCCCCGATCAACCACGACACGACATCCGGCCCGCAGGTGATCGGTTTTTGCGACCTGCCGGAAGCGCCTGCCCGGCATCGCCGCGAGTTCATGTAAGAAGTCGTGGCATAAGCATCTATGGCAGAGTTCCGCAAGGTGTGGCGGTTTAAAGGCAAATGTCCGCAGAGACTACCGTCTTTACGTCCGGCAGGATTCCGCCCTGACAATCCTTGGAAGGATGATCGGTAGAGGTTGTCAGCCCGTCGGGGGACCGCCGGACCACCGGGAGTCGCGGTACCCTCGCTCGCGCGTTTTGAAGTTGCGCTTTTTGCTGAGGAGAGTGGGCCGGGATAGAAAAACGAGACTCCCCCGGCCGGATCGGTTGGGCCGTGAGGCCGGGTGATCACCAACCGGAAGGAGTCTCGGTCATGATTGTGCAAGAAGGACTCCCCGGAATCAAACAGTTTCTTCGTCCGGCCGGCCTGAGTCCCCGGGCGCTCGGCCTGGTGATTCGTTGCGTGGCGGCGTTTTGTTTGCATTGGGGGCGCATGAGCGCCTCGCAAGCCTCGGGGTCGGTGGCCTCGGAGCCGCGTCATCGCGCCCAGATCAGCCGGTTTCTCGGCCGCAAGGGCCTTCGCCAACGGCCGCCGCTGGCTCTGGTGCGGGACCGGATGCTGGCGTTGGAGCCGGCGGGGGGCCGCTTCGTGTTCATCATCGACCAGACGCTGTGCAG
>NZ_JH636447.1:311560-319354 GCF_000255705.1 Zavarzinella formosa DSM 19928
GAGCGAGGGTACCGCGACTTCCGCCGGTTCAACGATTTCCCGACGGGCAGTGACCGTGTTCGGAGGTGTGTGGCCGGGCCGGTCGCGAGCCTTCCTCATTTTGGGCCATTTTCAATTGGTCAAAATCGCTGCGCATTTGCCCAAAATCATTAAGCGACCCCTCTGTTTTGCCGGGAGTTTTGAAAAATAGTGTTCAGTTGGCCCGCTGTTTTTGACCATTTTTGGGGTGTCCGACTGTCCAAAAATGGACGCCGGAGAGCGTTTTCTCACTCAAATCCGGTCATTTTGAGGTCGATTTTGACCGGTTTGAAAATCCGGCAAGCCGAAGGGCTGTAGCCTGTTGGCGGCGAGAGGGAGACCCGAACCAGTTTATTTGGGGGGCAAACGAATCTCATCCCGTATAGTCACCTGTTCGTCCGTCGAAGGATCTTTGCGGGAGACCGAATGTCATTGAAGATGCGCGTCCACGACCGGGAGCCGATTGCCTCGGCCCTCCGCCGGTTCAAGAAACTGGTGGAGCGGAGCGGGATGAAGAAGGAAATCCGGTCCCATGAATATTACATAAAGCCTTGCGAACTCCGGAGCCGCAAAAAGACAGCCAAACTCCGGGCGATCAAAAAGGCGGGGACGGTCAAGCCGAAGCGAGAGCGGGCCTTCTGACGCCGGATCACATGGATCTCTGTCGCCGCTGGCGGCCGGATCACTTCCCCGGCGTGAACGACTTGAGCACGACCGTCCGGCGGGTGTCGCCGACTTTCATCTCGACCTTGACCAGACCGACGCGCGGGGCATGCCACTCGACCGAGTCCTTGAATATCCCGTTCGGACCGGTCTTCACTTCCACGCGGACCGCCTTGAACGTGCCCGCCGGGGTCACGACCGTCTCTTCCTCCCTGGCCACCCGATACACGGAATTGGCGGCCTCCGGCTTGTCAGGGCCATAAGGCTCAAACTTCCAAGTGAGTCCTTCCTTCGCCGGCAACCTGAGATGCGGGGCGCCGGGTTTGGGGTTGGACGGAGGCCCGTTCAATTCGGTCACTTCGTTGCGGGTAACCGTCACCCGGTTTTCAAGTGTCTTCCCCGGTTCGTTCCCCCACCGGACCGTGATGATGTGTCCGCCGGTCGTCTTCTCCACCTTGGTCACCGTCACTTTAAGCTCTGAAGTATTGCCGTCCGTCTGTTCCTCATAGACGCTTTCATCTCCCGCCTGTGTCGGATAAAAGAACACATCCCGGTCCTTGAGCATCGGCGCGGACAGGGCGACCGACGCGGTCAGCATGACGACGGCAATGGAACGCATGATGACTCCCTTGAAGAAGAACGAGACCATCTTACCCCGCCGGTTTGATCGGCATGACCGGGAACTATTGGCCGGGATCTTCCGCCGTCGTCGGGGGCTGCGGCCTGAATTGGTCCCAAAACTCCGGGGAGGCATGATGACACGAATGCTTGGAACGGGTAATCCACTGCAACGCTTCAATGGCCTTCGCCATTTCCCAACCGGCTTCTTCCAGCGCGGCCTTGCAGGCCATGACAGGCATGCCCGTCAGGCGGTAAAGCTCCATCACCATTTTCGGATCGGCCATCGCCATCGGCGTCCTTCTCATCGTTCGGCACTCATATTCAATCATCCCGTGCCTTCACGGAGAAATCAATGATAGCTCGGCATCATCCATGTGATCGGTGCCGCTTATTTCGCTTTCCAAGGCCACTTGATCTCGACCTCGGCTGACTTGTATTCGGTTTCGCCAATCGTGTAGACGGCCACCACCTTGTATGTTCCGGCGATCCGCTTTTCCTCCGGCACTGTAGAAAGCAAATCAACCCGGATCTTATAAGCCTCCCCCGGCTTGAGGATATGTGGAATTGATTTTGCCAATGACCGTATTGTAAGGTTGGACGAGTACGGCTCTGTTTTTACCTGAACGCCGGCGGGGTCTTTGACACGGAGGTCCAAATGCAATCTCGGCCCAAAATCTGATCCGATATCCACATCTTCATCCGAGATATTGGTGATCGTCACATCAGCGGCATCAGGGGCGTCAAACGAATATCGCTTGTCGTTCAAAGAAACTTCGCCTTTGCCTGTCCAACGCATCTCGCACTTGATCGTCGGTGTCTTTTTCGGCGCCGGGTCCGTTGCCCGGCCTTCGCACAGCATGTTGATCGAGATGCCGATGACCAGGCATGTTGACAACATTGATTTCATGTTAATTCCTTGTTCACTTGAGAGGAGAGGCCGGGGGGGCGAGGCGACCGTTCTCGCTCCGTCGCTCGCAACCAGTCGGCGATTCCCTTGCCGGCCGCCAGTTCACGGCCTGTTCAATTTTCGCCTCGCTTATTTCGACTTTTTCAGGGTCATCAGAAGGGTCGGTTTCTCGCCGCCGGCGGATTCAAATTTCGCCGGGCGGGTCGAGTCCTTGTCGAGGCCCACGGCGACGGTCAACTGACCGTCCTCGAACTTGTAGATCCCCCGGAGAACCTTGCCGTTCGCGACGTCTTTCGGCAGCGCCAGATCGATCTCGGCCGGTTGTTTGTCCGGGCGGACTGTCACCGTGTGCTTCATCGTTTTGTCGCCCTCGTAGATAATCTCCATCTGGTCGCCGGCAAACGTGACCGGGTGCTTTTTGATCTTGTCCGGGTCGCCGGGCTGCCCCCGTTCGCTCGCCGAGACGATGTCCCATTTGCCTTGAAACGACTCCGGCAGCTTTTTCGCTTCCGGCTCGGCCGCGACCGACACGGCGGCCGCCACCACCAACATGAGGCAATATCGCATGGTTGTCTCCAACATCTGATGAAATAGCCCGGCGGCGAAGTGCCGTTGGGCTTGAAGTCTCGAAAGCGAATCATGACCCGTCATTCAACAGTCGCCGGGTGTTCGGCTCAAGACATTCAGGCCGATAACCGAATCCCGAAGTGCAAACAATTCGCCCGTCTCGAACCCAGGCGGTCTCCCCGGCGCCGGCCAACGCGCCGGCGAACTCTGACATGTCGTACAAATCCGGGCAGCCGTCCGTGTCAACCACAACCAATTCCAAATGCCCGCCGGGATCAACCGTTTCCAAAACACGCTTGAGTTCGGCAAACGCCCGCCGGGCCGGGCCGCTCCAGAACGCCATCACGAACAGTACGCCGCATCGAATCGTCCCGATGACGGCCCGGTCCGCCTCTGGATAGAACCGCGTCCGACCGGCCAGCGCGTGTGAAAGATAGAGGCTTTCGATCCGGTCGAAGGGTTCCTCCATTGATGTGCCTCTCGTTTTGGACTTCGGTGTTTTCTTGCACACGACCAGTTCACCAGCCTGTCCTTGGCGGCATTGAATGCAAAATCAACAGACATTAGTAAATGAATTCAAGAGCCCCACTGCGTGAGCGGTGGGGGTGTTTTCAGAGGGTGACGGCCACCCCCACCGCTGACGCAGTGGGGCTCTTGAATTCATTTACTAATGTCTGTTGATTTCTCACTAATCGTCAGCTCACGATCTTGCCTGTCTGACAATCTCTGCCGCCAGCTTATTACCCAAGCACAAAGACTTGATACGGAAGACCCCAAAAATCATCGGTGAACTGCACGCCGGTGCGTTGCTTGAGCCATTCGATGGCCGCTGATTCGCCGTCTCGCGGGGCGCCCTTTTTGCGTTTGTTCAGGCCCAGTCCGCCAAGGATGGCGGCGATCCCCTCATGTTGTTCAACTTGTTTGCCGTTGTCGAACTGAACAACCAAGGGAAAGCCGGAGAGCCGGGCGACGTGCGTGGCCCCCTTGGCGGATGTTTCCTTTAGATAAGGGATCGCGGAGAGGCGGCAGTTGATGTCGATCACCACGCCCCAGCCTTTCACCCAAGAGGCGCAAAGATCCGTGTCCCGCGTCACCGAGGTGGCGTCCTCAAAACCAACCACCCGGCCGGTCGCCCGGAAGACATCCGGCACAATGTCCCGCAACGGCGCCGATTCCGCGATCTGAACCAGCGCGATTTCAATGTTCCAACTCATCCACACCCACCTTACACGGCGGACGCCGGGAAATCCACGACTGAAAAAACCAATGATACAATTGACGCCGCCCGCCATTCTTCGGCATTTCTTCGACGCCAGACATCAGGCTGATCCGCCCTTGCACCGACCGGCCAGCACCCGCCCGAACACGAAGGAGGCACACAGCAGTGCGCCGAATTTGAACCATTCCGAGCCATAGAAATCGGCCGCCAGTTTCCAAGCGTCCACTTGCTCGGCGGCACGCGGGACGGAGGCCAGCATCGTCCAAAAGGACGCCGGTTTGCCGAGGCCCTCCCACGAACTGAAATACCATGCCTTCCAAACCGGAAGAAAGGAAAACACCGCGAACACGCCGACGGTGAACACGATGGCAAAACGCCACGGCCGCCGTCCGGCCCAGGCGGCCAGCCACCGCGACCGGGGAACATCGTCCGATTCGGCGGCCCGGTGTTCCGTTCTCGGTGGCGGAGGAAAAAACATGGCTCGCCTTTCTGCGGCCCCGCCGGGTTACTCGCCGGGGTCGCTTCCCTTCATCTTTTGCGATCCTCGGGCGATCAGTCCGATCCCGATGGCGATCAAAATGGTCGGGAACATCATCAGGTTCCCGCCCATCATGGCCATCAAGCCGCAGGCGCCCGTCAGCCCGGCGGCCACGAGAACCAATCCCCCGAACACTTCCGGCCGGCCGGCGGCCCGGTTCTCGGCCGCTTCCGCCTGTTCCGCCTTCCGCTCTTGGGCGCGCCGGGCGCGCCGGGACGCCCCGCATCGTTTGCACGGATCCTTCGTCTCCGGCGGCGGCCCGGCCTCCACGCAACTGATGTGAACGGGACTGTCGCAGCGGTCGCAGAATGCCCCGTCACGGTTGCCGTTGATGTGCTGACGACACAACACGCAAGTTTTGCCTGCCACATGCACGAATCTTTCTCCTGTGGAAAACCGGCGTCCTCATTCCCCGATCCGCGTGACACCATGCCTATTTGAAGCCTGCCGCCGTTTCCAATCATCCTGACACGGTCCCGTCCTGTCGCAGAAGCTCACAGACGCTCGCGGCAATCAGGCGGTAACTTTCCCGAGTATAACCGCCGCTTGTCAACATCACCATCGGGATTCGCCGTTTGCGAAATTCCCCGAACGTATAAAGATCACGCTCCAGGATATCTTCAGCCGATAGCGCGATGGCTCCCAGCGGATCGCCTTGAATGACATCTGTCCCGGCGTTGAAGATCCCCAAGGCGACGGTTCCCGAACGTGAGATCGAATCCAGAAACCCCGGCAGATGTTTGCGCAAGAGGCCAAGGTATTCCCGGCCCCCGCAATCGACTGGCAACGGCAGATCGCAATCGATCCGCTGGCGTGCCTCCACATCGCGGCACGGGTAGATGGACGGGTTGTGCATGTCGAAGATGAACACATCGCGGTCATCCCGGAACTGATGGCAGACGCCGTTGCCTTGGTGCGCGTCCAGATCGACATAGGCGATCCGCTGGCCGGATTTGATCCGCCCTTCGGCCCGTAGCTGCCGGATGGCGACGGCAATATCAGAGAAGATGCAAAAGCCCTCGCCGGCGTCCCGCTTCGCATGGTGGTAGCCACCGGAAAGATTGACGGCCGCCCCGCAACTTATGGCCGCTTGGGCCGCCAGCACGGTGCCGCGCGCCGCCCAACGCATCGGCCGCAAAACATTCCAACGCAACAAGAACGCAGGCGCACGGCGAAGGCTCGGAATTTCCAGGGCCGCGACGATGTTCTTCGACTGGCTCATTCTCGCCAGATATTCCGGCGAATGAGCCAGAAGCAATTCTTCGTCGGAAACCCCGCGATCAACCGGAATGTGATAACGCCGCAGATCCCGGCCAACGAGCCGGTTCAATTCCCGCCACGCCCGGCCATACTTCCGGGAATCGAACGGATGAAGCCGCTCCAGCCCGAGGAACCCGATGTCGTACCGCCGGTTGTAAACAACTGCCGCCAAGAAAGTCTCGCATTGGGGCCGAATGGCGATTGGTCAGGGCTGTTTTTGGCCCGCGCCCTCGCGGGTCTGGTGGCACATCACGTTGATGATGACGCCGTTCGGGTCGGCCACATGGAAGCGGCGAACCCCCCACGGCTCGTCGGTCAGCGGATACACAATCGGATACCTGCGGGCGACCGCCTCCTCGTGGGTTCGGTCCACATCCTCGACTTCAATGCTGAGCGAAACGGACGGCCCCGCGACGGGCGAATTCTCCCCCCGAATGATGCTGATTTGCGCGGTCGGATTGTCAGGCGAGACATAGGTGGCGATCCATCCCATGTCCATCGCCACTTGCAACCCGAGGAAGCCGGCGTAGAAATCCCGGCACAAATCGGGGCAAGAACTGACGATGTTCGGAACGATTCGTCGAATGCCCATTGATCCCTCCTTGTTTCCCATGCCGAACGGTGAATTGTCAGGCGACGATTTCTTCACCATGCGCTTCCTCGCCCCTGACGCGGTGAGGCTCTTGGAATCTCACATCAAGATGCCTGTTGAATCCGCTTATCCGGGGCCAAACTGAGCCGCCGACATCCGGCCCTCAAACTCGTTGGAGTAGATGGCGGCCCGGCCGCCGCCCGGATCGAGCCGGAATCGGAATTTGGTCTGCGTCGGGCCGCCATAGAGCCGGGCCGGGAATTCCCAATACTGGCCCGGCCCGAGGAAGACCCGATGGAGGCTGTTCCCGCAAATCTCTTCCCGTGGTGATTCGATCTCTCGCCACGTTCCGGAGGCGTCCGCCGCCTCGCGGATGATTGACAGCATCGAGTCGCAGGCGTCGAACGGGATGGTTTTCGAAGTCCGGTTGACCACGCGGAGGGCAAATCCCCGGTCCTTGAAATAGGCCGCCGGCTCATCGGGAAAGGCGACAATCATCACCGTGTCCTTGGCCCCCCATTCCTGCCCGGCGAGGTCTTTCGGCAAGTTGTTCCATAAACCAAACCCGCCGGGGGCCAATGTGTCTTTGATCCGGCTCCCGGCCGGATAAAGACCGGGCATCTTCGCCCTGGCCTCGACAGGCAGACTGCCGGGGGCGGGGGGCTTCAACTCCCAATCCGCCGGGTTGCCTTCCGAATCGTCCGGCTTTTGGCAGCCGGCGAAAGCCAGCGAGGCCGCGACAAGCAAAACATACTGCGATCGCCTCATGGTTGCCTCTTTGGTTTGTTGGTCTCCGTGCTTGCCCGTTATCGTTTTAACTCGACGGGTATCTCGTTGATCTTGGCGGCCAAAATGAAGTCGTTTTCTGTCAGGCCGTTCGCCGCGTGCGTCCAGAGTTCAATCGTGACCTGCCTGTAGGAAACCAAGTGCAGGTCCGGATGATGTCCCTCCGCCTCCGCCAGTTCGCCCACCCGCCGAAAGAAGTCCAAACCGGCGGCGAAGTTCTTCACCAGCCACTCACGGCGAATGCGCGAGCCGTCCGCTGAGATCACCCATGACGGTGTTTGGGCAAGAAGGGTCGCCGCTTCGTCATGCGGCAACGGACCCATGCCCCCCTCGCAGGGGCCACAGCGTTTATCGGTGAGCGTATTCTCTGGCAACATCCGCGTCTCTTTGGTCGAAGGCCCATATTCGTCCGGTCGGCTTCCTTTCACTTACGCCCGGCTTCAGCGTCCAAGAGTGGCGTGGGCCGCAATTCTTTGTCATGCCGAATCTCGTCGATCTCTTTTTATCATCGCGTGAGCTGGTGTTTCGGAGACCCCCTCCGGCTCCCCCTTCCTTGCCAAGGGGGAGCCGGAGGGGGTGTGGCAAATCTTTCTGGCACACGTCAGCGGCTTGTATTCGCCCCA
>NZ_JH636447.1:319364-323393 GCF_000255705.1 Zavarzinella formosa DSM 19928
CAAGAGGCGAAAACCGACCGGACAGGCATGCCAGAAAGATTGGCCAGACCCGAAGAGAGGCCGGTTTTGTCCTCCTCCTTGGCAAGGGGGAGCCGGAGGGGGGCATACGCCGAAGCCCGTTTCCGAGATCCGAAAACAACAAACAACCTTAGCCTTGAGCCACATCCTATTCCTTGACTCGCCTGAGCACAAACAACGAGAGCATGGAGTTTTTCTCGGCTTTAAGCTCGGTCGGTCGGTTCCGGTCCCCCGGATGGATCGGCGTGCAGAGGGTGAGTGTGTCGCCTTCCAGTTTGTAGAGGCCCTCCCCCACTTTTCCTTTGAATGAGGTGTTGTTCAACACTGTCAGGTCGATGGCTTTCGGGGACTTTGTCGCGTCGAGTTTGTAGGTGTGTTCGGCGATAATCTTGCCGTTGAGATTCCAAGTCACTTTGTCGTTTGTAAAGGTGACTCGCAACCCCCGAAGCCCGACATCCTCCCCGTCGGAAAAGGCCGACGTCGATTCCCAAACTCCCCGGATATTGTCGGCATCCTTGGATTCTTTCGCTCCGCCGGCCGGGCTGCCTCCGCCAGCCGGACTTCCGCCGGCGGCCGGAGCGGCAACCGGCTTTGCGGAACCGAACGCCCCCAAGAAATAGGCAATCGCGCTTCCCGCCCCGGCGAGAACCAGCACGGCGGCGACGATGATGACGGCGATCATCGCCCCGTTGCTTTTCTTCTTCTTTTTCTTCTTTTTCTTCTTTTTGGCTCGTGGTTGTTCGGCGGCGCCGTCATCCTCGTTGTCGTCCTTGCGCTCGTCCGCCGGGGGCTTCTTCGGTTTGGAGGGCTTGGGCGCCGGCTCGTCATGATCCTCGTGATCGTCCGCCGGCGGCTTTTTGGGTTTGGAAGGCTTTGGGACTGGCGGCGGCCCTTTGGCCGGGGCGCCCGCCTTGCGCGGCGCGGGCTCTTCGGCGGCTTGAGCTTTGAAGGCGGTCCCGCACGCTTTGCACCGGACCATCTTGCCAATGGCGGCGTCCGGCACGGTCAGGCGGCTGTCGCATTTCGGGCAGGTGATATTGAGTGGCAACACGACTCCGAAAAGAGGGCGGACATATCCATACCCTAGCCTGTGTCACGGATTCGTCCAGCCGACGATGACACGACGGAACCGGTTGCCGACGAATAGCCGCCCCGGCTGGTGAGTTCGCCTGTCTTGAACGCGCCCGACCGGGCGCCAGTGATCTCAGGGCAGTTCGACATCCTTAAAGTCGAAGCTGAAATCTTTGGTTTCCGTCGCCTCCAGGACGACGAGACGCAGCGACAACCCTTTTAATGACTGGCGGCGATATGTCTTTTCCTCGGTGGTTCCTTTCCCTGTTCTTCCCTCACTTGACGGGTCGATCGTTCTCTTGCCATTCATCAAGTCCCAACGGAAAAGGCGGCCTTGGTTCCAAGGACTCGCAAATTGCACCGGCGCCGATAGTTTGGCGGTCACGTTCCCGTCTTTCTCTGTGATCGAAAAGCGAAACTTCATGGCCGCGAGGCCCTTCATGTCGGGATGGTCGAGGTCTTTCCCGTTGATGTCGGCAAGGTTTTCAAATGTCAGGTTCACCGGCTTGGTCAACGAGACCTGGCCCTTCCCCTTGATCGACTTGATCTTGGCCGCTCCCCGCCCCGGCGCATCAAGCAACATGGTGATGGCCGGGCCCGACGTCTCGCCGGAGCCTTTCCAATGGGTTCCGCGAGTCTCGCCCTGAAGATAGCTGATTTCCTTCAGGCGATTTTCCGTCGACAGCAGACGGCCCGTGTCGTCCTCAATGGCGTCGAGTGATTGAAGATGAATGAGGGGGCGGACGTCATCGTCCGTTTTCTTCCAATCCGCCGCGAACCACAGGTCGAGTTGCATGTTGGTCAGGTCCGCTCTTTTCACCGCCCCCAACACCTTCAGGCGGACAATCTGAAGTCTGTCAATCTCCACTCCCCCGCTCGCGGGCGCGATCCGGGTCGTTTCCTGCGCCCGTGCGGTTTCGTCAATCAAGGACGGGCAAATCGCGATGAGGCCACAACAGATCAGCGCAAGGCTCAGAGTTCTTGGCAATGAAATTCTCCCTGGCGAACGATCTCTGATCGACGCCGGACAACACGATCAAATCTGACAAGACCGGCCAACGCTCAGGCGTAGAAGCAGATCAAGTCCTTTTTGCTGTCTTCGCAACTCCAGAGCCAGAACCTCAACTCGGAAAGCGCCTCGCGCACTTCGTCGTCCTTGACGGCGTCCAGTTTCTCTTCGGTGAACTCAGCCACCGCCATCTCGATTTCCTTGAGGGTCATGTAGCCGATGCCGGGGAAGTCCTCGATCATCGGCAGCGGGACGGGGGCGCCGCGATTCATCAACTGGCTGACCCGCAGCGTCTTCTCCGCCACGCCGACCGACTTGAGCGCCTTGTCGGCCTTGCGCGCCCACTCGGATCGCATGGACGACCAACTGTCGTTCGACAAGCCTTCCCCGAAGTGCCGGCAGATGAATTCCAACGCATACCCGTAAACGAACCCCACCCGGTCGTCGTACTTCTGGCCCATCACCATCTGCGTGATGGCATCGCGGACGGTCGTCGCTTCCTTGCCGTCCCCGTCCTCGTCTTCATCTTCGTCCTCGTCCTCGTTTTCCAACATTTCAGCGGCCATCTCGTCGATCTGATCAAACTCATCCTCGAAGTTTTTGATGAGCGTCGCGATCAACCGTTTGTTTTTGGAGCCGAAGACCTCGACCACCTTTTTGAGATCCACGGCGATTGGGTTGAGAATGTAACTCATGTGTTTTGTTTGCCCTCTCTGATGATCCGTAACCCGGCTTCCGATGAGCCATCACCACGGCCAATGCGTCACCGGTCGGCCGGCCGCGACCGCCTCGACATCTTCGCGGATGGCCTCAAACGACGCCGCCAGAAAGCTCGCCTCCGGCTGAAACCACCGCATCTCCACGAACTTGACCGGATAGACCAGCACATCCCCGCGTCCGGCCAGCGCCCGGACGATCAGCTCGGTCCCGGAGGCATCGTCCGCGACGATCCACTCGAACCCGGCTTGCTCCGTCAGGAACTGGCCGAATTGCGTCCCGACGGCATCGATGGCCGCCCACATTTCCTCGGCCACGGAGTTGATGACCGCCAGCACCGCGGCGGGATCGGTCTCGGTCGTGGCGGTCCTCGCCCCGGTTTGCGGCCGCCAGGCGGCCCATACCCGGTCGAGGGCGTCGAGAGTCATCGGGCCGTCCGCGTCCGCCGGGGACAAGGTCGCGACCAATCGCCGCGCGGCGGCCAGTTGCCGCGTGATCCAAGCTTGTCGGCGGCGGCTTGGCAAGGAGAATTTCTGCCCCGTCGGCCGCTGCACCCAGTCGACCCGCCACAACAACCGGCCCCCTTGGGTGATCGTCAGCCCGTCCAGCCGGACCAGCACCGCGTCCGGGTTCCAGCGATTGACCTCCGCCAGCAGGCGGTCGAGCCAGTCCGACGACGGGCCGGCTTCGTCGCCGTCGTAATTCCGAACCGTCACCGGCAGGTTGTCCACGCCGAGATGAGAGTCGCCCGTTCCGGGCCGGGCGAGATACCAGCCGATGAACCGGGCGCACGAGGCGCCCGGAAAATTGGTGGTCAACATCGCCTCGGAATCCCGGATCAACTCTTGGATCGGCCGGGGCCAATAATCGGACACCGCCGGGCTGACCATCCCCAAATCGGCGTTGTAGAAGATCACCGACGCGGGCCGGGAATAATCCCGCCCCTCCGACGCGGCGGGCGCCTCCGGTTTGGACTTTCGCTTTGCCATCCCGAAGCCCCCCGTGGATGAACATCGAGCGGACGGAACCCATTCCGCTGATTGGGGTAGTCCGTGACAGTTTAATCTTGTCGGATGTCGGCCTGGAATTTCCCCCACCTTCTTTTGAAGTTGCGCCTTTTGGGTTTTCAAGGGTGGTCTTGGCATTGGCGAGCCGAGCGGTCAAGTTTTGGCGAGCCGAGCAGCGTCAGCTGCCGGGTGGCTTCCGGCAGGGAA
>NZ_JH636447.1:323403-330423 GCF_000255705.1 Zavarzinella formosa DSM 19928
AGGGGAGGCGACTCGACCACAGCAAGCCACCCGGCAGCTGATGCTGCTCGGCTCGCCAATACCAAGAACATGCTCTGAAAGCCCAAAAACGCCACTTCAAAGAGGCGCGCAGAGTATTGCGTTCAAGGCCGCCCGCCTCGGGCTTCCGCTTCTTGCACCAGCCGGTCGGTGGCGGCGTTTAGCACGGCCGGTTCGGTGTAACCGTCGAACCGCTGGCGAATCTCGCCCCGGTCGTCGACGAGGTAGAACACCGGGATTCCCTGGACGTTCCACGCCCGAAAGAGATCGCGGCCATCTTTGGAGCGTCCAGGGCAAACTCGCCAAGTGACGTTTTCTTTGGCCAGAAATTGTTTTAGCCCGTCGATGGTGTCCTCTTCGCTGCGGTCGAAGCCGATCAGTTGAAAGGGTCGTTCCTTGAGCCGCTCCGCCAGCGCCCGCTCATGGGGGATCATCTGCCGGCACGGCGTGCAGTGTTGTCCGCCAAAGCTCAGCAGCACGACTTTTCCGCGAAATTCGCTCAGTTGCAGCGACTTGCCCTTGCTGTCGGCCGCCCGGATGTCCGGCGCCGGTTTGCCGGGCGCCAGCCGCCGGATGTCCACTTGCTCCATCGAATCCATGATCGCGCGGGCTTGTTTGCCGATGGTCGTTTGGGCGGGTCTTCCCTCATCGTCTTCCGCCATGTAGGGCATGTCGGCATGCTTTTCCATGAGCGACTGGCAAATCGTCTCCACCTCTTCGATCAGGCGAATCTCCTCGGTCGGGTCGAGATGGTCCAGGTGAATCGTGTCTCCCTGCTTGCGTGTTCTGGCGTGTTGCTCCAGTGTTTGCCAGCGGATGTGACAAGCCAGCGCCAGGGCCGCCTGAATGCGGACGCCGGCGTCCGCGTGTTCCTCGCGGGCCACTCGCAAGAACTTCTCCGCCGACGGGGAGAGGGACAACGCCAGTTGATGGCAATATTCCCCCAGACGGGAATCCCGCAAGGATGAGCGACGGAGCAGGGCGAACGCCTCGTCGACCTGGTCGGAATAGCAAAAACAGGTGACGATGCGGCAGCAAATTCCCAGCGCCGCCGGGTCGTCGGGCGAGTTCTGAACCAGACTCCAAATTTTGCGGGCATGCGCCTGATCGTCAACTCGTTGAACGGCTTCCCGCTCGGCCTCCGAACGGGCCGCCAGAATCGCTTGCGACCATCGTCGCTGATCCTCGTTGTACGAGTCGAACAGCGATTGAAACTGTTCCTGAACCGCAGGGCCGGCCGGCTTGTGCTCGCCGTCAGTCGGCGGCCGACGGACACCGAAAAAGCAAAACACCACCACGCCGACGCCGATCACCAGCGCCCCCAGACAGGCGAGATGTCCGCGACAAGGCCCCTTGTGTTCCATCACAAACCTCCCCATGTGTGCAAATTCAACAAACATCTTGTGTGAGATATTCAAGAGCCCCACTGCGTCAGCGGTGGGGGTGGCTCCCCGAGTGTGACGGCCACCCCCACCGCTGACGCAGTGAGGCTCTTGGGATCGCTTGCAAATGTTGCTGCTTGATTTTGCACTAGTGGTGTATTGTTTATCCATGCCAGCCAACGGCGCAGGCTAACCGACCCCAAGGCGACTGTCAAACCCGAATCATCGCAAAATCGTTCTTGCGACACGCCCGTGCTGGCGCCGTGAGTTTGATTCAACGATGGACTGCCTACGCCACGACGCGGGCGCGCCGGGACAGGTTGGCGGCCCCGTATCGCCATGTCAGCCCGGCGGCGATGAGCATATAGGGCAAGCCCAGCCACAATTGGGGGATTGCGGGCGGGTCCGGCTGGAAGAGTTGCTCTGGGGCGTCGATCGCCCCGTGCAGCAGCACGACCGCGAGCAGGCTTCCGCCGGTTGAATTGTAAACCCAGGTGAAGATGACCGAATACGCCATGACCGTGGGGACATAAACCGCCCATCTCGCCCAAGGGAACGGATCCAAAAACACGGGGTATGGAGTCAGGGCGATGCAATTCTGCAAGTGCCAGCACGCCCACACGACCCCGATGAGGAGGCTGCTCGTCAGGGCCGAGCAACGGCGTTGAAGGTGAGGCAGGGCGAAGCCGCGCCAGCCGATTTCCTCGAATATCCCCGCGCCCAGAAAACCCTGGCCGATCACCGCGACATGGAGATACTTGGCCAGCCATCGCGGCGACAGGGGCGAATCGGCATCACCGAACATGGCTGCGACTTTGACCGTCAGAATCGCGACCCCGAGGGGAAGCAGCAAACAGACAGCCAGCACCGGCCAGTTCTGGCGCAATAACGCAGGGTGAAATTGAACGGCCAGCCGCCGGATGCCCTCGAGGCGATACAGCCACAACAACATCACCAACCCGGCGAGGCTCGGCGCGGTCCCCGTGAGGTAAGGGGCGTAAGGCATCCATGTGTTGAATGGCAGACGATTCGCCACGCAGTACGAGAGGACGCCAATCCCCATGCCCGTGATCGCATAAGTAATCGCGAAAAACCACAACACCGGCGATCGTGATGGCCGCATAGTCTCTCCGTCGCCGAACGAGTTCAGCCGCCCAAGGACCTTGATTTGTTCAAGCCGAAGGATGAGACGGCGCTGATTTCGGTGTCAGATCGTGCTTGCCGTTGCCAATGGCGACCAGTTCATCGTGGGTGTAACCGCGGAAGGACTGGCCGGGACGAATGGTGGCCATCGCCCGGCCGCTGGGCAACGGCCTGTCGGCGTCGGGGGGAGGAGTGATTATTGTGATGACATAAACCACATTCTTTTTCCCAATGGAGATGTAAACCGTCATTGTTGTTCTTGCTCCTTCACGTCCCGCAGATATTTCGGACAAATTCCACCGACTGAGGAACATGAAAGATTTGTGCGATTACTCGGCCGGCCCGCCCCGACGTCTTGACAGTTTTGGCGATTCCGCCGAGGGGCGAGGCGGCGGAAGTTTGAGCATTGGCGGCACTCGGACAAGTCGTGGTTGGCCGCCGGCTTCTTCGGGCGCCAGAAATCGCACCGCGCCGGATCCGAAGTCGACGATTTCCTGATAGGTGACGCCATGCAATTTGTCGCCGGGCCGCATGACAAATCGTCCGGCGCTAACGGCCAGTGTCTTTGAAATCCCCCGAACCCGAATGAGCACATGATCCTCGCGGACAAGTATGTAATAGGTCTCGTCTGCGGCGGAGTTGTTCATGGGTTGTTCGTTTTGGGATAATTGGCGGAAAGCCATTCTGTCACCACCTTAGCCATTTTGGGGAATGAATCCAACAGCAGTTGGTCAATGTCGTCCGCGGGTTGCCCCATGCACCAAGTCACCGCCAGCCGGGCGAACACCTCTGTTCTGGCGATCATCAGGCTTTGTTCGGCAACCACCGGATCAGGATGATCTTTCGGCAAGTAGTAATCTAATGCGGCTTGATGGTTCGGGTCAAATGCCGCCATATCAGTGTCGTAAGCGGCGAGGAACGAAGGGTCGGCGGAAGAAAGATAAGTATCGCCGCCGTACAGGTGGTCGAGGGCGTGAAACAACTCTTCGCAAACGAGGTCGGCAGGTTTCGCGGGCGATTCCTCTTCGCCGGTGCTTGGATTAATGAATGAATTCGCCACGATGGCTTCGCAGCGAACGGGATCATATATGCCGGCCCGAATATCCAGATCCATGCCGTTCGCCAAGCCGGGATCTATCCGGTCTCGCAACTTGTTGACCAGATGAAAGGTCGTCTCGCCTGCGGCAAGATGCTCGTGGATTTTTAACGGGATCATATCCAGCCCTCGCATGATCTCGCGGGCATGGGCCTCTCCGGCGTCGAAATGTTGGGTGAGATAAGGATTATCTGAAGGTGTTTTGAGATCACGCATTTCCGGGGATGCCAGGCCGGCCAGTCGATTCAAGTTACCCTTGGTCTTCTGGCCTGCCTTTGAGCCTGATTTCTTTTTCGCGCCGGCCGACGGAGGAGACGATTGTTGATTGTCGGCGGATTTTGCGGCGAATTGACTTGTCTCGCCCTTGCCACCGCCTCCGCCACTCCCTTTTTTGGCAAACCGTCCAGTCTTCTCCCGTGGGTGTTTGTCCTTGTCGGAGGACGACCACGCTAGTTTGAGGCGGTGTTCCAGCTTTCGGAGTTTGCGGGCCAGCCGCTTGCGGGCGGTCAACGATAATTGCACAGGCTGTTTGTCATTGCCCTTCGGCTTGGCCTTGCTCTTGTCGTTGTCAGCCAGAACCTTCTCGGCCAGCGAGTCCGGGAGGATGTGATAACACTGTCGGCCGAAGTTGATAACGACCAGATTGCGCAAGATCTGGCGGTCAATCGCATCGACTAATAAGTGAACAACTTCGTCGCAACTGCTGAAGAACATCTGGGCGGGAATGGCGCGGCCCGAGTAGCCGCTTCCCACGGTGGCGGCGCTGACGAGCTCGGGAGGGATGCCCATGCCGACGAGGATTTCCTTGTCGAGTTCCTGCGGGTATTCGAGGATGTTGCGGACTTCATTGCCGGCCTTGGGGGGTTCGTAGGTCCAGAGGAACTGGCCGTTTTTGTCCATCGTCGAGGGGAGGGACATGACGGCCCCGGCCATCACATCCTCGGCGATCTGCCGGGCGAGGTCTTGGTTGTCGATGCTGGTGATGCCGTCGCCGTTGTCGTAACTGGTCCGGCCGACCGGATAGCGAATCGAGCCGCCGGAAAACGCGCCCTTTTTGAACCACAACTGCCGGGATTGGACGGCCCCGTGTCGGCCCCTTTTTTCGAGCCACGGCTCATAGGCCCCGGCCATGCGCGGCTGGGACCAATAGCTGCCGTATTCACTTTCACCGGAGAACCAGAAGGCGTGCGGCGCGAGCAAGTCGAACTCGCCGCCTTTGCAATCCGAGGCCATGCGTCCCCGGACGCGGATGCCGCAAAACTGGCCGCGATGTTTTCCCCTGGCAAATTCCAACGGACGGGCATCGCGAGGGTGAACCGGGTCGAAGCGATCAAACACCACCCGCTTCTTTTCGGTGGCGTAACTGATCTCGCCGACGCTGACGCCGTATTCAAAGAATCCGAGGAATTGCCGAAGCGAACTTCGCCAGATTTTTTGAAACTGCTGTTGAACAAATTGGCCGACTTTCTTGTCGTCGGCGACGATGTTGACTTTGACTTGATAAAGAGCAGCCCGGAGGATGCGCAAGGCAAACGTCACCTGCGGATCTCGCCGCATGGCGTCGGCTTCGCGCAGCGTAAACCACGGGTGTCCGTCAAGGGCGCGCCGGTACCGGTCGGCGCTTAACAGATGGGGCCGATAACCGGCGGTCTGGCGGCGGGATTGCAAAAACGCGGCCGGATCAAGCCGCACGCTTTCGGATGGGGTGTCGCTGGCCATCGCCAGAGACTAATGGCTACGCAAAACCGTGAAGCCGCGACGCGGAGTCTTCGCAGCGGAGCGCGGACTTCCGGCATTCAATCACTGAACATGCAATCAATGGCGAGCCGGGTGGCGTCAGCCCCCGGAGTTCGTCACACGGTAATGGCTTGAGCGATTATTGGGCGACAGACTCCGGGGGCTGACGCCACCCGGCTCGCCGGTCGTCGTGCAGGAGCGGAGGCATTATCGGGGTTTCCGTCGCCGCGCTCCGCTGCGAAGACTCCGCGTCGCGGCTTCACGGGTTTCTTCATTCCTCTGCCGCCTGTCCTGATCGCAACTCGACGGAGCGGCGGGCCTTGGGGCCGGGCGTTTGCCGTGATCCACAGTCCCGACACGGTTAGCGATTGACCTGGCATTTCGGGCGAGCTTGCTCGAACCCGGCCACCCCGGCGTCCGTCACCTTCGTCCCGCGAAGATTGAGTTGGGCAAGCCCCTTGATCGCGGTCAGTTCTTTCAGCCCGGCGTCCGAAACTTGCGTGCGAGTGAGAGACAGGAAAGCGAGGTTCTTGAGGGGGGCCAGTTCTTTCAACCCGGCATCCGAAATCATCGTGCCCGAGAGGCGAAGGTCTGTGAGGTTCTTGAACGCGCTCAGTTCTTTCAACCCGGTGTCCGAAACCTTTGTGTAAGACAGGCCAAGGTTGGTCAACTCCTTGAGCGAGGCCAGTTCTTTCAATCCGGCGTCCGAAACCTCTGTGTCCGAGAGGTCGAGGACGGTGAGGTTTTTGAGCGAGGCCAATTCCTTCAAGCCGGTGTCCGAAAACTTCGTGCGTGTCAGGGTGAGGTTGGCGAGGCTCCTGATGGCCCCCACTTCTTTCAGCCCGACGTCTGAAATCTTCGTGAAGGTGAGATCGAGGACAGCGAGGCTCTTGAGAGCGGCCAGTTCTTTCAGAACGGTGTCCGAGACATACATGTTGATGAGGCGGAGGTTTGTGAGGTTCTTGAGACAGGCCAGTTCCTTCATCCCGGCGTCTGAAATCTCCATGTTTGAGAGGCTGAGGTTTGTGAGGCTCTTGATCGCGGCCAGTTCCTTCATCCCGGCATCGCTTGTTTGCGTGTCATGGAGATAGAGGCTGGTCAGTCCCTTGAGCCTGCCCAGCGCCTTGAATTCAACGTCCGTCAGCTTTGGACCATCAAGATACGCGACCTTCCCGTTCGGCTCGACCGTCCCGCCGAGTTTCTTTATCGCTTCGATGGCGGCCTCTTCGGAGGGGTCAGCCCAAACGACTGACGGAACGATGAGGGCGCATAGCCCGACGACGAGCAGACGCATGGCGACAATCTCTGAAAATGACATGCTCATGATCATATCATCCGTCCGGCATGATTGACCGCATGGCGTGGGTTGATAAGCATGTTTGATTGGCCCGTATCACAAGATTGATGGTTTGCCCTTTCGTCTCGTCTTGTGAAGTTGCGATTTGTTGTGGATTGGGGTTTCTTGCGGGTTCCGGTCGCGGACCTCACCCCCCGGCCCCCTCTCCTGGCAGAGAGGGGGAGCAAGAGGGTGGTTGTCTTCTTTCGGAGCCGGAAGCGTCAGCGAGGGCCACGCTTGGGCCGGGGAAGGTTCTTCCTTTCACGGACAGCGACATCACTCGGGAAGCGTGGCCTTCGCTGACGCTT
>NZ_JH636447.1:330433-360085 GCF_000255705.1 Zavarzinella formosa DSM 19928
ACCAAAACCCTTTTGCTCTCTCTTGTGGTTTTCAAGGTTGGTTTTGGTATTGGCGAGCCGAGCAGCGTGAGCTGCCGAGTGGCTTCCGGCAGGGAAGTCGCTTCAGCCACGGGTTTAAGTCCGGCTGAGTAAAGGGGAGGCGGCTCGACTGCCGGGAGCCACCCGGCAGCTTACGCTGCTCGGCTCGCCAATACCAAAACCAACCTTGAAAATCCAACAATCTCAACTTCAAAACATTCGGGACAGATATCTCCAATTCACCACGCTAATAGACAAAGTTTCTGAAACATTATCCGCGTTACAAACCCCGGCGTCTCGGGTTGGGTTGTCCCGAGAGGGTGTAAGTGATTGTCTTCACGGCTCCCAGCGAGTCGGTCACCCGGAGATTGATGGTGATGACGGGCAGCAAGGTTGTCGGGGTGCCGCTGAAGACGAATGTCGATCCCGAGACGGTCAGCTTCATCCCCGTCGGCAGCGGATGCGACAGGGACACCACGGACAGCGTTTTCACTCCGGTGCCTCCGGTGACGCTAATCACCCGGCTGTAGGCCGTCCCGACGGTGTAAATCGGCAACGGGCCGGCCGCCAGTGAGAACGTCAGCGCGGCGTTGATGGTGATGGTGAAAGTCTTCGTCACCTGTGCCCCGGCGGAATCCGTGATGGTGATGCTGCCGTTGAATGTTCCGGCGGCGGTGGGCGTGCCGGTGAACGAGACGGTGTTGCCCGTGAGGGTGGCCGTCAGTCCGGCCGGCAGCCCTGTCCGGTTCGTGATCGTGTGAGCCGGGGTGCCGCCGGAGAGGGTCATCGTTCCGGTGAACCCGGCCAGCCCTTGTGTCCAGGCGGTCGTGGTCAGGTTCGTGAGGGCCGGGGCGGCGTTGATGGTGATCGTAAACGTCTTCGTCACGACCGCGCCGTTGCCGTCGGTCAGCGTGACGCTTCCGTTGAAGGGGCCCGAAGCCGTCGGCGTGCCGCTGAAGACGACCGCGTTGCCCGCGCCGTTGACCACGGCGGTCAACCCGGCGGGCAGCCCGCTCTGGCCGGTGATCGTGTAGGCCGGGGTGCCGCCGCTGATCGCCAGCGAACCGGTGAAGCCCGGTCGGTTGATCGTCCACGCGGTCGGGGTGATGTCGGCGATGGTCGGGGCCTGGGCCACGGTGAGTGAGACGGTTGCCTCTTCGCTGTCCAAGTAACCGTTGTTTGTCTTGAACTTGAACGAGTCCGGGCCGAAATAGCCTGCCGTCGGAGTGTAGGTGACGTTCGCGCCCGTGCCCGAGAGGGTGCCGTGCGCGGGCTGTTGGGTGATGGAATAAGTCAGCGGCAACGCCGGGGAGTTCGTGTCGGCGCCGGTCAGTGTGACCGGGAAACTGGAGCCGTTCTGGCCCACCGTGATTGATTGCGCATTGGCCGTCGGGGCGGTGGCGGCCGTCAGCGTGACGCTGGTCGCCGTGTAGTTCACCCGCAGCGTTTGGCCGTTCAGGGTGATCGTGCTGTTGTTCGCGTAGCCGTTGAAGGTTCCGGTTCGGTTCGCTGTCGTGAAGATGGTGAAAATCTCGCCCGTGTTCGGAACATAGCCGCCCGCAAGCACAAGGTCCGCCCCCGCGAGATTGGCGGTGGTGGCCGTGACATCCACGTCACTGTAATTATTCGCCGAGGCGATCGTCAGCCCGAGTTCGCCGGTCAGGGCAAACGTTCCGTCGGCGACGATCGTCGCGTCGCCAAGACCGACGTTGAGCCGGCCGGCGAGCGAGATGTTCTGGCCGGACGAAAGGCTCACCGTCTCGCCGCTGATCAAAACGCCGGACGCTTGATTGATCGACCCGATTGTGCTCGTCAGCGAGACGGAATCAAGGGACCCGCCCGCGGTCGTTTGGATCGGCGCGTCCACGGCGATGCCGTCGTTGGCGACGACGGTGACCGGCGAGTTGGCGACGTCGGACGTGATGCCCGAGATCGCGCCGACCGTGCCGATCGTCAGCGTTGCGCCCGAGTTGTTCTTGAACTTGATCGCTCCGGCCGCGTCAGTGTTCGCGGCCAGGGTCAGGACGTTGTTGGTCAACACGTCGAGCGTGACGTTCGTCTCCGCTTGCAAGCCCAGCGAATCCGCTTCGATCGTCCCCGCCAAGCCTTGAGAAATCTTCCCGTTCGCGGACGTCAGCCGCACGGTGTCGAGCCGGCCGCCGCCGACCTTCTGGATCGCATTCCTGACAGAGACGTCGCCCGTGTTCGAGATGTCGACGGTCGAAGCGGCGTTGGCCGACGTGATGCCCGAGGCCGAGGCGAAGTTCGCCCCCGCGTTGCTGATTCTTAGGTCGCCGGTGTCGTTCTTGAACTTGATCGCCCCCAACCCGTCGGCGCGCATCGCGATGGCGTTGACGTTGTTCGTCGCGACGTCAAGGGTCAGGTTCGTCTCGGACACGGCGAGGAGGAAATCGGTTTCGATCTTGCCCGGGGAGGTCTGTGAAACCGCGCCGTCAACCGACGACAGCGACACGAAGGAGAGACGGCCGCCGCCGACAAGTTGAATCGGCTGGGCGACGACCAAATCGTCGGCGTTGTCGATCTCGAACGACGCGGATGCACTGGTCGAAGCGATGCCTGAGATCGCTCCGACGGCGCCGATCGTGAGCGTGCCGCCCGAGTCGTTCTTGAAGTAAGAACTGCCGCCGCCGGCCCTCATCGCCAGCGTGGAGACGCTGTTCGTGACGATCGTTCCCGTGCCGTTGATTGTTCCCGTGGCCGTCACGGCGAGGGCGGGCGCTGTGATTTTGCCGTTCGCGGCCTGGCTCACATTATTGCCGCTTTGCAAATCGGCGCGATTGCCGGCCGTCGAGACGGTGATCCCGCTCGCCCCGATGCCCCGCCCGCCGACATCCACCGCATCGATCAGCAAATCGCCGGAGGCGCGGACCAGGAAGTCGCCGGCGGAAGCCGAACCGGCGAGTGTCTGAATGTTGTTGCCCGTGTTGGTGAGAGTCACCCCTCCGGCGACGGCCGACAACTTCGACGCGCCGATTGACCCGCCGGTGGCTTCCAAGATGTTGTTGCCGGCCTTCAGCGCCACGGTGCCGCCGGATTTGAGAACAAGCCCGTTGCCAAAATTGGTCGGCACGTCACTAAAAGTGATGTTGCCCGTGGTGGAGATCCGCAGGGTGTTGACCGTCGTTTCATCGAGTGCGTTCAAATCGGTTTGCGAGAAATCCATCCCGCCCGCCACGGTCCCCGATTTAAAGGAAACGTCTTGCGTCGTCGCGATCTCCACTTCCGGCGCCGAAACCAACTGCGGGATGCTCGAGATGAAGGTCAGCGAATCGGTTTCAAATCGCAGCACGCCGCTGGCCGAATTCGCGCTGAGGGTGTTGGCGATGACGACCGACGGAGCCTTCAAGGCAACCACCTTCGACACGGTGTCGCCCAGCGAGACCCCGGTGAGAACGCCGATGTTGCCGGACGCCTGAACGGTCAGGTTGGTCGCGTTAATGGCGTTGAGTTCGGCATCGGTCAGACTGGCGCCGCCGAGCGTGATGCTGGTGTTGGCCCCGGCCGTTTGCAGGACGACATTGTCCGCCGTGAGCGGGTTGGCGGCATCAAGATTAAATGCGTCGGCCGCGAGGGTCGCGGTCTTCCCCGTCCCACCGGCCGTGACGGCTTTGCCGACCGTGATCGTCTGCCCCGCGGACGTCGTCAGGGTGACGCTCCCGTTGGTGGTTGTCACGCCGGAGACGTTCCCGGCGACGTAGCCGGAGCTCACGGTCCCAACGGTCAGGTCGAGCGCGGAGTTGACGGCAAAATTGCCCGGCGGATTTTCCCCGGAGGCAACGAGCAACCCGTACGCAAACACCTTGCCGGCGACCTGTGAGATCTGGTTGGCGGCGGTCAGAGCGACGCCCCCACCGGCCTCGGCGTACAGCGAGTCGGCGGTGATCACGCCCGCGGCCGTCTGGGTGACGGTGTACTTATTGGTCTGGATGATACCCGACACCAGCGAAACGGTCTGCCCCGGAGCGACGATCGGGGCGCGGACGATGACGTTCGCGGAGAGCGGGTGGAGGTTCACGGTCCCGGTCGAGTTGATCTGCTGGTCCAGATCGATGGCGTTGCCGAGCCCCTGCGAGGACAGCGTCAGCCCGTTGACGCTCAGCGGCCCGGTGGTGACGTCTACGGCTGAACCGAAAGCGGTGATCGACTCATCGGCGAAGCCGGTGCTTCCCACGATATTGACGCTGTCGAAAACAACGTTGGATACCTGGCCTGTGTTGACGAAGATTTCGCTGAAATCGGACATGTCAAGAGTCGCGGTCGAGACGCCGCCGACCGCCGCGTTCCCGTTGATCGTGCGATCCGGGCTGGTCAGCGTCAACACACCTCCCGAAGCGGACATCGTGAGGGAACCATTGTCATTGGTGTCGATAACGAGCGTGCTTCCCATGTCAGTGGTGGTGATCGCCGGCACCGTTCGATCTTCCAGCGACTCCACTCGCAGCGACATTGGCCTGTTCCGCCCGGCCGAGCCGCGAGGCCGCCCCGCCAGCGAGGACTTCACGGACTGGAACCAACGGTGAACAGGCTGAGGCATGGGCGATTTTTCCTGACAGGGATTTGGGGGCTGTTTGAAATCAGGTTTGTGAAACAAACCAAGACGATTCCAAGATTACGCGGTTCAACATAACACGGAAAATAACGAAAACGATAATTGTGGAATTTGTGGGGATAATCCCCACACAACGGTTGTGTGATCTTAAAATCTGACAGGTTTTGGGTGTTGGAAGCCGGCGCCGCGTTCACGAAGGCGGCCAATTTGAAAATCAGCTCCAAAGCATAATCAACGAGCCTTGTGTGAAATCATCAAGAGCCCCACTGCGTGAGCGGTGGGGGTGGCTTCCCGTGTGTGACGGCCACCCCCACCGCTTACGCAGTGGGGCTCTTGAAATCATTTGCAAATCTTGCTGTCTGATTTTTTGCAACAGACCAATCAAATTCCAACAAAGAATCCAACCATCACTTGGTTCGCATTCGCTTCCGCAAAAACGCCAGCACTAATACTTCTTCGTCGGTCAAATCATCAAATTCTTGCCGGAAGGTTTCGCTGATTTTTTGTTCGATCAGGCCGGTGAAGTCGTTGTCGAGATAGGCGTTCAGCACCTCCGGGTGGACGTAGCTTTTGCGGCAGACGGCGGGGGTGTTGCCGAGTTGGGAGGCGACGTGTTCGATGGCCCGGACGACGTTTTTCTTGGCTTGGGCCTGGCTGTCGAACTTCTCGAACTCATTCAGGGCGACGGCCGCCAGCACCGTGCCGGCCCAAGTGCGGAAATCCTTGGCGGTGAAATCCTCCTCGCTGATTTCCTTCAAATAGGCGTTCACATCGGCCGAGTCGACGGAGTGTTGTTCACCCGCTTCATCAAGGTATTTGAACAACTCCTGTCCGGGCAGGTCGGCGCACTTTCGCACAACGGCCGCCACCCGGCGGTCGGTCAGGGAGAGGTTCCACTTCTTGCCCGATTTGCCGGTGAATTGAAAGCTGATCTTGCCGCCCGTCACGTCCACATGCCGGCGGCGCAGGGTGGTGAGGCCGTACGACTGGTTGTCGCGGGCATATTCCGCGTTGCCGACGCGGATGAGCGTTTTTTCCAAAAGGGCGACGATGGCCGCCAGCGCCTTCTCCCTCGGCAACCCCGCGCGGCCCAAATCCTCGCGGACTCGCTTGCGTATCGCCGGGAGCGCGGCCCCGAAGCGGAGGATGTGCCCGAATTTGTTCGCGTCCCGCTCCTCGCGCCAGCGGGGATGATAGCGATACTGCTTGCGGCCCCGGTCGTCGAAGCCGGTGGCTTGAATGTGGCCGCTGGCCTGCGGGCAGATCCATACCCGCTCGTAGGCAGGGGGAATCCCAATCGACTTGATGCGTTCGAGTTCTTGCTTGTCCGTGATCCGGCGCCCGCCGACATCGAGATAGGAGAACGACTTCCCCCGTCTCTTGCGAGTGTATCCCGGCTTGGCATCCGTGACATACCGCAGGCCGGGGGGACAATCAACATTCGCGGGAGCGCCCATCATCATCCGCCGGAGAGAATTCATGCGTAATGATGGGAGAAGCAAACGTGGCGCCGACAGATAGCCAAAGCATCGGCGATCACCGTTCCAATTCGGTCAGCCCGCCCTTGGTCCTTTTCAAGGGCGGCACATAACGGAAGTAAACTTCAAGCGACAACAGCGACATCGCGGTGCAGCCGAGCCGGCCGTATTGGTCGCCGATGTCTCCGGCGTCCGTGGTCCATGATCCCCTGAAGAGGCTTCCGACGTTGTTCTGTTCCAAGTCCTCTTTGAATTGGGTGGTGATTAACCGGGTTCGCATGGCGTTGCCCCATGTCTTCCATTCCGGGCCGTCCTGGAGATGGAGAAATTGCGACTCAAAGTAATGGCGTTGATGGAGGACCGGGTTCTTGTCCGTAAGAGAGTTGAGGGCCATCGCCTCGGCCGCTTTTCGCAGGGCCGGTTCCCGAAGCGGCGTTCCCGTGAGATATCGGACCATCGGGGCGGCGGATGTCAGATCGGCGGAGGGTTCGTTCTTCGCCAGGCCGTATGTCCGGCCTTCGTCCCAAGTGTGCGAGTTCAGATAGTTCGTGGCTCCGCGAAACACCTCCTTGGAAGAAATCATGAACCCGGCGTTTGGCGCGGCCCGCTCTTTACATTTAAAGCTGGCGGCCTTTTTCGTCAAATCCAAATAATCAGCAGGGCCGACGGGATCGAGCGAACGCTGCGACGACACAGGTCATACGGATGATTAATCAGAAAATGACACTGGTTCCGCCCCTGCTCTCGTGGAGGCAATTAAAAGCATCAAGTCCGCGGCATAAGAGACATGTCTGACCGAGCCGTCACAAAACAGAAATGTCGCACCACCCTCATGAAGTGACCAGAAATGAAAAGCGTCGCACTGATTGTCGATTTTCCCTGGCATGTATTTGTATGGGCCGCTGGAACAGCCGAGGCCGTTTGAGCCGCTATTGTATGTGCGGGTTCCTAAAAGCATGTCTCCTTCGCCTGTCCTATCCTGTCCCCATCCTGCGTACCACCAGCCAAGTATCAGATCCGCGCTTGGCGGCCTTTCACCGACCATGATAGTTGACGATGTTCCATCGGTGATATCTTTGATGCTTGTCTGTGAGTCAATGTATAGCACTCCGTCCTTGAGCGAGGAATTAAGTCCGATGACACCCAAATAGGAAGTGAATGCCCGCTCAAACCGTTCTTCAGCAACAATCTGTGAATGCCGGATTCTTGCATCAGAAGGACAAACAAAGACAGGAACAACCAGCTTTTGGCCGACATGAGGGGGGATGTGTTGAAAATCAGGATCAGCTTGAAAAGCATCCTTTGCTTGATTCCACAACATGCTTTGATCCAAAAAAGGCAAAAGAAACACGCACCAACTGGCAAATGGCATCCGATGATTATTCAAGTTACTGGCAACTCCCGGGGGGAAAAAGCCATTGGTGATATGGCTGTCATGAAATGCAAGCCCAATTTGGCGGAGATTATTATGGCATTTGCTGCGATCTGACAGGCCGCGAATCCTATGGACCGCAGACAGGGATAGTCCGGTGATTGTTGTGATTATTGCAATCGAAACCAGTAGCTCGACAAGAGTGAATCCAGAAGATAAACCCATGCGATACGGAGCATTAACATGGTGCTTCATGATTGAGACCTTAAGTTGCGCATGTTGATTGGCGCCAAAATGTCAGGGCCAAGAAAAAGCGGGTCGAAATGCGTCAGAAAATCAAGGATTAATAATGATTCGACAGTCTGGCAGGTCTCAGGGTGACTTGATTGCCTCATGGGTTGACAACGAAAAATTGCATGAAAAAAACGGGTGATTTCAGGATCTGTGTCTGGAATCACCCGATAGCTTGGCTCAAACAGTCAAAACGACTTATTCGGCAGAACACTCTGCTTGTTGCTCTTGAACCGGGGTGCCATCATAGGTGTTATTGTTTTTTACTGCCTCGTAACCAATTATCCAAATATCGCATAACTTGGCGCAAGCATCGCCATCATCATTCAATAGCGGAACTCTGTCAATCATATACGGCTGATTGTCGGAGTCAGTGACCGGCAGGCAAGCAACACCCGGAGATTTGGATTTGCACCGATAGCCTGTGGGGCCGCCAAAGCATGCGGTGCAGGAGTTTGGAAAAAAACGGAAACAGATGTTGGTTGTGTTTCCAACTATAAAAGGGCCGGGAATGTCACGACACTTCGTGTCACAACCATCTTTGGGGCCTCCGGGGGCCGAGCAGGCTTGGTCTTCAACCAAGCCGACGGCTGTGATAGTCAGAACGCTAACGGCAACCATTTTGGCAATTGCTAATCGCATACAATCAGACTCCTGTGACAGGGTTTTAAAAGGCAATTCTTATGTTGACTTAACGCGCCGGACGGAGCCATTTGACAAAAACGATCCTAAGCAAAATAGCAAGGCAACATAGGGAGATTGATATCAATAGCAAAGGATGGCGATCAATCCATTTGGATGCGGGCGGGGCCGACGGAGCTTGTAAAAGTCTGATTGCATCGGAGATTCGCGAGCTTTTCACCGGTTCTTCGCCGTTGTCATCCCGAATTATCTTGATCGTTTTGCGTTCGCCGTCAAGCTCGGTAAGAACTGTCTGCGGCGGAGGTGTCGTATCAAACTTTCCAGCGGCGATTGGTCCGCCAATATCCACAGAATCGACATTGCCTTCAACAACGGAAATCAAAGGGACCGACCATCCGGAAGTGGTTGTGGTCCATCTTTTTGGAATCCATAATCCGGACGGATGCTTCGCATATTCCACATCCTCTTGGATGCCGGAAAAAGGCGCTGATTTTCCCGCATGGACAATTGATTTTTTAATTATCAAATAGTTTTTGTTGATGTCGAGCCATAGTGTCGAGGATGATCCGGCTTTTGTGACCGGACGCCGAAGTTCAATGCATTCGGATCCATGCAATCTCATCTTTGCCCCGGTAATTTCGTATTGTCCAAGGCTTATGTTCGAGAACCCGGCTTCCAAAGGTCTGGCCCAGTGCATGACGGGAAGAATGCCTTCGATTTTGATGTTTGCGGCCGTTTGCAAGTTTTGACGCACCGCCGAGTGGATTGTCTTGCCCGACAGATTCTGATCGCTGTATGATAAACCTTTCGCTCCGTCAAAAATATGCACACGCAGCACGGGCTTCCAAGACTCGTCTGTTGTGTTAAAGGTGTCAGAATTCCAATCCAAGCGAGACTTCGCCCCGTCAGCCCAAAGTGAAAATGTTTCGCTTGCGACATGATTTGCATCAGGCAGAACGCCTCCGTTTTTTGCCTTGATGCCCAGTGTCTCGGTGATGCTTCCCTTGAATGATGTTCGCTTTGCACTCCATTCCAGATGCAAGATGCCGAGTCTCGCCGAGTAATCAGCCCAAGATTTTTCAATCTGGTCGATGGTGATGCCTTGCTGGGCATGGCAGGCGCCTTCAAATGCGGAGAGCAAGACAGCAGACAGAAGCAATATTCTAATGTAAAACATAAATTCACGGCACCCCGATTATTAATGGATGTTAATTGTCAAAGGCAAAATAGTCTTGATTGTGTCACACTCAACCGTGACTTGCAAATCGAATGATCCGGCCTCCGGGGAAGTGCCCGCCTCCGGCTCGACAACAAGACAGCCGCTGACAGGATCAACCGAGGATGTCATCTTCCATTTTTCTGGCGCACGACTCACATCTGTGATTTTCGCATTGTTTCCTCTCATGGAAAAGGCGGATATGATTTCACGAACTGGCTTGCTCTTGTTTTTGGATTCAATCGCAATTCGTGTCTGGGAAAGCCGCACATCGCTTGCGATTGTAATTTTGCAAGGTATCTCAACAGCGGGAAGCGGCGAGCCTTCTGTTGTCTTTGAATGCAATTTGACAACAAAGTTATGACTGCCTTTTGGCAGTTTTTCATGCCAGAGCAAATCAACATTGCACACGCCGGATCCGTCGCCAGCCATGCGAACCTTTGCTTCAACATATGAACTGTCGCAGGAGGCATTCACGCTGCCAACCGGAACAAAAAACTTGGCCGCAAAATCTGATTTTGGCAGCGGCTGGGAGAGTTCCGAGTGATAGCCGAAATTCTTGTCTCCTTGAGTCTCGCAAATCTTTCTTACCTTGCCGGAGAAAGTCCATTCGTGTTTGTCGCAAACCAAATCCCGCGGTTCAAATATGGGAGAGATCGCGTACGAAACCGGCGATATTTCTTCCTCTTGTAAATGCGGCGATTTGGCCGCAATCACAAGCTTTATGGCGACCGTCTCGCCGGGGGCAATAATTAATTTGTCAGGCAGGACACTTTGGCAGTCGCAGGATGTCGTCCATCCGCTCACCCTGACTTGTTCGGCGGATATGTTTTCAACATGCAAAATGCGGCTAATATTCTGACCTTGCCAGACTTCGCCCAATTCTAATTCTTGATCATTGATTTTTAACAACACGGGGCGAGCTTCCGTCTGGATTGTGTCATGCTGCTGCGGTAGCATCGCAGTACTTCTTCGTGAGGCATAAAAAACAACCACGGAACATGTGGCCGCCGCGACCATTGCAAAGACGGCGATCAATAATTTAAATTTCATGATAATTTTATCAATATTTTGGGCGTCATAAAACAAATGAATGACAAAGGCCGTGATTTTGACCCGACATGCGGGCGTCATCAATAAAACCATTACGCCTGACAGGCAAATTTCAAATGGCATTTTCCTCAAAAAACTATTTGTGTCAATAATCGATTTTTACCTGTCATACCTCGTCGAAATTTTGACGTTTAAGATTTTGAGAGTGTTCGGAAGGAACGGCGAATGCCCATGAAAACAAGGGGTTTTGTCTCGCCGTTTCCGAACACTTTAAATTACATGAATTGCTTATTGCTTTGGAGTCACTTTAAATCCATAAGCTGTGGGCACGCGAATCCTTCATTTTCGTGAAGGTTATGGTTAAAATTATCAACGTTTTAGTGCGTTGATTTTTAAAGCATTTGTAATTGAAATCATCCAGATTAACGAGTCTGGCGCGCTTACGAAATTGATTAGATGTATTTGGGCGGCCTGACGTTCTATCCAGTTGTATGCGAATGTCACCCGCATGTCAATCTTTTTTGCATCCTCTCGAAGGTGATTTTTGCATTTTTTGCAGGGAGATATCTTTCATGTCTGAGTCGCAGCCAGGCCAGAAAACAGATTGCCAAACATTCTTTTTGATGTGATTTTTGATTGGTGATCTAATCATTAATATGTCAACGGGCTTATTGGGGAGATGCGGGATCGCCCGGCGTTTCGCTTGAGTCCTTGTACAACTCCGACCACCATGTCCGGTCCCAGTCGTCGGCAATTGTCAATTCGCCTTCGCAGGCCAGCAATGTTTCACGAGCCTCGGCGCGTCGGCCAGTGTCGAGAAGCAATTGAGCCAGCGAGATTCGGATGGAATACGTGGGCAATTCATTGGCCAACGAAAGGCGTGCCGCGTGGCGGTAGAGTTCCTCCCGCTCGACGGGATCGTCAATAAAGTCGGCTGCCGTTTCGGCAAGAATCGGATGGTCGCCGTGGCGTTCTCGAAGGTTGTTCAGGGCTTCAAGGGCATTCGGCAACAGCGAGGCGCGCAGGTTGTCGTCGCCCGCGAATGTCGCGTTCAACATCACGCGGGTCGCCTCGACGACACTGTTCCATTCATCGTCGGTGAACGGAAAGGACTCCATGCCGCTTATCCCTTCTTCGGCAGTTTCCATTCCCGCCGGGATTCTTTCACATCGTCGTGCCGGGCGGGAAGGGGCTGGGAAAGGAACGGCGTCATTTCGTTTTCTTGAAGCGGTAGGGCGAAACGGGCGCCGAGGAAGAAATCGCCGGTGAGCAGCGGGCGAACGTGGACCACCCTCATGGCGCGGGTCAGTTCCGGGCCGCCGTGCTGGGTGCAGAGGGTGCCGACGACTTCCTCGCCGGGGGCGGGGGGGTTGGCCATCAACATGCTCACCCCGGTTTCGGACACGTCCCACACCAGCCCCACCGTCCGGGGATCGGAGGAGATTTCGCAGATCGTGTCGTAAGCGGGTTGATATCGGCGGGAGACCCGTCTTTCGGCGACGGCGGGAAGAGTGGCAACAGACATGTTAGCCTCGGGGTTGCTCATCACAGGGGGCGGCTTGTGCCGGTTGTGTTGAGTTTAACACGCGGGCAATTCCGTTCGCAAGAACTGTCTGACAAGGATTTCGCCCGGCCCGGCCGGGTCGGCCCGGACAGGCGAAAGTTTAGATCCGCAACATTGCGGATCATGTCGGTGGTCCTTTTCTTTTCTTTTTAGTGTGTCCAATGTGTCCAGTTTTTGGGCGTCATCGGCGAGGGGGTCAAAGCTGTTTTGATGATGAAAATGCCGGGAATTTACGGGGATTTGACTCGACCGGAGAGGTTTTTCAAGCCGCCGGCCGGGGAGATTTCGCCGGGACGGGATTTGGTCACGTTGGGTTGCTGGAATCGGGAAAGGGTTGGGAAGGGGTTTGAAACGGGTTGGGAAGGGGTTGGGAACCGCCGTTTCTGAACAGTCGGCCGCTTGCGGTCTATTTCCGGTTGTGCGAAGCTCACGCGAAGGGATTTGGCGTGCAACGAGTGGCAAAGACGCAAGGCCGGCACACGATTTGGGCGGCAAGCGCTCCAAAAAAATGATCCGGCGGAAATGAAGAAATTCCCTCTTTCCGCCGGATCGCTGATGATTGGGCGGGTCGTTGCGATTGTGACGGCCCGTCTTCCGCGTTGGCGCGATTCAACCCATCCAATCCTTCCCGGCCGTCCGGCGTTTTCTCCGATAAGAGCGGTCTCTGGCATGATGCCCCGCTGTCGGGAAATCCGCAAGAAGACGCCCCGCGCCCGCTTCCAAGGAAGGACCTGTCCATGCGCAAACGAGTCGTTGCCTCAGCCGTGCTGGCTCTCTCATCCATGCACCTCTCGGCGCAATCCCCGAAACCGCCGGCGACGCTGCCGACGGAGGCCGGGCTGACGTTCGCCGCCGACGCGGCTCCCAAGGCCGATGTGCTTCCCAAAGCCGATCCGGCGAAGGCTGACGCGCTTCCCAAAGCCGCGCCGGCGGTCACCAGCGAGACGCCGGGCGCGGTGAAAACGGATTGCGCGCCGGAGGGGCCGCCCCTCATTTTGGCGGCGACGAGTTGCTTTGACGAACCCGCCATGTGGGGCGGGATGGACTATATGATCTGGTACGTCAAGGGGACGCAACTGCCGCCGCTCGTGACGATCGGGAATCCGGCCGTGGGCTTCCCGGCGATCAACTCGGCCGGGGCGCTCGGCCAGCCCGGCACGCACGTTTTGTACGGCGGCGACCGTCAGGATTTCAACTCGCTCTCCGGCGTCCGGCTCACGCTGGGCGGCTGGCTTGACAAAGAGCACACGTTCGGCCTCGAAGCCTCGGGCTTCCTGATGGAACATCAAACCACCACTTTCCGGGCCACGTCGGACAAGGCCGGCAATCCGGCGCTCTACTTCCCGGCCTTCAACGTCTCGGCCGGCGCGGAACGGGCCTTGTTGATCTCCGACCCGCTGCGGGGCTTCGCCGGCGATGTCTCCGTCAAATCCGGAATTCGCATGTTCGGCACGGAGGCGAACAGCCTTTACAACATCTATCGAAGCGACAACCTGGACCTGACGCTCCTCGCCGGCTTCCGCTATGTCGACCTGACCGAAGACACGGCGATCCACAACAAGACGGACGATTTGCTTTTCAACAACTCCACCGTCTTCGACGAACGCTTCGCCACCCGCAACCAGTTCTACGGCGGCCAGCTCGGCGGCCGGATGAACTGGACTTGGGAGCATTTCTCGCTGACCGCCACCGGCAAGCTGGCGATGGGCGTGACGCATGAATCAGTGAACATTCAGGGGCAAACGACGCAAACCGGGCCGGGCGCCTTCCTGCCGCCGGGGCCGCTCCTCGGGGGGTTCTACACGCAGCGATCCAACATCGGCCGCCAGACCGACAACGACTTCGGCGTGATTCCCTCGGTGGATTTGAAACTCGGTTACTGGGTGACGCCCCGCCTCCAGGCCTCGATCGGTTATAGCTTCCTCTACTGGAACCGCGTCGTCCGGCCGGGGGACCAGATTGACCGCAACATCAACCTGACCCAAAGCACCGCCTTCGGGGCCGGCACCCTGATCGGACAATCCGCCCCCTCCCCGCTGTTCAACCGCTCCGACTTCTACGCCCAAGCCATCAGCTTCGGATTGGAATACCACTTCTGATTGTGAAGCCGCGACGCGAAGGCTTTGCGAAGCGGAGCGCGAATTTGCCGCGTGATGTGATTGCCGTCCTTTCAGCGATTGTTCGCCGGAAGTCCGCTTCTGATCGTGAAGCCGCGACGCGAAGGCTTTGCGAAGCGGAGCGCGGACTTGCCGCGTGATGTGATTGCCGTCGCTGTCGGCGATTGTTTGCCGGAAGTCCGCGCTCCGCTTCGCAAAGCCTTCGCGTCGCGGCTTCACGGTTTCATGGCGTGAATAATCGCCCTCAATAATCATCCCCTCTTGGCCGTTTCCGTTGTCGAGGGCGGTCATCCTCGTCGTCTTCCTCCCATCGCCGGCGCGCGGGGCGTCGGTTCGCCTTCGAGTTGGCCCGCAATTGCCGGGCGCGTTCCCGCCTCACGTCGTCTTGGCCGGAAAGGGTGGCTCGCCCCTCGGAGAACATCTTCATCCCGACGGCAAACATCGTGGCCGGCAGCAAAAGAGCCGGCGTATACCGGACGGGCCGCTTGCCGACGGGGTCCGGCGTGAAGAAAAACACGAGCGCGGCAATGGCGAACAGGACTGCAAAGATCATGATGCCGAGACCGAGCAAAAATCGGAACATGGATTACCAAATCAATCGGGAGAGAGAAACCGCCAAGATCATGCGAGTCCGGCGGTTTGATGAGAATATCTGCCGGGTGAAGATTCCGCAAGGGTGATTGAACGGGTCGAAGCGAGAAAGCCCGGTCGTTTCATCGGCGAATGTCACCCGCAAACAAAGCATCAAGAAGCTTCTGGCGGCAGTTTTGCGAGAACTTGGGCGATGAGGTCAAGAAGGTGTTGGGTCTCGGCCTCATCTTTGGCAGCGCGGCCTTGGTAATGCTTAAAGTCTCGTAGGGCGGCCTTGGCATAAGCCTGCGCCCGGAGCAGGCTATCGCGCTGCTGGGATGGCTGGGTTTCTCGTCTCGACGCCTGAGCATACATGAGGGCCATATTGCGGCGAGTTTGACCGGCACCGAAATGATTGCCGACTTTTTCCTCATACTGCGCATCTTGCTCATAGTGCTCGCGGGCCTTGTCCAGTTGTCCAACCTCGGCGTAGAGATTCCCCAATCCGTTGTGTAGCGCCGCGAAAGAGTTCAAGGCGTCCTTCGGACACAGTTGCAATCCCCCAAGGTAATGCGATTCTGCCGCTTGGAAATGAGACTTCAAGATCTCCATTGGCTCTTTGTGTCGGCGGCTCTCGCGGAAGCGTTCGTGGTGAACCATGCCGATTTGCTTGATACACCCGGCACGACCCGTAGCATCGTTCGGATTACGCAAATCCAAGCTGCGCTGATAGGCTGCCTCGGCGGCATCGAGATTTCGGATGGCGGGGACAACGTAGTAAGCATGGCCGAGATTGAATTCAGAGATGGACTCGGCTGGCTTGTCGCCGATTCGTCGATTGATCGTCAGCGATTCTTGAAATGGCTTCAGACACGCCGGATCTTGCTGTTCCCGGAGAATTTGCCCCAACGAGAACTCACTCACACCAAGCGTCCGCAGCAGATGACGCTGATGGTCATCAAGTGGAGCATTTGCAGGCAGAGCCAGAATGGAAGCCGCCTGTCGTCGGTCTACTTCCGCAGCTTTTTCCTGAATCACAGCGGCCTTGGGAAGATCTTGTTCGTAATTTCTCGCCAAATGAACGCGGTAGTCCATGAGCAGACTGTATTGATCTTCGAGACTTGGAATGGGTTCATCATCGTCAGTGCAGTAATCGGGTCGTATTTCCTCGACCAGCCCGGCCCATTCTGCTATGCGACCTTGGTATTCGTAAAGATTTCGCAGACCCTGCATACAAGAAATGACCAGCGACCACCATTGGTTCCGGCGGGCGAGACGGCGGGCTTGAAGAAAGTTGGCTTCCTCCAGTTCCAAGAAACGAATCACTTGCCGATTCCCTTGGTTGAACTGCCGGTGGTAATGGTTGCTTAATACGCCGACCGCCTCGACCCAAGCTCGCAGGGCGGCTTGGGAGGCAGAACGGCCGGACTGGCCGTCGTAGTGTCGGGCGAAGAGTTGGCGGAGGAACCACGGCAGTGCTGGATGGATCGTGAACCAAGTCGCGGCGAGATGGGTGAGCAGGCCGGTGTCTGTGGCCCGTTCGAGCAGGGCGGTGAGATGTTCTTTGGTCGCACCCTTTAATTCGGGAAGGGCGTGTTTGCCGACTTTGCCCATTTGCTCGAGAACATCGACATCCACGGTGCCTTGGAAGAGGTGAAGAAGGGCGATGATGGGGAGTTCGTCGTCTTTGAACGCATGTTTGAAACCGTAGTCGAGGGAGGCGCCGAGGGATTTGTCGCGGCCTTGTTTTTCGTCGGCGTCCTCGATCTTTTGCTCGCCGGCGCGGATCGCTTCCACGAAAGCCTCGATATGCTCCCGTTGGCGCAGGCCCGCCTTGATGGCCTGGCCCGCGAGGACGCGCAGGGTGAGCGGGTTGCCGGCGCAGTAGTCGAGCAAGGGCTGCCAGTTGCTGATTTCCGAGCGTTTAAGGCCCTTCTCTTCGCCCAGCTTGAGGGCGAGCTTGGCGGCGTCGGAGTTCGTCATCCGGGGCATGGCGATGCGATGCGGGATTTTGCCGAGCCAGTTGGCCTCGTCGCGCCGGGAGGTGAGCAGGATTTTCACCCGGCTGGCGTTGTCGAGTTTGATCTGATGAAGGAAATCGTGGAGTTCACCCTGCTCGGCGGCGGTCCATTGGGACTCCGTGCCCTCCGGGAAACCGGCGACCGGTTCGACGTTGTCCCAGATCCACAAGACGGGGATTTGCCGGAGGATGCGTTTGACGATCTCGCGGCGTTTGGCCGGGTCGTTTTCGGCCGTCCAGTCAACGGGCTTTTTCAGTTGCGAGGCAAACGGCTGGCCAATTTGATTGAGCAGGTCGGCGAGATCGGTGTGGCTCTCAAAGGAGGCGAACAGCACATGCGGTTCCGCCCCCAGCCCGCCGGTGACGGAATACCAGCGGGCGAATTCCACGGCGGCGGAACTCTTCCCCTGCCCGGCGTAGGCGTGCAGCAACACCACGCGATGGGTGTCGAAGGCGCGATCAAGGGCCAGAAGGGTTTCATCACGCCCGATGAAACCCTCCTCGGGGACGTGCCGCAACAGGGCCGTGTTCCCCTGCACGGGATCAAGCTCCGGGGCCGGTTCCGCGGGTCCGGCGGCGCTTAGCTCGACGGGCATGGCCTCATAGACAACGGGAACGAACCAGTCTTGAAGCGGCCGGGATTGCAGGCCGACCCATCGATCCGGGTTGAGCCGGAGATGCTTGCGCCCGTTGCCGGCGGCCTCCCCGAAACTGCTTCCCTTGGCCAGTTCGGCATAAAGCTGCCCGATGTATTGCGCGGCCGTGACCACATAGACGCTGTACCGCATCCCGAGAACGGCGGGAATGCCCTGATCGACCACCGCCTGGGCGAGCGAGCCGATAGCCCGGACCTCGTCGTGAACATCCCCGGCCGTTTTGGGCGCGGCCGTCGCCTCGTGCATCGCGGACTGGCAGGCGTTAAGCACGAGGACGGGCACGCCGTTGTCGTGGAGCAGTTGCCCCAACTCCTGGCCGTCCACCGGGCGCATCTTGTCATCGCCGGGATGCTCGAAGAGGATGTAGCCGCGCGGCCCGGATTTCCCGCCGCCGAGCATCAGGGGGGTGAACTTGGAAACCCAGTTGGCGAGCGTCGTTTCGCTCAAGTCCTCGTAGGTGCCGTGGCCGTCGAAGTGGACGATGTGATACGGGCGTTTGGCCTTTTTGGCGTCGGCAAGCTCCTTTTGCAATTGCTCGAACGTCGGCGGCCGAAGAGTCTTGATGTCGAAGCGGGCGCGGTCCGGGCCGAGGTCTTGCAGGAGGCGGTTGGCCACGGCGCGCAACTCGACATCCTTCGACCCGCTCGGTCGGCACACGATGTAAAGCAACCGGATGCGGCCGTCCTTTGCCTTTGGAACAGTGACAAAGGAGATGCCGGGATTCGACTGGACGCGGACAAACGCGCTCACCCGGAGCGAAACGGGGGAATCCAGCTTCGGGTCACGCATCAGCTCCCAAGGAATCGACGCGGCCTCGGCCACGCCGGTGGTGATCTCGACGCGCAGATCGGCGAGGCGGTCGCGAATGGCGAACCAGATGGCCTGCGTGTCGCCGTTGAAGGCGAGAACCTTCGTGTAAAGCTCGATGCCGCGCGCCTTCATCCGCTCCTCGATCTGCTCGACGGTGACGGCCTCGACAATGTCGGCATGTTGAAGGTAGTCCTCAAGATACCAGCGGATTTCCTCCTGTTCCTGTTCGGTGAGGGCGAACTCGATGCCGGCCTCGGCCGTCCGATCCGGTTGGCCTCTCTGCTTCAACGTGAGGCGAACGGGATAGTGGCCGTCCTTCGGGGTGTCTTGGCGAATATGCAGCGTGAGCATGGAGCGAGTGTTCCTTGATGAAGTCGGCCGCCGGCTCGGCGGGCAAGGGAGGATGCGAGTTTCCCGTCTGGATCAAAGGCATTGGCCGGCGTGCGAATCGCCGACATATGGGGACACCTCCGGGCAAAGCTTGCGCCACCGGGAGGTGTTGAAATGACATTAACCGTTTTGCCGGGCAATTTCAAAGAGAAAACCGATGCGAGCGACAGTGTTTTGATGTTGCGCTTTTTTGGGTTTTCACAGGGATGTCTTGGTGTTGGCGAGCCGAGCCGCGTGAGCTGCCGGGTGGCTTCTGGTGGTCGAGCCGCCTCCCCTTTACTCAGCCTGACTTAAACCCGTGGCTAAAGCGACTTCCCTGCCGGGAGCCACCCGGCAGCTCACGCTGCTCGGCTCGCCAAGACCAAAACCAGTCTTCAAAACCCAAGCCTCAACAGTGAAAATCCCGGAAGATTGATCTCTTCACTTGCTGGTTTGGATGTTTGCTTCATGGCAAACCTGACACAATTGAGAGCATGTCATTCCTTCCCCTTCGGCTCCTCCAAAACCCTGAATTCGTTCAGGGGCAGCTTGAAGCCGGTCCAGCGGCGGTCGTTTTTGTCGATGTAATAGTTGGAGAGCTTCAATGCCAGCGCCTTGGCGCGGACGACGGGTTTTTCAAAGACGAGCGTCATGTTGATGGACTGGCCGGGCGCGAGGGATTCCACGTAGCCGGAGTCTTCGACCAAGCGGTCTGCGCCGAGATTGTGGTAGGTGTGGCCGAGGTCGTCGGTGACTTCCGAGAAGACGGCCCCTTTGCCGGTTTTGGGCCACGGGAAGAATTCGATGTTGAGGCTTGGCGATTTGTTGGTGACGGCGAACAGATAAGAGATGGTGAGTTGGTTGTCCGGCGAGGTCGTGTCCCGGTTCAGCAAACCCCGGCGTTCGAGGCGGCCGAGGCGGGCTTCCTTGAGGACGAATTCCAACTGGCCCAACACGAACGGGTCGCCGACGGAGAGCCATTTCACCGGCACTTCGGCGGGTAAATCGTTGGCCGGTCTCGGGGGCGATGGGGGTTTTTGGGCCACCGGCGCGGGGGCGGTTTCCTCGGCCGGGGGCTTTGCCTCCGGGGGGGCCGGGTGGGTGGCGGCTGTTGTCGGTTGGGTGGTTGGTTGGCCGCAACCGGCGAACGTCAGGCAGACCAATAGGGCGATGGCGGGCCGTCGGCTGTGTCGCCAACCGGGCCGATTCTTGCTGATTCCGTTCATTTTTTTCTCCGGGCTTCCTGTCGTTTCATCCGGCCTCGGGCGATTCTTCATCCCGTCGGCCGATGGCTTTGCTGCCGTACATTCGGTTGAAAACTTCCCAGGCGGTCTGGCGGTCTTCAAAGGAGGGGTCGTGGCCTTCGATGACGAGGAGGACGTGTTTGGAGTAGTTGGACAGGTCGCCGGTGTCGGCTGCGATGACATCGGAGAATTCGGCGTCGGTCAGGGCGACGAAAGCAGTATAGGGTTCGCCGCCGTTGAAGAATGTGATCCGTCGCAGCTTTTCGGCGGGTTCGTTGTTGTCCGGCATGGGGGCGTCTTCCTTTTGCTAACGGGTTGACGGGTGTTGATCGGTTTGATCGGCGGGCGGGGATTGGCTCGGTTGGGGGAGGGCGGCCAGATATCGGGCGAGGATGCCGGCGGCGGTTTCCCGGATGGCGCGGCCGGCGCGGAGGAGGCCGGGGGTCAGGGCTTCGCGGAAGTTCCCGGCCACTCGGGCGACCAGTTGCCGAAACTCCTGATGCGGGTCTTTGGGGCGGAGGCCGGACTTGGCGTTGTTCCATGCCTCCAAGGCCGGGATGGCGCGGGAACGCCACGACCAATAGAGGTCGAGCGTCTTCGCCCGGTCGGCGGGGGAGATGGCGGAATCGAGAATCGGAAACACGTCGGGCATTATCTGTTTTGTACGGAAGACGCCTCTGGCATCGGCCGCGACAGTGGCGGCCAGCCCCATGTTTCACCAACGTGGAACCAAGCGGGCGAACTCACCGGCTCACCGGCCGTTCGGGGACCGTCGTCAGTCCCGGTCCCGGCAGGCGGGCGAAGGTGACCACGTAGGTCTCGTCCTCGATGGCCCTCAGTTCGGCAGGGAGTTGATCCGGGTTTTGGCTCACGCACATCTTCAGGCGTCCCGGCCGGATGGCCACGAGCATCCGATGTTCCGGCCCCACGTCGGACGTGAACACCGACATGCTTTCAGGATGGATGAAGTAGTTGATCGTGCAACCCCGCGTGCGGAGGATCGGCCGACCGGCCCCGTCGTCCACCGTGAAATCGCCGAACCCGCACACCCGGCCGTCGCAGCGGGTGGTGTAACGGCCTCCGGCAAACGTGAGGGTCTCCCACGGTTCGCGCGACTTGGACAGGACGTCCCACCGTTTCGGCATCTTCCACTCTTCCGGGAGTTCGTAAGGGTTGCGCCACAGTCCGGCGGGAGGGTCTTCCTGCTCGGTGACCACCCAGCCCTGATCCGCCCGCACGGCAACCCAAGTCCCCTGCAACAACTGCTCGGCCGACGGCGGCGGCGGAACCTCCAACCCGCCCGACCGGCCCCCCAACGGGGCTAGCGCCGCCAGCCCGGCGACCAGAAGGGACACCAAGAACAAAAGACTGGCTCGCGCCCTCATGTGACATTCCTCCGTTGAATGATTGAACTTGTTCGCCGGCCCCTGTCCTCATTCGCCTCCACAATTATGATTTATTCACCCGCACATTTCCATTCATTGGTTAATCCATGAAGACTCGCGCAGAAGAAGCCTTTGAAATTGCCTTGAGACGTATCGAAGAATGCCGTCGAAACGGGAAGACGCGTCTCGATTTGTCCAATATCGGTCTGACGCAATTGCCGGTTGAAATCGGACAACTCGCCCAACTCACATCGCTTCTCCTATCCAATAACCAACTGACGGCACTGCCCCGTGAAATCGGGCAACTCGTCCAACTCACAGAGCTTCACCTCTTCAACAACCAACTGACGGCACTGTCCCGCGAAATCGGGCAACTCGTCCGACTCAAGTCGCTTCACCTTTCCAACAACCAACTGACAACCCTGCCGGGTGGATTCGGGCAACTCGTCCAGCTCAGGTGGCTTGGCCTTGCCTACAACCAACTGACGGCTCTGCCGGTCGAATTCGGGCAACTCGTCCAACTCACAGAGCTTGACATTGCCTTCAACCAACTAACGGCCCTGCCGGTCGAATTCGGGCAACTCGTCCAACTCAAATTTCTTGGCTTTTCCGGCAACCAACTGACGGCCCTGCCGGTCGAATTCGGGCAACTCGTCCAACTTACGTCGCTTTACCTTGCCTACAACCAACTGACGGCCTTGCCGGTCGAATTCGGGCAGCTCGTCCGACTCAAGTCGCTTCACCTTTCCAACAACCAACTGATAACCCTGCCGGGCGAATTCGGGCAGACAAGGAATTTAGTCGAACTTGATCTTCAACATAATCGATTGAGTTCATTGCCTCTGTCGTTGGGTCTTTGTCGGAACCTTCGGAAACTGCGGGTCGGGGGCAATCCGTTGCCGTCCGAATTCATGAAACTTTCCGGTGGCAAGAATGGCGTCGGGACCAAACTCATCAAGTTTTTGCGTGCCCAAGTTGCCGCCAAATCAACCGGGCAAGCCGGGATGGAGAAGCAATTTGACGAGGCGAAACTACTATTGGTGGGGCCGGGTGACGTGGGGAAGACCTGGTTGCTAAAGGCGTTGCAAGGGCACGTTCCAAGAAAAACCGAATCCACCAAGGGAATCGAAATCGCCCGCGAGCCATTGGATCTGCCCCATCCGACCGGGGCGAGACGGAAGCTGCATCTGACTTGCTGGGATTTCGGGGGGCAGGAACATTATCAAATCACTCACCAGATTTTTTTCAGCCCCAAGGCGATATATTTGCTGGTTTGGAAGCCGAGGGAGGGTTTCGATCCTGAGATGGAAACCCGGCTCGAACGTATCCAGTTGAGCGCGGGACGCACGGCCAAAGTGTTGATTGTCTCCACCCATGCGGACGGGAACGTCCCGGCGAGACTCGGGCAGGAGGCGTTGCGAGAACGATTCGGCGATTTGATCGGCGGCTTTTATTCGATTGACAGCCTCAAGGGGCCGAAGGGAACCGGGATCGCCGCGTTGAAAATGGAAATCGCCAAGGCCGCCGCCCAATTGGAAGACATGGACTTGGTATATCCGGCGAACTGGCATGATGCCTGTCAGGCGATCCGGCAAATCAACGATCCGGCGACCTCGTTCAAGAAACTAGCCGAGGTTTGCGACAAGCACGGGCTGGATGAGGACACGGCCGACACGCTGGCCCGGTTGTTGGAAGTGCAGGGGCACGCGGTTTACTTCCCCGACGCGGCGGCGGACGAAGACGCGGGAGCGCTGGCCGGCGACAATGTCGTCGTGTTGAATCCCGAATGGCTGGCCAAGGCGGTGGTGTTTGTCGTTGAGGATAAACTGACCAACGATGAACAGGGGATTCTCAAGCACGATCGTCTCAAAGAGATTTGGAAAAAAGACACCCAACGAGACTGCCCCGGCTATCAGGTCACGCATCATCGATTTCTGCTCTGGCTGATGTGGAAATTCGACATCGCTTACAAGCAAAACGAGTTCACCAGTCTTGTTCCCGAATTAATTGCCCGCAACCGGCCGGACAAATTGCGTTGGAAACCAGACACGCCATCCCAGACGCCCGAGGTGCGGGCGGTGTGCGTGTTCGCCTCCGGGCAATCGGGCAAAGACATCTCGCCGCCCAAGGGGCTGATGCCCGCCCTGACGGCGGCGGTCCACCCGTTGCGAAGCGCCCGCGATCCCGGCGATGCCGATCAACTGGACCGCAACTGGAACAACGGATTCTTTTTGCACACGCAAAGCCGCGGTGATGCGTTCGTGGAACTGATTGATCGCGAACTGAGGCTGGTCGTCCGCGATGAATATCCCGCCTTGCTGTTGCAGCAAGTCCTGAACACGCTGGACGAGTTGACGCCGGTTCGCTGGCCGCAAGTCCGGCTGGAGTTGAGCATTCCGTGCCCCGGCAAAAAGGACGGAAAACCCTGCCCCGGCATTCACGACAAACTTTGGTTAGAGAAGCAACGGGGGAAATTGGTTTCCTGTCAGAAATGCAGAAGAGATGATTTTGAGGCCAGCCATCTTTTGGAAGGATTCGATCCGAAGATGGAAGAAATGATGACGCGCCTGCAAGAGATCAAAGGCGAACTCGCCCAATTGCAACAAGGCCAGCGAGGATTGCTGGCCGCCGCCTACTCCATCTTTCAAGCCCTGGACCCCGCCAACGACGAGCGAAAACGCGGGCCAAACTTGTTCACGATTCTGCCGGAAAAAGCCGGTTGGCTGAAGGGCATGGCCCATGACCACGTCCGTCTCACTTGTTGGTGCGAGCATCCGGACGGCCCTCATCCCGGCATGCCGATCGGCAGCGATCAATCGCCCGATTACGTCCTGAAAATTCCGAAGGACTGGCTGGTCCGCGCGGCGCCCTACATCACTTGGACCGTCTCCTTGTTGAAGGCGTTCGTCCCGTTGATTGGCGATGCCACGGCCCAAACGGCCGCCGCGTTCTCCGGCCTTGATCTGAAAGACGCCGTCCAGCTCATGAAAGATTCGGCCAGCGCCTTGCCATCGGGAAAGCTGGAGATCGGCGACACGCGCGACTTTGAATTGGAAGCCGGCCATCAAATGCGCGATTCCTACAAACTATCGAACCGGCCGGAGTTGCTGGCCTTGCAGCACATTCATGACATGCTGGAGGAGCAGGTCAAGAAAAAAGACCGCTGGGGAAATCTCCGGGCCGTGCGCTCCAAGAGCGGCGATATTCTCTGGCTCTGCCCGGAACATGCCGCGATTCAAGAACCGCCGCCGCCGCAAATTTGAGGGCAATACGCGGGCCTCGCGATTTGAGGTTTTCATCGGGTGGTCTTGGCGAGCCGAGCAGCGTAAGCTGCCGGGTGGCTTCCGGCGGAGAAGTCGCTTCAGCCACGGGTTTAAGTCTGGCTGAGTAAAGGGGAGGCGTTTCAACTACTGGAAGCCACCCGGCAGCTTACGCTGCTCGGCTCGCCAATACCAAAACCACCCGATGAAAACCCAAAAGCGCAACATCAACACCCGCGCGTAGGGCTTCGCTTCCTCACCCCGCCGTCCCCGCCACGTGGGTCACGCGGTTGCGGCCGGTGTGTTTGGAGCGGTAGAGGGCCTGGTCGGCTTCTTGCACCAGCGCGGTGGCGTCGGGGGTGGCGGGGGTCAGGGTGGAGACGCCGACGCTGACGGTCACGGTGCGCTTGTCCCAAGAGGTGGCCGCGATGGCCCGGCGGCAGCGTTCGGCAAGGACCATCGCCCCGGCGTAGTCCGCATCCGGGAGGATCACGGCGAATTCTTCGCCGCCGTATCGGGCCACGGTGTCCGTGGAGCGGATGGTCGATTGCAAACAGGCGGCGACAGCCTTGAGGACTTCGTCCCCGGCGGGGTGGCCGAAACTGTCGTTGAACAGTTTGAAGTGGTCCACGTCCATCAGAATCACCGACAGCGGGCGATGGTGGCGGACGGCGCGGTCGTAGTCCTCGGAGAGGCGTTCGTTGAAGGCCCGGCGGTTCTTCACCTTGGTCAGCGCGTCCGTGGTGGCGAGCGTCCTCAACTGGACGTTGGCGTCCTCGATTTCGGATTGATACTTGAACAGGCTGTTCTCGTATTCCACCTGCTCCGTCACGTCCCGCACGATCTCGGCATAAAGACCGGCGCCGCCGTTGGGAACCACCGTGATCCGCAAATCCACCGGGACCGGCGAGCCGTTCTTCCGGCGAAACTGGCGGCGGCCGAGATCGCACCGGCCCTCTTTTTCCAGCGTGGCCCGGATCTGCGCGGCCTCGCGGGCGAATTCCTCCGGGGTGACGCCGGTCACCAAGTCAAACTGGGTCAGGGCGAGGAATTCCGGCAGCGAATAACCGAGCATGGCCAGCATCGCGGAGTTGGCGTCGATGAACTTTTGCGTGGCGATGTCCGTCACGAAAATCCCCTCGGCCAGCCGGTCGATGGTGTTGCGGAACTTGGCCTCGCTGTCCCGCACCTCGGCCAGCAATTCGGCCTGACGCCGGGCGGCCTCGGCCAGTTCCCGCTCCACGCGGAAGCGTTCGCTGATTTCCTTGAAGACCAGCACGCCCCCGGTGACGCGGCCGTCGTCGTCGTGGATCGGGGCGGCGCTGTCGTCCAGCGGCCATTCCTTCCCGTCCTTCGCCAGCAGAATCGCGTCCTTCTCCAGCCGGATGACCCTGTCCTCGGCCAGCGCCTGCCGCAACGGGTTGGGCACCGGCTGGCGAGAGTCCGCATTAATGATGCGGAAGACGTCCTCCATCGGCTGGCCGGCCGCTTCCTTTTGGGTCCAGCCGGTCAATTGCTCGGCCACCCGGTTGAGGGCGGTCACCCGTCCGTCCGGATCGGTCACGATCACGCCGTCGCCGAGGCTGGTGATGGTCGCCTGCAAGAACTCCTGCTGATAACGCACGGCGGCCATCCGGCTGCGATCCAGAAGCGACCGAAGCCCGAGCCAGATGGCGACGCCGACGGCCGATATTCCCACCAGCAGGGCGACGATCACGGTTCCCACCGCCCAAGAATAGGCCCGATTGCGGACCAGTTCCCGCTCTTTCAACAACTGTTCCTCTTCGGCCTCCATCTCCCGGATCAACGCCCGGATCTCGTCCATGAGGCGTTTCCCCACGCCGGACTTGACAAACTTCCGGGCGGCCTCGCCGTCGCCTTGTTGAAACAGATCGATGGCCCGGTCCAGACTGGCGAAAAAAGCGGCATCTAACTCCCACAGCTTGGGCATGCGTTCCCGTTGCCGGGGGTTGTCGGCGGTGAGTTGTTCGATGCGCCGGACTTGGTTCGCGTGTTCGGCCAGCGCGTTTTGGTAGGGTTCAAGGAACTGCGGATCGCCGTCGCTCAGCAAATAGCCGCGCATCCCGGCTTGGGCGTCGCGCATCAGACCGTGAACATCGGACAGCGAGTCCAGGACTTCGTAGGTGTGGGCCACCCACCGGGAATCTTCATCCAAATGCCGGATGTTTCGGTAGGCGATGAGAGAATTGATCGAAAGAACGCCGACAATCAACCCGACGCCCAGCAACAACCGGCGATCGAATTTCCGATTCATGCGGCTTCCTCGATGTGACCGGCCCCGCCAACCAAGACGGTTGCAAGGGACGATTCATTCACACAAGCACGCGGACCGGACGATCCGGGAAGGGATGGGGAGGATCGGGCGCCGACTCGCGGGGCTGACACGGGACATTGAAGCTATAGCCCCGAGCCGTCCGCAAGGCAAACGATGAACCGGGGAAAGAAATCCCGCGAGGCTGCGATTCAGAGGCTTTGCGGTGGGGCGAGAATCAGAACCAGCCATTGATGAAAGAACCCGTGAAGCCGCGACGCGGAGGCTTTGCGCAGCGGAGCGCGGACCGGACCTCACCGATTCGCCGGCGCCAATGTCAATTTTCGCCGACGTGTCGGACGATGGTTGCGACGGGGCCGGTTTTCAGCGGGTTCTGGCTCGCGCTCCGCTCCGAGGACTCCGCGTCGCGGCTTCACGAGGTTTGTTTCTCCTTTTATTCGTCGCCCGGTTTTGCGCCAAATGGCCTTGCTGGGTAACTCGTACCCTCATGGCATGAACGAACTAATCCTGGCCACGGTTGAGCATCTCCGGTCGGCCGCCGGGTTGAGCCTGTCGGCCGATGTTTGCGACGAACAGCCGGACGGCCAGCCGCCGCCGAACGCCGGGCAGGTGTATTATGCCGTCCACGAGGGCGCCTGGACAAACACGGCCGACGAATCGCTTGACGAGTATTGCGGCGTCTGCGTCACCATCACCCTCCGCGCCGGGTATGCCCCGCGCGACCGGATCGCCCTCGCCCTCCTGCGCGACCTGCGGGCCAGACGGGCCGCCGTCCGAGCCGCCATCCACGACAACTACGACCTGATGAACCTCGCCAACACCAAGCTTGGCCCCGCGGTCAACGGCTTCGTCGAGCCATTGCGCTTCCGCGACGCCGGCCGCCCGCAAACCAAAGGGCCCGACTGGTTCTACGCCGAGGCCGCCGGCCATCCGGTGGCCGGCGTGACCGTGACGCTGGTGTTTGAAAAGGCCAGAAGAGTTCAAACGCTGGAAAGCATGGGTTAATGCAAGTTCAACAAGCATCTTGTGTGAGATATTCACAAGCCCCACTGCGTGAGTTTTGAAGTTGGGGTTTGCTGGAGTTTTGGTTTTCAAAGGGTTGTCTTGGTCTTGGCGAGCCGAGCTCCGTCAGGAGCCGGGTGGCTTCCGGTGGTCGAGCCGCCTCCTCTTTACTCAGTCGGACTCAAGCCCGTGGCTGAAGTGACTTCCCTGCTGGAAGCCATCCGGCAGCTCACGCTGCTCGGCTCGCCAATACCAAAACCATTCTTTGAAAACCAAAATCTCAAGAAATCGCAACTTCAAAACTCCCGGCCCGGCTTCTGCTTCCTGTTGGTCTAGCCAATCCTTCCACCGGGCATGGGCAACCTTGCGGGTGAAATCGTCCGGGAAGCCATATAGAAACGCCAAGCTGAAATTTTCCTCAAAGCGATGGGCGGCCGGGAAACCGAAGTCTTTCATTTTCTGACCCGCCAGTTGAACGCAAACCCCCAACGCCACATCACTTATTTGGGTCGTCAGGATATCTCTTCCGTCGTTGTTGACTAACTTGCAAATAGCGGTGTTGTCCACGAAGAATGACTCAAGGCTTTTGATGTGTTCTTTGCCGGCCACATGCCGCAGGGCGACCAGCAAGGCCGCCCGGTGGCCAGGATGTTGCGCATGCTTGGAAATCCTCTTGAGCAGAACGAAGACGATCTCTTTCATTCCCGCCTCGGCGGCAAACTCGGCGGCCGTTTCAACCGCCGGGATATTGGCTTCGTGGTCAATCCAGTTGAGAAAAAGCCTCATAAATGCAGGCTCCGCCTTCGGACCGGCCACGCGATTTCGGATCCCCGTTGAATCAGGAATCCAATGAATTGTGACCATCGCCATTAAGCTGTGTGTTATTCGGCGGTCCGCGAAGAGAAACAAAACCATCGCCTCCCCGGCACGATCGGCGAAACAGTTCCGAATGCCGGGATCGTTTGCCCGGACATCAGAATCGCCAATAAAATCGTCCCAAAGCCACCCGGCCTTCTCCGGATCGGTCTCCAACGCCTCAAGAATGTCCCAATGGGCGTTCATCATCTCCGCGAAGAGCAGCCGGGCCTCCCGCGTGTCCCCGGTGATTTTCAAGAACCGTTCGGCCCCCGCGAGATCCTTTGGGACCGGTCCGGCCGGCTGTTTCAACAAACGGGCCAATTTCTCGTTGCGGTCCAAAACAATAATGAGGGGAATCAACTGCCGGCACCGCCCGGCCACCTGCGGGTCCGCGTTTAACTGGTTGACGGTCAGGGCGGGAATCGCTTCCTTGCCGCGACTCGTCAACGCCTTGGCGGCGGCCTCCCGGACGGTGTAAGACTTGTGCCCGAGTTGCCGGATCAGTTCCGCGACCTTCGGGTCCGGCGCCGGCATCAATGGGGGACATCCCCCCAAGAGGGCGACCGCCATCAGCAGGCCGGGAAGCGGAGACATGGCGGGCTCGCGGGGAACAAAGGCATGACGGACGTGTTGTTTAAGATAACCGACGCGCCAGTTTTGATGTTGCGCTTTTTGAGGTTTTGGTTTTCAAGGTTTGGTATTGGCGAGCCGAGCAGCGTGAGCTGCCGGGTGGCTTCCGGTGGTTGAGCCGCCTCCCCTTTACTCAGCCGGACTCAAGCCCGTGGCTGAAGCGCCTTCCCTGCCGGAAGCCACCCGGCAGCTTACGCTGCTCGGCTCGCCAATACCAAACCTTGAAAACCAAAA
>NZ_JH636447.1:361175-378248 GCF_000255705.1 Zavarzinella formosa DSM 19928
CAATACCAAACCTTGAAAACCAAAACCTCAACTTCAAAATGCGCCAACCGGGGCAAAGGGGTTTGAGGAGAGGGCGTGACGTTGCCTTTCCACGATCCCTGTAACCATTACTCTCGCGTTCGAGAAACCAAGACGAATCCGAACACTCGAACGCATGGGCCGATCATCATGGCGAAACTTTACCGCTGTTACAATTGCTCCGACGACAAGGGAATGCCCGGCCGCGATTTCGCGGCCGACAAACCGGTCTGTCCCAAGTGCGGGCTGGACGGCTCCCCCGGCTCGCGTTTCGCGTCCAAAATCGTGGCGCTGCGAACGATCCACCTCGACCCGCCGCACCCGACCGTGAAAAGCGCCGGGACCGGCCAGCCCGCCTGCGGTGTCCCCCGTCTCGGGAGCATGGCGATGACCGGCGATCCCAACGTGGTCAACTGCCCCAAGTGCCGCGAAACCCCCGAGTGGAAAACCCTGAAAGCCCGCCGCGACGCCAGCCCCGACGACATCGAACTGCCGGACTTCCCGGTGGTGGTTGACATCGAAAAACAACAATTCACCAAAGCCGCCGCCTGACATCTCATCTCAAGCCGTCACATCCCCAGCCGGGCGGGGCCCGCCAACGCCCCGGCCCGGCTTTCTTTGTTGATCCCGTCGCCTTCGCAAATCACTTGACGGTCCTGTGCCCGCGCGGTCCAATACATCGAAACATCCGACCTCGCGCCAAAATTCATGCCCATTCCCTTACGCTGTCCCTCTTGCAAGACATCGCTTCCGGTCGCGGACAGCGACGCCGGCCAGAAAATCTTCTGCCCCAGTTGCGGCCAAAAGATCCTTGTTCCAATCCCTCGAAACAAAACGGTTTTGGCCGAGTTCGATGATGACCCGGCTCCGCAACAACAACCAAGCCGGCCGGCCGGGCCGAGGGAAGATCGCCGCGACGAGCGAGATGATGTCCGAAGAGATGATCCGCGTCTTCGTGAAGATGACCGCCGGCCAAGGCCCGTTCCGGGGAAGGCGCAAGCCATCGCGTTCATGCTTCTGCTGGGAGGGGCTTGGTCGATCTTGTGGGTCTGCTTCTGGTTCTTGTTTCTCTATTGCTTCGTTTTCGCGTGGCCTGGAGTGTATTACGCGCTGGTCTTCGGCGTGATCGCCGTGATTCGCGGGGCGGAACTGCTGGGCAGTTCGTCCAATGCCCGCCGTTCGCCGCGAACGAGCTTGGTTCTTCAAATCATTTGCATCGTCAACGGCGACCCCGTCAATTTCGTCTGCGGCATCTTGGGCTTCATCTTCCTCAACGATCCGGAAGTTGATCGGTATTACCGACCCATCGCGTGAAAGGAGAATATCAACATGCCATCAGCCAACGTCAAACTCGGCCTCCTCGCCTTCGGCCTCGTCGGCGGCCTTGCCGCCATGCTATTGATCGGCCTCGGGGCGCTTCTGCTGACGCGGGACAATCCAAAACCACCGGAAAGCCGCCCGGCCGAACCTGAAGCCGTTGCGAAGACAAAAACGCCTGTCACCGAGAAACCCTCCGAACCGGTGTCCGATCCGGGGGTGGAGAATGGAAAGGCAGGATCGGCCATCACCGTATATGGAAAGATTGATTATCTGGCTCCCGGCGCGGACGGGTTCTTTCAAGACGCGAAAGACACCGCCAAATCGCTGGAAGATCCCAATTACGTGCCGCCAAAGCGGCCGGCCACCGAGTTTTATCTTTTCATGGACGTGTTCGCGCCTTCTGGCAAAGTCATCACGGTGTGTTGTCTGATTGTCAAAGAGGGCAATGATTTGGATCGTGGGATCAAGATGAAACACGGTGATGTGGTTGGCATTCGGGGGGAAATTCTGCACCGCGACTTGCGCCAGCCACGCTGCGACCTGTTCATGAGTCATTGCCAAATCTTCAAATGGCCCGCCGGGCGTTGACTGGTTTTCTTCAAGGTCGCTTTTTCTCCGCCCGCCTCATCTCTGTAGCCATTAAATTCTCCCCGGACATGACACCCAACCGCCTCGGCGGCGGAACAGAACCGGAGGCGGCCAATGGCCCTCGACACGTTTATCGCCGGTAAATACGACGGCACCTACGATGCGGTCGCCGTCGGAATCACCGACCAGGGATTTGAACTGGAACAAAACTCCAGCGCGGAGATGATCGAGGAATCGGACGCCTACGGCGCCACACTCATCGACTGGATCTATCGCGGCGGCAGCGTCAACCTGCAATTTCTCTGCAAAGCCTACAAGGCCGGCTCCATCACGCCGTTCTGGCCGTGGGGGGCGCTCGGCGTTCATTCGACCGTCGTGGCGCCGATTTCCCGGCTGGCGTCCGACGTGGCCACGGCCGTGGTGCTGACGGCCACCGCCGACACCCCGGCCGAGACCGCCCCGGCGAGCCTCACCGGCTCGCTCGCGATCCTCGCGCCGAACAGCCCGGCCAAGTTGCTGTTCAACTCCAAGCTCCGGCAGGTTCCCGTCCGTCTGCAACTGCTGCCGGATGTGGACGACGGCACCGTGAGCTGGTTCACCATCACGTAATCAAAGCCGGGGCGACATGTCTCAGACCATTCAAATCCACATCACGCTCGAAGACGACGGCCGGATGGTGTCGTCCGCGTCTTCGTCGTCCGATTCGCGGGACGCGGTCAATCCCGCCGGCGCGGGCAAGCCGATCACTCCCAACTATCCGCCTCCTCCCGGCGGTCCGGCGCCGACGGGGTCGCCGGGAGGGAACACGTCTTACCCGAACAAGACCCAAATCCTTGGCGTCAACTTCCCGACCACGGTGATCGGACCGGACGGGAAGGTCTATTCGATGGAGGCCTTCGAGGCCGCCCGGCAGCGCGTCGAACGGGACAAGTTCAACGAGGATGCCGACGCCGCCTACGAGGCGTTCAAGCCCAAGGACAACAAGCCGAAAAAGATCGGGCCGGACACCGTTGACATCAACGGCGAGAAGATGTCGATGGAGGCCCACGCCACCGCGACCAAACGAATCGAGGCCGACAAGGCTTACAAGGCGCTGAACCCCGATTCGTCTTCCGGCAAGCAATCATCGGGCGAGTTGGAGGCTCCCGGCAAGAAGCCGCCGCCGCTGCCGGGGGAGAAGATCAAGGCCCAGGCCGAGGGGAACGTCCTCAACATGATCCCCGGCGCGGGCAAGGTGATGGACAGCGCGAAAATGATCCAGGGCGGGGCGATGCAAATGGGGGGCATGGCCGCCCTCGGGGCCGTGTTGCCCATCGCCTCCGTCGCCGCCCAGCAATTGACCACGTCGTTTCAGAACATGAAGAAAAACGTGGACGCGGTCGGCGACTCGCTGGTCACGTTCGCCGGGAACGAACGGCAGGGCGTGGGACAGTTGATGGATGGCGCCGTGCAGGCCATTCGCGCGCCGACCGAATCCCTTCCCATCGTCGGGGACATGATCAAAGCCCAGAACGAACTGTATGATTCGATCGCAAACCTGCCGTCGAAGCTGACGGCCGCGTTTATTCAACAGGGCCAAAAACTGGCGCCTTATTCGGGGGCAATTCAGGGAGCCAACGCGAAAGCCGAGGTGCGGGAGATCACGGCCGACATCCGAGAGGCGCAGCAGATGGGAGACAGCTACGCCAAAATGATCGACGCCCAGAGCCGGCTGGATGATTCCTTCCGCGAATTTCTGTTCCCGATCAAAAAATTCTTGGTGGATGTTTTGGCCGAACGTTTGAAATTTATGGCTGATGCCTTGGATGTGATTGTGAATCTGCCGGGCATCTTGAATATCATCATCGAACAAGGCTCGGACTATCTTTTCCTCAAGATTATCGAATGGTGGAGTGGCAAAGGTGATGAAGCGTCCCGGTCCATCCGGATGATTCCGGGGCTGATAAAGGATTTAATCGAGCAAAGCAAACCCAATCAAAATGTCGACTTGTTCGACCAGTTTTTCAAGGATGTCGCCCGTGTGAAATTCGATGGAAATGCGTTCGCGCAATAAGGCAACGGGCGGTTATCGCCCCGTATAGATCAGACATTTGATTAACGACGCCTCGCCATCGGTTTTCTCGATGATTCTTCCGTAAATTCGCACGGTGTCGCCTGCCTTTGGAGAATTGTCCAAAGTCCCGACTTCAAACAGGCATTTCACCACGCGGTTTCCCGAAATTCCCATGAGCAAAACCGCATTGCGTCTGATCTCTTCGTTAATGTGATTGTCTTTCGCAAACACTTTCGCCTCCTCCCAACCCCCCAGCATTTTGATTTTCACGGTGATGACCGGATCGATCATGGGCCGGTTCCAGCCGCCGGGGTTCAATTTCAATTCGCCGCCGGAAAGAGCCTTGTGGATCCTCTCGACAATCAGCCGGTCCCCCTTGAGCGAGAACCGCCCCCATGACAAGGCCGCCTCCCGGTTGTTGGCCGCCGCTATTTCCCTCGCCTTTTTGTTGTTTTCCAGTTGTTCAAAATCCAACACGTCCAGCGTGTCTTTCAGGCGGCCAACCGGCGTTCCGAATCGATTGCCCAAAGAGACTTCAACCCCCTCGGGCAGCGCCTTTTTGTTTTGAAGATAATCGGCCAATTCCCGGATGGTCCATTTCTCCCCCTCGTTGGCGGCCGCCGGCGCGAGCCATCCCGCATCCGGTTTCGCCTCTGATGTCGTCCCCGCGTGTTCTTGGTCCGGCGCCCGCCGGGCCATCAGGAGAACGGCGAGGCCGATCACCAGCACGGCGCCGAGGCCGCCGACGATTCCGAAGGCGAGCAAGCCAATTTTGACATTGGAGGAGGGCATGGGAAACCTGTGTGTGGCGGCCTTGCGAATGCGGTCGAACGTATTGGACCGCGCGACCGGCCGGGAGTCAAGGGCCGGGTGTAGCCGTTAACATGCCGGCATGGCCGCCATTATTGCCCCCTCCAATCGCGTCGAGTACAACGGGTTCCGGTTCCCGGACGCCTTCACGTCCTCGTCAACCACCGCCAAGCCCGTCTACGATTCATCCGGCCGCACGGTCACCCACACGGTTGTCACGATCCGGGTAAAGTCCCAGATTGTCGCGGGGGTTTTTCAGGACATCGCGCTGAACAACGCCCGCGCGGCGCTGGAGCAGCCCGGCGGCGAATTGTATTTCACCGGGAAGGGCTACGACATCGAGGTGAACACCCCCGGAGGGCGCCGGGATTTGAAGTGGGGGCCGAGGCCGCAGGTTTTGGAATGGAAAACGTTTGGAAACAACCTCTCGGCCGAAATCACCTGGATGTGCGAAGTGGCGCTGTTGAATTGCGCCGACGCCCCGTGGCAAAACCAGATCATGGAGTTGAACTCGACCCTTTCGTTTGCCACGGACGAAGGGGGCTACACCGTCCGGACGGTCACCGGCAGCCTCACGATCCCGATGACCCGGCAGGATGTGAACAGCGCCGCCATCCCCGACACGGCCGATAATTATTTCGACCGGGTGGTGCCCCCGCTGCTCCCGAATTTCAAGCGAACGATCCAGCGCTCCCTGAGCGAGGCGCGGGACAAGCTCAGCTTCACCGTGACCGACACGGAGCTGGCGGGCAACCCGCTTCCGAAGGGCGTGGTGACCGCGGAGGCCAGCCACGAAATCAACACCGTCTCCTCCGGGAAATCCGCCAGCATCTTCACGAGATGGAACGGAACCATCTCCGCGACGTATGAGTTCACGCGGGGCAAGCCGCGTTCGGACGCGTTCGGCCTGTTTTTTGAACTGGTCAAAGACCGGGTTGACGCCGACCGGGACAAAGGCTTTCAGTGCATGCCCCTCTCGATGCGGATCAGCGAACCGCAAATCTACGGCCGACAGGCCGCCTCCCTGTCAATGACGTATACGTTTGTCTGGAACACGACGGTTCCCAACGTGGAAAATTTCATGCCGACCGACGGCATCTGGCGCCCGGTGCCCGGCGGCAATTGGAACCTGTGGTCGCAATCATTGGGGGCGGCCCGCGCCAATCGCGGGCGGGCCGAACTCCGGCATCTGGCGTTTGACGACGTGATTGTGGATCTGTGCCTGAGCCGCGGCCTGCCCAACTTGCGGGCCAACGCCCGGCTGCCGTTCATTCAGGCGCTTTCCGCATTCGGTTCCGATAATCTGTGGGATGAAGTGGCCCAAGAGCTGGACATTCCGGATGAATTCAGCCCGATTGGCTCATGGATCTCCTATGAATGCCGGCTGATTGTCGAACCGGTTGATCACAATGTCATTCACAAGCCCCTGCCGGTCAATTCGGTTCCCTCCGTCACCGGCGCGGCGGCATCGGCGGGGGCGTCGGCCGTTCGTTCGTTGTTTGCCTCGACCGATTCGTCTTTTTTCGACGCTCTTCAACAATCCCCGCCTCCGATCGTCCAAAATCTCGGTTCGACCGATTTCTTTCTAAGACTGGTCGGCCGGGCCGTGCGGGTGAGCCATGAGATTCCGCCTCCTTCGCTGGTGAGCGTGGGGGACGGCACGGCCACTCCGGCCAATCACCCGAGCGCCGGCACTTTCTTCAGCGCCTGGACGGCCGCCTACACCACCCACCCCATTCAGGCGGCCGAATGGAACCTGCGTTACTTTGTGCAACTGCCCCAAGGTTCGCCGGGCTTGAGCCTTGTCTCCCCGCCGCGACCCGACCAACCCGACAATATTCCCCAAGGAACCGTGAGATAACCCGATGAGCGATTTGAGCATTGATGATGATGGTTTTGTGTCCGTGGTGATTAACCAGGCGGAGATCAATATTGATCTCTACGCGGCTCACAACCGCCTGATTGACATTCGGCAGACCGTCGAGGCGGCGGGCGAGGAGAAGCCGGCGCCGTCGGAGAATCAACTGATTGCCGACTATGTCGAGAGCCTCGGTTTTCCGCGCGTCTCGCACCGGGCGGCGGTGAAGTTTGCCAACGCGATTTTTGACCGCGTGGGGGAACTCCGAAAAAAAGACGTGTCGGCCTCGTCGGCTTCGACGAGTGCCGATTAAGCCGCTTCTATGGCTTCCCGGTGTTCGACCTTCCTTCCTCCCGGAAGCTCGCCCTGCAACTGGCGCTCCCCGCGCTGGAAGCGGAGGACATCATCCGCCAGCACGCGGGCAGCCTGACCGCCGACCAACTGCACGATTTGACCCTCCAGGCCACCGGCAGCAAACCCGCCGCCGAACGCGCGTTTTTGGCCCGCCGCAACGCCGAGTTGCGCTCGGGGCAGCGGGTAGACTCGTAAGAAGGGAATCGAAAGACAAGGGATGAAGGATGAGGGATGAGGGATGAAATAAGAAGCTGACACTAACAACAGTGATATTCGCTATTCAACATCCGGCCTTTATTTCATCCCTCATCCTTCATCCTTCATCCCTCTCTTGGTGGTGTAGCCCTTAGTCTCTGGCGATGGCCAGCGACACCCCCACTTCATCCGAAATCGTGCGGCTTGATCCGGCCGCGTTTCTTCAAGTCAAACGCCAGACGGCCGGGTATCGGCCGCATCTGTTAAGCGCCGACCGCTACCGGCGGGCGCTCGACGGACATCCGTGGTTTACCTTGCGCGAAGCCGACGCCATGCGGCATGATCCGCAGGTGACGTTTGGCTTGCGCATCCTGCGGGCGGCGCTTTATCAAGTCAAAGTCAACATTGCGGCTGATGACAAGAAAGTCGGCCAATTTGTTCAACAACAATTCCAAAAAATCTGGCGACGTTCCCTTCGGCAATTTCTCGGCTTCTTTGAATACGGCGTCAGCGTCGGCGAGATTAGTTACGCGACCGAAAAGAAGCGGGTGGTGTTTGACCGCTTCGACCCGGTTCACCCGCGTGATGCCCGGCCGCTGGAGTTCGCCAAGGGCAAGCATCGCGGCCAGTTTTGTGGCATCCGCGTCCGGGGGCACATGGCCTCGGATTGCAAAGGCGGCGAGTTCGACTTGCTCGCGCCCCATGCCTTCTGGTTCTCCGGCGAAAGCGAATACGGCAGCTATTGGTCCCAGCCGCGCATGGCCGGGGCCTATGAGCCGTGGCTGGAAAAGCGGGGCCGCCACGGGGCCGTGCAATCCCGGCAACTGTGGTTCAAAAAGGGCGCGTTTTCCGGCGGTTCCATCCGCTACCCGGTCGGCCGGACCAGTTACGACAACGGCGACGGCACGACGACCATCGACAACCAAGACCTCGCCCGGCAGATCGCCGAGGATGTGATGTCCGGGGCCGTCATGTCCCTCCCCTCGACGATGGACAAAAACGGCCAGTTCCTCTGGGTTTACGAACCCCCCAAGGCCGGCAACGAAGTCCGCAACATCCTCGAATATCCGCAGGAACTCGACAAGGAAATCCTCATCGGCATGGGCATCCCGCCCGAACTCGTCAGCGCCGCCACCGTCGGCAGCGGCTATTCGGGCCGGGCGATTCCGGCGCAGATGTTCTTCAGTAGTTGTGATGAAGTTGTTCACTTATTAGTCGATGCGATTGACCGCCAAATTTTGCGCAATCTGGTGGTTATTAACTTCGGCCGACAGTGTTATCAAATTATCCCCGATTCGCTGGCCGAGAAGGTTTTGGATGACAACGACAAGAGCAAGGCCAAGCCGAAGGGTGATGACAAACAGCCAGTGCAATTATCGCTGACCGCCCGGCAACGGCTGACGAAGAAGATCCGCCGATTGGAGCGACTGTTGGATCTCGATGCCAGCGATGAGGGAGACGACTCGGATGAATTATTCTCCGGTCCCTTGAATCTCTCAACTACTTACCGCGCCCCGAAAGGGGGCATCTCGATTGCCGGAAAGCAATTCATCGGCGGGGAGTTCATTCCGCGTCAGGTGCTGCAAAACGCCACGGCCGAAGACAGAAGAAATTTACGCTTGGGGACCAAAAAGGATCGCCAGGCGGCCGAGAAACAAAAAAAGGCCAACACCCGTGCAAAAAGAGCCGCCAAACTGGAGAGAGGGAGGCGAATTTCCCCAAGAACATTCACAACCGAGCCGGTCGGCAACACTGACACGAGGGCAGTAGCCCCGAGGCTCAAGGGACCAAGGAGTCCCAAACGGAATGCCTTCCCGGATATGCCTCTGGGACGGGGCGGAGCGAACACGAATCACCATGCCAAATTGGTGGCTGATGTTCTTAATTCCCTAGAATGCTCGTCGATCCGTAAAGACCGTGCCATTACAGTTATCGAACATGCGGATGGAACTGTCACATTGGGATTATCTGGTCCAAAAACTGCTCCGCAAGATGCCCAAAAGCTTGTGAAAGCCCTCAACGCCCGGCTTGTGAAAGAAGGAAAACCACCAGTCTACTCCGCGTCAGACAAAGCAGCCGATGAATCGGATGGATTGGTTTGCAGTGGCACGGGCAAAGGGGCGCCGCCGGGAAATTGCTCGGAAGCACATGCCGCCAAAGGCGCCGGGCAAAATCGCTCCCGCCCTTTGGCCCATCAAACCGTGTGGGGCGGAAAGCCAGGCACTTGTCCCAAAGATTTCCAAACCAGAAAATACGCCGAGGGGAAAGACGGGCCGGAAATCATGAGACCCTGTCCCACATGCCGGACAAACGCCGCCCAAGGCACTTATGACAGGCTTGCCTGCACCAGAAGGCATCGTTCCACATCAGGAAACCATTAATCATGTCCTCAACAAAGCGAAGCGACGACATCCAAGACCTCATCGCGTATTTTCAGCAACTCACCGGTCGAAAGCGGATAGGTCGCGAAGGAGCTTCTGAAGCGGAAATTGACGAATACATATATCTGGCCCGGGAGTATTCTCCTTCGGCCGGACCGATTCCGGAATTGTTGCTGGGCTATTTCAAGGAATTTGGCCGGGAAGATCCCGTGTTGCAAATGGGCGGAGACGGCATTTCTGCAATTCCCATTTTGATCGATATTTACAAGGATGCCAAAACGGCCGAATACAAGGGAATTCCGCCGGATACGATCAGGATTTCCTCGGATGGCCTGACGGGCGGCCGCGTGCTGGTCTACCCCGACACACATGGCACGGAAGCGATGGTGTCGCAGTGCTGGGGCGTCGATCTGGGCATAATCCTGAGTGAGAATTTTCAAAATTATCTCTATTCGGAAGCTTTTAGCAAAGCATTGTTTTCATCCGAAAACGACAGCCGGTTAATCGAATCGAAAAAAGCCGGATACTTTGATTTGCTCACGAATTTTGCCAGTCAACAGGGATTTGTTCCGTTTTGGTTCAGTGATTCGTATTGCCAATGCATGAGGCTTGATAATTCAGTTTGGCTAATGATCAAGCGGGCAGAAGACGACCGCACAAATGTGTTTTTGTCCGGAAAAAAACATGATCTGAGAGACAAAACCAAGGTTGCTTTTCTGAAGCAATTTGAACTGAAGGATTGGTCGCCAAAATGAGGTCTGAGCCAGCCTGAAAATGATGAATCGCATCATTTTAAGAAAGGAATCTACTGAATCATGCTCTCACCCAAACCAAGCGACGACATCCAAGACTTGATTTCGTACCTTCAACAAGTCACGGGCCAAACGAAGATCGAACGACAGGGAGCCACCGATGCGGAGATCAATAAATACTTGAGACTGGCCCGCGAATATGCCCCGTCGGCGAAAGAAATCCCACCGCTATTGGTCGCCTATTACAAAGAATTCGGCCGGCGCGATCCGGTCTTGGAAATGGGAGGCGACGGAATGCCCAAAATCCCGGTGTTGATTGGCATTTATCGAGAGGCGCTTGCGGCCGGCCCGGAAGTGAACAAAGAAATTCCGCCCGATACCATCATGATTTCCAGCCCCGGCCTGACTGGTGGCCGGGTGTTGGTTTATTCCGAGGGCGACCCGGAGGCAGAACCTCAAGTGGCGCAAAGCTGGGCAATGGACTTGGGGGTCACGATGGCCGCCAGCTTTCAAAATCATCTTTATCAACAAGCTTTCAGTCGCGGCCGGTTTCCATCAGGGGGCGAATATCGCGGTTTGAGCACCACTTCTTTGGCTGAACGTGGCCCGCTCCGGGAATTTGCGGGACAGCAGGGATTTGTTTCCCTGTGGTTTAGCGATCCCTTTGCCGAATGCATGGAACGGGATGATTTGGTCTGTTTGAAAATGAGCCAAAAGAGCCGGGATAAGATTTATGTGTATCTCAGCGGTCCGAATCCGGCCACGCTGGATAGCGTCCGCGATGCCTTTCTGAAACAGTTTAAAATGGATACGTGGCAATAAGGATCTTGGCGGCCATCCATTCGGAGATCAGAAGATCCAAAGACCCAAGACAAGGAGATCATTGAGCATGCTCACGCCAAAGCGAAGCGACGACATCCAAGATCTGATTTCGTACTTTCAACAACTCAAGGGTTTGGATCACATTGAACGCGAAGGGGCTTCTGACGCGGACATTGATGAATTTGCCCGGTTGGCGGCCGAATACTCTCCTTCGGCGGGGCCGTTGCCGGAATTGTTGCGGAGCTACTTTCGGGAATTTGGCCGACGCGATCCGGTCTTGGAAATGGCGGACGATGGCATGCCGAAAATCTCCCTGCTGATCCTGACCTACCGGGAGATATGGACAGCTGATTACAAGGATGTCCCGCCGGGCGCCATCCGCATCTCGACGGATGGCCTGACCGGGGGCCGGGCGTTGGTTTATCCCAAGGGCCGCGGGGGGAAATCGGACGCGGAACCACAAGTGGTGCGATGCTGGGGCCATGATTTGGATGCCCCGATGGCGGTCAGTTTCCAGAATCACCTATATCAACAGGCATTCTGCAAAGGCCGGTTTCCATCCGGGGCCAATTATCGAGGATTACTCACGAAGTCTGTCGAGGAATTTGACTCGCTGCGGGAACTGGCCGAGCGGCAGGGATTTGCGCCCCTGTGGTTCAGCGATTCGTTCACGCAATGTATGGAACGGGATGATTCAACTTGGTTCGTGATGAACCATCAAAGCACCGACGAGATTTATGCCTATCTCAGCGGCCGGAACTCCGCCACGCTGGACGCGGTTCGGGATGCCTTTCTGAAACAGTTTAAAATGCACACCTGGCCATGAGGATCATGGCGGCTTTTCCGTGGTTATTTCGGCAACTTGTCAATCCCCTCGCCGAATAGTTGATCGATCTCCCGGACCAGCTCGGCCGGGCGGGTCTTGGAATACTTCATCTCGACGCGCAGGTGTTTGTCAAGCGTGGCCGAGTAGGGGGCCATCACGAACGCCTTGAAGTATTGCCGGTTGAACTCTTGCGGTAGCACGGCCATCCCGCCGTATTTGCCGGGCTGCCATTCAATGCGGCAATAAAATCCGCCCGGTTGGGGGCCGCGTTCCTCGAAGGCGTCTTGATATGTTCCGTCCAGTCGCGGGTGATGCACCTGAAAATCGCGGCACTTGAACTCGACCGTGATGGCGCCATCCTCGTTCGCAACGGTGGCATCCGGGAAATGCTTTTTGACCAGATTCGCCGCCTGCACGGAGAGATCGGCCGGTTCGCGAACCGGCGCCGTGCCGGGCATCGAGAGGCCGACGGCGAGCATTATCATCCGGATCATTTCACGGCTCCGCAGAGATAGGGTCTGTCGCGCCCGGACGATAACAAAGGCCGCCCCGTTGGTCAACCTGCTGTTACAGAAGCGGCCAACACCGGCGCATCGAGCGCGTCCAAAATCACCTGTCGCACCCGATGATCGTTCATGATGAAGGTGTGCCACGCGGGGAAGAGCAGCACGTCGTCGGTGTCGCGGATCGGCACTTCGTCTATCCCCACCACGGCATCGTTGGCCACATTGCCGAAGGGGGAATACTTCCCGCAAGGCCCGGCCGTTCCGGCGATCAGCGTGTAGGGCACATTGGGGACGGGGAGATTGATGATCGTGTCCGGGCTGAAGAGCAAATCGCCGCAGCCACGGGTGAGCCAGCGGAAGAGGCCACGTTTCAACAATATTTGGGCCAGTCGCGGCGGGCGGTTCGGCGTGGCCAGCATGATGAGGCGATGAACCCGGAGGCCGGGCGCCTTCGGGATCGCCATCCGCAGCAACAGGCCGCCGAGCGAGTGGCCGATCAACGTGACCGGCTGGCCAAACCGGGCCAGTTTCTCCAGTTTCGCGGCCAGCCGGTTCACAATCTTGGGAAGGGATTGAAGCGTCGGCGAATAGGCAAAGTAGCCGGGATGGTGCCCTTCGCGGCGAAGCGCGCGGGCGAGAAAAAACATCGAGTCCGGGGTGCGGCCCAGCCCGTGAACGAGGAGGACTTTCATCAAGCCATCCTATGGGCGGGGCCGAAAGCTCCGGACAGTCGGCGAAAAAATTCCCGGTCGCACGGCACGCCGCTTGCAACTTATTTTCCCGCCCAGACGACCCGGCTCACCCCGGTCCACCAACGGAGAAAAACCATGTCGGATATCAAGACGAAGATCGAAGACGCCGGTCAGGCAGCCAAGGATGCCGCGAAAAAGGCCGGTGAGAAAATCAAAGAGGGAGCCGATGTCGTGGCCGACAAGGCAGCGGAAGCCGCACACGCCGCCGGAGAAAAGTTGAAACAAGCCGGTCAAACGCTGAAAGAGAAAAGCGGCGATTGACCCGGTTTGCCGGGCGCGGAGTGGAGTTGACTCGGACGCCCCGCTCCCTTGGGAGCGGGGCGTTGTACTTGCGGGCAGTCAACTTCCCAAATTCGCCCGGCCAACATCCGGTCCGGTGGTAGCCCCCCGCCGGGACGCCCGGCCCTGACGGACCGGTCTGGATTAGCCGGTCTTTCAGACCGGGGTCGTTGCCGGACTTTTGTTTTTCGTCCCCCGGACATCCGGATCAGCGATTAATCCCATCGAAACGCCCGGTCTGAAAGACCGGTTAATCCAGACCGGTCCGTCAGGGCCGGGAAAAAGCCCCGTCAACATCCGGGCCGGAAAACCAAGTCATCAAAAACGCCAATCACCTTCCCGCCTGGCTGCGGAGGGTTTTGTCGTCGAATGGCGAGCGGGCGGTCGGGTCCGAGGACAAGATGAGGCCCCAGCTGGATGTGGATGAAACGGGCATCGGCGTCAGGGTCACCTCATACAAGAACCCGTTTTGGAGACGCGGATTGAACGTGCGTCCGTCCAGAAGTTCTTCCTGCTCGACGACGGTCGAGCGATCCCCGACATGCAGTTTGGTGGTCCCCGCCAGGAAATGAGCGGCCAGCAAAGTCACCCGTCCGTCCCGATCAGTGATCCCCGAATCATCTTCGGGGCAGGTCTGCTTGTCGCTCGAATACCGGAGCGCCACCGGCACGCCGGCCACCGGTTTTCCGGTGTCCGTGTTGGTGACCCGCACTTCGACCGGCGAATTCGGATTGGTCGTCGCGCACCCCGCGAGGGCACACGCAAAGAGTGAAACCAGCAACATGGGCAGTTTGGCAAAGGGCATGACGGCTCTTTCGGTTCGGGAACGCCGGAACGATAGCAAGAACGCCCGCCCGCACAAGTCGAAGAGTCCGGGCCCGGTTTTCCTCAAGCCCGGCCGTCGTCAAACCAGCTTCCGCTGGCCGAATCCCGGACATACACGCCGTGGAAGCCGGCCGCCAGCGTCTCGACGGCCAGCAGATAATCATTGAAGTGATCCATCTCCGGGTCCGCGTCGTGGCTCACGATGGTGAGCTTCCGCCGGCATCGGGCGACGCCGGCCGCATGGCGGTATTCGGGGCACGCCCGCGCCATCGCCTGGGCCTCGGCCGGGACGAATTCACTGTCGTCCAGCAACAACAACAGTTCCCACCCGTCGAACGACGCCACCGCTTCGCCGGGCGACCGGACCTCAATCTGAATGTCGGGCGCCCCGCGCAGGGACCGCCAGCGGCCGGCGGCGCTGCCGATGGTGAACTCGCTCTCCTCCGAGACAAAACCATCCGCCTGGTATATTGGTGTCGCCACGGGCATTCCCTCGTTATGTGACTCGGAAGGCCGCCTCCCCGCGCGTCGGGCCGGGCATGATGGCCGCTGTGTTCGTCACTGAATTCATAGACCATCTTTCGGGTGAACACGCTACAGCCCCCGTGGTTTCCCGATTTGCAAACCGGCCAAAATTCGGCTCAAAAGTGACCTGAAAAGGTGAAAATCAACCCCCCGGCGACCATTTTCGAGCCATTTTGGACCCCAAAAGTGGTCAAAACCAGCGGGCCAACTGGACACTCTTTTTCAAAAACCCCGGCAAAACAGAGGGGTCGCCTGATGATTTTGGGCAAATGCGCGGCGATTTTGAGCCTTTGAAAATGGCCCGAAATGCGGGAAGGCTGACACCAGACTCCAACCGGCGGCAAGCGGAACGGTCCGTCTTGTGATTTTCAAGGTTGGTTTTGGTCTTGGCGAGCCGAGCAGCGTGAGGGTGTTCTTGGTCTTGGCGAGCCGAGCAGCGTGAGCTGCCGGGTGGCTTGCTGTGGTCGAACCGCTTCCCCTTTGCTCAGCCTGACTTAAACCCGTGGATGAAGCGCCTTCCCTGCCGGAAGCCACCCGGCAGCTCACGCTGCTCGGCTCGCCAAGACCAAAACCAACCTTGAAAACCCAGAAATCGCAACTTCAAAAAGCATGAGGTGGTCTTCCCCATTGCCTGAATAAAACAACAACGGGTTCTCACCCTCCCCGGCAGGAGCCGTTCTTGCGATTCGCCTTCCTCATTCTTCTGTTGCTGTGTCCCCCGTTGATCGCCGCCCCGGCGTTGCCACCGGACAACCGGGCCACCGTGGAGGCCCTGCGAGAAGCCACCGAGCTTTTGGAATCAGGGAAGATCGAGACGGATGAACAGGTCAAACTCTGGTGCAAAGTGGCGGAACTTCGAGGCCGAATCGGGGATCGCCGCGGCGTGATGGACGCCATCGGGCGGGCTTGCGAGATCACCGATGGCATCGCCGCCAACGAAAGCAAGTGGCGGCCAGTCGTCCTGGCTTGCGTGCGATTAGGGGAGATGGTGAAAGCGCTGGAGCTGGCCGCCCTCCTCCCGGAGGACGGGGCCAATCCTCTCTGTTTGCGGGGTCGTCTGTTGATGGAGGCAGCCATTAAGGCAGCCGATGCGGGTTGTTTGAACGCCGCCGAGGAGATGGCCGACGCCATCACGGACGAAGACGATGAGATAATGACACGGAGACACATCGGCCGCTTGGGAATCGTCGCCCAATTCAAGTCGGGAGACACCGAGGCGGCCCTTCGGGCGGTGACAACGCTTCCGGCCGCCATCGATAAAATCTACGCCCTCGTTGGGTTCTCAACGAAGCAGCTCACGGACGACATCACCGAGCCGGGCGATGGAATCGCGGACCTCCAGTTGCTGGCGGGGGACAAGGCGGGAGCGAAGCGATCCGCCCTCGCGGCTCTCGCCTTGATTCCGGGCTTGGCGCCTCGCCAACGGCACGCCGCCGCCCTCGGGGTGATCCGCATCTTGTGTCAACTGGATCACATCACGGAGGCCCGAAAAGTCATGGCCCGCCATCTGGCCGACAAGCCGGACAAGTGGTATCTGAATGAGGCCGTGGAAGCGCTTGCAAGAGGGTACGTCGCCACCGCCGAGGTCCGGGCCGGGAGGGACGAAGCCGCGCTGGCTGTCCTGAAGGACTTTGACCAGATGGAAGACCACGCCTCCCTGCTCCGCATCATCGCGCTGGCCCAGGCTCGCGCCGGCCGAAAAGAGGCATCAACAATCAACTTCGCCAGGGCGATCAAATGCGCGGCCAGCCGCAAATCGACGGAATTTTTTCGCACAAGTCAGATTTATAACTCCCAGGCGCTGGCCGGCGACATCGACGGAGCGATCCAGACGGCCAGATATTTTGAAGATGACCATTTTATGGGAGACGTCATCATCTTGCGGGCAAAGACGGGTGACTTCGACGGCGCCCGAAAGACGTTGGCCGCCATCTTGGACCCGCCCGCCTGGCTGGGGAGAGATGTCCTGCCGGAAATCGCCCGGATACAGGCGGCCGCCGGCCAGCCGGAGGCCGTGCGGGTTTGGGCGGCGAAACTCAAGGACGACCACACAAAGGTCGCCGTTTTCCTCGGGCTGGCCGAGGGGCTGTGTCAGTCGCCGGGGAGGCCGGGCGGGAAGTGACAACCTTCCGGCGTCGGAGGATGATGGCAATGGTTAGAGTCCGTGAAGCCGCGACGCGAAGGCTTTGCGCAGCGGAGCGCGGACTTC
>NZ_JH636447.1:378258-379780 GCF_000255705.1 Zavarzinella formosa DSM 19928
GATGTGAAAACAGGGAGCCTTTGATGCGATTCGCCTTCCTCATCCTCCTGTCGCTGTCTCCCTCGTTGATCGCCGCCCCGGCGTTGCCGCCGGACAACCGGGCCACCGTCGAGGCTCTTCGCCAAGCCGCCGAATTTTTGGAAACAGCGGACATCGACCCGGATGAACTGGCCGGGCTTTGGTGCAAAGTGGCGGAGCTTCGCCACCGCATCGGGGATCGGCGCGGCGCGATCAAGGCCATCGAGCGGGCTTGCGAGATCGTCGAGGGTGTCGGCGGCGGGCCAAGGGAATGGCGCCCGATGCTGCTGGCCTGCGCGAGAATGGGAGAGACGGACAAAGCGCTGGAACTGGCCGGCCATTTCCCCGAGGACGGCAATAATGTCCCCGAGGAGCGGGGTTTTATGTTGTGGCGCGCGGTCAGGGAGGCCGCCCGCGCGGGCCGATTCCGGGTCGCCGAGGAAATCGCGGACCGCAACGAGCACGAAGACTTCTGGCTCATCTCGTGGCAAGAAATCCGCAGTCTGGAAATTGTCGCCCGGTTCAAGAAGGGGGACACCGAGGCGGCGATCCGGATGGCGATGGCGCTCCCGACCGCGTGGGGAAAACTTTGGGCCCTCGTCGGCACGCCGACGGATCAGCCCGCGGACGACATCACCGAACTTGACGATTCCATCGCGGACATGCAGTTGCTGGCGAACGACAAAGCGGGGGCCAGACGATCCGCCATGACGGCCCTCGCGCTGATCCCGGATTTGGGGCCGGGTGAAAAGCCCTCCGCCGTCGTCGCGGTCATCCGCATTCTGTGCCTGCTGGATGACATCAGGGAGGCCCGAAAAGTCATGGTTCGTTATCTGGACGCCAGACCAAGAAAGGAGAACTACTGGAACGACGAATTACTCGCCCGAAGCCATTTGGCCGCCGCCGAGGTCCGGGCCGGAAGGGACGAGGCCGCGCTGGCCTTCCTCAAGGATTTCGACAGGCCGGAGGATCAGGCTTTTCTGCTGCAAGTCATCGCGCTGGACCAGGCCCGCGCCGGCCGGAGAGAGGTCTCCACGATGAACTTTGCCAGGGCCATCGAGCGAGCCGCCCTCGCCGACGACAGAGATCCTTATTTGTCTGGCATCATCGAAGCCCAGGCGCTGGCCGGCGATTTTGACGGGGCGACTTGGACGGCCCAATATTTTCGATGCGGGTTGCTCTTGGAAAAGATTATTTTCCTCCAGTCAAAGACGGGCGACTTCGACGGCGCCCGAATGATATTCCACACCATCCCGTCCGACCGGTATTGGATCGGGAACATCCTTCCGCAAATCGCCCGGATGCAGGGGGCCGCCGGCCAGCCGGCCGCCGTGCGGGAATGGGCGGCGAAGCTGGATGACCCCCGGAGGCGGGCCGCCGTCCTGATCGGATTGGCCGAGGGGCTGTGTCAGTCGCCGGGGAAGCCGGGGGGGAAATGACAACCTTCCGGCGTCAAACGATAATGGCAATGGTCCGAGTCCCCGTGACGCCGCGACGCGAAGGC
>NZ_JH636447.1:382091-384167 GCF_000255705.1 Zavarzinella formosa DSM 19928
CCGCGACGCGAAGGCTTTGCGCAGCGGAGCGAGGACTTCCCTCATCGTGCGATTGCGGCTAATGTCAGTGTTTGCAAGCAGGAAGTCCGCGCTCCGCTGCGCAAAGCCTTCGCGTCGCGGCTTCACGGCGGGCATGGTCCATGTGAAACAGGGAATTCCTCATGCGTTTCAACTTCCTCATCCTCCTGTGGCTGACTTCTTCATTAACCGCCGCCCCGGCGCCGGACAACAAGGCCACCGAGGAGGCGCTTCGGCAGGCGGCCGACGCGCTGGCCAAGGTGAAGGGGGACAGCCGGGCGCGGGTGGGGCTTTGGTGTGAAGTGACCATTCTTCGGTACAAGCTCGGGGATCGTCGCGGCTCGCAGGCGGCCCTTCGGGAGGCCCTCACGAGCGTCGATAAAAACGAGGCGGCCGAGGAATGGCGAATGATCGGCTCGGCGCTGGGCCGCCTTGGGGAGGCCGAGGCGACGCTGGATCTGGCCGACGCCATCCCCGACAAAACGGACGATTCCCCCGACAATCCCCGGCAAATCGTGTTGCAGGAAGCGGCCTCGCAGACGGCCGGCGCCAGACAGTTCGAGGCCGCCCGGAAAATCGCCGACACCATCCCGGACGAGTCGGCCCGGACGCAGACGCGGCAAGCCGTCAGCCGGCTCGAAGCCGTTTCCAAACTCAGAAAGGCGGACTCCGAGGAGGCGATCCGGCCGATCTGGGACAGCCTGACCGCTTCCCAAAAAGTGTCGATGCTCGTCGGCCGCCCGCTGGCGTTGGTGGGAATTGATGACACGGCCCCGCCGGAGGACGGCATCGCCATCGCCTTGCTAAACGCGAAGGACAAGGCGGAGGCCAAACGGGTGTCGCTCAAGGCGCTGGCCCTGCTGTCCGACGTGGAGGCGAACCGCCGGGCGGCGCTGGCCGTCGCCGTCGTTCGCATGTTGTGCCGGCTCGACGAGGTCGCGGAGGCCCGAAAGGTTCTCCCCCTGATCCCTCCGGCCGATCCGAAGATTCCGGAAAAAGGAGTCACCAACGAGACACGGGCGATGTACGCCCGCGCGTACATCGCGGCCGCCGAGGTCCGGGCCGGCCGGGACGAGGCGGCGACGGCCCTGCTGAAGGATTGCAAGCGAAAAGGGGACGAGGCGCTTCTGCTGCAATTCATCGCGCTGGCCCAGGCGCGGGCCGGCCGGAAAGACGCCTCGAAGGCCGGTTTCGCCAAGGCGCTGGAGTATCACGAAGCCGACCCGGCGGGCCTGTGCCTGTCCCCCCAGCTCGCCTGCGCCCAAGCCCTGTCCGGCGACATCGACGGGGCGATCCGCACGGCCGCCAAACTGAAATGCAACTCCATCACATGGGGGGAAATCATCTCGCGCCAAACCGCCGCCGGGGACTTCAACGGGGCCAGACAAACGGCGAACGACCACCTCGACCGGGGCAGCAACCCCTCGCGCCCGTCCGTCCTGCGAACCATCGCCGCCCGACAAGCCAAGGCCGGACAGGGCGAGGAGGTCCGGGCATGGGCCGGGAAACTGGAGAACAATCTAGAACGGGCAAACGCCTTTCTTGGATTGGCCGAGGGGCTGTGGCGGGAACCGGCGCAGCCGGGCGGAAAGTGACGATCTTCCGGCGTCGGATGACTGCGGCAATGGCCAGAATCCGTGAAGCCGCGACGCGGAGTCTTCGCAGCGGAGCGCGGACTTCCGGCGTCGGATGATTGTGGCAATGGCCAGTGTTTGCAAGCGGGAAGTCCGCGCTCCGCTGCGCAAAGCCTTCGCGTCGCGGCTTCACGGCGGGCATGGTCAATGTGAAACAGGGGAGCCTCTCATGCGTTTCGCCTTCCTCATCCTTCTGTCGCTGACTCCTCCGTTGCTCGCCGCCCCGGTGTTGCCGCCGGACAACCGGGCCACCGTCGAGACCCTTCGCCAGGCCGCCGATGTGATGGAAAAGGATGACGACCCGGATCATCAACGATGGTTCTGGTGCCGGGTGGCCGAGCTTCGGCGCAAAATCGGAGACCGGCGCGGCGAGGCGGCCGCCATCCAACGGGCTTGGGAAGTCACCGAGAAGGAGGACACGGAC
>NZ_JH636447.1:384765-388653 GCF_000255705.1 Zavarzinella formosa DSM 19928
ACCACCGGCTTGAAGGCCCCGGAATACTGGCCGACATACGTCCTGCCGCTCATCGCCAGGGCGCAAGCCGCCGCCGGCCAGCCGGCCGCCGTGCGAGAATGGTCGGCGAAGCTGGATGACCCCCGGACACGGGCCGCCGTCCTTCTCGGGCTGGCGGAGGGGCTTGTTCAGGAACCGGCAAAGCCGGGCGGGAAGTGACAACCTTCCGGTGTCGGAGGATAATGGCAATAGTCAGCGTCTCCGTGAAGCCGCGACGCGGAGTCTTCGCAGCGGAGCGCGGACTTCCGGCGTCGGATGATTGTGGCAATGGCCAGTGTTTGCAAGCGGGAAGTCCGCGCTCCGCTGCGCAAAGCCTTCGCGTCGCGGCTTCACGGCGGGCTTGGTCCATGTGAAACAGGGAGCCTCTCATGCGACTCGCCTTTCTTCTCTTTCTGACATCGGCCTCCGTCCTGTCGGCCGCCCCGGCGGCGCCGCCGCAGAATCAGGCGGCCAAAGAAATTCTGGGGCAGGTCGCCGGCTTGCTGGAGAACGGGAATGCCAGCGCGGAATTGCGGGGGCGGGTTTGGTGCGAGATCGCCCGGCTTCGTCACAAGATCGGGGATCGGGAAGGCGCGCTCAAAGCCGTCCGGCTGGCTCGCTCGATCATCGAGAAACATGAGCCTCCGATCATCGAAGGCTGGAAGACCGTCGGCGAGACGCTGGCCTGGCTGGGCGAGACCAAGGCCGTGCCGGATCTGGCCAAGAGCGTCCCGGAATCCCGGCGACTGCTGCGTGACGAGTTCCGGCAGGCCGTGTCATGGCAGTCGGCCCTGATGGCGGGCGCCACCGGGAATGTCCGGGGGGCCGTGGAAATCGCCGACTCGCTTCCGAAGGAAGATGACCGGAGGCAATTGAAGGCGGACATTTATGTTGCCGAGGGCGTCCGTCTGGCCCGGAAAGGGGACTTGACCGGCGCGTTTCGGATCGTCGGGGAATTGTCCTCTCCCTCGGACAAGTTGTTCGCCCTCGTCGGCAAACCCAAGGACGGGCTTGCCCCGGACGCCGTCGAACCGGACGCGGGGATTGCCTTTGAACAATGGAAGGCGGGGGACAAAGTCGGCGCCAAAGAATCGACGATGAAGGCGCTGGCCCTGCTCCCGGATGTGGAATCAAAAAGCGAAGGTCCGGGCGCGGTCGCCGTGATCCGGATGTTCGCCCGGCTGGACGCGCTGCCGGAAGCCCGAAAAGCCCTGAACTGGCTGCTGACCACCCCGCCGGAAAAAGGCATCCGGGACGAAGCTCGCATCACCCAAGAGTTGCACGCCTGGGCCTGTGTCGCGGCCGCCGAGATCCGGGCGGGACGGGACGAGAACGCGATGGTCATTCTCAAATATTTTAAAAGTCCGGGCCTCCAGGCATCCCTGCTTCAATTCATCGCGCTGGCCCAGGCGCAAGCCGGCCGAAAAGAGGCGTCGAAAGCCAGTTTCGCCAAGGCGGTCGCCTTTTACGAGCTTGGCGTGACCAAGGTTGGCGAGCCGGACCACGACATCATTGGCTCCCTGCTGCTGGCCGGCGACATCGACGGGGCGATTCTCGCCGCCCGCCGGTTGATGGCCGGGCCTCCGTTTTGGGCGAGCATCGCCATCGCCCAGGCGGACCTCGGCGACTTCGACGGCGCCCGGAAAACCGCCGACGCCATCCTCAAAACCCCCGACACCTGGCACGCCGCCGCCCTGCGTCACATCGCCAGAAGACAGACCAAAGCCGGCCAGTCGGCCGAGGCGCGGGGATGGGCGTCGCAAGTGACAAACGATTCAACAAAAATTGATGTGTTGATGGGATTGGCCGAAGGGCTTGCTCATGAGACGGCAAAGCCGGCCGAGAAGTAATGGCATCGTTTTGGTTTTGTCTTGGATTTGGCGAGCCGAGCAGCGTAAGCTGCCGGGTGGCTTCCTGTAGTGAAGGTGCTTCAGCCACCGGTTTGAGTCAGGCTGAGTGAAGGGGATGTGGTTCAACCGCCGGGAGCCACCCGGCAGCTTACGCTGCTCGGCTCGCCAAGACGAAGACGAGCCGTCCGGCTCGCCAAAACATCCGGCCGTTCACCCGGCTTTTCCAACCCACTCCGCGACCACCGACGATAGATCCGCAACATTGCGGATCTACCGGCTTTCTCTCCTCCCACCGGAAACCGGCTGCGTTGAAATTGCCGGACGACATTGCCCGCCTGTCGCGGATGCCTATCGAAAGAGTAGAGCCTTGAACAGTTCCGCTCACGCCCGATAATTCGGCGTGTCGGCGCCGTTGGCGTTCGGGCGAATCTTTGAACGGCCCGAACGAACAGCGGCGGCGACTTGAACGTCTATTCTGGCGCCCCGCCTTGACTGATCTTTTCTCCGGAGTTTGTTGTCAATGAAAAAGATGTGTTTCTTCGCGGCCGCCTTGCTGGCGGTGGCCGCGATCGCCAATGCCAACGACTGGCCCACGTTCCGCGGGCCGAACCGAAACGGGATTTGCGCCGAGACCGGGTTGCTCAAGGAATGGCCGCAGAACGGGCCGCCGAAGGCCTGGACTGTCAAGAACCTCGGCCTCGGCTTCGGCACGCCGACCGTCGCGGATGGCAAAATCTTCGGCATGGGCACCCGCAACGGCAAGGACGGCGTCTGGGCGCTCAAGGAAGCGGACGGTTCGGAAATCTGGTTCACCCCGTTTGACGAGCCGCGCAAGACCAACCAGAACAACGGCCCCAGCGGCAGCCCGACCTATTCGGACGGCAAGGTGTGCGCCGTCGGCAGCAACGGCAAGCTCGTCTGTCTTGACGCGACCGACGGCAAGAAGGCTTGGGGCATCGACTACGTGGCCGATTACGGCGCCAAGGTGCCGCAATGGGGCTTCACCGATTCCCCGCTGATCGACGGCGACAAGATGATTTTCGTCCCGGCCACGGCGAAGGCCGCCATCGCCGCCGCCGACAAGAAGACCGGCAAGCTGATTTGGAAGACCGAGGTTTCCGGGGGCGTCGGGGGCGGGGCCGGTTACTCGTCGCCGATCAAGGCGACCATCGCCGGCACGGCCCAATACGTCGTGCTGCTGGGTGACAAAACCGGCGTCGCCGGGTTCAATGCCGAAGACGGCAAACTCCTCTGGAATTATGCGGACAAACCGGCTGCCGGGGGCGTGGCCCAGATTCCGATCCCGATCATTTACAACGACAGCGTCTGGGTGTCGTGCAGCTACGGCGGCGGCGCGGCCCTGCTGAACATCACCTCCGAAGGGGGCAAGTTCAGCGTCAAGCCGGTGAAGACTTACAAGAAGCCCGAACTGAACAATCACCACGGCGGCATGGTGCAGGTCGGCGATTACGCCTACTTCGGCCACAATCAAAACGACGGCCAGCCGGTGTGCGTGGACCTGAAGACCGGCGACATCAAGTGGGGCCCGGAAAAAGACGCCGCCGGCGGCAGCGGCTCGGCGGCCGTGCTGTTCGCGGACGGCCGACTCTACTTCCGCTACCAGAACGGCGTGCTGGTGCTGATCGACCCGTCGCCGAAGGAACTTAAGGTGGTTTCCTCCTTCAAGCTGCCGGAGCCGAGCGGCAAGGAACACTGGGCCCACCCGGTGATCGCCAACGGCAAACTCTACATCCGCGACCAGGACAAACTGCATTGCTTTGATGTGAAGGCGAAGTAAGCGAAGTCTTTGACGAGCCGGAAGGCTCGTCTTTGTTTTGGTTTTCGTTTTGGTATTGGTTTTCGTCTTGGTATTGGTCTTTGTCTTGGCGAGCCGAGCAGCGTAAGCTGCCGGGTGGCTTCCAGTGGTCGAACCGCTTCCCCTTTACTCGGCCGGACTTAAACCCGTGGCTGAAGCACCTTCCCTGCCGGGAGCCACCCGGCAGCTCACGCTGCTCGGCTC
>NZ_JH636447.1:389066-400044 GCF_000255705.1 Zavarzinella formosa DSM 19928
CGAGCCGAGCAGCGTAAGCTGCCGGGTGGCTTCCGGCAGGGAAGGGACTTCAACCACGGGTTTAAGTCCGGCTGAGTAAAGGGGAAGCGGTTCGACCACTGGAAGCCACCCGGCAGCTTACGCTGCTCGGCTCGCCAAGACCAAGATGAATACCAAAACGAGCCTTCCGGCTCGCCAAAACAAACCGCCATCTTCCCCGGCCTCAGCGCCGGAACTTCAATCCCATGAAAAGCTGCGCCCGGTCGATCCACGGGGTCTGGGCCTGGGATTGGGATTGCGATTGGGAGGGGATCACGTCCCAGCGGTAGCGGGCGCCGAACTCGAATTCGTTGTCCCCGGTTCCCAGCGGCACCGCCAGCCTCAATTCTTGCTTGATCTGGTCGCGCACGGTGGCTTGGACGGCGGGGAGCGCCGAGCCGGTGTAGTCCAGATGCCAGGCGCCGACCAATGGCATTTTGGCCGCAAATTCGAGGGCCGGCTGGGCGCGTTCCTGAAAGCGGGTGGCGGCGAAGACATCCGTGTAATTCAGCAGCGTGCCATACCTCAACTGGACTTCGGTGCTGCCGAGCGGCGACCACTTCATGCCGACGCCGGTCTTGCCGTTCAGGGTGGTGGAGCGGTTGTTCAGCGTGTCCCCGTTGCCGCCGAACTGGCCGTAGACAAACATTTGCTCGGCGATCGGCAGGGCGATGGGCACGGGGATTTGAAAGCGGTCCTCGGTGGTCCACGTCCGGCCGGCGGCGGGCTGGGTCACCAGGTCGGGGTTGGGCACGTCCACCTTGACCGTTCGTTTGTACAAGTCTTGGGAGAGGTCGCCGCGAAACCGCCATTGGTCGGGGTCGAGGGCCACCCCCTTGAGCGAGGTGCGGGACGACCAGTCGGCCGGTTGCGGCCGGTTGGTTTGCCGGTCGAAGATCTCCCCCAATTCGCCGACGGCAAAACGGGGGAACAGCGGTTCCGGGGTGGCGAACAAGATCGGGTCGGTCATCCACGCCAGCCCGGCCGAGGTGGGCGGAAGAAGAAGATCCTCGTGGGCCGGCGGCTTCTCGGGCGATTGGAAGAGCTTCAGGAAGTCGCCATCCGGCTCAACCGGGATTCGGGGGGCGGGCGGGTCGGTCGGCGCCCACGGCCATGCAATGGCCGACAGCACAAACAGCATCAGCCAGTCCGTGTGCATATGTGGGTGTCTACACTCTGAGCGAACAACAGTTAGTATCCCGAAACGCCCGCGAAATCAAGGCGAGTCGGCGGCCAACATCCCTTGCGATTCCGACACCCGGCGACCCGGCACATCTTGCAAAATCAACAGACATTTGAGGTGAGTTCCCAAGAGCCCCACTGTGTCAGAACCTCAAGAGCCCCACTGCGTGAGCGGTGGGGGTGTTTTCAGAGTGTGGCGGCTACCCCCACCGCTGACGCAGTGGGGCTCTTGAGGTTCTGACGCAACGCAGTGGGTTTTTGGATGATTTGCAAATGTCGCCGCTTGATTTTGCAATATGTTGAGGAAAATCGAGGGCGCCGGTCGACCGGCCTGATTTTCGCGGGCATGAGGATGATGAATTCCCGAAAGGGGAGCGAGGCATGTTAAGCGAACTGATCGGCGAAAAAGTGGTGATCGACATGCAAAGCCATTACGTGTGCCTGGGCACGTTGTTGCGTGTGGACGAGCATTTGATGGAGTTGAAAAACGCCGATCTTCACGACCTGCGCGACACGGACACCACGCGGGAAAACTACGTGGCCTCCTCGGTGACCACGGGGATCAAAAAGAACCGCCGTCGCATCATCATCTTCCGGTCGGACGTGGTGGCGATCTCCCGTCTGGAAGATGTCACAGACGGTTGACAGAAATCCCCTTGCCCCGGAGACATCGGCGAGTAAATTACAAGTAGAAGCCGGAGTGGCGGAATGGCAGACGCGGTGGACTCAAAATCCACTATCTGTAATGGATGTGTGGGTTCAAGTCCCTCCTCCGGCATCTTCACAAAACCAATTGGTTATCACACCTGACCCGCGTGCCAATTCGCACGCGGGTCTTTTTATTCCCCTCCTGTTCAATCCCGCTTCACGCGGGGGTGGCAAATTTTCCGGACTCCCTTTGACGGTCTTCGTTCGTGTCAAACAGTATTGATGGTTTTCGCCCCAAGGGGGCGCCCGAAAATAGCCAGGGGCGGCTTCCGCCCCTGGAAATATCGGCCATCAATGGGTTTCCGCCCCAACGGGGCGGCACACGGGCAAGTGCCGCCCCGTTGGGGTGGAGTTCAAGGGAAGGGTCGTTTCCCAAGGGCGGCAACCGCCCTTGGCTATTTTCGGGCGCCCCCTTGGGGCGAAAACCATTGCCCGGCGAGAGCAAACGCGAGAATTGATGAGTTGCCCGAATGATTTGCCAGCCCGCTTCATGTTGGCTTCAGGTTCGTTTCGTATCGTGGGGCATGTCTTTTGCACAGGAAATTACGGGAGGCCGGCCCATGACGAATTGTTCCGCAATGATGATCCCCGCCCTGCGAAACGGGTTGCGCGGTCTGGCGTTCGTTGTCGGCTTGGGCTTCGGCGCCGTGTCGGCGGCCGAGACGACGGCGCCGGTGAGCTTCAGCGGGGGGCATGAAACCGACCCGAAGGACGGCGGGCGGCCGGTGGTTCTGGTCGCGGCCGGGTTGGAAGTGAAGCCCGAGGTTTTTCGCGAGGCATTTCGCGGAGTGACGCCCGCCAAGGACGGCAAGCCGTCGCCGGAGCATGCCCGGCAGAACAAGGCCGCCTTGATGAAAGTTTTGAAGCCGCTCGGCGTCACCAACGACCGGCTCGACGAGGTTTCCAATTACTACCGCTATCAGCCCCAGAAGGGCGACCTGTGGCCGACCGCCCCGGCGAAGGCCCATGCGATCATTGAAGACGGCAAGATCAAGCAAATCGTCGTGACCGAAGCGGGCTCGGGCTACAGTTCGCCGCCGACGGCCACCGTGAAGGGGATGGAGAAAACTTCCCTGACCGTGACGCTCCAATTCGGCAAAGACCTCAAAACCAACGGAGGCGTCGCCTCGGTGTCGGCCGGCGCGCCCAAGGCTTCCGGAAAGAGCCAGTAAGCAGGCGAATGACGACGGTTGGGCGCTCGGGCGCCTATCCGTGAGATCTTTTTGACCGGGGAAGATTCGCCCCCCGGAACAGGGCGGTTGAAAGAATCGACGCCGTGATGGTCATCAGAGCCAGCGCCAGCCCGACGCGGGCGACGACGCTGCCGAGACCGTCCAGATCAAAGACCGAGGCCACGAGGCCCGGCATGAGAAAACAGACGGAATACTTCCACATTTTTTGGCGCCCCTGTGGAGTGTTGACTGTCTGATGAAAGTGCATTTGGCGGACCGACCAACCCCGGAGGTGATGAAAGATTTCCGTTGGTTAAGGGAGATGCCCCGCGCATTCCTCATGAATTGGTCAATCGCTTTTGTCGGAAGCGACCGGGAAGTCGTTTGCTTTTTTGAAGACGAAAAAACGCTTGACTCTTCCTCGCCAAGCCTTAAAGTGATGTTGCAGTCACCGGACCCAAAAGCCGGTTGATTGCCAGGCCGGGGGCGATGCGAGTCCGCCGCCCGGCCACTTTTTTTCTTGCGATAGTGACAGACTCAGCAAACCAACCAACCCCAACATCAACTGTGTGTTTTCTCGTGTGGCCGCGACGCGCGCCATCAAAAAAACATTAACCACAAAGACGCAAAGGTCACACAAAGTTTCACAAAGAAGACCAAAGCAAAGTGAAAACAAAAAGCAAAGTGAAAGCAAAAAGACCACGGAGCGAAATTAAAGCTTCCGAGTCGCGGTGAAAGCGAAACCGCTGTCGAAAGCACGGCGAATTTTACGGCGCGGTGGGCCGTCCAATCCTCGGATTCGCCATCAACACGAAACGATCTCATGCCTCTCCGCACGTTTCTGCCTCTGCTGTCGGCCGTTCTGTGGCTCGGCGTTTCCGGCGTGTCGGCTCAAGAGGCGAATGGGCCGCCGAAGTCCCGGCTGGATTATCTGGGCGACCCGCTGCCCGACGGGGCGGTCCTTCGATTGGGAACCGAACGGTTTCGGCATCCGGGGCCGATTGGTTCGCTGCTGTTTTCCCGCGACGGCAAGATATTGATCTCGACCGGGGATGATGGAAAGCCGGTGGCCTGGGAGGTTCAAACCGGGAAGCGTATTCCAAACGACAAAGTTCCCCCCCATTTGCTGCTTAACCCCGACGTGGAATCGCCGGACGACAAGCACTTCGTTGCTTTCAAGAACGACCGGGAAGAACTGCAACTGCATGACAAGGCCACCGGCAAACTACGGTTCTCGTGGAAGAACGAAGACGTCTGGCTGTCGGCGGCCTTCTCCCGCGATGGCAAGACGCTGCTGGCCCTGGGCCGGGACAACCAAGTCACCGCGTGGAACGTCGCCGACGGCAAGAGAATCCGCAAGCAGGGCTTCGGGCTTGTCCCTTGGGCGCGGTTTGCGGATAGAAATCCAACCCCGATCCTGTCGCCGGACGGTTCGGTGGTGGCGGGGGTGTTGAAGGAGGACTGGCCGGAGCGGTTCGGCCCCGTCCGGGTGCGGTTCTTCGACCCGGTCACGGGCCGGGAAAACCACAAGCCCGTCACCCTGCCGAAATGGTGGAGAACTTGGAACCTGTCCGCGGATGGGAAGCGGCTCACGGTTTATTACGAGGACAGCGCGATTGACATGTGGGACATCGCCACCGGCGAAAGAACCGTGCTGGCGACGAAACAATTTTACGGCGGAGGGTTGCATCTGCCGGGCAAAAAACAGGCCGTGATCGCAATCTCGCCAAACGTGCTTTTGGCGGACTTCGAGACGGAAAAAATTCTGTGGGAAACGGAAGTCGCCCCGCCTGTGATGAGCGGATCGACCATGAAACTGAATTGTGTGGGTCAATTGGCCCGCAGCCGCGACGGCAAGACCATCGCGGCCGGGACCGACAACGGCCACATTGAATTGCTGAACTTGGCGGATGGTTCCCGCGTCGGCGGTTCAAGGCTTCATCCCGGCTTCTTTCGCGGCCCGTTCCATCCAACGCCGGACGGGAAAACCATGTTGGTGACGCTGGGAGACAAACCCGTTCATTGGGATCTGGCATCCGGCAAGACGATCCGTGAATTGGATGCGCACGTGGACGAAGAATTAGCCAGCCTCTCTCTGGACGGCAAACAGTATGCGCATTATCGTCCGGGTGGAAAGGATGTTCGCAAACTTTGCCTGATGGACTTGGCGACGGGAAAGGATTTGTGGGAGCGGGAAGACAACTATCGGAGCCTGAGATTCTCCCCCGATGGCGCCACTCTGGCCGTGTTTGACTGGGACTTTGAACGCCCGGAGGCACGGTTCTTGTCGTCGGCCACCGGCCGGCTGGAGCGGACCTTTGACCCGAAGACGGTCAATCCCAAAACCGGCGCCAGGGTGTCGGCGGGTCGGGTGTTCGCCCTCTCGGCCGACCTGAAGACGGCGGCGGTCGAATCGGCGAAAAAAAACGAGGTCCAGCTTTGGGACACGGTGACGGGCAAACAACTTTGGACTTGGGAAAACCCCGACGACGGCGAGGCCCGATTCCGCGAGGCGCATATCCTCCCGGACCGCAAGGGGGCGGTGATTGAGATGGATCTGACTCGGGCGGGCCTCAAGACGCATCTTTATCAGTTGGACGGCGCCGGGAAACTGGTGCGGTCGATCAACGGCCGGGAGATCAGGGCGGTTTCGCCGGACATGCGGCACATGGCTTACGAACTCCACACGGACGAGGGACAACTTCTCTTTGAGGTCCGCAATCTCGTCTCGGGGGAAGTGGTGTTGAGGGAAAAATGGCGGGACAGCCCGACCGGTCGCTGGCACGCGCGACATGCCGCGTTTTCGGCGGACGGCAATGTCTTTGGCTGCACGCTCGACGGGGAATCGGTCGAGTTCTTCGACCTGCGAACCAAAAAACGCCTCGGCCCGCCGCGCCCGCATCCGGCATACGTCCGCGGACTGAAATTCATGCCTCGCGGCCATGTCATGGCGGCCGGGTACAACGATTCCAACATCATTCTTTGGGACGCGGATTTGCCCTGAATCAAAAAGGCATTAACCACAAAGACGCAAAGGTCACACAAAGCTTCACAAAGATCAAAACAGATCAGAAGCCACGACGCGCGACATCAAAAAGACATTAACCACAAAGACGCAAAGGTCGCACAAAGTTTCACAAAGAAGACCAAGGCGAAGTGAAAACAAAAAGCAACAAGCAAAGTGAAAGCAAAAAGACCACGAAGCGAGATCAAAGCAATAATGCGCTTTGATTTTTACTCGGCGGCCTTTCTTCTTTACCTTTGCTTCTGATCTGTTTTAACTTTGTGAAACTTTGTGTGATCTTTGCGTCTTTGTGGTTCGCGCCTTCCTGATGTTGCTCTGATTTATGCTTGGTGGTCTTTCTTCTTTCCCTTTGCTTCTGATCTGTTTTAATCTTTGTGAAACTTTGTGTGATCTTTGCGTCTTTGTGGTTAGCGTCTTTCATGCCTTTCGTATCTTCACCTCTCCGCCAAGACTCCGCGTCAAGGCATCGCCATACGATTGTCAGCCGGAAGGAGCATTTGAATGCCTGACGAAACCGCCGAACTTCAACCCGAGACCCGGCCCTCTTTTCCAACGGCCGCCCGGATGGCCGGGTTGGTTTGGATGATTCTCGGCGGGCTTGCCGCCCTTGGGTCATGCGGGGCGGCCGCGTCACCGGTTTTCTTGCAAATTGGCAAACCGGGGAACGCCGCGCCGGTCCAGATCAGCCCGGCGACGGCGGTCGCCACATGGATTGGCGTCATGGTCGGCGGCCTGTTTTTTGTTCTGGGCCGGCGAATCATGAACGGCACGGCCAAAAATCTCGTCATCGGAAGCGCGGTGTCGCTTCTGATCGGATTGCTCTATTCCTGGAGCGCTGTCTACATCCTGCTGATCCTCAAAGACCCGCCGCCGGCCATCGAGGCCACGGGCGGCGTGGCGGCCGGCATCGGCGGCTTCGGCCTCTTCGCCGGGGGACTCGCCCTCGCGGGCCGGTCGCAATATCTGAAATGGAGGCAGTGGCAAACCGACCCCGACAAATCCCCCCGCCCGAAACGCCCGCCGGCAAATAACAGCAACAGCCCCGGCCGCTTCCCCAGAAAAACCGCCTGACTGGCGTGGGAGATGACTCATGGACAAGCTGGCTTTCATTGACACCTTTGACTGGGCGGCGTTCTGCCGTGAGTTTGCGCAACGGTTCGTTGTCGAGGATCTTCCAACAACGTTGCGTTTTGACTTTATCGCCGCGAACCGAACGCCGAATGAAAAGGGATTGATTCCGTTTCTCGGAGGCCGCTTGCTGACGCCGGGGCAACTGCGCGGTGCGGAGCCTGTTCAAGCGAGGAAGTATCTCTGGGTCGATGGCAAGATTCCACAGTGGATCAACCTGTCCGTTCAAGCGGCCGATGCCGGGTTCACCTTTATTCAGGTTTGTGCTTGTCAGCGAGTCACGGCCGACGACAGGGCGCTGTATCATCAACAGGAGGGAATCCCGCCGTTCCATATCCTCAGCCCGCATCTCCCTCATGATTGGATCTCGCCGGAAAAAAGCGGCAAATTCAGCCTCAAAGGACGGACGGCCGGGTGAGGAGGCCGAATGTGATCGGGCCGTCACGAAGGAACTGACGGAGGCTTTTAAATGACGATGAATTCGGATCGGCGGCGATTTGAACAGGCGTTGTCATCCTCTGAGCCGTCTGCTGCCCTTTCTGTTTTGGCCGTCGAACTCAAGATCGAGGGAATGGGGCAGGCGGCCATGTATCGCCTGTTTGCCGAGCATCAACAGACGATGAACAGTAACGACCCTTGTTACGATGCCATCCTTGATCAAATGAATCTGATCTGGGGAGGCGGTTGGGCGAAAGGCCGGGCATTGTTCGAGAAGGAACTGACGGAGGCCGATCTCGCCAACTTCCTTGAGTGAGGACCGGACAACCCGTTGCTGATCCGTCCGGGGCCTGATCGGTTAACTTGCCGAGAGAGACGCGCATGACAGACAATTCACCCATCGGATTTTACGACCTGAGTTGGCTGGCGGTCCGGGGCGCGTCACCGCAAGCGATCATCGACGCCCTTGAACTGTCCGACCCGACGTCGGCCACGTGGCGGCAGGGGATCAACGCCACGGCGGGCGACTTCTGGGATTTCGACGCCCGGCCCGATTCCTTTCTCTCCCGAGTGTTCATCACTCCCGAAGTAGGTGGCTGGCGCCTGGCGGTCGGCGGGTGGCTCGGCGGTGTCAACCGGGACCAACCGGGGAGCGACGTGGCAGAATATTGCCGGCGGCTGAGCCGGGAGTTCGGAGAGACGCACGCTTTCACCACTCAGGGCCGGATGGACTGGTACGGTTGGTGTCTCGCGCGGAATGGCGTGGTATGTCGACATTTTCTGTGGGCCGACCGGCTGCTTTTGGACGAAGGATTTTCCACGCCGGCCGAGGAGGAGGCGAGAAAGGCTGGTTCCGACGGGCGGGTCAGCCGGTTCCCGTCCGAGAAGGTCGTCATGGCCATTGCCGGCGAGTGCAGCATCAATCCAATCCATTTGGAGTCCATGCGGAGTGCCGGGGCCGGTTGTCTGGCGGTCACCGCATGGGGTCGCCGACATGGCGTTCCGACACGCTCCTTGGATGAGGAATCCTGATGCGGACGGCAATCGGAGCCAGACGGATGAACTGCGTCATCCTGCAAGACCTGTCGGGCAATCCGCTCGGGTTCCTGCTGTGCCATCCGGATTTGAGCCAGCCCGCCGGGGATTGCGTGTTCATGACCCTTCCGGGGCGGGCGGTCTCCGGCTACCTCGACCGGTTGCTGGCCGACCGGAAATCGGCCGGCCAGAGCGCCTGGCGGGCTGATAGCCGGGAGCCGCTCGTTTTGCGGGTGACTTCGCCGGGGCCGCGCGCCGGGTTGTTCGTCCGGCTGGACGAATCGGGAGTCGGCGTCTGGGGCGTTGGAGAGCCAACCGGCCGGGGCGTCGGCCTCGCCAAGATTCAGCGATCCTGATCCGTCTTCCCGTCGGCCGGGGACTTTGATAAACTTTTCGCAAGGATTAATATAACTTTTTCGCAAGAATCGGTCTCCCTCGCCGTATTCCTTATCGAGAAGGTCCTTCTCTCTCCGCGAGTGTTGTCATGCTTGGCCGATTCACTTATGTCTTGTTGCTGATCGCAACCGCCGGGGTCGCGCGCGCGGCCGATCCTGCGACTACTTATGTGCCGTTCCCGCCGGAGAAGGCCAAGGCCTACCGGGCCAGCGGCGGCTTTTTGTGCGGCCATGCGTGGGACCGCGAGGTCTCCCTGGAGAGCAAGCTTTTCACCGGGGCCGACCCCCGGCACATTCCGTCCGTCATGTTTGACATCGACGAAGGCAAGAAACTGCCGCGAATTCCCGATGCCGGTGTGCCGTTCGCGCTGCGCCTGCACGACGACGGCATCACCGACGCGGACATGCTCGCGATCTCCAAGCTGCCGAACCTGATCGCGCTGGTCCTGTCCAACACGAAGGTCACGGACGAGGGAATCTGGAAACTCTCCGGATCGAAGTCGTTGAAATACATCGACTGCTACAGCATGTCGCTGACCGATACGACCCTGAAACATCTCGCCCAATGTCGGACGCTTGAGGGCATCGCCCTGAAGACCGGCGAATTCACCGACGAGGGCGTGAAGGAGCTGACGAACCTGCCCAACCTCCGGTATTTGAACCTGAAGGATTCCAAACTGACGTCGGCTTCGCTGGAGACCATCGCCGGCATCAAGACAATCACGCATCTGAATCTGTGCGGGAATCACGCTCTTGGCAAGGATCTGTCGCCGCTGGCCGGGATGCCCAACCTGACGCTCCTGAACGTGGCCGCCACCGAGGCCGCCAGCCCGGCCGTGAAGTCTCTTCAAGGGCACAAGACCCTCGCCGACCTGACCCTCTCCGGCCCCGGCGTGACCGACGAGGTGTTCAAGCTCGGCCAGGCATTCCCCTCGCTGTCGGTCCTTTCCATCAACGCCTCGAAAATCACCGACGCCGGGCTGAGCGAGGCGAAAAACATTCCCAACCTCACCCGTCTGGAAATGGACCTTTGCACCGGCCTGACCGACGCCGGGATGACGGAACTGAGGGGCCTGCCGAATCTCGCCAGCCTCGGGCTGCTTTATGTGCCGATCACCGACAAGGGACTCGCCGAACTGGCCCAAATCAAAACGCTGACGACGATTCAGATCGGCGGCACCAAAATCACCCGAGCCGGTTACAAGGCTTTTGAAAAAGCGCTGCCGAAGTGCCAGATGTTTGGATTTCCGGCGAGGTGATGGCGGGGCGCGTTGATCCGGCGTCACTTGGTGTAAACCAAGCGGCAACATTTGCAAATGAATTCAAGAGCCCCACTGCGTCAGCAGTGGGGGTGTTGAACACGACAGCACCGGTTGGACAACGAACATCGGCTTGTGTCCGTCCCCCGGCGACCTAACCCCCCGTCCCCCTTCCCTAAAAGGAAGGGAGAGCAAGTGGGTGGTTGTCTTCTTTCCGAGCTTGAAGCGTCAGCGAGGGCCACGCTTGGGCCGGGGATGGTTCTTCCCCTTGCGGACAGCGACATTCACTCGGGAAGCATGGCCCTCGCTGACGCTTCCGGCTCGGATAAAACGCCGAAACCCACTTGCTCCCCCTTCCTTCTTAGGGAAGGGGGACGGGGGGTTAGGTCGCCGGGGAAGGGAGCGACCCTTTTGCTGACGGCCTTGCACAAACAACACCCCCATCCCCAACCCGTCCCACTGTTGTGCGTTTCCGGCGCCGCGTGGTACAATCAACCCTGCCCGCCACCCCGCCAGGACTCATCGCGTGATTCACATTCTTGGCTCAAACAAGCAATTTTGCGACGGTCTGATACCGAATCTCTTTGATGGGTAACCTTCTCCAAATAGGTGGAGGAA
>NZ_JH636447.1:401668-405270 GCF_000255705.1 Zavarzinella formosa DSM 19928
AGCTTGACGCCGCCCGCCGGGCGATCGACGCCCGGAGCGACCGCGAGCCGTTCGACAAGCATCAGGCGACGGCGTTCGCGGCGCTGACCACCGGCAAACTGCGGGACGCCCTCGATGTGCAAAGCGAACCGGCCAAACTCCGCGACCGCTACGGCATGACGCTGTTCGGCCAGTCGTGCCTCGCCGCCCGCCGTCTGCTGGAAGCCGGGGGCAAGTTCGTGACTGTCTGCTGGGACGAATACGGCCTCGTGAACACCGGCTGGGACACGCACATCTATCAAAACACCCGGCTGAAAAACGAACTGGGCCCCGGCCTCGACGCCGCCTTCACGGCCCTCTTGGAAGATCTGGAGGCGAGGGGCCTGCTGGAGGAGACCGCCATCGTGGTCCAGAGCGAACACGGCCGCACGCCCCGGATTCAGAACGTCGCCGGGGCCGGGCGCGACCACTGGTCCCGCGCCTACTCGGCCATGTTCGCCGGCGCCGGCTTTGCCAAAGGCCGGGTGATTGGCCGCACCGACAAGATCGGCGGCGATGTGATCGAAACGCCGTTCTCGCCGAAAGACGTGATCGCCACGCTGTTCCACCTGCTGGGCATCGACCCGCACTCCGAGATTCCCGACCGCCAGGGAAGACCATACCCCGTCGGCGGAGTGGGCCGAGTGAGGTCGGAATTGCTGGCGTAAATCGTTGGCAGAGTGGTTTTGGTTTTGGTCTTGGCGAGCCGAGCAGCGTGAGCTTCCGGTGGTTGAACCGCCTCCCCTTTCCTCAGCCTGATTCAAACCCGTGGCTGAAGTGACTTCCCCGCCGTGGTTTTGGTCTTGGCGAGCCGAGCAGCGTAAGCTGCCGGGTGGCTTCCAGTGGTTGAACCGCCTCTCCTTTACTCAGCCAGATTCAAACCCGTGGCTGAAGTGACTTCCCTGCCGGAAGCCACCCGGCAGCTCACGCTGCTCGGCTCGCCAATACCAACTTTTTCACGCTGGCTGTTGAACCCCAAGAGCCCCACTGCGTCAGCGGTGGGGGTGGCTTTTACTCTCGGGAAGCCACCCCATGTCCTTATAACATTCATCAACGGGCCGGTGACGAGCCCGCCGACAGCCTGTCAACGGAGAACACCCATGCGACTCGCGACGCCGGTTCTCGTGATCCTGCTGATGGCCGCCGGGTTGGCCCGCGCCGATGATATCGTGATTATTCCGGACGAGCATGACGAGATCGAACGAATCATCGAAGCTTTTCGCCAGCCGGAAACCAAAGAGACCGCCCGGCAAATCATCGAATTACAGACAAGGCTGAGCCTGTTGAAGAAAAGAGACTTCGCCGCCCTGTTTGGAAAGCCGCAGCCAAGAACGGCCAAGACCCACGCCATGCCGTTGGGCCAGATTCGCGGGTATGCCAGGCCCCGTGTCCCCGATCCCGATCCTGCCTCGAACAAGCGCCGCATGGACTTTCATGTGATCAAAGACATCGGGGCGTTTGAAATTTACTATTGGATCGATGGCATCCGGCCGGAAGGAATCCTTGTCTATCTCCCCTTGGACAAGGATTTTTCAAAGCTTGACAAAGACAACTGGAAGCAACGGCTGGCGTGGGACGAGGCCCGGCTCAAGAAGCTGTTTGCCCATGTCGAGGCAAGAATGCTCGAAGTCTTTCCGTGGGAAGTGGACCGGGCGGAACTGGCCAAAATGAACGGCCGTTCGGACTTTCGGGCAAACGCCGCCGACCAGTTGAAGGCTTGGATCGCCTCCGGCGCGGGCTTGAAACAGACCCGTGAGGTCAAGGCCGGGCGGGATGCCTGGCTCTGGGTGGACGCGGACGGCCTGCCGGTTCGCTCGGCCGACGGGGGCGAGGACAAAGGCCCGCCAAGCCTGTTCATGATTTATTATGCCAAGGAGAAAATGTTTCGGCATGATTCGTTTCTCCGTGCCAGCGGCGAATTGGCCTCGCGAAGCTGGTCGACGGGAAAGAAAATTCGTGACGATGAGAAGGGCTGTTGGCGTTGGTATGGAAAAGATGAAAAAATCATCCGGCTTGAATGGGACGACAACCACGACGGCATCCCCGACTGGTATCTGAAGGCGGAAGACAAGCCGAACCACCCATCCGACGAAGAGTCCAACACCAAGAAAAGGCCGCTCGCCATCAACGACTCGTGGGCCGTCAACCCCAAGCTGATTCCCGAGGAATGCCAGATCCCCGACCAGGCGAACTTCCGGGTGCCGGTGCGCAAAAAAGTGGCGGCCACGCCGGCGAAGTAAGCCGGATTCAACGTGATGTCTGGCCACGCTGAAAGCCTGTCAACGGAGGACACTGATGCGACTCGCGATACCCGTTCTCGTGACCCTGCTGCTGGCCGCCTGTCCGGCCCGCGCAAGCATCATCCTGATTATTCCTGACGAATTCGATGACGTGGCGTTGATTCGCGACGCCCGCGACAAGCCGGAGGTCAAGGCGCTGTCCTCGCGGATCGATGAATTCAAGAAACGCCTGTGTCGGTTGAAGGAGAGAGACATCCTCGCCGCGTTCGGCGAACCGCGGAAGAAACCGGCCAAGACTTACGCGTTGCCTGTGGCCCAACCTCGCTCGCTGGATTTTTCCGGGATTTGGTCCGATGATCCCGCCCAGAACAAGGATCACATCGAGTTCCACGCGATCAAGAACATTGGCGCGTTGAAAATCTACTACGATGCAGACGGCGTCTCCCCGATGGACATTGTCGTTTACTTCGCGGCGGACAAAGATTTCCCCCGGCTTGACGCGAACAATCTGAAGCAGCGGCTGGCATGGGAGACGGCCCGGCTGAAGGCGCTAATCGCCCATGCCGAGGCGAGATTGGCCGAGGTCTTTCCGTGGGAAGTTGACCGGGAGGAACTCGCCAAGATCAACACCGGAGACTACCAGGCGAACGCCGCCGACAATCTGCAAGCGTGGATCGCCTCCGGCCCGGATTTGAAACTGACTTATCAACACCAGGAAGGATCTGGCCTCTGGCGCTGGCATGACGAAACCGGCCATTTGGTCCGCGAGATCACTGAAGGCAAGAAGACGAGCGGTCCGGATCTGTTCACGATTTATCATCCAAACAGAGAAATAAGCCGGATCGATATTTTTTCTTTTCGCAAAGGCAAGTTGATGTCCCGCCGGTGGCTCCGAAAAGACGGCTCGGGGATCTTTCGTCTCGAGGACGACGACTCTTGGTGTTGGTGGGGAAAAAACGGGGACATCATCCGGCTGGAATGGGACGACAACGGCGACGGCATCCCCGACTGGTATCTGACGGAGGACGACAAACCCAAAGATATGTGTGACCGGGAGGCCAAGAAGAAGAAAAAGCCGCTCGCCATTGAAGGCTCGTGGGCCATCGACCCGAAGCTGATTCCCGAGGAATGCCAGCTCATCGATCAACCGGATTTGCGGGTGCCGGTGCGCAAGAAAGCAGCGGCCACGCCGGGGAAGTAGGCCGGAGAAGCATGCCCGGCCCTGACGGACCGGTCTGGATTAATCGGCCTTTCAGGCCGAGGCCGCCGGGGGTGGAAGCCGTCACCCATCAAAACGCCCGGTCTGAAAGACCGGCTAACCCAGACCGGTCCGTCAGGGCCGGG
>NZ_JH636448.1:0-1715 GCF_000255705.1 Zavarzinella formosa DSM 19928
AAAAAAGCCCGTGACCGCCTGATCCGGCTGGCCGAAACCCATCCCGATTGGGTTTTGGGGTTCCAAGACGAATGTTGGTGGAGTCGTCTGGCCCAGCCGAACCTCCATGTCTGGGCGGCGGGGAAGCCCAAGCGGTTGCAGGAACTCGCGCTGGCCCCCGCCGACGCCGATTCCAAGGCGCTGGCCTGTTACGGGTTGTTGCGGGCCGACACGGGCGGGATGATGCTCCGGTTTGTGGACGGCCGTCCGGTCAGTCAGGTCACGACCGACTATCTGGCTTGGGTCTGCGCGGAACTGGCGGCGGAAGGGAAGAAGGCCCTGCTGATGGTCTGGGACAATGCCTCCTGGCACATCAGCGCCAAAGTGCGGGCGTGGATCGCGGAACACAATCAGCGAGTCAAACAAGAGGGCGGGATTCGGCTGGTGGCGTGCCGGTTGCCGAGCAAGAGTCCGTGGCTGAACACCATCGAGCCCAAATGGGTGCATGGCAAAAGGGCCATCGTGGAACCGGAGCGGGTGTTGAGCGCCTCGGAGGTCGAGACACGGGCGTGCGATTACTACGGCTGCCCTCGGCATCAACACCTTCAACAGACCGACCCGCCCAAGAAACGGAAGAAGTTCGCCTGAACCTGCACTAGAGACTCGTTTTAACGGACTGTATTTCCGTTCCTCCACCGGCTCGCTCGAGACCCGCTTCAATGGTCTTTACTTCCGCTCGTCCACCGGCTCACTCCGCACCGCCTTCGCCCCCGCTATGTGAACACAAGCGGCGACACGATGACGGGTGGCCTTCTCATCCAGAATGGAGGAACGGCGGGAACCATCGACCCCGGCTTGCTCCTAGAGTTCATCGGGACCGCATCCGGAAGGACTCTGCGCGCCCAAGACAGCCTCGCGTCCTCCGGCACTCTCGTGGTGAGAGCGGGTGTGACGTTTCAGAACACCGTCTCGTGTGCCTTCCTCCAGTCCAGTTCGCTCGGGTCGTTGTCCTGCGGAACCACTCTTGGACTGACCTTCGGGGGCACGAACAAGAACTTCACCGCCGTGAACGGGGGAATTATCTGCACCGACGCCGATTCTCTTGAGGTGTCGGCGGCAGGATCGACGGGCATGACACTGGTTTCCCAAGGCACGGCCGCTCCGCTGTATAAACGGGAACGCGTCTACGAGCGATTCCCACTGTTCGGCCCGCAAGCCAACGCCGTGCCGGGCTCGGGCGCGACGTTGGTGACCGCGTTCTCGGGTTCGCTCGTTGCCGCCCAACTCCAGACGAGTGGCTTCTCCTCGGGAGTCACGGTGAGCGTCTGGATTAACAGCAAGCGGGCGTTCTCGACCCCGCTGTCCACGGACAACCGCGAGCCGAGTTCCGTCACGGCGGCAACGCCCGTGATCATTAACGGCACGAACGCCCGCTTCAACCGCTACCAAGATCTGCGCATCGGCGTGTCTAAGCACGTAGCCGGGGATGGGTATAATGTTTCATGTTACACCTTCATTTGACTGACACCCAACGCGTCGAACTGCAAGCCCTGCGTCGGGCAAATCTCCCGGCCGTTTCCCGAAACCGGCTGGAAATGATCCTGTTGTTCGACGCCGGCTGGTCGGCTCCCCGGATTGCCGGACATCTCGGCTGCCACCCGCACACCACCCGGGCCGCCCTCAAGGGGTTCCTCGCCCGCGGCACGGCCGCGTTCACCCCCGAGCCGCCCGGCCCC
>NZ_JH636448.1:1725-26209 GCF_000255705.1 Zavarzinella formosa DSM 19928
AGTGTTGAGCGCCTCGGAGGTCGAAACACGGGCGTGCGATTACTACGGCTGCGCTCAACATCAACATCTTCAGCAGACAGACCCGCCCAAGAAACGGAAAAAGGTCGCCTGAGCCTGCACTAGTAGCCACAACAAGGCCGAGCGGGAAATTTGCCCGGCGGTGTTGATGCGAAAGGCCAGTTACGGCAGCGCCAGCGCCAAGGGGGGCCGGAGTATTATGATGTGGATTTACCGCAACCTCAAGCAACGCGGCCTCGACCCGCTGCAGGAAACCGAAACCGCTCTGCGTCAATTCATGACGACCGGACAACTGCCGCCCTTGCCGACGAAAATCTGTTCAACGGACTGCAGGGTTACCTTTGGAGTAATCAACGCCACCGGCACGTCTGACCGCCGCAATGGCTTTTTTCCAGACGTCGCGATCGAAGTCTGAGCTGGACCCCAAAAACAGGACAGTCGACCAAGCTAGTGTTGGTTGTCCAAGAAAGGGAAAGCGCCGGAAGACGCACACGGCGGCGGCGTTCAAGGCGCAGGTGGCCCTGGCGGCGGTCCGGGGAGACAAAACGATCAACGAACCGGCGGGATTGCACGAGGTGCATCCGACGCTGATCCACTCGTGGAAGAAGCAGTTCCCGGCCAACGCCGGGGAGTTGTTCGCGGGCGGGACGAAGCCTCCGTCGGCTGACCATGAGACGTTGCAGACGCAACTCCACGAACAGACCGGCCTCCTGAAGACGGGGTTGAACTGGCTCAAAAAAAGCGGCAGCCTCGGTTGAGGAGCGGTGGCCCCGGGTCGATCCCGACGACCCGGAGTTGAGCGTGAGCCGTCAGTACGAGGTTTTGGGACTGGCCCGGTCGAGCCACTATTTCGAGCCGGCGGCGGAGCCGGCCGAGAACATTGAGCCGATGGAGAAGGTCGACCGGTTGCACACGGACCATCCCTTCCCGGGCAGCCGTCGGATGGCGGCCTGGCCGGGAAGGGATGGACATGAGGCGAACCGCAAGGGGATGCGACGTCTGATCCGGCTCACGGGCCTGGAGGCGGTGTGTCCAAAGCCCAACCTGTCGGGCGGTGGCGCGAGCCGCAAGGTATGGCCGTGTCTGCTCCGCGATGTGCCGATCAAGCGGATTGACCAGGTGTGGAGCACGGATATCACCTGTGTTCCGATGCCGTCGGGGTTCATTTGTTTGACGGCGGTGATCGACTGGCACAACCGTTATGTGCTGTCATGGCGGCTGTCGAACACGCTGGATGCGGGTTTCTGCGCGGAGGCGCCGGACGAGGCGTTGAACACGGGTTGTCCGGAGGTGTTTAACACGGATCAGGGCAGGGCGTCCAGTTCACCTCGGAATCATTCACCTCGGGGGCGAAGGCGAGCATGGACGGCCGGGACCGGTGCCTGGACAACGTGTTCGTGGAACGGCTTTGGCGAAGTGTGAAATACGAGGAAGCATATTTGTGGCGCCACGAGACGGTGGCGGCGCCGTGGGCGAGATTGAACCGGCGCTTCGATTTCTACAATCGGGAACGGATGAGCCAATCCCTGGAGAATCGAACAACGGCGGAAGTTTATGGAAAGTGTCGGAAGTCGGGGAAGGCAGGACGTGCGTTTTCGGAGGCATGACTCCGGCGTCCGATGATGGAAAAGCCCCCTGCTCCCGAAAGAGTCGGGGGCGACACGCCATCGGCCGGGTTATCCTTTGGATGGATGCTCGCCAGCAGAGCCACCCGCCGTTTCACCCGGCCACCAGGCGATACCGGACGTTGGCCCGACATACAAGGGCAACCCGATGTCATCGCCACGGCAAACCGGGAAAAGTGTAGCGAAGAGCCACCCGTTTTTTGTCCAACAAATGGGGTCCACTTCATTTAATCGAGACGGGCGACAGATCATCCCGCCGGCGGCCATTGAAGGAGCGGTCGTGTCGATCCAGCAAAAAGAGGTTCGATTGTTCGAGGACACCGACGGATTAGCCTCGTTTTTCTTTTCCATGTGGCAGACAATACGCGATACTTGGCGGGATTCTTGGCAGGAAGGAAACAAATTGCTCGGCAAAGTCGGCATTGTTTGTGTGGCCCAATATTTGACCGATGCACTTGTCCAACTATCCGACCTCGATCTCCTTGATCTGGCCAACCCGATTGCAGTGAGCACGCGGGTGACCGAAATGCTCAGTTATCAAGCACCGCGACTGTGGGAGGTCGAATGGGTATCAGCAAGTTACGACACTAAAGCTGGTCGCGCAGCCGTCGTCGAGGCTCTCGTCCGGATTGGACGTAACCTCCGACGGGGATTGTCATGGCATGAGGAGGTCAAACTGGTCGATCCGGCGAGCATTGGTGAGGCAGACTCCCCTTCCGGACGGTGAAGCTTTGGCCCGAGCCTGTTAACTTTTTGACGCATTCCACACCAGTTGCTTGTACTGTACCAACAAATAGTTCGCCAGCACTTGGATATCCTTTGGAGTATTCTGCACTTCGTTCGATTTTCGCAGATAGCCCAGGCCGAACTCCCAGTGGCCCTCGGTCCAGCGGCACACTGGTTTGAGGGCTGTGAGGTCTTTCTGAAATTGCTCTTCTGTCGGCATGCCGGTTTCGCGGACGCGATCGGCGATTGCATCCATCACGAAGCCGAGCGAGACCACGCCGACCCCGTGCAATAGTCACGATTCCTTCGGCTTTTTATCCCACACCTCGTTGAACACATCTCCCGTCGCCGACCAGAACGCTTTCAGCACGCGCAACATCGCGTCCGTGTCTTCCGACGCCCGGTCTCCCCGAGGTCGGTACAGCACCCCGTCGCTGAGGCTGTTCTCGATCATTTTGATGAGCGAATTGTCCTTGATCAGCCCGTCTGGCATAGTCGGGGTCTTGATCCGGCCTCTCAGCGGCGAGTCGTCGTCCAGGTTGAGGCGGTCGAGAAGGGAGATCGGAAATCGCCGCTTGCCGAGCACCGTTGGCAAGCGGGCTTCGGTCGCCGGCAAAAGTTCATACACGAGGCCCTTGGGCCGCGGCTTGGTGTTGTTCACCAAGATGAACTGCTCCCGTTGTTCGCTGTCGTTGCCCGCGACAAAACCGACCACCCAAACCGGGAACCCTGTGATTGTGGATTCGCGGATAGCCGCCAGTCGCTGCTGCCCATCCACAATCCACCCCGGCTTCCGTGCGTCGGAGCCAACTGGCAACGGGATCACCAGTTCACCGGCCACGGACGGGGTGTCCGCCGGAACGCGGGAAGAGGCAAGCGGCTCGAAGCGAACGCTCGGATCGAACACCACCACCACCGCGTTCGGCAGCATCGGGTTGTCGGACTCCAAATACGCTCGGATCTCGGCGATGTGCGAAACCACCTCGGGCCGCTGGTAACCGACCACGCGGTGACTCTCGTCAGCCCAATTCGTGACACTGTGGCGAACTCTTCCACTCGCTTCCCGTCCACCGCGAACGCATACAACACACGATCCCGTCCCTGACGCATTCGCAGGGCGGGCACCCTGAGCAGTTCCGGTCCGAAGAGGACGGGGGGTGTCACACGCTTGTTCGACTTGCTCATGCGGCTTCGTCCCCGGCGGCGATCGCCTTCTGGATGTCGCGGTAGGTCACATACAGGATGTGTAACCCTCGGCGGCGGTTCCGCTCGGCTCCACGGAAGAGCACACAATGGATGCCGAGCGCGCCGCAGATGGCGCACCCGTACTTCTCCCACGGCCGCTCAGCCAGCGTTTCCCGATATCTGGCGACATTCCCGGCGTGCGTGTCGAAGGGCACTTCGTACCGATGAGCCGCAGTTGATCCCCAAGCATCAGCGTCGCCTGGAGGGGTTCGACGAGAAGATACTGGCTCTGTACGCCAAAGGCCTGACCACGCGTGACATTCAGGAAGTCGTCAAGGAACTTTACGGAGTGGACGTGTCACTAACGCTGGTGTCGGAGATCACCATGGATCTCGACGCCGAGGTGACCGCCTGGCGAACCCAGCGTTTCGACGTGTTCGCTAGGCGGTCATCTGTCTCGACGGCATCGTCGTGCATGTTCGCGGGGACAACGGGCGGGTCTCACCGCACGCGATGCACGTGGCCTTGGGCGTGAATTTGCAGGAAAAAAGGAGCTCTTGGGCCTGTGGCTCGGCGGTAATGAAAGGGGGCGAAATTTTGGCTGTCTCGCCTGACGGATCTGAAGAACCGCAGGATGAAGACCTGTTCGTGGTGTGCGTCGATGGCTTGAGCGGGTTCGGCGAAGGCCTTCCCGCAGACGAAAGTGCAACGCCGCATCGTGCATCTGGCGCGAGCCGCGTTGAGATATGTGACCGACAAGGATAGCCGTGAAGTCACCGACGATTTGAAGAAGATTTGTCAGGCCGCCTCGACATCGGAAGCAGAGCAATCGCTGGATGAATTCGAGCGAAAGTGGGGCGGGAAACATCCAGCCATCGGGCGTCAATGGAGGTTGCGCTGGACGGACATCATCGCCATGTTCGAGTTCCCTCCCGCGATCCACACGACGAACGCCATCAATTCGGTGAACAGCATGATCCGGAAGTTCACGCGAAACCGGAAGCAGTACCCGAACGCGGAGTCGGCGCTGAAGCTGGTTTGCCTGGCGATCCACGAGGCATCGAAAAAGCGGACGATGCCTCGTCGTTGGCTGGAAGGCCGCCCTGAACCACTTCGCCGTGTTGTTTGAAGGCCGGATGCCAACCACATCCGGCTAATGACTGCAACTGCCGTTCCCAATTCTCTTGACACAAAAGAAATTACAGGCCCTGGGAAGTCAATATTGTCGGCAATCTTCAAGCCAGTAATGGAACGGAATCTGGCAGCATCGAAACACACAGCACGCTGGCTGGCGTGCCCGCAGGCGGTTCGCTGATTGGCGGCATCAGTGATTTCAGCGGAAGCATTCGTTCGACGCTGGCCATGGGAATGGTCAAAATCGGTGGCGATATCAAGGGGACCGACAGTCCCAACACGTTTGGCGACTTGAGTGGCACTGGTTACATCGAGGCGAAACGGATCATCAGTTTGAATATCGGCGGTTCTCTCATTGCGGGACGGATAACACAACCGGCGTTTATGCGAACAACGGGGCGATTCGTGTGGCCGATGACATTGTCACGGCAACTATCGGAAATGTGATAGGCAACAGCACGAATCCGGCGATAGTATCCGCTCGCGGGAGCGCGACCCCCATGTCTGCCAAAGATTTGGCTATTGGTCGGCTGACGATCAAAGGCCGCGTGGAATTTGCCCAAATCCTGGCCGGAGTTGACGTGTCTGGAACGGCGACAAACGCCGATGCCCAAATTGGGCCAGTGAGCATTCTCGGTGACTGGATTGCCACCGTCATCGCAGCCGGGGCTGTTTCGACGAACGCCTTTTTCGGCGACGGCGACGATGTGAAGATTTCCGGCGCCGGTGTCAAGGATGTGGCGACCGTGTCATCGAAGATCACCAGCCTGAGTATTGGCGGCCAGGCGATTGGCACCTTGGGCGGGACCGATTTTTTCGGTGTCGTGGCCGAAAATGTCGGTTCTCTGAAAATCGGCGGGGTCGCCATTCCCTTGGTCGCCGGCAACAGCAATGACGACCACTTTCTTGGCATTACCGGCGATTTCAAAATCAACGAAATTTGATGCGCAACGAAGGGAAGATCAGCGAGGCGGGCGCGGTCCCTGTCGGCGGCCCGGCGGACGACCGGCACCGCCAACCGGACCTTTTCGCGGAGCCGGCCTTTGAGAGCCTCCCCGGTTGTTGGATCGACCACCGCCACCGGCCGAGGGAGGGGGTGCTTGTTTGTAATCGAAATCCGGCAGCGAAACTCGCGGAAGCCGCTGGCCGACTTGTCGTTCGATTCTCGCCAGCGAGGATTCCTCCGCCGGTGACACGAGGATGAACGCATCCCCCTCGGCCCCGGCCCGGCCGGTGCGGCCAATCCGGTGGATGTAATCCTCGGGTACGTCCGGCACATCTGTGCTGATGACATGCGTCACATGGGCGACATCCAAACCACGGGCGGCGATGTTCGTGGCAACCATGATCTGACAGGCGCCTCGCTTGAAACCTTCCATCGCTTTGGTGCGTTGGGCCGGGGTCCGGTTGCTGTGCAATTCGGCCACCGTGAATCCGTCGGCCGCGACGACTCGGGCCAGTTTCTTCGCCTCATGCTTGGTTCGCGTGAACACCAATACCGACGGCATTTCTGTGTGCCGAAGCAGATACCGCAACAGGGCGGTTTTCAGGTGTTGGGGAACCGGGTAGGCAGCTTGGGTGATGCCCACAGCCGTCGCAGTTCGCTTGCCGATTTCCACCGCCACCGGATTTTTCAATAATTCGGCGGCGAGCTTGGCAATGACCGGCGGCATGGTGGCTGAGAACAACAGCGTTTGTTTGCGGCCAGGCAAACGGGAGACGATCCGCTTGACATCCGGCAAAAAGCCCATGTCCAGCATGCTGTCGGCTTCGTCCAGCACTAGTGTGCTGACGGTGGCAAAGCGAGGAGCCATCTGGCTCATCAAATCGAGCAACCGGCCAGGCGTGGCGACGACAATATCCGGCCCGGCCTTCAATGCCCGTTCCTGCGGACCCACCGGCCGGCCGCCGACGATGATCGCCGACTTGATTCCCGTGTGCGCGGAAAAACCGCGACAGGCATCCTCGATCTGTCCGGCCAGTTCGCGAGTTGGCGAAATGATGACGGCCCGCGTGACGCCTCGCGGCTGGTCAATCATTCGATGCAGGATGGGCAGAAGAAACGCAGCGGTTTTCCCGGTTCCCGTCTGGGCGGTGGCCAGCACGTCCTTCCCCAAAAGAGCGGGGGGAATCGCCCCGGCTTGCACGGGGGTTGGCTCGGCATACTCCAGTTCCTTCGTGGCCTTGATGAGCAGAGGGTGCAGGCCAAGTGACTTAAACGGCATCGTGACTCCGTGGTCCGCCGGGGGTTGGCGGCCTCAAAAGAGCTATTGTAGACACGCGCTCGCCAAACAGGCAGGGCGACGCCAGTGGTGATTCTTTATCGCCCGCCTAAACTGGTGATTGCGTTCGCTGTTTCAACCTCTCACTCCCGAGGGAAATCATCATGATGAAACATTGCTGGAAGTTGCTCGCCATCGCCCTGCTGATAGGTGCCATCACTCCGTCGGCCCGGTCGGCTGACGAAGCGCGCGTCCGTCCCGACATTGTCTATGGCCACAAGGATGGCCTCGCCCTGACGTTCGATGTCATCTCCCCTGCCAAGCCAAGCGGGGCGGCGATCATCTGGATTCAAAGCGGCGGATGGTATTCCACCTGGACCGATCCCGCCATCTGGCCGGCGGTCGGGAAGCCTTATCTTGACAAGGGCTATACGCTCATCATCCTCCGTCACGGCAGCGCCCCGAAATATGCGATCCCGGATGCCGTCGCCGACGTGCGGCGGGCCGTCCGATTCATCCGCATGAAGGCGGCCGATTATGGTGTTGATCCCGAGCGGCTCGGCGTTACCGGCGGCAGTGCCGGGGGGCATCTGACCTTGATGCTGGCCACCACTGGAGACGATGGCGACCCGATGTCCAAAGACCCGGTCTTGAAAAACAGCAGCAAGATCGCGGCCGCCGTTGCCCTCTACCCGCCGACGGACATCAGCAAATGGGTGACCGACCCGCCAGAACCTATCAAGAGCATCCCCACCCTCAAGCCACCGCTGACCTTCGACGCCAAACTGGCGCCGGAACTCTCTCCGCTGCTCAAAGTGACGGCCAAGACCGCCCCGTCGCTGATTATTCACGGCGACAAGGACCAACTGGTGCCGATCATTCACGGCCAACAGATGCGAGATGCAATGGAAGCCGCCAAAGCTCCGGTGAAACTGGTGACCATCGAAGGCGCCGGACACGGCTACACGCCCAAACAAAATCAGGACACCGTTCTGCCGGAATCGATGAAATGGTTCAACACGTATCTGGCTGAAAAGAAGAAAGAAGACAAGGCCCCGTAAAAGGCCGGTTTTCATGGATGCGGCAGTTTCCAGAGGAGTTACGGCGCCGGAAATGGTATGATCCGGGCCAGCCGTTTCTTCCTCTTTGAAGTGCCACCGATGCTTCGTCACACATTCTTCCTCCTGCTGTTCGCATTTCCCGTCCTTGCCGCCGAATCGGCTGATCTGATTCTGCACAACGCCAACATTCTCACCGTTGATGCCAAATTCTCGACTGCCCAAGCCATCGCCATCCGAAATGGCCGGATTATGGCTGTTGGGACTGATGGGGATGTTCTCAAGCTCAAAGGCTCTGAAACGAAGATCATTGATGCGAAAGGCAAAACCATCCTGCCTGGCCTGATGGACAGTCACGTTCACCCGGTCGGGGCGGCGATGAGCGAGGCGATTGCCCCCATGCCGGTGTTGAAGTCCATTGTGGCTGTGCGGGACCACATCCGCAAACAAACAGAGACGACGCCGAAGGGAAAGTGGATCGTCATTCGCTATGCCTTCCCCACCCGGTTGGACGAGGCCCGCTTCCCGACGAAAGCCGAGTTGGACGAGGTCGCCCCCGATCACCCGGTTCTCTATCACGCCGGGCCGGCCGGGGTGGCCAATAGCATGGCCCTGAAAATCTCGGGCGTCACCAAGGACACGCCGAACCCAACGGCCGGGGTGGTGGTGAAAGACGAGAAAACCGGCGAGCCGACCGGGATGCTGCGAAACGCCTACGGCGTGTTAAAGGGCGTCCCTTCCGAATCCGAGTCGCTGACATCGGCCGAGCGACTGACCGCTTTAAAAAATCTTCTCTCGCGTTACAACGCCGAAGGACTGACGAGCATCGCCGACCGCAACGCGAGCCGGAGTGATCTGGATATGTATCTGGCCCTCAAGAAAGAGAAACAATTGAACCTGCGGGTCAATGTCGCTCGTTCATTCGGCTCGGCGGGAACACCGGCTGAAGTCGGCAAACGGCTGGACGAACTCGCCGGCAAGGATGGTTTGGGCGGCCCCACGGGTGTCGGGGATGAATGGGTCCGCATCGGGCCGATCAAGATGTTCCTTGATGGCGGCATGTTGAACGGAACCGCTTTCATGCGGGAGCCGTGGCCAAAGGGGGATACGTATCAAGTGACGCAAACCGATTACCACGGGCTGTTGTTCATCAAACCGGAACAACTGAAAATCGTGGTATTAGAGGCCGTGAAACGCAAATGGCAGGTGACGGCCCACTGCGCTGGGGAACGGGGGATGGACATTCTGCTGGATGCCTACGAGGCGGTGAACGAGACGACGCCGATCAACGACCTTCGCTTCTGCATCACTCACGCGAACTTCCCGTCGAAGATGAATCTGCAACGCTGCCAGAAGCTTGGCGTCTGCGCGGATGTCCAGCCCGCCTGGTTGTACAAAGATGGCGGCGCGCTGATGAAGGTGCTTCCCGAAAGCCGTATGCGCTGGTTCCAACCGTACAAATCATGGATGGAACACACCACCATCGGCGGCGGCAGTGATCACATGCTGCGCTACGATCCCTTCATGGCTACCAACCCTTGGAGTCCCTGGCTCGGCATCTGGACCGCCGTGACCCGCAAGACAGAGCGGAGCGGCATCCATCAACCCGACGAAGCATTGAGCCGGGAACAGGCGATTCGCCTCTACACGATCAACAATGCCTATCTGCATCATGAAGAGAAAGAAAAGGGAAGTCTTGAGGTCGGCAAGTATGGTGATCTTATCATGGTTGACCGCGATGTAATGAAATGTCCGGCCGATGATCTCCGCGATGTGAAAGTTCTTTACACCATCGTCGGTGGCCGGGTGGTTTATCAACAAGCCGGAATGCCTGCTCAAAAATGATTTCCGGGCGGATTCCCTTGACACCCCGGAAGTCGCCCGGCAATTACTTGCCGTTCAAGCTCTTGATGAATTTTCGCAGATGGGTGATTTCCTTCTTTTGCTCCGAGCCGGGGAAATCGTCCTGCCAGCCAACGGTGTGTGGTCGTTCCTTTTCGTAGACCACACTGATTCCATGTGAAAATTTCAGTTTTCCGGCCGTTGTCGGGAGTTGATCCAACAAGACGGTCGCCTCTGCGATCTTTCCAGAACCGGCGTATACAACGGCCAGGTAAAACCGGACTGACATTCCGGCGGGAGAATGGGGTTCGGAACCGGCCAGTGCTTCTTCCAGTTCCTTCGTCCTCACCTCGTCCCACGGACCGAACCCGCCCGCTGACAGCCGGGATGTCAGGGCTTTTTCAATGGCCAGACGAGCGAGGCTATCCTCTTCCCGGCGTTGATCCCAAGGCTCCAAGGTCGCCTTAAAAACGCCAATCAGCTTGGTTTTCCAAGCGGTCGGTCCGGTCAGCGTCAGTTCGGCGCTCCCGGCCCGATACATGTTGAGATCGCTGAAACCCTTGATTTCACGCCCTTTCGGCAGCCCGAAAAACTGCCACCATGTCATGCCGAGCCGGGCGCCCATGTTGTGGGTGTGCAGCCCGAATTTTTTGTTCCCCCAGACATACTCTTGCCGGGTGTCGGGAACATTGGAGGCATCGTCCGTCTCTTCCCACGACTCCCGATAAGCGGGGACCGGAATCGGCGGAAATGTCAGCGGACGTTCGCCGGGTTTGGGAGTGATCAAAAAACCCTTTTCATCCCGTCGGAATTTCACGAATTGCGAGGAGGTACGATCAATCGTGGAACCGTCCGTCAACGGTCCCTCAATTTCCTGGCCGGTGGCCGATTTCAACACGGCGAGATAGGCGACGGCCAGCGCGTGCAAATCGATCCCGCCGTTTTTCGCATGACGGTTGGAAATGGGCACAATAATCGTGGTTTCGACGACTGAAGCCATTTGAATGTCTCCGCTCTTGAGTTCATTAATTGCAGGCCGATGGCCCGCCATCTTATCCTACTTCGACCCAACGACCTTGATCGTTCGCTCGATTGAGCTGACATTTCCCTGCCTGTCGCGCACGCTCACGGTGACTTTGCCTTTCGGCAAATCCACCACAGGCTTCTCCAGCACATATTCCAACACACCCTGCGACTTTTCTTTGAATTTCTTCGCAAGATTTTCCCCGGCCGGGATTCCGTCAAGCGAGAAATCGGCCGTCACGGTAAGGCTGTCGGGTTCCAGCCCGGTGAGATAATCGTGCGTGCCGATCACGATCCGAGACAACGCAGGATTTACTCCCGGCAAAGGCGAAGACATCGTGAGAATCGGGCTGATTTCCACCTGAAACAACCTTGATTGATTCGTCTGCTTCCGATTTCCGGACGACGCTCACCGGCTCTTTGAATAGTCATTGGCGAGACTTGTCTTGCTTCTTTAAGACAAGATGCGGTTCACTTCCGTTCTTCGAGTTTGCCGGAGTGTTGGATGGCCCGGAACAAGCGAAATCCCAGCACGCCGCTGGTGACACATCCGAGCACGCCGAACAGTGACACTCCCCGGACAAGCGGGGCGGCTTGATAGGCCCACATCATGGCCGAGCCGACGAACAGAGCGCTCGTCATCATCCCGAACACCAGACGGTTTACCGATGGTTCCAAGTGTTCATGCCGCAGACGGACGATGATTTCCTGCTGGCGGGCCTGCCGGAAGAGTGACCGCACTTGTCGCGGCAGCGAGCGGATCAATTCCTCCCAATCTTTGGCGGCGATCCAAGATCGCTTTAAAAATGATTTTGGAGAAAGACGTTTCAGGACTGCCTTCTTCTGAAAATCAACCAGCAATTCGGCGATATTGAACTTCGGGGACAACCGCTGACAGGTCCCCTCCAACACGATAAACACTTTCATCAGAAGACTGATCGAAGGCGGCAGGGCGATCTGAAATTTCCGGATGGCCTCGCTGAAATCGTTCAGGGCCGGACCGATGCGGAATTTGTCCATCGGAATACCCCAATAAAACGCCAGTTGTTCCGAAACCTCCGCCTGTACCTCGGCCGACTCCACATCCGCGGGGACATCCCCCGCTTGAAGAATCAGTTCCGTGAGATGGGCGAAATCACGGGAATCAATGGCCTCCAATCCCTCCTCGATTGTTGATCGCAGCGCGTCGTCGATTCGCCCGACCATGCCAACATCGATCAGCCCGATCTGCCCGCCCGGCAGGACAATGATGTTGCCCGGATGCGGGTCCGCATGGAAAAACCCGTCGCGGAAAATCATTTGCAGACACAACTTCGCCCCTCGCCGGGCCAGTTCATCCAGATCAATCCCGGCGGCGCGGACAGAGGTTGGATCGGTGAGCGGCAAACCGGGCAGGAAGTCCATTACCAACACACTCCCGGTAGACAATTCGGGGTGGGGCCTCGGAAACCTAACCGTTTCATCATTGGCGAAATTCTGCCCAAACAATTGCAGGTTTCGCAATTCCCGATTGAAGTCGAGTTCCCGCAGCAACACCCGCTGGAACTCGCCGACAGTCTTGACCGGGCGATAAGCCCGCAGATCACTCAAGTTGGCCTCGGCAAGTTCCGCAAGGGTCCGCAAGATCGAAAGATCCTTGTGAATTCGGTCGGCAATGTCCGGGTGTTGCACCTTGACGGCCACCATCGTGCCATCCCGCAGTGTCGCCCGATATACCTGCCCGATGGAACCGGAAGCCACCGGTGTTTCCTCGAAGGTGGCGAACAGTTCGGCCAGCGGTTTCTTCAATTCGCGTTCGATGGTTGCCTTCGACACTTCAAATGGGTCGGGGGGCACGCTCGATTGCAAATGGGCCAATTCGTCCGCAAGAGCGAGGCCGACGAGGTCGCGGCGAGTGCTGAGGATTTGGCCGAACTTGATGAATGTCGTCCCGAGTTCGGTGAAGGCCATCCGAATGCGGGCCTCATGCGTGACCCCGGCGAGATTGGCCAGCGGCGAGCGACGGACGAAACGGCCGATGAAGTGTGAATCCATCCGGCCGAGCCAGTCTGCGATGCCGAACTTGACCAGAACGGCCGATATCTCGACAAGGCGGGCGATGTTGCCGGCCAATTGCGGGATGCGGGTGAAGTCAATGTTCAAGGGGAAGCCTCGGCGAGCCGGATCGATCAAACGTGGAGTTATTTAATCAGAAGTTCACCATCTCGGATTGCGAATGCCGCGACGACCCGACCCCGATCATTTTGGATTGGTTGAGACTTACTTCCCGCCGGGATAAACTGGCGTGGAACTCCGGAGATTCATCAACATGACCGAAAAACTCGAAGGGGACAAGTTTCGGGCAAAAGCGAAACTTGTTTACCGGCTTGTTTGCATGGGAATCATGATCGGCGTGGTTGGTGTTGCTGTCCTTGGCTGGCTGTCGGGCGGGTGGATTGGCTTGGGGATTGCTTCCATAATCGGCCTCGTCGGCGGTTTTGCCGTGTTGACGACGGCCGTGATGTTTTTTGCCATGACTCAAGACGGGGCTTGATTTGAATCACCGGATGAAAAGCCGGAACTGATCGCTCGAAGTCGCAGGTTGCCGCTGCGCGGGGTGATCGGATAATATCCGAATGAGCGACAAAGAATCCGTGGAAACCATCCCCACAAGCAGCAACAATTCGGAATCACCCCCTGGCGGTTGGAGTCTCAAAGGGGAAATCGCCCGTCGCCGGACGTTTGCGATCATCTCTCACCCGGACGCCGGGAAAACGACCCTCACGGAAAAATTCCTGCTCTATGCCGGTCAGATCGCCGAGGCCGGGGCCGTTCGCGGTCGGAAAACCACGCGGGCGGTCACATCGGACTGGATGGCCCTCGAACGGGAACGCGGCATCTCCATCAGTTCGACAGCCCTTTCGTTCACTTATCACAACCACGTGCTGAACCTGCTCGACACGCCGGGCCACCAAGACTTCAGCGAGGACACCTACCGCACCCTGGCGGCCGCCGACAGCGCCGTCATGGTGCTGGACGTGGCCAACGGCGTCGAAATGCAGACACGCAAACTGTTCAAAGTGTGCGTCGCCCGCGGCATCCCGATTTTGACGTTCATTAACAAGATGGACCGCATGGGGAAATATCCCCTCGACTTGTTGGCTGAAATTGAAAAGGAGCTCGGCATCGAACCCGTGCCCGTCAACTGGCCAATCGGACTGGGCGAGGAGTTTCAGGGCGTTTATTCCCGCGACCGGGACGAGTTTTTACTGTTCTCCCCGACCGAACGGGGATCGCTTCAAGTGCCGACGCGCATTTGCAAACCGGCCGACCTAGACCGGGAAGTCGGCGACAAGTTTGCCTCCCGCTGCCGGGATGAACTGGAATTGCTCGACGGCGCCGGGGGCCAATTTGACCGCGAAAAATTCTTGGCCGGGAAGCAAACCCCGGTGTTCTTTGGCAGCGCCGCGAGCAACTACGGCATCGAACCGTTTCTGGATGCGTTCATCGGCCTGGCGCCCACCCCCGGTCCCCGGAAGTCCGCGAGCGGCCCCATCTCGGCCGAATACGAACACTTCACCGGGCAGGTTTTCAAGATTCAAGCAAACCTCAATCCCAAGCACCGCGACCGCGTGGCATTCGTGCGAGTCTGTTCTGGCGTCTTCACTCCGGAAGCCGAACCGGTCGTCGCCCAGACGGGCGAGCGATTGAGAGTCAAAGGCTCGCACCGTCTGTTCGCCAAGGACCGCGAAGATGTTCACGAAGCTTATCCCGGCGACGTGATCGGCCTGTCGTTCACCAAGGGTGTTCGTCTCGGCGACACGCTGGGAACCGGGCCGACCATCGAATACGAAGGGTTGCCCCAATTCAGCCCGGAAAGTTTCGCATGGGTGCGATGTCCTGACACCGGCCGGCGGAAGCAAATGGCCGAGGGGCTGCGCCAACTCGGCGACGAAGGGGTGATCCAAGTCTTTTCCGATCCCGGCAACGGCAAAGCCCCAATCCTTGCGGGAGTCGGCGAGCTTCAGTTTGATGTGGTGAAGTATCGGCTGGAAACCGAATACAACGTGAAAGTGGAAATATCACCGCTGCTTTATAAAGCAGGCGCGTGGGTGATGGCCAAAGAGACGATCCCGCCGGATTATCAACCATTCGCCGGGACGAAACTCGTGCATGATCCTCGCGGCCGGCCCGTGCTTCTGGCGGAGGATGCCTTCACGATTCGTTACATCCAAGGCAAGGAAAAATGGCTGGGATTGAAGCCGTTCGGTGATGCGATGTTTGCCCCGACGGAATGAAAAACTTGGAGGAGAAAAAGCACAATTGCCTTTTCTCCTCGCTTCTCCACATCGAACGAACAGTTCCGCCGCAGGTCTTCACCACAGGACCATGGCGGCTGGTATAATTCCCGCATGGAACCACCGAGTCTGCTTGCCGTCGCCACCGCTTACCATGAAGCCGGGCATGCCGTCGTCGCCCTCGCATTGGACCGGCCCATTCATCAGGTGAGCATCATCCCGAGCAAACAATTTCTCGGCATTTGCAAGTTTCAAAAAGGGACGAGCCGCTCCAGCGACGACCCGTTGGAGCGAGAGGTAATGATCGCCCTTGCGGGACTGGCAGCCGAGGCCCGGCACACCGGCGAATATGACCGCGTCGGGGCCGGGCGGGATTTGCGATTGGTCCGCGAACTGGCGATCCAGCGGGTGGGCGAACGGCAAGTTGAACGATTTGAACGCCGGATGCTCGGCAAGACAGAGAACCTGCTGGCTGACGATGGCTGTTGGAAAGCGGTGGAACTGATTGCCGCCGAACTGCTGAAATCGGGCGTCATCAGCGGCCGGGCCGCGCGACACCTCTACGAACAAGGATGTCGCGAATGCTGACCCTCTACATCGACGCCGACGCCTGCCCGGTGAAGGATGAGATTTACAAGGTGACGGAACGCTTTGCCATGCCGGTGATCGTGGTTGCCAATTCACCAATGCGAATCCCTAGAAGCGACCGCATCAGCCTTGTGGAGAAAAAAGGCTTCGATGGCGTGGATGACTGGATCGCCGAGCAATGCGGGCCGGGGGATATCGTCATCACCGCCGATATTCCGCTCGCCGCCCGTTCGCTTGCGAAAGGGGCCAAGGTTCTCGATCCGCGAGGCGTCCCCTTCACGGAAAACGACATCGGGGTTGCCTTGGCGATGCGGGATTTGATGAACGAACTCCGTCAAACCGGTGATGTGACCGGCGGCCCCGCCCCGATGACGGCGAAGGACCGCTCGAATTTTTTGAACAAACTCGATCAGGTGATTCACGCGGTGCGTCGGGCACACCCGCCGAAGAAATAACCCGGCGGACTTATTTCTCCACCTTCAACAACACAGACTTCGCCCCATGTTCCGTGCCTTTGCCTTCGCGTTTGGCCAGCACAACAAAAGGAAGCTGTTTCGGCGTCACCCACGGCTCGGCATAGATCACCACATCCCGTTGCGTGTCCTTTTCCGTCACCAAGATTCCGTTCAAGCCGATGTCTAACACGCGCACGCCATAGGGAAGGCCCCGAACTTCGAGCGGGATACGCCCCGTGAAGCCATTGCGGCGTTCGATCTTCACTGTCAGGCGGGTTTCGCCACCGGGTTTCACCGTCACCGAGTCGGTCATGGTGGTCGTCACGATGTCGCCGGGTTCCAAAAGGGCAGGCATCCCGCCGTTGGCTTCATGGATCACCGGTTTGCCGTCGATGATGGCCGTAGCCGTGAGTTTCAGCGGGGGATGCTTTTTCGGCTCGGTATTCCCCGCCGTCGGGGCGGCATAGAGGGCGAAGCTGGCGCTCGCCTGTCCGGCTTCGATCTGAGTGACCGGGGCATCAAACCCTTCGGGCAGGTTCTCCAGTTTCAATTGGACCGGCCCGGCGAAGCCATCCAATCGGGTGATGGCGGCGCTCACGGGAATCGATCCCCCTTTCCAAACGGCCGGGGCAGTCGGGGTGAAACTCACGGCGAAATCCGGCTTTGGTGGGCGAACCGTGAGCCGATAGCCGAAATCAGCCCGGCCCATTCCGCGTGAATCACCGATGCGGACTCGGTATTCGCCGTCGGCGGGTGGATCAAACGTGATATGGGAATCTTTGCCGTACAACGCCCCGCCGTCGTCGTTGCGATAAGCCAGTCGGAAGACCGGCATGCCGTTCGGCGGGAAACTTGTCCCCGGCGGGTGAATTTCCACCTTGTAAACCGGCGCCCCCATCGGGTGGTGGCCGGTCGTGGTGTCGAGTTGGCCTGCTCGCTGGCCGTTGACGGCGTAAAAGCTGCAATCGGCATCCGGGTTCGGCGGCAGGTTAAAGATGCGCAGCAACTCCGTACCGACGTAGACATAATCGCCCATCGCCAGTTCGTTCCAAGTTTCCAACCGGATGTTCGACTGATTGGAATCGTGATCGCGGAAGGCCACAAACGTGCGAGCCACGCATCGCAGAGTCGCCCGGCCTCGGGGTTGGTCTTTGTCGTCAAGAATCTCCAGATACGAGTCGAGGCCGGAGCCGATTCGCCGGGCGTTCACTTCCAGAATCAGCGGCTGGCCCTTTTTGGCGGCGAATGTCCAAGTGTCAGTTTTGCCGGATTGAGAAATGACCCCGTTGGCTGTGCCGGGCACAGGAATGACATGTCCGCTCGTGATCTCCGCAAACTCGCCGACAATAACAGACATTTCGCCCAATGGTTGCTCGGTCATGCCCGCCATTGGAACCGGAATTTTGGAACCAGGCACGGCCATCGCGGGAACATCGACCGTCGTTTCACGCGACGGCAGATTCACACCAACCAATTGAAGTTTGGATTGCTTGCCTGCAGAAACTCCCATCGGCAACACACGAGTGACAACGGAAACACCGCCGATATGCAACCGATAGGAAAACTCGCTTCCACCACGGAATTCTTTGTCGCGGATGCCGATGGCATAGGTCCCGTCCGCCGGGATTTTATACCCGAGCAGTGTGGTTCCCTCGGCAATCACAGCCCCGCTGGCGTCGGTGAGTTCGACTACGGGTTCCATCTTGGAACCAGCGATCGAGACGATCACTTGCACGCCGATTTCCTGATTGGCCTTCGCGGTGAAACGATAATAGTCGGCCTCCCCGGCTCGTGTCAGTTGCCCGACGAGCGTGGCGGGCAGAGTAACAGTGTGGCCGCGTCTCGCGGAGTCGTTCCCCGTTGAATCCAAGGCCACTTCAAATCGATCGGCGAAGAATCGCATCGCCGTAAAAGATCCGGCCGGATTTTTCACCGTCAGGGGAACCAACCCGGCGGGGATCGTGGCGGGAAGCGTCAGTTCCACCGTGCGTTGTTTGTCAGAGCCGCCGGGCAATATCTTGATCGTCACGCCGGGCACACCGGCATCAATGGCGCTATCATCGGACAAGTCGGTTCCGTCGATGGTCAACTTCACCGTTTGGCCGCGTCGGGCGTGATCGGGAGTGATGCTCCCCACCATCGGGGCTTTTGGTTTTTCCGGCAATAATTGGCTGACAAGTTGCCCTTTCGCCGGTTCCAAAAGTTGCAGTACGCCATCAAACCGGCCAACGGCCACCCGCTGGCCATCCGGCCGCACGGCCAGACTCAGCATCGTTTCAGGTTGCGGCGGGAACACGAATTGTTCGACCATTTTGGCTGTGTCCCATCGTTTGAGGTTCTTGCCCTCGCTCATGGAATACAGTGTTTTGCCATCAGCCCCATAAATGAGTTTCGTCACCGGAGCGGTATGGGCGAACACAGAACTCACCAGTTTGCCTCCCTCGGCATCGGCCTGCCAGATACGAATGCTCTTGTCCGCGCCGGCGGCCGCGAGGAGTTTCCCCTCCGGATGCCATGTCACCGCATAAACCCAATCGGTCGGATCACCGAGAGTATAAAGCCGTTTGCCCGCCGTCACATCCCACACTTTGACGGCCCGGTCAGCCCCCGCCGAGGCAAGGAGTTTTCCAGCCGGATGCCACGCGAGGCCGTACACCGTGTCGCTGTGGTCTTTCAATTGTTGAACGGGTTCCTTCGTCGAAGCGCCGACGGTGTTCCAAAGCATGATGCTGCGGTCATACCCTGCCGAGGCGAGTTGTTTGCCATCCGGGGAAAAGTCGAGGGCGTACACGATATCCCGGTGCCCAGTAAAGGTGGCCTTGGCCGTGAGCATTCCCGTCTTGTCGTCCATTCCAAAGAGTTGCACGGGGCCAGATTTTCCCGGTTCTCCGGAAGCGACGGCCAGCAATTTGCCATCCTTGGAAAACCGCAAGGCCGTCACCCGTTGGGTGAACCCGTCAAGACGGGAAGCCGCCTGATTGTCGCCATCAAGAAAGACCCGGACTTCTCCATGCAATCCGGCCAGCAGGAACTTGCCGTTCGGATGGTAGGCCAAAGCGGTGACCGGAGCAGGCGGGACCGCAAAAAGAGGGGAAGCCGCGAGGAGAAGGAGAAAGAGAGATTTCATGATGGAATTTTCGATGGAGGGAAGATTCCGCAAGAAAAGAAGCCAAGCGTGCGTTGTCTTCCTCAATGATTAAACACAAATTCTCGCGTCGTCAGCACGGCCCAAAACACATCTTCAATCGCTTCCCGTCGCCCTAGCGGGGTCTTGTCGTATTCACCCATCGCGGCTGTGAGTTTTCGCAGTTCGTCGGCGGTCGGTTCCCGGCTCAACGCCAGCGAAAACACTTCGCTGATGACGTTCGCATCGGCCGCCTTGGCATTCAACATTCCGGCCACGCGGGATTTGTCTCCTCGGAGTTTGTCATTCAACAACTGGCCGTTGTTCAGCATCAATGCCTGGCTGACGGTCGAATCCTGCTGGCGTTCACAAGAACATGTTTGCTGGCGGTCCGGCCGGCCGAACGCATCAAGGAACTTGGAGGCCACCCGCGAATCCGGCAGTTGCAAGGCCCGCACGCCCTCGGGATAATTGTTCGTCCCGGCCGTGCCGCCCTCGACGCCCGTGTACACCAGGTTGAACGGCGTCGGCACGTTGGTCACTTGGGAGAGGGCGTCAAGCATCACCTCGGCGGACATCCGTCGAAGCAGATATCGGGAATAAAACCGGTCGTCTCCCTCATTGCCGGGAATCGGCTTCGCGGATCGCTGATAGGCGGCCGAGTTGAGAATCAACCGGATGAGGTGTCTGACATCGTACTTGTTGTCGACGAATTCCTTGGAGAGAGCGTCAAAGAGTTCACGATTGGTCGGCGGGTTGGTTTCTCGCAAATCATCCTCGGCCTCCACCAATCCGCGGCCAAAGAAGTTCTTCCAAACGCGGTTGACGAGGGCTTTCGAGAAGTACGGGTTCTTCGGGGAAGTCAGCCAGTCGGCGAAATGAAGGCGGCGGTCGGCGGTCGAATCAAGCGTCATCGCCTCGCCATCCAACGGCGTCGGCGGCATTGCGATGTTTCGGCGAGGATGCAGCACATCGCCTGTGAAATTGGCCTGCACGATCACCTCGCCGGGGCGTTCGCCGTTCTTCATGCTCACGCGACTGAACAGGTTGGCCATCGACCAGTATTGGTCCTGCGTCCATTTTTCGAGCGGGTGGTTGTGGCAACGGGCGCAGGTGATCGACATGCCCAGAAACGTGATGGCCGTCGATTCCGTGAGGTCGGCCACATCTTTGTGAAGCACATAGAAATTGCCGCCGCCTTGATGCAGTGAACTGCCGCTGGCCGTCAGCAAATCGCGGGCGAACTTGTCCCACGGTTTGCTGTCGGCCACCGATTGCCGGATGTTGCGATAAAAGGACCACATCGCCGGTTGCGGGAGCTTCCGCGTGGAGACGAGCAGCACGTCGCTCCATTTGTACGTCCAGTAATCCACAAACTCTGGACGGTCGAGCAACGCATCAATCAGCTTGGATCGCTTGTCCGGCGACGGATCGGCTAGGAATTTGCTCACCTCGGCGGGGGTCGGCAGAATCCCGGCGGCGTCGATGAACACCCGCCGGATGAACTCGGCATCCGTGCAGCCGGGAGACGGAGGAAGGTTCAATTCCCGGAGTTTGCGAAGAACATGCTCGTCAATGAAATTATTTTTGGGCGATTTGACAAAGGTTTGCTCGTCCACGTTGTTGGCGAACGGGGCCGAGACAGTCAGAGTGGCCACCACATTGCCGAAGATGGCGCTGATCGCTGCCTCGCCGTAACCGCCGACAGTCACCAAACCATCCTCGTTCACATCGGCGGCCGTTGCCTCGCTGCTCACAAACTTGGCCAATCGCGTCACGTCCACGGTTCGGCCGTCCGAGTATTTCGCCAGCACAACCGTGCGAAGCGTGTCCTTCGGTTTCAATCTTGCCTGTTTGGGGAAGACTTCGAGCGAAGTGATTTTCAAATCGGCGTCGGAAAGGCCGCTGGCGCCGCCATGAATCCAGTCAAGGATGGCGGCCGATTGCCAGCCATTACGTTCAATGCGAGCACCCCCGCCGTGGGGCAGGATTCTCGACCCTTTCAACACAAGCAGGCTTTTGTCCGGTAGCGTGCGATCCACCCGCCGCGAGAGGGCCTGCCGGGTGATGACGAAATGATCGGTTTCGCCGTCGTATCCCCGCAGACTGAGCTTGAACCCGCCTTTGCCCGCCAGTGCCCCGTGACATGCCCCGGAATTGCATCCGGCCCGCGTGAGAATGGGCAACACATCGTTGCGGAAACTCGGCGGCGTCGGATCGGCCGCCTTGGCAACGATCACTTTCACCATCGCGGTTTGCCCGTCGGCCGTCGCCGTGATGACAGCTTCCCCATCGGCGACCGGTTTCACTTCCCCCTCGGCCGAAACGACCGCGATGGCGGGCATTGAAGAAACAAACTTGGCTTTCGCCGTGCGGTCACCCGTCACAGGGTCGGAAACCACGTCGGCGACAATCAATTGCTGAACCGCCCGAGGACCGGTGAGCGACACCTGCGGCGGATAAATACGAAGCTCACCGGCAGTTCCCAGTGCCGATGAAGCAAGAGCAAAAAGGATGACGAGGAACCGACTGAACATGACGACCCAGGGAGAAAGAACGGGGCGAAGATTAAGAGCGTTCGGAAACAATGAGGAATACCCACGAAAACCAAAGTTTTTGCTTCATTATTTCCGAACGCTCTAACTTGAAAGCGAGGCAGGCTCTCACATCATTTGCCATAAAAGTTCAAGACAATGGCTATAATCGGCCATCCAATGAATTCAATCGGCCCGAGGATAATGCCCGCAAAGGCGTGCCCTTTGCCTCCGATTTTCGGCTTCTTCGCGGCATCTTTCAATGCAAGGATGCCAAGAATAACAGCAATCGGCCCGAGGATGAAGTTGGCAAAAGGAATCAACCCAAACACAGAGCAATAATAAGCCCACAGGGCCTTTTTGTTCTTGTATGGGATGATCTTCTCAACCCCTCCGCTCTTTTTCTTTTTCGGGCGTGGAGCGTCGTCATCGTCGTCGTCGACTACCTTCGGCTTCTTTTTGGGCCGCGGCACGTCATCACCGGCCTCGGGCGTCCTGAGTTTCTTTTTGGGCCGGGGTGCCTCATCCTCGTCTTCATCATCCGGTCTTCTGGCGCGTTCGGGAGGCTTGCCGGGTCGTTTCGGTTGATCTGCCATTTCGGCTTATCCATTCGTGTTAAAAGTCATCAAAATCCCCCAAGTCAACGATCAGTCTGCGTCAGCCGGTCGTTGACTTGATCCGCCATGACAATCCCCGGAGATCACCGTTTCATAATTAGGTTGAGGATCACAAAAGCAATTAACACCAAACCCGCCACCAACTCAATGGCGCCCAAGACAATTCCGGTGATGGCGTGCCCGCTTCCTTTGGCTTCGGGATAACGCTTGGCATGCTTCAAGCCCAAGATTCCCAAAATCAATGGCACGATCCCAAAGATTCCCAGTCCAAGCACACATGAAATCAATCCGAACACGCCACAATAGTAGGCCGCCAATGCCTTGCCGTTCTTGTACGGAATCAGGCCTCCCATTCCGCTGTTTTTATAAGGGTCTCGGCGACCTCGCTTCGGGGCATCATCGTAATCATCCTCGTCATCAACTCGGGGGCGGGGCTTTCGCTTTGGCCGAGGCGATTCATCATCGTCATCTTCGGCAGGCCGTCGTCGAACAGGTTCGTCAGGCATTCATCACTCATTGGTTAAAAGACAATTCAAGAATGTCAGAAAAGTTCCTTGATGGGCTGGAGGCTAAACTCCGCCAGCGGGATCGGCCGGCCTTGCGGGCCGGGCAGTTCCTTGTGCGGGTCGAGGCCCAAGCCTTTGAACACAGTGGCGGCCACCTCTCCGGGGGTGACCGGTTGCGTTTTCGGGGCGTAGCCAAGTTCGTCGGACTCGCCGATCACCCGGCCGCCTTGAATTGGTCCCCCGGCCATCGTGATGGTCCACACGCCGGGGTGATGGTCCCGGCCGCCGGCCGGGTTGATCTTCGGCGTGCGGCCGAATTCGCCCATTGACAGCACCATCGTGTTTGAAAGGAGGCCGCGTTGGGTCAGATCTTCCATGAGGGCCGAATAAGCCTGGTCGAAATTCGGGGCGACCAGTTTGGCCATCTGTTCAATGTCCGTGAACGGCTTCGAGCCATGGATGTCCCATGTGATTTCGTCGAAAACCGTTTCAAACATATTCACGGTCACGAACCGCACCCCGGCTTCGATGAGCCGTCGGGCCATCAGGCAACATTGCCCGAACCGCGTGCGGCCGTAGCGGTCGCGCACGTTCGACGGTTCCTTTTCGAGAGCAAACGCCTCGCGGGCTTTCGGGCTGCTCATCAGCCGATAGGCGAGGTTGAAGTTGTCATCCAGTTGCTTTGCGGAGGCGTTCTTCTCGAACGATTCAAACGCCCCGTCCACGGCATCGCGGAGTTTCTGCCGGCGTTCAGCCCGCACGGGGCTGATGTATTCTGGCGGCAGCAGATCGGGAACTTTGAAGTTCGGCACGCTTGGATCGGCGTTCAGCACAAAGGGATCGTGCGATTTGCCGAGATAACCGGCCGTCTGACCGTGCGGGAGATTGCCCCCGGTGCGGCCCATCGGGCGGGGCAACAGAACATGGGCGGGGAGTTCCCCCCGGCCCCCCATCAAATAGGCCAGCGAACTGCCAATATGCGGATGTTCCACGCCGCCGGTGAAAAGACGGCCAGTTTGCATCATCTGGTGCCCGGTGTCGTGAACGGCCGTGGCCGTGTGATAAACCGAGCGCACCAGTGAAAACTTGTCCGCGTACTCGGCCATCTTCGGGAAGATTTCGCTAATCTCCAAGCCGGGGGCCTTGGTGGCGATGGGTTTGAACGGCCCGCGAATCTCGGCCGGAGCTTTCGGTTTCATGTCCCATGTGTCGAGTTGACTGGGACCACCCAATAAGAACAACATGATGCAATTGACATCATGATCCTTTGCCCCGGCGGCTTCCTTGGCCCGCAAATAGCCGGGAAGCGTCAACCCCAGCGTGGCGATGGAACCGGCGTGCAAAAAATCCCGCCGGGAGACGGAATCGCACAACTTGGCTGGCGCAGGGGCATCCAGACGAATCATAATGGAGTTTCCCCGCGTGGGCCGGGTGATGGCGTAATGCTAGGCTAACCGCTTTGTCGGCGGCGGTCAACCGAATAGCCCGCTTGAAAGTGGTTTGGCCAGGGCCATTCCCTGTTTGAGCTTGTGGAGTTGGGCTTGATTGGG
>NZ_JH636448.1:26227-39727 GCF_000255705.1 Zavarzinella formosa DSM 19928
CTATGCCCATGAGGCGAAGGCGGTGTTGGGCCAGATCCGGGTCGACTCCAAAACCAACGAACACAAGGCGGCCCTGGAACTCTTGGGAATCCTGCCGGTGACGGGGAAAATCGTGGTCGGCGACGCCCTGTTTTGCCAGCGGGATCTGGCGGAGCAAATCGTTGATTCCGGGGGCGATTACATCTTCACGGTCAAGGACAACCAGTCGGGGCTGGGCACGGACATCCGGGCCGGATTCGGGTTCGAGGCCGCCGCCCGACAGATCGCGGCGGCTACTTCCCCCTGATGACCTTCCTCCGACGCCCGCCCCGGAACGCGAGGTTCGTCACGCGGACAAGGGGCACGGACGGCTGGAGGTTCGGACCCTGCGAACCACGTCGATCCTGACCCTGCATGAAAAATGGAAGGGCATGACGCGGGGCTTTGAAATCATCCGGGAACGGACGATCAAGGGGGTCAAAACCGTCGAAGTCGAACTCGGGGTGACGAGCCTGTCCGAGGACGAGGCGACCGCCGCCGACCTGCTGAAACTCCTCCGCGATCACTGGAAGATCGAAAACGAGCTCCATTACGTCCGCGATGTGACGTTCTTGGAAGACGCCTGCCGGGTGCGTTCCGGCGCGGCTCCCCAAGTGCTGGCCGCCCTGCGCAATGCCATCATCCATTTGCTGGCCGACAGTGGCGCCGACAACCACCGCGAAGCCATCGAATTGCTCCAAATCCACCCCGAAAAAGCCCGGGAGCTTATCGGCATCCCCCACGTTGAATAACGGAATGGCCCTGGTGGTTTGGCCTGCCAGATGACACGATGCCATCTTTAAGCGGTCTTGACGGCTTCCAAGAGGAACTCCCGCAAAGCAGTCGCCGGTGGAGAAAGCTCCGGGCGCTCGGCTCCGTGGGCCTTGCGGGTGACGAGCCGCACGGCATCCGGAGGGAATTCGCTCGGGCTGAGGCGTCGAATCAGCAACGGGCCTTGGGTCTTTACAAAACGGGCTGTTGATCGTTCGGTGGCGAAGGCCACACCCAACCCCGCGGCCGCGTAGTGCAGCATGGCCTCCCAACCGCCAAATTCCAAGGCCACGTCGAGCGGATCGGCTTTCGCGCTCCTCGCCCAACGGTCGAATTGATCGCGTCGGCCCCGCCCCGGTTCGGGCAGGATCAATGGCAAGCCGACCAGTAAACTCCCCGAAAAAGTCTCTTCCTCCGGGGATTGGGCAAACCGCCGGTGCCAAGCCGATTTGGCCTCCTCCCGCCCCGGCTTGCCCGTGGCGGCCAGCACAAAGCGGTCATCGAAGAGTGGTTCGACATTGAGCGGCCGTCGGCTGCCTTGTTCGAGCTTTTCGGATAATTGTTCTTCTTCCGTGATATCCGCCCGAGGTTCGTGGGTGATGATCGCCAGATCATAAACGCCGGTGGCCACTCCCAGCACCCGCTCCCGGCCCCCCGGCGTGGCGATGCGAATTCGTGATCGGGGGAATTTCTGTCGAAATTTCCTCACGGCCTCCATCACAAAATCCTTGACGGCCTCCTGTCCGCAGGCCAGCGAGACATCCGGCACATCAGTCCCGCCGGTGGCGATCAATGTTTGAAACTGGTCGTTGCGGCGCACCATCTCGCGGGCGGCCGCCATCACCCGCTCTCCCTCGGCCGTGGCCCGCCATGTTTTTCCCTGCCGGGCCAGCCACGGTTGGGGAAGATGCTGCCCCGCCTTTTGCAGCAGGGCCAACCGCTTGGACATGCTTGGCTGGTTGATGTCCAACACCTTCGCGGCCTCGGAGGCATCCCCGTCCGCGTCCAGCACGGCGATGAATGTCTCCAGCAATTCGATGGACAATCGCGATGGCCGCGGCATGGCCGCCTCCGTCAGATGGGTGGCAATCTCGTTGAATTGTATGTTTTCTGAGGACTCCGATTCTGTTATCATTCTTGCTTAAGAGAATCGGAACACCAATCTTCATCAGCAATTCCGAACAGGACGCCCCCATGCGAACCTCTGTTTCCTCTCTGGCCGTGATCCGGCGAACCGCCGCCGACGGCATGAATCGAATGCTGGCCCAGTGGAACGAAAGCTGGAAAGCCTTCTCTTTTGTCGGCGGCCACCGGGAAGAAGGTGAGACCGCCCGGCAATGTTTGATCCGGGAGATGGCCGAAGAACTGGTGGTGGCCCCCGCCTCCAATGATCCCGATGCGAACGCGGCCATCGTCAATGGAATCGGGCTGGCTCCGGATGGCGCTCATGTCATCGTCGGCCAAGAACCGCTCGGCCTATTGGAATACGAGGCGTTTTCCAAATCCGCGCAAACGACCACCCGCTACGAGATCAGCCTGTTTGAAGTCGGCCTTTCCCCGGAGGCGGCGACCCGTGTCGAAAAGGATGCCGAGAATCGCTGGCTGTCGGAAAAAGACATTGAACGCGGGAAGTGCGACGATGGCCGGGCCGTGAGCGAGACGGTTCGCCGTCTGTTGGAATGGCTGCGGCCCCGCCTCAGCAAGTGAGACGGTATAACGGGCAAGTGTCGTATTCTTTGGCGAGCGGTTGCAGGCCGAGATATTCGCAAACAAACGGATGATTCGGAATCATCGCCAAAGCGGCGGCAAATTGTTCGCTGACAAACGCACTGCCCGGCGCGGTGACTGGCTCGATGCGGGCCGCCCGGCTCACATGACTCCCGAAGTAATTGGTTTTCCCCATCACCGCATCCCATCCCTCGAACACCGGGCCGGTATGCAGGCCGATCCGAACCCCCGGTTCTCGCCCCGGCTTCAGCCGAAACCCGAATGAATCAAAATCAAATTGCTCAAACCGTTTCAACAAACGAAGCGAGAAATCGGCGGCTTTCAAGACATCATCAAACACCACATACAAGCCGTCTCCCCAAGTGTTCTGAAAAATGGCCGGGGTGATTTCCAACTCCTCCTCGACCAGTTTCAGGAATTGAATGAAGAACGCCGGAAGATGCGATTCGGCCAGCCCGCTAAACCCGGCGACATCGGCAAAGAGCATGGCTTTCACCGTGCGTCCCGGCGTTTTCTTCCCGGCCGATCTGGCGGTTGAAACAGGAGAGGAATCGCCTAACGCGAGACGCTCCCGCAGCGGAGCCAACTCGATCACGCGGGGTTCACGGCCGGTCTTTCGCCAAGTGGAAATGAACGCGGCCAGCCCGCCGGACTCGGCCGAAAATGTCGAGTCCCGAACAACAAGGGCGACCGGCTCAACCCCCATCTGGGCGGCTCGCGTGATGGCCAAACCCTGCATGAACGTGCCGGCAAAGTCGTACAGCACCGAATCGTTGAGGAAGTTTTCGCGGGTGGCCGCGTGGCTGGTCACCCGGAGAAAACCCTTCAATTCCTGATAGCGATTTTCCCAAGAGGCGTTTTCAGGCAAACCAAAGGTGACGCTTTCACGGATAAAGTCTTCCTCGGCAAACGGCAGAATCAGGTGGAGTTCGGCCGAATGTTCCCGCATCAACTCGCCGAAAAGAATTTCGCTGCCGCAACCAGGAACACAATAGCCGATGGACGTTTCAAGGGCCGCCAGTTCATTCCGGATCGCTTCCCGCACGGCCGCTTCCAACGCCGGGTTGGCCGGGAACCTAACCGGCCCTCCCGGTTTGTCCAGATGGTGCCCGGCGAACACCACCACGGGCCCAAGCCGAAACAACTTCAACAGATCGGCGCCGCCGGGAAGATAATCCCCCAACAATCGAAACTGCCGAAGCATGGCGGCAATCGAGCCATCATCCCGGTTCTCGCGCGCCAGACGAACGGCCTGCTCATAACCTTCGCGGGCGGCGTGGTGATCCCCCAGCAACAAACTGGCCTCGGCAATCGTCGCCAGCCGCCAATAATCCCCCTCATCCGGCTTGGCGAGTTCTTCGTTCCGAACCAGTTCGGCCAACTCTCGGGAACGTTCGCGCTCGCCGCACACCAAGGCCAGCGTGGCCGCGTTGATGCCGGGAAACGTATCTCCGCTTAGTTCATGAGCCTGCCGATAGTATTCAAACGCCTGCCGGAAGTGATTGGTTTTTTCAACGAGATCACTGGCTCGCAAAGCCATGTCTTTTTGAATTCGCCCGGCGAGGCTCAAGGCATCGCTACGAATGGCCGGGGCAAGATCGGGACGGGACAACATATCCCGGACAAACCATCCCGCTTGGGTGGGATTGCCACACCGGGCCAAGGCAAGCGCCCGGCAATAGAGCAAATCTTGGTCGTCCGGATAAGGTTTGTCGAGGCCGCGCGAGGCCACTTCCAAGGCAAGCGTCGGGTGTCCCTGTTTCAAAAGAAGGCGGGCAAACCGCCGCAGAAGTACCGGCCCCTCCGCCCAGACCCTGAAGTAATCCGGCGTGCGACAAAGAGCCAGCAGATTCAGAACCGGGGCATCCTTCGCCGACAACTCATGTAAAATGGCCTCGGCCGTCGCGGGAATCATGGGACAGAATTTCCGAAACTGGTTCAATAACCATGATTCTATCTGAACTCGTTCGCCGCATTGATTTGCGGATAGCCGTTTGGTGAAACAGCAAACACCAACTCGCGGTTGACTGACCACTTGCCCGAAGGACCACCATCATGTCCGTGGAATTCAGCGGTCGCGTCCGGGATGAATTACCCGACGAGATTCGTGATCGACTGGCTCTTGAACTCGACATCCTCTTCAAGAAATTTGAAAACGACCGGACAACCCTTTCCTTGTTTGTCCCCCGCCTTTTCAGCGGACACACGCCGGAATACCACCTAAAGACCGTGCTGGCCGTCGAAGCGGCTTACGAAGACGGTTATCACCGGCACATCGTCAAAATCGGCTCCCGGCAAAAGGTGTCCCCGGACTTCGACGGCTGGCAGGAATGCACCAAAAAGCAAATGGTCGCCAGCCGGATCTTCTCGCCGGTTCGCAAGTTTGAACTGCCCGATGACCGGGTCGCCGTGGTTTATCGCGATGCCTTCACTCTGTTCGGGCCGGACGATCATGAATCGTCAGAGGCCCAACCCAAATTGCTGGAGGAAGCCGTCCGGTGGGCGGTGATGGACGACAAGCCCGATCCCCTCTCGGCCGAACGGGCGTTGGCGCATGTGTTCACCGATTTGGGATTGTGGTTCTATCGCGGCGCGACCGCCGCCCCGGCCGATGCGTGGAAGTTTTATCACAGTCACTTGGTCAAAACGACCAACGATGTGCTGGCTCTCTGGCGAAACACTCCTGACCGGCGCATGTTGCGGCGCCATGCCGTTTGGGTGCTGGCAGCGATGGATGTTCCGAACGCGGACCCGTTTAGCAAACCGGCCCGTTATCTCGACCCGGTGGATTTTGTGGCATGGGCGATGGCCGACCAAACCGGGAAGCGGATTCCCAACACGCTGGTCGGCCGGTCCCACGGCGACCTACATGCCCGCAATGTACTGGTCGGGGTCCGGCGGGGAGAAGTCCAGTATCCGGCCGTGTTTGATTACGGGGACATGAGCGCCAAAAACGTTCTGGCGTGGGATTTCGCCAAACTGGAAACAGAACTCAAGGTGCGGCTGTTGCCGGAGATTCTCCGGGATGAAACGGCCTGTCAATATTTGGTGAACCGAAGCCGGTTGCGAAAAGGGCCGAAGATTCAAAACGCCATCGGGTTGGTTTCGGAGAACGCCCGGCGGGCCGACCGGATGGCCGCGTTTCTGGCCTTCGAGGAACTGTTGAACGATCTGACCAAATCCATTTTGGAGGGGGAGGATGCCGAGCGAATCCGGCCGCTTCCCCAACCCCCCACTGAAGTGCAGAAACTCAACCGACTGGCAGCCATTCTCCTGCGGGTGCGCCGGGAAGCCGCCAAGTGGCTCGGGTTCGAGATGCCCCGGCGGCAATCGTTGTGGATGAACGAACTGTATTTCGCGCTGGGCGTCTACGGCCTTATCAACGTCCGCTGGGATTACACGTTGGTGGAACAGGAGGCAGCGCTGGTCTCAGCCGGTGTTGCCCTCGCAAGGATGACTTCCATTCCACCCCTGTTGCGTGACTCCATCGCGGCCGGTGCCAACCGCGAGAACTCCTATCCAAGTTATCGGGTTCCGCTGGCCATCGCTTATCAAAATTGGACGGAACAAAAATACGAGGAAGGCTGCAAGTTTGTCGAAGGATTTGTGATCGAAAAAGACCCGACCGTTTCGGGAACCCGGATCAGGGTTCGACAGGAACACAGTCATGCGATTCCGCTGATCGGCCAGTCTCTTCTTCTTGAGCTGGAAGACAAGGAATTGCATGCGGTGGAAGTCAGTTTGGAAAGACTCCGCGAGGAAGCCCGGACCTTCGGGGACAGTGAAACCCTTGGCCGCATCGGCCGGGTCTACAAGGATTCTGGTGATCGCAAGGCCGAGGCCGAGGAGCGAAAGAAAGCGGAAACCCCGACATCGACCGGGCGGTTGCATTCGATGCGATTGCCTTCGCTTCAGATGTACGACAAGGCCTATATGGTCTACTCCGAGGCCTTCGAGGCCACCGACGACGAATATGTGGGCATCAACGCCGCCACCCTGGCCCTAATGACCGGCCGACCGGACAAGGCGACGGACCTAGCCCGCAAAGTGGCGAAGATCTGCGCCGAACGACTGGAATACGAGAAAACCGAACGCTACTGGCTGTTCGCCACCGAAGGCGAAGCGGCCCTCATCCTCGGCGGACCGGCCGAGGACTTTTACGAGGAAGCCCTCGCCGAACTCTCCCCCGGCCAATGGGGCAAGGCCGACAGTTCCTATCGACAAGCATGCCGACTGTGGAAACTGCTTGGCGAGGACCGTGTCGGCCCGGTGTTGGAATTGTTCGAGACCAGCGATGCTCGCGAATGCCTGACACCGAACTTCTTGGGCCGGAATTTTCCCAAGGCCGACGCCTGAAAATCGGAAAGCCTCTGATCTTGGCAAGTTACCTTTCCCGGAAGCCAAAAACGCCAAAGCGTTACAGGTTCTCCGGTTTTACGATTTGAAAATCGATCAAAAACCGACCAAAAAGTGGCCTGAAAAGCGCGAAAAACACCTTCCGGCGACCATTTTTGGACAGTTGAACACCCCAAAAGTGGTCAAAAACAGTGGGCCAACTGAACACCATTTTTCAAAAACCCCGGCAAAAGCGAGGGGTCGCCTGATGATTTTGGGCAAATGCGCAGCGATTTTGATCAATTGAAAATGGCCCAAAATGACGGATGCTGACACCAAACTCATCGGCGGCAAACAAATCAGCCAATCTTGGCAAATCTCGCCTCATCGCCCGTCCGGTAACGACGATCGCCGGGCGGCAGCTTGCTCTGCGCGTATTCCCGTTGGCTTCTGGCGTTCCTCACAGGCTAAAATAAACGTAGTGATACTCCTCTTCAGCAGAGTGCGCGTGTCATTGCTTTTGGCGGGCATGTGAGTCTGTTGTGCGTTAATGAGACGCTGATTGATATGAGTTCAGCAGAAAAGTAGCGGGCGTGATATCAGTAATGTTGGATGATCAGACGCAATAGGGGTGCGATCTGGAATTTCGCATTCCCAACAATTACTCAGACGATTGTTAGGAAAAAGAAACGGCTCTTCGCGTTTTCGAGTGGGTGAATTTCACAGATTTGGCAGGTTGCAGGTCAGGATTTTCAGTCGAAGGTACTTCTCGTCTCGCAGGCCGTAGGCTCTTCGCCGGATTACCCGAATCTTGTTGTTGAGTCCTTCGACGAAGCCCGGCGGCGCTTGGCGCTCTTCCTCACAGTACGCGGCGATTCCATCCCAGTGGGATTCGATCATGCGGGCGACTTTCTGGCAGAGCTTCAGCCGCTGCCACTTCAGGGCGTCGCACCACAGGTCGAAGAACGGCCTCGCCAAGGCCGGGGTCGCATAATCCCACAACTGACCAAACGATTCTTTCAGCAAACGGGCTTTGTTGAGTCTCGTGTTGGCCCGGAACAACAGCCGAAGGGCGGCCTTTCCTTTCGTCGTGAGATTACCCCGGCGGGACAGCAACGTGTACTTTGGCCCCCTGATGAATCGTCGTCCCTCGCCGGACACGCGGGAGTATTCCTGCTTGCGAACTTTGTCAATCGCCTCGCCCAAGTGTTTGAACACGTGGAACTTGTCGTAGAGGATTTTCGCCTTCGGAGCATTGCCCGGCTTGAGCGTCGAGGTGCGGAACGCGGTCCGCATGTCCATGACCGCCAGACGAATCTGGCCGCGTTTTTCCGGGCCCAGCCAGCGAAAGAACCCGCCCATGCTCTCTTCGGAGCGGTCTTTTCCGCCCCACCAAATCGCCTGGCCCCGAATCAAATCGCTGACCTCGATGCGATTTTGGCAGGAAGCTCCGTACGCCACGACGTGTTTGGAAACCACTACGTCTCCGGGAGATGACGGCCGAGGAACGGGCCGAACTCACCCGCCCCAGGGCTGGCGCGTACTTTTGGATAGTTTTGCGAATCTGGGCGGACTTGCGTTTTGACTTTGCTCTCGTTACGCGAGGCTCCGCGTCGGCAACGGGTTCCCTCGCGGGGATGAAACATGGCGGACGTTCGTATTGGGCTGGAAGAGATCACTCGTCACTTCGCCGACTTGGAAGATCCGCTCGTCGATCAACCAATTGCACCCGTTCGTCAGCGTGGTGGTCATCGCCATGATGGGTGTTTTGGCGGGCGTCGGCAGACCGGACTCCATCGCTCGTCGGGCCAGGTTCAAGAAGCCGTTCCTGGAACGCGTCCTCGACCTGCCGCACGGCGTGCCCGGCAACGACAGCATCGTCGGCAAACGTCGCGGGTGCGGTTGGAACGATGACTTCATGCTCGAAGTGCTTGCTGGGACAGCGGGTTAGTGGACGCTGGCCCTGCTTCAGTGTCCATTGCCAGTGCGACGATTGCAATTCACAGATCGTCACGCGCACATGATCTACAACCCCACAATCGCCTGCCGTCCCGCCGACATCCCGGTCATCGAGCGGATCATGATGCGGTTGTATCTGATGACGAGAGACCAGCATTGGGCCGAATCAGCGAGCAGGCTGAGGGAGTTGCGTTGACGGGCTGTCGTGGGTTGACAGGGTGAGCGGGGCTACTCGGCCAGAAGGTCCACAAGTTTCTTTAGGTTCTTGATCCCGCCGAGTTCCATCGCGAGCGCCTTCACCTGGATGACGACATCGACCGGGTTGCGGGCGGGCGTCGATTTGGCCTCCTCGGCCACCTTCTCTCGCTTCACACGTCGTTTTGCCTTGTTCAACTGGCCCTTCACGAAGTAAATGAGCGTCGGGGTGACCTTGATGCCCTTCGCGCCGAGACCGTCAATGATGCCTTTTGAATCGGCTCCCGGATTCTCTTTCAAGTAGTCGCGGACCGCCTGCGATCTGTTTAGTGGTTTGCCGTTTTCGGAGGTGTTTGTCTTTGCCATGTGATATTCATCCAAGGTGTGCATGTGGCGGGCTAAGGCCTTAGTGTACGAACTCTATGGAGTTGCTGCGAATTGCAGAGGCCGCCGCGCTGACTTCATTGAGAAGAAGGCGAAGAAGGCGAAGGAGCCACGGATCACCAAACCGGAGTCGAAAGCCAAACTCGGCTGACGACCCGCGAAGCAAAGAAGGAAGGCCAGACGTGGGAATCCCTGCTCGTCTCATGGGACAAGCGGATGACCGCTCCCGAACGGGTGGCGATTGAAAACACGGCCACCAACGCTCGACAAGGACCGCAACCCTCAAAGACGAATCCCAAGAAGCCGTAGCCTGGGCGCTCGATCATCTCTTGGAACGAAAATCCTCCGTCTCCCAACGCGAGCTCGCCAAGGAAGCCCTCTGCCACGGAGTGGGTTCCGCATCCGTCGAAGGCGTCTTCACGGCCATCGGGAAAGCCGACCTGATCCGGCGGGAGGTGGTGACATCCTCACCCTCTTGGAGGAGAAGGCCGGGCTTCCGGCAGCTTCCGTCTCCGAAATCCAACGCCAACGCGGCAACTACCGCAAGGCCGTTGAGAAGATCGCCAGGGGCTACGTTTCTGACGGGTTCGCCATCCTCGACGGGTTTGGCTGGATCAGGGAGATGGCCGGGGATGACAAATACGCTTCGGCCGCCGCCGAATACGTCTCCTCCTCAAAGGATGGCAAAACCACCCTGTTGGTCTGCCCCACCCACAAGGATGGCGACTTGCTCACCGAACGGGTCTGGGAGGAGATGGCCGCCGCCGGACTGCTCACCGGAGAAGAACGGACCTTTGAAGTCCTGAAGCCCACCAATTGGACCGAGGCCGAACGCTCTGACCCAAGGAACTACTACGAAGGCCATGTCACCTGTCACATCCGCAATGGCGGGGCGTAAAGAACGGGACGAAGATCGATAAACCGAGGAACTGGATGAGGCGATTAAGCCAACCCAGACGCCTTCCAGGTTTACGAACGCGGTAGTGTGTCCTTGTGAAAGGGCGACACGATCCGCTTCACCTCCAATCAGGAAGTGAACGGTCACAAGGTCAACAACGGCTCTTCCCACACAGTGGAGGGGTTCGACAAGACAAACATCATCCTGAACAACGGCACGTTCACTTCCGGGCTCGTTGACACCAGCTACGCCGCCCAGGGGAAAACGGCAGATAATGTTATCGTCGTTCAAGGGAACCAATCACTCCCGGCGTCGAACATGGCGTAGTTTTACGTTTCGGTGTCCCGCGGAAGGAAGCAGGCGAGCATCTACGTGGACTCGAAAGCCGAAACGCTGGAGGCGGTGAAGCGGGACGACAAGCGGCTGCTGGCGAGTGATCTGGTCAGGCGTCCCCGGAAAAAGATCCGGGAGCGGTTAAAGAGGCACATCGCGTTCCTGCGGGAGCTTCCAACGTTGGTTGGATCGAAGATGAGAGATGTGACACTCAAGCGAGGAAGGGAGACATATGGCTACGAATAAGTTTTTGGAGAACCTGCGGGGAGCAAAGGAAGCCAACGACATCCCGCCGCAGGCAGACGACGACAGTTTCGAGAGTCCGGCAGGGGACGGGAGGGATTCCCATCATCAGGCGCTGGCGGTGCAGTTGGTGCAATTGAACCGTGACTGTCGGGCAGTGCTTTACGGATCGATCATAGGGACCATCGACTACAACCCAAGCAAGGGAATCTCATGGAGCTTTGAGGGGAAGGACAGCGAAGACGTGGTCATTTCCGGCAACCATCTCGACAGAATCTTCGACAAGCCGGCCCTCGGCAAGAGAGAGGTTATTCGATGCAACTCCTCGACGGTTTTGTCGATCACTTTCACGAAGGCCGAAGAAAATGCCACGTGAGTCGTTGGCTTTATTTTTGGCATGCTTTGCCGGGCATGTCAAACGGAGATTGTGAGTTTTCACGCCTGCGAGAGCCCGAGAGCCGGAATTGGCAATAATTATTTGCAGGCTGAAATGCATCACTTTACCACTGAATCGAGTCGAGAAAGACCTTCCTACCAATATGGCACAAATTGAGGGTTGGTGGTTGTGAGGCGTCGTCTTTTGCGAAGTGGCTCCATCAATTCCTCCCGCCACCACAGGTAATAGCTTGCAAGAAATGTCCGAACGAGTTGTGGACCGGCCAAATGCTCGCGGAGACAGGCGTCAACATAAGCGAAGAAATCAAGAACTTTGCTCGCCTTCTGGAAGAGTTCAATCTCGTCTTTGGAAAAAGGCTTTTTCGATTTTCGTTCGGTCAAATAATCCAGATAATGGGAAAATCTGGTATCCTGTTCCGCAGGATCGTCAGCGACGAGAGTCACAAAATATGCCCATGCGTCGAGACGAGTTTTGTGCATCGCTTCGCTGGTAAATGAGTTGAACAAATCGAGCGCATTTCGTTGGCGTTCCCGTGACCGGGGCATGATGTAGAACAGGAAGATTGGAAGAATGACAGCCACAAGGACTGAGCAAACCGGGGCAATTTTGGCCAGCGCATCCATTTGACAACCCTCTGATTCCACGATTTGACAATGTGAAAAAATTATCAATGAATTGATTTGTTATTTGGAGCATTTGGAAACAATAAAAATGCCCGTGAAAACATGGGCTTCGTCTCATTGTTCCCAAACGCTCCTGGCTTACCGCGGATCATGCCCCGTCTGTGGAAATTTTGTTTCGTTCATTGGTCCGGCCGCGCGACGGGGCGCCGGGCCTCTCGCCGCTTTGTCCGTCTGGACGGAGTGGAATGACAACGGGGCGGGCGCGTCCATTCCCTTCAGCAACCGCTCCGAAAAAATCTTTGCGAAGGAATAGAGGGACTGCATCGGATTGGCGCCCACCGAGGTGGGGAACATGCTGCTGTCCATCAGGTACAGATTGGGGATTTCACCGCCCGTGACGCAGTTCCAAATCCTCTGATTCGTCGAGGCGACCGAACTTGTCGGTGACTTCCCCATCTTGTTGGTCGCTTGCAGGTGAGCCGAGGTCAGCAAAGTCCGGTTGGGCAGGAATTTCAGGTTCTTTTCAACCAAATCGGCTTGGTCGATGCTTGTCAGGGCGACCCCGACCATCGGATCGAACCCCTCCTGACCAAGCACATTCTCATTGGTTGGGATGAGAACCTTGGTCGCCCCGGCCAGGAACATCATTCGGATGGCAGTCCCCACCCCCACGGCAAACCGCCGTTTGTCCGGCTCGCTCAGCGTGTAATTCAGCACGACTTTCCCCGTTCCGTCGAGTTCAACCGTGTTGCTGTCCGAGGGCGTGTCGACGAGCATCACGCCGAAGCCGGCAGAGTTGTTGAATTTCGTGATCTGATTGTATACGTCCATCCCCGATCCCGGAATGAGCACCGCTCCATATGCGGGCAGGCCGGCCATCGTCTCGAAAATGAACCCCGGCGTCACGCCAAATGCCTCCAGAAACGTGGCGCTGTCGAGTCCTTCCAGGAGATTGATCCGGTCCGCGAAGACCCCGATCAGGGGAAAAGAGGGGTGCATGATGAGGCCCTTGCCGATCCGGTCATTCCTCACCGCAGGCTGTGTTTTCGCCGTGTTCAAAAGGATCCGCGTGGACCCGATTGTCCCGGCGCTGAGGATGATGTTGTCCGCCTGGATCATGACGGAAGTTCCGGGTGGAATCTTCAGGCCGCACGGATCGACGACCGTGTTGCCGTGCTCCGTCCAGGGCTCGTTCACGAGCAGGCGCGCGCCGACCGCACGCACGCTTACATCCGGTCCGGCGTCTGTGAAGAGGAGTTCCTGCACCGCCACGTCCGGGATCACACTCAGGGGATTTTCCGGGTTCTCCATCGCGGAAAGAATAAGTGGCTCATCCGAGAAGTTCGTACTCAGGGGTTGCCAAAAAAGAGGAGCATGCCGTTTCATGAAAGGTAACCACACCATCTTCAGGAAGCCGGCATGTCCTCCACGCTACTGTATCGTGTTTTCGGTGTTCGGGACTATCAAGTCGTTCGGACCTCCTCCGCCGAGGGCGGCCTGACCCTTCATCTCCGGCAGGATCCCGCCCATGACCGCTGTTCGTCCTGTCAGTCCGCCAACGTCATCCGACGCGGGGTCGTGGAACGCACCGTCCGCACCCTCCCGGTTGGCGGCAA
>NZ_JH636448.1:39813-45494 GCF_000255705.1 Zavarzinella formosa DSM 19928
GAGAATCTGGACGAGACCAAAGGGGAACGCGCCCGGCTGGAAGAAGCCCTGCGGATCAACCAACCGCTGGCGACGGCGTATTACATGAAAGAAGAGTTTCGCCACTTCTGGGAGCAGGGGAGCCCGAAAGACGCCGCCCGGTTTCTGGACGACTGGTGTCGGCGGGCCGAGGCGTCCAAGCTGTCGGTGTTGCAGAAGATGGCGAGTTCTTTCCAGATGCACCGGACCGGCCTGCTGAACTACCATCGCTGTCCGATTTCGACCGGCCCCCTCGAAGGGGTGAACAACAAAATCAAGACCCTGCAACGACAGGCCTATGGCTACCGTGACCAAGAATTCTTCCACCTTCGCATTTACTCAATCCATCGAGCCAAGTACGAACTTCTCGGATGAGCCGAATAAGTTGTCGCGCGGCATCCCGCTTCTGTGTGACAGGGGAAGGCGAGTCCCCCTGCGGAAAGCGGTTCAAATGATACAAGGACGGGTCAACGCCGTATGCGCCGGCGCCTTCCCAAAGCACCCGGTTGTCGCGGTTCAACTCTTCCTGCGTCACTTGACGCGTGCCGATGATGTTCCGCACCCACTGGTAGGCCGACGAGATTCGCTCCTGTGTGTAGAACCGGCCGTCGATCCATCCTTGGTCGATCCAGTGCGAAATGCGAGACTGAATGGTGGCCTCCAGCGGCGAAAACGCCAGATCGATGTTAACCGTCGTCCCGCCGCCAACCGCCTCCCCGCTCCTCACCAGCACGCCATTGTCTGACGTTGCCGCCACCCCGCCCCGGAACATCAACTTGGGGTGGCTCATCGTGTCCATCGAGCCCCAAACAACAAACGGGCCCTGCTCGATCAACACGACCCGCTTCCCGTTTTTTTGCAGTTCATGCGCCACGGTCGCCCCGGCCGGTCCCGCGCCGATCACAAGGTAATCGATGGTCCCTTTTTTCGGCCGGATCGTCTGGGTTTTCGGGTCATAGACAAGCGTTCCCGGCGGAATCGTCGGAGCGTTCAACTTCGCGTACACAGCCGGGTTGCCCACGAATGTGGCCGGGGCTTGAATGCCCGTTAGCGGCACGGCAAGAGGCAGGCCCCAAATGGCGGACAGGTACGTCTCGCGGCAGAGCATGGCGACCTCCGCTGATGCCGGTGCCGCCGGTCCGTCAAAGAAGAAGGAGAAGACGGAGGTTGCGTCGGCCCGGTCCAATCCGCCGAATCCGCCGGTGGCGGCCAGGAATCGCTGGACGGCCGGATTAGAAGAACCTTTCAGCACGTTATAAAATGGCAACCCCTGCGGCTGCGTCAAGCCAGTCAGGATTGCCATCATGTCTCCCTGGGCCAGCGCGTCCAGCAGACCGGCGCTCACACCCGCCGCGATTGCTCGAATCTCCGGCAAGATTTGCGGCGGGATGGGCAATTGCCCCGTAGGAAACCACAAATCAAACAAGGCTTCGTGTGTGCGGCGGATGGAATCTGGAATGGCCATCGTGTCCTCGAAATCGTGGGTGCGAGATATTAAAAACACCAATTCTGACCGGATTCTGCGAGTCCAAATGTCCGCCGGGCGGTGTTTGATCTGCTCGTCGGTCCATGAGGGCCCGTCGAGAAGGCTCTCGGAGTCGTTGGTGTGACATTGGAATGCGGTCTGCCAACTAGAATACGCCCGTATGCCGCGGAATCAGAATTTTATCTCCGCACATGCTTGCTTTCTGACCGGCATATGGCAGTCAAGTTGTTTCCAATGCTAACTCTCGCTTAAGTTCGGCGATCAAGATCGCAAACCCTTCGGAATCGGCCGGAATCACTTTTGAGTAGTCCACGTCATAAGAAACAAGCGTTTGCTTCGCGTTTCAAGAGGCGACGAAGTCCCACAGTACTTTGGCATCAACGACCTCGTCCTCGGAGCCCTCTTTATCACGGTCAACGAGGAAGTGCGGCTGCAAGGCTCCCATTCAGGACCGAAGACTTGCAGGGACAATGCGAGGTATTCGTCATATTCACCCTGCCGACGAGCAGCGATTGCCTGACGGGCGCAAAGTTGGCGTGATCTTGAGGGGTGGGCGCGGGCGACATGACGGGACGTTACCCGAACGGGGTGGCTTGGACGCGGGAGGTCATGCGTGCGGGCGATCAAGCAGTGACGGGGATTGCGTTTGAGAAGGAGGAAGAAGAGCAGATGACTCAGGCGCCGTGCCTGGCCCGGATAAATCACGCTCCCATCGGGACACCAACCCGTCCTCCGGGTCAATCACTTCACTGATCTGACGGAACCCGTTCTTGGCGAGCACACGCGACAATGCCACATTGTCCGGTTTGGTATGGGCTCGAACGAGGCGGACCAGGCCGCTGGCGAATGCGAACTCGGTCAGCGCCCCGGCCGCCTCGGTGGCGAATCCTTTGCCTCGGTGAACCTCGTCGATGCCATAAGCCACCTCGACAACGCCAGCATCAGGCGGTCCTTTGAACGCGCCCACGCCCACGGCAGCCCCGCTGACCCGTTCGACGGCTGTGTAACTGAGGGCCCAAGGGTCGCCAACTGCCGTTACCCGCACTCGGGCGATCCAGTCCGGGGAAACTTCGGCCCGGTCGGCCGGAGGCATCGAGTCGATCCACGCGAGCGCTTCGTCGGGTGTCTGGAGAATCAGGTCAAGTCTTGATGCGGGGATTACGACTGACGCCACCGATTCCACTCCTTCGTCTGATTGACGACACAAAAAGCCTTCACGTCCTACTTGCCCACCAACAGTTTCGGCAGTTCCCTCTTCAGGTCCGCCATCCTGCCTTCCGTGACCTTGGTCTCGTACAGGCGCAGCCCGGTCAGTTTTTTCAACCCGGCTAATGGCGGCAACGAACTGTCGGTCAGGTAGGTATTGTACCCGAGGTCGAGGTGCGTCAGGTTCTTCAGCCGCGCGAGGGCGGCCACGTCAGAGTCGGTGGCGTCGGTCGATTCCAGGTTCAGGTACTCCAGGCCGGTCATTGCCGCCAAGTGCCGGAACCCGTCCGGTCCGATGGCGTTGGCGGCGAGGGTGAGAGATGTCAAGCCGTCGAGGGCGCTGATTGCCTTCACCCCTCCGGCGGTCACGTGAGACGACTGAATGAGCAGCATGTTCAGTCCCTTGACTTGCTTGAGGCAGGCCAGTCCCTTGTCAGTGACGGCCACCCCGTTCAGGTGCAGGCTCCGCAGGCCGGTGGCCTTGGCGAGGTCTTCCAACTGCCGGTCGCCGATCCCGGCGCCGGTGAGCCGCACGGTGCGGATTTTAGGCAGCAACGCCCATTTCACGCGGGGGCATGTCGCCGACCGGCCGTCCGGCGCGGAGGCGTGAAGTTCAACCTCCGTCAGCGCCGGCAAGACAGCGAGGTCAGACGCCAAGTCAACAGACCCGTTGTCAGAATGGAGGGCGAGGGTTCTCAGGCGAGGCAGTTTCGCAAGGTGCGGGATGGCGTCGCGCACCGACCCGCTTTGGGGATTCAACCGGACGTCGGTGACAAATCCGTCCCGGTCAACCGAAACATCGGCGGCCATTTTCTTCAAAGCGGTGACAGAGGTCTGGTCGTCCTCCTGCCCGACGGCGACCGTTGCCACGAGCAGAACGGCCAGGGTGGCGAGTCGGGATTGAAGCATGTGTGACTCCCAAATGGACGTCAATCCGTTGGATATTGCACATGCCATATCCCAACACTGTCCATCGATTTATGAGTTAGGTGTTAGCGTAAACCGGCCGACTGGCCGGGTCAAACATCATCCGGTGAGTTTGCTTGTCCGCTCGCGGCCGAGGGCGCACTTGACCAGGGCACGAGCCACATCAGGCTCCGTGATCTGGCGATCTGAAATCGCCTTGCGGGCGACAAATTTGGCGTGATCTTGAGGGGTGGGCGACATGGCGGGACGACAGACGAGCGGGGTCGCTCGGGCAAGGGGGAGGTCGATGTCTGATCATTGCCTTTTCCCAAATCCGCTGCTCGCTGACCGACGTCCGGCGCCACGCCGTCGGTCAGTGCGGTGCGACCGTTAGCGTTAGCTCCAAGGGCGGGCCGGAGTCGCCCCCGGGACGGCTTGCCAACCGGCGGGCCAGCGACCAGCCGTCCAATTCGCGGACCGATTGCCCTCGCCCACCGGCGAGATAAATCCGGTCCGCCTCGACGGCGAACCCCGTGAATCCGTCACCCCCGCCCTCGTATCGCAGCCGGTCGCCCGGCTTGTCGGACCTCGTGTCCACCACAATTGCCTCGTCGTTTTCGCGGTTGGCCACGAAAAGCCAGTCGCGATAGACGGCCAACCTGATCGGATTCGTCCACTCCCTCGTGTTGTCGGCGTTCGGGGCGAAGCGGATGTCGCCGCTGAGCCGCCACCCGGTCGTGTCGATCACCCGGACGCCGGACTTTGATTGGAACATACCGGCGTACACCTTGTTCCCGTCCCGGTTGAACGCCAAGGCGAACGGGCTGCCACTGTCCGCCTCGTCAGGACGCTCCGCCGAGACCGGCTCCGCCAAGTTGACCGTCGCGACGTACCGCCTCACGCGGATGTCGTAGACCGCCAAGAACGACTGCCCGACGAGCTTCGACCGCCCGTCGGCGTGTTCCTTCGGCTTCCGAGTCGCTTTCGAGAAGTCGATTGGCCCGTCCGGCGGGGTCCAGCCTCGCTGGATGCCGAGCGTGACGAACCGTCCGTCCGGCGAGACGGCGACCGCCCCGATTCCCCGCCCGCCCGGCGGGTAGGCGACGGTCGTATGGTGGTAAGTCTTCGGGTCGATCAGGTGGAACTCGTCCTTCTTGTTCGACGCGAAGACGACGAAAGACCCGTCCGGCGCGACCGCCATCGCCCCCTCGCCCCCGAGCGGCAGTCGTTTGACGACGCGGAGTGTGGCCGGGTCCATGACGAGCACGAACTCACTGAACGTCTGGGCGACGAAAAGGCGGTCGGCGGCCGAGACAAGCGGCCCGCCCGCGCACTCATGGGCTTTTCTCGCCGGCAAGCCGGCTTTCGGATCGGCCGGGACCTCGTAGGCGTCGAGCAGGGTCTCCCGAAGGGCCTTCCCGCTCAACAGGTCGTGGGCCGAGACACGGCCGGAGTGGAAGCCGCTGACGAAAAGAGTGCCATCCCGCACGGCAAGGTGGCTGGGTCCGTTGCCGAGCCGCACCTCACGCACGGCGACTTCGGAAGTCGGCGGGACTGGCTTCGGGCGCGGCGCGTTCCAGCCAAACAGGCAACCCGCGAGAGCAGCAGCGACCACCGTGCCGTGCGTCATGATTGGAAACACCTTAACCCCCGTCGGCCGCCGAAGTTCTAATTCGATAACATCCCCGCGCAAATCATTCCGGCTCTCATGTTTTGAAGAATGTATCACGCCCGGCGGCGGGTCGCAATGAGCATGCCCTGACCGCACATCGGCACTTCGCGATGGAGCATCAGGTCAAATCTCCTTGACAACCACTTCTGGCAGGGCTACTCAGAGGTTGATCTTGGGTCAGTGAGGAAGTCCAGTGCACGTCTCGGGTCGGCGGCGAACTCGCGGGTGGCGGCGGCCATGCTCGGCGTGTCCATCCCGCGCAGCACATGAACGGCCACGTTTCGCAGCGAGGCCAGCACCCGCGGGGCAGCTCCGCGCCGCACGCGACACCGGTCCTCCCCCAAGGTTTCGTCTCGCGTATAGTGCAAACCGTTTTCAATTCCCCAATGCGCC
>NZ_JH636448.1:45549-87760 GCF_000255705.1 Zavarzinella formosa DSM 19928
CAATGGCCACATGGTCCCATCCGGCCGCGTGCCGCCCGGCCAGCCACGCCCCGATGATCCGGTCCAGGTGGCCGGCGTCCAGATCACGCAGCAGCAACGACAGGGTGTTGGCCGCAGGCATCTTCTTGCTCGGGAACCCGAGAGGGTGGCCGAGTCGCGGGCCGCGCAGACGGCCGAAGTGGGCAATGGCGGCCAGACTGGTGTGCCCGGCGAGAATGGCGACCAGGCACAGTCCCAGAACGGACGCCAGCGGATACTGCAACCCGCGCGGGTCACGCGGGTCTTTGAGTTCTCGCAACAAATCGATCAGCGACGCGGCCATGACGGATCTCCAAAAGGAAATCCTCCATAACCAATTTCGCCATCCTGCCCAAGATCAACCGCTGAGTAGCCCTGCCACTTCTGGCGTGTTTAAAACAAATTCTCCACCGTTGAAATTCCCGCCAATTTTCCAGTCTCTTGATTTAAATCTTGGACCGGCTGGTTTGATGAAAGGATATCCCTCTTTTCCATTCCTCAATGTGGTGATTTTTTCCGCGAGGACGGACCATCGGGTCATTGTGTGTGATTTAAGATTGCGATCACTCTTTTCAAACACGACCAAACGGAAACCTCTCCTTCCAACATGTTTGATGTGTTTTTTCCGCCCCTTTTTCTCTCGAAAGAAACCGAATCATGTCAACAAGAATCTTGGGGAAACTCCGCGACGGGTTCACCTTGATTGAACTGCTGGTGGTGATCGCCATCATCGCCATCCTCATCGGACTTCTGCTGCCCGCCGTGCAAAAGATCCGCGAGGCCGCCAACCGCATGAGTTGCTCCAATAACCTCAAGCAGGTTGGCCTGGCACTGCACGGCTACCATGACGACAACAACAAATTTCCCCCCGGCTGCTCCAATGACGTCGCTCCCTTTGGCAACGGGACCAATGGATGGGGGTCGTCGTGGAAGGTGTACATTCTGCCATACATCGAGCAGGGCAACATCTACAAACAATGGCAGTTTAACAACAACAGCGGTTACACGAACGCGACCAACATTGCGTTGGTAAACAACGTCACCATCAAAACGTATCGATGTCCGTCCACCGTTCTCCCCGCCATGTCCCCATGGGTCAAGACAGGCTCGGCGTTGGAGATGTACACCTCGTACATGGGCATCTCCGGATCGGCGCTTGACACCACTCTGGGTTCCGGGGCGTCCGGCTACACTTCCGGGACTGGATTTCTGTTTGCCAACAGCCAGCAGACGTTCGCCAGCATCACCGACGGCTCCAGCAACACCCTGATGGTCGGCGAGCAGAGCGACCATCTCCGGGATGCCGCCAACGCGCCAATCATCAGCGCGACGTACTCAAACATGGCCATCACGAGTCAGGGACCGGATGGCTGGACAATGGGGGCGGGCACCACGGCCGTCGGCGCCGCCTGGACGGACCGTGCGTTCAATTGCACCACCGTTCGCTGGTCGATCAATCAGCGCGGGCTTGGCAACTCCGGTTCAAACGGAACAAATGACAACACCGGAAACAACATTCCGCTGTCTTCCAGCCACACGGGCGGTTGCCTGGCCGGCATGGGCGACGGATCAGTCCGGTTTTTGCGACAGGCGCTGGATGTGACCATCTTGCAGCGGCTTGCGGGCGGGAATGACGGCGTGGCGGCGAGCGCCAACTGATCGCAGAATTTGACATTCCGACGACGGCCTTCCGGGCAATTCGGGAGGCAATCGCTCTTGCTCCATTTGTTTCAAACGAAGGATGACTGCCCCATGGATCGGCGTGCCTGGCTGATGGCCCTCTTCATCACAATCGTCTCGACCACGGGTTGCGACTCGGGAAAAAAGAAAGCGGTGGCTGTTCCCGTAAAGGGGAGCGTGATGATCGACGGAAAACCCCTGGCCGAGGGGGAAATCTCGTTCTTGGTGTCCAACGAGGCTCCGACCACTTTTCCGATCAAAGACGGAGCCTACTCCGGGAATGCCAATGTTGGCAAAAACAAAGTCGAAGTCCGGGCTTTCAAGGATGGGCCGCCGCTTTCCACCGACCCTGAGAAGAAACCCACCAAACTGAACTACCTGCCGGAACGGTTTGGCATCTCCAGCCAACTCACCGCCGAAGTGACGGCCGGCGGAACGAACGATTTCAAGTTTGAAGTCAGCGCCAGATAAGAGTGGATTGGTGTTATCCACGCCAACCCACGGAGACCGACGACAATCTCGATTTGCCCACCCCTTCCCGGCAGTTGTGGCGACTGCGTGGTTCGGTCATGCGATTGGACTGCTTGCCGACCAGAGTTCTTGCAAAACCTCAAACTCAAACTCAAACCCATACCCGGCGACCAGCTTTCTGAACGCCGGTGTCGTTTTCATTCGTAACTTTGACTTCCCAAACATTTTGCCTTCCGGGTTCTTCCAATGACGGATAAAGAAGATCCTTTCAGGAAATTTGCCGGGCTTGTGGACGCTGACTACGGTCACGATCTGGCTTCCCACGCCATCCGCAACTGCCACTGGATCACCGTAACCCATCAGCTCATGACGAACCCCGGGACGCCATGACAACGTTTTGTAGGTTCCTTCACCGTCGAACAGATTCACTTCTTCGCGGAAGAACGGGTAATTGAACTCGAAAACCTGCCCTTCCAGAAATGAGGGTTATTTGCTCATTCGCCATCCCCATTTGCACAAGTGAACGGCACATCGCCTTCGTGGTGGTCACCGCACACCCCGCATCGCAAATGGTGGCGGTTGGTTTACGCCCAGGGCGGCCAGGACGGCCCTTTGCTGGAACATGGTTTTTGCCTTGGCGAAGTCGGATGGAAGTTGATGGGTCATACAGGTAGCTCTTGGTTTGGATCGGTGGCGGCAAGGACTTCCTCCGCGAGGCAGTAGCCATTGGTCAAAAGCTCTTCGGTGGGGACAGACAGGTCATCCTCGGGATCATTGCTGTGGGGCAGCAGGTTATCTTTGAAGAGCCGCAACGCCTCTCTTACTGCCTCGATCTGCTTCTGCTGGACGCGGATGACGGCCATGGCATCTTGGAATCCGTTCAGATAGGTCGAAACGCCCAGAGGCGGATACTCATCTTCCACACCTGTCAATCTGGTTATCTCACTTGCGATGGATTTGGGAACGTATTGATCGTAACTGTTCTCGGCAGCATGATCGCGGCAGAACATTCGTACAAAACCATGCCCCGGATGTGAAATGCATTGATAGTCGGCGAGGTGTGCGTGTCCATCCCGGTCTTCGTCCCACGATTTCGGCAGGAACAACTCGCCGTCGAGCAGGGTCTTGAAGCCGTTTTTCACCGCCGCCAGGTGAACCGTGACGATGCCGTTCTCGATCTTGCCGAGACAGCCGAGGTATTGCCGTTGCACGCCCGGCGTATTGTCCCCTTCCTTGACGGCGCTGGTCTCGTCGCTGACCGCCACCGTCCCCAAACCGTCGTCGGGCCGGCGGACGGCTTCCTCGCGCAAGTGTTGTTGAACCGCGTCGACCAGCCCCCGGTCGTCCCAGACGCAAGCCTTGAGAAACTGCCGGACGTTGCGGACCGGGACGCCGGAGAACAGCGCCAGCGGCTCGGCGGCCTTTCGTTCCAGATCCGAGAGCAGCCCTCGCGAATAATTCCGAAGATGAACAACCCCCTGCGGATTGTCAAAAAACTGCTCGAAAGTCCGCAAAAAGGCGGTCAACGCCGACCCGATCTCCTGAAGTTGCTCGCTCGTCACGACGAATCCCTCCCGATAGGATGGAGAAAATCCCACCCGAAACTCGCCTCTTTGTCACAGCGATGTTGTGTTAATGGCGAGACGGGCGCAAAAATCTTGCGGGTCTCGGCGTCTCCACCAACTCCGGCTCGTCACAAATGGCATCAACGCCCCCTAAAGCCGTCCGCACTGGCCCGGCTCATCTCACCCATGAGATCGCCGATTTGCTTGAGGCTCCGGGCGGGTCAAAGAAACAAATCTGAAAAATCTTGAAGGGTTTTCACCCGGCGCGTCGCATTGGGAATGCGTGACGTTGACGCGCCTCCGGCGGGTGGCGAAACAGGCGGGTTTCGCAGGTCATAACGAATAAGCGGCCGTTCCCATGATGATCATGCGCCAGCTCGCTTTCCCTGGTCGGCGGCCAGATCTATTTCGTGAGCGTCCGCGCCGTTGACAACGTCGGCAACACCAGCCTGCCGGGGTTGTCCGGCGGGGTCACTGTCGCCGTGGATTCCAGCTTTCTGGCGGGCAATGTCGGCACTTTCACCGACACCGACGACGACAAACAGACGGTGCGGCTGACGCCCGCCAACGTCGGCAAGATCGCCGTCCTTCAGTACGCCCCCTTGTCGGCGGCGCGGGGCCGATCGCGGGGATCGTGTTGGAGAACACCGATCCAGCCAGGAGCGTCCTGAGCATCACGGTGGTCAAAGCCAAAACGGGGGGACGGTTATGTGGACATCGGCGACATCCAAGGATCGGGGCTGAAAACGCTGTCGGCCGGAAGTGGGACAGCCGGGGCCATTTCTTCGCCGCCGCCGAGGCCATGCGCCGGTTGCTGGTTGAGAGCGCCCGCCGCAAAAAGCGGCTCCGGGACGGTCTCGGCCGTCGGCTCGTCGATCTGGACGCGGCCGAGTCGCTGGAACTGGTTCCCGACGAGGATCTCCTGGCGATTGACGAGGCGTTGACCCGCCTGACGGATCTCGACTCGGCCAAGGCCGAGGTGGTCAAGCTCCGCTTTTTCGCCGGGCTGACCATGCCGGAAATCGCCAGTTCGCTGGACATTTCGCTTTCCACGACGGAAAGGCACTGGACCTTCGCCCGCGCCCGGCTCTACGCGCGTCTCTCCGGGACGAACTCGGAATAATTTCAACAAATCCTCATTTTGATGAAGGATTTGAGGGCCTTTCGTCGCATTGAAGCTAAGGCAACCGGTCCGTGGAGCGAGGTCATGAGCAAAACGTCCGCCGTAGAAGACCTGTTTTTCGCCGCCCTAGAAAAGGGGACGGAATCCGAGCGAACAGCCTTTCTGGACTCGGCCTGCGGCGACGATGCGAAGTTGAGCCGGGAGATCGAAATCCTTTTGAAAGCCCACCCAAAAGCCGGAAGTTTCCTGAACAAACCGATCACAGACCAACTGGCCGCGTCGGGGGATCGGCCCGACGCCAACCTCGTCCTCGACAGTTCCCCCGACACTCGTTCCGCCGCCGGCCAAAACGGGTCGGCCCCGGCCAAAGGCGACGGATCGGACGGGGACGACGGCCTCGATTTTCTGCAACCGTCATCCCGGCCCGATTCGCTCGGCCGGCTCGGACACTACGAAATCCTCCAAGTTCTCGGCAAAGGGGGATTCAGCGTCGTGTTCCGCGCCTTTGACAATGTTCTGCAACGGGTTGTCGCCATCAAGGCGCTGAACAAGCAGGTCGCCGCCACCTCCCCCGCCCGCAAACGCTTTCTCCGCGAGGCGCGCTCGTCCGCCAAGGTCCGGCATGAGAACGTCGTTCAGGTGCATGCGGTCGAGGAACAGCCCCTGCCTTACCTGGTGATGGAATTCATCCCCGGCGAGACCCTTCAGCAGCGGTTTGACCGGTCGGGGCCGATCGAGCCCCGGGAGGCGGCGCGGATCGGCCGGCAAATTGCCGAGGGGCTGGCCGCCGCCCACGACACCGGGCTGATTCACCGAGACATCAAACCCGGCAACATCCTGATCGAGGACGGCCCGCAGGAACGCGTCAAGATTACCGATTTCGGTATGGCCCGCGCCGCCGACGCCAGCATCACCCAGTCGGGGATGATCGCCGACACGCCGATGTTCATGGCCCCGGAACAGGCGCTGGGGGGAAAAACTCGACCACCGGGCGGACTTGTTCAGCCTCGGAAGCGTCCTCTACACCATATTGCTCCGGCCGACCACCGTTCCGGGCCAATGGCGCGCTCGCAGTGCTCAAGCGAGTGGTCGAGGACGCGCCGCGACCGATCCCCAAAGTGATTCCCGAAGTTCCCCGGCGGCTTTGCGACATCATCTCCAAACTGCACGCCAAGAACGTACGACCGGTTCCAGTCGGCCCGCGAAGTGGCCGTGTTACTGGCTTGCGGCTCCGGCGAAATTCCCGAAACCACCTGATTTGCCGACGGTGACCTTCGAAGGCCGCCCGCCCGGCCGCGCCGCCCCGCCAGTCGCCGGGCCGCCGGCGCCGCCGTGCTGCTGATGTTCGTCGCCGGCCTCGGTTTCGCGGAGGCGGCCGGGGCCACGCATTTGAGCGGCACGGTTATTCGCCTGGTTTCACCGGAGGGGACGCTGGTCGTCGAAGTCGATGATCCCGACGTCAGCATCAACATCGACGGATCGGATGTCGTCATCACGGGGGCCGGCCCCAAGGAAATCCGCGTGCAAGGCACGCAGGTGAGCGGCGAGGGACTGGCCAATTTCAAAGAATGCAAAAACCTCGCCGAACTCTTGTTGAACGGCTCCCTCGTGGATGACGCCGGGCTGGCCGGCCTCAAGGAATGCAAAAACCTCAAGAGCCTGGCGCTTCAAAACACGCTGGACAACATGACGTTGAGCGACGAGGGGCTGGCCCGTCTCAAGGAATGCAAAAACCTGACGCAACTGGTCCTGATCGGGAACACCAAGATCACGGCGAAGGGAATCAACCAGTTGCAGAAGGCATTGCCAAAGTACAAGTTCAAATGGGACGGCGGCGTAATCGAGCCAAAATAGATTTTTGGTTTCCTCCGATTGAACATCAAATTACGCCGACAATAAAACCTGATTGTCGTGCCGCCGTTCTCCGCATCAATCCGGACAGAACGATGTGGAGGCTTCCCGTCGAACCAATCGGGGCATTCCCATTTCTGCCGCCAATGCCCCCATCCACAACGACCTCGAAAAGTGTTGAACGGCCTGAAACGGCATCCGGATCACCGAGTGTTTCCAATGATTCAAAAGCGGAAATCTCAAGTCGGCAGATCGACTTTTTGGAGCGGGTCGAGCAATGGCTGTCGGCCGGCCCCGCCCACATCTGCGCCATCCTCGACAACTTGGCCGCCCACGGGCCCCGCGACGTGCTGCTCTTCAACGTGGCGTACCCGCGGTGGGAGTCTGTCTTCCAGCCGGTCGCGGCGGCGTACTTGAACCTGTTCGAACTATAGTGGAAGGTTCTGCGGTCCTTGGCGCTCAAGGGCCGCCGATTCGGGACATGGGAGGAGATCGTTGAGGCGGTCAACCGGGCGACGGCTTACTGGAACGCGCACCGACATCCGTTTCACTGGGGCCGACGACGGCGTCACCGGCCCGTCGGACGACCGGAGTCGCCACCCCGCCATCTGTGCGTTAATTTGGCGGATGCACCATTTGGCGTTGTTTCGCGAATTCGCCAAATGCCCGGACATCCTTGCGCTGGCCGAGGAAGTTGGTTACGGACCCTATGAGGCTTCCAAAATGCCGGGGGAAAAGGCGGCCGCTCTCCGGATCCTTGGGATCAGGGATCCGGAGCCGGTCGTCCGGCTCGCTTTGGAACTTCTGAAAGATCCTGAAACAACCGACGGCGAATCCTATGTTCAAGTAGTGTCAGCCTTATGCCCGTCAGAAGCCGCAAAACATTTCCTCACGGCACTTCTGCTCAATCCACCTGGCCGGGTTGTTCAGGCGATCGGGCGAAAACTGGGACGGGTGGGGGCGACGGAGATGGTGCGACAGTGGTTCCACGATGAGTTGCCTGCAAAGAGGATCGCGGCATGTTCTGTTGTGGACTTCCTGCCACAGGCCGAAGAATGGGATCTTGAAGTTCTGCTGCTCGCGGACGACCCGAATTCCGACGTTTCCGACGCCGCACTGGTTGCGGGAGACAGCTTGCGGAGGGCGAGGATCACGGCCGATCTGCTGATCTCAATCGCCAATGAACGGGATCTTTCCCATCGATGGGTCTTGCTCGACGCGCTGATCAACGTCGGAGATCTGCACGGCGGAGGCGCCGTCCCCCCCGTGGTCAGAAACGGTGCAAAAGTTTCTGGAACCTGCCATGGCCATACACCTTTCGGAACAACTCAAAAAAAGCAGGAAGAAATTGAAAGAAGATCTCGACAGAACTGATCGCTGGCGGCGGCGAGCGCCAAACAGAATCGAGAGCGGAGGTTCCCGATGACACAAGAAGTTTGATGAAGTTGCCAGCTGGCAGCCGGTGGCTTTGATTCGAGGCACCGAACAACTCTGAGCGATTGAATCACCGCCGCACACCTACAAAATGTTCTTGGTGACGCAACAAAGTTCTTATGCAAACGCCGCAACGTCTCGTCGATCAGTTTGATCAGGTTCCTGTCCAAATCTGAACGTCTTTTCGTTGCACGAGGCGTATTGGAAAATAACTGAATCACTCAGCTAGTTTTGCGGACGCCATTCGACACGAAAAAGCGAGTGATCGCACGTTGGCAACCTTGCGATCTTGCCCAACTCAAATCGTTGGCATGTGAAGTAGACGCAGGCAGAAAATCTTGCGTTTTTGAGACGAGGTGAGGAAACGAAGAGACGGCGAAAAGCACTTGCCCTCGCCGTCTCTTCGTTTTTCCGAACGCGTTACGAAGACTCACAAGCTGCTTTGGAGCTCACCAACTTGAAGATCCTTCAGCAAGTCGCCTGTTGAGAAGACGAACCAGTCGAGACCGGCCTCGCCAAACAACTGATCGGCAACGCCGTCTTTGTTGACGGTCGTGCTGTTTAAGAATGTGGGGCTGTTGGCCCCATCGACCAGGGAACCGATCAACCGACGCTGCCGTGTCAGGTAATCTTCACTGGTGTTCCCCCACTCGGCCATCAGTTGCAACAGACCAGCCTGATTGGTTTCCAAGGGCGAACTGTCGGCAACCAAGATGTCGTCGCCGGCCCCGCCCATCAGCGTGTCCCTTCCCAACCCGCCCAGCAGGATGTCGCGTCCGCTGCCTCCCGTAATCTTGTCGTTGCCGGCCCCGCCCACCACGACATTGTTGGCGCTGCTACCCGTGAGGGTGATCGTGTCGTTGCCGACATCGCCATCGATTACCATCGGAACTGCCATCTGCACCCCTGCCAGGGCACCGGCACCCGGCTCCAGTTTGATCGTGTCGTTGCCCGCCAGTCCGTAGATCAAGATCTTGCCTGTGGGAGTGAACGGTCCCAAGGGCAGCGCCGTGGCGCTTGTGCCGAAAAAGACCAAGACCTGAGTGCCGTCGACATTGGCCGGCCGGATCCGAATGGTATCGGCGCCGGCCGTCCCGCCGATAACCAAGTCGCCGCCCGGCTCTTGGAAGGCAGACTTGTAAGGCAGGGCTCGCGTCTGCACCGTGCCTTGGATCAGCGGTGAAGCCGCGGTGTTCTGGACGGTGATGATCTGCACACCCGGAGTGGTCGGCGTGATTGTGAAGACTTTCTTGCCCCCGTCCTTGGCGACAAAGGTGTAGCCGGCTGGCAGGGTGGCCGGGCCGTCGCTGGTCAGCCGCACGGTGCCGGTGTAGCCCTTGACCACGTTGTCGAAGGCATCCAGGGCGGTGACCGTGACTTTATAGGGCTTGTCACCGGTAGTCAGAGGTGTCCCGATGACAGAGAAGCGGGCGGGCGTGGCCTGGGGGTTGACCGTCAGCGCAGCGGTCACGCCTTTGATGGTGCCTTTGCCCAAATCCGCCACCGTGACCGCGTATCTGCCAGCGGTCTTGTATTGAACGGTGAAACTGCCAATGCCGTTGGTCAAAGCCAGACTCCCTGGCAACACGGCTTGCTTGTCGGTGCTGCCCAACTTGACCATGCCGTCATAATCCACGACCTGATTGGCAGCGGTGACCGCCCGGACGTTGTAGGTAATTGTGGTGCCTGCGGTGATGGGCGAGGCAGGCGAACCGATCGCAGGGGTCACCAGGAATTTCTTGATCGTGCCCAGAACGTCGAAGGCGGGGGACACGATCCCCGGCAGCGTGGCGGTCGATACCAAGAATGTGTAGCCCGTGCCCGCCTTGCTGACCGTCAGATTGGAGAGCGTGGCCATGCCGTTGACCAGGTTCACGCTGGTGGTCCCACCCAGCGTTGCTGCGGACGGATTGTTGAGGAGACGAACGGATGCCTTCTCGCTGACATTAACGGGATTGTTGAAGGCATCGCGCACCTGGAGTATCAAGGCCGGGGCCAGCGGCACGCCGACGATGCCGGCGACCGGCATTTGCACGAAGGCAATCTGGGTCGCCGCGCCCGCGGCGATCATCACGGCGGACGTCGTGGTCAGGGTCGGGTCGCCTTGGACAGTGGCGGTGATTGTCTGGTTGCCGGCAGTCTTGAGGGTAGTCTGGAACGTGCCGACGCCGTGGTTAAAGATCACACTGTCCAAGGCCGCCTGAGTGTCACTGCTGGTCAGGGTAATCGGTCCGTTGTAGCCAGTCACCACGTCGCCGTTGATGTCGCGGGCGGTGAAAGTAACTTGGAACGGGACGCCTGCGGGGCTGCTGGCGGGGGCCGACAGGGTCAGATGAGTGACCGGGGCGTTGACCGTGATGGACTTCGTGTCCGTATCCGTCTTCAAACCACCGATTCCGACGTTGCCCAGATCGTTGGTGACCATGGTCAACGTGGCGGTGGCGGAAGCGGCGGGCGACTGGTAGCACACGCCAGCGGCGAGAGAAGCATTGATCTGGCCGACGGTGCCGGTGAGGGTGAGCACGCTGCTGGCATTGGGATCATTCGTGATCACCGATAGCTTGCCGGTGGTGACGCTGAGGACCACCACAAATGTCCCGGTGTTGGTGTCCACATCCGGGTCACTGATCGAGAGGCCGGAGATCAGCAGTTCCTGGCCGATGTTAACCGACAGCGTCGCCGCCGGAAGGGTGTTGACCGGGGCGTCGTTGACGGCGTTGACCGTGATCGTCACCGTGGCCAGATTCGACAAACTCATCCCATCAGTGGCCTTGTAGGTGAATCCGGTCGATCCATTAAAGTTGGAGTTGGGTGTGAAACTGAACGAACCGTTGCTGTTGACGGTCAGTTTGCCTCCCGTGATGGTGATCTCATTGCCTACGTTGCCTGCCAGCCCGTTGATCTCCCCGACGGTGAGGGCGGGGCTATCGATGTCGTTGTCGTTGGTCAGCACATTGCCGGAGATAATACCCTCGTCTTCGTTACCGCTGGCAGTGTCGTCACTGGCCACTGGTGCGTCGTTGACGGGGTTGACGGTAACAGTGAAGGCGCTATCCACAAACACGCCGGCCACGTCTGTCGCACGGATGGTGATGTCGGCTGAGCCGAAAGCATTAGGCGAGTAGCCGAGGGTCAACTCGTTGGTGGATGCATTGATCGATACTGAGGCGAACATCGCAGCGTTCGTGTTTGAGTGGACAGTGTAGATTAGGCCGGCTGCGCCATCTTCTGTGTCCGCAAAGGCGGTCCGCAGATCAATCACCGAGTCGGGGGCATCCTCATCAACCGTCACGTTGGCAATGCCCGTGGTTGTCGGCGGATCGTTGACGTTGACCAAAGTTAGTTGGAAGTCGTCGAAAACGTTGCCGCCTCTGCCATCGTCGGCGGTCACGCGGACCTGCAATGGCGTGACATCGCTGGGGCTCGGGTTGCCGCTAAAAGTACGGGTGGCGGGTGTGAAAGTCAGCCACGCCGGCAGCGGGTTGCCGTCTGCCAGGGTGGCGTTGTAACTGAGCACGTCGCCAGCGTCCGCGTCGGCGAACGTATTGGCCGCGAACTGAAATGCTTTCGGGCCCGGACCGGAGAACGTCTGATCGGGGATCGTGTTGGCCACCGTCGGCGCGTCGTTGACATTGGTCAGGGTCAGTTGGAAGTCGGCGGATACGTTGCCGCCGTTCCCGTCGTCGGCGGTCACGCGAATCTGCAAGGGGCTGGTGTCAGAAGAGCCGGGGTTGCCACTGAAGGTGCGCGTGGCTGGCGTGAAGGTCAGCCATGCCGGCAGCGGAGCCCCCCCCATCAGGGTGGCGCTGATGGCAAGCGAGTCCCCGGCGTCCCCGTCGGCGAAGGTGTCGGCCGCGAACTGGAACGCGTGCGCGCCTGGGCCGGTGAACGTCTGGCTGGGGATCGTATTGGCAACCGTGGGCGTGTCGTTGACATTGACCAGCGTTAACTGGAAGTCTTCGGTGTCCGTGCCGCCGTTGCTGTCGTCTGCCTTCACGCGGATTTGCAACGGGCTATTGTCGGTGACTCCCGGGTTGCCGCTGAAGGTGCGCGTGGCGGGGGTGAAAGTCAGCCACGCCGGCAGCGGGGCGCCGTCCACCAGGGTGGCGCTGTAACTGAGCACGTCGCCGGCGTCGGCGTCGGCGAACGTATTGGCCGCGAACTGAAATGACTTCGAGCCCGAGCCGGTAAAGGTCTGGTCGGGGATGGCGTTAACCACCGTGGGCGTGTCGTTGACGTTGGTCAGCGTCAGTTGGAAGTCGTCGAACACGCTGCCGCCGTTGCCGTCGTCAGTGGTCACTCGGATTTGCAACGGCGTGATGTCTCCGGCGCTGGGGTTGCCGCTGAAGGTGCGCGTGGCCGGTGTGAAAGTCAGCCACGCAGGCAGCGGGGCGCCGTCCGCCAGGGTGGCGCTGTAAGTGAGCGTCTCGTTCCCGTCGGCGTCGTTGAAGGTGTCGGACGCGAATTGAAATGTCTGCGGACCCGGGCCGGTGAACGTCTGGTCCGGGATGGCGTTGGCCACCGTCGGCGGGTTGTTCACTGTCGCCGTCACCGTTGTGTCGTCTTGGAAGGGAGTGACGAGAGCGTTGCCGGCGAGGTCTTTGACTGCCGCCCCGCCGGGAATCCGAAGGATGAGGGTGCCGGCCGTGGTCGGGGTCACCTCTACGGTGTACGTGCCCGCGGAGACTTCGGTGATGGCCCCGATGGATATTGACGCAGTGCCCGCGTTATCCAAGTCGGCGGCCGTGAAGCTACCTCTGGCGAGCGGCTCGCTAAATTTCACCGTGTACTTCAGCTTCGTGTTCTCCACGACCGTGTCGTCGTCGTCCCCGTCGTCAATGGAAATCACTGTCGGCGGGGTGACGTCCTCCATGGCCACGTTGTCCAAGGCAAAATAGGACGGCGTGTTCAAGCCAAAGGCGCCGACGTCTGAACCAGCGATCGAGAACTCCAGGCTTGCCGCATTGCCAAGACTGGAGACGTCGACCGGAGTCCATTTGTCGACGATGTAGTCAAGCGAGTTGTCGGCGAATCGATAATCGGCGAGGTAGAAATCCAGAGTCCCGATGGCGGCCCCGCCGGAGTCCTTGCCCGTGATCGTGAGCAAAAGGAAGTCGGGGTCGTTGCCGGTCGCCCCGCCGAACTTCTTGGCGAACTGATCGCCGTTGCGCATGGAAAGGGCGTCGTAGGTGGTGTTGGAGATCCATAGTGTCTGGAAATTCAAGCCCTCCGTCGCGGCCGTGCGTTCAATGGTCGGCGGGGGGGAGCTGCCAGACACGTCGTCGAAGGCAACCGCGTAAGTGCGTGAGTTCGCCGCCCCCGAGCCGGGGTATGCGCTGAATTGGTTGCCGAAGCCAGCCGTCGTCGTGTCAGTGGTGTTCGAGTACGCCCAGCCGCTCCAACTGCCGTAGTCCAGTGAGTAATTGTTGTTAAACCGGAGACCGCCGCTCTGGAACTCACCGGAGACGACCTGATCGCCGAAGGGCCCGGTCCCTTGCGTGCCGCTCGGGTCGGGGCCGTTGAAATAGCTCTTGTCCGCAAGCCCCGCCCCGACGTCCTCAAAGTGCGCCGTTTGCGGGCGATAGTTCAGCACCCCAATGGCCTCCAAGTCTATGCCGCCGCTGCCCGAGGTCGGGTAGGGATCGTAGATCGGATGGCCGCTTGTGTCCAGGACGCTGCCGTTGCCGGTGATGTCCACGATTCGAACGTACTTCACCGAATTGACATCCAGCAAAGGATCCACGCCATCAAGTTCCTCCAGGTCGAACGGGGTGCCGTACCCAACCCGGTATTTGCCGATGTAGCCGTCGATGTTCGTCGGATCGACAGCGCCGAAACCACCGACGGGGTTTGGCGTGAGCGAATGGTTGGGGAAGCGGACGAAGTGACTACCGTCGGAGGAGACCTCCACGAATCCCAGTTCCAAGAACGTGTCGTTAAAACTATTCTCGAACGTGGCGAAGTCCGCGCCGGGGCCGTTGGCGATCGGCCTGTCGAACGTCAAAGTGATCGTCCCGCCGTCTCCCAGTGAAACGATGTCGGTGGTCGACCCGGTGGCCTTGCCCAGAGCCTTCAGCGGCGTCTGGAAGGAGGCACTCACATTGGGGCCGACCACATAGTTTTGATATCCCGTCGCCCAGCCCACGAAGGCGGTGTCATCTTTGGAGAGGGCCGTGGAACCGGGTAGCCCGGCGGCGGGCGCATAAGGGCCTGTCAACACCGTGCGGTCTTCCAGGGTATCCAGCCGGAGCAGCGTCCGGACAGACTTGATCTTCTTTCGCATTGCGTTGTCCTTCGTTTGTTTGGTTAGGGTGAAAACAACTGCCTCGCCTTGCGGCGGGGCAAATCAATGGTCGCGTTTTTGAATGAGTGGAGGTCAATATGGGTCGGTGACGACTTCTCCACCGTCCCGAGTGCTCAGGGCGGTCAAGGTCTGGGGAGAAAGCCCGTCGGTGAGAAATCGGACGGAGCCGTCAACGAACAAGGCGTTGGCTCCGCCGGAGTGATCACTGGAGATGCCCCAAGTCCCCCCCTGTCCCTTGCCCGGCCCTCGGTTGCTGACCGGCAAGTTGGAGCCGTCTGGGAACACGGAGTCGGGCGCGCCGTTGTACCCCCGGAGGGTGTTGATCGAAAATGCCGCCTGGTTGTAATGTGGCCGGCCGTGGATCCACACACCTCGCCCGAAATTCACCGTCTCCACCACATCAATGGTCTGGGAGGTGCCGTCGGTGAAGTCGCCGATGCGGAGAGCTTGCCGCTCGGCGAATCCCCCGTGGTCCAGCAGTTGACTCTGGGCAGGAGCTTCTGTGTACAACCGGTTGGAGCCGTTGAGCCCGTTATAGTCGATCACCGCCAGCTCAAGTGTCGGGTCGCTGGTCGGCCGCGAGTGCGGAGCTTTCTTCACGCCGTAAATGTGCCGTGCCGAGGGGCAGAGGTAGAGCGAGACCTGTGTCTGACCCACCGAGCGATTGGGCTCCTCGTCGATGGCGAGGTCCATCGCCAGTTGCCGGTAGAGGTTATCCTGCTCCATGTAGGGCAGAATCCTTGCGAACAGCCCCGGACGGTAGGGGCCGTTGTTGAGGGCATTGAGTGGGATGGCATCGGGAGGGGTGCCTTCGGCGTAGTCCTTCAAAGCCGTTCCGACCGGAAAGTAGTCTTGTGCGCCGTGGAAATTTTGCAGGGCCAGGCCAATTTGCTTGAGGTTATTCTGGCACTTCATCCGGTTCGCCGCTTCGCGGATCTTCTGAACGGCCGGCAGCAATAAGCCGATCAGAATCGCGATAATGGCGATGACAACCAGCAACTCGATTAACGTGAACGCACGGCGGGAATGTGAGACAAGGCCATCAGTCCGCACAGAAAAAGCTCCTATCTTTGCCGGGACGGGCAAGAAAGGTGCCGGACGGACCGTAATGAGAACAGAACAGACAGGGGTAGGGTTTTTAGACGTACCTGCCTGTCCGGTCGCCTGGGTTCCGAGGCACCGAACACAAACCCGACAGGCAGGTCTTCTGACTCACGGCTGATAACGATTCCCGGACGGCCTTCCCGCGACTTGCGTCACAGTGGCAAAATGACCGGAATTCTCGCCGAATACAGTAGCGGCCCTGCGCCGGATTCTCACCGGCTTCCCTTTTCGTCCTCGGTACCCGGAAATGGGACGAGGAACCTGTCAGACACAATTAAGGTACTCCGGTGTGCGCGAGCGTCCAGTGTCAGCCTCGCTCCTGGCGAACTCAAACTAACCAATCGACAAGGCCAAACAGGGAATGGCCCTGCTGACGGAACAAAGACAGTCATTCGCTTGACATTCACGCATGGGTCGGTACATCTCCCATTGAACCGACAGGTTCCCCGTGTGTGTCTCATCGCGGGGATTAAAAGGGAAGCCGGTGAGAATCCGGCGCAGGGCCGCTACTGTATTCGGCGAGAGGTCCGGGCATTCTGCCACTGCGACGCAAGTTGCGGGAAGGCCGTCCGGGAATCGTTATCAGCCGTGAGTCAGAAGACCTGCCTGTCGGGTTTTGTTCGGTGCCTCGTAACCAGGCGACCGGCAGGCAGGCGTTTCCAATCGCGTCATCGCGCAACATCTGTCCGTCGGCGACTGATTTTCGCAGGCACCCTTTCACCCGACCCGGCGAAAAGGAGTGTTTCTGTGTCCATCATCACGGTGGTTTTCCACCATCCTCATCCCCCTGATTGTCCCCGCCGTCAACAAACCGGTCGCATCTGCGGAGTCGATTAGACACCTCGGATTTGCCGTTCCGTGATCTGACCGCGGCGTCACGTTCCGGAGAATTCTCGCCATGCGAGCCACTCGCTTCATGTACGTGAGCAAAAAAGACGCGCATGAGCGCGCCGCCAAAAACAAGTTGCGCAAACACCAAACCAACAATCAGGGACAACGCATGACCATCGCCTCCAATCTCGGATTTCCCCGCATGGGCCGGAATCGGGAACTCAAGAAGGCTCTTGAACAATTCTGGGCGGGAAAGCTGCCCGCCGAACAACTCCGCTCCACCGCAAAACAGTTGCGCAAAGCGCACTGGGAGCTTCAGGAAGAAGCGGGGCTGGCTCAAATTCCATGCAACGACTTTACGCTGTACGACCACATGCTCGATACCGCGATCATGGCCGGGGTAATACCCGACCGTTTCGCGGACATTTCCGATCCGCTTGACCAATACTTCGCCATGGCCCGAGGCGGTAAGCCCCGCGACGGCAAGGCCGGACCGACCGCTTTGGAAATGACCAAGTGGTACGACACCAATTATCACTACCTTGTGCCGGAGTTCAAACGCAACCAGACCTTCCGATTGGACTCCCGAAAAGCCGTTGGAGAATTTCGGGAGGCGAAGAGCCTCGGCATCCCCGCCCGGCCGGTGCTGGTCGGCCCGGTGACTTTCCTGACACTCGGGAAAGCAAAAGAGCCTGGGTTCGAGCCACTTGAACTCCTCTCCTCGCTGCTGCCGGTTTACGAAGAGGTACTCCGCGAACTGGCTGCTGCGGGGGCCGAATGGGTGCAGATCGACGAGCCGTGCCTCGTCACCGATGTGGACGAACGTGTACTGGAGGCGTTGGAACAATCTTTTGCCCGGCTGACGGCGTCTGCGCCATCGCTCAAGATTTTGCTCGCCACTTATTTTGGCCCGATCGGCGAAGCATTGCCGCGTGTCCTGAAGCTGCCCGTGCAGGCGGTGCATCTTGATCTGACTCGCGGCGAAGACCAACTGGATGCCGCGCTTGATGCCGTCCCGGCGGGGTTGACGCTGTCGCTCGGTTTGGTGGACGGCCGAAATGTCTGGAAGAGCGATCTCTGGTCGGCCGTCGGGCGTGCGGACAAGGCGGTGAAGCGCCTCGGCTTTGGCCGGGTGATGATCGCCCCGTCTTGTTCGCTGTTGCACTCACCCATCGATCTGGATGACGAAACAGCCCTTGATCCCGAGGTGAAAGAGTGGCTGGCCTTTGCCAGGCAAAAACTCGACGAAATCGTCTTGATTGCCAAGGCGGCCGGGGGCGAACGCACGCAGGTGGTCGCTCAACTGGACGCCAATCAGGCGGCAATCACCCGCCGGCGAAACTCTCCGCGAACCCACAATCCCGAGGTACGGGCGCGACTGGCCGCCGTCACTCCGGTCATCTTGGAGCGACGCTCCCCCTACGAACGCCGGAAGACCGCCCAACGGTCCAAGACCCCACTCCCGGCGTTTCCGACAACGACCATCGGGTCGTTTCCGCAAACCGAGGAGGTCCGCAAAGCCCGGGCCGCGAACAAGGCGGGAACCTTGTCCGCCGACGCCTACGACAAGTTCCTGAAGTCTGAAATCGAACAGGCGATCCGCTGGCAGGAACAGGTCGGTCTCGACGTGCTGGTCCACGGCGAGTTTGAGCGGAACGACATGGTCGAATACTTCGGCGAACAACTCAACGGGTTCGTTTTCACCGCCAACGGCTGGGTGCAGAGCTACGGCTCCCGCTGCGTGAAGCCGCCGATTATCTTCGGGGACGTGACCCGACGAGGACCGATGACCACAGCCTGGACCAAGTATGCCCAGTCCCTCACGGGCAAGCCGGTCAAGGGGATGCTGACCGGACCGGTGACGATCCTGCAATGGTCGTTTGTCCGCGACGACCAGCCTCGCCGCGACACCTGCTGGCAGATCGCCTGCGCGATTCGTGACGAAGTGGCCGATCTGGAGCATGGCGGGGCGGCCGTCATCCAGATCGACGAGCCGGCTTTGCGCGAGGGGCTGCCGTTGCGCCGGGCCGACTGGGCGCCATACCTCCGCTGGGCGGTGGACGCCTTCCGGCTGGCGGCGGGGGGCGCCAAGGACGAAACCCAGATTCACACGCACATGTGCTATTGCGAGTTCAACGACATCATCGACTCGATCGCAGCCCTGGACGCGGACGTGATTTCGTTGGAAACGTCGCGATCGCAGATGGAAATCCTTGGGGCATTCCGCGAGTTCCGGTATCCGAACGAAGTCGGGCCGGGGGTGTACGACATCCACTCGCCCCGGCTGCCGTCCCAAGCTGAAATCGAGCAACTGCTGGACAAGGCGCTGGCGGTCTTGTCGCCGGATCAGGTGTGGGTGAACCCGGACTGCGGACTCAAGACCCGCCGTTGGGAAGAAGTGAAGCCCGCCTTGACCGCAATGGTCGCGGCCGCCCGCAACCGAAGGGGCGGCGGATCCGCGTAATCGCGCCAACCGGCGCAACCCTTTCGATTTTGGGGAGGACTTTCCGCTTCGTGGCCCGTGGTAATTTGTCCGAGGGGCACGGCGCGTCAACAATCCTTGTTGTTGTCGGTTCGGCCCGTTCACGGGCCGATGAAAAGGGAACCCGGTGCGAATCCGGGACTGCCCCCGTAGCGGTATGTGGGAACGAACGCCGTCACACGCACTGGTCCTCTCCGGGCCGGGAAGCGACGGCCAGTAGGCGCGAGGTTTGCCCCGCCAGCCCACGAGTCCGAAGACCTGCCGACGACCCGCGCGCCAGCGCGAGACAGACCAAAACCTTCGTGGGGAAGGCGGCGGAGTGCTTGCGTGTCGCGCTTCGGCGCGTCTGGTTCGCGCTGCCGTGCCTTCCCTGCCATTCGCCGCAGGGAGTTTTCATTGGACGCCGTTCTCCTCGCCGATTCAACCTCGAACGCCATCCCCCCGGATCGCCGCTCACATACCCCCAACCAGTCTGGCGTCATGCAGGTTCGCAAACGCAATGGCTCGCTTGAGGCCGTCGAAGTAAACAAAATCGTACGCGCCGTGCTCCGCTGCGCCGGTGGTCTGAATCACGTCGATCCCATGCGGGTGGCCGTCAAGACCATCGGCGGGCTGTACGACGGCGCCACGACCGCCGAACTCGACCGGCTTTCCATCCAAACGGCCGCCGGGTTGATCGCCGAGGAGCCGGAATACTCCCGCCTCGCGGCCCGGCTACTGGCCACGTACATCGAGAAGGAAGTCGCCAACCAGGACATCCATTCGTTTTCGCAGTCGGTCGCCGCCGGACGCCGGCACGGGCTGGTTTCCGATGAGACGTTCGCCTTTGTCGCCGCGAACGCCCGCAAATTGAACGCCGCCGCCGCCGAGCCGCCCGCCGATCTGTTCGAGTATTTCGGACTGCGGACCGTATACGACCGTTACCTGCTCCGTCATCCCGAAACTCGCCACGTCATCGAGACGCCGTCCGGGTTCTTCCTCCGTGTGGCCTGCGGCCTTGCGGAATCTGCCGCCGACGCCATCGACTTTTTCCGGCTGATGTCCGCGCACCGCTACATGCCCAGCACACCGACACTGTTCAACTCCGGTACTCTGCGTCCGCAGATGTCATCCTGTTATTTGCTCGACTCCCCATCTGACGACTTGGAATCCATTTATGACCGCTACGCGGACGTGGCCAAGCTCTCCAAGTTTGCGGGCGGAATCGGCCTGGCGTATCACCGTATCCGTTCCCGAGGCTCGCTGATCCGTGGCACGAACGGGCACAGCAACGGAATTGTTCCGTGGCTGAAGACTCTTGATTCCTCGGTCGCCGCCGTCAACCAGGGCGGCAAACGCAAGGGGGCCTGCTGCGTGTACCTGGAGACGTGGCACGCGGACATCGAGGAGTTTCTGGAACTGCGTGACAACACCGGAGACGCTTCTCGGCGGGCCTACAATCTGAATCTCGCCAACTGGGTTCCCGACCTGTTCATGCGGCGAGTCGAAACGGGACAGGACTGGTCGCTGTTCGACCCCAAGAACGTCCCACATTTGACGGACTTGTTCGGGGCCGCGTTCGACATCGCTTATGAGGACGCCGAGCAACGCGGGCTGGCCGTCAAAAAACTGTCGGCACGGGATCTTTATGCCCAAATGATGAAGACACTAGCCGAGACGGGCAACGGTTGGATGACATTCAAGGACGCCTGTAACCGCGCGTGCAACCAGACCAGCGCGCCGGGGGCGGTCGTCCACTGTTCCAATCTTTGCACGGAAATCGTCGAGGTGTCATCCTCCGGGGAAACGGCGGTTTGCAACCTCGGTTCGGTGAATCTTGCCCGGCATGTCGAGGCCGGAGGATTCGACTTCGACGCCCTGGCCGCGACGGTGCGGACGGCGGTTCGGTTCCTCGACCGGGTCATCGACATCAACTTCTATCCCACCACGGCGGCGGCGGCTTCCAACAAACGCTGGCGGCCGGTCGGGTTGGGCGTGATGGGCCTGCAAGACGTGTTTTTCCGGCTCCGACTGCCGTTCGACGCCCCGGCCGCCCGGGAACTGTCCCGCCGCATCCAGGAAGAAATCTACTACCACGCCCTGGCGACCTCCTGCGACCTCGCCGACCGGCACGGCCCTCATCCGAACCATCAGGAAACCCGCGCCGCCAACGGGATGCTTCAGTTCGACGCCTGGGGCATTTCCCCGGCCGACCAAGACCGCTGGGACGCTCTCCGAGACCGGGTTCGCCGCGTGGGATTGCGAAACTCCCTGTTGATCGCCATCGCCCCGACCGCCACCATCGCCTCCATCGTGGGGGCGTGCGAGTGCGTCGAACCGCAGGTGTCGAACCTCTTCAAACGCGAGACTTTGTCCGGCGAGTTCCTGCAAATCAACCGTTCTCTGGTCGAAGACCTGAAGTCGCTTGGCCTCTGGACGGATGCCATCCGCGCCCAGATCAAACTGGCCGACGGATCGGTGCAGGGGATCGGAGAGATTCCCGCCGACCTGCGGGCTGTTTACAGGACCGCGTGGGAGGTTCCGATGCGTTCGCTCATCGACATGGCCGCCGACCGGGGGCCATACATCGACCAGAGCCAGTCGCTCAATCTGTTTCTTGAAAGCCCGACCATCGGCAAGATGTCGTCCATGTATATGCACGCATGGAAGAAGGGGCTGAAGACAACCTACTACCTGCGCTCCCGTCCCGCGACCGCTATCGCCAAGACCACCGTGACCCGCCCGGTGACGCCGGCCGAGGGGGTGGCCTGCTCGCTCGAAAACCCCGGCGCGTGCGAGTCCTGTCAGTGAATGAAATTGTCGTTCGTGAAACCCAAGGAAGCTGTCGATGCTGCTCGAACCCGGAATGAGTCTGACGCTGCGGCCTATGCGCTATCCAGACTTCTTCGAGATGTACAAGGATGCGATCAAGAACACTTGGACCGTGGAGGAGGTTGACTTCTCGACCGACCTCGCGGACCTGAGGTCGCGGGTCACGCCGGCTGAGCGGCATTTAATCCACCGATTGGTGGCGTTCTTCGCCACCGGGGATTCGATCGTCGGCAACAACCTTGTGCTCAACCTGTACCAGCACATCAACGCCCCCGAGGCGAGGATGTATCTGTCCCGGCAGTTGTACGAGGAGGCTCTGCACGTCCAGTTCTACCTGACGCTCCTCGACAATTACCTCCCGGACATGGCCGAGCGGGAAGCGGCTTTCGCCGCCGTCGACAACATCCCGTCTATCAAGCTCAAGGCCGATTTCTGTTTCAAGTGGATCGACTCCATTGAGGGGCTGGATCGATTGGAAACCCCCGCTCATCGGCGGGCATTTTTGCTCAATTTGATCTGCTTCGCCGCTTGCATCGAGGGCTTGTTCTTCTTCGCCGCGTTTGCCTACGTGTACTTCCTGCGGTCGAAGGGTCTGCTGCACGGGCTGGCGACCGGTACCAACTGGGTATTCCGCGACGAGAGCGCGCACATGGCCTTCGCCTTCCGGGTGATCGACACCGTGCGGCGGGAGGAACCTGAATTGTTCGACAAGAATTTAGAGTCTCAAATCGTGGCCATGCTTCGGGAGGCGGTCGAGGTGGAAACGACGTTCGCCCGCGACGTGCTTGGGAAAGGCGTCGCCGGGATGTCGCTCGTGGACTTGCGGAAATATTTGGAATACGTCGCCGACCGGCGGCTGGAGACTCTCGGCATCGCCCCTGTCTACGGTTCCCGAAATCCGTTCGACTTTATGGAGTTGCAGGATGTCCAGGAGTTGACCAACTTTTTTGAACGCCGGGTTTCTGCGTACCAGCTTGGCGTCACCGGGTCGGTTGCGTTTGGCGAAGAGTTTTGACCCGATCATCTATGACGGATCATCAATCCACCGGAGAGGATTTCCATGCACATTCGAGATATTTTCGAGCGGAACAGGACCACTTTCAGTTTCGAGTTCTTTCCCCCAAAAACAGACGAGGGCACCAACGAACTGTTTCTCACGATCCAACGGTTGCAGGCGCTCAAGCCGTCGTTCGTGTCCGTCACGTATGGCGCCGGGGGCTCGACGCACCGACGGACGCACGATTTGGTCGTTCGCATTTACCGGGAACTTCAAATCACCGCCATCTCGCACCTCACCTGCGTGTGTCACACGCGGGAGGAACTTCATTCAATCTTGGATCGTTACGCCGCATCTGGCGTGGAAAACATACTGGCATTGAGCGGCGATCCGCCAGCAAACAATTCCGGATATGACCGGTCAAAAGATGCTTTTCGCTACGCGGAGGAGTTGGTTCGCTTTATCAAATCGTTTGGCGGTCCGCCCGAATTCAGGGGTTTTGGGGTTGGCGTCGCAGGCTTCCCCGAGGGGCATCCCGCGACCAAGAACCGTCTGAAGGAAATGGACTTCCTCAAAAAAAAGGCGGATGCCGGAGCCGAGTACGTCTGCACCCAAACGTTTCTCGACAACCGTGACTTCTACGACTTTCGCGAGCGGTGTGAACTCGCGGGAATCAAGGTGCCCATCATCGCGGGAATCATGCCGGTCACGTCACGTGCCAACCTGGCGCGAATGAGCGAACTGGCTTTGGGGGCGAGGACGCCGGCATCCTTGCTGCGATCCCTCGGCCGTTGCAAAGACGATCACGCCATCGAAATGGTCGGAAAACACTGGGCCACCGAGCAGTGCCGCGATCTCCTCGACAACCAAGTGCGGGGAATTCATTTTTACACACTCAACCGGAGCGAAACGACGCTTCAGATTTACAAAGCTCTCGGGGTCGTCGATTCCACATGTTTAGAGGCCCTGACGAAACCCCTTGTTTCGGCATGAGATTTGCGCTTTTTGACAGATGCCCCAACAAGGAGATGCTGTCATGGCCAGCGCGCACATGTCGGATGAGTTTTATGATCTGGCCAGTCATCATTTGCCCCCGCTGCAGTCTGTCGGCCTGTTCGGAGACCGGCCCCAAGTCAGCCGTTTTCCCGGAGAAGGCCGGCCTGATGATGGTCATGGTCGAAGCCATCACTCTCGCCTTGGAGTTGAGCGCCGACCGAGTGACAAGTGTTCGGAAAGACATTTCGCTCTGCCGCCGGGGGAAACACGAGGCGATCAGGTCGCTCCGGGTCAAAACCTGACGCCCCGTTTGCGTTGCCTCCATCTCCCGTTGTTCTTTTCCGGGGTTGCGATTTTCCCAAATCGCAACCCCGATTCGTTTTGACTCCCCGCATAGGTTCACGGTGTCGTCGAAATCTTGCGAGGATCGCACATGGCCCGCCGGACCAATCCGCTGACTCCTGATGAAATCCAGGCGGCCTTCTGCGAACATTGGGCTGACTCTTCGCCCGTTCTCACTCCCGGCCAACTCGCGATGCCGTGCCGGGTCTCGAAGAAAACCATTTACGGCTGGAGTTCGGCAGGGCGGCTGGACTCGGCCAAGTTCCGCGCGGGCAAACACCTCCGGTTCTGGCGGGACCGGGCGCTGATCTCCCTGTTCAACAACCCTTGGTGAGGAAATATCCATGGAAGAGCCCGAACGAACCCCGGTGGGGGATCGCGCGACGATCTACCCCCGCGGCAAGAAAAAGATTTATGTGGCCGACTTCTGGCGGGACGGCAAACATTGCCTCGAGTCGCTGAAGACGACCAACAAGAAGACCGCCCTGCAACGGGCGGTCACCCTGGCCGCCGACCTGGCGGTGGGCAGACACCAAGGCGCACCCGAGCGAGCGCACTTCGACCGGGCCATGGCGAATTATCTGGCCCAGTTGCGGACCGAGGAAAAAGCCCGTCGCACCCTGGTGAAGTGCCGGGGAGTCTACGACCTGTTGCTCGGGCATCTTCGGGGCAAAAACGTGAGCCGGCTCGACCAGTTCACGATCCGCCACGTTGACGCTTATCGCGAGGAACGCTCGGCCGAGCGACCCCCCAAAACCGTCTACGCCAAGGGGGTGATCATCTTGCAGTTCTTCTCAAGGTGCCGCTCCCGGCGCCTCATCGCCGAGAACCCGCTCGCCGAAGTCCGGCTTAAAAAGCCGCCGTTCGTTCCCAAGGCGGGGCCGTCGCCGGGGGAGGTCAACCGAATCCTCGCGGAACTGTCCGGACTCAAGAAGACGATGGTGGCGGTCCTGGCGTTCACGGGCATGCGGGCGGGGGAGTTGCAGCGGCTGACCCCGCCGACCTGGACTTGAGGGACAACTGGCTCCGGGTGGTCTCCCGAAGGGGCTGGAAACCAAGACGCGGAACTCACGGAATGTTCCAATTCATACCCGGCTGAGGGCCATGTTGAAGACGCTGCCGGAAAGCCGCAAGCCTTGGCTGTTCACCATGCTGCCCAGTGACCAATATCCCGACGGGGATCACCGGACCAACATCAAGAAGCTCAACGAGGACTTTCAGGCGGCCGTCGCCAGGGCCGGCCTGCCCGTCGGGCGGGAGCACGGGTTCACCCTGCATTCGCTGCGTCATTTTTTCGAGACGCACACGGTGAACTCCCACGTCCCGCAGCGCGTGATTGACCACTGGCTCGGCCACCACTCGGACCGGTCCATGGGGGCGGTGTATTACCGCCTGACCGATGTGGATTCCCAGGAGTTCATGCGAAAGCTTCCGTTTGCCGACGGGACTGAAACGCAGGACATTATTCAAAAGGATTGACGAATGAAAAGCGTGTTGATGTTCGTGTTATTGCCGGTTGGTTCCCGGATTTGAACCGGGACAAACCATGTCTCAAACGTGACTGAAATGCAAAAACCCCGGAAAAATCCGAGGTTTTTGGAGGCCCCGAAAGGGGATACGGAGAGGGGGGGATTCGAACCCCCGTTATCCTTTCGGATAAATTAGTTTTCGAGACTAACGCAATCAACCGCTCTGCCACCTCTCCGTGGGGTGATTCTAGTATCCCTCCCAGGCACCGACAATCCGATCAAAAAACTTGTTTCATCAAGGGTCAAAGAGGCTGGCCGACATGCGGTTGCTCCGGTCATTTGTTTGAACGGTGTTTTATTTGATTTCTCGCCAGTGGATTGTGACTGTCACCGGGAAAGCGGTGAACTTGATGGAGGGGTTCGCTCTGAATGGTTTTGCTTTTTTCTCCAATCTTGCCGGTTTTGCGGCTAGTATGGGGACTGACAGTCCTTCCGGGGATTGGGGACGGGTTCGATGAATCATGCGAGTTCTCCGGGGGGCCGGTTGGAAGATGCGTGCGGGAAGCGCGTAGAGTGATAGTGGGAAGCCGCTGCGTGTCCGATGATGTGGGGGTCATCGGATGACGTTGCCCAAGGGAGAGGGGATTTCCATGCTCAAGAATTGTCTGCCATTGATGATCGGACTGGCGGTTGTCGCACCGTTGTCCGCAGGGGAAGCCGAAAAGTTCTTTTCCGAGCGGGCCAGAGACTTCGGGACCGTCCCGTTCGGTCCGGCCCAGGTTCATCACTTCAAGATCACCAACACCAGCAACCAAGTGGCGAGAATCGCCAGCGCTCGTGTGTCCTGCGGATGCACGACGGCCACCATTCCGGTCAACACGCTCAAGCCCGGTGAATCAACATTTCTCACTGCCTCGATGGACACCAAACGATTCATCGGCCAAAAGGAAGTCATCATTTATGTGACGTTCTCCAATCCGGCCGAAGAAGTGACGTTGTCCGTCAAGGCGAACCGCAACGACAGCTTTTCCAAGAGCGCCGAAGTAGTCTCGATGGGACAAGCCCGCAAGGGAGGCGAGGCCGTCGGTTCCGTTCAAGTGACCATGCGGAACGACCCGAATTTCACCATCACCGGAGCCACGACCAACACGGATTACGTGACGGTCGCCCCCAAAGAATTGAAGCGAGACCGTTTTGAGGTGGTGTATGAATTGACCGCCACCATGAAACCCGGCTTGGATGTGGGCGTGTGGACCACCGACATGGTGTTTACGACCACCAGCCCGTCGCTTTCCACTGTCCGCATTCCCGTGATGGTGGAGATTGTCGCCCCGATCACGGCGACGCCGGCCCAAGTCCAGTTCCCGGCCGTCAAGGTGGGGGACAGCAAAGAGCTCATCGTCGTGGTGAAGGGCGACAAGCCCTTCAAGATCGTTGAAGTACAGGGGGGCGACGGCCTGATCAAAGCGGTGGCCGACGGCAACCAAAGCAAGCAGGCCCATGTGGTGCGATTGGTGTTCCAACCGAGCGCGGCTGGGGAAACGCTCAAGAACATCGTCGTGGTCACGGACAACGGCACCGAAGGGAAAGTGACCATCCCGGTTCGCACGACCGCCAAGATGGACTGACCCCACCGGGCCGGTTATTTCACTTCAACCCGTCCCGCCGAACCGGGGCGGGTTTTTTCATGCCCCGGATTCCCCCTTCCGCCATGCGCCGAAGTCCCGGCGATCAAGTAAGATAGCTCCACAATTCGCATCCACCGCCAGCGGGAGTGAAGACGATGCCGGAGCCGGTCTCTCCACGACAGTTCCAAAAGTTATTGGTCGCCAACCGAAGCGAAATCGCCACACGGGTTTTCCGCTCGGCTCATGAGTTGGGCATTCGGACCGTGGCGATTTTTTCCCACGAAGACCGCTTTGCCCTGCATCGCTTCAAGGCCGACGAGGCCTATCTGGTCGGCCGACAGGGAGAGCCGATCAAGGCTTACCTGGACATTGCCGGGATTGTCGCTCTGGCCAAGGAAATCGGTGTGGACGCCATCCATCCCGGTTACGGGTTCCTCTCGGAAAACGCCGCGTTCGCGCGGGCGTGTGCCGAGGCAGGCATCACGTTTGTCGGTCCCCGGCCGGATATCTTGGATGAGCTTGGCGACAAAGTCGCGGCCCGCCGGATTGCGAAGCTGGCGAAGGTGCCGATCCTGTCCGGCAGCGATGATCCGATCAACGACAACGCGGTGGCGAAGCAAATTGCCGAAAAGCTCGGCTACCCGGTGATGGTGAAGGCGGCGATGGGGGGCGGCGGCCGGGGGATGCGGCCGGTGTACTCGGCCGATCAACTCGAACCGGCGTTGGATCAGGCCCGGCGGGAGGCCGGTTCGGCGTTTGGCGTATCGGATGTGTTTCTGGAGAAATTGGTCCGGCGCGCGAAGCATATTGAAGTGCAACTCATCGGGGACAACCACGGGAATCTGGTTCACCTTTACGAACGTGATTGCAGCATCCAACGACGGCATCAGAAGGTCGTCGAACTGGCCCCGGCTCCCGAACTCAAGGAAAGCACGCGCAACAAGATCTTGGAAGCCGCGCTGGCTGTCGGCCGGGCGGTGAAGCTCAACAACGCGGGCACGGTGGAGTTTCTCGTCGATGCCGAATCGGGCGAGTTTTTCTTCATCGAAGTGAATCCGCGGATTCAGGTCGAACATACCGTCACGGAAGTGGTGACCGGCTACGACATCGTGCGGACTCAGATCCTCATCGCCCAAGGGCAGCCGCTTTCTTCCGAAGAAATCAGTCTCGGCGACCAATCGAAGATCACCACGCAGGGCTACGCGATCCAGTGCCGGGTGACCACCGAAGACCCGGCGAACGGGTTCGTGCCGGATTATGGCCGGTTGACGGCGTATCGTTCTTCGGGCGGCACCGGCGTCCGGCTCGACGCGGGGACGGCCTTCCCCGGTGCGATCATCACGCCCTTCTATGACTCGATGCTGGTGAAGGTCACCACCAGCGGCATCCGCTTCAAGGATGCCGCCCGGCGGATGGAGCGGGCTCTCCAGGAATTCCGCATCCGGGGGGTGAAGACAAATATCCCCTTCTTGCTGAACCTAATCACCCATCCCTCGTTCCTGGCCAACGAGACGACGACCAAATTCATCGACGAGACGCCGGAGTTGTTCCGCTTCTCGTCCCGGCGGGACCGGGCCAGCAAGCTGCTTGGTTACATTGCGGAGATCATTGTCAATGGTCACCCGGAAGTGAAGGCCAAGCCGCCGGCCTTCCGCGGCCCCGTCGCCGTGCCGGGGGAGACGAAGATTTTGTCGCCGATCCCGGCCGGGACGAAAACCAAACTCACGGAACTCGGGGCCGAGGGGTTTGCGAAGTGGGTTCGTCAGCAAAAGCCGTTGTTCATCACCGACACGACGATGCGGGACGCCCACCAATCCCTGTTTGCCACGCGGATGCGAACGTTCGACATGCTGAAGGTCGCCAAGCGATATGCCCATTTGCATTCTGGCTTCTTCTCGCTGGAAATGTGGGGTGGGGCGACGTTCGACACCTCGATGCGGTTCCTCAAGGAGTCGCCGTGGGATCGGTTGCATCAGCTTCGCCAGGCCGTGCCGAACGTGCTGTTCCAAATGCTGCTGCGGGCCGCCAACGCCGTCGGATACACCAACTACCCGGACAACGTCGTGGAGGCGTTTGTCAAGGAGTCGTCGCAAGCGGGTGTGGATGTCTTCCGCATTTTTGACTCGTTGAACTGGCTGCCGAACATTCGGCCGGTGATCGAGGCGGTTCGCAAAACGCCGGGCATTGCCGAGGCGGCCATTTGTTACACCGGGGACATTCTCGACCCGAAACGGGACAAATATTCGCTGACCTATTACGTGAATCTGGCCAAGGAACTGGTGAAGGCGGGAACGCACATTCTGGCCATCAAGGACATGGCCGGATTGCTGAAGCCCTTCGCGGCGAAGAAGCTGGTGAAGGCATTGCGGGCCGAGATCAATGTGCCCATTCACTTCCACACACACGACACGGCCGGGGGGCAAATCGCCTCCTATCTGATGGCGGCTGAGGAAGGCGTGGACATTGTTGATTGCGCGTTCGCGTCGATGGCCGGGTTGACCAGCCAGCCAAGCGTGAACGCCGTGATGGAAGCATTGCGATTCACGGATCGATCGCCGGAATTCGACTTTGATGAATTGCAGGCGACCGCCAATTATTGGGACGGCGTGCGGAAGTTTTACGAGCCGTTCGAGACGACGCAGAAATACGCCTCCTCCGAAGTCTATCTCCACGAAATGCCGGGGGGCCAGTACGCGAACCTGTACCAGCAAGCCCAATCGCTCGGCGTGGGGGCGCGCTGGAGCGAAGTCGGCAAGATGTACGCGGCCGTCAACCAGATGTTCGGGGACATCGTGAAGGTCACGCCTTCCTCGAAGGTCGTGGGGGACATGACGCTGTTTATGATGGCCAACAATCTGACCCCCGAGCAGGTGTTGGACCCGAAACGGGACATTGCCTTCCCGGAATCGGTCGTGGAGTTCTTTGAGGGCCGACTTGGCCAACCGCCGGGCGGGTTTCCTCCGGCGTTGTCCAAGAAGATTCTGCGGGGGCGTCCGGCAATCACCGTTCGGCCGGGGGAATTGCTGCCGCCGACGGATCTGGATGCGGTGCGGGCTGAACTGGAAAAGAAACTCGGCCGCAAACCCACCGAATTGGATGTCAATTCGCACCTGATGTACCCGAAGGTGTTCGCGGACTTCATCCAACATCAACAACTGTACTCGGACACGTCGATCCTGCCGACGTCCGCCTTCTTCTACGGGATGGAACCCGGCGAGGAAATGAGCGTCGAAATCGAGCCGGGCAAGACGCTGATCGTGAAGTTCCAAACCATCGGCGACGTTCACGCGGACGGCACCCGGCAAGTGTTCTTTGAACTCAACGGCCAGCCCCGCGAGGTCACCGTGGTGGACAAAAAAGCCGGGGCAGTCGCCGGGTTCAAACGGGCCAAGGCCGAACCGGGGAACCCGTTACATGTGGCCGCCCCGATGCCCGGGTCGGTGGTCACGATTGCCGTCGGAGTCGGCGAGGAAGTGGCGGCGGGCCAAAAACTGCTGACGCTGGAGGCGATGAAAATGGAGACCACCCTGTACGCCGAGCGGGCCGGAAAAATTGCCGAAGTGGGCGTCCTGCCGCTGACACAAGTACAGGCCGGGGATCTGTTGATTCGTTACGAAAAGTGATGATTTTGCCGGATGGTGTCAGCCAAACGGCCCGAGATAACTCATGACGCAAGCGGAGGCCCCATGTCCCGGTTTCGGACGGTGTTCACCCGAGTTCACACGGTGCTTCCAGTCATTCATGTGGAAACAGCGTCGCAGGCTGTCCAAAACGCCCGTGTGGCTCGCGACGCCGGTGCGGACGGCGTGTTTCTCATCAATCACTCCATGACGGATGAGACATTGCTGGCCATCCATGAGATTGTCGCGGACGATCACCCGGATTGGTGGGTCGGTGTCAATTGTCTGGGATCGTCGCCCGAGGGAGCCTTCAAATTGCTTTCGACAAAGGTGAAGGGGCTGTGGGTTGATAACGCCGGGATCGAAGAGGGGCAAGAGAATCAGCCTTACGCCGACAAGGTTCTGGCCGTCCGGCAATCCTGTGTTCCGGAGTGTCTATACTTCGGAGGCGTGGCATTCAAATACCAACGACATGTCGAGGATCTGGAGTCGGCAAGCAAGATCGCCTCGCGGCATATGGATGTGGTCACCACCAGCGGTCCGGGCACCGGACACGCGGCCGACACTGAAAAAATCCGTCGAATGAAACTGGCGATGGGGGACACGCCGCTGGCAATTGCCAGTGGCATCACCCCGGAGAATGTTTCGGAGTTTCTCCAGTTCGCCGATTGTTTTTTGGTGGCGACGGGGATCAGCAAGACCTTTACCGAACTGGACCCGGCAAAGGTCCGGTCGCTGATTGAAACAGTGCGAGCGTTCAAAGGCTGAATGTGTTCTGAATTCGCCCGGTTGTCAGCCGTTTACTTCAGTTCTTTGCCGTTGACCATCTTGATTCCTTCTCGTGAATACGAGCCGATCACATAACGGGTGCCGGGGCGAAGATCGCGGGTTCCCAACCCGTTGATTGTCAGCGAACCTGTCTTCTCGTCTGCTTTGACAAAGTGGGAGATTTTGCTTCCCCGGCTGGTTACCACGGCGATGAACTCTTTTGTGAAATCCACTTCCGGCGGCTTTCCCTCTAATTTCCAATCTGTCCAAAGTTTTTCGAGTTCTTTCGCTTCGGTGATAATCTTTGGGCCGCCTGCCCCGGCATTGTCATCAGCCACGCTACCGGCCCACTCCTTGATTGCTTTCACAGGCTTTTTCTCATCGGCAAACGCCGGGGAACACAGGATTACTTGGGCGACGGCAACCGTCGCGGCCGAACAGAAGACGCGCATCACGGGAACATCTCCATTGAGAATGGTTGGATCGCACGGAGGAATTGTACGCCGTCACCCAACGCCCCGGATGAAATGCATGAACCGTGCCGTCGATATGGCGTTTCGCTTCGATTACTTCAATTCTTTGCCATTGACTCTCTTGATTCCCTCGCGGGAAAACGTGCCGATCACGTGGTATGTGTCGGGATAATGTTCGGCGGTGGCCATGCCCCGAATGATGACCCATCCCTGCTCTTCGTCGGGCTTGGCGAGGAGATGAAGTCTGTCGCCCCGACTAGTCACCACAACTACGAATTCATTTGCGAAGTCCACTTTGGGAACTTCTTCCATGACTTCCAAGTCTTTCCACGCTTTTTCGAGTTGTTTCGCATCCGTGACGAGTCGATAGTCCCCCAGCACGGGATAGCTGGCATTCGTGAGGCCGCTCCATTGCCTGATGATTTTTACGGGATTCTTTTCCACGGCGAACGACACAGAGGAAAGGAACATTTGGGCGATGGCAATGGCCATGATGCAACAGAAGAGACGAATCATGAAACATCTCCGTTGTGCGAGGTTGAAACCAACGGAGATAGTGTACGTGGCTTTTTTGACGATCTTAAGCAAGCGTCTTCATTCGAGTCTTCGGCAGCAGGGTTAGTTCGCCTGACTCATTTCAACACCTTGTCGTTGACCTTCTTGACCCCTTCGCGGGAAAACTCGCCGACCACAAACCGGATGCCGGGGGGATTATCTCGGGTGCCGTATCCAAACACGGACATCGTGCTTCCTTCCATCGTGGCCTTGATGTCCAGCGAACTTCCCCTGTTGAACACGATCACGACAAAGTTTTGGGCGAAATTGGCCTCGGGCACTTTACCCGGAGCCGTGGAATCCTTCCACCATTTGGCGAGGGATGCGGAATCCGTGAAGATTCGGGTTTCGCCGATGGTGGGGGCGACATCTTCAATCTCTCCGGCCCATTGATTGACCGGCTTGACAAATTTTTTGTCCTCGGCCAACGCCGGGAAGGCAAGGACCGCTTGGACGACAATGGCCGCGATGGGAAAAAGTAACCGACTCATGGGGATATCTCCGTGGTTGGGGCATGACCTGACGAAAGATTTGTAGACGGGCGGCCGGTTGATGTCACCGTCGCGTGACCCGTCCCACGACAATATCCCGAGAACCGGCAAACGGGGCGATTCGGCGGGCGAGTTCCCAAGCCGTTGCCGGGTCGGCGGCCTGCCCGGTGATGACGATCCGGCCATCCCGCAGTTCCATCCGCAAATCGGCATATCGTCGGTCGGATGTGCGAAGCCGCTCAATCGCCCGATGATCCGCATCCGTGGACGGCAGGGCTTCCGGCTCCAACAACCGGGCGACGGGTTCGGCCGGGGCCGGACTGTTTCCGGTGGTGATGAAGTCTGCTTTGGGCTTCATCACCGAGACGGTTTGACGATCCGGCGCTGCCACCGGCGGCGGGGCAGACATCTCCGGAACCGACATGGGAGACGGCGGCGGGGCCAACACCACCGGAGCAGACGGCCTCTCCGGTTCGGCGGGTTTGCCCTTCAGGGCGGCCTCGACTTCCTTCACAAAAGTATCCGTCGGCGAGGTCAGCTCGCATTGGTTCACAATGGCGGTGACACCGCGAATGCCCTCAATGGCCTTCTCGGCCTTCATCATGAGTTGTTTGCTGGGAACCGGCCCCCAAATGACGGCCACTCCCCCTTGTTCGACACGCACGCCGAGATTGAGGTCGGCCAGTTCTTCGTCGGCCTGCAAAGCGGTGTAGGCCGCGCGGGAAAGGCTGGTGTCTTTGGGGCGTTCGGCGGCCGAGATCGTTCCCGAGATCCCAAACAGGCCGAGCATGAACACGGAGATGGTGCGACACATGGTGATGATTCCTCCCCGATCAATGGTGCGGCCCGCGTGGATTATGCTGAGTTTCGCACCTGTTGGAATTGTGGGTCATGTTCCGCCGGGATGACGGCCAGAGCGTGAAAGACTTACAAAACATGGCGTAAGTCGGCGAAGGAGTGATGAATCTTCGGGATGGCCCGGTCGGCGAAAAGGGTTGGATTGTGCGGATTATGCGGACAAATGAGAAATCGGAATGGACTGACCACAAAGCCCCGGAATTAAGGATGTCGGCGAACTTCGTCACCCGTCTTCTTTGCGAGGCTATGCGTGACTTTGAGTCTTTGCGGTCAGCCTTTTCCCTTGCAGTCAGACGCCGCCAGCGCCGCCTGGTCGCGGCGGGCAATTTTTCGCTCGATGCCGAGCATGGCCCGGATGCCGAGATAAACGATCGTCGAGAGCGAACGCACGGATTCCCCGACGTTCACTTTTGAAGTGCCGTGCTTGCGGTTTTCAAAGAGAATCGGCGTTTCGCCGATGGTGGCCCCGGCCAGCTTGCAGCGGTACAGCATTTCTTGCTGGAAAGAGTAGCCGCTGGAGATCATTCGGGCGAAATTCACCCGGCGCAGTTTGCTCACCCGGTAACAGCGATATCCGCCGCTGGCGTCACGGATGCCAAGGCGGAACAGGCTTCGCACTAGCAAGTTCACCCCGAGGCTCATGCACTGACGGGACAACGGCCAGTTTTCGGAGCCGCCGCCGCGGATATATCGCGAGCCGATCATAATGTCCTTGCGGCTCATCCCTTCCAGCATCGCGGGCAAGTAGCGGGGTGGATGGCTGAAATCGGCGTCGATGTTCACCATCATGTCGTAATTTTGGGCGATGGCCTGTTTCATGGCGACGATGATGGCCGTGCCGAGGCCGAGCTTCCCGGAGCGGTGCAGGCAGCGGACTCGCGGGTCGGCCTCGCTCAATTCGTCCACGATCTTGCCAGTCCCGTCGGGCGAGTTGTCGTCCACCACCAAAATGTCGGCGTATGGAACCTGTTCGTGAATCCGGGCGATCAACTCGCGGACATTGCCAGCCTCGTTATAGGTGGCCATCGAGATCAGAACTCTTGCGGGCAATCCAGCTTGCATCAAGGGGGACTCCGGCCCTATGCTTAACCCCAAGGGGTCCGTGGCAAAGGTACAACCAACATGGCGACGACATTTGTGATAGCGTGTCCGGAGTGCGAGAAACAGGTGCGGGCCACCGATGAATTGGTTGGAAAGAAGATTCGCTGCAAAGGATGCGAGCATGTGTTCCTGGTGAAAGCCCCGGCCGGCCCCCCGCCGTTGAAGAATGCCGCCCCCGAAAAGCCCAAGTCGAAGGGGCCGCCCCCTCCCCCGCCGGTGCCGTCGAAGGAAGCCAAAAAGGAGGCTCCTCCCAAGGAGGAGCCGAAACCGGATGCCCCGAAAAAGCCTTACGATGATGACGACGACGGCCCGAAGAATTACGGCCTGATCGCCGAGGAAAGCGATCTGCCTCGCTGTCCGTTCTGTGCCAAGGAAATGTCTTCGGCGACGGCCATCATCTGCATGAACTGCGGCTACAACACCCGCACCCGGTCCCGGCCGGATGTCCAGAAGGTTCACGGCCACACGTTCATGGATGTGTTCGTCTGGCTGCTGCCCGGCATTATTTGCGTCATCGTCATGCTGGGCCTGATTACTTGGGATTTGATTTTCTGCTCGAAGGTCGAAGGCTGGATCAAGGAAACTCTCCAGGAATCGGACGGCTCATGGTCGGCCGGGCTGAATCCCGGCTTCTTCAAGACGATGATGACCGTCTTCGTGATCGTGTGCTGCTTCTTTCTCGGGAGAATTGCCTACAAGCGATTGGTGGTGAACAATCGCCCGCCGGAGAAGTCGATTGAAAAGGATGATGAGTGAGACATTCCGGATGACAAGACAGGGTGGTCACCGGGTGACCACCCTACGCAACCGCTTCTCCCGCCCGTGATCCCTGATCGCCGACCCGTTTCAAGACTTTTGCCAGCATTTTTGGCAGTCGCACCGTGAAGGTGCTGCCGCGACCCGGTTCGCTCTTCAGGGAGATCTCTCCTCCCAACAGGACGCACAACTCCCGCACGATAGACAGGCCCAAACCCGTTCCCTCGTGTTCGCGGGTCAGGGTGTCGTCCCCCACTTGCCGGAACTTCTCGAAGATTTTTTCCTGTTCCTCCAGAGAGATGCCGACGCCGGTGTCGGCGACGGTGAAGATCACCAAGTCAATGTCTGTCGTCACCCGCAACGAAACACGGCCATTTTCCGGGGTGAATTTGATGGCGTTTGAAAGCAAGTTGGTGAGAATCTGCCGGACCTTGCCCGCGTCCTGCCGGATAAATTTCAAACCCGGTTCGTAGTGAAATCGCAGGTCGATGGACTTCTTCTCGGCGGGGATGCGGAAACCCGGCAACATCGAATCGCAGAACTCCGGCACGGAGAATTCATCCGGCCGCACATCCATCTTTCCGGCTTCGATTTTTGCCAGATCAAGGATGTCGTTGATGAGCGTTAGCAATTGTTGGCCGCTCGTTTTGATGTTCACCACCCAACGAGCCTGTTTTTCGCTGAGGGTGCTGCCGGTGGAAAGCAGCACGTCGCTAAAGCCAATGATCCCGTGCAACGGGGTGCGAAGCTCATGGCTGACGGTGGAGAGAAAATCCCCCTTGGTTTTGTTGGACTCGAAGAGGAAGTAATTCGCTCTCGCCAGTTCATCGTTCGTGTGTTGCAGGCTGTGATTGAGCTTTTGTTGTTCCTCCCGAAGCTCCATCAAATGGCGGACCATCCGGTTGAATGCCTCGCTGAGATCCTCGAATTCGTCCCCTGTGTGAATCTCGGACCGCACGTTGAGCTGTCCCCCCACGATCGCATCGCTGACGGCCTTCAGGTGCTTCACCGGCTTGACCACGACATACCGGATGATGAGGTAACTCCCGGTCATGATGAGCAGGGAGGTCATCAGGGCGAAGGAGAGCAACAACGCCCGGTTGATGTGCATGCCGGTTTCGATGGCTCGCGTGGAGAGCGTGACCTTCACGACAGCCATCATCTCGCCATCCTTGATCGGCGCTCCTCGGGCCGATGTGATGGGATTGCGATTGTGACAGCCGACGCATTTTTCGGAAGCTCGGATCACCCCGTAATAATGAAAGACTCCCTGCGGAGACTGGTTGACGCTTTCTTCTGAGAGTTCCGGGTTGGCCGCCAGCCGGCTGACGACGGAGACCTCATCCCCCTCGGGTTTGTGTTCCGCCAGCTTTGCGTTGGGTTTGAGGATTTTGTACTTGTACTCGCTCAGGGCATCCGGCCAGGTTTCCTCGGATTGCCGCTGGAAACTATCCACGGCCTCGCGACTCTCGGCGGACAAATGTTCGCGGGCCAAAATTGGCGGCACCAGCAACCGGCCGGAGGTAATCATCTGGTCGTAGGCCAGCCCCTCGGTCTGCCGGGCGTAGGCCCAGAAGCTCAGGGTCATGAGCAGCAAAATGCCCGCCCCCAGCAGGAACCGGCATTTTCGCTCCAGATCCGTCTCGCCAAGCAACCGTTTGAACGCCCGGTAAGACATGCTTGTTGATCCTTCAATAATGAAGAACGAAGACTAACCACAAAGGCACGAAGATCACACAAAGTTTCACAGAGAAGCAACACATCAAAAAAGAAGACCAGGAAGCAAAGAAGAAAAAAGAGAATTGAGAAAGAGAAGATTAACCACAAAGTTCCGCAGAAGATCATCGATTGGCCTCAATCGAACTTCGTTTTCTTGATTATTTTCTCTTTTCTTTCCTCGTTTTGTTCTCTTTGTGAAACTTTGTGTGATCTTTGCGCCTTTGTGGTTAATCTTCTCTTCCAAGGCCCGCATCAAACATTGACCTCGCCCTGTTGTCCCAATCGGGAAGCATACCGTTCCCGCACGGGCTTCACTTCTTCCGCAATGAACTCGTCGGTTTGTTCCGGTGAACGGCCGATGTACTTGGTCGGGTCGAGTTCGTCGGCAAAGTTCAAATTCTTGAACGCGGCATCCTTCTGCAACCGGGTGATGAGTTCCCGGCTGGTGGTGGTTCCGGCCTTGATCCCGGCGGTGACGGCATGGCTGTGCGTCCGCACGACTTCGTGAACATCCTGCCGGTCGGCCCCGGCGGCGACGGCGGACATCATCAGGTTTTCGGTCGCCATGTACGGCAAATAATCATTCGCATTCTTGGCGATCACTTCCCGATTCACCACGAGGCCGTTGGCCAAGTTCAGGGCGATTCGGAGGCAGGCATCGGCGGCAAGGAACGCTTGCGGGATGTACAAACGCCGGCCGGCGCTGTCGTCCAGCGTGCGCTCGAACCATTGAGTCGCCACCGTGTCGGCGGCCATGTGCGAGAGGTTCATGAGGAAACGGGAAAGACTGCACAACCGCTCGGCCCGCATCGGGTTTCGCTTGTAGGCCATTGCGGAGGAGCCGATTTGATCCTTCTCGAAGGGTTCGTCAATTTCTTGCTTGTGGGCGAGCAGGCGAAGATCGGTTCCCCACTTGTGCAGGCTTTGGCCCAACCCGGCGAGGGCATCCAGCACAAAGCTGTCCACCTTGCGGGAATAAGTTTGCCCGGTGACCGCATACACCTCACTGAAACCAGCTTTCTTGGCAACCAACAAATCTTGCGCCCGGACTTTGGCGTGATCCCCGCGATAGAGGGCGAGGAAACTAGCTTGCGTGCCGGTGGTGCCCTTGGTGCCGCGGAATTTCATCCCGTCCCGGCGGGATTCCAGTTCCTGAAGATCCATCACGAAATCGTAGTTCCACAAACAGGCCCGCTTGCCGACGGTCGTGAGTTGGGCCGGTTGGAAGTGCGTGTAGCCAAGCGTCGGCTCGGCCCGCCATGTGTGCGAGAACTTGCCGAGGGCGTCAATCACGCTGGCAAGTTTGCCGCAAAGGTCGTCCAAGCCTTCCCGCATCAGGATCAGGTCGGTGTTGTCGGTCACATAACAGGAAGTCGCCCCGAGGTGGATGATGCCCCGCACGTCGGGGGCCGCATCACCGAGGGTGTGAACATGGGCCATCACGTCGTGTCGCAAGCGGTGTTCGTATTGGTTGGCCCGTTTGAAGTCGATGTCGTCAAGGTGCAGCCGGAGTTCGGCCAGTTGTTCCGGCCGGATGCGGGGAGATTGGCCGTCGTCGGAGAGCAACCCAAGTTCGCTTTGGGCCTCGGCCAGATGCAGCCAGAGCCGGCGCCAGGTGCCGAACTTTCGTTGCGGGCCGAAACGTTCGGCCATCTCGCGGGAGCAGTACCGGCCGATCAGCGGATTGTCGTAAACGAGGTTGGAATCCGACATGGAACGCGAACAACCTTCCAAAAACTTGAGGAAAAATCGCCCGGATTTTCGAGATTTCTCAGGGAATCACCGGGGAAGTCTTGCGTCGGCCAAGCCCGTCAGGGACGACACAACACGTTGGACATTGTAGATTTTTGACCCCGAACCGGCCTGAAGGACGCATCCGACCCGGCGTGATTGTTCGATACGAGGACTATCGAATTCTCCCGGTCGAGGATCGGCCGGGGACGCGAACAATGGGAGGATCTCGGATGATGCGTCGCTGGATGGTTGGCGCGGCCTTGCTGGCCGGCATGTTCCTCGCGGGAGGCGACAAGGCCGAGGCCAAGGATCCGCCGTTGCCGCAAGGGTATTACTACCCTTACGTGTATTTCCCCCACAATTACTGGCCGCAAAACAGCCCGCAATGGCCGGAGCCGAACGGCGCCCCGTACCAACGCCCGCCGGCTTACATGGCCTACCCGCCGTTCAAGGAACCGAACTGGCACTACATGCTGTGGATGCCGCAAAAGTATTATCGCGGCAGCCACTTCTGGCTCGACCAGTTCTAATCGGAACAGATGACATTCCAAGGAAGGAAATGTCAGATGAATCAGGTGGAAACGTTCTCAGCGCGAGTCGCTTGTGATCCCTCTGCGGAACCGACCCGGATCGCCATCCGGGTCACGCAGGGGTCACAGCAGGTCGTTGTACTTCTCCAGTACGGCGGCCACTTCGCGCAGGGCGACGGCGGCCCGTTCCGGGTTGACGACGCACTTCTCCAGGTTGCCGTAATGCTCCTCGAGACAGGAGAGCAGTAGTGTCTTGATCTTCGATTCGTCCGGGGCGACGGGGAGGCCGCTGTTCAAATACAGCGTTTCTAGCTCTCCCTCCTTTTTGGCGAAATAGTCCCGAATCTGGGCTTCGGTCCATTCCCCCCGGCGAATCGACTTCAACTGTTCCCGGTTGCGTTGCAAATCGAGATCCCCCTCGGCGAGGATCATTTCGGCCTCGTTCAGCAACCGCACCGTGTGATAGGCGAATTTCACATCATAGCCGTATTTGGCCACGGTTTCCCGGCGTTTGCCGACCGGTTCCTTCGTGCTCATCTTGTGCATTTGGGCATACGCATACCCTTTGAAGGTGTGCCAGCAACCTTTGTGCAGAAACATCCTTCGGGCCTCGCGCACCATTGTGCCGACGCGGGTGATGTGCAGCACGCATGTTTCCGGCGTGAAGAGACTGTCCACCATGTTCGGGTTGTTCTTCATCACCAACTGGAAATAATCGACGATGTTGTAAATCGTCACGTCCACTTCCCGCCCGTGCCCGGCCAGGGCGTCCGCATCCTTCAGATGATGTTCCTGATATTGCGTGAAACGTTCTTTCTGAGTGCCGAACCCGGTGATCTCGCCCCGCAGGTGGGGAAACACTTCTTCCTTGGGCGGGATGCAGAAGCCGTACACATCCATGTCGCTGGTGTCCGTGGAGACCCCATAGGCGACCGAACCCATCAAGGTTTCGTAATGCACGTTCTTCGGGAGAAACTTCGGCGGCTTCGCGATCTGCTTTTCCGCGAGTCGTTGAATGACGCTGCCCATGAGTGTGTCCCCGCTCAAATGACTTTCTTCGCCTCGCCAACCACCGGGAGATCCTCCAAACTTTTCAGCTTGAAGATTTCCAAGAAGCGTTCGGTGGTGCCATAAAGGGTTTCCCGCTCGCCGGTGGCTCGTTCCGCGACGGCCACCAAGCCGAGGCGAACCAGTTGCCGGACCACCCCGGCGGAATCCTGGCCGCGAATGGTGTCGAGTTCGGACTTGCCGATCGGCTGGCGGTAGGCGACCAAAGAGAGGACATCAAGGGCCGGTTGGTTCAGTCTTGCCTCGCGCGGGCCGCCGAACATCTTCTCATGCAACCCGGCGTATTTGGGCCGGAGTTGCATCACAAACCCGGTTGGTCTGCGGACGATGTGATAGGGCCGGTTCTGGGTCTTGTACACGCGGTTGAGAACATCAACGTATTCAGCCACGTCGTCGGCCGGGAGGCCGCGAATCACTTCCGAAACGTGTTCGGGCTTCAACGGCAAACCGCCGACGAACAACAGGGCTTCGATGATTTGCAGGGGAGACGGGGGAACCGTCGATTCCGTCACGGCTTCCGCCAGCGGCGGGGGAGGTTCCTCGACCGCCTCGGCCAGCGGAATCACGGCCGGAACATCGACGGCCTCCGCCAGCGGCACCTCCGCCTCGGGGACGAATCCCTCCAAGGCATCCATTCCGTCGAGTTGCCATTCCTGCGAGCCGACCAGCGACGCGAAGTTCTCGCCCAATTGTTGGGCCAGCGGAATGGATTCCGGTTCTGGTTCGTCCGGGTTGGCCATCGTTCCTATTCAAACGTGTGCGGCAGGAAACCGATGCCGGTGATGGCCGTGCCCGCCCACAAGATGGAGAAGACCACGGCCAGCGGCACATGGATGCGCCTCATATGGCGGCTGCCGGTGTAAAGCATCGCGGGCAATAATACCGTGGCGGGGATGGAGAAGCATAGGTGAATTCGGAGCATCTGACGGGCTTCCGGCGTGAACCCGTCGGTGAGTTCCGGGTTGACCAGCCGGATCACCACTTCAAAGCCAATCACGGTCAGCATGGTGAGCCAGAAGAACACCCGGTTGATCTGGCCGTGCAGTTTGCGGTTCCCCCGACTGATGGCGATCACGGCGGCGATCAGCAACAGCGTGACCGTCCCCACGAGGATTTTCAGGGTCAGAATCACCAAGCCCGGCGTGAAGAACATATCCGCTCCGTTGGGTGCCGAAAACACCGGCCTGATGCGCTTTATACGCCACCGGGCCACGAATGAGATTGAATTATCCGCGACTTGAAAAAATTGACGATGTCCCGAAACCACCGCGCAAACGGCGAGATCACCAACCTGTCCCAAACCGAGAAATTTGCTGAAAAGCCGGTCCAACAGGTGTTCAAAATGGCTTCCAGAACCCTCTTTTTGACCAGTTTTTTGCCATTTACAGCCCAAAACCGGTCAAAACTGGTCATTTTCCGGCCCAAAACTGGA
>NZ_JH636448.1:87770-144966 GCF_000255705.1 Zavarzinella formosa DSM 19928
CGCACAATCCGGCGTTTGTTGGCCCGTTTTCAAGAGGCATGAAAAGCAACCACAAGCGCCTTCCACGGCCGTTTTCTTGGCGAATCGGATCAGGTCAGCCATTGGGTAACAACTAACGGCGCGGGGCGGCTTTCACCTTGGGTATTTGCCCCGTTGAGTGAGGATGGGCAACAACGTCCGGCCGAATCGGATTGCCCTCGACAAACCCCTGAAGGCTTGGTACGGCTCTCGTCATGGGGGGATGGTTCCGACTCGCGGCCCTGCCGATGATGATCGGCGCCTTGCTGGCGCATGGAATCGCGCGAGCCGAGGAAGATCCGCCCCCGCCGACCGCTACATTGGGAGTTCCTTCCTCTCCATTGCCTCCGGATGGCGATAACACCGGCCCGGCCCCGCCGGGACCGCTGGCTCCTCCGGCTTCGTTGGGGGTTCCGGCCCGCCCGCCGACTCCCGGCGGTGATGACAATTTCGGGGCCAATCCTCCGGGGCTTCCTTCCGTCGCCCCACCGCCGCCGTTGCCGAAGAACTGGCAGCCCCGGCAGGAGAAATACGCTTTCGGAACACAGTTCGGGGCGGCGTTGCTCACCAGCAAAAACGGCCTGCCCGGTTATGGCCTCACTTGGTTTCCTTCCGGCAATGTCGGCAATCAACCCGGCAAGGATCTGGGGTTGGTTCGGCAAGAGCTTGCCCTGTTCAGCCCGTTCTGGCAGGAAGGTCCGGATGCCGCCATCGCCTTTCTCGGTGTCCGCAATTCGCTTTTCAAAACCGACGCGAAGTTAGTGAACTCTGATCGGGACTTCCCGACCAATCTCTGGGACATCAACGTGGGGGTCAGTTATTCCCACTCCTTTGCCGAGGGATGGACGGCCGGGGTGAACGTGAATGCCGGTTCCCCCAGCGACAAACCCTTCTCGGCCGCCAATGTGCTGAACGCCGGCATCATCGCCTACCTCACCACGCCGGGCCGGGCCAACGATCATTGGGTGTTCGCCGTCATTTACTCCCCGACATCGGACTTTGCCTATCCGATTCCCGGCGTGGCGTACTTTTACCAGCCGAACGAGTATTTCGAGATGAACATCGGCATCCCTTTTCTCATGAAATGGAGACCCTACGAAGATGTGACCTTGGAGGCGTTCTACCTCCCCATCCGCACACTATCGGCCAAAGCCTCTTGGGAGGCAACGCCGGGGATACGGGCTTTTGCCTCGTTCAACTGGTATTACGAAAGCTATTTTCTCGCGGAGCGGGCCAACAACGGGGACCGTTTCTTTTCATTTGAAAAGCGACTGGCCACCGGCCTGTCGTTTGATTTGCCGTTCAATCTCGCCCTCGAAGTCTCCGGGGGATACGGGTTTGATCGCTTCTATTTCCAAGGACGACGTTACGGGGACCGCAACCGCGACCGCGTGAGCGTCGATCCGGGAGTGTTCGGCCAGCTTCAAATTCGCCTCAAATTCTGACCGGATTTTCGGAACAATCCCAACTTCCCTTCCGTTCTTCCAAAAATCGTCTTACGATTCATGAGCCGGGGATTGCCGTCTCGGAATTCAAATTACCCACAGGCGAACCCCGGTCCCGCCGTTGCTCTCCTATGGATATCCCGTCCGATTGAATCGCACGCACAAGGAGTGTCCAAGCATGTCCTCCCTTGTCTCTGCTCGGCGAACCCGGAACGAATTGTTCCTCGGGTGGCACAATTCCCCGGCCAGATCGGTCGGCTTCCACACCAGCACAATGGCCCCGCCGCCTGCCGCCAGTTCAAACGGCTTGTGGTACGATGGCGACCGCCACCTGATGACCATCGCTCCGACCCGTTCCGGCAAGGGACGCGGCCTCGTCATCCCGAATCTGCTGATGTATGACGGCCCGGTGATTGTTCTTGATCCGAAAGGGGAACTGTATCGGGTAACATCCGAGCGACGGCGGGCGATGGGCCAGAAGGTTATCAAGCTGGACCCCTTCCGGGTGTTAGGACCGGAAAGCGACGGATTGAACCCCTTCGACGTGTTCGACCTTCCCAATGCGGATGTGGAAACCGACTCCCAAACGATGGCCGACTGGCTGTCCCTCGGCAACAAAGGGGTGAAAGACCCGTTCTGGGATTTGAACGCGGGGGGCGTGTTAAGCGGCCTGATCGGCTACGCCACCATCTCCGAACCGGAAAAACGGCATCTCGGCACCGTGTTCGACGTGCTGATGGCCGACGACGCGGCCTATCAAATGGCCGTGATTCTCGACACGGTCGGCAAAAGGCTCAACCGCCTCAGCTATCAGGAACTGGCGGCTTTCCTGCAACTTCCGGAGAAGGAAACCCGGCCCAGCGTGCTTGGCACGGTCAATTCCTACATCAAGCCGATGCTCTCGGAACGGGTGCGTTCCACGTTTGCCCAGTCGAGTTTCAAGTTGCAAGAAGTGATCGACGGCGAACCAATGTCCGTGTACATCGTCCTGCCGCCGGACAAGATGACCAGCCACAAAGCCATCCTGAAACTCTGGCTTGGCACCTTGATGAAGGCCGTGATCTCCCGGACGTCCATCCCCGAAAAGAAGACCATCCTCTTTTTGGACGAATGCGGCCAGATTGGCAATTTCCCGTTCCTCGAAACAATGATGACCCTGTGCGCCGGCTACGGCCTGCTTTGCTGGACCTTCTGGCAAGACCTGCACCAGCTTTCCTCGGCCTACCCGACGACTTGGCAGACCATCGTCAACAACTGTGCTGTTCTGCAAACCTTCGGCATCAACAACCGGATGCTGGCCGCTAATTGGGGCGTGTATCTGCGTCACACCGCCGACGAACTGCTGATGCTCCCCGGCGACGAACAAGTGGTGCAAATCAACGGCCGCGACGAAATCCGCTGCCGCCGGGGCGATTATCTGAACGACCCCCTGTTTGCCGGTCTGTTCGCGGACAATCCGATGTATGCGGAAAAAGTGAAAAATGGAGACGGTGAACGGGGCCGGTAAGAGAAAATGACCAGTCTACTGTGAAGCCGCGACGCGAAGGCTTTGCACAGCGGAGCGTGAACCGGAACCCAATAAAACCAAATACCCTGTTCCAGTCATCGTCCACCTCGCGTTTTGCGATTACGGTTTTTTGGTTTTCAAAGTTTTGGTATTGGCGAGCCGAGCAGCGTAAGCTGCCGGATGGCTTCCAGCGGGGAAGTCGCTCCAGCCACGGGCTTGAGTCCGGCTGAGTAAAAGGGAAGTGGTTTAACCGCCGGAAGCCACCCGGCAGCTTACGCTGCTCGGCTCGCCAATACCAAACCTTGAAAACCAAAAGACACCACCGCAAATTCGCCGACCTTCTGTTCTTTTGAAGTTTCGGGGAATTAGCCCGTTTTCAGTTCCAAGTTCCAAGTCTCGCTTGACGTGTGGTATCATGGCCTCCGCGCCCGGAGGATGATTCCATGCGGTCAATCGCTCTTGTTCTTCTTGCTTTGGTGTTCGCCGTTCCCCATTTGCGGGGTGAAACCAAAACCACCACGGTGAAGCTGAACGGCCACACGTTCACCCTTCCCGAAGGGTTCACCATCGAACTGGCGGCCAAGATACCGCTGGTGGACCGGCCCATCGTTGCCTCGTTCGATGACAAGGGCCGGCTATACGTTGCCGATTCCTCCGGGTCGAACGAGCGACCGGCCGAGCAATTGAAGAATCCCACCCACCGGATCATGCGGTTGGAAGACACCAACGGGGATGGCATCTTCGACAAATCGACCGTCTTCGCCGACAAGATGATGTTTCCCGAAGGCATCCTCTGGCATCGCGGCAGCGTCTACGTCGGCGCCCCGCCGCATATCTGGAAACTGACCGACACCGACGATGATGGGAAAGCCGACAAACGGGAGATTTGGTTCGACGGCAAAACGGTGACCGGCTGCGCCAATGACCTGCACGGCCCCTATCTCGGGCCGGACGGTTACATCTACTGGTGCAAAGGGGCATTCGCCAAACAGGAATACACGCTTCCCAACGGCAAAAAGTTCACCACGCGGGCCTCCCACATTTTCCGGGCCAAGCCGGACGGCACTGGCATCGAACCCGTGATGACCGGCGGCATGGACAACCCCGTCGGCATGGCCTTCCTGCCCAACGGTGAACGCTTCTTCTCCTGCACGTTTTTCCAACACCCCGGCAACGGCCAGCGTGACGGCCTCATCCACGCCATCTACGGCGGCATCTACGGCAAAGACCACGACGTGATCTACGACCCCGACCACAAATGGACCTCGCCCAACCTAATGCCGGTGATGACGCATTTGGGACCGGCCGCCCCGGCGGGGTTGCTGCGCGTCGGCCACACGTTGTACGCCACCCAATTCAACATGCGCAAGGTGAGCAAGCACGTTTTGAAACCGACCGGATCGACGTACACAACAGAGGACAGTAACTTTGTCGTCTCCGACAATCAAGACTTTCACCCGACAGACGTACTCGAGGAAGCGGATGGCAGCATCTTGGTTGTGGACACGGGCGGTTGGTACAAGTTGTGTTGCCCGAGTTCGCAACTGGTGAAGACCGACGTGCTGGGGGCGATTTACCGGGTGCGGAAAGCAGACAAGAAGTACGATGACGAGGCATGGAACAAAAAAGCGTGGCCCAACAAAAACTATCCCGTTTCAAAACTCATTTACTATTTGCTTGAGTTTCCCGTCTCTTCGCCTTTCGTCCAGAGATTGATCGAGAGTATTGCCGGGCGGGGCGATGAATCTATCGAAGTCATGGCGAAGACTCTCTTGTCCGCCAACAATGGCGATTTGGACGATACCGCTTGGGCAAACGCCATTCGTGTCGCCATTCGGATTGACTCCCCGGCTTCTCGTGAACTTGTTCGCAAGGTGGTGGCTGAACTGACAAAGCGGTCTTTGAAAAAGGATGGCGCATTCCAAGCGTCAGCTCATGCCTTGGGACTCTGGCGAGACAAATCCGATGTTCCCGCATTGTTGAAAATGCTCCAATCGGACAACCTCATCACCCGCCGCATGGCCGCCGAGGCGTTGGGCCGCATCGGCGATGAATCAGCCGTGCCGGGTCTGTTGGAGGCATTGGCCCCCAAGAATATCGACCGCACGCTGGAACACGCCCTGACTTATGCCCTCATTGAGATCGGTTCCGACAAGGCGACGGCTGAGGGATTGAAGAATCCGAGCATCACCGTTCGGCGGTGCGTAATGATCGCCCGCGATCAACTGGGGCTGGCAACTCCGGCCGAGAGCATCACGCTCGGGTTGAAATCGCCGGATGCCGCGTTTCAGGAAGCGGTTTGGTGGATCATCAGCCGGCATCCCGAATCGGCAGAACAGTTGTCGCCTGTCATCCGTGAACGGCTTACGGACACCACGATCAAGCCGGCCGAGTGGAATGCCCTCGCGGAACGAATCGCCAAACTGGCGGGAACGCCGGTCATTCAACAACTGCTGGCTGACCTGTTGCCCGTAGCCTCCCCGGCCATCGCCCGTGAAAGAATTTTGCCCCTGATGCGTTCGGCGGTTGGTCGGGAGATGCCACGGCCGTGGCAAATCGCGTTTGAAGGTTTTTTGGCCAAACCCGATGGCGAACTGACCGACGACGTGTTGCAGACCGTGCGGCGAATGCCCGCCCCCAAGGTTGATGCGGCGGGTTGGAACAAGTTGATTCAACACATTGCCACGAACGCCAAATCGGAGGCCACTCGGGTTCTGGCGCTCGCCTCGGTGATCGGCGGGGCAAACACCCTTTCCGACCAACAGGCAAAAATGGTCTTTGGCTTGTTGGTGTCCCCGGAGGCGAAGCATCGGAGCGTGGCCGCCGATGTGCTGGCCCGGTCAAAGTGGTCGGAGGCCCAATTGCTGGAACTCGTCCGGTTGATGCCCTCGACGACTCTTGCGGAACGAGATCGGGTGTTGGCCGCTTTTCAACAATCGACGAGCGAAACGCTTGGCCTCGAAATTCTGAAGCAACTCCAAGCCCCCGGCTGGCGAACCACGCTCCGCGTCGATCAAGTGCGGGGGACATTCGCCAAATACCCGGAGGCGGTCAAGGCCGAGGCCGAGAAGTTGAACGCCCATCTGAACGCGGACCTAAAGCAACAGACGGCCACGCTGGACGCCCTCGCCAAACGCCTTCCCGCCGGGGACATTCGCCGGGGCCAGGCGGTGTTCAACAGCGCCAAGACCTCGTGTATCGCGTGTCATACTCTCGGCTACGTCGGCGGCAAAATCGGGCCGGACCTCACCCGGATCGGCTCCATCCGCAACGAACGGGATTTGTTGGAATCCATCGTCTTCCCGTCGGCCAGTTTTGTGCGGAGTTATGAACCCGTCTCGGTGAAAACCTCCGACGGCCGGGTGTTCAACGGCGTCCCCAAAAAGGACGCCCCGGATGAGTTGATCCTGACGCTGGCCGCCGACAAGGAAATCCGAATCGACCGCAAAGAGATCGAGGAACTGACCCCTGGCAAAGTCTCGATCATGCCCGCCGGACTGGCCCAACAAGTCACGGAACAGGAACTCGCGGATTTGATCGCCTTCCTAAGAAACTGCAAGTGAGTGCCAGTTGTGTCCGCTGCGCGGAAGGGTTTAGGGTTTACAAGAGATTGGTAGTTGACAAACCTCCTGTCGCCGCTCAGATACTGCCCGCAAACCCTAAACCCTAAACCCTAAACCCTAAACCCTAAACCCTAAACCCTAAACCCTAAACCCTGCCGCGTAGCGGCCGATTTCTCTCAAATCCAGCCACTCGGCGATTGACAGTGTACAGGTGTTCAGGTATTTATTAGGGAGCAACAAGACTGCGTTTTCCCTTCGGGTGCATGATGTTATTGAGCGAACTTCCCCCCCGGCACCAGGATGGTGCGCCGCCGGTATATTCCGTCCCACACACGGAACCCGTCGCCCACACAACGGAAATCATGATTTCACATATCCCGCTGGCCAAAGCCCTCGCGTGGAAATTCGCCCGGCGGGAGGGGCGGCGGGTTCCCGTTGATGATCTGTTTGCCGAGGCTCTTTTTGGTCTGGCCTACGCCAACCACCTGTTCGATCAATCGCGGGGCGTGCCGTTTAAGAAATACGCCATCATGGTGATTTGCCATCGGCTGCGGCATTTGATTAGCGGCTGGCAACGGCATGATCGGGAAGTGCCTCTTCCCCGGCTACCCCATGAGCCGGAAACCGAATGGCAGCCGCCGGACCGGGAAGACTTCCAACAGGCGGGGCGGGACATGGATGCGGCCCAACTCTGGTCGGAAGTCCGGGATACCCTCTCGGCCCGCCAATACGAGATTATCCAGCTCCATTACCGGTCGGGTTGTTCGCTGGCCCAGATCGGCCGCCGCTTCGGGATCAGTCGGCAACGGACCAGTCAGTTGCTCGCCAAGGCCCAAAAAAATCTTCGGACTCGTTGGGCGAACCACGAACCGGAGGTGTGAGTTTCTTTGCCGCTCATCGGCGGCGTTGGCGGCATCCCTGAACACTTCCGCTTCAAAATTGTCTCTCCCCTTCGGCGATAATCCTCTTCCTGATAAGTAGTTTGAGTGTGGTTGCCCGACGTCTTCGACGGAGATGTCGTTTGGCCCGAGTCCGGGCGGCTCTCATGAAGTGAAGGCTTGATGAGAGGCGTACAATGGTGGGCCAGTCAAAAGTGCAAAATTGAACACTCTACATGTAATTCTGTCCACTAACCCACTTTCCTTGCAAGTGTTCCCGCTGATATTCTTCCGCAATTTTTAATCGCAAATCATTTATAAATAATGCTTTACAACAACATATCTGCCTGGGCCATTTTTGTTGTCAGGAATCTTTCATTTTTGGCATGACCCTTGCTTCTCTATACGGCGGGTGTCAAGGCCAGGTCGGCCGGATGCCCAAGGTAGTTGGGCGACTCGACCAACGAGACTCTGATCTTCAGAATCCGACACTTGGTCAAACTCCTCCAACCTCCTGTCCCCGGAAAAATTCGAGTGCGGAATGCAACTTTGCGTAAGAGTGGCGTTCCAGAAACGAATCTTCTTACGGGACAACAACTTATGGATATAACCGGGGAAGTGTCCCATGGAATTCCTGACTGCCGCCCTGAAAGAGTTGACCGACCAGCAAGTTCGGTACGCTCCGGCGCAGCGACGGCGGGAGCAGGCGGCCAAGGCGACCAAGCTTATCGGGGAGATCGATCCCCGGCGGTTGTATCCCTACCCGTTTGTGTGTTTTCGGATCACGGACTTTTGGTCGGAGGCTCATGCCGACCTGTTGATACCGGGATCGGATCTGCTGTCCGACCTGGCCGAGTTCATTCGGTTGGCGGGAGAGAATCTCCCGGCCCCGACGGACGAGGACATCCCCGAGCGGATGTACACGCTGGACGAACTCAGCCGGGAATTCAACGTCTCGACCAAAACCATCGGCCGGTGGCGGGTCAGGGGGTTGGTGGGCCAGCGGATGATCGTGAACGGCCGGCGACAACTCGGTTATCCCAAGTCGCTGGTGGAACGGTTTATGCGGGAAAATCACGACCTCGTGGAACGCGGCCGGAATTTCAGCCGCCTCGACGGGGATGAGCGAACGCGGATTTTGTATCGGGCCCGTCGTCTTGCCAACGCGGGTGGTGACATCACGGAAGTTTGCCGCCGGATTGGCCGCCGGTTCAGGCGATCGGTCGAAGCGATCCGTTACACGATCAAAAACTTCGACCGCGAGTGTCCGCAGCACGCGATCTTTCCGGATCGCCGGGTGTCGTTGGATGTTCAGGTCAAGGAAATGATCTTCAAAGACTACGAAAGGGGTGTTCCCGTGGAAACTCTTGCCAAACAATATGATCGGACCCGTCTCGCCGTTTATCAGGCGATCAACGAGATTCAAGCCCGCCGGGTGATGGAAAAGCCGGTGGAATATATCCACCACGAATCGTTCGAGGTTCCCGAGAACGAAGCCGTCATCATGGCCACCATGCCCGGCGAGGAAGCCTTCCAGGCGGCCTGTCTGACCATGACAGCCCCGAAGGATGTCCCGGCCGAGATGCAGCATCTGTACCGGATGCCACTGCTCAACAAAGAGCAGGAACAGCACCTCTTCCGGAAGATGAACTACGTCAAGTACCGGGTGAACAAACTCCGGGACACGATGGACCCGGCCGCCGCTCAAACTGGCGACCTCAAACAACTGGAAGACCTGCATGCCGAGATCCGGCTGGTGCGGGACCGGTTGATCGGCTGCAATACCCGGTTGGTGGCGAGCATCGCCAAGAAGCACGCCAACCAGTTCGACAACCTGCCGGAACTGATGTCCGACGGGTCGATCTCCCTGATGCGGGCCGTCGAGAAGTTTGACTTCTCACGGGGCAACAAGTTCAGCACCTATGCGACGTGGGCCATCATGAAGAACTTCGCCCGGAGCATCCCGGACGAAAAGACCCACCGCGAACGGTATGTGACCGGCCACGAAGACATGTTCGAGGCCCGGCCGGATGTCCGCACCGACGAGCAGGAAGTGCTGGCCCAAGCCGAGTTGGTCAAGGACAAGGTGAGCAAGTTGCTCGAAGTCCTCGACCCCCGGACGCGGGACATCATCCGCATGCGGAACGGTCTCGACGGCAGCGCCGAGATGACCCTCGAACAAATCGGCCAGCACTTCGGCATCACGAAGGAACGGGTGCGGCAGATCAATGTTCGCGGCATGAAGCAGTTGAAAGACAAGGCCGACGTGAAAGATGCCTGAGTCCTGACGACAGACAGTCAACGCAAAAGGCCGCCTCGAAATGAGGCGGCCTTTTTTCGTTTGAAGAAGAGCAGACTTCACGCAAAGATCGCAAAGGGGACGCAAAGCTCGCCTAAGTTGTCAAAGCCCGGTATCAACAACTTCCCCCCGCGTGTTTGGTGAAAATTAAAATTTCATCAGTCACACGGGGGCGAGCGTTTGCCAGTGGGCTTTGACAACTTAGGCGAACTTTGCGTCCCCTTTGCGATCTTTGCGTGAACTCTTCTCTTTTCTGAGCCCCTGAACTTACTTCCCGCCACCATTTGTCGGGGGCAGCAACGCCTTGCGGGACAGTTTGATGCGGTTCTGGTCGTCGATGGCGACCACCTTCACGTCAATCACCTGGCCGACTTGCAGCACGTCTTCGACCCGGCCGACGCGGAAATGGTCGATTTCGCTGATGTGCAGGAGGCCGTCTTTGCCGGGGACGATCTCAATGAACGCCCCGAATTCCTTGATGGACGCCACCTTGCCGGTGTACGTCTTGCCGATCTTCACTTCTTCGCACAGCGCCTCGACCTTGGACTTGGCCGCCTCGGCCCCGGCGGCGTCGCTGTGGGCGATGTACACGGTGCCGTCATCATCCACATCGAGCTTGGCGCCGGTGGATTCTTGAATGGCCTTGATGTTCTTGCCGCCCGGCCCGATGAGCAGGCCGATCTTTTCGGGGCTGATCTTCGTGGTGAGCAACCGCGGGGCTCGGGGGCTGAGGCTCGGCCGGGGCTTGCGAAGCGTCGTCAGCATGTGCCGGAGGATTTCGCGGCGGCCTTCCTTCGCTTGTTCGAGGGCGGCCTTGATGATTTCTTCGGTGATGCCTTCGATCTTCAGGTCAAGCTGAATGCCGGTCACGCCGTTTTGAGTCCCGGCCACCTTGAAGTCCATGTCGCCGAAGTGGTCTTCGTCGCCTTGGATATCGGTGAACAAGGTGAACTTCTTGCCTTCTTTCACGAGGCCGATCGAAATCCCGGCGACGGGTTGCTTGATCGGCACCCCGGCGTCCATCAGGGCGAGCGTCCCGCCGCACACGGAGGCCATCGAGGAGGAACCGTTCGATTCCAGAATGTCGGAGATGAGTCGCAGGGTGTACGGGAATCGGGTGGTCGGCGGCAGCACGGCCTTCAGGGACCGTTCCGCCAACATGCCGTGACCGATTTCCCGACGACCGGGAGCCCGCACCGGCTTCGTTTCGCCGACGGAGAAGGGCGGGAAGTTGTAGTCCAGCATGAACTTCTTGCTGTACTCGCCTTCCAGTCCTTCGATCTTCTGCTCATCGGCGACCGTCCCGAGGGTGGCCGTGATGAGGGCTTGCGTTTCGCCCCGTTGGAACAGGCTGGAACCGTGAACGCAAGGAAGCAAACCGACTTCGCTGGACAGCGGCCGGATTTCCTTGAAGCCCCGGCCGTCGAGACGGACGCCACTGAGGGCGAGGTCGCGGAAGACCTTTTCTTCCAGCGTCATCCACGCGAAGCCGAATTGCTGGGTGGTGTAAGCGGTCCCCTCGCCCATGTACTCGGCCTTGACCTTGGCCTTGAGTTCATCGACCTTTTCGTAGCGCTCGAGTTTGGCCTTGGTGAGCTTGCGGGTCTTCAGATCTTCGGCATACTTCTCCGCGAAGATCGCCGTCAGCGGATTGGGGGCCGAGGCCGGGGCGCCGGGCTTTTTGCCAAGGCCAGCTTTTTCACGCAGTTCTTCGATCAACTCAATGATCGTCACGATCTGCGAATGACCGAATAACACCGCTTCGAGGATCACGTCTTCGGGGAGTTCACGGGCAAAGCCCTCGATCATAGCGACGGCGTCCCGCGTCCCGGCGACCACGAGGTCGAGGTCGCTGGATTCCATGTCGGCCACGGTCGGCATCACGACGTACTTGCCGTCCACGCGGCCAACCCGCACGGCGGCGGTCGGCTTGGCGAAGGGGATGTCCGAGACGTGGAGGGCGGCGCTGGCCCCGATCATCGACAGGATGTCCGGGTCGTTTTGCCGGTCGGCGGCCATCACGGTGCAGATGATCTGGACTTCGTTAACGTAGTCGGCGGGGAATTGCGGTCGAAGGGGTCGGTCAATCAGGCGGGCGGTCAGGGTTTCCTTGATGGAATTTCGCCCTTCCCGCTTGATGTACCCGCCGGGGAACTTGCCGGCGGCGGCGTAGCGCTCGCGGTATTCCACGGTGAGGGGGAAGAAGTCGATGCCCGGCCGAATACCGCCTTCGACGACGGTGTTCAGGGTCATGGTGTCCCCGAACCGGACGAGGACGGCCCCGGAGGCTTGTTTCGCCAGTTTTCCGGTTTCAAGGACGAGAGTGGAGCCGCCAAAAGCACATTGGACTTGAGTCACTGACATCAGGGTGTTACCTCTCACATGCTGCGGCAGGAGTCAATCGGCCGACTGAGTGAGAATTTTTCGTTGTTTCTGTTCCGAAGTGACTGAGATTTGATTCTGGCTATTTGCAAAAAACCCCGGCCGTCGGAGACGGTCGAGGTTTTTTGAGAGATGACAACAAATTCCAAGCGAATCTGTTGATCGTTTGGCCGTGAACCAGAAACCAAAAACAGTTACTTGCGGAGGCCAAGCTTCTGGATGAGCGCCAGATAGCGGGGCCGATCCTTTGTTTGCAGATACTTCAGCATGTCGGAACGCTTGCTGACCATCTTCAGCAAGCCACGCCGCGACGCGTGGTCCTTCTTGTTGTTCCGCATGTGCTCGGTGAGGTCATTGATCCGCGCCGTCAGAAGCGCAATCTGAACTTCCGGTGAACCACTGTCGTTCTCTGCACGCTTGTGGTTGGTGATAATGTCCGTTTTGCGTTCCTTGGAAATCGCCATATGCGCCTCGACGAGCCCTGCCCGCTAATCGACTCCTGCCTCGTTGTTCAAACCGTTACATAGTGGTTTGCTTCGATACCTTAGCATTGTGGGAATCAGCCACCGGAACGACAAGTGAGTCATTGAAAGAAACTCGGAACTCGAAGCATGGAACGCCGAACTCCTTACAATTCGGAGTGGGGGATTTGAACTTCGGAATGGAAGACATGAAGACACACGGACGGATGCGCGGAGCATTGATGCTTGGCTGGGCGTTTCTCATGGTGATGAATCTCCCGGCCGCTGGCGGGGAGTATGCCGAACTGCGAGTCATTGACGCCGAGACGAAGCGGGGTCTTCCCCTCGTTGAACTCACAACCGTGAACGAACTGAAATTCGTGACGGACAACGCCGGGCGAATCGCTTTCCGCGAGCCGGACCTGATGGGAACGGAAGTGTTCTTCTCCGTGCGGGGTCATGGCTACGAAGCCCCCAAGGACGGTTTCGGCATCTCCGGCGTGCGTGTGACGCCAAAAGCCGGGGAAGTGGTCGAGATTCCGCTGAAGCGAATGATTGTTGCTCATCGGCTGACTCGGCTCACCGGAGAGGGAAAATGGCGGGATACCAAGTTGCTCGGACATCCTGTCCCGCTGGCCGACTCCCCGAATCCGGGGCAAGTGGCCGGGCAGGATTCCATTCAGGCGGCCGTTTATCGAGGCAAAGTGTATTGGTTCTGGGGGGATACCAACCAAATCAAATACCCGCTCGGGTTGTACCGCACAGCCGGAGCCACGACGGCCATCCCCGACGGGGATATCAGCAATGGCCTCCCCTACGACTATTTCACGGACAAAACCGGCTTCGCCCGGGCGATGATGCCATTGTCCGAGCGTCCCGAAGGAGTGATTTGGATCTTCGGCGTCTGCGCAGTGGCCGACGGCAAAAACGGCGAAAAACTCATCGGTCATTACTCGCGTCGCAAGGGTTTAAACGGTGAACTGGAGCAGGGCATCGCCGTCTTCGATGACGACAAGAACATCTTCACCGTCGCCCGACAGTTGCCGCTTGATGAAAAATGGCGATATCCTCGCGGCCATCCGATCATCATGGAAGAAGGCGGACAACGCTGGCTGATGTTCGGCGCCGCCATCCCAAACATTCGCGTTCCGGCGACGCTGGCCGCTGTTCTCGATCCGGCCCAATATGAAGCGTTTGCCTGTCAGTTCGACAAGGACGGCAAACCGGAATGGCGATGGCAGAAAGAACTTCCCCCGACCGATTCGGACAAGGAATCCAAATTGCTGAAAGCCGGGAAACTGCGCCCGGAGGATGCCCGGTTCACGCTGGTGGATGCCAACGGCAAAGACCGGATCGTGTTGCACACCGGTTCCGTCCGCTGGAACGATTTCCGCAAGAAATGGGTGTTGGTCGCCTGTCGGATCGGCGGCCAGACCTCGCATCTCGGCGAAGTCTGGTATGCGGAGGCTGATTCCCCCGTCGGCCCGTTTACGCCGGGGGTGCGGGTGGCAATGCACGACCGGCAGACGTTTTACAACGTGGGCCATCACGCCTTTCTGGACCGGGACGGCGGCCGAACGATCTATTTCGAGGGAACCTACACCAACGACTTCTCCGGCAATCCCTACGCCACCCCCCGGTACAACTACAACCAAGTGATGTACCGCTTGGATCTCGCGGCCCCGGAGTTAAAGGTGATTCAGGGGAAGTAAGACGGTCGAGATTCAGGTATTCGTTGGACGAATCCGGCCATCGTGCAGGGCCGAGGCGACGAGCGCGCCCTTCACCCCCAAATCAGCCAGTTGTTGAATGTCTTCGATTGAAGTGATTCCTCCCCCGGCGATCAAATCAAGGCCGGGGAATTCACCCGCCAACCGGCGGCACAAGTCATCAGTTCCGGTTCCTTGACCTTCTCCAACACGGGCCAGGTCCAGCACAATCATTCGTTGAACGCCGAGGGAAACGACGTGCCGGGCAATAGCCAGCGGTTCGGCGATTCCCGGCCAAGTCCGCAGGGGAGTTCCCGCTTTCAAATCGAGCGAGAAGACCACTTTCTCCGGGGAAACCGCCTCCAAAATTTCCCGCAAGACCTCCGGTGATTCGACGGTCTCCAATCCGGCGACGACGTGACACCCCGTCCCGGCAACACGCATGGCCGAGGCAGCATCCCGGACACCGGCATCGAGCCAGATTGTGACCGGGTGACAAGGGGACAAGGGGACAAGGGGACAAGAACCGGATGATTGGATCGCATCCAAATCGGCGATGTAGATTTCGGAGGGGTTGAACGCCTCAATCAGCGCATTGGCCACTGGGATGGGATCGACCGAGGAGGTGAGAACACTTTGGATCGGCCGGTATTCGTGCCGCCGACCGCCGACGCCGCGGACGACGACGCCGTTGAGAAGATCAAGGACGGGGATGATTCTCACGAAAGACCAAGCCAGTTAATCATCCACCGAATAACTCACCCCCGGCGACACGACTCCGGGGAGCTTGTTCAATTTGTCCAAGGCGGATCGGAATCGGCCGGTCTCGGCGTAATGGGTCATGATAACCAGCGGGACCACGGCCTCGGCGTGTTCTTCTTGGGCTTCGTGCTGGATCACCGTGGCGATGCTGATTTGCTCGTCGGCCAGCACGCGGGCCACGTCGGCGAGGACGCCGGGTTTGTCGGCCACCAGCACCCGCAGGTAGAAGCGGGATTTGACGCCTTGGGACGGCCGCAGGACGAATCCTTGCGGGGAACCGGACCAAAGTTTGCTGGCGGCGAAGGTTCGCTGGGCGCGACCCACGGCAATGTCGATGATGTCCCCGACGACGCTGCTAGCCGTCGGCAGTTCCCCGGCGCCGGGGCCTTGAAACAGGACTTCGCCGACGGCATCTCCCTTGATCTGGATCGCGTTGAACGCTCCGCGAACTTGGGCGAGCATGTCCGTGTGGCGAAGAAGCACGGGGGCGACGTGCAGGGCCACTTCTTTGCCTTCGAGCCAGGCCTCGGCGAGGAGTTTTACCGTGTAGCCAAGTTCTTGGGCGAAGCGCAGGTCCATCGCGCTCAGGCCGTCGATGCCTTGGCGTTCGATGTCCCCGAGAGTGGCCGTCACGCCGAAGGCGAGTTGTACGAGAATCGCCAGCTTGTGGGCGGCGTCGGAGCCATCCACATCAAGCGTCGGGTCCGCTTCCGCGTAGCCGAGTCGCTGGGCTTCCTTGAGGGCATCCGCATACGACATGCCCTTGTCGGCCATCGAGGTCAGAATGAAATTGCTGGTTCCGTTGAGAATCCCTTGGAGAGCCGTTACTTGATTAGCCGTAAGGCTTTGCGACAAAGCCCCGATGATCGGAATGCCTCCGGCGACGCTGGCCTCGAAGGCGACCACTCGCTCGTGTCGGCGGGCGTGTTCAAAGATTTCGGCCCCGTGTTCGGCCAGAAGCGCCTTATTCGCGGTGACGACATGTTTCCCGGCGGCGAGGGCTTCCATCACCGCCATTTTCGCGGTGGTTGTGCCCCCCATCAGTTCCACGACGACGTGAACTTGCGGATCGTGGACGGCTGCCTTCCAATCCGTGGAGATGATTTCTTTGGGAATCGACGGCCGGGTTTTGGCCGGGTCGCGCACGACGACGTGACGGAGTTGCACCGGGCGACCGGCCCGCGAGGTGATGCGGTCCGCATGGCCCAGCAATATCTTCGCCACGCCGCCGCCGACGGTCCCCCCGCCGAGCATCGCCAATTGCAATGGTTCCACCATGTCCCTGCCGTCTGCCTCTGAGTCGGGGAATTGCGGTTTTGATAAGCAGGTCAGGCTTTCCCGCCTGACAGAGCGTGGGTCAGGCGGGAAAGCCTGACCCACGCTCGAAAATCACGCGTCTTTCTTCAACAACTCGGCCTTGTCCGTCTTCTCCCAAGTGAAGTCCGGCAGTTCCCGGCCGAAGTGGCCGTGACGGGCGGTTTCCTTGTAGATGGGTCGGCGCAAGTCGAGGGACTTGATGATCCCGGCCGGGGTCAGGTCAAAGTGCTTGCGAATCAGGGCGACTAGCCGGTCGTCCGACACGCCCGCCTTGGTGGTCCCGGCGGTGTTCACCCAAATGGAAAGCGGGTCCGGGTGGCCGATGGCGTAGCTCAATTGGACTTCACATTGCTTCGCCAGACCGGCCGCCACAATGTTCTTGGCGATGTATCGGGCAACGTAGGCCGCCGAGCGGTCCACTTTCGTCGGGTCCTTGCCGCTGAACGCCCCGCCGCCGTGCCGGCCCCGGCCGCCGTAGGTGTCCACGATGATCTTGCGGCCGGTGAGTCCGCAATCCCCGTGGGGACCGCCGACGAGGAAGTTCCCGGTCGGGTTGATGTAACAGGGGATGTCGTTCTCGCCGAGCTTTTGGTCCGGCTTGTTCGGGGTCATCATCACGAGTTTCCCCTTGATGAGATCGGCCCGTTCGGCCCGCAACGTCGGATCAATCAACTTGTCGATGATGAGTTGCCGGGCGGCGTCCGTGAAGGTGTCTTTGCCGTCCACCTTGGTCATCACGGAGTCGTCGTGTTGCGTGGACAGCACGACGGTGTGGAAGCGATGCGGCGTTCCGTCCATGTTGTATTCGACGGTCACCTGGCTCTTGGCGTCAGGACGCAAGAACTTCAACCGGCCGTCTTTGCGCATGGCGGCATGATTTTCGACCAGCCGGTGAGCGACATGGATCGGCAACGGCATCAGCGACTTGGTTTCGTCGCAGGCGAAGCCGAACATCATCCCTTGGTCGCCAGCCCCGCCGACATCAACACCCATGCTGATGTCCGGGGATTGCGAATGCACATAGCTGATGACATTGCTGGTCTGGGCGGTGAATTCCATCGCCGGGTCGGTGTAACCGATCTCGGTGATGGTGTCCCGCACTAATTGCTGGATGGCCCCGACCGTGAGGGGGGCACTGGTGGTGATTTCCCCGGCGACAACGGCCAAGTTGGTCGTCACGAGCGTTTCACAGGCGACCCGGCTTTTCGCATCGTGCTTCAAACAAAAATCCAGCACGGCGTCCGAGATTTGGTCAGCCACCTTGTCCGGATGGCCCATCGACACCGATTCGCTCGTGAACAGATAACGCTCGCTCACCGTTTCGTCTCCCCATAGATCGGTAAAACCGTAATCCTTGTGTTCTATGGCGGGCGGGAGTTGTTCCAAGTGGAAGATGCCAAGGCGGCCGGACGAAACCTCGTGAAGCCGCGACGCGGAGTCTTCGTAGCGGAGCGAGGACTGCCAGTCATCGATTCGCTTGGGCCAATAGCACTGACATGTGTGCCAGCTTCAGTCAAACTACTTCGTCCGCAAACCGAAGATTAATCTTACGTTCGACATCATCAATGCGTGTGACGACGACTTTGACCTGATGACCCGGCTGAAAAAAATCCGGTGGCAAGTTAGCCGGGTGCGACCATCGCCCTTCGGTTGTCCATATGATGCCTTCCACGCCGGGTTCCAGTTCGACAAAAATGCCAAATCCGCTGATTTTTGTGACAGTTCCGATTATGACCGTGCCCACCGGAAGGATGTGCCGCACGCCAGACCAAGGATCAACCCCCGTCCATGCCATCCCAAGAATTTGCCGCTCACTTTCCTTTTCGATCTCCAAAAGTAGCACATTTAGGATGTCGCCGGGGGCACACCAATTTGGCTTCCCTCGTTTCTGAGGAGGATTAGTCATATCTTTCACATGAAGCCATCCGATTGTTTGATCGATCCGAACTCGAATAGAATCGTCAAAAATTTCCGCAATGGTGGCGGGGACATGCTCCCCAACTAACAAAAGCCATTCCTTGCTCAAGGTTCGCATAAGCGTTTCTTTTCGCTCACACGCCGAAGCATATTCCGGAGTTCGCCAATAAATATCCTTCAAGTCATGCGAAACTTTGAGGAATTCGCCACGCGGATCGCCTCGTTCTTGTAACCAGTCTGCATATTTGAGCCGTAACCCCTCATCATGAGGGGCTTCGCGCAACGCCACCAAGAATTGATCCTCGTCATTCATGCGTGCCATGTCGCCCATTCTCGTACCATTGTGGTTGTTTTCCTCACGCAAATTAACCTCGAATCCTCGCCTCCAACCCCATCTTCACCAACGCCCATTGCTCCCTGACAATGCCGAACATCACCGTGTCCCGCACGCGGCCTCCCTGCGAAATCATGTGTGATCGAAGAACGCCTTCGCGGGTGGCGCCGAGTTTGGCGATGGCGTTTTGGGAGCGGAGGTTTAGGGCGTCCGTTTGTAGGGCCACGCGGTTGACGCCGAGAATCTCAAACGCATGAGCAAGCAACAGAAGTTTGCATTCGGGGTTGATGGCCGTTCCCCATGAATCGGGGTGGTACCATGTCGAACCGATCTCGATTCTTTTGTGCCGCAGGAAAATGTCGAGGTAACTGGTGCTGCCGATCAATTGGCCGTCGTTGAGTTGCCGAACGACGAACGGCACCCGGTGCCCGGCCAATATATCGGCCTGCGCGGTGTCAAACCATTGATTGAATCCCGCCCCGTCACCGCGTGTGAGTGTGAGTTTCCAGATTCGCTCGTCTTCGGCCGCCAGACGCAATGGCTCGCGGTGCGACTCGTCGAGCGGTTCAAGCCGCACTATTCGGCCGCTTAAAATGGGAATCTCAAGCCTCATGGTGTCTCCGTGATGGTCAGTCCCCCATTTCCGGGAACTTCGCCACCAATTTGGGGAAATGCTCGGCCATCAACTCTTCGTCATCATGATCGAGTTGCTCGCCGACAGGTTCGTCGGGATGGTCGCTGGCATATAGCGGCATGTCCTCCTCGCCGGTTTTCTCCCGGTAAACCTTGGAGGCCACATACTGAAAGCCCTCGGCCTGCATATACGGGACATCCGGACGGTCCACGATGTCCGCCAGCGAATCCGGGTCTTTCAAGATTTGGAAATACAGTTCTTGCCAAGACTGATGAGGCAAGCCCGGAAATCGGTAAACCCGTCGTCGCTGCAACCGCCATGCAACCAATAAGCCGCCGCCCAGAGATCCCAATGGTAAGCCCGGCCGGAATAATGATGGAATCGTTCGTCAAAGGCGGCGATTTCCTCGGCCGGTAGCTGACGAAGCGCGTCCGCAAGCGTCTTCTCGTGAATGTCGATGAAATCTTGGCCCTGACGGCGTTTCTGCTCGCTCGCTTGTTGGCGGGACGTGTCGATGATGTTCCAGAACCGGGTTTCATCCATCATGGCCATGCTCCAGAATCATCAATGTTTGTGATGGTCGATCAAAAATTCATTCCAACGTAGCCGCTTTTGCCGCCAATCCCCGGACGGCTTCTGTGATGTTCGAGACCTGCCAGCCTTCCATCATTTTGCCGTTGCGGACATGAATCCAAGACATGCCGTTGAACGCGACTTGGGAGTGCGTTTCTTTGAAACCGAGACCATCTCCGGTGTGGGTGCCGACCGCGCTCCAACGGATCGCCACCTGATCCCCGTCCCCGATCACCGACTCGACTTTCACCCGCATATCCGGGAAGGCGGCGATCAACGGATAGTATTGCTTGTCCTTGAACTCTTGTGGACCGACGATCGGGCCCTCGTCTGAATAACAAGTGCTTTCGGCAACGAGCAGTTCGTCGATGACCTCCGGCTTTCGCTGGTTCCAGATTTCCTCGAACCAACGCCGAACGATGCCGATGTTTTCGTGGGCCATGTTGTCTCCGAAAAGGGGCTTTGATTCACTGTTTCGGCAGGCGTGTGGGTTGCCATGCCGGACGAGTCTTGCTTGCAAAAATTTGCAAAGGAAGATGGGATTATGCCCGGAAATTTCGGGCGATGCAAGCCGGTGTTTGGCTTGCATCGCCCGAATCTTGATGATCGGTCCAGACGATACATCTAACCCGATGCGGAAGCGCACGCTTCAATTTCGCGGACATACCAATCCGGCAACCCGTGTTCCCTCGCGCCCGTCAGGATGCGACGCAGATATTCGGCAGTTGGGAGGCGGCCTTGCACAAGCCCTGTCGGCCCGGCGAAGTAGGCGAAGGCTTCTTGCCGGTCGCCGTTCTCAAGAACGACGGTCACTCTCTGCCGCTCGTATCCATGTTCAAATTCGTCCAGCCGTTTTAAGGTGTCCGAAGTGCAGCAATAAAGAACGCCATGAACACCCGCTCCCGGTGAATGAATGTTGGCAAACACCTGCCCGTTCTCGCCTGGAACATCGAAGGTGAGGCGATGATCGGGCAGGAAAGCTCGCCGGGGCCGGTCCTCGCCTTCGGCAACCGGGCCGGTGCGCGCGGCCATTTGGTCGGTCCAGAGGTTGCTGCCGTAGGCAAAATACCATTCGGTCATGCCATGCTCATCGAGAAGATTTCCTCGGTCACCACTTTGAAGGACTCCAACTTGTTCACGCCGAAGGTGGTCGTGAGAGCCACATCGGCGGCATCCCGGCCGCGGGCCATGAGGGTACGGCCGATGCGGGGGATGTTGTTTCGCGCATCAAAGGCGTACCAGTTCCCGCCAAGATAAACCTCGAACCACGCGCTGAAGTCCATCGGAGAGGCAGCCCTCGGAACACCGATGTCGCCGAGGTATCCGGTGCAATAACGGGCCGGGATATTCAGGCAACGGCAAAAGGTGATCGCCAAGTGCATGTAATCCCGGCACACGCCGATGCGTTCCCGGTAGACGTCCAACGCCGTTCGGGTCGCGCGGGCTTGCATATAGTCGAAGCGAACATGCCGATGAACGAAGTCGCAGACCGCCTGCACCAGCGGCCAGCCGGCCGGGAGATGGCCAAACGTATTCCAGGCAATTTCCTTGAGTTCGCTGTCGACTTCGCAATATCGGCTGGCGAGCAGAAACAGCAAGGCGTCGTCCGGCAAATCCTGCACGCTGTGTTGGCGGGCGTTGGAGGCTTGCGGGTCGGTCAGGCCATTGTCTTCCACGATCGCATCGTTGCGAAACACCACATGCCCCGCCGGGACATGGACGCGGGCGCATTGGTTGCCATAGATGTCAAAGTACTTCATCACCGGGACATAAGGAACCGTCTCCAACCGCTCAAATCGCCGGGTCCGGAACGACAGCGAGGGATGCAGATGCAGCATCAGGACGATGGCCGTCGGCTCCGGAAGGATAAACCCGATTTCGCAATTGACGTGAAGCAGCATAAACCTTGTTCCCGGTGAAAAACGTCCGCGTCCCGGAGCAAAAAGCATCCGGAAGCCGCCGACAGCGCCGATCACGGGCGGGGGCAATTGCAGCGTTTGATTATTTCAGATGACGCCGATGACAACGGATCGGAACCGCCCGTCAACGGCAAGAAAAGGATCTCGGCCAATGCCGGTCCCGACGCGGATATTTCAGGAGAGGAACCCCGTTATGCTATGGAATCAGGGGGATTTGACATTCCAAAGCGATCTCGGGAATGGAATCAAAAAGCGATTATCCTTTGCTGCCGAACAATAAAACCGTCGGCCGTGAGTCTGAAAATTTCGCAAGGGTTTTCAAGTTTTCTCTCCCCCTTCGGCGTCTCTCGGCCGGTGAATACAAAGAGGGGAAGCAAACAATCACCCCGCCCCTGTGGGAATCCCCTGATGTCTCTTCCGGTTCTTCATCGTGTGTTGCAAACCGCCCCCCAGCCGACCATCACGGACGTGGCGGGCGAAGTGCGGCGGCAATGGCTCTCGTCGCGGCTCATCAAGCGGGTCAAACCCGGTGACCGGATTGCCATCGGCTGCGGGTCGCGGGGGATTCGGCATATTGATGTGATCGCCAAGGCCACTGTGGATGTGTTCTTGGAACTGGGGACGAAGCCGTTCATCGTCGCGGCGATGGGATCGCACGGCGGGGCGACGGCCGACGGCCAGCGGGAATTGTTGGCCGAGTATGGCATCACGGAGAAAAACCTCGGCGTCCCCGTGAAGACGGAAATGGAAACCGAGCAAATCGGCGTCAACTCTTGGGGAGATCCCGTATGGTGGGACCGCAATGCGGTGGCTGCCGATGGCGTGGTGGCGCTCGCCCGCATCAAACCGCACACCGATTACCGGGGGCCGTTGGAGTCCGGCATCGCCAAGATGTGCGTCATCGGTCTCGGCAAGCGCGACGGAGCCAACCAGCATCACCGTTGGGGTTGGAAAGGGTTGCAGCAAATGTTACCCGAATCGGCCAAAGTCATCATCGAGAAGACGAAATTCCTCGGCGGGCTGGGCATTTTGGAAAACGCCAACGAGGAGACCGCTCATCTGCAAGTGGTGGATCGCGATGAGTTGATGACCGTGGAACCCGGCTTGCTTGACCGGGCCAAGGCGATGATTGGCACGATTCCGTTCGATGAAATCGATGTGCTGATTATCGGCGAACTCGGCAAGAATTATTCCGGCGCCGGGATCGACCCGAACGTCGTCGGCCGGTTGTTGATCGAAGCGGCCCCGGAACTGGAAACCAACCGCCCGAAAGTCACGCGGATGGTGGTTTTGGATGTGTCCCCCGAGAGCCACGGCAACGCCACCGGCGTCGGCATCGCCGACCTGACCACCAACCGACTGATCGCCGCCATCGACCCGATTCCGTTTCGGATGAACAACCTGACGGCCTGTTTCCTGCGACGGTCTCAAATCCCGTTCGCCTTTGAAACGGATGCCGAAACCATCGGCATGGCGATTCAAACCTGCTGGCAGCCGATTGCCGAGAAACTGAAAGTGGTCATTATTCCCAACACGTTGGAAGTGTCCGAAATGTGGGTGTCGGCCCCGCTGGCCGCTCTGGCCCGCCAGAAGGCCGACTTGAAAGTGTCGGACGAGGCCATCCCCATTCCGTTCGACAGCAAAGGGAACATTGAACAGGAAAAATTGTTCCCCCATTCCGTGCGGGGACGCCGCAAGAAAGCCCACTGAGGTTACACAAACCTTCTTGCCGGAGAGGGGTTAAGGGACTATTGAATCCTTCGCCTTGGAGACGAATCGGCGGCGGGTTGATAGACCATGATTCCAACACACCGTGACGCGACACCATGATCCACGTCGAACACCTGACCAAGTTTTACGGCGATTACGCGGCCGTCAAGGACGTGTCGTTTGATGTGGACCGGGGCCAGGTGGTTGGTTTTCTCGGGCCAAACGGGGCCGGCAAATCGACCACCATGCGGATGTTGACGGGGTATCTCACCCCCACCTCCGGCCGGGCCTCCATCGACGGCAAAGATGTGTTTTGGGACCCCATCGCCGCCCGCCGCAAGATCGGCTATCTGCCGGAAAGTTGCCCCCTTTACACCGAAATGCGGGTCGAGGAATATCTGCACTTTCGCGGTGGCCTGAAGGGAATGAACCGCAGGGAAACCGTTCAACGCAGCAACTTCGTGATGGAACGTTGCTGGTTGAAGGAAGTTCGGCGCCAACTGATCGGCACCCTCTCCAAAGGTTTCCGGCAACGGGTGGGCCTTGCGGATGCCTTGCTCGCCAACCCGGCCGTGCTGATCCTCGACGAGCCGACGGTGGGGCTGGACCCCACGCAAATCATCGAAACCCGCAAGCTCATCAAGGAACTTGGGGCCGATCACACGGTTTTGCTCTCCACGCACATTTTGCCCGAGGTTGAGATGACCTGCGACTCGGTCATCATCATCTATCAGGGACAGGTGGCCGTGCAGGGCACCCTGGACGGAGTGCGGGCCATCCACCGGGCCAACACTCTGGAAGATGTGTTTTTGAAAATCACGGGTCTGATGGTCTGACCTTCCGACACTCCCTCCGAGACCCACCTCATGCGACCAACACTGGCCCTCATCAAACGCGAGTTCACCGCGTATTTCCTGTCGCCGATCGCGTATGTCGTGCTGACGGTCTTCCTGCTGGTGACCGGCAGTCTGTTCGTGATCACGCTCAAGTTGCTCACCAGCGACGGACCTCGCGGCATTGAATACCCGATGTCCCTGATGCTCGGGGAAGATCGCTTCTGGCTGGTCTTTCTGTTCATTCCACCGCTGCTCACCATGCGGCTGTTCGCCGAGGAACGGGGTTCCGGGACACTGGAAATGCTGATGACCTCCCCCGTGCGGGACTGGCAGTTGGTCTTCGCCAAGTATGTCGCCTGTTACGGCTTCTACTTGTTCATGTGGATGCCGACCGCCGTTTATCTGCCGGTGGTGATGGATTTGAAAGTGGATTGGAACCTCTCGGCGTGGACGCCGTACAGCGTGCCGTTCGTGGCGGGGTTGGTTCTCGCGGCCTTGGGACTGGCGATGATGCCGATCGGCTGGATCAGCCGGGGCGCTTTGCTGTTCATTGCCGGGGCTTTGATCGCGACCGCCGGGGGATACTTTCACTATCGGCATGATGCGAATCATCTGGCAAGTTTCACCGCCGGGATCGACCCGTATCCCGTGCTGACCTCTTACATCGGCATTTTGCTGGCCGGGGCGATGTTTTTGGCCTTGGGATTGTTTGTCAGCAGTCTGGTGAAGAGTCAGATGGTGGCGGCCATCGTGTCGCTGGCCATCGGGTTGCCGTTCATCGCCGGAGTGCTGCTCTTCCCGTACATCGACGCCTCCGGGGATACCTTCCGGGTCGTCTCCTCCTTCACGGTTCCGTTGCATTTTGCCCGAGACTTCACTCGCGGCGTGCTGGACACCCGGCACATGATGCTTTATGTGACGGCCACCATGTTGTTTTTGTTTCTGACGGTCCGCAGTGTGGAAAGCCGCCGTTGGCGGTGATTTCGGCCCTTGAGAGTCTTCCCGGATGAACACCCACGGTAGCCGACGATGAAAGCAGACGCACGACAAAATCTGGGATGGGGCAGCCGCCTGCGGTTGGGGGGGCGCATGCTCGGCCTGACCGGCCTGTTCGCCGCCGGGGTCGGGGCTTTGTTGCTCGGGCCAAGCCTCCCGGATTGGAACCATTCCACGCTTGAAGCCGCCACTCACGGGCATCTTGGCCAGACGCCGATGATCGGGGCTTGCCTGCTCTTCCTGGGGCTGGCGTTGGCGGCTCTTGTGGTGATCATCGAACTGCTGACCTCGCTGTTCGGCTCCGGCCGACGCTCGGCGGCCGGGTTCAACTCGACCGTGCAAACCGTGCTGGCAGTCGGCATTCTGCTGGCCGTCAACTTCCTGGCCTTCCAATATCCAAAGCGTTGGGATCTGACACGAGATCGTGAATTCACTCTGCCGAAAAGCGTCGTCAGCGAGTTGAAAAACCTTAAAGGTCAGACGACCATCGTGGTTCTTCAGCAACACAAGACATTCGGCCAACTCTCCACGAAGCCAGATATTTACGACTATGCCGCCGAGCGCAAAGTCGTCGAAAAGGTACGCGATCTCGTCGATCAGTTCCGCGAAATCGGCCCTCAATTCCATGTGGTTTCGCTCGACGTGGAGGCCATCGGCTTCGACAAGTTGCTGAACAAGGAAACCAGCCAACGCCCCGGATTGCGGGAAGCCATTGCCGCCGCCCCGGAGAACAGCATCTTCTTCTATGCGGACGACCGGGTGGAAACCCTCACCACCGAGGAAGCCGCCCGGCGACAGGCCGACGGCCGCAAGTTGTCCGTCCAGCCGCTGACGAATGCCCCGGAAAAGGTTGTCACGTTTGAGGGGAACATTCCCCGGATGAGCTTCAACGAGTTTTTCCAACTGGACAAGACCGCCTCCAAGGCCGCCAACCCGGATGCCGATGGAAAAGCCCGCGGCAATCTCGTGCTGCGTCCGCAGGGCGTGGAATCGTTCGCCAAACGGGTGATTGCCATTGAGGAGAGGAAGCCAAAGATCGCCTTGATGACGATTCACCCCGCCCTCTCCACCCGGCGCCGCGAGGGTGGCAAGTCTCAATACTCTGCCCGCGGCCTCGGTGTCTCACTCGAACAGCACGGTTTCGAGGTGACAGACGTGCTGTTAATGAACTGGGGATCGGACGAGGGGCCAGCCCCTGCCGCCGACAATTTAGAGCAGGGCGAATTTGATCGATTGGCGGCGAAACTGGATGCACTCGAAGGAAACATTCTGCTCTATCGCGAACAGGAAGAGCAAGCATCGGCATTCCGCAAAGATTTCAAGGAACTTTCGCTTGAGGAACTCAACAAGCAATATCGATCTCCTCTCCGCCGTGAGGTGACCGAAGAGGTTCGTCAGCAAAGTTTGCGAGAAGTGGAAGACGCCCTGAGACGCTTCTCTGAACGATTGGGCGAGCTGGAAAAAAAACGGTTGGACACCGAGACCAAGGTACAGATCCTGATGCGAAAGGATCGGGCTTTTGAAGACCGCCGCATGACTGACTTGCGGGCCAAATTGACCCGGATGGTCGCGGATTGTGATCTGCTCATCATTCCCCGCCATTCGCTCATCGACAACATGGGGCCATCGTTCATCCCCTCCTCCTTGTACCGGATGTCCAAAGAGCAGGTCGCCGTGGTCAAGGAATTTATGGCGGCCGGCAAACCGGTGCTGGCGTGCATCGGACCGAACATTGATCCCCGGTCGCCCTCGACCTCGGAGCCATTGGACGACTTCGAGCGTTTGCTTGGAGACGTCGGCTTGGAACTCGGGCGGCAAACAGTCTTGTACGACAACGAGGCGGAAGGCTTTGCCGCCCGGCAGGCCGACAGCCAGCTTGGCGGAGATCCGACCGAAATTCCTCCGGTGGTTTTTCCGTCGATTTCCAAAGACAAGCGGCCAAACGCGATCGCTCAAGCCATGAAAGTCATTGCGGACAGCGCCGGACAACCGCTTGAAATCCGTATTCGCCATCCCCGGCCGGTCTATTTCAGCCCCGATCTGACCAAGAAACTGACGGTCTCGCCTGAGTTCTTGCAAACAACAGGTGATTCGTGGAATGAAGAATCTCCCCTGCCTCGCCGGAGACAGATCGCTCCGGGCCGAACAATTCCCATCCCGCCACGATTCGAGGCGACGCCGTTCGACGATCCGAAAAAAGGAACTCGGGACGAAATTCGTCGGGGGCCGTTCCCGATCGGAGTGGCTTTTGAGGCGCAGATCCCTCCGGAATGGTCTGATAGCCATGACCAAGCGCCCGCCCAACGACTGTTCGCCGCCGCCGTGATGCCAGTCGAGAGAGGATTGACGGCCGGATTGATGACCGTCGCGTCCCTCTTGGAAAAAGATCGTCACACGCTGGACTTGATCACGGCGACCCGGCCAAAGACTGCAAGACTTGCCGTGATTGGCAACGGCGGCGTTTTTATCGGCGAGGAACTCAGCCCGGCCCACGAGCAATTGCTGCTGAACACCTGCAATTGGCTGCTGCAACGGGATGATCGCCTCCCCCGGACGGAGGAGACCTGGAGCTATCCCCGCACGGAGCTTTCGGAAACCAACCTGTTCTACTGGCAATGGGGGCCGTTGCTCGGGTTGCCGCTGCTGTTCTTTTATGTGGGCGTGATGGTGTTGATGATCCGACGTGTTCGCTAAGACCTTCTCTCCCTGGACGGACGACCGCCATGAATTTTCGCACAACCTTTGTTCTCCTTCTCGTCGGCGGGGCCGTCGGGGCATTGGTCTGGAAACGGGACACGGTTTCGGAAATGGCCGGCCTTGCGGAAAAGCCGATCAACCCGCAGCCCCGCGAAACTTCGGGCACGCTGGGGGAACTGCGCGCCGACCGGATCTCGGCCATCACCGTCCGTGTGGCGGGCAGCACTCCGGTGGAATTGACGGCCGCCGGTCCCGGCTTGCCGTTGGAGCTCCCCGGCAACTGGCCGGTGCGGCGCAATGAAGTCGGCGAGTTGATCGGGGTCATCACCAACCTCAAATCGCGGTTTCAGCCGATCCCGATGGGGACGGAGGAAAATCTGCGAAACTTTGGCCTGATCGCGTCCCACAATCAATCACCCATTTTCGCGGACGTCGTCACCCGGTCTCCGGAAGGGCAGATTCAGCTCATCCATTTGAGTTTCGGCCAGCCTCTTCCCGCCCCCGGCGGCAATCCCTTTTTGATGCCCGCGTTTGTGCGAGTCAACGACGAACCCTCGGTGTACAGCGTCAGTCAGGATGTTTTGGCCATCCTGCGGCGGCCGCTCGATTTTTACCGGAAACGGCAAGTGTTCCCCGAAGCCGAGCGAGTGAAGATCGCCGACAGCGCCCGCGACACGGGAAGCGCCCAGCCGACATTTCTGATGACGGACGCCGTCACCGCCATCAATGTCAGCGGCCCGAACGGGGGATACACCCTCACCCGAGTCGCCCCGACACCGAAACCGGCCCCGCCCGTTGACAAGCCGACCGGCGAGGCCATCCTCCCGGCCAGCGCCCTCGCCGAAAGCTGGCGGTTGGTCTCCCCTGTCTCCGACCGGGCGGACCCGGTGAAATTGAAGAACGTGCTGACGGCCATCCCCGATCTATGGGTGGAGCAGTTCATCATCAATCCGGACCCGTTGTTGTCGCTGACCAGCTTCAGCCCCGTTTTGTTCGGCGACATGCCCCTCACCTCGACGATCCGTTATGTCGGCGGCGTGGTTGAAGCGGATTCTTATTCCCAAAACGGCCCGTTCCTTGACATCACCGGATTGAAAAATCCCCCGATGACGCTGGCGGTCACGATGGCCGATGGTTCGACGCGAACGCTCTTGGTCGGCAAGGTCTCCCGCACCACCAAACGGACGGAACCCGCCCCGCCGCCAATGATCCCCGGCCAGCCGCCAAGCCCGCCCCGCGTGATCGAGGAACCGTACTATTTCGCCAAACTCCCGAACACCCCGCTGGTGTTCGAGATCAAGGGAGAGAGGCTCAAGGATGTGTTCTTGCTGCCCCCGCCGCCCGAGGGACCGAAGGTTGAATTCACCGGCAAGGCCCACGAGCAACTCCGCGACGCGAACGTAGTCCGCTTCGAGACCGAACACGTCACCGGAGTGGAGATTCGCGGACCGAACCAGACGCTTCATTTGAAGAAGACAAAGAAGGACCCGAAGGCCGAATCCGAATCAGCCCGGACGGATCGCTGGGATCTGACCGCTCCCTTCAGAGGATTGGCAGAGACGAAGCAGGTGACTGACCTGCTCGACCCGCTGGACCGGCTCGCGGCCAAACGCGGGGACATCATCGACCGCGCCGCCCTGCATGCCATCACTGGTTCGATGGGTGCCATCGATCTTCGTCTCGCGGGGCTGACGGCCGATCAGGCGATCACCGTGGAACTGACTTCCGACGAGAAAGCCAAAGTTCCCGCCCGTACCTTATTGGTGGGCAAACACGATGCGGCCAAGAAAAAATTCTTCGTCTGGTCCCCGGCCACGCCGAACCGCATCAACCAAGTGGATGATGCCGCATGGGCGGTGATCGACCGGCAACCACGGGCCTACCGGGCGTTGAAACTCTTCGATCTCGGGGACGACCGGGTTGAGTCTATCCGCGTCGCCGGAGCCAAGGGAACATTCGGTCTGCAGGAAACCTTCGATTCGAAGAAGACCTACCGCCTGACCGAACCCGTCGCCACGGAAACGGACACCGAGAAATCCGCGAAACTGTTGGCTGATTTGGGGAGTTTGGAAGCCACCGAATACGTTTACGACCCGCCGGGGGAAAAAGACCTCGCGGCCATTGGCGCCTTCCTCGGCGCCCTTGGCGAAAACCTGTTGAAGACCGCCTCCGGTTCATTCGGCTTCGACAAGCCCATGGCCACCGTCACGCTGAACTTCGGCGGTCCGAAGGAAATGCCCGCCCGTCAACTGGTCATCGGCAAAGCCCGCGATGGCAAGCCGGAATATTACGCCCGGCTGGATGGTTCGCCGAGCGTGTTTACGATCAAGAAAGAAGTGCCCGAAACTCTGGCGGCCGGTTCGTTGGGATTGCTGCCGACGCAACTGTGGAACGGCAGCCCGGACGGATTGGCCGTCGCGGAAGTGAACCGGGGCAAAGAGACGCCATACACGTTGAAGCAAGAAGGCGGGACATGGAAACTGACCGCCCCGTTCGAGGCGGCCGTGGATGCCCCGGCGGTGATCCCGCTGGCGACGGCCCTGTCGGCCGTGAAAGCCGAACGATATGAAGCCCATGTCGCCAAGTCCCTCACGGAATACGGACTGGACAATCCCGCCTTGCGAGTTCGCTTCACCCTGACCGAACGGCTGGTCGCCAAACCGGGCGACGAACCCAAGGAAACCACCAAGGAACGGGTGTTGCTGATCGGCAAACCCGAGGGAGAAGGCAAACCCGGCCGCTTTGCCAAACTGGAGGGTGACGCCAATCCGGCCGTGTTCGTGTTGAGCGACAAGACCTTCGCCGATCTCGACAAACCCGCGTTGGAACTGCTCAACAAGAAACTGCTGAGCCTCAATCCGTCGGCCGTCACCAAGCTGGAACTCACCGGCCCGGATGGCCCGATCACGCTGGAAAAGCAGGGCAACGACTGGAAGCCGGTCGGGGCCGTCTTCCCGGTGGACCGGCCGACCGTCGATCAACTAATCCGCTATCTGAGCAATCTAACCGCCCTGAAATTTGCCGAATATGGCCCGAATCTGCCGTTCGCCAAATACGGCCTCGATCCTGCTTCCAAGCCGGTAACGCTGAAGGTCAGTCTGGGCATGGAAACGCACACGCTGGAAATCGGCAAAGTGGCCGAGGGGACGCCGAACGACCGCTATATGCGGGTAGATGGCGGCAATGCCGTTGGCGTTCTGGCCGTCACCACGGCCCGCGATCTTAGCAAAGGCAAACTGGAACTGGCCGACCGGGGCATCTTCAAGTTCGACCCCATCGACCTGCAGGCGATTCGCCGCACGATGGATGGCAAAGACTTGGAATTGACGATGGATGCCGCCAATTGGTCGATTACAAAACCGGCCAAAACCGCCGCCGACCAACCGATGGTTGAAGAACTCGCCGACCGGTTGGGCAATCTTCGGGCCGAGCGTATCGCGGATATCGAAGGCAAAGACCTGCCGAAGTTCGGGCTGGACAAACCGGCCGCCACGCTCAAGTTGGAGATGATCGGCAAAGGGGCCAAAACCGTCGAAAAAGCCCTGAAGATCGGCGCCCCGGTTGACCCGGCTAAGCCGGAGGGCGAACGCTTCGCCCAAGCCGAGGGAGCCAGCACCGTCGTTGTGCTGTCCGCGTTCATGTCCAAGAAAATGCTGGCTGACCCGATTAAGTTTCGGGAACGCAACCTCGCCAGTTTCGTGACGGCCGACAAGGCGACCGTTACCCGCAACGGCAAGGACACCACCTTCGAGAAAGTCGGCGGCGTCTGGAAAGTGAAACAACCCGCCGAGGGGGATGCCGAGGACGAGGGGTTGCGGGAACTGCTGGACTTGCTCGCCCGGTTGCGGGCCGAGGAAATTGTCGCCGAGAAACCGGCCGACCTCAAGCCCTACGGCCTCGACAAGCCCGACCGCTGGAAGTGGTTCAACGGAGACAAGGAAGTGTTAAACCTGCTCGTCGGCTCGCCCGAAAAAGCCGGTGATCCGACCAAGCCGACGGAGACGATGCGGAGCTATGCAAAGCTCGACAAGGGCGACATGGTGGTGCTGCTCGACATGGCCCTTTCCACCAAACTCCGGGCCGAATATCGCAAGCGAGCCTTGTGGGAACCGCTTGATGTCGCCCAAGCCATGATGGTGATCGTTGACACTCCCGAGGGGCCGGGGTCGTTCAAATTAACCAAGGGGCCGACTGGCTGGATCGATCCCGTGAACATGGGCGACAAGATCGACACGGCCGCCGTCACCGATTTTCTGGACGCCTTCGCCGGGCTGAAGGCCGAGCGTTTCGTGGACACGGACGCCAAGGAAGGGGCCAAAATCTTCGGCCTCGATCCGGCCCGCAAGACAATCACCATCAACACGCAAGGGGGCCAGAGCCGCACACTGTTGTTGGGCCGTGTGGATGAGCAAAAGCGGGTGTATGGCCAAAGTCCGGGCCGCAAGGATGTGTTTGTCCTCAACGCCGGAGACACGGCCAAAATCAACCGCGACCGGGTCGGCTTCTTGGTGTCTCCTCCCAAGGAGGAGCCGAAGAAGACCGAGCCGAAGAAGGCCACAGAACCGAAAAAGGATGAGTCCAAGAAGGACGAACCCAAGAAGGACGAACCGAAAAAGGATGAGTCCAAGAAGGACGCAGAACCGAAGAAGTAACCCCGCCGGAATCCATCTCATGCAACGAATCGTTCGAGAACAGGCTAAAAAATTCGCCTTTGACTGGCGGGACGAACCTCTTCTGAAGGTTTCGCCCGGCGAAACCTTCGAGATGGAAACATGGGACGCCAGCGTGGGCTATTTCAAAACGCCCGAGGACAAGGCGATCCCCGGCAAACGCCCCGGTTTTGACCGTCATCCGCCGCTGGTCAACCCCATCGCCGGCCCGGTGTATGTGGAAGGCGCCCAGCGGGGCGACGCGGTGGCCATCACCATCGAGAGCATCACGGTGGAGCCGTATTCATGGGTGGCCGTCGGCCCGAAACGCGGCCCCTTGGGTGAATCCACCCGCTTTCCGGATTGTTCGACCGAATACACCACCAAAATCTTCAAACACACCCCCGGCCCGAGCGGCACCACCCGCGACGGCACGCTTCACTTCAATGACAAAATCTCGTGGCCGATCACCCCGTTCATCGGCACCATCGGCGTCGCCCCCGACCGCGAAGTGACGACCACCCTCGACGGCCAGGGAGAATGGGGCGGCAACCTCGACATCCGCGACGTGGCCCCCGGCAACACCATCCTGCTCCCCGTCTGGCACCCCGGCGGCCTGCTCTATCTGGGAGACGTCCACGCCTCGCAAGGCGACACCGAATTCACCGGCACCGCCGCCGAGACCCAATCCACCGTCCGGCTAAAAGTCGAACTCCTGCCCAAAAAACGCATCCCGTGGATGCGCATCCGCAAGCCGGACTCCATCGTCTCGGTCTACGCCTTCCGCCCCCTCGAAGTCGCCGTGGAAACCGCCACCATTCAACTCATCGAATGGCTCGTCGAAGAATACGGTTTCTCGGCCGTCGATGCCTACTGCCTCGTCAGCACCTGCCCGGATTTCCGGATCAATGTCTATCAGATGTGCAAGCTGGCCAAGTTGAACTATGTGGCAGGAGCGGAGATCCCGACGAAATATCTGGTTGGGTAATGCCTGTCAGATGTTTGGTAGGATTTTTTGTCAAGAACCTGTCGAGAACCCTGTTTACATCTAATACCCGAGAGGATTGAACCCGGAGGATAGGCAGAGAGGCGCGAACCCAAGCCGACACACTACCCTGAATGCCGATCCCCAAGAACCGCCCCTATCAGTTACGGGGCTCATCCGGGATGAGCCAAATTTCATTTGGATGTCAATATCTGCGGCAGGGGCAACAAGATGGTTGACATCGCGCGGGCGTCGGCAGAAACTGGTCTGGATCGCGGCCCAATCGAGATGGTCGAAGGACCGTGATTCACCCCTGCCGAGGAGCTCTTTCGATGATTGTTGTCCGGCCGTTTTTGAGGTTTGCCTTGGCGGCCTCCGCCATCTTCGCGGCAATATCCCCTTCGTTGGCGAAAGATCCTCTTGTCTTCGTTTCGGCGTTTGCCCCCGGCGACAAAGGGGGCATCCATGCCTACGAGTTCGACACCAAAGAGGGCAAACTCAAGCCGGTTCACCGTATCGGCGGGGTCGAGAACCCGTTTTTCCTGGCCCTCTCTCCGGACAAGAAGTTTCTGTACTCGATTCACGCGAAGCAATTCGGCGGGAAGGAAAACGAACACGTCGCGGCCTACGCGGTCGTTGGCCGGACTGGCGAATTGAAACTGCTCAATCGGCAGTCAGCGGAAGGCACGGCCGCTTGTTATCTCGATGTTGACAAGACGGGCAAGTCGGTCCTGGTGGCGAACTACTCTTCAGGGAGCGTGGCCTCGCTGCCGGTGAAGGCTGATGGGTCGCTCGGCGAACCGGTGTCGTTTCACCAGCACAAAGGCTCCAGCGTGAACCCCCGACGTCAGAAAGAGCCGCACGCCCACAGTATTGTCATCAGTCCGGACAACCGCCTTGCGTTCGCCGCCGATTTGGGGCTGGATCAGATCCTCTGCTACAAACTCGATCCGGCCACGGCGAAACTGACGCCGAACGAGCCGCCTTTCACGAAGTCGCCGGCCGGAGCCGGACCCCGACATCTCACCTTTCATCCGAACGGGAAGCGGATTTATGCCATCAACGAGTTGCTGAACTCCGTCACGGTGTTCGATTTCAACGCGGAGTCTGGCGTCCTGACGGAAAAGCAGACGATCCCGACGCTTCCGAAAGACTTCAAGGGTGAGAGCTATTGCGCGGATTTGAAGATCACGCCGGACGGGCGTTTCCTTTACGGGACCAATCGCGGGCATGACAGCATCGCATGCTACTCGATTGGGGACGACGGAAAATTGTCCCTCATCGCCATCGAGCCGAGTCTTGGCAAGGGACCGCAGAATCTGGCAATCACGGCCGACGGCGGCTGGTTGCTCTGCGCCAACATGCCGGGGAACAATTTGGCGGTCTTCAAAATTGACGGCAAAACGGGGCAGTTGAAATCAGTCGGCGACCCGGTCAGCCAGACAAGCCCGTCTTGCATCATGCTTTTGCCATAACATGGATGTTGCATTGTTTCCCAAGAGTGAGTCGCCGCGATGCGCTGGCTATTACCCGTCTTGATGGTCACAGTCTCAGCCGCTCACTCGCTCGCGGCCGAGCCAAAATCTCCGATTCAGCATGAGCCTGTTCAGCCGAAACCGGATGTGCCGGTGCTGGTCACCGCCCAATTGGCGCCCGGCGTGACCAAGGCGGTTTTGAAACTGCAAGCGGTCGAGCCGGGGAAATACATCCGCAAATCCGATCCGGCTTACGAAAAGAGCTGGACCGATTTGCCGATGCACGATGACGGCAAAGACGGGGACGCCAAGGCTGGCGACGGTGTTTTCAGCGTCCAAGTCCCGGCGAAATATCAACAGCATCGCTGGCTGATTCGTTACCGCGTGGTGGCGACCGAACAGGATGGCAAAGCGAAGCAATATCCCGCCGATGAGGCTTGTCCCAATTTCGCCTGGTGGTGCGATGCCGGCACTGCTCCTTGGACGGGAAGCCGGGAGCCGGGGAAGACGCCGCCGCTGGTTTTCTCTCAAGAATTTCTCGGCACGATGCAATCGCTCCGATTGATTGCCCGAAACGAAGATGTCGCCAAGAGCCAGTGGGATGGCAATGCCCACAAACAGAAACAACAGGGCACGATTGTCTATCGGGGTATCGCTTACGATCACATCCAATTCAGCAACCGGGGACAAGGGAGCGCCCATATCTCCGGGAAGAACAAGTGGGGTGTGAAGTTCAATCGCGGTCATGACCTGCCGCTCGTGGATCACGATGGGATTCCGTTTCCGGATACCTGTGACAGCCTGAATCTCAACCCCGGCGGTTCAACGCCTTATTTGCCGGTTCTGCGCGGCGTCGCCGGTCTTGATGAGGTGCTGTCGATGCGGGCCTATCGGCTGGCCGGGGTTCCCAGCCCGCCCGCCACTTGGATTCAATGGCGAGTGGTCGATCATGCCGAGGAAGTCAACGCCAAGGATCAATATCAAGGCGATCTCTGGGGGCTTTATGTCGCCATCGGCGAGATGAAGCCCAAGATGCTCGCCGACCAGAAATTGCCGGACGGCATCACATTCAGCACCCAAAGCGGCTTGAAGCACACTCCCAAGGGCATGACCGACGCGGACAAGGTGTGGGAGAAGTTTCTCACCGGCATGAGGTCAAACCCCAAAGAAAGCTGGTGGCGTGAGAATCTGGATCTGCCCGCTTACTTCAGTTTCCACGCCATCAATCGGCTGATGGGCAACGTCGATCTGCGACCCGATGGCAACCACGGTTATTACCGTCATCCGGACGGGCATTGGCTGCCGATCCCTTGGGACAATGACATGATGTTCGTCCCCCGACACCACCAACCCGGTTACATCGAAGCCGTCGGCTGCCTGAACCATCCGAAGATCGCCCTCGAATACCGCAACCGGGTGCGTGAAATCCTCGATCTGTTCGCCGCGAACCCGGGCCCAACCGGCGGGCAGGTTGGCCAGTTGGTCATGGATTTGGGGGCGGCTCTCACGCCCAAAGGCTTCAAGGTTGACTGGCCCCGGCTTGACGAAGCCATCTGGAACCAGCATCCGCGAATGAATCAGAAAGGGTCGTATTATGTGAATCCGGCCGATGGCTCACACTTCGGCGGGCCTTGGAAGCGGACGCTGGCGACCAACGATTTTGCCGGCTTCGAGAAGTACCTCATCGATTTCTGCACGGATTCCCGGCCTGTCAAGAACTACGCCCCCAACGACGGCGACCAGCGTGGTTACGGCTGGGGATATCTGAATCACGAGGCAAAAGACGACAAAATCCCCGCCACTCCGAAAGTGGAACAACTACCCGGCGATGCCAAGCAGTTTCAAGCGAGCGAGTTCAAATCACTCGCCGGCCATCAGCAAGCCGCGCTGGAGTGGCGGGTCGGCCGGGTGGGCAAACTTGGCTGGTATGAACTCAGCCCGTATTGGCGAAAAGACGTTGAATCCGGCTCAAAGATCGAGATCCCGGCCGAGACCTTCAAAGAACCGGGAGAATACCGTGTTCGGGCCCGCTGGCGGGATAGCACGGGCCGGTGTGGTCACTGGAGCCCGCCAGTCGAAGTCCGTGTGCGGTGATGATCCTCAAGCGAAATCCAGATTGCCAGCGGGAGAATGCCGCTATTTTTTGGGAGACGAGGCCGGAGCCTTCCCCTCGCCGAGTTCCTTGAAATCGCCGTTCGTCTCGGCCTCCTTCGCCGTGCTTGTCCGGCTGCAAAGGCTGACCGGAAGGGGTTTGTCCTTCATGGCCGCCCCAGCGTAGACTAGATAACGACTTCCCTTTTTAAAACCGTATCCGCAGGTGGCCCCGCTTTTGTGGGTGGAAACGGTCAACTCGGCCGATTCGCCCCCCTTCCACCACTTCTCCACCTTGAGCGTTACTGTCCAATACTGACCGTCGTCTTCAAGTTTGACCACCTCGGCCAGACACACCGCCGTCGCCCACTCCATCTCCGCCTTCGGCGGCGGAGGCGCGGCACAGCTACAGGCGGACAGATTTTGTCCAGCCACGCCAATAATCAATAACAAAACAGCCACAGAGAATCGCATGAGATTGTTCCTCAGTTGATAAGGGAGACTGATCGGGCAAAAGGCTCTCTACACGTTAGACGACATTCGAGGAAAATTCACTTGTGTTTGTAATGTATTCGTCTTGAAAACTTGGAGGACATCATAATGTTGTTTTGAACTCGATTAATAGCGTTCGGGAACAATAAAGCAAAACCCTTTGTTTTTACGGGTGTTCATCATTATTTCCGAACGTTCTTGGAATGTGGCATCTCTATCTTTAGTTGTTACCTGACCGACGGGCGGGGATAAGAGATGCCCAGACGGACAAGCTCTCTCGTCGCTGCAGCCAATCCGTCAACTCCTGGAAACAGTGAGGCGGCCGTGACGTTCATCATCCGAAGCTGACGCAATATCAAGGGCTTTAATGCTTTCGGGACAATCAATTTTCGATACACCTCGCCTTGTCCTGACGCATGCGATGGTGCCAGAAGCGAGCGAAGCAATGGCTCTTGATCGTCAATAATGTCCTCGGAATACAAAAACAAACCTTGTTGGGCGACCATCCGACGTGAGGGGCGTTCTGGAAAGAAGATCGTGAGTTTTTGATACGCAGCTAGCGCCTGTTCAAAAAGAGCCATTGGATGAACAACCCATATTGCTCCGTCTGATTCCCAAGAATTCACCGAGGCAAAATATGCGGCAACATATGGGGAACGAGTCCAGTCGAGCAATCGCGTCGGAGCTCCGTGATGCTGCATTAAAGCCCACCATGCTGTTCTATCATCAGGCTTGGGCAATTCACATGGTTCAATGAGCAGGTGAGCTTGCTCTCTGAACGCATTGACACAATCTTCTTCAACTCTGATGGCGTCTGCCAGTTGAATCGAATTTGGGAGTAACCGACAGAGGGATGATGTGATGCCCCAACTCGCGTCTGATTGTCCCCGAAAAATGTAGGCGGTTGTGGTCGCCGGGCCAATTGAGCAAAGCTGATTTACGATTTGTCCGAAGTGTTCAAGGTCTCGCAATTCAATCGGTAACGAATTCAATCGTGCTTCTCCTTGAGTAAGTCAATGAAGAGGAGAGATCGCGGCACTGCCATGATCGAATGTCTGACAGACAATCATGCCATGAGTCAGGTTCGCACCATGACCTTTAAACAGCATCAACTTTGGAGTGGTATAATTTCCGTCGAAAACATGCCCCTTTTGCCTCATTGGTAATTTCAATACATCCAAACATCACGGTTTCAGGTGCTTATCCAAAAACTCGTAAGCCGTATTCCGGGCGGCTTCGGGAAAGTCGTGGCCCGCGTCAGGGTAGATCGCCTTTAGGTTGTCGGCCGCGTTTGCCGCTTTGTAAACCGGTTCGGCCACCGCGATCACATCCTTCACCCCGTCCACGGCAAAGTTGTCATCCCGCACCGGGGACACTGCCATGAATGCCCGAGGGGCAAAACTTGTCACCACGTCCGTGAAATCGAACGGCATTTTCTTTGCGTCATTCTTGTATTCGGACGAAATTCGCGGCATGTAGCGGTCGCTTGTCCAGCCTTTCAGGTCGCCGTTATAATACTTGGGGAAACTGGTGAATCCGCAGCATGACACCACCGCTTTGAGCCGTTCGTCGAAGGCGGCCGTGAACATCGCATTGTGACCGCCGAGCGAGTGGCCGATGACGCCGATGCGTTCGCTGTCCACGTTCGGCAGTGTCTGCAGCAGATCGACCGCCCGCATGTTGTTCCAAATCGCCTTCATTGATCCAGACTGGTAATCGCCCCGCTTGAACGCCGCTTGAAAATCGCATTTGTAATCGCCGAAACTCGGGTAATCCGGGACGAGGCAAACATACCCGCGTTTGACGAGATGCTGCGCGTACCAGAGGTTGGGGTTGCCTCCCAGCCCGACCGGTTCGTTCTTGCCAATCCCGACGGTCTGTTGAAGGCACAACATGGCGGGCCGCTTGCCCGTCTTGCCGGTCGGAACAAGGAGCCACGCCGGAACGCGGTCCCCCTTCTCGGCGGCATAAGTGAGCTTCGTTCGGGTGTAGCCATCGAGCTTTTCCTCGGCGTCAAGTTTCACATCCAGCGGCACCTTGCGATCGGCGGCCGGCAGCGGTCCCATCGCCTGTTCCATCTTCTTGCGGATGGCCGCCCGGTCAGGCTCGACCGCCACGGAATGGAGCGACAGTGAGAGTGCAAGAGGAAGCGCAAGGCAAAGCGTGAAGCGAGGCATGTCGGTCTCGGTGTGATGGAAAAAGGATCAACCACAGAAACAAGGTGGGAGAGAGCAGATATTTTTATAGCCCTCTTCCGGGTTGGTAACCCGTCCGTTTTTGATCTCCCGTCAGTCTGATTACAATGAACCCCGAAGAACCACAAGGAACGAACTTGAGATGAAAGACGCCGAGTTGGCGATGATCGACAGCCGGATCAACGCCCTCCTGCCTCCCGTGTATCGGGGATGCTACTCTCGCGTCTCCCCGTACTCCATGAGTTCTACGAAACTCAAGTATGGCCCGGACGGAAGGGTTGCTTGGGATGACATCTGGACAACTTTTTGCGACCTGGCTCTGGCCGGCGGGCCGCCTCATCGTGGCAAACTCCTTGAATTCGTCACCGCCAAGGCCATTGCCGACGATCCGGCCCGTCACCATGAAGTGGTCGAAGAGATCATCAGGGCGATTCAACTCACGACTGGTCTGACCGCCGCCGGAGACTCCACCGGGTGTGTCGCGGTCACTTGCCAGACCGAGGCGATGGCCGTCTGGCTTCAGTTCGCAGTGGTCGCTGAAAACGTGTCCTGCCGCCGGAAGGGTTGTTTCCTTCTGCTTCCGGCCGGGCCGGAGTTTCGGGTAGAAAAGGAAATCAAGAACGTCACCGTCGCCCTGGCCAAAGCATGTCACTATTGGGAAGGGCATATTTCGGAGGACCAACAGACGACCGCCGGAACGTTTGCCGTTTGGGAACCGGCCACCCCGTCGGAAGCCGCCGAGTCACCGGTCGAATATCAGACGTCCGTCCAAATGGTGTCGAGTGGTATCGGAGAGGCGACGGGCCTGCCCGTGGAGACCCGATCAACGGGATGGGTGGAAATTGACGCAGACGGTTCGGACGCGGCCGTCTGGATGCTCCGGGCGATCGTGGCTTGCGGAGTCCTGACCCGCCGGGAAGACGGCCGCTTGTGCCTACCGGTTGGCTACCCCGCCGACCCCGTCAAATCCAACCATGTGGCGAGGACTTTTTCATCCGTGTGGCGGCTGTGGAAATTGCATGAAGCCGGGGAGTGATCGGTTGCTCTTCATCAAGGACGGGGGCAAGCCTTTGAGAAATCCGATCTTCACCCGAAAATCCCGCCCCCGCCTGTCACGAATGACTTTGGGAAGAGGTGTGATTCATTCGGAACAATCTTGGCCCGTTTCGCTAATATTGATTCAAACACCCGCTTCCACGGAGATTGACCCACATGGCCGAGCCGACATCGAAACCGAACCTCCCCAAACTCATCGTGACCACCGGCAACGAAGTGCAGGGGCATGAGATTCACGAATATCTGGGAATCGTTCGCGGCATCGTCGTCCGGGCCGCATCCATTTCGCAGGGGATTCGCGGAGCGTTCAAGAGCATCCTTGGCGGAAACGTGGAGGCTTATGCCGAGGTGTGCGAAGCCGCCCGGCAGGATGCCTTCAAGCGGATGGCTAAGCAGGCCCGTGAGATTGGCGCCGATGCGATCATTGGCATGCGATATGATGCCACCGAGTTCATGCAGGGCGCCACGGAAGTGCTGGCTTACGGAACCGCCGTCACGCTCACGCCGCATGCCTGAGCATCAGACAGGAATTGGCCGCGACAAACACACTTTCGGGGATGTCGCGGGTTGCCGCACTTTGTGTCCCGCCGGTCAGTCCGGGACAGATCATCGTTCAACCGCACATCTTCCCATCGACTGATGGCTGAACTCCCGCCCTCACTTTTACGTTTCATGTGATGACGGACAGGGTCGCCATCTTGAAACATCCCGGCGAAGTGAGCAAACTCATCTCATGCTGAATTGTTGATTTTTACCACCAGTCCCGAGACTCTCCCATGTCATCGCTTCGCACGCTGTCGGATCGTTCGCTCGTCACCGGTTGGGACTTTAGCACCGGGGCCGTCAAATGCCTCGCCTTCGATCTGGCCGGGCAGGTCGTCGCGGAAGTGCGATTCCCCACGGACTTGTGGACCGAAGGGGGCGTTTCCGAATTCAACATGCTTCAACTGGAAGGCCAGGCCCGCGCCACCACTCGGGGAATGGCCGCCCGGTTGCGGGAGTTGGGCCGGCTTCAGGACTGGGTGGCCGGGGGCATCTCCGCGACGCACCACACCGCCGGACGGGTGGATGCCCTCGGCAACCAAGTCCGCCGGATGATCTGTTGGAACGACCAAACGCTGGCCGCTTATCACGCCAAGGGAATGGAACGGCTCGGCGGGCCGGATGTGGTGAAAAAGCTCATCGGCGGCCCTTGGGCGATCCGGTATAGCCTCAGCCATTTGGTGAAGGACGAGGATACCCTGAACGCCGCCGACTGGAAGCGCACTTCCCGCGTGTTGCCGCACGGCCCGGCCGCCGGCGGATATCTGACCGGGAAGTTTGACGTGACCAGCGTTTCCTCGGCCGCCTCCACGGGCATCATGGATTTTCGCACCAACCAATGGTCGCGGGAAATGCTCGGGAGCCTCGGCTCGGCCGAACATCGGGAAATGGCTTGGAGCTCGTTGCCCAAGATCATCCAAGACATGAACGAACCCATCGGCCCCCTTTCGGAAAGCATCGCCCGCGATGCCGGCTTGCCGGATGGCTTGCGGCCGCTGGTCTTCCCGACACTCGACGATCAGGCGGCCGGGTTGGTCGGCGGCGGGGCCGTCGATGCGGGACAGGTGGCCATCATCCTCGGGAACTCGGCGGTGGTGAACTCATCGGCCTCGGCCGCCCCGCAATCGGGTTCGCTGGATGCGATGAAACTCAACTGGGGTCCGTATCTCTGGATGCGATGCTACAGCAACGGCGCTCAATTCCTTGATCGCGTGATTGGCTCGAAGCCCGATTGGGAATCGCTGGAGAAAGCGGCGAGGGCCGTGCCGCCGGGTTGCAACGGAGTGAGCGTTCTGCCGTTCGTGTTGTCTGAACCATCCGTGGGCGTGACCGCCCCGCGCGTGCAATGGTTCCCCCAAGAGCCGACGGATGCCGGAGTCCGTTTCCGGGCGGCCTTGGAAGCCATTGCTTACCTGATCGCTTTGGCGGTGAAAGAACACGAATCAGCCGGGACAAAAGTTACCCGGATCACGGTTTCCGGCGGAATTGCGAAGAGCCCGTTGATGGGAGAGATTCTCGCCTCCGTGGTGAACAAGCCGCTGGAGCGGTTGCAATCCAGCGAAGGCACGGCCCTCGGGGCGGCCGTCGTGGCCCTCGCGGGAATCGAGAACCACAATCGACGGTCACAAAAGATCGCGGAAGAATACACCGTGGCTGATGCCGTCACTCAACTGGTGCGATTTGGCGAACCCGTCGCCCCGGTCGGCGAATGGACGAAGACTTACGCGACGGGGCTGGACGGGTTTCGGAAGAAAATCGGGTGACGCTTGAGATCACCCGAGAATGACATCACTGCTTGAGCGTTGGGGTGGCCGGTTGGGCCGGAACAGTGGCCGAGGGGACAATTCTGATCTCTGCCGGCACTGGTTTAGCGGTGGCTGGCTCCCCCGGTTTCGGTTGAACGAGGATAAAATTCCCCGACGTTGTCTTCTGGGGAACCGCAATTGTGGACGTTGTCTTCTCGGTGTCCGCAATCGTGGTCCAGTAGACATTCTTGGTCTTGTCCCCCAATGTGTTCGTCGTCGGGCGGTCCGTGGTGATATTGATCGTCTCCGGCTTTTCCGTGTTTTCCATTCCCAGCTTCAATCGTAAATAGATGCCTTTGTCTCCCCCCGTCATCATCTTCACAAAACCCTGAATCGCCTGCTGGGCTTCCGGGGTGGTGGTCACGATCAGCGTGTCTCCATCCGTTTTTATTTCCATCACCACGTTCTTGATGCCGTTGAGCAGCGTGATCAGCGAAGCGGCTTGCTCTTTCGGGAGTTTGTACGTGGCCCGCGACAGGAGGATTGTTCCGGCCGTCGAGGGCATCGTGACAAGGTGAGGTTGATTCAACCAAACCCCCATCGGGGCCGGTTGGGCGGGGGGGACCGCAGGCGCCGTTTGTGCCCATAGCATGGGGGGGGCAACTGCAGCGGGGGTCAACGGCTTGGCGGGGACGGCGGGAGCCACGGCCGTGGGAGCCGCGCCCGGAGGCAACGGCTGGGCGACCGGCGGCGTCACGGGTGTCGTGAAACCGTAAAACGTATTAGCCGAGGGCTGAGACGCGGTAGCGGAGGGCTTGAGTTGATTTCCGTCGATCACCACGATCACGCCGGGAATCTCTTTGCCATCCGGCCCGATGACTTTGACGCCGTTGGTCCCCGCCTTAATCAGACGTTGTTCCGGCTTGGCCTTGGCCGCCAGCAAGTCATGAAGCCGGGCAACGAGGGCTTCATGGGGGACGTTCGCAGGTTTCGGATCGGCCGCGTCCCGAGATTTGAGCTCGTTTGCTTTCAGGTGCTCGTCGAATACCTTTCTCTTTTCCAGTTCGCGTTGCTGTCGTTCAAGCAACACTTTCGCCTCAATGATCTCTTTGTTGGCTTGGGCAATTCTGGCGGCTTCTTTCGCCTCTTGTTGTTGTTTGGATCGCAGGGCATCCATCCGCGCGGTCAGGGCTTTGATTTGTTCTTGAAGCACTTTCAACTCGGCGTCTTCCGGCGGCGTCTTGACCAGAATCCCCTGCATTTCGATGTCAGCTTCCACCAGGAGGGGCGGTTTCGCCGGTTCGGGCTTGGCCGGGGCCTGTCCGAGCGTTAACGCGGGGATGGCGGCCAGACCGAACAAGGCCACGCAGAGTTTGGCGGCAAAGGCCGCGCGGCTTGGTGTCGTCGTTCGCATGATTTGAGTCAACCTTTCTTGCATGTCCCGCTTACCTTCCCCAAGAACACCGACGGCGGCAGCGGGTCGCCGGCGGGGTTGAAACATACACACGGTCAGCAAAGCCTCGGCATACGTCCGGCGGTCGGCCTGCGTGGTCGCCCATTGATCGCAGGCCAGTTCGGCGTCGGCCCGCAACCGTCGGCGGGCCAGCCAGAACACCGGATTCCACCAATGAACCACGGCCGCCAGCATTTCCAGCCAGCGCACCCAATGGTCCCGTCGTCGCAGATGAGCGAGTTCGTGGGCGATCACCGCCCGGCGTCCCTCGCCGCTCACCTGTTTTTCCAAGTCGGCCGGCCACAACAGCACGGGCCGGCCCACGCACCACATCACCGGGGAGGCCAGTCCCGCCAACATCCGCACCACGGGCGTTCGCAGGCCCATCCCGTTCGCCACAATGGCCACCTCGGACACCAGCGAGTCCGGCGCCTTCTTCGCCAGCCGGGCAAATCGGCCGAACCGCCAAGTGTCCCGTGTCATCCGCAGGACCGTCAGCATCCCCCCGCCCATCCAGACAAACAACACCCACCATTCCCATCGCCGATCAGGTTCCGGCTTGGCGACAGTGACGGCCTCGATCTTCGACGAAGTGGATTCTTCGACAACCGGGAATTCCTCGCGGACAAACACCGGGGCGGCATTTTCCCCGAGCGGCACTTCGATCATTTCTTCCGAGACCAACCCATAAACCGGCTCGGGCGAAAGCGTCAACGGATCAACCATCGTTGATACATCTTCCAACGGCGGGGCCGGCAGCGCCGCCACGGGAACGGACCAGAGGAATTCCACCGGCGACACGAGTTTGAACAACACAATCAGCCAAAGGGCATGCCGGACGCCGGGGGCGGGCCGGCCGAAACGAATGACCGTCCACACCAAGGCGGCGAACAGGGCGGCCGTCAGCGTGTTGGCCAAGAGCCACGCAATCATTTTTTGCCCCCCTTCTTCGGCTTCGCGGGCGGTTCGCCATCGAGCTTGTCGAGAAGTTCCCGAAACTGGGCGATCTCCTCCGGCGAGAACTTGCCCCCCTCGACCAAGGCAAGCATTAACGGGGAGGAAGTTCCCTCGCAATACGTGGCGGCCAGATCGGTGAGTTGCTGTTGCAGCAACTCATTGAGCGTGACGGCCGCCTTGTAAACATGGGCCGGGGTGGACCGGCCGCACTCCACATACCCCTTGCCCGCCAGCCGGGTAAGCAGGGTCTGCACGGTGGTGTACGCCCAGGTGGCGCCCTGATCCAACAAGACCGTGTGCAGCTCACGAACAGTTCCCGGCCCGTGGTCCCACAGGGCCTTCAGCACGGCCCGTTCGGTTTCACTGATGGGTGACGGCGACGACAAGAAAAGCCCTCCTACATGTTGTCGGAGGACAGTCTACTACAATGTGTCGGAGGATGTCAATCCGAGATTCTGGATTTGTTACACTTCGGGGGAATGACCAACTTGGAATGACCAACTCAGAATGACCAATGACCAATGACCAATGACCAATCAGGATTTGTTCACTAACCCAGATAAGGCTCAAACACAATCGGTTTGGTCATTGGTCATTGGTCATTGGTCATTCCGAGTTGGTCATTCCAGCCGGTCATTTCCACCATCATTCCCGCCGGCCCGGCGTTGACAACGAGCGTTGGGCCGTTTTGGAATTGCTTGCCGCCGCTGGCATGAATATGCCCGCAGACGACGAGACGGGGGAGCCGCTCATCAACGATCTTTCGCACGGCCTGGCTTCCGAGATGCTTGCCGTTGGAAGCCATGTCGAGCAATCCAAACGGCGGGGAATGGCTGACGAGGATGCCCCCGGCCGGGAAATCTCGCAACAATTCGGCCGCTTGTTCTTCACTGAAATCGTAACTCCAGCTTCCGAACGGCGTGACCGGAACCGCTCCGCCGAGGCCGAAGATATCGAGGCCATTCAGAGTGATCCCCGTGCCGTGCAAGACGTGCGTGCGGGGATGATCCCGGCAGGCTTCTGTGAGTTCCTCCAATGATTCATTGTTGCCGGGAACATAGACCGCCGGACATGAAAGATCCCGCAGAATGTCCAGTGTCAGCGCCAGACGCTGGCGGCCATTGGCGAAGTCCCCCGCGCCGATGGCAATGTCGGTCTTCGCGGACAGGGCGACCAAATTTCGGGCGGCCGCGGTGTCACAATGCAGGTCGGAGAATAAGAGGAGTTTCATCGCGAGAGTTATCCGGTTGCCTGATGTGGGTTTTCGACTAACCTACCCGAATCGGTTCCGGGGGGCGAGATGCCCGTCAACGGAGGAACGGATCATGCAAACGCGGCTTGCGGCCATCATCACACTGCTTTTCATCGGCTCCATCAGCCGGGCCGATGAAAAGGATGGTTGGATGGAATTGTTCAACGGCAAAGACTTCACCGGCTGGGTGATCGACGGCCCGAAGGACTACAAGGACAAAGCAGACGGAAACAAGGTGAAACCGCTTTGGACCGTCGAAGAGGGTCTCATCCGCACGACGGGCAACGGTTTCGGCTTCTTGCGATACGACAAGAAGTTCGACAATTTTGTGTTCCACGTCGAGTACCGGATGGTGAAAGAAAAAGACGTGAACAGCGGACTTGGCATCCGGACGATGATTTTCGATCCGAAGAAATCATTGGAAACCCGGCCGAGCATGTATTCCTACGAAGTCCAATTGCTGGACGACACGGGAGCCAAGCCGAACGAACATGGAACCGGATCGCTATACCGTTATGTGGCCCCGGCGAAAACGGCCCATAAACCGGCCCCGGAATGGAACACCGTTGAAGTGGAATGCGTCGGCCCGAAGATCCGAATCAGTTTCAACGGAACCGAAACACTGAACTTTGACCAGTCGACAAACCCCAAATTAAAGGACAAACCCCTGAGCGGTTATGTGTGCCTGCAAACGCATAGCAAACAGGTGGAGTTCAAAAATGTTCGATTGAAGGTTTTGAAATGAGATGTTTGGCGAGTAGGTCAGGCTTTCTAGCCTGACGTGTTCGTCAGGCTAGAAAGCCTGACCTACTTTCTTGAAGTGCCGACGCCCGAAGTGAAGCTCCCCCAAGTTGAAAGTGAATCATGAGCGACGAAAACACCACCCCGACACCCTCCCCGGCCCCGGCCGAAATCCCCGCCGCCGAAGCGGCCGCTCCGGCTCCGGCGACGGGAGCAACCCCGGCACCGGCCGGACCTCCCGCCACCGGCGAACGGCCGAAGATTGTCAAAAAGTTCTTCAAGGATCGACCGAAGGACGACCGGCCGAAACTAGACCTGACGGAAATCTCCACGGGCGTGAAACTTCGTCAATTGGACGCGGACATCGAAGCCGAACTGGCTTCCGCCATGTCCGGGTTCGACGACCGGATGACCACGGACACCAAAGCATTCAAGGAGAATGCCGCCAAGCCGAAGGAGGCCAACAGCGGCCGGTTCATGGGCACGGTGTTGAGCATCCACGGCAAGGATGTGTTTCTGGACATTCCCGGCCGCCGACATCAAGGACTTCTGCCGTACAGCGCCTTCGAGAAACCGCCGGTGATCGGCGATCAGATCGAAGTGGGCATCGAAGGATTCGACTCCGAAAACGGCGTGCTTCGCCTCACCAAAGACGGTTCGGCCATGTCGGTTGACTGGTCTTCCGTGAAAAAGGGGCAGACGGTCGAGGCCCGCGTTGTGGGCACGAACAAGGGGGGATTGTCCGTTGAAGTCAACGGCATCCGGGCCTTCCTGCCGATCAGCCAGATTGACATGTACCGCGTCGAGAACATCGAGCAGTTCATGAATCAAAAGCTGATTTGTCAGGTGATGGAAGTCATTCCCAGCGAGAAGAATCTCGTCGTGAGCCGCCGGGCCTTGCTGGAGGCAGATCGCAAACGATTGGAAGAATCGTTCTGGAACGACATCGAAGTCGGTCAAGTGAAAAAGGGAACCATCCGCTCCATCCAGAAGTTCGGGGCTTTCGTGAACATCGGGGCGGCTGATGGTTTGCTCCCCATTTCCGAACTGATGTGGGGCCGGGTCGGCAAAGTCGAAGATGTGGTGAAAGATGGCCAACAGGTCGAAGTTAAAGTGACGAAGGTGGACCGCGAAGCCCGCCGGTTGACCCTGAGCTTGAAATCGATGACCGAAAGCCCGTGGATGTCGATCTCGGAACGGTTGCCGATCGGCACCAACCTGAAGGCCAAGATCACCCGCATCGCCGAATTCGGCGCCTTTGCGGAAGTGGAACCCGGCATTGAAGGCTTGATCCACATCTCCGAAATGGGCCTCCCCCGTGGTCGCCGGATTCGTGATCGGTTCCAAGAGAACAAAGAATACGACGTGCAAGTCGTGAGCATCGACAAGGAAGCCCAGCGGATGGGATTGTCGGTGCAGGCAATTGAAGTGGCGAAGCAAAAGACGGAAGCTGAGGCCGCCAAAGCCGAGATGGCCGCCCGCGAAGCCGCCGAAGAGGCCGCCGAGGAAGAACCGAAGCCCAAGAAGGTCTTCCCGTTCAAACTCCGCGGCGGGAAGTAAAGAGAAGACAAGAAAAGACTTAACCACAAAGACGCAAAGATCACACAAAGTTTCACAGAGAAAGCAAAAAAAGATTTCTTCTTTCTTCTCTGTGAAACTTTGTGTGATCTTTGCGTCTTTGTGGTTAAGTCTTTTCTTCTTGTCAGTTAGCCGCGACCGGGTCCAACAGCGTGTTCCACTTGCGGAACGTGCGGTTCTTCCATTCGCCGGTATGATAGGCGTAGCCTAGCAGCAGCGGCATCGCCAGTGTCGCTTCGGCAAACACCATTTGCTCGTAAGCCAAATCCACTTTGCCCCAACTGGAGGCTTCCTTCAGCGTGCTGCCGGAGAGGGCGCCGTCGCGGGAGTCAGCCACCGTCACTTGAATGGCATACTTGTGCATCGGGGCGTCATTGCCGAGGATTTCGGCGGCCACCACGATGTCTTGGGCGAAGTTCTTCGGCACGCCGCCGCCGATCATGAACAGGCCGGTCGTCGGGTTGGCGATCTTCAATTGCGTCAATTCGTAGAAATCTTTGGCACTGTCGATGGACACTTTCGGGGCGTCGCCTCGGGCGTGCTGATGGGCGACGAAACCGAAACCGGCCGAACAATCGCTGAGGGCCGGGACGAAGATCGGCACTTCGTGCTTGAAGGCTTCGTACACAATGCTGTCAGCAGTCTTGCAGCCGTTCTTGTCGAGGTATTCGCCCATCGCCCGGACGAACTCGCGGGAAGAATACGGCCGGGGATCGAGGTCGTCCGTGATTTGCCGCATCACGTCGTCGCACACCCGCAGTTCGTCTTCGTCGATCAGCGTGTCGTAAATCCGGTCGATGGCCAGTTCTCGCAAGTCGGCATCGTGCATGCCAGACTTCAGGGCTTCTTCGGCCACATAGTGCTTGAACCCGAGGGCTTCAAAGAAGTCTTGGTCAACAATGTTGGCTCCGGTGCTGACGATGGCATCCACCATTTTGCAGCGGATGGCGTCGACAATGACCTTCTTCAACCCGGCGCTAATGAGCGACCCGGCGAGGCAGAGAATGATGCCGCAATCCTTGTCCTGGACCATACGAGCGGTGATGTCGGCCGCCCGGCCGAGGTCGCGGGCCGAGAAGGCCATGTTCTTCATGGCGTCCACCATCGGCACGACGTTATGCTTCGTCATGTCGATGTGTTCGATGGGCGTCTTCAGCAATTCTTTCTTGGTCAACATGGCGTCGGCCTTTCTCGGGTCAAAGCGGGTTCGGAAAACGAAACAAGCCACCACGGCCTGCTACGGTGTGGGTCGCCCGTGCGACGCACCCGCCATTGCAGCCCGAGGTGGCTTGAGAAATTAATATATACGTCAGCCGAACGCTAAGACAAGTCTCCGGGATGTTCTCCAAAATTTCATGATTCGATGCCGAGTTCTTCCAAGGTATTTGCCGTGAGAATTCGCGTGGAAAGCTCCATTAGTTCATCAATACTCTTCATTTCAAGTTGATGATCCAGTTCGGATGGGACACCGCCAAACTTCGCCGTCAATTGACGGATCACGACCTTGATAATTCCCTTGCTAATTCCCTCTTGAACACCTTTCTCTCTTGTAGTCACGTTCATGGCTTTTAATCCTCGAAAATTAGGGCTGCCCTGAAGTTGTTCAAACTGGTTTTGCTGATCGGGCGTCAGCGGAAGATATGCCTGCACACATTCGGCAAGCAAGTATTTCCGGTTTTCATCCAGTTCTGATCCGGCGATTCGCTCCAATGCCCGGCCACCCAGAGGCACTGTTTGCGAAGGGTTCATCTGCATGAATGGAATCAGGCCGACACCGAGCAGGTTTTGCCCCTCGACATATTCTAACGCATCCAACCGGGGAAGACCGACGTACAAATAGCGAAACCGCAGTACTTCCAAGTTTCCGAACGTCTCGGTGTATTCGTCCTGATCGATGCCGCCCATGCCGACCTTGAGATAGATGGCCACGGGAAGAACCGGCAAGCCGTGTTTTGTCCGCAGGTGGGAATAGCTCTCCCACAATTGTCGGCGGGCAACGGTGGTCCGGTCGGCCGATTTGATCTCCACATGAACAAGGGCCAGATATTCGGCCGGATCGCCGGGCCGGACCAGTTCCGGTGAGCGAACCGGAACTCGGGCCAGCAAATCAAGCGTCCGGCGCCGCCCCTCCGGCGGATCGGCAAAGACTTCTTTGTCCAGCCACTCAACGTGAGAGAAGTCCAGCCATTCGGCCCACGACGGGAAGAACAGTTCAAAAAACTCCGGGAAGAACAAAGCGAACAAGTTCTTCAGGCGTTGATCGTGGTCTTCCATGTCTGGTTCCTCAGCGCACGATCACATACATCGCCTCGGGGGGCAGCGTCACCTTCAGCGTTCCGGTGGCCAGCTTATTGCTTTTCACCGGGGCGACGGGGTTAAAGTTTGCGTCCAGCAGGGTGGCGTTGGAGAGACCGGGGCTGGTGAAACTTACGGTCGCCTTGGTGGCGTCCACCATCCACGGGCCGCTGCCGATGTTGTCCACTTCTTTGCCGTCGAATGGCTTTTCGCCCTTGGGCATCACCTTTTTGGCGGTTTCCTTCCAATCCTTCGGATGGCATTTGGTGCCGATCTGAAGCAGAATTTTCCCGGAGGTCTGAATCGGCTTACCATCAAGGCTCACAGCCAGAATCGCCGCATAGTCGTTTTCGCTGGTGATCTCCAATCCGTCCGTTTTGAACGTGCCGCCCGCCTTCTTCAAAAAGCCGCAGATGCCTTGGGCGTTCGGGGCGTTGATGATGGCCACTTGCTTGCCCCAGTCGAGCGTCAGTTCGCCGGTGTTGCTCTTCACGGTCTTGGCGGTTTGATCGATGAACTTGGCTGAATCGTTCGTCGTCTCATTAGCCTTGCCGCCGTAGACCACCTCCACCGGGCCGACGTAGAACGCCAGCGGGTCGATGGCGGCCATCTCCGATTTCTTGGCGGTGTTGCCGGTGTCGCGGTTGGGGTCGTAGCCCGGATCTTCGGCGATCAACGGCGGGTTGCGATTCCACAAATCCGGCAACGGGCGATACTCGACGACGGCGGGCGTTCCTTTCTTCACCAAATTGGTTCGGAACAAATACGCGGCCGCCGGGAATTGGCCGAGTTGGGTCGGTGTGGCAATCACCCATTTGCCGAGCGTTTCCTTGTTGAAACCGTTGGCCGAAGTTGGCGGCATCCATTCGGTGGCAGTCGTCGCAAACCAATAGAAGCAATCGACGCCGCTGAGGGATTGGTAAGCGGCCGCGAGGAATGCTCCCTCGGCCTGAAATTCATTGGGCGTCACCCATGCGGATTCGGGTAGGATCATTGCCTTGCCCCGAACTTGCTTCAAATTCACCGGCAATTCGCGGGGTTCTTGAAGCACGGAGACGCTGGCGAACGTGTCTTTGCCCGTGATCGCCCAACCCCGGTTCACTCCCAAGTGCGGCGGGCTGAAATAGCGGTTCACGCCGATCACTTCGCCGGGGGTGTAGGAATATCGCTCCGCGTCATCGAGCAAAAACGTGTCCGCGCTTCGCCAGTTGCCACAGTTCACCACTTGTTTGCAACCCACATCATTCCGAAGAAAACCGATGATTGATTGGTTGAATTCTCGCATTGTTTCCGTCAAAAATTCAAGTTGATCGGCCAACCGCTTTCCTTTCGATGCCTCCCACTTCGGCGCCCCGCGAGTCATATCCCAAGTCCCGTAGAAGCCGAGACGTTTGGCGGCCGCGTCGTCTCCGGGAACTTTCGTGTTATTCCATGCGGCTTGGGCTTTCTCCAGCGAGCCGTATTTGGTTCCCGCCCATGCGGCAAACTGCTCGCCCAACACTTCTTTTTGCGGGCCGCTGATGCCTTGGAAGGTCCAGAACAGCAGGCTGTCCTCGTTTTGAATTTGAATGATGGCGAGGGCCGGATCATCCTTCAGGGCCAGCCCGGTATATGGGTTCTTGGTGGTGAAGAGGGTCTTCAACCAGCCTTTGTAAATCTCCCGTAACTTTGGGTTGAAGAACAGCAATCCGTGGGAATCTTGCCTGTCCGGCCCGTCGATGTTCCAAGTGCGGGGCACCCGAAGAGCGTTGGCCCAATATGGGCTGACAGTGGTGTAAATCCCCTCTTTCTTCATCGCGGCCACAAGTTGGAACAACCGGTCCATATAGGGTTCATTGACACGGGTTGGATCGTTCGATGCCCCTCCCTTCGGCGCAGCATTCGGAAGATCGGCGCCGTGCCAGCGGACCATGTTCACGCCGCGTTTCGCCAAGAAACGGGCGTGGCGTTCGAGGTCTTTCTTCGGATGTGAACTGTATTGCGGCAGCGGGTCTTGCACGTTGGTGTTGATGCCCCAAAACCGGATCGGCTTCCCGGCTCCGTCGAGGAAATCGCCATCCTTGGAAACGGTGATGAAGCCGTTTTCTCCGGCGACCTTCTCGTTGAGAGACCGGAGATCGAAGAGAGCGTCTTTGGAAAAATCATCTGGTTTCGGATCAAACGGCCATGCCTCTTGGGCCGTCACAATCGTTGGGAGGAAAAGCAGGAGCAAGAAGTAGCGGGACATGGAGAAAGTCCTTCTGTTTTCAGTGAAAGCGCGGCCAAGGTGGCGTGTCCGCACTCTGAAGTGAGATTACTGAAAACAGAATGCGGGATGCTCATTCCTTGAGCAAAACCCCAACCAACGACTTCAATGCGGTCAAATTGGCGGTGAAGTCTCCATCCGGGTCGTGGCTTTTCTCGGCCCGCATGCCATCGAAAAATCCCCGGATGTTCCCGGCCTTGTCCACCACCACCAAGCGGGAACTGTGGTCGAATTCCTCGCCCGGTTTGGGCGTCTTGCTTCGTTGAGCCGAGACTTTGAATCCGTCTTTCAACAGGTGATGAATCTTTTCTTCCGGCCCGGTGAGAAACAGCCATTGCTTGGGGTCGGCCCGAAACTTGGTGGCGTAATCTTTCAATTCATCCGGCGTGTCCCGTTCGGGGTCCACGGTGAAAGTCACCAATCGCAAGTTCGGTTCGGCCGTCAGGTTCAACTCCGATTGCAGGCGCCCCATCGTGGCGGTCACCTGCGGACACGGGCCGGTGCAACGGGTGAACACAAACGAGGCCACCCACACCTTCCCTTGCAGGTCGGTGTTTTTCACAGATTGGCCGTTGCGCTCCGTCAGCGTGAAATCGGGAACCGGAATGCTGACTTCGGCTCGCACAACTCCGGGCGTTGGTTTCGGTGAATCGGGGCAACCGAGAAAAGGCAACACACACAATGCGAGCAGGAGGCGGGAACGCATCGAACACCGTTGACAGAGGAGAAATCAACCAAGCAAAAACGCATGAACCATCAGCAGGGCCATCACGGCAGGCAGATACAAAATCGAAACCTGCAACACCTGCCGGGCTTGTTTGTCCGTCCGTTCGCGGGAAAACTTCAACGTGCTGAGCAGAAACAGCACCCCGCAGAAGATGGCGCCGAAGGCATAACTCACATCGGCCAGTTGAAAATCGGCCCGCATCACCGGGAGCAGGCTGCTGACAATCAGCAACACACACCAAACGATCATCGCCCGGCTGGTCCGGCGGCCGGTTTCGTCAACCACCGGCAGCATCAGATGCCCGGCCTTCGCGTATTCCTGCCGATACATCCAGGCGATGGCCATGAAGTGTGGCAATTGCCAGGTGAACAACACCAAGAAGATGGCGACGCCCCCAAGGCCGATTTCCCCCTTCGCCGCGTACCAACCGATCACCGGCGGCAACGCCCCCGGAATCGCCCCGATCACCGTGTTCCAAGTCGTGACGGGTTTGAGCGGGGTGTAGATCGCCACATACGAGATAAACGTGATCGCGGACACAATGGCCGCATAGGGAGTCGGCAAGGCGTGCCACAAGTAATTCACGCCGGTGACCGCGATGGCGGTCCCGAACACGACGACTTCCAAATGATGCAACCGCCCGGCGGGCAATGGCCGATTGGCGGTTCGCCGCATCCGCGTGTCGGTGTCGCGTTCGATCCACATATTCCATGCGCTGGCCCCGGCGGCCACCAACCCGGCGCCGAGGAGCGTATGGATCATCGGAGCCAGTTTGGCGCTCATGCCGGCCCCCATCAGGTAGCCAGCGCCGACGGTGATGAGAACCATCACCGCAATGCGAGGCTTGGTGAGGGTGACGTAGTCCGACATCCGCTGACGCAGCAGGACCGGGAACGGAGCTTCCGGAGTGGACAAAGTAATGGGACCGCTGGCCAGTTTCATGAGGTTATTCCTGCCGTGCCGGCCAACGATGGTTCCGGTCGCGGCGATTCTTTCCAATCTACGTTTCCTTGGGCCGTCGGGCCAACCGGAGTAGCCGGGTTCTTTCGCACCAGCAGGGCGACAATCACGGACACCGCGAGAATCCATGTTCCCGTGTGAGCATGAATGGTGCGGATCACCGCTTTTCCGACGGTGATTTTTTCCAATTCAGGCAGGGTGGGACCGAGGAATTTGCCGATCCATGCCTCGACGCCGAGGAGAATTTGCACGGTGATTAATCCCATCAGAACACGAAAGGGGAATTTCAATTTCGCCTTGCTCTCGGGGTCCGACAGTCCTTGTTTCATCACCAGCGTGGCGAACCCGACCACCACAAACGCGAAGATCAAATGCAACCGGATGCCGATGGCGTCCGGCGAATGCCTGATCCACGCCCCCCAGATAATTTGCATGTACGCGAACAACACCAGGGAAATCGTCTGCCATCGCAACCGGCGGCGAGTTTCTTCGGGAATCATCACCGGACCGGGTCGCCGGGTGAGAACGGCGATGGCGATCAGCAAACTGAAAACAATCTGGGCGAAACTGCCGTGGACGGCGGCGAGGTCCGTGCCCGCCAGTTCGTTGAAACGAACACGCAGGCCGCCGAGCATCCCCTGAATCATTACGGCCACCAAAGCGATCACGCCCAAGAGCCGAACGCCGGAACCTTGCGCCCCGGCAAAGCACCGGCCGATGGAGATCAGCAAAATCACCGCGAGCGAACCGAGCAGGGCATAGATCACCTCCATCGGCCAGACCGCCACCAGCAGTTCCTTTTGGGCAGTCATTTTGCCGTGGAACTGGCCGAACAGGGCGAGAAAAGCGACCAGCGGAACCAACCCGGCAAAGCGAGCAAGCTTGTTGCGATCCGTGAACCAAAGACCGATGGACAACACCGAAACAAAACCGCCGGTGAGAAAGCCAAACAGCCGATGAGTGTGTTCGATGAGAAAGCCGGGTTCCTTCTCCTGCCAGTTAATCATCGCCAATGCCCACGGTTCGGTGGGCCAGACAGGGTCGGCCATGCCGACTTTGAACGTGGTGACCAGTCCGCCGAGGATGAGAAGCAGCGTGGTCACCACCACGGTGGTGATGGCCCAGACATGCAGCCAGCGGGGAAACGGGCGGGACTCGGCCGGGGTGTTCATCAGGGGAAGCTCGTCGGCGGGGCGACATTCCGGGCAAAAAACCATTATCGGAATGAACCGTCAAACAGAGTAGATGACAACCAGCCGGGAAAAGCGGAATGCGAAATTTGAAAAACAGAGGCGGTGTTCGCGTCTGACAAAGACCGCTGAACACCGCTGTGAAGTCATCGTGGCCAATCGACGGGCTTGTAAGGAATCTTGTGTCAGGGGAGTGGAACGGGTATTACCCATCCTCTTTCTTTGACGGAGATTACGCATGGACGCGATCTTGAAATCCCAAGCCGAGCAACTGGCGCGGGACATGGCCGCGCAGGCCACGACGATTGACGACCTCAACGCCCTGATGCGGACGATGATGAAGTCGGCCCTCGAACGGATGCTCAACACCGAGATGGATGTTCATCTCGGACGCCGGCCAACCCCGGCGTTGGCGGCCGGTCCCGTCGAACCCGCCGCTGTTCCCGACGATGCCAAACCGGCGGCCAAAAATCGTCGCAACGGACATTCCCGCAAGACGGTCGGCGGTGATATGGGGGAGTTCACGCTCCAGACCCCGCGTGACCGGCGGGGCACCTTCGAGCCGCAGGTGATCGCCAAACACCAACGCCGCCTGGACGGGTTCGACGAG
>NZ_JH636448.1:144976-179591 GCF_000255705.1 Zavarzinella formosa DSM 19928
CACTGGATGAGTTCGAGCAAACGTGGGGCGGCAAATATCCGACCATCGGAAGGCAATGGCGGCTGCACTGGAACGACATCATCGCCATGTTCGAGTTCCCTCCCGCGATCCGCAAGGCGATTTACACGACGAATGCGATTGAGTCGGTGAACAGCGTGATCCGGAAGTTCACGCGGAACCGGAAGCAGTACCCGAACGCGGAGTCGGCGCTGAAACTGGTTTACCTGGCGATCCATGAGGCATCGAAGAAGTGGACGATGCCCATCGTTGGCTGGAAGGCAGCCTTGAACCACTTCGCCGTGATGTTTGAAGGCCGGATGCCCAAGGCCACCGGCCAGTGACTGCAACTACCGTTCCCTACAACCCTGACACAAAAGAAATTACAGGCCCCAATCGACTCACTTCTTCTCGGCAAACGCATACAAATGCCCCGCCGTTCGGACGTACAGGGTGTCGTCCGCAATCACGGGCGTGGCCGCCACTCGCTCATTGAGCTTCGGATTTTTCGCCACTTCGACGGGTTCTTCAGTCCCGGCTTTTAATACGGTGATTGTCCCGTCATCCAAAGCGGTGAAATAAATGTACCCATTGGCCGCCACCGGGGAGGCATAGTACCGGCCTTTGGCCGCCGCCCGCTCTTGAACATAAAGCGCCTTGCCCGTCTTGGCGTCATACGCGGTGACCAGTCCGCCGTCTTTCACCAACACATATTGGCCACGGTACAAAATTCCCGAAGGCACGTAGGGCAATCCCTTTGTCTGCTTCCAAAGCACATGAGTTTTCGTCACATCCCCGGTTCCGCCGAGTTTCAGGGCGAAGGCGCTGTTCTTCGATTCGGACATGAACTTGATGGCGTCGTCCCATTCCTTCCGCGTCAGCTTGCCATCGTGGTCGGTGTCTTGGTTGTCGAAGAAACCCTTCATAAACGTTTTGTCCAAACCTTCTTTCGTGATGAAACCCTGTTTTTCCTCATCCGCCGCCTTGAGCAACACATCGAACTCCGGCAATTTCATGTCCTCGCCGGGCGACCAACCCGCGAAGAACAAGGTGCCGTTCTCGGCAACGGGCGTCGCGCAGGTGGCCGCCGGCATCCCGGTCACGGACCATTTTTCCTCGCCGGTCGCCAGATCGTAGCCAATCATCTTCCCGTATCCGGCCGCCACCACCTGTTTGCCGTTCGGCGTGTCACACACGACCGGGGAGCAGAACGAGGATGTTGATTGTCTCTTCTTCTCCCACTTGAGTTGCCCCGTGGTCAGGTCGAGCGCAATGATTTTGGGATTGGTCTTCTCGTCCCGAACGAGGACGACCATGTCATCCGCGAGGATGGGAGAAACACCGGTGCCGAAATCAGCCATCGTGGCCGCTGTCGGTAGTTCGTACTTCCAAAGTTCCTTCCCGGCCAAGTCGTGGCAAAACACCCCGCAAGAACCGAAGTAGGACACGATCCGCTTCCCGTCCGTCACGGATGTCGAAGCGGCCGGGCTTCCCTCGGTCTGATGGTACGGCTCGATCTTTTTCGCGGGAGCCTCGGCCCGCCATCGTTCCGTTCCGTTCGCTCGATCATAAGCGACCACGTAGAGTTTCATGTTCTCAAACGCCGTCAAAACCAGCATGTCCCCGACGACAATCGGCGAAGAGAATCCACTCGGGGCCGGCACTTTCCATTTCACGTTCTTGGTTGGCCCGAACTCGACAGGAGGTTTTTGAGCGTCCGCGACTCCCATCCCGCCCGGCCCGCGAAACTGCGGCCAAGCCAGGGGCGGCTCGGCGCCCAATCCAACCGCTGAGAAAACACCCAGCGCCAGCGACGCGATCAACTTTTTCATCACTTTCCCTCGATGTGTTGCAAAGGCATCGTGATATGCTTCCACAAGTTTCGCCGATCAGGGTCGTTTCGACCTGCCGACCGACGAAGCATTGATAACAGCATGGTATCAATTTATCAAGTACATACCATAAAGTGTGGCACATACCATTTGGTAAGTAAGTCAAAAGGCCGGTCGTGAAGCGAACAACCTACTCATGCGGTCTCGAAGCCGCGTTCGATGTGATTGGCGGAAAATGGAAGGTGGTCATCCTCTGGATGTTGCATCCGGAGCCGAAACGGTTCGGAGAACTGAAACGACTGGTGGTCGGCATCACGGAAAAGGTGCTGATCCAGCAATTGAAGGACATGGAAACCGATGGATTGATCGTGAGAAAAGCTTATCCCGAAATCCCGCCCAAAGTGGAATACTCACTCACTCCAATGGGAATGAGCCTCAAAGAACTGCTCGGTCCCCTGTGTGAGTGGGGAACCAAGCATATCAAGCAAATCGGCGATCAACACCTTTGCCAAGAAGCCTCGTCAGACGAAAAAACGCCGTCGAATGGCTCGCCAGAGTAAAACATCTCGACACATATCAGGCGTTGGGGTCTTCCAAGTAGCTGTCACCGGCCGCCCGGTTGTATGTGCCTTCCAAGTCAACCGACACCATTAATTCCGGACCAAGAGGAAGCAGCATGGCCGGGAGAGCGTCGCCAACAGTCAAAGCCCTCTGCCAGACGGCCAGCATTCGCCCGCCCAAGGCGGCCGGTCCGCCGACGCGATAACTAACGGCACAGGGAGCTGACGGGGAGGAAATTGACTCGCCAAGGGAGGCGGCAATCTGCCCGGCAAATGAAAATTGAACGGGTCGTCGATGCACATCGACCAAAAGCAAATGAACCCCGCCTCGCAAATAATTCCCGTAGCGAGCGGCATATTGCTCGCGGGCCGCCGGACGGTCTTTGTTGCGCGGCGAGATGAGTTCCACGGCGGCGATGAGACGCCCCTCGCGTTCAACCAACACTGTCGTGTCTTCTTCCAGAGTGGAGACGGCAATCTCGATGTCTGGCTCGGTCACCTGTGTTGTTGTTTCGGTCACTAATGAATGAATGCCATTGGTGACCGAAACATCAGGTTTCACCGGCGCCAAACCAATCGCCACAAGCGGGCTGGACCCGATCACGGCCCGGAATCCCGGCGGCAGGCGATGCTTCAAATCCCGTGCGATCTCGGTCATCCAATAGATATGAAGACCTTCCCAACCGGGCCGATCCGACCAGTCGTGCAACGGCATGGCAACTTCTCCGTGCGGAAAAGGGCATTGTACCCGTTCTCCAATGAAAACGGGTCCGTGCATTCCGCCGATCAGAACCGGAAATTCAGCGTGGCCAGAGCCTCCAGACGATAACTGCTCTGGCCAAGCACTGGCACGCCGATGGCGCCGCCGAGGGTCATCTTCGGGAGGAGGACATTCAGACCGGTGGTCAGGTTGGCTTCGTCTTGAGTGTTCACCAAACGACCGGCTCCCCGATTGGTCAGGGGGGTGTTCACATGCAATTCCACTGTCGGGATCAGGCCTCGGATTCCCTCGGTGTCACTCCGCACCAGCCAATAGCCGGCCCCGACGCTGGTGAACACTTCCACCGGATATTCAGCCTGACTGGGGGCGGCGATCGAAACCACTCCCTGCGTGTAAAACCGATCCTGATTGAACAAGAAGCCGGTCCAAGGTTGCAGCCACAGTGAACGCGGGGCCACGCCGCCGTTGTTCAGCAAGGCCACGCTGCCGGAATGTCCCGTCGGAAGGGTTAGGTTCACCCCGGAGGTAATCAGGCTGCCCGTGGCCGCGTCTTGCGCCCACGCCAGTTTCGACACGATGGTCAGGTCGCCGATGGCAGAATCTTCCAATCCCGGCCCGCCGGATTGCACGAACGGCAACCGCATTCCAATCGAGCCATACCCACCAAAGACAGTCTTTTCAAAACCGACGGTTTCTTGGTTCACATCAAGGCCGTGATAACCGCCCGGATTCTGGTTCTGGAAGGCCCCGGTGAAATTGTTGTAAGTGAAGTAAAACCGATCCATGGGCCGGGGCCCGTCGTTGTCCGTTACCTTCAATCCGGCGAATTGCGGAATGATGGGAACACGGACCGATTGCGGCCCGCCGGGCGTCAACACGGTGCGTTGACCGCTGACACCGATGAAATCACCAAAGAACGGCGGCGTTTCCGGAGGCGGCGAGCAAGTGGCGCATGGAATCGCTTGAGCATCGACCAAGGTTTGTTGAATCGGCGATGGCGAAGCCGCTTCGGTGTGCTGGACCGCCACCACATCGCTCTTCGTCGTTTCCGCTTGGGAGAACGTGTTCGGCGGAACAAACGCCGGCATCGCCCCCGGCGTCAGGCCTTCGCCGACGGACCTTGCCCGGATCGCATCCATCGCCGCCTCGGACGCGCGGGCCGTCGGGCCGTAGAGCCAGTTCATCCGCAGGCCGTATTGCCAGTCGAAGAACCGGCTCTCCTTTTCACCCAAGGGGACAACGAGACCGTTGGAAACATAAAGGTTGTTCCGCAGTTGGGCGGTGAAGCCCACCGTCATGTTGACATCGTTAAAGCCTTGGCCGTCATCAATGATGTTGACGCCGTTAAACCGGGCGTTGCGGCGGCCAACATTCATGCCGCTGTTGTAATGCAGTTCCACAAATGGCGCCAACCCTTGCAGAATCGCGCTGGCATCGTTGTTCCGGGCCACCCAGTATCCAAGTTGCGTGTCAACCGAGAGGATCGGGATGGCATAGATTTTCGCCGTTTGAACGGAATTATCGCCGACATTGCGAAACCGCACTTGGTTCCCGAATGCGTCGAATCCCACCGACAGCCACGATTGGGAGAACAACCGGTCGTTCGGCGTATAGCTCATGGCCGCATAGGGGCTTAGCAACACCGTCTGGTTCTGAATGCTCAACAGTTCCGATCCGTCCGAAAGACGGAGGGTGGTGTTGTTCGCCGTCGGCAAAGCGGCCGACAACCCGCTGGCGAAATTAAGCACCGGGTCGCGGGTCCACATCCATTTGGCGGCGATGGCGACGTTCCCCAACTGGACATCCCGACTCGTCATTTCACCAATCGTCGTGCTGCTCGCCAGCGTGGAGGCAAACGGAACACGGACTTCCACCGACCCCTGACGGTCGAGGAACGTCATTTCAGCCCCGGCCGAGAAACGGTTGACGTTTGCTCCGTTCGCCGACAGTTGGGTGGCCGAGTAGTAATCGTAATTGAAGAAGACCCGGTCTCTCGGGAACGGGCTGTTATCCTCGGAAATCTTGGTTCGGCCGACATTGCCGCCATTGGCCGGGTTGGCCACGTGAATCCCAAGGTCATACGGCACGGTGCCCAAGCCGCTCGCCATCACTTGATAGTAGTAAATCAGGTCCGACGTGGTGGTGTTGTGGACGTTCAGCGTGCCGGTCGGCCCGAGGGTCAGGGAATCCACCGAGGTGAGGATTTTCCCGGTCAATTGATTAAGCCCGGCCAGCAGAATGGCGCGTCCCTGGGGGGTGCGTGACAGACGATCCACCACTTCCGAAAATACGTTGGTGGTGGTTTGGTTAACCGCAAAGTTGGTCTGCCCCGGAATGGGATCACCAAGGCCGTAAGCCACCACTTGATGGACGATGTTGCTCGTCCCGATGGCGGCGGGATTAACGGACCGCGAACCATAGCCGTTGAGAATGAGTTGAATCACCGCCCCGGCCCCGCGGGGATCAAAATTGGTGACGCCGCTTGCGGAGTCGTATGGCGAATCCCCGTGAGAGGGGGTCAGCGTCAACGAGCCATTGCCCGTGAACTTCATGGCGTTGGGGCTTATCAAGGTCCGCGTGGTGCCCGCCCCGCCAAAGAAGTCCCCGAACATATTGGGCGTGAACGTGCCGGCGGCCTGCCCGCCCAAGAACTCGTTCCCCGCCAGGGTGTCTCCCCCCGTCCCCGGAGGAATGGCGGCGTTCGGCGGTTGGACGGGCGGGTTCGGATTGTTGGGGTCAACTGGCGTCCGTGGATTCGCCATGTCCGGCAATTGGGTGGGCGGCAGAACTTGTTGCGGGAGAACCGTCGGAGGATACTGTCGCGGCGCCGGGGCACATCGCGGCCAGAAAAAGGCTTGGGCGGCGGATTGATGACCAAGGGCCAAAAGACCGGCGACAATGAACCAACGACCGCGAGCCATGGGGGACACTCCTTGCCCATTTTGACTGCTCAATCATTATGTTGAGCATCCCCGCATTTATCGTCCCAACCCGCATTTCCCCTTTACTCGATTGAGTAGGCAAATTGAGAACTTCCATCAATCCCGACATGGACTCGGCGAACTGGGCGGGATTCAGCCATCCGAGTCAGCACTTCGGTGGCGATGGCGGGCAACATGCTTCCCGTCAGAATGTGGTCCACGTTGCGCGCCCCGCTCTCCACTTCCTTGCACCGGGAGGCGACCAGCGTGACCACTTCGGGGGAATAGGAAAACTCGGCCCCGTGGTTTTGCTTCAGCCGTTTGCCGATCTTGCCCAGTTGCAATTCGATGATCCCCTTTAGCATCGTTTCACTTAAAGGGAAATAAGGAACCACTTTCATCCGCCCCAACAGCGCTGGCTTGAACGATTTCAACAAGTCGGGCCGCAACAATTGCTCCATACCAGCGGCGTCCGGGGCGGTCTCCGGGTCGGCGCAGGCTTTCACGATGGTGTCTGTCCCGACGTTGGAGGTCAGCAGGATGATGGTGTTTTTGAAGTTCACTTCGATCCCGCGCGAGTCGTTCAACACACCCTTGTCGAAGACCTGATAAAAGATTTCCTGCACGGACGGGTGGGACTTTTCCACTTCGTCGAGCAGCACCACGGAATACGGCCGCCGCCGCACGGCCTCGGTGAGAACGCCTCCCTCGGAAGAACCTTCGTAGCCACGGGGCGAGCCGATGAGTTGCGAGACCTTGTATTCTTCTTTGAACTCGGACATGTTGATGGTCACCATGTTCCGATCCCCGCCATAGAGCAGGTCCGCGAGGGCGAGGGCGGTTTCCGTCTTGCCGACGCCGGACGGGCCGACGAGAAGGAACACGCCGATGGGCCTGCTCGGGTCGGCGAGATCTGCGCGCGAACTGCGGATGCGCTGGGCAATGGCTTCCAAGGCGTGATCTTGGCCCAACACTCGTTTGCCGATGATGTTTGGCAGGCTGATGACGGTGTCGATTTCATTCCGAACCATGTTGCCGATGGGGATGCCGGTCCACCCGGAGATGATGGCGCTCACCACGGCGGCATCGACGACCGGGAACACCAGCGGTTCCTCCCCTTGGAGTGTTTCCAGTTCGTCGCGGGCGGTCTTCAGTTCGGCCTGAACCTTTGGCACATCAACCTTGGCCGCGGCGGCGTCCGGGCCGTGGGCGGTTTCAAGGGCGGTCTGGCATTCCCGCACCTTGGTCACCAATTCACGCTCACGTTCTAATCGTTTGAGGAGGCCATCCCGCTTCGTCTCCGCTTCTTTCTTGCGGGTGTCCAGATCGGCAAGATGTTCGTCCCGGTGGTTGCCAATGGCCTGTTCCCGCTTGGCGCTGGCGATTTCCCGGTCAAGATGTTCAATCTCTTTAAGCGTGTCTTCAAGCAACGGCGGAGTGGCGGCTTGGCTCAGTTTCACACGGGCACAGGCCGTGTCCAACAGGCTGACGGCCTTGTCCGGCAATTGTCGTTCCGGGAGATAGCGGATGCCGAGCCGGACGGTTTCCAGCAAGGCTTCGTCGAGAATCCGCACACCGTGATGTTTCTCCATCACCCCGGCAACGCCCCGCAGCATGCGCACGGCCCGCGTTTCGTCCGGTTCGTCCACCCGGACTTCTTGGAAGCGGCGCTTGAGCGCCGGGTCGCTTTCAAAATACTTCTTGTACTCGTCGTAGGTGGTCGCCGCGATGGTCCGCAATTCGCCGCGAGCCAAGGCGGGTTTCAACAGGTTGGCGGCATCGTTCTGCCCCGCCTGCCCGCCGGCGCCGATCATCGTGTGGGCTTCGTCGATGAACAAGATCACTGGCTTCGGCGATTGCTTCACTTCCTGAATCACGCTCTTGAGCCGGTTTTCAAACTCCCCCTTCACTCCCGCCCCGGCTTGTAACAAACCGAGATCCAGTGTGCGAAGTTCGACGGGCTTGAGCGGTTCGGGCACATCCCCGGCGACGATCCGCAGGGCCAATCCCTCAACCACAGCCGTCTTGCCGACCCCCGCTTCGCCGGTGAGGATCGGATTGTTTTGCCGTCGCCGCGTGAGGATATCAATGACTTGGCGAATCTCGCGGTCCCGGCCAATCACCGGGTCGATTTCGTTCTTCCTCGCCCGTTCTGTCATGTTCATCGTGAACTGATCGAGAGCCGGTGTCTTGGAGTTGCTGACAGGGGCGGGACCGCCGTCGCTGCCTCCCCCGCCGCCGGTCGCGGCAGCCGGTTCCTCGGCTTCATCCTTGGACAAGTGCGGCAACAGGTTGGCGAGTTCGCCTTGAACCTTCTCGGCATTCAACCGGCCCAATTCCGGGGAGGCGGTTCGCAATCGCTGCCCCAGCGTGCGCTCGGCCAGCACGGCGACGAGAAGGAAGACGCTCCGCACTTTGGTGGCTCCAAACTCCAAAGAGCCGAGTATCCAGCCTTCGCGGATGGCGTCGAGAATCTCGAAGGAGAGGTCTGGCCCCCCTCGGCCGTTGCCCGTCTTGAATTGGTCGATGGCCGAGTTCAGTTCCCGTTTCACCCGGTTGGTGTCCAACCCGTATTGCCGGAAGAGGAGAGCCAAATCGGTGTCGGCTGTTTCGACCAGTTTGAGAATCCAATGTTCCAGTTCCACATGATAATGGGTGCGAGAAACGCACAACCCGGCCGATGCCTCCAGAGCCTTCCGACAGGTGGTGTTCAGCTTGGAAATCAGCGATTTGGCAGAAATGGACGGCATAGGGGAGGGTCCTTGGATAGTCAGAGAGTCAGTTTATCTGCGATTTCAAAGACAACCTAACCCCCCGTCCCTCTTCCCTAAGAAGGAAGGGGGACGGGGGGTTAGGTTACCGGGCAATGATCGCACCACAAAGCGTTGAATGTTCACCATCACGTTCCCGAAACAAACACCAACGGTTCCCCCTCGAACACGGCATCATCCGCATCGCGTTCGCCGGGGGCGGACATCAGCCAGCAGTTCCAGCCGAGTCGGAGGCCGTCGTCGGCGTCCGAGAGCTGGCACATCGGCACCTCTTGGGCTTTCAATACCAATTCAATGTCGAAGTCCATTTCCGGCCCGAGGTAATGCCGGGCCAGATGGCTGAACACGAACAGTGTCTTTCGTTCCGGCACCGGCCGGCGATCCGGCAAATAGTCCTCGAACTGGTCGTATCGCAACGGGCCGACCCGCAGACGAACCCGGCCTTGCACATCCCACACGCGGCTCCCGGCGACGGCATCCACCCCGAGCGTGCCCATCGAGCCGAGCGAGGTTTGCACGGCCGTTTCCAGCGGCAGCCATTGCCCTTGAAACTGTTTCACCGTCACCGGCACGCGAAAGTAATCGCTCATCAAAGCGGCCAGCCCATGCGCCGGTCGCACCCGCCGGGCGAAGTAACCGGCGTAATGCAGCAACGCCAGATCATCAAGCCCGCCAAGCTTTCGTTCGGCCGGCAATCCCTCGTCATCCACATCGGGCACGGCCACCCGGAGGCGTTGCCGCATCGTTGGCGTGCCGAGGCCCACCAGACTCAGCGAACCTCGGGTGAAGGTGTCCGGGTTCTTCGCGGAACCGGCCTCGCCCCGCTCGAAGGGCATGGCGAAGCGGTACTTTTCCCACGCCCGGTAGAACAGCGAGACGATGCGGTGGTTGAACAGGTCGAACCAGTCCCGCAACGCCCGGCGTTCCGGCCCTCGCACATCGCGGTACAGGTCGAGGATCAACTGCGTGTAATGCAGGGGCAGGGCGCCGTTCGGCCCGGTCAGGCCCATGAAAGTCACGGTCAGTTCCGCGACGGGTTTTTCCTGCGTCGCCGGTATGAACGCCGTCATTGAACTTGGCGGGAATCCGAGCGATTGATGGGCGCGAAACCGCACGACCTCCTCGGACGGCAACGCCCGCAAGCCGATCCCCTGTCGCCGCGGATAGCCCCGTTGCAACAGACGAACGGCCTGGAAGAAATCAAACTCGAACGGGGATTCCGCAAACCGATCCAGCAGACTTTTCACAGCAGCGGCCTGTCCCCCGCCCGTGGCGGCCATCGTTTCCACTCCGCGGTTCGTTGTTTTGTTCTCGCCACCAGTTGGGTGAAGGAATTTACATTCACCGCCAGTCCGAAGAACCGTTCCAGCACGCTCGCCAGCAGATAGGCGCTCGTCTCGGCGTATTTCGTTTCATCGAATTCCACCGTCACCTCCAACCCCCGGCAGAACCCGCCATTTGCCAGCGCCACCGTCGGCCGGCTTCGCAATTGGGTGATTCCCTCGGTGGCCTGCCTGGCCATCGCCGCCAGTCGTGGTTCGCCATCAAGATCGGTCGGGTCGTAGAGTCGCAGCAATTCCAACAGAGCAAGGCGGCCCTCTTCGCCATCGGTCAGCGAAAGATGGTTCAAGCTCAAATGCGAAATCAGCCGCCATTGCAGGCCGCGACGCATCGCCGGTCGCATCGGCCGGGTCGGGTTGCGGGGACAGCGCACCGTCAAACCAGGGGACGAAAACGCCGGCTCAAAGACCACTTCCTCCCCCTGTCGTGGCAGGCGGTTCGGCGTGTCCCGGTTGGTGCAGGTGGTGCGAATCACCAGCACGTCATTCGCGGGCTTCGCCACGTCAAACTCCGGGTCAACCAACCGCAGGAACACATCGCTGCCCCGGTCTTCCAACGGCGTCTTGCCGGTCGGATCGTCCGGGTTATGGATGCCGACGCTCGGCCGTCGGGTGGAGTACCAAAAGGCTTTTCCCTTTTCTCGGCCGGTGCCGTGGCGGAAATCGTAGAAGGGCCGGAACTCCCGGTCGGTCCCGTCCGGGTTCACGGCGGCCACACTATCCACCGAGTATACCTCGTACCCCAGCGGGCGGCCGACCACCGGGATTACCTTGTATTCATTCCGTTGCTGGGTCCAATTGATCGGCTCGGCGATTTGCTCGAAGAGGTTGACGACCGGCACGCAGCCGAGACGAAACGCCCCGGCCTCGATGGCTTGTTCCAGTCGCGGCAGTGTGCGATCCAAAAACAGAAACACTTCCAGTTGCTTCTTGGCCCCGGTGCGTTTGGCCTCGTTGAATCCATCCAAATCGAAGTACAGGAATTTGGCCGGATAGGCGAAGAACTCGGTGAGGAGCCGATAGCCGGGGAACGACCGCTTCGGATACGGCAGCAATCCCTCGTCCGGCCCCAAGCCCACCGGATGAATGACTTCGGCGGCTGGCCGTACCACCGGCGGGGTCTGTTTGTTCTCCCCGGAACGGAACACCACTTGGAGGGCATGCCGGTGGATCAGTTCGTAGAGCGGGGCGGTGAAGGCATCATCCCCGGTCAAATGGATGCGCAGGCGGTCCATTTGCAATTGGGGCAACGTCAGTTCACCGTCGATTTGAAACTTGAGCCGCAATGCGGCAACGGCCTTGTCCGGCGGCCGCAATCCCGGCGGAAACGGCGGTGGCTGGAGTTTGGCCTCGGTGATCGTGACCGGCCAGAGCGTGACATCGTGGCAGGTGCGGTATTTGCACGGCGTATCGCCGACGCGGGGCGTGAGGAGTTGCCTCCCCTTCTCGATGACAACGCCGGTCGGGATGGCCCGCAACGGGTCGAAGTGAAATTGCAGCGTGGCGAAGGATGGAATCGGGGCAATGTAATGCGGATAGAGGACGTTCAGGAACGCCTCGGTGATCTCCGGGTAATCATCGTGAATCTTGTGCTGCACGCGGGCCGTCAGCAGGGCAAATGCCTCGATCAATCGTTCAACGTGCGGGTCGGTGCTGCGGTTGGGTTCCAGTTGCAGCCGGGCGGCGGCCGCCGGGTATTGCTTGGCAAAGTCCTGGGCCATCTTCCTAATGAAGAAGAGTTCGTCCTGGTAAAACGAGTAGAGTTTGTCACTCATTCGATGTGGGACTCACGACATATTGGCCCGAAGCGATTTCCAATATGGTATCGAACGCGTACTCCGGCGACGGGTCCACGCTCAACCGGGCCTCCACGCGAAACCGGAGCGATTGCGTGGTGAGATCCTCGCCCGGATTGAGCACATGCACCAGCACGTCGCGCAATCGCGGTTCATAGACCGTGATGACCTCGAAAATCGCGTCGCCCACCGCTTGCCGCGTGGCCGTTGACGTCAGTTCAAACGATGCGATGTCCGGCAGGCCGAAACAAACGATGGAGGTTTTCACTTCTGGAAATTCATCGCCGACTCTCGGCACGGAACGGTGTGTGTTCAACAAATCGGCGAGATCTCGCAGAACAGATCGGTACATCTTGTCGTGCGAATAGCCAGACATGATGGCCGTCCCCGCCGACTCGGGGTCGGTAAGCCGGTCGAGAAGCGACGGAACCATCCCGTCTTGAAAATCAATGGAAGCCATCGGCTTTTCCTCACGCAGTCCATTCTTCCCAGTCCGCGAAGAGGCTCCATTGCTCCCCCGCGAGGAACAACCGCCCGCCGATACCCCTCAGGGGGCTTCCTTCCTCGCCGACGAGATCGCCCACACGCCCAAGCATCACGGATTCATCCGCGTTCTTGAATGAGCCGTGGTAAAGGCCGCAAAGGAGAACTTGCGTCTCGTTGTGATCCCGCAACGTGAGCCGGGTCGGCCGCCAGAGAATATCACGCGGCGTCTTCGGCGATGTGGTCTCCAACCGGACGACATCTTCGAGGAGAACCCAGCAATATTTGTCCTGAACCAACACTTCGAGAATTGGTCCAAGCAAGTCGTCGCCGTCCCGCAGTCCGACGACTGTCTCCCCGTTGAGGGAGCCATTCACTTGGGGAGTCATGTCGGTGGCTTTCGCCAGCGTGTCGTCCCCTTCGGCCGGTTTGTTCTCGGCGTACAGTTGCAAGGCTTGGAGACGACCGACGGCATGATCGGGGGCGACGCCGAGAAACAACGGCTTGTCTTTCCCGGCGAAAACCTCATTCCGCATTTTCTCGGCGTCGAGGGCCAGCCGATAGCATTCGACGGCCGCGATGGCTTGGGGTTGATCGTAGTGGAGGACTTGGAGATGCTTCGCGGCCCGGTCGTAGTCCCCGGTGAACAAGAGCAAATCAAAGAGAAAGAGTCTGGCCCCGTTGTCGGCCGGGGAAGACTTGACCCGCTGAATCTGGGCGTCGATGGCCGCCCGGAGTTGCCCGGCCCGGAACAGTTCGCTGGCGTCCATCGAATGGTCTCCGTTAAGACATGCCCCGCCGGTGCTTCAATGTCGTGAACAAAAACAAACCCGACCCGGCCCCCTTCTTCCCGGAGAGGGAAGCCAGGAGACCGGATCGGGTTTGCGGTGCGTTGATCAGACTTTCTTGTTGGCCTTCACATCCCACCCGAAGGTGGTGGCCCCGCCGAGGCTGCCGTCCGGCTTCTGCTCGAAGTATTCGAGCTTCACCTTGGCGAAGTTGAGCGAGAAGCTTTCTTGCGGAATCCCGCCTCCGGTGGAATCAGAGTGTTGAATGCTCGACACCAACAAGTCTTCCATGCTGATCTTGTAAAAGTCCTGGGCGTCTCCGCCGGACTTCCGCACATACAAGGTCGCCTTTTTAATGTGCTGACCGTTCGCACAAGCGAGAAACAACAGCGGACTGGCCTTGCTTACCTGGCCGGTGAGCGAAAGATCGTTGAAACTCACCTTGCCGGTGCCGCCGCCGCCGCCCGACCCTTGCGAACCACTGTTGCTGGCCCCCCACGAAAAGGAGGCGATTTCGATCGTGTCCTTGTGCTTGTCGTCCTTCGATTCGCCCTTGATCCCGTCGATTTCGAGAAGAAAGTCCGATGCCATGATTCGTTCCCCGTGATCGTGAGAGGTTGTTGGTTTTCGGGTTGGGAGGGCATCTCACGTCGGGCCTCGCAACCTCCTTACCTTTCCATGCGATCCGGGTCCAAAACCCGGACAACGAATCATCTTTTTTTCAGAACCTCACGCCCCGCGTTGCTGGGCGACCATCCGCAGGGAGACATCCACCCCCTCCAGTTGGAAGTGCGGACGCAGGTGGGCCTTCGCCTGGTAGTAGCCCGGCTGGCCGGGGACATCCACCACCTCGATCTTGGCCCACGCCAGCGGCCGTTCGGCCTTGGCCGATTCACCGGCGCTTTCCGGGGATTCCAGCACATAACGGTTGATCCAACGGTTTAGCCAAGCCTCCACGTCGCCGCGTTCCATGTAACGGCCGACTCGTTCCCGCACCATCACTTTCAGGAAGTGGGCGAAGCGGGACATGCACAACATCAGGTTGAACTTCGCCGACAGGGCGGCGTTCGAGGTCGCCCGAGGATCATCGTACTTCACCGGTTTCTGGCAGGACTGGGCGCCGAGGAAGGCGGCGTAATCCGTCCCCTTGCAGTGAATGAGCGGCAGGAAGCCAAGGTCGGACAGTTCGGCCTCGCGACTGTCATTGATGCTCACTTCCGTCGGGCACTTCATGGCGAGATCACCCTCGTCCGTGCGGAACGTGGCGACCGGCAACCCTTCGACCTTGCCGCCGCCACCCACCCCGCGAGTTTGAGCCATCCAGCCGTTTTTCTCAAAGCTGTTGGTCACATTCGTGGCATACGCCCACGCGGCGTTCATCCACTGGAACTTGTGGTGGTCGGATCCATCCACGTTTTCTTCAAAGTTAAACTCGGCGATTGGCTGGAAGCGTTCCCCATACGGCAACCGGGCCAGAACACGCGGCAGCGTCAGGGCAACGTAACGTGAATCCTCGGATGCCCGGAAGGACTTCCAAGGGGCGTATTCTTCGCTCTCGAAGATCTTGGCAATCCGGGAAGGGTTCGGCAGTTCCGCGAAACTGTCGATGTTGAACCCCTTCGGATTGACGGCGCTCACAAACGGGGCATGGGAAACGGCGGCCACCCCGGAGAGATCCTGCAAGAGCTTCACCTCGGGGCCGCGTCGCAGATCGAAGTCGTAATCCCCGACGAGCATCCCGTAAGGATGCCCACCGAGTGTGCCGTACTCGCTGTCGTGGACCTTCTTGTACAACTCTGAAAGGTCAAACCCCTGCGCTTTGGTGAGATCGTTGCGAATCTCATCCTTCGTCGTGTTCAACACACGGATCTTCAGCATCGTGCTGGTGTTGGACTTGTGGACAAGGTGATGAAGACCCCGCCAAGTGCCTTCCAGCTTTTGATAAGTCGGGTGATGCAAAATCTCGTTGACTTGGGCGGTCAATTTCTGGTCGATGGCCGCGATCCATGTCTTGATGTTGGCCTCAACATCCTTTTGCAACACCTGGCCGGGTTGCATCGCGTTGTTGATGAACTGCTGGATCGCATCCAGCCCGCGCTTTTTGGCAACCGGATCATCGTCCACCCGCATTTTCGCGGTGGCCTGATCCAGCCAGCCTGTCGCGTTGAATTCCGTTGTCGTGGTCGAACCGGCGGCGGCCGAGGCTTTTTCGGTGCTCATTTACTTGGTCTCCGGCGGGGTGGCGGCGTTCAGTTCGGTGGCGAGGGCGGCCCGCTTGTCCGTGTTGGCGAGCACATCGCCGAGCAGCTTTTCGAGGGCGTCATTGCCCTCCATCTTGCTCAGCAATTCGTTGAGTTTCTTTCGCATTTGCAGCAATTCATCCAGCACGGGCACTTGGGCGGCGAGGCGGGCCGGCTCGAAGTCGTCCATCGTGCGGAAGTTAAGTTCGACGTTTAGCTTGTCCTCACCGGAGCCGGTGAGTTTGTTGGGAACGCTGATGGCGACCCGCGGGGCCTGCTGGGCCATCACCGTGTTGAACCGCTGCGGGTCGATCTCCACAAACCGACGCTCCTTGTAAGCCTTCTTCACCCCTTCCTTGGGCATGCCGGAAAGGTCGGCCATGACGCCGACGATGAAGGGGAGTTCCAGAATCGGCTCGGCCCCCTCGGTTTCCACTTCGTAGGCGATTTTGACGCGGTTCGGCACGTTTCGCCGGGACCACTGTTGTCTGCTTTCACTGCCCATGACGGGATTCCCTTGTTTGGGAGGACGTTTGTTGGCTTACGTCCCCATGCGAAATGGAACGCGACAGCGGACGGAATCGTCCGGAAACTTTGCCCGATGTGGTCGATTGTAAACGGGTTTGGACCGGAAGCAACCAGATTCGTCAAGATGACACGGTGACAAGGAGACACGGTGACAAGGTGAAAAAGCCCCTTCGACTGTGGCTGGTTTTTTCACCTTGTCACCGTGTCTCCTTGTCACCGTGTCATCTTCAATCATTCCACAAATGCGAATTCGTTGCTCAATAACAGAACTTGGGCGAGTTGTTCCCATGCTCCGAGCGAGGGTCGCTGGCCCTTTGGTCCGGCGAAGTCTTTCATCGAGTCGAACATTTGCGAATTGTCGCCGGATTTCAGGGTGACGCTCACCGACCATTGGAAAGAATCGTTGTTCGGGTTGGTCAGGCAGTCCGTCAGGAAGTCGATGGTGTCTCCCTGCTTAACCTCCAGCTTGGCGACGCTCGTTTCCAGTTTCTTGGTGTGGGCGGTCCATTCTCCCGCAAGCCCGGTCCGGCTAGATACGACTCTGGCCCGCACGCCGTCTCCCTCCGTCGCCGGGTGGTTGAGCGTTCCACTAATCGAGATGACGCCGTCGCGGGGGGCCACCCAACGGCGAATGACCGCGTGGGCTTGATCGTTCCCGGCGTGACCGCCGATGCCGTTCAAGATGCACCAGCCTAGCGTGGCATCCGGCAGCGTCAGGCTACCTTGATAGGCGTTTCCAGTGAAGTGCGGCAGTTTGGCGAACGTCGTTCGTTGTTTCGCGGAGTCATACGAACCCTGGCCGTAAAGCCAGATATCCGGAGTGGCCGGATCAAGGGGCGTCTCAGAAGCGACAAATTCCTTTGCCAGCAACAGTTCCTCCGGAGTCGGCGCTCGGCCAACCGCGAAGTGATACATCTCCGTGATGCGTTCACCCGGTTCGGTGGCTTCGATCCGTTTTGCCAGGGCTTTTGCCTGTTCGGCGATGAATGGCGAGTTCATCAAAAACAATGCCTGTTGCGGCACCGTGGTGACGAAACGTTGCGGGGAGTGGGTGTCCGGCGAGGCGAAGTCGAAACTTCGGAGTGTGCCGGGGAGGTTTTGCCGGTCCACAAATCCGTATACCGCCCGGCGCGGGGTGAGGGGGGTCGCGAAGAGATCAACCGACCGGCCGCCGACCGTGCCATCCAATTTCCCGGCCGCTTGCAACACGGCATCCCGCATTCCCTCAAACGTCATCCGCTTGCGGCCCATGCGGCCGAGCATGCGGTTTTCCGGGTCACTCTTCGCCATCTCCGGGGTGACGGCCGAGGATTGCCGGTATGTTTCGGAGAGCATCACCATTCGATGAAGTTTCTTGATGCTCCAGCCCGATTCCACAAACCGCTTGGCCAGCCAGTCAAGCAATTCGGGATGCGTCGGCGGGTCGCTGCGAACGCCAAAATCGCTCGGGGTGCGGACCAAACCTTGGCCGAACAAGTGGGACCAGACCCGGTTGACCATCACGCGGGCCGTCAACGGGTTGTTGGGGTCCGCGATGGCCTTCGCCATTTCTAATCGACCGCTCCCATCGGTGAAGGGTTTGCGATCAGGGGTGAGCAATCCAAGGAATTGCCGGGGAATCCGCGGGCCGTGATTGCCAGGGTTGCCGCGAACGAAGACCACCGGTTCCATCTTCGGCCCGTCATTCATCACCATTGCCCTCGCCGGGGCGGCCGGGGATTTGGCCTTCCATTCTTCCGTCTTGCGACGCAGGTCGCGGATGCGGTTCTGTTCCATGACGGTGAGAAGCCGCATGAATTGCCGGTCTTCAAAGGACAACGGGCCTTTGTCGCCGAACACGGCCTGAAGTTCGGCCTGTCCCGGCGAAGGCTTCCCGGCGGGGGGAGTGGTGTTTTTCGCCAGCACATCCCCATAGATGGTGCAAAACTCGGCCCATGTCGCCGGCTTCTTGTCGGCAAAGGCTTCCCGAACGAGCGGATTGAGTTTCTTTGCGTCCGTTTCCCTTAACAACGCGGCCAATTGCTCCGGGGCCTTGGCGGCAAATTCCGCATCGGGAATCTTGGCGATGGCGAGATAGAGGGTGAACGCCGGGTCGGATGTTCTGGCCCGGCTGTCCAGATAGGTTTGCCAGCTAGTCAACGCGATGGCAAAAAGCTTCCGATTGGCGGCCAGCGTTCCCATGTTGGCCTGATTCAAGCCGCGAACATCCCGGACCGCCCGCAGATACTCGGCGATGGCCGCCGGGGTTTTGAGTTTCGTCATGTAGTCGGTGCGAAGTTTCGTCGTGGCGGCGACGGTGGCTGCCTCCCGCTTTTGCAACTCGGCCTCGAACGCCTTTACCTCCGGAGTTTCCTTGGGGGTCTCCACCAACGGCAACTCCTTCGGCTCGACGCTGGAACCAAACACGCCGTAAAGCGAGTAATAATCTTTTGTCGGGATCGGATCGTATTTGTGGTCGTGACACCGGGCGCACGTCACCGTCAGGGCTTGGAAGCCCCGGAAGGTCACGTCCAGCCGGTCGTCGATGATGTCGGGCTGGCTGTTGAGATAGCGCCGGCCAACGGTGAGGAATCCCATCGCCGCGAGGGGTCGCTTGTCATCCTTCACCACCCGGTCGGCGGCCAGTTGTTGGATGATGAACTGGTCGTAGGGCAAATCTTCGTTGAACGACCGGATCAGCCAGTCGCGGTAGGTGTAGGCATAGGGGTAATTGCGATCTTCCTGAAAGACATATCCCTTGGTGTCCGCATAGCGGGCAATGTCCATCCAATGCCGGGCCTGATGCTCGCCATAATGCGGGGATTCCAGCAACCGGTCGATGAGCTGTTCGTAAGCCTGCGGCGAGTTGTCGTTCACAAACCGGTCAACTTCCTCCGGCGTCGGCGGCAGGCCGGTCAGGTCATAGGTCGCCCGGCGAATCAGCGTCCGCTTGTCAGCGGCCGGGGAAAGTGTTCCCCCTTTCTGTTCCAATTTCACTTGAACAAAGCGATCCACCGGCGATGGCTTGGCCATTTTCGGCGTCGGCACGACAGGATCTTTCACCGGTTGGAAGGCCCAGTGAGTCTTTGAGAGATCGGTGGCAACCGCCGGGGCATCCTCCGGGAACGGGGCGCCCATTTTCACCCAAGCGATCACGGCATCAATGGCCGGTTGCGGCATCTTCATCTTCGGGGGCATCTTCGCCTCCCCGTCGTGCCGGATGTTCTTAATCAGCACGCTCTTCTCGGGATCGCCGGGCACCACCACCGGACCGCCGTCGGAGCCTTTCACCAACCCCGCTTTGCGGTCGAGGCGCAGTCCCGCCTGTTGCTTTTTCTCCCCGTGACAGGAGTAACAATGCTCGGCAAACACCGGCCGAATCTTCTGCTCGAAAAATTCGATGGCCTCGGGTGTTGGCTTCGTTTCCGCATGAATCAGGCCGGAAAGCGGAAACAGCAACATGAGGGAAAATGCAAATCGCATCAAAAAATCACCAAGGTGGACGGGGCAAAAGCGGAACAGCCGGGGCAGGCGGACATTGAGATTATAGCCGACAAACCGATACGCGGAAACAACTTTAGAAACGATGGTCGAACGACCGATGCAGTGTCAAATCGAGATCGACAATCTGCCCCTCGGAGACTTCAGGATGGAACGTCTTCAAACCATTGAATTCGCGGGATGGGACGCCACGTTTTCGTCGTCCGTCCGGCAAACCGCTTTGGAAGCCCTGGAGGCAGGGCGGGTGTTGTATTTTCCGGGTCTGAGTTTCCCGCTTGAAGACCATGAAAACCGGTTTCTCGATCCGGCGATTCTCGACCAGTCCAAGAACGCCAGTTACAATCCGGCGAAGGATTCCATCGGCGGCACCGTTTGCACCGATGGTGACGCGGCCGATTTGAAGGTTTTAATCCGGCGATATTCGACGACGGCCCAAAGCTTTTTGAATCGGTTGCTTGCCCATTATGGCCCTGCGTTGAAACGCGAACGGGCCAGTCTGCGACCGGCGAAGGCCGAGGGCCGCGTGCAGAGCTGGCGGAAGGACGACACGCGGTTACATGTGGATAGCTTCCCGTCAAAGCCCACCGGCGGCCGACGGATTCTCCGGCTGTTCTGCAATGTGAACCCGAACGGTCGGCCGCGAACTTGGCGGGTTGGCGAACCGTTTGAAGACGTGGCCAAGCGGTTCTGGCCGGAATTGCCCGCCCCCGGTTATATCAACCGGCAAATCCTCTCGCTGTTTCGCGTCACTAAGGGGTTCCGTTCGGCTTACGACCATTACATGCTGCAATTGCATGATGCGATGAAGGCTGACGAAGAATATCAGCGAACCGTCTCGCAGGAGACCATTCACTTCCCGGCCGGGAGCGCTTGGGCCTGTTACGCCGATCAGGTGTCCCATGCCGCGATGGCCGGCCAGCACCAGTTCGAGCAGACGTTCTCCCTGCCCGTGGAGGCGATGGAGAATGCTGAAACATCCCCGCTGAGAACGCTTGAACGCATCGCGGGCCGAGCGTTGGCCGAGCATCACCGCCTGTCGCAAGCCGGATAAAACGGTTCGTCACTTGGCCGTGTTGACGCGGCCGATGTCCACCAGTTCTGTCACGCCGGCCATGTCGAGACGTTTGCTCAAGGCCCCGCTTCCCTGCTTCAGTTTCAGGACCATTTCTTCGGAATAGAGCGGGACAACCGAGTAAAAGTTGATCACCCGGTCCGGCAGTCGCAGTTTTTGAAGTTCCGGCGGGAACATCAGCGGTTGGTCAATCATCCATCCCGCGAAACCGGTGTTCTCCGCCAGTGGTTGCGGCGGGTCGCCGTTCGGAATGGTGTGCCCGAGACCCAGCCAGGCTTGGTGCAAATGCGGCAACCGGGCGATCTTCTTCAACCAGCGCACCGGCCAATAGTTTTCCTCTTGTTGAAACGCCTCCGGAGAAAACGGCCAATCCGGCGGCAGGCACAACAACAATTCGGCATACCGAAGTTCCGGCAGCAACCCAAGATCTTCCGGATTCTCCAACGGCACTCGCATCGGGCGTTCGCTCATCCCGCAGGTGACCAGCGTGATGAAATCTTTCCCGTCGGACGGGGGAACAATCATCACATCGATCTGCACGCCTTCCCAAGCCCGCTCCTGAAAGACATTGGCCACCGGGCCGACATGTTTGGTGACATGCTCCCCAATCGCGTTCACAATCGGATCTTCATCGGATTCAACCGTCTCGGCCATCGCATCTCCGGTTCGTACTAAATGCGGGAACTTCCACGGTCAATCGTATTCGACTTTAGGGATGCGTGGGAAACGCGCATCCACGCTTGGAGTCAACGATGAATAACCAAGGGTTGTTATGAAGATTTACGGGAAGATTTTGAGAAGATGAATTTGCCAATAAATATCAAAAATTCAAACAATAATCATTGTTTATGCTTAAAAAAAAGGGCAGAGAGATTGAACCCGAAACCGTCGCCCACTCAGTCTCGAATCCGTGAATTCTCTCTGCCCATCAGTGAACACAAGTTATTCACTTGTGTAAAGAGATGGTATCCCGGCGTGGAATCACTTGCAAGAAAAAAACGGAAATAATTTGCGAGATTAACGCAGGATTTGGGAACTTTTCACTTCATCTTGTTCGTGCCAGACAAATTGTCTTCCGCAACTCTCGGCGGGGGCAAGGTTTCGGGATTTGTCATGGAGGACGGCCCCGCATTGGAAATATTCATTCCCCAAGCCCCATAAGGTTCCAAAAATCGCCATTCGGCGGGCAACGGAGTCACCCGTCGGGGAGTATTTCGCGGGGCAGAGAATGGTTTCACCAAAGGTTGTTTCGGCTCAATAAGCCGGCCGGGCATCTCCACCCCCATCGCAATGAGGCATAACTCTCGTTCCATGACCTCAATGGTAATCGCATGCGTCGGAATCGAGGACCGGTGGGCGTTTTCGGCGACCACCAATTCCCCATGATCCGCCGGGGTGAGACCGAACAATGAGTCGTTGCCCCGGATGGTGATCACATGCCCGGCCGGGAAGTCATCACATCCCTTGTGGTGAGCGGCCGGTTCCAAAAACACCAAGAGTTCGACGGCAATCCCCGCCTTCCGGGCCTCGACGGCAAGCTCGGCCGCCGGAACGGCCCCGGTGTCGTACCCGGCAATGGCAAACCGGGCCGCCGGGCAATGGGCCGCGATTTCCCTCATCTTTTCGGCGAAGTAACTCAGGTGAGGTGATTGCCCGAAATATGTTTTCTCAAACCCCATGTGGATGAGGTGATCCCGCAATCCGCACGTGTGACCGGAATCAAACGGATCAAGCGTGCCGAAAACGAACGTGTAGACGCAGTTTTTCTGCTCGGGCGGGATCTCGTCAGACGGCCGCCACAGGGGACGTTCCACTTCCGGCGGCATCGACCGAAACGCAATACATCCGGTGAACATTGGCACGAGGCCAAGAAGCGTAATCCAGCACCGACGAGGCATGGTCGGCCTCCCAAAGGGAACGAGCAATCGTCAACGCCCTTGTTTTCGGCAGGATCGGCAAAACCGCTCAAACCTGATCATTCGGAATATGAAGAAGCCGGCCGAAGCGGGGAGACGGGTTCGGGTTGGCGGGACGGGGAGGGTTGGGCAAAGACCGCAGACGGGAAAATATTCAAGCGAACTCGTCTTCCCAATGGAACCAAACGGTGCGGACGGACCAGGCCCAGAGAAGAATCACCAAGAGGGTATCCCAAGGATGATGATCGTCGGCGGAGGCGGCGACCATTCTCCCCGCCCGTCCGAAATGAACCGTGAAATGGATGGATTGGGGAACCAACATATTCTCGTTGAGGTATGTGAACCCCACAAAGATCACCGCCCATGACGCGATTGGCCATGATGAATACCGCAGGAACCGCCCCGGACGGGCAAGCAGGACCATGACCGCAAAACCAACCACTTGCGTGTCGTAATACATGAAGCGGTACGTCGCCAACCAACCGGCAAACAAGGCGATGGCCGGGCCGGGACCATGCAGAAAATCACTCAATCGCCGCCGCCAGGCGACGAACGACGTTACGAGTACGACAAACCCCCAGATTCCCCAGCCAATCCAAGCCACCGCAGGCCGGTCGTTGATGGCATGGCCGTCCTCCCCGAACACGAGCAAGAAGCGGCGAGGAATGCCAAACACGTCCCGGCTCAAAAAGATCCAGTTTTGATCCGTGTTGTAAATATCCGCCGCGAGCTTCCCGACCGCCAGCCAGTTCTTCCAGCATTCGACACCGACCACCGGCAGCGTGGCGACGATCAAGAACACCCCCGTGGCCCCCATGGCGGCAAGCATTCGCCATTGCCGCAGGAAGACCAGCGCCCCAAAGAAACTCATCGCCCAGACCGGCTTGAAGGCCAGCAACCCCCAGACAATTCCGGCCAAAACCGGTCGTTCCCGAGTTCGCAAGGCCCATCCCAGCGACAGCAACATCACGGTCATGGCGCTGTTCTGCCCGAGATCCAATCCGGCCCTGGCCCCCGGATATGCCAAAAGCATGGTGGTGGCGACGGGCCACCACCATCTCCCTTCGGACATCACCCGCACTCCCCAACCGGCGGCGAACAGACAGGCCAGCATCAGGCCCTGCCAGATCCGGTAAGCCGTTTGGGGATTGTTCACGCTGGCGATCGGAGCCATCACGAAGGCATGAATCGGCGGGTAAAGCGGCCCGGCGATCGTTTCGTCCGGCGAAGTGGGGTACCAGTTAACCAACCGGACCGCGTCCCGGTCAATCGAATAGGGGACATCGCGGGTCTCCGGGAAAAAACCGGGAAAATACTCCCCGGCCATCTCCCGTTCAGCCTCGCGCGCAAAACGTCCCGCCGCCGGGACAACCACGCCCGCGAGACGTTCCCGGGCGACTTCCAAATGCCGGTCGCGCACGTAAAGCTCCCGCCCGTGCCCCTCCAAAAGCAACCGGCCAAACATGTACTGGCCGCCAAAATCGATTTGCATGTGTCCGTAATTGCCATCCGGCCGGCTGGGATCCTCAAAGTTTTCCCACGCCTGCTGGCCGCGTTGGGCCACAAGCGTGGCGAGAACCAGCCACGCGAAAATCATTCGCGTGCGGGTCCAGCCCAGACTGCCATCATCGTTGTGAAGTTGCATTAACTGGAGGGGGAATGGGGTCGGTGGCGGGCGGCGTCGAACTTGCGACGGCCGGTGGGTTTCCAACCGGCGGGGGGTTCGTAGCCCATCGGGTCGAATTCCCCGGTTTCCGCCCAGTTTTGTGCGATGTCGCAGCAGAGGGTGATCATCCGTTCCACCTCTTGCCGGTAGGGTTCCATCTCCCAGACATCCAGATTGGGGGGAACATGGATCGGATGACCGGAGACGCCGCGAACTCGGCCAAACGGCAGGGGGACCGCGAACCGGTCCCAACTTCCGGCCCGCCAATACCGGCGATAACCGGATCCAAAGGGCACGATGGGAATCCCGGTGACAGAGGCCAGATAAATAATGCCCAGCCGACATTGCCGCCGTGGTCCGCGGGGGCCGTCCGGAGTCATGGCCAAATGCCGGGTTCCTTCGCGGATCATCGTGAGGAGGCCATTCGCCCCGCCGCGGGTCGATGAACCACGAATCACCCCCATGCCAAGGCGCTTCACCACTTGGGCGATCAATTCGCCGTCTGCGTGTGTTCCGATCAACACGGAAGTGTCCGGACGGGCGCACACATAAGCCGGCGTCAGCAAATGTTCGTGCCAAAAACCGAAAATGAACCGGGAATCTCCGAGGATTTCCGGCCGGTCATTGCTCGCGAAGACCGTCAGCGGCCGATAGGCGAAACTCATCGTGCTCATCCACCACCGGAGCAAGACAGCGACGACGCTCGCCACTCCGGCGATGAGCTTGGGATTGCGAATCTTCAATTTCCGGCTCTTTTGGTCAGGTGATTTTCGGTGACCGACTTCTCGAAGACTGGCTCACTCGCCCATTTTTTGGCGGCACTCATCAAGAATGGCCTTCGTGGCGGTCGCCCCGACACGGGTGACCCCCAAGGCTCGAACGGCCAGCACCCGTTCATAGGTTCGCACGCCACCGGCGGCCTTCACCTGAACATGGGCCGGGGAATGTTTCCGCATCAAGGCCAGGTCGTGGTCCGTGGCTCCGCTCTCGCCGTAGCCCGTCGAGGTCTTCACCCAATCAACCTGGAGTTCGCCGCAAATTTTGCAAAGCTCGATCTTATGCTCGTCCTGAAGGAAACTATTCTCAAAAATCACCTTCACCTTCGCCCCGTTGCGGTGGGCCGTCTCCACCACGGCGGCGATGTCATCCCGCACGAAGACATATTCCTTGGAAAGCACTTTGCCGATGTTCACCACCATGTCGAGTTCAACGGCCCCGTCGGCCATCGCCGCCTCGGCCTCGGCGACTTTGATTTTGGTGAGATGCCCGCCGTGGGGGAAACCGATCACGGTGCCGACCAGCACTCCGGACCCTTTGAGCCACTCGGCCGCTTTCGCCACCCCGTAAGGCTTGATGCACACGGAGGCCACTTGGTATTCCCGGGCCAATTGACAGCCTTTTTCCAAATCCGCGTCGGTCAGGTTGGGTTGTAACAAAGAATGATCGAACATTTTCGCCAGATCAGCCAGTTTGAAATCGGCCATCGCACCAACCTCCTCTTCAATAGATGTCACATATTCTCGGGATGTCCGGCGAGGCGGACAGACTGAGTGCGATTATTGTTCAATGGCTGGAAAATTCATGTCTCAGATGAAGATGATTGGTTCCGTTGACCATTGAACTTCCGCAATCTAACTTCGATTATCGCTTGCGCGTGAAAGATTGTCTGGAACATTGTGCGGGACCGTACATGACTTGGTTTTCTCGCTCGGGAACGATCCAACACCGTCTCTCGCCGCTCGCCCGGTTGAGTCTGGTGTCCGTCTTGCTGTTTCCGGCGGTTTTGCTGGTTTCATCGGTACTGTGGGTTCGGCACACCCAATCCGCCCTCCCGGCGGCTTTGATCGGCTTGGGCGTCCTGATGGCCCTGACGTCGTTCGTCATCATCACCCGGTGGGGAACCTCGCAGGTGATGAGCGGCAAATTCCTGTTGTTCTTTTACCTTGTGGCCTACACCGCTCTTCGTTTCATCGAACCGGATCTCACGAGTCCGTGGTTCCACCTTGTGCTTTCCCTCTGCCTGCTCACCCCGGTGTGCGTCTTCATGTACCGGGAACTGACGGCAACCGGCGGCAATATTCGGAGGGCCAAATTCCTGCTGGGAGGCATTATCCGACGCGAGGAATGGCCGGATCGCTATGAGGACATCCGCCAGATCCCTGAAATTCGCCATCTGCGGGAAGTCTTGCGGGAAAACCCCTCCCCGGCGTTGACATTTCTGAGCCATCCAAACCCGAAAATCCAGGCGGCCGTGCTGACGGCCCTCGAATTTCAGCCCTCTTGGCGCAAAGATCAGGCTGATGCCGTGATTCACCGGGCGAATTTCACGGACGAACCCCTCGTGCGAGCCGCGGCCGTCATGGCTCTGGCTTGTGTCAGCAAATCCCGCCATCTGGCTTGTCTGGTTCCGTTTCTTTCGGATGATTCCGCCGAGGTCCGCCGGGCCGCCGGAATCGCCCTGCTTTGGGACGCCCGCACTCGGTGGAATGATCTCCGCAGCCACATACGGACGGCGTTAGCCCAGCCACACGCCGGAAAGGACGGGGCGTTGCCCTGTAGCGGGACGTTGCCGGTGACAGCCATCCACGATCTGCTCATGTGGGCCGGCGAGACGGGGACGGTCGGAAAGCGGGCAACTCAAACCTTGCTGCGACACTGCAAAAAGACGATTGAGGAAGACGGCTCCCCCGAGGCCATCGAGCGAATGGTGTCGATGCTGCAAGATCCGAAAGTGATGCCCTCGATTCGCGTGGAAATCGCCCACCGATTGCAGAACACGTCCCATCTGGCTCCGGAAGTGGCCGTGAAGTTGTTAAGCTCCAATCAGCCGACGATGCTCCGGGTGATCGCGGCCGGGGCGATGCTGAGCCAGCGAGAAGACTCGCGGGCCGTGGACGTCCTGCGGGACGCCGCCCGGCAGCCGAACCGGGAAATCGCCCTGGCGGCGGCCGTCATTATTCAGAAGTTCCTCGGCGTGGACATGGGTCTGCCGATGGGCAACGAATTGCCAAACCCCAACAGCCGGATTGCGGCCGAGGTCACTCGTCGCGTGATCAAATGGTCCGCCGGTGAATTCGGCCAGTCGGCTGTGGACACCCCGGCCGAGGGCATCCCGGTTCCGGGATGGGATGATTAATCAAACCTGAAAAACCGTCGGCCACAAAGACGCAAAGACCACGGCAAATTTCATCGAGAAGCTGAAAGAAACGATGTCTTTCCCTGCTCGGTGAAATTTGCCGTGGTCCTTGTGCCTTTGCGGCCGGCGTTATTTTTCAAGGCGAAGAAGTTGATTCCAAAAACACATCCAGCGAATCGCCCGTGAACACAACAATGTATCCCACGTCGCCCCGGATAGCGTCCGGCATCACTGCGACTTGGTAGCCCAATTTGCTCTGGAAGACTTGGTCTTCCGGATTGAGAGTCTTCCAGTTGAACGTCCGATCGCTCACCACATAGACCTTGGCGTGGGAATTCTTGCGGAGGTTCCGAAAATACAGCATCGGCACCTCCCGCCCCTGCAGGTCGGACATGCTCGCATCCGCTAATTGTCCGAGATCAAAGGCCCGTTGCGGGTTGAACCGCAAACCATGCTTCGCCAAGACGCGGGCCACTTTTTGTTCGGAAGTCTGCTCTTCCAACGCCAGCACGGTGTCCGCGCGCAATGTCGGCGCGGTTTGGATTTGAAACGCCACATATCCGCCAAACCCCAACACCAAGGCCGCCGCCGCCCCGCCAAGCGTGATGGCCCGGTGACGGAACCAAGTCCCGCGATCAGCGGCGAGGCTGTCGGCGATTTTCCCCCGCAGAGTGGCGGGAATCGGGACGGCCAGCATCGCTTTTGCCACCCGGCCGTCAAAGGCTTGTTCGTCGCGCAGCCGAGCGGCGCAGGCCGGGCAGGCCGCCATATGGGCATCGAGCGAGGACATGTCTTCGGGGTCCAGTTCCGCCTCGCGACGTCCGAAGAACGTCAGCATCAGTCGAGCGGTTTCACAGTCCATTGGTCGCCTCGTCTCTCGGGTCGCCCGTCGGGGTTCCGGGCCTCAGCCGGTCCTTCAGGAACGCCTTGCCTCTGGCCAGCCGTGACATCACCGTGCCGATGGGAAGATCCATCTGTTCAGCGATATCACGATAGCTCATTTCCTCAAAGTAAAACAAGATCACCGGGGTTCGGAAACCTTCCGGAAGGTCATTCAACGCCCGTTGCAATTGCTCCGGGCCGATTTCCGGATCAACGGCGCCGGTTCGCTCCGGAACATCGCCAACGGCATCCAGGGACACCGCCTTGATGTTTCGGTCAGCCCGAATCCGTTGCAGATAGGCATTCCGCAGAATGGCGAAAAGCCAGGGCCTTGCCCGATCAGGATCACGCAGTTGGGCGATCTGCGTCTGGGCCTTGCAAAACGCCTCTTGCGTGAGATCCTCGGCATCGGCCGACGATCCGCTGAGGCGCATCGCATATCGGTACAACGATTCGTAATGTTCATCGACGAGAAGGGAGAGTCCCCGTCGATTGGAAGCACCCATGGGCGCACCATCCTCAATAACCACATGATGAGCGGAAGGGAGGTTTTATTCCCCGTCCGACCGAAAAAGAGCGAAATTCACCACTTGCGCCGAGAATGGAGCGTTCCAGGGCGGTCGCAAAAGAGTATTCCCGGGTCCGGCGGGGAAATTTTTCAAATTCCCGGGAATAAAGAGACGTGGTTCGTATCCATATTGTCGTGAAACCTCCCGAGTGGGAGGAAATGTGCGACCCCCGCACAACTGTTCGAGACTCTCCTTACCTTAATGGATGACCCAATGAAGAAGATTTTCGCGATGATGGTTGTCATGAGCATGGCCGCCATCGGCTGTGACGACAAGAAGCCCACCTCGGCCAAGCCGACCACCACCTCCACCACGAAGACCGAAACGACCACCAAGACGGAAGTGAAGCCGGAAGTCAAGCCGGAAGTCAAGCCGGAAGTCAAGCCGGAAAAGGGGCCGGCGATTGAAGCCCCCAAGAAGGATAAGGACGGGAAGTAATTATTTCCCCGTTTGGTTCGGCTCTCCAAAGGGATGAGCCGATTGTTTTCGCCAGCCCTTAACCGCACACGTTTGCGTGTAACTTTTCTCACCACTTGTTGAAGGGATTTTTCAAATGAAGAAGATTCTGAGCCTGTTCGTTGTCGCCGGTGCCATGTTCACCTTGGTTGGTTGCGACGACAAGAAGCCGACCACCGCTGCCAGCACTGGCACCAAGACCTCGAGCGAAACCAAGAAGACCGAAGAAACCAAGAAGACCGAAGCCAAGACGGACAAGTAAGTTCTTCTTTTGAGTTTCTTGCTCAAGGCTGACGGTCCTTCATTGGTCCGTCGGCCTTGTGGCGTTTTTAACCATTCCACTCTCACCCTTCCGTGGTTCGATGATGAACCCATCCATCCCTGATCTGCTGCGTGACCTAGTCTCGCGGCCTTCCGTCAACCCGATGGGACCGGATCTGCGGGGCCATCCGTATCTCGAAGCGGGAGTGACCGCTTATCTTGAAGATTATTTTCGAGCGTTAAACGTCCCTTTCACACGTCAGTCTGTGGCTCCGGAACGGGAAAACATTGTCGCCCGATTCGAGTCCCCCGGCGCGACCCGGACGATCCTCTGGGAAGTCCATCAGGACACTGTTCCCGTGGTGGGCATGACCATCGACCCGTTTGCCGCTGAAATCCGGGACGGCAAGCTTCATGGTCGCGGGGCGTGTGATGTCAAAGGCGGCATGACCGCCATGCTAACGGCGTTTACCCGGTTGGTGCGAGAACGTCCGGCCGGGGCCGCGAATGTGATTCTGGCCTGCACGGTGGACGAGGAACATACCTTCCTCGGCATCCAAGAATTGATGAATCAGGGAATCAAGGCGGACTTTGCCATCGTCGCCGAGCCGACGCTGTTGCAGATTGTCGATGCCCACAAAGGCGTTGCCCGCTGGAAACTCCGCACGGAAGGCCGGGCCTGCCACAGTTCGAGACCCGATCAGGGGATCAACGCGATTTACCGGATGGGGCATGTGCTGGCGGCCATCGACCAATATGCCGCAGAACTGGCCGTCACCCCGGCCCATCCCCGGCTTGGTCCTCCAACCCTGAGCGTCGGCCGGATCGAGGGAGGGGTGAGTGTCAACACCGTGCCGGACTCCTGTGTAATCGAGATCGACCGTCGGCTCATCCCCGGCGAATCTGGTCAGGGGGCAAGAGAACATTTCATCAACCGCGTCCGCGAATTGACGACGGTTCCCTTTGTGTGCGACCCGCTGTGGATGGCCTGCCCCGCCTTGGACCCATCGAACTCGGATACCGTTCGGCAACTGCTCGGCCAGGCCATTGATGCCGTGGAGGGATCACACGAGGTATTGGCCGTTCCCTTTGGCACAGACGCTTCGACCGTGACCAATGCCGGAATCCCCGCCGTGGTCTTCGGCCCCGGTGATATCCGGCAGGCGCACACCAAAGATGAATGGATCGAACTGGCCCAGATCGAACGAGCCGCAGAGATTTTGTTCAAGCTGGCCACCATCTAAAAATGACACGGTGACACGGTGAGAAAACCAAGAATTATCCGGTTTTTTTCACCGTGTCACCATGTCACCGTGTCACCGTGTCATCTTCTCCCTTGGCCGTCACCCGGTTTACCGGCTAAAACGTGAACAAGACCAAGGAGACACGCTTGCGGTATTACCCTTCCTTTGAAGAATTTTGCCAACTCGCCACCGGGGCCACCGTCGTCCCGGTTTACCGGCGACTGCTCAACGATTCCCTCACGCCAGTGCATGTCTTTTGGCAATTTCAACACGAGAAATGGGCATTCCTCTTTGAAAGCGTGGTCGGCGGCGAACGACACGGCCGCTACAGCTTTGTCGGCGGCAAGCCCTTCCAGCACATTGAGGCTTATGACCGCCATGTCATTCTGACGACGGCCAAGGGGGATCGGCACGAATTCGACACGCCGGACCCTCTTCGCAAACTGGAGGAAATCCTGACGGCCTACCACGCCCCACACGTGCCGGGATTGCCGCGGTTTTGCGGCGGGGCCGTCGGCTATGCGGGTTACGACACGGTGCGTTATGTGGAACGCCTGCCAAACGCCCCGGAAGATGACCGGGGCTTGCCGGACCTTTCGTTCGCCCTTTACGACGAGATGGTGGTGTTCGACCATGCGAACAAAACCCTGATGGCCGTGGCCCACGCGAACATCGACCACCATAACCTGAAGCGTTGTTACGCGGACACCTGTGCCCGCGTGGATCGCATGGTGGAAAAACTCCTTGAACCGGCCGCCCCGGTCCAGTTGCAGGACATCGAGCTTCGCGGGCCGATCACCGTGCCGCACCAATCGAACTTCACCCCCGATGCCTTCAAGGCGGCCGTGGTGAAGTGCAAGGAATACATCAACGCCGGGGATATTTTCCAAGTCGTCCTCAGCCAGCGGTTCCAAACCAAAACGACGGCCAACGCCTTCGACATCTACCGAGCTTTGCGGGCGGTCAATCCCTCGCCGTTTATGTTCTTCGTGAAGACACCGTCCTGCACGCTCGTCGGCGCGTCCCCGGAAATCATGACGCGGGTGGAAAACAACGAAGTGACCATCCGCCCCCTCGCCGGGACCCGCAAGCGGGGAGCCACGCCGGAAGAGGACAAGGCATTGGCCGAGGAACTTCTCGCCGACCCGAAGGAGCGGGCCGAACATATCATGCTGGTGGACTTGGGCCGAAATGATGTCGGCCGGGTGGCGAAGTTTGGCAGCGTGCGCATCAGTGAATTGCTGACCGTCGAACGATACAGTCATGTGATGCACATTTCCAGCACCGTCACCGGCGAACTGGACGCGGGCAAAACCACCTTTGACGCCCTGCGGTCGTGCCTGCCAGCCGGGACGCTCTCCGGCGCCCCGAAAATTCGGGCAATGGAGATTATCGACGAACTTGAACCCCATCGCCGGGGACCATACGGCGGGGCCGTTGGTTACGTGGACTTCACCGGCAACATGGACACCTGCATCGCCCTCCGCACGATGGTGATTCAGGGGGACACGGCCTACATCCAAGCCGGTGCTGGTTTGGTGGCCGACAGCGACCCGGAAGCCGAGTATCAGGAAACCGTGAACAAGGCGATGGGACTGATGCGAGCGTTGGAGATTGCGGAAACTCAGTTGAAATAGCAGGAGCAACTCATGGCGGAACCCGTGGTCGTGGCGACGTGGCCCTTCGGCAAAACGGCCGTGGAAGTCGCTTCCAAACTCCTTCTCCAAGGCAAACCCCCGCTCGATGCCGCTCTGGCCGGGGCGCAAGCGGTCGAAGATGACCCGGCCGTTCAGTCTGTGGGGTTTGGCGGCATTGGCAACGCCATCGGCACGGTGTCGCTGGACGCCTGCGTGATGGATGGCAAAACGCTGGATTGCGGGTCCGTCGCCGGGGTGGAGAACATTCGGCATGTGGCCGCGCTGGCCAAAAAGGTGTATGAGAAGACGCCGCATATCATGCTCGTCGGCAAGGGGGCCGAGTGGTTTGCCCTGCAAAACGGCTTCCAGTTGGAAACGCTGCTGACACCGGAAAGCGTCGCCGAGTGGTACAAAAAGCGGCCGGCAAAGAAACTGGAAACCAAAGGGCACGACACCGTGACGGTGTTGGCCAAGGACTCCAAAAATCTGCTCGGCGGGGTTTGCACCACATCCGGCCTCAGCTACAAACTGCCCGGCCGCGTGGGTGATTCCCCGTTAATTGGCTCAGGCTTGTACGTTGACGACGAGGCCGGAGCCGCCGGAGCCACCGGGGTCGGCGAGGAAATCATCCGCATCGGCGGCAGCATGTTCATCGTCGAGCAAATGCGGGCCGGAAAAACCCCGCAGGAAGCCGTGGAACTCGCCATCGCCCGGATCATCAAAACAGCCACCCGTCGCGGCAAACACCCGGCCAGCGTGGCCTTCATCGCCCTCGATCCGAAGGGAAATGTCGGGGCCGCCTGCACGACAGGAACGGACTTCAAGTATGCCGTCGCCCGTGGCGAAAAGATCGAACTACTTCAAGCCAAGGAATTCTGAGCAAAATTTGTCCTCGCCCGGCCAATATGTGGCCGGGATTCGGAGACCCAAATGCGTTCTCCTATTGATTTGCTCGATTCGCACGATCCAAAATTGACAGCATCTCGAATGGAACGCGCTTTGCACACTTCTACCAACCCGCTACTCACCGCAAGAGGATGACTCTGTGAAACGATTCTTGTTCCCGCTCGTGGCCCTTGTGATCGCCGGACCGGCGTTCGGCCAGGCAACCGGTCCGACCGCGAAAGAAGTGAAGGATCTCGCCGACAAGGGCTATGCCTTTTTCAAGGGCCGGCAAAAGGCCGATGGCAGTTTTGAACCCGCCCGTGGCGGCCCCGGCACGACGGCCCTGATCGCGGCCTCCCTCATCCGGCATGGCTACGGCCCGGAAGATCCCGTCGTGTCCAAAGCCCTCGCCTACATGGAAAAGAACGTCCAGCCGGACGGCGGGATCTACAACAAATTCTTGGCGAATTACACGACCTGTATCGCCCTCATCACCTTCAAGGAAGCCAATAAAGACGGCAAGTACGACAAGGTGATTGCCGATGCCGCCAAGTTCCTCAAGACCCTGCAACAGGGGGGGCCGGAAGATGCTCAAGCCTTCGGTGGCGTGGGCTACGACGCCGCTTCCCGGCCGGACGTGTCCAACACGCATTTCTTTGTGGAAGCTTTGGTCGCCGCCGGCTTGCCCAAGGATGACCCGGCCATCAAGAACGCTTTGGTGTTCTTGGGCCGTTGCCAGAACCTGCCGGGTGAATCCAACAAGATGGCCTTTGCGAAGAAAGCCACGGCGGCGGACAAAGGCGGCTTTGTCTACAACCCGTTCGACGCCGACAACGCCAAGAGCAACAAAAAGACTCCGGAAGGCGGCCTCCGCTCCGAAGGGGGCATGACTTATTCCGGCTTGAAGAGTTTCCTGTACGCGGGAGTTGACAAGAAAGACCCCCGCGTGGCGGCGGCCTTGAAGTGGATCGGCGAGCATTACACAGTGGACGAAAATCCCGGCATGAAAGATTCGGGCCTTTTCTACTATTACCACACATTTGCCAAAGCGATGGCCGCCAACGGCGAAGACGTGTTCACGGATGCCAAGGGCAAGAAGCACCCGTGGAAGGCCGAATTGTTTGCCACCTTGAAGAAGCAACAAAAAGCCGACGGCAGTTGGGCCAACAGCAACGGAGCCTTCCTCGAAAACGCCCCGGAACTGGCCACTTCCTTCGCCTTGCTGGCGATCAGCTACACGACGCCGGCCACTACTAAATAACTCGCCTTGAATGACCAATGACCAATGACCAATGACCAAACCGATTGTGTCTTGGTCTCATTGGGGCAAGTGAACAAATCCTGATTGGTCATTGGTCATTGGTCATTGGTCATTGGTCATTGGTCATTGGGGCATTATGCTAGTTCGTCGGCAGTGAATACTTGTGTGGCCTG
>NZ_JH636448.1:180054-192652 GCF_000255705.1 Zavarzinella formosa DSM 19928
CTAGAAAAATCAAGCGACTGGCCTTCCCGCAACTAGCATAACGCCCCATTGGTCATTGCAAGACACACTTCCAGACATTTCCCTTGCATCTCCCCGGTCAATATGTTTCCCTTCAAGTAGTCGCCCTCTCTCCCGAGATTCATCCATGACGTTGAAGCGTTGGTGCGGCATCGTGTTCGCGGCCCTGTTGGGCGTTTCCAGCAGTCGTGCCGAGGACAAGAAGCCGGAAATTGATCCGTATGACCAGTCCAAAATCGCGTTGGAAGTCGAACCCCCGGCGGACTTCAAGGGCAAGAAGATCGTGTTGGTGGCCGGTCGGGCCAGCCACGGTCCCGGTGATCATGAGTTTTTCGCGGGCACGGTCATCCTGGCAAACCTGTTGAAGCAGACTCCCGGCGTTTGGCCGGTGATCGCCCGTGACGGTTGGCCGAAGAACGAGAAAATCTTCGAGGGGGCCGATTCGCTGCTCTTCTACATGGACGGCCGGGGCGGGCATCCCGTCGTCCAGAAGGACGCGATGGGCGACCGCATGGACCGCATCCAAAAGCTGATGGACAAGGGCGTTGGCTGGGTGAACCTGCACTATGCCGTCGATTATGAAATCAAGGACGGCAAGCGAGTTCTCGGCTGGATGGGCGGCTACTACGAACCCGGCTATTCAATCAATCCGCATTGGGACGCCGAAGTCCGGTCCCTGCCGACACACCCGATCACCAGCGGGGTGAAACCGTTCGTTCTGCGTGACGAGTGGTATTACAACATGCGGTTCCAACCCGAAATGAAGAACGTGACGCCGATCCTGACCGCCCTCCCGCCAGACAACACTCGGGGAACCGAGGCGGCCAAAATGAACAAGGGCCGCCCGGAACATATGGCTTGGGCCTACGACCGGGCCGACGGCGGCCGGGGCTTCGGTTTCACCGGCGGCCACTTCCACCGTAACTGGGGGGACGAGAACTTCCGACGGTTGGTGGTAAACGCCATTCTCTGGAGCGCCAAGATTGATGTTCCCAAGGAAGGGGCGAAAGTGGACTTCGACCCGGCCGATTTGAACAAGAATCTTGACCGCAAGGGCAAAGCCGAGTTCAAACCGATCCTGCCGCCGGAGAAAAAAGAACCGGCAGGCAAATAACATCCTGCATTGGTGATGAGCCATGAGCCATACCAAGGAACCGGTTCCTTGGTATGGCTCATGGCTCATGGCTCATGGCCAAATCACCTTCGGCTAGATTTCAAAACCGAATCATCCCCGAGTGGTCAACATGTTCACGACCCTTTTTCTTGCCGTGACTCTCGGAGCGCCAGATCCTCTTCGCGGGCAACCGGGACCATTGAAGGGGGAAGTGGTCTTCGTTGTGAAGACGAATCTTGTCATCGACGCTCAACGAATCCATTCTTCGGCCCCGTCCCCCGCCCAAATTGGCCACATGGAGTTCACTGTTTCTCGGCAAGAAGGGGATCGGTTGTGGCTCCTGTGGACTGGCTATTCTTCTGCCTCGTTGAATCGTCAGGACGTGGTCACCGCCAAGGAGGCCATCGCCGCGTATACGGAACTCATCAAAGAATCACCTCAATCGGTGACGTATTATGTGCGCCGTTCAAAGGCGTATGATGCGATCCGTGATTTTGACAATTCCCTGAAGGATTACGACGAACTGGTCAAACTCAGTCCGCAGTCCTCCGCATATTGGAACAATCGGGGCAACATCTTCGTCCGCAAAAGGGAGTATGCGAAGGCCCAAAGCAACTACGAAAAGGCTTTGGAATTATCGCCGGGTTCGAGCATCTATCATGGCAATCTCGGCAACCTGTTCCTGATCCAGAATCAACCGGACAAATCGCTGGAGCATTTCAACGAGGCGATCCGCATCATGCCGGATTACTCGCGGGCGCATGCGGGCCGGTCGGCGATTCACCGGGAACAGGGGGAATTCGCCAATGCGTTGGAAGATGCGGAGTTGGCCGTGAAATTGGACATCGTCTCTCCAAACGCTTATTCGGCCCGAGGGATGGCCCGTTTATTGACTGGCAAACCCAACGAAGCCTTTGAGGACTTCAACAAAACCTTGGAACTCGACCCCAGTTACGCGGCCGGTTATCTCTATCGGGGATACTATCACCTGAACCGTAACGAACTTCAACCGGCCATCCGGGACTTCGACACCGCCATGCGGTATCTCCCCGAATACACGGCCGCCATGATCCGGCGTTCCGAGGCATGGGCGAAAGCCGGGAACCACCGGCAGGCGCTGGCGGATGCGAACTCGGCGGTCAAATGGGACGATAAAACGGCCGTCGCCATCCGGCCCAAGGCCTGGCTGTTGGCCACCGCGACCGACCCGGAAATCCGCAACGGGAAAGAGGCGTTGGAACTGGCGACGAAAGCGGCGGCCTTGCCACGCGGAAACACAGGAGCCACCCAAGATGCCATCGCGGCGGCTCATGCGGAACTCGGTCATTTTGAAGAGGCCGTGGCAGCCATCAAGAAGGCGATGGCCGATGAGAAATACCGGGCTGAAAAAGGAGAGGCCCTCACGAAACGACTGGCCGGGTATGAAATGAAGAAACCTCACCGGGAGTGAGGTTTCTTCGGCCAACCCCACCGGTTATTCCTTGGTGGGATCTTTCACCGGAGTGGGATCCGGGTCAACCTTGTCCGCCTTGGGCGGCACAAGCGCCGGGGGAGGCGGAGGAAACCCGGCCAAGCCTCCGCCGAATCCGGCGATGCCGCCGATAAGGCCCACATTATTTCCACCCGGCATGTTCGGGTGCATCATCGGATGCGGCGCCGGCACAAGGCTGTCGCTGTCCTTGAGTTTGTCCGCACGGGCCTCGGTCGTGACATAAATCACATTCCCCATGCGGGCCGGTTTCAATTCGGCCATTTCACACATCAACCGCATGGCCGCCTCGAAGGGAACGTCTTCCACTTGCAGTGTGACGGGACTCAAAGCCGTTTTGTTCTTGACGGTCTTCGGATCAAACACCACGCTCACGCCATACCGCAGTGACAATTCCCTCACGGCCGTCTGCAACGGCACGTTGTCGAAATTCACTTCCACCCGTTGCTTCAATTGCCGATAAACACCCGCCTCTTCCGTGGTGATGAGAAGCGTGCCGTCCGCGATCACATAGGTGAGGTTGTACTGGCCGACGAGCGCCCGGAGGGCCGTCCGGAGTTTCGCGTTTCGCATATTGAGATCGACATTCATTTCCTCGGGGGCGAACCCCATCAACTGGATGGCGTTGCGGTCGAGGACGATCTGAATCTTGTACTGCTCGGAGATGGTGTTGATGATCGCCGTGAGGTTCTGTTCCTTGAACTCGAAATTGTTCGGCGTGTCAAGGGCCTTGCGGATGGCGTCCGGGGCCGTGGTGGTGGCATCTGGTTTGTCCACAGGCTTCGGGGCCGGGGCGGCAACCAGCGGGCTCAAAGCCATGGCCACCGCCAGCAATCCGGCGGCTGACAAGAGAGTAGCGCGACAAGACATGAGATTCGCTCCATCAGGAGATGAACATCGATTTGACACACCAACAAAACACGATCATCCGGTCGGATGTTGGTGACGGTCATTGTACAAACGGCATCTCGCCACCTGATGACAAGACCGGGATGGAACTTGAAAAATAACTTCAGAATGGGGCAGGGGGCAAGATTGCCAAATTCATTTGCCCGGCCGGACTTCGTACCGAGTTTGACAAATTGGTTCGTTAACGTCACCCAAACAGGCGATTTGCCGGACCGCTTTGTCTTCGTCAGCGGGGACCGCTCATGTATCGTCGGGCCAATTCACGGGCTTGTTCGAGGGCGATGTCTGTCTGCCGTTCCGGATCGCGTTCGGTCACATCCGGAACAATTCCGGCCCCGGTGATCGGGTTGCCGCTCGGCGAGAGCAACCGGGCGATGGTCAGTCGGACACCGGCCTTGGATTTGGTCTTGCCCGTGGTTTCGTCAACCTCATCGGCGGTCGTGAAGCGGATGATATTTTGCAGGGAGCCTTTTCCGAAGGTGGCCGTGCCGACCAGCTTGGCCCGTTGGTTTTCCCGCAGAGCCACGGCAAACACTTCGGCCGAACTGGCCGTGTCCCCGTTGATGAGCAGGACGGCCGGGAGGTCCGTCGCCGTGTTTCCGGAAGTGGAGGTGTAAACCTTCGTGGCATCCGGTTGCGGCCCTTGGGCGGTCACGATGATGCCGGCCGGAAGAAACTTTTCGGCCGTTTTGACGGCCGCCGGGAACGAACCGCCGGAGTTGCCTCGCAAGTCGATCACAAGAGCCTTGACCTTGGCCATCGCCACAAGGTTCTTGAGGGCGGCATCCACTTCCGCCGGGGTCGAAACCTCAAATCTCAGGATTCGCAGGTAACCCACGTTCCCTTCTTGAATGGTCACTTCAATGGTGGACCGGGAAAATTCGGTGTCCTCACCCGTCAGTTGATTGGCCGGAAGGTAGGCGGAATATTCATCCAGCGAGTTGCAGGCTCCGCAAATGAACTCCAGAACCACGGCATTAACCGAGCGAAGCCCCAGCACCCGCTTGGAGGCTGACGCCACTTCGGCCACCACCTCGACCGCCTGTCGAACATTGGAGACCTCGCGGCCGCCCCATGCCTTTTGGACACTGGCGCGGAATTTGGTGACAGCGGCTTCGTCCGTCCCGCGCAGATGATCCCGGACAAACGTCGGATCACTCAGGGCGGCGAGATATTCATCCATTCCCTGTCGGAAAAGCTTGGAGACGGTCACTTTGCCCGGATCAACATAGTGGGCCTGAATCTTACGGATGACTTCGTCATACAAGGCCAAAACGTCGGCTTGGGGCATGGCCAGGATTTTGGCCTGAAAGTTCGGATCGCGATGGCGGTTGGCTTGCAAGGCATGCCGGACGCACTTGGCCAGACTGAGGCGGGCTTCCTCGTTTGATTTGTCGGCCGAGAGAATGCGAAGCCACGATTGAATGGCTTCCTCCCAGCGTTGGTTCTTTTGATGGGACCGGGCGATTTCGATCAGTTCATCCGATGTCGGAGCGACAGCCGGAACAGCGCCAAATTGAGCCGACAGTAAACTCGGGCCGGTGAGCATGGCGGCAAGCGCCAGACCGGTCAGTCGAAACGTTGATCGATGGATCACAATCCCGGCCCTCCAAAACGCATCCAATGGGGGAGGTTGGGAGAGAGAAGATTACACCCACGCACTATAAACCATCCGAGGCTCTCAGGTCAAACAACTTATAAAGTTTTCGGGAAGATGTTACAAGGTTGCCAAACGCGGGCGGCTGACAACCAAAGGCCGCCAGTCATTCGCAACGCGGCTCTTTCAAGTGATCCGGCCCAAGAAAGTTGTTGCCAAGTCGTGTGCAAATCGGATACACTCCATTTATGATCGGGCTTTGACGATCACCAGCCACCCGAATCTTTTCCCTCGACGACGACTTCCATGAAGCCAAACCTTGTGAACGGCGACACCTCCGGCGGCGAACCGGCGGGATTGCGTTCTTCTCCCGCTGTTTCCCCGGATGTCTCCGCTGCCCTGCGTGTTTTGCGGAACCGCAGTCCGGAGGAATCTCTCGGGGTTAACACCAAAAACAGCCTGCTTCGGGCCTCCATTCAGGCAGGGATCGTCACGGGCGTGCTTTTCGCAGCCCTAACGATCGTTCCCTATGTGCTGGCCAAGGTCTTCCCTCCTGCTCCCAAGGAAGTCAAGCAGACGCCGGCTGAGACGGAAACAACCGCGCCGACAACCGCCCCGGCTTCGACCACAAAGGAAACCGCCCCGACTCAAACGGCGAAGAAAACACCCGATGGCCCCGCCGTCCCGCCCAAAACGGCGGGCAAAAAAGACATTATGGACGTCCTCGGGGAAACCGGCGCCAAGCCATCCAATCCACGGGTGAATCCGCTCGACAAGAAGGAAGACGACCTGTTGAAAGATTTGAAGTGACCTTCCCCCGCCGACGCCCTTTCCTGCGATCAGAGCCTACGCCGTGCAACTTCCTCGACTGACCATTCCACGGGCCGCAATTGCCACCGGGCTTTTCGTACTCATGTGCGTCGGCCTGACCGTCTTTTCACGCCTGCCGGGAATCGTTGACATCATTGGCTGGGGAATCGTCTATCTCCTCGGTTTGACTTGGGTTGTTTATTTCGTCGAGCGAGCGGCCCAGCGCATCGAAAGCGAAAACGCCCAATCCCAATGGGAAACATCCAAGGAGGGCGCGGCCGGTTGGATTCCCAAAGCGTGGGAAAATCATTCTGGCGAACCCGGTTGGAACCCCTTTGACCCCTCGGCCCTGTATTATCAGCGGGCCAAATGGTGGTTGGTATCCCTGCTGTTTTTGTGTTTGGTGGCTGCGGAATCCGTGGCTTTGATGGAATTTGTGCCGATTCTGTTCAAGCAAGTTGATCACAACGACATCGTTAAGTCCGTTGGCAGCGCATATGACGCACTTCAACGATCGCAGATGTGGGCACTGGCCGGCGTGCCCTTTGTGATCATTTTGTTTTTGCTCACTGTGCGGGAACGGCTTCGCCAATCGCTCTCTTTGCTGGTTGGCTATTCGTGCTTGTTCGTGGTGGTTTATCTTCTCGCCCACCTAAAGATCGCAGGATCATCTGAGGGTTACGATCTTCCAGAAGGTGGCGGGAAGGATTCCATTCAGGCCAGTTCCGTTAAAGTTCAAAAGATCATCAAGAAAAAATATGTCATCAATCCGTACAGTTCTGTCGTCTTTTCGGCTCCCCCGCCGATTGACCAAATTGAACTGAAGGAACTAACCGAGGATTCCCAGAACCGTTATCAGGTCGGCCAGGGGGGGGACGGCAACACCGGCGATGGCGACGGCAGTGGCGCCGGATTTGGCAACGGCACGGGCAAGGGGAAGGTGGCATTCATTCGCCTCAAGCACGGGGATCGCGGCTGGGACCGCAATTTCGGCATCGGCGGCGACCGCAACATGCTTCTTGAGTATCATCTGCGAACCAAGCAAAAGGTGGCCGACGAAACCGAATATCTGGACACCGGGCTGCTGCCAAACATGCCCGCGTTGAAGAACCCGCCGCTGTTGTACATTTGCGGCACAGGATCGCTGCCGTTGAGCGCCATCGACAAAAAGAACCTCAAGCAATACCTCACCGAACGTCACGGCATGATCCTCGGTGACAACCACGGCGGACCGGGTTTCCACCAACACTTCATCGCCATGATGAACGAGATCACCGGGGTGACTCCGGTGGCCATCCCGCGGGATGATCTCATCCATCAACGGCCATACGCCCTGCCCCAACTCCCCATTGTGGTCGCCCACGGCCCGCCGGTGCCGCTCGGTTGGAAGATCGACGGCCGATGGGCGGTCTACTACCACCCCGGCGCCTTGAGCGACGCCTGGCGGGACGATCACGCCGGGATCAAAAAGGATGTCTACGAGTCGTGCTATCAACTCGGGGTCAACGTCATGTATTACTCTCTCAAGGAGAAGAACAAATGGCTCCAGTCGCAAAAGCCCTAAGCGTCGCTTTTCTTTTCCTGATGGCCGGGCCGGTTTTCGCTGGTCCGCTTGATGAGATGGCCGTTGAACGTTGGGCCAAACTCAAAGAGGCCGAACGTTATCAACTCAACGTGGCCGAGAAGTTCTACCGCGAACACCAATACAAGGTGGCGGCCGACGAGTACGAAAAGTTCCTGAAGCTTTACGACCGCAGCGAGGGGGCGGCCTTCGCCCAACTCAAGTGGTCGCATTGTCAGATTGAATTGCGGAAGCAAAACACCGCCATCAAGGATGGTTATCAATCTGTCCTTGATTATTACCCGGAATCGCCGGAAGCCCCGGTGGCCGCCCTGCTGATCGGCCGCACCCACCGCGACACGGGGGACTTGAAACTCGCCAAGAAGTCTTACGCCAAGGCCATCTCGGCCTATCCCAAGCACTTCGCCGCCGTGATGGCCCGGTTGGATCTGGTGGATATTGCCGTCAAGGAAATGGATCTGCCGGCTCAAACCAGTCTGCTCTCCGAACTCACGTTCAACGTCGAGCGCAAAGGCCCGACAGTCGAACCATGCGTTCTTGCCTCGCGGCAGTTGGCCAAACTGTCATTCCGGGCGGGGAACTTCGACGAGGGATTGAAGGCCGTCGCATCCAGTTGCAAAGAGGCCGAAATCCCTTCGCATCTGATGCACCACGAGATCGGACGCTTGCCGTGGATCATTGGTGAACTGACCGGGGCGATGGATGAACCGACCAAAAAGCTCGGCGAGAAACTCACGGACGCCGCTTGCGGCTGGTTCAAAACCCAGGCTCTCGCCGGGTTGAAGGATGAAAAGACCAAAGCCGCCGCCACCGACACTTGGTTTGCCGTGGTGGAACTCCGCCGCAACGCCCGCCAACCGGACAAACAAAAAGCGACCTTGGATGAAATGCTGGCCGCCATTGGTGTCTCGGACGCCCTGTTGGGTCGCGTGGCCCAGTGGTGCCGGGAAAACAAGAAGATGGACGAAGCCCGGCAGACCTATGCGAAATACAAAGATGCCGCCGAAGGACAGAGTCATGTTGCCTCCACTTACATCGAGGAAAAGCAATACGACAAAGCCATCGTGATCTATCGCCAACTCGCGGCCGCCGACGCCAAGACCGGCGCCAAATGGCTGTCCGCCGCCGCGATGGCCTATCGCCACTCTGGCAAACCCGATCCGGCGATTGCCGTCTATCGAGAATTGCTGGTCGCCGATGCGGCCAACGCCAGCGCCTACCACTTTGAAATTGCCGAGACGCTGTACTACGCCCAGCGTTGGAAAGAGTGCATCACCGCTTACCGGGGCACAGAGCGATTTCCGCATAACTACCAACACATGGCCGCCGCCCACCGGCAATTGAAGGAATACGACGAAGCCATCGGCCTCTACACGCAGATCATCGCCGCTTCCCAACAAACCGCTTCATGGGCAACCTACCAAATCGCCGCCACCCACGAACAGGCCGGCCGCAAGGAAGAGGCGATCAAGGTCTTCAAACAAGTTTGCGATCGCTACCCCAAGAGTTCCGAGGGAAGTCAGGCCCACACTCACCTGAACGAGAAGTACAAAATCTCGGTGACCTTGGGCGGAGCCAAAGACTAATTGAATTGCGTCATCGGCACGTTTATGGAATGCCGATGACGCGGATTTTTGTCCCTCCTCGGCCAGTGACTTTTCCGAAGCCGGATCACTTCGCGTTCATTGGCGAACACCATCAAAGCCGGTTAATAACTCTCTCAGAAAATCAGATTGATTCGCGTTTGTATCATCACAACTTTATCGTTGACATCAATCTCACGATGAAATACCCTGCACGGGCACCTTATTCATGCTCTCCCATTTGTTGAAAGGGATGCCCGATGTCTTGTTTGATGCGAAATCATCGTTGGAAGCGAAAAGCGTTTACATTGATCGAACTGTTGGTTGTTATTGCAATCATCGCCATCTTGATTGGGTTATTATTACCGGCGGTTCAAAAAATTCGTGAAGCCGCCAATCGGATGAAATGCTCGAATAATCTCAAGCAACTCGGCCTTGCGCTGCATAATCATCACGACACGACCGGGACATTCCCTCCCGGAACACGAAACCTGACGCTTTCCGAGAACAACGAATGGCCCTACCTGCTTCATTATCTGCTCCCGTACCTTGAACAAACGGGATATTACACCGCCATCGGGGAAGGCAATTTCACTCCCCCCAAACCTTGGACGGCTGCGTGGCCTGCCTCGGTGGACAGCAAGGCACTTAATGGTTTTCTGTGTCCCAGCGACGGCCGGTCCAACGTGAAATTTCAAACGGTGGCGAGGCTGACGGCGAGCAACTACCTTGGGATCTTTTCGGGGACCATCGACGATCACCAATGGAACAACTCTTATCCGGCCAATCAGAAATCCATGTTCTGCATGTCCGCCGCCCGCGCCGTCAAGATGTCTGACGTGACGGACGGATTGAGCAACACCATGGCGCTGGCCGAGGGCCTGACCGGCACCGGCGAGACGGATGGCCGCGGATTCTTTTACACCAACCGGGCCGGTTGTCAGTTTCTGTATGTCACGCAAACCCCCAATTCATCATCAGCAGACAGAATGCATTCGTTCACTTGCAACTCGACATTCAATCAGCCGACGCAAAATCTTCCCTGCACCCCGACTGATGACGGGAGCGCGAATGCGGCTTCCCGAAGCCGCCACACCGGGGGAGTGAATGTGTCCGTCGGCGATGGCAGCGTCCGGTTCGTCAAAAACACCATCGCGATTGGCGCCTGGCAAAACTTCGGTTACATCTCTGATGGCAATGTTGTTGACACGCAATAATCATTTCGGTCGGCAATTCAATTGAAAATATCATCCACTCTCCCCCGTCTGCAAATTGCGGACGGGGATATTTATCCATGGAGAATTCTCGTCAATGTTTCTCGCAACTCGCCGTGTCGGACTGTTAATTATCTCAATCACTTTCTTTGCCCTGTTAGCCGGATGTGGAAACGATCAACAAGCATCTGTTTCCGGCAAAGTGACTTATGAAGGGCAACTGGTGGAATCAGGCACGATCAGTTTTATTCCAACTGACAAAAACAAAGGGCAAACGGCCGGCGCGACCATCACCAACGGGAGTTACCAAATCGAGGGGAACAACCTTCCGTTGCCGGGGAATTATCGCGTGGAGATCACCTCCCGGCAAAAAACCGGCAAAAAGATCCCCGCCGGTTCCCCCTCGCCGCCCGGCGTGATGATTGATGAAACCATCGAAGGAATTCCGGCAAAGTTCAACAAGAACTCCACTTTGCAACAGGATTTAAAACCCGGAAAAAACACCTGCGACTTTGCCTTGACCGGCAAGTAATCACATTTAATCCCGGTCAAGACGGACGCCCAGTTCTTGAAGAAGTTTGCGGGTTGGCCGACGTCGCCATGCCCGATGGAGCGGCCGAATCGGCCAAAGTTGTCTCCAAGTGATTAGCGTAGCCCCCTTCCATGTCGGCCAGTATCGGTTGGAAGTTGCGTCGAAGGAGAAGTAGCCCGTCTCCACTTGGTGGGCAAGCATTCGCTCCCGGCCATCGATCAGGTGACCCACGGGATCAGGACCGACTGGCCGGCGTTTCTTGCCTGACCCCAAGTAGTCCAGCGCTTGCTGGTGGACATGGATTAATCTCCGCGGATCACTCTCCTCCGGAAGCCATAGCACGGTGACCCCCGGCGGCGGGGGGATGCCGGTCGTCACCTGATTGTTTGCCGTGGCGATTTCCGTTCCATCGTCAAATCGTGTTTGAAAAACCAGCGTGACTTGTCGGCGGGCGCCTGCCGTCGCGACCAAAATCTTCGCCATGTCAAGCGTCTTGGGATGCTCCATCAAGGTGATTTGTCCGGTGGCGGCCGCATGGCCGGTGTGCCGCCAATATCCGCGAACAACGAAACCATCCTCGTGCAAGTCCGCGATGATTTGAATTGCATCCGCCGTCAGACAATCTTCCTCAACAGGCTCAAAATTCGTGACGGCCGATATCCAATTTTTGGACCTGGCACGGATCGGCACCGTGACGGCCACATAGGCGAATCCCAAGCCGACTCCCAGAACGACCGAACTCAAGACAATTTCGACGGGCGTCATTTGGCCTCCCACTCGTTTCGCTTCTCCGGTTGATCGCCAAAACTTGAAATGCGGTTGGAGTTTTCTTCGGCCCGATCAATCGGCCGGTGAATTTGTCATCACGTCCGGCTCACGGGAAACAGAACTGCGAACAGATTTCGCCCCCGCGGCCGATTTGATCGGCGGCCAGATTTTGAAATTACACGGTCTGTGCCTCCGGTTAGATCACAACACCCCGAATTGTATTCCCAGCCCGCTCGGCAGACGCTGAACAAAGGCAAATACTCGGGTGGCAATTATCAGTTGGCGAACCGAGAAATATTCGGTTTTTCTCGGCGTTCCGGCGTGGAACCGGGGCTTGTGGAACAGTATCTGAGTGATTTCACCACGTCCGGATCTTGCCTCCGGCCGCCGGATGGAGCGAACAAACGACGGCCGACAAGGCGTTCACCGTCTGGGTTCCGGACAAAGCCCGGCGGAAATCCCAAAGTGAAAAAGCCTCTCCCCTCGACCAGACGGACATGCGCCTGACCAGCCTGCGAATCGAAATGCCCGACGGCGTGAGCTATGAGATTTTGCGACTGACGTTTCCGGTCGAGGTCATGAACGCGATCAAACCGAATGAACTGATCAATGAGTTCCGGGATTCGGTGATCGAAAATCTCGGGGCGATTTTGGAAGAGAAGGCCGACGTCAAAATTGACAACGCCATCGGCCGCGATTTCGTGATCGAAAACCTCCGGGGGTTGATGATGCGGTCCCGGATGCTTGTGGCGAACGGCGGCCGGTTCTTTATCCTCATCGCGTCCGGACCGGCTGAAAAGATCGAGAAGGAAGACACGCTCGTTCTGTTGAATTCCTGCCGAATTCCCTTTGATGCTCCCCCGCCGGTGCTGGCTAAAAATCCAATTGGAAAAGGGCAACCCCTTCTCGGCCGGGGTCTGTTCGGCCCCGGCGGTCCGGACAGACCCTATGGCCCCGGCGGTCCCGGCGGCCCGAGGCGGCC
>NZ_JH636448.1:192662-193120 GCF_000255705.1 Zavarzinella formosa DSM 19928
GCGAAAGGCGGCCACTTCGGCCCGGCGGCCAAAAGCGGTCCCTTTGGCCCGACGGCGAAAACCGGGCCGGGGATGAACCCCGGCGGCAATGTCATTCCGGGCCAGCCGCGAATCGGGACGGGAATTCAAGGCGGCAACAATGACCCTGTCTTCCGGGACCAGGTACCGGAGGGCGCCTTGTTGGTCGGGTTTGAAGCGGGGATGGGAAAATGGAACAACATGAACGACGTTGTCAACTCGCTTCGCCCGATCTATCGGTCGGGATCGACGGAGATCATGGGCAAACAATTCGGTCCGGCCCCGGCCAACCCGATCAAAATCATCGCGAAACCGGGTTATGCCATCGGAGCGATCACCGTGAAGGCGGCGGCGATGCCGGATATGCGGTCGGCACGATGACGGTAAAAGCGGTTTTTAGTGGTGCATCCGCCAAATATCAATACACTATTTGGCACTTC
>NZ_JH636448.1:193798-199040 GCF_000255705.1 Zavarzinella formosa DSM 19928
GTGTTCGGTTTTTCCGTCACGTTCATGAAAGTGGTTGACGGGAAACTGGACCTGACCGATTCCTACGAAAGCGAATGGATCGGCAGCAAAGGGGATGCGAACCCGCCGGTCAAACTCGGCGGCGACGGCGATCCCGTGCTTGGTTTTGTTTTGCGGTCAAACCCTCGCGAAGTGACCGCGATGGGGTTGATGGCGCAGACGAAGAGAGTGTCGCCGCAAAAATGAAGATGGCCAGTCTGAGGGAACCAAGGTCGAACTTCCAAGGATGACAGGTTCGATCTCCGTTTTCCATCGCCCGATGATCTGAAAAATCCTCACCTTTCGGATGTTTCATCTGGATGAGTAAAACCGATTGATCTTTCGGCAGAGAATCTGCGTTCATCAAAGACGCGAAAACACATCTCTTTGTCTTTGAACCGCTCGCCACCGGCCCGGCAAATGCTCCTTATTCTCCCGACAAAAACCCCATGGGAGAACAAGTGATGTGGCAATACTCCATCTGTTTCATGGCGGCCGCGATTGTGGTGGCGGTGTTCGACTTGGACGGGATCAGAAGCATCGTCGCCCAGACCTGGCTGGCCCTGGCATTGATGATGGCGGTTTTCTCTGCGGTAATGAAATATGCCGGACAACATCTTCCGTATAAGCACGCGCGAATGGGGCCTCAGGGATTCGAACCCTGAACCAAGGGATTATGAGTCCCCTGCTCTAACCATTGAGCTAAGGCCCCGGAGCCTATTTTTATAGGCATTTTTGAACATCTGCCGTGATTTTCTAGAAAAACCACACCCGAGACAACACCCGAAAATCGCATTCGGGGGGCTTTCGGGCAGGAAGCCACGCGGGCACACCTTTATCATGACGACCCTGAAGAAATCTGGCAATCGATCAGGCGCATGTTGGAGAAAAATTGTCTCAATGCACAGGAAGTCCCATGCCTCGCCGACCCCGGCCTTTGGCCAACCGGAACAGAAACATCAGGGTTGGTGATGTGCTTGGATCGCTCTGCGAAAAATAGTTTGGGCTATTGTTGGGCGAACAATCAAACAAATGGTCTAACAAACAAAAAAACCTCGCAAATTCTTACGAATGAGAGGTTTATATAACTACCCGGCTAGGATTCGAACCTAGACAAAGAGTGCCAAAAACTCTTGTGCTACCGTTACACTACCGGGTAATAGTTCCTGTTGGTGACAATTGATCACCGGATGGATCGTGTGCTTCCATTAACTTAATGATCCGACTCCCTCGCGGCAAGCCGGGTCGGCGGCAAGTCGATTTTCCCAATCTCGGTGTTTGTGTCTTGCGCCTGCCTCTGGTACGATGCGATGGAACCGAATCCTCGGAAGACTCCGGAGGGGTCGTCATGTTTCGAGTCCGCACCGTTTTGTATCCCACTGATTTTTCAAGCTATTCCAACCACGCGTACCTCCATGCCGTCGCCCTCGCGGAAAACCTCGGGGCCGCCATCACCATTGTCTATGTTGCCACGCCCGACCAAGCGGGTCGGCTGGATTTTTGGAAAGGCCAATTGGAGCAGATCCGGCCGGCCAACCGCAACATCCCCGTCAGCCATGTGCTTTTGGAAGGCGATCCCGGCTCCGAAATTGTCCGTTTTGCCGACGAGACAGGCATTGAACTCATTGTCATGGGCACCCACGGGCGCACCGGCGTCGAACGCCTTCTGACGGGGAGCGTCGCGGAACAAGTTCTCCGGGGGGCGCCTTGCTCCGTGATGTGTGTCAAACTCCCCAAGGGACAACGGGAGCCGGATCGTCCCCTCATCGCGTCCGATCATTCTTCCTGAAAGCGCGGATCATCTTCCGATGGATCAACTCTGGGCTCCGTGGCGGCTCGCCTACGCCAAGTTGCAGGCACCCAAGCAGGACGACGAATGTTTCGTCTGCCGGGGTGTCCGCGAGACCGCCGACCGCGAGAATCTGATCGTGTTTCGGTCGGAACACTCGGTCGTGTGCCTCAACAAGTTCCCCTACAACAACGGCCACTTGCTCGTCTGTCCGAAGGCCCACAAGGGACAACTCGATGAATTGACCGAGGCCGAACTGCTCGACAGTCAGCTTGTGCTTCGCCGGATGATCGCCGTGTTGAAGACCGCCGTGAACCCGGATGGTTTCAACGTGGGGCTGAACCTCGGCAAAGCCGCCGGGGCCGGGGTGCCGGGCCATCTGCACTGGCACATTGTCCCCCGCTGGAACGGCGACACCAACTTCATGCCCATCTTCGCCGACGTGAAGGTCATCGTGCAATCACTTGATTCTCTGTGGGAATTGCTGACCAATCCGGGATAGAACAACGAGCGAGCCTTTCTGGCTCGTCTTCTCTGTCTTCCCCATTCTCTTCTCATTGCAAGTCGGATTGTGTTTCCCCGGCGGCCTCGTTATCTCACGAATTGGGGCAAGGCGTTTTTCGCCGGAGAGCGGAATGAATCGACGCACGCGAACATGGATCTTGGGCTGGTGTGTTCTCGGAGGCATCTGGCCCCTGTATGCCCAGGAAGGCGCCACGCCAAAACTCATCCTGCCGGATGAGACCGTTCCCGAAACCAAACCCCTCAAGCCTTCCCAACCAGCCATCTTGCCGGACGATCCGAATGGCAAAAGCCGATATTCGCCCGAACTCCTCAACCTGATTGATTCCGGACGCGATAATCCCGCGCCGCCCGAAACGCAGGAGGGCGTCGCGGATCCATACCGCAAACAACGGGTCTGGCTTCATTTTGATTATCTGCTTCAGCGGATCACCAACGGGCCGATTCGAGTTCCCGTGCTGACGTTGAATGGTAATCCGAACAGCATCGCGGCCTTGAACGAACCGGGGACCGGCGTGCTGGTCGGCGGCGGCAACCGCAATTTTGATTTTCGCGGGATGAACGGCCTGCGTCTGACCGCCGGAGGGTGGCTTGACTCGGAAGGCCGGTTCGGCGTCGAGGCCTCCGCTTTCCTTTTCTCGCCGAACACAACCGGGTATGTCGCCCAAGCAAGCGGTTTGGGGTCGGTGCTGGCGATTCCCGTGAACGCGATTACGCCTTTCCCCGGCAATCCGGCGGGGGAGACATCGTTGAATCCGGGGGGCGCTCCCTCTTCTGTCCGCATCAGCGGCAGCACGGAGTTGTGGGGCACGGAGGCAAACGCCCTCTTCGTTCCGAATCCCGGTGATGATCTGACGCTCGCCGTTCTGATGGGCGGACGGTACATGAACGTGCGGGAAAAATTTGAACTGACGGATGTGTTTTACGACACCAACAACGCCGGAACCGTCGCCGTGCGGGACTCCTTCGACACGCAAAACCACTTCGGCGGCGTTAACCTTGGCGGTCAGGCCCAATGGAACCTCGGACGCTGGCAGGCGTCCGTCACCGGGAAGGTGGCCCTCGGGGTTGTCCGGCAAACGCTAAACGTCCACGGGGACACGGTTGTCAACGGCTCGGCCTTCGGAATGGCGAATGCCGTGTTCCCCGGCGGGGTGTTCAGCCAGCCGAGCAACATTGGTTCGTCGTCGCAGGATCGTTTCGGCGTGCTGCCGGAGGCGAACTTTCGGCTGGCGTTTGCCATCACCCCGAATGTGCGGATCAACGTGGGATACGACGCCCTGTTTTTGAACTCTGTGTTGCGGCCCGGCAATCAAATCGACCGCAATGTGAACGTGAATCAAAGCGTGCTGTTCGGCGGCGGCGCTCCCGCCTCCCAACAACCCGGCCGGATGATGAACGACACCGGCTTGTGGATGCAAGGCCTGAGCTTCGGAGTCGGTTTCTCGTACTGACAGACCAATTTCCACGGAAGCATTACTTCCGGGGCTTCTCCAATTCCCGGCGAATGGCGGCCACGGTGATTTCGGTTCTCCGGGCGATGATCTTGCGGCCCCACTCGGCCGTTTTCTCGATCGGGGCGAGGTTAATGCCGTTGATCTGAAACTTCCCGGCCGTCATCCGCTCTTTCGCCCGCACGAGTGTCGGGTCGATGGCCGTCAGGGTGGCGGTTTGGATGAAGTCGTCGTGCAGGCCTTCGGGTTTCTGCTTGATTCCCTGTTTCTCCAGCCACGGATCGAGATCCTCGGAATAATATTCCTCGATGTAATGCACACGGGCGGGCTTCCCGGCCCATTTGGTGTTGAGCCGCTCCGCGACAGCTTTCATCCCTTTCTGGTTCCCGCCGCTGTCGCCGATCATCACAATCTCCGTAAAACCGTGCGTGCGAAAACTCTCGCAAATGTCCGTCAGCAGTCGCTCGAACGTTTTCTTGCGCACGCTGATGGTGCCGGGATAAAGCATATGGCCGCTCGGCGGTTCGATTTTCCCCTCCGGAACGAACGGCACGACCGGGGCGACCAGCGCGTTGCCGAGTTTTTTGGCGATCACCTCCGAAATTGTCCGGATTGCGTAATTGTGCTTCCCGGTGACCAGATACGGGCCGTTCTGTTCCACGCCGCCGGTCGGAATAATCACGGTGGTCTTGCCGGCCTTCAGGGCATCCCGGACTTCCACCCATGTCAACTCTTCAACAAACACGCCCTCGCGGGCCGGAATCGGACTCGGCGTATCCCGCCCGGCCGGTTTGACCGGGGTTTGGGCCGGCAGGGAAGTGATGATTGCCAGGGCGGGCAGCAAGACACGAAGCGGCGACATGGAAAACCTTTCAACCAAATGGATGAGGACGATTCTCCTGAACAGTAACCGATCACACGGTCCCGATCCACCATCGAGGTGCCCCCTCGCCAACAAAAAAGACCGTCGTTTCACCTGTTGCCTTGGTGAAACGACGGTCTTTTTATCGGAGAACTTTCCCCGGCGTCACGTCATCCCGGTCACAGAGGAGCCAAGACCGGAGCGTGGTTTCCGATGTTGACGTTGAGGGTTTCGACAGCCGTGCTGAAGAAATTCTTAGTGGTCGCCCCGGTGGTGCTGACCTTCGAGCCGGCCGACAGTTGGCCGCTGTTGGTCACGTCCCAGGCCTTGTAACTCAGCGTCGCCACCTGGGCCACCGACGAGTCCGCCGGCACGAACTTCAACACCGCCGACGCCGGCAGCAGCAGGGCGGTCGTCGGCGACACCCCGGAGAGGATCGCGAAATTCCCCAACCCCGTCCGGTCGTACAGCCACGTCCCCTTGCCCGACAGGCCGGTCACCGCGATCCCAAAGACTGCGCTCTCGGGACTGCTCACCGCCCCGGCCAGCAGGCCGCCGACACCCGCCGTCGCCGTGCCCGTCACGGTTTGCGACAGG
>NZ_JH636448.1:201285-202684 GCF_000255705.1 Zavarzinella formosa DSM 19928
AGGTCGCGGCTTGAGCCCGTCCCGGTGATCGTGACCGAGGCGATCAGGCCGGGGTTGCCGGAGACGGCCGTGACGGTGATCCCCTGGCCCGACTCGTTCGCCGGCAGGCCGGGGCTGATCCCCGTGATCGTGACCGTCTGCTCCCCGGCGTCCTCAAGAATGGCCGCCGGATCCGTGATGTCGTCCAGCGTCGGGGCGTCGTTGACCGGCGTGACGGTCACGTCAAACGAATCGGTGACAAACAGCCCCGCCTCGTCCGTGGCCCGCACGACCAGCGTCGCCACGCCGTTCTGGTTCGCCAGCGGCGTGATGGTCAGCACCGACCCGGCCCGCGTGACCGACACCACTCCCGGCGCCGAGTTCGAGTCGACCGAGAACACGAGATTGGCCGTCGCCGTCTCCGTGTCGCTGAAGTAATCCGCCAGGTCCACCGTGAACGACCCCGAATCCTCCGCCTTCGTCTGGTCCGGAATCGACGTGGTCACCGGGGCATCGTTCCGGACGATGCTCACCGTTGTGTCGTCGGACAACCCGCCGGAATCGGTCACCCGGACCGTCAGGTTATAGGTGCCGGTCGCCACTGTGGCGTCAGGCAGCGTGATGACCCCGGTGGTCGGATTAATGGCAAAGACGCTCGACGGATCGCCGCCGACAATCGAGAACGTCTTGCTGTCAACCGCGTCAACGTCCGTCGCCGTCACGGTTCCGATCACCGAATTGGCGGCGAGGGTCGTGTTGTAAATGAAAGCATACGGTTCGCCGGTGATCGTCGGGGCTTCGTTCTTGTCGTTGATCGAGATGGTGAAGTCCTTCGAGAAGGACAGGCCGCCCGAGTCCGTCGAGATCACGTGAACCGTGTAGCTGTTCTTGGTCTCGAAGTCGAAGGTGGCGTTCGTCGTCAGCGCCCCCGTCGTCGGGTTGATGAGGAACTTGGCGTTGTCGTTGCCGGTTCCGGTCAGAGAGTAAGTGAAGCTGTCCACGGCGTCCGGGTCTGCCGTCGTCACCGTTCCCACCGCGGCTCCCGTCGCCAGGTTCTCGTTCACCGTCGCGTTGTCGAGCGACAGGTTGGTCGGGGCGTCGTTCTTGTCGTTGATCGTGATGGTGAAGTCCTTCGAGAAGGACAGGCCACCCGAGTCCGTCGAGGTCACGTGAACCGTGTAGCTGCTCTTGGCCTCGAAGTCGAAGGTGGCGTTGGTCGTCAGCGCCCCCGTCGCCGGGTTGATGAGGAACTTCGCGTTGTCGTTCCCCGTCCCCGTCAGCGAATACGTGAAGCTGTCCACGGTGTCCGGGTCGGTCGTCGTCACCGTCCCCACGGTGGCGCCGGGGGCCAAATTCTCGTTCACCGTCGCGTTGTCGAGCGACAGGTTGGTCGGGGCGTCGTTCGTGTCGTTCACCGTGA
>NZ_JH636448.1:202932-320488 GCF_000255705.1 Zavarzinella formosa DSM 19928
TGTCGTCGGGTTGATGAGGAACTTCGCGTTGTCGTTGCCGGTCCCGGTCAGCGAATACGTGAAGCTGTCCACGGCGTCCGGGTCGGTCGTGGTCACCGTTCCCACGGCGGCTCCCGTCGCGAGGTTCTCGTTCACCGACGCGTGGTCGAGCGACAGGTTGGTCGGGGCGTCGTTCGTGTCGTTCACCGTGATGGTGAAGTCCTTCGAGACGGTGAGGCCGCCCGAGTCCGTCGAGGTCACGTGAACCGTGTAGCTGCTCTTGGTCTCGAAGTCGAAGGTGGCGTTGGTCGTCAGCGCCCCCGTCGCCGGGTTGATGAGGAACTTCGCGTTGTCGTTCCCCGTCCCCGTCAGCGAATACGTGAAACTGTCCACGGCGTCCGGGTCGATGGTGGACACCGTCCCCACGGTGGCGCCGGGGGCCAAATTCTCGTTCACCGTCGCGTTGTCGAGCGACAAATCGGTTGGGGCGTCGTTGACGGGGGTAACAGTGACTGTGAAGGTCTTGGTGATGGTGTTAACGCCGCCGCCGGCCGTGCCGCCGTCGTCAGTCACGGTCACGGTGATTACGGCCGTTCCGTTGGCGTTGGGCACGGGGGTGTACTTCAAATCCCGGAAGGATCCAGTGCCGCTGACGCTCACGGAGGAGATCAGGGCGGTGTTGCCGGAGGTCGCCGTCACCGTGAGATTTTGCGATGATTCATTGGCGGGTCCGGCCGAAATCCCGCCGATGGGGATCGTGACTTCGGAACTGTCTTCCAGAATCGGGGCCGGGTCGGGGATGTCGTTGAGGGTCGGCGCATCGTTCACCGGGGCGAGGATCACGTTAAACGTCTCCTCGACAAACTGGTTGACCGTGTCGGTCGCCCGGACGGTGATCGTGGCCGTGCCATTGGCGTTGGCTTGCGGCGTGATCGTCAGAGTCGAACCGCTGACACCCGTGGAGACCAACCCGCCCGGCGTGTTGCTTTGGACGGCGTAAGTCAGCGTGTCGTCGTCCGCGAAGAACGCGGACAGGTCAATGGTGAAGGGGGCATCATCTTCCAACTTCGACTGAGCGGGGACACCTGCCCCGACAATGGTGGGAATCGTGTCGGGCCGGAGTGTGATCGTGGCCGTGTCGAAAAGATTGCCGGTGCCGTTGTCCGTGGCCCGGAGGAGGATTTGGAATGTCCCGCCCAAGGCCGCCTTGTTGGCGACCGTGATCTGGCCGGTGGAACTGACGGCAAACGCCCCGCCGGTGTTGCCGGTGTCGGCGGGGTCGATGGTGTAAGTGAGCGTGTCGCCATCCCTGTCGGTCGCAGTGACCGTGCCGACCACGGCGCCGTTGTTGTCCGAGGCAAGGTAACCAATGTTGGCGTCGTTGAAGACCGGGGTGTGGTTGATGGCGTTCACCGTGACGGTGAAGGTCTTGGTGATGGTGTTGACGCCGCCGTTGGCCGTTCCACCGTCGTCGGTGACAGTCACGGTGATGACCGCCGTGCCATGGGCAAATGGCACGGGCGTGTACTTGAGGGCACGAGTCGCACCCGTGCCAGTGACGCTGACCGAGGCGATCAGGGCGGTATTGCCCGAAGTGGCCGTGACCGAGGTGATCGTCTGGCCGGATTCGTTGGCCGGGCCGGTCGAGATTCCGGTGATCGTGACTGTTTGCTCGCCCGATTCTTCGTCAATCGGGGCCGGGTCGGTGATGTTGTCCAGCGTCGGGGCGTCGTTGACGGGCGTGACGTTGATCGTCATCGTCGCCGACACCGTGCCGAGGCCGGCGTCATTCGCCTTGAAGTCGAACTTGGAAAGGGCCGAACCGTTGGCGTTCAGGGCCGGGGTGTAAGTCAGCGACGGGATTTGAGCCACCGTAATCGTCATGCCGTTCGTCACCGTCACCGCGCCGGAGCCTTGGTCCACGGTCAGCGTGTCACCGCTGGCGAGATTCAGGTTGCTCACCGTGATCGACACCAAATTGTCATTTTCCGTGTCGGTGAACAAGAAGTCCGACGCCGCGAATGTCTTGGGCGTCTCCTCAAGCGTCGTCACGCTGCTGGCTTGGGCGACCGGGGGGAAGTTGATGGTAAGGTTGGTATAGTTGAACGTAAGCCGGGCGGCTGACGTGGCCCAATTGGCGCTGTTTGCGATGGCGGAACGAAGCTGGCTCGGGCTTCCGACCAACAGTGAGTTGTTGTACTGGGCATTTGCGGTTGTCGCAACAGAAGTGCCGAGGGCAATAGCCGTCGTGCCGACCACCAATCCCGCTGGGAGCGCTGAACTGCTTGCGGAAGTGGCGTCGGCGTCAAAGACGTTGCTGTTGGTCGTGAGGGCAAACAAAGGTGTCGGTGATGCCACCGTGCCTTGGAACACGATCAATTGATCGCCGGAGCTGTTCAATCCAAAGGAACCGGCGGTTGTTTCGTTGAATGCAGTGCCCAAATTACCCGTTTGAACAATGGAAGCGACTCCAGTGGTACTATTGACGGTGATGCCAATCTCAGTGCCAGCAGTCAAACCTCCGGCCGGAGTCACATAAACGATATCTCCCTCGTTGGCTCGAAAACCTCCAGCCGCAAACCATCCGTTATCGGTAAATCGGATTTCGGTTCCGGCCGCCAAGTTAACCAAAGGAACGAAGCCGAACTCATCCGGGTTACTGGAATCAAACCGGGTGACCACAATGTCGCCGGGGCTAAGAACAGTCCCTTCTTGCACGTTTGTCAGATTGACTGTTACGGTGTTTGTGATCGACAACGAGTTTGCCGTGTCGAGCGCCTTCACTGTCAGCAGGAATGAGTGGTTGACCACGGCTTCGTAATCGATTTGGCTGGCATCGGCGATAGTGATTTGGCCATTGCTGTCGATGGCAAATGCCCCGCTCCCGGCGCCGTTGCCGCCGGTGATCGAGAAACTTTTGACGGCGGACGAATCAAAGGTCGCCGAGACCGTACCAACCACTGTCGAAGCCGGTGTGTTTTCGGCAATCGTGAACGACTGGTTCGCGGGAATGACCGGGGCTTCGGGCACATTGGTCAAATTGATCGTGACGGTCGCTGTGTCGAAGTGCCCGAACATGTCGGTGGCATGGACCGTGAGGGTGAACACGGGCGTCGTCTCGAAATCGAGTTGGGCGACAGCGTTGACCGAGATCTGGCCGGTGGCGTCGATCTTGAACGCCCCGGCTCCGGTTCCGTTGCCGGCCGTGATGCTGTAAGTGATCGAATCGCCCGTCGAGGTGTCGGCATCCGTTGCCGTCAGCGGCGTTCCGACGTTTGTGTTGTTGGCGGAGTTTTCTGGAAGGCTAAAGGAGTAGGTTTTCGGGTTGAACACCGGGTCGGCATCGGTGACGACATTGATGGTGACGCTCTTGGCGGCGCTTGTCAGGCCGTGGGTGTCGGTCGCCGTGATCTGCAAGGTAAACACACCGGTGCCAGTGACCTGGCTGGCATCGATCACGGTGATGTGACCCGTGCTGTCAATCGCAAAGGCGCCCGAGCCGGTACCATTGCCGCCAGTGATCTGGTACGACGCGACGGAATCCCCAGCGTCGGGGTCGGTGGCCGTGACCGGGCCACCCACCACGGCTGTCCCATTGGCGGAGCCGACAACCAATGAACGTGTGATGGCGCCAGCCGCAAACGTGGGCGATTCATTCACATCGGACAGATTGATCGTGACCGTTGTGTCCGTGCTTTGCGGTGACGAGCCGTTGTCGGTCACCCGCACGCCAAACGTGTAGGTTTTCGTGCCCTCGAAATCGAGAGCGGCCCCGGCATGCACGGTGATAGCGCCGGTGGAACTAATGTCAAACAGCCCCGCGCCCGTGCCGCTGCCAATCGCCGAGAAGGCGATGGTTTGCCCGACGTCCGGATCATGGGCCGTCACCGTCCCGACCGCCGTGCCGCCAGCGCTGTTTTCGGGCACGCTGAACGGACCGGTGAGATCAAAAATCGGGGCTTGGTTTGACGAACCGGCCGTTACGACGATGGTCTGTTGCGCGGCAGCGTTGATCGTCGAAGCCTGGCCGTCGTTCTGCGTCACTTGGAAGGAAAGCACACGATTGCCGCCCGCTGCCCCGGAGGTGGTGGCGAACGTGACTTGGTTCATCAACGCCTGGATGCCTGCGGCAAGAACATCACTGCCACCGCCAGTCACGGTATTGAAGGCGATTTTAAGCGACTTGCCGCTTGTGCCGTCCAAGGTGGCATCAATGACCCCAATCACATTACCGTTATAACTGACACTCGTTCCAGCAAGCGTGATCAATCCACCGGCTTTAACTGAAATCGTATCATTGTTGGTCCCGCCAGAAGGAGTGATGGTGAGGCTGCCGCCTTTGAAATTCGACAGGTCCGAAAAAGCAGCCGACCCGTTTACGATGGTCGCCGCATCACCGGCGTTGTAACTTGTCGTGCCACCGAGACCGGTAATGGCACCGATACCATCGTCAGGGGCGACCGTGATACCCCGCCACGCGATGTTGGCGGCCGAGACTTTCACCGTTGTGATGGCAGCCGACGTCCACGTGCCTCCGCTTGTGTAGGCGGCGTTTCCTGCCACGGGGGATGTGGCCAAGGCATCAGTGTAAAGACCAAATGTTGTCGCGCTCAGCACCTTAACGAAATAAGTGTTGTTGGCGTTTGTGTTGCCTCCGACTCCGCTGATTGTGACTTGCTGACCGCTCGTCAGGCCTGCGGTGCTGCTTGTGGTGATGACAATTGGGCTGGCATTTGTCGCGCCTGTGATCGATCCGGTGGCACTGGCCGTTGTGGCTGGAGGGGCGTTGAACCCCGCTGTGTCAACCAACGAATACAAACTGCTTGTGCCCCCGGCTGCACTGGCACCGTTGGTTCCATAAAGGGTGACCGTGCTTCCGCTGACAACTCCGGTCAACCCACGTACGGAAGGAGCGACAACGGAACCCGTCTGAACCCAGGCAGAACCGTTATATGAATATTTCTGAATCCCACCGCCGGCGGTGTTTGCAGCATCGTCAGCGATATAAACAGTGTCATAACCATTGGAAGATGGCCCGTTACCCAAGCGGGCGAAGAAGAATTGATAAGGGCTGGAATTTGCACCACCTGTGAAAGATGACGTATCCACAACTGTGGAAGTAGCCGCGGTGGCAGCGGCGGTCGGCGTGCCTGTCCCGACAGTGTAAATGCCGCGTGTCGAACCAGACCCCGTGCTGTAATAAAGCTGACCGTTGAACACGCTGACCGTGCGAAGGTTTGTCACCGTCGTGCTTACTGAAGTTCCGGCGCCACTGCCACCAATGGTGGTGCCAACCACCCCTGAATTGCCCCCGACAATCCAGATGTTATTCCCATCTCGGGTGGCACCCCGAACATTGTTGGCGCTGAACTGTGTTGTGGAGGTCGAAACATCAACAGAACTATCGATGGACACAATTCCAACCGAGCGAGGCACGGTTGTGCTGGCTGTTCCGGTCAAACTAGAGCCACCAAGAGTTGTGCTGTAGCCTGTCAGCACAAGAGACTGGCCATCTTTGGCCAGTGACATCATCCCGTCAGAAGTGCCCACGCCGGTATCAATGAGTTTGTTTCCGCTTCCCGTCGAAGGAAGTGAAATTGATTGCACCAACGTTCCACTGGGCGTGTACTCATCAACGAACACAACATTCCCTGTGTTGACGAGAGCTGCGGATCCATCACCAAGGCGATACACAACCAAGTCCCCCGGCGTAAAAGCCGCCGGGACTTCTCGTGCTTCCAAGTTCTCGATGGCGAGTTTGATTTTCGGCTTGTTGGACGACGGACGGGCATTGACGGAGAGAAAACGACGGAGCATCTCTGTACCAGTGGTTAAGATTGAGAAAAAAACGAGTGCAAAGACCAGTGGAGAGAGAGTCCGCAGCCGAGGCAGCGTGATCTCCCGTGAGCATAAGGTGTATTGGTACCCGTCACCAGATGAGATGTGTGATGGATGTCGAAGAAAATCGGCTCAATTCATCATTTCTTCATTGAAAAGCATCCTTTCGTGCTATGGCAATATTCCTCGTTATGAACAGAATTTCCGTCTGACGAAAGTCTTGGCCACACCTCTAGATCGGTTGTGTCGGTTGCGACACTTTTCCCTCTCCCGACTTGTGTGACGATTGCCAAATTCCTGCCCCAAATGAGGGATTGGTGAGTTTTCAGGCCGTTGGCTTTCTCATCAATTCAGCCACCCATTGGAATTGCCACCAACACCCTTGAAACACCTGTTAGCGTGAACCCACGACCACCAATACTCAAGACACGGACGCAGGTTCCACATGGGCAAGTTGCTCCTCCGCTTGTTTCTGCCGCTTCCGCTCATTCTCACGGTGGCCGTCACCGAGGCGAAAGCCCAGCCGGGCGGCATCGGGATTGGTATTGGAATTGGAACAGGCTTCCCCGGTTTCGGGCCGGGATATGGTTATGGCGGGTACGGTGGATACGGCTATGGGCCTTATTGGGGGCCGGGGTTTGGCCGATTCGGTTATCCGGGCTGGTATCCCGGTGTATTCCCCGGACAGATGTACGGCAATTACAGCAACGGCCTAAGCATGTACGGCCCCCCGGTGCCGACCTATAAGCCGATCCCCGGCATGTTTGGAGGAGGGGACAGTCGGTTCTTCCCGCCGCCCCCGGCGTATCGGCCGTGGGGTTATAATTTCGCCTACCTTCCGATCAGCAAGCCCGTACCGGTCATGTCGCCGGTCCCCTTCGCCGGTCCGGCCCCGTTGCCGCCGGCCATCGGCGAGGCCGAGGTGATTCCCTCGGCCCTGACCGTGCTGACGGACACGGCCCCGTTGGAAATGGAAATCTATGTGCCGAAAGACGATGCCCAAGTCTTTATCGACGGTCAGGAAACCACCTCCGCCGGCAGCGTCCGGATGTTCAAATCCCCGCCGCTCGGCGCCACCGACAGCCACACTTACGAGGTGAAAGCCGTGTGGATGACCACCGAGGGGAAAGTCAGCCACACGAAGAAAGTCACTGTCCGCACCGGTGAACGGGTCCGGGTGGCTTTCCGGGAATAGGATGACAAGGTGACACGGAGACAAGGTGACACGGTGATCAAAACCAACAAGCATCAATTCTTCTGGTTCTAATCACCGTGTCACCTTGTCTCCGTGTCACCTTGTCATCTTAAAACTCCGGTGAAAAGACGATGGCCCCTGCCGCCAGTTCCACACTCATCGACCGCTTGCGGCCCATTGTCGGGGCCGGCGGGATGCTCACTTCCGTCAGCGATCTCATGGTCTATGAGTGCGATGGGTTCACCATCGAGAAGACGCCGCCGCAGGTGGTGGTTTTCCCGACGACGACGGAGCAGATCGTCCAGATCGTGAAACTCTGCAACGAGTTAAATGTCCCTTTTCTGGCCCGCGGAGCCGGAACCAGTCTCGCCGGGGGATGCGTGCCGGTCGGCGGCGGGGTGATGATCGGCCTCTCCCGGATGAAGAAAATCCTGGAGATGAACTACGAGAATCGTTACGCCATCGTTGAACCGGGTGTGGTCAACAAGTGGCTGACGGAAGCCTGCCGGGACGCCGGTTTTCATTATGCCCCGGACCCCTCCAGCCAGGGGGCCTGCACCATCGGCGGGAACGTCGCCACCAATTCCGGCGGGCCGCACACGTTGAAATACGGTGTGACCGTCAACCACATTCTCGGCGTGGAAATGGTGATGCCCGATGGCCGGGTGATTGTCACCGGCGGGCCGGCCGAGGACAATCCGGGCTATGACCTGACGGGCGTGATCGTCGGCAGTGAGGGAACCTTCGGCATCGTCAGCAAAGTGTGGGTACGGCTGACCCGGAACCCGGAATCGTATCGCACGTTGCTCGGCGTGTTCGCCACGGTGGATGACGCCACCAACACCATTTCCGAAATCATCGGCTCCGGAATTATCCCCGGCGCGTTGGAACTGCTCGATCAATTGATTCTTGGAGCGGTGGAACAAGCGTTCAAATTCGGCTTCCCGCTGGATGCCGGGGCCGTCCTCATCATGGAAGTGGACGGCGTCAACGCCGGTCTCGACGACGAGGCCGCCCGGATCGAGGCCATTGCCATGCGCAACGGCGCCCGCGAAGTGCGCCGGGCGAACACGGAGGCCGAGCGGCTGTTACTGTGGAAATGCCGCAAGCAAGCCTTCGGGGCCGTTGGTCGGCTGGCGCCGAGCTATTGCACGCAAGACGGCGTGGTTCCGCGAACGAAACTCCCGGAGATGCTCCGGTTCATCCGGAACGTGTCGGAACGGCATTCGCTGAAGATCGCCAACGTCTTCCACGCCGGGGATGGCAATCTGCACCCGATCATCCTGTTTGATGAGCGGGATGCCGATCAAGTGAAACGGGTGTTCGAGGCCAGCCACGAGATTTTGGATCAGTGCATCGCCTTGGGCGGCAGCGTGACCGGCGAACACGGCATCGGCGTGGAGAAACTTGACTTCATGCCGAAACTCTTTTCACCGACTGATCTTGGGATGATGGTTCGCCTGCGGGACGCCTTCAACCCGACCAACATTTGCAGCCCGAACAAAATGCTCCCCACTTCCGGCGGGTGCGCGGAGCCAAGCCAGATCAGCGCGGCCAAGCCCGGCCGTCGCGCCGCCGTTTGACGACTCGCGGAAGTTTCCCATGTGTTTCGCCGAAGTCCTCGGACTGATATTTGGCGTTCGCGCGCTCGTGCAGGGGCGTTTCTCCCTCAACACTTGGGAAACGCACATCACGGGGGCATTGAACACCGTCGTCGCCCTCATGCTCCTGTCCATGCCGTTGGTCGGTGTGGCGGCGGTGGTCCTGTATGTCATCACCCGTGAACCCTTGTACTACGGCATCACCTGTTGCTGGGACTTCCTGATTTGCGGGCTGGCGTTGGTGATCACCGCATCATTTGCCGACACGGAACATGGCCATTTGAAAAATGAGATCGCCAGGCGGCGAGAACAGAAAAAGAACCAACCCCGCCCGCGCAAGAACCGCACCGGCAAACGTCGCTTTGAGGACTTCGTCGAGGACGAAGGAGGGGAACCCCGCCGACGCCGATCCCGCGATGACGACGAAGACTGATCCTTCAATATTTATTGCCGGATTTCAAATTATTTATCTCCCGCAGATTTCCTAATATCCGCACGACCGGTTGTCCGATACAATGGGCGAGGATTCACTCATGACGTTGCACATGGGAAATCGCCACGACCGTCGCGCTCCCCGTCTTCCCGGCGAACTGATTGTTCGCAACGGGCCGGATCGGGGTGTCAGCCGGGTTTTGCTGGTGCCCCTGACCCTTGTCGGTTCCGGCGAGGCTTGCGATCTCCGCATTATCGACCCCCTCGTCCGCTCTGTTCACTGCGTGATTTCGGTCACCCCCGAGGGGCCGCACCTGCGTTCCGTGGGGGGAAGCACGCTGGTGAACAACACTCCCTCCTCCAGCCGGATGCTGGCGGCCGGGGATCGGCTGACGATTGGCGAGATCGAACTGGAGATCCGCTGGGCATTTCCGCCGGGGCCGTTTCCGGGTTCCGGGGCCGGAATTCCGCTGGCGAAACTGGCCGAGGAAGAAGAGTCGCCCGAAGAACCGCCGATGGCGATTCCAGCCCGCAAAAGCGCCCGGCAACATTGGAAACTGGTGCAGGGACGCGGCCGGTTGTTCCGTGACCGCCTGCGGTTGGAAGCCGAGACAAATCACCAGTTCCGGCAGATCACCGAGGTTCGTCTTGAGGGGGAATCCCTCCAAGCCGAGGCTCGGACGGCATTGGACGAATTGCGAAAACTCCGGCGACGATTCATCCGGCGTTGGAAACGCCAATGGACGGCCGAACGCCAGCGGCTGGCTTCGGAAACCGCCCGCCTGAAGGCCGATCGTGCCGCTTTCGACGAAGAGAAGGCCCGTTTCGAGGCCACTCGATCACAAGAGGAGCGGGCGAGGCAAACGCTCGCCAAGTCCCTGCAAGAATGCCGGGCCAAACGGCAGGCGATGGAAATCGAACTCCAGGCCCGGCAACAAGAACTGGCTGACCGCGAACATCTGTTAAACGCGCGGGAAGGATCTCTCACGCGGGAACAAGCCGACTTCGCCAGCCAGCGAGTCGCCTTGGGTCACGAGATCGCCGCGTTGGAAAACCGGGTCAACAATCTTCGCGAAGCACTGCCCGCCTCCGAAGCGACCATCCCCCTCCCCCCGGAAACAGTGGTTCCCGAAGAAGCGGTTCCGCTGCATGTTCTCGCCGACGATCTGGCCGACCAGCAATATTCACTCGGCGAACTCGTGGGCCATGTCGCCCGCGCATTGACGGATGCCCGTTCGCTCGGTTCCAACACGCTGGAAGAACTAGAAGCGATTCTTCGGAATGTCTTGGGGCAAGAAGAATCCCTCCATGAAACCGCCCGCCAACTACTAACAGAACAAGCCCGATTGGAAACGTGGCAGGCCCGGTTGCTCGATTCTCAAATCAACCACGAACGGGACGAACAAGACCTCGCCATCCGCGAGCATCGGGTGGAACGATACGAAGGTCGGCTCAAATCGCTGATTGCTGAATGGCAACGCCGCCGCAAGGCCGAACTGGCGGTGTTTCACGATCAACTGGAACACGCCCGCTTGTTGCGAGACCAAGCCGCCGAGGCCATTCGCCGGACGGACGACCGGGAGGCCGAACTGGCCGTTCGCCGGGAGACACTGGCCGGCCGGGAACTGGCGGTGGAACTCGCGCGAACGGAACTGGGAGAATCGGATTCCGAGGCTCTTGCCCGTGGTGAGCGCAAAATCCTCGCCCTGCATGAGGCGAGGGAAGAACGGCTGGAAGAGTTGATTGGCCGGTTGAAAGAGGAACGGGAGGGATTGGCCGTCTCGTTCCGTCAGGCGACCGAACAATGGGAAGCCCTCGCCCGGCAACAACGAATTCTGGCCCGGAAGCAAACACAGTTTGACCATCGGGAATACCTCGCCGACCGGGCGACAGGCGACGAGGCGGCCCGTATGATGCAATTACAGGCCGACCGGGCGACGGCCGAACGGCACGCGGACGAATTGCGGCAGGAACTGACCCGCCTGACAAAGTTCGTCGAACAACTCTCCCGGCCCGACACGGACGCCAAACGGGCGGCGTGACTCCCTGCAATCCGGCGGGGTTATCGGGAACCACACGGCATCACACCAGCGGCACGCCGATGAACCCTCTCCGCGACTGGCAGCAGCAACTCACCCGGCGCCACTTCCTCGGCCGGGCCACCCTCGGCACGGCGGCCCTCGCCACCTTGTTCCAGCAGGATGGTTTTGCCGGAAGCCTCACTCACTTTGCCCCCAAGGCGAAGCGGGTGATTTACCTGTTCCAATCCGGCGGGCCGTCCCACTTGGAACTCTGGGACCACAAGCCGAAACTGGCAAAACTCACCGGCACGGAACTCCCCGATTCGATCCGCAACGGGCAACGCCTCACTGGCATGACCTCCGGGCAGAAGAGCTTCCCGGTCATCGCCTCGAAATTCAAGTTCACGCAACAGGGCAAAAACGGCACATGGGTCAGCGAGTTGCTGCCGCACACCGGCAAGATCATTGATGAGTTGTGCGTCATCAAGTCCGTAAACACGGAGGCGATCAATCACGACCCGGCCATCACCTTCATGCAAACGGGTTCACAACAACCCGGCCGGCCGTCGTTCGGATCATGGCTCAGTTACGGTTTGGGAAGTGAATCGAAAGACCTCCCGGCATTCGTCGTGATGATTTCCCACGGGACGGGGAGCGACGCCAATCAGGGATTGCTCGACCGCTTGTGGGGCAGTGGATTTTTGCCGTCAAGCCATCAGGGGGTGAAGCTTCGCGGCGGCCGCGACCCGGTGTTGTATCTCTCCGACCCGCCCGGCATCGATCGCGAGATGCGAAAGCAAATGCTCGACGGCATCGCCAAGCTGAACCAGCTTCAACTGGAAAAAGACGGCGACCCGGAGATTCAAACCCGCATCGCCCAATACGAAATGGCCTTCAAGATGCAGGCCAGCGTGCCAGAACTGACGGACGTTTCCAAAGAACCCGCGAACGTGATGGACTCCTACGGCCCGGACGTGAAAAAACCGGGGAGTTTCGCCGCCAATTGCCTGCTGGCCCGCCGTCTCGTCGAGCGGGGCGTTCGCTTTGTGCAACTTTATCACCGAGGCTGGGACAACCACGGCAGTTTGCCCTCGAACATCCCCAAGCAGTGCAAGGACATCGACCAACCATCCGCCGCCTTGGTCGCCGACTTGAAGCAACGCGGAATGCTCGATGACACGCTGGTGATTTGGGGCGGCGAATTTGGCCGCACGGTATATGGCCAGGGGGGCAATCAAGCCGACTACGGCCGTGACCACCACGGCCGCTGTTTCACCATGTGGGCGGCCGGCGGCGGCATGAAACCCGGCCTCGTCCACGGGGAGACAGACGACTTCGGCTACAACATCGTGAAAGACCCGGTTCATGTTCACGATCTGCACGCCACGCTTTTGCACTGCTTGGGGATCGATCACGAACGACTGGTCTTCCAGCATCAGGGCCGTGATTACCGCCTGACGGATGTTCACGGCAAAGTCGTCAAAGCCGTGCTGGCATAAGGCCCGATTACTTCGGCGGCAGCGGCAGACTCGGGATCGCGTTCTTGCCGTCCTTTGGGGCCGGGCAATAATCCTTGTCTTCGTAGTCCTGATACTTGGTCTCGGTGGCGTCGATGTGCTGCCAGTACATCGCCTTTTGATCGTATTTCGGATTACCGGGGACGGCGCATCGCGCCCACGGCTTCTGTTGTTCGTTATAGAAGTAGGCCCAATTCTTCCGGTCGTTGTCGCCGTAGTAGACCACCACGTTTTGCACGGCTGGCTTGTTGGCCCTCGTGACGTATTTGTACTCGCAACTATAAGTCTTCGTCTTTTCGTCCTTCACCCACGGGGTGTACTGATCGGCTCGCAGGCTTCCCGTCAACAGAAGCAGGCCCGTCACGGCGGCGATGGTCGCGTTTCGCATCAGATATCTCTCAAAATAAGTTTGATTTTGCCGGACATCAATGACGGCGAATCATCATGCCCCTGCCAGGCACAACGCCGACTGTAGCCGGATCTTTCTTGGGATTCAAAATTATTTTCGGGAGATTCCCCATGCCAGCGCAAAGCCCGAAAAAGAATAGGCATGATTCCTGATGGCTTGTGACACTTTTGTTGAAAAATCCCGAAATATTCCGCAGAGTCACGCGCATCTTTTTCCGGTCCGGGCTTTTCACCGCCTTCTCTGCTTCTTTTGCGGAACTTTCTCTTGAAAGCAATCAACCCCGCCTGTTACCCTTGGGACTGATCCCATTGATGACGACTCGTGAAACACCTGCCGACAAGTATTTGGAAGGATCATATGGAGGCGCTTTTGCTTCTCGCCCTTCGGGGAGATTCTGCGGCATTAAACCAGCTATTCGCCACGATTCGTCCTGAAATACGGGCCAACTGCCATGGGATCATTCCACCGAGACTTCGGCCGAAGGCTGACTCTTCAGACGTCGCCCAAATTACCCTGCAGGCGGCGTTCAAGGACTTCGCCACTTTTCGGGGCGCAACGATCAGCGAGTTTCGGGCCTGGCTTTGCGGAATCCAACACAACAAATCCCTGTCCCTGATCGAGCGATTTGGGACGAAAAGCCGGGATGCCACCAAAGAAGTTTCCCTGGCGGCCATCCAGACAATCCCGGAGAAAACCGTCCAAGAAGACACCTTGGAAACCCGTGAACTCTTGGAAACGGGCAAGCGCTTGTTTGGGGAGCTTTCCGAACCGGATCGCACCATTCTCACGCTAAAGGACGAACAATCGCTGGAGTACGGGCAAATTGCCGAAATGCTCGGGGAAACCGAACAGACTTTGCGCCAACGCTATTTTCGGGCGAAAAACCGATTGCTGAAGAAGATTGAAGGGGTCGCGAAGGATGGGGAAGCGACATGATCGACGATTCATTCGATGGAACATTCCATGACTCGTCTTTGCCGAAGCGGATCGCCGGTTTTGAAATCAAGTCAGAACTCGGCCGGGGCAGGTTTGGGGTCGTTTACCTTGGGTATGACGGGGAATTTAATCGCCAGGTTGCCATCAAGCAACCGCTGTTGCTCGCCATGCTGGACGAATCGGCCCGGCGGCGGTTCTTGCGAGAAGCGGAGATTGCGTCCCGGTTGGATCACCCGAATATTGTGGCCGTCCACTCTGTTGACGAAAGCGACGGGGTTCCCTTTATCGTTTCTGAATATGTGGAGGGATCCAATCTTTCGGAATGGCTTGACAATCGCGGCAGCGAGCCGGTTCCAATCAACGAAGCCGTCGAGTTGCTCCGGCAAATCGCCGACGGGATTGCCCTCGCCCATCAACGCGGGATATTACACCGGGATATCAAGCCGGAGAATATCCTGGTCGGCCCGGACGGACGGAATCCCCGTGTCACGGATTTTGGATTGGGGCGAGTCATTGAGGAGGACGACTCGTTGTCCGCGAGCCACGCCATCATTGGAACGCCCAGTCATATGTCCCCCGAACAGGCGGCCGGAAGGCGAAACGAGGTTGATGTCCGGAGTGAAGTCTGGTCGCTCGGAGTCGTTCTATATCGACTGTTGACCGGCCGGATGCCATTTGAATCCAAGAACCATGCCGCCATCCTGGTCGAAATCCTGTCAAGCCCCGTGCCGCCGTTGCGTTCATTTCGGCGAGAGATTTCCGCGGATTTGGAGGCGGTCTGCCAGAAATGCCTGCAAAAAGAACCAGCGCAACGTTATCAAAGCGCCCTTGATCTCATCAGGGATTTGAAATGTGTCCGACACGGCGAACCAACCTATTTTGCCCGGCCGCGTTCCAAGTTCTCAATGGCTTGGTCTTGGGTGACGCGACACCCGACAAGTTCGCTGTTGGCGGGGTTGTCACTCATGACCGTGATCGCCGGCCCGGTCTCCTGGTCGGCTTATCAGAACATGCAACTTGAGGTCGAGACCAAGGAGCAATTGGCGAAACAAGAGCAACTGAACACCCGGTTCGTCACGCTGACCGGCGATGTTCGGCAGCGAATCGTCCGGCAACCGCCGGGTTGGATTGAGGCCAACAAGGCGGATTTTCAAGAACTGGCAGGCATGCCGCAATTCCCGGCGAACGCTCCCGTGGTGCGGGATGATTGGTTTGCCACGCTGATTGCCGAGGAATGGGAGCAAATCCCGTGGGAGGTTCCCGAGGGACATTACGATTACTTTGCCGAATCACCGGACGGCAACTGGTTTGCCATTATTCAGACTCGCGCGGATTTGAATCCAACGATTGAAGTTTATTTATACAACGCCCTTACTCTGACGCGGGTTCACACTTTCCAACTTCCAGTCAAACCGGCCAAATCCAACTCGAACTTCGACAATCCTGTCGATGGAGGCAAAGCGCTAACCTTCTCCCCGGACGGCAACAAACTGTATGCCAGCACCCGCAGCGGCTGGGTGTATGTTTGCGAAACGAGTGACGGCCAAGTCAGCGGGGGGTGGGAGGCATTTGACGAATTCATCGGTGACATCGAAGCCTCGCCGGATGGAAGCCGACTCTATGTGTGCGGTCGGTTCAGCAATGTGCTCCGGGCGTTTTCGGCGAGAGTGCCGGGAATACTTCTGGCTGAGAGCGATCCCCCGGACGGTGAATCCGAACCGGACATGGATCAGGCGATCATGTGCCACCCGGACCGAAATCATCTGCATTTTTCCAGCGGCAAAAATCGTCCCTGGCGATTGGACCCCGTCACGCTTGAACCGGCGGGATTGCCGCCGACTTCTCCTGATGAGATGAAGAAATTGTGGCCGCAGCTGGCTCGAAAATCGGCGTGGCTGCCAAAGCGTGATTGGCTGGTGTCGCTGGCCGGCGACCAAGTCGAGTTTATTGATTCCGACCATCTGACACTCACAGATGGATCGTCTGATTTAAATCGGTTTGCCGGGCAGGCGGGCCTGTCGATCGTCACGCTATCGGATGACGGCCGATATCTCGCCGTGGGCAGCCGGGAGAACATCTTGATTTGGGATCTGTTGCGACGGGATGTCGCCACCCGTCTTGTTGGCCCCGACCGACCCCGGTTGAATTTTCTATCCGGCGGCAATCATTTGCTGATCTTGGGACAGTCGCCCAAGGCTTATCAACGCCGCCGGTCCCCGTATTGTCATGTGATCGCCGGTTCCCCCATGCTTATTAACCGTTTTGCCTTGCTTAATGGCCGGAATGAATTGTTGACGATGAGCAACGCCCGCCCGGATCGACATAATAGTCGCGGCATTTTGTGGAACACCACCACCGGAGATTGGATTCAAGAGGTGATTGCCCATTGCGTCGTGCGAATCGACGAGGATTTCGCCCTCGCCCCCGACAACCGCCGCCTTGTGGCCAGCCTGGGGAAAAACTGGCTGCACATTGCCGGGTGGTATCCTCGCACAGACAGCGAAGCGGAAACAGGCAACCGGGTCGTGGACTCTTCCCAAGCCAGGGTGTTCACCTCGGATGGAGATTCGTTCTGGAACATTGTCAAGAACCGGCTGGAAAAGCGGTCGGCGAAGAATTTCAACATCATCGGCGAGTCGGAGTCGTTAAAACTGACGACCGTGGACCAACGTTATAATTGTTTGGCTTTGTCTCGAAAACGACTGGTGGCCGGCCGGGGCACGGGCGTGATCGATTTGTTCGATGAAGTCACCGGGGCACACCTTTCCAGCATTCTCGTCAGCAAGGAACAAATCTTCGCCCTCGCGGAATTTGCCGACGGCCGTCTGCTGGCGTCAGACGCAATCGGAAACATTCACATTGTTAATGCGACGACCAAGGAAGTGACTACCCTGCCAAATCAACACAAAGGCCGTGTCCCCGGCCTGGCCGTTCACCCCAATCAGACCACCCTTGTCACCGGCGGCATCGACGGCCAACTGATCGTGTGGAAACAGACGGCCGACAATGGCTGGACTCCCTTCGCCCGCCTCCCCGCCAACGGCCAGCCCGTCCGCCAGGCGGAATTCAACTCCGACGGAAACCGCCTGTACGTTTTGCTGGACCGGTCGCATCACGTGCTGGTGTGGCAATTAGACCGGTTGCCGGAGGAGTTGGGGTTTGACTGATGAACACGCGGTCAGCGAATTTATTTCTTTGGGGCTGTTGGATTTTTGGGATTTATCGGCACCAACGGCCAGTTTCCGGGAATGGCCTCCTGACAAAGCGTGAATATGATTTTTCCACCATCAATTTCCGCAGGTTTATTTTTGAAAATAAAACTAACGGTCACATTCTTTGCTTTCGCATAACTTTTTACCAAAACCACAGGGTATTCGTCACCAATTCTGTCGATTTCCACAAGACCACCGATGGCGGGCGATCCCGAGCCTGTTTCGACAATGCAAGCCCAGATCCAGAATTGCTGCTGGCCGGGAACAGGCTTTGCCGGAGAGGCATAGACTTGATTGAATTTTGTTTCAAATTCCAACTGTCGAATCTGCATCACCGGCGTGATTGCCTTTTCTTCCGCCGCCACATGGCAATCATGAACTCCGATAACAGTTGTGGACACCAACATTATGATCGGGCTGACCCAATTGTTCATGGCCTCGCTCTCCAGATGGTTGATTGATGAAAATGATACATACTCACGTGGAAAACCTGTCAGCTTCCTGCGGTCTTCCGCAATGCCCGATCCGGCGAGTGTGATCTACCCAATCAGTCTCACAAAAAATTGCATGAATGCGGTGGCTCCTGTGTGATTCAGGGCAAACACTATTTCTTAACCATTTCCAATTCGATGTCCTTGATTTCGACAATCCGGCCCGTTCGGGAGTCGATCGCCTTGATAGCGATCTTTCCGTTCGACTTCTCGATCTCGGCAAGAATGTCGGCCGGCTTGAGGGTCTTTGTTCCATTCACCTCGGTGATGATGTCATTTGCTTCCAACCGGTTTTTTGAGGCGGGAGAATCCGCGATCACTTCGAGGATCTGGCAGCCCCGGTAGGTGATTTGGTCGATCATCACCCGGACAGGCGCGACAGTCACCCCCAATTTTCCTTTGGGGATGATGTAAGATCCCGATTTTTCAGGAATGACAACCAATGTCTTTTCCTGCGAGAACGAAATGCCCGAGAAGATCAGCGCCGTCAAACAGAACAGTTTCAAATGCATTTTGGCCAGCATGAAAACACCTCGCTAATAAGATCGAAAGGGATTTCGAGACAAAGCAGGCCCGATGTCTGTCGGGCCTGCTTTGAAGTCACCTCACTTCAAGGTCACCACACTGTCGGCCGATTTGCGCGAGAAATCCACGACAACCGCTTCGCCCGCCTTGAAGGTCACCCGGCGGGTTTCCAGTTCAATTCGACCGTCGCGGGGTGTTTCGATTTGAAACAGATAGCTCACCGATTTGCCGGACTCCAGTTCCGGTGTGTTAAGGTTCGTCGTTCCCGAAAGGGCGGGAGTTTCCACGCCATCAATCAACAATCTTGCCTTGGACGGCACATTCACGCTGATCGCACTGGTGGCTTTGGAGTCGGCCAGACTGCTGAAATCAACCGGCGTGACCCGGCCGCCCCGGACAACCACCCGTTTGCTGGCCACCCGGGTTTCCCCGTTGATGACCGCCTCCACCTTCACCGTGTAACAGTGGTCTTGGTTGGATGAGATTGCCGGCGTGGTCAGCGTGCGGATCATCCCCGTTTCCCCCGTCAAATAACCGTCCGCATACACCTTGGCGGCCTCTGGAACGCGCATTTTGATCTGGGCCTGGTTTTCCGGCAGTGTGACAGTCCGCACTTGGGCATGAGTTTCCAATATGTCGGAAAGGCTGACCGGAACGCCTCGTCCCGAATTGGGATACGGCGGGTATGGAGGCTGCCAGCCGCAACAGTTCGTGGGCGGGCACGGAGGATACGGCGGTTGCCAGCCGCAACAGTTCGTGGGCGGGCACCATTGCGGGATGCCACCGCAGCACCCATGACATGTCCCCGTGCAACCTTGGGGGATGCCACCGCAGCACCCATGACATGTCCCTGTGCAGCCAATGTGGTTATTCGGCCACATGCCCGCGCAGCCAAGACACCCTCCGCAATTCATCGGCGGGCAGTGATGATGGCATGGCGGCGGAGGACATGGAGGACATGGAGGACATGGAGGACAATAGATCGGCGGGCAAAATGTCGGCGGGCAGGAAGGCCGCTGGCACCGAAGGAAAAACTCCGGTGTTTCAGGGGCGGCCGTCATCGCGGCGATCATCACGATGCTGTACATCGAGTCAGAACCTTTCTGGAGTGTTCAACTCCTGGTTTCAACGGTGAGTTGTGCCGTCCGTCTTTTGGGGCAGTTTGCCGACTCGGGACGTTGATTCCGAATGTGATCGGACGCCATCAACCCACCGATTTTCAATAGCGGCACGGACTGCCATTGCGGCTTCGGCGATTTTCGTCCCGCAAAGATAGGCAAAATACACAAATTGATGTGACATGAAAAATGATGATTTTGCCAAAAAAACGGGCTGTTCTTTTTGGAAAAATTTTACCGATATAAATTTCACTCAAACCCGGATCACTTGATCGCGGGCAATCCTTTCTTGCCGCCGAATTGGGCCTGAAAGGCGAAAAACTGTTCCACCAACGACGCCGGGCCGAGGCCGGAGGGGCCGTCGATTCGCAGGAGGGATTTTTCCACCCGCACTTTACCCAAGAATCCGGTGACTGTCACCTCACAGTAAGACGCATCGCTGCCGACGCGGATTTTCACCCCCTCCGGGCGGTTGTCCTCAATGCGGTCCACCAGTTCCTCGATGTCGATCAGCGTGTCAAAGTGGAATTCCAGTGTTTCCAGCGCGTCGGGGAACACTTTCCGGAAGGCGGGCTTTTGCAACAGGTCGGCCTTGGCGAATTGGGACAATTCCCGGCGCCAGAGCATCGTCGTCGGTTCCAGCGAGTCGATGGTCACGCTGACGGCATAATCAAACGCCGGGGTGCGGATGAAGCCGAACCCGTCCGGCCCGAGGACGCATTCGAGGTCTTTGCGTTTGTAGCCAAGTTCCTCGCGGATCGCGTTGAACTTCTCGTCCAAATCAGCCTGCAATTCCGGCATGGCGAGCCGGTGAAGCCACTTTTGGGCCGACGGTGTGTTGGCCTCCGGCAGCCGGTAGTTTTTCTGGTAGCCAGACAATTCCCGGATCTTCGCGGGACGTTCTCCCCGGAAGACCAGTCGCTTCAATTGCTTCAAACTCAATTTTGCCTTCGGCGGCTTCGGAGCCTCCGGGACGGCCACGGGAAACGGAATATTGTCCCGGCCGATCAACACCGGGGTTTGCGGGCCGGGTTCGGTGATCGCCTTGCGGATGGCTCGGGGAAGCTCGTCCGTCAGCCAGTCATTTAATTCGGCGGCCGTGATGTGCGGCCCGGCCACCGGCGGTGTTTTGCCCCGCAGGGTTTCGCCAAGGGCATGCAGCCAAACCCGGCGATTGTTGGCGGTGTGTGAGATCTCTCCGGTTGCATGGGAGCGCAAACCGACCATGTGATCGGCGTCTGTCAAACCGTCATCGGTTCCGAATTCAGGCAGGTCGGTCAGCCAACGGGTTTGCGCTCCCGTTTGGTCGATGGCTTGCACCAGATCGGCCAGTCGGATGGCGGTGGCATCCCGGTCGTCTTCCAAAGTATCGGAAGTCGCCAGAAACGTTTCGCCATCGACGATGAAACTTGGGCCGCCCCAGGCAAACCAGAGATCGTCCCCGGCGGCCAGTGTTTTCAACAGTTTTCGCAGTCGTGATTCGACGGCCGACTTGGTGGCGGCCGCACCCATCAGCACGGTTTGATGCGTTTTGGGAACGCCAGCCAGCGCCAGCGTGTCCGCGAGATGGCCGAGTTCCGTGATGGTGTGCGGCCAGCGGGCAAACCCCGAAACTTCCTCGATGCCGATCAAAATCGCATGTGACTGTGCCAAGATGCTCCTCGCTTGATCCCGATCAATCCTCTAAACCATCCATTGTGCCCCGGAATGCCGAAGGCACAAGGTTCGTTGCCGATTTTCAGAGGCGGCTTTCCCATGCGGGCCATCGATATTATTCGCACAAAGCGAGACGGGCAACCCCTTTCGCCGGAAGCCATTCAGGCTTTCGTGTCGGCGGCGGCCAATGGCGGTTGGGAGGATTATCAACTCACCGCCCTGCTGATGGCCGTCTGGCTGCGGGGGATGAACCCGGACGAGACGGCCCGCTTCACCAAGTGCATGGCCGAATCCGGCAAAAGTTACCGCTGGGACGACATCCCCGGCCCCAAAGTGGACAAGCACAGCACCGGCGGCGTAGGGGACAAAACCTCCCTGATTCTCGCCCCGCTCGCCGCCTGTTGCGGGTTGGTTGTCCCCATGATGTCCGGCCGGGGGCTTGGTCACAGCGGCGGCACGCTGGACAAACTCGAAGCCATTCCCGGATTCCGTGTCGGTCTCTCCGAAGATGAATTGCGCACGGCCTTGCGAACAGTCGGCGTTGGCATGATCGGCCAGTCGGCCGAGGTGGCGCCCGCCGACCGCAAATTGTACATGCTACGTGACGCCACCAGCACCGTGGAAAGCATCCCGCTCATCACTGCCTCGATCCTTAGCAAGAAACTGGCCGAGGGAATCGACTCGTTGGTAATGGATGTGAAAGTTGGCCTCGGCGGCTTCATGAAGACGCTGCCGGATGCCCGTGCGCTGGCGAAATCCATCGTGTCCGTCGGCAACGCCAACGGCGTCCGCACCGAGGCGATGATTACGCGAATGGACGCCCCGCTGGGTCGAATGGTCGGCAACGCCCTTGAAGTTCAAGAGTGCATCGACGCCCTGCGCGGCGAAGCCCCGGTTGACATCACCGACTTGTCTGTCGCCCTCGCCGCCCGGATGGTTGAGATGGGGAACAAGACTGACCCGGCCAAGGCGCTGGCCGACGTGCAAAAGGCCCTAAAATCCGGGGCCGGCTTGGAGAAATTCCGCAAGATCATCGAACAACAAGGCGGCGATCCCCGCGTGATCGACGACCCGAAACGACTCCCCCAAGCCCCGCACCGCCACATCCTGACCGCCAACCGCCCCGGCGTCGTCCACGGTCTCGAAGCCTTCAACATCGGCATCGCCGCCACCATGCTCGGCGCCGGCCGGGCCAAAGCCGCCGACCACGTCGATCACGCTGTCGGCGTCCGCGTGCTGGCCACCGTGGGATCAACCGTGCGGGAAGGCGATGGCATTCTCGAAGTGCATTACTCCGACCCGGCCAAGTTGAAGACCGCGTTGCCACTGTTGGAAAAGGCGATTAACATTGGCGATGGGAACGTGACACCGGAAAACTTGGTGGTGGAAGAAATAAAGCCTTGAAGCCGCGACGCGGAGTCTTCGGAGCGGAGCGCGGACTTCCTGCGTTCAGTCGTGGTTAGTTATGGCAATTATTTGACACAGGAAGTCCGCGCTCCGCTGCGAAGACTTCGCGTCGCGGCTTCACGGCCCTTCAAACCGGACGCAACACATGCGCCAGCCAGCCGAGCCCAGCGTATTCGCGGTAGCCTTTGGTGCGGGACGAGCCCATGATGTAGCGCTGGCCGTTGATGACCAACAAGCCAGAAGTCGATTGGCCGGCTTTGAGTTGGTTGTGGGCCATCGGGAGGGAGAGTAGCTTGCCGACGGGGAAGTGTTCCGGGTCGGTGGTTTCGATGACTTCGTGGTGAGAGTTGGTGTAAAAGGCGGCGCAACCGCCGATCAGGCGGCCGTCGCGGTCTTTGGGCAGACAGGTGGCGAGGATCTTCTTTCCCTCCGTGTCCCAATCGAACAGGATGCCGACCACGCCAATGGGATCGCCCGCTCTCGCGCCGCCGACCCGGACGCCACCGGAGTAAATCAGCGAGCGTTCCTTGCGGGGTTCCAGCTTGGATGTCATCACATCCTGCACGGCATACTCGCTTGATTTGTTGGTTCGCATCGCCATCAGGAACCATTGGTCGTCGTACACGCTGACGGCTTTGAGTTTGTGCCGATCCTCGCTGCGGGCCGAGGCGACCACTTCGCCGTTGCGATTCGCCAGCACCAGATTTCGGTACATCGTGTACGAGCCGTTGATGACCTCCATCCGGTGAGCCGCTTTCTGGAAGTTTTCTGGCGTCGGGTCTTTCAACGCGGTCCAGAAGTATTGATCCGTGGACCACCAGCGCACATCGGCCGCCCGCTCGAACAGGTTGCGGTCAATCAGATCGATGGCCTGCTTGGAGAAATTTTCAAGTGCTTGCAAGTTGAGTTGCAATTCGCCGACGGCCATTTCCGTCAGCAAGTATTCCATCTTGCTGGTCGTGAACTCACCAGTCTGTTTAATCTGGTCGAAAATTGGCCCGAGCGCCACGCCTCGTTTGCCGAGTTTCGAGGCGAAAACAATCCCGTTGAGCGAGATGAGCTGAATCGATTCCTTGTCGTCCTGCACCTTCGTGAATGTCTGTTTGTTGATGTCCGGCACGAGGCGAGATTGCATCAGTTCATCAATGCTGATGCCGAGTTGCGTGTTCGAGGCGGCGGTGCGAAAAATCTGATCCTTCGGCACGACGAGATGACTCGCCCACCCGAGACCGGGATAATCGAGATAACCGTCCGTCCGGGCCGAGAAAACAGCCGATTCCTGGCCCTCGATCACGGAGTAAGTCATCGGCCGCAACCCGGCCGGGGGGGTTCGCTGTTTGCGCGGCAGGTGGGCGCTTTTGCCCGGTTCAATCACGCCGGGGTCGCTGGAGGCGATTACCACCCCCTCGGAGTTGGTGATAAACGAATACCAGCCGTCTTCGACGAAGTTGTCCGCGTCCCGGCTCATGTGATCCTCCAGAATCATCATGGCCTCGCCTTGGAAGTCGAAGAAGACCCCCATCGCCCCGATCACCTTGCCATAGTTGTCGCTCTGTTCGCGGATGCCTGCGGAATAGATCAGGCTCCGCTCGGTCTCGATGCTCGATTCCGTTAGGTCTTGGGCGTGGTATTGCGTGCCATCCTTGGTGGTCAAGGCTTTTTGAAACCAGTTCTCTCCGGCGACGTTCAGTCCCAACACGCGGGGGCGGGTCGTTTTGTTGGAGTTGGCGATAATCATGCCATCACGGCAGGCGATCACCAGATCCCGATACAGCGTGTAAGAACTGTTGATGTCTTCCAGCCGGTCACAGGCGAACGAGGCTTTTTTCAGAACGGCCCGCACATCGGCGATCAACGTCTCCGTGTCGTCGAACATGGCAAGCGATTTCTGAAGCCGCTCGTTGGCCGCAGCGTTGACTTCCCAACGCTCCTTTTCCTCTATGACTTCCCGCAAGACATCGCCATCCGGCTTGTTATGCGGCCCGTCCAAAATGGCCCGCAACCGTTCCGACACCCGCTCCCGGAACTCGATCACGTCGCTGAAGGCGGTTTCCAGCGCCCACCAGCGGACGTCGCAGGTGCGCTCCAACAGGTTGCGGTCCATCAGGTTGATCTTCACGTACGCCGTCGTGCCGTGGATCATCTTGCAGAAGTGTTCTTTTGCCTGATAGAACTGGTCGAAGAGTTGCTTCGTCACCTCCAGCAACTCGCCGGAAAAACTCTCGACGCGCTTCATTAGGTCGGTGATCTGCTCCTGTTCGGTGGCGTCCTCGCTCACTTCGACGGCCGTGCATTTCCCCTGCGTGCAGATGGGGAATACGCCGTTGAGTTCGGAGACAATCCGCTCGTAGAACTCGCGGTGTTCGACCGTGACCACGGGGCTGAAGATGCTGAACTTACTATCCGTGGCGGGCGTCTCCCCGTTGCCGGCGAGAGTGATGGTCTTGTTCGACGCGGGCACGATGGCCGAACTCATGATGTTCCTCTGGGATTGAGAATGTCGTCGATCAGGATCATCAGATCGATCAGGGAAACGTAGTCCTTGCCGTGTTTCAACACGCCGGTCACAAATCGCTCCGGCACATGGGCGGGGCGGGGTTGCACATCCTGAAAGCGGATCGGGAAGATGTCGCAGATGCGATCCACCAGCAACACCACCGGCTCGCGGAAGACTTGCACGGATAGCTGCCGGGCCTCTTCCGTCAGACGGTCGGTTGTCTCCAGCAAGATCATCTTGCCGTTCGGCGAGGGTTCGCCATGCGGCTTGACGAAGCATTTGCGAAGATCGATGACCGTGCCGCTTTTGCCCCGCAGGTTCATCAACCCGGCGACACGCCGGTCAGCCAGCGGGACCGGGGTGACGGGTACGGGACGGGTGAACTCCTCCACCGCGAGGATGGGGATGCCGTGGATGCCGCCGGCCGCCGCAAAGGTGACGATGTGCATGGGGTCAGCCCTCCGCCCGGTTCGCCAGCGCCTTGGTCACGGCCCGGTGTTGCATGCCCCGCTCGATGTTTCGCTCGATGGTCTTCACGAGCTGTTCCTTGTCGATCTTGATCAGGTAGGAGTCGAAGCCTTCGCGCAGGCCTCGCTCGATGTGTTCGGTCGTCGCCAGCGAGGTGACCGCGATCACCGGCAAGGTGCGGAGCCGGGCGTCCAGCCGGACTTTCTTCACCAGCTCGAAGCCGTCCATCTCCGGCATTTCGATGTCCGACACCAGAATGTCGAACTCCTCCGGGCTGGCTTGCAACAGTTCGAGCGCCAGACGGCCATTGGCCACAATTGTCAACCGCCGGGGCGGGTTCTCCAGATAACTGCGGATGAGGTTCTGGAAAAACGGGCTGTCCTCGGCCACCAGAATATGGGCCGGGCGGGTTTCCAGCGGTGACGAACGGAACTGGTCCGGCGAATGCCTCTCGAACAGGTGGTACAAGTCGAGGAGCATCACCAGCCGGTCCTGGTGCATGAATGTCCCGAGCATTCCCCGGCCGTCGCTGAGGCGGGATTCATAATGCTCGGCCACGTCCACCACGCTCACCGAACGCCCGGCCAGCACGGCAATCGGGTAGTTCACGCGGGCCGGGATGATGAGATACGCCTCCTTGTGCGGGGTCATGGCGCTGACGCTCATCACCTTGTCGATCCGCAGAATGGGCATCGTCCGCTGGTTCACCTGGATGAACTCGCGCGCCCCGACCTTTTTGATGGCGGCCGTCGAAATCTTCTCGATGTACGAGACCATCTCCAGCGGAATGGCGAAGAATTCATCGTCCGCGAAACTGAACACCACAAGCCGTTGCGGGCCATCCGAGCGTTCGGCCGCGTGGCCGTTGTGCCGGTTGTGGAACTCGTCCGCGAAGACCAGTTTCCGATGGCTGATGATGCCGTTGCCGTCAAGGATCAGGGCCACCCGACCGTCACCCATCACAGTGTGCCCGGTGAAGATTTTGCAGTGCCGCACCAGTTCCGGGAGCGGCCGAACGACGATCTCCTCGACGCCCAGTATGCCCTCTACTTGGAGGCCAAAAAGCTGGCCGCGAAACTGCATCACGATCAGGATGCGGGCGCCGTCCCCTTCTTCTTGCACGGGAAGGCCCAGCACTTCGGTCAGCGAAACCACCGGCAACACCTGATCGCGGAGTTGATAAACCGACTGGCCACTGATGCGGTGAATCCGGTCGCGGTCCCCCTCGGGGTTGACGCGGATGATCTCATCGACAGCCGTTTGCGGGATCGCGTAACGCTGTTCGCCCGACTTGACGATGATTGCCGAGATCAGCGACGAAGAGACAAGCGCCTGCGTGAGCGGAATACGGGCCGTGAATGTGGTTCCCTGGCCGAGGTTGCTGTCCACTTCGACGATGCCGCCGAGTTGTTCGATATTTGTGCGAACGACATCAAGACCGACTCCCCGGCCGGACAGACTGGTCACGTCGTCCCGCGTGGAGAAGCCGGGCATGAACAGCAGGTCCATGATCCCGCGACGATTCAACATCGCGGCCCGGCTGGCGGGAATCAATCCTTTCGCGACAGCCTTATCTTTGACTGCGTCCAAGTCGATGCCCCGGCCGTCGTCGGCCAGCGAGAGGATGACTTCGCCGGATTGTTCGCGGGCACCGAGCTTCAACAACCCGGTTCGCGGCTTGCCGACGGCTTGCCGGTCGGCGGTCGCCTCCAGCCCATGATCCATCCCGTTACGAAGCAGGTGCATCAGCGGGTCGGCGAATGATTCCAACACGCTTCGGTCAAGTTCCAGTTCCCGGCCGGTGATCTCGAGCTTCACTTCCTTGGCCAGTTGCCGTGACAGATCCCGTACCAGACGTTCGCAACGGTCAAACAGGGAGCCGATGGGATTCATCCGCGTCTGGACGATGGTTTTGTGAACCTCGGTGACGCACTGGGACAGGGTGATGAATGCGGGGTCGTCGGCGAAGTTGTATTTGGCGAGCAATTGGTTCCGGGCCATCACCATGTTGCCGGTCAACTGCAGCAGGTCATCCAGGAATTTCACCCGGACCCGCATCATCTTGTCTTCCTCGGCCGGTTCCGGCTCCGGTGCCGGTTTGGCGGCAGAAGTCACGCTCTTTGGCGGCAGACTCGCCGTCATGTTCACCGGCGGGTTCACCATCACTTCGATGCGAGGGGAACTGTTGGCCGAGGCTTCCCCGGATTTCACCGGCACGGACACGGACACATTGATCGACGGCGGCGGGGAGGCCGCCACCAGCGGCGGAGTCGGTGGTGGCGAGGGAATCGGAGGTATCGTCTCCGGCAGAATGCTCGCCGGGATGGAAGGCAGTATTGACTGGATGCGAGTGTGAACGGTGCTGCCCGTGACGGGGGCATCCAACACCGGCGCTGGTTTCGGCGGGGGTGGGGCGGGCGGTTCCCCTTTGATAAAGCTTTCCAGCGAGGCCAGCGTGGCGTCGAGATTGATGGTTTGCCCGAAATCGGGTTGCTGAAGCATCTCGCGGAGTTGATCGACGCACTTTAGCAGGGCGTCGTTCATCGGCGGGGTGAGTTTTCGCTTGTCCTTGCGGAGCAGGTCGAGCAGTGTCTCGGCGTGATGGCTGAGTTTCTCGATGGCCGCGAGTTCGAGAAAGCTGCTGGAACCCTTGATGCTATGAAGGGAGCGGAACACCCGGCTGAGTGTGCCGACATCGGACGCTCGTTCCAAACTCAGCAAGTCCTGCTCGACGGTTTGCAGGACGTGGGTGGTCTCCAGGATAAATTCCTGGATAACCGACGACTCTTCCACGAATTCACTTCTCCGGGCCGGCTGTGTCAGGCTGGGGCTTTTTCGATTCGGTCGCGGCGTTTCAACAAGGGGATTGAAACACCGGCGATCACTTGCTCATCTTTCCTGCGAGTTCCGCCACCACCGTCGCAAGCATGTCTTTGGTGACGGGCTTGCGAAGGAGTTTCATGTTCAGCAGTTCCGGGGTGGCCTCCGTGCAGACCGAACCGCTGTGAATCAGATAACAGGTCACCGAGTCTCCCTTGGGGAGATTACGCAGTTGCACGGCGGCTTGTTCGCCGGTGCCGTCGTCAAGATACATGGTGGTGATGAAGCCATGCGGCATTTTCTGTGTTCCGGCCGCCATCACTTCGGCCACCGTGCTGAATGTGCGGATGGAATCAATCCCAAGGTTCTTCAGGTTGTCCTTGAGGATCATGGACTGCACTTTGGACGGTTCCAGCAGCCAGATGCTCGGCGGGGTAAAGCCGGAGCGAACCGTCACCGGCATGTGCGTCAGGATGGGGGTCGGGGCGGGGACGACCGGGGGTTTCACCAGCTTCGTCGGGGTGAACGATGAGGGATGGCTTAACAATTGGGTGATGGCGTATGCCATCTCGTTGCATGTTTGATACCGCTCGGCCGGGTTCTTCGCCATTGCCTTGCGGATCATCTCCACGAAGCCCATCGGGATTTCCGGCTTGATGACCCGCGGATCGGGGATCGGCTTCTGACAGTGCGAGTACATCATTTGCATGATGGTCGTCGCCTCGGAGAACGGCCGCCATCCGGTGATGAAATGGTAGAGCGTCGCCCCGACCGAATAAATGTCCGACCGGGCGTCCACGGCCTCGCCGCTGAATTGCTCGGGGCTCATGTAGAACGGCGTGCCGAGCAACTGCCCCGGTTGGGTGCGTTCCAGTTCCTTGCGGGTGTCGTTGGAGGCTTTCGCCAACCCGAAGTCCGTGATCTTGATGCGATCATCGGCCGTCAGCAACAGGTTTTCCGGCTTGATGTCCCGGTGGATCAACCCGGCCTGATGGGCGGCAGCCAACCCTTGGCACACCTCGAAGATCCATTTGCCGGCCGTCTTCAAATCCAAAGAGCCGAGCTTCTCCAACCGGTCCGACACGGCGCCGCCGGGAACGTATTCCATTGCGAGGAAGTACAGACCCTTTTCCTGGCCGATTTCATGTAGGGCGACGGAGTTTGGGTGGATGAACTTGCCGACGGCGCGGGCCTCGGCCAGAAAACGCCGGAGCATTTCCGCGTTGGTCATCAGTTCGGCCGGGATGACTTTCAGGGCCACATCCCGCTCGATGAGCGGATCGAATCCCCGATAGACCTCGCCCATGCCGCCCCGGCCGATGAACGCGGTGATCTGATATTTGCCGAGGACGTCTCCGACCACGAAGCGGGGAGCGCTCTTCACAACGGGCACCTTGGGAGAATCGTTCGGACCAATGCACTGGGTGACATCCGTGGGCATGCCAGCCTTGCCGGTGTCCGTGCCGACAGCCAGTGAACTCATCACGAGTGTCTGATCAAGAGTCATGAAAATACCCCGTCCGCATGCCGACGGACTTCGCTGTGGATCAGCGACCTTCTCGGGGAGAGATTGAGAAGGTGTGACACGAGGCGAGAGACTCAATTTTGTACAAGACAATCGGAGGCTTCATCGCCGTCCGAGTTCAAAACACCCGTATTAATCGCAAAATTCTTCTGTGGTATGGAAAGTATTCGGTTGGGAGTCGAATCCTTTGGCCACGGTGGGATTGCTTGTCGAATATCCAACCTTTTCTTTCTTCTCCCATAAATATACCTCCTCATTCGCAAGTCTGCCAGAACAATTTTCTGAGAACAGCCAACCATTTTTTCACCGGAAATTCATTTGATTGACACGTGGAATTTTGTTCAGGTATGTGAGGGCGTCAGCCGATAGAAAGCTTGTTCGCCCAAACCACGCATCACCACATTTGGTGGAAGGAAAGAAAAATGGCAGTCAAACCCATTCCGGACGGTTACACAAGCCTCACGCCGTATTTGTTCATCGGAGGAGCCGCGAAAGCGTTGGAGTTCTACAAGGCCGCGTTTGGGGCGGTGGAAATCTTCCGAATGCCCGGTCCGGGGGGACTGGTCGGCCACGCCGAGATGAAGATTGGCAACGCCATTTTCATGTTTTCGGATGAGAACCCCAAATGGGGAACCAAAAGCCCGACCACGCTCGGCGGTTCACCGGCCAGCCTCATGGTTTACGTGGAAAATGTTGACGAGGCCTTTGAAAAGGCCGTCGCCGCCGGGGCCACGGTTGTCCGGCCGCTGGCGAACCAATTTTACGGCGACCGCAGCGGTTCGCTGGTGGACCCGTTCGGCCATCAATGGATGCTCGCGACGCACATTGAAGATGTGCCGCCGGAGGAAATGACCCGCCGGATGGCCGAGATGGCGAAAACCATGGGAGAGAATTGCGAAGGGTGATTGACCTCGCCATTTCGACTGGTCTCTCGCCAAGCAAGCCAAGTCGGCGCATGGCCATCCTCAACGCTCAAACCCGTTGGGGCGGTCTTGTGCCGGCGTGAGAATCAAGACACATCGAGGATGGATTCGCCGAAGCGATTCAGCAACATCCCTCCTCCGTCTGAACTGACCAGACTGGCCGTCACCTTCAAAGAGGTGAGCGAATTCAGGCGAGAAGAACGGGCAAGCGCCTCGGCTCCGGCGGTTCCCAATGTGAAGCCTCGCAGGTCGAGTTCGGCCAGATTGGGGAAGCGAGAAGAGGCCGCCAAGGCCTGCGCGGCATCAACACCGGGAGGCGGCTGGTCTTCATCTGCCATCAAATCAAGTTTTTTGAGGGCGGGCCAAGACAGTCCTCGGCAAAGAGCAGACACTCCGGCATCGCGGAAGACATTATAATCAATCTGCAAATGTTCCAGTCGTCGGAAATCGGTTTGCGCCAGCGATTCCAATTCCGCGTCGCCAAGTTGTGTCTTGGAAAGATTGAGAGTCCGTAGTCCGGCCAGCCACGGGGCGGCCAGCAGAGCCGTCAGGCCGCCGCCATCCAGACGGTTGCCGTTGAAATCGAATCGTTCCAAGCGAGCAAAAGAAGCGGCGGCCAGGGATTCGGCCACCGCCACGCCATCTCCGTCTTCAACGCAAGCCCCCAAGCCCAGTTCCCGCAGGGTATCACGGCAGGGAGCGGCGTGGCACAAGGCAAACGCATCCTTGCCACATTTGTTCCCGTTCCAGATCAGTGTTTGCAGGCCGGACAGATGCGAGGAAGACAGCACGGCCGCCAATCCCTCTCCGGTGCCGCCGTCATTCGGGAGTTCCAGATATTCCAACCGGGCGGCCGCCGGGACGGATACGAAGCAAGGGATGCCCCGGTCGCCCATCTTGGCGTAGGACATTTTGAGCCGACGCAGGCCGGTCAGCCAACGCGCGGCCGCCAGTGCCTGCCCGCCCTCTTCGCCGAGCGGTTCGGCGGTCGAATCAAACAGCAAGTCCAAACGCCGGAGTTTGGCCAGATGCGGCGAACGGCACATCTCCATAAAGTGCGGTGGTGCCGCGTCAAAACTTTCGATTTCCTCGATTTGGGCCATTTGCGGCACACGGGCGATGCGTCCCACGTCACAGCTTTCGTCATTCAGGCGAAGCCGTCGAACAAGCGGCGCGCCACCGAAGAACCGGGCGGCATTCTCCGGCAGGATGCCCGGCCGGTCGATCTCCATTTCCTGAATTGTTCCGCGATGCTTGAACCAAAAATTCAGATTGCGAATGCCGATGACCTCCGGCTGCAATCCCAAGTCTGTGAGCGGCTTGATCCATTTTTCGCCATGCTTCTCCAACAAGGCTTCTCGGGTCCTGTCGTGTTCCAGCCAGATTTCAGGCGAAGATGTCATGGAAGTGTTATTTTGATTGATGCACGCGCGGATGTATGCTCCGTAGGCATCGCCTTCTTCCTCCAGCCAGTCGGCATAGTCGAGATAGGGCCGGTCGCTATCTGGCCTGGCGAGGATGGCCGAGATGAACCGCAATTCCTCCGAGGTTCTCCGCACAGGAGCGCCTGGCCGCAATCGGCGTCTTTCCGGGGCATCGGGTCCGACACCGCGGGCACTGTCATAAAACCGGCGAGCTTTCTCCAAGTCCTCCGGTGTTTCAGGGCGCCAAGTCATTGTTCTTGCTTCGCCGTCCTCGCCGATCTCCATCCAAAGCAGCCTCTGTCCGAAATCGGTGGTGAACCTCCGCACCCGGCCGACGATTTGCCGTCGCCTTGGTTCGGGTTTGGGTGGTTCCTTCCGAGGAGGAGGCTGCCTGGGTTCTTCATCCGGAGGTTGAAGAAAAAATGATTTCCGGAGGCGTTTGAACAATCCCATGCCGGTCACCCTGCGAACAGATCATTGAGAGCGGGACAATTCAATAAGCCGGTTCCTGTCCCGGTTTCCACTTGATGTTACAACCGATGCTCGCCTTTTGGGTTTCCGGGGCGGGTTTTCCGGCCAGCACGGCTTCCATCGCTGCCCGCAAGTCTTTGCCATCGTTGGGGAGGCCGTTGCTGGGCCGGGTGTCGTCCATCTGGCCGCGATAGGCGAGCTTCTTGTTGGCGTCGTAAAGGAAGAAGTCCGGCGTGCAAGCGGCTTGATAGGCAAGGGCGACGGCCTGCGATTCGTCGTACAGGTACGGGAACGTGTAACCGGCCTCGGCCTTCTCGACGGCCATTGCGGCCGGGCCGTCGGCCGGGTAGGCCAGCGCGTCGTTGCTGCTGATCGCCACAACGGCCGCCCCCTTGGCTTGGAACTCCTTCGCCATCTCGGTGAAGGCCGAGCGGATGTGCTTCACATAAGGGCAGTGGTTGCAGATGAACGCCACCAACAGGGCCGGGGCATTCTGGAAGTCGGACAAGTTGACGGTCTTGCCGTCCGTGTCCGGCAACGAGAAATCAGGGGCCGGCGTGCCGAGCGGCTTCATGGTCGAGGGGGTGCGCGCCATGGTGTTGTCTCCGAGGTGAGAGAATCGTGGGTGATGTGGAATGGTATAGGAAACGGAATCAATCTTGCGGCGAACTCGAAGCTCCAGACAGGCAATCAGGAGTGGATCGACCCGGAACGAAAAAAGACCGCCGAACAAGTTCGGAGGTCTTTTTAGTGGTTCATCAATCAGCCAGGCGTCACGCCTTGACGTAGGCGTCCACGTCGGCTTGCGTGATCTTGTTGCCCGGTTTGTCCAGCTTTTGGCTGAGCATGCTCAGGATCGTCGGTGTGAAAGGCAGGGTGCCCTTCTTGACGAGTTCCTTGAGGCGGGTTTCCTTGCGGGCCCGTTCTTTCCGCTTCTTGTGACCGTTTTCCAGCCGGGACTCCTGCATTTCGACAATCCGCAGGTCCAAGCGATCGCGCCGCACGCCCATGACAATACCCTTTATTCCGAAGAGCCAACTCTTATTTTTCCGTAACTCCCTTTCTATGACCGCCCGTCATCGAGGCAAGGGAGCGGCGAGGCAAGAATCCCCCTAAATTTGTTCGGTCGTCCGGGCATTTTGATTGCCAATCCCCCGCCCTTCCGGCGATACTTCTTCCTCTCCCAAAAGAGGAACCACCATGATGAATCTACGCTCTCCATTCACCCAGGCGTTGATACTGCTGATTCTGGCCGTCCCGATGGCGACAGCCCAAGGCACTTTCCATGAGGTGACGTATGAACCGTCCGAGAAGCCGGGCGAGTTGCGATACGGCGTCACGTACACGGTGTGGATTCCCGACGGAGTGAAGACACTTCGCGGGGTGATCGTCCACCAGCACGGTTGCGGCTCCGGGGCGTGCAAGGGCGGGGCGACGGCCTCGGCCGATTTGCACTGGCAGGCCCTCGCCGCCAAGTGGGATTGCGCCTTGCTCGGGCCGTCGTACCATCAGGAAGACAAGCAGGATTGCCGGTTGTGGTGCGACCCGCGCAACGGCTCGGACAAGAAGTTTCGCCAGGCTCTCGGCGATCTGGCGGTCATGAGCAAACACCCGGAATTGGAGACCGCCCCGTGGTGTCTCTGGGGGCATTCCGGCGGCGGTTTCTGGGCCAGCCTGATGCAGACGATGCACCCGGAACGAATCGTGGCCATCTGGTTCCGCTCCGGCACGGCTTTTTCCACATGGGAAAAGGGGGAAATCCCCAAGCCAGAAATCCCGACGGCCGCCTATGGCATCCCGATGATGATGAACCCCGGCGGCAAGGAAAAGGACGACAAACGCTTCGCCGGGGCTTGGACCGGCTCGATGGCCATGTTCACGGCCTATCGGGCCAAGGGCGCCCCGGTGGCCTTCGCCGCCGATCCGAAAACCTCCCACGAATGCGGCGACTCCCGCTATCTGGCGATCCCCTTCTTTGATGCCTGCCTCGCCATGCGGTTGCCGAAACCCGGAAACGCGAGTCAACAATTACTGCCCGTGGACCAGAAACTCGGCTGGCTGGCCCCCATTCTGGGTGACAAGGCTGAACCGGCTGCAAAATTCACGGGCAAACCCGAGGAAGCCAATTGGCTCCCCAATGAGGCCGTCGCCAAGGCGTGGGCCGAATATGTGAAAACCGGAGCCACGACCGACACCACCCCGCCGCCGACCCCGACGGATTTGAAAGTGACCATGACGCCCGATGGCCCGATGCTGACATGGAAGGCCGCCGCCGACTTCGAGAGCGGTTTGCAAGGCTTCCTGATCGAACGGGAGGGGGCAGACGCAATTGCCTATCCGGCGAAACCCGTCGGCCGGTTTGGTCGGCCGCTGTTCCAGACCATGTCGTATCACGACACGCCGGAAAAGCCGGTTCCGGAACTCAAGTTCACAGACAAGACATCCAACGGAATCAAACGCGGCTACCGGATCACAGCCATCAATAGTGTGGGCCTGAAGTCAAAACCGACGGATTGGGTGGAGGCGAAATAAAGCGATCCGGCGCATTCCCGCCAATCGATTCTATGGCCTGACTGAAATTTTAATCTTTGATCAAAATCGTCACAACTGCTTGTCGGAACGGTTATAATGGCCGAATGGCTGACAAGCACCATCGCGTTTCCTCGTCAGCCCCATAAATGATTCCTCTCTTCCATTCTTAGGTGTCTCATGATGTGGGCTGCTTGGCTGTTTCGCCGTTCCTCTCGTCGCCCCTCCAAAGCCCGCCGCACCAGAAAACTTGGCATTGAATCGCTGGAACTCCGCGAAGTGCCGGCCTCGCTGGCCGGGAATGTCTTCAAGGACTTCAACAACAACGGGGCCTTGAACGGACCGGACACCGCCATTTCCGGCGTGACCGTCAAAGTGTCCGGCGGCACCCTGACCACCCCGCAAACCGCCACCACCGATTCGTCCGGTAATTTCAGCCTGACCGGGCTGGCGGCCGGTACCTACACCCTTACCGTCACCGCCCCCACCGGGACGGCAGCGGGCAAAAGCACGGCGGGCACCGCCGCCGGGACAGCCGGAACAACCAACACGGTCACCGGCATCACCCTGACGGCCTCCCAAGCGGCGACCGGCTATCTCTTCGGCGAGGTGCCGAACACCCTGACCACCGGCGGCAAGGTGTTCAACGACGCGAACGGCAACGGCACACAAGACACCGGGGAAGCGGGCATCGCCGGAGTGACGGTCACTCTCAATGGAACGTCCATCCTCACCGGGGCGGCCATCACCGCGAAAACGGCCACCACCGGAACGGACGGCAGTTATTCCTTCACCGCCCTCACCCCCGGCACATACTCCATCTCGGAAACGCCGAAGACCGGCTTTGTGCGGGGCACGCTCCAAAACGGCACCCCGCCGGCCGCCTCCAACACCAGCGGCGCCTTCACCGGCATTGACCTGACCTCCAGCGCCGCGACCAGCACAGGATTCAACTTCGCGGATGTGAAGCCCGCCACGCTGACGATCACCCAATCCGTCGATCCCTCGCGGGCCAAACCCGGCGATCAGGTGACCGTCACATTTGTGGCCAAAAACAACGGCACCCAATCGGCCGCTTCGTTGGCGGCCGCGATCAACCTAGACGGACTAACGTTCGTGTCTGCGGCCGGAACCGGCTATTCTTCGACCACAAAAACCTGGAGCATCGGCACCCTGACGGCCGGCCAGACCGCTACCTTGCACATTACCGCGACGGTCCCTTCGCAGGACGTTTTCCAACCGTCGTCGCGGATTGTTTCGACCGCGACCGGAACAACCGTGGTCGGGGACACGGACTTCAGCACGGTCAACGCCAGCGGCGTTGGCGTGTCCATGCAAGATTTTCTAACCACCACCTATCGCACCCGCGCCATCGTTGATGGCGGCACGCCGACCTTCCCGAGCGCCCCCACGAGTTCCGACACCGCCCCGACGACGCCGACTGTCCAGTTCTTTAACGCCGCCGGAACCACGGCCCTCACGAACGCCAGCACCGCCGAGCCGACCACCGTCATCAAGGGGACAACCTCGGCGAACACCTTGGTTACGTTGGTGGAAACAGGCGCCACCACGACTTCCGATGCCACCGGCGCTTACACTTTTAGCGGCGTGGCCCTGAACACCATCGGGGCGAACACGTTCACGATCAAGGCCGGAACCGGCACGGCCACCAGTCAGGCGACCGGCACGGTCACCCGCACGGGAACCGCCCCGACGGCGCCAAGCATTCAGTTCTTCAATGCCGCCGGAACGACGGCGATCACGAACGGCACGACGACCGATTCGACGACCGTTATCAAGGGAACAACCTCGGCGAACACAGCCGTCACCTTGGTGCAAACCGGAGCCACCACGACCTCGGACTCCGCCGGGGCCTATTCCTTCAACGCCGTGCCCGTCGCCCTCGGATCAAATTCGTTCACCGTGAAGGCGGGCACCGGGAACTCCACCAGCCAGACCACGGCCACCCTCACCCGCAATCCGGTCGCGCCGACGCTGTTGTTGTTCAACGCCGCCGGAACCACGCAATTGACCGGCTCGACCACGACGGATGCCACCACGGTCATCAAGGGGGTCACTTCCCCCAACACGCCGCTGACGCTCGTCGAAACCGGGGCCACCACCACCTCGGATTCCACCGGGGCTTACACGTTCACGAACGTTCCCGCCGCCGTCGGGGCAAACACTTACACCGTGAAGGCGGGAACAGGCACGGCCACCGCGCAAACCGCCGCCACCCTCACGCGAACGGCCGTGAACTCCGCGCCGACGATTTCCAACCAGCAGGCCGCCGTGGCGCTTTCCTCGGCAACGACGAGCAAGACCATCGACCTCGCGGGCGAATTCACCGACGCCGATCTCGGCTCCACCAAGGTGAAGTTCACCACGAGCCTTGGCGACGTGAACATCGACTTGTTCGACAAGCAAGCCCCGCAGACGGTCGCCAACTTCCTGAACTACATCACGGACGGCGATTACAACAACTCGATCTTCCACCGCTCCGTGTCGGGCTTCGTGTTGCAAGGGGGCGGTTTCGCCTTCAGCAGCACGGGCACGCCGAGCATCACCGCCATCCCGTCTGATCCGGCCGTGCAGAACGAACCGGACAGCGTGAACCGCTCGAATTTGAAGGGCACGCTGGCGATGGCCAAACTCGGCGGCGATCCGAACAGCGCCACCAACCAGTTCTTCTTCAACTTGGGGAACAACGCCTCGAACCTCGACAGCCAGAACGGCGGCTTCACCGTGTTCGGCAAAGTGGACAGCGCCGCCGACCAAGCCGTGGTGGACGCCCTCGCAGCCATCCCGACGCAGGACAAGAGTTCCGCCGCCGCCCTGCCGTCAAGCCAGCAGGGGGTCTTCGACAGCATCCCGCTGCGAAACTACACGGGCACGAACTTCCCGTCCGACACCACGCTGGCGAACTACGCGGCCATCACCGGCGCCACCATCGTGAGCCAGCCCGAAGCGCTGACATACTCCATCGTCAGCAACTCCAACCCCACTGCTGTCACCACCGCCATCGTTCACAACCGTCTGACGGTGACTCGCGTCGTCGGCCAGACCGGTTCGGCCACCATCACCGTCCGGGCCACCGACAAGGCGGGGGCGACGAAGGACATGACCTTTACCGTCAATGTGGCGACGTGACAAACCGAAGGCCGATCCCCGCAATCGGGGATCGGCCTTTGCACCCTCAATCTTTTCCCGTCATCAAACGCAAATCGGCCCGAGCTTGTTCCCAGACGGCAACGGCCTTCTTCAACTCCGGATGGAGTTCCTTGATCGCGGCCTGACAAGCCGGAGCAAGCGACTCCAGCCGGGAAAGTTGCCGGTCCAATTCGGCCAAAATCTGTTGCTGGCGAGTGCGGAATCGCGACGCCAGAGCCATTTGTTCGGCCGGTGAGACGGCCGTTTTCGGATCGAATCGAAATTGGGAAAGCACCCTCGCCCGCCAAGCCATCAGGTTGCTTGTCAACACTTCGCCGAATCCGCTGATCTCGAGGATGGCATCCTCTTCAACGTCGGCCGCCGTAAAAATAAAATGGGCTGCGAGTGTCTGTTTCCGGCCGGCGCCGATTTGCAAAATGTCCGCGTCCGAAATGAGATGAAGCCGCAAGTGCCGGAGACGGCCCGCTTCTTCGGCGTTGGCGGCCAACCGCCTTGATTCCGTCTGGTGTTGCGTGGACAGTTCGCGGCACTCGGCGATCAACCGGACGGCGTCTGGCACTCGCGATTGTTTCTCACGGCGATATTGATTGACCTGATCCGTCCAAACCTTTTCAATCGCCAGCAGCTTTTCCTCGGCCAGATGATGCCTTTGCTTTCGCGGATACAATTCTTCGTCGATTCGCGGGCGACAAATCTGGCCAACCTGCCGAAGAATTTGCTCCTGGTGACGTTCGATGGCGATGGATCTTTCTTCAGCCTCGCGTTTCGCGCGATGTGTGATCCTCAGCTCATTTTCAATCAGGTCGTCCAGCCGCGATGGTCCCTCAGCAAGCATTCTGCGGATGTTCTCCAACCTTCGACGGTGAGGAGAGAAAGTCGTCACGACGGCAAACACGATATTCCCCAGCCCAAACACAAGAAACACCGCCAGGCCAACCCACGCAAATGTCCGATGAAAGCATCCCAGCGGGAACATCACAATTCCCGATAACATTGCCCCGAGCAGCACGAAACCGATCATCCGGAAATTGCGGCTGGCGATCCTGTTGGCTTTTTTTGCGTTTTCATAATCGTCTTCCAGTTCCTCTTTTCGTCTCCAATGCTCCTTCTCAAGTCGTTTGATCGCTTTCCCTTCGTCTTCTTCGGCCTGCCGAATTTCGTTCTCTTCTTCGGCCTGCCGGGCAAGCAGGATTTTTCGCTGGCTCTCCTTGGCCCGGCCCCACATGAGCAAGAGATCCGGAAGGTCCGGCGGCAATTTCAGCGGCACCGGCGGGGTGGCCGGGGAGAACTGCTCACGGGCATAGGCAAAGTCCGCATGTTGCGCGGCGGCAAGACGACGCTGAATCTCTTGGAGTTTCGACTCGTCGATGACAAAGGTGCCGTGGCCGCCCGCGACGCCGTAGTAATATTCCGGTCCGCCTTTCGCCGCCAAACGGCACCAGACGCACTCCTTGCTTCCCCGCCAGAACTTGTGGCCCGCGTCAACGGGACAGTCGGCGATTTCTTGCTCCAGTTGCCGGAGGGCCGAAATCCATTCGTTTGGTTTCGGCCGGGCGCCGGTTTCGCTCCCCCGCTCGAATGCCCGCCGGAACAACATTCCCGTTTCGGGCGGGATGTCCGCGAATGTCGGCGTATGCGGCGGCGGGGCCATTCCCCATTTCGATGCCGATGGTCCTTGGGCGAATCGGTATTCCGCGATCAATTGCTCGAAAGAGGGATCGCCCGCTCCCTGATAGACCCCGGCATAAGGATGTCGGCCGACGAACAGGAGTTGGTAGATGAGAACAGCCAAACCAAATCGGTCATGGTTCTCCGTTCGTGTCAGCCCGCGAAGCGACTTCCCCTGCAACTCGGGCGGGATGTAATGCGGAACCCCGACCTCGCACAAATAGCTTTTGCCGTTTGCCTGAACTTGAAAAGAATCGCAATCGACCAGCCACACCAACGCTTGCGGCGACACAAAGGCGTTGCTCTGGTTCACATCCCCGACCAGACAACCCGCTTTGTGAACTTCGTCAAACGCAGCGGCCAAGTTCTGGGCTGCCCGGACTTGGAACGACCATCCGGCCCGAGGGAACAACTTTAACCGCTGCACCGGATTGTAAAGACACTGGATCGGCTGACAGTCGCTCATCTTGGGCATCACGAACCCGGCCACTTGGCGGGTTCGGGCGTCATACGCCAAACTCGTCGGCCATGTGGTCAGTTTCAGAAGTTGCGGATTCACCATGCCAAGCATCGCCGTCAACTTCTCAATTGTTTGAGCGGTCGGGGGACGATGGGGATGATAAACCTTAACGACGCTGTTCGGATCGTCGGAGAGGCCAAACACCGCCCCCTCGCCGCCCGAAGCAATCTGGCGGTCAATCGCCAAGGGGCGATTGTTCTGGCCGACAAGCATTGGAAGAGTCATGGGCGTCGGACGGCAAGGAGGAGGGTTTTGTCATCATCCGTGCGGTTGTTCACACGGGGCGAGTCGAGAAAGTCGCGGAGCGGTTGCAAGAGCGATTCGGGATCGGCGACGCTTTTTAGCCGGTCAAACAGGGGGCGAAAGAACGCGGCGTGCGGGGATCGTTCGGCGAAATCGAGGGCCAGCCGTTGCAGGCCGTCGGTCAGCGCGGCCAGTTCAGTGACCGGATTCGTGGTGGTTTCAAAGCGAATCTTCTCGGTAAATTGATCGTCGGTCAGGAAGTCCGTCGTGTTGACATACTCGGCCGGTTCCGGCCAGAAGACGGTGCGGAAACCGTCTCTTTCGTTGATGACGATGACCCCGTCGCCGATTTGGGCGAACGAAGCCGAGGACGTGCCGACAATAGCCACCAAAAGGGTACAGGCCATCTCTCGGGGGCGAATATCGAGACGTTCGGCTTCCGCGACCACGGCAGAACGCACTTCGGCGAACAGGCCGGTCATCTGCTCGCCGGTGAGCGGCCAATCCCTCTCGCGGGCTTCGAGTAGCCGAATAAACTCATCGCAAGCCAGCGTGGCCCCGATTCGCGAGTGGCTGGCGCTCCCCGCCCCGTCGGCGACGGCGACGGCCAGCCATTTGGCCATTGGCCCGAAAGTTCGGTAACGAAAGGCATCCTGACAGGGCGTGTTCCGCAAGTGATGCGAGGTTCCGGCCACACAATCGCCGACAATCGACCATGTCATGTCGGCCTCACAGGCTGGCCCAACCACTCGGCGCGGTCAGCTTGACTTGATCTTCCTGGCCGGGGTTAGAATGTGACACGCTGCGTTGCGATTGCGACAGCCACACAAACATTTCGCGGAAACTATAGCCCTTGAGATGCAGCGGCTCACGAACCGAAATCTGTTTCAAAATGTCAAAGTTGGCCCCTTCCACACCAACGGCGAAGAACGCGAATGATTTGTTCTTCTCCCCCTCGCGCACCTTGGCGGCCGCCGCCTGCCAGGCATCCGTTGGTTGTCCGTCGGTGATGAAGAAAATCCACGGGCGGTAATAATGCAGGCCGTTTTGCTTGTACAAACGCTTCCGCTCGGCCAGGGCATCAATCGCCTGGGTGATCGCCGCCCCCATCGGTGTTTCGCCATTGGCCACCAATGTCGGCGGCGTGAAATCATGGGCGGTGACGAACGGGGTGACCGTCTGGACCGTGCTGCCAAAGGTAATCACCGACACTTCCACCCGTTGGGCGGCCAGCGCGTCGTTGTTCAAATCGGCATGATAAGCCCGAAGGCCCTCATTCACCTTGTCAATCCGGGTGACGCCGCCGGAAACGGCTTGATAGGTCTGCCCGTCCTGTTGGATCGTGTATCCGAGGCTTTTGCCCGCCTCGCCGACGATCTCGGCCATCGAGCCGGACACATCGATTAGCAGCACACAGGGACACCTTGGCTCCGGGTTGCTGGCGAGTCCGACATCCGCGAATGGTAGTTGTTCTGCCACGGTCAGCCACCTGCCTTGGTTGAGTCATGAAGTGGAGGGATGTTGGTTTTGTAGCGATGGAAACGCCCGGTGACCGGGATTTTGAGGTGGCGGAAGGCAAACCGTTTCTCGTTCCTCGCCAAACGAAAAGAACCCCAAGCCAATGCTTGGGGTTCTTTGTTATTCACCGATGATTGTGCTGGTTACTTGGCCGAGGCCGTTCGCGTGGCGGTCATGTCGGAGAAGTCAACGCTGATCGGTTCGCCGGCCTTGAAGACCACTCGTTGGGTCTGCACTTCCGTCTTGCCTTCCACGTCCACTTCGGCCCGGAAGATGTACGCGTAGGTCGCGCCCTTGGTGAGTTCCGGGGTCCGGAAGGTCATCCGGCCACCGGAGCCGGCCGCCATTTTGTTGTCAACGAACAGCTTGGCCTTTTCCGGCAGCGTCACCGTCACCGGGCTGGCGGATTGAACGGATTCGGTTCCCGTGAGGTCAACCGTGGTCCGCTGTCCGGCCCGCACCACCACTTGCTTGCTGGCGGTTTGGGTTTCGCCGTTGACCGAGTATTCGATCTTCAGCGTGTACTGGAAATCCTTGCCGTTCGTCAGTTCCGGGGTGAGGAAGGTGCGTTCGGCGCCGGTGAGGGCGGTCGGCTGGCCGTCAGCATAGAGCTTGGCGTCGGCCGGAACCTTCACGAGAACTTGAGCGCGGGTGGCCGACAGGCCGGAAACCGGTTCGGTGGTCGTGTCAGCCGAAGAAACGGCCGGGGTGACGGGGGTAGCCGGAACAGCCGGATAGTATCCGGGAGCGGCCGGGGTCGTCACGCCGCCGATGGTGTACGCCGAGTAGCCGGTGCAACCGGTGCAGGACGTGTAACCACCGCAGCAGCCGCCACAGCTGCTTTGATAGTAGTAGGTCGGGATGCCATGACAGGCATAACCGCCGCCACAGCAACCGGTGCAGGACGTGTAACCGCCGCAACAACCGTAGCTATACCCGCCGCAACAACCGTAGCTATACCCGCCGCAGCAACCGTAGGACTTGTGGCCGTGGAACAGGCCATGGAAAAGACCGCCGCCGTGGAACAGGCCGCCACCGCCGCAACAACCCGTGCAGGACGAGTAGTATCCCGAGCAGGAATAGCCGACACAAGAAGAGTATCCTGTGCAGCCGGTGCAACCGGTGCAGGAATACGAAGATTGGTGACCCCACCCGCCAAACAGCCCGTGGAAATCGGGCGTTTCGGGAGCAGCCGTCATCGCGGCCAGCATCACGATGCTGTACATACGTTGAAGCCCTTTCTTGGAAGCAACTTAGAGAATCGCATCGGAGACCATCTCCGTGTATCCCAACTGGTAATATGCACAATATGGGATATCTCAAGACTTTAGGATAAATTGGGCGAATGGGTATGTCAAAGCCTTTTGGCAAAGATTGAGGCAGTTCCTGACAGACAGCGCAAATCGCCCTATCGGTGAAGTTGGTCGAGGCGGTACAATCGTTCCCGGTATTCGGACGGATGCGAAAGGTGTGGCGATTGGAAAGGAGGGTTTAGGGTTTAGGGTTTAGGGTTTGGCGGATAAAAGCCGAGAAAAGCAGCGATCAACACAATACCCCTCGGTTGTCTTCCAAACCCTAAACCCTAAACCCTAAACCCTGCAAACAGGGAGTGAAAAAAGTGTCTCGATTCAACCTCGGGTTTTTGCTGGCGGTCCCCCTGATGATGCTGGCGGGACTGGGCCTTTCCTTCTCCGCTCCGAACAAGGACCGGGAGCGGGAATACAAACTCATCCGCACCGTCGTGGATGTGTTGGCCGAGGTGGATCAGCATTTCGTGAAACCGCTCGACGACAAAGGGCGTGAGAAACTCGTCGAGGACATGATTAACGGCGGGTTGGAACGGCTCGACCCCTACTCGCAATACATGAACCCCGAGGAACTCAAACAGTTCAACGCCCACACCGAAGGCAACTTCGGCGGGGTCGGCATCAACCTCGGCGTCGATCCCAAGACGGGCCTGTTGATGGTCATCTCCCCGATGGTCGGCACCCCCGCCCACGAGGCCGGCATCCTCGCCGGGGATGTCATCACCAAGATCCAAGACCAGGCGACCGACACGATGAAGATGGCCGACGCCATCAAATTGATCCAAGGGGAGCCGGGAACGACGCTCACGATGACCGTCTTCCACGAAGGGGCCAAGCAAGCCGACACGTACACGCTCACGCGGGCGATGATAGAGGTGCCGAGCGTGCTGGGCCTGAACCGCAAACCGGAGAATCCCAAGGAATGGGACTGGTACGCGGACTCGTCATCCAAGATCGCCTACATTCGGGTGGTGCAATTCAGCGAACACACCACCGAAGACTTGAAAAAGGCAGTGCAACGCCTCGACAGCGAAGGGGCGAAGGCCATCGTGCTGGACCTGCGAGACAACCCCGGTGGCCTGCTCACGTCGGCGGTGTCCGTGAGCGACATGTTCCTGAACTCCGGCCGGATCGTCAGCACCAAAGATCGCAACGGCAACGGCAAGGCGTGGGACGCCAAGGCCGGGGACACTCTCTTTGAACCGGCTGACAAAAAGCCGATTGCCGTGCTGCTGAACAAAAATAGCGCCTCGGCCAGCGAGATTGTGGCGGCCGCGTTGCAGGACAACAAACGGGCTGTGATCGTCGGCGAACGCTCGTTCGGCAAAGGAAGCGTGCAGAAGATCATCCGCCTCCAAGGCGACCCGCCGGCCGCCCTCAAACTGACGACCGACACCTACTGGCGGCCCAGCGGCGCCAACATCCACCGCCACCCGGACAGCAAGGACACGGACGAATGGGGCGTGAAGCCCGACGCCGGGCTTGAAGTGGTGTTGAAGGACGAAGAACGCTTGGAATACCTGCGGGCGAAGCGAAACAAAGACATCATCCGCAAAGACATGAAACCCAAGGAAGGCGAAAAGCCCGCCGTTGACCGCGTGCTGGATACGGCGGTCGCGCACCTGAAGAAGGAATTGGCCAAATAATTGGATTTGGATTCCAGGCATCACGGTTCACAAGCCAGCATGATCGCGATGGCCGCCCAACTTGTTCCGGCGCAGGAAATCCACTGGTCTTTCTTGTGCGGAAAGCCGGACTCAAAATAGGCTTGGAACGGTTTTGACCGCGATTTGATGTGCCATGATCCGTCGGCTTCCTGGGTTTTCAACAGGAAGCCAAGACCCTTCTGATAAACGGTGTCCTTCGCGGACACGCTTCCGGATTGGTGTAAGGCCACGAGGACGGAACCAGTCGCGTAGGCATCGCTTTCCAATTTGTCATTCTGGCTCCAGCCACCGTCTTCGCGCTGGGCCTTCGCCAAATCATCGGCGGCCGCCTTCACTTCCTTTTCGTCAGCACCAATCAGTTTGAGCAAACGCAACCGAAAGACACGATCCTCCGTGTCCTTCGGCTTGGTTTCCCGCAACCATTCGCGGACCTTTTCCAACCGGGCGTCGATTTCTTTCCGCTTTGCCTCGGGGCCGTAATTCTTCAGGGCCGACACTCCCAAATAGGTGGTAGTAAACATGCTGGCCTCCGTCGGCGGGCGCTGCGACGATGTCGGCCAATAACCCCGGTCGCGATCTTTCTGGAGAAGATATCCGGCGACCGCCTCGGTGGTGGCGTCGGCTTTCCGGCCGCCGGTGTGCAGAGTCAGAAGGGCATAACCCGCCGTGTCGGCCTGGCCCCCTGTTCCTTTGCCCTTCTCAAAGTTTTCCCGGTTCTTGTCGAGAAAACTGGTGGTGTGCTGGATCTGCTTTTCCAAACTCTTTTCGTCCATTTTGAACCCGCGAGTTTTCGCAACGGCGAACGCAAGCACCGGCATGGCCTGATGATGGCACGAAAAACAATCCCGATGCTCCGTGTATTCGGCCGCGCTGCTCTCCAGAAGGGACAGGCTTTTCCCGGCCGCCGCCCGGAGCTTTTCCGGGGCCGGGGATTCGGCGACCGCCCGGCTAACCATCAAACAGGCGAGTGTCAGAATCGGCAAGATTCGGGAGCCGTGCCATGTCATGATGACATCCCTTGGATGAAAAAGAACAGTCATCGGTTCGGAAGAGGAAGCAGCGCACGAACGGGCGAGGAAAGCATCTCGAATTGATTGTACAGGACGAATCTCGGCGGCATTTTCGATTCTTCGGACTCCGAGCCTCCACGCGGATGTTCCCAATCTGGGCCAACTCTGCCATTTGGGCCACATGGCCCGGTTCAACGATCTGAAAACCAACAGAGAAGGGTTATTTTGGGCCATGAGAAACGACCCCAAAAGGCTCAGGATTACTCCAAAATCATCAGGTGATCTGTCGATTTACCGGGGGTTTTGAAAAATTGTGTCCAGTTGGCCCGCTGTTTTTGACCACCTCGGTGGGTGTCCAACTGTCCAAAAATGGTCGCCGGACGACTGTTTTTCACCTTTTCAGGCCACCTTTGGGTCGGTTTTTGACCGGTTTATAAATCGTGAAACCCCAAGCCCTGTAGCCTCATTGTTCACCGTAAGACATCGATCCGATTGAGTTGTTTGAGCGCAAAACGAGTCTTTGACTTCAGGGGTAGCATGTTGAGAATTTTCCAAACAATTTCCCTGAATCATTCCCGGCCGTGAGGGAAATAATGGAGGTTTTCAACCGCCGTGAGATTTTGCCCCTCTTCCCCACGCGCATTCTCTTGCCTCAATTCCACTTTCTTATGCCGACTCTTGCGCTGTCTCATCAGATATTTGCGCCAAGACGCGAAATGCTTTTCGGTCCCGGTCTCAGTTTCGGGCACACGATGGCCGGGAATCACCGATGATTGAGGCGGATGATACATGCCCGTAACCGCCCGCGCACGCTCTGGCGGGCGCCAGGACTCCCTCCATGAATCATGAATTTGCTACGTTGAGTCACACCATCATGCTTCCCCCGGCAGGAGCGACGATCGAAGCGCCATGTGAAAAACTCATCAATCGGTTGCTGACCGCCTCGTTTGTGCTTGCGGAAGACTGGGACGCCTTGCCGCAGCGAGTTCAACGACGCATTCTGGAATCGAAGGACGAAGCCAAGGCCATCGAGCAATTGGTCAAGCACGGATTGCTGACACGATACCAGGCCGCCCGGATCGAGGCCGGCACGACCTTCGGCCTCGTTCTCGGCAGTTACCGCCTTCTCGAACGACTTGGGGCCGGCGGGATGGCCGTGGTCTTCAAGGCCGAGCACATGGACCTTCGCCATCATGTGGCCGTCAAAGTGCTGCCGCCGACCACGAAAGAAGACGCCGCCCTCGAATCGCGGTTCTTCGCGGAGATGCGGATCGTCGCCCGGTTGCGACACCCGAACATCGTCGCGGCCACCGACGCCGGCAAAGCCGTCAATGACGACACGGACACGATTCTGCGGTTCCTCGTGATGGAATACGTCCCCGGCCAGGACTTGGAGGACACGATCCGCCGCAACGGCCCGATGTCCGTCACGCGGGCGTGCAGCATCGCCTACCAGATGGCCTCGGCCCTGGGGGAAACGCACAAATACGGACTGGTTCACCGGGACATCAAGCCCTCGAACATCATGCTGACCTCCGAGGATCAGGCGAAACTCCTCGACTTCGGCCTGACCCGGCACTTTGGCCACCGGATGACGATGCCGGGCACGATCCTCGGCACCATCGACTACATGGCCCCCGAACAGGCCCGCGACGCCTCCACCGTGGATATTCGAGCCGACATCTATGGTCTCGGCGGCACGCTGTACTGGTGCCTGACGGGCAAACTGCCGTTCCCGTTCCAAGGCAACCCGGTCGAGGCCCTCACCCGCCGTCTGACGGCCAACGCCCCGTCCTTGCGGTCGGTCGCCCCGGACATGCCGCACGAACTTGACTCCGTGGTGGCCAAGATGATGGCCCTTAACCCGGAGGACCGATATTCGGACCCGCAAGCGGTCATGACGGCCCTGATGCCGTTCGTCCGGGCCGGAACCGGGGAATACGAGGCCCTGTCGCCGATTCCGTTTGCGGAATCCATCCCGTGCGCGGGGGGATCGAACAGCCCGAAGTCGGGCAAGTATAAGGTTCTGATCATTGACGACGAATCCCCCGTTCGGGAACTCTGCAAGCAATTGCTGGAGACCGAAGGGAGCATGGTGGAAACCGCCGCCAACGGCGCACAAGGACTGGCGGCGGCGACCCGCGAAGAGTTCGACTTAGTTCTTCTTGATGTGGCCATGCCGGACATGAACGGCGTCGAAGTGCTGGCCCGGTTGCGGCAGCAGCACAAAAAAACGAATCTGAAGGTCATCATGTTTTCCGGCCACACAACGCCGGAAGAGATGAGCGACATGCTCAGCCGCGGGGCGGATGATTTTCTCACGAAGCCGTTCAGCGTGGCCCAATTGCTGGCCCGCGTGCAAAACATGCTCCGGTTAAAGGCCGCCCAAGACAAGGCGGGGACACTGAATAACCGCCTGTTGGCCGCGAACAATAACCTTCAGGAAAATCTGAAGGTGCAAACCGGCGACACCAACGAAGTGCGCAACGCCCTGGTGCTGACACTGGCCCGCATGATTGAACAACGCGACGGCCGGGGACCGGGGCACATCATCCGAATGCGGCAATATTGTCGGACGCTCGCCACGACGATGGGCCGCAGCGGGCCGTATGCCCACATCATCAACGACCAGTTCATCGACTGGCTCGAATGTTGCTCCCCGCTCCATGACATCGGCAAAGTCGGCCTGCCGGACCACGTTCTCACGAAGGTCGGCGCCCTTAGCCCGGAAGAGCGGGCGGTGATGGAGGCTCACACCGTCATCGCCGCTGACTCTCTCAAAGATGTTCTTCAAGAACACGGCGTGGCCCTGAACTTCCTGCAAACGGCCATCGATGTCACCCGTCACCACCACGAACGCCACGACGGCACCGGTTATCCGGACCGCCTGGCCGGGGACGCGATTCCACTGTCCGCCCGAGTCGTGGCCATCGCCGACGTGTACGACGCCCTTCGTTGCCGCCGGTTGTACAAACCCTCTCTGCCGCATGCCGCCGCGATGCAGATCATCACGCAAAGTTCCCCCGGCCAGTTCGACCCGGCCATTCTGGAATCTCTTCGGGAAGTCTCCGCGCAGTTCGAGAAAATCTTCCGGGAAACCCCGGATTGAGTCGTGGGCTATGAGCCGTGAGCCATGAGCCAAAAAAAAGGCCACTGATCGGGTTACGTCACTTTGACGCACCGGTCAGTCGCCTTCTTGGTTTGACTCATGGCTCACGGCTCAAAGTACGTGGCCTTTTCAATTCTTACAAAACCCCGTTCAACATCTGGGTCATGGCGGCTTCGTTCATCGTGCCGTTAATGGTCTGGACGGGGCGTTCGCTGCCCTTGAAGACCATGAGGCGGGGGATGGTGTTGATGCCGTATTGAGCGGCCAGGTCGCCGTTCTCGTCGACATTGACCTTGCCAACCTTGACCTTGCCGGCGAACTGGTCGGCGACCTTGTCAATGGTCGGGGACAACGCCCGGCACGGCCCGCACCACGGGGCCCAGAAATCGACGAGCACGGGGATGTTGCTCCCGACGACTTCGCTCTGCCAATTGTCGGTGGTGAATTCAAGCACGTTGGGGCTGGCCATGTTCTGACTCCTTGCGTTAGCTTCTTCCGGGGATTCTAGGAACCGCCCGGCGAAAGATCCAAACCTGATTGTTTCGTGAGATTGTACCGAATGGCTCCGGTTTCTCTTACACCCAACATCTGATGCTCAAAAACTCAGAAGGATTCGCTTCTTGACGCCCGGCGGTTGCGTTTCTAAGAAGTACGTCACGGCCCTATCGTCTAGTGGTCTAGGACACAGCCCTTTCAAGGCTGCGACACGGGTTCGAATCCCGTTAGGGTCACTTGTTGACTTTGACGGCTCTTGTCCTGAGCCGTCTGATTATGCCGAAGCCCACTCGGCACAATCACTTCTATCAAATGCTGTCTGGTGCCGTCAAATTCTGACTGCACCGGATTTTGCGCCAAATCTACAGCTACCACACCACTTACAACAGTTCTTTTGGTGGTCCGATTCTGTAATGTTCGGATACCACCTTCACAGAATGCCCAATTCACCTTGCAACAGTTGTGATGGCAAATTTGTTTCCCGGCCGCTGGCGAAGGAAGCCGCCCAACATCGTGACGGCCCGATGAGCAATGAGTCCGATATTTGCAAGTCGTTCTCCCAAATCGTCACCAATATTCGCCAGCCATCGAAAGAGGGCCGCATCGTGAGCGGCTCGCGTCCATCCGTCGCCAAGGTTTTGTGAGTGTGACACAGTCATATTCTGGCGCGCCACATCGATTGCTGTCATTCGTCCAAAGACAGGAAGAAAGCCAGGACACGCTGGGATGCGGCCGTCTTCCCGTGTTTAGCCTGTGAGGACGCCCACGATGGCTTAGAAAGGAAAGACGGTTGCGTGTCGTGGCCGTCTTCCTTCCTTGACAGTTCGACATGGCCGTGATCGGCCCATAACCGCCAAGGCCATTCTTTGCCATTTTTTGAACACCTCCCCTCCAATGAATCGCTTTCAAAATATCGCCGCGCCACCAATCCAAACTTCGGGCTTTTCCAATCTCGGTGTTTCCTTTCGAGACGCAATCACTGGAATGTTTCGGCCTTGCCTCCAAAAGCGAGCGAGGATCGGGTTCGCCGGGAATATGGGGATCATGAAATCATCGGGGAAAAGATGATTGTTGTTTTCCGGCATTTGGGCTTTGTCCGCGAATATCCTGTCATCTCACGGCCACATGATCCCTTCGGTGCGGCTGTCTCTCCTTTTCGGAATTCGGATATGATCTTTCGCAATTGTTGGCTCGTGATGCTGATGTTGTTTGTCAGCCAAGATGTGTCGGCGGCCGAACCGTTGTCGTTGCTCAAGGTGAGCGAGAACAAGCGGTTCCTTGTCACGGCCGATGGCAAGCCCTTCTTCTGGCTCGGGGACACTGATTGGGAATTGTTCCACCGGCTGGATCGGGCTGATGCCGAGAAGTTTCTGGCTATCCGGGCGAAGCAAGGATTCAACGTGATCCAGGCCGTTGCCATTGCCGAGTTCGACGGGAACACCGTGCCGAACGCCTACGGACACCTCCCGATGATCGATCAAGATCCCGCCCGCCCGGCTGTGAAGGATGGCCCCGACAATGATTATTGGGACCATGTCGATCACATCGTGGACTTGGCCAACGCCAAAGGGATGTATGTCGGTTTCCTGCCAACTTGGGGCAAATACTGGCATGACAAAGTGAAGGACGGCAAACCATTGTTTAACCGGGATAACGCTGAGAAATACGGCGAATGGCTCGGCGCCCGTTACAAGGACAAAGGCTTGGTGTGGATTCTCGGCGGGGATCGGGTGGTGGAGAATGACGAGCAAAAAGAGATCATCCGGGCGATGGCGAAGGGGCTTCGACGGGGAGACGGCGGCCGCCATCTGATTACCTTCCACCCGTCCGGCGGCCGGGGATCGGCGAGCGTATTCCACACGGAGGATTGGCTCGATTTCAACATGCGACAGAACGGCCATGTGGCCGAATACAACGGGCGTTATGACCAAACGAAGGTTGACTACGACCGCACTCCCGCAAAGCCGGTGATTGACGGCGAGCCGATTTATGAGGACCACCCGGTGTCGTTCAAGGCGAGCGAACTCGGGCATTCCAACTCGGCCGATGTTCGCCGACCTCTCTATTGGGATCTGTTTGGCGGGGCCTGCGGGCATACCTACGGGCATCATTCCATGTGGCAATTTTGGACGCCCAAGCGTCCGCCGATCAACAATCCGCTGTTGCCGTGGACGGAGGCCATCAATCAACCGGGGGCGATCCAAATGCTTCACGGGCGTCGGTTGATCGAATCCCGCCCGTTTCTCACGCGAATTCCCGATAATTCGGTGATCGTGACAGACCGTGTGCCGACGATGGTTCCGGGGGCCGGCCGATATCGCTTCGCCGCCACCCGCGACACGGAGGGGACGTATGCCATGATCTACGTGCCCACGGGCCGACCGTTCAAAGTGAACATGGCCAAGATTACCGGGCCGACGGTGAAAGCTTGGTGGTTCAACCCCCGCACCGGAGCCGCGACAGTGATCGGCGAATTCCCGAACACCGGCCAGCGGGAATTCCTTTCCTCCGAACCCGGTGAGCAACTCGACTGGATCTTGGTGCTGGACGATGCAGCGAAAAAGTATCCGCCGCCGGGCCAGGCAAAATGAACAAGCTTTATGCGGCAGCGTTTCGGTTCGGTCGCCCCAGAATCTTTACCCGTGCCATCACGCAAATAATGCCCGCCGCGCCGACGCCGAGGAAGATTGAAAACCCATAGGCAATCCACATGTCCGCCTTCACATTGCCGGGGTTCACGTCAACCAGCAACACGCGAGTCGAGGCCGCATCGGTTTTCAATTTGTCCGCGGCAAACTGTTGCACATCGCGCACAGGCACATGCCCAAGCATGTCACCGGGGTCGTCGGCCGCGTGCAGACGGCCCGAAATTGTCCATTGAACGGCTGCTACTTCTTTCGGCGCCGCGTTTCGCTTCTTTTTGGGAATCGGAATCGGGTCGGGAGTTTGATCGAGTGCCTGGCTGATTTCATGCTTTTCGGGGACGCAAAGAATCAAATCCGGCGATTCGCGGAACACCACCAGCAATCGTTTTTGCTCGCTTTTTCGCAACGGCTTGAGTCGCTCCGCGTGAGAATAATCGGGAACTCCCGAGACAGTCACGAATGCGCCATCCGGCACGGTCCGCCGGTCCATGATTTCTTCCGGCGACACCAATCCCAAGTCGATGATTGGAACATCGGATGCCCGGCCCTTGAAATACAACACGGCCGAGAGGGCGATCATCACCACAGTAATCAAGGAAGTTTTGAGATATGGATAACGCCACGGCCACGGTTCCTCATATTCTTTCCATTCTTCCAGCATCCGGTTGACTGTGTCCAACTGTTCGCGGGGAGGCAAACCGCTTACTCTCATGTCGTCGAGTTCAAACACTAGCTTTTCCCGGCTTGGCCGCAGCGGGATTGATTCCCAAGTGATGTCTCCGACACCCGATTCCCAGGCAATCGCCCCCTCGACATTTTCGGCGGTGTCCCAAATAAATTCGTCAAAGGATTCTTCGCTTTGTTCGGACATGATTCCCAGCAGGGAGTCGTAAGGAATTGATTTCTTCGTTTTGGCACTGTCCTCTTTGCCTCGGAAATCTTGGATGACTTTGCCGCCAAGTTGCTTCAGAAAATCCCCCGCCAGATTGACGTTGGCTTCGGTAGGCAGAAAGGCCATGAGATTGGGCCGCAGGACCATGATTCCGAGCCGACGATTTAACCGCCGCCCCTCGACCGCCGGCCACCAAGCCACATCCGCGACGCCGGATCGATCCGGGTTCAAGTCGAGATCCTCGGCATCGATCATCATCTCAATGCCGCCCCACAATCGTGAAATCCCCCGCACATAACGGATGGAAATCTTCCGCGATTCGCCGGGAACCTTTAACCCGCGATGGGCCGACACCGGCTTAATGTCGTCCGGGTCCACTTCCTCCAGATCGAGTGTTTGCAACTTTCCCCAGCGAGGCAGCCAAATCAGCCGCTTGTTCGTCAGCCAATAACGGCCGGAGCGGACCCAAGGCCAGAACACATAAAGCAACAGCACCGGCATGAACACAAGGGCGAACAGGCGTTCACCCCACCCGCCGACGATGGCTTGGGCGACCAAGAACAGCCCCATGCAACTAAACACAAACGTCATGTTGCACAGAATCCACACCCAAGCGAAAAGGCCGCCGAAGCCCTCTCGCAACACCACCCGCTCGCCCGGTACAAGAGCAAAGGGCAGTCCCTTCGGCACCGGCATCGACGGCCGTTTGGACACCGATGAAAGCGAAGATGGCAGCGGTGGCGGCCCGGCTTGTCTGGCTTTCCCCGACACGGGCAACGGCGGCGGCCCTTTGGCCGTCGGTTGGATGTCGAGATTCAACGAGTTCAACAACTCGTCATCGGGCGAAGAAGCCGGATCATGTAACTCATCGCTCATCTGATTGTTCACCGGGATGGCTTGCCCGCAACTGGGACATGCCATCAACGGACCCGCGTGATCAGCCGGTGGTAAAAAGGTGTTTTGACAATGAGGGCAAGTAATATTGGCAGGCATGAATCAGGATCTTTCACCAGTTGCCGAGGCGGGCAGGACATCTTGGGAGAGCGGGGTGATGAGAAGTGTAAACAATCGACGACATGAGCCGCAATGAAAAATTGCGTGTGAATTTGTCGCAAGTGAATGATTGCTCCCGTGGAATGTTCAGAGGAGAAACGTGCCAATACTTATCGGAAAATCCGATGCTTTTTCGATTTCTCGAATCCACTCTCCGGGAATCACGATGGCGTCATCGGTCGTGGTTCCTACCATGATTCACAAGTCATCGGTCAACGCGAGTTGAGCTGACTCCCGCCTGCAAGTTCTCCCCTTGAACGGCGACTCGTTCCACCACCAATCACCGGGACGTGTTACATGATCCGGGCTTCAGTCGATTTTTCTCTTCCAGGCAAGCAATTCGGCCATTTGTACGTGCCATACTCGTACAACATGGCCGGCTGGGCCAACTTGATGGTCCCGATTTCCGTGATCTCCAACGGCGAGGGGCCGACGGCCCTTGTGCTGGCGGGCAATCACGGAGACGAGTATCCGGGGCAGGTGGCCGTGATGCGGTTGCTCCGGGAATTGACACCCGAGCATGTCACCGGCCGGATCATCCTGATCCCCACGCTGACGATGCCCGGCGCCAAGGCCAGCACCCGGTTATCGCCGCTTGACGGCAAGAACTTCAACCGCTGCTTCCCCGGCAATCCGGCGGGCACTCCCAGCGAGATGCTGGCCGATTACCTCACGACGGTTTTGTTCCCGCTTGCGGATATTGTGATCGACATCCACACCGGCGGCCGGGGGGTCGATTTCTACCCGTGCGCCCACATGCACCTTGTTCCCAAAGGGCCGCAACGCGAGGCCATGCTCGCCGGGACCGAGGCGTGGAACTCGGATTTTTGCTTCCTATATGCCGATGTCGCCGGAACCGGCCTGTTGCCGGTTGAGGCCGAGAGCCAAGGGAAGATCGTCATCACCACGGAGATGGGGGGCAGTGAAAACGTCACCGCCGCCGTTCATCAACTGACCCAAAGCGGCTTGCGAAATGTCCTCGTTCAATCGGGGGTGTTGAAGGGCCAGGTGGCCACGCGCGAATCACTCGGGCTGCCGCCAATTCGTTGGGTTCAGGCGTTGAATTGGGAAGATTATCGGTTTGCCCCCGAGTCCGGCGTCTACGAAAACATGGTCACCCTCGGCACAGAAGTGGTCGCCGGGCAAACAGTCGGGGCCATTCACTTCTTGGAACGCCCCGAACGAGAACCAGTCAATGTGGTGGCCGCACGCGATGGAATTTTGATTGCCACCCGCGCGCCGACCATCGTCACCCAAGGCGATTGTGTGGCCTGCATTGCCCAAGAAATTGATCCCCGGAGGCTCCCATGAAAATCACCGAAGTCATCTGCCAGATTCTCCGCATTCCGAACATCACGGCCAAGACGGCGAGCAGCCAAGACTCGGTGCTTGTCCGTATCCGCACGGATACGGGATTGGAAGGCATCGGCGAAGCGGACTCCTCCCCCGAGGTGGTGAAGGCCATCATCGACGCCCCGTTCAGCCATAACATTGCCTGCGGATTGCGCCTCCTGCTGGTCGGTGAAAACCCGCTGGACAGCGAACGCCTCTGGCACAAGATGTATCGCCGGACGATGTACTTCGGCCGCAAGGGCGTGGGCATCACGGCGATGGCCGCCGTGGACATGGCGTTGTGGGATTTGAAAGGCAAAGCATTTGGCGAACCGATTCACCGGCTATTGGGCGGCAAACATCACAGCAAACTTCGGGGCTATGCTTCAATCCTGTTTGGCCGTGATGGCAAAGAGACTGGCGATATCGCCCGCAAATGGGTGGAAGCCGGGTACTCGGCCGTGAAGTTTGGCTGGGAGCCGATGGGCACATCGGAAGCGGTGGACATCGACCTCGTCAAAGGGGCGCGTGAAGGGCTTGGAAAAGCCACGCTGTTGATCGACGCCGGATGCGTGTACGACGCCCGCACGGCATTGCGACGGGCACAGGCTTTTGCCGAATACACGCCGGAGTGGTTTGAAGAACCGTTGCAAGAGGATGATATCGAAGGGTATGTCTGGCTTCGTGACCGTTCGCCGATTCCAATCGCATCTGGCGAAGGCGAATGCGGCCGGGAGTCGTTCCGGCCCTTCATTGATCGCAAAGCGTTGGACGTTTACCAAGTCGATCTCTCGCGTTGCGGATTCACCGATGCCGCCTACATCCGCGCCCGTGTGGAGGAAATCGGGGCGAGGCTCTGCAACCATTGTTACACCAGTCCGCTGACGGTAGCCGCCAGCCTGCATTGGTTAAGCACCTGTAAGGATGCCTTTATCTTCGAGGACTGTGTCGAAGACTCTCCGTTGCGGCATGAACTGACCATTGAAAAAGTGCAATCGGTGAATGGCTGGATCGAAGTGCCCGACCGTGCCGGCCTTGGCGTGACGCTGGATGAGAAGTTCGTGCAGAAGTATCTCGTTGCCGAATCCAAGTGAGCGGAGACAAGTCATGAGTCGCGCGAAGACCGAGTATCGGTACGAAAAGCTGACGTGGCCGGAGATCAACGACGCCGTTGATCTTGGCAAGGTGTGCATCATTCCTTGCGGCGCGGTCGAACAACACGGTCCGCATTTGCCGTTGGATGTTGACCTCGTCTGCCCGGTTGGCGTCGCCACCGGGGCAGGGCGTGAGATCGCGGACAAGATGCTCGTGTTGCCGGTGGTGGCGTATGGCTACACCGGGCATGTCATGGACTTTCCCGGCACGATCAATCAAGACTTCGAGCATTTCATGCACCATGTGCTCGACATCACCAAGTCGCTGGCTTACCACGGATTCAAGAAGATCATCCTGCTCAACGGGCATGGGTCCAACATGCCGAACCTGGACCTCGTCTCGCGCCGGACGAATGTGGAAACAGACGCGGAATGTTCCGTGGTCGCTTGGTGGAATCTGCTGACCGTGGACAAGACTTTCTTGCCGAAGTGGCGGCAAAGCAAGTTCCCCGGCGGCTGTTCCCATGCCTGCGAATTGGAAACGAGCCTGTATTTGTATCTCGACGGCGACAACGTCCGCAAAGACCTTATCAAGAGCGGGACGATCAGTTTCAATAACGAGGACAGCCCGTTCAACTGGGTCGATCTCTTCGGCGCCGGCCCGGCGACCACGGTGTCTTGGACAAGCAGTTACTCCGACACCGGCGTCTTGGGAGATGCGGAACTCGCCACTCCCGAAAAAGGTCGGCAAGCCTACGAAGAAGCGGTGAAGCAACTGGTGCGATTCGTGACATGGTGGAAGGATCGGCCGAAAGATGTTCGCCGGGACTTTCACCGGAAACCGCCGACGATTCCGATCCCGTGGGGACAACGGCCGTCAGATTCCGGCAGGTAATGGAATATCGAGTTGTCAGCAAATCCCGCGGATCAGGGGTTTCTTCAGCGTGCGGTGTCGGGGGACCGGAGATTTTGCGCCGTTGGACGGGTTCAACCACAGATCATGTTTTGATCCGTGCCGATGCAACTGACATCCGTGGGATCGAAGATGTTCTTCAAACTCACGACGGTTCATCGCGAGGCAGCCTTGTTCTTTTTGCTCAGCTCGGCCTTCCGATCCGCTGCGAACAACGCGATCACATCGCGGGCGTTCTCAAAAGCCTCTTCCAAAGTGTCGGCTTGGGTGAGAACGTCGGGATTGAACGGGGATGTGACCACATACCCGCCTTCTTCGGCCGGTTCAAGAAGCAACACCAGCTTTCCATCCGTCACCGTGAATCCCTTCGCCTTCTTGGCCATGTGATTCTCCGAAGAGCAGCCCATATGTTTGGTTTGTTCGAGTCCCTGTTTATTCTATCACGCCACAAGACATGGAGACTACGCCATGAAGATTGTTGATGTCCGTCTCACGGGGCTTTCCGGTGGAACTGTCGAGGGAGGCTGGGCCAAGGAACTGACCCCCGAGGATGATGTTCACACCGTTGTTGAGGTCATCACGGACACGGGCTTGGTCGGTGTTGGCAGCACGTTCACGAGCAGCGCGCTCGTGGCGGCGTCGGCCAAACTGCTCAAGCCGCTTTTGCTTGGCGAACGGGCCGATGAGCCGGCGAGAGTGAGCGAGAAACTTCGCCAGCATATGTTCTGGCAGGGGCGTGGCGGTTCGGTGGAACACGCCATCAGCGGCATCGATATCGCCTTGTGGGACTTGTTCGGCAAGTCGGCCAATCAGCCGGTCGCCCGGTTGCTCGGCGGTCTGTATCGCAACAAGATCAAGCCGTATGGCTCACTCTTGTTTGCGGAGGTGGACCCGCTTCGGGAGAAGTTGCAACAAGCGGTTGCCCGAGGGTTCAAGGCCATCAAGCTTGGATGGAAGCCGTTTGGCCGACGAGATGCGAAAACCGACGAGGAACTGGTTCGCACGGCCCGCGAAACGGTCGGGCCGGATGTGGAACTCATGGTGGACGCCGGAGGGAGCGAGGCGTTTTGGCCGCATGGGTACAAATGGGCGATTCGCACGGCCCACATGCTGGCCAAGTACGATGTGACATGGTTTGAAGAAGCGCTTCCCCCGGATGATTTCGCCGGGTTTGCCGAGCTTCGCCGACATTCGCCGGTTCCCATCGCCACCGGGGAAGTGTTGACACGCCGACAAAGTTTTTGGCCGCTTTTCGATCAGAAATGCGTCGATGTCGTCCAGCCGGATTGCACCAAATGCGGCGGGCTGACGGAGGCTTGGCGAATCGCCTGGATGGCTTACGAACACAATGTGCAATGGGTGCCGCACGGGTGGAACACGGCCATTGGCTTGGCCGCCGATATTCATCTGGCCTGTGCAATGCCGGTGGCGAAGTATGTCGAGTTCCTCACACCGTCGCCATACATGGATGAATTAATCAAGACGCCGTTTCGGCCGGATGCCGACGGGTTGTTGACACTCCCCGACAAACCCGGCCTCGGGATCGAACTGAACCCCGAAGCCATGAAGCGATTCGGCGGCGGCTGACCTCATCCCGCCAGAAGTCGTTCGATCTCCCGGCACACGTTTTGAGTCAGCGATTCAAAACTCCCGGCGGCGGTGGCGGCGATGATTTCCTGATAGATTCCGTACCCATACGACGCGGCCGGGGGAACGTAACCCGGCTGCCAATCGTCAGTGATGGTCGATACGACCACCGCAAATTGCGGGAATCGTTTTCGCAAGGTGATCTGAAACTCCTGATACAGTTCGCCGGGCGTGAATACCCACAATGAATGCCCGATCCGCGAGACGGACACGACAAACGGATATGCCTTGCCGGCGGGCAGGGCGGCGAGACGCACCAGTTGCCGCGTCATCTGCTCGGCCTTCGCCCGGCAATCGCTTACCCGTTGCATGTCGTTCGCAGCCCGAGCATCCGTTTCGCGTTTTTCCCATTCAGTCAGTTCAGCCCGAGTCTCGGCTTCTGTGGCCAATTCCATGCGATAGTGCATGTGAACAGTGAAGACCTTGGACTGCCAGCGCCGGGATTGTTCCGCAAATTCTGATGTCATCGGCCGGTGCCGCCAAGGCCCGAGAATGGCCCCGGAAATCACCGGCCCGGCGTATTCAAAATGCGTGCCGGGTTGGGGCAACGCCTCCAACCCGGAGAGGGCCGCAAAACCGAGTTGCCGCCCGTTGCGATCCGCAATCGCCGGGTCGCCGACAAATCCTTCCTTCGGCCCCAATTCCCCGGATGAGCCTTGGAGAAACAAGCAGGGCGAATGGGTGTGTCCCTCGATCACCTCTCGCATGGCTCCGATATAATCCGGGCTGATGAGCGTGTTTTCCCATGCCAGCGTCGTTGGATGGCAGGCGTAGTTCACCACCGTGCCAAGAACCCGGCCGTCTTCGGCGATGGCCTTGCCCACCAAGACAGTATCGTCGGCGAATCCATCGGGATTGAAACCCACCACAATTTGATTGGTAACCAAGTCTTGGAGATCGCGATGCGTGGCCAGCGAGCAACGGGAGGTGCCGTACACAATCGTCGCCGGACGGGCCGCCGTGGATGCCTCTATGGCGATTCGGCCACAAGTCTCCGTCATCGCGTCGAGATACGGGGCGATGAGATCGCCGCCCGGCAAATGGGAGCGGGAGCGGGACATCCACGCGGAACCGTGCGTGTGCGACATCGACACATGAACATCACTGGCCGGGATTCCGGCCGCCTCGCCGACATGCTTGCGGATTCGCTCGAACTCGGATCGGTCAAGCAAGCAATGGTCGAGGCCAAGGATTAACTGTCTGCCGGAACCATCAAGGGCCTCCAGCCAGAGGGCCGTCGCCAATAGCGGCCGGTGGATGCCGGTTGACCGCTCGTGCATGGCGGCCCCCCACATCCGATGGTAGCTGCCGACCGGCGGGGTGATGTCGGCTCGGGCAAAACCGACCCGACTCTGGCTTTGCGGAGTTTCAACCCTTGTCGTCATCATCTTCCTCGATTGGCTTGGTCGGACTGACATCTCCGAAGAGCGTCCCCTTCGGGTTTAGGAAAATCCAGCAAACAGCGCTGGCGGCAAAGAGCGAGGCGAACACCAACATGGCGATGTTCCAGTCCCCGTATCGGCCGACCAGCCAGCCCACGACAAACGGGAACAAACCGGCGCCGATGTTTCCGCTCATGTTCATGGTGGCAAACACCGTGGCCACCCGGTTGCCGCCGTAACCGATGGCCACGGTATAGCCGCTGACGCCGCTTGCCATCGCCCCGAAAGCGATGCCACATAACAGCACGATGACAATCCCGGTGTCGGTCACCAAATAAGCGGCCAGCCCAAGGGAGGCGCAAATGACCGTCAGAAATGCAGCCATCCCCTGACGACTTAGCCGGGAATTACCCGTGATCTTCAGCAGACGATCGGACAGCATCCCGCCGAGGATGCCGCCAAAGATACCGCATATTGGCGGCCAAGAAGCAAGTTCGCCGGCACGTTCTTCACTGAGCCCGTGTATTTCGCGGAGGTATCTGGGCAACCATGTGTAAAACAGAGCTACGGCTGAAGCCCGGAAAAATTGCTGTCCGCAAATGATTAGCATTTGAGAGTCGGTGGCCAATTTCAACCAATGTGATGAGGGAGTGTTTGGACCTTTCTCCTCTGGTTCGGCTTCCGTGGTTCGCTCCTTCCACCGAGGGGCAAAAACCGCAAACAGGAAAGTCCAGCATAATCCGGGTAACGTGTAGATTGTCAGAATTTGCCGCCAAGAGCAGATTCCAAGAAGGCTGCCGGATAGTCGATGCGAAATTGCCGACCCCATCGCCATGCACGCCGACAATCCGCCGGATGCCGAGGCTTGGTTTTCCTTGGGAAACGTGGCGCCGATGGCTTTGGTCGCACACGGAAACAGTCCCGCCTGGGCGCAGCCCATCAACCCCCACACCATCAAAAGCCCCGTGAATCCGGTGGCCAACCCGGTGGCGGCCGTGAGCATCGACCAAATGGTGGCAAAGAATACCAAACCTAATCGACTTCCCAACCGGTCGGCCAGCCAACCGGAGGGAAGTTGCATGAGGGCGTAGCTCCAATACCAGACAGCCATCACGATGCCCATTTGCTTCGTGGTGATATCCAATTCGGCCTCGATCATCTTCGTCGGGGCCGACAAAGCCAGTCGCTGGACGTATGCGATCACAGTGGCGGCGCAGAGGAAGCCGAGAACGATGTATCGCATCACAGGTAACCGGGTTAACGAGGAGAGGTCGTCAGGCGATCAGTTCAGCGCGGCTTGCAGACGGTCGTAAAGGCGGTCAATTTCGGCGGCGGTTTCGGCATCGAGTTCCCAGCCATAAGGCTTGCGTCGCGTCACGGTGGGAAACAGGCCGCGTTTTCGCATCAGGTATTTTTCGACGGCGAGGAAACCATCAAGCCCGGCCTGAAGTTCCAAGGCGACGATGGCGCAGATGGGAAAGTAAACGCGATAAGCGGTTTCTTCGTCACCACGTTGAAGGGCTTTCCACAGGGCCACCACGCCGTCCAGCAAATCCATGCCGGGCATCGTGCCGGTGATTCCCCGGCGGTAACTGTCAATCAGGAAGACGCCGCCCGAACCCTCGAACATCTTCGCCCCGCCGCCCGTGGCATCTCGCAAGGCCGACAACGTCGGCCCGTTGGGAGCGGCCTCCGGTTTGAACAACACTTTGTCCGGGCCGTAGTGTTCCAGCAAGCGAACGCAGACGTTGATCGGGATCGACTGGCCGACATAGCCGGAGGCATCCTGCACGATGATGGGAATCGAAATCCCGTCGGCGATGGCCCGGAAATGATCCACCAACAGAAGCTCGGTCAATTTGCCCGTCAACGGCGGCACGACCATGACGGCATCACACCCGGCTTTCTCGGCGGCGACGGCAAATTGAAGGGTTTGCTTCGTGCTTTCCGCCCCGACCGCCGAGAACACCGGCCCGCGACCGGCGGCGAATTCCACCAGCATCTTTGCCAGGGCCATCCGCTCGTCGCTGGTGAGCTTCAGTGTTTCGGACACCATGCCGGTGCCGATTCCGTTGGCGCCGACGGCAAAGGCCCAGTCGATGGACCGTTTCAAAGAGATTGCGTCAATCTCGTCGTCATCGGTGAACGGCGTGTGGGTGATCGCCAGCACACCTGAAAGATCTTTTTTCATCTCACCAGTCCCCCACGCTGCCATCGGCATAGAACACCCGCTGCGGCAACTCCTGTTTGAACGGATGTTTCTTCACTTCCGCTTCGTTGATCGTGATTCCCAATCCGGGCTTGGTGTTCGGCCGGACAATCCGGCCCTTTGATTCGACGACGAATCCCTCTTGTACCACATCCTGCCGCCAAGGCACATCGGCGTGAACGGTTTCGCAGATGATGTAGCTCGGTTGCGAGAATCCAAATTCCAAACTGGCGGCCGTGCTGACCGGCCCCTGTGGGTTGTGCGGAGCCAGCGCAATCCGGTGGGCCTCGGCCAATGCCGCGATCCGGCGGGCTTCGGACAAGCCGCCGCAATGCGTGATGTCCACCTGGCAGACTTCACAGGCTCGGGCGTTGAACAAGTCTTTGAAAGCCGCAAGATTGGTCACCCGTTCGCCGGTGGCAATCGGTGTGGCAACCGCCCGGTTGATGACGGCCAACCCGTCCACACTTTCCGGCCAGCAGGGTTCTTCGAGGAAATAAAGGCCAAATGGTTCGAGGATTTTTGCAAATTGCAATCCCATCGCCGGAGACGGCCGGGCGTGACAATCGACCATGATGTCGATGCCATCCCCCACGGCTTCCCGCATCGCGGCCACGCATGCTTCGGCTGTCTTGATCGCCTTCAACCCCTCCAGTGGCAGCGTCGGCGGCACGGCCATTGACTTGAACGCCGTGAACCCGTCGGCCACGGCCATTCGGGCCAAATCCGCAAATCGTTTCGCATCATCGGAAGCGGTTTCATAGAAGTCTTCTAACTTCCCTCCGCCGAGATGGCAATATGTGCGGACATGATCCCGAACCGGCCCGCCCCACAGTTTCGAGCAGGGCATTCCGGCTACTTTGCCGAGGATGTCCCAAAGGGCAAGGTCAATGCCCGCGATGGCGGTTGCCCGAATGATGCCGTGTCCGTGCCAGAAATGCTGGCGATACATCATCTGCCAGAGATGCTCGATCCGCGTGGGGTCTTCGCCGACGATCAATTCCGCGATATCTTCCACCGCACCGACAACGGCCCGAGTATGCCATTCCAGCGTCGCCTCACCCCAACCGAACAACCCGTCTTGGTCGGTGATGACTTTGACAAACACCCAATTCCGCATCCGGGCATGGCAAACATGCGTCTCAACTCGGACGATCTTCACGCTGATTCTCCCGCAGGGATTGAAGTGATTTCGGGTTCCAAGGGGCGATATCGGTAACACCACCACGCCACGGCCGAGAGAACCAGACCAATGCAATACACATCAAACATGGGGTCCCATCGTTCTCGCCCGGAATACCCGGCCTTCTCCCGTAAATCGGCAAATACCCCGGCGAATAATTGGGATGCCATCGCCCCGATAACGCCAACGCCATTCATCAACCCGAACAAGGCTCCAACATGACGCCCACACTGTGGGATGGCAACCGACCACCAATTCGGCAGGGTAATATGCATGGAGCAAAACGACACTCCCCACAACACGGCGAGAGCCATTGAATCATCGCAACGAATGCCCAAGAACAAGCTGCCGGACGCCACCAAGTAGCACACCACTCCGAGATAACGTCTCGCGTCGATCGGATTCGAGGACCATTTGGGAATCTGATCGGCCAGCCAGCCACCGAAGAGCATCCCGACCGCCGAGCCGGCCAACACGATGGAAACCAGTGCTCCAGCCCTCATATTGCTCATGCCACGGGCATCTCGGAGATAATTCGAGAACCAAGAGTAGAAGAAATAGGTGTAAAACGCACCCAGAATCATGATGAGACCGAGAACGAGAATGCCACGATTGGAAAAGACCCGCGCCCAAGGCACTGGCCCCGGCTCAAGTGTTCGCGGGGGCAGATCAGCATGGATCACGGCCAATTCGGCGGCGTTCACACCCGAGTGTTCAGCCGGGTCGTCCCGAAACCACCACCAAAACCCGATGGCCCAAACAACCCCCACCAGACCAAACACGCCGAAGGACCATTTCCAACCAAGGCACTCAATAAGAAACCCTGCCCCCACGGGAGCCAGAACCGCCCCGAACTGAGCGGCGGCCAGCATCAGCCCCTGCACCCTTCCTCGCTCATGGACCGGATACCAGCGGGCGATCACGCGGGCCGCATTCGGAAGCGCTCCCGCTTCGCCGGCCCCGAACAAGAACCGCACGATCATTAAAGTGAGCAAGCCAGAGCAGGCCCCCGTTAGGCCTGTGAAAATCGACCACCAGATCACGATGCGGGTCAGCACGGATCTTGAACCAAACCGATCTCCCATTCGCCCCGTTGGCACCTCGCACAATCCGTAGGCAAGCGAGAATGCCATCAAGACATAGCTCATTTGCGTTTTGTTCAGTCCCAACTCCTCTTGGATTGGGACTGATGCCTGCGACATGCAAATGCGATCAAGATAAAGCACGGCGGAAAGCCCGCAGAGCCAGAGGGCGAGGACAAACCGGGCTCGCGTGGGGCGGCTCGGCTCATCATCGTAATCGATGCGATCAGCGTTCATGTGTCAGTCCTGCGGGAGAGGACTGCCACAGTCTACGGGGTGTTGTGAAGCGTGTCACGAACTGAAATCAGATTCTGCTCGCGTTCTGTACTTTCATCTGGTGTAATGTCGCATCGGCCGCGGGAACGGAGGGAAAAGATGTTGCTTGGGTACGTCAGCGATGAACGGTATTCCGCGATTCCCGACGCTTTGCTTGAGTTCATCAACCTGGCCGGAGAATCTTGGGAAACCCGCTCGCGGGCGTCCGGGGCGGTTCACTTGGAGTTGCCGCCCGGCCAATATCGGGTGGTCATCCAAAAGCCGGGTTTCGGGGCCAAGTTCAGTGAGTTGAGTGTCCCTGCTACATCTCCTCATCAATTTCGGCTTCTTTCCGATTCGCTGAACGGCTATGCCTGGCCGAAGCAGGTTCGATCTGGCGAACAGTCGGAATTTCGCGTTCACTCGGTCGAAGCCTACAAGCTCGAACTGTGGCGATACGGCCGGGAACCGGAGTTTGTCCGCTCGCTCGGCTGGCACGACGAACACGCCCCAAGGGCGGTCATGCAGGTGACGCCGGACGGCGATTATTCCCAAACCGGGGTTGAGTGGAACAAGGTCGGATATGCGAATTCCGTCCACTCGCAGCATGTCACCGCCCCGGAGCGAAGCGGGCTTTACTATTTTCGAGCCTCCACCGCTTCAGGGAAACAATTCGCGTTTCCGTGGATCGTCGCCCCGTCCAAGCCAACAGCCTCAATGGCCGTGCTGGCCTCGAATCTCACTTGGAACGCTTACAACAGTTTCGGCGGCCGCAGCAATTACATTCATGCCGATGGTCTTCCCGCGACGCCGACCGTCAACGCTCGTTCCGAGTTGAAGAGGTATTCCGATTCCGGGTTCTTCACCTGGCATGCGGATGAATACCCGCCCCTGTCGTTTGACCGGCCCGAGCCATTCAATCACATCGACTTCGCCGAGCGGATCACCGATCCCATCGAAGGACGACAAGCCTGTCACCTCGCCCCGACCGAGTGGCGGTTGCTTGGCTGGCTCGAACAGGAAAACATTGAGTACGATTACTACGCCGAAACACAAATCGACGATGGCACGCTCGATCTTACCGCTTACAAGGTGTTGGTGACGGCTGTTCACCCGGAATACTGGACTCGGCGGATGTATGAACGGCTGAAAAAATGGGTTTTCGATGGGCAGGGGAGACTCGTTTATCTCGGCGGCAATGGCCTGAATTGCGAAGTGGAATTCCAGCCCGATGGCTCGATGGTTTGTCACAACGGCAAGATCACCGGCCTGACCGTCGAGGGATTGGGGGGCCACGACAGTCGCTACGCGATCCGACATGAATCGGAAGCCAATCTGATCGGTGTGGTGTTCACAATGGCCGGGGCGATGACCGGCGCTCCCTACCGCGTGGTTGATGGCAGCCATTGGATATACGCCGGCACTAGCCTGAAAACCGGAGACATTTTCGGGGAAAAATCTCTGCACATGCGCTGCCCCGGCGGGGCGTCCGGCCACGAGACGGACAAGGTTTCCCCGTCCTCACCCAAGAACGTGCATTTCCTCGCCAAAGGATTGAACCCGGATGATGGAGGGGCGGACATGATTATCTTCGATACCCCTTCCGGGGGAAAAGTGTTCTCCGTGGGGTCGATCAATTATGTTGCCTCGCTGCCAGTGGACGATCACGTCTCTCGAATCACGAAGAACGTGCTGAATCGATTTTTGGAATGATCGTTGCCCGCCGTCGAAGTCTATCGAACTCTCCTCTCCCTGTTCTTGCATCCACTCATTTGTGTTGCCGTCTCCGAGGAGTTTTGAAGTGAAGATTACCCGAATCGAACCAATTCCCGTCAGTGTGCCATTGAAGAAAGGCATGACCGCCAAAACGGCCCACGGCGAACATGCCGTTTCTCCGTATGTGTTGGTAAAGGTCCACACGGATGCTGGATTCGTCGGGTTGGGCGAGGCGACCATCTCTGGCCTGTGGTCCGGTGAAACCCAAGCGGGCACGGTGGCCGTGATCCGCGATTACATCGCCCCGCAATTGATCGGCAAAGACCCGCGAGACATCACCGCCGCCCGGCAGGCGATGGACTTTATTATCAAGCTCAACCCGTTCACCAAATCGGCCGTCGAGATGGCCCTCTGGGACATCGCCGGGAAATCGGCGGGAGTACCTGTCTATCAACTGCTGGGTGGGAAAGTCCGCGACAAGGTTCGCATCAAGTTGGTTGTCTGGGCGCGGGATGTGCCGGGTTCACGGCTGATGGCCGAGCAACATCTGAAACTTGGCGTGACCTGTGTGAAGGTAAAAGTCGGTCTCGATCCGGTGACGGATGTGGCTCGTGTGCGGGCGGTCCGCGAGGTGGCCGGGCCGGATATCCCCGTCACCATCGACGCCAATTGTGGCTGGACGATCCAGCAGGCGAAGTATTGCCTGCGTCAACTGGCTGATGTGAACTTGCTGCTGGCCGAGCAACCGATTCCCCCCGGTGATTTTGTGGCGATGGCCGAGCTTCGCCGGGATACTCCCGCTCCGATCATGGCCGATGAAAGTGTTTTCACGCTGCAAGATGCTTGGCAATTGACCCAGCACCGGGCTGCCGACATCCTCAGCATTTATCCCGGCAAACACGGGGGGATTGCCGCCACGGCCGAGATCGTTGCCGTGGCGAAAGCGGCCGGGATTCGCTGCACGATTGGCAGCAACCTTGAACTCGGCATCGGCACGGCTGCGATGCTTCATGTGGCCGCCGCGTTCCCGGAAGTGGATTGCGACACCTTCCCGGCCGACACCATCGGGCCGTTTTATCATGCCGGAGAAGTCATCACCCAACCGCTGGACCTCGGCCCGCCTTATGCGATTGTCCCGACCGGCCCCGGTCTCGGGGTTGAACTTGATGAAGAAGCCGTCGCCCGTTGGCGGGTTGGCTGATTTATTTCAGGTCTTCATACCGATCATTGAGGATCGGGTATTTTCGCCATTCACCGAAGTCGTAATGCCACCATTCGGCTTCGTAAACGGTGAAGCCCTCCGATTCCATCGTGTCCCGCAGCAGTTTGCGATGCCATCGCTGCAAACTCGTTCCGCCCATGTAATCCGGGTACGATCGGTCGGAGAACTCGTCGAACCCGCTGACCATCTCGACCGGCTTGCCCGTCTTCAAATCGTAAAGCGTGATGTCGGTCGCGCAACCCCGGTTGTGCCGCGACCCCTTGGACGGGTCCGCGACAAAGATCCGCTGATTCTCCGGGGTGGCTTCCCAGAACATTTTCGTGATGTGCCACGGCCGGTAACAATCAAAAAACAGAATCCCGTAACCATGCTCGGCCAATTTCTTGTTGGCCTTTTTTAAAGCCTCGGCCGCCGGCCTTTGAACAAAAGCTTTGGCCGAGGAGTAGAGCGGGGTGCTCATGAAATTGTTGTCGGTGGCGTAGCGGATGTCGAACTTGAAGGCAGGATCAACCGTTGCCAGATCCACCAAATCCGGCTTGCGGAATTCCCCTTTCTCCACCGGCGGTGTTGCCTTGAAAGCCTCTTTGCGGATGTCGTCAATTGAGCGATTGGGTTTGATCTTGAACGTCGCCCCGTCTTCGCCATCGAGTTGACGCCGATCAAATTTCATCGCGGCCGCCGTCACGGCCGTGGCCTTGCCGCCGGGCTTGCGATGGAAAACAACGGCTTCCCCCGGATACAAACCGGATTTGGACAGCCGGAATTGATCCGGGCCTTCTTCGGTCAGCGGGCACAGATAAAACCATTCGATCAACAGATGTAATTGGCCGTCTTTTTCCAATACGAACAGCACATTTGAATCGGTTCCGTATTCGCCGATCAATCCCTGCCATCGATCCGGGGCAGGTTGCGGGTTGGTGATTTCCATTCGCTCGTATGTCTTGCCATCAATCTTGAGGTTGCCTCCATTCAGCCCGATCTTTGTTCCATAAGAGAGTGCGTCATCTGTGATGAACGACTCCTCGAAGGACCGGATTTCCTTGAGCGTTCCGCCACCGGACGGGATCAGCCATGCCCGGTCGCCCCCTGTCATCACTTCAACTTGCTTGTCTCCTGATTGGTAACGGCCGTCGAGTTTCCTGGCGGCTCCCGCCGGGAGGGAAGCCGTTGTTCGCAGCAATGAAAGGGGTTGGCCGGCCTTCAATGCGAGCATTTGCCCGAGGGTTGCATCCGCAATGCGGCGAGTCAGCATGTTGGCGGAATCGAGGTTCGCACAGACGATCACGCCGAGTTGTTCTTCGGGCAGCACGGCGAACTCGGTGGCGCAGCCGTTGACCGCCCCGCCATGACTGACCTTCTTCTTGCCCTGAAACTCGGAAAGCATGAAGCCGATCCCGTATGTTCGTTCGGCCTTGACACCGGGAAACTGCGGCGTGAACGCCGTTTTCAAATCATCCGGATGAAACGGTTTTCCGGAGGAATACAGCGCCGGAATGAACTTCCCGATGTCCAGAACCGACGAATGAAGCCCCCCGGCCGGGCCAAGGGCCAAATAGTCGTGGGTTGGCCAGGGGAACGTCTTCCCATAACGGGTCCATCCCTGTCCGACGGCAAGCTTGGACCGGACGGGGTCTGTCAGCCGAAACGAGGTGTGAGTCATCCCCAACGGCTGGAAAATCCGGGTTTCCGCGACATCCTCAAATGATTTCTTGTCCGCCGTTTCGATCAGATGACCCGCCAGGGCGAAGGCCGCGTTTGAATACTTGTATTGTGTTCCCGGTTGATGAATCAACTCCGTGTCGTTGAGGCTGGCGACCAACTCGGCCCGGGTGGCTTTGCCGGGAAAAAAGCAATTCCCAACCGGGGGTTCGCGAACAATTCCGGAGCAATGGGCCAACAGGTGGCGAATTTTCACGGGAGTGTTGAAGGAGTTCTTCGGCTTGAAGTCAGCCAAATACTTGGTCACCGGGGCATCGAGATCAAGCTTGCCATCTCGCGCGAGTTGCAAAGCCAGAAGGGCGGTGAAGAGTTTCGACACGGAGCCAAGCGGATACTGGGTCTCCGCCGTTGCGGGTTTCTTCTTCTCCAAGCTTGATTCGCCAAATCCCCTGGCCCACACGATTCTGTCGCCATCAACAATGGCAATGGAGAGGCCGGGGGCATCCTTGGCCTTCATCTCGGCTATGATGAACGGTTCGAGCGAGCGGATCACATCCGCATATTTTTTCTCGGCTTGAACAGATTCTTGCCCGCGGGTGACGGGGCAAACCGCCATCACCGTTAATGCGGCCAGCAAACATAAGCGGGTCATCTGTCTTCCCCTGTTACCACTGAGTTCAGCCGTTCCGAAAAATCACCTTGTTGGTGGGGATCATACGGAAGATCGGCCCGGAAGTGATTTTTGCGATCCGCCCTCTTTTCATGGCGGGGATGCTGATCGGATGTGGAAGTGATCCCGTGCGGAAGGCCAATGAAGCCTGCGAGCGGATGCTTAAAAGCGACGTGAAGTAATTGCAAGCCGTCAGTGGTGATCGGGAATCTTGATTTCAATCCCATATCGCGGGGCAGCGGCCAGCATTTTTTCGATCTCTTCCTTCGTCGGCGGAAGGGTGGTTCGTTCACCAGCAGGAAGAGTCCGGCCGACTTCAAAAAACATGTTTTCCAATCCGGCCGGGATGACGGAAATCAACATCCGGGCCGGTTGTTGCGATTCGTTGCGGAACGAGTGCAACGTCCCCACCGGCATATGGGCGAACATCCCGGCTCCCGCCACATGTGTTTCGCCATCCGCCCGAAAGGTGATTTCCCCTTCGAGGATGAAAAAGCATTCTTCCTCACGGCTGTGAATGTGCGGCGGCGGCCCGCCACCCGGCGGGACAATCGCCTCCCATTGGGCATATCGCCCGTCGGTTTCTTCCCCCGTGGCCAGAAACCGATACACGTCGCCGACCACGCCGACCACTCGCCCCTCGCCGGGTTTCCTCAGATAAGCGGATTGTGTGTTGCTCATTTTTGATGCCTCCTGACGACGTGATACGGAAAATCATCAAGCGGAGGAGCAAAGAATCCACCGAACAATTTTCGTGATGCGACCGGCCAGCCTTCGGTTAAACTTCCAAGGTCGGTCGAAAACATGCGTCAATCATGCGGAGGCGGTTCTGGTGTCCAAATCATTGCGAATCATGCGGCTCGTGGGCTATTGCGAAGGAGCGTCCTTCCTGTTGTTGCTCGGCGTGGCCATGCCGCTCAAATATGCGGCCGGCCAGCCCTTGGGAGTCGAGATCGTCGGACCGATCCACGGAGGGCTGTGGATTCTCTACCTTCTCGCCGCCGTAATCGCGTTGAAATCGCTTCGCGGTGGCTTCCTCAAAATGGCCCTCGCCTTTGTGGCATCCATCCTGCCTTTCGGCCCGTTTGTCTTTGACGCTTGGGTAATCCGGCAAGAAACCCCCGCCCCTGTTTCAGAAGGAACAGGCCCGTCGGCATAGCCAGTTGAAAAAGCCGCTCGCGATCGTTTTGCGTTTGTTCGCCCGCCAGAAGCGGCCGATTAAACGTGTTGAAAATGTCGCATCCTGAGCAAATGCAACGGGATTTGGAGTGAGCTTGGGTTTTGACGTACAAACGGGACACAATTCGATGAACGAGGATTGTTGTCTGGTCATTTCTTGTGTCCGCCAACTCACCACTCCTTGCGATTTACAGCACATGTGACTCAAATTACCGCACCGCCACTGTCACCACATGCGGCGTTTTTTCCACGTTCTCGGCCGCATCCTCGGCGGTGGCGGTCAGCTTTACGCTGCCGGGTTTGACATCGTCCAGGACAATTTCCCACTCGGCGAAGTTAGCGCTGCTTGCCTTCACTTCTTTGCCGTTGACCGTCACCTTTTTCACCGGGCCGTTGTCGGAGGTCGTGCCCCGGACGAGGAGTTTACCGTCTTTTATTTGCGTATACGTGATGACCGTCGTCGGCGGAAGATCGTCCGTCGGGTCGAGCAGTTTCGGGAACTCGATGTTTTGCACGTCTGTGACACGGGCCTCCTGTCCGGCCAGCATCGCGTCGCTGTGATACTTGAGGCCGTCGGCTCCGAAATCTTTGGCATTGGCCAGCATCACTTTGGCCTGTTTGCCAGTTCCTGGGTAATCGTGCAGATAAACAGGCACGCCCGTGGAAGTCGTCGGGGCCACTTGCGCCCCGCCCCCCATGTCGAGCATCGGGCGCTGGCTTCCCTTTTGTCGGTTCATCTCGCGGACGTTGCGGAAATGGGCCACGGCCAGACCAGTCGGGTTGTCGTCGGTCATTTGAATCAGCGGCAGGGAGTTCTTGTAACCCTTAACATTGGTAAACGTCAGTCCGTCCACCGTCAGCGGGCCATATTGGGCGCTGATGTCGTCGTGGCCGCGATTGAACGGTTCCGAGCCATCGCCGTTGATCGTCAGATTGCGATAGACATGATGATCGTAATTCGGGTGATACACGCCATAAGTGGAACGATCAATCACCATATCCTCCACCATCACACAAGGAGATTGCACGCGGAAAGCATAATGAATTGCCCAAATCTTGGTGCGGCGAAGCACAAACGGATGCTTCATGTCCGGGCCGACACGATTCACGCCCTCGCCAATGTTGATGCCATACAGGCCATCGCAATGGGCCTCGTTGTCCTCGAAGCGGACGAACGGCAGCGTGCGGATGTCCACTGTCTTCTTTGATCCGTCCGGCTGGCGAATCGGGAAGGTCATGGCCAGTTGGCTCGTCTTGGTGGCCTCGAAGCGATAGCCGTAGCGGTCGTTTTCACAAGAGACGTTTCGGGTGAACGTGTTCAAACTGTTCGGCCACCAATAGCCGGCCCCGTTGTTCTCGTCAAAGGGAAGCGCCTGCTTGGGCAACGGCTTCCCGGCGAAAGCCTGCACCGCCAGATTGCGGTCAAACACATTGTCAATCTCGGTGCCGTCCTCCATGAAGAAGCCGTGCCCGACGCATTGATAACCGATGGTGTCCTTGACCACGAGATAGTTGGTGCCGTGGACGGTCAGCCAGTGATTGCCGCTGTCCCAAATCGAGGCCCCGACGACGGAACTGCCCCGCATGGTTTCCTTGCACAAGTGGAAGTGGAGCGGATATCGGCCCAACACTCCTTCTTTGCCAAGATGGCGAAACTCCGCATAGCTGATGGAACCGGCCGAACCTTTGTGGTACATCGTGTGGCCGCGTTCGGTCTTTGGGTCGGCCGATTCCACGACGACATTTCGGCTCAGATTGGCAACCTCGCCCCGGAATTCGCCGGTTCCGAGATGGTTGAACTCCAACGGTTCGTCGAGCGTGAGTTTGGTGCCGTCGACCGCTTTGATCGTGCGTTCTTCGGTGAAGACCTTGCGGTTTTGCTTGCCCGGTCGTCGGCTTCCGGCTTCGTTGGGGTCTTTGGTCGTCGCCGTGATAATCAGCTTGTCCCCCGCCTTCCAACCGGTTACTGGTTCGGCAAGCACAAGGTCCTTCTGGCGGACTTTGGCGGTTTCGCCGAGTTTTACCCAAGTGCGGTTCATCGGGGCGCCGTGAAAGTCCATCCGGCCGCCGCAGCTAACGATGGCGGGAGCGCTCAGTTTGTCCATTCCGGGAACGTAATGCAGCCGGATGACGGCCGTTCGCCCGGCCGGAATCGGTTCCCCGGCGGTTCCGACTTCCAAGACCGGCTTGGGACCATCGGATTCGTCCAGCATCGCGTGGGCGTCGCAATCGAAGCCATTCTCCCCATATTTTTCGCCGGATTGGATGAGGATCAGACCGACATTCAACAGCGTGTCCTTGTCACGGGCGAACGTCAGCGTGCCGCCAACATGGATGCCGCGAATGACCTCATCGGATTTGACATCGTAAGTGACCGTGTGACCCGGCCGAATCTGCACCTTCGCATTGGCGCCGGGAACAACTCCCTTTTCCCAAGTGGCCGCCTCGGACCAGCGGCCATTCTTGACACTGCGAATCACCCCGGAGAAATCATCCGGCTTGGACTTGGCGTCGTCGGCCCGGAGAAATCCGGCAGTGACTCCCAACAGCACAAGGGCTGAGAGAACAAGTTGAAGAGATGCGGAATGGCGTGAACGCATGTTTTACCCCAAGGAGAGCAAGGAAACACTCGGCAGGCGGCGGGTGGGAAATCGGCCGAACTTCAGGCCCGGCGGAAGGCAAAGGCGGGACAGGGGAGCCACCAAGTCGAGTCGCTCCCTTGTATGCGCATGATCCTAAACGGAACGAGAGGGGAGATCAAGAAGATATGTTTCGTTGTGCGATATTACCTTGGTCAGCGCGTAAAAAAAGCCGACCGCCAGTTTCCCGGCGACCGGCTCATTCATCACTTCAACTCGCGTTACTTCTTATCCGGCTTGGGGATGTCCGCCAGGCTTTCGTTCACTTCAGCGTAGTGGCTAAACTCCATTGAGAAGCTCGCCGTGCCGGAGGTGGCGCCTCGCAGGTCAGACGTGTAGCCGAACAGGTTGGCCAGCGGCACCTTCGCCCGGATGATCCCGCGTCCCTTTTCGGAGGTGATTTCTTCAATCACCCCGCGACGACGGTTGATGTCCCCGGTGATCGAACCCTGATATTGCTCGGGGCTGACGGCCACCACGGTCATGATCGGCTCAAGCAGCTTGATGCCGACCGCTTGCTGCACGTCACGGAAGTTTTCTTCCGCCGCCATGCGGAAGGCGTCCTGCGAGGAGTCCACCGGGTGAATCTTCCCGTCGAACAACACGCACTCCAAGTCCACGAACGGGAAGGGATACTTGCTCCCCCTCTTGGCCATGTTGCGAATGCCGTCTTCCACGGACGGGACATATTCCTTCGGAACCACCCCGCCGACGATTTCGCTGGCAAAGTAGACGTTGTTCGGATCGGGCTTGTCCCCGTCCTCGATCGTCTGCTTGGTCCACTTTTCGATTCCCTCCGCATCCAGCGGAGTGTAGCGAACGTGGATCACGGCGAACTTCCCGCGACCGCCGGTTTGCTTGACGAACTTCGTCACCAGTTCGGTTGCCCGACCCAGCGTCTGGCGATAAGCCACCCGCGGCTTGCCGAGTGACAGAATCGGGTCGCCCTGCGGAAGGCCAAGCGTTCGCTTGATCTTCTCCAGGGTGATTTCCAAGTGAAGCTCGCCCATCCCGCTGAGGATCGTGTCCTTCGTTTCTTCGTCCGTGTGAACCTTGATCGTCGGGTCGTCCCGGGTCATGCGACCGAGGGCTTCGCCGAGTTTGCCGGTGTCCACCGTTTTGCCGGTGGTCAGGGCGGCCGAGATCACCGGCTTCGGGAACGAAATCGATTCCAAGGCGACCGGATGGTCCTCGTCACACAGGGTGTTCCCCGTGTACGTGTTCTTCAGGCCGACCACGGCGACAATGGCGCCGGGTTGCGCTTCGTCAAGCTCTTGCCGAGTGTTCCCCATCATGCGATACAACCGGGCGATGCGCTCGCCACGATTGAACGTCGTGTTGATGACAGACGCACCCTGCTTGAGCACGCCGGAGTATACGCGGACATACACCAAGTCCCCGTTCGACTCGGCCACGGTCTTGAAGGCCAGTCCGGAGAACGGATCCTTCGGGTCCGGGTTGCGAATGACCTTTTCCTTGGTCTTCGGGTTGATCGCCTCGACCGGCGGCCGGTCGAGCGGGCTCGGCAGAAAATTCACGACGGCGTCAAGCAGAACCTGCACGCCGTGGAAGGTCTTGGACGACCCGCAGTACACCGGGTTGAACTTGCCTTCGATGGTCCCCTTGCGCAGGGCGGCGATCAGCCGTTCCTTGGAGATTTCCTTGCCCTCCAGGATCATCTCGGCCATTTCGTCGTCCGCCAGCGAGGCGGTGTCGAGCAGTTTCTCGCGGTATTCGGCCGCGATGTCCTGATGAGACTCCGGGATTTCGACGAGCGACTTCCGCACGTGTGTCTTGTCGGTGTCGTCCTTCAAGACGAACTTGTTTTCGATCAGGTCAATGATGCCCTTGAACTCGCTCGACTCGCCGACCGGGATTGCGCAGATCGCCGGGACGCAGTGGAGCTTGGTCTGCATCTCCTTGACGCAACCCTTAAAGTCCGAGCCGAGCCGGTCCAGCTTGTTGATGTACGCGATCCGGGGGACTTTGTACTTGTTGGCCTGGAACCACACGGTTTCGGACTGCACTTCCACGCCGCCCACAGCGCAGAACACGCACACGCCGCCGTCGAGGACGCGCAGGGACCGTTCAACTTCGGCCGTGAAGTCCACGTGGCCGGGGGTGTCGATGATGTTGATCGCAACGTCATTGTCGTGTGAATCTTTCCAGTCAATCGACACGGCGGCCGAGTTGATGGTGATGCCTTTTTGACGTTCGAGCGGGTCAAAGTCGGTCGTGGTGTCGCCGTCGTCCACGTCACCGAACTTGTGTTTGGTGCCGCTATAGTAAAGGATTCGCTCCGTGGTCGTGGTTTTCCCGGCGTCCACGTGGGCGATGATGCCAATGTTTCTGAGTTTGTCGAGCATGAATGACGGCCGGAAGAGGCCCCGCCGGCTCCCAAAAGGAAAAAAAGGGTGTCGCGGGATGCACCACACATCCCGGAATCGCACCCAACCGTGATTAGACGTTCATGGGGTCGTTTCAGGTTCACTATTATCGATGAACCGGCAACGACGACGTAACGCCCCCGATGCCGCCTGACAGGGCGAACGATCTCACCAAGCTATGAATATAAGCCGGGACCGGCATTCGTCCACCCTTTGAAGATGACACGGTGACACGGCGACACGACGACACGGTGAAAAATCAGATCGCCGGAGATTTCTTTCTCTCCGGACAAGTTAGGTTTTTAGGTTTTTCACCGTGTCACCGTGTCGCCGTGTCACCGTGTCATCTTCAAAGGGGCTTCATTTCTGATACACCGACACGGTAACCCTTTGCTCTCATGGGACCCGTCCAATGGCACGCAGTTCATATCACAGCGACTACATGATGATCTCCCCGGGGACAGACATCCCCTCCGTGGTCAACATGATCGTGGAAATCCCCAAGGGCCGACGCAACAAGTTTGAATTGGACAAGGAAACCGGCCTCATCCGATTAGACCGATATTTGTACTCTTCGTCCGTCTACCCCGGCGATTACGGGTTTATCCCGCAGACACTTGCGGCCGACGGTGACCCACTCGACATTTTGGCGATGGTGAACGAGCCGACCTTCAGCGGCTGCCTGATCGAAGCCCGCGTGGTTGGCATGTTCCGCATGAAGGACAAGGGATTTGACGACTTCAAGGTGCTGTGCGTGCCGAACGCGGACCCGCTGTTCGGGCATGTCCGCAAGCTGGAGGATGTCCCCCCGCACTTTCTGCGGGAAGTCGAACACTTCTTCGGCACCTACAAGCAACTTGAAGGGGCTCTCACGGAGTCGCTTGGCTGGATCGGTGCGGACGAGGCCACCCACGAAGTGCGGTCTTCCGTGGACCGGTTCCGCAGTTCGATGGGCAATGTGAAAATTTGAAGTAAATCTCAGGGACATACCAACAACCCCCCGATTCCGAGGAAGTGGAATGAAGAAGGGCTTGATCACAGGCATTAACGGACAGGACGGCAGTTATCTCGCGGAACTGCTGCTCGAAAAAGGTTATGAGGTTCACGGTCTTGTCCGGCGATCCAGCACGGAGACGTTTGAACGCATCAATCACATCACTGATCGCATCAAACTGCACCAAGCGGATCTCAACGACCTCTCTTCCATCACGGAAGTGGTCCGGGAGGTGCGGCCAACCGAAATTTACAACCTGGCCGCCCAGAGTTTCGTCCCCACCAGTTGGAAACAACCCCTGCTGACCGGCGACATCACGGCCATGGGGGTCACGCGGATGCTGGAAGCCGTCCGGCAGACGGACGCGAAGGGAATCAAATTCTACCAAGCTTCCAGCAGTGAAATGTTCGGCAAGGTGCAGGAGACGCCGCAGCGGGAAGAGACGCCGTTCTACCCTCGCAGCCCGTATGGGGTGGCGAAAGCCTACGGGCACTTCATCACGGTGAACTACCGTGAAAGCTACCAGATGTTCTGCGTCTCGGGGATCTTGTTTAACCATGAGAGCGAGCGCCGGGGCAAGGAATTCGTGACCCGCAAGGTGACGGACGCGGTGGCCCGCATCAAGACCGGCAAACAAAAAGAACTCCGCATCGGCAACATGGATGCCAAGCGGGACTGGGGCTTCGCCGGTGATTATGTCCGGGCGATGTGGCTGATGCTTCAGCAAGACACCCCGGACGATTTTGTCGTCGCCAGCGGGGAAACACACACCGTCAAGGAATTGATTGAAATCGCCTTCGATCACGTCGGGCTGGACTGGAAAAAATTCGTTGTTCAAGATCCGGCGTTCATGCGTCCGGCCGAGGTGGATTTGCTGCTGGGCGATCCCTCCAAGGCCAGCCGGATTCTCGGCTGGAAACCGGAGCTGGATTTTCCGGGCTTGGTGAAGCGAATGGTCGATTTCGACCTGAAACGCCAAGGCGGGGCCTGACCTAATGCGATGCCTGATCACGGGGGCGACGGGCTTTGTCGGCGGCCATCTCGCCGCCCGCTTGCGAGAGGCGGGGCACGAGGTGATCGGCCTCGCCAGGGAAACTCGCCCGGTTGCCCGCCGGGCGTCCCTTGGTGAGTCTGTTCCCCTTCATGCAATCGACCTGCGAGACACGGCCGGGCTGTCGACAATCATCCAACAAATCCAACCCGGCTGGATTTTTCACCTCGCCGGATACGCAAACACCGGCAAGTCCTTCCGGGAACCAAAAGCAGCTTGGGACGGCAATCTCACAGCGACGCAGTCCCTCTATGAGGCAATGACCGTCGTCGGGTGTTCGGCCCGCGTCTTGTATGTTTCGACCGGACTGGTATATGGCGACTCCACCCCGGATTTCCCGTTCTGCACGGAAAACCAACCACTACGGCCCGCTTCGCCGTATGCCGCGAGCAAGGCGGCCGCTGACTTGTTAAGTTATCAAGCGACCCGGCATCCCGGCTTGGACGTCGTGATTGTCCGGCCGTTCAACCATATCGGTCCCGGACAGGCAACCGACTACGCCGCCAGCAACTTCGCCCGCCAACTCGCCGCCATCGAGGCGGGGCAGCATCTCCCCACGATCCTCACCGGCGGTTTGGATTCACAACGAGACTTCACGGATGTCCGCGACATGGTGCGGGCGTATGTCCTGTTAATGGAAAAAGGGGCGACGGGGGAAGCCTACAACGCTGGTTCTGGCGGCACATTTGTGATGCGCGACATTCTGGAACGGCTTCGGCGAATGACAACCGCCTCGGTCCAAGTAAACGAACAAACCGACCCCAACCGCAAGAACGACACCGCCATCAGCCGAGTGGACAACGGCAAACTGACCCGCGTCACCGGCTGGCAGCCCGCCATCGATATTAATCAAACGCTTGTCGATTTGCTGGCTGACTGGCGGGAGCGAATCGCGCAAACTCCCGCCCGTTGACCTGGCATTTCGTGTCGTTTGAATTCTGTGGAAAAGAGAAAGCCGCATGACTCTTGCCCTTTGCGGGGGCGAGTCATGCGGCTTTCTCTTTTCCACACAGGGAACACCCGGTGTTTTCAAATCTTACTTGTGCTTGCTGTGGCAGCCGCCGCAGGTGCCCTTGCCATCGCTGAGGTAGGCGATGGCGGCCGTGGCGGCGTCGGTGTCCTTCTTTTCGGCGGCGGCGAGCAGTTTCTTCGTCTCGGCCGTGTATTTGTCGGTCAGTTCCTTCCAGCTCGCTTCGTCACCCTTCTTCGGCTTCTGTCCGGCCATCACTTCGGCGGCGGCCACCCAGTCCGTCGCTTGCTTCTTGACCGTGTCCCAATCGCCGGCCTTGATCGCCTTCGGAACGGCGCCCTTGAGTTGGTTTTGGGCGGCCATCACGTGCTTGATCGTTTCGATCTTCTTGGGAAGTTCCTTCTTGGCTTCTTTCTTGTCCTGGGCAACCGTGTCCCCGCCACCGACAAGGACAGCCATGCTGAACACAAGGGCGGCCGCGGCCAACCCCTTCACACCAAACAGCTTCATCGGAACTCCTAGCGAGCAACTGATTCATATCGAGAATCGCCGGAAACCGCTCCCGGCGATTACATCGCAATGGCGAAATCAATCAAAATGGCAGACTGTCCGGCCAACGCCAACAGTGCCTCCGGCGGGAATCGAACCCACGGCCGACTGGGAGGGTAGACGCACGCGAGACCGCGTTTATTCGCCGGGGGGAGGTTCCTCAACATCACACCAACGACACGGAAACACGACTTCCACCAACCGTCAAAACGCCAGCCTCTCCCGGATTAAGACCGGAGGCTTTTGAGGGTAAAAGCGTCACGAGTCCGGCTCGCGGAGGGGGAGGCGTCGGAGGTTCTGATCGGGCGTCGGGAAAGGTGGAATCGGCAAACTCAACGGTTTCGCCGGGAAGGTCAATCATCAGGCAGACGGGGGCATCCGGCAGAACGGCCGCCCCGCCAGACAAACCGGGGCCATCAACCAAGCCACGACATTTTTGGGCAAAGACGCCCGCGACAAACACGACCGTCAACGATTCCGGCCCGGCCGTTTCCTCACAACAAGCATGTTTGACAGGCGTGGCCGGAACATGACAACACTCCATCGCCCGTGCGGATGTCGGAGCGGGTTTGGGCGCGACTGGTTTCGTGCAGCAACAAACCTTCGCGTTTCGATCAGCGGGACAGCACCCGCACTTGGAGCAATCATCGGCCGCACTCACCCGCCCAATTGCCGGCAATCCAACGGCCATCACGCACTGACCCATCAGGGATAGTGCCACGGCTAATCGAGATAGGGCGGCAACGATCACGCGGAGAAGCGTTTCTGCTTGGAAAAGACATTGAGATGGGAATGATGCTACCCCGTCGAATCGGGCAAGTCAACGAGGTGCTTCGCTGATTTGGGGAATTTGAAGTCAACGATTGGAAAACGAATTAGCCCCGAATCCCGACGCAATAGAAATGCGCCCTTGAAAGATAGTGGCCGGGATTCATAGACTGTCCCCGTGAACCCGACCCCGGCCGACAATGTCCTGTTTGGCACTCGGATTCTTTGAATGATCGGGCTGTAGCGCAGTTCGGCTAGCGCGCCTGCTTGGGGTGCAGGAGGTCGTGGGTTCAAATCCCGCCAGCCCGATTAGAAAACCCCTGGTTTTGCCGGGGGTTTTCGCATTTCTGGGGACTTGTTTCAAATCAATCAACCTGCATCGTCGATGCAACGTCGTGAATTAAATCACAAATCTCCCGCGTTTCCGACATTGCATCGCGTCCCGTGATCGGGAAGAATCACCCGGTCAAACGGAGATTCGCCGGTGCAGCCCGACAAACAAATTCGCATGGTGACCGCATTCGGGGAAACTCTTTCCGTGCGTGATTGGAGCCATCGTCACGGCATTCCCGTCGCGACAATTTATTCCCGCCTCGACTTGCTCAGATGGTCACCCGAGGACGCCGTTTCCAAAGGCTCGAAGGTCCGCATCATCGCCGCGTTTGGCGAATCGCTCACCGTCCAGCAATGGAGCGCCAGACACAAGGTTCCCCCGGCCACGATCTGCACGCGAATCGACCGGCTCAAATGGACGCCGGAAGACGCCGTGTCGAAGAGGCCGAGTCAGAAATTCCGGGGAGGCGGGCGGCATCAATCCGGCAATCCCCGGCCCTGCCCCGCAATGAAGCCACATCCAAACGGACAGGCATACGCAAGATGGGAGACGGGCGGCGAAAAGACTGTCGTCTATTTCGGCCTCTATGGCAGCCAGCAGGCGAGAGACAAGTACGCCCGCTTTTGCGTCGATTGGGCGAACGGGCAAGTCAGGGCCAAAGAGCCGAAGGGAGGTGAGGCCACGCTCGTCGAAGCGGCCGCGGGGTATCTGGTCGAAGCCGCCCGGATCTATCGCAAAAATGGCAAGCCTACCACCGAATACTACGGCATGAGAACGGCCGTCGAAGTGCTGTTGGCCAACGCCGAAAATGAAATGCGAGTGATCGATTACAGGCCCGATGACCTTCAGCGGTGCATGGATTCGCTAATCGAGCGAGGGCAGGCCAGGGAGACGATCAACCAGACGGCCGGCCGGATTATTCGCATCTTCAAATGGTGTGCGGTCAAGGGTTATTGCGGGCAAGATTTGCCCGCACTGTTGGAGTATGTGCCCCGCGTGAAACGAGGCCAGACCGAGGCCCCCGAATGGGAGAAGCCCGAGCCAATTCCGGAGGCTGACATCGTGGCGATATTCCCGCATCTCTGGCCCGGAGACGAGTCACGCCGGGCAATGATCGAGGCGATGATCCGTGTGCAATGGCTGTGCGGGATGAGGCCACAATCGGTGTGCGGAATGCGGGCATGCGATATCGATCGGCGAATTTCCGAATGGAAGTACGATGTGCCCGACCACATCAACAAAATGGCTCACGCGGATCGCGACCTGACGTTTTTCCTCGGGCCGAAAACCCAAGCCATCCTTGCCCCGCTGCTCGCCGATTGCCCGCCCGAGCGGACCGTGTTCGGCTTTCTCCCCGCACGCAAAGGACGATGGGGGGAATGGCTGCCGATCAAGCGGGAGAGGTATGCCCGGATCATTGCGGCCGCGTGCGTGCGAGCGGGCGCGACACCGTGGGAGCCCAGGCGACTGAGGCACACACACGCCGATTTCGTCCGGCACACCTACGAGTCCGTGGAGGGAGCGGCGGCAAGGATCGGCGACACTCCCGAGGTGACGGCCCGCGTGTACAGCAGGCCGACCGAGGAGGTTGCCCGCCGGATCGCCCGAGAGGTTGGGTGAAAATTATTTTGCAATTCATCGTAAATTATAATTGACAGTGTACCCGATATGGGGTACAAATAGTTCCATCACGCCGCCACAACGGCGACCGACACGAACGAAGGAGACTCGACCATGACAACCGAACAAGTGATCATCGAAGGCAAGAAGATCAAGATCGACGCCAGCGGCGTGGGCCACAATTGGAAGGCCGCGACGGCCGACAACTGTCCGGCCAACATCCAAGAGGAGATTGCCGCCGAGATCATCGACGGCGGCAAGAAAACGGCCAAGGGCTATGTGGCCAGCAACGGCCAGCACTATAGCTGGTAACCCGACCGTGACGCGGGGCCGGACTCACCGGCCCCTGATTGACACCACCAACTAATATTTTGGAGACTCGACATGACCGCTGCTCACACACCCGTGATGGATCTCTCGAAGATCGTCCTCCTTTGTCCGGAGAAGGCAGCGACTGACGACGGCGGGCACATCTGGTACACACACGTCCATTGCCACAGCAGCAAGCCCGAGGGCCAGCCGTGGGAGATTGCCACGGTGGAGGGACCGACCGAAGCCTCTCTGTTCCCGTTGGCCCACGCCGCCTTGTGTCGCGAATTTCGGAAGCCGGCCAGCACGATTTTCAGGACGCAATTTCACACGATTGCTTCGACCGGATTGGTTTGATTTTCCCAGTTTTCCCGTCGCACTTCGCCCGTGCGATGGCCACAAAAACTTGTCACGCCGGGCGATGGTCCGGCGTATTACTCACACGACTAAATTTGGAGACTCGCATGACCGATACCCTGACTCACGCCCCCGCCGGATGGGCCTTCTTCGGCCTAGCCAACACGGCCGAAAATTCACGAGCCGACATCATTGCCTGCCGCGCGGCCCTCGCTCGGGCCGTCGAAAAATGGTGTGGCCTCGCCGCTCCCGGACACGGCGAGGAAAACCGCCGGGTGTACGATGTGCTGACACGGATGTGCGTCTATGCTCCTGATGCCGAGACATTGCTTGCGGCGGCCGCGGAGCTGCTCGCCGTGGCCCGTGACGACGAGGGGACCAATCAGCCCCGAGCGTCGGTCAGGCTCGGGGATAATGGTGTGGTGACTCTGTGTTGGTCTGGCACATGGACCGAGGGCAGGCACGTCACGATTGCCGTCGAGTTCGCGGGTGGCGATGCCCCGGTCGTCCACGTGCCGCACAAGATCGGCGATGCCAAGGCCCGCTACCTCCCGCCTCACGTTGGTGGCCGGATGGAGTGGGACACAGGCAAGCCGTCCACGTTCCTGCCATGGATTGACGGGCTGATTGGTGACGCGGCCGACTCCGGGGCGGCCGAATAATTCGCCGGATTTTTGTCGAACTCCCGGCCGACGCCGGGAACTACTCCTGACACCCACACGCACAGGAGATTAACCGATGGACCCGACCGCCCGCTGGACCCGCGACACCGAAATGCGACCGTATTTCGCCGGCCACCACGTCGCCCGGTACGCCGTCGCAAATGGGCTGAGCCGGGCCGAATTGGCTGTTTCGCTCGGGATAACGCCAGACCAACTGGACGACATCCGGCGGTGTGGTAAGCCCAAGAGTCGGGACGATGCGGCGATGATCGCGGAGCGGTTTGCCCCGGCTGAGAGATTCGCCGAGGTCGTGGAGTGGTTGATGAAAATTTGCAACGTGCCCAAAACAAGTGAGGAATGATGAGCGAAAAAGCGCCCGATCCCCGTGACGAATTCCGTGTCCGTGTCGGCCAGCGATTGGACGCAGCCAGAATTGCCATTGGCTTTTCGTTCGGCGATCTGGCGAGCCGAACAAGCATCTCGCGGGGCAAACTCGGCGACTATTTCAGCGGCCGGACCGAGCCGTCTCTGTGGGTCGTTGCCCGGCTTGCCCCCGTGCTGGAGGTCGATCTATACGAGCTGCTCGGCATCGCGGCGCCGGTCCCGAGAATTTGACCGCTTGAACATTTTGCAACTACCGAGATAGACACTTCTAATCTTCACGTTAATCTTGGAGAGGCTTCTTTTCACACCCTCTCTCGGAATCGTCCCATGAATCCCAATCCTCTGTTTGAGGCCGCCCGCAAATCGGGCGGCACAATGTTCCTCGGCGTCTGTCTGCCATTGGACGGGAGCCAAATCCCACCCGGCAAACCGCCCTCGCCTGGCACTCCCGGCCCGTCTGGCGAAGATCCCGACCGTGCCATTCCCGGCCCCGGATTCGCGTCTGTGGCCTGGTTCGGCCGGGTCTACCACTTCACCCCGCTCCAACGTCCAATCGTCTCCGTGCTGTTTCACGCATGGGAAAATGGCACGCCTTGCGTGGATCAAGTAACGCTTTTGGATCATGCCGGCGCGGAGTCAAAAAAGCTCCGCGACCTGTTTGCCAAGCATCCCGCGTGGGGCAAAATGATTTGCTCCGGGCATGAACACGGCGGGCGACTCGGCACGTTCTGCCTGGTCCGTCCGGCGAAAGTCGTGTGAGGTTGACGCATCAGGATGAGGCGATGCGTTGACCGCCAAGGCTGGCGGTTTTTTTGTTGACACACATCAGCACTGATTGATGAGAAGCCCGGCCGAAACGCCGGGCTTTTTTCATTCCCCCGTATTTCCTCCCGCCTTCCTCCCGCCTTCCTTTGGCTCGCCGTTATTCTGTTGTGAGACGCGGGAGAAACGAGACGAACGGGGTCAAGCGGGAGAGATGAGGGGATGAGGCGATGCGGGATTAACGGGAAAGGGGTCATTCTTTCGGGTAATCATGAGGATCGATTTCGATGCGGAGTTTAAATTCGCCGGTCAGTCCAACTGCTCCGGCCGACAGGTCCAAGGTTACGTATTTGGCGGCTGCCACCGGATGCTCAAATATCAGCGTGTCACTAATTCGCTTGCCTGGATAAATAGAGTCGCCCTCGATTGCGCCGTCCACTTTGGCCATGACGCCAAATTTGACGGACCGATAATGGTTTCCGATATCGTCCTTGCATTCGGCGGTGGTTGGCAAAAATGCGTTGGCCCATTGCCAAGACCTGTAGTCGGCCTTCTTGTTTTGGCTGAGATTCTCGATGTCTATCGTCACCCGGAGAAGCGTATCTCTGGATGTGTGCGATTCCCTGAATTCGGTGACGGAAACCTTCTCGACTTTGGCAGATCCAACGCGGACCCGGATGTTGCCGATGGTCTGCCAGTCGCCCTCTTTTGCGTAGCCGGGCGAAGCAGAGCGACCGGTGGCCGACGACTCAGCAATGTGATCTTTCTGGATGGCGCCAATGAGTTTTATGGCGACAAAAGCGATCGAGAAAACAACGAAACACATGACCGCAAGGCTGACGGCAACAATCGCCTGAATGCGTCGTCGCCGAAGCTTGGGTGATGGTGCTGGCGTGCGGGATGGGATTGGCGGGGGCAACGCCGGCGAGGGTGGCGAATGTCGGCGAGGCTGGTAAGGTCGTTCCGGTGGGGGCATGGCGAATCCGATCAGGGTGAAGTGTCGGCCTTTTTGGGAGGCCAAAATCCGTCCGTTTTCAGGAGCGTTTCAAGGAGACCGACGAACACGGATTGCTTTGTTGGTTTGAACTTTTGGGCCTCAATGAACGCTTCAAAGGCCGCGTGCATTTGCGGATCAAGCCTCACAAGGATGGCAACAGTGTCGTTGTCAGAGTCGGTTTTTGCGGGCCTTTTTGCCATGACTGCCAGATTACCCGAACATTCCGCAAGGTCAAACTCGGGTTGTGACGATTATGTTTCAAAGAAAAACAATTGATATCATTTGCTAACTGTGCAAAATGGGCGATAGTCTCGATGTGCCTCAAACGTCTCGCATCGCCCCGACTGTCTCGGGATGCCGCGAACGTCTCGCACAGGAAGGAGAGATTTTGATGAGCAGTGCAACGGTGGACGAACAACGAGTGGTGATTGGCTCGCTTAGCCCGCAAGACGTGGCGACCAGATGCGGCAATGTGTCGCTGAAGGCCGTCAACCGCTGGCTGAACAGTGGCGTGCTGGTCGGGAGTCGCCGCGTCAAGCTGCGATCCCTGAAGATCGGGGGCCGTCATCACATCACGGAGGCCGACCTGTCAGAGTTCGTGGCGGCCCAAAATCCGGGACGTGCAAGTGATGCCCCCGTGCCAAAAGTCCGGGAGCGAAAGAAGCGGTTGCGTGAGGCGGTGGCCCAACTGCGTGAGTTGGGCGTTAATTTGCCGGGCAAGAAGGAGGAAGCGGCGTGAGAACGGACATCGTCACCCGCGTTGACAAGTGCCCGATCCAAGCCAAGATCGACCGGCTTGAACGGCGGCCGTGGTGGCTGGAATTTGCGACTCCCATTGTGAGCGCCTTGCTCACGGCGGTTTCGCTTCTGCTGTTTGTGAGGGGCTAGATGAGCCATCGCGCCAACCACGCCGGGGAAGTGTCGACCCACACGGAAGGCGAGATCAACACCACCAAGCGGGCGGCTTATCCGCGGCTGGCGGCGACTTCCCGAAAGGTGCTGAGGCTGGCGATGCGGTTCAGGGATGAAGGCTTCACGCCGGCCGATTTGCAACTGCGGACAATCGAGGTCGAAGCGGTGGCCCGGCTCGAATCGGACGGGCTGCTTGAGCGAATCAGGACAGTGACGGGCGTTCGGTATTGGGTGACCGAACGCGGGATCGAACAGGCTGACAGACTGGCAAACGGCCCGGCGTAATCCGGGAACAATCATCACGCAATTCACATTGGGTTCCACGTTTGCTTGACGTGGCCGTGGGTTTTGCACGCTTATCGAAGGGCAAAAGATGGCGGCATGCAACGTTCTTGAGGTTAATGATTTTGACAGCATCGAATCGCTCATGGTCGATGCAACCATTCGCGAGGCACGCGAAAAACTCGGGTGCAAGGCGACGTTGAAGCACGGCAATCCGAATGACCCTTACGTCATCACGGCTGTGCTTATCCGGCTCGAAGACAAGGGATATTCGGAGGCGGTTGAAATCTCGCAGGTGCGACATGACAGCATGAATGGCTCGACGACGGAGCGGATCATCTGTGACTCGATCATGCTCACGATTTACCCGCCCGAGCATCCCGAACCGACCGAGGAAGACGACGACTTTGGCGGCATCAAGACGATTCCCGAGGACAACGCCGAAGCGACGGTCGTGATTCCGAAGGAAGAGCTTCCGATGGCCGTTGCGTTGACACCATTGGAAGAACTTGAAGCGGCCGTGACGGCTCATGAAAAGCTTGAGCGGACGCTTCCCGATCTCATCAATGCGGCCCTGCCAGTGGGGCTCCCCGTGCGGTGCCGAAATTATGGGAGCGGCGTCGTGTCATCCCCGACCGGCCCGGACGAAGGCGACACGGTTCACATCCAGATTGACGAAGGGCAGGCTCACGCGGGCGAAACACGATGGACCTCCGCTCGCCACATCAGCATTGGCGGCCACTGTCTTGACACCAATTACATCCCCTTCTGAGGCTCCCAAATGGAAACGCAAGAACGTTTCAGCCGGGCTTTGTTCGTGTGCTTTTCGGGGGCGTTTCTGACGGTGGCCGGGGCGTTCGTGGGAGCGTTCGGCGTGTATGGAATCGTGGTTTTTATCAGGGGGATTTGATGGTGACGGCAGGAGCTTTGATCGCATCGGCAAACGCTGATGCGATCTCCGATCCGGGATGCGACTTCGCTCCCGGCGACTATGTGAAATACCGCTCGGGCAAGGTCGAAGGGGCGTATCAGGTGAACGCCGTTCTTGCCCGGACGAACATGCTCTATCAGGTGAATTACCTGTTGGAGCTTCGCAACGCGGCGACTGAGCAAGTGCTGATCGGCTTCGCGAACGTGGAGATCGTGGAGCATTTGCAGAAGAGAAAGGCGGGTGCGTGATGATTCGTTACCACCGAGACCTAACACAGGGTTCGCCCGAATGGCACGCGATCCGTTGCGGCCTGCTGACGGCGAGCGAGATGAAAAACATCATCACGCCATCCACGCTGAAGTATGCGAACAACGAGAAATCACGTTCGCACATGCACGAACTGGCGGCGCAACGGATCAACAAATTCGTTGAGCAAGCCTTCGTCAACGACGATATGCAACGCGGCAAGGATGACGAGTTTTACGCACGACAGGCATACTCGGAACACTATGAGCCTGTCGAGGAAGTGGGGTTCGTCACGAACGACGAATTTGGTTTCACACTCGGCTACTCTCCTGACGGGCTTGTCGGCAAAGACGGCGCGATCGAGGTTAAGAGCCGCAAGCAAAAGTACCAGCTTGAAACGACGCTCTCCGGGATCGTTCCCGAGGAGTACATGATTCAGATTCAGACGGGCTTGCTCGTCACGCGCCGGAAATGGTGCGACTTCATTAGCTTTTGCGGCGGCACTTACATGATCGTTATTCGCGTGCCGGCAAAGGAAGAAATGCAGCGGGCCATCATCACGGCGGCGAAGGCCTTTCATGTGCAACTCGGGATGCTCATGGACAAATACCAAGGGTGGAAAGAGGACCAGCAAACGGTGCTGATTCCGACCGAACGCCGGGCAACGGAGATTTTCGTATGAGCGACATGCTCAAAGCAATAGTGCCGAAAAGTGACCAGCTAAACGCCGACTCGCTCGCGGGCGGCCGAACAAAAACGATCACGGTGACAAAGGTCATCGTGAAGCAAGGCGAGCAGCCCGTCACGCTGCATTACGAGGACGACAACGGACGGCCGTTCAAGCCTTGCAAATCCATGTGCCGCGTGCTGGTCGAGCTATGGGGAGCGGACGGCAACAAATATGCCGGGCGATCCATGACGCTCTATTGCGATCCGACCGTGAGATTTGGAACTCAAGAAGTAGGGGGGATTCGCATCTCCCACATGAGCCATATCGAGAGGGCGGAGACGATTCTTCTCACGGTGACAAAGGGAGTCAAAAAGCCCTTCACCGTTCAGCCTCTTGTGATGGGGCCAACGCTCGCGGAAACGATTGCCGAGATCGAAAAGGCGGCAACCTTGGACGCACTGAAAGCAGTGGTAACCAAGGCCGGCAAAGCGTTCGCGGACGACGAATCACGGGCGGCAATCACGGTCGCAAAGGACAAGCGGAAAGCGGAACTGACACCCAAAACTGACGACGAAGGGACCAAATCATAATGGCCAGAACAATGAAGAAAACGCCTCCCGCAATCGAGGAGGCCGCACAACAGGTGAAGGCAATCACCATCGTGAACGCCGGTCCGATTGAGCATCTGAACATCCCCATTCCCTCGGCGGGCGTAGTGGTTCTCCGGGGCAACAACGGATGCGGGAAATCGACCGCCATCAAAACGGCTGAGTCGATCCTTAACGGTGGCAACGCTCCCGGTGTGACGCTCAAAGACGGATCGTTGAAAGGGCATGCGGAAGGGTTGGGAGTGCGGATCAACTTCGCCCGTTCTCGCAACACGCGGACGGGCGAGCTTGAAGCGGTCAAGGTGGAACACAGCATCGACTTGGCCGGGTTCATCGATCCGGGCATCAGCTCGCCGGAAGCCGCCGACCGGGCACGCATCAAGAGCCTTGCGAATCTCGCGGGAGTGAAAGCGGACCTGAAGCTGTTCGACGTGCTTCACGTCGGCGATGACGCCCCGCTCGACTCTCACCAATTCGAGACGATGTTTCCCGAAGGTGGATCGTCGAGTTGGGATCTCATCGAGATGGCGGCACAAGTAAAACGCCGTGCCGAGAACAAGGCCCGTGAGTTTGAGGAAAGCGCCAAGAAACACAAAACGGAGGAGGAAACTTACCGAAGCCAGGCTGGCGAAGTCCCCGCCGATATCACCGAAATCCCATCCATGGAATCGCTTCATGAATCCGTCTCCAATGCCATCCGGCACGAAGACGCTATTCATGCCAAGATTGCATCCTGCGAACGCGAGGCGGCGAAACTCGATCATGCAAGAAAAGGATTGGCCGAGCTTCCCGAGTCCTCTGTTTTGAAACTCGAAGGCGAGGTTAATTTTGCACAAGAGCAATTGAACACTCGGAAGGCCGTCACGGAAGATTTGAACGCCAAACTGGACGAGCTTCAAAAGAGGATAAAGGAATCTTGCGAAGAAGAACGCTTCACACGCTCGGCGCTCCACGCGAAACGTGCCGAGCTTGCTTCGGCCGTCAGTATTGATGCCACGCGGAAGACATTAGAGGATTTCATCGCTTCCAGCTTCGAGGAGCCTCCGACAGCGGCCGAGGTCAACGACGCTGCAAACGCCGTGGCTGACGCTCGCCTCGGCGTCGAGCGAGCGACCGCCATTCGCCGTTCATTGCAATGTCTCGCCAAAGCCGATAACGCGAAGTTGAGGTTTGGCTATCAGGCCAGCGTTGCGGCCGAATACCGGGCGGCGGCTGCCATGGTCGAGGACATCGTTACGAACGCCATCCACGCGGACGGGCTGAAAATCATTGACGGCCGATTGACGACCAAGACAGAGCGGGGCCAGGTGTATTTTGCCGACCTTTCCCACGGCGAACGCACACGCATCGCCATGATGCTCGGGCTTGCCAGAGTCGGGACGGGCGGGCTGCTTGTGTTGCCCCAAGAGTATTGGGAGGGCTTGGACGGGATTGCTCGCAAGTCGGTGGACGCCATCGCCCGGCAGATCGGCGTTGTCGTCCTCACGGCCAAGGCTTCGGATGCGGTTGAGCCTGAGCCCATCCATGCTGAAGTTTACTGCGGAAACCCGATGGAGAGCGTGAAGTAATGTTCAACTCAGATCAACGCGACCATATGCGTTATTTGGCCAGTCTTCCCACCGATGCCAAATGCAAATGTGGCTGGAACCTGAAGGGTGATTGCAGCAATTGCCCCCCTGAAGTCGAGACCCAGAAGGCAGGCGAACCCGAACCCGGCCACTTGTTCGGCGACCTTGCCCAACCAAACACGAACGCCCTGAAAGGATGACCATGAGCAGCGTCGAAATGATTAAGGCAGCCGCCCATCGGGTCCGAACCGGCGACTACAGCGGCATTCAAGGCATCAATGACAGATCGCTCATGCCCGGCATCGATCTGCGATTGCTTGCCCTGGCATGGCTTGCCGATCATCCCGCCGACGATGACGAGCCCGCGACATCCGAATGGCTTCAAGCCGTCGGACTCGTCTCGGAAGGCGGCGAATCTGTTGACATCGAAGCGGCCCTGCAACGCTTCTTCGCACGACCGGAAGAGGCAAAGGACGGAGACCCGATCAATCGCACGCGGGGCGAACTTCGGCGGCTGATGAAGGCCCTGAGCATCCCGATTAAGGAGTCTGCGAAGTAATGGAAAACTCAAAGATCCAATGGACGGACCACACGTTCAATCCGTGGCGAGGTTGCACAAAAGTGTCGGCCGGTTGTGCCAACTGTTACGCCGAGTCGATGAGCGGCATCAACCCGAAAGTCTTGGGCCAATGGGGACCGAACGGCACGCGGGTTGTGGCCAGCGAGGCCAAGTGGGTCGAGCCGTTGAAGTGGAATCGCCAGGCACAACAGGCATTGATTGACGCCAGCGATCACAATCATCGTTTCTGCGGGGACGCTGGTTTTGTCGAAGAAGTGGCAGAGCGACCCCGCGTATTTTGTGCGTCGTTGGGCGACGTGTTTGAGAGTTGGAACGGTCCGATGAAGGATTCCAAAGAGAGATATCTTGCGAAGCGGGGAGACGCTTTTGTCCCCTCTGAACTGAAGATCGGCCGGGATATCGTGACGATGGCTCATGCCCGGTTTCGTTTGCTTGATTTGATCCGTCGAACGCCTCATCTTGATTGGTTGCTCCTCACAAAACGACCGGAGAATTTCGGCTTGGCGATGTCCTGCATCCGCACGGTGTTCGATGCAAACCACGATGAGACTCTTATTTGGGCGGCGAATTGGGCTGCGGGAATTGATGTTCCGTCCAATGTGTGGATCGGCACATCGGTCGAGAACCAGAAGGCGGCCGACGAACGCATTCCGCACTTGCTCAAGATTCCGGCGGCTGTCCGGTTCCTGTCCTGCGAGCCGCTTCTTGGGCCAGTTGATCTGTCGAGATGGCTGCTCATCAAATGGCAGTGTAGCGGATGCCGTGGCTACTTCTCCGGCCAGTGGCTGAAGGTTTGCCCGGACTGCGGAAAGCAAGATCAATGGTCGGGCAGCCATGCCTTCAATGGTCGCGGACTACCTGCCAGACAGATATTCCCTCGACAAGAAGGCAATGGCATTGATTGGGTCATTGTCGGTGGCGAGTCGGGAGCCGATGCCCGACAGTTTCAAATCGGATGGGCCAGCGACATCGTCCGTCAATGCAAGATCGCCAGTGTGGCGCCTTTCGTGAAACAACTCGGCGAGAACGCCTCCACCCGGTTGTTGACCAACGAACAATGGCCGGGACACACCGGGCCGGATTCGCCGGTTCAATTCTCCGGGGATGGGTTCGGCAACTACACCGTTCTCGGCCTGAAAGACAAAAAGGGCGGCGACATCACCGAATGGCCGGAAGACTTAAAGGTCCGCGAATTTCCAATTGCGAAGGGGGCATGACATGCGGCAACGATTCGCCAACCCCGCCCCTTTCGAGCTGCTGAGCGGCCAGTATCACGCACTGGCCCGAGGCTACCCCGCGACGTCGGGCAACGTGATTGTGCAGGCAAGAGCGGCAAAACCCGTCGGCACACTGGCTGACGGCGTCGAACAAATGGCCGTGTTGATGGAGTGGCTGAAGTCCGAGGCTGACATGCCCCGCGACGACATGAACGTAACGGATGTGCTGGCCATGCTCGCCGAACTGTCGGCGGTGGCACGACGGACGGCCGAGGATTTGAACCTGATCGGGAGGGCGTGAAGATGCGTATGAGCTTGGAAGATATCAGTTTGCTGGCCGGGGCCGAAAGACAGGCGCACGAGGTCGTTGAAGCCACAAGGCCGGGAGCGAAATTCAACGTGATCGCAGGACGGAAAGCGGCCGCCAATCTCTCGTCAAGAGCCAAATGGCTCCTGAATGCAATCAGGGATTTCCGCAAGGCAGCCGAAGAAGCCGCCGCTTCTGAGAGGGCGTAAACATGGAGCGAGCAATCACCAACTACCGCGTCGTCGAAGAATGCGAGCCCGGAAAGCTGGCCGCAAAAGTGAACGAGAATTTGGCCGAAGGATGGCAACCGCTCGGGCCGGCATTGCCCTGCACGAACCAGCCGGAATGCACGGCGCCCATTGTGTACGTTCAGACCCTTGTGAAGTACGGGCCGTTGCCCGCGTGAAACCCGAACGTCCCGAGTCTCCCGAACGTCTCGTTTAACCCCAAACGTCTCGTTTCTCCCGATATGCCTCAAACGTCTCGCTTTGCCCGCATTTGTGGGCAAACACGGGTATTTTGCGGACTTGTCGGAAGCTTGATGGTTCTGTTGTTCCGTATGGCCGGGGAGTGGTTGAAGATATTTTTCCATAATTCTTGTCAGATTTCTCACACGGGACGCATGCGAAGGTCGGTGTGCGTTTGCCCCAATATCGGAGTTCACATGGAAAGCACAGAGACGGCCAAAGAGCAAAAAACGCTCTATCGAATCCCGGACATCGCCAGGCTTCTTGACCTGAGCGAGATCCAGATTCGCAGTCAGGCCAACGCCGGTTTGATTCCGGGAATGATCCGAGTCCGCGCCCGTGGAGCGATTCGCTTCAAGAGGGCCATTGTGGACAAGTGGTATGAGGACGGTTGCCCTCAGGTGAAGGCCGAGGCGAAGACGCAAGAGGGCGACGGCCAATGACTGGCCTGCCAAAGGATTTCAATCGCCGCAAGGAAGCGTCCCAAGGGCATCAACTGACAACAAGGCCGATTCGTGATGGTTGCCGAATCAAGTAAATACCCGAAACGTCGGCCTTTCTTCGCCATGAAGTTCAACAGACTGATGGCCAAGGTTTGCTTGGCCAACCAGATAGGCCCCGAAGGTTGCTGGCTTTTGTCGGTTGTTGCCTCAACAGAAGATGCAAAAAGCTATCGATCTCCCGTGACGTTCTTCAACGAGCAATTGATGCCACTTATTGGGGTCAACGTCGATGCCTTGGCTCGCATAAGGGCCAAGGCTGTTAATGCAGGTTGGCTTCAGTATCAACCGGGCAAACGAGGAGTGGCGGGAGTCTATTGGGTCACTATTCCGGCCGAGTTCAATGACATGGATGATTGTCCATCGGACGAGAATCCGACCGAATATGAGAATGTTATTGACCGAGCTTTCCTACGCGAAATCAAGGGGGAAAGTGCGGAGGAAAGCGAGAGGAAAGCGAGAGGAAAGTGCGGAGGAAAGCGAGAGGAGAGTGCCGAACCTTCTTCCTTGCCTTTATCTGATCCTTTGCCTGAAGAAGAGAAAAAAGGAGCGGGCGAGGCCGCTTGTTCCATTCCAGCAATGACGGTGACGATTTATGAGCCGGAACCAAGGCCCGCCGAATTGCCGCCATCGCCGAAACGAAAGGAGCCATATGACCCGAAAGCCGAGCAGCTCCCCTTCCCGTCGGAGCGGTTCAAACTGGCTTGGTCCGAATGGGTCGATTATCGGCGCGAGGCAAGAAAGCCCATCACGCCAACGTCCGCACGGAAGCAACTCACGGAACTTGCGAAATTCAGCGAAGAGGCCTCGGTCGATGCAATCTCGAAATCCATTGCCAGCGGATGGGCCGGAATCTTCCCAAGACAAGCTTCAGGTTCTCATGGATCGGCTGCTGGCTCACGCGGAAGCCCAACGTTCGGACCTGAGCAACTCGCAAAAGCAATCCCCGCCGGAAAGTACCGGCGACCTGCCGAGCGGGAAGATTTACCCGGATCTGAAAGCGGGGCTTCATTGTTTGGCGATGGCCAAATCCCCGACGCCCAAGGTGATGGCGAACGTTGAGCGAGTTTCACCGGATCGCTGGCCGCACGTGGTTCGCCAGGCGTTGAAAAATTTGACGACAGGCGTTCAGCCTTGGCCGTTTTACCTTTGGTCTCAGGCCACCGGGACGGGGAAAACTACCGTCGGGCTTGTGATGCTGGATCTTGCAAACGCCCACATTCGTCGGGAATCCGAGGCGTTTAACGATCCGGACGTTGCGGCTCTGATGCTCGGATTCGTGGATTACGCGAGGCTTCCGCGAATCCTCAAGCGAATCGACTCGGGGCGGGTCGAATGGCGATTTTCGTCTGACACGGCTTCGGTGACACGGGCGAGCGTGTCGAAACGTCTTCAGACGCTTCCGCTGATCGTGATCGACGACATTTGCGAAGTGTCGAAAACGGGCCGGTCTTTTGGCGAAGATCATGAGGCCGAACTAAAGGGCATCCTCGACTCACGAGGAAGGCGCCCCCTGATTGCGACGGCGAACCTTTCGCCGTGGTCCGATGGCAACGGCTTGCCGGAATTGTCTCGCGTCGTAGACGCGAATTCGGCGAGTGATCGCGTTTCGGACCGACTGACGTGCGGCGTGATCGTCGAGATGCCGGGCGAATCCCGGCGGCGAACGCGATAGGCGAACGAATCAGTATTGATTGATCCGAATTTAACGACCCAAAAACAAGGGCAATCCGATATGAGCAGGCGAAGCAAGAAAGATAAGACGACGCAACCGACCAATGAATCGCCGGAATTGGCCCAAGGAGGCGCGATCCTGACGCAAACCGAACCAGAACCCATTGCGGGAGCGACGAGCGTGGAAGGGGCTGTTTTGGAGACCGGGCATCCGTTGTTAGATTGTGCGGTCTGCAATGGCAAGGGCGGGGATTGCGCTTTATGCGGCGGTTCTGGTGTGATGCCGCCGGGTGCGACCGCAACCAAGTCTGTGGGTGAGGCGATGACCGAAATGGAGGCGACAATCGAAATCACGGTCAATGCGGCAACCGGCGTAGTGACGCCCGCCGACTTCCCGGAGATTGTCCAGGCGGCACGGGAGGCGGGAACGCTTGACCCGGTTGCCGACGTGCAAGCCTTCGACAAATCGGGCGATCTGGTGGCGACGGGAACGATCAACCTCGACACGGGCGAAACGAAGATCGGCACGCCCGAGATTCCATCTATGAATTGGCGAGAGCACAGCATCATTGATCACTGGCATGTTGAGACGGCCCGCGTTGTCAGCGACATGGAAGAGGTCGTCTCGGAGGCCGAGTCGGAATATGAGGAGGCAAAGGACGCCGCAAAGAAGGCCAAAGAAAACCTTGAAGACAAGGAAAGGGAGCTTCGACAGTTGATTCGGTGGCGCCGCGAGAACTTCGGCAAGCCTCAGCAGGGCGAGCTTTTTCACGCCAAGCCCGCCGATCCGCACGCGTCCGAGGGGCTGACGGATTCGCCCGACACGGACTTGCCCCCGAGCGAGTGGAAGCCTGCCACCACGCCCAAAACATCAAGCGATGAGCATGGCTTGATGCCAAAAGAGCCGGAAGACGAGACTTGGAAAAAGGTGCCGCTCTCGTCGCTGAGCCTCAAGCCGGGATTGCTGAAGAAGCTCGAAAGTCCGATCCACAAGGATCGGGGGCCGATTTCGCCCATCACGACGTTGGGCGAGCTGACGGCTTACCAAGAGAAGACGCAGTCGGGATACGTCCATCTTCTGACCGACATCAAGGGCATTGGGGAGAAGGCGGCCGACGAAATCAGTGAGGCGGCTATGCAATTCTTTGCTGAAAGGAACACAAAGAAAGCGGGTGCGAAATGAACATCGCCCGCGATCCGCGAAAGATGCGGACCATAGTTGCCGTCGATTTGATCGGGCATCCGACGTCGGCGGCAAGGCTTTTGAAAACTGACGAAGCCGGGCTTCAGGCGATTATCAAGCGGCTCGAAGCTGAAGGGGCCAAACTCGTTCTTGAGGAGAAGGAAGGCGGCCGCTTTGGCTCGTTCATGTTTTGCGATCAGCAAAAAGCGAACGATGTTCTCGCCGATATTGGCCGGATTCTTCAGGAAAGGTATGCGAAGAAAGGCGGCACTGAATGACCGCCACTAAACGCGGCCATTACCTGAACGAGTTCGACGCCGGCGCAGCGGAATGGATGAGAGAGCTAATCAAGGGCGGCCACTTGCCGAAGGGGGAAGTCGATGAGCGAGACATCAGGGAAGTCAAGGGATGCGACCTTGCTGGCTATCGGCAGTGCCATTTCTTCGCGGGACTCGCCGGCTGGCCCCTTGCTTTGCGACTCGCCGGCTGGCCCGAGTCTCTTCCCGTGTGGACCGGAAGTTGCCCCTGTCAGCCATTCAGTGCGGCCGGGAAGCAAAAGGGCGAAGCGGACGAGCGCCACGTCTGGCCAGAGTTCCGACGTCTCATTGCCGAATGCCTCCCTCCAATCGTGTTTGGAGAGCAGGTTGCGAGCAAACTTGGAAGGATGTGGCTCGCCGGAGTACGATCTGACTTGGAAACATTGGGATATGAATTTGGGGGTTCCGATTTGTGCGCTGCGGGCGTCGGCTCGCCGCACATCCGGCAAAGGCTCTATTGGGTTGCCTGCCGAGTGGCCGACGCCGGATCACAATCACCACGGGACATCGGCCGATCCGTTGGCGAAGACTCGGCCGAGCGGCGCAAAGAAGCAATTGAATTTGCAGGATGCGGCCCAATTAGCGGGATGGGTGAGTCCTTCCAGTCGAGACTGGAAGGACTCACCGGGGATGGCCACGACAGGCATCAACCCGGACGGTTCGACGCGGACGAGGTTGGACCAGCTTCCGCGCCAGGCTCAGCTAGCGGGGTGGGCAACGCCAACCTGCATGAACGGGATGATACCGTCCCCGAAGCGGCTGGATTTGCTCGCCTCGGGCCAGACGACGCGAAAAGTGATGACAGGCGGGGAGCCGGTGAACTTGCACGAACAATGCCATCTATCGGGATGGCCCACTCCGAGAGTCGGGACCAACGGCGGGCATGGGAATGCCGAGAGAGCGAACGATCCGGGGAATTGTCGGTTGGAAGATACGGCGGCGGCTTCTGGGATGCCTTCGACCTCATCTCCTGTCGAGACGGAAAAACGCGGCGTGTTGAATCCGGCTCTTTCCCGCTGGCTCATGGGGTTTCCGGCCGTGTGGGACTCTTGCGGGGCTACGGCAATGCAATCGTGCCGCCTCTCGCTGCGGTCTTCATCAGGTCGTTCCTCGAAGCGAAAGGGCTGAAGGGGCAGTCATGACCAAGCAGCAAGCGAGAGATTGTCTGCCAATCGGCACGGACGATGCTTTGGGATGCCGCTACGTCTTCCGAGATTTACGAGTCAGGCGAATATACTCGGGCCGAAATCAAGAAGCTTCAAGGGGCATTGCTTGAATTGGCATTGAGCCTGTCACCCATTTTGGAGAGAAAGCGAGCGAAGAATAGCAATGCTAAAACTGACGCCCCTTGAGCATGTCAAGCTTCATTGCCGGGAGTTGGGCCTTCCGCTCCCGGAGCCCGAGCACAACTTCACCAAGGGCGTTCGGGAATGGGCGTTTGACATGGCTTGGCCGGAAAAGATGGTTGCCCTCGAAATTGAGGGCGGCGCGTTCATCGGCGGTCGTCACACCAACGGATCGGGGTTTGTGGCCGACATGCTGAAATACAATGAGGCGGCCTTGCGTGGATGGTGCGTACTTCGGTGTGTGCCGAAGGATGCTCAAAGCGAACGGATCAAGTGGCTAATTTACCGGGCGTTGACGATGAGGGCGAAATCATGATGACTTTTGAAGGATTTTCGATCACCAACCGGATGCGATGCGAGGATGCGTCTGGCTTCTCGCATCCGCTGAATTCATGGTCGCTTTCGGACTGGATCACGGCCACGACTGGCGAACTTGGCGAAGCGGCCAACATCGCCAAGAAACTGAACAGAGTTCGGGATGGAATTCCGGGCAACACGCAGCCCGAAGAAGAATTGCGCGCCAACTTGAAGGATGAGCTTGCGGACGTGTTCATTTATCTTGACCTGCTTGCACAGTCGCAAGGAATCAGCTTGGAGCAAGCCGTTCGCGACAAGTTCAACGCGACATCAAGAAGGATCGGATGCCCCATTGAATGCTGAGGGAGAATGATGATCTCCAGCCCGAAGCCCGGCCAAACCGTCCAAGTCTGGTATGGGCCGAAGTCTCGAAACCGCATGCCGCTACACGGACGGCTTGCGGTTGTTTTGGTTCCGGGAAATAGCAGGCCGAGAAATCACCTTATCAGCGTGGACGGCCATAAAGTGATTGTTCCGGCGGGGAATTTGCGAAAGGCGACAAGTGAACTACCGTAGTGATCCCGAATACCGTGCCATGCTTGAAACGGTCCTAACGTCGCCGCATGACACGGCGCCGAGGCTGGTTCTTGCGGACAAGATTCAAGAGTCTGGGGATGACGCAAGGGCTGAAAATATCAGGAGCCAGATCTCGGGATTCGTGAGCGGCAGCACGTTGCACATGATTTTGCCGATCAGGCTGGATCATGATCTTTTTGGCTCTCCGATGGTCGAAAAGCACAATGTGGAGCTTCGGGAGAATCGGGGATTTGTCGAAGGATTGACGACCACGGCGAAAGCGTTTTTTCATCACGCCAAAATTTGGTTTTCGGAGCATCCGATTCTCTGGGTTCGCCTGACGGATTTTCGGCCTTTGGAGTATTCGAATGGCCCCTATCCCATCGTGGGGGTTATCGATCAAAATTCAGCAGATGCCAGAATCAGCCATCCGTCCCACTCGCTCCCCTCTGATGTGTGGGTTCTACTCTCGAAGTCGTGCGAGTTCGTCAACGGGGGCATTGCCAATTTTAAGCGTCATGAGCTGGAGGCCGATATTTCCGACGCACTTGTTGCTTACGGCCGTCATCTCGCCGGGTTGCCCCCTCTGACAGTCTCAAATGCTTAATCGTTGATCCGTTATTGCGTCCCCACACGACCCGGCATTTTTGCCGGGTTTTTTCGTTTGCACTTCATGCGTCGGTCATGCTTTCGCATGGGCCGAACCCCAAATATTACCCGCCCGAATCCAAGCCAAGCGACGGAGAACATTTAGCCATGACGAGCAATGAAATCGTCGAACGCCTGCTAGGTCTGAATGGTCACCCCGATCCGGTGAAAGCGGCTCTCGCCAAGGTTTCGATTCCCTGCGGAATTGATCCCCATGACGTGGCCCAACACTGCCGAATCAGGGTGATGCTCGCGGCTCCGCGTTATTCGGAAGACAAGGGGACAGCGTTCACGTTTGCCTTTTCGGTTGCCTTGAATGTGGCTCACAACCACATTCGTGACACCGAGCGGAAGACGAAGCGGCTGGCTCCCTTGCCCCGACAACTGAACTCGCGGCCTGATTCACGGACCGTTCCCGATTCGAGGGATGCCGTAATCGACCGGGTTCGGACAGCGGTGAGGCAGCTACCCAAGGATCTTCGCCGGGTGATTCGGCTGGTGATGCTCGAAGAGGTCTCAAAGCCCGATGCGTGCAAAAGGCTTGGGATTCCAATGCGTGAATTAAACGAACGGCTTAACCTCGGCAAAGGCTTGCTCAAGCGCATCCTTTCGGGCAAGCCGGTCAAAGCGACCCGGCGAGCCTGAGGCCACGGCTCGCCGGGATGAGGTAACAGTGATGCCATACGCTCCGAAGCCTCTTCCCAGATCGCGGCTTCACCGGCCGGACAACCGACCGACTCGCCAGAAGCGAGGCTATGACCGGGATTGGGAAAAGCTGCGGGCGGCGGTGATTGATGACGAGCCGCTTTGCCGGATGTGCATGAACCGGGGCCGTCACGTTGCGGCCGATCTGGTTGACCACATCCAGCCCATTGAAGACGGCGGCGAACGGCTGAGTCGGGAGAACCTTCAGCCGTTGTGCCGGAAGTGTCACGGCGAGAAGACGGCCGAGGATCTGAGGAAGCGAAGGGGCAAGGCATGACCGCCGATCAATGGTTTGCGTTCGTCATGGGATGCTGCGGCGGGGCCGTTTGCTCAATTGTGTTCGGCCTTGCCGGGAGTCGCAAGGAGGATCGAAAGATGCGTGAAGCGTTGCTCAGGCTGACCGATGCCATCAACAACAACAGTCGGAAGCTGGCCGTCACAACTCGGATGAATTGAGCCATGCTCGAATATTGGTAGCTTTGGCTGATCCTGTTTGTCGTCATCTTTGCAAGTTCGGACTGACCCATGAACCCTGAGCAACTGCGGGCGGCTATTGCAACCACGACGGGCCGACCAGTCCAAGAGGTCAGGCTTGACGGCTTGCAGGCCAGCGTAGACGTACCGAGCGTTGGTGTCTTTGTGAGGATTGGGACTACGCCGACCGAGGCACTTGACCGGCTGCTCATTGCTGTCCGGGCCAATGTGAGGCTGGGCGGTGCGGGGCGAGCCATACGGTTTGAAGCGTGATTGGACATGCACCACGACGCGCCCCATCCGAGCCTTGAGGGCATGAACTTCGCCTTCTGGGCTGACTACCCTTGCGACCCGTCTTGGCCCATTGAGCGAATGCCCGACACCAAGGCCGAGGCAAAGATCAGGGCCAAAGTGATCAATGAGAGGATCAGGGCCAGAGACCGCCTCAATGAGGCAAAGAAGGCAAAGCGATGATTGACCCTGAGAAGGCCGCCAAGATCGGCTTTTGCATCTCTCTTGCTGTTGTCTTTGCGTGGCTTCTGACCCTTGCTGGCGGCTTCTGAGGGGCCACAGTGGGATAGGGGGTCGAATCTCTGGGGCTATGGCCTCAGTACCGACGGTTACGCATTTCAAAAAGTCACGCAGGTTTTCGAGCGACTTGGAGGGGGCTCCGATGGCTCCGGCGAGCGATTTTGACCCCACGGCGACCGTATTCGTGGGCGGTCCGTTCGATGGTGGCTCGGTCTGGACTGATGGCCATCGCATCCCGGACATGGTTTACACGCCTCGAATGCCCCCGGGTCAAGGCGGGGCGAAGCCAAAATTGTTCCCCCGGCCCGGCATGACGCGATACGAACGCGACGGCGGCCGACATGTGTTCCGGGGGTGGGTAGCCGAGTGAGGGGCGATCATGTTCGGATTCGGTGGCGCCAAGAAAAAGCGGGCCGTTGTCGCGTTGGCGAGAATCGGCGAGCTTTGGCCGCTGGCCGTTGAGCAGACCGACATTCCGAAAGCGTCGGGAGTGGTCAGAGGGAGCCACAGCCAAGCAGTGATTCTCTGGGCCAACGGGCTTGACAGCAACGGCAAGCAATGGTTTCCGCATCGGGGTTTCACCGACGCACAACTTGCCGACTACGAGGCCGGTCACGGTGACAGGAAGCAATGCGAGGCCCGATCCCACTGAGCCGAGAGGCCAACGAAGCCGCCGGAAACCCCGGCAAACGCTCCCAACCACGACGCGGAGCCCTGACGCTCGGCAAGCCGAAGCCCCCGAAAGACCTGACCGGGGAGGCCGTCGCCGAGTGGAACCGGCTGATTCCCGAGTTGGAAGAGGCCGGATTGCTGGCCAAAGTGGACCGGGCGGGGCTGTCGGAGATGTGCCGGGCGTGGGGCGAGATCCAAGAGGCACGGGCGATCCTCGGCAAAGACGGCTGGATGCTTCGTCAGCCGATCCAAAACGCGAAGGGCGAAGTTCTCGGCGAGAAGGTTCAACGGCATCCGGCGGCCTTGATGCTCTCGGACGCAACACGGCGATGGATGGTTCTCGCGATGCAATACGGCCTGACGCCAGTCGCCCGGATGCGGATGCGGCTTGAGGCGTCGGTTGATCAATCCGAAGAAGACGACCTGTTGAAGCTCCTGAATGAATAAGCCCGACTACGATCCGAGCCATCCGACGACCCAATATGCGAGGGACGTTGTTGAGGGCAAGATTGTCGCGGGGAAATGGGTCAAACTGGCATGCCAAAGGCACCTTGACGACCTCGAAAACGCCCATGAACGCGGGCTGTGGTTCGATGAACGTGCGGCGACGGCAGTCTTTCGGTTCTTCGCCTTGCTCAGGCTGGCCAAGGGGAAGTGGGCAGGCAAGCCGTTCAAGCTTGAGCCGTGGCAAAAGTTCGTCCTCGGCTGCGCTTACGGGTGGAAAAGGGAAGACGGCCTGCGGCGGTTCCGTGAGGTCCATTTGGAAGTAGCCCGGAAGAATGGCAAGACGGAGGTTGCGGCGGGAAATTCGCTTTATCTGCTTGTTGTTGATGGCGAGCAGGGCGGCGAAGTCTACTTCGCGGCGACGAAAAAAGAGCAGGCTGAAATTGCCTTTGACGCCGCGGCGAAGATGGCGGCGAAATCCCCGATTCTTGTCGGCCGGGTGAAGGTTTATGCGGGAAGCCTTGTCCACGCGGCGAGCGGGTCGAAGGCCATTCCTCTCGGGGCTGATGCGAAGACGCAAGACGGCCTGAATCCGTCGGGGATCTCCCGCGACGAGCTTCACCAATGGAAGGGCCGGGACTTTTGGGACGTGCTGGAGACGGCAACCGGAGCGCGATCGCAGCCTCTCGGCCTCTCCATCACGACCGCCGGGCATAACAAGTTCTCGATTTGGTGGGAGCGGCGAGAGCGATGCCTGATGATGCTCTCGAAGAAGCTTGATGATGACGAGCTTTTGGCCCTGATTTACACGCTGGACGAGGGAGACGACTGGACGGATCTTGCCAACTACATCAAGGCAAATCCAAACCTTGGCGTCACGGTGCGGATTGAGGAGCTCGCGAAACGGTGCGAACAGGCAAAGCAAACGCCCGGCGCCGTGAATGCCTTCAAGAGGCTTCGGCTCAACATCCCGACCGATTCGGCCGAGCGGTGGATCGACGAGGAACAATGGGCCAAGTGCCGAGACCCTATTGACGAGGCCGAGTTGCGAGGCCGGAAGTGTTTTGCGGCTCTCGACCTTTCGCAGACGCTTGATTTGACGGCCCTCGGGCTGATTTTCCCGCCAACGGGCGCTGATCTCAGGTGGAGATACATCGTCCGGCATTTTCTGCCGAAGGATGTCGTCAGGCAGCGGAGCGAAAAGGATCGCGTTCCTTATGACCAATGGGCGGCCGAAGGGCTTCTGATTCTGACGGAAGGCAACTGCGTTGATTACGCGGCCATCAAGTTGCGGGTGATTGCCGACGCCTTGGTGTTTCAGATTGTGGCGCTTGCCTACGACCGGATGTTTGCGTTGCCGGTGATTCAGGAGCTTCAAGACGAGGGGATCGAGTGCATTCCGTGGGGGCAAGGCTATCTGAGCATGAACGCTCCCACGAAAGAGCTTTCCCGGCAGATCGCATCCGGTGAACTTGCCCATCAAGGCGACAAGGTTTTGGATTGGGAAGCCGGGAATGTCTGCATTGAGACGGACGCGGCCGGCAACGTGAAGCCGAGCAAGCGGCGAAGCGGCGAAAAGATCGACGGATTCGCGGCGATGTGCAGTGGTTTGGGCGTGGCCTTGCTGAAGAATCATGAAGCCCCGACGACGGCCGGGATGCTCGAAATGGACGAAGAACTGGCGTCAATGCTCTGGGGTGATTCATGAGCCTTTTTGGAAACATCGGCGGGGCGTTGATGGCAATTCCGATTGCCGCCGGACGCCTCTACCACGTGCTTTCCAACAAGTACGCCGGGAGTTTCTTCGGCGGCGGGCAGGCGGGCCAGCAGCAAGATGGCAAAGTTGTCGTCACCGAGCAAACAGCCCTGACTCTTTCGGCGGTGTGGGCAGCGGTCCGGGTGATCTCCGGGAGTATCGGCGTCCTCCCGCTGCACGTGTTCATGAAGGGTCAAGGCGGGGCAAAATCAGACGCGGACGAGCGAACCCCCGGCGTGAATCTGGCGATGAATCCGAACTCGGAAATGAGCGCCATCACGTTTTGGGAAACGATCATCGCATCAGCTTTGACCAACGGGAACGGGTACGCGGAGATCGAGCGAAACGGCGCCGGCGACCCGATTGCCCTCTGGCCGATCCCGCCCACTCGCATCCGTCCGAAGCGTGATGCGAACGGTGTCATGATGTTCGAGGCTTTGGATGAGACCGGGCAACGCGTGCCGATGCCCGCCGAGGATGTTTTCTTTCTGCCCGGCCTCGGCTTCGACGGCTTGCTTGGCTATTCGCCGGTCAAGATGGCGGCGCGTTCCCTCGGGATGGCGGCGACGGCCGAGCAGGCCGGGTCGAATTTCTTCGCCGATGGCATGCGACCCGGCGGCATCTTGGAATTCCCCGGCAGCTTGCAGGACTGGCAGAAGTTCAATGCGAAGCAAACGACCAAGGAAGAACACGGCGGCGTCAAGAATTTCGGCAAGCGGATGGTTCTCTACGGCGGGATGAAATATGTTCCGCTGAGCATTTCGCCGGACGATGCTCAGTTCCTCGAAACGCGGGCGTTTCAGGTTGTCGAGATTGCCCGTTGGTTCAACGTCCCCCCGCACATGCTTCGTGATTTGAGCCGGGCGACGTTCAGCAACATCGAGTCTCAGGGCATCGATTTTGTGACTCACACGCTCCTGTACTGGCTCACGAAGATCACGCAGGAGTTTGATCGGAAGGTTTTGGCGGGACGGCCGGGCATGTTCTCCGAGCATTGCACCGAAGCCTTGCTGAAGGGCGACACAATTGCCCGCTACACGGCCTACGGCATGGGCCGGCAATGGGGCTTCCTGTCGGTGAATGACATTCGCCGGAAGGAAAACGAGTCGCCGATTCCGAACGGCGATCAGTATTTGGTCCCGGTGAACATGATGCCCGCTGGCGACACGCCACCGAAGCCGACCGCCCCGCCAACGCTCCCGAAGCAAGGCAACCAATCAGCGGAAGTTGATCCGTTGGTTGTGGCGATCAACCGGGCCGTGAGCCTCGAAATCTGCGAACTGACGGCGAACGCGGCCGAGCCGAAGACGTTCACGGAATGGATCGACGCCGGGTATGGTTCGACCCGAAAGTTTCGCATCATGGGTGATGTGAACGCGGCCGGCCTGGAATTCACGGCGGCCCATTCGTTCGCGGCGAAGTGGATCGCTGGGCGGCGGGAAGAGTTGAACCATCTGGCCGATTCTGTCACGCCGAAAGAGCTTCCCTTCGCGGCCGAACGGCTCGCCTTGCAGTGGTCGGAAGGCAAACGCCAGTTGATCGAAGACGCCCGGAGGATGATCGCGTGAAAGACTTCGCTTTGCTCAATCTGGCCCAAACGCTTTACGGCCAGCCGCACGCCATCACGCTCGACAAGTTGCGGCAGATTGTCGCCGCATTCGAGCGACGGCGGGCCGGCCTTGCCTTGTCGGCCGAGGAGCAAATCAGTTTTGAGGACGCCCGCGAGAACAACGAGATCATCCGGGCTTCCGTGGTCGGGGCAAAACTCCGCACGGCGGGCGGGATGACCGTTCAGCAGGTGGGCAAGGTCGCAATCCTCCCGATGCAAGGGACGATTACGCAACGGGCATCTTTCTTCACGAGTTTTTCGGGCGGTTGCTCGGCTGAGCAATTCGCAATGGCTCACGAAGAGCTCGTCAACGATGGGTCGGTCAAGGCGATTGTGTGGGATGTGGATTCGCCGGGCGGCTCGGTGGCAGGCGTTCCCGAGACTGCGAGCAAACTGCTTGCGATGAAGGGTCAAAAGAAGACCGTGGCCGTCAGCAACACGACGATGGCCAGCGCGGCTTACTGGCTCGCATCCAACGCAGATGAGATCGTTGCCACGCCTTCGAGCCTGACCGGATCAATCGGCGTGCTGGCCGTGCATGAGGATTACTCGCAGCAAAACGCGGCGGCTGGCGTGGCCGTCAACTACATCCACGCGGGCAAATACAAGGTCGAGGGCAACCCCGACCAGCCTCTCACGGACGACGGCCGGGCGGCTCTTCAGCAGACGGTTGATGATTATTACAACCTGTTCGTGAAGGGTGTCGCCAAGGCCCGAGGCGTGACGGAAAACAAGGTTCGGTCGGGCTATGGCGAAGGCCGGGCGATCACTGCGGACCGGGCCGTCGAAGCCGGGCTGGCCGACCGGGTTGGAACGCTGGAATCCGTGCTGAAGAAGTTGGGGGCCTACGAAGGATCGGCTCCGGCGGGGGCAATCCTTCTGCCGGGCGGTCTCAGTGCGAAGGCCCGTTTGCTGCTTGCCGAAGTGACCGACTGAATCCGAAATCAATGCCGGTCATTCCGGCGGTTCAAACAATCTTGGAGCTTGATATGAGCGTGACCGAATTGAACGCCCTGGCCATTCAGCGCAAGGGCCAGATCGAGAAGGCCCGGGCCATTTTCGGCCGGTCGGAATCCGAAGGCCGCGAGATGAGCGACGACGAGAAAAAGCAGTTCGACGCCCACATGGACGATGCGTTCAAGCTTCAGGAAAAGGCCGCCAGCCTGAAGGCCGAATCCGAAAAGAACCTTGCCCGCAAGAGTCTTTTGGAGGCGGGAGAAGCTTCTTTGAAGGAGCCGCGCGGCCGTCAGGTCGCGCCGTCGCAGCCGTTCGGCCAACGCGAGGGGATCGTCTATCGCGGCCGCCGGATGAAGCAAACCGCCGAGCAGGCCCGCCGAAGCGGCGACGAATACAAGGCGGCTTACAACGCCTACCTTGCGGACTTCACCGGGCAGAATCAGTTCTCGGCCGCCCTTCAAACGGACGTGGCCGAGAAGGGCGGCTATCTCGCCCCGACGGAAATGCTGGCCGAGGTTTTGAAGACCATCGACAACACGTTCTGGTTTCGCAAACTCGCCAACGTCCTGCCGCCGACGTCCGCGCCTTCGATCACGTGGAACAAGCGGAACGGCCGCATCAAGTCCTTTGCCTGGGGAGCCGAGATCGCCCCGCCAGCGAAGGACGCGAACCTGAAGTTCGGCCGTCGCACGATGACCCCGCACTACATGACGGGCGAGATCGACGTGTCGAATGACTTGCTCATGTCGGCCATCGTTGATGTTGACCAGTTCGTGGTAATGGAGATCGGCTTCGGGGCCGGGGACCTGGAAGAGCAGGCGTTCTTCGTGGGCGACGGGATCGGCAAGCCCATCGGTGCCTTCACGCCGCACGCCAACGGCATCACGACGGCCCGCGACAAAGCGACGGCGGCGGTCGATCAAGCGGCCTTGGTGTCGGTCAAGTACAGTCTCCGCGAGCCGTACCTTCGCGATCCTTCCTTGCGGTGGGTTGGCTCACGTCAGTTCCTCATGGACTGCGCGAATCTGAAAAGCACGCAGAACGAGCCGCTTTGGCTAATCAGCCTCCGCGACGGGCAACCGGATTTGCTCCTCGGCACGCCGATCACGATGAGCGAATACGCCCCGACCGGCAGCAACGCCGGCGCGTGGCAGACGGGCGACTATCAGGCCGCCATCGGGGCTTGGAGCAATTACGACATCATCGACGGCAACGACATGGGCATTCAACGGGACGAATCCCTGATGCGTCGGGAGAACCAGACGGCCTATATCGTTCGCCGAAAGGTGGACGGTTGCCCCCGGTTTGAAGAGGCGTTTGCCCGCCTCAAGCGATCCTGAGATTCACGCCGATTCGCCGGGCTCGCCGTGAGTTCCGGTCTTCTTCCGACCACTGATTCAAGGGATTTATCCGATGGATAACACCGAACTTTCGAGTTGCGTCCGCTTTGAACGGGCATTGGCCGGGGCGGCGGCGGGATCAACCGCCCTGACCGGCCTGACCATCGACACGCAAGGGGCCGAACGGGTGTGTTTCGTGCTGGTTCTTGGCGACGGAACCAGCACAGGCACCGTTGTCATGAAAGCCCAATCCGACACGGATTCGGCGGCCGGAACGATGGTTGACATCGCCGGGGCAACGACAGCCACGGCGACGTCGGACGGCACGAGCACGGACAACAAATTGATGATTCTTGACATCATCAAGCCAACGAAGCGATACGTCCGTGTGATCGTCACGCGGGCCGTGGCCAACCATGTTGTTGAAAGCGTTGTCGCGGCGGTTTACTGCAACCGCGATGAGCCGGTGACGCAGACCAACAGCCTGTCCACCGTGGCGGCCATCTGCTGATTGATTGCCTTGATCCGCGACTCTTCGAGGGCTTGCCGTGCATTCGCTGCGAAAAACCGTCCCCGCAACCGAACTGCCGGTGAGCCTCGAAACAGTCAAGGCCCATCTTCGCGTGACGTGGGACGATGACGACGATTTGATTTCGGGGATGATGCTCCGCGTGGCCGAGGAGATCGAGGCCGGATGCGGAATCCCGATGGGCGTGGCGACGTTTGCCGAGACCGTGGACGAGTTTCCTTGCAACCACATCACCATTTCACGCCGACCGGTCGTGTCGGTGGATTCAGTGGCGTATTGGGACATTCACGGCGTTCAACAGACGCTCGACCCGGCCGCTTATTATTCGGCCTTGCAAACGGGCAGGTTACTCCCGAATTGCACATGGCCTTGCACGCAATGGAACCGGCCCGAGGCGGTGGAAATAACGTTCACGGCGGGCGCTTCGGACAACCTGCCGCCGCAAGCCGTGAGTGCGTTCCTGCTGACGATGGCCAACCGCTTTACCCTTCGCGGCGAGGCGACGACGAACACGTCGGCGGGGACTGACACGCTGTCACTTCCCCCGGCGGCGGTGATGCTTTTGCGGCAACTGTGGCGGGGGGATATCTGATGATTCGCGTTGGCTCTATGGTTGACGAGTTTCATGGATCGTCAGAGGCGTTGGCAAATGGGCTGAAACTGGCCGCCGAGAAGGCCAAGGCATTTGGGGCCGAGCATGATCGACGTCAGCGACTACGACCGGCCCGTAAAGCTTTTGGTCTCATCGCCAGTCACCGATCCGGAAACAGGCCAGGTGAGCTATGCGTTCACCGAGGGCCGACGCCTGGACGCGAACATCCAAGAGGTTGGAGCCAGCAAGCAAGCCGACGGCAACGCCGAGCGCGGAAACGCTGACGTGATTATCAGGCTCCGTGGCGAGATGCACGCGGTCAAGGTCACGGACATGGTTCGCGACCATGACGGGCAGGAATACAGCATCGGCGGCGTGAACAAGGACAGGGCGAACCGCGAGACGATTTTGACATGCACGCGGGTTGATGCGGAGACTGATCCGGGGGATTGATATGGCCTTCAACATCGGCATCAGATTCAAGGCCCTCGGCGTCCCGGAAATCTACCGGAAGCTTTACGAGCTTGACCGAAAGTTGGCCCGCAAGGCAATGCGAAAAGCAATCACCGAAGTCGACAAATTGATCCTTCGGGACGCAAGGTCGAAAGTACGCGAACAAACCAAGACACTGAAAAAATCACTCGGCTCGAAGGTGAAATCGTACAAGGGCGGCCTGGTGATCGTCGGCATGACCGGCCCGAGAAAAGACGCCAGAGGCAAGCCCGCAAAGTTTCGGCGACAGGTCAAGGTGAAGACTGGCCGTGGAACGCGAATGGAATGGAGAAACCCCGTGTTTTACGCCCATTTGGTTGAGCAAGGCACCAGACCGCACACGCTCGGGGGCGGGTCCGAATTGACGAGGCTTAAGGCGAAGAAACGCAAGCGGGTCCAACATGGGACCATGCACCCCGGAACGAAACCGCAACCTTTTCTGAGGCCGGCTTTGGAACGGAATCGGAGTGCGATTCCGGAGATCATCGCCCGCTATTTGAACGAGGCGATCAAGACACTTGCGAAGGGATGACATGGCGGCACGATACCGGATGGACGCGGCCATCCGGCAATACCTTTTGGCGGTTCCGGGCGTTGCCGCTTTGATGGGCACGCGAGCCTTTCCGGAGACAGGCCCGATCAACATCACGGCCCCGTTTCTGACGCTCACTTGCGACTCTTCGGAGAGCAACAAGAGCCTGAACGGCGGCGAGTTGAAATCACGCGAGGCCGTTTATCAAGTCGCAGTGGAAGCCCGGACAAGCAAGATTGCCGGGCAGATTGTCGGCCTGATGACCGCGAGAAAACAAGATGGCGGCATCGGCGGATTTCGCGGCACGATGGGCACGGGCGACAACGCTGCTTACGTGCAATATGCCTTCGTCGGCGAGGTTCGCGACGAAGCCGAGCAACCGGCGACGGCCGAGAACGACCAGCGGTACACGGCGTCTTTTGACCTTCGGATTAAGTTCAACACATAAGCGGGAGTTGATATATGGACCACGCAACAAGCAGCCTTGGCCTCGATATTCTTTCTGCTCCCGACGCTGACACACAACCGGCCGACAACACCTTTGTGAGCGTCGGGCAGATCATTGACGAGAACACCGATGAAGGCGACACGGGTTCCATCCCGGCCACGCACTTGAACCAGACCGGCGTGCGAAAACGATCCCGACCGTCCGTGACAGAGCTTGGAATGCTCACATATAAGGTTCACATGAACGGCGGCGTTTTCGCCAATTTGAAGGCGTGGAAGGAAGGCAGGGAAAGACGATGGTGGCTCGTCAAACTGCCGTTGCCTGACGACGAAACCCACTTTGACTTGCAATACGCTTATGGCTTCATCAAGTCCCTGAAGCGTGACGCGCCGGCCGACGGCGGCGGGATGACCGTCGATGTGACCATCGAATGCAGCGAGTTGAATTTCGTCGAATATGCCCCGTGATTCGCGGGCTTTTGATTGCTGACTGATCCCACAAACCAAGCGAGTTTTGACCATGCCACGCACGCTGACGCGAGCTGATTATCTGAACGCCGAGATCCCAAAGCCTGAGCCGTTCGCCGTGCCAGAGCTTCGGATCGATGGCGACGCCGAAGACCCGGTCGTCTTCATCAAACATCTCGACGGAAACGGACGGACGGACCTGGGCAAGAAGCTTTCGTCCACGAAAAGCGAGGCTGACACGCAAGCCATCGCCGTGATCGTCGGCGTCGTGGACGATGCAGGAGTCCCCCTTTTCACGGATGCCGACATCAAGGCAATCGAGGCGAAAGACGGCACGCTCCTCTTCCGTCTCGCCGAGCGAGTTTTGGCCATCAATGGTTTCGGACGCAAGGCCACGGAGGACATCGAAAAAAACTCCGTGACGACCCCGAAGAGCGTTTCTGGGTCGAACTCTCCTACCGATACGCCCGCACCGTCGGCGAGCTGAAGACGCAGATTTCGAGCCACGAATTCACAAAGTTGATCGTGGCCGAAAAGCTCAACCCACGCGGGCCGGAACGCATGGATCTTGGGTTTGCCACACTGGCGAGTCTGTTTGCCAACGCTTACCGGGGCAAGGGGCAATCGACTTCCAAGACGGCCGACTTTATGCCGGACTTCATGGGCAATCGGAAGAAGAATCTTGCTGAGCGTATCCGGCAGACCGGCAAGGCGATGGCTGTTTCGCTTGCACGCAACAAGAAGAAAAAGGGAAGCTGATCCGTGGCAAATATCGCCTCACTCGCCGTGCAAATTGTCGGCACCACCGGGGGGCTTTCGGCCTCACTGAAGGAGTCGGAAGGGCTCCTGAACAAGTTCCAAAAGAGCGCGGCGGGCAAGGGTGTTTCTTCTCTTGCAAGCGGCCTCAAGTCGGGCATTGGATCGGCGTTTGACGGTGTTTCTGGAATGATTTCCAAGGCAGCTCTTTCGCCGCTGACGATGGTTGGCGGTCTGCTCGGGGGCATCGCCGGGATTGGTGGCGTCGCGGAAATCGTGACGCAATCAATCAGCCTCGCGGCCGAGCTCGAAGACTCGCAAACGACGTTCAAGGTGATGCTCGGAGACATGGGCAAGGCCAAATCCCTGATGGCCGACATCACGGACCTTGCGGCCCGGACGCCCCTCACCACACAAGAGCTTGTCAAGTCGGGAGGAATGCTGCTTTCGGCCGATGTGAAAGACACCCAAATCGTTCCCACGCTGACGATGCTTGGCGATGTTGCGGCCGGGGTTAATCAGCCGCTCAATGAGATTGTTTACCTCTACAACCAAGTCCGCACGCAGGGCCGTTTGTACGGGGACGATCTGCGTCAGTTCACGGGGCGGGGCATCCCCCTCATTTCGGCGTTTGCGTCATCGTTGAATGTGAGCGAATCGGCGGTTAAGGGATTGGTTGAAGAGGGCAAGATCGGCTTTCCTGAGCTGCAGGCGGCGTTGCTTGGCATCACGTCCAGCGGTGGCAGGTTTTTCGGAATGATGGACGAACGCAGCAAAACATTCTCAGGAATGATGTCAACCCTCAAGGATAATTGGCAGCAACTTGGGGCGAAGTTCGGCCAGATTTTGATTGAGGAGTTTGACCTCAAGCCACTGATCGAAAAGTTCAGCGTCTTCGCCGGTTCGGCGAAGGCCGACCTTGATTGGTTTCGTCCGTGGTTCTCCGACGTCAAGGATGGGGCGAAGGCATTGGGGGTGGAGCTCGTCAACGGACTTCAAAGTGCGGTCGTGTGGATGGCCGCGATAGTGGAGGACGCGAGAGAACTGAAGGATCAGTTCATGAGCATCGCCAGTATGGCCAGAGTTGGCGGCGCCGCCGCCAAGCTCCTGAACCCCATGCATTTAATCGCCCCGAACGGAACGGCGATAATACGGGACGGCAAAAATCTGTACGCGGAGTACAAGGGCAAATCGCCAGAAGAAATTGAAGCCGAAAAGGCCGCACGAGAAGCGAGATTTTCGGGCGCAATGACAGTGAGGATGAAAGAGTTCAAGACGATTGTTGATCGTCTTGCGAATCAATTCATCACGGGCATTTCGGGCAGTGTCGAAACACGGAAGGCATTTGACCTCTCGGACGTGGCCAAGGAAATTAGCACCACTTTCAAGCCTGACATGAAGGCTGGAGGCTATGACCAGCTTGGGTTTGTGATGGGCGGGCTTGGCATGTCCGTTGCAGCCGGCGGCGATTTGATCAAGAGCAAGACAGAAGCTCTTGCGATGGGCTTCGGCGGGCTCAGTGTTGTTGCCGCGGAGCTGAAAACCAGCATCAACCAACTCAATATCGAGTCCAAAAAGCTGACCGCCGACCAGGTGAAGCATGTTCGCACGCTCACAGAGGAGATGGACCCCTTCATCAAGATCGGCCGCGAAATGAGCGAGTTGCGAGATATTCGCAAACTTGGAGGCTTCAACAAGGAAGGCGTCACCGGGCAGTTCTTCGGCTTCGGCCGAGACAAGGAGCAAAAGCTGTTCGACTTCGCCCAAGGAAAGCTCTTTGAGCCGCTAATGAAAGACGTTGCCGAAGGGAGCAAACTGGCCGCCTCCGCATTAAAGGGAAGCTCCGAAGCTGCGAGCATTATCAACCAAAACAAAACCGACCAGCAACAAAGCGCCCTTGAGCGAATGGCTCAGGGGCTTGCGGACGCGAAGGAAATTCAGACGCAACAACGCGACCTGATGAAGCGGTTTGTCGAGTACGCCAGCAAGGCCGGATTGATCGAGGTCAAATAATCATGGCCGACACGCCGACAGTCATTGACATCATCGAAACCGCCGACGGGGTCGAGGGCACGCTCGACATCCAGACGGGCGACACACGCACACGAAGTTTTCGCGTGTTCTTCGAGGGCTTCAACCAGTCAGTGGACGCGGCCAGAAACGCCACGTGCGAAACGAGCATCGTCACGGCGATTCCGGGGTATGGCGAAAACCACCCGGAAAACTCGTTCATTTATGTGCTGAAGAAATCAGGCAAAGTAACATCGGATTCCAACGGCTCCGCTTGGGATGTGACGGTTGAATACGGCGTCCTCACGGCCAACGCCAACCCATCGCCGTCACCATCACCGGCAGGGGCCGACGGAGCGACCGGAGACAGCCCGCCACCCGATCCGGAGACGCCGCAAAAGTTCTCGATTAACTATTGGACCAAGACGAGCGCCCCCCAGGCTGACATCCTTGGCAACGCGTTTCTAAACGCTGCCTACGACTTTTATGAAACGCCTCCCACGCGGGAGGATGAATACCTGATGTTCACGGCTGTCCGCACGTCGTCCAAGATGGATTACGATTGGCTGGACAGTCTGAATAACTGCATCAATGTCGCGGCCCACAAGATCGGCAACAAGACTTACGCGGCCGGAACTTTGAAGGCAAACATCACGGCCGAATGGCCCGGCGGTTCCGACGGGAAATCGTGGACGGTGACGATTGTTGTGAGGCATGATCCGGACGGGTGGGACTGGCAAATCATCAACGCCGGATTCAACAAGCTGGTTCTCGGTGGAATTGCGGGAATCAAGAAAGTACCGATCATCCTCAACGGCTACAAGCCGAGCAAGCCGCAATTGCTGGACGCATCGGGCTTCTTGTTGGCTCCCAATGGGAACCCAACCTACAAGACGTACCGCAAGCATTACAAGGCTGATTTCGCATACCTTGGCCTCGGATACCCCGCGTGAAAACCGGCATCGCCCTATCTCAGTCCACCTATGACCGCCTCATGCGGATGCTGTCCGCATTCGAGGGCGGGCGCATGGGCAACGGCGGCGATGGTGTGTTCCCGCAAGAGCCGGAACTTGTCCTCCTGGCCGTCGCATCGTCGACCATCGGAACATACGGCTACCCCGCAAAATACCAGATATTCGACGAATCAACAGGAGCATGGGCCAACGACGATGGCCGTCCCGAAACCGTCTACCTGAACGACGTGGCCGCAACCCCGCTGAAGTCAGGCGAGCAATATTTCGCCCGCTTCTCCGGTTTTCGCGGCGATGCGTTGGAGTCGGTTTACACGGTTGTTCACCCGCTGCCCCTGATCCCCGACACAGCCCACGATGTGAAGGGCAAGATCAATCTTCTGGGTCAGCACTTGGGCAACGGATCAAAGGGTGTCGATTCGTTGTGGGTGGGAATCTATGACCGGAGCGACGGGGCATTATTTGCCAATTCGTCGGGGGCGATCTGGGTGACCGGCAAGACGGCCGGCGTGCCCAACAGCGGCGAGTTGCAGACCGGAGCTTTTACCAGCATTCTTTCCGGCGTCGGGGCAAATGCCCAAGCCAAGGCATACACGGACGGGTCGAGATACGGCTGGAACTTCCTGACGAATGGCGGGACCGGCGGTGGCTACCAGTCAATATTCACGGCCGTTTACGGAGCTTCCGGCAATTCGCTGATTAGCACGGACAACATCTCGCTCGCTCAAAACTGCCACGCTCGAACCTATTCGGTCAAGTATGGAATCCTGACCTTCGCCGGTGATAGCTCGATTGGATTCGACCCGGCATCCGGTGTCAACCAGACTCGCGGATTGAATTTCGTCCACGGTATTTACATCGGCGGGGACATGGTGATTTCCTACGTGGACATCGCCGGTGGCAACACGATCACTTTCGGTTCGACAACTCGCTAATCATTAAGGAATTCGCATGTCTGCACGCACGTTGACAATGGTTCTTTCCGGCGCGGGTGGCGGTACGTTTGAGTTCGCCAAAAACAATCTCGGGGCCACGGTCGACCCGACCGTGACGGACGACGATTCCAAGGGCTATGCACAGACTTCGCAGTGGGTGAACACGACCAGCAATATCTCGTTTGTCTGCACGGACAATGCGACGGGCGCGGCCGTGTGGGTGCAAAACGGGCCGGGTGCGACGGGGCCGACCGGCCCGACCGGAGCGACGGGGGCCACGGGTCCGACAGGTCCAACCGGAGCCACAGGCGCGACGGGTCCGACAGGTCCGGCCGGGGCCAATGGCTCGCCCATGAACTGGCGAGGCGCGTACAGCGGGGCAACCGCCT
>NZ_JH636448.1:320498-320735 GCF_000255705.1 Zavarzinella formosa DSM 19928
CCTTCCGACGAACCCGACCTATTGGGACATCGCGGCGGCAAAGGGCGACACGGGTGCCACAGGTCCGACCGGGGCAACCGGGGCAACCGGCCCAACAGGAGCCACGGGCAGCACGGGAGCGACCGGGGCACACGGCGTTGACGGCGCGTCCGGCGGCTACTCGATTGAGTACGTTTTTGACTCGACCACCACGGCCGGCACATTCCCCGGCAACGTGCGTTGCAACAACGCGACCAT
>NZ_JH636449.1:0-19177 GCF_000255705.1 Zavarzinella formosa DSM 19928
AATGAAGTGCCAAATAGTGTATTGATATTTGGCGGATGCACCACTTAGCCATCGTTCTTCCGTCACACTCCAGCATACTCCACGGTATTGACTGGAATTTTTTGATCGATTACGATTCAATTGGTTTTCTTGTCGTGTGACGATTCTGAGATTTTCCCTCGTGTTGTTCAATTTGTTTGGGTCAATGTGGTCTGTGTGCTGACCTTTTTGAGCATTGATTACAAACCGGTGTAGAAGTGCTGGTTTGGTTTTGTTCCAGAACTGAACATATCCCGCATTGGTGATTGAGAGTGATTTTCCCTTGATTAATTCGGCAATGTCATCATCGACAAGTGTCTTGAGTGGTGAGTTACTGAGTTGGATTTCTTGCACATTTTAGGTATGTTTGTGCGCATGAAAAAACCCTTCATGGTTCGAGCATGAAGGGTCTTAGATTCACGAGTTGAGCCAGATATCTCAACTGGTGTAGAGGTATTTAGTCGTTCGATTGCCGTTTTAGCCATCTTCTGACGGTTTCTGTGCTGACACCTGTTTCGTCGGCAATCTCACCTGTCCGATATCCTTCCGCCGCCATGCGAACGATTTTTTCAATGGTTGCAAGGCTGATGTTTGCGCCACCTTTTTTGACAACCGCCGGAAATGGTGTTTCCATAGTCAAAACCTTTTCCAGCTTAAACCGGCTTTCAAGGTTTGCCGTCGCCGCATGAACGATGCCCCAAGGTCTGTCTGTGTAAACCTCCAGCAAAACATCCATTTGCGACGGTTTGCCGTGACTGAGGAACAGGCTTGCGGCTTCGCTGCCTGCGCCTTGACGAATGAAGTTTGCCGCCGTTTTGCGGAGTTTGTTGAACGACTTTTTAACCCATTTTGGATTGTCCGCCATGATGCTCCGATTGATGCGCTGCCATGCGTTCTGAATTTCCTTTTCCGTGATTGTGGAACCGGAATCGTTTTGGATGATGTGCGGGTTGTCCTGCCGTTTGTTGCGGTTCATTCTCCATTCAATGGCTTGGACGGTGATATCCCACAACCGCCATTCACCGTAAACCGTCGTTTTCCGTCTCAGTCGTCGAATCCATGAATCCTGATCCGTGGTCAACAGGTTGAGAACCTTTGCCTCTGGGTGAACCTGTCTGAGCATCAATTCATCCCGGTGAAGGCTTGAAATCTCCGCCGCTCCAAAACCGCAGTTTAGCCCCAGAATCATCAAAAGGTGGGTTTGCGGCGTGGCATATGTCCAAAGCGTTTTCAGTTCTTCAATCGTGTAGGTTTGAACCTGGCGGGCGGAAATCTTGGCTACTCGTTCTTGATCCGTCATTTTGATTTTCACGGCTTGCGTGTCCCAATCGCTGGGTTTTCTCCAAGGCAAATCTGACCGATGCAACCAGCGAAGAAAGAACCGGAATTCCTTCAACGCATTGCCAGCCGTTTTCACGCTGATCGGTTTGGGGTTTTCTGCTTTCCTGCTTTGCTTGGTGTCAGCGTTGGGGCGGCTGGCAATGCGTTGAATCACTCTGTCGATGGCGTTTGCGTCAAGGTGTGAGAGGTCGGTGATTTTCTCCGCTTCAATTTGGCGTTTCACAAAACGGGTCATGTTCATTTTGGTCTTTGCCCATTGGCTGTCTCCGTATTGCGTGAAAGCATCCTCGCCGTATTGCGTCAAAGCCTTTTCCAGTGTGACGCCTGTTTCGTCGGGCTGGTCATTGAACGAGGGATAGCGGACATTTAGCGCCTGTTTCTCGTCCTGGCGATCGCCTTGGTATCGTGTCATTGCCGCATGACATTGCGACGGAAATTTAAAATTTAGAAACCTGCCAAATCTTGCCTTGGTGTTCTCCATCCAGAACACGAGCATTTCCCCCGTTTGGTCCGCTGGTGGTTCAATGGTGGTTTCCGTGTCCCCTTTAGCAATCGCTTTGGCTACTTGGATGGTGGTTTCGTCCCATGTGCCGCCATCCGGTGAGATGACAGCCCAAACCTGATCTAACCTCGCCGCCGTGACGATGGCATCGGGCATCGAATGCCCCAGATAGAAAGTTGGCTGTGATCCGTTGGCGAGGTAGCCAATGCGTTTGCGAATTCGACCGTCTGACATGCGGCTAAGTGTGCCTGTGCGTCCCATCTTTTACTCGTTTAAATTTATGACTGTTTGAAACGAGTTTACCCAGTGAAAAGGCTTATGTCAATGATGGAGGCTATGGTCCGATATGGGGATATCGGACCAATATCGGATCAAAAACGGGTTTATCGGATCAGATTGGACGGGGTTGGACTGACGTAAACTCAATAAAAAATGGGCAGTTGCGTTTGAAGCAACTGCCCACTGATTTGGAGGCGGCGGGGATCGAACCCGCGTCCCGTGGTACTTTGATGACCTCTTCTACATGCTTAGCCCGTTATTTGGCGGGGTCTGACCCCTGTTCGCTTCCGATTGCCCCAACGAGCGGGGTCGCGCGGAAACTATCGGACAGATTTTTTAGCGTCGGCGGCCTCCGAAGCGGTTCCCCTTGCGGTTCCCCTCTGGCCAACGCGATCCCGATTTAACGACTACGCCGAAACCTCTCGGACTAAGCTTCCGGACATAGGGTTGCGTAAATTACGCAGCCATTGAAAACTGCGGTTCAGCAGTTAAAGTGCGATCAGCTTTTTACGTGGCCAACTGATCAACCACGGCATGCGGAAACCACCATACGTAAACCCGGTCGAATCCAGATCGCCCCCAGGTATCAGGCATGATACGCATTCGGCCCGAGAGGTTCGAGGGAATTTCCTCACCATGGCCACGCGTAACCCCACAGCCCGAGCAACATCGCCCCCGCGCCGACGGTACCGAGCAAGAGCCAGGTCGTCACATACCCCTTGGTCATCGCGTCCAGCCGGAAGAACCCGGCCGTGACGAGCAGGATCACGGCGGCGATGCCAATCAACCCCAGTGCCTCGCATGAGCGGTCTCGGGTGCGCATCGTCCGGAGGTGTTCTCGCTCCACCTTCACGGCCACGGTCACGCGGTACATGGTTTCCGTGCCGCTCGATGTCGGCGACTTGATCGACTCTTCCTGAATCTGCTCCTGGGCCGGCATCAACATCCGGCGAACCATCTCCGTGCCGGGCTCCCGGTCAATTGGATCATCCTGGCCCATCAAATACTCGCGAAATTTGTCCTTGGCCGCGGCGAGGGCGCTTTGCCGGGCTTTTTCCAGCGAGTTCTCAAAACCACCTTGGGCCGTGAAGGTCGGCTGCTCGTCCTGGTTTCCCTTCACGGGTTCGGCGGTTTTCTTCCTGTCACGCCCGTCGGGGATTTCAACGACCCGTTTGACATCCCGCCCGTTGACGGTCACGTTCGCCTGAACATGGGAAGAGGACGATTGGGCGGACTCAACGGACCGGACGCCACATCCGATGAGGGCGGCGACCACCAAACCAATGACAAGCAGGATATGTTTGCAACGCATGATCGGGCCTCGATGGAATGCTTGGAATAGGAACCGCTCTCACGCCGCTTGCAGCCGACGCCGTTTCGGCAACGGCGGGGGAGGAGGCGTCCACGGGCTGACCATTTGAACCACGCCGGCCGATCCGGCGAGGGCGAGGAACATATAAAGCGGCGGGGCATCCATGTGAATGAACGCGCTCCAGCCGACATACAGCATGAAACTCACAAACCCGGCCACGAACACCGGCCCGAGGCTGAAGCGTTCTTTCCGGCGGCGGTTGGCATAGTCGGACCATCTCGTCAGCCCGAGGCCGAAACCGAACAACAGCATGTAACCGATCAGGTGTTCGATTGTTCCCGGAATGGCCCGGATGTTTCCGGCAAAATACGACTCCTCGGCTGGCGGGGCGACGCTTCCGGCGGGGACGATGCTTGGCAACGTCCAGCCATCAAGCCAGAAGGCGGCGAGGCCGATGGCCGTGCCGAGAACCATCATCGGCCAGTAACCCAGTCCCTTGCGGCCGCGTTCCAAAAGCTTTGCCGGAATGAGAACGGTCCAGGAGATCAGCACCGTCAGACAGAACAACGGCATCAGGTTGAACCAGTCCCCTTTGCCAGTGAAGAAGACACTGCACAACGTCCATGCCACCACAGTCACCACGGAGGCGACGGGCGTGAACGCCAGTGTCGTGCTAACCTCGGCGATGCGGTCCCGGAATCCGGGGATGGCGAACACCGGGGCGGGCGTTTTCGGCAACGGCGGGGGTGCCGTCTTGCCCGGTTTCGCGGGGGCGGGGCTGGCGATCATTTTCACAACCTCCGAGGGACGGGCGGGTTCGGATTGTCGGCCGATGGCCTCGACCGCCTGGATCATCTCCTCCATGTCCGCATGGCGAAGTTCGGGTTTCTTGCAAAGCGCCTTTTCGACAACCGCCAAGTATTCGGGCGGAAGTTTGTTCAACTCGGGCATGTCGGTCTGGTGCCGCAACGCCACCTCGGCCCAACTGTCGCCCCGAAAGGGAAGCTCGCCGGTCAGCATTTCGTAAAGCATCACGCCGCAAGCGTATACGTCCACCTGTTTGGTGCAGGCCCCCTTCGCCACCTCGGGAGCCATGTAGTAAACTGTGCCGACGTTCGCGGATTGCGTCAGCGAAGCCGACCCGACGGTTTTGCTCAGGCCATAATCGCCGAGCTTCAGGATGCCGTTCTCGACAAACACATTGCCCGGCTTGATGTCACGGTGGATCACGGCATGATCGTGCAGATAGGCCACCGCCTTGGCGATTTGCAGGAACCATTGCCGGGCTTGTTCGACAGGCAGACCACGCGGGTTGCGATTCAGCACGCTCGAAAGAGGCTCGCCCTGGACATATTCCATCACCAGCCAGTGATCGTCGCGTTCGTCGGTGCGCAAGTCGTACAGGTGAACAAGGTTGGGATGCTTCAGATTCAGGCAGTTGCTGATGCCGCGCAATTCGGTTTCGGTGCGGCCGCGCAGCAGGAGTTTCAGGGCCACTTCCTTGCCGCCATCGCTGACGGCAAAGTAGACCTCCCCGAACCCCCCCTGGCCGAGACCACGTTTGATGGTGAACCCGGCGAGGGGTTGCTGTCCCCATCGGTAGGTGAACTTCATGAACCCGCCCCCGCGACCCTTCGGAAACCGGATGGTCTCCAAAGGATCGAAACTGGTGTGGATGAGCATACGGTGATTCGTCGCCCGTCGTTCAGAATTTTCGCTTTTGAAGATTTACACTTCAAGACGACCAAAACATGGTGGCGAAAGTGGTCTCCAAGAGGCGGAAAAATTCCTTTTGGGCCGGATGGTGATGTGTCAGTCACGCAAACAGGGGGCATATGCCCCCTGTTTTGTCATCACGTTTAGTCGAAGCCCCAGTCGTCAGTAGCCATCGATCCGCTCAAACACGGGGACGACCGTTTTGTAGGTGTTGGCCCCAAGATTAAAAGTATCCAATTGTTTTATCAATATATTCCCAGCCGGGTTGCCTGGCTGGGAAACAAACGGGAATGTGCTGACATTGGGTGTGAACATCCTCATGTTCGATCCCCGCGTGTGTGGTTTACTGATCGAGATGGTCACCAAGGCGCGGGCGTTGGTGGGGTCATCTGTCACGCTGGCGACATTCACAATCTCCATTCGATTACGAGTGCCTGCCGTGCTTGGGAACAATGTATTTCCACCAAAGACCCCCGACCCGGCGCCGGCATCGGAGTTGCCGTCCAATATCAGTTGGTCGCCGGCCTTGAGTTTCCAAGCGATGCCATCGTAGTTCCCGGTGGCGGTTCCACTGGTGACGGATGTTCTCGGGATGGCCACGGTCACATAGATCGGACTGCCGTTTGGCTGCGGATCAGGCGACCCGGCATTGACCGGATTCGCAGCCAGCGTCGGCAGGGTCGGCGGGGTGTTCCAAGCCACCGGTTCGTAACTGAAGTGAACGTTGCCAATCCCTTGCAAGTTCTGGCCGGCCTTGTCAACCGACAATTGCGTCCGGTCCACCACGGAGAAGAACTTGTAGCGAACCGCCTTGCCGTCGACTCCGATGATTTCCGATCCGAGAATCGGCCGTTTGTTGTTGGCATCCGGATAAGTCAGGCCGTCCGTCCCCGTGCCGGGGTTCAACACCTCGAAGAAGCCAATGGTCGCATAGATGGCGAAGGTGTTGCTCCGCGTCGTCACATTCGGCTGGAGGGTTTCCAGCAACTCCTGCTGGGCCTGCAAACTGCTCAGGTTGGGGCCGATATCCCGGATGAGGCCAGGCAGGGTGAAACTGGAACCCATCCCGTTCGGATACTGCGGGTCGGTTCCGCCTGCGGGGACGATCGGAGACATCGTGCCGAGAATCGGCTGGGTGGTTCCATTTAACAAGTTCGCAGACGAAAGCTTGCGGACAGAAATTAACTGGTTCCAAAGCAGACTCACATCCGCTTGGGTGTAGTGCTTGCCGTTGGTGCCCAAGGTGGTGGCTCCGTCGGAGCAATGCTGGAAGTCCAGCAGAGAGTCAAACACGGTACGATCTGTCAGAGTGTTAAGATTCACCAAGCCGGGCACACGACCGTTGGCCCCCTGACCATAGAACCGCCGGTGGGTAGTCAACAGGTCAAACGCCCGATACAGATTAGTCGTCTCGTTGAGCCAGTTCGCCTTGTAAAGAAGCGGCCCTGTGTTGGGCAATCCCCCCGGTCCGGTGCCGAAGGGGGAGTACAACTGGCCAACCATATGCGTGCCGAACTGGCTCACTTGCATGAGTTCGCCGACTCCGTTCACACCGCGATCCAGATGCGTCATCGGGGTGAACGGCCGGTGCAGCGTGTCAGTTCCCCCGCTCACCGAGCCATCGGCCATCTTTCCATTATGCCGGTGGAAAGTGTGCTGCATCTGGGTCGCTTGAGTGCTTTCCGAGGGTTGCTGCTTGAACCGGACATCCGTTGAAGGAGCCGGAATATTCATCTGGGCATGGTAAGGCTGTCGTTTGCCAAACGAGTAGATGGTATTCCACGCCGGCACCATCATGGATTTGATACGGTCTCCGGCCGCTGTCATGTCCGAGGTGATTTGAAGACGGTCTTGAACGATTGAAACCGGCGTGACATTGACCGGCGGCACTGCGGCATTGGCATTAGGCAGCGTGCCAAGGGTGTTTGTGTAATTGGCGGGCATGAACGTGTCCACCGTCACATAAGGATTGTACTGGCCTGGCGGCAGATGTTCATTCGCCAGCCGTTGGAGCACAATGACCGGACTGTATTGGCCCGTGGTGTCGGCCGTGATGGTCGCCGGCGTCAAACCCGCGGACGGGATCTCGTATTCCATGTTGTCAAACTGGCCGTTGGCCGTCAGCCCCGTGGAGTCCGGGGTTTTCGGCATGGCTCCGGCCGAGGGAGCGTCACCCTTGGGACCGGCGATGTAAAATGCGGGCGTTGTTGTGTTGGGCTGGTCGGCGTAGCCATACACCGGCGTCGGGCTGCTCGTGATCACGTTGGGCGAAACGGCCATCACCGGGCTGCCGACACTTGTGTTCAACACGGCCGGGGGAAGCGGATTGCCATTGAACTGGAATGTTTCGGTGGCCGGCGGTTCGCCGCCCGGATTTGCCGGGTTCAGCATTGCACTGAACGTCGTGGCGCTTCCTTTGACGATTCTCATCCGGTAGATCGGGTAGCCGCCCGTCGTGTTATAAAGCACGGCCTGGCCAAGGTCGGCCGATTGGCCGATCTCGTTCAAGTCGCGGGGTGTCAGCGGGTTGTGAAGCTCCGTCCACACTCGCATCTTGTAGGGTTTTTGAGCATACCGGGTTCTGCCAGGGTTGGGATCATTGGCCAAGTCAGGTTCGCTCGGGTCATTTTCCAACCGGACCATTGCCTCGTTGACCACCAAGCGGGGAAGTTCATGGCCGAACACCCAAGAAGAAGAAGTGTTGGCCGGGATTAGGTTTCCGTTGGGGTCCGCCGGTGGCAGTGTTGCTGCGGACGGATTCCAATTATACGGCGTCACATAGTCATCGTGGTCGATGTAATCAACGATGTTCACCGCCAGTTGAGCCAGCATCTGGGCGGCGAGGAATTGAGGCGTGCCTGGGGTCAGCGTACTCGGCTCGCCTGTTCCCGTCGCCGCTCGCAGGCGGACAAAAATATCGTCGGCCAGATTCTGCCGGTCCGCGATGGCTTGATTAACTTGGGCAGTCGGGGCGAGGTTGGCCTGCGTGTAGTTGTAAGGATTTGAACCCGCCTTTGCGGGATCACGATAGTCAGTCAGGGGGCGATGAAGATCGACGGCGCCAAGAACAGATACCAGAGACTGTCGTCGCGTGGGGTCATAATCCCCCCCCCCGGTGGGTGTGCTGGTGCTTGCATCGGTCGGCATTGCCTGCTGGGCGCCGAAGAACGGGAAGTTGGGAGCAAAGATCGGCTGAGTAAACGGAGTGGGCGGGTTCGGAGAGGCGGCCGAAGTGAAGAACCACGGCGTTCCACCTGGCTTGTCCACATCATTGCTGATGGTCGTCACCCGGAAACGGTTGGCAGCCAATGACGCCGGAGGCACAGGCACCGTGATTGTCGGGCTTGTGAGGCCCAGTGATGTTAGCCGAGCCGCGTCGCTGCGGAGCAAGCCCGAATAGCTGTTCGGCGTCGTGCCACCAAACACCGGATGAACAGCATTGCTATAGCCGGGAATGTATTTAGCATTCAGAGCGATCATTTCACTTGCTTGGAATGTCTTTGAATCGACGGAACTTGATATCGAACCAAGGCCGAGTGACTTGAACGCGTTCAAGTACGGATTGTAGAGCATCGGATGGTTCAGACGTTCGGAGTACATGGTCACGGCTTCGTTGTCCGAGCGACCATTCCAGTAACGATTGTCCGCCGAGTAGGGGGGCTGCATGGTGAAGGGCAGGAACGACATTGTCGGAGTCTGCGATCCGAAGACCGGGAACTGTTCATACGGCGAGGTGGCCGAACCAGCAGCCGGTGGTCGCGAACGGGTGTCTGTGGGCAGGCCGGGCACGACCAAAGCACCGCCATCCATGTCGACCGGAGCATAGAAGTGTGGCAGATAGCCGCCTGTGGGGTTATTGTCCCGGATGTCGTTCGCATAGGTGGTGAATGGCTTGACAAACGGACCGACTGCCGAATACCCTCCCGGAAACGGGGCGGCCGTCGCGGTTGCCGTGGCTCCACCATAGCGACCGGAGGCGATAGCACCGGCACCATTATTTGCACCATTTAACAATCGATTCAAATCGTTGGGATCAACCAACACGTTGCCCAAGTTGGTTTCCCACGGCCCCAAATTCTGATTGGCTCCGTGGCTGCGGCCCACAAGAGAGCCACCGCTTCGCAGGTTCCCGGCAGTGTTCAGGTTCACCCGGTTGTCGAGATCGGTGATCAGCACGGCCACAAGCGGCTTGTATCGCTTGCCCCGCCAGTAAGAAACGGGCAGGTCAAGATCCATCCACAGGCTGTCGTATTGCGTGCCGATCGCCTTGCCTTCGAGGTTTTCGACATCGCCAAAAGTGCCGTTGGCATTTGTCTTCGGCATCGGGAAGGACGGCGAGTGCTCATTCGGCCTCGGTCGGAAGGTGAGGTATTTTCCAACGGGCGAGGTCCAGTTGGGATTGGACACCGAAAGGCCCCACTTGTCGTTCACCGGGTCCGACGTTCCAAAACAGCTCGGCCGGTGGAACGACGGCAGCAGCACTTCTCCCGTGTTCGGATCGATCACGGCGAGGTAAGGATTGTTCTCATCGGCAGAGGTTTGGTTCGAGTTGATCGGCCAGTACGTGTCGTTCGGGTTGGGCGGGGCGTTTGTGCTGTCCACCGGCAACGTCGCATTTGCAACAAGCCGCACTCCCCCGGTTGGGCCGGCGCGTTCGGGGTCACGAACGAAGCCATCCTCCGAGAAATACTTATAGTGCAACATCGTGTAATCAGTGCTTCCGGCCGGGAGGCCCAAGGCGGTGCAAACACTGTTTGGCAGCACATTGCCTCGCTTGCGTCCGATGCCGGAATAGGGCAGCGTGTTCGGCAGCGAAGGATGCTGGCCATACATCAATCGGGCAAGGCCCCAACCCCGAGTCGATTTTCCAACACCGGTGTCATCATCATTGCCGTCGTACAACAGATCGCACATGATCCGTTGCATCAATACGTCCGGTTGTGGCGGGTTGTCGCGTTCCCGTGTCATGGCTTCCCGGTTAAGCCGGGTGGTGGTGGCAAACCGCTGGGAGGCGATCAGAAAGGTGAGGCCCAGCACGGCAAACAGGGCCAGGAATGCGACCACGATGACCGTGACCGTTCCGCGACGATTCCGGGGAAGATTGTTGGATAGCCGCATGACCGATGTCTCCGAAACGGAGTAAGCCGACTTGTGGATGCTTGAAACGCCGGGTGGGCCGTTTGTCAGGCCCACCCCTCACTGACTATCTTCACACGGGCCAAGTGTCCGCTCACACTTCCTGCATGATCGTGATCTGCCGGGTCTGGCCGGTCTTGTCGTCCCAAATGCGGATCTTGAACTGAATCGCCTTGATACGAATCCGCAACGGCGGCTGATTCGGCAGCGTGGCATTCGGATTGATGGCCCCCGAGACAAACCGATCATCAACCGGGGCCAAAGCCGCCCAATCCGGCACAAAACTGCTTGGGTTAAACCATGTGTCGAAATAAAAGGCAGAATCTTCATCCCATTGTCGGGAACCACCGCCCGGCCAGGCAATCTTCGTTTGTGGAACCCGAGTGACGCCATCGTTCGGCTTGGTCGTCCGGCTGGAATCCAAGGGCAAATCGGTGTATGGCCAGTCGGCCGTTGGAATCGGGTTCGCCGGATTTGTGTCGTCCACGATGTCAATCACAGACGAGCTGGTTAGCGGTGAGAGCGCCCTGATCGGTGAGTTGGGATAAGGCGAGACAGGCTGCTTGACCAATCCACCATAATCCGCCGGTCCTGACCACAAATACTTGACTTCAAAACTGATCACGTTCGTCAACAAGATATCGTCACCAACAGCTGACGGAGGGGGGAAGGGGTTATTCGCAGCGGGAAGGGCGGCATTCGGATCACGAGGATCCCAGATGCGGGTGATTCGCGAGGAGGTCGGTGCCCCCGAACTCGATGGCATTGTCAGGTTTGGCATCGCCGAAGGAGGCGGGGAATTTCCCAACCGGTCAATTGACCTGCGGAGTGAAAACAACGGAAGAGGAGTTGATCCCATCGTAGTCACGTCATTTGGCGATTGATTTTGCGTGAGCCAATACTGCACTTGGGCCCAAGTGGAAGTGACGAAAAATTTACGTGACGCAAAGGGAGAATCATTTGGATCGAGGATTGAATCAGGGTAGGTGGTCCGGTCTTGCGCCTGAGCTTGAAAAGCGTCACCAAACCGATACATGGGAATGTCGTATGGCGGCGTGTCTGTGCGCAATTTGACCGTGAACCGAAGAAAAGCCTGCCCCCCGTCGCTCCGTGACGAGGTGATCGATTCACCATCCATGATCGAGGATTGTTCGGTTTTGGACAGCGTGTTGTTCTGCCAGGCGATGAAATACCCTTGGAGCGGCGGGGTCCAACCAACCCGATCCAGTCGTTGATCGCTAAGTCGAGGCCCATGGAAGCCATCAGCGCTGACACCGTCGAAATGGTCGGCCGCCAGATCACGTTGGATGATCCGCTGCGCGTTGACCAGTTGCTCTTGGAGTTTGCCAGTCGTGTTCAGTTTGCTAAAGGTGTCCAGTCCCGACCGGAAAGCCGTGGAAATGATCACCATGATGAACAGAATGAGGGCCGTCGCCACCATCATTTCAGTGAGGGTAAACGCGGGCCGGATTGAATGTTGGCGTCGCATCGTATAACCGCCTGTATGAATCTGAACAAATAAAACCGGACTTTATTATCTAATTATCTGGCTGGTTGTTTGGGCGAACGGAACTGTTGTCACATTTTACCGGCAACTATCTCATACAAAACCACACTGATTCCGGGAGGCCAACAAACGGCGATTGGCACGCTCACTTTGTGATCAGACCACATCTCACCATGACCGGTCGGCCACTGACATGGTGCCTCGGTCAAATACTTCAACTAATTTTTCAAACACCACCACTTGGACATTATCGACATTCACGGGGGTTTGAATCGGCTGCTCCAACGTGAGCATTCGCAGGTTGCCCATCCCGCCAAGCGCGTCTTCCTGAGCAATGGTCCGGTGGAAACTCACGACCCAACGGGAAGGTTTGAAGTTGACCCCCGCGTTCGCCAGAGGATAGGTCACATGGTACGCCACCATGATCCATCCGCCTTTTTTCGTCCGAGGCAGCGCGTTCGATAGACTGGAGAGAGTGAGGGAATTTGGGTCATTCAACGTGAGACTACTTGAAGGAAACACCTGATCTCCCTCGGGGAGGTCAATCGGCCGGTTGTCAAAGGTCAGCGTGTAAACTCGCACATCATAAGGATTCGAGTTGTGTTCTCGCTGCATCATCCAGGCGCAAGAGTAGCGATACCCCCGGTCAAACTGCCCGGAAATGTTCGATGGCTCGCCATTTTTGTCAAAGGCAATGTCATCCGGCAGCGTGCAGACACGAAGCTGATTGCGGCGGCTGGCCGATGTGGCGAAGACGTTGTTCAAGTGTGTTCGTGTGATAAATCCCCCCAACGACGTGCCATAGCTATTGACACCAAGGGGATCAATCATCACCGGATGACTTGGTCCCGTGTCTGTTCGGAGAATATTTAAGCCGGTGAGCGGGTCCGTGTCGAGAGCTTCAATGGTTGGCTCGGAGCGGGAGGCGATTTCCTCCGGCATAATCAAGCCATCTTTTGACAGCCAACAATCTTTCCACCAGACATGCAGCATGGTGTTGGAATTGGTGGCGAGTTGCGAGCAGCGTTGATCCCGAACGGATCGGATCATGTTCAGCGCGCCAATTGGGAAGAACGCCATCACCGAGACCATGCCGATGGACAAGATGAAGATGGCGATCAACACTTCCATCAGCGTGACAGCCGGTCGTGTGTTGTTGCGTGTCATGGCCCGCCTTCAATTGAGAGAATCGAAAAATAATGCTTCGCCAAACATCACAAACCAGAACCAGCGCCGTCTTGGGTGAAGAAGAAGAATGAATCAAACTGAGAGCTCGGTACGGTGAATGACCCAACCGGTGGAAGCGTATTGACTGCCACGGATTGCAGGACGATGGCCCCCGTGCGGGCATAGATCACCACCAGCGTGGCCTCGCCCGCAGCCCCGTCCTCGGGTTTCACACAAAGTATGAGTTTGTTCGTGACGGTCCCCAGCAACTCTCCGTCAGCACTAAATAAAATGTCCAGTGCGATGTTTCCGTTATCGAAGCCCGAGTTGAGGCAAATCGGCAAGGAATTGATTAACTGGTCATAATTGGTGGTGGGTGCGGCCGCAGGCAATGGTTTGGACACCGCACAGTAATTCAAATCGATGGTCATTTTCGGCGGCAGTTGAATTAACGGTTCCCCCACCATCGGTCTGGCTCTCCGCACCACGACAAAGTCAGTTACCACTGCGCTGGCCGGGCCTTTGGGCAGAGGAGTCGGGAAAAGCCCCGCCAAGCCGCTGCGTGCCTTGACCGTGGCTGATAACAAGGCTGACGGGCCGCTTCCAGATACCGTCATATTTGAAAACAACTCGAAAAAGAACGTCGAAGAACCTTGAGTCAGCACCAAATAATCGTTTGGCTGGGCACCAACCGAATTCCAATCTGATTGAGTGTCTTTGATCAGGATCGTGTGTAGGTCAAAATCTCCTGCAACTTGTGTGACTTGCAGAGAAGGCTTTTGTGATGATTGAGGATATTGGATAAACCGCGAGGGATCCGGCACCTCAATATATTGCAAGGCACGGACGACCATAGGATCTGATGGATCCAACACAAGCCGAATACCACGCGGCGACCGGTCTCGAATCGCCTGTTGTTTGGAAATAGACAGGTAGCCCTGAACTTGGGCGGCCGCCTTGGCTGAGTTGTTCTTCTGTCTCAAGGCGGGCAACACTGCGGCGGCGAGGGCCGCCAAGGCCAGCATGATGCCAATCACCACCAGCAATTCCACAAGGGTGAAGGCCGACCGGGTAGTTGAATGCGAAAGTTTCATGTCAGTTCGCCTTGCCAGTGCCCTTGAGCCGAAAACTATACAAATCGTCACCATCACCAAAAGCTTCGTTCATCCCCGCAGACACCGCAAACGGACCACGATTGTCTCCGTCACACGGAATCCCCAGCCAACTCTCCAATTGAGATCGATTCGCCCAAGCGGTCAGTTTGCCTGTGGGATCGATGGCATCCATTTTGCCAGTGATGGCCGTCGCACTAACATATGGCGGGGCATTTAGTTCATTCATCAATGTCAGTGCCTGCGCGTCCGTCGTGGTTTTTCGATCCACGGGGAATTGGCGATAGAACATGATCCGATTTCCATAACCGTCCACGAACGCTTTGAAGCTCGTTCCACCAACAGTCACGTTGCCCAAGGCGTTTGTGCCGATTTGATCCGGGCTAAAACTCGATCCTCCACGCGCTTGACTGAGAACAAGCATGAGCAGAGCGGCGTTTGAGTCAGGATCTCCGTAAGGAGCACCTGCCAGTGCCGGGTATTTGGTAAAAAACAGCTTCGGGGCGTAAAGAGTTTTCAACGCCGTATCCACATTTGCGTTGCCAGTAATGGAAGCGGGCGTCTGCAAGTCCGTGGATGTTTGCGGAAACTCCTGTCTTAGCCGCAACTTCATGTGAATGGCTTTTGCCAGATCCGCATCCCCGCCCGCCCAAAACAGAGTCACATCGGGAATCGGTTCCTTGCGGATCAGATCAACCGCCGATTTATACTGCAGGTCAAATCCACCTTGGAGTTTCGACAGTGTTTCATTTGTCCTCGTCTCCAGTGAGGCGTTCTTCAACCGGAAGATGGCGGCGGCGGTCAGGGCCATGAGGGTTCCGATGATGGCGACGACCACCAGCAGTTCCAATAAGGTGAACGCGGGACGAAGATGTTTCTTGATTTTCATGGTCGGCACCCCTTAATTCCCAGTCACCAGAGGCCCCGAGGCAAAGTTCGACATGTCGTCCGCGCCGACCCCGCTGGAGGAATATGCCAGGTTTCCGGGCACATAGATGCCGCCCGGCCCGAAGGTCGTGTCCGGTCCGGCTGAGATGATTTGATAGCTGCTAGCCCGGATGAACTTGGCGGCGCTTTCCCGGTAGACGGAGACATTGTTGTAACCGCCGGCACCGTCAAAAGCGGGGTTGGCAGTGGTTTGATAATAAAGGCCGAAAAAGTTGTAGTCGTTCCCTTCCTTGGAACTGAAATAGATATAAGGCGTTCCCCACGGATCGGTGAAGTGTCCTTGGGCGTCAATGCGGGTGGTCTGGAACTCAAAAAAGGATTTGCCCATTGTTCCAGGCGAAGGCTGGGCAAAAGGCCGAGGGGCAGAGGAAAATCCAGTCCGACCCGGTCCGGAGAGGAAAAACACCAAACATTGGTTACCGTCGGCGGGAATATCATTGCCCGTAAAACCGGTGTTGCCCAAGGCAACACGTCCCCAAACCGTCCTTATGTATCTCGCACTGTCGGTTTTTTGGGCTGTTGTGATCGGGGGAGTCGTCCCCGTGCTTGGAGCAGCCGTGTAATCGGCGGAGATGATAAACGCGCTCGGCAGGTAATCCACGTTATAGGTGGATTTGTAAGCCTCAATCCCGGCTTCCAAGTTGGAGATGTCCGAGCGGCACTGGACGATCGGTCCTTTGCCGCGGATCTTTTGCACGGCGGGGAGGAGCAAGCCGATCAAGAGGCCGATGATCGCGATCACGATCAGCAGTTCGATCAGGGTAAAACCCCGGCGGTGGCCTGGGGCCCGATAGGTGGTCATGGATCCTCTCCGGCTGATTGGAAACGAACGGCCGGCCATGCTTTTGGGATAAAACTTCCGCGGCTGCATGACCGGATGAATTTTCTTACCACTATCCATACGTCACGAACCGCAACAAGGCGACGGGGACGGTTCGTGAATCACCAAAACCTCTCCGACAACATCACTTGCTCAAGCCTTCCAGAAGACCGAGCATCGGCAGAAACAGGGCGATGACGATCGTCCCGATGATCCCCCCGAGCACGATAATCATGATCGGCTCCAGGAGGGAGATCAGGCTCTTGACGGCCGTGTCCACTTGCTCGTCGTAGTAATCGGCGATCTTGTAAAGCATCTGGTCGAGGTTACCGGTTTCCTCGCCGACCTCGACCATGTTCACGACCATGTCGTCCACGAGGCGGCTTTCCCGCAGCGGTTCGGCAATGGTATCCCCCTCGCGGATGGACTCGTAAACCCGCTGGAACATCCGCTCGAAGACCATGTTGTTGGCCGTCTCGCGGACAATCGCCAGAGCCTCAAGGATCGGCACACCGGCCGAGACGAGCGTTCCGAGCGTTCGCATGGTCCGAGCGACGACGGTTTTTTCGACGATCTTCCCGATAATCGGCGTCCAAAGCAACAATCGGTCGGTGGCATAGGCCCCCGATTTGTTCATGCGGATGAGCTTCAACAACAGCCATGCCCCGACGGGGTAGAACGGCAGCGACCACCAGTATTGGGAACACCAGATCGACACGTCGATCAGGAACTGCGTCAGTTCCGGCAGTTTGAGGCCGAACTCCCGGAAGATCTTCTCAAACTTCGGGATGATCGCCACCATGATGAACACGAGGATACCGACGGCGGCCGAGATCACGACGGCGGGATACACCATCGCCCCGATGATCTTCCGCTTGAGGGTCTGGCTCTTTTCCTTGAACTCGGCTAGACGCTCCAAGATGACTTCCAAAGCGCCGCCCGCCTCGCCGGCCTTGACCATGTTCACATAGAGACGGTCAAAAGCCTTGGGATGCTTGCCCATCGCCTCGGAGAGGGTGCTGCCGGATTCGACATCGTCAACTACATCAATGAGGGCGTTCTTGAGGGCACAAGGCTTCATCTGGGCTTCGAGAATCCGCAGACTGCGAAGCACGGGCAGACCGGCGTCCTGAAGGGTCGAGAACTGGCGGGTGAATTCGCACAGGTGCTTGCCCTTGACCCCGCCGATGACGAAGGTCTTCTTGGACTTTTTGAAGCCCTTCTTCTTCTTGCCCTTCTTGCCCTTGGCGGCCCCCATGGCCGTGAGTTTGGTGACGAAGTAGCCCAATTGCTTGATCTTCTGCTGGGCTTCTTCTTCGTTTTGTGCTTCGATTTCGTCCTTGACCTCGTCCCCCGAGGTATCCAAAGCTTCGAATTTGTAAGTCGGCATCACAATCCCCAAACTCGAGACCAAGAACGGAACACCAAGACCCGCCCAACTGTGTTTCAGAAACTCTTCAAATCAGCCTTCGTCTTCGGTGACGGTTTCACGGACGATTTCATCCACCGTCGTGAGGCCGGCATAAAGGGCGTCGAGGCCACGTTCGCGGAGGCCCTTAACGCCGGCGGCGCGGGCGGCGTTTCTCAGCACGTCCGTCGAGGCTCCCTTGGAAATCAGGGTCCGGAGTTCGTCGGTGATCACCAAGAACTCGTAAATCCCCGACCGGCCCTTCAACCCGAGGTTGTTGCACTTGTCACAACCTTCGCCGAAGTAGAACTGCCGCCCCTTCAAATCTTCCGCGCGAAGATTGAGTTCGATCAGTTGGTCCCGGCTGGGGACGAAACTGGTCTTGCAACTGTTGCAAATTTTCCGGACGAGTCGCTGGGCCATAATCCCTTCGACCGTCGCTGTGATCAAGAATGGCTCCACCCCCATGTCGCGGAGACGGGTGATGGAACTCGGCGCGTCGTTCGTATGAAGTGTACTGAACACCATGTGTCCGGTCAGCGAAGCCTGGATGGCAATTTGCGCGGTTTCCAAATCGCGAATCTCCCCGACCAGCACTTTGTCGGGGTCTTGTCGAAGGATGGCCCGCAAGGCACTGGCGAAGGTCAGGTCGATTTCGCTGTTGATCTGGCACTGAATCAACCCGTCGATTTCATATTCCACCGGGTCTTCGGTGGTGATGAGTTTTTCCTCGATGGTGTTCAGTTCGCTCAACGCGGAGTAAAGCGTGGTCGTCTTGCCGGCCCCGGTCGGTCCGGTCACGAGGGTGATGCCGTTGGGCTTGTGGATGATCTTTCTAAAGTCCACCAGAATATCGGCGGGCATCCCGATCTTGTCGAGGTCAAGGCCGACGCGGCCCTTGTCCAAAATCCGGATAACGATGGACTCCCCGAACAGGGTGGGCAGCACGCTCACCCGCATGTCGATGGAGGCCCCGCCAATGTTCAATTCGATCCGGCCATCCTGTGGCAACCGGCGCTCGGCGATGTCGAGGTTGGCCATGACCTTGATACGGGAACTAATGGCCGTCGCGAGGTGCCGGGGGGGCGGGACCATTTCGTAAAGCACACCATCGCAGCGATAGCGCATTTTGAATTCGTCTTCAAACGGCTCAAAGTGAATGTCGGACGCCTGGTCCTTGATGCCCATCAGGAGCACCATGTTCACCAGTTTCCGCACCGGGGCGGCGTTGGCCATTTCCTCGACAGAGGCAATGTCGATCGAGGTTTCCCGGCGACCGTAGCCCAATGTGTCGTCCGTTGACATCCCGGCGATCAGGGTGGAAATCGTTTCTTCTTGCGTGGTCGAATAGGATTTTTTGACGGCCGCCTCAATCTTGGAGGCCGGGGCAAGCGTGGCGTTGATCTGCCGGATGCCCAGCATGTTTCGCAGTTCGTCGAAGGACTGCATCGCGTTCGGGTCGGAGATCACGACCGTCAGGATGTCGTTTTCCACCCGCAACGGCAGGAGTTTGTACAACTCGGCCATGTTCTGATTGACGGCCTTGATGGCTTCCGGCGACGGCTTGACATCATCCATGTTCGTCAGCGGGATGCCGTGCAGTTCGGACTGGCCCTGCATCAGTTTGTCATCGTCAATCAGCCCGCGTTCCTTGGCGATGGCCTCCATCGTGGAATCGCGTTGCCGGGCTTCTTCTTCGATGCTCTCCAACTGGCCGTCATCAAGAAACCCCAAGTCCACGAAGATGGTGCCCAACGTGCGGACTTTTTCCTTCTTCTTGACCGGAACCGGCTTGGCGACCGGTTTCGGGGCCGGTTGAGCGGGTTTCGCCCCGGCTGGCTGGGCGGGTCTGGCGACGCCGGGCTGGGCGGGTTTCGCGGCCGATGGTTGACCCGCGACCGGCTTGCCGGG
>NZ_JH636449.1:19187-91926 GCF_000255705.1 Zavarzinella formosa DSM 19928
GTTGGGCGGCTGGCTTGGCGGCGACGGGCTGGCCGGAACCCGGTTGGGGGGCGGGCTTTTTCGGTTCGTTTGGTGTCGGATTGGACATATCGGAAAATTCCAGCCGTTGGAAGTTCGCGGATCAGGGGTTCCGGACGAATTTACACGAGGTCAGCGTCTCTTGCGCGGCGGCGGTTCATCGTCGTCGTCATCATCGTCTTCGTCGTCATCCTCATCGTCTTCGTAATCATCATCGGACATCTGGCCGCGTTCGGCGGCGGCAATCTTGGCGGCGAGATCCTGCGGTTTCTTGGCCTTCAGCAGACATTCTTCCTTCTCAACGAGGCCGTTCTTCCAGTGGTTGAACAGCGTGTCGTCGAGCAGGAACATCCCGTGTTTTCGCCCGGTTTGGATGGCCGAGTCGATCCGATACACCTTGTTTTCACGGATCAGGTTGGAGATGGCGTCCGTCACGACCATCATTTCATAAGCCGCGATCACACCCTCGGGCTTCTTGGGAAGCAGCGTCTGGGACAACACCCCGATGAGGGCGGTCGAAAGTTGCGTGCGGACCTGATCCTGTTGGTCCTTCGGAAACACGTCGATGATCCGGTTCACCGTGGAGGCCGCTCCAGAGGTATGGAGCGTGCCGAACACGATGTGCCCCGTTTCGGCCGCTTCGATGGCGGCGTGGATCGTTTCCAAGTCCCGCATTTCACCGACGAGGATGATGTCCGGGTCCATCCGCAACGCCCGGCGAATCCCTTCTTTGAAGTCCGGCACATCCAGCCCGATTTCCCGCTGATTCACCGTGCATTTCTTGTGTTTGTGGAAATACTCGATCGGGTCTTCCAGCGTGATGATGTGCCGGTCGTAGTTATCGTTGAGGAAGTTCAACATGCTCGCGAGGCTGGTCGTCTTGCCGGACCCCGTCGGGCCGGTCACCAGAATCATGCCACGAGGCCGGACAATCAGGGAGCGGATGGCCTCGGGCATCCCCACTTGTTCAAAGGTGAGGAACTGGCTGGGAATCCGCCGCATCACGATGCCGATGTTGCCGCGTTGCTTGAACACAGCCACGCGGAACCGATATCCGTCCACATACTCGATGGCGAAGTCAGATCCCCCCTTTTCCTGAATTTCCTGCTGGCAACGGTCGGGGGTGATTGACTTCATCAACAGGGTGCAGTCATCGTTGTCGAGCGACTTGGTTTCCAGTCGCTTCATGCGGCCTTGGTGACGGACGACGGGGGGTTGCCCCACGGTGATGTGGAGGTCGCTCGCCTTGAGCTGGATCACGGTGGCCAGTAGCTTTTCGATTTGAACGGTTGCCACAATATCCCCCGAAACAATGGGCGTTATATCCCGGACCTGTCAGACATTATACATCGGGAAAGGAGTCTCCCGATCGAGGGATTGGATCCCCCGACCACGATGCTGTCAGTCAATCCGTTATTTCTTGGTCGATTCCAACTCCACAAACTCGGCGTGACAGGTGCTCAGAACTTCATCCAGCGTGGTAAGGCCCGAAAAGGCCTTGGCCGTGCCGTCTTCCAACAGGGTCCGCATTCCGTTTGCCCGAGCCACCTTGCGGATATCCGGGGAGGGGGCCATGTTGAAGGTCATTTCCCGGATGGCCGAGTTGAGCTTCATCATCTCAAAGATGCCCTTGCGACCGCGGAATCCCTTCTGGTTGCAGTGATTACAACCCGTGCCCTTCATGAACGTCGCCTTGGCCAGCATCTCCTCCGTGTGGGCCACGGAACGGATTTCGGCCGGGTCCGGCTTGTACGGCTTCTTGCATTTGACGCAATTCACGCGAACAAGACGCTGGGCGAGGATGGCGATGACCGACGAGGCGATAAGGAACGGTTGCACGCCAATGTCACCGAGTCGAGTGATGGCCGAGGGCGCGTCGTTCGTGTGTAGCGTACTAAACACCAAGTGTCCCGTCAGCGAGGCCTGCACGGCAATTTCGGCGGTTTCCTTGTCCCGGATCTCCCCGACCAGAATGATGTTCGGGGCTTGCCGGAGCATGGCCCGGATGATGCGGGCGAAATCCAGCCCGATCTTGTGCTTCACCTCGACTTGGTTGATCCCCGGCAGATAGTATTCAACCGGGTCTTCGGCGGTGATGAGTTTGCGGTCGGGCCGGTTCAGTTCGTTCAACGCGGCATAAAGGGTCGTCGTCTTCCCGGACCCGGTCGGCCCAGTGACGAGGAAGATGCCGTTGGGCCGCTTGATGATTTGCTGGAATCGGAGGTAGTCCTCCTCGCCGAAGCCCAGGTCGCGGATGCTGACCTGAATGTTGCTCCGGTCCAGAATCCGCATGACGGTCGATTGCCCGTGGACCGTGGGGAGCATGCTCACCCGCAGGTCAAAGTGACGGCCCTGAATGTTCACCTTGATCCGGCCGTCCTGCGGACGCCGTTTTTCGGCAATGTCAATCGCCCCCATGATCTTGAGGCGGGAAGTCATGGCCGAGAACAACCGCCGAGGAACGGAATCCCGCTCGGCCAACACGCCGTCGATGCGATATCGCACCCGGACGCGGTCGGCAAACGGTTCGACGTGGATGTCCGAGGCCCGCAGCGCCACCGCTTCCTGAATGAGCAGGTTGCAGAGTTTCACCACCGGGGCGTCCGAATAATCGTCCTCGGCCGCCTGCTTGGACTGCTCCGTCTGCGTGAAGTCAATGGCCGTGTCCGTGAATTCGACGAGCATGGAGTCCATCGACTCCGTTTCGCTTTGCCCGTAGTGCCGGTTGATCGCCGCCCGGATTTGTTCGTGGTCAGCGAGAACGGGCTGCACGTCCTTGTTCAGGATGAACGTGAGTTTTTGGATCACATCGAAGTTGGTGGGGTCCGAGGTGATGAGCTTGAGGGTGTTCCCCTCCAGCGACAACGGCAGCACGATGTTTTCACGCGCCACCGATTCCGGAACCAATTCGATGATTGCCTTGGGGATTTCCACCTCTTCCAAGTCCACAAACTGAAGATTGTGGAACTCGGCGATGGCTTCCATGATCTCGGGCAGGGTGACATAGCCCGTCTTGACGAGGGCCTCCTGCATCTTGATCCCGCTGGAGGAAGCCAGTCGTTCGGCCTCCTCGATCTGGTCGGGGCCCAAGGCTCCCTTTTTGATAAGAATGTCGACGAAATCGCCACGTGTTGCTTTGGCCATGACTTTTACGCTCCGGGTAGCGAACGCACGGGACAACCGGAACCGGCCGACCCGTCGGAGAAAGGAGAGGAAGGGGGCATGCACAACCAACCGCGACGGAATGACAGACCGACGACGGGCATCATAAGGAATGGGTTTCCAACAGAACCAAACGACGGGATGGTTGACAATGGTTAAATTACGCTTGTTGACCGATCCAATGCAAGAGTAAAGTTTGTGAAATGTGAGAAGTTCCTGAAAACAGGTTTAATCGAAAGACCCAAAAGACAAGACCCATAGGAAGGTCAAAGACAATCCGCTGTGATAAATTGCCCCGCCGGATTGGTTGGAATTGGCCCGCTCGACGGAGCTTTCCATCCATCAAAATCGCCAGAATACCGAAGTTAGTCTGAAACAGGCGAGTTATGTTTGCCGATGTCTGCCAGATTGCAAACTGGACTTGAGTCCTCTTTGCTTCAAAGGAAAGATACTCAGATGAATATTCTTCCTGAAATCAGTATCGACCCGCTTGACGATCCGTTCCTCCGTGAATCCGACAGTCAGGCCGTTCAAAATTTCGTTGACAAGGGACAGCCAATTGACCCAGCCGTCCGTGCCCGCATTCGTGCCCGCGCCGATCGTGTGAGAGAGAAGTGTTTCCACCGTCATGGATTCGTCAACATGGCACATCTTCTCCCGCGAACCACCGATGACGAATGAAGTACGTTCTCGATTCTTCGGTTGCCGCCAAATGGTATTTGCCCAATCCGGACACGGTAAAGGCCCTGAAATTTCGCTTCGATTTTCATGCGGGCATCCATGAAGTCTTGGCCCCCGATATCCTGATGACCGAATGTGCGGGCGTGCTTGTGAAAGCCGAACGAGCGGGTGACATCGATCCGGAGGAATCGGTCCTTTCTCTCAACGATCTTTTGGTTGTCGGCATCACTATTTTTCTTTCATCCACCTTGATTCGACGGGCAACGGAGATTGCCTTGTCAACCCGTCTCACGGTTTGCGGGGGATTATATGTGGCTCTCGCCGAGCGAGAGCAGTGTCAGTTGCTATCGGCCGATCAAAAGGCCCTCCGAATCGCTCGCAAGCATTTCCCCTTTGTCGTTCCATTCGCATCCTTCCCCTGATATGGCCCGACGCATTGACCCTCCCCACCTGACCGGGCAATTGTCCGGAATCTGACGAAAATGCGGACGTTTGCAAGGCTTAAATTCCGATGTTTTCAAATTGATATTGCCCCAAACCGCCCTCCCTGGAATCCGCCAAATCCCCCGCAAAACCGTCATCTCCCGGCCGACCGGCGCGACCCGGTTGCGCCCGACAGGCATGAGAGGTTTTTCCCCGATGATGACCGGGCCGGACGACGATGGATGGTGGTATCCGCCGGTCTGTTTTGACTTTGGGGAATGAGGGGTGTCACTGTGAGTTCGATGACGAAATTTCTGCTGGGAGCGGTGTTTCTGTTTCCCGGCCTGGCCGCCGCGCAAGGGCCGTTGATCCTTCCGACGCCGCAGTCCAATGTCCTTCCGCCGGCGATGTATGGCGAGGCCAAACCGGCCAAGTTCCCGTCGTCCAATCGGCCAAACGCCCATTTGGGAGATCCGACGCTCGTTCCGCAAATTATGAGCGAGCCTTATCAGAGCATTTACAACCGCCACATCAACGCCCCGCACGGCACCCCGACCCCGATCGGGTGCAGCACGTTTTACACCGAGTTCAAATTCGTCTTTGGAAGTTGCCGTCAGTTCTTCGGCACCGGCGACTCCACCCCCGGCACGGTGTTCACACCGTACAACCGGGATCCCCGGTTCCCCTGAGCAAGTCTTTCGGTCGTCTGATAAACTAATCGTCATGAGCGCCACGCTGCCAACTCTTTCGACAAGTCCGGTCCCGACCACGTCGGCGGCCGGACTTCCGTTTCCGCCAGCCAATGGTTCCAAACCAGAACTTCCGGCGGCTGGTTTTGGCATCGACCGGTTCAGACGATTCACTGTCGAGCAATACAACCGCATGATCGAAATGGGTGTGCTGGGAGAGAGTGAGCCGGTTGAATTGCTGGATGGTTATCTGGTTGAGAAAATGTCCCGAAACGATCCTCATGACAGTCGATTAAGCCGGATCACGCGAATGTTGCGGGCGGTTCTTCCGGCTTCTTGGATGGACCGGGGACAAATGGCCTTGGAATTAGAGGCCAGTGTCCCTGAACCCGATCTTTGCATTGTCCGCTTCGATCCGGATGATTACGCCGCTCGCACCCCGCAGGTCGGTGATTTGGGGTTGGTCATCGAAGTAGCCGACTCTTCGCGGCGAATCGACACCACGGTCAAAATTCTGACGTATGCCCGTGGAAATGTTCCCGAATACTGGGTCGTCAACATCCCCGACCGTCAGTTGGAAGTATTCACCCAACCCTCGCCGACAGGTTATGGAACCCGCCAAGTGTTCCCGGCGGGAACGCTGGTCCCCGTTATTCTCGACGGCCAGACGGTGGCAAGTCTCGACATGACCGAACTGTTCCGGTGATTCGCGGTCGTCTCCGGTGACAGTGGCCGATAGCATTCCGGGATGATTAGCCCCGAAACATCATCGGCCTTCCATGCGGAGTTGCCTCGGGAACTGGCGGCGGCCGTCGCCGGTCTCGGCCAACCCCTCGGGCTTTACCGCACCTCCCCCCACATGAATTTCCGCCGAGCCGGTTGGGGAACGGTCATTCTGCTGGCGGGATTTATCACCAATATCTGGTTTTGGGTATTTGCCCCGCAACAGCGGATCGTCGTTTTGCTCGCAGTGATCGGCATTCCGCTGGCCGGATTGACTCTCTTGCTGGCCCTGCTTCGGGATCGTGGAATCTGGGTCATGCGGTATCCGATGGGCCTGCTCCGTTGGCAGCGCGGCGAAGTGATGTCCCTGCCATGGTCGGAAGTCACCGGGATGAGTTTGCATGGCGTGACCCGTTGCGCAGCCTACTCGGGAACCGCCGACGACCGTGGGACACCGCTCACGGGTTGGATTCCGTTGGATCCGGTGGCCGAGCGAATCCTCGGGCCGGTGGTGCGGCTTTACCGGGCCGATGGCATGGTGGCCGACTTTCCGGCGGCCCTGACGGAGTTTTCCGCGTTGAGCCGGGAGATTCAAGAGCAGGTTTTTCGCCAGCACTGGCCGGCGGTGTGTGGCGAATTCGAGGCGGGCAACCGGCTGCGGTTTGGGTTGTTCGTCGCCCGGAACGACGGCTTGTATTTTGCCGGTTCTCGACTCCGGTGGGGGCTGGCCGAGGATGCGATCATCGCCGGGGGCCAGCTTCAAATCCGGGCGAAGGGCCTGTGGAAACCATGGGCCGACGCCCCGCTCGACCGCGTGTTGAACCCGCATATCTTGCTGGCGCTGTTCCTCCTGGCCGACGACATCGTCGAACCGTTCCCCAATTCCTCGCGGGAGAATCGAGATGTTTGAGGCCCCGGCCAGTGAAGTGCTGGGGGCAATGATTACCCCGGCTTTCCTGATCTCCGCCTCGGGGACACTGGTGTTGTCCACCGGCAACCGGTTGGGGCGGATCGTTGATCGCGTTCGCGCGTTGACGGACGTGGCCGAGCAAATGGCGGCCGAACAACCGACTCCTGGCGTTAGCATGGATGAGAAGCGAAACCTCATCACCACCCAACTCACGCAACTGGCCATTCGCATTCAATTGCTGGCCCGTGTGATCTCGATGCTTTACCTAGCCATCGGTCTGTTGGTGGCGACGAGCCTCGCCATTGGCTTTGACTCTTTTTTTCGTTGGAAATTCAGTGTCATTCCAATATGTTCGGGACTCGCGGGCGGGTGTATGTTGTTTTACAGCAGCATGCTTTTGGTGAGAGAAGCTCGGCTCGCCGTTACTTCGACCCTGCACGAGATGAGTTATGTCCGCAGCATCGTGGCCCGTCATGCCCCGCGACCGTTGCGGGAGGAACGGGTGATCGACGCCCGGCCGTGACCGCATCACATTCAGGCAACTCGCCAAGAAATTGGCCTAAACTCGTATCGAATCGGCCTTTCATCGTAGTGATATCCCGCCATCCGCTTGCCCTCTCCAGAGGTTCCCTCCGATGATTCGCGTTCTCTCCGTATTGACACTCCTCGCTTTTGGCTTCGCTGTCACGGCCGCCGACACCAAGCCAACCGCCGCGTTTAACGGCAAAGATCTCGCCGGTTGGAAGACTAAAGAAGGTGAATCCCTCGACGGCAAGACCGAGGCTTATGCCGGCCGTTTCAAGGTGATCGACAAGGAACTCGTGCTCGACCCGGCCGTGAAGGGTGACAAATACATCTATACCCAAGCCGAAACCACCGGCGACGTGACCGTCTCGTTCGAGTTCAAACCGGGCGAGAAGTGCAACAACGACCTGTTCTTGCGGGGAACCAAGTTCGACCTCAAAGAAGGCGGCGAACTCAAAAATTGGAAGAAAGACGACTGGAACACCTTTGAAATCGCCGTGAAAGGATCAAAGGCCGAGTTTAAATTGAACGGCGAGACCGTAAAGACGATGGCCACCAAAGGGGACAAGAGCAACTTCGGCTTGCGGGCCGAGTTCGGGGCGATTAAGTATCGCAATATTGTGATGAAATAAAGGGGCTTGCCCGGTTCCACGGGTTCGCTTCGCTCCACCCGTGGACCACCTTCGGAATGCCGCTTGCGTTGTCGCTCGGACGGGCATAAGATAACAACAGATTATCCCACCGGGTTCCCTCTCCTTACCATCAAGCGGAACCCCATAGGACCTTCTCGCACTGCTGAGAGGTTTGTTCTCCATGCTTCGTTTTGCCCTCGCTTCGCTGGCGTTCGCGGTCCCGGTGTGGGCCGATGCCCCCCGGTTAATCGTCACCCCGGCCGCTATTGAACTCAATGACAAGGCCCACCCGCACCAGATTTTGGTGACGCGGGTGGACGCCAACGGCGTGTCCCAAGATGTCTCGGCCGCCGTGACATTGAAGTCTGCCAATCCGGCGCTGGCCGCCGTTTTCGGGCGAAGCGTGATCGGGAATGCCACCGGCGAAACAATGGTGACTGTCTCCCACAATGGCCTGACGACTGATGTGAAGGTGAAGATCGCTCTTCCCGCCATCGAATTACCCCCTTCGTTTGCCAACGACGTGGTTCCGATTCTCACCCGGCAGGGATGCAACCAAGGGGCCTGCCACGGCAAAGGTGCCGGGCAGAACGGCTTTCGCCTGTCGCTTCGTGGCTATGCCCCGGAAACTGACCATCGTTACATCACCCGCGAATTCAACGGCCGTCGGCTGGAGATGGCCGATCCCGAGGCCAGTTTGATGCTCCGGAAACCGCTCGGGACTTCCCCTCATGAGGGGGGCCGGGTGTTCGGGGCCGACAGCCGGGAATATCGCGTGTTGCTTGACTGGATCAAGGCCGGTGTTCCCGGCCCGCTGGCCGACGAGGCGAAGTTGGTGAAACTGGAACTCTTCCCCGGCACGCGGACGATGAGGAAGGGAGATGTTCAACAACTGCTCGCCATCGGGGAGTTCGGCGACGGTTCCCGCCGTGATGTCACTTGGCTGACCAAGTTCGAGTCCAACGATCCCGGCCTGTTAAAGGTGACGCCGGAAGGATTTGTCAGGGCGTTGCGCTTCGGTGAATCGGCGATTCGGGCTTCGTTCCAGACAGAAGTGGCCGTCGCCACGATGGCTGTCCCGTTCGACACGCCGGTTGATCCGAGTCGTTACACGGCGAAGAACAATTTCATTGACGAACACGCCTTCGCCAAACTGGCCGCGTTGAAGATCGAACCGTCCGACGCCTGCGCCGACGATGAGTTCATCCGCCGGGTGTTCCTTGACGCGACCGGAAGCCTCCCCTCGGCCGACGAAGTCCGGGCGTTCATGAATGACAACTCGCCGAACAAGCGGGCGAAACTCGTCGATCAGGTGTTGGAACGGCCCGAGTATGTCGATTATTGGGCATTGATCCTCAGCGACCTGTTGCAGAACCGCAAAGAGCGTGACCACGATGTTCGCGGCATCAAGGGCGTCCGGCAGATGCACGATTGGGTTCGCAAACAAGTGGCCGCGAACAAGGGTTGGGACGAGATCGCCAAATCAGTCCTCGGTTCCGCCGGCAACACCACCGATTCCCCGGCTATCGGCTACTATCTGGTGACCATCGGCGAAAACCGGGAAGCTGAAAAATCCGAAGTGGTTTCCTCGGTGGCCCAAGCCTTCCTCGGCACGCGGATTGGTTGCGCCCAGTGCCATAACCACCCGCTCGAAAAATACACCCAAGATGATTACTACCACTTCGCCGGGTTCTTCTCCCGCATCCGGCTTGACCGCAAAGACCCGAAAATGGGCGACAGCGCCCTCAAAGTATCGGCCCCGGACCCCAATCAAAACGGCCGCCCGGTGGGGGTGAACCAGCCGCGCACCGGCAAGTTCATGAAGCCGCAACCACTCGACCGGCAGGTGATGGACATCAAGCCGACCTCCGATCCTCGCGCCCAACTGCTGACGTGGATGACCGACCCGAAGAACGAATACTTCGCCGGGGCGATGACCAACCGCATCTGGAAGCACTATCTCGGCGTCGGCCTCGTCGAACCCGTGGACGACCTACGAGCCACCAACCCGCCGACCAACATCCCGCTTTGGAAGGCCCTCGTCGGCGAATTTGTCTCGCACAAATACGACATGAAACACCTAATGCGGAACATCTTGAACTCCCGCCTCTATCAACTGTCCAGCGCCACCCGGCCGGCCAACGAAACGGACACCAGGTATTTCTCCCACTATTACGCCCGGCGCCTCCCGGCCGAAGTGATGCTCGACGCGATCTCGACGGTGACCGGCGTCCCCGACCGCTTCCCCGGCTACCCGGCCGGCGTCCGGGCGGTGCAACTTCCCGACCCGAGCATGAACTCCTATTTCCTCGCTCTGTTTGGCCGTTCCGAACGGGTGACGGCGTGTGCCTGCGAACGAAACGGCGAAGTGACGATGCCTCAACTGCTCCACCTGCAAAATGGCGAAAACGTGGTGCAAAAGGTGAAATCGGCAGACGGCCGCCTCGCCGAACTGTTGAAGAAACATGCCGACAATGACCAAGTGATGGACGACCTGTTCCTCTCGGCCTTGGCCCGCAAACCGAGCAATGCCGAACGTGACGCTGTGAAGAAACTGCTGGCCGAGGGCGACCCGCGAGACGAGGTTTTCCGCGATCTGTTTTGGGCCATTCTGAACTCGAAGAACTTTGCGTTTAATCATTGAACGACAATAGAATCTCGTGTCGAATGGAGTTGAGGGAAGCCTAATGAGTGTCCAAGAATCCAAGATGGCGACAGCGGAAGTTGTCCGTCGCGGGCATGAGATTTATGACCGGGTCGTCAAGCCGGTCGTCCGGCCGGAAGATCACGGGAAGTTTGTTGCCATCGAGGTTCTGAGCGAAGACTTTGAACTCGACGCCGATGATTACTCCGCTGCCGAACGATTGAGAGTCCGCCGTCCGTCCGGCGAGTATTATCTCGGGCGGGTCGGTTACCCGACTGCTTATCAATCAAGAGGCTTTCGATGATACGGGGGACGGTTAATGATCGTCATGAGGCGATTGTCCGTCTTCGGTTGCGAGGGCCGAAAGGGGCAGAGACAGACGAAGGCCTCGTGATTGACACGGGATATTCCGCGGCGATTACCTTGCCTCGGAATATCGTGGGATACTTGGATCTGGATTTCCATGTCAGGTCCGAATGGACGCTGGCGGATGGGGTTGTCAGGATGCTTGAAATATTCAAGCTGGAAGTGGAATGGAATGGCGCGTGTGGCGACAGGTGCTGGCGACATGCACGGAGGACGCTCCCATGATGGGAATGCGTCTGCTGGCGGGCCATCATCTGTCCGTCGAGGCCAAACCCGGCGGGGCGGTAGAAATCACGCCCTTGCCCTGAAACGAAAACGGATCACAAACGAAGTCTCTTAACCTTGAATCATTTGGGACCGACATGTTCGACATCAACTTCAATCGTCGTTCCTTTCTCCGAGTCGGCGGCCTCTCCGCGTTCTCGCTGTCGCTTGCGGATGTGCTGCGGGCCGAGCGGAAGTTGCCCGGCGGGAAGTCGAAGCACCGGGCGCAGTCGGTCATTCTGGTGTATCTCGGCGGGGGCATGTCCCACCACGACACGTTTGACCTGAAGCCGGAACAACCGGCCGAGATTCGCGGCAAATACAAGCCGATGGACTCGAACGTGCCCGGCTTGCAGATAGGCGAATTGTTGCCGATGATGGCGAAGACGATGGACAAAGTCTCGCTGATCCGCTCCGGGTCGCACAACAACGACCACCACGAAACGGCCACCAACTGGGTGATGTCCGGCCGGTTCGGATCGGCCTTCGGGGACTTCCCGGCCATCGGGGCGGTTGTCGCCCATGAGACGGGATTTCGCGGAACGATGCCGCCGTATGTGTCGGTGCCGCGCAATCCTTCCTTCACTTGGGAACTCGGCAAGAGCGCCTTCCTCGGCGGCCGGTATGAGTCCTTCAAGGCCGGTGATCCGAACGACAAGAACTACAAGGTGCAGGACGTCTCCCCGGCCGATGCGATGACTACCCGGAAGATCGAACGCCGGGGCCGGTTGCTTGATGCCGTCGATGGCTTGGCCCGACAGGTTCAGTCAAACGATCAAATCAACACCTACGACGAATTCCGGCAACGGGCCTCCGCGATGATCCTCTCCGGCGAGGCACGCAAGGCATTTGCCATCGACGAGGAAAGCGAAAAGCTCCGCGACCGTTACGGTCGTACGACCTTTGGCCAAAGCTGCCTGCTCGCCCGGCGGTTGGTGGAGTCCGGCGTGCGGTTTGTCACCGTCAATTACGGTGGTTGGGACCATCACGGCAAAATCTTCGAGGGATTGGACCGGAAACTCCCCGAGTTTGACCGGGGCTTCTCCTCCCTCGTCAACGACCTGACGGAACGCGGCCTGATCTCGGACACGCTGGTCGTGTGCATGGGCGAATTTGGCCGCACGCCGAAGATCAACAAGGACGCCGGCCGCGACCACTGGGGCCAGGCCGGCTCGCTGCTGTTCGCCGGGGCGGGCGTGAAGCCCGGCAACGTGATCGGGGCAACGGACAAACAGGGGGCCTACGCCACCAAGCGGCCTGTCTCTCCGGCCGACGTGGCCTACACCGTGTTCGATTCGCTGGGCATCGATCCCCGCAAACAACTGGTGACGCCGGACGGGCGGCCCATTGAGATTCTGGATCAGGGCGAATTGGTGAAAGAGTTATTCTGAAAACTGAAGAGAAAATATTTCACGCAAAGGACGCCAAGACGGCAAAGTTCGCCAAAGAGTCGTAAATGTGCAATCATTCTCTTGCCACGCGTGGCAGATGAATGAAGAGCATTCCAAATCTCTTTGGCGAACTTTGCCGTCTTGGCGTCCTTTGCGTGAAATGTCTTTTAAATTGATGGTCCTTTCATGATGCGTTCTCTCCTTCCGGCGTTGGTTCTTTTTGTCCCCGCTTTTGCCCAGAACAAAGACAAGCCGAAAGATCCGCCGCCGAAGCCCCTTTACTCTTTTCAACTGGCCGTCGAACCCGGCAAGCCGACCAAGCTCACCATTCGCGGGCTGCGTCTCGACACCGCAACGGACATTCGGGTCCAGGAACCCAAATCCACCGGAAAGGTGTTGGGCAAGGGCCGCAAATCGGCCGTCGGCAACCAGCAAAGCGCCGATGTGGTTGGCGACTCGGAAATTGATGTGGAAGTGACCGTCCCCCCGGAGGTCGCCGGGGGATTGCTGGCCATTTCCCTGATCGGCCCCGGCGGCGAAAGCAAGCCGTGCGCGGTGGCCATCAATGACGACACCCCGCGACTGGCCGAGAAGGAACCTAATGACGGGTTCAAGGAAGCCATGCCGCTGACGGTGCCGGTCGTGGTCACAGGTGGTTTCAAACAAGCCCAAGACGCGGATGTCTTCAAGTTCGAGGCCAAAGCCGGGGAAGAATACGCCATCAGCGTGCAAGCCAAACGCCTCGGCTCCCCCGCCGACGTGCTGCTCTCGCTCTACAACGCCGACCAACGGGTGATCGCCACCGGCGAGGCCAGGGAAGACAACCCCGACCCCGCGCTTACGGTGAAAATCCCCAAAGACGGCCCGTACTTCATCAGTCTGCTCGAAGGAAACGACCAAGGGGGAAACAATTTCAATTACCGGTTGATCGTTCGGAAAACGAAGTAGATCCGTCTTGAATCGGCACAATCATGGGGCTTGATTATTCCAAAGGCTGCGTCAATTTTCGTGATGTCGGCGAATGCGTAAATCTGCTCGCCGGGCGTGACGTTTTGCCATTGGGCGTGATCCTACGGGGCGGCAAACTGGATTCGACCGACAGCGGCGAACAGATTTGTTGTCCGGGAACGATCATCAATTTGCGGAAAGGGCCGGACCCGGCGGACAAAATGTTCGACGCTGACCACTGGCACTTTCCAATTTCCAACGACCACGAAAAATACGACACCACCGACCGCGTCGTCAAGCGGTGGCTCAACGACATCTTCGCATGTCTGGAAAACCAAGTGGTTCGCTCGCCGGTGTTGTTCCATTGCACCTCGGGGAAAGACCGAACCGGTGTCGTGGTGGCCGTGCTTTTGACGGTGTTGGGAATCGACCGGGAATTAATCATCCAAGAATATCTCTGGAGCGACGGCGAGGTGAGCCGGGACTTGATTGAGCAATCTCTCGATGGTCTTGGCGATCCTGTGGCCTATTTTCACAAGGTCGATCCGCAGGCCATTCGGAAGAAGTTTCTCGACGGCTTTCCAACATGACGAGAGCATCACGGGTGACAATGATGAGCGAGAAGACAAGCCAAGCCCGTGAATTTGCGGTGACGGCTCACGGCGACCAGCGATACGGCACGGAACCCTATTCTGTTCATTTGGATGCTATTGCCACGTTGCTTCAACCGTTCGGGGAACAAGCCCAAATTGTCGGCTACCTGCACGATGTGGCCGAGGATACCCCGGTGACAGTTCAAACAATCCGTGAAATATTCGGCGATTTGGTGGCTGATTGCGTGGCGTTGGTGACCGACGAGGACGGGGCGAACCGCAAGCAACGCAAAGCTCTCACCAACGCCAAACTGGCCAAAGTGGAACCGGAGCACCATCTCGCATTGATCGTCAAGGCCGCCGACCGGCTGGCCAATCTCCGGGCTTCCACCGGCCAGAGAGAAGGCTCAAAACTGGAAATGTATCGCCGCGAACATCCGGAGTTTCGACTGGCCGCCTATCGACCAAATCTGTGCGAGGAATTATGGGTTGAGATGGATGCTCTGCTGAAAACGGCCGATTAGCGCAAGCAATGCATGTCCCTTATAATGAGCGGCATCTTCCAAGGGAATCAGTCATGGATTCGTCGGTCATCTCCGGTTGGGAAAGGACGGTTCGAGCCGTGGAAAAAGTACGTGAACGGCTTCGGCGGGTGACGGCCGCTTTGGAGTCGGCGGGCATTCCGTATGCGGTGATCGGTGGAAATGCCGTCGCCGAATGGGTGGGCCGCGTGGATGAGGCGGCGGTGCGGAACACGCAAGATGTGGACATCTTGTTGCGGCGGGAGGATCTTCCCGCGAGCATCATCGCCGCGGAATCGGCGGGGTTTGTCTACCGTCATGCCGCGAGCATCGACATGTTTCTCGACGGAGCCAGCGGCCGGGCGAGAGACGCCATTCATGTGATTTTTGCGAACGAGAAGGTGCGGGCCGAATATGCCGCCCCGGCTCCGGATGTCACCGAGTCCGAACAGGGGGCTTCGTTTCGTGTGCTGTCTTTTGAATCCCTCGTGCGGATGAAATTGACTTCCAACCGCGACAAAGATCGAATGCACTTGCGAGACATGCTTGATGTGGGCTTGCTCGACGAAACGTGGCCGGCCCGGTTCTCGCCGGAACTTGCCGAGAGATTGCAGCATCTGCTCGACACACCGGAAGGATGAATCTTTCGGCCAATCATACAATCAAAACTCTTGGGAACTAATTCAATTAAAAATAGCTTTCAGGGCTAACAGCAGGCCGCACTCGCACAATTTTGAATTCTTCGGAACGGAAACCAAGGGATCGTCCTCTAAAGGATTCGGCGACTTCATCATCTCCGTGACGCGGGCGAAAAACTCGTAATGTTGTTCCATGATGACAAGAAGAATCAGGACTTTGAGAAAAGACTCTAGCCCTGATTGAATTGCTTGAAAAGTCGGCGTTTCATCGCCACATCAGCTTTCCCTTGGGTCTTTGTCCTGCGTTTTGGTGATTCCGGTGCAAATTGAGCGATTCTTCTTGCCAGTTGGCGCCCGGCACGGAAAAATTAACATGGTCGGGTTTGATTCCCTGCCGGTCAGGCTCCTTCGGAGTTTTCCATCATGCGTCGGGTTCTCCTCGCGCTAACTCTCCCGCTCGTGTGCGTTTCCTATTCCCAAGCCCAATTGGCCTCCCCGTTTGATCTGGTTCGCGGACTGCGGGAAGCCGGGCTGACGGACCTCGCCTATGAGCGGCTCAACGAATTGAAGGCCAAGCCGGGCACGCTCTCCCCGGATGAAATCAAAACCATCCCGCTGGAAATGGCCCGCGTCCGGTTGGAACAAGCGATCCAGGAGACCGAGGACGGCAAGCGCGCCGGCCTGCTGGCCCAGGCGCAGAAAGAATTCGACGACTTCATCAAGGCGAACCCCACCCATCCGAAGACCTCCCAGGCGAACATGGAAATCGCCCGGTTGATCTCGGTCAATGCCAAGGGCCTTCTGAGCAAGGGCCGCCGGGTGGAGGGCAAGGAGGCGCGGGCCGCCGAGTTTTCCAAGGTTCGTCCCGAGTTTGACAAGGCCATCGCCCGGTACCAAGGGGCCATCACGGCCATTGATGCCCGGTTGAAGGGGATGGACGGCAAGTCTCCCCTCGCCATCGAACTGACGCAATCCAAGTTGCATGCCACGCTCGACTCGGCCATTCTGACTTACGAAAAGGCCAAGACGTTCGTTGGCGCCGGCGAAACGGCCAAGCAGAGCGAGGAAATCCTCAAAGCCCAAAAGGCATTCACCAAACTGGCCGACCTGTACCCGACGGAAAGCGCCGGTTATCTCGCGGCCGTGTGGCAGACGCAATGTGATTTTGAAATCACCGATCCCGCCAAGGCCAGCAAGACAATGCAGGCGTTCATTTTGGCGAATCGCACCAACCGGGAGGCGGCTGACGCCGTCCGGCAGGCCCAGTACTTTGTGATCGAACACACCGAACAAGCCGACACCAAAGATCCGATCGCCCAAAAACTCCGGGTGGAAAACGTCGCCCTCGAATGGCTGAAGCGCTACCCGGAATATCGCAACAGCCGGGAAGGATTGCGGGCGCGTTTCCTTTACGTCGGCCTTGGCCGGCAAGACCGGGCCAAACCCGGCATCAAGTACGATCCGAAGACCGGCCGGGCCGCCAGCCTGACAGCCGAATCTCGCGCCTTGTTGGAGTCCGCCAACAAAGTTTTTGCGGATCTCGCGGAAACCGACAACGAATACAGCGACCGGGCCTCGGTCTATCGCCTGCGGAACATGGTGACCCTGCTTGACGCCGCCGGGGCTGGCAAGGAAATTCCGATTACCGCCATCCGCACGCTGGAGCAGGGCTACCTCGCCGCCCAAGTGCAGCAGGCCCGCATTCTTCAGGTCAAGGACAAGGAAAAGGACAAGCCAGAACCGGGCGCGAAGATCAACTTGGAGGACCCCGACGGTAAAGACCCAAAGATGCCGAAGGAGGGCATGAAGGGCAAAGACCCCGCCCCTCCCGCCAAGAAGGAAGCGCCCCCGGCCCCGAAGGAAGCCCCCAAGGCTGTCGTGGATCCAAAGGCCCCGAAGCAACTGACCGAAGCGGAACGGGTGAATCTGGCCATTGCTTATCTCGAACGCGGCCTGTCAATGGCCACATCAAAAGACAGCGCCCGCGATGTGCTGAATGCTCAATTGTTGCTGGCCTTGTTCTTCCGCGAAGCGAACCGGTACGACGAGGCGGCCGTGCTTTGCGACGGTCTGGCCCACAACAACTCGAAGATGTCCAAAGGGGCGTTTGCCGCTCAACTCGGGGTCGATTCCTACAACACCTCGCTGGGCAAACTGAAGGAATCGGTGAACAAGACGGAAGAGGCCATCGAGGCGGACTTGCTTCGCCTCAAGGCCCTCGGCGATTATGCGGACAAAAACTGGCCGAACGAACCTCCGACAGACGGGGTTCGGCAGACCCTCGCGTTTTACCTGAATCAGGAGAAGAACTACGAGGGGGCGTGGACGATGCTGAGCCGCATCACCAATGCCTACCCAGGCGTGTATCAGGCCCGTTGGGCGCAGGCCATCGCCATGTTCTACATGGTCAACCCGACCACCCGTGATTCCAAGCTTTACCGCGAGGAACTGCAAAAGAACATCACCACCCATTCGGCCCAATGGGTGCAGACGATCAGCCAATTGGAAGCCCTGCCCGAAGCGCCGCCGACCATCGAACCGCAGAAGGGAACCTTCTACGTTTTGGCCCGAACAATGTTGGCGCAGCTTTACTTCATGTCAAGCGATTATGTGAAGTGCGAGGCCACGGTAAAGGCCACGGTCGTCTCGGCTGGCAAACTTGCCAACCTCGAAGCTGACAAGAAAGCCGATCTGATTAGTGATGTTCGCGTGCAATATTTCCGCGCCCTCGCGGGCCGGGCGGCCGACATCATCAAGGCCAAGGAATTCGGCAAGGTGATTGAAACCTTGGACCCCGAGATCACCGCCCTTGCCAAAGAACTGAAAGAGCCGGCCCCGATGACCGAAACAGCCGCTCATGTGCGGCTGCGGCAGGCTCAGCGTAATTTGATTATTTCAGCCATGACTGCCTGCGTGCAGGACAAGAAGGTGGACAAGGCCGGCGAACTGCTGGGAATCCTCCAAAGCGGCGGCGGGAACATCGAATCCAACATTGCCGTCATGCAGCAGCTTGTCAGTGCGATCCGCGGGCAGATTGACGGTCTGAAGAAAGAAAACAAGGACACCGAGGCGAAGGAACTTTCCGACAGCTTTACCCAATTTCTCGACAAGATCGGCTCGACTCCCAACCTGCCGAACAGCATCATTAAATTCCTTGGCCACGGATACGACAGCGTGGGCCAGCCCGTCAAGGCGTTCACCCTCTATTCCGAGACTCTTGCCAAGCCGTTCGTGAACACCGGGAAGACCCCCGCCGAACAAGATGAACAGGCCAAGGCCGACCAAGTGTTCCGACGGAGCTTGCAGTTTGAACAGGTCCGCGCCCTGCGACAGGCCGGCGGAGAGAACAACCTCAAGACGGCCAGCGGCATGATGAAGGATATCGTCGGCGATCCGGGCGCGGCCAAGGGGCCGGTCAAAGGCTGGGGTTATTCCAACGTCAACATCCGCAAGGAGTACATCTATCTCCTTGAAGACCAGAAGATCTACGGCGGCCCCAACGGGGCCATCTCCCAGTGGACCCGGTTGAGCAAGGAATTTGTCCCGACCATCCCCGGCCCGCCCAAAGAAGGGGACAAGGACGGGGCCACAAAGGCCGCCAAACGTCAGTTGTTCTTTGAGTTGAATTACGAAGCCCAGCGATCCAGCGCCAAGGCATACGCGACCGCCGATCTGGCCAAGATCAAAAAGGATCAGGCCTTCATCGATGGCAAACTTGGTGACATCGGCCAGAAACTCCACGACTTGTTGGAATCGAACAAAGACATCAGCGCCGACCTCCGGGAAAAGATTCTTGCCCTGGCGGCCCAGTATCCCGCGACGAAGAAAAAGTTTGACGAACTGAGCAAGATGTCCCAGAAGTAACCTGATGAAATGACCAATTCGCGAATGACCAATGACCAATGACCAAACCGATTGTGTTTGAGTCTTATCCGAGATCGTGAACAACTCCGGATTGGTCATTGGTCATTCGCGAATTGGTTATTCCAAGTCGGTCATTATTATTCACACTCCCCTTATAGGGCTCCTCTCATATGTTGCTCCGACGTTTCCTTGGTTTGTGCGCGCTGGCCTTTGTGATGGCGGCTGTTTCGCATCAGACGTTTGTTCATGCGGACAACGTGATCCGCAAAGACAAGAAAACCGAGAAGGGTGTCACCGTCACCGGGAAAGTCTCCGAAGACACCGTGAGCGGCGTCAAGGTGAAGCTCTCGGCCACCAAGGACGAAGCCATTCCGGCCAATGAAATCCTTTCCGTGACGTATTCCGGGTTTCCGATTCCGGTCAACAACAAGATCGCCGAGGCGGTGGATGCCGAGGCCAAGCGTGATTACGCCACCATGTTGACCATCTATGAGGGGCTGCTCTCCGGCAAAGAACCGAAGGATGCCAAGTTCACCATGCCGCCGGAGGCCAAACGCAATTTTGAGTATCGCGTTGCCTCCCTAAAGGCTTCCATGGCCGACGGCGAAGAGGAAATCAAGGCCGCCATCAAGGGGCTAAACGATTTCATGCTCGCCAACGCGGATTGCTGGCAATATTCCCATGCGGCTCGGCAACTGGCCCGGCTGCAAACGGACTCGGGGGATTATCCCGCCGCCACGCTCGTCTTGGAGAAACTGGAAAAGACCGCCGCCGTCCCCGCCGAATACAAGGCCGACGCCTCGGCGGCACTGATTGACCTCGCCTTCCAATCCGAGGATTACGCGGCCGGCAAAAAGCGGGTCGACACCATGATGAAGGATGCGAAAGCCACCCCGGCCCTGAAAGAACGTCTGGCGTTTTACCAACTCGCCCTCGACGGCGTGCAGGCTGACGACGCCGCCTTTCCGGCCACCATCAAGAAGATTGAAGACGCGATTGCCAAGTCCAAAGACCCCGGCCTGAAGGCCCTCGGCTACAATGTGCTGGGAGATTGCTACATGGCCAAGAAACGCAAACGGGATGCGATGTGGTCCTATTTGTGGGTGGACACGGTGTACAACCAAGATCGCGGCGAACAGGTGAAGGCCCAAACCCGGCTCATCAAGATCTTCACCGAGGATGGCGATTTGGACAAGGTGAAGCTCTTCAAGGAAAAGGTCGCCCGTTCCCGCTAATCTCTTGGGTCGGGAACCAAATCGTTTGACGCAAACTCAAGCAGCAACAAGCGCCAATGATCTCAAAAGCTCCGCCGCCGAGGCAGGGAGGCTCTTGGGAATCATTGGCGCTTGTTGCTGCTTGAGTTTGCGCCAGGCGGCGACTCTTGCCGAAAAACAGACCCAATCGCCCCGTTCATGGGTAGGATTCAATTGTCTGAGCCGATCATGACGGCTTATCGTTTTCCCCAGGAGGTCATCACATGGCCGGACGCATTTTACTGGTCGGATTTCTCGTCTTGCTTGGCGGCTCATTGCGGGCGCAAGAGGCCCCGATCAAAGACAAGACCGACGGGCGGTATGAGTGGAAGGCCAAGCACGACCCCAACGGGATCGGCAAGTTTTACATGGGGCGAGAAATCGCCCATGTGATGGGTCACGCGGCGGCCACCTGGCTGGAACGGCCGGAACGCGAGAAAGAAGAAAACCCCAAGAAACTGTTGGAAGAACTGAAAATCCGCGAGGGGGATGTGGTCGCGGACATCGGGGCGGGTAGCGGTTATTATTCGTTCAAAATGGCCAAGCTCGTCGGCCCGAAGGGGAAGGTGCTGGCGGTGGACATCCAGCCGGAAATGCTGGACATCATCAAGGAAAAATCAAAGAAGGAAGAGGTCACCAACGTCGAACCGGTCCTCGGGGGCGAGGCCGATCCGAAACTCAAGGACGATTCTGTGGACATGATCCTGATGGTGGACGTCTACCACGAATTCGCCCAACCCCACGAGATGACCGAGAAGATGGTGAAGGCCCTCAAACCGGGCGGCCGTCTGGTGTTCGTGGAGTTTCGGCTGGAAGATGACAACGTGCCGATCAAACTCGTTCACAAGATGAGCGAACGGCAGGTCGTCAAGGAAATGAGCGAGTTCAAAAACCTCAAACATGCCGGCACGGGCAAGACATTGCCGTGGCAGCATGTCATCACCTTTGTGAAATCGGCCCCGGCCAAGTGAGTCGCTGCGGGAGAAAAGAGAAGAGTTCTCGTCTTCTCTCTCGTTGCCCTTTCTCAGTCGTCGCCCCGGTACGCTTTCTTGTTCTTGAAGAGTTCCAGCCGCTTCTTCCCGGCCTCGATGTCAGCGAGGGGGAAGTCGCCGCTCTTGATGGCTTTTTCCTGCCATTCCACGGCCTTGTCCCATTCGCCATTCTCGGCATAGGCAGCGGCCAGCGTGTCGAGATACCCGCCGTTCTTGAACTCCGTCAGCTCGCAGGCTTTCTTGGCATGCGCCAAGGCTTTCTTGCCATCGCGCACCTTGTCCTCCGGGCAAGTGCAGAGAATCCAAGCGTAGCCGTTTTGGGCAAATGGAATGTTGGGGGCGATTTCGACGGCCTTTTCAAAATCGGCCACGGCCTTCGCATAAAGCTTCTTGCGGGTGTACGCCACCGCCCGGTTCCGGAAGGAAAGGGCGTTCTCGTCGTTGAGGTCGATGGCGGCCGTGTAGTCCTGAATGGCCTCGTCGTATTTCTTCTGGTCGGCGTAGATCAGGCCACGATTATTGTGCCATGCGCTGACGAGCGGCTTGATCCGGATAGCTTCGCTGTAATCCTTCAGGGCTTTGTCGGATTGTTTGAGCCGGTGATTGGCCCAGCCCCGGTAGGCATACCAGGTGGCGTTGTTCGGGTCGCTGTCAAGCATTTTGGTGTAATGGTCGGGGGCATCCCGCAACAGCACCATGTCTTTCTTGTCCACCCAAACCATCTTCCCTTCTTGGTTCACCTGCAAATACCCCTTTTCCTCCTTCACCACGATGTACTGAAGGGAATGCAGGGTTTCCTGCGGGGTGAATTTCCCGTCCGCATCCACCTGCCCGTAAGCCACGGAGGCTTGCCGGATCATCACGGGTTCTCCCTGCCAGTCTGTCCGCTTGGGAAGGGCCGGGGCCATCAGAGAGGCCGCCAAGGCAAGTGTGGCGAGTGTGTCGAGACCCATCATGGGAAAACTCCGGGGAAATGGTCGATGCTCTCCAGCATAAACTCCGGGAGGCCGGGCCGCAATCACTCCTTGAAGTGAGACGATTCGGCAAACAGGGTCGCCGGGGAAAATTGGCTGGTTTATTCGGAGATGAAATGCCCGAAGTCAAACAGGGATATGCTTTTGGATTGGGCAAGATAACAGAAACACGAATGTCAAAAAAAATTTGACGGAATCAGCCAATATCGTCTTTCGTTATTTCGTTTCTACCGTTACAATCGGCAGAGAAGTGAAAACAACAAACAACGACTTGTTTGTGGAGTTGGTTCCGCAAACAATCCGATTGTTCCACTAAAACAGGATCGCCCTCGTTGCAACGAGGGCGTCAGCGACTGCGGGTCCCGACCCGAACCGGACCAGCCACCCCCTCTTGTGGCTGGTCCGGACTTTCTCACAACCAGTTTGCAACGGTTTGAACAGCACCCCATTTTACCGAACCGGGTCAAGTACCCAATGTGTTTGGGACAAATGAGTTCTGTTTCCGGTTTTCACCCGGATGGGATTGTGTTTCGCTGAATGATGACATAGACCCCCGGTTGGCCGTTCCTGCTCCAATGGCCTGCCGAATAATCCAAAGGGTGTCGAGTGACTTTCCGCGACTATTTCGACCTTGTTTGCGTGATTAATCTTCCGCAACGACACGACCGCCGTCGGCAAATTGTCCAGGAACTCAACCGAGTCGGCCTTTGGCTGGCTCCGGGCCATATTGAGATGTTCCCGGCGATTCGCCCCACCGAGGCCGCCGGGTTTCCCACCATTGGCTATCGGGGTTGTTTCCTCAGCCATCTGGAAGTTTTGAAAAAAGCCCAACGGGAAAAGGCCCGGAACGTTCTCATCATCGAGGACGACCTGACCATTTCCGACCGTTTCCAAACCGACGAAAAATCGCTGATCGGCGAGTTGGAAGGCCAGAACTGGGGCATGTGTTATTTCGGCCACGGCTTGGATGACCCGCCCCGTGACGAACCCACGCTGTTGCGCCCGTATTACGAACAAGTGCTGCTCGGGCATTTCTATGCCGTCCACCACACAATGTTCGAGCCGTTGATCGAGTTCAAGGAAGCCATGCTCACCCGCCCCCCCGGCCATCCGGACGGTGGACCGCAGAGCCACGACGGCGCCCTTTGGACATTCCGCCAAAAACACCCAGAATTCCGCACTCTCGTCACCTCGCCAAACCTTGGCTGGCAACGAGCCTCCATGAGCGACAACACGCCGAAATGGTTCGACCGTGTCATGCTGTTGAACCAAGCCGCCGGTGTTGCCCGCCGGGCGAAAGTCTGGCTGCGGGGACACTGACGAACACTTTTTGAACCGTAAGCAATCACCCGTCGGCCAGTCGCCTGTTCTGTTGTCGCTTAGACTTCCGAATGGCGACTGAAAGCCGACGGTGTTTTATTGATGGGAATGACTCAAAAGGATTGCTCATGATTCGCTCGTTGATTGCTCATTTTCTCTGGCTCACGCTGGCTCTCCAGCCAATCCAAGCCCAAGACTCGGATGAGATTCAGATCGAATTGGAAAAGGCCAAAACCGCCTATTCTGACGGTGCCGCCAAAGCCAAAACTCTTCTGCTCACATCAATCGACGACATCATTAAAACGGTTGCGCAAAAGGGCGACTTGGACGCGGTCAAAGCGTTGAGGGCCGAGCGGCAAGCCTTTGACGAAAGCGGAAAGGTTCCCACCTCAACTCGGACGGAGACGGTGGCCGGAGAGTATCGCCGCACCGTCCAGAAGAACAAAATGGCTTTGGACAAGGCTTACGATCAGGCCGTCCGCGAATCCACCAAAGCTCTCAAAATTGACCAAGCCGAACTGATCCGGGCTGATTGGAAGACATTTCAAGCAGGCGGAGGCTTGGCCGCTCCGGCGGCAAAGACATCCACTTCGACATCAACCCCAAAGAAGGAGTTTCCCGGCACGCCACGTCCGGCCGCTGTTGTCACCAAAGAGGATCTCAAAAAATTTCTAGCCGGAACTCAATGGGAGTGGGGAGGAGATGGCGACATCACATTAAAAGCGGACGGCTATGTTGATCAACCTCGCTGGACAACCATGGGGCTTGTTACCCAGTGGGAAGCGATTGATCGACGAACCGTGTTACTCACCATCGAGAAGGGGCGCAATCACAATCTCCTGAGTGTCCTGAGTATTTCCGAAAATCTCGATTCGTATTCGGCACGTGCTTTTGACCGTCGGGAAATAATGGATTCCAAAAAGCGAAAGAAATAAAACGCCGTAAAAACGCGGCCAAATAAATGCTCAAAGCTCTTTTCTTCGACTTCGGCAACGTGATCGGTTTCTTCGATCACCAACGGGCCATTCGGCAACTGGTGGCCTATTCCGATATGCCGGCCGACGAGCTATACACGAGTCTTTACGCCGGGGAACTGGAAACCCGGTATGAATGCGGGCACATCACCACGGCCGAACTCTTTGAAGCGATTCGCCCGCTTGGCCGGCTGACCTGCACCCAAGAACAATTCGTCACCGCTTTTTGCGACATCTTTTGGCCCAATCCGCCAATGGCCGATCTCATTCCCCGATTGCGGGCCAATGGTCATCGCCTGTTTCTGGCGAGCAACACGAACGATGCCCACTTTAACAAGTTCCGGGTGATGTTCGCGGAAACACTGAGTCATTTTGAGAGGCTGGCGGTTTCACACGAGGGCCGGGCGCGCAAGCCGACCCGCGAGTTTTTCGAGTATGCCCGGAGTTTGGCAGGCGTGTCGCCCGCCGAATGTTTGCTGATCGATGATTTGCCCGTCAACGTGGCGGGGGCGAAAGCCGCCGGGTGGGATGCGATTCTTTATCACCACTTCGATGATTTGATGACGGAACTGGCCGGGCGGGGCGTGTCGGTCTGATGGTTTCGATACGGCGATCCCGTATTGAAAACCATCCCGTTCACCAGAATCAGATGTGTCAGTTGACCTTGGTAAATGTGATGGAAGTGCCGTCTGAATCCTTCATGGTCAGCACATTGCCGTTGATGGAGATTCTCTCCGCGTTTGACTTGTGACCGCCAAGATCTTGGTCTGTATTGAACGTAACGTAGTCTCCCATGCCGAGGGAATATTTGCCGGTCCAGATGGTCTGGCCTCCCGTGTAAACCAATTTGCCATCAGCGCCGAACGAAAGTGTGAGCGCGCCGGCCGGCACCGTCTTTCCTTGGATTGTTGTTGCGTTGGACGTCCATTTCGTCCCCTCAATTTTTCCCTTGTTTGTCGAGCAACCGGCCATCACCAACACAATAGCGACCACGCCCAATCGGGCGATGTTTGCGAGTTTCATCTCATGCTCCAGCGAATGATTGAGAAAGGCACCCGGATTTCCCTTCAAATTTGTAACCAATTTGTTCCAAGGATGCAATTGCCTTCGTTTGACTTTGTCCCGAAATTTGACCGGCCAACATGACCGTTCGGGCGACTTGACGATTCTGCCGTTTGGAATCAATTGTCTCTGGTGAATGAGATGGCCGTGCCATCCGGGTCGAGCATCGTCATGGATGTGCCGTCGATGATGAATTTGGATCGCAGCTTTTGGAAGCCGTCCACGGGTTGATCGAGACTGAGCATGACGGTGTCCCCGCTTCCGAGGTCGTATCGGCCGGTGATATTGCCGTCGGGGGTGGTCTTGGTGAATTTTCCGTCGGCCTTGAATTCCAAAGTGAGAAAACCGGCCGGAATCATCCGGGCGTTTCCCGAAGACACCTGACTGGTCCACTTGGTGCCTTCGATCTTCCCCTTGTTGTTCGACGAACAACCGGCAACCAAGAGCACTGCGGCGATCATGGTCAGACTTCTCAAGTTTGCGAGTCTCATGTTCTGTTCTCCGGCATTTCCTGATGCAATTGTCGGGATATTCACCTCTTTTGCATTCGATTTTTCCGAAGAACGATTCGCTCAAACGTCACTTGGATTTGGCGAATGTGATGGTCGTGCCGTCGCTGTCACGCATCAACAGAACGGCCCGGTCGATGATGAACTTCGCATGCAGTTCCGTATGGCCGTCCAGCGGTTCATCGAGCTTCAGGGTGATGTGGTCCCCGGTTTGGAGGAGGTAAGTGCCCGAGTATCGTTGAACGAGGATGGTTTGGACGAAACCGCCGTCCTTCTTGAAGTCCAGTGTGATGATCCCCGCCGGGATCGTTTGCTCGTTGTTGATCATGGACTTTATGTTGACCCACTTGGTCCCCTCGATCTTCCCCTTGTTGTTCGACATGCCGCCGGTCGCCATCAACCCGCCGACAACGACGGCCAGTTGGGCAAGCATGGCGAGATTCATGGCCGAACTCCGGGAAGCATGAGAAGGGTCGCCCCAACATGTTCAAACATCTTTTCTGGTTGTAGACAACTTTTCCGAAGAATGCAAACACCTTCGCTTTTCTTTGTCCCGAAATTCGCCTAGCTTATCGTGGCCCAACCGGGAGATTTGTCGTGCGTGTTCTCTTCCTCCTCGGCATTTTGTGTTTCGGCCCTGCCGCGTGGTGTTCGGCCGCTCCGTTTGAATTTCAGCCCGCTGATCGCGTTGTTCTGGTCGGCGGCACGCTGATCGAACGCGAACAGCGGCACGGCTATTGGGAGGCCGCCCTCACGGCCAAGTTCCCGGACCTGAAATTCCGCAACCTCGGCTGGAGCGGCGACACCGTGTTCGGCGACTCCCGCCGCCGCTTCGAGGTGACCGATGAGAACATCGGCCGTCGACGGTTGGTGGAATTGGCCCTCGCCGAAAAGCCGACCGTGCTGCTGATCTGTTACGGCACGAACGAATCCTACGAAGGCATGGCCGGGTTGAAGAAATTCATCGCCGGGTATGAGCGGTTGCTGGACGAGCTGGCCCCATCCAAGGCCCGCGTGATCCTCATCAGCCCGCCGCCATTGGAAGCGTTCGGCGCCATCGTCACCGATCCGGCGCCGCAAAACAAAAACCTCGCCCTCTATCGGGATGCGATCAAAGAACTCGCCGCCAAACGAGGGGCTTATTTCGCGGACCTCTTCGCCGAACTCGGCGAGGGGACAAACAAAACCGCCAAGCTCACCGACAATGGCCTCCACTTCGGCGACACCGGCTACCGCGACACCACCGGCCCCTTCCTGAAGTCACTCGGCCTCGACCCAGCCGGCGGTTACTCGGCCACCCTCGACCCGTTGCGGCAAATCATCTTGGAAAAGAACGAGTTGTACTTCCACCGCTGGCGCCCGCAAAACGAAACCTATCTGTTCGGCTTCCGCAAACACGAACAGGGCAAGAACGGCAAGGAAATCGCCGAGTTCGATCCTCTGATCGCCGCGAAGGAAGCGGACATCGGCAAGTTGTTGAAGAAGTAAATATTGAGGCACGCCGCCGCAAAGACAACCTAATGCAAATTCAACAGGCATCTTGTGCGAGATTCTCAAGAGCCCCACTGCGTGAGCGGTGGGGGTGGCTGTCACACACAAGAATCAACCCCCACCGCTCACGCAGTGGGGCTCTTGAGATCATTTGCAAAAGTTGCTGTTTGATTTTCCACTAACCCGGCAAACGATCAACACTCATACGAATCGGCCTCTGACACACTCCATCAAACTCTTCGTCTCGGTAATCCGATCATGATCCGATATCTGCTCGCCGCCTTCGGCTGTTTTCTTTCCGCGACGGCGATCTTCGCCCAGGCGAACGCCACCATTCCGGACCCGGATCCGGAGATTGAACGCAAGACGTTTATTGTCCCCGAGGGCTTTGAGGTCACGCTGTACGCGGCCGATCCGCTGCTGGCGAAGCCGATTCAGATGAACTTTGATCCGCAGGGGCGGCTCTGGGTGGCGTCCAGCGAAGTGTACCCGCAGATCAAGCCGGGGCAGAAGGCCAACGACAAGATCATCATTCTGGAAGACACCAACGGCGACGGCAAAGCCGACAAGACGACCGTCTTCGCCGACGGCCTGCTGATCCCCACCGGCGTCGCGCCCGGTGATGGCGGGGCCTACGTGGCCAACAGCACCGAACTGGTTCACCTGAAAGCCAGCAAGCCGGGCGAGAAGGCCGACCAATCGCGGGTGGTGCTGTCCGGCTTCGGCACGGAAGACACCCACCACATCCTTCATACTTTCCGCTGGGGACCGGAAGGATGCTTGTACATGAACCAATCGATTTACATTCATTCGCACTTGGAAACCCCGCACGGCGTCAAGCGCCTCAACGGCGGCGGCATCTGGCGGTATCGCCCCGAAACAATGCAACTGGATGTCTTGGCCAAAGGTTTCGTCAACACGTGGGGCCATGAGGTGGATGCGTGGGGCCAATCCTTCGCCACCGACGGCGCATATGGCGAAGGGATCAACCACGTCTTGCCGGGGGCGTATTACGTCACCGCAGTCGGGGCGACCAAGATTTGGAAGGGTCTGAACACCGGCAGCCCGAAGCATTGCGGGCTGGAAATCGTGAACGGCCGTCACCTGCCGGACGACTGGCAAGGCGACATGATTACCAACGATTTCCGCGGCCATCGCGTCTGCCGTTTCAAATTGAGCGAAGACGGCACCTCTTACACCAGCCGGGAAATGACAGAAGTCATCAAATCGAATCACCCGGCGTTTCGCCCCATTGATGTGAAGATGGGACCGGACGGGGCGATCTACATCGCCGATTGGTACAACCCGATCATCCAGCATGGGGAAGTGGACTTCCGCGATCCTCGGCGGGACCATGTTCACGGCCGCATCTGGCGGGTGACGGCCAAGGGCCGCCCGCTGGTGAAGAAGCCCGATCTTGTCGGGGCGACCACGCCCGAATTGCTTGAGCGGTTGAAAGACCCGGAACTCTGGACCCGCTCGCAAGCCAAGCAGGTCTTGAAGGAACGCGGAGCCAAGGAAGTGATCCCCGCGTTGGATGCGTGGATCGCCAAACTGGATCGGGCCAATGCCGAGTACGAGCATCTCGTGTTGGAAGCCATGTGGACGTATTTGAATGTCGGCGTCGCCGATGAAAAGGGCCAATGGCTTAAGCCCGCCCGCGAACTGTTGCGACAACTGGAAACGGCGAAGGACTACCGGGCGCGGGCCGTCGCCGCGAGAATCCACGCAACGACGCACCCGACCGCCCCGGAGGCCGCCGATGTTCTTACGACGCTGGCCACGGACGACCATCCTCGCGTGCGGATGGAAGCCATTCGCGGCCTGGCCGAGTTTCCCCAGACGCCGAACGTGCTGGACAAAGTGTTGCAGGCGATGAACAAGCCGGTGGACCGGGCCTTGGATTACGAACTGTGGCTGACGGTGCGGGAACTTGAGCCGGTGTGGATGCCGAAGTTCCGGGCCGGGGAGGATGTGTTCAAGGGGAACGTGAAGGGGATGACCTTCACGATGCAAGCCCTCGGCAACGCCTCGGCCGCCCTGCCGCTGTTGCAATTGGTGAAGGCCGGAAAAATCCCGAAGGATCGCGAGGCGGCCGCTTGGGAACTGATCGCCCAAACCGGCGGGCAAGATGAGATCGGCCAGGCGCTGGCCTTCGCCACCCAGCCGGGACTGCCCCCCGCGACCGTCTCACCGGTGCTGGACGCCATCGAGTCCAGTGCCCGCGACCGCAAGATCCGGCCGATGGACAAGTACATCACGCCCGCCTTCAAGAGCATCGTCTCGCCGTCCCCGTTGACGGTGTATCGCTCCCGGCTGGCCGGGCTTTGGAAGGTGGAAAGCGAACGGCCCTCTCTGGAATTGCTGGCAACCGCCAAGGAATTCGGCCCGGCGGAACAACGAGCCGCCTTCGATGGCCTGCTGTCAATGGGCGGGGAACCGACCAAAAAATTCATCCTGAACGCCGCCACGGCTGGCCCGGATGACACGCGGAAACTGGCGATCATCGCCCTCTCGGGGATCGACCAAACCACGGCCGCGACCTTCGCCGCCGCCTGGCTGGCCAAGGCCAAGGCGACCGACGACGTGAGCGATGTGTTCGCCGCCTTCCTCAATCGCAAAGGGGGTTCGCCGATTCTGGCCAAGGCGCTGGAAGGGAAGAGCCTTCCCCCCGATGTGGCGAAAGTCGGCCTGCGGACGCTTCGTTCGAGCGTGCAGGACGCCAAGCCGCTGCAAGAGGCGTTGACAAAAGCTGGCAACCTGACCGCCCCGAAGACGGAAGTGACCCCGGAAGAACTCAAAGCCTATGTGAACGAAGTGGCCCTGAAGGGGGACGCCAAACGGGGCGAACTGGTCTATCGCCGCAAAGAGGCGACTTGTCTGGCGTGCCACGCGATTGCCGGCGCCGGCGGACAGGTCGGCCCGGACATGACGAGCATCGGGGCCAGCGCCCAAGTGGATTACTTGGTTGAATCGATCTTCAACCCGAACAAGGCTGTCAAGGAAGGCTACAACGCCATCAAGGTGACGACGAATTCCGGCAAGGTGATCGTCGGCATTAAGACCCGTGAGGCCGAGGGGAAGCTGACCCTGCGGACCATCGAAGACAAGGAAATCACGATTGCGGACAAGGACATCGACGAAAAGTCTGCCTCTCGCTCCATGATGCCGGACGGGTTGGCTGATCAGTTCACCCGTCAGGAATTCGTGGACTTGGTCCGCTTCCTTTCCGAACTCGGCAAACAGGGGCCATACGCCCCGAGCAAGGCCCGCGTCGTGCGGCGCTGGCAGCAATTTGAACCGACCTTGGAGAACATGAACCAACTCCGTCGGGGCCGGGCCGCCTTGGCCGCCGAAACGCCGGATGCCTTCACATGGTCGTCGGTTTATTCGATGGTCAACGGCGAATTCCCGAAGAGCGACATGCCCAAGCTGACGGTCTGGAACGGCTCAGCCCCGATCTCGCTCCTGCGGGCACAACTTGACGTGACCACCGCCGGGCCGGTGAAATTGAAAATCAACAACGCCAAGGGTCTGACGCTCTATGTCGGCTCGACGCCGGTGGCCGTGAAGGAAGAAATGATCCTCGATCTCAAGGTCGGCCTGCAAAACCTGACCTTCGGCGTGGACTACGACAACCGCGTCGACGGCCTTCGCGTGGAACTGGACGACGTGCCCGGTTCTCCGGTCAAGGTGGCCATTGTGAACGGCAAATGAAAACCTTTTTAGCCCCGGATGGAGCCGGTTTTTTTCCGAATCTGTGTTTCATCCGGGGCTAAGAATTCTTTTCTCTTTGGGCACATCTCCTCCCACCATTGAGAGTCAGTTTGCCCGCTTTTTTGCTGGCTTTTAAACGCACCCACTTCTAATTTCCCCGATCCGTGTTCACGGCACACGGATTGCGTTAATGCGGTTCCAATTCAGCAGATTCTCGCGTCGCACCCCCACGCGGCGCGAGTAACCACGGATTGGACACAGATGAGCGAAGCTTCCACCATTCTTCCCGAAGGCCCGGCGTCCTCCTCTTCGACATCTTCCTCGAAATTGCCTGCCGCCGAATCAACTTCTTCCTCGAAATTGTCCGCCATCGACCAGCCGATGCGTGCGGAATTGTTCGGCGGCGATCATCTCGACAGCCACGCCCGCTGGCTGGCCGAGGCGTCGCGCGTGGCGCCTAAATCGGCCAAGGAAGTGTCGCTGCTCAAGCGGTTCCCGGTGATGCAGCGAGAACTGCTGCGCGATCATGCCGAGATCGTCGAGGCCAACCGCCGTGAGGAAGTGCTGACGCCGGATGCCGAGTGGTTGCTGGATAATTTTCACATCATCGAAGAGGGTTTGCGGGAAGTCCGCGAGGATTTGCCCAGCGGCTATTACTCACGCCTGCCCAAAGTGGGGGATGGGCCGCACGAGGGATTGCCGAGGGTGTATGCCTTGGCCGTGGCCCTCATTTCGCACACTGACGCCAGTCTGGACGAGGGAAACGTCACTCGTTTCGTGAAGTCGTATCAGGAAATTTCCCCGCTCACCATCGGCGAATTGTGGGCCGTGCCGATCATGTTGCGGGTGGTGCTTCTCGAAAACCTCAACCGGCTGGCCAAGCAATTCATCGAGCATCGGCGAGAGCGCATCGCCGCCAAGGGGTGGTTTGACGCCCAGTTTGCCCAAGCCGAGGCCCCGCCGCCATCCCCGAGTTGGAAACCGGAATGGTCCGATCCGTTTTTGGTTCATCTGCTGCAATTGTTCCGGGATCATGGCCCGGCCGCGACGCCGCACGTTGAATGGCTGGAGCAACGGCTTTCTTGCGCGAATGACAATTGTTCGGAGCTTCTTCGCCGGGAACACCGTCGGCAGGCCGCCGATCAGGTGTCCGTGGGGAATTGCGTCACCAGCTTGCGGCTGTTGTCGAACCTTGATTGGGCCGAGTTTTTCGAGACGACCAGCGTGGTCGAATCGATGCTGCGCAGCGATCCCGCCCGCATCTACGCCCGGCAAGACTTTGCCACGAAGGACCGCTACCGTCGCCGGGTGGAACAACTCAGCCGGGGAACCAAGCAGGAAGAAATCACGGTCACACAACGTCTGCTTGATTTGTGCCAAGCTTCCGTCTCCGACAAATCGCCGGTGCGGCATGTCGGCTATCACCTGATCGGCCCCGGCCGGGCGAGTTTTGAGCGTCTGCTGGGATACCGTCCCGGCCCGGCCGAATGGCTGAAAGACACGGTGCTTGCCCGTCCCGGAGTGTTTCACTTCGGGACGATGGGCGTTCTCACATCATTGATTATCGTGGCAGTGGTACTGTTGACGGCCTCGACCGGGGCCGGTTGGCTGTGGCTGGTGTTGGCCGGGCTGGCGGCGTTTTTCCCGGCGTTAGATACGGGGGTGTTGCTGACCCATTGGCTGGTGACGCATTATCTCCCGCCTCGCGTGTTGCCAAAACTGGACTTCAAGGATGGCATTGCGGTTGATTGCCCGACGTTTGTGGTCGTTCCCACATTGCTGACCAAGCCCGAGGGAGCCGTCGCCCTCACGGAGCGGTTGGAGGTTCACTTCCTCTCGAATCCGGATCCGCAACTCCGCTTTGCCTTGCTGACTGACTTCACCGATTCGGACACCGAACAACGGCCGGACGACGAGACGATTCTCTCCACGGCCACCGCCCGCATCGACGCCCTCAACGAACGATACCCGTTACCCGGCGGGGGAGATCGCTTTTTCCTGTTCCACCGTCGCCGTCTCTGGAACCCGGCCGAGGGGAAATGGATGGGCTGGGAGCGGAAACGCGGCAAGCTCTCCGAGTTCAACGAAATGCTGCGGGGGGCGGCCGACACGACGTTCACCACGATCGCCGGGGACATGACCTCGATTCCCCGAATTCGCTTCGTGATTACGCTGGATTCGGACACACAAATGCCGCGGGAAACCGCCCGGCGACTGGTCGCGGCCATCGCCCATCCGCTGAACCAACCCCGGTTTGACAAGGCCAAAGGCCGGGTCACCGAAGGTTATGGTGTGTTGCAACCCCGCGTGACCCTGAGCATGGCGGCCGGGAAGCGCTCGCTGTTTTCCAGAGTGATGGCCTCTTCGGCCGGGATTGACCCGTACACCACTGCCGTGTCGGATGTCTATCAAGACCTCTACGGCCGGGGTACATTCACTGGCAAGGGCATCTACGACCTTGATGCGTTTGAGTCGGCCGTCGGTCATGCCTTCCCTGAGAATCAAATCCTGAGTCATGACCTGATCGAGGGGAATTATGTTCGTTGCGCGCTGGTGACGGACATCGAATTGGTCGATGATTTCCCGGCCCGGTATCACACCCACGCCCGCCGGGACCATCGCTGGGTGCGCGGCGACTGGCAGATTTTTCCGTGGATTTTCAACCGCGTGCCCGCCCCGGCTCCCTCGACCGAGGAAGAGCCGACCGGCGTTCATGGTCCGGCCGCGAAACCCGGCAAACGGGCCAACACGCTTCCCTTGTTGGAACGCTGGAAGATCTTTGACAATCTGCGGCGAAGCATCACGCCCCCGGCGTTGCTGGTGTTGCTCGCCCTCGGCTGGACGGTGTTGCCCGGCCCGGCGTGGGCATGGACGGCCTTCGCTCTCGGCGTGCTGGCATTGCCATTCCTGACCTTTGGGCTGGAATCGGCCGTCCGGTTGGTCATTGGCGAATCCCGCCGGATGCAACTGCGGGAGTTGCAGGGGAATTTCGGGGCCACGTTCGGCCAGTTCCTCTTCAGCATGGTGTTTCTGGCCGATCAGGCCCGCAACCTCGCGGATGCGATCACGCGAACGCTATTTCGATTGTTCATTTCCCGCCGCCGGTTGCTGGAATGGGAGACGGCCGCCGCCGCCGACAGCCGGTTGCAGGCAAGCGTGGCGAATTTCTTCAAGGTGATGTGGCCCACGGTCGCGATTGCCTTGGTGATCGCCGTGTGCATCGGTTTCGCCGGAACATGGGGCCGGACGGATGTGCTGCTGACCGCCCTGCCGCTGCTGGTCTGCTGGGTGTTGTCGCCCGGCGTGGCGTGGTTTGTCAGCCGGTCGGTTCCTGACGAACCTGATGAACTGCTCACGGAACCCGAGCGGGAAGAACTTCGCCGTGTGGCCCGCAAAACGTGGCTGTTCTTTGACACGTTCGTGACGGCCGCCGACCACTGGCTGCCGCCGGACAATTTCCAGGAAGACCCGAAGCGCCAGCTTGCCCGGCGAACATCCCCGACGAACATGGGGCTGTATTTGATCTCTTCGATGGCGGCCAATGATTTCGGCTATATCACGCCCGGCGAAATGGCGAAGCGAATTGGCGACACGTTCGACACGTTTGACAGCCTCGAACGGTACAATGGGCATTTCTTCAACTGGTACGACACGTCCAACAAAGCCGTGTTGAACCCGGCATACATCTCCACAGTGGACAGCGGCAACCTGCTCGGCTGCTTTATCACGCTCAAGCAAGGCTTGCTGGAAAAAGCCGGTCAGCCGACAAAGTTCGCCACTATTCGGGCCGGATTGGCCGACACTTTGCGGTTGGCCGAGGAAGGCATTGCCTTCAAGAAAACGCTTGATGAATCGTGGACGACCGGGGAATCCGGTTGCAACCTCAAACATCTGCGAGAACTGTTGGCCGAATGGCGGGATGACGCTGCCGATGTCGCCGAACGGCTTGGCAAAATGGCCAACTGCTCCGCCGACATCCTCCGGCAATTCGAGGCACTGCCCAAGCCCACCGAAGGGCAACGGATGTTCGCCGACTGGATCGGCCATTTCAACACCCAGGCGAAAAGCTGGTCTCACGAACTGGCCAACCCGACGCCGGTGGAGACATTGCAACGTCTCTCCGAACGGGCCGACGCTTTCGGCACCGCGATGGATTTTCAGTTCCTCTACAACCGGCAGCGAAACTTGTTCGCCATCGGCTTCAACCGCTCGGCCGGGCGGTTGGATCAATCGCATTACGACCTGCTGGCTTCCGAGTCGTGCCTGACGAGTTTCCTCGCTGTCGCCCGCGGGGATGTGCCTCGCAAGCATTGGTTCCAGTTGGGCCGGTTGCTCACGAAGGTGCCCGGCGGGGTGTCGCTTGTCTCGTGGGGCGGCACGATGTTTGAATATCTGATGCCGCGATTGTTCATGAACGCCTATCCGGGCACGTTGATCGAAGAAAGCCTGCGAGGCTCGGTCGCCCGGCAGATTCAATACGGCAAGGAAAACCGCATCCCGTGGGGCATTTCGGAATCGGGCTTCAACGCATTGGACGCCGGGCTGGACTACCAGTATCAATCGTTCGGCGTGCCCGGCCTCGGGTTAAAACGCGGCCTCTCGCGGGACTTGGTGATCGCCCCCTATGCCACGTTGCTGGCGGTGATGGTGCGGCCCCGGTCGGCGCTCGAAAACCTTCGCCAGATTTCCGAGGAAAAAGGCGAAGGGCCATACGGGTACTACGAGGCCATCGACTACACTCGCGATCGCGTGGCGTGGAAGCGCCACTCGGCCGTTGTGCGTTCTTACATGGCCCACCATCAGGGGATGGCGCTGACGGCGCTGGCCGAGGCATTGCTCGGCGAGCCGATGGCCGGACGATTCCACAACGAACCGATGGTTCGGGCGACGGAACTGCTCTTGCAAGAACGCCTCCCCCGCGTGGCCCCACTGGTGGAAGCCCACGAGGATGAAACGGAACCGGCCGCCGTGGTGCGCGAGGCGGCCTTGCCGATGAGCCGCCGTCTGACGACCGCCGACACGCCGCACCCGCGCACGCATCTGCTTTCCAACGGTCGTTACAGTGTGATGATTACCAACACGGGCGCCGGTTATTCGACCTGCGGCGACTTGGATGTCACCCGTTGGCGAGAAGACCGCACGACCGATTCCAGCGGCCAGTTCTGCTATATCCGGGATGTTCAAACCGGCAAAATCTGGTCGGCCGGGCATCATCCGGTGGCCGCGAAGGCCGACTATTTCGAGGTGATTTACTCGACGGACAAAGCCGAGTTCCGGCGCCGCGATGGCGAGATTGAAACCCACATGGAGGTAACCGTCTCCCCCGAACACTCGGCCGAGATTCGCCGACTGACGATCCTCAACTTGGGCGATGCGGAACGCGAAATCGAACTGACGAGTTTCACCGAGGTGGCTCTTTTGCCGCACCGGGCCGATGTGGCCCATCCGGCGTTTGGCAAATTGTTCTTGGAAACAGAATGGCTTGGCGGATTCAACGCCTTGCTCTGCCGAAGGCGCCCGCGAGCTTCGGCGGAGCAACCGATCTGGGCCTTGCATGTGCTGGCCACGGATTGCCCGACGGTCGGGGATGTGGAATTTGAATCAGACCGCTCCCGCTGGCTGGGCCGAGGCCGGACTCCCGCCTCCCCGGCGGCGATGGACAAGAACGCCTGCCTTTCCGGCACGACCGGCCCGGTGCTGGACCCGGTGTTCAGCCTGCGGCGCCGGATCAAGGTTCCGGCTGGCGGCTCGGCCGCGCTGGCGTTCACGACGGCCATCGCCGTCACGCGGGAAGAAGCCCTGTTGCTCGCCGATCGCTTCAACGATTTTCACGGCGTGAACCGGGCGTTTGAACTGGCGTGGGCACATTCCCGCGTTCAGCTTCGTCACTTGCACTTGTCGGACGAGGATGTCCACCTGTTCCAACGGCTGGCCGCGAAAGTGATTTACGCAGGCCAAACCTTGCGGGCATCGAAGGAGATCATCGCTTCCAATCAACAAGGCCAAAACGGCCTCTGGCGGCATGGCATCTCCGGGGACAAGCCGATTGTGTTGGTGACGTTGAACGAACCGGACGAAATTGCCATTGTCCGGCAATTGTTCCTGGCCCATGCCTACTGGCGGCAGCAGGGATTGGAAGCGGACTTGGTGATCCTCAACGAGCATCCGTCCGATTATCTCGACAGTTTGAACCAGCAATTGATCGAACTGGCCAAGGCGTGTGATTCGCATTCCCTGATCGACAAACCGGGGGGGATATTCATCCGGCGCGGGGATCAACTGGTTCCCGAGGACCGCCGCTTGCTGCTCGCGGCGGCGCGAGTGACGCTCGATGGCCGGCGGGGATCGCTGGCGAATCAGGTGGACCGCCGGGAGCAAGACCCGAAGGCGGGCGTCGGCCGGCAACTCAACGTGCGCCCGGCAACGGCGAAAGCCCGAACCGGCAGCCAGTCCGTTCCAAATTTGCAATTCGCCAACGGCAACGGCGGCTTCTCGGCCGACGGCCGGGAATATGTGGTAATCATTCCGTCGATGCGGGCGCTTCCCCCGGCGCCGTGGGTGAACGTCATCGCCAATCCGGCGGCCGGGTTCACCATTTCCGAAGCCGGAGCGGGGTACACATGGGCGGGCAACAGCCAGACAAACCGCATCACGCCGTGGAGCAACGACCCGGTGACGGATGCCCCCGGCGAAGCGATCTTCCTGCGGGACGATGTTTCCGGCGAATGCTGGACCCCGACGCCGTTGCCGCTCGGCGGCGAAACGATCGTGCGGCACGGCTTCGGCTACAGCGTGTTCCAAAGCGAGGTAAACGGAGTTTCCAGCGAACTGACCATGTTCGTTCCCGTCGCTGATCCGGTGAAAATTCTCCTGTTGAAGTTGAAGAACACCGGCCCGACCCCACGAAAGCTCTCGGCTATCTTTTATGCCGAGTGGGTCTTGGGGACGACCCGCGACGCGGCCATCATGCAGGTGATTCCCGAAACGGAAGACGGCGGTCGAATCTTGGCCCGCAACCCGTTCAACCCGGACTTCCCCACGGTGGTCGCCTTCGCGGACGCCATGCCCCGGCCGACGAGTTTCAGCAGCGATCGCACGGAATTCCTCGGGCGTAACGGCTCGGTTCGTTGGCCGGCGGGCTTGAGACGGGTTCAATTCACCGGCCGGATTGATCCGACGGTCGATCCGTGCGCCGCTTTGATGTGCGCCGTCGAACTGGCCCCCGGTCAGGAGAAGGAAGTCGTGTTCGTTCTCGGCGAAACCACGGACAAGGCCGAGGCCGCCCGGTTGGCGAAGCTCTATCGGGAACCGGCGGCGGCCGGCGAAGCGTTGAAAACCGTGCGGGAATACTGGTCGCAAACGCTCACGACGATTCAAGTGAAAACGCCAGACCCGGCGATGGATGTGATGCTCAACGGCTGGCTGGCGTATCAATCGCTGGCTTGCCGAGTGTGGGGCCGTTCGGCCACGTATCAATCCGGCGGGGCTTATGGCTATCGGGACCAGCTTCAGGATCTGATGGCGATGGTGCATCTCACGCCGGGCGAGGCGAGGGCGCACATCATCCGCGCCGCCAGCCGGCAATTCCCCGAGGGGGATGTGCAGCACTGGTGGCATCCTCCGCTGGGGCGAGGGGTTCGCACCCGCTTCTCGGACGACTTTATGTGGCTCCCGCTTGCCGTGAGCCGATACATCACGGTCACCGGGGACGAAACGATTCTGGAGGAAAAAGCCCACTTCCTGAATTGGGCCAAACTTCGGCCGGAGCAGGAAGAAGATTACGGCCTGCCGGGCGTGAGCGAGGACGCCGCCACCGTCGCGGAGCACTGTTTCCGGGCACTGGACAACGGAATGAAGTTCGGTCCCCACGGATTGCCGCTGATGGGCATCGGGGACTGGAACGACGGGATGAATAAAGTCGGCAACCACGGCACCGGCGAAAGCGTCTGGAATGCGTGGTTCCAACTGTCGATTCTGCCGTGGTTCGTGGAATTGGCCCAAAAGCGAGGCGAGCAGGCCCGGTCTTCGCACTATGCGGAGGCGATCACCCGGCTGAAGTCGGCAGTGGAAACGTCCGCGTGGGATGGAAGCTGGTACAAGCGGGCGTACTTTGACGATGGCACACCGCTTGGTTCGCATGAGAACACCGAATGCCGGATCGACGCCATCGCCCAATCATGGTCGGTAATTTCCGGGGCGGGCGATCCGCAACGGGCGCGTCAGGCGATGAACGAGGTTTATTCGCGGCTTGTGCGAACGGAGGACCGGCTGATCCTGCTGTTCACGCCGCCGTTTGACGCCGGACAACTTCAACCGGGGTACATCAAGGGCTATGTGCCAGGCATCCGCGAAAACGGCGGGCAATACACCCACGCCGCCACATGGACGGTGCTGGCCGCCGCGATGCTTGGCGAGGGGGCGAAGGCGACGGAATTGTACCGCCTGCTCAACCCGGTGAACGCCTCCTCCACCCCGGAGGGCGTGGCCAAGTACAAGGTGGAACCTTATGTGATCGCCGCCGATGTCTACGGTGTCCCCCCGCACACCGGCCGGGGAGGCTGGACATGGTACACCGGCTCGGCCGGGTGGATGTACCGCGTGGGGGTGGAGGGCATCCTCGGCTTCCAGCGCGAGGCGGGCCACTTGAAGATCAACCCGTGTGTCGCCCCGGATTGGAAAACCTTCGAGGTGACTTACCGGCACGGATCATCCACCTACCGCATTGAAATCTTCAACCCGGAAGGTGTGGAACGGGGCGTGAAAACGGTGACTTTGGACGGTCAGCCGGCCGAGGGCATGGCCGTCACGCTGTCGGATGACGGGAAGATTCACGAAGTGAAAGTGACGATGGGGCGGGTGGAAAAAACGTAAAGCAATTTCAACAAGCATCTCGCGTGAGAGATTCAAGAGCCCCACTGCGTGAGCGGTGGGGGTGGCTTCTAAAGTGTGACGGCCACCCCCACCGCTCACGCAGTGGGGCTCTTGGGATCATGCGGTTCTTCGACGGGATAACGATCCCTGCCGGTCAATTCTTGCAGCGCAAAATATGCGGTCACGCTTCCCGGCCAAGCCGGGAGCGGTACAACTCCGCGTCGTCGATGCTGAAACAGCAGAAGGTCACTTGGCGGGGCAATTCGTGGGCGGCCAGCCATTCCGTGACCGCCGCGATGGCCACCTCGCAGGCTTCTTCTTTGGGGTAGCCGAACACGCCGGTTGAAATGCACGGGAAGGCAACCGTCCCCAATCCGGCGTCGGCCGCCAGACGCAGCGATTCCGAATAGCACGAATGAAGCAGTTCGGCCTCGTCGGAAACGCCGCCGTGATAGACCGGGCCGACCGTGTGGATCACATGCCGGGCCGGCAACCGATACCCGGCGGTCATCTTGGCGTCCCCCGTGCGGCAGCCGCCCAAGTCCTCGCACTCGGCCAAGAGATCCGGCCCGGCCGCCCGGTGGATGGCCCCGTCCACGCCTCCGCCTCCCAGCAGAGACTCGTTCGCGGCATTGACGATGGCATCAACTTTCAGATGAGTGATGTCGCCTTGAATGACTTGCATCCGGGATTCAACGGTGGCGGGCATGGGTGCGATTCCTCCACGACGCTCAAAATGGCCGTCCGGGCGAACGGGGCGAGAAACTATCCTATCTCGCCAAGTCAAATCGGCTGGAGAAACGAAAAGACCCCGCTCTTTGGGAGCGGGGTCTGGTGTCTTCATCAATCAGAAATCACTTGAAGTTCGTCAGGAACTCTTGGAAGTCCTTCTTGTGTTTTTCGATGGTCTTCGCCGGGCCGAGTAGGGTCATGTAGTAATCGCCCTGTTCCGTCGTGAAGATCACATACAGTTGACGGTACTTTTCTTTTTCCGTGATCTTCGCGTTCGGGGCGAAGGGCGGGAACTTGGAGAGGAACGTCCCCTGAACGTCTTGGAAGGTCGCGTCGATCTTGCCGACCTTGATCTTCTCGGTCTTGGCCTCGACCTTGTCTTCCCCGGCGGCGGGCTTGAACTTCTTCACCTGTCGTTCGAGGTTGGCTTCGACGCCGCCGCTGCCCCCCTTGAAGTAGAACACGGCCAGTTCGGCATCCTCGGGATCGCCTTCGGCCTTGGGCAACTTGAATTGCGTCAGCCGCATGCTGTTGGAGGGGGCTTCTTCCTTCCATCCCTTGGGGGTGACGGACTTCATGCCGGCCACTTCCACATCCCCGGCGAACGCGCCGGAGAAGACGATTCCGCAAACGACGACTGCTGCCAGATATTTCACGGCGTACTCCTCGGTTTGATGTCGGAGGTCATTCTAAGGAGACGGGGAAATGAACGTCCCGCAGACAGGGAAAAAATCCCGCGATCAGATCAGGAGGGCGCTTTCTTGGCGGGAGCTTTCTTGGCGGGAGCGGTTTCATTCTCCTCCGATTCACGGAGTTTCTTCTTGGCCCGCGACAACACCGGCCCGATGGTGTTCACGGGGATGTTCAGCCGGGAACTGATTTCCTCGTAGGTTCGCCCTTCCAGATAGAAGAGACGAACCACTTCTCGTTCCTTGGCAGGCAACCGCTTGAGGAGACGTTGCACTTCTTCCAGACTGTCCAGTCCGAGGCGGGGCTGATGGTTGTCCGCGTCGTCGGTCTTTTGCAGATTCTTCGGAAGGGGCTTGCGGGCCGGGTCGATCTTGACCATCTGATGAACACAGATTCGCCGGGCGATCACCGTGAGATAGGCCGCCAGCGAGCTTTTGCCGTGGAATTGCCGGAGGACTGAGTAATCGTTGGCGACCACTTGCAACAGGATTTCTTGGGCAATGTCCTCCACCTCTTCCGGGGTGAGGCCAGTGCTGCGCAGGTAAGCTGTGTAGTGGATAACGTGGTAGATGAGACCGAGGAAACGGTCAACGAAGTCGTTCCACGCACCTGTGTCGTGATGCAGACATCGTTGAAGCAAGGTGCGGTCCACAGCTGTGAGCGCCACGGCGGAACCCTCCGTCGCCAGTCGTTTGTCATTATATTAGACATCCCCCCGGCCATCGGGAAAATGCCGACACGAGATATTACGTCACTGGTGACACGTTTGTTACGCTTGGGGCACGGATTTTGCCGGTTTCAACGCCGGTGGATGGCGAGTTTGCCGTCACTCCAATCCACGACAATCTTCGCCCCGAACAAGTTTTCCTGACTCAGCACCCATTTGGCGAACGGGGCGACCACTTCCCGTTCGATGGTCCGTTGCAACGGCCTGGCCCCGTAACGGGCGTCGTATCCCACCTTGGCGAGTTGGTCCACCAGCGGATCGGTCCATTCGATGACGAGTTTCAACCGGCTCAGCCCGTCGCGCTGGCCGATGGCTGTCAGTTCCTTGCGAGTAATGGCCCGGATGGTTTCTTCCTTCAACGGTTGGAAGGTCACCACGCGATCAAGCCGGTTGAAGAACTCCGGCCGGAAGTAGGCCATCGCCTCGTCCTGATAGCGGGGCGCGCCGTTCGGGTTGAAGCCGACGGTGCGCTGGCGGTCGGCCCCGAGGTTGGAGGTCATAATGATGAGGGTGCTGCGGAAGTTGGTCACCCGCCCCATCGGGTCGGTCAGCCGGCCTTCGTCGAACATGCCGAGCAGCACGTCAAACACATCCGGGGAGGCTTTTTCCACTTCGTCGAACAACACCACCGTGAACGGTTGCTGCCGCACTTTGCGGATCAGCACGCCCGGTTCGGCCGGGGAACTGCCGACCAACCGGCTGACGGCGTCGAAACCGGCGTATTCGCTCATGTCCAGCCGGATCAGCCGGGAACTGGCTTTTCCGGAAGTGGCTGCCGAGGCGTCGTCCCCGTGGCCGTAAAAATAGCGGGCCAGCGCTTGGGCCAGTTCCGTCTTCCCCACACCAGTCGGGCCGCAGAACAGCAACACCCCGAGCGGCCGGTTCGGGTCGTTCAATCCGGCCTTGAAGGTCATCACCACACTGGTGGCCGCCTCTACGGCATCCGGTTGGTCAATCACCTGACCGGAGAACCAATCGAAGACGTTCTTGCGATCCAGCGTGATTTCGTCCCGAAGGAAAACCTCGGGCAAGCCCGTGCGGTCCTTGAACCGGCTGACGACCTCGTTCCCGGTTACCTCTTTCTTGTGGTCCCTCTTGCACTGCTCAAGCAATTCACGGGTGAACCGCACCGACTGGCCGGGGAACACCGAATACGGCATGAACCGCCGGAACAGTTGCACGATCCGGTCACTGACGCCCGCCGCCACGTCCAGTTTCAGGTTGGCCCGCGTGGCCTCGATCTGCCGGTCGATGACCTTGAGAGCTTGTGCCCGGTTGAACGGTTCTACCCGGATGACTTGGAACAAATCGGCCAAACCGGGCATTAATCGCCGGCAGGCATCCAACTCCGTGGGACTGACCTCGGCAACCATCCGCACCTCCCCGCGAGCCATGTATGGGGCGAGAAAAGCGGCGATGCTGTCGCTCGGCCCGAGTCCGCCGGTTTGAATGAGATCAAGCAGTCGGTCAATGCACAAAACGCCCTGAATTTCCCCCAACTCGGCGATCAGGGTTTCCACCCGTTCTTCCCACTGGCCGAGATACTTCATCCCCGCGATGATCCGCCCGGCTGAGGTGGCCCAGTATCGCCGGGACACTGGCCGGGTGTCGGCCTCCTTCGCCTCCTGCTCCAATCGGCGTTCCACCTCGCGTACGGCATCGACCAGCAGCGTCGTCTTGCCCACCCCGGATTCGCCGAGCAGCAGGACGTTCGCCTTTTCATCGTGGAGTTTTCGCACCAACAGGGCCAGCGAGTCCTCGCGTTCCCATGCTTTGGGAAATTGCTTCCGCGTCGCCCGGTCGCCGAGCGGTTCGCCCACTTTGCCGAGTGTTTCTGGCATGGGGGACTTTGTTTCAGCCATCACTTTGCGGGGAACGCGAACCACCACGTCCGACAATTCCACATGGGCGGGGGAGAGACAACGGGCGACCGCCTCCGGGGTCAGCCCCTCCAGTTTTTGAATCACATAGCGGGTGACAAGATTCTTCAGGTCATCGGCGTTGTGATAAGTGAAGCGAATCCCGAGCAACGGGATGGACGCCACCCGCTGGCCGCTATCCTGCACCCCGGTGATGCATTGCACGCGAACGGGGATCGGCATGTCCGTCGGGAATATCCGCTGTTTCTCGTGATACTCGGTGCGAACGTTCACTTTGAAGGTGTGCAACTCCGGTTCGAGGAAGTCCGTGGCGGGGAGCCAGGCGTTTTCCCGTTGATGCCACGTCAGGAAATTTTCGAGGTCGTCGCGCGCGGCTGCCGCGTTGGGGCCAAATCCGGCCAGATGGTCCTCGTCGATGGCGATGGCCGAGCAACCCCCGGCGGCATCACGGACGATCAACACGGGATAGCGGTACGTCGGCACGAATCAGTTTCCTCACGCCAAAAATCGTCGGACACGGGGATCGGAAGAATCAAACAAGGCGTCCGGCGTTCCGTCAAAGATCACCTGCGGATCGTCCGGCCCGAGCCTCGTCAGCGGGGAGAGCATCACCACCCGGTCGGCCACCCGGCGAATCGTTCGCAGTTCGTGCGTCACGACGATGCTCGTCAGCGGCCGGCGTTGCCGGGTTTGTACGATGAGTTCATTGATGACTTCGGTCATCACGGGGTCGAGTCCCGTGGTCGGCTCGTCGTAACACATCAGTTCGGGGTTGGTGGACAACGCGCGGGCCAACGCCACCCGTTTTTGCATCCCGCCCGAGAGTTCCGAGGGGAATTTCGTCATCGCGGCGGCATTCAGGCCGACTTCTTCCAACCGGGCGATCACTTCTTTTGGGAGATCATCACCGGTTATTTTACCGGCCACCCGCATCGGATAAGCAATGTTCTCGGCCACACTCAGACTGTCGAACAACGCGGAACCCTGGAACAGAAAACCGATTCGGCGGCGAACCGCCCGGAGTTCGTTCACCCCGAGGCTGGCCAGCGGCGAGCCGAACAGCAGAGCTTCTCCGGCGGTCGGGGTCATCAGGCCGACGAGCAATTTCAGGGAGACAGTTTTGCCGCAGCCGCTTTCGCCGATGATGCAGACGGTTTGCCCGGCGCTCACTTCGAGGGAAATATTCCGCAAGACAGGATGGGAGCCGATGCGGTGCGACACACCGCGAAAGGCGGCGACAACGGCGGACGTGTCCATCAGTCCCCCACGAGGGCGTTCGCCCCGATGGCCTTCCCCTCCAGCCATTGAATCCACAGCCGGGCCTTGCGATTCCAAGTGAACCCGGTGAAGCGTTCATCCGGCGGTTTGCATGTTTCATCCACGATCTGATCCATCGGGATCATGATGGACGGGATCGGCTCCAGCGCCTCCAGTTTGTCGGCCTTGATGGACGCGAAATAACGCATTCGCCCCAAGTCTTCCTGGCTTGACAAATATAGGGCAATGGCGAGGTAGGCGAGCAGCGGCGATTGAAGCCACGCCAGGCCGATTAGCAGCAGGGCCAGCGATCCGATAGTGCTGAGATTGCAGGCGATCTCCGTGGCATGGAGCCGGGTGGAGGTCATGGAGAGGGCGGCCCGAAACACCTGTCCCATGTCGAGCGGCAACACCGGAACCAGATGAAAAATCGCCATCAACAGATTGCACCAGCCGAGGAACACGACAAATGTGGAATCAAAGTTCAATTGGTCGGGCATCGGGAAGGCCGCGCTTTTTCCGGCCAATCCCAACCCCAGGGTAATGACCGCCGAGATCAACCCGTGAGTGAGCGGCCCGGCCAGCGACACGTAAATTTCCTGCCAGGGGCGTTCGCTGATGGTCGCATACCGGACGCCTGACCAGAACGGATAGAGAACCACGTCCCGCGTGTCGATTCCGAGCCGGGCCGCCAGAAAGACGTGCATCATCGCCTGAAGGAAGACACACCCCAACATTGCCACGACAATCAGGGAATAGAAACAGGCGGCGAATGCGGATTCGGTGGCGAAGGTGTAACCAGCCACCAGAGGGACGGACAGGCCGACCGTCCAGTGAACACGGATCACGCAACCAAACAGGCTGAACAAGGCGGGGGGGTTTGTCATGGTTCCGTCAGGGGGTCGCCGGCCTCCAAGGAACAGTGTATTTGTCGGATCAAGGTTTTCGTAGGGCGAATGTCAAAGCAAGTAGGCGCTGGCGATGGAGAAGAACGCCAAAATACCGGTCACGTCCACAAAAGTGGCCACAAACGGGCTGGAGGCCAGCGCCGGGTCAATCCCGAATCGGTGGAACGCCAGCGGCAACATGGCCCCGATGATTGTCCCCCACAGGCAGATAAACGCCACGGATTGGGAAATCACCATTGCGAACCGCCAGCGGCCCACCGTCTCGGCCTGGCTGACCGTCCCGGCCGGGAAAATGTAAGTGGTATGCTCCCCGTGGGCCACCTTCTCGGGGACGATGTCCGGGCTGGCCATCGTCAGGGTCGTGGGGTTTTTGGTGGGTTCCCGCACGGCGGTTTCTGTGCCGACCGGGAGGCGATAGACGCCGTTTCCGTCAGATTTCAGCGGTTGATCCGAGGGGAAAATCACTTCTGTCGGGGAGGAGAGTTCTTTTTTGGCGCTTCGCAACTCGGTCGAGGTGGACGCCCCCCGCAGGAAGCCAATCACGCCGAGCGTCAGCCCCAGCACCACGCCCATGACAAACTCGTGGCGAAGCACCTTGAACCAATCCCCCACCTTCACATGTCCGAGCGCCAGCGACCGGGTGATGAGCGTGGCGGCCTGCGAACCGGAGTTGCCCCCGGTGGAGATGCACAGCGGCACAAACAGAGCCAGCACCAGAATCGTGGAGAGCGCTTCCTCAAATTCGGCCATCACCGTGAAGGTGGCCAGTTCGGCGAAGAACAAAATCGACAGCCACATGGCCCGTTTTCGCCAGATGGTGAAGAACCCGGTCTCCAAATAGTTTCCACTGAACGGCCCCACGCCGGCCTGCTTCTGCATGTCCTCGGTGGCTTCCTGCGTGATGACGTCCAACACGTCGTCATGCGTGACGATCCCCACCAACCGGCCTTCGTCATCCAGCACGGGGATGGCGAGCAAGTCATACTGTCCGAGTTCTTCGGCGGCCCGTTCTTTGTCATCGGAGGCTTTCAGCAAGATCAGATCATCGGCGAGCATGATCTTTTTGACCGGCGTGTTCCGGTCGGCCAGCACGAGATTTCGCAGGGAGAGAATGCCGAGCAGTTTGCGGGTTCCCTCGTCCAGCACGAAAATGTAATAAATCGTCTCGCGGTCGGGGGCCTGTTGCCGCAGGCGGTCGATGGCCTGCCCGGCGGTGAGACCGGCGGGAATCCACGCATAGTCGGTCGTCATGATCGAGCCGACCGTGTTTTCCTCGTACTGGAAGAGTTTGGCGATGTCCTTGCGGTCGGCCTCGTCCACCAACCGCAACAATGCCTCGGAGACTTGTTCCGGCAGTTTCCGCAACAAGTCCACGCGGTCGTCGGAAGACATCAACTCGATCAGTTTCGCCATCTGCGGCCGGCCGGCCCCGATGGCGAGCCGCACCTGCCAGTCGATGGGAAAGTATTCAAAAATCAGCGCCTGTCGGCGCGGGTCGGCCTGGCCCAGAATCGTCCAAAGTTGATCGACCGTAAACGCATCGTCCACCAAGGCGTTGGCCACCGTCGTGGGATTGAGCGTCTCCACGAACGCCTTCAATCCCGGCAGATTGCCGTCGAGCAGCATGAACCGCAGTTCGGGGCCGTATAACGGGTGAGCCATGCGAGCCTGCCTGACGAGTGGTTAGGGATTCAGAATCAGATTGTCGATCAGACGGGTGGTTCCCAGAAACACCGCCAGGGCGGCAACGGCCGGGCGTTCGACGACCCCGATGGGTTGAAGCGTTTTGGCGTCCCGAATCTCCACGTAATCAATCCGGGCGCCCGGTGTTTGTTCGAGGATGTCCACCATGCCGCGGACCAGCAGGTTGACATGCCTCTCCCCGGCGGCCAGCATGAGCTTCGCATGTTCTAATGATTGAATCAGGCACACCGCATGGCCGCGTTCGACGGGGGAGAGATACCGATTGCGGGAACTCATCGCCAGCCCGTCCGACTCGCGAACAGTCGGACACATGACCACTTGCGTCGGCACATTCAAGTCTTCGGCCATCTGTTGGAGCAGCCGGGCTTGCTGGTAATCCTTCTGGCCGAAATAGGCGACATCCGGGGCAACGATGTTGAACAACTTCAGCACGACGGTCGCCACGCCGCGAAAATGCCCCGGCCGGCGATCGCCGCACAGACCGGTTTGCAGGGCGGGGACTTCCACAAACGTCGAGGCATCCGGCGGGTACATGGTGGCCGCGTCGGGGGCGAAGATCAGGTCCGTGCCGACGGCCGTGCAGAGTTGCCGATCATCTTCCAAGGTGCGCGGATATTTGCCGAAGTCCTCGGTCGGGCCAAATTGCGTCGGGTTCACAAAAATGGAGACAACCACAAAATCCGTCTCCAGCCGGGCCTGCCGAATCAAGGCGGCATGACCGGCGTGAAGCGCGCCCATCGTGGGGACAAAACCAACCCGGCGGCCGGCCTGACGGGCTTCCCGGACAAGTTGGCGAACCTCGGCAATGCTCGGAACCACCGGCGTCAGCATGGTTTTTCCCCTCCGGGGACGGTCGTGTGGCCGAGGAGTTGTTCGAGGTAGCAACGGCCTTCTTGTTCGGTCAGCCGAAGCTCGGCCGCGATCTCAAAGAGCATTCCCTTGGCGGCTTCGTAATGGTCTTCCCGATCAACAATGATCTCGATTTCCACGAACTGACCGACCTTCTCGACATGATCCTCGCACACATGAACAATAAAATGACCCCGCAGAAATTCGTGGGTTCGCCGCAATTTGCGAACCTCGGCCACCCGGCGATAACCGAGATGCCCGAACAGCTTTAACATTTCGGCGGCGGCCTGTTCGCCGGGGATGATGGTTGTCTCGCATTCCGTGCGGGTCTTCGTGATGGCGTCCCGCCGGGGGCCTTTGTACGTGAGGCGGGTTCCCTCCCCGCCGACCCGCAACCGCAGGGCCTCGTCCGTCCGGGCGAAATCGCGGTCGGGGGCGCCCAGATAGATGTCGGCTTCCCGTTCTTCGCCCAGAAATTTCGCCCGCAGGTCGGTCAGCCGTTGCCGAAAGGCGGCGGGATCGGGCAGGCGAAACTTGGCTTCCACTTCCAGCATTCGGATTCTTTCCGGCAGGTCGGGGCGGACACTTCCCGTTACAATACGTTTCGATTCATCGGCGGCATCCAAGGTGATTTGAATCATGAGCAACCTCGTGAAAGTCGGGCGGGCGGAGGACATCGCGGAGGAGAATCCCCGCGTGTTGCAGGGGCCGGGCAAGAGCATCGCCCTGTTCCGGGTCGGCGGGGATTTTTTCGCCATCGACGACATGTGCCCCCACGCCGGGGCCTCTCTCTCCGGCGGCCCGGTGGAGGAGGGCATCGTGACTTGCCCGTGGCATTACTGGCGGTTTCGCCTGAAGGACGGCGCCTGGGCCGACAACCCGAAAATCAAAATCGGTTGTTACCCGGTGACCGTGCAAAACGGAGACGTGTTTGTGGATGTCTCCAACCCGAAGCACGACGCCGGGGCGGGCAAGCCAGCCTGCGGATGACCATGTGAGTTCGGCGCGAAAAATTGCAATATTACGCGACTTCCGGCGAACGGAGTGATATCCCTAAGTCCAACCAATCAAACTTAATTCAGGATCAATATCGATGTCCACACCCGCACCGGACGTCCCGGCTCCGACGCACTCCCCGCAAACCCACATGCGTGAAATCCGCATTGTCAGCCACTCCCACCTCTTTTACTGGTGGCCGGTCTGGCTCTTCGGCTTTGTGTTCGCCCTGTGGACACTGGTTGAAAACGACCGGCTGGCCGTGCTGCCGTCCAACGCCGAGTTGGTGATCTCCAAGGAACCCGGCGTCAAGACGGCGATTTACATCGACGGCGACATGCACGAATCGACCAAGATCATCACCCCGGTCGAGGCGGGCGGCAACAAATACCATTTCATTCCGCGCGTCAGCAACAAATCGTGGATGGGGCCGCTTTACCTGATTATCCTCTGTCTGGTCATCATCATTACCAATGTGCCGTTACGGGGGTTATGGTCGCTGGTGGCGGTCATCCTCTGCGTGACCGGATCGCTGTTCATCAGCCTGTTCGGCTGGTGGGACAACATTTTCTCCGCCCTGTACGGCCTGCACATCTTCATCAACATGGCCGGCTACCTGATGTTGGGAACTGTGGTGTTCGGCGGCTGGGCGCTGGCGACCTTCGTGTTTGACAACCGGTCCTACATCATCTTCATGCCCGGCCAAATCCGGGTGTGCGAACAGATCGGCGGCCGGGAAAAGGTGTACGACACGATGGGAATGACCGTGGAAAAACACCGGGACGACTGGTTCCGGCACATTTTCCTCGGCTTCGGCAGCGGCGACTTGAGCGTGCGAACCGCCGGGGCCGACCGTCATGAAATCCTGATGCCCAACGTCGCCCTGATTGGCTTCAAGATCGGGCCGATCGAGCAACTGCTCCGCGAACGCCAGACGGTGAAACTGTCGGACAGCCAATAATGAATTGTCTAAGACCTGCCTGATTGTCATTGTCAGGCTGGTAAAAGTAGGTCCGGCTGAAAAGCCGGACCTACTTTTCAATTTCACTCACTGGCAGACTGATGGCCGGTGGTCTCACTCGTCTTGCTGGTTCGTCCAGGCATCGCAAAAAGGCTTCTAAATCGGCCAAGTCTTGTTTGTTCAGCCCAAGCGGTTTGAGCAGCGGCGACTTGGTCGGAAAATTCGGGTCGTCTTTGTGTTTCTCGGTCTTTTTCAACGTCGGCATTCCGGCGTTGTACATTCGCAGCACGCCATCCAAATCAAACAAACCGTTGTGCATGTATGGACTAGTTTTCCCAACGTTTCGGAGGGAAGGCGTCCGGAAGGCTCCCACGTCGGCTTTCGCCTTCGTCACTCGAAAACGCCCCAAGTCTTCAAACTCCCGCCCGTAGTAACTCAGACCGACATCGTGGAATTTGCCGTCTGACAGAGTCGGGCCGTTGTGACAGTGCAGGCAGCGGGCATCCGTCCGGAACAAGTGCAATCCGCGCACCTCGGAATCGGACAGGATTTCCGGCTTCCCTTTGAGGAAGGTGTCAAACCGGCTGCGGCCGCCGACCACTGTTCGCTCGAAACAGGCAATGGCCATCGCCGCGCGGTCAACGGTGATTCCTTTGTCCCCGAAGACCTTTTCAAACAGCTCTGTGTAGCCGGGCGCTTTTTCCAACCGCCCCGTCAGTTCCTTCTCGTCGGCGCGCATTTCATCCGGGTTGGCAAGGACCGCCTTGGCTTGTGCCTCCAGCGAAGCCGAGCGGCCGTCCCAGAAATAAGCGGTGGCAAAGGCAGTGTTGGCCACCGTGGGGGCGTTGCGTTTCAGCGGTTTGCGGTCGTGGCCAAAAGAGGTGGTCCGTCCGTCCGCCCAAGCCAGATCCGGGTCATGGCAACTGGCGCAGGCTGATTGCCGGGTGCCGGACAATCGGCCGTCGAAGAACAAGGCTCGGCCGAGTTCTTCCTTGTCCTTGGAGTGGGGATTGTCCTTGGGGTGAATCACTTCCGGAAGCAAACCAAGTTCGCGATGCTCCGTCCCCGGATCAAGAGTTGGTTTCGGCCATTCAGCCGCCGGTTTGCCGTAAGCCGTTCGCAGTTCGGCGGCCCGCGTTTTCGCCTGCTCCAGAGTCAATTCCGGCCGCGAAGATTTGGCGGTCGAAGGGGCCGGTTGGGCTGAAAGAATTCCCGCCGCCAAGAACAGACATCCGGCCGAAAACCACATTCGCATGTCAACCATTCTCCGAAGCAATCTCGCCGCCGGCCCGAGTAATGAGAGCCGCAATAATGGTCGCCGACGCACTTTGGCGAACATACCGAACGGAACCATCTGCAAAGAGGTTATTGGCCCCGCCGGTATGAAAGGCATACATGGAGTAAAAGTTATTGCAATTAATCATGCACGGGCCGCCGGCCGTTGAACTGTAGGTGTCTGTACCGTCTGTTTTGAAGCCGCGAACCAAAAAGCCATTGAATTCGGCCCAGCCGCCCAGATTCACGGCATTCGTTCCTTTGACTCCGTTCCTCCAGTTGTCCGGGCGGCCTCCAGACTCAATCAAGAGGAATGTGTTTGATGTCCCGTCAGTCACCTGGCTCAACGTGCAATAAACATTGACGGTCGAAATCATGATGCCACTGGAGTCGGCTGGTTGCGTCGTGGTCACAAATCCGTTGGTGTACTGGGTCGCCTGAACACCCCAAGGAGTCGCGTAGTCGGAGATGGCATAAAGTTTGCCCGCCAGCGAATCCATTCGCCCGTCGCCGCCGGGCACCGACGGGCAAACCAAGATTTTGATCGGCGTCTGAACAATGGTTTGGTTGTCGGCGTGATTGAAAGCCAAATCAAAACGGTAATTGTTCCGGACGTTGTCTTGTTCGATAAAAGGAAGGATTTGAACCCCCCAATACGAAATCGCCGGGGTGTTGACATACCCGGCGGGAAACCGCTCATTTCCCGAGTAATAGTTGTGGAAGGCCAGCCCGAGTTGCTTGAGATTGTTGGAACACTTCATCCGGTTGGCGGCCTCCCGGATCTTCTGGACCGCCGGAAGCAGCAACCCGATCAGAATGGCGATGATCGCAATCACCACCAACAACTCAATAAGCGTGAACGCGCGACGGCTCATGTCGGGATACTCCGGATGCCGGGAAACTTTGGCGGGCAATGATGCGGAGGTGAGCGTTGGAACGCATCCCGGAGGCAGGCAAAACAAACCTTAGCAACGTTAATGAGATTAAATCTCATTAACGTTGCTAATAAGTTATCTCAAACATTTTGGCTTGACAAGGGCATGCTTCTCAGGATTTTCGTTTTGCCGGACATCAGGTAAAAATGAAGACACATGTCAATGGGAAATGCGAGTGCGTCGGATGATGGGAAGGCAATCCCGGCAGTCAATTTTTACCGGGATTACCAGAGAAAAATCTCACTGACGTGATTCAATCCACCCGCCGCCCAGCACGCGGGAACCCTCGTAAAACACGACCGATTGGCCCGGCGTGACGGCCGATTGGGGTTCGTCAAAGACAACCGTGGCCCCGTCGTTTTCGGTGACGGTCACGGTGCCGGGGGAACCGGCGTTGCGATAGCGTATCTTTACGGCGCATCGCAGCGGTTCGGCCGGGGTGTCGATCAGCCAGTTCACGCGGGAGGCGGTCAGCCCGGCGGACATCAGCCCTTCGCGTTCGCCCAAAACGACGGTGTTGGTTTCCGGCAGAATGTTCAACACATACCGCTTTCCGGCGGCGGCGATGCCCAGGCCCTTTCGTTGGCCGATGGTGTAGCGTTCATAGCCGTCGTGCTGGCCGAGAACGGTTCCCTCAGTGTCCACGACGTTCCCGGCGGTTTGCAAATCCGGCCGGCGCTTGCGGATCACGGAGGCATGGTCCCCGTTCGGCACGAAGCAAATTTCCACGCTGTCCGGCTTGGTCGCCACCTCGGCCAGCCCCGCTTTGGCGGCATACGCCCGAATCTCGGACTTCTGATACGCCCCCACCGGGAACAACAGATGCTTGAGAATGTCCCGCTTGATGCCGTTGAGGACGTAAGACTGGTCCTTTTCCGGGTCCAATCCCTTGTGCAATTCCGGTTCGCCGGTCGGCCCGGTCAGGATGCGGGCATAATGCCCGGTGGCGATGAAATCTGCGTCGAGTTGCTTGCCAAACTCCCAGAGTTGACCGAATTTCAGATAGTTATTGCACACAACGCACGGGTTCGGCGTCCGGCCCGCGAGGTATTCGTCCGAGAAGTAGTCGATGATCTTGTCGAATTCTCGCTCGAAATTCAGGGCGTAGTAGGGGATGTCCAGCCGGTCGGCCACACGGCGGGCGTCTCCCGCATCCACGACGGAACAGCACCCTTTTTTGTGATCGGCCCGTGTGTCCCCCTCCTCCGAATGCACACCGGTGCGCATGAACAGGCCGATGACCTCGTACCCCTGCTCCTTGAGCAGCACGGCCGACGCCGAACTATCAACACCACCAGACATCGCCAGGACGACACGCTTCATGCCACAGTCTTCTTTCAGGGGCTTCAATCATTTTAAGCAAGGATGAGGGATGAAAGATGAGGGATGAAAAGAAAACCGGATCACGCAGTCCTTTCTTGTTTTTTTTCATCCCTCATCCTTCATCCTTCATCCCTCATCCTTGGTTTTTATTAGTGGCTTTCCGTCGGGTGCTCCTCATGATGCTCGGCGGTCACAGTGAACGCCGAGAGAGTGATGCCGATGCCCAGCGCGCAAGAGACAATCCCGGAGAGCCAGAAGGCTTTGCGTTTGGTCAGCACGGCGATGGAACAGAGCACCAAGCCAAGTTCCACGGCCAAGTGGGCGATGTCCAGTCGGTTGCCTTGGGCATGCTTGATGTGGGATTCCTTCGCCAATTCTTTGGCGCGATTCTTGTCGCCGTCAGCGCTGTCCTTGCGGACTTTCAAGTCCGCTTTGTATTCGTCGATCTTCGCATTCCACCCGGCCACCAGTTTCTCCCGCTTTTGAGCGGCGGCCGGGTCAGTCGGCGCCGGCTGGAGGTCGAGGGCGTCCCGGTTGATCTCCAAAGTTAGTTGCCGGACGCGGGTGGCTTGATACCAAGCGTAGCCGTTCGAGGCGTTCACTTCCTTGACACTCGCCTCGTTTTGGAGCCGCAACACGTCGTTGTGGGTTCGATGGGCAATCATGGAAACGGTGGCGAGGACGGCCGCCACCATCGCAATGCTGATGGCCACCCGTTTGTCAAACTTGGAATGGGTCGCGTGCTGGGCATGTTCCGCTTGTTCCAAATGCTCGTGCGTGCTGGACATGATCGAATCCTTCTGTTTCGGCGAACCGATGTGACCCACTTGTTTTGCGTTCAAACGTCGGTTGCGACAAGGACCCGGAAGATGACAAGGAGACAAAGTGACACGGAGACAAGGTAAAAAACCCGCATTCGAGTCGAGGCGAAGATGTCTTTTTCACCGTGTCTCCGTGTCACCTTGTCTCCTTGTCATCTTCCGGTCATCGGAGGAGTGAAAATCAACTTTCCTCACCGCGCGGGCTTGACGGGGGGGCCGGTTCGGGCTGAGATACCATTGTTGCCCTCCCGCGGATTGACCCGGCCGTGAACCCGGCCGTTCTTTCCGACGTATCAACCAACAGGCGGCCGTGGCCGATTTCGATCCGCTCTCTCACTATTCGGACGAGGAACTTCTCAAACGCTTCCAAAAGGGGCAGCGAGACGTCTTCGGCGCGTTGGTCCGGCGGTATCAGCGGGAACTCTTTGGATACCTGCGGCGGTATCTGGGGGACGCGGATCTCGCGGATGATGTTTTCCAAACCACGTTCGTGCAGGTCTTTTCCAAAGCCGGCCAGTTCGAGGCGGGACGGCCGGTGCGGCCCTGGCTTTATGCCATCGCCACCAACCAGGCCATCGACGCCATGCGGAAGGTCGGTCGGCGGCCCACGGTGAGCTTGGAACAGGTCGAGGTTGAGACGGAAGGGGAGCATCGCGGGTTGCTCGACATGCTCGAAGCCCGCGAAGCCGATCCGTTCGACCATGCCGACGCCGCCGAGACGCGGGAACTGGTGCGGGCCTGTGTGGACCGTTTGCCGGAATTTCTGCGGTCGGTGGTGGTGATGGCCTACTATCAGGGGTTGAAATATCAGGACATCGCCGATGCCCTGAACATACCCTTGGGAACCGTGAAATCTCGCCTGCATGCCGCGTTGATTAAACTCCATGAATCCTGGACGGAAACGCCCTCACTCCCCGAGATGTGAGGGGGGTGAGTCATGAACAATAAGATCGAAGAAGTTCTCCTCGGCCATCTTCTCAAGGCGAACGACCCGGCCACGCAGGCCGAGGTTGAGCGGTTGATTTGTTGCAATCCCCGCACCCGCCGAAGTTTGGAGACGCTGGAAACCGCCCTCGCCCCGCTGGCGGCCGACAAGGATGATGTCGCCCCGCCTAGGGATCTCTGGCTCCGGACGATTTCCCGCGTGGCCGAGCATCTGGTGGCCACCGAGGGGCCTCCCTCTCAAGTTGTTGAAGAACCGCCCGTTTGTGGCCGCGGCGCCAAGCCCCGCCTCAACGGATGCTCGCTGACGCCGTCGAAGGCCGTCAAACTTGCCAATTGTGAGATCACGCCGGTCACCTTGATGCCCGCGAGCGATCCGGAAATTCGTCTGCCTCGTCAATGGAACGTGTTCGCCACGATCGGCCTGTCCCTCGCCGGGCTGGCCCTCTTGTTCCCGGCCGTCATCCACTGGCGGCAACAAAACGACCGGATGACCTGCCAAAACTCCATGCGACGCTTCCACGAGGCGGCCACCAGTTATGCCGAGCGCCGTGAAGGCTGGCTGCCGCTGATCGAGGACGGCGAAAAAGTCGCCCGGATTGTGACCATCTTGGATGAGACCGGCAGCCTCGGGCCGAACGAACACTTCGGCTGCGCGGCCGCCCCCGCGCCGCCGGGCAATTTGCCTTTTGCCAACTATTCCTACTCTCTCGGCTACCGGGACGGAACCGGCGAACTTCGCGGCCTCCATGTCCGGGCCGACGACGGATCAATGCCCCTGCTGGCCGACGCCCCGATGCGCAACGGAGAATGCCACGCCAGCCTTAACCATCCCCACGGGCAAAACGTCCTCTTCCTCGGCGGGAATGTCCGCTTTTGTTCCCATGTGAACGTCGGAATCGACCAGGACGACATTTTTGTGAATGATCGCGGCCAAGTCGGCGCCGGTCTTCGCCGGTTGGACAGTGTGCTGGGTCGGCCAGAAGAACGGCCTTGATGAGGCAGGACTGGATTACTTTTCAGCAAACGAACATTTGCCTCGGTTCGCTCGCTTGTCTCAGGGCCACCCGCACCCACAACATAAATATTCTCTCACATCCTAAAACTTCACTCGGACATGATCCGCGTGAAGTTCTCTGGTTTCTGAGTGCGGTTCGCTGTTGTGCGGCAAATCTGGAAACAGGTATAACCAATCAACAAAATTTTTCCTTGGATCATTCTCCGGAAAAGTCACGATGGCTTCGTTTCGGTCTTTGAAGACTCGCACCCTGCAGTTGGATTTTCTCGAAACCCGAGCCGTGTTCAGTGTGACCACGGCGCCGGACGCATTCCCGCCGCCGCCACCCGGTTCAGGCCCGGTGGCGGCCACGGTTGAAACCGACCCGCAAATGGTTCCGGCCGCCACGGCTGCGGCGACGGCGGATCAAACCTTCCTGCTGCACAGCAGGCCATCGGCCACGAAAGTCATCTACTTGGACTTTACCGGCCATACCACCGTCAACACGGCTTGGAATCAATACACGTCTCTCAGTTCGATTGTTACGCCTCCCTACAACTTTGAAGGAAGCCCGACCACTTTTTCCACGAATGAGCGAGCCAGAATTCAGGCCATTTGGGCCAGAGTCTCCGAAGATTTTGCTCCTTTTGACGTTGATGTGACGACCGAAGACCCGGGCGCTCAAAATCTCCTTGATAGCGGCGGGGGGGACACTCATTGGGGTGTCCGTGTTTGTATTGGCGGATCGTATGGCGATTGGTTTAAGCAACCGGCTGGTGGCGTCACTTTAACCCGGTTCGAGTATTACGGCGATGGTGTGAACGACTGCCCTAATTTTGTGTTCGCAAACACGCAATACAATCGCGTCGATTACATCACCCTGGCGGTAAGCCACGAAGTCGGTCATTCCTTGGGACTGAGCCATGACGGGACAGGCACCAATCTCAATTCCTATTACGGCGGGCAGGGGCGCTGGGCGCCGATCATGGGGGCTGGTTACGACCGGCCCGTCACGCAATGGAACAACGGTGATTATGCCAATGCTGACAACCATGAAGACGATCTGGCCATCATCACCACCCAGAACGGATTCGGCTATCGGCCGGACGATTACGGCGACACCATTGCCGCCGCTGGCAATATCACCCTGACCACGCCGACGACGTTTTCGGCCAACGGAGTCATCGAGCGAAACACGGACATGGATGTCCTGAAATTGCAACCGGGATTTGGCCCGCTTTCCATCACGATCAACCCGTATCTGCCTGACCCCAATCTCGACATCAAGGCTGAATTGCTCGACTCCACCGGGGCGGTCATTGCCACGTCCGATCCGTCGAATTCGATGGCCGCGAAGATCACCGCGACGATTTCGTCAACGAACCCCTTCTATCTGCGAATTTCGGGCGTCGGCTCGGGCAATCCGCTCACCACCGGGTATTCCAAGTATGGCAGCATCGGCCAGTATTTTGTGACCGGCACGATGGCCCAATATGTTCCGCCGAATCCGTTGCGAGTGACAGCATTGACAGCCACCGAATCCGTCACCGGCTTGGTGACTGGCGCGAGGGTGAGCTTTAATTACCCGGTGGATCGCAAAACTCTGATCGCCGCCAACATCAAAATCACCGGCCCGGCCGGCGGAGCGGTGGCTCTCACGGGCGTGCGACCTGTGCCGGGATCGCTGACAGACGTGGATTTGCTGTTTACGCCCCAAAAGATCACCGGGACGGGCGGCGTCCGGGTGGCGCTCTCGCCCAATATTCAGTCTCTTGCTCGCATCAAACTTGATACGGACGAAGACAACACCACCGGCGAACTGGATGATTTTTACGCCGCCGATGTGTTCAAGTTCGATTCGACCCCGTTGACGCCCGCTCCCATTGACGATGGCGCGACGACAGATTTCCCTCTCGTCGTGAACCGGGCCTTCAACATCCGCGACCTGAATGTGCGGGTGAATCTCAAACATCCGGCGGTCGGCGAGTTGGAAATTGATCTGGTTTCGCCAAACAACACCGTGATTCGGCTCTTCAACCACCGGGGTGGCCTCGGCGACAATCTGACTGACACTCGTTTCGACGAACAATCGACAAAGCTCCTCTCACCCCCCTCGGCCGCCCCCTTCAAGGCGGTGTTCAAACCGGATTTTGACACGCTTACACTGGCGTCGCTCAATGGCACATCCTCAATTGGAACGTGGAAGCTCCGTGTCATCGACAACTCGACAGGCATGACTGGAGTCCTCAATTCTTGGGGCCTGACATTCACCACGGATGATGCCCGCCAATCCCTCTCTGTCGTGGCGGTCACCCCGATTAACGACGCGGCCAGTACGTTTGCCAACCTCTATCGGTCATTCACGGTCGAATTTGGTTCGTCCATGAACCCGGCCACCGTGACCACCGCTGACTTCAAGGTGTTCAATCCGAAGAATGCGGCCGTGGGCGTCCTGTCTGTCAAACCCGTGGCTGGCGATCCGACCAAATTCTTGGTGACGACGGCCGTCTGGACGAAGGCGGGAGCCTACACAATCAAGATCGGCCCGAATGTCGCGGATACATTGGGCGACAGCTTTGACGTGAACAGCAACGGTTTTTATCTGGAGGCGGCGGACACGGCCGTTTTCGTAAAGGTTGTGGATAAAAACGTGTATCAATCGAGTCCCGTTGCCGCGAACATCCCGGATGGCAAGAATTCGCTCATCAGTTCCATCGTCATCCCGGACGCCATTTCCATCGGCCAGCTAGCAATAACTGTCAACGTCCAGCACACCAATCTGGCCGACTTGCGTCTGACACTGATCTCCCCAACCGGGGCGACCTTCCTTTTGGCCAATGACGGCACATTGACCGGCGACAACCTGACAAACATGACCTTTACGGATGAAGCCGCCCGATCGATCACTGCCGGTTCCGGCCCCTACCGCGGCGACTATCAACCCGCGTCGCCGCTGAGTTCCCTGCTGGCCACAACCGCCAAAGGGACATGGAAATTGAAGATCGAAGACGTGAGTTTGAACGGCGTCGGACAGCCGAGCAAACTGCTAAACTGGCAAATTGACGTGCGACCGGGGCCGTGATGCGGACAACTCGCGACAGGAAGCCCGACCGCACAATCTTGGGTTCCCTTCTCGTCGGCTCTTGCCCTCCCGCCCCCCCGTTTCCTATACCAGTTGTTTGCAGAATACGCACGGACCGGAATGATGCCGGTCCTTTGATTATTCGGAGTGAGCCGGTCATGGGCATGCAGTGTAAGATTTGCGCGAAGACGCCTGCCGTGGGCAACCAGAAGACCTATCGCGGGAAGGCCAAGTACCTCGGCGGGGTCGGTAAGAAGATCACCGGCACCTCCCGCCGCGTCTATTACCCAAACCTCCAGAGCATCCGCATCGTCCTCGACGGCAAGACCGTCCGGGCCAACGTGTGCGTCCAGTGCATCCGCAGCGGCCGGATCACCCGTCCGGTGAAGCGGAAGGCTTTCGCCACCCCCACGGTCTAATCCCCATCGGGCTGTCCCCGCGTGCCGCGCCCCGGAACGACGGGACGGGAGAACTCCGGCATGGACATTGATAACGTTCGCAAAGTGGCCAAGCTCGCGCGCCTCGATCTTTCCGAGGCCGACTTGGCCACGATGACCACACAACTCTCGGCCATCCTCAGTTATGTCGATCAGTTGAAGGAACTCGACACGGACAACGTGGAGCCGATGGCCCACCCGTTGCCGTTGAAAAACGTGTTCCGCCCCGACGAACTCCGTCCCTCCCTTCCGGTCGACGAAGCCCTGAAAAACGCCCCCGCCCGCAGCGGCGACTTCTTCGCCGTCCCCGCGATTCTGGACGCTGGGGATGATTTGAGTCATTGAAGTTAGGGTTTAGGGGATAGGGTTTAGGGTTTAGGGGTTAGCAGGCATCCCTATGGAACATCTTCGCTCTGAGGCCACACGCCGGCCTCATGGACTTTCTGATTGCCAGCCTCACAATCTGGGCGACTATCATGAGTCTGCTCCGAGCCCGGAGTTATTGATTGAACTGCACAGACGACTGGCTGCTTACGACGCAGACCCAAGCCGGGCGTTGACGTGGGAACAAGTTGTCGCCAAAGTGACACGGACGAAGCGAGGCTAGTCATCGTAAAATGAGGTCCGGGATGGACAATCCGATGGCGATCCATTCAAGGGACGACTTGGTGTCATTTATCGATCATCTGGCGGCTGACTTGGAGTCCAATCCCGCCGGATGGGAAAACGATACGTTGCCCAAATTTCTCGACGCTCTTTCTCGGTACTTGCACGATCTCCCAGGATGGTGTCTCAACAATTCTCCGGAAACCAATCCTGAAACCGCACAATGGAGCCTGATCGCCGTCGCTTTGTCTGGTGCCGCCGTTTACGAATAACGCGGACTGATTGTCAAAGTTCCATAATTCAACAAGACCGACGATCACGCTGTCTTTGCTTGCTAACCCCTAAACCCCAACCCCTAAACCCTAACCACAATGATCGAACGCACCGCCGCCGAATTGATTGCCCTGCAAGCGAAGGGCGAAGCCACCGCCGAGGCGATCACGGATGCCTTTCTCGCGTCCATCAAGGCCCGCGACGGTGAAGTGAAGGCTTACCAGTTCGTCGACGAGGCTCTCGCCCGCGAACAGGCGAAGGCCGTGGACGCCAAGCGCAAGAGCGGGGCAAAGCTCGGGGCGCTGGCCGGGGTGCCCATCGCCATCAAGGACGTGCTTTGCACCAAGGGGTTGCCGACGACTTGCAGCAGCAAAATGCTGCAAAACTTCATCCCTCCATACGACGCCCATGTGATCGAAAATCTGAAGGCGGCCGATGCCGTGCTGATCGGCAAGACGAACATGGACGAATTTGCGATGGGTTCGTCCACCGAGAATAGCGCCTACAAAACCACCCGCAACCCGTGGGACTTGGAACGCATCCCCGGCGGGTCGTCCGGCGGGTCGGCGGCGGCCGTCGCGGCTTGCGAGGCGGCTTGCTCCCTCGGGACGGACACCGGCGGCTCCATCCGGCAACCGGCCAGCCTGTGCGGCATCGTCGGCATCAAGCCGACCTATGGCCGGGTGTCGCGGTATGGGTTGATTGCCTTCGCCAGTTCGCTCGACCAAGTCGGCCCATTCACCCACGACGTGACGGACAACGCCCTGCTGATGGAAGTGATCTCCGGTCACGATCCCCGCGACAGCACGAGTGTTGATGAACCAGTTCCCGCCTACACGAAGACGCTGAACACGCCGGTGAAGGGGCTGACTATCGGCGTCGCCCGCGAATACTTCGGCGAGGGACTGGACCCGGAGGTGGAAGCCTCCGTGAAGCAAGCCCTCAAGGAATACGAAAAGCTCGGGGCGACGATCAAGGAAGTCTCCCTGCCGCACAGCAAATACGCGGTAGCGGTTTATTACATCGTGGCCACCGCCGAGGCTTCCAGCAATCTGGCCCGCTACGACGGCATGCACTACGGCCACCGCGCCAAGGGCAAGCACGACCTGATCGCCACTTACAGCAAGAGCCGCGCGGAAGGTTTCGGCAAGGAAGTTCAACGCCGGATCATGCTGGGAACCTACGCCCTTTCCAGCGGCTACAAGGACGCCTATTACCTGAAAGCCCTCAAGGTTCGCCGCCTCATCAAGAACGACTTCGACAAAGCCTTCGAGAGTTGCGACGTGGTGATGGGGCCGACCGCCCCGACCCCTGCGTTCAAACTCGGCGAAAAAACCGCCGACCCGCTCTCAATGTACCTCTCGGACATTTACACCATCTCTTGCAACCTCGCCGGCATTGCCGGCATCAGCATCCCGTGCGGCTTCTCGAAGACGGGCCTCCCCATCGGCCTGCAAATCCAAGCCCCGCCGTTCGCGGAAGAAAAGATGTTGCAAGTGGCCAGAATGTACGAAGCCGCCACCGACTGGCACACAAAACGGCCGAAGTTGGGATAACCACTGTAGAGACTTTGGTGTGAGAGATTAAGTGGCCGATCTCGCCGAACAGATCGCTCATTCTGCCGCGAAAGTTGTCGCCTCGGGCGAATCGCGGAATGGAAGCGAGTTGGACTATTCGGAAGCCAGCCTGGCGGCTGTTGAGGCGATGCTCGCCGAGGCGGCTGAATTCGCTGGTGAAATGACACCGGCTCATCTCACAACCTTGGCTCAAGACATCGGGTGTTACATCTTGGAAGTCGGCCGACGATCATTCGGCGGTCGTTATCTCTGGCACGATCAAAGAGATCAACCAGTGCTGGTGGTGGGCGAGCCGATTTTTCGGGTCGCCATCCTCGCGTGGAACAAGGTGCGGGGCCGTCTCGGCGGTGATACTGGCGATAACATTCCGTTCTTCTACGCCGGATTCGCGGAGCGAGTGCGGAGTGCGAGTCCGGGCACTGATGCGTTGTATGTGTAGGACGGCAGGGCAGAGAAACTACCATGACTGATTCGCCGCCAGATGAGTTATTGGAAGCCTTAATCGAACAACTGGCTGCCCGCAAACCAATGGAAACAGCCTCTCTATGACAGCCGCCGACAAACCGGAGTAGACCGCATGCGAATCAAAACACTGCTGATTCTCATTCTCTTTTCCACCCTTTCCTTCGCCGCCGACCCGCCGCCATCGAAGCCCGCCTCGCACACAACCAAAACCATTCACGGTTGGGAAGTGCGGGTTGATGATCGACTTCTCAGCGGGCCGGAGGCCGACACCGGGAAGACGGCGATTCATTGCGTCGAGGGGCAGCTTCATCAAATCACGCTGGTACTGTCCGCCGAGAAGCTGACGCGGTTGCGGAAGGTGCCGATCTGGCTCGATTTCACCTATGACACACTGAAACCGGCCCAATATCACCCGAGTGTTGACTGGCTGGCGGGCAAGGGCTACGACCGGGCGCTGGCCAAGTGCGTTCACATTCCGAACGCCCGGTATTTCGTCAACCCCCGGCATCAACGGGAACAACCGTGGGCCGTCATGCACGAACTGGCCCACGCCTATCACGACCAAGTGCTGGATTTCGAGAACGCCAAGATCAAAGACATCTGGCAGGACTATGTGAAAAGTGGTCACGGCAAGGAAGTGCTGCACATCAACGGCTCGACATCCAACAAACACTACGCCCTGACGAACCAGAAAGAGTTCTTCGCCGAAATGACGGAGAGTTATCTGGGCCGCAACGATTTCTTCCCGTTCAACAGCGCCGAGTTGAAACAGGCCGAACCGGCGATCTTCAAATTGATGGAAGAAACGTGGGGCAAGTTGCCGTGAAACCGGGCTACCAAGTAGGTCAGGCTTTCTAGCCTGACAGATCTGTCAGGCTAGAAAGCCTGACCTACTTTCAATCAACCACCATCAAATACAAATCCAACTTCCCCTTCCGTTCTCCCACAAATACGATTCGTTTGCCATCCGGATGCCAGGCGGGGTAGTCATCTCGTTCCGGGTGGTTGGTCAGTTGCTTCAGGTGGGTGCCATCAACATTCACCACATACAGGTCGTAATTATCCCCGTGGTTGGAGGCGAAGGCGATTCGCTGGCTGTCCGGGGACCAAGCGGGGTGGGATTGCATCCCGGCCAGTTTGATGACTCGTTTGGGGTTCGATCCGTCGGCGTTGGCCACGTACAAATCGAAGTCCCCGTCCCGGCTGGAGCAGAAGGCGATTTTCTTGCCGTCCGGCGAATAAGTCGGCCAACTGTTGATGCCGCCGCTGGCCACTTGTTTGCGGTCCTTGCCCTCTTTGTTCACGGAGGCGATTTCCTGACCGGTCGCGGCCGGGATGGCGAAGGCGACCCGCTCCCCGGAGGGGTGGAATGTCGGGCGCCGGATCGAGGAAAAGCCGCCGCTGGGGTCGAAGACGTTTTCTTTGCCGGTCTTTGTTTCGCGGATCACCAGTCGCATGTTCAGGTTGCCGCGACTTTGGATGAACGCATACATCCCGTCGTCCGGCGTATGAGTCGATTCATATTCGGAGGTCGTGGCCGACGGGTGGAGCCGGTCAATCGTTTTGTCGGCCAGTTTCAGCCGTTTCAACGTGAGCAGCGTTGGCAAATCGAGCGAAGTGAAGACGATTTCGTCTCCCTTGGCCGTGAACGCCAGATCGGATTTCGTGCCGCCGTCGGTGGTGAGCCGAATCGGCTCGGCGGCGGTCAACGAACTGGTGAGCAACAACCCAATCAGGGCGAGTTTAGAAAAGTTCATGGATCACCCGTGTGCCGCCAAGGACGCCGAGTTCCGCGCGTTTGGCTGAACTGACGCCCGCCAAATCGAGCATCGTGGCTCCGGCCATGCCGGGAGTGATCGGCTCCGTCAGCGGGGACGATCCGGTTTTGTCACTGTCGCCGATCACTTGCCCGCCGCGAACGCCCGCCCCGGCCCAGATGGAGAAATAGCATTGCGGCCAATGGTCGCGGGAAGCTTGCCCGTTGATGCGGGGTGTCCGGCCGAATTCCCCCATCGCCACCACCAGCGTTGTTTTCAACAAACCACGTTCGTGCAAATCATCCATCAGGGCACTGTAGGCCCGGTCGAGGATCGGGGCGTGCCGGTCGGGGAGGAGGTCGAACTGGGCGATGTGGGTGTCCCAGCCGAAATCGCAATTGGGCGTGATCGCCTCGACGTATTGGCTCCAATTCACCTGAATATACGGCACTCCCGCCTCGACCAACCGTCGGGCTAGCAGGCATGATTGGCCGAATGATGTGTGGCCGTAGGCATCCCGGAGAGATTCCTTTTCATCCGTCAGCACAAGGGCTTTGCGGGCTTCCGGGGCTGTCAGCAGGGCATAGGCACGCCGGGTGGAGGCGTCCCATTTGGCGGCCTCCGCTTTGTCGGCGGTTCGCTGGAGTTTATCCAACCCGGCGAGGAGCGAACGGCGGTCGGTCAACACATCAGGCGAAAGGCCGTCGAGCAGTTTCAGCGAGGGGACATCGGTTTCGCCGTTCTCCGCACAATTCACCATGAACGGATCATGCGTCCGGCCCCAATTGCCGCCGCCGTAGCCTTTCATTAGGCCGACCACATCACGCGGAATCCCCCGGCCCACCGACACGAAGCCGGGCAATTCCCGGCCGCCGCGAACACGAGCGACCACGGAGCCGAAGTTCGGGGCTTTTCCCTCTTTCCCGTCGAGCATTCCAGTGAGGCCGATGGACCCGGCTTTGAGATGGTCGCCGTCTTGATTCTGCATCGACCGAATGAGGGCAAAGCGGTCGGCCTGCGCGGCCATCTTCGGAAAAAGTTCGGTGAAACGCAGGCCGGTGACCTTGGTGGGAATCGTGCCGAACGGCCCGCGAACCTCGGGGGCGGCGTTCGGTTTCGGGTCAAAAGAGTCAATGTGGCTCGGGGCACCCCAGAGCCAGAGAACCAACACGGATTTGGCCTTGGCCTCCCCATATTCCGGCGGCGTGTTCGGCGTCGAGAGGGCTGAGCCCATCGCAAACGGAAGCGACCCGGCGGCCGTCAGAAACGACCGGCGGCTCATCGATGAATGCAATCGGCTGCGGAACTGACCGGCATGAAACATGGAGAGACCCCGAGGGGCTGATGGCAGGCAGAATCACATGATACCAGACACATTGAAACGATGCGATTGGAATTCGGGCGAGGATTCATTTCACCGAATGCTATCCTAAACAGAGATACTCCCGCATGGCTTGGCCGACCGGAATTCCCGCCGATGGTCCGTTTTGATCCCACCGAACTCCGCAAATATGGCGGTCTGACGCTGCTGGCTCGCGGCGTGGTCGAAGGATTCCTCACCGGCATCCACCGCAGCCCGTTCAAGGGCTTTTCCGTGGAGTTTGCCGAACACCGGCAATATGTCGCCGGGGATGAAATTCGCCACATCGACTGGCGGGCCTTCGGCAAAACCGACCGTTACTATGTGAAGGAATACGAGGAAGAAACCAATCTCAAGGCTTATGTGATCGTTGATGCCTCCGCGAGCATGGGCTTTCGCGGATCGAAGAAGTCACCCAGCAAGCTGGAATATGCCTCTCAAGTGGCGGCGAGTCTGGCTTACCTGATGCTCCACCAAGCCGACGCGGTGGGATTAATTACCCACGACACCAAGGTTCGGACGCTCATCACTCCGAAAGCCAGCCCGAAACATCTCCTTCAAATTCTCCGCACGCTGGAAGGCACTGTGCCGGGGGGCGAAACATCGCTGGCCACCGTGTGGGATGAACTGGCCGGGCACCATCTGAAACGCCGGGGAGTGGTCATCATCCTGTCGGATTTCTTCGACGGCATTGATCCGATGATCAAAGCCCTGCAACACCTGCGGCATCGCAACCATGAGGTGATGCTGTTTCAGGTGATGGCCCCGGAGGAGATGGATTTCCCCTACAAGCGGCTCACCCAATTCCGGCATCTGGAACTAACCGGGGAAAAGAAGATCGTCGATCCCCGCCGACTGCGAGAGGATTACCTGAAGAATCTGGCCGCCTTTCAAACCGAGTTGCGGGAACGGGCCGGTAAACTTCAGGTTGATTACCACCTGATGCGGACGGACACCCCGGTCGCCCATGCGTTGGGGTTGTATTTGAACCGGCGAATGAGCCAGGGGTAATTAGATCTGAGGGAGGGCAAGAAACGAAGACTTCTCGCAAAGTTCGCAAAGAACCGCAAAGCTCGCAAAAGAGATTTTTGAAATGTCATTCTCAATTCTTCCAGCCGTGGAAGAGTGATTAATGCAATTCAGTTGCTCTTTTGCGAGCTTTGCGGTTCTTAGCGAACTTTGCGAGAAGTCTTCGTTTCTTGCTCTTTTCGTTTGCTCACTTCCCGGCCGCCGCTTCGACACCTTTCATCACTCGCATGAAGTTGCCACCGAGGATTTTGAGGATTTGTTCCTTCTTGTATCCACGGTTGAGTAACTCCTGCGTGATGAGCGGGTAAGAGTCCACGCCGTCCAGTTGTTCGGGCCAGGCGTCGATGCCGTCAAAGTCCGAGCCGATGCCCACGTGGTCGATGCCGGCGACTTTCACCAAGTGTTCAATGTGGTCGATCACGTCGTGGATGGTCCCCTTGGGGATCGGGTGCGCCCGGCGCCATTCCTTCATCGCTTCCTGACGTTTGGCTTCGTCGGGATATTTCTTCTCAATCTCGTTTGCCGCATTGAACATATCCTTGCGAATGCGGGCCGCCTCGGGGACCACGAAGCCACTGTAGAAATTCACCATCACGATGCCGCCGTTGGCCGAGGTCAGTTTCAAAACATCATCCGGCACGTTTCTGGCATGGTCGGCCAAGGCCCGCGCGGATGAGTGGGAGAAAATCACCGGGGCCTTGCTGATTCGGATGGCGTGTTTCATCGTGTCCGGCGAAACATGCGACAGATCAACCATCATGCCCAGCCGGTTCATCTCGCCGACGACATCTTCGCCGAACTTCGACAGACCGTTGCTCTTGGGCTTGTCCGTCGCGGCGTCGGCCCAATCGAGCGTTTGCGTGTGGGTGAGGGTCATGTAACGCACGCCGAGTTGGTGGTACATGCGCAGGACGCCGAGGGAGTTGTCGATGCTGTGGCCCCCTTCGACGCCGATCAGCGAGGCAATCTTGCCGCTTTTGCGAATGCGTTCGATGTCCGCGACCGTCGTGGCGAACTCAAAGGTGTCCGGGTAGGTTTTCACCATCCGGTGAATCACGTCGATTTGTTCGAGCGTCTGTTTGACGGCGATGCCCTGCTTCATGGTTTCCACCGGGACATACGCCGCCCAACACTGGACGCCGACGTTGCCCTTGCGAAGCCGGGGGATGTCTGTCTGGAGTTTCTTCTGGTCCCGGCTGATGTCCAGCGAGGAGAAACTAAGGGAGCCCTTTTCACGCATCTGCCACGGGAGGTCGTTGTGGCCGTCCGCCACCAAAGCTTCCATGTGGATAGCCTTGGCCTCGTCCGTCAGGACGACCGGCTTGCGAACCGGAGGATCGGCGAACGCGGCCGCCGGGAAAGCCAACAAGCCGAGCAAGAAAATGTGTCGCATCGGAGGTGTCACCGTTTGTCGTTCCACTCGGGAGAGGCGTATTTGGTTTCGCGGATCTGGGCGGCATCGGCCAGTTCTTCCCCGGAGAGTTCGCCCGGTTCAAATGCCCAGCCGGTTTCCCCGGCCAGCACATCCAAGATTGCGGAAGCAAGCTCGCCCGGCAAAATATCCGTCCCAGTCAGTTCGCGCAAACCGGGTAATTCGGGCGTGTGTTCGCTTTGGGCGAGCAGGATGCTCCCATGCTGAAGCGTCGCCCCGTGCGGTCGGCGTTGGGCGCTGCCGGCAATCTTGGCCCCGTGCGTGACCAGATCGCCGGGTGTCTGGTGCAGGAAGCAGAGAAACGGGCCAAGTTTCTTTTCGTCGCCGCAGACGACGGGTTTCACGGTCGTGACTTCCCAATTCCTCAACGCCTTTTGCGCGGCATGATGAAACCGACACAACCAGCTTTCCGAGGTGTGCCAAGGCGAACCGGCCGGCAACGCGAGGGCATACGTCAACTCATGATGGTGGATGATCGCCGCCCCGCCGGTGTGCCGTCGGACATAGGGCAGCGACTTCAGCAGGGGATGTTCCAGCCGTTCGGCCTGGTTCTGGAAATAGCCCAGCGAAATGGTCGGCTCGGCCCACTCATAGAACCGCAATGTGGCTTGCCCGGATTTCAGGGCAGTATGGAGAATGGCTTCATCCAACGCCATCAGATCCGGTCCGGCGGCACTAATTCGCGGCAACAATCGACAAATTGCAGACATGGAGAAATGATAGCGGAAGAGAAGACTAACCACAAAGACGCAAAGATCACACAAAGTTTCACAAAGATCAAAGCAAAATTGAAGCAAAGGAAATCACATAAAGGAAACAAAGGAAAGACAATCATGTCGATGATCTTTCTCTTTGCTTCTTTCAAGTTTTTGTTTGCTTGTTGCTTTCGATCTCCAGTTGTTTTCTCTGTGAAACTTTGTGTGATCTTTGCGTCTTTGTGGTTAGTCTTTTCTTCCTTCTGTGGTTAGTCTTCTCTTCCTTTTCTTCCTCACAACTGTCAACGAAAAAAGGGGGCCGAAGCCCCCCGAAGCATCCTGCTTCTCTTCCGCTGTTACCAGCGGAATTCCAACCCCGTGCTCCAACCGGTCGCCCAGTAACCCGTGTCGTGCCGGGTGTAGGCCGGTCGCAAAGCCCCGGTGCCCGCGTCGGCCCCCGGATTCGGGATGAACGTGGAGTTCACCGTCCGGTCGATCTGCTCGCCGGCTCGCAGGACGTTCGACCAGTACATGAAGTTGTACCCGGCGAAGACCCGCAGGTTCTTGGTGACCTGATAACCGAGCGTCAGTTGCACATCCGGGATCACGCTGAAGCGATCCGAGTTATACGTTCCGATGTTCGGCGGCAGGGCCAGCAAGCCCCCCTGACTTTGGGACGACGAGCCGTCCGGGGTCAGGGTGTTCGTCACCCCGGTGATGGTCGTCTTCTGGTGGGTGATCCCCAAGGCCACCGTGCCACGGTAACCGAAGAAGAAGTTCCCGAACCGTTGTTCGCCAGCCAGCCCGATTTGCCCGCCGTAAAAGTCGTTGACCGTTTGGAACCGGTCGAACACCTGAATCCGCGTGCCGAACGGGGCGGCCGCGTTCGGATCGTTGCTGGTGGCGGTCAGATCTTCAAAGATCGAGAGCGTGTCCCGCAACCGCATGTAGCGGAAGCCGAACAACACATCCAACCGGCCGGACGGATCGCAACACAGCACCTTGCGAAGATTCGCCTCGGCCCCCATCAAGTCAGAGGTCGAGTTGATGGCGATCCGGCCTGAAAGAATCGGGCCAAGCGTGTTGTCGATGAAGGCCGCCAACTGGGCGTCCTCGGCCCCGCCCGGTGTGCGGAACGGCCGGAACAACCCCGGATCACCGTTGGAACTCGCGTTGAAGCGATCCCGAGCCTGGGCCAGACTGAAGTACCCGAGATCCAACCCGAGTCCTTCGCACTTGTCCAGCCAGACGCCGCCGCGGATGCGGACGCCGGAGCGCCAGTCGTTCAGCATGTCCGAGCCACCAAACGCGACTCGCGTGTCGGACAAGCCGATCGTGCCGAGCGAACCCCGCGGGGCCGTGGTCACCAAGGGGGGGATATTCGATCCCTTGGTTTTCCAGTTGAGGTATTCCGGGGCGATCCAGACGGTCGGCAGCGGACAGTTTGGCCCGCAGTTCGGGGCACAATCCATCACGCCGGGGATCGTTCCCATCATCGGCGTCGCGCAGTTGCCGTTGGCACAATCTCCGCCGGAGGGATAGCCATAGCCAAACGTCCCCGAACCGGGCACGTTATAACTCGGCACGGTGGTCACCCCGCCGGATTCCATCGGCATGGCACTGGAGATGGCCGGGCCGCCGGGCATGGTCGCCGGATTACCGGACATGCCTGGCATGGGGCCGGACGGCATCGGGCCGGTCGGCATGGGGCCAGTGTTCATCGGCATTTGCATTGGCGCCGACAGCACTTGGGGCGCCGCCGGGGTCTGCATGCTGGCGAACCCGGCCGCCCGGATATTCGGCTGGTATTGCGGCACATAGGCCGGTGTCGGGTTGCCGTTCTGCACCGCATACTGGGGAGCGGCCCCCGGTTGCACCACATATTGCGGGCCGCCCGGCGGCACATAGGCCGGGCCGTAGCCGGGGACGCCTCCCGTCGGCGCCACCGGTGCCGAATAGGTCGGCGCCGGAGCCGGATAGCCGGGCGGGTATCCAGGGGCGTAGGTCGGGGCCGCGCCCCGAGCCACGTATCCCGGCGTCGCCGGACCGGACTGCGGTTTGCCAAGGCTCGCCTTGGCGGGTGTGTCAGTCTGGGCTTGACCCGTCCCGGCCAAGGCCAGGCAACACGTCATGGTCGCCCACATTTTTCGCCGGATCATGCGATTGTTCCTTCCGTCCGGGGAACGCCTGTCGTCGCCTGGCTTCCCCCAGACCATCGACGGTTTCACGCCGCGAATTACCGAAAATCCATTCCTCGCAAGTTTGTATCGTCAGCCGGATTCTCCCGATATGACCAACCTTCCCGGTGTGCGGGATGTTTTGGTTGTGAGGGGGACTTACAACCGGAACAGTTTCACGACCCGGTGCGGATTACCCGTCTTGCGTGAATTAAAGAAATTGTTCCCGGCAAAAAGGGCGTACCTGCGAAAACCTGATGAAAGCCGTTCCCGGTTAATGATTTGCGCGAGGTCGAGATCCCGGATCAGTCTCTCTTCCCACCCGTCCGGGGGCTGTGGTAGAATCTTCAATTATTCAATCCGCAGGAAGCGGCCCGACCAGCCACGGAGAGGCTACGGCATGTCCACGACGAACAACCTGCCCACGCGCCAGCAGCTTGAGGAAATTGACGCCCTCTTGAAGCGGATACTCTCCCTGCCGCCCCTCGCCGTCGAAACGCGAGACGATTCGTCGGCGGTCACCCCTGCGCCAGCCGTCACCACGGTTCCCACAACCACCGCGCCGGCCCCGACAGCTTACGCCGAACCGCGCATCCAATCCTGGCGGGTGGAATGGCCGACCCCGGCCCCATCGGCGGCGCCAACTACCCCGGCGCCCCCGCCCGCAACAGTCGCCGCCTGGGGTTCTCCGGTCACG
>NZ_JH636449.1:93374-97052 GCF_000255705.1 Zavarzinella formosa DSM 19928
GTCACGCCCGCCCCGACGCCGACGACGCCGCGATTCAATGTCTATGCCCCGCCAGTGGCTCCCCCGCCGACGGCTCCCCAACCGGCCGCCCCGGCACCGGTTCCTTATTCACCGCCACCGACGGCCCAAACACCGGCTCCTTATTCGTCGCCGACGTTTTCACCGGCTTACCCGCCAGGTTATGCCCCGCAAGCCTACCCGCAAACGCCGGTCCCCGCCGTGTTGCCGGGGCCTTCCCTCATCACGCCGCAACCGGAGGCCAAGCCGGCCGAGGCCGAGAGAAGTTCGCCTCTGCTATTCCCGCTGGTCGCGTTGAACTGGGTTTACGACATCCTCACCTATCTGCTTCCGATGGGCTCGTGGTGGCGAACCGGCGGCCGGACCTGGCTGGGCCGGGCTGGCGTGCTGATGATTCTCGCCTCCATCGGATGGGGCGTCGGCGAATGGTATGGCATCGACTGGCCAAAGCCGGATCTCTCCAAGATCAACAAGTCGAGCCTCTCGTCGCTCATCTCGCGGTTTGAATGGGCCAAATAATCCCGGACACGTAAGATATCTGAATCGACGGCGAACAACGGTTTGTCGCCATGATCCATCCGTGCCGTCTCCCCGTGACACCGGTTACATGACCGCCGCCAAAACCAACGACCCGCCGCCTCCCCCGATCAAGTACGACTTCCTCGGGGCTCTCCTTAGTTATCTCGTCCCCGGCCTCGGCCAGATGACGCAGGGCCGCTTCGGCAAGGGCATTCTGTTTTTCGTCTCCCTCTACGGCCTGTTCTTTTACGGGTGGTTGCTGGGGAGCAAGAAAAACGTCTATTTGCCGGATTATCATTCCGGCGAGACGAGCATCGTCAGCCGTCTGGCCTCCGATCTGTACACCCGCTTTCAGTTTGTCGGCCAGTTCCCCATCGGGATGGCCGCCTGGCCGGCGATTTACCAGTATGTGGTCAGCGTGCAGGGGAATGAAAAACCGCCGCTGAACGGGTTCATGAGCTCCCCATCGCTGGAAGAATTAAACAATCTTCAGCGTAACGGCGACAAGACATGGGATCTCGGCTGGGTCTACACCGTGATCGCCGGCGTGCTGAATGTGTTGGTGATTTATGACGCTCTGGCCGGGGCCGCCTTCCGGGAAGTGCGGGCTACGCCCGGTCCCCTGACGCCGCCGAACGGGGGGCCGTCGAAATGACCATTTACGTTCATCTGCCCGTTCTGATTGTTGTTGTGAGTCTGGTCTACAGTGCCACGCGATACGACTCTTGGAACAAGATTCTCCGCGAAGCCCTCCATTGGGGGGTTCGCATGACGAGCTTCCTGTTTATGATCGGCCTCGTGCTGTACGCCCTTTCCACCTTCCTATAAGCGGGGCGTTTTAAGCCGCCACTTCACGGGCGGCTTCCTCCAAATCCGAAATCTTCTTCGTTTCCTCATCAAGCGAACCGGCACCCGCAATCCACAGGAAGCCACCGAGCAGAATCAGCACGGAAACGATGATTAACGCCGTGCTCAAATCCGAATGGTCGGCGACCAACCCGATCAACGGCGGGGCGAACGCATCCCCGAACAAGTGAATGATCAAAATATTGACCGCAAATCCCGAGGCCCGAATCTCCGGGCGGGTCACGTTCGCCAGAATGGCATTCGCCGGGCCGGTGTTCAGGAACAACCAGAACACGATGAAAAACACGGCCACCCACGCCAGCGGAAACGGCAGATAAATCATTCCCAGGAACGCCGGGAAGCCAAGCAACGCCCCATAGCCGCACACCTGAAAATAGGCGCCGCGAATGTGGTTGCGCAATTTGTCCCCCAGCCAGCCGCCAAAAAGCGTGGCCATCAATCCGCCAACCACGATGATGACGCCGAAGCGGAAGTCAATCGCCCCAAGTGTCGTCGATCCCTCGGCCACGGCGGCGTCAAAGATGTGTAGCTGGTACTGTTTCTGTTCTTCCGGGGTGAGTTCGCTTCTCTTCAGCAACTCCTTGAATTCCTTGGTGTCGTACACCGTCGGGCCTTCGAGTTTCCGCAACTTCTCGATCATCGCCGGGGGGACGACCGGCGTGCCGTCCGAGGCGGTTTTGGCCGCGAGTTCTTCTAATTTTTTGTCCACCAGTTCAAAACGGGCTTCCCGCTCGAAGATGTAGTACGGCGCCCACGCGGCCACCCCGCCGAGGACGAAGGTGGTGCAGGTCATTCCCAGACAGCAAAGCACAAACGACCGGATGCCGCGAAGTTCTCGGAGGATGCTGCCCCAAGAATCGCGGACATGATCCTTGGCGACCGCCGGGCGGGGCGGTTCTTTCATGAACAGGCACAGGGCGCCGAGAATCAAGCCGGGCAGCACCACAATTTGAAACGCCCCCGGCCAACCCCACGACGTGTTAGCCACCAAACCCCCGACGACAAATCCCAAGGCGCTGCCGACCGGGATGGCCAGGTAAAAAAGGGACATGATCTTGCCCCGCGTTTTCACCGGGTACATATCCGAGAGCATGGACGGGGCGACCGGTCCATAAGCCGCCTCGCCGATGCCGACCAAGCATCGGGTGATGAGCAACATGGCAAACGACGTGGCCAGTCCGGAGCCGCCGCTGGCCAGCGACCAGAGAATCACCCCGACGGCCACCAGCAACCAGCGGGAGACCCGGTCCCCGAGGCGGCCAAAGATCGGGGAAATCAGCATATAAGTGACGAGAAACGCCGTGGTCAGCAGCCCCAGTTTGGATTTCAGCCACGGATCATCCGGCTTGAACAGGTTGGCGTCCAGTTCGAGCTTGGGCAGCACGGCCGACAGCACCTGCCGGTCGATGTAGTTGAACAGGTTGATGGAGGTGAGCAACCCAAGGGCCAGACCGGCCCTCGGCATGACGGCGGCAGGCCCGCCCGTGGAAGCAACCGGCAAACTCATGCGAAACCCCGTTGGCAGTAGGCTGTTGACCCTCCTGTCTTAGCGGGAATCCAGCCGGGTTTGCCATGATTTTGGCGAGAGAGGCCGCTTTCAGAGGGCTGCCGGGGCCGTTGGGCGAGTTTGTTTCGGGGACTGCTCGCCTGTTGTTTGGAGTCAAATCCTGCACTTCGCTGCTTTGCCAATTCACTTTTTCAGTTCGACGGTGCCGCCGTTCCAGTCGATCTTGCATTTGGGCAAGGCCTTCTTGAGATTTATGACGCCCTCTTCGGTCACTTGGGTGGATGAAAGATCGAGGGATTCGAGATTCTTCAATTCCTTGAGATGATCAAGGCCCTCATCGCCGATCTTGCATCCGATCAGAATAAGCTCTTTCAATCGAGCCATGTCTTTTAAGTGGGCCAGACCCGCGTCGGAAATATTGGACGAATACAGATTGAGCGAGTCGATATTTTTTAACCTGGCGATGGGCTTGAGGTCATCGTCCACGGCGCCGAAGGAACCCGTGAGGGAAAGATTGCGGAGGACCGGAAGATCGTCCAAAGCTTTAATCGCTCGGTCGGTCAGTTTGCACGAGAATGAAAGGCTCTTGAGATTGGGCCAGTCTTTGAGGTATTTGAACGCGTCTTCTTCAAGAGGATTTTCAACGATTTGCATACTACAAATTTTGAGATTCTTGAGGTGAGCAAACCCCGGCCCCTTGATCTGACACATGGAGAGACTAAGGCATTTGCGCGGTAATGACCTACCATTTTTCCGCCTGATCGAAT
>NZ_JH636449.1:97797-242690 GCF_000255705.1 Zavarzinella formosa DSM 19928
GGCCATTAAATGAGTGCAATTCTTGAGGTGGATCAGGTCGGCATCAATGATGGCCGCGTTGTTGATCGACAAAACCGACAACATGCGAAGTGTTCCAATCGGTGCGATTCCCTTGCCGGTCATTGACATGTCATCATAGGTCAGCATGCTCAGTTCGGGCAGGTCACGCAAGTGTTCCAAGCCGGCGTCGCTGATCGCCGTTTGGGAGAAATGGAGTCCCCAAATTTTCTTAAGGTCACGAACATGCCGCAGGCCCTCGTCTGTCACGTTCTTGTTTTTGTTCAGCAACAAATTGGTAACTTGGAAGTTTTCCTCGGGCAACTTTGAACGATCCTTGATCACCAATCGCTGATCACCGATCTTGATCTCGACCGTGCCGCCAGTGGAGAGTGCCCACTCGGCAGCCTCGCGGTCGGGATTCGTTGCCTCATGCTCCTTCTTCGCTACGCTCATCGGATCGACCGTGACTTTGATTTTCGCGCCTCTCTTGGTCATGGTGAATTCGGGGGTTTCCAGTTTCACGCCATCCGCACTGGCGACTTGGACTCTGTATTGTCCCGGCGGCATCGTTTCGGTTCGTTGGCCGGGTTTGAGGATATATTTCTGGTTGCCGACAGAGTCGAAAATGAGCAATTCGCCGTTTTTGAAGCGCACGTTGGCATCGCCATCGACTTCGACGACGAGCGTGCCGTTCTTGGTCTCGAAGAACAACTTGTATGCGGCCGCGCCACCGCCGCCGACTAGGAGCAGGAGGCCCAGTGCCAGGGCGATCCAAGTTTTCCCACCGGAGGATTTTCGCTTCGGTTTCGATGCCACCTTCTTCCGAGTCTTGCCGGGAATCGGCGGGGAAGCCGATTTGTTGATCGATTGCCACGGGTTTGTTTTCGTGGACTCGTCGGAAGATGGCGTCGGCGAGCCGACCATTGGCGGATCGGCTTCGACGCCAAGCCGGACCGTCTCCGTGAGGATGGTCAAAAGCGATTCGGCGATCACCCACCCGTTGGCGGGGCGCTGGTCGGGCGACTTCGAGAGAAGCTGCATGATGAGGTCGGACAACTCCGGCGGGACATCCATGTTGAAGAGGACGGGTGCGGTCGGCTCATCCAAGGCCAGACTGGTGAGGATCGACAGGGCGTCTTTGCCGGTGAAGGGTAACCGCCCTGTGGTCATTTCGTAGAGCATGACGCCCAGGCTGAACAAGTCGGCGCGGTGATCGACCTGCTTGCCGCGCGCCTGTTCCGGCGCCATGTAGGCCGGGGTGCCGAGGATCGCTCCGCTCTGGGTCAGGCAGACATCCTCGGCGGTGAAGCGAGCCAGGCCGAAATCCAAAATCTTGACCCGATCCGGGACCAAGCGCTGCCCGGCGATTTTTCTCGCCGCGTTGCCGGGATCGCTTTCAAGCCAGATGTTGCCCGGTTTGATGTCCCGGTGGACCAATCCGGCGTCGTTGGCCGCCGCCAACCCCTCGGCGATTTCGCGACCGATCCGTAACGCTATTGGGATAGGCAGAGGTCTTTGTCGCTTTAGTCGCTTTAGTCGCTTTAGGTAGGCATCGAGAGCCTCGCCTTTGAGGAACGGCATGGCGATAAACAGAACACCGCTTTCTTCGCCTATTTGGTAAATTGGGCAAATGTGATCGTGCACGACAGCGGCGGCCGCTTGGGCTTCGCGGAGAAATCGCTCCCGGTAGTGTTCTTCAGCGGCGATTTTCGGCTTCATCACCTTGAGGGCGACCAAGCGTTTCAGGCGGATGTCTTCTGCCTCGAAGACTATCCCCATACCTCCTTCACCAAGTTTTCTAAGCACACGGTACCCGTTAAGCCTGCCTAGTTCTCCCTCTGCCTGAGGTGGTGACAGGAATCCGAAAGACGAACCAAGATCAGGGCGATGACCATCTGCGGCGGGTATATTCTTGAATGCCATTGAGATCAGCGGATTCTCGATGTCGGCGTAGATGGTTTTGTCGGACTTTGCGGAAAGCTGGATTTCCTCGGCCACCCTCTGTTGAATTCGCTCGTTGGCCTGGTCATCGCGCTCGGCGGGGAATGGCGGCATGGCAATCGCCTTTTGGAGTCGGTTGATAAAAGTTTCGAGCTTGTCGGTTTCGGCCGGGATGGTGCGGACGTCCGGATCGGCCTCGATGATTTTCTCGGCCTCGGACATTTGTTCTGGCGAGAGCGAGCCGTCGAGATAGGCGAGAATGAGTTGGGATTGCTGTTCGCGATCATCTGTCATGAAAGAATCCCGCCACTTGTCGAAGGTCCGAACACTCCGTTCAGAGGGTACGACGTTCGGTCAGCGGGGAATCTGTCGCGAAAAAAAGAAATCAGTCCAAAATACCGGCGAGTTCTTCCCGGAGTCGCTTCAGAACTCGGCCACGGGCCAGATAAACGGCATTGGGCGTGATCCCGGCGATTTTGGCCACCTCGGCAGCGGGCAGGCCATCGACGACATGCAGCCAGAAAGCCCGCCAAGTCGTTTCGGGAAAATCGGTCTGAACCACCCGCAAGCTACGCCGCAACAGGTAGCCACGATATTCCGCCTCGGTCAGTTCCGCGATGGGATCGGCGCCGGCTTGCCCGTCCGGTGAAACTCCCCCGGCCGTGACGGGTTGTCGCTTTTCGGCCCGGCACCGATCAAGCCAGGAATTTCTCAAGATGGTAAACAGCCAGCCGCGAAAACTGCCGCCGGGCCGGCGTTCAAAGGCCGGCATTTGTTGAATGAGGCGAACGAGGACATTTTGGACGAGATCCTCGGCTTCGGCTTCGGGAACCCGGTTCCGTCGCGACCATTCGGATAACAGCGGGGAATATAGCTCGACGAACCGCCTCCAAGCGTCCGGATCATCTTTCCGGCGCAACCGCTCCAAGAGGCTGAGAGGGGTCGAGAACATTTCTGGTGACAAAGAGTGATTTGGTCGCACAGATGTCAATCTATTCCGGCAATGGCCGGTTTCCAATCATCGTAACCGGGCATGTCTGTTCTTCACGGCGGGTTGCCGGTGGCAATAACTTATCCCTCGTCGGCCGAAGGCGGGTTCGTCTGTTGCGGCGGCTTCACCGCCACGTGACTCAGATTCTGCTCGCGAACGCGGGCGCCTTCCTCGTCGTAGAGGAAGGGCAGAAACGCATATCGTTTCCCGGCGGTGACCGGCGTGGCCTCATGCAGCAGCGAACAGGAGAAGACAACGGCCCCCCCCGCCGGGGGAACATACCACTGTGGCCCGAACTCAGGGAACCGCAAACATCCGCCCGCGTAGTCGCCGGTGTTCAGGTTGAGCGACACGGCGAACTTGCGGTGGGCCGTTCCCTTGGTGGTGTTGTCCCGATGGGCGCGGAAGAAGCCGCCGCTATTCGCCTCGTAACAGGCAACGATATACCGCTCGATGCGGGTGACCTTGAATTGGAAGGCTTTGAAAATCTCTGGCATCAGCCGGTCGTGAATGCGGAACATGCACGCTTTTCGCAGGCCCTCGTCCTCGATCTCCTGATCTCGTCGTCGCTTGAATCCGTGATCGGAGACGGGCACCGTCTTTCCCTCGATTTCCCGCATGAAACCGGATTCCGCACCGCCGTGCTGGTTGTAATAGGACATCAGCTTCTGACAGAGTTCCGGTTCAAAGATTCGCGGCACCACCAACACCGGAGCCTGAACGGTGGCGAACGCTTCCGGAGAAAACGGGGGCAATTGTTCGAGACACGCCACCACTTGTTCGGCATGGCCGGGAGTTCCATCCAGCGGAATCACTTTCACAACCCGAAGGCGGGGATCGAGAATCACCGTGTGCGGGAGGAGATGATCGGAGTCCTTGGCCACGGCCCCGTACTGCCGACTGATTGCCCGGTCGAAATCCCAAAAATAGCGCACGCCCGGAAGCATTTCCCATACCCGAGCCAATACCCGGTCTTCGGGATCGTTGCTGACTCCGAAAAAACAGGCGTTGGCATCGTCAAAGACGGCCCGTTGCCGGATGAAACCATCCAACGCCTCCCGACAGGTTGGATGGGAAGCGGTTCCGAAGAAGAACAGCACGACATACCGCCCCGCGACGGTGTCAAAATGGAACCTCGGGTTCGCGGTGCTTTCGACCGTGAACCAAGGAGCCGGAACGCCGGGAGTAAGAAAGTTTTTTGCGGACATGAGTAAGTTTAGACTGTTGAGAAGACCCTGTCGGGCAAGTCATCTGGCATGAATCTTGCTATCTGCAAATGCAAAATTCATGCCAGATGTGCCATTTGCTCGTTGCAAACAGATCGCCCTTGTTTCTTTACGTCATTTCCCAAACTCAAGCTCGTCCAACTGAGCAGTGTTCGCCAAGTCGGTGAGTGCTTTCCATTGGGCATCAAGGGCGGCCAGGTGGGCTTGCAGGGCGGTGACGAGGTTTTGCTGGGCGGTCACAATGTCGTTGAAGGAGACTTTGTCCGGTTCGACCTGATAACGCCGGATGATTGCCCGATAGGCCCGCATCAGGTTGGGAAGAATTTTGTCCCGATAGCTGACGGCAATCACCCGGTTTGTCTCGTAACGGAAATACGCCTCCGCGAACTGGCCCCGCAGGGTGTTTTGCGTTTGGAGGATGTTTTCTTGGGACGCCCGCAATTGTCCCAAGGCCTGTTTGATGTTCCCTTGGTTGCGGTCGAACAACGGCAGCGTGATGCCGAATTGCAAGTTGAACTGATTGTTGCCCAGCGCGTTGTCGTGCTGAACCACCGTGTTCGCAATGAGGTCGGGATAGGGCGTGATTCGTTGCAGTCTCACATTGACCTGCGCCTGGTCAAAGCTATTCTTCGCCGTCACGACATCCGTGTGCCAGTCAAGAGTCCGTTTCAACAAGGCATCCTGATCGAACACCGGAGCCACCGCGTCGGCTTTCCCGGACAGCGCCATCGGTTTCAAGTCTGGCACGCCGATGGCAGACGTCAGTTGACGCCAGGCATTTTTCGCGGCGTTCTCGGCCTGAGTGAGATTGTTCTTCGCCTGAACCGATTGGGCGTAAAGCTGTAACGGTTCATACCCGGCGGCCTCGCCCCCGGCGACCTGCTTCAACTGGAGTTCGTAGGTTTCGTTCAACAATTGCAAGAGCGTGGCATTGGTTTCCACCGATTGCTGGGCGACAATCGCCGAGAAATAGGCCGTCCGCACCTGGCCGGCCAGATCGACTTTCGACCGGCGCACCGCCACTTGGGCGTTCATGAAATCGAAGCCGGCAACCGCTTGGGCCAAAGACAATTTGCCGGGGAATTTGAACGTCTGATTGTAGTAAGCGCCCTGCTGGCCGCTATTCGGGTTGGCGCCATCGGCCTTGCCGACTCGGGAAACCCACTGATCGGCCTGATACCCGGCCGTCGGGTTGGGGGCGAGGCCCGCTTGAATCACTGATCCGCTGGCCGCCTCCGCATTGGCTTGGGCCTTGCGAATCGCCGGGCTGCTTTGGTAGGCCATGTCAAGCAAGACCTGCAAACTCACCTGATCCCCGGTGGCGAAGTTTGAAGAACCGTCCCCCTTCTCGGGCCGGGCCGGGTACAACTCCCGCACCATTCGCTGGCGTTCGGCGGCGGGGGTGTCTGGCGTGAATTTCGGCGGGATGATCGGCGGCGTTTGCGCCCCCGGCAGACCGGGGGGCAATTCAAACGGGGTCGGTGGCTTGGGTTTCGGCGCCTCTTCGGCCGAGGCTGTTTGAACCTCAAGTTCTTCCGCGTCCGGAATCGTTATTCGCGGAGGGGCTTCCGAATCCATGTGGAACGTGCCGGGGCCGGCGCACCCGCCAAGGGAGACACAGCCCAGAAAGGCCATTCGACGAAGTTTCGGAACAGACCAACCACGTGATGACATCGGACGATCACTCCGGGGCGACAGATCATCCATTTAATCGACTGTTCCGATTGCGCCGCTTGAATGGAATATGCCGGTTCTGCCGTCGTCGAGAATTGGCCAGACTGTCAGACCAACCCAAATTCGCTGGCGGCCTTGTTGATCAAGGCTGGTGGCAACCGATTCACGCCAGTTCAAAATCAGGAATGCCGACCAACCAAATCGTGGTCGAAAACAAACCATTCGAGATGTCAAAATTCAAGCAGTTGGTCGAAAACAAATCATCTGCAAACCGGCGTAAGTCCTTTGTTGGAAAGATGAAAAAATACGGGAAACTTCGTGCTGATCCATGTGTTTATGTGAGTGTCGCCCAGTCAAACTCCATCACCTCTCTCGGGAGATTTTTGTGCGAACTCTTCTCACATCAGCCATGTTGATCGTCGGTCTTCTCTGCGTCAGCGCCACACCGGCGTTCGCCGCCAAGGGCGTCAAAAAGAAACCGCAAAACGGCATCCACCACATCCGCGGTGTCGTGGTCCAGGTTCACCATCATCCGAAAGCGACCTCCGCCGGACATATTGGTGAAATCACCGTCAAAACGCATCACCGCAAAAAGAAGTCCGGGTCGGCGGCCAAAGGGGCGAAAGTCTCCGGCCACATCCACAAGTTGTCGGTCGGTTCCAACACGAAATTTTCGAGCCACAAAGGCAAACTCAAGACTCCGGCCAGTTTCGCGGCTGTTCACCGGGGGGAGCATGTGATGATCTCCGCGAAAGGCGGGCATGCCGAGGCCGTGGCCATTTTGCATCATGGGAAAAGATAACGACGGCGAGCCAAACAGTCGGCTGACGAAATCGTAACGTGGCCTGCCTGCCCCGCTCGCGTAGCATGCCACGGACGCATTCCAAATCCTTTCCCCGTCGATTGAAATTCCCATGAAACAACTTTTCGTAGCCATCCTGGCATGTTCAGCCGTCGTCCCCGTGTCGGCGGCCGACAAGGAACCCATTACCCTGAAGGGTCACACAGACTCGATCAATGCGGTCGCCTTCAGTCCCGACGGGAAACGTCTCGCCACCGGCGCCTCCGATGACACGATCATCATCTGGGATGTCGCCACCGGGAAGAATCTCGCCACTTTGAAGGGGCACGAAGATTCCGTCCTCGGGGTGTCGTTTTCCGCAGATGGCAAGTTGTTGGCGAGCGCCGCCGCCGATGACACCGTGCGGATTTGGGACTTGGCAAATAACAAAGCCATTCAGGTGCTGAAGGATCATCAAGACTCAGTCAATGCCGTGGCCTTCAGCCCGGACGGAACACGGCTGGCCTCGGCCAGCGACGACGACACCATCATCATCTGGGATGTGAAAACCGGCAAAAGCAAGGCGACGCTGAAAGGGCACACCGATTCGGTGAATAGCGTGTCATTCTCTTCAGACGGGGCGTTGCTGGCGACCGGCAGTTCCGATGACACGATCATCCTCTGGGACATGAAGACGTTCAAGTCCGTGGAAACGCTCAAAGGCCATACGGAATCCGTCAATTGCGTGCGGTTTTCCCCGAATGACAAGCTGATCGCCAGCGGTGACGGCGACGGCAAAATCATCATTTGGGATGTGGCGTCCAAGAAAGAAAAAACATCCTTCCCGGCTCACAAAGGCGGCGTGAACGGCGTGGCCTTTGCCAAAGACTCGAACTGTCTTGCTTCTGCCGGGGCGGATGACACCGCCATTTTGTGGGACACCGACAATTGGAAGGAAATCGCCAACTTTACCGGCCACACGGACTGGATCAACGAAGTGGCCATCTCGGCCGATGGCAAAACGCTGGCCACCGTGAGCGACGACGACACCGCCCGGATTTGGATGACGCCCGCGAAACCGAAGAAGTGAACATGCCCTGCCCCGCCTGAACGGAAACCAAATTTCTCATTTGGTTTCCCAATTCGCCTCCGTCTGTTCATGGGCGGATAACAGCCACCACATTCGCACGTCGCCTGTCGGGCCGACGATGACGCAGGCCACCCGTTCGTCAATGCTTCGCAAACGGTCCTTCCGGCTGGGAACCGGTTCGCTGGCCGGGTGGGAGTGGTAGACGGCCAACATTTCCAATCCTTCCCGGCGCATCCGGCGGTGGGCCGCCAGCATTTCGGCCGGGTCGGATTCAAACTCATCTTCCCGCTTCAAATGATTGGTCAACGGTATCCGAACAGTGACCTCACAGGCTCCCGGTGTGACAATTCCCGCAAGGAGACCGCAACATTCCAACGGGTGTTCTTGCGCCGCATGGGCGATTAGTTCGGCCAACAAGAGATCGGGAATTCGGATTCGGGGCCGCGTCGGCATGTTCACTTTCATGACCGGGAACTATACCGAACCATCAGGCGACTCAACACGACAAGTTCGGGAATCTTCCTCATGGCTGAAAAGATCATTCTGGCGTACTCCGGCGGGTTGGACACCTCCGTCATGGTCCCGTGGATCAAGGAAAAGTACGGCTACGACGTGGTGACCTACACCTGCGACCTCGGCCAGGGGGACAACATCGAGGCCATCCGCCAAAAAGCCCTCAAAACCGGGGCCGTGGATGCCGTCGCCGAAGATGCCCGGAATTTGTTCGTCGATCACTTCGTCTTCCCCGCCCTGATGGCCGGAGCGTTGTATGAGGGGAAGTATCCCCTTGCCACGGCGTTGGGTCGGCCTCTGATCGCCAAGTTGATGGTGGATGTGGCCCGCAAATACGAAGCCAAGGCCGTCGCCCACGGTTGCACCGGCAAAGGCAATGACCAAGTTCGCTTTGATGTGACTTTCCAAACGCTGGCGCCCGATCTCAAGATCGTGGCCCCGGTGCGGGAATGGAGCATGACCCGGCCGCAGTCCATCGAGTTCTGCAAAGCTCGCGGCATCCCGGTCGAAGCCAAACCGGAAAGTCCGTACAGCATCGACCAAAATTTGTTTGGACGTTCCGTTGAGGCCGGTCTGTTGGAAGACCCGTGGGATGAAGCCCCGGAAGAAGCCTTCGCGTGGACAACCGACCCTCGCAAGGCCCCGAACGAACCGGAATACATTGAAATCGAATTCGATCATGGCGTGCCAATCGGGCTGAACGGCGTGAAGATGGACGGCGTGCCGCTCATCGAAAAGTTGAACAAGATCGCCGGGGCGCATGGCATCGGCCGGATCGACCACGTCGAAAACCGGTTGGTCGGCATCAAATCCCGTGAAATTTACGAGGCCCCCGGCGCCGTCGTGCTTCACGAAGCCCACCGGGAAATGGAAACGCTCTGCCTCAGCAAACCGGCGGCGCGGTTCAAAACGATGGTTTCGCAGGAATACGCGGACCTGATTTACAACGGCCTCTGGTTCGGCGCGTTCCACCAAGACCTGTTCGCCTTCGTGGCCAGCAACCAGCGGTTCGTCTCGGGCGTCGCCCGCGTGAAACTGTACAAGGGCAAGGCATTTGTCGTCGGCCGCAAGAGCGAGAATAGTTTGTACTCCAAGAAACTCGCCACCTACGACGAAGGCAGCGACTACGATCAAGCCGCCGCCCAAGGGTTCATCAAACTTTGGGGATATGGACAGCAGACACAGGCAAAGTTGCAACTCCTCAAAGGAGGCCGGGGCTTCGATTTGCCGGGGTTGGCCGGGCCGAAGGAGTGAGAAACCTGTTCCAAGTTTCAACTTCCAACTTCCAAGTTAAAATATCGAAGCCCGATGGCTTCATGGTTTTCAACATGAGAAGTTGGAAGTTGAAACTTGAAACTTGGAACTTGGAACGAGTTTCCCTCGCGCGAACGACTGTGACCGAAGTGGCGTATTAACCGAATGACCAATCGGCCCGCGACGGGCCGCCGGAGTTTCGTGGCATGGCCGAGACCGCTGTTTCTCATTCGCCCGCCGGGCATCACCAGTCTCACCGCTCGTCGACCGGGGACATCCTCAAGGTTGGCGACACCCTCGTCGAAACCCGCAACCTCACCAAGGTTTACCGGGACTTCTGGGGCCGCAAGAAGAAAGTCGCCCTCAACGCGCTCGACCTGAGCATCAAAAAGGGTGAAATTTTCGGCTTGCTCGGGCCGAACGGGTCCGGCAAAACCACAACCATCAAACTACTGCTCGGGTTGTTGTTCCCCACCACGGGGGACGCCACGGTGTTCGGTCGGCCGGCCGCCGACGTTCGCAAGAACGAGCGAATTGGCTACCTGCCCGAAGAATCGTACCTTTATCGCTTCCTCAACGCCGAGGAAACACTCGACTTTTACGGCCGCTTGTTCGACATGCCCTCGGATGTCCGCAAAAAGCGGTCGGCTGATCTCATCCGGCTTGTCGGCCTGGAGCATGACCGCAAGCGAACCCTTCGCGAATACTCCAAGGGGATGCGGCAGCGGATCGGCTTGGCCCAAGCCCTCATTAATGATCCCGAACTGGTGATTCTCGACGAACCGACTTCCGGGCTGGACCCCATCGGGACCATCTGGATGAAGGATCTCATCAAGCAACTCCGCGACCAGGGCAAGACCGTCCTCATGTGCAGCCACCGGTTGGACGACGTGCAGGATGTGTGCGACCGGATCGCGATTTTGTTCAACGGCGACCTTCAGGAACTCGGCGAAGTGAGCAAACTCGTCGAGGATGCGGCCCGAGTGGAAATCCGGGCCACCAATCTTCGACTGACCGACGATCTGCAAAGCGACCTGCGATCCGTCGTCGAGAAGCACGGCGGCAAGCTCGAATCGTTCGGCCACCCGACGACGACGCTCGAAGATTTGTTCCGGCGAATCGTCGAAGAGTCCAAAGCCCGCCCCGGCCGCCGGTATCTGCCGGCCGCCGACGGCACGATCAAATCCTGACCACCAACCGAACTGAGAGGCGATCCCGTGAATCTGTCGTTCGCCCCCCTGTTGGGGGTCATGAAATTTGAAGTCCCGCCCGTCACCTTCACCCAGTACGGCATCCGGTATTACCCGTTTCCGGGCGGCCGGATGCTGGAAATTATCGTGAACTGGATGCAGGATGTCGGCGGGTTCGCGATGCTCGGCCTCGTGTTCTGGCTCCTCAACGGATTGATGAACCCGGTGTACGACATTGTCAACGGCCAGAAAAGAAACCGGCTGGTCACCCCGTGGATGCTCATACTCTCGGCGCTGGCCATCGTGTTTTACCTGGTGACTTTTGGCCTGATGTGGTGGCTTTCCGGAATGACCGACGCGGAGATATTCCTTTCTCGCAAGGGGCGCATTCTCTCCCTGATGGAATGGGCCTACGAGTATTCGTTCGCCCTCGGCGGCTTTTTTGCCATTCTGGCGTTCGCCGGCCCGGTCTTCATGGACATCCCCCGGTTTCGGATCGGCCGCATCTATGCCATCGCCAAACTGAGTTTCAAGGAAGCTTTCCGGCGCCGGATTGTCTGGGTGTTCCTCAGCATCCTGGTCCTGTATTTGTTCCCGGCGAGATGGTTCTTCCGCGAAAAGCCCGAGGACGAACTCAAGAGCATCATCGACGTGACCACCCGCGGCATGAACGTGCTGCTCATCAGCGTCGGGCTGTTGCTGGCCTCCTTCAGTATTCCCAACGACATCAAGAGCCTGACGATCCACACGATTGTCACCAAGCCGGTGGAACGATTTGAACTCGTCCTGGGGCGTTTTTTCGGCTACCTCGGCATCATCACGATGGCCCTGGCCCTGATGACCGGGCTGGGGTTGTTGCTCATCAACACCGGCAACCTGGCGGAAGAGGCGGCCGAGGAGAGTTTCAAATCCCGCGTCGCCCTGTACGGCGACATGGAATTCAGCTCCAAGAAGACGGCCGATTTCGTCGGAATCGACGTGGGCCGCGAAGATGTGTATCGCAAATATATCGCCGGAGCCAGTTCGCACACCGCCGTTTGGAGTTTCAAAAACGTCCCCGACGTTTCGGGCCAGACCGACCCCATGCCGTTGGAGTTTGCCTTCGACGTGTACCGCACGACGAAGGGCGAGGAAGGCCGGGGCGTGTTCGTGAGCTTCGATTTGATGACCCACAAGTGGGATCCTTCCCGCGAGGCCGAATTCAACACGGCCATGCAGGGGCTGGTCAACGTGAAGCCCGAGGATCCGGCCAAGTGGGAAAAGGTCGACAAGGTTGCCGAGGAATTCGGGCGATACCTCTTCAAGAGCTTGCAGATTTACGACTATCACACATCATCGATTCCCGTCCCCGCCGGGTTGTTCCGAAACGCGGCCTCCGGCGACCCCTCGAAGGACGAGGCGATCCAAGTCGGCGGGCGGCCTCTCCGCCGCCTCCAGGTGACGGTGAGGTGCGACACGCCCACCCAGTTTGTCGGCGTCGCCAAGTATGACCTCTACATTTTGGAATCCGAGGGGAATTTCAGCTTCAACTACTTCAAGGGATCGATCGGCTTGTGGTTCCGGCTCATCGTGGCCATCGCCATCGCCGTGGCGTGCAGCACGTACCTGGCCGGTGTGTTGAGCTTCCTGTGCGCGTTGTTCCTGTTCATCGGCGGGTTCTTCCTGGAGTTCATTCAGGAACTCGCTTTGAACTTGAACGTGGGCGGCGGGCCGTTTGAATCGCTGACCCGGCTGATTAACAAGAGCGTGGCCGCCGCCGAACTGGACCCGACGCCGACCATCCGCGCCGTGAAAATGCTCGACGGGGGCTACCGCTGGGTGCTTCGCCGGGTGATGAACGTGATCCCGAACGTGGATAGTTACGGCCTGTCGGAATACGTGGCCCAAGGCTTCAACATCGGGCCGGAATTTCTGCTGGTGAATTTTGTGTTGTTGCTCGGCTACATCCTGCCCTGGCTGGTGGCCGCCTATTACTTGATGAAGGCCCGCGAAATCGCGGCGTGACTTGTGGTGATGCGGGCCGGGCTTTCCCGCCTGGTCTGCGTTGCTTGAATTCCGAATTCCCGAGATGATGTCTCATGGCCAATATTTATCAACAAGCCGCGAAACGCCGAAAGGTGATTTACCTCTCGACCATCGCCGTGCTTTTGCTGTCCACGCTGGTTGTCCGCGGGACCATCAAAATCCCGGTCCCCGGCGTGCGTGACGTGGCTTACGACAACTCCATCGAAGGACGCGCGCGCCGTCACGAACTGAGCGAACTGAGCCAGGGCGATGCCGAACTGGGCGGGTCGGCCGTCCGGTTGCTGCTCACCGGTTCCCGCGGGCTGGCGGTGTGCGCCCTGTGGAACAGCGCCATTGAGAAGCAGCGCCGGCAGGAATGGAGCGAACTGGACATCGCGGTGAAGTCCATCACCAAATTGCAGCCGCACTTCACCTCTCCGTGGCTGTTTCAAAGCTGGAATATCACGTACAACGTGTCCGTGGAAATGGACCGGCTGAACGACATGTATTACTACATTGCCCGCGGCATCTCGATCATTGCCGAGGGCGAGGCGATGAACCGGAACAACCCGGATTTGCGATATAACCTTGGGTTTTACTACCAGAACAAGTTCGGCGTGAGCGACAAGGTGACCACGCTTCGATGCTTATATCAGCTTTCGTGCATTCCGGACGAAGACCGCGATCCGGAACGTCTGCTGAACCCCGACCGTGAGCGTTCGATTAACTCGGATAAATTCGAGACATTCTGCCGGACCAACCCGCAACTGATCCGTCGGCTGAAGAACGTCCGCGTCGCCGCCTCGGACGGTGTCGAAGCCCATGCCAAGCCGCTGGTGGCCACTCCCAAGGATGTCATCGACTTCCTCCGCGCGAACAAGAAACTACCGTCCCGCTACAAGACAGCCACGAAGGAACTCAACGACCGGCTCAGGCAATTCCCCGTGTTGCCGGAATTGAAGGACCAGCCGATCGTCACCAAGGAACTCGATTATCACAACGATTTGGGGGACCACGAGTCGGATGCGTTCCTCGTCTCCCGCGAGTGGTACGCGATGGCCAACGTGGCCATCCCCCCGCCGAACCCCCTGCCGACCGGGGAAGTGGGCGAATTTGACCCGTACAAGTATCGGATGCCCAAACGGCCGACGCTGATGGTCTTCCGACAGGGGCCGGTGCGGGCGCAAAGCTACCATGCCGAACGCCTCACCAAAGAAGGATGGTTTGATCATGATCCTTATGAGCTGGACGAGGAACTCGACTCGAACGTGTGGATCAAAAAAACGGACGACACGGGCAAGCCGGTGAGCGTGAAGCTCACCACTCCGACCGTCGCCCAGGATGCCTGGAAGGAGGCCTCCGTTCGCTGGCGTGAACACGGCCGGGCAAACGGCCTCTACCTGGAACCCGCCCAAGTTGCCCGGTACAACACGATGGCCGAGGATTATTGCCGTTCGCACCCCGGCTTGTCGGTCGGCCGGATGCCCGAACCACTCACGGCCGAAGAATCAACCGATCCGGTGCTGAAGGCCCGTCACGAGGCCATGCTGGTGATGAACGGATATTTCTCTTACCGCAGCGTGACGAATTACGAAACCTTTGACATTGAATCCGAAGCCATGTCCACGGACGACGCCATGCTGGCCCTGAAACTATTCGACAAAGCCGGGCGGGAGATCGCTCGATTTGACAAGGCGGCAGCCCTGTATGAGCAGGGGTTCGCGGCTTGGAAGCGTCTCCTGAGCCGGCAAGAATGCCGGACCCGCGGATCGGACAACGCAATCTCATCCCCCGTGCAATGCAAGGATTTTCGGGACAACACGACGTATCAGGAAACCATGTATGAAAAGAACGTGAAGTATCAGGGAGTGGCCCAGACGCTTCACCTCATCGACCGCCGGTTGACGACCCTGTGGCTCCACGACCTCTTGCGGCATGCCGCCTTCGGAACGGCCGGCAATCCCTTCCAGTTCGCCGGTGATTTGACGGTGCTGTACGACCAGGCGCCTGTCCTCAAGAGGGTGACTCCGCTGCCCGTGCCCGGCCCGCTGGATGGCGATGCCGAGAGTGACGGCAAGCCTTGGATCAACGACGACATCAAAACCCGCGTGCGGGAAAAACTCGGGTTGATCAAGCGGGCGCCGGAACCGGCCAAAACCGCACCAGTTGGCGAAGGCTCTCCCCCTCCGGGTCCTTGAAGAAGAACGTTGTTTTTTACCCCGACCCTCGAAGGACGGATCTGAACGATGAACAAGGTGGCGCTGGCGATTCTCGCCCACCCCGATGATGTGGAATTCCTCTGTGCCGGCACGTTAATCCGGCTGATCCGTGAACAAGGCTGGACCGTCCACGCGGCGACCATGACCCCCGGCGACTGCGGGTCGGCGGTCAATCCCCCGGATGAAATCGCCGCCATCCGCCGTGCCGAGGCAAAAGCCGGGGCCGATTTCATCGGGGCGACCTACCACTGTGTGGAAGCCCGCGACCTGCGGGTCCATTTCACGGACGAATTGATCGAGCGAGTCGTCCGGCTCATGGCGAAGACGCAACCCTCGATTGTCCTCACTCACAGCCCCGACGATTACCACATGGATCACGAGATGACCAGCAAGGTCGTCCGGGCCGCCAGCTTCGCCGCCCCGATCCCGAATTATCTGCACGGCCGATGGGAGGGCCTCAAGCCGCTCGACCATATCCCGCATCTGTACTACTGCGATCCGCTGGAAGGGAAGGATCTCTTCGGCCGGGCGATTCGGCCGAATTTCTGGATCGACATCACCAAACAACTGCCGGACAAGGAAACGATGCTCGCCTGCCACGCCAGCCAGCGCAACTGGCTGCTGAAGCATCACGGCGTCGACGACTACCTGATCGCCATGAGGTCATGGGCCGCCAAACAAGGCGCCGCCGCCGGAGTGGCTTCCGCCGAGGGCTTCCGGCAACATCTCGGGCACAGTTATCCGCAAGACAACATCCTCGGTCAGTTGTTGGGGTGCGTGAACGCGACGTGACGGCCCCGGACAACTCAAACGGACAACTCCGATGGCCGCCACCGATCTTGTCGTCGCCATCACCGGAGCCAGCGGTTCGGCCTACGGCATCCGGTTGGTGGAAACCCTTCTGAAAACCGGTCGCACCGTTCATGTCATCATCAGCCCGGCGGCCGCCGAGGTTTTCAAACAAGAACTCTCCCTCACCCTCGACCTGTCGAATTTTAACCCCGCCAGTCTCTTCACTTCGCCGGGCCTTGATCTCTCCCGGTTGCATTATCACCACCATCGAAACTTCCAGGCGGGCATTGCCAGCGGATCGTTCCTGACCGCCGGGATGGTGGTCTGCCCGTGCAGCATGGGCACCGTGGCCGCCATCGCTCACGGCGTCTCGGAGAACCTGATCCACCGGGCCGCCGACGTGCATTTGAAGGAACGCCGCAAACTGGTGCTGGTCCCCCGCGAAACGCCGCTCGGCATCATCCAGTTGCGAAACCTCACGACGGTCGCCGAAGCCGGGGCCGTTGTGCTGCCGGCGATGCCCGCATTTTACACGCTACCAAAGACCGTGGACGACATGGTCAACTTCATCGTCGGCCGCGTCTGCGACCAACTCGGCGTGGAACACAACCTGCTCAAACGCTGGGGTGTTGAAACAGAAATCTGATTTCCGATTCACGGCTTCATGCTTGTCGATTGTGCCGTACATTGATCCAAATTCAAAATTGAGAGAGTTGGATGCTTCAAGCTCTGGGCACCTTTAGAGCGTTCGGAAACAATGAAGCAAAACCCTTGGTTTTTACGGATGTTCGTCATTGTTTCTGATGGCTCTTATTTTAGACGAGCTTTAATGTGAAAGGAATCATTCATGGCTGTCAAGGAACTTGTTTCATTCATCCCGCCCCCAACTTCTCCATTAGAAGTTGGCGATCAGTCCACATGGTCAAGCATCGAAGCTGAGTTGGGCTCGCCGCTCCCGTCGGATTACCGGGATTTCGTTTCCACGTATGGTACTGGTCTTCTGGCAAACCTCATCAATGTCTTCAATCCGTTCTCACGAGGCGAATACCGCAATTTGTTGCAATCAACAAAGCGAATTTTGGATATTGCCCGAACATTGAAAATAATCATGCCCGAACGAATGCCATATGCGATATTCCCCGAAATTGGGGGGATGCTTCCTTGGGCCACTGACGAAAATGGCAACTGGTATTTTTGGCTGACAGAAGGATCACCCGACGAATGGCCGGTGATTGCAGGCAACTCAAGAGACGTTGATTTTCAACGGTTCGATATTCCTATGACCACATTTTTGGCCAAAGCCTTGAAACGAAAAATTACCTGCAAGTTTTGGGCTTCCGATTACCCAACCTTAAAGTACGCAAAACACTCATCCTTTCGCCCGGTCAGTTACATTGACTGACGGACTAATACCCACTCTCTCCACTTCGGGATGCGGAAATTCTTGTACTCAGCCAGGGCCGCAATGGTGATCGGGCTCAAGTTCTTAAAGGACATTTCCCTGACCCGCGTATGCCGGATCAAGTTGGAGAACTCGATCCGGTTCGACGAGATCATGCTGAGATTCGAGGTCTTCGATCATGCCGATTAGGAAGTTGTTGCGATGACAAACTCGCGAAATCGGACGTAGAACAGATACCTAGTCGAGTCACTCAAACAAGGGAAAACACATGCTTCAAGTCCAAGGAATCATCCCGCCCATCGTCACGCCGATGACACCTGATGAAGAGGTGGATCACAAGAAACTCAAAGAAATCATCGACTGGCAGATCGAGTGCGGCGTCAACGGCATCTTCGTCATGGGCACCACCGGCGAGTGCTATGCGCTCTCAGACGAGGAGAAGCAGCGGATTGTTGCCACGGCGGTGGAGCATGTGAACAAACGGGTTCCGGTGTATGCGGGAACGGGGGCCGAGACGACGCGCGAGGCGATTCGGCACACCAAGATGGCCGAGCGGGAGGGCGTCAACGGGGTGTCGGTCATCACGCCGTATTTTGTGATGCCGAATCAAAGCGAGATCGCCGACCACTATCGCCGGGTCGCGGCGGCCACATCGCTGCCGGTGATCCTGTACTCCAACCCGGCGACTTGCGGCGGGCTGAAAATCGACCCGGACACGATTGCGAAGCTAGCTCAAGTTCCGAATATCGTGGCGGTCAAGGATTCGTCCGGCGATCTCACCAACCTGATCGAAACCGTGCGACTGGTTCCTGACACGTTCGCCGTGCTTCAGGGGCGCGACACGCTGATCGCCCCGGCCCTGATGTTCGGCGCCCGTGGCGCAGTCCCGGCGTCGTGCAACATCGCCCCGAAGTTGCTGGTCGAAATTTATGAGAGCTTCGTGGCCGGAGACATCGAAAAGTGCCAGTCGGCCCAAGCCCGCCTCAGCCCGGTGCGACTGGCTCTGATGATCGGCACGGCCCCCGGCGTGGTGAAACAGGCGATGGCCCTGTGCGGCCGTGATGTCGGCCCGAGCCGTTCGCCCATCGCCCCGCTTCCCCCGGAGAAGCGTCAGCAACTGGCCAAGATCCTCGGCGAGGCCGGATTGCTGGCGTGATGAGAGATTGAGTGCCGCAGGGATTCAACACGATCACCCTGGGTCATATTTTTACACCCTTCCGGCGATCAAGCACATTTTGCAATAGTTCAGACCCCTCATCTTCCATGAGGGGTCTCCGCACCCATGTGACGCTCATTCAATTTCAAATCCGTTTTCAATCCCACAAATTTCTTCACCTTAAATTCATGTTATTGTGCTGTCTTCCTTCAAGCGAGACTGGCATATTACTCTCACCCACCCGCCACCCCGCCTCATTTTTGCAGGACATCAATGTTTAATCGTTTATCGACGCGACGTGTTCGTTTCGGAACACTTGGGCGCGCATCACAGGCTCGATTTGGTTTTACGTTGATTGAACTGCTGGTTGTCATCGCCATTATCGCCATCTTGATCGGCCTGTTGTTGCCGGCCGTGCAGAAGATCCGCGAAGCTGCCAACCGGATGAAATGCTCCAACAATTTGAAACAACTTTCGTTGGGGCTGCACAATTATCACTCAGCCATGGGCCAGTTCCCCCCCGGCACAGTGAACAAAAGCCCGGCTTCGGGATCAATCGCCGCCGGGGATGATCCCAACGGCCGAAATGGCGGCGGGGCGATCGGCATTGGCGGTCCTTGGATCTGCTTCATCCTGCCCCACATGGAACAAGACGCTCTCAATCGCAACTTCGAGAAGATCCAGGCCGAACGGCCCGAAGTGGTGGATTGGTTTGGCAATGGCACCTATGCCGCCACGCCGATTGGCAACCAGCATTTGAAAGCCATGGATTGCCCCTCCCATCCGTACACTGACGAGCAATTGGCCAACGGCACCGGCATGGAAGACCTGGCGAGAGGAAATTATTGCGCGTCATACGGGAAAAGCGGCTACGGCTCCAGTTACTATCAAGACGCCACCACGGGCGGAGTTTTCGGAAACAATTCGACGACTCACATCGAACACATCACCGATGGTTCGTCAACAACATTGATGCTGAGCGAATTGAAATATCGCCAGCCGAGCGCCAACGGCCCTTCCTACCAAGACACCCGTGGAACATGGGGATATGGAACGATGGGCGGAAATATCTTTAGCGCCCAAACCGGCCCGAATTCGGCCACTCCGGACGGTGTTTGGGGATGCCGCAACTTTCCGCAGGAAGGCATGCCCTGCGTCCAGGTCGGCAGCCCTTATTCCGGAATGTATGCGGCGTCCCGCAGTTACCACACGGGCGGCGTGAACGTGTCAATGGCCGACGGAAGCGTTCGCTTTGTCCGCGACAGCATCACCCTGACGACATGGCAGGCGATGGGTTCCCGTGGCGGCGGCGAGACGATCAGCGAGTGACCTGCCGTCGAGCCGCCTTCCCTTACATTCTCATCCGGAACCCGCCATGCGATTTTCCCGTGTGTTCGTGCTTTTCCCGTTGGCCTTTCTGATGTTCGCCGGGTGTGGCGAACCGGCCCTGTATCCCGTGAAGGGGCGGGTCATGTTTCAAGGCAAGCCGATGGCCGGCGGGGGTTCCATCTCCTTTATGCCGGTCGGCGATCAACCCGGCAAAACGGCCGGGGGAGAGATCGCCCCGGACGGAACCTTTGAGATGATGACCAACAAACCCGGCGACGGCTCGATGGCGGGCGAGTTTCGGGTGGTCATTCATCAAGTGGTCGAACAGGAACCGGAAGCCAGCCGCGATGGCGAGAAGGTTTCGCACAAATCACGAATGACCGTTCCGCCAGAGGATCGCATTCCGCCGATTTACCAAGACCCGCAAAGATCCCCGCTGACGATCACGGTGGAAAAGAAGTCGCCCAATCAGATTGATCTTGAGTTGAAGCGTCAATGAACGGCTTGTTGGTTCTTCCGGCGAACATATGAACCAGCCCGAGGCGTCGGCGGAGTTGTCCTCAATCCCTGTCGCCGCCGCACGCCCATCCCGATGGCTGTTCAGTCCGTTGATCGATCTGGTGTTCATTGCCAACATTGGCTGGCCGTTATTGCTTCTTGTGCCAATGTCGTCCGATTTTTTGGGACAGTCCGGCATCACTTTCTGGCGGTTGTATTTCATCACCACTCCGCACCGTTGGATCACCATGTTGATCCTCTGGACAGATCCGGGGCGGTTTCAAGAACGCCGGGCGGCTTACCTGGCAATCCCGCTCTTGCTTGGCGTTGCCGTGCTGGGAGTCCGATTCTCCGCCGGCGCGCTCACTTGTTTGCTGGTGATTGATTACATTTGGAACGCATGGCACTTCGCCGCCCAGCATCACGGCATCTACCGAATTTATGACCGCATGGATGATCCCGCGCCATCCTCGCGGGTAACCATTGAAAAGTGGGCCATGCGGGGATTCTTGCTGTATGTCACCTTCCGCGTGGCGACGGTCGGTCTGGTCGATCCGTCGTGGGAAGTTCTCCTCGGTCAATTCGATCTGGGTTCGCTGGCGATTCCCGCATTGTTGTTGTTCGCCAATCTGTGGCGGTCTCCCGGCGGTTCCCCCGGCCGGCTTGCCTACCTCTTGAGCATCTTGGGACTGTTCATCGCCATGCTATGGGCGGTTCACGTTCACCGGCCGGCTCTGGTGCTGGCACTGGCGACGGCTTCGGCCATTGCCCATGCGGTCGAGTATCTCGCCCTTGTGTCGTGGTCGGTGCGACAAAACCAGACAAAGCGCCCGTCCTCAACGGGCTTGCTCGGCTGGTTCGCCGTGCGCTGGGCGATCACGCTGGCGGGATTCATCGGCATTCTGGGGGTGATCGGCTGGCACGCGAATCAACAGATGGCCGAGGTGTGGCTGACGGTGAATGTGATCGTCGCGTTTGTGCATTACGCCTACGACGGGCTGATCTGGCGCCGACCCGCCCTCAAGACATCCCCCGGATAAAACCTCATGGCCAGTCCGCTTGTCTTTCCCGATGTCGCGCTTGCCTATGGCTTGGGGGCCATCCCGCCGTTGTTGATGATGATCGGCTGGCTGAGGGGAAAGCCGCCCCGCACGGCCGACATCGGGCTGACGATCATCGTCGGCGTTTTATTGTCGCTGGGGGCGGGAAGCGTTTATGTGAAAGCCCGCAGTCGGCATGAGGCAGCGAAGCTTGATGAATTGCTGGAACAATCTCGAATCGCAGAGGCTCGCGTTCTCGCCAGACAGCTACAGGAATTGAACCCCGATCAACGGATTCGGAATCAACCGGTCGAACGTCTGGCTGATGATCTGGATCGCCTGATTGCCCGGCTGGAATCCCATGTGATGACGCCTCTTCTCTCAACGGCTTCCCCGGTCGCCCGATTGGAGCGAGCGCGAGAACTGGCGATACTGGATCGTCGCGAGGAAGCTTTGGAGACTTTGGAAAGCCTCGAAGGAACGCCTTTTTGGCCCGAGGGCCTTCTCTTGCGGGGCGTCATTCGAGAGAACGAAAATCAGCTCACCGAAGCGTTGACGGCCTATGAATCGGCCCGCTCCGCATGGAGGGAACATCCCGAATTCCCCGGCCGGCCCGGCGGCCTGATCCGGGCGCAAACGGGGATTCACTATTCCCTGCGACAACTGGGCCGGGTCGCCGAGGCTGAAACTGAATTGGAACAACTCTTGTCAATGTCTCCGACCGCGGAGCACCATTTTCTGGCGGCCCGGTTCTTTGAGGACATCCAGCGTGTGGAGGAATCCCAAACGCACGCCCGCGAAGCGATGCGGTTGGATCCTAAACGCTACAACCAGCAGGGCCGCGAACTCATCAACAAACTGGCGACCTCTCACTTTGGTTGTTTTCGCGTCGATGACGACCGACCGGCGGCGCGGCCGGGATGGAAATAACCGGTCAAATTGACGAACATCAAGCTCGCCGTGTCTGTAAATTGAATTGTTATGTCCGATGTCACCCGATTGCTTGAAGCCGCCACGGCCGGGAATCGGCAGGCGGCCGCCGAGTTGCTGCCGCTTGTTTACGACGAGTTGCGGAGGCTCGCCGCCGCGCGGATGGCGGCCGAGGCGGCCGATCACACCCTCCAGCCCACCGCCCTTGTGCATGAGGCTTATGTCCGGCTTGTCGGGCCGACGGACGACGCTCGCTGGGAAAATCGCGGCCATTTTTTCGCGGCGGCCGCCGAGGCGATGCGCCGCATTCTCGTGGACGCGGCCCGGCGCAAGCATCGTGAAAAACGCGGCGGTGGGATGGCAAAAGTCGAACTGTTGGATGTCCGCACGCGCGATCCCGACGAACGACTGATTGCCTTGGACGATGCCCTTGAACAACTTGCCTTGACGGACTCGCTGGCGGCAAGAGTGGTCGAATTGAGGCAGTTTGCCGGGCTGGGGCATGAGGAAATTGCCGCCATGCTCGGGCTGACGGTCTATGCCGCCCGCCAGAAGTGGACTTTCGCCCGCGCCTGGCTGCGGAAGGCGATGACGGAATAATTTTTTGGTTTTTTCGACAGCGAACACTCGAAACGTCGCATTGATGGTCAAACAACACCGGAGCGATGTCATGTCCGCCGAGTTTGCCCGAGTCGAGGCCCTTTTCCTGGGCGCGATTGAGATTGCCGATGCCGCCCAACGGACGAAGTTTCTGGATGAGGCTTGTGCCGGGGACGCCCCCCTCAAAGAGCATCTCGCGGCCCTGTTGCGCGCCCACCATCAGCCGGACAGCCTGCTCGATCAGCCGATTGTTCAATCAGCTGAACCAGTTATCACCCGGACACATGATGGTCCCGCTTTCAACAGGGACTCCGGGGACGAGGAACTTGGCTTTCTGACGCCTTCCGAACGCCCGGATTCAATGGGGAGGATCGGGAATTACGAAGTCCTTCAAGTAATTGGCAAGGGGGGCTTCAGCATTGTCTTTCGGGTGTTCGACGAGGTGTTGCAACGAGTGGTCGCCCTGAAGGCCCTTTCCCCGGCAATGGCGGTCACCTCGCCCGCTCGCAAGCGATTCTTGCGGGAAGCCCGGTCGGCGGCGGCCGTCCGGCATGAGAACGTCGTTCAGGTTCATGCTGTCGAGGAACAGCCGCTGCCGTTTTTGGTGATGGAGTTTATCCCCGGTGAAACCCTTCAACAGCGGATCGACCGCACCGGGCCGTTGGAGACCGCCGAAGTCTTGCAAATCGGCCGGCAAATCGCCGAAGGGCTGGCCGCTGCCCACGCCACCGGGCTGATTCATCGTGATATCAAGCCGAGCAACATTCTCGTCAATTCCGGGCCAACTCCGGTGGTGAAAATCACCGATTTCGGTTTGGCCCGCGCGGTGGACGACGCCAGCCTGACCCGCAGCGGGGTGGTGGCCGGCACGCCGATGTACATGGCCCCGGAACAAGCGAAGGGAGAACAACTCGACCACCGTGCCGATTTGTTCAGCCTCGGAAGCGTGTTGTATGTGATGTGCACGGGCCGCCCGCCGTTCCGGGCCAATTCGACGCCCGCCGTGCTGAGGCGAGTGACCGAAGACATCCCCCGGCCGATCCGGGAGATTGTCCCCGAAACACCGGAATGGCTGTGCCTGCTCATCGAAAAGCTGCACGCCAAAAACCCGGCCGACCGCTTCCAGACCGCCCGCGAAGTGGCCGACATGCTTGCCGATGGCGGGGCCAACATCAAGCCACGTAAGGTATTTGGCCATCCGGCCCGCACGTCCGGCGGGAAGCCGGGGAGGCTCCGGAAATGGGTATTGATCACCGCCATCTTGATGGCCCCTTTGTTGTTTTTCGCCATCGTGACCGCGTCTTATTTCTTCTCCCAAATATCCCCGCCAAGGAGGCCCGAACTGGTTGATGGTCCGGAAATCAACAAGCCCATTCCGAACAACGACGGCTGGGAATCACTCTTCAACGGCAAAGATTTGACGGGTTGGGATGTCGACACCACCACGAAGGGGGGCCTTTGGACTGTTGAAGACGGCTTGCTAAAAGGAACGGGGAAGTCGGCAATGCCTTTTTTGCTGACCACCCGGCGAGAAGACTGGGAGAACTTCCATCTGCGAATGACTGCCCGACTAAACCAAGGCGCGAGCGGCGCCATTTCCGTTCGTCGTTCTCGCGCGAGTCGATCAGGGTGGGTGACCCTCAAACTTGAACATCGCAACCCCGGCGAACTTGTCGTCTGGCGGCCCGGTCCACTGAAAGCAGATGCGGATGCGGCTTCGAGTGAAACGACGATACGCCTCAAGCCGGGCGAATGGTTCGATCTGGAAATCATTGCGGATGGCGCGAAGTTCGAGACGAAGATCGACGGCACGCCAGTGATCGCCATGTCCGTCCCCGTGATTACGGGAAGTTCCGGCGCCGGTGGCAGCATCGCCCTGCGAGTCGATAACGCCAGCAGCAAGATGTGGGTCCGTTCAATCGAGGCCAGGGAAACGGCTCTTCAAGAACGCATCAACAGTTTTCGAGCAATCAATGTGGCTTATCAGCTGTACGCCGGAAAACATAAGCAAAATCCTTCCAACGCCGGAGATTTGCGACCATATCTCACGGATAATCCCAAAGCTTGGGAGATATTGAACAGTGACACCATGGTGTTTCTCTACGGGCGCACATCCGAAATGATAAACGTGGATCCTTCTCGTCTAGCATTGGCTTACGACTCGCAAACTCCAACCACAGGCGGGCTAGTCCTCACGCGAGACGGAAAAGTCCGGGAGGTCACTCCATGGGCTTTTGGTTACCTCAAGGGCATTCCCCAGAGGAAGGATGAAAAATGGGCCAGTCTCTTCAATGGCAAAGATCTAAAAGAATGGGTTTCGGTGCATAACCCCAAGAAGAACATTGCCGATTTTTGGAGATTTGATTTCGAGCGGTTGATTACCCAGGGAGAACCAAACGGGGGCTATCTCCGAACCGAAAAAAAATATCGCGAATTCCATCTTCGTTTCGAGTGCGAGTCGAGGATATCCTCGCCGAGGTCAATGATTGTTGGCACGGCGCTTTGGGGATTGCAAGAACCGGATGATTTCCAGAAACCGCCTATGGCCGCGAAATTGGAACTGGTACAAGAGCCGAATGCCAATCCGCTTGGCAAGGTTTATACGTTCCGGCCGGGGATGATGGAAATCCCACCCGAGAATATTCGAGGAGGTGGAAACTTGGATGATCATAGGAATCGGGTGGAATGGAATCGGGTGGAAGTAATCAGTCGGGCAAATGAGCTAGAGATCCGAATCAACGGGGAAGGCCGGATTTTCAAAAATTATCAACCGGTCGCTGGATATTTGGGATTCGGCCATGTCCAACAGGGAACAATCTATCGAAACGTCGAGATCCGGGAAATGACGCCCGCATCGCCGGCCGATGATCCAAGTGTTCAACATTTGCGGGAAAAAGTCTCGGCATTCGAAAAGGAATTGGAGTCCACGAAGATCCGAGTCGATGCCGGAATCGGCACGGAACTGGACCTCTTGGCCTCGGAAGCCGGGGTGATCAAGGCTGGAATCGAACTGGCGGAGGTAAAACGCGACTCCGGCGAGGTCAAGCGATTACTCCATGTGCTGGCTGGCAATCTTCAGAGAAGGCGAAAGATCATGGAGATCCGGGTGGAGGCGGGCGTCTTGTCCGAGGATGCCTTAAATCCCATCAATGCTCAGATCGCCGATGTCAAAGCCCGGCTTGCCAGGGAGGGCGTGAAGCCGTCGGCTGCCCCATAGGCTTTCATCCCTCGAATTTTCGGACACGCATTCCACGATTAAGGCTGGTCGGCCCCGACGGTTAAATCTTTTACAGGAGGCGAATGCGTCCGGTCGAACAGCCCCGGCCCGCCTACAATTCGGGGGGTGAAGTGTTGACGACGTTTCCGATGGAGCAAGGACTCTCATGAACATCCCGTGGTGGGGCTATGTGATTCTGGCGGGGCTGGCTTGGGGCACTTATGTGCCGATCATTTTTTACGGGGGAACGGAACTGACCACCCGGCCGGGGACGGTCGGAGGGCGACTGGCCTCCATCCTGTGCGTCGGCATCGCCTACTTTGTGATGGCGGTTGTGATTCCGCTCGTGCTGATGAGCATCCGGGACGACGCCAAGCCGGAATGGAAGACGAACGGGCTGATTTTCAGCAGCCTGGCCGGCATCGCCGGGGCCGTCGGCGCCATCTGTGTGATCTTCGCCAGCAAAGCCGCCGTGGACACCGCCAAACTGGAAGGTGTCAATCCGGCAACCTATCGGATTTACATTGCCCCGTTGATCTTCAGCCTCGCCCCGGCGATCAACACGCTCATGAGTCTCATCTGGCATCCCAAGCCAAACGACCCGTGGAACTTTGGCTTCGAGGTGCCCGGCTGGAAACTGCCGGTGGGCATTCTCTTTGTGGCTTTGGGAACGTTTCTGGTGCTGTTCTCGAAGGAAGAAGCCGAAGCCCACAAGGGCGCCCCGAAACCGGCGGTCGTCACCCCGCCTCCCGAAGAGGCGCCCAATCCCGCGAGCTCGTGAAGAAAAGGTGATAAAATTCGGAAGATGGCAAGATGGCCAAATTCGTCCGTTTGGTGTGATTCAAATGAATCCAAACCATCAACGGAATGAATTTGGCCATCTTGCCACGTCCGGGATTTTCAAATCGGAGCCATCATGCCCGCCGGTATTCTGATCGTCGATGACGAACAAGCGATCTCTTGGTCGCTGCGCAAGGCGTTCGAGCGGCAGGGGCATCGCGTCGGCGTGGCGGCATCCGCTGAATCGGCTTTGGAACAGACTCCCGGCCTCAAGCCGGATGTGGTGATCCTTGATGTGCGGCTTCCCGGTCTCGACGGGCTGAGCGTGCTGGCCAAGTTGCGTGAGTTGTCGAACAACGCCCCCATCATCGTCATCACCGCCCACGGCAATCTCTCCACAGCCGTGCGGGCGGTCGAGGGAGGGGCGTTCGACTATCTGGCAAAGCCGTTCGACTTGGCCCAGATTCAAGCAGTCGTGAACCGGGCGTTGGCCGGACGGATGGCCGAGACTCACGCCATTCCCCCGGACATGGCGCCCGTCGGCGAGGAGGAGATGGTCGGGCATGGTCTCGCCATGCAGGCCGTCTTCAAGCGGATCGCGTTGGTGGCCCCGACGGACGCCAGCGTCCTCATCACCGGGGAATCCGGCACGGGCAAGGAATTGGTGGCGAGGGCCGTCCACCGGCATTCCCACCGGCGGGCCTCACCGTTTCTGCCGGTGCATGTGGCTTCGCTGAATGCCAACTTGGTGGAAAGCGAACTGTTCGGCCATGTGAAGGGGGCTTTCACCGGGGCGGGCCAGAGCAAGCCGGGCCTGCTGGCGCTAGCCAACGGCGGCACGGTGTTCCTCGACGAACTGGGGGATATTCCCCTGCCGGTGCAGGCGAAATTGCTTCGCGTGCTGGAACATCAGGAAGTGTTGCCGGTCGGCGGAAGCGTGCCGGAGAAAATCAACGTCCGCATTCTGGCGGCCACCAACGCCGACTTGTTGAAACAGGTGAACGCCGGCCAGTTTCGACACGACTTGTATTTTCGCCTGAACGTCTTTGAGATCCGGCTGCCATCGCTCCGGGACCGCTCGGAAGACATCGATCAATTGGTGGCTTACTTTGCGCGAAAGTACGGCGCCAATCCAACCATCTCCGAGACGACCGCCGCATATCTGCGGTCGCGCACCTGGCCGGGGAATGTTCGTGAATTGCGAAACGCCATCGAACATGGGGCGATCATCTCCCGAGGCACGCCGCTGATGCCGGAGCATTTCCCGCCGCCGGTGAGCGTCATGGGAGCCGAAACGCTCAGCCAGCGCATCGGCGGCCTCGTGCGGGATTGGGTGCGGGATCAGGCGCAGCACACCGAAGAACCGACCGAACTTTATGACAAGATGCTGCAATTAACCGAACCGGCCCTGTTGGACGAGGCCCTTCAGCAAACCGGCAACAACCGCGTCGCCGCCGCCCGGAGGTTGGGGCTGGCGCGGGCGACGCTGCGGAAACTGCTGACCAAATATCGCCCAGCCGAGGCGGCGGACGATGAATAAAATACTGATTAATTCTATTTTATCTTAATCTTGTCAATCAACTTTTGGTTCGCCACGACATCTGGCGAACCTTCTCCCAATCGTTTCCATCATCCGATTCCGGCAGCCTTTACCCGCCAAGTCGGCGGCCGTAAGTTTGGGCAGGTGCCGCCAATGGGACTGAAACAGTTGGCTCGGTGGTTCCCGGAGACTTGGATGAAGCGTTCTTCCTTGATCATTTTGGCGTTTGGCGTCGTGTTGGGCACGGCCATCGGGCTTTTGCTGAACCCGCTGGTCAAAAGCGAGGGCCATCTTCAGGCGGCCCCTTGGCTGGAGATCGCTCATCGAGTTTGTACCGCGATTGGCGGCTTGGGGACATTCGTGACGCTCATCATCGTGGTGAGGCAATTCCGGCTGTTGCGGAATCAGTCTGAACTCGTCCAGAAAAATATTGTCACCTCAATGGAGTCTCAACTTTACGCGAGGCTTGATTCGTTCAACCGGTTTGTCTTCGAGCATTTCCAAGAATACGATCTGCTCGACATCCCCTTTCCCCAGCAAGTGTCATCAGACCAACGATCAAAACTCCATCGCATGTGCGAACTCGGCTACACGTTCTTCGAGGAAATCTTCAAACATCACATGCGGTTGAAACTGGAAGAGTCAGAGGATTGGGATGAATGGGAACAGAATCTCATCCACTTCTTTCGCAAGTCCTATGTCCGGGGTTATTGGAAAACCGTGTCCACGCGCTATGCCAAAAGTTTTCAAACTCTGGCGAATGACCTCGTCGTGAAAATGGAGAGGGAAGAGGCCGTCGCCAAGTGAAAGGCACCAGCAGGCGATAAGCCGTTACCCGGCAGGTGACACGATTCCCTACTCCAAAATTGATTAGTGGCATTGGCTTTTTCATGTTTATCCCCGGCAAATGACCGTTTTGTCGGCCTGGAAATAGTCTTGCCGGATTACATCTGGCCTATGACTGTTTGTTGTTAAGTTTTTCACATGGTTATCAACATGCTAAAATCCAACAGCCGCAACTGCATGATTCTCTTATCTTTGTTGCTCGCCAGTTGCACAAAACCTGTTCCAATCCCCGAGCAAACCACGGCGCCGCTTGAGCCGGTCATGGTTGGCAATCGTCCCGGCTTGCACAACGTCATCCGGCTCAACGATCATTTGCTGTCCGGGAGTTCGCCGGAGGGCGAGGCGGGGTTTCGTTCTCTTCAAGACTTGGGGGTCAAATTCATTGTCTCCGTGGACGGGGCGGCGCCGGAGGTTGCGATGGCCGCGAAGTTCGGGATGCGGTATGCCCACCTGCCGGTCGGGTATGATGGCATCCCGGCGGACACCGCCTTGAAGCTCGCGAAATTGTTTGCAATGGCCGAACGAGAGGGGCCGGTTTATGTTCATTGCCACCACGGGACTCATCGCGGTCCGGCGGCGGCGGTCGCCGGGCTTCGTTGTCGGGACGGACGTTGTTCCGCAAAACAGGCGGTCGACTTCATGAAGATGGCGGGGACCGATCCGAAATACGCCGGGCTGTACCGGGATGTGGAGGCGATGACCGCGAACGAACTGGCGGGAGTGGCGGGAGAATTCCCGCCGTCAGTGGCGACAGTGAACAACTTGGTGAAGCAAATGGTGAGCGTCGATGAACGGTGGGACCATGTGAAACTCATCCGGGCGGCCGGGTGGACAACCTCGAAGGGACACGCAGACTTGGACCCGGCCCATGAGGTGTTGCAACTGCGGGAACATTTCCGGGAAGCGGCTCGCCTGCCGGAGACGGCGAAGAGACCGGGTGAGTTTCAACGGCTGATGTCCGTCGGCGAAGAACTGGCCGGGAAACTGGAGGATGATTTGCGGGGAGGCAAAGAGAAAAGCGACCGAGAAACATTGTTTCGGCTCATCGGCGAAAATTGCACGGCCTGTCATCGGGAATTCCGTGACCGGAAGTAGCCACGAAAAAACCCCGGTGTCTTCTAAGGGACACCGGGGCCACAACCTCGGGGCAAACGGGGGTGCTAATCTCTGTTAAAAAAACCCCGGGAGTGATTCAGGAAACTGATTTAGGCCTTCAGGGAACGCCCGATCAGCAACCCGAGGCCGAAGCCCACGAGCAGGGCGGGAACCGGGTGTTTCTTCACCACGTTCGTGAGTTCGCGGCCAAAGTCGGACACTTTTTCGGAGGTCGCCTCATAGGCATCCTCGGCATACTTCTGGACTTTGTCCCCGGCCTTCACGGCCACGTCGCGGGCATCGTGGACGAGATGGCTGGCCTTGTCGCGGGCGTCATGGACAAAGTCTTTGGCCTTGTCAAAGGCTTGTTCCGCGTTGCCAGTGACGGCGTCCGCGGCGTGTTGGGCACCATCCTTCACGGTGTCGATGACGCTTCCAAAGCCGGACTTGCTCCGGTCGGCGGCGTTGGCGGCCGCGTCCGTGGCTTGTTTGGCTTTGTCGGCGGTGGCGTCGATGCCGTTCTTCACGCGATCCTTGAGGTCGTTCATCTCAACACTCCTTCAATAAAACGCAACCGGGAAAGTGTCGCGTTGTTGCTTCGTTGAATACCCCGGCTTGGCGTTGGCCGGATGATTGAAGGGAAACAGATGCACGAGGCGTGCCAAAAACGGAAAGCGGCCAAATCTCTCTGGATTTGCCGCTTTCGGTGGGAAGTTGTGCGAGGGGGTTCCGAGGGGTGTGAACGACCATGCCCACCGGCTCACGTCGCCAGTCCGGTCCACAGTAGATTGTTTAGCAAACCGTTAAAATGACCCGGTTCGGCCACCACATGGATGGTCACCGAACCATAGGCCGGCACGGTGTTGGCGGCCGGAAAGGATTGGAGATTGTAATGGTCTCCGTCCCGCCGGGAGACGAACGCCCCGGCAACGGACGTGATGGTGATCGGAGCGTCGAAGGCCAGTTGCCAGTCGTTCACATCCGTTGAACGAGGATTGATTAGCACGATGTCGAAGCTCACGCTTCCCGCCGTGCTGACGACATTGGCCACTTGAACCGGCACGGTCGGGTTGTCGTCGTCGATGATCGTTCCCGTGCCGGTTGATGAGCTGATTTTTGCCCCCGTCGGCGCCGACAGGATCAGTTTCACCGTCTCGTTGGTCTCGCGGATCGTGTCGCCGATCAATTTCACGGTGACCGTTGCGCTGGTCTCACCGGGGGCGAAGGTCAACGTGCCGCTGGTCGCCAGATAATCCTTCCCGGCGGTGGCAGTGCCGTTGGCCGTGCGATACCTCACCGTCACCGGCGTCGGGGACGGACCGGAGAGCGTCACGGTGAACGTCAGTTCTGGCACGGGCACAACCGCCGGGGGAAGCGTCGCTTGGATTTCCTGGAGCGGAATCAGGATCTTGTACACTGGCGTGTCCCAATTAGCCCCGGAGAGAGTGCTGCCGGGATTGGCGCTGGGATTGATGGCGAAGTGCGCCCACGACATGCCGAGGTTCGTTCCCTTCAAGTCGCTTCGGCCATCGCCGTTTTTGTCCCCCGAGAGGTAGTTAATCAGGGCGGGATACCATTGTTGGTCTGTGGTATTGTCCAACGTGGAGCCAAACTCGCCGAGCCAGATCGGGGCGATGTTATTCCAATACAGATAGCCCCAGCGATCATTCCAAACTTGATACAGGTTCATCGGGTAGTTCGTCGCGTGGAACCACGGTTGATCGGACACCGAAATCCCGTAATCGTGTGGAGAGTACACCAGTCGGTTTTTCACATTCAGCACGACGGGCTTCTTCAATGCTTCCGTCAGGTTGGCGCCATAGAACGCGGTGGTTTTGTCGTCGCTGCCCACGCCTTCGACGACGATCAGCAAGTTCGGGTTGATGGCCAGGATCGCGTTGCCCGCCCGCTCGGCCGCCAACCGCCAGTCGGGGCGGTTGCCGGGGCCGTCATCCCATACCGCTCCGGCAGAGCCGACGGCGTGGGGTTCGTTGCTCAGGTCCATGCCGATCACGGTGGTATTCCCGGCGTAGCGGGTCGCCAGCATTTGCCAGGCGGCGACCCAGTCATCTTCGGAAAACGTGCCGTCGTACCACAGGCCATTGGGGTTTGGTCCGCCGGTGTCGCTTCCGGTGAATGTGGGGAACGACGACCGATGGCAATCGAGAACCACCCGCAGGCCGATGCTTCCGGCGTAGTCGATGATCTTGTCGAAGATCCGCAACGGCGTGAGCCCGACCAGATCGGGGTTCTTGGAACCGTCGATCAACCCCGCCACCGAGGCGGCCGTCGTGCTTGGGGCGAATGTTTGCAAGGCGAACGGCAACCGGATCGAGTTGAACCCGAAATTCTTGATCGTGTCGAGGATGTCTTGGTAACTCCGCACGCCGAGTCCCTCGGGGACGCCGTTCAGTTCGGCCCCGTACCAGTTCTCGGAGGTCAGTTTCACCGGCTTGTTGTTCTGGTCGAGGATCTGGTTCCCGGCTGTCTTCAGGTAACCGGTTCCCTTGGCGGTGGTGTCCGTTTCGGTGGCAAACGGGTTATTGATCGTCAGCAACGGGGGCTGACCGGCGATGACTTCCACATTGGTAAAGTGACGAGTCCCGGTGACAATGCTGCCAATATCCCGGCCGCCGCCGCCATCGAAGGTGACGTTGCTCCGTCCCCCTGAAGTGACATCGTTCCCGAAGCCGCCGAGGAACTGTTCTGTTCCGGCTCCGGCGATCAGTGTGTCGTCCCCGAAGGAACCGTGGATCGTGTCGTTCCCGCCGCCGCCCGTCAGAAGATCGGAACCGTATCCGCCGGTCAGTGAATTATTGCCGGCACCGCCGTTGGCGGTGATCTTGCCGAAGACGCCCCGGCCCTCAATGAAGTCGGCACCGACTTGCTGGCCGACGGTCAGCGTGTCGTTCCCCCCGAGCAGGTTGATCGTGAACGGCGTGGACGCGGAATAGGTTCCCTTTAACACGCCATTGACATGAACTTGCACATCAACGCCGGCCTCCGCGAGATCCGGCGGCCCGATCAGGACGGTGTCGTTCCCCGCCGTCCCGGTGATGACCACGGGCTTCGTCACCACGGTCGGCCGGATGTGGAATGGGGCGATATTGTCCGCCGATGAAAAGGAGAGTTCTCCCCAACCGTAACCGGCGAAGTTCTCCGTGACAGCCGAAAGATAGGCGTAAGCAATCTGGTTCGGGTCGTCGGGCGTCGCCGCGCCGTCGTCGGTCGAGAGACCGAGCGTCCCGAAACCAAACTGACGTTGATATTCGCGGATCTTCGCGGACTTCACCCCCCAAATGCTGTCGTCGCCCGAATCGGCATCGGCGTCCGTGCCCGGTTCCGTGTATTGTCCATTGCTAACTTGGTAGCTCTCATACAAGTAATAATCGGAGGCTCCCAAATGCGTTGACAGTCCGGCCGGGTTATGGATGACATCCGACTCCGAGCCGAAGACATCGTCCGGGTGGAAGCCATTGGCGATGACTTTTAGTCCCAATTGATGGGCGTAATCAATGGCGGCATTCTGACGCGCCCGCGTGGTGAGGTAGTCGTAACCGAAGTCGTCAAGCAGCACGCCCTTCACGCCCATGTCGGCCCACTCATCCAGCTTGGTGTCAATCTGCGCGAGCGAGAAATTCGAGGCGCTGACGCCGAGATCGACATAACCAAAGAAAGAGGTCTTCGCGGTGAAGGGACTCTCCATGATCGCCGTCGTGTTGGCGTGATCCGGGTGGGCGGGACTTTCCAACCCCGCCCCCAACACAACCATGTCATACCGGCCAAACGTTTGGGCGGGAGAGGTGTTCGCATCGCCATCGTCAATGAGTGACGGATAGCCGTAATAAACAAGCAGACTGGCGGGCAAGGCGGCGGGCAGAACACGGTCGGCCAATTCCTCCAACCGCAGGCGAACGTGAGGCATGCGAAATTCTCTCATGATGATGAGAGAATTCTCGCAGGGATCAGCCGGAAGGACAACATCGGAACAAGAGAAGATTTGGCGTGAAGGCTTGCCTGGGTGTCAAATGTTCTTTTCGCCCGCCGGATGCGATTCATCGCTGTTTAAACAAGTTTTGGCACAGGATCAACGTTGTTCTCGCCATCGAAAAGTGCAATCGGCATGCCTGCGTGACTACTCGCGAGAGGAACACATGAAGACAAGATTGGCTATTGATCAATCATCAGGCCGAAAAGTCGGTGACTCCCGTGGTCTCTCGGCCTGACGAAACACCGCCGACATCACGAAGGACCGCCCGGACCTTTCCCTTGGCCGCCGGGGCCACCCGGACCACCCGGGCCACCCGGCCCCTTCCCTTGGCCGCCGGGGCCACCGGGGCCACCTTTTCCTTGACCGCCTTTCCCTTGACCGCCGGGGCCGCCTTTTCCTTGGCTGCTGCTGTTCTCGGTGGCCATTTGCTTGAAGAGCGTCTGGAGTTCTTCCTTGGTCACCACACCATCCTTGTTGGCGTCGGCCCGCTCGAACAGGCGCATCAGGCGCTCATCCGTGATTTCGTCTTTCGTCAGCTTGCCGTCGCCGTTCTTGTCGAACGTCATCATCTTGGCCACGGATTCATCCACCGTGGGAGCGGGGCCGCCACCGCCGCCCGGACCGCCGCCACCCGGACCGCCGGGGCCGCCTTTTTTGCCGCCGCCCGGCTGAGCTTCCGTAACGCCCGCAAGGCATAGCACGCCCGCGGTCAGAACCAGCATCAACAACGCTTTCATAATCATGTCTCCGAATTGAGAGGGGATGGGTGAAGTTAGGAATTCTTCTTGGACGGCAAATCGCGGTCGTCCGGCGTCCGGCCGATGACGATGTCAAACTTGGCCGTCAGTTCGCCGATTTTGGAGTCTTTCAATGGCTTGAAGTCCACCAGCACCAGTTCGCGGTTGATGGGGTCGCGCAGTTCGTTGAACACATGGTCGCGGGCGTTGCCGGCGTGGCCCGCCACCATGAATTGCGTGGTGAGGATATCGCGGCCCCCCTTCTTCACTTTCACGTGAATGTGCGGGGCGGGCCGGCCGGGGTACGGCACGGGTTTGATGGTGCGGAAACGATATTCCCCCGCCGAGGCCGTGGTGAATGTGCCGAAGCCCTGAAAGTTTTTGTCCTGTTGCTTGGATTTTGGCCCGCTGTCGGAAGTGTGCAGATACACTTGGTTCGCATCGCACTGCCAGATTTCGACGGTGGCGTCTTTGATCGGCTTGCCAGCGGTGTCCAGCACCCGGCCGGTCAGGTGCGTGATTTCGCCAATCGCCGGCGTGAGGTTCTTGTTGATGATAATCAGGTCGTTGTCCGTGTCGAGCGGCAGTTTGTCGGGGTAGAACGGCCCCTCCGTCTGACGCGGGGTGCGGAAAAGCTCGTCCGCAAATGCGGCGGGGCTGAGGAGAACCGTGCCGCCGAAGGCGAAACAGTTTTTCATGAAGAGACGGCGATTGGCCGGGACCATGTTCATCGCAAAGGCTCCTTGGTGTTAAAATCTTTCTTGGATGACGGCCCTCCGAAATCCTTCGGGCCGCCGTGTCTGCCATCGTCTTTTGAGCCGCCGTGATCCTTCGGCCCCCGCTTGGGGAACGGATCGGTGAACGCCACGCCGATCAGGGCGGCCCATTTTTCCCGCTGGGCCGGCGTGAGGACCGCCAACGCCTCCTCAGCCGGGCGGCGGTTTAGATCCAGCCGCCGAATCAAATCCCGCTGTTCGCGGGTGAGGCCCAGCTCAACAATCACCTCGGCATCAGAAAAAGCCCGCAGGGCATGCCGTTGCAGGGCAATCTGACCGAGCCGCCGGAATTGGGCCGGCGTCAGGATTTCGGCGACGACCGCCTCGTGTGCCCTCATGTCCGACAACGCTTCCGTCCCCCGCACCGGGCCTCGGGCGCGGATCTCCTGAACCATCTCGTCAATCCGGGCGGCCTGTTCGGGCGTTATCTCCAAGTCCCGCCGCACGGCCGCCTCGCTGAGCATCATGTGCCGCCCGGCGTTGCGGGCCAGCGTCAGGTCGTCGAGAATCGCCCGCACTTGCTGGCGGGTGGTCTCCAGATCAGCCTGCGCGTCCGGGTCATTCTGGCGCAGGTTGATCAGTTCCCGGTAGTAATCGAGGGCCGTTTCCAACAACCGGCGACGGACCTCATTGCTTGATTGGTCGTCTCGCAATTCCTCGTTGGCGATGCGGATCATCTCGTCCGCCGACCGTCTCGCGAGGGCAAATCGCTCTTGAGCCTCCCCGGCCCGCTGGCGTTCGCGGTCGTAAGCCCCGCTGGTCCGTTGTTGTTCGCGGGCGATCAGGGCGATGCTGATGGTCAGCCCGATCACCCCGAACACGAGGAACAACCCCGTCGCCGCCACGGTTCCCGGATGACGGCGAAGCCACTTTTTCGTCTGGTCGAACAGCGACGGCGGCCGGGCGAGGATGGGTCGCTCGTCCAGAAACCGGCGAAGATCGGCGGCCAGTTCCCCGGCCGATTGGTAACGATCCTCCGGAGCCTTCGCCACCGCCTTCAGGACGATGGTTTCCAACTCGACCGGAACGCCCTTGTCCACGCTTCTCGGTCGTCGCGGCTCTTCGTTCAGGATGCTCCGCAACAAGGCGTTTCGGTCTTCTTGTGGATACATCGGTTGCAGCGTCAGGAGTTCAAAGAGCGTCGCCCCGAGGGAATACACATCACTGCGATGATCCACCTCCAGCCGTTTCCCGGCCGCCTGTTCGGGGCTCATGTATCGGGGGGTGCCGAAAATATCCCCCGTCTGCGTCATGGCTCCGTCGCTCGCCACTTGGGCCAGCCCGAAATCGGCCACCCACACATGCCCTTTCGATTCCAACAACAAATTCGCCGGTTTGATGTCCCGATGAACGACGCCCGCCTGATGGGCGTATTCCAGCGCGTCGGCCACCTGGGCCATCAAGTGGGCGGCGGTGCGATAGGCCTCCCGGCCGCGATCTGTCCGCGTCGAGCCGGTCGATTTTTTCTGTTCTCCCGTCCGGCGGCCGCTTAAGCAGATGGTGCTGATCTCGCCGATGGCGACCGGTTTTTCCCCTCGGGCCTCCCGGATCACCGCGTCGAGCGACCGGCCGTCGATCATTTGCATCGCATAAAAATGCGTGCCGTTCTCACAGCCGACGGCATGCACCGGCACGATGTGATTGTGATTCAACTGGGCCGCCGCGTGCGATTCTGTCTGGAACCGCTGCCGGGCCTTGGCATCCAGCCCGGCGGCGAACGGCAGAATCTTCAAGGCCACTCGCCGGCCGAGGGACACCTGCACGGCCTCGTACACGATGCCCATGCCGCCACGGGCAATCTCACGGACAATCCGAAAATCCCCGAGCAACTCCACTGCCGCCGGGCGACTGGCCGGCCGCATCGCCAGACCGGCCGCGTGGGCCAGTTCCATGCCGTCCAGACACTCGGCCACGGCCGTCTGCAATTCCAAGTGGCGCTGTTCATAAGCCCGGCGGTCGGGCCTCCGGCCGGCTTCCAGTTCCGCGAGGTATTCGCGGGCAATCCCGATCAACCGGGGGTCTTCGGTCTCGTCCTCGGTTGGTTTCAAGACTTCTCCCGCAAGGCGGCCCGCAGCGAGCCCAAGGCCCGCACCCAGATCTTTTCCACGCTGTCCACGGTCTTGCCCATGCGGGACGCGACCTCCGGAAAGCTCAATCCCTCCAAATGACGCAACACAATCACGGTTCGATAATGCTCCGGCAATCCGGCGATGGCCCCGGCCACGGCGAGCGACACCTCGCCGTGCATTAACTGTTCACTTGGCGTCCCCTCCGGGGAGACCGGCACGGCCGCCAGCATTGCGGACGACTGCCCCAAATCGGCGGCCAGCCCTTCCTCCAATCGGATGTCGCGGGCTTGGGTGCCGACATATCGCCGCACCTGGTTGGCCAGCGTTCCCGCCAGGATCTCCCGGAGCCAGACAATCAACTGGGCCTCTTCCGTCCCCCGGAACGCCGGAAAGTATTGGTGGGCATGCAGAAACACCTCCTGCACCAAGTCGGACTGGTCCACCTTTCCTTGCAACCGCCGGCCGATCTCAATGCCGGCCAGCACGCTCAAGTATTGGCGATACCCCTCCAGCAACCGGCCCAACACTTCGCTATCCCCGGCCTTCGCCGCCGCGAGGATCTCTCTCACGTCCCGGCTCATGACGGCCCCGCTTCTGCTATGAGGTTGGTAACGGGCGGAGGCGGATTACCGCCGCGCGATTTTGAGAAATTGTATTCTGGTGAAAAAGTCTTCGTGATTTGAAGACGGGCTGATCGGCTTCCAGCGGCCGTCAAGCATGGATGGGTCGTGTTGATTCTGCTCTGATGTAGAATCAGCAAAGAAGATTGAGGGAGCGCGATGAGATGATTGGGTGCGCAGCCGTCGGCCTGCCAGACAGCCGAAGTTTTCTTGGGCGGAGATGCCAATGATGAGCGATCATATCCGGCGTGCGTGTCCCGAATGCGGCAAGGAGTGTCAGTTTGAGGAAGGACTTGCCAGGGACATCGGCGTCTGTTGGGATTGCGGTGCCGAGTTCCTCATCGGGTCGGCCGGCAAAGGTCCGCCACCTCTGCCGGGAAAATCGCCGCCGCCTTTGCCTGTCAAATCCCCGCCCCCCCTGCCCGGCCAGTCTCCCCCGCCTTTGGGCGATGCCGGCCAGCGCGTGCGAGGGCCGGCGATTCTTGATGCGATGGCCGTTTGGTTTGAGCGGAAAGAGTTCCAAATCGAGGGGCAATGGCGAAACCCGAACAGCATGAAAGAGGTGTTGGTCGGCAAGGCGGCCGCGTTTGCCGCCAAAAGGCTGGCCATTGCCATGATCGGCCATTCCGTCCCCGGCTTGGGAATATCCATCAGCGGCGGGGCCAGTGAAAAAAAGGTCATCGCGGCGATGGAACCGCTCATTGAACTGACCGACTTCGTCGCGGTTCAGTTTTGCAGTCTTTTTTCAACGAGCAAGGCCAACCGCATCGTTGCCGTGATTCTCGGCGATGATACGCGGCCGGAGGAGATCACGCCGCGGTTTGAGAAGCTGATGGCGGCCGCCAAGCCAGTCGCCAAACTCGGGTTGAGGACGCACGGCCAGCACATCGGGATGGCGGTTTATCCGCTGATCGTTCACACCCGTTCCGACAGGTTTCGGAAAGACGCCGATTCGATTTTGCGACAAGGCTGGAGTATCTGGCGCTGGAGCAATATTCACCTGCGGGCGGCGGTGATCGACGCCGAGGCCCCGCGGATCGAATGGGCCAAAAACCCCGGCTTGGGCCACGGCGGCAGTTTGTTTGATATCAAGCCGCCATTCTCCGACACCGACGTTGCCGAGATGCTTCGCCCATCTTCGCCGTCCTGACAGACCACCGCTCATCCTCAGTAAACATCCCGCTGGTATCGCTTGGATTTGCTCAATGACTTGATGAATTCCGAAGCGACTTCGGGGGACATCTTCCCCTGTTCGGCCACGATCGCGTGCAGGGCATGATCGACATCAAGGGCCATTCGGCGAGCGTCGCCGCACACATAAAAGTGGGCGCCCTCTTGCAGCCACGACCAGATTTCGGCGGCGTTTTCCGTCATCCGGTGTTGGACATACACCTTTTCTTTCTGGTCTCTGGAGAAGGCGGTGTCCAGCCGGGTCAGGACTCCGGATTTCTGATATTGGGCCATCTCCTCCTGATAGAGAAAGTCGAATTCCCGGCGTTGATCGCCGAAGAACAGCCAGTTTTTGCCGGTGGCTCCGGTCGCGGACCGTTCTTCAAGGAATGCCCGGAACGGGGCGATGCCGGTTCCGGGGCCGACCATGATCACCGGAGTCTTGCCATCGGCGGGGAGCCGGAAGCCGGGCGAGACGTGGACGAACACGCCAGCCTTTTGCCGGGTTCGCAGCGTCTCAGTGAGGAAGTTGGAGGCCACGCCTTTGCGCAACCGGCCCCCTTGGGTGTAACGCACGACGCCGACGGTGAGATGAACCTCGTCCGGATGGGCCTTCAGCGAAGAGGAGATGGAATACAACCGGGGTTGTAACGGGGACAAGGCCGCGATCATTTCCGCAATGGGAGCGCGGGCCGAGGGGAATTGCCCCAACAAGTCGAGAACGTCCCATTCGGCCGGGATGCCCTCGACATCATCGTTGACCAATGTTTTGAGCGTGCCCGCCTCGGAGGAGTCGGACGCATGGCTGGCGAGCAGGGCCGCCAGTTGGTCGCTTACCTTGGTGATGACGAAGTGCTTGGCCAACGCGTCATAGGCATGAACCATCAGCCCTCCGGCGGCGGGGACGAGTTCATCCCCACGGGCGCCCATCGCCCTCAAAACGGCCTCGACCAGTTCGGGGTCGTTCTCCGGCAACAATCCCAAGGCATCGCCGACTTCGTAGGTCAGTCCGCTCCCTTTCAGGCTGAATGCCACGAGACGGACATCTTTCTCCGAACCCGGCTGGTTCAGCGGTTTGCATTGCAACAGCGGGGCATGAAACGGATTCTTCCGGTCATGCAACGCGGCCGCGTGGCCGTTCGTCGAGGGCTTCGCGACGGCGCCGTTTGATGATCCGTGGTGTCCGTTGGTCTCCGCCCTCGGGAGGGCTTTTCGGCCCGCGACGAGTTCCTTGAGTTTTTTGGCCGTGTCTTTCCCGCCGGGGGAACATTTGGTCAGGTCGGTTTCCTCGCCACAGGCAATCGCCTCGGAATAGGTCTGGCAGAGGTAGCCGCAGGCGCCGCAATCGAGTTGGGCCATCGCGGCCATCAGTTGCCGTTCCTGGGGGCGGCCGTCGGCGAGCTTCAACCGTTCATCCAGCGGCAAGGTCGGGTCATGCCACGGAAAATCCTCCTCCGCGACCGGGGCGGCCACGGGAGCGGTAGCCTCGCCATTGACGACAGCAGGCGAACCGCCGCGATCAAGCCCCAGCAGGCCGGCAAAGAATCCGTTCAGCCACGATCGTTGGGACGCGGAGAACGGAGCGGACTCGGGAAGGAGAGGAATCGCCATGATGCAAAGACCCTTTATGCCGTGACGAGCTGGCTCTGTTCAAACACCAATTTCAACTGCTCGGCGGACTGACGGCGGACAAACTCGTTGAACGTTTCCGCAGAACCGAGGCGCCGGGCCATGTATCCCCGCAACATGCCCTCGATGACAAACGGGAGTTCGTCGGCGAGGACACTCCGGTACAACTCCCGGCCGATGTGTTGATCGTCGCCGTAGCCGCCGCCGACATAGACGTGGTACCCTTCGACCATGTCGTCGCCGACGGCCACCTTGGCGCCCAACATGCCAATGTCACCGAGGTAATGTTGGGCGCACGAGTTCGGGCAGCCGGTCAAGTGGATGTTGACCGGTTGGTCCAGTTCGACACATCCGTCCAAATGGTCGGCGACGGCCAGCGCGTGTCGTTTGGTGTTCGACGCGGCGAATTTGCAGCCGGCATTGCCGGTGCAGGCCACCAGTCCCCCCCTCGCGCCGGTGGCTTTCCAATGCAGCCCCAGTTCTTCGATGCCTTGTTGCAGGGCCGTGATGTCTTCGCCCTTCACATCCGAGATGAGCAAGTTTTGCCAGACTGTCATGCGAATCGTGCCGCTGCCGAACTTGTCGGCCAGATCGGCCAGCCCGCGCATCTGTTCGACGTTCATTCGCCCGACCGGAAGCAGCACGCCGACATAAAAGAGGCCCGGCTGTTTTTGCGGATGCACGCCCAAATGGCCGTGTTTGTCCACCGCCGGCCGGGCCTCGCACTCGGCGAGCGGGAAACGAACGAACTTGAACGGCAGGTGTTTTTCCGTCTCGGTGACGTATTTTTCATGCCCCCAGCGATCAAGAACATACTTGAGCCGGGCCTTCTTGCGGTCTGTTCGATCACCGTTCTCGTTGAACACCCGGACGATGGCGGCCGCCACCGGGACACATTGATCCGGGGTGAGCAACACCCCTTCGTCCTTGGCAAAATCCTTGTGCCCGCTGATACCCCCCAGTTGCAGCCGGAAGTAAACCCCGGCCGGGACCGATTTGCCTTCGGCCACCCGGACGGCGGTGAAACCGATGTCGTTGGTGTCCTCCAGGGCGCTGACCGCCCCGCCGCCGTCGAAGGCGATGTTGAACTTTCGGGGCAATCCGTACATCTCGCGATGGTGCAAAATGTGGTAGTGCATCGCGCGGGCATACGGCCGAGTGTCGATCAGTTCATGCGGATCAATCCCGGCCGTCGGGCTGCCGGTCACGTTGCGAATATTGTCCGCCCCCGAGCCGCGAGCTTGGATGCCGAGGTCTTGCAGGGAAGTAATCACCTCTTCGCCCCGATTGGCGGGGATCTCGCGGATTTGCAGGTTGGATCGCGTGGTGGCGTCGGCATATCCGCCGCCACATTCTTCGGCGATTTTCGCGATGCCGCGAAACTGGTGGGTCGTCAGGAGGCCGCCGGGCATGCGCAGCCGACACATATAAGAGTCTTGGGCCGGGGCGACGAAAAACAGCCCGTGGTATTTGAACGAAAGAACATCATCCCCTTTGGGAAACTTGTCCTCGGCCGAGTGCCGCACCACGTCGTCCCACATATCCAGCGGGTGACGCTTGCGCTTGGCCTCCTCCTGCGGATTGAGTTTCTTCCCCTCGGCGATGGTCCGGTTTTGGGCGAGAAAGTGAACCGCATCCGGACCGGCGGGCACAGCTTCGGCCGGGGCGGGTTTGCCGTTGGCATCGGCTAGTCCCAGCGTGGCGGCAAACGTGGGGAGACCGCGGGCCGCCCGCGTGAGTTCGGCCCCGCTGACGAACCCCTGCAAGTACTGCTTTTGTTCGTCGTTAAACTCGTCTCCGCTCATGATGTCCCCCGTCGTTTGGTCACCGTGAAATCCCGTCTCTTGAAACCTGCCCGGAATCCCTTCAACTCGCCATCTCAGCCACCGGTTCGGCGACCGGCGACACGGGGGCGGCGGCCATTCTCCAACTCACGAACAGCCAGCCGGCGCTGATGGCCGTCAGCCCGGTGAGAACCGCGAACGTGGTCTGCGGGGTTCCGGTCCACTGGTTCAGATAAGCCCATGTCGGCGGCAGCACGAACCCGCCCAGCGCCCCGAGCATTCCGACCAATCCGCCGACCGCCCCCACATCGCGGGGAAAGTGTTCGGGGATCAGTTTGAAGGTGGCCGCTTTGCCAATGCCCATGCCGCAACCGAGGGTGAAAACCAACAAGGTGAACATCCACACACCCAGGCCAAACGGGAATGACAGCATCACGCCCGAGACGAGCATGGTGGCGAACACCCCGCACAGCACGAGGCCCGCCCCCCATTTGTCAGACATCCAGCCCCCCAGCGGCCGGAGGAGGCTGGCCGGGAAGATGAACAGCGTGGTCAGCAAACTGGCCGCCCGCAGCACCGACGTCGCCCCCTCGGCGCCCTCGGCCAAACCAAAAGCCTCCCGCAGTTCATTGCCGTACACGGCGACATAAAACTTCGGCAACGTCAGCGACAGGGCCACATACGCCCCAAACACGACCACATATTGCAGGCTGTATTCCCAGACGCGGGCAAACTTCAGCGGGGCCATGATCGACCGATAGGTCCGGCCTTTCGCGGGAGTGTGGTCCGGCTTGGGCGACAGGAACCAGACCGCCATCGCCATGCTGACGAGCAGGACCGAGTAAAGGGCCGGATAGAACCGCCAGCCGCCGGGAAGCAACCCGCCGAACAACCCGGTCGCCGGGATGGCCGCCAGCAACATCGCCCCGAACAAGCCGAAGATCAGCTTGGTGACCGAGGCCCCGACATTCCCGGCCCCGAACACCCCGAGGGCCAGGCCTTGTTGTTGCTTGGGGAACCACGCGGCATTCCAGGCGATGCCGACGGTGAACGAATTGCCCGACATTCCGAAAAACAGGGCGAGGACGATCAACTCTTCGTAGCTCGTCGCCCGGCTGACCAAAAACGTCGGCACGGCGGCAATCAGGAGAAGCAGCGTCATCATCCGTCGGCCGCCGTACACATCTGCCAGGACACCAAAGAGCAACCGGGGCAAAGATCCCGCCAGAATCGCGGCGGCGCCGAGCCAGCCAAGCTGCACGTCGGTCAGCCCGAGTTCCCGCTGGATCGGAACGCCAAGCACGCCGAACATCAGCCAGACCGCGAACATCAGGGTGAACGCGACCGTGGACAGGATCAGAATTCGTGATCGCTTCGAGGCTTCGGATTTCATCAGTCTCAGCCTTTCGCACGCCCGGCCGTCACCGGGGCGTTCTTGAGGATCAGATCCGCCAGTTGACCGCGACAGGAGCCGCAGCCGGTGCCAGCCTTCGTCTTGTTCGACAGTCGGGCCAGGGTGTCGCAACCGCCCCGGATTTCGGCGACCAAGGTTGATGTGGACACATGATGGCAGTTACACACTTCGGGGTCGTTGCCCGCCGATGAGCCGGGGATCGCCTCCCCGGAGGCCAGCAAGTCAAGCCGGTTCTCCGGCAACGGGCTTCGGTTGTCGAACACCCGCACGAGACCGGCGGCCGCCGACGAATCGCCGACCAGCACCGCCCCGGCGAGCCGGTCGCCCCGGATGATGAGCTTCCGGTACACGCTCCGTTTTTCTTCGACGACTTGAACAACCTCGTCGTCGGGCGAGCCAGCTTCGACGGCCCCCATGCTGGCGACCTCGACCCCGGCCACTTTCAACTTCGTGTAGACCTTGGAGCCGCGATAGCGGGCGGCGGGATTGGCCCCGGTCAGGGTGTCGGCCAGCACGGCACATTGCTCGTAAATCGGCTGCACGGTTCCATAAACCGTCCCGGCATGTTCGGCGCACTCGCCGACGGCATACAGGCCCGGCAATTGCGTCTCCAGCCGGTCATCCGCCAGAATGCCGGCGTTGGTCGGCACATCCGAATCTTTGGCCAGATCGACGCGGGGCTTGATGCCGCTGGCGAACACGACCATGTCCGCCGGGAGGCGTTCCCCGGCGCCAAATTGCAACCCCTCCACCCGGTCCGATCCGAGAACGGCCTTGGTGTTCACCGACGTGCGGACCGTGATGCCCAGTCGTTCAATCGCCCGCCGGAGGAACTGGCCGCCCGTTTGGTCAACCTGCCGGTTCATCAGCGTCTCGAAGAGATGGGCGACCGTCACCTCCAAGCCGAGGTCGACAAGCCCCTTCGCAGCCTCCAGCCCGAGCAGGCCGCCGCCAACCACGACCGCCCGTTGGCCCGGTCTGGCCCAAACCCGCATCCGCTCCACGTCGGCCGCCGTGCGATAGGCAAACACGCCCCCCTTGGGCCGACCATCCTCCCGAAAGTAGCCCTCCACCGTCGGCACCCGTGACACGCTTCCCGTGGCGAACACGGCGGCATGGAAGAAATGCTCCGACCCGTCGTCCGTCCATAACCGGCGGGCGGCATGAGACAACCGGCTGACAACGCGGCCCGGATAAAACCGGACGCCCTGTTCGGCGTACCAAGCCGCCGGTTTCAGGGTGATGTCGTCAATCGCTCCCCCTTCGAGAATGCGATTCAGAAGGATGCGGTTGTAAGCCCCGTGCGGTTCCTCGCCGAAGACCGTCACCTCGAACATTTGCAGGCCCCCCCGGCGCGACAGTTCGTCGAGCAGCCGGGATGTGGCCATGCCATTGCCGATGATCGCGAGTTTTCGCCGGGTCACGCGGAAACCTCCCCGGCGGGGCGAACCTCGCTGATTCGCACCGCCGCCACCTTGTATTCGGGCATTCGACTGGTCGGATCGAGGGACGGGTTGGTGAGCAGATTGGCCGCTCCCGAACCGCCCCAATGGAACGGCACGAACACGGTGTCCGGCCGGATGTCGGTGGTCACCTCGGCGGCGAACTCGGCCCTCCCCCGGCGGCTTTCAAGGACCAACACGCTTCCCGCCGTCGCCCCGAACCGGGAGGCCAGCCGGGGGTGAATCTGGGCCAGCGGCCGGGGCTTGGCGGCCGTCAGTTCGCCAACCAACCGGGTTTGGGCGCCGGAGTTGTAATGCTCCTTGTAACGGCCGGTGGTGTAGTACAGCGGGTATTCGCCATCCGGTTCCTCGCCGGCCGGCCGGTGTTCGACCGCGTGGAATTTCGCCCGGCCGTCGGGGTGGGCGAACCGCTCGGCAAACAATCGCGGCGTGCCGGGATGATCCTCGGCCGGGCACGGCCAAAACACGCCATCTTCGGTGTCAATTCGCTCATAGGTGATGCCGGCATAGTCGGCGGTTCCCCCGGCGGTCGCCCGGCGAAACTCCTCGAACACGTCGCGAGGCGAATCAAAAGCGAACTTGTCCCCGCAGCCAAGCCGTTCGGCCAATCCGCGAAGAATGTCGATGTCCCCGCGAACCCCTTCCGGCGCGGGCGCGGCGATCCGGCGCCGGATGACCCGGCCCTCCAGGTTCGTCAGGGTGCCTTCTTCCTCGGCCCACTGATAAACCGGAAGCACGACATGGGCGTGTTCGCTCGTCTCGTTGGGGAAGGCATCGCAAACCACGAGCATTTCAAGAGATTTGAGCCGATCAATGATCCGGCCGGAATGCGGCGACGCGACGGCGACGTTCGACCCCATCACCAACAAACCGCGAATGCCGCCGACCGGCCCGAGTGAATCGAGCAGTTCATAAGCGCTCTTGCCTTTGCGGGGCAGCGTCTTCGGGTCCACCCCCCAAACCTTGGCGATGATCTCCCGGTGGGCGTCCACTTCGATCAGCCGATAACCGGGAAGCTGGTCCGCCTTTTGGCCGTGTTCGCGGCCCCCCTGGCCGTTTCCCTGCCCGGTCAATGTCCCGAATCCGCTGGCGGGCCGGCCGATTTTGCCGAGGGCCAGCATGAGGTTGACGAAGCCCAAAACGGAATCGACCCCCTTGCTCTGTTGTTCCGGACCGCGACCGGTGAGGATCATCGCCGATGTCGCCCCGGCCAGCCACCGGACCGTTTGCCGGAGGGCCGACTCGCGGACCCCGGTGAGGCGTTCCACATAAGCGGGCTCATAAGCCAGCACGGCCCGGCGCATGGCCTCGAACCCGTTGGTGCGGGCCTCGATGTAAGCCGGGTCGATCAGCTTTTCCTCGATGGCGATGAACATCAGCCCGTTCGCCAGCGCCAGATCGGTTCCGGGGGTGACCGGCAAATGCAAGTCGGCCCTCCGGGCGGTTGATGTGCGGCGGGGATCGGCGACAATCAACCGGCCGCCGGCCGCTTTTTGCCGGTCGAACCATTGCATGATCGGGGGAAGCGTGTCGGCGGAGTTGGCCCCGACGAGCAGAATCACCTCGGCCTTTTCGATGTCGGAAACCGGGAAGGGAAGGCCGCGATCAATGCCAAACGCCTTGTTCCCGGCGGCGGCCGCGCTGGACATGCAAAACCGGCCGTTGTAATCGATGTTCGGCGTGCCGACGGCCACTCGGGCGAATTTTCCCAGCAAGTAGGCTTTCTCGTTGGTCAGCACCCCGGAGCCAAAGAGGCCCATGGCCTCCACCCCGTGGCGCTGGCGAAGCGTCTGAATCCCGGCGGCGACAAAGTCCAACGCCTCATCCCAACCAACGGGGGCGAGACGGCCCGATTTCGTTCGGAGCAACGGTTTGGTGAGACGTTCGGGGTGGGTGAGCAAATTGGCGGAGGTCCAGCCTTTGATGCACAACTGCCCGTTGTTCACGGGGAAGTCCGCGTCACCGGTCGCCACCCAACCCACGGTCGTCGAACTCTCGGACACCTCAATGCCACATTGAAACGCGCAATAGGGGCAATGAGTCTTGGTCGGACTGGCGACAGACTCCATTCCAAGTGTTGTCAAAGAGAGTGGAAATCCCGATTGTTGCACAGGTAATTTCTCTCCAGGCGTGCCGGATTTTTAAGCACGAGACGTGCCAGAACGGGATATGGAAGCATTCAGAGTGGAATCAACGTGAATAACGAAAGAAATGACAGAAGAAAATCATTTGACGGCAGTTGAAGAAACTTGCCCTGATGCCTGACACTCAGGCATTCGATGCAATCAAACCAGACAAAACTTGCTTGTCCGACCCTTCGAGTTCACTTCCCTTCATTCCCAATGATTGTCCTGCCTCTCCGGACCAAGACGGGGGGAGAGCCTGCTCAATCGGCTGCGGGCCGGCAAATTCCCGTATTGATTATCCGGATGGACGGTCAGCATCACCGCCACGGACATTTCGCGGGAGATGGTGCGGCGGCGCAAGGAGGGGCGATATTCGCAGATTGGATGATTCGTATCAGCGGATGGAATCACTGAAGTCCGATTTCACCGGATGGCGGGGAAGTGAGGCGGGGCACTCCGAACAACCCCTTTCCTCAAGAAGGAAGAGGGAATCAAACTGGCCGCAGAAGACCGGAAGCCATTCGAGAGACGCCAGGCCCCAACGACGAAGCCATCACCCTGGCCTTTGAATGCGATGCCGACCTGCTCACGTTGTGGTTGGTCTTGCCCAGAGGCGAGTGGCACCAATGCAAATGCCATCCAAGTCCAATGACCTTCCCACGGGAAGCGGAAAACATCATTGGCATCAAGGGCGGGATTGTTGAGTCGCCGACACATTTCGTTCGGCGATCATGCGGCGAAGCTCACGGTCGAGAGTATCCGGGGCAAAGGGCTTGGTGAACAGCGGGGTGTCGCTCAGTCGGCGAATCGCGGCGGCGGCATAGGGCGTCACATCAGCGGACATGCCGCAACGAATCAGACCGGGATGGAGGAAGCCAAGTTCCGCAAGCGTCTTCGCTCCCCGGAAACCGGGAAGCTGCAAATCCACCAACGCCACCTGGATTTCTTCCTCGTGCTTGCGGACGGACGACACGGCCTCGTCCGGGTCTCCCGTGTCGCGAACCCGCCACCCCTTCTCCCCCAACTGGGCCGAAAGCCTTCTTCGGGAATTGGGGTCCGCATCCACGATCAGGATTCCCGGCTCGCCCGGCCGGGGCATGACAACAGGAATCGAACTCTGGTTTTGCAACGGGACCCGCCGGGATTCGTCCAACAATTCGGCGATCAAGTCTTCCAAATCAACGGCCAATTCGTGTGGACCGTGAACACGCACGCAAGCCTCGGTCGGGGCATCCTCGCCGATTCCCACGGACAGACCGCCACGATCATTCACCACTTCCATCGCCTCGGCGTCGTTGGCCGCATCGCCAATGAAGACCGGGTAGGTGCCGGGGGGTAGCCGGTCGAGGATCATTTCCACGGCCGTCCCCTTGTCCCACCCTCCTGCCGGGGTGATTTCGATGGCTTCGGACACCACCCGTTGGCGAACCCACGGCAATTCGGCCGTCAGCCGGGCAATCTCCAGCCGGAAGGTGACCGCCATCAGGGGAAGCAGACCCCGATAGTGCAATGACATGCCGACGGGCTTCCGTTCGGCCCAAGTGCCGGGATAACGCGCGAGAATGGTGACCAGATGATCGTGCAGCAAATCCAGCACATGGGAAAACTCGTCCGCGCGGGGATCTTGCGCCCGAATTCCATCCAGATCAAGCTCGGCCCCGCCGGACCCGGCATACCAGATCTCATTGAGCCCGATCAGGTTGCGCAGTTCCTCCAAGGCCCGGCCGCTGACCATTGCCAGCCGAAGGCCGGGAATCGCCGCGAGACGGGCCAGCCGTTCGCGGTCCTCCGGGAGAAGGCGGGCAAGGCTCGGGTGCCGGACGATGGGCGTCAGCGTGCCATCGTAATCAAACAACAACACCACCGGACGGCCGGAGCGGCGGACGGCGGCGACTGTTCCGGCCCAGCCCCGGCCGAGAAGACACACATCCGCCATCAGGAGGCTCCCATCAACTGGAGCAGGCTCATGGCGGTCGCGCTGGCGATCATTCCGCTCATCTCGTTGAAACTCGACATTTCCTCCAGTTCCGGCTCGGATTCCGGATCTGGTTCGTCCACGAGTTTGGCCACGTCGGACAACAGCATCCCGGCCCAACGATAGATGTTGTTATCCTCCACTTGCTTCCGCATTTTTCTCATTCGCCGGCGTTGTTCCTCGGCGGGCATGGTCAGCGCGGAGAGCATGCCATCAGCCAGTTCGTTCACGTCAAACGGATTGACGAGGACGGCGTCCGTCAGTTCGCGGGACGCTCCGGTGAATTGAGAAAGCACCAGCACCCCGGCTTCGTCCGAACGCGAGGCCACGAACTCCTTGGCCACCAAGTTCATGCCGTCATGCAGACAACTCACAACGCATCCCGCCGCCATCCGGTATAGGAGAGTGACTTGTTCCGGGCCATGATGTTCGTTGAGGAAGACAATCGGCTTCCAGTCCGGCGTCCCGTGTTCTTGGTTGATGGTGTCCGTCAACTCGGCGATGCGCGTGTTCAGATCGCGGTACTCGGACAGGTCGGTGCGGCTCGGCGCCCCGACTTGGACAAAGTGAAACCGCCCCTTCCATTCCGGATGCCGGACCAGCAGGCGGTTGACCGCCGCCAGCCGTTCCGGAATGCCTTTCGTGTAGTCCACCCGGTCCACGCCGACCAGCACCGGTCGGTCTCCGAGGCCGTGCCGCTCCCGGAGGGCAGTCGCCCGCTGTTCCCAGTCGTCGCCGAGATAAGTCGTCGACAACTCCGGATCCACGCTGATCGGATGGGGGCGAACCTGACAGTGTCGGCCGCCACTGGTGACGCCGAAATGCTCTCGGTCAAGCCGGCACTCCAACGTTCTATCAACTGTCTCCAAGAAATTGTTGCAATGATGCTGGGTATGGAAAGAGAGCAAATCATTGCCCAACATGCCGCGAAGGATTTCCGAGGCCCACGGGCACACCCGGAAAGTCTCCGGGTTGGGCCACGGGATGTGCCAAAATTGCGCCACCACCAAATCCGGCCGCGCCGCCTTCAACAAACTCGGCAGCAGGGCGAAGTGGTAATCCTGCACAAACACCACCGCCGGGCCGGATCCGGCTTCCTCCAAGACGACCGAGGCGAATTGCTCGTTCACTCGCTGGTAGGCTTCCCAATGCTCCGGGGAAAACGACGGCCGACAATACACCTGATGACACAAGGGCCACAGGCTGCCGTTGGAGAAGCCATAGTAATAGCCGGCCTCGTCCTCCGGAGTCAACCAAACCCGCCGCAGCAAATAACTTGGGTCGCCGGGCGGCACGCCGATCTGGCCGTATTGGTCGGCCGTTTGCCGGTCGGCGTTTCCGGAGCCGTGGGCCACCCAAACGCCGCCGCAGGCCTGCATCACCGGATCAAGGGCGGTGGTCAGCCCCCCCGCCGGGCGAATGCATTCCACCCCCCCGCCGGGCGTTTTGCGGTGAATGTACGGCTCTCGATTGGAGACCACAATCAGTTTGGCAGCGCCCAGTCGTGTCCGGGCGATCGACTCCAGCCGCTCTTTGGTCCAAGCCATGTGTGAACTCTTTCCCGTGTGTCGGAAACATCGGATCGCCCCTGCGCGTCGATTCCGAAGGGCAATTCCATTCGCAAGATTTGCATATCCATGCCAGAGGCATCACGTTTGTTGATTAAGCAACTGGAATGCCATTTGCTTCCTCGATCAGCGGGCCGGGACATGATCCTCGCACGCCCCCGCCGGACCAACCCGCCCCCCCTTTTCCCGGTGAACATGCAAGAACCGCTCATGCAATCACTTGCGAAAAACAACGCCTCCAGAAAATTCCGGCATCTTGTTGGCTCGAGAAATCAGGCAAAAAACGCCGCCATCCGGGGAAGGCGCATTTCAATCGAGGAAGTGTAAAATGGCGGCGTTGGGGAAACTCTTCTGTCGGCAATCGGCGGTTCAAGTGTCCAGATTTCGCACGGCTGTTCAGATAATGGACAGTGAAAGGTCGGGCCGATGAATTCCCGGCTGATCGCCAAACTCACCGCTCCGTTGGCCGCGTTGAGCGTCTTGTTGTTGGTGTTTGCCTTCGGGGCGGCGTGGTACGTTCGCAATCTGCAATCGTCGATGTCCAATCTGTTGTCGATCAACGTGGCGAGCGTTCGCGCGGCCCAAGATTTGGAAATCAGCATCCGCGAGTCGCGCACCCAATTCGACCGCTATCTGATCACCGGCGATAAAAAACATCTGGAACCCATCGCCCGGTTGCGCGAAAGGGTCCGGGACGCCCTTGGGGACGCCAGCGACCTGGCGACCACGTTGCCGGAACAGGCGCTCATCAAACGGATTCGCGCCGGACTGGATCACTTCTTTGCCGAGTACGAACAACTGTTGAACAAACCGCCGCCGGAAGGGTTTTATCCCAAGCTCATCGAACTGAGCGACACCGTGCTGTCGCGTGAAATCCTTGAGCCCGCCCACGAATATCTTCGCCTCAACGAAGGAGTGCTGGCCCGCACCAGCACGGAGAACCAAGAACTGGCCAACCGCATCACCGTGGCGATGATCGGGCTTGGCGTGTGCGGGGCGTTTGGCGGCGTGCTGGCTGGTTGGGTGATGGCGGTGACGCTGCGGCGATCCATGCAGCGCACCGAAGATCATCTGAGGGACACCGCACGGCAGTTATCGCTCGCGGCCCACGGCGAAGAGTTCCCGACGACGACGGGCGTTCCCGGCGATGCGTTTCGTCAAGTGTCCGAATCCGTGTCGGCCGTTCTTCAACGGTTGCGGCGCACGGAGCGGGAGGCCCTGCGGGCCGAGCAACTGGCGTGGGTCGGCCAGATGGCGGCGGGCATCGCCCACGAAATTCGCAACCCGCTCATGTCGATCAAGTTGCTGGTGCAGGCCGCCGCCGACCGGCGTGGGGGACCGGCGCTGCGGCCGCGCGACTTCGAGGTGTTGGAGGACGAGATCGTACGGCTGGAACAGATCGTCGCTGATTTTTTGGACTTCGCCCGTCCGCCGCGACTGGACAAACGCCCGGTCGATCCGTCTGCCCTGCTTCAACAGACTCTGGACGCCCTGCGCGGCCGGGCCGAATTGCAGGCCGTTCGGTTTCGACTGGACTCGAATCATTCGGGGTATTCGCTGGACGCAGACCCGAACCAGCTTCGCCAGGTGGTTTACAATCTGGCGATCAATGCGATGGATGCGATGCCCGCCGGAGGCGAAGTGATCGTCACCTGTGAACAAGAGGCTGACGGCGGGGTGTTGATCGCCGTGGGAGACTCCGGCCCCGGATTACCACCGGAACTCGGCGAACGGATTTTCGAGCCGTTCGTCAGCACCAAAGAATCGGGATTGGGGTTGGGATTGTCCATCTGCCGTCGCATCATTGAAAGTCACGGCGGCCGGCTTCTGGCCGAAAACCGGCCGGGGGGCGGGGCGGTCTTTACCATCCGGCTGCCGGCACCGACCGCGTCGCTGGCCGTCCGGGCGGATCGTAACGGGGAGGGATCGCATGGCGAAATTGCTCATCATTGACGACGAGCCGAATGTACTTTACTCGCTACAGGCCGGGCTGGAATCCGAGGAATTGTCGGTGGTGACGGCCCGCACAGGCAAACAGGGCTTGGCCTTGTTGAAGACCCAATCGCCGGATGTGGTGATTGTTGATGTTCAATTGCCGGATCAGTCGGGGCTGGAACTGCTGGCCGAGATCAAACGCCACGATCAAAAAATGCCGGTGATCGTCGTGACGGCGTTTGCCGCCACAGAAACGGCCATCGAGGCGATGAAACGGGGGGCGTTCGAGTATCTGCTGAAACCGGTGGATCTCTATCAGATCCGAGACGTGGTGGACCGGGCGGCGGAGTTGCGGCGCATCCAAAGCGTTCCGGCTGTGTTTGAGGGGGCCGCCGAGGACACCGGCGGCGACCGCATCGTCGGCCAGTGCCCGGCGATGCAAGAGGTTTACAAAGCCATCGGCCGGATCGCCCCGCAGGATGTGACGGTTCTGATTCTCGGCGAAAGCGGCACGGGCAAGGAACTCATTGCCCGTGCCCTCTACCAGCACAGCCGCCGGGCCGACCGGGCGTTTCTGGCGATCAACTGCGCGGCCATCCCCGAGGCGCTTCTCGAAAGCGAACTGTTCGGGCATGAGAAAGGCGCCTTCACCGGCGCCGACCGGCAGCGGGTGGGCAAGTTTGAGCAAGTGAACGGCGGCACGTTATTCCTTGATGAAATTGGTGACATGACCCCCGCGACGCAAGCCAAGGTGCTGCGGCTGCTTCAAGAACAGCGCTTCGAGCGAGTCGGCGGCCGGGAGACGATTTCGGCCGACGTGCGCATTATCGCGGCCACGAACCAGAACCTTGAAAAGATGGCGGCCGAGGGCAAATTCCGGCAGGACCTGCTGTATCGGCTCAACGGGGTCACGGTTTTCCTGCCGCCGCTGCGGGAACGCGAGGCGGATATCCCGATGCTGGCCGAGCATTTCGTCCGGCTGACTTCCCGCAAGCTGGAAAAACCCGTTCGGGCGCTGGCCCCGGAGGCCTTGAGATTGCTGCGGTCGCATCCCTGGCCGGGCAACGTGCGCGAACTTCAAAACGTCATTCGATACGGCGTGATCCAGGCGCCCGGCGAGGCGCTGACGGCCGAATGCCTCCCCGCCGCCTTCCGGGGGGATCGCGTTCCCGTCATTCACGCCGATTCGGCGACCGGACCCGATGTCCGAACGCTCACGCGGCGATTGTTGGAGGCGGGCGAAGGGGACATCTACCGCAAGGTACTGGCCGAGGTGGACCGGGCGGTGCTGGAGGAAATCCTGCGGCACGTCGGCGGCAACCAAGTTCACGCCAGCGAACTGCTCGGCCTCTCCCGCACCACCCTGCGAAACAAACTGGGCCGCAACACGGGGTGAGGGCAATCCGACTATTTGCCCGCCAGCCGTTCCATGCTCGGATCGGGTTGCCACAGATACAAGAACGTCGGCAATTTGTTGCGGTCGCCGGACGGAACACTTACCCCCAAGAGGCCCACTTGCAGAGGAGTGTTGGGCGTCGTCGCGTAGGCAGTGCGGGCTTGGTCGTTGGTGCGATGCAGCATCACGACGCCGGTGCCGGGGCAGTTGCCCAAGCTCCGGGCGAGGTTCACGGCATCCGGGAGGTGGCCGACTTCATCGACCAAGCCGCGTTCCTTGGCCTGACCGGCGAGGAACACCCGGCCGTCAAAAAGAGTGGCTTCAGACTTCAATCCCGGCCGACTCGACTTGACCACTTTTTTGAACTGCGAGTGCAAATCATCGGCCATGCCGATCAGCATTTCCTTGTCGTCCTCGTTCAACACACCGAGGCGATAATCGAGGTCGATCTTGGGGGAGTCCTTCGCCTTGATCGAGAGGTTTTCCACCTTGGCAAGATTGAGCGTGCCTTGGAAGTTGTACAGGTTCAGGATGACGCCAATTCCACCCACCACCGTCGTCGGATGGGCCAGAATCTTGTCGCACGCCGTGGCGATGTAATATGCGCCGCCGCAGCCTTGATCCATCAGGCAAGCCACCACCGGCTTGCCGGTTTCACGCTTGAAGCGGGACAATTCCGACCACATGACTTCCGAGGCCGTCACCGATCCGCCCGGACTGTTGATTCGTAAAACCACCGCCGCAATAGAGGGCGAACGGGCGGCATCCAGCTTTTCCTTGAACACGTCAATCGGGTTGTCGCCCGTGGCATACGGTCCGGTATAGTTTGTGTTCAGCAAGATGCCTTCGACATCAATCACGGCCACCTTCGGCCCCTTCTCGACGCCGGCAAACCCCTCCAGAGGCATCTCGGTGACCGGGCTTTGATTGCTGTTGGGCGGCAGGTCCACCCCGACGCGAAGCGGCGGCACATCCAGCCCGACGCGAGCCTGAAACACCTGGCCGCAACCGGCTACGAACGGCATCAGCATGAGCAACTGAAAATATCGCACGACGGCTCCCGGCGGGTGGGATTCCTCTCCCTCCCGCAACCATCGGCCGTCACTTGCCGAAAGATCGATATTTTCCGCTTACGATCACGCAAGGTTCGCTCATTTTCCATTCCAGTGATAAACAACGATGCCTTTCAAGTCGCGCACAAATACCTCGTCACCGCAGACGGCCAAGTGTGCCCAAGTATCCGCGTCGCTGATCTTTCGCTGGTCGATCAAGTCGAACTTCTCGGGGGTCGCTCGCACCAGATAGAGCGTTCCCTTTTGATCCAACGCCAGAATACGATCCCCCCGGACCACCATGCTCCAGTATTCGCCGAACGACTGGTCGCTGGTCCACTTCGCCCGGCCCGTCTTGAGATCGAGGCAGGCGAAACGGCGGGTTTCCAAATGGGCGTAGAGATAATCGCCGACACGAACGGGAGTGGACATATAAGAGACTTGGGACACGTCCCACGTTCTTTTGGCGGCCACTTTGTCGCCGTCGATGCTCACATCAAAACGCATCGACCGGCCAGCGATCATGCTGATGAAGAGGGCCGATTCGCCGAGAATCACGGGCGTCAGAGTCGTCGTGTTGCGATAGGCGGGCGTCGCCTGTTTCCAGAGAATCTTGCCCGTTTCGGGATCGAGCAGGGCGAGGGTTTTGCGATTCAACGCCACCACCATCTTGCGCCCGGCCACGTTGGTGACCAGCACGGACGACGTGGCCCCGCCCTCTTCCTTGGGGCCGTCGGTCAGTGTGCGCCACTCCACTTTGCCGGTCTTGGCGTTGACGCGGACCACCCCCGTGGCGGCCAGCGTGTACACGGCATCGCCATCAATCTGGGGCGAGCTGACCATGCCAAACATGGGAAGCGCGGAGTTGAATTCCTTCACAAAATCGACCCGCCAGCGTTCCTTGCCATCGCTCGCATCAAGGCAAACCAACAGGTCGCGCATTCCGGCGACATAAACCGATTTACCATCCGAGGCCGGTGTCGCCCGAATCCATTCGCCGCGGGGTTTGCCGAGATCAATGACGCTCTGGCCCCCCTCCCAACGGGCGGTCCAAAGCTCCTTGCCCGTGGCCCGGTCCAGCGCCCGGACGACTTCAAACTTCTCATCCACCGTCTCGGTGACGATCACCCGGTCCGCCAGCACAACCGGCCCGGAATAGCCCGGCCCCAATTCAACCCGCCACGCTTGCTTGAGGCCATCCAGTTTGTCCGGAAACGCCGCCCCGCTGGACGCACAATCCCGGTTCGGCCCCCGCCACTGCGGCCAAGTCGCTGGTTCGGCCCCCCGCGAGACCGACCCGGATAATGCCAGTCCGATGAAGCCCCCCAGCAAAGCCCGGATGCCAAGCCTGAACGAGAAGCAAGGACAGATCAATGACATGAATCGGATCTCCGAGAGAGTGAGACGTCGCCCTTCCACGAAGGCCGACACCTAGCCATACCTCGTCGCCAACGAATTCATTCCAAGCCAATGTCAAACCGACTTAACTTGGTGCGTTGCCGCGGCTTTGAAGATTCTGGGCAGGCCATCCGTGATCGACTTCACCATCTCGCATTGTAGAGGCAACAGCAATTCGATTCTGATGACGTTCCCGCAAGGTTTGCCGCAGCAAGCGCCGGAAATGAAGTGGATGGCAGATTGGAAAAGTGCGAGCGTGGATCAGCCAATAGATGTGATGTCGGCAAGGCTGACTTCTCTTTTGTTCTGCGTCGAGAAGTCGATAAGCGTCACGCGAACCTCGCCGGATGATTGGACGTTTAATCCCACGGGAATGGCCGTCAAACTTGAGCCATCAGCGAGTTTCACCTGCGAAGCAGTTCCCGCGTCTCGATGGTTCATCAGATTGGCAACCGTCAAAAGAACCTCATCCGGCTTCATGCGATCCGACGGTGGGTAAAAATACGCTTCTTCAACGGCCAAACCAGCGATGGAGAGATTCAAGTAAACAATAGGCACTCGACCGGCGGCTCGATCACGGATAGTCACGGCCATTTGAGCGATCGGATTGGAACTGTTGACCAGTTTGATATCCGACAATCCAATGTCCGGCTTAAACCCCAACGTAACCGCGAATCGGGTCAGACTGTCGTACACACGGCGATAGGCTTCGCCAATCCGGCCCGGATCAGGCACATCCGTCCCGATGTACAAAAACCATGATCCTTCTTCTTTCGTTTTCGCCCAAAACGCCACCCTCACATTAAATCCGTCGCGGACAAGTTGCGTGAGGAAGCTACGGCCGATGTTTATCCGATCCATCACCAATATTTCTGTATCCACGGCAACACTCCGTCCGGGCTGTTCGTGATGGCTTCCAAAAGAGACCTGGCCTCGGCTTCAGTCTTCGCCTCGTATCGACTGGTTACTTTCCATTCCTTGACCACCGACCAATGGGCAATGAACTGATCACCCGATAGCGAGCTCGCCTTCAATCGGTCGTTGAATTCGTCCTCAAGCCCTGCCAGTTTCACTAGCCGAAACGGTTCATGCGTCATGCACTCTTCGGCACGCCACTTTTCCTCGAACACCCAACCTGTGTGAATCATACGGGCCAGAAGACTCGATTTTAAGGCGCACTCGATGGCATAACCGGCACAATAATAGGCAAATTCCCAACGGCCACCGGCCAACAGTGCGTGAGCGTCTTTGATCCGCTCATCGGTCAGTCGTCGCAAATCGGCTTGGTTCATGAAGCCGTTCCTTACGCCGTGATCTCTCGTTATCTTACCATCAGAAAAATAACGGTATGCTTTCGCACAAGGGTGGCCAAAAGAAATGAATCGGAAATGCCCGTCCGTATGCGGTTATGAAGACTGCCTATGACAAGGGGCCAGACCCAAGCAGCGGTCAAACTATCTCTTGCGAAAAATAATCCTCACCGCCGGGTGCTGATCTCCGTCAGTCGCTTTTCAGCCTCGGCCACGCGGTTGGCGTCGGTGTCGTTGCTGAGGACGGCTTTGTACCATTCCTTGGCTTTGTCGTACATCTTGAGTTGGCGGTCATAGAGGCGGGCGGCGCGGAGGCGGGCGTCGGTCACGCCGGCTTTGTTCCATTGGACCGAGCGTTCGTAGTAGGCGGCGGCCCGCAGGTATTGCGGCTTCGGGCGGTAGTCCTCGTAGATGTCGCCGAGATGGTAGGCGGCTTCGGCGATCTTGTCCGATTCGGGGTGGCGGTCGAGGAGGCCTTGCAGCAGGATTTCGGCCCGGCGCTGGTTGTCGATGTATTCTTCGCCGGTGCCGCGCCCCTTGAAGTCCATCGCCCGGCGGAACAGGGCGTTGGCCTCAGGGATGTTTTTGCTGGCCTGAAGGGTGGGTGGGGGAACGTCCTTGATGTCGAGGCGATAGGAATACTTCATCATCCGGTGGAACGAGCGGATCTCGTCCTGCACCCAGCGTTCTTTTTCAATTTCGTTGTTGCCGTCGTAGTGCTGGCGGAGTTTGTCGAGAGAGGCCCAGTATTCCTTGCGTACTTTCAACAGGTTTTCGACGAGTTCGACCTCGGACATCTTGGCCGGGTCGGTGGTTTCCTTCGCCGGTTTGGGGGGCGGGGTGACGTTGTTGTCTGCCGTCACATAAACAGCCGTCCCGCCGCCGGCCAGCAGCGTCGGGATCAACAACCATCGAAGGGACACGGCCGGGCTCCTGTCATTTGTCCAAGGCACGGGCCTCCGCAGTCGGAGGGACGGTCCCCGGAGGACGTTGAGGATCAATGCGCCCGAAGATCATTCGGCCCGCGGGGGTTTGCAGCACGCTGGTCACGGTGATGCCGACCTCCTGTCCAATGCTCACCCGTCCCTGTTCGACCACGACCATTGTGCCGTCTTCCAAGTAGCCGATGCCCTGGCCGGGTTGGTCCCCCGGCTTCACCAGCTTGATGGTCAGGATTTCCCCCGGCAGCGCCACCGTCTTCAGGGAGTTCGCCACCTCGTTGAGGTTGATGACATCCACGCCCTGAAGCTGGGCGATCTTGTTCAGGTTAAAATCGTTGGTCACCACTCGGCCGTCGATGGCCTTGGCGAACAACACCAACCGCTCGTCCACGCGGACTTTCTCACTGAGTTCTCGCAGTTCGGCGACGTTGCCGTCGTGCATGATCAGTTCGATCTTCGAGTTGCCCTGCAATTTCTTCAGGATATCCAACCCGCGACGGCCCCGGTTCCGTTTGAGCTTGTCGGAGCTGTCCGCAATCGACTGAAGTTCCTGCAGCACGAACCGCGTGACGATCAACTTGGAATCAACCAATCGAGTATCGCACAAATCCGCGATCCGGCCATCGATAATCACGCTGGTGTCCAGAATGAGCGGCTTGTTTCCCTTGGTTTGCTTGGCAAATTCGACATAAGGGATAATGAACCGAAATTCGTCCTTTGTCTGCAAAAGCGTTGAAATCGTTATGTAACAACAAACCACCGTGATAAACATCCGGGCGATCACCATGATCGGGTCGTTCCCCTCCCCGCCGAACCACGAACTGAGAAAACGTTCGAGGGCCATCGAAAACAGCCAGCCGAGCAGCAGGCCGAGCAGCAGGCCAAAGTAGAGGGCCGACAGGGTGGAAATCTGCTTGTTGCGCTCCCACAAGTCCGTGAACAACACCACGCCGCCGACGGCCAAGACGACGAGCATCGCCCGGAAACCGAGCCAAAGGCTGCGGCCGTCGTTCCCTTTTTCGGCGAAGGTGTCAAACGCGGCGATGCCGAGTCCGAGAAGAAAGGCGGCAAAAAGACCGCGAAGCAGCCAGAGTAACATGGCAAACCTTTGTGTGGGACTAGCGACCGGACTTGAAATCTCAGACGGTCGGCGGCGGGAATAATGTCCGGATATGTTACGATTCTGTCGCCGGATGGAACAGCCGGGCATATTCTTCCCCGGCAAAGCGATCAGTCATCCCGGCCAGATAATCGGCCACCACCCGTTCGAGCGATTCCTCACCGGACACATCCCCCGGCGGGAAAGTTCGCCGGGACCGCTCCGGGGCGCCGGTCCACCTTCTCAAATGCCGCTCCGGCAACAAGTCCGGCTTCAAGACGAACTCCTCAAACAACCTCCGCAGGAAACTTTTCCCTTTCTCGGCCATCCGCACGACGCGATGATGGCGATAAACCCGCTCCCGCAGGAAGCGTTCCAGTTCCACCTTCCGTTCTATCAATTCCGGGCTGAAGCCGACCAATGGAGCCGGAAAGGCCCGCACATCGGCCACACTCGTGATCCGGTTGGCGGCCAGTCGACGTTCCGTTTCGACGATCAAGTCCAGCACCTGCCGGGCGATCAAATCGCGCAGCACGGCCGTCCGCATTCCGTCGGCGTTCAGCCCCGGATGCGCCTCCCGCACCGGTTTGGCCACCTCCCGCCAGAGACGTACACCGTCCAAATCGGCAAGGGAAATCAGCCCGATGCCGAGGGCATCGTCGGTGTCGTGGGTGTCGTAAGCCAAACTGTCGGCCGCATCGACCAACTGGGCTTCCAGCAGCGGCGAACCGACCTCCCAAAACTCCCGGAGCGAAAGATCATCGTGGCGTTTGGAATGCTGGACGAAGGCTTCCCGCAGTTCCCAAGAGAGATTCAACCCCGGAAACTCGGGGTAGCGGGCTTCCAGCAAATCAACCCGGCGAAGCCCGTAAAGGTTGTGGTCGAAGCCCCCGTGATCACGCAGGCATTCGTTTAACGCCTGCTCCCCGGCGTGGCCGAAGGGAGGATGGCCCATGTCGTGCGACAGGGCGATGGCTTCCGTCAGGTCTTCATTGAGACGGAGCCGCCGGGCGATGGTCCGGCTGATCTGGGCGACTTCCAGCGTATGCGTCAGCCGGGTACGGTGGTGGTCGTTAATCTGCCCGACATGGACCTGCGTTTTGCCCAACATCCGGCGAAAGGCCGTGCAATGAACGATCCGCTCCCGATCCCGTTGATAAACGGTGCGAAACGGATGTGGCTCCTCAAGGTGCTGACGCCCCCGGCTTTGACTCCCCCGCATGGCGTGGGGGGCAAGCCAGGTTTCTTCAAAGTGTGACCAGTCGTTCATCGGCTCAATTCGGAATGCGGAATCAAAAACAAAGACGCGTCACATTCTACGGTTCTTGCCTTCGATTCCGTATTCCACATTCCGAATTCTTCTACGCCATCAGCCAGTCCACGGACAACCGCCAACCGGGCACTGCTGGTTCGGCGTCGGCCTCTCCGCCCGCGACAAATATTGTCGGATTTTCCTCGCCGGAATGATAGCTTCGCACCACCCCGGCCACGGGATCGACATCCCAGACAACAAGCGTCCCCGCCTCGAAGTATTCCACCCGTTTGGCGGCGAGGGCAGCCTCGGCCGACGGGCCATAGTCTCCCTCGCTTCGCACTTCGGCGGCAAAGTCAGGGGGACCGGGAACAAATCGCATCTCATTGGCAGGAGGCGGTCCCGAATAATAGGCGGCATCCGGGGAAAACGACTCCCGGCCTGTGGACAACTCGGGCACGGCAAATCCGACGTTGTCCCCAAACGCCTCGCCTCGCCCCAAGCGGTCCACATGATCCGCCAGCCGACGGAGAAGGCGGGTGGCGATAATCCCCGGACGGTATCCGGTCGGCACGGCGCGCACCACCCTTCCGTTGACCAGTTCGGCTTTGCCGACGACTTTCGCCAAATCGGCCAACGTCGCCCTGGGAACATCAAGCGTGATAATCATGGAAAATCTCGAAACTGACCGATCCGATGGCATCATACCACAACGGCCGGGCCGACAATCAAGCACACTTGCCCAATAGCGTCAGATGTGCTTGAAGTTCCAGACGGATGCGGTCTGAACCATCGGTGTGAATACGGAATCATTGAGGCCGGAAAGCTGCCTTTGATTCCGTATTCCGAATTATCCCGCATTCGTCCCGCTGGCCGCGAAGTCTTCCATCTTGCGGGCAACGGCCAGCGGCAGCACCTTGCGGAGCTTCCGCATGCGTCGAACTTCCGTCCAGTCCTTAAGGATTGCCGCCGCTTGACGGCTTTCCGTCCGGGCGTGATAGGCGATGATCAGCGGGTGAATCCATTCGTAATCGACGTAGTTGCAATCGATCACCGCCACGCTCTTGCTGTGGAGTTTGAGGGCCAGATCCCCCTTTTCGTCCAGCACGATCATTTCGCCGCCGGTCATCCCGGAGCCGACTTCGTTTTCAATCGGCCCGAGAATCACCACCCGGCCGCGGGTCATGTATTCGCAGGCGTACTTGCCGACCGACTCGGCCACGATGGTCGCCCCGGAGTTGCGGATGCCCAGTCGGTGACCGGCCTGACCGCCGAGGAAGATCGTCCCGCCGGTGGCCCCGTAACCCACGTTGTTCCCGGCGACGCTCTGGATCACCCCGCCGTAATCGTTCGTCTTGTAGTCGAGCGTCACGACGACGGTTCCACCGGAGATGCCCTTGGCGACACCGTCCTGGGCGAAGCCCTTGAGTTCCAAGTCCAGCGAATTGACGTTCCATGCTCCGAAGCTCTGGCCGGCCTCGCCCTCGAAGCTCGCTTTGATCCGGCGGTTGTTCGGCATCCCCTCCCGGCCGTAAGTCCGGGCGATCAGCCCGGAGATGGTCGCCCCGACGGAGCGGTCGCTGTTGCGGATGCGGAACACCAAATCCGCGTTCTTGCAGGAATCGACGGCATCCTTCGCCGCCTCGACGATGCGTTCGTTCATCGTCTTGTCGCCCAGCGGGCCGCACACGCCCAAGCCGCCTGTCGTCTGCGGGAAGTTCTTTTCCAACGCATCAAGCGACATGTCCGGCCGGATGAACTTGCTGACATCCACCAGTGCCGCCCGGCCCGGCAGTTTCGGGTTCTTGATGAGCAGGTCGCTTCGCCCGGCCAGTTCGCGGATGTGCTTGAAGCCCATCTGCGACAGCAACACTCGGACTTCCCCGGCCACCTGATGCAGATAAGCCTTGGTGTGTTCCGGGTGGCCCTTGTATTCGCCTTGCGTCCCGGTGATGCCCGTCGGGCAGTTCGGGATGTGGCAGCTCTTGCAAACGATGCACCCGACAGAGACCATTAGGGCCTGCCCGAAGCTGAATTGCTCGGCCCCGAAACAAGCGTACTTGATGACGTCGCCACCGTTCTTGATGCCCCCGCCGACGCGGAGGACCACGCTCGAACGCAACCCGTTCGTGACCAGCGCTTGATGGGCCTCGGCCAACCCCATCTCGCTCGGCAGACCGGCGTGTTCTTTGCTGGAAAGCATGGCCGCCCCGGTGCCGCCGTCGATGCCGTCGATTTCAATAATGTCGGCCCCGGCCTTGGCGACGCCGACGGCGATGGTGCCGATGTTTTCGACCGCCACCAGTTTAACGCTTACAGGCATGCCGGGTTTGACGGCCTTCAAGTCATAGATGAGTTGAGCCAGATCTTCGATGGAATAAATATCGTGGTGCGGCGGGGGGCTGATGAGATCGTTCCCCGGCTTGCCGAAGCGAATTTCGGCAATCTCCTTGGTGACCTTCTTGCCCATCAATTGCCCGCCTTCGCCGGGCTTGGCGCCTTGGGCCATCTTGATCTGGATTTCATCTGAATTCGTCAAATACTCGGCATCCACCCCGAACCGGCCGGAAGCCACTTGTCGAATCCGGCTGCGGAAGCGGCTCTTGCGCAGGTCGCCGTTGAGGGCGTACACCTCCGGTTGGGCCTCCCGCTCGGCGAGCGTCTTTTCCCAGAACGGTCCCCACGGGCGTTCGGGGGCATCGTTGCGGAAGCGAGCCTCGCCCCCTTCGCCGGAGTTGCTGTAGCCGCCGAGTTCGTTGAACGCAGCCGCAAGCGTTTGGTGGGAGGCGCCGGTCAGGGCCCCGTGGCTCATGGCCGCGCCGCGGAAGTGATTCACGATCAGGTCGAGCGTGTCCTGCACTTGCTCCATCGGGGTGACGCTGTTCGTCTTCTTGATGAGGAACAAGTCGCGCAACACCGTCGGCGGGCGCGTGTTCACCATGTCCGTGAACTTGCCCCATTTGTCGGCGACCCGTTGCGGGGCCTCCGTGTCAATCTCTTGCGGCGGGGCCGTGTAGGCGATTTCGCCGCCGCCCGATTCCGGTTCGGGGTGGGCTTCCCGCACCGAGTCCCGCAGGGCCATGCGGACCTTGGCGTTGAACGCCATGTAGTCCTTGTTCCGGCCGAGAACGGTCATCTTCTCGGCCTGTTCCACCCGCCAAGCGGCGTCTTCGACGAGTTGCTTGAGATTCAAGCCGCCGATACGGGAGGGGAATTCACCGAGGAAGGCCATGATTTCCTTGCCGAAACCGACCGCCTCGAAGAGTTGCGCGCCGCGATAGCCTTCGATGGTCGTGATGCCCATCTTGGCGATGATCTTCTTGATCGAGTCTTCCAAGGCCGCGAACAGGTTCTCCAAGCATTCATGCGGGGAGATGGTAATTTCCTGCTTCGTCTCGGCATCCTTGAAGGTCAGCCCGTTCTTGATGAGCCGGAGCATCAGGTAAGGATGCACGGCATCGGCCCCGAAGCCGACGAGACAACAAATGTCGTGCCCTTCCTGCACGTCCATCGCCTGGACGATCAGGGTGCATTTGTCCCGCAAGCCCTGCAAACACAGATAGGTGTGAATCGCCCCGAGCGCGAGCAGCGACGGGATCGGCACGATCCCCCGGTTGACGGCTTCTTTGTCCGAGACGCACAGAACCGCGTACCCGGCGTGAACGGCCTTCTCGGCCTCGCTGCGGATGCGGTGCAGTGCTTCGCCCAAAGCTTGCTCGCCCCCCAGCAGCGGGAACGTCGCGTCGATGACGGTGTACCCCAACACCTCATTGCGGCGAATCTCTTCGACAACGGCGTCCGAGATCACCGGGGCGGCCAGTTCCATTTGCCGCACGGGGAGGCCGGTCTTTTCGACAATCGTGCCGGTGCGGGCCGAGTTGCGGAATCCGCCCGGCCGGCCGAGATAGGTGGCGATGGACATCGCTCCCCCTTCGCGGTACGGGTCGATGGGGGGATTGGTCACTTCCGCGAAGGTTTGTTGCAGGTACTTGAACAGCGTGGGGTGATGGTTGCTGAAGATGGTCAGCACCCGGTCGTAACCCATCGAGCCGAGCGGTTCCTTCTTGAGCTTCGCCATGTCCTTGACGAACACCGCCCGCTCGAAGTCCCAACCGGCGGCCTGCAACAAGTGATCGAGCGACCAGTTGCGGGCGGTGAGCATTCCCCCCACTTGATCATCGATTTGGGTCGTGAAGTCGAACCCTTCGGGAACGATGATTTCGTTTCGATTCACTTCATGAAGATTGCCGAGTTCGGCCCGCACTTCGTCGACGACTCGCTTCATCGTCTGGTGATGGTCGAGGCGTTCGCCGGTCAGCGTGTCGAGGGCGATCATCTGGCCGGGTTGAAGCTGCCCGCTGGCGACGATGGTGGATGAATCCACGCCGAAGACGCCGGATTCGCTGCCGATGTACAGCCAGCCCCGCTTGTCAGCCGACCAGCGAACCGGGCGAAGCCCCATGCGATCCACAGCCCCGACAACCACGCGGCCATCGGTGGCGATCAGGCCGGCCGGGCCGTCCCACGCGCACAAGCTGCCGAAAGTCCGGCGACAGTAGCTGAACAGGTCAACCGCGTCGCGGCCCCAGAATTCGGCCTCGGTGTCCCACACCGGCGGCACGGCCACGCGGATCGAACGCAACAGACTCCAGTTCCGTTCGAGCATCACATGCTCGATCCACTCGTCGAGGCTCGCGGAATCGCTCATCTTGGGGCTGAGCAAATCGCCGCCGGGAATCGCCGGGTTCAAACCGCGCGAATAAGCGTGGACGGCGTTCCGGTTCGTCCGGATGGTGTTGATTTCCCCGTTGTGACAACTGTAACGGAACGGCTGGCCAAGCGCCCAGTTGGGGTAAGTGTTGGTCGAGTAGCGCCGGTGGAAGATGGCGATGCCGGACTCGAAATCATCTCTCGCCAAGTCCGGATAGAAGTCCGAGAATTGGAAGGAGGTGAGAAGCCCCTTGTAGCTCAGCAACTTCGGGGAGAGCGACGACATGTAAACGCTCAGGCCCGCCGTGATGAACTTGTGCCGGAGTTCCAACCGCTTGCGGTAGAGGAAGAGTTCGACCACCTCAGTTGTGTCGTTGCAGCGCAGCAACAATTGCTCAAAGGACTTGGGCCGCACTTCCAGCGCGCGGGGCGGCAGGGCGGCATCGTTGACGGGGATTTCCCGCCAACCGAACCAATGGACCGGCCCTTCCGAGAACGCTTCGCGGATTAATTGCTTGGCGAGGTCATACTTGGCGGGTTCGTGATCGTTGAAGAAGAACACGCCGACGACGAGCCGGTCTTCCGGCTTGAGGTATTTCGCCTGGTCGAACTTGAGCCGCTTGGCCTCTTCCTTGAAGAAGTCCTGCGGAATCTGGCAGGTGAGGCCGGCGCCGTCCCCGGTGTCGGCGCAGACGCCGCCACGGTGTTCGAGGGCTTTCAGGGCAATGACGGCTTTCCTGACGACTTCGGAGGTGGGTTTCCCGTCTTTGGAAGCCACCGCGCCAATTCCGCAGGCATCTTTGCCCACGTCGTCCGTATAGAGGAGTTGCCCGGAGCGAACCAGCGCCAGTCCCTCATTCATCGCCCTACATCCTTCCGGAGAGTTGAAAAAGATCCCATCGACCCGCCAGCCAACGCTGGAGGATCGCAAACATTACTAGTTTTAGCAATTCACCCAAGCTTCCACAAGCGGATGGCGGGGGATTCTGGGCGGATCAGGAAGTGACCGGGGATGGAGGCAAACCGGCGGCCTCACCCGTTCTGAAACAGGATATTCATCGGTTTCCCGGAGCAGACACTCGACGGCCGGTTCTGAAGGTCGCGGATCTCGCTGGCCGGGTCCACGCCGAGCATTTGATAGATGGTCGCCCCCACATCGAACGGGGTATAGGACACCGACAACGGATGAGCGCCAATCCGGTCTGACTTGCCGATCACCCGGCCGCCGACGACGCCCGCCCCGGCAAACAACCCGGAGTAGACGCCCGCCCAGTGATCGCGGCCCGGTTTCGGGTCGCCGGGCAGAGTGGATACCTTCGGGGTCCGGCCAAATTCACCCAGCACGGCCAGGAAGGTGTTTTGTAACAGTCCCTCGGCCTCCAGTTCATCCACCAGTGCCCCGAGGGCTTGGTCCAGCCAAGGCAGCAGGCGGGTTTTCAGTTTGCCCCAGTTATCTCCGTGCGTGTCCCACGATTGAACGATCCCCATGTTGGCCTGAATGATCGGCACGCCGGATTGCACTAACCGCCGGGCCAGCAACAGCGATTGCCCGAATTGATTGCGGCCGTAACGGTCGCGGACTTTCTCCGGTTCGCGGTCAAGCCGGAATGCTCCGGCCACCCGGCCGGAGGAAAGCAGTTCAAAAGCGTGGCGTTGATGGTCTTGGAAGGAGGCATCTCCTTTCCGAGACGATTGTATCTGCTCTAGCAAGGTCTTGCGCTGATCCACGCGGGCGGGGTCCGTGTCGGCCGGGAGGGTGAACGCCTCCATCCGAAACTTCGGTGAATTCGGATCTTGGGTGACCAGCATCGGATCGTTGGCCGGCCCGAGGAAGCCCCCGTGCTGGCCCGGCCAGGTCAGCGGTCCCTCGATCAACGAGTGAGGCAGGGTGACGCCGTTCGGAATGCCATCGTGCCGGGGGCGCAGTTGGTTGAGCCCGGCGGCATAACACGGCCAATCCCGGCGAGAGAGGACGTTGTCCAGATCCGTTCCACGCTGGTTCGGCATGGTCGAGCCGGTCAGCAATCGGTGGGTGCCGGGCAGGTGGCTGTTCTCACGGTGTGAAAGCGAGCGAACCAGCGCCCAATGCCGCATCCGGGCCGCGAGTTGGGGAAGGTGTTCGCAAATTTGAATGCCGGTGACGGCGGTCGGGGCTTGCTTGAACTCGCCGCGAATCTCGGACGGGGCGTCCGGCTTCATGTCCAGCGTGTCGATGTGGCTCATCCCGCCGGTCAGGTTCACCAGAATGACGGACCGCGATTTGGCTGGCGCCGAAAGACTCTCGGCCGCCCGTGTCTGGCCACCGGACGACATCGGCAGCCCCATATGGATGGCGGCCCCGGCCCCGATGGTCAAGAAGTCACGACGGGCAAGTGATGACATGAGTGTCATTTGGTTGAATCCGGCGGGTGACGAAGCGAACCACATGGCGGGAGGACCAACTTCATCCTTTATACATCAAATTGTCCCGCCAATCCATGCACAATTGGCCGGGCGATGGCTCGGGCCAAATTTCTTCGGCCCTCCCCCGCTCAGCTTTCACTTTCTTTCCCCATCGCTCTCGGGTAAGATATTTGGACGGTTCAATCCTTCCCTGCGGTACGGAGTCCCTTCCATCATGTCGAATTCCGCGGATCCGGTTTCCCACCATGCCGGACGGTACGTTGCGTTTGGAGCCTTGTTGCTGGCCGTCGCTTTTGGCGGCATTCTCGCTTTCTCTGGTTGGTTCCCCGGCGACGCCATCGCCCAGGGTGACCCCAAGATCAAAGCCCCGCCGCCCAAAGACGAAGATGACGCCCCGCCCAAGAAACTCGCCAAAGCCCCGGAACTCGATGGTGGCGTCGCCTGGCTGAACACCGGCAAGCCGATCACCATGAAGGACCTCAAGGGCAAAGTCGTCCTGCTGGACTTCTGGACACTGTGCTGCATCAACTGCATCCACGTCATGCCGGACCTCGCCAAACTGGAAAAGAAGTACGAAAAGGAACTCGTCGTGATCGGCGTGCATTCCGCGAAGTTCGACAATGAAAAGAACAGCGAATCCATCCGCAAGGCCATCCTTCGTTACGACCTCAAGCACCCCGTGGTGAACGATGCCGACATGAAGATCTGGAACACCTACGACGTGCATTCGTGGCCGACGCTGGTGCTGATCGACCCCGAAGGGAACTACCTGGGCCAAACCTCCGGCGAGGGGAAATATGAAATCCTCGACAAGGTGATCGGCAAGGTCATCGAAGAACATAAGAAGAAGAAGACCCTCGACGAAAAGCCCATGCGGTTCGACACGGCCAAGTTCCGGGACAAAATCGACTCCCCCCTGTATTTCCCCGGCAAAGTGCTGGCCGATGAAAAGACTGATCGTTTGTTCATCGCCGACAGCACCAATCACCGGATTGTGATCACCGATCTGAAGGGCAACAAGATTGCGGTGGCCGGCATGGGCAATCCCGGCCGAAAGGACGGCGATTTCGCCGTCGCTCAATTCGACGACCCTCAAGGCATGGCCCTGAACGGGGATGTGCTTTACGTGGCTGACCGCAGAAATCACCTGATCCGTGAATTGAATCTCAAAACCAGCAAGGTGCGAACCATCGCCGGAACCGGCGAACAGGACCGCGACCGTGGTGAAGGCGGCGCGGCCCTCGAACGCGGCTTGAACAGTCCGTGGGACTTGTACCTCGACGGCGGCCGCCTCTTCATTGCGATGGCCGGGCATCACCAAATCTGGACGCTCGACCTCAAAGAAGGGAAATTGGCTCCTTTTGCCGGCAATGGCCGGGAAAACATCAAGGACGGTCCGCACGAAATCGCCAACTTCGCCCAACCGAGCGGCATCACCAGCGACGGCAAAAACCTGTACGTCGCGGATTGTGAAGTCAGCGCCGTGCGGAGGGTTCCGATGGACGGCAAGGGCCGCGTGACCACCCTCGTCGGCACCGGGTTGTTCGACTTCGGCGACGAAGACGGCACCGGCAAGGAAGCGAAACTGCAACACGCCATCGGCGTGTTGTACCACGATGGCAAGGTGTTCGTGGCCGACACCTACAACTCGAAGATCAAGTCGATTGACCTGAAAACGGAGGCCGTCAGCACGTTCATCGGAGCGGCCAAAGGTGACAAGGAAGCCGCCCCGCTCAACGAACCGTGCGGCCTCTCCATCGCCGGGGGCAAACTCTACGTGGCCGACACGAACGCCCACCGAATCCGCGTGATTGATTTGAAGAGCAAAGAAATCACCACGTTGCCGCTCAAGGGAGTCGATTCCGTGACGCCGATGGTGATGGCTGATCCGAAGAAGTAAACAAAGGCAGTCCGACATGCTCTTGTTGAACAGCCAGCAAGAACCCCACTGCGTCAGCGGTGGGGGTGGCTGCCACTGTCTAAAAACCACCCCCACCGCTGACGCAGTGGGGCTCTTGGCCAAACAACCGCATGACAAAGCGTTGCTGGCCAAAATCAATTGAATTTCAACATGGAAGGTTTCCGTCCCATGAAAGCCCTGCTCTCTCTCGCCGTGGCCTTGGTTGTTTCCACAGTGGCCGTCGCCCAGCCCAAGGACGCCATCAAGAAAATCGAGGCTGTTTTTGAACCGGCCGAGGCCAAACCCGGCCAGACGGTGTCGCTCAAAATCACCATCGCCCTCGGGGATGGTTACCACTCCTACCCGGCTGTCCAGCCTTCGCCCGCCCACCGGTTTAACGTGAACAAGTTCACCTTCGTCAACGAAGGGAACCTCATCGCCGTCGGCGAACTGGTGGACCCGGTCGGGGCGAAATCCAAGAAAGACGAAGACGGCGAATTGCTGTACTACCCCGGCGGCGGCACTTGGTTGAAAAAGGTGGTCGTCTCCCCGGCCGCGACCGCCGGAGCCACCAGCGGCAAGGTGAAAATCCGCGTGCTGATTTGTGACAAGGACACCTGCTTCCAGCCGAAGATGGTTGACTTGGAAGCCCCGCTGAAAATCCTCGACGGCCCGGCCGTCGCCGTTGACAAGGCTTATGCGAAGGAAATTGAAAAGGCGTTGAAGAAGTGACCTTGTTTGGGGAACCGGTTCGCGTCAGCGCCAGGAGTTTGGGCCGTGCTTGATTCCAACCCAAACTCCGGGCGCTGACGCGAACCGGCTCCCCAAGCATCAATTCATGCCTGAAAGACTTTGGCCGCCAGTCCGTAATTACCTTTCATCGCTCGCCGCTAATCCCACTGGAATCCTCCTGATGAACCGGATGTTGTTGGCTCTCGTGGGTTTGGCCGCCTCACTGTTCTCTGGCTCTGCCCAAGCACAAGGCATCTCCTTTGCCAAGGCGGTGAAGAGCATCGACGGACGGATCGAACCCGCCGAGGCCAAGCCGGGGCAAACCGTCCAATACATCCTCTCCGTGAAACTCAATCCGGGTTATTACACCTACCCGTCGATGCAGCCGGATCAGAAAGAAAAAGACAGCCAGACCACTATCCAACTTCCGGAACCCGGTGACTTGCTGTTTGTCGAACCCGTCCATGATCCCGCCGGGGCCAAGACAAAACCTGGTCCCGCTGGCACACTATCGTACTACCCGGAGGGAGCCACTTGGAGCTTCACGGCTGTGGTGTCTCCGAACGCGGCGCCGGGCACGCGAGAACAGCGTCTCAAACTTTTCAGGATTCCGATCTGCAATTCTGACACCGACCAATGTTTACCGCCGAAAGTGGTGCCGGTCGTTGCCTCATTCAAAGTGGCTGACGGCCCGGCCGTGGAAGTCGATCCCAAATACCGCGAGGCAGTCGTCAAAGTCGTCGCCCCGGCCCGCAATGCCAATCCAAGTCCCGTCATCGCCCCAGAACCGAAAAAAGAACCAGCCAAGGTTGAACAAAACGAAGAACCCAAAGCCGTCTCCCTCAAGGTTCCGGTCAGTCGGAACTATTCAGAAGACATGAAAGAAGTTCTCGCCCAATTGCCGGCGCCGACCTTCGACAACGCAGGGTTTATCGTCTTTCTGCTCACCGCCGCCGGTTGGGGATTCGTCACACTGCTGACACCGTGCGTGTTCCCGATGGTTCCCATCACCGTCAGCGTGTTCATCAAACAATCTGAGCGACAGGGAACCAACCCGTTGGCGCAGGCCCTGATTTACGCGGGGACAATCGTGGTCGTCCTCGGACTGGCCGCCATGACCTTGTTGTCATTCTTCAGCCGGTTGGCCGTAGACCCATACATGAACGTGGCCCTCGGGACATTGTTCGTCGTTCTCTCGCTGAGTCTGTTTGGTTTGTTCGATCTGACGCTACCAAGTTGGATCGTCAATCTGACGGCCAACCGTGAAGGCAAGGGGGGCTATCTTGGCACAGTGTTCATGGCCCTGTCTTTCACCCTTGTGAGTTTCACTTGCGTGGCTCCGTTCCTCGGCGGTTTCAGCGGCATGGTGGCCTCCGGAAACTTCGGAACATTTCAGCTGATGTGCGGCGGGCTGGCTTTCGCTGCCGCGTTTGCCTCGCCGTTTTTTGTGCTGGCCCTGTTCCCAAGTTTGCTGAAAAAACTCCCGAAGAGCGGCGGTTGGATGAACACGATTAAGGTCGTGATGGGTTTCTTGGAACTGGCGGCCGCGTTAAAGTTCTACCGCACCGCCGAACTGCGGCTGACAGATGTGCCGAGCCTGTTCACTTACGACTTGGTGCTTAGCCTCTGGGTGGTGTTGATGATCGTCACAGGGTTGTATTTGCTCGGGCTGTTTAAACTGCCGCACGACCACGATGCCGGGGAACACCATATTGGCCCGTTCCGTCTGTTAACAGCCATCGGGGTGATGGCATTGGGTATTTATCTGCTTCCGGGTTTGTTCTCCAAAGGCAATGAAAAGAATCGTCCCGGCGGGACCGTTTTTGCATGGGTGGATGCCTTCTTGCTGCCGGAACCCAGCATTGGATCTCTGACGGATTCCGGGGATGGCAAACAACTCGCGTGGTCTGGTGATTTAAGGCGTTCACTCGACGACGCAAGAAGCAAGGGAGGCTTCGTGTTCATTGACTTTACGGGCAAGACATGCGCCAACTGTCGGCTCAACGAAGAGAACATTTTCAGCCAGCAGGAATTCAAGGATCTGTTGAAGAAATTCACATTGGTGCAGATTTACACGGACACGGTGCCGTCCAGATTTTATGACGGCCCGGTGGACCTCGCCCGGCAAAATGCGGATGGCAGCGCAAACAACAAGTTCCAGATGGCGGCGTTCGGCGGCGAACAGCTTCCCCTTTATGTGATCCTCAAACCGGAACAGGGAGGGAAGACATCTGTGTTTGGTGTCTATGACGAAGGGAAGATCAGCAAAGTTGATGCGTTTCGGAACTTCTTGAAGAAGCCTTTCGCCGAGAAATGAAAACAGATCATCCCCCGGCGGTCACGGCTCTCCAAGCGGCGCGCCGCAGGGGTTCCAAGACTTGTCGGGGAATCATTTCCGTGTGATCTGCGGTTAAAATCAGCAATTCGTCGCGGGTCACCCCGGCGGTTTCCCGCAAAGCGGCTTCGCTCCAGTCCGGTTCCGGGCGATATCCCAACGGAACCAACACTTCCCGGCCCCAGAATCGTTCGGCCGGTTCGGCCCACGGCAATTTCTCGCCAATCAACAACACCCGATCATCGCACAGGCAGGCCCGGACAGATTGAAGTTCGGCCGTGGTCGCGTTTTCCACCCAATCCCGCAAGGCCGGCAATGGACAACGCAAGGCAGAAGTCGGCCGTGGAATGTCCGAGGGGACCAGCCGACACAAAACCCGTTCTCCGCTCGAAACACCCGGCGGCAACGGCGTGAACTTCGCAGGCAGCAACACCTGATCGAACGGGACACTCTCCCCCGGCGGCGGCACATCCCCGGCAGGCAGAAATTCTCCGGACCGGAACCATTGCCCGTCCCGCGTGGCAAACCACTCCACCCCCGGCACGGCCAGCAATGCGGCAACCACCGTCTCGCCGTGACGCCCCCAACGAATCCACGCATGTTGATTCGTTGAAACAACGGTGATATGGCCGACCGATCGCAACCCGGCAAGGGCCGACAACCCGGCAAGTGGGACACGGGCGGCTTGAAAAGGGAGATTCATACGGGTTGATGCGAGGAAGAATGAAAAGGCGCTAACCACAAAGACGCAAAGGTCACACAAAGTTTCACAGAGAAAACCAGTGAAGATATTATTCTTCCGTCTTCTTTGTGAAACTTTGTGTGACCTTTGCGTCTTTGTGGTTAGCGCCTTTCCTTCATTCTTCTCTTCGCGTTAAAACTTCGGCATTCGGCCGGCGATCACGTCGGCTTCCCATTCGTGCAGAAGGGGCCAGTCGACGGCGCAGGTGCCGAAGTCGGCCATATACTGGTATTCGCTCAGGCGGTCGATGGCCTTTTGGATGATGCGGGCGTCCCGGCGAAACACCGGGCCGTGGCTCGGGAGCAGGTATTCCGAATCATCGGCGAGGATTCGCTTGAGCGACCGCACGAAGTCCGGCAGGCTCGATCCGTGGTGCGCGTCGATCACGCCGACGCAGCTATCCCGATAAATGTTGTCCCCGCTGAACAGCAGGGTCCCCATTTTGAGGGCGATCTGCCCCGGCGTGTGCCCCGGCGTGTGCCAGACGGACAGTTTGAGTTTGCCAACGGTGATGGTGTCGCCTTCGTTGATCGTCTCGTCGATCTTGCACGGCGGCATCGGAATGTCGATCCCTTGGGCCGGGATGGAGGCGTAAGTCATCACGGCGTCGCCCCGTTCGATGGGGGAGACGCTCAACGGGTGGGCCAGCACCTTGGTTTTCAGGCGTTCGCGGGCGCGTTTCAGTCCCTGAATATGGTCCGCGTCCGCATGCGTGGCGATGATGCCTTTGCACTTCGTCAGACTAAAATCCATCTGTCGGATCAGTTCGATGATGTCATCGACCGAATCCTCGAAGCCGATATCCACGAGGACGTATTCCCCGGCGTCCTCAACAAGATAGATGTTCACGCCCAACCGCCGGCCGGCCTGGTAATTGAACTCGATCACATTCGGAAAAATGTACTTCCGACGCAGCATGATTCCATTCCCGAAGAGTAACCGACGGCCATCGCACACCCTGATATGATAAGCGGGACTTGCCCGCGGGGAACAGTTCTCATGAATCGTCGCGTGTTTATCGCCGCCGCCGCGGCCGGAACACTCGCTCTGACCGTTCGCCGCAGCCACCCGGCCGGCGACCTTGGCCCGGTGATGTACGCTTGGTGCGGGGCCATGACCCCCGTTTCGTGCCGGGTGGTGGTTCGCACGAAATTTCCGTCGCCAACGGTCAGACTCATCATTTCCCAAGAAGAAGATTTCAAGGATTCCACCAAAAGCATTGCACAAGCCTCCGCCGAACCCACCGGCTGCCATCTCACCTTTGAAGTGACGAAACTCTCCCCGAAGACGGTTTATTTTTACGGGTTTGAGGTCACGGCGGACGGCAAGACAGAATGGGCAAACGTCGGTCGTTTCCAGACCTTCCCCGAGGGGGCGGCCGATTTTCAGGTGGCGTTCGCCTCCTGCGCCCGCACGGGGTCGACTTCCCCGGTGTTTGACACCATCGCCCGGAACAACCCCGATTTGTTCATCCACATGGGAGATTTCCACTACGAGAACATCGCCTTGGAGGCCCCGGCGCTGCGACGCGACGCCTACGCCCTTGTCCATGCCTCCGAGACACAGTCTTACCTCTACAGGCATTTCCCGATTGGCTACATCTGGGACGATCACGATTATCTCGGCAACAACACGGACGGCGTGGCCGTCACCCCCGCGCAGAAGAGAGCCAAAACAGACGCCCGGTTGACCTACCAGCAATGCGTCCCGCACTATCCGCTGGCATTTGGCGACGGGGATTTTCCCATCGGTCAGGCGTTCACCCTCGGCCGGGCACGGTTCATTCTCACAGACAACCGATCCGAAAAGATCCCCGGCGACACAATGCTCGGGGTCGCCCAGAAAAAATGGTTCAAGGACGAAATTCGGGCGGCGAAGACCAAACACCCGCTAATTGTGTGGGTGAACACGGTCCCGTGGATCGGCGTGCCGAACTCCCTCGTGGACTTTTGGGCGGGCTACGATGCCGAACGCCGGGAATTGGCCGATTTCTTCAAGGCTGAAGGTCTCGCCGGGCGATTGTGCATCCTCAGCGGCGACTCCCACATGCTGGCCATCGATGACGGGTCGCACAGCGATTACGCCACCGGCGGCGGCATGCCAATCCCGGTGTTTCAGGCGGCCTCCCTCGACCAACGCCCGTCAGCCAAGGGGGGGCCTTACAGCCACCCGCAGATCCCCGGAGCGGGCCAATTCGGTCTGATGCAAGTGCGGGACAATGGGAAGGAAATCCGCGTTCAATGGAAGGGGATGACTTTGGACGACAAAATGGCCAAAGGAATGGGACACGAGTTTATCGTGAAAGGCTGATTCCATTCCCCAACAGTCGGGACAAATCAAGAAAGGTTTGGAGTCGCCGGTTGTTCTCCGTGAATGAACGGAGCATATTCGGGGATGATCTGTCCATCCTCGACTTCAAACTCCTTCAAGTTGGCAATGGTTTCGCGAGGAGAAATGTAAACGACTTTGCCGTCACGCCAAGTCGGCACAGATCGCCCGAGCAAGGCATGTTCACGAACCGCCCGACGAATCGCCTTCTGAACGGCCTTGGTCCGGTCTTCAATTGTCAGGTTTGGAATCATATGCGATCAACTCCTGAAAAAGCTGGAAGTCCGCAGGTTGAATGACCGTTGGTTTCTCCTGTCGGGAACCAAACGCAGTCAATTCCGGCCAACGGCCCGCATTTCCGAACATCATCCAATGGTCGGCCAAACCCCGATAATCGTCCCAGAAATTGGACATGGTTTTGGGATGGCGTCGCCGGATCGTTTCGGCGGGAATGTGATGACCGCCACTTTTCACCCGGAGGCGAACTCGCTCGATTGACATCTCTGGCGAGGGCAGCCAGAAATAACACAGTTCGACACGATACCCCTCTGTTTGAAGTCTCCGCAAAAAAGAGATATAAGTTCGGCCGGAAAGGGTGGATTCAAACGCAAAGCTGGCTTTCTTGTCGGCCAGATCATTCAGACGAGCGAGCATTATCTGCCCCGCTTGAATTGCTGATCGCTCTGGGGCGAAGGCATTCAACCCGCGTGCGATGGCGTCCGTGTTTACGAATGGCATTGACCGTTTATTGCCGAGAAGCATCTCCGAAGCCGTGGTTTTTCCGGCTCCGTTGATGCCGCCAAGGATCACGACGAGAGGTTCTTCGGGAGGCATGGAAAAGATTTTATCATCAGAAACGACAGGAGGGTGGAAAAGTCGAACGACTTTCCCACCCTCCTGCTTGTCTTAATTATCCGGTCGATCAGTTATTGTCGCCATCGTTGATGAGCGGTTCGAGTTCCTTCGTGTTCCGTTCCACGGCCAGCACGATCTTGCGTTCCTCAACGCCGTCGGCCGATTCGGCCACGCAGGGAAGAATCTGTCGGCCGTCCGGGAAACTGTATCGCATGGTGAAACTGCCGTCCGGGCGGAGTTTCACGGGTTCGCCTTGGAGGGTGACCCGGGTTCCCGGCATTGTGCGGCCGAAGACGATCATCTCGGCGTCGATGGAGAAAAAGAACTTTCGTTCTTTGCCGCCGACGGTGGTGGTCGTCGGCGAGAGGGCCGGGGCGTTCATCGGGCGGCGAAGGCGTTCTTCAAAGAACTCCTTGAGGGCTTCCTTGTCCGAGGCTGGTGTCTCAAAGCCATTGGACATCGCGTACAAGCGGTCGGCTTGCTTGGCGTCGATGTCGGCCCAATTTTCGTCGATATTGTCGCTCACCCCGGCCTTCGGGGGGGTGACAATGTTTGAGCGGCCCAGCACGTAAAACTGGTTGCGCTTGGACAGGTAGCCAATATCCACGCGATAGGATTTCGGCGGCTGGCTCACTTCGATGTACCAGTTGGTGCAACCGCCGTGGATGTCGATGTCGCGGACAATGGCCTCGGCCGTGCTGGTCGTGTCCTGGGAGGTGACATCATAAACCCGCAGGATGGGCTTGGAACCGTGCCAGTCCTGACCAAGAGCAGCCTCGGCCCGTTGAACGGAATGATGGGTGAGTTCCCAATAAACATGCAGCCAGAACGGATCGCGGACAATCACAACGATGCGGTCTTTTTGGCTGTTGCCCTGAAGGTTGCGATGAGCCTTGCCGTTGACCCCGACGGCATGGTTGACCGCCTCGGCGGGTTTGTGGACGCCATTGGTTTCGTGCGCGGCGGGCTTGGCTTTGGCGGCGGGAGCTTTCGGCGGCACCGGCGGGGTGGCGGCCTTCACCGGAGTTTTGGCAACCGGGGGATGTTTGCCGTTGACGGAGGGAACAGGCTTGGCCTTGGGTGTGGCGGCGGTTTTGGCTTTTTCGCGGTCTTTGTCCCGCTTTTTCATCGCGCGTTGGATGGCTTTCACGAGATCGTCCTTCTTCATCGAATGGAAACCTTCGATGCCGAGGGTTTTGGCCTCGTCGGCCAGTTCCTTGCGGGAAGCACTGTTCAAACTGTCAATATTCATGGCACGGCACTCCGTTCCCGCCGCGAGGTTTGGCTCGTCGGGGGAACCGATTCAAGGCATCCATTGCCCCTTCACCATTCCGCCGGACTTCCCGCCCGACGGTCTACTTTTCAAACGCCAGGCAATTTTTCAATCATCGCATTCGTTGTCGCCAGTCGCCATGTCAGTCGAACCGGAAAACCAGAATTCACGTTGTCGGCGAGGCAATCAGTGGCGGGTATGGGGAGGCAATCATCGACGCGCATTCCAACCAACTTAATTGGATTCGAGGCCGACGGCGAATCGTCGCCAGCGGGCCGAATTTTGCCGGAGGGTAATCAACAACCCGATCCCGAACAATTCGGGTCTTTCGTCCCCGCGAGCGATCCAACCTTGGCTTTCCCTCTTTCCGATCCGAACCAATCCCAAAGGAGAGAATCAAATCGAACGGAACAACCTTGGCGACCGTACTCCAGCAGCGGGCCGGACATCGGGATTAAACGAGTGAAAAGTGGCGTCGTAACTGTCAAGCCACTACGGACTTCGCACGCTTTAATAATTGAATCATAAAGATTCGTTGATCCGTTGTCAATGAAAAAATCACTCCCTCCGGCGTCTTGAGGCAGATCGTTTCCCGTCTGGATTTATTATCCGACGGCGATCAACCCACCCCAAGCTCTGGAGCGCAACTGTTTTCTGGAAATAATCTTACAGCAACAATTCCCAAGTTTTCCGCACAACGACAAGCAACCAATTTTGAATGAAACCGGCTTCTTTGTCGGTTTGGCGGCCTCTTCACAATTCACATTTTCGGAATTTTGTTGACACCAATACAGACTTATGAATGAGATCTTTATTCTCAAGATTCGGAATGAAATCCCAAATTCATCTGCCTGGGTTCAAAAATGAGCGTTTTCAGCTTCGACATCCAACAATCGAATATGGAATTCGAACAGCGGTTAATAACTTTTTCGATTTTCTTTTCTTTTTAGTGTGTCCAATGTGTTCAGTTTTAATCCCTTCCGGCGGCGGCTGGCGGCTTCCCCGCCTCTCTCAATTCGCACATCCGCGAACCGGGTTGCCCTTGACACATTTTGCAGATTCCGCGTAGAGTACCCAACCATATGGTTCCGCGCAGGACGCACGGAACGGCGGCTTTCGTCACCTTTGGATGCCCCGCGCAATGGCCACGGAATCGGCCCCCTTCGCAACGCCTGTCATGCCCAGATCGCTCTGGCAACTCCCGGCGTTTCTGCTCGGGCTGGCCGCCTTGTTCGGCCTGTGGAATCACGGAGACAAACTCCGGCCCTCCGTCACGGAACGCTACCAGCGGGCGTTGGAAATCCTGCGGGCCTCATTGGAACGCTGGCCGCCGGATGTCGATCAACTTCAGGCCGCTCTTCGGCGGCTTCCCAAGCAAGAGGTCCCGCCTGAGTTCGCCGACCGCGCGCATTTTTTCACAGGCAGCGCCTACGTGGCCCTCGCGGAATCCACCACCTCCAGCGCCGAAGCGGCCGAGTGGTGGCGGCTGGCCAAGGATCACTTGGAAGCCATTCCCGCAACCACCAAACTCCAAGACCCGGATGTCAAGAAACTCCGCTATCGGCTCGCCCGTGTTTGGGCGAACACACCGGACATTCCCGCCGCCAAGACCCTTGAAGCCCTCAAGAACACCGTCGGCTCCGGGGACGACACGGCCGAGGGATATCGGCTGCTGGCCGAACTCTACCGCAAGATCACCCCGCCGGATGATGCCAGCGAACGCAACAGTTGGCGGGACTATCTCAAGCACGCCCCGACGCGGGCCGATGCCCGCCTTCTGAATCAGGCGAGGGTGCGACTGGCCGAACTCCATGAAAAGTTGGGGGAAGGCGAAGAGGCCCGAAAGGTGCTGGAACGGGTCGGCCCCGAAGCCCCGCCGGAGGTGTACGCCTCCTCCCGGCTCATGCTGGCCAAGTATTTTATCGCCGAGGAGAACTGGGCGCAGGCGGCGGTTTATTTGGAACAAGTCCGGGACATGAAGGGGGCAACCGACCCTCAACGGGGCCAGGCCCTCTCGCAGTTGGTCGAGGCCTATACCCGCCTGAACCAGTCGGACAAAGCCAATGACCGCGCGAAAGAGTCTGAAAAATTCAGCGGCGGATATGGAAAGCTCGTCGGCCTGAAACAAGCCGAAGTACAGATCAACGATGAGACCATCCCGCGGGAACAGGTCGTCGCCAGCCTCGAAAAATCCATGAGCGTCGTCACCAATGTGGCTGATTATCCGAGCGACATGGTTCCCATCGCCGAGGCCCGGCGAACTTGCGAAGAGGTGATTCGCAAGACTCGGGCCGCCAACGAATTCGCCCTAGCGGACCGGGCCAACAAGGCATACGCCCGCATCGCCGAGAACGGCAAACATCATCGGATCGCTGCCGAACTGAACGAAACATGGGGCGAAGAGGCCGCCAAAGACCCCGCCCGGCTGGAGGAATCCCGCCAGCATTTCCGGCAGGCCGCCGAGGCCTGCGCCGAATTGGCGAAACTCGAAAAAAACGCCCCGGAACGTGGCGACTGGCTCCGCAAAGCCGCCACGTTCCATGTGAAGGGGGAGGACCGCACCAAGGCCCTGGCCGTGTTGAGCGACCTGGTTTCCCGCATCTCTGATTACCCCGAAGACCGCACGGGGCAGGCATGGGCTGAGATGGGCGAAATCTATCTGAAGGCCGGGGACAAGGAACAGGCCAAGCTCGCGTATCAAAACGCCTCCGGCCGGGCCGGGCCGGCGAGGCCGCTCTCACGGGTGCGGCATGCCGTGCTGTCATGGGAAACATCGCCGAACAAGGAAGGGGACACGGTTATCCCGCTGCTGGAGGAGGCGCTTGAGCAACCCGATTTGCCGTCGAAACACAAAGACGCCCACGAAGAAGCCTTGTACGCCCTCGGGGAATGTCTGCTGATCCGGCAAGACTGGGCCAAGGCCGAAGCCCGGCTCCGCGCCGCGCTGGAGCTTTATCCCGACAGTCCCCGTGCGATTAGCGGCCGACTGCAGTTTGGCCAATGCTTCCGGGCCCAAGCCCATGCGGAAGGCCGCAAAGTGGCCGCCGACCAAGCCGCCTTGGAGAAGATCAAAGCCGAAAGAATTTCGCGGCGCCAACCATCGTATCAGGTGGATGAGCAGCTGAAGCTGGAAGACCGCATTCAGGCCACCACGCAACGCTTTTATGAACGGTTGAGGCTGGCGTCCGATTCCGTCTGCCAGGCCGAGGAAAAACTGCTAAAAGCTCCGATGGCCGAACCGGAATTGCTCAGGCGAGCCTCGTTTTACGCGGCCGATTGTGCGACATGGCTGGGCGATTTCGAGGATGCCGCCGGCCGCTATGAGCGGATGGCGGAACGTTACAAGAACCGGGCCGAGCAACTGGAAGCCCTGCGGGATTTGCACCGCTGCTGCTGTTTTGGCACGGATGCCGCCCGCGAGAAAAAAGACGCCGCCGGGGCAAAACGATGGATCATCCGCACCAAACTGGCGTATGAGAACCTCGCCAAATCGCTTGCCCAAATTCCCGAAAGCGAGTTGAACGGATCAACGGACGCCCGCAAACGCAGTTATTGGGAAAAGTGGCTGGAACAAAACGCGGCCAGGAAGAACGATTGAGAAGCAGAGACGGTGTCACCGTCGTCATGCGGCCGGCCATCGAGGCAAACAGCAGGGCTGTTTGCCTCGAGTCATTCACCAAGTTCACATCGGCTTTCATTTTCACCCACTCTTTGACGATGTCGCCATGTCATGGGAAATACAATTCAATCTCCCCAAGCCTGATCCGCAATGTGGCGAATAAAATGGGCATGGCCGGGAGGTGATTCGCCAGATTCCGGAAAATTTCGCGGGGTTGGCTGGCGTCCAACTGAGACCGCACATGAGGGAGTCGGCCGCCGATGAACCGGATCGCTTGTCTGGCCTTCCTCGCCTTCGGTTGCCTTGTCAACAATCTGCATGGTCATCCTTCCATGCCGAATCAGGCCATCAGCGCGCCGACCATCGCCCAGCTTTTCGTGACAGACAGTGAAGTAAGGTTGCAATTGGAGATCGGCAAAGCCGACCTGCCGGTGTTCGCGGATCTGACGACCGACGGCGTCAAAGAAAATCCAACCGTTGCCCAACTTCGCTTCTTCAGCCGGGGTTGGGCAATCGAAGCCGACGAGGAAACACTTCGCGGCAAGGTGGTGATCGTTGAATCGCGACACCGAGTGAAGCGGGAACCTGTCACTGGGGAACCGTTGCCGCCGGACGGGACGGGGGAGCCGGTTATTTTTGTGGAGGTTCGCTACCCGCTTTCACGAAAGCCCGCCAACATTTTCATGAAGCCACCGAAGGCCGACGACGGGGCGACGGCAACCATCGGCCTGGTTGTCTGGCATCGGGCCATTCCGGTGTGCGATTTCGATTACCTCAAACTCCCGACGGGCTTTCGGCTCGATTGGGAAGACCCGTGGAAATCCCGCTTTCGCGGTTTGCGGTTCCAACGCTATTGGAACTTTCCGGTGTGGATGAACTTCACCGTGGAGCCAAGAGCCGTGCGGATGGAGGTGTCCGCCCGGCCCGGCGTTGCCCCGTGGGCCGCCGCCAAGCCCGAAACGCTCATGTCGCAATTCTCACTGACAATCGACGGCAAGGCGGTCACTCCAACCGCCGAACCCATGAAGACGCTGCAACAAAAACTTGGCCGCATTGAGGAGACGGCGAACCCGGCCGGAATCCCGCCGGAGACCGCCTTTCGCCGGTATGGTTTTGTCGTCCCTGTCGCCTCACGCCCGGCAGCGGTGACCTTGAAAGCCCCCTTTATCAACGGGAAGTTGAAAGAGGTTCCCGTGTGGGTGAATGCCGGGGACAATCCGCAATTGCTGACGTCGGCCGAGAATGTGCTGGAGTGGGGCAATCCATCGGGGAAACTTGATGCGTTGATTCTGACGGCCACGCCTCCGCCGTCCCCGCCGAAGCCGGATCGAGCGTGGCTGTTTCCAAGTCTTCTTGCCATTTTGGCTATTAGTCATTTGTGGATCGGCCCTGGCCGCCCGCCGTTTCGATCCAAGCAACGGCGTCTGTTCGCCCGGCTGGCATTGGCGGCGGTTGTCACAATCATGGCCATATGGGTGCTCGGAGGAAGATGGTTTCCCAAGCCAACCATTTCTCCTGTGCCGGACGATCAAGGAGGCCGGCAACTCGTTCATCGACTGCTGGCCGACTCGTACCTCGCCTTTGATTGCCGGGACGAAGAGGATGTGTACGACACGCTGGCCGAGACAATCTCCGGGCCGTTGTTGCGGGAAACATATCTGGGCATCCGTCGGATGCTCGAATCGCCCGGCGAACTGGGAAAGGCCCGTGTGCGGAACGTAGATGTGCGATCCGCGATCTTGGCCCCGCTGCCGGACGGTCCCGGTTATTCGGCCCGTGTCACTTGGATCATCGAAGTGGCCATCACCCATCTCGGACACACCCACAATCGGCTGACCCAATTGGATGGAGAAATGAGCATACGCCCCCGCCAAGGCCGTTGGACGATTGCCTCGCTGACTGTCCTCGACCAACGCCCGGCCACGGAGCCAGCCAAGTGATTGCCGTCAATGGCTTGCGTTTCCGCTATCCGCACGGGGGCTTTTCCCTGAGCATTGACGACCTTCAAGTCGCCGCCGGGGAACGGCTGGCGATCATCGGCCCCAGCGGTTCGGGGAAGACCACCCTGCTCCTGCTCATCGCCGGCATCCTTCGGCCGCAAACGGGAACATTGCGGGTCAACGGGATCGAACCCAGCAAACTTTCGGATGCCGCATCGAGGGCCAACCGTCTTCACAAGATCGGCATGGTGTTTCAAGATTTCGGCTTGTTCGATTACCTGAACGCAACGGAAAACATCCTTCTGCCCTACCGCGTCGGAACCGGCATGACGCTTGACCAAACGGTGCGGGAACGGGCCGCCTCACTGGCCGCAAAAATGGGCATTGCGGAACATCTTCGCCGCCCGGTGACGGCGCTTTCCCAAGGAGAGAAACAACGGGTGGCCGTCTGCCGGGCGTTAATCACCCGGCCGCCGTTGTTGCTCGCGGACGAACCGACCGGAAATCTCGACCCGGCCACCAAAACCTTCGTTTTGGATGCGATGCTGGAAGCGGCGAAAGAGGCTGGCTCAACGGTGGTGACGGTCACGCACGATCACGGCTTGCTTGGCCGGTTCGACCAGGTCGTGGATTTCATGGACTTCGTGAAGCCCGCGGAGGTCCGGACATGATTTCCATTCTTCGTCTGGCGTGGTTTTATTTGCGGTTTCACCCGTGGAAAACCGGCTTGCAAGTGACGGCCGTGATGCTCGTGCTGGCGGTTCCCGGCATCCTTTGGACGCTCGCCCGGCAGGGGGAACATCACCTGACGGAGCGGGCCGCGAAAACCCCGCTTTTGATCGGCTCGCGGGGAAGCCCGCTGGAACTCACGCTGAACTCGCTGTACTTCCGTTCTGATCCCCTGCCGCCGATGAAGTTTGGCGAAGTGAAACGAATCGAAGAATCGGGATTGGGTGATCCGATCCCGCTCTATGTCCGCTTCAAGAGCCAGCGAGATCCCGTCGTCGGCACGGCCCCGGAATATTTCCCTTTTCGCGGTCTCCGTCTCAAAGAAGGCGACGGTTTGGGTCGGCTCGGAGATTGCGTGGCCGGTTCGCGGGTGGCCGCGAGACGGGGCATCAAGACGGGCGATTTTGTCGTTTCCAGCCCGGAACAAGCCTTCGACGTGGCGGGGGTCATGCCCTTGCGAATGCGCGTCACCGGCGTGCTGGCCGAATCCGGGACGCCGGATGATGACGCGATTTTCACCAGCCTGCGCACCACATGGGTGATCGCGGGAATCGGTCACGGCCACGAGAACCCGGACATGGAACATGCCGTGCCGGGGGCAACGCCGACATACATGGAAGTGACGGACGCGAACGTGAACACATTCCACTTCCACGGAAACCGCGATGATTTCCCGGTTTCCGCGTTGATTGTCATGCCGGGCGACGAAAAATCGGCGACCCGGCTGATCGGTCGATACCAATCCCCGGAAAACCCGCTGCAAATCGTCGAACCGGATCGCGTGATGTCCGGCCTGCTCGACACCGTGGTGACCATCCGGGCCTTCGCCCTAGCCGCCCTCGCCTTGGTCGGGCTGGCGACCGTGCTATTGCTCGGCGTGTTGCAAGCTTTGTCGTTTCGGATTCGCCGCCGGGAAATCGAAATCCTCCATCAACTCGGCGCCTCGCGCTGGCGGGTGAGGATGCTCCTCGCCTCCGATGCGGCGGGGGTGTTTTTTCTCGGCGCGTTGCTGGCCGCAGGATTGACACTCCTGGCATCCGGATTTGGTCCGGCGACGATTCGGGGATTGATGAGCCGATGAAAACTCTTCGAGTCATTCGCTGTCTTTTCATCGGCCCGCCACCCATATCCTAAACCCGTCACCTTCTCCCGAGGTCTCTCTATGTTCCGACAATTGTTTTTCGCCACAACACTGCTGCTGTTCCCCCTCCTCGGTCAAGCCGCCGAACCGGCGTTTCCCGTGGAGGAACTTCCCAAGGATGCGAAGGCCGTCAAGGTCGTGCTGATCGCGGGGACGAACTTTTACAAGACGGGCGAGCATGATTACATCGCCGCTGTCCGCGTGCTGGCTGATTTGTTGAAGCAATCGGGCGTGGCCCCGGTAATCGCCCTCGACTGGCCGAAAAAGCCGGAAACATTGGCGGGGGCGAAAGCCATCCTCTTCCTCTCGGACGGAGCCGAGAAACATGCCTTGTTGAAGGATAACCGGCTGGCCGAGATCACCAAACTTGCCGAATCGGGCACTGGCTTGGTGTTCCTGCATCAGACGCTGGACTTCCCGAAGGATTTCCTTGATCGCGGCAGAACCCTCACCGGTGGCGTGTGGGAAAAGGGGATCTCTCAGCGGGCGCATTGGGTGACGACATTCGACACGTTCACCAATCATCCGATCACCCAAGGAGTCACCCCCTTCAAGATCGACGATGGCTGGCTGTACAAACTGACGTTTGGGGCGGAACGCAAGAACCTGACACCGCTGCTGAAAACCGTCTCCCCGAAAACGCCGGCGAAGGGTGAACTCGGAGACGACGCTATTGTGGGCTGGGCCTTCGAGCGGCCGACGGGCGGGAAAACATTTTCCTTCACCGGCGCCCACCTGCATGCGAGTTTCGCCGAGGAGGGGTATCGCCGCTTTCTCGTCAACGGCATCCTGTGGAGCGCCGGTGTGGCCATTCCGAAAGAGGGGGCGCCGGTGAAACTGGAACCGGCCGAACTACCGAAATACCTGACACCGGCTCCGGCCAAGAAATAACACACCGGGAACCGTCGGACAGTCTCATGCGTCTCATCGGATGACACATCTTCCGAGTTCAGGAGACTTCCGATGAGATTGCTGGCCTCTCTTTTCGGCCTCGGCTTGCTCGCCACTGTTTCGCTGGCCCAAGAGGGCAAAAAGGAATCCAATGTCCCCGTCCCGCCGACGGATGCCGAGCGGTTGCGGGGAACATGGATCATCGAGTCCGTCCGAGTGAACGGCCGGGACGAAATCGCGGAGAACCACAGTTGGGTGGATTTGTCGTTTACATTTGAGGACAACAACTTCCGATTTCAGCTTTTCCCCGGCCGGGGCGGCACATTCCAGTTGAAGGCCGACACCACGCCGAAACAAATTAATTTCCAACTTCCCAAGATCAAATCAGAGGACGGCAAATCCCCCGGCTTCGTCCGGGCCATTTACAAATTTGACGGCGACCGCCTCCGCATGACCCTCGGCGTCACCAACGAGGAAGATCGGCCCGCCACTTTTGAGCCAACCGACACCGGCCCTCCCTTTATCTTCGTGAAACTTCGCCGACCCGATCTAGCCGACACGGACGGGGTCATCGGGGAGGAATATCGCCGTCTGGAGGGAAACTGGGTGCTGGTCGCCACGGAAACCAATGGCCAGCGTACCACCGTCACAGAGGAATTTCGCCTCAAGGTGCAACGCAATCACCTGACACTGACGAACGGCGACAAGCCCGTGTGGAAGGCTGACATGAAACTAAACATCACCACCTCCCCCCGGCACGCGGACCTGACCATCACGGAATCGGCCGGCGACCATCGCGTAAGCGACACACTTCACGGCCTCTATTCCATCGAACGCGGCCTATGGAGACTTTGCCTGCCGAACCGGGCCGACGACCCCCGGCCGACGAACTACGAGACGGACAAACCTGGCGAAAGCGGCCTCGTGATGTTCTTCAACCTGGAGGGGCAGGATGTTGACCTTCCCCCCGGCACCCGACACGCGATTGGCAAATCCGTCGGCCTGCCCGGCCCCGCGTCCAAATTGCGAGGTCTGCGGTTGGAACGAGTGAAGGCTCTGCGGGCGGCTGCCGATCTGGCGATGAATCGTTACGAAAGCGGCCAACTTCGTCTGACCGAAATGATCGCGTTGGAAGAGTCTGTTTATCTGGCCGAACGGGAATTGAAGACGGCGGCCGAAGATCGCATCGAATTGCTCGACGCCCGCATTCGGCGACTCAAATTGCACGAGAAGCACTTGGAGGCGCTGGTCGAGGCCGGAAAGGCTCCGATGCAGGACAACGCCTTGATGAAGGCCACCCGTCTGGCCGCCCAAATCGAAAAAGAGCAACTGTCGGCCGGGAAGTAAACGACGGGCCCGGAAAGCCCCCGGTCTTCCCTTGCGGGACGGTTGTCATCACGCTATCGTCACGTCGATGAACCTGATCGTTCCTGAAATCCTGACCGAAGGTCGCGGCCTGTCAATGGCCGTGATCGGCACGGCCATTGCCGTGGGGCTGGCGCTCTGGCTGTTTGGCTGGCGCGGCCATCGTTTTTGGATTGTCGTCGGCGTCACCGTCACCGGCGGGTTGTACGGCCTCTCGGCGGGGCAAGCCACCGGCGTGAATATGATCGCCATGGGCATCATGCTGGCCCTCAGCGCCGGGTTGCTGGCCCTCGAACTCGCCCGTGTGTTTGCCTTCCTCGCGGCGGGAACAGTTGTCTGGCTGGCGGTTGGCGCTTTGTTCCCGCAAGGGAAGGAGTTGTGGCTGGTTTTCCTCGCCGGAGGGTTGGTTGGCATCCTGTTCTACCGCCTCTGGACAATGACCCTCACCAGTTTTTTGGGGACGATTGTCGCCACTCATGCGATACTGATTCTTCTCGGCGAGATCACGAAGTTCGACAGCGTGGCCTTCGCCCGCGAACATCCGACCGGCTTGAACATCGGCATCGGCCTTGTCAGCGCGATGGGGCTGGCCATCCAGGGGGCGCAAGTTCGCTGGGCCAAGCCCGACCCGGAAGAAAAGCCGAAGGACGAGAAGAAAAAAGAGAAAGAGAAACTGCCGAAGGATGTGCAGGCGTTGAAGGATGCCTTTTCCAAACCGGCCAAATAACGGACTCCTGCCATGAACCGCCTTCTTCAATTGCTAATGCTCTGGATGGCCCTCGCCCTCCCGACAGTGGCGCTTGCCCAACAACCCCCCGCCGATGATGCAGTCACCCGCGGGACCAAGATCGACCCGAACGACCCGAAACCCGAGGCGGGCAAGGAAACGCCGGTCCTCGCGTATTTTCTCGCCCTCGTCGGTTCGGCCGGGGTGTTGTTCATCATCTGTTCACCCGGCCGCAAAAAGTAGTCTTCCCCTCATGAGCACCGTCGCGGATTTTTGCCGGTATTTCGAGGCGTTTACCCCGTCCTCGCTGGCGGCCGATTGGGACAACGTCGGCCTGTTGCTCGGCGAACGAACAACCGATGTTCACCGGGCGATCACTTGTCTGACTGTCACCCCGGAAGTGGTGGCCGAGGCCGTGGACGGGCTGGCCAACCTGATTGTCAGCCATCACCCCATCCTGTTTCGCGGCACGAAAAAACTCTCCGGAGACTCATCCGAAGGGCGGTTGTTGCTCCCGCTTCTGAAGGCTGGAATCGCGGTGTATTCGCCGCACACCGCCTTCGACAACGCAACCGGCGGCATCAACGATCAACTGGCCGCGACGCTCGGCCTGACCAATGTGCGACCGCTTCGCCGCCACGACGCGGAACGCCGGTGCAAGATCGTCGTCTTCACTCCGACGGAAGATGTGGCGGCCGTCTCGGCGGCGATGTTCCAAGCCGGGGCCGGGGTGATCGGCGAATATCGGGAATGCAGTTTTCGCCTGCCCGGCACGGGGACGTTCTTCGGCACGGAAGGAACCAATCCGGCCGTCGGCGAAAAAGGCCGGCGAATGGAAGTTCCCGAGGAACGGCTGGAAGTGATCTGCCCGGAGCGGGCGGTCAACGCCGTGATTGCCGCGATGCGTAAAGCCCACCGCTACGAGGAACCCGCTTTCGATGTGTACCCGCTGAAGCCGTTGCCGGGAAGCAACGGCGAAGGCCGGTTGGGGGAACTGCCCGCCGAAATGTCCTTGGAATTGCTGGCTGGAAAAATCAAAACCGATCTCCGCACCGGCGCCGTGCAATTGGTCGGCGAACCGACGAAAACCGTGAGCCGCGTGGCCATCGCCTGCGGGGCGGCCGGGGAATTTCTAAAGGACGCGATCAAGGCGAAAGCCGACGTGTTCCTAACCGGCGAGATGCGATTCCACGATTATTTGCACGCCGAGAGCGAAGGGCTTGGCTTGTTGCTCCCCGGCCATTACGCTTCCGAACGCCCGGCGGTTGAAAACCTTGCCGTAAGATTGGCCAAAGACTTCCCGGACGTGACCGTCACGGCCAGTTCCCGTGAACATGATCCCGTCTCGTGGGTATGACATGCGACACCAACTGATCCCATTCTTCGCCCTGCTGTTCGCCGCCATTGTCAGCGGCTGCGCCCCGGCGGCCGATTCCCCCGGCCCCAAACGGATTCTGATTGTCCGTCATGCGGAGAAGCCGCCGGAGGAAGCGATGAAGTTTGGCCTGAACGACAAAGGCCGGGAACGGGCCGAGGCTCTTCACAAACTGTTTGAAAAATCCGACGCCCGAACCGACCCGTTTCCGATGCCGGATTTTTTGTTCGCCGCCTCGAACACCAAAAAGAGCCATCGCTCGACGGAAACCATCGCCCCGCTCGCCAAGCGATTCAAAATGCCGGTGAACGTCCATTTCGACAAAGACGATTACCCGCTATTGGCGAAAGAACTCCTGCATAATTCCAAATACGCGGGCAAAACAATCCTGATCGTCTGGGGCCACGGCACCATCCCGGAGCTGGCCCAACAACTGGGTGTGAAAGATGTCCCCAAACACTGGAAGGACGAAGTGTTCAACCGCGTCTGGCAAATCGACTTTGAAGATGGCAAAGTGGTTTTCCAAGACCGGCCGCAAGGATTGTTGGCTGGCGACGGGGAGAAGTGAAAACCTCGGAAGCAAATCAGGAGTTTTCTCCACGATCACTTCTGTCCGCTGCTCTTCAATTTGTTCTTCGCATTCGCGGAAAGCTTGTTCTTCGGATATCGTTTCACCAAATGCCTCAGCACCTTGGCGCCGAAATCACCCATCAGTCCCGCATGATCGACGAAGTGGAAGCCGAGGTAGTACAGTTCCTCGGCCTCCAGCCATTTGGTTTTCTCGACCTCTTCAATGATGGCCGGTTCGTCTTGGCGGATCAGGTCCGCGAACTGGTGCAGACAATGGTCGCGGGCGCGGACTTCAGCATCGAGATCCTTGTTGGATAGTTTGAGTCCGACGGTGGCCAACCCGAGCCGGATGGTGAAACCGGCGGCGGGGTCGCGGGCGGCCGCCCGGTAATAAAGGTGCGATTTCTCGAAGTCTTCCTTCTTCTTGAGACCGGCCGCCTTGGTCTCCAGCCGATCCCGCAATTCAACGGCTCCCGCCTCCTTCAATACAAACATCAACGCGTCGGCCCGGCGGTCGTTGGCCTCCAAGTGCTTGCCGAGAGTGTTGAAGAGTTCGTCCCCCCATGTCTTTGCGTCTCCGCGGGCAAACGGGGCGACCACACGGGCCAGCGTCCATGCCTCATCGGCTGTCTCTGCTTCCTTCAACGGCTTGGCCAATGCTTTGCGGCCCGTCGAAAGGGCGGCCAGTTTGGCGAACACGTCATCCCGGTATTTCCGGTCAGGATGGGCGGTTTGGTCCAACAGAGCGGCAGTCACTTCGGACGTGTCACGGTCGCCGAGTTTGCCGAGGGCCAGTCGTCGCACAGCCAGATCGTTCGCCTGCAAGAGAGGGAGCCATTCGGGGATGAGTTTGTCCGTCATCGGAATCTTGTCAAGCAACATCATCGCCGGGGCGGCCACCCGGAACTGCGAGTCTTGGGCGCAGGCAAAGAGCTTCGCTCGTTCATCCTTGGTCGGCGATTTCAGAAACTTCCCGAGCGCTTGCAACGCGGCCGCCCGCACATCCGGCGGGGTCGGCGGTTGGGTGCGATCCCACAACAGAGGCTCAACCCGCTCGTCTTCCAACAGGGCTGCCAGCCGGACCATCCCTGATTCCCCGGCAGGAGTCAGTTTCACTTTCTTGTCTTTTGCCAGCGTGAACAGATCGTCCGCAAGGGCCTTCTTTCGTTTGGTGTCCAGTTTGGGGATGCGACCGGCCAGCGTTTGCACGGCGGCCTCCACGGCGGCAGGGTTTTTCTCCATCAGCATGTCAATGCCGGAGGCGTCTTTCGACCCGTCCACATCGGCGGCGGCCAGCGCGGCGGCGATGTATTTTTGCACGCCCGGCACGACCTTGTGCATCACTTCTTGGAGAGCGTGCGTCCCCTTTGCCCCGAGGGCGACCGCCGCCTCGGCCGCGCGTTCGGCCTCAGTTCCGCCGTGATTGATGCGTTCCAGCAAGATCGGAAGTGCCTTTTCCACCTTGAGTTGCCCGGCGGCTTTCACGGCCCGGATTCGGAGCGATCCCTCCTCGGAGGCGAGGGCGTTTAGGATGGCCGTGTGGGATTCCGGATCGCGGGCATTCAGTTCCCCAAGGATCGTGACGGCCGCACAGCGGATGTCCAACGAACGCTTTGCGTCAGTGAGGGCGACGAGTTTGGAGAGGGGAATTTCCATTATGGCGTCGGTTCAAGTGGTGTTCGTGCGATCATGCTACTGGGTTCAAGCGGGGTGGGCCAATCGCCTTGGAAGCGATAAAACGGCGGGATGGCTGAATCCGCCCACCTGACCGTCCGGCAGATCATGAATCCCTCGCCCGTCCGGTTGGAACCGGATCGCACGGTGCGCGAGGCGATCACCCTCATGACGGAGCATCGCGTCGGGGCCGTCCTCATCGCGGACACCGCCGGGAAACTTCTCGGCATCTTCACGGAACGGGATTTTCTCCGGCAATCCACCCAGCACCCGTCAGACTGGCAAAACATCTGCATCCGCGATTGGATGTCCCCCTATCCGTACACCATCCAGCCCTCGGCCGGATGGGAAGAGGCCGTCACCAGCATGGAGCGGTTGCGGGTGCGGCATCTCCCGGTGGTGGAAAACGGTTCGCTGGCCGGCATTCTCACCACCCGGCAACTGGTCGCCCATCGGGCCAACCATTTGAACATACTGATCGGCGAGCGCACATCCGAACTGCGAAACGCCAACGACAGTTTGATGGCCCGCGACAGTGAAATCACCCATTACATGAAGGCGGCCGCCAAGCTCCAAAAGAAGCTGATGTTGCCGCAATCCCCGCCGGACTGGCCGGAGATCGGGTGCAGTGTCTTCTTCCGTCCGCTCGACCCGCTCGGCGGGGATTATTACGACTTTGCCCGCCCGGACGACGAACACTTGGGCATCCTGATCGCCGACGCCAGCGGCCACGGCGTCCCGGCGGCGATGGTCGCCATCATGACCTGGCTGGCCTTCACCGAAGCCGCGAAAACCACCTCCAAACCCGGCGAAGTGCTGACGGCCATGAACAACCGCTTGCTCGGCCTCGCGGATGAACGATTTGTGACAGCCTTCTACGGCGTTTTCAACCGCCGGACCCGGCAATTCACTTACTCCAACGCGGGGCATCCGTTTCCGCTTCGACATGTCAAGGAATCGGGAAAGATTCACCCGCTGGCCTCGCGGGGCTTCATGCTTGGCATCATGCCGGACGAAGTCTACGCGGACAAATCGATCATTCTGGCCCCCGGCGACCGCCTCCTGTTCTACACGGACGGCATCGTGGACCTGCGGGACGACCGGGGTGAATCGTTTGGAACGGAACGACTGTCAAGTTGTCTGGGGGAGTCGTCCGAACAACCCGCATCGACCATCGTGACTTGGATTAAAGACGAGTTGAATCACTTCTGCGCCAAAAACGGCAACAGCGACGACACGACAATGATTGTGTCGGAAATCAGATAAGAAGAGCAAGAAAGGCGCTAACCACAAAGGCACAAAGGTCACACAAAGTTTCACAGAGAAGACCGAAAAAGAATTGAACTCTTCGTCTTCTCTGTGAAACTTTGTGTGACCTTTGTGCCTTTGTGGTTAGCGCCTTACTTGCTCTTCTTAAAATCCAAGCAAATCACTTTCGTCGGTCAGCACCGTGTCGTAGTCGGCGGCACCGAGGCGGGTGGCGAGTTGCTGGAACTCGTCCAAGTGCCGGAGTTGGCTGTGGTGATAATGCTCGGCCTCGGCCAGCACCCGGAGATCGTCGATCTTCGGGATGCCGTGCTTTCGCAAAATCCGACGGAACGGTTTCAAGTTCCGGGCAAAGACGAACAGCAGTTTGTGTTCGTCCATCTGTACTTCAATCTTGCGAGCCGCGGACATGACAGCCACGCCGGTGCAACCGTCGTTGGTCAGCAAATCCTCAAAATCGCAAAAGTGGCTCTGAAGCACCGGCAGGTCGATTTCCCCGCGACGCATGTCGTCGTGGAAATCACCCGTGGTGTCGTGGCTGGTTTCCAGCACCACATTCACCCGTTCGCCGAGCGGTTCGAGCAAATCCAAAAACAGATCAAAGAGTTTCTCCGCAGAAACCGATGCTCCAATGACGGGAAAACATTCGCCCGTCTCGGCGTCACGATAGCGGCTGATGCGAAACCCTTCGACCGGCATGATCGGCACGGCCGGGCCGGGCCGCACGGCGTCCGTCAGACGGAAGCCGTCATAATTGTTCTGTCGCAGATGATTAGTTGAAGCGGTAGACACGGTATGGCTCTACCCTTTCTGGGTCGGAAGTCGCGGGGGATCGTCCGGTCCGGTGGTCGCGTTGAGCCAATCGACGTGGCAACGTCAATTTAGCAAGTCGCGAAGCTCTTATCCACCGGTCCTGCCCCATTCTAGCACGGCTTCCAATTCCCGTGTTCGGGCCGTGCGGGTTTGTGTGAAATGTCAACTTGGGAAACCCATCCACCCCAAAAAGAGTGATTTTTCGCTCAAGTTCCTTCGCCAAACCACCCAAATTTCGTGTTTGGGATGAGTCGGAAAACGAAAGAACCGCGGCCAAAGCCACGGTTCTCGTGAGGAATTCCCCGAAAAATTCAGCGGACGGTCACCGGCGTTTCCGGCACGGTCACGCCATTCGCTTCCGTCGTCCCGTTTTCCGCAATTGATTCAGCCGTCCGTCGCCCGGCCCGGCCTTCGACCAGCGTGATGAGAAAGCCTTCTTGGACGATCTTGCCTTCCTGATTGACGACGCCGCGATACCAAGTGATTTCACCGCGACGGCCACGACCTCGAATGGACTTCTCCAACACCCGGCTGCGAAGCTTGATTGTGTCCCCGGTGAAGGTGGGTTCGCGGAAGTTCCACTCGCGCACTTGCATGAAAGCAATTGTCCGCATCGGCGGGCAGGTGACCCCCAGGCCGCTGGCTATTGAAAACACAAGCAATCCGTGGGCGATGGGCCGGCGGAATGGCGTGGTCTTGGCGTATTCGTGATCCATGTGGATCGGGTTGAAGTCGCCGGAAACACCGGCAAAGTTCACCACATCCGCCTCGGTGACTGTTCGGCCGGAGGATTCCCATTCCTGGCCAATCTCAACGTCATCAAAATAAAGATGGGTACTGGAAAATGCCATATGGCCTCAATTTTTAGATGGAGGGATAATATGAAGGCGGGAAAAACTCAATGTAAAGTTTAGCGGAACTTCCACGTTTTCGGCAAGATTCCCGGTGATGCCCGGGATCTTCCCCTCACGAATTGGCCGTCTTTGTCGGAAGCAACGGCACCGGTTGTCGTTCTTTGTTAATGCCTACGTAGACGATCTCGGCCTCGGTGACGCGAATTTGCTCCCCGAGCCGGTCGGAGATCACATTGACTTGCAAGGTGATGGAAGTCCGGCCCCATTTGGTCACGGTGGTTTCGTAACGGACCACGTCTCCCACAAAGACCGGTTGTTTGAACTCGACGCGGTTGAGGGCAACCGTCACATAACTGAGGTTCGGTTCCCCGCCCGCCAATCGCACCTCGCGGGCGGCCGCGATGGCTCCGGCCATGTCGAGATTGCTGAGAATCACGCCGCCGAAAATGGTCCCGTACGGATTGGTGTCCGACGGCATCATCACCGATTGCAGAGCCACATAGGGTTCGGCCATCTCGCGCCTTGTTGAAAGGTTCCGCAACACTTCAACCGCTTCATACTCGGGACGGAACGCCGTTGGAAGAGCGTCCTGCGCGAAATTTGGCAGGAATATGATCAGATATCTTCTCAACTTTTTGGGGAACACATGTTCAATGGCCCGTAAAGATCGAAGGACAACCACCCGGACTTGCCATCTTCTCTGCACGCCGGAGAAGATTTATTTGCCGCTCCTTTTCGTTCTTGTTCAATTTTCTCAAATACGCCTCAAAATGAACCTCCGGTTTTCACTCCGGGCGAAAATCTTCCCCTCTGAGGCAGAAAGAACTGATCTTGCGATCATCCTTTTGTTGACGTATTCGCTCGGGGTGCGGTATCTTCAATGAACGAATGCAGAAGTGGCAGGATATCGCACGGGAGGATGAACGGATGATTCGGACGTTCGCCAGTGTTGTGGTTCTTATGGTCGGTTGTTGCGTTTTGGCCCAAGGACCGGAAATTCCGGCCCCAACCATCACCAAGGGACCGGCGGTACTTCCCATTCCTATTGATGAGAAAAACACCCTTGATAAATTGAAGACCGCCCGCACGGAGTTGAAAACCGAGCGTGAAGCGACTGCCAAAACATTGGAACCCGAAGACACGAGCGCGGATACCGAACGCCGGGAAATGCGGAAAAAACTTGAAGAGTTAATCAAGCGACTCGATACGCGGCCGAGGACTTCGCTTCGAGACAGCCAACCCGCCCCGCGACCGGGGATGTCACCGACGGACCCGAAATCGCCTCCCTTTCCCGCCGAAACCTCGGTTTCGGCGGCGACGGACGCCCTGTTGCTCGCCCAAAATCTTTACAAATCCGGGGATTACCCCGCCTCGTTGCGGGCCTTCAAATTGATCGACCTCACCTTGTATGCCCGCGAAGACAAGGCCTTCATTCAATACATGACCGGTTGTTGCCTGCGACGAACCGGTAAACTATCCGAAGCCGCCGTGATTTTCCGGGATGTTGCCGACACCAAGGACGACGAATTTGTGACTGAATGCGCCCTCTGGCAACTGGGCACCCTCCGCTGGCGGGAAGACATGGAAAAACAACTCGCCCAATTGAAACAACGCCGGGAGGCGATGGCGCCCAAATGAACCCCACTCCCGCAAGCTTGAGTGTCGAAGCGAGGTTCGCCGAGACGGACGAACTGCTCGAAAAGATTGCTGAACGGTTCAAAGAAGGGAAACCGGCAACAGATTTGCTGGAATTATTACAATCGGTCTGGGATAATGTGCCGGCTGGAACGACCTTGACGCCGGAAGAGCAAGCCCGGCTGGCGGCCGTGATGCAAAAACTGAATGAGACGGTGGCCATCGGTGAAAAGTCGATGAGTCAGGCGGCTGAAGTGCTTGCACACTTGGCCCGAGGCAGGAGAATGCTAAAGGCATACCCAAGCTAAGCAGGATGCGACGAAACACCCCAAGACACACACCATGACTTCTCAGCCCGCCCAATCAACGACTCAAACCCGTCTGAACCAGACGACGACCAAGGTTGGCTCGTCCTCCTCGTCGGGCGGGGACACGAATGGTTTTTCCGCGTTGCTTGCGTCGTTGTTCACCAATGTCGCATCAACGGCCCAGCCGATTCAGACGGTTCCGATTGACACAAACGGAACCGCTTCGATTCCGGTGGCCCAGCAACAACAACAACAGTCAACATCGTCCGGGTTTGGCGACCCTTTTGGCAACAACGGATCTCTGATTGTTGGCTTCACCGCCGGCACCGACGGGCAACTGGTGTTCAATGGGAATTTCCAATTCCCCGGATCTCCCCCGGAAGGGCAGGTTCCGACGGTTGCCGCCCCGCCAGTCGCAACCAACCCGCAAGATCCCCAAATTCTGTTGCTCGCAACGACCAACCCGGCGACAAGCACCCAGTCGGCCCTCCAAAGCAGCACGGCCACACTTGACCTGACCGGGGTGCCGCTCCCGACGGATGACCAGACCGACACGTCGTTGCTCACGGACAACACCGCCACCAATCCGGCGATCTCGGCGTTAATTTCACCATTGTTGAATATTCCGCTGCCCGCTGTGACGACTCCGTTTGTGTCAACAAATAGCGCCGGCACAACCGCCCTGTCGGCCATCGCCGCCGGCCAGACAGCAGCGATCCTCGATCAGCAACTCACGACATCCGCCAATTTGGCGAACCAACAGACAGCCACGACCAACGCAACAGCCACAACCAACGCAACAGCCACGACGACAGCCAACGCAACAACCACGACGCTGTTTCCAGCCGTCAACACAACCGTCTCGAACGCGACGGTAAACACCCTGTTCCCGACGGCAACTAATTCGGCAAGTGCGACGACACCGACGACGACTTCGACGGTCACCCAACCGGTCACGACGCCCGCCATATCGGTGGCTTCGACGGCCAGCCTGACGACAACGACCACCACGGTTCAAAACCCGAACACGGTCCAATTGACATCAACGACCACCGGGACGACCCAAGATCTGATTAACGGCGGTCGAAGCATCGGCTTGCCGACACTGGCTCCCGGTTTGCCTCAGTTGCCGCAAGTCCAGCCAAGCACGGCTGACGCAAACCCCGGGGCGTTTTTCTCCATCACCGGGATTGACCGGCCAGCCGATGCCGTCTCCACATTGGATTCACTTGGCCCAATCAGCACGACCCTCGGTGGCGCCACCGCTCAGTTCACCCGTGAACGGACCGACATCGCCGATCTGAATTCGCTGTTTCGCGGGGACGAGACAAAAGCCCCTTCGGATAATTCGGCCGCCGTGGCCGGGGGTAATTTCACCAAGTTGATCGATTCATCGACATCGACATCATCGACGCCCGCCGATCAACAACCGCCGGTCCTGAAGCAAATTGCGGATGCCGTCGCCGAACGGGCTCAGGTCGTTCGGGACGGTGGAAACACCGAGATCCGGTTGCGGCTCGACCCGCCCGATCTTGGGACGATCAACATCCGTGTTCACTCGCAAAACGGGGAACTTCGGGCTGAAATCACGGCCGCCGACCCTGCCGTGCGAACCATGATCGACTCCCAACTGAACGACTTGAAAGGTCGCCTTCAACAATCGGGACTGGACTTTCAATCGTTCAATCTCAGTTCCGGGGGGGGCTCAAACCGTGGCGATCAGGCTGCGGACGCCCAAGAATTTGCAGGAACGGGCCGCCGGACGCCGATGTCCAAAACGGCCCCCGTCAACACCCAATCGTCCTCCGTCGTTAACCCCAACCGCGGCTCCCTTCTGGATGTCACGGTCTAACCCAACGGAACACTGTCATGGCCGCCGCCGCAAGTTCAACCACAGCCTCGGGTCTTCAGGATCAGTTCCTGCAATTACTCGTGGCCCAATTGCAAAACCAAGATCCGCTCAATCCGGTCAGCGATGCGGATTTCATCGGCCAACTGGCCCAGTTCAACCAATTGTCCAGCCTGCAATCCCTGAATGCGAACTTTTCCGAAATGCTGAAGTTTCAGCAACTCGGCCAGGGTTCCAGCCTGATTGGCAAAACAGTGGCGTACACGGATGCGTCGGGGGCCGCGAAGACCGGAGTGGTCAATCGCGTGCTATCCGATGGCACCAATATTTCAATCCAGATCGGGACCGACAAAGTGGGGCTGGGCAGCATCACCGGCGTGTCCTGAAACGCGACAAACCAACACAAGAACGACACCTACGGGAGAACAACACAATGTCACTTAACGCACTTTTCACCGGCTCGGCCGGATTGCAGGCCAATTCGTCCGCCTTGGACGTGATCGGCAATAATCTGGCGAACGCGAACACCTCGGGCTTCAAGGGCCAACGAGTTCAATTCAGCGATCTGCTGTACCAAACCCTGAGCGCTGGCAGCGGCCCCTCGGGAACAACGGGCGGGGTCAACCCTACGCAGGTTGGCTTCGGCGTGAGCATCGGAGCCGTTGGCACCAGTTTCTCACAAGGGAACTTAAATCCCACCGGCCGAACCCTCGACTTTGGCATCCAAGGATCGGGATTCTTCGTGCTCAGCGACGGCAGCAAACAGGTCTATTCGCGGGCCGGGGCGTTCGACGTGGACGCCAATGGTTTTCTGGTGGACCCAAACACCGGCTTCCGTGTTCAACGATTCGGCACCGTTGGCGATGGCTCGGCAACGGCGCCTGGATTCCAGACAGCCGGTGATCCCAACATCAAGATCCCGTTCGGGGCCGGCGCTCCGGGGGTGCCGACGGCCAACGTGAATTTCCAAGGAAACATCAGCACCGGCCTGACGACCGGGCAATCTTACAGCACGGCCATTCAGATATTCGACAACCAAAGCACCGGCCGGTCCTTAAACGTGACATTCACCAAGACGGCCACCCCGGACACTTACACCGTCAGCGGCACGGTGACCGGCGGCACCGTCGCTTTCTCGCCGGCCACGGTGACCTTCGACAGCACCACCGGATTGTTGCAGTCTCCCGGCACGATTGTGGCCTCCTTCACCGGTCTTCCCGGAACACAATCGGTTAATTTGAATCTCGGCACACCGGGGCAATCCACCGGAATCACCGAATTCGGTGATCCTTCCAGCGCCACGGCCGTCACCCAAGACGGGAAAAGCTCCGGCACCCTGACAACCGTCTCCGTGGACACGGACGGAACAATCAACGGCATCTTCAGCAACGGCCGGGTGATCCCGCTGGCCCAACTGGCGATCGGCACGTTCAACAACACCGGCGGCCTCACCCGAAGCGGCACGAACTACTTCACCACTTCGGCTTCCTCCGGCGAAGCGTTGATCGGCACGGCCAGCACCGGCGGACGAGGAACCATTCAAGGCGGATCGTTGGAAAACTCCAACGTGGACATCGCGGTTGAATTTTCCCGGCTGATTATCGCCCAACGTGGTTTTCAAGTGAACGCCAAGACGATCACCGTCGCCAGCGACGTTCTCGATCAACTGGCGAGCATCATTCGGTAATCGCCCAAGGGCCAAAAGAAAGCCCCGGCGGGAAGACAGAGAACGGTTTCTCTTCGTCTTCCCGCCGGGGCTTTCTTTTGGCGCCGCCCGCTCGCAGAGTCATCATCGCCATTCGTCGATCAACGAGGCCACCAAGCCTGTCCAGCCGGTTTGATGGCTGGCGCCAAGCCCGGCGCCGGTGTCGCCGTGGAAATACTCGAAGAACAGGATCAAATCCCGCCAGTGCGGATCGTTCTGAAACTTCGGATTCCCCTCATAAACAGCCCGCTGGCCGTTTCCATCGCGTGTGAAGATCGAAATCATCCGGTTGGCGATCCCGGAGGCCATGTCTTCCAATGTCACCTGCCCCTCGGGATGGTCCGGGCAGGCGATGGCGAACTCGTCGCCGAAAGCTTTTTTGAGCTTCCGCAACGATTCGATCATCAAGAAACTCGTGGGGAACCACACCGGCCCCCGCCAGTTGGAGTTTCCCCCCTTCAGATAGTTCCGGGACTCGGCCGGTTCGTATCCCACCGTGCTGTCGCATGCGGCAAACGGATGATCCTTGTGAAACTTGGACAGGCTGCGGATGCCGTGCTCGCTGCGAAACTCCTCCGGGTCCCAGACGTATTTCAACATCCGCTTCAGCCGGGAAGGCGTGGCCAGCGACAGCACATGGACGGTCTTTCCATTCACTTCCAGCGTCGTCAGACAGTTCTTGATGAGATCGGCGCGGTTCTTCAAATACCACTCAAGGTTCCCGCGAAACTCGTGAAACGGGGCGATCCAATCGGCCTCCAATCGTTCGACGGCAAACAATGGAATCAGCCCCACCATCGAACGGACGCGGAACTTCTGATACGAACCGTCCGGGTGGACGAGGACATCGTAAAAGAAGCCGTCCCGTTCACTCCATAGTTCATAGTCCCGGCCGCCGGCATGGTGCATGGCCGCCCCGATGGTGACGAAATGTTCGAGGAACTTCGTCGCCATCGACTCATAAGCCCGGTTCTCCTTGGCCAGTTCCAAGGCAATTCGCATCAGATTCAGGGAGAACATCCCCATCCAGCCGGTGGCGTCCGATTGTTCGAGCCTGGCTCCGTTGGTGTGCTTGCGGCTGCGGTCAATCAGGGTGATGTTGTCCAGTCCGAGGAATCCCCCCTCGAAGACGTTGTTGCCCTCCACGTCCACCTTGTTGACCCACCACGCGAAATTGATCAACAACTTATGGAAGCATTTCTCCAAGAACACGCGGTCGGCCTTCCCCGAGCGAAGACGGTCCATGTTGTACACCCGCCAGACCGCCCACGCATGAACCGGGGGATTCAAGTCGCCAAACTCCCACTCGTAGGCGGGGATCTGGCCGTTCGGGTGCTGGAACTGCTCAAAGAGCAACAGCCAGAGTTGATCCTTGGCGAATTCGGGATCGACCAACGCCAGCGGCACACAATGGAAAGCAAGATCCCATGCCGCGAACCACGGGTATTCCCACTTGTCCGGCATCGACAGGATTCGCATGGAATTCAAATGCAGCCAGTGCGTGTTCCTGATCTCCCGACGGGCGGGAGGCGGCGGGGCGGCGGGATTATCACCGCCGAACCACAGGCTCACATCAAAGAGATAGATTTGCTTCGACCAAATCATCCCGGCGAGGGCCTGTCGTTGGACATTCTTTTCGTCATCGGAAGCAGCCTGCGGATGAACGGTGGAGTAAAACTCGTCGGCCTCGCGCCGTCGCGTGGCGATGTTTTGATCGAAATCCGCAAAGGGATGAGCTACGGCACCGTGAGAAAATCGAAATCGAAAGACCCGCGAACCGCCCGCCGGGACATTCACCCCGGCATAATGCAGGCACGCTTTCGTTCCGAACCCCGCCGGGTTCGTGCAATTCTCTTTGTTGATGATCTGGCGGTGAAAAGCATTCTTCACATACGGACGAATCCGGCCGGCCGTTGGCCCGTACAACTTGAGGGCGTCGGTCTCGTTGTCCGTGAACAGCGAAACGCCTCCGGCTTCGCCGTAGAAAAACCGCTCGCCGACATGATACGCACCCAACAGATTCGCCGGGGGTTCCGCCATCCGGTCGTCGGCCCGCAGACATGGGTATTCCCCGGAGCCAACATCAATGCGGGGTTCGGCGTGAGGTTCACCATCCCACGCCCAGGTGTTTCGGAACCACAAATGAGGCAGCACATGGATGGGGGCATCCTCCGCCCCCCGGTTGAACACCTCCACGCGAACACACATATCCTCCGGAGTCAGCCGGGCGAATTCGATCACGATGTCGTGATAGCGGTCTTCATGCAGTACCCCGGTGTCGAGCAGCTCCCACTCGGGGATCAGCTTGCCACGGCCGCGATTTCCATCCAGTAATTGCTGGTACGGATAGGCCTTGTGGGGGTACTTGTAGAGATACTTCGCGTAACTAAAGGTCGGGGTCGCGTCGAGGTAGAAGTAGTATTCCTTCACATCCTCGCCGTGATTGCCCTCGCGGCCGCTGAGGCCGAAGAGACGTTCTTTCAGGATCGGGTCTTGGCCGTTCCAAAAGGCAAACGCCAGATTGATGATCTGGTAACGGTCGGAAACGCCCGCGAGACCGTCCTCGCCCCAGCGGTACGCCTTGGAGCGGGCCATGTCATGCGTCAGGAAATCCCATGCCTCGCCGTTGGGGGAATAATCTTCGCGAACGGTTCCCCAAGATCGCTCGGAAAGATACGGCCCCCAGCGACGCCAGTGTTCCCGGCCTGATTGATCGTCGGCGAGTCGGCGGTGTTCCGGCGTGTCGAACGGCATATCGGCTCCGTTGCGGGCCGTCCTGGCATGTGAAAACGTGCTGAATGAGTCAGATTGGGGATTATACGTTATGCTTTACCGTTTAGCCATTTGCGACGGCAGATCGGAGGGGAAGAGAAGAATATCTCTCGCAAAGTCGCAAAGGAAAAGCAGTCGAGCAAAATCATGAGAGAACGAATGTTCAATTTTTCTCTTCTTGATGTCTTTGCGTCTTTGCGAGAGACATTCTTCTCTTCTCGTCAGAGAACTTGACGCAGGATCGCGCAAATAACAGCCGCCAACATGGCCGAGACCGGAATCGTGAGCACCCAGGCGATCAGCATGTTTTGAGCGACTCCCCAGCGCACAGCCGAGACTCGCCGGGAAGCCCCGACGCCCATGATGCTGGATGAGATGACGTGCGTGGTGCTGACCGGGGCGTCCAGTTTGGTGGCGGCGAGAATCACGCAGGCGGCCGCTGTCTCGGCCGCAAAGCCATTGATCGGCCGGAGCTTGATGATCTTGTGGCCCATCGTCTTCATGATCCGGCCGCCCCCGGCAGCCGTGCCCAAAGCCATCGAGGTGGCGCAACAGACAACCACCCAAAAGGGCACATGCATCTCCATTATTTCGCCCTTCGAGGCCGAGTAAGACACCAAGGCCATCGTGATAATCCCCATCGCCTTCTGGGCGTCGTTCGATCCGTGGGCAACAGCCATGAACCCGGCCGAACCAAGCTGCAACACCCGGAACCCGCTGTTCACCGTGATCGCCTTGAGGGGCAGCACCAGCCATGTGAGCAGGATCATCAGAACGAACCCGCCGAGCAAACCAAGGAGAGGGGAAAGAACGAGGCCCTTCAATGCAAGAACCACGCCCTCGGAGGTCATTAATTCCCGCAGGGCCGTCCCCGCCGGAACACTATTGAACACCCGATGGCACCAGACCGCCCCGACCAGTCCGCCGATCAGCGCGTGGGAAGAACTGGAGGGAATGCCGAAATACCACGTGAGCAGATTCCAGATGATCGCCCCCAACAGGGCGGACATTACCACGACTTGGGTGATCGACGCCGGTTCGGCGATGTTCCCGCCGATGGTCTTGGCGACACCGTCGCCGATAAAAGCCCCGATAAAATTGCAGACGGCCGCCAGCAACACGGCCGTCCTCGGCGGCATCACGCCCGTGGAAACCACCGTGGCCACCGCGTTGGCGGTGTCGTGAAAACCGTTGACATAATCGAAGGCCAGGGCCAGGACGACCACCAGCACAAGGATCACCAGTTCGCTACCCATTTTTCACCATCACCGAACGGATGGCATCCATTGCGTCCTCGCATTCGTCCGCGCAGGTTTCAAGGGCGGTGAGCATGTCCTTTTGGCGAACCAAATCGACGGGTGACAGCCCGTCCGTAAACAGGGCGGCCACCGCCTTGCGGTAAACGCCATCGGCCTCGCTTTCGAGCGTGTGAACGGCGTGAGCCCGGTCGTTGACGACTTCCGGATTGCCAAACTTGCGGAGCAGGGGGACGGCGCCCGCCAGTTCCCTGGCGGAAGTGGCGATGATTCGCACCATCTCGCGCATCGCCTCTGTCAGCCGGTCGAATTGGTAGAGAGCCGCAAATGTGGCCGCGTGTTCCATTCCGTCCACGACATCGTCGAGGGCCTTGGCCAAGGCGGCCAGGTCTTCGCGGTCGATGGGTGTCACGAAGGTTCGGTCGAGCTGTTGGTGCAAGCGGCGTTCAAATTCATCCGCCGCTTTCTCGACCTCCTTGAGCCGGACGGCGATGGTCTCGATTTGCGGATGCCCATCCGCCTTGCCGAGTTCTGCGAGGACATCGGCGGCGGCCAAAATCTGGTCACCGATTCCTTCCAACAACGTGAAAAACTGCCCCTGCCGGGGAAGCAAGAAACGGACGAGCCGGTCAACAATCATGGGAGGGGATCTCGGTTACGCGGAACCGGTGAACTACCGAGGAATTTAGAGAACAGACTCAGGCCGACAAGTGACTGATTCGCAAGGATGCGGACAAGTCAATGAAGAATTAAAGTGGAATTCACAGACCGGCATCGCCAGCGCCATCGGCCGACAGCGGAAGAGAAAAGCGAGCGGGCCAACCTCGTTGGCCCGCTGATGCCTCAGTCCAAACTCTCACGGCTTGGTGACAGTCACCAACACCGGGTCGCCGCAATAGGTGAACTTCATCACGAAATTGATGGACACAAAAGCCATCACATTGATTTGTTGATTCTCAACCGGCTTGGCGTCCGGGGCGGCCTTCAGGGTGATGTGTCCCTTGGATTGCTCGCCGGTGAGCAGGGTCAGACTGGCCTTGTCGTCCACGGTCACCCCGGCGGGAAGACTGTCGCCATAGATGGCTCCCAAGTGTTGATAGACCACATCCAAGCTGACGTTTGACTTGAAACCCGGCGCCCGCTGGATGATGATTTCAATCTTTTTCGATTCCCCCGGCTTGAGGGTGATCTTGCTCTCGCTGAGTTTGACGGAGAGCAGGTCCAGCGGATCGCTCACCGAGAGCGTATGCGTATCGACCGGATAGTGATATCGGCCGCCACCGGGCATGTAAATCTCTTGCAACGGCCGGGCCACGGCCGAGAGATTGACCGCCGGTTTGTCCTTCTCGGCAACAGAAGAAGTCCCGGTGATCCTCACATTCGAGGCCCCGATTTTCGCGTCGGGTGCCGCTTTGACATGGATGCACCCGTCACGGCCACCGGCGAGGATTTTGCCGCATTGGGCGGTCACGCCCGCCGGAAGGCCATCAATCGCCAATTGAACTTCGCCCTCAAAACCGTTCTTCCGAGTGACGCGAACAAAAATCACCGAAGCGGTTCCGGGGGCGAGCAGCGTCTTGTCCGTGTCCAGTTCGAGAAGGAACGACGGCTCGGCCTTCGTGACTTTCAGGAAGTAAACAAACGCCGGACCGCCGCGAGAATGGGCATCCTTGATTTCGATGACATATCGGCCATTCGCCGGGGCGGCCCAAGCCTCCAGACACGAATCGGCATGCACGAAGCGATCACGGAAGTCGTCGTTCTCGGCCAGCAATTGCCCTTTGTCGTTCAAGATTCGCATGTAGGGGTCGATGGCCGATTGATGATCGCGAGCAATGACTTGAAACGTGAACTTTTCACCGGCCTTTGCCTCGAAGGAGTAGCAATCAACATCCCCCTCGGTTTCGATGCGTCCGGCAACTCCCGACGGAACCCCAATCGATTGAGCCTTCGCAAACGTGTTATTGTCACCGGCGGCCTCCGCAATCGCGGGAAGATGGCTCACAACAACCGGAATGGCGTTCGATTGTTGTCCCTTGCCCAAGGGAACCGTGATCCACTGCAATCCCTCGGGCGTCTCTTTCGGCAAGCTGACCGTGGCCATCGGATCAGCCGGCAGGTTGAGGCCGACCAGTTCCACGCGGGTCGGAACACCCGGCGTCACCCGCATCGGGTGAACGTTGGTCACAAAAGGCCGGTCATTGATTTCGATGCTGTATTGCCAGTCGGCATTCCCCCCGAAACGGACATCGCGGATATCGAGATAATACTCCCCGTCACTGGCGAACTTGTGATGCAACAACGGGTCGGCGAAGAAGTAATTGTCATTGACAGCCAAAACCGTTCCTGCTTCGTTTCGGAGCGTCAGAATCGGGTCAGAATGCTCTTGAAGGTCGTGAATCTTGTCCTGCAATCGCTGGGAACGAACGTGGAAAGTGAGGGCCGTCCCCGCCTTCACTTTGAACTTGTAGAAATCCACATCCTCCAATTTCTCGAACGCCCCGCAGAGCGTCGCGGGCAGTTCCACCGGTTGGGCAGTCTTCATGGTGTCGTTGCTCAAGGCTTCCCGAATCACCGGATCGCTGACGATGACCAACTGGCCGACCGTGGAAACTCCATGCGGGGTGGCGATTCGCACTTCCCGCACACCGGGCAACGCCTCGGGGGTGACTTTGAAACGGACCTTCAACTTGGAGGCGCCAACGGCTTTGGCCGGCGGTTGCTTGGGATCGATCTTCGGCGGGTCGATTTCCCCAGTCACCCCGTCGCCGGTGATGAAGACCTTGTAGCCGCCGCCGAGGTTATATCGGGCGGAAATTTCGCACTCGGCCGTCGTGCCGGTTTGCACGGCCACCGGCTTGATGCTCATCAGCATCGGAAAGAAGGTGTCAGCCCGCCCGGCTTGGGCAAGCAACAATAATGCGATGGCGGCCAGTGTCTTCAACGATGTTCGCATGATGACTCACTTGAAAACGAATCCGAGACAACGCATTCCGCAACCGTGAATCAATGAACAAATTGAAAGTGCTTTGAGTTCAACAGAGACCAAAGCAGGTCTTGATAAAACAGCTTCGGGTCTTTGGATTCGGCCAGCAACTTCTGACAGGCGGCAATCTCTTCCTTGGCGGGCTGCCGGGAAAGAGTCGTCAAATAGAGGGCCGACAAGATTTCATCCGGCGACTTCTTCGCCGTCAGCATCGTGGCAATTCGGCCGTTGGCGTCGGCGATCTTGGCTTCGATGACTTCACCGTTGAGCGTGTGCAACGCCTGGGCCAGATTCGGCTCCGACACCCGCTCGCACTCGCAAACGGCTTCCCGCCGGGGTTTGCCAAAGGTACTGAGGAAGTAATTGTTGTACTTCGCGTCCGGGAGTTCGATGGCCTTGGTTCCGAGAGGAACCTTTTCAAACTTCGTCTGCACGCCCGTGGCCGAGTCGATCGCATCCAAGAGGGATTCGGCGGGAATCCGTTTCACATGATAATGACTGTGAAACTTCATATCCGAAGCATTGCCGGCGTTCGGTTGGGAATCAAGCTGATACAGCCGGGAGTTCAGAATCAGCCGGATCAATTGTTTCTGGTCGTAGCCAAGCCGGATGAATTCTTGAGAAAGGGCGTCAAGCAACTCCGGGTTGCTGGCGGGGTTGGTCCCGCGCATGTCGTCAATCGGCTCGACCAAACCGCGGCCGAGAAGATATGCGAAGATACGGTTGACGATATTGCGGGCGAAATAGGCGTTGTCCTTGGCGATGATCCACTCGGCCAGCGATTGTCGGCGGTCCGTCGCCTCGGTGACGGGTTTGCCCCGCAACGGGGTCGGCGGGAGAATCTTCCCAGTGCGGGGATGTGAAACTTCACCGGCCGCCCGGTTCATGATGACCGTCTCCTGGCCGAACAAGCCGAATTCCTGGCTGGGCTTGTTCCCCACGCGGGCAAAGAAGGCCGCGAACCCGTAATAATCGCCCTGGCTGAACGGCTCATACGGGTGGTTGTGGCATTTGGCGCATTGCAAACGCACTCCCAAAAACAGTTGGCTGGTGGACTCGGTCAGATCCTGCGGGTTGTTGGCGATGCGGAAATAGTTCGCCGGGCCGTTGCTAAACGTGGAGCCTTTCGCGGTGACCAGTTCTTTGACAATCCGGTCAAACGGTTTGTTCTCCCGAAAGGAAGCCTTGAGCCAGTTGTTCAAGGCCCACATGCCCTGCTCGCCGATGGAAGCGCTATTGGAGCGAATTAGATCGGACCACTTCAACGACCAGTACGCGGCATAGTCGTTGTCATGCACATTCAGGTTCGGATCACCCGTGAGGCCCAGCAGAAGATCAATCAACTTCTTCCGCTTGTCCGGATCGGTCGAACTCAGAAACGCCTTGGCTTGCTCGACCGACGGCAAAGTCCCGATCACGTCCAGCGAGGCCCGGCGAAGGAATGTCGCATCGTCGCACAGGCCCGAAGGAGGGATGCCGATCTCCCGGAACTTGGCCGAGGCTAATTTGTCGATGAAGTTATTATCTTTCCACCCCGCGAGATCCACGGTGTCGGCATAGGGGACGATGAACATGGAAATCGCCGAATGCCCGGCGAAGCGGACCATCGCCGTCCCCTGCCCTTTTCCAACGGTGCGAACAAACCCGTCCGAATTCACAGCCAAGACGGATTCATCCATGCTGTCGAATTTGGCCCAATGGGTGACATCCGTCGTCTTGCCATCCGCGAAAGTGGCCAGCACACGGAGTTGCTGGGTGTATCCTTTGGCCCCCACACGCCGGGGAGGTTGAACTTGCAAATCGGTCACCGGGTTGGCCACGCCGGATGGGCCGGGGGCGCCCCCCGCGAGCCAGCGTTCCAGAATTCGATAATCGACCGATCCCTTCTCCAGCCGTTTGCCCCCTTCGTGAATGACCTCGGCCGTGGGCTTCAGCAACAGAAGACTCTCGGCCGGATTAATCAAGTTTGCCCGGCGGGCGAATCGATCCCGGACGATGGCCTTGTGGTCCTCATCCGGGGCAAAGCCAAACACGGACAGTTTGAATCCCCCTTTGCCGTACTGGCTGGCATGACAGGCCCCCGCGTTGCACCCGGACTTGGACAACACCGGCATCACACTTTCGTTGAAACCAACCTTGGCCGCAGGATCAACACCGCTCACCGTCACCGGAATCGACCGCGTGGAACCCCCCACGGAAACCGTGAGGCTGGCGGCGCCATTTCCGACGGCCAACAATCGGCCGCCGGGTTGCACGGAAACGATCGCCGGGTTCGAGGATTGATACGCCGCCTGATCGGTGAGATCGCGGGATTTGTCGTTGCTGGCCGCAGCGCCCGCCGTCACAATCAACTGGCTTCGCGCATCATTCCCGCTGAGGGTGACCGTGGCAGGAGAGACAGAAAAATCAGTCTGGTCTCCGCGTGCCGACACGGTGACCAGAGCGCAAAGCCCAACGGCAGTCAGGAATACAAATCGGGGACAAAAATGCAGGTGCAAGTGAAACACCTCCGGCGGGCGGGAATGAAAACGGGCGGCGGGGTGGGATGGCAAACTATCGGCGGGAGAGTTGGTTAATATACAGCATCTTTCTCCCGCAGGTCAACCATCAAGTGGCGGGGTTTGCCATGCCGATAAGCATGGTGCCGCGTTTCGCTGATTTTTACATTGCCCTCGCTCAAACAATCAGTTAAAGTTTCCCTAACTCGTGAAGAGTTCCCTCCCGCCTGATGTTCGCCTTGGCAACGGTCGAATCACTCCTACCCCAGAGCACACATGCTCAGCCACTTTTCCTCCATGTTCCGCGATTGTGACGGTCTCCATCGCCGTGATCTTCTCAAAGTCGGCATGCTCGGCGGTCTGGGCGTCACTCTCCCAGGGTTGCTCGCCTCCAAGGCCCAAGCCAAAGAAAAAGCCCGCAAAACCGATGTGAATTGCATCGTCATCTGGACTCGTGGGGGCACGAGCCATCACGACACCTTTGACCCCAAGCCCGAGGCGCCGCAAAGCGTTCGCGGCGAATTCGGCGTCATCGACACGGCCGTTCCGGGGGTCAAGTTCGCCGAGATTCTTCCGAACATGGGCCGCGAACTCGGCCGTTATGCCCTGTTGCGTAGCTGGAACCCGCACAACGCCGGGCACGGCGTGGCCGATCAGTATGTGCTTTCCGGCCGGCCGATCAATCCGGCCTTGATCTATCCGACTTATGGTTCGGTGGTCAGCCATCAAAAGGGTTTCAAAACCCGGATGCCCCCGTTTGTGCAACTTGGCAATCAGGTGGATCGGGTCAATGGTGGCGGGACATCGGGTTATTTGGGCCAGGAACACAACCCCTTTGAAATCCACGCCAACCCGAACATCGAAAAGTTTCATGTGCGGGACATCACACCACCGGCCGGGGTGGATTCGTCCCGGCTTGAACGTCGGCGTGGCATGTTGAAAAAGATCGACGCCCTCCAACATCAAGCCGACTCCCAACCCGGCGAGTTCTCGGCGATGGATCAACATCAGCGGGCCGCCCTTGACCTCATCACAGCCCCGGAAACCAAATCGGCGTTCGACATTGGTTCGGAAGACCCCAAACTCCGGGACCAATACGGCCGCAACCCGTTCGGCCAATCCTGTTTGCTCGCCCGTCGTCTGATCGAGTCGGGCGTGCGATTAGTGACGGTCTCCGACGGCGGCTGGGACACCCACGCGAACAACTTCGCCTCGCTGAAAAGCAACCTCATTCCCCGGATCGACCGGGGCCTGCCAACCCTTCTGAGCGACTTGGAAGATCGTGGCCTACTCTCAACAACATTGGTGGTTTGGCTGACAGACTTCGGCCGGACGCCCAAGGTCAATTCGGCCGGAGGCCGCGACCACTGGGCCTCGGCGGGCTTTGCAATCATGGCCGGGGCGGGCGTCCCCGGCGGTTCGGTGTTGGGCCGCACCGATGGCGAAGGTGGCCGGCCGACACACGATGAATATGTCACCGAAGACATCGCAGCGACCATCTACACGAAACTTGGCATCCCGCTGGATTTGATGACGAACACGCCGGACGGTCGGCCGATTCGCCTCAACGAAGGCCGGGTGATCCGCGAGTGGATGTGATTCTGATCCGTGAATGAAAAAAAGGGGCGGGCAATCAATTGATTGCCCGCCCCTTTTCGTTTGGCGAATCAAGAGCCGATTAAAGCAGTTCAGACACCGGATCGCGGTTGTCGAGGATGTACATCGGCCGGCCGGTGCCGTTCTGGAAGGTCATCGAGGGATCGATGCCGATGGCTTGATACAGGGTCGCCAGCATTTGCGGAACCTTGTACGGCCGGTCCTTGGGGTGTTCCCCTCGGGCGTTCGTCGAGCCGACGACCTGCCCCATCTTGAGACCGCCGCCAGCGACCAAGGCCGACATGGCCGGGGACCAGTGATCCCGCCCGGCCTCGGACGAGTTGATCTTCGGCGTGCGGCCGAATTCGCCCCAAACGATGGTGACCACGTCATCTTCCATCCCGCGATCATGCAAATCTTGGATCAGGTTGGCAATCCCGCGGTCGAGTTCCGGCAGTTGCTTCTTGAGGGTCGTGAAGTTCGCGGAGTGGGTGTCCCAACCGCCGTAGCTGAGGGTCACGCACCCGACGCCCGCTTCCACCAGACGGCGGGCCTTGAGGAACATTTCCACGTTCTTGTAGCGATCCAACACGCGGGGATCTTCGTTCTTCAGGTCGAGGGCCTTGTGAACCGTGCCCGTCGAGATCATGTCGAAGGCCCGGCCGGTGAAGGCGTCCATCCCGCCCATCGTCGTTCCCTTGTCGATATCCCGACGAATCGTGTCAAAGGATGTCAACAGATTCTTGCGGTCGTCAAGCTTGGCGGCGGCACCATTGCGGAGCCGGAGGTTATCCAAGCCGGTTCCTTCGGAGGTGAAGGCCCGGTGGGCGACGCCGAGAAAACCGGGTTCGCAGCCAATGCTCATGCCCCGCAGGCTGACGAACGGAGGAATGTCGCTCTGGCCGGCCCGCACCCTCGACATCACTGACCCGAAGGAGGGATGCTGACCTTGGACAGCCGCGCGGTTGACCTGCTCGGTGAAGCCGGTCATCACATAGGAATCGCTGTGTTCGTCGTTGGCCACGAGGGAGCGGACAATGGACATTTTGTCCATCATCTTCGCCTGCATCGGGAAGTGTTCGGAAATCTGGATTCCGGACACGTTGGTGTTGATCGGTTTGAATTCGCCCCGGAACTCGGAGGGGGCGTCCGGCTTGAGGTCGTACATATCCATGTGCGACGGGCCGCCGGGGAGGTAGACCATGATCGCCGATTTGGGCCGGCCGCTGCTGGAAAGCGAATTGGACGGGGCGGCGGTGGCTTGCAGCCGAAGCATGTCCGCGAGGGTGAGGCCGGTGCCGAAGGCTCCGAGTTTCAGGAAATTCCGGCGGTGAAGACCGTCACAAAACGTCTGGCGTTTGCCAAGGAAGGAGAGCATGACATGACCCCGAAGAGGTAGGGAGTTCCGGCAGGTGGGTATTCACACATTAGGCGGTTCTCAGATATTAATCTGACTTCCGAACGAACGCAATCAGAAAAACTTCAAAATTTCATCTCGAACCCCTCCAGAATCGGCCGGATGGCAAGATGGGGGATTCCGGTCGCCAAGTTTCTCATGATTGGTCGAGAATCCGGGCCATGCGGCCAAACAACGCCGATGGCTCTCCGTGTGCGGGAGCAAGTTGGCCATCGCGGAAAATTCCCTGCTCATGCAACCACCGGGCAAATTCCGGCGCCGGGGACAAGCCAAACAACTCGCGTGTCAGCACGGCATCGTGGTAGCTGGTGGATTGGTAGTTCAGCATCACATCGTCCGCGCACGGCACTCCCATGACATAGTTGCAACCGGCGGCCGCGAGGAGCAGGAGGAGATTGTCGGCCGAGTTTTGGTCGGCTTCCGCATGGTTGGTGTAACACACATCGCACCCCATCGGCAGGCCAAGCAGTTTGCCCATGAAGTGGTCTTCCAGTCCGGCCCGGATGATTTGCCGTTCATCGAAAAGATATTCCGGCCCGATGAACCCGACGACCGTGTTGACGAGGAACGGATCAAGCGTGCGGGCGACACCGTAGGCGCGGGCTTCCAACGTGAGTTGATCGACACCGTGATGGGCTTCGGCCGACAGAGAACTCCCCTGCCCGGTCTCAAAGTACATGACTTGATTGCCCGCCCACGGAACCGGCCGTTGGTTGTGGGATTCCAAGGTCCGTTCCCGCCCCTCGCGGAGCATGGGGAGGGAGACGCCAAAACTCTCGTTGGTCTGTTGGGTTCCGCCAATCGATTGAAACAGCAGATCAACAGGGGCTCCCCGATCCATCGCCGCCAATTGGGTGGTGATGTGTGACAGGCAGCACGCCTGCGTGGGAATCTGGAGCGTGTCGATCAACCGGTCCAACGCCCTCAAAACATCGGCGACCCGGTCCACGGATTCGGTGGCCGGATTCACGCCGATGACCGCATCGCCGCATCCCATCGCCAGCCCGTCGATGGCCGAGAGGAGAATTCCGGTGACGTCATCGGTCGGATGATTAGGCTGCACCCGCACGGCAAAGACGCCTTCTTCCCCCAAAGTGTTGCGACAACGGGACACCACCCGGATTTTCCGGGCGACATAAACCAGTTCCTTGTTGGACATCAGCTTGGCGACCGCCGCTGCCATCTCGGGGATGATACCCCGCGACAAGGAAGTCAATGTCGGGCCGTCGGACGAGAGCAGAAACTCCCGGAGTTCGCCGACGGTGAGCGAACGAATCCGGGCGAAGGCCAATGGGTCGTGCGTGTCGAGAATCAACCGGGAAACATCATCGCGGTCGGGATCGACGAGGGGATTGCGGAGAATCTCCTCCAACGAAACGTCGGCCAAGACGAGTTTGGCGGCCGCCCGTTGCTTCTCGGTGACGGCCACGATTCCCGCGAGTTGATCGCCGGATTTCAACTCATTGGCGGCCGCGAAAAGTTGCTTGAGATCGTGAAAGGCAAACGTTTCCCCCCGGAGCGAATACCGATAAGCCACGGTTCAACTCCGGGTTGATTTGGGGAAGATAAAGAGAAGAGTTTCAAGCCGGAAAAGGCCAGACACTGCCCGTCGGCGCCCCGGCGGGGATTTCATGTTTGTAAAAATACGCCAGACAATCGCCGGTGTGATGCTGGAGGGCAATGGGTTCCCGGCCATACCAATCGGGAACGCCCTCGTACTCATCCAGCAAGGCCAACGCGCGGTCATCCACGCCCCACAACTCTCCCTCAATGGCCAACCCATGTTCGGTGTCCCGCACCAAGCCGGGATGCCAGCCAAGCCCGTAAAGCCGGTACAACGGCATCGTGGTGGCGGTTCCGAGAAACTGCTGCCCGGCCATTTTCCCGTTACCGGACTGGCCGGTTTTGAGCGTTCCGTAGACGAAGATCACCGTGTGAGCCATCAGGGCGTTCCTTGGAGTATCCGACCAAATCATCTCGCCTCAATCATCCGACGGGGCCTTGGCGAACTTCAGTTGCGTGCCGTTCGGGTCGGTCATCGTCAGCACGTCCTTTTCGATCACGACTTTCTCGTAATTTTCCTTCGTGCCGCCGAGATCCTGATCGGAGAGCAGCTTCAAGCCGTCCCCCTCAAGCAGGACATATTTGCCGGTCCAAACCATCGGGCCGGCGCGGTAGGTGAAGGTGAGGTTGGCGTTGAAATCAATGCTGATGGCCCCGGCCGGAATGTCGGCGCCGTTCACCGTGGATTTGAGGCTCTTCCACTTCGTCCCCTCGATTTTCCCCTTCAGGTTGGAGACGGGTTTGCCCTTCGGGTCGGCTTTGCCGACCACCCGGTCAAACTCCAGTTCCGTCCCGTCGGAATCAGTCATCGTCAGCACGTCTTTGACGATCACGATCTTTTCGAGGTTTTCCTTCCGGCCGCCAAGATCCTGCTCGGTGATGAGCTTCACTTGATCGCCCGCCAGCAATTCACATTTGCCGGTCCACTTCGCCACCGGGCCGGCCGTGTAGACAAGACTCAAGTCCGCGCCAAACTTCAGGGTAAGCGTCCCGGCGGGCAGTTCGGTTCCCTTCACGGTGGCTTTCTTGCTTTTCCACTCGGTCCCTTCAATCTTTCCCTTGAGATTGGAAAGAGGAGCGACTTCCTTTGGCGGAACCTTGACCATCGGCTTGTCCGTCACCTTGTCGAAAACCACTTCCGTGCCGTCCGGATCGACCAACCGCAGGACATCGCCCTTCAGGATCATCGACTCGATATTCTCCCGCTTGCCGCCAAGATCCTGATCGGAGAGCAGCTTCATGCTGTCCCCCTTGAGGAGTTCGTATTTGCCGGTCCAAGTCATTGGCCCGGCTTTGTAGGTGAAGGTCATGTCCTTGTTCAGGTCCAGCGTGATGATGCCGGGAGGAAGCTTCACTTCGTCTTTGGTGGTCATGGCTTGGGAACTCCACTTGGTCCCCTCGATCTTCCCCTTGAGGTTCGATTCGGCGGCCGGAGGAACCACAGGAATCGCCCCGAGCAATCCCCCCTTCGGCTTGGCGCGGTCGAATTTCAACGTCGTGCCGTCGGTGTCCACCAACGTGAGAAGATCCTTCTCAATGGTGATCTGTTCCTCGTGATCTTTCCGGCCGTTGAAATCCTCCTCAAAATGAAGGGTGACGGCATCCTTCTCCTTGAGTTCCATCTTGCCCTTGCCGGACGTCGCCCCGTTGATGTCGAAGGTGAAGGAATAATCCTTCTTGAACGTGAGTTTGATGATCCCTTTGGGGATTGTGGTCCCCTCTTTGGTTTTCATCTCCTGATTGGACCATTCGGTGTCCTCGATCTTCCCCCGGAGGCTGGATCTTGGGCCGATTTCGTCGGCCCGGCCGACGGGGCAACAAAACCCGGCGACCGCGAGCATGGCCGCGAACAAGCGAGCCGGACGGCAAAGAGCATTCATGCAAAAGGCTCCCGGAAGGGGGACCGTGGATAAGGATGCGCGCACATCGCGTCGAATTTGTTGTATTGTGCCCGGAGGCAAGAGTGGTTGCAAGACTCCCCTGAAAAACTCTCCCAACCGTTTTTCACCAAAGCGGCAGGCGAGCCGGTTTCAAACTTCAGGCAATATGGAAAACCCTTGCCGTCCGCCTTCACAAGGCATTACACTCATATCACAAATCAACGCAATGATCCCGGAAAGCGTTCATCCGGGAGGATCAGTCCGGACAACATCTTCGCAGAGAACGCATGACCACCGTGATTGCCAGCCTTGGTCTCCTGATCGCCCTTGTGGCCACGGTGGTGGCCGTGGTGGCTTGCGTTCGCACGGCAAGTCTGGCCGGGCAACTCACTTCGACGAGACGGCTTCTTCGTGAAATTGACCGTGACTTGGAAGCCTTGGGACGCCGTTTCGCCGCTCTTCATCGGGACCAACCTCACCCGGAACCGCCTCCGCTTTTGGGTGAACCAGAAACGCCCGCCGACAGTTCGGTCGAGAGGTTGACGCCGGTCGCTCCAGCACCGGCCCGGCATGCCCCGCCGCCTCTGCCGAGCCGACATCGCCAACCGCCGACTCCCCAGCCGATTGATTGGGAGAAATTCATCGGCCGACGGGTGCTTGGATGGGTGGCCGTCGGGTTGGTGGTGCTGGCCGCGTCATTTTTCATCAAGCACGCCTTCGACACGGTTTTTGGCCCGACGGCCCGAGTGGCCACCGGGGCGGTGATTGGCATCGCCTTGTGTCTGGCCGGGGGGCGATCCGGTGTTCGCGGCCAAATCCGTGGCTGTTCGATGTTCTGCTCGGCGGGGCTGTTGGTCCTGTACTTGTCCGTGTATGTCTCGTTCGGCTATTACACCTTGCTTCGCCCGGCGACTGGCGGGATGTTCCTTACCATGATCGTGGCCGAGGGGGTGCTGCTCTCGATCTGGTATCGGGCGAGGCCGCTGGCGTATCTGGCGCTGGCCGGGGCCTTGCTCGTGCCGGCCTTGGTGCCGGCCGACGAGGACCGGTATGCCGCGTTCTTCATTTATCTGTCGGTGGTCAACGTGGCGGCCGCCTTCCTGACTCGATCCGTCTCGCATCCGGGTTTAGGCTTGCTGACGTTTCTCGGCTCCCAAATATTGTTCTGGGCTTGGTTCGCGGGTCGTTATCACCCCGAGAAGATGTGGGCCGTCGTCGCCGTCCAGACCGGGTTGTATGCGGCTTGGATGCTCGCCGGCCGGTTCACGCGGGTCCGCGCCGCCGACGGAGAACGGGTGGTGATGTGGCTGGCCACCGGCTTATTCTTCTTTTTGACTCTTCACCGGATTGTGGACGACGAGGCGGCCGAATGGCGGGGAACGCTGGCTGTCGCCTTCTCGCTTTGGTATGCCATTTTGGCCCGATTGGCCCTTCCGGCCGCCAGCAAGGACATGATCCGGATTGCGACGCTGTCCGCCCTGGCGTTTGGGTTTCTCGGCGTGGCCATCCCACTGCAATCAAGCGCCCCGTGGACGGCCGTGGGATGGGCGGTGATTGGCTCCGTGTTGTGGTGGTTCGGGCTTCGGGTTCGGGAACCGTTCCTGCGAGTCGGCGGGATGGTGTTTCTGATGGCCTCGTTGATCTCGCTCGCATGGATGTGGGTCGACGGTGAGGCGGATACCACCATGATGTTGCCTTTGTTCAACCCTCGCTCATTGCCCATGCTCGGCGTGGCCGGTTGTTTACTGGCGGTCGCCCTGTCGACCCGCCGTTCCCCGAATCGGCTGACCGATTTGGATCTGGTCGTCCGGCACGCGGCCGGATTGGGCACGGCGGCCCTTGTCTGGATCGTCCTGACGTGGGAGACCCTGCATACCGGAAACGAACTGCTCAGTCTGTCCGACACGGAAACGCAAACGGGTCTGTCGATCATCTGGGCGGCGTATGCCGCGACGCTTCTGGCGGCGGGTTTTGTCCGGTCGCTTCCCTCCTTGCGATGGATCGGCTTGGGGCTTCTCGTGGTGACGGTTCTGAAGTTAATCGGATACGACTTGAGCGAATTGCCGGCGATTTACCGTGCGTTGACATTCCTGGCTGTCGCCGTGGTGATGGCCGCCGCCGCCTGGGGCTACCAGCGTTTTGCCCGTGCCGGGAAAGAGGCTGACCATGATTAACCGCCGCCTGTGCATTCTCGGCTTGGTCCTGCTCGCCAGCCAAACCGGCTTCGCGGCCGGGCCGAACGCCGAATCGCTGGCCGGGTGGCCGACATACCTGGAGGTTTCCCTGCCGGAAAAGGGCGAGCCGGGTTTGTGCGACTTGTTTGCCACCCCGGCCATTTACACACAAGCGGGGCGGGCCGATCTGCTCGACCTCCGGTTGTACGATGCGAGGGGACGGGAAGTCCCCTTCGCCTTGCGGCGCCGAAACCCCCGGAGCGAGTTTCGGGCGTTTGCCCCGAAGGACTTCAACCGGGTGAAAAACGCCAACGGATCGGCCGCTGTCAGTCTGGACTTGGGAGAAGGAGCGGAGGACCACAACCGGATGGAGGTGACGGCCGGGGGAAGCGACTACCGGCGAGCCGTCCGGGTCGAGGGGGGCGACGACGGGACGACATGGCGGGAAGTGGCGGCCGGGGAGTTACGATATTTCACCGGCGGCGGCCAAGTGTTCGACCAGCGCGGCATCGACTACGCGCCGAGCCGTTTTCGGTACATGAGGGTGTCGGTCTCGCCGGACAAAGGCAACCCGGCCGACCGCCCCGGAGAAGTCCAAGTCCGGGTGATGAGGGAAATCCGCGATCCGGGATTGGAATCGGTGTGGCCGGCGATTCTATCGCCACGCGAGCCGGTTCGTTCATCCGAGGGGTATGCCTCTCAATGGATGATTACTTTGCCGGGCGGGGAAAAGGCGCCTTGGGAGACTCTGGCGTTCGAGGCCGACGACAAGGAGTTTTCCCGTTCCTACCGACTGGAAGAAGTGACCACCGAAGAGCCTTGGCCACTGATTTCCTCCGGCCAGTGGGAACGCGGGTTGGGCCGGACAGGGCCGTTGCAAGTGAGAATTTCCCAACGGACGATTGCGGCCAAATTGCGACTGGTGGTGATCGATCAGCGAAACCCGCCGCTTCAGTTGCGACTGAAATCAGCCGGGGCATCGGCCGATCAAATTTTGTTCCAGAGGACCGAGGAGATGAGCGGGCCGCTGCGATTGTATCTGGGGAACCCGTCGGCGCCGGACCCCGGCTATGACATCGGGCGAACACTTCCGGCCGCCCCGGTGGCGACCCGGACAACAATTACCGGTGAACCCCGCCGAAACCCCGAGTACCGCCCTCCGGCGGACCCTAGGCCTTTGATCGACCGGCTGCCTTGGGTGACATCCGCCGTGTTTGGCGCCGTGGTGGTGGCACTGGCGGGGTTGCTGGCCGTCACTGCAAGACAGGCGATCCGCAAACACGATGCGGCATCTGCCTCGCAAACCTGATTGGGGACATCGAACTCTTTTTGTTGTCACGCCCGGTCGAAGAGGCCGTTGCCGAAAGTGCCGGTGCTGTCGGCGAAGGATTCTTGCTCAATGCCGATGGACCGCAGGATGCTGAGGTACATGTTCGACATCCGGCCGTCTTCTTTCCTCAAGTAGGAGCCGTGTTTCAGACCCATCTTGGCGCCCCCGGCGACGAGGGTGGGCAGGTTCCGGGAGTTGTGCGTCGTGCTGGCGCCGCTGCCATAGAGAACGATGGTGTTGTCCAGCACGCTGCCGTTGCGATCTTGATACTTGTTCAGCCGCCCGAAGAAATGGGCCAACTGCTGGCTCAGGAAGAGATCGTACTTGGCGAACGACAGTTGCCCGGTTTTGTCCGTCGCGTGTGACAACGAGTGATGCGTGTGACCCAGCCCGAGTTTGATGGGGAAGGTGTCGCTGATGCCCATGCCGTCCTCGCGATTGAGCATGAACACGACGGATCGTGTGATGTCCGCGTCGAACGCGAGCGAGATCAGATCGAACATATTGCGGTAGAACTCAGCCGGTTCGCCCTCGGAGGTGGCGTCCAAGTTGAGGTGGGCGTAGTCCTGCTTTTTCAGCGGCACGTCAATCCATTTCTCGGAGGCAATCAGCCGCGATTCCACTTCGTTCAGCGACGTGAGGTATTGATCCATCCGTTCGCGGTCGGACTTGCCGAGTTGCTGGTTGAGCGATTTGGCGCTCTCGCCGATGGCGTCCACCAGTTTGATCTGGCGTTGCAGCTTTTCGTGTTCCGATTTCATCGAGACGCGATCACCCCGGAAAAGCCGGTTGAAGATGCGGCGGGGATTGTTCTCGGCCGGGATCGGGCGGCCTTCGAGGCCGTAAGAGATCGTGCCGGTGCGGGAAAGGAACCCGGTTCCGGCGTCGATTGACAACACCAGCGACGGTTGCCGGCAGAATTGCTTGGTGTTGAGCGCGACCACTTGGTCGAGGCCGACAGTGTTGTACGAGCCGGGTTTCGGGTTGTGCAACGGCGCCCCGGTCAGCCACATGTCGGAGCAAACGTGCGGGTCGGACTTCGGGCCACTCGGGTGGTGGAGGCCACCCACGAAGCTAAGCTGCTTGCGAAACGGGGCCAGCGGTTCCGTAGACTTACCGAAGACGAATTCGCCATCCTTCTCGGCCCGCGGAAACCAACTCCATTCGTCGAGGCCGTGTTCCTTGCGGGGAAGCGACATGCCGTTCGCGGTGTAGATCGCGCAGAAACGGCGGGGAATGTTTTCGCTGGCCTCCTTCCCCATCGCATCAAGGACCGGCAGGGCGAGCGAGGCGCCGCCGAGGCCGAAAAGGAAGGCACGGCGGTCGAGCATTCTGGCGGAAATCATGCGAGGCTCACGTTCGATGGCGGGTGTGTGGCGGGATTACTTTTCGAGAAACATCTTGCTGGTGACGACATACCGGATCATGTCCCTCATCCGGTATCCGTCGGCCTTCAATCTTAACCCATCTTTGCGCAGGAACTCAAGTTCGTTGTACGTCAGGTTTCGGCCGGTCGCGTAGATCGTCAGATGCTTGAGGAGGCCAAACGCCACCTGATCGATCCGGTCATCGGCAAGGTATTTCTGCATTGCCGCAAAACCGCTTACTTCGGTCTTGTCCGGCAGGGTGGAGCGGGCGTCCACGCGGGTTTTCTTGAACAGGCCCCCCGCGTCGAATTCCTCCAGCGGCACGCCCCACGGGTCCACCTTCGAGTGGCATTGCATGCAGCCCGTCTGGCTGCGATGCTTTTCCAATCGCTCGCGAAGCGAGAGGGAGCGGGTTTCCTCCTTCAAGGCGGGCACATTCGGCGGCGGGTCGTCCGGCGGCTCGGCGACGATCTTGCGGGCCAGCCACGCGCCCCGTTTCACCGGGTTCGACTCCCGGCCGTCGGACAAACCGGCCAGAATCGCGGGTTGTGTGAGAACGCCCCCCAGATCGCGCCGGTCGTGACGGATCGGCACAAACCGGAAGCCGCTTTCCGATTTGTCCGCGAGGCCATAATAACCGGCGACGATTTCGTTCGCCATCACGAAGTCGGAGGCGATCAGATTTCTCGCGGGCAAATTGTTCCGGATCAAGTGTTCGACGAACCGCACCGGTTCTTGCCGCAATTGGTTCCGCGTGTCCCGCGTGAGCTTGGGGAACCGTTTGCGATCCGGTTCCAGCACGGCGAACTTGTCCAGTGACAGCCATTGGGCGACGAATTCACTGGTGAATTGCGTGAATCGCGGGTCAGCGATCATCCGCGCGACCTCGGCATCCAGTTGCTTCGCCAACTCCCCGGAAGCGGCCAGTTTCAACGTCGTCGCGTCCGGAGGCCCGTTCCACAAGAAGTACGAGAGCTTGGACGCCAGCTCATGATGATCGAGCGGTTCCGCGTCCGGCGTGCGGCTGTTCTCGACCAAGAACAAAAACTGCGGTGAGGTCAGCACGACTTGAAGGGCATCCTTCACGCCTGTTTGGAAGCTCGCCCCGCCTCGCGTGGCTTTTTCAAACACGCCGAAGAATGCGGCCTCCTCTACGGCCGTGACGGGGCGCCGGAATGCCCGCGTGGCGAAATCGCGGATGACTTTCTTCGCGTAGTCCGGGGTTTCATCACCCTTGGGACCGGCATCCGGGAAGATGTTCCGGTGGGGGGCCGGGGGCCAGGCGTCATAGAGCGGGCCTTCAAACTCGACGGAGCGGATCAACAGTCGCGGCATGTCTCGGCCGTCGGTGTATTCGCTGCGCACGCCAATTTCGCGGACCCCGGCAAGATAATTGACGTTGTCCTTCTCCACGTTGGGATTCGGGTAGTTTTGGATCGTCCCTTCAAACACAAACCGCGTGAGCTTGTCGCCCGGCACAGCCTGCGGAACGCCAACCGGAGCGAGCGTGCTGCCGCAATCGCGGCGGAAGCCCATGTGAACGCCGAGTTGCGGAGAACGCTTTTCAAACGCGGCGAACTTGACCGCCACCGCGTGATCGTCGGCGAGCGGCGTGAGGACAATCCGATCCGGCGTTCCTCCAGGGTGGGCAAAGCTCAGGGTCAGCAGCCCGGCGGGAAGGCGAACCGCGAGGAAGGCGGGTTGGTTGAGCGCGCCGACAAACTGCCGGTCGCCGAGATTGAGCGTCACATCGGCGGCCTTCCCCGATTTGGCCGAGTAACAATCCACTTGGTAAACACCGGCCCGCTTGATTGTCACCGTTTGCGGCGATTTGAACTCGCGGCAAACAACAGCCTCCGCCGACTCGGCCGGGGCCGCGCTGGGATCGAGCAACAGGCCGTCGTCATACTTCGCCGCCGTGACGGTGACGCGGAACCGGCCGTGATCCGGCAGTTCCCTCAAGGCGATTTTGAAGTTCGCCTTCGGGCCATAGGTGCTGTCCACGCCAAAGATTTCCGCGCTCGGGATAGCGGGCCGCAGGAGCAAGCCCTGCGGGACCGTGCCATATGCCTGCCCTTTCGGGTAGCCGTGGGTACCTCGCATACAGGCGTACACCGCGTGATAGATGCTGTCGTAATCGCGCCAACCGCGAACGGTGTCGTTGCCCTGATAGCCCTCGATGAACCGATATTTCGTTTTCATCATGAACGGTTCATAGGCGAACGGCTTGGCGGGCTTGAGTTGTTCCACCACATAATCGGGCGTCTTGAGCAGCAGACTATCCGCACCGAGAATGAGGTTGTTCGGGATTGGCTTCGGGTTGATCCCGGCTCCGAGATCGACTCGAAAATTCTGAATCGACGGCTTCGTCTTCGGATCGACGATGCAGCGGCTCAGGGCTTGGTCGGCGATGTCGAAATAGGCTTCCAACAACAGCGGCGAGAGTTGCAGCGTTTCCTGATTGTTGACGAACCCGTCCCGCGACACGGCATCCGGCGGCAGGACATCGGCCAGGTTGTCATCCAGCAAAAGCAATTCGCGGAGGGTGTTGCGGTATTGCGCGACGGTCAGCCGTCGCACACTGCCGTTCTTCGGCGTCGGCCGCGACCGGGCGACTTTCATCGCCTGTTCCATCCACTCAACCGCCCGCTTGCGTTCCTCGTCGGCCGGTTGCTTCGCATCCTCGGGGGGCATGGCCTTGCCGCTGGTCTGCTTCAAGACGGCTTCCCACAACTTCAGATGCCGATCCTCCAGCTTCGCGTCGAGATGATCGAGCCGAACCCCGGAAGTCATCTTGTCGGCATTGTGACAGCGCACGCAATGCTGCTTCAAAAACGGCTGAACATTCTTGTCAAAAGAGGCTTCCAGAGTGTCGGCCGCGATGACCGGCCCGGCGGCCGTCAATGAAAGAAGAATCAGGAACCAACGATTGAGAAAAGTCATGTCATCTCTCAGGGCGGCCGACAACGTGCGTTCAGGCGGGATGTTGGGATGACTTTACCAGAACTTGCCGCGAGCCGCAAGAAGAGGGTTGGGAGATGTCAGATGCAAAAACATCCCCTTACACCGGGGATTCTATTCAAGCACCTCCTGTTCCATCTTTCGCCAACAGACATGCTTGCAGCCAAGTTTAAACTCCCCCCGAACAAGTATTATCCGGTCTTTGCCAGACTCTCGCCCGGCCGCCAGAATCTGTGTCAGTTCTGCATTCTTGGTTTTATCCTCGGGCAACACCCTCTCATCGTCGGGATCTTCCGGGGCGGTTCCGGCCTTGTATGCCTGATGCCATTTCTCCCAGATCGCTTGTAGTTCCAACGCGGCTTCAAACGCGACCGTCGGCAACAGAGTCAACTCAAACCGATCCTCATCGGGGTTCCATGTTGGGGTGTCGAGATATATCGAGCGATAGTAGTGAGAAACGCCAAAGTAATCGGCCACACCACCGCGAGAGCCGTCGTACCAATCGTCTATTGTGTGGACCACATGCCACGGCTCGTCCATGACAAATCCCTCGGCGTCCAAACAAGTTTGCTTGCGGGTATCGGCCACCATCGGTTTAAGTTCGGTTTTTTGTTATGGTCGGCGTCTCATCATTCGCGGGCGCCCGCTCAAACGCTTCCGCGAATTCTCCCGAGGCAAGCAGATTCTCGACGACCACTTCGATGCTTCGGCGTGAAGTGTCATCGATCAAAATGAGGTCCGATAACCAAAAATACTTGCCGTGGAGACATTCACCGGTTGAGGAATACTTCTGCCGAATTGTCTCCATATGCCGAAAGGAGCAAAACGTGGCCACCCATCGCGAACCATCCTCAAGAGTGACGATGACATCTGTGGCGTCATCGTCGGGTGTCCAATGTCCGGCCTCCCAGTTTTCGGCCGCGATCCAGATAGTGATTTGTCGCATCCCGATCCTCGCTATCGGCGTGGCACCCATCGACGTATTTTGACTCGCATTTTATCGGCATTCACTTCCATCACGGCGTTCCAAGCCCGTATCTCCGGAAGAAGCCGTTTTGGAACAAGCCGGTGGGATCGTGACGCTTTTTCCCCTCGAAGAATTGGGCCGAGGCGGGGTAGGCTCGGCGGAATTGGTCGGGGGTGGCGTGGAGGCGATAGGGAAGGTAATAACGGCCGCCGAGGGCGAGGGTGGCGTCGATGATCTCGCGGGTGGCCGCTTCTAGTTTGGTGTCGGCCTCCGGGGTGAGCGGTTGGTTGAACAGGAAAACGAAGGCGAACATGTCGCCATCGGCGTAGCGGAGAATCGTGTCGTCGTCTCGGCGGACAGTGCGCACGGTGATGTTCAACAGATCGATGTCGTGCCGGGGGATGATGGCCCGTAGTTGATCCAAAAATGCCGGGACTTGGCCCTTCGGGACGAACGATTCATGGAGAATTTCGACACGGTCGGCAGAGCGTTCCTGAAGCCGGTCGACGCCGTTATGGAGGAGTTGATTGCGGGAGAAATAGCTCCCGAAAATTGCTGTGACGACGTTTTTCTCGACATCCCATCGCAACGATTTCCCGTAATCACTGCCGATGGACGAGCGGAAGATGGCTCGGGGCAACCCGGCGTCCGCGATTCGTTTGAGGGGCGGCAATGTGCCATCCGGCGCCGGGTCGCGGTGGAAGGAAGTCAGGATGGCCTCGCGCAGAAAAGTCTTTTCGCCGGGGACGACGCACAACCGGCCGAAGGCCATCTCGGCATCCGGGGAGGATTCCACCCGCCGGGCGAACTCCGTCTCATAGCGCTCGGCCGGGAAGATGGCCCGCTCGACGCGGTAACGCTCGTTGGACACAACCCGGAGCCGGACATCAAGGATGACGCCGAACAACCCGTAACCGCCGGACGCCAGCGAAAACAGATCGGCATTTTCCGTCCGGCTGCATGTGAGGATGTTTCCCTCGGCATTCATCAGCCGGAAGGATTCGACGGTTGAGACGAACGGGGCTTTGCCGACCTGCCAGCCATGACAGTTCACCGAGAGGGAGCCGCCGACGGTGAACGAATCGTAGGCTTGCATCACGACCACCGACCGGCCGCGAGTGTCGAGATAGGGAATCACATCCGCCCACAACGCCCCGGCCCCGACGGTCAGCAAGCCAGATTCCTCGTCGAATTCCATGCGGTTGAAACCAGCCATCTGAATGGCGACCCCATCCGGGGCGATGGCGTGGCCCCCCATGCTATGCCGCGCGCCCGCGATGGAAACTGGCAATTTCTCCGCCTTCGCCCGCCGCAACAATGCCCGCAACTGATCCTCGGCCATCACCGGATCGGCCGGCATCTTCCACACCTCGGCCACCTTCGCCCGATTGAGCCGGCTGACATCATCCAACTCGCCCGGCGGCAAGGCCGCGATATCATCCCGGTCCCGCCACATGGCCCGCGCGATGTAAAACGCCGGCCGGCCAAACAGCGCCACGACGATCAACCCGACGACCAACAAGGCTCCCAACACCCGCCGCTTCGTGCGCTTGGTCATCCCGACTCCTTCGCCACGCGAGAGGCGGCTCATTTGGCTTGTGAGGCTGACGTTGGTAGTGGCTCGGTGTTTCGCCGCCTGAATTCCCGTCGCGTGGTCGCGCCGCCATGCCCTCATGCCATCATAAGCAGTCACACGCCCACCGGGCGTTCGCTCATTTGTCCGGCCAGGATTATTCCACCTTCAGGTCCGCGATGTTCGATATTCGCTCCCCCTCGGCAAGATCGTTTCCGGATGTCTGCTTTCGCTCGGCGACATAGACCTTTGGATTCTTGCCCAGGTTTGGGATCGCCGCCAGAAGATCGCCGGTCTTGTCGGGCGCTTTTTTCGACTTGCCGGCGGGGCGGGCAGTCGGGATCTTCATCGACATGGATCCCGACTTGATGCCAAAAGCATAGAGATGCATCGTGTTACCCTCTGAATAAGAACTTGACATCAGGAACTTTTCGCCGCTTTCGGCAACGATGACAATCACAAAGGAGGAGGTGTTAATAACGGACCCGGCCTCTCGCTTCTGATTATCCTGATAATTGAAGTTCAACGATTTTCCGGAAGGCGCGGAGGAGTTGTTCTTGATGCGAAGATCCCAAATGGTGTAGGTTTTCAAATCTTGGGGAGGGATGACAGGCGCGGGATTGAGAGCCTTTTCGGATGCCTTGGCGTCAACTGATTGGGGAATGTCCGACTTGCTGCCGAACACCATATAAAACGCGCCCCCCAATGCCGCCAAAAAGAACAACAGGCCGATGCCGATCAACAGGGCGGTGTTTGAGCTCTGCTGCTTTTTCTTTTTCTTCTTCTTTTTCCGCGGCCGCTCCTCTTCTTCCTCTTCGTCGTCATCCTCGCGGAGGGCGGACTTGGCTTTTCCCTTTCGCGGGATGTCCTCTTCGTCGTCATCCTCCCGGACGGGCGGTTTCGCTTTTTTCATCCGGGGGGCGTCGTCTTCCTCTTCCAGTTCTTCTTCAACATCGCGGCTTTTTCGGGAAGCGACTTTTGGAAGTTCGGGAGGTTTTGCCCTGGCCTTGGGTTTTTCGGTGACGAAGACGTTTTGGCAATTCTTGCACCGAATCTTTTTGCCGAGATGTTCATCCGGAAGATTGGACGTGTTTTCACAGGCGGGGCATTGAATCATGACAGTCATTGGGCGGGTCTCAAATTGACCAATGTTCGATTGAATTCCAAGCAAGCTGTCTCACAAGCCATCGCCGGGAAGTAGCAGGCAAATCGGAGCCGAGCAGGGAGTCGCGAGAGACAACCCCAACTTGATATCAAGATTGAATTGGCTTGGTCAAAAACACCCGAAATCTTCAAAAACTCCCGATCCTGAATGGACCGGATTAGCCCGCGATTACGGCGGTTTCGGCAGCATCACCGGCCCGGTCAGGCATAGCGACTGGCCGGGGCTTCCGGCGAGGAGTCGCCGCATGGGGCATTCGGCCGAGGCCAGCGGGCAGACGAACCCGGCCGGGATACAACCGGACGCCAACGCCGACCGGGCTTCCGGGTGGGCGGTGCATATCCCGAAAGTGCGCAAGGGACGCTTCTCGTTTAGCAGCAATTCCGGGTAACTAAGCAGATATTCAAAGTAGTCCGCGTGCCATTCCGGGCCGACCAATTGGGATTGCTCGGCCGGGACGAACCGGCCGCCGATGACGACGGGAATCTGATCCCAACAATCGCCCGGCAGCGGGGCGAAGAAGCCAGCCTCTCGCCGCTCGTCCCAATCGGCCACCGCCTCCTCGCGTTCGGCAGGCGTGAGGCCATCCCACCATCGCCAGACCACCGGCCGGGCTTGTTCGGAGATTCTTGCCATCATCTCGGCCGGGAATTCATCCATGCTGATTGTTCCTCCCGTTTCACAATAACCGAAGTTCCCTGTTGGCTGCGACCATTTATCAGGTATCTGACGCGGATTTTCGCCGCGAGTTGCGCGATCAAAATCGAAGATAATGCTTCGCGGAACCGAAAGTGAATTGAGGTATCCGGGACTCGAAGGACTGACGAACATCAAGAGCCGGATCGTGAAAGCGTTACAGAGGTTCGGCTTTTACGAATTTTAAACCGGTCAAAAACCGACCCAAAAGTGGCAGAAAAACACCGAAAACCCTCCTTCGGCAACCATTTTTGGATAGTTGGACACCTCAAAAGTGGTCAAAAACAGTGGGCCAACTGAACACTATTTTTCAAAAACCCCGGCAAAACAGGGGGGTCGCTTAATGATTTTGGGCAAATGCGCAGACATATCGGGTCATCGAAAATGGCCCAATATGGCAAATGCTCTTACCGGACCGGCTGACGGCGAATCGAACGACCTATCTTGGCGAATCATCCGCCCTTGAATTCTCTCACTCCCCATAGAAGAGCAACTGCTGGATTTTGCCGTCCGGGGTGCGGTAAAGGGAAGCCCGCACTTTGGCAGTTTTATAAGTGAGTTTAACGGTGGAGACTTCCATGCCGCCGCGTTCGTGGGTGGGTTCCACTTCAATTTTGGTCGGTTCGCCGAGGGCTTTTAGCCGTTCGCCGCCGGATTTGATGCGAGCGTCGGTCAGGTAGACGCTGAACTCTTCGCCGAGTTGGTTGCGGTCCACTTTTCCGGCGGTCATTTGCTTCAGGAATTCGAGGACGACTTCCTTTGGCTTCGGCCCGTCGATCTTCGGCACGGCCGGGGCTTCGCTTTCTTGAATGTCTTTGATGAGCAGTTCAAACAGGTCGGCCCGCAACTTGGTCGCGGAGACATGCTCGGCATTCGACAACACCACCAGTCCTGATTTTGACCGAGGAATGAACGAGTTTCCGGAAACGAAACCGCTCACGCCGCCGGTGTGGCGAATCACCGTGTCGCCGTTGAAGGAGCCGATGGCCAGGCCGCAGGCGTAATCGGAAATCTTCCCCGTGGAAAGAGTGCGCGGGGTCGTCATCGCCTTGTAGGATTCGGGCTTCACCACCTTGCCCTCGACGAGGGCCAAATCCCAGCGCAGCAGATCGGAGGCCGAGGCCCACAAATCCCCGGCGGCGTCGATCCAGCCATTGGCCTCCGGGGTGGCCGGTTCCGGCGCCCCCAAGGCGAACGAGGTGTAACCCGTCGCGGCCAGCGGCAGATCTTTTGACGTGCCGAAACGAGAATGGGCCAATTTCAGCGGTTTCAAAATCCGGGTTTCCAGAAATTCGCCGAAGGGCTTGCCGCTCACCTTTTCCACGATGCCACCGAGGATGACATAGCCGGTGTTGCTGTAGGAAAACCGCGTTCCCGGCTTGAAGTCGAGCTTGACTCCCGCATAGTCTTTGCACATCGCCTCGAAGGAAATCGGCTTCAACATCCGGCGATCCAGAAAGTCGAGCGGGTAATAATCCGGGTAGCCCGAAGTATGGTTCATCAGGTCGCGGATGGTGATGTCCTTCGCCCGCGTCAGGTGCGGAAAGTATTTGGCCACCGGGTCGTCGATGGAGAGCTTTCCCTCCTCCGCCAGAAGGAACACACAGGCGCAGGTGAATTGCTTGGTGATCGAGCCGACCGCGAAACTGGTGTCCGGTTCGACGGGGAGATCCTTTTCGATGGATCGCCTGCCGTAACCCTTGGCGAAGATGATTTTGCCGTCCCGCATGATGGCCACAGAAAGCCCGACGAAGCCCTTGGCTTTCACCTGCCCGGCGACATAGGCGTCGATGGCCGGGAGATCGAACTTGGCCGGCGGGGCGGCGGGGGTTTGCGCCCCGGCCCGCAGCATCGGCAACAGGCAGAGGGCCAGAAGGAAACCGTATCGGCACATGATGAAATTCCTGCGGGAGCGGGAGAGGCCGACGATTATCATAGCGGTATCCGAAAGTAGCCTGTTCCGTTCGGCCCGCCGATCGGTTATCATCGCAATCACTCAACACGCCTCTCCCGCCTCTACGGACAATTGTTCTCATGCTTCGTCGCCATCACGTCGTTGTCAGTCTGCTGTCGCTGGGTGCGTTGGCAGTCTTGCTGGCCGGTCTGCAATTCCCGGCTTCCCGCCAAGTGGCGGCCGCTCCGAAGGAACCCGCCCCGGCCGAATGTCGCTGGGCGGACGGCCCCATCGTGCTGGACGGCAAAGCCGACGAACCGGCGTGGAAGAACGCCCAGGTGATCGAAAACTTCGGGCAGGCGTGGCTCGGCGACAAGGCCGGGCCGCTGCGGGGCAAAACCACGGCCCGGCTGTTGTGGGACCGCGATTACATTTACTTTCACGCGGACATGGAAGACCAAGACCTGTTCGCCGACGTGACCGAACACGACGGGGCCATCTGGGAAAACGACGCCTTTGAACTCTTCTTCCGGCCCGGACCGGACAAGCCGGGATACTTTGAATTTGAGGTGAACGCCGCCAACGCCGTGTTCGATGCGTTCTTCCCGAAGCAGGACATCCCGGACATCATCAACCACATCAAGAAGGGGGAATTCCGGGTCGAGACGAAAGTTCAGCTTCGCGGCACCCTCAACAAACGGGACGACGTGGACAAAGGCTGGAGCGTCGAAGGGCGCATCCCGTGGGCAGACTTTATGCGGGCCGGCGGCCGACCGGAGCCGGGGGAAGAGTGGCGGTTCGGGCTCATGCGCTGCAACTACGACAAGGGCAAGCCGGACGAACTCAGCACCATCGTGCCGATCAAGGAACGCCGATTGGGCGCCTACTTTCATCAAATTGAAGATTACCCGGCCCTGAAGTTCATCGGCCCGAAGACGGTGACGAACCAGCCGTATGGCATCGCCACGCGGGTTCCGGTCAATTCGTCCACGGTGGTCGGTTCGCCGGAGCCGCCGTTGCCGTATCTCGCCAAACGAATGTACCCGGACTATTCGCCGACGTATCCGATTTTGGCGAAAGCCATCCCCGGCACGGATCAGTTGCTCATCATCTCCGAAAATCGCCCGTGGGGTGTCACCGTCATTTCCCGGCTCAAAGACGACCCGGCCGTGAAAACGGCCGATGCCGTGAAACTTCTCGACACCCCCGGTAGTGGTACCGTTTATGATGCCTGCTTCCATCCGAAGTTTGCGGAGAACCATTACCTGTACGTCGGCTGGAACGGCGAACACAAGACCGGGAAGATCAAGAAGAAAGCTTGCCGAATCACCCGCTACACGATGACCGCCGGGCCGATGCCAACCATCGATGAAAAGTCGGCCGTCAACATTCTCGAATGGGAATCGGACGGCCACAACGGGGCGGCCGTGTGTTTCGGAACCGACGGCATGATGTACGTCACCAGCGGCGACGGCACCTCCGACTCGGACACGGACGAAAAAGGCCAAAGCACGGATACGCTGCTGAGCAAGACGATGCGGATTGACGTCGACCACCCCACGGCCGGGAAGCAATACTCGGTGCCGAAGGACAACCCGTTTGCTGGCGACGCCCGCTTTGCCCCGGAGACATGGGCCTATGGCTTCCGCAACCCGTGGCGGATCACCTGCGACGAAAAGACCGGGCACATCTGGGTTGGCAACAACGGCCAGGACTTGTGGGAACAAGCGTACTTTGTCCGCAAGGGAGAGAACTACGGCTGGAGCGTCACCGAGGGGGGACACCCGTTCTACCCATTGCGGAAAGCCGGGCCGACGCCGATCTCCAAGCCGGCCATCGAGCATTCGCACGCGGAATTCCGCTCCCTCACCGGCGGCATCGTGTTATACGGGAAGCAACTCCCGGAACTGGACGGAGCCTATCTCTACGGCGATTATTCCACCGGCCGGATTTGGGCGATGAAGCACGACGGCACGAAACCGGTCTGGCACAAGGAACTCGCCAGCCCGCGCATTCAGATCACGTCGTTCGGCCAAAACACCAAGGGCGAACTCATCATTTGCGACCACTCGCCGACCGGCGGGTTGTTCACGCTGGAACCGATGCCGAAGGCCGACCCGAACCTCAACACGTTCCCGAAAAAGCTGAGCGACAGCGGCCTCTTCGAGAGCGTAAAAGACCACCGGATGAAGCCGGGGGTGATTCCGTATTCCGTGAACGCCCCGTTCTGGTCCGACGGGATGCACAAAGAGCGATTCCTCGCGTTGCCAGGCAATGAGATGATCGAACACAAGGCCAAGGGAAGCTGGAGTTTCCCGGACAAGACGGTGATCGTAAAGAGCTTCGCTCTCGAAAAAGAGGAAGGAAACCCGGCGACCCGGCGCTGGATCGAAACCCGGTTCTTCACCCGGCAGCAAGGCGAGTGGTTCGGCTACAGTTACAAGTGGAACGAAGCCGGGACAGACGCCGAACTGGTCGCCTCGGGCGGGGCCGATGAAAAATTCACGGTGAAGACCCCCGGCGGGATGCGCGAGCAATCGTGGCATTACCCGAGCCGGGCCGAGTGCATGGCCTGCCACAGCCGGGCGGCGAACTTCGTCCTCGGGCTGTCATCGATTCAAATGAACAAGACGCACGATTACGGAACCTGCACCGACAACCAACTCCGCGTCTTGGAACATTTGCGTTTGTTCAAGGGTATCGACGGGATGGACAAGACCAAAGAACAACTGGCCGCGCGGGCGACCGAGAAGAAACTCTCCGACAAAGAGAAGGAAGAATATCTGAAGGTGAACGGCCAGCAACCCGGCCAGCGGGAACCGAGCGCGACGACGACACTCACGTCCGACATCTCGGCCCTGCCCCGCCTCGCCAACCCGTATGACCCGAAGGAAGACCTCGCCAGCCGGGCGAAGTCGTGGCTGCATACCAACTGCTCTTCCTGCCATGTCGAGGCGGGGGGTGGCAACGCCCAAATGGAACTCGGCTTTGAGACGGCGCTGGACAAAATGCGCATCTTGGATGTGAAGCCGATCCACACGCCGTTTGACATCGCGGATGCCAAACTCATCGCCCCCGGTTCCCCGGAGCGGTCGGTGATGGTGAAACGGGTCGGCACGCGCGGGCCGAACCAGATGCCACCGCTGGCATCGAATCGTGTGGACGAAGCGGGCTTGGCCTTGATTCGGGAATGGATACAGTCGATGAAGAAGTAATTGCGGCCAGGCACTTGGCCGAAGTCGCTTGTTGGTTTGATTGATGATTTCGGTCTCTGTCGAAGAGACCGATGCCTCGCGGGGGAACATCGCGCCCCCGCTTGGTTTGATGTTGGCAAAATCGTGTCGCTGTTTCTCTTCGGCCGGGACAAATCATGCCCAAACCCGCCAAATCATGGCTGTTACGCTACGGTTGTGCCGTGGTCAGCGTTGTGCTGGCCACCGTCGCCCGCATGCTTCTGGACGGCGTGTTAGGCCTTCAAATCCCGTTTGCCACCTACTTCTTTGCGATCATGTTCACCGCGTGGTTCGGAGGCTTCCATCCGGCCATGCTGGCGGTCACTCTGGCCGCCCCGACCGCCATGTACTTTTTCATCCTGCCGCGAGGCACTTTCCGCGTGGATGGATGGGAGGAGATCACGGGAGTCATTATTTTTCTCAGCACGGGCTTCGGCATCGCCATGCTCGGGGGGGCGATGGACTTCGCCCGCCAAAGAGCCGAGGCCAGCGCCGAAAAGCAACGCCGCCAGGCGGCGTTGGTCGATCAAACAGATGACGCGATGCTGACATGGGAATGGGAGGGGGGCATCAGCTTGTGGAACCGCGGCGCCGAGCGGTTGTACGGCTATCTTCGTTCCGAAGCCAAGGGACGGATCAGCCACGAATTGATGAAAACCAAGAACCGGGGCGGTGTCGCCGTCATCACAAACACTTTGGCGAAAGAAGGGTTTTGGGAAGGCGAACTCGAACATACCACCCGCGACGGCCGGCAAATCATCGTGGAATCCCGGATGGTCTTGGTCCGCGACGCCGCCCGGCCGTATGTGCTGGAAACCAATCGGGACATCACCGAGAGCAAACAATCACAAGAAGAAATCATTCGCTCTCGGGCAATGCTGAAACTGGTGCTGGATAACATTCCGCAGGGTGTTTTCTGGAAAGACAGAGATTCTCGCTATCTGGGATGCAATCTGGTGGTGGCCAAGGCGATGGGGTTGGCCAAGCCGGAGGATATCGCCGGGTGTTCCAATGAGGATCTTTCCTCCATCACGCCGGAGCAATCTGCCCAGTTCATCCGCAAGGACCGGGAGGTGATGGAGTCGGACAAACCCCGGTTTGACATCATTGAACAGATGAGCCTCTCCGACGGCCGGACGATCTGGCTGAATACCAACAAAGTGCCGATGCACGACGAACAGGGAACCGTCATCGGCATTTTGGGAACCTGGCAGGACATCACGGAAAGCAAGCGGGCCGAGGAGGCCCGTCGGGCGAGCGAGGAATTGTTCCGCAATGCGTTTGACCACACGAACGTCGCGATGGTCCTGACGGACATTTCCCATCAATTTGTCCGGGTCAATGCGGCCTTCGCCCGGATGTTCGGTTACACGGAACAGGAGATGCTCTCCCTCTCGATGCCGGCCATCACGCATCCGGACGACCTTGCGGAAAGCCACGCCCGCCGAGAGCCGCTGCTGGCCGGGGAAAGCCAGTCCTTTGAAATGCAAAAACGGTACATCCACAAGGACGGGCGGGTTCTGTGGGCGTTGACCAGCGTTAGTTTGATGCGGGATGAAAACGGCCGGCCGGTGCGGTATGTCGGGCAGGTGCAGGACATCACCGAACGCAAACGGGCCGAGGAAGGGCTGCGGTTCAGCGAACGCCGGTTCCGCGCCATGCTTGAGCACGGCACCGACAGCATTTCACTCATCGACGCGGACAACAACATCCTTTACCTAAGCCCCTCCGTGGCGGCGGTGGAAGGTTACACGGCCGAGGAACTGGCGGGGCGAAACGGCATCGAGAACACCCACCCCGACGACATCCCGCTGGTGCGGCAAGTCGTCGGCCAGCTCATGGACAATCCGGGCCGGCCCGTCCCGGTGACTTGGAGGCGCCGCCACAAGGACGGCCGCTGGCTCTGGCTGGAGGGGGTCGCCACCAATCTGCTGCACGATCCGGCGGTCGGCGGCATCGTGACCAATTACCGCGATGTCACCGAACGAAAGCGGGCCGAGGAGGAAACTCACCGCACGCAGTCGATCCTCGCGCAAGCCGGGCAACTGGCGCGTCTGGGGGCATGGGAGTACGATTTTCGGCGTCGCGACAACAGCAACACCGGCACTCTTTGGTGGTCGGACGAGGTGTATCGGTTATTGGGGTATGTGCCGGGAGAGGTCGTCCCGACCAATGATCTCTTGTTTGAGAGGGTTCACCCGGATGACCGGGAAAAGATCGTCGAGGTCGCCCAACGTTCTATTTCGGAACGGCATCCCTACGAGGTCGAGCATCGGATCATTCGGGCGGACAACGGGGAAACCCGCGTGCTGGCCGGGCGGGCCGAGATTTTCTTTGATCCGGCGGGACAGCCGCTGCGGATGACCGGGGCCGTCCAGGACATCACCGAACGCAAGCGGGCTGAGGAAGAACTGCGGGCCAGCGAACTTCGCTATCAGCGGACGCTGGACGAGATGCTCGAAGGCTGCCAGATCATCGGTTACGACTGGCGGTATGTGTATGTCAACGACATGACGGTCCGGCACGGACGCAAGAGCCGGGAAGAACTGGTCGGCAAGACCTTGATGGAAGCCTATCCCGGCATTGAAAACACCGAAGTTTTCGCCGTGATCGGCCGGTGCATGAAAGAGCGGTCGTCCGCCCAGATGGAGAATCTCTTCGCCTATGCCGACGGTTCATCGGCCTGGTTTGAACTCAGCATTCAGCCATCGCCGGACGGGGTGTTCATTCTCACCATCGACATCTCGGCCCGCAAACTGGCCGAGCGGGAATTGGAACGCCAGCGAACCGAGTTGCAACTGATTCTCGACACGGTTCCGGCGCTGATCTTTTTCAAAGACCGCGCACATCGGATCATCCGCGTGAACCAAGAGCTGGTCCGGCTCGTGGGGTTTCCCCGAGAGGCCATCGAAGGGAAAACGGACGCGGAAGTCGGCTCGCCGCACGCCGCCCGTTATATCGCGGACGAAGAAGAGATCATGGCCACCGGGCGTTCGATGCGAAGCAAACTGGAGCCGCTGGAAACGGCCGCCGGGACACGATGGCTGGAGACGGAAAAAGTGCCGTACCGGGACGAGACCGGCCAGATTGTCGGCGTGGTCGGGCTGTCGGTGGACGTGACCGAACGCAAGCATGCGGAAAGCGAAATTCTCCGGCTCAACGCCGAACTGGAGGAGCGGGTCCGGTTGCGGACGGAGGAACTGGAGGCGGCCAACAAGGAACTGGAGGCGTTTTCCTATTCCGTCTCCCACGACCTCCGGGCGCCGCTGCGGGCCATCGACGGGTTTTCCCGCATCGTCGTGGAGGATTACGGGCCGCAACTTCCGCCGGAGGCGCAGGAATACCTGCAAGATGTCCGGTCGAACACCCAGCAAATGGGCCGGCTGGTGGACGACTTGCTTGCGTTCTCCCGCCTCAGCCGCCAGCCGGTTCGGAAAGAAACCTTCTCCACGCTGGACCTTGTGCGCCGCTGTCTGGATGAGTTACAATCGAGCATTCAGGCTCGACGGGTGGAATTTAATCTCGGCGATCTTCCCCCGTGTCATGGTGACGCGTCCCTGCTCAAACAAGTTTGGATGAATTTGCTGGCCAACGCCCTGAAATACTCGGGCAAGCGCGACCCCGCCTTGATCGAAGTTGGATTCCGTTCCGAAGCCGGGGCGGCCGCTTATTTTGTGCGGGACAACGGCGTGGGTTTCGACATGCGATACGTTCACAAATTGTTCGGCGTGTTCCAGCGCCTCCATCGCTCGGAGGATTACGAGGGCACGGGGGTCGGCCTGGCCATCGTCCAGCGAATCATCCATCGGCACGGCGGCCGGGTCTGGGCCGAGGCCGAGCCGGACAGGGGCGCGACGTTTTTCTTCACCCTGCCTTCACCGGGAGAATCGCATCATGGCTGACGCCGCTGTTGAAATCCTGCTGGTTGAGGACAACCCGAACGATGTGAAGCTCGCCCTGCGGGCCTTCCAGAAGCACAATCTGGCCAACCGTGTTCAGGTGGTGCGGGACGGGGCCGAGGCGCTGGAATTCATCTTCTGCACGGATCGCTACGCCAGCCGCCGGATCGAGGACGGCCCGAGAATGATCTTGCTCGACTTAAAACTCCCCCTGGTGGACGGAATCGAGGTTCTGGCCCGCATCAAGGGAGATCCCCGGACACAGATGATCCCGGTGGTCATCATGACCTCGTCCAAGGAGGAAAATGACGTGGTCGAAAGCTACAAACTGGGGGTCAACAGTTACATTGTCAAGCCCGTGGACTTCGAGCAGTTTACCGACGCGGTCCGCCAGCTTGGTTACTATTGGCTTTTGTTGAACCAGCCGCCGCCCCCCGACGGGCGCCGGTTGTCGCCCTCGGAAGGTTAAGATCGTGTCAGACTCGTCTCTCCGAATTCTGGTGGTCGAAGATAATCCGGCCGATTTTCGCCTCGTGTCGCACGCCCTGCGGCAGGCCGGCATCGCCACGCCCCCCTCACGGGTCGAAACAGAACAGGATTTTCTGGCCAGCCTGGAATCGCCCCCCGATATCATCCTGTGCGATTACAGCCTGCCCCAGTTCAACGCCCCGCGCGCGTTGAAATTGCTGCGGGACCGCGAGCCGCACCTGCCGTTCGTGATCGTGTCCGGTTCAATCGGGGAGGACACGGCCGTCGAGGCGATGAGGATGGGGGCGACCGACTACCTGCTGAAGGACCGGCTCGGCCGACTCGGCCAGGCCGTCCGGCAGGCCGTGGAACAGCACCGGCTTCGTCAGGCGGAGGAACAAGCCAGGGCCGCTTTGGCCGATCAGGCCAAGGCGATTGCCGTGCGGGCGGCCATCGCCACCGTGGTGGCCCGCACCGGGGACATCCGCACCATCCTCGGGGATTGTTGCGAGGCACTGGTCCGGCAGGTGGGCGTTCTCTTTGCCCGCGTCTGGACGCTCAACGAGGCGGAGCAGACGTTGGAATTACAGTGCAGCCGGGGATTGTACACGCACACGGACGGACCCCACGCCCGTATCCCGCTCGGAGAACTCAAGATCGGCCGGATCGCCTGTTCCCGGCAGGCGGCGCTGACCAACTCCGTCGCGGACGACCCGGAGGTGAGCGACCGCGACTGGGCGAAACAGGAAGGGGTGGTCGGTTTTGCCGGGTATCCGCTGATCGTCGAGGATCGTCTGGTCGGCGTTTTGGCGATGTTTTCCCGCAGCCCCATTCGCCGGGAGATGTTCGATCACCTCGCCGGGGTGGCCGATCTGGTCGCCCAATTGATCGAACGAAAACGAAACGAAGAAGCCCTCCGGGCCGGCGAGTTGCGATACCGGGAACTGGCCGACGCGATTCCGCAGATTGTCTGGACGGCCACCCCGGACGGGGCGCTCGACCATTTGAACGCCCGCTCGACGCAATACACCGGCCTGCCGCTGAGCGAGTTGACCGGCTGGAACTGGGGAAGCGTGATTCATCCGGACGATCTGCCCCAAACGGTGACGGGCTGGATGGAGATCATTCAGTCGGGCACGCCCCGGATGCTGGAGTTCCGCATCCGGCGGGCGGATGGCGAATACCGCTGGCACATCACCCGGCAAGTGGTCAGTCGCGGGCCGGATGGAAAAGTCGTCGGCTGGTATGGCACCAGCACCGACATCCACGATCAAAAAGTCGCCGAAGAGGCGCTGCGGGCCAGCGAGACCCGGTTCCGGATGCTGGTGGACACGCTGCCGCACAAGATGTGGATCACCGACGCCAACGGAATGGCCCTGTATCTGAACCAACGAGGACTGACGCAACTGCGGACAACCGAAGAAGAGATCCGGGGACGGGGATGGCTGCGATTTGTTCATCCCGATGACAAGGAAAGCGTCCTGGAGGAATGGGAGGCGTCCGTGAGGGCCGGCACCCCTTGCCGGAACGAATATCGGATGCAATGCCCGGCCGGGGAATATCGCTGGTATCTGTCCCAAGGCGTGCCTCTCAAGGGACCGGACGGCCGCGTGGACAAGTGGGTCGGCACCTGGACGGACATCAACGAACAAAAGCGGGCCGAGGAACTGGTCCGCCAGTCGAGCGAATTGCTCCACGCCGTCGCGGAAAGCACGACGGAGGCCGTCTTCGTCAAAGACCGGGAAGGTCGCTATCTGTTGTTTAATCCCGCCGCCGCCCGGTTCGTCGGGAAGCCGGTCGGGGAAGTGCTGGGCAGGACCGACGACCATATCTTCGAGCCGGCCAGCGCCCGGTCCGTGATGGCGAAAGATCGTGCCATCATGGAGTCGGGAATCCCCAACACCTCCGAGGAAGAGCTGACCGCCGCCGGGATCACCCGGACGTATCTGGTCACCAAGGCGCCGCATCGAAACCCGGCCGGGGAAATCATCGGCCTCGTCGGCATTTCGCGGGATGTCTCGGACATCAAGCGGGCCGAACTGGAACTGCGGCTTCGGGACCGGGCGATTCAGGCGGTTTCGCAGGGAATCCTGATCACCGATCCCAACCAGCCGGACAACCCGATCATCTACGTCAGCCCCTCGTGCGAGCGGCTGACCGGGTACAAATCGGAGGAAATGCTCGGTCGGAATTGTCGGTTCCTGCAAGGCCGCGACACCGATCGGGAGACGGTGAGGGCGATTCGGGCGGCCATTGACGCCCGTCGGCCCGTCACCACCGAATTGCTCAATTACCGGAAGGACGGAACGCCGTTTTGGAACAACCTGGCCATTGCCCCCGTGATGGATGGCGACCGCCTGAGCCACTTCATCGCGGTCCAGACCGACGTGAGCGACCGCCGGAAGATGGAGGATCAGTTCCGGCAGTCCCAGAAAATGGAGGCCGTCGGCCAGTTGGCGGGCGGGGTGGCGCACGATTTCAACAACCTCCTCACCATCATCAACGGGTACAGTGAAATCTTGCTGGATGACCCGGCCTCGGACGCGCTCCGCCCCACGCTGCTGGAAATCCGGGAGGCGGGCGAACGGGCGGCCGGGCTGACCGCCCAATTGCTGGCGTTCAGCCGCAAGACGATCATCGAGCCGAAGATTCTCGATCTCAACGACGTGGTGGACTCGATTGGAAAGCTGCTTCGACGCCTGATCGGGGAGGATATCAAATTCACCACTCATCTGGCCGCCAGGCTGCACCGGATAAAGGCGGACCCCGGCCTCGTCGAACAAGTCATCATGAATCTGGCGGTGAACGCCCGCGATGCGATGCCGGGGGGCGGACGCCTGACCATCGAAACCAAAAACACGAAATTGATGGCGGAGGAATTGCCCAATTATCCCGAATGCCTGCCGGGGCCGTATGTGCGGATGGCGGTGTCGGACACCGGAACCGGGATGACGGACGAAGTGCGGGCCAAAATCTTCGAGCCGTTTTTCACCACCAAGGGAGTGGGCAAGGGAACCGGGTTGGGACTGGCCACGGTGTACGGAATCATCAAACAGTCCGGCGGGCATGTCGCCGTCTTCAGCGAAGTTGGTGTCGGAACCCGGTTCGAGTTGTTGTTCCCCGCCGCGCCCGACGCGGGGGCCGGCCAGGCCGAGACGGGGCCGGCCCCGCCGACCCGCGGCGTGGAAACGGTGTTGCTCGTGGAGGATGAGGACGCCGTGCGAAAGCTCTCCGCAACAGCCCTCGCTTTTCAGGGATACAAGGTCTTGGAAGCCGCGCGGGGGGCCGAGGCCATCCGGATCGCCGACCAGCACGCCGGGGTGATCCATTTGCTGGTGACGGATGTGGTGATGCCGGAGATGGGGGGCCGGGAACTGGCCGACACCCTGCGAACCAAACGGCCCGAATTGCGGGTGATGTACATCAGCGGATACACAAACGACGCCGTCGTCCGCCAGGGGGTGAGCGAGGCCACCGACGCATTCCTTCAAAAGCCGTTCACGCCGCTCACGCTGGCCCGGAAAGTGCGGGCCTTGCTTGACTCGGGCCGTTGAAGAACGGCGGAAGGAAACTTCCCGCCCGCGCATTGACACCGGCTCCAAAGTCTGGCAAAATCGTCGTGGGTGTTGATTGCAAGGCTCTCCACCGATTCGGCGCCAACAAACGGCCGGTATCGTTCCCTCCCTCTGCCGTTCCCGCCGCCCCGCCAGTATCCGCATTAGCATACCTTCGCCCGGCACAGGTCAGCCCGCATGATTCCGCTTTGTTCGACCGATCCCGGTCCCCGGTTGGGCCGTCGGCAGTTTCTTCAAGCCGGCGGCGCCGGGGCGTTGTCCCTCTTCGTCGCGGACTGGCTGCGGGCCGGAACCGCCTCCGCGACGCACGGGCGGGGCAAGGCCAAATCGGTCATCATGATTTACAATTGTGGCGCCCCCAGCCACACCGATCTTTGGGACATGAAGCCGGACGCCCCGGAGAACATTCGCGGGTTGTTCAAGCCGGTCGCCACCAATGTGCCGGGGATTCAAATCTCCGAACTGATGCCGCACATGACCCGCCATGCGGACAAGTTTTCGATCATCCGCTCGGTTCATCACGGCCACAGCAGCCACAACGGGGGCATGTATTGGTCGATTGTCGGCCGGCCGTATGCGAAGGACAGCACCCTGATTAACCCGACGCGGGCCGACCTGCCGAGTTTCGGCACGCTGGTCGGCTGGCTGGCCCGCCGGGATGGTTACAACAGCCCGCTGCCGCCGTATGTCATCACCCCGGAACCCTCGTGTGATTCAACGGTGTACATCACCCCCGGCCAATATGGCGGCTGCCTCGGGGCAAAGCACGATCCGCTCGTGTTGAACACCGACCCGAACACCCCGAACTTCCGGTTGCCCAACGTCAGCCTCGACCCGGACATGACCCCTTCGCGGTTGGGCGAACGCCGGTCGTTGTTGGGCCGCCTTGATGGCCGATCCAAGAAAAAGACGGAGGCCGTCAACGCCGAACACGGCCTCAACCAAGACAATGCCTTTTCGATGATTACTTCGCCGCAAGTGCAAAAAGCGTTTGATCTCTCCCAAGAACCGGCAAAGGTCCGCGACCGTTACGGCCGGCACCGCTGGGGCCAGTCCCACTTGCTGGCCCGCCGGTTGGTCGAGTCCGGGGTGAAGTTTGTCAGCACGATGAACGGCCGAAGCATCATTTGGGACACGCACAAGGACAACTTCAATCGGATGAAAACAACGCTGGTGCCGCCGATGGAACTGGCGTTTTCCGCATTGCTGGAAGACTTGGAAGACCGGGGGATGCTGGACACCACGCTGGTGTTGTGGATGAGCGATTTCGGCCGGACGCCGATCATCAACGCCGAGGCGGGCCGCGATCACTGGTCACAGTGTTACTCCGTGGTGATAGCGGGCGGCGGCATTCGCGGCGGCCAGATCATCGGCGAATCGGACCGCACCGGGGCCGTGCCAAAATCACACCCCGTCTCCCCGGCCGACATTCACGCAACCGTGTTCGAGGCGCTGGGCTACGACCCGCAACAAAACAGCTATCTGACGACCGAGGGCCGGCCATATCCGTTGTCCGAAGGAGAGGCAATCAAAGGGTTGTTGTGATTGAGAGCGGAGTTCTGCTTGGTGTGTCGACCAATGTGGTCGAAACGAACTCGGCCATCGCCCGTCGGCAACGTGTTGAACAGGCGGAAATCGCGGTTCCCTCGCTGGCGCGTTTTGAAGTTGCGCTTTTTGCTGAGGAGAGTGGGCCGGGATAGAAAAACGAGACTCCCCCGGCCGGATCGGTTGGGCCGTGAGGCCGGGTGATCACCAACCGGAAGGAGTCTCGGTCATGATTGTGCAAGAAGGACTCCCCGGAATCAAACAGTTTCTTCGTCCGGCCGGCCTGAGTCCCCGGGCGCTCGGCCTGGTGATTCGTTGCGTGGCGGCGTTTTGTTTGCATTGGGGGCGCATGAGCGCCTCGCAAGCCTCGGGGTCGGTGGCCTCGGAGCCGCGTCATCGCGCCCAGATCAGCCGGTTTCTCGGCCGCAAGGGCCTTCGCCAACGGCCGCCGCTGGCTCTGGTGCGGGACCGGATGCTGGCGTTGGAGCCGGCGGGGGGCCGCTTCGTGTTCATCATCGACCAGACGCTG
>NZ_JH636449.1:242952-266827 GCF_000255705.1 Zavarzinella formosa DSM 19928
AGATCGAACTGTTCTTCAAGGAGTTGAAAAGCACATTGGGCTTCGCCCAATGCCGCCTGCGCCGGTTCGAGGCGACGGAGGGATGGCTGGAGCTGGTCCTGGTGACGTTCCTGTGGCTGGAGTGGCATCGGGCGAGGCAACTGGCCAAGTCCGGCCTGACGACGAAGCAGAAAGAGCGCTGGCGACACCAGCGAACCCACGGCCTCTGCCTGGCGGTCCGCCGCCACAGCGAACAGGCCGACTTGGAATACCTGGCCCGCGCCATGCAAACACCCGGCGGAATCCGGCGTTTGCGACGAAAACTCCGGCAGGCCATCCCGGCCGAGTTTCGCACCGCCGGATAAAAAGCGCAACTTCAAAACGCGCCAGCGAGGGTACCGCGACTCCCGCCAGTCCAACACGTTGCCGACGGGCGAACAACTCCCACAAGCCAGACAGGATCAGTTCGTCAGCAGAAAATCCTTCGAGTTCAGCAACGCCCACATCAAATCTTGAATCGCCTCGGCCTTCTTGTCGCCGCGGGATTTGATGAACTCCAAACTCAATTTGACCTCGGCTTCCTTTGGGTTTCTCGCCAGACTCCAAAGGTAAATTTCCCGCACTAATTCCGAATCGCTCAGCTTCTTTTGCATCAACATCGCCGGCAGGGCCGACGGGTTTTGCACTCGGCCCAAAATGCTCGGGCCGTTGATGAAATGCAACGCCTGAAGCATGTTGGAGCCGTTGTCGCGTTCACATTCGCAGGCGTCCATGCGCTGGGGTTTGCCGAACAGGCGCAAGAACGCATTTTCGACTCCACCATCCGGCAATTGAGCGGCCCGGAAACCAGCCGGGGCGCCGCCGAAATTCTCGGCCACGCCGGTGGCTTGCACCAGCGAATCGAGGATGGCCTCGGCCGGAACGCGGCGGGGAATCGTGTGTGAGAAGTTCTGCTCGTCGTGTTTGTTGGAGGCGTTGGCCATGCTGCTTCGCTGATAAGTCTGCGAGGTGACAATTCGTGTCATCAAATGCCGGACGTTAAATTTGCTCTCGATGAAATCATTTGTCAAGGCTTCCAACAATTCCGGGTTGATGGGGGGATTGGTGCTGCGGATGTCATCCACCGGATCGATGATGCCGCGATGATAGAAGTAGCTCCAGACGCGGTTGACCAAGCCCCGCGCGAAGAACGGATTCTTCGGCGAGGTCAGCCATTTGGCATAATCGTCCCGACGGTCGATGCCGGATTTCAGTTGGAGTTCCTCTCCGCCGAGGAAGCGGGGCAATTGCGGTTTGTTGGTTCGCGGATTCGTCGCGGCCCCGGCGGCGAGGTTTAGCTGGACCACCTTGGAATTGGCCACATTCGGGAGGCGGCCGTCGGCCTTCACGCCAACTTGGTTGAAGAAACTGGAGATGCCGAAATAGTCGGCCTGTGTCCAGTTCTCCATCGGGTGGGCATGGCAGCGGGCGCATAACATCCGGACGCCGCAGAAAACCTGCGTCACCCGTTCGACGGTGTCATTCGCATCTTTGCTGACCGCGAAATAGACGCTTGCCGGATCGTCCTGGCTGCTCCCCTTGGCCGTCAGGATTTTTCGCGTGAACTCATCCAGCGGCATGTTCTGGGCGACCGCCCCGCGAATGAATTCCCGGAACAAATAAACGGATTGTGAACTGGCGCTGTTGCGGGAGTTTTGCAACAAGTCGCCCCACTTCAGCGACCAGTGATCGACAAACTCCGGGCGTTCAAACAGGGCGTCCGCAATCTTGCGGCGTTTGTTCGGGTCCGTGTCGGCGAGGAAAGCCCGGATTTCGTCCGGTTTTGGTTGCAGACCGATCAGGTCGAGAAAGACGCGGCGAAGATATTCCTCGTCCGTCGCCGGGACCGATGGCAGAATCTTCAGGCGATTCAGCTTTTCGACAACAAATCGATCAATGAGGTTTTCCGTCGGCACGGGCGACGGTTTGAAGTTCGCCTCCGGTTTCAGCACGATCACACCGGTGGCGGCAAAGGTCCGCTCGAAACGACCGACGATGACGGTCTCGCCCGCGTCAGCAGCGGTGACGAGTCCCTCCTCGTCCACCTTGGCGAACATGTCGTTGTTGGCGGTGAAGATCCCCAACCGGGTCACGTCGCGTTTGCGGCCGTCGTTGTACTCGGCCGTGAGCGTGATGCGGTGTTTGTCGCCGGGCCGGAGGACCAGTTTGTCCGGCGTCATCCGCACGGCCACCACTTCGGAAGTGTCCGCGAGATCGCCGGGGGCGTTTTGTTCGATCCAGCGTTTCATGATCTCATGCGACAGGCTGCCACGGGAGAAGCGGGCGCCGCCGTCGTGATTGACTTCGCCAAGCGCCTTGGTGAGCAGCAGGCTGGCATCCGGGGCGATCCGGTTGATTCGCCGCCCGGAAATCTCCTTGGTCATCGCGTGAAAATCCGGGTCCGGGTCGGCCCCGCGCAACGAGAGTTTGAAGCCGTTCTTGCCGAGCGAATACCCGTGGCAGGCCCCGGCATTGCAGCCGGATTTCGACAACACCGGCATGACTTCGTGCCGGAAGCTCATCGGGGGTTCTTGTGCCGAAATCTGCACATTCACCGGAACGGCCAGTGTTTTCCCATCGATCAACACGGAGACTTGCGTTTGTCCGTTTGCCAGCGGATGCACCCAGCCGCGATCATCAACGCTGGCGATTTTCGGATCGCCGACCGTGAGCTTTGCCTTCGCGGCCAGGTCGATGCCATACCCATCGGCCGATTTGCCCATTACCCGAATCGCATACGGTTGCCGGTATTGGCGAAGTTCAACCGTCTTCGGAAACACCTCGACGGACACCGGAATAAGCGGCTCGACGGCGACGACCGGACTGGCGGCGACACTCGACAGCAGGAAGGCCAGCAGGGAAACATACTCGCGTCGGGCCATGTCGCTTGCTCCATCGGAAACGGGCGTTCAATCAGGTCGCTTACTTCTTTGCCGGTGGGGGTGGGGGCGCCGGTTTCACCGTCAGCGTCAAATCAACATCGCGGCTTTTCACCCGCACATTCGCTTGCTTGGGATCGGGCGTGATGCTGGCCGAGAGTTTCAACTCTTTGAACTCTCCCGGCGCGATGTTTGGCGGCAGAACCACATTCAACGCAAAGGCCGTGTCGGCCGCTTTCACCGTCACCGGGGCGGCCGTGGCGCCAGGCGAGAAGCCAATCAGCGTGACAATCACATCTCCGACGGCTCCTTCCTTGCGTTCGATCTTGCCGGCGATTTTCACGGTGGCCCCGGTCTTGGCATCCAGCGTTGCCTCCAGTTTGGGCGAACCATCAACGGCAATGATGATCGGCAATCGCATCGCCATTCGGCGAACGGGGGCGAACGCCGTCGCCAGCACCGTCCGCTTGTCGGCGGCCAGCAAATCGGCCTGCACGGTCACGTCATACACCGGCGAATTCAACACCGGGGGATTGAGGATGGTCATCACCCCGTCGTTTTGATTCGCGGCCAGTTCCACCGGCTTCTCGGCCCGGATAGATTGAGCCGGATCGGGTTGGTTGTTCACCAGCGGAACAAATTGACTCGTCACCAGCGTCAGCCGCACGGGGGATTTCACATCCGTGCGGGTCAGCTTCACCGGCAGATTGAGTTTCCCGGCGGGAACGATCCCGGCATCCGGAGGAAGGTTGTTCCAGTCGATTTGAAAGCCGGCCGCCTTCGCCGATGAAAACGCCACCGGGAATTCCCCGGCCAGCCACGGTTGGATTTTTTCCAACGGATGAGAGCGAACGATCACCGGCTCCTGGATACCATCGGCCCGTGTGCCGAGAAACTTCGTGAACGTGGCCGCTCCTTCCGGGGTGGTTCGTTGCAGAGTGAGCAGCGTGCCATCCGCTCCTTCGGGGATGTCGGCATTTTCCACTTTGATGCCGTTCGGCAATCCGACCGCTGACAGATCGAATTTGCCGTTGTCCCCCCTGCGGTCAACGATGACCGGGATCACGCCGCGCCCGCCGACAGGAAGGGTTAAATGGCTAACCGATGTCAGCAGTTGAAGATTGCCTTTGCGCAAAGCCGGTTGCGGATCGATCACGAGGCGGTAAATCCCCCGCGTATCTCCCCGGCCCCGTGAATCGACGACGCCGACGATCAGACTGGTCACCTTGTCCGGCACGGTGTATTCCAACACCGGATCAACGGTGCCGGGACTGTCCTCCGCGCGAGCCAGTTCTTTGCCAATCGCATCGCGAATCACCAATGCGGCATCCACGGGGGAGCCAAGGCGGTCGGCGAAGACTTCCAACCGGATCTTGCTCAGGGGCGTGACGGGAATTCGATAACGATCCTCCTCAAAATCCGTCAACAACCGGCCGCTGACGCCAACCAAGCCCGCCGGCAAATCCTGCCCCGTTTTGGAAGCCGGTTGTTCGACGACTTCCGCATGCGCGCTCACCGTCACAAACGGTCGCGGCCCGCTCCACACGCCGTCCTTCGGCCAGTCAAGCGGGATGAACCGGCCCCCGCCTTTGGCCAACGCATCAACATGTTTGGATGTGTCTACCAATTCAACAGGCTGCATCTGACCTTTGGCGATGACCGGCGGGAAGACCTGATCGACGAACGACCATTGGCCGATTTTCAATCGAAAATGCCCCGGCGCCGGCCCGGCGTATTCAACATCGTGCAGGGTAACGATATATGGGCCATCGGCCGGGAGGGTGGCCTCCAACCGGGTGTCACCCGCGAGGGTGGCGCTCGGCCAGGCCCACACGAGTTGCAATCGTTTGGCGTTGTATAGATGCAGAATGGGCCGCAGTTTGCCGCCGAGGCGTTGAGCTTCAACTTCAACGATCACCTTTTGCCCCGCTTTGCCGGGGAAGGTCACTTCGGTGACCGTCGCCCCCGCGAGCGTGCCGTGCAACGCCACCGGCAATTGTTCGACGGCCGGGGACAGCGTTTGCTGCGCCAACCGATCCGCCGCCACCACCACCGGGGGGCTGATCCCCTGATCCGTGACGACGGCCAGCGGGTAATAGCCGGGTTGAACGTCCCCGGTTGCCTCGACTTCAAAGAACGCCTGCTTGTCCGTGTTTCCTTTGACGAGCGTTTGTTTCACCGGGAAGGGGAGCAACAAGCTCGGCGATTTGCCGAGATCGTCGCCATCAATGATGAGCTTGGTCTTGCCGCCGATTTGCAGCCCGCGCACGTTCAAGTTGCGAATCGTCGGCTCGGCCGCCTCAAGGGAGGCCATCAGGCATAACGCGACAATCAGGGGGAGAGAACGCATTCGGCTTGTCCAATTTCAAAGGCAAAAACGATTTCACCGCAGAGGGCACAGAGGGCACAGAGAAGACAAAACTAAAATTCTCTGCCTTTGTCTTCTCTGTGCCCTCTGTGCCCTCTGCGGTGAAATCGTTTTTCTTTTCTCAAAACAATTGCTTGATCGGTTCCGCCTCGACCAACCGGATCGGCCGTTCGCCGGGGCCGGGCATCATCACGGTGTCGAGGTTGATGCCCATCGCGTGATAGATGGAGGCGATCACTTCCGGCGGTTGCACCGGAGTGTCGTTCGGGCGGGAGCCGATCTTGTCGGTCGAACCGATGACCTGACCCCCTTTGATGTTCCCGCCGACAAGGAAGTTGGTCCACGCATTCGGGTAGTGGTCCCGGCCGTTCTTCGGATTCAATCGCGGCGTGCGGCCGAACTCGCTCAGGACGGCGACCACCGTGTCTTCCAACATGCCTCGCTGGCTCAGGTCTTCAATCAGAGCGGTGAAGGCATTGTCGAACTGCGGGCAGAGATGGCGTTCGTAATCGCTGTACGTGTTGTTAAGACCGCCGCCGTCCGCGTGCATGTCCCAACAGGAGAGGTTGAACACGGTGTCGAAGTGGTTCACCGTCGCATAGCGGACGCCGCTTTCGATCAACCGGCGGGCCAGCAGGCAGCTTTGACCAAAGGTGTTGCGGCCGTAGCGATCCCGCAGCGTGTCCTTCTCCTGGCTGAGATCGAAGGCCGCTTTCGCCCGCGTGGAGGTTAGCAAGCGGAAGGCCCGTTCGTAGGCGCTATCGTGCATCTGGGTGCCGCGAGACTCGGTACCGCGTTGGATGTCGTCGATTTGCTCAAGGAGTTTCTTGCGGGCGTCGAGGCGTTCTTGTGTTTGTCCCTTGGGAACTTCCAAGTCGCCCACCTTGAAGTTTGGGGCGGCCGGGTCGGCGTTCAGGAAGAACGGCTCATGGGCGCTGCCGAGATACCCGGCCGTCTGCCCGTGCAACGGTCCGGCCCCGGTGTTGCCGATGGCCTGCGGCAGCACGACATTCGCGGGGAGTTCCCCCTTTTGCCCGAAGACTCGGGAAACAATACTGCCGACGTGCGGCTTCACGCTGTCCGCGTTGAAGTCGTGGCCGGTCATCATCCAGCGCTGGCCGTTTTCGTGGGTGGCCCCGGTTTTGTGATGCAGGCTGCGAATCAACGCCACCTTGTCCATCATCCGGGCCATCAGCGGGAAATGCTCGCAAATCTGGATGCCGGTCACGTTGGTCTGGATCGGCTTGAACTTGCCGCGCACCTCGGCCGGGGCGTCCGGTTTCATGTCCCATGTGTCATGCTGGCCGGGAGAGCCGACGAGGAAGATAGTGATGCAATTGCGAATTTTCGCCTTGCTGTCGTCGATGCTTCCGGCGGCCTGCAACCGCATCAGGTTTGGCAGGAGCATCCCGGCCATGCCGGCCGTCCCCGCCTGAAGGAAACTGCGCCGCGTCACGCCGTGACCGGGACACACGGAAACCTTTTCGTTGCCGATGTTCAGCATGGAAAACCTCGCCCGGCGGGGGTCAGATGGTGTACGCGACCTTGTTGGAAATGTCGATGAACTTGCTGTCGGTGAATTCGCCGTCGGCGTTCTTCTTGTAGTTGACGTACTTCCACATTTGAAGAACCACCTCGTACTTGCCGGGGGTCTTGTCCGGGTGTTCGAGGGTATCCCCCAGGCGGGCGTTCGGCATGGCGATCACCTTGCCATCGCGCGTGACCACCCATTGCAGCCGAAGGCCCCAATCGTTGGCGACAGGCGTGCGGACAACCTTGCGACCCTCCAGACGGAGTTCCGCCTTGGGGACAACTTCAAACTTCTGTTCCACGAGAGAGTCTCCAATGGGAGAACCAAACAGGCGGGGATGATCGAGGCGTAAATCAGGCGGGGGCGGGGCGGGTTTTGTCGCAAACAAAGGCGGGTGTCAAACTCACATGTGCGAGAATATCCGGTAAACAGGGAGAATGCAAGAAAATTCTTTAAATAGCAAAATTCATAAAAAACATACAAAAAAGAATAATATGTGATTATGCTAAACACCATCCCGCGAAGCGTCGTTGGATGATTTTCCCCGCAACGCGGTCGGTCCCGTTCATCAGGAGATCGGACATGTTCGACGATAACGAACGTCTTCCCGTTGGTTCCGGCGAGGTGAAAAAGGAAAAGAAAACCAGCGGCCTCATCGGCGCCCTTGTGGGCATCCTCATCGCCGGAGGAGTTTTCGGCGGCCAATATCTCTTGAACACGGGCAACCTCAAAAGCAAAGTCGAGGAGTTGGTGAAGGGCATCGTGCAAAAGCCGGTGAAAGAGATCAAGTTTCAAAGCCACCCAAAGTACGATTATGGCGGGACCGTGACGACCACCGACGGGGAAGTCTTTGATTTCATCGTCCAGACCAAGTCGATCAGTTCCACCGAGAAAGAGATCTGGGTGGTCTGTCGGCCGCCAAAGGACAAAGCCGAATCCGAGGTGCGGAATTTCGTGGAGTCCAATACAAAACAAAAACTGGTTTCTCTGACACTCATCCCGGCGGGGCTTTATTACACCGGCCAAGGGAAGTTGGAATCCGGCTCGCCCGTTGAAATCATCCCCGTCGAAAGCGAAAAAGACGGAAAACTTCAAATCGAATTCAAGTATCAAGTGAAATAAATGGATCATTCCCCCGCGCCGACCGTTCCCGACCGGTTTCAGATCCCGGACCGGTTCGTCTCATGGCTCACCATCGGGGTTTTGATTCTCGGAACGGCCGGCCATTTGGCGGCTTATTTCTCCCGGCCCTCGTTCTGGTACGACGAAGCTTACCTGCTGTTGAACATCCGGGAGAAGAGTTACGTCGAACTCCTCGGCCCGACGCTCAACCAGCAGGCGGCCCCGCCGTTGTTCATGTGGTCGCTTCGCCTCATGTATGATTTGTTCGGGATGTCCGAGCTTGCCATGCGGTTCCCCCCCATGCTGGCCGGATTGCTCGCTCTCTTCGTCGCCGTTCCTCTCGGGCGAACGGCACTGCCGTCTTCCGGACGATTGTGGCCGGTATGGTTCGCGGCCCTCTCGTTTCACGGGATCACTCTCTCGAACGATGTGAAACCCTATTCGCTCGACTTGCTGATGACCGAACTGGTCCTGCTGGCCGGGCTTTCCCGGTTGAAGCCGCCGGGGCCGGATCACCCACGATACGCCGAGGCGGGGCTGTTGCTTTTGGCCGTGCTGGCCCCGTGGCTGTCGTATCCCTCGGTGTTTTCGCTGGGAGGTGTCGGCCTCGCATGGGCGTGGGTTTGCGTGCGGCACCGGGATCGGCGAACCATCATCGGCTTTTTGTCTTACGTGCTGATGGGACTGGCCTCGGGAATTGTGTTGTATCTCACGGTGATCCGTTTCCAGCGGACAGCAACACTGACGGATTATTGGGCTTTTGGCTTTATCGACTGTCGGTCTGGATGGGACGCCATGCGGTCGTTGCTCAGCCTTGTCCGGCAGGCGGGCGACTATCATACGACCGGCATGGGGATTCCCTTTTTGGTCCTCGCCCCGCTTGGATGGCTGGTTCTCCGGCGGCGCTCGCCCGCCGCCGCGCTGGCCCTGACCGGGGCGGTGTTGCTGATGTTGGCGGCGAATCTCATGAAGGCTTACCCAATGCAGGGAAGGCTTGTCATGTTCGCCGCTCCGATCATGTGGCTGTCGGTCGGCGCGGCCTTGGGCGAAACGCTTGACCGGATCGGTGGTCGATGGCGACAGATATTGTTCGCGGTGTTTCTCTTTCTTCCTGTCTCCGATGTTTCCCGCACGGTGTTGCTCGTCAAAAACGGCGGGGGAACCATGACCGATTTTCGCGGGGCCTGCGATTACCTCCGCAAACATCGGCAACCAGAGGACACGGTCTGGATGCCGATGCCCGAACCGTACAACATTTACAACGGATCGCCGGATGGCCTTGTGAGTTCGCGGTTGTCCATTGATGGCGTGATCGCCGCGGCCGCCGGTCATCGCATCTGGCTCGTCACCCCGCCCGACGGTCCGATGCGGTCATTCGCCACCATCGCCGAGTTTGAAACCAGCCTGACTGCCGCGGGTTATCGCAAAACCGACGAGCAACCATTTTTCGGAATCCTGGCGCTGACTTACGAACGGCCTTCCCGCGACTGACGGCGGGCATGGCACGCCAGTAACTGGCGGCCCAACGCTTCGGCCAGCACGGGCGGGACGGCGTTGCCGATCTGGCGGGCGATTTCCACCTTTGTTCCGGCGAACCGGAAATCCTCGGGGAAGGTTTGCAAGAGCGCCCCTTCCCGCAGGGAGATGGTTCGCAATTGGTCCGGGTGGCCAAACTTTCCCCGCGTGAAACTGTCGAATCTCGCCGTGATCGTCGGGGCTGGCTCATCCCAAGCCATCCGGCCATAAACGTAACGATGGCCGATCTGGGCGGCGTCCCGGCGATGACAAACGGCCAGCAATTCCGGCGGCAGATGCTCCCGCCCCTGCCCCGGCTTGACGGCGGCCAGGCGGGCTTTGTTCAAATCGCTCAGCCGGTCCCGGCGATGATGCGGCCAGTCCGGGTGATCGGCACCATCATCCGGTGTTTCGGGCAGGTGGCCAATCGCCTCCCGCACGGTGCGCCGGGTGTTCAACGGCGCCGGGAACTCGAAGCCCGCCGGTCCCATGTCACGGCTTTCGCCGATGACGAACACCCGCTTCCGGCGTTGCGGCACTCCGAAATCCCTTGCGTCCAGTTCCTGAACATGAACCCAATACCCGAGCGATTCCGCCAGAAACAAAGCGGCGTCCAAGGTGTCCCGTCCGCGATGGCCGCCAAGGCCAGGGACGTTTTCCATCAGGAAGTAACAAGGATTCAACGCACGAATCAACTCGGCATATTGCATCACCAGATGATTGCGGGCATCTGTGTCCGCCCCGATTCGCTGAATCGAAAACCCCTGACAAGGCGGACCGCCGGCTAGCATGAAAATGCGTTCGCCGTTTCGACTTGGGATGTGTTCGGCCGGATCTTGCAGCACCTCCGCGATGCCGACGCAAGCGGCGCGATAACCGAAACGGGTCGGGTTGAGAGCGTGCGTCTCGATGCAGCGGCGGTCCGTGTCGAAGCCGAAAACCATCTCGAATCCGGCGGCCGACAACCCGAGGGAAAGACCGCCCGCCCCGCAGAAGCCGTCAACGCAGGTAAACGCCACGCGCCCGCCCCCCGTTCTTCAGGCCCGCGATCACGCTGGAAAACGACGAACTGACCGGCGATTCAATCGAGGGAATCTCGTCGGCCAACCGCTCGGCCTCGCTTCGCGGCGGCGATGACAACTCAATCGCCAGATGGGCGGCGACGGCCGCCGAGAACATCGGCGGCACGGCCTCGCCGATTTGCTTGAACACGGCGTCGAACGTGCCGTGAAACTCAAATCCGCGAGGGAATCCCTGCAAAATCGCCGCCTCCCGAATGGTCAGCCCACGATCCTGCTCCGGGTGGACATAACGCCCGCTGGCCGGGTTGCGGGCATAATGCGTGATGGTGATGGACGGCTGATCCCACGACAACCGGCCATAGACATCGTAAAATCCGCGTACTTGATCGAGGCACGCGGGGCCGACCCCGGCCGGCCGGCTGCCGCCGTTCTTCGGCACCGCCCGGATGGTTTCAAGAGTGCTGGCCCGGTGGGTCGCGGAACGGTGCATCGGATCAGCCGGATCGGTTTCCCCGGCCATCACCGATGGCAGTTCCCCGATGGCATCCCGCACGGTGCGATAATCATCCGGTTCCAAAAGCGGTCGCGGCAGCGAAAAATCCCGCCGCATCGCCAGCACGAGGGAGCGAAACCGCTGCTGCGGAACCCCGAAGGCCGCGAGGTTGTAAATTTGCTGCCGGACGACATACCCGGCTTGCTCAAGCGTTTGCCGTCCGGCCGTGAAATCATCCCAATACTTCAACGACAACATTTCCGGCACATTCTCCATCACCACCGCCACCGGATTAAGCCGGGCGGCAATCTGGCAAAACACCGCCACCAGACTGTTCCGCCGATCCTCAACCCCCCAATGCTTTTTCCGGTGCGAAGAAAACCCCTGACACGGGGCGCAACCAATCAAGACCAGCGGTTTTGAGGGATCGTATCCCACATCAGCCAGCAACTCATCAAGTTTCGCCGGATCAGCCTCCAACTCCCGAATATCCCGAATCATCCCGCGCCCGTTGATGTTCCGGTCAAAAGTGGCGAGGGCATCGGCGTTGATATCGACGCCGCCAAGCACGCGAAACACCCCGGCCGCCGCAAACCCGGCCGACATTCCGCCGCAACCGCAAAAGAAGTCAAGAACTTGGATCGTCGTTTGCCGCGGCCTCCCGGAAGATCCGGGACGCATTTTCTGAAGAACAGACTGGGCGTGCTTCACCGTAACGGGATACGTAGCCCGAGTCATCGGAAGATGTTTCATTCCCCAATCGCCCGTTCAAACTCTTCCAAACTCGCCGTTCGCACTTGCGCCACCATTCGTTCGAGAAAAGCGATATCCTTGATCTCCCGAAACCGCTCCATGACAGCCAACCCGGCTTCACCAAAACGGCGTTCGAGAAAATGTTCCAGCTTGCCTTTGAGATAACCCAATTGCTCACCTTCTCGACGGCCTTCCAGATAACCTTGAATGAACTCCAGATCATTCGGTGTGAGGCTCGCAAGAAATCTCAATTTGGAAGTTGGCCACTGGAACGCTTGCATCGAACCGCAAGCATCAGATGTTGCGTTTGCAGGGTCGATTTTTGAAACAATATCCATTTGCATCAATCCGATGAATGGCCACTGTTGGTCTTTTCCTGAATCTGGAATCGTTTGCAATTAGAAATCAGAAAAACATGTCCTCACCGGATCTCGCGTTCAAACTCTTCCAAGGTCTTCGCGGCCCGCAATCGGGCCAACATACTTTCAAGGACAACAATATCTTCGATGCCCCGTAGCCGCTCCATCAAAGCCAGACCGGCATCGCCGAAGCGAAATTCGAGAGCATTTTCCAACTTGCCTTTGAGTACCCCCTTTTGAAGACCCAATTGTTCACCCTTCTGAAACCCCAGTTGTTCGCCTTCTTTCAAACCCCGGTCATATGATGTGACGTTCACTGGTTTGATCCCCAATGTGGTTTCGGTTGGCATCATCCCCGCAAGTTGACGTTGTTCGTCGTCTGTCAGCGGAAGATATTTCTCGACGCAATTTCCAAGCAGAAATTTCTGCTGGTCCGTCAACGGGGCCAGCGACAACCTCCGCAGGGCCTCGGCGCCCAGCCAGACGGCCCGGTCGCGGGGGATTCGCATGAGGGCTGACAGGGCCACTCCAAGCCAGTTTTCCCCCTCCACATATTGTACCGCATCGAAGTGTGGCAGGCCCACATAAAGGAACTCGGAACGCTCCACCAGCAAATTGCGAATCCGTTCCTCGTGGACCAGTGTGCCAACACCGTCGAGGCCGACCTTCAGAAACAGGGCGATGGGGAGGACTGGCATTTGCAGCTTGTCCCGCAAATGACGGACATAGCGGGGCATCCGCTCCCAGATGGATGTTGTGTTGTCCGGGGATTCGATCTCAATCAAAATCGCCATCAGGAAGGCGGAACCGGCCCGGTCATGCCACGGGGGAATCGGTTCGAGCGAGCGAGCGCGGACCACCATGTCAAGGAGATGCCGACTGCCTTCCGGCGGGTCGGGGAAGACTTCTTGCTCCAGCCACTCCAAATCGGTCAGATCGATCAGATCGAGCCAGTCCGCGAAAAACAATTGGAGAAACGACGCGAAGAACTCGCGGATGAGCGCCTTGAAATGCTGGTCATGATCCATGTGAAGACACGGGGCAATGTTGATGGCTGTTCAATCTTGAACGGATCAATCGCAAATGTCAACAAGGCGGTCGCCGCTTCGGGTGGCCGTTTTCCGCGTCCGGCCGTACAACAGCCGGACGCATGAGAACTTCCGTCTATCGGCTTCTCTCCCGCCGACCGGATTTTCCCCACTCGCTCATCACGGGTTGCCGTCGGTCGGCGACCATTTCCCTGTTTTTCGAGAACCAACATGCCGACTAGGCCTGTCCGCACGTTCACGGTGTTGCCCCGTCTTCCCGAGCGACTCAAGGCTCTGCAAGAACTGGCGTACAACCTCTGGTGGTGCTGGCACGCGGATGCCTGGGCGCTGTTCCGGCGGATCGACCCCGAGCGGTTTGAATCGCTCGACCACAGCCCGATCCGGTTGTTGAACACCGCCCCGCAAGAACGATTCGACGAGTTGGTGACGGATGAGGGCTTTCTCGCCCACCTCGACCGCGTGTATCAGGCCTTCACCACCTATATGAAGGCCCCGACGTGGTTCGGCGAGAAGTATCCGAAATCCCCGGCCAAGATCGCTTACTTCTCCGCCGAGTTTGGCATCAACGAATCGGTGCCGGTGTATTCCGGCGGCCTCGGAGTGCTGGCCGGCGACCATTTGAAGTCCGCCAGCGACCTCGGGCTTCCCCTGACCGGCGTCTGCCTGATGTACCGCGAGGGGTACTTCCGGCAATACCTGAACGCGGACGGCTGGCAGCAGGAACGCTACCCGGAGAATGATTTCTTCAGCCTGCCGTTGATTGGTGTGAAGAAAGATGACGGCTCGCCGCTGACAATCTCCGTGTCGCTGCCCGGCCGGGAATTGTTTGCCCGCGTGTGGCGGATCGATGTCGGTCGTGTGCCGCTCTACCTGCTTGACACCAACATTCCGCAGAACAGCGCCCAAGACCGAAACATCACCGCCCAGTTGTACGGCGGGGACGAGAACACCCGCATCCAGCAGGAAATCGTGCTGGGCATCGGCGGCCTGCGCGCCCTGCGGGCGATGGGCATCATCCCAACCGTCTGCCACATGAACGAAGGCCACTCGGCCTTCGCCGCCCTCGAACGCGCCCGTGTGCTGATCGAAGAAAAGAACTTCGATTTCGCCACGGCCATCGAGGCCGTGAAAGCCGGGACCGTGTTCACCACGCACACCCCCGTGCCCGCCGGAAACGATGCCTTCCCGCCGCACATGATGGATCAGTATTTCAGCGAGTATCTCAAGAGCCTGAAACTCGACCGCTACGGGTTCATGGCCCTCGGCCGGGAAAATCCGCAGAACGACGGCGAAAAATTCTCCATGACTGTGCTGGCCCTGCACACGGCCAACGTGAGCAACGGCGTGAGCAAACTGCACGGCGTGGTGTCCCGCAAAATGTGGAAGGCCCTGTACCCGGAGCTTCCCGAACAGGAAGTGCCGATCACTTCGATCACCAACGGCGTGCATACCCTCACGTGGGTGGCCCCGGAAATCGCGGTCTTGTTTGATCGCTATCTCGGCTCCGCGTGGCAGGAAAAGCCGACCGCATTCGAGGTCTGGGCGAAGGCCGACAACATCCCCGATGCCGAACTCTGGCGGACCCACGAACGCTGCCGGGAACGGCTGGTGGCCGTCACCCGCGTGCGGCAGGCCCGAACGCTCGAACGGCTCGGCGCCCCACGCTCTGAAGTGCAGGCGGCCGAGGAAATCCTCGATCCGCAGGCCCTGACCATCGGCTTCGCCCGCCGGTTCGCCACCTACAAGCGCGGGGCATTGATCTTCCGCAAGATCGACCGGCTGCTGGCAGTCCTGAACCACAAAGACCGCCCCGTTCAACTGCTGTTCGCGGGGAAGGCCCACCCGAAGGACCAAGGGGGCAAGGAACTCATCGCCCAAGTGGCCCAATACGCCAAGCGGAACGAACTGCGTCGCAAAGTCGTATTCTTGGAAGATTACGACATGAACGTGGCCCGCTATCTGGTGCAGGGCGTGGACGTGTGGCTGAACAACCCGCGCCGACCGTTGGAAGCCTCCGGGACCAGCGGGATGAAAGTGTGCGTTAACGGCGGCATCAACCTGAGCATCCTTGATGGCTGGTGGGATGAAGGCTACCGCTCGGACAACGGCTGGAAGATCGGTTCCGGCGAAGAACTGGCGGACACGAACTATCAGGACGAACTGGAATCAAACGCCCTGTACGAGTTGATCGAGCGGGAGATCGTCCCCGAGTTCTACACCCGCGGCGCGGACGGCCTGCCCCGCGCGTGGATCAAGCGGATGAAGCGCTCGATCAGCACAAACGTGTCGGCCTTCAACACGAACCGCATGGTGAGCGATTACACGCAGATTTGCTACATGCCCTCGCAGGAACGCTACGCGAGCATGAGCGCCGGGGACTACGCCGGGGCGAAGGAACTGGCCACATGGCGCCGGCGCCTCAACGATGGCTGGAAGAGCGTGAAGGTCGAAGAAGTGACGGCCCCGCGTCCGGACAGCATGCACGTCGGCGATGTCCTGAACGTGAAGGCCCGTGTGCAACTCGGCTCCCTGACTCCGGCCGACGTGGAGGTGCAACTCTACCACGGCGTGCTGGACAACAGCGGCGACATCATGCACCCGAAACTGGCCATCATGGAAACCTCGCCCACGGCGGGCCTGACAAACATGTTCGGCGTGGCGGTGAAATGCCAGGCCAGCGGCCAATACGGCTTCACCGTGCGTGTGCTGCCGAAGAACAAGAGCCTGCCCAGTTCGTTTGAACCGGGCTTGGTGACGTGGGGTTGATTTCCACTCGGAGCTTCATCAACGAACAAGCCCGGCCTTGATGGCCGGGCTTGTTCGTTTTCGCGGATCATCAAATCGATCAGACGGCGCCTTCGGCAGCGGGGGCGATCACTTTTTGCCAGCGTCGGGGCACGGCTTCCCAAGCGGCCATGTAAGTCGCCTCCAAGGGCACTTCAACATACATGCCGGGATACAAAAACACCGGCATGTCGGGCAGCACATCGCCGACCGCCAGCGGTTCCAGATACGTCCGCACCCGGTCATCGCATTCGTAGGCAAACGTGCTCAGCGGCGATTCCGGGGGAAGTTCCAGCGGATCGTCCTGAATTTCCTCGAAAATCGCGGCATGCAGCCCATGTGGATCTCGGTTGCTCACGGGGAACGGATCGACGATCAACAGATGGATCTTTTGTTGCAATAACTCACGGGCTTTTCTCACGAAGGCCCGAAGGCCATGAGCCGAATTCTTGTTTCCCGGCGAAACCAGTTCGATCATGGCCACGATCCGGTCGCCGCTGACATGCCGAATCACCACCGCCTTCTTTTTTCGGAGGTAGAACTCGGTCGGCGTCTCCTGAAACAACTTTGTTTTCGGCCGTGACATGGTGACGACTCCCTCGCCAGACGGCAAATCGTCGTCGTCACTTTTCAACGTCAACACATCAGGGCCAAACCCGGCCGCCTGTTGTTCCGGCATTGAGTAATAATCCGGGGGAAGCCTCTTCAGAACGGCGCGATGGATTTCAGATATCCATTCGTGATGGAACGCATGGTAAATTCCGGCCTCAACCCGCGTCCAGTCGTGCATTGGCATGAGAACACCTCCGGGTTGGGTCATTCTACCAAACAAGGCATGATCCACCGATCACCACATAACGACGGCCGATCTCTCGGCCAATACGAATTCACCGTGCGGGTGCTGCAGAAGAACAAGAGCCTGCCCAGTTCGTTTGAACCAAGCCTCGCGACGCAGGAGTGATTGGAGAATTTCTTTAACCATCCACCGAGTCGGCTCGGCGGGCTTCCTCAACAGATGAGCCGATTTTCGAGTACAATTCGTCCGGCGAGAATCCGGGATGTGATATCCCGGTTTGGTGAAAAACCTCGGCCAAAAGATGGCAGCCGTCATCACAAAGGGAAATGCCGTTTTCCGCAACGTAACCGCCATTGGGTAATTCATTGCGGTTGGTGATGTGATGGGCGTCGAGGGGCACAAGCGTTTCTACGGGAATGCCCGCGTGATACTTCCGGTGGGCATCACCGCCCTGACGATCCTTGCCCGGTTTCCCGCACATCACACAACGGAAGCGATCCCGTGTGAAGACGGCGGCCCGGAACGCCGACCGAACCTGTTTCTTTCCGCTCATTGGCTTACGTTGTCTTCCAACATATTTGCGGAACGACACGAGCAGAATGATTTTGGTTCACCAAGAAGCAATCCTCATTCCTTCATCGCTGCGATCTTCAAATCACTCCCCTGAATCCGCAAGGCCACTCGGAAGTCGTCTTTGGGGGCGGCCACTTCCAGCCAGATGGTGTTCCAGCCTTCTTGCAGCATCACCGGGAGGCGGTCGTTCTCTCGGTTGAAGGGGCGAGGGGTTTCTAGTTCGCCGACCAGTCGGCCGTTCAGGCTGACGCGAGCGGTTCCGTCCGTTCCGTAAATCAGTTGGGCGTTTTGCTCCTTCGGCGAGCGCACATGCACTTCGACCAGTGCTTTCACTTCTCCCTTGGGGAAGGCGGTTCGTAGGTTCAGGACGCCGTTGGGTTGGGCTGACAATTTTCGCGGTTCCATCTTCAAGATGTCCGCCGAGGCCGCTCCCGGCGGGATGGGGCCGCGAACCGCATATTCGGTGACGATACCTCGAAGCGATTCTTGGGTTTGCCGGTTTTTGAGGAAGGCCACCAAGTCCACAAATTGATCGAACGACAACTGGCTCACCACGTTGTCCGGCATCAGGGAGGTCTTTGAGGGCGCCAGTTCCTCCACTTCCGCGCGGGGCACGCGAACCTCGGCGCCGGTCGCCTCCCGCAGGGTGACTTCGTCTTTGGTTTCGGTGATCTTCAGGCCGGTGTGCGTGCGGCCCTTTGTGGTCACGAGGCGGTAACTCTGGTAACCCTCCTTGATTTCCTTGCTCGGGTCGACCATCGACTCGATGATCTTTTCGATGCTGGCCGTGTCCCATAACCGGGTAAGATCCGGGCCAACTTGGCCGCCGACGCCCTCCAGTTTGTGGCAGGTCACGCACGCCAGCGATTGCGAATTCAGATAAAGCGCCCGGCCCCGGCCGGCGTCGCCTCGCGTCAGCACCAGTTGCCGAACCTTTTCCACCTGGGCCGGTTCGAGGGAGACGAGCAGGCCGCCCCGCATCACATCGGTCAGCAACTTGCCGATGGCCGGGTCTTTCGCGGAGTGCTTTCGCAAGGCGTCGGAAACCTGCGGCAACAATTCACGTGGGAGCTTTTTGTCCAAGAAGCGTTGGCCGATTAGTTTCGCCCCCTCCGGGGTGGCCCCCAGCAGTTGCACGGCCTCGGCTTGTAGTTTGGCATCAGCCGACTCTAGTGATTCCGTGGCCAACGGAGCCACGGCGGCGGGGTCGATGGCCGCAAGTGTTCGCATCGCCTCGGCCCGCAACAGGGCTGGGGGGTTGGACTTGAACAATGCCTTCACCGCATCACCCAAACCGGGCTTGTTGAGGTTGCGCAAGGCTTTCAGAATGGCGATGCGCTCGGAGACATCGCGGGATTTGTCGTCGAGCGCCCTGAGCAACACCGGGGCTAGTTCGCCGGAGCGGGATTTCTCGATGGCCGCGATGGCTGCGAGCCGGGTTTCGGGCTTGTCGCTCTCCAACGCGGCTTGTGTAAGCGTTAGACTGGTCTCGCCGGACAGGCTGTTCATCTCGGCCAACGTGGTGACGATGGCCGACAGTTCCCCGGCCGAGGGTTGGGCGATTTTGCCGATGGCCGCCAACAAGGCATCGGTCTTCACCGGCGGGTTGAATTGGTAATTGGTTGCCGAGGCGATCAGTTCGGCCCGTTGATCGGCCGAGAGGTGCGGATCGAGCAACAATTCCGGCAAGGCGGCAAATGCCTCCGGCGAACGGCACGCCTGCATCGCCGTAACGCAACGCTCACGATAGCCTTGATTGCCGGAACGGGCCAAATCAAGCAGCGCGGTGATGCCGGGCTTGCCGAGACGTTCGATCGCCCGCAGGTAGCCATCCGTCAGAAAGGGATCGATTCCCTTGTCGGTTCGCAGACTGATGACGAGGTCTTCGGCGATGTTCGGCGGGTTCAATTTGCCGAGGGCCAACGCCGCCGCGCGACGAAGAGAGCGGTCATGATCTCCAAGCATTTTGATAAGGACATGCGCCAAATCCGTGTCCGTCGCTTGGGCATGACGGGCAAGAGCCTCAATAGCCAGACGCTTCAAATCGCCGTCCGTCTCGTCGAACACTTCAAGAACGGCCTTCCGCACATCCGCGTTCCACATGCTTTCCAGCACGCCCAACGCGGCGGAGCGGGCATCAAATCCAAGGTTGCCGTCGTTGAAGGCTTCCAACACGCCCGCCCGGTTTTTCTCGCCGCGACGGACCAATTCCATCCGGGCGATCTGGCGATCCGTCATCGACTCGGCGGCCAGCGATTTCAACAACTCCGCATCCGGGGCGGCCACGATCTTCGCCCATGAATCCATGCCGCGACGGGCAATGGCGGGGATGTCCTCCCCGGTATCCGGTAACACGCCGCCGGCCCAAGTGAGCCGATAGATACGGCCATGCCGGCCGTCGCCGCTCAAACGTCCGGCCCCGCCGGAATCGGTTCGCCAGTCGCACACATAAATCGCCCCGTCCGGCCCGGTCACCATCTGGCAGGGCCGGAACAGGGGATCATCGCTCTTGAGAAACTCAAACTCCTGAGTCACCTCGAAGGTGCTTTCCACGGGGGCCACCCGATACGCCCGCACGTTCTTGCGGAAGACATCGGGATAGAGAAGCAAGCCGCGAAAATATTCCGGCAAACCCATGTCGTTGTAAATGAGCAACCCGGCCGGCGCCCCCCGGCCGGTCTTGAGCATCGGCGGCAGCTTGCCCGGCAATTCTCCGGCGACGGATCCGCGCACCGGATCCGGCTGACAGCACCGCGCGCCTTCGCGCAGCCGCCAGCCAAAGTCGCTTTCCTCGGCAACGTGCATCAACCGGCAGCCGGTGAATTTGCTGCCGTCTTCGTTGTCGTTGTCCACATGGAACGCATTGAACTTCCGGTCGAACGCGAGATCCCGGTAAGGGTTTCGATACCCGAGGGAGAAGACCTCCATCTTGGAGCCATCCGGTCGGCAGCGGAAGACCGCCCCGGTTCGCAAGACTGTGGCTCGCGACCCATCCGAGCCTTCCACGATGTTGTCGTCATCGCCGCTGGTGATGTAGAGAAGGCCGTCGATGCCGATGGTCAGGCCGGAAACCTGATGATGGTGGAAGCCGCAAAACCCCTTGGCGATCACCTGCGGGGCGGCGTTCTTGTTCGTGCCGTCGATGATGTCGGCCAGTTTCCACCGGCGCACCGTCCCCCGGCCGGTGGTGTATAGCCAGCCGTCGTGAATCAGGATGCTGGAGGGAAGTTCGTCTTCCAGAATTACCTTGGCCGAGTTGAATTTGCCGGTGACCGGGTCATACGAGAGTTTCTTCACAAAGTCCTTGGACGCCTTTTTCATCGTCGCGGACTCTCGCTTGGTTCCGTCCTTGTAGGTGACCGTCTCGGAGAATTCTTTGGAGGGGCCGGACTCCGGGGTCCATTCCAGCACGAACAGCGTGCCGTCCGGGCCGAAGGTCATCCCCACGGGATTGATGATCGTCGGCTCGTCCGCGACGATCTCCAGCTTGAATCCCTCCGGCGTTTGATAACCCTTGAGCCGGGGATCATTGGTCCCTTGGTCGATGTATTTCAACCCGGTCGGGGCCGGTTTCGCCGGAGATTGCGGTTGCTTCCAATCCGGTTCGGCCGCAGAGAGAAGGGAAACGAAGCCGAACAGAGCAATCAGGGAGAGACGCATTGAAAACTCTTACGATGAGGTGGCCCGATAAACGAAGAGAAGACTAACCACAAAGACGCAAAGATCACACAAAGTTTCACAAAGAAAAAAACGAACTCAAAAGCAAAAGACGATAAGCGAAGCAAACCAAAAAGAAACAAAGTCACCGAATGATCGGCGACCGATTTTTCCCTTTGTTGCTTAGATGTCTTTCCCTGGCTTTCGTTCTGTTTTCTCTGTGAAACTTTGTGTGATCTTTGCGTCTTTGTGGTTGGTCTTCTCTGGCTGGTGTGGTGAGTTTTCTCTTTCCCAGCCGGATTTACATCGAAATTCGCCGGAAGGTGTCGTCCACCACCCAATGAAAGGCGGCCAAGTGCACGGTTTCCACGATGCCCATGTCGTCCAGCGGAACATGCAAGTTGCCGTGGGCGGCGGTTTTGAGTTTGCCGCCTTCAAAGCCGGTGCAGCCGAAGGTTTTCATGCCGTGGTTGTTGCACCATTCAACCGCCCGCAGAATGTTCGGGCTGTTGCCGGAACCGCTGATGGCCACCAGCAGATCGCCGGGGGAGGCGATATTTTTGAGTTGCTCAAGGAAGACGCGGTCGAAACCCTCGTCGTTCCCCCAAGCGAGGATGTACGGGGTGTTGTCCGTGAGGCTGAGGATTTTCAGACGCTTCTTGGAGTCGTCGTCAAAGAACTTGCGATCAAGCGTGCCCTTGCCCATGTCTTCGCAGAAGTGCGAGGCATTCGAACCGCTGCCGCCGTTGCCGATCACGTAGACAAACCGGCCCTTTTCGTAGCATTCCCAAATCCAGTCCGAGAGCATTTGAATCTCGCCCGGATTCACCTTCACCAACTCTTCGCCGATCCGCTTCATAAAAGAAAGCGGGTCCATGTGTCGCCCAAGCATGCGCTATTTCCTCCGTTGCTGGCATCCTACGAACGAGGGGCAGTTTCGGACATGAGATGACATTCTTGGATGTGACAAGGTGACATGGAGACAAGGTGACACGGTGACCAAAACCTTGATGGGGTTTGATCACCGTGTCACCTTGTCATCTTTCTTCAAAAAGGCGAGCCCCCGACCACGCAAGATCAATTCGTGTCGATCTCCCTGCTCGAAAACCGATTGGGAACTGTTCCCAGCGGCCGGGGGACTCATCAAAAAGCGATCCATCGCGTCGTCTGAGAGGAAAGGCAAGCCTTTCGGCTCTTGTGGGATTCATCCTTGAAACCCGGCGACATTCATTAAGGGTACGATGCCAAAATGCGGTGAGCAATGTGATTGAATATCGCCATCCAATTTTTCTGTCACCCGTGGCGCAATTTCTTTGATGCGGCCGATGAAAAGTGTTCGGCCCGAATTGAGATTTGCCAACGACTTAAGCCGCATTATCCGCGTTGTGAAAAAGCGGGCGATGCGGCTTGGGAATTTGAAAGCAGGCAAATCAGTTCGGCGTGCCGGCCGGCGGCAGCAGCAACTCGGCTTTCGGCGTATCGACATGGCCTTGATGGCCGCCGACCATGTTTTTGCCATCGTCCCAGCAACTGCGGACCATCGGCTTGCCGTCTTCGCGGGCCACCACGGCCACCCAGTTTTCGCTCTTCTGCGTTTCGCCAAACACGTTCTTGTATTCGGCCGTGAAGGTGTAGCCCCAGCTTTCGCTGGCGGTCTTCGCCCCGCTCGGCACCGTCGATTCGGTCAGTTGCGTCACATTCACGTCCTGCATGCCGCACTGGGCCAGAAATTCCTTGATGCAATTCTTCGCATCATCGGCGGCAGGGGCGCCCGCCGACTGGGAGACGCCGCCGGTGGCGTCAGCCTTCGGGGCGTCCGTCTTGCCGCAGCCCGTCATGAACGCCGCCAAACCCAAAATGATGAACAAATGCTTCATCGTTAATCTCCGAAAGCGGAAAATGGTGCCTCGCCAATACGCCCCGTTGATAACATCCCCGGCGGGCCGGTCAAGGCGAAGTGAGGCGGGTTTCCAAGTGACCTTGCCCCGGCGGCCTGCTGTCGCGTATCTTCCGGCGTCCCATCAGGAGGCCGACCATGAACACCGTTCCGCAGACAACGCCCGTCCCCGCTCCCCGATCTCGTGGCAAGTGGCTTGGCCGGGCCGGGTTGCTGGCGCTGTTGCTCGTGGCCGCCGGCGTCTGGCAGCGGGAACGGGTTTACGTGTGGTATTGTGCCGAGCGGCTGGAACGGGCCTCGGCCGAACATAAAAACGAATGGGCCGAAAAACTCGCCGGGTGCGGGCCGACAGCCGGACCGACGCTGGTGAGCCTGTTGAGAAGCGACGACCAAGCCACCTGCCAGGCCGCGCGTGAAGGCTTTGACGTCTTGTGGAAATCGATTCCCGATGGCGATGCCGCGAGAACACAACTGACGGCCGGCTTCTTTGAAACAGAACCCCGATTCAGCACCCCCGGCCGGGCCGCCGGGCTGGACCTGCTCCCCGCCCTGACCGCCGGAAAAACAGACGGTGTGATCGAAAAAGCCAAGGGAATGATTAACACGGCCATCCGCAGCGAATCGGTGGACGTCCGGATTCTGGCCATCGCCGCCTGCATGCGGCCGACGCTCGACGCCGTCGAACTGGCCCTGCCGCTCATGAACGATTCATCCGCCGATGTGCGGCGGGCCGCCATCCTCGCCCTCGGGCCGGCCCGCGACCGCGAACCCATCATCACGGACGACGAACTGTTGAACTGGCTGCACGACCGGGACGGTGAAGTCCGGCGACTGTGCGAGATGAGCCTTCGCAGCCGGGGACGCAGCCAGCGGGATATTCATCTTGGCCGGTTGTACACGTCCCCCGAACCGAGCGTGCGGCAAAAGCTGCTGATCGAACTGGCCGAGGAAGAAGAACTCGACGTGACCGTCTGGCTCGAACGCCTGACCAATGACAACGACCCGGCGGTGCGGGCCGGAGCCGTCCGCGTGGCCGCCGACCGGCGGGCCGCCTTGCTC
>NZ_JH636449.1:266837-280278 GCF_000255705.1 Zavarzinella formosa DSM 19928
CCGCCGCCGCCATCTCAGTCGGCCAACCTGCCCCGGCCGCCGACCGCGCGGCCAGCCGTCCCGCCCGCCCCGCCGCCCTCTCCCCTTCTCCCGCCGATCATCCCGCTCAATCCCCTCCCGCCGATTTCCCCCCGCCAGATGCCAGCAGACGACGTGGAAGTGGAAGAGGACGATGATCCCTCGACCCCGCCGACATCACTGCCACCCCCGCCACCGCCATCACCCCCAGAGGTAAAACCGGCGATCAGCGAGCCAGCGATGCCCCCCGTTCCCGTTGCGTCCAGCCCGGCGGCCAAAGGGTTCCGTTACGTCCTGGAGGGGCCGGGATGGCTGGGCAAAATGGCCCTCGGCGGCGTGATCGTCTCGTTCCCGGTGTTGGAGGCCGTGGGCGACGGTTACCGAATCCGGACCCTTCGCAACCTCCGCGCCGGGATGGAACATCCCCTTCCCGACTGGGATGACTTTGACGGCCTGTTCAAAACCGGCCTGCCGCTGCGACTGGTGATTTATGCAATGTGCCTGCCCGCCATTGGCCTGAGCCTTTGGGTGTGTTATTTGGATGCGGAATGGCTGAGCCGGAATTTTGGAGGCGCCGAAACCACGACGGAATCATCCGCTGCGGGGATGATTTTCAATTGGGCCGTGGTTCCGCTGCTGAACGTGGTCTTGCTAGTCCTTCAGTCTGTCCTTTTCCTGACGGTCCCGGTGCTGGTCCGCCGGTTGACCGACGGCGATTCCATCCCGCGTTTGTTTGACCCCCGCCCGGCGCTTCGTCTCATTCAAATCAATTTGAAGTCTTACGTCACGGCATGGGCTTCCGTGCTTCTGATGCTCTTGGTGTTCGGCATTGTCGCCGGTTTCCTAGGCGTCATCGGCTTGGTGATCGTGATCGGCCCGCTCCTCGGTTGGGTGCTGTTGAGCATCGGCCGCTTCTGGGGCTGGCTCACGTGGGCCTACCATTTGAACCACATGCGCGCCCCGACAACCGGGGCATCGACGACCGGTTGACTCTTCATCACGGCGCCTCCATCGGCTTCGCCGCCTCCGCCTGATCCTGTCGCAGTTTTCGCTCGATCATCACCTTGATGAACAGTGTCAGAATGGCCAGCAGCGTCAGCAGCGAGGCGAGGGCGTAGGCGGCGGCGTCTTTGTTGCCGCTCTCGAACAGCTTTTGCACATGAATGGGCATCGTACTGGTTACGCCGCCGATCCGGCCGGACACCACATAGATCGCGCCGTATTCTCCCATCGCGCGGGCGTTGCAGAGAATCATCCCGTAGAGCAACCCCCATTTGACGTTCGGCAACGTCACCCGCCAGAACATCGCCCACCCGCCCGCCCCCAGACTGCGGGCGGCCACTTCTTCTTCCGTGCCGACGGCCTCCATGATCGGAATCAGTTCACGGGCTACGAACGGGAACGTCACGAAGGCCGTCGCCAGCACCAAGCCGGGGGGGGCAAAAATCACCTGATATCCGTGGGCCATCAGCCACGCCCCGACGGGGGTGCGCGAGCCGAACAGCAGCACGAACATCAACCCGGCCACGACCGGCGACACCGAGAACGGCAGGTCGATCAACGTGATGAGAATTGTCCGGCCCGGAAACCGGAAGCGGGCGATGCACCACGCGGCGGCGATGCCGAACACCGTGTTCAGGGCGACCGCCACCGGGGCGACCATCAGCGTGAGGAAGATGGAATGCCGGGTTTCCGGGTCGCCCGTGAGGTTGGTCCAATAAGCCCCGATGCCGTCGCGGAAGGCTTCCCCGAAAACCTTGACGATGGGGATCACCACCAGCAGGCCGATGATGCCGAACGTCAGGACAATCAGCGTGCCGCGAATGTACCACGGGTCGGTGCGGGTGGGAGAGGCTGGCTTAGTTTGCATGGCGTTTGCTCCATCGTTCCAGCAAATTGATGACCACCAACAGAGCAAACGAAAACACCAGCAGCACGACGGCGACCGCCGCCGCTTCCGCGTAGGCATTCTCTTCGAGTCGGTTGGCGATCAGCATTGGGGCGATTTCCGTCTCGAACGCCTTGTTTCCGGAGATGAACACCACCGAGCCGTATTCGCCGATGGCCCGCGCGAAAGCGAGGGTGAAGCCGGTGAGGGCCGGGGGAATCAGCACCGGCATGATGACCCGGTAAAAAGTCTGCCAGCGATTTCCCCCCAGCACGGCCGAGGCTTCCTCGACTTCCTTGTCCAAATCTTCTAACACTGGCTGCACCGTGCGGACCACAAACGGGAAACCGGTGAACACCAGCACCAGCACGATGCCAAAGACCGAATGCGCGCCTTTGATGCCCAAGGGAACCAAGAACTGCCCGAGCGGCCCCTCGTCCATGTACAACTTCGCATAAACAATCCCGGCCACCGCCGTCGGCAACGCAAAGGGAATGTCCACGAGCGAATCAAGGATGTGCCTGCCGGGGAACTCGTAGCGAACCAGCGTCCACGCCACGATCAGCCCAAGCACGACGTTGATGGCGGCGGCCGTCAGCGAGGCGAAAAACGTGAGCTTGTAAGCGGCCACCGCCCGAGGATTCCAAACGGCCGTCCAGAACTCTCCGAAGGAAAGATCAGCCGCCTTGAGGAAGCACACCGCCAACGGAATCAGGACAAGCAAACTGAGATAAAGCATCGTGTAGCCGAGCGAGAGCGAAAACCCCGGCAACACGCGGCGATTAGTCGAAGACATGGCTTCCTTGTGAAAAACCGATTCAACTCATTCTTCCGGTCTGAAAGACCGGTTAATCCAGCCCGGTCCGTGAGGGCCGGGAACTCATACCGAATCGCATTGATGACCAACCAATGTGAGGCGAAGAGACCCCCTCCAGCTCCCCCTTGCCAAGGGGGAGAGGAAATCCGGTCGCCGCCAAAACCTTTAGCCTCATCAGAGAGGCCGGTTTTGCTCTCCCCCTTGGCAAGGGGGAGTTGGAGGGGGTCTTCTTCGCTTTAACCTCTCGTCAGTGATCAATGTGATTCGGTATCACACCCCGCCGAGGACCGGCCCTTTGGAATTGGGCTACGGTCGTTGTTTTGCCCGGCCCTCACGGACCGGGCTGGATTAACCGGTCTTTCAGACCGGAAAACCTATGCTTTCTTGCTTATTTCTTCCGTCCGGCCGCGAGTAATTGATCATATTCGCCGTTCTCGGCGAAGAACCGTTTTTGGATGCCGTCCCATGTCGGGCCGACGATGGTCACCGGGAACAGCTTCAACTCCGGGAAGCGATCGGCGGTCTTTTTCTTGACGGCTTCGTTGGTTGGCCGGTAGTAGTGCTTGGCGATCACTTCTTGGGCTTCCTCGGTGTAGAGGAATTTCATGTACTCTTGGGCGATCTTCTCGGTCCCCTTCTGCCGGGCGTTCTTGTCCACCACGGCGACGTGCGGCTCGGCCAGAACACTCAACGGAGGATAAACAATCTCCAACTCCCAGTTCCCTTTGCCTTGTTGCTCCTTCACTTCCAAATAAGCTTCGTTTTCCCATGTCAGGTGAACATCGCCAATATGGTTTTGGGCAAAGGTCATCGTCGCCCCGCGGGCGGCGGCATCCAGCACTTTGATGTGCTGGAACAAACCGGTGACATATTTCCGGGCGTCTTCCTCCGATCCACCCCGGCTGAGGACTGATCCCCAAGCGGCGAGGAAGCTCCACTTGCCATTGCCAGAGGTTTTCGGGTTGGGAGAGATCACATCCACGCCTTCGCGGATCAAGTCGGGCCAATCTTTGATGTTCTTGGGATTCCCTTTGCGGACCACGAAGACGATGGTGGAAACGTAGGGAAGCGACCGGTTCGGGAGTTTGCTTTCCCATTTTTCATCCATCAGACCGGCTTTGCGGACCAGATCGGTGTCGGTCCACAGGGCCAGCGTGATGACATCCGCATTGAGGCCATCAACCACTGACCGGGCCTGGCTGCCGGAACCGCCGTGCGATTGTTTGATGGTAACGCTTCGACCCGTCTCTTTGAGGTATTGGGAGGTGAACCGGGGATTGATGTCTTGCCAGAGTTCCCGCGTGGGATCGCAGGCGACATTTAGGAGGGTGACATCCCCCGTGGTGTCCGACACTTTTGTCTCACGGACGACCCCGGCTTGGAGAATCCAGCCAGCCGCCCCGAAGACGTAGAGCAGGCCAAGGGACCAGAGAATGATACGCCACATAGTGAGTTCTTCGGTTGGAACGACCTCGAATCTTCACTAAGTGTATCAACAAACAGCCAAATGACGAGTACGCAAGGTGACAAGGTGGTCAATCTCGGCCCGGCCCTCACGGACCGGTCTGGGTTAATCGGTCCGTTGGACCGACCTTGCTTTAGGTCCAACGGACCGATTAACCCAGACCGGTCCGTGAGGGCCGGGCGTATACTCACTTAATCTTCGGCAACATCGCCAGCACCAACCCCAGCAACACCGCCGAGGCCGCATAGGGCAGCACCGGGGGTTCATACGCCTTGAACAACACCGCCCCGGAAAGCGGCCCCAAGATCCGGGCCAGCGCCGAGAAGGATTGATTCACCCCCAGCACTTCCCCCTGCCGGGCCGGGTCGCTTCGCTTGGAGATGAGGGCTTGGGCCGAGGGGGTCAGGAAGGCGAAACCGATCACACCGGCCGCGAGGGCGATGAAGAAGGCCGTTTCCCTCATCGGCAATTGCGGGGCAATCACAATGGCCCCGATGCCCGCCAGACCGAGGAACATGAAGCCGACGCCGAGCCGCATCATGGCCACTTCGCCGTGTTTCTTCACCAATCGCCGATAGAAGAAACCTTGTGTGAACATCAGCACAAAACCGACGTAAGCGAAGATCCACAACGTCTGGGACTTCGAGTATTGGAAGTCCTTGGTCAACAGGGCCAGCGTCCCTTCAAACAGGGCGAAGCCGAACGTGGCGAGGAAGAAAATCAGCACCAGCATCCCGACGGTCGGAGTCTGTAGCGTGGAAAATAACTGGCTGACGCTCAGCCAGCTTCGCTTCGCCCCCGGCCCGGTCGGCGTGCGGGTTTCCGGCAGTTTTACGATGGCCAGAATCAACGCCATGAGCGACATGGTGGCCGCCAGATAGCCGACCGATTCCAAGTTCTCCGGGAACAGGGACAAGGCCACCGCTGCCATGATTGGCCCGAAAGTGAAGCCGATGCCGAAGGCGATGCCGATGAGGGCCATGCCGTGGGAACGTTTTTCTTTGCTCGTGCAATCGGCAATGACCGCTTGGGCCGTCGAAATGGTCGCCCCGGACACGCCGGCCCCGACGCGGGCGATCAAAATAAGCAGCAGGATCATTCCGGCGTGTTCCGCCGCGCCGAGCGAACAGGCATAGCCGAACAAGGCATAAAACACGACCGACCCGACCAGCCCGATCAACAGGATCGGCCGACGCCCCACTTTGTCGGACACCCGGCCCCACACCGGGGAAAAGAGAAACTGCATCAGGGAGAAGACGGACATCAGCCCGCCGATGACCCAACCACTGTAGGCCGTGGGGATTTCGGCGGGGCCGATCAGCCCGTCGATCAGTTGCGGGAGGATCGGCAAGACGATCCCGAACCCGAGCAGGTCGATGAACACGACGAGGAAAACAATCACCATCGCGGCCTTCGAGGAAGGCGGGGTCGGCGGGGGGACGGACGTGTCGGTCATGGAGGGATCAACGGGGTTTCGACGGCGCGGGACAGCAGGCAGGATACCGACGACCGGCCGGTTCGGCCAAGATTTTGAACTCCTCCCGACGCCATGCCGTAAAATAGGGATGCTGTCCGCGGGGAGTCCGCGGAGATCGTTCCTCTGGCGTCGCATGGTGGCCCGATGAATTCCTTCACCCGAATCGGATTGCCGATTCTCCTCGTCGTCGTGGCCGTGTTCCTCATCACGGTCGCCACCCGCTACACATCCGATCCGGAAGAGCAAAATCTCCCCACCGACAGTTCCGCCGAAACCAAGCCAGGCGGGCCGAAAGCTCTCAGGGAACCGCCGCTGAAGTTTTACACCACCCAAGCGGCCGTCACCAACCGGGACGCCGCCCCGAAACACATGAAATATTGGGTGCCCGAAGTCGAAATCGACCAGCCGGGTTACTTCGTGTACTGGGCATCGAACAAACACCCGCAACCGGTGGTTCTCCGGGCCGTCGCCGCCAACTGCCAGTGCGCCAGCGTGGAATACGCCAACATGCCGCCGGACGCTCTGCGGGATTACGCCACCGCCTCGGCGATTGCCAACTGCCCGCTGATCGGCTCGCCGATGCCGTTCAACGGGGCGCTGGCCCAGGCCATTTTCGCCGGCAAACTCAATTGGAAACTGCTGTACAACAAGGATGGCAAGGAGGACGGCGAAGTCCCGGCGGCCGGCCCCGCCGGACCGCAGATGGTCGGCGTCCGCATGAACTGGAGCGGCAAGGCCGAAGGCCCCCGGACGATCTCAACGCAACTGCTGTGTAATGTCCCCGATGTGATTCCCTTCGGCACAACCCTGGAAGCATCCATCATGGGAGTCCCCTCCTATTCCCTGCTCACCCGCTCGGGAGATTCTTGGGCGCCCGCCGGCGAACTTCAGATGGGGGAAATCCGGGACAACGGGCAGTCCAAACAACAGTTCTTTGTCGTCTCGGCCAACCGGCTCTATCTGGCTTTGAGCGCGTCGCTGGAAGGCGAGCCGAATCCGTGCATCACCATCTCGCCCCCCATCCCGGCCACACCGGAGGAAATAAGCAGCCTGCTTTCCTTTGCCCCCAAAGGAGAGCAAATGATGCCCCGCGTCTCCAGCATGTACAAGTTCGAGGTGACCGTTCAGGAAAAAGCCAACCCCGAAGAGGGAAGCAAGAAAGAGCCGCGTCAGATGGACCTTGGCGTGATTGACCGCCGCATACGCATCGAGAACAGCGGGGTGACCGAACACCGAAGCCTCATGATCCGCGGGCGGACCCTCGGAGACATCAGCATCCTCGCCGGGGCGGACTCCGGCCGGATCAACATGGGGAACGGTTTCTCAGTGGATCAGGACATCCGCAAGGACGTGACCCTGATCGCCGAACGAGCGGATTTGGACATCTCCTTGGTGACGAAAGAAACGATGCCCAATTATCTAAAGATCAAACTAGAACCTCAGAATGATCTCGGCGGCCGGAAGAACTGGCGATTGAGTGTCGTCGTGCCCAAAGGATCGCTTTACGGATCGCTGCCCGCCAACAGTGTGATCGTCCTGAAAACCAACGAGGCCGTGCCGCGACGGATTCGGCTCCCCGTGCAGGGTTCTTCGTATGATTCCGGCTCCAAGCCCTGATTCGGATTGATCGATGACCATGCTTTTGGGTCGATACGAATCGCTCGGCGTGTTGGGTCGCGGCAGCATGGGGGAGGCCCGCGCCGCCCGCCCCGTTGACGACCCGGCCACCACTGTCGTGGTCAAAATTCTGCGGCCCGATCTCGCGGACACGCCCCGCGCCCGGCAATTCTTCGAGCGGGAAACCCAATACACCGCCCGGCTCAACCATCCGTACATCGTTCGCCTGCTGGATTCCGGCATCGACGAACTCGCGGGGCCGTGCCTCGTGCTGGAGTTCGTCCCCGGCAGCACGCTTGAACAAATCCTCCGGCGAGAGCCGATGCTCGCCCTGCCCCGTGTGGCCCGTCTGGCCGGTTGTCTGTGCCACGGTCTGGAGGCCGCCCACTCGTCCGGTGTGTTCCACCGCGATTTGAAGCCCGGCAATCTGATGATCGTCAACGCGGGCACGCCGACCGAATTCCTCAAGATCATGGACTTCGGCCTGGCCCAATTGGCGAGCAAGCCGTTTCTCTCCCGCGAAAGTCTGTCGGGGATCGACCAAATCGTCGCCCAGGGAACCCCGGCCTACATCTCCCCCGATCAACTCCGGGGGGACGATGTGGACAGCCGGGCCGACATCTATGCCACCGGCGTGATTCTCTACGAAATGCTCACCGGCGCGCATCCGTTTCCTTACCCGACCTCCGAAGCGGTGATGAACGCCCACCTCCGGGAACGGCCGCCCCGGTTTGCCGAGCGAAACGTGCGCCACCTGCCGGCCGCGTTGGAAACCGTGGTCCTTCGCTGTCTCGCCAAGTACGCCCCGGAACGCCCGGCCTCGGCCCGTGAACTGGCGATCGAACTCTCACGGGCCGTCGGCTTCGACATCTGGGAAACCATGATCCCACTGGAGGAGCGCGAGGCCCAAGCCGCGCTTCCGGTGGCCGAGGATGTGTTCCCGGACACGCCGCCGCTTGACCCGTGGCATGTGGTCCATCGGGCCGAGGCGTGGATGCCCGACCGCATCGCCGTGTTGAAACTGGGGGGCTTCCTCAAGGATCAGCAAGCCGACCTGTTGCACACCGAACCGGGACTCTTGCAGGCCCGCTTTCATGTGAACGTGCCCGCCACCAGTTTCTTCGGCCGCCTCTTCAAGGCCACCCGCCGGGAGGGCGTTGATCTGGACGTGCATCTCGACCGGCCCAACCCGACCGAAAACCGCCTGATCTTGTCGCTGAATTTCCGGCCCACCGGCGGCAAGATCCCCGACGACCGGGCGGGGTATTTTCGGCGTTGCGAGCATTTGTTTGATGAAATCCGCAAGTATCTCATGTAACCTGACCGGGTGTCACGGGCATCACCCCTCCCGCCACCCTCTCCCATTTCTCTTGATGCGAAGACAAAAGAAGCGAAGAAAAGACCAACCACAAAGGCACAAAGATCACACAACGTTTCACAAAGAAAACATCACAAGATCGAAAACAGCAAGCAAAGAAAAGACCGAAGAAAACAAAAAGAATAATGACCGGTGGATTATCTTTCTTTTGCTTCTCTTTTGCTTTGATCTTTGTGAAACGTTGTGTGATCTTTGTGCCTTTGTGGTTAGTCTTCTCTTCGCTTCATACCCAACGTTCCCGGAGCTTGAGACCATCACCATGAAACGGATTGCGATATTGACAGCCGGCGGCGACACCCCTGCCCTGAACGCCACCCTGGCCGGGGCGGTCACGCGGGCCAATCAGCGAAAAATCGAAGTGTTTGGGATCATCAAAGGCTTCAGCGGGTTGCTCAATCCCCGCGTGCCACACGTTCACCTGAATCCGTTGTTCACCACCATCCCCGAACTCGTTCCGACTCTCGGCGGCACGCTGCTCGGCGCCTCGCGGGACTATGTGGACTCGGACGACAAAACAACCATCAACGCCGTGATCAGCCGGCTTGGCCAGTTGAAAGTGGATGGCCTCATTTGCGTCGGCGGAGACGGCACCCTCAACGGCATGCAAGCCCTCGGGGAATCGCTGCCAACGGTGCTGGCGCCCAAGACGATCGACAACGATCTCGGGTTGAATTACCAGAACGAAGCCGACGAATGGGAACGCGCCGAGCGTCCCGGCAAAGAACCGGTCTACTCCCGCCGCTTTGCCTGCGAGACCTTTGAGTTGGATCAGATGATGAACTACGTGACACCGGGTTATGCCACCTCGGTGTTCGTCTCTGCCTCCGGGGTGGAGCGCATCCGGACGACGGCCGAGAGCCATCGCCGCATCGCCATTGTCGAGGTGATGGGAAGACACTCCGGCTACATCGCCCTAGGGGCGTGTTACGGTCGGCCGGATTTGTTGCTGGTGCCGGAATGCCCGCTCAATGTTGATTTGCTGGTGGAGAAGATCAAGCAGATTTACGAGCTGCAAAAGAACGTCGTGATTGTTTGCGGCGAGGGGATCGTCGACCAAAGCGGCCAGGAACTCGGCGCCGAACTCAACTCGACCGACCCGGCCGGGAACAAAATCCTCTCCGGCGCCTCGGAGGCGCTTCGCAGTTTGCTGGTCACTCGCTTGGGGGATGATTACTTCACTAGCAAACGCCGCAACGAGAGCGCCAGCGCCGCGATCTTCACCCGGAAAATCGGCCACACCCAACGGGGGGGCCGGCCGATCATGTTCGACCGTTTCTATGCGATGCAACTCGGCGGCAACGCCGTGGACATGCTGGCCGAGGGGCAGATCAACAGCGTGAGCATTTTGCAATGGAGCGAGAAAAACGGCTTCCATGTGGCCGGGATTCCCGCCAACGATTTCCGCGACCGCTGGGGCCTGATCCACGCCCGGCAGATGCACCCGAGTTTCTACGACCCGATTCGCATGAAACCCTCGGCCACCGGCATTGATTATCTGAAGCCGATCTTCAACAACGCCGTCGGCCCGGACGATTGCGAAGCCCTGCAAAAGACCTTCTCGGCCAGCAATCTCTCCTCGCCTTATCACTCGGTGAACACGGACATCAACAAGCGGATTCGGACTCTGTGAGACAGGCCGCGTTTTGAGAAGAAGTGTTGATCGCCCTCGCCCGATAATTTTCAAACGCTTTTGGCATTCAGCCGCCTATATTACCAACATCCCCCGCCCGCACTTTTAACAATGACTTGCCCTGAGATATTTCACCCCTGCGGATGTTGACGACCATGAGCATTGTGTTCGCCTGCCCGACATGCAAAACTCAGTACACCGTCAACGATCAGGATGCGGGCAAGAAAAGCAACTGCAAGAAATGCGGCCAGCGGCTTCAAGTGCCCGCCCCGCCCCCGCCGCAATCACGGGAGATGATCCAATTCAACTGCCCGGTCTGCAAAACAGCCCACACGGTTGACGAAGAAGCCGCCGGGCAAAAAACCAACTGCAAATCCTGCGGCCAGCGTCTCCAAGTGCCCGGCATGCCGCCCCGCTCGAAGACTATCATGGCGGACTTGGGCCCGGCGCCGGGGCCAGATTATTCATCCCGGATGCCGACCGGGGATTCATGGCCTGTTCCCGAACCGGAACCTCATTCATCGGAATCGGCCCATGCCCCGAACCGGCCCATCTCCGGCGCCATCGGAACAACCAATCGCGTTCTGGCGGGCATTGGCTGCGTGTTTCTGCTCATGGGTTTGTTTCTGCCGATGATCCAAGGACCGTTCGGCATCTGGCTTTCCTTTGTGGATGTGCCTTGGAAAGCGGTCACGTTGGGATTTGCGGTGGCCGACGAAATTCAAAGCCATCGGGACAAGCCGGATTCCCGGCGAGGCGAGCCGGATATTGTCTCCCGAAACTCGCCTTGGAAAAGCAATCCGGGCGATTCAAAATCACCCGAGAAACCCGTCTTGGTTATCTTCGTCGTCGTGGTGAGTCTTGTTTATCCGTTCTTCCTGATCGCGATCATTGTCGCAACGGTGTTTCAGGCATCTCAGGGAAGAAAAGCAAAAACCTTCTTATACCTCGGGATTGCCAGTCTCGCGGCAACCATCGGCTACGCGCTCTCGTTCCTCTCATTGAACGCTCTGCCGGAACTTCGATTATTAATGGCGACCATTTCCCCCGGTTTTGGCTGGGCGGTCATCATGATTGGCGCGGTCTTGGTGTTGATTGCGGGAAAGGGACGAACGGGAAGGATCTGAGCCGTCACCGGAGACAGACCCCACCCGCTTTCAGACAATCAACCCCGCGGCGCCCGGTCCGGGCGGACGTGGACTTTGCGGCCGCGAATCCGGCTGCCTTCCATCACTTCCACCACATACTCGGCGACATCGACGGGCACTTCCACGAGGGAAAAGCGGTCGGTCACATCGATTTGGCCGAGATCCTTGCCAGGGATGCCGACTTCGTTGGCGATGGCCCCGACGAGATCGCGCGGCGTGATGCCCGCATCCCGGCCGATGCCGAAGAAGACCTTGGCCATGCCCTTCGAGGTGGGACGGCCACCGGCTCGAGCTCGCTCCCGATTGCCGCCACCGGGACCGCCAAAACTGCCGCCACCGGGACCAGGGCGGCCACGATCATTGCGGGAATCACGCTGGGCGTCGGGAATTTCGACGTCGTCTTCCGCGCGGGAGGGCCGAATCATCATCCGGGCGGCGGCGAGGGCGATGTCCTGCACGGAAAAATCTTCCGCGAGTTTGCCGATCATGCCGCGAAGATCGCTCGTGAAGTTTGTGTCCGCGAGGGCTTCCCGCAGAATCTCGGCCGTGTGATCGACGCGGGACTGGCGAAGTTGCTCGACCGTCGGCACCTTGGCGAGTTCAATTCGCTGATTGGTTTCCCGCTCGATGTGCTTGAGTTGGTATTGCTCATTCGGCGTCGCCAAAGTGATGGCCACACCAGCCCGTCCGGCCCGGCCGACGCGGCCGATGCGGTGAACGTAGGCCTCGGCTTGCGGGGGCACGTCGAAATTAACCACGTGGGACAATTGCTCGATATCCAACCCACGGGCGGCGATGTCCGTCGCGATCAGCAGATCGGCCGTGCCGGTGCGGAACGCCTTCATCACGCGGTCGCGTTGCTCTTGGGACAGCCCCCCGTGGAGAGCCATCGGCTTGAAACCGCGACGGCCGAGCGTTTCAGTGAGTTCATCGGCTTCGGTGCGGGTTCGGCAAAAGATGATCGCCGAGGTCGGGCGTTCGAGGTCAAGAATCCGACCCAACGCCGTAAGCTTGTAATCCCGCCGGACCACATAAGCAGTCTGCCGGACTTTGGGGGCCTCGGCGCCGGGCGACTTGTCGCGGGCCACTTTGATCCGCATCGGGCTGCGCAGATGCTTGGCGGCGATGTCTTCAATACGCGGCGGCATGGTTGCCGAGAACAGCATCGTCTGCCGGGTGGCGGGCGTTTCGGAGAGGATGGCTTCGATGTCTTCCGCAAAGCCCATGTCCAACATCTCATCGGCTTCGTCAAGGACGACCGTGTTGATGGTGTCGAGAGGCATCTTGCCCTTGCGGATTAGATCGAGGCATCGACCGGGGGTGGCGACAATAATGTCAACGCCCCGGCGGATTGAACGGATTTGATCGCTGTAACCGGTGCCGCCGTAAACTGCCAACACTTCAATGCCGACCGGTTTGCCATAATTGGCAACGGCCTTCGCCACTTGGACAGCCAACTCTCGCGTGGGAGCAAGGATGATGCCCGAGACCCCCTGACGCTTGGCGTTGTTGGCCACCAATTTGTGAATCATGGGAAGGGCAAACGCGGCCGTTTTGCCGGTGCCCGTTCCGGCGAGACCGACCAGATCCTTGCCCGCGAGCAACGGCGGGATGGCTTCTCGCTGAATAGGCGAAGGATCGGAATAGCCAAGAGCTTTCACAAGCCGAGGATCAAGCCCCAACAAGTTGAAAGGATTTGGCGGCGGTGTTGCGGCGACCACAGGAGTCGGCGCAGGCATGCCTTCGGCCACGGGAGTGGGCGGGGTGGAAACAATCTCATCAGACATTCGGGATTCTGGCTTTCGACCGACCTAGCTTGTCGTCTTGACGGCTGGCCGGCACGGCAGGTCGAATCGAGTCTTGGAGATCCGACGGATTGGGAACAAATAGCAGACGACTGGCAAAAACAAGACTCGGCGCCAATCGGAACGTTGGGCCGCATACACGGCCATGAAATAAAAAAACCACCCGGCACCTTTCGGTGTCGGGTGGTCATAAAAGAC
>NZ_JH636449.1:280288-282894 GCF_000255705.1 Zavarzinella formosa DSM 19928
CGTTTCCGTCGTCTGACTTTTCAATCTCACCGGTTGGGTGATGACGCATATCTTAAGCGGCGAGGCCCGAGTGTCAACACCCGGAGCCAAAGATGACCCGAGATTGTTGGGATTCGGCGAAGACGGCGGCGGGAATCGTCCAAAACACCGGCAAAACAAGGGGTTTTCACGCGGCGACACCGGCCGGTCCCCCGAAAAAATCATCGCGGGCGGCTCCCGGCGCGTGATGAACAGACGGGGATTGATAACAATTGATAAGGATTGATAAGAGCGGGAAGAGAGATGATTAACGAGGCGGGCAGACAGGACGGACAAGCAAGGCGAGGCGCGTAAAAAAACCACCCGGCACCTTTCGGTGTCGGGTGGTCATAAAAGACCCGGCAATAACCTACTTTCGCGCTGAAAGCACTATCATCGGCCCTGACTGCTTAACGGCCGTGTTCGGAATGGGAACGGGTGTGACCAGTCAGGTAAGCTCACCGGGAGACGCATGAAGCTCGTTGAGTTTGGTTCGGTATGGGTAGTCAGTCAGTTTTCAAGAACTTTCGTGCCCTGCCGCGCGGCTGGTGCCGGAGCGGGAAGGAAAAAAGTGTGGACAAGCGATCGTCTGTTAGGATCAGTTAGCTGAGACCGTTGCCGGCCTTACACACCTGACCTATGTAACCGATGTTCGATCGGCAGACTTCATCATAGAAAAGAAACCTTATCTTGAGGGAAGTTTCACGCTTATATGCCTTCAGCGTTTATCCATTCCGCACGTAGCTACCCAGCGATGCCACTAGCGTGACAACTGGAACACCAGCGGTGCGTCCCTCCCAATCCTCTCGTACTAGGGAGGAAGCCTCTCAAGTTTCTTGCGCCCGTAGCAGATAGGGACCGACCTGTCTCACGACGGTCTAAACCCAGCTCACGTACCGCTTTCATTGGCGAACAGCCAAACCCTTGGGACCTTCTCCAGCCCCAGGATGCGATGAGCCGACATCGAGGTGCCAAACCTCCTCGCCGCTATGAACGCTCAGAGGAGATAAGCCTGTTATCCCCGGAGTACCTTTTATCTGTTGAGCGATGGCCCTTCCATTCGGAAACCACCGGATCACTAACGCCGACTTTCGTCCCTGCTCGACCTATCGGTCTCGCAGTCAAGCACCCTTTTACGTTTACGCTCGATGCCCGATTGCCAACCGGGCTGAGGGTACCATTGCGCTCCTCCGTTACCTTTTGGGAGGAGATCGCCCCAATCAAACTGCCCAGATAGCACTGTCCGCGTGGTTGTGACACGGGTTAGAATTCAAACACAACAAGGCTGGTGTTTCATCGATGACTCCCCGAAGGCCGAAACCTCCGGTTCGCAGTCTCCCAGCTACGCTACGCATGTTGGGTCTAAACCCAATACTATCCTACAGTTAAGGTTCACGGGGTCTTTCCGTCTAACTACGGGTACGTCGCATCTTCACGACGACTACAGTTTCACCGAGTAGCTGGTGGAGACAGTGGTCCAGTCGTTACGCCATTCATGCAGGTCGGAACTTACCCGACAAGGAACTTCGCTACCTTAGGACCGTCATAGTTACGGCCGCCGTTTACTGGAGCTTTGGTTGTGAGCTTCACCTTTCGGCTAACCCCCTCCCTTGACTTACCAGCACCGGGCAGGCGTCAGTCTGTATACTTCCACTTGCGTGTTCGCACAGACCTGTGTTTTTAGTAAACAGTCGCTAGACCCATTTCACTGCGACCCCCAAAGGCTGTTACACCCTCGGAGGCACTCCTTATCCCGAAGTTACGGAGTCATGTTGCAGAGTTCCTTCACCAGCATTCTCTCGAGCGCCTTAGAATATTCATCTCGCCCACCTGTGTCGGTTTATGGTACGATCTTTTGTTTCGCAACGGACGGCTTTTCTTGGCTGAACTTCCGAGGACTTCGGCAACATAATCGGCCTGGACCTTGCGGTTCCCCGCGACTAGCAGGGGGTACCCCATTCGTTCAGCGTCACGTCCGCAGAATCTACGCAAAAGGTGACGGAATATTAACCGTCTTCTCCATCGTCTACGCCTTTCGGCCTTGACTAAGGGGTCGACTAACCCTGGGCGGATTTACCTTCCCCAGGAAACCTTAGGCTTGCGGCGAACGGGATTCTCACCCGTTTTATCGTTACTCGTTCCGACATAATCACTAACCATCAGTCCACAGGCCGTCATCCGTCCTGCTTCGCCCCGATGGCTACGCTCTCCTACCGCTGGCTTTCGCCAACCCACCGCTTCGGTGCCATGCTTAGTCCCGTTCATTATCGGCGCAGGATCCCTCGACCAGTAAGCTATTACGCACTTTTTAAATGGTGGCTGCTTCTAAGCCAACATCCTGGCTGTCTGGGGAATCCAACTTCCTTTCGCACTGAGCATGACTTGGGGACCTTAGCGGGTGGTCTGGGTTGTTCCCCTCTCGACTACGAAGCTTATCCCTCGCAGTCTAGCTGCCCGAACTTGGTACGACGGTATTCGGAGTTTGGTATCGACGGATAGCCGGGTAGGCCTCCGTTCGATTTCAGTCGCTCTACCCCCGTCGCCAACTATTCGAACGCTAACCCTAAAGTTATTTCGGAGAGAACGAG
>NZ_JH636449.1:282904-283971 GCF_000255705.1 Zavarzinella formosa DSM 19928
GCATCGGTATTCGGAGTTTGGTATCGACGGATAGCCGGGTAGGCCTCCGTTCGATTTCAGTCGCTCTACCCCCGATGCCAACTATTCGAACGCTAACCCTAAAGTTATTTCGGAGAGAACGAGCTATCTCCACGTTTGATGATACTTTCAATCCTCCACACAGTTCATCCCCTAGTTTTTCAACACTAGTGAGTTCGGTCTTCCAGAGAGTGTTACCTCTCCTTCATCCTGACCATGCGTAGTTCACGTGGTTTCGCGTCTACCGCAGCCGACTTGGCGCACTGTTCATGCTCGCTTTCACTACGACTCCGAGCCATAAGCTCTTAGTCTCGCCGGTTACGGTAAGTCGTCGGATCATTATGCAAAAGGCACGCGATCAGCCTGTCTTGCGACGTAGGCCTCTCACCGCTTGTAGGCATGTGGTTTCAGGTTCACGGTCCTCCCCTTGTCGGGGTTCTTCCCATCTTTCGCTCGCGCTACTGGTTCACTATCGGTCACTAGAGAGTATTTAGCCTTGCGGGATGGTCCCCGCCGATTCAGACCACGTTTCACGTGCATGGTCCTACTCAGGATACCCCTCGGTCTCTCAATCTGTCGCCTACGAGGCTGTCACTCGCTGTGGCCGGCCTTCCCAGGCCGTTCGGCTAGACTTCCAGATCCTAAATGAGGTCCTACAACCCCGGAGAGACAAGTCTCTCTGGTTTGGGCTGTTCCGCGTTCGCTCGCCGCTACTGACGGAATCGCTTTTGCTTTCTCTTCCACCAGGTAATGAGATGTTTCAGTTCCCTGGGTTTGCACGGGAATTCCGGGATCAATGCTCGTTTGACAACTCCCCCGGACTTTTCGCAGTCTTCCACGCCCTTACGCCTTCTAGTGCCAAGACATCCCCCACACGCCCTTACTAGCTTGACCACACTTCTTTCGTCCCCGGCCGGCCTTCGCCGCCCGCCTCGGATCAAAGTGTCGTCACGTTAGCCCCGACATTGCATTTGTCGGGCTTTCGTAACTCTTCGTTCTTTCCATTCTAAGGCACTTCAAATTCTTGATCACATTCCAATCTTCTGTTC
>NZ_JH636450.1:0-55534 GCF_000255705.1 Zavarzinella formosa DSM 19928
ACGATTTCCAAAGATCTTCACACGACTGCTGCGTGAGCGGTGGGGGTAGCCGTCACACTTCGGAAGCCACCCCCACCGCTCACGCAGTGGGGCTCTTGAATCTCTCACGAAGATGCTCATTGTCTCTGTTCTCGATTTTCATCTCAATCCCCCCGCAACATCTCGGTTTACACCCATTGGACACCCCATAGATTGGTTTAGCCGTCAGGTTAAATTCCGAAACTCCAGCGGAGCAAGGAGTTACCGCTCCAAATCCCCTCCAAGATGCTCAAAGAGCTCTTTCTTTTCTTTTTAGTGTGTCCAATGTGTCCAGTTTCATCCCCCGATTTTTGACCTTGGGAATTGTGTAACCCGGTTCCCGCGAGCGGGTTGTTCCCGATGAAAGGAACCACCCGTCGATGACCAACGATCCGTTTCCCTCTCCCGATCACCCGATTGATCGTCTCGTGCGGCAAGTCCGCGATGCCGAGGCCGCCCGGATTGACGGCGACCGAATGCTGGCCCGGCTGAATCAGGCGATGCCCGCCCGAAAGCGGCCCCTTCGGCGATGGCTCCTCACGGCGGCCGGGGCGATGGCGGCGGCTGTTTTGGTCGCCGTGTTCCTGATGGTCCCGAGTGGCAAGACGGTGGCCGCCAGCCCGGCCGAGGTGGTGGCCGAGGCGAAAGTCGCCCACACGGCCAATCTGGAGCAAGCCTATCGTGTGACCACCCGGTGGATTCCCGGCGGCCGCAAGAAATTCTTCTTCCCGGAGGTGGAGTGGGAAACCATCCTCCACGCCAAGGGAGACCGCTTCTATCTCGAACGGGGCGACGGCAAACCGGGTGCGTGGGGCCGAGACGAAAAGGGCCGGGCGTGGGCGGCGTTGGGGCCAAAACTGGCGATTGCCTTCGAGGGGGATGAAACTCCCGAGGCCATGCGCGAGTATCTGGATGTGCGGTCCATGCAACCGGCGCAACTGCTGGAGTATTTCCTGAAAAGTTGCGATCTGACTTGGGGGGACGAAGCCGCGATCCCCGGAACATCCCGGCAGATTGTGGCCACTCCCCGCGAAGACGCGGCCACCAGCTTGAAATGGGCCAAACTCTCCCTGCGAAGCGATCAAAACCTGATTGAGCGATTGGTGATCGAACGCCAGCCGCGACCGGGAGAAACCGTGCAGATCACTTTCGAGCGAATTGACCTACCGCCCCCCGACCCGGCGAAATACTCCCCGGAAGGCCACCTGGACCCCGGCGGCAAAGTCTGGGACCACAACCGGCCCATGATGCGGCTGCAGTTTTTCCGGGAGTTTTTGGGGCACAAGCAGTGACGCGACTCCGTGAAGCCGCGACGCGGAGTCTTCGGAGCGGAGCGCGAACTTGCGGCGTCATGTGACTGCCGTCGTTGTCAGCGATTGTTTGCCGGGAGTCCGCGCTCCGCTCCGAAGACTCCGCGTCGCGGCTTCACGGGTTCCATACACATCAACCATTCGGAGACAACAACACATGTCCTTCAAGCATCTCATTCTGGGAAGTCTGTTTTGGGCGTTTGCCCTGATTGCCCAAGCCGAGGAGGCGAAGCCGGTGGCCGGCTTTTCGCTCAAGGATTCGGCGGGGAAGGCGTGGAATCTGGCGGATCAGAAATCCAAGGCCACGGTGATTGTGTTTCTCTCGTGCGAATGCCCGATGAGCAATGCCTATGCGAAGCCGTTGAGCGATTTGAACACGAAGTTCAAATCGCAGGGCGTCACCGTGGTCGGCATCAACGCCAACAAGGAAGAATCAGCCGAGCAGATCATCGCCCATTCCAAGGAATACGGCATCAACTTCCCGGTGTTGAAAGACACCGATGGGGCGGCCGTCAAAGCCCTCGGGGCGAAGATGAACCCGGAAGCCTTCATTTTGGATGACAAGTTGGTCGTCCGCTATCACGGCCGGATCGACAACGGCTTCACCGGCCGGATGCGGCCCGCCCCCAAGACCACCCGCTTTGATGTGGTGACGGCCCTCGAAGAAATGCTGGCCGGAAAACCGGTGAGCGTGCCGCAAACGCAATCGTTCGGGTGCCCGCTCCCCGAAGCGGAACGGCAGGTGGCGAAAGAGGGGTCGGTCACCTATCACCGCGATGTCGCCCCGATTTTGCAGAACAACTGCCAAAGCTGCCATCGGCCGGGGGAAGTCGGGCCGTTTTCGCTGCAAACATACAAGCAAGCTGTGAAGTGGTCGGACGGCATCATCTCCGAGACGAAAGACCACCGGATGCCGCCGTGGAAGCCCGCCCCGAGCGAACTGCTGGTCGCCCCGCGACACTTGAAACCGGCCGATGTCAAGACGCTGGAAGCGTGGGTGGCCCAAGGAATGCCCGAGGGAAATCCGAAAGATGCCCCCGCCCCGCCGAAGTTCCCGGATGGCTGGCAGCTTGGCAAGCCGGACGCGATTTTGGAAATGTCCGGGGATGCCGTCGTCGCCGCGAATGGCAAAGACTTGTTCCACTGCGTCGTCTTCCCGACCAATTTCCCGGAGGATGTGTATGTCGCCGCCGTCGAAGTGCGGCCGGGAAATCCCCGCGTAGTGCATCACACCATTCAAGCGTTTGATACCTTTGGCCGCGCCAAAAAGCTGCTGGACGAGGCCCAGAAGAAGCAAAAAGACACCGACCCGGATCGCGGTCCCGGCTATTCGCTGTCGCGGGGCATGGGCTTCATCCCCGGCCCGGCCAACATGCTCGGCGGCTGGGCGCCCGGCCTTGTGCCGCAAATGATGCCCGAGGGAGTCGGCCAGAAGCTGCCGAAGGGCGCCGACATCGTGATGCAGATTCACTACCACCGCACCGGGAAGGAAGAAACCGACCGCACCAAGATCGGTCTCTATTTCACCAAGGGCAAGATGACCGAATACCTCACATCGGTCCCCGTGCCCGGCTTGTTCCTGCAAATCCCGGCCGGGAAAAAGGATTACAAAGTCGATTCCTCGGTGACGCTCACGGAAGATGTGATCCTGCGAACCGTGACCCCGCACATGCACCTGCTCGGCAAGGAAATTGAACTGACCGTCACCCTGCCGGATGGCAAAGAAGAGAGCGTCATCAAAATCCCGGAATGGGATTACAACTGGCAGGAAATGTACGCTTTGAAGACCCCGATGAAACTGCCGAAGGGAACCGTGCTGCGAACCCGCGCCACCTACGATAACTCGGACAGTAACCCCCTGAACCCGCGAAACCCGCCGATCCCCGTGCGGTTCGGCGAACAAACCGAAAACGAAATGTGCTTCGTCTTCTGCGGTGTCACTTCTCCGACGCTGGGGAACCTGAAGTTTAAGCTGAATCTGGGGAAGTCAAGCCTCGGCAAGTGACCGGTTGCGGCCGGATGCTGATTGGCGGATAATCCGTCAATCAGCATCCGAATGGAAACTCGCTCCGTGGATCACGATCAATTCTTCAAACGGCTGATGCACCTGTTCCTGCGGGATTTCTTCGAGATCTTCTTTCCCGCTTGGGTGAATCGCTTTCGCTTCGACCAAGTGGAATGGGTGGAACAAGAAGTCTTCCCCGACCCGCCGCACGGCGAAAAATTGGTGGTTGATGTCTTGGCAAAACTCCCCGTTGTCCCCGCCGACCCGCCACGGGAGAACGAACCCCGCGAGTCGGTGGCCCTTGTCCTGATCGAAACGGAAGGCTCAACTCGCCTCGCGGATTTTCGCCAGCGGATGTACGATTACACCACCGGAGCCGGCGACAAACTCGGGCTGGATGTGCTGCCCGTCGCCATCTTCCTGAATCTGCGGATGGAAGGCCGGAACACGGATGTGTTCGAGCGGTGGTTCTGGGAGCGCCGCATCCTGACCTTCGAGTATGATTACGTCGCCCTGCCGGGTTTGCGGGCCGAAGACTATGCCCATCATCCAAACCCCTTGGCGGCCGCGTGGTCCACGCTAATGAACATGGAGCGAGACCGCCGGGCTTTGGCGGCCGTCGAGGCGATGGATGTGATCGCCGCCAGCCCACTGGATATCGAACGGAAACATTTGTTATTAGATTTCATCCAATCCTATGCCCCGTTGGAAGAAGATCAGAAGCGAGATTTGAACGAACTGCTGATTGACCCGAAGCGAGAAAGGACACTGACCATGAAAAAGTTGTGGAGTCAGGAAGTAAGGGAGCAAGCATTGGAAGAAGGGCAACGGGAATTTTTTCTGAGACTATGTTTGAAGAAATTTGGCCAACTTCCCCCAGAAGATGTGCGGCGAAAGCTCGAACAGATGAACATTTCCCAGATCGACGAACTGGGGGTAAAATTATTGACCGCCAACACCCCGCAAGAACTCGGTTTGGCTGACTGAATCAATCTTGACCGGAGGCATGCCTGCTTTTGCTTCGGCGAAGTGCCTCCTCGTCGTCTACCCCGCTCACCCCGGTTTCCCTATTTTGTGTTTGACGCAAACTCTTTGGGAGTTTACACTTCTTCAAGCATTCTCTCCCGAACGGGGCGAATTCCCCGTGAAGTTTTGATGACTGACTCGTCTTTACGATTGGTCAAATTCCTGCCAGCCGTGGGAGAACTCTGCTCATGAGCCGTTTGTTCCGTGCCATGTGGGCCTTGGCCCTCGTGATGATTCTCGTTCCCGCGTCCCAAAGCCGGGCCGACGAACCCAAGGTGGATGTTCAAGAGAACATTCGCAAGGGGCTGGAGTGGCTCGCCAAAAACCAAAACAAAACCGAAGGCAACTGGGAGGCCAACGGCGGCCAGTATCCCACCACCATGACGGCCGTCGCCGGCATCTGCATGCTGATGGAAGGCAGCACGATGCGGGAAGGCAAATATAGCCAGAACATTAAGAAGGCCGTTGAGTGGTTCATGAAGCGGTCGCAAGCCAACGGCCTGCTCGGCAACCCGAACAACCCCACGGAAGCCAGCCGATATCTGTACGGCCACGGTTTCGGCATGCTCTTCCTTGCAAGCGTCTACGGCGAGGAAGAAGACGACAAGCGCCGCAAGGATTTGGAAAAACTGCTGACCAAAGCCGTCGATTTCTGCGGCAAAGCCCAGACGGACAAAGGGGGCTGGGGTTACGTCTCCGCCAACGAAGGCAGCAACTTTGACGAAGGCTCGGTCACCATCACCCAACTGCAAGGACTGCGGGCCGCCCGGAACGCCGGGATTCTGGTGCCGAAGTCAATCATCGACAAGTCGGTTGATTACTTGAAGAAATCCACCACCCCGGCTGGCGGGATTATTTATTCGCTGGCCAACGGCTTCGCGGCCAACGGCGGGGAACGCCCGCCGTTGACGGCCGCCGCCGTCGCCTGTGCTTTCAGCCAGGGGGAATACAAGTCCGAATATGCGGTCAAATGGTTGAAATACTGCCAGAAGAACATTCCCTTCGGCAAAGGTCGGCTGGCCCACGACGAATACCAGAATTACTACTTCGCCCAGGCGATGTACGTTCTCGGGGACGATGGTTGGGACAAGATCGTCGGGACCAAGGACGGCATGAAGTGGAGCGATTTCCGCAAGAGCATGTTTGAATACATCAAGAGCAACCAAGCCTCCGATGGCTCATGGACCGGCGGCTACATCGGCCCGGTCTTCGCCACCTCGGTGAACCTGACGATCCTGCAATTGGAAAACGGAACACTGCCGATCTACCAACGATGACCGTGGCCATGAGCCGGAAATCGAAAACCCCGGAGTGGGTTTGTCTTTCCGGCCCGATAACTAATGGCCAACCCTGATGATTTCATAACCTGAGTCAACACACTTACCCCATCAAAAGCCACATGACACAGCTTTCTTCCACGCTCGGAGCCAACGATCTGGAGGCCGTCGGCCGGATCAAGTCGGCTTTCAAGGATCTCAAGCAACAGCTCAGCCGGGTGATCGTCGGGCAAGAACAGGTCATCGAAGAGCTGCTGATCGCCCTGTTTAGCAAAGGGCACTGCATTCTGGAGGGCGTGCCGGGTTTGGCGAAGACCCTCATGATTTCCTCGCTGGCCAAGTGTCTGTCGCTGGATTTCAGCCGCATCCAGTTCACGCCCGACTTGATGCCGGCCGACATCACCGGGACGGAAGTGATCGAGGAAAACCGCTCCACCGGTTCCCGCGAGTTCAAGTTCCTCCCCGGCCCGTTGTTCGCCAACATGGTGCTGGCCGACGAAATCAACCGGACGCCGCCGAAGACGCAGGCCGCCTTGCTCGAAGCTATGCAAGAGCGACAGGTGACCGTGGGCCGCGTTCGGCACAAACTCACCAACCCGTTCTTCGTGCTGGCCACGATGAACCCGATCGAACAAGAAGGAACCTATCCCCTGCCGGAAGCCCAGCAGGACCGCTTCATGTTCAAGGTGTTCGTGAAGTACCCGAGTTTCCAAGAAGAAATGGAAATCGCCCGGCGAACCACCGCCCTCACGATGGAGGAGCCGAAGCCGGTCCTCAGCGGCGAACAGATCATGGAGTTGCAGAACCTCGTCCGCCGGGTTCCGGTGGCCGACGAAGTCATCAAGTACACGCTGGCCCTCGTGCGGCAGACCCGCATCACCGAGCCGGGCGTGCCGAAGTTCATCAAGGAATACCTCGCGTGGGGCGCCGGTCCGCGGGCCGTGCAAAACCTCGTCCTCGGAGCCAAGGCCCGAGCCCTGCTCTACGGCCGCGAGAGCGTGGCCCACGAGGACATTCAGGCGGTCGCCCTGCCGGTGCTTCGCCACCGGATTTTGGCGAACTTCACCGCCGCCTCCGAAGGGATCACGACGGACTCCGTCATCACCCGGTTGCTCAAGGAAACGCCGACCCGCGTCGGCGACCTGGAGAGCGACGAACGGTTCAAGAAAATCTTCACCTCCTGATCGGAATTCGGAAGGAAGAGAAGACTAACCACAAAGACGCAAAGGTCACACAAAGTTCCACGGAGAAGAAGAAAAAAGTTCTTCTCGGATCATCATGATGTCATCACGACCTGACAGTTCCGTGGTCGTTCGATTTCTTTGTGAAACTTTGTGTGACCTTTGCGTCTTTGTGGTTGGTCTTCTCTTCCTTCCGAATTCAGGATGAATTCATGAGCGCTCCGCAACGAAACGAAGAAGACCCGCGACGGTTTTTTGATCCCAAGGTGATCGCCCGCATTTCCCGGCTGGACCTTCGGGCCAAGACCGTGGTCGAGGGGTTCATCACCGGGATGCACCGCAGCCCGTTCTTCGGGCATTCCGTCGAGTTCGCCCAGCACCGCGAGTATGTTCGCGGGGACGACATCCGCCACCTCGACTGGAAGGTCTGGTCCAAGACCGACCGCTTTTACATCAAGCAATACGAGGCCGAGACCAACCTGCGGGCGCAGATGGTCGTCGATGTGTCCGAGTCCATGCACTACGGCGTGGAGAAGCACAAAAAAGCCGGGACGCTGAACAAATACGAATACGCCTCCACCGCCGCCGCCTGTCTCGCCTACATGGCCATCAAGCAGGGGGACTCGGCCGGGTTGATCGCCTTTGACGAAGACATTCGTTATCAGATGCCGCCGAAGTCCACGGACCTGCATCTCGACGGCATGGCCCAGACCCTGCACGCCTGCACGCCCCGGCAAAAAACCGACCCGATGAAGATCTTGAAGAAGGTCGCCGAGGCCACGCACGGCCGGGGGGTGATCGTGATCTTTTCCGATCTGCTCACAGACCGCGAACCCCTCCTCAAGGGGTTGGAAATGCTGCGGTCTCGTCGGCACGACGTGATGGTCTTCCATATTCTGGACGACGACGAAGTGGACTTCCCCTTTGGCGGCACGACCAAGTTCGAGGGGATGGAAGAGCTTCCCCAACTCCTGTGTGACCCGAAAGCCCTGCGGGACGGTTACTTGGAAGCGTTGGAAGAATATCTCGTCGAAGTCCGGCGTGGTTGCAGCCGGATGGGGGTCGATTATTCGCTGGTGAAAACAAGCGATTACATGGACGCGATCCTCTCGAAGTTCTTGCACATGCGCATGGCCAGCCGCAGCGGCGGCACCAAGGCCCCGACCGGATGAGGATTGGCCATGAGCGATGAGCCGTGAACTTTAAGCCAAACCACTGGTGGTTTTTTCTGACTCATCGCTCAAAGCTCATGGCTCACGGCCAAATCGGACACTGACAGATACCAACGGATAGAAACTCTGACGCATGCTTAGCTTATTTGCCAATCCGTTTGCCATGATTTTCGGGGTGTTGCTCATCAGCAGCCCGATCATCATCCATCTCATCAACCGGATGAAGTACAAGCGTGTCCGGTGGGCCGCGATGGAGTTTCTGCTCAAGTCGCAGAAACGCGCGCGCCGGAAGCTCATCATCGAACAATTGATCCTGTTGTTGTTGCGAATTTTGCTGATGTTGCTCGTCGGCCTGTTGCTCGCCCGGTTCATCGGATGCGACAAGGGGCGGGAAGGGCAGACGACGCTTCACGTCATCCTGTTTGACAACACCCTCAGCAACTCGGACACCATCCGAAGCGACGACGGCCAGAACCGCGAAGTGTATCAGGACGCCAAACAACTCATCACGGATCGCATCGGCGTCTCGGTCGTCCAGGCGACCAGTCCGCAGTTCGTCACCATCCTGCCGTTGACGGACCTCGACAACCCCCGCGATTTCGGCCGGTTGAACAACACCACGCTGGACGACATGCGGACCTACCTCGCCCCGACCAAGGCGTCGCTGATGCACGCGGACCTCACGGACGGACTGCGGGCGGCGAAAAAGCTCTTCGAGGCCGACGCCACCAAACGGCCGGTGCTGCATGTCGTGGGCGACTTCCGCTCGGCCGACTGGGGCGAGCAAAACAAGGTTCGGCTCACGGAAGCGTTCGAGGAACTCAAAAAAGCGGGCGTCGAAGTCCACCTGCTGGATGCCGTTTCCCCGGAACGATCCGAGCAAACCAAGTCGCCACTGTCGGCCGAGAACCTGGCGATCACGGAAATCAGCCCGGACTCGAAGATCGTCGCCAAGTATCAGTCGGTCGAGTTCACGCTGAAGGTGCGGAACTACTCCAACAGCGAGAAAAAGGCCGTCAACGTCCGCATTCGGGTGAACGGGGCCGAGCGTCCCGAGGGGATGGTGGTGATTCCCTCCATCCCGCCGAACGGGGAAACGGTCTCCAAGTTCGTGCTGAACTTCGACCGCACCGGCTCGGACGACGACGTGGTCGCCGCCATCGACAAACTGACGGATGCGAAACTCAACCTCCCCCCCGAGGAACGGGACACGTTGCAACTCACGGTCGCCGGCCGGTTCCCGGTGGTGAGCGCCCACTTGGAGGGGGAAGTCGGGGGCATCGCCGCCGACAACGTGCGGTATGCCGCCATTGAAGTCCGTGACCGGGTGCCAATCCTGATCGTGGACGACGGCCCGGTGGCCCAGCGCGGCACCAAGGAAGCCGAGTCGTTCTTCCTACAAAAGCTCTTCACGGAGCCGATCAAGGGCTACGACGTTCAGATCAAGAACTCGGCCGAACTGGAAACACTGAACCTCCAGCAATTTGTCGGCGTGTTCGTGTGTGATGTGCCCCGGTTCACCCCGGCAGCCATCCGGAACTTGGAAGACTACGCGAAAGCCGGGGGCGGCGTCTCCTTCTTCATGGGGCCGAACATGAAGGCCGACGTGATTCCTCTCTACAACGAGCAACTTTACCGTGATGGCAAAGGCATTTTCCCGGTGCCTCTCGACAAGGCCATCGGCCTCGACATCCCCGAAGACAAGCGGTCTGCCCTGAAGTTCATGCGCAGCCTGACCTACAACAAGAAACTGCTGACCAGCAAAAAGACCCGATCCCACCCGGCCTTGGAAAAGCTATACACGGACAATCGTGGGCAGGCCGTCAGCGAGGACGAGTACGAAAAGTTCTTCATCTTCGTGGTGATCGACCGTTATATCCGGGTGAACACCCAGGCGCTTCAAGCCGGCAATTCGGACCTTAGCACGCTGGTTTACCTCCAGAACACCAGCCCGATGGATGCCTACACGGACCGCGTGAACAAGCTGACGGATGAGTTCCCGATCACCGAGCCGAAGTGGGAACGCTATTCGGCCACGCTGACCAGTTACCGCACACAATTGCGGCAGATGGCGGCCAGCACCAGCGAGTTGTTCAACCTTGGCAAAGTGCTGGAATCGCTGCTCGACGATCCGGGCAACGAAGCCCTGAAGCGACCGAGCATGGTGAATTTCTGGGCCGCCGCCGAGAACGCGATTCTCAAGGAAAAGGTCGAGAAACTGCGGGATGAAGTTTCCTTCGGCGATCCGCTCTATCTGGCGAAGAGTTTCGGCAAAGGCCGCGTGACCGCCTTTATGACCTCGGCCGGGGCCTCTTGGAACGACATGGAGGGGTTCGGCAAGGCGTACTATCCGCCGATGATGATTAACATGCTTGGCTACATGGCCAGCGCTGGCACGGACTCCAGCCCGTTGCTCGGCCGCAAATGGGACTTCACCTTCGAGAAGAACAACTACGACGCCAAATACCGGACCGCCCGGTTTTCCGAGGACGTGAAGGGCAACAAGATCGGGTTCTCCTCGCTTGGCGAGAACCTGATGGCCACCGAGGAGCGAACAGAAGAAAAGACCAAGGACAAGCCCGAGGAGAAGAAGAGCTTCCTCAAGCTCGACTTCAACCTGGGGAAAGACCCGGGAACTTACCTCTTCCGCTTTGCCGAACGCCGCGCCGAACCGGGCAAAGCCGCCCCGGACGGCCCGGCGAAAGCCGACTTCCGGGTGCTGGCGTACAACGTGGACGTGGAGCATGAGGGCAACCTCGCCCGCGCCAACTCGAACGACATCACGCAAATCGCCAAGGCCCCGCTCCACACCGCCACCGACGAAAAACTGGTGGAATCGCTGCTGTCCCGCAAGCGGGATTTGTCCGAAAATCCGTGGTTCTATTTCGTGATGCTGCTCGTCCTGATTGCGGAGCAAGCGATGAGCGTGCGGCTGAGCTTCCACACCCGGTCGGATGTGGCGGCGGCGTGATGAGGTGGCTATGAAAGCCCCCGCAGCAGCATCAACAAGAGCCCCACTGCGTGAGCGGTGGGGGTTGCCTCATGTGGAAGAAAACCCCCACCGCTTACGCAGTGGGGCTCTTGAATGACGAAGTGGCCGGGGTTGCCTTGCACAGGAGAAACCCCCACCGCTCACGCAGTGGGGCTCTTGAGTGCGAAGAGGTTGGTTTGATGATGGAAGAGTCAAAAAAACATGTGATTTCACAAGGCAAAATGCCGTGACCCGGACATGGCTGATTACTTGGACGACTTATGCCACTTGGCTCCCCGGTGATGCTCGTGGTTTTGTCGGGGACATCCGGACTGATGATGCCGAGAAGGTGATACACAACGGTCATGGAACCGAATACGAGCAGGGCAACCCGGCGCTTCGCAAGGCGATGAAAGAGATTTTGTCGGGCGAGCCTGTTTGGCTCACACCGGAACAGGGCGTGGCCGTGGCGGGACAGATTCGGGAGACTATGGCTTATCGCAAGTGGATCTTGTTGGCGGTCGCCGTGATGCCGAATCATGCTCATGTGTTGGTGACGGTTCTAGAAACCGTTCATCAAAATACGATCCTTCGAGATTTGAAAGCGTATGCAAGCGGGGCGTTGAATCGATTGGGCGGCAAGACAACGGGTGGTCGGTGGTGGACTCATGGTGGTTCAACCCGGTTGAAGACAGATGACTGGATGATCCAGACGGCGTTCGCTTATGTGAGAGACCAACCCGGTGCTTTGTGTGTTTGGATTGATGAACACGCTTTGGCAGGTTTGTGATTGACTAAAATCAAGAGTTCCGCTGCGTGAGCGGCGAGGGTTGCCTTACAAGGGAGAAACCCCCACCGCTTACGCAGTGGGGCTCTTATTGGCGAAGTGGCGGGGTTGCTTCACGCAGGCAGAAAACTTGAAGCATGGTCAATCAAGAGCCCCACTGCGTAAGCGGTGGGGGTTGCTTCACGTAGAAGAAAACCCCCACCGCTTACGCAGTGGGGCTCTTGTGGGCGAAGCAGTGAGGCTCTTGCGGGGCGAAGCGGCAGGGCCTTGCTGGCGAAGTGGTTCGTGAGATGATGGTCGGAGTTTTAACACAGAGATAAACCCTATTGCATCAGCGACAGGGTGATTTTGAGAGATGAGAGCCGGGAATGAACGACAACGGCGTTCAACAAGAATCCGAGTTTGTGTTTCGGCGATTGACCGAAACCCTCAAGATTTATGGCCTCCACAAGGAGGTCAACGGGCATTGGTGGTTGCTCATCCTCGGGGTCGTGTTGTTTGTCGGGGTGGCGTTGGTTCTGTTCATGTATCGGAAGGACGCGCGCACCGTCCGGTGGTATTGGGCGACGCCGCTGGCGTTGCTTCGCATCTCGGTTTATGCCTGCCTCGCCCTCATGTTCCTCATGCCGGCCCGTCAGGATTACGATCGCGTCGAGAAACAATCCCGCGTGCTGGTTCTCATCGATGTGTCGGACAGCATGGCCCAGATCAGCGACGAGGTTTCCTCCAAGCCCGTCACCCGGCTTTCCAAGGTGCTGGACTTCATGAGCGACGACCGGGTCGCGTTCGTCAACAAGTTGCTCGACAAGAACCCGGTGTTTGTTTACCGCTTCGGCAACCGGCTCGACGAGGAACCGCAGCAATTCGAGAAGAGCAGCACCGACCCCGTGCCGGTGTATCGGTTGCCCGACGCCGAGGGGGCGCTCAACCGCATGAACGGCCGCCCTTGGGGCAAGGCCGAGTGGCAGGCGTATGGGTATGACTTCAAGCCGTGGATCATCCGCGGCCTCTCGGACGACGCGGCGGCCGCCGTCAAGGCCAACGCCGCGTGGGAAGGGGACAAGCCCGGCAACGCGGAATGGGCGCAGAAGTGGCTCGACAAAAAGGAAGACGCCTATCCCTCCGGCCTTACCCCGGCCGACAAGGCCGTGCTGCTGTACAACCGGGACAAGTTGCCGGCCCGTGTTGAACTGGCTCGCAGCCTCGGCTCGGCGACGAATGTTCCCGATTCCACGCTGGCCCTTATCAACAAGGAAGCCGGCAACATGGTCGAGGGGATCATCGTCTTCAGCGACGGCCAGAGCAATCTCGGCAACGAGGCGGTGCTGGCCGACTTGCGGGCGAGGGCCACGGCCGAGCGGATTCCGGTTTTCACCGTTGGCATCGGGTCAGAGCAAAAGACGATCAATGTCCGCATCACCGATCTTCAAGCCCCGGAACTCACCCCGCCGGACGAGTCCTTCAAGGTCATCATCGAACAGGACGGCGACGGGCTGGTCGGCCAGAAGGCCAAGATCGAACTCGAAGTCCAGCCCCCCAAGTCCGACGCCACCATCCGCGTCCCGGCCGAAGCCGTTTATCAGCCCGGCGAACCGCCGCACGCCCAGGCCGAGATTGTGCTGGACCCGGAGAAGGCCCCGGAGTTGCTCAAGAGCAAGGAAAATCCCAAGGCATTCGTCGAGGGAGAATGGCGGGTGCGGGCCGTCACACCGCGCGTCGAGGGAGAACGCTATCAGGACAAAGAACACGTCGGCGAGTGGACCGTCGTGAAGGTGCAGCGGAAGCCGCAACGGGTGCTGGTGATGTGCAGCGCCCCGAACCGGGACTTTCAATTCCTCATCACGCAACTGCTGCGGGACAAGGCCGACCTGAGCGTGTTCGTGCAAAACGAAGCCGGGACCGCCGGGAAGATCAACCTGCTGGAAGACGGCGAACGCCAGCTTCAACACTTCCCGGATCGCATCCGCGTCGAGGAAAGCCCGACTGAGACACCCGCGGAGAAGTGGTACAACATCGCCCGCTACGACGTGATTATCGCCTTTGACATCGACTGGACGCAGTTGACGACGGAGCAAATCGACATGCTCCGCACTTGGGTCGAATTGCAGGCTGGCGGACTCTTGTTCATGGCCGGGCATATTCACACCAAGCACCTCGCCCGGCCGGACGCGGGAGACAAGTTCCAAGCCCTCAACACCATCCTGCCCGTGGTTCCCGGCGACCCGGATCTCGCGGCCGCCAAGCGAACCGCCGACAAGCCGTGGCGGCTCGAATTTGAGAACCTCGGCGGCGACCTCGACTTCATGAAGATCGACGACTCCATCCCGAACATCGAAACAGGCTGGGAACGCTTCTTCACCGGCCGGGACGAAAAGGACGAAAAAGCCCGCGTTTTGCGGGGCTTTTACAATTACTTCCCGATCCGCGAACTCAAGCCGGTCGCCACGCCGGTGGCCCGCTTCCCCGATCCGAACGCGATCAAGATGCCGGATGGCAAGGCCCCGCCGTGGATGGCCACCATGCAATATGGCCAGGGCAAGACCATGTGGATCGGCTCCCCGGAAATCTGGCGGCTCCGGCAGTTTCGCGATGATTACTTCGAGCGGTTCTGGACGAAACTGATCCGTTACATGGGTTCGGGCAGCCGTCGCAAGCAAACGCAGCGGGGGCGGATCCTGATGACCAAGGAAGTCCCCGTTGGCGGCTACATCCGCGTGACCTCCCAGTTGCTCGACCCGTCGCTCGGCTTCATGCCCGCCAACAGCGACCCGAAGATCAGCTTCAAGCCGGTGGAACTGGACAAGTACCCGCCGGAGATTGAAAAGCTCCAGGGAGAAAACCAGATCGCCGCCGCCAAGGCCAAGTACCACGCGAAGTATTCCTACGAATACCGGATGAACGCGAAGAAGGGAGCCGAGGCGTGGCAGGGCTACTTCCAGCGTTCGCAACTCGCCTCCAGCGAGAAGTTCCCCACCGGCATCTGGCGGGCCGAGGTGGAAATCCCGAGCAGCGCCGAGACGCTGAAGCAAAAGTTCAACATCCGGCAATCGAACCCGGAACTGGACGTGACCCGGCCGGACTTCAACGCCCTCTACCGCATGGCCACGCCGGTGAGCGAGATCGTCGGCCGCCTTCCGGATGAAACTCTTGTCGCCAGCCTGCAAAAAGCCACCGCCGGCGGCCCCGAAGGGAAGCGGCTGGCCTTCAAGTTCGGCGACGAGGAATCCTTGAAGTTGATCCCCGATTGCATCAAGCAGGACGCGAAGACCATCCGCAACAAGGGCAAGGTCGATGATTACTGGGACAAGGGTTTCGCCCTCCCCTCGTGGATGACGACCTGGCTGACCGGCCCCACCGACCGCCCGATGCGCGTGGGTTATATGCTGTTGCTATGCGGCACGCTCTTGTCGGTGGAATGGCTGACGCGGAAGTTGTTGAAACTGGCGTGACCGTGAAGCCGCGACGCGGAGTCTTCGGAGCGGAGCGCGGGCCGGAACCCAATAAAATCCGGCCCCGTGTCAGTCATAGCCCGACGCGCAAGCGAGGGTGTGGGACTATCCAAGCACCCTCGCTTGCGCGTCGGGCTATGACTGACACGGGGTATTAGTTTTCGATGGGTTTTGGCGTTCTAAACGGTTGGTTGATGTGTGACTGCTTGACGACGGCACTTAACAATTGAAGCTCATGGCAACAATGCTCGAATATCGCAACAACGACCCGAAGATCGCCTCCCCGCTGGCCAAACTGCGGGGGATCATCCGGCGGTATGTCGTCATCGAAAGCTTGCTGGCCGTCGGCCTGTTTCTGGCCGTCTGGTTCTGGCTGGCCATGCTGTTTGATTTCGGCATCTTCAAACTGTTCACCTTCGACTGGGCGACGGACGCACCCAAGACGCTCCGCACCATCATGCTCGTCTTGGCGTGTTCGATGTTGCTGGCGGTCGTCGTCTCCAAGATGCTATTGCGGCTCACGCGGGATTTTTCGCAATCGTCCCTCGCCCTGATTTTGGAAAAACGCTTCCCCGCCATCCTCGGGGACCGGCTCATCACGGCCGTGCAACTCTCCGATCTGGAAAAGGCCAAATCTTACGGCTACTCGACGCAGATGATCGAAAAGACCATCAACGACGTGCGCGACCGCATGGATCAGGTGCCGGTCGGGCAGGCGTTCAACTGGAAACGGCTTCAATTGCGCGGGCTGTTGCTCTCGCTGGCCACGCTTGGGTTCTTCCTCGTCAGCGGCGGGGCCGTCTGCGCCCTGGCCCGGATGTCGCCGGGCGAGTTCATTCCGGAGTTCACAGAGGTTTCGACGATCCTCGTCGAGCGGGATGTGCTGTTGAAGAACACCCCATGGCCCCGGCGGGCGTACATGGAACTCGTCGATTTTCCGGATGAGGAACTCCGCATCGTTCGCGGGCAGGATGTCAGCCTGCGTGTGGTTGCTTACAAGTGGGTCATCGCCGACAGCGCCTCCCCGGTTGGCTGGCGGCCGCTGCTGTGGACGGATGTCCCGGCGGTCCTCCCCGGCGAGAACATCATCCCGTTGCCGGGCAGTGTCGTGGAAACGGTGCGTCAAAAGCTCCCTCGCGGCATCTCGGATGATCCGGCCAAATGGACGGCCGATTATGTCGAGCAAGTTTTTGTGCCGAATGAGGAAGCCCGAGACGGCCTCTCCGCCAAGTTCGGCATCGGCTCCGAGGTGATGGCGATTCAATCGACCTTCGACAAACTGGCCGAGCGGGCCGCCGACCGGTCAATGTCCCGGACGTTGAAGAAGCACCGCATTCCGGCCGAAGTGCGGATTCGCGGCTGGGGCCTCGCCACCTCCGTGGAAAAAGGCCTCGGCGCCGAGCCGAATAATATGTTCGTGGTGACCCTCAACTCCGGCCCCAAGGACATCAAGAACCCCAAGGACATCACGGAGTCGATCCGATTTTACATCGAGGGGGAAAACTTCGCCACGCCGTCCAAGCAAATCACGCTGGTGCCCCCGCCGAAGCTCCAGGAACTGTACCGGGACGAATACCAGCCCGCGTATCTGTATCATCGGGCGCCGTTTGTCGAGGATCAGGAACTCGACAAGGAGCAAAAGCCGTATCGTTCGAATCCGAAATTGCTCAAGGGCATGAAGCAAGTGGTGGCCGGCCAGCCGATCTCCCTCACCGGGGACAAATCGCGGTTCGACATCCCGATGGGAACCGATTTCGTCCTCCGGGGCAAGTCGGACAAGCCGCTCGTCGAAGTGCAACTGTTGCCGACCGGCGCCGGACCCGGCGGGGGAGCGGCGACGACCGCCACCATCGAGAAGCCACTGTTGTTGCCGGTGATCGACGGCCACGGGTTCGAGGTGGCGTTCAAGGCCGAAAACCACACGGCCATCACTGTGCAGACCGATTTCGACATCTTCCTGCGGGACACGGACAACGTCACCTCGATCCGCCACGTGCAGGTCGTCGTGAAAGACGACCGCCCGCCGGAAGTCAACGTGGAAGTGGCCATCATCCGCAAGGTCGACGGCGTCTACATGTGCACGCCGCAAGCACTGATCCCGTTCACGCCCGGCAGCGGGGCCACCCCCGGCAGCACGATCACGGACGACAACGGACTGAACCGCGTGGATTACGTTTTCAGCTATTACGAAATCGAACCCGCCGCCATCACCGGGAAACGAGCCGAGTTCGCCGCCTGGTATTGGGGCAACATTCCGGTGTTCCCGAACATCGGGGCCGCCCTCAACCGCGCGGTCGTGCACGGGATGAACTACGACAAGATCAAGTCGGACAAGGCGGTGGTTGACACGTTCACCCCGCTGAAGGCATTCGTGAACGATTACACCAACCGCATGGAAACGCTCGACCAGATCAAGGCGAACCTTTCCAAGCCCCGCCCGGCGGCCGCCGACCAGCGGGTCATCAATCGCATTGATTACCGGGCTTCCGAAAGCGAGCCGAAATACGCAGACGAGGACAAGGACGAGCCGAAATACAGCTTTGACCTTCGACGAACCGTGCCCGGCCTTCGCCGCGAAAGCGAAAACGACGTGCAGCGGAACTACCTGCTGACGCTCAACGTGGTGGCTGTGGACACGAACGTGGACGCCGCCAAGCCGGGAACCTCCCAGAACAAGGAAACGCTGGTGTTCCGGCTTGTCTCCGACGCGGAACTGCTTTCCCGCATCGCGATGGACGAAGCCAAGTTGGCCGACGAATTGGAAGATGTCATCAAGAAGCTGACGGACATGGACAACAAGTTCCGCTCGTTCACAGCCCGCGTGCCGTCGCTGCAAACGCCCGACCATTTCGTCTCGGAGCAAACCGCCACGAACGACATGGGCGAGCAACTGACCGCCGCGAAGAACAAGACCAGCGAAGTGAACGCCAAGTACAACAGCATCCTGCTGGAATACAAGACGAACCGGATGGAGAAGAACCTCATCACGGCCACGAAGACCAAGATCGTGGACAAGCTCGGCGAAGTGCTGGACCGCGAGTTCCCGGAGGCCGAAAAGAGCTACGGTTCAATTCAGGGTTTTGTGGCCCAGAACCGCCAGCCGGAGGCCGCCGAAGTTTTTGCCACTCAGCAAAAAATCACCGTCTTGCTGGAAAAATTGCGTGACATTCGCGGCGGCATCGGCCAGGGCCTGGACTTCAAAAAGGTCATCACCGACGCCGAGGCGTTGTTGAAGATGCTCCGCCTCAACAAGTCGTACATCGAAAACTGGCTCAAGAATGAAACCGTCCTGATCGAAGCCATCAACCTGCGGGTTCCGAGCGCCCCGGTTTCCGTGGCTCCCGGCCAGAAGGTGGTCGTCCGCATCCCGATGTCGATCGGCCCGGCCTATAGCGAAAACTATGTGGTGAAGTTTGAGCCGTCGCCGGGAAGCAACCTGAAGGTTCCTGAGAAGATCACCCTCAAGGAAGGCGACCGCGAGTTGACGCTGGAAGTGACCGCCGGAACCAACACCGGCCTCTTCGCCGTCCGCATCATCCCGGACGCCGGCCCGGTGAAGGATCTGCGGGTGTTGGTGAAGTAAGGGCGGCGTCAACTCCCCAAGACCCTCGTCGCGTCGGCGGCGGGGAGGGCACGTTTCACCAAAGGGATTTCTGAAGACAACCGCTCGTTGAAAATCATTCAACGAGCGGCTGTCTTCTTTTCTTTGCGACACTTTGTGTTGTGATGATTATTTTTCCCTCGGATCATTTTCCGCCTCCAGAGTCGCCCGGAGGCGGGTGGCGATCCATTCCCAATCTTCCGGGGTGGGTCTTCGTTCGTTCTGGCAAAGCCATTCCCGGCCGTCGACGGCTTGAATCTGAAGGCCGCCGAGAATCTGTGTCGTGTCGCCGCTTTCGTTGGTGATGGTGGAGACGAGGCGGGTCGCCCTGACCGACGCCACTTCGGATCGCGCCCATCGGATGATCTCCCGCCCGTCTGGCCGACGGATGGCGAGGTCTTCCTTGTTGACAATGATCTCGATCCGGCCGCGACCGCCGGGGCGGTTCCGAACATATCGAATCGCGTCGCTTAACGCCCATATCGGCCGGATCAGCTGCCAGCCGACGACGGCCAGCGGAAGACCAAAGAGCATTCCGAGGCTCCCCTTCACCAGCGCCTCGGCAAAACGGATCAGCAGGTTTGGATGCGACGGCGGCCCGAAGACAAACGGGCCAATTCCCACGATGAACTGATGTCCGCGGCCCGTCAGATGCAGGACCATTCCACACACTGAAGCCGCGACCAAAACGACCCCCATGAAGAGCAGCAGACCGCCGGGAATGGATTGCGGGCCGCGGTTCCAAGCATCGGGATTTGGCGGACTCACCAGTTTCCATGTCGTGCGGACGGGGAAGACCAGGCCGTTGGCCTCCTCTCGGGCATTGACCCGGCTAAGGCATGGCTGCCCGGTTCGCTCCCCCGTGAAGCCGACGCGCTCCTCGACGACCGAAACCGCGTTCCCGCCGACGCCCATCCGCCCGGCCAGCGAGTTGGCGGCCCGCATCAGGCAATCACGCGAGACCGTCCATTTCAAGATGAGCGGCTTGCCTTGGTCGCCGCAGATCACCAGCATCGAATCGGAATTGTCGCCGGATCGCACGACAATTCTCCGCACCCAATCCGCCGGGCGAGAGCGCGCCCACAACCACCACGGTCCCGCCCGGCAGGCGACGCCGATCCGGCCGCGAGCCAGGGTGAGGCCGGGACGACAGACAAACAACATTGCAAGCAACATCCACGGGATGGCATACCATTCCGGATTCTCGGAAACGAGGGCGAACACGCCGGACAAGACAAGACCCGACAAAGACATGATGGAAAAGGATTCCGAATATCTCAGCCCGCCGTCGGGAAGTTCGGCGGGGTCGGCAAGGTAGTGGCTCATCGGCGAAGTCCTTCAGAGAAGCCGATTTAATCATACCCGCAGCCCGGCGGCGGACGCCAGTGTCGGATGATTGAAAACGCAATCCCGGAAACATTTGCCATTTTTCTCTCGCGTCGGCGTGCTAAAGATATCAGGATTCGCACGTCGGAGTGATTCCCCAATCAAAGGGCAACAACCAACCTCAACCCGACCAGTCATCTCCTTCGCCAACATCTCTTGCTTCCTTCACACAATCACCATCCCAATGATGGGAGAATCATCTCCTTCTTGGTTCGCCCGTAATGAAGGAACAGCCCGATGATTCGACGAGTCGCTTTTACATTGATCGAGTTGCTGGTGGTGATCGCCATCATTGCCATCCTCATCGGGCTGTTGCTCCCGGCGGTGCAGAAAGTCCGGGAGGCGGCCAACCGGATCAAGTGCCAGAACAATTTGAAGCAATGGGGGCTGGCGCTGCACAATTTTGAATCGACCAATTCCTGTTTCCCCACGCAGGGAGATGTGCCCGTCGCGCAAGTGGGCGATCCGTGGTCGGCGCAGACGCGGTTGCTGCCGTACATCGAACGCGGGGATCTTGGCAAACTGATCGACTATTCGCAATCGAGCGACGGGCAGGCGATGGCCGTCAACCGGGTGGCCTTGTTGATTTGCCCTTCCGAAGTCAACGACCATCCCCAGGCGACCGCCGGTTCCCCCTATCCGCTGAACTATCTCATCAACATGGGGACATGGTTCGTTTACGATCCCTCCACCGGCGCCACCGGGGACGGCGCCTTCGGCATGAACCGCCAGACGAAGTTTGCGGACATCACGGACGGGACCAGCAATACCCTCGGCTTGTCCGAAGGAAAGACCTTCACCGTGATCGTCCGCGACGGCGGCGTCCCGGCCACGGCCGGCGTCGCCATCCCGGCCACCCCGGCCGACGCGATTGCCTATGGCGGCACTTTCAAGGTGGATGGCGGGCACGTTGAATGGATCGACGCCCGCAGCATTCAATCGGGATTCACGACGACCTTCCCGCCGAACACCAAAATCCCGTATGTCTCCGGCGGCATCACCTACGACGTGGACTTCACCAGCCGCCGCGAGGGCAAAACGGCCAACGTGCCGACCTATACCGTCGCCCCGGCCCGCAGCTTCCACACCGGCGGCGTGAACACCGCGTTGATGGACGGCTCCGTGCGATTCACACGGAACACCATTCTTCAAGCCACTTGGCGCGCCCTCGGCACGCGGGCCGGCGGCGAGACATTTAACGATTTTTGATTTGGGGAAATGATCGGCCGGGGGCGAAAAGATTGCCTCGGCGAAATCAAAACCGCCTTACGATCTTGGAATAATTTCACAAGCTCAACGGGGCGAAAACAGGCCCATCGGCCATGCCAGAAAGATTGGCGATGGTTGCGTGGCCCGGTTCGCCAAGATCATCACGTTCACCACGAATAGTTTTGCCGCATCCAGTCAATCTGGGCGGTGTGGTGTTTGCCGTGCCAGGCGTAGATGTGCAACCCTTCGGCCAGCGTGTAGGTTTTGTTTGGTTCCGGGTGATAGAAGGTCGTTTGGAAATCACTGTCGGTCATCGCCCGGAGCAACACGACCCAGCGGGCGTGCAGGGCCTCGATCAGGGCGATGGACAGTTCCGGGTCGGTGTCCGCGTCGGCCGTCAGCGACCATTCCCATTGCTTGTAGGGCTTGATCGTCGGGTTCTCCTCGGTGAGCGCGAACTTGAACCGGGCGAAGGCGTTCATGTGGCTGTCGGCCAGATGGCTGATGATCCGTTTGGAATCCCAGTTGACGTACTTCGTGGCAAGTTGCTCGGCCGACAATCCGGCGATGGCCTTCCGCAGGTTGGCGGCCAGGGAGGCGATGTCATCAATCATCGCTTCACGTTCGGCGACTGTCGGCGTGGTGAACGATCCTCGCTCACCGGCGGGATACTTCGGGGGAGTCGTCATGGGGTAAACTCTAAGCTGGGAACTTGGAACGTAAGTCTGATGTGATTTGTATTCCCAAGTGTTGGAAGAGAAAACCCGTCACTCCACATTGAGAAAGCGAAGCTCCCCCTCGGGCAAATCCAGCACGGCCACGGTGAACTCATCGGCCCGGAACAACGCGCCGGGATTGATCCGGCGAATCGGGCCATTCATGCGATCATGTTTGTCGTGGGAATGCCCGGTCAACAGATAGTCCGGCCTGTCTGCGATGACCCGGCGAACATCGACGGTCATGTGTCCGTGGGCGACGCCCACCCGTTTGCCCTCAAGTTCGACGATGCCGCCCCACTCCAGACACACCGAACCGGTTTGCGCGGCCGCCGCGCGGAGTTCCGGCGCCTGATCGGCATCGTGATTGCCGAAGACGAAGTAAAACGGCCGAACGGCGCAGACGGCCACGATGTCCGGGCTGGTCAGGTCGCCGCAATGAATGAGAATGTCCGCGCCCTCGGCAAGCAGGATTTCGACGGCCCGCCGGGTGCGTGAAAGATGGTCATGAGTGTCGGAGAGAATGCCAATCCGCATGGATCATGACCATCAAGAAATGCCTTTACTTCAACAACGAAGCGATTGTCTCGGCCACCTGTTTGCCGAGGGCTTCGCTCCCTTTGGCATTCAGATGGACGCCGTCCTTGGTGAACAATTCCGGCTTGTCGATCACCACGCCGAACAGGTCATTCACCGGGATTTTCTCGGCGGCGCCTAACTCGGCCACGGCTTTGTTGCGGACCCGCACGCGGTCAGTCTTCTCGGCGAGGATATCCCCCTTGTCCGTCCGCACCGGGGTGGTGCTGGCGAGGACAAGTTTCGCCTTTGGCGCCCCTTGCCGCAGCACGTCCAGCATCTGGGGCAACGCTCTGGCATATTCGCCCTCCGAGTAACCCCAGCCGTGCATGCCATTGTTGAAATGGATCACGTCGAAGGTCGCCTGCCCCAGCACGAGTTTTACCTCGGCCACCAAGCCCGGATCGCCGAGGCTCTTGGAGGTCGCCAGCCGGCAGACGACCGCCTTCCCCTTGAGCCGGTCTTCCACGTCCTTGTAATAGGCGCGGGTGATGGAATCCCCGATCAACAACACCTTCGGAATATCCTTGGTGTTGTTGCCGGGAACCCACACATCCAGCCATTCAATGGACTCACGGATGACGCGAGACGACTCCGGTTCGGCCGCCGTCGCCGGGCTGGCGGCGAAAATCGCCGCCAGCAACAATACAGATCGAAACATCGAGTTGTTCATGATGCTCATCAGATAGAAGGACGTTTGGCGAACTTGCTGCCATCAATTGCCAATTGGTCGTTGACAATGGTCACCCCGCCAACCGAGACGGTGCCGGCCGCCGCCGCGCCGGACTTGTAAGTGACACCATCTTCTTCCGTCAGCGGGTTGAGGGTGGCGGCGACACTGGCCACCGTCACCGTGCCGATGTTCGCGGCCGCCACATAACTGTCGCGGAAGCCGGAACCATCCCGGCGATCTTCCGGCGACGGGCTGGCTCCGAAGAACGGAGCCGTCAGGCTCAGGCTGCCAAGGGAGCGATCCGTCAGGCCGAAGGTCGCTCCATTGGCCACGGCATTCCCCTTCTGGAAGCGGGCGCCAACCTGGATCGTGCTGTTCTGGAGCCGGGCGGCGGTGAAGGAGGTCAGGTTTCCGTCCGTGATGTCGAAGATCGTGCCGCCCGACACCGTGCCGAGGGCCGAGAACGTTCCGAGGCCGACTCCGGCTGTGTTCCCGAAGACATTCACATACGCCGCAATCACCCCGCCACCGAGGCTTGATCCCGGTTCTTGGTTGCCGATCACATTGAACGAGCCGAGTTGCCGGGCAAGAATGACGAACCCGGCCACATCCCCGGCCTTGATGGTTCCAATCGACTTGTTGGCCGCATATCCGGCCGCGATGAGGCCGCTGGCGAGCGATTCGTCCACCGTCAGCGAACCCAAGCCGGCGGGGGCGATCACAGCGACATTCCCGGCGAAACTACCGTCCGTTGTGATGGATGTGATTCCGGTCGCCGTTGCGGCCGTGTCGCGGGCGACAAATTCGGAAACGGAGATCGATCCTCGGGAGTTCGAGAGATAATCGGCCGACGATTTCACCGTTCCGATTGACGCGGCGGCCACAAAGATGTTGCTCAAATCGAACCCGGTGATCGAGCCGACCTTGCCGTAGCCGGGCTTCACCGTGGCCAGGGCGAGCGGAAGATCATCGGCGGTCACAAAGAGCGTATTCACTTGCCCCTTGGCGGTGATCGAAGTCACCCCGAACGGGGCATCCACGGTCACCGTGCTGATGCTGGAATCCGTCGTGATGGCGCCGACACCAACGCCGGACGCCACGCCGGTTCCCTTGAGGAGCAGTTCCGAAGCGTTGAACACACCGGCGATGCGGGAGGTGGCTCCGCTTTCCGGTGTCAGGTATCCGGTGGTCTTGATCGCCCCGACGCTTTCGCCGACCAGGGTGATCCCGGAGGAGATAGAGCCGGCGGTGATGCTTCCCACGCGGCCGACCACGTCCGTGCCGGGCACGGGCGAATCCGTGGTGATGACGCCGCTCAAATCACGGCCGGCGGTGATGCTGGTGATGCCGTTGGGCGCCGTCAGCGTGCCCGAGATGTTGGCGGCCGCCTTGACCGCCCCGATCCCGGCCACTGTTCCCGTCTCGCGGTAAGTGTTGAGGGTGAAGTTGCTGAAATTGCCAAGCTGGGGCGCGGTGCTTGCGAGCGTCTGGGCGACTCCCTTGGCGGTGACATTCCCGATGGATTCGACGAAGGCAAAGTTGTCGCTGGTCGATTCTCCGACCGTGAAGGAACCGACCCGGCCGGCCGTCGAATCCGACAGTTTGAACGTGTTGTTGGAAGACCGATACGGAACCGTGATCGATCCGAGATTGCCGCCGAGCAAGTTAAAGGTGTTGGAGGCGAGATTCCGGCCGGCGGTGATCGTCCCGATGGCGTTCTTGGCGGCCGTGCCGTCGTTCCCTTGCAGGTTGAAGGTGTTGCCCACGGAAACGCCAATGTCTCCGAATTGTTGGGCCGCCGCATTGACGACGCCGGTGATGGAGCCGACCCGTTTGGCGGTCACGGACAAGCCTTCGATGGTACCCCCGGCCAGCGCGGTGATCCCGCCCGTCGTGGGATAGGTGAAGGTGGTGATGACACCGCTGAGCGTTTTGGTCGCCTTGATCGTCCCGATGTTGCCGTTCCAGGCGATCAGTTTGTTCGATCCCATCGTGTAATTGCCGGCGACGGTGATGGTCCCGACAGCGGTTCCGGCCAGATTGCCGGTGGTGAGAATATTGGCCGAGAGGTTGCCGTTCGCCCCGTTGACGAAGTCAGCCGGGTTGGTCTTCGTGGTGATCGAACCAATCGAACCGGCCCGGACGCTGCTGCCAGTCGAGGTAAAGTCCGTGGTCAGCAGGGCCTTGATGTTGCCCGTCGCGGTGATGGCCACGGCGGTTTCACCGGCGGCCGACCGGCCGATGTCCAGCGAAGTCGTGATGTTGCGGACACCATCCGGGTTGCGGACGCCCGCTCCGGCAGTTACGGTCGTCAAACTGCGGCCAAGGGTCCACCCGCTGGTGATCCGGGCCTTGATCGTGCCGATGTCGCCGAGCACGTCCCAAAGGCCGGAAAGGGTGCCGGCCACCGTCACCGAGGCCACGTTGGTTCCGACGGTCGGCGTCCGGGTGGTCAGGCTGGCCTTCAAATCACCGGCGGTCGAACCTTGGACGGTCGATCCGGTGGTCTTGATGGTCCCGAATTTCTCCGCGATGAGGCTGGTGGTGGTAAGGCTCGACTGAACATCCTCGGCGGTGAAGGTGGTCAGCACCCCGCCGATGTCGATGGTACTGTTGTCCACCAGTTTGGCCGTGAAAATCGTCCCGGCCGTCAACGCGGTCCGGCCGGTGTCCGTGGTGATTGTGCTGCCAGTGATGTTCCGCAGGGTGGCGGCCGTCAGCGTGCTTTGCGTGGTGATGGTTCCGTTGACCAAATTGGCCAGCGGGGCGGTGATGGTGACCGCTCCGACGCCGGAGACGGAGATGGAGTGGATGAGAACCGTTCCGGTTCCGTTGGTTCCGGCGACGGTCGGAGTGATCGTCAGCGTGGAGGCGGCCGTGTTGGTCCGCACCACGATGTCCAGTCCCAAGTCGTTGCCGGAGGAATCGAGCTTTTCCGTCACCACCAGCCCGGCGGCCGCCCCGAGACTGCTGGTCACCGTGTAAGCCTGCCCGTCTTGAAGGAAGCCGGTGACCGTGCCGTCCGTGTCGGAGGCGGCCCCCGACTTCACGCCGACGCTTGTGGGCGTGGAATAGTCTGCCTGCACGAAGTCGCCGCCGGCTTGGAAGGGGATGGTCGTCGTGGTGCCTGGCGTGACCGAATCAAGGAACTGGCCGGTGACATTCCCGCCGCCGGTGACCGAAATCACCGGCAGGGGCGTGGCTGTGGCCACCCCGGTCCCGATGAGATGGGAAGTGCCGACACTCAAGGCAACATTGCCGGTTCCGACTTTGGCGAGTTGGTCCCCGGTGGCTCCGAGGCCGACTTGCAAGTCGCCGTTGAGGATGATCGTCCCGGTGGTCGTGACCGTGGCGGTTTCGCCGACGGCCGGTTGGTTACCGACTTGGAACACCGCCCCGACGCCCACCGTCAGGTTGCCCGCCGTCAGGCCGATGGCCGTGTTGCCGGAAGTGACGAAACGTGTGCCGGCGTTGGAGATCGTCAGCCCGCCGGTGCTGATTGTGAGGGAGTTGGCCCCCTGTGTCCAGGTGCCGCCGTTGATGGCGACCCCTGTGGTGGTGTTGAAGGTCAACGGCTTGGTGACGGTGGCGTCGCCGTTAAAGCTGGCGGAACTGGCGCTTAGTGTCACACCGGCGGCGGCGGGAATACCAATGGTCGAAGCACCGGCAATGCTGATGGTGCCGGTGGCGGTCACATCCCCTTGAATCAGGGTTTTGGAGGCCGAGGTGGCGAGGGACGAGACGGTCAGGGGGGCGGTCGGCAAAGTCACCGTGTTGCCCGCCTTGAGGGTGACGGGAGCGGTCGCCGCAATCGATTGGGCGGTGGAGGCGAGATCAATGTTCCCGCGATTAAAGACGCTCAGGCTCGTGGCCCCGCCCGCGATGGTCAGCTTGCCGTTGAATTCGTTGCCCGCGTTGGCCAGGCTGACGGTGTTGGCCCCGGCATTCAGGGTGACTGTCCCCGTGCCCGAGGTTCCGGAGGTTGTTCCCACGGTTCGCAAGCTGGCTGTCTGACTGATGTTTCCGTTTGCCGTCACATTCAGGTTCCCATTCCCAAGGAGCAGGGAGCCGAGCGCCACGGCGTTGGTGTCCGTGAGGGCAAAATTGCCTGTGCCATTCACCCGGCCGGCGACGGTTCCAAAATTATTCCCGCCGTCGGTGAGGGTGACATCGCCTTTGGACAACCCGCCGTTGAAGGTGGCCGTCCCGGTGGAGGTGATCGGGCCGGTCTGGCTGATGGCGCCGTCGGCGCTCGCGGTCGTGAGGTTGTTGGCGGTCACCGTCAGGGTGGGGACGGTTGACGTGCCGAGAATGATGTTCCCGGTCGCCGCCAGATTGAACGTGTTGGTCGAAGTCAGGGCCACCGCCCCGGTGAGCTTGTTGCCGGGGTTGGTCAGGTTCGATGTGCCGTTGGCCGCCGTGAAGGTCGAGACGCCGCCGATGTTGAGTTTCGTGCCCGGCGATTGCAGGAGGGCGCCGCTGGTCGTCGTGCTGATGGTGGCGGCGCCGGTCGCCGTGGTGATGTTCCCGAGATTCAACGCCGCGCTGGTGTTGTTGAGCTTGAGGGTGTTGGCCCCGGTGACCGTCGCGTCCACCCGGCCGGCAAACTGATTGGCCCCGGTGGACAAATCAAGGTTTCCACCCGGCTTGAACAATGCCACCGAGTTCGAACCGGTTTTGATGGCGCCGGTTTCGGTGATATCCCCCGCCGTGGTCGTGACAGTCAGCCGGCCGCCGATCGGGATGCTGCCCCCCGTCAGGCTGAGGCCGTTGGTGTCGTTGATGGTCACGTCATAAAAAGTGGGGTTGCTGGACCGGTCCAAGGTCTGGAATGTCACCGAGGTGAAATCATTCGCCTTGTCCAGCACAATCGGGCCGTTGATGGACGTGATATTGGCGGTCGGCACTGTCAGCGGCGCCGACTGGTAAACCCCCGTGCCGGTGGCTGTCAGGGTCGTCACGGTCGACGGGACGAAGGCTCCGAGGACCAGCGGGGCGTTGACAAGATTCAACGAGAGATTGGTCACCCCGGCCGGCAGTCCGGTGAACTCGGCGGCGTTGGCCGACGGACTCGAGTCTGTCAGGCTGACGGTCGTCGGCGTGCCAGTGACCGTCACGGTGCCGCCAAAGAAATTGGAAGCATTGCTTAGATTCACCGTGGAGGCCGCGCCGGACGCCGTCACCGTGACCCCGCCGGAGGACGGGAGTTGGGTGATGGAGCCGGTTTGGGTGATATTCCCGGCGGTGGCCGTCAGGTTCAAAGAGGCCCGGCCGACACTGGCCGCGCCAAGGGTAATCGCATTGGCGTCCGTCAGCGACAGCGCTTGGGTGCTGTGCGTGGCCGAGATGTTTAGCGAGCCGAATTCATTGGCGGGATTCGACAGGGTGATCTTTGAATTGCCAAGCACGTTAAAGCTGGAACTCACCGGGCTCGTCAATACCCCCGACTGCGTGATATCCCCAAACGCCGTCAGGCTCAGGCTGTTCGTGGCGGTGATGGCTCCCGTGGCCAGCGGGGCGTTCGGATGGCTCACGCTGACGGTGGCCAGACTCGCCAGATCCGAAAGCACCGGCATTTGGGCCACCGAGCTGCCGTTGCTCCATTTCAGCGTGGTGATCGTCCCCCCCGACACTTCGTTGAAGTCAACCAAACCGGCCACCGTGTTGCCGGGATTCGAGGCATCAATGGTGCCCGAGTTGGTGCTCTTGTCAAAGGTGGCCGTTCCGCCGACGACGAGCGCCGTGTTGGCCAGAGAGGTGTTTCCCCGTGAGGTCAACAAGAGGTTGGATGTGCCCCCGGTGAGCGTCACGTTGCCCGTCCCGGAACTTTGAATGGTGTTGGCCGTCGCGGTGAACGATGTCCCGAAGGTCGAATTGCCGGTGAAGTTGACTTGGGTGCCGGTGTTGGCCAGGTTGATGGTAAACGGCTGGGCGTAAGCGTTCGCCCCGCTGTCCGCGAAGAAGACCTTGGTGTTGTTGGCCGTGTCCACAATGTTGATGGCGGTCACCGCCGGCAGAATCGTGGCGTTCGTCCCGGAAGTGGAGCCGAACGTCGCCGTGAACGACCCGGCGGCAACCGCCGTGGCCGAACCGACCACATTGATGTTCGCCCCGGATTCGTTCAGCGTCACTGTTTCGGCGGCGTTGTCCAGCGTGATCGTCAGCGTGGTCCCGGTGACGGCATAAGTCGCCGGGACCGCCCGGTCTTCGAGCGAGTCGAGCCGCAACTTGGCGACGCGGGGTTTGCCTGATGATTTTGAGGCGATAATCGCGGCCAGTCGAGAGAGATAGCTCATGATGATTACCAAGATGCGGGGGATATCGGTTCGCCGGGAATGGATTCGATCATTGAGGGAACCCCGGCACGGGAGGCGAATCAGGAAAGTAGGGTAACGGGTATTGACCGGGCAAGTCAATCAAAATGTTCAAGAAAGGTTCATGTGGATAAGGAGTTATGACATAAACATGACTGTGTGAGACCATTGTTTCAATCTGACGGCCGGACATCTGTCGCCAATTATTGCTTGTGTTGGCCTCTAGGCCGGGATATAGTTGCCTTTGTCAACCTACCCCGCCAAACGGCCGCTCTCTCCACGCCCGCCGACTCTGAGTGGTTCCATGACCAAGACGCTTTGGGCCGTGCTGTTGTCGCTTGTCTTCGGGATTGCGCCCGCCCGCGCCGCCGTGGTCGTGACTCCCCCTGCCGTGCGACTGGACAACCCGGAAGCCTCGCAGCAATTGCTGGTTACTCTTCCGGCCGCCGACGGCACCCGCACCGCCAAATACGAAATCGCCGATCCCGCCATCGCCGGGGTGGATGCCGCCGGAATGGTGACACCCAAGGCCGAGGGCCGCACGGAAGTGCGCATCACCCACAGCGGGGAAACGATCCGCATTCCCGTTGAAGTCACCGGGTTGAAGGCTCCCCGGCCGGTGTCGTTCGAGCAGGAAATCATCCCGATTCTCACCAAGGCTTCCTGCAACAGCGGCGGCTGCCACGGCAAGGCCGAGGGGCAGGCCGGTTTCAAGCTCAGCGTTTTCGGCTTCGACCCGGCCGCCGATTATCAAGCCTTGGTGAACGACGCCCGTGGCCGCCGGATTTTCCCCGCCTCCCCCGAAAACAGTCTGTTGTTGGCGAAAGGAACCGGCCAAATCCCCCACGGCGGCGGCAAGAAGCTGGACAAGGACAATCTTCGCTATCGCCGCCTGATGCGCTGGCTCAAAGAAGGCACCCTCTACTCCGGTTCCCCCGTTTCGCCGGTGACAGCGATTGAAGTGGAACCGAGCCAACGGACCCTTGCCCTTGGAAGCACCCAACAACTGCGGGTGACGGCTGTCGCCGCCGATGGCTCCCGCCGCTGCGTGACCGCCGAGGCCGAGTACGACTCCAACGCCGGAACCATCGCCGGGGTGGACGGGCGCGGCTTGGTGACCGCCGGGGACAAGCCGGGTGAAGCCGCCATCTTGGTCCGCTACATGGGCCAAGTCACCGTCTGCCGGGTGACCCTCCCGCGACCGGGAGTGAAGTTCCCCCGGCCGGCCGAGGCGAACTTTGTTGACAAACATGTTTGGGACAAACTGGAACGCCTTGGCATCCCCCCGAGCGACCCGGCCGAGGATGCCGCGTTCTTGCGGCGAGTTTACCTCGACACCATCGGCACCCTCCCGACCGCCGACGAGGCGAAAGCCTATCTCGCCGACGCCTCGCCGGACAAACGGGCGAAACTGATCGACCGCTTGTTGGATCGGCCCGAGTATGCCGACTTTTGGGCCTTGAAATGGTCCGACATCTTGAAGGTGGACAAGGACGCCGTCACCCCGCAAGGCGCGGTGGCGATGACCCGGTGGATTCGCCGACAGTTCGCCGACAACCGCCCATATGACGCCATCACCCGCGACATCGTGACCGCCCAGGGCAGCACAACCGCCGAAGGTCCGGCCGCGTTGTACAAATCGCTCGGCACCCCGGAAATCGCCGCCCGCTCTATTAGCCAAGTGTTCCTCGGCGTGCGGATCGAATGTGCCGAGTGCCACCACCACCCCTCGGAACGTTGGGGACAGGACGATTACTGGGCGCTGGCCGGAATGTTCTCCGGCGTCACTCGCAAACCCCTGCCGGGCGGTTCGGAGGCCGTCGTCTGGAAGGGGGGCGTGGATCTTGGCCCAAAGGTTTCCAAGAAAGCGAATGGCACACAAACCATCCCCGCCAAGCCCCTCGGGGCCGCTTCCCGCGAATACGCGCCGACGGACGACCGCCGCAAGGTGTTGGCCGACTGGATGACCGGGCCGGAGAACCCGTTCTTTGCCCCGGCGATTTCCAACCGCCTCTGGTCCCACTATTTCGGCCGGGGCTTGGTCGAACCGCTCGACGACATGCGGGCCACCAACCCGGCCTCCAACGAACCGCTGCTGGCCGCCCTCGCCGCCCATTTGCGGGAAAAGAAATACGACCTGAAAGCCTTCACCAAGACGCTGCTGCTGTCGCGGGCCTATCAATTGAGCAGCAAGCCCACACCGGCCAACCAGACGGACGAGCAAAACTTCTCCCATGCCGCCGTCAAGCCGATGCCGGCCGAAGTGTTGTTGGATGCCGTGTCGCAAGTGACCGGCGTTGCGGAGAAGTTCAACGGCTGGCCGGAAGGCTACCGGGCCATCCAAGTGTGGGACAACCGGATGCCCTCGTATTTCTTCCACATCTTCGGCCGCCCGGTCCGATATAGCGTGTGTGAATGCGAACGGGGCACCGACCCAAGCATCGCCCAAGCCTTGCACCTGATGAACTCCCCGGAGATCGGCGCCAAGGTCCGCTCCCGCAACGGCCTGGCCCGCAAGCTCTCCGACTCCGACAAAAAGCCGGAGGCGATCATTGATGAAGTCTTCCTGACCGCCCTGAGCCGCCGCCCCAACGACACCGAACGGGCCAAAATGCTGGAAGCCTTCGCCGACGGCGACCGGAAGAACGCGACCGAAGATGTATTGTGGGCGATATTGAACAGCAAAGAGTTTTTGTACAACCGGTGAAAGGTGGCCTCGGCGGCTGAACACATGGCCGGGGTTGGTTGTGAGTGGAAAATCAACAGACACTTGAGCAAGAGCCCCACTGCGTGAGCGGTGGGGGTGTTTTCCAAGTGTGACAGCTACCCCCACCGCTGACGCAGTGGGGCTCTTGGAATCATTGCAAATGTTGCTTGATTTTGCATTACTTTGATTGAGCCTTTGGATTAAAACCGAAGAGACCCCCTCCAGCTCCCCCTTGCCAAGGGGGAGAGGAAATCCGGTCGTTGCCAAAACCATTAGCCTTGGAAGAGAGGCCGGTTTTGCTCTCCCCCTTGGCAAGGGGGAGTTGGAGGGGGTCTGCTTCAACGCACATTGAGCTTTTTGTGTTGGGAAGAACGCCGAAGTTAAAAGGAAAAGACCATGTCGTCATTCCGCACCCGACCGATGTCCCGTCGCCAGGCCCTCCACATCGGCACCGTGGGGATGCTCGGCGGGTTGTCCCTTCCCCGGTTGCTCCAGATGCAGGCGTTCGCCGGGACGGAGGCTCCGGTGAAGGCGAAGTCGTGCATCTTCCTCTTCTTGGAAGGCGGCCCCAGCACCATCGACATGTGGGACATGAAGCCGGACGCCCCGGCCGAGGTTCGCGGGCCGTACAAGCAAATTCCGACCAACGTGCCCGGGACGTTCATTGGCGAACATTTGCCAAAATGCGCCAAGATCGCCAACAAATACACAATCCTCCGCAGCCACAGCCACAACGACAACGGCCACACCACCGGTTACCACTATGTGATGACCGGCGTGAAGGCCGACTTCGCCGACGGCACCAACAGCCGCAAGCCGAACAACGTGCTGTATCCGTCCATCGGCTCGGTCGTCTCGCGGGAACTCGGCAATCGCGGCACCGTCCCGCCGTACATCAACATGCCCCACCCGCTGACCGCCGGCGGACCCGGTTTCTACGGGGCCGAACACGCGCCGTTCGTGATCGAGGGGGACCCGGTCCAGCCGGATTTTGAAGTGCGAGATTTGCTTCCCGTCGAGGGGATCGACGCCAAGCGGGACGCCCGCCGTCAGAAATTGCTCGGCGGCTTGGATCTATCGCAATCAGCCGCCGGGAAAGCCGGGACGATGGCCACCTATTACGACAAGGCCCGCGATTTGATGAGTTCCCCCGCCGCCCGCAAGGCGTTCGACATCAAATCCGAACCGGCGAAATTGCGGGAGGCCTACGGCTACACCACCCTCGGCCAATGCGCGCTGCTCTCCCGCCGGTTGGTGGAGGCCGGTTGCCGGTTCGTCGGCACCGACCACAGCGGTTGGGACACGCACTTCACCTGCTTCCCGAGCCTTGAAAAAGACCTGATCCCCAGCGTGGACCACGCCTTCAGCGCCCTTGTGACCGACCTCGAAGATCGCGGCCTGCTGGACAGCACCCTCGTGGTGATGATGGGCGAAATGGGCCGCACGCCGAAGGTGAACGCCCAGGCCGGCCGCGACCACTGGTCGGCCGCCCAAAGCGTCCTCTTCGCTGGCGGCGGCGTCAAACCCGGCATCGTGATCGGCGCCACCACCAAAAACGCCACCGAACCCACCGCCGACCCAGTGAGCGTCGAAGACATCCTGCGGACGATCTTCAACCAAATGGGCATCGACAGCAGCAAGACCTACACCACCCCGCTCGGCCGCCCGGTGCCGATTGTCAACGGCGGCCGGGTCATCAAGGATCTGGTGGGGTAAAATCTCCGGCCACGTGTTCAGAAAGGCTCTCCACCGTTGGCGGCGATCCACGTGAGCCGAGCACGGTCGAGTTTGCCGTGATAGGTCAGAGGCCATTCGTCGATGTAGGCGAAGCCCTCTGGCATGGAGCAGGTATCGAGTTGATCCGCGAGCCAAGCCTTTAACCCGGCCTCGTCGGGCCGGTCATGGCCTGCGCGGAGTGTCATGAACGCAAAGGGAACCTGACCGCTGGCGGTATCCGGGGCGGGGACGACCACGGCGCGCGTGATCGCGGGGTGATGGCTCAGGGCCTGTTCAATGATCGTGGGAGAAATCCGGCGGCCGCCTCGATTGATAATGTTCTGCGCCCGCCCCAAGTGCCATAAGAATCCGTCGTCGTCGATCCGGGCCAGGTCGCCGGTGTGCAGCCAGCCTTCGCGGAGGACGCGGAAGGTTTCCGCCGTGTCGTTCCAATAGCCAAACATGAGGTCGTTGCTGCGGATAGCGATCTCGCCCGCCTCCCCGGCCGGCGCCTCATGGCCGTCCGGCCCAAGGAGGCGAATCTCCACCCCGCGCATCAACCGGCCGCACGAACCCGGCCGCACCGGGCCAGAGAGGGGATTGATCGCAAAAAATCCCGTCTCGGTCATCCCGCTCATTTCCACCAAATCCCGGCCGGTGGTTTCCCGAAACCGGCCGTGCAGCCCCTTGGGAACGATGTCACCCCCCGCGATCCAGAGCCGAAGGGCCGAGTGGTCGGCGTCACGGGCGGCCGGATTGGCAAACAGCGCGTCGGTCGTGCCGGTTCCCGTCATGACGTATGTTTTCGGCGGCCTGCTCTTGTAGGCACTCCAGAACAGGCCCGGCTTGGGGGATTCGATCATCACGCACCGGCCCCCCGCCCGGCACATTGGCATGATCTGCCCGAGGAGGATCATCGGCCGGCAAATCCCGGCGGCGACGAAGGCCACGTCCTCGGAGGTCAGGCCCGTGTCGTCCGCGAAGGCCAGCGCCCGCCGGGCCATCCGGTTCTGCGTGTGAATGACGGCTTTCGGCCGGTTCGTGGTTCCCGAGGTGTAAACGATCATCGCCAGATGATCGAGACGCGGGTCCGGTTCGGTCGGCGATTGGCCGGGGCCGGCCTCGATGATTTCCCAAGGGAGGACGGGGGGAGGCGGATTGAGGTCGCCCACCGTGACCATCACTTCCGGCCGGAGTTCTTCATGCCCCTCGAAGACGGCACGAAGCGTGGCCGTCGGCGCCACGATGCCGCGCGCCCCGCTGCTGCGGACGGCGTGCCGAATTTGGGCCGGGATCGACCAGGGCGCCAGCGGCACGGCCACCAGACCGGCCCGGAAGCAACCCAGCAAGAGGCCCAGATGTTCGATAGTGTTGCCCAGAAACGTGATGACGCGATCCGACTCCCCCAAGCCCTGAAATCGAAGCCCCGCCGCCACCCGTTCCACGAGATCATCCAATTGGGTGTAAGTGATATGCTGTTCGCCGACGCTCACGGCGATTCGGTCGGGAAATCGAACCGCCGCCTCGCGAATGATTCGCCACAAAGCCATCGACCCGCCCCCGAACTGCGCTTGATTCTTCCGATACCGTAGCACGCCCCGCCAACGGAGGACGGGTGGCCCCGACGCGATGTCAATTTGAAATTTGCTCCAGAACCATCAAAAATGCAGCCGTTTGTTAACAGCTAAATTGGTGGCCTCCGGTGATCGGCAAGCGCTTGGTAACGAAGATTGACGGCGGATCTTTTCCGTGGGAAGATCCGATCACCAATCGCCGAAGGGCGTCGGAAGCATCATCGCAGCAATTGCTTATAGCCAAGAATATTACGCCGATCAAGGAATCATCATGTCTCGCCTGGCCATCCTCGTTGCGAACCTGCATGGCATGCCCGAGGCGAATGCGATGTCTCCGGCATCAACAAAGGACTCGGCGGGGCGTTTAACAATTGGGACACCGCCGGTCCCCATGCCGTGCTGCTCGCCGCCGGGGGGCTGATTGTGGACACCGATGAGATATGAGAGGGGAAGCATCAAGGTGCCTGGCCATATTGCGGGGGCAACAGAAATTTTGCGTTCTTTGGGGCTGATTCGCGGTTAAGCCGACAGAGCCATCGTCAGATGATTTTTGCCATCACAACACGCCGGCCCACGTTGGTCATATTCTAACTTTTGCAGGCCGATTAATCCCCGCCTTGTCATCATCCGACTCAACAAATTTCAGGAGTTCTTCATGGCAGCTTCTCGTCCAGACGGTGATGATTTTGAGGATGCCGACCGACCGCGTCGCCGGCCGGATCGTCGCGATGAATTTGAAGATGATCGTCCCCGCCGGCCCCGCCGGGATTTTGACGACGACCAACCCCGGACCGCTCCGGCCAAAACCCTGAGCATTCTCGGGCTGCTCTCGCTGATTCAAGGGATTATCTCCCTGTTGGTGAGCTTTATGCCGTGTGTCGGTGCGATCGCCATCTTTGGGGGAGCCCTCGGTTTGGTGCTTGGGGGGATTGGCCTGCTCGTCGCCAGATCGTCGAATCACGGCAAGGGATTGCCAATCGCCGGGATCATCACCAGCGTCTTCAGCATGTTGATCGCCGGGGTTTGGATCTTGTTCATGGCCAACGCATCGAACAAGGTCGCAGACATGGAAGTGGAAGTGGCCGACGCCACCAAGATTTCGGCGGCGCAACTCTGCCGGGAGTACGACACGAACGTCATCAAGGCGGATCAAACTTACAAGGACAAGGTGCTGGAAGTAACCGGTCAGGTGAAACTCGTCTCCAAGGAGCGGCCCGGCCGCATCACGGTCGAACTGGGGAGCCGGGAAGACACGATTGATTGCGATTTCGGCTCGGCAACGCAGGCCGAACTGGCGGGGATCGAGCAGGGCAAAACCGTCACGATTCGCGGCAAATGCAAGGGGGTTGATCGTCGGTCCAAGTATGTCATCCTGACGAACTGCAAGCTGGCTAGGGATATCGCACTTGATGGCGTGCCTCCCGGCGAAACGGTCAAAATCGAGCAGAAGAAACTCATCGAAGAGTATGAGAAGGATGAGGATGACGCGAACAAGACTTACAAAGGCAAAATAATCGAAGTCACGGGCGAAGTGACGGAAGTGATCGCCGCCGACAAAAAGGAACTCATCGTCTTGTTCCGCGCCAAGAAGGGACCATACTTGGAATGCCGCCTGACCCCCGAGGCCACCAAGTCGGCCGGAAAGGTCAAAGAAGGCCAAAAACTAACTCTCCGGGGTCTCTGCGCCGGCCTTCAAGATGATGAATATGTCTTGGTTGAGAATGCCACTTTGGTGAAGTGAATTTCCGACCGGCCAGGCGGCAAGTTGGTTAATGCAAAACCAACTTGCCGCCTGGCCGGAACTCACAGACTTGCAAGTTTTTCTGCATCGGTGCGAGAGACGACCGGCATCACGGATTCCCAAACCGAGGCAATATCATGCGACGAGTCCTGATGGCGGTTGTGTTGTCAGCTCTGTTGAACGGCATGGCGTTGGCCCAGCCGGAGGACCCGTCGCCGCTGCCGGCGGAGGTGGTGGCCGCCTGGGAAAAAGCAGGGGCCGAGGCCGGGTGGATGGAGCCTGACGATCTGAATTTCCGGCGCGGCGAAAATGGCATGCCCGCGGAAATACCCGCATTCCGATTGAAGGCGTGGCAGGCCGGGTTGTTGAACAAACTGCCGTCGCCGGGGCAGAAATTCGGGCTGGATCTCTCCGATACCCCGACGGACGCAGGGTTGAAGGAACTGGCCGGATTCACGCAACTCCAATCCCTGAACCTCAGCAACACCAAAGTAACGGATGCGGGGTTGAAGGAACTGGCCGCGCTCAAACAATTGAAATCGCTGAGAATCTTCGCCGGTCAGGTGACGGACGCGGGGGCGAAGGAACTGGCCGCGTTCAATCAACTGAAGTTGCTTGGTCTTGTCTACACGAAAGTGACAGACGCAGGGATGAAAGAAGTGGCCAGGTTGCGACAACTCCAGTCACTGGACCTCGACGGCACCAACGTGACAGACGCGGGATTAAAAGAACTGGCGGCGCTCAAGCAACTAAAGTCGCTGAGTCTGGACAACGCCAGTGTGACGGGCTCGGGCCTGAAGGAACTGACCGGGCTTGAACAACTCCAGTCGCTGAACCTCGGCGGCACCTCGGTGACGGACGCAGGGCTGAAGGGACTGGCCGAGCTCAAACAACTGCGGCAGTTGAGACTCTTCTGCACGAAAGTGACAGACACGGGACTGAAGGAACTGGCCGGTCTGCGACAACTCCAGTCATTGGACCTGCGAGGCACCCCGGTGACGGACGCGTTTATGAAGGACTTGGCCTCGTTCAAACAACTGAAGTCACTGTACTTTCACCACGCGAAGATAACGGAGGCAGGGCTGAAGGAACTGACTGCGCTCAAACAACTGGAAGACCTGGACCTATCCGGCGTCAAGATGACGGCGGCCGGGCTGAAGGAACTGGCCGCGCTCAAACAACTGGAATTTCTGAATCTTTCCGGCGCCGAGTTGACGGATGTGGAACTGAAAGAATTGGCCGGGCTTCAGCAACTGCAGTCTCTGAGCCTTTCCAATACCGAGGTGACGGACGCGGGATTAAAGGAACTGGCGGGACTCAAACTACTGCGGCTTCTGGGCCTCTTCAAAACCAAGGTAACAAACGCCGGTGTCGCCGAGTTGCGAAAGAATCTGCCCGAGTGTGATATCATGCGTTGACTCATCCGGCATCAGGGGGAAACGCCGTCCGTCGCAGACCGGCCAGTGGTGGTACCAAGAGCTTGGGGATGTCTTCAATGGGTGACATGACGCTGACCGTGTTCGACACGGACGATGCCCGTCGGCTCGCCACCTTGCGGCTGTTGGCCGATCATCTGACGGAATATCACCGATGGAACACCGGCGGCGAATGGCGGCAACTCTTTGTCTCGTTGTGCGACCCGACGGGAGAAGTGCTTGGCGGCCTTCTGTCTCACACCCACGGTTCTTGGCTGGAAGTGGAGTTCGTGTGGGTGGCCGAACCGCTTCGACGGCGAGGGCATGCCACACAGTTGCTGGCCGCCGCCGAGACGGAAGCCAAAACGCGGAGATGTCGGCGAGCGTGCCTCGACACGGCCACTTCCCAAACGGCCGATTTCTTCCTCCAACGCGGCTATCGCATCTGCGGAGAATTGCCTGACTACCGGGACGGCCGCTCACGGTACTGGCTGCACAAAACGCTGTGTGAGTGACCGGGTTCAAAGTCGCGCGTGTTATGACAACCGCCTGGCGGGGTTGTCCGGCAAGGGAGGGCTTCCCGATGGTGGCAGGGCTTGCCGAACAGATCGCCGCGTATCACGCCGCCCCGTTCGACGCCAAGGGGGAGGCATGTGGCAAAATCCAAGTGCTTGAGGAACTGGAAGACCACCTCGGAGACCGGGATGTCCTCGCCTTCTTCCTCGCCATCCTCGGCAACACCGACGAGTACGACATGGCCCGCTGCCACTTGCTCAAGTGGTTCGGGATCGACCCGGCCCCGGATGCGGAAGCGCACCGGCTCATCGGCGAATGTGTCGCGGACACGCTGCGGCGGGAGGACGACTGGCTGGTCAAATGCTGGCTCGCCCGCGTGTCGGATGCGTACATCGACTTGCCCGTGATTGTCACGGTGTCGGCCGAGCGGTTCCGGGATGAGGCGGAATCCGAGGAGGTGCGATGCGGAGTCATGAGCGGGCTGAAGGCGCTCGGCCCGACGGCCGAGGTGATGGAACTGTTTCGAGCCGTGGCAGCCGGGTCCGACGAAGTGGCCAAGTCCGCCCGTCGCATTCTTAAGGAGTGGGGCCAAGAAAGCGAGTCCGGTCCCTTTCTCTAATCCGTACCGGCTCCTCACCCTTCCTGATCGCCCGCCAGGCCCATGTATTTCGGCGGCTGGAGGCCGGCGAAGCGTTCGCGGTTGTGGCTTCGGGTTTCCCAGTTGCCGGCCCAAGCGGCACCGTTGGAGGCGGTTGGGCGGCGGGCTTCCTTGTCCCATGTCAGCACTTGGCCGGTGCGGAAGCTTTCCACTCCCAAGGCGGCGATGGTGACGGCCGCCGCTCCGAGTTCCGGCGGGCAGAGGGTAGAGCGATTGTGTGTGCGGACACATTCCAAGAAATGTTCCCACATCGCCTGCGTTTCGTTGCTTGGCGGGGCGACGTCGATGGTTTCCGTCGGCTCGATGCTCTTTTCCAACCGGGCGGGGAGGCCGGAGCCGCGCATGGGGTCGTCGCGGATGAGCTGGATGCCCCCTTTGACGAACTTCATTGTGCCAAGGCGGCCGCGCAGGATTTCCTCCACGGGGTAACCGCTCACCGTGGTGGCCGTGAAGAGGAGTTGCACGCCTTCGTCAAAGTCGGCGATCACCGTGCCGACATCGGGAACATCCCGGCCGTCGTGTTCCCAGAACAAGCCCCCCGCCGCCATCACCCGGCGGGGGTGGCGAAGGCCGGTCGCCGCGAGGAATTGGGTGGTTTTGTGCGTCAACAGATCGGTGAAGACGCCGCCGGAAAAGGGCCAATAACAGCGCCATTGGGCGAACTTGGCCCGGTCGAACGGCACATCCGTCGTCGGGCCGACAGGTTCGCCGTTGACCTCGAATTGCGAGCCGAGAAACATCTTCCAGTCAACGGTCTTCGGCGTCATCTGCGGCGTGAGCCGGTAATAGCGCCATTGGCCGCGAATGTCGTTGCGGTGGAAGCCCGTCTGCCCCATCACCACCGGGCCGATGCGATGGCCGCGAATTAGTTCGTGGGCTTTCGACCATGTCGCGTCCGCGAGTGATTGCACGCCAACGACCACCACGCGGTTGTGCTTGCGGGCCGCATCGACGACCGCCTGGGCCTCGGCCGTCGTCCGGGTCATCGGCTTTTCGCAGTAGACGTCTTTGCCGGCCGCGAGGGCGTCCAAGGTCATGCGGGCATGCCAGTGGTCCGGTGTCGCCACGCAGATCACGTCCGCGTCTTTCAGGTCGATCAGCCGGCGAAAATCCTTGGTCACCCGGTTGGTGTCGTTCGGGTTCAGGCCGCACTTTTTGGCCGAGGGATACAAGCCCTGCGAATAGTTTCGTCGGGTGACTGTGCCGACCGGGAATTCGTGGTCAAACGTGTCTTCCTGCCCGTCCCACACATCGCACACGCCGACGACGGAAACGGCCTGCCCGTCGCGGCGCAATTTCAACAACGTATTCAGATGGGCCTGCGCCCGCCCGCCGCAACCCAAGACGGCGACGCCAAGTTTCTCATTGGAACCGGCCACGCGCGCATAGCTGGCCGCCGTGAGGGACAACGCCGCCCCGGCGGCGGCGCTGGTCCGCAGAAAGTCACGACGATCAACCGACGATGGCTTGGCTTCCGACATGGGATCTCATTTCGCGGGCATACGTCATTCGATGCGGAAATTCGGGCAAGGGTTCCAAGGTATGAGTTCCAAGTTTCGAGTTTCAAGTTCCAAGTTGAAAACCATTCTTGTATGCCGGGATGCGAATTGCCGGGCAGAGGACTCGACTTGGCTTTCAACTTGGAACTTGAAACTTGGAACATGAAACTCTTTTTCACGGCCGGGCCGAAACCTTTTCAGCGGTCGGGAAGTCAGCGGGGACGGCTTGCGTCACCTTGCCGGTGGCCGCCCATTCCACGCCTCGGGCGAAGGTCACTTGGAAACCGGCGCACTTCATGGAGACATCGCTGTGGCCGAGCGTCGTGTGGAACACGCGGCCTTTTTCGTAGGGAATCACCATCAACATCGGCTCGTTTTCACCGCTCCCACCCTTTTTCGGGTCGGCGAAGGCCGTGGCCAGCACGGTGACGTTCTTGGCAGGACCGCGAAGGCGGTCATACAGTTCGTCCCCGGCGTGCATCCACTTCTCCGGCAGCCCCTTGGTGATCGGATGTTCAGCGTCGCGTGTTTCGACGACGAACGGGGCAAAGGCCCCGTGCGAACCGCCGTTGCCCTTGGTGGTGTCCAGCACGAACTTGCCTTCGCGGAACCGGATGTACGGCCCGGACTTCTCGTTGCGGCCGCCCCACCCGCCGACGCCGATCATCACATTGTACTCGGGCCATTCGGGGAAGGAGTTGTCAGCCGCGTGGACGGCGACGAAACCGCCGCCATCGGTGACGAACTTCACGAAGTCAGCCTGCGTTTCCTTGGGCCATGCCTGCCCGTTGTAATTGGAGACGACGACTTGATAATCGGAGAACTTCGGCCGAAACACGACCGGCTTTTCGCTCTTTCCCTGCGGGGAAGTGGCGACATCGACAGTGAAGAGTTTCGTCTCTTCCAAGATCTTCTTCAAAATTGGCGTCGTAACCTTCCAATTATGGTTGTTCTGCCCGTCAACGATCAACACCTTGATCGGCTCGGCGGCGCCGGCGACGACAGAGACAAGGCCCACGATCAGGGCCGACAACAGGTTCTTCATGGGGAGAGTGACTCGCGGTGGGTTGTATGAGGAAAGGATATCCCGACCGGGGGCACTGCTCAAGCGCGAAAACAAGTTGGCCCGTTTTGAAACCATCGGTTACGATGGCCTCTCGATACTCGCTTCGGAGATTGGCTCGTGATCTTGGGGATCGATCCGAAGGTGGACTACGCCTTCAAAAAATTGTTCGGCTCTCCCGCCCACAAGAACCTGTTGATCCATCTGTTGAACGCGCTAATGGTGATGCGATTACGGGCTCCCATCACCGACATCGAAATTCTGAACCCGTTCAGCGTGAAGGTATCCCCGGAGGACAAGCTCTCGATCCTCGACGTGAAGGCCCGCGACGCCGACGGCCGGTTGTATCTTGTGGAAATGCAAGTGCTGGCGACGGACGGCTTCCCGGGCGGTGCGTGTATTATTGGTCCAAGAGATATGTGGAACAACTGCATCAAGGCGAAAACTACGGCGAACTCCGGCCGACGATCATGATCTCGTTCCTCGACCACGTGTTGTTCGACACGCCCGGCCACCACACGGTGTTTCATCTGCGGGCGGACCAACCCCCGGAGCTTCTTCTGTCGGATCAATTCGAGATGCACTTTGTGGAACTCCCCAAGTTTCGCCTCGAAGCCGAGGAACTGCGAACCTCGCTTGATCGCTGGTGCTACCTGATGCGCCACGCGGAGGAATTGGACACGGCCAACTTGCCCGAACCGATGAAAGATGAAACAATCAGGGAAGCCGTGAACGTGCTGGAGCAACTGGCCATGACTGACGCCGAACGCCTCGTCTATGAAGAACGCTGGATGGGCCGGGCCGATCACACTGCCCGAGAACGGCGCTACGCGCGATTGGAGAGGGAACTTGGCGAAAAGATGAGTCAACTCGCCGAACGAGACCGGCAGGCCGCCGAACGAGACCGGCAGGCCGCCGAACAGCAGAAGCAGATTGCCGAACAGCAAAAGCAGGCTGCCCGGCAGGAGGCGAGAGCCGTTCTCCGGGAGACGATTTTGTCCCGGTTCCTGTTGGAAGGGTTGCCGCTGGCGAACCGGGTGGCGGGCGTGGAAGATCTGGAAACGCTGGAGCGTTTGTCCCATCAATTAGCGGAATCCGCGACAGCCGTCGAGTTTGAGGCGGTTCTCAATTCTGTGTCGCCGGTCCCGCGTCCCGGATGACCAGTTCGCGGATGCGCAGAGTCTTTTCGGGTGTGGTCCCGTCGTTTCGGAGGCCGATTCGCACGGCCATGTCCCGGTCCGGCGACAGTTGGCGGGTGGTGATCTGCCATTCCCCCCGCGTGTCATTTAACGTCGCCCCGTGGCGGGCCATCGGCTGGCGGGCATCCTTGATGTCCAACATCCCCGTCCCGCCCCCGTCGGTTCGGTAAGTCACCCGGACTTCGTATCGCCGCCCCGCGACCAGCTTCGCCAAGGGGCGGGAGCTGTGCATTTCGGCGATGCTGCCATTCCCCCGCAACGCGACGATCTCTCCGCTGCCCGGCGGCGCGAACTGGAAGTCCGCCGTGCCGATGCCTCGTCCCCTGCCGCTCCACAAGCCGGGCCAGGTTCCCGGCGCCCCCCCCTCGACGGGTTCGTCGCCCCGCATCTTGGTGAGAAAACCACGGGCGGGTGTTTCCAGCCGGTAGACGATCTCGGAATCGGATTCGGGGGTGAGGTCCAGGATCTCCAGCGACCGCAGATGCAACGTCCCCCTGGCTCGTGTGCCGAATCCCGGCGACACTTCGTGCCGGAAACTCAGGAAGGCGGGGCCGTCGTGGTCTGGCTTCAGGATGGCTTGGGACACGCGGGAAACGCTTTGCTCGCCCAACGGTAATTCGGCGAAATCGGCCTGGCCCGCCGCGAGGCCGATTCCCAAGGAAGCTCGGCCGCCGGAAGGGAGACGATAATCATAACGGACCAGATAGGTGTGCCCCCTGGCCAGCGAAATCTGCGGATCGGGGGTGAACAGGCTTGTCCCCTCGGCCACCGAGATCACCCGCGAAACCGAACCGGTTTCCACGGCGACCATCGCGGGAAGGGAGCAATCCGGCTCGGGATCGATGCTCCACTCCTCGGGGAACCGCCCCGCCCCCGAGCGGGCGATCTCCCCGCCCCGGACGGCCCGCGTCATCACGCCGGACGTCATCATCCGGGGATTGAGCTGACAAATCGCCCGGCCGATGGCGGGATCGAAATCCTCCTCAATGATCTCGACCGACCGAACCTCCAGCCTCGCGCCTCCGGCGGCTTTCCACGCCGTGAATCCGACGCTCAGCCGGGCGGGGGTGGCGGGCGATTCCAACCATTCGACGGTTCCCTCTCCGTCCGGCGTCTCCGCGAGCCGGCGGGCAAAGGAACGATCCGAATTCCAAATCGAAAACACTTCCGCCCGCAGCCCTTGCGGACAACGATAGGCCACGCGGCAACGGTAATGGCGGCCGGGTTGCATGCTCGCCAGACTGCGGCCGAGTTCCAATTGCGTGTGGCCGGGGCCGTCGATCGTTTCGACGAACAGCCGGGCCTCTTCGGCGGCCGTCTCCAGCCCGCCGCGCCCGGTCGTCCCTTCCACGGAAGTCAGATTCCATTTCGACGGCCACGCTCCGGCCATTTCCGTCATGGCCAGCCGGTTCACCGTCGCCGATCCCGGTTCCATTGCTCTGAAATCCATCCACAAAACGGTTCGAGTTGGTTCCGATGGTTCGGACACGCTCGCCAACTGATTGGCGGTCGGCGTTCCCTCGTTCGTCTCGGGCGTCCGCCAGTTTGCCCATGCCACCAATGCCGAGAGACCCAAGACACAGGCGGCCGCCGAAATGATTGGCCGCCGTGTTAACCGGCGAACGGGCCGGGCCGGTTCCGGCTCAGGTGATTGTGGGTCAGGCAACGTGACGCAGACAATATCGGACGATTGTTCGACGGTGTCTTCCATCAGGTTGACAACCGTGTCATCAAGGGTCTGCGGCTCGGACCACGGTTCGAGGAGACGGATGACCTCATCCATGTTCGTCGGGCGCCGGGCCGGATCACCGGCCATCATGCGACGGACGACCCCCGACAGCGCGCGCGGGATTTCCGGTTGCAGATGATGGAGCGGCGGAGCCTCGCGGTGCCGGACCGACGTGAGATGCCGGGTCGGTTGGTCGTGAAACGGGGAGCGCCCGGTCAGGAGCGCGTATAAGGTTGCCCCGAGGGAATAAACGTCCGCCCGTTGATCCACTTTGTCGGGATCGATGATTTGTTCCGGGGCGGCATATTCGGGCGTGCAAATCACAGTGCCCTTGTCGAGCCGGGCTGTCAACTGGTCGTCCAGTTCCCCGTTGAAGCGAGCGAGCCCCAAATCGAGGATTTTGATGGTCCCCGTCTCGTCCAGCAGCAGATTGCCGGGTTTCACATCCCGGTGGATCATTTGCCGTTCATGGGCGTGATTCAGCCCGGTCGCGGCTTTGATGGCATGTTTCACCGCCTTATGCGTCGACAACGAGCCGGATTCCCGCAGGACGCGGTCGAGATCTCTTCCGGCGACGTATTCCATCACGAAGAAATGGAATCCATCCGATTCCATCAAGTCATAGGCCCGGACGATGTTCGGATGGTCAAGCGCGGCGACCACCCGGGCCTCCCGCTTGAAACGCTCCCGCATCACCGGATCGGCGGCCATCGACTTCGGCAAAATCTTGATGGCCACCTGTCGCCGCAAATGCTGATGTTCGGCGAGGAAAACGCGGGACATCCCCCCCCGGCCAAGGGGGCGCAGAATCCGGTACGGCCCCAGAAAGGGGGGAACATGGGAAAAGGACTCGGCGTGCGAATGTTGCTTCACGAAGGCCGACCCGGCGGTGAAAATGTCGTCCTCGCCGTCAACGGGCGGCGAGCCGGCCGTCAGCCTTCTCGTGTCCGAACTCCGGGCGGCCGACGACAGTTCCTGCCCCGGTTTCAGGGGTTTGACCAGTCGAAATGTGGGGTCCGAATCAGGCATCCGTTTGCCTTCCGAGTGCGGCGAGAACTGTGACGTGCTGGAAAATGATCGCAAAAACCATTTTCCAGCATGGACAGCATGGCCCGGATAACCCGCAAAGACAAACGTTTGTGAAGGTTGCGCAAGGAAAGTGTTCGCGCGGTGCCTGTAACTTTTCGGCACGTGTGGAAAGATGAACCCGGAAGCCCGAAACCGAGTTGTCGGCATTATTTTGGGGCAGAAATCCATCAGGCGGTTTTAAGGTGGCGGAAAGAACAGGAAGCCATGCCCGCAAAGATTGGCCAAACTCTTTCCCGGCTTGGGCAATTTTCTCTCATGACCCTTTAAGGACGTTCTCGGATATACTGTCTACAGCATCCCTCGTCGCCCCCCGCAGGAGTTCCCTCCCATGATCTTGGTTCAACCGCAAAGCCCCGCGCGACGCCGTTCGGCGTTCACGTTGCTTGAAGTGCTGGTCGTCGTGGCCATCATTCTGGTGCTGGCGTCCGTCGCCACCGTGGCTGTCCTTCAGGTCCAGAAGGAAAACAAGAATGACATCGCTAAAATCCAGGCGATCAGCCTGCAAAAAGCACTCCAGACGTACATCATCAAAAACGAAGGCAACCCGCCGAATTCGCTTCAGGACATCATCCGCTACATCGATGGCGGCGACGTGAGCAAACTGACCGACCCGTGGGGCAACCAGTTCCAAATGGGCAGCACTCAGAACAATGATGTGACGAGCTATTACATTCATACGAGCAACCCCGAGACAGGTGCGGAAATCCGCAGCGACACGAAGAAATAAACTCCGATCTCCTCCACTTGAAAGGGGCCTTCGCATGACCCGCCCCGCAGTCCGGTCCGGTTACACGCTCATCGAAGTTCTCCTTGTCATGGCGATTTTGGTGTCCTTCGCGGCCATCGCGATGCCGAGCATCAGCGCGATGTACGGGGATATTCGTGTGAAGGCCGCCGCCGACCAGGTGCGCGGGTCGTGGACAGAATGCCGCGCTTATTCCATTGACGAGGGGCGGCCCTATCGCTTTGCGGTGCAGCCCAACACCGGCAAGTTTCGCATCGCCCCAGACTCGCCCGAGTCTTGGGGCGGTTCATCAGGAGATTCGAGCGCCTCCGTCAGCGAGGACACCGCCCTGCCCTCGCACACCAGCGAGGGAGAATTGCCGAAGTCGATCGTCTTCACTGTGCCCGACGGACTCGGCGAAACCAGCGCGGACGGCTGGACTACCGTTGTCACCTTTTTGCCGGACGGTTCTTGCGCGTCAGACCGCGAAATCACTCTCAGTGCGGACGACGACACCAGCCCCATCGTGATTCGGGTGCGGGCAATGACCGGGGCCGTCAGCGTGCGAAACGCACCCAAAACGGGGGGCAAGTGACATGCGATTGCGATCCGTTTCCCGTCGGCGGCCTGGCATCACCCTCTTGGAGGTGCTTGTTTCCACGGCGATGTTCTTGTTCTCGCTGGTCGCCATTGGCCAGCTCATGAGTTCCTCGGCCGACCAGGCCTTGGAGATCAGCCAGTTGACCAGGGCCAACCGGTTGTGCCAGTCCAAATTGAACGACTTCGTCTCCGGGGTGGAAAGCGTCAGTTCCGGCGGCGGCGGTGTCTTTGACGAAGAACCGGACTGGTCATGGTCCGCCGAATGCACGGCCGACGGCACGGCCGTGAACCTTTACAAGGTCAAGATCACCGTTTCACGGGACACGCCTCGCGGTAAAGTCGAGATTATCCTGGCCCAATATGTGTTCGACCCGACCCAAAAGGGGTTGCTGGCCGACACGAGCACGACAACTTCTTCTTCCTCCTCTTCCGGGTCAACCACCTCGGGTTCGACTGGAGGAACCACCGGGGCGGGCGCCACCGGGGGCGGGGCAACCAAGGGAGGCGGAGGAGGCGCGGGTGGTGGAGGAGGCGCGGGCGGCGGAGGTGGTGGTGGAGGCGCGGGGGGTGGCGGAGGCGGAGGTGGTGGCCGAGGAGGGGGCAAGTCATGAGACTTCAGACAATCAGACGACGTTCCGGCTTCACGTTGTTGGAAGTGTTGCTGGCCAGCGCGCTGGCCCTCGTGCTGATGGCCGCCCTTTATGTGGCCCTTGATATCCAACTCCGGCTCGCCAGCAGCGGACGCGACCTTATTGAACAAGCCACGTTGGAACGGGCCGTCACCCAGCGGTTTGAAAGCGACTTGGTGATGGTCCTCGGCCCCGTGGCCCCGGCGGTAAGTTCCACGACGACCACCACCACGACCGACAGCACCGGCGCAACGACGACGACGGATTCCAGCGACGCCATCACGGATGCGACTTCGACGACGGACACCATCCCGTTTCAAGCCGGAGTGGTCGGGGACACCACGACGCTGACGATCTTCGTCAGTCGGACCGTCAAAACCAACTTGCTCCAACAGAACTCTGACAACCCCCCGATTGTCGCGGACATTCGCCGGATCACTTACTGGTTGTTGGCGGATCGCGGTCTGGCCCGGCAGGAAATTTCCTACGTCACCTCGGAACAAGTGGCGAACATCTCGGACCCGGTGATTGAGCAGGACAAATCCGAGGCCGATTATGTGATCGCAGACGAAGTCACGGATCTGCTGTTTGAATATTGGGATGGCTCCGCATGGCAGGAAAGCTGGGACGGCACCACTCTCGGGGCCGATGGCAAAACCCCGCAAGGGCCGCCCGCCGCCATTCGCGTCCATTTTTGGGTGAACGTGCCCGGCAAAGATCCCAAGGAAATCCGGCACACCATCGCCATTCGCTCGGCGGCCGGCCCGGCGACTTCGGACGCCGACTTGACGACAACCAACCAGTGATCTGACGACAAAATCAACGAGTGACTTTCCATGCTGTTACGGACGACGATCACCGGGCAACGCACGACGAACCCCCGCCGGGGCGGATTTGTGATCGTGGCCGTGTTGATGGTGATCGCCGTCCTTATGCTGGCGGCCTACCAGTACAGCTCGCTGATGGACGCGGAATATCTGGCGGCCGACCGGATGCGGAAGACCAACGAGGCCCGCATTCTGGCCGATTCCGGCATTCATTATGCCTGCGCGATGCTGGCCGACCCGGACGCCTTTTCCGGCACGCTCAACAGCAACCCCTACGACAATCCCTCGGTGTTTCAGTCGGTCCTCGTCAAGGAAAGCGACAACGCCAGGGCGCAGGGCCGGTTCTCGCTGGTCTCCCCGAATTACGCGGACCAGTCCGTGCTTACCTCCGGGATGGCGCCGATGCGGTTCGGCATGATCGACGAGGGGAGCAAGCTGAACATCAACGCCCTCTATGCGGCCGACTCCACCGGGCAGGTGCTGCACGACGCGCTGATGAAACTCACGAACATGACGGACGAAATCGCCTGGTGCATCGTTGACTGGGTGGACCCGAACGACACCGAAAGCACCGGCGGGGCCGAGAGCCAGTATTACTCGTCGTTGTCCCCGCCGTATCAGTGCAAAAACGGCCCGCTGGACACCATTGAGGAGCTGCTGCTGGTCAAGGGGGTGACCCCCCTGCTGCTTTACGGCACGGACATAAACCGCAACGGCAAGACCGACCCCGGCGAGGACGACAGCCTTGGCTTCACCCTCGGCTGGTCCGCGTTTCTCACCGTCTACAGCCGGGAGCGGAACGTGGATAGCACTGGCGCCAAACGGGTGAACCTCAACGGCAACGACCTCAACACGCTCATGACCGACCTGACCACCGCCGTCGGGGCCGATCTCGCCAACTTTATCATTGCCTACCGGATTTATGGGGGAACCAGTTCTTCTTCCTCCGGTTCCGGTTCCGGTTCCGGTTCCGGCGGATCGGCCCCTTCCCCCAAGGGGGGCGGGATGGGGGGGGGCGGCGGGGCGACCCAGTCCCGGCCGGGCAGTCCGGCCCAGTTACAACAATCCGTCAATCAGGCGATCACCGCGCAAACACAGCCCAAGCAACGGATTTCCAGCTTGTTTTCGCTGATGGGAGCCTCGGTCACTGTCACCAGCCAGAACCGCCAGCAACCGTCGATGTCTTTCGCTTCCCCGCTGACCAACGACGGGTCCAGCAGCGACCTGCTTGGCACGCTGCTGGACAAATGCACCACCTCGGCCAATGCGGAACTTCCGGCCCGTGTGAATGTGAACACCGCCCCGCACGACGTGCTGATGGCCCTGCCGGGTATGACAGAGCAGTACGTCCAATCGATCATCAACAACCGCCCCACTTACCTCAACGGCGACGCACAGGACACCACCTTCAACACCGTCGCCTGGCTCATCTCCAGCGGCGGGATGAAGTCCACGGATTTGCAGGCGCTGGAGCGCTACATCACCGCCCGCACGCAGGTGTACCGCGTAATCTCGGTCGGCCACTTCGACGAGGTCGGTCCCATCGCCCGCATCGAGGCGGTGATTGACGTGAACCAAGGAAAGCCCCGGATCGTTTACTACCGCGATTTGACCGATCAGGGGCGGGCCGTGGACCCTCGCACGATCTCACAGTGAGCCTCCCGGCGATCCGGCACGGAGGCGGCCGCCGGGTTGTCCTTCTGTTTTCATCGGCTGACCGTTTGTAATGGTTGCCCGGTTTATTGACTTCAAGCACAGGTGTTCGTTTGTCACGATTTCTGGCGATCGATGTGGATCAAACCCACATCCATGTGGTGGCGGGAGTGGCGAAAGGAGGCGTGCCGACGCTGGAGTCGGCGGCCGCCCTGCCCCTCAAGGCGCCGCTTTCAGTGGCGACAGCCGCCGACTTGGGGAAGGAGTTTCGGGAGGCCCTCAAGGCCGCCGGAATCGCCCCGGCTCCGGTGCTGGTGTCCCTCGGGCGGGACAGGGTCATCGTCAAGGATGCGAAGATTCCCCCCGGCGTGCCCGAGACCGAGGAAGCCTCCCTCGTCCGCTTTCAGGCGAGCAAAGATCTGACGGAGGCCGTCGACGCCGTCATCATTGACTATTACACGCTCACCCGGCCGGAGCCGGACGGCCAGCGCCGGGCGGTGATCGTCTCGCTTCGCCGGGAATATCTGGAGGCATATCGCCAGTTTTGCACGGCCGCCGGGCTGAAACTGGCCGGGGCCACCCCCCGACCGATCGGCTCGCTCGGGGCGTTGACGCGGGCGATCAAGACGGGAGATGTCACCGCTCCCGTGTCCCGCTCGGCCTCCGTGGCGATGCTCAGCCGGGGCGACAAGTGGGGCGAGTTGATGATCGCCCGCGACGATCAGGTGTTGTTCTCGCGGGCCGTGAGCGCCGGGGCGTTGAACTCCGAGGCGATGCTGCTTGGCGAAATCAAGCGCAACCTCGCCGTTTATAACGGGCAGACCCCGCAGCAACCCGTGGAGGCCCTGTTTGTCGTCGAGGCCAGCGGCCCGGCCGGCGCCTGGTCCGGCCGCATCCGGGCGGGGCTGACCATCCCCGTGCAGGGGTTCGACCCGTTGTTCGGCGTCGAAAACGACACGACGCCGGAAACACGCGGCCACTATGCCGGGTTGGTGGGGCTGCTGCAACAGAAGTCCCTCGCCCTGCCGCTGGCGGTCGATTTCCTGTCCCCCCGCGAACCCAAGCCGCCGTCCCGTCGCAAAGAGAACATGATGGCGCTGGCCGGGTTCGGCGTGTTGCTGCTGGTCTTGGGGGCGTTGGTCTTCGGTTATACCCGCGTGATGGCCAAGGACCGCCAGGTCGCCCAGTTAATCAAAGAAAAAAAAGCGGCGGACGACACGTTAAAGGAATTGGAAGTGGACAGGAAACGGATCAAGGCCGTCCGGGAATGGGATCAGAAGCGGATCAACTGGCTGGACGAACTTTACGACATGTCCTCCCGTTTCCCGGACAGCAAGACCACCAAGCTCGACTTGTTCCGGGGCGAGGCCCGCGATCCGGAAAAGGGGGCGAAGGTCAAGAACGTCGGCCGGATCGTCATGAAGGTGCAGACCAGCGCGGACAAGGCTTTCAACAACCTGCAAAGCGTGATGACCAGCGACCGGAAATATCACGACATTGTGCCGCAAACACGCGGCGGCACCGGCGGCCGTCTCGGCTCGAACATGCAGCTTTACGAACTCAAGGCGGAACTGGAACACCGGATGCCAAACGAGTACATCCGCAAGATGGTCGAGCCCCCCTCCCTCAAGCCTGACAAACGGACAGGCCCGGAGGAAAACCCTCGCGGCAAAGGGGGGGTTGGTGGCGGCGGTGGATTTCCCGGTGGCGGCGGTTTTGGCGGCGGATTCCCCGGCGGCTTCGGAGGGCCCGAATCATGATTACCAAAGATCGCATGCTGGTGATCGTTCTGATCGGCTTCCTCGGCTTGGTCGGGCTGGGTTTCATCACCTACCAATTCATCATTGAGCCGATGGGCAAGTTGAACGAGCAAATCGTCACCCTCGGCGGGGAGGTTTCCCAGAAAGAACTCGAACTGCTTGAAATCCAGATGGACAAGGAAAAATTCAAGGCCATCAAGCAAATGAGCCTGCCGGGGGATGTCAACATCTCCCGCGGCACCTATTCGCGCCTGCTCAAGAGTCTCTTGGAACGCTCGGGCCTCCCGGCCGGTTCCTTCAAACTGGTGGTCTCCGAGGCGGATTCCAAGTCGGCCCCGGTGGTCGAGGGAAAAAAGACCGCCTATACCCGGCTCTCTTACGAAATCAGCGCGAAGGGGGAACTCTATTACTTCGTGGAGTTCCTCAAGCATTTTTACGATCAGCCGATGTTGCACATGATCAAGAAGATCAACATCCAGCGGCCGTCGGACTCCAAGGCGCAGGCCAAGGCCGAACTGGACGTGGTGATTAACGTGGAAGCCATCGTCCTGGACAACGCGGCTGATCGCGGCACCCTTTACGCCGCGATACCGCAAGCGACGGCCATCGCCGGCGGGCTCGGATCAACCGGGATGGCGTTGCACTCCTACGAAAGCGGCCGGGGAAGCCCGATTGCCCTCGCCGGGTCGCTGGCCGAGCCGCACCGGGATTATCAGTCGATCTCGATGAAGAACATCTTTTTCGGCCCGGCCCCCGTCATCAAACCTCCTCCCGAAACCCCTGATTCGGTGGATCCGGAGGATGACATTTCCAAGTTCATCACGTTGACATCGGTGGTCGGCCACCCGCAAGACGGCCTGCTCGTCGCGGTGTTCCGGGACAAGTTGAACAACCACGAGTACACCGTCACGCAGACCGAGAGCGGCAAAATCTCCGTGGACGCGACCTACGACCTGAACGGCCGCAAAAAGACCATTTACAAGGCCGGCGGCCAGCAGATCATCTACGGCAGCGATGCGGGCCAAAACAAGCGAGTCTTCCGGGTCCGCCGGATCAACGCCGCCGATGTGATCGTGGAGGAAATCTATGAAGACAAGGAAAAAGCCAAGGAGAAAGCAACGTTCCCGTTGATGGTCGCCGGCGGCCTCTGGTCGGCCGTTCATTTGAACGAGAAGTTTTGCAGCGTTGTCAGCATCGGCAATTCCTTCGACGGCCTCTCTCCGCTGACTTCCCGCGAAGCATTCAAGGCAATCTACGCCAAACCGTCCGTGCTGGCGGTGAGCAGCGACGAGGATCCGGGACGGTAAAAAGGGTCGCAAAGACAACCTCACCCCCTAACCCCCTCTCCTGACAGAGAGGGGGAACAAAACCGGCCAACGAAGACGGGAAGTTATTGCCTGCGATACGCGCCCTCTTGCTCCCCCTCTCTTTTAGGAGAGGGGGCCGGGGGGTGAGGTTGCCTTTGACCGGGGAGTGAAGCGTCCGTTTCCCCCGCCCATCCTGCCCGACAGGAAAAGATGGCGAAGCCTGCGAAGAACGTTTAAGATCCAAGTTCCGGCATTTTGGGGAAGAGGCATGTCGTTCAATCGCCCCGCGAAGATTAACCTTTCCTGAAACTTCGGTTGTTCTGGTCAATAATGAAAACCGGTTGTGCCGAAATTACCGGCAATGACAGGCCGCATGACGGCTAATGATGATATTCTTGGCCGATTCGCGGGGGCGAAGCGGTCCTTTCCGTCGGGGGAGTACGAACGATGACGAGCAATTCAAGGCAACATTTCTGGCCTCGCCGGTGGATGCGCTCCTTCATCGGGGCGGGCATGGCCACCAGTTTCGTGGGCGGGGCCATCTGGGCCGCCGACCCGCTGTTTGAACAGCAAACCCCGAAGGATGCTCCCAAAATCGAACTTCCCAAGGTGGAAGTCCCGAAGGTGGAAGTCCCCTCGCTGACTCCCAAACCCCCGGCCAAGCCGGTGGTGAAGGAAAAGCTCGTCACCTTCGCCATGAGCGACAAGCCGTGGGCCAAGGTCATCGAGTGGTACGCGGCCGAAACCGGCCTCGCGTTCCTCTCCACTGAGAAGGCCCCGGACGGCACCTTCAACTTCATCCCGCCAAAAACCAGCACGGGTGAAGCGAGGAAATACACGCTCTCCGAAGTCACGGATGTGATTAACGAAGGGCTGATGTCCAAGAACTTCGTGCTGATCCGGGGCGAACAATCCTTCCGCCTCTGGCCCGCCGACCAACCCATCGACCCCGTGCTTGTCCGCCGGGTCACGCTGGAAGAGTTGAAGACGCTCGGCGGCAAGGACATTGTCCAAGTCGTCTTGGTGCTCAAAACCGCGTCAGCCGAAGACATGCGGGACGATGTCAAAAAGATGCTGAGCAAGTCCAGCGAGGTGGTTGTTCTGAGACACCGGAACGCCCTCGTGATGATCGACACGGCCGCAAACTTGCGCCGGGTGGTGAATGACTTGGAGAGCAATCAAGACGTTGAAGATGGCAACTCGGCCGAGCAAATGTCCCACAAGTGCGTCTATGTGCGGGCACGAGACGCGGCCACCGCCATGCGGGAACTTCTCCGCACGGCCGACACCTCGACCACCCCGTTGTTCCAGCCGGGCATGATGGGCAGCTTCGGATTCGGCGGTTTTGGCGGCGGACCCGGCGCTGGCTTTGGGGGAGGCCCCTCCGGAGGGTTCGGCGGCGGACCTGGTGGCGGCTTTGGCGGCTTCAGCGGCGGCAACTTCCGCGGCGACCGGGG
>NZ_JH636450.1:55544-56775 GCF_000255705.1 Zavarzinella formosa DSM 19928
AAACAACGGCGGCAGTCGGGGCGGTGGCGACCGGGGCGGACGGCCCGGCAAGCTCGTGAACATCGTCGCGGACGAGGCAACCAACACCGTCTTTGTGACCGGCCCGGCGGCCCAGATCGGGCAGGCCAAGTCATTCATGGCCAAGTTCGACGTGAAGGCCGACGCGGATGCCAAGCCGATCCTGACGGGCGGACCGAAGTTCCTGCCGTACAGTGTGCCGGCCGGGACCGCCGACGTGGTCGCGGCGGCGTTGACGGATATTTACAAGGCTTCGCCGATCATCCGCATCCGGGCGGTGTCCGGCAACCAATTGATGGTCTGGGCCAGCCCGAACGACCATTTCGACATTCAAGAAAACATTAACGAGATCACCAAGTCGAACAGCGCCAACGCCAAGGTCATCTCCGTCGGCGGGATGGACTTGCCCAGTGCCGTCACGCTCTTGAAGGGGATGTTCCCCGACCCGACCAAGGGGGGGCCGTTCATCGAAGCCCACCCGAGCGGCGGCGGGGTGATTGTTCGCGGCCGCAAGGAACAAGTCGCCGACGTGGAACTGGCGATCAAGAACGGCTTGCAGGACTCGGGCGACACCACGTCCGGCAGCGGAAACCTGCAAATCATCGAATTGAAAGAAGGCTCCGGGGCCATGATGGCCGAGGCCCTTCAACGGATGCTCCAGCAAATGGGCAAGGGTGACCTCAAGGTCATCAACGCAAACGGAATGCCCATTCCGAAGTCCCCTTCGCTGACTCCGAAGGACGGGCTTCCGCCGATGCCCCTGCCCAATCCGATTCCCCTGCCGCCGAAAAGCGCGGCCCCGGCGATCAAGCCGACCACACTCGGCGACGCCCGCAGTTTCGACACCTCCCGAATGCTGGTGATGAATCAGATCGTGGACCCGGCCGCCCCGCCCAAGAAGGATGCGGTCCCCGCGAAGGATTCCGGGGCGACGGTGACCGTCGTTGGCGGCAAGTTGATCGTCTCCGGGGACGACCCGAAGACGGTGGCCCTGATCGCCCAGATGGCCCGCCTGCTGATGGCCGGCCCGGCTGACGGCGACTTCCAAGTTTTCCGGTTGAAGAACGCCAACGCCGTCGAAGCGGCCCGCGTCCTCAGTGAATGGTTCAACGGCTCGACGCAACAAGGCGCGGCCAATCGCGGCGGCGCGGGCGGGAATCCGTTCGGCGGCATCGGCGGCGGTTTCGGCAACCCCTTCGGCGGAGGCGGCTTC
>NZ_JH636450.1:60604-61398 GCF_000255705.1 Zavarzinella formosa DSM 19928
GGCCGGGGTGGCTTTGGCGGCGGCAACCCCTTCGGCGGGGGCGGCTTTGGCGGCGGCAACCCCTTCGGCGGAGGAATGCCGGGAGTGGGCACGCCGACATCGACGGTCCCGCCGGCCGTCGACGGCTCCAAGCCCCGTGTGCGCATCGTCGCGGAACAATCCAGCAACGCCTTGCTGGTCCGGGCCAACACGCTCGACCTGCTGACCATCCAGAAGATGCTCAACGAGGTGATCGACACCGGCACGACCGACTCGAACGCCATCATGCAGCCCTTCCTCATCGGGCCGCTGAAATACGCGGTCGCCACGGAAGTGGTGGCGAACCTCCGGGAAATCTACCGCGAAAGCACCAACCAAGCGGCCTCGCAGGGAAGCAGCGTCGGCTTCGGCGCCACGCCTTTCGGGGCGTTCGGCGTCGGCGGCCGTCAGCAACCGCTTGACGCGATGGGCCGGCCCAAGCAAGTGGCCCTGACCCTCACGGCCGACGACCGGACCAACAGCATTCTGCTGAACTGCACGAAACTGATGTACGAGGACATCACCAAGGTCGTCGAAAAGCTCGAATTGCTGGCCAAGGATTCCACCAAGGTTGTCACGCTCCAGTCCGTGCAGGGGATCGACCCCCGGCTTGTGCAGGAAGTCGTTGACGCCATGCAAGGCCGGCAAACTCAGCGGAACATGCCTCAAGGCGGCAATCGCGGAGGGATCGGCGGCACCGGCGGTGGCTTCGGAGGCGGCACCAACGGCGGCTTCGGCTTCCCCGGCGGGGGCGGTTTTGGCGGCGGCTTCCCCGG
>NZ_JH636450.1:61722-62898 GCF_000255705.1 Zavarzinella formosa DSM 19928
GGCCGGGGTGGCTTCGGCGGAGGCGCCGGCGGAGGCGGCCGGGGTGGCGGAGGCGGGGGACCAAGATCCTCGCTGGACAGACCAGGAGGACGCGATTTTTTTGACTCCCGGGACAAGGACGTCCCGCAGCAGACCCAACTATATGATCCGATGACCGACATCCGGCGGGTGTCGTACAACCCCGGAGATCCGGGGGAGGCACCGCCGCGATTGATCGCCCCGCCCACGTTTGGCGGCCAGAACTATCTCGCCCAGGTTCAGCCGGGGCAACAGCCCCCCTTGGGCACGGTTCCCCCCAAGACCGGGCCGGGCGGCCTTGAACTCATCAGCCCGCGCAGCCCGGTGTTCGTCGATCCGCTCGACGAACTCGGCGCCATCATCATCACGGCCAACAACCAAGCCGACCTCGACTTGGTTCTCAAAGTGATCGGGCAGCTCAAGGAGTTCCTCCTCAAGGAGGGGAGGAACGCCGGGCCGAAGATGCGCATCCTGCAAATGGAACACGCGGACGCGGTCGAAATCGTGTACATCATGAACCAGGTGTTTGCCCGCGCCCGCGGCCTCACCGCGCCGCAACAACAGCAAGGCGGTTTGGGCGGGGTGAACGCCCAGCAACAACTGGCCGCGTCGAACTCGATTTACATGCTGCCGCTGGGCCGGTCGAACTCCATCTTGATCCTCGCGCCGGAATTGCGGCTTGATTATTACATCGAGGAAATCAAGAAGCTCGACAAGCCGAACGCCGGCAACGCCCTGCGGCCGTTCCCGCTCAAAAAGGCAAGCTCCCAACAGGTGGCGACCCTCATCACGCAGTTTTACAACACGCGGTACACGGGCGAGACCAACGCCACGAACCTCGTGCGGGTGTCCTACGACACCAGTTCCAACACAGTGTTCGTGCAGGCCAGCCCGGCCGACATGGAGGACATCAAGAGCCTGATCGAACGGCTCGACACCAGTGAATCCGCATCGACAAACGAACTGCGAATCGTCCGGCTCCGGAATGCCATCGCCGACGAACTGGCCAGCATCCTGCAACAAGCCCTGACGCAGGGGATTCTCCCGCAAGGGACCGGTTTCGTGCAGACCCCCGGCGTCAACGCCGGGGGGGCGGGCGGGGCGGGTTTTGGCGGCGGCGGGGCCGGTATCGGCGGCGGCCAAGGGGGCTTCGGCGGA
>NZ_JH636450.1:64029-68101 GCF_000255705.1 Zavarzinella formosa DSM 19928
ACCTTCTGCAACAACTGTTCTTCGGCGGCGGCACCCAAGGCCGGACCACCACAGGCGGCGGTCAGGGCGGCATCGTCGGCGCGAACAACGGCGGCGGGGGCGGCAACCTCTTCGGGGGGGGCGGCACGGGAACCAACACCACCACCCGGCCGCTGCTGACGCTCACCGGCGACCCGAGCAACGGGGCCACGCTGGTTCCCCTCGGCATCAGTGTGGACGACCGGACGAACTCGGTGATTGTCGCCGGGACGCCGAACGACTTGGAAGCCATCCGGGCCATCATCGCCCGGCTGGAGGACTCCGAGGTTTCGCTCCGGACGAACCATATTTACAAACTCCGGAACGCCGGGGCGGCCGACGTGGCCAACGCCCTGCAACCGTTCCTCACCAACGCCCTGACGGTGATCCAGACCGGCAACCAGTTGACCTCCTATCAGGAGTTGCAACGCAACATCGTGATCGCCGCCGAGCCGGTGACCAACAATATCTTGGTGAGCGCCACGCCGCAGGCTTATGCCATGCTGCTGCCGATCATCGAAAAGCTGGACGCCCAGCCGTTGCAGGTTTCCATCGAGGTGCTGATCGCCGAAGTGTTGCTGAACAACAATGAAGAGTTCGGCATCGAAATCGGCCTGCAAAACCCGATTTTGTTCCAGCGGACCCTGATCCCCAGCACGGGGGCCAGCTTCACCAACGCGACGGGCGGGAGCATTCCCCCCGGCACGACGGTCAACAGCACGATCACGAATTACTCCGGCACGGCCTTCCCGTTCAACAGCACGTCGGCCCCGGCGTACAACAACAACGTCAACCCGTCGATGGTCGGCGTGCAGGGGCTGACCAACTACGGCGTCGGCCGGGCGAACAGCAACGGCGTCGGCGGGTTCGTGTTCAGCGCCGGCAGCGACACGCTCAACGTGTTGATCCGGGCCTTGAAGGTTCAACAGCGGATCGACAACCTGACGCGGCCGACCGTCACCGTGCTGGACAATCAGGTCGGCGTGGTCAACGTCGGCGGTCTGTTCCCGTACACCAGCGGCGGTCAGTTCACCTCGCTCGGGACGTTCCAGCCGCAGATCACGCAACAACAGATCGGGACGACGCTGACGGTCACGCCCCGCATCAACCCGGACGGCCGGATTCTGATGCGGGTGGAACCCTCCATCATCGCCCCGCAAGACACGCTGGTGAGCCTCGGGAACGGCCAGTTCGCAACGGCCTTCAACCAGCAATCCATCCAGACGACGGTCTCCGTCGCGGACGGGGAAACCATCGTGCTGGGCGGGTTGATCTCCAAGAGCAACAACCGTTCCGAGAACAAGGTGCCGTGGTTCGGCGACCTGCCTTACGTCGGCTCGCTGTTCCGCTACCGGACACAGACGCAGTCGAAGCGGGAATTGCTGGTCATCATGACGCCGACCATCGTCCGAAACTCGTGCGACAGCGAGAAACTGCTGATCGCCGAGGCCCGGAAGATGAGCTGGGCCTTGCGGGATGTGGAAAAGATGTACGGCGGTCGCGTCGGCAGCCCCGCCACTGGCGCAAGCAATTGCCCGGATGGCAACTGCGACACCCCGCCGCCGGATGTCAGCCGGATGCTGCCGCCGAACTCGTGGACCGGCGGCAACGACCCGGTGTTCCCGATCAAGCCGCTGCCGAATCCGTTCGCCCCCGGCGGTTCCACGACGGTCGAGCCTTCGGTGGCCCCCGGCCTGCCGAACCCGGTTCCGGTTCCGAACCTGAATCCGGCCCCGGCGCCGAAGGTGTTGCCGATTCCGGTCCCGCCCGCCGTTCCCCCGGTCCCGCCGGGCGGAGCCAAGGCCGACATGCCCCCGGTGTTGCCGATCAGCGCGACGCAACCCGACAGTGACCAAGCCGGCGACATCGTGTCCCCGGCCGATTACAAACCAGCCCCGGCGGCGTCCACGACGGACATGCCCGCGCCCGCAAAGAAGAAGGAGTCTTCAGGATGGCGTCTCAATCCGTTTCGTCGCGACTGATTCCCCGGCGCTGGCTGACCGGCGCGGCGATCCTCGCCACCCTGGCCTCCGGGTGCGTGACAACCAAGCCGGACGCCTCGGCCACTCCGGTGGCCGCGCAACCGGGTAAGTTGATCCCGGATTACAGCCCGCCGACGGGCCAGCCATCGGTGGTTCAATCGCCGGTGGTCCAGGCAGGGGCGATCCAGCCGGCCAAGAACGCGGACAATGTGTCGTTCAAGTCGGCCGAATTGCCGGCGCCGAAACCCGCTCCGTTGGTGGGTAACATGGCCCCGCCCAAGCCCGGCGAGGCGGCCCGGCTGACGGCGGCCTTCAGCAACAAGGTGATCTACGCCCCGGACCCCACCCGCGGCGGCGATCCGGTGCCGGGGTTGTTGGGCCGGTTGTATATCTTCAGCACGGACGAGGGCGTCCCGATTATTGTGGACGGCGAACTGGTGGTGGATGTGTGGGATAATTCCCCGCAGGCCAACGGCGGCAAACCCAAGCTGCTGGAAGTCTGGCACATCGACAAGGATTCATTCGCCAAGTTCCGCAAGCGGGACATCATCGGGGAAGGGTATTCGATCTTTCTGCCGTGGAGCACGTACAACGTGGACGTGCGCCAGATCAACATGATCGCGCGGTTCTCCGGCACGGACGGCCGCGTGTTGATCGCCCCCCCGGAAGGCCTGGCCGTGGACCACGCCGCCACCCTCCAACGAGCCGCCGACAAAATCGGCGGCCTCACGGGAGAACCGGTCAGCCGTTGATTGCTGATTTGTTTGCAAGGCCGTGAACCCCCGGATCGCCTCTTGAGGCAACCCCGGTGTTCACGGCCTGTTTCATTGACATGGCCAAACACGGCGGAAGCGAAGACCTGTCAGCAACGAATCCACAATTGTTGATGGATGAGAACAGACTTGCCCGCCAAGAGCAGGCTTCATTCTGCCTTTCTCGTGAAAGTAATTCACTCTCCGGTTTCGTTCAGTAGTGGCGGGTTCGCCGCTTGAGCGAACACATTGGCGAGCAACGTTTTGGCTGGTGGCTCCACTTCGGCCTGTTTACTTGTACCCCGATGACATGACCGCCACGAACGACGCCACTGCCAAGGCCAGCCACCCGAGGCACCCGAGCATCCCTCGCGGCCCCACGTCCGCCGATCGCAGCCACCACCATGCCAGCAGGGCCAGCCCGGCTCCGTAGGCCAGCACCTGGATAATTGCCGCGTGCATGAATCGGGCGACCGGGTCGCCGGGGGTGGCGTCCAGCGCCAGCCGGCAACCAAACCCGCCCGCGAACAGGGCGAGGGCCAGCACCCACTCGCGGACTCTGGGGCTGTTCTGCTGTCCTGTCATGTGTCCTCCGAGGGTGAACGCCAAAATTCAGGGGCCGCCTCGGCAACCAGAATTAATGGTCAGTGGCCAAAGGCTGAGTTCGCTGCAACGCTTTGTTCGGCGATGGTCCCGTGTGTTTTCGTAACCACCGGCCTCACGCGAAATCCCGGCCATAACAGACCCCACACCGCCGAAATGTGCCTGCCCGATGTTTGTCTGCTTGTCAGGCCCCGTTTGTGCAGAGCAACAGCCATTTGCCTTCTGCTTTCGCTTGATGCGCCAAGTTCCAGATTTCTCGAATCAACTCCCGCAAATCAGCGGCTTCGTATAATCCTCGCAGCTCTTCGGTCTTGCTCCATTTCTTGGCTGCTTTCAGAAAATCCTTGGGGTCAGTCTCTGTCAGACATTCCACAAACGTCTCTGGAAACCGCGAGACCCAAGCTCCTTTTCCCGAAAAAGAAATATGGCTCATCCGAGAAGTTCGTACTCAGGGGTTGCCAAAAAAGAGGAGCATGCCGTTTCATGAAAGGTAACCACACCATCTTCAGGAAGCCGGCATGTCCTCCACGCTACTGTATCGTGTTTTCGGTGTTCGGGACTATCAAGTCGTTCGGACCTCCTCCGCCGAGGGCGGCCTGACCCTTCATCTCCGGCAGGATCCCGCCCATGACCGCTGTTCGTCCTGTCAGTCCGCCAACGTCATCCGACGCGGGGTCGTGGAACGCACCGTCCGCACCCTCCCGGTTGGCGGCAAGC
>NZ_JH636450.1:68505-69633 GCF_000255705.1 Zavarzinella formosa DSM 19928
AAAGGGGAACGCGCCCGGCTGGAAGAAGCCCTGCGGATCAACCAACCGCTGGCGACGGCGTATTACATGAAAGAAGAGTTTCGCCACTTCTGGGAGCAGGGGAGCCCGAAAGACGCCGCCCGGTTTCTGGACGACTGGTGTCGGCGGGCCGAGGCGTCCAAGCTGTCGGTGTTGCAGAAGATGGCGAGTTCTTTCCAGATGCACCGGACCGGCCTGCTGAACTACCATCGCTGTCCGATTTCGACCGGCCCCCTCGAAGGGGTGAACAACAAAATCAAGACCCTGCAACGACAGGCCTATGGCTACCGTGACCAAGAATTCTTCCACCTTCGCATTTACTCAATCCATCGAGCCAAGTACGAACTTCTCGGATGAGCCAGAAATATCTTCAAAGTCAACGTCGGCATCCACGTCGCCCGCCAAAATACCATAGAGGGTGCCAAACGTCACTTGATCGAGAGACTTGGCTTCGCAGCCCGGCCACTTTTCTGTCGGATTCACGTGACGAGAGACTTGCTTGGCCTCTTTCGCATTAACAACGACAATGTCGGTAAAGAAACCCATCCGATTATCCCTTTCCTGCCAAACTACTCAGTTCACCTGCGGGGCGGGGCAAACTTGAATCTCGATTCCACCTTATGCCGCCCCGTCGGGTGCAACGTTTTGTTCGGCCGAGTTGTCTCTGACAAGACCATGCCACGCCACCCACCGGTCGAATACCAGAGTGACAGGCCGCCCCAGTTGTAACTCGAAAGGAAGCGGTTCCGGTGAATACTCGACACCTGAGAGGAACTTGCCACAACCTAAACAGTGGTCAAAGAAACAATACCCGGTTGTGATCCGGCGGTACGTTTCCGACCACGCCCCGGCCTGACTGTGGTAGGCCAGCCGAAAATCCTCTTCGGTGCGATCTGGCATTGCGTGAGCGCAATAAGGGCAGGCGTTCACTGCGACCAACCAGTTATTGGAATCGTCTCCCATCCGATGCCTTCCTGCGGACGAACGACTCAGCTCAACAGCCGGGACCGCTGGCGGAATAACGACCCGCGAGAAGCGAACGTGCGGCCCCAGCCTGCTGCAGCGCCTGGTTCGGCGTCTGCGGCTCACCCGCCGGCCGCGACCCTCGCC
>NZ_JH636450.1:71465-91771 GCF_000255705.1 Zavarzinella formosa DSM 19928
CGTGAGAAATATCTTCTCACGCCCCCGCCGGCCTCTGTTCACAATGCCCGGCAATCAGTTTCGTTTGCTGCGATTCTCTTTCTGAAACGCCTTTTCCTGTTCATTAACCAATTCTTGATTTTTCTTGATCCCGGCATCCAGCAATTTGGGGTCCGAGACCTCGCCGGAATTTCCACAGCCAAGAAACGCCAGGGTGAAACCAATCACAAGCAATGTTTTCAGATGACGTCGCATGGCTCGATGCCTTTCGTTGAGAGAACCGGCTTTAGTTGAGTTGCAGGGTTTCGCCGCCGTTGCGGGTGCCGATCGCCTGCCAGACGGCGTTGTCGATGCCGAAGCGGAACATCCGGACCGAGCCGTCGCATTGAACGCCCATCACGCCGCCGGTGTGCGGGCCGCCGAAGGATTCGTTCCAAATCGTGACTTGATTGCCGGAGGCATCGACGACGTTCGGGGCTTCGATGTCCGGGCGGGGGGTGCGGTCAACCGTCCGCGTGGCGGCCGAGGGGCCGGCGGGCTGGCCGCCGTTGTACTGGTAGGAGTAGGTTCCGCCGGTCTGGCGGACCGCGCATTCATCCCAGCCGGCGTTCGGCCACACTTCGTTGTTGCCGCCGTCATTGGCGGTGGCGTATCGGCTCGGGTGCAGCCATTTCTCGGCGATCAGCAGGGTGTTCGAGGTGCCGTCGGTGATACTGGCCAGTTTCATCAGGCCGGTGGTCGTGTTCACCACCACGCCGTCAATGATGCCGGATCCGGCGCTGGTGGTGTCCGTCGCGGACGGGGTGCCGTTGGCAAAGTTCGTCCCGGTGTTGCCGTTGTAATCCCCGCGGGCAGTGCCGCCGACCAGCCGCACGCCGCCCCGGCTCGGACAATAGTACGTTTTGACCGGCGTCGCATACAGCGTGTTGACATTGATCGTCTTGAACACGTTGTCTTGTTCGAGATAAGGAAGAATCCAATACCGCCAGTTGAACCCGGCGCGGTCGTCCATCTGGCCCGCCGCGTTTTTGGTCGAGGCGTTCGGGTCGTTGTAGTTGCAGCACGTTTGATGGGCCGCCGGGGGCGTCTGGCCGTCCTGCCCGCCGGGGGGGAAGCTGCCGTTGGCGCTTTCATAATTGTGATACGCCAGGCCGATTTGCTTGAGGTTGTTGCTACAGCTCATGCGGTTCGCGGCTTCGCGAATCTTCTGCACGGCGGGCAGAAGCAGACCGATGAGAATCGCGATAATGGCGATCACCACCAGCAATTCAATGAGCGTGAACGCTCGACGACGATTGAAAACAGTCATGACAGACTCCGAGGCGAACAATAACCAACGCCAGAAGGACAGCGTTGGTTAAGTAAAAGGCATCAGCCCATGACTGACAAGCGACTTTGGGGCGATGTTTTTAGATTCTCACAATCATCACCGGCTCTTCGTTTATGAAAAGATTAGTGTTAAAATTCAGTGAAACATCCGTGTGCTTGGTGTGTGAAATTGATGAGTTAATAACGATTTGCTAATTGTCATCATCCGCTTAATCTTTCTTGATTTCCGGCTCCGGGGTTTCTTCTTCCCGCTTTGTTCCTTTCCCTTCGGGGAGTTTTTCCGGGAGTTCAATGTTCAACACATTGGGAGCGCCCTCAACGGTGACCGGTTCGGGAAGCGTCACCTCCAACCCCAGTTTCGCGCCGTTGCTCGGCGGATGATAGACGACCTTGTACTTCCCGGCGGGCACCCCCGGAGTGCCAACAGTGCGGCCAGTTTTGTCGGTGCGGAGCGTTTCGCCCTCAAAGGCACCGTCCTGGCTGACGGAGGCGTTCACGCTCAGCCCGGCCCCGGAGGAGACCTCCGGGATGAAAATCATCCCGCCCCCCTTGACCGGCTTTCCCCCCTTGGTCACGCGACCGCTCACCGGAAAAAGCTCCGGCTCCGGCCGGGATTCCGAACAACCCCAGAGAGGCGCCAGCAACATCAGCGGCACAAACAGGCGGCGAAATGAAACGCTCGGCGGCATGGTTCGTATTCCTTGATCGAAAGAAGGGGTCGCAACAGCCAGCGTATGGGCGGGATTTGACAATGCCGGGTTGGATTCAATGAACTTTGCGGGAAGTTTCGATGAACCCAGCCGGGCGGGACGAAACCGCGATCCAAGCCCCGCTGGCTGATGAACAAATTCATTGGAAAGCGAAACACTTTTGCATGGCGAACGCGATGAGTATCCTGATGGCGGCCGTCGCCTGGCTGCCCGGCGAGAGAGCGAAGAGGGGAGATCATGAGCATTGACGACGACGGCGGCGGGCTTTTCGGGTGCCGGCCGATTCTGTGCGTGGAAAGTGTCGCCCGCAGCATCGAGTATTATGTCCGCCGCCTTGGCCTTGCGCGAGCTGCGGCCCAAGACAACGACGATGGCGGGGTGTGAATCACTTCCGGGACTCACCGGTGCCCCGCCCGCTTGAGAAGCCGGTTCCAAAGATTGCGGCGCCGGCCGGTTAAAATTTGCGACTCTTCTTCGCCTCATCGCCAACCGGTTCCGCCGCCCGAGGCGGAGGCGGGTCCGTCGTCCCCTTTTCTTGGAATTTCACTCCCACCGGGCGTTGGGCTTCCCCTTTGAAACTACGGCTCACGTCCTTCATCACGCCAAACCCGACGAGGATTGCCCCAAAGGTCAGGCAGGCCATCCCCGGCGCCGCCGTGCCGAGGGACAATTGCCCGGCGCCCGCCGCCTTCGCCTTCAAATCAAGCGCCCCGGTGACGCCCGCCGCCAGCAAGAGGACGCCGACGGACGCGAAGAACAACCCGCCGACAAGGGCGAACGCAATTTGAACACCCGCCATGCGAATGTCGGCGCTGGCATACTCAAGCATCACGGCCAAGTCCGCCGAGAGCGTGTCCGGCTGGTCTTTGACGGCGGCCTCGCCAGAACCCTCCGGTTGGCCTTTTGGAACGGCCAGCTTTGGCGCGGATTCGGTCAGCCGCTCAAAATACGGCGACGGCCGTGTCATCGGGCCGAGCACGAAGACGACGAAATACACAAACAGGGTGACGAAAACCAGCAAAACGCCCCCGAACAGATAACCCAAGACCCGTTTGCTGACCTCATCCGGCGCGGCCGGGGCCGAAGGCGGCAACGGGGCGGGAGGAGGAGGAGGGTGATTCGCCGATGCTTCTGCCGTTCCCGCCGGAGCAGGGGTTGGGGCGGGGTGTTGCTTTGTTGGCAAGTTCTTGCCGGGTTCTTTGTCAGGCATGGATTCTGATCCTGGCGGATGTTTCCAAATGAGACGGACGGCCGCTATCTCACAATCTCGACGCCGCTGCCGGGGACGAGGGTGTCCGCGTCCGGCCCATCATATGCTCCGAAGGTCACTGGCGCGCTTTGCGGAACCGTCATCTTGACCGCAAACTTAACCATTCCTCCTTGAATGATGGGCAAGCGAACCACCAGCGGGATCGAGACCCGGACATCCTGCCCGAGCGCATTGGTCATTGTGGTCCCCAAAACCTGTTGCCCGCCCGCCCATCGTGCCTGCCAGGCGAACGAATTGGTGACGGGCTGGGTGTCCAACTGGTCATTGTCGATCAATCCCGTTTCGATCTGATACGTGGCGGTCTTGTTCGAGAATTGCGGGGCATGGAGACACACTCGCCATATCTCGGAATTCCCGGTGATCTTGAACGTGACCGTTTGCAGGGTTTCCTCGCCGGCCTCGGGCTTGCAGCGTATCCGCGCGAAGGCCATTTGGCCGGCGGCATTTTTGATCTCGAGCGGGAAGTAAATCCGTCGCTGCTCCCCCGCCGACTGAACGACGATATGCTTGCCCGTCAGGGGCGACTTGGTGAATAACACAGTGGCCGGATCGGCCGCGGCCAAGCCCGCCAGCAAGAGCGCCGTCAGAACGGCGAGCGGATAACGAACCATGTCAAGGCTCCTCGCGAGTGTTGTCTCGGATGGCAGGCCCGCCGCCGGAAGTGATGTCCGCAAGGGTTGAAAAGCGTCGGGCCATGCGAGTCAGTTCGAGGCAAGCCCCGGCGTATCGCCGGTCGGTTTGCCCCGAATCATCACCCTACTTTAACCACCCGGCCGGCGATTGCCATCAAAAAGAGAAAAAGCGGGGCCATCATCCTCCGAAAGATGCCCCCGCTTTTTCATGAATCGCCGGGTTGGCCGACGAAGTCGGGCCGGGGCGGCCCAAACGGTTTGGGGCCTCAATCGTCTAACAAGGTAAGCCGTTCATTTCTTGGGAGAGGGTTCGCATGAAACTCGTGATGGCCGGGCTGACGGCCGCGATGGTTTTGGGATTCACTGCGGACGTGTCGGCCGAGAAGATCCGGCCGCCGGTGAATGAGAAGCCGAAAGAGGGATCGGCCGCGCTGGAGCAAAAGCTCCTCGGCGACTGGAAAGGCGGCCCCTGCCAGGGAGACTGGACCTTCATGCCCGACGGCGCCTTCAACCTCAGCGCCTACTCGCCGGGCGGCATCAAAGCCGATGGCACATGGAAAGTTCGGTGGGACGCCCTGCCTCCCACCCTGATGATTACCTTCAAGACTTCCGACGACGACGACATGGTCGGCAAGACTTGGGAACTCAAACTTCTCGAACTCGATGACAACGCCGTCTCCTGGCAACACCCGGCCAACGAAAAGCCGACGAAGCATGTGCGACGGAAAAGGTGAGGAGTCGTCCGGTCGGCCTCGACGGACCGGGCACACGAGTTTTGAAGTTGCGCTTTTTGGATTTCAAAAAAATGGTTTTGGTATTGGCGAGCCGAGCAGCGTGAGCTGCCGGGTGGCTTCCGGCAGAGAAGGTGCTTCAGCCACGGGTTTAAGTCCGGCTGAGTAAAGGGGAAGCGGTTCGACTACCGGGAGCCACCCGGCAGCTTACGCTGCTCGGCTCGCCAATACCAAAAACAACCTCTGAAAACCCAAAACCTCAAAAAATCGCAACTTCAAAACTCGCAACAACGGTGTTCAATCCGACAGGCCGGAGGACGGTGGAACAACCGACGCGGGAACAAGGGGAATCACCGGTGCGGAAACGACGGGCGCGGCTGGCAACCCCGTGACGGGAACCACCGGCGAGGCCGGCGCGGGCGGCAGAATGGGCAAATCCTTGTGGGTCTCGTAGAGACGGCGGATTCGCTTGGTCATTTCCTCGCCGAAGTTCTGCAAGGCGACTTCCTTGGCCTTGGCGATGGCGTCTTTCTTGTCAATGATAAACGTCGGCCGGATGATCTTGCCTTCCCCCTCGCTTTCGGCCGTCGCATACAGATAACCATTGCCGACATCCACCAGCGCCCCGCGCGTCATAAACAGCGCGTCGCGGTGGCTGCCGGGGATGATATATCCCCCCACCACCGTCAGATTAAACGCGGCCGCCGGGTTGATATATTCATCCACTTGCGTGGTTCCCTTGATTGTCAACAAGGCATCGGCCCCGTATTTGGCGGCCGCTACTCGCAGTGACAGGAGGTTGCTGGATTTGTCCGCAAACATGTCAGAGATGAAGAACACATCCGACGCGATCCCCGCGTCCACCAACGTCTTCGCCCATGTTTCCAGCGATTGCTTGTCCTGCTGGCTCCAGCGCCAGGAATCCCCCTCGTCGCTCATATGAACCGCGATTTTGCAGGGGAACGACAATTGCGGCCTCAACGCCCGAATCTTGGTGATCTCCTCATCGGTGACGGTGATCGACTCCTTCGACATCCTCGCGGTCATCGCATCGCGATCAAATCCCGTGGCGCACCCGCCGAGCGCGCATGGCATCAACAGAAAAAGATGTTTCAATCGCATGAAATTCCCCCGATTACCCCGGTCCCCCGACCGCGGCCGACCATCAATCACATCATCATTTGGATGAACAACAGCCGCCCATATTTGACCGTTTGAATTGTGTCAAGGCGAACAACGGGCGGGGAATTCAACACCGTCAAACGCGGGTATTGGTTTTCCATCTGCGGCTTCCCCCGGCCCAACCCGCCCCCTAAAATAAACGCACCAAATCGTATGACGGAGAGATAACCAATGACGACAGTTGCAAAGGCGTGTCTCGCGGGCCTGCGGATGGGGTTGTTGGCGGCCTTGATGGCGTGGGCGGCGGCCGCCCCGCTGGTTTGGATCGTGCGGGATGGCCTTGGACCGGATGCGGTCGACAGCGCGGGGATTCAGTCGGTCAGCAAGTTCGCGGTGATGTGGGGGTTGCCGGCGCTAACGCTGGCGGTCGCCGTCGCGGGCCTGACGCTTGTTCAACGCCGCTTAGGCGCGAATGCCTTCGACGCGGCGATCCGCTAGGATTCGCCCGGCATGCAACACACGCTGGCGAAGGCGATGGCGCCCCGACTTGCGAACCAAGCGTCTCCGTGACATGCGAGAACATGACATGACATTCCGGGAGGCGACCCCGGCCGATGCCCCGGCCATTCTCCGGCTCGTTCGGGAGATGTACGACGGCGAGGGCATTCCCTTTGACCCCGACATGGCCGGAACCGCACTGTCAGCCTTGCTGGCCGATGCCGCCAACGGGTTCGTTCTGCTCGCGGAACAGGAAGACCTGATCGGTTACGCGGCGGCGACCATGTGCTTCAGCTTGGAGTTCGGCGGCCGCTTTGTCCTGCTCGACGAGGTGTTTCTCCGGCCGGAGGCCAGAGGCGGCGGAATCGGTTCCCGCCTGATCGGGGCGGTGATTGAACGCTCCCGCTCACAGGGCATCCGCGCGGTCCGGCTGGAGGTGAATCACGACAACTACGGCGCCAGCCGTCTCTATTCCCGCCTCGGATTCGTCGGACACGAGCGGCATCTGATGACCCGCTGGCTTTGAATCTGACGTAAATGCGACCGGCGACGCGGAGGCTGGCCCTCAAAGACCGGATTGGATCACCGGTCTTTGCTCAGACGTTGAATACTTCCCGCGTGTTGTCCCGTAAGAGGCGTTTACCCAAGGCGACCGCTTCCGTCTCCGTCAACTGGCCCGGCCGCACGAATTCGTCGGCCAGCACATTCGCCAGCACCCGGCGGTACATGTTAAACTTCGGCAGCACAAACTCCAGCTTGTAGGCGTCGCTGTAATAGCCGATCTGCTTCGTCTTCGGCACCGCCTGCAACCGGCCGGTGAGGTCGGTGCGGATTTGGGCGGGGATGTTGGAATACCACCAGTGCCCGCTGGTGATGACGTTCGGGAAAATCCACGAGTGGCTGACGAGCTCCTGATTCGAGATGCCGCACAGCACCGAGACGGGGAACTTCACATCAAGGAAGGCGTTGAACAACGCCCGGTATTGCAGCAAGGACGTTCGCTGGTCGAACAAATCCTGCCCCTGAAACACCCCCGTCTCGTAGACCCGGCGGTTGACGCCGATCATCAGGTCGAAGGGGAGCTTGAACTCCCGGCAATGCTCGGCCAGCATCCAGAAGACGGCCTGACTCGTCGCCACTTGCTCGGCATCCGTCGGTGCCTTCGCCATCAAGGCGGCGTCCAGTTCGGCATCGCTCACGGCGACGGGCGAAAAGTTCGGCGGCAAGGAAATGGCACAAGCCTTGGCGTTCTTGGCGGTGAACCGCTCGAACAACTTCCGCACGGCCGCCCGGACGGTCTTCGCATCCCCGGCTTGGATGCCGGTGACTTTGGCGAGTCGTTCCTTCGTGGCTGATTCATGCAGTTTGAAGACCAGCGTGTCCGTCCGCAGACAGGGGACGTACTTGGTGGTGTCGAAGCCTTCGAGCGGATCGTCGAATTCGTTGGTGAGGAAGATGGCCTCCAGCTTCGTCTTGGCGAAAACCTGTTTCTCCCAATCCGGCTGGGCGAAGGTCTTTTCGCCGAGGTCGAAGAGGGCGTCGGCATCCACTTCGTCGAGCCGGCGAATGTTCTTGCCGAGGAACACCCGGACGATTTCCATGAACCAGGCATATTGGGCCGTGTTGTCGAATCGCTCCATGTGGGCGATGATTGCCCGCACCCGGTCGCGGGGGGAGACATCCGGCTTCAACGGGGCCTGGCTCATCCCGGCCGAGTGGGCGAGTTCCGTGTAGTAGTGGTAGCCGAGAATGTCGTCGAGCGTTTTGGAAACGGGGCTAAGTGGCTCAATGTGCGAATGCGGGTCGATCAGGGGGATTTCGCACAGTGCCGCAAACAGGTTTTGGGAAAGTTGATCGGCCATCGGATTGGATTGGGTCTTGTAAGGAATAGGTGTCGAACCGCTGCATGTCTTACAGACTTCCGGTAGAAATTACAAACCGGCCGGGGGCAGGTGACAATCGCTCAAGGGTGCCAAATCCAATAAAAAATCTTAATTGATTACCAGATAATATTTTGAGTTGTTTTAACGAAGATTTTTAACGACCAAAATCATCTTTGGCACAACCCGTGCATTATTACCTTTCGTTGACAAAGAATGGTTGAAACCACCCCGACGGCCAACGACCTCCCCCCGGTCGAGCCGACGTCTCCCCCCGACGAACGGGTGGTTCCAAGAGTCCGGTTTTCGGACGATCTTCCCCCAAGATCGTCCGATCCCCCCGCCGGACCCGGCCAATGTCAACAACGACGACCCAAGGATTACCCCCCAATCCTTTCCCCCTCCTGATCTTGCGGCCGCCGTCCTCCCCCGGACGGCGGCCCTTTTCATTTGTACCCTGACTGAGTCAATCAACGCTCGTTTTGGGCGCTATTTCCCTCGCATCGCTCCCCGCCGTTGAATCATGCGCATTTACGTCGATGAGTCCGGCCAGCCAATGGTTGTCAAGGGTTCGTCGCCGACATTCAGTCTCGGATGCGTCATTTTTGAATCGCCTGACGAAGCGGAAACCTGCAATTTGGCGATTGAGGAATTGAAGAAAACACTTGGAGTTCGGGAATTCCATTATGTGAACCTGACTTCGGCGACCCGCAGGCTTTTTCTTCAAAAAGTGGCCTCATTTAAATTCGACTATGTCGTTCAGACAGTCATCAAACAGCGTTTAAAGCATGGGAACTGGAGCAAGAAAGGCTTCTTCTACGACCGCATTGCTTGCAAGCTGGCGGACGAACTGGAAGAGTACATTCGGATTGCCCATGCATGTCGTTTGACGGAACACTTAAATGGCAAAGTGATATGTGACAAAGGCCCTTCGCCGGAATTCATGCGGTCCATGGGCGAACATTTCAAGTCTTTTAAGGATGAAGAAGGTCGTTCGTTGATTGAAAAGGTGAGTTCGCAACGTTCCGAATCAAACAACTTGATTCAACTGGCTGACATGATCGTCGGCGCGGTCGTTCATCCGCTTCACGATTTCAGAGACATCATCCGGGAACGGAAGTTGTCCGAGTTGGAATGGCCATGACATAAAGTGGCTGAAAAAGCCACCGGGCGGCTGTTGGCAGCCGCCCGGTGGCAGGATCTTCAAAAAAAGAAGTGTTAGTCACGGCCCCTTCGTTTTGGAAGGAAAGGGGAACCCCTTGCCTTTTCGGATGGTCAGCCTACCGATCAATGATCCGTGCGACGTCCTATCCAAACCAAGAATCCCGTCTGATCAGTCACAACGCGAAACACCAAGAGCACTATGTAACACTTCTCCTCGTAAATTGTCGTCTCTTCAACCTGAAATGTCAATTCACATTCCGCCGGTCTTGGCTCGCTTTTTCAGGCTCATGACATGGAAAGGATTTTTCTTCAAAAGATTTCCACATTTTGCGCGAACCACTGGTTATCGAGTCCTCTCTGAGTGGTACCAAAGCCGGTGGGATCACCGGTGCTGGATTTTTTTGACAATTTCCAAGACAAGTTTGACTTGGGATGCGTTATAAAAACATGGTGGAACCCGGCATGGCGTTCATGTCGGGAACAATCAACAACCCTTACCTGTGTCGTTTTATCCTCGAGGTTTCTAACCAAACGTGTTGATCTAGCAATCATCAGAGTCTTCCGAATTATCCACGGAGACTCATCAATCAGCCGGAGGGCGTACCAATGACCAATCGTTACAACCAGCTCGTTCTCAACATCCGTCGCACCGCCAAACAGGCGGCTACGCAAGGATTTGTGGTCGATGCCGGTGGCGATCTGGGCGGGTCTCTCCCAATGGCTGTCCCAAGTGTGGGACGACCTCCCGTGTCGTCTGGTTCCTCCAGTTATCCGCTAATGTCACCCGGTTCCGCAGAACCCGCGAGGACATTGGAGATGGAGACCGAGGGGAACACCCCTGGCATGCGGACCTTGCTTTGTTGCTGGCGCGTAACCAGCCAACTAGAGGTCCGAAACCGTAGGGTCGCGTTTAAGCGTCCGGCGGCTCATGAACTTTCCGGCCATCACGATTACCCATCGCACGATGTCCGTCATGACCACCGCCTGCCGTTACGAACGAGAACCATTGCGAACAACGGAAAGTGAGGCGTCTTTCGGGTTCTTGATTGTCTGAAGTGTCCGCCACTGAATTTAACCGCGCACCTCCTGTGCGCTTGTGAATGAAGTTCAAAGCCTTCGGATAGCGAGAGACCGGAATGATTGCCTTTCCGTCAGCCGGGGGGAACACATCCAGTGTTCCCAACATTGAAATTTTGAGGCGTTTCGGGCGGGAATATCCATCTACTTAGATGGTTTCCCGCTGATGAATTGGTGACAATTCATCCCCCGTTGTCGTGCGTTACGACGCCGGGACCAGCCGAGCCGCTTCGCCATACAACACCGTCGCCGCCACAGCGGCCCGGTCGTTCACCCACGGGTGTGCGGTCGGGTCGCCGGGGGCCGAGGGCGCCTCCCCCGCACGAGATCCGCGGGAGGGCATCCCCTCATCCCCGTTGAACCGGCCCGGTGCGATCGCGAACACGGATCCGCACGGGATAGATCCATCATGAGCTGGAACGAAATCACGGACTTGGTTTTGCAAGCCCAAACGGGGGACCGGGACGCTTACGGGGAGCTGGTTCGCCGATTCGAAAAGGCGGTCTTCGGGATGGCCCTCGCCCGCGTCCACGATCCGCTGGAAGCGCAAGAACTGGCCCAGGAAGTCTTCATCCACGGGATGCGGAAGCTGCCGCAACTGCGTGATCCCCGTTGCTTCGCCGGCTGGTTGCGGCGAATCACGGCCCGGATGGCCATCAACCGGCTGAGCCGCAAAGGCCCGGTCAACGGGGCCGAGCCGGACTTCCTGGACAGCCACGAAGGCAAGAGCGTCGCCCCGTTGGACGAGATCGAACGCACGGAAGCCAAGATCGAACTCCACGCCGGGTTGAAGCAATTGAAGGAACTCGACCGGCTGACGCTGGAAGCGTTCTACCTGCGTGGCCGCAGCCTGAAGCAGATGAGCCGGGAATTTGAAACCCCGGTCGGGACGATCAAGCGGCGTCTGCACGTCGCCCGGTTGCGGCTGAAGGCCGTCCTCGAAGGCAACCGCCCGGCCAGCGAGTACGCCGACAGCACGGGCGTGATGGACCACGAACTGGCGACCGCTGTGTGAACGCCCGAAGTAGATTTTGGTTTTCGGAGCCGGTTTTCCGTTTTAGTGTTGATATCGGCGGGGTTGATCCCCTATGGTGTTTGCACGAAGCATAAGAAACCGGCTTCGAGAACCTTGTGAAACCAATCCCCTCTTAATGAGGGATGAAGAATATCTGAAGCTTGAGTGTGGCCGCCGGGCCGCACGGACGGAGGGGCCAACAAGCCCCTCCGTTTTTTTTCGTCCGGCGGGAACGCCAGACGGCCATGATGGCGCTGGCATGCCAATCAAGGCCCGCGTAAAATCATCGGGCCGGAGCGATTCGCGACAGTTCCGCCCGCCGGAAAATCATCATGGACGAAGACGAGGAAGAATCCTTTCGCCGAAGTGCCCGACTGAAGCAGGCGCTCGCCCTGCACGGCGAAGACACGATTGAAGAGTACGAGTCGGATTTGCTCGACACGCTGGTGTTGTCGCTTCCGTCGTTGCTGGCGCTCGTATTGTTTGCCGGGGCGGTCACGGGGGTGGTTCTCTCGTCGGACTGGCTCCGGTGGGTGTCGGTTGGCGTCGCGTTGTTGCTGGCCAAATTGGCCTTCGACGCCGTCCGGGCGATTGGATGGCTTGCTCAAAATCACGGCTGGATGGCGCTGGTCTATGACGACCGGCTTGTTCTTCGGCATGACTCGGATGTCCGGGAATATTTTTGGGAGGACATGGAGGCCGTCTATGTGCATTCACGCGCGGCGAGGACCGAATTTTTCTGGGAGGAAGAATTCCCGAACAAAGTCTGGATGGAGACATGGCCGCCGAGGATTCGTTTCTGGAGGGAATGGATTGAGATTCAAACCAACGATGGGAGTCGTGTGCGAATCCCGTCCGGCATCTCGGAATACGAGGGGTTGATCGCCACGATCCAAAGCGAGGTGTCCGACCGCCTGCTCAACGGACTGCGGCAACGGTTTCACGCGGGCGAATCTCTGGCATTTGGCCCGTTCACGGTCCGGCCGACCGGTCTGGAAGTGGACGGCGAACTCTTGGAATGGGAACGCCACCGGGAAACCTGGACTCACAAGAATTTGTTTTGCACGGACAATTGGGAAGGCGTCCCCTTGGGCAAGCATGTTCCGCTGGAGGAGGTGCCCAACCCCGGTATGGTGGTCATGCTGGTCACGGATATCACCTCCGATTACATTTATTTGTCGGACGAGGATGAAGAGGACGAAGACGGCGAAGAATAACCCGGCCGGATGCCCGATCTTCGCCGGATCGGAGACGGCGAAAAATACTCTCATCGGCCAAGGGTGTGGCAAATCTTTCGGGCACTCTTTGACGGTCTTCATTCGCGCCAACCAGCGTTGATGGTATTCGCCCCAAGGGGGCGCTCGAAAATAGCCAGGGGCGGTTTCCGCCCCTGGAAACATCGGCCAATAATGGGTTTCCGCCCCAACGGGGCGGCACTTGTCTGATGTGCCGCCCCGTTGGGGCGGAAGCAGGGGGAACGGTCGTATTCCAAGGGCGGAAACCGCCCTTGGCTATTTTCGAGCGCCCCCTTGGGGCGAAAGCCATTGGTCGGCTTGAGCAAACGCGAGAAGCGACAAGTGCCAGAATGATTTGTCACCTCCTCGGCCAGTGCGGCCGACAATCACTGAAAATGATGAATCGCCAACGCCTGCCAAACCCTCTGTGAAAAATCCCGCCCTTGACATGCAACCATTTGGATGCATAATTGGGCATGGAATCCGACATGGACAATGTGTTCAAGGCGCTGGCCGATGCCAGTCGGCGGCGGTTGCTTGATTTGCTGCGGGCGGACAACGGGCAGACGCTGGGGAGGCTCTGCGAACATCTGGACATGACCCGTCAGGCCGCGACCAAGCATCTCAAGTTGCTGGAGGAGGCCAATCTGGTCGTCACGATCTGGCGGGGCCGGGAGAAGTTGCATTACCTCAATCCCGTCCCGATCCATGAGATCGCGGATCGCTGGATTGGCCAATTCGAGCGCCACCGGTTGCGGGCGCTCGACGACCTGAAGAAAGCTCTTGAAGAGGAAAACGATGTCTGATTCGCGCTTCGTGTATGTGACCTACATCCGCACGACCCCGGAAAAGTTGTGGAACGCCCTGCTCGACCCGGAGTTCACCCGGCAATACTGGGTGGGTACCTGGCAGGAATCCGACTGGAAACCCGGCGCCCCGTGGAAGATCATGATCCCCGACGGCCGGATCGCCGACAGCGGCGAGATCATCGAGATCGAGCCGCCCCGGCGGCTCGTCCTGTCGTGGCGCAACGAATTCATCCCCGAGATGCGCGAAGAGGGTTATTCCCGCATGACCTATGAACTCGAACCCGTGGGCGAATCGGTCAAGCTCACCATCATCCACGAAATGGACAAACCCGGCACGAAGTTCATCGCTAGCGTCTCCAACGGCTGGCCGCACCTGCTGTCCAGCCTCAAGACCCTCTTGGAAACCGGCGAATCATTGGTTGAAACCCGCCGATGGCCGGAGACGATGTGAAATTCAACAGGCGTCTTCCTCGCGATATTCAAGAGCCCCGCTGCGTGAGCAGCGGGGGTGGCCGTCACACTCTGGAGGCCACCCCCGCCGCTCACGCAGCGGGGCTCTTGGGATCATTTGCAAACGTAAACGTCTTTGACATTCACACCATTCATCAGCGGGCATCAAGCAATCACTTCACCCGCACCAGTTTCATGATGCGGCCGGAGACGTTCCAGTCTTGGACGTAGAGGTTGCCGTCTTTGTCCCAGGCGGAGCCGTGGGTGCCGCTGAAGGCGCCTTCGACCCATTGGTCTTGGGGGATGCCGAAGTTGGCGCCCTTTTTGGGGTCTGGGTTTTTGCCGAGTTCGGCGACGATTTTGTTGTCCTTGCCGATGATCGTCACCCAGCCCTTGAGGTCCGGCACGGAGACATAGTCCCCCTGCACAATCGCGGAGGTCGGCATGCCCAAACCGGTGATGACTTCGCCAAGGAATTCCCCTTCGAGGGAGTAATGCACCAGACGGCCGTTGGGCGAGTGGTTGCGATCGCAGATCAACAGCCGGGGGGGCGTGTAACGGGTGTCCAGGGTCATGCCGTGGGCGGTGTTGAATTCCTTGAGGCCGTTGCCCTTCGTGCCGAAGTGCATGAGATATTTGCCGGTCTTGTCAAACTTGAAGATGTGGTTGCTGGCGTAGCCGTTGGACAGATAAATGTCGCCGTTCGGGGCGACGGTGATGGCCGTCGGGCTGAACTGCTGCCGGGTGAGCTTCAGGCCCGACTCTTCCGGATAAGGGAGTTTCAAAACGATGTCGCCGGTTTTGGTGTTGAGCTTGACCCCCTCGGCGTTGTTGTTGCGGGCGCCGTAGAGGAACTCAGCATCCCCTTCCTGGTTGATTTTCAGGTCATGCATGTTGGAATACTTGTCGCCGAGGAAGCGATTGATGACCTTGCCTTCGGGCGAGAAGACGAACACGCCAAGGCTGGAACTGGTGTAGATGCTTCCATCCTTGCCGACGGCGACGCCGCCGTGCGTCGATCCGAGGACCGACTTGCCCTTCTCGTCGAGGCCCCAGCCCGGAACCGTTTCAAAGGTCATCACACCGGCGCCCGTCTTCACGGGGGCCACTTTTTCCGCAGCCGGCGCGAGGCCGAACGCCAGGGCGAGAACAAGACAGGCGAATCGGTACTTCATTGACAACAACTCCTGATGGTATGGCCGGGTTCGTCGAACGCGCGAACGTGCGAAAGTTTGACCGAACGCGACCCGTTGAGAGGTCATGGGGAGGGTCATTATCCGCCCCCCGGAACGGGATTGCAACCATCGATTTCGATTCGGCGCCATCGGCCCGAAAATCCCCGGTCCCGGTTGAAAAAAGCTTGACACTGGCGGGCTGATCGGCCATATCCCGTCAACGCCAATGGTTGACGCCGAGTCAGCCGGGCGATTGGCCAACCGCACGCATTACTCAGGCAGATCCCGCCAGCATGTAAGATCATCTCCGGACATTTTCACCACTCCACCCGACCATCGGCCCCGCGCTGATTTGGCCGGCCGGTCCTCGCGTCCATTCGATCAGACCAACCCGGTCTCACACCGGCTTGCCGCGAACCCGGCACGCACACGGCTTGTCATGCCATTTGTGCCCCGTTCCCGGAGAAGCCAGTGATTCGATTGATGACGCGAGATTTCATCGGTCCCCGTTCATCATCGGAGCAATCACCACAATGGCTTCCTCCATTACCCTGTCCAATCTCTCATGGGCCACGCCGGACGGCCGGGCGATTTTCTCGAATCTCGAACTGACATTTGGCCCGGTTCGCACAGGTCTCGTCGGCCGGAACGGCGTGGGGAAGACGACGCTCCTCAAGCTCATCACCGGCGAATTGCGCCCCCAATCGGGGAAAGTCTCCCTCAACGGCGGCACCCCCGGCGTCTTGCGCCAGACGGTTCAAGCCGACCCGGAGGAAACGGTCGCCGACCTTTTCGGCGTGACGGCGGCACTGGCCGTGCTGCGCCGGGCCGAGACCGGCACGGCCACCGACGAAGAACTGGCCGACGCCGACTGGACACTGGAAACACGCCTCGCCGCCGCCCTTGGCCGCTTGGGGCTGGATATCCCCCCGGACACGCGGCTGGCCACGCTGTCAGGCGGCCAGAACACGCGGGTCGGGCTGGCGTCGCTCATCTTCCGGGAACCGGATTTTCTCCTGCTCGACGAGCCAACCAACAACCTTGACCGGGAGGGGCGCGAAGCGGTGATTGATTTCCTCGCCACCTGGCGGGCCGGGGCGGTCGTCGTCAGCCACGACCGGGAACTTCTCGAAACAATGGAGGCCATCGTCGAACTGACCACCCTCGGCGCCACGCGCTACGGCGGCAACTGGAGCGCATACCGCGAACTCAAGGCACTGGAACTGGAGGCTGTGCGGCGGAATCTGGCCGATGCCGAAAAGCGGATCGCCGAGGCCGCCCGCAGCGCGCAGGCGACCGTCGAACGGCAGGCGAGAAGAAGCGGCGCGGGCAAGCGGAAGGGGGAAAAAGGGGGCACGCCGCGCATCATCCTCGGCGGCATGAAAGACCGGAGCGAAGACACGAACGGCATGAACGCCCGGCTGGCCGAACGCCGCCGCGAGGAGGCTCTTGAGGCGGCCGCCATTGCCCGCGAGCGCATTGAAGTCCTCCAGCCGCTCGCCGTCAAACTCCCGCCGACGCATCTCTCCGCGAACAAGACCGTCTTGAAGATCGACGCCGTCACCGCCGGTTATGAGCTTGGGAAGCCGATCATTCGCGACCTGACATTCACCATCGCCGGGCCGGAGCGCGTGGCCGTCACCGGGCCGAACGGTTCCGGCAAAACAACATTGCTGGCGCTCATCACCGGCCGGCTGGCTCCGTGGTCCGGGACGGTTCAAGTGATGACCGGCTTCGCCATGCTCGACCAGCGGGTAAGCATTCTCGACCCGTCGGCCTCCATCCGCGACAACTTCCGGAGGATCAACCCGTCGGCGGACGAACACGCCTGCCGAACCGCGCTCGCCAAGTTTATGTTCCGGGCCGACGCCGCTCTCCAAACCGTCTCCACCCTGAGCGGCGGCCAGTTCCTGCGGGCCGGACTTGCCTGCGTGCTGGGCGGGGCGACGCCCCCGCCCTTCCTGATCCTCGACGAGCCGACCAACCATCTGGACATCGACTCGATTGAGGCGGTCGAAGCCGGGCTTCGCGCCTACGACGGCGCCCTGCTGGTCGTCAGCCACGATGAATCGTTTCTCAAGGCCGTGGGGATTTCCCGTCGGCAGGAATTAAAGGCGGCCTGTTGACTTTGGCAAAAGCCCGCGCGTAACATGTCCATATACCGCCGTCGGAAGTCTGATTGAGTTTGATTGATCGAGTTGAGTTAGATGCAAGGTTTGATTGATCGAGTCGAGTTAGATGTGAGGCGGTATATCAGGGACTGAGGGCCAGGAACCACACCGGTTAACAGCCCCCAGTCCAACTCTAGCCGCGATTTTCAGGCAGCCTTCGCCAGACAGAGATGTTTTGGCGTTAGAGCGAAGGATGCCGGGGAATCGCGGCGTTTTTCATTTCCAAGGGCATGGCAAATCCTCCGGGCGATCTTTCACCCCCTTCATTCGTCTCCAACCGCGTTGATGGTTTTCGCCCCAACGATAAGCACGTCGTTTGTTTGTGTGGGCCGGAACGATTGACCATCCACTAACGCGGTTCGTCTTCGCCAGTCTTTGCTTTCCAAACTTCCCGCTTCCATGTATCCTTCCCCAAATTCCACTCGCGGGGGAAATCGCATGACGACCCGGGTTCTCCTGATTCGGCACGGCGAGACGGCCAAGCCGGAACTCTTCCACGGCTACGAGTCCGACATTGATCTTGGTGTGCGAGGATACGCGCAGGCCGAGGCCCTCGCCCCCGTGATCGCCGCACTCAAGCCGGATGCGTTGATTAGTTCCGGCATGTTGCGGGCTGTGCGCACGGCTGAGGCCATCTCGCGGGCCAGCGGACTGCCCCTGCGGATCGAGCCGGAACTCCACGAACGGAAGGTCGGATCGTTGAGCGGAATGCCGGTCAAGGGGGAGTTTGGGGTATGGCCGGACACGCTGGCAAGATGGTTGAACGGGGAGACCGGGCACGCCCCGGAAGGCATGGAATCCTTCGACGATCTGGCCCGGCGGTTGCTGCCGGTGTGGGATCGGCTGACTGCGGAATTTGCGGGGAAAACCGTCGCGATTGTGGCCCACGGAATTGTGATTCGGGTGATTTTATTGAGCGTGTTGGAGGGGTATAATGTCGCCGATTGGCCCAAACTTGGCCGCGTCCAGAATGTCTCCGTGAGTGAGTTGACGGGGGACGGGAGACATTGGAAGGCGGCGAGAATCGGCGAGGTTCCCGAGGAAGTGCGGAGGTTAAATGAGACGCCGGAAATCCAACCCCCCGAAGCCCCCAAACCCGTCTGAGGAGTCACCCGCCCCGGCCCTCGATTTTCTCGGCGTTTCCCAGTCTTCGGCGGTCAAAAGACCCCCTCGCATGTTGTTTGTTTCCGATGAAGACGCCCGATCGGAACAACCGATACCACCTACCGAGACGGATATCACACCCTCGATCGGGACGAACGAGCCGCCGCTGACCGGCCCGTCGTCCACCGGAGACGAGTTCATGACCGGCCCTGACGTCCTGCCTTATGCCGACGAAACCGAAAGCCTTCGTCAGCAATTGTTGCAGGCCCAGCGATTGAGCAGTGTCGGGGCGCTGGCCTCCAGCGTCGCGCATGAATTCAACAACATCCTGACCACGGTCATCAACTACGCCAAGCTCGGCCTGCGCGGCGCGAGCGAACCGGGCCAAAAGCAGGCGTTTGAAAAGATCCTCAAGGGGAGCAACCGCGCCGCCCTGATCGTCAGCGGGATGCTCGGCTTCGCCCGCAACAACTCCACCCGCCGCGAACAGACGGACATCGTCCAGCTAATCGAGGACGTGCTGGTCCTTACCGAGAAGGACCTGAGCAAGCACCGCATTCAGGTGGACAAACGCTATCACTCCAAGCCGGTCATTCCGGTCGTTGCCGGGCAAATCGAACAGATTCTCATCAACCTCATCATCAATGCCCGGCAAGCCATGTCTGGCGGCGGCCGCCTGCGGATTGATGTCCGCGACAACGCGGAAGCGGGCATGGCCGAAATTCGCATCGCCGACACCGGCGTGGGCATTCCGGCCGAACACCTCCGCATGATCTTCGAGCCGTTTTACACCACCAAAGATCCGGACGAAAACGGCCACGGCGGCACCGGCCTCGGCCTGAGCGTCTGTCGGCAGATCATCGAACAGCACCACGGCCGCATCCGCGTGGAGAGCATCGTCGGCAAAGGCTCGACGTTCACGCTGAAACTGCCGCTGACCCCGCCGGATGAGTGATGGTGTTCAGCCCGCGTTGATCTGCCCCAACACGTCCGCGTGCCGGTTGATCGTCGGCAGGTTGGGCGGCAGGGCTTCGATGTATTTTTGTGCCGCGCCGGTGTTGAAGACCACGACCTCTTCGTGTGGCTTCACCCGGCCGTCGGCGAGCAGCTTTTCCAGCACATCAAAGCAGACGGCTGTTTCCGGGCAAATGCTGATTCCCTCGGCCGATCCCGACCGCACCATCCACGGGCCGATGGCGTCTTCCCGGCCCGTCACCGCCAGACCGCCGCTCTCGCGGATCGCATCCAGAATCATGAAGTCCCCGACGGCGACCGGAACCCGCAATCCGCTGGCCGAGGTGCGGGCGTTCGGAAACAACTCGGCAAAGCGTTCCCCCTTGTCGAAGGCGGTCACAATCGGGGCGCATCCCTCGGCCTGACAACTGATGAACCGGGGCATCTTGTCGCTGGTCAGCCAGCCGAGTTCCTTCAATTCATGGAATGCCTTCCACATGCCGATGAGGCCGGTGCCGCCGCCGGTGGGGTAGAGGATCACATCGGGCAACTTCCAGCCGAGTTGCTCGGCCAGTTCCAGACCCATCGTCTTTTTCCCCTCGATCCGGTACGGCTCCTTGAGGGTGGAAAGATCGAACCAGCCCATCGCCGGGGCCAGGTCTTTCACGATCTTGCCGCAATCGTTGATGAGGCCGTTGACGCGGAAGGCTTTCGCCCCGAATTGCATCACCTCCATCTGGTTCACGCCGGGAGTGTCCTCGGGCATGAAGACGTAAACCTCCAACCCGGCCCGCGCCCCGTAGGCCGCCGCCGCCCCCCCGGCGTTCCCGGCGGTCGGCAACGCCAGCCGTTTGACGCCGAGCCACTTGGCCATGCTCACGGCCATCGTCATCCCGCGAGCCTTGAAACTTCCGGTGGGTAGCTGGCTCTCGTCCTTCACCCACAAATTGGGAAGTCCAAGTTGTTTGCCCAACCGGGGGCACTTCAACAGCGGGGACATG
>NZ_JH636450.1:91781-92730 GCF_000255705.1 Zavarzinella formosa DSM 19928
CGTCGATGGCCCCTTCAAGATGCGAGACAAAGTGCATGGGGAATTTCCGATGATTGGTGAATTACCGTGAAGCCGCGACGCGGAGTCTTCGCAGCGGAGCGCGGACTTCCTGCGTGAAATCGCTGATTGTTTGGGCAATCATTTGGCCCGGGCAGTCCGCGCTCCGCTGCGAAGACTCCGCGTCGCGGCTTCACGGCTTGCCGGTGGTTTCGAAGTTCAAAATGTTCCAAACTGCCGGTCGCCCGCATCGCCCAGGCCGGGGACGATATAGGCGTTTTCATTAAGGTGGGAGTCCATCGCGGCCAGGTGAATGCGCACATCCGGGTGATCGTTTTGCAGAACCGTCACTCCCTCGGGGGCGGCGATCAGGCCGATGAAGCGGATATCCTTCAAGCCCCAATTTTTCAGGATCGAGACGGCGGCGCTGGCCGATCCGCCGGTGGCGAGCATCGGGTCCACGATATAGCCCACGTCGATGTTCGGTTGGGGGGGCAGTTTGTTGTAGTAGGTGATCGGCTGGTGCGTTTCGTGGTCGCGGAACAGGCCGAGATGCCAGACAACCGACTTCGGCAGAATGTGCAACATCGCCTCGGCCATGCTCAACCCGGCCCGCAGGATGGGGATGATGCCCACTCGCTGCCAGATCACTTCGCTGGGGCAATCCGCCAGCGGCGTCCGCACGGTGACCGCCGTGGTTTCGAGGTCGGCGGTGGCTTCCACAAACAAAAGCTGGCCAAGCTCCCCCACCAGATTGCGGAACAGCATCGGCTCCGTTTTGGCATCCCGGAGCAGCGCCACCTTGTGTTTGACTAGCGGATGTTTGGAAACTTTGACCATGTCGGGGAACCCGGGTTGAGGTTTTGGAAGCGGGATTTGGGAAGTAGGGTTTAGGGTTTGGGAAGTAGGGTTTAGGGTTTAGGGTTTAGGGTTTAGGGTTTAGGGTTTAGGG
>NZ_JH636450.1:92740-110204 GCF_000255705.1 Zavarzinella formosa DSM 19928
AAAACAAGGTTTGAAGTTTGAAATTGGCCAGACAATTCGGACGCTGCTGCGGTATGCGTCGTCTGGCACGACTACACGCACAAACTTTATGCAAACCAAACCCTAAACCCTACTTCCCAAACCCTAAACCCTAAACCCTAAACCCTACTTCCCAAACCCTAATTCAAATGCCTTCCAGCGTCACATCCGCTTCGATGGTCTGTTGCCCCCGCCGGACGGTCACTTTGATGGTCTGGTGAACCTTGCACTTGGACATTGCCCGTTCGAGGTCGGCCATCGTGGCAATGTCGTCCCCGGCGACGCGGGTGATGACATCGCCGTATTCCTGCTTGCCGTTGGCGCCTTGCCGGAAGCCGACCAAGTTGGCCTTGGCCGCCGGGCTGTTGGGGCGAACCTCGGCGATCATCACGCCTTTGTCAAAACCCAAGGATCGGGTGTCTTTTTCCCGCAGGGATACAATCCCGAGCGTCGGGCGGGCCTGCCGACCGGTGCGGATCAATTCGGGCACCACACTGTTTACCGTATCAACCGGGATTGAATAGCCAATTCCAACGCTTCCGCCGGTGGGCGATGTGATGGCGGTGTTGACGCCAATCAGACGGCCGTCGCGGTCGAGCAGCGGGCCGCCGGAGTTGCCGGGGTTGATGGAGGCGTCCGTTTGGATGACGCCGGTGATCGGCCGGTCGGTGATCGAGTGAATTTCCCGGTCCAGCGCGCTGACGATCCCTTCGGTGAAAGTCAGCCGTTGGCCGAAGGGGTTGCCGATGGCGAACGCCGTCTGGCCGACTTCCAAATCGGCCGAGGTGCCGACGGGGATCGGCTTGAGCTTGTCGGCCGGGGCGTCGATCTGCAACACGGCCAAATCCGAATCCGGGGCGACGCCGACTAATCGGGCGTTCCAATTGGAGCGGTCGGCCATCGTCACGCGGATGGTGGAAGTGGATTTGATGCTCACGCTGCCGTCCCGGTCTAGTTCCAGTGTGTCCCGGACGACGTGGAAATTGGTGATGATCCGCCCTTCGGTGTCCCACACGAACCCGGAACCGGTGCCTTCCTGGCGTTCGTTGATGTTGCCGTAGCCGGTTCGCTGAACGCGGAGGGTGTCCACGTTTACCACGCTCGGGCTGATTTCCTTGAACACGCGGATGCGGTTCTTTTCCAAGGAATCCCGCTCGCCGCGCGGCGTGACCTCGCGGGGCTGGGCGTCCGGGTTTTGCGGGTTGCGCTCGCCGCCTCCCCGCCAGAGCAGATAAGCAACGCCCAGCACGGCAAACAAAAAAATCAGGACCAAGGGCGCCAGAACGAGCAGCGGCCCCGTGGGAGAATGACGGCGGGGCCGCTTCGGAAAATCATAATCCTCATGAGAAGGCACGGCTTTGCTCCGAATGGAGAGTTCGACGCAGAGACATTGTCCGCGACCGGGCGCGGGCCAGACAAGACAATACTAGGCGGTTTTCGGAGAGGAGATCAACGCTTTTGGTTCGGACAGGCCCGCCGCTCATTCAAACCAAAAGCTCTGATCGAAAATTTTCATCGTTTGCTGATCGTTTCATCCAAATTCAAAATCGCCCCGGCCACCACTGTCCACGCGGCAAGTTCCGCTTCATTAAGAGTCGCGTCTTTGGGGGAAGCCCCGACGGCGAGCAGGTTTTTCGCGGCGGTGGCATTCTTGGAAAACTTCGCCAACGCATCTGATTGCATCGACATCAGAATCTTCCGCTCCGCATCATCCGGGGAACGGGCGACGGCCAGTTTGTAGCCGGCCTCCAGGCGTTCATCGGGCGACTTGCCCCCTTTCATCATCTGCTCGGCGAGCTTGCGGCCGGCTTCCACATAAGTCGGATCATTCAGCAAGATCAACGCTTGCAACGGCGTGTTGGTCACGGCCCGGCGGGCGACGCAGACTTCGCGATTCGGGGCATCGAATGATTGCAGCGTCGGCGGCGGGCAGGTTCGCTTCCAGAAGGTGTACATCGTCCGGCGATACAGTCCGTCTCCCTTGTCGGCGACATAAACGGCCCGCCGGGACACGGAGACATCCTCCCACAAGCCGCCCGGTTGATACGGTTTCACGCTCGGCCCGCCGATGTGTTCCTTCAACAACCCGCTGACGGCCAAGGCGTTGTCGCGGATCATCTCGGCCGACATGCGAAAACGTGGTCCGCGGGCAAGCAGGCGGTTTTCGGGGTCGCGCTCGGCCGTCGCTCGCGTCATCTTGGAAGACTGCCGATAGGTCGCGGACATCACGAACAGTTTTTGCATCGCCCGCACATCCCATTTGGTGGCGATCAATTCGGTCGCCAGATAATCCAGCAATTCCGGGTGGCTCGGCAGTTCGCCGGTGAGGCCGAAGTCTTCGACGGTTTTCACCAAGCCAGTGCCGAAATAACTTTGCCACCAACGATTGACCGCCACGCGGGCCGTCAACGGGTGCTTGGGGTCAGTCATCCAGCGAGCAAGGCCAAGCCGATTGGCCGGGGCGTCCTTCGGCATGTCAGCTACCGCCGCCGGGACGCCGATGGTCACCTTTTCGCCATGCTGGTCGTAAGCCCCCCGTTTGAGGATGAACGTGTCGCGCGGCGTGGGCATGTCCTTCATGACCATCACCGGGGGAGTCACCTTTTCGACCTCGGCTTTCTTCTTGGTGAGGTCTTTCAAAGAAACCTGCAACAGGCGATACGGTTCGTCGGCCAGCCCCAACGAGGCTTTGCGAAGCGACACGGCTTTGGTTCTGGCCAGTGTGCCGACGGCGTTCGCCAGCGGCGACCGAACCGAACCGGTGACGAGTTGGGCCAATTCATGCGGCAATATTTTGGAATCTGTCCATTCTTTGAGGGCAGCCGATTCCCGTTCGGCTAACTGGCTTTCGAGTTTCAACCGCTCTTTATCAAGGGAGTCGAGTTGGGCCTGTTGTTCCCGTGTGGGGGCTTTGATGTAAGGCTCGGCAGCGGCGAAGTTCGAGTAACTTGCCTGCTTCTCCGGCACACTGTTGAAGAAAGCGAAGAAGCGATAATACTCTTTCTGGCTGATCGGATCGAACTTGTGATCGTGGCAGCGGGCGCAGCCGAGGGAGAGGCCGAAAAACACGGTGGCCGTCGTGTGAACGCGGTCGGCGACATATTCAACGCGGTACTCTTCCTGAATGATGCCCCCTTCGGTGTTGTGCGTCTGGTTCCGCAAAAATGCGGTCGCCACCAGTTGGGAGGTCGTCGGGTTCGGCAGCAAATCCCCGGCGATTTGCTCCGTCAGGAATTGGTCGAACGGCATGTTCTTTTGGAAAGCCTCGATCACCCAATCCCGCCAGGGCCATTGGGTGCGGTCTTCGTCGTTGTTGAAGCCGTTGGTGTCCGCAAAACGGGCGGCATCCAGCCAGCCCATCGCCATCTTTTCGCCATAGGCCGGGGATTGCAACAGCCGGTCAACGACCTTCTCGTAGGCGTTCGGTGAGTTGTCGGCCACAAACGCGGCCACCGCCTCCGGGGTCGGCGGCAGGCCGGTCAGGTCGAGCGTGACCCGCCGCAACAGCGTGGCCTTGTCGGCTTCCGGGGAAGGGCGAAGCCCGTCTTTCGCCATCCGTTGAAACGTGAACGCATCAATGGGATTGCGAACCCAAGCCGCGTCGCTTACGGCCGGAATGGCCGGGCGTTGCGGCGGGCGAAAGGCCCAGTGCGGGGCATAGTCGGCCCCTTGGGCGATCCAGTCTTGCAGAAGTTGCTTCTGCTGCTCGGTGAGCGGCTTCTTGCTCTCCGGCGGCGGCATCACCGCGTCGGCCTTTGGCGAATGAATGCGGGCAATCAGCTTGCTGGCCTTGGGGTCGCCGGGCACGATGGCCTTTTTCGCCACTGCCTGATCCCGCAGATCCAACCGCAACCCCGCCTCGCGGGCGGCCTCGTCCGGCCCGTGGCAGCTCTGGCAATGCCGGGCCAAAATCGGCCGGATATCACGGGCAAACTCCACCTTGTCGGCCGCGAACGTCATGGAAGAAAACCACAACGACCCAAGCAACACGGCCAGCGACGACAACGGAGAGTTCACGCGATGATCCCCAATATCAGAATGCGTCCAAGTATCTTATCTGATCGGCGGGCATGGTGGAAAAGACAAAGTTTGCCGTCTTTGGAGCGAAGAGAAAGGCTGGCCGAATGCAAATTCAACAAGCACTTTTGTGAAACATTCAAGAGCCCCACTGCGTCAGCAGTGGGGGTTGCTTCCAGAGGGTGACGGCTACCTCCACCGCTGACGCAGTGGGGCTCTTGGGATCGTTTGCAGACATCCGCCATCTTCGGTTGTCCGGTTCCCCCTCTTCACAAAGACTGTCTCGGCGTTTTGCTCCACCTATCATTTTCCCCACAACCAACGGGGAGTTTCAATCATGCGAATGACACTGGCGGCGTTGATGGTGTTGTGGATAGCCGGTCTGGGGCGGGCGAAGGATTTTGTGTATGTCGCCTTGGCCGATGAGAAGAAGATCGCCGTTTATGCGCGGGACATCAAAGATGGCAAACTCACGTTCGTCGCCGATGCCAAATGCGACGGCGAACCGGCCGCGTTAATCACCGATCCGGCCAAGAAGTTTCTCTTTGCCTCCATCCGGGCCGAAGGGAAACTGTCGTCCTTTCGCATCGACCAAGCCACCGGGAAACTGACGCCGCTCAGCACGGTGGATGCGGGCGCCGACCCGGCCCACATCTCGACGGACAAGGAAGGGAAGTTTCTGTTCTGCGCTTACTATGTGGCCGCGAGGGTGACGGTGAACGCCATCGACAAGGATGGAATGCTGAGCAAGGAACCGCTGCAAAGCATCCCGACCGCCGACAAGGCCCACTCCATTCATCTTGATCCGTCGAACAAGTTCGCGTTGGTCGGCCACACCGGCTCCAATTCGATCTTCCAATTCAACTTTGATCCCGCCACCGGCAAACTGACGCCCAACAAGATGCCGAAACTTTCCACGCCGCCGATGTCCGGGCCGCGTCATTTTGTGTTTCACCCCAACGGGACGACGGTGTATTTCGACAACGAACAAGACGCCAGCGTGACCGTCTACAAACTGGAAAAATCAACCGGAACACTGGCCCCGTTGCAAACGATCACGACATTGCCGAAGGACTACAAGGGGATGAAATCGACAGCCGAGATTCGCATCCACCCGTCCGGCAAATTCCTGTATGTCGCCAATCGGGTTCACGACAGCATCGCCAGTTTCAAGATCGGCGAAGACACCCTGTTGACGCCCGTCGGTCAGACCCCGACGGAGAACAACCCCCGCTCGTTCGACATCGACCCGGACGGCAAGTTCCTCTATGCCGCCGGGGAATCGTCCGGCAAACTGGCGACCTTCAAGATTGATGAAAAGACCGGCGACCTGACACGAATCGCCACGCAAAAAGTCGGCACGATGCCGTGGTGGGTGATGACTGTTCGATACCCGGATTGAATCGTTGAAGTTTATTCCGCGCTGGCTTTCATCTGGTTCGGCAACGCGGATTTTAACTTGTCGATCTTCGGCCGAATCACCATTCGGCAATAAGGCTGCCGGGAGTTTGAGTTGTAGTACTCCTGATGGTAATCCTCGGCTGGAAAGAACTCGGCAAACGGCGTGATCTCGGTCACCACCGGATTGGGGAACACGCCGGCGGCGTCGATCTTTCGTTTGTACTTCTCGGCCAGTTCCCGCTGGCGTTCGGAGTGGTAGAAAACGGCCGAGCGGTATTGGGTGCCGACATCGTTCCCCTGTCGGTTCAATGTGGTCGGGTCGTGTGACCGCCAGAACACCTCCAGCAGGTTCGTGTAAGAAATCACCTTGGGATCAAAAACCACCTGAATGACCTCGGCATGGCCGGTGCGCCCGCTGCAAACCTGCTCATAGGTCGGCTTCTTCACGCTGCCGCCGCTGTATCCGGATTGAACTTTCCGCACCCCTTTTAACTGTTGGAACACCGCCTCGGTGCACCAGAAGCATCCGTTGCCGAAGGTGGCGGTTTCCAAGGCGTCGCCAGCGGGGGCGAGCGTTTCCGAACCCATTTCCTCCGGGTCCGGCGCTGGGAAGTTTTCAATCATGTGGAACTCCCGCGAGGGGGAAATGGAAAACCAAATGATGACGGCCGCCCCGATTAACACGGCGGCCCCGACCAACAAACTACCGGCGCCGAGCGGAAACCCTTTCATGAAACCCCTCTCAATCTTGGCGAACCGCCCGGCGCACGACCTGGCCGGGTGGATGAATATCAACGGGAACGCGGTTTCGGTCATCAAAGAGCGGGCCGGTTTCACCGGGCCGCGACAACAAGGAGGTCGGCCGGGTCACGCTTCACGTCGAAAGCCCGCGCCGTCGCAGACCAGCCGTCCGGAAAGACGAGCCGAATCGGGGCCGCCAGCAGCGGTCGGTTCCAGGCGGGCAGTCCGGCCAGATCGTCGGCCCAGTCGGCCTCCGCGTCGCCCCGGCCGGCGGCCACCACGACCATAATCGAGGCCGACCGTTTCCACCCGAGTCGGAGCAACCGGACAGCTGCGGCCTCCGTCTTCGCCCGCCAGTCTTCGAGCCGCTGTTCGCCGTCGAGCAATAGCACGAATTCGGCGAACACCCACAGGTGGTGTCCCGGCTCTCCGGTCCCGCCGACCCGCAACCCGCCCCTCTCCGTCATCGGCCGCCCGTCCGCCTCTTTTATTCCCTCGCTGCCGTATGTCGGCCGGGCCGCCACCTCGTCGAACGGATAGTCGGCCTGCCGCTCCCGACAGGCCAAAAACGCCTCCCCCTCCAGCCACCCGTCGAACGGCGAGCCAGCCTCCGCCAGATGGCGCAGATCCCCGGCCCGCTCGGCGAGTCGGCCGCAGATGATTTGGAAGACCTCGGCCGCCAACACACGCGCATCACCCACTGGTTTGCCCCTGTCCCCGCCGTTTCATGAGGCGTCATTATAGACGATCCCATTCCGGGCCGCGCCGGCCGCGGCGATGGCGACCGCCTTGCTTGGTTTGGACTGGCCGCAGGTGATTACGGTGGCCCCGATGACGGGAAAGCCGGTGAAGATTGCCAGAAGCGGAGCCGCGACCTCCGACGCAACCGAAGCACAAATGCCATTGGCCCAGGCGCGCATTGCGGCAATGTCGTAAAAAATGCTTCGGCGAAGCACCATTGAAATCGCTTCGGAAAACTCTCGGGAAGCCCGCATGTCAACACTGATGATCGTCTTGGCCGTGTTTGTCGGGAGCGTCCTGTTCTCGGCCCTTTTCTTGTGGTTTGGCGCCCGGTGGGTCAAGGCGCCGAAGCCTTATTATTCTCGCGCCCTTGTTGCCACGGTCATCAATTCTTTTATCAGTCTGTTAAACATTCCGGTCAATCATTGGTTGGAACAGACGCTGAAACCTGATGATTCGCTCATGCTCGTCATTGTCGGGGCGGTGTTGCTTGGGCAATTGCTCGTTTCGTGGCTGGTGATTGCCCGCGTGATCGGGACGACGTATGGCCGGGCCATTCGCGCCTGGCTTGTCAGCTTGGTTGCCGTGGCGGCAATGCTCGCGGCCTTGTTTTTGGTTGTCAAACCATACGTTTTTGAATCCTATGTCAACCCGACGAACAGCATGGCCCCGACCATCGTCGGCTGGCACACTTCAGGCGTCTGCCCCGAGTGCGGGGGAGAGTTGATCGTCTCCGCCCCGGCGCCGGACTCGCCCCGGCGAGATTTTCCGTTCGATCCTCTCGGGATTTGCAATGTTTGCCGGAAGGCGAACAGCGTCAAGCCGGTCAGCAAACCGATCCTGGGACCGGACCGCATTTTGGTTGACAAGCTCATCACCGCGAAACGGTGGGACATCGTTGTTTTTCGACTTCCGGAAGAACCGTCCGTCAAATATGTCAAGCGTTTGGTCGGCTTGCCCGGCGAGACGGTGTATATCAAAGACGGCGCAATCTGGGTCAACGAAATCAAGCAGGCTCTGCCGCCGACATTGGCTGGTTTGCAATACCTCAGCGGAGACGAGGTCGGGGGCGGCATGGGCCGTGTCACGGGAACGCTCGACAATCCCTGGCGTTTGGGGGCGGATGAATACGTCGTCTTGGGGGACTTCTCCGAAAGCTCCTCCGACTCCCGATTCTGGGGACCGGTGCCGGGCGCCAATATCGAAGGCGTCGTGACGGTGTGTTACTGGCCCGTGTCCCGCTGGAAAATTCACCGTTGAGGCAGCCGCATGAGTCAACGGGGTTCAAATTGGCCTGTTGATAACGGGCCAAAAATAAGTGGATTCCCCGAAAGCATGACGGATTATGCCAAAATCATGTGGGCGCCTGGGTGTAATCCCCGAGGAATTCGCATGGGTGGTGTCCAGTTTTTGACCCGAAAATGACCTGTTTTGAGATCAAAACAGCCTGAAAGTGGTCAAAAAAGTGGTTTCTGGAGGGTGTTTTGAACACATTTTTGACCGGTTTTTGACCGGATTTCTGGATTTTTTGAATGCCCGTCCTTCGCCGGATGAACGATCAAATCCGGGTTGATTGACGCACATTTCGTTGAAGGTTATTTCGCTCGTTCTTGGCCGCTTCGGGTAGAATGGAGTGCCAGGAACATTCCGGCCAAACTCTCCCGGAGGCCGATTGATGCCACCTCATCCGCTGCCAGCACCCGTTCCGTTGCCTGATGCGACGGTGATTGAAGAGATCGAAGTTCGCGGGCATATCATTGATTCGCTGATCCTTCCCAAAATCCTCGACCGCATCCTGCAAATGGGCGGGTCGTTTGAGATTCGGGAGTGTGTCATTGGCTCCCAGCGCAAAGACCCGAGCCATGCGCGGGTGGCCGTCCGGGCGAAGTCCCCGGAGGGGCTTGACGCCATTCTGGCCGATCTGGTCGAACACGGGGCGACGACGGTGAACGTGTCCGACGCGCAAGTCGTCGTCGCGGACATGGCGGCCGCGTTTCCGGACAAGTTTTACAGCACGACCAATCAGGCGACCCAAGTGCGGATCGGCGGCCGATGGATTGATGTCGCCGATCAGGAAATGGATTGCGGCATCGTGATCGATCTGAGTTCCAAGACCGCCCGTTGCGTGGCGATGCTTGATGTCACGCCCGGCATGAGTGTCGTCGTCGGCCATGCCGGCGTGCGGGTGATCCCGGCGGAACGGCCGCCGGGGGAGACGGTGTTCGGGTTCATGAACTCGGCGGTTTCCAGCGAAAAGCCCAAGGCCGTCAGCCTGCGGGCGGTGGCCGAGTCGATCCGCGAGGCCCGCAAGGCGGGGCAAAAAGTGCTGCTCGTCGGCGGCCCGGCGATTATCCACACCGGGTCGGGGCCGCATGTGGCCAAGCTCATTGAACAGGGTTGGGTGCAGACGCTTTTCGCTGGAAACGCCCTGGCGACCCATGATCTTGAGCAGGCGATTTACGGCACCAGTCTGGGGGTTGATCTCGGCCACGGCCAGTCGGCCGATCATGGCCACGAGCATCACCTGCGGACGATCAATTCGATTCGGCGTCTCGGCGGAATCAAGAACGCCATCGACTCCGGCTTGGTGAAATCAGGCATCATGTACGAGGCGTATCGCAAGCAGATTGACATCGTGCTGGCTGGTTCGATCCGCGACGACGGCCCGTTGCCGGAAGTCATCACCGACGTGATCGAGGCCCAACGCCGGATGCGCGAGTCGGTCAAGGGAGTTGGTTTCGCGTTGATGATTGCCACGATGCTTCACTCGGTCGCCACCGGGAACCTGCTGCCCGCCCGCGTGAAAGTCGTCTGCGTGGATATCAACCCCTCGGCCTTGATTAAGCTGAGCGACCGGGGATCATCCCAGACGATCAGTCTGGTCACCGATGTCGAACCGTTCCTGCGCAGTCTGGCCGCCGAACTGGCCGAACTGACCGTTGCCCCGGAGTGAACTCATGACATCGCCGCCCCGCCTGTTGATGTGCAAGCCGGACTTTTACGGGATCGAATACGAAATCAACCCGTGGATGAACCGGCTGGTTGTCGCCGATTCGACGGTCGCCGCCCGGCAATGGGAGGCGTTGCATCAAACACTTGTTGATCTTGGCGTCGAGATCGACTTGATCGATCCGGTGAAAGGGCTTCCCGATTTGGTGTTCACGGCCAACGCCGGTCTTGTTTGTCGTTCTCTCTTTATTCCCTCGAAGTTCCGCCACGAAGCCCGCCAAGGCGAGGAGCCTTGTTTCACCGCTTGGGCCAAAAGCCGGGGATGGGAAATCGTCTCGGTTCCCGGCGATCATTATTTCGAGGGCGCCGGGGATGCCCTGTTCTGCGGGGAAACACTCTTCGCCGGTTATCGGTTCCGGTCGGATGCTTTTGGCCATCAATGGATCGGGGAACGCCTCGGGGTGGAGGTCTTGCCGCTCGAACTGGCCGATCCGCGTTTCTACCACCTCGATACCTGTTTCTGCCCGATCTCCGCCACCCAAGCGATCTGGTATCCAGGCGCGTTTGACGATTACGGCCGGGACGTGTTGAAATCGCGGGTCGGCGAATTGATCGAAGTCAGCACAGAAGAGGCGGAGCATTTCGCCTGCAACGCCGTGGTGGTCGGCCGGACAATCATCCTGAATGAAAAGACGCCCCGCCTCGCCGCCTCGTTGCGCCAGTTGGGTTTTGACACCAAGCCGCACGACCTTTCGGAATTCCTAAAAGCCGGCGGCGGGGCCAAGTGCCTGACGCTGAGACTCGACGGCGAAGAAGCGGCCTATTGGCGATTTCAAACTGCGGAATCATAAAACAGACCGCATCGATTCGGACTCGCGATGTTACCACGCCGCAAGAATCGCCGGGCGTTTGCGAATAAATCGTCAAACCTCTCTCGTGGAAGGCCGGACGATAACCGTTATGATTCCCGCCAAACCAGATGATTCGGACATTCGAGAAGAACATCGCCTGACGGAACTTGTGCTGTCGTGGCCATCGGTGTCACGCGGCGCCGGCCGATATGCCGGGGCGGTTTTTCTGGTTTTCTTCCTATGTTTATGGACCATAGGCTGGGTCGGCGCGGCAATGCAAATCGCGGGTGGCAATAAAGCTCTGATCGTCTGGCTGGCCATGTGGACATTTTTCGGCGTGGTCCTCGGCCGGCTGTTCTGGCTGGTGATTCAGCCCTCGAAACCGGAAATTCTGACACTCGGGGCGGACTCCTTTTGGTATGACCCGGGCACTTCTTTGCCGGCCGATTGGAAGACCAACAACTTCAGATGGGGAAATCAGCAACGGCTGACATCATTCGGCTTTCTCCGTCTCTTATTTCGGCGTCACCATCCGAAAGAGATTGCCCGCGAGGAGTTGACCGGCGTTCGGCTGGAACGAATCGGCGATCGGCAACGACTCTCGTTCGATGCTGGCGCCGACCGAAAAGAAATCGGGCGGGGTCTGCGGGAATCAGATCGCGAATGGCTTTTCACTGTGCTGGAGCAATGGCGGGGCGATTCCGCCAGGTCACATGAGCAAGGGGCCGCATGAACGAGGTCATCCCGGCAAAACCACGCGGATCGGATATTCGAGAGGATGCCGGCCCGGCGGGCTTGACCCTGTCATGGGGAACGCCCTCGGGGCGGTTTCGCCGGCTTTTATCAGCGGCCTATTTGTCTTTCTTTCTGGCTCTCTGGTCACTAGGAGAAGTGGCGGCCGTTTGGGCGTTGGTCACTGGAAGCGTGTCGCCGCTCATTATCATCTGGCTTATTTTTTGGACCTTGGCTGGCACGGTGTTTGGCCGGATTTTCTGGCTTCTGTTGCAACGCGGCCGCCCGGAGAGCATCACCCTTGGGACAGAGATGTTCGTTTATGATCCCGGCACGTCGCCGGTGATCGAACCATATGTCTTGGGCGGCTACTGGACATTCCGACCCATGCCCGGAACCCACGGGTTTTACCGGGAGTTGTTCAGCCGACGCCGACCAACCGAGGCTGGTCGGGAAGCAATGGCCGGTTTGCGGCTGGACCGTAAAGGGGAGCGACAACGGCTTTCATTTGACGTGGGCGCCGAGCGAAGGGAAATCGGCGCCGGGCTACGGGAGCCAGACCGCGAATGGCTTTTTGCCGTGCTGCAACACTGGCGAAGGGGCGATGGGTTCGCCAAGCCGAACCACGACATTGCTGTGTCGGGGCCTTTGGAAAGTTAAATGGGTCAGGCTTGAGACGATTGGCTGTTCGTTCCGAAAAGGTTCGTCAGCCAATCGGGCTTCTGTTATTGTGAAATTTTGAAAAATCCCCTGTCGTTCGTGAGCCATCCGGGTCTGTCTTGTTGACGGGCGGGTAATCCCTCCTTAGAGTTTTCGTAGACTTTTGACTCGCCGCATCTCGTCGAATTTCACAGCCAAACATCAACCGCAAACCGACAAGGGCGGGCTACGTCTTTTTTCGGGCGGGAAGCGTGGAGCCAGGAGCCTGTGGCAAATTCGCGGCTCCTTCCAGGGAGGAATGTTCCTTCGTCGAAGGTGTCGCCTGTCGTCAATGATGAGGTGACTCGTGAGCGTCATTTACGGTGTGTTGCGCGGCAAATTGGATCGCTGGAAGCGCGAAGATGTCGCGCCCGGCTCGAAGAAGTCTCCCCACTTGCAGATTCGCCTGCTGGGTGAGCAAGGGCATCCGTGGCGGATTCCGGTCAACGTGCGGTCGGAGGACAAAACCAAGTCGCTGGTGATTTTTCACCGGGCCGATCCGCTTCTTAGCCATCCCATTATTGACGGGCTCGGCCTCTTCCCGACCGGGTTGACCGACCTCAATAACAAACCCCGGACGGTGAACAACTCTCTCGATTATTTTCGGGCGCCGTTGTTCGACTGGGTCAACGGCGTCGCGCTGCCGCCAAGCGGCTCCGGACCCGACGACGACCTGCAAGACGTGGTCAGCCGTTATCTGCAAAATTTGAAAACACTCAACGGCGAATTGTTCGCGTTTGGTTCTCATTGGCATGACAACGCCCCCAAGCCCGGCATCGACAAGGAGTTTGGCACCGTCAACGGCATGCACGACATCCACATGAACCAAGGCAACGCGGCCGGCGATCACAGCGACGACAACGGCAGCCACAACGACGGCGGTCTGATCCTCAAGTTCCCCGACCGGCTTGTCGGCCTGTTCTTCCGCTTCAAGACGCAATTTTTGCCCACCGACGACAAAGGCAACCGGACAGCCACGGCCAGGGAAATCCCGCCCGGTTCCACGCCCGGTTCGTCGCCGCCTTCCGGCAATCCCACCGATCCGCGCCCCGATTTCCCGCCAGTGTACATCGAGCGGGCGCTGGTGAATCCCGTCGGCGACGACGTGGGCAAGGAGATCGTGGTCTTGGGCAGCACCATCGCCACCCGGGTGGTTCTCTCGGGCTGGAGCATTGTGGACAAGGGCAACCGGGCTGAAAAGCTCAACGGCCAGTTGCTTCCCGCCGGCGGCTCGGTTTCCGTGGTTCTGTCAGGCGATGGCGCCCAGCTTTCCAACAAGGGGGGGACGATTCGCCTCGTCAACCCGGCTGGCGACATCGTCCACGCGGTCAGCTATTCCCAAGCTGACGCGGTCGAGGGTTCGTATGTGCGGTTCAATACGTGACGGCCAGCCCATCGCCGTCATGCAATGACGAGGTTGTCCCCCACCTTCAAGGGCTTGTTTATTCCCGGCCAAGGATGACCGAACCTCGGGGGGAGCGATCATCCGGTCGTTTGGCCGGGCGATTGAGTTGGCGTTTGACAACCCGGCCAGGCCGGTTTACGCTGAGGTCGGATCACCAAACGGCGGAGCCTCGCATGGCCAAAAAGCCCGTGAAACACACCGTGACCCAAGACGTGAACTTTTACAACGGCAGCAAGCCTCCGACCAAGGTGGAAATCGAAGGCGATTTCCTGTTCAAAGACATCGGCCACTGGACGAAAGCCAAGCGGACCGCCAAACCAAAACGCGATGGTGGCTGATCGTGGGAACTCATGGGTTTCTTCGGGGACAACCGAATGCAATGGAGAACCGGCAAATTTCGTTCCCGGTGGCTGGCGGGCGCATTGGGCCTTTCCCTGCTCCTCGGCATCGGGTTGCTGATCCTTCGCTCCACGGCGTCTCCGATTTGCGAAGCGAACCTGAACAAGATCCGGCCGGGGATGCCTCGCGCCGCCGTGGAGAAATTGCTTGGCGGCCCGGCCGGCGATTACCGCCATCGGGAAACGGTCTACGATGCAACTGAGATTGTCCTGCCGGACGGGGAACCAATGGCTGCCGAGTATGTGTTGGTGGACGCCGAGGAATGGCGTGGCGACCGGATGTTGATTGGCGTCACCTTCGACGAAACCAACCGGGTTAAATCCACATTCGGAGTCCGGGTCGTCGCCGCGTCTTGGTATCGAACGATGTGGCGATGGCTTCCGGTTTTTCCTTAAAACCTGCGGAGCATCCCCGAGATTACGGATTCTTCGAGTGGCATGAACTCTGGCTGGACGGCTGCCTCAAGAGGGCCGGGCTTGTGGTGAACTGACAATCCCGGTCAGTCGTCCTGTGATTTCTTCCAACCTTCGCCGTCGCTGGCTTTGTCCACGCGGTCCTTGACTTCGCGGATCTCGTCTTTGATGTCGCGCACGTCGGCCTTGACCTCCCGGAGTTCCTCTTTGACTTCGTGAAGGAGGGCCTTGGTTTCCCCGGTCAGGGTCTCGTTCTTTTTGAGCAGCGTTTCGGTCCGCTCGGCGACGGCGACGTTTTTCCGGGCCAGCTCTTCGGTCTGCGCGGCCAGTTGAATGATGTGGTCGATCATTGTTAGCATCCTTCGCAATTCAGATGGGTCGGCCGTTTTCGGCAGCCGGTAATCAAAACCGGCCTCCGTGGCGCGGCGAATGTGGTCGGGGTCCGTGTAGGCGGATAACGCCATGAGCTTGACTCCCGCCAATCCGGCCTCGCGACGGATCATTTTGGCCAGGGAATAACCGTCGATCTCCGGCATGTTGATGTCGAGGATCACGCAGTTCGGCGCCTGCTCGCGCGCCGCCTTCAATCCGGCCGCTCCGTCATACGCCACTGTGGCCGTATGGCCCCAAAAACGGACCATGACGGCCAGAATGTCGGCTTGGTCGCGGTTGTCATCCACGATTAAGATGCGGAGCGCCAAAGTCTGTTCGTCCGCCTTTCCCCGATGGGAGAATTTTTTTCATTCCACGCCTTCGGGGAAAAGGCGGGCCGGTGAATAGCAAGGAGCAATCTGCGTGCCGAATCTCATTGCCAATGGCCGGCCGCTCGCGTTTGCTTTTTACTTGTTTAGAGAGAAAACACGGCGGAACAATCGATCAGGATGGTTCTCGCCCTGGCATTGTCACCCGAGTCGCTCCCATTCGCAAGCATTCGGCCGGGGTTAGTGTTCATTTGTTGAATGCGTCCTTACCAGCCGCAAATGTGGAAATCACCATTGAACAGGCCGGGGGCCGTGACCATAATCCACTCGGACTTCGCAAATTCCTCCGGCAAGGATCGGCGCCGGACAACCTGTTGTCCGCGACTCTTCAAACGATGGTTTGCCTGGTTTTGTTATTGGCCGCTTTGACGGATCACCAACCGGGGAGTGTTCATGTTGTTCGCGTCACGCCAGGAGGGAAGAATCAGCAATGTGGCGATCTTGGTGCTGCTGGGCATCATCGCCTTGTTGTTGTACGCCCCGGTGGCCATCATCCGTGAGGTGCGACGACCGCCGGACGAGGAACTGCCGGAGTGGATGGGATCGGCCCGAGGCCGAAAGATCCGGATGGCCTTCGCCCTGTTGTTCGTCGGGTTGCTTGCCGCCGGGATGTGGGTGGCCGTCGTGTTGGTGTGAATCAATTCACGTGACATGCTCTTGTTGTTCGGCTGTTATGTGATGGAGCGAAACCATTCAATGAATTGGGGAATATCCTCGGCTCATGACGACAACGTTATCCGGCGAGAGTCCGGCTGGAATTTCTCGAAAAATACACTTGCGTCGCGCCGACAACTTGGTTCTGATACTCATCTATCACTCGTCCGCCCAAAAATCATTGATTCGACAAAAAACGGCCCGAACGCAGGGGCCGGGGACTGACCGGCATGTCTCATGGCTCCGTCACCTACTGGCTCGGGCGGCTTCAGGCCGGCGATCCCGCGTCGGCCAAGCAACTTTGGGATCGGTATTACGTCCGGGTGGTCCGGGTCGCGCGGGCGACATTGCGCGGGGCCGACCGGCGCGTGGCCGACGAGGAAGATGTCGCCCTCGCGGCGTTCAACAGTTTTTACCGGGCCGTCGCCGGGGGCGTGTTTGAACGGCTGGAAGACCGCTCGGATCTCTGGCAGGTGCTGGTTCCCCTGACGAGCCGCAAGGCGACGGACCAGCGGCGGCGCGCGGGCGCGATGAAACGTGGCGCCGCCCAGACCTTCGAGGGGGATGACTTCCTGCCGGGGCGCGACCCCGACCCGCAACTGGCGGCGATGGCGGCCGAGGAGGCGGCGACGCTTCTCGGCCGATTGCCGGACGACGACCTCGATCTGCGGCGCATCGCGGTGATGAAACTGGAGGGATTCAGCGCCGCCGAAATCGGGGCGGCGTGTGGTTGCAGCCTGCGGACTGTGGAGCGGCGCATATGCCTGATTCGCAAGTTCTGGGAACAGCCGGACGGGCGACCCCTCCCGGCCGGGACGCCGACACAGGTTTAAGCCTGCAAGCCGGCCTCCGTGTCGAACGTCGGTGCCACGCTTTTGAGCGGGAGTGGCGGGGCGGCCTCGCGCCGGGGATCGAGTCATATCTGGCCGATTCGCCCCCCGAGGATCGGGCGGGCCTTCTGGCCGCCTTGCTTCCGCTGGAATGGGAATATCGCATCCGGCGAGGCGAGACGCCCGACGCGGGGGAATACCGCCGCCGGTTCCCGGAGGTTGGCTCGCATTTCGCCGGGCTAGACTCGCCAGCCCCGGCTCCGCGACTTCCGGAGTTGCCGAATTATGAAGTCATCCGCGAACTCGGCCGGGGGGGCATGGGGCTTGTTTGCCTGGCGAACGACCGGCGGCTGGATCGGCCGGTCGCGCTCAAGGTGATGCTGGGCGGGGAACTAGCCTCGACGGAATTGCGGCGCCGGTTTCTCGCCGAGGCCCGGTCGGCCGCGCGGCTTCGGCATCCGAACATCGTGCAGATTTACGAGGTGGCCGAGGCCGCCGGACTGCCCGTTCTGGTTCTTGAGTACGTCGCCGGGGGAACGCTCAAACAGCGTCTCGCGGCCGGGCGGCCACCCCTCCGGGAGGCGGCCGGCCTGATGGAGCAACTGGCTCTCGCCGTCCATCACGCCCATGAGAACGGCGTGATTCATCGGGATTTGAAGCCCCAAAACGTGTTGCTGGCGCCGGGGGGGCTGGTTCCGAAACTCGCGGACTTCGGGCTGGCGAAGGCCGTCAGCGAGGCCGCCGGGCTGACCCGCACCGGGGAGGCGCTGGGAACCCCGGCTTACATGGCGCCGGAGCAATTCGCCGGCCGGCCGGAGTTGATCGGGCCGCCGACCGACGTGTATGGCCTCGG
>NZ_JH636450.1:110219-110549 GCF_000255705.1 Zavarzinella formosa DSM 19928
TGACCGCCGGTCGGCGTGTTGAATTGATCGGCGAAACGGGCCTCCCCCGATGGCATCAGTGGCGGCTCGGCCCGGCCCCGCTGGCCGTGTCGAACATTGTGTTCGACGGGACATGCTCGTTCCAGTCGGCCGAATGCTCCTTGTTGGAACTCGCGGCCGACCCGATGACGGACCGTTACCGGCTCCGCGCGGAGATCCGGCAGGATTCCGGCAAGCCCGACACCATGCCGCTTCAAAACAGTGCGGTCGGAGGGAATCAAGCGGGTATCTATTTCGGCCATCGGCCACTGACGTCCGACGACGGGGCCGATGTGTGCCAGTTTTTCGCTG
>NZ_JH636450.1:110559-142995 GCF_000255705.1 Zavarzinella formosa DSM 19928
GGTCATCGGCATCGGGCTTATTGCGAGCTTGTGACACTGGAACGACGGCCGGGCGAGGGGGTGCGACGGAATGCGCACACCCTCGGCGCCGTCCGCTTCGACCCGACCGACCGACTCCCCGGCCCGTGGCGGCGCATCGTCGTCGAGGTCACTCCGGAGGGATTAACGGCCGATTGGGGAACGACCCCGGACAAAACCGAACGGATTGGCGAATGGGGCGTCGGCGAACTGACGGCGCTGGCCAATCAGCGGGCGGCCCCGTTTGGCCCGCCCCCCCCGACCGGGTGGTCCCCGAGGGCGCCGCTCGGCGTGTGCGCCATCGGCTGTGCCATCTCCGTCCGAAACGTTGTGTTGGAACCATTACCCTGATTGCGAAAAGGTGACGAGCAATGTCTGATTCTCCCATTACGCTGCCTGCGGTCAGCATCGCCGAGCCGGGGCCGAACGCCACGGTGTCGCTGAAATTCCCCATTGAGGGCGGCTATTCCGTCTCGGAGCCGAAGCCGACGTGCTATCCGACGGTCAAGTACCAGATCACCGTCCAAGGCGGGAACACGGACAAGGACAAATGGGTTTCCTGCACAACCGAGGCCAACGAATGGTCGGCGAAGGTCACCACCGCCGCCGGTGAGTGGACCCTTCACGTGGCGTTGTTCATTGACGAGCAACAGTTCAGCGAGTCATCGATCAACATCACAGCAGTCGCCAGTGAAGTTTAATCAGCCGGGAATTGGAGGCCGGGAGTGATGATCATGTGAGTTCATCACGATCAGCCGGGATGGCAGGTCCGGGGTTTCCTCGGCGGGCGCTTCGAGTTGATCGCCCCGACGCCGCAAACTTCGGTTGCCTGGCTTGACGTGGATTGTGGACATCTGCCATTCATTGCGGATGCGAGCCGCCGCAGAAACCAACAGGATTGCGGCGGCTCGCGCGAATCAGCAGTCCGGCGAGGAGATCGCACCCCGCTTGCACCATTGATCGATCGCTTGTTTCACAGAGTCTGTGATACGGCAGGCTTGGTTGGCTTCCACCGTGCCGCCGTCGTGGATGCCAAAGACCGACCAACCGTCGGAATCTTTGGCCGCCACCGCGGCGCCGCTTTCCCCTTCGTAGGTCGAGATCTTGTACTGAAGAAGTTTGGGCAGCACTTTGGTGAGCTTGCCCTTGCCATACCACATGGTTCCCGACGCCTTGTCACCCGGATATCCGGCCACCTGGAATTCCATCGACGACAGATCCTTGTCGCTGGCCACCTTGACCTTGTACTTGGTGGCCGTTTTGGGCGCCTCGGACTTGAGCGTGACCACGCCGTAGTCCAGCGTGTCGTCCCCTTCGTTCTTTTCAAAATCCGCCGGGAAGTCCCAACGCAAGGCATCAATGGTTGTCTTTGGTTTTGGCGGGCCGTTCTGCGCCGGGGTGAAAGTAATTTTCGTGGCCTTGCCTCCGTCGCGATTGTCAAACAGGTTGTGGGCGGCGGTCAGGACATGGGTTCCGTCAATCAGCGTTCCCGTTCCCGTGTACACTTTCCCGTTCGGGAATGTCATCTCCAAAAGACCAACTCCGTCAAACGGAGCCACGGTTGTGTTGGTCACTTGCTTGCGATCATCCGGGGGAAACACTTTGTGCAGGCGATCGTTGTCGCGCACGGCCACCGGGTGTTCCCAGTGATCATGCACTTCCTCTTCTTTGCGGCTCAACAACTCAAGAACCTCGGCCTCGCTCAGCACGCCAACGACAGAGTCTTCGTCGGCCGAGAGCTTCGGGCTTTCCGTCAGAGTGATCTTGTTAAGCAGGCCGAGCATTTCCCCATACTGCTGCGGCGTCCACCGCCCGCTTTCCACATTCTTCAGATATTCTTTTATCTTCGCATCCTTCGCGCTGATCTCCTTGCTGATTCGTTTTTGAAGCCCGTCGGATTTCTCCTTGGAGATGCAGCCCACCTCCTTCATTTGAAGATCGTAGAAGTGTTGTTTGGTCTGCGCGTTGCAAGCGAGAGCGAGTGACATGTTGCCATTGAAGGCGACCGGCATCATGCCTTCAAACGTGACCGTCTGGTCGAACAGGATTGACTGTTTGAACGTGTTTTTCGCAAAGGAAGCGTTGATGCTGACCCGCCACGGGAGCAAGTCCCCGCCGAGGGAGTCCTTCTGGGCGGGCGGTTCTTGCGGCGCGGGGTTGGGCTCGAATTTGAACAACCCTTCCCCGCTGGTTATTTGCTGATTGATCGACTCGAAGAGGGATTTGGTTGTTTCAAGCAGCGCCCGCCCGAATTCCTTGCCGCCGCCGCCTTCGATGTATTTGATCTTGACGATGTTCTTTTTTTGAAGTTCTTGCGTGATATTGTCAATGTCAACACCGCCGATGTTGATCCAGCCAAGCTGGACGCTCATCGAGAACTTGTTGCGGGTATACTCCCAGACTTGCGAGAGGTCCGCCGTGATTTGGGCGACCCACGGGTCCGCGCGTAATTCGGCGATACCGTAGAAATTGACGCCGATGTCGGGCGACTTGGTCCGGTCCTCGCTGCCGTAATTGCCGACCAATTCCGCGAAGAGGCTGTTGCCCGCGTTGACGTTGAAACCAAATTGTGTTCCGATCTTGAACTCATCCGGAAATGTGACGGTGCTGGCCTCGCCCATCTCGATCACGTTTTTCGCGATGATTGGCTGAACGGTGACATCTTGCAACGTCAGCGGAACCAAATTGACCTCTTTCACCTTGAAGATTTTGATGCATTCGGCCGTGATGGCCTTCCGTTGCGCGGCCGTGATGTCCGCGATGGCTTGCCCGCTGGTTGTCGAACCGACGCAGCTCTGGTAGTTTCGATTCCCCAAGTCGACAAAATACGGCTTCGCATTGATCCCGTAATACTTCACGTCGTAGTCGATGATCGTTTCTTGATCGATCGCGTCGATCCGCGCCGGGAAGTAGTGAAACATGGTCACGTCAGTCTCGTCCTGATAAGCAATGACACCGTCTTTTGCGCAAGACTTGTACAAACGGCCAGCCATGGAATCCTCCAAAGGTGATCGGGCGCCGGGGATCTCATTCGCCGGGCGGCCGGGGCCACTCGCCCGCAGCCTCACAATCCCGCGATGATTCTCCCCTCACCCGGACACTCGCAGAAGGCCGCCCGCCCCCGCCACAAATTCCGAAAAAGAGAAAAACAGGTAAAAGGAAGGCTCGCGACACCGCGACTGGCCGGAATGAAGCTGTCCGGCGCCTGCCTCCGTAACACCTTCCCGAATGTTGTTTGACCATTGGCGATGTTTCGGATAAGCTGCACGTTCTCATTTTTTTCTTGATTCGCCGGAGGCTTTTTCATGAATCGCACATACCGGGTGCGGCTCGCCATTATTGGCATCACCGCGCTGCTCACCTTGCTGCTGACCATCCAACCGGGGCATTCGCAGTTTCCCAACCGGCCGGGGGGCGGCATCGCCGGCAATCCTAGTGGAATCGCCGGGCGGCCGACGGGAATTGCGGGAAATCCCGGAGGACTTCCGGGTATTCCCAATGGCATTGCCGGGCGGCCCGCGATGCCAACGATGCCAACGATGCCGGGCATGCCCGGCGGACCCGCCGGAATCGCCGGACGCACGGGAATCACCGGCATTGGCGGCATCCCGACGCCGCCGATCCCCCCTCCGGGATTTGGCGGCATCCCCGGCCCCCCTCCGGGATTTGGCGGCATCCCCGGCCCCCCTCCGGGGTTTGGCGGCATCCCCGGACCGAATCTCCAGCAATGGGTTTGCACCCGTTGCAATCGGGTGTTGGGAACCGGGCCGGTCCCGCCGGCGATCGGCAAGTGTCCGGGTTGCGGGGCGCTGCTTGTCGGCACGGATTATGGCCCCGGTGGCGGACCCGGCGGAGGCATCGCCGGTATGCCGAACAATCCCGGAATGCCCTTGAACAATCCCGGGATGCCTCTGAATAATCCCGGCGCTGGCATGGACACTCCCCAGCCGTTTATCCCGCCGGCGTCCCCGCCGCAGAACTTCGACAACGCCCGTGTCTCCGTGCCGTCGAGCGCTTCTTCGGACGCGCCGGAACAGCATTCGAGCAAACGATATGTGATTGTGTTCATCACCATCGGCGTGCTCGTGCTGATTGGCGCGGCCATCATGATTATCTACGCTTCGCTGCCCAAAGAGGACTCGCGAAGCCGGCCGAGGAAAGCCCCCAAGGCCAAGCCCAAACCATCGTGGCGGGACGACGACGATGACGATGATGACCGGCCTCGCCGCCGTCGCAGCCGTCGGGACGATGACGACTGATTGACACGATTCGCATTGATTCGCACACGATCTCGCAACGGATTGGCCGGAGACTCGCATGACCCGCACGCACCGAGTGCGTCTTTCGATTGTTGGCATCACCGCCCTGCTTGTTTCCCTGCTGGCCATCCAGCCGGGGCATTCGCAATTTTCGGGACGCCCGACCGGGATATCCGGCATCAGCGGCCGACCGCCGGGTTTTTCCGGCATCAGTGGCGGCATTTCCGGCATCAGCGGCGGGATCTCTGGCATCAGTGGACGCACGGGTATCTCAGGAATGCCGGACATTCCCCGAGGGATTTCGGGGATCAGCGGCATCAGCGGAATGCCGGACCGATCAGGGATCACCGGAATTAGCGGCCGGACAGGTATTAGTGGCATTGGCGGGGGAGGCATTTCCGGGATAGGCGGCGGTGGAATCATCCAGCCGCCGCCCATCCCGCAGCCGATCATTCCGGGCTTTCGCGGTCGGGATGACATCAACGGCCCAAACGACTTCACGGGCATTTACGGGGGGGCTGGCGGCGGTTCCGGGATGGGGGGCGGCTCCGGGCAGACCGTTTACGAGTGGAGTTGTTCGCGTTGCGGCTTTGTGGTGAGCGTCGGTCCGACCAGGCCATCGGCCAGCACCTGCCCGTCATGCCGGGCCAGACTGAGCGGCGGCAGCGGTGGCAGTCGCAGTGACGGCCCGACTCTCAAAATGCCGGAGGGCTTTGGCAACCTGCTGAAACAGCCACCAGTGCCAAGCTCGCCCGAGCCTGAAAATTTCACCGGTCCTTCTGTGAAATCGGGCGCCGCCCCTTCCTCCCCGCCTTCAGCCAGCACGACGGAGGCCCCGCCCGCCCCCAAGGGACGATGGCGAATGGTGTTGCTGATCGCGGGCGGTCTGGCGCTGCTGATTGTCGCCGCCCTTGTGATTATCCACTCGGCGATTCCCAAGGAAGGCACGAAAAAAAGCAAGCCGACGAAGAACGCGGCCAATGGCAAGCCCAAATGGCTCGGCAACACGGACCACCAGCCACGACGCCGGCGTGGCAATCAGGACGATGACGATTAACCGTGTTCATGTCCCTAAAAACAGGCCGACCGCCGAGTTGAAGGCCATCGCGTCTTCCATGTTGGACAGGTGGCCGACGGCAGGCAGGACGATCAGTTTCGCCCCCGGAATTTCCTTGGCGAGTCGTTCGCTATTGGTGATCGGGGTGGCGAGGTCTTCCTCCCCGACGATCACCAACGTCGGCACGGCAATCTTCCCCAACCCCGGCGTGGCATCGGGGCGGTCCCGCAGGGCCTTCAACCCGCCGATCACCCCTTCGGTCGATTGTTTCTCGGCGATGGCAATGACGCCGCCCACCACATCCGGGTATTTGGCCCGCGTTGTTTCGCCGACGATTTTCGGCAGCATCGCCTCAATCACACCGGCCGCGCCTTTTTCCTTCGCCAAGGCAATCGTCTTCTCACGCCCGGCTTTCGCGGTGGCGTCATCCGGTTCGGCTTTGGTATCCGCGAGAATCAGGGCTTTCAATTTGCCTGGATGCCGACGGGCGAAGGCCAGCGCCGTGTAACCGCCCATCGAGAGGCCGCCGAGAACCACCGGTTCGGTGATCTTCAACGTGTCGAGAAGTTCCGCGACGATGTCGGCCGCCATGTCAATGGTCCAGCCTTCCACCGGAGTGGAATCCCCGAAGCCGGGCAAATCGGGGACGATCACGCGATGCGTGGTCGCAAAGTGGGTTCGCTGCGATTCCCACATGGTGCGATCCTGCGGGAAAGCGTGAAGCCAGACCAACACGGGGCTGACATCATCCTTGGGGATGTCGTAATAGCTGGTGGTTCCGCGGGAAAGGTTAATGGTTTTGTACATGGGAGAGTTCCTGTTGCGTTGATGAACCCAGTGGATATTGGGTACGAACCGTTGCCCGGCAACCTAACCCCCCGCCCCCTTCCCTAAGAAGGAAGGGGGAGCAGGTGGGGTGACGATATTATCCGAGCGTGAGGCGTCAGCAAGGCCCTTGCTTCCGAATCGGACCGCTAACTCTGAGCCACGGACACTTCCCGGCCCAAGTTTGGCCCTTGCTGTTACCCCGTACTTGGCAAAGAAAGTTTTTGCCCACTTGCTCCCCCTTCCTTCTTAGGGAAGGGGGATGGGGGGTTAGGTTGCTCCGCAAAGACTTTCCGTCTGATAGGTTTGCAATCCAATCATTCAATTCTCTCAAACTATGCGAATGGCGTGCCCGGAATCAAATGCGAGGATTTCCCGTCTTCCGTTTCGCGGGCCGCCGGGGTAGAATCGCCACCAACTTTCGTGAAAGGACACCGTCGATGAACCGCCGTGAATTTCTCTCCACGGCCGCCGGGACCGCGTTGGTTCTGCCGGCTGTCGCCAAGGAAACCCCCATGATGCCCATTGTTGACACGCACCAGCACCTCTGGGACATGAAGAAAACCAAGCTCGCGTGGGTGAAACCCGGCGACGCCCTCGCCATCGATTCCACCCCGGTGGAATACGCCAAGGCCACCGAGGGACTGGGGGTCGTCAAGGCGGTGTACATGGAGGTGGATGTCGTCCCCGATCAGCAACAGGCCGAGGTCGATTACATCCTGGAACTCATCAAGTCAAAATCGAGCCCCACGGTGGCGGCCGTGATCTCCGGCCGGCCGAACGCCGGGGAGGCGTTCAAGAAGTATGTTGCCCAATTCAAGGGAAGCCCGTTCATCAAGGGGCTTCGGCAGGTGATCCACGTCGATTCGACGCCGTCCGGTTATTGCACCACCAAAGAATTCATCGCCGGGGTGCGACATCTGGGAGAGATCGGCCTGAGCTTCGACATCTGTATCCGGCCCGCCGATTTGCCAGATGCCGTGAAGCTCATCAACGAATGCCCGGACACCCGGTTCATCCTCGATCATTGCGGCAACGCGCCGATCTTGGACGAATTGAAGATGAAAACATGGAAGAAGGACATCGCCGCTGTCGCCGCGAAGAAAAACGTGGTGGGCAAGGTCTCCGGCATTGTCGCCTCGGTGAAGAAAGACGATTGGAAAATCGAAACCCTCTCCCCGGCCATCAACCATACCATTGAGGTGTTCGGCTGGGACCGCGTGATGTTCGGCGGCGACTGGCCGGTCTGCACGCTGGGGATGGCCTACAAACAATGGGTCGAAACCCTCAAGGCCATCGTGAAGGACCAGAGCGAAGAACGACAGAAAAAGCTCTTCCACGACAACGCCGTGAAGTTTTACGGCTTGTAAGGATCATGATGTTTGTGAGATGATGAGTAGAGGAATGACCCGGTGGAGCATTGGTTTTCCGGTCTGAAGGACCGGTTAATCCAGCCCGGTCCGTGAGGGCCGGGTAAACCGACATCGATGGGCCTCGGTCTGAAGGACCGATTATTGGTCCAATGTACGACAGGCCGAGCAGGCAAAGACCTGCCGATAACCGGTCCTTCAGACCGGAAAACATTGGCGAGTCTCGTTACCCGGCCCTCACGGACCGGGCTGGATTAACCGGTCCTTCAGACCGGAAAACCAATGCCTCATTGGACATGGCTGGCATGGGAGGCGGTCATTCCCGCCCGTCAAAAAAATGGAGATTTCATGACGACATCACTCACCCTGATGGCCGCGCTCGTCCTCGGGGCGCCGGCGCTCAAGGACAAGGAACCGGTTGCCAAGGGGCCGGGCTATCTGGGCGTGCGCTTCTCGAAAGAGGGGGAGGGCCTCATCGTCACCGATGTGCAACCGGATTCGCCGGCCCTCAAGGCGGGAGTGCGGCCGAACGACGTGATTATGAAAGTTGATTCGATGAGCCTGAAGGACGCCGACACCGGCGAACTGGTGAAGGTCGTCGGGGCGATGCGGCCGGGGACTGTCGTGGCACTGGAAATCAAACGGGGAACCGAGTCGCTGACGATCAAGGTGAAGCTCGGCGCCCGCCCGGCGGATTTTCAGGCGCTCTCGCCGGATTACCCGCTTGTGCCGCCGTTGCCGAATAACGATTGAGAGGCCACTGCCCCTCAATCGTCCCCTTTGATGCGGGTTTCTTTGGGTTTCTTCTCCGCCGACAACACAAATTCCACCGGCGGGGATTCCCGGCCGGAATAGAGACTGCCGTTGGAATGGGTGAACCAGAGCCGGTATTTGCCGGGCGGCCAGTCCTTGACGCTGAACGACATTGAGACCGGAATCGCCTCGCCTGGCAAAATCTCGTCGAACAAGATGTACGGTGTGTGCGTGATTCTCGCCCGGTTTGACTCGGCGAGTGTGCGCGGCAACACGGCCTTGGGATCGGGCGGTTCGAGCAAGATCACGGCCCGGATGCGGTCGTCGATCTTCGACCAATCCGGGGCCTTCAACTTCTGGCGGCTCTCGTTGACAAACAAAGCCGACACTCGCACAGAACCATCAACCCCGACGACCGGGCGCACATCTTGCAGCCGACATTGCCGCGAGATGTTTTTGACCTCTTCCCGGAAGAAGGGTTTGCGGCCGTCCCAAATGCGAACCTCCAGGTTGGCGGCGGAAGCCAGACCGCTGCCGTCGGCCGAGAAGGAGACTCCGAAGACCGGCCCGGTGTGGCCTCGCAGATTCAACAGGGCATAGCCATGCAGGGCGTCCCAAACTCGCACGGTTTGGTCGTCGGATGTGGAGGCGAGCCGGGTTCCCGACGAATCGAAGACCACTCGCTGGATTTTCCCCAAGTGCCCCTTCAACTTCATCGGCGTTTCGGGCAGCGTCCCGGAAAGATTGGCCAGTCGCGGCAACCCCGTTGAGGCATCCAGAATCCGGATGTCCCGGTTGGCGGTGGCGACGGCCACCAGTTTGCCATCCGGGGAGACGGCCAGACTGGTGAAGAATTCCTTCTGAATTTCGTTGCCCGGTTCAAACTCGTTCTGATCGGCAAACTTCCAGACCGGCTTGCCTTTCAAACTCCACCGTGTGATCTCCATGCCAGCCCCGGACGCGGTGATTAACTCTTTGCCGTCCGGGGTGAAGGCGACGAAATTCCGGCCGTCCCCCCCGGCTTGGAACGCTTGTGTCTCTTTCTCGGTGGCCAGATCTGTCAATCGCAACCGGCCGTCCTTGTGGATGGTGGCCAGTGTGTGTCCGTCCGGAGAGAAGGCCATGTGGTGCACATCAACCGGCACCTTTGAAAGATGCCGGCCGGGTTTGGACCGGTCATCCAGCGAGATCACCCAAACCCCCTGTTTCGAGCCGGGATTTTCACTGAAAGAAGCGAGTTGGCGGCCGTCCGGCGACATGGCCCAGTTGAAAGTCATCGTCCGTTCGCCGGTCATGTGATATACAGGCGAATCGGGTTCTCCCTCATGGTTCAGAAACAGAAACCGGCCCCAATAATCGGCGGCCAGCCAGCGACGATCCGGCAGCGGATACACTTCGCGGAGGATATTTGGCTCGTGCCTGTAAACAAGGGCCTCGGAATCCCGCAGGCAATCCCAGATGTTCACTTCCCCCAGATCCGAACCGGAGGCCAGTTTCGCCCCCGTTGGCGAAAAAGACAAGGCGGTTGTTTTGGCCCCGTGCCCCGGAAACGTCCGCACGTTTTCGCCGGATCCGATGTTCCAAAGCCGAATCGACTGATCGTCGGCGGAGGTGGCCAGCGTCTGGCCGTCCGGCGAGAGCGTCATCGAACTCACATAGCCGGAATGGCCGAACAATGTTCGCAGCGCCCGGCCCGTCGCCGTGTCCACGACCACGGATTTACCCTCCAAGCCGCCGATGACAAGGAGAGAGGCGTTGTAATCAACCAGCAGCGAAACCGCCCCGCCGGGAGCTTTGTCCCCGGCGATTTTTTCGAGGGTGTTGGCATCCCACATCCGCCATTCGCCGGCCGTGTTGGAAAAGACAAGGCGGCGGCCGTCGCCGGAGAAAACCGCGTCGGCCACGCCAAACCGCTCCGCGTCCTGCCGGCGAAGTTCCTTGCCGTTGACCATGTCCCAAACCACCACATAGCCGGGATTGTTGACATGGTTCCAAGAGCCAACCGCCACCAATAATCGTTTGCCGTCCGGGGAGAACCGCAGGGCGTTCACCTGTTGCTGCTTGTCTTTCGTGAGGCGGTTCGGGAGCGGAATCTTATGAAGAACTTCCAGCGTGGTGTGATCGCACACGAACACGAACTCTTCCCGGCGGGGAACATAAGCCACCCGGTTGGAGTCGCGGTGAACGGCCAGTTTTTCAAAATCTCCCCCCGGCAACGGCCGATAGGGGTTCCCGTCGGATTTCAAGTCGGTCACATAAAGGTTTCCCCCCAACCCCAGATACCACGAATCCGGTTCGCCAGTCGGGGAAAGATGCGTCACCTCTCCCCGGAAATGCTGGCGCTTGATCGCCGGATCCGACAGTTGGCTGAGATACCACCACTCGAAGCCGCGAAGGTCCGGCTCGCCGGGGAGTTGCGGCATCATCTGATCGAGCCGGCTCCGGGCCGTCATCAGTTGACCGGCTTTGAGGTCCGCGAAGGCCATGTTGGATCTCAGGGCGTGCATCTGCGCCCGCAACTTGATGTTGGCCTCTTCCTGCGCTTGTTTGGCTTTTAGCGTTTCCGTCCGCTGGGCCTCCGCGCGGCCGAAGGCGGCGGTTGCTTTGGCCTCCGATTCCAAGGCTCTCTTTTCGCTGGCTTTTGCCTTTTGCTCGCTGGCCTTCGCCATCTCCTCGTTGGCCAAAGCGATCCGTTCTTGTTCCTTCGCTTCCTTGGCGTTCTGCTCGGCCAGAATTTTCTCATCGCCCAGCATGAAGGCGTTTCGATTGGCCTGATCGGCGTAGCGGCTGGCGCGAATGGCGAAGGCCGTCGCGGCGGCCGTTCCCGCCAGCAGCGCGAGCATGATGCCGGCCAGCAGACCGGCGACAGCCGGGTTGCGGCGGCACCAGCGATAGCTGTGTTCCACCCGGCCTACCGGGCGGGCTTCGATGGGCCGGCCCTCCTGCCAGCGTCGCAAATCGGCGGCAAGATCGGCGGCCGTGAGGTAGCGCTGGCGGGGTTGTTTCTCCAGGCATTTCAGACAGATGGTTTCCAGATCGCGGGACAAGCCGGTGCGATGCCGGCTCGGCGGGGGCGGGGGTTCCCGGACGACCCGCCGCATCACATCGGCGGAATTATCGCCATCAATCGGAACATGACCGGTCAGGCATTCGTAGAGGATCACGCCAAGCGAATAGATGTCCGAGGAGGCCGACAGCGGATGATTCGCGTCAGCCAGCGCCTGTTCGGGGGACATGTATTGCGGCGTCCCCGCCGCGATGCCGGTGGCCGTGAGTCCCTGCGTTTCGTCGAGACGCTTGGCGACGCCGAAATCGGTGATCTTGGGCACAAAAGCGGAATGCGGAAGCCGGGCATCGGGGCCGCCCCCGGCCGTTTTTTTGGACCGGATCTCAGGGGGTGTGTTCGGCTCCGAATTCCGGAGATCCCCTTCGGGGTTCTTGCCAAGGAGAATGTTCGCCGGTTTCAAATCGCGGTGGATGATCTGCCGGTCGTGGGCGAACTGCATGGCCCCGGCCAGTTGCTCCACAAGCCGGGCCGCATCCCGCGAGGAGAGCGGCCCTTTTCGCAGATGCTCGGCCAGCGTGCCCCCCTCGATGTATTCCAGTGAAAAATACGGGTTCCCCTCGTATCGGTTCACTTCGTACACCTGAACGATGTTCGGATGGCTCAGGCTGGCGACCGCCTCGGCCTCCCGCCAAAATCTCTCCAGTTCGTCCTCGGCGGCAAATTTTCCCGCCAGCACCATCTTGAGCGCGACCAACCGGTTCAGGCCGTATTGCCGGGCTTTGTAAACAACGCCCATGCCCCCCCGGCCGAGGATTTCCAAGACTTCATAACCGGGGATTCGCACATCCGGCGGCAGCGCCGACCGGGAGGACGGGGTGGCGCCGAGTCCCTTGAACACTTGGGTGCTTTGGCGGGCGGCGAAGTCGGCCGAATCCGGGATCAAAGCGCCCAACCGATGAGCCAGGTGGGGAAAACGATCCGCGTACTCTTCCGGGGAGACGGGCTTTCCCGAGCGTTGGCGAAACAGCATCTCCAGATGAATCAGGCCGACGTATTCATCTTCGGTGACGATGAGTTCTTCCAAGGCTTCGTGGAACTCTTCGACCAATCGCCCGTTTCCCGTTTCCCAAGAAAGCCGCAAGTCTTGTTCGATGGCTCCCATCTGATGATGCCGGGAGGGCCGAAGAGTCGATGGTCGGGATGAGCGGAATCCCTGTGTTGGCGGTTCTGCGGTCGAGTCACTTGATTGCATGGCCGAGTCCGATGGCAGAGAACGCAAACACGGATCAGAACGGATCAACCTTAGCTTGCCAAATGAAATGTCCGGCCTGAAACCCTAGATTGCCCCACAGAAATTCCGGCCGGAGTGTAAAAATATGACGAAAAACAAAAAAAGACGGATCATCCGCCAGCGGGCCAGGAATTATTGTTCCGTTTGATCCATGACGCGCTTGCCGGCCGAGAGCTTATCCTCAATCCGGCCCAGCACTTCCTTCTTGGACTTCCCCGGTTTCACGATACCCGCTTGGGTGGCGACGGCGACCAATTCCGGGGGAGTCAGATCCTCCAGTAGTTTCAATTCGGCCGCAATTTCGGCTTCCGGGATTTGCACCTCGGTTTTGGCCCGTTCCAACAAAACGGCCAGCCGGTTCGCGTGCGGCGTCACCTTGGCCGCATCCGGGGTGGCGGGGGCTTTTTTCGGCGCCTTGGTTTTCACCGGCCGATGGCCTGTGAGTTTGAAGAGAACTTCCTCGATTCCCTTCGCCCCCTTGGTCGAGGCGGGGAGGGAAAACTCGGCGGCGAGGAGTTTCCATTCGGCGGCGGTGATCGCTTTTTCCAGCCGTTGCTTTTCCGCTTTGATGTCCTCCGCTTCAAAAGCCTCCGGGCCGACGATGCGCACGGCCAATTCCCGCAGCGAGGCCGCGTGCGCCTTCACGGCGATGGTGGATAGCTGCTGATCGATCCACTTCGGATCGGGCTTGAACGCCCCCTTCAACCCGGCCGTCATGGCGAGGTTGGTCAACTCCGCTTTCAAGGCGTTTTGGGCGCCGACCAATTCCGCTTTGGCGGTTGCGCGGTCGCCCGCCCCGGTTCGCAGTTGGGTAATCTGTTGAAGAGAGGATTCCAGCGCGCCCAAGTCGATTTTGGCCGTCGTGGGGACGGCCCCCGTTCGTTGGAAATCATCGCATTTGGCGAGGAAGGCCGCGAAGGTTTCGAGATCGAGCCCCCGAAACGGTTCCAGTCCCCGGATGGCCCCATCGATGTCGCGGGCCGTTCGCAGGCCGGTGTCCGTGGTTTGAAGGGCGACGGCGAGGCTACGAAGAAATTGCTGGAGCGTGGAGACGTTCATGTTGTCGAATTTCCTTTTCGATATCGGAGAGCAATTGGGCGAAGGTTTTGGAGACGGCAGCATCGGCGAGAGCCAGCCGAAGCTCCCCCGCCTCGTCAATCGATCCGGCCGCCTTGCCGAAGAGAGACTTGTTCGGAATCTTGGTCGGGAGGAAAGGCACCCGAGAACCCCACACGCCCGCAAGGCCGTCCTGAATGTCATCCCAAACTTTGAGTTCTTGCGCGACCAATTCCGAATTCCGCATGGTGGTCAGATTGGCGACGACTCCCAACACGGCCAGATTCGGGATCAAATGTTCCCGCAACCGTTTCAAGAACCGCAACAACTCCGGCAGGGACCGGGCGGACAACGCATCCAGCACCACGGGAATCAACACATAATCGCTCGCCGCCAAGGCGTTCACCGAGGCCGTCGTCAACCGGGGCGGACAGTCCAGCAGAACGTAGTCAAATTTTCGGGTCATTTCCGGGGAATGCAAGGCTTCGCGGAGAAACAGCCGGATATCCTTGCCGGTCTTGTGAACCATCCATTGGGCCATCAACCGGGCTTCGGTTTCCTCCAGACTGTCGGCCTCCTCGGTCCCGGCGCGGGCGTCGCTGTTGGTGATGATTTGGGCATGATCCATCCCCGCGACGGGTTGGGCGCAGGTCAACAACTGTCGCGCCCCGTGCTCTTTGCCCGCGAGGAAATGTTGCAGGCAGTGCTTTTCGAGGTGGAGAATCCTCCGTTGATCGCTCGGGACCGCCATCATCGACAGGGATCGCTGATAATCGAGATCGACCATCAACACTTTTTTGCCCTGTTGGCTGAGAATCCCCGCGAGGTGGGCCGTGATCGTCGTCTTGCCCACGCCCCCCTTGAGGTTCAACACGGAGATGATCGGGAATCCCCGGTCGGCCCGCGGCCGAAACGCGGGCGCTGTCGAAGCGAGCGGTCGTTGCCAGAGGCGGCCGTCCTGGGCCTGCAACCCGTCGAGTTGCTTTTCCATCTCCCGGAGTTTCTCGACGAATTCCGCGTTGTGCTTGCGCTCCTGCTCCGTTTGCTTCTCGATGGTCTCTTTTTCCCCGGCCAGCCGGCTCACGTTGTCCTTGTGCTTTTTTGTTTGTTCTTCCATCCACCAATAAGCCCGCACCAGTTCGTTTCCCTTGGCGACAATCCGTTCTTTTTCGGCCTTGGCCATGCGCAGCAACACCTTCAAGGCCCGAAGCTGGTCCGTGAGTTCCTTGGTGCTTTTGTCCGGGATGGGGGCGATTCGGGAGCCTTTGAGCCGGGCATTTTCGCTCTGCAATTCGCCGAGGCTCGCCCGCAGGGTTTCCGCTTCTTTGAGAAGAACTTCATTTCGATGATGAATCAGGCTGATGCGCCAGATGGCGCCGATCACGGCCCCCGCGACGATGACGAGGGCGCTGGCGATCGGGGCAAGCCATTCGATGTTGAACTGCACGGCATCGGGCTCCGGCTTTTGCAGGCGAGGCTGTCCCGATTGTATCAGACGGACGCGGCGAAGTAACCGGCCATGAAAGAGTTTACGGCAATCGCCGCCAGATGGTTCGCTCCAGTGAAAACACCAACAGCGCCATCAGCACGGCCGTTCCGATGAACCACGGGGCATGGTCGTGATAACGTCGATAGACCGGAGTGACGACGGGGCGGCGTTCCAGTTCGTCGATCTGGCGGCAAACTTCCCGCAGTTGCGCGCCGTCGTTGGCGATGAAGGAACGGCCGCCGGTCAGTTCGGCGATTTGCTCGTTCACCTCCCGGCCCGCCAGACGGGTTTCGGAATTGCTTGCGTCCGGGTCGCCTCCGGTGTCGATGGCATAGATCGGCACCCCCCGGCCGGCGGCCAATCGGGCGGCTTGCCGCGGCATCAACGAAGCACGCTCCGGGTCGGCCAGTGCGTGGTTGTGTTCGCCGTCGCTTAGCAGAATCAACACCTTTCGGCTGGTGGAAGCGTGTTCCAGCCGCAGCAACCCTTCCGCGAGGGCGTCCCCGATATTCGTGCTCGTGTCGATGATCGAGGCGGAGGGGGTGCGGTCCAAAATTTCGAGCACCACCGAATGATTCAGCGTCGGCGGGCAGACCGTTTGCGGCCAGGTGGCAAAGGTGACGAGTCCGACGGCATCCGTCCCCCGGTCGGTGGACCGGCCCTCGAAGTGAGCGCCATCCGGGCCTTTTCCCCCGGCGATGAACAGGCGAAACACCCGTTTGGCCGCCTGCAACCGGGAAATCGGCTCGGAGTTCGCATCCCAGTCAAACTTCTCGTTCATGCTGCCGGAAGTGTCCAACACCAGCACGACGGTGATGCCCTGGGTGGTCAGCCGGGTCTTCAAATCCGGCGTTCGCGGTCCGGCCATCGCCACGACGATGGCCGTCAAAGCGATCAATCGCCCTCCTTCGCCGATGATGACCGGCCACCGGGAATGCGGCAGCTTGCCGAAGCCTTCGACGGAGGGAAAGCGAATCGCCGCCGGCCCGCGCCGAAGCCGCCACCACAGGACGACCACCGGCAGCGGCAGCAGAAACAGCAATTCCGGGTTGGCGAAAGACAACGTCACGCGATGGCCGAACCGATTGGGGGACAGTCCCTTCATTGTCGTCGATCCGGCTGCCGGTTCCCGGAAAATCCGGGAGTTTTTTGGAAGAGGGCCATCCAGATGTTTGAGTTGTTTTCCGTCTTGGCGAGCCGAACTCCGTGAGGAGTCGGGTGGCTTCCGGCGGTGAAGTCGCTTGAGCCACGGGTTTGAATCCGGCTGCGCCAAGGGGAAGCGTGCGCCCACGGAGGAGCCACCCGGCAACTCGCATTCGCTTTGTTCGGCTTGCCCATCGAACTGCATGGACTCATGCCATCAGTTCACTTTCGATTTGTCAGCAGGTCGATCACCCAGCATCCCCGAAAGTGTTCACTCGGTTGGCGGCAGTGGTTCAGCATGTCATCGTTGTTGCAACCGGCGTTTTCCAAAGCGTCGGCCAGAATGGGCATGCGAGCAAAGGCTTTTTCGTCATAAATTCCCTCGGCCAAGCCTCGAACATCAAGTGTGAGCCAAGAGGGATCAAGCGAGACGGGCCGGAAGGGGTTGCCGAAGATTTCATGAACCAGTCCGCACTGTGCTCGCTCTTCAGGTCCACTGCCAGGTCCGCCGGGGCCCAATTTAACCCAAGCAGTTGCTTCCGCAATTCGGATAAGCATGTCCACGAGCGAGGCAGAGAAATTGATTGCCCCAAGCACTTGAATTTCGGGAAGTTGGTTCCCTTCTGGGTTTGGGATTTCTATGCTTGACTGCCATGCTTCCTCTTTTGCGTTTGCCAACTGTTCCACCGTCGCTTCTCCCTCGACATAACGCTCAAGAATATCAATTGCCTTTCGACTTCTGTCTGTTTTCAGCAGATGCCAAATCCTGCGAAAACATGCTGCCTCCAACAGCTTTCCTTTTCTATCAGTGAGCCTTTCTGCGAGCGATCTAATCATCCTCGGCGGGTATGTCTCATTAATCCATTCCGCTTCAGTTACGATTGTTTTTCTCATCACAGCCCCCTTCTTCGTTAACTCACAACAAAGCGGCCCGCCGGAATAGAGTTTACGCATTTGCAGGCTCATGCCACTTCGACTCGCCAAGAACAAATTACTTTGCAGGAAATGCCCGACTTAATCCGCTTCTCAAAATTTGCAGCGCCGATCAATTCATCAAAGCCGCCACGTCATCGGACGACGCGGAAAAATCAAAGCCCGACCCCGATATCCTGCAGGCGGCCCTCAAAGAACTCGGCATGTCTGCCGATGAAGTCCTGATGCTCGGCGACACCCCTTACGATGTGGAAGCCGCCCGCAAGGCCGGAATGGCGGCAATCGCTTTGCGCTGCGGCGGGTGGGACGACGCCCGCTTGAAGGCCGACGCTGTGTACGACGACCCCGCCGATCTCTCCGCTCATTTGGAAGGCTCTCCTTTGGGGGGCGTCTCGCCGGGAAATAGGGAGACATGAAAGCACGGCGGGTTGACGAAGGACCGCCTCGGAAAATCAATGTCCTCTGCCTGTCGTCTGTGGTACGCTCATGCCCTCGCCTTGCCGCCTTCCGGGTAACCTCTCATGCGTGTCTCCTCTCTGCTGATGGCTCTGGCTCCGTTTCTGATGGCCGCCGATGTGTCTCCGGGCGTTTTCCCGCCGGATGATCCGCGAGCGAAAGAACTCCCGAAGATGATGGGGGCCAGCCAACGCCAGCGGATAGGGGACGCCGGGCAGCGGGAGGCGGCGGCCTTTGCCGAGGTCCGCACCCGCGAACAGTGGGAGAAGTTCCGGGACGCCCGAATTGCCGCGTTGCGGGAATCCTTGGGCGTCTTCCCGGAACCGCCGAAGGAAACGCGGGTGGTCGTCACCAAGAAGTTTGAGGGGGACGGATTCCGCATTCACAACATCGTGTTCGAGTCCCGGCCCGGTTTCTGGGTAAGCGGTAATCTGTATCTGCCCGCGAAACCGACGGAGAAGATGCCGGGCTTTTTGATTTCACACAGCCACCACACGTCCAAGACGAACGGCGAATTGCAGGACATGGGAATGACTTGGGCGCGGGCGGGCGGGGCGGTTCTCGTGCCCGATCATCTCGGGTATGGCGAGCGCCGACAACACCCGTTTGCGACGGCCAAGGATTACCCCAAGGAGTTCAAAGCCAGCCGACAGGATTACTACCATCGCTATGTCACCAACTTGCAACTGACGGCCCTCGGCGATTCCCTCATGGGCTGGATGGCGTGGGATCTCATGCGCGGCGTCGATGTGTTGTTGCAACAACCGGGAATTGACCGGGAACGAATCATCCTGCTTGGGGCCGTCGCCGGGGGCGGCGATCCGGCCGGGGTGACGGCCGCCTTGGACAAGCGAATCGCCTGCGTGGTCCCGTTCAACTTCGGTGGCTGGCAGCCGGAATCGGCCGTGACCAAGAACCCTGATCGGGAGTTTGATTGGTTCGGCGATGGCTATTGGGAAAGCACGCGGGGCCTTCGCGGCGGGGCGGCCAACGGTTTCGCCCATTGGGTGATCGTCGGCAGCGTCGCCCCGCGCCGTCTCATCTCGGCCCACGAGTTTTCATGGGACCAAAACTCTGATCCCACGTGGCCCCGATTGCAAAAGGTGTTCGGCTTCTACGAGGCGGCCGATCATCTCGGCTTTGCCCACGGCATCGGCACTCTGCGAGGCAACAAGCCAACTGATTCTCACTGCACCCACATCGGGGCCGTTCACCGGAAGATGATTTATCCGCAGTTGGAAAAGTGGTTCGGCCTCCCCGTGCCGACGGAGTATTCCAAGCGACTGCCGAGCGAAGAACTGCTCTGCTGGACCGAAACGGCGAAGAAAGAACTGGAACCGAAATCCCTCGGGGCCGTCCTCGGGAAACTTGCCGACGAGCGGGGGGAAATTGTTCGGGCGTCAACCGAAACAGGTTCGTTGAAATCACTTCGCGCCGCCTGGTCGAAAATCCTCGGCGACATCACCCCCGTGACGCCGAAACTCATCGCGGACAAATCGGTGATGATCCCCGGCGGATGGCTTCAACGGGCGGCCTTGCAAATGGAACCCGGCATCATCGTCCCGCTGTTGCTGTTCTCTCCTCCGGACGGGGAAAAGAAAGCCCCGGTGGTGGTGATGTTCGCCCAAGGGGGCAAGGCGGCTTTGTTGAAGGAACGCGAGGAGGAGATCGCCGCCTTCCGAAAGGCTGGAATCGCCGTGTGCCTCGTTGATCTTCGCGGCACCGGTGAAACCCGGCCGGGGGCATCCGGCGAGCGGGGAAGTTCACGGACATCCATTTCGCAAACCGAACAAATCCTCGGTGGCACGGTTCTCGGCGGCCAACTCCGCGATCTTCGCACCGTGATCGGCTGGCTGCGAACACTCAAAGAAATTGACGGCGCCCGCATCGGCCTCTGGGGCAATTCCTTCGCCGCGACCAATCCCGCCGACCGCAACATCGCGACCCCGCTGGACGCCCCGGACATGCCGACCATTGGCGAACCCGGAACGGCCCTGCTCGCCCTGCTCGGCGGTCTGTTCGATGAAGAGGTGCGAGCCATTCACGCTCGCGGCGGGTTGGAGAACCATCGAAGTTTGCTGGCGATGCCCGAAGTGTGGGTTCCCCATGATGCGATTGTGCCGGGAGTGATTGGCGCCGGTGATCTTCCTGTGTTGAGGAAGGCTCTTGGCGAGCGAATGATCGGCCGCGGCAACCTGATCGACGGCGGGAACCGGACGGTGAAAGCTCCGGCTGATTCGGCGAGTGAATCGGCCGGTTTGATGGTGAAACGATTGAAGGAGAAATGACCAGCCACAACGCAAAGCCTTTGGGCCGGTCAGGTGTGGGCGGTCGCCAAGAGGGCGTGAGCTTCTTTGTTGCCACCGTGGCTGACCCGGTTTCGGCCGGCGTGCTTGGAGCGGTAGAGGGCTTGGTCCGCGTCCCGGACCAGCATGGAGGCTTCCTTGATGTTCGGGTTTAGGGTGGCGACGCCGACACTCATGGTGACGGGGTGTTTGTCCCATGTCCCCATCGCAATCGCCCGACGGCAGCGTTCGGCCAGCACCATTGCCCCGGCGAAGTCCGCATCCGGCAGAATCACGGCAAACTCCTCGCCGCCGTATCGGGCCACAATGTCGGCGGTTCTCACCGTCGCCTGCAAACTGGCGGCGACATCCCTCAGCACTTCGTCCCCGGCGGGGTGGCCGAAGCTGTCGTTGAACAATTTGAAATGGTCCACATCCATCATGAGGACCGACAGCGGACGCTGGTGACGGACGGCCCGGTCATATTCCTCGGACAGCCGTTCGTTAAAGGCCGCCCGGTTCCGCACGCCGGTCAGGGCGTCCGTGGTCGCCAATTTCCGTAATTTGGCGTTGGTGTCCTCAATCTCGGACTGGTACATGAACAGGCTGTTCTCGTATTCCACTTGCTCCGTCACGTCCCGCACAATCACTGCATGAAGCCCGGCCCCGCCGTTGGGAACCACTGAAATCCGCAAATCCACGGGAACCAGCGTGCCGTTCTTGCGGCGGAACTGCCGCCGGCCCAAGTCGCACCGGCCCTCTTTGGCCAGCGTGGCCCGGACCTGCGTGACTTGCTTCTCGAATTCCTCGCGGCTGATGCCCGTCTCCAGGTCAAACGGCGTCAACGAGGTGAATTCCTCCAGCGAGTAGCCCAGCATGTTCAGCATGGCGGCGTTGGACTCCACGATTTTTCGCGTGTCCACGTCGATCATGAACAGCCCCTCGGCCAACCGGTCCACCGTGTTGCGGAACTTCAACTCGCTGTCCCGCAAGGCGACTTCCACTTTTGTCTCGGCGGTCATGTCCAGCGAGATCCCGGCCAGCAAACGGCGGCCATTGATGTCAATCAACGGGAACTTGTAGGAGCGCCAGTGTGTTTTCGTCCCGTCCGGCCGGGGGGTCGTTTCGTTGAAGGTCACGGCCTCGTTGCCCGCCAAGATCCGCAGATCGTGTCGGCGGTATTCATCGGCAAATTCGGCGGGGAAGAAGTCGTGGTCGGTCTTGCCGGCCCATTCATCGGCGGGTCGGTTGAAATGTTTCGTGAGCGGTTCATTGACGTAAACGAACCGCCCTTGATCGTCCTTCATATAAGCGATGGCGGGGCTGTGGTCCATGAACGCCTGAAAGCGCCCCTCGCTGTCCCGCACTTCCGCCAGCAGTTGTTCTTGCCGTCGGCTGGCCTCGGCCAATTCTCGCTCCACGCGGAAGCGTTCGCTGATTTCCTTGAAGACCAGCACGGCTCCGGCAACCTGGCCGGCGGCATCCCGGATCGGGGCGGCACTATCGTCGAGCGGCCATTCGGCTCCGTCTTTGGCCAGCAGAATCGTGTCCTTTTCCAGCCGGACGACCTCTTTGGTCGCCAGCGCCTTCCGGAGCGGGTTTGGCACATTCAGGCGGGTGTCCGCGTTGACGATGCGGAAGATGTCTTCCAGCGGTTTGCCGGCCGCCTCGTGTTGTTTCCATCCGGTTAATTGTTCGGCCACCACGTTAAGGACGGTCACCCGGCCTTCGGTGTCCGTCACAATCACGCCGTCCCCGAGGCTGGTGATCGTCGCCTGAAGAAACTCTTGCTGGTAACGGACCGCCTCGATGCGGCCCCGATCCCGGTACGACCGGGCGCCGAGCCAGAGGGCAACGCCGACGGCCAGCAACCCCACCAGAAACGCGGCGCCTCCGCTGGCGATGGCCGTGTTGTAGGCCCGGTTGCGCGCCAGCTCCCGTTCTCGCAGCAAGTGGTTTTCCTCGTCCTCCATCTGGCGGATCAAGGTTTGGATGTCATCCATGATGCGTTTTCCCTCGCCGGTCCGGACGAGCAACCGGGCGGCGTCGGCATTCCCCAGTTCGGAGAGATGGATGGCGCGATCCAAAAAGGCGAAATGCGAGGCGATCAGTTCCCGCAAGAGAGGAAGGCGTTCCTGCTGGCGGGGATTGTCCCGGACCAGTGTTTCAACCCTTTCCATCTGCCCGGCATGGACTTGCTGCGCGTCCTGATAAGGGGTCAAAAATTGCGGGTCTCCCTCGGTCAGCAGGTAACCGCGCATGCCGGATTGGGCGTTCCGCATGGTGACATGGATGTCGCCCGTGGCTTCCAGAACTTCGTGTGTGTGGGTCACCCATTCGGCGTTCTCATCAAGATGCCGGGTGTTGCTCAGGGCAGTGAGAGAGTTGATTGAAAGGACTGCGATGAGCAATCCGACGCCAAACAACAATTTGCGATCAATAGTGCGACGCATAAGGCTCCTTGCCAATTTCAGCCTCCTCCACGATCAAGACCACCCAAAGGACGAATAACGTAAATAAATGATGGCCGCCGAATCGAACGATCCGGAACGGAGAAGGAAAACCGGCCTCCGAGATGAAGAATGATTTGTGACCACCAACCATAGTTCAGGTTTGGCCACAACGCAAACCCCATCGGCCCCCGGAAGAATTCAACGCCTCCCATCAACTGAACAGTTTTTCTTTTGACTTGGGAATCCCATCAATGAAAAAAGCCGCCAAAACGAAGGGATTTGCCGGCGAACAAATTGGCCCGACAGCGCAAACTACTCAAGCTGTGTAGGTTGCAACCGACGGCGTCACGGCCATGCTTCGGTGAGATTCAAAAGCAGAATAAGGCGGCAATCAGATCCGGCCAAAGTTTTAGGGGCCGGGCCGAATTGGGTGATTTATTCGCCGGTGAAAAAAAGTGGCTGAATGGTGGAGGAATGGGAAGGTCCGTGAAGCCTTGAGGCGGCTTGCACGGAAGGTTCAGCTCGACAGGCCGCTTCGCCTCGGTCACATCATGTTAAACGGGTCCACATCCACCTGATACTCGACGTTCGAGGGCTGGCGGGCGACGGCCAGCACTTCGCGCAGCACTTGATGCAGCAAGCCGGGGCTGGAGCTTTGCAGTTGGAAGTGATGGCGAAAATACCCGTTAAGCCGGTAGACCGGAGCTTCGGCGGGGCCGAGCAAACGGACGCCGGGGGATTGCGGCGGCTGGCGGTCGGCCCGGTGCAGGGCTTCGCGGAAGGCGCCGGCGAGTAGGTCCGCGAAATTGCGGGCAGCCTCCTCGTTCTCACTGCGCACAATCAACCGGACGAGTCGTTGATACGGCGGGTATTGATGTTCCTTGCGCTGGGCCAATTCCAACTCGGCGAACTTCAAGTAATCGTGTTTGGCGGCGAGGGTGATGCTCGGGTGGTCCGGCGTGTAGGTTTGGATCATCACCTGCCCTTCCAAGTCGCCGCGCCCGGCCCGGCCGGAGACTTGGGCCAATAGCTGGAACGTCCGCTCTCCGGCCCGGAAATCGGGCATGTGCAACCCGGCATCGGCGTTGATGACGCCGACGAGGGTGACGTTCGGGAAGTCCAGCCCCTTGGCGATCATCTGTGTGCCCATCAGGATGTGGACTAGCCCACCCCGGAAGGCATCCAATACCCGTTGGTGCGAGCCGGGGCGGGACATCGTGTCGCTGTCCATCCGCTGCGTCACGCGGTCGGGGAACTTCTGCTCAATCTCGGCCTGTAACTTCTCCGTCCCCATTCCCTGATAGAGAATCGACGGCGTCTGGCAGGTCGGGCATTTGCGGAACGGGGTTTGTTCGTGCCCGCAGTAATGGCACACCAGACTTGACCGCTGCCGGTGGAACGTCAGGGCGAGGTCGCAGTTTTGGCAATTGGCCACGAAGCCGCACGTCGGGCAATGGACGTGGGTGGAGAATCCCCGGCGGTTCAAGAGCAGGATCACCTGCCCCCCTTTGCCGAGGGCATCCCGCATCGCCCGCTCCAGCGTGGGGCTGATGGCCGAGAACGTCCCGGAGGATCTCGGTTCGTGCCGCATGTCGATCAACTTCACTGGCGGCATCGGCCGGGCTTCGACCCGGTTTGGCAAATCGAGCCGGGAATATTGGCCCCGCTCGGCGTTGGCCCAGCTTTCGAGCGAGGGAGTCGCCGACCCGAGGACAATGGGGATGTTCTCCAGTTTGGCCCGCATCACCGCCACATCGCGGGCATGATAACGGGGGGTGCTTTCCTGCTTGAAGCTGTTTTCGTGTTCCTCGTCGATGATGATGATGCCGAGTTTCCGAGTGGGGGCAAAGACGGCGCTTCTCGCCCCGACGACCACTTGGACATGTCCGCTGGCGATGCCGCGCCAATAGGCCCCGCGTTCGCTGTCGGTCAGGTGGCTGTGCATCACGGCGACGTTGCCGCAGCGGCCGCGAAACCGGGAGATGGTTTGCGGTGTCAGCGAGATTTCCGGCACCAGAACGAGGGCTTCCTTCCCTTGGGCCACCACTTGTTCGATGGCCCGCAGGTATACTTCGGTCTTTCCCGATCCGGTGACGCCGTGCAGCAAGAAGGAATGATAGCCGCCGGTGTTGACGGCCGCCTCGATGGTCTCCCACACGGCTTGTTGTTCGGCGTTGAGCGTCAATGCCCGGTGATCGACCGTTTCCAAGTCGGCTTCAAGAGTGGTCTTTTCCACCCGCTCGGTGAACTTCCGGGCATATCCCTTTTCGACGAGGGACTTCACCACCCCGGCCCCGACCTTGGCGAGCCGGGCCAGGTGACGTTGTTCCATCGGCCCGTCGGCGTTTCGCAAGTGTTCAAGCGTTTGTGATTGTTTGGGTGTCAGCACTTGCAACGGGGCGGGAAGATCGGCCTCGGGAACCGCCTGAATAAACGCGGCCTCCCGCGTGCCCGATTGGTCGCGGACCCCGGCGGGCAACACCGCTTGCAACACCTGGCCCCAACCGCAGAGATAATAGTCGGCCATCCAGCGAGTGAGGCGAAGCAGGGAATCCGTGAGCAGGGACTGTTCATCCAGAATTTTGCGAATCGCCTTCACCGCGCGCAACGGCGGGATTTCATGAACGCGCACGCAATAGCCCGTGGTGCCGGTGTCCCCCCGGCCGAACGGAACCTCTACCCGTTTGCCGACGGCGATCTCTGATTGCAGTTCTTCGGGAACAGAATAGCTGTACGGATGATCGAGCGGGCGATCAAACACAATGTCCGCATACACCCCGGCGGGGATCGGCGTTTCCGTGGCGGCCGATTCGTCATTCATCGTGTCAGGGAGGAGCATGGTGTTCATATTTCCACCTTACCAAAGTGGTCAAGGCGGCTGAATGTCAGCAGGATCATCATCGGCCGAAAAACCGGTCCTTGGCAAGAAGATGTGGGAAACATGGGCGGAGTTTTCGGGGGGTTGCCGGCATTGCCACTGGTGCAAATGGAAATTCGTTTCCCTTCGGTCGGGCATCGATTAGACTATTCTTGTCAGATCGTCATTTCGGGGGAATCACCGCCGGGCTGAAATGCCCGTCCATCCCCGGCGTCTTCAAATCGTTGACAGTCGGCATCTTCGACGAGTAGCACCATGATGGAACACGGCAAACTCTGGGCGGTCGTGCTGATTCTCGGGTCCGCGTGGGCGGTCTCCGGACAGGAACAAGGGCCGGCGCCGCGTGTCGTGACGATCCCGCCGGAGCAAGGCCCGGCGCCCCGCATGCTGAGAGCCAAACTGAAAACGCCGGAAGAACTGGCGCAAGCCATTGACCGGCACTTGGAAGCCCACTGGAAGGCCAACAACGTCACCCCGGCCCCGCTGGCCGACGACGCGGAACTGAATCGTCGGCTTCATCTCGACCTGCTCGGCCAAATCCCGGCCATTGGCGACGTCCGCACGTTTCTCAACGACAAAGACCCCGCCAAGCGGGATCGCCAGATCACCGAATTGTTCAAGCGGCCCGGTTTTCTGTCCCATTACGGCACTGTCCTTCGGCAAACGTGGCTGCCGCAGGCGACGGACAACCAAGAATTCCAGTTTCTCTCTCCGCAGTTTGAAACGTGGATTCGCAAAAAGCTGAAATCCGACACCCCAACCGACCAAATCGTCCGGGAGATGCTGACGGCCCCAACCCTCTTCAACGGCCGGCGAAACAATTTCAACGGCAACCCGGAGGACACCCCCTTCGCCTTCAATCAGGTGAACGAATTCAAGCCGGAAAACGTGGCCTCGATGGCCAGCCGGTTGTTCATGGGGGTGAAGATCGAGTGCGCCCAGTGCCACAACCACCCGTTTGCTCCTTACAAGAAGGAACAATTCTGGGAACTGGCCGCGTTCTTCGCCGAGGTGCAGCCGACCATCGCCAATGTGTCCGACGTGAAGGTGAAACGGGAGATCAAGATCCCCGAGACGACGAAGGTGATCCAGGCGAAATTCTTCGACGGCAAAGACCCGACATGGGACGCTGCCAAAAGCCCGCGGCAAACCTTCGCGGACTGGCTGACCGCCAAGGACAACCCGTACTTCGCCCGCAACTTCGCCAACCGCCTGTGGGCCTATTTCTTCGGCGTCGGCCTGATCGACCCGATTGACGAGCCGAGCGACGAAAATCCCCCGGCCATCCCGGCCCTTTTGGAAGAACTGACACAGGCCTTCATCGACAACGGATACGACCAGAAATTCCTGATGCGGGCCATCGTGCGGTCGAAGGCTTATCAACTCACGAGCCGCCAGACGCACCCGAGCCAGGCCGATCCCCGGTTCTTCGCCCGCATGACCATCAAGGGCCTCAGCGGGGAACAACTGTTTGACAGTCTCTCGCAAGCCACCGGCTACGTGGATAACACCCCCCGCGAGCAACGGCCGTTCGGGGGAACCCGGCGGGACTTCGTCATCAAGTTCTCCAGCACGGAGAAGATCACCGAGAAGCAAAAGAGCATCCTCCAGGCCCTCACCATGATGAACGGCCGGTTCGTCATCGATCAGACATCGACGAAGGGCGTTTTCCTCGTCGGTATTGTGGATTCGCCCCTGTGGACCCCCCGCGAAAAGCTGGACATGCTCTTCCTCGCCACCCTGAGCCGGTTTCCGACGAGGCCCGAGGCGGAGCGGTTCGGCAGCTACGTGGAGCAGGGCGGCGTCGATGTCGATCCGGACAAGGCGCTGGCCGATGTGTTTTGGGCCTTGTTGAATTCCAGCGAATTCAGCTTGAATCATTGACCTTGGAAGCGTGCTCCTCACGCTCCGCGTGAGGTTTTGCCCTCACCCAAGAGCGGCTGATGTCCTTGGGTGAACATCACAAAAGAACCTCACGCGGAGCGTGAGGAACACACTCGAAAATCTTCCCGACTGACCCCGCGAGAGACCGCGATGAAACCGAATAACCTGTCCCGCCGCGACTGGATGAGCGTGGCCGCCGGCTTGGGGCTGTCGATGTCCGGCTGGCTTCCGAAACTGGCCGCCGAGACGGCCGCGGACCCGCAGCGCAAGCGGTCGTGCATCCTTCTCTGGATGAACGGCGGGCCAAGCACCATCGACATGTGGGATTTGAAGCCAGGCCATGCGAACGGCGGCCCCTTCAAGGAAATCGCCACCGCCGCGCCCGGCCTGAAGTTTGGCGAGCACCTGCCGAAACTGGCCCGGCACGCGAAGGACATCGCCGTGGTGCGGTCCATGTCCACCAAGGAAGGGGATCACGCGCGGGCGACTTATTACCTCCGCACCGGCAACCTGCCGCAGGGGGCATTGCAGTTCCCCAGCATCGGCTCGCTGCTTTCCAAGGAACTTGGCAATCCGGCGTCCGAGTTGCCGAACTTCGTCAGCGTCTCGCCGTTCCGGTTCTTCTCGCAAGGAGCGTTCGGCCCCGGCTTCCTCGGGCCGAACCATGCCCCGTTAATCGTCGGGGAAGGGAACTTCGGCGCCCCCGCCGCCGGAGACGCCTCGGACCGGCTGCTCAAGGTGCAGGATCTCGCCCGCCCAAAGGAAGTCAGCGACGCCCAGGCTGATTCCCGCTTCGGCCTGCTCCGCGACTTGGACAGTGAGTTCGGGGCCGACCATCCCAACCTTACGCATCTCAGCCACCGCAGCGCTTACGACCGGGCGGTGATGCTGATGCAATCCGTTGGCGCGCGGGCCTTCGACTTGCAGGAAGAATCCGTGCGAGTGCGTGACGCCTACGGCCGCAACATCTTCGGCCAAGGTTGTCTGCTCGCCCGCCGACTAGTGGAGCGGGGCGTTCCCTTCGTGGAGGTCAACCTCGGCGGCTGGGACACGCACCAAAACAACTTTGATGCCTTGCAACGCCTCAACGGCATCCTCGACTCCGGCTGGAGCCAGTTGATGACCGACCTGTCGGTCCGCGGCCTGTTGGAATCCACCACCATCGTCTGGATGGGCGAATTCGGCCGAACCCCGCGCATCAACCAAGGCAAGGGCCGCGACCACTACCCGAACGCTTGGAGCGCCGTGCTGGCGGGCGGCGGCATCAAGGGGGGCCAGGCGTTCGGCAAAACCACCGACGACGGCACGAAGGTACAAGGCGACGCCACAAGCGTCCCCGATTTGCTGGCGACCTTGTGCAAGGCTTTGGGAATCGACCACTTGAAGACGAACAACTCCAACGTGGGCCGGCCGATTCGGATCGTGGACAAGTCGGCGAAGGTGATTAAGGATGTGGTGGCGTAGATATTTTGAAGCGATCAAGAGCCCCGCTGCGTTAAACTCAAGAGCCCCACTGCGTGAGCGGTGGGGGTTGCTTCAAGTGAGTGAAATCCTCACCGCTCACGCAGTGAGGCTCTTGAAGCCAGCGAATGTCAGGTTTGTTTCTTCCCGTCTTCGACTTTCTTCGAGCTTCTTCCATGCGTCTTTCCCTTCTCTTGTTCCTCGCCCTCCCCACCCTTGCGTCGGCCCAGACCATGCAGGCCACGCACACGTATAGCGGCTTGGATGCGACCTCGTCGCGCATTCGGCTGGAGCGGGGCGGAACCCGGCCATATGCGGTGACATTTGAGGCGGCGGCCATGCGGCTTCCCCCGGTGATGGAGATCTTTCCGGGATTGCGGCTGCCGGGGGAAACGCAAGACCATCGCCGGCCTGTCCCGTTGATTCAGACCGTGCGCTCCGCCCATCGGGCGGCCGACGTGGATTTGGGAATTCAAGACGCCCAGGATGTGTTGTTCTTCAGCGAGAAGAAACTGGTGGTGATCCGCATTCATCTGCGGGTGGCCGGGGAATCGTTCACGGAGCGATGGAAAAAGCAACTCCGCACGCTGTTCGATTTTCAAGACCGTGACGGCGACGGTTATCTCAATGCCGCCGAGGCCGATTTTGTGTTCACCAACAAGGGCGTGCAGGCGATGATTAACCGGGGATTCTCCTACCCCACGCCGACAGAAGCGGGCCGCACGCTGCCGGACTTCGACCTTGATCGTGACGGCCGGGTGAGTTTTGACGAGTTTCTTTCGTATTACCGCCCGTCCGCGAGCGACCTGCTCTCCTCGCAGGCTCAGGCAAACTTCGACGCCTTCGGTCCCAAGCTCACCGAGGAAATGTTCAAAATGCTTGACACCAACAAGGACGGCAAGTTGTCAAAGGATGAACTCATCCGGGTGCAAAGCCTCTTCGCCACGCAAGATTTGGACGAGGATGAATGCCTGACGCCGACAGAACTCGTGCCGGACCTGATGCGGGGCGGCGGATCAACTCCGGCCGCATACGACAACATCATGCAGGTTTACCCCGCCGGGCAATTGCCGGAAAGCACGCCCGAGACGATCATCAGCCATTACAAGAAAGATCAATCGTTCAAGTTCACCAAGGCCGATCATCCGTTCACGGACGCGACGTTCGCCGCTCTCGACAAAAACAAGGACGGCAACATCTCCCTCACGGAACTGCTGGCGTTCACCAAACTCCCGCCGGATTTGGAAATTGATCTCACCTACGGAAACGGGGACAAGCCCGCCGTCGCCATGCGGCCGGTTCCGGCGAATTCCCCGTGGAATGAAGCCTTCCGCTCGCCAAACGCCACGGTGGGGTTGCTGCGGGTGGGCACGCAAACCATCCAGTTTCATGTGGATGATCCGCGTCGCAGAGGGCCGCCGCTTCCGATGGCGAACATGAACCAACTTGGCCCGTTTCCCAATCCCGGCAAGGGCTACATCACGGAGTCCGACATCCCCGGCCCGCAAAACCAGTTCTTGCGGGTGTTGTTCGACACCATCGACCGCGATTCGGACGGCCGGGTGACGGTCGCCGAATACGAGGCGTTTCAGAAGGTGCAGCAATCGTTCACCCGGCTGCCGCTGTCGCTGGTTCACAAAGCCCAGACGCCTTCGCTCTTCCAGATCATGGATTCCAACGGGGACCGCCGCATCAACGCCCGAGAAGTCCGCAACGCTTGGGACAGGTTAATTGCGCTGGAGCCGAAACTGAAGGACGGTGTCACGCGGGACGCCCTGAAGCCGGACGGAGCCATCCGCTTCGGCCAGTTGGTTGACGTACAAATCGCCCAAAACGTCAGCGAGTATTTCCTGAGCGGGACCATCCGCCGCAGCCCGGCCGGGCCGGCGTGGTTCCAAAAGCTGGACAAGAACGGCGACGGGGAACTCTCCCGCCGCGAGTTCCCCGGCACCGCCGAAGAATTCGCCCGTTGGGACAAAAACGGCGACGGCGGCATCACCCCGGACGAAATCGAGGCCGAAATGGTGGCCCGCAAACTGCCGAAGTCGGGAGAAGAGAAGAAAAAGAAAATGCCCTGATCGGGCGGTCTCTCCATTTTCCGCACCTCCTTCATCTCCATCGGGACAAGACCGGCTTACCGCCTTGGCTGAGAGAGGGGGTCGTTCGGATTCAGCGGGGCGGGCGGAGGGACTGGTTTTTGGTCTTTCGGCCAAGTGATGTCCGCCCGTTGGATGCCGAGTTCCGTCATGATGAATTTTTTCGTCGCCTCGTCGAAATGGGGGCCGGTGCCTATGTAAAGCGTCCGGCCGTCCGGCGCGAAGGCAAGTTTGTTGGCGCTCCCTTGTCGCACCTTCACCTGACCGATGCTGAAAAGGGGCATCGTCGAAAAAAGAAGCACTTTTCCCTCGGCATCACCGGCGGCGAAGAGCTTGCCATCGGGCGAGGTCACCAGATCCGTCACGCCGGGGCCGGGGATCATGAAGTCAATGATGGTCTCGCCGGTGACCGGGTTGCCGATGAGGCCTTTCTGCTCGGCGCAGGCGAAGAAACCCCGGCCGTCCGGGAGGAAACCCACCTTCCCCGTCTCGCCTTGTTGCAGGTCGCGTGTCCAGAGGAGCTTGCCGGATTCGGCGTCCCACATTCGCACCGCCTGATCCTGCCCGGCGGAAATCAGCCGGGAGCCGTCCGGGGAAAACGCCAGCGAGCGGACATGGTTTTTCCCGCCGACAATCGCCCGGACAACTTTGCCCGTGCTTAGGTTATGAATTTGGATGCTGAGGTCGGCCCCGGCGCTGGCCAGCCATTTGCCGTCCGGCGACACGGCCAGCGCCAGGACTGCTTCCTTGTGGACGTTGATCCGGGCGATTTCTTTGCCCCGCTCGCCCTCCCAAAACCGGATCGATCCGTCCTCCAATCCGGCCCCGAACGCCTTGCCATCTTTCGTGAAGACCACGCAGGGAATTTCCCCCTTCAATCCGATGATTGTGTGAAGCCGTTTGCCGGATTCCGCATCCCAGACGCTGATGGCCGCGTCGGATTTCGGCCAGTGGGACGTGCCAACGATCCGGCGTCCGTCGGGAGAAACGGCCAGAGATCGAACCGGCGACTCGGCACGCATCACCGGCTTCGACGACCAGTCGAACTTCGGCACGGGCTGTCCCGGAAAGGCCAATACCGCGCCTTCGGTCCCGCCTTCGCCAAAGAAGTCCCTGGCCGTGAGCGGCCGCTGGATGGTGACGTGTGGCCAAACCTGCGGTTGTGGGCCAGTGAGACGGAGGGTGCCTTCCACCCGATCAAGCGGGTACGGGAACGTGGGTTTGTTCCCCTCCACCCAGTAAGGCAAACCGAAATTTTTATTTTGCTCGTGGATTAACGGGCCGGTTATTTCAAATTTCCGTTCCTGAGTCGTCGCCGAATTTGTGGAAGAACCGGCCGGGAGCAGCGTCGCCTTCAGCACCGGCTTGCCGTCACGGGTGATGGAAACCACCTCCTCGCGGGTCTGGCCACGGCCCTGAATCTTCACGGTCTGCGGGCCGAGCTTCAACTTCACTTCCTTCAGGCCGACGCCGCTGACGGTCATCTCCCGGCCGTCGCGATCGACGACCACGCTCGCCTCGGGGTCGTCGATCTCCACCACCAGCGTCCCCTCGGCGACGGGAAACTTCAACACCGTGCCGGCCGTGGCCAGCGTGGCGGCGAAGAACAACCCGGCCAGGGTCAACACCCGGCGGCGGCGGCGTTGCCGGGGGGGCTCGGTTCCCTCGGCAACGTAGCGGATACAATCGCGCAGACGGTCGGCCACGCGCCCGGCGTCGGCG
>NZ_JH636450.1:143005-143760 GCF_000255705.1 Zavarzinella formosa DSM 19928
GTTCCGGCTCCGAGGCCGGTCTGGGTCAGGCGGGCGTCGTCGGCGGCGCGGGCGAGGCCGAAGTCGGTCAGCCGGACATTGCCCGCCGGGGATTCCAACAGGATGTTGGCGGGCTTCACGTCCCGGTGAACCAGCCCGCGTTCGTGGGCGGCACCGAGGGCGAGGGCGGTTTCCAAGCCGATCCGCAACGCCTCGGCCGGGGGGACTGTCCCTTCCCGGTCGAGCCTCTGTTGGAGTGATTCCCCGTGAACAAACGGCATCACCAGCACCGGCACGCCCGCATACTCTTCAACGGCCAGCACCGGCACCACGTTCGGGTGGGTGATGGAGGCGGCCGCCCGGCCTTCGCGCAGGAACCGGCCGCGGGCCACCGAGTCGCCGCGCATTGAGAGAGCGGGAATCTTCAAGGCGACCGTGCGCCGCAGCACGACATCGTGCCCTTGAAGCACGATTCCCATGCCGCCGCGACCGACGACGCCCAGCACTTCATACGGCCCGATGCGATGGCGCTGGCCGGACGCCTTGGGCATCAACTCATCAACGGTGACATCCGGCAAGGTTTCCAACCGGGCGAGCGTTTCGCCGGTCAGCGGACTGCAAAAACCACGCAGGCTGGCCATCAGTTCCGGCGGCGCCGGGATGGCCGTCGTCCGGGCGGCGTCCAGCAGCCAGCCGGTGTCGCCCATCGCCTGCCGTTCAAAATTTTCCCGGCACTCGCGGCAGGCCGCGAGATGTCCGGCGAGGTCCGGCGGGGC
>NZ_JH636450.1:143770-155916 GCF_000255705.1 Zavarzinella formosa DSM 19928
CGCGTCCTCCCCGGAGAGGCCGTCGATGGCCGTGAACTTGAAGGCGAGATACGTCGTCTCGTTCACCTGGGCGCGAACCTGTTCGAGGGCGATGTCAAACATTTGCCGGCGAACGGATTCTTCCCAAGCCGCCTCTTCACAAGCATCGGCGGCGGGAACATCATCCAGGCAGGCGGGGTCGTCCGCGAGGGGGAGCTTGTCGCCGCGTTGGTGAAACTTCAAATACTGCCGGGCCACGACGGTGAACAACCACGCCCGGAACCGGCCCGCCTCCGGTTGGTAGTCAAACCGGCCGATGAACCCGGCGACGCAGCGAAAGACTTCCTGCGTCTGGTCCACGGCATCCGCCTCCTGCAACCCCCGCCGCCGGAAGTAGCCGAAGACGGCCGGGCCATACAGGCTCAGAAATTCCGACCAGGCCGCCGCATCGTCAAACTGCCGCAATCGCAACAGCAGACTCGGCCGGGTGACGGGAAGCCGGGACATCCGTGGAACCCTCGTGGAACACTGGAGGGTATTATCCGGGTTTTTCCCCGATCTATCGCGCCGGGGTTTTGGGTGGTGGTTTGCGGGGATTCGGCGGGAGGAAAACGCCCCCGATGGTTCTGTCGGGAAATTCCCCTTTACATCCCCGGAAAGTTGTGGCATACGACCCGCACTTCTGGCACTCCATTCCAGAATGTTTGATGCCGTCCCCGGTCGGGGGGCTGGGGACGGCTGAAATTTTCGGGGGAACTTTCCATGCGCCTGACTGGTGCGTTCTTGATGTTTGCCTGTCTCGGGATGACCGCCGTTGCGGCCGAGCCGCCTGCCGCCACAACTGACACGCCTGCCACCACGGAAATCCCGTGGTATCGCCGCGTCTTCTTGGGGGAGCGTTCCAAACCAGTGCCGCCCAAACCCGCGACTGTTGCCAAGCCGGCCCCGCCGCTGTCGCCGGAGGCCATCGAAATGATGCTTAAGAAGGAACAAGAAGTCTATGTGACGCGCCTTGCCGCCATCAGCAAGCTCCGGGAACTCGCCAACGCCCAGAACGACGAAGCCATGATGAGCAAGGCCGACCAGCTCGAAAAGGCTACCCAAGAACTTTACGACCAACGCCGAACCGCCCTCCAAGACACGATAGCCGCCGACCGGGCGGCCCTTGAAGCAAAACCGGACGAACGCCCCGCCACCGCCGAACGACCGGGCGCGCGTCGCCGACCTTTACCCGGGGGGAACTGACCAATGAAGAAGATTTTTGCCGTCCTGACTGTCGGCGTGATGCTGGCCTCGATGGGTTGCTCGACGCTGGGCCTGGGCCAGCCGCTGAAGGTTCCCGAGGATGCCGACAAGGACAAAATGGAACCGAAGCCGAAGAGACTCCCGCCCGCGAGGACGGACATCGACGCGGCGGAGATCACGGATGTGAACTATCCGCAACAGGCGAACAACCTCGAAAGCGAATTGAAACGAGAAAGCAAGTTTATTTCCCCCGCGAAGTAAGCGGAGCTTGATGACCGGAAAAAGAGCGGGCGCTTTGGGATGATCCCAAAGCGCCCGCTCTTTTTGTTTGCCAGTCGCTAAAAAACCTTCCACCGGCCGTTTCAATCGCGTTTTTCCTGTAAGCCTTGGCCCTGTGGCTGGTAGTCATCTCCGTCCCCCATCCCCCTGAGAGGATTGTGTTCATGACCGCCAAAGCCTATGCGGCCCATACTGCCGAGAGCCCGCTGGCCCCGTATTCCCTGAAACGCCGGGAGCCGCTGCCTTCGGATGTGCAAATCGACATTCTTTATTGCGGCGTCTGCCACTCCGACTTGCACCAAGCCCGCAACGAATGGAAAGAGGCTGTTCCCACGGTCTACCCGTGCGTCCCCGGACACGAAATCGTCGGCCGGGTGTCGAAGGTCGGCAAGGATGTGAAGAAATTCAAAGCCGGTGACTACGCGGCCGTAGGCTGCATGGTGGACTCTTGCCGCACCTGTCCGAATTGTGCGCGCGGGCTGGAGCAATTTTGCCAGTCTTTCCCGACGTTCACCTACAACGGCGCGGACAAAATCTCCGGCGGGGTCACCTACGGCGGCTACTCCGACAGCATTGTGGTGGATGAAGCGTTCACTTTAAAGGTTTCCGACAAGGTGAATCTCGCCGCCACGGCCCCGCTGCTGTGCGCGGGCATCACGACGTATTCACCGATGCGACACTGGAAAGTCGGCCCCGGCCAGAAGGTCGGGGTTGTGGGCCTTGGCGGTCTTGGCCACATGGGGGTGAAGTTCGCCCGAGCGTTTGGGGCGCATGTGGTGCTGTTCACCACCTCCCCGGAAAAAATTGAGGACGGAAAACGGCTTGGGGCGCACGAAGTCGTCGTCTCCAAGAACCCGGATGAGATGGCCAAACACGCGACTAGTTTTGACTTCATCCTTGATTGCGTCTCGGCCAACCACGACATCAACGCCTACCTGTCCCTCCTCAAACTAGACGGCACGCTCACACTAGTCGGCGCCCCGGAAAAGCCGCTGCCGGTGGCCGCGTTCAACCTGCTCCTGCCCCGCCGCCAGTTCGCCGGATCGGCCATCGGCGGGATTGCGGAGACCCAAGAGATGCTGGATTTCTGCGAGAAGCACAACATCACCAGCGATATCGAGATGATTCCGATTCAGAAGATCAACGAAGCCTACGACCGGCTTCTCAAGAGCGATGTGAAGTACCGCTTCGTGATCGACATGGCGTCGTTGAAAGCGTGAGAAGGCTTGGGATTTGCGGGCCAAACTCGATGCGGAATCACTTCACTGATTCCGCATCGAGTTGAATCTCGGCATCCTTGGCGGCGGCTTGGATCGCTTTTCGCATCTCCTTGGGCGGGAATTCAAGCCCTTTGATGTCGCGGGCCGACCAACTGACTTGTTCCCCCTTGGCCAGACGGGCGAGAGCCTTCTTCAACTCGTCCGCTCCTTTGAGCGTGGCCGGGGACTCTTTGATTTCCTTCTCGGTCTTGAGTCGGTTGGTTCCGTCGAGCAGAACGAACATCCAGTCGCCCGCCTTGTCCTTCCAGCTATAAAGTTCGACCCCCTTGAATCTGGGCTTCTCTTCACGCTTCTCGTCCGCCCGGCAGGCGTGCAAGGGGATCACCCATGTCATGACGACGGCGATGAGGCAAATCAATCGATTCATACGTTGGTCCTTGGCAAAGGCCCGATTCATGCGGCCGGGGCCGGTGCGGCGATTGGTTCTGCGCTGGCAGCCACCAAGACAGCCGTGAAGTCGTCTTGTAGCTCGCCGGATCTCGGGAGGCGAGCCAGCCCCATCATCTCGCCCAACGCGGCCTGCCCCAAATGCGATTGGGCCTCGCCAATCATTTGATCCCAGCCGACATACTTCCACACCCCGTCCGTCACCGCCAGCACCCGCCATCCTTCGTCCAAATCCGCCGCGAACGCGGTGAACACGGCCGACCCAGATCCGACAGGCGGGTTCTTGATTTGACCGGTGGTCAGGACGATGGCATTCGCTCGGTTCAGCAAGACGACGGCGCTATCCCCGCTCGACGCCCCGACGATCCGGCCACGGCGAATGCAGAACCCGAGCAATGTCGAGAACCCAGCTTGCGGATCACCCGCGACAGCCTGATCGGCGGCTTGAAGGACGAAGTCCCACGCCGGGGCCGCAGCCAACATTCCCGCCGGAGTCCGACATGCCACCTGCATGACAGACTGGCACGCGAGCCGGGCGGCCCGCTCACCGCCTGCTCGGCCACCCTGTCCGTCGGCCACGCAACACAGCCAGCAGTCCGGGGCCGCCGGGTGGTATTCGCACAGGTAAGCATCCTCGTTGACAGGATGGCCCCCCGGCTCGGAGATTGCGTGGACTTCCACCACCCGAATGCCCTCTTTCACTGAGCAACAAAACTCAGCCGCCGAGCCGGAACGACTCTATTGCTGTTACGACGACTGAGGCTCCCGGTCAGTGGCAGCGATTTGTTCATCGCCTTGCTCATCACGGCACATCTTCTCTTGCCGAACCCAAGCCCGGCGAACACGGCTTGCTCATTTGACGATGAAGGCATCTTTGAAATCAATCGGCTTGCCGAAGTAGCGATAGACGACAAGGTGATTGCCCAGAAGATGGTCGTCGTTTCGGATGTTGCTCATGTGGACATACTTGTTGGGCATGGTTTTGAGGGTCGTGCCTTTCAGAACAATGCCCAGCGGGTCCACGGGAACCCAGCCGAGTTTGTTGATGCGGACTTCGGCCCAAGTGTGACTGGGCGTATCGCCTTTGGGCACCCCCTCGGTCACGTAACCGTCGCAAATCCGGGCCGGAATACCTTTTGCCCGGCACAACGCGACGAACAGATCGGAAAAATCACCGCAGTCGCCTCGCTTTTCGCCAAGCGTTCCCAAGGCACCACGGTCTTTTTGAGAGAAGCCGCCGTATTTCACGGTTTTCTCAAGGTAAACGAGGATCTCCTCGACGGTTTCCATGTCCCCGCTTTTGACAAAGGTCTTGGCCACTTCCTTGATGGCGGCGCTGTCTTTTTCCAAGTTCTTCTCGTGCGCCAGCCAGCGGCTCGTCGCTTCGTCCGGGATTTTCTTGTCACGCGCGCGGTCGGCGATCACGGTCAGATCATTGCGATAGATTTCCGCGACGGCGTTGATCTGAATCGTGACCGGCTTTTTGAAGTCCGTGAAGACAAAAACGGCGTACTTGCGCCCGTCTTCTTCAAACTGCTGTTGCGGCGGCGTGGAGAATTGCAACTGGCTGATCTTTTGCTTGCCGGGAATCGTTACCGGCACCAGCGTGGTGAGGACGACCTTGTCCGTCTTGTCGGTCGCCGTGATCGTGTACTGAATCGTGAACGAAACTGTCTTCCCTTTGTCGGCCGCCGGTTCGACGGAAAAAGCGGCGGACGTCGGCCAGCAGAACACGAGCGCCAGCATCACCCGGCGGAAGCGAGTCTGCCACTCACGGCGGTTTGCCAAGGACCGATGATCGATCATCCGTGGAGTCTCCTTTGGCGAATACGAGAGTTCAGCCGCCGGGGCGAACCAGCGGCAACCAATCTGCCGCAACGAAGGTTCCAATCGGCTACAACGCCCATTGCAAAATCAAGCGGCAACATTTGCCCATGATCCCAAGAGCCCCACTGCGTCAGCGGTGGGGGTGGCTTCCTGCGGGTGACGGCCACCCCCACCGCTGACGCAGTGGGGCTCTTGAATACCTCACACAAGATGCCTGTTGAATTCACACGAACTCGGCGTCTGCGTTACTTGATCATGTGAAACGCCGGACACGCCAGCCAACCCCGCATGGCTGGCCCGTCCAACACATGAGTCACCGACTCGCCACACAACAGGCTGACGACCCGGCCGGGCATCTGCTCGGGCAGTTCAAACGGTCCTCCCGCGCACACCACCCCGCCTAATTGCTCGGCCAGCCACGCCGCCACCTCGCCGAGCAATCGGTGATCCTCCGACTGCTTGCACATGGCTCCGACCGCGAGAGCGTGCGCCGGCCGGAATCCGAACCCGGCGGCCATCGTCTCCACCTCGGCCGGCTCATGACAGAATGGCTCGAACCCGCACACGAACGGCCGTAACTCGCCATCGTAGTCGCCGCCGATGAGGCAGGTCGTGCGGACCCAGAACAGCCCGGACTCGTGCCGCTCGTCGCCCACTGCGACGATCAGCGATTCAATCAGCGTGTTGGCCCGGTCAAGTGCCTCATCGGCGATCAGCACCCCGCACGACGGCCCTGCCATCCGATACGCCCTCCCTCGCCGAAAGAATCCCTGCAAGCTGCCGTTTGGGTTGTCGGGTGAGAATGGGTCGCCTGGTTTCGACTTCAAGGGAGCTTGCGATGTCCGACCTGATTATGGCGGTTGACCTTGGACGGTTCAAGGATATTTGTCTGTCTTGGCCGTCGATCCGGCCATCAGATTAACATATAAACAATAGATGATTCGATCTTGGGCAAGCGGTTGGCGCCGCTAGGACAGGGTGATCCAGTAGTATCGCTTCGGAGGCTTGTCCGGATCGATGGTCTTCGTCTCCCGCAACGAGCCGCCGTTTCTTTCGATCACGCGGATGGAGGCCGGGTTCGTGTCGTCGCATGTGAGGAGCGCCTCCGTCAGTCCGAGCGCGCGAGCCACGGGCAGCGCCTGACGCAGCATCTCCGTGGCGACTCCGCGGCCTCGGAAGGACGGCACGGTATCGTAGCCGATGTGTCCGCCGACGACGCGAAGGGCGTCGTTCAGTTCGTGGTGAATGGAGAGGCGCCCCACAAACTGTTCTTCGGTCACGGCCCATAGATGCGTCTTGGGAACGAACGATTCATCCCTCCGATTCGAGTCGGCCAGCTTCTTTGCGACGAACGCGGCGAAGTCCTGTTCGGCGGTTTCAAGACCGCCTCCGAACCACCAAGGAAGACCTTCGTGTTGGAATTCACGAAGCCCGCGCAAGAAGCTCTCCCGATATCTCTCCGCAGGCGGAACCAGCCGGATCTTCATCGGAGGATTCATGCGTGCCCTTTGCCACGGCCGACACCTGTCACCGTAAACGCCACCTCATTGCTTGTCAAACGCCAACCTGCGTGTTGGCCTGTCTGCGCCTGCCGTGGCCCAAAATGGGCCGGATTATGACAAAATCATTTGGGTGGCGGGTGTCTTTCTCGGGGTTTTTGAAAAAGACTGTAAGGTTGGCCCGCTGTTTTTGACCAGTTTTGGGTGGAAAATTGGTCGAAATTGGTCGCCGGAAGTGTTTTTTGATCGATTTTTGGCGGTTTTGAACACCTCTTTTGGCGGTTTTTGAATTCTTGAAAGTCCGGGGGCTGTAGCGTGTTGGCGAGAATCGCGGGCCATCTTGGGCGGGCGCCTTGGTACAATAATCGGCGTTCTTCCCTCTCACTTTTGGGTGTTTGCCATGCCTCGTCTTTGTCGGCGTCTGGTGATCCTCCTTGTTGTTGGCGTGTTTCATCTTTTCGGCTCGGCAACTTGGGCGGCCGAGCCACCGAAGGGCGAAGTCCCCAAGCCCCTGCCGAGGGAGATCGTTCAAGTTTGGGAAAAAGCGGGGGCCGAGGCCGGGTGGTGCGAGCCGGCGTTTTTTGACAAAACAGTGTTTCATTCCATCGACAAGGCGCCGGAGGCCGGCTGGCTGCCGATGCTCCGAATTTCACCCAAGATGCTGAAGGGATTACCGACGCCCGAAACCCCGTTTGCACTTCGCCTGTTCACACCGGGGGCCGTGAGCGAGGTGGCGGACGCGGATTTGAAGTTGCTCGCCAATTTCAAACAACTCACCATCCTGGACATTGACAACGCGCGGGTAACCGAGGCGGGCCTCAAAGAAATCGCCGCCCTCAAACAACTCACCGGCCTCGACCTGACCTTCTCGCCGGTGACGGATGCCCATTTGAAGGAGCTCGCCGGCCTCAAACAACTCAAGGCGCTCAATCTCGCTTTCTCGAAGGTGACAGACAAGGGTTTGAAGGAACTCGCCAGCCTCAAGCAACTCAAAGTGCTCTCCTTGACCGGCACGAAAGTGACGGACGAGGGGGCCAAAGAACTCGCCAACTTCAAACAACTCGCTTCGCTCATGCTTTTCGACACAGAAGTGACCGACGAAGGAGCCAAAGAGATTGCGGGTCTCAAACAACTCACCATGCTCAGTTTGGAAAACACGAAATTGACAGATCAAGGACTGAAAGAACTCGCCAATCTCAAACAACTTGAGGCTTTAAATGTTAGCAGCACTAAGGTGACGGAGACAGGGTTGAAGGAACTTCAGAAGGCGTTGCCGAAGTGTGTGATTCTCAAGTGATTGGCTTGAGCGATTTCGCAAGCGGGAAGGGCCTTTGGCCAGCCAGGGCAGAGTTCAAAACGACACGCTCCCGCCATCCATCGAACTCTGCCATTGCCCGTCGGAAAACCGTTGAACCGGCGGGCTCACAACTCCTGCCGATTATTCATTCAAGGTCCGTCAGGGCCGCGAATGCCGAAAGCCTGAAGATAATCGCCCCTTCAGGCCGAGGGTTTTGATGGTTCGTTGACCCAGCCCTTTCGGGCCGGGCGATGGTAATCGGTCCGTTGGACCGACAAAACCATCCGATTCGACCGCCAGGCCAACTTGAAAATCCGCTCTATTTCGAGGCCGGGGCGATCCGGCCTTCCATCGGGCTGCTGGCGTTGGCGTACAATTTCTTCGGAATTCGGCCGCTCTGAAATGCCCACCGTCCGGCCTCGCAGGCGTTCCGCATCGCCCACGCCATCCGGACCGGGTCTTGGGCCGAGGCGATGGCCGTGTTCAACAACACGCCGTCGCAACCCAGTTCCATCGCAAACGCCACATCACTGGCCGTGCCCACCCCGGCATCGACAATCACCGGATAATCGGGGTCATTTTCCTTCAAGTATTCGAGGATGATGCGAATGTTGTTCGCGTTCAACACCCCCTGGCCGCTGCCAATGGGGCTCCCGGCGGGCATCACACTGGCCGCCCCGGCCTCCTTGAGCCGCTTCGCCAACACCGGATCATCGGATGTGTAAACCAGCACTTCAAAGCCTTCTTTGACCAACACCTCGGTGGCTTTCAGCGTGTCGATGGGGTCTGGCAACAGCGTCTTCTTGTCCGCAAGGCACTCCAGTTTCACCCATTTGGAACCGGGATTGCCGAGATTGGAAAGGAGTTCGCGGGCCAGCCGGGCGTGCCGGATGGCGTCCTCGGCGCTGAAACAACCGGCGGTGTTTGGCAGGATTGTGTAACGGTCGAGGTCGAGATAATCGAGAAGGTTTCGACCTTCTTTGTCCACGAGGCGTTCCCGCCGGACGGCCACCGTCGTCACCTCGCACCCGCTCGCGGCCAGCGAATCTTTCATGCCGTCGTAGGTCGCGTATTTCCCGGTCCCGGTGAACAGCCGGGATTTGAAGGTGAACGAACCGACCTTCAACGGCTTGTCTGTCGGTGGGGCCGGATCGCTCCCGCCGCCGACGAGGGTGACAATCTCCACACGGTCGCCCTCTTTCAATTCATGATTCGTTTGCTCATCCCGCCGAACGACCATTTCATTCACTTCAATGGCCAGATATTTGGGGTTTTTGCCCAAGAGTTGGATCAACCCGGCCACGTTCAGCGGCGAGGGGAAATCCCGTGATTCCGAATTGACGGTGATGCGTGCCATGATGTGTCATCCTTGGTGAACAATGTTCAAGATATGAACGGCCCGGCGGTGATGTCCCGGTCGGCAATCTCGCGGCCGACAGGTGTCAGTTTCAAGTGGCTGCTTTCGCAAAGCACCCACGCATGGCTCATTGCCCGCCGCACGATTCGATCCGTCGCGGCCAGCGTCCATCGAAAATGTTCGTGCAGGTTGCGAACATCGCTTTCAGCCGATTCTTCGGGCGTGCCTTCGTGATTCTTCAGATGGATGAGCAAAAGCCGATCGTGCATCGCCCGGCGCAGCCGCCGTCGTTCCGTCCAATGGCGAATCAGGCCATATCTGGGTGCGGCAAGCCAGGTGAGGCCAAACAGCCCCCCCATGACAGTCGCCACCGTGCCGGAAACGGTGGTTTCCAACGCAAACGCAGCGGCCGTGCCCAGAAAACTCCCGGCAACCGCGTACAGCACGCTCCAAGCCAGGAACCAGCCGAGCCGGTCCGTCAGCAGATAAGAACTCATCGCGGGAATCACGAAAAATGCGACGACCAACACCGGCCCGGTCGAATCGAAAGCAGTCACCACGGTGAACGACACCAGCGTCATCAATCCGTAATGCAACACAGCGGGCAGAAATCCGAGGGAAGCCGCCAGCGTCGCGTCGAACGTCGAGATTTTCAGTTCTTTGAAGAAGATGGCAATGGCCGTCAGGTTCAACAATCCCATCAGCCCCATGACAATCAGCGAACGCGGCCCCAGATCATATTCCCCGATTTCAAGGCGATGCTCCGGGGCGAATTCCGCGTAACCGAGCATCACCTGATCGATGTCGAGATGTGTGTTTCGCGCAAACAGTGTGGCGAGAATAATGCCTCCGGCGAACAGCGCCGGAAATGTCAGGCCGATGGCGGCGTCTTCTCTCACGACCTGTGAACGGGACAACGCCTCGATGAGAACAACCGTCACCAACCCGGTGGCGGCCGCCCCGAACAGCAACCACGGAGAATCGAGTTGCCCCACGATGAGGAAGGCCACCACAATGCCGAACAGCAACACATGCCCGATGGCATCGGTGAGCAGGGCCAGCCGCCTCAACAACAGGAACGGCCCGAGCAGGGCGCAAGCGATGGCTGTGACCGCGACGGTGGCCGAGACTTCCAGAAACTCGGGAGAGAAGAGCATTGTTCAAACGCGACGTTGGCGGGTGAGCAGGTATTCCAACAGGGCTTTGTCGAAGTTCACACCCGTGTGGATCGGCACATAATCAATGTGGGCCGCGATGGATTCCTGTTTGATCTTGTCCCGGAATTCCGCAAGGCCGCGCAGATAGTCTTCCTTCATGCCCCGAGAATCAAGTTGCAGTTCTTCGTTCGATTCCACATCGACGAACTCCACCAAGCCCTCGAACGGAAACTCAACCTCGGCCTCGTCCAGCACATGGAACAGGATGATTTCATTCCCCCGATGGCGAAGCTGGTAAAGCGACTTCATCACCGGCTCGGGGTCTGTGAGAAAGTCGCTGAAAATCATCACCAAGCTCTTGGTGCGAATCATCGCCGCCAGTTGCGAAAGGCCATGCGCGAGATCGGTTTGCCCGGCGGGTTTCAAGTTGGAGAGCATCGCCAGCATGTTGCCGAGTTGCGTCCGCTTGCTCTTCGGCGGCAGCACATCCTTGATTTTTTCGCCGATGGTGACAAGACCGACCGGGTCTTGCTGATGGATCATCAGGTAGCCAAGGGCGGCCGCGAGACAGATGCAGTACTCAAACTTGGTGAGCCGTTCGTTCTCGTCTTGGGAGTGGCCGGTCTTCAAAGACCGACCACCGGCCACCTTGGCCTTTTCCATCTCCCGGATGCCGCACCAGTCCATCGAAGCGCTGAGGTCCATCACCAGATAGCCGGTGAGGTTCGTCTCGGCCTGATACTTGCGGACGTAATAACGATCTGTCTTGGCGTAGACGTTCCAATCCAAATCCTTGAGATCATCGCCGGGGGCATATTTCCGGTGTTCGGAGAATTCGACCGAAAAGCCCTGAAACGGGCTGGCATGCAACCCCGAGAGGAACCCCTCGACGATGAATTTGGCCCGCAAGTCGAGCCGGGCGACTTGGGCGATGACATTCGGATTCAGGTATTTCTCGGAGGACATGATCGGCCGCTTAATACTCCTTCAGCAGTTCTTCCCCGGAAGCCGAGTACCACCCCTGATCCTCGGCCTGATAAATCCCGTCGGCCTTCTGGCAAATCGCCCGGCTCAACGCCGTGCAGACCTCATCCAGCAGGTTCTCGTTCGGATGGTCAATGGGCTTCCGAATGGTAATCATCTGCTGCGTCTGGATCACCCGTTCCATCAGCATGACATGATTGGGCGAAAAATCCCGCGTTTCCAGCCACGCGGCCCACGAATTCAAGTCTTCCCGCAGGTTATCTTCTTGAGTCAAATACCGCTCGACATAGATCGGGGTTCCCAATTCAACGAGAAGCTCGGCGGCTGTCCACCCCAAGTCATCCCCCTTGAAATGCGGCTGAACTCGGGAAGCCAACTCACCCAATTGGGAGAGCATCTCCGTTGGTTTGATTTCGGTTCCATCCCGGCAAAATAAGCGATACCACATTCGAGAAATCACCAAGCCTAAAGACTAACCACAAAGACGCAAAGATTCACAACAAAAACCAAGGCAACAAGCAAAGTTCAATCAAGAGGTCAAAAGACAGAAGACTAACCACAAAGACGCAAAGATCACACAAAGTTTCACAAAGAGAAAGCAAAAACAAAACAAGCAAAGTTTAATCAAGAAAAACAAAAGAAAAACTCAGCCAAGAATGATTCGCTTGAGGCTGTCTATACAAGGGACTTAGAGCGTTCGGAAATAATGAAGCAAAACCCTTGATTTTCGCGGGTATTCCTCATTGTTTCCGAACGCTCTTATTCACGACATCACAGGCTGAACATCAAACGTCTGTTTCGGCACATCCCCCGGCGACCTAACCCCCCGTCCCCCTTCCCTAAGAAGGAAGGGGG
>NZ_JH636450.1:155926-167009 GCF_000255705.1 Zavarzinella formosa DSM 19928
GAAGTCGTTCGCCAGCCCTCACTCATTCGGGTCGTCACAATCACTGCCTCCGGGCAGAAAGCCTGTTCCACATTAAATGCTGGCCACCCTCTTGCTCCCCCTTCCTTCTTAGGGAAGGGGGACGGGGGGTTAGGTCACCGGGGATGGCCCCAAGCCAGTGTTCGTTGGCCAATCTTCGCGTCTTTGTGGTTAGTGCTTTTTTCTTTCTTCAAAGCCTTTTCTTCGCCCCATACTTCGGCGGTTCCGGTTCGCCGACACTCTTCAACAACAATTCGATAATGTCTTCGCTCGCCTTGCCTTCGGCTTGGGCTTGAAAATTGGTCCCGATGCGGTGGCGCAACACCGGGACGGCCGCTTTGCGGATGTCTTCGATGGCCACGCTGAAACGGCCGTCCATCGCGGCAAATGCCTTGCCCGCTTGGATGAGGTATTGGCCGGCCCGGACTCCGGCGCCGAAGTCCACCATCTTCTTCACGAATTCCGGGGCCGTCGGGTCTTTCGGCCGGGTGGCGCGGACAAGGCGGGTCACGAAGTCGATCACGAAGTCCCCGACCGGGACGCTTCGCACCAGTCTTTGCAGATTGATGATGGCCTTGCCGGAGAGGATTTTTTGGATCTCGCCGTGTTCGTCCTTGGCAGTCATCCCGAGGATGCGCTTTTCTTCGTCCAGCGAAGGATAGTCCACCTTCACGTTGAACATGAACCGGTCAAGCTGGGCTTCGGGCAGCGGGTAAGTGCCTTCCTGCTCGATCGGGTTTTGGGTGGCGATCACGAAGAACGGGTCGGGCAAGTTGTAGGTTTCCTGCCCGACAGTCACCTGTCGTTCTTGCATCGCCTGCAACAGGGCCGCCTGCGTCTTCGGCGGTGTCCGGTTGATTTCGTCCGCGAGCAGGATGTTCGAGAACACCGGCCCGTTGACGAACCGGAACTCCCGTTTGCCCTGTTCGTTTTCGTCGAGGATCGTGGTTCCGGTGATGTCGGAGGGCATCAGGTCCGGCGTGAACTGGATGCGTTTGAAATTCACATCGAGAATCTGGGCGATGGACGAGACCATGAGGGTCTTGGCCAGTCCCGGCACGCCGACGAGGAGGCAGTGCCCCCGCGTGAAAATGGCCGCCATGATTTGTTCGATGACCTCGGCCTGGCCGACAACAACCCGGCCAAGCTGCTCAACCATCTGGGCTCGCGTTTGGGCAAACTGGGCCAGATATTCACTAATGCGTTCAGTGGACACGGGCTGCGGTACTCCCGATGCGTGCGTAAACCTCGTCCGGGCATTGTAAGGGAAATTCTCGCCGGGGAACCGGACAAACACCCCGTCCCATTGCGGACGCCGACATTCCTCGGGTAAAATGCGATTTGAAAGGAGGTGCGTGATGAAAACGATTCGGATGACGGTGAAGGACGGTCATTGGGTGTCGGTCGATCCGGCGGATTTGCCGGAGGGAACCGAGAAAGAATACGCGGAACGCGAGGAACGGCCGCGATCAGAGGCGGTCGCCGAAGATGACTGGCCGGAGACACCCGAAGAGATCGAACAGTGGATTGCGGAAACCGAAGCCATTCCGCCTCTTGTGCTGACACCGGAAGAAGAAGCGGACCTGCTTGCATGGCGGGCCAAGGCCAAGGCGTTCAATCTGGAAGCGGTTCGGCGTCAGATGATTGAGGGATTTGGACAATGAAGCGGTCCTATCTTCTCGACACCGGACCGGCTTATGATTTTCTGTTTCAGCGAGCCGGGATACGAGAACGGATGTACGCCCTCCAAAGAACCGGGGCAAAATTTGGCATCGGTTTGCCCACGCTGGGAGAAATCATCGCTGGCTTGGAAGGCAGTACAAGCCGGAAGGAATCGTGGGTAATTGTCCATCGGTCGCTCGGCCGCTTGATCCGCTGGCCGTTTGATGATCCGGCGGCATATGAATATGGCCGTTTGTTCGCGGATCTCAGAAAACGTGGCAGAGTGATTCAACAAGTCGATATTCAACTTGCCGCAATCACGCTGACCAAAAAAGAATGCGTTCTGGTCACTTACGACTCTGATTTCTCCGTGATCACCGGTCTCCCCTTTGAAAACTGGCTCGCCTGACACTTTCCCAAATTCCCCGCGTCTTCCCGCTTTTCCCGGTGACAATCCATCGGCCAACGGACACAATAATCCTTCCTACCACAAGACACTGGGCCACCTCTCCCCAGATTTGGAGATGTCCGCATGACACCGAACACAGTTGCGACTCGACGGGATTTTTTAACGACCTCAGCGCTGGCCGGGTCGGCCGCGGCGTTGTCCACCGGCGGGCTGTTCGCCGGGGCGAGTGACACCATCAAGGTCGGCCTCGTGGGCTGCGGCGGCCGGGGCACCGGGGCGGCGAAGAACGCCCTCAAGGCTGATCCGAACGTCAAGCTCGTCGCGATGGCCGACGCCTTCGGGGACAACATCAAGTCCTCCCTCTCACAACTGACCAAGAACGAGGACATCGCCAAAAAGATCGACGTGAAGCCGGAGATGATGTTCACCGGGTTTGACGCCTACAAGAAAGTGATCGAAGCCTCCGACGTCGTGTTGCTCTGCACCCCGCCGCACTTCCGGCCGATGCACCTGCGGGCGACTGTCGAGGCGGGCAAAAACGCTTTCGCCGAAAAGCCTTTGGCCGTCGATGCTGCCGGGGTTCGCAGTGTGATCGAGTCGGCCAAGATCGCCGCGGCCAAGAAACTCAGCATCCTGTGCGGATATTGCTATCGTTGGGACTTTGCCAAGCGGGAAACCGTCAAGCGAATTCATGATGGCGTGATCGGCGACATCAGCGCCATTCATGTGAACTACATCACCGGCACCCTCTGGCACCGGCCGACCACGGCCACCTTCGACACGATGGAGTACCAGATGCGCAACTGGTACTACTTCACCTGGCTCTCCGGTGACTTCAACGTCGAACAACATTGCCACAACCACGACAAGGCTTCTTGGGTGCTGAAGGGGGAGATGCCGATCGCCGCTTACGGGCAGGGAGGCCGGCAAATGCGGACCGACCCGAAGTTCGGGAACATTTACGACCATCACGGGGTCGTGTACGAATACAAGAGCGGGGTCAAAGTTTTCTCGTTCTGTCGGCAAATGTCCGGCGTGACCCGGATGTTCAATGATGTGAGCGACCACGTCATTGGCACGAAAGGCTCGGCCCAACTGATGGCCCACACCATCAAGACCGGCGACAAGGTTTGGGGTTACGAAGGCCCGAACTCGGACATGTACGACCAAGAGCACATCGAGTTCTTTGAGGGTATCCGCAAGGGAACCCCGATCAACAACCTCGACCAAAGCTGGAAAAGCACGCTCATGTCGATCATGGGTCGGATGGCGACCTACACCGGCATGAAGATCACTTGGGAAATGGCCTTGAACTCCAAGGAAGACCTGTCCCCGCCGTCGTACACATGGGAAGGCAAACTGCCGTATGCCCCCGTGGCCGTGCCCGGTGTGACGAAGTTTGTGTGAACCCAACCCCAACATTCCATCGAAACGAGCATTTGTCATGAATCGACGTGATTTTCTCAATGCCTCGGCCATCGTCGGGGCGGGCCTGTTCACCGGTGATCTTCTGATCGCGGCCGACCCCAAGCGGGTGCCGCTCAAGAAGGCCGTGAAGTTCGGCATGATCGGGGCGGGCAAGACCGTTCAGGAAAAGTTCGAGCTAATCAAGAAACTCGGCTTCCAAGGGGTCGAAATCGACAGCCCCTCCGGCCTGAACCTCAAGGAAGCCAACGAGGCTCAAAAGGCCACCGGCATCAAGATCCACGGTGTCGTGGATTCGGTTCACTGGCGGGACACGCTCTCCAGCCCGGATGAAAAGGTCCGGGCCAAGGGGTTGGCCGCGTTGATCCAAGCCTTGGAAGACGCCAAGACCGTCGGCGCCGACACGGTGCTACTGGTCCCCGGCGTGGTGAACAAGGATGTCACTTACGAAGATTGCTACAAGCGATCCCAAGAGGAAGTGAAGAAAGCCATCCCCACTGCCGAGAAACTCGGGGTGAAGATCGCCATCGAAACGGTGTGGAACAATTTCATCACGAAGCCGGAACAGATGATTAGCTATGTTGATGATCTGAAGTCCCCGTTTGTCGGGACGTACTTCGATTGTTCCAACATGGTGAAATACGGCGTCAGCAGTGGTGACTGGATTCGCAAACTCGGCAAGCGTCTCCTGAAGTTCGACTTCAAAGGATACAGTCTCACCAAGGCCAAAGACGCGAAGAACGATTGGAAAGGCTTCGACGCCAAGATTGGCGAAGGAGACGAGAACTGGCCAGATGTTCTGAACGCCCTCGCGGAAGTCGGCTATGCCGGCGGGTGGGCGACGGCCGAGGTTGGTGGCGGCGGCGAGGCCGTGTTGAAGGACATTGCCGAACGGATGGACAAGATTCTGGAGTTGAAGCCCGCCACGCCTTCCAAGGGCTGATCGCCATGCCTTGGCGTATTTATCCAGACGGAGCAGACCCGGAAACTTATCAGGGTCTCGATTCGATCTACGAGTTCGTCAACGGCGACGGCGAGTTTCGCAAGTTCAATTGCGGGCAAGCCGCCGCCTGCACTTTTCTCACGCATTGCCGGGTTTTTCCGGGAGATCACACCCCCGAGGAAGCCCGCGAAATCATGGGGCTAGCCGAAAAGAACCACCCGCCGGATAACATGGGCGGGTGGTTCGGCACATCACGGCGCCGGGTGGAACGGATTTGTCGCACGGCCGGCATTCCGATTGAAGCCGTCGAAGGCGAAGAAGACCTTCGCAAACATCTCTCCGACCGGCAACCGGTGATCGTCATGTGCGGGGTGGAGGGGGCCAAACTTTTCGGCCGCTGGTTCGCCCCCGCCGGGCATTGGATGGTGGCTTATGGTTACGATTCAAAAAACATCTTCCTGACGAATTGGAGCGGCCCCTCCATGACTTGGGAGGAATTTCGCAAATGCTGGGGATCGTTCATCCCGAGGATGCTGTCGATTCACAATATCGGCATCGCCGCTGTCACTCAGTTGGTGGATTCCCCGGTGCCCGGCCCCGCACCCGGTCAACCGACGGCAATCGTCTGACGTAATCGTAATAGCCGTCCAAGTCGAATTTCTTCGCGGTGTTGTCTGATGACATGTAGCGAATCTGGCCGAAAATCTTCCGCTCCACCCACGGGCGATCAAATAGGCCAAAACACCAAAAAATCCCCGTATAAGAGTTCGGATCGCGCCCGTCGCTTGCGTATTTGTTGTTGAGGTGTTCGAGGATCAAGTACGCCCGTTCCACACTGTCCGACCATTCCAGCACCTTCTTGCCCCAAAGCATCCGCAGATAATTGTGAATCCGGCCGGTGGCCACCAACTCCCGTTGGGCCGCGTTCCATAAGTGATCGTGCGTGTCCGCGTTTTCAAATTGCTCCAGTGTGTAGGTGAATTCACGGGGGTCGGATTCGTGGGCTTTCAGGCTTTTCATCGCCCACTCGGGGATGACGGATTGGAGATCGAAGTAAGCGGGAATCGACTGGCCGTCGATGGTCACCGTCCTCGCGTCGATCACGCCTCGTCCGGCGTTTTTGGTGTGATGCCAGTGATAGCCCACGTCCCGCCAGGTGAGGGCTTCGTCCAGAAAACTGTTCACATTATCATCGTGATGAAAGAAGCCTTCCCGTTTGTTTTTTTGAGTCAGGTCGATCATCGACGCATCCCAAGGCCCGTCCGCTGTGAGAACCCGTTCCGCGCACTCTTGCATCGAAACATGCCCATGCCGCAAGTGCGGGCTTAACCGGCTGGCGGCCGTTCGTCGCGGATCATCGGGGTTGTTCCGACCGGTGGCATACGCCCGGAGTTTTTGCTTCACGAACGTGTTTAACACGACGTGCCCGGCCTCGCTTCCACCCTCCAATCCGGCGACGGCAGGGACGGATTGATCGATCGGCAGTTGTCTCGCAAATTCAGCGATGTCGCATTCATGATTCCACACGGCGAAGGGAGGATCGATCTTTCCGGCGGGCGGGAAAGGCGGCTCGGCCGCCGCCCGGTGGTCCCAGCAATCGGCGAACAGCTTGTGGATTCGCGGCCGAAGATGGGCGGCGGCCGATACCGTTGCCCCCAACAGCGAAAGCGGGATCAACCCGTTGCCATCCACGGCCGCCAGCGGCACATCAATGTTTCTCGCAAGAGATTGGATCTGGCCGGGGATGATGAATGTCGGGTAGTCGTCCGTCACGACGAGACACGCCTTGGCGGCCAGTTTACGGAGCAACCCGCGACCGGAGTTCTCGGGAGTTTCGACGAATGGCCAATAATCCACGCCGAGCCGCTTCGCCTTCCGGGCATTGTCCCGCATTCCCTCCAGCATGAATTGGTGGTGTCTGGCCGAGGCCCAAGGATATCCGAGTTTTAGCCCCTCGTAGACGATCAGCGGTTTTTTCAGCGTTTTGGCCCGGTGAACGGCGTAATCAAGGGCATGGTTACGGTCCAGCCGCCGGTACATCTGCGACCAATAAAGGACATAATCCCCCGCCGGATTCGTTTTTTTTGCATTCGTCTGACGAATCCGGGCGTCGTTGAACGTGGGCATCAATTGGTTTCCGTGAGGGGGAATCGCAATCACGCATCAATAGCCAACTCCAATGAAAGGGAACAGAAAATTACGGGTGATTTCCTTCCAAATAGCTCCGGACGTGACGGCGGGGGAAATCGTCCCTAAACTGAAAGAAGAGCAAGTCCAGCTCGTGGAGGGTGGGGGAAATGGCGTTGCCGACGGGTGAGATTGTGGCCCGGCCGATGGTGGCCCGAGCCTGCGGGTGCCTGAACGAGTTTCAACATTACTCCGTGGACAAATACCGGACCCAGCGTCTGGCGAAGTTCCAGAGCACCAGATGCGCTGCGTGCGTGGCCAAGTCGGAGGAGGCCATCCGGGCCGCCGCCGCCGCCCTGCCGGGCAAGGGGGAAGCCATTCAGGCTCTCCCGATCGGATGCCAAATTGCCCTGGCACGCCGGGCCGACGGCAAATGGACCGGAACCCTGACCGCCGACGGAACAACGGTGGAAACCATCGCGGACTGGCCGCAGGGCCTCTCCGGAATGCTCGCCCGTCTTTGGGTGTCCGCCCGTGGCGGGAAACTGCCGGAAAGCGGCGATGTGAAAGCGCCGGTGGAGGTCGCTCCGAAACCGGCGGCGGCCAGCAGCGCGAAGCCGCCCGCAGGCGGTGTGAAGTCATCGACGGGCGCCGCCAGGCCGCCTGCGAGTGGTGGCGTGAAACCACCGGCTGGCAAATAGCGGCCGGTGTTCTGATCAATTTTTGCGGTCTGGCCGCTTCACATTCTTCGGCCAGACCATCATCACCAATTTGACCACCTGCTCCATCTGCTGACGGGTCGCGCCTCCGGCGGCCTGCACCGCCAGCCCGTGCATGATGGTCATCAGAAACCGGGCGAGATTTTCGGGGTCCAAATCATCCGGAAGATCCCCTTCGCTTTTGGCCCGTTCCAATCGTTTGCGAACCGCTTCTAATCCGGCCATCCGGCGGTCGGCGAGATCCTTCTGAATGCCTTCCGACGCTTCCCCGCAGGCCAATGCTCCCTGCACGGCAAAGCATCCCTTCGGATGAGTCGGATCACTCAGCAAGGCAACCGTCCCGGCCAGTATTTGTTCGATGGCCTCACGGGCGACTGGTCGTTCAAGGGCAGCACGGACGTAAGCCGCCGGTCCCTCGGCATAGCGATCCATCGCCTTGCGGAACAAGGCTTCCTTGTTGCCAAACGTGGCGTACATGCTTGGCCGATTGATCCCCATCGCTTTGGTCAATTCGGGCAGGGACGCGCCTTCGTAGCCGCGATGCCAGAACACTTCCAGCGCCCGGTCCAAGGCCTCGTCGGGATCAAATTCTCGGGGTCGTCCGGCGGCCATGACACGCCCCCTCGCAAAACATTGGGGGAAAAAATTGGCGGGATGTGAAAGACATCCCGTCCTCTTATTGTACTCCTCGGTACATAAAACTTCCAAACGGAGAATGTCATGTCGAAGAAACTTGAAGGCAAAGTGGCGTTGGTTACCGGGGCTTCCAAGGGAATTGGGGCTTCCATCGCCAAATACCTCGCGGCCGAAGGGGCCTCGGTGGTCGTCAACTATGCGTCCAGCAAAGAGGGCGCTGACAAAGTGGTCGCGGAGATTGTGAAGAACGGCGGCAAGGCGGTTGCGGTCAAGGCCAACGTCTCCAAGAAGGCCGAAATTGACAAGCTGTTTTTGGAAACGAAGGCGGCTTACGGCAAACTCGATGTCCTTGTCAACAACGCCGGGATTTTCGAGTTCGCTCCTCTCGAAGGCGTTACCGAAGATCACTTCCATCGTCAGTTCGATCTGAATGTTCTCGGCTTGCTTCTCACCACGCAAAAAGCGGTCGAACACTTCGGGTCCGATGGCGGCAGCATCATCAACATTAGTTCCGTGGTGGCGATCTCCCCCCAGCCGAATGCCTCGGTTTACAGTGCCACCAAGGGGGCCGTGGATGCCATCACCAAATCGCTCGCCAAGGAATTGGGGCCGAAGAAAATCCGCGTGAACTCCCTCAATCCCGGCATGATCGAAACCGAAGGGGTTCACACGGCCGGATTCATCGGCACGGACTTTCACAAGCAAATCATCGCCCAAACTCCGTTGGGCCGGATTGGCCAGCCGGAAGACATCGGCAAGGTGGCGGTCTTCCTGGCTTCTTCTGACTCCGGATGGGTCACGGGCGAAACCTTGATGGTCTCCGGCGGCAATCGCTAGTCGGATGCCGGACACCTCACCCCGCGTCGGGCGAATAGAATACGCCGACAAGACCTTGGGTGGGGTGTCATGGCCCGGATTCAGATTGAGCCGATCCCGATGAAATGCTCGCCGGGGGCGGTGTTGTCATTCGTCTGCACCGGCGGCAAAATCGACAGCAAACACATCGGAAAGATCACGCTCCTCGGTCGCGCGGCCACCATCGAGGTTCCCGACGACAAAGCAGCGGCGATCGTCAAAGCCCTCGACGGCGCAACATTTCTCGAACGCCCCGTGCGAGTGCAAATCGCTGGAAAAACCAGTTTCGGCGATTTAGAACATTTCGCCAATCTTTCCCGTTTGCTCGATCTTGAAACGGTGGCCGAACAGGAAGCCGCCCGGCTGGCCGCCCAATCCGAAACCGCCACCCGCGACGGGGCGGCCCTTGCAGGTCTCACCCTGCGGGATTCCGAATTTGGCCTCGGTGGCCGGTTGTTGCTCACGTTTTCAAAATCGATTCGCACGGATCGCCTTCCCCCCAATCGGTTGCAACCCGGCTCCCCCGTTGTTTTGAATCAAACCGGGGTCAATCGTCGGCGTCCGTCCTTTCGCGGCGTCGTTTATGACCGGGAGTTCACCACCATCGGTGTCGCCATCGACCCGCCCGATGACGATCTCCCGGAAGATGCCACCTGGCGGCTCGATTTATCGTTCGATGAAGTCTCGCGCGTGCGGCAACAAGAAGCCTTGCGTCGGGCGGCCGATGCCAAAAAGGATCGCCTCGCCGAACTTCGCACGGTATTGCTTGGCGAACGAGACCCCGAATTCAATCAACCAGCCGACATCGAACTTTCGACACACTTGAACGAACCACAGCGGGAGGCGGTTCGTTTCGCCCTTTCCGCAAAAGATGTGGCGATCATCCACGGCCCGCCGGGAACCGGGAAAACCACCACGGTCGTCGAACTCATCCGACAGGCTGTCGCCCGAGGCGAGCGCGTGCTGGCCTGCGCGCCGAGCAACCATGCCGTTGACAATCTGTTGGAAAAACTCCTCGCCATTGGCGAACGTCCCGTGCGGGTCGGGCATCCGGCCCGCGTTGATCCGGCGCTTCGGGATCGGGCTTTGGATCTGTTGGTGCAAAAGCACGCTGATGCCCGGCAGGCCCGCAAGTTTGCCAAGGATGCATACACGCTTTTCAATCAAGCGGACAAATGGACCAAGGAAAAGCCTCAACCCGGTGAGAAAGCCGCCATGCGGCGGGAAGCCCGTTCACTTCTAAGCGAGGCCCGCAAATTTGAAACACTGGCGGCCGAGAAAATTCTCGATGACGCCCGAATCATCTGCGGCACGCTCACGGGTCTTTCGAGCGATGTTCTCGGTCCCCGACAATTCGATTTGGCCGTGATCGACGAGGCCGGGCAAAGCACCGAACCGGCATGCTGGCTCCCGCTGATGCGAGTCGAAAAACTGGTGCTGGCCGGGGACCACCGCCAACTGCCTGCGACCGTTCTTTCCCGCGAGGCGGCCGAAAGCGGGTTGTCCATCAGTTTGATGGAACGCCTGACAGATCGCTTTGGCCCGCAGATTGCCCGGTTGTTGACAGTGCAGCACCGCATGAACTCGGCCATCATGGAATTCTCCAATGCCGAGTTTTATGAAGGGGCGTTGGTCTCCCACGAAAGCGTGGCCGCCCATCGATTGTGCGATCTCGAAGGCGTCACCCGCGAGCCGCTGACCGAACAACCCGTGCGTTTCATCGACACCGCCGGGGCCAGCCACGACGAAGAATTGGAAGAAGAAAGCGGCAGCCGCCGCAACCCGCAGGAGGCCAATCTGGCCGTGACTTATGCCCGCCGCCTGCTCGCGGCCGGAGTGCCGCCGACATCCATCGGCGTCATCTCCCCCTATCGCGCCCAAGTGCGGCTCCTGCGGGACAAACTCGCCGATGTGCCGGACCTCGAAGTGGACAGCGTGGACGGCTTCCAAGGCCGGGAAAAAGAGGCCATCGTGATCTCCTTCGTGCGGTCCAACCACGAAGGAGAGATCGGCTTCCTCGGCGACACCCGGCGAACCAATGTGGCCTTCACCCGCGCCAGACGATCCCTCATCGTGATCGGCGACAGCGCCACCCTCTCCAATCATCCCTTCTATCAACGAATGATGGCGTATGTGGAATCCATCGGGGCGTATGCGAGTGTTTGGGAAGAGTGAATGAACAATTTCAGCGGGTCTGGCAAATCTTTCTGGCATGGCTGTCCGGTTGGTTTTCGTCTTTTGTTTTTCGCCCCAAGGGGGCGCTCGATAATAGCCAGGGGCGGAAGCCCC
>NZ_JH636450.1:167019-192071 GCF_000255705.1 Zavarzinella formosa DSM 19928
TGTGGCCGAGAGTGGCAGAAAAATTAGCCACAACCATTTTGGCTGGACATTTTGATTTTTGTCGGAGACATGATGGATAGCGAGTCCTTTGAATGTTTCGATCTGGAAAAAGCAGTCCGGCAGATCGCCCAAGCATTGGGGGTTCGAGTCGAACAAGTTCGCTCGACTGTGGAGTTGCTCGACGCCGGGAACACCATTCCGTTCATCGCCCGGTATCGGAAGGAAGCCACCCAAGGGCTTGATGAAATCATCCTGCGCGGGATTGAAGATGCGCTGAGCGATGCCCGTGAACTGGCCCAGCGCAAGACGACGATTTTGAAAACCATCGACCAACAGGGATTGCTGACCCCGGAACTACGATCCCGCATCGAGGCATGTTCCAACAAGCAAACGCTGGAAGACATCTACCTTCCCTTCAAACCCAAGCGGCGAACGCGGGCGATGATCGCGCGAGAACGAGGCTTGCAACCGCTCGCCGATCTGATGCTTCGGCAAGAGAACCTTCGGCAACCCGTTGCGGATGTCTTGAAGGGATACATCAATCCTGAAAAGGAAGTGCCGGACACAGCAGCCGCGATTCAGGGGGCGTGTGACATTGTTGCGGAGCAATGGTCCGAAGATGTGCCGACGCGGTCGTGGCTTACACAAACGGCCAACGAATCCGGCCGATTGGTCACCCAAGTGAAACGAGGGAAGGCCGAAGAAGGCAAGAAGTTCGAGATGTACTTTGATTACGGCGAACCGCTCAAACGCATTCCATCGCATCGACTGTTGGCGATGAAGCGCGGCGAGGACGAAGGTTTTCTTCGAGTTGCCGTGCAACTGGATGATGAATTGGTGGTCGGCAAACTTCAGGGGAGGCTGGTTCACAACCATCGGTTTGAATTCCGGCAAGAGTTGCTGCAAACGGCCGAGGATTGTTACAAGCGGTTGCTGCTTCCGGCCGTCGAATCGTCCATCATGCAAATCTTGAAGGAGAAAGCCGACGAGGACGCGATCCGCGTGTTCGGCCAGAATCTCCGGGAATTGTTGCTCGCCCCGCCGGCCGGGCCGTTTGTCACCATCGGCATCGACCCCGGCTTTCGCACCGGGTGCAAGCTTGCTGTTGTTGATGGCACGGGCAAATTTCTTCACCATACGACGATCTATCCCACGCCGCCGCAAAGCGACATCGCCGGGGCGACCGCGAAACTGCGGGAGTTGATCGGCAAGTTTGATGTCAAACTGATCGCCATCGGCAACGGCACCGCCTCGCGGGAAACTGATGCGTTTGTTTCCCAAGTCTTGAAGGCGATGAATTCCACGGTCATCAAGGCGACGGTCAGCGAATCCGGCGCATCAATCTATTCGGCCAGCGAACTCGCCGGCCGGGAATTTCCCGATCTTGATCTCACCGTTCGCGGGGCCATCAGCATTGCCCATCGCCTGCAAGACCCGCTGGCCGAGTTGGTGAAACTTGATCCCAAATCCATCGGCGTCGGCCAGTATCAACATGATGTCAACCAAACTCTGTTGCGAAAGTGCCTCGACCGGGAAGTCGAATCGTGCGTGAACTCCGTCGGCGTCGATGTCAACATGGCCAGTCCTTCGCTGCTGTCCCATGTCGCCGGTATCGGCCCGGCCCTCGCCAAACGCATCGTCGAACACCGCGACGCCAACGGCCCCTTTGAAAGCCGCAAGCAACTGAGCGACGTGCCCAAGCTCGGCAAAAAAGCCTTCGAGCAAGCGGCCGGTTTCCTGCGCATCCGCAACGGCAACCAACCGCTCGACAACTCGTCCGTGCATCCGGAGAGTTATTTCGTCGTCGAAAAGATGGCGAAGAAATTGAACATCCCCGCGAAGCAACTCGTCGGCAACGCCACTTTCGCGGCCCAACTCAAGGCCGAGGAATTCGTGGACGAACGAGTCGGTCTCCCCACCATCCGGGATATCCTCGCCGAACTGGCCAAGCCGGGCCGCGACCCGCGAAGCGAATTCAAGGCGGCGACATTCACCGAAGGCGTCAACGAACTGGAAGACCTGAAACCGGGAATGATCCTCGAAGGCGTCATCACCAACGTCACCCACTTCGGGGCCTTCGTGGACATCGGCGTCCACCAAGACGGACTGATCCACATTTCGCAACTGGCCAATCAGTTTGTGCGGGAACCCAGCGAAGTGGTTGCCGTTGGCGACGTGGTGAAAGTGAAGGTGTTGGAGGTTGATCTGGCGAGAAGACGAATCGCGGTGTCGCGCAAACAGGCTGCCGAATAAAGATTCATGGATGCAAGGGATGAATCCGTCAGAAATCAATGCTACGGCCGCAACGCACCCGATTTGGTCACTCATCTCGGAGGAGCAATTTCGGCTGTCGCAATCGGATTCTCGTCAAATCTTGACAAACTGGCTTTTGACATCGATCTCTCGCTTTTTGGAACATGCGGCCGAAGACACTTGGAAGCGGTTTCTGTCCTTTGCTTGGGCAATGAGCGTTCAACATGAAGCTGATCGTCTGCGAAAAGTGTTTGAGGCATTTGCCTTGACAGCATCGACTTGCGATGTGGGAGTTGACACTGCGTTGGTCAATTTGTGCAAGGCGAAAATTGCCTCGCTGGAATCTCGAATTTCGACCCATAACACTCATTGGATGCGGGCGGTTGAAATCCTTGAGACGCTTCCCGAATCCGAGTTTGGATCAAAGGGATTTAGCTTTGTTCGGGAACAGTTTCACAATTTCTTCCCGTCTTCAATAATCAATCCCAAAACAAATCCATCAAGCTGAACGCATTCTTTAGGCCACCAATTCCCGGATTGGGTTCTTGTCATCCAGAATGTTCTGGGGGCGGCCGTTGAAGTCGGTGAGCATCGTGTTGAGATCGACGCCCAGAACGCCGTAAATTGTGGAAAGCACGTTCTCGAAACTGATGTTGCAGCTTTTGCTTCGTTCGGCTTTTGAATCGGTTTCGCCGATCACCTGTCCCATCTTGAGGCCGCCGCCGGCGAACAGCATCGAACCGGCCTCGGCCCAGTGTTCGCGGCCGGGGCCGGGGTAGGTGACCTTGGGCGACCGGCCGAATTCGCCGAGGACCACCACCAACACATCCTCGCCCAACCCGCGGTCATTCAAGTCGTTCACCAAGGCGCAAATGCTTTGATCCAGCACCGGGAAGACCAGTTTGTATGAGTCGAAAATTTGCTGATTGGCCCCGCTGTGATGGTCCCACGAGCCGACGCTCAGGGTGACCACCCGGACACCGGCCTCGACCAGCCGCCGGGCTTGGATGAACGGCCGGGCGTCCCAATCGTACAGGATTTTGACGTCGGCCTGATGCGCGAATTTGCCGCACTTGTGACCGTAGCCGTTGATGAGTTTGATGGGTTCTTTGCTCAGGTCGAACGCCTCCCGCACTTTCGCGGAAGTGACCATTTCCAAGGCTTTCGCCTGAAACTTGTCCAGCCCGTCCATCGACCCCGATTGGTCCAGTTCCCGCCGGATCGTGTCAAACGAGGCCAGCAATTTTTTGCGGTCGTCCAACCGGTTGAGATCCTTCACTGGTTGCAGATTTTCCACGGCCTCGCCGAACGGCCGAAACGGGGCATGGGAAGCCCCGGCATAATGGGGCTTTTCAAAGTCGAACGGGCCGCCGGAGGGTTGATCCAAGCTCACATAAGCGGGCAATGAGGACGCGCTGCCGAGCAGCTTGCTCGTCACCGATCCAAACGCCGGGCGATGACCGGCCTTGCGGGGTAGGCCGGAATAAACTTCACTCAGAAAGTGATCGTTTTCCACCGACCGCACCCCGCGCAGCAGCGAGAGGCGGTCCATCATCGCGGCTTGTTTCGGGAAGTGTTCGCAGATGTCGATGCCGGAAACGTTCGTCTTGATCGGCTTGAACGCCCCGCGAAAATCGGCCGGGGCATCGGGTTTCAAATCCCAACTGTCGATGTGCGACAGGCCGCCGGAAAGCACCACATAGATGACGGATTTCGGCCGCCGGGTTGGCAAGTCTGCCTTGGCTTCGCCGCGAAGCAAATCGGCCAGCGTGAACCCGGCGGCGCCCAAGCCGCCGACGCGAAGAAACTGGCGGCGACTGACGCCATCACAAAAACGATGACCTTGACCCTGGATCGTGAGCATGATCGGCCTTCAAGCGGGAGTGGGGCGAGCAAGCGGGCGGGTGTGTTCGTCAGGCGGGTGTCGGATACGGCGGGGCGAATCGACTCGTCTCGTTGGAATGATACCATGCCCTGCGGGGAAGGTCCACGGGATTGCCTCCGGGCAACCAGACATGGAGCCAACACATGTGGGATGCGAAGGAATATCTGAAATTCGCGGATGAACGGTCACGCCCGTTTGCCGATCTGCTGGGGCAGGTTCGCCAACAGGAATGCCGGCGCATCGTCGATCTCGGCTGCGGCACCGGGCATCTCACACTCACTTTGGCCGAGCGGTGGCCAGCGGCCCGCGTCACCGGAGTCGATCAATCGGCGGAGATGCTGGCGAAGGCGACCCCGTTGGCCATCCCGCATCGGCTGGAGTTTGTGCAGGCCGACATCGCCGATTGGTCAGCCGATGGGCCGGTTGATTTGCTGGTCAGCAATGCCGCCTTGCACTGGCTCGGCGATCACCGGGGATTGTTCACCCGGCTCGCGGGGTTGCTGGCGCCGGGTGGCACGCTGGCCGTGCAGATGCCCAACCGCTTCCGGACGGCGACGCAGTTCGCGGTGGAAGAAGCAACGGCCGATCCCCGGTGGGCTTCCCGGCTTCAAGGGGTGGGCTTGCACCGGGAATCGGTGATGCCGTTGACGTGGTATGTCGATCTGTTGCACGATTTGGGATTTGCCGTCAACGCTTGGGAAACAACCTACGTCCATGTGTTGACCGGTGAAAACCCGGTCGTGGAATGGCTGAAAGGCACGGGCTTGCGGCCACTGTTGGAACGACTCGAAGCGGAGGAGCAAGCGGACTTCTTGCGAATCTTGAGCGAACGATTGAAAGCCGATTATCCGGCGAGGGGGAACACCACTTTGCTGCCGATGCCACGGGTGTTTTTTGTCGCCACACGCTACTCATGAGGGCGTGAACTTCTTTTGTTTTCAAAACAACAAACAGGCTGGCATTTTCCCGCCAGACATGGGGCTACAGGACTTGGAGTTTCACGATTTGAAAAGTGGTCAAAATCCACCCCAAAAGTGACCGAAAAACACCACAAAACACCCCTTGAGTGACCATTTTTGGACAGTTGGACACCCACCCGGCTGGTCAAAAACAGCGGGCCAACTGAACACTATTTTTCAAAACCCCCGGCAAATCGACATCTCGCCTGATGATTTTGGAGTAATCCGGGGCCTTTGGGGGGCGTTTCTCATGGCCCAAAATAAACGCTCCATGCGGATTCCCGGATGATTGAAATGGGCCAGACGACCCAAACGGGGTTTTGGCCCAAAGATGTGACCCACAGAGCCGGTAACCTTTTGGCGGGCGTGGCGTCTATAGTGGAATTGTCATCCACGGGCAGGAGATCATTGATGGCGAAGTCCACGGTCGAGGAGATTCGGCAGCGGTTTGATGCGGATGTGGCGAGATTTTCCAATCTGGAAACCGGTCAGTCAGCTACGGTTGACGCGCCGCTGGCGATGGCGTTGGTGGCCAAGGCGGCCGCCGCCGTCACCCCCAAGGGGCGGCATGTTCTTGATGTGGGGTGCGGGGCCGGAAATTACACGTTGCGATTGTTGCAGCATCTTCCCAATCTGGATGTCACGCTCGTTGACCTCAGCCAGCCAATGCTTGACCGGGCGAAAGAGCGAGTTGGGGCGGCCACCACGGGAACGATCACGCTGATTCAGGACGACATTCGGAACATCGACCTTCCGGCGGGCAGATTCGACATCATTCTGGCGGCGGCCGTGCTTCATCACTTGCGGGAAGAGTCCGAATGGGAGGCCGTTTTCTCCAAATTCCATCGAGCATTGCGCCCCGGCGGTTCGATCTGGATCTTCGATCTGGTTGATTGCGCCATCCCGGCGCTCCGGGAAATGATGCGGCAACAATACGGCGAATACCTGACCAAGTTCAAGGATGAAGCCTACCGGGATCATGTGTTTGCCTACGTCGAGAAGGAAGACACGCCGCGCCCGTTGGTGTTTCAACTCGAATTGCTTCGCCGGGTTGGGTTTAACCAAGTTGACGTGCTTCATCAAAACACCGGCTTCGCAGCCTTCGGCGCTGTCCGGGATTGAATTGAGGATGACCGGGACTGATGACCTCTTTTACTTTCACCCCATGACAATCATGCCCCCGATTCTTGTGGCCGATCTTTTTCCGGAGATCACCGCCCGGCTCGTCGCGTTGTTGCGATCACTGACGCCGGAGGAATGGCATCTGCCGACGGTCAGTTCCCGGCGAACGGTGAAAGATATCGCCAGTCATCTGCTTGATGGCAGTCTTCGGCGGCTGTCCATGCAGCGAGATGGCTACCAATCATCTGGCGGTCGCCGGGCGGATGAACCGCTGATGGATTTCCTCAACCGGCTGAACGACGAGTGGGAGATCGGCAGTCGTCGTCTCAGCCCGGCCGTTCTAGTGGAATTGATCGAATGGGCCGATGCCGGAATGGCCAAATTGTTTCAATCGCTTGACCCATCCGGCCCGGCGATTTTTCCCGTGGCTTGGGCGGGTGAATCGCAATCAGAAAACTGGATGGATGTGGCCCGCGATTACACCGAAAAATGGCACCACACCCAGCAAATCTTTGACGCCACCAAGCGAGCCAGCACAATCACCGACCGACACTTGATGTACCCCTGCCTTGACATCTTCATGCGAGCATTGCCCTTCACTTACCAACAAGTGGCGGCGGCAATCGGAACCATTGTGACCGTGGAAATCACCGGCGAATCGGGCGGCCGATGGCACATCGAACGAGAGACGAGCAGTTGGCGGCAAGTTCTCGAAGCGTCAGCCGAGGCGAGAAGCACGGTTATGATGGATCAAGATTCCGCCTGGAGGCTCGTCACCAAACGCCGGAGCTTTGAAGCCGCCCGGAAGCAGTTCCCGGACATCAAGATCATTGGCGACCAAGAACTCGGCAAGAATGTGTTTGAGATGGTGTCCGTCATGGCCTGAGCGATTGGCCGAACCAACAGCCATCGAAATGTGTCAGCCTCTCCGACGGCAACTCATTCTCAAAAAGGCGGTGTGTCATGGACGCGCAAAACAACGAACAAGCGTGCTCGTTTCGAGCCGATGAGCAAACGGCGCAAGGGCTTCCCGTCTGAAACGAAGGTGAAGCGAGGCGAGCGAATCGTCCACGGGGACAAGGAACTCATGGAAAAAGTCGGCCGCAACGATCCCTGCCCATGCGAGTCCGGCAAATTGTTCAAGAAATGTTGCCTGAATTCGGGCTGCTTTCGATGGCGTGAACCGGCATCACTACTTTCAGGGAATGATTTCCGAAAGGCGGGAGCATCCTTGTTTCCGATGTTCCCGCTCAGGCCAGGATTGGTTTGACGACTTCGCCCGCGACATCGGTGAGCCGATAGTCGCGGCCGGAGTGGCGGTAGGTCAGCTTTTCGTGGTTGATGCCCAACAAGTGCAATATGGTGGCGTGCAGGTCGTGGGTGTGGACCGCTCCTTCGGCCGGGAGGATGCCGTATTCGTCCGACTTGCCGTGAACCATTCCCCCCTTAACGCCCCCGCCGGCCATCCATGAGGTGAAGACGAGGTTGTGGTGTTCCCGACCGGCGTGGCCCACTTCCTGATGGAACGGCGTCCGGCCAAATTCAGTGGTCCAGACCACCAAGGTGCGGTCCAGCATGCCGCGCCGTTTCAAGTCGGTCAGCAATCCAGCAATCGGTTGGTCGATGGCCTTGGCCAGTCGGGCGTGGTCGGCCATGTTGCCGTGCGAGTCCCAATTGTTGCTGGAGCCAACGTCAATCAGTTCGAGGAAACGCACGCCACGTTCGGCCAACCGGCGGGCAACGAGGCATTGCCAGCCGTAACCGGAAGTGGCCTTGCGATCCACACCGTAGAGCTTTAACACCTCATCCGTTTCGCCGGTGATGTCGAACGCCTCGGGAGCTTCGCGTTGCATCCCGAACGCCGTCTCGAACGAGCGCACGCGGGCATCAAGGGCCAGATCGGCCGACCGGCGTTCGAGGTGGCTGCGGTTCAGTTTGCCGAGCAGTTCCAATTCCATTTGCTGCAATTCGACGCCTGGCACGCGCGGTTTCAAATTCGGCAGCGGTTCGTTCCCCGGCATGACGTGCGTGCCCTGATGGCAGGCGGGGAGAAAGTCGCTTCCCCATGTCTGCGCTCCCGCATACGGGGCGAACGGGGCCAGCACCATGAACGACGGAAGATTGCGGTTCACCGTACCGAGGCCATAGCTCACCCAAGAACCGGCGCTGGGCCGGGCGAACTGGGCCGATCCGGTGTGGGCGGCCAGCGTGGCTTTGTCGTGGCCGTCGCTCTCGCAGTGCATCGCGTTCAGGAAGCAAATGTCATCGGCGACGCCGCCCAAGTGCGGGAAGAGTTCGCTGATCCATGTGCCGCTTTTGCCGTATTGCTTGAAGCCCCAGCGGGACTTGATGAGGAACCGCTTGAACTCGCCCGGCTTGTTGAGCCAGCGGGTGGCCGTGATGGATTTGCCGTGATCGGCCGTGAGTTTCGGCTTGTGGTCGAAAGTGTCCACTTGGGACACCCCGCCGGTGGAGAACAGGAAAATCACGCGGTCGGCCTTGGCGGCAAAGTGCCCCGGCCGGCTGGCCAACGGATCGGCCGGGGCGGCGTGGAGTTCGTTCCAGAGGCCGGCCAGCGCGATCGCCCCGAAGCCGCCGGAGGCCCGGTGCAGCAGTTCGCGACGGGTCATGGAGAATGAGGGGTTCATGGTCGGTCCTCGGAATCAATCAACGTATAAGAATGCGTTGCCCGTCAACATCACCCGGCCCAAGGCCGCCCACGCCACAGTCGATTGCTGGTCGGCCGGAAGCCCGCGTTCGCCGAGTTTCTTCCGGTAATTGGCGACAAAGGTCAGCGAATCGTTCACCTCGGCCTCGGATGCCGATTTGCCATGAGCCGATTCAAACGCCAGCCGCACCCGTGCCGCATCATCGCCCGGCGTTGCCAGCAATCGCTTGGCGAATGCCTCGGATTGCGTGTGAACAAACGGGGAATTCATCAAATAGAGGGTTTGTGTCGGCGTGGTGGTCGGCAGTCGTTCGGCGGCACTCAGGTTCGGGTCGGGCGCGTCAAACATGGCCAAAAAGGGATGCCGTCGGTTCCGCTGCACCATCAGGTAAATGCTGCGGCGATCCGAATCGTAAACGGCATGGAACGGGTTGTGAATGGTGAACCCCCACGTCCCCACCGGCGGGAACGGGTGCGGCGTCGGCGGCGAGCGGTCCAGCCGACCGCTGACGGCCAGCATCGCATCGCGGATCGACTCGGCATCAAGAGCCTGCCGGGAGTGTCGCCAAAGCCAGATGTTGGTCGGGTCGAGATTCAAATTCGATTGGTCGTCGTCACTCGCCAGTTGGTATGTGCGGGAGCGCAGAATCAACTTGTGCAGCGCCTTCACCGACCAGCCGGATTCGATGAATCGGGTCGTCAGCCAATCCAGCAATTCGGGATGGCTCGGGGCCTCGCCACGCACGCCAAAGTCGCTGGGTGTCGAGACCAAGCCCCGGCCGAAATGCCAACCCCAGACGCGGTTCACAAAAACGCGGGCAGTCAGCGGGTTGGTCGGCCGGGTGATCCAGTTGGCCAACTCCAAACGACCGCTGCCTTTTTCACTGGCCGGAAGAACATCGCCGCCAAGGATCTCAAGAAACCGTCGCGGCACCTCGGCCCCCAATTTGTCCGGTTCGCCGCGTTTCTGAATGCGGGCGTTGACGGGAGTCCCCTCGCTCACGCCATAGGCCACTTCATAGGCATCAGCCGCCGCCTTTGCTTCGCGGAGTTTCGTCGTGGCAGCGAGATCGGCGTCGAGTTTGGCGAGGCGATCCTTCTGATCGGGCTTGGGAGCGGGAGCGGCCACCGATGGGCTGCCGGGAGCCGCGAAGGGAGCTTCTTGCAAACCGATGTTGTCGAGATCCCGTTCCGGGGCCTGTCCGGCCACGTGGCCGATGGCATCACAGATAAATGTGTTGGCCACGCCGTCCCATGCCGGGTTGAGGGCTTTGTCCTTGAACGCGGTCAGGTCGCCCGGTTTGCCGACCACGCCGGAATACTTCTTCGTCGCCGGGTCGAGGGTGATTTGCAGCGTTTGCCAGTCGCCCGGCGTCAGCTTGCGGACGACTTCCCACTTGTCCCCGTCGCGGATGGCGAATTCCGTCGCTGTCACGCTGAATTGAACCGCCAGCGATTCAATCACCCCCCGGCCAAGATAGAAGCGATATGCCCCGGTCTTGCTGGCAGGAGCCACGGTGCGGAAATCAATCGTGAAGTGCATTTGCTTGCCGGGGGAGGCTCGCAGGCCATTTTCAAAGACGTAGCGAACGCCGTCGATTGATTGGCCGGAGCCGACGCGAACGCCACGAGTCCCCGCCGGGTGAATGTGGTTGAAGGGGCTTTGGGCTGCGGCAATCACCGCGTTTGGCCCGGCCGACAGCCACGGAGTAGACGGCGGCTTGCCGATGGGTTGGCCTTCAAAAGCGAGGTCCACGCCACCCGCGAATGTTTTGCCATCCAATGATGCTTTTTCGCTTTTCAGCCGGCCAATCTCCGCATCCAAAGCGGCCAGTTCGGCCGTCTTCGCTTTCTCCCGGCGGGCGGCTTCCTCGGGGGGAACCAACGGCGGGAAATGCGTCGGCCGTTTCATTTCCTCCCCGCCGGGAAAGGCCCATTTCGTGCTTTGGAAGATGCCATAGAGGGCATAGTAATCGGCGGCCGTCACCGGGTCGTACTTGTGGTCGTGGCAACGGGCGCAGCCAATGGAGAGGCCAAGCAGCGACCGACCGACCGAGTCAATCACGTCGGCAAAATCGAGATACTGATAGTCCGCGTTGGCCGCGTATCCGTAGCGCTTGCCGATGGCCAGGAAACCGGTGGCCGTCACCCGTTCGGCGTAGCGGGTAGAATTGTCTGTTTTCCCAAGGATGTCCCCGGCGATTTGATCGCGGAGGAACTGGTCATACGGCTGATCGGCATTGAAGGCGTTGACCACCCAATCCCGATATTTGCCGGCTTCCCGCACGGGATAGTCGGCGCCGTCCCCGGCGGTGTCCGCGTAGCGGGCGACATCGAGCCAGTGGCGTCCCCAGCGTTCGCCGTAGGCTTTCGAGGCCAGCAAGCGGTCGATCATTTTGTCGTAAGCGTCGGGCGATTGATCTTTCAAATAGGCATCAATCTCTTCCGGCGTCGGCGGAAGCCCGGTCAGGTCAAAAGTCACACGGCGAAGAAGCGTCCGCTTGTCGGCGAGGCCGACCGGCTTCAGCCCTTTGGCTTCCAATTGGGCGAGCGTGAAACGGTCCAGCGGGGTGGCGGCCCACTTCGCATCGCGGACATTGGGAAGAGGCGGGTTCGCCACGGGTTGAAATGACCAATGATTGCCCTTGCGGGGAGTGGCCGCGACAACGGCCTTCTCATTCGGCCAAACGGCCCCGGTGGTCACCCACTTGGCGAGGGCAGCGACTTGCTCATCCTTCAACTTGCCACCGGGGGGCATTTGCAGATCGCCTTTGTGCCGGACGGCCGACATCAGCGTCCCTTGGTCGGCTTTGCCGGGCACGATCGCCGGGCCGCTTGTGCCCCCCTTGAGCAGGGCCGCAAGCGAATCGACTCGAAGGCCGGATTCTTGTTTTTTCTCTCCGTGGCATTTCTGGCATTTGTCGATGAGAAGCGGGCGAATCTCTTTCTCGAAAAATACCGTCGCTTCCGGGGACGGTTCGGCGGCGATCACAGAGGCATCGCCTAATGCGGGCAAAAAGACTGCCAGCAAGAAAAGGCAACGGATGGCGACGGTCAGGGTACGCAGTACCGGCATGTCCTTGACCCTTCGGAGAATGAGGCAGGCGCGTGGCGGGAGGCGGTAAAACAAGAACGCCGCCGGGAGAGGTGACGACGGCCTGTTGATGTTTGGTCATCAAATCACCGTCCTTGGCAGGTTAACCCTTGGGCGGGTGATTGGCAAGCGATTTCCGCACCATCCCGCCATTCGGAAATCCAGACATCTATTGCTTGCACCGGACGGTTCGGACGGGCATAATCACAACTTGCCTTCCTTGAAACCGCCTGCCTGCCTCTTTGTCAGAAAGTCGCTCATGAATCCGGACGAACTCCGAATGGATCGTCGTGGCCTGCTCAAAATCGGGATGCTTGGCGGCTTGGGGCTTTGTCTGTCGGATATCTTGCGTTTGCAGGCTCGTTCCGAGTCGTCGAACCCGTCGGCCCGACGGATGACTTCCGTGATTATTCTCCACATGCGGGGCGGGCCGAGCCAGCTTGAAACATGGGACATGAAGCCCGACGCCCCCGCCGATATTCGTGGTGAATTCAAGCCGATTGCCACGAAGGTTCCCGGCATCCAAATCTGCGAATTGCTGCCGCAAACGGCCCGGATCATGGACAAGTGGTCAATCGTCCGCAGTCTTCAACATCTGGCCGAATACGGGGATGTGAGCCATTCGCGGGGCGATCAGGTGGTTTTCACCGGCCACGCTCCCGGCGCCAACGACAGCGAGAACGCCCACCCGAGCATGGGTTCCGTGGTCGCCCGGCAGTTGCAGCATCTCGACCCGGCGATGCCCGCTTATGTGATGGTTCCCCGGATGATCCCCGGAACCGGGTCGGCGTATCTTGGCCGGGTGTGTCAGCCCTTCGAGACGATGGCCGACCCGGCGGCGAAGAAAGTCCGGTTTGAAGTTCCCAACCTCGGGATGCCGCGAGGCGTCTCAGTCGATCAAGTCGCAGATCGCCGCCGGATGCTCGGGGCCTTTGACCGGGTTCGCCGGGAAGTGGATGGTTCCGGGATGTTCGAGGCGATGGATTCCTATCAACGGCAGGCTTGGGAAATGGTCACCGGGCCGCGCGTGCGGCAGGCATTTGATTTCGAGGCCGAACCGCAGGCACTCCGGGATCGGTACGGTTACCCCGCCCAATACACACCGCGTCTGCGGGCCGGGGGCGACAATCCGGGGTGGAATCAACGCCTTCTGCTGGCGAGGCGACTGGTCGAAGCCGGGGTGCGGTTGGTGACGGTCGATCTCCGCTGGTGGGACACGCACGACGACAACTTCTGGGCGCTCAAAAACGGGTTTCTCCCCCCGTTCGACCAAAGTTACTCGGCCCTGATTGAAGACCTCGACCAGCGGGGTTTGCTGGATACCACGATGGTCGTCGCCTGGGGCGAACACGGCCGGACGCCGCGAGTAAACGCGACGGCCGGGCGGGATCACTGGATGAGCGCCTTCAGCGCCGCGATGGCGGGCGGGGGAATCAAAGGAGGCCGGGTGGTCGGTTCGACGGATTCGCAGGCCGCCATCGCCAAGGACAACCCCAAGTATCCCCAAGATGTGCTGGCGACCGTCTATCGCCATTTGGGCGTCGATTCCACACTGCAGTATCTTGACCACTCGGGCCGGCCCCACCCGGTTCTTCCGTTTGGCAAGCCGATTGACGAACTGTTTTGACACGAAACGCATGAAAATGCGGACATCATGAACTCTTGGTCTCTCCCCATGAATTTTCGGTCTCTCCGCTTTCGATACGCCGTCTTCGCCGGACTCTCCTTGTGCGGCGCCATGACGGCCTGGCTGTTGCCGCAACATCAATCCACCACGGCGAAGGAACCGGAACGGGAAGGATTGAAGGACCAGTATGCCGAGGTGGTTCAGCCGCTCGTCAAAAAGTTCTGTCTGGATTGTCATTCGACCAAGGCGAAAAAGGGAAGTCTCGATCTGGAGCGGTTTGTCTCGCTCGACACGCTGCGCAAGGACATCAAACCCTGGCAGCAGACCATCGAAATGCTCGAAACCTTGGAGATGCCCCCCAAGGACAAACCGCAGCCGACAGCCGGGGAACGCAAGCAACTGGTCGCTTGGATTCGCGGTTTTCTGGATGCCGAGGCCCGCGCGAATGCCGGTGATCCGGGGCATGTGCCGCTTCGCCGGTTGAGCAATGCGGAGTTTGATCTCACCATCCGCGACCTGACCGGCGTCGATCTCCGGCCCACCCGCGAATTCCCGGCTGACGGGGCAGGGGGCGAGGGTTTCACCAACGCGGCCGAGGCCCTTTCGGACATTTCGCCCGCGTTGCTCACCAAGTATTTGAACGCCGCGAAGGACATCTCCGAACACGTTGTGCTACTGCCCAATGGCTTCCAGTTTTCCCCCACAAAGACACGCCGCGACTGGACCGATGAAAGCGTCGCCCGGATGCGGCAGTTTTATTCGCAATTCACCTCCGACGGCCGGTTGCCGGTCAAGCCATATCTGCTGGCCACCGTGCGCTACCGCGAGGCATTGACCAGCGGGAAGATCACCATTGAAGACGTGGCCCGGCAGGAAAAGCTGAACGCCAAATATCTCGGTATTCTGTGGGCCACCCTGACCGCCAAGACAGATTCTTTTCCGCTTGATGAGATCCGCACACGATGGGCGCGAGCCACGGAAAAGGATGTCGATGGCCTGACGGCGGAGATCACCGCCTGGCAAACGGTGTTGTGGAAGTTTGTGCCGGTCGGCAGTTATCGTTACGGGAACACCCATCGGCAGGTTGCCAACGATCCTCCCGTGGCCGAGTCGCAACCGATCAAATTGGCCGTGAAACCAACCCCCGGTCAAAGCGAAATCGTGCTGTACTTGGTGGCCCGTGAGAAATCATCGGATGGCAAAGGTGGCCTCGCCGTCTGGAACCGTCCCCGGTTTGAGGGGGCAGGCAAACCTCCCCTACTGCTGAAGGACTATTCCCAATTCGGCGTCGCTTTTGAGGTCGATTACCCGACACTCTTCACTGATAGTTCCAAGTATCTGAATGCCGTGGCCGAGGCCGCCCGAGATCGCAAGCAAACGGCCGAAGAACTGGCAAAGAAGCATGGGCTTGATGCTGCCTTCCTGAAACGGTGGATTGATGTTCTTGCCTTGGAAACTTCCGACAGACCGAGCGATCCTGAGAAGATCGGAAAGCCCATTCCGACCGTCGCCTTGGAACTACTGACGAAGAAGACGGCGGCGACCGACAAGAGCGTCATCAATGGCTGGCGCTTCAAAGGCGCGGACCTGCCCATCCTGATTAGCAACTCATCTGACACCGTCCAGCGAATCCCCGGCACGATGTCGCCCCACCGGGTGGCGGTCCACCCGACGCCGAAGGAATTCGTGGCGGTTTCTTGGAAGAGTCCTGTAACGGGTACGATGCGTATTTCGCCGCGGATTTCCCACGTTCATCCGGTCTGCGGCAACGGGGTGGCGTGGTGGCTTGAACACCGCCGGGGTGACCGGGCTTCCCTCGTGATTGACGGCGTGCTTGATCTCGGTGGCGAAGCCAAGCCCGGCGAACGAGCTTTGAAACTGGAGAAGGGAGATGTCCTCATCCTCGCGGTGGATGCCCGCAACGGCGATCACACCTGCGATTTGACAGAGATTAACCTGACCGTCACAGAAGCCGACAAGCCAGGTCGCGTTTGGGATTTGGCCGCCGACGTGGCCGACACGGTTCAACAGGGCAACCCGCACGCGGACAAGCACGACAACAAGGATGTCTGGAGCTTTGTCAAAGGGCCGACCCGGCCAACGAGCAAGACGGCCGGGCCGATCATCCCCGCCGGGTCGATTCTCGGCCGATGGCGGGAAGTGGCCGTCGATCCCGCCAAGCAACAGGAAGCCGCCGCCTTGGCCGACCAAGTTCAAAAACTGTTGACGGGTGCTCGTCCGTCGAAAGAAGGCACTCCGAATCGGGTCGTTTACGACAGACTGGTGAACGTCGAAGGGATTTTGTTCACGGGGGTTGACCCGTCCAAACTTGGCAAGCCAAAATCCGCCAACGTGAAATACGGCTTGGCCAAAGACCTGTTCGGCAAACACCCGGCCAACAAGTCGGTTGATGAAGCCAGTCTGATCGTCCCGGCGAATTCAGTGACGGAAGTCCGTCTGCCGGCGGCGTTGTTCCGTGACCGGGAATTTGTCGTCGATGGCAAACGAGACGGATCGGCCGTCGATTCGCTGGTTCAGTTCCAAGTGTCGACCACCCCGCCGGGGCCGGACTCCCGGTGGGACGGCAAAAGCCCGGTGGTGGCGTCCGCAAACGGCGCCGCCCGCAAGCGGTTGATCGAGGGCTATGCGGATTTTCGTCGCTGCTTCCCCACATTCATCTGTCTGCATGAGATTGTCCCCAACGATGAAGTGGTGACGCTCAAGATGTATCACCGCGAAGATGAGTTACTGGCCCAATTGATGCTCAACGACGAGCAAAAGCGGCAAATAGACCGCCTTTGGAGTCAGCATCGGTTCATCAGCCAGCAACCGGTTGCCGAGAATAAATACCTGCCGCTGTTCATCGGCTTTGTCACGCAAGACCAGCCGAAGGAATTGCTGGCGTATTTTGAAGGGCAACGGAGCGTCTTCCGCAAGCGGGCCGAGGACTTTGAAAAGGATGTCGAGGCGGCCATTCCCGCGCAACTCGATTCCTTGATCGAGTTCGCCAGCCGGGCGTATCGCCGCCCGTTGCAAGCGAAAGAGAAGGACGAACTGCTCGGGCTGTATCAAACGCTTCGCAAGAAGGAGGTTTCGCATGAGGAAGCCTTCCGGGGCGTGTTGTCACGGGTGTTGGTCGCCCCGGCGTTTTTGTTCCGCATCGAGCAAGCCCCGGCAGGGAACAAACCGGGTTTGGTGAGCAATTGGGAACTGGCCACCCGGCTCAGCTATTTTCTCTCGTCCTCCGGCCCGGATGAGGAACTTGCCAAACTCGCCGCGACCAACCGGCTTCATGATCCGAAGATTTTGGAGGAGCAAACCCGGCGGTTGTTGAAGGACGACAAGGTTCGTGCCCTCGCCATTGAGTTTGGCATCCAATGGCTCCACGTTCGCGGGTTTGACGAACTGAAGGAGAAGAACGAGAAACTCTTCCCGACCTTTGACGCCAACCTTCGCAAGATCATTTACGAAGAGTCGATCTTGTTCTTTCAGGATCTCTTCCAGCAAGATCGCTCCGTCCATCAGATTCTTGATTCGGACGCGACCTACCTGAACGAAACCCTCGCCAAGCATTACGGCATCCCCGGCGTCAACGGGCCGCAATGGAGGCGGGTGGAAGGCATTCAAAAATTCGGCCGGGGTGGCATCCTCGGGTTGGCCAGCGTGCAGACCAAACAGTCCGGGGCCTCGCGGACCAGTCCGGTGCTTCGCGGCAACTGGGTAGTCGAGACGTTGCTTGGTGAAAAACTCCCACGGCCCCCGGCGAATGTCCCGTCTCTTCCCGAAGAAGAGGGGACGGACAAACTCACGACGCGCCAGCAAGTCGAGAAGCACGCCAAACAGGCCGAGTGCGCTGTCTGTCACCAGCGAATTGATCCGTTTGGTTTCGCGCTGGAGAAGTACGACACCATCGGCCGGCGACGCGACAAAGACCTCGCCGGTTTGGCCGTCGATACTCATGCGAAGCTAAAAGATGGGACCGAGTTTGACGGCCTCGACGGGTTGCGAACGTATCTGATGACCAAGAAGAAAGACGTGATCGTCCGGCTGTTTTGCCGCAAACTTCTCGGTTACGCCCTCGGCCGGGGCGTCACTCTTTCAGATCAATCGTTGGTTGATGAAATGATCGCGGAACTGAACAAGAACGATGGCCGGTTGTCGGCGGCGGTGATGACGATTGTGCGAAGCCCGCAGTTTCGCATGATTCGCGGGTCTGATTATGCGAACCATGAATAATCCAGTGGAGATCAAGCGATGATACCGATGCACCCCCTCTCCCGGCGGGCATTTCTCCGTGGTGTTGGCGTCAGCATGGCCTTGCCCTGGCTGGAGTCGGTCCCGGTGTGGGGCGACGACAAAACCAGCAACCGCTCCTCGGAACCGCCGGTGCGGTTTGCCGCCTTGTTCGCCGGGAACGGCTTCCACAGCAAGGAATGGTGGGCCAAGGGCGAAGGCTCCGGCATGGAACTCGGCAAGGTGTTGGAACCGCTTCATCCCCACCGGGAGAAGATGCTGTTCCTGCGCGGGCTTTACAACCAAGAAGCCTTGATCGGCGGTATTCACAGTTGCCAGACCGGCAACCTGCTGACCGGCGCGCATCTCTCCAACGGCGGGGAGATCAAGTCGGGCGTCAGCGTCGATCAACTCATCGCGGAGCGGTTGAAAGACCAAACCAAGGTGCCGAGTCTGGTGCTGGGAACGGAGCCGTCGATCGCGGCTCTGCACAAGAATTACTCGATGATTTACAGTTCCCACATTTCGTGGAGTTCGCCGACGACGCCGACCCCGCTGGAACTGTACCCGGCCCTCGCGTTCGACCGCCTCTTCCGCGACGAAGTCGGCCGGGCTGACAAGAGCGTGCTGGACGCCGTGATGGAGGACACCCGCAGCCTGCGAAACGGCGTCAGCAAATCCGACCAGCGGCGGCTCGACGAATATCTCTCTTCCGTCCGCGAAGTGGAAACCCGCATCAACCAAGCGGGCAAGGCGGGCAAGCTCCAAGGCTGGCGGCCGACGCTCGCCAAGCCGGACATGGCCCGCCCGGCCGACGGCATTCCGCAGGACATCGACCAGCACATGCGGCTGATGTGCGATATCCTTGTGCTGGCCTTCCGCACGGACACCACGCGGGTTTGCACATTGAAGCTGAACAACGACCACTCGTCGCTTCGCTTCCCGCACCTGAAGATCGATTACATGATCCACCACCTGCTTTCCCACACCGACGGGGCAGACTGGCTCAAGGTGAATCAATTCTTCACCCAACAATTGGCCTATATTGCGGAAAAACTCGACAAGGTTCAGGAAGGCGAACGGACGCTGCTGGACAACTCGATGATCTTGTTCATGTCCAGCATGATGACCGGGAATCACAACAACGACCAGTTGCCGGTGGTGATGCTCGGCAAGGGGGGCGGCCAAATCAAGACGGGCCGCGTCCTCGATTATCTCGGCAAGTCCAACCGGAAAATGTGCAGCCTGTATCTGTCGATGCTGGACAAAGTCGGGATACACACAGACAACTTCGGCGACTCCAAGGAGCGGCTGGCCGAGATTTGAACGATGTGAATTCTCTCCAAACAGGGTTGGTGCGGCATCAACGTCTTCGCAAGGAAACACCCATGTTTTGGACCATTCGTCTGTTCGTTTGCGGGCTGACTTGCTGGATCGCTTCGGCCAACTTGGTGTTGGCCGAAGACACCCCTCTTTTCCGGGCCGGGGCCGCCGCCGTTGACATCACACCGACCCGGTTCCCGGTGGTCGTCAACGGCATGTTCGAGGAGCGTTACGCCAAATCAGCCGCCGACCGACTGATGGCGAGGGCGGTTGTTCTCGACGATGGCCGCACGCGAATCGCTCTGTGTATCGTGGACAATCTCATGATGCCCCGCGAACTGATCGACGCGGCGAAAGATCTCGCGAAGGCCAGAACGGATATCCCGACGGACAAGATGCTTGTCTCGGCCACGCATACCCATTCGGCCCCGTCGGTGATGGGCTGCCTCGGCAGCGGGATCGACAAGGATTACACCGAGGCGTTGCCCGGCTTGATTGCGAAGGCCATCGAGACCGCCAACAAGAATCTGGAGCCGGCGAAGATCGGCTGGGGCGTCATCCAAGACTGGGATAACACCCATTGCCGCCGCTGGATTCGCCGGCCGGATAAATTGCTCGCCGACCCGTTCAATGTCAAGAATGTCCGGGCCAACATGCACCCCGGTTATCAAAGCCCCGATGCCATCAGTCCATCGGGGCCGGCTGATCCCGATATGTCGTTGTTCTCCCTTCAAGCCCGCAATGGCCGACCGATCGCCGTGTTGGGCAATTATGCGATGCACTATTACGGTTCACCATTAGTTTCAGGGGATGTCTGCGGCAGGTTCGGCGAGAAACTGGCGACGTTGATCGACACCAAGGCCGGTTCCGGCAAGCCGCCGTTTGTTGGGATTCTCTCCCAAGGAACTAGCGGCGACATCATGTGGATGGACTATGCCCAAATGAAACGCGATCCGGGTCTCGACAAATACTCGCTCGCCTTGGCAAACGATGCCAAGCAAGTCCTTGATTCGATCAAGTATCACGACTGGGTTCCGCTGGCGATGGCCGAGACAAAGATCACGTTGGCTCGCCGAACACCGGATGCCGAGCGGCTGGCTTGGGCCAGAAAAACGGTGGCCGAGATCAAAAAGTATCCGCTGACGCTCAAGCCCGAGATTTACGCCCGCGAGCAAATCTACCTGCACGACGAACCGACCCGCGAGTTGAAATTGCAAGCCATCCGCATCGGCGATCTCGGCATTACCGGGATTCCAGATGAAGTGTATGCCCTCACCGGTTTGAAACTCAAACGGCAAAGCCCGCTGGCCCAGACATTCAACATCGAACTGGCCAACGGGGCCGATGGCTACATTCCCCCGCCGGAACAACACAAGCTCGGCGGCTATACCACTTGGGCCGCCCGCACGGCCGGTCTGGAAGTCGAAGCCGAGCCGAAGATTGTCGAAAGCCTGCTTGGCCTGCTGGAAAAAGTCGCCGATCAACGTCGCAAGTCCTTGGTTGACGAACCGGGAGAGTACACCAAAGCGGTGCTGGCCTCCAAGCCCGTCGCCTACTGGCGGCTCAACGAGATGGCCGGGAAGAAAGCCTCTTCGGCTGTTGGCAAACTCGAAGCCGACATCGAAGACGGCGTGGTCTTCTACCTGCCGGGGCCGGCGTCAACCGCTTTCTCGGGAAGCCAGATCAACCGGGCGATGCACTTCGCCGGGGGGCGTTTGCGAACGGCTGTTTCGGAATTGAAGAATTCCTACTCCGTGGAACTATGGTTCTGGAACGGCCTGCCGTCCGATGCCCGAACCGACACGGGCTTTCTGTTCGGCCGGGGCCAAGACAAGGCGGCCAGCGGGGACATCCTCGGCATCGGCGGTTCCGCCAACAAGCAACACACAGGGAAACTGGTCTTCACCAATGGCGATTTGCTCAAGACCGCCTTGGCGGGCGAACAAGTGATTCCCCTCAAAACATGGGTTCATTTGGTGTTCGTGCGGGATGGCAAGCATGTCTCCGTTTACCTGAACGGTCACCCGACGCCGGAGATCAGCGGCGACGCGGACATGGGATGTTCGCCCGATGTCAAGCAATTTTTCATCGGCGGCCGGAATGACGGTATCGCCAATTGGGAAGGAAAACTCGACGAGGTTTCCCTTTATGACCGGCCGCTGACGGCAAAGGAAGCCGCCGAACATTTTGCCGCTTCCAAACTCTCCCCGACCCGTTAAGCAGGAACGAAACGATGAAAGACCAGCAACGCCGGGAATTCCTCAAAACCGTGGCGGGCGGGGCGGCGGCCATTGCCCCCAGTATTGCGGCGATGGCCGAAGAGAAGCCGACGAAGGAACGCATCAAGATCGGGCAAATTGGCGTCGGCCATGCCCACGCAGCCAAGTTGTCGGTCTACCGGAAATCCGCTGATTACGAAGTGGTCGGCTTGGTGGAACCAGATGCGGCCTTGCGCAAACGGGCCGAAACTCAAGAGCCGTTTGCCGGCCTGAAATGGCTGACCCAAGAACAATTGCTCAACACACCGGGCCTTCAAGCCGTTCTTGTCGAAACTCACGTGGGCAGCTTGCTGACAACGGCCGAGGCATGCGTGATGGCGGGCAAGCATGTCCACATCGACAAACCAGCCGGGGAGTCGTTGCCACAATTCAAACGTATTTTGGATTCCGCAAAGAAGCAAAAATTGCTGGTGCAGATGGGGTACATGTTCCGTTACAACCCCGGCGTCGTGCTGTTGCGGGAATTCTTGAAAAAAGGCTGGCTCGGGGAAGTGTTCGAGATTCACACCGTGATGAGCAAGGTGGTCGACCCGGCCTCCCGGCGGGGGCTGGCTCAATTCCCCGGCGGGATCATGTTTGAGCTTGGCTGTCATGTGATGGACTTGGTGATCGGCATCATGGGCAAGCCGGACGAAGTCACCCCCTTCGCCCGGCACACATCCAAACTCGATGACAAGCTGATGGACAACATGCTGGCGGTTCTGGCCTATCCCAAGGCCACCGCCACGGTCAAGGCGAGCGCCATCGAAGTCGAAGGGGGCGACCGGCGCCATTTGGTCGTCTGCGGCACCGAGGGGACTTTCCACATCCAACCGCTGGACAACCCTTCGGTGAAGGTGGCTTTGTCGCAAGCCCGAGGCGAATACAAGAAGGGCTATCAGGATATTCGCCTGCCGAAATACCTTCGTTATGTCGATGATGCCGCCGACATGGCCCGCATCATCCGGGGAGAAAAGAGCAGCGATTTTACATATGAGCATGATTTGATGGTTCAGGAAACTCTTCTGAAGGCTTGCGGCGTCCCTGTCGTCTAATGGCGAAATTTGTTCAACCAATCAACGGAGCAAAAACATGAATCCCGACGGTCAGATTCCTCGAAGGCAAATGTTGTTGGGCACGGCTGCCGCATTGGGCGGGGCGGCGATGGCGACCAGTCCGGCGAAGGCCGAGGAACCCAAGGAGGGGAAGGTGTTCCGCATTGGCGTGATCTCCGCCAACATTCGCGGAAAGTCCCAACCACGCAACGGGCACACCTGGCACTTTGCCCAATATCTGCATCCGACGGCCAATATCGACACCTATTGCAAACTGGTTGATCCGGGATCGGCCGAGTTCTTCCGCAAAGTGGTCCGCAATCCCAAATTCAACTTTGATCAACTCCCCTTCCCCGACACCAAAATCACGCAGTATTACGATTCCGATCCGCTGGTGGCGGCCAAGTTCACCGAGGCGTTTCCGGGTGTGACGGTGGCCAAGTCGGTCGAAGAGATGGTGAAGGATGTTGATGCCGTGTGGCTGGGGGATGCCTCCGGATTCGGTGACGATCACTTTGATTTGGTCGCCCCCGGTCTTCGCAAGGGGTTGCCGACGTTTTGCGACAAGCCGATCGGCGAAACCGTGGCGGGAACGCGAAAGATTCTGGAGTTTGCCAAGGCGAACAGTGCCCCGATCATGTCATCCAGTTTGTTCCGACACGAATGGGGCATGGAAGCCGCCCTGCGCAAACGGGATTCCGGGGAATTCGGCCAGATTCAATATGTGATCGCCAGCGTTCAGGGAGGCTACTCGGAAAGCGGTTGGATGGTATACGGCCAGCATCCCGCCTGGACGGTGATGACGCTCATGGGGCCGGGCGTGGATGCTGTGAGCATGTATGCCCGCGAAAGCGCAGCGCACGCGCTGGTCACTTACAAGGACCGGATGCCGGCCGAAATCTGGTACGGCCGGCCGAACGCCCAATCGGAATACTGCCACACGGAGGTGCATTTTCCGAAGAAGAAATTCGAGTACACGGCCTCCATCGAAGGGGATTTCTGGTACGGCCATCACTACGAGATGTTCCGCATGGCCGCCACCTTCCGGGAGATGGTCAAGACGCGGAAAGAGCCAATTCCGCATCAGGAAATTTTGGAAGTGACGGCGATTGTCCAAGCCGCCGCCAAATCGCTGAAAGAGCAAAGCCGGTTGGTGAAACTCTCCGAAGTGATGTGAGCCGGGATCACTCGCCGTTTTCCTCGTTCAGTTTCCGCAAGTAGTCGCACGCTTCCTCCGGCGTGCCCACCACCGCGCCGGGGACGCGCCCGGCGTTGTCCAATTCCCGGAGAAGCATCAAATCCTCGAAATCCGGCGAGGCTTCCAGTTTCACGCGCTGGCGATGGCCCAAGGTGCCATTCTGATATTCAATCGCCATCATGTGATGCTCGATCAGGAATCGCGTCCGCTCGGTGATTAACCCGTCGAGCGCTTCCAGCCCGGCCTCGACATGATTGGAAGGATCAATGGCTTTGCCGACATCGTGCAGCAAGGCCGCTTGCAAAAATTCCTCGTCCCAAGGCCGCTCGGCCTTCGCCAGTTCAAACACTTGCAGGGAGTGATACAGGGCGTCCCCCTCCGGGTGATAAACGGGGTTCTGTTTCGTCTTCGCCAGTGGCGGCAACAACAGCTCAAAGAATTGATACGGGTCGGCGATTTCCTCCGGGTCTTCGTCCATTTCCGAGACATTCACCTCGGGATATTCGCGGGCGATCAGTTCCTCGAGTTCCGTGATGTTCGCCCGTTCGATGGCTTTGCCGGTGATCGAACTGCGAAACACGAAATGGGCTTGGTTTTCCGCGTAGACCGTCAGTTCAAAGTCGAAACGATCACGAATGTGAATGTGGGTGAACACCCGGCTTTCGTTGTGTTTGACGACCTGCTTCCGTTCGACATCGAAGTGGTAGCCGTCGTTTTCGAGCAGTTGCGTCAGCATCTCGATGCCGTCGCAAAAAATGTGAATGTCAATGTCCGATCCGGCCCGCACATGGCCGGTCATCACGCTGCCGATCAACCGGGGCCGGAATCGCCGCAGCAGGCGCATCAGCTTGAGGGCTTCCAGCCGCATGTTCTTCAGGTTGGCCAGCCGGGATTCGCCCTCGTGGGTGCGGGCGAATGTCTGGATGACATCCCGAATCTCGGCATTGGAAGGCAGGTCGGCCGGTTTGATCGGCCCGCGACACAGGCGTTTGGCCGCCTTGCGTTTGGCGGTGAAGTATTCCGATTCTTCCCGGCGGTACATGAGACGAGCGGCCTCGAACGCAATCGAGTGACGCAAACGAAGATCAGCCATGATGGGAGGGGCTGCGGTTTATTTTTACGAGCCTGTCCGATGCCGCAGCGAGGCTCAAAAGGAATGATACATGAAGCAAGAAACAAGTTCAGTGCTTTGATTTGAGCGGCTAGCTTTTGGGGCTGGCAAATCTTTCTGGCATGCCTGTCCAATCGGTTTTCGCCTCTTGGTATTCGCCCCAAGGGGGCGCTCGAGAATAGCCAGGGGCGCAAGCCCCTGGACAACGATAGCCAAAACGAATCCACCCCAACGGGGTGGCACAACTCGCAAGCGCTGCCCCGTTG
>NZ_JH636450.1:192081-241641 GCF_000255705.1 Zavarzinella formosa DSM 19928
CGCCAGAAAGATTTGCCACACCCTAACTTTTCCCCAGCACCAAGTCCACGACCCAACAACCGCGAACATGCGGCCCGCCATCCCGACAGTGGCTCAGGATGTCCTCGTTGTCACATCCAGCATCTTCCAAGGCGTCGGCCAAGATGGGCAGTCGGGCGAAGGCTTTTTCGTCGTAAATTCCCTCGGCGAGACCGAGAACATCCGGTGTGAGCCAAGAAGGTTTAATGATGATGGGGCGGAATGGGTTGCCGAAGATGTCTCGGATTACATGCGGGCTATGTGGTGCCTGCCCCCAACCGGGATAGTGAAAAAACCACTTTGGACGCTGGCTGAGACGGAGTTTCGCCTCACGCACAATTGCCGCCATGTCAAAACATTCTTCTTCTACCAGCAGTTTCACTCTATCTTGTAGCACAAGTCTTTCAGTCTCGCGCTCTCGGTCACAGAGGAGGCCATCAGCATACTGTTCAGCCGCTTCTACCCCATGTCTTGATATGTCATTAGCCATCAACTCAGGTAGTTGGCGAGCGAGCCAGCAGAAGAACAACCGCAACTTTCGGTCGCTCCCCTTGCCGTCAAGGAATGTCATCATCGGAATCTGGTTTGTCGCCGCCAGCCATTCCATTTCCGTCATCTGTCGCCCTCGGAATCACTCCCTCGACAACCAGAAAGCGGGCATCGTTATGATCGCCATGAAGCGGAGACCGAAATTCTACCCGCCCAAGTCTTGGAAGAAAGCATCCGAGTGATTGACAATCGAAGGAAATGATGGCTCCAGTCAGATTGAGTGGCGGGAGATTCGATTCAGGGCGAGTCACCGGTTCATTTCGCGACGGAATCAACTCCATCCGGGATAATCACCTCGATGGGTTCGCGGATGCCGTCGGTTTGGGCGATGGCCCGCAGCCGGAACATCATCGGCTCGCTGATGGTGTGCCCGCGGTTCAGCAGCAAGGTTCCGTCGAGTTTTTGAATCGCGTCGGCCAGGATCATGCCGGGGCGGATCTGATGCAGGGAGACAAACAACCGCCGGGGGGGCGTTTCTCCGATCACGAGTTGGGCGAGGGCGTCAAGAATTTCCGGCGAGTACCAGCCAACCCGGCTCTTCATCTCGGAAATCGCGTGGGTCTTCTCGTGGGCGCGCGCCATCAGGGATTCGAAATCAAGCGCCACCTTGAGGAGTTGGCCGCCGATTGGGATGGCCGGGCCTCGCTTGCCCCAAAAAGGCAGGCCGTTGCCGTCATACCGCTGGGACTGATACAGGATGGCGTCCGCCACCTCTTGCATGCGCGGGATGCCGGTGAGCAACTCGTAGGCGACGCGGGGGTGCGTGTCGAATAAGTCCTGATCCTTGGGGGGAAGCCGGTCGCCGCCGAAGCCCTTGGAAAGGATGCCGTCCGGGATGGTGACTGTTCCCAGCAAACTCAGGCTGGCGGCGATGGACAGTTGCCATTGGTCGGCGACGCCCATTCGCTGCCCGAGGGCGACCACCAAGTCGCGCACCCGCCCGATCCGGCCGAACATTTCGGGATGGAGCATTTCGAGAATGTCCGCCAGCACCTTCACGCTTCCCCGCAGCGTGTTTTCCCGCAGTTCCCGCTCGGAGACGACCAACTGGTGATGCTCGACGCCGTGCCGCAGGGCGGCCTGCAACGCATCCGGGGTGCAGGGTTTGGACAGCATCCGAAAGATATTGCCGCGGTTGACGGCGTCCGCGGCCGATTCCATGTCCGCATAACCGGTCAGGATCATCCGGGTGGTGTCCGGCGAGATCACCTTGGCCCGCGCCAGCACTTCGGCCCCGTTCATCGCGGGCATTCGCATGTCCGAGACAACGACGGCAAACGGTCCGCGTTCGACGAGGGCGGCCAGCCCCTCCGCGCCGCCGGGGGCGGTTTCCACGCTGGCGCAGAAACGGGCCACGCGGGCATAGCCTTCGAGGGCGCGGGCATCGTCGTCAATAAACAACACGCGAGGCAACATGGGGGTTACTTTCCCTTGAGAGTCGGAATCATGCCCAGCCATTCGGCCTGTTGGCCGGCGCTGGCGAGCGTGGAAAATTCGGAAAGATTCGGGGCACGTTCTTCGTCAAAAGAGTCAATCAATTCGTCGGCGATTCGCACGGCCGCGATGGCGGTTGGCTCGGCGGCATTGGGCCGGTTCGGCGTGTGGTGCCACGCCACCGCCTCGATCACCGTTTCCGGGATTCCCCAGAGTCCGAGGAGGTAGGCCCCGATCGCGGCATGGGTCGTGCCGAATTCCTTGGTCTCCTCGATCAGCAACATGGCCGACGAACGCCTGGTCGCCCGAAACACGCGGGCATAGCGATCCGGGATCGAGGCGGCGAACACCAACTGGCCGACTTCGTGAAGGAAGCCGGCGGTGGCCGCGTCCTGCTTGATCCGGGCGTCCGCGTTCCACGATTCGGCGACGATGCGGGCAAGCTCCGCCGTCAGCCGGCAATGCTCCCAGAGGCGGCCCAGTTGAAAGGTTTCCTCGGCCTCCGGCGGAAAGCCGGAGAAAAGCCCCCCCGCCAGCACGAGATTTCGAGTCATCTCCATGCCAAGGGCGATCACGGCTTGGCCGATGTTCGCGGCCGGGAAGCGGCGGCCGAAAACCGGCGAGTTGGCCACCTGGATGAGCTTGACCGTCATGCCCATGTCCTGGCTGACAATCCCCGCGACATTTTGCATGGAGGGATCGGGGCTTTCCAGTTCCGCCACGATTTCACGGTACAGTTTCGGCAGGCTCGGCAGGCCCCGCAGCCCGGCCGCCAAGTTTCGGAGTTCGCCGCTTTCCAAAAGCTGCCTCAACTCGCACGCCCGCGTGATGGTGCTGCGGAGCAATTCCGGGTCGCATGGCTTGGAAAGAAAACGATGGGCGACGGGCAGCACCCTGGTCAAAATTCCCGCCCCCGCCTCGCCTGTCAGCGTGATGCGAATAATTTCCGGCCAGCGGCTTCGCACTGCCGACAACAGTTCGGCCCCGTCCATTCCCGGCATTCTCATGTCGGAAACAATCACATCAAAAGGTTCGCTCGAAAGCAGCTTGAGGGCTTCCTCGCCGGAACCGGCGAATTTCGGCGTCAGTTCGCGTCGTATGGGCCAGAGCAATCGCTGGATTGCACCGAGCACGAGAGGCTCGTCGTCGACGAACAGAACGCGTTTCACCGGATGCCTCCTTCAACCGCCGATTGCTCGACCGGCAGCGCCAGCGTGAATGTTGTCCCCTGACCGATCTCCGAATCGACCCGGATGCTTCCGCGATGGCGGTTCACGATCGACGCATGAACGATGGATAGCCCCTGCCCGGTGCCCTTGCCAAGCGGTTTCGTCGTGAAGAACGGGTCAAAGATGCGGTGGCGGATTTTCTCCGGGATGCCGCACCCGTCGTCCTTGATCGAGACTTCCACAAACCCCTCCGCCAGCCGTGTCCGGATGGTGATGCGCCCCTTGGTTCCGTCGGGTTTGGGGTTGTCAGCGATCGCGTGGGCCGCGTTCACGATCAGGTTCAGCAGGGCTTGGTTAATCTCGCCCGGATAACCGTGAACGTGCGGCAGATCGGCTTGCAGGTCTGTCTTCGCCTCCGCGACATACCTCCATTCGTTGCGGGCGACCGTGAGCGTGGTCTCCACGGCGGCGTTCATGTCAAACGGCGTCGTTTCCTCGGAACCCGGATGGGCGAATTCCTTCATCGCCCGGACGATGCGGGACACCTGTTCGGTTCCGTGCATCGTTTGCTGGATCGCCTTGGGAATTTCCTCGCTCAGATAATCAAGGCCGAGATCTTCCATCCTGGCCCGGATCGCCGCCGCCGGGCCGGGGGCGGTTTCGGCGGCCAGTTTGAGCAGTTCGCGAACACAATCCTGCTCCGCCATCAGGGTTTGAAAGGCATCCCTCAAAAAATAAGTGTTGTCGCCAATATACTGGATCGGCGTGTTGATCTCGTGGGCAATCCCGGCCGCTAACTGTCCGATCGCTTCCAGCTTGTGGGCGTGGGCGAGCTGGACTTCGAGCGATCGCTGGGCGGTGCGATCCTCCCCGAGGATCAACACTCCCAGCGACGAATCTTTGCCGGCCCGCTGGACCGGGGCCAGCGTGAAATCGAGCACCCCCCGCCGCTCGTTTGGCGCTGCGAAGGACACATTCGCGAGACGGGCCGGCCGGCGGGTCTGGGTGCATGTCGAGATCTGGGGGTGAAGGGGAGTCTCGCCCCAGTCGATTCCGAGCGAGTCAAACGGCCGGCCCATCACCTGTTCCTCGGTCATGCCGAAGAGTTCCTCGGCGATCCGGTTCCACTTGCTGACGCGGCCGTGTTCGTCGAGGCCGACCAGCAGACAGGGCATCGAATCGAGCAGCCGCTCATTGTTGGCGTGAGCCGTCGCCAGTTCGACGTATCCCTCTTCCACCTGCTTTTCCAACTGGCGGGAGGCCGCCTCCAGATCCGTTTTTTCCAGCAGGCTCAGGCCGACGCTCAGGCGGACGCGGAGTTCGTTGGCGTCCACGGGTTTGCACAGATAATCATTGGCGCCGGACCGGATTCCCTCCGTGATGTGCTCCTTCCCCTCGCGGGCGGTGAGCAGGAGAATGTAGGGTTGCGGCTGGTCGGGTTTCGCCCGGATTTGCCGGCAGATTTCGGGGCCGTCCATTCCCGGCATTTCCCAGTCGAGGATGGCCACGCGGGGCGGGTCCGGCTGGCCGAGCATCTCGAAGGCGGCCGTCCCGTTGTTCACCGCCACCACCTCGTAGCCCCATTTGACGAGCCACGATTGAAGAATGCGACCGCACATCCGGTCGTCGTCGGCGATCAGAATGGTGTTGGAACTCATCAGATTCTCCCTGGACGGCCGGACGGTCGGAGCCTCTCGCGTCCCGGTCTTTTCGGCGGGCATCCGGGAGGGAAATTTGGTCTCAATCATATGGCGCCTGCCAGTGTCCCGGTCGCCGGGATGCTTGAGGAAGGAAGATGGACTGCCAACGCCTTTGACAGGCGGCGAACCTGATGCTCAAGTTCCCCGAATACGGCGGGGGCGGCCGTCAAATCACCATTGGCCGCGATCAATTCAAGTCGTTTGGCCGTTTCTTCGGCCGACCCGCCGCCCAGGTAGCCGGTTGTTCCCTTCAAACTGTGGGCGGCCCGTCGGACTTCGCCGGCATTCCCGGACGAAAGACCCTTGCGGATGTCTTCCACGAGGCCGGCCCCGTCCGTGAGGAAGAGCGTGACAATCTCGGCAAACAGATCGGTGTCTCCGTCGAACTGGGCGAGGACGGCCGGATAGTCGAACACCTCCTCCGGCGTCTCCGACGCCTCCGCCTGATCTGGAGGCTCGACCGACGGGGTTTCCGCGGCCGCCACGTCGCCCAGGATTTTCGCAAGTTCCTCTTTGCGAACCGGCTTGGAGAGGTAGTCGTCCATTCCGGCCGCCAGACATCGCTCGCGATCCCCCTTCATGGCATGGGCGGTCATCGCCACGACCGGCGTCCGTCGTCCGGTCACGGCTTCGTTCTCCCGGATCTGCCGGGTGGCCTCGAAACCGTCCATTTCGGGCATTTGCACGTCCATCAACACGATGTCAAAGCGATCTCCGCTCATGGCGGCGAGCGCTTCCCCGCCGTGGTTGGCCACGATGATCGTGTGCCCCATTTTCTCCAGCATCCGGACCGCGACCCGTTGATTCACCGGGTTGTCCTCAGCCAGCAAAATCCGCAGGACGCGGTGGCCGGCCGGTTCGACGGGCTGGCCGGGCGTCACCGTCTTTTTCGTCACCGGCGTCGCATCGGAGTCGGCCGGAATGTTGCCCAGCGCCGCCGTGATTACCCGCAACAATTCGGTTGATTTGATCGGCTTGACGAGATGCGCCACCAGCCCGAGCGACCGGCACCGGGCGGCGTCCCCCTGGCGGTCGGCCGACGTGAGCATCATGATGGGCGCCTCGGCCAGGGCCGGTTCTTTGGCGATCGCCTCGGCCACCATGAACCCGTCCATCTCCGGCATCATCGCGTCGAGGAGCACCAGCTTGTAAGGCTTCCCGGCGTCAATGGCCCGGCGAAGCTCGGCGAGGGCCGCCTTGCCGGAATCGACGCAGGTGGGCACGGCCTCCCAAAGACGCAGGGTTTCCCCCAGCACCTTCCGGTTGGTCGCATTGTCATCCACGACGAGGACGGACGCTCCCCGCAACGAGACCGGCGGGCGGGGGATCAGGCGCTCCTGCGAACTTTCATGGCGTTCAAAAGAGGCTTCAAAGCAAAACTCGCTCCCCTTGCCGGGTTCGCTTTCCACCCAGATGCGGCCGCCCATCAATTCCACCAAACGGGACGAGATGGTCAGGCCAAGCCCGGTGCCGCCGTACTCTCGCGTGGTGGACCCGTCGGCTTGCGTGAAGGCGTCAAAAATCGTCGCCTGTTTTTCCTTGGGGATCCCGATGCCGGTGTCCCGGACGCCAAACCGGAGCCGCTCTCCGCCCCCTTCGGATGCCGCATGCTCCACCCGCACCACCACCTCGCCGGACGCGGTGAACTTGACCGCGTTTCCGATCAGATTGGTGAGCACCTGTCGCAACCGGCCGGAATCCCCGACGACCCAGTCCGGGACGTCGCTCGCGATGTCGCAGGCGAGTTCCAGCCCCTTCGCGTGGGCCTTCAGGGCGAGCGTCTTCAGCGTGTCGCCGACGGTGTCGCGCAGGGGGAACGGCGTCGGGTCGATGTCGAGCTTTCCCGCCTCGATCTTGGAGAAATCGAGGATGTCGTTGATGATGGTCAGCAAGGCGTCGGCCGACGAGCCGACCATTTTCAGGGATTCCCGCTGTTCGCCGGTGAGTTCCGTTTCGAGAACCAGGTCCGTCAGCCCGATGATGCCGTTCATCGGCGTGCGGATCTCATGGCTCATGTTCGCCAGGAACTCGCTCTTGGTCCGGCTGGCCGCCTCGGCCGTCTCGTGCGCCCGGCGGAGTTCGGCCTCGATTCGCTTTCGCTCGGTGATGTCAATCGTGACAATCAACACCCCGATGACCTCGCCTTGGGGATTGTGCAGGGGAACCTGGCTGCCCAAAATCTGGGTCTGGGTCCCGTCGGGCTTGATGATGCTCTCCTCGAAGTTGAGCCGGGCGACGCCGCTTTCCATCACCTCGTCTTCCGCGCGTTCGAGGTGTTTTGCCTTTTCGGGATCGGGCATCAATTCCGCGTTGGTCTTGCCGACGATGTCATCGACCGACGCAAAGCCCAGTTCGTCGGCGATCATCTGATTGCACCCTTGGAACCGCCCCTCCCGGTCCTTCCACATCACGACGCAGGGGATGTGGTCGATGACGTTGCGCAGAATCATTTGTTGTTCCGCCAGGCGATGGCTGGCCGCCACGACCAGTTCCTCGGCCTGTTTGCGCTTGGTGATGTCCTGCACTTGCGCGACGTAGTGGAGCGGGATTCCGGCGGGATTCCGGACGACGGACACGCTGAGCAGGATGGAAACGAAATGCCCGGCCTTGTGGACGTACCTCTTCTCCATCTGGTAAGTCTCGATCTCGCCGCCGGCCAGCCGGCGAAGCTGATCGAGGTCGGCTTGCAGATCATCCGGGTGGGTGATCCCTTGAAAATCACGGGCGAGCAATTCCTCCTCGGAATAGCCGACAATCCCGCAAAGCGCCGGATTCACCCGCAAAAAGCCGCCATCGGGCGAGATCAGGGCCTTGCCGATGGCCGCGTGCCGGAACGCTCCCCGGAAACGCTCCTCGCTTTCCCGAAGTTCGGCCGTGCGTTCCTGGACCACTTCCTCGACCTGCTCATGCGCCGACTCGATCAGCGCCTGACGGGTGGCGGTGGCCACGATGTCCCGGTCCCCCAGCCAGCAGGAATAAATGAGAAACACGTCGATGAACACCACCCACCCGGCGTGTTCGAGCCAGCGCCAGTCGGCCCCGGCGGCCACGCCGTAAATGGACTCCGGCCAGATGAATCCGCGGGCCACGTGATCGACCGCCGTCACCACCGTCGCGGTGAGGAGCACCCGCCAGTCGCGGTAAATCGCCAGAAACGCCAGCGATCCGAACACATGGAAATGCGTTTCGATCCGTCCGCCGCTAAGGTGAATCAGCAGGGTGGAACTCAGCATCTGCCCGATGGCGATAATGTGCCGGGTGAATGCCCGCCCCGGCCGGAACACTCCCAGAAAAACGGGCAGGCTGATGATCGCCAGCCCCAGCCAGATCGCCGACCAGACATGGGGGTGCATCCGGCTTTCGGTTCCCGCCCACGCCAGCGGCGACACCCAGACCGCCAGGGCAATCGCCATCACCCATTGGAAAGCCAGCAAGCCGACGAACAGCCGGTCGGTCCGGCAGGCCACGGAGTGGCGGGCCTGCGAGGCGAGTTCCTGAACACGCTTCGACTGAGCCATCGTTGTTGTCTTTACTGTCGGGGACATGCCACGCCCTCCTGGTTCTCGCGGAGACGATCTTCTGATGAAAACAGCGGACACCCAAACACCGGCGTCTCCTTTGTTTGCGGTGTCCGTCCGGCCAGCAAGTCCTCCAGGGCCTGCTGACCGGCCGACCGCCCGGTTCGTCCTCTCATCGTGGAAATCCCCCCGGAGAAAATCGTTTTCCCCGTCGCGTCAAACGCCATGAGATGTCCCGAGGTTGTCGCCCCCAGCCGCCGGGCCTGAACCCCCCCGGCGTCGCAATGGACGGTCACCCCCGGCAGGGCGGAGGCCTGTTTCCAGGAATCGGTTTTTTCCCAGCCTTCGGGAACCCCCGTCGGGCGGACATATTCCACCACCATTTCCACATCCGCCGGGGCCTTCTTCATCACCTCGGCCAGCATGCCGAGAGTTGTCCGCAAGCAAGGGCAATGAGGATGGGCGAAGAAAACGATCCGAAGGCGGCGGTTCGGTGATGCTTCTTCCTCCTCGCCCGGCTCAAATTGCCTCACACCGGGGGTCCGGTCATATTTTTCCCAGAAGCAAAATCCCCCGGCCACCACGCCCAGCCAGCCGACCGTTATGAGCCCGGCTTTCCACTGTGATCTGATCCACATCGTCGCCACTTCCTCATCAAACATAAACAGGCGAACCGGGGAGTTATTGCGTCATTGAATGTCGAGGGATGCGTCATTCAAAGCAAGCAGCGGGCCAAATCCCGCATTATTGTTTAGCTTGAGATCTTCCATCGCCAGTGAATAATGACCGAGGGGGAACGACCCAAAACTCTTGTGTGGTCGCATTTGTTGACAACAGAATGAATTCATGCTTTTTCATGTTGTTTCTCATGTCGAAAGAATCGACACTGCACATATGAGTTTGTCGTAGAGTTCGACGTCTCTTTCTCAGATGGCGAGGCAAACACATGGCCACAATTCTGATCATTGACGACGAACCGGGGATTCGGGGACTGTTAAAGGCGTTGTTGCATGAAGACGGGCACACCTTTCTGGAGGCGGGCGCCGGACCCGAGGGAGTGGCCCTCTACGACGCGCGACGACCCGACATGGTGTTTTGCGACGTCGTCCTGCCGGAGCTGGACGGGATCGCGGTCCTCAAGCGGATCAAGGCGCTCAATCCGATGGTTCCGGTGGTCGTCATGACTGCGGACAGCAGCACGGAACTGGCCATCCGGGCGATGAGCCTCGGGGCGAGTGATTACCTCGTCAAACCGTTCGGGGCGAAGCGAACGGCGCGCATGGTGCGGGAGACGCTCAAGTCGCTTCGGCCCGAAGAGCCAAGTGTGTCCGTGCCGGTCATCGATCCCCATGACACGCAACCGCTCTTGGGAAACACCGATGAGATGTACGAGGTGTTCAAACTGATTGGCCGGGTCGCGTCCCAGTCATTGACGGTCTTGGTTCTGGGCGAATCGGGGACTGGCAAGGAACTGGTGGCTCGCGCCATCCATTCCCATAGCCCGCAACGGGACGGCCCCTTCATCGCGGTGAACTGCGCCGCCATCCCGGAGTCATTGCTGGAAAGCGAATTGTTCGGTCACGAGAAGGGGGCGTTCACGGGGGCCGACCGTCAGCGAACGGGCAAGTTTGAACTCGCCGGGAACGGCACATTGTTCCTCGACGAGATCGGCGACATGTCCTTGGCCGTGCAGGCCAAGTTGCTGCGAGTCATTCAAGACCAGGAATTTTACCGGCTCGGCGGCTCCCAGACGGTCCGCACGACCGCCCGGATTCTGGCCGCGACGAACCATGATCTCCGTGAGGAGGCCGGGACCGGGCGGTTTCGGGAGGATCTGTTTTACCGGCTGAGCGGCGTCGTGATCCGGTTGCCGGCGCTCCGCGACCGGCGGGACGACATCCCCATGCTGGCCGAGCATTTTTTGCGGAAGTCGGCCCACGATTTGAAAAGGTCCGTCCGCTCGATGATGCCGGGTGCCCTTGAGATTCTTCGGAAGTATCACTGGCCCGGCAACATTCGGGAACTGGCCAACGTGGTGCAACAAGCCGTGTTGCAGGCTACGGGGCCGACGATCATCCCCGCTCAGTTTGAAAGTTTGGTTTCCGATCCCCGGCCCAAGGAGGCGCGGGTCGCGCCGACGCCGTTCGATCCGGTGGCGCTTCGCGAGGAGGTGCTTCAACGGATTGCCTCGAACGATCAAAATGTGCTGACGCCGCTGATGAACGCTTACGAGCAAGCCATCATCGGAGCGGTGTTGGATCACTGCCAGGGGAACATGTCCTCGGCCGCGAAGCATTTGGGCATCCACCGGGTGACGCTCAAATCCAAACTCCCGGCCGCCAGACAACTGGCCGGGGAACTGACAACGGAGGAATGACAGGCCGGGTTACTTCTTCAAATATCCTTGCGTTTGCATCCATTCCTCGCATCGTTTTGGCCATGTGGCGTAGGGCTTGTCGCTGGCCTTCATGCCGAAGCCGTGCCCGCCGGTGCTGTAAACGTGCATTTCGGCGTTCACTTTGAATTCCCGCAGGGCCTTCACCATCTCCACCGAACTCATCAGCGGGCCGTCGTCGTTGTAGGCCACCGCGAAGAAGCAGGGGGGCGTGTCCTTGCTCACATTGATCTCGGCCTTCAGTTTCTTGTCCTTGTCGAGCAGGCCGCCCGGATAGATCAGCACGGCGAAGTCCGGCCGGCAACTGGCTTTGTCCGCGTCGTCCACGGGTTCGTAAGCCCGCTTGTCCGTGTTGGTACTGGTCCAGGCCGTCAGGTGGCCGCCGGCGGAAAAGCCGAGCATCCCGATCCGGGCCGGATCAACACCAAACTCTTTGGCCCGGCTGCGGACAATGCCCATCGCCCGCTGGGCGTCTTGCAAGGCCCAGACCGGCGGGGAGTCCTTGGGGGCGTCCGGCCGACGCGGCACCCGGTACTTCAACACCACGGCTGTCACGCCGATCTTGTTCAGCCAGTCGGCCACCATCGTCCCCTCGTGTTCCCACGCGAGGATGGTGTAGCCGCCGCCGGGGGCGATCACGACGGCCGCCCCGGTGTCGATGGACGACGGCGGTTTGGTGATAGTAATCGTCGGCTTCGAGACATTGCCAAGCCGTTTGACCGGCTGGACTTCGTTCGCCTTCGGGGCCTCGAATTTCTCCTCCGGAATGTTCCCCTTCTCGCCGGGGGCCACGCCCGGCCACAAGTCGATCACAATCTGTTTCGGCTCGGCGCCGACGGCCAGGGCGGCGGTCATCAGCATGATGAAACCGCCTCCCAAAAACTTCTGTCGCATGGCTGCTCCTTCGGGATCACGTTGGGAAACCGACTATACCCCGGATGGGAGGGCATCTCAAGCAAATCACTCGAAGAGAAAAGCAGAGAAGAGTTGTCCTTAATCCCCGTAATGAACAGCCAGCCAGATCGTGGGTTCGTCCGGCGTTGTCCATTCCACCCGATGCCGGCGATGGGCGGGGATGTTGACGGCGTCTCCGGGCCGCATGAGGACAGGATGCTCGTCTCCCTCGAAGCGCACCTTGGCCTCGCCTTGGAGAACCATCACCCATTCATGCCTGGGTTGGTCGTACCAGAAACCATCGGGCGAAGTGTGGCCAAGCGAGATGATTCGTTCGATGGAAATATTGTTGTTGGAGACAAGTGTTTGAATCACTTCATTCGCCAGATTGGCGGGCAAATGGGAAAATAGATTGGCGGTCATGTGTTCCCCGTTGAATCGCAAAAAAAATCCCCGGTTGTTAGCCGGGGTTTTTCTCGGTTTGGGGTGTCTTGTTGACCAGTCCGATGCGTTGGTTTGCCGATTTCGCGGTCAGAAGCAGCAACAGAACCTTTTTGGCAAGACGGGCTGCATTTCGAGAACATCTCACATCACGATGGCCGGTTTGCGATGACAGTTATCCGTCTTTGGCAAACTGGCGATGTCAGTGTTCAGATCATTTGGTCGCAGCTCTTGAATCCAGCAGTCACACGTGGCTCTGATCGTGATCGGTCATGGCACTCGGCAATGGCAAAATCAATCGACTCAAAAACGTTGATACCGCTGTTCTCCCTCGAGTGTTGATAACTTGGCGGGTCACTCATCCCCACCTACTCGCATAATACCCTTCCCGAAACTCGCATGCAAATTAAACATGAAGAATTCAAGAGGAATTTTTTCGGCCGGGCCGGACGACCAACGGGGCGGTTTGATTTTTGTAAGTTCAATCCCTCGTTGTCATGATGATTTTGGGGAAGTGTTCGCTTGCGGGCGGTGGCGTCTTCCATTTCCGATAGATTGGATTTGAAGCCCCGACATATCACCGAGTTATTGATGGCCGCGAACACCAATGAACTAAACGCCCTCGCCGCGAAGGCTCTCGACTTCATCTCCGAAGGCGCCGTGGTGGGATTGGGCACCGGCCGCGCGGCGACGGTTTTCCTGCATGTGTTGGGCGAGAAAGTGCGGGCGGGTTTCCCGATTCGCGGCGTGCCGACCTCGCTTGAATCCGAACGCCTGGCTTGTGAGTTGGGTATCCCGTTGACGAGTCTCGATGAAGTCGATTCCATCGACGTGGATGTGGACGGCGCCGACGAAGCCGACCCGGCCGGCAATCTCATCAAGGGTTACGGCGGGGCGTTGCTCCGGGAGAAGATCGTGGCGGCCGCCTCCCGCCGGGTGGTCATCTTGGTGGGCGAGGAAAAGTTGGTGCCGGTGTTGGGTTCTCGCGGGGTGTTGCCGGTCGAGGTGATCCCGTTTGGGAAAGGGGCATGCGCCCGCCAACTGACTTCGCTCGGGTTGAATCCGCGGCCGCGAATGCGCGAAGGGCAACTCATGCTGACGGACAACGGCAATCATATCTTGGATTGTGACACCCCGACGATCAGCCAGCCCGAGCAATTGGAAGCGGCCATTCGGGCCATCCCCGGCGTCGTCGGCACCGGCTTGTTCTTGGGGATGAATCCAACCGTGCTGATCGGCAGCAGCGCCGGCGTCATCGTCCGGGGGCCGGTCGGCTGAGTGGCGGCATCCGAGTCCCAATTGTTTCGGAGCGATGATGCGTTCAACTTTCCCGGTGATCCAACTGGCCCGCCACGGCGAGACGGCTTGGGCGTTATCCGGCCGACATACCGGACTGACGGACATCCCCCTGACGGAACGCGGCGAAGCGGGCGCACGGTTGCTCGGCAAACGACTTCAACAGGGAACTTACAAGGCCGTCCTCACCAGCCCCCTTCAACGGGCCAAGAAAACCTGCGAACTCGCGGGCTTTGGCGACGTGGCGGTGGTCGATCCCGATCTTGTGGAGTGGAACTACGGCGACTACGAAGGACTGATCGGCGACCAGATTCGCCAGATTCAGCCAGGCTGGAATGTCTTCGTCAACGGGTGCCCGAACGGTGAAAGCGTCGCGGATGTGACTGCCCGTGCGGACCGGGTGGTGGCCAGGTTGCGGGCCGTCGGGGACGATGTGCTGGTTTTCTCCAGCGGGCACTTCCTCCGGGCCTTGACCGCCCGTTGGTGCGGGTTGGATGTATCCTTCGGCCGCTTTCTTCTATTGGGGACGGCGACGCTCAGTTTGCTGGGATACGACCACGGAACCGAAGAACCGGTCGTCCGTCTCTGGAACGACGGCCACCATCTGGGTGATTGACGAACAACCTACTTCCCCATTCGCGGATGATTCCCGAAGGAGATTCGACGATGAGCGCCAGCACCATTCCCCTGACCGAACGCCCGGCGTGGAAAGCCCTTGCCGCCCACCATCAAACAATTCATGGAACCCATCTGCGGGAGTTGTTTGCCGCCGATCCCAAACGAGGGGAACGGCTGACGGCCGAGGCCGCCGGCATTTTTCTGGATTACTCCAAGAACCGCATCACCGACGAGACGGTGAAATTGCTGATCCAGCTTGCCGAGGAAAGCGGCCTGAAGGACCGCGCGGCCGCCATGTTTCGCGGCGACAAAATCAACATCACCGAGAACCGGGCGGTCCTTCACGTTGCCCTCCGGGCGCCGAAGGGTTCGTCGATCATCGTCGATGGCGTGGATGTGGTTCCGCAGGTTCACGATGTGCTGGACCGCATGAGCGAGTTTGCCAATCGCGTCCGCTCCGGGGAGTGGAAAGGATACACCGGCAAGCCGATTCGCAATGTGGTGAACATCGGCATCGGCGGCTCCGACCTTGGCCCGGTGATGGCGTATGAGGCCCTGAAGCATTACAGCAAACGGGAACTCACCTTCCGGTTTGTCTCCAACGTGGACGGCACGGACTTCCACGAGGCAACGCGCGATCTCGACCCCGAGGAAACACTGGTCATTGTTTCCTCCAAGACGTTCACCACGCAAGAGACGATGACCAACGCCCACACGGCCCGGACGTGGGCCTTGCACACCCTCAAACATCAGGCGGCCATCGCCCGGCATTTCGTGGCGGTTTCGACCAACGCCGCCGAAGTGACCAAGTTCGGCATCGACACGGCCAACATGTTCGGCTTCTGGGATTGGGTGGGGGGCCGGTATTCGATGGATTCGGCCATCGGCCTGTCCACGATGCTCGCCGTCGGCCCGGAGGGTTTCCGGGAGATGCTCGCCGGTTTTCACGAGATGGACGAGCATTTCCGCACGGCCCCGCTCGGACAAAATCTTCCCGTGCTGATGGCCCTGCTGAACATCTGGTACACGAACTTCTTTGATGCCGCAACGGTGGCGGTGCTGCCCTACGACCAATACCTGAAGCGGTTCCCGGCGTATCTCCAGCAACTGACGATGGAGAGCAACGGCAAGAGCGTGACGCTCGACGGCCAATCGGTCAGTTATCAAACCGCCCCGATCTATTGGGGGGAGCCGGGCACCAACGGCCAGCATTCCTTCTACCAGTTGATTCATCAAGGGACAAAACTGATCCCCTGCGATTTCTTGGCGTTTGCCAAGTCGCTCAATCCCCTTGGCCGCCATCACGATTTGCTGATGGCGAATGTCTTCGCCCAAGCCGAGGCGCTGGCCTTCGGCAAAACGGCCGAACAGGTGAAGGCCGAGGGGGTCGCCTCGCCGTTGATCCCGCACAAGACCTTCGAGGGCAACCGGCCGTCAAACACGCTGCTGATGGACAAGCTCACCCCGGCCATCGTGGGCAAACTGGTCGCCCTTTATGAACACAGCGTGTTCGTGCAGGGGGTGATCTGGAACATCGACTCGTTCGATCAATGGGGCGTGGAACTCGGGAAGGTGCTGGCCCAAAAGATCGCCCCCGAACTGGAAGGGGAGGCCGAACCCGCCTTGGCCCACGATAGCTCGACGAACAACCTGATTCGGCGTTATCGCGGTCGGAAGTAAGTAGATTCGCCAAGTCGGCCAATCAAAATGCCCGGCAAAGTTGAGGGAAGGCATGAAATCTCGGGGCCGAACCTCAACGAGGATGGAACTTTTGTAACAAACCATTTTGAAAATCAATCGATCTGCGTTTGACAGAAACTACCCATCCGAGTTACCATTTCTTAATCTCGCATTCTCGCGACTCCTCCTTGAGACATTCATGCGCTTTCCCGAGAAGTTCTCCACCCGAAATCGGCTGCGTCCCGCGTCTTCGAAATATCGACTCAAAATTGAGACGCTCGAATCCCGTGAGGTGATGAACGGAGCCAATCCGTTCGTGGGGCCGCTGGAGACGGTCGCGACCAAAAAAGTGGACACTGATCCGGCGTTGACCTACGCCCCTCCCTCGCATGAATTATCCAATAATGGCAGTCTGCTGACCGGTCCCAAGTCTGGCGACGCTTTTACAATCGCCACCGATTATCTCAATGCCCACGCGGACGAACTGGGCGTGACCACCGGCGACCTCTCGAATTATGTGGTGACCGACCAATACGTCAGCCAGCCAACCGGCATGACGCTCATTTACCTGCAGCAGACTCACAACGGCCTCCCGGTTTCAAATGCCCTGTTGAATATTAGTGTGTCAGCGACCGGTGAGGTGATCTCCGCTTACAGCACATTCGTCAAAGGGTTGTCGTCGCCGTCCCTGACGGCCGCGACCCCGCAATTGACGGCCGCCCAAGCCCTCACGGACGTGGCGGGCCAGCTCGGGCTTTCCTCTTCTTCCGGCAAGGCCGTGCAGGCGCTCAACCTGAGCAACGACTTGACGAAGGCCAGCCTGTTGAGCGCGCCGGGAATCTCCGAAGACCCCGTTCCGGCCAAATTGCAATACGTGGTGACCCCCGACGGGGTTGAACTGGCGTGGAAACTGGTCATCCGCACTACGGACGGAGAACATTGGTACGATGCCAGCGCCAACGCATCGACCGGCAAACTCGTCGCCAACAACGACTGGGTGGACCACGCGACTTATAAGGCGCTGGCGATACCGAATGAAAGCGTTCAGGATGGCGGCTTCAGCCTGATAACCAATCCGCAAGACCCGACCGCGTCGCCGTTTGGCTGGCACGACACCAACGGCGTCGCCGGGGCCGAGTTCACGGACACGGAAGGCAACAACGTCGACGCGCATTTGGACCGGGACGGAAATGATTCGCCCGATGCGGGAAGCCGCCCCTCCGGCGGGGCCAGCCTCGATTTCAGCAGTTACACGTTCAATCCGTCTCTCGCGCCTTCCGCGACGGTCAATGAAAATGCCTCCGTCTTGAACATGTTTTATGCGAACAACATTCTGCATGACATTCATTACCATTACGGCTTCACCGAGTCGGCCGGGAACTTCCAGGTCAACAACTACGGCAAGGGGGGCACGGGGGGAGACGCCGTCCAGGCCGACGGGCAGGACAAGGCGGACCTTCCGTATGACCCGAATGACCCGAACATTGACAACGCAAATTTCGCGACCCCGCCAGATGGCCAGTCGCCGCGGATGCAGATGTACGAGTTCACCGCCACGTCACCCCGCCGGGACAGCGGACTCGACAACGGGGTGATGTTCCATGAATACGGCCACGGCGTGTCCAACCGGCTGACCGGCGGACCGGCGAATTCAAACGCACTCGACGCCACCCAGAGCGGCGGCATGGGCGAGGGCTGGAGCGATTTCTGGGCCTTGATGCTGACCCAACGGCCGACGGACACCCAGAATCAGGCGATGCCGCTCGGCACCTATGTGGAGGGACAGTCGCCCACCGGCGGGGGCATTCGCCAGTATCCGTACAGTTTCAACATGACCGTCGATCCGCACACGCTCAACGATTACAACGGCGACGGCGAGGTCCACGACACCGGCGAAATCTGGGCTTCGACGTTGTGGGACATGAATTGGGCCCTCATCAACAAATACGGCTACGATTCCAACCTGTACACGGGCTACGACAAAAACGCCGCCCTCGGAACCCCGGCGGCGGCGGGCAACAAGCTGGCCCTGCAACTCGTGATGGACGCGCTGAAAATCCAGCCCGCCAACCCGACCTTCACACAGGCGCGTAACGCCATCATCGCGGCCGACCAAGCTCTGACTGGCGGCAAGAACTTCGCCGAACTCTGGACCGTCTTCGCCCGGCGCGGCCTTGGCGCCAGCGCCAGTTCGGGGGCCAGTTCAAACTCAACGACCGTGTCCCAGGCGTTTGACCTGCCCACCGCCGCGATCATCCAGGAGAAATTCGATTCGGTCACGTCGCCGGCCCTGCCTTTTGAGTGGTCCTCGCAAAGCGCCTCCGGCTCCTCGTCGTGGACGACCTCGACCGCCACGCCGTTCAGCGGCGCCAACGATGCGTTCGTGCCGGATGTCGCCACCGCCAGCGACACCAGTCTGGTCTCCCCGGTGCTGACCTATCTGGCTTCCAATAACAAGCTTTCTTTTCAAAATTCCTACGACACTCAAGCAGGCGCGGATTTCGCCTCTCTGGACATCTCGATCAACGGCGCGCCGTTCGTCGACATCGTGACGGCCGGCGGGAGTTTTGCGACGGGCGGGGCGGGCTACACGGCCGGCTCCGGATGGAGCGGCAATTCGGGGGGATACGTTCAGACCAGCGTGAACTTGCCGGCGTCCGCCATCGGCAAGCCGGTGCAATTCCGCTGGCAACTCACCACCAACGCCAGCACGGGAGGCAACGGCTGGCGGATCGACGACGTTTCCCTGGATGTCCCGCCGCAACCGGACTTCGGCGATTTGCCGGACAGTTACGGCACCTCGCTGGCCGCCAACGGCGCACGGCACACGACCACGGGACCGACGCTCGGCACGAAGCGAGACGGCGAACCCGACGCCGCTCTTCCGCTCGACGGCACCGGGGACGACCTCTCCGGAATCGACGACGACGACGGCGTCACGGCGGGAGTTCTCCGGGCGGGGACGACCGGTTCCTTCACGGTCAATGTCTCGGCGGCCAGCTTCCTGAATGCCTGGGCCGACTTGAACGGCAACAGCATATTCGACGCCGGCGAGCAGTTCGCCATCAATAAGGCGATGACCGCCGGCAACAACCTCGTCAGCATCACGCTGCCGGCCAGCCCGACCTTGGGCACCCTGTATGTCCGCTTCCGCCTCACGAGCGCGACGGTCGCCTCGCCGAGTCCCCTCGGCCTGCTGCCGGACGGCGAGGTCGAGGATTACGCCTTCCAAATCGGCAGTGTGTTCGAGAACTTCGACTCGGTGACCACTCCGAACCTTCCGGTCGGATGGACCCAGTCGGCCTCCGGGAACGGGTTCTCAAACTGGACCACTTCGGCATCGACAAGCAACAGCGCGCCGAACAGTGCGTTTGTGGCGGACAACGGCGACATCGCCGACAACATCCTCATCTCGCCCTCCTTCACCTATCCCGCCGGGGCGCAGATCTCCTTCCAGAACTATTACCAAATGGAGAACACCTACGACGGCGGCGTCTTGGAAATCTCGATCAACGGCGGGGCCTTCACGGACATCACGGCCACAGGGGGGAATTTCGTCGCCGGGGGTTACAACAACACGATCGACCTCAACTACGGCAACCCGCTGGCCGGGCGGTCGGCGTGGTCGGGCGATTCGGGCGGATACACCCAGACGATTGTCAACCTGCCCGCCTCCGGGGTCGGACAGAGCGTCAAACTTCGCTGGCGGGAGGGCACGGACGATATCGTCGGCTCGTCGGGCTGGCACATTGATGACATCACGTCCAGTTTTATTCCCCCCTGGTCGAACGTGGCGCCGGTCCTGTCCAATGTCGTGGTGACGCTGAATGATGTCGCGCAAAACAGCCCCCTGCCATCGGGGCCGGTCGGGACGCTGGTTTCCTCGATGGTCGATCTGGCCGACGGCGTTGGCCGTGACAACGTGACCGATCCCGACACCAATGCGGTCACGGGGATCGCCATTGTCGCCTCGGATGTGACGAAGGGAAGCTGGTTCTATTCGACCAACAACGGATCAAGCTGGGCCTCCCTCGGGACGCCCTCCCTCACGGCGGCCCGTTTGCTGGCGGCCGACTCCGGCACAAGGCTGTACTTCCGCCCCGTCGCCGGGTTTGCGGGCACCATCGCCGCCGGTGTGACGTTCCTTGCCTGGGACCGGACGGCCGGGACCAACGGCGCCACCGCCAATGTGACAACGGCCGGAGGATCAACCCCCTACAGCACGACGAGCGACACCGCCAGCATCAAAGTGAGCAATGTCGCCCCGATATTGGCCGGCACGAATGTCGTGTTGAACAGCATCCCCCAGGACAGCCTCGTTCCCGTGGGCCAGGTCGGGACGCTGGTTTCCTCGATGGTCGATCTGGTTGACGGTTCCGGCCGTGACAACGTGACCGACCCCGACCCCGGCGCGGTCACGGGGATTGCCGTCATCGCCTCGGATGAGACGAACGGCGTCTGGTATTACTCGCTCAACAACGGGTCGTCGTGGGTTCTCCTTGGCACGCCCTCGGACACCGTGGCCCGGTTGCTGGCGGCCGATGCCAACTCGCGGGTGTACTTCCGGCCCGCCGCCGGTTACTTCGGAACCGTCCCCGATGGCCTGACCTTCCGCGCCTGGGACCGCACGTCTGGAGCAACCGGAGCCACGGCCAACGTCACCACCAACGGAGGCGAGACCGCCTACAGCGCGGCCACCAACACGGCCTCCATCACCGTCCTGGAACCCAACCACCCGCCGGTCCTGGCTGACACGAATGTGACGCTGAACAACATCGGCCAGAACAGCCCGGCCCCGTCGGGAGCGGTCGGCACATTGGTGTCCGCGCTCGTTGATCTGGTTGACGGCTCCGGCTTGGACAACGTGACCGACGCCGACACGGGCGCGGTCACGGGGATCGCCGTGACCGCCTCGGATGTGACGAAGGGAAGTTGGTTCTATTCGACCAACAACGGCGCCAACTGGTCGCCTCTCGGGACGCCCTCCGACACGACGGCCCGGTTGCTGGCGGCCGACGCCGGCACCCGGTTGTACTTCCAGCCGGTCAATGCGTTTGTGGGCACGGTGGCGACCGGGCTGACGTTCCATGCCTGGGACCAGACCGCCGGAACCAATGGCGGCACGGCCGACGTCACCCTCGCCGGTGGGACGAGCCCTTACAGTATCGCGACGGACACCGCCAGCATCCGGGTAACCAACGCCGCCCCGGCGCTGGCCGACACCAATGTCGTCTTGGACGGCGTCGTTCAGGATAGCCCCACACCGGCGGGGCCGGTCGGGACGCTAGTGTCCGCGCTCGTCGATCTGGCGGGCGGCGCCGGCTTGAACAACGTGACGGATGCCGACTTCAGCCCGCTCACCGGGATGGCTGTCATCGCCTCGGACGAGACGAAGGGAACATGGTTCTATTCGACTGACAACGGAGCCAACTGGACTCCCCTCGGGTCGCTTTCCGACACGACGGCCCGCTTGCTGGCGGCCGACGCCGCCACCCGGTTGTACTTCCAACCCGTGGCGGGATTCTTCGGAGCGGTCCCGTCCGTCCTGACGTTCCGGGCGTGGGACCAGACGAGCGGCGTCAACGGCGGCACGGCCGATGCCTCCGTCAACGGGGCCGAGACCGCTTTCAGCACGGCCAGCGACACGGCGGACATCACCGTCCTCAAGGCCAACGAAGCGCCGGTCCTGACGGACGCGAATGTGACGCTGAACAACATCGCCCTGAACAGCCCTGCCCCGTCGGGAGCAGTCGGGACACTGGTGTCATCGCTTGTTGATCTGAACGATGGGTCGGGGTTGGACAATGTGTCCGACGGCGATCCGGGCGCGGTCACCGGGATCGCCGTGGTCGCCTCCGATGTCTCCAACGGAAGCTGGTTCTATTCGACCAATAACGGCGGCAACTGGTCTCCTCTTGGGACGCCTTCCGGAACGTCGGCTCGCTTGCTGGCGGCCGACGCCGGCACCCGGTTGTACTTCCAGCCCGCCAATGGTTTCATCGGCACGATCACAGCCGCCGTGACCTTCCGGGCTTGGGACCAGACAACCGGCACGAACGGCGGCACGGCCAGCGTTGTCGCCAATGGCGGGAAGACGCCGTTTAGCACGGCCACCGACACCGCCAGCATCAAAGTCTTCAACGTCGCCCCGTCTCTGGCCGATGCGGCCGTGGCGCTGGACATCATCGGCCAGAACAGCCCCGCCCCGGCGGGAGCGGTCGGGACGCTGGTGTCCGCCTTGGTGGATCTGACGGGCGGCTCCGGCTTGAACAACGTGACGGATGCCGACTTCAGCCCGCTCACCGGGATGGCCGTCATCGCCTCGGACGAGACAAACGGAACGTGGTTCTATTCAACCAACAACGGCGTCAACTGGTCGCCCCTCGGGACGTCCTCCGACACGACGGCCCGCTTGCTGGCGGCCGACGCCGGCACCCGGCTGTACTTCCAGCCGGTCCGGGGATACAGCGGCACGTTCTCTTCTGGCCTGACCTTCCGGGCGTGGGACCAGACGAGTGGCGTCAACGGCGGCACGGCCGATGTCACCGCCAACGGCGGAGAATCGGCCTACAGCGCCGAGACCGACACCGCAGACTACACGGTGAAGAACGACGCCCCGGTCCTCGACAATTCCGGTTCTCCCGTCTTGATTCCCGTCGCCAAGAGCACGACGAATCCCCAGCCCACGCCGGTCGGATCTTTTGCGACGGCCGGATACAGCGACGTGAATCCCGGAACGATCTTCGGGGCCGCCGCCGTCACCAATGTGGATTCATCCCACGGCCATTGGGATTATTCGATTGACGCCGGGGCCACATGGGGAGACCTCTCGACGGTCAGCCTGTCGTCGGCCCGGTTGCTGTTGCCGACCGATTTGGTGCGGTTCAGGCCAAACAGCGGATACTCGGGCATGACAACCATCACCTTCAACGCCTGGGACCAGACATCGGGCGATGATGGGGACACCGCCGACCTCACGGCCGGCACCGGGGGGGCGACCGCGTTCAGCGTGGCCAGCGAAACGGCCACCCTTCGCGCGGCCACGGTGATCGCGATCACCCCGGAGGACGGGGCGAATCTTGGCAACAAGATTTCCGACATCCGCGGCGCGACGGTGAAGGACACCGACTTCAAGTCCTTGCAGGGCGCGGCCATCATCGGCTTTGGGGGAACCCTGCCGGGCCATTGGGAATATTCGACGGGCGGGGCGTGGAAGGCGTTCGGCGTTGTTGATGACGCCCACGCCCTCCCGCTGCGAAGCACGGACAAGATCCGCTTTGTGGCCGACACCAATCAATCCGGGGAAGCCTATTTCAAATACCGGGAGTGGGACCAGACCGAAGGCAAACCCGGCGTGCCCTTCAACCTTGCTTCTCCCGCGAGTGTCGGCGGCAGCACGGCGTTCAGCGGCGCCACGGACATCATCTTTGCCCGCGTGGCCCCGGTGAACGACAAACCCGTTCTCGATGCCGCCTCCAAGGCGATCCTCACGCCGGTGAACCCGACCGTGACGCCGACCGATGCCGATCCGGCCGGGGATCTTGTGTCCGATATTCTCGCCGCCACGGTCACCGATCCCGATCCGGGCCTGCCCCCCGGCCTGGCGGTGACGGCCGTCGGCAAGACCGGCGGCACCTGGCAATATCAACTGGATGGCGCCACCACATGGACGCCCATGCCGGCCGTGAGCGCCGCCAAAGCCCTCCTGCTCGGCCCGGCCGACCGGGTCCGGTTCCTGCCGGTCGCCTCGGCCGCCGGCAAGTTCGTCAGCCAGTCCACGCTCTCCTTCAAGGCATGGGACCGATCCGGGGGGGGAACCATCGCCCAACAGGTCAGCACGACGGCGACCACGACCACGGCCTTCAGCGTCGCCGTCGGCACGGCGGTGGTCAACGTGACGACCAACCCGGCGCCCGCCCCGAATGACGCCCCCTTGCTCGACAACACGCCGGACGTGGTCCTGACGGCAACCGCCGAGGACAACAAGAATCCGGCGGGAACCCCCGTCTTCGCCATGCTCGGCGCGGCGGTCACCGACAGCGGCCCGCTCCAGGGAATTGCCGTCACGGGGCTGACGGGTCGAACCACCGGCGTGTGGCAGTATTCCTCCAACGGCAAAACATGGAAGCCGGTCGGAGTGGTCTCCCCGGACAACGCCATCCTTCTGAAGTCTACGGACCAGATTCGATACCTGCCGAATCTGGACTTCAACGGCACGGTTTCGGTGAGTTATCACGCATGGGATCAGACGCGGGGCACGGCCGGACAACGGGCCAATCTCGTCCCCCTCGGGGCGACCGACGGAACATCTGCCTTCAGCACGGACGAGGAAACCGGCACACTCACCGTGACACCCGTGAATGATCCCCCGGTTTTGGACATCACGCCAAATCCCATGCTTACCTCCGTTTTGTCCGGCGCGACCAACCCGGCCGGCGATCTGGTGTCCCTGCTGCTCGGAACCGCCCTGACGGACATTGATCCGGGACCGGTTCGGGGCATCGCGATCACCAAGGCCGGCTCGTCTGTGAAGGGGAACTGGCAGTTCCAGTTGCAGGCGCCCGTTCCCCCCGGCAGCCCGACGGGTTGGTCCTCCATCGCCGGGTTGAGCGCCACCAACGTCCTCTACCTGCGGGACACGGATAAAATCCGCTTCGTGCCCGTCCCCGGATTCCAAGGCACGGACACGATCAGTTACCGCGGATGGGACGGCACGGCCGGAACCGCAGGCAAGTCCGGGGCGACGACGGGGACCGCCTTGAGCAAGGCATCGGAAACGGCCACGGTGTACGTCAACACGGCGAACGTGAATAACCGTCCGCAGTTGGACACCGCGCCGGACACGCGGTTGCCGGCCATCCCGTTAAACGCCGGCAGTTCGCAAACCGGCACGCTTGTCTCGGCCGTGTTGGGAACATTGGTCCATGATCCCGATGTCGGAGCCCTTTCCGGCATGGCCGTCACGGCCGTGGATGGCAAAAACGGCACGTGGCAATTCAGTGTCAACAACGGGACGACTTGGACCCCCCTCACTGGTGTGTCGGCGGCAAAAGCCGTGGTTCTGCGATCCACGGACCGCATCCGGTTCGTGCCGTTGCCCGGCATCGCGGGGCTGACGACGTTCAAGTTCAAGGCGTGGGATCAGTCCGACCACTCCGTGCCCGGCAGTTCCGTCCCGACCACCTCGACGGCGTTCAGCACGGCCATCGAAACGGTCACCCTGTCGGTCAACACTGCTCCGTTGTTGTTTCCCTTTTAAGTTGGTCATGAATCAGGGAAGCCGGTCGCTCTGCCCGGCTTCCCTGATTGAAGAAAACCGCTTCAATTTTTGATTATTTCCTTTCGGAAATCGATGGCTTGCCTCATACTGTGGCTGGCCTCCTCTCCCGCCATTTCACCCGCTTTTATCACATTTTTGGGAGAGTCTTCGATGAGATTGGGATCATCCCGCCGGGTCGCGTTTACGCTGATTGAACTGCTCGTGGTCATTGCCATCATCGCCATCCTGATCGGCCTGTTGTTGCCGGCCGTGCAGAAAATCCGGGAGGCCGCCAACCGGATGAAATGCACCAACAACCTGAAGCAACTGGGCCTCGGCCTCCACAATTACGAGAGCGCCAATCAAGTTTTTCCTCCCGGCTACATCGCCAACAACAGCACCTTTAACGGAGTGTCGGACACCAGCGAGGCCAGCTGGTGCTACTTTATCCTGCCTTATCTTGAGCAGGACTCGTTGTTCAACACGGTTGATTATGTCGCCGCCCGCGCCGCCAACGGGTTTGGCTCGGCCTCGACGGGAACCCTCACGATCAGGTCAACGCGGATTCCGATGATGTCCTGCCCGTCGGACGACCCGAACGCGATCATGGGTTTCGGAGGTTTTTGTGTTCGCGGGAACTACAACGCCAACGGGGGAATTGGCCCGCAAATCATGCCCTCCACATCAAACGGTCTGGATCAGGTGGTTCAAGGCGTGTTTTACAACGTCAGCAAAACCCGCATGGCCGACATCACGGACGGCACTAGCAACACGGCGTTCATGTCCGAGGTGATCAATCCCAAGGGGGATGACATGCGCGGCATCCGTTATTATCCCGAGGGACCGATTTACCAACACAACAACACGCCCAACAGCGGGGTGGACCAAGTCCGGATCAATTACTGCATCAATGATCCGATGGCTCCCTGCACCGGAACTTACACGGCGTGGAACACCCGCTCCGTCATCATCACTGCCCGGAGCCGGCACACGGGCGGAGTGAATGTGCTGATGGGGGACGGCGGCGTCCGATTCGCCAAGAATTCCGTGAGCCTGTCGGTTTGGAAAGCGCTGGCGACCCCGCAAGCCCAAGCCGGGGAATCGACGGACACGAGCTTCTGATTTCGGCCGGAACAAGAACACCCTCAAGTCGTCATCACCGGCCAGTCCTTCATCCGCGACAGGCCGGTTGTTTGTTGCCTTTCCTTCTCGTTCGCCTTTTCACTCCAGTCGGTCCAACTCTTCCGAAAAGCTCTTTTGTCATCGCTTCACGTTGGCTTCAGGTTGCCCGGTTATAGTCACGGGGCCGTCACCCTGGCAATTGGCTTGAATTTCAAATCTCGGTCGGATCATCAAGGGGAGTTGCCGTGCGTAAATGGGCCGTGAAGACACCGGGTGCGGTTGGTCAAACCAAGTCAGCCCGGAAGATCCGACAGGCCTTGCATCTGGAAGACCTTGAGTCGCGGACGCTGTTCTCTGTTTCGACCGCCGTGCTGAATTCTTGGTTTGTCTCGGGGCAGGGGGAGTATTCCCAGGTCATCAGCGGCGTCAACGGCGGCACCACCATCGGACCCAGCACGACGTGGTCCGGGCAGACGACCGCCGTGATCGGCGATGTCCAGAAGGTCAGCTATTCCAACAGCGGCAACTACGTTTATGTGAACACGCCGGACCTTGCCAGCTACACGATGGGGCCTTGGTGGAGCGATTCCACCAAGCAGCACCCGTTCATGAATTATCCGAGCAACCAAAATTCCATCTTCCGGGTGGCGTTGAACACGACCTACCCGTCCGCCACCCATGCCACCGCCGGGGGCGGGCCGGTGGGAATCGCCGTCAACGGCGTGGTCTTTTACAACAACGGGGATGCGTTTTCCTATGTCCATTCCTCCGGCGCCGATGTGGGGATGACGGGCGACGGCATTTGGAACCGCGAGGCCGAATATGCCGAGTCGGCCACGTTCGACGAGGGCAACGGCCACCAACCTGGCAACGGCCAGTATCACTATCACACCGACCCGCCCGCCCTCCGGGCGCAGCTCAACGACAATATCGACTACGTCGGCACCACGGATGTTTTCCCGTATGATTCGGCGGCCTATCTTCTGACGCACGGCGACGATGCCAGCGAAGATTTCGTCGATCACACGACTAATCTGCACCATTCGCCGATCATCGGCTGGATGTTCGACGGCTATCCGATTTACGGGCCGTATGGCTACTCCGATCCCACGGACCCCACCAGCCCCGTCGTCCGGATGCAGTCCAGCTTTTCCCTGCGAACCGACCTGACGACCGGCAGCCCGCGTATCTCGGTCCCCGGCTGGTCGGCGGCGCTTGATTCCGCCAAACTTGGCGCCACCGCCGCCGCCACGGCGCCCGATGCCTTTTACACCATGACGACGGCACAACAATCGTCCTATGCCGGTCCGACCGTGAGTTCGACTTACCCGCTTGGCCGCTATGGCGAAGACTATGCCTATGTGCCCGGCTCCGGGAATCTGGATCAATTCAACGGTCGTTGGTGTGTCACCCCCGAATTCTCCAACGGCACCTACGCCTATTTCGACACCATCGATTCAACCGGGGCGGCCGCTTTCCCATACATTCTTGGCCGGCAGTATTACGGGTCTTCCATGAGTTCGGGCAAGGTGACGAGCATCACCGAATCCGTCACCACGGCGTTTGATGTCTCGACCAACACGGCCCCGGTGGTCTCCGGTCCCTTGGCCGTTTCGGTCGGCCGTTCCGCCGCGTTGAGCTTCACCGCCGGCAACCTGATTACGGTCTCCGATGTCGATGCGGCGGCTTCCGAAAGCGTGACCGTGACCGCCACGGCCGGGACGGTGAATGTCAATCTCTCTTCCGGCCTTGCCTCGGGCGCGACCATCAGTGCCGGGGCCAACAACTCATCAACACTCACCCTTTCCGGCAATATTGTCCTGCTCAATGCCGCCTTGGCGACGCTGACTTACACGGCCCCCGGTTCGGGCACGACCGCCACGCTGACCGTCCGGGCCAATGACGGCAGCGCGTCGAACAATCTCAGCAACACGCTGACCACGACGGTCACGATCACCAACGCCGCCCCGGTCATGTCCGGCCCGGCGAGCGGCAGCGTCGCGCATAACGGCACGCTGGCGTTCACGGGAACCGGCAATGTCTTTTCGGTGGCCGATTCGGATTCGACGAATGAAACCATCACGCTCTCGGTGACCGCCGGGGTGTTGAACGTGACGGTCGGCGGCACGACCGTCACCGGCAATCGCAGCGGTTCCCTGAGCATCGCGGGGACGCTGGCCGCCGTGAACACGGCCCTCGGCACGCTGACTTACACGGCCCCCGGCGCGGGAGCAAGCGTCACCCTCACCACACAAGCCAACGACGGCAGCGGATCGAACAATCTCAGCAACACCATCACCACGACAATCACCGTCACCAACGGCGCTCCGACGGACATCGCCCTCTCCGCTTCGATGATTGCGGAGAACCAACCGACGGGCACCACCGTGGGGACGTTCAGCACGACCGACCCGGATAGCACAACGTTCACATACACGCTGGCCAGCGGGACCGGTTCCGGCGACAACGCGGCGTTTGTCATCAGCGGCAACACTCTTCAAACGGCCGCCGTCTTCGACTATGAGACAAAGAAGACTTATAGCATCCGGGTTCGTTCGACGGATCAGGGAGGGCTGTTCACCGAAAAGATTTTCACGATCACCGTGACCGATGTGAACGACGCGCCGACGGATGTCACGCTCTCGCCCGCCGTCATCTTGGAGAACCAACCGACGAGGACGACCGTGGGCGCTTTGAGCACAGCCGACCCCGATGTTGGCGACACTTTCACATACGGCTTCGTGAGCGGTGTCGGCGGTGATGACAACGGTTCGTTCACACTCAGCGGTAACACGATTCAAACGGCCGCCGTCTTCGATTACTCGGTTAAGAACTCGTACTCGATCCGAATTCGAGCGACCGATTCGGGCGGCCTGTCCGTTGACAAGGTCGTCACGATCAACGTGGCCAACATCAACGACCCGCCGACGGATATTTCCCTTTCCAATAACACCACCGCGGAGAATCAACCGGCGGGCACGGGCGTGGGGACGTTCAGCACCACCGATCATGACACCGGGGACATGTTCACATACAGCTTGGTGAGCGGCGTTGGCGGCGAGGACAACGGGCAGTTCACCATCAACGGCAACACCCTGCAAACGGCTGCCGTTTTCGACTATGAAGCCGTGAAAACGTATTCCATTCTCGTGCGTTCCACGGATGTTGGCGGTTTGCACACAGAGAAGCAATTCACCATCAATGTCTCGAATGTCAACGACGCCCCGACAGACATCGGATTGTCGGCCGCCTCGGTCGCCGAAAATCAGCCGGCGGGCACGGCGGTCGGTTCGCTGACGACATCCGATCAAGATGCCGGGGAAACGTTCACTTACTTGCTTGTGGACGGGCAGGGTTTGAACGACAACGGCGACTTCACGATTAACGGCGACACCCTTCAAACGGCCGCCAAATTCGACTACGAGACCAAGAAGAGTTACACCGTCCGCGTCCGGTCAACAGATTCGGGCGGGTTGTCTTTTGAAAAAGATCTCACCATCGCGGTGAGCGATGTCAACGAGGCGCCGACGATCACCGGCGGGCTGTATTCGTTCTTCTATCAAACGGGATTGCCGGACAACACCGTCCTCGGCGCCGTCACCGCGACCGATGTGGACGCCGGGGACACCAAGACATTCTCCATCGTGAATGGCGACCCGCTGATCTTTGCGATTCAGCCGACGACCGGGGAAATCTCGTTGCCGGGCGCGTCGATGATTTCCGGGACTTACAACCTCACCGTGCGGGTGACCGACTCCGGCGGGCTGTTCGATGAGACGAATGTCTTCATCTCGAAGAATGACCGGCCAGTGGTGACGACGCCGATCCCGGATCAATCGAAGAACGAAGACGCGGCCCCCTTCACGCTGGACCTGACTGATTTCTTCGCGGATACCGAGACGCTCCCCGCGAATCTCCGGTTTGGCGTGGACTCCAATTCGGCGACTGGAATCGTTTCTTCCTCGCTCGTCGGATCGATGCTGACTCTGACGCCGCTGGCTGATCAATTCGGCACGGCGACCTTTGTGGTGCGGGTAACCGACGAGGCGGGGTTGAGTGTGACGGACACATTTAACGTGGTCGTGGCCTCCGTCAACGATCAGCCGACTCTTGCGGACATCGCCAATCCGGCGGCCATCCTTGAGGATGCCCCGGAACAAACGGTGACGCTCTCGGGTGTCTCCCCCGGCCTGCCCGCCAACGAGTCGGGCCAGGCGTTGTCCGTCACGGCCGTTTCGAGCAACACGAGTTTGATCGCCGCCGTGACCGCCACCCAGGCCAACGGAATCTGGAGCCTCAATTACACGCCGCTGCCCGACGCCAATGGTTCGACGGTCATCACGGTGACCGTCAAGGACGACGGCACGACGGACAACGGGGGCGTTGACACGATCCAGAAGACGTTCACGGTCAACGTGACTCCGGTGAACGACCGGCCGGTGATCGACACCGAACCGGGGATTATCGTGGAGATCATCCCGGCGAAGGCGAAAGTGTTCGACGGCTCTCCGGTAAGTGGGCTGACGGCCCACGTCACCGACGTGGATGCGGGGGCGGTGAAGGGGATCGCCATCGTCTCGGCGTTTTCGTCGTCGTCCACGGGGCAGTGGCAGTTCAGCACGAACAGCGGCGTGAACTGGACCGACATCACAGGAACTGGCAACGCAAGCGCGTTGTTGCTGGCCGATATCCCGGCGAACCGGGTTCGGTTCAAGCCGAATGCCACGTTCACCGGCTTTGCCTCGTTGAGCTACAAGCCTTGGGACATGACGACGGACACGGCGACCACGGGAATGACGCCCTCCTTCGGCAACACGCTCCTCGGCACCGCCTATGGCACGGCCACCGAAAAAGCCTCGGTGTCCGTTGGCAAAACAACGCCAGCCATCGGACTTGACGGCAATCCCCGCTTCACCACGATTTCCGAAAACTCGACTTCTCCGGCGGGCGATCAGGCAAAGATTCTTCTTGGCCAACTGGCGAACGATATGGACAAGAAAAACGTGCTGGGCCTCGCGGTGACGGATGTTGACGACACCCACGGGAAGTGGCAGTGGCAATCAGCCGGGAAGTGGACGGACATCACCGGGGTTTCGGATTCCGCGGCGTTACTGCTCGGGCCGACGACGAAGGTGCGGTTCCTGCCAAACACCGGTTTCTTCGGCACGGCCTCGCTGGGCTACCGGGTGTGGGATCAATCCGTCGGCAAGATCGGCGAGCGGGCGGTGATGGCGGTTGGCACCGCGTTCAGCGCCGTCAAGGACACGGCCGAGGTGAGTGTGATTGCCCGGCCGGTGTTGGACATCTCCCCGGAGCGAAAGCTGGTTTCGAGCGTTCTCGTCGGCAATTTGCTAACAGGGGCGGTCACCGACACCGGCGCCGACTCGGTCGGCATCGCCATCACCGGATTGACCGGCAAAGGGACGTGGTCATACGAGATCGCCGGTGGCGGGGCGGTGCCGATCACCAAGGCGACGCTGGCGTCGGCGTTGTTGCTGCCGCCGGAGGCCATGCTCACATTCGTTCCGGCCGTCACGGGCTTCGCCGGGGCCCCCGTCAGTTACAAGGCATGGAATATCGCCACTCTCCCTGGCCATGCGGGCGACCGGGCCAACGCCTCCGGGATGGCGTTTAGCTTCATGACCGAGACGTTGGCCGTGGACGGGCCAACATTAGGCAACACAGCCCCGGCCATTGGAAACACGGCCGTTAACCTCGGGACGATCACCGAAGATCCGAAGACCAACGCCGGGATAACGGTGAAAAGCATCATCACGGCGGCGAAGATCACCGACGCGAACAAGACCGACCGGAAGGGCACCGCCCTCACCGATGCCGACGACGCCAACGGAACGTGGCAGTATTCCCTTGATGGCAAGAACTGGCTTGCCGTGGGCACGGTGACGGCGGGGAACGCGCTGGCATTGGCCGACACCGCCAGATTGCGGTACGTTCCGGCCGCCAACTTCCACGGTTCGGCGACGATCACGTTCCACGCCTGGGATGAAACCACCGGCACATCCGGGGATTATCTTGACTCGACCATCGGCACGGCTTTCAGCGCCGACGAGGGGACAGCCACGCAGGTCGTTTCTTCGGTGAATGACTCGCCGATTCTCGACACCGCCGGGATAAAGTTTCTGCCGCTCATCCCGTCTGGTGGAATGTCAAACACGGTCACGGTGGCGACACTGGTCGCCGGGACGACTGACGCAGACACGCCCGTCAACGAGATTGGCATTGCCATCACGGCGGCAAGCGGGCCGGGCCAGTGGAAATACAGCACGGATGGATCATCCTTCAACAGCCTGCCGAAATTCCCGGCATATCTGCCGCCGACAACGCTGTTGCGATTTGACGGCGATTCGGGCAAGAAGGGGCTGGCTTCCCTGACCTATCAGGCATGGGACGGAACAAGCACAAAGGCGGATTCATTAAGCACGGGCAAGGAGACATTGACCGTCGAAGTCGGCAATGAAGCCCCGACACTGACCGTGCCGGGGGTATTCCCCTCGATCACGGAAGATCCGAAGACCAATTTGGGATATGCGGTCTCCAAACTCCTCGGGACAAACTTCCAAGACACGGCTGTTGGCAAAAAGGGGATCGCGGTCACGGGGGTTGACACCGGCGCCATCGGCGAATGGCAGTACACATTGAACGCCGGCAAAACATGGACGGCCATCACCGGCGTGAGTGATTCCACCGCCCTGCTTCTGACGGACACGATGAAGATTCGATTTTCGCCCGGCAAGGACCAATTCAGCACGGCCGGGAGTGAACCGAAGATCACCTACAAGGGGTGGGACCAAACGGCGGGCGCCTCCGGTGAAGTTGCGGACACGACGGACGCAGGCCTCAACGCCTTTAGTGCGGCGGTGACCTCGAAGATCACGGTCACCTCGGTGTTTGACGCTCCGACATTGGATATTGGCAAATTGCAATCTGTGGCGGGCACGACGACCGGCGTGGCCGCGTTGCTGGCGGGGGCGGTGAGCAGTCCCGAAAGCACATCGTTCGGCATCGCGGTGACGGGGTTGACCGGCAAGGGAACATGGCAGGCCGACACCGGATCGGGGTTCGTGAACATCGGCAAAGTGTCGGCGACGGCGGCGGTGCTGCTGCCGTCCACCGCCACGTTGATGTTTGTCCCGGCCGCCGGATCGGCCGCCCAAGTCGCCACGCTGAGTTACAAGGCTTGGGATTCGCAAAACGGCAACCTGGCCGGGTTGGTCAGCACCATCGCCAAAGACACGAAGAACTACTTCAGCACGGCCGTCGAAACACTGAGCGTGGCGATTGGCAACAATAGGCCGAGCTTGGGCAAATTTTAGGTACGGCCCGGCTCACATCCCGTGAGAGTGTCCGCAGCCGTCGTCGTGTTCGCAGTGTTCGCCGTCGGCATGGTCGTGGCCGTAGAGGCGTTTCCCCTGGCCGAAGGTGGTGCCCATGAGTTCGGGCGTCAAAACTTCGCCCGGCGGGCCTTGGCACACCACTTTGCCGTTTTGCAGGCAAAGCACATGATGGGAATGCTCGCTGACAATGGAAATGTCGTGCGAGACGATCAGGATGGAGACGCCCTGCCGACGGTTGATGTCAGCCAGCAGGTCGTAAAAGGGCTTCTCGTCGGCGAAGTCGATGCCGGCCGCCGGTTCGTCGAGAAGCAGCAATTCCGGGTTCGGTTGCAGGGCGAGACTGAGCAATACCCGTTGAAGTTCTCCGCCGGAGAGCTTGGCGATGGGGCGGTTGAGCAGGTGTCTGGCCCCGACAATCGACAGCAACCGGTCGGCTGTTTGCGTCACCCGTTCGGCGATTCCCAAAAAGATGGGGCGCCGTTGCAGAGACAAGGCGAAAAACTCCCGCACCGTCAGCGGCAACCGGCCGTCAATGGCCAGCTTTTGCGGCACGTAGCCGACATGTTTCGGTTGCGGAAGCGTGTGGTCGTGGCCGCAGAAAAACTTGATCTGGCCGCGATAGGGAATCTCGCGGATCAGCGCCTTGAGCAAGGTGGACTTGCCGGACCCGTTCAGGCCGATCAACGCGGTGATCTTGTTGCGCAAGATATCCGCGTTGACGCCGTTGAGGATCTGGCGGCCGCCAAGGGAAATCGACAGGTTTTGGATGGACGCGAGGACAGGATTCATTTCAACACGCTCGCGAGGTTGGCCAGATTTTCCCGCATCACTCGTTCATACAGATCCGGGCTGAGTTCCACTTCATCGGCCGTTTCCAGCGGGTCCACGGCGGCAAATTGGGCGTCCACCGGGTTGTCCTTGGACTTTTGCAATGTCTCGCGGATCACGCGGGCCGACGTGGTTCGCGGGAACTGCGGTTCCACGGCGATCACGCGGATTTTCTGTTTTTGACAGATCCGGACGATTTCGTTGATGTCGTCCGTCGTGGGTTCGACTCCTTCTTTGGTTTCAATCACCGCGCCGACTTTGATGCCGTAGGACTCGGAGAAATACTGGAGCGAATCGTGGAAGGTGACAAACTTCTTCTCGCTCTTGTCCGCGAAGAGTTTTTTGCCGTCTTCCTCCAAGGTGTCGAGCTTTTTCAGATATTCGGCCGCCCGGCGGTCGAAATTGGCCGCGTGGGCCGGATCGAGTTTCTTAAATTCCTCGCGGATGGCCTCGACCATTTTCTTCGCATGGCGAATGCCAAGCCAGACGTGCGGATCAAACCCGTGATCGTGCTTTTCGCCGGGGTTGTGCGCGTGGTTGCATTCTCCCTCATGGAGCCAGTCTTCGTTGATAGCCTTGCCGAGGAAGACGGCATTCCACTTCTTGTTCCCGGCCGGTTTTTCCAGTTTTTTGACGACGTAGTCATCCAATCCGAGGCCGTTGGCGAGAAAAACATCGCACCCGCGAGCCAGTTGGATTTCCCGGTCGGTCACCTCGCCGTGGAAATGAATCCCGCGATTGGTCGTCAGCGATTTGAGGACGATATCATCCCCGCCGACGGCCGCCGCGAAACTGTAGAGACCGGGGAAGGAGACGAGAACCTTGGGCTTTGACCCGGCGCTTCCCCACTCATCGGAAGAGGTGCGGAACGAACAGCCCGTCAAACCAATGAAAGCGGCGGTGATGGCCGCCAGGAAGAGGCGTCGTGATTTCATCGAAGGCATCCGGGGCAATAACGTATTACAATATTGTACGTCCGGGATGTGTTTTCAGTTTTCTGTTTTTGGTTTTCGGCCAAAGAATCAGCTAGAACGAAATTGGGTGAAGAGTTCTCTGTGCGAGAACTCTTTTTTTCCACACATCTTTCAAGAGAAACGCACGGCGAGGCGGTCCACGATGGTTTCGCCAATTTGGAGCGAAGCGGTCGCGGCCGGGGACGGGGCGTTGCACACGTTCACCACACGGTCGGCTTCTTGGATCAGGAAGTCGTCCACCAAGCCACCGTCCGGGGAAACCGCCTGGGCGCGAATCCCGGCGGGGGCCGATTCCAAATCGTTGGCCGTGATCTCTGGCACGAGGCGTTGCAGCGCCCGCACAAAAGCCTTCTTGCTAAGGGACCGCCACATTTCGCCCATGCCCATCTTCCAATGCTTCAACGCCATGCGGACGAAGCCTCGATAGGTCAGCGATTCAAACAGGTCGCGCGGATTGACGCTGAAGAACTTGTAGCCTTCGCGCCCGAAGGCAAGCACCGCGTTCGGGCCGCATTCCACGGAACCGTCGATCATCCGGGTGAAGTGGACGCCGAGGAACGGGAACGCCGGGTCCGGCGTCGGGTAGATCAGGTTTTTGCACAGGTGATGTGCGGAGTGCTTCAACTCGAAATATTCCCCCCGGAAGGGGATGATCTTCGCCGCCGGTTTTTCGCCGGTCAGTTTTGCCACGCGGTCCGAATGCAAGCCGGCGCAGTTCACCAGTTGGCTGGCTTCGTAATCCCCGGCCGTGCTTTGCACGGTCACGCCGTCCGGGTGGTGCTTCACTCCGGTGACGCGCGCCCCAAGGACGACTTCCCCGCCGGATTCCCGCACCCGTTCGGCCAACCGTTCGCAGACCTGTCGATAGTTGACAATCCCGGCCTCGGGCACATGGATCGCCTTGATCCCGGCCGCGTGCGGTTCCAGTTCCTTCAGCCGTTCTTTCCCGATCATGGCGCAATTGATACCGTTGGCGACGCCGCGATCATAGATTCGTTGCAATGATTCCAGATCTTTGTCATCAATGGCGACGATCACCTTGCCGCAAATCTCGTGGGCGATTCCCTCGGCCGCGCAGAAAGCCTCCATCGCCTTCTTGCCCGCCCGGCAATTGATGGCCTTCAGTGAGCCGGGCTTGTAGTAGATGCCGGAATGCAACACGCCGGAATTATGCCCGGTTTGATGCTCGGCCACCCTGGCTTCTTTTTCCAGCACGACGACCCGCTTGCCGGGCAACCGCTTGGTGAATTGGTAGGCCGTCGCCAAGCCAACGATCCCGCCACCGACCACCGCCAAATCAAACTTCATGAGAACCCCCGTTGACACATGCGGATTTTTTACGATTCGACACGCGGGGTGCAAGTCGCCGGGTCTTGTTGGCGATTCCCGGAGGGTTTAACATGACTCAATGAACTCCAAATCCGTTGACATCCGGCAAAATCTCCTCGTCGACCGGCTGGCCGAACTGGGGCCGGGAACGCCGAACATGGCCGTCAAACCCTTGCTGGCCGGCCTGACTCCCGAGGATGTCGTTCCGGGCCACACCAACCCGGCGATGGCCCGCGCCTGTCTGTCAGCCCTTTGGCTCCTTCACGATTTTCTGGATGAATCCCACACGATCAGCCAGGAGATCGACACCCCGACAGGCTCCTACTGGCACGGCATCATGCACCGCCGCGAACCCGATGCTTTCAACAGCAAGTATTGGTTCCGGCAAGCGGGGAACCACCCCGTCCTCGCCCAACTTCGGGAGAAGGCGCCGACCGTCGGCTATCAATTCACCGATCCCTTCGCCTTCATTGATTTTGTGGAGCGAGTGCGGGACACCGGCAATCCCGATGAGGAGACCGCCAAACGGGTGCAATTTCTCGAATGGCGGCTTCTCTTCGATTGGTGCCAGCGGGAAGCCGCCAAGTAGTAAGTAGTGTCCGGTAAATCGGTCGGAGAGGCCCGGCGGCCGCATCGTCATGAAGGGCGAGAAGGTGCAATAGCGATTGATCTCTGAGTCAACATCCGGGGGAGACGGCGTGAGCAACGGTCAACGGGAGATTACGCTTCGTTTTCTGGCGGAGCCGATGGATGTCAATTTTGGCGGGAAGGTCCACGGCGGCGCCGTCATGAAATGGATCGACCAGGCGGGCTATGCCTGCGCCGTCGGGTGGAGCGGCAGCTACTGCGTCACCGTCTACGTGGGGGGCATCCGCTTTCTCAAGCCGGTGCTGATCGGGCATATGGTTGAAGTGAAAGCCAGGGTGATCCACACCGGCCGCACCAGCATGCACATCGCCGTTGACGTGCGGGCCGGAGATCCTCGCGGCGGCGAACGCACGCACACGACGCATTGCGTCATCATCTTCGTCGCCGTCAACGACAAGGGGGAAACCGTGCCCGTCCCCTCTTGGACGCCCGAGACGGAAGAGGACCGGTCGCAGGAACAATACGCCAAGCGTCTGATGGAATTACGCAAGAGCATCGACGACGAGATGCGGCAACACTTGGGATGAGTCACGCCGCGAAAGGGAGAAGGCCGCGCGTTGCGGCGGGACAAGGCCCCCCGGCACTGGTTGATGGTTCAGGATGCCGCCCGACGGGTGCCGGAATTTGCGCTTTGGCGGCGGAGGACGCGGTGACACGCTGGTATCAAGTTGTGCTGATCGGCTCGACGATTCTCGGTTCTTGGCTGGGGATGCAGGCAATTCACGAATCGGGTCATGTCCTCGGGGCGTGGGTGACCGGCGGCCGCGTGGCTCGTGTGGTCCTCAACCCGCTGACTATCTCCCGAACAGACCTAGCCGACAACCCTCGCCCGTTGGTCGTCGTGTGGTCCGGCCCGTTGATCGGCGTCGCGGTCCCGCTAATCGTCTGGGGTGTCACGGCCGCGATTCGCATGACTTGGGCCTTCTTGCCGCGGTTCTTCGCCGGGTTCTGCCTGCTGGCCAACGGGTTGTACATCGGTGTGGGGGCGTTCGACCGCGTCGGCGACTGCGGTGAAATGCTCAAGCATGGTTCGCAGCCGTGGCATTTGTGGTTGTTCGGCGCGGTGACCGCGCCGACCGGGCTGTGGCTGTGGCACCGCCAGGGGCCTCGCTTCGGACTGGGATCGGCCAACGGACAGGTCGGCCGTGGCGTCGTTTATGGCAGTCTGATCGTGTTCCTGGCTTTGCTTGCTCTTGGATTCATGATCGGGGGCGAGTAACCGATTGTGTTCCCCGGCGGGACAGTCGACCGCGGATAACTGGTAGCAAGGAGGCAAGCCAATGGGATTGATGAGTCTGATCTGGGTGGCGCTTTGGTCGGCGCCGGTCGATCAAGAATTGGCCGGGCGTGTGGCCCGTATCTTTGCACCGAGGGCCGTTGTCGAGGAAGTCGCCCGGTCGGCCCGCCGGTTCGCCGGTCCGCCGACGTGGGCCGTCGCCGGCGTCAAGGGGATGACCCCGGCCCAAGTGCGGCGATATCTGGGGGCGCCCAATGACGTGACCCCCGCCGGGCCGAACCGCGAAACGTGGCGTTATGCGGCCGGATCGGATGGCGGCCGCATTAGGTCGGTTTACTTCATCATCGCGGGGGGCGTCGTCGAGGGGACGTACTTCGGGCAGGTGTCGCCCAGTCCGGGCGGTCTGCTGCTCGAGTTCTAAAGACACGCCGAAGAGTTCCGCAAAAATGTGGCGGTTTAAAGGTCAAATCCCCAAAGGCTGATCGGCGGGGGTGCCAATCCGTCGGACCATTTGAAAACGCGGTCTTCTCGCTGGCGCGTTTTGGGTTTTCAAGGTTGGTTTTGGTGTTGACGAGCCGAGCAGCGTGAACTTTCGGTGGTTGAGCCGCCTCCCTTTTACTCAGCCGGACTTAAACCGTGGCTCAGGCGACTTCCCCGCCGGAAGCCACCCGGCAGCTTACGCTGCTCGGCTCGCCAATACCAAAACCAACCTTGAAAACCCAAACCCCAACTTCAAAAGCAAGGAGCAAGGCGGATGGGAGTGGACATTTACGGATATGCGGAGGCATTGGTCGCCGGACGGTGGGCGTTTGTCGGGCGAATGGTTCCGAACCCCGATCGTGAGTACGATGCCGACGAGCCGGAACTGATGCCGGAGCAGTTGTTCCACTCTTATCACAAGGAACTGGCGGCGATCCTGACCGACTCCGGCAATCCCATCCGGTCGAGCGAGCCGTATGTGCCGATCGTGCCCCGTCGCGGCTTCCCGGCCGATCTGTCACCCGAACTGGCCGGCTGGCTTTCGCGATACAAAATCGAGGAATGGCACTCCGGCAGGCAGTGGTTCTTCCCGACATGGTTCACGGCCCGCGAAGCGGCCGGGTTCGGGTGGACGAAGCGAATCATGCGCCGACGGGCGTATGTCGCCCCGCAGGCGGCTCCGCTTTTCGCGGGTTGTCCGCGCGGGTTCCCTTGGGATCACTGGCCGGCCGATGTGCCGGTCAGCTACGCCGGGTGGAGCCGCGACGGGATCGAAGTCGAATGGCTGGAGACGTATGCCGAGATCGTCCCCGAGTTCGTCGGACAGGTTCTTCCGCAATTCGTCCGTCTGGGACCGCCGGATCAAGTGCGGATGGTCGTGGTGGCCTTGTGGTAGGGCCATGACTTGGCCGCGGATTTTGGCGGACGACATGATCAATTTGCTTGAGGCTGAACATCGGTGTTCGGCAGTGGAAATGATCCTCCGGGTAACTCTCACATGATCGAGGATGTGGCAATTGCAAGTGTCCGGGAGCATATTGCCGAGACCCGCGCCCAATGCACCCGGTTACAGGATTTGGAGGCACGGCAAGCGGGCACGGGGGTCGCCGAACTCCGTCGCATGGCGGAGGCCGATGACGAGACCGTCTTCGACCTCTGCCGGTTGCTGTTCCGGCCCCGAGATCAACCGCTCCGGGATCGGTGGAGCGTTGCCTGGATGTTGCTTGGCGGGGCGGAGAACACTGCCTGTCCTCACTCTCCCTTCTATGTCTTTCAAGGCGTCCCGTTCAACATTACCCTCGGACTCGAACACATGGGTTTGGTCGAACCGGCCGGCCATTACCTGTCGTATTGCTTGGAAGACGGCGTGTGGAATGACGAGCCATACCAAAATCTTGGCCGGGATCAGTTGCTGGCCGCCGCGTCCGGGCTGGCGGATCACGGCCCTTGGTCCCGGCCGCTTCGCCTCTACGAACGCGACTGGCTGATGGCGCAGGTTCCGTTGATATGAACAAGGTTCCGGTGCCGGAACGTGAGCAGGAGTGTGATGCACATGCGTGATCTGCCGCCCGACCCCGTCCGTGACGCCAGTTTTCCCACAATCGGGCAGTTGCGCCGGGGCATCTTGCTCAACTGCATCGCCCGCTCGTTCTGGCTTGTCGCTCACGAACCGGCTTTCGAGATGGAATGCGATGGAGACACCTATTTCGGGGCCAACGGCGAAGGCGAGCATTGGGCCGTGTCATTCCCCGAAGGCGGGGCGGTCGCCGTGTTCTTTTCAAGCGAGTCTTCCCGGAATCCGTTCCCGGACGGAAGGCCGCCCTACGATCAATCTTGGTATTTCCGGGGAATGCCCGGCCACTTGGAACCGGCTCGTGATCGCGCCCTCTCGCACATGTATAACCTCGACAACCAGTGTCGGAGCCCGGCCGGGGCGGTCATCACCGCCGCGATGTGGGCGATCGGCGAGCAGTTCACGGCGGTCGAGCCTTGGAAAGATGTGTTCGACCACAGCCTTTGGGTGCTGCGCGATTATCTTCTGCCGCCGGAGGAAGCCCTGCGGGAATGGTGGCAGGGAACGGACATGCCGGATCTCATCCGGCGCGCGGCTTGGGCAATTTACGAACGGCGAGTCGCCTCCGCCGCCCCTGTCATCCCGCTAGAGCAGTGGGAGTGGGAGATGTTTGTCGAGGCCGCCGGCGGCGATCAGGGGAAGGTCGAGTCCGTCGAGCATCTGCTAGGTGACTTGGGAATCACGCTTGAACCGCATATCGATGGGTAACCATTTTTGACAGGCGGAGGGCCGGGTCGGGTGGCCTGTTGGCGCGGGAAGCAATGGCGTGGGTCAGGCGATTCAGAATAGCGTTTGGAGCTTCAAATCCACCGGTGCGGGTCTTTTCCAAGCGGCACGCCCGCCTTTCGGAGCAAGCGGTCCAGCATTCTCTTCGGCCCCGAGCCGACAGGAACCATCCCGCCCCACACGCCGTCTGGTCCGATGACCTCCAGCCATGAACACCAGAAGCAGGCGAGCAGATCGACTTCCTGGCCCTGTGAAGCGACCCGGATGCCATGTGTCGCGTTGAAACACTTCGGCCCGCCGTCGCTTGCCTGATTGGCGGCAATCATCTCGGCGGCGATCCGGGCGCGGGTGGCCGCACACTCGACGGAGACCGATCCAAGCACCCGCCAATCGTGAAAATTCCCGGGAATGTCGCCAGCGGGGCTGGACGGGTCAAGCGAGTGGACGATCATCGTCTCGGCGCCCTCAAGAACCTTCCTCGCGGCCTCCGGGATCAGCCGCTTTGGACGCGAGGCCAGACGGATCGGAGATTTTTCCGTCCGGCCGAACAGTCTCGCCACCCATTGAAACATCGTTTTATCCTTGAGAATTGATGTGCCCCGGTGACGCGAGAATCAGGCGGTTTGGCCTCACGTCGGCTCGGCATCGGCCTCGAACCTGATATAGAGCAGCACCTGGGCGGGGGTGACGCCGGTTTGCTCCGCAAGGGCGACGGCGATCAGTTCCGGCGGGTCGCCCCGGCCGAGGCAGAGGACGATCTCGCCGTTGAACGGGGCCAGCAGCGCCCGGATCTCGTCGGTCAGGCGCGGCCGGCCGGCGTCGTCGGGGACGGGGGGCAGGTTGAGGGCGGCGAGGTACTGGATCAGGTTGGTGACCAGAAACAAGGGTGTCAGAAAGAGCGAGAGAACCCCCCACCATCCGAGGGTCAGGCTGACCAGTGTGTATTGCTTGAACGTCGCGGTGATGCAACGCCGGCACAGGTGGCCTTCCGTCGAGTGCGAAATGCGGAAGAACAGCAAGCCGATGTTCTGATGGAGCATCACCTCCTGAGTCGGGGCGTCGATCCCACACAATTGACAGGTATGCATCATTCGCGAACGTCCCCTTTGGCTGCCTCGCCTGTGGCGGACAGGATTTTCGCATTCCGTCGCACGGGAGCTGACAGGCTCTTCGACAATCTGGCAAAGCTATCCGACCCTAATCCGCCTGTCAAAACCATTTCCGGCGGATTCAAGCGTGCGTAAGCCGGGAGCAGGGCCGCCAAGCCACTTGACTCTCATTAGAATGCGAGAGGCTTGCAAATCACTCGGCCACCAGTTATCTGAAGTCCGGCGGCAAGTGGCGGCACACGGCCTCCCAATCTTTCCGCACCCACCGGGCAATCTCGGGCGAGTCGGCTGCCGTCGGCCAAGGGCTGACGCTAAGAATCCTGGCCTCCAGCCAGTCTTCCGGGAACGGGGTCCATTCCCCACACGGGTGTCGGCGGTTCCATTCGACGGCTGGAAATACCTCGTCCCAGAGGATGGCCCGAACCCCGGCCGGGGTGTAAATCGAATCCGCCACCCGCGAGGCCACAAACGGATAGGTTCCGTCAACCTCCGAGTCTTGGTCCAGAAACAGGTCGCCAAGGGCTGACCAGAGCGGCCGCCGCCATCGCAGCAACCGGCGGCCAACCTGCTCAGTCCAGTCGGGATTGATGCCGGGCCGGAGTTCACGCAGACAGACGCGGACGGACGGCCACAACCCCACGGCTTCCGGCGTCTCCAAAATCATGAGCAATCGCACATACTCCCCGCGAGGGTCGTTGCCACTGTCAAGCCAGTCGGCGAACGCCAACACGGGCGCCATGTCTCCGGAGGCCGCGTCAATTGCCAGCAGGAATGCAGCTTCGTTTATCAACGCCATTCCAACTCCCAATGCACACATTGAGGCAGCCGGCCGGTTTGGAAGAACTCCAAGGCGGCTTGGGCGGCCAGTTCGCGCGGGATGGTCCGGCTGGCGGAAAACTCAAGGTCGATTCCGCATCCGCACAGGAATACTTCCTCCGATTCCGGAGGACCGTCGTATTCCAAGTCGCGAGTGTACAGCCCGCCGTCGGACGGGTGACGCAGGTACATGAGCCAGCCGCGCGAGGCGTTGGTGTGGACGGTGAGCGAATCCTCCTCGTAGCGCGTCATGGACAGGTGCGAGAACTCTTGGGAGGATAATTGGCCTGCCAGCCGCTCGAACGCCGTCAGGTCGTCGGCCGCGATGCGGTGGCTATTGTGATTAATCTCGACCAGCCACCCCGGATAGCCGCCGAGCTTGAGCCACATCTCGCGGGGCAATTTATGGGTGAGGGAGAAATAGGCGGCCCATCCCGGCTGGCCGTCGCTCGTGCGCCCATTGGCGAGGGCGCCCAAGTGGGCCTCGCCGGCATTGAAGAACAGGTCGTCGTCCGTGGGGCGGATGAAGATGTGATGATCCCTGAGCTTCCGGATCTTTTCGCCGGACCGGTCCCAGACATCTTGCACTTTCTCCGGCAGCCAATCATCCTCGCTGACCGGTGTGCGGCCGGGTTTCGGCCGCCACGCGACGTTCGACGGCGACGAGACATCCGGCCCGTCATCGGCGTGCCCGACCGTGACAAAGCAAAGCACCACTGACGGCAGAACGAGAAACTGCCCCTCGCAAAACGACTCCGGCGGCTCCCCGGCCCCGAACGCCGCGATCGCGTCGTTCGCCGAATACCATTGGTGAAGTGTCGGCGCCATGAATCACCTCTTTGTTGCCGAAAAGACAATGTGCGATGACTCCGGTGGTCTGATGGCACGCAACCAGTTCACTCGTCGTCATCGGTCTGGAAGGTTGACGACTCCCCGGAGACGACAACCGTTGCCGGGTCGCTGATTGCCTCGTCCATCCCGAAGTAAACGAGGTCGCCCAGCGCCAGCGAGAACACCCGCTCCCCGGCGCGGGCCAGTTCCCGCGCGAGCAGTTCGCACCGTTCCCGTTCCTCGCCCTTTTCTCGTAGGCGCTTGCGGAACCGGCTGATGTCTTCCTCCCGCCCGGAGTACGCCGCGCCGGACAGACAGGTCGTCAACGCCCGTTCGATGCTCCGCTCATCATCGAGCAGGGCCATCGCTTTGACCTTCGCGCGAGGCGAGAGTTCCTCGCCGACATAATGGAACAGCCAGCCGTTACGCTCGCCCCGCTCGCCTTGCATGTAAGTGAAAGCCATCTGATTCCCCGAATGCTGTGGATGAGCGCTCCCCGTTTGGGGAGCTTGAAATCGCGACGCCCACAGACACCCGGACGCGGTGGTTGGTTCGGTGGCGTCACTTCGGAGGGAACCTTGGTTCGATGTCTTGGAGCGAGGGGTTGAGGATCGTTGTCCCTCATTCCATGTCCGTGACGTTCAGTCGCCGCCATTCTGTCGGCTGGCCCGATTCGAGATCGAATCGCATCTCGACGGCGAAGGTTAGCCGGGGCTTGCCGCCGTCACTCGAAACCCTGATGAACGGGGGCGGGGCGCTTTTCCGGGGAACCTCGGCTTCCAAGTCCAGACAGTGGTTTTTGTGGCCGAACGTCGCCAGTTCCACGTATCCGAATCGTTCCTCTCGGCGCACGACTCCCTGTTGGATCTGGCTCAGGTCGAGGTATTGGATTTTCCAAGATCCGTCGTCACCCCAGTGACAGCCCCAGACGAAGCCAAAGTTCCCGTTGGGCCACTCATGACCGGTTTTCCAATGCTCGCTTCCGGGGATGATCGACCCGTCGTTCACGTCCCACCAGTCCGGCACATAGAAGCCGACCGGGCAAAAACCGGCTCCGCTGTCATCGGTCTCCTCGGCGATCACTTCGCCGGTCGCGAGGTCCAGCACTGCCGTTCTTGTGTAATCGCGCGAGATCAGGGCGAACTCTCGCCCTCCTTGTCGGAACGGCTCAAATGTTTGCAGCAGGGAGTAATATCGTTCGTATTCGCAAATCTTCTCGGGAGCGCCTTGCGGGCCGGCCCGTCGAAAGACCTCGACAATGGTTGAGTCCCAAGCCCCCGGTTGGTTTGCTTTCGTTGTGCCTCGGACAGCAAACTTGTCCCGAGGCTTCGGAAGCGGGGGAATCTCGAAATCAGTCTCGACGGCTGCCTCGCGGATGACGAAGCCCCGGTTGTGATATTGCTCCGCCCAATTGCGCCCGTTCATTTCCCGCAGGCGAAGCGCCGCGATCTCGGCCTCGGCTTCGGCGACGGAGCGGAAGGCCCCGAAGTAGTATTCCTTCTCGCGGCCTTCGTGAAGGGCATAAACGCGATAGACAATCTCGCCACGCATTGGGAAATCTCGCGAACCAGTTCAGGCTCCCGGAGCCTTGGCCAGCGTGATCGCCTTCTCCGGGCAGGCGGTGACGCACAAGCCGCAGGCGTGGCAACTGTCCGGGCGAACGACAAACGCCTGTCGGCCGCCGTGAACCCAGACCTTGAACCGGGTCAGCAGTGGCAACGCCCCCCGTTCCCCCGGCGTCAGCTTTCGGATCTCGAACACATCATACGGGCAGGCCTCCACACACGGTCCTTTGTCTTCGCACCGGCGAGGATCGACAACCGGCACAACCCGGCCGGGTGCTTCGTCACAAGTCGAATGCCCGGCCGATGTCTGCTTCATTCGATCCGCCTCGCTCATGTCGAAAGACGAGGCGAATTCGCCCCGCACATCACTCCGTTGGCCAACAATCATTTGGCCGCACTCGTCCATATCGTCAGGCTAACCCGCCCCGTCATCGGTTGTCAAAGCCTTTCCCGGCGGATTCCCGCCCGCCCGCTCGCAAAGGCCATCGGGGCAAACAGGCGATCCGTGTTAATTATCAACAGATCAGCAAATAATGATGTGTCCTGAAAACACGCCCGTCACGTTCGTCATTGCGAATTGTCCGGCCTGCCTCGTCTCCGCCATTTGATGCCTTTGACCAACAGCCGCGTCTTGATCGAGCCGTCCCACTCGACCACGAACCCGGCCGACTCGAATTCGCCCTTGATGCGGCGGCCGACCTCGACTCCCCTGGCGTCATCGCCGTCGATGTCCCCGAACGTCAGAAACAGATCGCCTGTTTCAATGACTCCCTCAAGGTCCTGGCCGTGATAAAAGCAGTATCCGTCGATGCCCGACTCTTCGCCGCCATCTTCGTGGTAGAACTCGGCCACGTCGGACGTCCCGTCGGACTGGGTGTAACCGGCGTTATGCAAGGCCAGAATGCCGTCGTCATGAAGCGCGCCGAAGACCGCGTCGAGCCGATCGCAATCGCTGACCTCGGGCCAGCTTGCTTCTTCGGCTTGCTTCAGACGGAATCCCTCGGCGATCTCACGCCGGAGCCAACCTGGATCAATCTCGTTCTGCCAGAAATGTGATTCGGAGATAATCTCGAATATCTCATCCTCATCGGGGAACCCCGACCAGACATGGCGGTGAATGGCCTCGCGGGCGATGGCTTTATTGTCCATTGAGACATCCTCTATTGCCAGGCATTCGCTCCGTGGCCGAACCTGGCAAACATCAGAAAACACATGCAAAACCAAGATGCCGCCGATCAATGACCAAGGCGGGGGCAATTACTCCGGGAGTGGCAAAAACGGCTCCAGGCAATCTCCGATCTCGCAACCCCAGAAAGTGAACGGGTGAGTTTCTTCATACGTCCTGCAAGCCTCGTCGACGGAATAAAGCCATTCCTCAAAATCAGCAATCGGGCCTGGTTGTTTAGGCGTCGCAAGCCAGCGTTCGCAAGCGTTGGCCAGCGTCTCCACACGGCAGTTAATGTATTGCAACTCTTTTTCCATGCCTGTTGGCCGAAGCCAGAGTCGCCCGGCAATGTCCATGACCATGTGGCCACGGCAAAATGGCTCGACCACTTCACGAATTAGCTTCCCAATGTCCGGCCTCAAAGGCACTTCATCGAAGTCGAAGTATGTCTTCGCCCAAGGATCGTTTCGCACAAAAATCCGCATTGGCGATGACCTTTGCCGCTGAGTTTCCATGGGTGGAGCAATTGCCATTGTATTTTGCCGGCAGATGATGGCGTCCTCTCCGGTCAGGCGACCCCGTCCTGCCACATCAGCCGTCAATTTTCCGGCTGTTTAAATTCGGCTGATTTCGGCGTTTTATGGCTCGAAACCATACGAGGAGAGTTGGGCGAAGCTGAGTTCAAAGACTTCGTCGTCGGCCAGATGACTGACCAAGAGACGCAGTCGCCGAAGTTCGGCCTCCAACTCGAATATCCGTTCGCATATCTTGCGAACCTCTTCCATTTGCTCGCCAGAGATATCGGTCTCCGGATACAACGGGGTCGCATCCGACGGGTTCCGACGCCGGACTCGGCCGCCGATGGCCCGAATCAATAGCGAGCGAACCATCACGCGATCATTGAGAAATTCGTCCAGCGCATGATCTCGCCGGGCAAGCCGCCCTTGAAGGCGCTCGATCCGTTTGGAGACTGCTGCCTTCACCTCCCGCCCCGTCTTCTTAAACCGCAGGCCCTTCGTCATTTACATATCCTCCCTTGGAATCGTCCCGCGGAGCAATCGGGGCTCCATCGCTTCCGACTCCGGTCACCGAGCCGTTGACAGCCTCTTTCGCCTAATGATGGATCGAGGCTACTTCTTGCCCAACATCAAATCAACCACCCAACACCCCCGGACGTGAGGCCCCGGTCCCCGGCAGTGGGCCAGGATGTCGGCGTCTTCACAGCCGGCGTCTTCGAGGGCGTCGGCGAGGATGGGGAGGCGGTGGAAGGCTGATTCTTCGTAAATGCCTTGGGCGATGGCGGGGATGGTCCCGGCGTCCCATGTCAGCCAGGCCGGGTCGAGGGCGGGGGGACGGAAGAGGTTGCCGAAGATGTCGTGGAGGAGCAACACTTGCGGGCCAATTTCGGCGTCAGAACCGGGTTCGTTGGTGGCAATGGCGACGACGCCGGCCGCCCAGCCGCCGATCATGTGCCGCATGCGGGCGCCCGTGTCCTCGGGGCGGGTCAACTCCTTCGCCATCGCCAGCCCCATGATGGTCAGCATGTCCGGCGGCGGTTCTTGCGGATTCAACTCTCGTTGAATCTGGTCGAAGGTTGGAAGTTGTGAGATGGCGAACAATCCTCCCGGCGCGTCGGCGGCGGTTTCGGCCAAGTCGATTGCCCGGCGGCAGAGATCACCCGGCAACAAATGGACGACCCGCCGGGCGCACGCCACCATGAACAACTGGACTTTCCGGGCGGTGATCCCCGAGAAGCCATCAAGAATCAATCCCGCCATCCCGGTTCCGAGACTGTGCGGGTCTTCGCTGGTCAGCCACATTTCCTCGGTAAACCATGAGGAGTATGTCTGTTTCCTGGCGGCCATGTTTTCGCCCCCCCCGTCTGATCAATCGTAGTTCCGGCATGACCAAGTTTCGAGCTTGAGAGGATTGCCCGCGGCCGCCCAAGCAGCCCTTGAGTGTCTGGCCGGGGTTGATTGTCAATGACTGAGAGAGGGCTGGAATCCTCCGATGACTTAAGCCCGTGAAAATGTGACAGCGAACTCCGGCCTCTGTTTGGGGCGAAAACCGTCAACGCGGTTTGAGGCGAACGAAGGGTGTGGCGTGCCCGGAAGATTGGGCACGCCAGCGGCACCGTGGTCGCCGCAAAGAGGTTGCTCGTCAGGGGTGGAAAAAGCCGGTTTCGTGCCGTTCGCGGGGCATGCCGTTCGCGGGTCAGTCCTTTTTCGGGGCCGCTTTCTTGAGATGTTCGGCCAGCGGGATCGAGAGGTAGTACCACGTCAGCCCCAACCGTTTGCCATCAAGGCTTGATGTCCGGAGCTGAATCTGCGCCCGTTCGGCCAGTTCCTTTTTCAAATGAACCGAGGCCACCAGTTTCCCGTCAACCTTCTTCGCGGCCATTGACAGCGAGAGATCGGCATAACCGGTTTCGTCCTGGCTTGGAATGTGCAAATCCACCGAGTTTAGCGGTGTCAGCCGGCCTTCGTCGGCGATGGTCAGCGTGATGCTCACCCGGCCATTGCCGTGATCCGTCACCGACACGTCGTATTTCAGCTTGAGTTGCTCTTTCGTTTCGCCAAGCTGAAAGCCCAAGGCCCCCGCGGGATTTGCGGAAAGAAAAATGCCGGCGACCACCAGCAAAGGCAAACAACACGTTCGCGCGTTCATGACCGGTCTCCTCGTCGGGCGGGGTTGACAATAATGCCCGTTTGTTAGACGACCGATGACCGCTTTTGTTTGCCGGTCCCGGCCTTGGTGTTGATGGTATTCGCCCCAAGGGGCAATGTTTTGAAGTTGCGCTTTTTGAGGTTTGGGTTTTCAAAGGTTGGTTT
>NZ_JH636450.1:241651-244614 GCF_000255705.1 Zavarzinella formosa DSM 19928
GAAGCGATAGAATCATCCCGGACTGACGACCGGGGCATCCCTCAATCCCCAATCCACTGTCAGTCACTCTCTCGACTCGGAAGTCATGCGTCTATCTATTCGCAATCTGGCAGGCAGCCTTCTCGCATCCGTTTTTCGCGGCACACCAACAGCCACCATCCGCAAGCGAGCCGGTTTGCTCGGTCACGCGATGGCGGAACTTGAGGAGCGCGTGGTGCCCACGCAGGCTCCCACCACAAGTGTCAGCTATGTCGCCTCTTCGCCGGTCAGTGTCTTCAACGATGATATCGCTTACGCTCAAAATATCTCGGGAGCCACTGTCCGCTTCTCTTCGGGATTTTCCCCGTCGGAAGATCGTCTTCTGTTCACCAATCCCACCGGGGCCTCGATCACTTCGTCATACGACGCAACCAACGGGATTCTCACGCTCAGCGGCACGGCTTCAGGCACGACATGGGGAAGTATTTTGCAGGGGGTAAAGTACAACAACATTTCGGCCGACCCAAGCAACGGCGACCGGACGCTCCTGTTTCAACTCGGCTTGGCGACTTATTCCCCCGACACGGGCCATTACTACCAGTTCATCAACACCGCCGGCCGGCCAAGCCTTTCCTGGTCATCCGCCGTTTCGGACTCCAGTTCCCGATTTGATCTCGGTCTCCAAGGTTATTTGGCGACAATCGGTTCGCAAGCGGAACAAGACTTCGTTAACTCTTTGGACGGGGGAGCGACCGCTTGGTTGGGCGGGAGTGATTCCGCTTCCCAAACCAATTGGCGCTGGAGGACGGGTCCGGAGGGAAATCAGAATGGGGGCCAAGGCTTGCTATTCTATTTTCCCGTGTATGACAACGGCGTGTTTGTGACAAACTCCAATAATGGCCAGTACAATAATTGGTCTTCAGGTTATCCGCTCGACTCCACCGGACCCGATTACCTCGCGGCTTCTGGAGCAAACGGCCAGTGGATTACGGTTGCCAGCGCCTACGCCACCACCGGCTATGTTGTTGAGTTTGGCGGCCTCGGCGCCACTCCCAGCTTTTACGACAGGGGATATGCCACGGTCCACGTGCTGGACCGCACCACCACTCCGACAGTCACATCCCCGGCGGCCGCGACGGCTGTCAACGCCCCCAGTTACGCCATCACGGGCGTCGCCCCGGCGAACAGTCTGGTCGGCGTGTACGCGGACGCCAACAACGACGGCGTGCCTGACAATCCCAACAGTCCCCTCGCCACACAGCAACTCAGCGGCGGTGCCACGGCGTATTCGATCAACACCCCGCTGACTCAAAACGCCGACAATAACTTCCTCGTCCTGGCCACCGCGTACTCGGGAGCCAACCCGTCGTTCGCGCAGGACGTGCCGACGATCACCGATGGCAACTACCCGACTCACCTCCGTCTGCGCGCCCCCGCCCAAGTGATGAACGGCGGCCTCTGGTCGGTCGGCGTGGACGCTCTCGACGCGAGCAACGCCGTCAACCCGAATGGCGCCGGATCCGTTGCCTTGGGGTTGAGCGCCGGGCCGGCCGGCGGCAAGCTGTCCGGCGTCACGCTGGCGCCGGTCGTGAACGGCACGGCCACATTCAACAATCTCTCGTTCAATCAATCGGGAACATATACGCTGTACGCCTCCGGCTTGGATGATCTGCCCGGGGTTAGTTCCGTCGTCACGGTCTCCGCGACAACGCATTTTGATCTGATCAGTGACTCGACCGACACGGCGGCCGGCCAGGGGTTTCTTTTCACCGTCAGGGCCCTCAACGCCCAAGGCCAGGTGGATGCCGGCTACCGGGGGACGATCCACTTCAGCAGCGCCGATGCGCAGGCGGGGTTGCCGGCCGATTATACCTTCACGGCCGGCGACAATGGACTCCGGACATTCGTCGTGACATTGAAGACGGTCGGCAAACAAACGATCTCGGTGGCGGACATCACCAAGCCCGCGGCCAAGAGCGTCAGCGAGGCCGTCAATGTCACTCCGGCGCTCGCGCAGACGCTGATCGTGTCCGGCTATCCGGCGGTTGATGTGCCGGGGGCCGCCCATCCAATCACGGTGACGGTCGTGGATGCTTTCGGCAACCGCATTACCAACTACCAAGGCACGGTTCGCTTCACCAGTGGCGACAGCCAGGCGATTTTGCCGGCCAATTACACGTTCACGGCCGACGACAACGGAACCCACAAGTTCAATGTCACGTTCAAATCGACGGGCGCCCAATCACTGACCGCCACCGACACCGTCAACAGTTCCATCACCGGCACGCAATCGGGCATTCAGGTCAACTCGCCGACGACGCATTTCCGCGTCACGGCGACGCCGACCACCACGACGGCCGGGCAATCTGTCAGCATCACCGTGACGGCGCTCAACGCCCTCGGCCAGCCCGACTCTCTCTTCCGCGATACGGTCCATTTCAGCAGTGCCGACGCGCAGGCCGGCCTTCCGGCCAATTACACATTCCTGCCCGGAGACAACGGCGCCCACACCTTCACGGTGACGCTCAAGACGGCCGGCAGCCGAACTGTCACCGTGGCCGACATCGCCCGGCCGACCATCAAGGCCGGCATCGGTTTTGTGGTCAAACCGGCGGCGGCCAGTTCCTTCCACGTCGCCAGCTACCCGGCGTCCACGGTCAGCGGCGCCACCCATAGCGTCGTCGTGACGGCTCTTGATGCCTTCGGCAATCTAGCCACCGACTATCGCGGGATGGTGAATCTGACGAGCAGCGACCCCCTCGCCGTGCTGGCGGCCAGCCACACGTTCACCGCCGCCGACAGCGGCGCCCATACGTTCACCGCCGCGTTGAAGACGCCGGGAACGCAATCGCTGACGGCCACCGACGCCGCAGTCGGCGCCCTGACCGGCGCCCAAACGGGGATCACCGTCACCCCGGCGACCACGCACTTCAGCGTCACGGGCGTCCCGGCGAAAACCACGTCTGGCGTCGCCCTCACCAGCG
>NZ_JH636450.1:244822-245113 GCF_000255705.1 Zavarzinella formosa DSM 19928
AGCAAGACTTTTGCCGTCACGTTCACCAACATTGGCCGGCAAACCATCACCGTGACCGACACCGCGAAGGCGACCATCAAGGGGATCAGCCCGGCCAGCGTTGTCAGCGTCACCGGAACCGCCCCGAGCGTGACGGCCGGTCTCGCCGGCCCGGCGGTCGGCGTGCGCGGTCAGCCGATGACATTCACCCTGAGCGCCGGTGAGACCGGCCAACCGGCCGGCACGGTGTTCACTTACAAGATCGACTGGGACGGCAACGGCACGGTTGACCAAACCATCACGGGCGCGAGC
>NZ_JH636451.1:0-224 GCF_000255705.1 Zavarzinella formosa DSM 19928
CAGGGCCTCCGCCGCGTTCGTCCGGGCGGCGGGGTCGGCGTGCCCGAGTTGACGGATGCAGTTGGCGACGTCCGCGTCCGGGTCGTCGTCCTCCCTCTCGGGTGGCGGCTCGGCGCCGATTGCCGCGAGGGCGATCCGGATCTCGGGGTGGATGTCAGCCACGTCCGCAGGGTCCACATCATGCTCGACCAGCAACCGGAGGAGGCCGGTGGTGAACTCCCGCC
>NZ_JH636451.1:339-3322 GCF_000255705.1 Zavarzinella formosa DSM 19928
GAGCGGACAGAATGAGGCGGTCAGCGACCAGAGTACTCCGCACGCTCCGCGTGCGGGTGGAACGTTGACCCGTTTCCATCGTCTGGCCACCAGGCAAGTCCATCCGCACGCGGAGCGTGCGGAGTACTCTGGTCACTGACCGCCTCATTCTGTCCGCTCGCTCTTACATGAACACGATCTCTCAAAACCATGACTTTACGCGGGCCCCGGCGCTCACTTCCCAAAGGACCGGCGCGCCCGCCCCCGCTTGTCCTCGTCATCGGTCTCCATGCTGTGCTTCAGCAACTTCGCCTTTAACTCAGCCGGAACCAAGGCGAGGTCATCGGGACGCTGTTGAGAAAAATCCCACCCGCCGAAGAGTCTGGCCACGCCCTCCATCTCCGGCTTCGACAGATCACGCCCCTTTACGGCCTCCAACAGTTCTGCGGTCGAGTAACCCAAAAGGAGCTTTCCGGCCACGGATTCATACACCGGATAGCCCGACCACGGGCCGGCGCCCGAACCAAACCAGGCGGCGAGGGCCAGGATTCGGGCCTTCTTGTCCTTCACCTGCTCCGCGAGCGCCTTTTGCATCGGCTCCAGATCGGGCGTGAACGACCGGGTGGCGGCCTCCCAATGCGGCTTGAGGGACGGCGGCATCGCGGCGAGCCAGCGTTTTTTGTCCGCGTCCGCTTGCTTGCGCAATTTCACGTCGAGGTCAAACTCTTTTCGCGGGCCTGGGATCTTCCGATCGTCGAACCACTTGAGCAGCGGTTCGGAGTCCGTCAGCGCCGCATCGCTGGCCCACAAATTGCATCGGACAAACACCCCGTGGTGATTCGTGATCAGGCCGATCTGTTTGCCCTTCTCGTAGAGAGCCACGGCGGGCGTGCCATAACAGGAGCAACGCCATCCTCTCTCCGGGGCACGGAGTTTCATCGCCGCTTTGAGTGAGTCGAGATCCTTGCGATCCTTGGACTCATACAGCGTCGGGGCCTTTTCCAGCGGCGTGTCAAGAACGACAAGTTTGTCCGCACGATCAATAAGGGCGGCGAGTTCCGCAGGCTTCACGTCTCCCCCCTTTTCCGGCGGAGCGGCCGAGGAGAAGCACGAAGTTAGCGCGAAGGCCAGAATGGTTCCGAGCAAGCGAGATCGGTAACGACGCATTTCGAGCTCCTGCCGAACGATTGAGTTCAGGTGTCGGGGCTAAAGAATCTAAAGCCACATGACGAGCGCCGAGGTCCCCGGTTATCTGCGACGTTTTGTTCGGCGGCTTACTTGCCGCCTCGCCGCAAACGCGGCGGCCTGTGCCACGAGTCCGCCGTCGCCAACAGATACCGCAGACCCTGCTTGAGGTTCGCCCTCGCGCCGCCGTTCAGGTGCCGCGCCCATTCGGGACGCTCCTCCCCGCGGAACCACGCCAAGTGTGCCAGCGCCCACCCGAACATCGGCGGCGTCATGTACTCCGGCTTGAGCATGTCCGAGTCCGGCCACTTGCCGTACAGGCTGTCCCAATTCCGCGGCGTGTTCGCCAGGAAGACGCCCAACCCGAAGTGGACCACCGTCAGGTCCGTCAGCAACTCGTTGTCGAACGCCTCCCGCATAATCCGGCTTTCGCCGAGCAGCCGGACGTGAGCCAGTTCGTGCGCGATGGTGCCGACCAGCCCCATCGGATCATCCAGCCCCGACTTGTCGATGCGGATGACGAACTTCCGCTCCCCCTCCTCATAGGTGCCGGCCGCGCCGGGCAGGTATTGGCCGGCGTCGTTGACCAGCCAAATCTTGCCCGCATCGGCCACGAACTTGAGGGCGACCAGGTCAGGCGGCACGTCCATGTATTCGCACACGCGGTCGAGCATCTTGCGGACGGCCTTCTTGGACCCGTCGTATGGGTCCGGGAAGAACTCGGGCGTGGGCAACACGATCCGTCGGCCCGAAAATGCGCTGTCCTCAAATTCCCCGGCCAGCCACTCAAGCCGCTCCTCCACCCATGACTTTGCGGCCGTGTCGCACGGGCACGACGGAGGAAAAAGCCAGCCAAGCATTGTCGCCTCTTTCTCTTGCCGAATGACTGAATTCAGGGGCCGGGGCCGAAGCACCTGTCATCAATTTACGGCGACTCGGGCCCCCGGTTATCTGCGACGTTTTGTTCGGCGGGCCTTGCAACTACCGCCCGCCGGTGGCGGACGGCGACCACGAAGCCCGTCACGATCATGATCGCGGCGACAACCTTGATGATGCCGATGGCCTCCTGGATCGGCATGAAGAACCCGTGCCACCACTGCTCGCAGAACCAAACACCGGCGAATAGCCCCAATCCCCCGCCGGCCAGCGCTCCGATCCAGAACCCGGGAGGAAATCGCCGCCGCTCGCTCGCCATCCGCACACCCTCCTTGCCGAACGACAAAGCTCGGCAGCGCCTGGTTCGGCATCCGCGCTATCCCCGCGCCGCCGCCCGCCGGATCAACACCACGGCCTCGGCGCCGACGACCGCAACCTCGTTGTCGTGGTCGTCGCGGATGACCGCAAACACCCGACCCCCGGACGGCTCGGCGAACACGAAATCCCTCGCCCCGGCACGCCACAGGTCATCCGCCCACCCGGCCTCCCGAACCCCGACCCGGAGCCAGGGAAGGCACGCCATCATCGACAGTTCGCGTTCCCGCCAACACGTCAGGACCGACAGGCAGCCCTCGGCCGGGCTGCCCAAATAATCACGAGCGAAAGCCGACAGGACCGATCCATGCGCCCCCTCCACGGCTGCTTCCGACAGGTTGGCCAGGGTCGGGGCATCCCGCCGCAGGCACTCGCGGACGGCCACCCGCACATCGATTGGCTTGCAGTCGGGGCCGGCGAACTCGACCGGGGCCAATGTCTCGACCCGCCCCATGAGCCTCGCCAGCGCCACCCGAGCCGACCCGAGCCGCAGCTTTTCTTGCAGCGTGGCATGCGCGGGGTATGTCAGCGGCATCAGGGTGGTCGGACTCATGTTGCCCATCCGGTG
>NZ_JH636451.1:3727-10868 GCF_000255705.1 Zavarzinella formosa DSM 19928
ACCGAGTCCGCATCATCGTCGGTCGGCGCCAGGTTCACCACCGCCCACGACTCGATGTTCCCCCAGCCGGCCCGGAACGCCCCGCCGGACCAAGTCCGTTTGCCCACCCCGGCGTCATCGACCACCACCCGGGTCCGGGCATTGAGCCAGAGGAGGGCGAGGGCCGGCCAGGCGAGCAACACCCAGCACCCGTACACCGGGTTATCCGTCCGGGCCAGCCCGATGCATCCTCCCGCGGCCAACGGCATGACCAGCATGGCGAAGAAGCCGAAAATCACATGCGGCGGCCGGAAGACAACGGCGCTCATCCCGCATCCTCCGCTTGCCGAACACCCAAGCTCGGCGACCCGGCCCGCGGGACGCTACGATTGCAATAGTGACGCGATGTCCGGGTTCGCCGCGGCGCATGGTTAGGCCGCATGTTGCCGTTCCTTTTCCTCGCCCGTCAAATCGCGGTAGAATGTCAATGCGTTACGATCCGCGTCGTAGAGTGCGAATTCGCGTGTCCCCCAAGGGGTGTTGCGGATGCCGTTGGCTGTGTGCTCGACACCGCGTTGCCCGTATTCGGTGAAGAGCGCGTCCGGGTCATCCACGAGAAACCGCAGGCGAATCGTGCCCATCTCGTGCTCGAACTGAAACTGCATGTGAAGCTCGACTGCGTCGCGCCGAAACCCGATGTAATTCGGCGGATCGTTTTTGTCTGCAAATGCCAGTTGAAAGCCAAGTCGCCGAGTGTAGAACTCGATGGCGCGCATGATGTCGCGCGTGCCTAAAATCGGGTGCGTTTTTTTGAACATAGAAAGATTCCGGCGTGTGTGGATGACGTGCAATCGGCCAAACGCCAAAGCTCACCTGCCCGACCGCAATCAGTGACCGATACACATCCAGAACCAATTCATGCGGCCGGGTCCGGTGCAGCGCTTGGTTCGGCGCTACGCCTCGTAGTACCCAAGGATATGAACACTGACCGTCTCGAACGCCCACCCCGGCTCCCCTGGTTTGTCCGACGCCCACCGCCGCCAGAGGACCAACCGCAGGGACGGGAACCGGTACTCGTCCCGCCCAGGCGGGAAGTCGGCCGCGAGCAGCCCCTCCCGGCGGACCAAGGCGGTCACCAACTCGTCGGCCGGGGTAGCGAACACGTCAATGCCCCAGAGTGTAAACCGCACTCCCGTCGTCGGGAACACCTGGATGAAGGTCACTGCGGCGTCACCGGCCGAGTAGTCCACGTTCAGGCCAAGCGCTTCGATCATTTCCTCGTGGCCGCGTCCGATCTTCTCGATCGCGTGGCCGGGCATGGCGGCCCGCACCTCAGCTGGACTCATGCCGAGCCGAAGCGGGCCGATGCCGACATGCGGCGTCACCTCATACACCCGAGCGACCTTGTCCACCCGTCCGCCCTCTTCCGCCGAACAGTGATTAGGCCAACTCGGCCGAGGCACGCACCCCAACTGGCGAGTTGGCTCATCCGGGAGGCCGCCGGTTGTTTTACGCGACGGCTGAACAGCCGTCAGCGTAACCGGCGCCCCGGCTGGTGTCAAAAACCAACTCGCCAGTTGGCCTGTCCGGGTAATGACACCCCCACACGGAAACCACGAATCTTGCCGAACGCCAAAGCTCAGCAGCCGGGGCGCGGCGGCTGAAACCCATGTTACGACGGCTGATATCCCCGGTCACCTGCGACGCTTGGTTCGGCTGTTGACTCTATTCCTTGCCAAGCGCCAAATCCGCCACCCAACATCCTCGGACATGCCGGCCGAGACTGCGGCAATGATCAAGGATGACCAGATCGTCGCATCCGGCGTCTTCCAAAGCATCTGCGAGGATAGGCAACCGGCCGAACGCCCGGTCGTCGTACACCCCCTCCGCGATCCCGAAGACCTCGACCGTTCGCCATCTTGCATCGAACGCAACGGGGTGGAATGGGTTGCCGAAGACGTCCCGGCACACCTCGGCCATCCGCTTCAGCCGACGGGCGCTGGCCTCGTCGGCCAGAAACTCCACGACCTCGGCCAAGTAGTCGTGTGCCCGGACCAAGTCCCCGTTGGCTGCCAGCCCGGCGACGGCCTGGCAGCGGTTCGCTGCCGTGCCCATGAGGTAGCAGGCCCCGGGGTCCATCCCTCCAAGGTCGTCGGACGCGATTTCGCCATCCGTCACTCGCTCGGACCACTCGACTCCATCCCGGCTGTAGCCAGGCCGCATCAGATCACGATCCAATCGACAGAGGGCGATCGCTGCCATCGCCAGTTGTCGGCCGGTTGCCCGGCCTCGGATGTATGCGATCAGTGGGATAGGGTCAGTGGCTGCCAACCAGTCCGGCTCCGTCACGCCACATACCCTCCGTTCGCCAAATACCCGAGTTCCATTGCTGGCGCCCCCCGGCCATTTCACCGCGACAGAGGCCACCGGTCAACAGAATCAACTTGTTCGGCCTGAAACCTCGTTCTCTCCCCCGGCGAATGTCACCGGGCGGAGTGTCTGGCCTTTCGCCTCTGCCAACCCGCCTGCGCTCCCGGCACGGGCGGCCTTATCGTTCCTTCGGCTCGATGCCCGGAAAGCGACCTCAGGGATGCCAGCTGGCCGCCATCGCATCGAAGGCTGGAAGGCAGGCCCGGAACGCTTCTTTGTCACTGGCCGTGAGCAGCAACAGGGCATAGCTATCCCCGTCCTCAATGCCGTGGTAGACCCGGTGGAGGCGAGTCTGATTGATCCCCTTCTCCACGACCTTGGTGATCCGCAGGGTTCGGGCGCCGGCGAGGCCGGTTCCGGCGATGACGGGAGACTCCTCGACCACCTCGGCCGGCTCCTGGACCATCCCGAACCAGAACTCGAAGCCGCCGCCGAGCGGCCTCGGCGGGCCGACGGCGATGCGGCATTCCTGGCCGGGCTTCAGACCGGGGGCGTCGAAGAAGACCACCCCGCCCGCCTTGCCCGACTTCCGCCATCCCTCCGGGGGCTGGAACATCAGGCCGTTCGCCGGAAGCGGGTCGTTCGCCGGCCCGGCAACCGGGGCCGGTAGCGGCAGCCCGCAGCCGACCAGAATAACCGCACTCGCAAGCACTGCCGCCACGTGTTTCATTTGACCTCCGTCGCCAAAGCGATCCAAGCCCGTCCGCCGGATAGCTCACACACCCCGAAAAACTGACAAACGGCCCCCGTCCGACGCAACGCCTGGTTCGGCGTGTCTTTACTCGGAGAGCCGCACGCCCCGACACGGCAGTACGTCCAGCACGAAGTTGAACCCGTAAAACTCGCACCCGCGAGCCGTGGTGTCAATCGGGTGTGTGTGGACTTTGCGGACCTCAACCCTTGCCCCGGCCCACACACGGCCATGCACGCGGGCGGTGTCCAACCCACACAGCATCCCCCGGTGCAAGTGCGGGAACCACTCCGCCGACATCGGATCGGCATCCGACGCCAGCACGAACTCGACTCCGTCGCACCCCGGCGCGGGCCGCACGGTGAAGTCGAACATGCACCAGAATGGTTTGCCGCCGTGGTTGATGTGAAGGCGATACCGCCCGTCGGACGCCTCGGTGATCGTCCACCGCTCCATGTCTCGCATCTCCGAACACCGAACGCAAAAGTCCATGCGCCGGAGCCCGGCGACCTGAGCCAAATTTACGACGACTGAGGCACCTGATCGCCCGCAACGCTTTGTTCGGCGTCCTGGGCGTAGCCGCCTACCGCACACAACGGCGAACTCCGGCGACCAATACGAACCCGAAGACGACGAACCCGAAGACCACGATCCCAAAGTTGATCCAGATGTCCGGGCGGTGGCGGGGCGGTTCGTGCGGCGGATACTCGACGGCCCACCGACCCAACTCCGCGAACTGGTGCAGCATGTCGAGGGTGATCGGTATCTCCCGCACCTGTTTGTCGGGCGGTGGAAAGATCGCCCCGCCGATGCTCGGCCCCTCCTCGCCGGTGTGGAAATACCACCGATAGCCCGACAAATCGACGCCGAACCGCTTGGAGTAAGCGGACAACAAGTCGTCCATGTCGTCGCCGTACACTCCAATATCCGACTGAAGGGTACTCGCCGCCGTCAACGGGTTCTGGTAAGAGGTCCGCTCGCGGACCAGAGCGACCACATCTTCAAATGTCGGCACCTCGGTAAGCCCTCCACGGCTGAACGCCCAAACTCAGCGGCCTGAGCCGGAACGACTTCGACCACCTTACGATGACTGGGGCCACCGGCCAGCCGAAACGCTTTCTTTGGCGTTTGTGCCGAGTCCCGACGGCAACAACCGAGCCAGCTCGCGGACCCGGCCCAATATTCTCTCGGCCGTGGCCTGCGGGTCGAATGGCGCCCCACATACCTTCAGCAGCCGCCTGTTCCAACCGATGGCCCAGTCATCTCGCCCTGTCACCCGGTCTACCCGCGTGACCCGGCCAAGGCCATAGATATAAGCGATCCGACGAGTGAAGTCTTTCTCGTAAGCCCCGGAAGCCAATCCGGGGTGAACACTCGGCGGGTTCTGGCAGTGCAAGAAATCCGCCGCGACCGCTTCCTCAGTTCTGGGGCACATCCATAGCCACCACCACAGTGATTTGAACATGTGGAGTCGCCCTCCGTTTGCCGAACACCCAAACTCAGCGGCCGGGGCCGAAACGACTCCGACCACATGACGACGACTGAGGCCGCCGGTCTGCCGCAGAGCCTTGTTCGGCGGGCCTTGCGGCCCGTTACAACTCAAACCACGAAACGGCCTCGGACATTTGCCGGGAGCGGAAGAACTCTTTGGCAACCGCATGTGCCGTCTCGAACGGAACGATGAATTCGTTATGCGTTACCTCGCCGCTGGCCGGGTCACAGCCCCGATACACAAGCGTTGTCATCCCGCCTTCGGGTGGCCCCACACTTTTCAGGACACGAAAGCCTGGGTGGCCATCTTGCGGGAAGTAGCAGATGTCGGCCAAGTCGCCGCTGACGCGGATCGCAAGGGTGGGATAGTCTGCCTCGTCGGGGACGAGCCAGAACAGTGCCCCGCCTTGATCGTCGCGGAACCCAAGTGCCGCGTCCAAGTCGTTGTCGTCTGCTACCTGCCACGATTCGCGGTAGCCATCGACGCGCATCGAAAACCTCTTCTGCCAAACGCCCAAACTCAGCGGCCGGGACCGGAACAACTCCGACCACATGACAATGACTGAGGTCCCCGATCACTTGCAACGCTTTGTTCGGCGTCCTCGCCTCACCCCCAGAATCGCCACCAGCCCGGCCGGAGCGGCGAGCGGCGGTCCTGCTCGGTGGCGCCGAAGCACGCCGCCACGGCCCGGAACAGAGCCAGGTCGTCGCGGGCGCCGATCGGCCCCATGACGCACACACCCGGCGGGACCTCCGGGGCGGTGCAGCGCATGACCAAGTACTCCCGCCCGCGGACAATCAGATACCAGTAGTCCCGCTCCCGCCCGGGGTCGCCCATCAGGTTGCGGAGCAGGTGGTCCCGCACGACGGCCCCGAACCGCTCGGCCAGTCGGCGCAGCACTTCAGCCGCCACCGCCGGATCGCCGCTGTCGTCCAGCTCCAGCGTCCCGTGGTCGGCGGTCAGGATCGATTCTGGTTTCGCGAGCCAGGCCACAGCGAAGCCCTCTCTTTGCCGAACGAAAAGCTCGGCGGCCCGGCCGCACTCGGCGATCTTGAACCACCCAAAACCACCGCGTGCGGCCGGGTCTGGCGCGGCGCATGGTTCGGTGTCTGCCGACGTCGGCTCACAACACATACCACCCAAGCCCGTCCACAAACGCCTCACGCCGGCCGGTCGGGAACGGGGCAACCGGATACGGGCACCCGAGGATCACCCACCAGTAATCGCTGTCTGGTCGCGGCTCGTTCGGCTGTGCGGCGAAGGCGTACTCCACATACACTTTATACCCCGTGTCAGCGAGAGGGATATAGCGGAAGTCGCCCTCTTGGGGATACGGCGTATCGGCCAGGAAAGACACGTTCGCCACGGCTCGAATGCGGGCCAGGGCCAGATCGCACAGCCACTGCTTGTGCGACTGCACGAGATCGTGCAAATGCTTCTCCGGCCCGGGCTCCAGTTCGGTCCAATCGGGTGGCCGCAGGGACAGCCAATCGCGGGCGGTCGAGTAATCGTAGAGCGGGTGCCGCAAGAATTCCATCCGCTGTGCCCTCTCTTGCCGAACGACGGTGTTCAGTCGTCGCGGCGAAGGGTGATTGAAACCAATGAACGAAGACGGAGGGCCACAATCAACTGCGGCAACCACTTGTTCGGCATGCCTCTACCGGCCCCTTTTCCGTTCTTCTTTGCGCCTCTTGTCGACCAGTTTTTTCTCGCGGTTGCGCAGCCTCTTCCTCTCCGTCGCCTCTCGCTCCTCGGGAAAGAGGTCCGCCAGCTCAAGAAGCCGGGAGTAGGCGGCCAGAAGTTGCGCCTGCGAGGCATGCTGTCTCCGGTCGGGATTTTGCCAGTTGGCATCGATTGCCACTCCTTGGGCGCGAACCCGGTGGCGATACGAAGCGCCGTCGAGCGTTTCGGTCGCACACGACGGCGCCTCGTTTGCGGCGGCCTCAAATGCGTCCCAAGAAGCGAACAGGGGCGGCAGTTCAGACATCGACAGCGAAAGAGTCGTGAATCGCCTCTCGGCCCGACTGGCGACAAACGGCTCAGACTTCAATTCGGTCAGGTCCGGGCTATCGTTGATGTGGGCGTATTGCGGGATCGAGCGCCACAACGAGGTCGCGCCCCTCACCGTCGTGACGACGACGCTGTCGCTGGAATACACGAACGTATGCAGCCGCTCGCTGCCGAACGAGGAGAGTTGGATCAGCCGGGAAACCCCGCGAACGCCTTCCTCCGCGAGCAAGTCGATGACTGGGGGAACCTGATACTGTTGCTCGATGAAGTCCGGCTCAAATGAATAGGCATCCATTTGCATCACGGCTTCTTGTCGCCTGGCCGCCAACTTGTCCATCGATCTCCCTCTCTTGCCGAACGACCGGGCTCAGCAGCCGGGGCCGCCGGGTGGGCTGCGCATCTCGGAGAAACCAACATGCGGCCCCGGTCCGCCGCCACGCATGGCTCGGCGGGCCTTTGCTCAGCGGCGGGTGGCATCCCACCCGCAGACGGGGCACACCATGAGGCTGTCGCACGAGCGGAGCCGCACCCGACACTCC
>NZ_JH636451.1:14320-35945 GCF_000255705.1 Zavarzinella formosa DSM 19928
TCGGCGACCCCGTTCCATCAGGCCGGTCCGCAGGCTGGCGGCCGGTGGCCACGGCTCGACCGCTGCGATGGCCACCAAGTAGGCATCGGCATCGAAGGCCGGCAGCACCCTCGCCCGCCACACCGACTGCACCCAGAACTCGGCGGGGCCGTCGCGCCCGTGGCTTCCGACTCGCAACCCGTCAAGCCCGAGGAGTCCGGCGGCCACGTCATCGGTGAGGGGACGACCTCGCGGGTATCTCGACTGCACGCCCGACCCCTCCGCCTCTTTCGCCGAACGACCCAATTTACCTGCGGCAGCCGGTGAGACTTTGAACCCTGATTTTACCTGATACCGCCGCCGTCAGGCGCAACATTTTGTTCGGCGGCTGACGAGCCAGCCAACTCATGGCTGCCGATCCAGCATCGGCAGTTTCGCCTTCAAGGCCGCCCGGCCGGCGGGGGTGACACGAGTCCTGTACAGGTGAAGGCTGTAGAGATTTAGAAGCCCTTCAAGGTGTTTCAGTCCTTTGTCCGTGATGCCGGAGAAAGAAAAGGACAGCGTTTGAAGGCTGGTCATCCCCTTCAAATGTTTGAGACCATCGTCGGTGATGTGCTGGCCCATCAGGTTGAGATACTCAAGTTTGGTCAGGCCCGCGAGGTGTTTGAGGCCGGCATCCGTGATGCGAGGCGCTTTCGGCTCGGTCGCGGTGAAGTCCTCATTCCGCAAGTCGAGACTCTTGAGGTTCTTCAACCCTTGCAGATGAGCCACCCCCTTGTCGGAAAGCCCCCGGCTGCCGAAGAACGATATCCGCTCCAACTGAGTGGCGTCTTTCACACAAGCCAGACCCGCGTCGTCGATATCACAGCCGGAGAAGTCCAGAGTCTTCAGCGATGGCATTTGCCGAATGCTCTCCAACCCGGCCGGGCCGAGCCGGCCGCCATTGAAGCTCAGGTGCGACAGGTTTTTCAAGCCCTGCAATGCCGGGTCGAGTTTGCTGATATCGTCGGCGCCATAGGGGAAGCAGAGAAAAGTCACGGCATTTTTCGATTCCAGCCGGAAACGAAAGGAGTAGCCGATCACTTTGCGGAGTTCGGCAATGGCCTTCTGTTCCCCGGAGGATGCCTTGGCAAGTTCCGGAGCCAACTCTTGATGTTCTTTCCGATCCGGATCGACCAGCGGGTACGTCCCCACGACTTTCTCGCCTTCCCGGATGACCAGATGATGCGGCCCGGCCTCGTTCGGTGAGAGTATCAAAGAGAACTTTCGCTTGTGCTCGCCTGCCTTGCGGACGATGTCGTAAACTTTTCGCCCTTTCTTCTCTGGATCGGGAGTGTCCGCCAGCTTGATTTGAACCGGGATCGGGGCCCAGTCCATCATTGTGCTGCCTACGATTGTTTCGTCTGAATCCAACATCAACTGGTTCGGATTGAGTTCGAGTTTCCCGGCGCCACCGAGGGCGCCCCGGATCATAAATTGGCGAGGGTTTTGCTTTCCTTCCGCGTAATGGATGGCGCTGAAATGGACCTTCGATCCCAGCGGGCGATCCTCCAAAGCAGAAGACCACCGCTCGGAGCCGACGCTGAAAAGCAAGACAAGAAAACAATACGCTCGCATCAGATTCACTCCTGGCCCCAATCGCATGGCGTCGCCGGCGTCAAGCAAGTGGCTGCTCTTCGGCTCGTCGCGTTCCGCCGACCGAACGCCAGGCTCGACGACCGCGGCAACCACCGTAACCTCACGTCAAGCCGAAACAGTCGCCGCAATCCGGTGCGGCGACTGTTTCGGCTCCGTGTTGGCAATCCGACCGGATTAGACCAACGAAATTATCTCATCCTCGTAGATACCGTTCTGCAGTTCGCTGTACTCCCCCCTGCCGATATCTACGATGTAATCGATCTGCCCCTCGCTATCGACGGTGATGGCGAATATCTTTCCCGTGCCTTCAATCCCCTGTGTGTGCGAATTGAAACGAACGCGGTCACCGAATGTGTATTTGGTGCGAAGCGTGTGAGTGTGCATCCACATCTTTCCCATAATAGTCGCCGAACAACGCAACTCAGGAGCGGCGGAGGCGGCGTGAGCGACACGTTACAAAAGGCCTACATGCCCCCCGCCGTCCGCCGTGGCGCCTGGTTCGGCATCTGGCGCCACGCCAGCGATCCAGAACGGCGAACCCGGGGCGTCCGCCAGCCAGCCGGCCGTGACCGCCCGCCGGATCGCCGGTGCGATGTGCGACGGGAGGACGGGCACGACCGGGAACAACCCGGGGGCTGTGCCGGGGTGGTACTGCGGGAAGGTGACGTACAAGACGGAACCGCAGCGGTCGGGTCGGCACACCAGCGCGTGGCACCCGCCGAGGCAATCGCGATCACCGTGGTCCCGCTTCCGCGGGAACTTCCAGAGGTACTCGACCCCGTCCACCACGAGCCGCCGCATCCCGGCCTTCCGAATCGCCATTCGAGTCCCCTCTTTCACCGGACGCCTGCGTTCAACTGCTGCGGCGGCTGGTGAGACGTTGAACCCTGATTTTACCCGATACCGCCGCATTCAGGTGCAACGTTTTGTTCGGCGTCCATGGCTCAACTCGGCCGAGACCCCAACCACTCCCGGAACAGCTCCGGATTGTCCCGCACGCAGTCGGGGCAGAACACCACACTGGTGTGCTCGAGGTAGCGGCCGACCACTGGGTCGCCTCGGCGGATGGTTGCAGCGCATGACTGGCAGTGCGTGTGCCCGCCCTCATCCGGCGACGACCGCCACTCGTGCATTGGTTCCAGCGGAAGCGGGAAGCACTGAGGATACTTCCGTAGTCGCTCCAGCGCCTCGGCCGGTACCTTCATCGGTCGCATGCCCCCTATCGCCGAACACCCAAACTCAGCGGCCGGGGCCGGAACGACTCAGGTCATTTTGCAAGGGCTGAAGCCCCCGGTAGCGCCTTGTTCGGCCTGCCTTTGCGGCCTATGACCTAATCCAGCGCCAACTCCACTTTCGCCTCGTCGCGGATAAGTTGGACGATCAAGTCGAACAGCCCGATACACCGTCGCGATTCTTCGGAGCGCCGCCATATCAGCCGATACCGCTCGGACTCAAGTTCGACAAGGTTGAGATAGTCATGGAAGGCGTCCAAGTTTCCATCCCAATGTCCCACGTCCGGGGTGATGAGTTCGCGGTTCACCTCGGTCAGGAAGCCGTCCCAGTCCGCGAACCGGCTACCGTCAATGATGAACTCCTTCACCCGGCAAGACCCTCCGTTTGGAGTGCATCGGGAATGTTGTCGAATGTCACCACGCTTCGAGACTCCCTGCGACCGAACACCCAAACTCGGCGGCCCGGCCGCGATCAGAGACTGTTGCGGCCCCAAGACCAATGCACGCGGCCGGGCCCGGTGCGGCGCCTGGTTCGGCGGGCCTTGCTCAGCCCTGCGGCCGCCTCATCATGTCGAAGAACGCGGGATACGGCGCATCGACCCGCGGCCAGCTCGCGTAGCACTCGATCCGGCCGCACGCCACACACCGGCAACCGAGGTACGCCGTCCGAGCCGTCTCGCTCCGGCCGTACAGGGTGACACCGGCCACGACCTCGAACCCGGCCTCGTCACAGGTGCAGACGCAATCCACCGCCGCGTACTCCGCGTCGCCGTCGGCGCCGGGGTCGCGGAGTTGATACGCCGCGTTGCACGCCCGGCAGAACCACCACGCCTCGCCGACTTCTTCGTCCACTTCGACGGAGAACACCCGGCCCTCGCACTCGCAGGCCGCATCCGCGAACCGGGTCGCATAGCCAGCGTCCATCACCCCGGCCAAGAACGCATGAATCGCGGCGAAGTTCGGCTCGCTCATCCGTATGCCCTCCAACGACTCCGGCCACATGACGACGACTGAGACCCCCGGTCGGCCGCAGCGCCTTGTTCGGCGGGCCTTTACTCCCACTGGCGCCGGAACTGTCGGACCTCTCGCGGAGACAACCCGATGTCGAGCCGCGGCTGGAGATCGCACACGGCCAGATCGCAGCCGACCTCGAACGGGAACCTGCCCCTGCTGTCCGGCCAGAACGCCTGCACCGCCTCCAGTTCCCCCATGCGGCCGATGTTGGTCATGAAACCCATTGCGAATCCGAGGCACAACGGGTGCCGGGTGGGATGGACGCGACGGAACCCAACCTGATGCTCGTCGCCGCCCAAGCGGACCGCACGCACCCCCGGCTCGGCAAACGAACCGCCAGCACGGATATCACGGACCAGTTGCGAGAACAGGGCGTGGGCATTGTTCGCGTCCAGCCCGAACATGATGAACTCGGGGTGGCGGCACGTCTGCATGAGGCCGATGGTGTACAGGAATGGCGGCTCGCCGTCGCTGACGTTGGCGGCGTACCAGCCGTGTTCCCGCACCACTTCCGCGATCTCTTCGTCCACGCGCCCCTCCGCTTGCCGAACGACACAGATCACCTGCCGGGGCCACGGCCGACGTCCCCTCGCGACTCTGTCGCGGTGAGTTCCCCGTCACTCCCGGTCACGGAGGTGCGTTCGGATCCCGAGAACAATGAACGCCACGCCACACAGCCAGAACAGGCCGGCGGCCGTCCACTTCCCCCCGATGTAGTACAAGGCGGCGATGATCCAGTGGACTCGCCCGCCCCGGCCGGACCCTTCAAGCATCGACAGCAGCAAGAACACCCCGAAACCGAAGGCGACAAGCCCCAGCCCGTATTTCAGCCCCTGGATCAGCGTCACTTCACCGTCCAAGTCGTCGTCACTCGCCATGGTCACTCCTCTTGGACTGTAAATTTCTTGCCGAACACCCGAGTTCAGGGGCCGGGGCCGGAACGACTTCAGCCACATGACGACGACTGAGGACCGCCGGTCACCTGCAGTGCCTCGTTCAGCGTCTGGGACTCAACCCCGCTCAGCCTCCGCGAACTGCTCGGCGGCCCACACCACAGCATCGGATGCCGAGAACGACTCGCCTGATTGCTGATCGACCAGTAGCCCGCCGCTCACTTGCGCGAGCACCCCGGCCGCGACAACCGAACAGGCAAAATCTTTGAGGTCGGAGTGCGTGACCAAGGTGACCGAAAAGTCCGACCCCGGCGGCTCGCCACATTCGGCTGCCTCCGATGGCGATAGCCGGGACACGAAGTACTCGAAACCCGACACCGCACCTTGGTACTGGCATGGCCGGAACCCGCTGGCTGTGTCCGGGTCAAAGTCGGTATCCAACTGAACAAGAAACCCGGCGTCGCGGATGGCCTTCCGCCACACGGACGGAGTAGGCATCGCCGCATGCCGGAGGTACACGATCAGATCGACCGACATCTCGGATGACCTCTCTAGCCGAACGCCCAAACTCAACGGCCGGGGCGCGGCGGCTCTTACGAGCCTACAACTGGTTCAACTTGACGCCGATAGCTCGCAACTCCGCGGCGACGGACTCGAACTCAGCCTCCGTGCGCCCGCCAACGTACAACTGCCCGCCACCATCGGTGAGCAGGCACGCCGCCCGACCCTCCCGGCGGAACGCGACCATCTCGTTGTACCCGCCCGCCCGCCGCCAAGTGGCCGCCAAGTGATTGGCCACCGCCGGGCCGGCCTTGTCAGCCATTCCCAACCACTCCAGACCGCCCATGACGGCCTGCCAGTGGAGCATGACCAGAAGGAACTCTGAGCAGCGGTCGCACTCGGGGTGCCACTCGATCTCTTTGGGCAACCGGTTAACGCCCTGGAACACGGGCGGGTCGTCGTCGGGCGATGTGGCGGCCTCGACGCCCCAGTACACGACGGCTTGGTTCTCGACCATGAACACCAACTTGCCGTTGTCGAGGAACCAGTCCCGCGGGGCGAGCAAGCGGTTATGCGCGTCGTTCAACTCGCGAAGGCTGCCAAGCGTCAGGTAGTACCCCCTCAGCGCCTCCGGGAGGACAACGCCGAAGCGCCGCTCGGCTCGCGCCAAACGACGCTCGTCCACCCCGGCCGAGTCCGGCACCGTCCCGAGCAGACTGAGGGCGGCAACGGCGTATCGGTCTTCAAACGCTTCCGCCACCCGTTTGCCTCCGTCGCCGAACGGCTGCGTTCAGTGGCGCCGCCCGTTGAGCCTCGAACCCGTCTTTGGCGCTGACGGTGGTGTCCACTGCCACGCTTGGTTCGGCCAGACCCCCGGATGCCGCGACGATGCACGGCTCCAACTCCGCTGCCCAACCCGCCCAAGCGGCGGCAGCCGTCCACGCGACATCGAGTGTGCTCACCCCGCCTTATGTACGGCATTATCTGAGGCACGCACCTCTTTGAACACCTTGATTCCAACGTCGATGACGAGCAGCGCCGTCAGGATGGTGATAACCCATGTGAGCCACAGCAGCTTCCTCGCCACTGCAGAACTATCCCGATCCATTTTGTCTATGCGATGTTCCGTATCAATGTTGATCCGGATGGCGGCCGCGATGCGGAGCGCACTGGCGTGATCCTCCTTGGTGTGGGCGTCATCCACCAACTGTTTCAGGATGGTGAGCCAGTCATTGTGGGACATATGCTCAAGGTTGAGAAGCCGCGATTCGGCGCCCGCTTGCGATGCCTGAGGAGGCGGTGTGTCTTTGGGCATTCAGAATCTCCCTGCGAATAACACTCGGTGGCCGAACGACTAAACTCAGGTGCCGCCGAAGCGACTCGACCCATTTACGATGGCCGAGGCCCCCGGGCACCTGCAACGTTTTGTTCGGCTCTGAGTCTACTCCTTGCCGAGGGCCAAGTCCACCACCCAGCATCCGCGGGCGTGCGGACCGGGACCGCGGCAGTGACTAAGGATGTCCGGGTCGTCGCACCCGGCGTCCTCCAAGGCGTCCGCGAGGATCGGCAATCGGCCGAACGCCCGGTCGTCGTATATGCCTTCCGCGATCCCGAGGACATCGGCCGTCCTCCATGCGGTGTCGAACGCGATAGGCCGGAAGGGGTTGCCAAAGATGTCCCGGATGATGCGGCAGTGGGCCTCTGACTCGGCGGCATAGACCGGCCCGGTGTAGGTGACGCTGGCTTCATCCTCCTCCAGCATGTAGTCCTCCTCCGCGTAATAATCTTGGCCCCGGAAGGCGTCCTGCGCCGCGGCCAGTCGTTGCCGCAGCTCAAGGTCAGCGCCCGAGTATGCCTCCCGAAACGCATGGTAGACCAAGTTGCGGTCCTCGTAGAGTAGGTCATCCGCGCTTGCGACCCGGTCCTCCTTGTCCAGGTACGCAGTCGCCCGGCCCACCCAATCTTGCACGCCTTCGGGCATCGCTGCGCCGAGGCGCTTGAGGCAAGCCACCCTCGCCGCCACCTTCCGCCACTCGTAGCTGGTCGGGTTATCGTCGTCGTCACGCGCGAACCGGTCCGCCTCATCCAGCAGCAGCAGGGCAAAGGTCCCGTTGAGCCACTCTGCTTCCGTCACCGGAATACCCTCCTTGCCGAACAGTGATTAGACAAACTCGCCGGGACACGCACCCCAAATCGTGAGTTTTGATGTCGCGCTTTCTTGAGGTTTTGGTTCTTCAAAGGGTTGGTTTTGGTATTGGCGAGCCGAGCAGCGTAAGCTGCCGGGTGGCTTCCGGTGGTCGAATCGTCTCTCCTTTACTCAGCCGGACTCAAACCCGTGGCTAAAGTGCCTTCCCTGCCGGAAGCCACCCGGCAGCTCACGCTGCTCGGCTCGCCAATACCAAAACCAACCTTGGAAAACCCAAAAAGCGCAACATCAAAACTCGTGAGTTGGCCCAACGGGATCGCCGCCGATTGGCCTACGCGATGCTGAACAGCCGTCACCGTAATCCGTCAGACCGGGGTTGTCAAATCCCAATCCGCGTGGCACGCTCGTCGAGTGCGTTCGGGGCGAGACCTTGACCCCGCACATATCATAACATCGCACGTCCGTCGCAGGGTCCGCATATGGGCCTCAATTACGATTTCATCGCCCGCACCGGGGCGCTCGCCCCGGCAACCGCCGCCGACGGCGCCTTGTTCAAGGCGCCGCGTGCGGTGATCGAACTCATCCCCGAATCGATGGCTCGCGAGAACATCATCCTGCCGATCGCCAGTCACGGCGAAACGCTGACCGTCGCCGCCGCGGACGCGGGCGACGTCCTGCTCGCCGACAAGTTGTCGTTCGTCCTCAACCGCAAGATCAAGCTCGTCGCCTACCCGCAGGCCGCCATCATCGGGGCCATCAACCACCACTACGGTCACACCGAGACCCAGTCGATGGAATCGATGCTCTGCGAGTTTACCGACACGACTGTCGATTTTGCCGACCCCGCCGCCGCCCGACGAAAAGCGCGGGGGTTGCCAGTCGTCGGCCGGGCCATCACCGAGTTCCAGAAAGGCGTGAAGGGCCTCGACGACGCGGCCTTCGCCCTCGCTTGCGACGAAGCGCCCTCGTTCGGCGACCACGATTCCGATTCCCTGTCCGAAACCGGCTCGACCGGGCGCGGTTTCGATTCCACCCCCAGCCAAGTGCGTGACGGCATGTTTTACCTCACCCTGCCCGACGGCCAGCGCGTTGTCGTCACCGACCGCCACGGCCGCATGACCGTCGTCACCGGCCCCGCCCGTATTTGGAAGTGGGGCAACACCATCCAGAAGATGAGTCACTACGTCGCCCACCCCGGCGAGTTCCTCGTCGTCCGCTACCGCGACGGCCGGCAGGAGAACTTGGCCGGCCCTTGCGAGGTTTGGTTCGACCCGCGGATTCACCTGAGTGTCCACAAGCAGGACGCGCTGCAGATCGCCATGAAGGAAGCCGTTGTCGTGTACAGCCAGGCGGCGGCCGGGGTGTCGCGGCGGATCGCGCACGGCCCGGCCTTGTATGTGCCAGCCCCCGGCGAGTGGCTGCACACGTTCACCTGGCACGGGTCCGACGGCGGTTCGACCGGCACGCAGAAGACGTCCAAGGGCCTCGTCTTCCAGAAGCTGTGGCTGATGCCCGACCAGATGTACCACGACGTGGACGAAGTCCGCACGGCCGACGACGCGGTGCTGACGATCAAGCTGATGATCTTCTTCGAGTTGCTCGACATCGACCGCATGCTGGACACGACGCACGACCCGATCGGCGACTTCGTGAACGCGGCCACGTCGGACGTGGTGGACTTCACCGGCCGCAAGACGTTCGAGGAGTTCAAGAAGGAGACGGGCCGGTTGAACGAGATGGACACGTACCGCCAACTGGCCGTGCGGGCGGCGCAGACCGGCTACCGCATCAACAAGGTGGTGTACCGCGGGTACGCCGCCCCGGACCGCCTGCAGGCGATGCACGACCAGGCCATCGAGGCCCGCACGAAGCTGGAACTCGACCGGGCGACGGAGGAGCAGGCGCAGGAGTTGGAGGACTTCCGGCTGAACGCCCAGATGCAGCGGGCCACAAAGCGGCGGACGGAGCAGGCGACGGAAGTGTCGGCGGAACTGGAACTGCAACGCCAGCGGCAGGAGGCGGACTTGGGCCAGGTGAAGCGGTCGGCCGAGTTGCAGCAGGACATCCACCGGGCGAACGACGCCCGGCAGCGGGAACACCTGGAATCGCTGAAGGCGATGAGCGTGGACCTGACGGCGTTCCTGACGCAGGGCCGGGCCGACCGCGTGATCGAACTCCGCGGCGGGGCCAACGGCAACGGCACCCACGTCCACATCGACCGGCTGGGCGAGGGAGCCTAAACAGGCATGCCGGTTCGCCTCATTCCCCGAGGACCCGCAACGGCGGACAGGCGTGCCCCGACTCGAAACGGCAGGCGCGCCGGGCACGTGCGGGAAGTGGCGAAGTCGAAATGAGGCCGAACGACAAAGCTCAGTTGCCGACGCCGGAGCCCCCCCGGCGATGCGACCGCGACGGAGGTCGCCGGTCAACTGCAATGTTTTGTTCGGCCTCTGACGACCGCACTGTCACCATCGAAACCGTTCAGGACCGTCGAGTTCGAGGCCGCCTCCGAACAGCCCTGCCTCCGGTTTGATCTCCTCGGGGTGAACACCCCACCCGTTTGCGATTATCTGCCGGATTTGGAAAAGCGCCTCGGCCTCGGCTGGCGATGGCTTCCGCTCCGCGTGGACGATCACCGAACGGATGACATCCCCGACCACTTCCCATCGGTCCCTTTCCTCGTCCGGCACACCGACCGCGTGAACCTTCCACAGCGCCATCGCGATCTTCACCCGCACGATATCCGCACCGCAGATGCCCACACAACTCCCCCATCCTCTCTTACCCAAACTCAGCCACCAGGCCACAACGGCTCAAACCCATGTCACGGCGACCGAGGTCCCCGGTCGGCTGCAGTGCCTTGTTCGGATGCCAAAGCCTCATGACAAACCCGCCAATGACTCACGAAAACGCCACATACGGCCAGGTCAGGTGCAGCGATCAGTTCGGCCCGGTCGCTCAACATTCCTCGCCGTACCGATGATAGTGGAGAGCGTGTGCGACCCCAAGCGGGCACTGCCAGCCTAGGTATTCTTCGCGGTCCGCCTCGTGATCCCAATCGCGATCCGCATAGCCACGGCCCAAGTCGATCAACTCGAAACTCTTGAGATACTCGTCGATCCTCTCGGGGTTCTTCCAGACTTCCATGTAGAAGGCCAACCCCTGTGCGACGACCCACACCGAGAAGTCATCACCGAAGTCTTCCGGGCACCGCTCCGACGGGTGGAACTCCGGGCAATAGCACGGATTGACCCAGCCTTTCGCCTCATCGTACTCGCGACAGTAGCGACGAAGTTGGTCGCCATCCATCGTCTCCAACCGACGGCAGAGTTGTCGGAGGGAGCGGTTGGCCGACTCGATCACTTCCCAGAGCCAGAGACTTGTCCCGTCGGGAAGGTCCGAGTCTTTCCACATCATTGGGTGCGCCTCCGTGGCCGAACGACACAGCTTAGGTGCCGGGGCCGAAACGACTTCAGCCACTTTACCAGGACTGAGGTCCCCGGTCACCTGCAACGTTTTGTTCGGCCATGACACCTGTCGCATGACGCGCGACGGCTTGTCCCGCGTGACTCTTCCCGGCCACGGCCGCGCTACTGCCTCATGTCTTGGTCGTCCCGCTCGCCGTCACGGTCGTGAGGAAGGGGCCGGTCGTGCGAGCCATCGAAGGCGTGCCCGAGCCGCACCCCGGCAATCAGGCCGACAATCAGGCCGGCAAGCAGGCCGGCGACCCCGCCGATGGCCAGACCGGCCAGCGCGGCGAATGTCCCCCCAAAATCCCCGTGCAGTCCCGGCCGGCCGTAGATCTGGGTGTGGATTTTCGCAGCGAGGAACGCGCCGATGCACGCGCCCCCGAGGAACCCAACCACCGCCCCCAGGAAGCCTGCAATGGCACTCAAAACCGTGGTCTTACGACGGCCCATGACTCGCCTTTCTTGCCGAACGCCGAAGTTCAGGGGCCCGCCGGCCCGGATGACTAATACCCACGAAAACCCGTCACGCCGTCGGGTCAGGCGCAACGCTTTGTTCGGCCCGCCCGCGCTGTTTGTCATCGAATCGAACCAGCGCCCGGATCACGCCGAGCAATGCCACCCAACCGAACAATGGACTGATCGCGACCGCCCATGTCGGCAGGCCGAGCCAGTATCCCAACCCCACACCGACCGCGCCGGTGATTACCGGCGAGACGAACAGGGCCAAGAACCAGAACGCTTCCCAAAATGTCGGCAGCCGCACGGCTAACCTTCTTCTTGCCGCACGAGGAATCTCAGGGGCGGGGGATACCTTGACCCCAGAAAGGCCACAACGCCCCCGTCCCCTGAAGCGATTGTTTTTTTCCTGCTACATGTTGTACGAGTGAGCAAAAACTCGTCCGACGAACCGAGCAAGTTCGTCAGCCGAGGAGATTCGGCCAGCGCCGTTCTCGTCCCGTGATTCGAGTATCATTCTCCGCACTTCCTTGATTTGTTCGGACCGATCAAACTCCTGTCGGAGGATCCCGGCGTCGAAGACCAACTCGACAACCCTCTGGTATGTCCACGCGGCTTGGAAACCCACATGCTCGTACAGGTCGCCGATGAGCCCGTCGGCGAGGAGGAATCCGCCCGTGTACTCTATGGGGTAGTTGATGCCCTCGTAGTTGTTATTGAACAGAGGGTGCTGTTTCGAGCCCAAGGGGGCCACGCCGTTTATGACCGGTCCTTCCTGACGCCGATACCCTTCTCCTGGCTGAAGCAGGTTGACGTGGAGAGTGTCCAGCGCCAAGCGAGACTCCACGATCCCGAAAACCGCTTGATACCCGCGCCAGCAGGCCGTGGAGAGAACAGCCGGCTTTAGGCCGAAAATCGCCGGGTCAAACGGCTCTCTCGAACTGGCGCCGACGATTGGATATTTGAGCCCCCGGTAATGGAACCTGTCCTCGATTTGCTCGGTCACGGCAGTCACGCTCCTTTTGCAAACGGCCTGGATACCGAAAGAACCAGTTCAGGTGCGAGGCCGGAAGACCTGACACTTCATTACAAGGGCTGAAGGCCCCGGTCACCTGCAACGCTTTGTTCGGCGCGCCGTCAAATCGTACCCCGCAGCCACGCGACCAATCCCTTGAGCCCGAACGACGGGATGTGATGCACCCGTCCGTCGGCCCGATCCACGAACAGCGGCAGCGTGAGTTCCCGGCGATGCCGTCGCAAGTAGGAGTTCGCGGGCTGGACAACGACCTGCCACCCCTCCCCCACGTCATGGGCGTCAAGCGTGACATCGACGCCGTCGAACCGCCCAAACTGGCGAAGGTGGTCTCGCACGGACGCCTCAGCCACCTCGCGGTCGATGTCCACTCACAACCCCTCCGCCCGCCGAACGACTCAGCTCACCAGCGGCGGGGGCCGAGTGAGCAACGAACCCTAGAAAGCCTACATGCCCCCCCCGTCTGCTGTAGCGCCTGGTTCGGCCTCTTGCGCCCCGCCGTCGGCGACCAACTCGACTCTGCCAATGTCTTTGAGCCGGACGATCTTTCCCTCGGCGTCGGCTTTCACGATTAGCTTCTCGTACTGCTCTGGCCGGGCCAGGTGGGTGACGTATACGACTCCCGGAGGCGGATCGGCCCGCCGGGACGAACCGACAACGCCGCTCTCAACGAACGCCTTCATCACGTCGTCGCGGGAGAGGTCATTGTCACGCAACCGGGCGACATCCAGCCGAACCCGGACCACCTCGCCGCGTCTCTGCGGGGGCTGATCCCCAGGAGATGGGCGAACTTGGAAAGTAACCTCTGCTTGCGTGATATTGTCAGACGGGGCAGGATCGGCGTGCTGCGGCCCGGCGATGTGGGCCAGCCACGCGGCGACCAGCAGCACGACCGCCACGCCCAACGGCCAGAGGCGAGATGGCGTCAGCCTACGGAGGAACGCTCGCATCACCGAAAGCCCTCCGCCGCCGAACAGTGATTAGACCAACTCGCCGGGACACGCGCCCCAACTCGTCCGTTAGTCTATTCCGGCTGCCGTCGGGTGGTTTACGCGACGGCTGAACAGCCGCCGCGTAAACGCCGAACCGGTCGAGGTCAAACACCAACTCGCAAGCTGGCCTGTCGCCACAGTTCAGAGGCCGGGGCTGATGCGACCCGAGCCAATATTACGACGGTTGAGGCCCCCGGTCACCTGCAACGCTTTGTTCGGCCTGCCTTGATCGCCGCCAGTTGGACCGCAGCACGACGAGGCCCAACACCACCGACACCAGCCCGCCGAGTTGCACACCCCAGATCGACCCGCCGACCCACGCATACGCCAGCATCGGGCCGGTCTCCTCGGGCACGCCGATGAACGCGCGGCGATAAAACTCCGGGCTGAGCGTTGCCAACCCCATTGCCGCCATTCCGCCGATGGCCCAGCATACGAACGCCCCGGCGACGATGCCGGCCAAGTGCCGGGCCGCGAACGCGAAGGGGCACGACGCCCGCGTGAAGACGCCTGCCCCGGCCGTGAACACAAGTGAGAAGAACACCCCGAAGCACAGCCCTTTGAAGATTCCTTGGGCGATGCTCGCCCGCCACACGTCTTCGACTCCGCGCCAACGCATGATGGTGACGAAATAGAGCGGGCTGACCAGCCCGTTGACCGCGTTCGTAACCGCGCCCAAGGCGGCGCTGGCGAACACGCCCGTCACCGCGATGCCAAATAGCGTCAGCGGACGGACGGGAGCATCGACACTTTGAACAGGTTCATCCACCGCAACGCCTCTGTTGCCGAACGCCCAAACTCAGCCGCCGGGGCACAACGGCTCAAACCATGTCACGACGACTGTGGACCCGGTCACCTGCAACGCCTTGTTCGGCGATGATGACTGTTGCATCTCACGCGGCGATTTACTTACGACAGCATGATGCACACATTATTCGCTTTGTGCGGCCAGTTCGCCAGAACGGTCGCAAAGAACAGCACTTCGTCAATGTAAGATTCGTCATCGACGTACTGCTCGCAGCACTCGCACAACGCCTCTTGGAGAGTGTGCTTGGCCACGCGAGTCTTGCCGGGACCGTCCTTCAACCCGAGCAGTTCACTCATCTCGCCTTCGTGCCCATCGTCCATCACGGCGAGCGGCTTTTCGCTCAACCCGCCCTGCCGCTTCCTGTCGTAGCTGTACGCCGACAACTCCCAACCCATTTGCGACATCCTCCCGCCGCCGAACCCCCAAACTCAGCCGCCCCGCACTTTGGGACAGCAACCACATTCGCAACAACTGAGGGCGGGGTCGGCTGTAGCGCCTTGTTCGGTTGCCGGAACCTCTTGATGGACCCGGCAACGATCCCAACCGGGGTTTCTCGGACAACCCACTCCGACAGTCGGCACGGAGGACTCTCGCCACCACGCCGAAACCAACGGGCAACACGCTTTTGCCCTCCGCACAAGAAACTTTGCCCATCTCACTCAAACACACGAAAACCCGCTCTCTCCATCAGCACAAGAGACTTCACCCATCTCACCGGAACCAACGGCGACTATCTCTCGCCTGTGGCACAACACACTTTCACCATCGGCAAGGTGACTAACCGGGCGGTCTTTCCCGCGCGAGCCGAACGACCAAACTCAGCCGCCGGGGCCGCTGCAACGGCGTGGTCTCGCGCGAAACCGAAATGCGGCCCCGGTCGGAGCGCAGCGCTTGGTTCGGCGGCAAGTCCCATGCCTTGCCAGCTTACCATCCTGCGCTTCGTGGTCATTTCATCGTCTTGCTGACGAGTTTAACGTCCGGATCGCCGGCAAACACGAAGATTGCCATGCGATCGGGTTGCTTACACGACAAGACGAACCGGCTTTGCGGCCCATTCGGAACATAATGGAGCGCCGTCAGGTCGAGGACCGCGCGGACCTGCCCGAGCGTCATCCCCTCACCGATCCGCGTCATCTCATCGTCGGAAACATGCCACGTTAACGAACACGTCGTTTCATCTCCCTTTGGAGTTCCCGGGGCGCTTTCTGAATTGAAGTTGCCACCGAAACACACCGTCCCGGCAACGAACGCGCCGCCCTTTTTTAGCAATGGGATGAGGGTTGCTGCCTGTTCCGCCTGGCTCTCGCGCGATTTCCTTACCGCCTCGCGCCACTGATTTTCATTTTTTTCGCGAGCCTCGCGTTGAACACGGTCGCCTTCTTCGCGGATGTGCGACACAGCAAGCCAAGTAGCGCCCAGGATGGCAAAAAGGGCGGCGCCAGCCCCGACGATTATTATCACCACCGACTTCACGCTGCCCACTCGTTGCATCATGTGCTTCGCCCCATGACTTTCTCGCCGAACGACCAAACTCACCGGCCCGGCCGCATCAGCGACATTCACAGTCCCAGAACCAATTCATGCGGCCGGGTCTGGTGCAGCGCCTGGTTCGGCGCGACCACCTCAATCGACCAGGATGCCGAAGCACCCTGGCTGCGCCTGCCGAAACTCATCGGCCTGCGTGGGCCGTCACCGCTCCGAGTACGTCGGGCCGTAGGTGGTGTGGCGCACATACTCGTCCCACACCCATTCGATGTCGGCGAGCGTGATCGGCCCAGCCAGCCGCCGCTCTAACTCGTCGGCGAACCCGTCCCGCCACCCCGGCTCGACGGCCGACCAGATGCTCCCGCAGTTGCCGTGCAGGTTGATCGTCCAGCCGACGACGAACTCCCACTCCCCCTTGCTGACCTCAGTCGGCCGCTTGTGGGCTAGTTCCATGATGTCCGCCCGGACCCGGCCGTACCAGCGACTGTGGGACCGGATCGGCTCGACATACCGGAACCAGAACAGCAGCAGACCGGCAACGATGGCCACCCCGACAGCCAACACGATCAGTCGCCAGCGACGCGCCACCGGAAGCCCTCTGCCGCCGAACGGCAAAACTCAGCCGCCGGGGCGCGGCGGCCAGAACCAATGTTACGATGACTGAGGCCCCCGGTCGGCTGTGGTGCTTTGTTCGGCGCCGTAGCCACTCCACCCCTTAAAGTTCTTGCTGCCGCTGATGGCGACTCGGCTCACTTGGGTCAACTCACTCACCCAGTTGCCCCGCTGCCCGGTCGGCCCAACCCGGAACACGCCGTCGATCAGCACGTACCGCTCATGGTATTCCCTCGCTGCCGCCTCCACCGCAACCGGCAGGTTGACCCACACGCTATTGGCCCTCAGATCATGCCGGTAGTCGGCCTCGCCGATGTACAGAGCCGTGTGCCCGAACTGGACGGCCAAAAACCCAGGCGCCCGCACATACTGGCCATCGAACCAGACTGGCTGGGCGAGCAGGGCGACGAGCGGCACGCCCCATCCCATAGCCTCTAGCGTCTTCAGGTCCAGATCCAGATAAGGGGCAATCGGATTGACCGGCTCTTTCTTCGCCACTCGTAAGCCCTCTGCCACCGAACAGTGATTAGACCAACTCGGCGGGACACGCATCTCAACTCGTGAGTTGGCCTAACGAGTTCGCCGCCGATTGGTTTACGCGACGGCTGAACAGCCGTCAGCGTAAACGCCGTCCCGGCCGGGGTCAAACACCAACTCGCCAGTTGGCCTATCCGGGTAATGGCACCCTAACTCGGAAACCGCGAGGGGGCCGAACAGCGATTAAACCAACTCAGCGCCGACGTGTCAAACATCAACTCACGAGTCCGGGAATTGAACGGCGAACCGGGTTGCGGCAGCGCCCGGAGACGATCACCGACCTGGCGGGTCAACAACGCCTATCGGTACACCAGGCATTTGGGCCGGGCTTTGCGGAACTTCTGGATCGCCTCGTCGGACACCGGGGATTTCCACAGCATCAACACTTTTAGTTTTGGCAGCTTTTTCAACAGGGCGAAGGCGGCGTCGGTGATTTGGGTGAGGCCGAGGTTGAGTTCTTCGAGGGCTTTCAGGGTCGTCAGTGTTTCAACGCCCGCGTCGGTGACGGCCGTGTTGGGGAGTTGCAGCCGGCGCAGTTTCCGGAAGCCGGCGAGGTGCGTCAGGTCGGCGTCCGTCAGCGGGATGGCCGAGAGGTCGAGGTCTTCCAAATCGGGGTATTGGCCCAGATGCGGCAGGAAGGCGCCGGTTCCAATTTGGCGCAGGTTGAGCCGCTTGATCGTCGGCCGGTCCCAGTCGTATTGCTGGCCCGGCGCCATCGCCGCCAGCATCTCTTCGATCCGGGCCGGTGTCAGGGGGGCGTCCCGGAGGCCGAGCAGTCTTCGCCAGTCTTTCCGCTCATGCGTCAGCCCGAATTCGCGGAAGACGCCCGTGACGTTGCCGCTGTCCGTTGCCCAGAGATTCAGGTTGTCGTAAAGACGGCGCAACGCCCCGGCCTCGGCCTCCGTCAGATCCTTTCGGCGGGTCTTCAGCGTGATTTTCCGGCCGGCGAAGAGGAGCCGCAGGATCGGGGCGACCACCGCATCGACGGTGAAACCATTGGCCTTGTCCAGGCCCGGCGCCACGACGGGCACGACCCGGTCGATGATCCCGGCGTCCGCCCCGGCGAACCGCTTGAGGATGGCGGATGTCGTCAGGTCATCGTTCCAGGGGAAGGTGAAATCCTCGTCCTTCTCGACGTCATCCGGGTCGAAGCCGGTTCCGTCTTCCCCGCCGAGCGGCGCGCCCGCCTGGCGGTAAGCCTTGGCGAGCGGGTGGTGTTTCCCCTCCATTCCCGGCTCGCCCGAATCGAAGAGGCGACGCATGCCGGCGGGGTCTTTCAACACTTCCAGCAAGACATCGAGCGTCGGGCCGGTCAGCGCGGCGGCATCGGCGGCCAGGTTCAGGGCCGCGCTGAACCGGAGGAGCATGGAGGCCGTGCGGTCCTTCGCCTGCCGTTCGAGAAGCCGTTTCACACCGGGGACATGAGGCATCAACCGGCCCAGCCCGAAGATGACGCTGGCCTGAACCAGTTCGCTCGGCTCTTCCTCCAGTTGCTTCGCCAGTCGTTGCTTGATGAGCCGCAACGGCTGCCGGCGCCGAAGCCCCGCCGGTATCTCTTCCGGTGGAAATCGAACCAGTTGGCCCAATGTGTAAGGCACGATGATTCGCAGGCGTTTGTCGAGATCGGTCAGCAGTTCGAGGAAGACATCCAGCCCGTTCCAAATAGCCTCGCGCGTTTGCCGGGCATTTTCCAATTCCGCGGCCCGTTCTTGCGCAAACTCGGGGTCGTCCTCATCCTCATCGTCATCAAATTCATCGTCATCAAATTCATCATCCCCGGCCTGATAAGAGGTGACTCGGGCGGCATCCCCGAGAAACTGCAACAACCGGCCGCGACAGCGAACCGGCCGATGCCCGAGCAGCTCGATGAGAAACGGAACCGCCGGCCCGGTGGCCTCGTAAACGGTGCAGGTCTGGTGGCAAAGCGTGTCATACAACCCGCTCAGCGCCCCCACCCACTTCTCCGGGTCCGGCGACGCCAGCGCCCGAATCAAACGCGGAACGTCCCCGGCCGCTCCGTAGGCATGGCTGAGCTTTTTCCAATCAATAGCGGCCAATCCTTCGAGCATCGGATATTTCCTTGTGATAGGGTGACCCGGCCGGATGTCTCACCGCCGGGTCTCCAACCAGCGGCCGGCAATCTCCACCACCGCCAGAGGCACAAGCCAACTGGACCAAGAGGCGATGACATATGCCTCCTCGGGATTGGGGAGATCAAGAAGCCCCATTGCTCCGGAAAGCAGGCGAAGCGTGATGGCCGAACAGATCAGCACGAAGCAGCGAGTCATCCAGCGGCGGTGTTGGTCGAAACGACGTCGGCGCGCGGCGACGACACCCATGATCGCGCAAACGCCGGTCGTCGCCGAGAGCAGCAGAAAACTCAACCCGGAGGGCCAGCCGGCGAACGAATGTTGGGCCATCACCACGCCGCTCGGCAACATCAACAACAGCAGCACGCCGACTTGAACTCGGCCTGATATACGATGCAATTTACCATGATGCCGGCGAAGCGAATCGTTCATCAACAGCAGGCCATTTAACAACACCATCGGAGCGGTGATGATATGAATGTAAAACGCCGGTTGATAGACGCTGGTGAATGTTGATTCGCGGTCCCGCAAAAATAGCGAATCGAAATTCGGCGGATAATAATCGGGATAGTTCGCCAAAATCGTAACAGTCACCCGCAGGATCAACAAGACCGTGAGCCAGCGGAGGATCGTCGTGAGAAGGCGCCGCCTCACGGGGCCGTCCAATTGATGTCGGTCGATTCCCCGCCGTTGATGGTGATCGCGCCGGCCAGCCTGGCCGGGTTGACGGTGGAGCGGACAAACGTCACCGAGCCGTCGGCCATCGCCACATTGAATCCGCCGGAATGGCCGCCAAAGGGGCGCTGGTCGCCGAACACCGGCAAATCGGCCGGGTCGTAACCTCGCAGGGTGGACGGGCCGCCCTGTGCCCACGGGCCGATGTTTGATCTCGTTTCCAAGATCGCGATGGTGTTTGATGTCCCGTCTTTAATCATCGCCAGCGAGGTCTGGCGGTCGTAGCCCATGAAACCGTTCCCCGCGGCCTCCTCCGGCCGACTGGCGGCGTCGGAGCCAATGCCCGCGCTGGCGATGTAAGTGGTTCCGTTGGTTTCAAACTCTTTCGAGGCCGGGCATAAAAACACCTTCGGGCGAGTTTCTGTGACCGCCTTGTTCCCGTCGTATCCTGCTTTCAAATCGAACTGCCGATACAACATGTCCTGCTCCACATACGGCAGCATGGTTACCATCCAACCAAGCCGTTCTTCGGGCGCCTCGCCCGGCCCGAAACAACCCGGCGGGAAAAGCCCGCTGGCCGACGGCGCATCCGTCCGGTTTGTGTCCGAATAGTTGTGAAGTCCCAACATGATTAGTTTGAGATTGTTCGTGCATTTCATGCGATGGGAGGCGCCGTCAATCCGGCGAACAGCCGGGAGAAGCAAACCGATCACAATGACGCAAATCACCAAGGCAATCAAGACTTCAACAAGGGTGACCCCTCTTCGCGCCGGCCGGGACATGGCGAATCCTCCCTGCGAGAGACATGGTGGCATTCCTTTACCTTACCCGAAGAAGCAGAAAAAGAGAAAGAAGAATATGTCTCGCAAAGGGTCTGGCAAATCTTTCCGGCACACGTCAGCGGCTTGTATTCGCCCCAAGGGGGCGCTCGATCATAGCCAGGGGCGGTCGCCGCCCCTGGAATCCCGTCCTTTTAGGGGTTTTCTGCCCCAACGGGGCAGCACATGTTAGTTGTGCCACCCCGTTGGGGTGGATTCCTTTTGGCTATCGTTGCCCAGGGGCTTCCGCCCCTGGCTATGATCGAGCGCCCCCTTGGGGCGAAAACCAAGAGGCGAAAACCGACCGGACAGGCATGCCAGAAAGATTGGCCAGACCCAGGAAAAACCAAGAATCAAGATCGACTGGTTTCCTTTCATCCCTCATCCCTCATCCCTCATCCCTCTCTTAAAGGAGCGGATCGACATCGGTCGGGTCATCGTGGGAGTAATACCCCTCGGGGTTGCCGGTGGATCGGGAGGGCACATTGACAATGTTCGGGAACGGCCACAATCGCAATCGCTGGTTGGTCAGCACCGGGGCGGCCTGCTTGGTCATCGCGGCGTCGGGGATTTGGGTTTCGCCGGATTGGATTTTTTCCAGGTCGGCGATGGCCTTGTCGTAGGCCAGCTTGGCCGAGGGGGGCGCGTCGTTCAGGCGGCGCAGGCAGAGGAAGTAGGCCGCGATGTCGCGGACCTTTAACTCGATCCAGTTGGAACTCGCCAGCGCGTCATCCGAATAAAGGCGGGAGACGTAGCCTTTGGCCTCGGTGGTCGCGTCGGCGATGACGTCGTCGAGCGACAGCGAATCGTCGTCGATGCGGAGGTCGGCGCCGAGCTGGCCGATGCGGCTTTCGATGCGGGCGCGGGTGGTCAGCGGGGGAACGATGGCTGGCATTAGTACACCTGGAGTTGCATGCGACGAACCAAAACCGAGCCGCCGGAGGTCGTCGCGCGACAATCGACGGTGTAAGTGGATTCCGGAGCGCCGCCGGCGATGGTGACCTTCGCGGCCTTGCCGGCCGGGATGCCGTCGATCACGGCCGTCGTCACGGCGGGGGGGCCGATGGTCAGCCCGGCGACGGCGGGAACGGCCAGACTGTCGAGCGTTTCGCCCGCCTGGACTTCCGAGTATTTCGAGAAATCGAAGACATACGCCCGCACCTCGGCGGCGATCTTCGGAAGCGTCAGAACACAAAGCTCGGCCATGTCAGATCACCCTGAATTCGCGGGGATTTTTCATCCGGAC
>NZ_JH636451.1:36016-73796 GCF_000255705.1 Zavarzinella formosa DSM 19928
ACGCAGCGCGGCTCCTGTTGTTCAGATTGAAAGACCCCGTGTGGTTTTTCGCCCGGCCCTGACGGACCGGTCTGGGTTAGCCGGTCTTTCAGACCGGGGGGTTGATGGGGATCATCGTCGGCCCGGAGGTTTGGGCGGGCGAAAAACAAACGCTCGCTTAAACCTCCGGTCTGAAAGACCGCCTAACCCAGACCGGTCCGTCAGGGCCGGGCTCGCCTTTACTGCACCCGTGCGTACCCAATCCCCTTCGGCATGTTCAACTCCAATCCCACGGCTTGGAACGTGTGATACCACACGCGGGCCAGATCCGATTTCTGTTGCGCCCAGGCGTAGAAGCCGAAGCGTTCGACCGGGTCGGTCCAGTCGTTGTCGGCGATGTAGTCGCTTCCCTCGACCATGCGGAGCCACGGGGAAGCCTCGGGGTCCACCATGAAGGTGATGTAATTCCGGGGGAGCAACTTCACATTGGTGAATGTTGATGCGTTCGTGGCGGCCACCTTCAACGAGCCGTCCCACACATAGAAGGTGACCCACGGGCGGGCTTTGAGGGTGGATTTCACGAAGCCGGTCAACTGGCCGTCCGGGCCTTTGTCCGGTTCCTGGGTGAAGTCGGCCGAGATGTTGCTGGTGCCCGCGATCTGGCGGACCTTGTCATTGTTGATGACGTTGGCCCACACGTCCGTGCCGCAATAGACGCGGGCGAGCGGGGCGCCGACGAGGTCTTGCAGGGCCGAGCCGATCTTGTCCAGATGGGCCGGGATGTCCGTCGATGTGCTGGACCATGCGGCATCAATGATGTTCGACCCGGTGCCCATCTGAAGCCCGGCGGCGAACGACCCGCCGGTGAGGACGTTGCCGCTGTCCAGCTTCAGGTCAACGGTCACGGTGGCGTTGCCCGTGTCATAGGTCGGCACCCAGTCGTCGCCGTTGAGGAAGAAGCCGTATTTGCCGCCTTGGAACAGCGCCCCGGTGACAAACTCGCGGAGGTTGTCGGCCCGCTGCCGCAGGTATTTCACCTGCCGTTCGATGTACTTGGCGCCCATCATGTCCCGGTCGTCGGCATTGCGGCCAAGTTGGCGGATGTTGATGAGCTGGCCGTATTCGAGGGCAAGCTTTTCGCGGAAGGTGGCCAGCGCGACGGTGTTCTTGCCCACGGTGTTCGGGGCGACGGTCCCGGCCGAGGCGCTCGGGGCGCGGGCGTTCGACACCGTGCGGACGTTGTCGAAAATGTCGTAGTTGTACACCAGCCCCGGCACCTGCTCGACGTTTCGACCATCGATGCCGAAGCCGAGATGGCGGGACAGGAACAGGGCCGGGGAGTACGCGCGCGAGATCAACCCGCGCACGAAACTCGCCATCAAAACATCTTGAAGAATCTGTGCCACGGGTTTTTCTCCGGGTAAAAATCAAAGAATTCGGTGAATGGTTTGCAGTCGGGCATTTGGGGTTTCAGCGGGCTGTCTTGGTCTTGGCGAGCCGAGCAGCGTGAGCTGCCGGGTGGCTTCCGGCGGTTGAGCCGCCTCCCCTTTACTCAGCCAGACTCAAGCCCGTGGCTGAAGCATCTTCCCTGCCGGAAGCCACCCGGCAGCTCACGCTGCTCGGCTCGCCAAGACAGACTCCGGCAGCTCACGCTGCTCGGCTCGCCAAGACCAAAATAAACTTCGGAAAACTCACGCCACGGTCGGCGTGTTGGCCCCGAACAGCAGGGCGATGTATTTGGTTCCCGTCTCGTCGGTGGTGATCTCGACGGCCGCGCCGATCTTGTTGCCGGATGTGCTGAAGGCCACGCTGGTCGCGGCGGCGTTGTTAAACGTCACCAGCTTGCCCGAGGGAGCGGTGATCGTCATGTTTTGGTTGACGATGTTGACAAATCGGAAGCGATAGCCCTTGGCGCACGCGGGGAGCGTGAAGTTCACGGCCCCGGCGGCCCCGGTCGTGGTGAATTGTTTGCCGCTGTCGGCGGCCGTCACGGTGTAATCGGCGGTCTTCGCCTCGATGCTGGTCGGGATGCCGGGGGCGGTTCGGAAGTCGTCGTAAATGAAGCGGTCGTTGAGCGTGCGGCGGGCCTGCTCGTCGAAGCCGATTAGTTGGTCGACCTTCACCGAACCGGCGATCAGCAGATGGGCGGTGCGGTCGCCGTTTGTGCCGGACAGCGAGTTGTACAGGTTGCGGCTGGTCATCAAAAAACCGCGTGCAACTTGGGAACCGTCCGTCGCCGTCGGGTCGTATTGCTTGTATTTCTTGGTCGCGCTGATTTGGCCCATCACCAAACCGCGGCGAAGCGTGGTCGTCGGCGTATTGTTCGCATCAGTCGCCGTTGATGCGATGATGATGCCGACACGCTGCTGGTTTTCCGGGGTGCCCCAGACAAATTCGGATTCGGTCGTCTCGACCGGGTCGAACATGCCGGGCATCACGAACGGGTCAATCAAGGAAGACAACTGGCTCATAGGGTCGCTCTCGTTTCAGGTGGGTTGGATCGTACCCGTTACATGATTTTCCGGCCGGGGTTATCGCCGTTTGGTGGTTTGCTGGAAGGCTTCCAATCGTTGCTTGCGGGCCTCGGGCGAGTCGTCGCCCGGATCAACGCCCTTGAGCGCCGGGGGCATCGACACCCGCCGCACGTCGTTGTTGGAGAGGCGAACCCGCTTGCCTCGCGGGCGCCAGGTGCCGCCGCGAGGCAGGGCCTCGTAGGCGCGGATGGCGGTCAGCAACTCATTGGAATTCAGGTCGCCTTGGGAATTGAAACTGAGGCGAACTTGCGTGGCTCGCCGCGTCAGCTTCGAGCCGAGCGCCGGGGTGATTCGGCCGGTTTTCACCAGCATGGTCACGCGGGCGGCGATCCCCTTGCGGGCCAGATTCTCGGCCCGCATCTCCTGCCGTCGCAACGACAGCGTGAGCGGGGAACTCTCCTCCGAAGGCGTCACCGATGTTCGCTTGGAGACGACCGCCGGGGGGCCGGAATCGGTCGGGGCATCGTCCTCTTCATCATCTTCGTCGTCGGTGTCGTCATCATCCGGCGAAGCGTCTGCCGAGGTTGCGTGCAGGGCGACATACAGCCGCTCCCAGCCGTTTTCCGGCGTTGTCCCGGCGGGGAGCTTGATTCCCTTGGCGGCCAGCAGCTTCAGCACTTTCTGGAACAGCGCGGCATCCGGCCCGCTGTTGTCCGAGTCATCGGCGTCGTCCGAATCATCCGTGTCGGTGTCGGTGTCATCCGTGTCGTCGTCGTCATCCGGCGTCGTGTCGGTGTCGGCGTCCGATTGGTAATCGTTCTTCTGGTCGTCTTGGTCGTCGGCCATTGGCGTGAACTCCCCGAGGGAAAGCCAGACCCGCAAGGGGGTGGCGTTGAAGGTGTTGGACAATCGCAACGGCGGATCGGCGTTGAGCCGGCGTTGCACGGGCCGGTTGGTGATGGCGAGATGTTGCACGGTGCAGCCGGGCCAGAGAACGCCGTCGGCGTCGCGCCAGTTCCAATCGAGACACGGCGACGTGTGCCGGACCTTCGCGGCCTGCGCGGCGTCGGCGGCATCCGGGATGTCGGCCAGCGCGCGGAGCTTGCCACGTTGCACGGCGAAGCGTTTCAGATAGCCGAGGGTGTTTTTCACAAGCCGGGCGGCCCGGTCGTCCCGCGACAACCGGACCGGCCCGACATCCTGATGGTCCCAGCAAACGGGAATCTGCCACCCGGCCGCCAGCTTCGCGTTGCCGACCGCCGCCGCATTATCCCGGTCGCGGGCCGTGATCCGCGTGACCCTGACCTTCCCCGGCAAATCGCCGGGCGTCTGCAGGGTTCCGGGTTCCAGAACATCGAACCATAGTTGTGCCATGCCCCGGATGCTAATGGCTACAAATAAGGGACGATGACAAATCGCGTTGTTTTTCGCCCGGCCTGAGGTTTAGACGCAAGGCCAGACCGGCCCGTCCGGACTGGGCTGATATGATGATTGACGCAGACTTGTCGCCCGCGGCCCGCAACCGCCAAAACCATCCAGACGCCCCCGGTTCCAATCATGCCCGTTCTGCGCGATGGGATCATTCTTCCCGATCACTTGGAATTGCTTGAGCGTCATGGTGGCAAAGTGGCGCTTGGCCAATTGGCGCCACTGAGCCGGGATGTGGCGAAACTCGAACTCAAGGTGAAATGGTGGAATGAAGTTCCCGGACGGACCAAAAAGGATTTACGAAGCGAGCGAGACTCGACTTGGGACTGGGTGGTCATGCTTGGGGAAATACGCCAGCGAGGATCGCGCGGGCATGCTTGGGGCGTCTTCACGGACGATGGAAAATGCCAGGGAGCGATCATTTATGAAACAGGCTTGGTGTCCGCGTTAGACGAGTCGCAAGCCACTGTTGTGTGCTGGAGAATCGCCAGCGCCCCCAAGAACCGGAGCCATTTATGCAATGGTTTCGGCTATCGCGGGGTGGGAACGGGACTCATCAAACTGGCCTGCCTTCACAGCCATTTGGCAGGTCTTGGCGGCCGGCTGACCCTCGACGGCCACAAAGGCGACCGGGCGTTGGGCTGGTATTTGAATCTGGGGTTTCAAGAAGTTTCAAATCCCGAGGATGATATAATTGAATTGGAGCTAAGTCCGGAATCGGCCCGTTCTCTGCTCTCCAAATTGCCAGGTGTGTCATGAGCCAAACATCCAAGCCAGTCGGCGAAGAGGTCGTCAAGGCCGCCTCCGCATTGGGACGTACTCGCCAGATTCATCCGGCGTTCGAGGGCACAGACGATTTGGACCCGCTGACCGCCCGATTGACGACCCTGATGCGCCTTCACCCGGAAGTCACCCCGCTCCGGCCGGACAATCTTTCCGGCATGGACTCGAAGGCGAAGAAAGAACTGCTGTCGCAATTTGAAAAAGTCTTGGGCCTCACTTCGGCCAAGGATGCGCCCGTGATTCCTCTATCTTAAACCGACTCGAAGCGATCAACTTGGCCTTTTCTTGGCGGCCCCTCGGCGACATCTCAGGTTGCAAAAAGGCGAGATAACAAGCGGAAGCAATCCCGGCCTGACGGACCTGTCCGGGTTAGCTGCGCCGTCAAGATCGTCGGCAACGGCCCCTTTCTTTTTCTTTTAGTGTGTCCAATGTGTTCAATTTTTGGCGCGATGATCGCGCGATAAATCAATGCCCCTGTTGATGATGCGATGATTGTTGCTGACTTGACGCCATTGGGCAATTTTGCCAGGTGGTTATTAGCCTGTCGTGCAAGTTAAAAACAAATCCACCAATTTTGACCGACGCCGGTAACCGTTATCCTCGATGGCCACAACCCAAGGGAACCCAACATGGCCATTGATTACACCGATTTGTTCACCCGCGGCGGCAAGCTGGTCAAATATGTCAACAGCCGGTTGCCGGTGGCGGCGACCAGTTTGCCGGCCGAGTTGACGGCGATTGCCAATCTGTTCGAGGCGGCCGACCTCACGGAGCAGATCACCCGGCTGTACGACGATTACGCCGGGTTTCAAAGCAACATCACCCGCGAACGGCAGACATTGGCCGGATATTGGGACGCGATCCTCACCGACCGGGACACCGTGCTGACCGAGCTGCGCGTGCCGGATGCCGATGTGAACAGCGTGCTGCCGGAGTTGTTTCGCCGGATGGTGGCCGACAGCCAGACGGTCGATCAATCGACTGTGACCATCGGATCGGTGACGGCCGATGCCGAAAACGAGGGGAACGGGACCGTTCTTTTGACCAAGTTATTGGATGGCTACAACCCGCCGATTCAGGGGGGATTGCCGACCCTGCAATACGCGGGGCTGAACTCAGAACTGGCCGTTCCCTCGGAGACGATGACCTTCACCTGCACCGCCGACAGCGCCCGCGACGGGTTGCCGGAGGGAAGCGAGCGGTTTTCGTGGTCCGGGGGCATCGCGGGCCAAAAATTTGATTTCGAGGCCGAGGGAAGCGGCGACGGCCCCGGCCTGACGGCCGCCGGGGATTCGCAACTCATCAACAACGGCAATTTCGAGCAATGGTCGTCCAACACGCCAAGCGGCTGGACGGTCGCCGCCGGCACGGCCGGCACGCACATCAAGCAAATGACGACGGCCGCGAATGTGTACCGGGGCGATTCCTCCCTCTGGTTCGACGGCGACGGCACGCAGGCCACCATCCAAATCAACCAGTCGGTTTCCTCCGGCCGGATGCAATCACGCCGTCTCTATTGCGTGAGCGTCCGCGTCAAAGCCTCGGCCGCGAGCGGCACCGGCGCCTTCCTGTGCCAGTTCACCGGCACGGGTTACACGGCCTCTTCGACGGAGAAAATCGCCATCACAGCCGGCTCGATGCCGACCGCGTGGACGCTCTACAATTTCTGGATCGTCACCCCGGCCGTGATGCCGGACGACTGGACGCTGACGGTCGCCAACACCGGCACCCCCGGCGCCAGCAGCAATGTGTATGTCGACTGCCTGATCCCGACGGAAGGAACCTACCACGGCGGCATCGCGGCCGTCCTCCTCCCCGGCGCCGCCCCGTATGCCGCCGGGGACCGCTTCACCGTCGCCATCAGCAACGACCAAGCCGGGACGTTTCAAGACTTCTTCCGCCAATGCTACGGCGTCCAATTGCCCAGCAACGGCGCCGGGGCCGAAACGATCAGCGATTCGCTGGCGACGTGATGGATTCACAGCGATCATCTTTGTGAAGCCGCGACTCGGAGGCTTTGCGCAGAGGAGCGAGTTTCGCGGTTGTCACACAAGTCCCCGGTTCACGATCTTGGGCGGACGATCGTTGGACGCGCTCCTCTCCGCAAAGCCTCCGAGTCGCGGCTTCACGGGGGTTCTTATCTCCTCACCGCCGAATCACTGCCGTCACCGGGAAGTGGTCCGACGGCGTTCGGCCGTCGCGTTCCGTGTAGTCGATGCTTGAGGCGGCCACCTTCCAGTCTCGGGAGACGCCGATCCAGTCGATTCGGCTTCCCTTGTTCGGGCCGGGTTTGAAGGGGGTGGTTGTCCCTTCGTTGGGTTCGCGTTTGGGGTGGGCGATGCGGTAGCTGTCCAGCACCGGGGATTCGGCTTTGTCGCGCAGGTCAAACAGGGCTTTATAAGGGTCGCTTCCCTCGCCGGAGTTGAAGTCACCGGTGACAATCAGCGAGCAGTCTTTGCCCAGCGTGGCAAGGCGTGCACGGATCAATTTGGCCGATTCGACGCGGGCCACTTTGCCGATGTGGTCGAAATGGGTGTTGACCCACAGGATTGGCTTCCCGCCGGTTTTGTCCTTCAACCGCACCCAGGTGGCCATGCGAGGCAGGGAGGTGTCCCAGCTTTTGCTGCCGGCTTTCTCGGGGGTTTCGCTCAGCCAGAAGTGGCCGCCGTCGGTTTTCTCGAAGCGGTCTTTCTTCCAATAGATCGCCATCATCTCGCCCTTCTCTTTGCCGTCGTCCCGGCCGAGCCCCATGAACTCGTAGCCAGTCAGTTTCTCGGCGAGAAAGTCGCGTTGGAAGCCGAGCGTTTCCTGGGTGCCGAGCAGGTCCGGGCCGAACGCCTTGACAGTGTCCGCTAGGAAGTCTTTCCGCTTGTCCCAATGATTGTCGCCATCCTTGGCCGTCCCGTAGCGGACGTTGAAACTCATCACTTTGATGTCGGCGGTTTTGTCGTCCGCTAGCAGAAGGGGAGAAGGCAAAAGAGAGGCAATCATGGCGAAGAGGGCCGGTAACAGGGCACGATTCATTGGCGAAGCTCCAGAGAGTGAGGCAGTCATTCTCGGGAGGGAACCGGAGACGGCAACAAGGAAGGCAATGGCCCCGGATCTGGCTTCAACGCCCTTGCCGGATTCTGCTCCTCGGCGCGGCGTTTTTCTTGTTTGGCCAGACTCTCCAACGCATCTTCCGCCTGCTTGGCGATAAGGGAGGCCGGATCGTTTTTGGCCAGGGCTTTCAGGATGCCGACTCGCAACCGCCTGTTGTCAGTTCTCACGGCCAAATCCCAGAAAAACCACACTTCGGCCAACGAGGGGCGGACGGTCTTTCCATGCTCGACAATGGCCTCCAGCCGTTCACGAACCTCCGGGTCGGCGGCCGACTCAAGCAATTTGGAGAGGGGAGCCACGCCGCGCTCGCCGAAGGATCGCAACCGGGCGGCGGCCTCTTCCCGCTGGCGATATGATTTGCTCCCCAACAGTTGAACATCGCTTTTCAATTCATCCGGCGTCACCGGCGGTTTCCATTTCTCCGCCTCGGCCAGAAGCAATTTGAGTTCGGCCGGTGCGAAGCATTTGGGGAAGAAATAGGCGGCCGCCAGACGCGCGAACAGATTGGGCGTCGCCCGCATCATCTGGTATTGCGCCTCGCCGACGGGATGCTTGTTTTTCCCATGCTCCAAGGCATCCAGCCAGACGGATGAATTCGCCGAGGCGGCGGAGATTCCCTCGGTCTCAAACACCCGCCAAAACTCATCATTTGGCAGCGTTTTCATCATCCACCAGACAAGACGACGGGTGTCGTTGACGCCAGCTTTTCGCGAGGCGTCCAGCGCCAGCGGCAGCAATTCTTTGATGTCAGTGTTCAACACACAATTAACATAGAATTCAAGCCGTTGCTCCGTTAATAGTGACTGGCCATATTCAATAAGGCGGGCAACGATTTTCTCTCGACTGGCCGGAGTGTCGGCGTCCGGGGTGATCGTGATACGACGACTGAAATCAATAACCACATCTCCCCGGCCTCTTGTCGAGTGTTCTTGCCGGAACTTGGCATCAATTTGAATTTCGGCCGACTTTGGCGTGATGAGATAATCGCGGTGAAGATGGAATAATTTGCGATAAGTCTCTTGCGGCCGAATTGTATAAAACTTCATTCCCGGACCGGCGCTTCCGTTCTCCATCCACCACCTTTCTCTTCTCATCCAAAACGATTCCAAGAGAGATGCCAGAATCGCCTCGTCCGACCAGCCCATCAAATGAACGGGCGATTCGCCGGTGTTGGTCATTGAGAGACAAAGAACGCACGGCCCGTCGGCCATCGCGAACACCTCATGTTCAAACTTGATTTTTGCCAGCGGCGAATCAAGGGGGATGGCCACTCGGGCCGCCGGCGTTTCGTTTTCAACCGGCTTCGGCGGGAATGATTCGTCGGGAACAACCGCGTCGGCCATCATTGCGTTGCTTTCAGCCGAGGCAACGTCCTCGCCGAGTGTCTCGCTTTCAACCGACACGGACGGCTCCGGGAACTGCTTCGGGGCGCAAACCGCGAGGCAGACGGCCAACACCGCGATTCGGCATATCAATGCGCGCATGATGGCTTGGCGAATTTGAGGAACCGGCCATCCGTTCGTCCGTTCACAAACCGGGCGAGTTCAACCGGTTCTTGTTTGATGACGCCGGGCGGGAGATCGTTCCACAAAGCCAGTCGTTCGTCTTGGCGAACCGAACCTCGCTATCCATCCCGGTCATTGAAGCTCATTGCTTGGATGTTGGCGACAGCAACACGGAAGGGAATGGCCCGTCAGTCCGGCGACAGCGTCCCTTCGCTTTGCATGATTCTGGCGTGACGCTTTTTGTTCTCAGAAAATTCGGCCAGCGCCTTCTCGGCTTGCCTCACAATCAGGGAGGCTGGATCGTTTTTGGTCAATGCGCTCAGGATGGCGATTCGCAGCGATTCGTTGGCATTCCAATCAGCCATGTCCCGGAAGAAATGTTGATCCCCGGCCGAAGGGCGGGCGGCTTTGCCCTGTTCAATGATGGTTTTCAAGCGATCCTGAATTTCCGGATCGGCGGCCGACTCCAGCAATTTGGACAGGGGAGCCACCCCGCGCTCGCCGAACGACCGCAGCCGGGCGGCGGCTTCCTCCCGTCGTCGAAACGACTTGCTCCCCAACAATTGGACATTATTTTGCAATTCGTCCGGCGTCACCGGCGGCTTCCATTTCTCCGCCTCGGCCAGCAGCGATTTGATTTCGGCCGGCGTGAAACATTTGGGAAAATAATTGGTGGCCGAGAGTCGCGCCAGCGGGCTGGGGGAGGCCCGCATCATCCGATATTGCGGTTCCCCGACGGGGTTCGTCTTGCTTCTCAAATAGGCGCAATACATCCAAACAGTCGGCTTGGGCGATGCGGCCGAAAGCCCCTCGGCTTCAAACAACCGCCAGAACTCATCCGGCGGCAGAATTTCTATCATCCAATCAACAAGGCTGCTCGCATGATAGCTTTCTCCCTGCCTCGCGGTTTCCAAAGCCAATGGCAAAAACTCCTTGATCTTGCTCTTCACCACGCAATCACAGTAAAAAGTCATTCGTTCTTCGGATGGCAATGTCAGGCCGTATTTGATAATCCGGGCAATTAGCTCCTTCTTTGTCGTCGCGTTATTAACACTTGGTTTGACGGTGATTTCGCGGCTAAAATCAACCAGCACGGCTGACCGGCCTTCTGATCGATCGTCATTCCGGAATTTCGCCAAGACTTCAATTTGGGCGGGCGTTGTCGCGATTTGATAATCGTGATGAAAGCTGAAAAAAAGGCGATTAGTCTGCCAGGGCTTGAGATGATAATACCTTCCGCCGATGCGGCCAATTCCCCCGGTCGTAAACCCATTCGGACAATCCCAAGGCGAATCCAACAGATCCGCCAGGATCGCTTCGTCCGTCCAGCCAATCATGCCGATGGCTGAACCGCCGGTGTTGGTCATCGAGAGACAAAGAACGCATGGCCCGTCAGCCATCGCGAACACCTCATACTCAAATTTGATTTTTGACAAAGGCGAATCATCGGCCGGAACAGCCACGGGCGCCGCCGGGGTCGCCTCGGGTTCCGGCATCGACGGCGACACTTCCGGCTTGGGATCGCAGGCGGCAAGGCCGAGACAGACCGCCAGCGCCGCGAGTCGGCATATCAATGCGCGCATGATGACTTTGGGGTTCGAGTGGCCGGGCGTTCGCTTGTCTGCACGCAAGCCGGGCGAGTTCAACTGGCTTGCGGTTCTTGTTTGACGAGACAGACATTGGGATTGTTCCACAAAGTCGGCCTCGTTGAAAACGATCCGTTCAACGTCATTTCCGTTTGGCGCGAGACTCCTCGAACCAGGTCAGTTCACGCAATCCCTTCTCGGCCAGTTGGGTGATATGCGCAGACGGATCGTTTTTGGCCAAAGCGGTCAGGATGGCCACTCGTGTTTCTCTGTTCTCCGCCTCGACCGCCAGCCTCGTGATGAAATGGTCATCTCCGGACGAAGGGGTGGAAGTCTTCGCTTGTTGAATAATCGCTTTCAACCGGGCGAGAGCTTCCACATCAGAGATTGAATCAAGCAATTTGGTCAGCGGAACAACTCCCCGTTCCCCAAATGAGCGCAACCGTCGGGCGGCGGCCTCCCTCTCGCGAAACGAATTGCTCGCCAGCAACTTCACACCCCCTTTCAATTCATCCTCCGTCAGCGGCGGTTTCCATTTGGCCGCCTCGGCCAGCAGGGCTTTCAGCTCGGGGTTGGTGTGGCTTTTGGGGAAGTAATAAGCGGCGGCCAGACGCGCGATCATGTTGGGTGACGCCCGCATCAGGCGATACTGTTCCTCGCCGACGGGATGGGCGTTAACGACGATCTTCTTCTGTTCCGACCCGATGAATTTGATGTGCGAAGGGCACAGGTCGATCATGGCGATGCGTTCCAGCCAGACGGACGGATGGGGAGAGCCAGCCGAGACGCCATCGGTCTCAAACACCCGCCAGAACTCTTCTCGGGAGAGCGTCTCCGTCATCCAATCGACAAGGAGGCCGGAACTCCATGCGTCCGTTTCCCGCAAGGTTTCTAGAGCCAGCGGCAGGAATTCCTTGATGCTGGTGTCCAACACGCAATCGCGATAAAAATCCAGCCGCCGCCCAAGTGATAATTTTCGGCCGTGTTCAGCAATCCGGGCAATCAACTCCTTCTTTGTCGTCGCGTTATTAACAACCGGCTTGATCGTGATCTCGCCGCTGAAATTAACGATCACCGGTGCCCGGAGGTCATCCGTTGAATGATGATCCTTCCGAAATTTCGCCTTGATTTGTATTCGGGCGGGAGTTGTGGTGATTTGATAATCGTGATGAAGGCAGACAATGGTGCGATGTGCTTCCTGCGGTTGAAGTTGATAATCTCTTGTTCCGACACGATCGGACTCTCCCAGCGTCAGCCGTGATTTGATGTCCCAAGGCGAATCCACAAGCTCAGCCAAGATCGCCTCGTCCGACCAGCCGGTCAAATCAACAGGCTTTTCGCCAATGTTGGTCAGCGTGAAACAAATCACACAAGGCCCGTCGGCCATTGCGAACACTTCACAACCAAACTTGAAGCTTGTCGCCGGTGTTTCGGCCCGTCCCGGCGAGGAGACGATCAGGCCAAGAATCAGCGCCGCGATTCGGCACATCAGTGCGCGCATGATGATTTGAAGGGTTTGAGTGACCGGGTGTCCGCCCGCGAGTCGGGCGGGTTCAACCGGGCTTCCGGCCTTCGTTTGACGAGACAGACATGGAGATTGTTCCATGTCTTGTCGAAAACCGGCCGTCATTCAGGCAGGGTCAAGAAATGCCGAATGAATCGGCCCGCCGCTCTCGCCGTTTTCACTCGTCCCACGATTCCACTTCGGTGCAGCAAATCGTCAGTTCGGTGTCGTTGTAGTACACCAGCACTTCGGTCTTGTCCGTGTCCCGTCCTTCGTAAACCCCACCCTTGCCGCGTTTGAAGTCAACCCGCGCGGCCCGGTTAAAACTGCCACCGCAAACGGCCGACGGGCTTAACTCGGATTTCGGGTATTTGGCCCGCAACTCGGCCACGGCCTGCTGAAACGTCATCGCCAATTTCTCCTTAAATGGGAATTGGAAAAAATATGCGGGCGACGGGGGGCCGTCAACCCATTGTGTTAGCTTGCGACGCATCGGCTGTCCTCAATCAGCCCCCGGCCGACTGTGTAACCGCCAAGCGTGGTTCATGTGAAACGATCATGTGACATCGGCCAAATTCGATGGCGAAAATTCACATTTGGCCGCCGGGGGGCTGTCTATAATCAGGCCGTTCCGTTGACGGCCGATGTCCGGTCGATGCGGTTTTTTTCCGAAGGGGATGCAAAATGCGGCGGATGTGTCTGGCCTTGTGGGGCGTGGTGATGGCGGCGGTTGTTCCGGTCGTCCGGGCGGATGAAGCGAAGCCGGGAACTGTGGATGCGACCAAGATCGTCGGCGTTTGGGAAGTGGTGAAATCCGGGACGACCCCGCCCGGCAGCACGATGGAATTTACCAAAGAAGGCACTTTCAAATCCCTCTTCAAAGGGCAGACGGTCAGTTTCGATGGCAAATACACGGTGAAGGACGGCAAGCTGACGATCACCCCGCCCGGCTTCACTCTGGCCATCAAAGAATTGACGGCGGACAAACTGGTGATTCCGGATCTCAGCGGCGCCACCGTCACCGAGTACAAGCGCCAGGGAGCCGCCGCCGGGGACCCGAAGCCCAAAGAAGGCGCCGGGAAGGAAAGCGCCGCGTCGGGCGTGCCGGACGGGTGGAAGCTCACCAACTTGGAGGATGGCAGCGGCCGCGTGTTGCTTCCGAAGAAAAACGCCGGCCACGGCTCTGAATCGTCCAGCTCCACGGACAACGGCGTCAGCATCTACACCAGCACGGAATCCTACGATTTCGACGGCGGCGTCAAGATGAGCATCACCTTCATTGAGAAGAAGCAAAAGGGAGAGGACAAGGAAGGAAAGGAAGCCAAGCCGTTCGCCCCGTTCCCCGCCAAGGACAAGAAAGCCGGGGGAACCCCCACCAAGCTGACGGACTTCGCCGGCGCCCACATGAAGGGCCGGACCTACACGAACGTCACCAAGGACGGCGTGACGGAACGGCACACGCTGTTCCAACGGGCCGACAACCGGATTTACATCCTGACCGTGTCCTCCAAGAACAAAGACAAGACAACCGACACGGCGGCTGACACGTTCTTGAAGAGCCTCGCCTTGAAACCGCTCAAATCGGCCGAATCGAAGAAGTAAGGGTTTGGAAAACACGGCCGGCGGGGACCACCCTTCCTCCCTTTCCGGCCGGTTGACTGATTAACGCAGATTTAAACAGCCACATTTGTCAATGATTCTCAAGAGCCCCACTGCGTGAGCGGTGGGGGTGGCCATCACGCTCTGGAAGCCACCCCCACCGCTCACGCAGTGGGGCTCTTGAATATCTCGCCAAAACTTCAAAAAGACTTTGTCAGGATGATTGATCGCGATTTTCGTCTGAACGATTTCAACACTTCTTCATGAGGCCGCTCGTTGCTCGGCAGGATCATTCTCACCAGCCCGGCGGCGGGGGTAAACCATTGTGGAACTTCAATCCGCGAACCGGCAAACATTAAAACCGAATCGACCCAGACGAAGATCAGATTGGCTGTTCGATGAGAAATACGGACGGATCGGGCCAGGCGAAGCTGGTAATTTCATTTCACCCAAGTCATTTCGGTTTGGCGCGAGACTCCTCGAACCGGGCCAATTCACGAAATTCCTTTTCGGCCAGTTGGGTGATATGCGCGGCCGGGTCGTTTTGGGCGAGGGCGGTCAGGATGGCGAGGCGGGCCTGCCGGTTTTCCTCGCGATTGGCGGACAGCGATTTGATGAAATGCTCTTCCCCGACCGTCGGAGAGGTTGATTTGCCATGCTCGATGATGGCTTTCAGCCGGGCGCTGGTTTCCGGATCGTTGGCCGAATCGAGTAACTTGGTCAGCGGGGCCACTCCCCGCTCTCCCCGGCCGCGCAACCGTTGGGCGGCGGCCTCCCGCTCGCGAAACGAATTGCTCGCCAGCAACCTCACATCCCCTTTCAATTCATCCTCCGTCAACGGCGGCTTCCATTTCGCCGCCTCGGCCAGCAGGGCTTTGAACTCGGGGTTGGTGTGGCTTTTGGGGAAGTAATAAGCCGCGGACAGACGCGCGATCATGTTGGGCGAGGCCCGCATCAGGCGATACTGTTCCTCGCCGACGGGATGGGCGTGGATGGGGATCTCTTTCCCTTTCCTTTCCAACCCAATGAATTCTGTGTGCGACGAGAAAAATTCGATTAATTTGGCGCATTCCAACCAGACGGACGGGTTGGGGGAGGAGCCCGAAATGCCCTCGGTTTCAAACACCCGCCAGAACTCTTCTCGGGAGAGCGTCGTCGACATCCAATCGATCATCAGTCGGGAATCACTCGCATACTTCTCTCTCGTGACCTCCAAGGCCAAGGGCAACAATTCTTTGATGTTGGTGTGCCGCACACAATCCCGATAAAATTCCGCCCGCTCGACGGATGATAATGTCCGGCCATGCTCCTTCAGGCGGGCAATCAGCTTTTCCCTCTCCGCAGAACTGTTTTCCGCTGGCCTGACGTTGATCTGGCGCCCGAAGTCAACCACCACGGGCGTCCTGTCTTGATCAACATTCTGTGCCGGATCATTCTCCCGGAACGTCGCCTGAATTTGAATATCCGCAGGTGTTGTGGAGATTTGATAATCATGGTGAAGGCTTATCAATTTTCGATGGGTTTCTTGGGGTTGGAGTTGATAATGCCTCGTTCCAGGCCGGGACCTTGTTCTCATAGAGTATATCCGAATCCGGCCATTCCACGGCGATTCAACAGGACGAGCCAGAAGCGCTTCATCTGACCAGCCAATCAAAACAATCGCCTCGTCACTGACATTGGTGATGGTGAGGCAAATCACACAAGGCCCGTCGGCTATTGCAAACACTTCATAACCAAACTTGACACTCGTCGGCGGCGTGTCGGCCCGGCCCGGTGAGGTAGCGAACAGGGCGATGAACAGGATCGCGAGCTGGAACATCCTTGCGAGCATGATGATTTCCGGGAAGGGTTCGAGAAAGCCCGGCCCTGACGGACCGGTCTGGGTTAGGCGGTCTTTCAGACCGGGCTTTCCACAGGGTAATCACGCCACAACCAATGTTCCGGGGGCAAGAGATTCGCCACCCGCCAGCCGCCCGGTCTGAAAGACCGGCCAACCCAGACCGGTCCGTCAGGGCCGGGCTTTCTGGGAGCCACCCGGCCGCTGACGCTGCTCGGCTCGCCAATACCAAAGAAGGTCCGGTTGTTTATTCCTTCACCAACCGCTTCAACGCCTCCCTCGCGTCTTTGTCCCCCAGTTTGGCGGCCTGGCGATACCATTCGATGGCTTTCGCTCCGTCCCGCTCCACTCCGAGGCCGCGTTCGTGGCAGTCGCCGAGGGTGAACATCGCATACTTGTTCCCGAGCGCGGCGGACTGGCGGAACCATTCGACGGCTTTTTTCTCGTCGCGGGGTACCCCGGCGCCGTCGAGATGGCAATTTCCCAGGAACCGCATCGACGTGTCGTTTCCGAGGGCGGCCGATTTGCCGAACCATTCGACGGCCGACTTTTCGTCCTTGGGCATGCCGATGCCGCGCAGGCAGCAAAGCCCGAGGCTGCACATCGCCGTGTCGTGCCCCAGCATGGCGGCCTTCCGATAAAGCCGGGCCGCCTGCTCAATGTCTTTCTCCACACCCAGGCCGATGTGATGCCAGTATCCAAGAGTGTTGATCGCGTCCGCATGCCCCGCCTCGGCCCCCTTCCGCATCCAAGCGACGGCCCTCTTCTCGTCCTTCTCCACGCCAAGACCCGCCTGAAGGCAATTCCCGAGCCGGGCCATCGCCATCGGGTTCCCCGACTCGGCCCCCTTGCGAAACCACCCGGCCGCCGCCTTCGCATCCCGCGAGACTTCGGCGCCCTCCGCGAAACAATCGCCGGTCAAAACCATCGCCATCGCCTGCCCCGCCTCGGCCAGCTTCTGCCACTCCGGCAACCGCCTCGGGGCGTTCTTCCCCAGCCACTTGGTCGCGCCCCCGGTCAACAGGGAAGATTCCTCATACGCCCGATACTCGGCGGCCAGTTCCGAGGCGGTCGCCGGCTCTTTCTTCGGTTGGGCGAGAAGGAGGCTGGGAAGCAGGAGTGTGAACGCGAGGCAGCGAATCATCATGGGACACCTAACAGGGAATAGACCAAAATGCCCGTCAAAACCAAGTTTGCGCTCGTCTTACTCTTGCTCCAAACGATCCAACGCTTTTTTGGCGTCTTCGTTCCCCAACTTGGCGGCCTTGCGATACCATTCGAGGGCCTTCTTTTCGTCTTTCTCCACCCCGCGACCGAACTCATGACAAAAGCCGAGATGACTCATGCAGTCCGTGTCTCCCAGATCGGCGCCCTTGCGATACCATTCGACCGCCTTCTCCTCGTCTTTGCGCACTCCCTCTCCCTTGAGATGGCAATGCCCAAGATTGGCCATCGACCGGGGGTTTCCCAAGTCGGCGGCTTTAAGCAACCATTCAACCGCTTTCTCATCGTCTTTGGCCACGCCAAGGCCGCGATGATGACAGTTTGCAAGGGCAACCATCGCCGTTGAATCCCTCCGGCCAGCCGCTTTGAGGAGCCAGTCGACCCCGGTTTTTTCATCTTCTTCCAACCCGACTCCAAAGAGATAACAATACCCAAGCTTCACCATCGCGTCGGAGAATCCCAAGTCGGCCGCTTTGCGATACCATTGGGCCGCTTCTTTCTCGTCCTTTTTCACTCCCAATCCATGCTGGAGACAATACCCGAGGCGGGACATGGCCCCCGTCTCTCCCTCAAGGGCGGCCTGACGATAGAGATCGACGGCCTTTTTCAAATCTTTTTCGACTCCGTAGCCATCCTCATGGCAATTCCCCAAGGCGGTGATGGCCGACGCATCTCCCAACTGGGCCGCCTTTCGATAGAGTTCGATGGCCTTCCCGGCGTCTTTTTCCAATCCAAAACCATTGGCATGGCAACGTCCAAGCTCGGTAAGCCCTCGCGCATTACCCAAGTCGGCCGCCTTTCGGAATAGTTCCACGGCCTTTTTCTCGTCCTTCACCGCCACGACGCCATGTTGGTGAAACATCCCGACTTCGATAATCGCATTGGTGTTCCCCAAATCGGCGGCGGTGCGATACCAATTAAGAGACTGCCGATCATCTTGGGGCACCCCGCGTCCTTCCAAATAGCAGGTGGCGAGGCTGAACATCGCCACGTCGTAACCCAACTCGGAGGCCTTTCGATAACAGATCGCCGCCTGGGTCTCGTCCCTGTCCGTCCCGATGCCGTCCCGATGGCAATTTCCCAAACCATCGAGCGCGTACGCGTTTCCCAATTCGGCAGCCTTGCGGAACAACTCAATGGCCTTTTTCGCATCTTTTTTCACTCCGGCGCCTTCAAGATGGCAATAGGCGAGATTGTTCATCGCCCAGGGGCTGCCCATTTCGACGGCCTGTTGATAAAGAAGAATCGCCGCCTTTTCATCTTTCTCCGCCCCGATGCCGCGCTGGAGGCATAGGCCGAGTTCGGTCATCGCCGTCGTGTCTCTCAACTCGGCGGCCTGACGGAAGAATTGAACGGCCTTTTTCTCGTCTTTGCCCACTCCAACGCCTTTTTGATGGCAAAACCCGAGTTGAGTCATGGCTGTCGCGCTCCCCAGATCAATCGCCTTCCGATAGAGATTGATGGCTTGTTTGACGTCTTTTTCCACCCCAAAGCCATTGAAATGGCAATTCCCCCAAGTCGTGATCGCCGACGCGTTCCCCAAGTCGGCGGCCTTGCGATACCACTCGGCGGCTTTCTTGGCGTCCTTATCGACGCCAAGGCCGCTCTCGTAACAATTCCCCAAATAAAGCATGGCCGAGTCATTGCCCAAGTCAGCGGCTTTGCGATACCATTCGGCGGCCTTCTTGGCATCTTTCTCCACTCCAAGACCGGATGTGTGGCAATTCCCAATCTCGATGATCGCCGGAGGGTGTCCCATGTCGGCGGCTTTTCGGTAAAACTCAATCGCTCGCTTTTCGTCCTTCTCCACTCCACGGCCGTTCAGGTGACACATCCCGAGCGTGGTGATCGCCATCGGGTTCCCCAAGTCGGCGCTCTTGCGATACCATTCGACGGCCTTCTTCTCATCTTTGGCCATCCCGGTACCTGTGAAGAAACGATATCCGACCATGCTCATCGCCATATCGTTCCCCGCATCGGCGGCTTTGCGGATCCATTCGGCCGACTTCTTTTCGTCCTTTGCGACCGCGATGCCGTCCCCGAAGCAATCGCCGGTCAGGATCATCGCCATCACGTTGCCGGATTCAGCCAGCTTTTGCCACTCGGCGAACCGTTTCGGGGCGTTCTTCCTCAGCCAAGTGTTTGATTCACCGGTTGTGAGAAAGAACGTTTTGTACGACTGATACTCGGCGTCCAATTCCGGAACCGTCGGCGAATCCTTCTTCGCTTGGGCGAAAATGAAACCGGGGAGCAACAGCCAGAGGACGAGGCAGCGAATCATGGGGACATCCGGCAAGGGAAGATAAGCAACATCACCACAGGAAATTTTCAGATAATCGGGGGAAGGAAGCGACCGGAAAAGGCACATGAGCCGACAGGATGGTTATTTTTTGTCCATCATCTTCAGGATGGCGCGGGCGGACTCGTCTCCCAGTTTGGCGGCCTTTTGATACCACTCGGCGGCCTTCTTCTCATCCTTTTCCACGCCGATGCCTCTCAGGTGGCAATCGCCGAGGCCGGACATCGCGCCCGCATGCCCCAGATCGGCGGCTTTTTGATACCATTCGACCGCTTTCTGTTGATCCTTTTCCACTCCCCGGCCGTCCCGGTGGCACATCGCCAGTTCATGGGCCGATTCCGGGTTATTTTCGCTGGCGCCCATGTGAAGCCAGTAAACGGCCAGCTTTTCGTCTTTTTCCGTCCCGAGGCCGTTCAGGAGACAATGGCCAAGGGCGTGATAGGCCGACACTTCCCCCAACCCCTGGGCCTGCTCATACCATTCGACGGCCTTCTTTTCGTCCTTTTCCGTCCCGATGCCATTCAGGAGGCAATCGCCAAGCCGGACCATGCCGGAAGCGCTTCGGAGATTGACGGCTTTGCGATACCACTCAACGGCTTTCTTCTCATCCTTTTTCACAAGCAGGCCGCGCTGATGGCGCCAGCCAACTTCGGCCATCGCATCCGGGTGCCCGAGATCGACGGCCTTTTGAAACCACTCGAAGGCTTTCTTCTCATCCTTCTCCACACCGACGCCGTCCCGGTGGCATACTCCCAGTTCGTGGGCGGCCGCCGGGTAATCCAGCCGGGCGGCCTGGTGAAAACATTCGACGGCCAGTTTCTCATCCCTCTCCGTTCCGAGTCCGTCTCGATGGCAATAGCCCAAAAAGTGGGCCGCCTCGGCATTCCCTCGTCTGGCCCCCATGCGATAGCACACAAACGCACGCACCGGGCTTTTCGTCGCCCCGATGCCCCGACGATAACAATGCCCGAGCTGACACATCGCCGAGTCGCTGCCGAGGTCGGCGGCCTTGCGATACCAATCAAACGCCTCTTCCTGGTCTTGTTCCTGCCCCGAGTGATCCCGGAGGTAATTCGCGTGGCTGACCATCCCGGCCGGGCTCCCTTCCCGAGCCGCCCGGCTGAAATAGTCGGCGGCTTGTTTCTCATCCTTTTCCACCCCGACACCGTTCAACAGGCAAAGCCCCAACTCGACCATTGCCTCGGCGTTTTCAAGTTTGACGGATTTTTGATACCACTCAACCGCCTTCTTCGCATCCTTCTCCGCCCCGACGCCTTTGGAGTGGCAAATCCCGAGGCGGCACATCGCCGTTGAGTTCCCAAGCCCGGCGGCCCGGCGGTAGAGTTCGACGGCTTTGTTCACGTCCTTGTCCGTTCCGCTTCCGTTTTCAAGGCAATAACCGAGTCCGAAGATCGCCACATCGTAGTTCTGTTCCGCGGCTTGCCGATACAGGAGGACGGCTTGTTTCTCGTCTTTGTCCACGCCGAAGCCTTGGAGGTGGCAAAACCCCAGTTCGGTGATGGCCATCACATCCCTCAGATCGGCGGCCTGCCGAAACAACTCGATGGCCCGCTGCTCGTTCTTTTCCATCCCCTGGCCTTGCTGATGGCACTTCCCCAAGATGTAGATCGCCTGTGAATGTCCCAAATCCGCGGCCTTCTGATAGAACTCGACCGCCCGGCCGATGTCCCTCTCCAAGCCGACGCCACTATGATGGCACAATCCCAAGGCAATGAGGGCAAACGGGCTTCCAAGATCGGCGGCTTTGCGATAAAGCACGATGGCCTTTTGTTCGTCTTTCTCCACCCCAAGGCCCCTCTGGAAACACGTCCCGAGGAGGAAGTAGCCGCCGGGGTTGCCGAGATCGATGGCCTTGCGAAAGTATCCGATGGCTTTCTTCTCATCCTTCTCCACGCCGACGCCTTTCAGATGGCACCCTCCCACGGCGACGATCGCCAGCTCATTGCCGAGGCCGGCGGCCTTTTGAAACCACTCCAGGGCTTTCTTGCCATCCTTCTTCACTCCGATGCCGGCATACTGGCGAGATCCGATCATGAACATCGCCATGTCGTTTCCCAACCCGGCGCCTTTGAGGAACCACTCGGCCGACTTCTTCTCGTCCCGCGCGGTCTCGACGCCATCGCCAATGCAATCACCGGCCAGCACCATCGCCCGCGCGTCACCGGCCTCGGCCAGTTTGAGCCATTCCGGGAATCGCTTCGGGGCGTTCTTCTTCAGCCAAATATTTGCTTCCCCGGTCTTGAGAGAGAACGCTTTGTACGACTGATACTCGGCGACCAATTCCGGAACAGCCTCGGGTTCTTTCTTCGCCTGGGCGAAAACGAAACCGGGAAGCAAAAACCAGAGCGCGAGGCAGCGAATCATGGGGCACCCGACAGGGAAACTTGGTTGAGGAAGATGAGATCTTCCCATTGGAATTTTCAGGGATTTGGCCCGGAGATGCGAGGGGAAAATGCGGGGATGCCCGGCGGAAAGGCGCCCGAGGGGAGGCCCGGCCCTGACGGACCGGTCTGGGTTAGGCGGTCTTTCAGACCGGGGCCGTTGGCGGGCGAATATGATTCGCCCCCCCAAGCATCCGGGCGGGGGCTTTCCCCATCAAAGTGCCCGGTCTGAAAGACCGATTAACTCAGACCGGTCCGTCAGGGCCGGGCTTTCTTTTCCCTACTCCCGCCCGATTTCCTTCAACGCCTCTTTGGCGTCTTTGTTCCCGAGTTTGGCGGCTTTGCGGTACCACTCGCCAGCCTTCTTCGGGTCTTTTTCCACGCCGCGGCCGTGGTCGTGGCAGTAGCCGAGTTGATACATAGAGACGGTGTCGCCCAGGTCGGCGGCCTTGCGGAACCATTCGACGGCCTTCTTGTCGTCCTGCACCAAGCCGTCGCCGACGAGGTGGCAGTTGCCGAGGAAGCCCATCGCGGCGGTGTTGCCGAGGTCGGCGGCTTTGCGGAACAGGGAGACCGCCCGCACTTCGTCCCTCGTCACGCCGAGGGCGCGTTGGTAACAATCGCCGAGGTTGCAGATCGCGGAGTCGTCGCCGAGGTCGGCGGCCCGGCGGTAGAAGAAGACCGCCTGCTCCTCGTCCTTCTTCACCCCGAGGCCGTTCATGTGGCAGTAGCCGAGGGAGTTGATCGCCCCCGCATGCCCCTGCTCGGCGGCCTGCCGAAACAGTTCGACCGCCTTCTTCGGGTCTTTGGCGACGCCGAGACCGGTCAGATGACACGTCCCCAGCGCGGCGATCGCGTTCAAATCCCCCAGCGCGGCGGCTTTGCGGAGCCATTCCACGCCCTGCTTTTCATCCTTCTCCACGCCGAGGCCGCGAAGGTAACAATGGCCGATGTTGTTCATCGCCAGCGTGTTGCCCAGTTCGACGGCCTGCCGATACAAGGCGAGGCCCTGCTTTTCATCCTTCTCCACGCCGAGGCCGTGCATGTGGCAGTCGCCGAGGCTGGTCATCCCGGCCGGGTTCCCCAGCGAGGCGGATTTGCGATACAGTTCGACGGCCTTCTTCAAGTCTCTTTCGGTTCCGACGCCGCTTTGAAAACAATGCCCGAGGCGGGACATCGCCATTGAGTCCCCCAGCTCGGCGGCCTGCCGATAGAGCTTGACGGCCTCCAGCGCGTCCTTCTCCGCGCCGACGCCGCTCAGGTGGCAGTTTGCCAGGGCGGTCATCGCCGGGGGATATCCCATCGCGGCGGCCTGACGATACCACTCGGCCGCCGCCTTCGGGTCCTTGTCCCCGCCGATGCCCCCGTCGCGGCAGAACCCGAGATCGGTCATCGCCTCGGCATTCCCGAGATGGGCCGCCCGGCGGAACCACTCGACGGCCTTCTTCTCGTCCTTCTCCACCAGAAAGCCGTTCAGATAAAAGGTGCCGCAGATGCGGGCCGCATAAGAGTTGCCCGACTCGGCGGCCTTCCGGAACAGCGGCAGCGCCTTCTTCTCGTCCTTCTCCATGCCGATGCCTTTGAGATGGCAAATTCCGAGGGCATAGATTGCCGATGGCTCGTCCAGATCGGCGGCCTTGCGGAACCATTCGGCCGCCTGCTTGAAATCCTTTTCCACCCCGTAGCCGTTCAGGTAACAATTGCCGAGCGAGGCCATCGCCATCGGATTGCCCATGCCGGCGGCCTTGCGATACAACTCAAGGGCTTTCCGGGCGTCTTTCTCCACCCCGGCGCCGTTAAGGAGGGAGTGTCCGAGTTCGGTCATCGCCCGCGAGCAACCGAGATCGGCGCCCTTGCGATACCATTCGACCGCCTGCTTGCCGTCCTTCTCCACGCCGATGCCCGTCTGAAGGCAATAGCCGATTCGGGACATCGCCATCGAATTCCCGAGGCCGGCCGATTTGCGATACAACTCCGCCGCCTCTTTGGCATCCCGTTCCACCCCGGCTCCCGCCACGTGGCGATTGGCGAGCATGAACATCGCCACGTCGTTCCCGGCGTCGGCGGCCTTCCGGCACCATTCGGCCGACGCCTTCGCATCAGGCGCGACGGCCACGCCCTCCCCCAGACAATCGGCGGTCAGGACCATCGCCGACACATTGCCGGCCTCGGCCTGTTTTTGCCACTCCGCGAATCGCTTGGGGGCGTTTTTCTCCAGCCACTTGATTGTGCCGCCGTTGGCGAGCAGAAACGTCTTGTATGACCGATACTCGGCCGCCAGTTCCGGGGCGGCCTCCGGTGTTTCCTTCTTTTCCTGGGCGATCATCAAACAGGGAAGCAACAGCCAAACCGCCAGACAACGAAGCATAAGGAACACTCGGAAAGAGAATCCGATCAAGACGGGACATGAGGGTCCATCTGATTTTCAGAGATTCAGGGGAGGAAGCCAGAGGAAAACCGGAAAGGGGGGGAAACCTGCCTCATGCCACCCGGCCCGCTCTCTTCCGAACGGTTTTGAAGGATGGTTTTGGTATTGGCGAGCCGAGCTCCGTAAGGAGCCGGGTGGCTTGCTGTGGTCGAACCGCCTCCCCTTTACTCAGCCTGACTCAAACCCGTGGCTAAAGCGACTTTTCCGCCGGGGGGCCACCCGGCAGCTTACGCTGCTCGGCTCGCCAAAACACAACCGGCGTGTTTCACCGATCAATCCGGCAATCCGGCAGGATTTTTTCCAGTTTCATCACGCCGTCGGCCGTGACTTTGGTGCGGGCCAGGCTCAGATAGCCGAGGTTCTTGAGGCCGTGGAGTTCGGGGAGGCCGGCGTCGGTCACTTTGGCGGAGTCGAGATCCAGCCATGTGAGGGCGGTGAGATGTTTCAAGTCTTTCAGCCCGGCGTCGGTCACGTCGCAGCCGGACAGAAACAGACTGGTGAGTTTGTCGAGGTTTTTGAATTCCTTCAGCCCCGCGTCGGTCACCTTGGCGTGATAGAGCCACAAACGATCAAGATTCGTGAGGTTCTTGATTTCTTTCAGCCCCGCGTCGGTGATCTGTTCGGGGAGTTCCAGGCTGGCGAGGGTTTTCAGATCCTTGAGTTCTTTCAGCCCCGCGTCCGTCACTTGTGTCGAAGCGATGTCCAGCCTCCGGAGTTTCTTGAATCCCTTGAGTTCCTTCATTCCCGCGTTGGTGATTTTGGTCGCGTTGAGTTGAAGGATCTCCAGTTGGTCAAGATTCTTGATCTCCCGCAGGCCGACGTCGGTCACCACCGTGTTGAACAAATGCAACTCCGTGAGATTGCGGAATTGTCCCACCGCCTTCATTCCGGCGTCGTCGGTGCTCGTGCTGCTGAGATCAAGCGCGGCCAGATTCTTGAGGTTCTTCAATTCGCCCAGCCCCTTGCCGGTGACCGGCAGGCCCGCGAGTTTCAACATTCGGAGTTTCTTTAAGCCCTTGAGTTCCGCGATGCCGAGATCGGTGATGTCCGTCGCGGAGTTCAACTCCAGCGAAACGAGGCGGTCAAGCCCCTGGAGTTCTTTCAGTCCCGCGTCGGTCACATGAGTCCGATGAAGGGACAGCCGGACGAGGCTCTTTATTTGCCCGACATGGGCCAAACCGTCGTCAAATATTTTCGGCTTTTCCGATGTTTGCCGAAGGTTCAAATCAGTCAGGTTTTTGAGATGTTTCAGATGCCGAAACCCCTCGACGCTTAAGTTCGTTCCGCAGAGGTTCAACACCCGGAGATTTGCCAGATCCTTGAGCCGGGCCAAGTCATCGTCGGTGATCTCGGCATCATGCAGATCGAGGCCGAACGGCACATTCACCTTGGGCAGATTGCCCGCCGGAAGCGACTTGAATTGAAACGCCGGGACCACGTTGTCGTCGGACAGGTCCGTGTCGGCGGCCATCCACTCCCACGAAACACCGGGATACGCCTCCGAACAAACTTCCATCGCCCCGTAGGTCGCCCAGAGCTTTTCGTAGGCCGCCACCGTCTCGACATCGACGGCCGGCTTCCTCGGCTTTGGCGCCGGCGCGGCCGGACTGTTCGCGGATGTGAACAACGAAAGCAACAAGGCGAGGCACAAGAATCGGGCGGTCACCGGGGAACCCTCCGGAAGAGTGGAGAGGTTTATGGTGACAGATTCGCCGGGGGATGGCAAAGGGAAACGGGGGCGGCGTTACATGCCCGGCCGGTTGTTGGCCCGGCCCTTACGGACCGGTCTGGATTAGCCGGTCTTTCAGACCGGAGTCGTTGAAGGGTGGAATCCGAAGCCCATCAACACGCCCGGCCTGAAAGACCGGAGTCGTTGAAGGGTGGAATCCGAAACCTATCAACACGCCCGGCCTGAAAGGCCGATTAACCCAGACCGGTCCGTGAGGGCCGGGCGATCAACCCCGCCGGGCCGACGCTAGCCTTTCAAACCCAAAATCGCCGCGCGACCACGCCAGCTTCGTGCAAATACGGGTCGAGCCGCTTGGCCAGTTTCGGCCAGTTTTGATGCGGGACCGCCGGGTAGAGATGATGTTCGAGGTGATAGAGATGCCGAAAGGCGATGGCGGAGGCGATCAGGCCGCGATAGGCGCGGGTTTGGGTGAGTTCATCATGGCCATCGGGATCATGCGGGATGTAGGAGGTGGCCAGCGGGATCAGCCAGCTTCCGGCGATCATCAGGGCGGCATAGATCAGGAACACCGGCGTGACGGGGGCGAGCAATGCCGAGGCGATGACGAGAGACAGGCAGGCCAGCGCTTCGCCGATCATCCACGCCCGGTCGCGGCCTCCCCGGCGGACGGCCCACCACCACGCGCGGTATTGGAGCGTCAGCCCGTCGCGGATGGCGCCGAGCCACGACATCCGCGCGGCCGCCCCTTCGATGTCGTCCGGCTCCGGGAATCTCGCGTGGTGATTCAGATGGATCGCCCGGTAGGCATGGCCGCTGCGCAAGGCGAGCAGTTCGATCACACACAGCATCACCTCGTTCATGCGGCCGGGCATCCCGAGCGAGCGGTGAACCAAATCATGCGACGTGGACGAATACGTGAAGAAACTCAACGCCATCAGCGACAGCACGGCCGCCGGCCACCAGTCGTTGATGGCGAACACGAAATAGGCCCCGGCGCAGGCGAACGGCACCATCAGACTGAATAGTCGCCGAAGCAACGACACATGAAGGAGGTCGGCGCCCAACAGCCGAAGCGGGGGAACGGAGGCGGCCGGGCGTGATGTTTCATCCGGCATGTCGGCTTGTCCTTCGCATCATCAAGGCCAGCCCGAGCGCGTGGAGGGCGGCCGCGGCAATGGCCGGGGCCAGATGAATCGGGTCGGTGTAGCCGATGGCGTAATGCACGGCGATGGCCGGGCCGAATGCTGCCGCCCCGCCGAGCGCCAGAACCCACCAAGCGGAGCCGTGCGGCTCCATGTGCCAGACGCAGGCGGTTGCCGCCAGCCCGGCCGAGACCATCGCCCCGCCGAACCCGACGCGGTCGTGCGCGATCAGCGGAACCAGTCTCGGGTTGAGCGCCCGCAGTTCATCCGTGCTCACGCTCAAATACGCGAGGTCTTGCGGCACAAACACCTCCGTCATCCCCAAACTTAAAATGACTACCCCGGCGACGATCGACCCGATACTGACCGCCAACAAACAAGCCCGCCCGGCCCCGGATCTCGTTCGCCAGTTCGGCCAGCCACGTGAAGGAACCGGCCGCCATCCGGCCGCCCGGCTTCGCCACATTCCGATCACATAACATGGCAGCAGCGTGAGGGTGGCCGCCCCGTGCCAGACATCGAAATAGCCTTGCGCAAAGTGGGCCAAAAAACTGGCGAATCCGACGATTCCACTGACGAGTAACGCCCGCCACGCCCACCCCTCGCGCCGCCGCAGGGGGACAAGCGCCAGCCAGAGATAAACGAGGCCGATGGATGCCACGACCCCGCCAAACGCGGCCCGGTCGTGAATCATGAAGTGAACAATCCGGCACCCGTGCCGCTCGCAAAGCTCCCCGGCCGACATCCCCAAAAATTGCTCGTCATGCGGCAAAAACCGCCCGTCGGCCGCCAGTCCGCACGCCACCACCCCGGCCAGCAACAACCCGCCCGACAGCGCGACCAGCCACCCCATCACGGCCCCCGGCGATAGAGACGCCTCGTGTTGATGAACCGGAGAATGTGGAAAAGGATAACGGATTTGGCCGGTGAGTTCGCCCGTCCATCTGTCTTGGCGAGCCGAGCAGCGTAAGCTGCCGGGTGGCTTCCGGCGGTCGAATCGCCTCCCCTTTACTCAGCCGGACTCAAACCTGTGGCTAAAGCGCCTTCCCGCCGGAAGCCACCCGGCAGCTTACGCTGCTCGGCTCGCCAAGACACAACCCGACCGCTGGCGCGGTTCGCCAAAACATATCAACCCGGCCGGGCGAACTCCGAACGCCCGCGATTATGTTTGACACCGGCCGGCCGCGCGCGTTAGCGTAAAAAGCATCTCCCTCCCACGGCGAAGCCGACCATGAAGACTCTCTTTCTCTCCCTCTTGTTGATTGCAATCAGCGCCGGAATGGTTCACGCCCAAAATCCGGGCGAACGCTCCAGAACCGTGACCATTGCCTTGGAGAAGGCGCTGAACAAGAAAATCGCGGACATCACCGAGGCCGATCTGGCGACGGTGACGGAGCTAAGCCTCCCGCACATCCACCTCCCGGCCTTCAACGACGACGACTTCGCCGGGCTGACCAAACTCAAAAAGCTCTCCTTCTTTTCCCTGTTCCACAAGAAAGCAAAACCAAACGAACCGGCCGCGATCAGCGGGAGGGTGTTTGCGAAGCTATCCAGCCTGGAAGAGTTGAACATCTCGGCCGACCAGCTCGGCCAGTTGCCGGACGATGTCTTCACGGGCCTCACGTCGCTGAAGGTCCTGAAGTTTAGCGAAGTGTCGATGACACGCCTGCCCAAGTCGATGCTGAACATGCCGAAGATCGAGACGATCTATTTCAGCGGCAAGGGCCTGAGCAAAGAAGATTACGCGCTTCTCAAAAAGAAACTCGGCGACAAGCTCAAGGTCGATCCGGATGAGTGAGTTGGCCCGGCCCGTCAGGGCGGGCAATTGTCTTGGCGAGCCGAGCAGAGTCACCCGGCCCTGACGGACCGGTCTGGGTTAATCGGCCTTTCAGGCCGAGGCCGTTGAAGGGTGGAAGCCGAACCCCATCAACACGCCCGGCCTGAAAGGCCGATTAACCCAGACCGGTCCGTCAGGTGGGCCTTCGCCCACAACCTTGCGTTCGACCTTCAGACCTGAAAGGCCGATTAACCCAGACCGGTCCGTCAGGGCCGGGCAATCAACCGGCCAAGTATCTTCACCAATTAACAACGCAATCCGGCATCGCTTTCATCAATTTTTTCACGCCGTCATCCGTGGTTTTGTTGCGGCCCAGTTCCAGCAAGACGAGTTTCTTGAAGGAGCGGAGTTCGAGCAAACCGGTGTCGGTCACTTCGCTGCCGATCAGACTCAGTTTGGCGAGTTTGTCGAAGTGTTTCAGTTCCTTCAATCCCGCGTCAGTCACCTGGCAGTTAATAAGAGACAAGGATTTGAGATTGACGAGGGGTTTGATTTCTTTCAGCCCGGCGTCGGAGATGCCCGAGGGGAGTTCCAAATCTTCAAGGCTTGTCAGTTCTTTGATTTCACTCAATCCCGCGTAGGTTACCATTGTCCGGACGATGTTCAGCCGCCGCAATTTTCGCAACCCCTTCAATTCCCTCAAGCCCGCATCGGTGATTTTGTTGAAGCATAGATAAAGCGATTCCAATTGGTCGAGGCGCCCGATCTCCCGAAGGCCGACATCGGTCACCGCCGCGACCGCCAGCCCCAATGTGGTGAGTCCGGCGAATTGGCCGACCGCCTTCATTCCGGCGTCGCCGATTTTCGTGCCGCCCAGATCAAGATACGTCAGGTTTTTGAGGTCCTTCAATTCGTCGAGTCCCTTGCCGGTGACAGGCAGGTTCACAAGGTCCAGCCTCCGAAGTTTGCTCAGCGCTCCGATTTCCTTCAATCCCGCGTCGGTGATATTTTTCGTGGAACTCAAATCCAGCGAGGCAAGCCGCGTCATTTCCCGCAGCGATTTCAATCCCGCGTCGGTGATGTTTTTCGCGGAGCCAAGATCCAGCGAGACGAGCCGAGTCAGCCCATGCAGTTCTTTCAATCCCGCGTCGCTCATGTCCAATCCCCGGAGGGACAGCCGGGTCAGATTCTTCAACCGTCCGACATGCCTCATGCCTTCGTCCGTGATGGCCTCGTTGCAATAGTCGGACCCGAGGTTCAAATCGGTCAGGTCATTGAAATGTTCCAAGTGTCGCAATCCCTCGTTGGTCACGCGAGGCAAGCTGACCGCTGATTGCCGGCTCACCACAATGACCGAGGGCCGAGGATTGGCGAGTTCGTCCTCGAGAAACACGCCGAGGTTTAACACGCGGAGATTTTTGAGGTTTTTGAGCCGGGCCAACTCCGCGTCGGAGATGTTGCATTCATAAAAATTGAGGCCGAACGGCACATTCACGGCGGGCAAATCATCCTCCGGGAATTTCGTGAACCGGAACGCCGGCAACACGGCATCGTCCGACAAGGCGCTGTCGGCCTTCAGCCATTTCCACGAAACATCATGATGCCGTTCCGAACAGACCTCCATCATTCCGTAAGTCGCCCCGAGTTTCTTGTACGCGGCAATCGTCGCGGCATCGACCGCCGGCATTTTCCTTTTCGGCGCCGGCGCCGCCGGGCTGTTTGCGGATGCGATCAAGGAAAGCAACAGGGTCAGGCCGGCGAGTCGGGCGGTCATTGGGGAAAACCTTGTTTGCGAGAACGAAACCATCGGCAAACCGCAAAGGCGTTGGCATTTTCAACGGTAGACATGGCAATACGGCAGGGCTTTCTTCAATTTCATCACGCCCTCGTCCGTGACTTTGGTGCCGAGAATCGCCAGAGAGTCGAGATCCTTGAAGGCATGGAGTTCGAGGAGGCCGGCGTCGGTCACGTCGCACTTGTTTAAAATCAAGTGGGCGAGCTTGTCGCAGTTTTTGAGTTCTTTCAACCCCGCGTCGGTCACTTTCCTGGCGTCCATCAGTGTCAGGACTCGCAGATTGACAAGGTTTTTGAGTTCTTTCAACCCCGCGTCGGTGATGTGTTCGGTGAGGTCCAGATGGATCAGGCTTGTCAGATCCTTGATTTCTTTCAGCCCGGCGTCGGTCACGGCCGTTTCGACGATTTCCAATCGCCGGAGTTTCTTGAGTCCCTTGATTTCCTTCATTCCCGCGTCGGTGGTTTTGGTGCGGCCGAGACGAAGGACTTCCAGTTGGTCAAGATGCCTGATCTCCCGCAAACCGGCGTCGGTCACCGCTGTATCGCTTAATTTCAGCGTTTTGAGATGGCTGAATGGCTTGAGCGCCTTCAAGCTGGCCTCATCAATTTTCGTGTGGCTGAGATCAAGATCCGTCAGGTTCTTGAGGTTTTTCAATTCGTCGAGGCCCGCGGTGGTGATTGGCAGACCTTCGAGATTCAACACCCGGAGTTTGTCCAGGCCGCCAAGTTCTTCCATGCCGGGGTTGGTGATTCTCTTCTCGGAGCCAAGGTCAAGCGAGACCAGCCGGGTCAGCCCCCGGAGTTCCTTCAACCCCGCGTTGCCCACGGCGGTTTCCTCAAGGGACAACCGGGTGAGGTTCTTTAGCTGCCCGACATGCCCCATCCCCTCATTCGTTATTTTCGGCGCTTTCGATGTCTGGCCGAGGTTTAAATCGGTCAGGTCTTTGAAGTGTCGAAGGTGTCGCAATCCCTCGTCGGTCACGCGGGTCGCGCGAAGGTTTAACACCCGGAGATTCGAGAGGTCTTTAAGCTTCGCCAAATCCTCGTCGGTGATTTTGGAGCGACTCAGATCGAGGCCAAACGGCACATTCACTTTGGGCAGGTCGCCGGCCGGAAGCGAGTTGAATCGAAACGCCGGCAACGCAGTTCCGTCAGGCATGTGTGCTTCGGCCCCCAGCCAGTACCACGAAGCTCCCGGATGCTGTTCGGAGCAAGTTTCCATGGCCCCGTAACCCGCCCCGAGTTTTTTATAAGCGGCGATCGTCTCCGCATCGATCACCGGTTTCTTCTCCCCAGGAGCGGCCGGGCCATTGGCGGAGACGATGAACGAAACCATCAGCGAGACACAAGCGAATCGGGCAAACATCGGGAATCACTCCGGAAAAAATTGGCCGGGTTTATGGTGACAGATTCGGCGGGGGATGGCAAAGGGAATCGTTGGCCGGTTGATCGCCGGGTTGATCGCCCGGCCCTGACGGACCGGTCTGGGTTAATCGGCCTTTCAGGCCGGGCGTTTTGCTGGGGTTTGGTTTCCACCCGTCAACGGCCCCGGCCTGAAAGGCCGGTTAACCCAGACCGGTCCGTCAGCTGGGCGTTTCGATGGTGTTTGATTTCCACCCGCCAACGGCCCGGCCTGAAAGGCCGATTAACCCAGACCGGTCCGTCAGGGCCGGGTAAACTGTTCTTTGATCTTGGCTTTCAACAATTCAATTGCGCTATTATGTTGATAGTACTCGGCGAAATCTAGCGGCGTTCGCCCTGAAGAATCCTTCAATAGTGGGTTGGCCCCCAAGGAGAGCAGGCATTTCGTTATTTTATCCGAAGGCTTTTGCTCGCTTTGCCAGGCGAAATCGCCCTCCGAATCCACCGACCAATGCAGAGGGGTTTGTTTTCCTTCTTCAATGGCGATATTAATATCAGCGCCATAACTGACCAATAATCGTGTTATTTCACAATCTTCTTGTTCCACCGCGCAAAAAATGGGCAGCAGATGCTCGCCGGGACAGATATTTGGATTTGCCCCGTTTTCCAAAAGCAGTTTAACGATGAATATATCTCCGCGAAAAGCCGCATCAGCCAAGGCATTGGCCATTTCATCTTGAGGTATTGGGGAATGCTGGCGGAGAAATTGTTCGACTTGCGCGAATGTCCCTGCTTTTGCCAGTTGTCGGAGCATGTCAAATCATCCTTTTTTGATCTGCTTCTTGTCAATCGACCTCTTCACACTGGTTGCGATGACAACCAGTGAAACCGGCAACACAAGTCAGGCGAACCGGGCGAACATCGGAAATCCCTCCGGAAAAATTTGGCCGGGTTATGGTGACGGATTCGGCGGGAAATGGCAAAGGGAATCGAGGCCGGTTGATCGCCGGGTTGATCGCCCGGCCCTGACGGACCGGTCTGGGTTAACCGGCCTTTCAGGCCGGGTGTATTGATGGGGTTCGGCTTCCACCCGCCAACGACCCCGGTCCGAAGGACCGGTTAACCCAGACCGGTCCGTCAGGGCCGGGCCGACAACCGGCTTGGTGTCTTCACGAACTAACCAAACAAAGCGGCAGGGCTTTCTGCAATTTCATCCTGCCCTCGGCCGTGATGCTGTTGCCGCCCAGATTCAGATATTCCAGTTTCTTGAGGCCGTAAAGCTCGCCGATTCCGGCATCGGTCAGTTCACAGTCGGACAGTTCCAAGTGGTTGAGATTGGCAAGGCTTTTCAATTCTTTCAATCCCGCGTCGGTCACCATCGCATGACTAACCACCAAGTGGCCCAGATTGGCGAGGTTTTTGATCTCCTTCAATCCCGCGTCGGTGACGTGTTCGGAGAGGGTCAGGTTGACAAGAGTTTTCATGTCTTTGATTTCTTTCAATCCAGCGTCGGTCGTTGCCGTGCCGCTGATGTCCAGTTCCCGGAGTTTCTTGAGTCCCCTCAGTTCCTTCAATCCCGCGTCGGTGATTTTGGTGTCGCCGAGACGAAGTGCCTCCAATTGACCGAGGCGCCCGACCTCCCGCAGGCCGGTGTCGCTCGTGGCCGTGCCGTACAACTCCAATTCCTTGAGGCGGACAAGCTGGCCGAGCGCCTTTGTTCCGGCGTCGTCGAGTTTCGTCCGGTTAAGATTCAGTTGCGTCAGGCTCTTGAGGTCTTTCAATTCATGGAGGTCTTTGCCGGTGATTGGCAGGCCCGAGAGACCCAGCGTCTGGAGCTTGTCCAGGCTATTGAGTTCTTTCAAGCCGGAGTCGGTGATGTTGTTCGCCTCGCAAAGATCCAGCGAGACGAGCCGGCTCAACCCCCGAAGTTCTTTCAGCCCCGCGTCGCCCACGCTGGTTCTCTGAAGAGACAACCGGACAAGGTTCTTCAATTGCCCGACATGTTTCATGCCGTCGTTCGTGACGCCCGGCCTGCCCGATTTTCGCTCAAGGCTCAGATCGGTCAGGTCTTTGATGTGCCCGAGATGTCGCAATCCCTCGTCGGTCACGTCTGTCCACCAAAGACACAACAGCCGGATGTTGGCCATGTCCTTGACCCGGTCCAAATCCGCGTCGGTGATTTTGGGACCAACCAGCACCAGCCCGAACGGCACATCCACCTTGGGCAGACGGCCCCCCGGAAGAGACGTGAATTGGAAAGCCGGCAACACCGGGCCTTCCGGCAGGCGCGTTTCGTCGGACCACAAAAACCACTCCGGATCGGGATATTGTCCGGAACAGACAGAAATGGCGAAGTAGTCCGCCCCAAGCTCCCGATACGCGGCAATCGTCTCGGCATCAAGCAGCGGCTTCCCCGGCGCCGGCCTTGGCTTCGGCGCGGCCGGACTGCTTGCGGCGACGAGCAATGAAAGCAACAAGGCGAGGCCGGCGAATCGGGCGGTCATCGGGAATCCCTCCGGAAAAAGTGGGCCGGGTTTATGGTGACAGATTCGGCGGGAGATGGCAAAGGGAATCGATGTCATCTGTCTTGGCGAGCCGAGCAGCGTGAGCTGCCGGGTGGCTTCCAGTGGGAAAGTCACTTCAGCCACGGGTTTGAGTCTGGCTGAGTAAAAGGGAAGCGGTTCGACCACCGGGAGCCACCCGGCAGCTCACGCTGCTCGGCTCGCCAAGACAAACGCCCGGCCTGAAAGGCCGGTTAACCCAGACCGGTCCGTCAGTCAAGGCCGGGCCGTTTTGGCTGGTCGCCTCGGCCGGGTCTTTGCCGAAAATCTTCGCCATTTTGTCAGTCGTTTTTCGCATCAATGATCTTTGATGTGGAATTCGTTCCAAAAACGGCGTTTGTCATGTTTGTTTTCCCAAAATCGACCACCGGCAATGACTGGTCGAATATTCCCATGATTCTCTCTTGTGTTGACGGGACCAGAAACTCAATGTTATGAGGGCTGTTTTGGATCAAGCACCCTCCCATGGAATTATCATAAAATGAGGTGTTTGTAAAATCACAATTGTCAAATACGCATTCGTCAAATTCAGTTGTTGAGATCGAGGATTTTACAAATGAGCAATTCACAAAGTGACAGCTATACAGAGTGCATCCTGTGAATTTCGCATTGTCAAAACGACAATTTTCAAACCGTGTTTTCGGTGAAAATCCGCAGGATCTGAATTTGCATTTTGAAAAATCACAATCGATGTGATTGGAGCTGATCTGCGATTGAATCGAGGCTCCGACAAACCGGCAATTCGACAGGGAAGACCTCCCGATCCCGACAACGGGGTCCCATTTGGCGGCCGAAAAATCAATGTGCGACATTTCCGCCTTGATGATGAATTTGCCAAGCGGAAACGCTATTAAATCGCAGTATTCGACGGCCCCTGTCGCAATCACGCCGGTCAATTCCTTCAACAAGGAGAAATCAACCACGCCGGGCGACAATAACGCCTCGATTTGGGCGACCGTCTTTTTGTCCCATCGACTGGCGGCTTTTGATTGCGGCTTTTTCTTGTCTTTCATTGAGCGGGAACCTTTGATCGTTTGCGCGGCCGGGTTGTTTTCACCGGACAATCCGGCAGTTTGGCAGCATCTCTTTTAGTTCCTCCACGCCGAGGTCCGTGACTTTGGTGCAGTCGAGCCTCAGATCGGTGAGATGGCGTAAGCCGTGGAGTTCGACGAGGCCGGCATCGGTCACTTTGCAAAATGTCAGACACAGGCTGGTGAGCTTCTCGAAGTTTTTGATCTCCTTCAATCCCGCGTCGGTCACCTGATCTTCATGAAACTGGAGATCGCGCAGATTGACGAGGTTGCGGAGATTCTTCAACCCCGCGTCGGTGGTGTGCGAGGAAAAGTCCAAGGCGGTCAGGGTGGTCAGGTCTTTGATCTCCTTCAATCCGTCGTCCGTGACGGCCGTTGCGCGCATCCCCAGCCGGCTGAGCTTTTTGAATCCCCTCAGTTCTTTCAATCCCGCGTCCGTGATTTTAGTAAGGCAGAGTTCAAGATATTCCAGTTGGTCAAGGCGTTTGATCTCCCGCAAACCGGCGTCCGTCACCCCCGTACAGAAGAGCGTCAACTCGGCGAGGAGGTCAAACTGCCCGAGCGACTTCAATCCGGCATCGTCAATTTTCGTCCGTCCGAGATTGAGAATCCTCAGTCTCCGGAGCTCTTTCAATTCGTCGAGGCCCCGGTTGGTGATTGGCAGTTCTCCCAAGTCGAGCGCCCGGAGGTTGTCCAGCCGGGCGAGTTCTTTCAGCCCGGCGTCGGTGATGCCTCTCGCGCCGCGCAGGTCAAGCGAGACGAGCCGGGGCAGCCCGCGGAGCTCCCTCAACCCCGCGTCGGTCACGTCGGTTCCGCGAAGAACCAGCCGGGTGAGGTTTGTCAGCCGCCCGACATGCATCAGGCCCCCGTCGGTGATTTTCCGTGAAATCACTGTTTGCGAAAGGTTCAAGTCCGTCAAGTTTTTGAACCGTTCCAAGTGCCGCAGCATCTCGTCGCTCGTGAACGTTTGCGCGAGGTTCAACACCCGCAGGTTGGTCAAATGGCCGAGCCGGGCCAAATCCTCGTCCTTGATTTCGGAATGCTGCAAATCCAGGGCGAACGGCACATTCACCTCCGGCAACCCCCCTTCCGGAAGCCTTCGGAATCGAAACGCCGGCAACACGTCGGCTTCCGGCCGGTCCGCGTCGGCGGCCAGCCATTCCCACGAAGCGCCGGGATGCCGTTCCGAACAGACTTCCATCTTCCCGAACCGGGCGCCGAGCGCCTGATACAACTCCACCGTTTCGGCATCAATGACCGGCTTCTTCGATTTCAGCGCCGGCGCCGCCGGGCTGTTCGCGGAGACGAACAACACCGCCAGCAAGGCGACCCGGCCGAATGGGAACCGCATGGAAAATCCTCCGTGAAGTTGGCCGGGTTATGGTGACAGATTCGGCGGGGAATGGCAAAGAGAATCGGGGGCGGGTTGATCGCCGGGTTGACCGCCCGGCCCTGACGGACCGGTCTGGGTTAATCGGCCTTTCAGGCCGGGCGTTTTGACGGGTTTCGGATTCCACCCTTCAACGACTCCGGTCTGAAAGACCGGCTAATCCAGACCGGTCCGTGAGGGCCGGGCGCACCCATCGGTCAATGATAATTTTGGTAACATCATGCAACCATCTCACATTGCCCCCGAAAAGGCAGGCGGGTAGCATGGCGGGGAGGATCGAAGGACCTGACCGTCGGCCCCCTCCTCCTCGGGCAGGACCATTCGCTTCCGTCCACACTCAGGAGTCCCATGTTTAAGAAGATGCTTGCCGCCTCCGTGCTGGTGGCGATGATCGTCGGATTCGCCGTGGCCGAGGAATTTGACGCCGTGATCGACGGCCCGAGCCGGGATTTCACCAAGCGAACAAAGTCTGCTGAAAAGCTCGTCTTCGGCAAACTAACGCTGGATTCAAAAGGCAAGGTCGTCGGCACGGTCTACAAGGAAGGGACGGTGACCAAGGACACGAAAGTCGTCATGGGAACCTATGACGAGAAGAAGAAAAAAGCGACGCCGGGCGAGGCCATCGAAGGAGGCATCGCGTCCGATCTCTTCAAGGACAAAGGGAGCGTGCTGCGTCTGCGGGTGACCATCGCGGACGACAAAACAACCATCAAACAAATCGTGGTGACCAACACGGATGAAAAGCTCGTCCAGGCCGATCTGGAATTCGACGCCATCCTCAAGCGACGCGGCGCCCAAACCAACGGCTTCGGGGCGATCTCTTATGTCCGCACGGAACTAAATAGGTCCCGCCCTGCCCGAAAGTATCGGTGATTTTAGACAG
>NZ_JH636451.1:74455-78706 GCF_000255705.1 Zavarzinella formosa DSM 19928
CGACAAAGGCAAGGTCATCACGACATTCCCCCTCGTGACGACGACGGTGTCGAAGGAAACCAAGGTCGTCATGGGCAAATACAACGAGAAGGAAAAGACGTGGGAGGCCGGCGAGGAAATCCCCAACGCCCTCTACAACGAAATGTTCGGCGACTTCAGCGCCAAGACCGTCTACGTCCGCATGACCTTCCGCGAAGACCGCCGGGGCATCGCGCAGATCATCGTGCGCCGCATCGGCGAGCAGGCGCCCAAGAAGAAGTAAATCCGGCCTGGTCGTGGCCGCGCGAAAACGGGCCAACAACCACCAAATTTCCCCAAGGGGCCGGATTATGCCAAAATCATCTGGGTACCTGGGTGTAATCCCCGAGGAATTTGCATGGGTGGTGTTCAGTTTTAAGTCGGAAAGTGACCGGTTTTGGACTGAAAATGGCAAAAAACTGGTCAAAAAGCGGGTTCTGGAAGCCGTTTTGAACACATTTTGAGCCGGTTTTTCATCAAATTTTGATTCGGCGGAAGGGAAAAAATCGCACGCTTTGCGGTGTAACGGTTTCGGAGGATGGCGGCAGTAATGTAAGTTGACCGCCAGAAATAAGCCTGATTGATGAAGACAGGGAATCAAGAAAGCGGTCGGCTGTGAATCGATGCGGAGGAAATGGAATGATCGAGGAGAGCACGGAAGACGAGCAGAAAAAAGCACTGGAGTTTTTTCTGTTGCTCATGTTGCTCGGCGCCATTGCGATTGTGCCGTATTATGTCGTGAAATATACGAGGCATTACGGTGGATTGATTATCCGCTTTGTCCTGAATCTGATCGGTTGGTCGCTCGGCAAGCGGTGGTTTCGATCCACGCAGCATTTGATCTGGCAGACCAACTTCGTCGCCATGCCGCCCAACGACGACGATTTGGCCCGGTGGTTCGGCCAGCAACCTTACATGGTGACGGCCGAGGTGAAACGCGAGCCGAACTGGATCACCTTCGACTGCGTTCGCCGGGGCTATTTTCTGGAATTCAACGACATCCAAAAAACCTCGACCAGAGCCGCCCGCTCCCTCGGCTACAACACCGGCCAAAGCGTCAGCATCATCAACATCAAGGAATGAAAAGCGGGAGATGTGCGAGTTAACCGGCTCACAGTTCTCCTTTCATCCTTTCTGTTTTTTCGCCAATTCTTCCAGATTCCGCACGGCCTCGTCGATGTTTAATCCGTGTTGCGAACAGAGCATCCAGACATCCATGTAGATCTCGTTCACCAGTCGCCGATGATGTTCCCCGCCCTTGCGGATGGCCATCTCGACCCGCTCCCGCATCGCGCGAGACGGGCCGGGCCGGGCACCGTGGACGACGGCCTTGAGGCACAGCTTTTCCAGCCAGTTCACGGCCATGCGCGGATGCAGGCGAGAGAGCAGCGTGTGAATCTCACGCCGATCGTCGAGGGTGTCGTAAACGAGGAACGACGGTTTGATGGTGGCGATCATGATTGGTTGTCGGATTCATCGGGATCGGTTTCGGCCGGGTCACAGTAATCGTCACACGTCTGGCACTCGATTCCCGGCCGCGCCGGCGAGTGTCCCCGGTCGCATTCATGCGGGCACAACTTTTGACAGGACGACGGCGGCGGCTTAAGAATTGGCCCGAGATGAACGCAGAACGCGCGACGGGGAAGGCGTTTCATTGATGAATCCGGGCGATGATTTCTTCCCGCCAGACGACGGGCAAGCCGGGATTCCGCCGGATCGTTTCCGCGATGAAATCATGGTCCCCGCCGTAGTGGTTTGTCCACACGCCGGTTGGAATGCCGGCCGGATGGACAAACATCGGCGTGCCGACATTGCCAACACAAACCTCGGGATTTCCCCAAAGAACATGGCCGTCGTCATAACCCATCTTGAACATGAACAGCCCTGCCCTTTGTTCGGCAATCACCCGGCGAATGGCGCCCAACGCCCCCGCCGCAAATTCGTCATCATCGTCGATATGCAGCACATAACCGCCGGTGATCGTCGGAAGGATTTTGTTGCGAGCCGTGTGACCCCAGTCGTGATGCGGCCCGTCGGCGAGTTCGATCAGCCGGCCGGAAAGATTCGCGGCCTGCCACCACTCCCGCAACTGATCCGAGACGGGTCCATCGGACGCCAGAAGAAATTCATCGCCCTCCAAAAATTGGCCGCGAACGGATTCGAGGGTTCGCTTCAAACTCGGCCGCCCGATGGTCGGACAGAGAACGGTGAGCCTCGGCGCCGGACCGAGATTGAACGGCCGCGTGAAGGTTTCCTTGCCGGGAAGACCTCCCCACTTGCGGTGGTAATAATCGTGGTTGCCGTCGGCACGAACTCTCACCGAACGATGTTTTTCGGATGTCATCGCGGCGATAGTCGATGATGTCCCGTGGGCCGAGCCGCAATCTCCGACATTGCCGATCCGCACGCCGGCGATCGTTAGTCGGCGACGATAATCCTCGTCCTCGCCATAGGCCGGGAAGAAGTTTTCATCGTAGTCCCCGACTGTTTTCCAGACCGGGTGATCCTGCCGAAACCCCGCCCACGAACCGGCGACGGCGACGGGGTTGGGATCGGCCAGCAATCGCTCGCACAACTCCGGCCCGGCGATCACATCATCGTTGAGTACGATCAACGGCAGCGGGTCCGCCAGCCGGTGCAACAAGTTCCACGAGGCGGCCACGCCCAGATTCGTCGGCGGCCGGATCACCCGCACCCGCGAGTCCGTCGCCTTGAATTGCCCGCCGTTGTCAATCACGATCACCCGGCTCGGCGCCGCCGTGCCGGCGAACACCGACACAAGGCACTTCTCCAGCAGGTCATATCGGTTGAGCGTCGGGATGCCGACGACGAACGTATCGTTCTCGGCTGGCGTGAATGTCCAGTCCAGATCATCCTGCGAGGTGCCGAAGTCGTTGAGTCGGCGGGCCATCATCGTGGCCTCTAAAATCAGCCGCCCGAGATCCGGCCGGTCCGGCGAGATTTGCTCATGCAAGGCACCCAAGATGGAACAAAGATAGCGCCGCCGGCCTGGCTCATACAGCCAGACGTCTTCATTCAAGTGCCGAAGTTGCTCGGCCATGTCGGCATCGGAAAATGCCCGAAAAGGACGAAGACCGGATATTTTGGAGAGCCGCTTCGGTGAAATCAGGGCCGAGACCTCCGCGAACACCTTCCCCGCCGGAACGCCCTGACACCCCGCCCCATGCCCCTGAACTCCGCGATACCGCAGGTAACAACCGAAGATTCCGTCCACCCGCGACGGACCGCCGATCACCACCGTCGGGACACCGAGGATTCCCGCGAGGTGAGACATTCCCGAGTCGATGCCGATGACACAGGCCGCGTTCCGCATCGCCCCGGCGACCTCGACCGGCGAACGCCCGGTCAATTTCGCCGCCTCGTGAAATTGATCCGCCCTCGGCAACTTCGAGTGAACGACCACCGTGCGATGCCCGGCCGTCCGCAACATCCGATCCAACTCCAGCCATTGCGAGATCGGCCACTCCCGCCCAATGTTTTCGCTGAACGGGCAAAGCAACACGCATCCGTCGAACTCCCGTCCGGCCGCCCGGATTTTCTCCGGCTCCCGAACCGCTGGAACCTGAACGCCGGTCGCCCCGATGTTCTTCGCATACCGCTCCCACCGGGGAACACGCTGCCGGGAATTCCACTCGGCCGAATACCCGAGATTGATTTGCAAGGCATCCGCCGTCGGCTCCTCGGTGTGCCCCTTCGCATGACGCCCCAGTTCATCAAAGCCTTCAAACAAGGTAACCCACGACCGGGCTCCATCGGAGACACAATAGCGGATCTTCACATCGGGCCGTTCCACCTTCAACCGCGAGACGGCGACCAACCCGAGCAGGCCATCGCCAATGCCACTACCGCCCTGGTCGATGACAATCATTCGCGGACCGGCCGGCTCCTCGCCGTTCACCGGCAGGTAATCGGGACACCGGCCGGGGCCACAGTGATCGCAGGGTTTGACGCCGGCGGCGCCGCCGTGGCCCTTGGAACATTTGCGGTGACGACAACCACCGTTGCCACGAGCGTCTTCAAGGTGTTCACAGAGGGGAAGGCTGACGGGCGAGGGTATGGAATTCAGTACCTCCTCGCCCCAGAACCGGCGATAGTCGGCTCTGGTGGCGAACAGATGGCAGAGGTGACAGCCGCGAACGGTCGCGGCGTGATGGCAGGGCGGTGGCACAGGGCCATTCCGTTATTCAACGTGGGGGATGCCGATAAGCTCCC
>NZ_JH636451.1:79404-85845 GCF_000255705.1 Zavarzinella formosa DSM 19928
GCGGTGGCAATGCTGCTTACTCCGTAAAATAGAAAATTGGCAGAAACAGATAGCAATCCGCAAGTCCGTTGAGCTGGTAGAAATACACACCGACCGACGAGAGCGGACCGGCGCAGGGGAACTGAAAATTAGTGCTGACGCTACCCGGTGGATCGGCGTCGAACGGGTACGGTGGAAATGGCGACCGGCTCGCCACGACGAAGGCCGTGCAAGTGACGTCATCCCGAGAGCACGACGGAAACAACCGAAAATATAGCGGCCCGTGGCAGGAGCCAGACGCCGTCTCCTGCACACCGTCCCATATCCAAGTTTCCAAAACCGCCCCGGGCGGAGATCCCAGCATGAAATGACCCTTAAACAAAAGGGGCGAGGTCTGCATGGGCCAAGGCCCCGGACTGCCATCTTGTAACTGCAACGTCATCATGATTCTCGCGGGCATGACGATATTGCCCACAGCACAACCGATGGTCACATGGGTCGGCGGCCCCCCGTCACAACACGGGTCAAGTTCGGCCGCGAAGATCCGTTTGCCGCCCTTCGACAGACCGGTGTCCCGGCCGATGCGATAAGCTGCCGGTCCGGAGGCGGCGCAGTTCACCGCCGCGAAGATCCTCTCGCCGCCCTTTGTCAACAGCGTGTCCACGCCGATGCGGTAATCGCCGGTCGATCCCGAGCCGCCTCCCCCGTCGCATGACGTCTCGGTGATCGTGACGGTGAACGTCCCGGCACATGACCCGGCGTCGGCGACTTGGTCACCCGACTCCCAGATGAAATACGTGCCGGGGTCGGTTGACCTGGGACAACCGGCCGTGTGGTATCCCGTGGCAATCGACGTGAAGGTGTTGAGGGCCAGGCTGAGTTGAAAGCCGGCCGGCCCCCCGGAGATGAATTCCAGAATGGTGATGGTCCCGCACGGCGTCACCACCGGCGATCCAATCGACCCGCCGAAGCCCCAATAATCGCCGGGGGGATAATAGACCAGCGTGATCGGGGGAATGCCGGCGAGCGATCCCCCGAAGGTGGCGAGCATGCAACAGGAGATCGGCTCGGGACAGTTGCCGGTTAGCACCTTGCAATCGCCGCCGCCCCCCGATCCCGATGACGAGCAGGGCGACGGGGCCGCGAAGATGCGCGTGCCTTCCTTCGACAGCTTGGTGTTGACGGTGATGACGCGGGATTGTGTCATGGGACGAGCAGCACCAGGACGGCCTCGCCGTCGGAATAGTCCGTGTCACCGGGGCCGAATTCCACGATGTGCCCCGCGATCAGGCCTTCGTCGTCGACGGTGGTTGGGTCAAGATGAACCATCTTTGTGTCGTCCGTGGCCGGCGGGGTCGCGTACACCGGGCGGCCCTCGGTGTGGCCGACGAATTTGGTGAGTTTTCGGGTCATGTGTCGGTGTCCCTGATCCAGCAATCGTGTCGGTCAACCCATTCGCCCGTGGTCGCGTCGTAACGCACGACTTTCCCGGCCGTGTAGCCTTCCGGCGGCTCGTCCTCCGATTCGTCGTCCGGCCGGACGATCTCCGTTTCCCGCCACGCCTGTGGCTTGTTCCCTGGCCACTCCGCCGTCGGCTGGCCGTTGTCGGGGATCAGTTTCACCTCGGTCATCACGCCGCCGCCACGGTCGAACCACGACACCTCGGAGACCCACTCGCCGGGCAGGATCGAGATTTGCGCCCCAGAATACACAAGCCGCCGCAATGAATGGCCGTCGCGGCGGACCGACCGGAAATACTCGGCCGCCCGCGAGTCGGCCCGCGAGGTCAGGCCGGTCACGTTGGTCAGCGTGTCGCCTTGGTAGTCGGCGGTCAGATCATCAATCAGCCAGACGGTGGTGTCTTCTAATTGGCCGGGGACAGGATCATTCGGATCGGCCACCGTGATCGTGTGCCATGGGTTTTCGCCATTGGCGACCGGCATTTGTTTCCGAAACAACACGTTGACCTGGGCGGGGACACGGCCGAGATTTCCCTCAAGTCCTTCGTTGTCGTCCAGACGCAACCGGGCCAGATCATCGACCGATGCCGTGAACGTTTCATAGGCATCCGGGTCGCCGAGAGGAACGACCGAATAAATGGCGTCTTCCGGGTCGGCCGTCGGGTTGAATGTCAGGGCGCAGCCAAGCCGGGCGAGAATCATTTCAATCGCGTCGATGGTATAAGTCGCGTAAAAGTCGAACGCCTCGGGCGTTCCCTCGGTCACTTCGGGAAGGGTCGGCGTGTCCCCGCGATAATCGGCCGGAAGCGTTTCCCAAACCGCGTCAAACATCTGCTGCCAGGTGTGTGGCGTGCCGCTTTCTTCAAACGTCGTTTCCTTGCGATAATTCCCGGTTGGCGTCTCCCGGAGGTTAAATCCGGCGTCGATCACCGCGAAACGCCACAGATGCCGGATGTCGGCGACACGGACATGAAACACGGCATCCGGATCGCCGGGAAAACTCGGGGTGATCGCCTCACATTCGGTGATGACGAGGCTTTCAAAATCGATCTGCGTGCTGGTTGGTTCGTGAAAAATCGACAGCGATTGGGGCGTGTTGAAGTCAATGAGATCCAGCGAGGCCCGCGTCATCAACAAGTGGCCGATGCCGGAGCGGACGCCGGCGGGATTGCAAAGGCCGTTGGCCAGCCCGACCCAATCCTGACGCAGCCCGAGCATCCGGCACTGGTCGTACAAGGTCTTCGGATCGACAAGCGGTTGATCGGCGAACGTGGCTCCCATGTCCCCATGATGGGGGTTACAAATCGGTGATTGGTGAGAAATGGTTCTCGCGGGGTCGGAAGCGAAGAGCCGTTTGGCGAAAAAGGCGGCCTTGTCGCAGCGGTGTCTCAACTTCCGCATGAAGTTCTTAAAACAGAGGGGAGCCTGAACATCCGTCGGCGCGGCGCGCAACCGTCGGACGGACAACGCCAGGGAGGGCATTGGTGCATCATCAGATTGAAATTGTCGTCGGGTTGGTCGTCGCCATCATCGGCATCGGGGTTCTCGCACGCTGGCTGAAGATCCCGTACCCAATCCTGCTCGTCGTCGGGGGCCTGTTGCTGAGCCTTCAGGACGGGGCCGTGAATATCGGTCTGAATCCGGATTTGGTGATGCTTGGGTTCCTGCCCCCGCTCCTCTACGCGGCCGGGTTTCAGACGGACTGGCCGGCGTTTCGGCGGTCCATCCGGCCGATCCTGTCGCTGGCGGTGGGGTTGGTGCTGTTCACCACGGTCTTGGTGGCTTGGGCGGCGCATGATCTGGCGGGCCTGTCGTGGCCGGCCGCGTTTGTGCTTGGGGCCATCGTGTCCCCGCCGGATGCGGTTGCCGCCGTGGCCGTCACCCGGTTGGTTCGGGTTCCCCGGATCATCACCACCCTGCTTGAGGGGGAAAGCCTTGTGAATGATGCCTCGGCGCTGGTCGCGCTTCGGATCGCCGTCGCCGTGGTCGCCGGGGAGGCGTTCCGGATCGAGCGGGCGGCCCTGGAGTTCGTGACGGTCAGCGTCGGCGGAATCGCCATCGGATTAATCGGGGCTTGGGTGATTGTGCGGGCGCACGAGTGGTTGCGGCACACCCGTCTGGGCGAGCCGAAATTGCACATCGCCCTCAGTCTTTCAACGCCGTACCTGCTGTATCTTCCGGCCGAGCGGGCTGGCGTCAGCGGGGTGCTGGCGGCCGTTTCCGCCGGGTTGTATGTGGGCTGGTTCGGCATCTGCAACGTCCGGCATAATTGGTGTGTCGAGGCCAAGGCGGTCTGGGGCATGGTTGAATTTTTGCTCACCGGGCTGATCTTCCTGCTGATCGGCTTTCAACTCCCGGTCGTCTTGGATGCGCTGGAGAGCCGGCACAGTTTCCCGGCTCTGTGCGGACATGCGGCGATCATCTCCGGCGTGGTCATCGGGGCGAGGTTGCTGTGGATGTACCCCCGCGCTTACCTGCCGAGATGGGTTGACCGGGTTGTGCTGGGGCGGGATGTGGCGTATCCGCCCTGGCAGGCGGTGACGGTGGTTGGCTGGGCCGGGATGCGCGGAGTGGTGTCGCTCGCGGCGGCGCTGTCACTTCCGACCAGCACATCGGAAGGCCCGTTCCCGGATCGGGACTTGATCCTGTTCCTCACGTTCGGGGTCATCCTCGTCACGCTGGTGGGACAGGGAATGACACTGCCGTTGCTGATCCGGATTCTGGGTGTTTCTTCGCTGGCCGAGCCGGATGAGGAAACACCGGCCATGCCGGAATGAGGGGATGGGCGATTGCGATCCACGGGGACGATGGTATTCGCCCCAAGGGGGCGCCCGAAAATAGCCAGGGGCGGTTGCCGCCCCTGGAAACATCGGCAAATAATGGGTTTCCGCCCCAACGGGGCGGCACTTGTTTGATGTGCCGCCCCGTTGGGGCGGAGACCGGGGGGAACGGTCATTTTCCAAGGGCGGCAACCGCCCTTGGCTATTTTCGAGCGCCCCCTTGGGGCGAATACCATTGGCCGGTGCGATTAAACGCGACAATTGATAATCGCCGGAATGATTTGCCAACCCCCCGTCACCAAACCGGGCCATAACCCTTCATGAATCCCCGCCGAAAATGGCCCATTTGTCGGCGCGAAACTAGGCGGGAGGATTAACATCACGTTGCTCGCCATCTGCCCGATGGTTTTTGACAGTCATGAACAACAATCAAGGCCATTGGCCGGTTATCGGCCCCCAAACAACAGCGCTGGCGACCGATGCCCCGGTTGATTCCTCGCCCAAGAATATTCCCCCGACCGTGCGATTACGCGCGCTGATGTCGCGGGCGAAGAATCACCCTCGCAAGACAGTCGCCGATATTTACGGATTGGGGAAGATCCTGCTGGAGGCCAAGGAACTGGCGCCGCACGGGGAGTTTCGGGAATGGGCGGCGAAGGCGGGCGTCAAACCGGATGATGTCAAGCGGGCCACGCTGGCCGTGCGCCGGATCAAGGCCCCGCTGGAACTGCTGCAACACGTGGCCGCCTCGTGTGTGCGGGTGCTGGCTTCCCCCCGAGTGTCGGCATCGGACACCTTGACGCGGCAGGCGCTGTCGGCCGGGAAAGGCCGCAACGGGTTGATCGGCCTGCGGGTGATGCAATCGGCCGTCAGCGATGCGGACCCGGCGGCGATTCACTGTCTGGAGCCGGTCAGGGAAGGCCCGGCCGAGGCGTTGGGCCGGCAACTGCTGGCCCTGTCGGCCGATGAGACGGTGGATTCCATCCACATCACCTACGACCGCGATCCGGAGGAACTGCCGCTGGTCTCGGTGACCATTTTGGGAAGAGGCCCGCGCCGACTGGTTTCCCGCGCGACCATTGAAGAAGCCCTCGCCCGCCTGACCGGCGAGGAACAATTGAAACACTGTTCCCGCTGCGATCGCGATCTCACGATGGTCTCGTTTTCCAAAGAATCGCACTATTGCAAAACCTGCGAACGCGCCCGCGTCGGCGAGTACACCCGCAAGAAACGCGCCGCCAACCGCGAGGCCAAAAAACGCATCGCCGAGATGGGCCAGCCACAACGGTTGGTGGTTGCGGAGGCGGCGATGCCGCCGGTTGTCGTCAGCGAGACGCCGGCCGATCCCATCGCTGTCGATGCGGCCGAGTGTTCAGAAACCTGTTCAGAAACGGCGGTTCCCAACCCGTTTCAAACCCCTTCCCAACCCCTTCTCGATTCCAGCGACCCAACGTGACCAAATCCTGTCAAGGCGAAATTACCCCGGCCGACGGCTTGAAAAACCTCCCCGGCCGGATCAAATCCTCGTAAATTTCCGGCATTTTCATCATCAAGCCCGCTTTGACATCCTCGCCGATGACGCCAAAAAACTGGACACATTGGACACACTAAAAGAAAAGAAAAGGATTATCGGCTTTAGATCCGCAATATTGCGGATCTAAAGCCGAGTTCTGGTTGGCGTGGCGGTGGAAACGGATGGTTTTTCGGTCCAACGGACCGACAAAAGAAGGCACTTTGGCCGCCACACCTATGGCAGAGTTCCGCAAGGTGTGGCGTAAAGGTCAGATCCCCGCAAAGGTTACGTCTTTACGCCCGGCAGGACGCCGCTCTGACGACTCTCCGGAAGGATGATCGGCCGGGTCGTCAGCCCGTCGGGGAGTCGTTGGACCACCGGGAGTCGCGGTACCCTCGCTGGCGCGTCGGGCTATGACTGCGGGTGGTTCCGGATGAAAAGACGTGACCGGTTCCCAAGCCCAAATCCCGGTGCAACCATAGCCCGACGCGCCAGTTTTGAAGTTGCGCTTTTTATCCGGCGGTGCGAAACTCGGCCGGGATGGCCTGCCGGAGTTTTCGTCGCAAACGCCGGATTCCGCCGGGTGTTTGCATGGCGCGGGCCAGGTATTCCAAGTCGGCCTGTTCGCTGTGGCGGCGGACCGCCAGGCAGAGGCCGTGGGTTCGCTGGTGTCGCCAGCGCTCTTTCTGCTTCGTCGTCAGGCCGGACT
>NZ_JH636451.1:86534-90753 GCF_000255705.1 Zavarzinella formosa DSM 19928
AAGAAACTGTTTGATTCCGGGGAGTCCTTCTTGCACAATCATGACCGAGACTCCTTCCGGTTGGTGATCACCCGGCCTCACGGCCCAACCGATCCGGCCGGGGGAGTCTCGTTTTTCTATCCCGGCCCACTCTCCTCAGCAAAAAGCGCAACTTCAAAACGCGCCAGCGAGGGTACCTCGACTCCCGGTGGTCCAACGACTCCCCGACGGGCAATGGCCGAGGTCGGAGGCGTGTGGCGAGCAAGAGAAGGCTAATCGGTTCTGTGGGCCGCCACACAAACCAGAACTCTGCTCTAACTATTGGAAACCCGCCATAAGAAAGAGCGGAAAGAATGAGGTGGTCGGTGACCAAAGTCCCATTCGCATGCTCCGAGCCTGTGAAATATTCATCCTCGCCCGCCACTCGGCCGATTCGTCCGCGTCCCCTTCTTGCGGGCGTGCGGGGCCTTCCCCGCCGCCGTCTGTTTCTCCGCGTCCTTCACCGGCGGGCACACCGTCGTCCCCCTGGACGGAGCCTCGTCGATGGCCCCGGCACGGCAAAGCCCCGTATCAGTTCACGGAGGGTTGAACGCAGCCCCGGACCAGGTAGCTTGGCCAGTGGAACCACGCATAGTAGCTGCCTTCTTCGACGACGGCCCCGAGGTATTTTTCCTCCACGGCCTGATCGGGCGAATCGACGCCGAAGCAAGCGGCGACGATCTCCGCGCAGTTGGCCAGGCCGATGCCGTGGCCGTCGGTGGTGATGCCGCCGGCGTAGAGGCTTTTGAAATCCGCGTGGAGGTTGCCCAGCAGAAATTCAACTTGCTTCGGCGTCAGCCGGTTGCGGATCACCCAGCGAACCAGTCCGTTGCGAACCGGGAAAACCCACATCCCCACCTCGCTGTCGGCGGCAAATCGCATGGCGTTGTTGATGAGGTTGTAAAGGACCCGGTCGAGATTCGGGGCTTCCGAGCCCCGGAAGGCCGTCGTCCGGCCGCAGGTATTGCGCACGCGGACTTGCACCGGGCCGGCCGGGCCGGGCATTTCGGCCCCGTCCCACTTGTCGAGGATCGGGCCGAGGCATTGCCAGTCGGCCTCCCGGTCCGTTTGAGCGCTTCGCGGATCAATGTCAGGAAACAGGCTTCGCATAATCCTGACATGAGACTTGGCGGACTCCACGCAACTACGGATAATTTCCGCGTTTCCAGAGGCTGAATGAAGCAATTCGGCCATGCCGATCAACACCGTGAGGCCGCTGCCGCGGACATCGTGAACCGCCTTGCGGATCAATTGGCTGCGCGGTCCCGTCCGGCCGGTCGCCTCGCCGAGGCGGCGGGCAATGCCCGAAAACTCATCATTCACTTCGTCCAGGATCGTTTGCTCCGCGAGCATCCGGGCCTGTTCATCCCCCTGGCTGGCGCCGGCGTTGGCAACTGCCTGGAGAGTGACATATATCCGCCGCAATGCAACTCGGTCGGCCGGGGCGAATTCCGCCAGGGCCACTTTGAACTCTCCCCCATCCGTTGGCAACACCCGCCTGAAAGGCAGGTAAAACGGGGCGAGATGTGTGAGGGTAGTCTCGGTGCTCATGTTCCGTCCTTTTTGGTGATCCAAGGGCGCGGCCGGAAGCGACACAAATCGCGATGTGACCGGGCCGTCACTCATGCGATCAATCGATCGTAAAATCAAGCAACTAGCGCGCCCGTCCGAATGTATCAGATGAAATATTCACAGATGGCTTAATGAGATTCAGACGCAGAAAATGCCGGCAAAACAGGAAAATCATGCCGGCGCGGTTTCCATTGGCAAAGACCTTGGAAAGCGAAAAAATCGGCGCCGGGGGGATTTTTCAGGCGAGTCGGTTCCTATCAATTGGGCGGTGTTGATCCTTTTACCTTGCCACCAACTTACATAAGGTTTGCCGACTCGCGTTCTTCAATAGCGAAATCACCATCAATACGCGGAGAGATGATCGCATCCGTGCGGCGTGCTGCTCGGCCAGTGGAACCAGGCGTAATAGTCTCCGTCCACGACGGTTGATCCCAGATATTGCTCCTCCACCGCCTGACTGGGCGAGTCGAGGCCGAAGCAATGGGCGACGATCTCCGCGCAATTGGCCAGGCCGATTCCCTCGCCGTCGGTGGTGACGCCTTCGACGAACAGGCGCTTGAAATCGCAACCGAGATTCCCGGTGAGATAATTGTTTTGCCCCTCGGCCAAATGATTGCGCACCACCCAGCGGACAAGGCCGTTGCGCACCGGGAAGACCCACATTTCAACACGCGAGTTGCCGGCGAATTGAACGGCGTTGTTGATGTAATTATAAAGCACCCGGTCGATGGCCGCGGCCTCGGCGGGATGATAAGAGGTCATCTTTCCGCAGGCGTTGCGCACCGTCACCGTGATGGTGCCGCCGGGGCCCTGCACCTCGACGCCCTCCCATTTGTCGAGAATCTGCCAGATGCCCTGCGCGGCATCGGGTCCGTCCGCCTGCGCCGCGGCGGGGTCCAGGTCGGGAAGCATGCTTCGCATCATCAGGGCATGGTCGCGGGCCGCCTCGACACAGGCATGGATCAAATCGATGTTGCCGGGGGTGACTTTCATCGTCTCGGCCAGCCCCACCAGCACCGTGAGGCCGCCCCCACGGATGTCATGCAGGGCATGGCGAATTGATTCATCAGCGAGTCCCGCCAGCCGCGTGGCCGAGCCGAGATGACGGGCGGCCACCTCCAGAGCGCTGTTGATTTCAGACAAGAGATGACGCTCGGCCGCAATGATATTGTTCGAGAACGGATTGATGGAATTTCCCATCTGCGCGATGCCGCGAATCGTCTCATAGATCCAATGCAACAACGCCTGGTCGTCCGGCGCAAAGCGAGACACAGGCACTTGGAACTTGTGAATATTGACCTCCACCGGTCGTCGGCTGGGCAGATAACAAGGCGCCAGGCTGACGAGGGTGATTTCAGTGTTCACGGATGCTCTCCATGTTGAAGGCGCCGGGAAGGCAAATGCGAAGAAATATCAAATGACATTCTCCGTCCCGATGCTTGTTCGTCCCGACTAACCAAGCATTGGCGATGCCAGAGCAATGGTTCGTCAAATAATGAGAAGGGCAGGCTTTGGAGGCGTCTGTTGAAAATTCCGCCCCGCAATCACACAGTGAAAGTCAATTCATTGGCCCAAAACAGCATGAATTAACAAATGCCGGAAATCGCGGTGATTAATTTCAACATCGTTTCCGAGGTCATTCGCGCCATGTCGAAAGGGATGCGCTATCACACGAACGCCGAGGCCCCTTTTCCGGGTTGGTTTCCCGGCGGCCAAAATTTCCCCGCTGAAAATGGCCGACGTTTGTCGGCGTGAAACAAGGCGGAAGGATTAACATCACGTTGCCCGCCATCCGCCCGATGGCTTTTGACAGTCATGAACAGCGATCAAGGCCATTGGCCGGTTATCGGCCCCCAAGCAACAGCGCTGGCGGCCGATACCGCGGTTGATTTTTTTTGATGTTGCGTTTTATGAGGTTTTGGGTTTCATCAGGGCGTTCTTGGTATTGGCGAGCCGAGCAGCGTCAGCGGCCGGGTGGCTTCCGGTGGTTGAACCGCCTCCCCTTTATTCAGCCTGATTCACGCCCGTGGCTCGCGCGCCTTCCCTGCCGGAAGCCACCCGGCTCCTTACGGAGCTCGGCTCGCCAATACCAAGAACGCCCTTAAAAGAAAAGGATCATCGGCATGATCCGCAATGTTGCGGATCTATGGCAGAGTTCCGGAAGGTGTGGCGTAAAGGTCAGATCCCCACAAAGGTTACGTCTTTACGCCCGGCAGGACGCCGCTCTGACGACTCTCCGGAAGGATGATCGGCCGGGTCGTCAGCCCGTCGGGGAGCCGTTGGACCACCGGAAGTCGCGGTACCCTCGCTGGTGCGTCGGGCTATGGTTGCACCGGGCTTTGGGCTTGGGAAGCGGTCACGTCTTTTCATCCGGAACCACCCGCAGTCATAGCCCGACGCGCCAGTTTTGAAGTTGCGCTTTTTGCTGAGGAGAGTGGGCCGGGATAGAAAAACGAGACTCCCCCGGCCGGATCGGTTGGGCCGTGAGGCCGGGTGATCACCAACCGGAAGGAGTCTCGGTCATGATTGTGCAAGAAGGACTCCCCGGAATCAAACAGTTTCTTCGTCCGGCCGGCCTGAGTCCCCGGGCGCTCGGCCTGGTGATTCGTTGCGTGGCGGCGTTTTGTTT
>NZ_JH636451.1:91263-109598 GCF_000255705.1 Zavarzinella formosa DSM 19928
TCTTCAAGGAGTTGAAAAGCACATTGGGCTTCGCCCAATGCCGCCTGCGCCGGTTCGAGGCGACGGAGGGATGGCTGGAGCTGGTCCTGGTGACGTTCCTGTGGCTGGAGTGGCATCGGGCGAGGCAACTGGCCAAGTCCGGCCTGACGACGAAGCAGAAAGAGCGCTGGCGACACCAGCGAACCCACGGCCTCTGCCTGGCGGTCCGCCGCCACAGCGAACAGGCCGACTTGGAATACCTGGCCCGCGCCATGCAAACACCCGGCGGAATCCGGCGTTTGCGACGAAAACTCCGGCAGGCCATCCCGGCCGAGTTTCGCACCGCCGGATAAAAAGCGCAACTTCAAAACGCGCCAGCGAGGGTACCGCGACTCCCGGTGGTCCAACGGCTCCCCGACGGGCAATGGCCGAGTTCGGAGGCGTGTGGCGAGTAAGAGAAGGCTAATCGGTTCTGTGGGCCGCCACACGAACCAGAACTCTGCTCTAAGAACGAGCCGAAAGATCTCGCCTCGCTTTTACAATCCCCGACGAGTCACGGCAAACCCCGTGAGCGTGTAAGTGACGGTCTTCATCACCCCCAGCGTGTCCATCGCATTGAGGGTGATTGTGATCGGGGCCACGTAGACAGTCGGCTTGCCGCTGAGGATGAAACTCGATCCCGACGTGGTCAGCGTCAGCCCGGCCGGCAGCGCCCGCGACAACGACACGATTGACAGGGTCAGCGCCCCCGTGCCTCCGGTCACATTGATCGTCTGGCTGTACGCCGTTCCCACGGTATAGTTGGGAAGCGGTCCGGCCGGAAACACGATCGGCGGGCCGATGGTGATCGTGAACGTCTTCACCACTTGGGCGCCGAGGCTGTCCTTGATGGTGATGCTGCCGTTGAACGTGCCGAGGGTAGTCGGCGTGCCCGTGAACGAGACGACATTGCCCTTGAGAACGGGCGTCAGTCCGGGCGGCAACCCGGTTTTCGCCAGGATCGACGTGGCCCCGGTGCCGCCGGAGAGCGTCATCTTGCCCGTGAAACCGGCCACGCCTTTCGACCACGCGGTCGTGGACAGATTGGTGAGGGCCAGCGCGGGGTTGATCGTGATGGTGGTGGTGAAGGTCTTGATGAGCTTCAACCCGTCGGCGTCCATGATGGAGATGGTCGGGTGAAACGTCCCGGCGACCGTGGGCGTTCCGGAGAGGACGATTTTTCCGGCGATGATCGACACGCCCACGCCGTTGGGCAAGTCATAATTCGGGTTAATGGAGGTGTAGCCGGGGGCGCCTCCGGAGATCGTCGCCGAGTCGGTGAAGCCGGCCAGGCCGGCCGTCCAAGTGACGGAGGCCAGGGCGGCGATGGCCGGACGTTCGGCCACGATCAACACTGTCGTCGGGGCGCTGGTGGTTTCCCCGTCGTTGGTCGTGAACTGGAATGAATCGGGACCGTCGTAGCCGGGGTTCGCGGTGTAGGTGAGGTTCGGCACGGTTCCGGAGAGCGTGCCGTGCGTCGGGTTTTGCGTGACAACATAGGTCAATGCCTTGCCCGGAGAGTTTGTCCCGAGCCGGAGGCCGGTGAGCGTGATGGGAAGACTGGCCAGTCCCGTCACTCTTGTCTGGGTGACCTTGCTGCCGGTCAAATTGACGGCCGCCCCGCCGCCGGCGCTCACATTGCCATCAATGTCGATCGGCGATGAGGGGGAGGCGGTGGCGAGGGTGATCGAACCGTCGGCCGTGCTGGCGGACTCAATTCGTAAAATCTGTCCATTGGTCTGATTGAGATTGATGACCCCGGACGCGGCGGAGTTGGCCAGCGAAACTTCCGTGGTGCCGAAATTGCCGCTGTTGGTCGTGGTCAGGAAAATGCCGCCGCTGTCGCTGTTGGTGGCCGTGAGGGTTCCCGTGCTCATTTGCAATTGATGGTTGCTCCCGGTGGTTCCGATGCCCGTGGTGGCATGGAGAACGACCGCCAGGGCGATGATGTCGTTGCCCAAGCCCGCGTGAATGATCGAACCGGCCGAGTTAACCGTCACAGTGCCGATCTGGGCATTGGAGAAGCCGGAGCCGCCGTAGTTGACATTGCCCCCGGCCCCCGTTGTCGTCAGCGTCACGTTGCCCGCGTTTGAAATCACGGCGCTGGTCAGGTTGAGGTTGCCGACGGAGGTGAGGGAGATGTCCCCCCGAGTGGTGATGTTGCCCGCCGAGATGACATCCGCATTCGCGGTCAACGTGCCGGTCGTGCCTGCGGCGACCAAATTCGTCGTCGTGATGGTGAGATTGTCCGTGCCCGCCCCGCCGTCAATAGACACCTGGCCGACGCCGCCAGCCGAATTGCTGCCGATGCCGAAAGAGATGGTGTCGTCGTTCGCGCCCGTGTTCAGTGTGAACGAGGAGACGTTGTTGACGGCGCTGATGTCAATCGTGGCGAACGTGGATGTCGCGGGCGACCCGGCGTTTTCGTAAGTCACGCCCGTCGTGGATGACCCGGCGTCAAAAAACGCGCCGTTCAGGTTGATCTTCAACGTGCCCGCCGTGGGTTCCGTGACGGTGACGTTATCCGTGCCCGCCGAGGCTTCCGAGACCGTCAGGGCGGTTCCGGCGCCGCCATAGTTGAGCAGCAGCGCCGGGGTGATCCGGTCGTCGAGTTGCTCGATGCGCAGGAACGAGGCGGATCGCCGGGGAGAGGCGCTCCGGACCAACAATCGCCGGGCCAGTTGCAACAGATTCGGCATGGAGAGAACACTCCGGCTGCGGGTGATTTTGGGCAACAACATGATCGCCGAGAAGCCGTGACCGACCGGGCGCGAGCATTGTTTTGGTGGAAAGAAAACAAGGGGATGGTGATGTTTGAAAACCACCGCCTTGTTTCAATTGCGGCACGTGATTTTACATGATGTCTGATTGACCAAAAAGAGAACATTGAACTTGAGCCGCAAAGAGATTGCGGAAAATGCCGGTTGAAATGAATATCCGAAACGCCGGCATCGAACGGATGCCGGAATTGTTTTAGTTTTGCCATCACCCCAAGTCGCATCGGCTCCACCATCAAAGCCGGCGGCCGCCGACCACCCGGAAGATAATCACGATCAAGAGGACGACGAGCAGAATGTGGATCAGGTCGCCGCCGAAGGGCATGATGAACGCCCCCAGCAACCACAGGATCACCAGAATCAGGATGATGGTTTCAAGCGAATAACGAGGCATCACGGTCTCCGTTGGATTGGGCTGGCCGTGTGATATTACTCCGCCTTGTCCCCAAACTTATCGCAACCCGTCCGGCAAGTGGTCGGAATTCCGGCGCCGTCCCTGCTGCGACCGCGCCAAGCGGGAGTTATCACACCTGTTGCCGGGTTATTGATGTTGCGCTTCTTGGGTTTTCACAGGGTTTGTCTTGGTATTGGCGAGCCGAGCAGCGTGAGCTGCCGGGTGGCTTCCGGCAGGGAAGGCGCTTCAGCCACGGGTTTGAATCAGGCTGAGTAAAGGGGAGGCGGCTCGACCACAGCAAGCCACCCGGCAGCTCACGCTGCTCGGCTCGCCAATACCAAAATCAACCTGCGAAAACCCAATCCAAAAAAAGCACAACTTCAAAACACCGAGTCGGGCCACGCTGTCGCAAAACGGCGGAGGACGGCGGCAATGCTTCTGACATCCCGGCGCGTCTTTGTAACGAGGCACCTCCGTCGGTGAACCGCCCCCGGCGTTCATGCGTACCGAGACCATCCCCTTGGAGGACGAACGATGAGTGAGTTGAATCGAAGGGACGCCGCGAAACTGGCGGCGGGGTTGGCGGTGGCGGGTGTGTTGGGTGCCGGCGAGGCGTCGGCGCGGGAGACGGAGAAGCCGCGTTTGGATGCGGTGTTTCACGTCATGGTTAATGCGAAGCAGACGATCCGTTTCCGGTTCGACCTGCCCGGCAAGGCCGATCAGTCGTTTGAGTCGGAGGAGTATCGTTATGCCGTCCTGGACAAGGACGGCATCGAGGTGCGCAAGGCGTTGATGATTCTCGGGCTCAACGTTCACACGACGCAACTCCCGAAGAAGGAGAGCGTCGTCGAGGACTACCCGGATTACATGTTCGACAATCGGCATCTCAAATCGGGCGAGGAATACTACCTCGTCGTCTCGGTGAGAAACCTCACCGCCCTCGCGAAGTTCAAGGCCCCCTAAAACGTGCGACGCCCGCCCCGGCGACATGCCGGGCCATGAGGCGTGTTTGGCTTCGCCCGCCGGTGCCGGGGCCGGAATACCCCGTATTGACGTTACCATTCAGGAGGCAGCCATGCGTGATGTGAACAGGAGAGACGTGGTGAGATTCGTGGCGGGACTGGCCGCCGGAACCGGTCTGATGGCCGCGAGCGAGGCGTCGGCCAAGGACCCCAAGCCGCCGGCCGACCCCGAATTGGAGCTTGCCCTAAGCTCGCTCGGCACATTCATGTTCGCCGAGCAACTCAAGACCAAGATTGACGATAACGGCCCCGGCCGCGACGTGGTGATTACCTCCGCCATCGCGGACGGCAAAAGCACGCATGTCTATCTCCGGTCCAATTCGGTCCGCATCTTCCGGGCGGACGCCAACGTGGACGACTTCACCAAAAAAGGAGGCGTCCACTGGTACTTCGGCGACACCAAGGGCAAGATCCAATTCAAGAATCCGGGCGCGCTCATCATGGTCATGCGGGACGAAGACGGCATCGTCCGCTGGTACTCGCTGGGGCTCGATTTTCGCTGCTGAAACACCGGTGAGAGACGCGGGGGCTGTAGCGTCTTCCAAGCGGCCAACACGCTACAGCCCCCGCGTCTTCCGGATTTCCAAACCGGTCAAAATCGACCCCAAAAGTGACCTGAAAACGCCAAAAACACCCTTCCCGCGACCATTTTTGGACAGTTTCCACCCCAAAATGTGAACAAAAACAGCGGGCCAACTGAACACTATTTTTCAAAAACCCCAGAAAAACAAAGGGGTCGCTTAATGATTTTGGGCAAATGCGCAGCGATTTTGACCAGTTGAAAATGGCCCATTATGAGGGAAGCTTGATGCCAGACTCCTACTGGCGGCCAGCGGAATGGTCTTGTGGTTTTCACGGGTGGTTTTGGTATTGGCGAGCCGAGCAGCGTCAGCTGCCGGGTGGCTTGCTGTGGTCGAGCCGCCTCCCCTTTACTCAGCCGGACTCAAACCCGTGGCTGAAGCATCTTCCCTGCCGGGAGCCACCCGGCAGCTGACGCTGCTCGGCTCGCCAAGACAAACTCCGGCAGCTGACGCTGCTCGGCTCGCCAAGACCAAAACCAACCTGTGAACACCGCAAAATCCCAACTTCAAGCCGTCGCATGGGCCAGAGGCCGGCGTCTCGCGGGGGCATTGCCGCGCCAGGGGGATTGCCATTCGGCCTCCGAGAGCATTTCGGAGAACTGGGCGAGGGACGACACCACCAGATCGGGGCGGTAGGCGTAGCGGTCCAGGTCTTCCCGCTTGGTGCCGCCGGTCAGGACCAGCACGGTGCGGAAGCCAAGTTGGACGCCGCCGAGGATGTCGGTTTCCATCGTGTCGCCGATCATGGTCGTTTGGTCGGTGGTCAGGCCGAGTTCCTTGCGGGCGGCCCGCATCATGATCGGGCTGGGCTTGCCGACACTGAACGCCTTCTGACCGGTGGCGGCCTCTAGCAAGGCGACCAGCGCGCCGCATCCGGGCCGGATGCCTTTGTCGGTCGGGCAGCTTGGGTCCATGTTGGTGGCGATCAGCTTGGCCCCGGCGAAGATCATCCGCGTCGCGGCCTCCACCAGTTCGAGATTGAACGTCCGCCCTTCGCCGACGACCACATAATCCGGGTCGTGATCGACCACCGCGTAGCCGTGCTGGTGCAGGGCGGTGAGCAGGCCCCCCTCGCCGATGACGAAGGCCGTGCCGTTCGGCTTCTGGTCGGCCAGAAAGCGGGCGGTGGCCATCGCGCAGGTGAAGACGTGTTCTTCGCGGGCCTGAATGCCCATGCGTTCCAAACGGGCGACCACGTCCCGCCGGGTTCGCTGGCTGTTGTTGGTGAGGAATCGAAACGGAATATCCCGTTCCAGCAGTTGGGCGATGAAGGAATCCGCGCCGGGGATCATTTGCGATCCCTTGTACAAAACGCCGTCCATGTCAATCAAGTAGCCGTGTTTCACAATGTCTCCATTGATGTGGGTCAAGGAACCTGGTCCCGTTGTCGGGCCGGTTGATGGGAGGGCTGGGGGATGGCCGATCCGGCCATTGGCGGCGGACCGTCCGTTTACGGAGAGGAGATCTGTGAGAGGGCAGACGGGAATTGATTAAAGCAATCCTTGTGCCAAGTGTTGTCCGCCGCCGACGGTCGATCACGCAAACCCTTGAAATCAGGGCGGTTGCGACCATCGGTGAAGTTCGCGTGAGATCGCGGAAACGAAAGCGGTGCGTAATCATCGGGCACGCCCGGAATTTTGATCATTGGTTGATGGTGCATTTTTTTCCTCTTCCCTTGCTTCGCCGGCGCGGACAAGGTAGCCTCAACTTCACATTGCGGGCCGGATCACCCGCGATGCTGCTCATCCCTTCCTTACTCATTGTCTTTTGATCTTCGGAGAATCTCTCATGCGTCGCTTGGTCGTCCTTATTGCGCTGGCGGTCGCCGTTGTCGGCGGCGGCGGGCTGTATCTGTTTAAACGTGAAATGGTGATGGAACTTTACGAGGCGAACATCCTCGGCTACGGGGTTGCCAAAACGCCGGACGAGTGCGTGGTTCGCTTCAACAAGGCCATCAAAGACCGCAATTACAAGATGGCCGCGAAATACTGCACCAAGGATTACGCGGAACAACTGGTGAAAGGGGCCGACGCTGGCAAGCAACTCGGCAACGCCATCGACGACCTGACTTACCGGATGGAAAAAGACGGCGTGATGACCAAGGAAGTCGAGGCCATCCTCTACTACAACGATGTGTTCCCGAAATCAGTCACGGCCTCTTTGCAATCGGCCACCGACTCGTCCGGGCTGGCGACCTTCACCACCAACGAGCCTTCCTTCGACATCAGCAAGGCCGGCGTGTGGGAGTACGACACGACGTTTACTCAGGGGTTTTATTACGGGCAGCCCGGTCAGGTGAAGTTGGTGAAAGAAGGGGGCGGTTGGAAAATGGACTTCCCCATCGGCCCGGCCACGCGGGAACGGTTCAACCGGGTGGTGGCCGTCCACATGGATTATGTGAACGCCGTGAAGAAGATGTCCGACGAAGTTCGCACGGAACGGACGACCAAGGAAGACGTGTCCAAGCGGTTGAAGGAACTGCTCGGCGAGGCCGTCCGGGCGAAGCGATAAGGGCGTGGCCCATTTGAAGATCGATTGTTCCGGAGACGATTTTCTGTGAAAATTGTCTCCGGAACGTTGTGGATGCGATTGGAGAAACGGAGATGACCACACTAACGCTAGAATTGACCGATGACCAACGGGCATTTGTGGAATCTCAACACTTGGCCCGAGGCTTCGCCACCGTCGGGGAATACTTGCGAGAACTGATTCGCCAAGATGCCGACCTGGCCGAGGCAGCCAAAGCACAAATGCAAATGCAAGATCAAATCGAACGATTGAAGACCGAACAACCGGATGAATACGAACGGGCGATGAACACCGTGCGACAAGCTATTGACAAAGGCTTGGCCAGCGGACCGCCAATCAAAATGACCGGCGAAGAATGGAAAAAACTCTGGGCGGAAGCCGACGACGAATTTGAACGAACCAAGGCCACCGAACATGCCTGAAGTCAATCTTACGCCGGACGCCCGCCGGGACTTGATTCGGATTGATGCGTATATTCGTCAGCAAGACCCGGAAAGAGCGGACCGTTTCCGGCGTCGATCTCAAGAAACCATGTCCCGCATATCAGAATCACCTTATTCAGGCGCTCCCTTTGAATTCGCCCCGGAAGGACAGGAAATTCGTTGGGCGGTGATTGCCCGGTTTCGCAAATATATTTTCCTCTACCAGCCAATACCTCTTGGAATCAATGTGATTCGAGTGATGCACACCTCGCAAGACATCTCAATAGTTTTCACAGACGAATAACCCCGGCAATCACGGCCTCACAGCGTCTTCAAGTATTCAATCACGGCCTTGCGTTCATCATCCGTAAGGTGGTCGCCGTAGGTATGCCCGGCGTTGGAGCGGCCGGGTTTGGAGGTGTCGTAGATCTTTCGGCGTTCATAAGGGGGCTGTGATGGATCGGCCTCTTTCGCGGGGGTGACCTTCCAGCCAACCTTTGCCGAATCGTAGGCGGTTGCGTCCGTGCGGAAGGATCGGGTGTAGAGTTTTGGCCGGTTCTTGGAGTTCAGCACATCGTCCAGTGTCGGCACGCTGCCGTTGTGGAAGTACGGGGCCGTGGCCCAGACGCCGTCGAGCGGCGGGGCTTGATATCCGGCGGTGGCGAAGGTGGCCATGTCGTCCAACAGCCAGCCGGGTTGTTCTTTGCGGAACCATGACTGGTTGTAGTAGAGGCCGAACTTGTCTTCGACGCCCTCGGGAGCATCGCTTGTTTCGGGTCGGCTTGGGATTGATCATCGCGGGACTGATGGCGGGAGTGGCCCCGGTCGGACGGCTGATTCAAGAAGCCTGGCCCGTCCCCCAACCCGTCCCGGAAATCTCCGAGACCGAATTTATCGCCCGGCATGACCTACCCTTGTAAGGCCGGAGGGGGTCTCCGAGACTTCACCTTGGCAAGTCATCAATGCGATTCGGTGTCAATCCCGCTGACGGGCTTCCCGCCATGATTCCGGGTCGGCCATTCGGCCCAACGTCAAGCGGGCGGCTTTTGTCTCGCGGGCTGTCTCAACGCCCTGGCTGAGTTCCGCCACCAGTCGGCGGGACTCAATCGTCTTGATGTTTTCCAGCACGGCCAGCACCCGCAAGAATCGCAGGGTTTCCGGAGGCGGGACGACGGCGTCAAACTTGGCGATCAAATTCTCAATCCGCTCGCGGGCCTCCTCGGAGGCGGGTTTCAAACGGGCCTTCCTCAACTCCGGCAAAATCAACGGCCCCACGTTTTCCAGCATTTTGGCGGCCGTCTCGCGTCGCCGATAATCCCGGTGGTCAAGGTCCGCGATCCACTTCTCCGCCTCGCCGGCCGCGATGGTGGCGACGGGCCGGAGGCGTTGCCGCAGGAAGGGAATCAACATCTCGGGGGGCGTTTCGTTCATTCGCCAGATCGCGGCATACGCCCTCTTCGCGTCCGGGTCGGCCAGCCACGACCACCATTTGGCCAGGTCCGCCTCGGTGTGGGTTTCGCTCAGTCTCACCCTCGGCACCTTCGTGAGATCCCACATCAAGGCCGTGCCGTTCCGAAGCGTGGTGAACACCGACCGGCCTCCCGGCATGACTTGGATGTGCCGAAATGGCCTGCCTCCCTCGTCATCGCGCCCCATGTCGGACACTTTCCATTCGTTGAACACCCTCCCGTCGGCCAGATCAACAACGAGAAGTTTCACGCCTTCATCCAGAACGGCAAACCGATTATCGGGCGTGATCGCCCCGGCGGCGCGAGCGTAAGCACTTGTGTCAATCAATCGCAACTCTTGCCCCGTCGCCACTTCCCAAACATGGAACTGGCCCCCTTCTTCCGTGGTGGTCCATCCCCCGTGGAGCCGACTGTCAGAAGACGATGACCACAAATGATGCTTCGGAAGGACAGTGCCCGGCCGCCCGGTTTCGGCATCAACGAAGACGAACTTCGTCTTCCCTTCCGCCATCAAGGCCGAGCCATCCGGCAGGGAACCTTGGAATTTCAAGTACGCTTTCCAATCAAATCGATTAGTCAGCTCGCCGGTCTTGGAGTTCCACCTGCTCAACCAACCTGATGATCCAAAAATATTTTCCGGGTCATCTGCCGCCATCACCCCTTCGCCATCGGGTGTCAGCCAATAATCCTCCTGGCTAAAAAGCCATTGAGACCGCCCAACACGGGTCTGATGAAGCAACTTTCCGCCGGCGGCCACCGACCAGGATCGAATCATTCCTTGATGGTCGCCTTCCGTCAATGTCTTGCCATCGCCGGACCATTCCAGTCGGTTGTTCGGAGTGAGAGAAGAGTCGATTTGTCGCTGTAATTGGCCGTTCGTGGTGTTCCATAGCCCAATCTTTCCTTCCTGCCCGTTTTTCACCGCAATCCGTCGCCCGTCCGGCGAAACACTCGAAGCGTGCCGGTCAAAGTCCGCCAATGAGCCGAACCGTTCACCGCCGGTCTTGACGTCTCGAATGACGATTCGATGGCCGTCATCGTCCGCCATGTGGAGACCGTCCGGTGTGAAGTTTCCCCCCAAGTTGTCGGGCAGCCGACAGATTGCCTTGCCGGTGACCAAATCGATGAGCGACGAATTTTTTCCCTGCAAAATCGCCAGTGATTTGCCGTTGGGATGAAATGCCAGGTGGCAGCGCCATGAAGCGCTTTCCGACCGGGTCGCGAAAACTTCCTTCCCGGTGGCCACATTGAAAACGCGGATGACCGATTCCCCAAAAGAAGCTTTGTTCACACTGGCCGCGATGGCGATCATCGAGTGGTCGCCGGAAATAACCACCGCTTGGATCATTTTTTGTTCGCGGTAAAACAATTGCCTGCCGGTTGCCACATCGAAGACCCAAGCCTTGTTTCCGAAATTGAGGTCTGTGACCAGGAGCGTCTTGCCATCAGGTGAGAACCGTTGACGGAAAATCGAGTTTATGTCCGTGGCTTTCATCTCAAATTGCTGATTCGAGCGGTTCCGGCAATCCGCCAGAATCAGACGGGCATCATGACTGTTGGCCGCCACATGAGATCCATTTGGGGAAATCGAAAGGCCCCCGATGATTTCATCGACAACCTCATAAATGATCCGGCCCGAAGCCGCGTCACATACGAAGAACCCCGTCTTTTTGATCTGCGTTTGATCATAAACCCCGGCGATGGTCGTTCCGTCGGCGGAGATCACCAACTTGGAGTTGTGTGGCTGGGAGATTTTCTCGCTTCTGGTCTGTCGGCCGTCGGTCAAGTCCCACCAGCGCACCATGCGATCGTCGCCGACGCTGACGGCTGTTTTGTTGTCGGGCAGGATGGTGAAATCCCGGAGGCCCGGATGGCGCAGCCGGAGGGAGCCAAAGCGGGTGATGGCCCCGTCGGGGAGGGGATCGCCGTAGGAGTCCGTCAGCCGGGGCGGCGGCCCTTGCTCAATCGGTTGGGCAAGGACCGGCGTGGCGATGAACAGACACGCGAGCAGCGGGCGAACGAGCGAGAACATGCGGCCACCCTTTGCCGTTGATTCACAGCGTCTTCAAGTATTCAATCACCGCTTTGCGTTCATCATCGGTGAGGTGGTCGCCGTAGGTGTGTCCGGCGTTGGATCGGCCGGGTTTGGAGGTGTCGTAAATCTTCCGGCGTTCATAAGGGGGTTGCGATGGATCGGCCTCTTTCGCGGGGGTGACCTTCCAGCCCACTTTTGCCGAGTCGTAAGCGGTCGCATCCGTGCGGAAGGATCGCGTGTAGAGTTTTGGCCGGTTCTTGGAGTTCAACACATCGTCCAGCGTCGGCACGCTGCCGTTGTGGAAGTACGGGGCGGTGGCCCAGACGCCATCGAGCGGCGGGGCTTGATAACCGGCGGTGGCGAAGGTGGCCATGTCGTCCAAGAGCCAGCCGGGTTGTTCCTTGCCGAACCATGACTGGTTGTAATAGAGGCCGAATTTGTCTTCGATGCCTTCGTATCGTTTCGGGTCGGTGCCGATCTGGGCGAGGGGGACAACCTTGTTCGGGTAGGTCCACTTCTCCCCGTAGGTGCCGTGGCACTTCGCGCAATTGTCCTGAAACAGCCCCTTGCCCTTGTCGGCTATTTCGGTGTTGATCGGCAGCGGATACTTCGGGGCCTCGATGGTTTTCAGATAGGCTTGGATGTCCCGAAACGCCGGTTCGGCCTTGTGGAATTCGCTGGCCATCGTGATTGGCGTCATCATGAATTGCATCTTGGACCGCACCGAGGCGGCGTCGGCCCCGCCGGTGTGGTACATGGTCTTTTTCTTCTTGAGCAACCACCAGGCGGGGGTGTCTTCGCACATGTCGTCGTGCAGGCCCAGATCCTTCCGCTTCGGGACCACCTTCAAATCCGGCTCGCGAAACCCCAGCAGATATACGGCCATTCCCCCGGCTTCCGATGTCCCGCGCACGTTGGAAAAGGTGAACGGCAACCGGCCCGAGCGGCCGTCGGCCAGCGACAAGTCTTCAAACACCGCCTGAACGTCCAGCGAGGCATTGCCCAACCCTACATAACTCTTGCCCATCACGGAGCCGCCGTGGCAGAGCATGCAATCGAGGGAAACGCCCTTCATGAAAAAGAGTGTCCCGGCCCGCAGCCCCATCGGGTATTTGCCGTTGGGGTACGGCGCCTCCGGCAATCCGTAATGGTCGCGGACGGCGGCATCGTAATCGGCCGGCTTTTGCGTCACGCCCGGCCATTGTTTCCACAGGTTGTCGTAGGCGGCCTCGCGCCACGCGGCGGGGATGAAGCCTTTGCCGGTCAGGGTTTTGTAACCCCGCTCGGCCGCCGAGGGTTCGGCGGCCATCGCCCAGGAGCCGGGCAGGAGCAGGGCCATCAGGAAGCATCGTCGAAGCATGAGGCAAACCCCGCGGGCAAAATGACGGGAGACATGTGAAGTGTATTGCCGCGTCCCGGCGAATTTCAACTATTTCAACACGAACTTTGCAATGCCAAGCAAAATGATCCCCACGACGGCCATGATTAGCCCGCCGGTTTGCTGGTAGCCCCAAGGGACTTCCTGCCCCTTCAGGAAATTGATGATCCCAAAGGCGAAAAACATGGCGGCGAAACCGCCCACATAAGTCCGCAGCGGTAGTTTCTTCGGCGGTTCGGGGGGCGGGGCGGTCATTTGTCAGCCTTGGGTTTCTTTCCGGCTTCCATCGGCAGGTATTCGCGGGCGAAGACCTCCACGGCATCGGCCAGTTTCGTCACAAACTCTTTGCGTCCGGAGCCGCGTTGCTTGCCGCCGGTTTCCAGTTGGATGGCGTCGATGGCGTAGGCCGTGTGGCTGCCGTAGGTTTGCACGATGTGCCCTCCGGAATATCGCTTGTCCTCCGGGTCATCCTTGTCGCAGGCCGGGAAAATCTTCACGCCGTTTTTGGCCATGTGCCCGAGGATGCTTTTCTCCCCGACGACGGCCGGCTTGCCGTAACGGGTGATGAGGGCCTTCACGGTCTTGAGATCGTTGGTGCCGCGAAACACGGTTTCGCTCTCGGCCCCCTGCCCGTGGATGTCGAGCAGCAGCCCCCGGTTCCACTTCTTCTGCACCGCCTGGCTGTATTCTTTCAGCAGGCCGTGATAACTCTCGTAATAGGGCTTCGCCTTTTCGTTCTCATAAGCCCCGTCCATCGGCCGGTTCACATCAAGATACTTCCGGCCGAACCGGGCGATCACCAAATACGGCTTCGCCTTGAAGCGGGTTTCCAGTTCCTTCGCCAGTTCCTCGGCGATGGCCCCGGCGTTGGTGTCCCGGACGACGACGAACTTTTCGATGCCCGTGCCCATGCGAACGGGCACATCGGGGATGGCCTTCGTCCCGTCGTGCGGGCAGGAGATGATGATGGGCAACGCCCCGACTTGGGTGTCGATAAGTTTCTCCGATGGTTTGCCGGGATCTTGGGCAAACGCGGGAAGAACGAACGTGAACAGGCAGAAGACAGACCGCAAACGCATGAGGATCACTCGGTGGCGCATGACGGAAGAGGTGGGGGTATCTTATGAGCAAAGGGCGAGGCGGGGCCGGGAAGGCGGGGAGATGGGTTTTTGAAGTGCGGCAAATCTTCCGGGCACGGTGTTCACGCCCTTCGTTCGCATCAAACCGCGTTGATGGTTTTTGCCCCAACGGGGCGCTCGAAAATAGCCAGGGGCGGCCGCCGCCCCTGGACACATCGCCCATCAATAAAGTTTTCGCCCCAACGGGGCGACACTTGCCTGTTGTGTCGCCCCGTTGGGGCGAAAATCAGGGGGAAGGGTTTCTTCCCAAGGGCGGAAACCGCCCTTGGCTATTTTCGGGCGCCCCGTTGGGGCGAAAACCATCAACGCGGTTTGATGCGATAATTGAAGATCGCCAGAATGATTTGCCAGATATCTGCTTCTTATCGCAACATGCCCGTTTAAACCTCCAATCAAGTCCGCAAATCCAACGTCAACGGAGCCTCCGGGTGGCGTTCCACCTTCGGAATCGGCTGGCTGCCGGGGGTGTGGCCCATCGGCATGAAGCGGGAAATCCGGCGGCCCTCGGCCTCGTTGGCGTTCACCGGCATCGTTTCATGCGACAGGCCCCCCGGATGGGCCACGAAGTAGGTGCAACCGCCGACGGCCCGTTTCATCCACGTGTCGTAGAGGTCGAACACCAGCGGGGCGTGGGGGGCAATCGTCGGGTGCAGGCAGCTTGGCGGCTGCCAGGCCCGGTAGCGGACCCCGGCGACGTATTCGCCGTGCGTGCCGGTCGGGTGCAGAGGCACCGGCCGTTCGTTCACCGTCAGCACGTGGCGGGTGTCGGTGAGGCCGTTGAGCCGCACTTGGACTCGTTCCACGGAGGAATCAACATACCGGGCGGTGCCGGTGCCGCCGAACTCTTCGCCGAGGACGTTCCACGGTTCGATGGCCGTCCGCAATTCCAGATTGATGTTGTGGCGGGCCAATTCCCCGATCTGCGGGAAGCGGAATTCCCAGTGCGGGGCGAACCATTCTTCCTTGACATCGAAGCCCGCCTTCCGGGTTTCGTCCAGCACGTCCTTGAAGTCTTCCCATGCGAAGTAAGGCAGCAAGAAGCGGTCGTGCAGGCCGGTGCCCCAGCGGACGAGTTTGCTCGGGTTGTACGGCTCCTTCCAGAACCGAGCGACGAACGAGCGCATCAACAATTGCTGGGCCAGACTCATCCGGGCATGGGGCGGCATTTCGAGGCTGCGGAATTCCAACAGCCCGCGCCGGCCGGAGGAGGAATCCGGGGAATAGAGTTTGTCGATGCAGAACTCGGCCCGGTGGGTGTTGCCGGTCAGGTCGGTCAGCAAGTGGCGGAAGATCCGGTCCACCAGCCACGGCTGAATCGTCGGCGTGTCACGGTCGGGGATCTGCTTGAAGGCGATTTCCATCTCGTAAACGCTGTCGTGCCGGGCTTCGTCCAACCGCGGCGCCTGGCTCGTCGGCCCCATGAACAGGCCGCTGAAGATGTACGAGAGCGACGGGTGATTGTGCCAGTAAGCCACGAGGCTGCGGAGCAAATCGGGCCGACGCAAGATCGGACTGTCAAGCGGGGTGTCGCCCCCGAAGATGACGTGGTTGCCGCCGCCGGTGCCGGTGTGGCGGCCGTCCACTTGGAACTTCTCCGCGCACAGGCGGGTTTGCCGGGCGTCTTCGTAAATCGCCTCGGTCTTGGTGACCAGTTCGTCCCAAGTGCCGGACGGGTGGACGTTCACTTCGATGACGCCGGGGTCGGGCGTCACTTGGAAGCTTTCCAACCGCGCGTCCGACGGAGGGGTGTAACCTTCCAACTGCACCGGCAGGTTGAGTTGGGCGGCCGTCTGCTCCACATGATAGACGAGGTCGAGATAATCCTCGGCCGTCTTCTGCGGCGGCAGGAACACCATCAACCGGCCATCACGGGCCTGGACGCACAAGGCCGTGCGGACAAGGGCCGGAGACTCGGCCGGGCCTTTTTTCCGGCTCGCCGGATCATCGCCGGGTCGTTGCATCACGACGGTGGCCGGTTCCGGCCGGGTTGGCAGCGGGCCGCGCGGCACGGACGGATCAAATTCGCCCGGCGTGTCCTTCAGCCCCGGCGCCTCCCACGGCAGCGAATCCAGCGGCAGCCGGAAGCCCATCGGGGAGTCACCCGGAATCAAGAACAGATTTTCCCGCCGCAGGAACCATTTGCCGGAAAGCCAGCGGGAGCCATCAATGGCCCGCCGGATCGGCAGAACGTGGCCGACCACCTCGCGCAAGCCTTGGTCGAAGATCTTGGCGATCCGCTTCCGCTCCATCTCGTCTTCGATCTTGTTCTTCAGCGGATCGACGTTCGTCGGAAGTTGGCGTTCCTTCCACATGTAGTACCAAACGTCCTCGTAGCCCGGAATGGTGTGGGCCGGGTCGATGGTGAGATTCTTCGCCATCGTCTTGATGAACAACTCGGCCTCTTTCGGGCCGACGCCGTAATCCTTCTTGTCCTCGGCAATCAGGCTCGGATCGTCCCAAACCGGCTGGCCGTCTTTTCGCCAGTAACAGCCAAGCGCCCAACGGGGGAGTTGCTCCCCCGGATACCATTTCCCCTGCCCGAAGAACAGCATCCCCTTCGGGGCGAAGCGATCCCGCATGCGGCGAAGCAATTCACCGGCTTGCTGGCGTTTCTTGTCACCCAAGGCGTCAGTGTTCCATTCCGGGGCGTCGCGGTCATCAATTGACACGAACGTCGGCTCGCCCCCCATCGTCAGCCGGACATCGGCCGATTGAAGGTAATCTTCGACCTTCTGCCCGGTGGCCAGAATCTCGGCCCATTGCGCGTCCGTGTAGGGGAGCGTCACGCGGGGCGTTTCGAGAACCCGCTTCACACTCATGGAGAAGTGGAACTCGGTTTTGAGTTCGTCTTCCTCGCCCTTGCTCGGGTCTTTGGAGTAATTGAACGACCCGGAGATGGCGGCCGCGCTGACCGGTTCGGCCGAACAGGCCAGCGGGATATGCCCCTCCCCGGCGGCGAGGCCGGAGGTGGCGTCAAACCCGACCCACCCGGCGCCCGGCAGATAGACTTCCGTCCACGCATGGAGATCGGTGAAGTCGGCGGTCGGGCCGGAGGGGCCGTCGAGCGATTTTTCATCGGCCGTCAGTTGGATGAGATACCCGGAGACGAACCGGGCCGCGAAGCCGAGGTGACGAAGCAAATTCACCTGCAACCACGCCGAATCCCGGCAGGAGCCTTTGCAGACTTCCAGCGTTTCTTCCGGCGCCTGCACGCCGGGTTCCATGCGGATGACATATTTAATCATCCCTTGGATCTTCTGGTTGATGGCCACCAGATAGTCGATGGTGCGCAGGTCTTTCTGCCTCACCTCTTCAATCAGTTTCTTCAGATGCGGGCCGGGTTCGGGGGCCAGCATGTACGGGGCCAGTTCGCGGAGCGTGACTTCGTCGTACTGGAACGGCGATTTTTCCGCGTACTCTTCGACGAAGAAGTTGAACGGGTTGATGGCCGACATTTCGACGACCAGATCAACCTCGACCCGCAACTTCCGGCCCGGTTTGTTGAAGACGTACCGGGCCAGGTAATTGCTGTACGGGTCTTGCTGCCAGTTCAGGAAGTGATCTTCCGGGGTGACCTTCAGCGAATAACTGACGATCGTCGTCCGGCAATGCGGGGCCGGCCGCAACCGCACGACGTGCGGCGAAAACTCCACCGGCCGGTCGTAGTCGTATTCGGTGACGTGATTGAGCGCGACGCGAATGGCCATGAAAAAACCTCTCCCCCATCAAACCGCCGGAACCATGCGAATCCTGTGTGTCGACCGCCGAAGTCATCCAACTTCGGGGAAGATTTCATGAATCAGCCACACGGCCCGGAAATTGGGGGAGAGGTTCCAATTCCACCATGCGGATGTTCAGGAGAACATTCGCCGCTATGTTAGCGTTTTTGCCGCAAACTCATAGCGGTGATGGGGATGATTCATGCGAAAAAGGACCGGCGGGGCCGGCATGGCCGGAATAGCCGGAGGAAAGAGGAGAGGGGGCATGCCGAATCGTCTTAATGCAATATCAAGCGGCAACATTTGCAAATGATTCCCAAGATGTCTGTTGAACTTGCATGATGAGTGTGGCGATCTGCACAATCACCCTTCTCCCGCCACACCGCATCAAACACGGTCATCGCCCGTCGGGAAATCGTATGACCGGTGGAAATCGCGGTACCCTCGCTGGCGCGTTTTGAAGTTGCGCTTTTTGCTGAGGAGAGTGGGCCGGGATAGAAAAACGAGACTCCCCCGGCCGGATCGGTTGGGCCGTGAGGCCGGGTGATCACCAACCGGAAGGAGTCTCGGTCATGATTGTGCAAGAAGGACTCCCCGGAATCAAACAGTTTCTTCGTCCGGCCGGCCTGAGTCCCCGGGCGCTCGGCCTGGTGATTCGTTGCGTGGCGGCGTTTTGTTTGCATTGGGGGCGCATGAGCGCCTCGCAAGCCTCGGGGTCGGTGGCCTCGGAGCCGCGTCATCGCGCCCAGATCAGCCGGTTTCTCGGCCGCAAGGGCCTTCGCCAACGGCCGCCGCTGGCTCTGGTGCGGGACCGGATGCTGGCGTTGGAGCCGGCGGGGGGCCGCTTCGTGT
>NZ_JH636451.1:109782-121207 GCF_000255705.1 Zavarzinella formosa DSM 19928
TGATTTGCGCTGGCAGATCGAACTGTTCTTCAAGGAGTTGAAAAGCACATTGGGCTTCGCCCAATGCCGCCTGCGCCGGTTCGAGGCGACGGAGGGATGGCTGGAGCTGGTCCTGGTGACGTTCCTGTGGCTGGAGTGGCATCGGGCGAGGCAACTGGCCAAGTCCGGCCTGACGACGAAGCAGAAAGAGCGCTGGCGACACCAGCGAACCCACGGCCTCTGCCTGGCGGTCCGCCGCCACAGCGAACAGGCCGACTTGGAATACCTGGCCCGCGCCATGCAAACACCCGGCGGAATCCGGCGTTTGCGACGAAAACTCCGGCAGGCCATCCCGGCCGAGTTTCGCACCGCCGGATAAAAAGCGCAACTTCAAAACGCGCCAGCGAGGGTGCCGCGATTTCCACCGGTCCAACGATTTCCCGACGGGCGATGACCGTGTTATGCGGTGTGGCGGGAGAGGGGCAAGGGGGAGCCGGAGGGGTTCTCTTGCGCTTCATCTCGGGCAGTCATTCATGCCGATCCGATGTCATTCCTCATCATCAAGTTGCCGCAACCGCCGGTCGGCGTCGAAGGTCGGCGGGGGAAGGGCCTCGGCCAGCTTCAAGGCTTCCTCTTCCGTGATGTCTGTTCTGGCCGTGCCGTGGCCCCGGAAGACCGGGAGGTTTTTGCGGAGGGCGATCATCTCCCGCCGGGTGCGGCCCCTCGGGGTGTCCTTCCATTTGCCGATGCGCTCGTGGAAGTCAAAGAAGACCGGCACGATTTGCCGGATGTATTTCCAGTAACCGGGGTTGTCCGTCTGGATCACGAACAGCCCGCCGGGCTTGAGACTTCGATGAGTCCGGGCCATGAACAGCGGCGTGATGAGCCGTCGATGCACTTGGGACGGTTCGTAATACGGCTGCGGGTGGTAACAGTGAATCTCATCCACCGAATGCGGGGCCACATGGCGGTCGAGTAGTTCAAATCCACCGCCGACTGCAAAGCGCAGATTGGACAGGCCGCGTTGATTCCCCCGTTTGCGGGCATAACGAATGACGACCGGGAGCGTGTCGATCCCCAAGTGGTCATGATCCCGGCGCGCCCACGCGCTGCCGATGAGGTAGCGGCCGTTGCCGCAACCCAGATCGATCACGACCGGGGCTTCCCGGCCGAACAGATCGCCCCAGATGATCGGCCCCTCGTCGGGGTATTTCTTGAGGGCGGTCTGGGTCCATTTGGAGGGGTCGAGGATCTCCCCGGCGAACGGCACACCAAACTCGCGCTCGATTCGGCTGGAATCCATGAACGTGTTCCGATTCAAAATCCGTGTTCAAATCTTGCGGAGCAAATTGACCATCTCGATGGCCGTCACGGCGGCCTCATAACCCTTGTTCCCGGCCTTGCCCCCGGCCCGGTTGATCGCCTGTTCCAAGGTGTCGCAGGTCAGCACGCCGAAGATGACCGGGATGCCGGCGCTTAGCCCCGCGTGGGCGATGCCGCTGGTGGTCCCGCCGGCGACGTGGTCGTAATGATCCGTGTCCCCTTTGATGACCGCCCCGAGGCAAATGATCGCGGCATACTTGCCGGACTTGCCCAATCGCTCGGCCACCAGCGGAATCTCAAACGACCCCGGTACCCGGACGACATCCACCCGGTCATCCGGCACGCCATGCCTCTTGAGGGCATCCAGCGACCCGCCAAGGAGGGCATCGACAATGATGGAGTTAAACCGGGCCGCGATGATCGCGAACCTTCCTGTCGGGCTGGACAGATCACCTTCAATGAGCATGGCCGTGAGCTTTGAGCTATGAGCCGTGAGCGAAAACCACAAACCATGAGCCGCAAGCCAAATCCTCAGAGGTCGCCCCTCTGCTGGCTCGCTGCTCATGGCTCATGGCTCATGGCTCATGGCTCGGTTACAGGTTCATATTCCCCATGAAATCCGCGTTCGTCTTGAACCGGGCCATCCGGTTCGAGAGCATTTCCATCGCTTCGATCGGGTTCATGTCACTCAGCACTTTGTGTAGGATATAAACCCACTTGAGTTCTTCCTCGCTGCGGAGCAATTCCTCTTTGCGGGTGCCGGAGGCCGTGATGTTGATGGCGGGCCAGACCCGCTTGTCCACAAGGCGGCGGTCAAGGTGCAACTCCATGTTGCCGGTTCCCTTGAACTCCTCAAAGATCACGTCGTCCATCCGGCTGCCGGTCTCGACGAGGGCGGTGGCGATGATCGTCAGCGAGCCCCCTTCCTCGACGTTGCGGGCCGCCCCGAAGAACCGCTTCGGCTTGTGCAGGGCGCTGGCGTCCACCCCGCCGGAGAGGATCTTGCCGCTGGAGGGGACTTCCGCGTTATAGGCCCGCGCGAGCCGGGTGATGCTGTCCAGGAAGATCACGACATCGGTGCCGTATTCCACAAGCCTCTTGGCCTTTTCGATGGCCATTTCGCTCACCTGGACGTGCCGGCTGGTCGGCTCGTCGAAGGTGCTGGAAATCACCTCGGTGCGGGGGCCTTTCACCGTGCGGGACATTTCCGTCACTTCTTCCGGCCGCTCGTCGATCAGCAGCACGATGACGTAGCATTCCGGGTGATTCTTCAGAATGTTCACGGCCATTTTCTGCAACAGCACCGTTTTCCCGGTGCGGGGTGGAGCAACGATCAGGCCGCGTTGTCCCTTGCCGAGCGGGGTGATGAGGTCGATGATCCGGGTGTTCAGTTCGCCGTCGGCTTCCAGTTTGAACCTCTTCGTCGGGTGCAACGGCGTCAGGTCGTCGAACACCACCTTTTGGGCCAGTTGTTCCGGGTCCTGATGGTTGATGGCCTCGACCCGCAACAAGGCGAAATAACGCTCGTTCTCCTTCGGCGGCCGGATTTGCCCGGAGACGACGGCGCCGGTGCGGAGGCCGAACCGGCGGATCTGGCTGGGGGAGATGTAAATATCGTCCGCGCAGGGCAGATAGTTGTAATCGGGGCTGCGGAGGAAGCCGAAGCCGTCCGGGAGGATTTCGAGCGTCCCTTCGCCGTACATCAGGCCGTTTTGTTTGACACGTTCCTTCAAGATCTTGAAGATCATGTCCTGCTTTTTGAGGCCTACCCATTCTTCAGTGGGGATCTCCTCATCCCTGGCCAGTTGTTGAAGCTGGACCATCGTCATCTGCTGGAGTTCGGTGATGTGCGTGCCGCCGCGCTTGATCTCCTCGTAGCGGTTGTTCACCTCGTCGTCGAAACCCGCGAAGCCCTCGGCCTCGGCGGGAGTCTGGACTCGGGCGGGACGGACATCGGCTTCGCGCGGCGGGGCCGCCGGACGTTCCCGGAGGGAAGGCCGGGGGGCTCTTGCTTCGCCGGTGATTGGTTCGGACATGACAAACGACTCCATGAGACATGAGAAGAGCAGGCCGTCGCCGGGGGTCGGTGAATCTGACCCTGAGAATACCGGAGAAGACCGGGGAAGATCATCAGACGAGGTTCCAGGACGAGACGAGGTCGTCCACCTGCGCCCGCGTGTGTTCGGGCGTTTCGGCGTTGTTCACAATCGCGTCGGCGAGTTCTTTTTTTCGTTCGGGGGGCATCTGCACGGCCTCGCGGCTGGCCAGGTCGGCTTCGGTCCAGCCCCGCTGGGACTGCACCCGCCCCAGCCGGACCTCTCGCGGGGCGTCCACATAGACGAGTTTGTCGCAGGCATTATTCCAACCCGCTTCCAGCATCACGGCGGCGTCAAGGATGACAAACGCCACGGCCGGGTCGGCCTGCGCGGCGGTAATCTCTTCCTCCAGCCGTCGCCGGATGTACGGATGAACCAGATGCTCCAGCCTCGCCCGCTCGACCGGGCTGGGGAACACGATGGCGCCGAGTTTCCGGCGATCCACCTGCCCGTCCGGCTTCAGGATGTCCCGGTGGCCCCAAAGCTCGGTCACGCGGGCCAGAATCGCGGGATCACGCAGGGCCTCGTGGCCGACCGGATCCCCGGCGATCACCCGGCCGCCGTGCCGAACCAAGGCGTCCGCCACCGTGCTTTTCCCGGCCCCGATGCCGCCGACAAGACCGATCACCATTTTGTGTCTCCGTTCGCTCATGGCGTCTCCGGCGGGGTAATTCCGGCTTGTTTGAGAAGCTCGCGCATTCGTTGAATCTCTTGATTCTTGGCGGCAATGACTTCGTTTATGGTGGCGATGCTTTCGTCCTTGGCGGCGATCAGTCGGGCCGTCAAGGCGGCCGTCTCGACTTTGGCTTTCGCCACTTTTTCCAACGGGGTCAGGATTGGTTGTCCTGTTTGCGCATCCGCCAATCGCAGTTGATTGCCCTCGGGCCGAAGCTTCACGCCCAATTGCCGGGAAATCAAAAAGCCATCCTCATCCGGGCGAATCTGCTGGTAGCGGCCCTCTTCGAGATAAAAACCATGGAGCGGCTTATCCATGTACAGACCAGGGCCGTCGAAGACGAAGTATTCCCGCACCCCTGTCCGTTCGTAGATTTCCCGGTATTTGCCCAACACGGCCCGGCGTGTCCGATGCGACACGGTTTCGATGATAATCCCCGGCACGATGCCGCCATGCTTCCAACTCTTGTACGACAGCCGGTTATGATCAAAAGGCACACCGAAAATCACCATCAGATCCGCATCCCGCGAGGCCGTTCGATTTCCTTCTTCCCAATACCAAAACATGTTGCAATGCATCGATACTTCATGGAACCGGGGTTCCAAAAGCTCCCGAGCCGCCTCCCAGATACCGATGATGCTGTTAATTTGACGGGTCGATTCGCCCAAGGGTCGCCCGTCTGAATAGGGATATCCCTCTTCATCACAGATGGTGGGTCGGCCGATGAACGCATATTTGCCGAGTCCCCGTTTGCCTCCGTCTGGGTTCATGGGGTCTCCGTGGGAGGGATTTAGTTCGTCAGTTTTCATGTGACTTCCTCCCCCTCCAGCCAGTTCGGTCCGGCTGACACATCGACTTCCAGCGGCACGCTCAGGGTCATCGCTCCGGTCATCTCACGGCGCACAAGATTCGCCAGAGCGCCAACCTCGGCGGGCGGGGCCTCGAATACGAGTTCGTCGTGAACACTTAGCAACATTCGTGCCAAAAGCTTTTCTTCCTTCAGTTTTCGGCTCACCCTCAAAAGAGCCAGCTTCATCAAATCGGCGGCGCTGGCCTGAATCTCCATGTTGATCGCCTCGCGCTCGGCCCCGTTCCGCGACTGGTAGCTCGTTTTCGGCCGGATGGCCGACGGATCGAACTTCCGCTGCCGGCCGAGGATGGATTTCACATATCCGTGTTCGCGGGCTCGTCGCAAGAGGTTGTCGTGGTAGGTCAGCACGGCCGGATATCGGGCAAAGTAATTACTGATGAAACGGTCCGCATCTTTCCGGTCAATCACCAGACGCTCGGCGAGACCGTGTGCGCTCATGCCGTAAATTACGCCAAAGTTCACAGTTTTCGCCACGCGCCGCATGTCGGCGGTGACCGCCTCGGGGGCGACGCTGAAGATTTCGCCAGCAACCTGGGTGTGAATGTCCCGGTTCTCGGCATAGGCCGCCCGCAGGTTTTCATCCCCGCTGAAGTGGGCCAGGAGTCGAAGTTCGATCTGCGAGTAATCGGCGGTGACCAATCTCCAACCATCTTGCGGAATAAACGCCTGCCGGATTTCGCGGCCAAGGTCCGTCCGGGCGGGGATGTTTTGCAGGTTCGGATCGCTGGAGCTTAACCGCCCGGTCGCGGCCACCGTCTGGTTGAAGGATGTATGCACCCGGTTGGTTTTGGGGTTTACCATCACCGGCAGGGCATCCACGTAGGTTCCCTTCAACTTGCTGATCTGCCGATGCTCGATGATCTTCTTCGGCACCGGATGGCCGAGGACTGCCAGTTTCTCAAGAGTTTCCTGGTCGGTGCTGGGTTCGCCGGTCAGGTCGGTCTTCTTGAGGATCGGCAGCTTCAAATCCTTGTACAACACATCCCGTAATTGTTTGAGGGAGGCGATATTGAACTCCTTGCCCGCCCCCTCGTGGATTTCCTTTTCGAGAATCCCCAACCGCTCGGCCATCTGCACCGAGAGTCTCTTCAAGTACGGGACATCCAACCGGATGCCCGTCGCCTCCATCTCGGCCAGCACGGCGATGAGCGGCACCTCGACGTTGTCGTACAGTTCCCGCACGCCCATCGGAGCGAGTTGCGGTTCCAGCAATTCGGTGAGCCGCCACGCGGCGTCGGCATCCTCGGCGGCGTAGGCGCAAACCTTCTCCACCGGGACTTGGTCCATCGTCTTCTGGTTCTTGCCTTTGCCGATCAGTTCCGTGATGGAAATGTTCTCGTGGGCAAGATACTTCCGCGTCAGTTCGTCAAGCCCGTGCGACCGTTCCCCGGAATGAAGCAGGTAATGGGCGAGCATCGAATCGCCCGCCACCCCGCGAACTTGAATATTCTGGCTGGCCAGCACCAGTTGGTCATACTTGATGTTTTGGTTCACCTTCTGAACCGCCGCGTCTTCCAGAATCGGCTTCAGGGCGGCGAGGGTGGCCTCCGGCGGCAACACTTGGTCCCCGGCGGGGCCGCGAACGGGGAGATAATACCCCTCATGCGCCTTCCATGAAAACGCGAGGCCGACGATGTCGCATTGCAACGCATCCAAGCCGGTGGTTTCCAAGTCAAAGCAGAAACGCGGCTGGGCCTTGAGGTCTTTCAGAAACTGGTCAAACAATTCCGGCGTGTTGACCAGCGTGTAGGTGGCAGCCCAAGTGTCCGGCCCGGCGTTGGCGCCGAAGGCAAAGTCGCCCGCTCCTTCCGTCGGCGTCTCTTCCTCCGGATCGTCGAACAGCCCGCGGCCCCCCTTGGGTTTGGCGGCGGGCATCGGCGCCTCCAGCCCGAGCGCGGCCAGCAATTCCGCGTTCTTCGGCACAATCGGAACCTTGTCCGCCGCCGACTTCATGGCCGTGCGCACACGGGCCGCATAGGATCGGAAGCCGAATTCCTCAAACAAGGCAAGCAAGCGCTCATGGTCCCACGGCTGGCGTTTCCACTGATCCCATTCGAGCGGCATCGGGACGTTTCTTTCCAGCCTCACCAACGTCCGGCTTCGCTCCAAATCACCACTTTCAATGGCCTTTTTCAGGTTCTCGCGTTGTTTGGCCTGCTTGACCTCATGGGCCTTGGCGACGAGGTTGTCCAGCGTGCCGTAGGTTTGCAATAACTTGGCAGCCGTCTTCTCACCGACGCCGACGACGCCCGGCACATTGTCCACGCTGTCGCCGATCAACGCCTGAAAATCCACCGCCTGCTCGGGCGTGATGCCCCAATCGGCCAGCAGTTCAGCCGGGCCGAGGGTGGTTTTCTTCCGCAGGTCATACATCCGCACGCGGTCGGTCAACAGTTGGCGGCAATCCTTGTCGTTGGTGCAGAGAAAGACTTCGATTCCCTTTTCATGGCCGTGATGGGCGAGCGTCGCCATCACGTCGTCGGCCTCGTAATTGGGAACGCCAAGGACGGGAACCCGCATCGCCTCCATGATCGATTGAATCATGGGAATCTGGGCAATCAGATCATCCGGCGCCGGGGGCCGGGTCTTCTTGTAGTCCGGGAAGATCGTGTCGCGGAAGGTGCCGCCGGGGGGGTCGAAGGCGCAAACCAGATAATCCGGCCGGATCTCGTCGAACAGGGTCAGCAGATCGCGCGTGAAACCGAAGGTGGCGTTGGTGGGCCGCCCGTCGGGGGCCGTCATCGGCGCGAGGGCGTGAAACATGCGATAAATCAGGGCATGTGCGTCAACGACGTAAAGCGTGGCCGGTGAATCGGGCATGGCTGATCGCGTTCCGACAAATGAAACAGACGGGAAAAAACCGACGCCAACTGACGATCGGGGTGCCAGGAACCAACCAATGGCCGGTCAAGATTCAGTGAGCGGGGCCGGGAGGGAACCACGTTCGCGGGGAATTCGACCGATTCAGTGGACAGACGGGAATCATGCTTCGGCGAGTTCCACCTATCCTCCAAGGTACGCCTGCCGGGGGAGCCTGTCAATGAAAACCCCGCCAAGCCGGAAGACGTAGGTCCGGCAAAACTTTCTAGCCTGCCCGTTTGACCGGTATTCGCCCCAAGGGGGCGCTCGAAAATAGCCAGGGGCGGCCGCCGCCCCTGGACAACGACAGCCAGTTTTGAACCCGCCCCAACGGGGTGGCACAACCAGCAAGTGCCGCCCCGTTGGGGCGGAAAACTATTTATCGGTGAATGGGTTCCAGGGGCGGCGGCCGCCCCTGGCTATTTTCGAGCGCCCCCTTGGGGCGAATACGAGTTGCCGACGTGTGTCAGAAAGATTTGCCACACCCGGAGACGTTCAAATTTCGGCAAAATGTTCAAAATGTGGCCTCATTGTTTTAATGATGGCAAAACATGATTCCCGAACTTGCCGGAATCCGGGATGATCCCGCTTGGATTTGCTTGCGCCGTGTTAGTTCAATCTTACCGTGGCTCACCGGAAACTCGTAAATCGAAACCATGCGAATCGCAATTCTCTCCGGCGGGGACGGCTGGCACGTCCGCGATCTTCAACGGGCGGCTTCCGCTCTCGGGCATGTGGCCGAGAGCGTTGATTTTCGCAATGTCTCCGCCCATGTTCCGGCCGGTCATCCCTGCGCCGAACTGGCGAATTACGACGGCGTGATTGTGCGGACGATGCCCCCCGGTTCATTGGAACAGGTCGTCTTCCGGATGGATGTGTTGCAGGCGTTGGAAGCCCGCGGCATCCCCGTGCTAAACCCGGCGAAGGCCCTCGAAAGTTGCGTGGACAAATACCTCGCCTTGGAACGCCTTCGACAACACGGATTGCCGGTGCCGGAAACCATCGTCTGCCAGCAGGCCGATGCCGCGATGGCCGTCTTTGAGGGACTCGGCCGGGATGTGGTGGTCAAGCCGATCTTCGGCTCCGAAGGTCGCGGCCTGATGCGGATCACCGATCCCGAACTGGCGTGGCGGGCTTTCCGGGCCATCGAACGCACCGATGCCGTGCTTTATCTCCAAAAATTCATCCCCCATCCGGGCTGGGATTTGCGGGCCTTCGTCCTCAATGGGCGGGTGATCGCCGCGATGAAACGCACCGCCAACAACGATTGGCGCACCAACGTGGCCCAAGGGGCGAAAGCCGAGGCCGTCACGCTGACATCCGAGCAAACGAAACTGGCCCTTGATGCCGCCAAAGCGGTCGGAACGATTGCCGCCGGGGTGGATCTGCTCCCCGGCCCGGCCGGGGCGTGGTATGTGGTGGAGGTGAACGCCGTTCCGGGCTGGAAATCGCTGGCCCCGACGACGGGGATCGATGTCGCCTCACTCATGATTCAGGCCATCGAAAAAATGCCCGAATCCCGGCTGGTGAACGCCGAATCCCGGACAAGGTCTTCCATGCAGGTTCAAACCGCCTGCATGTGGGAGGTTCTTGCCCAAAAGGCCGGCAATGTCCACCCCGGCGCCCGCTTTCGGGACATGACGCATCTCGATTTCCTGATGAGCGGCATGGCCATCGCCCCCGTCTTGGGAAACGCCGTCGGGAAACCGTTGGGCGAAACGATTCTGGAAGCCATCCGCGCCACCCGGCGGGTGGTGAGGTGCAACACCAATCTCGGCATCGCCCTGCTGCTGGCCCCGCTGGCGGCCGTGCCGGAAACGGATGATTTGCGGGCGGGGTTGATTCGGGTGTTGGAGGCCACCACGGTTCAAGATTCCGTGAACGTCTACGAGGCGATCCGGCTGGCCGTCCCCGGCGGATTGGGGGAGGCCCCCGATCAGGATGTGCGCAAGCAACCCACGCTTCCCTTCCGCGAGGTGATGGCGATGGCGGCGAATTACGATCAAATTGCCGCCGAGTATGCGAACGGATTTCTGACGATCTTCCAACTCGGCGTGCCGATGTTGCTGGAGGGTTTGCAAATCCACGGCCGGCTGGAACGGGCCATCCAGTATCTGCAACTTCGCTGGCTCGCCACCCACGAGGACACGCTGATTTCCCGCAAACGCGGCCCGGTGATCGCCCGCGAGACATCCAGACAGGCGAGGGACGTGCTGGCCAACGGCGGCCCCGGAAGCCCCGCCTACGCGGAGTTCGACCACTGGCTCCGGGCCGACGGCAACGCCCGAAATCCGGGGACAACGGCCGATCTCATCACGGCTTGCCTGTACGTCGCCCTGCGTCAGCGTACATTGACGGTTGACACCCCGTGGTGATCCACCCCGACGCCCTCCCCCGACGGAAGACGCATGGCCGAGCGATACACAGTCCGCGTGACCAAGGATTATCTGGTTTTCTGCTCCGGTCACTTCATCACCTATGAGGGGAGCCAGTGCGAACGGCTGCATGGCCACAACTATCACGTCGCCGCCTCGGTGGAAGGCCCGCTGGACGAGAACCACTATCTGTTCGACTTCGTCGCCCTCAAAAACATCATGCGCCGGCTGACGGACGAACTCGACCACTTCATGATGATCGCCACCCAAAGCAAGCTCATCATCGCGGACATCACCGACGAACGGGTGAAACTGAACTTCAAGGGCAAGGAATGGATCTTCCCGCGAAGCGACTGTGTTTTGCTCCCCATTGAAAACACGACGGCCGAACTGCTCGCCAAATATCTGACCGGCCGCTTGTTGGAAGAACTGCGAACCCATCAACACTTTGTCCCGGAAGTGGCGAGGATGGAAGTCGAGGAAAGCGTCGGCCAGACGGCGACGTATGAATGGCGGCGGGGGTAGGGGCAGAGCGGATTTTAAATTGACGTGACGACCAAAGCGCCTTGTTTTTCCGGTCCAACGGACCGAAAAAACAAGGCGCTTTGGCCGCCAAGCCTGTTTGAAAGCCACTCTATGGCAGAGTTCCGCAAGGTGTGGCGTAAAGGTCAGATCCCTATAAAGGTTACGTCTTTACGCCCGGCAGGACGCCGCTCTGACGACTCTCCGGAAGGATGATCGGCCGGGTCGTCAGCCCGTCGGAGAGCCGTTGGACCACCGGGAATCGCGGTACCCTCGCTGGCGAGTTTTGAAGTTGCGCTTTTTATCCGGCGGTGCGAAACTCGGCCGGGATGGCCTGCCGGAGTTTTCGTCGCAAACGCCGGATTCCGCCGGGTGTTTGCATGGCGCGGGCCAGGTATTCCAAGTCGGCCTGTTCGCTGTGGCGGCGGACCGCCAGGCAGAGGCCGTGGGTTCGCTGGTGTCGCCAGCGCTCTTTCTGCTTCGTCGTCAGGCCGGACTTGGCCAGTTGCCTCGCCCGATGCCACTCCAGCCACAGGAACGTCACCAGGACCAGCTCCAGCCATCCCTCCGTCGCCTCGAACCGGCGCAGGCGGCATTGGGCGAAGCCCAATGTGCTTTTCAACTCCTTGAAGAACAGTTCGATCTGCCAGCGCAAATCATAAAGTTCGACCAGTTCGGCCGTCCGGAAATCCGTGCGGTTGGACATCAGGATTTTCTGGATCTC
>NZ_JH636451.1:121499-125066 GCF_000255705.1 Zavarzinella formosa DSM 19928
ACCAGAGCCAGCGGCGGCCGTTGGCGAAGGCCCTTGCGGCCGAGAAACCGGCTGATCTGGGCGCGATGACGCGGCTCCGAGGCCACCGACCCCGAGGCTTGCGAGGCGCTCATGCGCCCCCAATGCAAACAAAACGCCGCCACGCAACGAATCACCAGGCCGAGCGCCCGGGGACTCAGGCCGGCCGGACGAAGAAACTGTTTGATTCCGGGGAGTCCTTCTTGCACAATCATGACCGAGACTCCTTCCGGTTGGTGATCACCCGGCCTCACGGCCCAACCGATCCGGCCGGGGGAGTCTCGTTTTTCTATCCCGGCCCACTCTCCTCAGCAAAAAGCGCAACTTCAAAACTGGCGCGTCGGGCTATGGTTGCACCGGGCTTTGGGTTTGGGAAGCGGTCACATCTTTTCATCCGGAACCACCCGCAGTCATAGCCCGACGCGCCAGCGAGGGTACCGCGATTCCCGGTGGTCCAACGGCTCCCCGACGGGCAATGGCCGAGTTCGGAGGCGTGTGGCGAGTAAGAGAAGGCTAATCGATTCTGTGGGCCGCCACACTAACCAGAACTCTGCTCTGATTGCCATTGCGAGCATCGATTTCACGCCGGAAGTCCGCGCTCCGCTGCGAAGACTCCGCGTCGCGGTTTCACAAAAACAACCAAGAATCACACGAAGTTGGTCACGGTCAGGTTGGTCAGCGGCAAGGTCAGGTTGTCCGCGCCGAGGGTGTTGAAGCCGAGGCCGCCGTCGATGGTCGAGCCGGCGGCCAGGAACACCGGGATGCTGTTGGCGTCACCGTTGGAGGGAACCCCGGTTTTGGTGCCGAGGATGAGTTTGTCGTTGCCCGCGCCGGTCTTGATGGTCACCTTGCCCGTGAACGTGGCGGCCGGGCCGCCCGGCACGCCGACCCCGCTGCCGAGGTCGATGATGTCGTCCCCGGCGCCGGTGTCGGCCGTGAAGGTCTTGGCGAATGTCGATCCGCCGCCCGTGGTCATATCAGTGCCGCCATCCACGTAGACCACGTCATTCCCGGCCAGCGAGGTGACCGACACGTCCCCGGCCGCCTGCACGTTCACGAAGGTTGTCGTGTCGTTGCCGTTGCCGGTCTTCACGGTCAGTTTGCCCCCGAAGTCGGTGGCGTTTGATGTGCTGGAAAGGATGACGTTGTTCTGCCCGTCGCCCAGGTTGAAGTTCGAGTCGCCGGTGACGGTGAACAGGTTCCCCATCTGGACGAGGTCGTTCCCGGCGCCGCCGGTGACCGTCAGGTTCTTGGCATAGGTGGTGGCGGCGCCGGTCGTGTTCTGGTTCACCGACACCGAGTATCCCTTCAAGCTCACGTTGCCGTTGAATGTCTTGGGACCGCCGTTCACCATCAGGTTGGCCGAGCCGCGCGTCGCCGAGAACGCGCTGTCGCCGGCGATGGTTGACGCCGTTGCCGAGCTGTTGGTCAGTTGGACATTGGTGTTGTGGCCGCCGGTCACGGTGAACTTGCCGCCGAGCGAGAAGGCGCCGGTGGCGACCATCCCGGCAAACGCGTCGCCGTAAACGGCGGTCACCGACACGTCTTTCGCAATCGTCAGCGGCGTCACCGCGCCGATACTGACTGCGTTCAGGGTGGCATTTGTCGCCCCACTGACGGTCAGCTTGCCGGACAGCGTTGCCGCGTCGGAGTTGATGACGGCCTGGGCGCCGCCTCCGGCGGAGGTCACCGACACATCCTTGGCCACGGTGGCGCCGGTTCCCCCGACCGCGTTGATATTCAGAACCGCCAGCCTCGCGCCCGCGAGCTTGATGCCGCCCGCCAGTTGCAAATTCGCATTCGCCGTGGAGAGCCCCGCGTTGCCGACGGAACTGGTCGCGGTGATATCCCCGCCCACCTTGATCAGTGCCGTCACGGGAGTCGGGGGAACCGTCGCCGGCGGCGGCGACGCCAAGAACTGAACAGAGGCGCTGATAAGTCCGTTGACGGTGATGCCCTTGTTGAAGGTCAGGTCGTCGAGGCCCCCTTTGCTTAACTGGGCGCCGCTTTTCTTGCTGACCAAGCTGACGCTGCCGCCGACCAATCCCTTCTCCAAAATCACGGATTGGTCACCGACACTCGTGGAGGCCAGATTGCCGCCCAGTTGAAGCGACTCGAAATCGGCCGAGGAGATCGTGCCAACCGGGGACGTGGCCGCGAGGGTGAGGTTCTTGGAGATGTTAAAATCACCGGAACCGTCGACCGTCAGGCCATCCCCGGCGGTCAGCGCCAGATTGGCGACCGTCAGCCCGTCGTGAGTGACACCGCCCACGGTCGTGCTGGTGGTGTTGTTGGTGAGATTGACAAACAGATTGCTCGCCTTCAGATCGCCAAAGGTGGTGAAGGAGCCGGTGTTGGCGACGATGTTCGTCGTCCCCTCGGTCCCCGTGAGAGTCACGCCGCCGGCCGAGACGACCACTTCATCGTTCGCGTTAAACGTGACGTCGCCGCGACCGCCGGCGACGGTCAGGCCGGTTTTGCCGTTGATGGTCGCGTTGTCGAGATTGAGGGTGTCGTCGCCGTCGAGGGCTTTGTAGCTCCCCCCGCCGGTGACGACGGTCGTGCCGAGCAAGCTCAGGGTGCTGTCGCCGAAGCCCGCGTCGAAATTAAGGTTCTTCGAGGCGGTCACTGTCGTGAGTTGCAGGGTGTCGATGCCGATGCCCGACTTGGCCGTCACATCGCCCGCCACAGTCGCGTTGGTCAGGCCGATCGAGGTGGCGCCGTTGCCCGCCGAGACGTTGAAGGCGCCGTTGATCGCCGTGGCGGCGCCCGCGCCAAGCTGGCCGATGCTGATGCTGTCCGCCCCTTCGCCGCCGGTGTAGGAGAATCCGCCGAGGGTGATCGGGCTGGCGGTGGTGGTCAGGGTCACGGTGTTGGCGCCGTCCCCGCCGTCGATGGTCAGGGCGCCGGGGAGATTGAAGGCGAAGCCGGTGTCCAGCGAGACGGAGTCGTCGCCCCCCTTGAGCATCATCTTGACGGAAGTGATGGCCCCTGCCGTGGTCGTGTTCCCGTTGGCTGTTCCGCCGACCACCGTGTTGTTCTCCCCGGTGATGGAGAGCAGGCCTCCGGGAAGCTGCTTGATGATGAACGACTCGGCATCATCCGTCCCGGTGATGGTGAGGACGCCGCCGGTGACAGCGGTCGTGAGAGTTCCGGCCGGGTTTTCCCGTTGCTCCAGTGTTTCGAGTTGCAACAGGCCGCGACGACGGACGGAGGGACGGAGGCTCATGATTAACCCTTTTAGGCAAGGCGGGCGGGCCGCCAGAATGAAAAATCGAACGTGGGGGGTGACGAATCGATTTGTTGAGTTTACCTGAATGCGCGAAAATGGGAATAATGGGTAATTCGCATTTGTGAAGCCGCGACGCGGAGTCTTCGCCACGGAACGCGGACTTCCGGCGTGTGTCGATTGCAACACATCATCCGAACCCGTGAAGCCGCGACGCGGAGTCTTCGGAGCGGAGCGCGAACTTCCTGTGTCAAATAATTGCCATTGCGATCAGCGATTTCACGCCGGAAGTCCGCGCTCCGCTCCGAAGACTCCGCGTC
>NZ_JH636451.1:125076-143543 GCF_000255705.1 Zavarzinella formosa DSM 19928
GTGGCGGTTCCCAGTTGGATGGTGTCGTTGCCGGCGCCGGTTTTGATCGTCACTTTGCCGTTGAAGGTCGCGGCCGCCACCGAGAGGCCGGTGGCCGCGCCCAGCGCCAGGGAGTCGTCCCCGGCGCCGGTGTCGGCGAGGAAAGCCCCGGAGAAGACCGAGCCGCCGTCCACGGTGAGGATATCCTTCCCGGCCAGCGACGTGACCGACACATCCTTGCCCGCCTGCACGTTATAGAAGCTCGTGTTGCTGTCGCCGTTGCCCTCCTTGATCGTCAGCTTGCCGGTGAAGTCCGTCGCCGTGCTCGTGCTGGAGAGGCTGATGTTGCTGGGGCCTTCGCCGAGGTTGAACGTCGTGTCGCCGGTGACGGAGTAGAGGCCGTTCATCGTGACAAGGTCGTTCCCGGCGCCGCCGGTGATGGTCAGATTCTTGGCAAAGGAGGTGGTTGCGGTCGTCGAGCTTTGTTGGTTGAAGCTCACGTCGTGTCCCTTCACGCTCACGTTGCCGTTAAACGCCTTGGCCGCGCCGGACATGGTCCAGAGGGCGCTTCCGAACGCGGACGTGACGGTGGCATCCCCGGCGATGGTTGACCCCGTGGTCCCCGTGTCGATCAGGCTCAGCGTGGCCTGCGGGCCGCCGAGAACCGTCACCTTGCCGCCGAACACCGCTTCGCCGAATCCGACCGACTGAATTTGCGAGGTTTGGGTGGCCGCCGACACCGACACATCCTTCGCAAATGTCAGCTTCCCGCCGGCGTAGGTGGTCAGGCCCAACGCGGCAGGCGCTGCCGACACGATTGTTGTTTTTCCGGAGATCGTCAGGTTTTTCGTGTTGATCGAGAACGAGGCCGGGCCTTTGGTGCAAGTCAGCAACACATCCTTGGCCACGGTGGCGCCGGTTGGCAGGGTCGAGGACAATTGAATCGACGCCCCCAAGGGGCCGGAGACCCGGAGGCCGCCTTTCAGTGTCATGACACTCGCCGGATTGACAAGAAATCCGATCGAAACCGTGGCGGTCACGGAAACATCGCCATCCACGATGATGTTCCCCGTGGATGCCTGTGGCGAATTCTGGCCGAATACGATCGCGGCTCCGGAGCCCCGAACCGCGAGGCTTTTCCGGAATTCCAAGTCGGCGGTTCCGCCAAGCAACCCGGCTTGGCCGTTGGCGCTGGCGAAACTGGCGGTTCCCTTGACCAGGCCGCTGCCAATGGTCGTGCTTGAGGCGCCCGTGCTGGTCATGGTGATGTTGCCGTCCACATTCAGGACGCTGAAGATATTCGTGATGGTTCCGACCGGAGACAAGGCGGTGGCGGACAGGTTTTTCTTGATGTCCCACTCGCCCGAGCCACCCATGGTGACCGCATCTTTGCCGGCGAGTGTCAGGTTGCCCGTCGTCAGCGTGCCGTTGTTGGTGACGCTGATTTGCGTGTCGGTCACCCGGACATCCCCGGCGACCGTGAAGGCGCTGCTGTTGACCTGCAGGCCGGCCAAGCCGTTGGTTCCCGCGATGGTCACGCCCCCGGCCGGGACGGACACCACGCCGGAGGTGCTCAGTTGCGTCTGGCCGAAACCGCCGGAGATGTTGACGCCGGTTTTGCCTTTGATGGTCGTGTCGGTGAGGCTGATCGTGTCGGTCCCTTCCAGCGCCTTGTAAACCAAGCCGCCGTTGAGAACGCTGGTCCCGTTCACGGTCAGGGCGCCGTCTCCCAGCCCCGCGTCATCGCTGACGTTCCGGACTTGCACCGACGCGAGCGTGAGGCTGTCCGTGCCCGTGCCCGCCGTGACCGTCACATCCCCGGTGGACGTCACGCTGTACAGCCCCACGGTGGAACCGCCGTTGCCGGTGGCGATTTTGACGCCGCCGTTGATCGTGCTGGTTTTGCCGGGCGAGCCGACGGACACCATGTCCGACCCGTTGCCGCCGACGTAGGAAAGGCTGCCGAGGGAAGCCGGCGCGGCGGTCGTGCTGAAACCAAAGGTGTTGTTCCCGTCCCCGGCGTCCACGGTGATCGCGCCGGCAAAGGCGAGGTTGTTCGCGTCGATGGTGACGTTGTCGTCCCCTCCCTTGAGCATCACCTTGACGGACTTGGCCGCCACGGTGGTGGTCAGCGTGCCGTCCGCCGTGCCATTGACGACGGTGCCGTTGTCGCCGGAGATTTGAAACAGGCCAAGACCCGTCTGCTTGAGGGTGATCGTCTCGGCCTCATCCGTCCCCGTGATGGTGAGCACCCCGCCTGTGACGGCGGCCGTGATCGTGGCGGTCGGGTTTTCCCGCTGCTCCAAGGTTTCCAGTTGCAACAATCCGCGACGACGAACAGACGGGCGAAACTTCATGAAAAGACCCTTTTGAGGCAAGGCGGCCACGCCGCCGGAAGGAGAAATCGACCGCCGGGGGCAGGCCGATCGAGTTGTTGAGTTTAGCCGAATGCGGGGAAATGGGAATGAAGAATGGAGCCAAAGGCCGGGCAGAGAAGGGGTGATTGGCGGGGGGATCGTTGGGGGTGGAAAAGTGAACCGGGAGCGGATTGGAGCTTGGGGGACGGGCTTGAGTGAAAAACAGGGTTGGAATTGAGGAATTGAGGAATTGACGACTGACAGATTTTTTTCTTGCTCCCCAATGTCTGATGTTGGTAAGCTTATTCAGTAAGTCTACCCGTTTCCAATGGACTCGCAATCATTTGGATTTTGGGAAATTATCATGTCAACCCGAAGAGATATTCCACCCAACCAGGTTTTTCACAACACCGGGTGAAATAATTTATCCTGTGCTGATTTGACAAAAAATATCCAAGCGCCTATGACTCGATGGCTGCCAGACTCGAATCCAGACTGATGGTTCTGGACACATTTTTTCGGCGGAAGGAGGAACCCCCGCCCGGCCGGTGATCTGAATTGAGACGCCTCTGCAAAATCAACAGCGCGTGCGTTGAGGAAGCAATCAAGTCGTGCTCAACAGACAAAAAATTGCTTAAAGACAATTTTATTGGCGTCGAATAACCACTGGCTGGAAACAACACAAATACCGTCAATCCTTCCAGCCCTTCGATGTGTCTCGGCGAAAGGCGTGCAATGTTCTTGCCAGGCAGGCGGATTTATCCCTTGGTGTCGAACCGACTCCGAAACAGAACGGCCTCCCTGCCTCCGAAGACTCACCGAAATCGCGATGATTCGCAGCGAGAAACTCTCCCGGGTGACAGCCATGCTCACTATTTTTGTCCGACGATGTGCCTTATATGTGGCGGCCGGCGTCTTCATCATCGGAAGCGGCCGGGGTGATGAAAAGCCCGCCCGGTCGCCCGAACAGTTAAAACAGCTTCTGGAGAAGGCGAATCAATTAGACGCCGAAGCCAGGAAGCTCGTGGGGCAACGAGACTACAAAGCGGCCGTCGCCCCCCTGAAACAATTGCTTGAGCTGCGCAAGGAGGCTCTCGGCCCGGACCACGGACAAGTCGGCGCCACCATGTGCCAGCTTGGCGATGCCTACAGGGAACTCGGCCAGACGGAACTCGCCTTGTCACATATGGAGCCCGCGCTGACGCTTCTCGAGAAGGCATATCCCAAGAACGTGGAGTCAAGCGGAATCACCCGTTACCACATCGCCAGACTTCACCAAGACAAGGGCGGCAAGGCCGACAAGGCCATCGCAATCACCTGGTATCAAAGCAGCGTTGATCGATTGGAAAGAGCCCTGCCGCCCGCCGATCCAAACCTGACCTTGGTGTTTGTCGCCCTTGGGGAATTGCAGATGGAACTGAAGGATTTCCAAGGCGCGGCCCATACCCATGTGCGGGCGTTCAAGGGGCATGCGGGCAAGCCAACAACCATTCCCGTGAGTTTGGTCGCCTCGGCCCATGATCTCGCCGGAGACCTGGCCAGGCAAGGGGATTTTGACAACGCCCTGTTGCTGTACATGGCCTCGTTGGAGGCGTTGGAGGCAAAGCTGGGGGCTGATCACCCTCACCTGGCGCAGGCCCTGGGCGACATCGGAATGTTCTTGAGCCGGCAGCGCCGGCACGCTCAGGCAATTTCGTATTTTGACCGGGCCGTCGCCATCAAGAAAAAAAGCGGCGTCAAGGAGGCCGATCTCCCCCGTCTCGAAACAATGCTTGCGGAATCTCAGCAATTCATCGGGAATTATAACGGAGCGATGAACACGCTGACGGATGCCCTCTCACGGCTGAAGGACGCCAACGCGGACGCATTGGAAAGGGCTGAGGTGGAGATCGAACTGGCGTCCGTCTGGCTCCGGCTGGCCAGGATAAGTCAGGCGAGAGAATTGCTTGACCGGGTTCAGCATTCATACGAAGAGAAATATGGCCCGAAGGATGAGCGGGTGGCGCGCCCGCTTTCCCGGCTGACGGCGGCGCTGATCATGTCATACGACTACGAAAGCGCCCGGCCGCTCCTGGAGCGGGAACTGGCGATCCTGCGGTCGGGCGCCGACAATAATCGCCTGTCCATCGCCTCCTGCCTGCGCAAAATGGCCTTGGCGGAGAGCCATTTGGGAGAAGACGCCAGGGCATTGGCTCACCACAAGGAAGCATTTGCCCTGGAAATCGCCGGGCTGGGCGAGGATGATCCGGAGCGCCTGGCCGGGGCCGCCGCCATGGCGAGACAGGAAAAAGACTGGAAGACCGCAAAGGTTCTGTTTGAACGGGCGCTGGCCGTGATGGCCTCGCCGGACGAGGACAACCGCTCCCGGCGGGCGTTTGTCCACTCCGCGATCGGGTCGGTCCTCGAAGAGCTTGGGGAGCCGGGAGCCGGAGAACACCTTGAAAATGCGGTGCGTCTGAGGCGGGAGTTGTACGGTTCCAATCACCCCAACCTCGCGGCCTCGCTTTACAACCTAGCGATGTTTCAACTTAAAAAAGGCGACAAAAAAGAGGCCGCCAAAAACATGGCCGAAGCCATCCGTGTCTCGGGACTTCATGCCCGCCAGATATTGCCTTTACAGTCGTTTGCGGAGCAGGCCGCCTTTATGCAGATCCAGACGACCGCCCACCTGGCCGGATTGTTCCAAGCTTGCCGTGACACCGAGAAGTTTGCCGAGGCCTACGGGGAGGCCTGCCAGTGGAAGGGAATATTGACGGAGGCCCTCCGGCGGGAAGCAGCCGTGACCCGCCTTGAGCAAGATCCAAAAACCCGGGTTTTTGCCGAACAATACCGGCAGTCCCGTCTGGCAATTGCGAGGTGGTATCTGAAGGCGGGGGAGGTGAGGCTTGAAGAATGGCAGGCAAAATATCGCGAGCTGACTTCAAACAAGGAGCAACTGGACCGCGAGTTGCTGCAATTGTCCCAATTGCAAACAGTGAATGATCCCTTTGAGGGGGCCGGCGGTTTCGGGGCGTTGCAAAAATGCCTCCGGCCGGATGAGGTCCTTGTTGATATCTACCTGCATCACGCGGCCAAAGGCGACGGAAAAGAGTACTCGGCGGTGTTGACGACGCCCGGCGAGGTGTCCTGCGTGAGCATCGGGGACGCTGCGGTCGTCGACAAGGTGATCGCGGATTGGCGCAAAGATGTCATGGATTTCAAGCCTGCCGGCGGCTCGTTGGATTTGCTTCGGGGCTCTCTTTGGGCGCCGATTAAAAACAAGCTCGCCCCCGGCGTCAAGAAAGTCTGCATTTGCCCGGACGGAAAGCTGGCCGGTGTTCCGTGGCAGTTACTGCCGGCCGGGAAACCCGGAGGCGAGACGCACAAAATCACCCAAACGAACAGCCCCCGCGAATTTGTGCGGCTGCGTTCCCCGGGCCGGAACGACAAAAGCTCGAAAACGCCCGACCGATTCTGCGTGGTGACGGACGAGCGAGATTCCCGGCCCGGCGAGATCGCGGCCATTCTCGCCACGGCGAAACAGGCGAATGCCGGCTGGGATCTGGTGGAGGTTGCAAAAGACGGCAAGGAGCATTTGCTCAAAAGCCTTCCCAAAGCCACCCGCATCCACATTGCGACTCACGGGTTTTACTTCGAGCAAATGCGGACCCTGATCGAAACCGACAATGGAAAAGTTTCGCCGGGGCCGCTTCCCTCCGTCTCCCCCACCCGCAATCCGCTGGTTGAGTCGGGCATGTTTTTCTCGAAGAGCGGAATCGCGTCGTCAAGCGAACGCGGAGTTGTCGTGACCGCCGACGATTTTGTCAGCGTCGACCTGAGCCGGTGCCGCCTGGTCGTGCTTTCCGGATGCGACACCGGCCGTGGAACGGAAGTCGCCGCGCAAGGCATCATGGGCATGCGCTCGTCGCTCACCGCCGCGGGCGCCCGAACGCTTGTGCTTTCAAGTTGGAAAGTGCCCGAGGATTCCACCGCCATGCTAATGGGGGAATTTTATTCGCGACTGGCCGCCGGCGGCAGCCCGGCCGACGCGCTTCTGGCCGCCCAAGAAGCCGTTCGCACCCACCCGTCGGGCAAATACGAAGCGATGCGTCATTGGGCGGGGTGGACGCTGGTGGGCGAAGGATGGGATCACTAATCCGGCCGGCAAGCGCATCCGGTGAGGCCGCCGGCGGCCCGACACTGCCAAAAGCATGACAGACATTTTCAATGCAACCGACTGACTAATGGAATTTCGCCATTTGACTTGCAAAACAGGACGCACCATCATGACTGAAGTGATTCGTATTGCAACCGGCGTCGGAACCCCGCTGGCGTTGCTTGGTTTGATCAGCGCTTTGATTTATTTTGCTTACGTCAAAAAGGCGAAGGCGAAATCCGAGGAATTAAGCCATCTTCCCAAAGAAGATCGCGCCAAAGCCGTTGACGAATACCTGACCCGATACGGCATCACTGCCGAAGATTTGCCAGTTCCGGAAAAGGTTTCACTCATCAAAGATGAAATGGGTAAACGGCACGAACTGGCTCTCACATATGTCAAGACCGCCGCCATCGTGACCGTCATTATGTTTGCCCTCGCGGTGGTGGCATATCTCTTCGCTCCCGTCTCCCCTGTCGTTGCGAATGAGAAAACAGACGATCTCAACAAGGCAGCGCCTTCGACGACCAACGATGTCAACAAGGCAGCGCCTTCGACGACCAACGATGTCAACAAAGCGGCGCCTGCAAAGGCCGACATGGAAGCGGCCCTGAAAATTGACTCGGCCAGCGTGACGAACAAAGGCGAAATTGATGTGCTGATTCGGAACACCGGCTCCAGCCTGGCCGCGATTCATCGTGTTCAAATTACCGTCACCAAAGACCATAAGGAGAAACTGGCGCCGTTTATCCAAGGAATTGGCTTGGATTTGCCTGTTGATTCCCTGGCCGAGGGCCAGTCAAATCAGGTGACAACGGCAATCACAATCGGACACGGCAAGGCGGAACGAATACTGATCAATCCCAAAACATTGCGATTGCTAACGTTGAAAATCACCTTCTTCTACAACGATTCAAAATCAGTGTCAACTGATGTGAATTTCAACATTGGCGATTAGTATTTCCGACCAACCATCTCGCCATCATCCCCCGGCCAACCTCTCGCCCTCACGTGTCATACATCCCGCTGCTTCGTGGTCGCCGGAAGATGTAGTCAAAGGGATTAAGGTCACGTGTTCGGGGCTGTATTCCTCAAATCTTTCTCCTTCGGTTTCGATTTCGTCTTCGCCGCCGGTGCGGCAGGGGAGGCCGATTTCGATGCCTTCCACTGCAAGTTTTGAGGTTTTGGTTTTCAAGGTTTGTCTTGGTATTGGCGAGCCGAGCAGCGTGAGCTGCCGGGTGGCTTCCGGTGGTTGAGCCGTCTCCCCCTTTACTCAGCCGGACTTAAACCCGTGGCTCAAGCCCCTTCCCTGCCGGGAGCCACCCGGCTCCTGACGGAGCTCGGCTCGCCAATACCAAAACCAAGCTTGGAAAACCCCAAAAACGCAACTTCAAAACGTGCAAGCATTGCCGGCCCGGCCGCCGATGGCGGAGTTTACCCGAATGCCCTGAAACGGGAATGACGGCGGCTTAAAGTCCGACGCGGGAAAACGAGGGCCGACGGGAACCTAAATTCGCGCCAGCCAATAGTCGATTCTCGTTTCAGACGAAATCGCCGGTTTTCCTCTCATCTTCGGCCTTCATCCCTCACCCTTCCGGATTCGCGGGCTATCCTGATAAGATGATGGTTCGGTGGCACCAACCGGAGTCTGCATGGCAGCGCCGACAACCGCCTTTCTGGTGGCCAGGCATGAAGAGGGATTCGGTGACGTTCACGCCCTCCAACAAGGGGTCACCTACGGACTCGGCCGGTCCCCCAAGAACCGCATTGTGCTGGCGGACGACCTGTGCAGCCGGGACCATGCGGAGATTTCCTACGCGGAAGAGTCGTGGTATGTCCGCGATCTCGGCAGCCTGAACGGCACGAAGATCAACGGCAAGCCCCTCGTCGGCGAGGCCGAGATCGACACCGGCGACGATGTTCAATTCGGCCGCGGCAAATACCTGTTTCTCTACGATCTGGACGATCTGCCCGGCATTCCCGTGCCGCAGGAAAAACCGCTGGCGGAGGCGGTCAACATCACCCGCCGGACCACCAAGACCAAATACGTGCCGAGCGAGTCCGGCGGCATCCGCAACACCGACGACACCGTGGCCGACGCCCCGAAAGAGCGGGCGCTGGAGACGCTTTACCGCACGGCCCTCGACATGGCCAACGCGGAGGACGGCGCCGCCCTTGGCAATGCCGTGCTGGCCGGATGCTTCAACGCGATGCCCGCCGAACACGGGGCGGTGATGAGCGTGAAAACCGGGCGGGAACTGGAGTTGATGGCCTACCGCAGCCGGGACGGCAAAGTCCGGACGTTCCACAAGGCGTCCCAACTGGTCAGTTCCACCGTGCTGGACACCAAGGAGGCGGTGCTGGCCGAGAACGCGCTGGCCGACCCGCAATTCAAGGGCCGGGACAGCATCCGCGAGTTGCGGGTGGGCAGCCTGATTTGCGTGCCCGTGCTGGCCGAGGGCGCCGAGGTTCTTGGCCTCATCCACCTGTACAGCACGCCGAACGAACGCTTTACGGACGACCATCTCGATTTCGCCGTCGCCATCGGCCGGCACATGGCCGGGGCCTGGCAGCAGCTTCGCAAGCAAGACCTGTTGCACGCCACCAACCGGGAGTTGCGGGCGGCCCTCGGCCTGGAAAGCGAACTCGTCGGCTCCAGCACCGGCCTGCGGAACATCACCAGCCAGATCAGCCGGGTGGCGACGACGGGCGCCACCGTGTTGATTCGCGGCGAAAGCGGCTCCGGCAAGGAACTGGTGGCCCGCGCGATCCACAACCTGAGCAACCGGAAGAACGCCCCGTTTGTGACGCTCAACTGCGCCGCCCTCACGGAATCATTGCTCGAAAGCGAATTGTTCGGCCATGAACGGGGCGCCTTCACCGGGGCCACGGAAAAGATGATCGGCAAGTTCGAGGCGGCCGACCACGGGACGATTTTCCTTGATGAAATCGGGGAAATGCACCTCTCGACGCAGTCGAAATTCCTGCGGGTGCTGGAGGGGCATCCCTTCGAGCGGCTCGGCGGGAACAACCACATCAAAGTGGATGTCCGCGTGGTGGCCGCCACCAACCGCCCGCTGGAACAGGCCGTGCGGGAGGGCGTGTTTCGCAAGGACTTGTTTTATCGGTTGCAAGTGGTGGAAATCCGCGTCCCCCCCCTGCGGGACCGCCTCGAAGACGTGGCGCCGCTGGCCGAGCATTTCCTGAAACGCTTCACCCGCGAAACCGGCCGCCGGATCAAGGGATTCACGGAGGACGCGAAGGCGAAGCTCAAGAACTACGCCTGGCCGGGCAACGTCCGCGAACTGCGCAACGTGGTGGAACGGGCCGTCGCCCTGAACGACAAGCCATTCCTGGACGCCGTCGACATCTGGCTGACTTCCCTGGACCCGAGCAGTTCCGGCAACCACCCCGTGCTGTACAAGCCGGTCTCGCTGGAAGAGACGGAAAAACGCCACATCCGCGAGACGCTGAAGTACACCGACTGGAACAAAAGCCGGGCCGCCGAGATCCTGGAGATCGAACGCTCCACGCTGGACCGAAAGATCAAGGGCTACAACATCCGAAAAGAGTGAGCTTCGGCATCCGCCGACGGCATTCATCAGCGCCAGTCCGGCCGGTCGAAATTCTCCCCGGCCAGACACCCCACCCCGCTACAGCCGCCGATCCTTCCGGATTTTCAAACCGTCCAAAATCCGCCCCAAAAGTGACCGAAAACAGCCGAAAACACTCCTCCGCCGACCATTTTTGGACAGTTGGACCCCAAAAAGTGGTCAAAACCAGCGGGCCAACTGAACACTATTTTTCAAAACCCCCGGAAAAACAGGGGGCTCGCCTGATGATTTTGGGCAAATGCGCAGCGATTTCGAGCCTTTGAAAATGGCCCGAAATGAAAGAAGGCTGGTACGCGGGGTTGCCGGGGGTTCTGAACAACGGGGGCCGGGAGTGGAAAGCCCGGCCGACTATCTCTGACCGGCCACAGACCGAGATGAGCCAACGGCCAAGTTGACGCCAGTTGGCGTTTGACAGGCGCCGATGTGACGGTTACGCTAATAACTAATCAATCATTACGTACCCCCCAACGGCAACCGGAATAGACCAACCTGCGAGTTGTGGGATGAAATCCAATGGAGTTGGTCTAATCACTGTTCGGCGGCAGAGTGTTCTTGGAGGTTGCGAAATGGCCGACTGGGACAAGATACTTCGCAAAGCGGCAGAGATTGCCAAAGAAGAAGGTTTAATCGAAGACAAGCCATACTGCGAAATGATGCCTTCGGCCCCTAGAGCCGATTTGGCGTCCACGGTAAAGAGGGTCGCAGATCGTCTTGCCAAGGAAACTGGCGTGGAGACACCTTCGACCGGATCACCGCCCTCACATGCGCCTTCCCTTCCTCAAAGTCTTTTGAATCAGGAATCGACCACGCCACCTGTTGCAAGACCGACGACGGCAACAGAAGGTAATTCTGAGGCCCAAATGCAGCAGTCTGTGAACCTGAACGATGTTGTTCAGGAGCAATTGGATATTCTGGAAACGTGGACGAAAGATAATCTGCGCGCAGCAAGGCGGGATGCGCTCCGATTCTGGGCGCTGAAAATCCCTGCGATTCTCAGTTCAGTAAGCGTAGCAGCACTCGAAGCCTTTGGGTTCGGTCCCGCTGTTATCGTGCTGGGGGCCGTAACGGCCCTGTGTGTTGCTATCGACGGCATGTTCCCAGGGGGGAGACTTTTTAACGTACATAAGCGAGCCGGGAACGAACTTCGTCGTTTGCAACATGACGTTGTCTTGAAATGGCGACAGGCGCAGCTTGGATCGAAGAAGTTCCTAACGGCAGCTGTAAAAGCCATTCTTGAACACGTTCAAGAGGAGCGCGGCCGCATCGACAAGTACGTCACAGATGCCGAGTCGAGTTTGGGTGAAGATCGTAAATCGGGAGACTCAGGCACTTGAGTTTGCGAGATGAGCGATTCGCCAGACGCCGAACCAAGCACTGCAGCAGACGGCGGGGGGCACGATGGCTTTTCCCAGGTCATAGCTTCCGCAGCCCCTACCACTGCTGAGCGGTATCGTTCGGCAGTGGGGCGACGATCTCCGGCGGGTTCGAGGGTCGGTCCCCGCCAGGCGAAGCGGGTCGCGAAAGGCGAAAGACAAATCCCTTCGCCCGGCGACGGTCGCCGGGCGAGAGAACAGGGGTTCAGGCCGAACAAGGCACTACAGCCGACCGGGGACCTCGGCCGTCTTGACATGGTCGGAGTCGTTCCGGCCCCGGCGGCTGAGTCTGGGCGTTCGGAGGCTCGACCTCTTGAACCCGCTGATGTAGTGCGGTGTCCTTCCCGTCTGATCGACTGGAGATCACTCAACGGAAGGTGTTATGCCGAACTTTGCCGACAACTACCAACACCAATGCTTGCTAGAGATTTCACGCCGTCATCGGGAAGCGGTCGATCCCGCCCGCATCTGCGATGGCAAGGTTATCGGGCAGGATAACTGGGACAAACTCGCTGTTTCGACGGTCTTCGCGGCCATTGCGATCGAGGCCGCCCTGAACGATTACGTTCTGTCACACTGTCTGTTACTGGACGTACCCTACTTGCAGGAGGTATTTGGAGAAATTACCGGGCATTTCCTACGCGGTTCCGTCCAGAACAAACTCAAACTCTTGACTGAGCAGTGGCCAGATCCTTTCCCCGACCAACTGCTCAAAGAAGTGCGTGAGTTGATCCGTATTCGAAACCGCATTGCGCACCAGAGCAGTGAGTTCCGAACAGCGAACGAAACCACTGCGAGACGGGGCCAGATGAGTAACCGGTCGTTGTCCGCTGACGAGATATGTCACATGCTGCGGCATCATGAGATCGCCCGCGATTTTCTAGGCCGGTTTTGGTTGCCTGGCAATCGAGAATTTCAACAGGGGTTGGTATCGCCGGAGCAAGCCGAACGAAGCGTTGCGGCTGACCGGGGATCTCAAGTGTCGTAATGTGGCTGGAGTCATTTCGGCCCTGGCTGCTGAGTTTTGGCGTCCGGTGGAAGAGATCGTCGCTGGTGAGTTCTGTCAACGAGGTTGTAATGATTCCTTGTCGATTCGTTTATCGGTTCGCGAGTGGGGGTGCTTCCGATTCGCTGAACCAAGTGTACGAAGTCCATACTGTCCCACAAATTGGGGATACGCTCTGCTTCATCGGCGGCGAGGGAGGCGGGTCAGAGTCCGTTGTCAAGGAAGTCGTTCACTACATCAACCCGACTAAACTCACTCACGAAATCGTTGTCTTTTACGGTGATCGGAAGTAGGGATCTGCTCGCGGCCAAAGACGCAATAACGTATTGTATTTTTGAGTAGTATGGCACAGGCGCACTGAACCAAGCGTTGCAGTTGCCCCTACTCTCAGTTGCTGTAAAATTGGTTGTTGCCTCCTTGTCGCGGGGCAACTGAACTGTGGCGACGATGAAGCCGTCGTTGAATCAAGCCCATTTGGCTCGGTTTTCCGGGGGAGAGATGGAGTGAAGGCGGCTCTTGGCGGCCAGTCGGCCGGCTTCATTCCATCTCTCCCCCGTCCTCACGCTTCCTTCCGAAGTGGAGTCGTCGCCACTTTGCCGTCCTCATCCATCAACCGTTGTTGATCCGTTTCCGACGAGCCGCCTCGCCCGGTCGGTGTCGATGATCCGGCTCGCCGCTTCCCGTGTCGAACGCCGACACAGACAGACAACACTTGAACCGGCCCGGGTCAACCGCCATAATCAGGTCAGACATCGCAAGCTCCTTGGTCTTTCGGGATTCAGAAGACCATTGTCGTCTGCCCCGCCAAACGACGGCTTGCATGGATATTCTTCCGGCAAGAGAGGGCGCACCGGTGGCAGCGCTGGCGACTGTCGGGGCGCTGGTCCGCGTCACCCCGTGGGACGACCTCCAGTGCCGGCTTGGCCCGGATGCCGCCTGCGAGTTCATCGCCGACCGGACGCCGTTCGTGTTCCGGGTCGAGGGCTGGCTCGAAGACGGGCATATCCGGTACGGGCTGCACGGGCCGGTCGTGGATGGGCCGGAGCGATACCGCGGCTTGGTGTGCTCGATCCTCACCCGGGCGGACGGAAGCGACTGGCGGGTCGAGTCGTCCAGTTCGGCCAATTTCAAGGTCGGGCCTGCGGCCGTCCGCAGGGACCACCGATACGACTTCCGGCACCCCGAGGGCACAACCCTGGCGGGGTATCCGCGGGTGTCAAGGTTCGGAGGGGTCGAGGTGATCGGCAGCGCCCCGGACGCCGAACAAGGCGCCGCGGCTGACCGGGAATCTCTGACGTCGTGACATGGGTTTAAGCCGCCGCGCCCCGCCGGCTGAGTTTGGTCGTTCGGCGGAGGAGGGCGCGAGGATGATTCCGACCTGCGAGGAAGTGATGTCAACCGCCGACTCGCTTCCTATCCGACCGGTTGCGATTGAGGCCCAGTGGGACGGCGACACGTTCGGATGGCGAGTTTGGCTGGCCGCGGTCTTGCCAGACGGTGCAGGATACCGGAGCCGCCACCTTGCGACTTTTCAGGATGGCGGAGACATCCGGTTGTTCAACGGGAAGGTGCCGTCATGGCCCGAAGCGAGAGCGGCGGCGCTTATTGGGGCGGAGGTGGCCAAGCGATTTGCCGTGCCGTTCTTTTTTCCGTCGCCCGACTTCCCGGAGGACGATTGCCCGGTTTGGGCCGAGCGGGACCGTGGTTACCCATGTGGGCGGTGTGGCATCCTGCTCCTCCAACACGACCCATGTCCGTGGCGCGGAATCTGCTACCACTGCCACCTGACATTTGAGAAGGAGGGAAGCCAGGGAAGGAACAAAGAAGACGGGTGAGGCTCCTGAGTAGAATCAAAGTCAAAGCAGGCCGAACAATAAACTGTGGCGGAGCCACCCTGAAGTCAATGGCTGTGGGTCAAGTCGGCGACGGCGGCCCGCTGAGCTTTGGCGTTCGGCAGAAGGAGAGGCCTTGAATGGATGAGCCGCCCAACCCAAACGAGGACTTGGCCGCTCGGATTCGCAGCGGGCGGTTGATGGCGTTCGTGCGCCGCGACTTGTTCACGGTGCAACTCGACGATGGCATCACCATCACTGCCGTAATGCCGGAAGAGTTGTTCCCGATCTACGACCCGAACGTGCGGCTCACGGTTGTCAACCGCCCGTCTGTCGAGGTCGAAATGCGGGAGTCGCCGGCTTTGCCCCGGATCATCGCGGCGCGGCCGTCGTCGTTCTGTGGGCCGGGCTACTGACGGATAGGTGGCTAAAGCCGAACAAAGCGCTGAAGCTGACCGGGGACCTCGGTCGTCGTAAAATCGCCGGAGTTGTTCCGGCCCCGGCGCCTGAACTCGGGCGTTCGTGATCGAGGAGAAAAAGTCAATTGAAGTCGTTCAAAATCCATCCGAGTCCTCCCGTCGTTGCCACGACGCCCGATCAATTGGCCGCCGACTTGCAGCCAGAGGAGCGTTCTCGGCTTTCCTCGGCTTTTGGGCTGGTTGCCGGGCGTCACCGTCGAATCACATCGATTTCCGGATGGGTATTCACTGGCGCCGTCGTGACAGGAATGACTGCCTTCGTAGTGCCTCAGTCGGTATTCGTTTGGAGCGGCATCGGCATGGTGGCGGGAATGGTCGCCGCTTGGGCAATTCTTGTTTTCCGGCCAAGGCTCGTCTGTCCTTGCTGCGCAAATCAACTTAATGATCGATTGGGCCCGTTCTGTCCGGAATGCGGCGCTCGGGCGCTCCAGCCGGCCGGATGGCTTTTGCCGCGGAAATGCACGGAATGCCGTCGCCGGATGTGGCGCGGCAAGAGTCGGATTTTTCGGATCCGAGCTTGCACCGCCTGCGGCCTTTGGCTGGATGACAAAGGGCTTTGATCGAATTGACAGCGGCCGAACCAGTCGTTCCACGGCGACCGGGGCGGCATTTTGTCATCACGCGACATTCCTTAGCCGAACAAGGCGCCGCGGCGGACGGCGGGGTGTCTTGGTGGTTTCAGCGCTCGGCGGGCCGGTCTCGCGTCTCGCCGCTGCCGAGCCTTTTCGTTAAGCGAGGAGTCCCCGTAAAAGTGGACGCGCAACAGAAATCGTTCGTTTGCCCCGAGTGCGGCAGCGCCGAATCGGCCATTCACCTGCGTGTGATACCCCGCGGCAGCGACACGTCGCCTTGGGGACAAGTTCACGCACGCGAGGTCTGCACGTCCTGCCGCCGAGTCGTGCCGACGCCCCTGGCCGAGCGTTGGCAGGGCGAGACATTGGAAGAGGCACGCGAGATCTGGCGACAGTTCTTCCGAGAGCATCCGCAGAGCGGCCCGCTTCCGGAAGAAGTCTGGAAGCGTTTGATCGGCGAGCCGAGGCAGGGCGCCGAACAAGACGTTGCAGGTGACCGGGGACCTTAGCCGTCGTAACATGGGTTTCAGCGGCCTCGTCCCGGCCGCTGAGTTTGGGCGTTCGGCGGGCAAAGCCCGGAAGTTAACACGTCATGGGACTTCCGGTTGTTATCCCATGCGTGTCAAAAGGTGCAACAGGATCGCTTGGGTCGCGGCAAGCCTCTATGGTCTCTCGCTCGCTCTCCCCGCAATTCGGCCGGGGCGGAGCAACGAGGCCATGTTTGGCCTGACCTGTCTGCTCGCGGTGATCTTCACATGCCCGTTCGGATTTCTCATGCACCCGGCGGCTTCGGCCAACCTCACGTTCGCCGCCGGGATTTTTGCGTTGTTCCACGAGCGGCCACGTGCGGCGGCGGTGTGGGGAGTCGTGTCCCTGGCATTGGCGGCCAGCTTCCCCGTGATCGTCGCCGCCTCATCGAATCAATGGCCCGAGCAGGGCCTCTTACTCTCGGGCTACTGGGTCTGGGTCGCTGCGATGGCCGTTGTCGCGACTTCGCCCGTATTGCTGCGGTGTTTCAATTGGCTGGCTCGGCGAGGACCGTTGCCGCCTGCCAATCATGCCCGCGACTCGTCGGGATCAAATTGTTGAACTGATTCACAAGAAGGTGTGACGTGGTTGGTGGCTTCTTGCGGTCGTGGCGGTCCGAGGGCAGGCTTCCAGCCGAACAAGGCGCTGTGGCTGACCGGGGGCCTCAGCCGTTGTAACATGGGTTTGAGCAGCCGCGCCCCGGTGGCTGAGTTTTGGCGTTCGGCCTCGGAGTTTCGGCTGTGAGAGGTCGTTTTGAAGCCCGGTTGCCCATCATGGGCGAGTGGTTCGACCTCTGGCACACGCACGTTGATTGGCGTGGAGAGGGCAACAGTGGGCCTGACGTTCGGCGGGAGGCTCTTCGGGCATTGTTCGCCGCCTGGGGCCAGGTCGAGGCGCTGGCGGCGGGTCTGCATGTGCCGTGGCAGAGTTGGGCGGTAATCGTCGTGCTGGACTCCAGCCAAGACGCGGTGTACTTGCACACGCCAAACCCAAACCGGGACAACTTTCCTTATCAGTTTGATGACGTCGTTTGGGGGCTGGTCCCCCCGGAGTGGTTGGCCGAGTTCGTGGCCGGTGGTCAGTACGAGGTCGGGTGGAGTGACTATGGGGGCGTGGCCCTGTATTGGGTCCGCAGGTCCATCACCGCCGAACAAGGCGTCGCAGGTGACCGGGGACCTGAGTCGCGGTAACATTGGTGTCAGTCGCTTTGGCCCCAACCCCTGAACTTTGGCGTTCGGCAAGAGAAGAGGGCGTCTGAGGCATGTACTTGCTGATGCGACGAATCTCGGCTTACACGTCGCCTGACGTATTGCTCGGCGTTTTCCGCACGCCCGACGAGGCCGAGGCGGCGAAAGTGAGTTACATCATCGCGCGTGGGGCCGATCCCGAGTCAGACCCGTGGAAGAACCAAGGACACAAAGACGCCGTCCCCCTCGAACAAGACTTGGAGGTCGAACAGCTCCCGGGCGATTTTCCGACCGGTTCGGAAGTGTTCGTGGTCAGCGACCACTGTGACGGCCTTGGCCAGGAAATCCGGAAATTAGACTCGCTTCACGCGACGGCCCTGGCGGCGGAAAGCCGGGTGGCGGAATTGGATGCGGTTGATGACGCGGACGCCGTGTTCCCGCACTATGCCGTCTTGGATTGGGTGATTGTGGGCAGCCTGCATTCGGATTTCCGCGAGGATCAGCCCCAACCCCGATGGCGGCAGCGGCCGAACAAGTAGTTGCAGGTGACCGGGGGCCTCAGCCGTTGTAACATGGGTTTGAGCCACCGCGCCCCGGCGACTGAGTTTGGTTGTTCGACCGAAACAGATCCGAGGCACAGGAGACCGCCATGCCCGACCGCGACTCTGACAAAACTTCCAAGCCCGCCCGCAAACCGGCGAAGCCAGACAAGGCGGCCACGACGCTGCCGGAATCCATGGTGACCGGCAAGGCAAGCCCCGCGAAGGCGGCGGTCGGCAACGAGCCGGTCTTCGCCTACATCGCCAGCCTGCCGCAGCCGCAGCGCGGCATCGCGGAACGCGTCGATGCCCTGGCAGCCAGGACGCTTCCCGGCCTTCAACGCTCCGTGAAATGGGGCATGTCGTACTATGGCGTCGGCGATGGCTGGTGCTTCTGTTGCGGCGGCTTCGACGGCCACGTCAAGCTCATGTTCGTGAACGGTGCGGCGCTCGTGCCCGTTCCGCCGGTGACGCCGGTGGCGATGGGCAAGTCCACGCGGGGCGTGGAACTCGAATCAGCGGACGACCTCGACGAACGCCAGATCGCGGAGTGGATGAAACAAGTCGCGGCCATGCCCGGAGTCGGCGGCAAGAAGCGGTAAGGCCGCGAGGCGGTGTTGGTCGCGGCACGCGTGGCGCCAGCGCTGCAGAAGCAGACCCGGACCGTCTGTTCGCTTTTCGGGGTTCATTGTCGCCCGGTGGCCCGGCTGCCGAGCTTGTGTGTTCGTTCGGCCACTTCGGAGGTTCGTCATGCTCTCTCCCGGCATTCTGTACACGACGGCGGCGCTGATGGCCCTGGTGGCCACCGCCTGTACGGCGCTGTGCCTCGCCTGGTCGGTCCCGGCTTGGCGGCGCCGGCTCGCCCC
>NZ_JH636451.1:143553-151232 GCF_000255705.1 Zavarzinella formosa DSM 19928
GCGGTTTGACCCCGCCCGCGTGACGAGACCAGGCCGAACCAGGTGCCGCGCCTGACCGGCGGGGCATGCGGGCTTTCCCAGAGTCATGGCTCCCCGCGACCCGCCGGCCGGTGAGTTTGATGTTCGGCCAACGGAGGGTGTTCTGTGGAGGTGCGGCGTATCACAGTCCAAGGGCCGGAGTCGGTCGCCGAGTTTTATCAATCGATGGCCGACCGTTGCGAGTCGGCGCAGGAGCGGCGACTACCACAGTGCATGCTCGATCTGTTGCGGGAATTGTCCGCAGGCGGATCGGAGCCGGTGGTCTGGGGGCTGACCTCGCACGAGCGGTTGGGCCTCCGCGCTGTCGACGACTGGCAGGCGCCATCGTTGGTATCCATCGAGCCGACGACGTCCGGCGCCTGGCATATCGAATGCGCGCTGCCGGCTGACTGGCGCCCGTGGCCGGCCGCGGTTGTGCGAGGGCATACGGCGGAGTTGGCCGAGGCGGTGCGCCGGGTTTGGATCGGGTTGCGGTGGGCTGGTTTGTCAGTGGGTGGCGCGGACGCCAAACAAAACATTGCAGGTGACCGGGAACCCGAGTCGCGGTTGACGGGTTGAAGTCGCCTCGGCTCCGGCCGCTGAGTTTGGTTGTTCGGCAAGGGAGGTATAAATGGTCAAAATATTTCCGGGAGTGATTGCGGTCGTTTCCATCGTCATATGGCCAGCATGGGCGGCCCCTCGTTTGAAACCGCAATCGCCGACGGTTGAGGAGGAACTCAAGCGGATGCAAGGGACCTGGCGTTATCTGAGTCAGAGTATCGGCGGACTGGAACTGAATGAGAAGGACCGCGATCGCATTTGGGTGGAGATCGAGGGCGAGCGACTGACCAAGACGGGAGCGGCGGGCGGCGGGCGGCGATACAAAGTCGTGATAGACCCGGTGGCCAGCCCGCGACGGATTGACTTGGTGTCGATTGACCATCCATCTGGCAAGACGTTCACTCACACAGGCATCTATGAGTGGGACGGAGAGTTCCTGCGAATGTGTTTCGACAACACCGGTGTCGAGCGGCCGAAGGAATTTAAAGCATTGGAAGGCCGTGAAAATATCTACCTGTCCGTTCTAAAACGTCGAGATAAGTAGAAGCCGAACCAGGCGCTGCGGCTGACCGGTGGCCTCAGCCGTCGTAATGTGGCCGGAGTCGTTCCGGCCCCGGCCGCTGAGTTTTGGTGTTCGGCGGCGGAGGCGTGTCATGAGTTTCCATCGCACGCGACGCACAGATGATCTCCTCGGCTGGCTGACATTCGCGGCTTGCCTTCTGGCGACGGTGATCGGGGGGGCCTGTCTTTGGGTCGGCGTGGCGGAGGGCGAGCGCGTGCTTGTCGCCGCCGCGGTTGTGTGGCTCGTCGGGTTCGCGGCCCTGGATGCCTTTAGTGGGTGGCGGCTGGTCCGGCCGGCCGCGTTGGAGTTCAGAGTTGAGAGAGGCGTGGCGCGGTGGGGGCCGGTCGGACGACCGGATCGCCAGCGGCGGCTGTCCCTGACCGACGTGCGACGGGTCGTGGTCAATCGGCGGGAAGGGGAGGTTTGGGCGGAGACCGACGCCATTGCTCTGGAGCCATTCGGGGGCGATGTCTTGGTCCGGTGGTCGGACCGGCGGGCGCTGGTCGGGTTCCTGCGGCAACACCACCCCGAGGTGCCCGTCATTGAGGTGGGCCAGGCATCCAACCCCGCCGAACCCGGCGCTGTAGCGGGCCAGGGCCGCACGTAGGTTTTTCGGAGTGCAAGGAACTGCGGCGGTCCCGGCCGCTGAGTTTGGTCGTTCGGCGGCAGGAGATGAGCGCTGGTCGTTTTAGGTAGGGGCACACAAATGACGATGGCCGTCTGTTTCAAGTGCGGGGTGATCAAATTCGGCGCGTTCGTTCCGTGTCCGGAGTGCTCTGGCGCCCCGCAAACGGAGGATGATCTCGCCCTGTCGCTGGCAATGACCGATCACTATTTCGACATGCCGACGCTAAGGCAGATGGGCGCCGCCGTTCGGGACGGCAAGCCCCCGCACCTCGATCCCCAAACCCACGCCCAGTTAATCGAGACAATCCGCAGTTCAGGGATGCTCGCCAAACTGGCCGGGCTGCCTCCTCCCCCGGACGGGAAAGCTCCGCAAGGCGAGCAGCGGCCTCCTCCGAAGAAGCCGTGGTGGAGGTTTTGGTGATCGACTGGCAACGCCGAACAATCCTACGGCAGACGGCGGCTCTTTTTAGCTGACCGGGGACCTCAGCCGTCGTCATGTGGCCAAGGTTGTTCCGGCCGCTGAGCTGTGTCGACGATGAAGCCGTCGTTGAATCAAGCCAGTTTTGGTTGGTTTTCCGGGGAAGAGATGGAATGAAGGCGGCTCTTGGTGGCAAGTCAGCCGGCTTCGTTCCCTATCCCCCCGTCCTCACGCTTCCTTCCGAAGCGGAGTCGTCGCCACTTTGTTGTCTTCATCCATCAACCGTTGTTGATCCGTTTCTGACGAGCCGCCTCCACTGGATTCCGACGACCATTGTCCCGCTTCCCCAAAAACGACGGTTTGCATGGATCCTTTCGGCTCGCCAAGAACCCGGCTCGTCGCCGACGCCGACAAGATTGGCCTCGCTCCGGTGGCCTTTTTCGGGAATGATTTTGACAGACAACGGCGAGCCGGTTAGCCTGCGGCTGACGCGGCGGGGCTCTTGGGGCTTGACAATCAGCATGAATGGGAATCACGAAAACCTCATGTCCAACCCCGGCCGCCCGCCGGGGCGAGAGAGGAACCGTTGACTCGGAGGAAAATTGATTCATGAAGCGAACAAGTCGTCCCTTCCTGCTCCTGGCGGCGCCGGTCCTTCTTCTGTTGGTTTGCGGCTGCGGCAAATTGCGCCGCGCGAAGTCAGACGCATCCGCCTCGCAAGCGCCGGCGGCGGCGTTCACGAGGGCGAACTACATGCGGCTTGAACCCGGCTTGTCCGAACCGGAAGTGGTCGCCATGTTTGGCCCGCCGCAGGAGACGTGGACCGAGTGGAAGGATTCCAAAAAGAGTGTCTGGATCAATGGAAGCCAGAAAGTGACCGTGACGTTTCAAGGCGACCAGTTGATCGCGTCCTCCTATCCGGGCGAGGCCGAGGAGCGGCGCCGACAAAGGGCCGCCCATCAGGCGGCGGCCGTCCTCATGACTCCCCTGCGCGAGTATGTGCTGAAGAATCACAACCGCTTTCCCGCCAGGCTGGAGGAACTGGACCTGACCCCTCTCAAGGGGCATCCCGACACGATGGCCGTGCTGAAGCGAGGCGATATCGTCATCCCGTGGGGAAAATCGGCAAACCGGCTGGTGTGGGCCCATTGGAAAGAAGCCCCGGAATACGGCGGGTGGTACGTTCGCTTTGACGACAATAGTTTTGAGCGGGTCACGCCGGCGGAGTTTGCGAAGCTCAACGCGATCCTGCTGACCGCCGACACCATCCCCGCCGACATCGTGGCCAAGAGCGCGCCCGAGCCTGGCAAGCCGGACCCGTTCGCCGCCGCCGAGCGCAGCGACCGGGGCACCCAGGGATTCTTCACCTCCGCCGAAATGCTGCCGCTGTTGAAAAGCAAACCGGCGAATCTCGACGAGGTGGCGGCCCACATGGTCCGCAGCCATAACAATGTCGTGATGCTGCGCCGCCTGGAAAAAGGCGAACTGATCGTCCGCTGGGGACGCGACCCGAAGCAGGGCGTCTACGCCTATCCTCGCGGCTTCCCCAAGGCCGGAAGCTGGGCCATTTACAACGGGCAATGGGCAGCCTTCGCACGGCTCGAAGACGCGCAAAAAGCGTTTGACGAGTAACCCGGCGCCCCAGATTGGCGATGAAAACGCCTCGGCAACCCCGTTGCCCGCATTCCCGGCGGCCCTTCATGAGACGCCATGCCGGGGACTTTGCATGGAGATCAACTCCCGGAATCTCGCGGGTGTTTGAACGAACAGCCAGGCTGGCGTTTGACAAGTGATATTGTGACGGTTACGCTGACGGCTGCTCGGTCGTTGCGTAAACCAGCAACGGCAACCGGGTATAGACCAATCTCCCGGTTGTGGGATGAAATCCAATGGGGTTGGTCTAATCACTGTTCGGCGGTAGCAGTCAGAGGGTGTGGTGAGCATCTACGGGTACTTGAACTGCCATGACTGCCGCCAGACGCTGTGGCTGGGCAAAGCGCTCCGCCGGGACTGCCGCCCTTTCGCGTTCCACATTGGTGGTCCGGAGTTGTCGCCGCACTGGGCGAGGCCGCAGCTCAACCAAGTGGTCTGGAAGTTCTTGGCGGATCACACCGGACACCGGATCGACGTGCGGTTGGAAGACCAGATGACCGACGCGGAGCATGCCTGTCAGGAGATCGGCGGCGACCGCGACGAAGACATCAGTTTCGAGTCATACCTCGCCGGGTGGCCGGGGTTGACTGTCGGTGGTGACAGTCCGGCCGCCGAACCAGACGTTGCAGGTGACCGGGGACCTCAGTCGTCGTGAATGGGTCGGAGTCGTTTCGGTCCCGGCCGCTGAGTTCGGTCGTTCGGCTCGCCAAGAACCCGATCCCCCAGCGGCGCCAGAACGATTTGCCGGACCCTTTCTTTTTCCCTTTTGAGAATTCGCTTGCATGGCCCCGCCCGCCCCGGCTAATCTTTGGTCTGGAGCAAGGCCGCCATGCCCGACACAACGAACCCCAAACCGCGTTTGTTGGATCAATTGCGGGAGGCCTGCCGGGTTCGGCATTACAGCATCCGCACGGAGGAGGCTTATCACGACTGGGCCAGACGCTTTATCCTGTTTCATGGAAAGCGCCATCCGGCCGGGATGGGCGTCGCGGAGATCAACCAGTTTCTAACGCATCTGGCGGTCGAGGGGGGCGTGAGCGCCAGCACCCAGAACCAGGCGTTCAGCGCGATTATGTTTCTGTATCAGAAAGTCTTGGAGACCAATCCGGGCGCGATTGAAGGGGTGATCCGCGCCAACCGCCCCCGCCGGTTGCCGGTGGTTCTCACTCAAAACGAGGTGCGCGGGGTTTTGGCCGGATTGGACGGCACGTATCGCCTGATCGGGCTGATGCTGTACGGAACCGGAATGCAGATGCTGGAATGTTTGCGGCTGCGGGTGAAGGATCTGGACTTCGCCCTCAACCAAGTGATGGTCCGCGAGGGGAAGGGAAACAAAGACCGCCGGACCATGTTGCCGCAAGCCGTCCATCGCGACCTCCTTGAGCATCTGCAACGGGTGCGCGAACTTCACGACGAGGATTTGCGTCAGGGTTTGGGGGCGGTTTATCTGCCTCATGCGCTGGAGAGAAAATATCCAAACGCCGCCCGCGAATGGAAATGGCAATATGTTTTCCCGGCGGCCCGATTTTCCAAGGACCCGAGGAGCGGCCTTCGGCGCCGGCATCACGCCAATGAAGGAGCGGTCAGCCGGGCGATCACGGCGGCGGTGCGGGCCAGCGGAATCACGAAGAAGGCGAGCGCCCACACCTTGCGGCATTCTTTTGCGACTCATTTGCTGGAAGGCGGCGCGGACATTCGCACCGTGCAAGAACTGCTCGGCCATGAGGATGTCAGCACGACAATGATTTATACTCATGTGCTCAATCGCGGGGCGACTGGAACGAAAAGCCCGCTTGATCAATTATGATCGGGCCTCAATCGGCGCAATGTATCATTAGTGTGATAGATCGCGCCAAGTTTTCGCTCTGGCTGACTCGTCGAAAAGTAATCAAGATGTTGTCGGAATGAAGGTTACGCCGATTCTGAATCGTGTTCGGCATCGGGAAACGGCTAAAAACCAACCGTGATAGCTTGCGCAGGGGCGCAAGCTAATAGCAAGTTCGGCGGCATGGCATGGGTTCGGAAAGCGTCAGTCGGGTGGTCAGGTAGTGGGTAAAGTTGTCGGTGCCGATGGGCGAAGCGGGTTGAGAAGGGCGAAAGACAAAACACTTCGCCCGGCGACGGTCGCCGGGGGAGAGAACAAGGTTTTCGGCCGAACAAGTCGTTGCAGTTGACCGGCGACCTCCGTCGCCGTGTAGCGGCCGGGGATTCTCCGGCGCCGGCAACTGAACTTGGGCGTTCGGCAGCATGGGCATGGGTTCGGAAAGTTCAAGTCGCCGGGTGGGACAGTGGGTGAAGTCGTCGGTGCCGATGGTGGAAGCGGGTCGAGAAGGGCGAAAGACAAAGCACTTCGCCCGGTGATGGTCGCCGGTGGAGAGAACGAGGTTTCAAGCCGAACAAGTCGTTGCAGCCGACCGGGACCTCAGTCGCGGATGGAAGGTTCCAGTTTTCCCGGCCCGGCGGCTGAACTGGGTCGTTCGGCGGCATGGGCGAGGATTCGGGAAGCGCCAGTCGGTTGGTCGGGTAGTGGGTAAAGTTGTCCGTGCCGATGGGCGAAGCGGGTAGCGAAGGGCGACAGACAAAGCACTTCGCCCGGTGACGGTCGCCGGTGGAGAGAATGAGGTTTTCGGCCGAACAAGTCGTTGCAGTTGACCGGCGACCTGTGTCGCGGTGAAATGGCCGGAGGTTTTCCGGCGCCGGCAACTGAACTGAGTCGTTCGGCGGTGGAGGAGGATCCGTGATGCTATCGGAGCCTGAGCCGCAGATTCAGGTTGTGACCTACCTCTTGCTGGCCATCCGCGATGGGATTGACCGCTACCGACTCCACCCCGGAACCGAGACGCCAGATTGGTACGATATGTCTGGCCGACTCCGACCCGGAGCCGAAACGCCTTGGTGGTACGTGTCTGGCCAATACAACGGGCAGGAATTAGAGTTGCATGGTCCGATCGCAGAGACTGCCCAAAAATTCTCCGGTGTCCTCGCCGATTTATCTGGGAACAACGGAGCATGGTCCCGATTCCGTCAGTGGGTGCGTCGTCATTGGGGCGGTACGGAGTTCGGGAACTTTCAGTTCCCAGTTGGCCACGGGACTGTCAGGATAGAGTATAAAGTCCGTTGGTCGCGTCGCGCGGTCGCCGAGTTGGAAATCATGGTGGGTGCGATAGACGACACGCTTGTGGAAGCAGCGCACCGAGATTTGCAGGCATTCGTTATCACTGACGATTCCTAGACACCGAACAAAGCGTTGCAGGTGACCGGGGGCCTCAGCCCTCGTAATATTGGTGCCAGCCGCTCCGGCCCCGGCCCCTGAACTCGGGCGTTCGGCAGCATGGATGCGGATTCGGAAAGCATCAGTCGGGTATCGGGTAAAGTTGTTCGTGCCGATGGTGGAAGCGGGTTAAGAAGGGCGAAAGACAAAGCACTTCGCCCGGTGATAGTCGCCGGACGAGGGAACAAGGTTTCCGGCCGAACAAGTCGTTGCAGTTGACCGGCGACCCATGTCGCGGTGAAGTGGCCGGGGGTACTCCGGCGCCGGCAACTGAACTTGGGCGTTCGGCAGCATGGGCATGGGTTCGGAAAGTTCAAGTCGCCGGGTGGGACAGTGGGTGAAGTCGTCGGTGCCGATGGTGGAAGCGGGTCGAGAAGGGCGAAAGACAAAGCACTTCGCCCGGTGATGGTCGCCGGTGGAGAGAACGAGGTTTCAAGCCGAACAAGTCGTTGCAGCCGACCGGGACCTCAGTCGCGGATGGAAGGTTCCAGTTTTCCCGGCCCGGCGGCTGAACTGGGTCGTTCGGCGGCATGGCATGGGTTCGGAAAGCGTCAGTCGGGTGGTCAGGT
>NZ_JH636451.1:151456-155439 GCF_000255705.1 Zavarzinella formosa DSM 19928
TCGGGTATCGGGGTAAAGTCGTCGGTGCCGATGGGTGAAGCGGGTTGAGAATGGTGAACGACAAAACACTTCGTCCGGTGATGGTCGCCGGACGAAGGGAACAGGGTTTCGGGCCGAACAAGTCGTTGCAGTTGACCGGCGACCGCTGTCGCGGTGACAGGAGTGCAGGTACTCCGGCGCCGGCAACTGAACTTGGGCGTTCGGCGGCATGGCATGGGTTCGGAAAGCGTCAGTCGGGTGGTCAGGTAGTGGGTAAAGTTGTCGGTGCCGATGGGCGAAGCGGGTTGAGAAGGGCGAAAGACAAAACACTTCGCCCGGCGACGGTCGCCGGGGGAGAGAACAAGGTTTTCGGCCGAACAAGTCGTTGCAGTTGACCGGCGACCTCCGTCGCCGTGTAGCGGCCGGGGATTCTCCGGCGCCGGCAACTGAACTTGGGCGTTCGGCTCGCGTGGGAAAGACAGCCCGGTCAGTCGTCCGAGCCGATGGAGAAAGATGGTTCTGATTGGTTCGGTTTCAATGGCTGAAGTCTCTTGTGCCGATGGAGAGAGCGGGTTGTCCCCGCGTTTGAGTCTGATGGTCGCAATCTGTTGTGCTGATGGGCTGAGTGGGTTGCCGTTGGTTCCGGCGTCGGGGTGAAAATCACCCGTGCCGATGGTCGAAGCGGGTAGCCCGAGAACACCCGGTTGGGGTCGTTGTTGCGTTTATCATGAGGTGCTGGCAGCCGAACCAGACGTTGCACATTAGCTGACCATCAAATCGATCTTCAACTGTTACACCGAGCCATTGCCGCCTCCATGACGTTTACTGCCGACCAGTTCAGCGGTTGCGCTCATCAGGGAGAAGGATTATCAGACGAGGCCGACAGTTGAGGACGGTTGCCATTCTGTCCGGAATGACTCCCTGGTGCGGGAGAAATTTCGTGTCTGGTCAAAAGTCAGTGGTTTATTGCCGCACCTCTTCCGACATGCAGCGACCGGAAAGCTGCGATGATCAGGAGCGAGAAGTGCTGGCCGGTCTGGTACGGGCCGGCCTGATCCGGGCCGGCGTGAGCGGGGACGACATTGTCGTGATTCACGACGAAGCGGAATCCGGAACCAAAACCGAACGGGACGGCTTCCGGCGGTTGTGCAACATGATCAACCGGGGCGAGGTCGCCATTCTGGCCGTCGACGACCAGTCGCGGCTGACCCGGGCCGCGAACGCCTTCGCCTTCATTCAGGATTTGGTGTTTGCCGGCGGCCGGTTTCTCTCCACCGGGGAGGGGATCGACACCGACACGCCGGGTTGGGAGCTGAAAGTTCAGGTGTTGCAACTGCATCACGGCCAGACGGTGCGCGACCTCCGGCACCGGGTTCGGCGCGGCCAGCACGGGCGGGTCGAGGCCGACGGCAGCGCCGGTGATTTTCCCTATGGTTTCGAGTCGTATTATCTGGACCCGGACTGGGCCGCCCAACTCAAACGCCGGGGGCCGAAGCCGAAGAAGGGATTGCGTGTCTGCGAGGAGGAAGCCGTTTGGGTGAGGCGGGTGTTCGAGTGGTTTGTCGCCGGCACGTCGATCGGCTTGATCGCCCGGCGGCTCACCGCCGAAAAGGTTGCCAAGGGACGCCGGGCCTCCGCGCCGGGCTGGCATCCGCAACAAGTGCGCCGAATGCTCGCCAACGAGAAATACATCGGGAAATGGGCGTGGGGCCGGACCGAGACGATTCGTGACTCCAAGGGACGCAAGAAGCAAACGGCGGCGACGGCGGACCGGCGGATCACGCGGGAACGGCCGTCATTGCGGATCATCGGACAGGAGCTATGGGACCGGGCCGCCGCGAGACTGGCCTCCCTGGGTGAAAAGTTTGGATACCAACCCGGTCAGCGTCGGCGGGGGCCGCTCCCGAACCCGGCCGACGACCATCCCAAATCGCCGCTCGGGGGAACACTCGTTTGCGGTGTCTGCGGCGCGAAGATGTGGCTGAGGCAAAGCAACGGCCGCCGGTATTACGCCTGTCCCGGGGCGATGAAGGGATTGTGTGACATGACGACCAGGGCGCCCGCCGACCGGGCCGAGCGGGCGTTGTCGGAGTTCTTGGTCGATCTGCTTCGCGGCTGGCCCGAATGGATGCAAACGCTTTACCGCCTGACCTGCGACGCGATCAGGGCAGCGGCCGAACAGGCCCCGGCGGAGCGGGAGCGGGACATGAGAAAAGCCGCGGAACTTGAACGGCAGATTCACAATCTGGTGAGCGTGCTGGCCGACGGGGGGGCGGCCAGTCCCGCCATCACCGCCCGGCTCCGGGAGGCCGAAATGGAGAAAGCGGAGATTGACCGCCGACTAGACAAGCCGGGCAGGAATGATCCCGCCAAGATCTTCCTGCCCGACGAGAGTTGGGTGGCGGAACGACTGGGTGAATGGGCCGGCCAGATTCCGCATGAAGGCCCCGGAGGCATTCTTCGTCTGGCCCTGGCATCGGCCCGGGCCGAGCCGGTGATCACCCCCGGGAAGAAACGCGGGTTTGTCCGGCTGCGGTTTCGGTTGAATGCCTGGCGTGCGCTGGCCGCCGCCCTGGGAGACGCCTTGCCTGTCGAGTCTTGCGGTCTGTGGCCGAAGCCGTCAGCCGGCGGGGATGACGGGCCGGAGTTCATGATTGACCTGGGGGAACCGACGGCCATGGACCGTTGGGCTCCGCAAATTGTCGCCTGGCGGGCGGAGGGGGTGACCTGGGAGGAAATCACGCGTCGAACCGGTCTGGACCTCAACCGTGCCTTCATTGCCTGGAAACGCCTGCAGGGGGCCGACGAGGCCCCGCCGGCCGCTTGAGAGGGATTGGGCAACAGAATCGTCTGAGACCCGGTCATTTGGCCGGGTTTTTTTTTTGCGAACACATTTTTTTGAACACGGGGAGAAACCCATGTCGAACTGGTGGCTGGCCTGGGCGGAACAGATCGCCCGAACACTCGCGAATTCCTGGATTCGTTCCTCGCAGGCCGGCCCATGCGACGACGGCGCAAACCCTGCGTCAGCAGACCGTCCGGCCGAACCGAAGGCCGTTTTGCCGAAACCGACTCATTCACACGATCAGACCGAGATGCAAGGGAAGTGATCAAGGGCCAATTGAACGGCCACGTTGTGATTTCCATTTCACCTCATGGGTTTGTTCAAAATGCCCCGGCTTCGAGGGCCGCTTGTTGCCGACCGACGCCAGTTCTATTCGTCGATTGACCGCCGCGGATTCGCCTCGCTTTGCCGGCATCAACACCGATCCGTCCCGCCGGATGAAATTCGTTTGAGGGCATGGTTTTTGTCAGGCGCGGCGAATGAAGGCCGTGAATCTCTCCGGCCCTTTTGGACAAGAGCTTCTCTTGGGGCCAATCGCTCCCCCGGGACGGGCGGCTAAATGGTTCATCCGCCAAGTTGACACACAGATGGCGGGGTGGTGACGTTGGCTAACCGATGGGGCTATTGTCGCCGACGGCTCTGCCGTCCGGTCGGGATCCCCGTCCCATCTGTGCGTTAACTTGGCGGATGCACAACTAAATGGTGCATCCGCCAAATTGGCGCACAGATGGCGGGGTGGCGACGCCGGCAAAATCGATGCGGTCAGTGTCGCCGATGGCTCTGCCGTCCGGCCGGTATCTCCACCCCGCCATCTGTGCGTTAACTTGGCGGATGCACCACTAAATGGTGCATCCGCCAAATATCAATACACTATTTGGCACTTCATTTTTGGCTCATCCGAGAAGTTCGTACTTGGCTCGATGGATTGAGTAAATGCGAAGGTGGAAGAATTCTTGGTCACGGTAGCCATAGGCCTGTCGTTGCAGGGTCTTGATTTTGTTGTTCACCCCTTCGAGGGGGCCGGTCGAAATCGGACAGCGATGGTAGTTCAGCAGGCCGGTCCGGTGCATCTGGAAAGAACTCGCCATCTTCTGCAACACCGACAGCTTGGACGCCTCGGCCCGCCGACACCAGTCGTCCAGAAACCGGGCGGCGTCTT
>NZ_JH636451.1:156843-162539 GCF_000255705.1 Zavarzinella formosa DSM 19928
CCTGGCCGCCCACGGATCCCGCGACGTGCTGTTGTTCAACGTGGCATGCCCGCGATGGGAGTTTGTCTTCCAGCCGGTCGCGGCGGCGTACTTGAACCTGATCGAGCCGTGGTGGAAGATCCTGCGGTCCCTGGCGCTCAAGGGCCGACGATTCGGGACATGGGAGGAGATCGTTGAGGCGGTGAACCGGGCGACGGCTTACTGGAACTCGCACCGACATCCATTTCACTGGGGCCGACGACGGCGTCACCGGCCCCGTCGGCCGGCCGGCGTCGCCACCCCGCCATCTGTGCGATAACTTGGCGGATGCACCACTAAATAATCGCTTGTTTTGCGTCACAATACCTGAGGGCCGGATGGTTAGATCCGGGCCGATGTCGGGCAGGCCCCGAATCGGCCCGGGCTGATCGTCCGGCCTTTTCATTCCACCCTTGTTCAAGGAGCATCCATGTCCCGCAAGTATCTGCTGGTCGAGCAGTATCACGTGACGATGCGGGTTCCGGACGACCTGTCCGACACGGACGCCGAGGCCGTCCGGGACCTGCTGGTCTCGCGTCGATTCATCGCCCGGTTGCGCGAGGCGGTCGCCGTCGTCGTCGCCGAGCAGACACCCCTCATTGTCGTGCGGCTCAGCTCGTCCCGCTGACCGTCCCCCCGATGGTTCGATCATCATCCCCTTTCAAGGAGCATCCCGATGCGTCCGATGGAATTGGTCCGCACACTTGCGGCCCTGATCCCGACCAGACGTCCCGTCTATCTGTGGGGCCAGCCTGGCATTGGAAAGAGCAGCCTGGTGCGGCAGGCGGCGAATGCGAATAACCTGTCACTGGTTGACGTGCGGGCCACGCTGCTGGACCCGGTCGATTTGCGGGGGCTGCCCAGCGTCGTGGACGGCACGGCGGTCTGGTGTCCCCCGGCCTTTCTCCCCAAAGCAGGCAAGGGGCTGTTGTTCCTGGACGAACTGGCCCAGGCCCCGCCGCTGGTGCAGGCCGCGTGCCTGCAACTGACCCTCGACCGCAAGCTCGGCGAGTACGAACTGCCGGAGGGCTGGAGCGTCATCGCCGCTGGCAATCGTGGCGAGGATCGGGCCGGAACCCATCGTTTGATCTCGCCGTTGTTGAATCGCTTTGTTCATCTGGACGTGGAAGTCTCGGCCGACGACTGGCAGGCGTGGGCCGTCACCGCGAACGTCGCCGCCGAGGTGCGGGCTTTTCTGCGGTTCCGGCCCGGCTTGCTGTTTGAGTTCAAACCGGAGAGCAACCAGCGGGCGTTTCCCACGCCGCGTTCCTGGTCGTTCGTCTCCGACACGCTGAAACTCACGCCCGCGGAGTTACTGCTTCCCGTTGTCGCCGGCTGCGTGGGCGAGGGACCGGCCGCCGAGTTCGTGGCTTTTTTGCGTTTGTTCCGGGAGTTGCCGGACATTGACTCGGTGTTGACGCAACCCGCCACGAGTCCGATCCCGAGGGAACCGGCGGTGTTGTACGCCTTGGCGGGGGCCTTGGTGGAACGCTGCCGTCAGGGGAGTTCCCCGCTGGCGAACTTTGTGACCTACGCCACCCGGCTGCCCGAGGAATTCGCCCTGCTGGCCATGCGGGACGCTTTGGCCCTCAACGCAAAACTGGCCTCCCTGCCCGCCGTGCAGGGCTGGATTCGGGACGCCCGGGCCAGGGGCTTTTTCACTTCCGTCTGATTCCAAACCACCATCAATCACAAGGAGAATCATCATGGTCGAGAACAACCTCGACATCGGCGGCGGCGTGGTCTTTTGGACCCTCGCCGACCACACCGACCGCGACAAATTAAGAGAGGCTTTCCGCCCGCTTGATTTGGAAAATCATGTCCCCGAACCCCGGCTTCCCTCGGCGGTGCTGCGGGACGCCCTGGAGGAAGTCCTGGGCGGTTCTCGCGTCTTGGTGCGGCCGCTGGCCGACCGGGATGGGTTTACCGTGGTCAGGGAGGAGCGAGGCCGGACGAACAACGCCTACGTCACCGAACTGGTGGCGAAGGTCGCCTGTCCCGATCCGATCCGTCTTGACATCGAACCGCTAGACGAACGCGCGTCGCTGATCCACGACGCCTGCCGCCGTCATGCCGTCCGCATCCCGGCCGCACAAATGTCGGCCGCCATGGTTCGCATCGTGGAGTCGCTGGGCGGCACTCGTTTGCGTCCCGGCGGGGCGGTGTATTGGGTTCCCGGTCCCAAACTCGACGACTGGACGCAGGCGGCGGAGGCGGTGGAGAAATCATCCGAGGGCCGCCCGTCGGCGGTGTACGTGCTGCGCCACAAACTCGACGCCGACGCCGTCCGGGCCGTGCGTGACGCCGTCATCACCGAGGTGCGGGCGGAGGCGTCCCGAATTCAAACGGAGGTGAGCAGCGGCGAATTGGGGGGCCGCGCGTTGGAGACCCGCAAGCGTCAAGCCGCCGAACTCCGGCGGAAGGTCAACTTGTATGAGGACATCCTGAGCATCGCCCTGTCGGGCTTACATCAGGCGGTTGACGAGGCCGACCAGGCGGCGGCCATGGCCTCGCTGCTCATCTCGGCCGAACCGGCGGGGGCGGTACCATGAGCGGGAATACCCTGACGGACGCCGGCTTTGACTCCATTGAGACGGTGGTCGCAAGGCAACGGCTGGAGGAGCGGGCCGCCAGGTCAATCTCTGGGGCGAGGGCACGTCTGATCTTGGGGCGGGACGCCAAATCAGCGTTTTTTGCCACCCTGGCCCTGCGGCTGACCCCGCAAACCGACTGGACCGTTGGCACGATGGCCACGGATGGCCGGCAATTGTTGTATGAACCCAAGTTTGTCACCGACCTGACGCCGGAGGAGTTGCTGGGGGTGATGGTTCATGAGGTGATGCACAACGCATTGTGCCATCACTGCCGTCGGGGCGACCGAGATGCCCGCCGTTGGAACATCGCCTGCGACCTGGCGGTCAACCCGTTGCTGGTCCAAAGCGGTTATGTTCTCCCCAAATGCCGACTGATGCCCGGCGAGATAAGTTATGCCGGTTTGCCAACCGGAAAATCGGCCGAGGAGTATTACGCCGCCTTGACGGCATCATCCAAGGCGGAAAAAACCAACCGGGCTGAAGGAGAAGAAACTCCTGATCCCGGCGGGTGCGGCCGGGTGGTCGAGCCGACAAACACATCGCCGGCCGAAGTCAGCCACCAGGAAGCCGAATGGCGGGTCGCGTTGGCCCAGGCCGAGCAGACGGCCCGGTTGAAAGGCGATCTGCCGGCCGGCTTGGGACGGGCCGTCCGGGAGGTCTTGGAGCCGACGACGAACTGGCGGGACGTGTTGCGGGAGTTTGTGTCGTCGACGGCGAAGAACGACTATTCCTGGAGCCGGCCCAACCGCCGGCACATCGCCCAAGGGTTGTATTTGCCGGGACTTTGTTCGGAAGAATTGGGAGACGTGGTCGTCGCCATCGACACGTCGGGTTCGGTCACGGAGAAAGAACTTTCGATTTTCGCGGCCGAGGTGACGGAGATTTTGTCGGCTTTCCATTGTTCCGCGACGATCCTGTTCCACGACACCGCCATCCGGCATGTCCAACAGTGGACATCGGGAGACGGCGACCTGCGGCTCGAACCCGTCGGCGGGGGCGGCACGTCCCACGAGTGCGTGTTCGACCGGATTGAATCTCTTGGCCTCCATCCCGCCTGTGTCGTCTGTCTGACCGATCTCTGGACCGATTTCCCCGACCGGTCACCGGACATGCCCGTGTTGTGGGCCGTTGTCGGCGACAACCCGGCCGGGCCGCCGTTTGGCCGCCGGGTGGCCGTTTCTCTCAATCCCTGAAAGGAAAATCATGTTTGCCCTGACCCGGCGACAGGCCCGCCTGCTTCGGGCCGCCGTTCGCCGCTGCGCGTCCAAGCGACGGCCGCGCGGACCTGACACTGTGTTGAGAATGATCTCCGGCAAACAGGGGACGTTCGTATTTGTGCGGCTGGAAGAGGCCGCCATCGGATGCCGGCTCCCGACGCCGCCAGCCCAAGAGAGACATCTGGCGATTCCGCTGGAACTCTTGGCGCGCATCGAGGGAAGTGATGATTCCCCGGTGACCGTGGAGGCGGCGTCGACGACCGAGGGCCGGGCCGCCTGGACCGACCGCGGGCTTCCCAAGTCCGCGACGTTTCACATCGCCTCGACGGAGGACGCCGGCCTTCCCGCCATGCCGTCGACGTTCGCCGACACCGGCCGTTCGCTGCTTGAGGCCCTGCATGAGGCGGGGCGGTGCGCCACCAACGGAAACGCCTGTTACGACCTGACCCGGCTTCAGATCCGCGGCTCCGCGGGACAGGTGATCGGCACCGACGCCAGACAGGCCCTCGTCATGGGCGGTTTTGCCTTTCCGTTCGACGACGACCTGCTGGTTCCGGCGGTCCCGTTGTTTGGCATGAGGGAATGGGCGGGCGAGTCTCACGTCCGGGTCGGACGCACCCCGACGGGCCTGTGCGTCGGCATCGGCGAGTGGCTGGTCTGGCTGACGGAGGAGAGGGAGGCCCGGTTCCCCGATGTCGGCTCCGTCCTTCGACGTAACGGCGGCGTCCGCTTGAAGGTCGGCGACGACGACGCGGCGGCGTTGCTGGCGGGGCTGCCAAAGATGCCGGGGGCCGGCGACGAACACGCCCCCGTGACCATCGGCGTCGGGCCGTCGTGTTGTGTGCGAGCCCGTGAAAACGACGCGGCCAGGCCGGTCGAACTTCGCCTGGCCGATTCCATCGCCAACGGACCGGCAACGGCATGGACAATTGATCGCCGATATCTCCACCGGGCCTTGCTGCTGGGATTCCGGGAGTTCTCCTCCCGCAAGGCCGGTGACAGCCTGCTGGCGGCCAACGGACCCAATTCCTACCTGTTCGCCCAGCTCGACCAGTCGTCGATGATCGGCTCGGTTGCCGTTGATCCTCAAACCAGTGAGCCGACTGCCAGTCCCGCCGCTTCCAAACCCGCCCTGTCCCTGATTCAACGGAGAACCGACATGAAACCGCCCGATCCCCGTCCGGGGCCCGAGCCCAACGATGGCGAGCCAAATGATCCGCTGGCCGAGGCCGAGGCGTTGCGGGCCATGCTGGGCGAGGCCCTGGCCCGCTCCTCCCGGCTGGTCGCCTCGCTGAAGAGCCATCGCCGCCAGCGCAAGGCCATCGAATCCGCGTGGAGCAGTCTTCAACAACTCAAGCTCGGCACGGGGGGATGAGCCATGACATCGCTGATTTCCCGCAAGCTGGCCGGCTTGATTGACGTCATTGACGATCTGCGACGGCAGCTCCGGGCGGCGGTCGCCTCGGAGTTGAGCCAGGCGATCGCCGCGACGGTCCGCGAGGTCCTGGAAGTTCTGATCGCCAGAAGGGAGCTTCCCCGTTGGGATCGGCCCTTCGGTGACGACCGCCGGGCCGGCAATGATTTCGATGAGTGGGACGAACAGGGTTATCCAGGCCGGGATCGGGAGTGGCACGGCGGTCACGACGGAGAGTGCGACACTGGCATGACGGAACAGGCCGCGAGCCCGCCCCCTCCCTTGCTTTCGGCCCCCGCGATCTCACTGGCCGTCAACGCCGGTTTCTGGCTCTTTCGACTCAGCCGCTCCTGGCTGTGCGGCCTGGGCGGGCTGGTCGCCGTGGGACTGGCGGCCGGTTACGGCGGGCCGGTCACCCGGTCCGTTCTCACGGTGGCCGCCGCCGTCCAGCAA
>NZ_JH636451.1:162872-164637 GCF_000255705.1 Zavarzinella formosa DSM 19928
GGCCGCCGCCGTCGCCGCGCAGGCCGGAGCCTGGCTGCGACGATCCGTCCGGGCCATGGGGCTCGCCGGCTCCGTTTGATTTTTCCGTTGGGTCGGGGCATGGTCGGTTGTGGTCGGCGTGAGGGGGCTCCGGCCGGTCAGACGCCCTTGGGGGCGTGTCAGTCCGCGCGGAGTCCTGTCGCTGTGCTCACCCCGACCCTGTCCAGTTTGCCGATTCTGAAAACGCTTTTTCCCGTCTTGAGTTTGTCGGAGGATCATGAGATGGTTTATTTTCTGGCTTTGTTGATCTTCACCGCTTTGTCGGCCGCCTGCTGGTTTGTGTCCGTGTCGTTGTGTCAAAGCACGACCGGCGGTCCCGATCCGGCCGTGCTTTCCAACCGCAAAGCCACGGCCGTTTTGGCGGTCGGGGCCGTCGCCCTCACGTCGTTCGTTCCCTTCCCGGCCGGATACGTCCTGAACTTGCTGGCCTGGGCCGCGGCCGCGTTCGCCGGCCTGGGCCTGAAGACGGGCCGGGCCGCCGTGTTGTTTGGATTTCTGGCGGCCGGCTCGATGGTCACCCGAATGGTGATTCTGGGCTTCATGGATCTGTTCGGCCTCTGAGCCGCACACCCGGCCCGCCACCTTGTCCCGACGGAGCATCCCATGAAGAGAACCGTCTTGATCGACGAACTGCACATCATTATCCGTGTTGCGGAGGATCTGCCGGAGGCCGAGATTGATGCCATTCGACTGACTCTCGCGGGCCACGAGTTCACGGACCGGCTCCGGCAGGCGGCCCGGGCCATCCTCCGGGCATTCCCCGAACTGGCCTCCTGCCGCCTGTCCGTGACCCGCTGACCCTGATGCGGGCGGAGCTTTTGACACGCGGTCATGTCACCGGCCCGGCCTCCGACAAGGAGGATGGGGACGGTGACATGGCTGGTTGAATGCGGTCCCGGACGTTGGGGCGGCTTGCTTTTTCTTACGTGTCAGTCGGTCTCCTCCCCGGCTTGGGCGGGGAAAAATGCCAGACAGGCGCCGTCGGCCGTCTGGCGGGCCAGTGCTTCGCGGAGAATCTCCGCCGCCAAGTCGTCGTATGTCCGGTCCGCTTGGTGATACGCCCGGACGGTCAGAGACAGTCCCCGGACCCGGTTCACCTCCTCCACCACGGCCGACGCCTCCGACCATTCGGCCAGTCTCCGGCGGACCGCCGACGCCACCCGGAACCGCGGGTCGCGAGTGGTGTGCAAACAGCCCCGCAGGGCCTCAAAGCGTTCGGCGGCGGAGAGCCTTTCTTCCGGCCCGACCGCCCCGGCGTGCCCGGCCTGCCGGTACAATTCGGCGACAACTTCCAGCGTGATCCCGTGGGCGGCCAGGGCGGGCCTCAGGAACCGGGCCGGATCGGCGGCCACCGTCCGGGCAAACACCGATTTGGCGTGCTCCCTGAGCGGGACAAGGGCGGTCTCCAGTGATTGCACCGCCAGCCCCTTCTGGCCGAGCCGCAGGTTAACCGCGGCCTCCCCGAGGGACGACACGGTCAGGTGCCGGGCCAGCAGCCAGCAGTACGTCTGGTCGGCGTCCGCAAGACGCGTTCGGAGTTGCTCCGCGTAATTGGCGGAACTGTCGGTCAGGTCATTGACCGCCGCCTCGAACAGGGTGTCCGCCCGGCCCGGATGCGCGGCCGCGATGTCCAGCTCGTTCTTGAATTTGGTCAGGCCGGCATTGAGGGCGGCCCGATGCTGGGCCTGGATCATTGTCCTGAGCTGCCGCACCTCGGCCGCCAGCC
>NZ_JH636451.1:164647-167639 GCF_000255705.1 Zavarzinella formosa DSM 19928
GCGAACTGAAACGCCAGATGAACCTGGCTCAGGGCGGTCATCCCAAGACCCACCATGTACAGCGAGCCCAGCAGGCCGACTGACCGGCCAAGCGACTGCTGCCAGACTCCGATTCCCTCCACGGCGGCCGTGATCCCGTCCAGTTTGTCCGTGTGCTGGTGAAGCAGGCCCAAGACCTCTGTTTGCCCCTCCCGCTGGGCGACCAAAACCGGCCCGATCCGGTCAAGCGAGGCGGCTGGGTCGGTGACCGCGGCCGCGACCGGGCGGGCGATTTTGGCGAACGCATCGCCGATGTCCGTGGCGTGGGCGAACAGCCAGGCGGCGAGGTCCGGTCCGTGGGCGCCGGCGAACAGCAGGGCGGGATGCATGGGGAGCTCGGTTGGAAGCAGGAATGTCACTCATCGTCGATACACCCAAAGTCTACAAGGGTTTATCGTCGGCGGCATGGGGAAGAGGGCCGCGAGATCCGACGTTCGTGAGCGGTTTGGCTTCGCCGTGAAGTCACGGCGGGAGGAACTGGAACTGACGCAGGAAGATCTGGCCGACAAGGCCGGCATTCACCGGACCTATCTGAGCGACGTGGAGCGGGGAACCCGGAATCTGAGCCTGCTGAACATTGAGCGGCTTGCCGTCGCGCTGACGATCAGCATGGCGAAGTTGTTCGAGGCGGTTGAGGCACAATGAGGGGCGATTGGTCTTCGTCGGCGATTCAAACGACATGCCTTGCCGACTTTTGCCATGAGGCGATTTGCAAGCCACCCCATGGCAATCTGATGCCTCTAGCACCACAGCGCATTGAATCTTTTGAGTTGGCGTATTCTTTTGCGGTGTGATTCGACCGCCGCCTCGTTGCAACGTTGATGGTATTGCAGGAGATCGAGCAGGCATTGGGTCTCACTCGTGCCGCGACGCCGGTTCAGATGTCTCCGGCCTAGGATTCTCAACGCCCGGCAGACCTGCTCCAAGGTCACCGCCGGATTTTTTTTCCCGAAGCCGGGTTGTGCGCCGGGAAACGAAGGCCATCACGGTCGTGCACAGGGCCTGATGCTTTTTGAGCGACACATAATTGCGACCCTCGAAGTGCGTCAGCCCGATTTCCGACTTGGCCACCCGGAACAGATGCTCCACATGCCAGCGCGTGAAACCGACCCGAAGCAACAGACGCAACCAGACCCGCCGGTTCGACCGGGCGATGAAATATTTCACCTCCCCGGTTTCGCGGTGGCGGGCCTTGACCAGTTGGTGAGTCGCCCGCAGTTCGTCCCCAAGGCACACATCAATCCGCTTTGCCTGCCACACCGGCGCCAGCCCGGTTTGTGGCGACAAGGCAAACGCCTTCGCCTTCCTCGCTTCACGCCGGGCCGGGCAAACAAGGCGTGGGCGGCTGATTTCCCCGCCTCTCCCTCCGTCCGGCACGAGAACATCTTCGGAACCTCGCCGACGTATTGTTGATCGCTCAGATCCAGCAGGGTCAGGAATTTCGGCTTGCCGCCCAGTCCCAGATATGCATATCCCTCCAGCGTTGTATCATCATCGACAATGGCCGTCAGACGCGAAATGCTGTCATCCAGACCGGAGGCGTATTGTTGCTCCAGTTCGCGGCCGTTGGGGTAAGTCATCAGGGTCAGCCGGCTGTGGTTGGCGCCGTCTTCCATCTCGGAGTAGGCGTACTGGACTTTCGGCGTCGTGCCGGTGTCCGCCTCGCCATCGACCGCCTGATATTCCGCGATCAACTGGCCGAGGCCGTTGTAGGCCCGTTGGATCTGGTTCACCACGTCGCCGCCGGTGTCCACGTCGTAAGTGGTCGTCTGGAACAGATTGCCCTGCGTGTCGTAATTCATCTCGACCCGAAGAACCGTGTCGTCCACGCCGCTTCCCAAGGTCGTCACGGCGTCCGCCACGGACCGCCCCAGCACGTCATAAGTCCAGGTGTGGACGGTGCCGTTCCGGTCCGTCGTGGTCAGCGTCTGGCCCAGGGCGTTGACGGACTTCAACTCCTGCTGCCCGGTGCTCGGGTTCCCGGTTGTCGGATCGGGGTATTGCATGACACGGACGATGTCGTTGGAGTTCAGGCCGCTGCCGGTCGCGGTGGTCACGCCGTAAATCCAGGCGGTTGTCTGATACTGGCCGCCGGTCAGGACAAGGCGGCGGCCAAGCGGTTTGCGGCCCGGATGGCCGAGTCGGCGGGGGTTCTTGGGCGGCAGGAGCGGCTCGTCCGCTGCCTACAACTCGTCAGCGACAAGTGTTTTCGTGACATGCTCCATTGAAATTAGCCTGTCTGACAACAATATCAATCGTGGCACCGTTATTTTTTGATCGCATTTAAATTATGAATTCCCACTGTGAAAGTTGTAGAATTATGAAATAGATTTTTTCATATAATCAATACGTTGAAAATGTATTTGCTTCTGAAAAGGATCAAGTGTTTTATTCAAATCGACTGATTTTCTTGCATTATCCAATGCTTGTAGTCCGGCAGGAATATCTGTCTGTTCAAGACAGTAAGCTGCATATTCAATTGCCATCGCAGTCTCAAGGCTGACGTCATTGAACCCACACTTAAATAGCTCCCACGTCGAACGAAAGTGCGAGTTTGCCGAAAAGCGGGTCTTGGCCCTACGGTAGTCGTTACCACACGAACTTCCGCAGGACGCAAGCCCCCATGTGTTGTATCACTCTGACGCCGGCCGACCGCGCCGCCTTGCTTGATCGTTTCGCCACGGCCCCGGACCATGCCTCCCGGCAGCGGGCCGTCATCTTGTTACTGTTGCACGCCGGGGCCACATGGGCCGTCGTCACCGCCGGCCTTGGCTGCTCGTCGGCGACGGTGTCCCGATGGGCCGGACGGTATCGGGCGAACGGGATCAACGCCCTGGCCCTTCCTCCGCGACGGCCTCGTCGCCTGACGGCGTGGGCGGCCATCCTGGTCGGATGGGTATTGACCCGGAGCCCCGCTGATTTTGGGTTTGGCCGGAGCCGGTGGTCATGCGAG
>NZ_JH636451.1:168112-168486 GCF_000255705.1 Zavarzinella formosa DSM 19928
GAAGATTTGAGTAAAGGTCATTTACGACAAAGGGAGGTTGCGATGACTGACTCGCAAACATAAACAATCGACAATTGATATTGCGAGTGACATAGTTCAGTGCATCTTCATCGGTGAAATCCTGGCAAGCGGCTTGAATCACATGCAATTCTTCGCTTATATGCGAGAATGGTTTGCCTCTGGATTGTGAAATTACAGAAAGCAAAGCGTGATCAAATGAGTCGGAATCAAATTTTTTGTCTATCTCCAATCCTCTTGCAATTATAATAGTCATAAAGATGCAGATGGCATTCATCTCACGTAGGAGTTCACGACCCATATTAACTCAGTGACTATCCGGAAAGTGGCATTGCATGCAAGCCATTGTCCATGAG
>NZ_JH636451.1:168618-204977 GCF_000255705.1 Zavarzinella formosa DSM 19928
CGGTGATCGCCCAATTGAACGCGGAACGCTGCCCGGATTTGGAGTTGGTGTGGGCCGACACGAAATACCACAACCATGCCCTGCATGACGCCATCGCCCAGATGTATCCGGACGGGTGGCGTCTGGAGATTGTCAGTCGTCCGGCCGGGGTGAAGGGTTTTGTGCTGTTGCCGAAACGGTGGGTGGTCGAGCGGACGTTTGCGTGGCTCGGCCGGGCGAGGCGGCTGAGCAAGGACTACGAACGGCGGGCCGATTCCAGCGAGTCAATGGTCCGGGTTCGAGGCATTCAACATCTGTTGAATCGGCTGCAGCCGAAACCCTCTCATCCTTTTAAATACGCGATAAAATAAGGGGTATCTTTCCGGACAGACTCTCAGGCCGCTTGAGGCTGAGGCTCCCGGGCGACCAGACACGGCAACGGGCCTCCGGCTTGGGCGGCGTTGAAGCAGTCGGCGAGGAAGTCCCAGACCTTTCGGCCCTGCTGACGGCAGGTCTCCACGACGCTCCAGATGTTGGCCAGGTATTTCGCCCCGGATTCGCTCTTCGGACCGTGGCTTTGCTTTCGCCAGATCACCCCGTGCCGGATCGCCCGCTCGGCCGCGTTGTTGGTCGGTTCCACCCCGTCGTTGAACGCGAACCGGAACAGAGACACCTCCCGCTCCGCCAACTGGCCGCACGTGCCGCTCGTCTTGGCGCAACCGCTGGCCGCCCCCCGTTCCAGCGTGGCGTTGAAACGGGTGCGGAAGTCGCCGTGGAAGGACATTTTCGAGGCGAAGGCGGACTTGGTCATTGTCCCGTCCCGCACCCGTTTCCACAGATCGAACAATTCGTCCGACAGTTTCAACAACTCCCGGCCGGCGGCCGAGCCGTCGTTGTCCCGGTCGATCATCGCCTGAAAATCCCGACGCAGATGAGCCCAACAATACTGGTGGTCGCCGGGCGGCACGCGGGAATACAGGCGGTGCCGGTCGCTGGTCAGCACGCGGACATATTTCTCGCCGATCAGTTTCAGCAGTTCCCCGCGGTTCCGTCCGGAGACGATCTGGAAGGCCGTGCCGACGGCCGTGACCATCACCCACAGCCATCGGCCCTTGCCCATCGACGTCTCGTCGATGTTGGACGCGCACCGGCGGGCGGCCGCCAGGATGCCGTCGGCGACGGGTTGCAACACCGCGCCCGCCCCGGCCTCGACGGCGCACACCTGCCCGGCCGACAGGGACACCCCGAACAGGTCGCCCATCAGGTTCGCCGCATTCTCTTTGCTCATCCGATATCGCCCGGTGAGCAACACCACGCCCGCCCGCAACCGGGGGCCGTCCTGTCCGGTCACGCCGGGCGGCCGCGGACCGCAAGTGGAGAAGCCGCAAGAGCAGACGAGCCGGTGGCGTTGATACTCCGTGACCTCGGGCCTCACCGGCGGCAGCTCGGTCACTTGAAACCGCAACGGGTTCGGATCGCTCCCGGCCAGTGGTTTCGAGCAGTTGCGGCAGGCGGCGGGGATACAGGGGATCACTCGCTGACATTCGGCGGTCGGGATCAGCGTCCGGGATTGTTTCGGATGCCCCGGCTGGCCGCCCGGCTTCTTTCCCGAGGCCGGCTTCGGGGGGGCCGGCTTGACCGCCGGCCTGTCGCTTGACGGCGGCTTCGAGGAATTGTGCGAGTTCTGGTTCAGCTTCTCTTCGAGGTCGGCGATCTTCGCCAACAGCAATTGGATGAAAGCGACCGCCTCCGGCGGCCACGCCGCCATCATCTCCGGAGTCAGTTTCGGCACGTCCATGCGCCATACGCTACCATAGGTTCACGGAAAACCAAACCTCGGGCCGTGAACACCTACCTTCAGGGGCATTCGTCATTGTTTCAGGGCACCCAAATTATTATCTCTTAATAAGTTGCTCAATTTCATCAAAAAACTCTCGCGAGATAGCAGAAAATCAAAATTGACAAAGTCGTTATTGGCTAAATATTTTGCTAGCTCCAAATGACGCAAATCCAATTGCTGCCCACATTTCTCAGAAAGAATTGCACTCCTGCCTAAAAGCATAATCAGACACACAGAAAACGATTCACAAACATTGACGATTGATTCATTAACATACTCAAATGAAGCCAGTGCGGACTGCTTTTCCATAATCTCTGAGAGATGTACATAATGGTCAATTTGAGATCTGAATCGCTCGGAATTTTGCCGCTGAATTCTTCGCAAAATCGAAGCGACCTTATCTGTCTGGTTGTTTTTTTCAAAGATAGTAGCAATTGACATTAAGGTCGCATGCCCTAAATAGCCTTCCATTTCTTTATGACTATTTGATGTCCAGAAATCAATAAGTTCTTTGACTGATTTTAGTCCAAAGCCGTTGGAAGTGATGCGTGAAAATTCCCTGTCAAATTCAAATCTGACCAGCATGTAATTATAGCAATCCTCGCAGCAGTCAATGGACCCATGCTGCTTTAAGGAAGGGGCTTGACAGAAATAGCAACTCATATCGATAACTCCAAAAAAAATAGCCGATGCGAAGCAATATAGTCGATATTAATAATATTGACTGTTTTGGCAATAAAATAATGCCTCAACAAACAAATGAATAGATGCAGCAAAAAGCATTCGCTATTATTAATTACTCTTGATCTTGTAAATTTATGAGTCACAAAAATAATTAAAGAAAATAAGTCAGAACCCAGATTCAATAAGGCAAGCTGCGCTTCTTATGTCCTTTCTGTGACTTTCATTGGTTTTCGGAAGTTATGTAGCCAGCCAATCGTCCGCTCGAATACCCATCGGAACACGCCCAGAACACTGCCATGAGGCGTGCGGCGTTTCACTAGTTTGGGTTCAATGCCCCGATGTCTCAAGGAATCTCGGAGAGCCTCGGCGTCATCCCCGGTCCCTGTGCAATTCGTCGGGTCGTCTGCCGGGGCCTTCGGTTTCCCCTCTGGGGCCAGAGAACTGGCACTATCGACGCAAACCAGACGTTACCGCCCATTCTTGGAACTGCCGCTAGCAAGTCATCCTGCAACCGCCTCCCATCTCGGCCGGCAAATCCTGCCAGTCAAAGTCGGGCTCAAGAGCCTGCAACTCAATGAAGAAAACTGCCTGAATTCAAGGATTTTGGCTCATTGAGTTACAGGCTCTAAAAAACAGAAGGATCACACCCACCACGGCCATACTCCGTCACGCAAGCATCTCACGTAGCCACTCGAACAGTCTCGAAACTGCCATCTTCCATCACGCCAAATAGGGTTGTTACCAATGCAATCTAGGTTAAGTTCAGAACATTTTTTCTCGGTTTCGGCGTCATCTGCAGTGATCTGCCTGGAAGTTCTTGTGTCGAGTCGAGGGTCATAAAATGGTTTAGGTTGCAATTTTGGCTGAGGTTTTATTTCAGGCATGACAACAGGTGTCAGCGGGACTTGCCTCTCGATGGCCGGCAAACGTTGAGGCAGATTTTTCAATGCGAGCTCAAGCCGCCTCGCTTTTTCTTCAGCATCCCTCATTGCTTGAATAGCCTCGGCCGCGTCGCCCATTATCACCAACACCACCGACAATTCATATCTGATTATGCCCCAAGGACCGCCTCGAGCCGATTTGCAGGCATCTTTAACGGTCAGATTTTTTGGCACATATTTATTTGTGGTGTCTAACAGGCCAATTCCATCAAGACCATTGAAGGGGTTATTGTTTATGTATCCGTATTTATTCACGTTCCCACCATCAAATCCAATTGGGTCAGGAGTGAGCCAGCGACCAAGACTTGGGCTCAATTCTCGAAACCTAAAACTATACACACCAGCATCTTCATTCCATCGGCCTCCTTGATGAAGATAACTCCACGAATATGCACTGTCACTCAGCGTCTCCCCGCTCCCATCCAATACATTAAATTCGCCAAATGCATCATACTGATATTGCTCAACGATCGTTCCATTTGTGTCCACCAACCCGGTCACGTTATGGTTCGCATCTTGCATTGCGTAAAAACGTTCGTCCAGCGTGCCATTGGTGTCGGTGTCCCGGTCGCGGGCAATCATGGCGTCCACATAGACCGGTGACCAAGCATAACTCATTGTCGTGGCGGCCCCAGCTCGCTCCTCCAACACCTGCCACTGATCCGAGTAATACAGATCGGTCGTCGTGCCGCCACGAATCTCTTCGACGCGGCGGCCAGCCCCGTCCCATTTGTAGTCCGCCAGCGTCGTGCCGCCGGAATTTTTCACCTGTGCCAGACGGTTCCAAGCATCATACTTGAATGTCTTCCCTGTCTCGTCAGTCGTCAAATTCCCATCGGAGTCGTAAGCCGGTGTTGTAGCCCCGCTAATCGCCGTGATTTCGTTTTGCCGGTTGTGTGTCCGCGTTTGGGCCACGCCATCGGTTGTCTGGTCGGCGAAATTGCCAATCGCGTCGTAGTCCCATTCCTGGCTTCGACTCACCGTTCCACTGATGCCGGTCTTGGTGCTGTTGAGCGTTCCCCTCTCGAAACCCAACAACTGATTCAGGCCATCATATGAGTATACCTCGGAATGATCGGAGGACACAAGGTTTTCCCGATACAACCGGTTGCCGTCGCGGTCGTGCCCGTAGCCGAACCGTTGCACGTCCGTTCCGCCCGGCGTCCGCCAGCGTTGATCGACCACGCGGCCAAAGCGGTCCAGCCCGGTGTATTGGTCGCCGGCGTCGCCGGTGCCCTCGCCGCTCAGTTTGACGTAGCTCAGGTCCACATCCGGCTCCGGATGACTGCGGATGACAATGCCATTTAGTCCCAGATACGCATATCCCTCAAGCGTTGTGTCATCATCGACAATCGCCGTCAGACGCGAAATGCTGTCATCCAGACCGGAGGCGTATTGTTGCTCCAGTTCGCGGCCGTTGGGGTAAGTCATCAGGGTCAGCCGGCTGTGGTTGGCGCCGTTTTCCATCTCGGAGTAGGCATACTGGACCTTCGGCGTCGTGTCGGTGTCCGCTTCGCCGTCGACCGCCTGATATTCCGCGACCAGCTGGCCGAGGCCGTTGTAGGCCCGTTCGATCTGGTTCGCCACGTTGCCGTCGGTGGCCGCGTCGTAAGTGGTCGTCTGGAACAGATTGCCCTGCGTGTCGTAATTCATCTCGACCCGAAGAACCGTGTCGTCCACGCCGCTTCCCAAGGTCGTCACGGCGTCCGCCACGGACCGCCCCAGCACGTCGTAAGTCCAGGTGTGGACACTGCCGTTCCGGTCCGTCGTGGTCAGCGTCTGGCCCAGGGCGTTGACGGACTTCAACTCCTGCTGCCCGGAACTCGGGTTCCCGGTTGTCGGATCGGGGTATTGCATGATGCGGACAATGTCGTTGGAGTTCAGGCCGCTGCCGGTCGCGGTGGTCACGCCGTAAATCCAGGCGGTTGTCTGATACTGGCCGCCGGTCAGCACGGCCGTCAGGGTGGTCATCCCGGCGGCGTTGTATGTGAACTGGGCTGTCTTGTTGCTGTCGGTCGTCGGAGTGCCGTCCGTGTAGTTTTCGATCTTGGCCAACACCCGTCCGGCCAGATCGTACAGGGTGCGCGTCACCAGACCGCGTGGATCGGCCACCTCGAACACCCGCCCGGCCGTGTCGTAACTGGAGTCCGTCACCAAAACGGTGTCGGCACGGCTGGGGACCGTCGAAGGCCGGACGTAGGCCGTGCCGCCGTTTGTCCCGACATCCGCCGAGGAAATCAGGCGGTCGGCGAGATCATAGTACGCCGTCTGGTAATAAACGCGGGCGTTCACTCCCGTCGTCGGCGTTCCCAACGCTCCCGTGCCGGTCGCATCGTGGAAACGCAGCCGTCGCAATGCGGCGAGGACGTTTCCGTTGCCGTCGTAAGCCGGCTCGGACTGTTCCAGCACGTGGTCGTCTTCGACCGTGTCCACGGCCGACCATGACGTTCCCCCGGCGCCGTCAGTCGCATAAGTCGCCGTCTCGCGGCCCGCCCCGTCATAGGCGGTCTTCCGGAACAACCCGCCGGGGGCCGCCGTGGCGATGATTTGCCCCCGGTTGTCGAACCAAGTGTTGGTGGTGAGGGCATCCGTCGAAACGCTCCCCGTCGCCGGATCGACACTGAACGTCTGGCTGCGATAGCTCTGGCCGCGGTCGTCGAAGAAACCCGCTGATTTCGCCCGCAGCAAATCGGAGGAGGGGGCCTGCGGCACGCCGTCCGTCACGGTGATCGTCACGCCGTCCCCGTCATAACGCCGCGATTCCACGGCCTGGCTCAGATTGTCGTAATCGACATAGGCAATCGGTCGGTGGACATCCGTTGACTCGGTGGATTGGACGCCGGACTTGGTCGCCACGGGCCGGTTTCGCCAGTCGTACCACATCTGCGTGACCCGATCATCCGCATCCAAGCCCGGATATTGGGTCGCCTTCGTGCGGTTTCCATCGCCGACGCCGCCGTTGTCATATTCGTAAGACGCCACTTGAACCATGTTCGCCGGGCTGGTGTTGTTCGTCGGCGACCATTCCCCCGACGACGGGGTGTCGTTTGTGCCCACCCATTCGCCGACCTCGCGGCCCATGAAGTCGAGCACGGTTCGGGAAATCGTCCCCAGCGGCCCCATCGTGCGAACCAGCCGGTCTCGAACGTCATAACCGTAACCGGTCCGGTCGAAGTTGACCCCCGCCGTGCCGATGGCCGGGTTGGTGGAATAGGCCAGGCCGGTCAGATCCACATAACGATCTTGGTAAATTAATTTCCCGGCGATGTCAAAGAGGGATCGGTTGAGAGATTGCACTTCCGAGATGGACTCCGTCCCGTCCGGCCATCCCGCCGACACGGCCGGGGCGGTCGACATGGTCAGCGTCTCGGCATATCCCTGGCCCCGGTCCTGCCGCGACAGTTGAGTCGGACCGGTGGGCGAGTTGGTCGAACTGTCCCAGCCGGGATACATCCGAGTCTCGTGGGTTTCGTCGTTGAACACGCCGTAGTCAATCCGGCCGTTGGGATAGGTGGTTCGGATGGTCCGGCCCACATTGTCAACCACATATTGCGTGATCAGGTTTAATCCGCCTCCCTCGGGAGTGCTCCAGCCGGACGGCAGGTCTGTGAACCCGCCCGTCTGGGCCGTGTCCACATCCGCGATCTGCTTCACGACGGCCCCGGTGCCGGTGTCGTATTCGCGATAGGTCAAAAAGCCCAGTTCATCCATCGACCAAGTGGCGCGCCCGTCGGTGTCGAAGCAATCGATGCGACTGGCCGCCAGCCCCGAGCCGTTCTGGTCCGTGGAAACCGCCGGCCAGGTGGTCGTCATCCGGCTCATCTGGGTCGTGCCGGAATAATACTCGTATTCATAAGTGGTGTCGATCGCCCCCGATCCGTCGTCGTTGCGATAGACGGTCTGCTTCGATATCTCATAGACCGTCTGATCCCCCGAGGTGTGCCCGGCGTATTCGTAAGCCAGTTGCGGAACCGCGTCCCCCTCGCTTCCTTGTTGAATCGTCCGCGTGTGGGTGTAGCCGGGGGCGCCGCCAACGTCTTCGGAGGAATAATAAGTCGTGTTCTCAATCAACCCGGCGTCGCTGTGAAGTTCAATCGCCAGATCCGTCTCCGAGTCGTCATAACCAATCACGGCCGAGGGCATGGCGTGCATGACTTGACGCAAGTCCTCGTCGTACTGGTAGGCTTCGATCCAATGATCGTCCCCCGTGCCCGGATATTCGTCCCGGATCAGAAACTGGCCGACATCGTTGGTGTAAGCGGTGACAGTGCTGCCATCGGGACGGGTTTCGACCGTTCGCATGGCCCAGATATTCGGTTCGCCGGTGTCCGATCCCGCCGTGAAAGTTAGCGTGGTGGTTTCGTCGCCCCCGTCGACCGTCTCCAAAACCGCCCGACGGTCGCCGTCATACTCGAAGTAATTGTCCGCATAGCCCGCGAGCACGGCGTTCGACGCCGTCAGCGGGTCCAGGCCATCGCCGACCATCCGGTCGTAAGCCGCCGGGTTCAGCACATACTTCAGCCCGTGGACAAAACCCGCCGTCTCGCCGCTGACGTAATAGCGGTACAACATCGTGTCAATGTCGGCCCAGCCCGTTGGCACCGAGGTCTGGATTCTCGCCCGTCGCAGATCCCCCTCGCTGCCGAAATCGACGCCCGCGCCGTAATAGTCATACGCGACCCGGCGCACGTCCTCCCAGCCCCCGCCCCCGAGCTTGCGGCGAAGCGTGACGCTGTCGATCTGGCCGTCGGCCGTGTACTCGTAGACAAATGACTCGGCCAGCGGAACACCGTTTGCCGAACCCGTGCGCCGCATTTCGTCGACATAACCGAACTCGTTGTAATTCTCGGCCGAGGTGACCAGCCCGCCGGGGGCGATCTGCCGGGAGAAGACGCCCGGGGGATACGCCGTCTGGGAGAAGTCGTGGAACTCAAGCCGGTCCCCGGCGGGCAGCGACAACACGAACAAATTGTTGTCCGTGTCGTGTGAGAGCGTCGCATGGGCGCCATACAAGGGAACGTAATCGTCGCCATCCAAATCGAAGTAAATGGTTCCCTCGGTCCCGCGCACGACCGTGATGCTCCCCGCGTCCCCCGCCAGCAAATAAGACCAGCGGAAAATCAGCCAGTTCACCCCCTGCGGCGATCCGCCGTCCCCGGTGAGCTGGTTCGAGTAGCTGCGCGAATGCTGCCATTCCGATCCGAACCCGTCCGATTCGAGATCGGCCGCGTCCAGTTTGATCTGCCCGTTGCGATACTGCACAGGGCTTTTGGTGGCTGGAATGGTGCAGGTTCCGGTTTTGTTTGTGTCCGGCTTCTTGCAGCATGAGCAGCCACAACCACAACTCGGACCCGTTTGGGTGCATGCGGGCGTCAATGGCGGTGTCTGGCCTTGGGGGGTCGGGGCGGGGTCGGGGATGAGAAACTGCGCCCAACTGACATTAATCGTGGTCATGAAGAAATTCCTTGAGATTATGTGATCAGACAACTGGCTCTTGGTTGATCCAAGAATGATTCGTCACTGTTCGTCGGCCTCGCATGGTTCGGGCACATCTGGAATTTGACATCCCGGCATCGCCCGGCTTGATTCATCCCGCCGGAAAGACCAATCCCTCCCGCCCCCTGGCCACCTCGATGTAAAGGTGCGGGGAGCGGGAGTCGAAAAACGCCGCCGGGGACAACGCCGGGGAAATATTCTCCCCGACAGGGTCGCCACACCGGCATTCCAGCACGGTCCCTATCCGGCTGGCCATCCAGTAAAGCTGGGCCGGCGTGTACTCGCGGACATGGTGCGGATTCGCGGCCTGGGAGACGTGATAATTCGGCGTGGTGAGAATCACACTGTGAGACGCCACCCGCAAGGCGTTCGCCAGCCAGGCCCAATCCTCCTCAATGTGCTCGATCACATCGAAGGCGGTCACCAGCGTGAAGGCATCCGATCCGATCTCGTGAATCGGAGTGTGAATGTCCACGGCCGCCATTTCAACCGACGGGTCCTGCAGCACAACCTCATTGGCCCCGCCGTTGGCCAGCCGGGCCCGGGACAATCCTAGACCGGCTCCCATGTCAAGGATCCGGTGTCCCGTCTTCGTTCGCCCCACGAACGACTGCCAGCCGCCTTGGGAGTCCTCACGCCCGGCCGAGCCGCCAACCCATGCCAGATCAACGAATTGCGGCTTCCTTTTCGGGGGAATCATGAAATCTCGCCCATTATTGGCTTCCGTGCGGTGTGAAGCGACCCCTCATGGAGCCGATGACGGGGAAGCGGTGTGACAATTCGCTGTGTTTCGATTTGCGTAGCCCCGGAGCAACCGCAATCACTTGGTTCTTCTTCGACGCAACCCGCAAATGAAAGTAGTGGCTATGTTTGGTCAGTCGAGGTGGCATCAGAGATGAGAAACCGGCCCCAAGAAATGTTGGTCGTGGTCACGAGCGAATTCCTGTTTTTGTGTTCTGGCTGAAAGAGTCAATTCCGCAAAATAGCAATCGCTGGTCACTGTTCATCGACCGGGGTATAGTCGGCACATTTCGAGCCGCAGTCGCGACACGGTTTCACCACTCCGTGGTCGCCATGGCCATGCGGACAGAGTCGCAAATTTACGCCGACCGACCGGCCCAAGTCGGCGCACAAGGTAAGAGGTTTGCTGGAAACCGTTCCCGCGAACACGGGAGCGTATCTCGGATCTTTCGCCACGATGCTGGTTTTCTGCGAGTCTGTCATGGCGGGGTCTCCGTGATGGTGGCATATCCATTCACACCACATGTCCCGCCTCCCACTGGTATTGGGAATTCATGAAAAAACGGCTCGCATGATTGGGGTGGCCCACCGCCTCCGCTTGTAAGGTTGCCTGAAAAATTCAGGAGAAAAACTGAATCAATGCATTCATACCTCACGCCGCTGACACCACCACAACCGGAAGCAGTACCCGACCATCTTGAGCCATCGAACGTCAATTCCACCGTGCCGAGTGGCGCAATATCCTCGCTAAACGTGACGAACAAGATCATAGGGATCGGGTTTGGACAACACCCGACGATGACACCCGACGATGAGGAGCTTCTTGAGGAAGAGGAATTTCCGGAAACTGATGAGCCTGAGTTAGAATAGGACACAGTTCCATTCGACATGGAACTGTTGGAGGATGAGCCCGACGGGCCGGCTGAACTGGCACTGCCGGCAGACGAACCTGCAGATGCTGATCCACCAGACGTCGAGCCACCGGAGACAGATCCGCCCGACGTGGACCCGTTGGAGACCGATCCGCGAGAGGTCGATCCTGATGATGACGAGGAAGAATCGTCCTGGACGGCCGACACCCGGAGATAAAGGCAGGCGTAATCGGAGATTCGCTTCGTCTCGTCCGTCGTGAGGGTCAGTGAGTAATCAGCGTAAACATCGGTCGGATCCACCCGCCGGGCAGCGATCACCACGGTCGGCTTGCCTTCCTTGGACTCCACCAAAGACATCCAGACGTGTTCCGACCCGGTTCCGACCTTTTGCATCCGCACCGTCAACACTTGGTCGCCGGCTTGCGGAGCCATCAATCCCTTGAAGTGAACCTTGAAGGCGTCCCCCTCCGGCCTGCCCTCGCTGCTGACGAATGTGTCGTCATGGGGATGGGTGTCGTTGATTTTGGAATACACCGGCGGCGTCCGCCAGCCTCCGGTGTAAACATCCAAATCGGGCTGTGATATTTGAGACATGGCGACTCCGTGGCCGTCAACGCTTCTCGGACGAATGAATCTGACGACAATCATCACATCATGTCTTTGATTGCCAAAAACATGATTTGGGTGATGAAAACTGTCGGATATTGTGTTTGAAGGAAGACGACCGATTGTTGATGAATGGTCCGAGGATATGGGGAGAATAATTTTGATTTTGACGACCCGCTAGGCAGCTTCGCAATTTTTCCATGATTTCAAATGGCTGGTAAAAATCACTTGGATCTTGCGAACCCAGGAGAGCAAGCGGCTGTCATCGCCTCCCCGGACATGCCTCATTTTTCCTTGAATTGCGAGTTACCTCGTGCGGACAAGGCCGGTTGATCACTTCTCCCAATCTTGCCTGCGGTTGTGCATAGTCATTTACATGTTGGTCGAGGCGGATTTCCTCCGGTCCGCATGACAAATCTCAACAAACCGGCCAACCTGACTTGCTTATATTCGGGCCGATGATTACTCCATTGATAATCTTCGATAGCTCATGATATTTTGAGTCACCAATCCGGGCATTCACCTCTCACAAACCCAAATCAATCACCATCCAACCGCAGAATTTTGCGGCGATGATCATTGATGGATTATTTGTTTGCGAGAACAGCTTGGCCGCATGACACACATGGTTCATGTTTCATGGCGGAGACCGCCAAACGGAAACGTTGCCATCCTGTGACGCACAGAATTGGCTGTCTGACCCCACATGCAGCATTGACGAATCGCACCCCATCGAGACGACGACATGGAATCCTTCGGACAACTGTTCACCCGCCACGGCGGCGACCGGGACACCGATCATTGCTACGGGCGGATTTATGACCGCCTGTTTCCGGCCGGGCGGCGTCCGCTGGTCAAAGACGTTTTGGACATCGGCCAGCCGGCCGGCTGGCGGGCCCTGGCCGGAGCGTTTCCCCAAGCCCTGATCGAAGGATGGAACGCGAATCCCGTGAGTATTGGGGAAGACCGTATCATCACCCGCGTCGTTGACGCCACTTCTCCCCCGGCGTCAGACCAGACCTATGACCTGATTGTCGACGACGGTTCCCACGTTCTCGCGGACCAGGCGGCGACCCTGCGTTGTCTCTGGGACCGTTTGAAGCCCGACGGGGTGTATGTCATCGAGGACATCCAACCGCACACGAACGCCTCCGAGATCATTCGCCGGGCCGGCATTTCCGAAGACCCGGACTGCCATCACTTGGAACTGGACCTGCGCCATGTCCGGGGCCATTTCGACGACCGGCTGCTTTTGCTGGCCCGCGTCCCGGTCGCCGAACGGCTCGGCCCGATCCGCGTGCTCTTCGCCAGCCACGAACTGACGCTTAGTGGCGCCCCTATCCTGCTGGCCACCCTCATCGAACGTTTGGGCGGGATCGCGCCGACGGTTTATTCCCCGTCCGATGGCCCGCTCAAAAACCGGCTACTCAGGGCGGGGATTCCGGTGACGCATGACCTCGATCTTCGGAACACCGACGTGATCGTGGCCAACACCATCGTTTCCTGCCCGGCCGTCGAGGCCGCCATCCGGGCAGGGATTCCGCTGGTCTGGATGATCCACGAGAGCGACCCGTCCCTGTTTCCCCAGCACGGCTGGGCGGCGGGGTTGCTCCCCCATGCCTTTCGGACGGTGTTCCCCTGCCATTCATCGGCGGCATCCTACGCCCCGTATTGCCAGGCGTCCTCCGAGGTGATCTCCCTCCGGGTTCCCCCGCCCCCGTGCCCGGACCGGGCATCGGAACGAGTCCGCGCCCGAAGCAGGCTGGGAATCGGAGAGGAGTTTGTCATTCTGACGGTCGGCAGCATCGAACCCCGCAAGGGGCAGTCGGACCTCGTTCGCATCGCCGCCGACCTGCCCGCCAAAATCTTCGTCGTCGGCCGGGTCCTGGATCACGGGGAGGTCGCCGGGGCGCCCGGCAATGTGGTCATTGTCTCCGAGACTGACTCGCCGGGGGATTATTACGCGGCTGCCGACCTCTACGTCTGCTGCTCGCGGATAGAGGCGTTCCCCCTGACGGTCATGGAGGCGGCGAGCCACGGTTTGCCCGTCGTGGCCACCCCGGTCTACGGCGTCCGCGACCAGGTTCACGAGGATCATCACGGCGTCTATTACCCGCCGGGGGACACGGAGGAACTCAAGAAGAAAATCCGGCGGATCATCGCGGACCCGGCCTGGCGGGCGTCGGTCAGCCGGCCGATGGATCATCTGCCCGATTATGCCGAGTCCTTGCGGCGATTGGGGGCGATCATCGCCGAAGCGGCCGGGCACGGCCTGCCCCCCAGGCCGGTCACCGGCCGGCCGCGCGTGGTCTGGCATGTGGCGGGCATGGGCAACTGGCGGGAGGGCGTGACCGAGCAATTGCGGTCCCTGAAACGATCCGGTTTGACTTCCGTGACGGCCACCCATGTCGGCGAGGCCCCCCGCTGGCTGCTCGACGAGGCCGCCCGGCACGGGATCGACCTGCTGTTATGCCAGCACGAGGACGACTTGGGGCATCACGAGACGCTGGCGATGCGGCTGGTCGAACGGATCGCCGCGATGACCGACGACCCGATTCTTTACTTCCACACCAAGGGGGTGTCGGAGCCGGGGAGCCTCAACAAAGCGATGTGGCGGCGGCTGATGCAGCGGCAGGTCGTGGAACGCTGGCGCGAGAACATCGCGGCCCTGGCCGGTCACGACGTGGTCGGCGTGAACTGGTGGAACGGGGACGAGAATCATTTCTCCGGCAACTTCTGGATGGCGCGGGCCGGATGGATTCGCGGGCTGCCGGACTTTGCCAGGTATCACGCCCAGAACTCCTGGGGGCGGTATGCCTGCGAACGCTGGATCGGCTCGGTCCCCGGCGCGCGGGCCTTGTCGCTGGTCTGCCATGACCGGAAGTTCTGGGTCGACGGCGTGCCGCAGGGCTGAGGCGACAATTTTATCATCTGGAATTCACGCGGGAGGGATTGGGATGCGTCCGCCGGTTGTCGTCTATCACGCCGCCGCCATGGGGGACTGGCAAGAGGTCGTTTCGGAACAACTGGCCCTGCTCGCCGAGAGCGGCCTGTCCGACGTCCGGCTCTCCCATGTCGGGACTGGCCTGGACTGGATCATGGAAGAGGCCGGCCAGTTCGGCCTCCGGCCCCGCTTGATCCGCTCCGATCCGAACACCGACCATTATGAAACCTTTGCCCTCGTGGAGATCGAGCGGCTGGCCAAATCGGGTGAGCTTCGTTCCCCGGTCCTGTACTTCCACACCAAGGGAGTGTCCGCGCCTGGCCACGAACCGAAACGAAAATGGCGGCGGCTGATGCAGGAGCATGTCATCCGACGGTGGCGGCCAAACATGGACAGCCTGCGCGACCATGACGCGGCCGGGGTGAACTGGTGGGGGCATGGCGACCGGCATTTTTCGGGGAACTTCTGGATGGCGACCCCCGAATGGCTCCGGAAGCTGCCTGACTACGTGGCCTACCACCATTCCCGCAACCTCACCCGTTACTCGTGCGAGATGTGGATCGGCTCGGCGCCGGGCTGCCGGGCGAAGTCGCTCGCCTGTTCCGACCAACCCTTCTGGCACGACGATTATGACTTCGACCGCTGGCTCGACCAGGCCGCCTTGGCGCGGCTCGCCGACGGGATCACGGAACTCCCTTCCTCCGTGGCGTTGCGATGCCGGGATTGTCTGGCGGCCGAACCCCGGCAGGCATCGGCACCGTCCGCGCGGACGTTTGGCACGTTGTGGGAGATGGCCGCGAAAGACCGTCTCCCCAAAATCTTGGAACTGGGGAGCGGCGCCTCGTCGGTCTTGTTTCGCAGCCTGCCCCACTCGCCGTCGGTGTGGACGACGGATGACAACCGGGACCGGCTGGCGAACACTTTTCTGCGACTGGCCTCGCTTCGCCTGCCGACCGACCGGATGTTTCCGCTCGACGCCGTTCGGAAGGAAGCCCCTTCGGACTTCGACCTGGTGTTCGTTGACCCGCCGGAATCTGGCCCGGCCGCCTCGTTAGAATGGGCCGCCGCGCGGGTCCGGCCCGGCGGCCGCCTGGCGGTCAATCATTTCCACCGGCCGTCGGTTCGTGACTTGGCGGCCAATATCCTGGCGGGCTGGACGGTGACGGTGGTTCCGGACGTCTCCGATGTCCACGGCCGCCGGCTCGCCCTGTGCGAACGGCAAGGATGACAGACTTCAACATGCGAGCTTCAAGACCATTTTTGATGTTCACCATTGGGAAAAATTCGGGGATGAGAGATGAGAGACACATTTGACCGGGTGGTCGTCGTCAGCCTGAAACGGCGGGCCGACCGCCTGACGGCCTTCCGGGCGGGCCTGTCCGGGGGACGCTGGCCTTTTCGAGAGCCGACCGTTTTCGAGGCTGTTGACGGGGGAATCCTCCCGGCTCCGACAGGCTGGGCGGCGGGCGGCGGGGCGTGGGGTTGCATGCAAAGCCACCGCCAGATTCTGGAGCGGGCCATCATGGACGGGGTCGGCTCGCTGCTGGTGCTGGAGGATGACGCCTGCGTCCGCGACAGTTTCCCGGACGATGTGGCCAGGTTCCTCGCCGCCGTCCCCGACGACTGGGACCAGTTGATGCTGGGGGGCCAGCACATCGCCCCGGCGACATCCGTGAGTCCGGGGGTGGTCAAATGCGTCAACTGCCAGCGGACCCACGCCTACGCCATCCGGGGCCGCTTCCTCCGGGATCTGTACCAGTTGTGGAGCGGCTCCTCGGGGCACTGCGACCACATCATGGGGCCGGCCCAAACCCGTTACAAAGTCTATGCCCCCCAGCCGTTTCTGGTGGGACAGGCGCGGGGACATTCGGACATCAGCGGCGCCCGCAACCCGACTAAGTTCTGGACGCCGCCGCCGGATGACTGGCCGATCACGCTGGTCCGGGGGCCGCGAAATGTTGTCACCGCCCTTCGCGGCCACGGTCTGCACACGGGCTACGATCGCGATCCGGAGACTGACATCGACCGGGGGTTGGTCCGGGCGTTCGCCACGCCCGATCCGGTTCCGTTGCTGTCGGAATGGGTGGAGATGATCCTTTGGGAGGCGGCCGGGGAGGACGGCCTGGTCGGGGCCGTCTGGCATCCGCAGGCCACGGCCGCCCTGGTGCAAGCCGCCACCCGGCGGAGGGTGGTCGAGGTCAGCGCGGACTCGGTCGCCGCCGGTCTGCGGCTGATTCCGGGGCTGACCCGGAAACCCTCCCCGTCCCGCGATCATGTTGTGCTGTTGCGGGCGCCACGGGATGTTGTCGCCGAGTTGCGCGACCAGGGCTGGCACACGGGACACTGGCGCGACCCGGTGACCGACTATGACAACGGACTCCGCAAGGTGCCCGCCGAACCGGACCCCAGGGAGGCGTTGAGAAAGTGGATCACCCTGATCGGCATGGAGACCGAATCAATGCCGCAGGGGGTGCCGGTGATCTGGCATCCGGACATCACCCCGGCGATGGCAGCGGCGGCGACCGAACGGCGGGGGGGGGAGATCCACGCCGAACGGGCCGATGATGCACTTGAACAGTGGAGAATGGCCACGGTTTCGAGCCTGATTGCCGGGTGACTCGACTTGTTTCGCATCGCCACGGAGCTGGCAGAATGGCCCGTTGTCCGGCGGAGTGATCGCGAACAACACCTCCTCCGGTTTGGCGACTCGAATCACAGCCGTCGTTTTATCGAACGGCGGCAGATCTACATGATTCGCGGCCGGAATGGCTTTTGGGGCGGCTTGCCATTCCTCACATTTCTGGACGATGTATCCCGATCCGCTCGCAGGTCAGACGAAACGCCCGGCTGTTTTTCGTCTGGCCCATTTCACACGGACAACGGCCCGGTTGGGCGGGTGATGTGGAACATCAGGCAGAGAGTGGAAGGTTGCGATGGCAATTCGACAAACCCGCACGATTGGTAAAAACGGCTGGCTTTTTCGGACAAGACATCCTCCCAACATGGCCACTGTTCCCGCCATATCGGCCACTTGCAACGCCTGCCGCACGACACTTGGAGCATATGTCCGATTCCTTGATTTTGATGCCGACGGTCAACGGTCAGTCGAACCAGCACAAGTAGCGTGACGGCCTCGAGCTAACAGGATTTGAACCTGTGACCTCTTGGTCCCGAACAAATCGTATGATGGCTTTCATCGAAAAGAGTGTTTCCGTCACTTTTGCAGACGCAAAGGGGATGAAACTACTCTTCTCGATGAAGGTCGAAAGCACCGATTTAGCAAAGCGGATGCGGAGAGGACGCGGGACAGATCACCTCTCAGCAACCTGTTCTTGAGACGCGACTTGCGGCGACGGACTTGGCAGACGATCCAGGTGTCCACTCAAGGTGTAGCAGTAGGTGTAGCACTTCACGCCGCGCCCGCGAGCCGGTCTATCGCTCAACGAACTGACTTCCCTCCATGTCCGCTGCCTCACCGCGCAGCAGCCTCGGTCGAGAGTTCTACTTCGCCCCTTCATCGCGGCCACGTCCTGCCGCGGCAGAACTCCGAATAGCCGCCGGTACTCGCGGCTGAACTGGCTCGGGCTCTCGTAACCGACACGGAAACTCGCCTCTGCCGCGTCGAGCCCTTCACTCAGCATCGCTCGCCGGGCCTCTGGAGCCGGAGCCGCTTCTGGTACTGGAGCGGGCTCAGTCTGGTCACGCCCTTGAAGTGGAGGTGGAACGCGGACGTGCTCATCCGCACGTGCTTCGCGAGCGACTCGACCCGCAGCGGTTCGGCGTAGTGTTCCTTGAGCCACTTGATCGCCCGTGCCACTCGCTGGGCGGGCGCGCCGGCCGCCGCGATCTGCCTGAGCCTGGGTCCTTCGGGACCAGTGAGCACGTGGTAGGTGATCTCGCGGACGACGAGCGGTGCAAGTGCTGCGATGTCGTCCGATGTGTCCAGTAACTCGACGAGCCGGGTGACGGCACCAAGGAGTGGCGACTCAACCGGGGTCACGGCGAGGCCGCGCTCGGCGGGTCCGGATGGGTGCTCGGCGAGGCCGTCCACCAGCAGGTCCGCGACAACGCCTGGGTCCATGGAGACGCGCAGGACCAAACAAGGCCGCGTCACGGACGCTTCGATCACGCGTGCGGACACAGGAGATCCACCGACACCACGAGCGAGCGGGCCGGGTCGTAGCGGTAGACCTCGCCCGCGAGGTGAATCTCCTTTGCGCCCTGCGCGATGACGCATAGGGACGGCTCGTAGACCACGGCCGAAATCTCCGAGAGTTTTGACGATCGGGCGAGGCGTAACCCGGGCACGGCCGTATCGTAAGCGCCGCGATACATCCGGGATGGGTCCCTATTTCGGGAGAACGCGCCGGCGAAGGTCGGCCTTTGACGTGCACCCCCGCCTTGATATGGTCGCACTCAGCCGCAATTCGATGCTATTGCGTCATCGTGCGGGTCATAGCAGATGCGCTAGTCGGTTCGCACCTCTTTTAACCCGAAATACGCGAAACTACGTTAATCCGATTTGCATCGTCGCCGCCATTCGGGTCTACTTGTCAGTGTGAAAGGCACCCGATTCGGAGGTTAAACTCGTCGCGATGACCCCGAACACTGCCAGCCCAGGCGGTTCGCCGATCGTTTCCCTTCGACTCAGGAAGGAAGACGGCACCGCGTACTTTCGCCAACCAGAAATTACCGCGGCCCTGCTGACACTCTCAGCCCTGCCCGACAACGACCTGGTCGAACGAGCGCGAATCAACGACTCGGAGCACTCGGATTACGTCCCGTCGGAATGTGTCCTGTACTTCGTGCGTCACCCTCCGAGTAACAACACAAGCACACATTGCGAGCTGTTCGAGATCCTCCGACAGCGCGTGCTCGCTGCGGTCCCCGTGGCCACGCGAAAGCTCACTGGCTCGGGAAAGCCGGCGGAAAGCGCCGTCGACCTCGACATCCGCGAGGCTGTGCTGCACAAGTTTCAGGTTCTTCTGTGCAAGGACCGCAAGGCGTACGAAGACCGCCTGGACTTTTACGAGTGCCGATTCAACGCCGCACTCGCGAGCCTTCGGGCCACCGCGCGGCGGGACGTGCGCCGCGAGGCCGCCCGGTTCGAACCGCTCGAATTGGAAGCCGAACCGGCAGAGCCGTCGCCGGAGGTTGAGAAAGCGCTTCTGAAGCTGCGTGCTCCGGCGCCCCCGGAGGGTTGCGATTTTCTTTACCGGTCGAAGCTCCTTCGTGCGATTAGTCTCCTGCCGGTGAAGGAACAGCGGGTTATCGAACTGATCCTTCAGGGGTACCAGATAGACTCGCAAGACGATGGGGAGCCGACCATAGCCAAAATGCTTGACTGCGTGGAGAAAACGGTACGCAACCGGCGTGACAGCGCATACCTGAAGCTGCACGACGCGCTGAAGGATGAGCAGGAGAACGCATGAGCAGCCATATCGACCGAGAGGCTATCCTTTATGCGTTTGCCGTCGAGCCCGCGCACGATCGGGAAACGCTGGACCGCTACCTCAGCAAGTACCCCGACTTAAAAGAGGACCTCATCGACCTGTCGGCCGAACTCAGGCTGAACGAGACGATCGAGAAGCAGCCTCCCACAGCCTTGCCGGACCCGGGCGCGAAAACTGCCTGGGAGGAGTTTGTCGCCTGTGGGCCGGGGAACGCTACGAGTGCCGAGAGCGTTGACTTGTTTGCGCGCTATCAGGGGATGGCGTTCGCCGCTCTGGCGAAAGCGCTCAACGTGCCGCGCTCGATCCTGACGGCCCTCCGAGACGGATTGGTCCTTCCTTCGTCGATCCCGAGCGGCTTCGTGCGCAGATTCTCGGAAGCGGCCTCGGTGTCGCTCGACTCAGCCCGCGCAAACTTGTCGAGGCAGTGTGAGGTGCCGACTGCCCTCTCGTTCAAATCCGACACGAAGCCGGCCCACCAGGGGCAGACGACGTTCCGCGATCTCGTTCAGCGGACGCCCATGACGGACGAACAGCGCAGCCTCCTCCTACACGAGTGCGACGAAGATGAATGCCCTTGAGGTCAGCCGCCAGCGGGCCGAACAACTCCACGCCGCCGCGGTAAAAGCGGGCGGCGATCCCAATAAGCCCTACGAATTCGCCTGCGCCGAAGCCGGCCGTCGCCTGCTCGATGTCGAGCGCCTGCCCAAGGGAGACGGGCGGCTCCACGGCGGGCGCGCGGTTTACGACCCGGGCGCGCTGCTGATCCTCCACGAGGACAGTGGCGATCCGTTCATCGACGCCTTTCTGGTCGCGCACGAGATCGGGCACGTCGAACTGGGCGGCAAGGACGAACCGTCCACTACCACTTCGATAGACCCTTCTCGGCCGCCCGAGGCTTCTCCCGTCGGTGCCGACCGCGTCGTGGACTACAGCCGTCGGCAGCGTCGGGAAGTCCAGATGGACCTCTTCGCGCGTGAGTTCCTGCTGCCGCGCTCGTGGCTTCGCGTCCTCCACCTGAGCGGCGGGGCGTCGGCCGCGGCTATTGCGACTCGGCTCGGCGCGTCTCACGCCGTCGTCTCGCAGCAACTTATTGATGCGCTGCTCCTCCCCGCGGTCGAGCCGAAACCGGATGTCTCGGACAAGCCCCTGCTACCGGACCAGGCGACGGCCGCCACACACGACGGCTCGCCCTATCTGCTGGAGGCGGGGCCGGGCACCGGGAAAACGCAGACGCTCGTCGGGAGGGTCGAGCACCTGCTCAACCGGGGCGCCGACGCCGAGAAGATCCTCATCCTCACCTTCTCGAACAAGGCGGCCGCCGAACTCGCCGAGCGGATCGGCGTGAAGCACCCTGCCGCCGCGGCCAAGATCTGGTCCGGCACCTTCCACAGCTTCGGCCTCGACGTCATCCGCCGGTTCCACGACCTACTCGACCTCCCCCCGGACCCGCGGCTCATCGACCGCTCCGACGCGATCGAGATGCTCGAGCACGAGTACCCCAACCTCAAGCTCGAGCACTTCAAAAACCTCTGGGACCCGGCCGACATCCTGGGGAACATTCTGGCGGCGATCTCGCGCGCGAAGGACGAGGTGGCCGACGAGACCGCTTACCGCACGTGCGCTGAGACGATGCTGAGGTCGGCTACCGGCCCCGAGGAGAAGAAGGCGGCCGAGCGATGCATGGAGGTGGCGACGGTTTACGAGGTCTACGAGCGACTCAACCGCGGCTTGCGCTGCATCGACCTTGGCGACCTCGTCTCGATACCCGTGCGGCTGTGCGAGAAGTACCCGCACGTTCGGGCGCGCCTAGCGGCGTGCTACGAACACGTCCTGGTCGACGAGTATCAGGATGTGAACCGCAGCAGTGTGCGGTTGCTTCAGGCCATCGCCGGTGACGGCAAAAACCTGTGGGTGGTCGGTGACGTCAAGCAGTCCATCTACCGCTTCCGCGGGGCGTCGGCGTACAACATGGCCCGCTTCGATCGCGAGGATTTCCCAGGCGGCCAGCGGGGCCGCCTAAAGACGAACTACCGCAGTCACCAAGAGGTGGTTGATGCCTTCCTGACCTTCGCCGCGGACATTCCCAGCGTCGTCGGCGCCGACATCTCCCTCACCGTCCATCGAGGTGCATCGGGCCTTCAGCCCGAATACCAGTCGGTCGAGACCGACGAACAGGAGATAGCTGCGGTCGCCGAAGCGATCAAGCGGATGCGCGCCCAGAACAACTCGTACCGCGACCAAGCCGTGTTGAGTGCCGGGAACGACCGGTTGGGGCGCTTCGCCGAGGGGCTGGAGCGGCTCGGGATTCCGGTGCTTTACCTCGGCAGCCTTTTTGAACGAGACGAGATCAAGAATCTGCTGAGCCTGTTGTCGCTACTCGCCGATGGCCGCGCGATGGGGCTCGTTCGAGTAGCGGCCATGGACGAGTACCACGTTCCCCTCGCCGACGTGGCGCGCGTCATCGCACACCTTAGAGATTCCGACTCTGCCCCACTGGAATGGACCTCAATCGTCGCCACCTTGGACGGTGTGTCTTCAGAGGGACGCGCCGGCCTTCTCCGTATCGCGGCGCTTCTCGACGGATTCGGGCAACTCGAGCAGCCCTGGAACGTGTTGACGTCCGTGCTCTTCGATCGATCGCGGATGGCAGCGGACATAGCCGCCGCTTCGGACGTCCGAAGTCGGGCGAAGGGCGTCGCCATCTGGCAGTTCATGAACTTCCTGCGCGTCCAGCCGCAAGGTGCCGGGCTCCCGGTCACCCGGCTGCTCAACCGGATCCGACGGCTCGTGCGGAACGCTGACGAGCGCGACCTACGGCAACTCCCCGCCAGCGCGCAAGGGATCGACGCCGTGCGCCTCATGACGATGCACGGCAGCAAGGGGCTGGAATTCCCGGTGGTCCACATTCCCGGGTTGACCAAGGCGAGCATCCCGCGGTCGCCGAAGAGCGTGCTCACGCGGGACATCATTGCGCCCGACGGCCTCATCGAGGGGGCCGGCGGTAAGAGCCTCGCCGCGATGCACGCGGCGATCGCCGAGGAGCAGGAGTGCCTATTCTTCGTGGCGGTGTCGAGGGCGCGCGACCGTCTGCTGCTCTACTCTCCGACGAAAACGGCGAACGGGAGCAACCGCGCCCGCTCACCTTTCATCGACCGACTCGGCGCAAATGTTGTCAAGCGCCACTCGATTCCCGTTAGCACTTTACCGCCCGACCCCGTTAACACGCCGGTGGCTCTCAGCATCGACGGCGATTTCCGAGTGACCGACCATCAGCTAGGGCTTTACCAACGCTGCCCTCGCCGATTCCTTTACACGCACGTTCTTGGAGTCGGCGGTCGCCGGACTGAGACCGCGTTCATGCTCCTGCACGTCGCGGTTCAAAAGGTTGTCGAGGCTGTAGTCGCCCGCGTGGGACCGGCACTCCCCCACGCGGAGCTCGAAGCCGTTCTCGACAGCCTCTGGGACAAGCACGGTCCGGCCGAGCACGGATACGCCGACGAGTACAAGCGAATCGCTTCTGAGTTACTTCAGTCCTTCGCGGATGCCGCTGCCGGGCAGCAGACTCACACCGTTCCCCGCCTTCTTCTCGGGGTCGCCGGTGGCGAGATCGTCATCGTTCCGGACCAAGTGGTGATCGACGCCAGCGGGAAGACCACCATGAGGCGGGTCAAGACCGGCCACAACGTCGACGAGGACGAGAACCGCCTCGCGGCCGCAGCGTTTCACCTGGCCGCCAACGCCCACACGCCCGGCTGCGAGGTGGAGTTTGTGCACTTGGGGGACGCGGCCGTCTCGCCCGTGGAGATGTCTTCGAAAGTCCTCGGCAACCGTTGCAACTCAATCGACGAGATGGTGAGCGATGTGCGGGCCGGTCGGTTTTCTCTGAACGAGACCGTCACCTGCCCGCGGTGCCCGGCCTTCTTCATCTGCGGCCCAGTTCCCGTCGGGCCGCTGGCGAAAAAATTCTCCGCCTGAATTTACCGGTCACGCTAAGATCGTGCGATTAACCCTTCAGACCTGGGCGATGGAGCCCGGTGCATGACGGAGGACTAATTGCATGGGTAACGCACTTCAATCCAACACCAAAGGGCCAGAAGCCACCGGCCGGCCGGAGCGGTCGGCGGCCAACGACTCCTTTCGGCTCGCGGTGAGCAACGAGACGCTCAACTTCCGGCCGCTCACCATCGCTGACCCGGTGCCGCTCGGGCGGCAGATCCTAGCGGTCGCCGGGTACGGGCCGCCGGACGACTTCAGCCTGTTCGCCATCCTGCCCGCCGGCGACTTCGAGGACGTGCGGCTCGACGAGACCTTCGACCTGCGCGGCAAGGGTGTCGAGCGGTTCGTCGCGTTCAAGTCGGACCGCGTCTTCCGGCTCACGCTGGACGGCCACGCGATCAACTGGGGCGTTCAGAACATGCCCGGCGCTGTGCTGTACTCGCTCGCGAACGTGGGCGCCGGTCAGGCCGTCTTCTTCGACGCCCGCGGGGGCCAGGACCGGCTCATCGAACCCGGGGACGTCGTCGATCTAGCCGCCCCCGGCGTCGAGCACTTCGTCACCGGGCCGCGGCCGGTCCCCACGTTCGAGATCTTCGTCAACGGGCGGCCGCGAACGGTCACTGGGAACACGGTGACGTTCGAACAGATCGTCCAGCTCGCGTTCCCCGGCGAGCACGACCCGAACGTCGAGTTCTCGATGAGCTACAGCCACGCCGCCGCGACGCCACCAGTCGGCGAGCTCGGCCGCGGCGGATCCGTCCAAATCAAAAACGGGACCCGATTCAATGTCACACGAACTGTTCAGTCGTAACCCCGATCTGAAGCGCCTCCGGGACGAAGGCTACTTCGTCGAAGTCCGTGGAGCGCTGCTCCTCATGCGAGAGGTGCCGTACGTGGACGCAAGCAAGCACGTCTGCCGCGGCACCATCGTCTCGGGCCTCACGATGGCCGGCAACGTCACGCAAAAACCGGACTCGCACCAGGTGTGGTTCGACGGCGAGTTCCCCTGCAACGCCGACGGCACGGCGCTGAAGGGCATCGGCAACGCCAGCGGCAGCTACGACTTGGGAAGTGGGGTGATCGCCAAGCACCACTTCTCGAGCAAGCCGCGGCCGGAGGGGTACACGGACCACTACGAGAAGATGGTCACCTACGCCGGAGTGATTGCCGGACCGGCGGCCGTGCTAGGGCCCGGCGCGAACCCGCGGTTCTTCCGCACCCCGGAAGAGCAAGACGATGGCGTCTTCAACTACCTGGACACCGCGTCCGCCCGCGTGGGGATCGGCGCGCTGAGCGACAAGCTCGCCAAGGAGACTGTGTCCATCGTCGGCCTCGGCGGCTCCGGGTCGTACGTCTTGGACATGGTCGCCAAGACGCCCGTGAAAGAGATCCGCCTGTTCGACAACGACAAGTTTCTCTCCCACAACGCGTTTCGAGCCCCCGGTGCTGCGTCCATCGAAGAGCTGCGGGAAGTGCACGCAAAGGTCGAGTACTTTCGCCGCGCCTACTCGCGCATGCACCGCCGGATCGTCGCGCACCGGACGTTCATCCGAGCCGACAACGTGCAGTTGCTCGACGGGACCACGTTCGCGTTCTTGTGCATGGACGCCGGCGAGGACAAGCGGGCCGTCGTCCGCCGCCTAGAAGAGATCGGCGCTGGGTTTGTGGACGTGGGAATGGGCCTCGACCTAGACGACGCCGGAACGCTCGGCGGCATGTTGCGTGTGACGGCCAGCACGCCCGAGAAACGCGACCACGTCCACAGCGGGCGAGTTCCGTTTGCAGGCGGCGGGGCGGACGATGTCTACGCGTCCAACATCCAGGTGGCCGAGTTGAATGCGCTCACCGCAGCGCTCGCCGTCCTGAAGTGGAAAAAGGATCGCGGATTTTACCGCGACGCCGAGCGGGAGCACCACTCGACGTACACGACCGAAAGCAACCTGCTCATCAACGGTGACCGCCCATGATGCGCTGCCAGAGGCTCGAACACCGCTTCGTGCAGTACGTGCCCGAGACGCTCGAGGTCGGGGTGCTTTACATCTCGCTCGAGTTCTGCACCGCCTCCCACTTGTGTTGCTGCGGCTGTGGCGAGGAGGTAGTGACGCCGCTCAGCCTGGTCGCGTGGTGGATGACGTTCGACGGTGAAAGCGTGTCGTTGTGGCCCTCGATTGGCAACTGGACCCTCAAATGCCGGTCGCACTACGTCATCGACCACGGGAACGTGCTCACCGCGCCGCCGTGGAACGAGGCTCAGGTCGAAGCCGAGCGGCGCCGGGACAGTGCCGCGAGGACGCGCCACTACGGAACGCCGGAGACCGGACCGCCCACGCCGCACTCGCCACCCGCCCAGCAAGTGCCCGCTGCGCCCCCGCCCGCGGCGACAAAGCGCGGCTGGTGGGCACGGCTCTGGAAGCGGCTATTTGGGTCGTGATACTCGTGGCTACAGCGCGGCGTCGGGTGCGCCGAACGCCGCGCACTGTAGCCTCCCGGCCGTTCGCCTACTGAGCTAACGGCCGCCGCACGGCACAGGTAGGCTGTGGGGTTGATTTTGTTTGTCTTAAAGGGAAGTGAATGTCGACCGCAGTGCTGGCCCGGCAACAGGGTGATGACTATCAGGCGCGCTGCTTCTGGGTGGAAGCGGTGCGGCTGTTCGCCCCTCACCACAAGGTCGAGCGCGTGGGCTTCGAGGTCAGCGCGCATAAGGCGTTTGACGACGTGGTGCTCTGGTACTCGGTGCCGGTGCCCGACGGCCGCGGTGGCCACATCACCAGAGATTATTTCCAAGTCAAGTACCACGTCGTGAGCGCGGGCGCGCTGACTTGGGAAGCCCTGCACACGCCCGAAGACTTTGGGGGTACGAGCGTTTCGATTCTGGAGCGGTTGCGTGACGCGGTTGCCAAATCCGCGACCGCCGGAATCCGGGCGCGGTTCACCATCGTCACCCCGTGGCCGATCGCGAGTGGCGACCCGCTCGGGCAGTTCGTCAGCAACCGGTCCGGGGAGGTCCGGCTGGACAAGCTATTCGACAGCACCAAGGACGGAAGCAAGATGGGGAGGATTCGTAAAGCCTGGCGCAAGCACCTCGGGTTGTCCAGCGACGACGAACTCCGCGCCGTCCTTGCCCCCCTCCGATTTCTCGCCAACCACGGGACGCTCGATCAGCTGCGGGACAGGCTGAACACCGAACTCGGCGCGCGGGGGTTCAAGCCGCTCGACGCGAGCGCGCTCGCGAACCCCTACGACGACCTGATTCGCAAATTACACGGCGAGGGTCGCCGCGAGTTCACCCGCGACGAGCTTCAGAGCGTGTGTCACGGCGACGGACTCTGGGTCGGGTGTCAGCCGAGCAGCAACCCGGGCAAGCCCATCGGCGTCCGGAGTTTCATCCGCCGGGCCGAACACCTTGAGGACGTGACGGAGGAACTCCTCTGCCTCGTCCCCCACTTCGACTACCGTGCACTTCGCGCCGGGCACTACTGGTCGACGGGTGTCGCTGCCGAGGTGCGGTCGTTTCTGGCCCGCGTTACCACGCCTGGTGGCGAGTATCTCCTCCACCTCGACACGCACGGAACCATCGCGTTTTTCTGCGGTGCGTGCCTCGACACCAAGTCCGGCTCGCGGGTGCGACTCGTTCAAAAGCGTGCGGGTGGAATGACGGTCTGGGAGGCGGGCGCGTCGAACGGCGTACCGCCTGCTCCGCGCCTCGCCGTCGAAGAGGTGGCCGGGAATACCGGGGGCCCGGCCATCGCCCTCTCGGTCAGCCTGACGCACGACGCCAGCGCGGACGTGGCTCACTACGTGAGCGAGCACCTTCCTTCGGTGGGTCGCGTCATCCACTGCCGGCCGCCGTCGGGTGCGAGTCAACTCTCGGTCCGCGACGGTAGTCACGCCTTCGCGATCGCGGAGGAGGTGGTCCGTATCGCGCGCGGCAGCCGGAGTGCGGCGACTGGGGGGCAACCGCTTCACCTCTTCGTTTCCGCGCCGAACAGTCTGCAGTTTTACCTCGGCCAGCTCTCCAGAATGCTCGGCCCCATCGCCCTCTACGAGTTCGACCCCGAAGCCGGGACGCTCGGGGCCTACCAGCCTTCACTCACCCTGCCATTAACCTGATAACCGTGGAGCCCAGCATGAATGTTCCGACCTACTTCAACCAGTTCCTCTCGAAGGTCCGCCTGACCCCGAACCAGGTCAGCGACTGCAGGACGGGGCACATGACGCTCCGCAACCGGTTGATGGACGACGACACGCTCGCGCCGATCATCGTGAACACGTTTCTCCAGGGGAGCTACCGGCGGGCGACGGCCGTTCGACCGAAGGACGACAAGCGAGCGGACGTCGACGTCATCGTGGTCACCAAGCTCGACCGCAGCGAATACCGAAACCCCGAGGACGCGCTCAAACTGTTCGAGCCGTTTCTGGAGGAACACTACGCCGGTAAGTGGGAGCCCCAAGGGCGCTCGTTCGGCATCAAGCTCGGCTACGTCGACCTCGACATCGTGCCGACGGCGGCCCCCTCCGTGAGCGAGTACGGGGTGCTGGCAAAGGCTAGTTTGGCCGACGACGAAACTCCCGACGGGGTCACGAACGCGAGCGCCATGCCCTGGTGGCTCAGTCTGGGCGGCGACCGCGCGGTTCACTACTCGCAGTCGTTCGCGGAAGCTGTTCGACAGGACCCGGAGTGGAAACTGGAGCCGCTCTACATTCCCGACCGCGACGTCAAGGAATGGGTGCCCGCACACCCCTTGGAGCAGATCCGGTGGACCTGGAACAAGAACGCGAGGTGCAACGGGCACTACGTCAACGTCGTGAAGGCGCTGAAGTGGTGGCGGCGGGTGAACCACCCGACTCCCCAGTACCCGAAGGGCTACCCGGTCGAGCACATCATCGGGCAAAACTGCCCCGACGGTATCAGCTCGGCAGCGGAAGGCGTGACGCAGACGCTCGAGAACGTTCAGGCCGCGTACGGGGTCTACATCCGGCTCAACATGAAACCGTACCTGCCCGACCACGGGGTCCCGCAACACGACGTCCTGAAGCGCGTGGCGGCGTCAGATTTCGCACTGTTCTACGAGCAAGTGGTCGCGGCCGCCGCCATCGCACGACGAGCCCTCAACGAAACAAGCCTCTCTCGAAGCGTAGCGGCATGGCGCGAGCTTTTCGGCGACAGGTTCCCGCCGCCCCCTGACAACGATGACGATGACTCGGGCGGTGGCGGTGGTTCAGGCCAAGGCGGCTTCTCGCGGCGCACGACGGTCTCCACCGTCACCGGGGGGCGATTTGCGTGAACGACCCGAGCGACCAACTGCTCACTGCCGCACGCGTGCTGGACGGCGTGGAGGGCTGCTCTGTTCTCGGTGAATGGGCGTGGCACCATGAGGCGGGGGTGTTCATTCTCCCGCTCCGGCTCACGCTTTCCGGGGACGGCTCGGCCGACGTGCCGCGTACCACAGAATGGTACGTGCACGCGGAAGAGCGGTACCCGTGGGGGAAGCTCGAAATCTACCCTGCGGTTGAGAACGGGATCACCGTTACGTTCCCCCACCAAGACTACAACGGCTGGCACGATTCGATATTCCGGTGGCGCGAAGGGGACCTTTGCCTTCGGACGCCAGCGAAGGTGTTCGGAAGGGTTGGCTACGACCGCGAGCCGTACACACCCGATGCCCGGCTCAGGTGGCACGTCCGGCGCGCTCTTCTTTGGCTCGAGGCCGCGGCACGAAACGAGTTGATGCTTCCCGGTGAGCCCTTCGAGCTCCCGAAATTCATCACAAACACCAAAGGCGAAATTGTCGCATTTCAAGCGAGTCCGGGCGATTCGAAGTGGATCGACCTTGTGAAAAAGCCCTTCGGCTTCATGGACATCGGCGCGCTGCCCGGGAACGAGCGAGTGCATCTCCTCGGGAGCTTTCGGAACTCCGGGGGTGCCGTCGTTTCGCCATCGAGCTGGCCGCAGGACCGGTTCTACGATCTTAAGTCGCAAGGGCTGTGGGTCGTGGCGGACGGCGTCCCGGTTCTCCCGCCGTGGCAGGCACCGCTTACGTGGGGAGAGCTTCGGCGCGTTCTCGGGACTCGCGGGTTCCGGCTCGACGAGGTGCTTTCTGCCCTACTGAATCGGATGCGAGACGGACAGCGACACCTATTCGCCCTGGGCTTCCGCATTCCGAAACTCTTCGGCGACGCAACGTCCCAGCTTCACTGGCAGGTAGCAGCTCTGCCGCCTTTAAGCCGCGACGGCGTCCCCCGCGGGTTTCGGCCCAATCGGCTCGGGTTCTGGGTGCGGGACCGGCGTCACAGCTTTCGGGACGACGCCGTGATCGAGTGGCTACCCACTCAGAACTGGCACTTCGAGGAAATCTCGACTCGCGGTAAACTGGGGCAGCATATGCGACAGGCACACGTTCTTCTTATCGGAGCGGGGGCACTCGGGTCCGCTGTCGCGGAACTACTCGTTCGCGCGGGCGTGCGATGTGTGACGATTCTCGACGACGAACTGCTCGCAGTCGGGAATCTCGTTCGGCACACCCTCACGCTCGCCGACGTCGGCCAGAGTAAGGCGAAAGCGGTGGCCACGCGTCTAAACTCACTCTTGACCGACGTCCGGGTGGAAGCGTTCGAAGAGAGGTTCCCGCCGCGCGACCAAACTGCGTGCGAGAAAGTCCTCGCGTGCGATGTCGTTCTCGACTGTACCGGCGAGGACACCGTCCTCGACTCGCTCGCGCGCTTTCCGTGGCCGGGGAACCGGACTTTCATCTCCCTCTCGATCGGGCTCGGGACGAGAAGACTGTACTCCTTTTCGGCCCACGCACGCTCCTTCCCTCACGCCAGGTTTCAAGAACTCGTTTCCCCTTGGCTCCGTCGTGACATCGCGGACGGTGCAGGCGACACACAACCGTGGGAGGGTACGGGATGCTGGAATCCCGTCTTTCCTGCCCGTGCGGACGACGTATGGCAACTCGCCGCCGCTTCGATTCGACACGTCGAGCGGACGGTAACCGAAAAGCCCGCTGAACCTGTGCTGGCGGTCGTGGAGCGGCTCGAAACGGCAGAGGAGGCTTCTCATCGCGCGGCTGGTGGGACAAGGAGAGGAGCATGACTCTCTTCTTTCGGTCCGAGGACGGGAAATTCGCTCTGAGGCTCGGGGCCGCCCAGGTTGAGGCACTCCTCGGAAAATGTCGATCCGCCGGCGCGTTTGAAACTGGCGGAATAGTCGCCGGGTGCTACACTCACAACCTGTCAGTTGCCGAAGTGACCGAAGTCTCGGGGCCGCCCGCCGATTCGCGGGCGGGCCGGACTTGGTTCGCTCGCGGTGTGCGTGGAGCCGGCGAATGGCTGGGGAAATTGTGGAAGAAAAAGCAGTATTACTTGGGCGAGTGGCACTTCCATCCTTCCGCGGCACCCGACCCGAGCGAAACGGACATCGACCAGATGCGAGAAATCGCGTCCTCTTCCGGATACCATTGCCCCGAACCGCTCATGCTCATCGTCGGCGGGGATAGTGCGAGAGGCTATCGCTACAGAGCATTTGTGTCGCCACGAGACGGGCTCCACAAGGAGCTCTTCGCCTGCGATGATCCTTTCGTCGCGTCGTCTGCATTACCGTCAGTCGACACCGCTGGTTGAGCGACACAGACGCAATTTGCGTTAAGGAACGCTGACGACTCCACCTTCGACTCGGCGGCCAGTTCGCCCATCAACGAGAGCACCGCAAGCCAGCTCCCTTCCGGCTCTGAAGGATGCCCAGTGAAATCCGCCAAGGGTTGCCCGTCACCATCGGCCGCCGCTCGCGGTGCCAGCCACGGGTGAGCACCGCAAGCAGCGACCGACGGCAACGGGGGATGCCTGCCTGGGCGGAACGTTCCGCGACGCGGTAACCGAAAGCCAGTACAGGAGTGTGGTCACGCACTCCCCACCCCATCCGCCACCATCTCCACCTCGCAACCGGAACGCCCGGGGCCGTAACCGCACCCCGAGTGCCCCTCAAAACCTACGCGTCGAGTAACCCCGCCCGCGCCATGCTAAACGAATCATCCCGCCCCACGATGATGTGGTCGAGGAACTTTAACCCTACCGCCTGCGCACCCGCCGCAATGCGCCGCGTCGTATCGATGTCGATCTTCGACGGGTTGAGCGAACCCGACGGGTGGTTGCCGTGCTTGGAAGATTCCGGTACAACCCGAGCATTGGCGTCTCGTTCGTGTTCGAGACCGAGGACGGGAAGCACAAGGTGGAGATCACAGGGAATAAACTGGAATCTCTTCACCGAGACCTCACCCTCGGTCGGCGGGAGTCCGTTCGGGTCGGGGATGCGGTCACGGGGATTGAGGTGAAGGGGTGGTCGCCGCCGGGGAAGAAGGGATAGTCAGTCTTTAAAGCACAGGCTTAGACTTGGAAGGTCCGAAATGTGCAATCGAGCACAGTAAGAAAATCAGTTTGACGGCAAGGTGTGTATACCGCGCCCAAGGCTGTGAAAGTCCGGCCCAATGCCCATGAAAAGCATGATCGCGAACGGCCTTAATTGCCATGAAACTTTTAGCTGCCTTTTCTTCAATCCCGTAATATCGAAATAGTTCGTTCAGACGTGCCGGCTCCAAAAGCTCTCCTACATTGTCATCCAGCATGGCTAAATGACACCGCATGGCCGAATTGACTGGCGTTGCTCGCAGAACGCTCTGTCCGTTAATTTCATACAGTGCGCGCAATAATTCTTCGAGCGTCAGCAATGAACCGAATAGTGCCGCAAACTGCTGAGTGGCATCGAACGCCTCCCCGGCATGCTCGTCTCGTTGCCCTGAAATCCAAAGAAGAAACCCTGCAGAACCAAGCAATCTTTTGTCCGGGGTCGCTGCCTCAAGAACTTTGAAAACATGCTCGCGGGCGTCGTCATCTCTCAATTGGTCCACAATGTTGAGGCCCGGCTGGTACTGTTCATCAATTAAAGATGCATGATCTGTGTCCAAAGCAATCCCCGCGTCCCAGAGCCGGGCGGTCAAGGCACCAGCCAGAATTCCGTTGGCATCGAGGTCGCGCACCAACGCGGCGAACGTCTGACTCATGCCACCCACAACCACGTCCACCCTCTTTTCATCATCTGCAAAAAAGGCAGCGTGAGCCATTGCATCGCGGAGCGAGAGGCTGCGTTGATCAAAGATTACTTGCAGTCCTTCTGCCGTGTCGCCTTCCAACTTCATGTTATTCACAACCTGTTTGACGATCGCACCGCCTCGACTGTTCATCCCACCGCCCCAACCGTTTACCATTGCGACCTGACGGAGCAGTGATTCGGTCAGTGTCGCCATGCCCAATGCACAGGCAATCCCATCCGGTATTCGAAATCGATCGCGCCGGCTTTCCTCCAGCGCGATCTCCTTCGGCATTAAAATGCCTCCCTGTTTCCGTGGAAGATACTTTGGGAGTTGATCAAAAGCTTTGGCAAGGCTCTTTGCGATGGGGCCGTCCGCAGGCATAAACCGGGAAAGCACCCCCTCTCGGGCCGCGTAACGCCGAAGACATTCTCGGACATGCTCGGCCCCGCGAAATTTAGCGACTAGGGGGGTAGTGAACCCGTCGAATGTCGGTTGCGGATTACCATAGAAATTGAGCGAGCTTTGGAGGGGCGAGCCACCAACGTACTTGAGAACGTATGGAAATGCGGCAGTATTTCCTTTCGAAAGCCCTTTGATCAGCGCATTGCGAGCAACCCGGTCGCCGCCTGGTGTGGCTAGGGCGGTCAAGGCTTTTAATCGACGCTTTGGTTCGGTCTCATCGTCCACCGGGGTCAAGCCTTCAAGTTGTTTGGCAGCGAGACCGGACAGACAGCACAGTACCAATTCGCGTAATTCGTCGGGTCGAGTGAAATCATATCGATCTTGCTCAGCAAACGCCAAGTCGATGAACCGCGCTAGATCTGTAGTTTTAAGTTCTTGATTAATGAGAGTTTTTAGATTTCCACCCTTGCTGTGCTTGTTTTCCTTAAGGGCAGGAGGCACTCTATCTGAAGCGGCTCTGAACAATTGCTCTCGCAGTTCTTGAGATATTTCCTCATGTTTTGCAGGAGTGCAACAATACAATAGCGCCACGTCAGATGAATCCAGCCGAACAAGGTCATCAACGGATAATGACACCCAAAGACGATTAGCGATATCAGTAGCCGAACCTGTCTGTTGAACATTTTTTATGGATTCTTCGATTTTTTCATGAATCAAACGCTCCCAAATACTTCGCAACCAGTCGCGTGCGGACTGCTGATCGACAGACATTGCTTTCTCCGTAGCTTGCCGCAAAATATTACTGATCAATATCAGTGAAAATCAAAGTCTGACAGATGAACCGGATTCTTGTAAGGATTTTTCAGATTGACCAATTTAAAGGCCACGTCCCCTATTTTGCAGGAGTACGCCATGACCTTAAATGTCTTGTAAAACTCTAGCCCGCCACTCCTACGGTTCCACCTTTTCGTCAACGTCCCGTGCGGTTCCGGCCCGTCTTCCTCATCCCTGTCGGTCAACCGGGGCCTCTTCCCCGGTTGAATGAACACGGAGAGGTCGAAACGGCCAACATGGATCGTCCCATCGTAGGTGACGTTCTTGTTGTCGTAGGCGGTGATGTCGTCGTACAGGGTAGGCACCGGCCCATTCTATGCCACAATCCGCTCAATCGAATCGACGCTCTCGTCCGACTGGTCGGCCAAGTCGTCCGCAGCAAAATCCCACCGGAGCGGGCCGCCGACGCCGGGGTATCCGGTGCGCAGCAGCTGCGAGGCATCTTCTGCCTTGATCCCCGTCTTCGCGGCGAACGTCCGCAGGAGTTGCGGCAGGCTAACGCGAGTAGTGCCCAGTTTCTTTCGGATGGCGGTGAGCTTAGATTCGCGCGTCATGCGGCGGGGATGCGAATAATGTCGGACACCTGGCCGTCGTGTAGGCGGTCGATCATCAACGCGATGAACGGTCGGCTGGTGGTGGAATCCGTCCAAGCCCCCCCGTCCGTCCGGGTGGACATGTGCATGTCCCGCCCGTCCGGCATGCAGTCCATCGCGGCCACTGAGGGCACGTTGTTGATGTGCCAGAACCAGTTGTTGGTCGTGGTGGCTGGCTTGATGGACAGGCGGAGCCAAGTGTTGGCATTCACCACTGGCGGGGTCGGAAAGAATAACCGAAGGTATTTGGTGAATTGGTTCTGATAGTAGGTGGCGTCGTAATTCAACGAGGCCAGAATGGTGTTGCTCAAGTTGTACAGCACATAATCTACGTTGGCGGTGTCGTTGCCCCCACGCCCGTTTCGAACACAAACGCCGACAATGCGGGCAGGAAAGGGGAACTTGAATTTGAGCGAGCGCTCGTCCGGGGTGGTGGCGGTGGTGATCGGGTCTTCCTGGATTGTGCCGGGGGCCATGAGCATGCAATACGGGTACGATCCATCCGAGTATTTGACGGAGAACTGCCCGATCAACGCCTGCTTGGTCCAAGTCGGGGAGACGAACGTGTCGCCGTAAGGGAAGTGCTCCGTGAGGAACGAGTCCATGAAACGGATTTGGACAGTCCCTGCCGTTCCGGGCCAGTCCAGGACGATGGCGATGAAATTCCCCTGCACGGCCGCCGCCGGGGTCGCCAGGGCCCCCCTCGCAATTGGTGTTTGAAGCCGGCGAAGCCTGCGTGCCGGCCACGCTGCCGCCGTAGTTGCTGCCCGAGGGATCGCCCGTCGCCGCGTCGCCGCTATGGAGGGCAACACGGATCGTCTGCGAGGATGAAACCGTCTCCGTTCGGAAGCCAATGTGTGTGATGGTCCCGGTCTTGGGGACTTGAAACACGCACGCAACACGGGTCGTGCTCGCGTTAAGTGTCAGCGAGCTGGTCGAACCAAACTGGGTGACGTCGGGGAAATAGATGAAGGTAGGTTTCAACGGCATGGATCAGGGGAAAATCACGTTGGAGATGAGAAGCAGGTACACGCCCGTCGCGGTGTACGTGGCGGTTCCTACGCTAAGCAGCTAGCCGGGGTTCTTTGTAACATTTTGACCGGAGTCGATGGCGGTAGCGTTCAAAGCCGTCCTCGACGGCCTGTTTCAATTCGGCCTTGGTGGTGAAACTGCGGACGGGCATCTCGTGATGCTTGACCTGTTTGAACACGGGTTCGATGCGGTTGAGTTCGGGGCTGTAAGCCGGCAGGTAATAGAGATAAACGCCCTGTTTCGCCAGTTCCGGCCGGGCGGCTTTCATCACCTTGCTCGTGTGGATGCCGGCATTGTCCAGAACCACGACGCGGGGGACGGTGGCCGCCGGCAGGTTCCGGAGATATTGAACCAGGTCGTCGGCGGTCAGCGTCCGCTCAAACGGGACGGCGGTCAGATCCGGAAGCGGGGCGAACGGCTCATAGGTCGCCAGGGCGTTGACCCGCCGGCCCTGCGGGTATTCGTATTTCACCCGTTTGCGTTGCTTGGGAAGCGGCCACGAGTATCCGGTCGGCAGGGAGGGACTGAACCCGCATTCGTCGAGGTAAAACAGCCTCAACCGGCCGGCGTCCGCTTTTTTTTTAAATCCGTCGAGAACCCGGCCGGCCCGTTCGACCTTCTTCGGGTCTTGCTTGTGGCCGCCGGTCCGGGCGGTCCGCCGGTATCCGGCCTTCAACAGGCCCAAGTACCGACGGACCTGACGATGGCCGATGGCCACGCCGTCGGGACGGAGGGCCTCGGCGAGTTGCCGACTGGTCCAAATGCGGTCTTGACCAAGGAGTTCGGACAACCGCCCGGTGACCCGCTCCCGGCGGGCGTGGTCCGGTTCGGGGCCGGGCGGCTCGGGGGTGAACGCGGCCGTG
>NZ_JH636451.1:206529-208294 GCF_000255705.1 Zavarzinella formosa DSM 19928
GACACGGGCCGGGCACTTTTGGGCCGGGAGGATTTTTCGCCCAGGCAGACCTCGCCCTCGGCCATGAAGGCATGGATGGCATTGCGGACGGGTCTCGCCGTGCAGCCCAAGTTCCGGGCGATTTGGGCCGGGCTTTGGCCGTCAGCGCTGGCCAGCAGTATCTGAGAACGGCGCAGGGTGAACGCCTCCGGCGAACGAAGGCCTTCTTGGAGTCGCTGATGTTCCAGGCCGGTCAGCGGACGAACGTAAGTGGTGACAGGTCTCATGAACCATTATTCGCACGCGAGCAGCTTAAGGAAAGACCTCGCCGGATCATGTACTAGGGGGTTCAGTTCACGGCCGGGGCGTGGATCGAACGCATCGAGTCGGCCGGGTCGGCGGTGAGCATGGACGGACGGGGCCGCTGCCTGGACAACGTGTTCGTCGAACGGCTGTGGCGAAGCGTGAAGTACGAAGACGTGTATTTGCGGGGTTATGAATCGGTGACGGAACTGGAGCGAGGCCTGCGGGCGTACTTCCAATTCTACAACGAGGTCAGGTTGCATCAGTCGCTCGGGTGCCGAATCCCGGTGGAAGTCTACCGGGCGGGAAGGCCCGAAGAGCTGGCGAAACAGTAGCTATAGCAGAGTTCACACAGGCGTAGCGGCGGCATAGCCGCAGTGCCGGAAGTAATTGAGGCACTCCTTCGGCTGGAATCGAGGGATGATCCGACGCAGGGCTTTGTAAATGCCTTTGGTGGTGCGGGCGGCCCAATCCCGCAAGCCTCGTTTCAATTTGGAGAAGGCATTCTCGATGGGATTCAGGTCCGGACTGTACGGTGGCAAGTATTCCAACCGGCAGCCCGCCGAGCGGATGGCGGTTTCAATCCCGCCGACCTTGCGGGCGGGAAGGTTGTCCATCACCACCACCATTCCCGGCCGCAACGAGGGGACCAACACCTGCCCCACATAGGCCGAGAACAGTTCCCCGTTCATCACCCCCTCGAACGCCCACGGAGCCGCCAGGCCGCCGCTGGTCAACGCGCCGACAAAGGTCACGCCCCGCCACCGTTTGAACGGGGCGTCGGCGACCACCCGTTCCCCGGCCGGACCATGTCCGCGGGTTCGTTGCATGGTGGTGGTCGCCCCGGTTTCGTCCAAAAACACCAACTCATCCGGAGACACGCCCGCCAGTTTCGACGGCCATTCCCGCCTGGCCTCCGCCACGTCGGGCCGGTCCTGTTCGGAGGCCCGGACCGATTTCTTCTTCCGGGTCAGTCGCAACCGTCGCATCGCCCTCCAGACCGTGACACGCGAGGCCGGAAGGTTCAGACGTTCGCGATGTTCGGCCGGAGTGGCGTCCGGGTGTTTGAGCACGGCCTGATGCAGTTCCTCCTCGTGGCCGGCCAGTTTGCGAACCGAACCGTTTCGGAAGGGCCGGGGGGCCAGCGAGCCGGTCTCGCGGAACCGCTGGCACAGTCGACGCACGAAGGCCGTGCTGACGCCGAACCGCTCGGCCACCTCCGCCGTGGTTTCCCCCGACTGACGGGCTTCATAGATCCGAACTCGCAGGTCGCTGCTGTAGGCTCGCATGGTTCCTCTCTCCTTGAACCATTCTATCCTTCGCTACATGCTGCCGAACTCTGCTCTAAGTGGTGCATCCGCCAAGTTATCGCACAGATGGCGGGGTGGCGACGCCGGCCGGCCGACGGGGCCGGTGACGCCGTCGTCGGCCCCAGTGAAATGGATGTCGGTGCGAGTTCCAGTAAGCCGTCGCCCGGTTCACC
>NZ_JH636451.1:209530-215770 GCF_000255705.1 Zavarzinella formosa DSM 19928
GAACGCTGCCCGGATTTGGAGTTGGTGTGGGCCGACACGAAATACCATAACCATGCCCTGCATGACGCCATCGCCCAGATGTATCCGGACGGGTGGCGTCTGGAGATTGTCAGTCGTCCGGCCGGGGTGAAGGGTTTTGTGCTGTTGCCGAAACGGTGGGTGGTCGAGCGGACGTTTGCGTGGCTCGGCCGGGCGAGGCGGCTGAGCAAGGACTACGAAAGGCGGGCCGATTCCAGCGAGTCAATGGTCCGGGTTCGAGGCATTCAACATCTGTTGAATCGGCTGCAGCCGAAACCCTCTCATCCTTTTAAATACGCGATAAAATAAGGGGTATCTTTCCGGACAGACTCTAAGTGGTGCATCCGCCAAGTTAACACACAGATAGCGGGGTGGAGATACCGGCCGGACGGCAGTGCCATCGGCGACACTGGCCGCATCGATTTTGCCGATCCCCCCGCCCCGCCATCTGTGCGTTAACTTGGCGGATGCACCACTAAATAATCGGCTCAAATGCGTCATAATTCTTGAGGTATCCAAATAGCCTTTAGGAATTTCATTTGATTGGTCGTCTGAGCGGCACGCATTATGGTCAGCACCGCCAACGACGCGCACCATGAACGCCTTTCGATTTGAGAGTGGCAAACGTCATTTCTGGATTTCTGCGTTTGACGGGCCCAAAGCCAAATGATAAACTTTGATTGCCCAATCTGGATAACCGGTGTCGTCATGGATATGGCCGAACTTGCCAAACGCACAGGCCTGCCGGTCCGCAAACTGCGGTACATCTCAGACCATCGTGTTCTGCCCGGGTTGAGGGGAATCCAGGCCGGACACGGTGTCGCGAGAACCTTCACGAACTTGGAGGGGTTCGCCATCGCTTTGGCCGCCCGGTTGCTCGACTCCGGCCTGAGCCGCAAATTGGTGACGTCCGCCTTGGCGGCCGCCTGCCGCCCGGGCGGTCCCCCGGAAACCACGCCTGTTCCCCACCTGTCGAGGGTATTTCACATGTCGGCCGGGCGGCTTGAGATAGGTGACGCCAAATACGCACGGGTTCACGCTCCCCGTGACCGCAGTATCGGGGGCGTGTTTGACACCCGCTGGATGTCATTGTCGTCGGTGTTGGCGACACGTGATGATTACACGCCAACCGTGTTGGTGGCCGTCGAATTGGACGAACTGGCTCGGGCGGTCCAAGCCCGGCATCCAGACCGTCTCGAATGATTTTGCCCGGACAACCAGACAATCTGTGGGTCAGCATGTTTTTTGCGGAGGAAGCCAGGATGGTCGCCGAACTGTCGCCCGAAATGATATCGGAGCATCCGCCGGAATTGATCCGGTTCGTGTCCGACGAGGCGGAACGGGATGCCGACGAAGTCATTCAGCTGCTCACGGTTGCCGGTCTGACGCCCTTGCCAGGAGAGACGGCTCACTTCCCGCCCGGCATGCTGCTTGACTTGGCGGCCTTCGTCCGGTTGCGGCGATGGGAGGCGTCAGGGCTGTCGATCAGTCGCGAGGCCCGGCTCCCGTCTGCCGCCGCGGTTCTGTGGCATGTCATCAACTACCTCACGGCGGCGGTCGGTGACCCGTCGGCCCTGAGCGTGGCCGGGGACTTTGCAAAGGTCGTTTTCGATTTGGCGGTCACCGGGTGCGCGTGGACGGCAAGGCCGGAACTCGGGGCGGACATCCTTTTGGACGTCATTGACGAGGATCTGCTCGTCGAAACCTTTGCTCAACTCTTATGGACCTTCCGGCACGACATCCCGCCGGTGAAAGGGGACACACCATTATGATCGGCACATCGCACAAAGGGCGGGGGCTGTTCTATCATCGCGATTCCGAGGGCCATTCGGAACTGGCCGCCCCGCAGTACGTCGAATGGGCCCGCAAAGAGGCCGAGACCCTTGGCGTTTCCTTCTCCGGCACTGCGGCGGCGATCAGTGACATGATTGCCAACGGCCTCTCGGTGCGGGACGATCTTTACCTCGACTACGGGATCTCGGGAAATCATCTCAGCCGCCCCGCTTTTGACGCCCTTCAGCGCCGGCTCATGACCGACCCGGCGGCGAAATATCTGTTTGTCAGAAATCGCGAGCGGCTCGCCCGTCCGGACAATCCGCTGGACGCCATGCAGATCGAAACCAAACTCCGGAAGGCGGGGGTGACGATCGTGTTCATGGACAAAGTCATGCCCGCGATCGCCCAGGGACAGCGGATCCCGGTGGCCGACCAAATAGTCAGCATGATCGAATACGAGGAGTCCGGGAAATTTCGCCGCAATCTGGCGTTGAAACTGACCCACGCCAAGATCGAACTGGCGGAGACGGGTTTCTCCATCGGCGGGGAGCCGCCCTATGGTTTTCGACGGTGGCTGTGCTCCAATGAGGGAGTCTTGGTGAGGGAAATCGGTCCCGAGATTGTAAAGCGACCCGGCCACCACGTTGTCTGGCTCCCGACGGCGTCCGAGGAAATGGCCGTGGTCCGGAGAATCTTGGATTTGATTGAAACGATTCCCGCGTCGCGGATTGCCAAGATGTTGAACGCCGAGGGGATTCCCTCCCCGAAGGCCGGCCGGACGCGGTCGGTCAACGGTGCGAGGGTCGAGACAAGCGGACAGTGGACCCAGAACACCGTCCGTAACATCGCGACGCACTCGTTGCTCATTGGCGTGTGGGAATACGGCAAGCGTTCGGAGGGTGACCAAGTCCGGCTTACCAAGGACGGCCCGCGGTTGCTTGATGAAACGGACTTCCGTTCCGACGGAACAGCGAGGATAATTATCAATCCGGAAGACCAGCGCATCCGTACGCCGGCCAAGTCGGAGGCGGTGATGACTCGGGAGAAAATGGATCGGATTCGGGCCGTGATCGAAGAACGCGGCCGCCATTTGAAAGGAAAGGCGAGAACCCGCGGACAGGTGGTCAACCCTCTCGGAGGCCGTATCTTCGATATGAACTGCGGCTGGCCCATGTACCGCTATGCCAAGCGAAAAAAATGGTGTTACGGCTGCGGCCTCTATCAAAATTCCGAAGCGAAGTGCTGCCGTCACAATATGGTCCCCGGCGAGTTGGCGACGTGTTTTGTGTTCGGCTGCCTCCGCCAACGGTTGTTAAATCCTTCCGCGCAGGCCAAACTCAAGGCTCGCCTGCTGGAATTGGCGGCAGGTTCCCAAGCCGAAGATCCGGTGAAAAGTCAGTTTGAGGCGGACAAAGCCGAACTCGCGGCTGTCCGGAAGAAGCTGTCGCTGGTCGGGCAAAATCTTGCCTATGCCGAGTCGCCGGAGGCTCACGCGGCCGTCGCCAAAGTCTTTGGGGAATTAAAGGACAAAGAAGCACGCTTGGAGCAACAAATTGCCGCTTATCGGCCGTCCGTCGGACAAACCAATCCCGGACAAGAAGTCGGGCTCGCACTGAAGGCGCTTGATCGTCTGACGGAGTCGGTGGTCGCCGGGGAGGCAAACTGGTCGGTGGCGGGCGACGTTTTCAACAAAACAAACGCCAAACTTTACCTCCGATTCTCGGAGGTCGTGCGCGGGCGACGGACGTTCAACGTCCCGGCGGGTGGGATAGTGACCTTCGGTTCGACTCCGCCACCAGTCACGATGTACACAGGACCGACGGACCGGGCCATCATCAGGAGGATGATGGCGGCCGGCGAGCCAGTCACTGCTGTTCCGGAGCGCGTTGCCCCGGAAGATTCTGATGCTGGGCAGAATGTTAAAGGGTCAGCAAACGTGCAACGTGTCACAAGGCACTGCAGCCGACCGGGGACCTCAGCCGTTGTCAAATTGGTTTGGGTCGTCTCGCCCCGGCGGCTGAGTTGGGTCGTTCGGCAAGCGGAGGAGAGTCGGATGTGGGGCTGGCTGAATCGCCGGGCGCGAGGGAGGCAAGTCACCCGTGAGTGCGCCGTCACCCGTGCCAGTCGCCTCATCACCAAACGTGGCGGCAAGCAAGTCGCCGATTCCGAGGCGGTTGCTTGTGAACGCGGCAGCACGGTGCTGTGGGTCGCCGCGTGCGAAATGGATGAAGATGGCCGGGACTGGCTTGTGTTCTTCCAATGTGATCTATTGCGAGGTTGTCAGCCGGATTATGCTCTGGTGAAGGTTAATGCCCGCACCGGCCGGGCGGTCATCTGGCCAGTCATTTAGTGCCGAACAAAGCGTTGCAGGTGACCGGCGACCTCTGTCCCGGTTAGCAGGTCGGAGTCGCCTTCGCGCCGGCCCCTGAACTTTGGCGTTCGGCGGTGGAGGGCATCGGACGTGCAATCGCTGATGACCATTGATGGTGTGACACGCACACGCGGCCGCCCCCCGGCGGTATACGGGAAACTGACTGGCGGTGATGTTCAAGTCGGCCAAGTGGTCATGCTTCAGTTTGGCGGGATTAAACGAACCGCAATAGTCGCAGAAGTGGCTTGCGGCTTCCACCGCACCCCACCACAATCGGTATCTGCGGGGACGGAAGTCGGTCTGTGGCTGCGGGGCGACGACTTGGATGTCATCAGAGACGGCGAGCCGTGGTGCATATTCGGCGGGTTCGCAGAAGCCGAACAAGGCGTTGCAGGTGACCGGGGGCCTCAGTCGTTGTGACATGGGTCTGAGCCGTCGCGTCCCGGCGGCTGAGTTTTGGCGTTCGGCAACATGGCCGCGGATTCGGAAAGTGCAAGTCGGTTGGTCGGGTATCGGGTAAAGTCGTCTGTGCCGATGGGCGAAGCGTGTCGAGAAGAGTGAAAGACCAACCACTTCGCCCGGCGACAGTCGCCGGGGAAGAGAACGGGGTATTAGGCCGAACAAGTCGTTGCAGTTGACCGGCGACCCATGTCGCGGTGAAGTGGCCGGGGGTACTCCGGCGCCGGCAACTGAACTTGGGCGTTCGGCAATGGGGCGACGGTTCCGATGGGTGAAGTGGCTCGGGTCGATGGCGGAAGCGGGTTGAGAAGGGCGAAAGACAAAGCGCTTCGCCCGGTGACGGTCGCCGGTGGAGAGAACAAGGTTTCCGGCCGAACAAGTCGTTGCAGTTGACCGGCGACTTCCGTCATTGTGAAATGGCCGGAGGTTTTCCGGCGCCGGCAACTGAACTTTGGCGTTCGGCAGCATGGGCGCGGATTCGGAAAGCGCCAGCCGGTTGGTCGGGTATCGGGGTAAAGTCGTCGGTGCCGATGGGTGAAGCGGGTTGAGAATGGTGAACGACAAAACACTTCGTCCGGTGATGGTCGCCGGACGAAGGGAACAGGGTTTCGGGCCGAACAAGTCGTTGCAGTTGACCGGCGACCGCTGTCGCGGTGACAGGAGTGCAGGTACTCCGGCGCCGGCAACTGAACTTGGGCGTTAGGCGGCGGAGGAGACGTATCGGTGGAGATCAACGTTCTTGATCCGCCAGATGGCAATGTGGTTGCCCGCGGCTCCTACTACGGTGGACCTGCTTACGAATTCATAGTAGGTAAGGACCAACAGGTCTACTTTCGTGTGATCGGGGAGAGCGAATGTGTTTGGGCTGGTAGGGATGCCGGTTCGTTTCGGCGGATCGCGGAAGCATGGAAATGCTACCGGACGCAGGTAGTCGGACTGTCATCGGAGGCAGCCCAACTTGCACGAGTGGCTCAGATGCGGGCGGAATTGGCTTCGCTCGGTGCGCTGCCCGTAGACCTTCCGCCGGAGCCGGAACCTTTGTGGTCATTGCTGGTATTCGAAGCCGAGCATGGCCTGGGATAGTCGTGGCGCCTAACAAGGCGCTGCAGCCGACCGCGGCAGCCGTGCACGGTTTGCCAGAGCCATCAGCTTCGGAGGCTGCCGCGGCTGCTGAGCTTAGGCGTTCGGCAGCATGTGCATGGGTTCAGGAAGTGCGAGTCACCGGGTTGGGGCAGTGGGCGCAGTCATTCGTGCCGATGGGCGAAGCGGGTCGTGAAGGGTGAACGACAAAACACTTCGCCCGGTGATGGTCGCCGGACGAGGGAACAAGGTTTCGGGCCGAACAAGTCGTTGCAGTTGACCGGCGACCTCCGTCGCGGTGACAGGAGTGCAGGTACTCCGGCGCCGGCAACTGAACTTTGGCGTTCGGCGGCGGAGGCGCGAAGGGGATGGGAGCCGTCGTCTCGGGTTGGCGAAGTCGGCTGGGCGACGCAGTGGCCGAGCGGCTGTCGCGGCTGTTCGCTCTGCCGACCGACCCTGCGCGGCGGTTCCCGGAGGCCGTCTGCTTCGTCCTCGATCAGCCGGACGCGCTGGAGGTGTTCGCCCTCGACCCGGCC
>NZ_JH636452.1:0-244 GCF_000255705.1 Zavarzinella formosa DSM 19928
GTCGCCACCCCGCCATCTGTGCGATAACTTGGCGGATGCACCACTAAGTTGGTGGAAGAAAGACGGCAAATCAACAAACAAACGACATGCCAGCGAACTGGAAGCCGCCAAACACTATGATTCGATGATGCGCCAAATCCACGGTGACAAATGGCAATTTTTAAATTTTAAAACACAATGACTTAATTATGATGCTTCTAAGAGCCTCTAACTTTATGAGATAGTGCGGCACAGCGTTCGCAGG
>NZ_JH636452.1:299-102875 GCF_000255705.1 Zavarzinella formosa DSM 19928
CGGACGCCGCCGGGACGCTGCCGTTGGTTGACTCGGCCGGCCCGCTCGCCCCCGAGGGGGAAGATGAAGGGCCGGGCGGGCGGCCCGGGGAGCTGTACGGGGACCGGGCGTATGACGCGGAAGCGTTGCGGGACGAGTTGCGGGAGCGGGACATCGAGCCGAAGCTCGCGAAACGCCGGACGCCTCATGGCAGCGGGTTGGGCAAAGTCCGGTGGGTGGTGGAGCGGACGATTGGCTGGCTGCACAACTTTCGCAAGCTGAGGGTCGTGACCGAGAAGACCCAAGAGATGCAACTGGCTCTGTTGAATCTCGGCCTCAGCCTTATCTGCTTTAACTATTTTTGCAATTCATAAAGTTAGAGGCTCTTACAGTTCACGATTCCCTGATTGTTCCCCATTCAGCCAGAGAACTTGTCTCAGAAGCGATTTTAGAACTTGCCTTGGCGCGCTACGGGGTTAGTCCTCATCTGAAGATCAAGGAATTGAAGCCTCAGTTTTGAAATTTGAAATCAAGACGCTTTTCTTTTGAGGCAATCTTACTCGCGTCTAAAATCATTTACCTACTTCATTGGAGACGGACTCTTGCCAAAATTTTTACTCATTGATCCAACTGCCACACATTTTTTTGAAATCAAGGTTTTGGATCACCTGCCCACATCACCGACACAGGGCTGGTCTGAGGATAATTTGGGTGCGTTCACGCTTCACAACGAACTTGCCAAACTCACTCCCGGAGTTCCACACGAGGTTTTCCGCAATGTGTTGGCAAAAGATGTCGTCAGCCGCCTAACCGGAGAGATCACATACGATTTCTTTGGTCATGTCGTGATCGGTGGGCTTTCCGATGCTGTAATCGAACAAGTCTTGAATGGTGGGAATCCGATTTTTTGGGATTGAATGCATAGAATTCAAAGCATCACTTATAAATTTTTGAACCATTTCAGAGGTCGAACAGGTCAGGATTTAGCCCCTGAACTCCTAAAACGCCGTTTAAGACCCGATCGCCACCCAAACAGGGGTAAATGCCGGGGGTGAAAATGGCATTTCGCAGAATTGAATTACTTTCCTAAAAGCGCACTCGAATCATTTTCAAGCTCGTTGAACCATAGGCGGCCCGAAGGGCCGCAACTACTTAAACAGGTCTCAAAATTCATCAAAAAACACATTCGCCTTAAGGATTTCAATTTGGCATGATGTGATTCGTTAAGGAAATTTTGATTTACTAAACGAGGATTTGCGATGAGTGCGGAACAATTTGTGAGACATGCGGACGGCAAATTCCGTCTTTGGTTGATGAATGGCGACGATGTGAGACAGAACCCCGACCTGGCACAACCATTCTTCTACGAATTCAACACCGTGGGCGAGATTGAGGCGTGTATCACTGGAATGGATCTAATGGCGAGCCAAGAACCGCATTGGTTTGCCACTGAACACGAGGCACACGCATTTTCAGCCGCGATCAGAGAGAAATTGACCGTCTAAATGGGGTGAAACTATTGGCTTTTGAGCCGCCAATAGTTTCATTTCGACAAGACATTTAAACGACTGTAATTGCGAATCTGTTCTCAATTTAAAGAAAGGTTATACAGAGAATAACTTTTACACTGGGTTTCCCCAGCATTTGTACACTATGTTTTGATTTATGTATTATGGGGGGCGCACATATCGCTCTTTTCCCATACCCCAACTACCATTTATTAGAATTTCAGATCAGGCGCGAATCCGTGCCTAGACCTCTCGTCTGTTCCCGCTACTGGGAGGATGGGGTCTGTGCGACTCTGAAAACTAATTCATGACAGAAAGGGGAACAACCATTAATTTACCAATAACTTGAAAGAACTTTTATGAAGACCGACGCTCGCATTGAACACCTCTTGAAGTACGATTCTCGTTTGGATTTTATCCGTGACCGTGTCAAAAAAATCGTCAAAAGGTTTTCACACGGTTTGTATTTGCATGGTCCGGGAGGCATCTCGAAATCCTACACGGTAATTGAAGCTCTTCAGGCTGAAGGGTTGAAAAAAGACGAGCATTGGACGCTTCTAAACGGTCAGATTACCGCCTGTGGTTTGTTTGAGCAAATTTGCCGCACCCCTGATAACATTATCCTGTTTGAAGATTGTGAAAATTTCATTACGGTGCCAACTGTTTGCACTCTTTTGCGTTCTGCTTTGCACTCTCAAGCCGGTTACCCGCGTCGCGTCTCCTGGACAACTAAATCAGTAAGGAAGAATCAGATCGATTATGTTGATTTCAATGGCTCGTTTATTTTCAACATGAATAGACCCATCGAGAAAAGCCCTGCCCTAAATGCAATGAAAACTCGAATGTTCGTTCTCGAACTTTCACCAACTTTGGAAGAGCTTGAGGCGAAAGCATGGGATATTGCCAGTCAAGGTCACAACACAATGAAGGGCATACTTTCCTCTGACGAGTGCAACGTGGTTTGCGAATTTTTCATCGATGTCTGCAAGCGTTATTTCAAACCCCTAAATTTTCGAGAACTCGTCAACGCATTTGACGAATATCTCTGGTTTAAATCAGGTGACAGCAAATTCGACTGGAAATCTGCCGTTGAAAGTAGTCTCGCGGGGGAAGTCATCTGCATGACACGGGATCAGATGAATGAGCGGAAAATTCAAATTGCCGTTGCCATTCACTCGCGTGAAGATTTGAAGGCAATGGAGAAACCTGCGTTATTCTCCATCGAAGCGAAGAGTAGCCAAAGCGTGTACTACCGTTGTCTCAGCAAAGCCGGAATTAAGCGTTGAGACTTGGGAAAGTGAGAAAATGAAGCAACAGGCAGATCAACAAATCTAATTTTGTTAATCAGTTTTAGCTTTTACTTTCAGGGAAACCGCTATGGCCGCAAGGCGGCCATAGCGTACACATTCATCAACCTTCGGATCATGCAACCCGGTCGGGTTACACGAGGTAGCGTTTACAGGCTACCAAAAAAGAACCGATCCCTTCCATCCATGATGAGTTTGAGTTCATCATGAGTAAACTCTCGCATCAACCTATTTCCCTTTTGGTCGATGAGGGAATAAACCCTGTTTCGAGGTTCTTCCCTCGCCGTCCGATAGCGGTTTCCGGTCGCAATGACCTCAACCGTTGAATTGGGGGCATAGTAAGTGCCGCCATCGGACGATGCGTCGTTCGCCATGTTTTTTCTCCAAAAACATTGAAAAAAACCACACACTCGGAATGATGACCCGACGCTAGCCACCGTCCCTTGCCCTATATTATACGGGACCGAACAAACCCCTAGCTCTGCCCCACGAAACCCATTCCGTACCACTGGTACGAAATCAGGTACGATATCCCCCAAAAATGGTACGATATCGTACCAAGCCATATCTTCTAAAACCCCATATTTTCTAGGCAAATTCGCGATTATCAACCGCCTCAGAAACCATCCCCGCCGCCTCCACTGAAACAGGTTGTGACGAAAGTCACAACCTGTTTTCATTTAAGCATTTCTTACCAGAACATTTCGCCAAATTGTCGCTGGACGAAGAACGGGCTGACTGCATGGCTTCAAGGAATGAGTTGGCCATAATGCTGAAGCAAGTTGAGAAATCCGGCCGAGGATTGTCGCATTAGCCTCGGCGGGAGATGGCTCGTTCGGCCAGTTCAAACAGGCCCTCCACGGCCAGCGCCAGCAGGGCGGCGGGGATCGCGCCTTCGAGCATCAGCGGGATGTCGAACTTGTCGATCCCGCGCAGGATCGGGCGGCCGTAGCCGCCGGCGCCGATGAAACCGCCCAGCGTGGCCGTTCCGACATTGATGACCGCCGCCGTCCGGGCGCCGGCCAGAATGGTGCGGGCGGCGAGCGGAAGTTCCACCCGCCACAAGATCGCCCAGGCGGGCAGGCCCAGTGCCTCTGCCGATTCTTTCAGCGGGGCGGGGATGCCGGTCAGTCCGGCGTAGGTGTTCCGGACAATTGGTAGCAGACTATAGAGGAACAACGCCGCCACGGCGGGCGGGGCGCCGGTTCCTTTGCCGACCAGCCACATCATCACCGGAATCATGAACAGCAACAATGCCAGCGAAGGGATGGTTTGAATTACCCCGGTCACCGCGAGAACGATTCGGCCAATCGCCGGGTGGCGGGCGGCCAGGATTCCGAGGGGAACCGCGACGAGCAACGCGGCCAGCAGTGATGGAACCACCAGCCAAAGGTGTTCCACGGTCGTTGTCAACAATCGCCCGGCGAGCGAACCATCGGACGACTGGCCCCCGTCGCCGACGTTCAAGACACGACCAAGAAACTCGCCCGCCACCAGTCCTTCGTCCCGCTTTTCTTCTTGCACTGTGGCGTTCATCCGCTGCATGTCCGGTTCGGAGATGCGGCCTTCGAGTCGCCGGAGTTGTTCAACGACTTTCGGGTGCCTGTCCCCCAAATCGGCACGGTAAAGCCAGACCGCCTCGTAAGCGGGGAAGAAATTGCGGTCATCGGCGAGGACGAGCAGATCGTATTGTGCGATTTCGCCGTCGGTGGTGTATACCTCGGTCAGGTCAATCGCCTTTTCCACCAAGGCGCGGTAAGCGAGCGTATGGTTCATCCCCTGCACATTCGCTTGCGGCAAATCGTAATGCCGCTTCACTCCGGGCCACCCGTCCGGGCGGTCGAGGAATTCATGGATGAAGCCGAGGCGCAATTCGGGATGGCCGCGCAGGTCTGAAATCTTGGTGATGCCCTTGTTGGCGGCCGTGTCTTTGCGCATGCCGAGGGCGTAGTTGTTGCGGAAGCCGAGCGGCTTGCCGATCCGAATGCCACGGGCCGCCAGCGCCTCGGAAAGATCCGGGGGATCGGCCTTCAGCATTTGCCGGGTGATGGTGCCGGTGTATTCGGGGTAAACATCAATATCGCCTTGGGTGAGGGCCAGCCATAGTGCGGGCGTGCCCCCGAGATCGTCCCGCCGCGATTCGACGCCCCCCTCGCGGGCCAGCCTCGCCCCCATCTCCGCCAGGATCACCGATTCCGTGAATTTCTTCGCCCCGACCACCACCGGCCGGTTCGCAGGGCGGGAGCATCCGGGGGAGAGGATCGCCACGATGGCCAGCAGGGCGACGAACGCCGATGAGCAAACCCGCCATCCGTTGTTTCTGGTGTTGGTTTCATGGCTCATTGTCACGCACCTCCGGGCCGCGTTGGGCTTGCACGAATCGGGTGACAAACGGATCGGCCGGGCGATGCCACAGATCAGAGGCGCTGCCTTGCTGAAGAATCCGGCCATCCCGGAGCAGCACGACAAGATCGGCGAAATAAGCGGCTTCGCCAAGGTCATGAGTGACCAACACCACCGTTTTGCCAACCGCCCGAAACACGTCTCGCAGTTCCGTTTGAAGATCGGCGCGGACGAGCGGATCGAGGGCGCCGAGCGGTTCGTCGAGGAGCAGGGCGTCCGGGTTCAGCATGAGGGCGCGCATCAGGCCGACACGCTGACGCTGCCCGCCGGAAAGCTGTTGGGGGAACCGGTCCAGCCCGTCGAGCGGGAACCGGGTTAATTCGGCCAGTTCGGCCAGCCGGGCGTTGATTCGCCCGTGATCCCAGCCGAGATGCCGGGCCATCAGGGTGACATTGCCGCGAGCGGTGAGATGCGGGAACAAGCCGCCGTCTTGAATGACATAGCCGGTGCGCAACCGGACCGCACGGGCGTTCGACGGGCTGACCGGAGTTCCATCAAAGATGACGGCGCCGTCATCTGGCTTGACCAGCCCGACGAGGAGCCGCAGAAGGGTTGATTTGCCACACCCGCTCGGCCCGATCAACACGGTCGTCCGGCCGACCGGGAACGTGAGCGAAACCGGGCCAAGAGCCGGCTGGCCCGCGTAAATTTTCGTGACATCGTTGAGGGCAAACATGTCCTTATCCCTCTACTTTGACGCCCTTCCAAAAAGCCACATACCCGGCGATTTCTTTGGCCGCGTCCTTCGGTTCGGGATAATACCACGCGGCATCCGGGTTTTGCTTGCCGTCCACATTGATGGTGTGGTAGCTCGCCGTTCCTTTCCACCCGCAAACGGTGTGGGTTTCGCTCGGTTTGAAAAACTCCTTGTGGATGGCCTCCGGCGGGAAATAGTGATTCCCCTCGATGACGATGGTTTGGTCCGATTCGGCCAGCACGGCCCCGTTCCAGATTGCTTTCATCAGTCCCCCTCCGCTGAAATCAGCTCATGGCGGTTAGATAGAGGACGGCGAAATAACCGTTCTCGTCGGTCCAGACTTGGTCAGAGCGCCAGTGGCACCCGGCGGCCCGCCGGGTGAGTTCGGCGAGGTCATATTTGTGGGAATTCTCCGTGTGGATCGACTCCCCGGCCCGAAAGGCAAATGTCCGGTCGCCCACCCGCACTTGTTGGATGGTATCGCTTACCAAGTGCATTTCGATCCGCGAATGCTCGCGGTTGTGGAAGGCGCGATGGCGGAAGGAATCCACGTCGAAGTCCGCATCCAGTTCGCGGTTGATCCGCGTCAGCAAATTGCGGTTGAAGGCGGCGGTTACCCCCAAGGCGTCGTTGTAAGCCGGTTCCAACACGGCCGGATCTTTCCGAAGGTCCGCGCCGAGCAACAGGCCGCCGCCGGGGCCGACCAGCCGGGCCATGCGGCACAGCAGCGCGTTGGCCTCCGTCGGCTCGAAGTTCCCGATGGTGGAACCGGGGAAGTACACCACGCGCCGGGCCGCCGTCACCGGCGGCAACTCGAAGGGACGGACGAAGTCGGCCACGACCGGATACACGTCAAGGCCGGGATAGTCGGCGGCCAGCCCCGCCGCCGCGTCTCGCAGGTGTTCCCCGGACACGTCCACCGGAACATATCCGGCCGGATGATCGAGGCGGTCGAGCAACAGTCGCGTTTTCACCAAACTGCCGGCTCCGAGTTCGATCAACAGACACGCCGACCCGCACCGGGCCGCCATCGCCCCGACATCCTTACGAACAATGGCCAATTCGGTTCGCGTCAGGTAATACTCGTCCAGTTCGGTGATCTGGTCGAACAACCGCGAACCGGCGGCATCGTAAAAGTATTTGGAGGGAATTCGCTTCTGCGGCAACGAAAGTCCGGCGAGAACATCAGCCCGGAAAAGATCGGAGGAGGAGAGAGCGCCGGCGCGAATCGTCATGAGGGGCCATCCTTCGCGAGCCGAAAACCGGAGAACTGCCAGCGGGCATCCGGCGGGAAGAAGTTTCGATACGTCGGCCGGACGTGCCTGGCGGGCGTCACACACGAACCGCCGCGCAACACCATCTGATTGCACATGAATTTTCCGTTGTACTCGCCCAACGCGCCGGACGCGGGCCGATAACCGGGATAGGGGGCATACGGGCTGGCCGTCCATTCCCACACGTCCCCGAAGAATTGCCCGCCGCCATTGTCGGGGGCGGGATGAAACCGACCGGACTCCAGAAAATGGCCCGGTGATTCGCCAGCCCCGGCCGCGATCTCCCATTCGGCCTCAGTCGGCAACCGGGCGCCAGCCCACCGGGCGAAGGCATCGGCTTCGTAGTAACTCACGTGGCAAACCGGCTCGATCATGTTGAGCGGTTGTTGGCCCCGGAGTGTAAACACCGACCGAAGACCGGCTGCGTCCGAATCCCAATACAACGGCGCCCCCCAACCTTTTTGTTGCCGGGTTGTCCAGCCATCCGCAAGCCATAACTCCGGCCGGTCGTACCCGCCATCTTCGATGAATTCCAAGAACTCCTCAACCGTCACGGGGCGGGACGCGATTTGAAACCGCTCGACAAATGTCCGATGTCGGGGGGATTCGTTGTCAAAGACAAACCCCGCCCCCGCATGGCCAATCGAACGCACTCCGGCTGGATGATCTGTCCACCGGAGCGGCGTGCCCTTTCCTTCACCAAAAGAAGTACCCGCCAGATAGACAGGCCGCAAGGGGTTCAGGCCAAACGCATGTTTCAGATCGGTGAGCAACAATTCCTGATGTTGTTGCTCGTGGTTGATTCCCAGTTCAACGATCGGGGTAATCGCCTGCCAGGTGACCTCATCTGCCGTTTCCAGCAGGCCGGCCATCCTCTTGTTGACATCATGTCGATAAGCAAAGACTTCCCCGGATGCGGGCCGGGAAAGCAAGCCTCGCGCCGGTCGTGGCCAGCGCTCGCCGACCGCTTCGTAATAGGAGTTGAACAGGAAGGAAAACAACGGATGGAAAGGCCGAAAGCCCGGCTCGAACGATGCGAGAACAAACGTCTCGAAGAACCATGTGGAGTGGGCCAGATGCCACTTCGGCGGGCTGCACTCCGGCATCGATTGAAGCAGGTAATCATCCGGCACCAGTGGCTCGCACAACCGCTCGGTCAATCGGCGAACTTGGTGGTACTGCGTTCGGAGCGATTCCCGGTGAGATGGCGAAAACGGTTCGGCCGACATCACACCCCCAAAGGCGATATTTTCTCCCGCTGGCGCGGTTTGAATCACGGGTCGCCTCTATGTTAGTCAGCCGCCTGTCGAAAAAGACAATCTTTTTCCCGGAGATGTCCGGCGATCAACGCCGCAAAGATTCGCGGGCTCATGGCAATTGCAAACTTGAGTGTTTCGACACCCTGTCAGAGGCTCCATTTTGGACATCGCCCTGTCTATTGATGATTTCATGAAGCCGCTTCACACGATCCCGTTTTCTGTTTTGGACCTTTCACCCATCCGGCAGGGAAGCACGGCCGCCGAGTCGTTTCGGAACACCCTCGATCTGGCCCGTCATGCGGAACGGCTGGGTTATCATCGCTTCTGGCTGGCCGAACATCACAACATCGCCGGGGTGGCCAGCGCGGCGACCTCTGTGGTCATCGCCCATGTGGCCGCCGGAACCTCCCGCATCCGGGTGGGGGCAGGGGGGATCATGCTCCCGAATCATGCCCCGCTGGTCATCGCCGAACAATTCGGCACCTTGGAATCCCTCCATCCCGGCCGGATTGATCTCGGGTTGGGTCGCGCTCCGGGGGGCGACCGGCGAACCTCGCAAGCCCTCCGCAGACATTTGGGAAGCAACGGGGACACCTTCCCGCAGGATTTGGAAGAACTCCGCAATTACCTTCGGCCGGGCGGTTCAACCAATGGCGTCCGGGCCATCCCCGGCGAGGGGTTGGATGTTCCGATTTGGCTGCTCGGCTCCAGCGATTTCAGCGCGAGACTGGCCGCCGAGTTGGGATTGCCGTTTGCCTTCGCCTCCCACTTCGCCCCGGATTATCTGCATGAGGCGTTGGGTCTCTACCGCCGTCTGTTTGTGCCATCCGCGACGTTGAAAGAACCGCATGTGATGGTCGGGATCAACGTGTTCGCCGCCGACACCGACGCGGAGGCCCGGCGGTTGTTCTCCACCCTTCAACAGCAGTTCTTGAATCTGGTGCGGGGAATGCCCAAACAACTGCCGCCGCCCGTTGACCGGATAGAGGAACTGCTTTCCCCGGCAGAGCAATACCAAGTGGACCGGATGACCCGTTGTTCGGCCATCGGCGGCTCGGAGGCCGTGCGGCGTCAGTTGGAGGCGTTTGTCGAACAAACCCAAGCCGATGAGTTGATGATTACCGCCCAGATTTACGATCACGCCGCCCGCTGCCGGTCGTTCGAGATCGCGGCGGACATTCGCAAGCGGTCCAAAGTGGATGACAGTTAGATTCTGATTGGAGTTTTTGGGAGACTTCTTCTTGATCCGGTTGATGGGCGATACCCGGCCGGGCGGTTACCTTAACCGGGATGGGAGGCGATGTGCCGCTCGTGTTGCCGAATGGTTTGTGAGAGAGCGTGGCAAATATGGCCCAAGACATCGACATATCGGCTTTTCCCGTCCTCACCCCGGCGGAGCTTCGCGTTTTGAAGCCTCTTGCCGATTCGATTGCCTATGAGGCGGATGAGGTCGTCTTCAAGGCCGGCACGGCCGAACTCGACTTGTTCGTCATTGAGGACGGGGGAATCGACATCCGCAACCCGGCCGACAACAACTCCCTTATCGTCACCCATCACGCGGGCGGGTTTGCCGGGGATATCGATCTCCTCACTGGCCGCCCGGTCATCGTGAGCGGGCATGCCCATGGTCCGACCCGCCTGCTCCGGGTGCCGCATCGGATGATCCGGGCTTTGCTTAATCGCATCCCCTCGCTTGGGGAAAAATTGATGGTTGCCTTCACCCGCCGCCGGGAACTGTTGGCACAAACAGGCAATCTGGGCATCAGCGTCCTCGGGGCCGGATATTGCAAGGACACGAATCTGGTCCGGGAATTCCTGCACAAAAACTTCGTCCCCCACCGCTGGATCAATTCGGAGACCGAGGACGGCCGACGGGCGATGGCCGCGCAGAAAAGCGGTAGCCCGATGCCCGTGGTCGACTGCGGCGATGGCAAAGTGCTTTTCAATCCCAGCCTTCGCGAACTGGCGAAGTGCGCGGGCGTCTGGCGAACTTGTCCCGGCGAAACGGTTGACCTGGCGGTCATCGGGGCCGGTCCCGCTGGGATCGCCGCCGCCGTTTATGCAGCCTCCGAAGGACTCTCGACGTTGCTGCTGGATCGCCTTGGCCCCGGCGGGCAGGCGGGAGGCTCCTCGAAGATTGAGAATTTCATTGGTTTCCCGGCCGGGTTGAGCGGAACCGAACTCTCCACCCGTGGCGTGCTTCAAATGCTCAAGTTCGGGGCCAAGATGGCCGCCCCGGTCAGGGTGGATCGCATCGAGTCACCGGCCGATCCGCATTTGCCCCGGTTGCTGCATCTGGATTGCGACACGATTGTCCGGGCGCGAGTGGTTCTCATCGCCACGGGCGTGAACTGGCGGAAACTTCCGGCCGCCGGGGCAGATCGATTTGAGGGGGCGGGTATCCATTATGTTTGCACGGCCGTGGAGGCGGTGCTTTACGACGAGTGCGACGTGGTGGTGGTCGGCGGGGGAAACTCGGCCGGTCAGGCGGCCATGCACTTGGCCGAGTGTTGCCGCACCCGACGGGTTCATGTGGTGGTGCGCAGTCCGCTGGATTCGGGAATGTCGGAATATCTCGTCAACCGCATTCGCGGGGCCGGCAACATCACGGTTCATGAAGGCGCCCGGATCGCGGAGGCCGAGGGAAAAAGTCGTCTGGAAAGTGTTGTTCTCGAACGAGGGCCGGGCGAGACCCAACAGCGACTGGCCTGTTCCGGCGTGTTCGTGTTTATCGGAGCCGACCCGGCGGCCGGATGGCTCCCGTCGGAGATTGCTCGGGACAAACTCGGGTATTTGCTCACCGGCTCGGATGTCGTGCGGTCCGGCCTTTGGCCGTTGAAGGATCGAGATCCTTGCCCGCTTGAAACGACGCTCCCCGGTGTGCTGGCGGCCGGTGATGTGCGAGCCGGATCAACGAAGCGGGTGGGGTTTGCCGTGGGCGATGGCTCGCTTGCCGTCACTTGTGTCCACAAACTGTTGTCGCTTGGGTATCGTTGATCCGGCCAGCCGCTCCGGGATCAATCCTTTTTCGGTTCCGGAATGGCCACCTGTTTGGCGTCACGCGAATGAACGACGACCGCCAGCACGCGGGTTTTTGTCTTTTCGCTCGGATTCTTGGACACGCGATGCAGGCATCCGGTCGGCTCGTAAAACGTGTCGCCTGTCTTCAGTGTTTTGGCGGGTTGGTCGTCGATGGCGTGCTCATATTCTCCCTCCAGCACATATCCGAACACCGGGCCGGGATGCCGGTGCGGCGAACCCCCCTGGCCGGGATCGAGCGACACTTCGACCACGGTGACCTTCGCTTCCTTTCCGTCCACTTTCTCGGAGATGTTCCGCTCGGAAAGCACGGTCACTTTGGTCTTGGCCGTTTCGTCGTGACGGGCCAGCGTCATGCCTCCGGCTCCGAGAATGATTCCCGAGGCCAGTGCAAACAATGTTGTCCGGTTCATGATTTTTCTCCGATGGTTACGCGGGTTGATGGGCGGGTTTGTATGATCCGGGCACGGCCCGGAAACTGATGGCGAGGCGGTTCCACCCGTTGATGGCGATGACCGCCCAAGTCAGGTCGGCCAGTTCTTTCTCGTTGAAATGCCGGCGGGCTTCTTCGTACACCGCATCCGGCACGCCGCCGGAAACTTGGGTCACCGCCTCGGTCCAGGCGAGAGCCGTCCGTTCGCGATCGGTGTAGAACGGCGTCTCCCGCCAGGCATTCAAGGCGTAGAGCCGCTGTTCTGTCTCGCCCGCCGCACGCGCGTCTTTGGTGTGCATGTCAAGGCAGTACGCGCACCCGTTGATTTGGGAGGCCCGCGTCTTGACCAGTTCCATCAGATTGTGTTCCAGCCCGCAATCCGCGAGATACTTGCCCAGGGCCATCATCGCCCGCACCGGTTCCGGGGCCAGTTGATAATAGTTGAGTCGCTGTTGCATGACATTCTCCTTTCACGGCCATCGCCGTAATTTTTCCGGATTCAACATTGCGTAGAGAGCGCGCACACTGCCGTTCTCCGCGTTGAACGAATAAATCTGCACGGGAATTCCGTCGGTCGAGAACACCACCCCCGGTTGCCCGTTGACGGTGGTGAAGGTCAGGTCGCAAACCTCCCGGAGTTTGCGGAACCGCACGGCCAGCAAATTCGCCACCCGGTGCCGTCCCAAGACGGGCTTCGGGGCGGCGGGAACCTGTCCCCCGCCATCCGAGTAGTACGCCACATCCTCGGTGAGCATCGCCTCAATGGCCGTGACATCGCCGCTCTGGCAGGCGGCATAAAACCGCTCGGCCAGACCGTCCGCATCGCTCGCGTTAGGCTCAAACCGCCGCTCCCGGCGGCCAAGCCGTTTCTTTGCCCGCGTGGTGAGCTGACGGACGGCCACCGGGGTTTTGTCCAGCAGGCCCGCGATCTCGCCAAACTCGTAGCCGAACACCTCCCGCAATAAATAAGCGGCGCGCTCGGTCGGCGAAAGTGTTTCCAGCAACACCAGAAATGCCATCGAGAGGGATTCGGCCAGTTCCAGACGGTCGGCCGCCGCCCCGTCCCACGCTTCCGAGACCGGTTCCGGAAGCCACGGGCCGGCGTAGGTCTCCCGTCGGGTTTGACGCAATTTGTCAATGCACAATCGTGTGACTGTCCGCACCAGCCACCCTTCGGGGGAGGCGATGCTGTTCGTTTGGTGAAACCGCAGATACGCCTCCTGCACCGCGTCCTCCGCGTCGGCCACCAAGCCGAGCATTCGGTATGCGACGGCCAGTAGTTTCGGACGCAGATGATCGATGTCGGAACCCATGATGAGGTCTCGAACCGTGCTTTCGTCATCAAGGACGGAGATGTCGGCGGTTTTGTGACAGGCCGGGAGATTTTTCTGAAAATCAGTCCGGTCACCAGTTATTTGATGCCGGAGACGATGACAACGGGAAAAGAGAACCGAAGGCCATCCTCGCGGGATGCGCCGATGCCAAGTTTGCCGACGCCGATGTCCGCCGCCACGGCCTCGCGGAACGCCTCGGTGCCGCCGCAAACCGGGAACGAGCGGGAGAGCAGGTCGTCGACCTTGACGAGATATTTGTAAAACTCCCAGCGAACATCCGTCATCCCGGCAAACAGGGCTTCCAGTTCGGTCAACTGGAGGGCATGAGTATGTGACGGATCACGCCATTGTTCCAACCGGTCATATGCCGCCGCCTGTTCCGGGGTGTTGGTGAAAACATCCGCGATGGTGACCCGGCCGCCGGTTCGGCAAACTCGTTTCATTTCCGCAAAGACACCGTTCGGGTCGGTGAAATGGTGAAATGAATATCGGGTGATGACCTTGTCAAATGAACCTTCCGCAAACGGGAGTGGTTGGGCATCGCCGACAATCCAGGAAAGATTCACCAGTCCGAGTGATTGCTGACGCTTGCCCGCTTGTTCGATCATCGCCGGAGTCAGGTCAATCCCGGTGACGTGTTTGGCCGCTTTCGCCACTTCGCAGGCCACCAACCCCGGCCCGCAGGCCACATCGAGAACCTCGTCAACCGGGGTGATTCCCGCCGTGGCGATGAGCAGCCGATGGATCTCGAAATCGTCCCGAGCGTGCATCTCGGAAAACGGTTTCGCCTGCCGGGTAAACTGATCCAAAATCAATTGTCGTTGTTCGTCCGCCGCCATTTGCTATCTCCAATGGGAATCCTTCACGGACGGGCATTCTATCACCGGGTTCGCGCTCGTCCGGCTGCGGAAAATTCCTTTTTTGGCTTCAGATAATTTGGGGGGCCGAGAGGTGATTGATGAGCAGTTCGTTTACCCGGTCCGGTTCCGTCAGCACGACTCCGTGAGACGCTCCGCTGAGTTCCGTGAACCTGGCCCCCGGAATCCCGGCCGCCAATTCCAAGAACACTCTTGAAAACCCAACAAGCGCAACTTCAAAACTCGCGAGGCGGGGAGCCTCGCGCGAATCACGTTAATCAGTGACTATCAGCCATCTTGGAAGTTATTGAAGGTTAACAAGTTCTGTGATGGCCCATGAGTGACAGATCAACGCGCACTCATGTCGTCAGCACGGTTCGACGCGACACCACGATCGGGACGAACCGAAAGGCCGGTCCCTTGCCGGCGTGCGCGCCTCCGGCGGCGGCGAACATGGAGAGCCATACCCCGGCGAAGGTGATCCACGCCAGCCGACGGGCGGCGGCCCTGGCCTCCCGGCGGGCTTCCGGATCGTCAACCTTGGCGTTTGCCTCGGCCTTCCAGGCGTTGATGCGGTCTTGCGAAATGCCATTCTCGCGGGCCGCCTGCTCCCAGTTCGGGGCGGACCGGTTGGCGACATCCACCACCCCGACGACCGCGTTCAGCCCTGATTTCAACCCCATCGCCCCAAAGAGAACGAGGATCGTGGTGACGGTGGCCCATGTGATGAGGCCAAGCAAAACCGCCTCTTCCGAGTCCTCGCCCACTGTGAACAGGTTGGTGACGAATGCCCCGCAAAACATGGCGATGCAGGTGACAATGATGAGCCAGACCACCGTCCCGGCGGTGAGATCGCGGGCGGTCACTCCGTCGTAGACCGACAGGCCGACGGCCGTCGTGAGGATGCCCAACAGGTAATAAATGCCGAGGGCCACGGCGGCGCCGCCCATGACGGCACCCCAACTGATCCGTGATCCGACACTTTGATCCACATCTCGGGCGGCCGTTCCGACGACCGCCGTGACTTGTTGTTCCATGTGAGCTCCGGTATGTTCCGTTCGTTTGGAGAGAGACGGCCCCGGCCACCCATCAAAGCGGGAAGCCAAATACCCGAAGATCGGCAACGCAAGTCGTTGGAGGGGGCCGTTGGCGGGTTTCGACGGCGACAGGCCGCCCGAATATCCCGCCGGCCTTAGTGAAGCAAATGGCGTTCCGGTCAGATAGCGGGTCAAATGCCGCCGATTTTAACCGGATGAATGGCGCCGGATATGCGTCGGGTTGGGAAATAATCCATCGAATTCCATGAGGCCCCCGATGACCACGTTGTTCGCCACCGCCAAGTCTGCCGATCCATCACCGCCTCCTGAATTGCCGCCGCCCGTGCCGGAAGAGCCAAGTCCTCCTCTGGAGCCGCCGCCAAGCCCGTTGCCGCCGCCGATGCCTCACCGGGAACCGGAGCAACCCCGGTCGCCGACCACCGAACCGGGGCGAGAGCCGGGGACGTTTCCCGGCCCCGGCCCAACGCCACCGCCGGTTCCTTCGCCAATGCCCCCGCCGCCGATCGTGCCTGCTCTTTCAATCTGATTTACGCGGGTGAACAGCCCCATCACCTTGGTGATTGAGGCATGGAATGTGCTTCTCTTGTCGAGTAACGACAACTCAAACAGAGGGCAAAACAATGATCGCGTTTATGTGCTGGATTATCACGGGCCTGATCGTGGGCCTGATCGCCAGAGCCATCCTGCCCGGCCGGCAGGCAATGGGCATTGCCAACACCATCATCATCGGCATCACCGGGGCCATCGTTGGTGGCATGATCTCATCATTGATCTGGCCTGCTTGGGTGGATGATCCAAGCGTGGACCGCATGTGGCCGGGCTGGCTCATGTCGGTGGCCGGCGGTGTTTTGGTCTTGTGGGCTTACACGGCTTTCTACGGTAATCGGAATCTCACCAACGCCGGATGAGAAGCAAGTCACCCAAGGCGGCCCATCCGGCCGCCGCCTTTTCTGTTCAAAATTTGCATCCCACAATCTGCTGGCATCCCATTTTCGACGCCTTCCTCCGACGGCCATTTCTCCGTTCCAGGCGTTGCTGTTCAAGTTTCTGAGCAAGCCGCTTGACCATTGGAAATCCAACGCCATTTGATGAACACCGGACCCAAAGGATTCACTTCGGGAGGGTCGGGAAAACGAGAGAAATTTCCGGGTGTCGAATGGAAGAAATTCTGACGCGCAAGCCGCCGCCCGGAACGCATTACCCGCAGACACCGGGTGATGGACCATCGTGGGCCGCCTCCCGTGACAACGACCGCCGGGAGCCGTCTTATGGCCGACTATCCGTCTGTTCCACCTGCCCTTGAGGCCGCCATGCAGGCGAGGGCTTGCAGCGACGATCCTTCTTTTGACACGCCGTTGCCGGGCCGGATCATCGACTTGGGGGAAGTCAGTGATGGCGGAGAGGGAAGACCCGGAGAGATCGAGCATGTGCTTCGCGCGAGGGGGGATGTCGAGCTTTTATTGACCAAGGACGAACTGAACCGGCTGCTTCGGCAGGCGGTGTCGGCTGCCGAGGCGTCGCCGGATTGGGGGCCTGGCCGGGAGTTCTTTCATGAGGTCACGGATGACGCTCACGTCTTCGAGGGGGAAGAACCATCCTCTTTCACCATCGCCCATTTGGGCACGTCATACGATATCCGCTACTACGACGGGTTCGCCACCGAGTTCATCCAATAACCCATCACTTGGGTTGAAGCAACAGAAGCAGAAGCCACGTTTGCGCGGCGACCAACAGAGGCAATCCCGCCGCCACCCCTGCCGTCAACAGCCACACCTTGCGGCGAACTTTCCGGACCAGCGAGTTGTCCACCGTTCGTTCCAAATCATCCTTCAGTTTCAACAGATCGATTTCGCTCTTTCCCTCCGCACGGAATCGTTGAAGGATGTGAATACGCACCGATTCCAGCAACCGGGATTGAGTCACCCGCCGTGCCCAACCCCCTTGCTCATCGCTTGTCACACTGCGAACCGCGCCGCTCAACATGTTGTCCGCCTGCGCCAACGGCAATGGGGCCAGGACGACCCGCATGCTGTTCTCTCCGCCGATCCCCAACATCCGCTCGAAAACCAGCCTCACCAACGATTGCCCGAGTTTGAGTGTCCCGAATGCGTAAACGACAATCGCCAACGCCGCCTGTTTGAACCCGAGCATGACGCCAAGGATCGCGGCTTCAAAGAGCGCCAGAGCCGCGGCAGCCGTGCCGAAAGCCCAATGATGTTCGCTCAGGAAGTGATTCGAGAGCGCGCCCAACGCTCCCCCGAAGAGAGTTGTCACGATGATCGTGAGAGTGAAGGATCGCATCGTCACGCGGGACAGGGCCGCCAAGTGGCCGCCGAGGGAACGAAGGTCTATGTTCACAGATTTGTCCTCATGGCGGCCGTCCTCCAAATTAATGCAATTACCTTGATCGAAGTGCAAGTTCGGAACCGATCCGGGAATATCGGGAGTGTTTGGCCGGAAAACAACCGGAACAAGAGGTTCCGTCCCGCCACGTTGGTATTCAGCTTGCAAGTATTGGATAGGCAGACCCGGTTGGCGATTCCATCAGCCCGTCAAAGATGATGTCGTCAATTTTCGAGAGAATCAATGCCTATGGTGGCCGATCTCGTTCTTCGCGTGAATCGAATTTGAAAGCAAGAATCGGAGTTTCCTCCATGACGGGCCGCCTTACGATGGGATGAGTTCATCACCGTCCAACGGCGAGACGGAAGGGGAAATATCATGGCGATCATGGATACCAAACGGCGGACACCTCCCGAAAGTTTTTCCAATGACGATGCCCGCTGGCAGGCGGTGGTCCGACGCGATCCGGCCGCCGACGGGGTGTTCTTTTACTCCGTGAAAACAACCGGCGTGTATTGTCGGCCCGTCTGCCCCGCCCGGCAGGCGTTGCGGAAGAATGTGCGGTTTCATGACACTGGCCGCGAAGCCTTGGCGGCGGGGTTTCGCGCCTGCAAGCGATGTCAGCCGGACAAGGAGAGTTTGGCCGAACGGCACGCGGAGGTGGTTGCCCGAACCTGCCGCCTGATCGAGGAAGCCGAGGAAACGCCGGGTCTTGAAGAACTGGCGGCAGCGACGGGCCTGAGCGCCTTTCATCTGCATCGGCTTTTCAAGGCTCATACGGGGGTGACGCCGAAGCAATATGCCGCCACTCATCGGGTCGGCCGGGTTCGGCGGGAGTTGGCGCAAGCCGACACGGTCACCGAGGCCATTTACGAGGCCGGTTATCATTCCAATGGCCGCTTTTACGAATCATCGACGGACATGCTGGGCATGACTCCTCAAGCATTCCGCAAGGGAGGCCGGGGCAAGACGCTGCGTTTTGCGGTCGGCGAATGTCGGTTTGGGGCGATCTTGGTGGCCGCTTCCCCCGAGGGGATTTGTGCCATTTTGTTGGGGGACGACCCGGACAAATTGGTCCGCGAACTTCAAGATCGCTTTCCCAATGCCGAATTGGCGGGCGGCGATCAAGAATTTGAACAGTGAGTGTCCAAGGTCGTCGGGTTTGTCTCATCCCCCGCGAAGGGGCTGGACTTGCCGCTGGACATTCAAGGCACGGCCTTTCAACGGAAGGTTTGGGAGGCGTTGCGAAAGATTCCCGTTGGTTCGACAGTAACTTATGCGGAGATCGCCGAACAAATCGGCCATCCGAAATCCGTTCGGGCGGTCGCCGGGGCATGTGCCGCGAACCCCGTTGCGGTGGCGATTCCCTGTCATCGGGTGATCCGCACGGATGGTTCGTTGTCCGGCTATCGATGGGGAGTGGAGCGAAAGCGGGAATTACTCCGGTGCGAACAAGAAGGAAGCTAGATCATGGCAGGCAAGGTTGTTTGCTTGGATGTTGATTACACGCCGCCGTTGGATTGGGATTTTTTCGCACGGCATCTGGGCGGCCGGGCGACTCGCGGCGTCGAGATGATGGAGGGGAACAGCTATTGCCGCAGTATCGAAATCGACGGGCGAATCGGCTGCATTTCCATTGTGCCATCCGCCAGCGATCACCAGTTTCAAGTGAAGATCACCGGGGAAGCCCGCAAGCATCCGGAGGTGGTGGCTGATCGGGTTCGGAGGATGCTTGATCTCAATATTGATCTGGCGGCCGTGCATCAAACGTTGAAGGCCGACCCCATTTTGGCCCCGTTGCTGGCCGCGTATCCGGGAATCCGTGTGCCGGGGGCTTGGTCCCGTTTTGAAGTGTTGGTGCGCACGATTGTCGGCCAGCAAGTCACCGTCAAGGCGGCCACGACGATCATGGGGCGACTGGCCAGCCGGTTCGGCCAGCCGACCGGGTTGTCAAAAGGCCCGGAATTCGTCTTCCCCACTCCGGCGCAAATCGCAGAGGGCGGCATGGAAGGCATCGGCATGCCGGGCAAGCGGGTGGCGGCCCTTCAGACCGTCGCGAGGGCCATCGCCGAGAACCGGATTCCGTCGTTTGACACCGCTCCCGCAACCGAAATCCGACAGGCCCTGATGACAATGCCCGGCATCGGCCCGTGGACGATGGAATACTTTTCGCTCAAAGCATTGGGCGATGCCGATGCCTGGCCGGGGACCGATCTGGTGTTGAAGCGGGTGGTGGAACAGATGTCCGCAGGCAAGCCGGGAGGCGCGGACCTTTGGCGCCCCTATCGTGGTTACGCCGCCATGCACCTTTGGAACCGGGCTTCGCAGGCCAATGCCTTGAAGGAGTCAAATCCGGCAAGCGAAGTCGTTAAATGAGAAGTGTCGTGTAACAAGTCTCTCATACTTTGCTTCTCGCTTGACAGTCATATTTTGTCTCGGTAATAATCGGGCTTCACCGATCCTCTTCCGGGTGCCCGCTCATGTCTCGCTCAGGACAAACACAATCAAGGAGCGCCTTCACGCTCATTGAATTGCTCGTGGTCATTGCGATTATCGCCATCTTGATTGGCCTGCTTCTTCCGGCGGTTCAGAAGATCCGCGAGGCGGCCAATCGCATGAAATGCAGCAACAACTTGAAGCAAATCGGGCTGGCGACGCATAACTACCACGACGCAAACGGATCGCTGCCGGTGGGCGCCGTCGGGCCGACCGCCATGAATGTTCGCATCACATGGATGTTGAACATCCTGCCGTATGTGGAACAGGACAACCTTTACAAAAGCGTGAACCCGGTTATCACAGGATCTGGCACCAACATCACCAACGTGACGTACAACTCGGCCGCCTACAACCCGCCGGTCACGGGGTATGCCTGCCCGTCGGACAATGCCATCAGCACGAAGTATGCGACGGGTGTTTCCCGGTCCAACTATGTCGGCTGCTTCAGCGCCGACGGCGTGATGGTCAGTTCGGATGCGGGCTACACTTATGAAGGGGCCTCCGCGAAAAACCCCTCCAGCAAACTCACGATGTTTAATTACAACGTGACCCGAACTTTTGCCGACATCACCGACGGGCTCTCCAACACGGCGGCCATTTCTGAATTGATCACCGGCTCGGACGGCCTGTCCGATCAACGCGGCGTGTGGTCCGATTGCTGGGGGGCGCAATATTCCCATGCCCGGACGCCGAACACCAACATCCCCGATGCCGTCTGGAGCGTGGTGGCCAACACCACCTACAACTATTGTTCGGACACCTCCAACAAACCGAAGCGAAACGCCCCCTGCGACGGCAGCAGCAGCACATGGGCGGGGGAAATTTATTCGGCCCGAAGCTACCACACCGGCGGCGTCAACGTCTGTCTTGGCGACGGCTCCGTTCGATTTGTGAAAAACAGCGTGACGCTGAGCATCTGGCAGGGACTCGGAAGCATGAACGGCGGCGAGGTGATCGATGGCAGCGCGTATTGATCCCCGCGACCGTTTCCGTTTGTTGTCGGGTTTGTGTTTCTGTGCGATGCTGGCTTTTCTGACCGGATGCGGCAAGGGGCCAGTCCGCGTCTGGGGGGAGGTTCGCCACCAGGGTATCCCTTTGGCGACGGGAACAATTGTTTTCACCCCCGTCGACGGGACGACCGGTCCCTCGACCGGCGGGAAAATCGTCGATGGGAAGTACGATGTTCCATCCGACAAAGGGGCCACTCCCGGCGGGGTCTACCGGGTGGAGATCACCGCCCTGCGGAAATCCGGCAAGACCATCCCCAATCTGGCCGACCCGAAGAAGGGGCCGCCCGAAGAACTCATGGAACAGTTCCTCGGGCCGGAGTTCAATGTGAAGTCCGCCCTTCGGGCGGTTGTCGAACCGGGTTCAAACGGGCGGTTCGATTTCGACCTAAAGTGACGGCACGGACACCAATCGGAGCGAACCGTTCCTCCGATTCCCAAATGTGACACGCCCCGAACCGAACCACATTTGACAGCGTTTTCTTGTTCGCTGTATAATCAGCTCATAACCTCTCCCGGTCGGCGGTGTCCTTCCGATGGATCGCCTCAGCCTCGTTGACGGAGCCAACTCCATCTTGCGTCGCACCTTAGGGATTCGTTTCATGGAAGTTTCTTTGCCTTTCATCGGTCGGCGACTGTTCGCCCCGCTCGCTCTCTTTCTGGCCGGATGCGTTGCGTGTCCGGACGCTGTCCGCGCCCAGGAGGCGAATGCGAACGACGGTCTGTTCGTCACCGTGCCCAATCCGATCACCGAAGGGGCCATCAGCCAGATTAAAACGGCCGTTGAGAAGGCGAAGGCATCGCCGGGTCGCAACATCAAACGGGTCATCTTTGATTTCAACCCGGAAGGCAAGGAAGCGGCCACCGAGAGCTATGGTCCCCCGTATGAACTGGCCGTGTATATCCGCTCCTTAGTGTCGAATGGCATCACGCCGACCGCGTTCGTCCACGCCAAAACGACCCGCCACACCGTGTTGCCGGTGATCGCCTGCGAAGAACGGGTGATTTCCTCCGGGGCCACCATCGGGGACGTGCCCTCCAAGGAACGGCCGGTCGCCAAGAACGAACTGGACTATTACATCCAGCTCGCGGGAATCAATCACGCCGGGGCCGTCGCCCGGATGATTGACAAGGATGTGGTTCTCGTGCAGGCCCTGAACAAAGGGGGAACCATCTATGTGGACCTCCGCAAGACCGAGGGACCGGGCAAAGATCCTGCCTATGACGAGGTTCGGGTGGTCAACCGCAACCCCGTTCAACTTCCCTCCGGTCCGGCCCTTTACAACACGGAACAGGCCCGCCGGTTTGAGCTTTTCAAGGTGCAACTGGAAACGCGGCCCGAAATCGCCACCTATTACCAGCTTCCCACGACAGCCTTGGAGGAAGATCCCATCGGCCCCGACGGGATGCGGCCTTGCAAGATCATGATCGAGGGTTTGGTGGACGTGTCGATGCGGGAGAAACTGCGCCGGCAGATCGAAGCGGCGAAAGCCCGGAAGGAGAATTATTTTTTCTTCGTGATCGAATGCGAAGGGGGTGATTCCGGTGTGGCCCGCGAAATTGCGGACGACATCATCAATCTTGCCAAAGATCCGAATCATCGAAGCCGGACCATCGCGTTTGTCCCCGGCCAGCCGAAAGATTTGGCGGTTTTCCTCGCCTTTGCGTGTCAGGAACGGGTGATGTTCAAGGGGCCTCGCCCGGAGGCCGAGGCCACCCTCGGGGATTTCACGTCTTACCTGAGCAACAAGAACAAGAACGAGAACTTCTTGAAGGAAAATCTGCTCGCCGTCTCGGAACAACGCGGCATTCCGGCCATTCTCATTGAGGGGCTGTTCGACAGGAACCTGGAGATCATTCAGGCTCGCAACGCGAAGACCGGAGAAACCAAACTGATGTCCGACATCGAGTTGAAACAACTCGCCGGACAGGGGTGGGCGAAAGAAGGGACGGTCATCAAGCAGAAAAACAGCCTCTTGGTTTTAAACGCCACGACGGCCAAAAATCTGCGGATTGCCTCCACGGTGGACAACAAGGATGTGACGGAGGTTTATGCCAAATACGGGGTGGAAGCGAAGACGGTGCGGGACTCCGAGCCTTCGTGGCTCGATAATTTCGCCGCGTTTCTGCGGTCGCCGGGCGTTTCCATCTTCCTCATCATCGTCGGCATCGCCGGGTTGGTGCTGGAAATGAAGGCGCCGGGGCTGATCGTTCCCGGCGTCATCTCGGCCGTTTGCTTCATCTTGTTTTTCTGGGCGCAAACGCAGCTTGGCGGCCAGCTCATCTATCTGGCCATCATGTTGTTTCTGCTCGGGCTGGTTCTGCTGGCCGTGGAAATCTTCCTCATCCCCGGCTTCGGCGTCACCGGGGTGAGCGGTATCCTGCTGATCCTCGGCGGGTTGGTGCTGGCCGGATTGGACAAGGCTCCCGAAAGCACCGCCGACTGGATTGACATCGTCAGCCGGGCGTTGCGGTATGGCCTCATGACCGCCGGGAGCGTGTTGCTTGCGTTCTTCGTCTCGCGGTTCCTTCCCAAGATTCCGTATGCGAACCGGTTGATGCTGGTTCCCCCGGAGGACAAGATCGACGCGGATGCCGATTCTTCCCCGTTGCCGGGTGTGGATTCGTACATCGCCCTGCTCGGTCAGGTCGGCACGACCACCTCCATGTTGCGACCGGCCGGGATGGCCAAGTTCGCCGACCGTTATGTGGATGTGATCTCCGAGGGAGATTTCATCGACGCCGGCACGCCGGTCCAAGTGGTCGAAGTGGAAGGAACACGGGTCGTGGTGAAACGGGTGTAAGACAGAGAAGAATTTTTAGCCAAGGATCGGACACAGATAAAGGCACAATGAGATGAGAACCGGGCAAGACAAGCCAGTCTTCATTTCTCTTGTCTGATTTTCGTTTCCACCGTTTTGTCTAAATCCGTATTCGATCCGTGGCTAAAATAGTTTTTGACTTGCTTTTATTCCCATGAGGCCAGATCCCTGATGGACTTTCAAGCCAGTGGTTATCTGCTAATCATCCTCGGGATCGTCTTCATCCTCGCGGAACTGGTGTTGTTCACCGGCGGCATTCTGGCCGGGATTGGGGCGATGATCTCGCTTGTTGGCGTCGCGCTGTTGTTCGCGTTTGGTTCCACCGAAACCGGGCTGACGGCCTTGTTGTCTCTTTGCATCGGGGCTCCGTTGTTCGGGGCGTTGATCTTCTATGTCTGGCCGTATTCCCCCATGAGCCGAAAACTCATCAAGTCCGTCGAGGACGACGTGACGGTGGCCAACATCTCCGGCAATTTGGAACTGGAGCAGCTTCGCGGCCGGATTGGCCGGGTGGTATCACCATTGCGGCCCTCGGGGATCGCCGATTTTGACGGCCAGCGTGTGGATGTCATCACCCAGGGGATGATGGTGGAAACCGGGGCGTTTGTGCGGTGCATCGACGTTCGGGCCGGCCGGGTGGTTGTGCGGCCGACCGAAAAACCTTCCGCAAATGATCTGGAAACCGCCGATTTTTCATAAACCAATGACGAATAACACTTAGAGACAACATCCCTTGAAAGGACACCCCGACATGTGGGCTCCCCTGTTCGCCCAAGGCAAAGGCGGAAATCTTGATGGCGGTCAGATTTGGATTCTGGTCGTCGCCGGGATCGCCTTGCTCGTTTTCCTGTTCATGCTGATTCTGTTTTTCAGTTTTGTGCGGCTCTACATCCAAAGTTTGTTGACCGGGGCGAAGATCGGCATCTTCGACCTGATCGGCATGAAACTGCGGAACGTCGATTATCAGATGGTCGTTCGTCAGAAGATTGCATTGATTCAGTCGGGCGTGAAGGTGACAACCGAGGATTTGGAATCGCATTATCTCTCGCGCGGCAACGTCCCCAAGACCTCCACGGCCGTGATCGCCGCCCACAAGGCCGGGATCGACATGCCGTGGAAGACCGCCGCCGCGATTGACCTCGCCGGGCGTGATATTCTGGACGCCGTGCGAACGAGCGTGAATCCGAAAGTGATCGATTGCCCGGACGCCGGGAAAGGCCGTCAGTTTCTCGATGCCGTCTGCCAGAACGGGATTCAGCTTCGTTGCCGCGCCCGGGTGACAGTGCGGACGAAACTGGAACGACTGGTCGGCGGGGCGACGGAAGAAACGATCATCGCCCGCGTCGGCGAAGGGATCGTCGAGGCCATCGGCTCGGCCATCGACCACCGCGAAGTGTTGAAGAACCCCAACCTGATTTCCCGGACGGTGTTGATGAAGTCGCTCGACGCCCAGACGGCGTTTGAGATCGTCTCCATCGATGTGGCCGACATCGAAGTCGGCGAGAACATCGGGGCAAAACTGCAAGCCGACCAGGCCGCCGCTGACCTTCGCGTGGCCCAGGCCGAGGCCGAAAAACGCCGGGCGGCCGCCGTGGCGAAGGAACAGGAAATGACCGCCTTGGTGCAGGAAAACCGGGCGAAGGTGGTGCTGGCCGAGGCCGAGGTGCCGCTGGCCATCGCCAATGCCTTCCGCGACGGCCGGTTGGGCGTCATGGAGTATTACAACATGAAGAACCTCCAAGCCGACACGGCGATGCGAGCCAGCATCGGCGGGGCGACGGGGGACGGGCAGACTGGCAAATAGTCTGCGAGATGGGTGAGTGATTTTGTTTGGAGGGATGAGGGATGAGGGATGAGGGATGAGGGAAAACCAATCTGAGCCATAGGACATACCGAGTTTTTGGCGAACTGGTTTTCCCTCATCCCTCATCCCTCATCCCTCATCCCTCCAAACCGGAGAGTTGATGCGCAGCGATTAAACGGTGGAGGGGTGTCATGGATAAACTGATTTTCGCCGTCATCGGGATGTTCGTGCTGGTGTGGATTGTCAGCGCGGTCATGAAGGCTTCCCAGTCGGCCAACCCGCCCCGGCCGACGACACCGCCGCCGAACCGCAACCGGCCGAATCAGCAGCAGAAGCAACCGGAGAAGACCACCAACTCCGATCTCGAACGCTTCATGGCCGAGATCGACAAGTTGCGCACGCGGGGAGAAGCTCCCCCGCCGCCGCAAACACGTCCGGCGGCCAATCCCCGGCCGCCACGCATTAATCAACCGGCAACCGCTCGGGGAGAGACACCCGCCCGGCCGCGCGGAGAACGCCGGCCCAACAATCGCCGCTCTAGCGCCCCGCCGCCGTTGCCGCCGAAATCCGCCGAGGTGCCGGTGTTGCGGCCGGTGACGCCCGTGGAACCCGCCGGGCCGACCGGCGGGGGAACCGCGCACACCCTTCCGGGATTCAAACAAGCCAAAATCGCCCGCACGGCTTCCAGCGGCGGCGGAACTCTCCGAGAAGAAGTTTCGCCGGTCATGAAGACGTTGCAAACAATTTTGAAGGGCGATCAGGGGCCGGCCATTGCAATGGTGCTGACGGAAATCTTCGGCGAACCGCGTTGTCGCCGGAAGTTTTAAGGCCTGCTGTTCATGGCTTTTTGCCCAACGTGAAGTAAATCGTCGCCCCGTGATTCACTTTCCCCTCGGCCCAAACGTGGCCGCCGTGGCGGTTGATGACCCGCCGGACAGTGGCGAGCCCGATTCCGTTTCCCTCGAACTCGGTTGCCAGATGCAACCGCTGAAAGGGCTTGAACAGCCGGTCGGCATATTTGGGATCGAACCCGGCGCCGTTGTCCCGCACGAAGAACACCTGTTCCCCGTCTTGTTCCATCGAACCAAATTCGATTCTCGCGCCGGTCGTTCCTCCGGTGTATTTCCAAGCATTCCCAAACAGATTCTCGAAGGCCACCCGGACAAGGTTTTCGTCTCCTTGGGTTCGCAGGTTCGGTTCGATCGTCACCTCCACAAACCGTTCCGGTTCGGCGTTCTGGATGACAGACATCACTTGGGCGGCCAGTTGGCTGATGTCAAACGAGGTCCGGCGAAGCTCGCCGCGTCCGACACGTGAAAGCACCAGCATGGCGTCGATCAACTCGCCCATCCGCTGGCTGGCGGCCCGCACCCGGTGGAGGCAATCCCGGCCCTCGTCGTCCAGTCGTTCGCCGCAGTCTTCCAGCAGCGCCTGGCTGAAGCCATCGATGGCCCGGAGCGGGGTTCGGAGGTCGTGGGAAACGGAATACGAGAACGACTCCAGCTCCTGATTGGCGGCCGCGAGTTGGGCGGTGCGATCCAGCACGCGATCCTCGAGTTCCGCATTGAGCCGTCGAACTTCCTCCTCGGCCTGGTGGCGTTTGGTGATGTCAATGGTCGTCCATAGCACGCATGGCTCGCCGTCCACGTCGATCATGATGGCCGACCCCAGCCCGGTCATCTTCTCGCCGTTGGGCAGCGTCGCCTCGAATTCCATCTCGGGGACGACCTTGGTGGTTTCCAAGATGCGGCGAACTTCTTTTAGCAACCCCGAATTCACCTGAAAGCCAATGTCGCCAATCGTCCGGCCGATCACTTCTTCGCGGGGAACGCCGATTCGCCTCGCCCAAATGTCGTTGATTTCCACATGGGTCGTGTTGGAAAAGCGGGTGATGCTCATCATGGCCGGGCTGCCGTAAAACGCCCGGCGAAACCGGACTTCCGAGCTGCGCAATGCCGATTCCTGCCGTTTTTGCTCGGTGACATCCTGCACCAGCGACGTGACGCCGATCACCCGGCCGTCGTCGTCGATCAGCGGGGTGTTGTACCACTCACAATCAATGATCCGGCCGTCGGCTGTCAGATTTTGGTTGGTGCTGCGTTCGCCGCCGCGCAGGTGAATCAGCCTGTTCCAAATCTCATCCACGTGTTCCCGCATGTTTTCGGGGAGGTTGAAGGAGAAGTGTTTCCCGATCGCTTCACCGGCGCCATGGCCGAAGATCCGCTCGGCCGCCGGGTTCCAGGCGAGGACTCGCCCGACATCATCCCATTCGATGACGCCGAGGGGCGTTTGCATCCGGTGCAGTTCCAGACGCTGTTGGGTGATTCGCAATATCTCCGAGGCCTTTCTCGCCGCCGTCATGTCCCGGCTCAAGCCTGCCACGCGAGCCGCCCGGCCATCCTCCCCCGGAATGGGGACGATCATGGTGGACATCCAGCGGGTCACCCCGTCGATCGTCAGTTCATGGTCGTGAGTAAGCGAGATGCCGAGGCGGACGCACAACAAGAATTGATCGGCCAGCCATTCGATGCCGGGGTCCGGGATGGCCTCCATGAGCGTTTTCCCGATCAGTTTGTCGCGGCTGTCGCCGAACAGTTCGGCGGCGGTCGGGTTGATGTCCTCGACGATCAGCCGATTCTCGGGGGTCAGCCGGAGGATCCACTCGCTGTCCGCGCTATGGATGAACATCCCGCGGATGAGGGCTTCTTTTTGGTGGAGTTCGAGGTTCGCCAGCTTCAGGCTGCCCTGATAGTCGATGACGTTGCGGGCCATCTTGTTGAAGTCCCCGGCCAGTTGCCGGATCTCGGCGAAGCCGGTGGGGGCGATCAGGGGCGGGTTTTGCTGGTTGGCGAGCAGGTGGGTCTTTTCCTGAAGCTCGATCAGCGGGCGGGCCAATTGCCGGGCCATCAAAGCGGCCGCAAGGACGGCGAGGATCACCACGCCCGCGAGAATCGCCAGATGCCAGTATTGCTGTTCCCAGACCGGTCCCATCGTCGCGGCTCGGGGCATCAGCAGCACGACATGCCAGCGGGGGCCGCCCGGCAGCGTGACGGGGCGGAGAATGGCCGTGTGTTGTTCGCCGTTGTGGGCAAATAGCCTGGGTTCGCCCTCGTCGGATTCCCAGTTTCCCGGTGATTGCCGGGCGAATTCGCGGATCACCGGATCGTGGACCGATTCCAGATTTTCGGCCAGTTGGTTGTTCCCGTCCAGCAAGGACGTGGACGCCTCGGGATGGGCGATAACCCGTCGGGCGCCATCGGCCCGGTGTTCGACGATGAACGCATAGCCCCCCGCCAGGTCTTCGCGAACTTTTTCAAGATACTTTGACAGTCCGTAAACGCTAAAATCCACATCCCACACGGCCACCAATTGGCCGTCTTTGCCGTACATCGGAATGGCATGGGACACACCGGGAAGCGGGCCGTAAACGCCCTTGCCGTAAAACTGGTAACTCTCGGTCCACACGGGTTTTCCGGTGGATTTCGCGGCAATGTAATGGGGTCGTTGGCGGGGGTCGTAATCCGTGTCGGCCAGCTTAGGGCCGGCTTTCACAATCGTCCGGCCGTCAATCCGGTAATCGGCTGAAACCCGGCGGCCGCTGGCATTGATGAAATATTCGCGATAACCAATCTCGCCATCCGGCCCTCGCTCGAACATCGCATACGAACCTTCCTTCTCCAAGGCGAGTCCCAGATAGGCCAGATCGGGCTGGAGGCGAAAGGCCGCGAGCATCGGCGTGAACAAGCCGTGAAACTGTTCATGAGTCATCGCTTCCGGCAATTCGACGGCGGCCATCGTGTGGCCGAAGGTCATCGCCTCTTGGAGAACCGAGTCGATCCGGCCGTTGGTGCGCTGCATGGCCTGCCGGACCATTGAACCGGAAAGGACCTCCACGGATCGTTGGTGATACCACCACGAAACGAAGGCAAGCAGGCCGGTCGCCAACACCACCAACGGGATGTTCACGGCCAGCAGAACGGTTCGGAAATGCAAGGGTTTGCGGATGGACATGCGAGCTCGCCCATGTGGACATGGAACGAGGCCCATTATATCGAATGGACGGCCCGAAAGATCACGCGGCGGCGGCCCGAATGTCCGGCAGGGATTCCCAGAGGGCGGTGGCGGCCGCCAGAAGATGTTCGCGAAACCGCAAGGTTTCCTCGGGCGGGTACTCGCCCCGGCGGCGTAGAATGGCCCACGGTTGCACCGGCCGCAACGATCCCGAGGGATGCCATTCGGAATGCCGAAGCAACGGCCGGTTGTCGGCGGCGATGGCCACGGCCGTGTCCGTGATGATCCGGCACAGGTCGGTGTCCGCGTCGAACGGGTCAGCCGTCGGGGACACCACCAAGTCGATCCGGTCGGCCAGCAGAGCCTCGGCCAATTCTTCCGCAATCACCCGGACGCGGGCGTGTTCATGGAGATGCAGGGCTTCTCGAAGGCCCGCCCGCTGATACCGCCCGAACAAACAACCGGGAACCGCTCCGAGGGCTTCCAGTTCGGCCCGCCGGCAGAGATGCTCGCCGTTTGGGCCGGAATAATTTGCGGATAGCAAATGGATGACGGGCGTTTTCTCCCGAATCCATAAGAAGTGTGTTCGCAGAAAATCCGCAGTCGGTGCGACCACGGCCGTTCGTCCTGAATTCGGGGGCTTCCGTTTCATGCGACGGAGGCCATACCCGACCGACGACCAGATTGCAAGCTTTTTGTGCCGATGGCCCCTCTGGAATCCAAAGGGTTGTTCGCGCATCTTAATAATGGACGAATCATGTTGGCGCGTGGCCAACACAGGCGGTTTGATTGCCTGAAGGTCAGCTAATCCGCGGCAATTCGAGTATGCGGCACGGTCGAGGGGCGCAACCACTTTTTTTGAGGGCGCGCCGGAAATTGACGAAAACTCGAACGTGCGGACCTTGCCGGGTTAGTTGGTGATTCTAATATGATAGCTTTCCATTTCGCCGGACGCCGGCCAGTGATAGGTGGACGATGAAAGTTCGATCGAGCGTTCGACGGATGTGTGCCAAGTGCAAGCTCATCCGCCGCAAGGGTGTGGTGCGTGTGATTTGCGAAGACCCCCGCCACAAGCAGCGTCAGGGTTAATCCCCAGGAGTTTTTGACCCATGCCGCGTATTCAGGGTGTTGACCTTCCGAACGACAAGCCGACCCACATTAGCTTGCGCTACCTGCGCGGCATCGGGCCGACGACTTCGCTGCGGTTGTGCGAACAAGCCAACATCGACCCGCAACGACGGGCCAAAGAACTGACGGACGACGACCTCGCCAAGATCGCCACGTTGCTTGACCGGGAATACCTCGTCGAAGGTACCCTGCGTCGCACCGAGTTTGGCAACATCGAGCGCCTCAAGCAGATCAACTGCTACCGGGGCACCCGCCACAAGCGGAACCTCCCGGCCCGCGGCCAGCGTTCCAAGACGAACGCCCGTACCCGCAAGGGCCCCCGCAAGACCGTTGCGGGCAAAAAGGGCGTCAAGGACATGAAGTAGTAGTGGGTGGCGGTGATCGCGCTCCTTTCGGGGCGCGGGTGTTCCTCGTACAAAACAAGACCAAGCGGCAGTCATGGCCAAGAGCAAGAAACGAAAGACACGGAAGAACGTCACCCGCGGGGTGGCCCACATCCAGTCGACCTTCAACAACACGATCGTCACCATCACGGACGCCGCCGGGGACACCCTCTGCACCGCGTCCGGCGGGGCCGTCGGCTTCAAGGGGAGCCGCAAGAGCACCCCGTATGCCGCCCAGCGGGCCGCCGAGGCGTGTGCCGAGCGGGCCTCGAAGTTCGGCGTGAAGGAAGTGGAAGTTCGCGTCAAGGGGCCGGGCGCCGGGCGTGAGTCGGCCATCACCGCCCTTCAGCAATCCGGGCTGAACGTGAAGATGATCGAAGACGTGACTCCGCTGCCGCACAACGGTTGCCGGGCTCCCAAGAAACGCCGCGTGTAATCCGAGTTCCCGAAACCATCCGTATTCCTCCAGCGACTGTTTACCGAAACACATGGCTCGTTACACCGATCCCGTTTGCAAGCGTTGCCGCCGCGAGGGCATGAAGCTCTTTCTCAAGGCGAGCCGTTGTTATTCCCCCAAATGCCCGATGGACCGGGACGACCGGCGAAAGCCGCCGGGGATGCACGGGGCGCGCAAGTCGAAGCTCAGCGAATACGGCGTTCGCCTTCGCGAAAAGCAAAAGCTCAAGTGGTTCTACGGCGTGCTGGAACGCCAGTTCCGCCGCTACTTCACCCTCGCCTCCAAGTCCCCGGAAAACACCGGGGCCGTGCTGCTGAGCATTCTGGAGCGTCGGCTGGACAATGTGATCCACCGTCTCGGGTTTGCCCCGTCCCGGAACAGTGCCCGCCAGTTGGTCAACGGCGGCCACGTGATGGTCAACGACGTCCCCACGAACATCCCCAGCATGATCCTCAAGCCGGGCGACATCGTGAAGGTGAAGAGCCGAGAAAAGAGCCTCAAGCTCGCCCGCTCCATCAAGCCGGAATCGGCCGAACGCGTGCCGGACTTCCTTGAAGTCATCCCCGGTGAAATCCCGGAAGGCCGCCTGACCCGCCTGCCGGATCGCGGCGACATCGACCCGCGCATCACCGAAATCCGCGAGCAGTTGATTATTGAAATCGCCGCCCGCTAATTAACAGTCAAAAGGCCAATCACCGCTCGGAATGAAGATTCGGGAAGGCGACCCCGGACGGCACTCACCCCGCCCGGACTCCCCCCGAAACCCTTCATTCCGTTTTGTACTTCCCATGCCGGAGGGTATTTTCCATGCGAATCAAGTGGCGTAACCTGGAACTCCCCAGCCGCGTGACCACCGACCGGGGTCTCACGGAAACCTACGGCAAGTTCTACGCCGAACCCTTTGAAAAAGGCTTCGGCATCACCATCGGCAACAGCCTCCGCCGGGTGCTGCTCTCCAGCCTCGAAGGCAGTGGCGTGACTCGGGTGAAGATCCAAGGCGTCCAGCACGAAGTCTCCACCATCCCCGGCGTTGTCGAGGACGTGACGGACATCGTCCTGAACATCAAGTCCCTTGTGGTGAAAAACAATTCGGAATCCCCGAAGACCATCCGCATTGACCGCCATCAAAAGGGCGTCGTCAAGGCGGCCGACATCCAGCACGACGCGGACGTGCAGATCATCAACCCGGAACACATCATCGCCACCCTGACGGACGATGTTCCGTTCGTCGTGGAAATGAGCGTCGAAAACGGCCGGGGTTACCGGGCCGCCGACGAAAACGCCGGGCGTGAGCGTGAAATCGGCGTGATCCCGGTGGACACGAGCTTCTCGCCGGTCGTGCGGGTGAAGTACGAAATCGAAGAAACCCGCGTCGGCCAGAAGACCAACTACGACCGGCTGGCCCTCGAAGTGTGGACCAACGGAACCACGACCCCGCAAATGGCCGTCGTGGAAGCCGCCAAGATTCTTCGCAAGCACCTCAACCCGTTCGTTCAATACACCGAACCAGGCACGGAACTCCCGATCGACGACCGATTCGAGGCCGGCCCGAGCGCCCGCGAATCGTCGGACGCCGATCTGGAACGCAAACTGAACATGAGCCTCGCGGAACTCGAACTCTCCGTGCGGGCCACGAACTGCCTCGAATCCGAAAATATCTCCACCGTCCGCGACCTTGTGTCCCGCGCGGAAGATGAACTTCTCGAAGTCCGCAACTTCGGCGAAACGACCCTCAAGGAAGTCCGGGCCAAGCTCTCCGAGCATGGCCTCGCCCTCGGTATGCGTTTGCCGATGCCCCGCCGATAAGTTTGATTTGATTTTTTCACCCGTGGCCGGGCGAGCGTGTCGGGATGACACCCGTATAACCGGCCTACAATTGGAAGGTTTGTCATGCGTCACTTGAAGAAGGGCCGTAAGCTCGGCCGGAACTCGACTCACCGCAAAGCCATGTTCCGCAACATGGTCATGAGCCTGGTTTCCCACGAACGGATCAAGACGACGGTCCCGAAGGCCAAGGAACTCCGCCCGATCATCGAGCGGTACATCACCCTTGCCAAGCGCGCCTTGGCCACCGGCGACCGCTTGAAGATTCTTCACGCCCGCCGTTTGGTGATGGCCCGTCTCGGCCCAGTCGCCAAGATTGACATCGTGGACGGCACCGGCGAACCGATCGGTGATGAAAACGTCGTCGAAAAGATCTTCAACGTGCTGGCCCCGCGGTTCAAGGATCGCGTCGGCGGTTACACCCGGATCATGAAGACCAGCCATCGCCGTCTCGGTGATGCCGGCGAAACCGCCTACATCGAATTGCTGAAGGAAGGCGAGACGAAGGTCACCGCCAAGAAGGCCGAAGACAAGCCGAATCCCGTCGCCCCCGTGGCCACGACCCCGATTGCTCCGGCTCCGCTGGCTCCGGCCCCGGCTCCCGAAACGCCCGCTCCGGAAGCCCCGCCCGCGAGCTGAACGGGATCATCGACGAAGTGAATTGAAAAAGGCCGTCCCGATGGGGCGGCCTTTTTTGTTGATTGACACCGGCTTCCGACTCGGCAAAGATAGGCGCATGATCGACCCCGCCATCCTCGTTGATCTGAAAATCACCCCTTCTTGAATGTCTTGATTGACACCATTCCGGAGAACATTGTGAAGAATTTGATCCTCTCCCTCGGGCTTGTTTTGGCGACCGCCGCCGGGGCCTTTGCCTTGGATGTTAGCTGGCCGCCGGCCAGGCAAAAAGAATCGGAATTTACGGGGCGAAAGCTGGAGACCTTCCAGCATGGCAGCCGGCAGGAATGGGGCTACGCAGAAGCCCAAAAAGACACGTTCTTGGTGCTTCATCCGACGAAAGAGATCAAATCAAACGCCCCGCTTTATGTGGTTCTGCATTCGGCCGGACACGATGTTCATTCCTGTCTGGCCTGCACGACCAAGGTTGGCAACCACGACATTTACCATGCCCCGCAAGATTTCTTCGCGCTCTATGTCGATTGCAAAGCCAACAAGGGAGACTGGTGGTGGAGCATCAACAAATACCCCGGCCCCGAAGTCAGCCCGCCGGAAAAGCGGGTGATTGACACCGTGAAATGGGTGGTCAAACAATACGGCATCGACGAGAACCGCGTTTATTTGTGCGGCAATTCGATGGGCGGAAGCGGCACCTTGGGAATCGGAATGCGACACGGTGATGTCTTCGCCGCCATCAAGGCTAATGTTCCCGCCGAAGTGAAACACGTTTCCAGCCGGATGTACTTCCCGCCGCAGACGGTGCCGACGAATATCACCCTGCCTGATCCTCCCATCGTCGTTGACTACTCCGCGCCGAACGATGGTTGGTCCCGAGGCCATGATGGGTTCATCAAGGCCATGAACGACCGGAAATACGCCCTCTTCATGTATTGGGGGCCGTTCGGCCATGCGAACAACCATCAAGAAATTATGAAAGTGAATGACCTGATTAATTCATTTGACTGGCTGAACGTCAAGAAAAACGAATCCTATCCGGTCTTCACCGATGCCTCGACCAACGACACCCATCCCTGGCCGAATCAACTCACCGACAAGAAAGCGGGCCAGATCAATGCCTTCTTCCGATGGAAAGATGTGAGTGACACGGCCGATAGCGTCGAAACGTCGCTTTTTCTGGTGAAGCCCACGGAGTTGAAGACGACGTTCACGATCCCGGCCGAGGCCACCGCCGATGTCACGCTGCGCCGGTTGCAAATGTTGAAAATCGCCCCGGCAACAACGGTGCGCTGGAGATACGGCAAGTCCACCGGAGAGGCAACGGCCGACGCCACCGGGTGCGTCACCATTCCGAAATTGAAGATCACCGCAGAACCGACCAGTTTGGTCATTAGCAAGTTGAAGTAAGCAGACACGGGACAGGGCATGACGCCCATGTCGGTCATCTGCTGTCGATCTTGAAAGCAAAGATTCGCGTGTGCCTTTTCGGTCCAACGGACCGATTAACATAGCCCAGCCCGAAAGGGCTGGGTACAAATGCCATCAGGAAGCCTCGGTCCAACGGACCGATTATCGGCGGCTTTTCTGTTCTCCGAGACATATCGGACATATCAACCCATGCCACAATCACATTCCAGATTGTTCGTTCATCTAATCTTTTCGGTCAAAAATCGTGATTCCTTGTTGGACGAGTCGATTCGTAATGAATTGCATTCAGTGTTGGGAGGCATCCTCCGGGACATCGGTTCACCGCCGGTCATCATCAATTCCGTCGAAGATCATGTGCATTTGTTGTTTCTCCAGTCGAGAACAGATTCGATTTCGGAAATTGTCAACAAGGTGAAAACCAACTCAAGCAAGTGGATTCGTAGTGTGTCCCCCACCCTTAAAGATTTTCATTGGCAGAATGGTTACGGGGCATTTTCAGTGAGTCAGTCAAATGTCAAAAGTGTTGCCAAATACATCGAAGAGCAACGGGAGCATCATCGGAAAATGACATTTCAGGAAGAGTATCGGGACTTCCTGAGAAAACATGAGATTGAGTTTGATGAACGGTATGTATGGGATTGATTTTGGCTGGTGGTTGCGCTTGCGGCCCTGACGGACCTTGGGCCGATAATCGGTCCGTTGGACCGAAGTTTCTTGATGGTATTTGTACCCAGCCCTTTCGGGCTGGGCTATGTTAATCGGTCCGTTGGACCGAAAAAGCCAAGAGGGAATCGAGCCTTTGAAAAATGCTCGACGCCAAGGATAAATCATCGCATCCCGTTGATCGTCTCAATGGTCCGCTCATCCTTGATGAAGAAATCATTCCAGTTGCCATAGCTGCCAGCGGTTCCTTCCAGATCGTATTCGGCGCTGACCAGGTCGCCGATGTAGCCTTGGAGTTCGCGGTTGGCGAACGGGTTAGCCCGGTGGGTGGCCAGTTCGCTGGCGAAGTTCAACAGGTCGTACACCCGGCAGCGGACCGGCAGGGTTCGTTGCTTCTTCACGCTCAGGACATCGGAACTGGTCAGGCCGTAGAGGCGGCTCACGTCGCCGGTCATTTTGTGGAAGGCGTGCATCACCGGGGTGTCGTCGGAGAGGACATCCGTGCCCGAACCGCCGGTCTGGCTCAGGTTGTTTGTGATCTGCATCTTGGCGACGATTTTGTATAGTTGATTCGCTTCGTTCACCGAGGCCCACGACTTGGAGGAAGACTCGAAGCGTTGGTGCAGGGCCGAGAAACCTTCCTCGTTGTTAAAGCCTTCCACCGCACGTTCGAGGGCGAAGCCGGCGCCCTTGGTTCCCTTGCCGCAGTTCAACTCGCTGCGGAACACCGGCGTCATGGCGACGGCGCCGTTGGTGCAGATCAACCGCATCATGGCGAGGTACACGGCCGGGCGGCCGAAACCGTCGATGGGGGTGTCGATCACATACTTGCTGCGGAAGTCATCCCCGGCGATTTGCACCGGCACATCGTGCCGAAGTTTGTGGGTGCTGCTGACGACGCCGTTGGTGTATTTGTGCCCTTCGGCCCCGTGGCGATTGAGCAAGTCCTTCAATTCCTTGTAGTTGATAACCGCTGAGTTTGGCGAGGTGACGGCCAGCAGTTGGTCGGCCTTGCCAGTGCGGTCGATGCAATAGCGGATCGTGTCGTCCGGGGATTTTTCGCTGATCCGGGTGAAGACCTCGGCATGGCCGAAGTATTTGAAGATGTTCGGCGTGAACCCGAACCGCATTTGCAGGCTGGTCCAGAAGCGGTTGGTCGTCTTGAGTTCCTCGCCATGCAAGCCAAGAGACTTGACTTGCTGCCGACCGTTGATTCCGGCTTCGGTGTTCAAACGCAGATCTTTGAGCCGGCAAGTTCCGTAGTCGAATTTCAGGGCCACCATGTGCGGATCCTCCTCGGGGGCCACGATTTTCGCGGCCGGTTTTGGGAATAGTGTTTGTGAACAGGGAGTTTTTCAGACGATCGAAGGTTCGTTGCGGCGATGGCGACGGGCAAGGGCTTGCCGCTTCTTCACGAACTCGGGCAGGTCAACCCGTTGGGTCGCCAGCGCTTTCAACACATTTTGGCTCACCCGCTCGATCATCGGATTGAGGGTGAGGGATTTCCAAGAACCGTGTTCCCACGCATACTGGGAAACGGCTTCGGCCGTGCGGGTGAACGGCCACGGGCTTTGCTGACATTGAACGATTTGCTTGACCGGCAAGTCGGCGAATTTTCTCAACACCCGGCCGCACATTTGGACGGTGACGGCCTTGGTGGACGGTCGGCAGAAGACGGTCTTCAGGGAGGGGCAATCGAACCCCTCGGCCAGCACCATGCAGTTGATCAGCATCTCGGCATCGCCTTTTTCAAAGGCGGCCAGTTGGGCGTCGCGATCGCTCGATCCGGTGACCACTTCCGAACGCACCCCGGCGGCTTCAAGCAGGCGTTGCAGTTCTTCGCATTGGCCGAGCGTGTGGAAGTAGGTGATCGACTTGCCCCACTTGGCCCGGTCGCTCAGGTAGAGGTTGGCGACGGCCTTCGGCGAATGTTGCGGGACGGTGTAATGGTCGAACTTGCTGAGGAAGCCTTCTTGAATCAGTTGCCGGATGCCGGCGTCGCGGATGACTTTGTCGAAGCAGAGCTTCATCTTGTCGGCGCGGAAGGGGGTCGCCGAGAGGCCGAGGATGAACTTCGGCCGGATGACACTGTGCAGGTGGGCCATGCTATTGGCGGCATCATGCTGGGCTTCGTCCACCACCAGCAGATCGAGATTCTTGGGCGGGTCTTTCTCGAACATGGAGATGAATTCAACCTTCACATTCATGCCGCGTTCGTCGATTTCCTCGGCTGTTTGCGTCAGCAGGTTTCGCCGCATGGCGATCCAGCCGACTTTGAGGCCAAGTTCTTGTTGCAACCCCCAGGCGCTCATCAGGCCCATGACCGTCTTGCCGCTGCCGGTGGGGCTTTCGATGAGGACAGACCGCATCTTGCGGTTGAGGAACATGTCCCACACTTTTTCGACGATCCGGCTCTGATAAGGCCGGGGTTCGATTTGCGTGTTGGCGATCAGTTCGGTGACGCGGAGCATGTGAACCGTCCCTCGTCCTTGGGTGACCATCTTGGGGGTTTTGTTGGGGTGATTTTGCCATCGGTTTCCCCAAATCACAATGTCGGTAGGAGACAAAAATTTCCGAAAAAAGTTCACGCGGGACTTGCGGAGCAGGCCGGGATGTTTTGACGGTGCTTGACACGCCTTTCGATAAAATCAACCACACCTATTCGCAAGGAAGCCCAAATGACGGAAGACGACTGGCTGAACGGCGATGACTGGCAGGGAATGCTTGCCTTTATGAGAGGAAAATTATCCAAACGAGAACACACTCTTTACGTGTGCGCCGGACTTCGCCAGATATGGGATTTGCTCTATCACGATGACTCGCGAATAGCTGTTGGCATGGCTGAACGAGAAGCAGACGGGTGGAAGCCAGACAAGGATGAGGGATTTCGTTATTGGCTTCGGGCAGAAGAGGCAACATATTGTGATATGTACTGCAATCCGAGATTGATCATCGAACTAAAGGGAAACGGAAACCATTATTCGGCAGTAGAGCGTTTGCTTGAACTGAAGGTCTTCGCCGAATCAGATATTATTGTCGGGGAAGAGCAGATCGGTGATCATCAGATGATCTCTCGCCTGTCCAATGCGGCCCACATCGCTTGGTACTGCCTGTACAAATTTGAGGATGGCGGGTTTAACAATCAGCTAACTGATCGCCTGATGAGGGAATCGCGGTGGCCGGGTGTTTGGCTGATTCGTGAAATTTTTGGTAACCCGTTCCGAAACGTGATGATTCGCCCCGAATGGCTTGCGTGGGATGGTGGAGCCATTCCCGCCATTGCCGAAGGCATTTACGACGAAAGAGCATTCAACCGCCTCCCCATTTTGGCCGACGCCTTGGAAGACGCGGGTTGCGATGAGGCGGCGATCCTCGATCATTGCCGCCAACCGGGAAATCATGCCCGAGGTTGTTGGGTGATCGATTTGCTGTTGGGGCGACGATAGCGTTGCGAACTGGCATGGCGGCTCCGCATCTCCCGTGGTACACCACAAACACAGGTTTGACGGGTGGTTGAAGGCCGCCCCGGTGTTCCCGCGCGTAAGGAATCGCACGATGACAAAGCCCGCAGTGGGTGTGTTTGTTCTTTGCGTGGCGGTGTTTCTGGCCAATGGGCGTCCGCTTCCCGAGGTTGATTGCGTCGCGGCTCCGTACACGGCTTGGTCGCTTGTGCGACATGGCTCCTATGACCTGCGACAATATCCCGAACTGGATCGTTTTCTGGGCGCCGGGGTTCTGGAACGGCCGGACGGGGGCCGGTTTTCGATGCGCCCGCCGGGAAGCGCGTTCGCGGCTGTTCCGGCGATGCTCCCCTTTGCTTTGTTCCGCGAGACTCCGTTGCGGGACATCAACATGCTCAACTTGGGCAAGCTGACGGCCACTTTCTCCGTGGCGGGAGCGGCGGTTTTCTTTTTCCTTGTCTGTCGGCGGTTGGCTCCATCGGCCGCGTGGCCGGCGACTGTTTTGTTTGCCTTCGGAACCTGTCTGTTTAGTGTCGCCAGTCAGGCGCTTTGGATGCACGGGCCGGCTGTTTTTTGGCTGTGCGCCGCGTTGTATCTGTTAACCTGCCCGGAGTGTGAGCGAAGGAACTATCGGCTGGCGACGGGGTTCTCCCTTGGCATGGCCGTGCTGACCCGGCCCACGACGGGTTTCTTCGTGGTGGCCACGCTGGTGGATTTGCTTGTCCGGCGGCAATGGCGGGCCGCTTTTTGGGTGAGCATGGGGGGAGTGATTCCCGCGATTGTGTTGTTTCATTATCAATGGGTGAATTTCGGCAGCCCGCTGGTCGGCGGGTACAAGGACGATAACTGGGAAGAGTCTCCGCCCCTTTGGCTGGGGTTGGGCGGCCTGTTGGTGGCGCCTTCTCGCGGCCTGTTTGTTTATTCGCCCGCCTTGCTGCTGGCGTTGCCCGGCGCCTGGATGCTGAGACGCCGGGGCGAGGAACCGCTCGCCGGGGTTCGGGGGATGTTGCTGGCCTGGCTGGCGGCCTCGGTGGCCACGCTGCTGTTTTTCGCCCGCTGGTACGACTGGCGAGGGGGATGGTGCTACGGTCCCCGCTTTCTTTGCGAGACGATGCCTCTGATGTGCCTGCTCTTCGCATTTGCCTATGCGAAACTGCGGAACAACTGGCAGCGCGGGTTCGCCATCGGTCTGATCGCAGTGTCCGTCGGTGTCCACTTCCTCGGCGTCTTTGGCTACGGCGGTTACGCTCCCTGGCAGGTACGCCACATGTTGCCGGACCAAGGTCGTTGCTTGTTCTCCTTGGAGGACACTCAGATCGAAGCGCATGTCCGCGACTTCTTCGATCAATTGACCCGGTCGGGCCGATATCGACGCTGAATGCCGACCGTTTTCATCAATTTTCCCCGGAACCGTCCCCCCCATTCTCAGGGTTGAGGTTCTGAATCAACATCAAGTCGGGGACATCGCCCCGGCGGGGAGGCATTTTCGTTGGCCCCTTGCGGAAAATGTCCGGCGGGATAGGAATCACATTCACCGGCTTTTTCCCGCCCCGAACCGCACGTTCAACCCACGGAAGCCTTCGCCATGATTCGTGCTGTCCTTCCCGCCATTTCCGCGGCGCTGATTTTCTCCTCCCTGCTTCGGGCTGATGTCACGCTTGTGGACAACGGCCAGCCGAAGTGTGTCATCGTGGTCGATCCGGCTGTGATGGCGGCAGACAAGCCGGTCAACGGCTTAAAGTTCCCCGAGGCGGAGGCCGAGCGGCAACGCCAGCGATTGCGGGAGTCCGTCAAAGACCTCGCCCTCTATCTCGGCAAAATCAGCGGCGCGAAGATCGAGACGGTGACGGCCGCTCCCGGCCCGGAGGACAAGCGGATTCCCGTGCTGGTTGGCGCGCCGGCCGTCAAGGCGTTTGGCCCGACGACCAAGAATGTCCTTTACAAACAGGGCTTTCGGTATGTCGTTTCGGCAAAAGGTGTCGGCCTCTCCGGCGAATCCGATCTCGCGGCCAGTTATGCGGTGTACGAACTGCTCGACCGGCTCGGTTGCCGATGGTTTATGCCGAGCGAAATGGGTGAGGTGATTCCCTCCGCGAAGACCATCACATTGGAGGAAGTCGATCTGTCTTCCGCTCCGGGGACGCATTATCGTGGTCTTTGGTATGCCGACGAGGATTACAAACGCCGCAACCGTCTCGGCGGCTTGTTGCTCTCGGCCGGTCACGCCTTGGAAATGTACGTCACCAAGGAGGAACGCGAAAAGCATCCCGACTGGGTGGCCGAGATTGGCGGGAAGCCCAGCCCGAACCGGTTGCGCTGGAGCAACGCGGGGCTGGCGGATTCTCTGGCGGACAAGTTGCTCGCCATGAACGCGAAAGACCCGCAACCATCGTATTCCCTCTCCCCGGATGATGGCTCGGATTGGGATGAATCCAAGGAGGACAAGGCTCTCGACGCCGGAGACATCGACCCGACGTTTCAACAAACCGCCCTCGCCGACCGGTTGATGGTGCTGACCAATCGTGTTGCCGGGAAGGTGGCGACGAAGAATCCGGATGTGTTGTTCGGCATGCTTGCCTACGCCCAATACACCCGCCCGCCCGTCCGCGAGAAGGTTCATCCAAGCATTGTGCCGCAACTGGCCCCGATCACGTATAGCCGGGCGCATCCGATGACCGATGACCGGGTGCCCGGCAACAAAGACCTGCGTTATCTCATCGAAGGCTGGGGCAAAAAATCGAAGATGACTTCCATGTATTACTATGGGTGGTTTCTCGCCGAACCCTCGGCGCCGAATCCGATGCTCACGAAATGGGGCGTCGATGTGCCCGCTGCGTTGGCGAATAATTGCAAGTTCTGGCAGCCGGAAACGATGCCGAATTTTGAGACCTCCATGCACGCCCTGTACATGGGGGGCCGCCTCGCGTGGGACCCGACGATCAAGCCGGAAGATGTCTATGCGGACATCAACACCAAGTTTTACGGCAATGCCGCCCGCGAGATGACCGCTTATTGGAAGCACATCGACGACGTGTGGGTGAACACCCCCGAATACTCGGGATGCGGCTTCGCTTATCTGCGGCGCTGGACACCGGAACAAATGAAGAAGGCCCGAATCCTGATGGATGCCGGAATCGCCGCCGCCAAAACACCGGCTGAAAAGCAGCGAATTCAACTGGCCGATGATTCGTTAAAGCTGTTTGAACTGTTCATGAAATTACGGCTTGACCAAGCCGAGGGACGGTTCGCCACGCTGGGCGAAGAAGCGGCCGTGTGGCGAAAGCGGGTGGTCGAACTTGGGGAGAAATACAAGGACCAACACTGCTTCACCCGCGTGGGTTGGACGCCGAACACCGTCAACGGGTCGTATTTCGGCCAGTTTTATCAGCAGACCTATGACGATGCCGAACGTCTGGCGAAAAACTTCGACATCCTGACGAAAGCCCCGGCCCGGCAATTCCGCTATCAGGCCGTCGCCGACAACAAAGGCGAGGCCGCCGGTTGGGCGAAGCCGGAATTTGACGACAAGGCGTGGAAGACCACCGACGTATGCGTGGATTCGTGGTCCACGCTTGGTTACCACGACCACTTTAAATCGATGTGGTATCGCACGGAAGTGAATCTCCCCACGGTGCCGAAAGGGCGCCGGGTTTCCCTCTGGCTCGGCAGTTTCGACGGCAGTGTGAAAGTGTTCGTGAACGGCCAACTTGTCAAGCACACCGACACGGCCGGCAAATCAGCCGACGAGGTGACGGGATACTGCCAGCCGTTTTCCTACGACATCACCTCCGTCGCCAAACCGGGAGCGAACACCGTCGCCCTGTTCTGCACACGAAAAGACTTCAACGAACTCGGCACCGGCGGCTTGCTCGGCCCGGCGGTGGTCTATGCAGAAAAGCCGCTGAGGTGGGTTCCCGCCACCGCCCACGCGGTTCCCAAGGAAACTGCCACGGAGGGGGAGGGCTATTTCTCCATCATTGAGGGGAAGAATGGCCGGTTGTATGTCGGCACCCATGCCAACGGCATGAATTCTTGGTTGGTGGAGTTCGATCCGGCGACGAAGAAGATGAAGATCGTCGTGGACTGCCACAAAGCCATTGGCACGGATATCAAAGGCTTCGGCTCGCAGGCCAAAATTCACACCCGCAACAATGTGGGGGCGAGCGGCAAAATCTATTTCGGCACCAAGCAAGGCTACCCGAGCAAAACCGAAAAGCGCGAAGACTATCCTGGCGGCTATCCGATGGTTTACGACCCGGTGACTGGCGAAACGAAAGTCTACCCGATCCCGGTGAAGCATCACGGTATCAACAGCATCATGCCGGATGAATCACGCGGAATCGCTTACATCTCCACTTGTTCCGATGGTCGGCCGGGGCCAGGTGAAAGCTCTGTCTTCTTGGTTCTCGACCTGAAAACCGGCAAATACAAAGAGCTGATCGACACCAAGCATATTTACGGATTCATTGTGCTGGACAACCTCGGCCGGGCCTATCATCCGTTGCTCGGCGGTGAGATTGCCCGCTATGATCCGAAGACCCAGAAACTCGACCGGCTGAAGCAAACCATCGACGGCAAGGCCCCGGCTCCGGACCAGCATTTGGCCGACCAGCCGAGCGGCCACCCGATCAATTGGGATGCGTCGCCTGACGGCAAAACACTGTACTGTGTGCCGATGAGCGCCAATCAACTGATCGCCTACGACCTGACCGCCACCGGTGACACTTTGCCGGGCCGTGTGTTGGGGCCGCTGGTGGGTTCCGCGAAATCCACGGATTGCCGGGCCATGTGCGTCGGGCCGACCGGGGAAGTGTGGGCGTCCGTCACCGAGTCCAATGTCTTGGGCATCAGCCTGCACCATGTGGTGAGTTACAAACCCGGCGACAAGATGACGCGGGATCACGGGGCGGTGTCGATCAAGAACCCGGAATATATTCTCAAAGACCCGGCTGGCAAACCGCTGCCCTTTCACGGCGGCACCATTGAGATGCCCGATGGCGTGGTGACCAGCCGGCATGTCACCCTTGGAATCTGCCAGACGAAATCCGGTTCCGTGTGTGTGTTGATGTTGTTGCCGTACACGGTGCTGGAGATTTCGCCGGAAGCGTTGAAGTAAACCCGAATCCCCGGAAGGATCTCTCCATGTCTGTCTCCCGTCCCCGCGTGCTGGCCGACCTCCCCGTTGGCCCGGCCGTGTTACAACTTCTGAACGACCGGGTGGAACTGGTTCCGTGGTCGGCCGCCCAAGAGCCGGGGGCGGCCGGGATCACGGCCATCTACACCTACGGCCATCCGGTGGTGAACGGCGAGTTGCTCGACCGCCTGCCGGGTGTTCGCTCCATCAGCAACTTCGGCGTGGGGGTGGATCACATCGATTTGAAAGCCGCCGCCGCCCGGAACATCCCGGTCGGCAACACGCCGGGCATTCTGGACGGGGCCACGGCCGACATGGGCTTCGCCCTGTTGTTGGCGGCCGGGCGGCGATTGGTCGAAGGGGATCGTTTTGCCCGAGGGCCGGAGTTTTTGAAATACGATCCCTCCCGCTATCTGGGGCGGGAAATTCACCATGCCACGCTCGGCATCATCGGCATGGGCCGGATCGGGATGCAAGTCGCCCGTCGGGCGGCCGGGTTCGACATGACCGTGATTTATCACAACCGCCAGCCCCGCCCGGAGGCCGAGCAAACATTGGGGGTGCGATATGCCTCTCTTGAAGAACTGCTGAAAACGGCCGATTATGTGATCCTGACCGTGCCGCTTTCTCCCGCGACGCGCGGCCTGATTGGCCGTGCCGAACTGGCCCTGATGAAACCGACCGCCAGCCTCATCAACATCGCCCGAGGAGCGGTGATCGATCAGGACGCGCTGGCCGAATGTCTCCAAGCCCGTCGCATCCACGCCGCCGCACTGGACGTGACCGACCCGGAGCCATTGCCTCGCGACCATCCTCTGTTGAAACTCGACAACGTCATCATCACCCCGCACTTGGGAAGCGCCACGGAGCAGACCCGGCAGCGCATGGCCGAGATGTCCGTGAGCAATCTAATCGCCGGATTGGCGGGCGAGCCGATGATTTTTGTGCAGTGAAAAATCACGTGGCGAGCGGAAAGAGTGAGCCAGTCGGAGATCAGAGTACTCCGCACGCTCCGCGTGCGGATGGACTTCCCCTGTGGTTAGACGATGAAACGAGTCAAAATCTCAACCGCACGCGGAGCGTGCGGAGTACTCTGATCTCCGACTGGCTCACCCTTGGTCGATTCCGACCATGTGTGACAGGATGCCGACTAGCTTCGGCAATTCGCGGATGTGATATTCACGCTGGTCGAGACGCACCTCGGCCTGGCCCAATTTCATGAACCGCCAGAGCGAACCGGAGGTGACGGCGCCGAACACGGGCAGCTCGGGCGATCCTTCGTTCGAGTTGAAGAGCCGGGCGGCCACCATGGCCGCGACACACTGCCCCAAGCCGGCCTTCAGGTTGTCGTTTTTGGCCTCGGCGATCACCGCGACCGGGCTTTCCAAAAACTGCTGCTCCGGCGAGCGGGACAAAATGAAATCGCAATACCCCGCCAGCCCGCGGGTCGCATCCACGGAAAAATCGATTCCCGAGAAGATGCTGAAGCGGTGGTCGAGTTGTTTCCGCAATCCGGCGAATAGCGGGGCGATCACCAGTTCGGACCGTGCCTTTTCCGTGTTGATGGCGAGGGCCAGCGGAAGAAATTCCTTGAGAATGGCCGTCAGCAGATCGCTTGGCTGCCGTTCGGGAACATCCCCGAACAAATCCGGTGTGTCGATGAGCGCCAACCCGAATCGGTCGAGGGTGTCCCTCAGACTGAATTCACTGTAAGCCACGCGAAACACTCCTCTTCTCAATGCCGCTGACGTTATTAGCTTATCATCCTTCCGAACTGCGGTTGACACGCATTGAATCGTGAATTATTCCCCAAACATTATCGGGGGGTAAGATCATGAATTCGCGATTGCTGGTGGTCGCCTGTGTGGCGATGATTTCGGGGTTGTCGGGCTGCGCGTCGGCCCGTGTTGTCCGGTCTGATTCGGCATCGGTCGTCGTGGCCGTGCCAGACCAGACCAACACTTGGCCATTCCGCTATCAGGACGAGGCGCAGAAAGTCGCCGGTCAGTACATCAAAGATCCGGTGTTTAACGGAAGTGTTGTGCGGGTGAAGGTGGGCGAATCGATCACCAACACCCAGAACACGGATCGCCGGGATTTGGGCGGCCAGAACAACAGGCCGAAGATTGGAGAAGTCACCTCGACTTCCAGCACCACCTCCATGCAGGATACGTATGAGTATCATCTGACATTCGTTCCACGCGCCGCGTCATCGCCGCCGATGCCGGGGGGCCAGCCGTTTAATCCGGCCGGAACGCCCGGGCCGATTCAGCAAACCGGCGGGGTGCAAACGCCGCCGTTGGGTTCCGCCCCGCGACGGGATAATTCGGACCCGCGGATTCCGCCGCCGATCAACCCGCCGGGCAACACTCTGCCGGCGAGCTTCCCGAGTGCGGGCTTGCCGAATCGTTGAGATTTGTTGTCGGCCAAAATGGAACGAGCGGTGACACGACAACCAATTGCGTCGTCGTGTCACCGCTCGTTCTTTCTGTTTTTCGATGACGGCCGGTTCCGACCTTTATTCGCGGGACGGCGCGCCCGAGACTGGCGTTCGGCCTCCGCATCTCGTTCCCGCTCTTGTTTCAATGCCCGCACAAATTCGGGGTGAATGTTCAATAGCGTGATCGTCTGGCTTGTGATGATCTTGGGCTTGATCATTCCAATTCGCAACACCAATGCAAATGCCAGCCACGCCACCAACAAGGTTGCCCCGCCGCCCCAGATGAGGGTGGCGAAGAAATCCTTGTCCTGTTGCTGGTGCGCTTCGGAATAAAGTTCGATTCCCACGATCAGCAAAACGGCCAAAAACCCCAGAGCAAGCCAAGTCCAGAGTTTGCGATTGGCCCAATGCCCCTGATGCCGGTCGCACATGGGTGATTCAATCACCATCCGTTTGGTCATGATTACGCCCGCGACCAGCGCGATCATCAAACCCAGAAACGCCAGCCAGATCACCCAAGATGGATACCACGAGAATTGCCTTCTGACGGTCGTGTTGGCGATTGCGCCACATTTCAGGCAGACCATCGGCAACAAGTCGTTGCGGCATTCATATTCCGTCAGGGTGACCTTGGGCATCGTGGGCGAACTCCGGGCTTCTCGGGCGTTTCGTTGGCTTCATTCGTCATCGTGCCATGAGTCGTTCTTCTTTTTCTTTGGCGGAGGCCGGTCGTCGTCCCGGTCACGGAAGTTCTTCGAGGGACTGCGTTTCCTTTTCGACCGGTTGTGATATTCTTCGTCGGCCGCCCGGTCCTCTTCCAAGGCTTGCACGAAATCGGGATGAATGTTTGTCAGCGTGATGTTCCCGAGCGTGATCTCCGTTGGTTTGATCATCCTGGACCGCAAGACAACCAAGAAAATCCGCCAGGCGATGAAGGCAAATACCCCGACACCGCAGCCAAGGCCGATGATTTCGCCTTCGTGCTCTCCGTGAGCAAAGGCGGAAATCAGGCCGAAGCAGACAAGCTCGAAGATGATCAAAATACCGAAGCTAATCAATGCCCGCAGTCCGATTTTGAGCCAATGCTTCTTGTGGTCTTCGCACATCGGAGCCCGGACATCCATGAATTTGAGAAGGGTCAGCCTCACGATGGCGCCGACCGGCGGGCACATATACCTGAGGGCCGTCGTCCACGGGGGATACCAACTGAACTTTCGCCTCACCCGATCACCGGCCGGTTCGCCGCATTCCATGCAGACATCCGGGAGCAGGTTTTTTCGACACTCATATTCCGTCAGGGTTACCTTGGCCATCGCCATCACACTCCGCGAGTCTCGGACGTTCCTTCAGCCTTATTCGTCGTCGTCGTCGTCCCGCCGGTCGAATTTTTTCTTCCTCGGCGGGGGCTGGTCGTCGTCATCCTCGTCAGCCGCCCGGTCGTCTTCCAAGGCCCGCACGAACTCGGGATGCACCTTGACCAGTGTGATCTTCTTGTCAGTGATCAACGTCGGCTTGATCATGGTGCTTTGGAAAATCACCACCAAAATCAGCCAGGCGAGCAGCCCGAACACCCCCCCCCCGCAGATGAGTCCGGTGAAAGAGTCCTTGTTGGGGCCGTTTTCGACGGCGCCAAGGATGACAATCCCGCCGATGCCGAGGACGGCCAGAATGCCAAAGGTGATCAGCGTCCACATCGTTCGTTTGGACCAGTGATCTTTGTGCAGGTCGCACATCGGCGCCCGGACCGACATTTTCTTGGTGAGAATCAGGGCCACGATGGCCGCTACCAGCACGCCCGCCAGCACGAGAACCATCACCCACGGCGGATACCACGAAAAATTTCGCTTCACCCGTGTGTCGGCCGGTTCGCCGCATTTCATGCAGACGTCCGGCAGCAGATTCTTCCGGCACTCATATTCCGTCAGTGTTACCTTGGCCATTTCGTCACACTCCGCGAGTCTTGGGGTCCCAAATGAATTTGTGCATCTGCAATTGAAAGCGAACATTCAGCCCGGTTTCGAGGAGCCAGGCGGTCAGGTCGTCGAGTCGGACGCGGTCGAACACGGCGCTGAGCAACACGATAAAACGGGTGTCGAGTTGATGTTCGCGGATCGTTTGAACGGTCCAGTCGAAGTCCTTCCGCGAGGCGATCACGAATTTGATCTGATCGGTCGGCTTCAACACATTCAAATTGGCCCAGTTGTTCCGTTCGCATTCGCCGCTGTCGGGGCACTTCAAATCCATGATGACATGGACGCGCGGATCGACCTCGGAGACGTCCTCGGCCCCGCCGGTTTCCAACAAGATGGTGAAGCCCTCATCCGCGAGTGTCGCCATGATCGGCAACACCTCTCGTTGAAGCAATGGCTCTCCGCCGGTGAATTCGACGAGCGGGCAGCCAAACGCCCGGATGCGTTCCAGCACGGTTTCCGGCGAGAGTGGTTGCCCCTCGGTGAAGGCGTGCGGCGTGTCGCACCAAGAGCAGCGCTGACCGCATCCGGTGGTGCGCACGAAGACACACGGCAGCCCGGCGAAGGTCGATTCCCCCTGAATGCTTTTGTAAATCTCGTGAATCAGGAGCTGGCCGACGGGTCGGGCTTCCAACACGCGAAGACGTTGAGGCGGATACTTGGCGATCATTCCCCGTCACTGGCTTGGGTCATCTGAACAATCTGGAGATTGTAGCGAATCGGCCCGGAATTTACCCCGCTTCATGCTCCAGCCGCTTTTCGACACAGTTCCGCAAGGCCGCCTTGATGCGTTTGATGCGGGCATACACCGATTGCACGGTATGCCCGAACTTTTCCGCCAGCAATTCCGCGTCACCGAGTTTCGGGTCATAACGGGAGATAATCAGCCGGCGGCTTTCCGGCGGCAGGTGATCGAGACACGCCTTCAGGGCCAGTTGCCGGGGGTTGGCGGGTTCGCGTTCGTCCAGTCGCTCGGCGGCTTCGGCGAGGGCGCGCACCAACTCGGGATCAAAAACTTGTTCCTTCAAATGATTACGACGATGAGCCAGCACCCGCCGCCGGGCGATCTCTCTGGCCCACGGCAAAAAACCGGCCTCGTCCCGCAGTTGCCCGACTGATTCCATCACGGCCACCGTGGTGGTTTGCAGGATGTCCTCGGCATCCGCATGATGCCGGACACAGGCGAAGATGTAGCCGTACAGGGTCGTCCGGTGCTGCATGAGCAGCCGGGCCATGTCCCCTTGTTGAATGCCTCCGGCCATTCGCGGTTGATGCTCCGTGGGCGGGTCTCCCCTCAGCCTATACTGGATGAAACCCCGACGCCAGCGTCCGGGACCGGAGAAACCATCATGAGCGAAGTTCCCGCCAGGCCCGTTAATCATTTCATGCGGCGGTTTTTCCCCGCGTTGGTAATTCTGATCGCGGGTGCCGTGCTGGTGGCCATCGCCAACTGGCCGGGCAATCAGGCGGATGCGTCGTCCCTCAACATGGGAAAAATGTTGACGGTGATTATTGCCCTGATTTGCCTTTTTGTGTGGGGAATGCGATTCTCCGGCTTGAAACGCCTGCATGTGTTGCTTGCCACGCTCGGGGTCTTTCTGGCGTTCTTCGCGTGTTTCAAAATCCCGTCGATGGATGGCCGGTTTTTCCCGATTATCGCTCCCCGGAACTGGGTGCAGGATCTTTTCCTCGGCGGCAGCCCCGAAACCATTCTGGAAAATCACCGTATCAACACGCCGAAGGCTGATGTTCCGGCAAAATTGGAAATTCAGGAGAATGATTGGCCCGAATATCGGGGCGGCGGCCGCGACGGCATTGTGCGGAAGACAACCTTGTCGCCGGATTGGGGAAAGAACCCGCCCAAGGAACTTTGGCGGCAACCCATCGGCGGCGGCTACGCGGCCTTCAGCGTGGCCAACGGTTTCCTGGTCACCATCGAACAGCGACGGGACGAGGAAGCCGTGGTTTGTTATCAGGCATCCACCGGCCGCGAAGTGTGGGTGTGCAAGTGGCCGACGCTTTTCAAAGAACAACTCGGCGGCGACGGCCCTCGGGCGACGCCGACGATTGCGCACGGGGATGTGTTCGCCCTTGGGGCCAAGGGTCGGCTTGTGTGTGTGGACGGCAACACCGGCACGGAGAAGTGGGCGGTCGAAACGTTGGAGAACAATCAGAACATTCAATGGGCGATGAGCGGTTCGCCGCTCGTTGTCGATGATCTGGTGATCGTGAATCCCGGCGCCCAGAACGAAGAGAGCAAGGGCAAGGCGGTCCGGGCTTACAACCGCAAAACCGGGGATTTCGTTTGGGCCACGGGAACGCGCCCCGCCGGATATTGTTCCCCTGAATTGGCCCAAATCAGCGGCCAGCGAATGATCCTGATGCTCGACGCAACCGGCCTCTCCGGAATCGACATCGTCACCGGAGCCGAACTCTGGCGGTTCGGCTGGCCGACCTATCAGGGGATCAACGTCGCCCAACCGCTGGTGATTGGGTCGAACCGCGTGTGTGTCTCGTCCGGTTACAACACCGGCGGCGTGATGCTGGAGGTGACCCAAGGCGACGGCGGCAAATGGAATGTCAAAGAAGTCTGGCGCACCAAGACGAGTGTGATGCGAAGCAAGTTCATGTCCCCCGTGGTTTACGAGAACCATGCTTATGGGCTTAACGATGGCATCATGGAATGTGTGGACTTGAACACTGGCAAGCAAGTCTGGAAGGATGAACGCACCGCCAAACGCGGCGAAGCATACGGCCACGGCCAAATATTGCTCGTCCAAGACTCGGGGTTGATTGTCGTCCTCACGGAATACGGCGAACTCGCCTTGGTGCGGGCCACGCCGGAGAAGTACGAGGAGCTTGGCCGTATCCAAGCCCTGAAACGCGGCAAGAAAACCTGGAACAACCCGGCGATGGTTGGGAACATCATCTATCTGCGAAACGAAGAAGAAATGGCGGCTTACGAGTTGGCGAAATGAATGACCGCCACGCGCATCGTGAAATCCGTGAAGCCGCGACGCGGAGTCTTCGGAGCGGAGCGCGGGCTGAAACCCGTCAAACGATTACTCATGTTGGCAATGAATTCGGACAGGAAATCCGCGCTCCGCTCCGAAGACTCCGCGTCGCGGCTTCACGGACGCTGAAAGTGGCGAGGCTGTTCTCATCCACCTTTCGTTATCTTTATCCCGCAGTTCCCCCAAAATCTTGAGCTTGCGTTCCTTCTCCGTCGGCGTTATTGGGGGATTGATTCTGGAGGAGGAGCCGCCATGTCGAAACTTCCGGTTGTTGGTTTGTGCGTGTTCGCCATTGGCACGGCTGGTTGCGTGTCCCCGGATGGCAAGACGGAAATGCCGTGGGACACCATCTCCCGTCGGCTGGAACCGGAGCGGGAGCCGGTCCAGGGACCGATCGCTTCCACCAAGGTAGCCACACGAGTGCATGCCATCGGCGCTCAATTGACCGCCGCCAATCCTGGAGAGTTTTCCACGAAACCGGTGTTTTCCACCATTGGTCTTTCGGAATCGATGGTGTTTTCCACAAAAGATGGCCAAATAGTCATTAGCGAGGGGTTGGTGAATCGTTGCACCTCGGATGATGAGATTGCTGCCCTGTTGAGCGCGGAACTTGGAAAGATGACCGCCACTCGTTTCAGAGACAGTGTCCGGTCGGAAGACGTGCCTCCGGACCCGCATCTGACTTCCGATGTGGTCGGTTCGGGCAATACCCCGGACATGACCCGGCTGGCCGAGGCGGGGCTACTGAACCGTCACTCGCCCCCCCCGCGAGCGCGTCGTCCCGCCGCGGATTGCCCCACGCCGGACACGGCGGTGCTTTCTCGCAGCTACCTCAAGAAAGCTGGTTTTGATCCAGAGTGTGTTCAAAGAGTCCAGCCCATGTTGAAGGAAGCCGAGGAGAATGCGGACAAACGCGGAAACCTCATGCAGAGTCGCTGACGCTTGCCGACCGCCGGATTCGGGATATCGTGTGGGCAGGTTCCCCATTCATTTTCACTCTCCCGAGTCTCGGCCATGAAACTGTCCCGGCGGTTATTTGTCTCGTCCCTCGTCGCCATTCTCTGCGGTCTTGGCGGCTCCTGTAGCAAAAACACCGGCAAGGTGAAGGTCGCCGTGGTGACCAACAACCCGGCCGAGTTCTGGAGCATCGCCGAGAAGGGCGCCAAGGACGCCGGGGAAAAGTTCGGCGTGGAAGTCATCTTCCGGATGCCGGAAAAGGGCGAGGCCGGGCTGCAACGGGACATCGTCAACGAAGTCGTCCGGCAGGGGATCAGCGGCCTGTCCGTCAGCGTCATCAATCCCGAAGAACAAACGCCGGACCTGAAACTCATCGGCCAGAAAATCAACCTCATCACGATGGACAACGACGCCGAGGGAACCGGCCGCCTTTGTTACGTGGGCACGGACAACTACGACGCCGGCAAGTCCGCCGGCCGGTTGGTGAAGGAAGCCATGCCGCAAGGGGGCAGCATCGCCATCTTCGTCGGCAACATGACCTCGCTGAACGCCCGGCAACGCTTCCAAGGTGTGGTGGACGAACTGGCCGGGGAAAAGGACGCCAAAGGCCCGGTGTATGGCAAGTATACTCTCTACAAAGGGGAGGCCATCACCGACTCGATCAACAATCAGACGGCCCAAGACAACGCGAAGGATGCCCTCGAAAAGATGTCCGGCACGGAAAACATCTGCATGGTCGGGCTGTATGCCTACAACGCCCCGATGATCTTGCAGGCGGTGAAGGCCAAGAAACTCGCGGGCAAGGTGAAGATTGTCAGCTTTGACGAGGACGCCGCCACGCTTGACGCCATCCAATCCGGCGAGATTTACGGCACGATCGTGCAAGACCCGTACAACTTCGGCTTTAAGTCGGTCGAAATCCTCGCCGAGATCGCCCGGACCGGAGACAAGAGCAAGTTGCCCAAAGACGCCATCCCCGTCCGCGTGATCGTCAAGGAGGGGGCCAAAGACCCCGTGACCGGCCGCGACCGCATCGGAGCCGCCCAATTCGCGGCTGATTTGAAGAAGCTGGTCGGGAAGTGAGATCGGGCCGCTTTGCCCGGCGTTGATGTGCCGGGCCGACTGGAAAATCGCCATTACCGGGCGGATTGATTGGCCATGTCCTGACCCGCGAAAGTGACAAATGGCCCGGAGACGATCACCTCATATCCGTCCGGGCCGCATAGTTCCTCAATCCGGGCCAGCAAATCCTTGTCGGGGTCTTGGTCGGCAAAAATGCCAAGGACGTAATCGTCCGGCAGGCTTTTTAAACCGGCCGGCCGGTTCCTTCGCATCACGCCGTACCCCGAGATTCCGTCCAGTTCGATCAAGGAACTGCCGGCCCGGTCTTCGAGGTTTTGGGCGCTTTTCAAATCCATCAGGTTTGAACCCCTGCCATCATTTAGGATACTCAAAAGTCACAATCAAGCGAGTCGAGAACAGCCTTGATGGGAGTGGCGATCGTCACCCGGTTGCGACCTGTCGAACCGGCGACGACCAAGGCCACCGCCTCGGTCGTCCCTTGTCGCAGTACCACCGCCCCCGAATCGCCCGGCAAACCAAAGACTTGAGTGGCATTGTGCAAACCAATCCCGACATGGCGTTCGTACACTCGCACTGGCCCGGAGGACTTGTCCGTTTTGAACGTGGCGGATGGAACGTCAATCCGGCCAGTGGTATGCTGGGTGGCCGCCCCCCATTTTTCGACAACCAGCCCTGAGAGACAATCCTCGGCTCCGGACGGGTGTCTTAATCCGGCGCCAATGACTGTCGTGGCGGTCGGTTCCAGCCTGGCTGTCGCGGCGTCAATGGTCACCCCGTGGATTCGTCGGTACACAACATTGTTTACCCAAGCAATGATGTCGGGATTGGGCTGTGTCGCAAACCCCGGTGGCTGCCAGACAGAAATTCCCACATTCTCCACCACATGGCCCGCCGTCAAAAGATAGGCGGCCTGATCGTCGGGATTCCGGGATTTGACGAACGCCCCCAGTGTTCCGGGCGGCGAGAGAACCTTCTGCCCCTGCTGGTCGCCACGGTTGATCGACTGGGCGTATTCCGCGTTGGCAAATGTTTGGAAGGGGCCTGTTTCAACGACATCCGTGGGCCACTCTCCCGATCCCACCCGCTCCGGCAGGCGATCTTCAGGCCCGATGAGCGAGAGCGGAAATTTTCTGTTGACAAAGAAAGTCACTCCCCACTGGCCGGTGGGTTCGCCACGCGAGTATTTTTCGGCCATTCCGATGCCGACAATATTCTCCCGCCAGACGGGGGTGGGCGACCAAAATGGTGTCGGTGAAGCGGAGTCTTTCGGTGAATCAACCACCAGATATCGCTGCCAAAATCTTTCGTAGTCATTGAGCAAACGGTCGTGATCGGTTGGAATTAATTTTGGCAATGTTCGTCGGGGGGTTGCGTATCCCGATGGGGTCAATTCGGGCAATGGTCGTCGAAGGTTCCAGTCTTCTGATTCCCGCGTTGAAGGCTGTTTGCCAAAGATCGCTGATCTTGCGGCTGCATTTATTTCTTGAAGACAGACGTTCAGACGAAAGTTGCGTTTTGAAAAATAGTGTGGTTCCCATAATCTCAGATGTGTGTGGTCGAATGTGCAACCAATAATTCGCGATCCATAAAAATGGGATCCATCGAAATTGCAACGTCTAAAAACCACATTTGTCAATTCGGCAAGAAAAAATTCGGATCTGCCAAATGTACTGTCCTCAATCATTGAAGAGGTCAATATCGCATAGTCGAACGAGGCCCTCACGGTCGATGCAAGAATTCTTGCCCCCACCAAGTGAGTGCTTAGGAAATTGGCCCCTTCCAACCGACATTTGGCAAAAGTGGTGCCAGTGAGATTTGCCAGATAGAAGTTCCCGCTCTCGATAGCGGTGTCCTCAAACACCGACTTGTCAAGAGTGGCATCAGTGAAATTGGGGGAAATGAGAGTGCATCGTCGGAAAACGATTCCCCCCAAATCCAAGTATGCAAAATTGGGCGATTCCAATCGCACATCGACAAATTCGGCCCGACGCCCTTCCGGGTTCTCTGCATCGTCCAGCCACTTTTGGTGGGCGGCGACTATGGCGTCGATTTGTTCCTTGGAAATCAACTTTTCGGAAGGTTGCGAGGCCGGTTCGGACATGGGGCATTCCTGAAAGGAGCTATTGGGGCCTTATTGGCCCGGAGATTTCCACCCGGTAGGGATGACCGTCCAAGTCCGCCGGGAGGACGGCTTTGGACTTGAGGTTGTCCTCAGTCAGAAAGACGGTGATTCCAAACGAGTCGTGAGAGGTTTTCTCGACGCCGACGCCGATCACGCCGGGGAGTCGCATCAGATCGCGGGAGAATTTTCGTTTGACCGCGTTCGCATCTGTTTCGCTCATCGTCGATTCCCTCCTGCCGCCGACTAAGCCAGTTGGACTCCCAAGGCGGTCAACGCTTTGTCGATGTGATTCGCGATCGTATGGGTGGCGGAACCCGCGAACAGCAAACCCACCGCTTTGTTCGTGCTTCGCTCCAGGATCAACGATCCCGAATCGCCGGTGTCCGAAAATCTCAGGCCGTCCAGCCCCCTGATCACGATCTGGTCCGCGAAGAAAACCGTGCCGATGTTAAACGGCAGGTTCACGTCGGTGTTGATGCTCGTCACCCGTCCGACGGTGTAGCGTGTTGTCCGGCCGTATTTATGGACGAGCATGTCATGGACGGCGGCGGCGGTTCCGGTTGGAGCGCCAATCTTCAAGATGTCCTTCGTCCAGCCAATGCCGTTCCGAATCTTGGCCACGGCCGCATCAACCTCATTATTCCCCTCCAACTTGTACGGCACAACCCCGGAAAGATCGGCCACATGATCTTGGGGGACTTGTCCGCCGTCCAGCAAACCCGGTTGATAGATGGGCGCTCCGATCGGCAAGCCGCTTCCCTCCTGATCAGTGCGCTCGTTGGCCAGCACATGGTTGTTGCTCAGGATGCAGACTTTGCCGTTTGAGTCGGTCACCGCTGCCCCGAAGGTTCCCGCCATGTGAAGATCCGGCTGATCGGGAAAGACAAATCCGACGGATGATCCGGGGGCGATTGGCCGATGCTTCGTCCGGGGATCGGGCAAACGGCCGGCGGCTTGCGGAACCAACAACCCGACTTCCTCCACATCCGTGGGCATCCCGGAGACGGTTTTGGGCAACAGTTGTTTTTTCTTCAACAACGAAGCATCGATCTTGCGTTGCACAAAGAACTTCACCGCCATGACGCCAGTCGGTTTGCTCCCCTCCAGCATTTCGCCAATGCCAACGCCGACGACGTTAATCTTGGGGTCGGGATTGACGGCGGCCGAAAACAAGCTGATTCCTTGTGGCCGGACCACGTTCGACCTCAAAAATTTGGCGGATAATTCTCGTTTGGCCTCAATCAAATCATTGGTCGAGCCGGCCGCCAGCGCGGCCATGTCGAGAAAATGGCCAGCCGGTGATGGTTTTGGGGAAGGTGTATTTGCCATAACGAGTTTCTTTGGTAGGGAAAGGCAGAAAGGTCGAGTCGGGTGGCATCATGCCAAATGAATTGAGTGGTTTCCAGTGAAAAATACTTTGAAATTTGTCCGACCTAAAGTGCTATCTGTCCGAACAGCCAAATCCTTGTGATCACGCTGATCGACGCTTCTTCGCCCGGCAAACGAACACGTTCATCTTCACTGATCGGAACGATTCCGCAGACCCGCAGGGTCGGATTCGCCGACAAGGGTTGCCGGAAAGTTATTGACAACGCTTTTGACATCGCCTAATCTTATAAACGATATCAGAATACCCTCCCACCCGCCGGATGACGCGCCTGAGCGTCTCCCGGAAGATAGAACCACGCCGCCAGAGACGGTCTTTGGTGGCAACGACCAGCGTGGTCACCCGCCTACCCCTCCATTTTGTTTCGAGAGAGTGTCCATGAGTTCGATTTCAAGGAATGGTTCTTCGCCTTCCCGCCGGTCGTTCATGCAGGTCGGGGCCATCAGTGGTCTGGGCCTCACGTTGGACGGGTTCCTCCGGAACCAAGCCAAGGCCGACACGAAGACCTACGAAACCAAGGAAGGGAAGGCCAAGTCGGTCATCCATATCTTCCTGCCGGGCGGCTCGGCCCACCAAGACTCTTGGGATCCCAAACCCAACGCTCCCATCGAATACCGGGGCGAAATGGGCACCATCAAGACGAAACTCGATGGCGTCCTCTTCAACGAACACATGAAAAAAACCGCCGAAGTGGCGGACAAGATTGCCATCTGCCGGTCGATGACGCACGGCGAAGCCGCCCACGAACGCGGCACCCACAACATGTTCACGGGTTACAGGCCCAGCCCGGCCTTGCAATACCCCTCCTTCGGGGCGGTCGTCAGCCACGAGTTCGGTGTGCGGAACAGCCTGCCGCCCTACGTGGCCATCCCGAGCATGCCGAACACGTTTGCGGGAAGCGGTTACCTCTCCAGCAAGTTTGCTCCGTTTTCCCTCGGCGCCGACCCGGCGAACCCCGGCTTCACCGTCCAAGACCTCGCCCTGCCGGGCGGCGTGGACGACAAGCGTTTCACCACCCGCAAGAACATCCTCACGGCCGTCAACGATCACTTCGCCACCCGCGAACGGTCGGACAACATTGCCGCGATGGACACCTTCTACCAGCAAGCCTACTCGTTGATCTCTTCGCCCAAGGCGAAGGAAGCGTTCAATATCAACGCCGAAGACGCCAAGTTGCGTGACAACTACGGCCGCAACGCCGCCGGTCAGCGGTTCCTGATGGCCCGGCGTCTCGTCGAGGCGGGCGTGCGGTTCGTCAGCCTGACCTACGGCGGGTGGGACATGCACACCGGCATCAAGGCCGGGATGGCCGGTCAACTGCCGCAGTTCGACCAAGCCTTCGCCGCCCTGATCACCGACCTCAGCCAACGTGGCCTGCTTGACAGCACGCTGGTGATGGTTTCGAGCGAATTCGGCCGCACGCCGAAGATCAACGCCACCGCCGGCCGGGACCACTGGCCCAAGGTGTTCAGCGTCGTCCTCGCCGGAGGGGGCATCAAGAAGGGAACCGTTTACGGAACCTCCGACGCGACCGCCACGGAACCGGAAGACGACCCGCTGACGGTGGAAGACCTGAGCACCACGGTCTACAACTGCCTTGGGGTGAACGCCGACAAGGAACTCATGGCACCGGGCAACCGGCCCATCGAAATCGTTGACGGCGGCAAGGTCGTCAAAGCCCTCCTGGCATAATCAGTTGATTGGTATCTCGACGCGACATCGGAGCCAGACCGGACTTTTTCCGGCCGCTCTCTTGTCGCGTTTGTTTTGAATGAGGTCGCCTCTGCCACGCCCAGACGTTCACCGATGAAGGACCAACGATGCGTATTCTCACCGGCTGCCTGTCGGCCCTCCTGATATTTGCCAGTTTCGCCGGGGCGGCATCCCCGACGTTGAACATCATCCAGCCTCGCGGCGTTCAACGGGGCATTGATTCGGTTGTCACCCTCAACGGGAACAATCTCTCGGACGCCCAAGAAGTCATCTTCTACTCCCCCGGTTTCACGGTCACCAAACTGGAACCCGTCAACAACGCCCAGTTCAAGGCCCATGTGAAACTGGCGCCGGACACACGGCTTGGCGAACATGCCGTCCGTGTTCGCACGGCCACCGGCATCACCGAGATGCGGACCCTGTGGGTCGGGGCGTTGCCCATCGTCGATGAGAAAGAACCGAACAATGATTTCGCCGCCCCGCAGAAGGTCGGCTTGAATGTCACCGTTCATGGTGTCGCCGACAACGAGGATGTGGATTACTACTCCGTCGAAGCGAAGAAGGGCCAGCGCATCAGCGTCGAGATCGAGGGAATGCGGCTCGCAACCACCTTTTTTGACCCGTACATCGCGATTTTGGACTCCAAGCGGTTTGAACTGGCGACTTCGGACGACACCGCCCTCTTCAAGCAAGACGGCTGTCTCTCCATCGTCGCCCCGGAAGACGGCACCTACGTCGTGCAAGTCCGGGAAACCTCTTACGGCGGCAACGGCGCCTGCCAATATCGGCTGCACATCGGCAACTTCCCCCGGCCGACCGCCATTGTGCCCGCGGGGGGCAAACTCGGCGAGGAAGTGGAAGTTCGCTTCCTTGGGGACGCGAGCGGTGAAATTCGTCAGAAGATCAAACTGCCGGCGACCATGCCCGCCGATGGTCGGTTTGGCCTGTATTGTCAGGATGCCGGGGGCATCTCCCCAAGCGCCATCCCCTTCCGGTTGACGGACTCCTTCGCCAATGTCGTTGAAGTTGAGCCGAACGACACGGTGGACGTCGGAACCAAGGGCGTGTTGCCCTGTGCGTTCAATGGCGTGATCGAAAAGCCGGGGGATGTTGATTTTTTCCGCTTCGCCGCCAAAAAAGGGCAGGCTTTTGAAGTTCATTGTTATGCCCGCCGGATCGGTTCCCAGTTGGATTCCGTGATGTCGATGGGCCTTGTCGGTCAGGGGGCGATGGTCGCCAACGACGACAACGGTGGCCCGGACAGCATGTTCCGGGTGACCATTCCGCAGGATGGCGAATACTGGATCAACGTGACGGACCATCTCAAAAAGGGCGCTCCGACGTACTTCTACCGCATCGAGCTTCAGCCCATCGTCGCGACCGTGAAACTGGCCGTGCCGAGTTTCGTGCAATACAGCCAGGAACGCCAGGCGTATCCGGTCCCCCGTGGAAACCGTTTCGCCACGCTGGTCTCGGCCGGTCGGCAGGATTTTGGCGGCGACTTGAACATCACCACCAACGGGCTTCCGGCAAAGGTCGGGGCCGTCACGGATGTGATGCCCGGCAGCATGAGCGTGACGCCGATGGTGTTCGAGGCCGCCCCCGACGCCCCGCTGGCCACCGGCCGGATCACCTACACGGGCACGCATGTCGATCCGAACGTGAAACTCCAAAACATCTTTGAACAACGGGCCGAGTTCGTCATCAGCAATCCGGGGCAGTCGGTTTACACCTTCCGCACGGAAGCCGAGGTGATGATGGCCGTCACCGAGGCGGTGCCGTTCAAGATCAACATCGTGGAGCCGAAAGTTCCGCTGGTTCACAACGGGACGATGCAATTGAAGATCGTCGCCGAACGAGCCGCCGGGTTCAAGGCCGCGATCACTTGCGTGCCGCTGTACAATCCTCCGGGTGTTGGCTCCGCTTCCTCCGTGGTGATCCCCGAAGGGCAGAACGAAGCCTTCCTGACGATGAACGCCAACGGCGGCGCCCCGGTTCGCAAGTGGAAATATGCCGTGCTTGGCACCGCCGCGGTGGGAACGGGTCCGGTGTGGGTGTCGTCCCAACTGGCGACAATTGAAATCGCCCCGCCGTACATGGCGTTCACGATGGAACGGGCCGCGGTTGAACAGGGCAAGGACACCCAGATGTTCTTGAAGATCGCCAACACCAAGCCCTTCGTTGGCGAAGCCACGGTGAAATTGATCGGGATGCCGACCAAGACGACGTATCCGGACCTGAAGATCACCAAGGACACCAAAGAACTTTCCTTCCCCGTGAAGGTGGAGGCGACGGCCCCGGCGGGCATTCACCGGAACATCTTCTGTCAGGTGATTGTGACCGAAAACGGCGAGCAAGTTCCGCACAACCTCGGCAGCACTGAGTTGCGGATCGACGTGCCGCTGCCGCCGAAGAAGGATGCCCCGGTGGTCGCCAAACCAGCGACGCCCGCCCCGATGCCAATGCCCAATCCGATGGCCGCCCCGCCGAAACGCCTCACCCGGCTGGAACAACTTCGGTTGGAACAGGAAGAACGCGAAAAGGCCGCCAAGGCCGGAACCCCGGCCCCGAAGGTTGAGCCGAAAAAGAACTGACGAGGCATCGGGCGGGGACGCATCCTTCCCGGTAGAATTGCCGGACAACGATTGATTGACACCGAAGACGGATCAATATGGACGCCCTGCTGAAGAACGAAGACTTCATGCGACGCCTGGCCAACGTGCCCCCGTCGCTCGCCCATGAATACCAGTCGGCCCAGCCGTTCGCCCATACGGTGTTCGATGATTTCTTCCCGGCGGATGTGGTTGATGCGGTTCATGCCGCGTTTCCCAACCCCAAGGAACTGGAGTGGTTCAAGTTCGATAACTCGAACGAAGTGAAACTGGCCAGCAGCCAGGCCGAGCGGATGCCCACGGTGATTCGGGAGTTCTTGTACTTCCTGAACTCCAAGCCGATGTTGAGCTACCTGGAAAAGCTGACGGGCATCGAGGGACTGATCCCTGATCCCTCCTTCACCGGCGGCGGCCTCCATCAGATTCAGCAGGGGGGCAAGTTGGGGGTCCACATCGACTTCAACAAGTTGGAGTCGAACAATCTTGACCGCCGGTTGAATTTGATCGTGTACATGAACAAGAATTGGAAGGAAGAGTACGGCGGGAAGTTCGAGTTGTGGGACGCCGAGAAAAAAGGCTGCGTGAAGAGTGTCCTGCCGGTCTTCAACCGCTGTGTGGTGTTTTCGACCCATGAAAAGTCCTACCACGGGCATCCCCACCCGCTGACCTGCCCCGAAGGGGAGACCCGGAAATCGGTCGCCCTTTACTACTATTCGAACGGCCGGCCGGAAAACGAACGAGGAAAAGGCCATTCGACCGTGTTTTTGGACGGCGATTCCAAAGAGCCGATTTCGTTGCGAGAGACCGTGAAGTATCTGACCCCGCCCGTTGTTGTCGATGCCGGCCGCTGGCTGATGCGGACCCTGGCCGGCAAGCCCAAGCAGTGATCGTGACCGTGTTGATTGACCGAACACCAAGACCGAAGTATCAGGTGATTGACCGATGAACCGATTGCGTTTCCTCCTCGCGGCCCTCGCGCTCGCCATCTCCCTCGGCGACCTGACGGCCCAATCCCCGCTGGCCACCCTTGAAGTCTTCCCGCCGGACGTGAACCTGGAAACCTCGCGGGATCAACAATCCTTCGTCGTTCAGGCATGGTTTGCGGACGGTCTTTCGCGGGATGTCACCGCCGAGGCCAAGGTGGCTTTCGCCAACCCGGCGTTGGTGAAACTCGAATCCAACATCGTGAAGCCGGTCGCCGACGGCCAGACGGAAATGTCCGTCGAATGGGGCGGCAAGAGCGTCAAGATTCCCGTGAAGGTGAAGGACGCCGGAGCCGACCGGCCGATCTCCTTCAAGCTGGATGTGATGCCCGTGTTCATGCGATCCGGGTGCAACTCCGGTTCGTGCCACGGGGCCGCCCGCGGCAAGGACGGTTTCCGTCTCAGCCTCTTCGGCTTCGATCCGGACGGGGACCACTACCGTCTCACGCGGGAAATCAACGGCCGCCGCATCAATCTGGCCCTCCCCGCCGAAGGGCTTCTGATGGAGAAGTCGGCCGGGAAGGTGCCGCACACCGGCGGCCAGCGCATGAAGGAAGGCGACGAATACTGGAACACGCTGATCCGGTGGCATGACGCGGGCGTTCCGCTCGACGCGGCCACCGTCGCCACCCCGACCGCCCTCGAAGTCTACCCGAAACGGGCGGTGATGGACGGCAAGGACAGCAAGCAACCGGTGACCGTCCGGGCCAAGTATTCCGACGGCACGGACCGCGACGTGACCAATCTGGCCCTGTTCCTCTCGAACAACGACAACTCGGCCAAAGTTTCCCCCGAAGGCGCCGTGATCGCCGACAACCGGGGCGAAGCGTTCATCATGGCCCGGTTCGCCACCTTCACGGTCGGTTCGCCGTTCGTCGTGCTGCCGAAGGGGCTCAAGTTCGAGCCGGTGCCGGTTCAGGAAAACAACTTCATCGACACGCTGGTGAACAAGAAACTCCGCGACTTGCGGATCACCCCGTCCGAACTTTGCACGGATGAAGCCTTCCTTCGCCGGGTGTATGTGGATGTGATTGGCCTGCTGCCGACGCCCGAGGAATACGACCGCTTCATGAAGAATCCCGCCACCAACAAGCGGGAACAACTGGTGGACGAACTGCTCGGCCGCAAGGAATTCGCCGAGGTTTGGGTGATGAAGTGGGCCGAACTGCTTCAGATCAAATCCTCGAACGACGTGAGCTACAAGGCCACACTGCTCTACTTCAGTTGGTTGCAGGACAAGATCGCCAAGAATGTCCCCGTGAACGAGTGGGTGCAAGACATCCTCGGGGCCAACGGCGGCACCTTCAAGAACCCGGCCACGAACTACTACCAGAACGAACGGGACATCCTGAAGGTGTCCGAGAACGTCGCCCAAGTGTTCATGGGGATGCGGATTCAGTGTGCCCAGTGCCACAATCACCCGTTTGATCGTTGGAAGATGGATGATTATTACGGCTTCGCCGCCTTCTTCAGCCAGATTGGCCGCAAGGGCACGGACGACCCCCGTGAAATCGTGGTCTTCAACTCCGGCGGCGGCGAAGTGAACCACCCGCTCGGCGGCCGTGTGATGAAGCCGAAGTTTCTCGGCGGGGCCGAACCGGATGTGGCCGGGAAAGATCGCCGGGTGGTGATGGGCCAATGGCTTGCCTCCCCGGAAAATCCTTATTTTGCCACCAACCTGTCGAACATTGTGTGGTCCCACTTCTTCGGTCAGGGGATCATCAACGAAGTGGATGACGTTCGCATCAGCAACCCGCCGTCCAACCGCGAACTGCTTGACGCCCTCGGCACGAAGTTCACGGAATACAAGTACGACTTTAAGAAATTGGTTCGGGACATCTGCACCTCGCGGACATATCAGCTTTCCACCGTGCCGAACCCGTCCAACGAGGGCGACACCCGGAACTTCGCCCGGCAATCGGTTCGCCGTATCCGGGCCGAGACGATGCTGGACGTGATTTCGCAAGTGACCGAAACGAAGAACAAATTCCCCGGCCTGCCGCTCGGCGCCCGCGCCGTGCAAATCGCCGACGGCAACGTGACGAACTACTTCCTCACGACCTTTGGTCGGGCCACCCGCGAGAGCGTTTGCTCCTGTGAAGTGAAACTGGAACCCACCCTCTCGCAATCGCTGCACATGCTCAACGGCGACGCCACCACCCAACGCATCCGGGGCGGCAACCTGATCGGTAAACGATTGGGCGAGAAGAAGCCGATCGAGGCCATCATCGACGAAGTGTACCTGCGAACGCTGGTCCGCAAGCCTTCCCCGCTTGAGAAGGACCGTCTCATGAAGGCCATCAACGAAGACCCGGACAAAGCCCGCAGCTTGGAAGATGTCTTTTGGGCGCTGATGAACACACGGGAGTTTGTGTTCAACCATTGATTGAGGTTTCGGCTAAACGCCGTGGATGGTTTTTTCGGTCTAACGGACCGATTAACATAGCCCAGCCCGAAAGGGCTGGGGTCAACGAACCATCAAAACCCTCGGTCTGAAGGACCGATTATTCATTCAAGGTCCGTCAGGGCCGCGAAGGCCGAAGCCCAAAGATAATCGGTCCTTCAGACCGAAGCCGCTGGCGGGTGGCTCACCCAGCCCTGACGGGCTGGGCTATGTTAATTGGACCGGAAAAACAAGGCACTTTGGCTGCTGCGTCAATTTGGAATCTGCTCCAATGAAAGTCCGAGTGATTCCTCCCGGCGGTGATCCAAAGCAAGAGTCCCTGTATTGGAGCATGGATCTGACGGATGATCGGGTGATACTGCTCGATGCCAACAGAAATGAGATCGGTTCGTGGGACTGGAACCAAGCGTTATTGCGGTTTAAGCCGGCGAACTTCTGGCGATGCACAAAAGACACTCTTTTTGATCACTCGGCAGAGCAACCTCTCAAGATTGACCGTCGAGACTATGATTCAGTTTGGGTAGCCCTCGAAGTTATTCGGTTACGACTGGATCCAACTCGGTCTTGGCGAATTCTTCGACGAAGCATTGCCTTGACGGTTTTAGGACTGATTTTGGTTCTGACTGGGATAGCGATGGAATTGACAGGGCAAGCTGCGGAGCATGGCAAGGTTTTGACTTTTGGGCGAAACGCCTTCATTTTGGGGTTATGTTTTGTGGTCAGTGGCTTTGCGCAAGTGAACATCCACCGGATGGTTAAGCGAACGGCAGATCAGCCGAAATCATCGGCCGAAACGGAATCTTGACAGTTTTAGATGAGTGACATTAGGAAGACTTCAGCAGGAACAGAGCGAGATATTCAGATGACTCTTCTTCGATCCCTCTTTTTCTCGGCCTCCGTCACGCTGCTGGGGGCAACCGCTGGTTCGGCGGCCGATCCCAAGACGAAGATCACGTTTGACCAGAATGTGATGCCCATCCTGACGCAGCATTGCATCGGCTGCCACAAAGGGGACACGGGCAAGGGGGGACTCGACCTGTCCACCTACGCGAAGACGATGGAAGGCGGGGCATCCGGCGAAGTCGTCAAGCCGGGCGACGCGGATGGTTCCCGACTCTATCGGCTGACGGCCCACAAAGAACAGCCGTACATGCCGCCCAAGCTCCCGGTCATTGCCAAGGAGCAACTGGACACGCTGGCCCTCTGGATCACGCAAGGGGCCTTGGAGAACGCGGGCAGCAAGCCGGTCGCCGTCAAGCCGAAGGCTGAAGTCGGGCTGATGTCCGTCAAGCGGGGCAAGCCGGACGTGGTTCCGATGCCAGCCAAGCCGCTCAACCTGAACCCGATGGTGACCACCGCCAAAGCCAACTCCGTGATTGCGATGGCCGCCAGCCCGTGGGCGCCGCTTCTGGCCGTTGGCGGGCAAAAGCAAATCCTGCTCTACCACGGGGACACGTTTGAATTGCTCGGCGTGCTTCCCTTCACGCACGGCACGCCGACCACCCTGAAATTCAGCCGCAACGGCAGCCTGCTCCTCGCCGGGGGGGGCCGGGGCGGGCAGTCCGGCAAGGTCGTGGTGTTTGACATCAAGACCGGCGAACAAATCATCGAAGTGGGCAACGAGACGGACGCTGTGCTGGCCGCCGACATCTCGGCCGACCAACAGTTGATCGCCCTCGGCGGCCCGAGCAAGATGGTGCGGATTTACTCCACCAAGGACGGCACGCTGGTCAGCGAAATCAAGAAGCACACCGACTGGATTTACGCCATCGAGTTCAGCCCCGATGGCGTGCTGCTGGCAACGGCCGACCGTGCCGGCGGCTTGGTCGTGTGGGAATCCGCCACCGGCCGGGAGTTTTACAACCTGCGGGGCCACACCGCCGCCATTTTGGATGTGAGCTGGCGGGATGATTCCAACGTCCTCGCCTCCTGCGGCGAAGACACGACGATCAAACTCTGGGAAATGGAAAACGGCAACCAGATCAAAACATGGGGCGCGCACGGCGCCGGAACGCAGGCCGTGAAGTTCGCCCACGACAATCGGTTGGTCAGCGCCGGGCGGGACAAGGTCACGAAAATTTGGGACATGAACGGAACGAACACCAAGGCGTTCCCCGCGACGGCCGACGTGGGGTTGCGAGCGGCCTTCAACCATGACGGCACGAAGGTCTATTCGGGCGACTGGAGCGGGACGGTTTTTGAATACGCTTCGGCCGATGCGAAACTTCTCGCCCAAGCGACGACCAACCCGCAGAGTGTCGCCCAGCAACTCGATGCCGCGACGAAGGCCCTCGCGGCCAAGCAAGCCGAGTTCGACGCGAACACCAAGGCGTTCAACGAGGCGAACGCCAAACTCCAAGCCGCCACTGCCGAAGCCGCCCCGGCGATGCGTCTGGCCGGCGACGCGACGAATACATCCAACGCCGCCCAAGCCCAAGCCGCCGCTCTGAAATCGAACGTGGACAAGGCCCAGGCAGGCTTGGCCCCGGCCCAAGGCAAGGCGATGGCTGCCACGGTGAAGGCAACCGCTCTCGCCGAGGCGTATGCGAAGATCAAAGCCGCCGCCGACGCGAACAAGGCCAACGCTGATTTGCAGACGAATGCCGCCGCCGCCAAAGTCGAGGCCGACAAGGCCGCCGCCGAACTCGCCGCCACGACGAAGGTGGTCGCCGACCTGACGGCCGCCCTCAACCAAGCCAGCGCCGCCTACGCTCCGGCCGCCCAAAACGCGGTCATGGCCGCCGCCGCCGCCAAACTGGCAACAGACATCTATGCCCCGAAGGCCCAAGCCATTGCCGCCCTTCAGGGAGCGGTGAACACGTCCAAGGCCGCAGTGGACAAAGCGACGGCCGAACTGGTTGCCTTGAAGGCCGCCGTGGACAAGCTGAAGGCCCCCCCCGCCGTCCCGGCCCCGCCCGCTCCCCCGGCGCCGCCGAAGAAGGGCTAACTGAAGTCGGGCTTGGCCTGAGTGTGAAAGCAAAAGCCGGGTGGTCCGTCAGGCGAAAAATGTCGCTGACGGACCACCCGGCTTTTGCTTTTCTGTTTGCGACGACCATATAAAAGAGGTTGATTCCTTACCCCCAGGATCAGCCATGCGTGTCATTGCCTTTGTGTGTCTTTTCATGCCTTCCCTATCGTTTGCCGCCGGGGAAGTCTTGCAGCAAAAAGCGGCGGTCGTCGCGGCCAAGTACGCGAAGCTCAGATCGGAGCGAGCGAAGTTGCTCGCCGAACTCGACGAGTTGACCGGCGAGAAACTGGACCCCTACGCCGACAACGCCGGCAAAGAGGGATGGTTTCCGTTCGCGGATCTCCCGCCCAAGGGGGCTGATTTTCGTTACGCCTACATCGGACGGGCCACCCGAAGCGGCACCGCCCTCCAAAATGGCAACGCTTTTTTGATCGTTCACAAACGGGAGAATTCGGACAAAGGCACCAAGGTCATCGGGGACGCCAAGCCAATCGCGATCCTCAACTACAAGTCTCCTGTTCCCCTGCCCGGAGATCCGACCCCGTATCTGGTCGGCCGGTTTAAGCCCGCCGAGGAGCCGGTCATTTTTGAAGACCAAAAGATCACCACTTACAAGGAAGTGGACGAACCCAAACGGGACAAAATCAAGGACATGCTGGCCGCCTATGACAAGTTGGGCGTCGAGATTCGCCAAACCACCAATCAGGGCTTGGACGTGGTCAAAAATGCCCAACAAGCCGACATCACGCCCGCCGACCGGGCGAAAATTCTGGCCAAGCTCGGCGACGTGGGCATTGATGACAAAGTTCTGCGGCTGTTGACGACCCGAGTGAAGCCCATCCCCGGCAAAACGCCGGTTGCCGAACTCGACAATCCCCCGGAACTGCCCGCGAACGACCCGGAAGATCCCCGGCCGTTGATTGTCCGTCAATTCGCGCAAGCCCGGCAGTTTGCGAAGGAATATTCCGAGAAAGCCAAAACCAACAAAGCCTTGGAGGCTCCGGCGAAGCAATGGACGGAACGAGCGGCCAAACTGCGAGCCGAAGTCACGGCCGCCAAGACCAAGGCCGAGAAAGAGGAAAAAGCCAAGTTCGCCAAACAAGCCGAGGAAACTTGGCCGGTTCCCAAGGGGACACCGACGATTCAACGGGCCAAAATCGAAGCGAAGCAAACTTCATGGGTCAACGAGCAAATGAAGCCGATTTTGGAAAAGATCGCCAAGGAATATTCGGTCGATTAATTCAGAATCAATCGCCGTAGGCATGATCCCCCAAGAGCCCCACTGCGTCAGCGGTGGGGGTGGCTTCCTGTGGGTGGCGGCCACCCCCACCGCTGACGCAGTGGGGCTCTTGGGATCTCACATCAGAGGTCTGTTGAATTTACCCAAAAGACCGTTTGCCGATCTCGGTTTTGGGCGAACCTTCGTGACTCGTCTTCTGTCAGCCTGAAGGTTTGTCTGCTCTCATTTCATCCAACCAGAATAATCACTCATGGTTTCCAACAATCCTCTGATCAATCGCCAGCGAGGCTGCCTCCTCGGGCTGGCCTGCGGCGATGCCGTGGGAACCACCGTCGAGTTCCGCGCCCGTGGCAGCTTTCCCCCGATGACCGACATGATTGGCGGCGGGCCGTTCGGCCTGCCGGTCGGGGCGTGGACCGATGACACGTCAATGGCGTTGTGTCTGGCGGCCAGTTTGGTCGAGACGGGCCGGTTTGACGCGGACGACCAAATGCGCCGCTATTGCGACTGGCATGATAACGGTTACATGAGCAGCACCGGCCGCTGTTTTGACATCGGGCTGACGGTGTCCGGTTCGCTCCGTCGTTATCAACAAACCGGGAATCCCTTCAGCGGCCGGCTTGAACCCAACTCGGCCGGCAACGGCTGCATCATGCGGCTGGCCCCCGTGCCGATGTTCTTCCATCCCGACATGGAACAGGTGGCTTTTTGGGCCGGGGAAAGTTCCCGGACAACCCACGGGGCGCCGGAGTGCATTGAGTCGTGTCAATTGCTGGCCCTGATGATTGGCGCGGCCTTGGACGGAAAGAGCAAGGATGAAGTATTGTTCGGCCACGATTCGAGCCGCTTTCAGACGCCAAAAGTCCGGGCGATTGCATCCGGGGAGTGGCGCCAAAAGGGCATGGCGGATCTTTCCGGTTCCGGGTACGTGATCCACTGTCTGGAATCATCCGTCTGGTGCTTTTGGAAAACCGATACTTTTCGGGATGCGGTTTTGATGGCCGTCAACTTGGGGGATGATGCCGACACCACCGGGGCCGTCTGCGGCCAACTGGCGGGGGCGTTTTACGGCGAAGATGGCATCCCGCCGGAATGGCTTGCACGGCTCGTCATGATCGACGAGATTCGCCTGCTTGCGGATCGGCTGGCGGCATCGGCTCCTCAAGAAAGTTGAACATGACCACTTTTCCCCCGGTCGGCATATCTTAACCGGATCGACACACTTCGGAACCGAAGCGTCAATGCCTTCAAACCGTCATCTGGTCTCGTTTGATCCCCGCTCCGCTTACCACCAATTCACGGACATCCTCGTCATCGGAGCCGGGATCGCGGGCATCCGGGCGGCGTTGGAGGTTCCGGCCGATCAAAGCGTGCTGGTCATCACCAAAGACCGGCTGACGGAGAGCAATTCCTCGTATGCCCAAGGGGGCATCGCCGGGGTTCTTTCCCCGGAGGACCGCTTTGAGAATCACATCGACGATACCCTCGTCGCCGGGGCGGGGTTGTGCGATCAGGCCATTGTTGAAATGGTCGTCCGCGAGGGGCCGCATCAGATCAACGATCTGGTGAGATTTGGGGTTAATTTCGACCTCAAAGACGGCGAATTGGCCCTCACCCGCGAGGGGGGGCACAGTCATCGGCGAATTGTCCATGCCTTGGGAGACGCGACCGGCTTCGAGGTGATGCGGGCGTTGATCGCCAAGGCCAAGGCCACCCCGAACGTGCAACTGCGGGATGATACTTTCACCCTTGATCTGCTTACTCACGAAGGGCGATGCGTCGGGGCGGTGGTTCACCGGACCAACGTCGGCACGATACTCATCTGGGCCAAACAGGTGATCTTGGCCTCCGGCGGGTGCGGGATCGTCTACCGCGAGACGACGAATCCCCCGGTCGCCACCGGGGACGGCATGGCGGCCGCGTGGCGGGCCGGGGCCGAGATGCGGGACATGGAGTTCATGCAGTTTCACCCCACGGTGCTATACGTCGCCGGGTCGGCCCGCTCGCTCATCAGCGAGGCCGTGCGGGGGGAGGGGGCTTATTTGCGGGATGTGAACGGGGAACGCTTCATGCCGGGAGAAGACCCCAGGGCCGAACTCGCCCCGCGGGATGTGGTGTCGCGGGCCATTTTCCGGTGCATGGAGCGGACGCAACACCCGAACGTCTACCTCGATCTGTCGCATCTCGACCGGGCGATGGTGATGGAACGCTTTCCCGGCATGAACAAGGTGTGCCGAAGTTTCGGGCTGGACATCACGACGGATCAGATTCCCGTGCGGCCCGGCGCCCACTACATGGTCGGCGGCATCAAGGTGGACTCCGAGGGCATGACCGGCATTCCCGGCCTGTGGGGCGCCGGGGAGGTCACTTCCAGCGGCTTGCACGGGGCGAACCGTCTAGCCTCCAATTCACTGATCGAGGGGTTGGTCTACGGCACCTCATGCGCGAGAGGAGCCAGCGCTGCCGCCCGGAAGATGCCGGGGGAAATGCGGGCCTTGCCGCTCGTCTCCAAACAGGAACCGGCCGAGGCCGACGAGCATTTGGATGTGGCCGACCTCACGAACTCGCTCCGCAGCCTGATGGTGCGCAACATGGGCATCGTCCGGGACAAAAAGCGGATGCGGGAGGCCAAGCGGGATGTGGCGTTCTGGTGCCGATACGTCTTGCCGAGGGAATTCGACGACCGCAAGGGCTGGGAATTGCAAAACCTGCTGACGGTCGCCCGGTTAATGATTGATGCCGCGATGACCCGTGAAGAGTCCCGCGGCACCCATTATCGAAGCGACTTTCCCAACCGGGACGACGAACACTGGACCAGGCACGTCGTTAGTCCCGGCCGGGCAGATTGACGATCGGTTAAGGAATAATCACAGGGTCAACTGGTTCCGTGACGCCATTGATGACATCGGTGCCAAGTCCGCCAACTAACTTGGTCCCGCTGCCCGTGCCGGTGAGGTTATCGTTCCCGGCGTCGCCCGTGATGCTGTCGGCCCCGGTGCCAGCGACGATGGTGTCGTTGCCATAGCTGCCCGCGAGGGTGCTATTGCCGTTGCCGGAAGTGATGCTGTCGTCGCCATAGCCGCCATTGATGGAGTTCAGCCCGTCCCCCGCAACAATAATGTCGTTGCCGTTGTTGCCCATGATCGTGTTGTTGCCGCTGCCAGCCTGGATGTTGTCGATGACATTGGAACCGAAGATGTAGTCGTTACCCGTTCCGGCGATGATGGTTTCCACCCCCGCCACACCGACTCCGGTTCCGGAGTAAATCTTGTTGTTGCCATTTCCGGCGTCGATGAAATCGTTGCCGCCGTAGCCGTAAATCAGGTCATCCCCTTCGCCAGCCGTGATCGAATCGGCGACATTGGAACCGTAGATCGAGTCGTTGCCGGTTCCGGCGATGATGGTTTCGGTGCCGGTGCTGTTGTTGGTCGCGGTGATTCCGACCCCGGTGCCGGCATAAATCCTGTTGTTGCCATCGCCGGCGTTGATGAAATCGTTGCCGCCGAGGCCGTAAATCACATCGTTGCCCAATCCGGAGGTGATCGAATCGGCCACGTTGGACCCGTAGATCGTGTCTGCCCCCGTTCCGGTCACAATGGTTTCGATCCCCGTGCCGGAGTTAATCAGCCCGGTGCCGGCGTTGATGTAATTGTTGCCGTCCCCGGCGTCAATGTTGTCGTTGCCGCCGTAGCCGTAAATGGTGTCGCTGCCATTCCCGGCGGTGATGATGTCGGCGACGTTGGACCCGGCGATATAGTTGTTGCCGATCCCGCCGATGAGCGTCTCGACATTGGTGCCGGTCTGGGCATAAAGCCTGTCGTTGCCATCCCCGCCATCAAGGGTGTCGTTTCCGGCTCCGCCGTAAATCGTGTCGTTGCCAATCCCCCCCACGAGGGATTCATCCAGCTCTCCGCCGTAAATCAGGTCGTTGCCGCTTTCGCCATCAATGCTGTTGGCGCCGGCTTGTCCGTAGATTCGGTCATTCCCGTCGCCGGCTTTGATGGTGTCGTTTTCTGTCCCGCCATAGATCAGGTCGTTTCCGGCTCCCGTGGTGATTGAGTCGGCGCCGGCGTTTCCGTTCACATAGTTGTTGCCGCCCGTGTCGGTGATCACGTCGGCCCCGTCGCCGCCATACATGTAATCCGCATAAGGTCCGCTGTCAAACATGGCGCTGCCAATGGTGTCAGCGCCACGGCTGCCATACAGCGTGTCAATGCCATCGTCGCCGAAAATGCTGTCGTCTCCGTCGTTTCCATCGATGAAGTCGGTGCCGGCGCCGCCGTGAATCGTGTCCTTGCCAATCCCGCCGACGATGTTGTCAGGGCCGTCGCCGCCGTCGATATTTGTCGGAATATTGATGGGGCTGTAGAGGGCGTTCGACGGGCTGTTCAGATTGATGTAATCAGCCCCGCCTGCGCCTCCGATGTCAATCTCAGTGATGCTTGAGGCGGTGACACTCGAAAAGGCGACGCCGTTCACAAAGATTGGCGTGTTGGCGACCGCAAGGAACCCCGAGGCGCTCTGACGGATGACGATGGAATCGTTGAATTGTGTTCCGGTGATTGTCAAAACGCCTGTGCCTGGATCCAAGATCGCCCCGGCCGGGACACAACGATCTTCGAGCGTGTGGACGGTCAATGTCGTCGGCGCTTGCGTGTGCCGGGTTTTGAGGCCATAGCGCAAACCGGGGAGAGATTGATAGGACATGACACGCACCTCATGGTCGGACAGTGAAGACAAAACAAAAGCCACAGGCAGATATTCACGCCATTATTGCAAAGCGGACGCCAAAATTTAAAGAACTTGCAAAATCTAACACCGACTTGGGGGAAAAGACCCGCCGTTGGTATTTAGACGGGCGATTTTCCGAAAAGTGACGATAATTCTGATGGATCTCAATTATGAGAAATTGATGAGAGACACTTGGGCGAAAATAAGGCCTGCCAAATCAATCTTTCAGCAAATCGGCCGGTTTGACATTCTTGACGTAACCGTTGTTCCGGAACGGTTGCGGGTCAAATTTGCCAACAATGTCCACTTTGGCGTCGGCCGTGATCTTGTCTTCCAACCCCAGACACCAATAGGTGGCATTGACGAGCATCCGGCGAACGCCCTCGCTCAAAAGATCCTGCGAAGCACCCATCGTTGTCGTGAACACTCGTCCACTCTTTTCCCCGGCCTTGTAGGTCTTCACCCAGGCCACCGGCATCATCGGGTCGTTCTTTGGCCCGGCCAGCGGGGGGGAATCTTTCTTCATACCAGTGAGAATCTGTCCCATCACCAGCGGCTGACTGTCGCCCGGCAATGGCAGGCGGACACCGTACACGTCGGTCGGCCCGAAGATGTCGCCGTCCTTGATGCCCTTGAGGATCGGGTGCTTTTCCTGATCCTTGGCGATCAGCCCCAGCGTGGCCTGTGATCCGTGGTTGCCGTGGTGCGTCCTCCACGTTTCGCCCAGCACGACGCGGCCGAAACCGTCCTCCCAGCCTTTTTCCTTGCTTGTCCACGTGTACTTCGCAAAGGCTGATTTGCCGCCGATGTTGAAGGCGTGGGTGGCCGTCCGCAGGCCGATGACCGGCTTGCCGGTTTCCAAATAGTCAACGACATGCTTCATCTGGTCGTCTGGCAGATTGCGGAACCGGGTGAAGATCACCATCAAGTCGGCCGTCTTGAGGGCCTCCAGGCCGGGGATGTTGTTGTTCGTGTTCGGGCTGATGGTCCCGTCCTTCGGGTCGATGGCGAACAGGACGGTGCATTTGAAGCCGTGATGCTTCGAGAGGATTTTGGCCAGTTGCGGGCAGGCTTCCTCGGAGCGGTATTCCTCGTCCCCGCTGATCAAAACAACATGCTTGCTGGCCGGCTTGCCGACTGGCTCAAGGACGATCCACGGATCTTCGGCCCGGAGCGACAACGCCCCGGCGACGAGCAACAAACAGGAGAGAAATGCTTTCATGGGGATGCACCGTAGGCAGGAGGTTTGGCGGGCGAACCGGGTGCGTTCAAATTACAAGATCAGGCCGCCGGGAGCGACAAAATTCGGCGGCTGGTCAGGGGGCCTTGGGGGCGGCGTCTTTTGTCTCCAACAATTCGATTTCCAAGCCGAGCAAAAGCCGTTTCATCGTCAGCAATTGTCGGGGAAGGGCGGTCTCCGACTCTTTGAGCAGCCCGGCGTCAGCCGTCAGATGCTTGACCAGTTCGACATGCAACTCCAGCATCCGGTGTTTCTCGGCCGCATCCGCGCCGGTGGTCGCCAGGTCGGATCGCAATTGGGCGAAGTCGTCGGCCAGCACCATCAACGGGGCGCCCCCGGTCTCGACGAGCGCCACGCCGCCCGCCAGGATTTTCAGGCTCAGGTTATATCGTTCTTTGGCCAGCTTGCGGACCGGGGCATCCCCGTCGACGGCCGCCATCGGCTTCAACCCCCCCATTTTTTTGAGCAGTTGGCCGTTCTGTTCCGGGGCTGGCGCGGAGGTTTTCGGCGTTTGCGACAAGGCAACGTCTGGAAAAATCAAAATGCCAATGGCGATCAGCCAATGCCATTTGGTGTTCGCAATCATGGGAGTCTCCGGGAGAAAGGGACTTAATACGCATGTAAAATTGTAACCCGCCGGCTTTGGCGATGAAATCTATTCCCGGAGCGAATGCGCTCCGTTACACGAGTGGGAAGTGAAGTTGAACGGCGTTTCCGAAACTGGCGAATCAATCGAAAATGACAATTGGTGTCATCGAATCCGCAAGGAGCGGCAGGCTTCCTCGCAAGTCAGTTCAAGTTCCAAAGGAACCATCAAGTCCGGGGACAGCCAGACCGGGAGCGTCGGCAGCGCGCCGCCGACGGCCAGCTCATGTTCCCACGACTCAAGCCGCCAGCGCGGCCCCAAGCGTCGGCCGCGACAGGTGACGGCATAAATCCCGCTCCGCGAGACTTCGGTTCGCGGAGCGTGAAGCTCGTCCAGCAGTTCGCCATAGAGATTGGCGGTGCGGTTGGTTACCGGATCGACGATGGTCACGCAGACATCTTTCTTCAGCAGCGATTCGCATTTGTTGACAAAAGTTTGCCGGTTCTCGGGCCGGTCTTTGTTCGACGGGCTGACGAGTTCGATGGCGGCCACCAGCCGAAACTCGTCCTGTGTGTAGATGTTCACCTCATATTCGGATGGCTCCGGAAATTCGGTGTCCAGCAGGATGGTCGGCGCGCTCGGTGTCCAAGGGACCACGGCGACACTTTTGTCGCCGTCAACCAAGATTGGGCGGTCGCTCCGCGCTTCTTCAAACTTGCCGCTTCTATGTCCCGCCATCGTTCCGAAATGCAGACGAGGTTGGGCAACGTATTCCTCCGGCAAGATCGAATTCAATCTCCTCACGATCATCGCCGGCCAGCCACCATGAAGTGCCTCCCAATTGAGAAGTGTGGAGGTTGCGTGGAAATGATCGCGGAGCGGCATGGGATTGTCCCCTTTTCCCCATTGTAGCGAGTGGCAAACCACGTCTCTTGACAGCCGTCTTGTCGGGTGTAATATAACCATATAGTTCCATAACCAATAGGTTATTCAATGAGGCGGTCTGATCGACTTGACGCGACGTTCGCGGCTTTGGCCGATCCGACCCGCCGGGCGATTCTCGCCCGGCTGGCCAACGGAGAGGCATCGGTCACCGATCTGGCGAAGCCGTTCAAAATGAGCCAGCCGGCGATCTCCAAACACCTGCGAGTGCTGGAGCGGGCGGGCCTGATTTCACGCGGGCGTGATGCCCAGCGACGGCCCCGCCGAATCGAGGGCAAGCCGCTTGCAGAGGCGACCGGATGGCTGGAGCAGTATCGCCGGATCTGGGAGGGTAACTTCCAGCGGCTGGACGAATTGCTCGACGAATTGAAAATCCAACAACCCAACGACGACACCCCAACACCCACGGGAGACGATTGATGAGGAACACACTGAAAGTCACCACGCCAACGGATCGTGAGATCGTGATGACTCGCACGTTTGACGCCCCGCGTCCGTTGCTCTTTGAGGCCCTGAGCAAGCCGGAATTCCTCAAGCGATGGCTGCTCGGCCCGCCCGGCTGGTCGATGGTGACTTGCGAGGAGGACATGAAAGTCGGCGGCCTGTTTCGCTATGCCTGGCGCAACGAAGACGGGCAGGAAATGGCCATGACCGGCGCCTACCGGGAGGTGGTCGCCCCCGAACGGGTCGTTCGCACCGAACACTTTGAATTCGGCTGCGCGCCCCAGGCGGGCGAGCAGGTGGTCACTCTTCACCTCGCCGAACAGGGCGACAAAACCAAGCTCACGATCACGATGCTCTTCCCGTCGAAGGAAGCCCGTGACGGGATGGTGGCCTCCGGCATGGAACACGGCGTGGCCGCGAGTTACGACCGGTTGGACGACCTCCTTGCTGTGGCGGTTCCGCAGTAAGGATTCGGCGAATTGTCCATGTTTTGATGTGCGTGATAACTGTGTTGATTGCGTCCGTGAATTGACTGGTTGCCAAGGAGAAACCCATGCAAAAGATCACCCCGTTTTTGTGGTTCGATGGCAAGGCCGAGGAGGCCATGAACTTTTATCTCTCCGTTTTCAAGAACTCAAAAGCCGTCAGCGTGACCCGCCACGGAGACGCCGGCCCTGGTTCAAAGGGATCGGTGATGAGCGCCATCTTCGAGCTTGACGGCGTGGAGTTTTACGCGTTGAACGGCGGCCCGATGTTCACGTTCACACCGGCTATTTCGTTCTTCGTGAAATGCGAAACTCAACCGGAGATCGACGAGTATTGGGAAAAGCTCTCCGAGGGAGGCGCCAAAAACAGATGCGGCTGGTTGCAGGACAAATTCGGCGTGTCGTGGCAGATCGTTCCCACCGTGCTGGGCGAGCTTCTGCAAGGCAAGGACGCCGACAAATCCAAGCGGGTCATGCAAGCCATGTTGCAAATGGACAAGCTGGATATCAGCGCCTTGAAGAAAGCCGCTGAGTGATGACAGGTTATTGCCTTTGCGCTTTGACGCTGGGCGCCGACTGCTAGCATTTCGGCTGTCCGGCTGAGAATCACAAGCTGTGGCTGTAGAACATAAAGTCCTTTAATATGAAACGGAAAATTCAAGATTTTAGAATTGCATTTACAAGCAAATAAACCTCGCTGCACGGATTTTGGTCTTCTGGTTTGTCGCCTCGATCAATGCCTGGTTTTCGAAGTTTTTCGGCGCGAGTGCATGCTTCAGTAGCACGGGTTACGACCTCACAAAAATCGCAACTGCCCTTTTGATAATCGGTCAAGTGATCTTTTAATACATGAACCATGCCGTCACAATCCATGGTTGCTGTGTCATTTTCCTCAAAATGGAGCAGTACCCAATACTCAAAGCATTTGGTAGATATGGCGAGTTTGATGTCGTTCGCTTTAGCTTTATTGCGAGCATTATTGATCTTGCTGCCGTAATCACCATCAATCACACACCAAATTTGATCAAATGGCTCATCCTCGGTTTTATTATTCATCTCCTTAATTTCAATTGCTCGCTCTACTACTTGAATAGGTTGCGTTTTTCCACCACTTCCGGCGATACGGATAGAAGATGCAGTAAGGTTGTAATGTTTTTTGAGCGCGTTAAAATAATTAGGCGCGGACTTGTCATCTTCGCAAACGATTAAAAATCGTTTTTCTAGATCTCGCACGCCACGGAGTCGTTGAAGTTGTTCATTTAGTGCCACGACTTTTTTGGATAGAGGCTTCTTGAATTTTCTGCCTTTGCTCATAGCGATAGCTTCTCCACGCCGGGAATTGCGCCGTACATGCCGGACAGATAGCGTTTGCGAATATTATGTACTGGCCGTGCCTCATCTTTAAATTCTGCTAATGAGTAGAGTTCAGACTCGCCCTTGGAGTTTTTTTTCGCAAAATAAACCTGATCTCGTCGAAGTGCCGGAGGCTGGCCGTCACAGCTTTCTAAGAGGCCCGCATCATGGGTGGTAAAAATAAGTTGTGATCGCACACGGTCTGTCGGGGCGTCATTGACGGCGCGGACCAGTCTGTCGAGCAATTTTGGATGCAAACTCGCGCTCAATTCATCGGCCAGCAGAGTGATTGGTTTATTTGCCAATATCCACCAATCACCCGCAATGTTGAACAGTTTTTTGGTTCCAGAAGACTCATCCGAAAAATCAATGGCCTGAACCGTGCTTCCTTGATGCAAAAATGAAACTATAACTCTAGAGTCTGGAAATTTGAAGCCACCACCTGATTTTTCAATCTCTTCTTTGATTGCGATAGGAAATGTGAAATTTTCTCGGCGAGTGTTAACATCACAAATTCCCACGTCCGCAGGTCGTATGAGATGATTCATGATCCATTCGCGATATTCGGCGTCATCGGCAAATCTTTCATCTTTCGTGCTTGGAAGTGAAATCGTCAGCCCCGCTGCCGCCGAATAATCTTCATGTCGAGTAGCGTTCCGAATCGTTTTGTAATAGGGCTGCACAGATTCTTTTCCCTTGTGAGGGCCATGTTGTGCAAGTTTTGACAGCACAGAAACATTAGGCTGCATCTCTTTGACGTACAATCGATTTGCATCGCTCCGTGATATTAATGATCCGCGAATTTCTCCGGAAGGATTTCGTTCAATAAGTTTTGTTTCGCGATTTTGGTTCAGTACTGAGAGTGTTTCTCGCAAAATTGCATTGGCAACGTAGCTGATCTCATATCGGAGTATTGAGTTTTTATACACAACATCGCAACCTAGCTCTATTGGAGAAGTTTTCGATTCGCTATCAAGCGAAAATGGTTCGTATGGAGGAATTTTAGAGCCAGGCTTTGATTGCGGACTGGAATCAGTGGCTAGCCACCGCAGCGCGTGAGCAGCTAGCAACGCCGTCGATTTTCCCGATGCGTTGGGGCCATAAATTGCCACAGTGCGCAATAATTGAAGCGGTTCGGACATCCCAGTGATTGGAACTTCAATTACTCCTCTGTGACGGTCTTCTTCGCGTTTTAGGTCGGCCGCGACCATAGATAGCTCGAATTTGCCCTTAAAAGAGCGAAAATTGCTACCATAGAGCCTCACGAGCATACATATCTCCAGACCATTCGGTTTTTACAAACCGCGCAAGATTCCTGCGCACTTTAGTTGTAGCTTGGTGCGATTGTTTTGTCCAGCAACCTTGCTAGAGGTTACAAATGGGGTTTTTCAAGGCTGATTTGGAAATAATGGAGAATTCGCTAGAAATTACTTTGGCATTCGCTTCCAGTACATGAGCGACCAATTCCCGGCCAAATCGCTGGTAGAGTTTTGATGCCTGATGAGCAGGCGATAGTAGCTCGGGCCGTAGATTATGTCGATGTTTCTCTTGAACTCGTCGTTTTTTGTGGCCCGCAAAAATCATGTTGTTGTGAAGGCCCGGCGGTTGCTCATGTGGCGGCCCCGGTATTCCTTGAGAATCGTCAGATCGCTTTGCCCTTCGGCGATGATCTCGGCGACGAAAGTCATTTAGAGATGACCGTTTTCATCCATCTTTGCTTTTGTCCGCTTGAATTGTTTTCTTGTTTGAATTTGTATTCAATCCATGGCGAAAAATAGTTTTGCTTTGATGAGCTTTTTTGTCCGATTCGTGGCATCTCGATTTTGGGTAAGATGACATCAACCCGTTTTTCCCAAGCGAGGACTCTCCCGTGAACAGTCGAATTTTGAGCGATGCCGCCGTGGCCGAGTATCACGAACAGGGTTTTCACGTGGCCCGGAAGATTTTTGATGTCGGGGAGATCGACCTGTTACACCGGGCGGCCAAGGAGGATCACGAACTGGACAAACGCTCCTTCGGCCGGGCCGACGGGGAGGGGGGAACCGTCCGGCTTTCGCTGTGGAACCATCCGGGGGACGGCATTTACGGCATGTTCGCTCGCTGCGAGCGGCTGGCAGGGTCGGCCGCGAAGATTTTGGGCGGAGAAGTTTACCACTACCACTCGAAGATGATTATGAAGGATGCCAAGGTCGGCGGGGCGTGGACGTGGCATCAGGATTACGGGTATTGGTACCAAAACGGAGTTCTTCAACCATTGCTGACCAGTGTGATGATCGCCGTGGACCGGGCCACCAAGGAAAACGGCTGCTTGCAGGTGATCGCCGGGTCGCACCATTGCGGCCGGATCGACCACATCTTAAAGGGTGAACAGGCTGGGGCCGACCGGGAGCGTGTGGAGGAAATTGCAAAGCGAATGAAAATTGTGCATGTCGAAATGGAACCGGGGGATGCCGTTTTCTTCCATGCCAATTTATTGCACCGGTCGGATCAAAACCGCTCGGACCATGCCCGGTGGGCGATGATCTGTTGTTACAATGCGGCCCGCAACGATCCGTTTAAGGATTCGCATCATCCCCGGTATACACCGTTGCATGTCGTGCCGGATTCGGCGATCATGGAGGTGGGCGTCAAACGGTTTTCGGACGATGCCGCCGATGTGTCATGGCTGGAGGACAACCGGGACCGCAGCGCCTCAATTCTCGCCCGCCCCCCGCAGCCGCAGGAGTGATCGGCACGGGGTTTGCTTTTATCTCTCTCGCCCCCGCGAACGGAGTGAACCATGTACGAAACGTATGACGCCGCGACGGATCGAAACGACCAGCTTGTGATGCTTCTATGGCTTGGAGGAGGCACAGGAGCCTGTGCGTCAGCCTTTTCGTATGGGCTGGTGATTCTCGGCCTGATCTAAAACGCCCCGGCGACGTTGAATTTCAACCAGCCGCACATCGTTTAACCACATCTGTGACGAACAAAGACCAAGAGCCTCCGCATCCGCGTTGAGGCTCTTGGTCTTTTGCGTAGGAGGCTGCCGACAAAACCAATTGTGACGGTTTTGTCGGCTTTCCCGCATCGTCGGGCAGTCCGCTTCTCAAAAGTCCGGCAGCTTGATTTTGTCGCCCTTCTTCAAAGCCGACTCGTGGGCGCAGATGCCAACGGCCGTCCAGTTGGCGCTGGTCGGGGCGTCCGGGAAGGCGGGTTGCTTGCCGAGGCAGGCCATCACGAAATTGTGAACCAAGTGCGGGTGCGAACCGCCGTGGCCGCCTCCTTGAACAAAACTCAGGTGGGTGGTGTCATGGATCGCCCCGGTATACTTGCGAATCGGTTCCGGCAGCCGGCCGGCGTAGTCGGGAACCTTCACGCGGCGGGGAATCTGCCCTTCCGGCAGTCCCTTGGTGTGCAACACCGGGTCTTCCCCCTCGACGGCCTGCCACTCGAAGCTCACCCGGCTGGCCATCACGTCGAAGCTCTCCCGATATTGCCGGGCGGTGTCGAACAGACTCCGCGTCACTTCGGCGGCCACGTCCGACCCTTTGATCGCGAACGTCGCGCTCTCGATGGCAAACGGGCTGTTGTACTTCGCAATCAGGTTCTCGCTGATCCGGCCGGACCCGTGACACACCACATGCTCGGCCAGCGCCGGTTTGCCGGGTTCGCTGACAATCGCCAGACACGGGCTGACGCAGTGCGTCGCGTACCACATCGGCGGCAAGCCGGGCCAGTATTCCGGCCAACCATCCATGTCTTGCTGGTGCGACCCGCGCAGAAACTGGATGCGGCCAAGCACCCCCCGGTCGTATAGTTCTTTCACGAACAAATATTCCCGGCTGTAAACGACGGTTTCCATCATCATGTACACCGTGCCAGCCTTACGCTGGGCCTGGCAGAGTTCATGAAGCTCGTCGATGGTCGTCGCCATTGGCACGGTGCAGGCGACGTGCTTGCCCGCCTTGATGGCCGCGAGGCTTTGCGAAGCGTGATCGGGAATCGGGCTGTTGATGTGGACCGCGTCGATGTCCGGGTCTTTCAAAAGCTCGGCATAATCCGTGAAGAGTTTCTTGATGCCGAATTTCTCGCCGGCCCGGTCAAGTTCCGCCTTGTTTCGCCGGCAAAGGGCGACGATCTCGGCGTCCGGATGGTCTTTGTAGATCGGGATGAACTCCGCCCCGAAACCGAGGCCGATGATCGCCACTCGCAATTTCCTGGCCATGACAGCGAACCACTTTCCAAATGCGGGAGAGAGGATGTTGGGTCGAGAATACCGCCCCGCGTGCCTGACGGCAATCGGCGAGAGGGATGAAAATCCGTAACCCGCCCGCCATTGCCGGGTTGAACATCGATAGCCGATTCGCCGATCATTCGAGGGAAATCATTATGCGTGCGTTTGCCGGGTCGGCCTTGCTCGTTGGCGTTTTGTTGGTGCTTGGTTGCGGGAGACCAATGGGCGGCCCGGCCGAATTGCAAGCCGCCGAGCCGGCCCCGGCGGTTCATGGGGAATTTGCCAGCGAGAAAGTCTCGGTTGGTAATGCGAGCCGGGTATATCGGCTGGTTGTGCCGAAATCCGTCGATCTGGCCAAATCGGCCCCGCTGGTAGTCGCCTTTCACGGCATGGGCATCGACAGCAAAGACCTGATGCCCAACTACACGAAACTCAACGACACGGCCACGAAACATGGATTCATCATCGCCTATCCGGAGGCCATCGGCCGGAGTTGGGGGCTGGCGCCAGAGAAGGTGAAAAACGATCTCGCGTTTTTCGACGCGCTGACCGACCAGCTCAAAGCCCGATACAAGATCGACACCAATCGGATTTACGTCCTCGGGATGTCCAACGGCGGCTACTTCGCCCATCTTGTCGGCAAGGAACGCTCCAAGACCGTCGCGGCTGTGGCCTCCCACTCGGGACCACTGGGATTGCAGACCCTCGGCGGGGTAAACGCCGACCGCAAATTCCCGGTCATCATCATTCACGGGGACAAGGACCGGTTGCTCTCCGTCGATTTCGCCCGCGAGAATCGCGACAAGTACAAGAAGGAAGGGCATCCCGTCGAATATGTCGAGCTATCCGGCGTGGGCCACATGTGGGGCACAAAGGCTGACGTAAATGAGACGATCTGGAAGTTCTTCGCCGATCATCCGCTCAACAAGAAGTGAGATGGTTAATTGGCCTTGCCGGCCGCGTCCCTGACCTGTTGGGTGGTCGGCAAGCGTTGTTCAAGTCGATGGATATTTCGCGGGCTGTCATAGGTGTCGCGGTAATCGGCCGTGCGATGGCCCCCGCCTTCCAGCCGGTGGACATATTCCATAAAGCTCGCGGTGAGAATCAGTTGCCCGGCCACCAACGCGGCCAGACAAATCCGGCCAATTCGCCGGGAGGATTCGGAGCCATATCCCACCGCGTGATACGCCAGCCAGATCGCCATGATCGGAAAGCACACCATCAAATAATGCCGGAAAAACGGCAGGAATGAGATGGTGAGCAACAAGCCGTAACCCCACACGACCGCGTTGGTCAACGTCCGCGTCGGGGTGGATTCCACGGGTTCCCGCCGACGCCAGCGTTGAACGCACAGCAGCAAGATCGTCAGCCCGGCGGCCACCATCACCCCTTGGAGGGCGAACAGCAAATAAGTGGGTTTTCCATCCCAGAATGGCTGGCCGAGGAAATCCATCACCCCGTCACCAAGGGCGTGTTTGAAGCCAATCCCAAGTGGTTGCGTGATCCAATGAGTGTAAAACTTCATGGATAACAGATTATCCCATACAAATGTGTCGGCCGGCGTCTTTTCCTTGGCGCTCGTCATGTACGATAGCCAATTCAACATCGGCAACACGCCGACGGCGCTCCCGGCCAGCCACCAACGCCACCGCACCGAGGCCCGGTCCTTCCAGAGCATCCACCCGACGATTCCGGCTGACATGATGAAGCCGGGCATGTGAACCTGCCCGATCAAGGCCCCGATCAGTCCCCAAATGAACGCCCCCGCGCGACGGTCCCGGTACCACCAGCCGATCCACATGATGACCAGCGGAATGGGAAACAACGAAGGGGGCCAGATTTTGCGTTGAAACCGCACATCGACTGGGTTGACGGCCGCGAGAAACACGGCCCAGATCCACACTTCCCGCTGACCGGCCGGTATGCACCACCAGACAAAACCCGCGAGAAGCAACAAGGCGATGGCATTGCAGACTTGCACGCCCCGAACCAAATCCACTGGCGTGGCGGCGGGGCAAACCCGATCAAGGGCGACAAACACCCAGACGCTCATGCCGGGGTTTAACACCTTCCGGCTGGAGGGCATCCCCAGCGGCGGGATCTTCCCGGTTTCGCGGGCCGTTCGCACCATGTCAAACGTCCACGCCTCGTCCATCTTGTATTCGATGTCCCCCGGCCAGGCGAGGCGCAAGGCCCCGCCGATGAAGACGGCCAGCAACAGCAGGGCCGCCTCAAGTCCGGTGGCCGATCCTTGGCGCAGACGCGAGAGCATGAGACTGGCGGTTATCGGCAATTTCGCCGGATGTGTCAAGACAGGGTGAAATTGACACTCACTTGATATCTTCCAGCAAATGCCCGAGCTTGTCCTTCTTGGTCTGAAGGTAATGGGCGTTGTTCGGATTCGATGGAATTTGAATCGGCAGACGGTCCACGATCTTCAGCCCGTAACTGTCGAGGCCGATGATCTTCTTCGGGTTGTTCGTCAGCAGACGAATTTCCCGCACGCCGAGGTCGAAAAGAATTTGGGCGCCCAGACCATAATGCCGGAGGTCGGCCGGGAAGCCGAGGCGCTGGTTGGCCTCCACGGTGTCCAAACCTTCTTCTTGTTGCAACTTGTAAGCCTTAAGCTTGTTCAACAGGCCGATGCCCCGGCCTTCCTGCCGCATGTACAGCAACACGCCCCGGCCGGCCTCGGCGATCTGCCGCATCGAGTGCGAGAGTTGGGAGCCGCAATCGCACAGGGCGCTTTGTAGCGTGTCCCCGGTGAGGCATTCGCTGTGGACGCGGACCAGCACAGGGTCGCGCTGCACCGGGGTGACGCCGTTCTCTTCCTTGCCGATGCCGCCGACCGTCAGGGCCAGGTGAAGTTCCTTGTCCACAATGGACGAATAGGCAAACAAGTCGAAGGTGCCGAGGGCAGTCGGCAGTTTCAGGCTCAGTTCGCGGGTAACGAGTTTTTCGCGTTGCCGCCGGTATTTGATGAGATCGGCGATGGAACACATCTTCAGGTCGTGCTTCGCGCAAAATTCAACCAAGTCCGGCATCCGGGCCATGTGGCCGTCCTCGCGGACAACTTCGCAGATCACGGCCGCCGATTTCATCCCGGCCAGCCGGGCGAGATCGACGCTCCCCTCGGTGTGTCCGGCCCGCACCAGCACGCCCCCCTCGCGGGCGCGCAGACCATCGAGGTGGCCTTTGTCGAACACCAGATCCCCGTGGGTGGCGTTGTCCGCGATGGCGGTTTGGATGCTGGTCGCCCGGTCGAACGCCGAGATGCCGGTGGTGACTCCCTCGCGGGCGTCAAAATTATGCGTAAACGGCGTGGCGCTTGGGTCCAGATTCACTCCGGGGAGCAACTGCAACCCGACCCGGTCGCACATCTCGCCGGACATCGCCAGACACAACCGGCCGCACGCCTGCCGGATCATGAAGTTGACGGCCTGCGGTGTCACCGCCTCGGCCGCGATGACGACATCCCCCTCGTTCTCCCGGTGTTCGTCGTCCACGAGGACGATCATCTTCCCGGCCTTGAGATCCGCGATGGCTTCATCAATGGTGCAGACGGCGTGCGGCATCGGATATCCTTCTTGGGCGGTAATCAGCAACCACATTTATTGTAAGCGTTTGGGAGGGCCACCGGAAAAGTAAGCACAAACGGCCTCAACCCCTCTTAGATGCTTCCAACCGAATAATGGGTTCGGAAACGCAAAGACCCGCGGCCAAAGCCACGGGTCATGCTTGCTATCTTGTGTTCAGCCAACGATCAGTCTTCGAGGTTGACCTTCTTCATTTGAAGGAACAGCCCCTTCTTGTCCTCGGACTTGGTGAGGAGGAACTGCTCGGCCTCGGCCTTCTGGTTGAACGGGAAGGATTCCAGTTCTTTGCTGGAGTTGTCCAGCACTACCCAGACGGCCTTTTGCCGGACGGCCTTCTTTGAAGAGCGAGCCCGCTTGACGGGAGCCTTTTTGGGCTTCGCCTTCGCCTTGGCTTTTTTCTTCTTCTTTTTGGGGCCGTCCTCATCGTCGTCGTCGTCGTCGTCATCACCGGCGTCGTCGTCTTCGGCCGCCTCTTCTTCAACTTCGGCCGCCTCCTCGCCGTCCTCGTCCTCGTCCTCGTCCTCGTCCTCGTCCTCGTCGGCATCATCTAGTTCTTCGTCTTCAGCCTTTTCCGGTTCCTCGTCGTCCGGTCGTGGGCCGGCGCCCTTCTTGCGTCCCGCCATGCGGCATCTCCTCTGTCAGCGAACAGCCTTGGGTGTTTTCCCCGGACAATCATGTTGATTTAACAATCCAAGGGGTTTTTGGCAACCGGACAGGTTGGGTTGTCCGGGCCGACATCACCCCCTCATCCGTTCCCACAGAAGCAACGAGGTGATAGTTTTGGCATCCTTGATTGTGCCATCAAGGGCCATTTTGATCGCATCGACCCATGCCACCGTGACCGGTTCCAGTTCCTCGTCCGCCTCCGGCCGGGGCGGTCCGGGGGTGAGATCCTCGGCCACGAAGAGGTGCAATTTCTCATCCATCACGCCGGGGGAGGCGTAGAGATAATTCAAATAAGTCCACTTCCCGGCGACATACCCGGTCTCCTCGGCCAGTTCCCGGACGGCCGCCTCCTGAATCGGCTCTCCCGGCTCTAGCGTCCCGGCCGGAATCTCCCACAGGGTTTCCCCGATCACGAACCGGAAGTTCCGCAGGATGCAAATATGGTCCCGGTCAATGACCGGCAAAATGACGACCGCCCCCGGATGCAGGATCATGTCCCGCCGGATGACCTCCCCGTTCGGCCCGGCGCTGGTGTCAACCGCCACCTTGATCTTGCGGCCTTGGTGAATGATCTCTCGGGGCATGGTGGGTTCCTTGTGTTGATAAAGAGATCGTGAAGCCGCGACGCGGAGGTTTTGCGAAGCGGAGCGCGGACTTCCGGTACTCAACCGCTGAAGTGATGGCAATCATATGACGCGAGATGTCCTCGCTTCGCTGCGCAAAGCCTCCGCGTCGCGGCTTCACGATGAACCACGTTGTTGATCCACTGTAAAATAGCCTTGAGTCAGCTCTATTTTCGTCTCTGAAAACGGGCCAAATATCAGCGGATTGTGCAGAAGGGAGCTGCATTATGCCAAAATCATTTGGGCAGGTGGGTGTAATCACCGGGGAATTCGCATGGGTGGTGTCCAGTTTTGGGCCGGAAATTGACCGGTTTTGAGCGGAAAATGGGAAAATAGTGGTCCCAGAGGGGGTTCTGGAGGCCGTTTTGAACACTTTTTTGACCGATTTTTTTCCCGAATCGGTGATTTTCTGAAAGGGCCAAGAGCCTCGAAATTTGTGAAAAAAGGCTCTTGGAAACCGCCATTCCCGTTGGGGCCGGAAATCAGATTTTCCACTTCTCGCGGGGTTCGCGGGATACCAGTTTGTTGGCCTCGGCATCATCGAATTGTTCCTTCACCGGATCCCAGCGGAGCTTTTTCCGCAACTGGTAGCCGATGTTGGTCAGGTGGCAGACGGTGGCCGAGCGGTGGCCGGTTTCGGCGACGCAGATCGGTTGCTTGCGGCTTCGCACACACTCCACCCAATTGCGTTTGTGATCGTGCGACGGGTACGTGTGCCATTCCGATTCGCCGATGGGAGTCTTCACGATCTCCATCGGGTCGCTTTCGAGCTTGTTCCGCCAGACACGGATGGTCCCCTTTTCACCGATGAATTCGCAATCGACACTGCCGCCGTGGATCATCTCGGTGCCGTTGGCGTAGATCAATTTCAGCCCGCGAAGATCCTTCTCGGGGGGAATGATTTCCACCGGGCCGGAGTTGTCCATGTCCAAAGCCCATTGGGCGATGTCAAAATGGTGGGCACCCATGTCCGCGACGCCGCCGCCGGCGTATTCGCGGTATTCCCGCCAGGCCGGGAAGTGGCCGTGGACGCCCTTGGGGCAAAGAATCTCGTTGTAACCGCGTTCGGGCGCCGGCCCGAGCCACACATCCCAATCCGTTCCCTTGGGAACATCCTGCGTTGGCAGATCGCATGGCTTCGACGGATTGCCGACGCCGATCTTGATGGTCTTCACCTTGCCGATGCGGCCATTGCGAACCAGTTCGACGGCCGTGCGGAAGTAGTTGTTGAACTCGCTGCGCTGCTGGCTGCCGGTCTGGAAGATGATGCCCGACTTGGCCACTTCGCCGACAAGCCGGCGTCCCTCGGCGATGTCGTGAGTCAGCGGCTTTTCGCAGTAAATGTCCTTCTTCCCTCGCGCCGCCAAGATTGAGGTGATGGTGTGCCAGTGGTCCGGCGTGGCGATCACGACGGCATCCAGGTCCTTGTGGGCCAGCAGATCCCGGAAGTCGGCGTAGGTGGCGCAGGCCGTGGTCTGGCCCTTTTTGTTCTTCGAGAAATGGTTGTCCACCCGTTTTTGGGCGTCTTCGCGCCGCTCGGCCACCACATCGCACACGGCGACGACTTGAACATCCTTCATGCCGAGAAAGCCGCCGAGATGGCCCCGGCCCATCGTGCCGACGCCGATGAAGCCGAGATTCAACTTTTCGTTCGGGGAGACTTTCTTGGGTTCTTCGCCAAGCAGGGGAAAGGCAACGGCGGCGGAGGCTCCTGTTGCGAGGAACTGTCGCCGGGAGAGAGACGAACGCATGGCATTCCTTCAAAGTGGTGATGATGGGTGGATGCGCCCAGATTAACCGACCCGAAATGGAATCGCAACCGGCGCGTGACAAGTTTTCCGGAGGATGGTAAACTAAAACCCTGCCTGCCAACCCAAACCTCTCTCCACGGAATTCCATCAATGAAGTTCTTGTCAATCATGCTGTTGCTGGCCGTCTGCGTCACGGCTCGCGCGGAAGACTGGCCGCAATTTTTGGGGCCGAAGGGGGACGGACACTATTCCGGCCCCAAACTCCCGACCGAGTGGGGCACGGTGAAAAACGTGGCGTGGAAGACGCCGATCCCCGGCAAGGGATGGTCCACGCCGATCTTTTCCAAGGGCAAACTGTTCCTCACCTCGGCCGTACCGGTGGAGAACAACGACCAATCCCTGCACGCGATCTGTGTGGACGCGAAAACCGGCAAGGTTGACTGGGATTTTGAAGTTTTCAAACAACCGGCGGCCTCCTCCCCGAAGATCCACGGCAAGAACTCGCACGCGAGTTCCACGCCGGCGACCGACGGCCAGACGGTGTTCGTCCACTTCGGCCACGGAGGGACCGCCGCCCTGGACTTCGCCGGCAAGGTTCTTTGGACGCGCACCGGCATCTACGAAAAACCGGTCCACGGCAACGGCGGTTCGCCCATCTTGGTGGACAACGCCCTTGTGTTCAGTTGCGACGGCACGGACAAACAAATGGTGATCGCCCTCGACCAGAAGACGGGCAAGACCCTGTGGGAGACCCCCCGGAACAACAAGGCAACGAAGCCGTTTTCGTTCACCACCCCCCAATTGTTTGAACAGAACGGCAAACGATTGGTTCTCAGCGGCGGCAGCAACGTCCTGATGGCGGTCAACCCGGCTGACGGCAAGGAAGTTTGGCGCGCCCCCTACAACGGCTATTCGGTGATTCCCCGGCCCATTGTGGGTGATGGTTTGGTGTACATCAGCACCGGCTACGACAGCCCGGTGGTCCACGCGGTGAAACTGGACGCCACCGGAGACGCGACCAAGCGGGAATTCGCCTGGTCCGTGAAGAAGGGGGCGCCCAACACGCCCTCTCTGTTGCTGGTCGGAGCCGAGTTGTACATGCTCTCCGATGGCGGCGTGTTCACCTGCCTCGACGCCAAAACCGGCGACGTGATCTATTCCGAACGGGTGAAGGGCCAGTATTCGGCCTCCATGCTGTATGCCGACGGCAAGATTTACCTGACGAGTGAAACCGGCAACGGCACCCTGCTGGCGGCCGGAAAGAAATTCAACCTGCTCGGCGAGTTTGACATGAAGGAAAAGACCTTCGCCACCCCCATCGGCGTGGACGGGGCGTTGTACATCCGCACCGAAACACAACTCTACAAGTTCTTAAACCCGGTGAAGTAAGGCCCGCGCGGAGACAGGTGACACGGAGACAAGGTGACACGGTGACACGACAATGGGACGGGCCTGAAGTTTTTGAACGCTTGTTCACAGTGCTATTTTAAAAAACAAGGCGTTTTGTCAATTTTTCCAGCATCGGAATTGTCAAGTCAAACCGCGTCTGATAATCTTTCAGTAGTAGTATCGGGCCTGTCACCCGATTTAATTGGCAATCTGGCCAATCCTACCCAAAGGGGTGGCCAGTCAAATCTCTTGCCATCTCTCTGCTATCACTTTTCTTGACAGGGAATACTCATGAGTTTGGTTAAATCGTATTGGCTTGAGCAACAGGAGCGTGAAGCCGCAGCCGCCCGAATCGCCGTTCAAGCCGGGGTACTATTGGAGTGTTCGTACTGCGGCGAATTGATCGATTTGTTTGGTGATATCACTGATGCCTATCGGCTTGCCAACCACCTCATTTCCAAAGGTGAAGGCGGCCTTGGCTCAAATCGTCGCGCCGTCACAGATGCCATCAAGGCAGCGGTAGACAACGCCGGGTTCGAGTGCCGTTGTGATGCCACATGGCGTCGGGATGGCGTGTGAAAGTGCGGTAACAATGTGTCAGGTGGGATATGACCATTGTCTTCACCGCCGTTATTCTTCGTTCTTCATCGCGGGACCGTTATTCATGGACTCCGCGATGAAGAACGAAGAATGACGGCGGTTTTTCCCACTTACTTCACAAGAGGCGGGAGCAGGGCTCGGAGTGAGGTGTTCCTCAAGCATTGTCTTTTGTTGGGATTGTGAAGGCAGTTTTCTTATCCAGTCTTGGTGGTGAATAAACGTCCACTATAATGAAGACAGATTTGGTTCGACAAATAATTGCGACTCGTCACGCCTCACATCCACGAACCAAACACTGAGGCGATGCCCCGGAGCCCTTCCATGTCGGAAATGTTCTTCAGCGAGCAGACCGAACAGTCCGCAGTCAAAGCCGCGCTGGTGGCCAAATATTTTCCCGCCTATATGCGGGTCATCGCCAGTGCCCAAATGCGGTATGGCGGTGACCGCATCGCTTACATCGATTTATTTTCGGGGCCGGGGCGGTACGAGGATGGGTCGCAGTCCACGCCCGTCAAAATTATTGAGCAGGCCATCGACGACGCGGAAATGCGAAAGCGGTTGGTGGCGATCTTCAATGACAAAGACGAGAAAAACGTTCAGTCGCTCCAGACGACTTTGAATGCCCTGCCAAACTATGGAACCCTCAAGTATCCACCGCAAATCCATCATGGGGAAGTCGGGGAGGAGATCGTCAAGCGTTTTGAGTCTATGAAACTCGTCCCTACCCTCTTTTTCGTGGACCCTTGGGGTTACAAAGGGATGACGCTCCGGCTCATCAACTCGGTTTTGAAAGATTGGGGGTGCGACTGTTTTTTCTTCTTCAATTACAACCGCATCAACATGGGGATCGTAAATGACGCCGTCGAAAAGCACATGGACGCTCTTTTTGGGGTGGACCGCGCCAATTCCCTTCGTGCAAAGTTCGCCGACAAGTCCTTGAGCCCGTTCGAGCGGGAGGCGTTCATCGTCGAAGAAATGTGCTTGGCACTAAAAGAGATGGGTGGAAAATTCGTGCTCCCGTTCCGATTTCATAATGACAAGGGCACACGCATCACGCATCACCTGTTCTTCGTAACCAAGAACTTCATGGGCTACAAAATCATGAAGCAGATCATGTACGACCACAGCAGCGGGAAGAGCGAGGGAATAGTCAATTTCGAGTACAACCCGGCCGATGTGAGGCAACCACTGTTGTTTGAATTCTTGAGGCCCGTCGAAGACCTGGGTCCCATGATGTTGGATCACTTTGCCGGACAGACGCTGGACATTGAGGAGATTTACGAAAAACATAGCGTTGGCCGACCGTTTGTGCTAAAGCACTACCGAGAAATTCTTTGTGCGTTGGAGCAAAACGGAGACGTGACGATGTCCCGTCCATGCCCTCCCAGAAAAAAAGGAACCTTGGCACCAGATGTCAAAGTCACGTTCCCGCCCAAATAGGAGATAGCCATGTCCGCACTCTCGACAATTGAATGGACTGACGCCACGTGGAATCCGGTGCGGGGCTGCACCCGGATCAGTCCGGGATGCGTTCATTGTTACGCTGCGACATTTGCCGAGCGGTTTCGCGGGGTGCCCGGTCATCCTTACGAGCAGGGGTTCGACCTGCGACTCGTGCCTGAGAAATTGGCCGAGCCTCTGAAGTGGGGAGCGGCGAAAGCGATTTTCGTCAACTCGATGAGTGACCTGTTCCACAAGGATGTGCCGGACGATTACATCGAGCAGGTCGCGAGGGTCATGGAAGCGGGCAACTGGCATACGTACCAAGTGCTGACCAAGCGGCCTGAGCGGATGCGGGAACTGTTGAAGGGACGACTCGCGTTTGCGGCCGATCTGCCTCATGTCTGGTGGGGAACGAGCGTTGAGAACCGGCGGCATGGCCTACCGCGAGTTGATCTTCTCAGGAACACGCCGGCCCAAGTCCGCTTTCTGTCCGTGGAACCGCTGTTGGAGGATTTGGGCACCATCGACTTGTCTGGCATCGACTGGGTGATCGTCGGCGGGGAGAGTGGGGCCGGGGCTCGGCTGATGCAGCATGAATGGGTCGCAAACCTTCGGGACCAGTGCGCCAACCAACGCACTTTGTTTTTCTTCAAGCAATGGGGAGGAGTTCGCAAGTCTCAAACAGGCCGTGAACTGGATGGCCGAACGTATGACAGCATGCCCGATCGGCCGACAGTAACTATTCCATCGGCTAGCGAGCGAAAAGCTCTCGTGGATGCCATCAATCGCGGTCGTGTGCCTCTGACTGTTGTTTGACTCGCTCGTTTTTCGAGAATCAATGTAGTTCCTCTCTCATCCTTCGTTCTTCATCCTTGTACGAGTGGCCGCTGTTCATATAGTGAGAGTTTCGCTCAATCCTCTAGACCGACGGCTTGCGGGATGGAACTTTCCCTCATTATCGATCAAATGGCGGACGCCATTGGTGAGATCAACACCAATTCCACTCCGGCGAGACGGCTCGTCGGCGGGGGGGTGGTGGTTGACGCCAAGTGTCGTCTTCTGATGGTCTACTCCGATTTCGCCTACCAAGGCTGGCACTTCCCCAAAGGGGGGTTGGACGAAGGGGAAAATTCGCTCCAAGCCGCCATTCGCGAAGTGTTTGAGGAATCCGGCGGCGTGAAAGCGAAGCCGTTCTCCGGGAACATCAAGTTTGAATTGCAACCCGGCCGGGTTTACCGCGAACCGATCGGTTTCGGTTCCTCGCGGGCCGAAGCGGTCGAGGACGAACCCTCGGAAAAGATCAGCCTCGGGGCTTACCAATTGCTGGTCGAGGCCGCCAAGGAAGCCCGCATCGACCTGGATGAACTGCACAAGCACCGCTACACGATTTTCGACGCCTTGGTCGAACGGGAAATCCCCGTTTCGTGGGTGACGGTGCCGACCTATCACCTGCTGGCCTACGAAAGCGGCAAAGCGACCCCGACGGCCGAGACGCAGGCCGTGGAATGGCAGCCCGCCCTCAACATCCGCGACATGCGGCCCCCCGGCAAAGGCAGCGGCAAGCCCCGCCTCGGTGGTGCCACCCGTACCCTTCTCGACTGGCCGAAGTTCATGGAACTCGTCGAAGCCTGCAAGGCCGAGGCGAAAGAAGCGATTTGATCTGACGAGCCGAATGGCTCGTTTTTTATCTTGGCGAGCCATTCGGCTCGCCAAAACATTAACCTTGCCTAATTCACTTCGCCTTCGGAGCCGCCTGAACCGGCTTGGCCATTGCCCCCGCCCGGACGCCGCCCATCATGAAGAACGAGGTCGGACCGCCCAAGAATCCGAATTGCAGGCTGTAATTCAGCGTCAGGTGCAGTTTTTCGCCGCCGGTCAGGTCCAGCGTCATCCCAGCGGTCTTTTCGTTTTTTTCCATTGAATCCAGCATTGTCTTCATGATGCCGGTCGGGCCTTCGTCGTCGTTGCCGAAGGCCTCGGGGGGAAGCAATTTCTTCATCATCTGGGCAGTCTTCTTCGGGTTGCCCGAACTGTCATACGCGGCACTGGGGGCCGGTTTCAGGGCGGCGGTTTCCGCGAGGGCCTTTTTGGCGTCCGGGCCATAGGCGAAGTAAATCGCGTTTTTGCCGACGCCGATGTAAACAGTTTGGTCTTTCCCGAAGAAATTTTGCAATCCGTCCGGCCCGTCCTGAACGCGGATTTCATGCAGATTTAATTCGCCCAGTTTGCCCGCATCCATCTTGATCCACTTTTGAATCTCTTCCGGGGCCGCCTTCAACGCCGTTTTTGCCGCTTTTTCCAAGTCGGCCGTCTCTTGCATTTGAATCCCGCCCACCGCTGTGTAATGGCCGTCTTTGTTGGGGCCGCGAAGCACCAAACCCAAGTCCATTTCCCCGGTTTTGAGCGTCGCCAGCAGCGACTTGAACCCGGCTTCCGTCAGGGCGATCATTTCGGGCGAGCCGATCTTCGCGACCTCGCCAACGGCCGCTTTTTCGCCGAGCGTCACCAGTTTCACCAAGACTTCCTGAATGTCCTCGTGGAACAACGGGGCTGACAACATCATCCATTGCACCGCATCCTTTGTGATCAGGCCTGCAAAGGCGTTTGTGGAGGCCGGGCGGCGGGCGATGGCGGCCGCGAGGGCCGTTTTCGGCATGGCTTCCAAGGCGATGTCAAATTTGAGGCTGGCGGTCTTCGGGTCCGCGTCGAGCCGGAAGGTGATTTCTTTTCCCTGATCGGCGAACAATCGCAGCCAGCGGATGCCGAGCGATTGCAGGATGTTGACCATCTCTTTCGACTCGGCCGTCGTGATCGCTTCCTTGCCCTGATCGATGAACTCGTTAAGGTTGGCCACCAAAAATTTCTTCAATTCCGGCGGCATCCGGTCAACCTTTAAGGTGATAAACGCCGGGGATTTGTCCTTCTCGTTAATGACTTCCTTGGGGGGAAGAATGGTCTTGGGGGCCAGGGCGTCGGCGCCGCCGAGACTGAAATAAGCATACCCTTCGTTGAATTTCAGATGGACCGGAAACGGCATCCCCGCGCCGGTGGCGACGATGAACGTCCCCTCCTCCGGAGACTTCTCGGTTTTAATGTTCAATTCGCCGATTCGGTTGAGAAACTCTTCTTGGTTCTTGACGGGAATCATGATGACGAGCCGGCATTTTTTCAGGTCGGCGTCGGCGAGGCCATAGAGGGCGAACGGCTTGCTCGGGTCGATGGAGGGAAAGTTGTCCGGCGAGATGGAGCGAAGCCCCTCCTTCTCAAACTCGGCGAGGAGCTTGTCCCCGCCCAACGATTTTGTCCCTTCACGGACCATTGCCACCATGTCGTTCCAAGAGCGGGCCTGGCCGACAAGGGCCGGACCGGCGGTTCGTTCGTCCGGTCGCGGGGCCGCCGTCAGGGGGGCGGCCAGGCCAAGCACGAGTCCGGCCATCAGCGGAAAAGTCATTCGCATGAGTCACCTCGGGGTGTGTTACGATGTGATTCGCATATCTTATGGTGGGATTGCCATCTATTTGCGGGAAAAAAGCCATGACCGCCGCCGAGTTACATACCCATGCCGTGGAGTTTTTTCGGGGGTTGCAGGATCGCATCTGCGCCGGATTGGAACAAGCGGACGGCGAGGGCCGGTTCCGCGAAGACACTTGGGTCCGCGCGGAGGGGGGCGGCGGCCGGTCCCGTGTGATGGAAAACGGCGGTGTTTTCGAGAAGGGCGGAGTGAACTTTTCCGAAGTTCATGGCGTGATGACCCCGGAATTCGCCAAGCAGATCCCCGGCGAGGGATTGAACTTCACCGCCACCGGCCTCTCATTGGTGCTGCATCCCCGCAATCCGCATATCCCCACGGTGCATGCCAACTTCCGTTATCTCACGAAGGGGGGCCATTGGTGGTTCGGCGGCGGCGGTGACCTCACCCCCTACTATCCCGTGCTGGAGGATGTCGCCCACTTTCACCGCACTTGGAAAACCGTCTGCGACCGGCACGCCCCGCTCACCGATCACGCGGCAATGAAGCACGCCTGCGACGAGTATTTCTTCCTGCCGCACCGGCAGGAAGCCCGCGGCGTCGGCGGCATCTTCTTCGACTACAAATCCGGCGACATGCCCGCTTGGCTGGCCTTCGTCAAGGAAGCGGCCGAGGCCTTTCTGCCCAGTTATCTGCCGATCGTGGAGCGACGCAAAGACACCCCTTTTGCGGACGAACAACGGCGATTTCAGGAATACCGCCGGGGGCGATACGTCGAGTTCAACCTGATCTATGATCGCGGCACGATCTTCGGACTGAAGACCAACGGCCGGGTGGAATCCATTCTGATGTCCCTGCCGCCGACGGTTCGCTATTGGTATGATTACAAACCCGAACCCGGCAGCCCGGAGGCCCGGCTCACCGAATATTGGCTAAAGCCGAAAGACTGGATCGGGCTCGCGAATTCATGATGCTTTCCGGCGTCATCGCCTGACGGCACTGCTTTCCTGATCCAAACAGATTCACTGACCGCTTTTCGACGTGTCCGCATCACATCTGATTTTTCAAGCATCACCTGAATTTGGGGGCGGGCATTGCGGCCCGCGCCTGAAAATCATTCTGATCCAGAATCAATCGCGCCCTAGGTTTTTGCTGGTTGACCGACACCCTCCTCTCCGCATGGAAGGTCCGCGAAAATGCAGGTGCGCTCACCCGGCGCCGAAGTGGTCGTTTCCCGGTTGCCTTCCATTCAGGGAGAGCGACGTCGGGAACTCATTGACTTGATTCCGCAACTTGTGCTGGTGATTGATGACAACGGCCAGTTGGCGGAGGCCAATCACCGGTTCCTAGAAGCCACGGGGCTGGAATACGGCACGTTCGCCCCATGGGGCCGGTTGCTCAGCGTCGAGGACGCCTGGGGGTTTCAGACCGCATGGATGGCCGCTTTCCAGACAAACGAACCGTTTGAATTCACGGGCCGCCTCACGTGCGCCGGTCCCGTGGCGGGCCAATGGTTTCTTTTCCAGTTCCGGCCGTCGGGGATCGCGAAACAAGATCGCCGCTGGTACGGCACGATGACGGAACTTCGGGACCGCCAGCCGATCCAGCGAGAAATTGACGGAGTCAACAGCCAGTTGAACAGCCGGTTGATCGCCAGGCCGGTCTCCTCGCTCACGACGAACAAATCCACCGGTTCCGTTGACAAATACCGGCGGCGAAGCGAACTGCTTTCGGAGATTCTCGACAGCCTGCTCGAAGGCGTTGTTCTGCTGGATGCCGGCGGAAATGTCCAACAGGCGAACGAGGCCGCGCGGGATTTGTTCGGGCCGGAGTTGCTGGCGCGCCCGGTTGGCGACTGGCCCTCCTTTGGGTTGATTCTCCGGGCCGATCAGACGCCCGCCGGAATAACCGATCTGCCAGTCTGTCTCGCCCTTGACGGGGAGGAGACGCCCGAGAAAGAGTTGTGGCTGAACGCCCCGGACGATACTCGCCTTCGCTGCGAAATGCGGGCGATTCCGCTGGGAGACTCCAACGGCCATGTTCGCGGAGCCGTGCTGGTCTGCCGCGACGTGACCGAACGCCGCCGGATGGAGGAGCAACTCAGCCATCTCCAAAAATTGGAGGCCATCGGCCATCTGTCGGCCGGGATCGCCCACGAGATCAACACGCCGCTGCAATATGTGGGGGACAACCTTCGGTTCCTTTTGGAAGCCTTCGGGGAACTCACCGCCGACCGCGACGAATCGGACTTCCTGCGGAAAGAAGTTCCCACGGCGATCTCCCAGAGCGTCGAGGGGGTGGAGCATGTGGCGGCCATCGTCCGCGCCATGAAGGAATTTGCCGGAACCGGTCCGGAGGACGCGATGGTCGTCTCGCTGAACCGGGTTGTGGAAAATGTGCTGGCTGTCACGCGGAACGCCTGGAAGTTTGGCGTGGAGGTCACCCTCGATCTCGAGGCCGGCCTGTCGGCGATTCCCGGTTACGCCCGTGATCTGAATCAGGCGGTGTATCACCTGTTCATGAACGCCGTCGAGGCCGTGCGGGAATCCCCCGGCGGGACCGGTTCGATTATCCTGCGGACGCGAAGCCTTGAGAACAGCGTGCAATTATCCGTGGGAGACAGCGGGACGGGGATTGCCCCGGATATCCGGGCGTATGTGTTCAATCCGTTTTTCACGACCAAAGCCCCCGGCCGCCATTCGGGCCAAGGGTTGACTCATGTGTTGGCCGCCGTGATCCAACGGCATCATGGATCGGTTGAATTGGAAACCAGTGAGCTGGGCGGGGTGAATATGATCGTCCGTCTGCCGCGTGAATGGTGAGGAGAGCCGCGTGACTCGGGTGATGATTGTTGACGACGAATCGCTGGTGCTCGGGACGCTGCGCCGGATGCTGGCGCTGCGGTTGCGGGACGCGGACATCCGCACATCCCACCAACCGCTGGCCGCCCGGCAAGAACTCCTGCGAGAGCCGGTTGACATTCTCGTGACCGACCGGAACATGCCGGGGATTTCCGGCGAGGAACTCATCCGCGACGTGAAACGGGCCAGCCCGGACACCGTCTGCGTGCTGTTGACGGGCGATGAGGCGAAAACGCCTTGGTTCTCCCCGACAGGTTGCTTCGCCTGCCTCGGCAAGCCCGTGAATCTGGCGGTGCTGGGCGAAACGGTCCGGCAGGCGATGGAGGTCTCCACGGCGGCGAAAGACCCGGGAACCCGGAAGGTCCTTGACATGCTGGCCAAGGCGATGCCCCCCGCCGCCGGGGAATTGCCCCACGACGGGCGCGGCTCCGGGCGGCGCTGGCTGGAAGCCTGCGGCGCAACGGTCGGCCTGGGCGGGGCGGGGCTGAATTCTTCCGCATCCGTGCTGAAAATCATGAGCAGCGATTTCCTGCCCGCGCTGGCTGTTGTGACAGGTTTTGTGGAACAATTGTCGATGGTGGCAGATCGTCCGGTGATCGAGCGTCACTGGCGGGAAATGCTCGCCCTTGCGGGCGTTGCCCGAAGAACCGTCGCGTCCGCGGGGGCCGACGAGTCCGAACAGCTCACGGTTCAGTTGCGGGAATTCAGCACGGGAATCGGCGCCATGCTTGGCGAATTGTCCGGGGCGGCGCCGGACAAGATCGGCCTCGCCTTGTTCGCCCGCCTCGGTTTCACCCAGGCGGTGTTCGGTTGTCCGGTTCCTCTGAGGGGTTGATCGCAACAATTGCTTTTATTCCGAATTCCAAGTTATCAAGCTCCGAGTTTGACATGAACGACCGCGTGCTGTTTGTGGACGACGACGCCAATCTGCTCGCCTCGTTTCGGCGGCAGTTTGGCCGGGAGTTCCGCGTCGAAACCGCGTCCGATGGCAACGAGGCCATCCGCACGCTCAACGACAAGGGACCGTTCGCCGTCGTCGTTTCCGATCTCCGCATGCCGGGGATGAGCGGCACGGAACTGCTGAAAAAAACCCATGTGATGTTCCCGGACACCACGCGCATTCTTTTGACCGGCTACGCCGACTTGCAGTCCGCCCTTGATGCGGTGAATCATGGCAACGTCTTCAGGTTGCTCACCAAGCCCGCCTCTCCTGAGTCGCTGCGGCTGGCCATCAACACCGGCCGGGAGCAGCATCAATTGAAGATGGATCAGCGGGATTTGCTGGAGGGAACCCTTAGCGGATCGCTGAAGGTGCTGAGCGAAGTGTTGTCGCTCATCAGCCCGGAGGCCTTCGGCCGGACCAACCGTCTTCGCAAAGTCGTCAACAAACTGGCCGACATCTTAAAGATCCGGGAACGCTGGCAGATCGACGCGGCCGCCATGCTCGCGCTGATCGGCTTTGTGTCAATCCCTGAAGGTGTCCTGCACCGGCATGTCCTGAGCCTTCGGCTGACGCTGGATGAGGAAGACATGATCCGCCGTCATCCGCAGGTGGGCCACGAACTTCTGGTGGCCATTCCCCGGATGAAAGAGGTGGCCGACATCGTCTTGTATCAGAACCGCCGATACGACGGTTGGGACGACACCGGCCTGACGGCGAGCGGCCCGGCGATCCCGATGGGCTCCCGGCTGCTTAAGGTGGCGCTCGACTTCGACGAGGCGATGCAGAAGGGACTCGGCCCGCGCGGGGCTTTTCAACAGTTGGAAAACCATCCAATGTATTACGACCCGCGAGTCCTTGAGGCGCTGCGAGAGGCCGTCGCCATGGACGACCCGAACAAACTGGTCACGATTCGCGTGGATCAGGTGAAAGCCGGAATGATCCTGCATCTTGGGCTGTTCAACAACTTCGGCGTGCGACTGGTCGCCGAGGGGACGGAAGTCACCCCGGCGCTCCTGAGCCGCATCTTGGGAATGGCCTCGCGCGGCATGGTGACGGAACCCTTCATCGTGCAACTGCCCCCCGAGTTGGCCGCCGAGATGGACATCCCCGCCGAGATACCACACACCGACTTGGTCGGCGCCGGGCGGTGAGAAACCGCCTTGCTTCTTCCGGTAGAAAAGCTCGCCAAACAATCAGCGCCTTGCTTAAGGTGCTGACATTTCACCGCTTCACAGAGCCCTCTTCGACCCCGCAGGTAATGTCCGGCCGTCTCGCGACGGGGCAATGCGAGCAATTCTGCCTAAATGGACTTTGAAAACCGTCAGGTTTTCCGCACAACCAGCGCCATCAAATTGCCTTGTTGTTCAGGTGGTAATTTAAGGGATGGGTAATTTATGATGGCTATTGCCATCACAAATTGCGGGCGTGAGACGCCCAGTGGCGAAGGTCGTCACACAGTGATTTCCAAAAATGTTTTGGGAAGCCGTTGACATGCGAATGCGGGAGCATAGAAATGTAACTCGCGACGAAGGTTTGTGTGGTTTGCGAAACAAACGACAGGGACCAAAGTCGGTGGAAAGCGGGGTTGAAACACCCC
>NZ_JH636452.1:107206-107492 GCF_000255705.1 Zavarzinella formosa DSM 19928
CACACCCCAGTTCAGATCGAAGGCTGCAACTCGCCTTCGTGAAGTTGGAATCGCTAGTAATCGCGGGTCAGCAACACCGCGGTGAATGTGTTCCTGAGCCTTGTACACACCGCCCGTCAAGCCACGAAAGAGGGGAGTGCCCGAAGTCGCCTAGCGCCGAAGGCAAAACCCTTGATTGGGACTAAGTCGTAACAAGGTAACCGTAGGGGAACCTGCGGTTGGATCACCTCCTTTCTAAGGAATGTTGACACCACTGATCGCCGGATGAGAGTCGAAAGACTCTCGC
>NZ_JH636452.1:107591-116882 GCF_000255705.1 Zavarzinella formosa DSM 19928
CGTCGAAAGACGACCGGGCTTTTTTTCGTTTCACACGTTGGCATTCTCAACAAAGAAAGCAAGTGTTCGACGAGAGCCGTCAAGGCCATCGTCGAACACTTGCTTTCTTGTGCTTTTCGTGTGGGCTATCGAGACTATTTATTCCGGGATTCTGAGTTCCGATCCTTCCACCACCGTCCCGTTCCGCATCGCGTTCCATTGTTCTGAAGTGTACAGCACATCTCTCGCTTGGGCGCCGTTGTAGGTGCCGACGATCCCGTCCTCGGCCATGAAGTCAATCAGGCGGGCGGCGCGGCCGTAGCCGACGCCCAAGGCCCGTTGCAACAAGGAGCAACTTCCCCGACCTTCGCGGATGACGATTTCTACCGCTTGTTCATACAAGGCATCCCGTTTTTTGACGTTCTCTATTGCGTTCCCGGCCGGGGCTTTGTTCTCCTCGGAATCTTTCTCCGCAAGGCTCAGCAATTCGTTGTCGAATTCCGGGTCTTCGACCTCCAAATGCGAAACGACTCGCAGGATTTCATCGTCGCTAGCGTAGCAGCCCTGCGCCCGCACAATCGTGCTGGTATTGGGCTGAAGGAACAGCATGTCCCCCTTGCCCAAAAGTTTTTCGGCCCCGACTTCATCCAGCACCACGCGACTGTTGGAACGATCGGCCACTTGGAAACAAATCCGGGCCGGCAAGTTCGATTTGATGAGGCCAGTGATGACGTCCACCGTGGGCCGCTGCGTCGTCAGGATCAGGTGGATGCCGGCCGCCCGTGATTTTTGGGCGAGCCGGATGATGTGGCCTTCAACTTCCTTTTTCATCGCCATCATCAAATCGCCGACTTCGTCCACGATGATGACAATGTACGGCAGCCGATCCGGCAGGGCGTCCTTGGTGGCTTGGTCGACGGGCTTGATCCGTTTGACGATCTCATCCCGGCCAAGCTCGTTGAATCCGATGATGTTCCGGACGCGGGCCTTCCGCAGCAGTTCGTACCGCTGCTCCATTTTGTCGACGGCCCACGACAGAATCGCCTCGGCCTTGCTGTTGTCTGTGACGACCGGGTGCATGAGGTGGGGAAGTTTGCCATATTCGGCCAATTCCACCTGCTTCGGGTCAATCATCAACAACCGGCATTCTTCCGGTGTTCGTGTCAGCAGCAGGCTTACGATGATGGAGTTCAAGCACACCGATTTCCCGGTTCCCGTCCGTCCGGCGATCAGCAAGTGCGGCATGTCGGCCATGTCCTGCACCAGCGGCCGACCTTCGCTGTCCTTGCCGAGCAACAGCGGGAGTTTGCACTTGGCCACCTTTGCCCCGGCCGAGTTAATCAACTCTTTCAAACGGACGACGGCCCGGTGTTCGTTCGGCACTTCGATGCCCACCGTGTTCCGGCCGGGCAGCGGGGCAACGATGCGAACGCTCTGCACTTTCAGATTCAGCGCCAAATCATCTGACAGGGCGGTTACACGGGAAACCCTCAGCCCCGTTTCGAGGGCGATTTCATACTGCGTGACCACCGGGCCGGTGTGGATACCGACGACTTTGATGGTCAGCCCGAAATCGGCAAAGGTCTTTTCCAGCAGCGAGGCCACCATCCGAAGGTGGGTTTCATCCTCCCCCTTGGAAGCGGCCGGTTCGTCCAGCAATTCAAACGGCGGCAACTCGTAACTCATCCGGTTCGGCGGTGGGGTGCGTTCCACCCGCTGATTGACGGATTTGGAAATCGGAACCGTGTCCGGCTTCAACGGCACGCCGGGGATCGGGGTGGGGGCAAGGACATCGATGTCCGGCTTGGTTTCGCGGTGTGAATTGATTCGTAGCGAGCGGTTGATCGGCAAAATCACCGGCTCGGGTTCCGGCATCGGCAGGGGGACCACCACAGGGACAACCGGCTTTCGACGAAGGCGGCCTCGCGCCCACGGGCCGATTTTCCGGGTCGTCGCCCCGGTCCAGCAGATCAGATCAATGAGGGCCATGACGCCGTGATCGGCCGCGAGTAACACGCCAAGCATGATCCCGGCGACCAGCACCAGCACGCATCCGGCGATGCTAAAATGACCGGACAGCCAGCCATTTAACATCGCCCCGATCATTCCCCCCGGCCCGGCCAATGGCCCGGCGGCCGAGCCCACCCCTGCGCGGTCCGCAATCAGGCTGGCACAAGCCACCAGCAGCATCCAACCGGAAAACCGACCGGCGAATGAACGGATCGACGTGTTGAAGAAAAGGGTGATCGACAGGGCCAGCCAGCCGACGAGGAAAACATACGCCCCCGCCCCCACCGGTTCAATGAGTTGCTCGCGCAGCCAATGCCCGGCCGGGCCGAACGGTTGCGGGAACAGACCAGGAAGCGAGGCCGCTTCCGGCGACGGTCCCCCCAGCACGCTCCCGGCGGCGAGAACGCCCCCGGCGACCAGCGTGATGACAAAAGAAGACGGGCCTGTCCCGGCGGGGCGTCCCGACATGGTGCGATACTCTTGGCGACAACGGGCTATTCAAAACGAAGAGCGGCAAAGACCAACCACAAAGACGCAAAGATCACACAAAGTTTCACCAAGCACAAAGCAGAAGCCAAAGACAGAGAAAAAACACAAAGCAAAATCACCTTCAAATCTCATTCTTGATCTGGCTTTGCTTCCTTCCGGTTTTTCCTTCGCTTATTTCGATCTGTTTTTTCTTTGTGAAACTTTGTGCGATCTTTGCGTCTTTGTGGTTAGTTTTCTCTTGGCCTGACTTGCCTGCTCCATGATTAGTTTTACCTCACCCATGCCCTCAACTCACCGGTGACCGACCCTCGAAGTGTGGGACACCTGTTCCGGGAGTCCTCGCGACCGGCCAAATCCCTATAACCCAAATTCATGATCCACATCGCGCTCTGGGAGCCGGAAATCCCGCCAAACACCGGCAACATTGCCCGCTCCTGCGCCGCCACCGGTTCGACGCTGCATCTGATCGGCCGACTCGGCTTCTCCACCTCCGACAAGGCCGTCCGGCGGGCGGGCATGGATTATTGGGCGCATGTGGACATCCGCTACCACGACACCTTCGCGGACTTTGAGGCCGTCGTGGGAACCGAACACATCATTTGCATCGAAACAAACCCCGAACGGATCTACACGGAGGCCCGCTACCAAGACGGCGATTGTCTACTCTTCGGCAACGAATCCAAGGGGCTTCCCGAAAGCATCCGGGAACGCTTCGCCGACCGCACATTCCGCATTCCCATGCCAACCGGCAAAGTTCGCAGTCTGAACCTCGCTACCACAGTGGGCATCGTGCTTTACGATGCCCTGCGCCAAACGAACAACTGGTAAGACCGGAACGGTTCTTTCCAGAATTGCCTCTCCTGCGGAAACACCGGCACAACCCCAATCACCCCGTTTTCCGATCTTTCCCGGCCGGGAATGACCAATGACCAATGACCAATGACCAATGACCAAACTTTGGCAACCGACATGATGGAATTTCGCTGTCTGTTCGTGGCGGCTGACTGAGTTTGGTCATTGGTCATTGGTCATTGGTCATTGGTCATTTCCCCTCGCGTGATCCGCACTGCCGGGGAATTGAAAGATGGCCGAGTCGTCCGTGGTTGCTTTGCCGACGCCCGAGGCGTTGGGTCGTTTCGTGCGGGACATGCTTTGTTCGCACGATCAACTGGACCCGGCGCAAACGCCGCTGTACCGGGCCGAGGTTCGGCGACGGGGCAAGCCGTGCGGGTTGATATTTCATGTGGAGGGGCCGCGAATGCTCAAGACGTCGGCCGTGTGGGCCGGGGAGGAGCATCGGATTCTCTTTTACGATTCGGCCGGGGAGAAGTTTGGCGAAGTGAAGTTGAGCGAATCCCCCGCCGTCGAAGCCATCGCGGCGTGAGAGAGGCAAAGAAAAAGCTCGTCGGGCGAGCGAGGGGTTAGCGGCTTCCTGCCGACCCTCGCCCGCCCGGCGGGCTTTTGGTGTTTTTCCGTCGAAGGCGGTTGTGTCAGCGACGCCCGCGCGTCCTGCGCTCAAGTGGCCTGCCCTGTCCTTGGTCACTTCCCCGGTTCAGACTGGGCGTCGCCGACACAACCGCCTCGGACGGAAAACACATCGCAAATCCGAATTACGCCTGACGGGTTCCATAGTTGGTCAGCGTTCGCATCAGGTGTTCCAAAACGGCCAGCACCATCACAATGCCGATGCCCAATCCGAACCATTGCAACCCGTTGAGAATTTCAGTGTTCATCGTTCGCATCCTTGCAGTGATTCGGGGCATTCGTTCGATGCCCCCTCGTTTCGTACCTGCATGACGCCATGTTTCCCGTGGTTTGCGCGAGGGATTTTTTTCAATTCGTGCGAGTTTGGACCGGTGCCAGAACAACCCGCAAAGATCGCGTAAGCTACGCAGGCGGCGGGTTTGTTTTGACAACAGTTTGAGTAGGCGTTTCCCTTTGGTCTAGTTGAAACAAGTCTCTCGCCATCATGATCCCCGCAACCGGCGGAAGTTCCCCGTCCGGCCGACATTGCCCGTTTTCCCGCCGGGGTTCCGATTGTGAATGTTTGGTTTGCCGGTTCAAATATGAGTGTCGGACATCACACCACCGGGAAACACCTTGACCAACATCGAAGCCACCCGACTAGCCATCGTGCAATTGGGCTCCGAGGCAACCACCAACGACATCATCCGTCACGCGGCCGAGCATCATGGCCTCCGCCTTGAGGCGAGATTTGTCCCCATCTACCGGGCGGCGGTCAAAGCCGAGGAAAAGAGGCAGGAAATGTGGGTGATCGCCGCCCAAGTGGCCGAGGAAGATCGCCGGAACCTGCCCGTAAAGCGCCGCAAGACCGCCAGCCAGCCCGGTTGAGCCGCAATCAATTTTGGAGATTGTCTCCAATCCCGCGATCCCTTCCCCCGGTTTTGCCCTCTAATTCTCCGTTAGCGATGCGGAGATTAGTTGTTGTTGGCTGTCGAAAACGGTTTGAATGGTGGAAGAGACCCAATGAAAGCAATGGCCAACTCCGGCCATGTGCCGGGGGACGGGGTTTGGTCATTCTTTCCTCATCCCTACAATTAAATGAGGCGTTCCGCAGGGAACACTTTTGGAAACTCGAACGGTTCAGGGACAATAATGGCGACGGACACAGCGACCCCCCCGACGACAGAACCTAAACTCTCGGAAGTGGAAGGAATCAAGACGGCCAGCCGCTGGCTCCGCGGAACGCTGGCCGACGAGATGGCGTCCGGTGCCGACCATTTCAACGAGGAATCCAAGCAACTCCTCAAATTCCACGGCAGTTACCAACAAGAAGATCGCGACGCCCGCAAAAACCGGGACAAGGCCGGTGTCGGCAAGCACTACATGTTCATGATCCGGCTCAAGCTCCCCGGCGGGGTGATGTCGGCCGATCAATATCTGGCGATGGATGAAATCGCCGACAAACACGCCAACGGCACCCTTCGCCTCACCACCCGGCAGAGCATCCAGTTTCACGGCATCGTGATGGGGAACCTGAAACAATCGATTCAGGACATCAACGCCGTTTTGATTTCGACCCTCGGGGCCTGCGGGGACGTGAACCGCAATGTGATGGCCTGCCCCGCCCCCTTGAACGACCAGCCCCACCAAGAAGCCCAGCGGCTGGCCCATGAAATCGCCGCCCATCTCGCCCCGAAATCAAACGCTTATCACGATGTCTGGCTGAACGGCGTCAAGCAAAGCCCGGATGCCGAGCAGGAAGACGGCGTCGAGCCGATTTACGGGAAGGTCTATCTCCCCCGGAAGTTCAAGGCGTGTGTCAGCTTGCCGCAAGATAATTGCGTGGATTTGTACGCAAACGACTTGGGATTTCTCGCGGCCATCGAGAACGGCAAGACTGTCGGTTACAACGTCGTCATCGGCGGCGGTTTCGGCCGCACATCCGGGAAGCCGGATACCTTCCCGCATCTCGGGCAGGCCCTGTGCTTTGTCAAACCCGAGGAAGTCGTCGCGGCCTCCGAGGCGGTCATCAAGTTCTTCCGCGATCACGGCAACCGGGCGAATCGGAAACGCGCCCGCCTCAAGTACGTGGTTCACGACATGGGGATTGCGAAGGTCCGCGAAATCTTCCAGGAAAAATACTGGGACAAGCCCCTCGTCTCGCCCCGTGATCTGCCGATCACGGGCGTGGACCTGCACCACGGCTGGCATCCGCAGGGGAACGGCAAATGGTTCTTGGGCCTCAGCGTCGAAAACGGCCGCATCAAGGACGACGGATCTTACCGGCTGCGCAGCGGTATCCGCGAAATCGTCAAGCGGTTCAAGGCTGGCGCCCGTGTGACCGGCCAGCAAGACTTGCTCATCTGTGACATCAGCACCGCCGACCGTCCGGCCGTGGACAGCCTGCTGAACGAGTATGGCATCCCCAAGCCGGAAACCCTCTCACTGGTCCAAAAATGGAGCATGGCCTGCCCGGCGATCCCGACCTGCGGCCTCGCGATCACCGAATCCGAACGAGCGTTGCCCGGTATGATTGACCAGATGGAAGGCATCGTCAATGAATTGGGCCTCGTGGACGAGGCGATCAGCATCCGCATGACCGGCTGCCCGAACGGGTGTGCCCGGCCGTACAATTCGGACATCGGCTTGGTGGGTCGCACCGGCGAAAAATACACGATGTTCGTCGGCGGGACCACCCGAGGCGACCAGTTGAACTTCTTGCTCCAAGACTTGGTTCACCGGGACAAAGTGTTGGAATATTCCAAGACATTGCTCGGCCTGTACAAGACCGAACGTAAATCCGGAGAACCGTTCGGCGACTGGTGCCAGCGCAAGGGCGTCGCCAGCCTTTGCGGCATTCTGAATCTGCCGCTGCCGAAAGCGATTTGAGTTTGAAGGATTGGATTCTTGCCTGCCGGTGCCAGAGTTTCTGTTGACAGGAGTCCGATTCATGAGACAATATCTTAGATATTTGGCATAACGTCCATATAAGGAGCAGGCACATGTTCTCGAAGATTCTGGCCGGAGCCTTGGGAATCGGCGTGATCGCTGTGGGCGGGGTTGTGTACTTCCAATACGGCACAAGCCACAATTCCTGCTGTATGTCGTCGAAAAAGACGGAAGCCGACACCACAACTTCCAGTTGCTGTGGTGATCTCTCGCGGAGCGAAGCGGTCCATTCCTGCTGTTCCAGCGAAGACGTGCAAGCCGTCTCCACAGTGGCCGAAGACGGCCGCGAAGTGCTGGCCATCGCCCCCCGTGAAGTGTCGGAGTAACGTGGAAGACATTACTTGGGTTTGTTGAAAGGGAGCCGCATGGCTCCCTTTTTGTTTGCCTATTCCCATGGAAAACAAAGGGGGGAACCAATTGGTTCCCCCCTTTGAGACCATCAATCACTGCTCTTCACTTAATTTTTGTTGGGACCACCAGGACCGCCCGGAATTCCAGGGAAGCCACCCGGTCCGCCAGGGCCACCCGGAATTCCGGGGAAGCCGCCCGGACCGCCGGGACCCACGGGATTGACGCCAGGGAAGCCGTCGACCGGTCCGTTGGGGTCGCCTTGGACGACGAGCGAATCCACCTTGAGCTGCCGGGATGGAGATTGCTGGCGTTCCATGTAGTTCTTCCAGTCGACGGCGATAATCAAGAATCGCTTGTCGGCCGAGTCAACCCCGGAGACGCCGGAGGTGGCGTAGCCGAACGCCTTGGCGAGGGCGGTGATTGTCGCTTCTTCGTCCAGTTCCGCGTCACGCGGCAACTTGGCCATTTCTTGGAGGAACTTCTCGAATTGCGGGAATCGTTCCTTCGCCATGAAGTAAACCAGCGACCAGGCAAATGTCCGGGCCTTGGCAAACATCTTCTCGGACATCGTCTGCCGGCTTTCGCCGTCGATGTTTGCGTCCTCGAAGTGCAGTTGCCGGGCCTCCCGGAAATTACTGTCGGAAACGGTGTTCATGAAGTCGCCGATGGGGTCTTTCTTGATGATCCCCCGGTCTCGCATTTCCTCGTAATACCGCATGTAGGCCCAGTTCGGTCCGCCGCCGCCGCGATAGAAGGCCACCTTGACTTTGCCGGCCCCGCCGGGGAACGGTCCCTTGGGCATCTCGAACAGGGCGCCGAGGCCGAACCGCACCCATTCCGGGGCAATCACGGTCCGGGGGAGCAACCCGGTTTCGGAGAACAGTTGTTGCGTTCCTTCGTGAGTGGCCGACGCGATTTCCGATTCCCGTTGCAGGGCCTTGTCCACCAACGCCAGTGTGGAAGCCCGCGCGAACTCGATGTATTTGACGGCGACTTTGCTCCGGGGTTCCGTCAACGTCTTCTGGAACAGGTCGGCATCTTTGTAATCCCGGTGGACATCCTTCAAAAGTTGCTCGAAGTTCACCGAAGCCTTGTCCAGTCGGCGTCCGCTGAAGATCGCCAGATTTTCCCGGCGGGCGTGGAAGCCGTCGGCCACGAGGTCTGTCGCCTCGAAAGCCTCGCGATATTTGCGGAATTCCACGGTGTCGGCGACGATGATGGACGGCAGTTTTTCCGTCGGCCCCGGCAGGGCCCGGCCCCGCATGGCAAACCAGAGATAGAAGGTCTTGAGGTTGTCCTCCAGGAACTCCAGCCGGCGCTTGGCGCTGTCCTCCATGCCATCCGTGTGGATGATGGCGTAGTGTTTGCTGGCGGTGACCGATGGATAGCCGACCCGTTCCTGCCAAACCTTCGCCTTGTCCAATTTGGCAATGTTGGCGCCGATCACTTCCTTGACCTTGACATAAGCATCCAGCACCGGTTTGATCCGGGGGCTTTCCATCGCCTTGGTGTTCGTGGACAGTTTGTCCATCGTGGCCATGCAGTCATCCGGCAGGCCGACCGTCAGGCACCACTCGGCGAGGTCCAACTGCTTGTCCGGGCTGAAGTCCTTCATCACCTTGTGGCGGATGGCAAGTTGTTCCTTCGGAGTGGCGAGCCGGTTCAGGTCCAGCACGATTCCGTCGGCATGTGCGTCGAGAAACGTCGTGCCCCAGACGTGATTGATCAACACGTGGGTCACGTCCTTGGGGCCGCCGATGAATTGTTGCCGGAAGATTTGCGGACGAAGTTGATGAACGCCTCCTTGAGCCTCGACAACCACCGTAACGTATTCATCTGCCCCGAGGGCATATTTGCTCATCACCGGAGGATGATTCCCCGCCGGCTGGCCGCCCATGCCGCCGGGCTGGCCGCCGGAAAAACCAAACGCCCCGAATCCACCGCCGCCCATCCCGCCGGGGGGCATGGGAACGCCGCCCATCCCGCCGGGGCCGGGAGGAAGACCAGGAGGAACGCCGGGAATCCCGCCATTTCCAAGATTCCCGCCCA
>NZ_JH636452.1:116892-195178 GCF_000255705.1 Zavarzinella formosa DSM 19928
GCCGGGCATCATTCCCGGCCCGCCGGGGTTGGTCCCGGTGGTGTCGCCACCGTGTGAATGCAACAACACGCGAATGATCACGTATTCAGCGTGAGCGGCCGCTTGCACCGCCAAGGCGGCAACCACGGCCCAAAGCCATCGTTTCATGAAACACCTTTTCTGTTCGCGCCGAAACCGGCCCGGTTCAAGACTTGTGTGTGATTATCATACACGGATTCTCCCAAGGATCGACGTCCCGCACAAGGGAGAAGTTTGTAACCTGAACAAACAAGGGCGGAATTCTTCCCGACTTGGAAACCGGAACCATTGAACAACGAAAACCGGCAAGGTTCGTTTGTTCGTGTTTTTCGTTCCAAGTGACGAATTCCAAGTCCGGGGTTGGAACGCGATGCTGAAACTCGTGATTTCCGGTGGACAGACGGGGGCGGACCGGGGCGGGCTGATCGCCGCCAAAGCCTGCGGATTGCCGACCGGCGGGTGGATGCCCAAGGGATTTCTCGCCCACGACGGTCGCCGCCCGGACTTGGCCGCCGAGTTTGGATTGCAAGAACACACGAGCGTGAAATACCCGCCCCGGACGCGGATGAATGTCCAACATGCGGACGCGACCATCCGGATTGCCCGGAATTGGGCCAGTTGGGGCGAACTACTGACAATGCGGTTCATCCAACAATATGCGAAACCTTGGTGTGATGTGGACGCGGCCAAACCCGTCACGACGCCCGAAGACATCGCTGAATTTCTCGTCCGGCATCGCGTGGCGGTGTTGAACATCGCCGGCAACTCGGAATCGGCCGCGCCGGGCATCGAACAGTTCGCCGTGGAGTTTCTCGTTCGGGTGTTTCAATTATCGCGGGGCTGAACCCCGGGTGCGGGCCGCGTGTCCCACCCGACCGCTCTTCCTCCAAACTCGGAGTCGTCATGATTTGGGAAATCGGGGACCGTCGCTTTGAATCCTGCAACGTGATTTACAAGGTGGACGGGGAGTACGGCGACCTCTCCAACATGTCCAACGCCCACCCGCTGACGGTCAACGGCGTCATCGTGAAATCCAGCGAGGCGCTTTATCAAGTTTGCAAATATCCATCCCATCCCGACTGGCAGCAGGACATTCTGGACGCCCCGCACGCCATGCAATGCAAGATGAAGGCAGGCAAAGCCGGCCGGCCCAAGGAGATTCGGACGGACTGGCTTCAAGTGAACGTGAGCATCATGCGTTGGGTGTTGCGGGTAAAATTGGCCTGCCACCCGCAGCGGATGGCCGCCCTCTTGCGCTGGTCCGGCCAGGCTCCGTTTGTGGAGCTATCCCGCAAGGATGCCTTCTGGGGGGCCGTCGAAGAAAAAGAAGGAGTGTTGAAGGGGGAAAATCACCTCGGCCGATTGCTGACCGAACTCCGCGAAAACGTCCGAACGAAGTTTGCCGAGGGCAAGGAGGCCGAACTGCTGAAAGTGGAACCCCTCGCCATCCCCGACTTTAATTTGCTCGGCCACCCCATCACCGAACTGGCCGGCACTGGCAGTTTTGGAAGCCCTAAACCCCACCGCGAACCGAAACCAGCCCCGGCCGCCGATTCTCAATCCGGGAAATGATCCCCGCCAGACTGGTTCTTCGGCCCGAAAATCCGAAGAACTAATCCGGACGATGCCTTTCCCCGCCAGCATCAAATCACAGTCTTCATTTCCCACTGCTGAAGCCCCGCCCCCTTTCCGGCGTCTACCATCGGCCCAATCTCTCCTCGACTCGGAAAACAGTCATGCCCTCACGACTCCTGACGGCACTGCTCTTCCTCGGATGCTCCTTCCCCGCTCTCGCCGAGGACTGGCCGCAGTTTGGCCGGGACAAGACGCGAAACGCCGTCAGCCCGGAGAAAAACCCGCCCACTTGGTGGCAGTATCCGGAGAAAGAAGACGGCAAGATCATACCGGGCAAGAACATCCGCTGGGTGTCCGATCTGGACAACCCGTACCAGATCTGCGGCGACCCGATCATCGTGGACGGCTTGGTCTGGGTGGGGGTGCAACACACAGACTGGCGAACAGAAGAAACCCCGAATCGAAAAGAAGACGAACACTTTTCAGCCTTGTATTGTTTGGACGAGAAAACTGGCAAGACGCTTTATCGCCGTCTTTGTCCCACCCAAAGGGGTTACTGGGAGAACGGGGCATGGTGGCATAGCCACACCTCGGTGCCGCTGATCGAAGGAGACACGCTCTGGGTCGTGATGAATAACAGCGAAGTCGTCTGCATGGACATCGGGCCGCTGAAGAAGCGAACAGGGTTGCCCAAGGATAAATGGGTGCTGGACATGCGAAAGGAACTCGGCATCGTCCCTCGCTATTGCCTGCACTTCGGCCGCCGATGTTCCATCGCCGGACACAAGGATTGGATCTATGTCATCACCGGCACCGGTCACACATTTGACAAAGATCGAGAGACTGCCGCAGCCAGGGCGCCGAGCCTTGTCTGTCTTGAAAAAGCGAGCGGCAAAGTCGTCTGGCGGGACGACACCCCCGGCAAAGACATCCGAATGGGCCAGTTCGCCAGTCCGACCGTGATCGAAGTCAAAGGTCAAACCCAGGTCATCGCCCCGCAGGGAGACGGATGGGTGCGCTCTTTCGACGCAGCCACCGGAAAGTTGCTTTGGAAGTTTGACACGAATCCTCACGATGTGCCCGACGAACCCGGTGGTCTTGCCCGGAATCGTGAGCGTCACGAATTGCCTTCGACGGCCGTGTTCCATGACGGACGTCTTTATATCGGCAACGGGAGCGTGTATGACAGCCCCGACCCCACGTCGGCTTGGCTGTATTGCATCGACCCGTCGAAGACGGGCGACATCAGCCCGGAATTCACCAGCGGACCTGACAAGGGCAAGCCGAACCCCAACTCCGGCATGGTCTGGCGGTACGGCGGGTTGGACAACTCAGTAAAGCCGGACAACAAAGAGAAATGGCGGCCGGAGATTTTTCACGGCACCGTGTCCAATGTCGCCATTGACAAGGGATTTCTCTTGGCAACGGACGTCGCAGGCGACGTGCATTGCCTTGATGCGAAAACCGGCCGACGCCATTGGAAGCATGAGACAACAAGCGAAATTAACGGATCGCCGTTGATTGTTGACGACAAAGTTTACGTCGGTTCTTTTGAGGAAGTTTGGGTATTCGACCTCGCCAAGGAAAAGAGGGCAACCACCCAAATCAAGGGCGAGCCTGTCGTGTGTTCCCCTGTCTTCGCCAACGGTGTCTTGTATGTGGCAGCAGGTCATCACCTGTATGCCATTTCGGGCAATGAGAAACAACCGAAGAAGGAGTTACAGCCATGACAGTAGCCCCTGTTCGGCCATTACTTCCCGGTCTAATGTTACTCGCTTTCGTTGCCTCGGCCCCCGCTGAAGACTGGCCGCAATTCGGCCGGGACAAGTCCCGGAACGCCGTCAGTCCAGAGAAGAACCCGCCCACTTGGTGGCAGTATGAGGAGAAGGAAAACGGCAAGGTTGTAAAGACCCAAAAAAACATCCGATGGGCCGCCGAACTGAATCAGATGGGCGGCATGGGGCAAATTTACGGTGATCCCGTCATCGTCGATGGGTTGATTTGGGTGGGCACGAATGAAACCATCTCGCTTGGCGAGGAAAAATACGAGTTTGCCGCCTCATTGGTCTGTCTGGATGAGAAATCCGGCAAGGAACAATACCGCCGTCGTGCCAAGCCGCTTTATGACGACACCGAAGGATTGCGTTGGCTCGGTCACTCCAGTTCGCCGCACATCGAAGGCGACACGCTTTGGGTGGTCAACAACCGGGCCGAAGTTATCTGCATGGACATCGGACCGCTCAAGAAACGGACGGGAAAGCCAAGGGATTTATGGACGCTGGACATGCGGAAAGAACTTGGTGTTCTGCCGCGAGCCGCCCGGCATGGCAATCGCCGATGTTCAATCGCCGCCCACAAAGACTGGATCTATGTCATCACCGGCAACGGAGTCGTTTGGGGCAGGGAAGGCGATATCATTGCGGACAAAGCCCCAAGCCTGCTCTGTCTGGAAAAGACCACCGGCAAAATCGTCTGGCAGGACAACTCTCCCGGCAAGAACATCATTTTTGGCCAGTTCGCCAGTCCGACCGTCATTGAGGTCGGGGGCCAAACGCAGGTGGTGGCTCCCCAAGGAGACGGGTGGGTCCGGTCCTTCAACGCGGCCACCGGAAAGCTCTTGTGGAAGTTTAACACCAACCCGCATGACGCCATTCTTCCACAAGGGACTGGTGATGGAACTGCGAATTTTCTTCCCGCCACCGCCGTCTTCCACAACGGATTGCTTTACATCGGCAACGGTCGTGATGCGGGTCAGGTATCCGGGGATGCATTTCTCTACTGCATCAACCCGGACAAGACCGGGGACATCAGCCCGGAATTCTCGGACGGACCGGAGAAGGGAAAACCAAACCCGAACTCCGGCATGGTCTGGCGGTATGGCGAACGGCGGGCCAGAGACCAATGGAATCGGGACTCGTTCAACCGAACCCTGTCCAATGTGGTCATTGACAAGGGACTGTTGATTGCGGCCGACGCGAGCGGGCATGTGTATTGCCTCGACGCTCGAACCGGCCGGGTTTATTGGAAGCACGACACCAAAAGCCAGATCGAAAACTCCCCGTTGATTGTGGACGGCAAAGTGTTCGTCGGCGCCGTTGGTGACGACATGTGGGTGTTCGAGCTTGCCAGGGAAAAGAAACTGGTGAGTCAAATCATCGGGATGGGAACACAGTGTTCCCCTGTCTTCGCCAACGGCGTGCTGTATGCCTCGGACAGCCAGCGGCTATATGCGATCGCGGGAAACGAGAAGCCACCGAAGCAGGAGTCAAAGCCATGACGCAATCCGCTGTTCGCCCTCTGATTCTCGCCTTGGTGTTGTTCGCCCTGCCCGCTTCGGTCCCAGCCGAAGACTGGCCGCAGTTCGGCCGGGACAAGTCGAGGAACGCCGTCAGCCCCGAGAAGAACCCGCCCACTTGGTGGGAGTATCCGAAGAAAGACGAAGACGGCAAACTGATCTCGCCGGGCAAGAACATCCGTTGGATGTCCAATTTGGACAACCCATACCAGATTGGCGGCGCTCCGATCGTCGTGGATGGCTTGGTCTGGGTGGGAGCGCAGTGTGATCAGGCAAAAGATGGCAGCTTCTCTGTCTTGCACTGTTTGGACGAGAAAACAGGCAAGACACTTTATCGCCGCCTCAGTCCCAACGGAAATTCGTGGGAAATCGGCATGCACTGGCACAGCCACACCTCGGCTCCGCTGATCGAAGGAAACACGCTCTGGGTCGTGATGAACAACAGCGAAGTTGTCTGCATGGACATCGGCCCGCTGAAGAAAGGGACCGGCCCGCCCAAGGACAAATGGGTGTTGGACATGCGCAAGGAACTCGGCATCGTTCCCCGCGTTTGTCTGCATTTCTCGCGGCGTTGCTCCATCGCCGGACACAAGGATCGGATCTACGTCATCACCGGCACCGGCATCACGTTGGAGAAAGACAGGCGGGCCGCTGCCGACAAGGCGCCGAGTCTCGTTTGCCTGGAGAAGGCGACCGGCAAACTTGTCTGGCGGGACGACACCCCCGGCAAAGACATCCGCGAGAGCCAGTTCGCCAGCCCGACGGTGATCGAGGTCAAAGGGCAGACGCAAGTGATCGCGCCGCAAGGAGACGGATGGGTCCGGTCATTCGACGCGGACACCGGAAAGCTGATTTGGAAGTTCGACACCAATCCCCATGACGCCCCCGCCGATCCCGGCTACGGCATGCGGAATCGGGAGCGCAACGAGCTTCCGGCGACGGCCGTGTTCCATGACGGACTTCTCTACATCGGCAACGGGAGCGTGTTCGACAGTCCCCTCAATCATCCGGCCTGGCTGCACTGCATCGACCCCGGCAAGAAGGGTGACATCAGCCCGGAATTCACGACCGGGCCCGACAAGGGCAAGCCGAACCCGAACTCTGGAATGGTCTGGAGGTACGGCGGGCCGGACACGTCTGTCAAACCAAGCAAGAACGGATATTACCCGGATAACTTTCATTCCACCGTGTCCAATGTCGCCATCGACAAGGGATTGCTCATTGCGGCGGACGGTAATGGCGAAGTCCATTGCCTCGACGCGAAAACCGGCAAGCGATATTGGAAGCACGCCACAAGGAATTATGAAATTTGCGGATCGCCATTGATCGTGGACGGAAAGGTTTACGTCGGCACATTTGAAAACATGTGGGTGTTTGACTTGGCCAAGGAAAAGAGGGTGATCAGCCAAATGGAGGGCGACACCATGAGGTGTTCCCCCGTCTTCGCCAACGGCGTCTTGTATTTGGCAGCCGGTCATTACCTGTATGCCATCGCGGGAAATGAGAAACCGTCGAAGAAAGAGTGACCGCCGGTTTCACACAACCTTAACAGATTACGCCAGCGCTTCCTTCACGACCTCCCCGGCCACGTCGGTCAACCGGAAGTCGCGGCCGCCGAAGCGGAAGGTTAGTTTTTTGTGATCCACGCCCATCAGTTGCAGAATGGTGGCGTGCAGGTCGTTCACATGGACCGGGCGTTCGGCGACATTGTAGCCGAAGTCGTCGGTCTTGCCGATCACGGTTCCCTTTTTCACGCCGCCGCCGGCGAGCCACATGCTGAAGCAGCGCGGGTGGTGGTCCCGGCCGAATCCTCCTGACAAATTGCCCTGGCCGTAGGCGGTGCGGCCGAACTCGCCGCCCCAGATCACGAGGGTTTCATCCAAGAGGCCGTTGTTCTTCAGGTCTTGCAGCAGGGCGGCCGCCGGTTGGTCGGTGGCGCCGGCCTGACGTTTGACGCCGCCGGTCACGTCGCCGTGCTGGTCCCAACCACGATGGAAGAGTTGCACGAAGCGGGTGCCGCGTTGCACCAATCGCCGGGCCAGGAGGCAATGCCGGGCGAACGAGCCGGGGGTCTTCACCTCGGGGCCGTAGAGTTCGAGTGTCTTGGCGCTTTCCTTGGTGATGTCCATCAGTTCCGGCACGGAGGATTGCATCTTGAACGCGAGTTCAAAGCTCTTGATGCGGGCCTCGATCTCCGGGTCTTTCACCTCGCCGTGCCGAAGTCGGTTCAGTTCGTTGATGCCACCGACGAGTTCACCCCGCGTTTCGGGGCTGACCCCTTGCGGGTTGGACAGATACAGCACCGGATCATTTCCGGCGAGGAATTGCACCCCTTGATGCTGGCTCGGCAGAAAACCGCTATGGAAATACCGCGACGGAATCGGCTGGTCCATCGGCCCGGAGATCATCACAGTGAACGCGGGCAAATCCTTGTTGACGGAGCCGAGGCCGTAGCTCATCCACGACCCCATGCACGGCAGGCCCGGTTGCGGCCGGCCCGTTTGCATGAAGGTGACGGCCGGGTCGTGGTTGATCGGCTCTGAGTGAATGGAGCGGATCAGGCACAGGTCGTCGGCCATCTTGCCAAGGTGCGGCAACGCTTCCGACACTTCCAAGCCAGACTGGCCGTGCTTGGTCCACTTATAGCCGGTGCTGGCGGTCTTGAAGTGCCCTTGATTGCGGGTCATTAGCGTCACCCGCTGATCGCCGAGGATGCTCTTGGGCATGTCCTGCCCGTGCATCTCCTTCAGCCTCGGCTTGTGGTCCCAGAGATCGACATGGGACGGCCCCCCCGCCATGAACAGGTAAATGACGTTCTTGACCTTTGGCGGGAAGTGCGTTTTCCCCAACGATCCGGGCACCGCCACCGGCTCGGTCGACGGGGCCGCATGACCTTGCTCCGTCAACAAGGAAGCCAAGGCAGCATAACCGATACCCGAAGAAACTTGGGTGAGAAACCGGCGGCGATTTGATTCGGGGGAGAACAACATAAGACACTCGGCTTCCGAAGAAAAAGCATTAACCACAAAGGCACGAAGATCACACAAAACTTCACGAAGAAAACCAAAAACGATCGAGAAGCAAAGGAAGACAAGAAAAGACATCGACCGCAAAGAAAGATTTTTTCAACAAGACTTCAGCCGGGCGTTGGCCCTTTGTGAAACTTTGTGTGATCTTTGTGCCTTTGTGGTTAGTGCCTTTCCTTCTCACTCTCTCGTCAGCGTTTCGTCCAGATTCAGCAACACATTACACACGCCGGTCCAGGCGGCTTGCTCGCTCATATCCAAGTTTTCCGGGCGGGGGGATTGGCCCACGCGGACGACGGCCTCGGCGGATTTCTTGTCCTTCTTGTAGCGGTCGAGCAATGTGGAAAGTTGCTTCTTCAACGCCGCCCGTTCGGCCGGGCTGGGTTCGCGGGTCACGGCCGTGCGGAAAGCCCATGTCAGCCGGGCATCCGTGTCGGCCGGGGCCTTGGTCAAAATCTGTTGGGCGAACACGCGGGCCGATTCCACGAAGGTCGGATCGTTCAGGGTAACCAGCGCTTGAAGCGGCGTGTTGGTCCGGGGACGTTGGGCGGCGCATTCCTCGCGGCTGGGGGCATCGAACAGGGCGAACATCGGATGCAGCGACGTTCGGCGCCAGAAAGCGTAGAGACCTCGGCGATATTGCTCTTCGCCGGTGGCGTTCGACCAAGCCCAGTTTTCATTGCGGCCCTTATAGAAGTCGCCCGGTTGATAAGGCATCACACTCGGGCCGCCGACCTTGGGGCTGAGCAACCCGGAGATGGCCAAGGCGTTGTCCCGCACTTCCTCGGCGCTGATGCGGAATCGCGGCGCCCGGTAGAGCAATCGGTTGTTTGGGTCCACATCGGGGGTGGTCCCGGAGAATGCGGAGGATTGCCGATAGGTGTTTGAGAGGGCGATCTTCTTGAACATCTTCTTCACATCCCAACCAGTCTGGACAAAGTCGGCGGCCAGCCAGTCGAGCAATTCGGGATGAGAGGGGTATTCCCCTTGGGTGCCGAAGTCGCCGAGGGTTTTCACGATGCCTGTGCCGAACATCTGTGCCCACATCCGATTGACGAACACGCGGGCCGTCAGCGGGTGTTCCGGGGAAGCGACCCACTCGGCCAGATCAAGCCGGGAGGGCTGTTTCCAACTCATCAGCCAGTGCTTGGACTTCTTCAGCGGCGGGAACACCGCCGGCACGCCCCGGCCAACTTTTTCGCCTTTTTGGAGAAAGTCCCCGCGAATCAAGATGTAAGAGTCGCGGGCTTTCGGCATCTCCTCCGTCACCAGCGTGTACGGAATCGCTTTTTCGGTGTCGGTGATCGTTTTGTCGGCTTCGTCGAGTTGCTTTTGCAGCGGCTCGAATGTTGGCCGGGTGCCGGAATAAACGAATCGCAGATAGTGTTCGCGGATCGTTTTCAGATGAGCGGGGGTGCGTTTGGCTTTCTCGATTTTGATGGCCGCTTGCACGTCACCGGGGATTTTCGTGTCGACCTTGGCTTTCGTTTCCCACGTTTCCAGCGAGGTCAGGTACCGTTCATCGGCGGCGGTGGTGCGAATCCCGGCGGCATCGTAATTCACCGTGCCGTCGGCTTGGGTGAAGGCGAGGCCGTTGATCTTCGCCCCCGGTTTGAGGCCGACTTGTTCACACGTGACTTCCAACCGCACCCATTCGCCGGTCTTGGGCAACGGCCCGGCCTTGCGGTGGTTCACGCTATCGGGTGAGCCGACGAGGAAGGCTTTGTCCTCCCCCCAATAAGCCCGGTGTTCCCAAGTGCCGTCGTTCCATTGCAGCATGACGGTCTTGGGCGGGTCTTTCGGGTCGAGAAACACATGGCCGAAAAGAATGTCCTTCGCGTTGTTCACCGTCAGCGGTTCGGTCGCTCCGGTGAAGTAATCCTGATGCGTGCCCGGCCCGCTGCGGCGAACCGACATCTTCCCTTGTTTGGCGATGGCGGAAACAAACTGCCACTTCGCGGCCCCATCCCCCTGGGCGGCGGCCCCCTTGGGCAAGCCGTCATCCACCCAGACGATATCCTTCGGTTCCGGCGGCTTTGCCTCGGTCGCCTTCGGTTCCTCGTATTTGGCGCCCGCCAAGGCCGTGGCGATGTCCTTCAGCATCTTTTCCTTCTTCGCCTTGGCGTCCGCGATGTTTTTTTCCTGTTCGGGGGTTGGCAGTTTCAACAACGGGGGAAGCGAGGCCCCGTGGTTGCCGCTGGCCATCGGTTCTTGGATACCGGCGAAGAAGGCGAAGAGTTGGTAATACTCCTTGTGCGAAATCGGGTCGTACTTGTGCGTGTGACACTCGGCGCAGCCGAGCGTGAGGCCCAGCCAGGTCTGGCCGAGGGTGTTGGTGCGGTCCACGTTGTAGCGGATCACGAACTCTTCCGGGTCGGCGCCCCCTTCCTCGTTGAAGCGGGAATTGCGGTTGAACCCGGTGGCGATTTTCTGTTCCGTGGTCGGGTTTGGCAGCAGATCCCCGGCCAGTTGTTCGATGGTGAAACGGTCAAACGGCTTGTTCGTGTTGAACGAATTGATGACGTAATCCCGCCACATCCACATTTGCCGGGTGCTGTCGTAGTGGTAACCCGAGGTGTCCCCGAATCGGGCCAAATCGAGCCACAATTGGGCCATTTTTTCGCCATAACGGGGAGAGGCCAGCATCCGGTCGATCATCGCCTCGTAGGCGGCCGGGGATTTGTCCGCAAGGAATTGTTCCACTTCCTGCAATGTCGGCGGCAGGCCGCGAAGGTCGAGGGAGACGCGGCGGATCAACGTCTGCTTGTCGGCTTCCCCGGCGGGCTTGATGCCGGCCCGGTCCAGCCGGTTCAGGATGAACGCATCAATTTCGCCCTTGGCCCACGCCGGATTGCTCGTCGCCGGAAGCGGGCCCTTTACGGGTTTCACGAATGCCCAATGGCTTTGATATTCGGCCCCGGCGGCGATCCACGCTTGCAGCAGGTCTTTTTGCTCGGCCGACAGCGGTTTGCCATGCGACGGCGGGGGCATGATCTCCCCCTTGTCCGCTGTGCGGATGCGGGCGACCAGTTCGCTCTTCTCCGGCTTGCCGGGGACGACGGCGATTCCCTTGCTTGCCAACGCCTTCATGGCCGACTCGGGGAGGTCCAGCCGCAATCCCGCCTTCAGGGCCTTGGGGTCCGGCCCGTGGCACGCGAAGCAATGGTTGGACAGTATTGGCTTGATGTCCCGCGAATAGTCGATCTTGGGGCGGGAGGTCCCGGCCGAACCCGGTTCCGCGAACAGTGCGGAGCCACAAACGAGGGTGAGACACCCGGCAAGGAAGGATCGCATCATGGGGAGTCTGTCAGACAGTTTTTGGGGTGAGGCCGTGTCAAATCAGGCGATGGCGGGTAAGGGGAATCATAACCCATTGGCCTCCCCACTGTCAAATGAATGGTTGACCGGATCGCCGATATCAGTTCTCGCAAAAGGTTTCACGCCGCAGTGTCAGCCGCTAGGGGTTGGCGCCCGGCGAGTGGTGTGTTTTGACCGGCCGGTGGCCTATGGTTGAGGCGTCCCCCGAACTTTTTTACCTTGGCAGGCATGAGACCGACCCTCTTATCCACCGCTTCCGAACAGGCCCGCATTGCCCAACTGTTCATGCACGTTCGGGACGGGGTGGTGATGCTCGACCCCATCGGCGTGGTCGGGTTCTGGAGCGACGGTGCCGCCGAATTGCACAACCGGCCGGCCCCCGATGCGCTTGGCCGGTGTTACCTCGAACTCATCCCGGCGAGAACAATTGCCATTCAATTGCCGTTGATCCAACGCGCCATCGACGGAGAGGAAGCCTCCGGCGAATGGCAGATGACCCGAAGCGATGGTGTCACCCTGTGGGTCGAGGCGGACTTCCGGCCATTATGTGACGACTATGGCCGGCGAATCGGCTGTGTCATCCTGCTGCACGACGTGACCAAATGGCGGGCTGCCGAGCAGGCGAAAAAGGCCAGCGAAGAACAACTTCGCACCATCAGCGACAACATTCCGGGGGCCGTCTTCCAGTTCCGGCTGGGAAAGGATGGCCGCAAATCGTTCCCGTTCATCAGCCGGGGAGTCGAGGAACTGCTTGAACTCACGCCCGAGGAAACCAACCAGCGGGCCATGCTGGGCGAGTTTCAAGTGATCCCGGAAGACCTGCCCGTCTATTGGGACACGCTGGATGAATCTTTCCGGACAATGATGCCTTGGGATTTGGAGTTCCGTTGCCAGACCGTCAAAACCGGGCAATTAAAGTGGATACGCCTGCGGGCCATTCCCGCGAAACAGGCCGACGGGGGCACGCTTTGGAACGGCGTGATGATGGATGTCAGTGATCGTGTGTTTGTCAACGACGCCCTGCGGGAGAGCGAGGCCCGTTATCGCCTCCTCACCGAGAACGCCACCGACCTCATCAGCCGGATCAATCTGGACGGCGAATATCTGTATGTCTCGCCCGCCAGCCACACGTTGTTCGGAATCGATCCGGAGGAAATGACTGGCCGGCATATCCGGGATTTTGTGTGGGAATCGGATTTGCCGCGAATGGTCGAGATTCTGGAGAGGGTGATCTCGGCCCCGGCGATCCAGACATACGCCCACCGCTCCCTCCGCCAGGATGGTTCTTATGTGTGGTGCGAGACGACCGCCCGAGGCGTGCATGACGAGATGGGGAACGTGATGGAGGTCATCACCGTCACCCGGAGCATTGAGGAGCGGAAACGGCTTGAGGGTCGCATGCAAAACTCCATGAAGATGGAGGCCGTCGGCCGGCTGGCCGGGGGCATTGCCCACGACTTCAACAATTTGCTGACCGTCATCAACGGTTTCAGCGAGATGATCCTCCGCAATTTGAACACCCAAGACCCGAACCGCACGGCCGGACAAGTCCGCGAAATTCGCAAGGCGGGCGAACGGGCCTCGGCCCTCACCCGGCAACTGCTCGCGTTCGGGCGGCAACAAATTCAGGCCCGCGTCCGTCTCAATCTCAATTCGGTGGTGACGGACACCGAAAAGATGCTCACCCGGCTCATCGGCGAAGACATCGAGATCGAACTGGAACTGAACCCTGATCTCGGTTTCGTGAACGCCGACATGTCGCAAATCGAGCAGGTGTTGATGAACCTCGTCGTGAACGCCCGTGACGCGATGGAGGACGGCGGGGATATTTTCATCCGCACCGGCAATGTGACTTTCGACCGGCCGCCTGAAGAAGACGCCAAGGCCGGCGAGTATGTGATGATCGAGGTGGCGGACACCGGTTGCGGCATGGACGAGCAAACGCGGTCCCGCATCTTCGAGCCGTTCTTCACCACCAAGGAAATGGGCAAGGGAACCGGCCTCGGCCTGGCGATGGTGTACGGGATTGTCAAACAGAGCGAGGGAATCATCACCTGCGACAGCGAAGTGGATCGCGGGACGACCTTCCGCGTCTACTTCCCGCGATGCACAGCCCCGACCGCGGAACCGGAGGGCCGAAGTCGCTTTGGCTCCTCGATCATGCTCGGGAAGGAAACCGTGCTGCTGGCCGAGGATGATGTCGGTGTGCGAAACGTGACGGCGGGGATGCTGCGAACGCTTGGCTATCAAGTGATCGAAGCCGCCGGCGGTTTGGAAGCCTTGCGATTATGCCGCGAACACCACGGACCAATTCATCTTTTGTTGACGGATGTGGTGATGCCCCTGATGAACGGCCGCGAACTTGCCGACCGGGTCCGGGCCATCCTTCCGGGCATCCGGGTGTTGTTCGTCTCCGGCTACACGGACGACTCCATCCTGCGGCACGGCGTGCTGGACGAAAATGTGGCTTTCCTGAACAAACCCCTCTCGCACGAATCCCTGAGTCGCAAGGTCCGCGAAGTGTTGGAGCCCGTCAGCCTGCACACGATGAAACCAGCCGGTGTGGCGGGTTGAAGCGAAGAAAAGACTTCATGCAAAGCTCGCAAAGGGGACGCAAAGTTCGCCAAGAGTCAACGAAAAATGATTCTCGAATCATCCGGCCCCGGAGTCATCATTTATTTCGTCGACTCTTGGCGAACTTTGCGTCCCCTTTGCGAGCTTTGCGTGAAGTCTTTTCTTTCTCTTCGCTTCTCTTTTACTGGATAATCGCGTCGGCTTCGATCTCGACGAGGATTTCCGGGGAGATGAGTTTCCGCACTTCGACCATTGCGGTGGCCGGACGAATCTCGCCGAAGAATTCGCCGTGTGCCTTGCCCACCAGTTCCCACTCGGCGATGTTCACCAGAAAAATCCGCGTGCGGACGACATCGGACATCTTCGCCCCGGCCTTGCCCAGCGCGGTCTCGATGTTCTTGAGGATCTGCACCGTCTGGGCGTAGACATCCCCCTCGCCGACAAACTTCCCGTCCGGGCCGCTGGCCGTCGTTCCGGAGACGGCCACAAACTGCCCCACGCGAACCGCCCGCGAATAGCCAATGATCGGTTCCCACTTGCTGCCGGTCGAGATATTCTGTCGTTCCATGTTGGCCCTGATGGTGTTGGAAAGAAGAACATTTTCAAAGATGCGCGGCTGATGTCAACCTCATAGCCTCCCGTTCCAGAAGTCCAAACAAATACAAGAGATAACTGTTACCCCTCACACCGGAGTCGCCCGTTTGCGGATGGCCGTCATCAGGTTGGTGACAATTGTGTCCGTCGAATCGCGGATTTGTTTGGGGTCGGTGGCCGGGTCGGCTTCCAGTTTTTGCAATTGTTCATCCAGTTTCGCGGCCCAGAGGGCGCAGCGTTCCTTCAGCCAGGCTTGGTCGGCGGGGGGGAGGGGTTCGTGGGAGGCCGTCAGCAGGGCGGTGCAGCCCTGGCGGAATTCGCCGATGCGTTTGGCGAGGGCGGCCTTGTCCTCCGGGCGTTTCTTGAACCATTCGTTTGCGGAGTCGGCCAGCCGGTTCAGATATTCCTCGCGGGTGGGAGCCGGGGCGAAGGCGTCCGGCTTTTGCCAGCCCCATGCCGCAGCCACTTCCGGGCCGGTTTGCGATTTGTCCCCGAAGGGTTTCAGCACAAACACGGCAATTAATATGGCGGCGGCCGTCGCGAACACGGAACCGGCCATCACCCACTTCCCGAACCCGGATTTTCCGGCCGGTTTGACGCTTTCCACCGGCGGCAAGGCTTGCTTAAGGCGCTCCCAACCGGCTGCGACATCGTCCGTCATGTCCGGCACGGCATTGAGTTTGGCATCCCAATACGCCCCGCCGTTCATCAATAGATACTTGGCCAGTTCCAACAAATCACCGGGCCGGATCAGCAACCGACGCAGCAGATGGGCCGGGAGTGTTTTCAACCCGGATTGCTCCGCTTGAGGCAAATGGATTTCGTAGGCTTCCAGCGACGAAGACTCCGATACATCGCCGTGAATCACCCGGAGTTCCGAGGCTAGGCGGGCGACGTCCCCGGACACGATGGCGTCTTCAAGCCACCGGGCCAGTTCGACGGGATCGTCCGGGATGGTCATGGCGAACACGATTGGTCCTTTGTCGCTCCGAGACAGGTTTGAAGTTTGGTTTTGGCCCGGTTAAAGGTGGCATACACCTGTTCGGGCGTGATTTGCAACGTGTTGGCGACATCCTGGCTGGACTGCCCCTCCAGCCGCCACCGGACCACTTCTCGTTCACGGTCGGAGAGATCGCCGAAGCAATGTTGCAGTTGCGCGGTGTCCTCGGCGTCCGGCCGCCATTTTTGATCCCGCTCGGCCGGGTCGGCATCGTCGGCCAGCGGCAGGGCCTTGCGTTTCCGCAGCATGTCCTTGCCCGTGTTCTCGCCGATGCGAAACAGCCAGCCTCGAAAGTTCCCCTCGAAGGGATTGCCCTTGCCAAGATGGGTGTACACCTTGAGCCAGGTTTCCTGACTCAGATCCGGGATTGCGGACGGGGAATGATTGAGCGTTTTGAGGAATCCACGCAACCGGGCGTCATACCGGCGATGCAATTCTTCAAAGGCAGACTGGTCCCGGCACACACGGGAAACCAGTTCCTCATCCGTGGGAGGAGTGGCGTTCATCCTGATGAGGATGAACGCCGCAGGGGACATTGTCAAGCTTTGAATTTCACACATGGCGGTTGCTCATTCATACGACCGGCCATGCGAATAAACCGGAACTTGTTTTTGGACCGGAACTTGGATGATCTTGTGCTTCGTCACCGTCACCGTGTACGGGTGGCCGTAGGAGTCGTATTTCACCACGTTGACCGTGTATGGAACCTGCTTTTCCACATAAACGGTGACCGTCTTGTAGGTCACCGCCTTCTTGTACTCGTGCCCGTATTCGGTGGCCGAGGCCGAACCGGTGAAGAGGGCCAAAACCGCCGCCAGAATGATGAACTTTTTCATGATCGTGTCTCCCGTTTCCCGCATTTGGGGAAGTGTGTTGTTGGTTACGGAAGGCACAACGGCGACCGCCGGGAAATCTTCTTTGGTATTTGTGAAAAAATCAGTTCCGGCGAATCGAAATAGCAATTTGCCATCGACACCTTGCCCTCACGGGGCTTTTTCGCCATGATGGGGGCTGACGGTCGTTCTCGGACACAAACTCTTCACCCGTATGGGTTCCCGACGATCCAACCACTCGCTCCCCCGGCTCGCTTTGGAGATCGGAATGGCGTTTTGCCGTTTGTTACCGCTTCTGGGTTTGTTGATCGGCGGCCTCGCTTGGGGCCAAGACCCCGATCCCGCGCGTCTCACACTGGATCGCATCTTCTCCTCGGAGGACTTTCGCCCGGAACCGGGACGGCCGTTTCGGTGGATCGATGCGAAGAGTTATGCCGAACTGGAGCCGTCGACCAAGTTCAAAGGAGCCGGCGAACTGTTTCAAGTGGAGGCGGCGACCGGAAAAAAGACCCTTCTCATCCCCGTGGACAAACTGATTCTGCCGGGGGCGAAAGAGCCTCTGAAAGTGCAAGATTTTGCGTTTTCCAAAGACCTTGATCTGGCGCTGATCTTCACCAACTCGGCCCGTGTCTGGCGCCGAAACACGCGGGGCGATTACTGGACGTTCCGGCGTTCGACCGGGAAACTCGTCAAGCTCGGCGGCGACGCCAAACCCTCCAGCCTGATGTTCGCCAAACTCTCCCCCGATGGGCAAGCCGTGGGCTATGTCCGGGAGAATAATCTGTTTGTCGAACCGGCCGATGGCGGGGCCGCCGTCAAGCTCACGGCTGATGGTTCGGAGGAGATCATCAACGGAACCTTCGATTGGGTTTACGAGGAGGAATTCGACTGCCGCGATGGCTGGCGCTGGAGTCCCGATGGCAAGCAGATCGCCTATTGGCAGCTTGACACTCGCGGCGTTCCCCGCTTCACGATGATCGACCACACCGGCGGGAACTATCCGAAATTGACGACCTTCGCTTACCCCAAAACCGGCGAACGAAATTCGGCCTGCCGAACGGGCGTTGTCTCCGCAACAGGCGGGCCGACCCGCTGGCTCGACGTGCCGGGGGACACCAAAACGGATTACTACATTCCGCGCATGGAGTGGGCGGAGAACCCAACGGAGATTGTCCTGCAACGGGTTAATCGGTTGCAAAACTCCAACGATGTGATGCTGGCCAACCCGGACACCGGGCGGGTGCGGACGGTCTTCACCGAACGCGACGGGGCCTGGCTGGACATGAACGACGACGCTTTGCATTGGATTGATGGCGGCAAGGCGTTCACCTGGATCAGCGAACGCGACGGCTGGCGGCATCTCTATGTCGTTTCCCGCGATGGCAACACCATTCGCCGGGTCACCGCCGGGGCGTTCGATGTGATTCGCGTGCTGAAAATTGATGAAAAGGCTGACTGTGTTTACTTCCTCGCTTCCCCCGATCAGGCGACGAGGCAATACCTCTACCGGACATCCCTGAAAGAAACCGGGGAACCGGAACGGCTGACCCCGGCCGACCAAACCGGCTGGAATGACTACCAAGTCCGGCCGGACAATGACTTCGCCATCTGGACACACTCCAAGTTCGGCGTTCCCCCGCAGACCCGGTTGATCGAACTGGCCAAACACACGCCGGTTCGCCCGCTGCAGACCAACGACAAACTGGCGGCCGCCGTGGGTAAATTAGCCCGAACGCCGGTTGAGTTCTTCAAAGTCGATATCGGCGGCGGTATCCAACTGGACGGCTGGCTGATGAAGCCACCAGGATTTGACGAAACGAAGAAGTATCCGATTCTATTCCACGTCTACGGCGAACCGGCCGGGCAAACGGTGGTTGATCGCTGGGGCGGCAACAACTACCTCTGGCATTTGATGCTCGCCCAGCAGGGTTATTTGGTGGCCAGCGTGGATAACCGGGGAACTCATGCTCCGCGAGGCCGGGATTGGCGCAAGAGCGTCTATCGCAAGATCGGCACACTGGCTTCGCAAGACCAATCAGCGGCGGCCCGCGAACTGCTCAAGCGACCCTACATCGACCCGGCCCGGCTGGGCGTGTGGGGTTGGAGCGGCGGCGGGTCGATGAGCCTGAATCTACTGTTCCGCCACCCGGATTTGTACCACACGGGGATGGCTGTCGCCGCCGTGCCGGACATGCGGTTGTACGACACCATCTATCAGGAACGATACATGGGGCTGCCGCAGGCCAACGCCGAGGATTACAAGGAGGGATCGCCACTGACCCACGCGGCGAAGTTGAAGGGAAACCTGCTGATTGTCCACGGCACCGGGGACGACAACGTCCATTATCAGGGGGCCGAGAAACTGGTCGATCTGCTGATTGCGGAGAACAAGACGTTCACCGTGATGCCTTACCCCAACCGTTCGCATTCGATCAACGAAGGCAAAAACACCTCGCGGCATCTGTACGGCTTGCTGACCCGATACCTGACGGAGCATCTGCCGGCCGGGCCGAAGTCGTGACCGGCACGAATGTCGGTTCAACGGGGCAGGACAAAACACGACAGATGGCCCTCGCGATCACGGCAGAACAGTCGGCCATCCGAGAGGGCGACATGGGGCCAGGCGGCCGAGCGGAACAAACCGTCCACGGCCGTCAACTCCTCATATTTCGCGGGCGACCGCACGGCCGTTTCAACGACCGACAGTTTGCCATTTTTGCCGAAAACAATCAGCCGGTCGTCGGCGGTCACAATGCAAGAGCCGGGATCGCCGATGGTTCCCCCCTCCCATTTCAATTCGCCGGTTTCCCAACTGAGGCAGCGCACTTTTTGCCAGGCAACATACACATGGTCCTTGTGAATGACCGGCGTGCAAACCTTGGAGGGGAACTTTTGCCGCCATAATTCGCGGGCTTCTTTCAGGGTGAACTTCACCTTGCAAATCGAGTTTTGGTTGTAGGCGGCCGTGACCAGCACGCAGTCATCGCGCACGGCCGGGCTGGCGATGTTGTTGGCGAAATCGGTGACCCAAGGAAAGACGGCCACCGTCTTCCCCGCCTTGTCCCCGTCAAGCCTGATGACGGCCAGATTCCGCTGGGTGACGACGGCCACGCACGGCACGCCCTCCACCCGCATGGGGGCCATCCCGCCGGTGTGACCGGCCTCGTCCCGCAATTCCGAGGCCCAGACTTGTTTGCCGGTCATCTTGTCGAACGCAATGACCGTCCCGCTCTTCGTGGAACCGACTTCCGCCAGCAACCAGTCGCCATGCACAAGGGGACTGCTCGTGTACCCATAATCCCGAAGAGGCGCCCGCGTGAGTTTCGGGCGGCGACCAACTTGGTAATCGTCGTACAAGTTTCGCTTCCAAATATTCTTCCCGTTCTGGCGGGTGTCCCAACAGTTGAGATGACCGTCGGCGCTGAGGGTGTGCAGATATTTGGTGGCCGGGTCGTACTCGGGCGTGGAGGATGGCCCGGAATAAATCCCCTCGTCCCCTTCGTGAAACCGGCCGTACAATCTGCAGGCGTAATTGACCGACCAAACCTCCTTGCCATCGGCGGCCGAGAGACAGCGAAGAACATCCCGTCCATCGGCATTTCCGAGCAAAAAGACCTGCCCGCCGACGACAACCGGACTGCTGGCCCCGACACCCAAAGTCGCCCGCCAGGCGGGTTCGGCCGGAAGCCAGGCTTCCTTCGACCAGCGGGAAGACTCCTCTGTGTGGCCGTCGCGGGCGGGACCTCGCCAGAACGGCCAATCGGCCGCGTGCGATTGACAGTGGCAGGCCGTCGCCGCCAGCAACAAGCAAAGCACGCGAATCAAAAAAGGGTTATCGGAAGACACTCGGGAACCTGTCGTCGGTGGTTTTGTCGCGGCCTATTTCCACATGGACATTTCACGTTGGCCGCTTTTCCCGGCTCTCACGAACCGGGCGGGCGGGCCGTCAGATCAGAAATTCTGGGCATTGAGCGGCACAGAGGGGTCGTCGGCTACGTTGATCCAGATGTGAACGTGCGGGTGTCCCCGGAAATACCAGACGAACGACGGCCCTTCCAGACGCCAGTTGTCCCATTCGCCGTCGTTGCCGATGTCGCCGTCCTTGTAGAACGTCAGCCGGCACTTGTCGAGGCCCCCCTGCTTCTTGAGGCACTCCATCACCTTGTCCCGATCCTCGGTGCGGTAAGGTTCCAGCAGGCTCGCCAGCGTCTTCTTCACCGCGTCTTTCTGATCACCTGACATTTCCGAACAAGGCAGCCCGTCGAGCTTCGCGTCGGCTCCCCGGAAGGGGACGGTGAACTCGTCCTTCGGCCGGTGTTCCACGAGGGCCAATTTTTGCTGTTTGCCGTCGAGAATCGCGTAGACCTTGTTGGCCTGCTCCCCCTGATTCCAAAAGATGTTGCCCGGATGATGGACTTTCTCGGTGTAGCCGGAGGCCGCGTGACCGTGGAATATCGGGCCGCCGAGCGCGACGTGGGATGCGCTGTTGCCATCCGCGCGGATCGTCATGTGCCGGCCGGTCATCGCAAACTGAAACTGGTCCGTTCCCGGCTGGCCGAAGATCGCGCAAGTCAGACCGGCCCCCCACGGCTTGCCGTCGTGGTCGTCCTTGAGTTGTTTGATCATCTTCTCATGCCAGTCGGGGTTGAACACGCCCTTGAAGATGTCGAACAGGATCGTTTGCTGGTCCTTCGTGTAGAAGTTGCTTGTCAACTTCGGTTCCGTGATGTGCCAGAAATTCGAGATGTGCGTGCGAAGGAGGCCCCGTTCGGGATGCTTGTGGTCCCAGGCGAAACAGATGGTTTTCTTCTGGGCGTCGGTGAGGGTGTCGTGGAAAACCTTGACGGCGGTTTCCGCCGCGCTCTTCGCGCTCGGCGCGGCCAATGCCGATGTTGGTTTCAGTAGCGTCGGCCCGCCGACGGCCACCGCCGTCGCAGTCGTCGCCAGGGATGACAAAAATCCCCGGCGATCAAGAGCACCTTGATGATCGGGACCATTCCGGTTCGAGTCGTGCCGCATGACGTCCCCTGGAGAGAGAGCGGATCGGGTGTTTTTCAAAACAGCCCGATTCTACCCGATCATCATCAGAGAACCGCACGGATTATTTTTCAAATGACAATGGGAGGGGCATCAATCAGGGGGAATCAACACCTCGCGGTTGTCGTTTCCCTTACGCCGCCTGCCGGGCTTTCGCCGGGAGGGCCATTTCGCGGCGGACGGCGTCTTCGGCGAATTGTTCCGAGCTGGCCATGCCGATGCCGGTGCGGACGCCTGTTTTCACCAGCAACTTCCGGCGCAGTTGCCGGAACGGTTTGGCGACCACGCGGTGGGCGCGAATCCACCACGGCCGGACGGCGTCCAGTTCCCGTTCGGCGATGGCCGCCTGATCGGGGCGGTGTTTGATGACGTGCTTCAACAAATGGTAATCGTCCGACCGGCACAGATAGCTCAACAGCGTCCGCACACCCGGAATCCAGCGCAATCGGGGGTTGGTGGCGTCGAAGCAAATCTGGAAGTCAATGAGGTACGGCCGGCCGTCATCCCCCACGATGATGTTTTCCCGCTTGTGCAGATCGACATAGGCCAGCCCGCGATGGTGCATGGCCGCGAGGAGCGTCTTCAACGAGGGGAAGAAACCGCTGTTCACCACTTCGCCGGAGGTGAGCGGGTGCCCGTTCAAAAACTCCCTCGCGGCGGCATTCGGCAATAACCGGCCATTGGCCCGAACTTCCCGGCACGGACGCGGCAAATTCGGCAGATCGGCCAGGCGTTCAAGGGCCTTGCGTTCCCGGTCGGCGAGACGCTTGCCCAGCCATTTCATGTCGATGAAGCCAATCGGCTGGACACGGTTGAACTTGCAGATGATCGACTTGTTGAGACCGCGATAGATGGCCGTCGCCGCCCAGGAATCGTGCTTGAGCAGTTCAAGGAGGCAATAGGGCTGGCCGTCCACGTCGATTTCCGGCGGTGGTTCGCTTGCCCCGAGGGCGCGGAAGATCGGCGGCCGGGGTTTGGACTTCTTCGCATGCAGGGGCAAGGTAGCCATGAAAATCGTCCCGAACTCTGGGGGCAAATACCGCGGGCCATCCTCCATCGGCCATCGCGGTACGTCGTCTTCGGGGATTCGGCCTTACGCTCCGTGGCCTGTTTTCAGGGGATTCGTCACAACCGGCGGGGTTTCCCTTGCTTGCGCAACCTCGCTTGGAATTGAGCAATCAAACACTTCTTATTCCGGAAAATCACGTCCCAGCCGTTCGTAGGGCACGGTGAAAAAGTAATCGAGTGTTTTCTTCGAGGCATCGCCCCGTTGAAGCCCCGTCTTCAGGAAAAACTCCCGCTGTTTGGATGTCCCGTGGGTGAAACTTTCCGGCCGAACAGCCCGGCCGGCTCCCTGCTGCAACTTGTCGTCGCCGATGCCTTGGGCTGCCTGCAAACCCGACTCGATATCGCCGGGTTCGAGGATTTTCTTCTGCTTGTTCGCATGATACCCCCACACCCCGGCCAGGTAATCAGCCTGAAGTTCAAGCCGCACCGAGAGTTGGTTCATGGCTTCCTTGCTCACACGGCCCCGTTGCGAATCCACTTTCTGGCTGTAACCCATCAGGTTCTGAACATGGTGGCCGACTTCGTGGGCGATCACATACGCCCGCGCAAAGTCAGCGCTGGTTCCGGTCAGTTTTCGCAACTCGGCGAAGAAGTCGAGGTCGATATACACCTGTTGATCGCCCGGACAGTAGAACGGCCCCATTGCCGACTCGCCCTGACCGCAGGCCGTGTTGGTCACTCCGTTGAAGACGACCAATTTGGGCTTTTTGTACCGCATCCCCTGCTCGCGAAACTGCTCTTCCCACACATCTTCGGTGAGATGCAACACCTTGCTCACAAACACCTTTTCCGCGTCGTTCTGCTTCGCGGAAACATGGCCTTGCTGCGCCCCTTGCTGTTGCTGCACTTTGTCCAGAATCTGCTTGGGGTCGCCCCCTTGGATCAGAAAAATGATGATCCCGATGATGGACAGGCCGCCGAGGCCGCCGCCGACCGCCATCGGGCCGCCCATGCCGCGACGGTCTTCCACGTTTTCACTTTCTGTTTCATCTGACATCTGCATATCGGCATCTCCCCAAGATCGAGAGTCGAAGTTTGTGGTTATGTCCCAACGGACGAACTTAGTTTAGACACGCGGTCCAACGCTTCCAGTTCGCAACCGGTGATGGCCGCGGATCGGGGTGAGAAAAGTGAAGAACAGAAGAATTTTCAGTCACAGATGAACACGGATAATGCCATGAATTTCAATGGCTAACCCTTCAAAATCCATCAGCAGCTCTTGCAAACATTCTCTTTGTGTTGGGTAAATATAACTGAGCCAGCGAACGGCAACGATATTGTCATGCAAAACAAAACGTAAGTTGTGTTCCCCAAACGAAAGGGTTTCCGCATGAACGGGCTCACAAACAAAATCGCCCTCGTCACCGGCGGCAGTCGCGGGCTTGGCCGCAACACTGCTTTGCGGCTGGCTCGGAATGGCGCCGACATCATCCTCACCTATCGCAGCAAAAAGCAGGAAGGAGAAGCCGTCGTCGCGGAAATCGAACAACTCGGCCGCAAGGCGGTCTTGCTACCCTTGGATGTCGCCGACACGAAGCAGCTCGGGCAGTTCTCCGAAGCGGTGGCCGAGGCGTTGCAAAAGACCTGGGGCCGGAAGAATTTTGATTTTCTCGTCAACAATGCGGGCGTTGGCATCACCAGCCCGTTCGCGCAAACCAGCGAGGAGGCATTCGATAGCCTGATGAATATTCACTTTCGCGGCACATTCTTTCTCACGCAACAGATGCTGCCGTTGCTGGCCGACGGCGGCCGCATTATCAACACCTCCACGGGGCTGACTCGCTTCGCCACTCCGGGATATTCGGCCTACGCCTCGATGAAAGGGGCGATGGAGGTGCTGACCAAGTATCTGGCGAAAGAACTCGGCTCACGCGGCATCACCGCCAACATCGTCGCTCCGGGGGTGGTGGAAACCGATTTCACCTCGGCCTCGTTTGAGCGCCCCGGCGTGAAGGATTTCCTGGCCTCGCAAACCGCCCTCGGCCGAGTCGGCCAGCCGGATGACATCAGCGGGGTCGTGGTCTTTCTGTGTTCTGATGAGGGCCGATGGGTCAACGCCCAGCGCTTGGAAGCCTCTGGCGGCATGTTCCTGTGAAACCCGCCCGCACCCCGGATTTCAAATCGAAGCATGGTCTTGACAATGCCCGACGCCGGGCTGAAATGGGGAGGGATTCGCCGTTTCTGACAGTCAGGGAGAGAGACATGAGGAACGTGGCCGTTATTGTCATCACCACGATGTTGGTTGCCGTCACCGGCCGGGCGGCCGCGTCGGAAGGCCAGGCCCCGGAGGCGGCCCGGCGGCATCTTCAGGAGGCGTTCGGCAAGCAGTTTGTCGTCTTTCGCGGCAAGGTGCAGGAAGAACTGGTACTGTCGGATGAGCAGAAGAAAAAGGTCGAAGACGAGCTTGAGGAACGGCTTCGGGACGGCATGAAGTTGTTCCAGAAGTTGGAAGGGCTGGGCCAGGAAGAACGGGAGAAGGAACTGGCCGAGTATCGCCCGAAAGTGCGGGAGAAACTGGCCGCATTTTTGAAGGCGACCTTGAAGGAAGACCAACTCAAGCGATTGCGGCAAATCGAACTTCAGTTGGAGGGGGCCTTCGCCTTGGGCCAGCCGGAGATCCGGAAGGAACTTCAAATCACGGACGAACAGGTCATGAAATTCATGGCCGTGGTGAAAGAACTTCAGAAGACAGTCGAGCCACTGATGAAAGAGGCCCGCTCGGGCGGCAATCCCGAGGAAATCCGGCCCAAAGTGATGAAGATTCGCAAAGAACATGAGGGAAAAATCGAGGCCCTTCTCACCGATGCCCAGAAGAAACAGTGGCAGGAAATGCTCGGCAAAGCGGTGAGTCTGGACGACTGATTTTCCGGGCGATTATTTCTTCGTGTCGTCCTTGGCGCCCTTCGTGATCCAATCGCGGACCATGTCAATTTCTTCCTTCGTCGGCTTGGCCGGGGCCTTCTTCGGCGGCATCGCTTTCGCCCCGCCGGTCATCGTCAGTACCAACATGCTCTTTTCCGGCTTCTCGGGGACCACGGCGGCCCCCTTTTTGCCTGCCTTGGTCAGCCCGGCAAAATCATCGAAATTGTAACCGGCTTTCGCCTGTTTGGCCGAGTGGCATTCAATGCAATACTTGGTCAAAAACGGCTTCACATCCTTGGTGTAACTCGGATCGGCCGCCGAGGCGGAATTCAAGCAACCGAAGACAAACACCAAACCGAAGGCAACGCGCATCAACACTGGCAAACTCCGTCGAGAATTTGATGAGTAACGAGGGTGGAGAGAAGTGAGGTTTCTATACAGCATAGGTTTGGCCGAGTCGAGGAAAATCATTCGGACGATGATTTCCATTCCCCGGAAAAGGCTTGCATGATTTTGCATTTGACCGGGAAGTTTTGCCTGCATATACATCTTTCATGAGCCATTCACATTCTTCACCGGCCAATTCGGCTTCCACCCCGACAGCCACACCCTGTCTTTGCACGGCTCTCCGGCGGGCCTCTCGGGCGGTGACGCGGATCTACGACACGGAATTTCGTGACACCGGCCTGCGGGTCACCCAATATGCCCTGTTGAGCGCGCTGAGCCGGTCGGGCGAGGTTCGTCAAAGCGATCTGAGTGAGATGACATTTCTTGAAGAAACCTCGCTAACCCGTGCGTTGGCTGTGCTTCATCAATCAGATTGGGTGTCCATCCGACCCGGCGCTGATCGGCGGGAGAAGCGGGTGTCGATCACGGAGGCGGGAAAAGCCAAACTCGCGCAAGCCCGCCCGGCGTGGTTGAAAGCCCAAGAGCGGTTGCGTCAGGCCATGCCGGAGGCCGTTTGGGCCACGCTTTTCGCGGTGTTGCCAAGCGTGGCCCAAACCGCGTCAGAGATTTGATTGTTTTGCCTGAAAAACATGTATGCACAAGTATTTTGCGGTTCAACGAAGGGGATATTGATGCTCGCCACTACCCGTCGCCTCCACCCGGCCTGGACTGTCGCCGGGGCGACGTTTCTTATTCTCCTCGCTACAGCGGGTGTGCGCTCAACCCCCGGCGTGTTGATTGTGCCGCTTGAACGGGAATTTGGCTGGAGCCGGGCTACGATCTCGGTGGCGGTTTCGGTCAATCTGTTCCTTTATGGCCTGATTGGCCCGTTCGCCGCCGCGTTGATGGACCGGCTCGGCGTTCGCAAAACGGTTCTCATTTCATTGGCGACCGTGACGGCGGGTGTCAGCCTGACCACCCACATGTCGGCTTCGTGGCAATTGGTGATGTTGTGGGGCGTGGTCGTTGGCGGGGGCACGGGGATGACGGCGCTCGTTCTGGCGACCACGGTGGTGAATCGCTGGTTTGTCACCCGTCGCGGGTTGGTCCTTGGCGTGCTGACCGCCAGTTCGGCCACGGGGCAACTGGTCTTCCTCCCGTTGATGGCCGCTCTTGTCGAACACTTTGGCTGGCGGGCCGCCGCCTTTCTGGTGGCGGGGGCTTTGGTGTTGGTGATTCCGCTGGTGGCGTTGTTTCTGCGGGAACACCCCTCGGATTTGGGGGTCGGTCCCTATGGCGGCGAACTCGAACCGGTTTCAATTGCAGTCCCCAAGGCCAATCCGGCATTGGAGGCGATTCGCGGATTGCGCGATGGTTTTCGGTCTCGCGATTTCTGGTTGTTGTCGGGGAGTTTCTTCGTGTGCGGAGCCAGTACGAACGGGCTGATCGGCACCCATTTGATTCCTGCCTGTCTGGATCAGGGGATTCCCGAAGTGACCGCCGCCGGGTTGCTGGCATTGATGGGGCTGTTCGATCTGGCGGGCACCACCGCCTCCGGCTGGCTGTCGGATCGCCTCGATAACCGGACTTTATTGAGTTGGTATTACGCCTTGCGCGGCTTGTCGCTGATCTGCCTGCCGTTCGGGCTGGCGGATGCCTCATGGGGCCTGACGATCTTCGCCGTTTTCTACGGTCTTGACTGGATTGCCACCGTGCCGCCGACCGTGCGACTGACGGCAGACACGTTCGGGCGGGCGCGGGCCGCGATCATGTTCGGCTGGATCGTGGCCGCCCACCAGTGCGGGGCGGCCGTGGCGGCTTTCGGAGCCGGGGCCATCCGCTCATGGAGCGGCAATTACGAACGGGCGTTTCTCACCTCGGGGGCGCTCTGTCTGGTCACCGCCGCGATGGTCTTGCAAATTCGCCGGCCGGTGTCGGTTTCCAAGGAAGAACCTCTTCCCGAACCGGAAGCAATTTCCCCGGCGGAGGCCGTCGCATGAGACGCTTTTCCACGACTGCGTTATTGGTCGCCGCGACCGCCGCGATGGCAGCCGCCTTCCTGATTCAACCGGGCACCGGTCATCCCGTGACCCCGTGGATGGCCGACTCTGCCCAAGCCGAAACCGGGCGTGAGATTCCCGCGTTGCCGGGGATGGCTTCCGATCGCCCGACGGTGGTGATCTTCATTCTGCCGGGCTGCCCGTGCAGCGAAGCCTATGAACAACAGACCCATGAGTTGTTCAGGGCTTGCGGATCACAGGCTCATTTCATCGGCGTCGTGGCTGGTGACGACCAAGAGGCGATTGAATGGCAGCGCGAACATCAAACGCCATATCTGGTGATCGCGGATGCCGACCGCTCGATCTCGCGCGGCTTCGGAGCCAAACGCTCGGCCTACACGGCGCTGGCACTTGACGGAAAAACGATCTGCCGCCTCTGGCCGGGTTACTCGGCCGGGATGCTGCAAGAGCTTGGTTCGCAAATCGCCACTGCCACCGGCGCCCGGCCGTTTTCACTGCAATTCCCCGATGCGCCAGCCACCCTTGCTTCGGGTTGTCCCCTTGATTGATCGGAGCCGCATTCAACACAAACTCTTCGGGCGGTTACTTTCCGGAAGGTTGAATAGAGGCTTGAAGTTTGATCAATGGCTCGTGATTGACCCGCACCAGTCCGCGACGCGGGCGGTCGAAATCCAGAATCACGAACAACACAAGAGCCATCAAGACGTTTAATGACAGCCACAGCCCCGCGTGACATTTCCCCGCCTGGCCCGATGAATGTCCCATGAGCAGGCACGACACGATCACGCATGCGACCAAAAGGCCGAGAATCGGCATGGGCAGATGGCTGTCGTCTGCCCACGCTCGCGTTCCGTCCAAATCAATCATTTCGTTGGTGGCGGGCACAATCTGGCTGGTCAAAGCGGTTTGCTGGTTTGCTTTGACGGCCGCCTCGACTCGCTCCCATAGTTCGTCGAGCAGGCGGCCCATCTCTTGGGTGGCCTGCCGGTTTTCCGCCGGGTCGATGCCTTTTTCGTAAAACTCCAGCCGAACGCTCACGTATCGTCGCAACGTCTCTCGAATTCGATCACGGTCGGAAGGGGGGAGCAATCCGGCCCGCAAATAGCAGGTGCCGATGGCGTTCGCCTCGCTCAACACCACTTTTCGCCGGTTGTCGTGCCGGCTGACGGTCATGGAGAAAGAAAAGCCCATGAGCAAGGCGACCAGCCCAAACACGCTTCCCTTGAGCATGTTGGAAACGTTTCGAGACGGCTCGGACTCTCCGAACCGATGGCGTTTGCCGACGACATATCCGATCACGTTGGAGATTGTCATGGCCGCCAGCATGATCGAAATCAGAAGCCATGTCGGTTCGTTTCGGATCAGGTCGCTCATGGGCTTGTCGCTTCCCTCGTCGGATTTTTAAGACGCAGACCGGAAGATCAATCGCACAATGGGGGATTGGCCGGTCGGCGGCCATCGAACTGGTGATGTTTGCCATCCTATTGAACGGCCGTGTTCCGCGCCCCGCGCCATCGGGAATGATTCACGGGGCAAGGTTGGGAAACGCCCCACACGTTACTCGCGAGGGTGGAATTTCATTTTGCGATCAAAAAACGCAAACAGGCCGGAGTTTTCCGGCGAGCAACACGCTACAGAACTTGGAGTTTCCGGATTTCAAAACCGGTCAAAATCGGCTCCAAAAGTGACCGAAAACTGTGAAAAACACCCTTCCGGCGACCATTTTTGGACAGTTGGACACCCACCCAGGTGGTCAAAACCAGTGGGCCAACTGAACACCATTTTTCAAAACCCCCGGCAAATCGACACATCGCCTAATGATTTTGGAGTAATCCGGGGCCTTTTGGCAGTCTTTTTCATGGCCCAATATGGTCGCCCAAAGTTGATTCCGGGCCGGTTGAAAAGAGCCACATGGCCCAAATACTGATTTGGCCCAAAGGGGCAAACAGAAAGACCGATCCGTGCGGCATGAGAAATTGATTAGTGAGGTGATTGCTCTCATCTCTCATCGCCCACACGAGGCCGGATCAGCCTCGAAGATACTCGCTGGTAAGCGATTGCTTCGCCTTGAGCAAATCCTTGGGCGTGCCTTCAAACATGATCGTGCCCCCTTTGCTGCCGCCTTCAGGGCCGATGTCGATGATCCAGTCGGCGTTTTTGATGACGTGGAGATTATGCTCGATCACGATCACCGTGTTGCCCGCGTCCACCAGACGGTTCATGACGGCCAGCAGGTGGCTGATGTCGGACATGTGCAAGCCCGTGGTGGGTTCGTCCATCACGTAGACGCTGCCCTTTTTGTGCAGTTCGCTGGCCAGCTTGATGCGCTGGCATTCTCCGCCCGAGAGCGTGCTGAGCGGCTGGCCGAGGCTTAAATAATCCAGCCCCACATCGCTCATCGCTTGCAGTTTGCGAAGCACTTCCTTGATTTTGAAATATTCCAGCGCCTGCCGAACGTTCATGGCCAGCACGTCGCTGATGGATTTGCCATTCAGTTGATAAGCCAGCACTTCGTCCTTGAAACGCTTGCCGCCGCAGACTTCGCAAGGTGTTTTCACTTCGCTCAGAAAAGCCAGGTCGGTGTAGATTACGCCGAGTCCCTGGCAGTTTTCACAGGCGCCTTTGGAATTGAAACTGAACAACGACGCATTGACTTTGTTGGCCGTGGCGAACGCCTTGCGCACATCATCCAAGATACCTGTGTAAGTGGCCGGGTTGGATCGGCTGGAAACGCCCACGGCTGATTGGTCGATGACGATGGCGTCGGGATGTTGCCGCAAGAAGACTTGGTTGATTAACGAGCTTTTTCCCGAACCCGCCACGCCGGTCAACACCGTCAACACGCCGGTGGGGAAATCCACGCTGAGATTCTTCAGATTATTCACATTGGCATTGCTGACAGACAATTTGCCTTTTGGCTTGCGAAATTCATCCTTCAATGGAATCTTTTGTTTGATGTGTTTTCCGGTCAACGTGTCGGCGCACAGCAAATCTTGATAGCTGCCCTCGAAAACGATCTCGCCCCCCAACCGCCCGGCATGGGGGCCGACATCGACGATGTGGTCAGCCACTTTGATCACGTCCGGATCATGCTCCACGACGATGACGGTGTTGCCCTTGTCCCGCAGTTTTTGCAGCAATTCATTCATCCGATGCACGTCTCGCGGGTGCATGCCCACGCTCGGCTCGTCGAAGACATACATCACATCCATCAGGCTGCTGCTGAGATGTTTGACAATCTTGATACGCTGGGATTCCCCGCCGGAGAGCGTGTCGGTTTCACGGTTCAGGCTGAGGTATTCAAGGCCGATGTCCACAAGGTGTGTCAGGCGTTCCGCCAGTGTGTTGATAATCGGTTTGGCAATCGGGTCTTTGACGGCCTTCACGAACTCGATCAATTCGGCAATCTCCATGCCGGCCAGTTCCGCAATGTTGCGGCCTTCGATCTTGCATTGCAAGACCGGCTGGCTGAGTCGCGCGCCCTTGCAGATAGAGCACGGGCCGATGGTCATATACGGAGCGACGGCGTTTTGCGTGCGCTCCGACATTGTTTTGACATCACCCTTGATGTATTTGGATTCAAATTTGGCGATGATGCCTTGAAAGGTCAGGTTGATATCCTTGGCGCCGACTTTTGTTTTGACCTTCATTGGCTCGCTGTGCAACAGCAAGTCCATTTCCTTTTGAGTGTATTTGGCAAGCTTCTTATCCGGGTCGAACAATCCGGTTTGAATGCAGAGGCTCCAGCCCCATGAATCCACCGCATATTCCGGGAACAGAATGGCCCCTTCGTTGAGCGATTTGGATTTGTCCAAAAACTTGTCCATATCCACGCCCAGCTTGCGGCCAAGCCCGTTGCAATTCGGGCACATGCCCTGCGGGTCGTTGAAGCTGAAGACGTTGACCGGCCCGACAAACGGCTGGCCGACTCGCCAATAGAGGCGGCGCAGGATGCTGTAAATATCGGTGACCGTCCCCACGGTCGAATGGGAGCCGCCGCCCAGCCGTCGTTGATCGACGACGATGGCCATGCTCAGGTTTTCGATGGCATCCGCCTCGGGCTGGGGATAGCGAGGCAGAAAATTGCGGATGAACAGACTGAAGTTTTCGTTCAACAGTCGTTGGGCTTCGTTGGCGATGGTGTCAAACACAATCGACGACTTCCCGGAACCGGATACACCCGTGAAAATCGTGATCTTGCGTTTGGGAATCCGCAACGAAACATTCTTTAAATTGTTCTCGCGGGCACCGCGAATCTCGATGTATTCCTGGGGCATCATCCATTCCTCAAGAGGTGTCTCGTTCCGTTTCACCAATCTGGATGATTTAACGGCGCATCGGGCCAGTCGGCGCGGATTTTGTGAGTTCAGTCGGCGTCCGCTTTGGGTTCCGTGAGAAGCCGCACCGCCTCGGCGATACTCCGTCGCAAAGCGGCCTGCCGCTTCAGCGCGTCGGGGTCAATCAGCGGACCATAGGGGTTTGCCGGTGTCCAGGCCGTGGCGATTGCCATGATGGCCGTCAGGATGAAGCCCGGCGAGAAAGTCTTCCCGACCTGACCGGCGTTTTGCGCCTTCAACAAGGCGGCGAGTTTGGCGTTCTTGGCCGCGCCTCGCGCGGTTGGCTCGTTCGCTTTTTGTTCCAAGCCGAACCAAGTCATCAGCCGAAACAGATCGGGATTGGCCATCGCGAAATCGAAAAGGCGTCCCGCGTAACCCGGCAAATCGTCGGCGGTGAATTGAACTTCCTCAAAGGCTCGGGCGAGATGCTTCTGCAAAACGGTCGTGAAAAGCGTCTCCTTGTTCTCGAAGTAGATGTAAATCAGGTTTTTGTTGCACCCGGCGTTCTTGGCGATGCGATCCACCCTCGCGCCGGCAATTCCATACGCGGAAAACTCCGCCGTGGCCGCCTCCAGAATTCGTTCGCGTGTCGCCTCGGCATTCCGCATCGAATGGCCCTTTTCGTTTTTTCAATCCTACCGCTTGACTAACCGGTTAGACAAGTCTAATGCTAAACTAACCGGTTAGTTAGTTATCCGGAAAATCTCGTTTGCCACTCGAAAGGAGCAGGACAATGAGCAAAGCGAATGAATCCACGCTCGGCGGCCCGTTTACGTTTCCCGGCACCTCCCTGACGGTTCGCCGGGTGGGCTATGGCGCGATGCAACTCGCCGGCCCCGGCGTGTGGGGGCCGCCCAAGAACCCGGAGGGCGCCGTTGCTGTTCTCCGCGAGGCAGTCGCGGCCGGCGTGAATCACATCGACACGGCTGATTTCTACGGCCCGCACATCACCAACCAGATCATCCGGCAAGCCCTGCACCCGTACCCGGCGGGGTTGGTGATCGTCACCAAGCTCGGGGCGCGCCGCCCGGCCGACGGATCGTGGCAACCGGCCATTTCGCCCCAAGAACTAACCGACGGCGTCCACGACAACCTCCGCAATCTGAGTCTGGATGCGCTCGACATCGTCAACTATCGCGCGATGGGGTCGATTCACGGCCCTAAGGAAGGTTCCATCGCCGAACAGGTGACTGCGCTGGCCGATCTCCAAAAGAAGGGGCTGATCCGTCACGTCGGTTTGAGCAATGTCACGTCTGCCCAAGTGGCCGAAGCGAAGTCGATCACGGATATCGTTTGCGTCCAGAACAACTACAATCTGGCCAACCGTCAGGACGACGCTTTGATTGAAGAACTGGCCGGGCAGGGCATCGCTTATGTGCCGTTCTTTCCGCTTGGCGGGTTCACGCCGTTGCAATCGTCCACCCTCTCCGATGTGGCGACCCGGCTCGGGGCCACGCCAATGCAAGTCGCGCTGGCGTGGTTGCTGCACCGCTCGCCAAACATCCTGCTCATCCCCGGCACCTCATCGGTCGCCCATTTGCGCGAGAATCTGGCCGCCGGGCAGTTGTCGCTGACGCCCCAAACGTTGACGGAGTTGGACGGAATCGGCGTTGATATCCGAGCTTGATCAGATGCGGTATTCTGAAATACTGAAACAGAAAGACATCCGTGCCAGAAGAACACGCTCAAACGCTCTTTGGTTTCTTCAGAGTGCGGGCCGGGCGGGCGGTTGTCTGTACTGATGTGTTCAACGCCACGGCGGCACGAATCAGCTCCTTCAGTGCCTTTTCATCAATCGTGTCGCCCTCATGCAAATCAATTGCCCGTCGTGTGTTGCCTTCAAGGCTGGAATTGAAAAGGCCGGAAGGATCTTCCAGCGAGGCCCCCTTGGCAAAGGTCAGCTTCACGGCATTCTTGTACGTCTCCCCGGTGCAAATAATCCCGCCATGCGACCACACCGGAACCCCTAACATCGAGTTTGACGGCTTCCTCCACTTTACCTCCTCAACCACCTCCGGATCGGCCTGCTTGATGATCATCCGAACCCGAGCAATCATCTCGCCCCGCCAGTCACTCAGTTTCTTGATTGTCGTATCGATCAATTGAGAAGGAGATTCTTCTTCTACTTGTTCTGCCTTCGGGTCGCTCTTTTTCTTCTTCATGACCGTCTCTTTCTCATGTGGCTACAACGCTTCTTTCTCCGGGAAATCAATGCCCATCTCGGCAAACTGCTCACGGCATTGCTTCATTGCTTTTTGAGCTTCCGCCGCCGTGTCGATCGAATGCCACCATTTCGGCGAATTGGAATTGCCATCGGTATCCGGCCCTTTGAATCCGAGCTTGTCCAACTGATCATAACGGATTTTCGGGTCTTCAAATGTCGACTCCAGCCATGCCGCTTCATCGCGGGATAGTTCAAAGTAGTCGGCGGGGCGGGCCAGTTTCCGCTTGAAGACAGATTGGACAAATGCAGACTGCTCCTCGGATAGATCGTAATCCGCTTGGAAAGCGGCAAGAGCGACATCATGGTCTTCCATCAATTCTGCGGTTATCAAGTCCACGCCATTGGCAAGTTGCGTGTCCCAATTATCCGATGCGATGACTCGGTCTCCATCGTCCCAAAAGGCCGCCGTTACCTGGATGTCCTTTGGTCCGTCAAATAACAGATATCGAAGCGCGCCGCCGTTCGCGAGGGATCGCTGATACGCCGGACAACCGAGAAAACAGTGTTCCAACAGGGCATTGTCGTTGAAATTCCTTCCGTGAACGTCGAAAAAAGCTCCCGCCAAGGGGGCATCGGGATACCAATGGCCGCTCGCAAAGGTAATTGCCCCGTCACGGCCATCACCCCCTCTGAGGACATAGGTATTACGTGACCAACCTCTGAAACCAAAACCCGGGTCTTTCGCCGACATGACGGCGTTGACAATCCCACCCATGATGGCTCCCGTCCAGACAGTCGCTTTCTTGGGGAACGGTGTGCTCATGAGCATTCCAACCTTTGAACTGAAGAAAAAGGTGCGTGTGATTTCAGGCCAATCATCGGCTCGCTTTGTTCATTTTCCTTTTCCTGGAGGCTTTGTCGTCCGCTTGCGCCAGACGCAATCGCTCACAACCGTTCGCCAGGCAATTGGCTGGCTTGTCTCACCCAATTGGCGAATTGAGCTTCGTCGAACTGGCCGTCCTCGTGGATGTGGAAGTAACGGGTATCCTTGCTTTTGGACTCGACGGGGGGGAGGGGACTCAATGACAAACCGCGAAAGAAAGCCACCTTGATGTACTTCGTGATGCAATGGAAGCCGAGGAACCAACCTTGACCCTCGATTCCGTAGAAGGGCGTGTTCCATTTGACCGCTTTGCAAACACCGGGAACGGTGCGATCAATGATCGCATCAAGCCGCCGCCCGACATCGCTTTTCCAACCCGGCATGGCCGCAATGTAAGCCTGTACGGGAGCATCGCCATCGGCCTTCGCAATCTGAGGGTTGCCGCCGGAGAGAAGGGCCGGTTTCGTGGTTACCCGCTTGGCGGCGGCCTTCTTTGGGGCTTTTCCTGACTTCTCGGACTCCTTGCCGGCCATTGTGTTCGCTCCCGTATTGCGGTGATTTCGTCATCAAAAAAGGGCGCTGACACCTTTTTTCGCCATGAATCACAGGTCTTCAGGCCATGCGGTGATCACGGCCTCGACGAGTCCGACCGCCGGGCCATCCTCGTCGGTGGTCACGCGGGACACTAAGCCCCGGATGCGAATCGTCTTTCCACGGTCGATGGCGAATGCCCGTCCCAGGTGATTGCCTTTTTTCGGGAGATGTGCGGTGACTCGCGTTGATCCCCCGTTTGGTCCGGGAACATTCAGGACGAGAATGGCGTCCTCGATTTCGGGACGCGGAGGTTTTTCGCCGGGGTGATCGGCCAGCCATTGCGGATATCCAAGCAGGCGGTCGAACTCGGCCAACCCCGGACCCAATGACTCGACCTGTCCCTTATAGACCGCAAGTTGGCCCACGCGGACGCGAGTGGGATTCGGTCCCCGTCGTTCGGCCTCGGCGATGAGCAAGGCATTCGAGTCTGGTTTCGGCTCCCGGCTTCGCACCCCGCCGACAATCAAGGCGACACCGAACCCGCCGCCAACGATGACCCACAACGCCAAGGCGATCTTGAACGTGGAGAGATTGCGGAAGCCGAGAGTGGACATGGGCAAGCCAAATAAAGGGTTGGGGAAGTGTGCGAGTATTTCATCACCGGGCGGAAAGGGGCGACTGGCCCCCTTCCGCCCGCGTTCCATTCGCGTTACTTCGGGCCAATTGCCCACAGGAAACCGTAGCCACGGAAGTAGAGGCGGCCGCCCGCGATGGCCGGGGAGCCGAAGATCTTGTCGGGCAGTTTGTTGGTGGCGAGTTTCTTGAACTCCCGGCCGGCCTGTAGCACGTCCGTGACGCCTTCCTGGCTGGTCGCGTAAATCTTGCCGTCGCCGGCGACCATGTTGGCCCAGTGGTATCCCTTGGTGATGTCTCCTTTGGCGATTTGGTCGCCGGTCTTGGCGTCGTGCAACGTGAACGGTCCGTGGCCGCACAGAAAGATCACGTCGCCGACGCGGATCGGGGAGACCACGTCCGGCGTCGTCTTGATGCGCCAGACTTCGGCCCGGTTGTCCGGGGTGATGTCCCCCTTCGCGCCGACCGGGTTCACGCCGACAGTCGGCCCGTTCTTGCAGGAGGGCACGACGATCAGGTCCGGCGTGACCAGCGGGTCCGAGACGAACCGCCAATTGCGGTTGTTCGTCGGGTTCAGACCCTGCACCCGCCAGACTTCGCCGCCATCCGTCAGCCGGTGGGCCGTGCAGAAGTCGTTGCCGTGCGAGATGAGAAGCGGGCCGCCCTGGCCCTCCCAAATGAAGGCGGACGCATACACGTCCGGGCTTTCGCCCTTGCCGGCGCCGGCGCGGTCAACCGCCCAGTCTTCCTTGCCGGTGAACGCATCGTATCGGACGAGCTTCTGCGCCGTGCGGTGCATCACTTGGAGGTACAGTTTGTCCTTGTGCAATACCGGGGTCCAGTGCGCGCCAAACGCGATGTCGATCTTCCCGAACTTTGAAACGTCGGTTGCCCACACGAGCGCGCCGTCCACGGTGAAACAAGCCAGCGAGCCATTGCCGGCGAAGGCCCACACGTGCTTGCCGTCCGTGGAGCAAGAGGCCGAGGCGTCCGACACGTCGGCCCCGGACGGGTTCTTGTACCGCTTCGCCCCGGTGTTCGAGAGCTTTGCTTTCCATTTCTCCTTGCCGTCGGTTCCGACGCAGATCGTCACCACGTCGTCGCCATCCACCGAGGTCACGAAGACCTTGTCGCCCCACACGGCCGGGGTGCCGGCGCCGATGCCCGGCATCTTGAGTTTCCAGACGATGTTCTTTTCGGCATCCCATTCGGCCGGCAGGTCTTTTTCGGCGGAGTGGCCGTCGTTCTTCGGCCCCCGCCACTGCGGCCATTCGCCGGCGTTCGCAACTGCTCCACAAACGAACGCGACCAGAAATATGCGGATCCAGATCATCGGTGTCCTGACAAAAATGGGGAACCGGGCGGGTGTCATGTGAATATAGCAGGCATCAGTATATTCATCACCACGGATTCACGCAGAGTCGCAAGTCGTCAAGCTCGGCTTCCGAGTGGAGTTGATTGACGTTCGGCAGGCCGGGCCACGCAAACGTCCGTTTGCTCGCCACGTCCGTCTCAATTTCTTCCTTGGGGCCAACGTTACTCAGTGGCAGGCTCGCCTCCCTCGGCCCGGCAGGCAGCGAGGCGGCGGCGTAAAAATTCCTGATCGGCGCGGGCGGTGGTCAATCTCAACGCTTCGCGCCAAGCACATTCGGCGGCGGAACGCTGGTCGAGGCGAAAGTGGAGTTCGCCGAGGACAGCGTGCCAGCCGGGGTAGCGGGCGGGGATGTTTTCCGGGAGGACGGTGGCCAGGTGGTCGAGGCCGGATTGCGGGCCGTGTAGGTAGGACCCGGCGACGGCGCGGTTAAGGGCGTGGAGCGGCGACGGCGCGATGCGGTCGAGCATGTCGTACAAGTCGGTGATTCGGCGCCAGTCGGTTTCGGCGACGGTCGGCGCGCGGCAATGCTCCCACGCGATGCCGGCTTCAACGTGATAGCGTGTCAGTTCATCTCCGGCGGCTGACTTGGCGAGCCACTCCATGCCTTCGCGCACGTCGGTCCAGTTCCAGGCAGAGCGATCTTGTTCTTCGAGCAGAACGATAGCGCCGTCGAGATCGACGCGCGAGTCGAAACGGGCTCCGTGGAAGCACATCAGCGCGAGCAGGGCATGGACCGCCGGGATGTCGCCGACACTTTGGGCGGCGAGCATCCGCGCCAGTCGGCGGGCTTCGTCGCACAGGTCGTGACGGATCGGCAGGTCGCCATGCGTGACGTGACAACCCTGGCTGAACAGGAGGTAGATGACCGCGAGGACGGCGTCCAGCCGAGCGCCAAGTTGGTCCGACGCCGGGGTGTCAAAATCCACGTCCAGTTCGCGAAGCCGCTCCCGCGCCCGCTCGATTCGCTTCTGGATGTTGGCGTCGGTGGTGAGCAACGCGCGGGCGATCTCGGCCGTGCTGAATCCGCACAACGTCTTGAGCGCGATCGCGACACGGGATTCGACCGGCACCGCCTCGTGGCAGCAGACGAAAAGCAGGCGAAGCGGTTCGTCACCGATTTCATCGGCGAAATGCGCCTCGGGCGGCGGCGATTCCTGCCCGGCCTCTTCGACCACGCGCGGCAATGCCCGGTCGTGGATTCGTTCCCGCCGCAGCGCGTCGATCGCGAGATTGCGGGCGGTTCGATATAGCCACCCGGCCGGGTCTTCGGGCACGCCCCGACGCGACCATGTTTCCAGAGCCTGTGTAAGCGCGGCCTGAACGACATCCTCAACCAAGTCGAGCCGGCGCACGCCAAGCGACCGGGTCAGCACGGCGACAAGCCGGCCGGACTCGTGGCGAAAAAAGTGCTCCACCAGAGCTTGGGGTTCATTCATGCGTCATTGACTGATCTTGCCCGGCCGGTCTTTTTGAAATCAGTCGTCGAAGGACATGGCCCTTCCACATCCACAATCCCGAAAAGACAAGCATCGGAAGGAAGACAAACCGAACAGCCGGGGCATACTGCGGAATTTCTTCAAACGGACTATACACATAACCGATGATCGGAATGCTAAAGACAATGTGAACCCAGCGAAGAATCGAACGTTTGATGGCAGTGTTCATAATTCGTTTGTAAATCCAGATATCGGAAAGTCCGCATTGTCTGCTCTGGCCCTGGCGAATGCGTTTGCATTTCGGGCCAAATGCAGTCACACGTGTCACAAAAACCGCAAAGCGAATTCGCTCAGGCGTAGCCGCCCAATTCGCGGATTTCGATCACGTTGTCCCCCGGACATTCTTTGGCGATGGCGACGGCCGCATCGTAGTTGTCGGCTTGGATCAGGCTGAAACTGGCGACGAATTCCTTGGCTTCGACATAGGGGCCATCGGTCACGATTCCCTCTTTGAGGAGCCGCCCGCTCGGTTTTAACCCGTCGCCGCCGGGCATGATCGACGCGCTGAACTTCTGCATCCAAGCATACCATTGGCCCCCCAGAACTTGCATTTCCTCCGGAGACGGCCGCGATTGGGGATCGGTGGAATGGCGAAAGATAAACAGATACTTCGGCATGAGACGGTTCTCCAGAAGGTTTTCACAGATACGGGCGGGGACTTTTCCCCGCCTTGTGTGACTACAACGAACAAGCGTTGACGGTTCGGACACCGATTTGGCAAAAATGCCGAAATATGTTCGCAAGGCGACTTTGCCGGGCCGGACGGTTGCTCCGGTTGCGATGGCCGGGCCGGCATCCTCGCAAATTCGGCCGCATTTGCTGTTGTCCGCAAAGCGGCCGAGTAGAGGTTATCGTCGGCCGAATCGGGCCTTGGTCGGGTCCGTTCGGTCGGCGCCTTGAACCCCGAGCATCCATCCCGGATACTCCGGCGGCAGGGCACTTGCCTCGTCGAGTCGTTGAATTTCGTCCGGAGTCAGTTGGAAGCCCACGGCCGCCAAGTTATCCGTCAACTGGTCGAGTCGCTTGGCCCCGATGATGATCGACGTGACCACAGGCTTGGCCAGGAGCCATGCCAGCGAGATCCGGGCCGCGCTGCACCCTCGCGCCTGCGCCATCGGTGCCATCACATCGAGAATCTTCCACGCCCGCTCTTTGTCCACGACAGGGAAGTCAAACTCGCTGCGGCGGGAATCCGCTGGCTTTTGGTTGTCCCGGCTGAACTTCCCGGACAGCAAGCCGCCGGCCAGCGGACTCCAGACGAGCAGGCCGACTTTTTCGGCTTCCAGCAGGGGAACGATTTCCCGTTCAAGTTCGCGGCTGGCGATCGAATAGTAAGCTTGAAGTGTGTCGAAACGGGCCAGATTCTTGAATTCGGAGATACCGAGGGCCTTGGCGATTTTCCATGCCTGCCAGTTCGAGCAGCCGATATAGCGGACTTTCCCTTGCTGCACGAGGGTGTCGAGGGCGCGGAGCGTTTCTTCAACCGGGGTGACGGCGTCGTTGGCATGGATTTGGTACAGGTCGATATGGTCGGTCTGCAACCGGTGGAGACTGGCCTCCACTCCGTCCATGATGTGGCCGCGCGAGGCGCCAATGTCGTTTCGGCCCGGACCGACTCGCCCGTAAACCTTCGTCGCGATGACAATATCCTTGCGGGCGACGTTGAGATTCTTCAGCGATTGCCCGAGAATCTTTTCGCTCTCGCCCTCGGTGTACACGTCGGCCGTGTCAAAGAAATTGATGCCAGCCTCGATCGATGTCTTGACAAGGGCGTCGGCGTCAGCCTGTCCCTGGGCGCCGATCATCTTGAAGAGCCCTCGGCCATCGCCGAAGGTCATGGTCCCGAAGCAGAGCTTTGAGACCAACAGGCCCGTGCCGCCGAGTGTGGTGTATTCCATGCCGTCTCCTTGATCGAAACGAATGTCGAAAGATTCAGACCAAAACATCATAGGTAGGACGGCGTCACCAGTGCCTCTACTGCTCGCAACGACAGGAAGATTCGCCCGGCTGCTGATGGTGGTTTGGCCCGAACATGGTTGGCCGGGGATGACTCTTTCTCAGATGTAACGTGTATAACGATGTCACGCGAGGAGACTGGTCCATGCGACATGAGAAATTGCTTGGCGAGGCGATTGCCGTCATCCATGAGTTTCTAACTGCCGGGGAATGCGGCCTGTTGATTGACCGGGCCGAGGGGGCGGGGTTTCAACTCGCCGGAGTCGGCGGCCACCAGCACGAATCCATCGCCACCCATATCCGCAACAACGACCGGGCAACTATCACAGACCCGGAACTTGCGGCGTTCTTATGGGAACGCTTTGCCCCGTTCGCCCCGGAGCAAATTCGCGGGTGGAAGCCCTTCGGGCTGGACCCCCGAATGCGGTTCTACCGCTACGACGCGGGTCAACGATTCGCCCCCCATTACGATGGCAGCACCATCTGGGAAGACGGCGCCCGCAGTTGGCTGACGTTCATGGTCTACCTGAGCGGCGGGACGGTCGGCGGCGAAACCCTTTTCCGACCCGCCGGGATTGCCGTCGTCCCGGAGGCGGGCAAGGCGTTGATCTTTGAACATCACATTCTTCACGAAGGCTCGGCCGTCGTCGGGGGCCGCAAGTATGTCGTGCGGTCTGATGTGATGTGCCGGTTGTGAGCGCCGTCGGCTTATTCGACGATCACCAGCGGCTTCCCGATCACGTCCATTCGCGGCGTGATACCCAGCCCCGGTGCCAACGAAGCGGCTAACCGGCCGTTCTGGCGTTTCGGGGCGCCGTCGGCGAAATCGACGGTCACGTAGCTGTTAAAATCGGTCGAGCTGAACAGGAATTCCGTCGGCGTGCTGTGGGCCAGATGGGAGATGGCCGCCGTCACGATGTCACCGCCCCAACTGTCTTCGAGGGTCATCGCCACGCCGAGGGACACGCACAAATCGCGGGCTTGCTTCGCCTTCGTCAGCCCGCCGAACTTGCTGATCTTGATGTTCACCACGTCCATCGCCTGGTCGGCATGGCCGCGCAACAGGACATCCATGCCGTCGATCACTTCGTCCAGCACGAACGGATGATCGGTATGCTTGCGAACCGTCAGGCATTCCTCATAAGTGAGGCAGGGCTGTTCGATGTATACATCCACATCCTGCACGGCCTTCACCACCCGCAAGGCGTCGTGCATCAGCCAGCCGGTGTTGGCGTCGGCCACCAGCCGATCCCCCGGCCGAAGTTCGGCCGCGACGGCTTTGATGCGTTCCACGTCCACGTCGGCCGCCCCGCCGACTTTGAGCTGGAACCGCCGATAACCCTCGGCCCGATAACCCGCCACCTTCGCGGCCATCTGCTCCGGGGATTCTTGGGAAATGGCCCGATAGAGGCCGACATCATCGCCGTAGCGCCCGCCGAGCAACACGCAGACGGGCTGGTTTGCCGCCTTGCCGAGAAGATCCCAACAGGCCATGTCGATGCCGGATTTCACATAAGCGTGCCCCTTGAGGGCGGCATCCATCCGGCGGTTGAGTTTGCCAAGCTCCAGCGCGTTTTCACCCAACAAGTGCGGCCCGAGTTCCGCCAGCCCCGACCGCACCCCGGCCGCGTAAGCCGGCAGATAAAACGGCCCGAGCGGGCACACCTCGCCCCATCCGGTCAGCCCGGTGTCGGTGTCCACGCGAATGATGGTGCTGTCAAAAACATTGACCGCCTTGCCGCCGGACCATTTGTAACTGCCCTCTTTGAGAGGAAGGTCAACCCGATAAGCCGAGAGTCGTGTGATGCGCATTCGTTGCCCGATGGTTGTGGGAGTTTACAAGGCAACTGTGTCCTTAATGCAAATTCAACTGCCATGTTGTGTGACATTCTCAAGAGCCCCACTGCGTCAGCGGTGGGGGTGGCCGCCACTCACCGGAAGCCACCCCCACCGCTGACGCAGTGGGGCTCTTGAGAATCATTTGCAACTGTTGCCGCTTGGTTTTGTATTAATCGTGTTCCTCGGCCTTCGCTGCTTTCTCCATTTTCTTCCTCGGCAACCGCACGCGGAAGGTCGAACCCTTCCCGAGCGTTGATTCGCAAGAGATCGTCCCGCCGTGGGCTTCGACGATGCTTTTACAAATGGCAAGGCCGAGGCCGGTGCCGCCGGTGGAGCGGGTGCGGGCTTTGTCCACGCGGTAGAACCGCTCGAAGATCCGGCGGCGGTCTTCGGGGCCGATGCCCGGCCCGGAGTCCTTCACGCTCAGCACGGCGTCCGTCCCGTCGAGTTTCACTTTGACGCGAACTTGCCCGCCGGGTTTGTTGTACTGGATCGCGTTGGCAATCAAGTTCCCGGCCACTTGGGCGAGCGCCACCGCGTCGGCGGAAACCGGGACGGGGACAAAGTCGGTCGTCAAAGTCACTTCTTTTTCAACCGCCAGCGGTTTCAACTGGGCGATCACCTCGGCCACCACCCGTTCGAGGGCGACGGGCGAGCGGGTTCCCCCCGGCAGACCGGCGTCCGCGCGGGCGAGCAGAAGCAGGCGTTCCACCAAGTCGGTCATCCGGGTCGCGGCCCGCAGGCAGGCTTCGATGGCCAGTCGGTATTCCTCGGGAGTTCGCGCGCGGGAGAGGGTGAGTTCCGCCTGCGACTTGATGACCGCCAGCGGCGTGCGAAGCTCATGCGAGGCATCGGCGGTGAAACGGGCCTGCCGGTCAAACGCTCCTTGGAGGCGGTCGAAAGCCTCGTTCAACACATCGGCCAGTTCGGCCAGTTCGGTGTCCACATTCGACGTGTCGATTCGCTCGGTAAGACTCACCCCGGAGATTCGAGAAGCGGTCGCGGCGATGGCCGAGATCGGCCGGAGGATTCGCCGGGAGATGAGCCACCCGCCGAGCAGGCCGACCGCCAGCACGACGGCGCCGGTTCCGATCAGCCGCCAGATGAACGCGGTCAGTTCGGCCGGGACATTGCCGCTGTCCCGGCCGACGAGAATCGTCGATGCGTTTGGGCCGCGTCCCAGCCGTTCCCGATACGGGCCGCGAAAATACGTGACCGCCTCTCCGGCGACCGACGGCATCACTTCCTCGCCGGGAGGGAGGTCGCTTCCCTTGATAAGGGTTCCGTTCGGCCGCCAGACGGCAAAGTAAGTGGGCGTCCCTTCGCCGGCCTGTCTCGGCGGGCCGGGGAGATTCAGACTGTTCAGCAATCGTTCGCGATTGGGGCCGTCCGGTGGGTCGTTCCACTTGGGCGACTGGGGATCGTTCCACTTGGGGAATTCGTTCTTCTTCGGCGGCGGACCCTCGCCTTTTTTGGGGGGCGGTTGCTTTTTGGGCGGCGGGGCCGGAGGCGGTTCGCCGTTGAATTCGTGGGGAGGAAAGAGCCGCAGAGAGGCTTCCAAACCGGCGGCGGTCGATTCCAGATGGGCATCAAGTTCGGCAAGGCGGGCGGCGCGCACCTCGTAGTAAAGCAGCACGGCAAACCCGCCGACCACTCCCGTCAGCACGGCCGCGTACCAGATCAGCAAGCGCAAACGGATGGATTTAACCATCAACCACATACCCCTGTCCCCGCCGGGTGGCGATGAAATCCCGGCCGAGTTTTTTGCGAATGTTCATCACATGAACCTCCACGAGATTGGACAACGAGTCGTCCGTCTCGTCGAAAATGTGATCGTAAATCTGCGTCTTGGTGACGACCTCCCCCCGGCGGCTGGCGAGCATTTCCAAGATGGCATACTCGCGGGCCGTGAGGACGATGGCCAACCCGGCTTGAGTGACCGTCCGCCGGGCGGTGTCGATGATGACATCGCCCATTTCGATCTTCGAGTCCCCCCGCCCGGCCGAGCGGCGAATCAATGCCCGGACCCGAGCCAAGACTTCGGCAAGATTAAATGGCTTGACCACATAATCATCTGCCCCGACATCCAATCCCCTGATGCGGTCGGTGATGGCATCACGGGCCGTCAGGACCAACACCGGCGTGGTCTTCTTTTTTCGCAGTTGAGTCAATACTTCCCAACCATTGAGGCCGGGAAGCATCATGTCGAGCAGGATCGCGTCATAATCCCACGCGTTCGCCTTGTACAACCCATCCGGCCCGTCCCCGGCCTCATCCACGGCGTATCCCTCTTCGCGGAGAGCTTGGGCCAGCACTCGCCGAAGTTCGGGTTCGTCCTCGACGACCAACATACGCATCGGGAAATCTCAAAAGGCAACCTAACCCCCCGACCCCCTTCCCTAAGAAGGAAGGGGGAGCAAGTGGGCGAAAATCGTCTTCAAGTAGGTCAGCCTTTCTAGGCTGACAGGTCTGTCAGCCTAGAAAGGCTGACCTACTTTCTCAGAACCATCCACCCACTTGCTCCCCCTTCCTTCTTAGGGAAGGGGGACGGGGGGTTAGGTCGCACGCCAGCGATTTTTCTCACACTCTCAACTTCATGCTTCCTAAATCAAAGCCCATCACGATGGTGTCGCCGCTGACAATCGAAATCGGCCGGTCCGGCGAGGTGGTGGGGACGACTCCTTGCGGCAACACCTGTCGCACCGTGTAACGGCCGGTGCGCAGGCCGTCGGCGACGGTGAATTTGTAATTGCCCCGCGCGTCGGTGACTTTGGTGGCGACGACTTCGTTGGTGGACAGGTCCACCAGTTGCACGGTGATTCCGGCCAGTCCGATCTCCGGCCCGTTCAGGCGGCCGTCGCCGTTCCGGTCGCCGAAGGCCCGGCCGGAGATTTCGGCCTTGAAGAAGAAGGTGTTTCGTTGCACCGTCGTCAGGGAGGTGTCGAGACGAATCAGCCCGGCGAGGGTGGTTCCTTCCAGTTGTTGCAGTTGCGCGCCGCTGAATTCTCGTTGATACCAGAAGCGGTCGCCATCCCTCAATCTTGAGAATTGATCGGTGATAATGGCCTTGAGCGTCGGCCCGACACTGCCGCCGGGGACGTGTTTCTCGGCCAATACCCCGATCCAGAGATCGATATTGTTCACGTTGCCGTAAAGCTGTTTGAGTTTCGCCTGCGTGGCCGGATCGTTGGTGATCTGATTGAAATTCGTGACCTTTGGAAGATGGTAAGCGGCTCGTGTGGTGTTGTAATCCGAGAGGCCGTGATCACGGCCGCGCTGGATGTTCAAACTGGCCAGGTCCATGCCGCCGGAACCGGGGGCGCCGAACAGGAAGTTCCGCACGCTGTCCACCACCTTCGTGTCCACCTCGGAGGAGGGATCGGAGGCGAGATATTTCAAGACGGGGTCGATGCCGTTGGTCTTCACCAGTTCCGGATTGAAGAACGAATCCGCCAGCGAAACCGTGTCAGCCACTTTTTGACCGTCATTCCCGAGGAAGTCGATGTCGTCCCCCAGCAGACTGTGGCCAAACCGGAAACCGGCGGCCGCGAATTCGTTGGCAATGCCAGGGTTCACCTTGGGATTGTATCCCCGATAAGCGGGAATTGGCGTCCCCAGCAAAGCGGGGAGCCATTCCTTGTAAGTGATGACTTGAATCTCGGCGATCACCCACGCGCGGGCTTGTTGGTAAACGTCCTCATCGCTCAGTTTCGGGTTCACCCGGCTGATCTGGGCGGCCATGCGGTTGTGTTCCCGGACGAACAGCGTTTGCATGCTGGTCAGTTCCGGGTTCTCGTCCACACGAGTATCCCCGGCGACAAAGAAGCCGGTGTTGTCTGTCGGCAACAGGTTGCCAGCGCTGGTTTTCATCTGGCCGCCGACCATCGTTCGCAGTGACGCGGCCGTCGCCGCATCCGACCCGTAGACCATCGAACCGTCGAGCCAGGCGGTGATGGAATTGATCTGCTGACGCGGGTTGCCGGGGGCGGTGCCCGTGGCGGGGTCGTAGGCGGATCGTGTTAGCGGAATGGTTTGCGTTCCGGTTCCGGTGGGATCGAAAGAAGGATCGCCGGTTGGCACGGGGACGGGGAAGTCTCCCGTTCCCGTGGGCGTGAGGTCGAGATCGTGATCGATGAATTGGCCCCATGCGTAAATCATCGCGGAGAGTTGCCGGTCACTGACAATGTCCTGCCCGGCCTGATCGGACAGGACATTGCTCACTTCGCGGGCGCTCGGCCGGCTGGCCCCGGCGGGACTGGAGACGCCGTCGGCATAAGCGGCCGGGGCGTTGCGAAGAAAATCAACACCGGCCGTGCCCCAATTGGGGTTGGCGATGTTGTTGCCCGTGCCGTCGATGGGACGGACGGCCAGCGCGGCGGGAACGGTGCGATCTTCCATACTCTCCACTCGCAGGGTGGTTCGCCGGACGATACGGACGGACGGTTTGGCCTTCCTGAAATGGGCCAGTGCGTGGAACGGCTTCATCAGACACCTCGAAAAGACATGAGTAAGTGACGGGTGCGGCCGGACATCAGCCCGAACCGTGCGGACACTTTACCGAGGCTTGGCTGAAGCCAACGTGAAGAGGTGAGAAAATGATGAGGGAAAATCGAACGGTTTTTGATTTCTTCTTTGCGTTCTTTGCGGCTTTGTGCGAGGCATTCTTCTTCTGTCGATGATGGCTGACGGCGAGACTATTCACGACTTGTATGGAATTCCGTTGGCCTCCAGCCACATCGCGGCCTCCTTCGCCAGCCATTTCAGGTGGAAGCCATGCCACGCATCCTCAATGCCGAATTGATGAATGGCCGCCCTGAAGCGTCCGAAGGCCCCTCGCCCGCTGATGGCCGCCAGCAAGTCCTGTTGTCTTCGGCCCGAACAATGCGTCAGGCAAAATTGTTCCATGACCCGGTGATCCTCATGGCTGCCTCGTCGCGGCAACTCCAGCCAATCCGGAGACCCGAGAATTTCCCGGAGGCGGCGAATCGCCTCCCTTTCCCACTCGGGTGACTTTTCATCGTCGTTCCCTATTGCCTTGTCGATTTGCTCGTCCATCCCGCCATACAATTCGCCGGTATGCCTGTTCAAGAAAGCATGCGCCTCGCCCGCCCCAAGCAACTCCATCTCATCAACAACCGACTGTAATGTGATGATGGCGGCCATGAGATTCTCGTCTTTCCAATGTTGAGGACAGCATTGCATGGTCAGTTATGTTTATTGTGCCATAACCGCCCCGCCAGTTCGCTGGTCGCCGCCACCACCGCCGGCAAATCGCAACGATACAACCATGAGCCGCTGAAGCTGTTCAATTCGACCAGCCACAACTGGCCGGCCGATTCGCACACGTCCAGCATGAACACCGGGTCGGGCCGCCATTTTACTTCGGCAAGCATCGACTCGGCAAACGACTTCACCGCCGCCGGGCAATCCGGCGTGATCGACCGAGCGCCATTTACGGCATATTGTCCGCCCGAGATCACCCGGTCGCCGACCACCACCAGACGCCATTCGCGGTCAATCGGTTGCGGGGCGGCAATGACGACCAGCGTGGCCGGGTCATATCGGGTCGGAGCGAGAGCGGTGGCAAACGCCGCCTGATCCACGCATCGGCCGACAAACAATTTGAGACAACTCGTCGGCCGGACAAACACCTGCTCCTCGCGGCCGAACACCGAAAATAACCAATCACGCTGGCGAATGGCCTCGACACCCGGCATCATCACGTATTGCTGATTCAACAGATAGCGGCCAAAACGGGCATAGTAAGTCACGCAATCCAAGTTCTCGGCCGAACACCAAGCCCCCAGTGTCCAATCGTGATGAAGCAAGATTTGTTGCGCAAACGGATAGGTTCCGTATCCGATGACACACGCACCCGGCTCCAAAACTTGTCCTCCGGCAATGACCGGACTGGCCCCTTTCCGGAGAGCCTGATGGGGCACAATTTCAGCGACCATCCCCTGCCGCCGGATCTCGCCCAACAGTGGAGCAGCCTCCTCCCCGTAGACCCCGGCCTCGATCAGCCACACCGGACGCATTCGCTTCTCCGATTGTCCGCCTTCATGATTTCTCTTCTTTGCGGCTTTGCGCGAGATATGCTTCTTCCGCCCGACGCTCGACCGCCCGGATCAGATGTGGCCGCCCGGATGTGGCCGCCATCGCCAACACCTCTTCCGGGCACTCGGGTTGACGCACAATGACCGCCATCATGGCGCCGCCCATGCCTTGGTCGGCGTCGGTCGCACCCAGTTCGTAGAGGGCAATCGCCAGTTCGGGGGACAGCGGTTGTTTCGCGGCCAAGAATTCACAGAAGGCCCGGTAGCGGTAGTGTTCGGGGTTGTTGTCTTCGCCCTTGTCCCACTCGGCCCTCGCCCGTTCGAGGAATGCGGCATCCGCCACCCCGAAGGCGTGCCATGCGGGGGTGAAGCCGAGTCGTTCTCCGAAATCAGTGGTGTCAGACAAATTTTCTTCCATAGCCAGTCAGGTTTTACGATGGCTGGCGGCGATTGGTCAGGCGGTCGCAACAAGCAGATACGAAACATCGGTGCGGATCTTGGACGGATCGTTGTTCCATTCGTCGATCCAGTGGCCGTAAGTCTCCCAGCTGGGACCGGCGAGCGCGTGGCCGTTGTCGCGGCACCATCGGAGAATCGCCTCGTGCGCCCCGTGGAGCAGGCCGTATGGCCCATAATGAGTCGTCGAGGCAACGAGTCCCGCCGGGGTGGCCGAGCGGACCACTTCACCGTGCCCGGCAAACGGGGTGTCCAGTTCGACGCCCACTTCAAGATTGATCTGGCCATCCAGATAAACCGCGACATGCCGGCCGGCTCCGGTGATTTGCTGTGAGCGGATGACCCCCCACACCAAGCCGCAGGCGGCGGGAACCACTTTGGAAAGCTCCCCGCTTTTCGCGAGACGGCGCACCACCGCCAGCGGACGTCCGCTGAGTTGTTCGAGTCGGATATCGTATTCCATGCCGTTGTCCGGTGATGTTTCAGTTTTCCAGAACACTCCGCAGGCTAACCCGCCGGAATGTGTCTGTCAAAGTCATTCGCGGCGGATTCTATCACTCCGACATCAAGAGAAAGATGAAATAAGGCGGTGAAGAGGTTTGGCAAATCTTCCGGACAACCTTAAACAGCTTGTGACAAAAGACATCCCCGGCCTGACAGGCCTTGCCGTGGGTCGTGGCTTCCGTGTAGAGCAATTCCAACGGTCAGACTGGAACGCCTGATCTGTGTCCTCCCGAGTATTTTGGTTTGGGTCATGGCTTTTATGAAAATCCTTCTCACCAACGACGATGGCATTGATGCCCCCGGTCTTCAGGCTCTGCTTGCGGCGTTGCCCGCCGGGTGGATGCCGATTGTCATCGCCCCGGTCGGACCGCAGTCTGGTTGTTCGCACTCGGCCACCACGGGACGGGGGGTGCGGATCGAGGAGCGGGGAGAGAATCGTTACGCCATCCACGGCACGCCGGTCGATTGCGTCCGGCTTGGATTGCACACCATTGCCCCGGATGTGAAATGGATTCTCTCCGGGGTGAACCACGGCGGCAATCTCGGGGCCGACGTGCATTACTCCGGCACGGTGGCCGCCGCCCGCGAGGGGGCGATCCACTCGAAACCCGGCATCTCGTTCTCGCATTACAAGAAGAAAACCCGCGAGTTTGACTGGCACAATATCACCCGTTACACGCAACGCCTGCTCGCGGAACTCATGTCCCGCCCGCTGGAAGTCGGCGAATTCTGGAACGTGAATTATCCACATCTTGGCGCTGAAGAACCCGCTCCCCGACTGGTGGACTGCATCACCGACCGCCACCCTTTGCCGCTGGACTATATCCCGGACGCCGTCGGCCTGCTTTACAGCGGCGACTACCACAACCGGGCAAGGGCCAAGGGTTCCGACGTGGATGTGTGCTTCGGCGGGAATATCGCCGTGGCGAAGTTGTCGATTTGATGTTCAGGGCGCCCAAACAACTCCGGGTCGGCCAAAAATAATGTTCATCGGAAGTGTTCGTCCTTTGGGTCTGCCCCGAGCGCGTCGAGGGGGCCGGCCCGGCGGACCCAGGCGCTTGTTCGCCAGTTGTCCGGGCCTTCGTCAACCGGCCAGATTCCGGGAACTTTCAGCCGGTAATGTCGGCCAAGGCCCGTCACGAACGGTTCGTACAAGGCTCGCAATTCGGCCAGTTTGGCCCGAGTCGTCTCGTCGTCCCGAACCACCACGCCGGCCGCGCGAATTTCCGTCAAAAGTTCAGCCAGTCTCGCGTCCGAGAGCCGGTCCTCTGCCGAGGGAGCCGGCGGCCGACGGATGACCAAGCCGAGATCCACCACGGTGTGCCGGGCCATTGCGAAAGTCAGCCGGGCTTGGGCGCGGCTGCCGCGATCCACCACCGTGAGCAACAAGGCGGCGGTGTCAAGAACGCAGGTCAGAGCAGCCAGCCAGGATTGGTTGTCATGCTGGCTCCGATAGTGACCCAGAACCGGAAATGACAGATGGGCTTCGAGTATCTCGGCCGCCCATCGCTCGGCCTCGGCCAGAAAGCCGGTCATGCACGAACCACCGTCTTCTGTCGGCGGTGTCCGCAACAACAACCGCCCGGCCGCCGGAGGGGAACCGGCTCGGGCGTCGAGGAGGGCGATGAAAACTTCGCGTCGGCCGAAGGCTTGGTAAAGAACCGGCAGATAGCCGACCACCACGGCGAAGAAGCCAAACCCGGTCGCGGCTTCCACAACGGCCAACGTCCGAGCGAACGGGGTGGACGGTGTGAGGTCTCCGTATCCGAGCGTGGTGAACGTCGTGCCGCTGAGGTACAAACCGTCGGCAAATCCCCCTTCTCTCGGGGCGATGCCGTGGTGGGTCATTCCGAATCCGACAATCAGGGCCGCCGCCCACACGGCGAAGAGAACGAGTAACGAAAGGGGGCCAAACAGGCTCAGAAAGGTCTGCCGCTGTCGGCCAACCGGGAAGATGAAGGCAACCGTCGCCCAAGCCCGCCATGTGTGGCGGTAGTAAAAGCTGGTGAACCGGAACGGGCGAACCACCCTGCGAGGCAGGACAAGAGCCTCGAACGCTTCCGTCATCACGAACAGAACAAGGGCGAGGCCAAAAACGACCGCAGCGGAATGCATCAGGCAGGCTCCGGCAACGCACCCGACGGGATCGCCCCGCCCGAGACCGATCTTACTGCTCTACGACATGAATAGGCGCCGATCATATTGAGAGACCGACGCCGGGCTTCCTCCAGATCATTCATAGGGCCGCCGTCGGGGGGGCGTCTTGATCCGGGGGGTTCGATTCGCGGAGGATCTCGTAATACGAAAACACATCCTCGCATTTTTCCTTTGCATCTTCACCCAAGTCCACCCTCACCTGATCCCGTTCCTTCCAGATCGCATACACGCGGGCCACCCGGCCACCATGTTTGCGAGTCAGAATGAGGACGTAATCTCCGATTTGATAAGGAGCGCCGTTCGCGAGTCCTTGAGAATGGTAGAGTGGCGCCAGAATTGGCCATCCCGCGATGACCGCACCATACCACCCGACTGCCCATGAAAGAACCATCACCCCCGCGAACATCATCGGATTCAGCCAATCATCGAACAACCAAATCAGCGGGCTGGTCCGCCAGCACACCGCGAGCGGCACAGACAGAGGAACCACCCCCATCCAAATCTTGATCGGCCAGAGATTCGCGATGAATTGTCGCATCTGTTGCCCTCCGCCGGTGATCCGGGAAAACGTGACAGCCCTTTCGGTCTTTCTTAAACAGCGATTTTCATTGAAGTTGTGGAGGCGGCTTGCAATCAACGCGGGGTCTCCTGATGAGAATTTTTAGTGAGTTGGCTGACTCTGTCAGAACGTTGATTGACTTGAGATTCGCATCAATATAATGAGATTATGGTGCGTGTAAGATTATTGTTCTTGATCGAGATTGAGTCTCTTTCCTGCTTAAGACAAATGAATCATGAAGCCGCCGGGAGCAACGAATAACGTTTCGCATCAAGATGGCATTTGCCAAGAGTACCATGAATGGTTGTCCGGCTGGCACGTCCAGTACGGCGAACAAGCGACGTTTTTCAAATGATCTCCCCGTGATCGGAGCAAACAGTCATGGTTCAGTTGCGATGCGTATGCCTCTTGTTGATGGTTGCCCCCGTGGCTCTCGCCGGGGACTGGCCGCAATGGCTTGGCCCCAAGCGGGATGGCGGGACCGACGAAAAAGTGAAGGCTTGGGAGGAAGCCCCCAAGGTTCTTTGGAAGCTCCCCGTCGGGGCCGGGCATAGCGTTCCGGTGGTGGCTGATGGCCGCGTTTTCGTTCATGCCCAATTGCCGGGCAAGGAGGCCGAGGAAGTGATTGCTGTCGATGCCACGACCGGCAAGGAAATCTGGCGGCAAAATTACACTCGCGCCCCATACAAGAGCGTGCTAAACACCGGGCCGCAATCAACGCCCGTGGTTTCCGGCGGCAAGCTGTTTACCTTCGGGATCACCGGCGTGCTGACTTGCTTCGATGCTTCCGGCGGCAAGCAACTTTGGCAGACCGATGTTTACAAGACCTTCAAGGCTGACCTGCCCCGGTTCGGCGTCTGTTGTTCGCCGCTGGTTGTCGGCAACCGCGTGCTTGTTCCCGTCGGCGGCAAGGGGGCGGGCGTGGTCGCCTTTGACACCGAGAAGGGTGCCGTCCAATGGCAGGCCCTCGACGACCCGGCCAGCACGGCCTCCCCGGTATTGGTCGCCGGGATTAACGGGCCGGATGTCGTGTTCATGACGAGTCTGCGGTTGGTCGCCCTCAATCCGCTCGACGGCGAAGTGAGTTGGGAATATCCGCTCGTGTTCCAACCGGCCGGGGCGTCGCCCACGCCCTTGGTCGTTGGGGACAAGCTGTTCGCCAGCACAATGACGAACGGAACAACGGCCATCCGCATCGGCAAGAAAGAAGACAAGCCCGCCGCCGATCAGGTGTGGCAGGAGAAGGAGATGAAGGGATACTTCTCCTCCGGCACTTCGGCCAACAAGGAACGGCTGTACCTGATTACCAACACCCTGAAGCCGATTCCCTCCGCCGCCCTGACCTGCGTGGATTTGAAAACCGGCAAACAATTGTGGGCAAGGCGGGGAGTCGGCTATTTTCACGCCGCCCCGCTTCGCACTGGCGACGGCAATTTGCTGGTGCTGAGCGACAGCGGCAGCCTGACGCTCGTGGCCGATGACCCCAAGGAATACCGTGAACTTGCCCGCGCCAAGGTTTGCGGCGGCACACTGACGGGCATGGCGTTTTCGGACGGAAAACTCTTCGTCCGCGACGCCAAGGAAGTGACCGCCCTCCGTTTGAATGACTGACGCTTGAATCCCACCCACGCCCTGTTCATTTTTATTTCACACCCTGTGAGAAGGCCCCGCCATGTTGCGAGCTATTGATTCCCGCCGTCGGAAGGCGTTTACCCTGATCGAACTGTTGGTGGTGATCGCCATCATCGCCATCCTGATCGGGCTGTTATTGCCCGCCGTTCAAAAGATCCGCGAAGCCGCGAACCGGATGAAATGCTCCAACAACATGAAACAACTGGGGCTGGCTTATCACAATTATGAATCCTCCAACGGTGGCCTGGCTCCGTATGCGATCCAGCCGGACCCGGCGAACTTTGCCGGGACGGCCGCGCTGGCGCAAAAGACCGTGGGCTGGGGCGTGCCGCTGCTGAGCTACTTGGAACAAAACGCATTGTCCCAGAACTACAACGTCAACTCGTACTTTTACTCGGCCGGCGCCAACCAAACGGGTTCCAACACGCATCTGAAAATGATGCAATGCCCGTCCACTCCCACGCAGGACAGGCTTTACACGGCCAAGAGCAGCTTTGCGGCCCTGACCGGGTTGCCTGACACGTGGACGGCGTCGGCCGCCGATTACACGCCGGTTTCCAACGTCAACACCACGCTCCAAACGACGGCCGGCATCAGCCCGACCAGTTCCACCAGTTATGCCGGGGCGTTGCAACTAAACGTCGTCTCCCCATTCTCGAACATCACGGATGGCACGTCGAACACAATCCTGCTGGCCGAGGCCGCTGGCCGGCCGCAAGTGTGGCAGAACGGCAAACTCGGGACAACAGACTTGGGCACGCCAACCAAGACCGGCAACGATCTCGGATCGGCCGCCAGCCCGTGGACGGACCGCTACGGCGGCGGTTGGGCCGACGCCTCTGCCGGCGGTTACACGATCAAGGGAAGCGCCCAAGACGGGTCCTACGCCAGCGCCGGCGGATCGTGCCTCATGAACTGCAACAACGACTTGGGACTGTACAGCTTCCACACCGGCGGGATTAACACGCTGATGTGCGACGGCTCCGTTCGATTTGTCCGCTCCAGCGTCACGCCTGTCAGTTTCATTGCGGCGGTCAGTCGCAGCGGCGGCGAAGCTCGCGGGCTTGATAATTGAACAAGCGGGCTTGTTTCAAGATGTTTACGACGGGCTTGGGCGGGTGAGAACGGGAGTTTGAAGATGCGTTCTTTGGTGTTGGGCGGCTTGTTGGGCATTCTCATGATCGCCCTCACCGGATGCGGCGACGGCAAGCCGACGTTGTATCCAGTATCCGGTCAGATCAATGTGAAGGGGAAAGGGGCGGGCTTTGCCCATGTCGTTTTCCACCCGGACCAAGTGAACGACAAAATCCCCCGGCCTTACGCGAAAACCGACGCGGATGGCAAATTCACCCTGACAACTTACACCACCGGGGATGGCGCACCGGCCGGCAGTTATAAGGTGACGGTCACTTGGCGGCCTGTTCCCAAAAGTTCCACGGAAGCCGACGGGCCGGACAAGCTCAATGGCCGCTATGCGGACGCGGCCACCTCCAAAACAAGCGTAACGGTCGATAAGAAACCAACGGTTCTTGAACCGATCAACCTGGATTAACGTGAGCATCGCACCCGGTCTTGCCCCGCAACAATCGCCAAGAACCATCATCAGTCTCCCGTTCTATTACGGGTGGGTCGTGCTGGTGATGGCGTCCTTCGCAATGACGGCGACCCTTCCGGGACGCACTCACGGCCTCGGCCTCATCACCAAACCAATCCTTGATGATTCGGCTTTCAACATCACGGAGGTGGGCTTCACCACCATCAACATGTGGGCCGTCATCGTTGGCGGGGCGTTCTGCATTCCCATTGGCCGGTTGATCGACCGTTTTGGCGTGCGGGTCGCGCTCGTCGGGGTGTCGGCCGCGTTGGGGTTGTCGGTGTTGTTGATGGCCGGGTCGATTTCCCTCGTCATGTTGGTTGTGTCGCTTACGCTGGTTCGTGGTTTCGGGCAAGGGGCGTTGTCGGTCGTCAGCATGGCAATGGTCGGCAAATGGTTTACCCGCCGAATCGGCTTGGCGATGGCAGTGTTCACCGTGTTGTTGTCCATCGGGTTCATCGCCTCGACCCTTGGCGTCGGCGGGGCGGTCGAAAAATTCGGCTGGCGGCCGGTGTGGAACGGCGTCGGCTTGGTTTTGCTGCTCGGGCTGGCACCGCTTGGCTGGCTGTTGGTGCGCCGCACGCCGGAATCGGTCGGATTGCCGCCGGATGCACCCGAAGAAGCCATAATCGCTGAGCCATCGCTTGATTTGCCGCTGTCGGCCGCCCTGTGCTCCGTGGCGTTCTGGACATTCACATTGTCAGCTTCGCTTTACAACCTGATCTGGTCGGCGATTACGCTGTTAAGCAAGCCAATGATGGCTGAGCGGGGACTGGACGATGAAACTTATCTGACCGTCATGTCGATGATGGTTGCCGGGGGGCTTCCCGCCAACCTCGTCTGCGGCTGGCTGGCCCGCCGGGTCAGTCTTGGCTTGTTATTGTTCGTCGGCATGACCGCCCTTGCGGGGTCGCTGGTGGCTTTCCCGCATGTGGCGAACAACATGCATGCGGTTCTCTATGGCCTCGGGTTGGGCGTTGCCGGGGGGATCGTCACGGTGGTGTTCTTCTCGATCAACGCCGCCGCTTTTGGCCGACTCCATCTGGGGGCGATTCAAGGGACGGCGCAAGTTGTTTCGGTCATCGCCTCGGCCATCGGGCCGGTGATTGCCGCCGTGGTGCGGGATCAGACCGGTTCGTCGGCCGCGATGTTTTATGCCTGCGCCCCGCTGGCCGTGTTGCTCGGTTTGGTTGCCTGGGTGGCTCCGTTGCCGAAACGGGGTTTGGAGGAAATTTCCAAATGACGACATTTCACCTGTCGCTGAACGTGACCGACCTCACGCGGTCGGTGGAGTTCTACCAGCAATTTTTCGGCCTGCCCCCGGCCAAACGGCATGATGATTACGCCAAGTTCGAGCTGCCCGACCCGCCGGTGATCTTTTCGTTGGTGCCACACCCGCCCGGTTCGGGGTGTTCGTTGAGCCATGTCGGCCTGCGGATGCCGCACACGGCGGCCGTCCATGCCTATGCCGAGCGGTTGGAGGCCGCCGGGATTTGCACGCAAGCCCAAGACGGAACCGTCTGTGGCTATGCCAGACAAAACAAGGCATGGGCCAAAGACCCGGACGGCAATTTCTGGGAGATTTACCACGTCGAGGAAGAAGTCGATCCGATCATCGTCCGCAAGAGCGTTGAAGGAAAAGCGGCTCGGCTCGATCTGCTGCCGGAACCGCCGTCCATCGGCCCGGTGATCTGGGAACATTACCTGACCAACCCGGACCCGGAAAAGATTCCTCATCCAGATGGCACGGTGGACGAAGTTCGCCTGACCGGAACCTTCAACGCGAATTTTGACCAGGCCAGCCGGCTGGCCGTTGTGCGGGAGGCAGCCCGCGTTTTGAAACCCGGTGGCCGGGTGGTTACTCATGGTTTGATGGCCAACAAGCCGTTTCCGGGATCGCAGCCAAAACTCTCGGGACTGGCGGCGATGGTTTCGCGCGTGCCGCTTCCGGACGAAGTCTTTGAGGCATTTCGCTCGGCCGGGTTTATCAATCTGCAACTGGTGAAGCACACCGAAAAACCGTGGTTCACCCACGACGGCGTGGAAATGCGGGAAGTAAAAGTGATCGGCTGGAAACCAGCTTCGGCGCCCGCCGATGAAACCCGGCCGTTGGTATACAAAGGGCCGTTCGCCTCGATCACGGCTGATGGCGGCCATGCCTTTGCCCGCGGACAACGAACGACCGTTCCCATGTCGCTCTGGCAGCAATTGCGGCTCGGGCCGTCGGCCGAGAGTTTTCTGTTTCTTGAACCCGGAACCGGAGAGGCGTGCGGCTCATGAGCGTCCAAATCGAAGAAGCCCCGGCGGTAACCGCCACGGGCGTCCGGTTTCATCTCGGGTTGCATTCGAGCGACCTTGGCCGATCGGTGCGATTTTATGAAACGCTGCTCGGCGCCCCGCCGGTGAAGAACCTGCCCGACTATGTCCGCTTTGAAATCGCCGACCCGCCTCTGGTGGTCGCCCTGTATCCGAATCCGCAAGTTCCCGGCGGGGCGTTGAACCATGTCGGCCTGCGATTGGACAGCAGCGAGTCTTTGGTGGAACTGCAACGACGGTTGGAAGAGCAGGGGATCTCCACTCAACGACAAGAAGGCGTCGAGTGTTGCTATTCCCGCCAGACGAAGTTCTGGGTGACTGACCCGGACAAGACGCTTTGGGAAATCTACACACTGGAAGAAGACATCGACCATTCCGGCTTTGACGATGCCCCGGTGAAAGCTGCCGCCGTGGAAGCCATCTGGCAACACCGGATCACCGATCCCATCCCGGCCGTCATTCCGCACGGCGACGACAGCCTTGATGAAGTAATCTTGGAAGGAACATTCAACGCGATTCTTCCCGAGGGAGCGCTGACCCGCCTGTTGGGGGAGATTCGCCGGACATTGAAACCGGGGGGCCGGATTGCCGTTCACGGACTCGTCGGGGACAAGCCTTTCCCCGGCGCCCCGAAACTTCCCGGCATGGCCTCGCTGGTGCGGCGGGTTCCGGTGGAGACGGAAGCCCTTGAAATGCTGCTGGCCGCCGGGTTTGGTTCGCTGGCATTTGACAAACTCGGGGACATTCATTGCTTCCGGGTGAACGGGGTGGAATTGCGAGAAATGCGGCTCGCCGGTCGCAAGGCGGTGAAGGAAACGGCGTCGGCACTCGTCTTATACAAAGGGCCGTTTGAGCAAGTCGTCGCCGAGGATGGCACGACCCTGCGACGCGGAGTGGCCGTGCGAGTGAGCGGCGAACTGGCCGGGCTTTTGCGGGTCGGCTCGGCCGATCAGTTCTCATTCCTTCCGGAGTGACACTGGACACGATTCCACCGATGAGGGAGAATCACGGGATGCGAACCGTTCACTTACTTTCCGTGCTGGTGCTGATTGCCGCCGTTGGTTCGGCAACCGCCGGGTCGCCGGACCCGCAAATTCTGGCCGACCGGATCGATCAGCATCTCAGTGCCCGGTTCAAGGAAGAAAAGGCCGAGCCTTCAGGCAAGGCGGACGATGCCGAATTTCTTCGCCGGGCTTTTCTGGACATCGCCGGCCGCATTCCCGCCCCCTGCGATGTGCATGAGTTTTTGGCCGATTCTTCACCGGATAAACGCCGTCGGTTGATTGACGAATTGCTGGATTCTCCTCGATATGCCACCCACTTTGCCGATGTCTGGCGCACTCAGTTAATCCCCGAGGTCTTGGCCAGCGCCGAGGCCCGATACTTCCAGCCGGGTTTTGAGGCATGGCTCCGGCAACGACTCCGGGCAGGCGTCGCCTACGATGCGATGGTGCGAGAACTTCTGACCATCCCCATCGCCGGGGTGCGGCAATCTCCTGAGTCTGTCTTCCGCGATCCGGAACGGCCGAACCCGCTGGCGTTCTTCGCCGTAAAAGACGCTCGGCCGGAAAATCTGGCCTCCACGACAACGCGGATGTTTCTCGGCATCCAGATCGAATGCGCTCAATGCCACAATCACCCGTTCGCCCGCTGGAGCCGAGAACAGTTTTGGAATCAGGCGGCGTTTTTCGCGGGCATCGAACGCGAGGGGGACGGCCTCTTCGCCCCGTTAAGCGAGGACACGGAACGGCATGACCTGATGCCGACCGATGGCAAGAAGAAAGTGCGGGCCTTGTTGCTTGATGGCAAAGAACCGGCGTGGAAGCCGAAGGCCAGCCCGCGAGCCGCCTTGGCCGATTGGGTGACCTCGCCGGAAAATCCTTATTTCGCCCGTGCGACCGTCAACCGATTGTGGGGGAACTTCTTCGGAATTGGCATCGTCGAACCGGTGGATGACTTCAACGACGAGAATCCCCCGAGCCACCCCGAATTGCTGGACGATCTGGCGAAAGCGTTCGTCGAGAGCAAGTTCGATGTGCGGCATGTCATTCGGGGCATCACGCTCAGCAAGGCGTACAACCGGACCAGTGCCCGAACCCACCCAAGCCAGGACGACCCCCGCTTGTTTGCCCGCATGGGCTTGAAGGGGCTGACCGGCGAACAATTCTTCGACAGCCTTGCGCTGGCGACCGGATACCGGGATCGGGTCGCTGACCGGGGGGCCTTTGGCCGCAATGCCGGGACGCCTCGCGAGCGTTTTCTGCGGGAGTTTGCCCCGCAAGGGAAGCCATCGGCCCCGGAAACCTCCATCCTCCAAGCCCTGACGATGATGAACGGCCCGTTCGTGACGGCCGCCACCAATGTCGAGAAAAGCAGCACGCTCAAAGTGGTCTGCGAACTGCCGGGCCTGACGTTAAACGAGCGGCTTGAGGCCCTTTATGTGATCGCCCTTGGCCGCAAACCTTCGGATTCCGAGTTGAAGAAATTGGAAGACTACGTCGCCCGGTCGGAGTCCGCCGAGGAACCCCGGCGATTGTCGGATGTGTTTTGGATGTTGCTCAACAGTGCGGAATTTCGGCTGAACCACTGACCATTGCCACCGGGGGAATCCCATGAACAGCCAGTTTTCTCGCCGCGCCTTTTTGGGGACGGCCGGATCGGTCGGCCTCTCGGGTTGGTTGCGGTCGTTCGCCGCCGAAACGACGTTGGACCCGCGCCGCAAGCGGTCGTGCATCGTCCTGTGGATGAGCGGCGGCCCCGCCCAGACGGACACCTTCGACCCCAAGCCGGACCATGCCAACGGCGGGCCGTTCAAGGCCGTCGAAACGGCCGTGCCCGGCATCCGCATCGGTGAACATTTGCCGAAGATCGCAGGGCACATGAAGGAACTGGCCGTCATCCGTTCGATGAAAACGAAGGAAGGCGATCACGGCCGGGCGACCTTCCACCTGCGAACGGGCAACATGCCGCAAGGGGCCATCGAGTTTCCCACGTTTGGCTCGCTGGTCTCCAATGAACGCGCGAATCCCGATTCCGACCTGCCCGCGTATGTCAGCATCACGCCGCGCGGTCTGGCGCCGGACAGCCTGTCGGCGGGTTTCCTCGGGCCGCGACATGCCCCCCTGATTGTCGGCGGGCGCACGACCGAAGTGGGGCTGAACGAAGTGGCCGACGGCGGGCTTCGCGTCGAAAACCTCGCCCGGCCCGGTAGCGTCTCCAAGGATCAGGCAACCGAGCGATTGGAACTCCTGCGGGACATGCAGACGGAGTTTTTGTCCAGCCGCCCCGGCACGGGAACCAAGAGCCATCAAAGCGCCTACGAGCGGGCTTCTCGCCTCATGAGCGATTCGGCGGCGAAAGCATTCGACCTCGGCGGGGAGAAACAAGCCCTCCGCGAACAATACGGCTCTTCCACCTTCGGGCAGGGATGTTTGCTCGCCCGGCGACTGGTGGAACGCGGGGTGCCGTTCGTGGAAGTCGGCCTCGGCGGGTGGGACACGCACGACAATAATTTCAAACAGGTGCAATCTCTTTGCCAGACGCTCGACTCGGCATGGGCAGCCTTGATGACCGATCTGAAAGATCGCGGTTTGCTCGATTCCACGCTCGTTGTCTGGATGGGTGAATTCGGCCGCACACCCGGCATCAATCCCCGGCAGGGGCGTGACCACTACCCGAATGCGTGGAGCATGGTTCTGGGGGGCGGCGGCATCAAAGGCGGGCAGGTCATCGGCAAGACCGGGAAGGATGGCATTGACGTGGAAGAACGCCCCGTCTCTGTCCCCGATCTGCTGGCGACCATCTGCGGCGCCTTGGGCATCGACCAGCAGAAGCAAAACATGTCGAACGTCAGCCGGCCGATTCGCGTGGTCGATCCGTCGGGCAAACCGATCCGCGAGGCGCTGACATGAGGGCAGTCCTCGTGGTGTTCGCCAGTTTCGGTTTGGTTGCCGCCGCGACCGGGGCCGATGGCGTCGATTTGCTGTTGCCCGCCCGTGTGCGCATCGAGGCGACTTCAGACGGCGAAACCGTCGAAGCCCGTTGGTCCGCATTCTTGGACCGGCTTTTCAGCCACTTTGACCGCAATGCCGATGATTCGCTGGATGCGAAGGAAGCCGAAAATGTGTTTTCGCTGCCGCTGCCCGGCAAGAAGAGCATCGCGGCCGACTTCGCCAAAATGGATGCCGACAAGAATAGCAAAATCTCGCGGGCCGAATGGCGGGCGTTTTACCGCGCCGCCGGGTTCGCCCCGGTGGTCTCGCACATCGTCCCGCCGACGCCGGAACAACGGACCACAAGCGAGATCCTGTTCCGGCGACTGGACCGTGACGGTGATGGCAAACTCTCCAAGGACGAACTGGCAAAAGCCCCGGTTCTATTGAAACAACTCGACGCGGATGAAAACGAATCAATCACCATCGCCGAGATTCTGGCCGTTGGCATCCCTGCCGATTTGCCGACGGACCCGGAAAATGTCCGGGCGAATCCCCTTGATGCCAGTGCCGTTGTATTGGGTCGTTTCCAAGTAAAACGCCCGGCCGTTGGCCCTGTCAAAATCACCGCCGTCTCGGACAAACCCGAATTCGTGATCGATCAATCAACGGAATCAACAGTCTTCTTTCGTTGGCCGACCGGCACGGGTCGGCTCGGCCCGGCGACACAAGACCCGGTGGCCCAACTACGGGAGGCGAAAGGCTACTGCCGTTCGGCCTATGAAACCGCCCGAGGATCAAAACCGTTGGTCGAGTGGAAAGCCATCGAGGACGACCCGGCTCATCAAGTTGTCCGGATGATTTTTCCGGCCGCTGACCGCGATGGCAACGGACAGTTGACCACCGTTGAACTGGATCAATTCTTGGACCTCATCGAAGCCGGGGCCACCTGTCAGATCACCATTGAGGCGGTTGATCATGGCCGCAATTTGTTTGTGTTGCTCGATCAAAACGGTGATGGTCGGTTGGGTTTCCAAGAGCTGGCGAACGCAGGCAAAATCATTCACGAAGGAGCCACCCGCCTGACGATTCCGCGCACCGTGCGAATGACTGCAAAAGCCGGGTGCGGCGAATCGACATTTGGCCCGGTGCGGATCGCCTCCCCCAAGCCCGTGACGGCCGAGAAGCCCCCGGCCAAATTCGGCGGCCCGGCTTGGTTCATCGCGATGGACACGAACCAAGATGGCGTCGTCTCCCGCCGCGAGTTCATCGGCCCCCCCGCCGCCTTCGACCGCCTCGACATCGACCACGATGGAACGATCACCCGGAAGGAAGCGGAAGCCGCCGGCAAGAAGCCGTGAATATCCCCCTCAACTGTTTGGAGAACGCGATGCGTTTGCTGCTGATTTTCTGTCTCGCCGCTCTTCCGGTCGCCGTGCGGGCTGACGAGGTGGCCGCCCCCGCCCCGATGCCGTTGCCGACTGTCGTTCCCGCCCCGGTGTCGCCTTCGGTGGACATGTCCGGCAATTGGTCGGGAACCTGGCTCAGCCAGTCGAGCGGCCACAAGGGGCCGTTGAACGGTACCTTCACCAAGATCGACGATAACACTTACGCGGCCAAGTTTCGCGGCCGATTCTTCGCGGTGATCCCGTTCCGCTACAGCGTCAATCTGAACGTGGTCGGCTCGGACCCCGACCACCTGTACCTCTCCGGTTCGTCCCGCCTGCCGCTGTTCGGCACCTTCCAATACTCGGCCGTCGCCACGCCGACGGACTTCAAGGCCGATTACACGGCCAAGCGAGATCGCGGGCAATTCAACCTCCAACGCCGCTGATTTGCTTCGCAATCGCCGAAAACCCGCGCCAGCCGCTTGTCCGACACCGGGCGGGCGGCTTTCATAACGTTTTGATTCACGCGGGGGCCGTCATGCTGGGCGACAAACCGGATTGGAAGCTCAAGGTTCGCGCGTGGGTCGAGAAGGATGGCCGGAAAATCCTCGGCCCCGGTCGGGTGGAGTTGCTTGGCCACATCGACCGCCTTCGCAGCATCTCAGCCGCCGCCAAGCAAATGAATATGTCCTATCGGCGGGCTTGGGGCTTGGTGAAGGACATGAACGAGGCCGCCGGGGGGCCATTGGTCGAAGTCACCACCGGCGGTTCGGGTGGCGGCGGGGCGGTTCTCACCCCGCTCGGCCAACAATCCATCGCCCTTTATCAGCAAATTCTCGACCACCTCGCCAAAGCCGCCTCCGATCTGGAGAAACCGGCTTCCAAGAAATGAAATACTTGTCCGAGTCTTGATCCTTCTCTAAAACACACCCGTTATTCCCGATTGAACATAACGGTATGCGGAGAGTTGTTCATGCGTTCGCGTCGAGGTTTCACGCTCATTGAATTGCTGGTGGTGATCGCCATTATTGCCATCCTGATCGGTCTGTTGCTCCCGGCAGTCCAGAAGATCCGGGCCGCCGCCAACCGGATGTCGTGCAGCAACAACCTGCATCAGATCGCCTTGGGAATCCACAACTACGAATCGACGCTGGGTACGTTTCCAAAGTATCGCCAGTGCGACACCAGCAGCGGCCTCTACGACGCAGATTGCTACTCCCTGACTTCCGCAACCATCTGGACTGGCACCAATGAAATCTGGTGGGCGCCTTACGACAATCGGCCGTCCCCCTCGACCACAACGCTCGCCCAAGGTTCACCGAACCCGGACAACACGTATTCCAACGGCGGTTACCCGGCCGGGTTGCTGTGGCCGTATGTCGAGGGAAACATCAAGATGTTCAAATGCCCGAACGGCTTTGACCCGGCAACCGGGCAGGCTTACCAGTGCAGTTACGGGATGAATTACGTCAACGGCGGCCCGAACGGCAAAAGCCTCGGAACCCTCACCAACGGAAACGGCTCGTCGAACATTCTGGTGGTGTGGGACCACGGCAAAACGCCCGGCTGCGCGGACTCGTCCCACGCGGCGACGGCCGCCAACCCGCGCGGCCCGTGGCCATTCCCGGATACAACCAGTCCCAGAACTCATTACCCGGACCAACGGCACACCAACGTGCTGAACTTCCTGTATTGCGACGGCCATACCGTCGCCATGTCGCAGGATGCGTTGACCCAACTCGGAACGGTGGCATTCTTGGCCAACGGAACGGTTGCCACATTTCCCTGATGCCATTCGTTTCTGGTGATCCGTTACAATGCATGTGCCGGATCACCACCGAGATTCGCGGATGAACATCGTCAAACGGTATCCTTTGCCATTCGTCTTGGTATCCTTGCATACCATTCTTGCAACAGTTGTCGGTGCATTTGTCTGGACCAGCGATGACGGCGAAGCGGGAATGTTGTGGGGTATTTTTTGGTTGATCGATTGGCCGGTTTTCCGGATTGTGGCAAGGATCGATGGCGAGTGGATGTTCTTCGTGGCCTTGATGGCCCTGGGAGGAGTTTGGTGGGCCAATATTGGCTGGGCGATTCATTGGCTCGATGCGGGCCTGCGCTGGACATGGGAGTCATGTCAACACAACATGTCCGGCGTCGGATCAATCGATCAACGAAACTCGTGATTTTGTTTGACAGTGAATGATGGTCGTTTAGAATCGTCCAAATTCTTGCTGATTAATTCCCACCTGCTTTCTGAATAAACATGCTTCATTCTTCCCGCCGGGCTTTTCTGGGCGCATCTGTGGCCGGTTTGTTTGCCGGTTCCGCTTTCGGGGTGGACGAACCCGCGATTCCGGCCTCGAAATTCAATCCGGCCGAAATCACCTTTAACCCAAGCACATTGTTTCTCACCTGGCAAAGCGACCCGACGACGACCATGACCATTCAATGGATCGGGACGCGGGGTGAAACGCCGGATACGAACATCTACTACGCCCCGGCCGCGACGAGCGATTGGTGGTGGGCGTGGAACAAAAAAGCCCCGATCCTAAAGCCCTACGGGCAGACTGATTTCAAAGTCTACCGGGCCGAATTGACCGGCTTGCATCCGGGCAAGGATTACCTGTTCCGCATCGGCAAATCGTCCCCGGTCTGGCGGTTCCGAACCATGCCCGCCAAATCGACGAACGAGATCAGTTTCATCTCGGGCGGCGATTGCGGCGTGAACCCCCACACGGTGGCCAACAATATTCAGGCCGCCCGGCAAGATCCGTCGTTCGCCGTCATCGGCGGGGATCTCGCCTATGAGAACGGGAGATCGGCCGACACACATCTCACGTTCCTTAAAAACTACAGCCGGACGATGATCGCCAAAGATGGTCGGCTCATCCCGATGCTGGCCTGCCTCGGCAATCACGAGGTGGACGGCGGCTACAACAAGCCGCGAGAAAAAGCCCCGTTCTTTTATGCCCTGTTCGACGGGTTGTTTGACGACACCTCCTATGCGACGCTGGACTTTGGCGAATACCTGAGCCTCGTTCTTCTGGACACCGGGCACAACTCGCCGATTGAGGGTGAGCAAACTCATTGGCTGGAGGACGTGCTCAAGCATCGGGAATCGCACCCGAATGTGTTCGTGGTCGGCCATGTCCCCGCCTATCCTTCCTTCCGGAAGGCAACCGCCGAGAAGGGCAAGGAAGGGACCGGCACCGGCGAAGCCAACCGCAAACACTGGGTTCCGCTGTTTGAGAAGTACCGCGTGCCCGTGGTTCTTGAACACCACGACCACACCTTCAAACGCACCAAGCCTCTGGTGGACGGATTGGGCGACGACAACGGCGTCCTCTATCTCGGCGACGGTTCGTGGGGCCGGCAGCGCGCCCCGCAGAAACCGGAGAAACTCAGCTATCTCGCGGCCAGCAGCGCGGCGTATCATCTCTCGCTGCACCGGATTCAAGGCGAGCAGCGCTACCATCTGGCGCTGGATGAAGACGGCCGGGTGATGGATGTGTCCCACACGGCTCAGCGAAAAAAGGGAATCGCCAAGCTGTCAGATTGAAAATCGTCAGACAGTGCGGTGAGACATTATCACCATCGGTTTGACGAACGTTTCCTTGCACGTGCCGATGGTGCCTGTTTACATCGGCCACCGAAAACATCTCCCTGGCCATCCTCAATCACCGATCACTTGAAGTCATCTCTCTAAAATTGCCCTCGCCCTTTGATGTTTGCAATTCAAACAGTTTGTTGAGAGGTTCGTCGTGGATTTACAGTTGCAGGGAAAAGTGGCGATCATCACCGGCGCCAGCCGGGGCATCGGGGCCGCCATCGCGCAGACACTGGCGGCCGAGGGAGTGAAACTGGTGCTGGCCGCGCGGTCGCGCCCGCACCTCGAACAGGTCGCGGCTTCGTGTTCGACTGAAAGTCTTGTCCAAGACATTGATCTGCAAGATGCAAAAGCCGCCGAAACGGTGGTGGCCGCCGCCCTGTCTCGTTTCGGAACGATCGATCTGCTCATCAACAACGCCGGGGCGACCAAGCGGGGGGATTTCCTCAGGCTTTCCGACAACGATTGGGACGATGGTTTCGGCCTCAAATTCTTTGGGGCGATGCGGCTTTGCCGGGCCGCGTGGCCGCATCTCAAAGCCAGCCGGGGTTCGATTGTGAACGTTGCCGGAATCGGCGGCCGAACGGGGAGCGGCGATTTCACGATTGGCGGGTCGGTCAACGCCGCCCTGTTGAATTTCACCAAAGCCCTCGCCGACCGGGGGGTGGCTGACGGCGTTCGTGTCAATGCCGTCAATCCCGGCTCGACGCTGACCGAACGCCTGCAAACCCGCGTGCGAAGCTTGGCAAACGAACAATCAATTGACGAGGCTGAGGCTGCCCGCCGGATGGCGCAATCCTACCGAATCGCCCGGTTCGCCACGCCGGAAGAAGTCGCGAGAGTGGTGGCGTTTCTGGCCTCGCCGGTCGCCGATTATTGCCAGGGAGCCATCGTCGATGTCGATGGCGGGCAGACTCGAACGCTCTGACCAGACACCTCTTTTCACCGGCGACTCTCGGCTGTCGCAAGCCACATTGACGGCGTTGAAAATCATTCGCTGAAATTCTTCGCCAAAATCCCAAATTCGACCGACGAATCCGCCTCACTCGGTGCAAATAAGATGGGGAAGTCGAATCCACGGGCGTTTCAACACGTTCGCGGGATTCCCGCCATTTCGGATGCCACATGGATGAATCACAGGCTCGGGAAATCGTCCGCGGCCTGAGAGAAGGCCGGGCAGATGCCTGGAGGACGCTCTACGATGCGTTTGCCGAACGCCTCTGGCGCGGGGTCGCGCGCCTGCTGGGGCCGCACTCGGTCGAGATCGCCGATGTGGTGCAAGAGACCATGCTGGCCGCCGCAAAATCGGCGAGGACGTTCGACGACTCCCGAGGATCGCTTTGGGGCTGGCTGTGGGGCATTGCCCGTATCCAAGTGGCGTTGCATTTTCGCAAACAACAACGGCGGGACCAACTCCGGCACGCCGGCGACTGGCTGACGGCTGGCGACGGCCAGATTGGCCGGTGGATCGACGGGACCGATGCCGCCCCGCCGGCCTTGCTGGAGGCCGCCGAACTGGCCACCCTTGTTCGCGCCGCGTTGGGCGAACTTTCCGATGATTACGAATTACTCCTGACCGCCGTTTACCTCGACGGTGAATCTGTCGCCCGGATCGCCCAGCGAGAGCGAAGCACGGAGACGGCCGTTCGCTCCCGGCTCGCCCGCGCCCGGGAAGCCTTTCGCCGGACCTTTGGCCGGCGGCATGGCGATCCGGCGGCCGATGCGGAGGCTTGCAAATGAACACCCCCGAACCCCGACCGGACGATGAGCAGATCGCGGCCCTGCTGGCCGCCATCGACCGGGATTTGCCGCTCCCCGACCGGGCGTTTCTCGACCGGCTGCGTGAACAAACGATGGACGCTTTTCAGGGTAGCGCCCCCCCGGCGTCACCCGCCTCTCCAAGGAATCGTCTCATGTTTCTCTCTCCCTTTCGCTGGATCGCCGCCTCGGCTGTGGCCGTGCTGGTCTTTGGGATTGTCCTCGCCAATTGGATTGCCAATCGGAACAGGATCGTCACGGAGGAGACGCCCGAGGAAAAATTCGCGGTGTCCAAAACGCTGACCGATGATGGCCGCATCGGCAAGGTGACCGACTCCCAAGGGGTGGTCAGCATCCGTCCGGTGTTGCATGAACGATGGTCACCGGTTCAACCGCGTCTCGTCCTCAAGCCGGGCGACTGGTTGCGGACGGACTCGCGGGGCGCCAACGCCGTCGCCCTTAAACTCATCAAATCGGCCGATGTCATCGTCGGGCCGCATTCTACGGTCGAACTGGTCAATGCGAACGAAATTCGCCTGCTGGCCGGGGAAGTCGAAGTCTCCGCCGCCAACGACGCCCCGGTTGAGTTACACGGGCCGGACAAGCAAAAGCTGACCATCAAGGGGAAACAACTCTACCGGGTCGAGAAGGACAAACTCGTTCGCATTGAAAAGGAACCGCTCTGGTTGGCGGGTTTCAAGGGAACCACAGCGAATGAATCCATCGGCTCGCTGATTGCCACCATCGACGGCCGCAATGTGCCGCTGACGGTCGGGTATCACCATGTGGCGGTGGACATCCGCGATCAGATCGCCCGCACCGTCATTGAGGAATCGTTCGTCAACCGCACCGACGGCATCTTGGAAGGGGTCTTCCATTTCCCGCTGCCGGCCGATGCCTCGATCTCCGGTTTCGGCATGTGGATCGGGGATCAGCTTGTCGAGGCTGATGTCGTCGAGAAGCAACGCGCCCGCCAAATTTACGAGACGATCCTCCGGGAAAAACGCGATCCCGGCCTGCTCGAATGGTCGGGCGGGAACATCTTCAAGGCTCGCGTGTTCCCCATCCCGCCCCAGTCCGAAAAGCGGATCAAAATCACCTACACGCAAGTCCTGCCGATGCAGGGTAACCGTTATCGTTATGGCTACGGTTTGCAAAGCGAACTGCTCAAGCAGCACCCGCTGCGTGATTTGAAGATTGATGTGAAGGTCAACTCAGCGATAGCCATCAAGTCCGTGGTTTCGCCGACCCACGCGGCCCGCATCGACAAGACGGGGCATTCCGGGCATGTTGAATTCACCGCCCAAGAATACACGCCGACGCGGGATTTCGAGGCAGTGATTGAGGTCGATGGCCGGCAATCGGACATCGTCGTCATCCCGCACCGCCGGGGGGATGATGGCTATTTCATGGTGCAACTCACACCCCCCGGCGGTGCCGGGGACTGGGAGCGGCCACTGATTCCCAACGGCGAGCCGCTTCGGCTGTTGGTGATCGCTGACACCTCCGCGTCGATGGACCGGAGCCAGCGAACTACCCAAAACGCGGTTCTTGCATCGCTGCTGGGAGCGTTGACTCCGAAAGACACCGTCAATGTCGCGGCGTGTGATGTCAACTGCGACTGGATTTTCGAGAAGCCGGTTCCCGCGTCCCCGGCGAGCGTGGCCGCCATTCAGCAATCGCTGGCCAAACGAACATCGCTTGGCTGGACCGATCTCGACAAGGCATTTGCCTCGGCCATCGCCATGAGCGAGCCGGGCACGCAGGTCGTCTATGTGGGCGACGGCATCATCACCACCGGCGACGCTGATCCGGTGGCCTTCGCTAAACGACTGCACCGGCTTTACGAAGGCAAAAACGGGACGTTCCACGCCGTGGCCGTCGGCGGCAGTTACGAATCGGCCGTCCTCAAAGCCATCGCCTCCCTCGGCGGTGGTTCCGTGCGCCGGGTAACCGGGGAACAAGGGCCGCAGGCGGTGGCGTTGGAACTGCTCGGCGAAATCGCCACGCCAAGTTTGCGGAACTTGAAAGTTGAATTCAAGGGATTGCGAACGGCTCGTGTTTACCCGGAAGAATTGCCCAACGTCGCCGCCGGTTCGCAGCAAATCTTGTTGGGCCGATATTTGCCGGAAGACAAAAACCAAGATGGCGAAATCATCGTCACTGGGTTGCTCGGCAGCAAGCCAGTGCGATTCACCTCCAAGGTGACGTTGAAGGATGCGGAACAGGGCAACTCGTTCATCCCTCGATTGTGGGCAAGAATGCATCTCGACAAGCTGCTGGAGCAAGGCTCGTCTGAAACCATCAAGCAAGACATCATCGCCCTCTCCGAAGAATATCAGATCATCACGCCATATACCTCGCTGCTGGTGTTGGAAAGCGATGCCGACCGCGAACGCTTCGCGGTGAAGCGCCGGTTCCAGATGCGCGACGGGGAAAAATTCTTCGCCGATGGCCGCGACAATGCCGCCTTCGAGTTGAAGCAGAAGCAAATGAAGCTGGCCGGCGATTATCGCACGGCCCTGCGTCGCCGGGTGCTGGCCGAACTCCAGCGCCTCGGCCGAGATTCACGGATGTTCCAGAATTCACCACATCCGACGGGAAGGCCGGGATTGAGCCTCGGATTTTCAGGGGATGTTGACAGTTTCAGTGAAGCCGAGGGGTTTGGGATATCGGACCCCACATCCACAATCATAAGTGGCTCCGGCGGCGGCTTGCCTGCCAGCGGTATTCGGGGTGAGCCTGTCGGCTTGGAAAACGAGGCCACGGATACGCCTCCGTTGACATCAATGGCCGGGTTGGCGGGCGAAGACAAAGAAATCAGGGATCGCATTGACGAGCGTGGCACGGAATTGGCCGATCACTTGGAGAGCGACGAGAAGTGGGGTGAACTCGCGAAGGCCGAACCAGATATGGAAGAAGGATCATTCAAAGACTCGAAACCTGACTTCGGATATTCAGGACTCAACGCTCTTTATGTTCGTGACTTTGATTCATACGGACTGGCTTCCTCGACATACGGGAGGCCGACGCACGGCCGGTCATATCGAGGTTCGCCTCTGTCTTGGCTCGGGTCACTGTTCCCGTCGCTGGCGCCGCCAACGAGCGAACCCAAGGAGCCAAAGTCTTCCTGGCCCGCCCCGGCGGTGGCCCTTTCCCGCAGTTTGCTTCGCCGGGATCAACTTGCCTTGTTGAAGGGAGGGCTGGTTCTCACCCGCGAAACGGACAGCTTTGATCCGCGACATCGGGAGTTGACCTCACGCTCCCGCCGGTTGGAGTTGGTCTCGCCAAACGCCTGGCTGACCCGTGCCATGCCCGATGGCGGCCAGGTGATGGTTAATTGGTGTGATGCCAAAGAATATGGTGCTTACACGACCGCTTATCAACTCGGCCGCGTGCGCGCTTCCAACAAACTTGATTTGAAACATGCTCCGCTTGATCTGGCCGATTATTCCTTGTCGCCGTTGCATGTCTCTTTCTGGACATACACGCCCGTTATCGAGTCGATTGACAAGAACATCACTCTGCTGATCCTCACGAATCCGGACTATCCCGACTATGAATCACGTTTCCTCATCGACATGCAGCGGCATGCCCTCCTGAACATCGAACAACGCACGAAGGGCAAGGTGACAAGCACGACAAAATTCGAGGACTTCACCAATCTGGCCGGTGTGTGGTGGGCCAAGAAAGTCGAAATACTCGACGAAAAGGAGCAACGAATCTCTCTGACCACGCAAACCATCACGGAAGTGGCGGCCGGAGATTTCACCAAACAGATGACGCAAGAACTGGCCGACAAGGCCGATGTGTTGTTCCTCCGCCAACCGCTTCCCCGAGTGGCCGATGCCAAAGCGGCCGCGACCGGCGGCAAGGCGACTTTTGACGACCAAGCCGTTCTCACCATGCACTTCGCCGCCACGCAACAATGGGCGAAGGCGAAGGAACACCTGCAGCAATGCGAAAAACTCGCAGCTGGCAAGCCGGGAATGCGCTGGCTGGTCAACGCCTTCTTGTTGACGAGCCGCCGTCACGAGGAGTTCCGGAAACGCCTGCTTGAAGAGGCAACCACTCTCGCTTCCGCGACCGATGCCCGGACTCGCGCCAACGACAATTACCTAATGACGAATCTCATTAGCCAGGGATGGGGCGTGTTGCAAACGAACGAGATGATGGTCCTGTCGGACACCTTGGAACCTGTCGCCGCCCGGCAACCGGCCCGCTTGCAAGCCATGAAAACATGGCGAAGCCGCGTGACGCTGCTGTTGCAATCCGGGCAGCAGGAAAAGGCGCTGGCGCTTTCCAAGGCGCTGGCCGTCGAGTTTCCCCGCGATCACAACTTGCAGGTTCAATACGCCCAGAATCTGGCCAACGCCGGGAATTACGAGGCGGCCTATGCCTGGCTCGCCCAGACGCTGGCGTCTGATGCGAAATGGGACATCATCGAAGTGGACAACCTCCGCTCCTATCATGCCCAGTTCCTGCAAAACCAAGGACGTTACCGGGAACTAGCCGACTATCTCGCGGAGACGATCAAGCGAAACCCCGAGGCCGAACAACCCCTTGGCATGTATTTGGCGGCGCTCGTTCGCAGCAATCAGGCCACGAAAGCCGAAACGCTGGCGACCCAGTGGCTTACCGAGGCCCAAGTCAACGGCGAACTCCCCCGCCCGGTGGCCATTCGCCTGACGGTGGCCATCGCTTTCGCCCTCGGCCAAGGGTACAACCTTTACACCAACCGCATCGAAGAACGCTGGTTTCAACCGCTGGCGAAAGCCGCGTTGTTCTTTGCCCGCCGCGACGATCATATTTACACGTCGTCAACAATCCTGCAACACTGGCGATTCCAATCGACGGACGAAGCCCGCGAGGTTCGCAAAGCCATTGTCAGCATTCTGCTTGCCGAACTAGACAAACTCTCGCCAGCGCAACTTGAAAACTTGGTGGGGATCGTCTGGACCGACGCCGGGCTGGAAGACGCCGGTTGGAAGAAGATCGCCGATGGACTTCGCAGCCGTTGGAACACCGAGACAAAGCCCCGCTCCCGCAACCAAATCGGCCGGACGCTTCTCCGTGTTCTGGAACGGCTCGGTTCGACCGAAGCGCTGGCTTTCCTTCGCGTGCAATGGAAAGAAGGGCCGGAACGGGATCGCCCCCAGTTTGCCAGTCAACTTTTCAACGCCTTGCTCTCGCAGTCGTGGACAGCGGAAATCGAAGACGAGGCGTTCTCCCTCCTCGACAAATTCACCGCTCCGGAAGAAACCGCCAACGCTTTGCACATTCGGGTGGCCGCGTTGCATCGCCTCACCGATGCCATGTTGCAAACCCGCTATCAGGCGTTGATGAAAAAAGTCGAACACCCCGAAAAGCTTCCGCGAACCGATCTCCGCAAGAAGCAAGACGACAACCACCGGCTGGCCCGCGAAGGGTACGCCGACAGGCTTGGCAAGGAAGCCCCGAAACAGGCCAAGCCGTTTTCGGGCTGGCTGGTTGCCGAACGTGTCTGGATCGACACCCTGCTGGATCGCCGTCTGCCCGAGGTGGTCGCGGAGAGTTGGGAGTTCCTTCTGCTTCCGGTCCCCAAGGCCGATCCGGAGAACGCCAGTTCGGTCGCCATATCTGCTTTAGATGAACAACTTCGCGGCCGTTTCCTCGTGACACTGACCAGCCTCGCCGCCCGCAAGGGAGCCGACCCCGCCCTGATTGACCGGCTGATGAAATATCTCGACGGCCAGATCAAGACCGCTCCGGATGATCCCCGTTGGAAGAGCGAAAAATTCCGGCTGTTGATCGCCCTCGACCGTTCCAAAGAACTGGAAGCTGAACTGCGTCCGTGGGCGGCCGCTCCGGATGCCGAGAATCGCTGGCGGCTGGCGCTGGGCTATCTGCTCGCCGAGCAGGGCAAGGTCGCGGAGGCGATCAAGTTGTTCGAGGCTGTCGAAGCCGCCGATGAACTAAGCCCGGCCGATCATCTCCGGCTGGCGGAATGGTATCTGGTTGAAAACCGTCGCGAACAGCACGAAAAAGCGATGACGGCCGCCCGCATGACAACCGACGAGTACCAACTGAGCCGCCGGCTTCAATATGCCCTTCGGGCGTGGCAGGCATCCGACGGACACCTCCCTTCGCAACTCGACCCGGAGGTGTTGCGGGTCTTCAAGGCACTGTTTGAGAAATCCAATTCGCCGCAACAGCACCTTTGGATCTTGCAGCAGTTTTACCAAGCCTCGCGCGATTTCCGGCTGCTGTCGATGCTGCCGGACGGCATGACAGGACACACGGCGGCCCGCGTCTATCCGTTCTTGGAGGGGATGCGAAACGTCCTTGTCGAAGTCCGCGACGAAGCGACTGCCGACGAACTGACGGCCCGGATCGCCAAGGTGCGCCCCGCCGCCAAAACCGCCATCGACCAGCGTGCCCTCGACCTGCTGGAATTGCTTGTCGAAAGGCGGGCCTCAGAGGTTCAAAACCAAGCCGGTCCGCACGCGGACAAGGCGCTGGCCGCCTTGCAACGGGCCTTCAAGCGGGGCTGGTCCTCCGGAGAATCCCGGCTCATGGCCGATTTCCTCGCCGGTCTCGGCCGGGTTCCGCAGGCCGCGATTTCAACCGAGCAACTTCGTCAATTAGAAACGCTACACCGGGATGCGGCCACCGGTTCCTCCGACCGTCTGCACATCGCCTGGCGCCGGGCCGAGACGCTGGCCATTTATGCCCGCGCGGCCGAGGCGATGGACCTGCTCGCCTCCGCTCTCATGGAGTTTGAGGACGCCAACGGCGGGATTCTCCCTGTCTCGGCAAACCCGCCCCTCTCCACGATGGTTTCCCTCACGGAAAATGCCCGGCATTACGACCGGGGCGAGAAAGTGTTGCTGGAACAACTCAAGCATCCCGTCCATGCGGAGCAAACTCGCTGGCTGACGGAACGGCTCAACGAGCTTTATCATCACGCCTTGGTGAACAACGGCGACGTTTCGCTCGGGAAAGGGGCGACGCTTTACAAAGCCTACGAGCGAAAACTCTTCGCCGACCTGGTATCCGTCGATCAAAACCATCGTTATCGATTGCTCGGTCAAGTGTGTCAGATGTACCGCACCGCCCATGATGTCAAACTGGCGGGCGTCGTCGCGGACCTCAAGGCGTTCGCCTTCAAACGGCTCCCGCCGATCCTCCGGGATCAGGTGGTTAATTACGACGGCATCGTCCGCGATGTGTCTGAGACACTGCATAAGCTGGCCGGGCCGCGTGATGCCGTAGCCTTCTTGCTTGATCGTTTCGATGACCAGCCAGACTGGGTGCGTTACAGCAATCAGGACACTTGGAGCCAGCACAGTTACCGGCTTGGTCAGTGGCGGGAAGAAGCCAAAGAGCTTGGTGATCTCGAAGCCCGCCTTTTGAAGATTGTTCTCGCCGAATTGCAGCGTGAACTCCGGTTGCGCGAGTCACGCGGCCGGACGATCTACGCCCGCAATCACAATTACTTCTGGGCCGCCAAGGAAGCCGACTTCGCCAAAGCGGCCGAGGAAGTCCTGGTCGGGCGCAAAGATTCCGGGGCCGCCGTGGAATACATTGCCGAGTATCTGTTCTTCGGGCTGCCGCGTGAAAAACGGGCCATCGAAATCCTTTTCGCCGCCCATGAACGAAAGCTTCTTGGCGAGTCGGGCCAGTGGCAACTGGTCGATTATTTGCACCGGCAACAACGTTATGCCGAATCGATCCCGCTGCTGTTGCCGATGGTCGAATTGCGGCCGGAAAATCTTGCCTACCGCACCAAACTGATGCACGCCTATTTCCGAACCGGCAAACAGGCCGAGTTGCTGGCCCTGCTGAAACAGACTGATGCGTTCTTCCACGAGAAGGATCGTTGGGCCGAGCATGTCCTCGCCGGATTGGCTGTTAGCTGCCTGGAGAACAAACTCCACGCCCAAGCGGCCGCTTATTACGAGGAACTCATCCCCATGCACCAGCGAACACACGCCCGCCGGGGTATCGGCAACGGAGTGCTGAGTTCCTATTACGGCCAGGCGGCCGAAGCCTACGCCGGGCTTGGAAAAACCAAGGAGACCGTGGACATGGCCAGCGGGGCCGTCGTGAGTTGGGGACCGCGCCAGCAACAACGGAAAGACGCCCTTGAAGCGCTGGTGCGGGTGCTGGAGTCAGCCCCTGATCTCGCCGCTTATGCCGCCGGGTTGGACAAGGAGAAGTTGGATAGCGCCATCGTTCGCAAGGCCATCGGTCAGGCGTTTGTCCGCAAAGGGGATCATGCGCGGGCCATCCCGCAATTCCGTCTGGCCGCCGAACTTCAACCCAACGATGCCGAGACCTATCAGGCCCTGTTGGTCTGTTACGACAAAATCGGGGACAAAGAGGGGGCCCTCCGGCAATTGCTGGAGGCGGTCGAATTGTCTCGCCGGGATATCAAGCTGTACGAGTCGCTTGGCCAGCGACTGGCGGACTTGCAACAACTGGCGGAAGCCGAACGAGCGAACACCTCCATCGTCGAGATGCTGCCCAACGAATCGGAAAGCCACGCCTTGCTCGCCGAGATCCGGGAGCGTCAAAACCGCTGGGGCGAGGCGATTTCCCACTGGGAACGAGTGGCGGCCATTCGTGAACTGGAACCGACCGGTCTGTTGAGACTGGCCGCCGCCCAAATTCACGAAAAATCATGGGACAAAGCGGCCGCCACCTTGGGGAAGATTCGCGGCAAAAGCTGGCCCCCCCGCTTTTCTGACGCGGATCGGCAAGCAAGGGAGCTGGAACAGAAGATCCCGCAGAAGACTGGCAAGTGAACCGCTTGCTCGCTGATGTGGATATCTGGTGGCCTCCATCGTTCCGTTTCTGGAAACGGAACGATGGAGGCCGTTTTCATAAATGACACCTTTGATCGCTTCCAACCAATTCACTCCTTGAATTCACCTTCCAGACAGAGACCATCCCCTCGTAAAGCCGTGATGCGTCCGGCGCCATCAATCATTGGCAGCAAGTTCATTAGGCGATCTGGTTTGTTAATTTTTGGCAAGGGTGGCCATGATGGCTGGTGTTGCCATCAAAAGATGAGAAACTACTCATGTCATCTGTCTGGGATCGTTTCTCGGGGAAACCGGCTTAGGACACCCAAGACCAAACTCGCCTGTTCACTGGTGTGAGGAATTCGCAGGTCAAATCAGAACGCCCGGTCGTGAAAGCGTTGACGATTGCGACGACGAATTCCGGAACAGTTTTCGCCCTGCTGGTATTCCCGCCAACGAATGTCTTGTGTTTTCGTTGAAATTGATGAAGATCGTGTAAGAGGCCAACTGTCATCCATCCCCTCTGACAGACAGGTGACTTGCGTGTACTTATTTTTCCACACCTTATCAGTGTAATCATCCGCGGATCAGAATATCCGGGGCAGACTCGTCAGGAGTTTCAGGTCCATGACCTCTCTCAAACGACTCAAATGGTTTTCAGCGTCGCTGGCGCTTGCCGGTGCGGTCACCAGCGCGGCGGTGTGGGGGGA
>NZ_JH636453.1:0-283 GCF_000255705.1 Zavarzinella formosa DSM 19928
CGCGTACTGATGCGGCAGCTCGCCGCGGCCGGGGTCGCGGTGGCCGAGCCACCCGTGTAGGCCCAGACGCCGAACCAGGCGCTGCAGCAGACCGGGGCCGCCATATTGGTTTCTGGGACTTCATAGCCCACTGAGGCGGCCCCGGCTGCTGAGCTGTGTCGTTCGGCAGCATGGGTGAAGATTCGGAAGGCGTCAGTCGCCGGTGGGGCAGAGGGTGAAGTCGTCGGTGCCGCTGGGCGAAGCGGGTAGCGAAGGGCGAAAGACGAAGCACTTCGCCCGGTGA
>NZ_JH636453.1:352-558 GCF_000255705.1 Zavarzinella formosa DSM 19928
AGGTTCCCCGGCGCCAGCAACTGAACTTGGGCGTTCGGCAGCATGGACGCGGATTCGGAAAGCGTCAGTCGTTCGTGCCGATGGCGAAGCGGGTTGAGAAGGGTGAACGACCAACCACTTCGCCCGGCGACGGTCGCCGGTGGAGCGAACAAGGTTTCCGGCCGAACAAGTCGTTGCAGTTGACCGGCGACCTCAGTCATTGCGGC
>NZ_JH636453.1:844-1099 GCF_000255705.1 Zavarzinella formosa DSM 19928
AACTTGGGCATGGGTTCGGAAAGCACGAGTCGGTTGGTCGGGATTCGGGTAAAATTGTCTGTGCCGATGGGCGAAGCGGGTCGTGAAGAGTGAAAGACAAAACACATCGCCCGGCGACGGTCGTCGGGCGAGGGAACAGGGTATCAAGCCGAACAAGTCGTTGCAGTTGACCGGCGACCTGTGTCGCGGTGAAGTTGCCGGGGGTTTTCCGGCGCCGGCAACTGAACTTCGGCGTTCGGCACGCGTGGAAAGACA
>NZ_JH636453.1:1332-4550 GCF_000255705.1 Zavarzinella formosa DSM 19928
AAGACAGCCCGGATAGTCGTCCGAACCGATGGGTAGAGATGGTTGTCGTTGGTTCGGGTGAGATGGTCGAGGTTTCCGGCGTCGATGGAAAGAGCGGGTTTCCGCCGCGTTTGAGTTCGATGGTCGCCGTTTCTGGCGCCGAGGGCCAGAGATGGTCGCCATCGGTTCGGGCGTCGGGGTGAGAGTCTTTCGTGTCGATGGTCGGAGTGGGTTGGCCGCAGCCACCCGGTCGGAGTCGTTGCCGGGTTTGTCAAGAGGTGTGGGCAGCCGAACAAGGCACTGCAGCCGACCGGGGCCTCCGTCGTTGTCACATGGGTTTGAGCCGCCGTGCCCCGGCGGCTGAGTTTTGGGGTTCGGCCACAGAGGACCAGCATGGCCAAGGATGCCGCATACTGGCGCGGAGCAAAAGCGAGGGTCGCCGCGTTCCAGAAGGCAGATCCCCGCTTGGAGCTTGTGTTTGGCAGCAAGGGACACAAGTACGAACTCCTCCCGCCTGTGGCCGAGCCCCACCTGAACGCGTGCGAGGCCGCCCACGGGGTTTCGATTCCCCCCGACTACCGCACGTTCCTCGCCGTGATGGGCGCCGGCGGGGCCGGGCCGGATTACGGGCTCTACGACTTCCGCACGATGGACGCCTCGCACGTCGGGGAGCGGTTCCCGCTGACCGAATCGCACGAGTGGCCGGAGGCCGATGACGACCCGTTGTGGCGACTCCCGGGACTGATGACCATATCCACCTCCGGTTGCGCCATCGAATGGTTCATCGAGGTGAATGGGCCGCAACCGGGGACGATGTGGGTCGACGCCGGGCCGGGCAATGAGTTGATGCGCTGCAAGCCGTTGGCGAGTGGTTCGGTGATTGGCTGGACCGGGTCGAATTCGGCCTCCGGAAGTATGAACTCCTCCGGGCGATGGTCGCCCGACGACCGCCATTGCGCGAGGTGAAGGACATGATCGCGGTCGAGCCGCACGAGTACGTGCTGGAAGGCGTGCGGTATCTGCGCTTCCGAGGCGTCCCCGGTCAAGTCCGAGTCGATGGCGAAAGGGCTCTGTCCCTTGAGGCTGGAACCTGTTGGATTGATTAGGCCACGCCGAACCAGGCGTTGCAGCGGACCCGCCCTTCAGCCATCGGGGCTTGGCTGAGATCGTTGAAGGCGGTCCGCTGAACTTGGTTGTTCGGCGGCATGGGCTTGGATTCGGAAAGCGCCAGTCGGTTGGTCGGGTATCGGGTAAAGTCGTCGGTGCCGCTGGCCGAAGCGGGTTGAGAAGGGTGAAAGACAAAGCACTTCGCCCGGTGACGGTCACCGGTGGAGAGAACAAGGTTTCGGGCCGAACAAGTCGTTGCAGTTGACCGGCGACCAGTGTCGCGGTGAAATGGCCGGGGGTTCTCCGGCGCCGGCAACTGAACTTGGGCGTTCGGCAGCATGGGCGCGGATTCGGAAAGCGCCAGCCGGTTGGTCGGGTATTGGGGTAAAGTCGTCGGTGCCGATGGGTGAAGCGGGTTGAGAATGGTGAACGACAAAACACTTCGTCCGGTGATGGTCGCCGGACGAAGGGAACAGGGTTTCGGGCCGAACAAGTCGTTGCAGTTGACCGGCGACCGCTGTCGCGGTGACAGGAGTGCAGGTACTCCGGCGCCGGCAACTGAACTTGGGCGTTCGGCGGCGGAGGCAGAATGAACGACGATGCCGATGCTGCCGCGCCAAGTAATGATGTGGCAGACAAGCTGTTTGAATCCTTGGCCCGCTCCGTGCAAGACGTCCGCAACGCGCGTGTGGTCCGCATTGACAACAATGTCATGTGGCTGGATATCGGATTCAAGTTCGAATCGGCGCTGCCTCTTTCCGCCTGGCAAGACGGCGACTCGCCCCCAAAAGTGGGCGACGAATTCCCTGTCATCGTTGAAGATGACTTTGAGGTCGGTGACCGGCCGCTAACAGTCGCGCGCGTCCGCGTTCGCGTCACCAAGCGGGACCCAGGGTGGAAGTTTGTGGCGAACGCAAAACCGGGCGACATCCATTCGGGGCGGGTCACCCGCAGAATCGAGGGTGGATTCTTGGTGGACATCGGCGTGAACGTGTTCCTCCCGGACGAGCGTGTTCGTCCAGGAGTGCTTTCCGATCCCGAGGCATTCATCGGATGGTCCGGCGCCTGGCGCATTACGAAGGTCGATGTCCAACAAATGTCGATCGAAATTGCTCCGGCTTAGTAGCGACTCAAGCATAGCGGGAGCAGGGTTGATGCGAACGACGTCAGAACACCGAACAAACCGTTGCACCTGACGTGGCGGGCATGACGGCTTTCCATGGTTGACGGCCACGCAGCCCGCCCCGCAGGTGAACTTTGGCGTTCGGCCTCGGAGGGTCTCCGGTGTGGTGTGGCTTCCACCTGACGACGTAACCGACGGCGAGAGGTGGGTGAAGGCGCTGCTGTCGGACTTGGCCGGACTGCCGGACAACGCGGCCGAACTGCCGGAAGCAGTCTGGGACGTTCAGAGTGGGCGGGTCGCCGAGTGGTCGATGAACTACAACGTGTACGGCGTCGAGGTACTGCCGGGCGGTGCGCGGGTCACGTTCGGCTGGAGCGACCCGGACGCCTGCTCGGTCCCGCTGGACGTGCTGGCGGCAGTCGTGGCTGCTCACCTGCGGCTGTAGCCACTGGCCCGCAAAGGTAGGCCGAACTAGGCGCTGCACCAGAGCCGGCCGCATGAATTGGTTCTGGACGTGATGAGGTTCCAGATTGCGGCCGGGCTGGTAAGCTGAGTCGTTCGGCAGCAGAGAGTCACGGTTGGCGGAGGCACATGGACGACTGGATCGAGTATTCTCCGGCGGGCGGGTGGGCGTCGTTCGCCCGCAGCGAGGCGTTGACCGACGCCCTATGGGGCCGACTGCCCGCGGACGACTGGCACTACCTCAACTTCGTCGTCGGTAGTTCGGTCTGGGAGTCGCGGCGGGACGCCAGCATGGTGAGCGCCCACTCCGAGGGGAAACGAGTCGTCCACCTGGCGGCACAAGGCGGTGCCGCAAGGGCGGTCGTCAGCCACCTCGCAGTGGAGTTCGGGCTGGTCGTGGTCGTAACATCAGAGGCCGAACAAGACGTTGCAGGTGACCGGGGACCTCAGTCATCATAAACTTGATGTCAGCCGCTTCGGCCCCGGCACCTGAACCGGGTCGTTCGGCGGTGGAGCGACGGCATCCGGCGGGTTTAAGACTCGGTCC
>NZ_JH636453.1:6410-22901 GCF_000255705.1 Zavarzinella formosa DSM 19928
GAGGAGGCATAACGAATGGCAAACCCATTCGAGGCGGCGCGTCAATGGGGCGGCTTACTACACCCCATCGTCTTCGCTGCCCCGAAGCCACTACTGCCGGCGTCGACGATTTCGTTCCTGCACTACGCCGGGGTGCCAACCCGCTTTGAGGTCACCGCCAATCAACCAATCCGGTTCGCCTTCACGGCGTCCGGACAGAACTTGGCCGGTGTCTGGGCGACCCGCATGCCGGACTGGTCACTCCCGGCCGGGTGGAGCCGCTTCTGGCAGATCGGCGACATCACCTACGGCCAAGCTGACGCTTGGCTGTGCATCGAGGAATTGACTGGCCGCGTGGTCGCCGTGGACGTGGACCTCGACGACCCCCTGTATGTGGTCAACGGCTCGGTCGAGCGGCTGGTGCGGTGCATGCGTGTGCTGTACGATTGGTCTCGGCCGGGCGACGGGTCGCTGGCCCGCGTGGCGGCACTGACAGCAGTGCTGTCCCAAGACCCGGCACTCCCCGCTGGTGAGGCAGGGCAATATTGGCTGCCGCTGGTCGAGGAGGCCGTGGAGTCGGGGTGTGGTCGGCTTGAGGTGTCCTGCGAGTAGCTTTGTTCTTCGTCAGCACCCCAATCGCCGAACCAAGCGTTGCAGCGGACCCCGCCCTCAGCTTTTGGTATGTTGGTTTCAGTCGCTCCGGGCGGGGCCGCTGAACTTGGGTCGTTCGGCCGCGGAGGACTCGCTGGATGGCAAACGGCTGCTATGAATTAGTCGGGCTGGTTCCGGCGTCCAGTGACTTCACGCTGGAGCGGGCCGTCCAACACTACTCCGGGTTGACGTTCGCACAATATCAGCGGGGCGAGCCGGTGTTCCACAACGAGCCGGTGCGAGCCGAACTTCTCGCGGGCGGCCTTGAACCATATTTGACCGGGTTCCGGATTTGGTACGGCCAGTGGTCGGTCGTGGCGTGGCTGGATGCCAGCACGGACGCGGTCGAGGACAACCGTGACCTGTCCACCGAGCCGGGACTGCCAGCCCCACCGGACGTGATTGCTGGTTGTCTGTCCCGGCTGTCCATCCGGTCGGACGTGGACGCGCCGGACTTCGACAACTCGGACCGGTTCACCGAGTACACCGACCAACTCCGGGAGCGGTTTGGGGTGTTCCTGCTGGACTTCGTCAACGGCGACTGGTGGACGTGAAGACGGGCCGAACAAAACGTTGCACCTGACGGCGGCGGCATCCGGTAAAATCAGAGTTCAAAGTCTCATTGGCCGCCGCAGGTGAACTGAGTCGTTCGGCGGAGGGTTTCGAGGGGCAGGCGATGCCAGTGCGAGGTTTACTCTACCTGCGGTTGGCAGAACCGTTGACAGATGCAGCGATGGACAACCTCCGTAGTCGGTTCGTCGCCGACCTCGTCCTTGAACCAAATGACGATCTGATGGCCCCGTGGATCCCTCTGCAACTGTTCGAGTATCCGCAATGCCTGCCCGGACCACTTGCCCATTGGTACGAGGCCAACTTGGCCAAGTCGTATTACGGGTTGGGGTACGAACGAGGAGACCTGCCCTTGTTCCTGCGATGCGCCGAGTGGCTGGAGGCGGCTGTCCCGAGAGGGGAGGTATGGCACGGCAACGACAGCACGGACGAGAGTGTGTGTCCCTTCGGTGCCGAGGCCCGCGCAGAGTTGCTGGCGTACTATGAGCGGGTAGGCCATGAGCCATATGTCAGCAGGCACAGACAGCATTGAGGCAGGCCGAACCAGACGCTGCACGTTTCCTAACCACACCATTTCGGACCGTTTGCTGGCTCAAGTCCTGACGATTCGGATTGACTTTACGGCAGAAGAATTTGCCGAAGCCAATGCCAGTCATTGATTTGCGCCAAGCGAATGTCCGCGATCTCTTCCGGGTTGGCCGTGACTGCTGGTCACGGAAGCGCCAACATATGATTGATCGAAAGACACCCGTAACGCCGAGGAACGGCCACACCCTTGTGGTGGGAGTTGTCGCCCGGATCAGCGGAAGGCCAAACCAGAAGGAGGTCAGCCTTGACGACCAGGAGGACCATGCCAGGGACATTGTCGATGACATGCACGAAGGGCCCGCTGAATATCGCGTGGTCGCCACAATCAACAAAGGAGAGCGGCTCAACCGGCCCGAACTGGAGAAAATCGAACGGATGCTCCGGAGCGGGGAGCTTGACTTTCTGATCGCCGAGGACTTGGGACGCATTGTTCGCGGCGTGGAGGCCGTCCGGTTGTGCGGGGTTGCCGTCGACCACGGGGTTCGGGTCATTGCTCCCCATGATGGCATCGACACGGCCCGGGACACTTGGGAACAAGACGCCATCGAAGCATGCAAAGAACATGTCGGCCACAACGCCCACACATCACGGCGACTCAAGTTCAAGCTGATGAACCGATTCAAAAAGTCGGGGGCGACGGCGGCCCGGCCGATCTTCGGATACGCCGTCCCGCCCGGCGCCCGCACGTACGACGAATGGCTTAAAGATCCCTCGGCAAACAGGGTTCTCCGGGAATGGCTTGAACGCCTGCTCGGTGATCCCAATTGTTCAGCGGTGGCCGACTGGCTCAATGGCCATAACGTTCCTCCGGGGCCCGGGGCGAAAAACCAAAAATGGGACGGCCGGATGGTCCGGCGCGTGACGGCCAACCCCATCCTCAAGGGCTTGCCGTGCCGGGGACGCATGCGGACGGTCAAACATAATGGAACGGGTCAGTGGCTCTCTCGCAAGAACCCGGACGGTCCGGTTTTCCGCGAATGCCCCCATCTGGCCCACTGGACATCCGAGGAGTTTGACCGAGTCAACGCCCGGTTGAGCGCCGCCAACGAAGGATGTGGCCGAAAGGCGGCCAACGGATCGGACTCGCGGGCCGGAATTCCAAAGAAGCGGACGGCGTGGCCGGGCCGGCACGTGATGTGCGGCATTTGCAACCGCCCGTATTACTGGGGCGGCCATGGCCGGAACAGCCACATGATGTGTTCGGGCGCCCGGGATTACAAATGCTGGAACACCGTCACTTTCAACGGTCATGAGGCGGCGGATCGAATTGCCCGGGCGGTTCTGGATCACATCAGCCGGTTGCCTGATTTTGAGCCTGTTTTCCTTGACAAGGTTCGGGCTTGGGCGGAGGCGAGAAACTCGACATGCGCCGCGGACTTGAGGCAGGCTGACCAGGAACTGACGACTGTTCGCCGGCAATTGCAAAACGTTGCCGACATGGTCGCGGATTGGGGTGGCAGCCGTGCCCTCCATGAGAAAGACAAGGCGCTTCAAAAGCGGGAACGGGAATTGCTTGACCGTCTCTCACGGCTGACTCGGCAACCGGTCGAGACAGTGACGTTTCCGACGATGGAAGAAATTCGACGGACGGCCTTGGATGCGATCAAATCGGCCCGGACGGACCAGGCCGAATTTGGCCGCGTGATGCGGTTGGTGATCCCGTGCCTGAGAGTTCTCCCTGTTCGACTGTGCGACGGGGGCGGTCTGACATTACGTGCCGCCGTGACCTTTGACTTGAAAGCCCTGATCCCTCCGGAAGTCATCCGTCCCGAGCCGGAACCATCGCTGAGGAGCGAGATCATCGTTGATTTGTTCGACCCGCCGGAGCGAGCAAAGTTCCGCGAAGAGATCATCCGGCGGCGCCAGGCGGGGGAAACCCAGAAGGCGATTGGCGACACACTTGACTTGACGATCACGGCTGTGCAGCGGGCGGCGGCTCTCGACCGCATGATGCGGGCCCAAGGCCGGACTGACCCGTACGTTCCGGTCACCGAACCGCCGTCGGACTGCACGAAGATGAAAAGGCACCATCATCGTCGTTATGCCTACACACCGCTGCCCTCGTCCGAACCGGCCTGACACCGACGTTCGATATCCAGCCTTTTCAGAGCCCCGCATGGTCCCTCCATGCGGGGCTTTTTCGTTTTCCACCCGTGATTTTCCACCACGATTAGGAGAAGCCATTGGACGCCAGACCGATCAGACAAAGCCATGCGGACCCGGTCCGCGAAGCCTTGCACCAATTTCTTGACATGCTGGCCGACCATGTCGCCCGAAGTTTGCTCGCCGGACAACAACGGCCGGACAACCATCTCGCTCCATCTGACACCCCGCCCCTGTCCGCTGATCCGATTCCCAAGGAGTTGACCGATGAATGATTTTGAAGACGAATACATGAAGCTGGTCGGCTGGCTGCATCACGCGGCCGAGCAAACCGAGGCCCATATCGAGAAGGCGAACCGACTAATCCGGACGCTTGGCGCCTCCGGACTGCTGGTTAGGCAGGCGATCCTGGGGCCGGTCATCCTTCAACAGGGGTATCATCCGGATGCGGAGCGTCCCGAGTCGTCTCAGTTTGTCCAAATCGTCCTTGATGTTCCTCGCGGAATCGGAATCGTGAGATGGGACATGGACGTGCATTATGAACTTTCCCAAGAGCCGGGAGCCTTGGCGGCTGACGCCCCATCGCGGTTCGTCCCGTTCGATGAATGCCCGGTGGCCGTGAAGGCTCTTTGCTTTCCTCACATCGCCAGACTGTTGGATGACATGCAAGAACGATTGGGATAAAGCATTCCGAGAATGCTTAAATGGATGGTTTGGGAGACACGGAAACCCGCCCGACGAAGGATTGTCGGGTTGTAAGCATGTTGGAAAGGAGAGGCTTTGCCGTGAAGACGTCTGTGCTGTTTCAGCCGCCCGGTGTCTCAGCCAGAGTTTTCAGCAAATGCGGCATTGGCGTGCATCTGAGTCGATGCAAACATGGTCACAGGCTAAGCCGTTTCTCAATAGACACCATTCAGCCCCTCCGCTCAAACCTCCCTTGCTCTAGCTCTGAGCGGTGTTTCCCACCGCGACATGACCATTCCTCGCGGGGATGGATCTGCAAACCTCACGATGACCAACCGAGCGACAGCGACGAGCGGTGTCCAGCAGCTATTTTTGACGCTGGCGCACAATCAACGCTGCGGCGATTGCTCCCAAGGCAGCGAGACCACCGCCGCCGAGAATATAGAATCCCAGATGCGCCGGTAGCGTGATGACCGGAGATCCGGCAGGCGGTGCTCCCATAGTGGGAGTGGTCGGCTGCGCGGGGGCAGTTGCCGCCGCGATTTTTGCCGTCCCGTCGAAGTATGGCTTCACAAATGAAGTGAAAAAGATCATGAACAGCGCGGTGAGAATCGCGAACATAATGCTGCGGTTGAAAAGCTTGGTCTGCTCCACTGCATGGATCTTCTTTTCAAGATCTATTTTCATGTCCTCCATCTGTTTCTTCAGTTCACCCGGCGAGGCAACATCACCCTTCAGCCGGCTCACATCTTTCGAGGTGATGATGCTCGTTGCCGGAGGGAGCGGCCCGTATGGGTCGGGAGTATTTTCGTTCAGGTCTGCGAACCAGATCATGAAGACCCGTTCGTCTTGGTCGAGGTCAATGTCCCGACTGCCGGCGTTGTATGCCGCGAACTTCAACGGCCCGCGGAATCCCGGATCGACATGAAAGCCGGATACGTTAACGAGCCCTTGGAACTTGATGCTTGCCCGGATTGAGATAAAGGCGATCGCGACCATAACTCGGGGAGTCATGTACCGCTCGCTAATCCAAGCATACCCGGACAAACCCCAGGTACCGCCCCAACTGTTCCGAACCAGCACCAGTCTCTTCTTGCCTTGGTTGCCCGTTGCGACCGCAAGCACCGCGTGTTTCATGGCGGGATCTGAAGGTTCATCCGTGTCAACAACGCCATCCTTGTCCGGACCGAAGAACATGCCCGAGATCGTCATTCCCACCAGCACTGGGTTGTCGGCCTCGATAGAATCCCAAATCTCGTCGAACGCCACTCCGTTGGGCACCAATTTTCGGTGAAACAGCGTTCCAATCTTCGCGGGCGGTTTCCAAGTCGTCAGGTCTTTAGGCAGGTCACTAAGGTATGGCCAATCGGTTTCAATCGGCTGTCCGTCGTGTTCGAGAGCAGAGCGGATCGCCGAGATGGTTGTTCCTTGGTGCCCGGGTGTCTTGTCCCGCTGCTTAGCGTGATAAAAAAGGTATTCGCAGCTCAGCGGCGACCACGGTGATCCAATCGCTGCCGCGTGTGCGTCGCTCGTCGCGAACGCCAGACATGTTTCTCGCCCTCCTTGGTCTCGCGTCGGTCCAAACCGGCTGCGAAGGTCGTGGCGTATCGTGATCGAACTCATGCTACTTCCAGTAGTGCCTCACGCTGAACGGAAAGGAGCCCGGCCGATACTGGTCCGGATAAATCGACATGGAGTTCCATTGAATTCAACGGCGTGCCGGCAGCCTGCCACGGTCGAAGTTCGCGAAGGCAAACATGGCCGCTCGCGCCGCCATCTGCCTCCGCAATCACAGTGCGGAACACGACGCCCCCAATGTGTTGGCTTCCTTCGCTCTCGCGTCCGTCTTCGCGAATCGCCAACCCTGCTTCGGCCAGTTCACCAAATTGCCACATGTACCCCGAACTCGCATGTTCTCGAACTTTGACCACAACGAGGTCGGAGTGACTGCCTTCCAGAACCATTCCGTTGTCGCGTTCGGTGACCAGCCAGACATCTCCATACCAATTGCCAGGCGTGTACGGTTTCGCAAGAGATTGTTTGATGGCCCGTTTCTTCTTGTTCGCTTCCATCAGTTTGTCGCATGTCGGCCGGTCAATGCCTTTGCAATCCAGCAACGCATAGCAGGTTGCTGCAAAACTTGACCCCATGCGTAATGAAAGCTGATAAACAACAACTGGATCAGCCAGTTCCTTCCGAGCCCACCCTTGCCGCTGCATGTGTTGAACAATCAACCATTGCGGGGTCAGCAAAGCTGTCGCAAATGCGTTGGCTTGGATTTCTCGCGTGTCGAACCGTGACCCTTCGTCGAAGAGCGCCCGCGTAAGCACATCTTCTTCGTCGAAGCTCGCTTCATGGCCGAGCGCCGCGTGTCCAAGCTCGTGAGCCGCAGTGAATCGTTGAACTGGCAACTGGCGCTGCGTGGTCACCATGACGCCTTGACCTGGATCGTCAATGTAAGCGCCAAGCAGGTTTTTCAGCGGGCGGAACATCACCGGGATGCCTTGCCGACTAGCATCTTAAAGATGTCGATGCGCCCTTCGCCTCCCTTGGCGCGTGCTTCGGTATCGTAATCCCGATGGAAGCGATTCGCCTCGTAAATGGCATTCAGGATGTCATCGCGTAGTGCCACGACTCATCCCCCCTTTTTCTTTCTGGCTCGCAGGAAGTCAGCGAACCGGCCAAGTTCTTCACGATCATCGGAAGAGAGTTCCGAAACCTTGCGGGCCAGGTGTTTGACATCCGTGCTAAAGGAAACCTCCTCAGCAACTTCGCCGGTGAAGTGTCCAACCGGGCGCTTATAAAGTCCGGCGAGCTTCTTCAGTTCCAAGGCATCCACTTTGCGTTGTCCCGTCTCCATCAGAGATAGAGCCGAGCGCGAAATTCCCATGAAGGTTGCGACCTGATCCTGAGAGAACCCGAGGTATTCCCGAGCTTCCCGTAGACGATCTCCGAGTGCTTTCCGATCATCATCCCTGTCGTCGGGTTGGGTTTCGCGTTCTTTGCTCATTTGCGCACCTTTGGCTTGCTTTTCTCGTCCCAGATCTTTTTGATCCGGGCGAGCATGTCGTTGATTGCCTCGTCCACTGTGTCATAACCACCTTTCCGAACGACTCTGTCCGGTGGTATTTTGAACGGGAAGAGCCCCTCCAAAACCAAGACCGTACCCACCACTCGTTTCGAGTCGAGCAACGGTTCCCACTCGGGGCGAAGGATCGTGCCCTGGTCAGCGATCTTCTGGAGTTCAACCAGAAGACGCTTCTTTACCTCTGCAACCGGGAAGACCGGTGCGGCGATTTCAGAGTTGTTGAGAGTTTCAGTGGACATTGAATCCTCCTTTGCTTACCTAATGATAGGCAAGGATAGTTAGAAAATCAAACGAAATCAGTATTATTTGTTCGATTTTCTAACAAATGACATTGTGGCTTATCGGCTGAAATGGCAAAAAATCTTGAAAAATGGTCAGAAGCGGGCGTGCGAAGGTTCGGAGACGGGCATTCTTGAAATGCGGGATTAGATCACATGCTGGTGTCCGTCTGCCTTAATCGACATCTATCAAGCATCATCGTCCATCTGCTCAAGGTATGGGTCGCAGCCCTCGGCGAGGATCTTATCCAGTTTCCCTTTCGGGTCGCGGATAACGAAAACGCGGTCGCGAATTTTCGGCTCGTTTCGCATCCCATAATCTCCTTGAAAACCCTGCACAGAATTCACACGGTAGGCATGGAAAGCGTGGAAAAAATTGAAGACGAAAGGGAAAATTGTTTTTCAGATATTTGTCTTAGGCCGTGTTGACTTAACCTGCGTGGAATGGTAAACGCCCCCGGCGAATTGGGCAAGCGATATTGCGAGTCAAGCGGCATGGAACGCCATGAATTGCCGGAATCTCATTGGTTGAAACTGGAACCGTTGTTGCCAGGCCGTCCGGGAAGCCACGGTCGGGCCGCGAAGGACAATCGCAATTTTTTGAACGCCGTGTTGTACCTGTCGAAAACGGGCCTTGCCTGGCGGGATTTGCCGGATCGGTTCGGCAAGTGGGACACCGCTTATCACCGCTTCAACCAGTGGTGCAAAAAGGGTGTCTGGCAACGGCTGTTCGAGGCCGTGAGCCGGGACGCGGACATGGAATGGCTGATGATGGACAGCACGGTGATCCGGGCTCACCCGCACGCCGCCGGGATGAACGGCGGGGCCGACGACGAGGCGTTGGGGCGGTCGCGAGGCGGGTTCGGCACGAAAATCCATCTGGCGGTTGATGCCTTGGGCAACCCGGTGACGATTACGCTCAGTCCGGGGCAGGACGCAGACATCTCGCACGCCCCGGACTTGCTGGCCGACCATGCCCCGGAGAAGGCGCTGGCCGACAAGGGATACGACAGCGACGCCTTCGTGAAAGCGATTAAGGAGAAGGGGGCGGAAGCAGTGATCCCGCCGAAGAAAAATCGCAAGAACCCGCGTGATTATGACAAGGATGTTTACAAGAAACGGAACAAAGTCGAGCGAACAGTGGGCTTGTTGAAGCAATGTCGGCGGGTGGCCACTCGGTACGAAAAGACCGCCCGCAACTTCTTGGGCATCGTCCTGTTTGCCGCCATCAATCTGTGGTTGAAATAGCTTGGCATGACAGCTAGACGACCGTTTTTAATCAACACGGCCTAACTGTTTGCGTGAAAATGCTTCTGCATGTTCCAAAAGATGTAATTTTTACGAGCTGTTGTAATTCAAATTCACTTAATCGTAAAGAGATAGTTTGAAAGCAACCGGATGAAGGGATGAGGTGCGCTGGCTGAAGCGAGCATGCCTCATCCCTTCATTGCGTTAGTATTAACTCAAATTATTACAGCGTAAAATTTTGAGTTAATACATGTGTCATTGGCGCCAAGGTTGTTTCAGGCGTGACATCTCTAATATTTGTTGGCTGTGCCCCGGCGGTGGCGATTTGATGGCAGACGCGTCCGTGAAAGGCGATCAACCACCACAAGGTTCGGATTGCTGTCTTCATTGCTGTCTTCAATGATCAACTGCCATCCATTATCGGCAGGGCAGACGAGCGTCACGGGTGTCTGGCCTTTCTTCGGTAAATTTATCCGCGCACGCATGCCAGTGCCTGCATGCCGCCGGTTTGATATTGGTCGTGTGAACCAATACGACGAGCCGTTTCACCGGACGCATGATCCACGATCGCCTGGCTATTCTGACTATTCAACCCCTTCCTTTCCGAGGTTTTCGCTCTGCCAAGCGACGCACGTTGACGACGGCCTTGGCTCCGGACAGACGGGCGCGAAGGCACTTTACAGTTCCCACCGGTTCGACGTGACGCGGTGAAACGCTGACAGACGTCGCCGTGGCCGATGCTCCGGCGACGGATATTTCGATTCCCCACGGCACTGGCCTGATCCCCCGCGAAGCCGGCAGGCATGAAGGGCATGGCCCCGCCGGGTGGCCGGTCCAAGAACGGCATTCTGTCACGGTCAATCACATCGCGGGTTCGCCCCCCAATCAAAAGCCAGATTTGTATCAGACGCTCATCTCTGCATCTGACCGATTGATCCATCGAAGTGCTGGAGGGATCGCAAAAAAATCACAAATTTTGAGGGGGGTTCTTCCCAAACGTCGCATTGGATTTTGTGCGGGCGTTTTCAACCCGGGGCCAACCGAAACGCGCGGATTTTGCCGGTCGTGACGAAGAGGCGGCCATGCCGGCGGACATCAACGAATGTTTGGAAAAAGCCGGCGAGTCCTTGCGAATTGGCGCATTTGGCCTTGCCGGAAATATCCGCAGCCAGTGCCGCCCGGACAACAACGATGATCGGATCATGGGAATGAATCACATTTCACCGCTCGCCAGCGAGCAAACATCCGCGGCCGAACCGTGGTTGCAAGTGTACGGCTCGGCCCACTTCCCGGAGTGGCTGGCCGGTCAGCGGCTCAGTCTGGCCTTCACCACCTATCAGGCCGGAAAGCTCCTGTTTCTGGGGCTTCAGCCGGACGGCCGGATGGCCGTCTTTGAACGCACCTTCCAGCGCTGCATGGGCCTGTGCGGCGACGGCCAGACCTTGTGGCTCAGCACACTCTCCCAATTGTGGCGTTTTGAAAACTCGCTGGCGCCGGGCGAATCGTACCAGGGGGCCGACAAGCTTTATGTCCCCCGCGCCGCCCACACCACCGGCGACTTGGACATTCACGATGTCGTTGTCGAAGAAAGCGGCCGGGTGGTCTTCGTCAACACCCGTTTCGGCTGTCTGGCGACCCTGAACGACCGGGCCAGTTTCACGCCGTTGTGGAAGCCGCCGTTTCTGAGCAAGCTGGTCCCGGAGGATCGTTGTCACTTGAACGGCCTCGCCTTGGACAACGGCAAGGCCCGCTTTGTCACGGCCGTCGGCGTCTGCGACGTCGTCGATGGCTGGCGCGACAAGCGCCGGGACGGCGGCGTGGTGATTGACGTGCCGAGTAACGAGATCATCGCCACCGGACTGTCGATGCCCCACTCGCCGCGCGTTTATCGCGGCAAGCTCTGGCTGCTCAATGCCGGCACCGGCTACTTCGGCAGCATTGACCTGGCCAAGGGGAGGTTCGAACCGCTGACGTTCTGCCCCGGCTTCCTGCGCGGGCTGGCCTTCGCCGGGGATTACGCCATCGTGGGCCTCTCCGGCCCGCGTCACGAACACAACACTTTCGGCGGCCTGCCGCTGGACGACGAACTGGCGAAGCGGGGCGCCGAGCCGCGCGGGGGCTTGCAAGTGATCGACCTGCGCACCGGCGACGTGGCCCACTGGGTCCGGCTCGAGGGCATGGTCACCGAACTGTACGACGTGATCGCGCTGCCGGGCGTGGTCCGGCCGATGGCCCTGGGCTTCAAGACGGACGAAATTCAACGCCTGCTCACCGTGGGCGAAGCCGGGACTCTTTGACCGACACATTCCATTTTGATCAGACGGCCGGGAAGACTGCCATGAACGATGCTTCGATTGTCCGACGGATGAAAAAATGGGTCGCGGGCGGCCACTCTCATCGGCGGCCATCGCCGGTCTGGCTGGCGCTGCGGGAACTGGATGACCGGGTGACGCCGGCGGCCGTCACCTCGGTGGTGGCTTCCGGGACGGGAATCAGCGGGGGCGCGGGCGACTTGCGGGCGGGCCTGACCGCGAAATTTGCCGTCAATTTCGATTCGAACATCATTCTCAGCAATGCCAACGGGTTGCCCTCGCTCACCCTGAACAACGGTGGAACCGCCACGTTCACAGGCCTCTCCGGCACAAAAGGGCTGTCTTTTTCCTACGTGGTGACGCCGGGGCAGGACACGCCCGATCTGACGGTGGCGGCGTTCCATTTCAACGGCGCCGCCATCACCGATTCGCACACGGGGACGACCGTCGATGTCGGCAAAGCCGTCGCCAATCCGGCCGGGATTCTCAAGATCGACACGACCAATCCCTCGGTCTCCCTCTCGCTGCTCGCGGCCGGACAGCAGGCTCCCGGCGCCCTCGTGAAATATGCGGTCGCATTTTCCGAACCCGTCAGCGGAGTTGTTGTCAAAAGCTTTCATTTGACAACGACGGACAAAGCGGCCGGCACGGTCACCAGCGTGGTTCGCGGGGCGGATGCCGCCCATTACACCGTCAGCGTCAAATCTGGGGCCGGCGCGGGAAACATGAGCCTCGGCTTCCTCGGACACAACATCAAGGACCTGGCCGGCAACGGCATGGCGGCCAGGTCTTTCGCGGAAGCCCCCGGTTCTCCGATCTCGGTCGGGGGCAAGCCGAAAGGCATGCTGCTGACGGACCTCAACGGCGACGGCAGACCCGATCTCGTCGCCGCCAACTATGGCGACAACAACGTCAGTGTCCTATTGGGAACCGCCGCCGGTTCCTTCAAGGACACGGCCTTGCCAGTCGTTGGCACGGGTCCGTTTTTCGTGGCAGCCGGGGATGTGAATGGCGACGGCAAACCCGACCTCGTCACCGCCAATTATTACAGCAACACGGTCACCGTTTTATTGGGGAACGGAGGCGGTTCGTTCGCCGCCCCCGCCACCTTCGACACCGGCACGGGGCCGGAATCGGTGGTGATCGGTGACGTGAACGGCGACGGCAGGCCCGACCTTGTCACCGCCAACTATTACGACAACACCGTCAGCGTCCTGTTGGGGAACGGCAACGGCTCGTTCGGCTCCGCCGCCCCTTTTAGCGTCGGCGAGAGGCCGGAATCGGTGGTGATCGGAGACGTAAACAGAGACGGCAAGCCCGACCTCGTCACCGCCAATTCCGCCGACAACACCGCCAGCGTCCTGTTGGGGAACGGCAACGGTTCATTCGGCCCCGCCGCCCCCTTCAATACTGGCACGGGGCCGGCCGCGGTGGTGATCGGTGACGTGAATGGCGACGGCAAGCCCGACCTCGTCACCGCCAACAACAGCAACGACACGGTCAGCGTCTTGTTGGGGAACGGCGACGGTTCGTTCGGACTCGCCGCCCCCTTCAACACTGGCGCCCAGCCGTATTCAGTGACGATCGCGGACATGAACGGCGACGGCAAGCCCGACCTCGTCACCGCCAATGCCGCCGACAACACCGTCAGCGTTCTGTCGGGGAACGGAGCCGGGTCGTTCGCCGAAGCTCCCGGTTCGCCGTTTGCCGTCGGCAAGAATCCGGCCTCAGTGGCGGTCGGTGATGTGAACAGCGATGGCACGCCGGACATCGTCACCGCCAACGTCAGCAGCAATGACGTCACCATCCTGTCGGGCATCGGCGACGCGACCAGCCCCGCCTATTTAATGCTGTCCCCCTCCGTGGTCACTTCGGTGGTCGTGTCGGGACCGGGCATCACCGCCGGCAAGGGGCTCGCGTCGGTGGGCCAGAAAATCACGCTCACGCTTAATTTCAGCGTGCCCGCCCTGGTCGATCTCACCCACGGCTCGCCGACACTCCGGCTCAACAACGGCGGCGAGGCGGCCTACGTCGGCGGTTCGGGGACCAAGGCGCTGGCCTTTGAATACACCGTGGCGGCCACGCAGGACACCAGCGACCTGGCTGTTTCCTCGGTCAGCCTCAACGGGGGCACCATCCCGGACGCCAGCCTCGGCGGGGCGGCCGTCAATCCCGCCGGGATTCTCCGGATCGACGCGACCGCTCCCCAAGCCTCCGTGATGTTGACGGGGGGCGAAAGCCATCTGGCCGGGCTGGTGTTGAATTATGCGGTCACATTTTCCGAACCCGTCAGCGGTGTGAGCGATGATGATTTCAATCTGAACACGACCGACGGGGCGACCGGGACGATCCTCGGCGTGATCCCCGGAGCCGACGCGGCCCATTACACCGTCCGCGTCAAGGCCGGATCGGATCTCGGAGGCATCGGGCTTGGTTTCAGCGGCAACGCCTACTCAACCATCAGGGACCTGGCCGGCAATTTGCCGGTGAACGCGCTGTTTGAAGCCGCCGGTTCTCCCATCACTATTGGCGAGGCGCCGGCCAGGTCTCCGAATTTTTCGGAACTCGTGGACGTCAACGGCGACGGCCGGCCGGACATCATCAGCGATAACTTTACCAGCGGCAATGTCAGCGTGCTGCTGGAAGGCGCCGACGGCTCGTTCCGAAACGCCCCCGGCTCGCCCTTCTCGGTTGGCGAGATTCCGGTCTCCACGGCCGTCGGGGATTTGAACGGCGACGGCAAGCCCGACCTCGTCATCGGCAGTTCCACCAACCAGCAACAGGCCGACGGCTATGTCAGCGTGCTGTTGGGGAACGGCGACGGCTCGTTCGGGACCGCCGTTCGCTACGCTTCCGGCACGATTCCCTTTGCCGTGGCGATCGGCGACATGAACACCGATGGCAAGCCGGATATTCTCGTCGCGGACGCGGCCGCCGGCGACGTTTTGGTGTTGACGGGGGACAGCGCCGGCTCGTTCTCGCTCGCCGACAGCGTCCCTGTCGGCAAACAGCCCGAGTCCCTGACAATCGCCGATTTCAACAACGACGGCAAGCCGGACTTTGCCGCCGGTGACGCCGGCGCCCGCGACGGCTCCGGAAGCACGGTCGTCGTGGCGTTTGGCGCCGGCGACGGCACGTTCCCCACCGGCGCCTCCATTCAGAGCGCCGACATCCTGCAATTCGTGACGGCCGCTGATGTGAATGGCGACGGCAAGCCCGATCTTCTCATCAACCGTTACATCGGCAACGCCGTCAGCGTTCTGTTGAGCAAAGGGGACGGCACGTTCACGTCCGCCCCCGGCTCTCCCGTCCAGGTTGGCGGGCATCAGCCTTACTCCACGACCGTCGGGGACGTGAACGGCGACGGCAAGCCCGATCTCGTCGTCGCCAGCGTGGGCGCCGACAACATCGCCAACAGCGATGTCCGTGTGTTTTTGGGGAACGGAACAGGTGCGTTCAGCTCGGTTGCCGCCGCCGTCTATCACACCGGCGACGGCCCGGTCTCCGTCTCCCTCGGGGATGTCAACAAGGACGGCAAGCCCGACCTTCTCGTCTCCACAAAAGCCGGCGGTCTCGACTTGCTGCTGGGCGCCGGCGACGGAACATTCGCCGAAGCCCCCGGCCATCCGATCAAGGCCAACTCGAATCCGAATTCCGTGGCGCTCGCGGACGTGAACGGCGACGGCAAGCCCGACCTCGTCACCGTCAACTACGGCGACGACACCGTCAGTGTCCTGCCGGGAACCGGAAACGGCGCGTTTGGCGCCGCCGCGAACTTCCCCGTTGGCGTCCAGCCGGCCTCAGTGAAGGTGGGGGATGTGAACGGCGACGGCAAGCCCGACCTCGTCACCGCCAACGCCGGCGACAACACCGTCTGCGTCCTGTTGGGGAACGGCGTTGGCTCGTTCGGCGCCGCCGCCAGTTTTGGTGTCGGCTCGGAACCGTATTCCGTGGCGCTCGGGGACGTGAACGGCGATGGCAAGCCCGACCTCGTCACCGCCAACGTCGGCGACAACACCGTCAGCGTGCTGTTAGGGAACGGCGCCGGCTCGTTCGGCGCCGCCGCCAGTTTTCCGGTCGGCGTCAAACCGGCCTCCGTGGCGCTTGCGGACGTGAACGGGGATGGCAGACTCGACCTCGTCACCGCGAACTACGGCGGCAACAACGTTAGTGTCCTGTTGGGGCACGGCAACGGCTCGTTCGGCCTCGCCGCCAGTTTTAGTGTCGGCGCCAAACCGATCTCGGTGGCGGTGGGGGATGTGAACGGCGACGGCAAACCCGACCTCGTCGTTGCCAACCCCGGCGACGGCAGTATCTCCGTGCTGCTGGGCGACGGGATCGGCTCGTTCACCGCCGGCAACAGCCTGGAACTTGGCAAGGCTTTGTTCGCAGTGGCAATTAATGACTTGAACGGGGACGGCAAGCCCGACCTCGTCGCCACCAGCATTTCGGACAACAGCATTGATGTTCTGTTGGGGAACGGAGATGGTTCGTTCGGAGAGGCCGGCAGTTTCGCCACCGGCGACGGGCCGACATCGGTGGCGGTCGGGGACGTGAACGGCGACGGCAAGCCCGACCTCGTCACCGCCAACAGGAACGGCAACAACGTCACTGTGTTGCTGAACCACACCGTGGTGGAAGGTTTGGCGGCTCGTCTGTTCGTCGTGAATGACGGCCCGGGTTCCGATGTGAACATGCAGACATCCACGACGATTGCCGCCAACTGGTCGCCGTTCCCGGATGACGGCAACGGCGTCGCCAGTTACCAATGGGCCATTGGCACATCGCCCGGCGGCACAGACATGCAGGACTTCACCGATGTCGGCCTCGCCACCAACGCCGCCAACGCCGCGCTCCCGTTGACCGCCGGACAGACCTATTATGTGACCGTCCGGGCCGTTGACAGTCTTGGCAAGCACGGTCTGGCCGCCAGTTCCAACGGTGTCACCTATGTCGGGCCGGGCAATTTCCTGACGGGCAACACCGGAAC
>NZ_JH636453.1:22911-36664 GCF_000255705.1 Zavarzinella formosa DSM 19928
AAGATCGCCGTGATTCAAGACGATCCCAACGGAACCGGCAAGGGGCCGATCAAGGGGATCTATCTGCAAGACACGGACGCGACCAAGAGCGTCCTGACGATCACCGTCGTCCGTGCCAAGGGGGGCGACGGGCTGGTGGGCATCGGCGCCATTGAAGGCTCGGGACTGAAGACTCTCTCGGCCGCCAAGAGCGATTTGACCGGCGGGGGAATCATGCTCGGCGGGACGCCCGCTCAATCAACGAGCATCACCCTTAACAACATCAACGATAACGCCAACATCAGCATCGACGGCGGTATCGCCGCCCTGACGGCCGCCCAATTCGGTGGCGGGTCGATTGTGGCGGCCAGTGTGGGAACGCTGGCGATCAAAGGGGACTTCTCCGCGAATGTCACGCTAAGCGGCCAGGGAGTGGCGGCGGGCAAGCCGACACTGACCTCGGCGAGAATTGGCGGAAACCTCATCGGATCGGCGTGGAATGTCACCGGCGCCATCGGTTCGATCACGGCCGGCGGGTTCGATTCCGGGTCGATCACGGCCGACATTCTGGGCACGCTGGCGATCACCAAGAATTTCGGGGCCGCCGTCACGTTGAGCGGCCAGGGGGTGGCGGCGGGCAAGCCGACGCTGACCTCGGCGAGAATCGGCGGGGCCGTCCAAGGCGGCGATTGGAATGTGTCCGGGGCCATCGGCTCGATCACGGCCGGTCAATTCGATTCCGGGTCGATCTCGGCTTACAGCCTGGGAACGCTAACGGTCGCGAGGGACTTTAATGCGGGCATCACGCTAAGCGGTCAAGGGGTGGCGGCGGACAAGCCGGCGCTGGCCACGGTGAGAATCGGCGGGACTGTCAAGGGCGAGGATTGGGATGTGGCCGGCAATGTCGGATCGATCACCGTCGGGGCGTTCATCAACAGCTCTCTCTCCCTGACCTACACCCCGGCCGACCCGGATAACCCGATGTTCGGCGGGACTTTCTCGGGAAATTTCAAACTCACGACGTTCACGGTGACCGGCGTCAAGGGCTCGACCGGCGAGGCCTTTGCCAACAGCATTGTGGCGGCCAAGACGGTGGGCGCCGTGTCCCTGAAATCGGTCGCCACCGATAACGGCGGCGTGCAGTTCGGCATCGTCGCCAAAACAGGCATTGGCAGTGTGCGCGTCACCTCGCCCCGTTTCGCCTACGACAAGAACCAGCCGACGCCGCAGGGAACCGGCGACTTCTGCGTGAATCTTGTTTGAACACAGGCGAAGGCTCCCGAATCCTGAATCCGTCGGATGAGAGCGCCCGAGTTTAGTGCGACGTGTCGCGAGCCCGCGGCACATCGTCGGCATGCTTTTGGAGATGCAGGCCCGCTTGTGTCCGCAGGTCGGCCAGACCTGGGACAAGAAGTAATCACGACGAACAATCACTCAGCCGTGATGAGTCTGCCTTCGACGGACTGACCGGCGGAAGCGGACTTTTACGTATCCGTCCGCCGTCAAATGCCGGCACAACTTCCAAACTTCGATGACGCCGCGAGGACTCGCATTGAGACTGCCGTTTGAACTCGGCCCACAATGACCGGGGACTTGATCTCCATCGAATGCCCATTCCCGCGTGTGATTCACTCGACAACTCGGCAGCCCAACCACATTGGAAAGACAAAGTCGCAAATTTTGAGGGGGGTTCTTCCCAAACGTCGCATTGGATTTTGTGCGGGCGTTTTCAACCCTGAGTCAACCGAAACGCGCGGATTTTGCCGGTGGTGACGAAGAGGCGGCCATGCCGGCAGACATCAACGAATGTTTGGAAAAACGTCAATGCGTCTTTGCAAGTTGGCGCATTTGGCCTTGCCGGAAATATCGGCCCATTTTGATCGGACGGCCGGGAAGACTGACATGAACGATGATTCGATTGTCCGACGGATGAAAAAATGGGTCGCCGGGCGCGGGCCATCCGCCGGCGGCAAACCCCATCGGCAACCGTCGGCGGCCCGGTTGATGCTGCGGGAGTTGGACGACCGGATTGCCCCGTCGGCGGTCACTTCGGTGACGGCCTCCGGATCGGGCATCACCGCCGGGACGGGAATCTTGCGGGGGGGCCAGACCGTGACCCTCACCGTCAATTTCAACTCGGCGGTGACGCTCAACAACACGGGCAATTCGCCCACGCTCACCCTCAACGACGGTGGTGCCGCCGCCTATGTCGGCGGCTCCGGGACCGCCGCGTTGAACTTCACCTATGTCGTGGCGCCGGGGCAGAACACCAATGACCTGGCCGTGACCGCGTTCAACCTCAACGGCGACAGTCTCGGCGGGGCCGATGTCAGCGGGGCGGCGACCAACCCGGCCGGGACTCTGAAAATCGACACCGCCCTGCCCACGGCGGCTATCACGCTGGTTGGTGCCGCGGGCCAAATCCACGGAACCGCCCTGCAATTCAAGGTCGATTTTCTCGAGGCGGTCTCGGGTGTGGACGCAACCGACTTCGCCTTGGCGACCACGGGCGTCACCGGCGCGTCGATCACCCGCGTGAACCAGATCGACGCCGCCCACTACACCGTTGACGTGGCCTCCGGTTCCGGAACCGGAACCATTGGTTTGAACATCGTCGCGACCAACAATATCAAAGACCTCGCCGGCAACGCCTTCGGCGACGGCGTGTTCGCTCCCGCCGCCAATTTCAATGTCGGTTCAAAACCGTATTCGGTGGCGATCAGCGATGTGAACGGGGACGGCAAGCCCGACCTCATCACCGCCAACGAAGGCAGCAGCGCCGTCAGCGTCCTGTTGGGAACCGGAACCGGCTCGTTCGGCGCCGCCACCAACTTTACCGTCGGCTCGGCTCCGAAATCGGTGGCGGTCGGGGATGTGAACGGGGACGGCAGGCCCGACATCATCACTGCCAACTATGATTCGGGCAACGTCAGCGTTCTGTTGGGGACCGGAGCCGGCTCGTTCGCCGCCGCCGCCAACTATGCCGTCGGCCAAAGTCCGAGATCGGTGGCGGTCGGGGATGTGAACGGTGACGGCAAGCCCGACATCATCACCGCCAACTATGATTCGGGCAATGTTAGCATCCTGGCAGGGAACGGGGCTGGTTCGTTCGCCGCCGCCGGCAACGTCGATGTCGGCTCCAGACCAACCTCGGTGGTGATTGATGACGTGAACGGCGACAACAAGCCCGACCTCGTCGTCGCTTGTTTCGACAGCGGCAGCGTCAGGGCGTTGTTGGGGAACGGGAGCGGTTCGTTCGCCGCCACCGCCAATTTCGACGTTCACTCGGATCCATATTCGGTGGCGGCCGGTGATGTGAACGGGGACGGCAAGCCCGACCTCGTCGCTGTCGGTTTCGGCGGCTACTTTGTCAGCGTTCTGCCGGGGAATGGCGACGGCACGTTCGCCCCCGCCTCTCCCTTGCTCATCGGCACGCAACCGTATTCAGTGGTGATCGGTGATGTGAACGGCGACGGCCTCCCCGACATCATCACCGCCAACGACAAGAGCAACACCGTCAGCGTCCTGTCGGGAACCGGAACCGGCTCGTTTGCCACCGCCCCCGGTTCTCTCCTCAATGTCGGCTCGATTCCGAAATCGGTGGCGGTCGCTGATGTGAACGGCGACGGCAAGCCAGACCTCGTCACCGCCAACAGCGGCGGCAACAACGTCAGCGTTCTGTTGAACGGCGGGCCTCAGACCGGGCCGGTCTTCAGCATGTTGTCAACGGCCGTGGTCGCCTCGGTGACGGCCTCGGGGCCGGGCATCGCCGCCGGAACGGGCACCCTGCGGGCGAGCCAGACGGTGACCATTACCGTCAACTTTAGCGAGGCGGTGAGGGTCGACGGCACGAACGGCCTGCCCACGCTCACCCTCAACGACGGGGCCATCGCCTCCTATGCCGGCGGGTCCGGAACCACCGCGTTGACGTTTGTTTATACCGTGGCGCCGGGGCAATACACCAACGATCTGACCGTGACGGCGTTCAACCTCAACGGGGCCAGCCTCGCCGGGGCCAACGTCAGCGCGGCGGCGGCCAACCCGGCCGGGACTCTAAAGATCGACGCCGCCCCCCCCGTGGCCGCCATCACGCTGGCCGGGGCCGCGAGCCAATTCGCCGGCGCCGCCCTGCAATTCAACGTCGTGTTCTCGGAAGACGTCTCGGGCGTCGACACGAGTGATTTCGCCCTGGCTGTCACGGGCGAGACCCACGCGTCGATCACCGGCGTGAATCGGATCGACGCCGCCCACTACAACGTCTCCGTGGCTTCCGCTTCCGGCGCCGGAACCTCCGGAACCATCGGTCTGAATATCGTCGCCACCAACGACATCAAAGACCTCGTCGGCAACGCCCTCGGTGGCGGCGCCTTCACTTCTGGCGACGGCGCTTCTATCGGCACTGATCAGCGTTCGGTGGCGATCGGGGATGTGAATGGGGACCGCAAGCCCGACCTCGTCACCGCCAATTTCGATGACAACACCGTCAGCGTCTTGTTGGGGGACGGCGCCGGCTCGTTCGGCGCCGCCGCCAACTTCGCCGTCGACAATGATCCGTTCTCGGTGGTGATCGGAGATGTGAATGGGGACGGCAAGCCCGACCTCGTCACCGCCAACGAAAGCAGCAGCACTGTCAGCGTCCTGTTGGGAACCGGAACCGGTTCGTTCGGCACCGCCACCAACTTTGCCGTCGACAATAAGCCGTTCTCGGTGGCGATCGGGGATGTGAACGGCGACGGCAAGCTCGACCTCGTCACCGCCAGCGGCGGCAGCAGCACCGTCAGCGTCCTGTTGGGAACCGGAACCGGTTCGTTCGGCGCCGCCACCAACTTTGCCGTCGGCCCGCGTGCGAATTCGGTGGCGATTGGTGATGTGAACGGCGACGGCAAGCCCGATCTCGTCACCGCCGACTACTTTGGCAACAGCGTCAGCGTCCTGTTGGGAACCGGAACCGGCTCGTTCACCGCCGCCCCCGGTTCTCCCTTCGCCGTTGGCGAGAAACCGTATTCGGTGGCGATTGGTGATGTGAACGGCGACGGCAAGCCCGACCTCGTCGTCTCCAACTACGGCGACAACAACGTCAGCGTCCTGTTGGGAACCGGAACCGGCTCGTTCGCCAACGCCCCCGGTTCTCCCCTCAATGTCGGTTCAAAACCGGAATCGGTGGTGATCGGGGATGTGAACGGCGACGGCAAGCTCGACCTCGTCACCGCCAACTTTGGTGACAGCACCGTCAGCGTCCTGTTGGGAACCGGAACCGGTTCGTTCGCCAACGCCGACAACATCGCCATCGACAACCAACCGTTTTCGGTGGCGATCGGGGACGTGAACGGGGATGGCCGACCCGACCTTGTCGCCGCCAACTTCCGTTACAACGCCGTCAGCGTCCTGTTGAACGGCCCGGCAATCCAGACCGGGCCGGCCTTTGCCATGTTGTCGGCGGCCGTGGTCACCTCAGTGACGGCCTCGGGGTTGGGCATCACCGCCGGGACGGGGAATCTGCGGGCGGGCCAGGCCGTGACGCTCACCGTCCACTTCGACACGCCCGTGACGGTGGACGGCACAAACGGCCTGCCGACGCTCACTCTCAACGACGGGGCCACCGCCGCCTATTCCGGCGGCTCCGGCGCCTCCGCCTTGACATTCGTTTACACCGTGTCGCCGGGAGATAACGCGACCGATCTGGCCGTGACCAAGTTCAACCTCAATGGCGCCGTCCTCAACGGGGCTATCGGCGCCGACCTCAGCGGAGCGGCGGCCAATCCGGCCGGGACCCTGAAGGTCGACGCCATCGCCCCCGTGGCGGCCATCGCGCTGGTCGGCGGCGGGGCCCAAGCCATCGGAACCCCCCTGCAATTCGACGTCACGTTCTCCGAACCAGTCTCCGGCGTGGACACGGGCGATTTTGCCCTGGCCGTCACGGGCGTGACCGGCGCGTCGATCACCGGCGTGAATCAGATCGACGCCGCTCACTACACCGTCTATGTGGCCTCCGGCTCTGGAACTGGAACCGGAACTATTAGCCTGAACATTGCCGCGACCAACAACATCAAAGACCTCGGCGGCAATGCCCTCGGCGGCGGCTCGTTCTCGGCCGCCTCTTCCGTCGTCGGCGGCACGAGACCTTATTCGGTGGTGATTGGTGATGTGAACGGGGACGGCAAGCCCGACCTCGTCACCGCCAACTCCGGTGGCAACAACGTCAGCGTCCTGTTGGGCAACGGGGACGGGACGTTCAGCGCCGCCGCCAACTTCCCCGTTGGCACGAGACCGAATTCGGTGTCAATCGGTGATGTGAACGGTGACGGCAAGCCCGACCTCGTCACCACCAACTCCAGCAGCAGCACTGTCAGCATCCTGTTGGGGACCGGAACCGGCTCGTTCGCCGCCGCCACCAACTTTACCGTCGGCACAGGTCCGTTGTCAGTGGTGATTGGTGATGTGAACGGGGACGGGAAGCCCGATCTCGTCATCGCCAACTCCGGCAGTGACAACGTCAGCGTTCTGTTGGGGACCGGAACCGGTTCGTTCGCCGCCGCCACTAACTTCGCCGTTGGCACAAGTCCGTATTCGGTGGCGATTGGCGACGTGAACGGCGATGGCAAGCCCGACGTTGTCACCGCCAATTATGGCAGCAACAACGTCAGTGTCCTGTTGGGAACCGGAACCGGCGCGTTTGGCGCCGCCGTCAACTTCGCCGCCGGCACGAATCCGGTCTCGGTGGCGATTGGCGATGTCAACGACGACGGGAAGCCCGACCTCGTCACCGCCAACATCGGTGGTAGCACCGTCAGCGTTTTGACGGGAACCGGAACCGGTTCGTTCGGCGCCCCCGCCAGTTTCCCCGTCGGCACAAGCCCGAAGCTGGTGGTGATTGGGGACGTGAACGGGGACGGCAAGCCCGATCTCGTCACCGCCAACTCCGGCGGGGGCAACGTCAGCGTCCTGCCGGGAACCGGAACCGGAGCGTTCGGCGCCGCCGTCAATTTTGCCGTCGGCACGGGTCCGAAATCGGTGGCGATTGGGGATGTGAACGGCGACAGCAGGCCCGATCTCGTCGCCGCCAACTTTACCGGCAACAACATTGGCATCCTGTTGAACGGCCCGGTGACCCAGACCGGCCCGGTCTTCACACTGGACGGGACAACGCGCACTGTCACCTCGGTGACAGCCTCGGGGCCGGGCATCACCGCCGGGACGGGGAACCTGCGGGCGGGCCAGACGGTGACCCTCACCGTCAACTTTAGCAAGCCAGTGACCATCAACAGCACGAACGGCCTGCCGTCGCTCACCCTCAACGACGGGGCCACCGCCGCCTACGCCGGCGGGTCTGGAACCACTGCGTTGACGTTTGTTTACACCGTGTCGCCGGGACAGAACTCCAGCGATCTGGCCGTGACCGCGTTCAACCTCAATGGGGCTATCATTTACTTGGCCGATGTCAGCGGGGCGGCGGCCAACCCGGCCGGGACTCTGAAGATCGATGCCACCGCCCCCGTGGCCGCCATCAAGTTGGTCGGCGGCGGCGTCCAAGCCATCGGAACCCCCCTGCAATTCAACGTCACGTTCTCCGAACCAGTCTCAGGCGTGGACATGGGTGATTTCGCCTTGGCAACCACGGGCGTGACCGGCGAGTCGATCACCGACGTGAATCGGATCGACGATGCCCATTACACCGTCGATGTGGCCTCCGGTTCCGGCGCCGGAACCATCGGCCTGAACATCGCCGCCACCAACGACATCAAAGACTTCGGCGGCAATGCCCTCGGCGGCGGCTCGTTCTCGGCCGGCTCTCCCCTTGTCGCCGGCGCGAGTCCAACGTCAGTGTCGGTCGGTGATGTGAATGGCGACGGCAAGCCAGACCTTGTCACCGCTAACTCCGGCGGCAACAACGTCAGCGTTCTATTGGGCAACGGAGACGGAACATTCGGCGCCGCCACCAACTTCGCCACCGGCACGAATCCGGTCTCGGTGGCGATTGGTGATGTGAACAGCGACGGCAAGCCCGACCTCATCACCGCCAACTCTGGTGGCAACAACGTCAGCATCCTGTTGGGCAACGGGGACGGGACGTTCGAGGCCGCCACTAGTTTCACCGTCGGCACGAACCCAGTCTCGGTGGTGATTGGCGATGTCAACGGCGACCGCAAGCCAGACATCATCACCGCCAACAACGGCAGCAACAACATCAGTGTTCTGTCGGGAACCGGAACTGGTTCGTTCGCCGCTGCCGTCAACTTCGCCGTTGGCACGGGTCCGAAATCGGTGGCGATTGGAGATGTCAATGGCGACGGGAGGGCCGACCTCGTCACCGCCAACAGCGGGAGTAATAGCGTCACCGTCCTGACGAGAACCCAAGCCGGCTCGTTCGCCGGCATCAACGATGCCGTCGGCGCGCAACCGGCCTCGGTGTCGATTGGCGATATCAACGGTGACGGCAAGCCAGACATTGTCACCGCCAATGATGGCGGGGGCAACGTCAGCGTTCTGACGGGAACCGGAACCGGCTCGTTCGGCGCCGCCGCCAACTTCGGCACCGGCTCACATCCATCTTCGGTATCGATTGGCGATGTCAACGGCGACGGCAAGCCCGACCTCATCGCCGCCAATCACGGCTCCGGCAACGTCGGCGTGTTGCCGGGAACCGGAACCGGCTCGTTTGGCGCCGTCGCCAGCTTCGCCGTCGGCATGAATCCGGTCTCGGCGTCAATCGGGGACGTGAACGGCGACGGCCGGCCTGACATCTTCGCCGCCAGCAACGATGGCGTCGACGTGCTACTGAACGGGGCGGCGGTCCAGGCCGGGCCGGTCTTCACCCTGTCGGGCCCCGTCTTCCTGACGGGAAATACCGGCACGTTCACCGATGGCGACGGCGACAAGTACACCGTGCGGCTGACGCCCGCCAACGTCGGCAAGATCGCCGTCCTTCGGGACGGCCCCGGCAACGGGCCGCTCGGGGGGATCTTGTTGCAGGACACCGATCCGGCGATGAGCGTGCTGACCATCACCGTGGTCAAAGCCAAAACAGGGGACGGTTATGTGGGCGTTGGCGGCATTCAGGGAACAGGGCTGAAGACGCTGACGGCCGCGACATCGGACATCACGGGCGACATTAACCTCGGTGGCGCGGCCGAGCAATCAACGAGCATCGCGATCCACAAAGCGGGCGATGTCAACATCAGCCTTGGCTCCCGGCTGACCGCGTTCACGGCCGCCTCGGCCGGGACCGGGACGATCACGGCCCCGGCCGCCGGAACCCTGACGATCACCGGCGACTTCAAGGCCAATGTCACCCTGAGCGGCGCCGGGGTGGCGGCCGGCAAGCCGACGCTCATCTCGGCCTCCATCGGCGGGCTGGCCTCCGGCGCCTTTGACGTCACCGGCGCCATCACGTCGCTAAGAGTCGGTTCCACGGCGTTTGAAAACATCAGCGCGTCCAGTCTGGGAACGCTGGCCATCCTGAAAGACTCGGACCACACGAGCCTTACGTTGAGCGGCGCGGGAGTCGCGCCCGGCAAGCCCGCCCTGACTTCGGCCACCATCGGCGGCAACGCCACCAACCTGACGGTGAATGTCGCCGGGGCCGTCACCTCGCTGAAGGCGAAATCGTTCTCCGGAACCGGGACGATCACCGCCGCCAGTTTGGGGACGCTGACCTCAACGGGCGACTTCAACAGTGAAGTCACGCTGACCGGGGCGGGGGTGGCCGCCGGCAAGCCGACCCTGACCGCCGCGACCATCGGCGGCGTCGCCAGTCATGTCGCGTGGAATGTCAGCGGGGCCATCGGCACATTGAAGGCGAAATCGTTCACCGGCGGCGGAACGATCACCGCCGCCAGTTTGGGGACGTTGACCTCGACGGGCGATTTCGACAGCGAAGTCACACTGACCGGGGCAGGAGTGGCGACAGGCAAGCTCACCCTCGGCGCCGCCAGCATCGGCGGCATCGCCAGCGGCGCGGGGTGGAACGTCACCGGGGCCGCCGGTTCGTTCCGGGCCAAGTCGTTCGCCGGATCGATCTCGGCCAACAGCCTGGCCACGCTGACCACCCTGGGGGACTTTGCGGGGAATCTCACGCTCGCCGGCACGGGGGTGGCGGCAAACAAACTCACGCTCTCTTCGGCCAGCATCGGGGGGACAGTCACTGGCTCCCATCTCCATGTGAATGGAAACGTGGGGACGTTCACGGCCAAGGCATTCATCGACAGCGATCTCTTCCTCGGCTACACGCCGACCGATCCTCAAAACCTGATGGCCGGAGGCACGTTCCTGCCCGGCTTGAAGATTGCCGCCTTCTCCGTGACCGGCCTCGCCGGGTCACCCACCCCGGCATTCTCCGATAGCGTCGTGGCGGCCGACAACATTGGCGCCGTGACGTTGAAGTCGGTCCAGTCGAACAACAACAACCAGAAGTTCGGCATCCTGGCTCACACGGGAATCATCAGTGCCCGCGTGACCAGTCCCCTCCCAGCCTTCGTCTTCAACAAGAAAAATCCGACTCCCCAAGGAATCGGGGATTTTGAGGTGGAGATTTTCTGAGTGGTGCGGAGGCCGCCGGTCTTGGCCAAATAAAGATTGAGTGAAAATTAACTCGTTGTTATGAAAAATCTTGCGGCGATCAACGGTTTGTGTCCGGGCGAAAACGGCTGATTTTGACATTGGCGTAAAACTCTCAACAAGCGAATAAAATGAACGATTATCTGATTGTCCAAATGATGAAGAAGTGGCTCGCCGAACGCCGGATACCTGCCGGGGGCCATTCTCGCCGGTTGTTCCGGCCCGTGCTGCGGGAATTGGACGACCGGATCGTTCCGTCGACATCAGTCACCTCGGTGACGACCTCGGGCTTGGGGATCACTGCCGGGGCGGGGGACTTGCGGGCGGGCCAGACGGCGACGCTCACCGTCAATTTCGACTCGGCCGTGAACGTGGACGGCACGAGCGGCCTGCCGACGCTCACCCTCAACGACGGGGCCACCGCCGCCTATGCCGGCGGGACCGGGACCACGGCGTTGAACTTCTCCTACCTCATCAAGCCCGGCGACAACACCCCCGATCTGGCCGTGACCGCCTTCAACCTCAACGGAGCGGACCTCGGCGGAGCCAACGTCAGCGGCGCGGCGACCAATCCGACCGGCACGCTGAAGATCGACACCACCGCCCCCACGGCGACCATCACGCTCAGCAGTGCCGCCGCGCAAGCCATCGGGGCCGGGTTGCAATTCAACGTGACCTTCTCCGAACCCGTCTTGAACGTGGACAAGACCGACTTCGCCCTGGCCGCCACCGGCGTTTCTGGCGCCTCGATCGGCGACGCCAGCACCACGGATCATATCCACTACACCGTCACCGTGGCCTCCGGCTCCGGGACCGGAACCCTCGGCCTGAACATCGCCGCCGGCAACACTATCATCGACAACGCTGACAATGCTCTCGGCGGCGGCACCTTCTCCGAGGCCCAAGGCTCGCCTCTCGCCGTCGGCAGCGGTCCGCGTTCGGTGGTGATCGGAGACGTGAACGGGGACGGCAAGCCCGACCTCGTCATCGCCAACACCAGTGACAGCACCGTCAGCGTGCTGCTGGGGAACGGCGATGGCTCGTTCACCCCCGCCGCCAGCGTTCCTGTCGGCACGACCCCGGCTTCGGTGGCGGTCGGGGACGTGGACGGGGACGGCAACCCCGACATCGTCACCGCCAACTTCGGCAGCAACAACGTCAGCGTGTCGCTGGGGAATGGCAACGGCTCGTTCACCCCCGCCGCCACCGTTCCTGTCGGCACGCAACCAATATCGGTGGTGATCGGGGACGTGGACGGGGACGGCAAGCCCGACCTCGTCACTGCCAACAGATTCAGCAACAGCGTCAGCGTGTCGCTGGGGAATGGCAACGGCTCGTTCACCCCCGCCCCAAGCTCCCCCTTCGCCGTCGGCGATTTTCCGTCTTCGGTGGCGGTCGTGGACGTGAACGGAGACGGCAAGCCCGACCTCGTCGTCGCCAATCAGGGCGACAGCAACGTGAGCGTGTCGCCGGGGAACGGCGACGGCTCGTTTGGCGCCGCCACCAACTTCCCTGTCGGCAGCGGTCCGCATTCGGTGGCGGTCGTGGACGTGAACGGGGACGGCAAGCCCGACCTCGTCACCGCCAACTACGCCAGGAACACCGTCAGCGTTTCGCTGGGGAACGGCAACGGCTCGTTCCAAACCGCCGCCAACTTCCCCGCCGGCATGCAACCAATATCGGTGGCGGTCGGGGACCTGAACGGGGACGGCAGCCCAGACATCGTCACCGACGGCGACGCCGGTGTCAGCGTCCTGTCGGGAAATGGCGACGGCTCGTTCCTCGCTCCCGTGAACATCCCCGTCAACGGATCGACATACTACGTGGCCATTGGCGACGTGAACGACGACGGTCGGTTGGATATTGTCGCCGCCAAATTCGAGAACAACAATGTGAGCGTGTTGCTGAACGGGGCAACGGTCCAGACCGGGCCGGCCTACACGCTGGAGACGCCGTCGGCATCAGTCACCTCGGTGACGGCCTCGGGCTTGGGGATCACCGCCGGAACGGGCGATCTTCGGGCGGGCCAGACCGTGACACTCACCGTCCACTTCGACGCGGCCGTGACGGCGGACAAAACGCACGGCCTGCCGACGCTCACCCTCAACGACGGGGCCACGGCCGCCTATTCCGGCGGGTCGGGCACGTCGGCGTTGACATTCGTCTACACCATCAAGCCCGGAGACAACACCGACGATCTGGCCGTGACCGCCTTCAACCTCAACGGCGCCGATCTTGGCGTTGTCGATCTCAGCGGCGCCGTGACCAATCCGACCGGGACTCTGAAGATCGACACCACCGCCCCCACGGCGACCATCACGCTCAACGGCGCCGCCACACAAGCCATCGGGGCGGCGTTGAAATTCGACGTGACCTTCTCCGAACCCGTCTTGAACGTGGACAAGACCGACTTCGCCCTCGCCGCCACCGGCGTCACCGGCGCCTCGATCGGCGAACCCAGCACCACGGATCATATCCATTACACCGTCACCGTGGCCTCCGGCTCCGGGGCCGGAACCCTCGGTCTGAACATCGCCGACACCAACGACATCAAGGATTCCGCCGGCAACGCCCTCGGCGGCGGGGCCTTCGCTGACGCCCAAGGCTCTCCTCTCACCGTCGGCCAAGTGCCGCAATCGGTGTCGGTCGGTGATGTGAACGGGGACGGCAAGCCCGACCTCGTCACCGCCAACTTCAACGACAACACCGTCAGCGTCCTGCTGGGCAACGGCGACGGCACGTTTGCCGCCGCCCTCGGCTCCCCCGTCCCCGTCAGCGCCAGTCGTGTGAAGATCTTTCAAGGAGTTCTCCGCAAGACCCGGAAGACAGAATCGTGAGGTTTTTCCTGCCGGAGTTTCTTGGTTTTTGGCTTCGGGGGACCGGAGGGCCGGGGGCGGGCGGACTTGGTCCATTTGCGATGCCACGTTCCCTGAAGCAACTTCAGTAACCACGCCTGAAGTTGCTCCGGCCCGAGAGGGACCAGCAGGAGTTCCAGATGGGCGGGGGTGAGCAACCTCGCCACGGTCGTCAGTTCGGACCGCACGTCGCGGAACAACATCTCCCCCGAGACCTTCTCCGGCGGCCTGTCGTTGGCGACGGCCGCATATTGATGAACCATCCGGATCAGATTGTAAACCACCAGGCACAGCGACATTTGCAACAGCGTCGCCTCCGGAGTCGAGCCGATCAGCCGCTTCAAATCAAAGACCTCGGTGATTTG
>NZ_JH636453.1:37517-39496 GCF_000255705.1 Zavarzinella formosa DSM 19928
GCGAATAATAACTCCCGCTCTCATCAGACGTTACGATTTCCAAAGATCTTCACACGACTGCCCCGTCAGCGCCGGGTCGGCTTCGGTGTCGGTTGGTGACGTGAACGGGGACGGCCGGCCCGACCTCGTCATCGCCAACTTCAACGACAACACCGTCAGCGTCCTGCTGGGGAACGGGGACGGCACCTTCGCCGCCGCCCCAGGTTCCCCCGTCCCCGTCGGCGCCGGGCCGTATTCGGTGTCGGTTGGTGACGTGAACGGGGACGGCGAGCCCGACCTCGTCACCGCCAACTTCCACGGCAACACCGTCAGCGTCCTGCTGGGCAACGGCGACGGCACGTTTGCCGCCGCCTCCGGCTCCCCCGTCCCCGTCGGCGCCGGGCCGAATTCGGTGGTGGTCGGTGACGTGAACGGGGACGGCCGGCCCGACCTTGTCACCGCCGACGAAAACGCCAATACCGTCAGCGTCCTGCTGGGGAACGGGAACGGCACCTTCGCCGCCGCACCAGGTTCCCCCGTCACCGTCGGCCGAGGTCCGTATTCGGTGTCGCTGGGTGACGTGAACGGGGACGGCAAACCCGACCTCGTCACCGCCAACTCCGGCAGCAACAGCGTCAGCGTGTTGCTGGGGACCGGAGACGGATCGTTCACCAATGTCGGCGACTTACCCGTCGGTTCGCGTCCCTTATCGGTGGCGGTCGCGGATGTGAACGGGGACGGTCTGCCTGATATTGTCACCTCCAATCAATTTGACCGCACCGTCAGCGTCCTGCTAAATGGGGCGACGGTCCAGACCGGGCCGGTATACACGCTGGAGGCGCCGGCCGTTGTCACCTCGGTGACGGCCTCGGGCTTGGGGATCACCGCCGGGGCGGGCGATCTGCGGGCGGGCCAGACGGTGACCCTCACCGTCCACTTCGACAAAGCCGTGACGGTGGACAGCACGCACGGCCTGCCGACGCTTACGCTTGACGACGGGGCCACGGCCGCCTATTCCGGCGGGTCGGGCACGTCGGCGTTGACATTCGTCTACACCATCAAGCCCGGAGACAACACCGACGATCTGGCCGTGACCGCCTTCAACCTCAACGGCGCCGATCTTGGCGTTGTCGATCTCAGCGGCGCCGTGACCAATCCGACCGGGACTCTGAAGATCGACACCACCGCCCCCACGGCGACCATCACGCTCAACGGCGCCGCCACACAAGCCATCGGGGCGGCGTTGAAATTCGACGTGACCTTCTCCGAACCCGTCTTGAACGTGGACAAGACCGATTTTGCCCTCGCCGCCACCGGCGTCACCGGCGCCTCGATCGGCGAACCCAGCACCACGGATCATATCCACTACACCGTCACCGTGGCCTCCGGGTCCGGCGCCGGAAGCATCGGCCTCAACCTCGCCGCCGGCAACTCCATCAACGACAACGCCGGCAACGCCCTCGGTGGCGGAGATTTCGAGAACCCCGAATTTCTCGTTGGTCTCGCCCCGTCGTCGGTGTCGGTGGGGGACGTGAACGGAGACGGCCGGCCCGACCTCGTCACCGCCAACTTCGGCGGTAACACGGTCAGCGTGCTGCTGGGGACCAAGGACGGCACGTTTGTCCCCGCCCCCGGTTCACCCGTCTCTGTCGGCTCTGGGCCGTTTTCGGTGGTGGTCGTTGACGTGAACGGGGACGGCAAGCCCGACCTCGTCACCGCCAACATCATCAGCGACACCGTCAGCGTCCTGCTGGGGAACGGCGACGGCTCGTTTGCCCCCGCCCCCGGCTCGCCCGTCACCGTCGGCGCCGAGCCGTTTTCGGTGGTGGTCGTTGACGTGAACGGGGACGGCAAGCCCGACCTCGTCACCGCCAACATCATCAGCGACACCGTCAGCGTCCTGCTGGGGAACGGCGACGGCTCGTTTGGCGCTCCCCCAAACTTCGCCGGCGTCGGCGCCGGACCGATTTCGGTGGTGATCGGGGACGTGAACGGGGACG
>NZ_JH636453.1:44068-44297 GCF_000255705.1 Zavarzinella formosa DSM 19928
CACCGCCAACTTCGGCGGTAACACGGTCAGCGTGCTGCTGGGGACCAAGGACGGCACGTTTGTCCCCGCCCCCGGTTCACCCGTCTCTGTCGGCTCTGGGCCGTTTTCGGTGGTGGTCGTTGACGTGAACGGGGACGGCAAGCCCGACCTCGTCACCGCCAACATCATCAGCGACACCGTCAGCGTCCTGCTGGGGAACGGCGACGGCTCGTTTGCCCCCGCCCCCGGC
>NZ_JH636453.1:44307-44551 GCF_000255705.1 Zavarzinella formosa DSM 19928
GCGCTCCCCCAAACTTCGCCGGCGTCGGCGCCGGACCGATTTCGGTGGTGATCGGGGACGTGAACGGGGACGGTCGGCCCGACCTCGTCACCGCCAACCGCCAAGACAAAACGGTCAGCGTGCTGCTGGGGAACGGGGACGGCAAGTTCGCCCCCGCCCCCGGCTCGCCCGTCCCCGTCGGCTCGTTTCCGACTTCGGTGGTGATCGGTGACGTGAACGGGGACGGCAAGCCCGACCTCGTCGC
>NZ_JH636453.1:44592-46285 GCF_000255705.1 Zavarzinella formosa DSM 19928
TTGGGGGCCGGGGACGGCACGTTCGCCCCCGCCCCCGGCTCGCCCGTTCCTGTCGGCCAAAGTCCGAATTCAGTGGTGATCGGTGACGTGAACGGGGACGGCAAGCCCGACCTCGTCGCCGCCAACGCCTACGACGGCACCGTCAGCGTGCTGCTGGGGAATGGAGACGGCACGTTCGCCCCCGCCCCCGGCTCGCCCGTCCCTGTCGGCTCCGGGCCGGATTCGGTGTCGGTCGTCGACGTGAACGGCGATGGCAAGCCCGACCTCGTCACCGCCAACCGCGACGACAGCAATGTCAGCGTGCTGCTGGGGAACGGGGACGGCACGTTCGCCCCCGCCGCCTATTTCACCCCCGGCGACCACCCGTATTCGGTGGCCATCGGTGACGTGAACGGGGACGGCAAGCCCGATATCGTCACTGCCAACTACGGGAGCGGCAACGTCAGCGTCCTGTTGAACAGGACGCTGGTCCAGACCGGGCCGGCCTACACGCTGGAGACGCCGGCCGTCGTCACCTCGGTGACGGCCTCGGGCTTGGGCATCACCGCCGGGGCGGGCGACTTGCGGGCGGGCCAGACCGTGACGCTCACCGTCAACTTCAATGCCCCCGTGACGGTGGACAGCACGAACGGCCTGCCGACGCTCACCCTCAACGACGGGGCCACGGCCGCCTATTCCGGTGGTTCCGAGACCACGGCGTTGACATTCGTTTACACCATCAAGCCGGGAGAGAACACCGACGATCTGACCGTGACCAAGCTCAACCTCAACGGGGCCGTCCTCAACGGCGCCGTCGGGGCCGATGTCAGCGGCGCGGCGACCAACCCGGTTGGCACGCTGAAGATTGACACAACCGCCCCCACGGCGACCATCACCCTCGTCGGGGCCTCCAGTCAAATCGCCGGGTCGGCGTTGCAATTCAACGTGACCTTCTCCGAACCCGTCTCGAACGTGGACAAGACCGACTTCGCCCTCGCCGCCACCGGCGTTTCCGGCCAGTCGATCACCGATGTGACCCCGCTGGGGGACAACATCCATTACACCGTCTCTGTGGACTCCGGCACCGGCTTCGGCACCCTCGGCCTGAACATCGCCGCCACCACCGACATCAAGGACAACGCCGGCAATGGCCTCGGCGGCGGCGACTTCACCGAGGCCGCCGGGTCTCCCGTCGGTGTCGGCGGCATACCGGTTTCGGTGGCGGTTGGGGACGTGAACGGGGACGGACGGCCCGATCTCGTCTCTGCCAACGAATTCGACGGCACTGTCAGCGTCCTGCTGGGGAGCGGCAACGGCGCCTTCGCCCCCGCCCCCGGTTTGTCCCCCGCCGTCGGCACCACGCCGTATTCGGTGGCGGTAGGTGACGTGAACGGGGATGGCAAGCCCGACCTCGTCACCGCCAACATCGGTTCCAACAACGTCAGCGTCCTGCTGGGGGCCGGGGATGGCACGTTCGCCCCTGCCCCCGGCTTGCCCCCCGCCGTCGGCAACGAGCCGTTTTCGGTGGCGGTAGGTGACGTGAACGGGGATGGCAAGCCCGACCTCGTCACCGCCAACTACGCCAGCGACACCGTCAGCGTCCTGCTGGGGAACGGCGACGGCACCTTCACCTCCGCCCCCGGTTCGCCCTCCGGCGCCGGGCCGCGTTCGGTGGCGATCGGGGACGTGAACGAGGATGGCAAGCCCGACCTCG
>NZ_JH636453.1:46414-49478 GCF_000255705.1 Zavarzinella formosa DSM 19928
TCACCGCCAACATCGGCGACGGCACGGTCAGCGTCCTGCTGGGGAATGGCGACGGCACGTTCGCCCCCGCCCCCGGTTCGCCCTCTGCCGTCGGCGCCGGGCCGTTTTCGGTGGCGGTTGGGGATGTGAATGGGGATGGCAAGCCCGACCTCGTCACCGCCAACTTCGGCGGCAACACCGTCAGCGTGCTGCTGGGAGGTGGGAACGGCACATTCGCCCCCGCCTCTCCCTTCGCCGTCGGCACCGGGCCGTTTTCGGTGGCGGTTGGGGACGTGAACGGGGATGGCAAGCTCGACCTCGTCACCGCCAACCGCCAGGCCGACACTGTCACCGTCCTGTTGAACGGGGCGACAGTCCAGACCGGGCCGGTCTTCACCATGACGCCGTCGGCGGTCGTCACTTCGGTGGTGGCCTCGGGCTTGGGCATCACCGCCGGGGCGGGCGATCTGCGGGCGGGCCAGACGGTGACGCTCACCGTCAACTTCGACAAGGCCGTGACGGTGGACGGCACGCATGGCCTCCCCACCCTCAGCCTTGATGACGGAGGCACCGCCACTTATTCCGGCGGTTCCGGGACCACGGCGTTGACATTCACTTACACCGTGTCGCCGGGGGAGAACACCGACGATCTGGCCGTGACCAAGTTCAACCTTAACGGCGCGGACCTTGGCGAGGCCGATGTCAGCGGCGCGGCGGTCAGCCCGGACGGCAAGCTGGTGATTGACACCAAGGCTCCCACGGCGACCATCACCCTCGTCGGCGGCGTCAACCAAGCCGCCGGGACCGGGTTGGAATTCGATGTCACGTTCTCCGAACTGGTCACAGGCGTGGATGCCGGTGATTTCGCCCTGAACGCCGCGGGCGTGGTCGGCGCCTCGATCACCGATGTGCGACAAGGGGTCGATGCCGCCCATTACATCGTCACCGTAGCCTCCGGCTACGAGGCCGGAACCATCGGCCTGAACATCACCGGCAACGACATCAAAGACCTCGTCGGCAACGGGTTCGGCGGCGGGGCCTTCCATCAGGCGCCCGGCTCTCCTTCCCTCGTCGGCAATTATCCGTACTCCGTAGTGATTGACGATGTGAACTTGGACGGCAAACCTGATCTCATCACCGTCAATCAAATTGGCGACAACGTCAGCATCCTGTTGGGGACCGGGAACGGCAAGTTTGGCCCCGCCGCCAATTTCCATGTCGGCGCCAACCCGGGATCAGTGGTGATCGGAGATGTAAACGGGGACGGCAAGCCCGACCTCGTCACCGCCAACTCCGATGACAACAACGTCAGCGTGTTGTTGGGGAACGGGGACGGCACGTTTGGCGCCGCCACGAACATCGCCGTCGGCGATGCTCCGTTTTCGGTGGTCATTAGTGACGTGAACGGGGACGGCAAGCCCGACCTCGTCACCGCCAATCGTGACAGCAACAATGTCAGCGTCCTGTTGGGGAGTGGCGGTGGCTCGTTTGACGCCGCGAACAACTTCTCCGCCGGCGATGCTCCGCGTTCGGTGGCGATCGGGGATGTGAACGGGGACGGCAAGCCCGACCTCGTCACCGCCAACGTCGATGGCAACAATGTCAGCGTCTTGCTGGGGAATGGCGGCGGCTCGTTTGGCGTCGCCACGAACATTGCCGTCGGCAATGCTCCATATTCGGTGGCGATTGGAGACTTGAACGGGGATGGCAAGCCCGACCTCGTCACCGCCAATCGTGACAGCAACAATGTCAGCGTCCTGTTGGGGAGTGGCGGTGGCTCGTTTGGCGCCGCGAACAACTTCCCCGCCGGCGTCGAGTTGTTCGCGGTGGCGATCGGAGACCTGAACGGGGACGGCATCCCCGACCTCGTCACCGACAGTCTCAATAACAGCGTCAGCATTCTGTCGGGAACCGGAACCGGTTCATTCCGTGCCCCGGTTGACGTCCCGGTCGACGGAGTGACATACTGGGTGACGGTCGGGGACGTGAACGGCGACGGCCGGCCCGACATTGTCGACGCCAAAGCCAATGACAATAACGTCGATGTCCTGCTGAACGGCCCTGGTGTCCAAACCGGGCCGTCGTTTACGATGGTCGCCGTGAACGACGGGACGGGGGCGGACATCAATCTGCAATCGTCCCTCACGACGATCAACGCCAACTGGTCCGCCTTTGCCGCCGGGGAGAACGGGCTCGACCATTACGAATGGGCCATCGGCACCGCGTCGGACAAGACCAATGTGCAGGAATTCATGAGCGTCGGCACAGCCACCAGCGCAAGCAACACCGCACCGAGCCTGACCGCCGGCCAGACCTATTTTGTCAGCGTCCGGGCCTTGGACAGCCAGGGCCATGTGATTGCCACATTCCATTCCAACGGGGTCACCATCGTCCCGGCGGCGAGCTTCCTGCCGGGGAACGTCGCCACGTTCATTGACAGCGACGGCGACAAGTACACCGTCCGGCTGACGCCCGCCACCCTCGGCAAGATCGCCGTGATCCAGGACGACCCCGGCCACACCGGCAAGGGGCCGATCAAGGGGATCTATTTGGAGGGGACTGACGCGACCAAGAGCGTGCTGACCATCACGGTGGTCAAAGCCAAGGGAGGCGACGGTTACGTGACCGTCGGCGACATCCAGGGATCGGGGTTGAAGACGGTCTCGGCCGCAAAGTCCGACTTGCTCGGCGAAGTGACGCTCGGCGGCACGGCCTCGCAGGCGACGAGCCTGACGTTTGCGGACATGGAGGACGGCTTCTCGGTCAACACCGGCGCCCATGTGGCCGCCCTCACGGCCGCCAATGTCGGGAAGGGAATCATTGTGGCCCCGAGTTTGGTCACGCTGACCGTCGCCGGTGATTTCAACGGCGCCCTCGACCTGAGCGGTCAGGGGGTGGCCGTCGGCAAGCCAGTGTTGACCACGGCGAGCATCGGCGGGATTGCCGACGGCGCCACGATCAACGTCGCCGGGGCCGTCGGCACGCTGAAAGCCGGGGCGTTCATCGGCGACGGGTCGATCTCGGCCGCCAGCATCGGGACGCTGTTCATCGGCAAGCTGACGGTGGCGGCGCCGGTCAGCCGGGG
>NZ_JH636453.1:49488-52069 GCF_000255705.1 Zavarzinella formosa DSM 19928
ACGGCACGATCACCCTCACCGGCGCGGGCGTGGCGGCCGGCAAGTTGGCCCTGACCACGGCCACCATCAACGGCACGGCCGATTCCCTCGTGATGAATGTCAACGGGGCCATCGGCACGCTGAAGGCCGGGGCCATCCTTGATGGTTCCATCACGGCTGCCAGCATGACGACGCTGACCGTCCTCGGCGATCTGGACGCCGACGTCACTCTCACCGGTCAGGGGGTGGCCGCCGGCAAACTGACGCTGGGGACCGCCGCCGTCAGCGGGGCGATCAATGATGCCACGATCGATGTCAACGGTTCCATCGGCACGCTCAAGGCCAAGACCATCCTCGGCGGCTTCACCTCGGCCACCAGCCTGACGACGCTGACCGTCCTCGGCGATCTGGACACCGACATCGCCCTCACCGGCAAGGGGGTCGCCAAAGGCAAGCTCACGCTCACCACGGCGGCCATCAGCGGCGCCGTCGCCGGGGACGACATCCTGAACATCGCCGGGGCCGTCGGCACGTTCCGGGCCAAGTCGTTCGTGGCCGGAAGCCGTCTCACGGCCGACAGCTTGGCCTCGCTCATCGTCTCCGGCAATTTCTCCGGCGATCTCACCCTGACCGGCCGGAACGTGGCGGCGAACAAACTGACGCTCACCACCGTGAGCATCGGCGGCACCGTCACCGGCAGCCATTTCAACGTGAATGGAAACGTAGGGACGTTCACCGCCAAGACGTTTGCCGACAGCGATCTTCTCCTCGGTTACACGCCGAACAATGCCCAAGACCCGATGGCGGGAGGCGTGTTCTCGCCCGGTTTCAAGATCACCACGTTCTCGGTGACCGGGCTGACAGGATCGGTCGCCCCGGCGTTTGCCAACAGCGTCGTGGCGGCCGATACCATCGGCACGGTGACGTTGAAGTCCGTCCAGTCGGCCAACAACGGCCGGAAGTTCGGCCTTCTGGCCCACACGGCCATCACCGGCGCCAAAGTCACGACGCCGGCGCCCGCTTTCACTTACAACAAGAAACTCCCGACGCCGCAGGGCATCGGGGATTTTGAAGTGAAGATTGTTTAATCACGGCGACGGATTCCAAAGGTGCGTTTCACCGGCTTCAGAGATAACGCCGGGTGGTATGTTTCGGCTGCCGAACGAATGACCGGATGATGAAGACTGTGTGTTTTCACCTGCCTCCGTCGTTCGCAGCCGTTACAATTATTCACCATGTCTCCTGTGACTCAACTTCTGAATGCGGCGGCCGGTGGCGACCGCCTCGCCGCCACCGACCTGCTTCCGCTCGTGTACGAAGAGTTGCGAAAATTAGCGGCCAACCGGCTGGCGGACGAATCCCCGAACCAAACACTTCAACCCACCGCCTTGGTTCACGAGGCGTACCTGCGGCTGGTCGGCCCTGCCGACGAGGCCCGGTGGGACAACCGGGGACACTTTTTCGCGGCCGCGGCCGAGGCCATGCGCCGACTGCTCGTGGAGAACGCCCGCCACAAGAGCCGGCTCAAGCGCGGCGGCGACTGGCAGCGAGTTGATTTGGAGGCGGCCGAGTCGATGGCGATGGCGCCGGCCGAGGATCTGTTGTCGATCAACGACGCGCTGACCCGTCTGGAACATCACGACCCGGTCAAGGCCGAACTGGTCAAACTCCGCTTTTTCGCCGGGCTGAGCATGCCGGAAATCGCCCGGTCGCTGGGCATCTCCCTGGCCACCACGGAAAGACACTGGCATTTCGCCCGCGCGTGGCTGTACTCTGAACTGGGCGACGAAGACACGGAACAAAATTCCGGAAATACTCCCGCTTCTTGAGGGGAGTCCGGCCCGTCCGTCGCATTGGTGGATAGCGACCCTTTTTTCGAGCCAGTCAAGTGACGAACAACTCGTCCTCTGTGGAATCCCTGTTTTTCGCGGCCATCGAGAAGCCGACCGACGCCGAGCGCGCCGCCTATCTGGATTCGGCTTGCGCGGGGAATCCCGGCTTGCGCCAACAGGTCGAAAAGCTCCTGAAAGCTGATTCGCGGATGGGAAAGTTTCTCCAAGAACCCGCCGCCAATCTCCTGCCGCCGAAGCCGGATCACACCGTCGAAACGAACGGCCCCGAACCCCCCGCCGCTCTTCAATCCGACGGCAGCCTCCATACTCAGACCGAAGAAGACGATGAGGCGGGCGAGGCGGGATTTGATTTCCTTCAACCGTCGCCCCGGCCCGGCTCGCTGGGCCGCCTCGGGCACTACGAGGCGCTGCAAGTGCTTGGCAAGGGAGGATTTGGGATTGTCTTCCGCGCCTTCGACGAGATGCTGCGCCGCGTGGTCGCCGTCAAGGCGCTGGCCCCGTCCCTCGCCGCCGCCTCTCCCGCCCGCAAGCGATTTCTTCGCGAAGCCCGCGCCTCGGCCGGCGTCCGGCACGACAATGTCGTGCGGGTGTACGCGGTCGAGGAGAAGCCACTGCCGTATCTCGTGATGGAATTCATCCCCGGCGAAACGCTCCAACAGCATATCGCCCGCATTGGACCGTTGGACCCCGGGGAAGTGGCGTCGATCGGGCGGCAGATTGCCGCGGGACTGGCGGGCGCCCCCCCCCCC
>NZ_JH636453.1:52090-54321 GCF_000255705.1 Zavarzinella formosa DSM 19928
TCCTGATCGAAGCCGGGCCTCATGCCCATGTCAAGATCTCGGACTTCGGCCTGGCCAGGGCGGTCGACGACGCCAGCCTGACCCAATCAGGAATGATCGCCGGGACGCCCATGTTCATGTCCCCGGAGCAGGCGTTGGGCGAAACGCTCGACCACCGGACGGACCTGTTTAGCCTGGGCAGCGTGCTGTACACGATGACAGCCGGCCGGCCGCCGTTCCGGGCGAGCGGCACGCACGCGGTTCTCAAACGGGTGATCGATGACGCGCCGCGACCGATCCCGGAAATTATCCCCGAAGCCCCGGCGTGGCTCTGCGACATCATTTCCCGGTTACATGCCAAAAAGCCGGAGGACCGGATTGCCACGGCCAGGGAAGTCGAGGACTTGCTGGCGCGGGGGGCCGAGACGCCCCCGCCTTCGCCGGCCGCCCCGTCGCCCCGGAATATCACGATGGTTGCCCCGGCGCGCGAACCACGTTCGCGTCTCCGTCGGCGGTTTGCCATCATCGCCGTGATTTTGGCGCTCGTCCTCGGGGTCGGTCTCACGGAGGCGGCCGGGGTTTCCAACATTCGCGGCACGGTCATTCGGCTGGCCTTCCCGGAGGGAATTCTGGTCGTCGAGGCGGATGACCCCGAGGTCGGCGTGAGGATCGACGGGACCGATCTTGTCATCACCGGCGCCGGGATCAAAGAACTCCGACTGAAGGTCGGCAGCCATGCCGTCGAAACCACCAAGGGCGGCGAAGTCGTGCGGCGGGAGTTGGTCACCGTCACCAAAGACGGCCGGCAGGTCGTGAAGATCAGTCGGGAAGCGCCGCCGAAAGAGACGCTGAAAGAGACGCCCGCCAAACAACCGGCCGACGCGGCGGCGTGGGAGCGTTCCGTGGCCGGCCTGCTCGCCGTCAAGCGGTCAAAGGCGATCAGCGACCGCCTCAAGGAACTCAATCCGCAGTTCGGCGGCCAGATCACGTTTTCCGGCATCGGCGACACCAGTTTGTCTGTGACCGGAGGGACACTCGGGGACATTTCCCCGCTCCGGGCGATGAGTCAGGCCAAGGTTGTTCATCTGGACGTGAAAAATCTGACTGACATTTCGCCCGTCCGGGGGCTAAACCTGACGCAATTGGATTTGTTCAGAACGGCCGTCACCGACCTCTCCCCGTTGCGGGACATGAAAACGCTTGTCAATCTGGACCTGAGCGGATCAAGCCAGTTGACGGACATCTCCCCGGTCAAAAGCATGTCCTTGCAGTATCTCACGACCGCCTACACCGGCGTCCGGGATCTGACTCCGCTGAAGGACACGAAACTGATGTTGCTGAATTGCGGGTCGACCAACGTGACGGATTTTTCCCCGCTCAAGGGAGTGCCGCTTCAGACGCTTCTCTGCGAAAACTCGTTGATGGACGACGCCGGACTGGAGTTCTTGAAGGACTCCAAGACTCTGAAGCATATCAACCTGAAGGGCACCAAGGTGACGGCGGCGGGGATCGACGGGCTGCGGCGGGCGTTGCCGAAGTGCAAGATCGTCTGGAACGGCGGCGTGTCCGAGCCGGCCAACGCGGCGGCGTGGGAACTGTCCGTGGCCGGCCTGTCCGCGGACAAACTGATGAAGGCCGTCGACGCCCGGCTGGCGGAACTCAATCCCGGCTACGCCGGCAAGGCGCAACCCAAGATCGAACAAGGGGTCGTGACCGGGTTGGCGCTTCCCCCCGGCGAACTGACCGACATCTCGCCGGTGCGGGTGTTGACGGGACTTGTCGCGTTCAAGTTCGTGGGAACCAAGGTGAGGGATCTGTCCCCCCTGAAAGGTCTGAAAATTCGTGTGCTGGAGGCGATGGTCATTCCCGCGACGGACCTGAGCCCCCTGCAAGGGATGCCCTTGGTGTCGCTGGACCTGTACCATTCCCCGGGAATCACCGACCTCACGCCGCTGAAGGGCATGCCGCTCCAGTATTTGAATCTCACCGGCCTGCCCATCACGGACATTTCGATCCTCAAGGACATCAAATCGTTGCGGCGACTTGTCATCAACGAGATGCCGGTCACTGACTTAAGCCCGCTCCGCGACAAGAATATTTTTGAACTGTTCATGATCGATTGCAAGGCGACCGATTTGGACGTGTTGAAAACCCTGCCGCTCACCCACCTGGGGATCAACGACCGTCCCGGCCTCCGGGAGTTCCTGAAATCCCTGAAGGGGTTGGAGCGGATCAACGACAAACCGGCGGCC
>NZ_JH636453.1:54337-54727 GCF_000255705.1 Zavarzinella formosa DSM 19928
CGCGACCAAGCCGGCTTTCATTGCGAGCCTGTCCCAAGGCTTGTGGCGAGTCGCCTCGCCGCCAAAGCCGTCAAGAGTCACGGCATCGGCCCTCCTGCCCGGTCCGACCACATCCTCAGCCGCTGTCGTGAGAAATCCGGACTGCTTGGCGGCCCGGCGACGCAGAACGCTGGCGAGGGCGGCGCGGCAAGGGCCGTGTCTTCGGGGCCTCCGGCCGGCCACCGGGGAGGCCTTCACCCATTCTTACTCACGTCGCACGGGCGAGAGCTGGATCGATTTTCTGGAGCGGGTCGAGCGATGGCTGCCGGCCGACGTCATTCGCGTCCACGCCATCCTCGACAATCTGGCCGCCCACGGATCCCGCGACGTGCTGTTGTTCAACGTGGCGTA
>NZ_JH636453.1:54737-54979 GCF_000255705.1 Zavarzinella formosa DSM 19928
GTGGGAGTTTGTCTTCCAGCCGGTCGCGGCGGCGTACTTAAACCTGATCGAGCCGTGGTGGAAGGTTCTGCGGTCCCTGGCGCTCAAGGGCCGCCGATTCGGAACGTGGGAAGAGATCGCCGAGGCGGTCGACCGGGCGACGGCTTACTGGAACGCGCGCCGACATCCGTTTCACCTAGGCCGACGACAGCGTCCCCGGCCCCGTCGGACGACCGGCGTCGCCACCCCGCCATCTGTGCGTT
>NZ_JH636453.1:55079-55377 GCF_000255705.1 Zavarzinella formosa DSM 19928
TGCGGGCGTTGCACGACGCCGCCCGGTCCGGCCGGCCGGCCACCTACACGCCGGACGAGAAAGCCGAGGTCATCGCTGCCGCCCTGACAAAGCCGGCCGATCTCGGCCTGCCGTTCGGCTGCTGGACGCTGGACCGGCTGGTGGCCTATGTGGCCGAGGCGAAGGGCCTGGCCATCAAGCGGTCACGCGTCGACGAACTTCTCCAGGCCGAGGGGCTGCGATGGCGGACCCAGGAGACGTGGTTCGGCTCCCGGGTCGATCCGGAGTTCGCCAAAAAAAAGCGGCGATCGAAACCCTT
>NZ_JH636453.1:55424-62433 GCF_000255705.1 Zavarzinella formosa DSM 19928
AAGCTTCCCCGGCAAAGAAGTCATCGACCCGGCCCCCGCCCCGGAACGCCCGGCGGCCCGGGCGACGCAGGACGCCGACTACGGACGGCGTGGCAAGGGCTATGTCTTCGGGGCCTTCCGGCCGGCCACCGGGGAGGCATTCACTCACTCGTACTCACGTCGCACCGGCGAGAACTGGATCGATTTTCTGGAGCGGGTCGAGCGATGGCTCCCGGCTGGCATCACCCGCGTCTACGCCGTCCTCGACAACCTGGCCGCCCACGGATCCCGCGACGTGCTGTTGTTCAACGTGGCATGCCCGCGATGGGAGTTTGTCTTCCAGCCGGTCGCGGCGGCGTACTTGAACCTGATCGAGCCGTGGTGGAAGATCCTGCGGTCCCTGGCGCTCAAGGGCCGACGATTCGGGACATGGGAGGAGATCGTTGAGGCGGTGAACCGGGCGACGGCTTACTGGAACTCGCACCGACATCCATTTCACTGGGGCCGACGACGGCGTCACCGGCCCCGTCGGCCGGCCGGCGTCGCCACCCCGCCATCTGTGCGATAACTTGGCGGATGCACCACTAAATATCGGGCTGGAATGCGTCAAAATACCTGAGTGAAACGTCTTTGCTATTGGCTGAGCTTTGCATGGATGCCAATTGGCTCTCAAGAGCCAGCCTGACATTCCAATCGCCTCCGCGGATCAAATCCGGATTTCCACCGGAAAACGGCAACCGAGGCAGACATACTCGCCGTCATTTGTCGGACTCATTTCCGAACAGCCATATTCAAGCAAAGACGTCTCCCCTTGCGGTCGGCCTGTCGCCGACTGCCGCACTTTCTCAAGGGGGCCGCCATGCCCAAATATCTGACGATCGAAGAGTATCACCTGACGGTGCGGGTGCCGGCCGGCCTGCCCGACGAGGAGGCCGGGGAGATCCTTGCCATCCTCGAATCCAAGCCGTTTGTCGCCAAACTGCGGAAGGCAATTGCCGCCATTGTCACGACCTACCCGCCCTTGGCCGTCGTGCGGGTGACGATCACCCGTTGACCGTCACTCGTCCGACGGCCAGCCATTTCCCGAATAGAGTTTTCATCGCGAGTGTGACCTCTGGATGCCGACCGTGGACTCGCCCGGCATGACCGGGACCAAAGCAGTCGGCTATGCGACAGCCTTGGTACTCTAAAGAACCGGCGCCGATGCGTCAAAATACATGGCGGGGGTTGGCTGCCATTGTCGGCCCGATTTATCGGCCAACTCGCTTGTTCCAATTGTCCGGCCGGGGCCAGTGGGTTCCCGTCTCGGCAAAACACAAATCTGACGGATAAGTTCTCCTTCCATGTTCCTGCTTCGTTCTGCATCGTGCGGGGCGGCTCGCCTCTGTGTAACGCGATCGCCCCGCCCGGCGTTGCTCTCTTCTTGCCGTGAGTTATTCATGTTCCAAAACCTTCGACTGACACGACCGTTGGCATTCTTCGACATCGAATCCACCGGGACCAATCCACAGACGGATCGCATTGTCGAGATCGCCGTTCTCCGCGTCGATCCCGACGGTAAAACTGTGGAGGCATCCCGTCAGATCAACCCGGGCGTCCCCATTCCCTCCGCGGCCACCGCCGTCCACGGGATCTCCGAGGCCGATGTGGCCGACGCCCCAATGTTCACGGCCGTCGCCCCCCCGACTCGTTAGCTTCCTCAACGGCTGCGACCTGGCCGGATTCGGCATCAAACGGTTCGATCTGCCGATGCTGGCGGCCGAATGCCGCCGGGCTGGCGTTCACTTTCCGCTTGCCGGCCGGTCTGTCATTGACGCATTGGACATCTTTCACCGAAACGAGCGACGAGACCTTTCGGCGGCCGCCGCCTTTTACATGGGGGACGAACACACCGCCGCCATGCGGTCGCAGACGCCCGCATGGCGGCGCTGGTATTGGACGCTCAACTGGACCGCTATTCCGACTTGCCCCGGACACCGGACCAGTTGCATCACTGCCTGACCGGCGCGGACATCGCCGGGTGGTTCCGGCTCGACGATGGCCGCCCGGTGTTTGCACGGGAAAAACATGCCAGCCATCCGCTGGCCGAAATCGTCGAACGCCATCCGAAGCACATCCGCTGGCTGTTGTCACTTGACCTGCTTGATGATGCCCGCCATCTGGTCACGGCTGCTTCCATCGTCACGCAAGCGGCCAATTAATTACCCCAGTCGCAGATCAAGGCGATACGGAAGTTGTCACCCGCCAATTCCACCACCCGTCTGACGGTGACGGAGAACCTTAAGGTCGTCATCCTTCGCGCGAATGCCGCCGCCGACCGCGTCGGCTCATATCTGCGAAACCTTGGGCTGACACCTCCGCCCGGCAAAACCAGACGTCTGCCCGGTTGGTTCTTGATTGATCTGGGCTCCGCCCTTCAACTGCTTGAATGGGAGAGGTCGGGTGTCACCGACCTTCTGCCCGGCTTGTTCCCCCCGGCCGAAGAATTCCTTCTTGACACTTGGCGGGCCGTGCGTGATCCGGTCATTCGCCGACGCCGGCCGGACGAGGCGCTGGCCCGCCGGATCATGACAACGAACAGGTGGCATCTGGCCCATGCCGACCGGGTCCAGTTTCCCGGCGTTGTCGTGGACGCGGCGGACGAGGAGGCGCTGGCCGACTCACTGGCCAGGTTTTTGTGGGACATGCGTCATGCCGACGCCCTGAACTAACCCGGAGATTTTCGATGCCCCGCCCCGCCGCCGGCCGAGCCTTGTTCTACACCCGCGATTCCATGGGCCGTGGAGAGTGCGCCCCGCCGGAGGCCGTCCGGTGGGCCGTCGCATGGTGCGTCGCCGAGAAAATCCGGTTTGGCGGAACCCCCGGCGCCATCACCCGGATGATGAAGGGTGACATCAGCCATGAGGAAGACCTCTTCCTCGATGATGGCGTGTCCGGGAACATTTTCCGTCGGCCCGGGCTCGACGCCCTGCTCGCGACGGCATTCTCTGACAAGTCCGTCAGCCATGTGCTCATCCCCCGCCGCGACCGGCTGGCCCGGCCTGACAATCCCGTCGACGGTCTGATGCTGGAAATCGATTTGCGAAGGGCGGGTTTGTGCCTCGTTTATCAAAGCAAGGTTCTCAAACCCATGGGGCCCGCCGAGCGGCTGGGGCTGGAGGAGATGCTCGGCAGCCTCCTGGAGTTCGACTCGTCGGGACGGTTCCGGCTGGAACTGGCCGACAAACTCCTGAAGGCTCAATTGCAACTGGCGGCCCGCGGTTGTTCAATCGGCGGGTCGGCTCCCTACGGGTTCGAGCGATGGCTCGTCGGCCCGGACGGGACGCGAACCCGGCGTCTCCTCCGCGGCGAGCACGTCCGCATGGCCGGCCACCACACGGTGTGGCTGCCCAAGGAGGATGGTCATGAACTCGACGTCGTCCGGCGCATTTTTGAGTTGGGTTGGACGGTGGCGCCCTCCCGGATTGCCTTCCAGTTGACCCGGGAGGGAATCCCGCCGCCGAATCCAGACGGCCGGCGGACAAGCGGGGTGTGGCACGCCAGCGCCGTGCGAAACATTTTGAACAACATGATCTACCTCGCGATCGGAGTGTACGGGAAGCGATCGGAGGGGGACCAGCTCCGCTTCGCCCCGGACGGTCTGCGGCCCCTGACCGAGGCGGATTTCAAAACGTCCGGCAAGCTGAAATGCGTCGTCAACCCGCCGGAGCAACGGGTGGTGACCCCGTTGAAGTTCGCCCCGGTGGTCACTCCGGAAGATTTCGCCAGGGCCGGGGCTTCGCTGGACTCGCGCCGCCGCAAATCCCGGGGCGCTCCCCGGGCACGTGGCGACCAATGGAATCCGCTGGGATGCCGGATTCACGACATGGGGTGCGGGTGGCCGCTCTATCGCACGGCCAAGTCCGGCGGCTTCAAATATGCCTGCGCCCTGTATCAGCAGTCGCATGGTCAACTCTGCCGGCACAACGCCGTGCCCGGAGAGGCGGCCTCGCGGTTCGCGCTGGCATGCGTCCGACAACGGGCGTTGACACCCCGGGGACTGGCGGCCCTGGAGGCCAAATTGCGAGAGATTGCGAGCCGGGAGGCCGGGGAGGCCCCGGAAGACGGGGAGCGAGGCCGGCTGGAGGCCGAACTGGACAAGACCCGGCGGCAGTTGAAGGTGGCGGCCAGGAACATGGCCCTGATGGAGGACGAGTCCAAACGCACGGCAGTCGAGGCGGTTTATGACGAACTCAAGACGACCGAGAGCCGTCTGGAAAGCCGGCTGAGATCACTGCCGGAGCCGGTGTCCCGCGACTCCGCCGACGAGGAGGTCGCGAAAGCCTTGGAGGTTCTTGGTCGGCTGACGGCTCTGGCCGGCGAAAATGAGAGCGGGCCGTCCGTGACCAGATTGTTCGCGGAATTAAACGTGAACGTCTATTTGCGGTTCGAGGAATATTCCGTTGGCAAACGGACCTTGAACCGCGTGGCCGGGGGTGTCGTGACGTTCGGGGCCTCCCCCGCGCCCGTGCCTCTTTATGAAGGCCCGACGAGCCGGGAGATCATTGTGAAAACGCTGGCCGACGGGGACGTGTCGTCCCTGATGGCCGGCGAAGCCGCGCCCGCCGTGGGCGTCGGCACTCCGTCAGCTGACACCGGGAGCGAGTCGTTAGGAAACGAACAGCGTGTCACAAAGCGTTGCACCCGACGGGGCGGCAGGCAGCGGAATCGGGGTTGAAGTTCAACCGACCGCCCCGCAGGTGAACTGGGGCGTTCGGCTTGCGCCGCGGGAGTCGTCGAAGACCTCGGGTCCCACCTTGGGCAGTCCCCGGCGTGTGATTTCTTGGTGGCGGCTTGGGATTGACAGTGTTAGTATGCCGTCGCGGCCGTCCTCCGAAGGCGTCTTCGAGGGCACGGCCGCGACGGCCTACGGGGCAGGTGTCCGGGCCGCGTCCGTGCGGCCACATGGCGTTTGGTGAAGTCCCCACGGGCAGGACGGCTTGGGTCGTTGCGAAGCGGCGCAAGCCGAACAAGGCGTTGCAGTGACTTGGCCATCCGGGCCAAGTCACTGAACTTAAAGGCGTTCGGCCACAGAAAGCCAAACACAGAGTCTGAAGGTTCCATGCGAATCGCACAGCGGGCTGATTGGAAGACCATCTCGCTGCCGGACGAGTGCCGGGCGGTGACACTCGACCGCGCGTACACAGCGGATGAGTTTACGCGGATCAAGGCCGGCCGCGTTCCCGAAGTGATGGAGCACAAGTGGTTCGTCTTTTGCGAGGAGCCGTGGCTGTACTTTCATCGGAGTTTGACCGGGGCCGGACTCTACAAGGTTCGGTTTGCATCTGTCACAAGCGAGGTGGAAGTCGCCGAGGCTTGGGCTAACTCGGGGTATTCGCATCTGTCGCCCCTCAAGCTGGGCGATCCCCGACAGGCGGTATTCGACTCGTTGGAATTAGCGGCGCTGCTCGACCGCCAGGCCGGTCGCCCCACGAAGGAGTTGTGGCGTCAGTACTTTGATGCTCTGGCCCTGGCACGCCCGAAAACATACTCCGGTCGCCTCCGTGTGGATGAGGCGCTGTATCGTTGGAAAGCAAAGGAACTGTCACCGGGCCTTCGCATCGCTGTCCAAGCGGTTGAGGAGGCGGGAGCGGTGCTGATTCTTCTTACCAAAAAGGACATCGCTCCTCGGAGTGTCTCGCTGTCACAGATTGCCGCTGCCATCCGGGAGGCTCGCCTCACCGGGTGGGAGCCGCTACAACCGGGACCGCAGTTCAAACGCATGGTTTCGTTCTAACCTGAAGGCTCGCAGGGCCGAACCAGGCTCTGCACCCGACACCGGCCGCATGTGGGTTTTTCGGGACGTGTGGCTCACTGAGCGGCCGGTGCGGGTGAGCTTAGTCGTTCGGCGGGGAAGCCCCGAGCCCCGGAGGTCGTGCTTTGAGCCGCGTGCTTCGTGCGCGTGTCCCGCCTGCCGTGCTGTGGACGTTGGCGGGACTTCTGATCGCCGGTTGCGTCGGCTCGTGCGAACTCGCGTACCGGCCGTACAACGGCATCCGCGTCGGTAGTCTCCGATCCGAGGCTGGGTCCGCGCTCCCGGCCGGCTCCTCCCGCGAACAGGTCGTGGCGTGGCTCGACGCCCGCGGCCTCCCGTACCAGCCCGTGTACGACAAGGGCGGGGAGTCGTTCCTCTGGTACCTGGTGCGAATGCGGAACGGCAGTTGGATGAGGCCGAACGCGGGCCTCTGGATGACATTCTACTTCCACGGTACCGAGCGGTTGTCGGAGATCAGTGTCGGAGAGGACTAACCGGCCGGTGGCGGTTCAGACGCCGAACCAGGCGCTGCACCGGACCCGGCCGCACGCATCGGTTCTGGGCGTGTACTTGTCGCTGATTGCGGCCGGGCTGGTGAGCGGGGTCGTTCGGCAGCATGGGTGAAGATTCGGAAGGCGTCAGTCGCCGGTGGGGCAGAGGGTGAAGTCGTCGGTGCCGCTGAGCGAAGCGGGTAGCGAAGGGCGAAAGACGAAGCACTTCGCCCGGTGACGTTCGCCGGGCGAGGGAACAGGGTTTCGGGCCGAACAAGTCGTTGCAGTTGACCGGCGACCTCAGTCATTGCGGCTGGGTGTCAGGTTCCCCGGCGCCGGCAACTGAACTTGGGCGTTCGGCGGTGGAGCGACGGCATCCGGCGGGTTTAAGACTCGGTCCCCGCCCGGCGAAGCGGGTTGAGAAGGGCGAAAGACAAAGCACTTTGCCCGGTGATGGTCGCCGGTGGAGCGAACAAGGTTTCGGGCCGAACAAGTCGTTGCAGTTGACCGGCGACCAGTGTCGCGGTGAAATGGCCGGGGGTTCTCCGGCACCGGCAACTGAACTTGGGCGTTCGGCAGCGTGGGCTTGGGTTCAGGAAGTGCGAGTCGCCGGGTGGGGCAGTGGGTAAAGTCGTTCGTGCCGATGGGCGAAGCGTGTCGAGAAGAGTGAAAGACCAAACCCTTCGCCCGGTGATGGCCGCCGGACGAAGGGAACAGGGTTTCGGGCCGAACAAGTCGTTGCAGT
>NZ_JH636453.1:62530-63639 GCF_000255705.1 Zavarzinella formosa DSM 19928
TGACCGGCGACCTCCGTCGCGGTGAAAGTGGCCGGGGGTTCTCCGGCGCCGGCAACTGGACTTAGGCGTTCGGCGGCGGAGGGCGCAACGATGGTGAGAGCGACACAACACGCACTGGCAATCCTGGGCGGTGCGGTCATCGGTTACGCCGTCTTGGTGGCGGTTGCGAATCTGGAGTCCACGTCGTTCTACACCATCCGGTCATTTGTCACGGGCCGACAGTCGTTGAGCGAGATTATTGACCACCCGGCTGACCGTTGGGTGGCGCCAGTGCTGATGGCGGTCTTCGTCGGCGTCGGCGGGGCGGTCGCGGGTGTGTTGCTGTCATGGCGGTCACGGCCAATGGACCAAACCAAGCCGAACAAGGCGTTGCAGCCGACCGGGGGGCCAGTCGCGGACAGCGGCTTCAGTCATCCCGCCGGCAACTGAACTTTGGCGTTCGGCGACGGAGGGGAACGTTGAGAACCCGAAATGCGGTCATCGGTGTGGGGGGCGGGTTAACCGCCCTTGTTTGGCTCGTGTGGGCGGCGATCCCGCACGGGTTCGCGAACCCGCTTCCGGGCGAGGCCATGGCATCTCCTCTCAACGATCCAGAGATTGCCTTCGAACTTCGCCAATATCCCGGAGACGGGCATCCGGGGAACGCCGGCGATGCGATCCGAGTTCGGCTGGATCTCGACCGTTTGCATGCCCACGACATCTCCCATGACGACGTGATGAAAGCGTTTGTATGGAGCGGCGTTGTCAGTTCGCCCAGACCTGTCCCACCGCCAGGGGTCGTGTTCGTCCCGCACCTCGGCAGGCCGGCTCAGGTCGAAAACATCATCGTGATAGCCACTCCTGCGGGGGAGGTCGTCAGGCTTAAAGATGTCGCCAGGGTCGAACTACTCGCCCACGACTAAAGGCACGCCGAACCAGGCGCTGCACCGGGCCCGGCCGCACGCATTGGTTCTGGGATCGGATCAGACAATGGTGCGGCCGGGCCGGCGAGCTCGTTCGGCAGAGGAGGGCCTCGGGGTGTATCGGTTCACCGGGTTCTTCGCACGTCCGGCGTTCCGGCCGCCCGCCGCGCTGCCTGACGGCGCGGTCTGGCGTGAGGTCGTCGCCCC
>NZ_JH636453.1:63658-67299 GCF_000255705.1 Zavarzinella formosa DSM 19928
TCGGCGAGTGGGACGGCGACAAGACGCGGGCGGCGTACCTGGAGCTGATGGAGGCGTTCGGGGTGGCCGAGACCGACGCCCTCAACGTTCCCCCGTTCGTCCGCGGCTTCTGGGGCGAGTAGCGCAGACGCCGAACCAGACGCCGCACGTTTCCCAACCACACCATTTCGGACCGTTTGCTGGCTCAAGTCCTGACTATCTGGCGGCCCGGCTGATCCTGCATGCCCCGCGAGGACTGGGCGTGGCGTGGCGGGATGTGGACGCGCACTACGAGCGGTCCCAAAAGGAAGGAGCTTTGGAGGAGGACGCCCGGTGCGGAGTCGTCCCCTTCGCCGAGTGTGAGGTCGCCGTCAAGGCCTCGTGCTTGCCACATATCGCCGGCTTGCTGTTGGAGATGCGGAGTCGTCTGAGTTCGTGACGCAGTATGCGGTCGGCAAGAGGCGAAAAATAATGGCAGGTTATGCGAGAAAAAGTGGTCTTGCCCCCGCCGACCAACGTCGGCGGCAAGACCACTTTTTATTTATCAGGGCAAGAGTCGGTTGGGATCAATTGCTGTGGGTGATTGACGGCACATCCGGGTCTGGAAACGGCCCCGGGTTCTTGGCGAGCGCTTGTCCGGGTGATTTCGGGCAGTTGCAAAATCTTGGCAATGGCATCATTCCGTTTCCATTATGGCTGATGCCCTGCCGATATCTTTTTACGGGGGTTCATCGCCCGGCAAGCCATCAAGACATTGTTGCCCTCGTCGTTGAGCCAATCAGGACATTTTTGCAGCCCGCGCCCCGTCAGTTTACGGTGGCGAGATGCCGGAAAATTCGCCAGGACCTTATGTTAATTTTTTGTAACCAACGGATCCATTTTCCGATATCATACCGTCTGCTTTTGGACTCCGTTTGACTCTCGCTGGCTCGGAATCCAATATCCGATGCCAAAGACATTGACAAAAAAACATCGGCCAATCTCGGCGAACTCGTGAACAACACCGGCTGTTGCCAGCCTTGTTGACGAGTCCGTCTATGCTTGTTACTCCCATGTGCCTCACCCCGGCACGGAAAGATTTGTTTGACCATGAGCGCTCGCAAAGGCAGGAACCTTCGCCAAATCTCCTTGTCAATCATCTCGCTGGAAGACCGGGTCAACCCGGTTCATTTGCAAGTCGTCAGCCAGCCAGGCACGCAGGCGACGCCCTACGATTCGCATGAGTTTACCACCACCCCGGAGGCCGACGGATTGCAATGGTCCGGCAGTGTGCTGGCCACCTTTTCTCCCGACACCACCTCGCAGAGCAACGCCATCGGCGCCGGGCATCTTAGCTTTTCCGGCTCGTTGGTGGTGGCGGTCGTGCCGGACCCGGGTGACGTTCCCGGCGCCCCCGTTCATGTTCATCTCAACAGTTCACGGAACATCCTTTGGGACACCGATCCGTCGGCGGCTCCTGGAGACGGCATTTTCGGAAGCGATTCGATCGTGTTCAACGCCGGGGTGAGCGGCGTCGGCGCCTGGCCGGTGTTGACGGGTGGAAAATACGAAGCCCCGTCCGGCGGCTGGAGCACGTCTGGAAATTCGCGAGGGGACGTGGCCGATTTCGACGCCCTCATCGGCGGCACGTTCAGCGTCTCCCTGGATGCTTCCGGCAGGTCCAGCGGCGTTTGGGTCGGCGGCTCGGGAGACTTCCACGGCGAGATTGGCGCGAGCGTCAACCTGGGCATGACGTTCGATCAGCCAGAAGCCTCCCTGAGCTTCTCGGCCAGCTATGACGAACCGGACGACGACTCGTCGGCCTCCCCCGGCCTTCAACCAAACACAACTGCTCAACCAAACACGGCAAGCCCGAATGTTCATCTCGGGCCGTATCTGGCCGGGGTCAAGCTGGATGATCTCATCTCGGTCAAATCCAGCGGCAGCGGGATCGCCAAAATCAAGCTGGACATCGCAAACATGCCCGGCGGGACGGGGAACGAGAACCATGTCACGAAGACGGTCAAGGCGGGGACCAGCGAGGCCGACTTCAAGATCAACCCCGGATTGTTTCAACAGGGGGGCAGTTATCAGGTGACGGTCACCGGGCTCGACGCCCAAGGTCAAACGATCGCCACGGACACGGGTACCATTGACATTGTCGATCATCTGGCGTTGCAGTTGAAGGCGTCGCCGGTCAGCGATCCCTCCACCGTGCTGGATGTCGATCAGTTGCGGCTGCTCGCCGGGGAGCATGTCCCCCTGAGCGTCACCGCCACGCTGCCGGATTTGCGTCTGGCCAAGGCTTATCAGGACAAACTGGATATCGCCTTCGTTGATCAATCGTCAAAGGCGCTTGTTGCGTTGAAAGTTCCCGTGTTTCAAGGCAAAAAGACAACATTCCTCATTGACAGCAACCGATTCAATGACACGCTGGCCACGGGCGCTGATTACAATTTTTACGTCACGCCGGGCGAGCGAAACGCCGTCGCCAATGGCAACGCCGGCCGATACTTCAACAAGGACACGCCGGTCGGGCTGACGGTCCTGACCCCGCCGGACTGGCTCAAGAAGAACATGCACGGGTCGGACTACACGCTCTTCGCCGATCCCATGTTGCCCGGTCTCAACAGCGCATTTGTGGTTCCGGTGGAAATCCCCGTGTTTCAAAAGGATTTCGGCAAGGTATCCTTTGCCAGTCTGCCCATTTTTGATGGTCTGGACACGTCGGTTGACATGCACCTGAGTTTCAAGGCGGTGATTCCCCTGAACGGATCGTCGCAGGGCATCTTGCTACGGAAACAATGGAGCGCCTCGGCGCAGGTGCTTGGCAAGTCGCTCCTAGACAAGTCGGGCGATCTGGCGATTCAAAATCTTCATGTCGACGGAAACCTGGCGGCCGACACGCTCGACCTGACGAGCCTGACGATCACGACGGATCATTTCGATTTGCTCAAACAATATGGCATCAAGACGCTGTTTGAAAAATCATTCAACAAGGGATGGAGTATCCCCGTCCCGGCGCACCTCGGGCCGTTCACCATTGATGGAAACTTTAATTTGGCGGGCGACTTCCGGGCCGAGGCGACCAAGCTCGAAACTTGGGCAAGCCTTACGGTGGACAAGAATTTTAACCTTGTCCCCGGAACTTCCTACATTGCCTTGAAGGCCGAAGGTGAGGCGGAGTTGAACGTCAAGGCGGGCGTTCAAGTCAGCGCGGGCATCTTGGCGCTGACTCCCGTGTTGAAGAATATTCTGGGAGTTAATTTCAGCGTCGATTTGTTCGATGCCAGCGTCACGGGCACCGGAACCGCGGATTTGAAGAGCCTCTTGAAAGTCGGCTTCAAGGGCAATCTGTTCGCTCCGCAATTTGATGGACTGACCCCCGATTCATATGCCTCGCTGACCGTCGGATACGATGTTGATTACGATGTCTCGGTTTTGTCGAACAAATCGGAATCCGACCCCAAACCGGTGGAGGAAGGCCCCGGTGACGAGACCACGATTCCGTTGTTCGGACTCAATCCCGCTCCGCAAGCTTCCGGCATGGCCAGCCCGGCCAAGGTGGCAGGCACTCCTCCGGGGGCGGCGGTCAGCACGCCTCAAGCCGCCCCGAACGGCGCCCTTCTCGGCGATCCCGCCTGGACCTCCATCGGACCGGGGGCGATCACTCCGGCGGGCGG
>NZ_JH636453.1:67309-82677 GCF_000255705.1 Zavarzinella formosa DSM 19928
CGCTGGCCATCGGTTCGCTGGCCATTGTTCCGGCCTCGGGCGGTCACGGAACCACCTTGTTCGTCGGCACCGGCGACGGGGCGCACGACTCCGACAGCCTGACCGGCGTCGGCCTCTATCGCATCACGGACGCCGAGACCGACACCCCGACCGTCAGCGGGCCGTTTAATCTGGACGCCTCCGGCAAGGACGTCCTCACCGGCCGGGCCATCTCCAAGGTGCTGGTCAACCCGGATGATCCGAACATGGTGTTCGTTTCCACGACCTCGGCGACCGCCGGCATCGGCGGGGCCTATGTCTCCGCCGGCCCGGATCGCGGGGTTTATCGATGCGACAACGCCTTCGATGCCAATCCGGTCTTCACCAAGTTGAACGTCGTCCCCGGCTCGCCGGACACCCGCATCACGGACATGGCGCTGGAACCGGGCAACCCGGCTCATTTGCTCGTCGCCGTTCAGGGCTTCAACACCTACGGCAACGGCGGCCTCTATCGCTCCCTCGACGCCACCGATCCGGCCCCGACGTTCTCCAAGCAACTGGCGCTGGACGACGGCGTGAACACCCGGCTGGCCATCGTCAACGTCGGCGGCACGGTCACGGCCTATGCCGCCACCACCGAACAAGGCGGCCGCCTGCGAAAATCAACCGACGGCGGCGCGTCCTGGACGACCTTCCTGCCGGCCGCCGACGGTTTCGCCGGAACCGGCAATCCTTCGGACATCGCCCTCGCCGTTGATCCGTCGGACGCTGGCGTGATTTACCTCGGCGGGCCAAATCACTCCGGCCAGACCGGCGGGATCGGCTTGCTGAAGAAATCCACGGACGGCGGCGCCACCTTCGCGGATGCCGACGGTCAATTGCGGCCGCACACCCATGTGGTGACGCTGGCGCCGTCGGATTCCTCGGTGATTTACACTGGCAACGACGGCGGCGTCTGGCGGTCGGACAACGCGGCGGCCGACTGGACGAGCCTCAATTCCAGTTCGCTCAACATCGCCTCGTTCCAGAGCGTCGCCCTGTCCCCGACCGATCCGAATGTGTTGATCGCCGGGGCCGGAACCGGCGGAACGCTGCTGCGGCAGGCGGACGGTTCTTGGGTCCAGTCCGACGGCGGCTACGGCGGCGACACGCTGATCACGGCCGACGGCACGACCTTCTACCACACTTATTTCAATCAATCGAACCAGTTGATTGCCCTCGCCAAGAGTCCGGCCACGCCGACCGGCCCGGCGAGTTGGACGGCCTACGGCGCCGGTTCGCTGACCGGCGAAAACGGCCCCGGTTCCGGGACCGCCGTTTCGGACGGGCTGAACCTTGCCAACGCGACCAACGGAAATTCGCCGCTGGCCTACGGTCCCGGCCCCAAGCCGTCGCTGTACTTCGGAACCGACCGGCTGTACCAATCCGTCGACGGCGGCAAGACCATGAAGGTTGTCAGCCAGGGTCCGCTGGCCAAGGACGCGCTGGGGCGGGCCATCCCCGTCAGCAGCATCGCCATCGCGGCGACGAACGACAAAATTCGCCTCGTCGGCCTCGGGCAAGATTCGGTTGGAAACGTCGGCCGGGTGTTTGCCACCGTCACCGGCTCGGCCGTCTTGAAGGACATCACCAAGAACCTGCCTCCGGCCCGCGTCAACCAGGTGGTGATCGATCCGGCCAATCCCAACGTGGCTTATGTCGTCCTTGGCGGCTCGGGATTGACCCCCGGCCGGTATGTGTGGCGCACCACGAATTTGAAGGACCTGACCGCCGCCGCCCCGAAGACCGACAGCCTGTGGCAGCCGGTCGGCGCGGGGCTGCCGGACGGCCCGGTGAACGCTTTCCTCGTTGATCCGGCCGATTCCAACAGCCTCTTCGCGGGCACGGAAACCGGCGTGTTCCACTCGGCCGACGGCGGCCTGACCTGGGCCGCCTATGGAACCGGGATGCCGCAAACAGAGGTGACGGATCTGGCCTTCCAAAGCGCCAGCCGTCTGCTGGCCGTCGCCACGCGGGGCCGGGGCTTGTTCGAGACGACCGTCCCCGCCCCGGCCGCCCCGCAAATCACCACCGCGAACTCGGCGTTGTTCCCGGCCGGGCAAGCCGGGACGTTTGATGTCACGGTGACAGGACCGGCGCCGGTCACGCTGACCATCACCGGCAAATTGCCCGCCGGAGTGACGTTCCACGACAACGGCCAGGGACACGGGCAATTCACCGGCAAGCCGGCGGCGAGCGCGGCCAAAGACTATCCGCTGACCATCACCGCCCACACCCCGCAAGGGAATCTGACGCAAAGCTTCCTGCTGACGGTGACGCAACCGCTGAAGATCGTCACGGCGGCGACAACAACTTTTTCGGCCGGCAAAACCGGCTCGTTCCTAATTCGCACCAGCGGATTTCCGGTCGCCGCCCTGAGCGTTCAGGGAACGCTTCCCGCCGGGATGACCTTCACCGACAACGGCAAGGGCATGGCGACCCTCTCCGGCAAACCGGCCGCCGGGACCGCCGGAAGCTATGCCGTCACGATCACGGCGACCAACCGCCTGCACGAAACGGTTTCCCAGTCGTTCACATTCACCGTCACGGAAAAAGTTTCGATCTCCAGCCCGGCGGCAGCCCGGTTTGCCACCGGCGCGGCGGGCCGCTTCACCATCACGACCAAGGGCTATCCGGCCGTCACCCTGAGCCTGACGAACACGCTCCCCGCCGGGATGACCTTCACCGACAACGGGGACGGCACGGCCACCATCGCCGGAACGCCCTCGTTCGGCGGGCCGGCCTCGTTTGATGCGAAAGTGACCGCGAAGAATTCAGGCGGTTCCGTCACCCAAGTCATTCATGCGACGGTTGACCCGCCGTTGTTGGTGACGGGGCCGTTGAGCGGCCGGTTTGGCATCGGCTCCGCGAATTCGGTGACCATCGGCACCCTTGGCGGGGCGAATTCCATCCTGTCTGAAACCGGAGCCCTGCCGGCCGGCGTGACATTTGTCGATCACCACGACGGCACGGCCGCCATCACCGGAACCCCGGCGGCGGGCACGGCTGGAACGTATCCATTGACGATCACGGCCGACAAGGGCAACGGCCTCACGGCGACCGGCCAGTTCACGGTGATCGTCGGGTCGCCGCCGGTGTTCACCAGCGTCGATCACGCCACGTTCACCGTCGGGCAATCGGGAAGCGTTCAAATTGCCGCGACCGGGACACCCGCTCCCTTGCTGAGCATGGGCTTCGCTGACATGCCGGCGGGTGTGTCGTTCGACCCCGCCACCGGCTTGCTGAGCGGCACGCCCGGAGTTGGAACCGGAGCCAGGTCTTACCAAATTAATTTTTACGCAATCAACGACGTTGGCGCCGACATCTTGCAGACATTCACGCTGTTCATTCACCAACCGTTGCAGTTCACATCCGTCGATCACGCGACGTTCATCGCGGAAAACGACGGTTTCATAGGCTTCTCGGCCATTGCGGACACGAGTGCGACGATCTCGCTCGTCTCGGGCATCCTGCCGGCCGGGGTGACGTTCACGGAGGAAGGCGGTTACATCAACGGAATCCCCGAACCGGGGACCGAGGGCGATTATCCGATCACATTGAACGCCCACACGGATGCCGACGGGGATATTTCCCAGTCGTTCGTCCTGCATGTCAAGACCATCGGGTTCACCACCGCCGACCAGGGCGACTTCCAAACCGGCCAGGATGGCTTGTTCCTTCTGACGGCCCAAGGGCCGCCGTCGGCGTCAATCGTTTTGTCCGTCGATCCTTCCGGCGACGCCCTTCCGGCGGGTGTCACGCTGACGGACAACGGGGGCGGCAGTGGATATTTGTCCGGCACGCCGGACGACGGAACCGGCGGCGTGTACCACGTGGTGCTTCGAGCCACAAGCGACGCCTTCACGGGCATGCAAACCGTCACCTTGGTCGTGGGTCAACTGCCGTCGTTCACGAGCCTCGATCACGCGACGTTTGCGTCAAACACCGGCAACACATTTCAAATCACCACCACCGGATTCCCGGACGCCGAGTTGACGCTGGCCAACGGTGACCCATTGCCGGCCGGCCTGACCTTCACGGACAACGGAAACGGCACGGCCACCCTCGCGGGCACGCCGGCGGCCGGAACGGCTGGCGCTTACCACTTATCTCTCCGGGCCAAGAACCGGACCTTCTTCTACGGAGAGCGCAATGCCTACCAAGATTTCACGCTCACCATTTCCTGATGTTCGCGGACGGAAGATGAGAACGAAGAACAATTTTTTCGTGATTGCAGTTCGATGGCGGTCTGGTCAAATCGACGAAATCAAATGAAAGGATGTTGAAATGGTTTGGAACGGGTGAAGATTGCGATTCTGACAGACATTACCGTTGCTTAAGGAGATTACTTTGCGCAAAATCTCCTCCGCACTTGCAAAACTCGAAACGCCCGAAGTCCGCAAACTCACAACACGGTAACACCATGCCCCAGCGCCCTGCACGCTCCAAAGCCCCCTCGCGCCTTTTTGAAGCCTTTTTAAGCAAGCTGAACCAATGGATGCGGGAATCCTCCGTTTCCACCCGGCCCGGCGCCAAACTGGAGTTGCATTCCTTGGAGGGCCGGTTGGTCCCGTCCTCGACGGGCATCCCTTCATCCGGTCCCGCAATCACCGAAGACCATCGTGTCACTGACGCCGGTCAGGACAACCGGCACGACATCACCACCGAAGACGCCGGCACAGCCCCCGCCGATGAGAGCCTTCCGACCGCGCAAAAATTCCGCGCGCCGGAAAGCATGATGTCGACGCTTGATGAAACCTCGTTGCCCGTGGCCACGATTTCGGCCGCCGTCACAACCACCGTGGAAGGCACGGGAGACGATCTTTTGGTTGAGTTCGTTTTCACTGGAATTGGTGACGGCGAAGAAGGCCGTGTCGTCTTTCCAGATTTTACAATCAGCGGGACGGCCACGGAAAATGAAGATTACATATGGGGGATCGACTCGGAAGATTTCGATCTGTTCGGGAACAAAACAGTCACGTTTCGTTTGAATCCGATGGATGCCGACAGTAGAAGCTCGGCCTTTGAGGACCCGAAAACCGTCATCATCACCCTGACCGATTCGTCGGGCACTTACACACTGGGAGACCCTTCGGAAGTCACCCTGACAATCCTGGACCATGATGCGAACTCCGCCCCGACGGCGGTGAGCCTCGACAACAGTTCCGTCCCCGAGAACGCCGGGGCCAACGCGACCGTCGGCACGCTGAGTTCCACCGATCCCGACACGGGCAACACGTTCACCTATTCGCTGGTGAGCGGCACGGGCGACACGGACAATGGCTCGTTCAGCATCAGCGGCGACCAGCTTGTCACCTCGCCCAGCTTCGATTACGAGACCAAGAACAGTTACAGCGTCCGGGTGCGAACCACCGACCAGGGGGGATTGTACACCGAACAGGCGTTCACAATCTCCGTGACCGATATCAACGAAGACACCTCCGTGTCGCTGAGCGGAACGGGATCGTCGACCTATGGCGACTCGGTGACGTTTACCGCGACTGTCACGCCCCTGACCCACGGCCCGGCGGGACCGAACGGGACGGTCACCTTCAAAGACGGCTCGACAACGCTGGGAACCGGCACCCTCAGCGGCGGGGTGGCGACCTTCTCGACCTCCGCCCTGGGGGCCGGAAGCCATTCGATCACCGCCGTGTACGGCGGAGGAACGGGCTATAACGGCAGCACGTCATCGACCGGAACCCAGACGGTGTCCAAGGCCCACCTGACCGTGACGGCCGCCAACAAAACCAAGGTGTACGGCGACGCCAACCCCGCGCTGACGACCACGATCACGGGCTTCAAAAACGGCGAGACACTGGCGACCAGCGGCGTCACCGGCGCGGCCGGGGCCTCGACCTCCGCCACGACCGCCAGCCATGTCGGGGATTACACGATCACCGCCTCGGCCGGTTCGCTTGCCGCCGCCAATTACGACTTCCCCACGCTGGCCGACGGCTTGCTCACGGTGAGCAAGGCCGCTCTGACCATCACGGCCGACGACAAGACCAAGGTCTACGGGGCGAGCCTGCCGACGCTGACCGCCAGCTACGGCGGCTTCGTCAACGGCGACACCTCGGCCAGCCTGTCTTCCTCGCCCTCGCTGACGACCACGGCCACCTCTGGCAGCTCCGTCGCGGGCGGCCCCTATTCGATCACGGCCAGCGGGGCGGCCAGTTCCGACTACACCATCAGCTATGTTTCCGGTTCGCTGACCGTGACGAAGGTGTCGCTGACCGTCACCGCCGCCGACAAATCGAAGGCCTACGGGGCAAGCGTTCCCTCGCTGACCTACACAGCCAGCGGGTTTGTGAACGGCGATGACGCCGGCGACCTGAGCGGCTCGCTGTCAACGACCGCCGCCTTGGGCAGCCATGTCGGCTCGTATCCGATCACCCAAGGCAGCTTGGGAAGCGGCAACTACACGATCTCCTTCACCGCGGGCACGCTGACGGTGACGAAGGTCGCGCTGACCGTGACGGCCGACGACCAGTCCAAGATTTATGGCGACGACCTGCCCGAACTGACCTATTCGGCCAGCGGCTTCGTCAACGGCGATGATGAAAGCAATCTCACGGGGTCGTTGTCCACGACCGCCACTTTGGCCAGCGACGTGGGTTCGTATTCGATCACCCAGGGCAGCTTGGGAAGCGGCAACTACACGATCACCTTCACTGGGGCGACGCTCGACGTGACGGCGGCCGAACTGACGGTCACCGCCAACAACCGGAACAAAGTGTATGGCGATTCGCTCCCGTCGCTGACGTATTCCACGAGCGGGCTGGTCAACGGGGACACGGCCGGCGGAGTCCTGACCGGATCGCTGGCGACCGACGCCACGTCGGCCAGCGATGTCGGCTCGTATTCGATCACCCAGGGAACCCTGGCCGCCGGGTCCAACTACACCCTCACGTTCAACGGCGCCACCCTGAGCGTCACCCCCGCCACCCTGAGCGTCACGGCGGACCACCAGACCAAGGTGTATGGCGATGACCTGCCCGAACTGACGTATTCGGCCAGCGGCTTTGTCAACGGCGACGATGAAAGCGTGCTCTCGGGGGCCCTGGCGACCGACGCCACGTCGGCCAGTGATGTCGGTTCCTACTCGATCACTCAGGGAACCCTGTCGGCCGGATCCAATTACACCATCTCGTACCATTCTTCGACATTGAGTGTGACGGCGGCCACGCTGACGGTCACGGCCGACGATCAGGATAAGGTTTACGGCGACGCCGTTCCCTCGCTGACCTACTCGGCCAGCGGCTTTGTCAACGGAGATCCCTCCAGTGTTCTGACGGGAGCGCCGGCGACGACCGCGACCTTGACCAGCCATGTCGGCACGTATTCGATCACCCAGGGAACACTGTCGGCCGGCTCCAACTATTCGATCTCGTACACCGCCGGCACGCTGACTGTGAAGACGGCCCCGGTGACGGTGACGGCCAGCACGCCGGATGCCTACGAGGCGGGCACGCAGGCGGGAACATTCACGTTCAGCCGGGCAACACCGTCGGCCGCCAACGGCGCGGCGGTGGTCATCTCTTACAGCCTGTCCGGAACAGCCGGTTCCGGCGACTATTCCAACGCCACCTCCGGTTCGGTGACGATTCCGGCGAACCAGACGTCCGTCACCCTGAACCTCAACCCGACAAATGACAATGTCATGGAGCCCGCCGAAACCGTCGTGCTGACGATCACCAGCGTCAGCAACACGGATTACTCCGCAAGCGGCTCGGCGACCGTCACCATCCACGACGACGACCAGACGATCTCCGTCTCCAAGCTTCAGGACGGGGCCGAACCCGGCACGCCTGGGATATTCCGGTTTGCCCGCGCGGGCGACCTGACGGTCCCGACGACGGTGAATGTCGACGTCAGCGGCACGGCCACGGCCGGGGACGACTATGTCGCCCTCGGGAAAATCGTGGATTTTGGCATCGGAGTTTCCCAGGTCGATGTCTTTGTGAACGTGACGGACGACGATCTCATTGAGGGCACGGAAACCGTCATTGTCTCGCTCGCCGCCCCGACGGACACTCATTACCTCCTTGCCAGCGGCTCTGCCTCCCAGGCGACGGTGGCGATCCTGGACGACGACGCCCCGCCCCCCAAGCCCGATGATGACTGCGGCTGCTCGAACACGGGCAATCAAACCACCACCTCGGCGAACACCGGCACGTCGGGCTCCGGCAACGAGTCGTCCGACGGCGTCGTCTACGCCACCGGCGCAATCAGCGTGAGCAATTCGGATCTGTCCTCCGTCGGTTTCGGCCAGGAATGGGGCGTGTCTCGCTCCTACGCCAACATCCCCGGCTACGCCCAGGCCAGTTACGCCGCCAACAACTCGGTGATCGGCCAGAACACCTATCTGATCACCGATCCGACAGGAATCATCGTGGCCGCCGAGGACGGCAAGACCTCGCAATATTTCGATCCCTCCGGCGGCTCGTTCGTCCCGCGATTTTTCACCCAGGACACCCTGACCCATGATTCGGACGCGGGCGAATACACGCTGACGACCGCCGACGGCAAGAAACTGGTTTACAACGACTTCGATTCCTCCCGGCCCGGCGCCCAGAAGGGCCAGTTGAAGTCCGTCACCGACTCGCAGGGGAACACCACGGCCGTGACAGCCTACGAGACAGGGGGACAGCCGCAGGAGGTGCAGCGCAGCTCGGCCGCCGGCGGGGTCACCACCATCGAATCGTACCTGTATTCCTATGTCGACTCGGGGACCAACGCCGGGAAGATCGAGTCGATCACCCTGCGGCGGAAAGTGGATTCGGGCTCGTGGGCCACGGTGCGGACCGCCGAATATGCCTACTACGACACGGGCAGTTCGCTCGGAACGCCGGGCGACCTGAAGTCCGAGGTGACCAAGGACGCGGACGGCCAGGCCCTCGACCAAAGTTACTCCCGCTATTACACCGCCGACTCGGCCACCGGATTTGCCGGCGGCCTGAAATACACCGTCTCCGGCGACGCCTACGACCGGCTGACGGCCGCCTACCCCGACCCGGACACGGCGACCGACGCCGAACTGGCGCCGTTCGCCACCCATTACTTCGAGTACGACAACGTCCGCCGAGTCACCAAGCACACGGAGTCGGGCACCGGCTGCTCCACCTGCGCGGACGGGCTGGGCACGACGACCTATTCCTACGCCACCAGCCCGTTTGAGAACGGCTTCAACAACTGGCGGACCAAGACCGTCGAGACGTTGGCCGACGGGACCGTCAACACCGTCTACAGCAACTTCGCCGGCGAGACGATGTTGACGGTGACCCAGCCGGCCGGGAGCGAGGACCAATGGCTGACCTATCAGCGCTATGACGAAAGCGGCCGGCTGATCATGACCGCCCAGCCCTCGGCCGTCAGCGGGTTCGACGACTCTTATGCCGACCTGCTGCACGACGATGCCGGCAACTACGAGTTCCTGCGGGACGGCGAGGGGCTGATCTCGACGACGACCTACGGCGCCAGCACGACGGCCACTTCCTCCACGGCCGGGAACGTCGAGGGGTATCAACACCAGACCTTCCTGCAACGCGGCGAAAGCGGTGATCTGGTCCTGCAAAACACCACGCAATACTTCAGCCGCACCGCCGGGGATGTCACCGTTTATCCGGTGGCCGCCATGACGCAATACCGCAATGACGACGGCACCGGCGCCCAAACGACCACCTATGCCTACACGTACTTCTCAGGGACGATCCAGCCGGAATCGGTGACGACGACCCGCCCGACGGTGACCTCCGCCGAGAACGGTCCGGACACCGCCGAGAGCGACGTGGCGGTGATGGACGACCGCGGCCGGGTGACCTGGACCAAGGACGCGGGCGGGTTCATCAGTTACACGGAATACGACGACGCGACCGGCGGGATGGTCAAGACCATCCGGGACGTGGACACCACCCAGACCGGCACGTTCGCCAATCTCCCCGCCGACTGGACCACGCCAACCGGCGGCGGTTTGCAGCAGACGACGACCTACGAACTCGACGACCAGGGCCGGGCCACGAAGGTGACCGACCCGAACGGCCATATCACCTATACCGTCCACAATGACTCCGCCCACGAGACGCGGACCTACCCCGGTTGGGACTCGACGACCAACACCCCGACTGGCCCGACGACCGTGAGCCGCGAGGACCGGGAATACGGTTACACCGAAACCCTGACCATGTCCGCCTCACCGGACGTCAGCGACGGCCGGCCAACGGGAGCCGAGGACATTTCCGATGTCCAAAGCCTGTCGCGGCAGGTCGTCAACGACGCCGGCCAGGTGCTTTATTCGGACCAGTACACCGATCTGACCGGAGTGACCTATTCGCAATCCTCGGTGACGCTTGGGACGGCCGGAACCAACTACCTGCGGACATCCTACGCTTATGACGACGTCGGCCGGCTCCGGAAGACCGTGACCCCCGGCGGGACCATTTCCCGGACGGTGTTCGACGGGCTGGGCCGGACGGCGAGCAGTTGGGTGGGAACGGACGACACGCCGACGACCGGCTACTGGAGTCCGTCCAACACCACCGGGACGAACTTGGTGAAAGTGAGCGAGAACGAATACGACAACGGCGATGTCGGCGACGGCAACGTGACCAAACAAACCCAGATCCCCGGCGGTGGCGAGGCCGACCGGGTGATGACCTATTCCCATGACTGGCGTGATCGAACGGTGGTGACCAAGGCGGGCGTCGAAACCAGCGAAGACACCAGCCTCAACCGGCCGGTCAGCTACGTCGAGTACGACAATCTTGGCGAGGCAGTCGTCAGCGAGCAATACGACGGCGATGGGCTGAGCATTACTACGGATGTCGGCAGCGACGGCGTCCCCGACCGGCCGGATTCGGGCGAACTGCGGGCCAAATCGGTGACGAGCTACGACGAACAAGGCCGCGTGTTCCGGAACGAAAACTACTCGGTGGACCCTTCCTCCGGAACCGTCTCAACCTACTCCTTGCGAACGGATTCCTGGTTCGATTCGCGGGGGAACACGGTCAAATCATCGAGTCCCGGCTCGGCCGTCACCAAAACGGCCTATGACGGATTGGGCCGGCCGACGGTCTCGTATGTCGTCGACAGCGCCGATGACTCGTCCTATGCGGATGCGGCGGACGTGACCGGCGATGCCGTCCTGACGCAAACCGAGATGACCTACGACAACGGTGGCAATGTCCTGCTGACCACCACGCGGGAACGATTCCACGACGAGACGGGAACGGGGGAATTGGGCACGCCGTCAACCGGGAACAAGGCCCGTGTCAGCTATCAGGCGAGCTACTACGACGACGCCGACCGCCTGACAGCCTCCGAGGATGTCGGCACCAACGGCGGCAGTGCGTTCACGCGGCCCGGCGAGCCGGATGACCGCGATGACACCCATCTGATCACCAGTTACGGGTACGACGCGGCCGGCCGGTTGCAGACAACGACCGATCCGATGGGGCTGGTGTCCAAGACGTATTACGACGCCGCCGGACGGACGGTGAAGACCATCGAGAATTACGTGGACGGGACGGTTTCGGACGGTGACGACAAGACGGTCGAATATGTCTATGGCGCCAACGGCCAGATGCAGAAACTCCAGGCCAAACTGACCGGGGGCGGCCAGCAAGAGACGGGGTATGTCTACGGCGTGACCACCGGGCAGGGAAGCACGCTGGACAGCAACGAGATCGCGTACCAAACCCAATACCCCGACGCCACGACGGGGAACGCCAGCGCCGGCGATGTTGAATCGACGACCGTGAACAATCTGGGCCAGACGCTCACCCAGACCGACCGCAACGGGACCAAGCACACCTATGCCTACGACGTGCTGGGCCGGCAAATTTCGGACACGGTGACAACCTTGGGAAGCGGCGTGGACGGCGCGGTGCGGCGGGTGGAGACCAGTTACGACACGCAGGGCAACGTTTATCAGATCACCAGCTACGACGCCGTGACCGGCGGCAATGTGGTGAACCAGATCCAGCGTGCCTACAACGGTCTCGGACAGATGACGACAGAATATCAAGCCACCGCCGGCAGCGTTGACACGGAAACGACGCCGAAGGTGCAGTATGCCTACAGCGAAATGGCGGGCGCGGCCAATCACAGTCGGCTGACGTCGATGACGTATCCGAACGGCCGCGAATTGGATTACAACTATGATCCCGGAGTGGGCAACGACATCAGTCGGCTGACTTTCATCAGTGATGACAATCGGCGATTGGAACAAGAGCAATATCTTGGCCTGAACACTGTCGTTAACCGCATGTCCGGCGCGGGCGTTTACTTGGATGACGTTGTTGTCAAATCCTCGCCGGATGTCAGCCCGGCCAGCGGATATGGAGGCGGAGCCGGAACCCAGTCGGGCGGCGACGGCAGCCTGATTGACTGGACGAATTCGGGGTCTGCGACCGAATCAGACAACGTTTACACCAACGTGAGGCTCTCGGACGGGCAGACAAGCACCTATTTGGATTTTTCCAACTTTAACCTGTCCGTTCCGGAGGGGGCGACAATCACCGGCTACGCGGTCAATGTCGAACGAAAGGTTAACTCGCTGGAAGGCGATGGTACGGTGCGCGACACCGTTGTCCAGCTGATTCAAGACGGCAACCCGATTGGTGACAATTTGGCGAACACTGACGAGGATTGGGCGGAGACGGCCCCGGATGATGACAACGTGGTTTATGGTGGCGATGGTGAGAGTTGGGGCGTGGATTTGACCCCATCGGACGTGAATGACGGCAGCTTTGGAGTACGGATTCAAGTTGCGGGAGCCGGTGATGACATCGACGCCTTGATTGACAGCGTGAGCATCTCCGTCTTCTACGCTGGCGCCGACTTTGTGCCGACGATCGGGGACGCCGGCGACCAATATTTGGGTTTGGATCGATTCGGCCGCTCCGTTCAGCAGTCATGGCTGATGGGGGGGGATAGTTTAATCGATGCGCGGCAATACGGCTACGACCGCGACGGCAACCGGCTGTACATGGACAACACCACCAGCCCCTCAAACAGCGAACTGTATTCGTATGACGGCCTGAACCAGCTTTCGAGTTTCCAGCGAGGCACCCTGGACGAGACGAAAACCGGCCTCGCCGACACGGCCCAGCGGAGCCAGAGCTGGGACTATGACGCGCTGGGCAACTTCGACAGCCAGACGACCGACGGAGTCGGCCAGACCCGGACGGCCAACAAGCAGAATGAAATCACCTCGATCAGCGGGGCGACCACGCCGACCTATGATCTGGACGGCAACCTGACGACCGACGAAACCGGCCGGACGTTCACGTACGACGCCTGGAACCGGCTGGCAACGGTCACGAGTTCCGGCAGTACGTTGCAGGCCACCTACAAATGGGACGGGGCCGGCCGGCGGGTGGAGGAAGTTCGCGGCGGCACGACCACCGATCTATATTACTCGGCTCAATGGCAGGTGTTGGAAGAGCGGGTTGACGGCGCCACAACGACGAGTTACGCTTGGTCGCCGGTGTACGTGGACGCGATGATCGCTCGCGACCGGGACACCAACGCGGACGGCTCGCTGGACGAACGCCTCTACGCGATGCAGGACGCGAATTTCAATGTGATCGGGTTGATGGACACGTCTGGCAATGTGGTCGAGCGATATCAGTATGACCCGTTCGGTGGTTTTAATGTCTTCGCCGGAAGCGGAGAGGCGGTTGGCGACAGCGCATATGCGTGGAACTATCTGTTCCAAGGAGGGCGATGGGATGCCGATGGGGGAGTTTATAGTTTCCGAAACAGGGAGCTTAGTCCAACATTGGGAAGATGGTTGCAGGTGGATCCAGCCTTCTTTAATTCTGGAGACATTAATCTGTACAGAGCCATGGAAGATAATCCAATTCGGCTAATAGATCCTATGGGTCTGACAGGAAAAATCTATGTGTTCTCGTTCGAGGGCGCCGGAGGCAAAGAATTTGGTATTTCAAATCCAATGGATGAGACCGGTGTGGTTGGAAAAACAGTCGTTGATACAATAACAAGCAGAGGAGTTCAGTCTGTCTTTAGCTATAGGAGTTCATTAGGGCCATTTGCCGAAGGTGATATCGAAAAAGTTATTAAAAATGTAAAAGACAAGGAGAATGGATGCCCTTCTATTATATTGATTGGATACAGTTGGGGCGCCATAACTACTGCGAGAGTGGCAAAAAATGTATCAAATGACACCAAATATAAATTCGGATTGGTGTTTACGATTGATCCCGTGCCGCTTGGGCGAAATGACGAGCCAAACGTCTCAAAGGAATTTGGTGCCAAAAAATACGCCAACAATTGGATTAATTATTATCAAACAGAAGACACGCTAAATCTATTTGGTTTCGCTCGAGGTGTTAGCGTAGATGGAGCCACTGATGACGTCCATGTTCCTGCGCGTTTTCTCAGAGCCCAGTTGCCAAACCTTAAAGATGACAAAGGCAATAAATTGGATGCGGGCAAGGCCGGACACACTAGCATAGTGCTTTATCCGCCATTGTTAACATCGTTGAGAGTGGCTGTTGATGGAATGGCCGCCGGCGTGCAGGATGATTAACTTTGCGAACCGATCTTATTGGGATGTTTCAGTCGGAAAGGGAAATGATTGTCCGGACCGAAAGGACTGCTGGCTGTGAGCGTGGCCGTCGCCACGCCCAGTGTCGCGGAGGCGTATGGGATCGAATAATTGGAACCGGGCGACAGGGTCCCTTGGTTGATCGAATAAGATCCGACATGGCTGGCCGACGAAACGGGTTTCGCCAGGGCTTTTCAAGATCGCGTTTTTATCCATCGCCGAACTGACATATCCGTTCGCGGATATGTCAGTTCGGGCATGTCGGTGCCGTAAACTCTGGTCTGATGATCCATCGTGACGGTCATGGAGTTGAAAGGAGGCGAGGCCAGTGCCAGCGAAGTGAATCCGAGGGGATTATCGGGCTCGATGAAGAAGGCACGACATTTGTGTCAGTCAAGACGAACACGCGGCCTCATTCTGGCACTCATCTGGACCGACTCAGCGCAACTTGAGTTCGTGGAGCTAGTTTTGGGGATGCTTCGGATTGCCGGGGTTATAGTGGCGAGGCCCTCCGAGGCACTCAGGTTTGTGCGGCTGCCAAAGCGATGAGCGGCAGGGCGAGCATCCGATTGATTCTCTCGGTAGCGATGGGTAAATGGGAATTGTAAGCATACGCCAGCCGAAGCCGTCACCCGACTGAGGGTCTTATGGATGGTATTTGAACAACTATTCTTCTATAATGACAATTGCGCACATTCGGGCACTTGGGATGGATAGCTTGTGCTAATTCGATTATTAGATAACGAATGGAGCATGGAAATGATTCGTTTTTTTTTTT
>NZ_JH636453.1:82687-85077 GCF_000255705.1 Zavarzinella formosa DSM 19928
CGCGATTGCAGAAAATATTGCTCATGAAAGAATACGCACTGATGATAAGCAATTCGTCCAGCAAATTGCCTATTCTCCTGACGGCAAAACAATGGCTTTTGCGACCGGAGAACCTGATGGCGTCTCGGATATCCACTTAATTTCGATTCCAAATCTCAAGTTTCTTGGTAAATTGCAAGGGCATAAAAAATTCGTGTCTTGTATTCAATTTTCTCCGGATTCAAAGGTTTTATTTTCTGGAGGAAGAGACAATTTGTGCTTCGCTTGGAATCTTAAGACATTCCAAATAACCCAAAAATTTCAAGGGCATAATGACATTATCAATTCAATGCATCTTACCCTTGATGGGAAGCACCTTGTTATTTGTGGCAATGACAACCGAGTGACTCTGTGGAATCCGCAAGACAACAGTTCAACTACAAAGATTGACAATGTTAAATGGGTGGCAAAATCGATCGCTTCATTCAAAGATGATTTGTTTGCGTTCGGGTGCGACGATGGAATTGTGAGGATCTGGAATTTGAAAACCAACAGAGAATTATTTCAGCTTAAGGGACATTCCGGTTCTATACGATTCCTTGTGTCATCGAAAGACAGGCTGCAATTGATCGTTGGCAGCGATGATGGAATTGTTAAATTATGGAATATTTCATTCGCGAATGGCAGTGGCAATGATATTGCAACATGGAATTTTGGTATTAATAAGCCCGTATGTGCTGTAATGATCCCGGGAGCCAACCAGATGGCCATTGGTATGTTTAACGGCCAGGTTGTGGTATGCTCTCTCTCACGCGATAATTTGGTTGGTGAGATTAGAATGAATATTCATGATTTTCCTGTGACGGGCCTGTCTAGTTCTCCTGACGGAAAGACGTTGGCATCTGGAAGTGCTTTTGAATCTAATATGTCATTAATCAAAAATTGGCCAAAATAAATTATTTGACCAATGAAAATAAAGTGGCAACCATATTCGCAATTTTCAGGATGTCACTTTCTATTGAAACTATTACGAAAACTCAAATGGATGGACTGAATTCCTGGAGTGGGTTGTTTGCCCTAAGAGCCACCGGAAAAAATGGGATAGCGGCATATTAATTGCACTGTTGTTGAGACGGTCTTTTTTGACGGAGTTCGTCATGAAAACGCTTGTCACCGATGAACTTTGGGCGGCGATCGAACCGTTGCTGCCGCCCGAGAAACCCCGGCGGTTCGACCATCCGGGCCGCAAACCGCTTGACCGCCGCCTTGTCCTGGCCGGCATCGTCTTCGTGCTGAAAACCGGCCTGTCTTGGGACGACCTGCCCGCCGAACTCGGGCTCGGCTGCGGCAAGACCTGCCGCAACACCCTGGCGTCCTGGCAGGAAGCCGGCGTCTGGGACCAACTGCACCGCGTCTTGTTGTCCCAACTCAACGCCGCCGACGGCATTGACTGGTCGCGGGCGGCCATTGACAGTTCCACCTCCCGGTCGCCTTTGGGCGGCGAGGCAACCGGGCCAAACCCCACGGATCGCCGCAAACTTGGCACGAAACACCACGCCATCGTCGACGGGCAGGGCGTGCCGCTGACGACCACAACCACAGGGCCAACGGGCATGACACGCGGGCGTTCATGCCCCTGATCAACTCGCTGCCGGACGTGGCCGGAAAGGCCGGGCGACCACGACGATATCCGAAACAACTCTTCGGGGACCGGGCCTATGACTCGGAACCGTTGCGCGGGGCGTGCGAAGCCCGGCGCATCGATCCGCAACTGGCGAAGAGAAACACCGGGCGTGTTCCGCTGGCCGGTCGAGCGAACCCTCTGCCGGCTTCACCAGTTTCGGCGGTTGGGATTTCGCAAAGACCGGCTCTTGAAGGTTCATCAAGCGTTTCTGACTCTCGCCGCCGGCTTGATCACTCTCCGATTCTTATAGATAACCATTTTTTCCGGTGGCTCTAAAGCATTGGAAGGCCGTAAAAACATCTGCCTGTCCATTTTAAAACGTCGTGACAAGCATAAGCCGAACAAAGCGTTGCAGCCGACCGGGGACCTCTGTCGTTGTGGCATTGGTTCCAGCCGTCGCGCTCCGGCAGCCGAACTGGGTCGACGATGAAGCCGTCGTTGAATCAAGCCCGTTTTGGTTGGTTTTCCGGGGGAGAGATAGAATGAAGGCGGCTCTTGGCGGCCAGTCGGCCGGCTTCATTCCATCTCTCCCCCGTCTTCACGCTCCCTTCCGAAGCGGAGTCGTCGCCATTTTGTTGTCTTCATCCGTCAGCCGTTGTTGATCCGTTTCCGACGAGCCGCCGTTCACGCCGCACTCGACTATCCGGGATCAGGCCCGCCGCCGGTGGCGTTCGCGGGCCGTCCCGCCCATCCGGTTCGCGACGCGGCGCCGCCCATCCGTTCGGCC
>NZ_JH636453.1:85087-90854 GCF_000255705.1 Zavarzinella formosa DSM 19928
AGTTTCCTCGCCGGCGCCACGATCGCCGGTTTCTTCCGCGTCGAACCCCCGCCGGTCAGCCGGGCGTATTGCTCGCGCGCCCGCGGGTTGTATAGCAACATGCATCAGGCTCACTCGGCCGGCAGTTTCCGCAGGACGCCAGGGCCGCGACGGGTGATGCGGCCCTGGCGGTCGGTCATGCCGCTTTGATACTGTCGGGGAACCAGACCCGCATGTGCCCCGACCTGCTTGCCCGAGGCGAACCGTTTCGCGTCCCATGGTCCGAAACACCGCCTCCCGCGTCGAACGCCGATAAAGACACACAACACACTTGAACCGCCCCAAGTCCGCGGCCATAATCAAGCCGGACATCGCAAGCTCCTTGGTGAAACGGGATTCGGACAACCATTGTCGTCCTCCCCGCCAAACGACGGCTTGCATGGATTCTTTCGGCAAGACGGAGGGCGTGGTTATGAGGGCAATAGCAGGCGTGAAACTGCTGGCGGTGGCGGGCTGCCTGTGTCTGACTGCGGGAGTGCGGGCGGATGACGGCAAGGACGACACCCTGCGCGGCAAGTGGAATATCGTGGGGATGGTATACCGGGGCCAAGTTCAGGACTTTGGGGGGCCGACCGGAGGGACCATGACAATCACAGACGGCAAACTCCAACTAAAGTACCTGAGCTACGACACTCCGTCCGAATGGGCCATCGCCATCCAACCCTCGGTGATCCCCCGGCGGATTGACGTCCGGTTGCCGCATGACGACGAACGTCGGCTCGGAATCTACGAGTTGAAGGACGGCGTCCTTCGGATTATTTTTGCCCGGCCAGGTGACGACCGCCCGAAAGATTTTGACGCCCGCAAGGACGAGAAACTGATCTTGTACACGCTCAAGAGGCCGAGCAAATAGTGGTCAACGCCGAACCAGACGTTGCACATTAGCTGACCATCAAATCGATCTCCAACTGTCACACCAGACAATGGCCCTCTCCGTGGCGTTTGCCGCTTTGGAATTCAGGAGTGCGCCCGTGAGTGAACAGTCGAAAATGGCCGCCCGGCGGCCGGGACGCCAGACAGGCCCTCGTCATGGGCGGCTTCACTTTTCCGTTCCGCGACGACCTGTTGATCCCGGCGGCGCCATTGTTCGGCATGAGGGAGTGGGCGGGCGAGTCTCCCGTCCGGGTCGGACGCACCCCGACGGGCCTGTGCGTCGGCATCGGCGTCCGGATCGGCTCTGCCGGGCCGGTCGATCTCCCGAGTCAGGTTGAAGGTGTCGTTCGGGTTGGACGCCGTCTGGTCGGCGATCATGGCCTCAATCACCGGAAACATGCGGGGTGTTGCGTATTTTTTGGCTTCGGTCATCGTGATCCGCCCAAGCTTCCGGCGGACCTCGAAGGCGGTGGGCGGACGAATCCGCTCATGGAACCCGTAAGCGGGAACCCCGATGACGACCAGCGCGGCCGCCGTCTTGACAGACCCGATGACCGATCCGGCTGATCGACTCGTTCGGGTGGTCTGACGAACGCTCGCGGGCGGATCGGCCGGAGGCGGCGGATCATTCGACCCTGGCGCCGGTTGTTTGCCCATGCAATTTCCAACCACAGACAGTGCCGGCGTGCTGCTCGGTGACGCCAGGGCGAGCCGCTTTGGCGTCGCCAACCGAGTCGGTCGTCACCGCGACCGCCGGCAGAAATCCCGCGGTGTCGACGGTAATTGCTTGTTTTCTCCTGTTGAATTTCTTGGATCCGTCGAAGCCTCGCTCCCCGCCGATCTCCGTCGTCTTTATCGAATGACTGTCGATGCTCGCCGTGCTCGCGGTCGGTTCACGCGACGGTTCGGCATGTTACCGAGTAACCTCCCGGAGCACGTCCGGTACGGCCCGCCAGTCTTCACTGCCACGCCACGCCAAGAAGTAATCATAGACCGCGATCTTGGCGGAGCAGTCGTTTGGAAGTAACTCCCACTGCCAGCCAGTCCGGTCCAAATACAGTAAAGCATTGACGATCTTCCGCAAGCCAGCCGACCGGATCGGCCGCTCTGTTTGGCCGCCAGAAATCAAGTTTCCAACGGACACCATTTGACTTTCGTCAGTTTGATTGAGTGATATTTGCCGATCTGGCGATCGATCGTGGCATTCTTCCTTGCTCAGATGAAACGCAAGCCTCGCACTCCTATGATGTTGCACGCAATACCACTTTTCGGATGGTGCCCGAGTTCGACAGTCTTTCTAATCTCGGTTATTCGCTAGTATCAAGAGGAACTGGCTCGTCTCTCCCTCATGCCGTGCAAGCCCATGAAAATTGACATTGAAACCGTGCGTTATTATTCCGGTCTCGGCGACTTGGTGATGCTGGCCTGGCTGGCCGAGGGGAGCAAGACCGGGTCCGACCCGTTGGTGTTCCATCGAAAACGCGATCCCGGCCTGACGGAATTGCTTGGAATGCAGACTGACCTCGAACCGGGAGGAGTCTCGATGGACGCCGCGTTTGACATCGAGGTGGTCGATCACGGTCGAAAACCGCGTCTGGACTACATCCGGCAATTCCTGGGGATCAAGACGCCATTGGTTCGTCCCGCCTTGCGAATATCGCCGGAGGACGAGGCTTGGGCCAGACAAACGGCCGCCGAACTGGACGGTCCGCCGGTGATCCTGTTCCCTCAGTGCGTGTGGAAACCACGCGAATGGCCCGCCAGTCATTGGGTGGACCTGGCGTGGAAACTCAAGGGCGGCGGAATTCCTGTGCTGCTGATGTATCAGGGAGACGACACGAGGTTCCGCAACACGCCGCTGTATCACTGGAACGTTCCCATCCCCCGCATCGCCGCATTGATGAAACATGCCTCCTTGGTGGTCGGTAATGACAGTTTTCCCGCCCATTTGGCGGGCACCGTCGGGACGCCGACAATTGCCTTGATGGGGCCGACCAAGGCGACGGTGTTCGCCCACATGCCCGGCGTGGAATGCCTCGCCTCCGGCCGGATCGACTGCACCGGTTGCCACTTTCAGGCGCCGTTTCGGGCCGCCTGCGACCAAGGGTGCCAGTCGCTTTTCCGGCTTTTCCCGGAGGAGGTTTTTGCGAGGATCATGGTCAGATTGCGGACCCGACGATGACGGCCGGTGTCCGGATCATCGTCGCCGCAGGACAAACTCAATGGCCGATTCGCCGACGGGATTCATGGTCTGGTCCGCACGCCCGACCCCGGCGAGGAAGGTGGTGTGGAGTTGCTCGACCCGCACCGGTTCGGCCAGATCCCCGACCTTGGCGAACAACGAGGTCAGGTTGACCGAGACGGGCGACCACGACGAGGGCTTGTGAAACGTGAAGGTGTGTTTGTGGTCGGAGTTGAACGTGCTCGGCCAAACCCCCTGTTCATACAGATCTTCGTCCGGAACCAGCACGACGAGATATCCGCCCGGCACAACCACCCGGCACCAGTTGCGGAGGGTGATGAACGGATCGCGGACATGCTCCAGGCAGTGAGAACTGTGCAGGAAATCGAACTGCCCGTCCCGGTGTTTCGCCAGGTCTTGGGCGTCGCCGTCGGGAAGATCAAAGTCAGTCACCGACCGGATGCGGGGAAACAATTGAGCGAACCGGGCCAGCGAATCACTCCCGCTGCCCACGTCAATCCCGTCCCCCCGGAAATAATGAGTGGCAAATCCCGGTGTGTGCAGCCGACGCGAAATCGACTTGCTGCTCTCGTTCACAAATGGCTCCGACGGTAGAAGAAGGAAACTGGCGGGTAGCTCAAGCCACGCCCTTGAAAACGACGGCCTGCCCGGCGGGCAGGCATTCGGCGGCCCTCCAGTCCGGCGAACGTCCGGGAAATCAGGTTGACTCGACAGTCGCAGATTTCCCCGCAACCGATGTGCCTGCGCGCCGGCTCCAGGCTGGTATCCGCGAAATCATCCCGGACGTGAATGTCCCAGGTTGGATCGGTCTCCGGCATCCCCTCGAACGTGTCAAACAGACAAAGTTTCTTCGACGGGCGCCTGTCCCGAAAAAAGCGGCGATCAACGCGCCCGTGCCCCCCTTGTAAACACCGCATTCCCGGATGCCGTCCGCCACATGGGCGGCCTGCGCCAGCAGAGATCACAGGATATGACAACGATCCATCGAGACCAGCATCCTCGGGACCGCCAGCGCGTGATAGTGGATGAATTCCCCGGCCCAAACCAAGGCGAAAACAGCGGATGATAATGATGATGCCGGGCGGATATCGCCGCGTGCGGGCGCCTGTTATGCATCGCAAAGCCGCGTGTCAGACAAAAGATCGACAATATGCGATGATTTCATCGCTTTCACAGGAGAGTTGACAAATTACGAAATACCTTTTGCGAATGCTTTCATTCAAACCGAATTTCCCCATGATTTTTTTGAAAAGAGACGAGTCCTGCTTGTGATGGCGCAGAGCCGTGCTTCCCGTCACGATGGTGGTATCACGACCCCGTTGGCCAAGAGGGTTCGTGTGGTCAAAACCTTGAGTGGTTGTGGTCCGGAGAGGTATCCAGTATCGTTACCGCCGTCTTGCGGTGGTGGAAAAATTTGGGCGATCTCGCTTTCGCATCTTTGAGAGTGTCGCAGTGAACACCGATGCAAAATGGCGAGCCCGGCCTTGATGGGCAGGCTGTTCGAGACCAGTTTTGGCCCGAAGACTGTCGATACTTCGATGAAGGAATAGAGGCGAAATAGCGGATGACGGTTCCGCAGTATGATGGTTCGCAGGAGGAACGTCCGAATACTGCCGAGGAATGACGCAAAGAATGCGTCAGCCGGGTGTCCTCTTGCACCACGGTTTCGGAGATTCGCTTCCTCTGCTATTCTTGGCGTCCGGCCTTTTCCCCGGCTGTGGGTTGCATGGGCCTTGGCCTCATGCCTGTCAAAAATGTGAAGTGAACGGAAGACGCAAGCATTCTCGATCCACGCTTTGATGAAAAAGATCTTGAAGTCTGCCGCCGAAAATCGGATATCTTGATATGTGCTTGGTTCAGGAGACCCAAAGCCGGGGTGGCGCCAAGTCTTCTCATGCGCCCTTGAATCAATTCTTGACGGACAGTCGGCTTGGAGTTTTCAGAAGCAAAGAAACATTCCCGGAATTTTGCGGGTTGTCTTCATTGTTTCCGAAAGCTTTTTGCGATCTTCAAACTTCATCAAGTCCCCGGTTCGCCAACTAATGGCGCCGACCAGTCGAGTCGGGCCTGATGCTTTCCATGGTCGTTCATTCGCCGGGCCATCCAGACAGCCTCTAATACCAATCGGGCCAAATCGGGACGTGTGTTTTCTAATTCTTGGTGAATCGCGCCGAGTAAGGAGCAGATGTATCGGGCCCCCCCTGGGGCGTACAGCCAAGTGTCTCCGTTGACATGTGCCAGTTGTCGGGCCTCATCCTCCAGAGTGAATTCGCGGAACGGGCGCAACAGGTGCAATCCACTCAGACGTGAAGGAGAATCCATTAGTGGCTCCGAACAATCAAGGGTTTTGTCATTTTTTTAGGCTCATCCGAGAAGTTCGTACTCAGGGGTTGCCAAAAAAGAGGAGCATGCCGTTTCATGAAAGGTAACCACACCATCTTCAGGAAGCCGGCATGTCCTCCACGCTACTGTATCGTGTTTTCGGTGTTCGGGACTATCAAGTCGTTCGGACCTCCTCCGCCGAGGGCGGCCTGACCCTTCATCTCCGGCAGGATCCCGCCCATGACCGCTGTTCGTCCTGTCAGTCCGCCAACGTCATCCGACGCGGGGTCGTGGAACGCACCGTCCGCACCCTCCCGGTTGGCGGCAAGC
>NZ_JH636453.1:91036-92195 GCF_000255705.1 Zavarzinella formosa DSM 19928
CAAAGGGGAACGCGCCCGGCTGGAAGAAGCCCTGCGGATCAACCAACCGCTGGCGACGGCGTATTACATGAAAGAAGAGTTTCGCCACTTCTGGGAGCAGGGGAGCCCGAAAGACGCCGCCCGGTTTCTGGACGACTGGTGTCGGCGGGCCGAGGCGTCCAAGCTGTCGGTGTTGCAGAAGATGGCGAGTTCTTTCCAGATGCACCGGACCGGCCTGCTGAACTACCATCGCTGTCCGATTTCGACCGGCCCCCTCGAAGGGGTGAACAACAAAATCAAGACCCTGCAACGACAGGCCTATGGCTACCGTGACCAAGAATTCTTCCACCTTCGCATTTACTCAATCCATCGAGCCAAGTACGAACTTCTCGGATGAGCCTTTTTTTATTTGCTCTTAACTCGAATTGTGCGATTTTTCAGACAACAAAAACACTTGGGAATCCAAGGTTTTTTCGGCGCTCAACTGGGTTGATTCGACACCCATGCAAGCATTATGAATCGCCAAATCGTCCGCAAGCACGTGTTTTTGCGGCAATTTGAAGACCATGCCTTTCAAAAAGCGCACAAGTCCAGCTAAAGAAGTTCCGCCAAACCCGTCTGCTTTTTCGATTTCGGAGATTCCGAAGTCGTCGCAAGGCTTGTGCGACACGCCAATGGCGGCTGGCGCGGTCATGAAGGTTGTGCCAGACACGGCGAGGAAAAGCTCCCGCCCGGTGTCTCCGACGAAGCAGGTGTGATAGTCGGCGACTCTGAAGTTATACACGGTCTGCCATTCGCCGGTGTCAAAGACCTCCTCGACGTTCAGCCAGCGGCCGTCTTCGGTCAGGATGCGATCCTCGGGCGTCAGGTCGTGGGCCGCGATCCAGCCTTTGCCTTCCGCATAGAAGGGGTGTTCTCCGGTGGTGCCGATGACCTGCCCGCCGACGTGGAGGCTGATCACCGGGGCGAAGCGGACGAACACCTCCTCGATTTCCTTCAACTCCACCGGGCCCGAGGGGTCGTTCTCGGAGCGTGACCAGACCCGTTCGCCGACCTGGAACTCCTCCACGGGACGGCTGCCATGCTCGCCGCGGATGGGGGTGCCGGCGACGAAGCAGGCCTTGCTGGCCTGGTAGAGTCCCAGCCCGGCCCCCAGCAGGTCGATCATCCCGCCGAACCA
>NZ_JH636453.1:92417-95002 GCF_000255705.1 Zavarzinella formosa DSM 19928
TCCCTGCACCAGATTGTTGACGTTCATGGCCTGCTGCACGACCCCCAGCCCGCCCCCGGCCATGCCGCCGAAGCCCATCGCGAGATTGTGGATCGACCCGATCTTCTGGCCCAGCGAGTAACCGGCGGAGTTGTAGTCGACGGCGTCGTCATAGTTCAGCCCCTTGCGGGCCATCGAGGTCAGCCCGCCGCTCAGGGTGTCGGCCCAGGCGGCCGACAGGTCGGAGAGGGTCTTGAAGGCGTCCCCTGTGCTCTTCGGCGGCGGGGGCAGGGTGGGCGTGACGTCGGGCGGAATCTCCTTCTGGAACGTCTCGATCCGCTTGTCCAGTGTCTGCCACGCCAGCTTCTGGTCGTCCACCGCCTTGCGGATCGACTCCCCTGGGTTTCTGTGGTCGCGACAGCCAAGGGTTGTGCCGAATGCTGACGGGGAGGACTGAGCTGTATCGAGAGTTCCGCATCAGCGGAATACGCCCAGATCCGTTCGGCTGGCGATGGAGAATTTTTTGCCGCATGATATTTTGGCTGGAAATGTGAAGACGGCTGACATGAAAACGCAGGGCGGGCTCGTCATTTACTGCAAGAAATTCAAATCCGATATGGCATTTTCAGGGTAGCCCCTTCCGGCCGATGGCATTTCTCTCGAATATCTCGACAAACTGTGATGTCACAGCGACATGCTTGCCAGGCAAAAGAAAACATTTCAAAAACTAATAAATCAAACTGAAATATAATAATTATGAAATCATCTGAATAGCTATTTCTTTAAGCTCCAAAATAGCCGGCGATCGAATGATAGTTGAGATATATTGTTCATAAACGGCTGTAAATTTAGGCTCCCAGAAATCAACTACTGAGGGTGTGGTCATTGTGGAAGAATACGATGATTTTAATGTTGATTTGCAGTACATGGCGAATCCAGCCCAAAAAATTGGCATGCAATTATAGGGCAAATAATTTATTTCGGACGAGGTTCCGGATGGAGCAGAACAATAAATATTTTTCAGAGAATCGCACGAGTCTTCATGCAGATTATCAAGCCAATCACAAGCTGGCTTGGCGTATTCTTTCTCTTGTGGCAGCGTTGAAAAAAAATGCTTTCTGGATTGAAATTCAACCCCGCTGACAAGCATGCAAAATTTTGCGTAGCCTGTTGCCCCCCGCCACCAGGCAAAAAAAGCCTCTTCCCCCATCGCTATTGCGGAGTCGACCTTGTCTCGATAAAACCAATCAGCCAGATGATTGTTTGATATCCATAACGCATGGGAGAACAAGAGTGGCTCAAGAGGATCAAACGATGGCTTGGTGGCCACTGGCTGTTTTTTAATTGCAAGTCTTGTCAAGTGAAGAATATATCCTTTGTGAAACTGGTGCCAGCCGGCATCTTGAGCTTCGCAAATACCCATTGCCCCAGTCGTCATCATTATATTCGCGGCTTTGCCGAGATTGCTTTGTATTGCAAAAAGATTGCATGATGCGTCATGCAATTCTCGCAATAATTGGCTGGCGGATTGCTCCAGACCTATGCCTTGTGATGCTTTTAAGGCGCAAAATCTTTTCAGTGACTTTAATTCCTTGTCAAAACTCCATTTTTTAGCAATTGCCATTGGCTCACCTGTTCCATTTTTTCACGGTATATCGAGTCAGATTGGGAATATTAACATATTGGATGCGTAGAACGGACCCGTCGATTGCTGAGAAATTGCCTGCAATCTCAAGCAGTATTTTTTCAGCCAAATCCCGTGTTTCTTTAGATGCTGATGCCCAGTTTTTATGATCAATTTCACCTGTGGCATATTTCAATCTTGTCTCCACGAATCTCTCCATCGTCTTTTCATCTCCTTTCAAACCAGGCGTTTTTCTTCCGTCAGATGTCTTTACTTCCCAAAAATGCAATACTCCGCCTTTTCTTGTCACAAGATCAATTCCATTTCCGCTTTCATTTTGAATCGATCCAACAATTTCATGCCTTTGCTTCCTGAGATAATCCGCGGCAGCGCGTTCGCCCTTTGCACCTTTGCCCGAATTGGTATGAAAGATTTTTTCATATCCATCTTGGAATTTTTTGTCGCCATAACCGGAAGCATTATGAGCCCACGCATTCCACCCCCACCCAACGTCTCCGACGAAGTAGGTGTGGTGATCCCGGACCGTGAAATTATACACGGTCTGCCATTCACCGGTGTCAAAGACCTCCTCGACGTTCAGCCAGCGGCCGTCTTCGGCCAGGATGCGATCCTCGGGCGTCAGGTCGTGGGCCGCGATCCAGCCTTTGCCTTCCGCATAGAAGGGGTGTTCTCCGGTGGTGCCGATGACCTGTCCGCCGACGTGGAGGCTGATCACCGGGGCGAAGCGGACGAACACCTCCTGGATTTCCTTCAACTCGACCGGGCCCGAGGGGTCGTTCTCGGAGCGTGACCAGACCCGTTCGCCGACTTGGAACTCCTCCACGGGGGCGGCTGCCATGCTCGCCGCGGATGGGGGTGCCGGCGACGAAGCAGGCCTTGCTGGCCTGATAGAGTCCCAGCCCGGCCCCCAGCAGGTCGATCATCCCGCCGAACCAGTCGCCCCCCTGGAACTTCTCAATCA
>NZ_JH636453.1:95075-95321 GCF_000255705.1 Zavarzinella formosa DSM 19928
GATGCCCTGCGTGGTGCCTTGCACCAGATTGTTGACGTTCATGGCCTGCTGCACGACCCCCAGCCCGCCCCCGGCCATGCCGCCGAAGCCCATCGCGAGGCTGTGGATCGACCCGATCTTCTGGCCCAGAGAGTAACCGACGGAGTTGTAGTCGACGGCGTCGTCGTAGTTCAGGCCCTTGCGGGCCATCGAGGTCAGGCCGCCGCTCAGGGTGTCGGCCCAGGCGGCCGACAGGTCGGAGAGGGT
>NZ_JH636453.1:99831-101623 GCF_000255705.1 Zavarzinella formosa DSM 19928
CCAAACTCCCGCGGCCTGCCATTCCTGAAGACGCCGCCAGCAGGTCATGCCGCAACCGCAGCCCATCTCCGCCGGCAATTCCTGCCAGGGGATGCCGGTCTTCAGGACGAACAGGATGCCCGTCAGGGCCTCGCGGTCTCCCAACCGATGCCGTCCCGGGTGCCGGAACCGGCGGGGCTTGGGGGCGGGCAACAAAAGTTTGACAATCTCCCACAACGCATCGGGAACAAGTGGCTTGGCCATGACAAACCTCCAAGGCGGGCTGTCATTATTCGCTGCGAACGCCATGCCACACTATCTCATAAAGTTACAGGCTCTAAACAGCGAAGGCTTGGTGCCAGCACCGAGCACCAGTGATTTTCGGGTGGCTCCGCGCACCAAAACTATCGGCAACTATGTCATGACTGCCCTCCCGTTCAAAAGAGGCATTTGCAAAGGAAGGTGTCGAATGAGTCTAAAACTGTGTCAGATTTGTGTGAAAGAGCTTTTGCGCATCGCGGCGTGAGTTCAACTCATCCCTCGTAAAGCATTTGCAGGAAAGACATGAAGTTTTGGGCGACTTCTTCTGTTGCCGGCAGTGGTTCAAAATCCGTGTCTTCATCCCCGGCACGTGATTTCTCGTGCAGCCAAACAACGATTGTTGGCTCGATACTGCTGCGAAAATCAAAGCAGAGCAGGTCCCCCCCGAACAACAAAGCGAATGGGATTAGATTTTCACCCATCCGATCGCTCACAAGGCTCCACATTACCCCAACTTGATATTGAGCGAAAGCAGATTCTTTTTTTCTATCAATAAAATTGAGGAATCTCTCGACAAGTCGTTCTTGCCCTTCTTTCGTGTAAAATAAGCGTCTTCTTGGGATTCCTCCGTGATAAGCTGTGAGATGCTCCACATAGTCTTTCTCGAAGCGAATCAAGTTTCGCTCCGTGATCGAATTGATGTAGTTTTGAAAATCATAAAGAATCTTCTCGTCAAACGGGAGAAGAAGGCTGTCTGAAAAATAATCTAAATTATGAATATTATTATCCATGATGAGAATCTCTTGTTTATTAGCTCCTCAGTCCAGGCACATGAGCCCAATTCCCTTCGCTTCTCCCGCCGGTGTGAGGGGTCAATTCATGAATGCCAAATCGAACAAGTTGCATTTGGCCAGGATTTTGGTGGTGATGCCATATCCATCCAGTGGGAGTGTTTTGTGTGCCAAACAAGTAATCATTGACCCATCGGAATTGTACGCCATCACTCTCCTTCCAGAGAGATTTTGGAAGGAGAATTTCTCCTTCCGGGTGAATATGTCCTGTAAAATCAGCATGTCTCTGTTCATCCACAGGGGCAGGCTTCACCAGCCCATTCTCCCTTGCATACTTCCGAACCCTGCTCTGTTGTCTTGTTGATAGAGTTGGGGCAATCTCTTGCCATGTCCAGTCGGTGTTTGAGTTAACCGCCTTCGCGTAATTTTCTGCGTGCGACTTTAATTCGTCTTGAGTCAGTTTGCAGGAAGCATTATGCGCCCATGCACTCCACCCCCACCCAATGTCCCCGATGAAGTAGGTGTGGTGATCCCGGACCGTGAAATTATACACGGTCTGCCATTCGCCGGTGTCAAAGACCTCCTCGACGTTCAGCCAGCGGCCGTCCTCGGTCAGAATGCGGTCCTCGGGCGTCAGGTCGTGGGCCGCGATCCAGCCTTTGCCTTCCGCGTAGAAGGGGTGTTCTCCGGTGGTTCCGATGACCTGTCCGCCGGCGTGGAGGCTGATCACCGGGGCGAAGCGGACGAACACCTCCTGGATT
>NZ_JH636453.1:102003-102301 GCF_000255705.1 Zavarzinella formosa DSM 19928
GCCCTGCACCAGATTGTTGACGTTCATGGCCTGCTGCACGATCCCCAGCCCGCCCCCGGCCATGCCGCCGAAGCCCATCGCGAGGCTGTGGATCGACCCGATCTTCTGGCCCAGCGAGTAGCCGGCGGAGTTGTAGTCCACCGCGTCGTCGTAGTTCAGACCCTTGCGGGCCATCGAGGTCAGACCCCCGCTCAGGGTGTCGGCCCAGGCGGCTGACAGGTCCGAGAGCGTCTTGAAGGCGTCCCCCGTGTTCTTCGGCGGCGGGGGCAGGGTGGGCGTGACGTCGGGCGGAATCTCC
>NZ_JH636453.1:105403-107003 GCF_000255705.1 Zavarzinella formosa DSM 19928
CTGCTCCCGTCCTCGCGCGTGAACGTTTGGGAGCCCGTCCGCACCTTCGCCTCCCCGACGGCCGTCCCCCCCAGATTCCCCGCCCAGTCCGACCGGCTGGCCGGGTCCAGAAACCGGTTCGTCGTCTTCAGCGAGCCCCGGAAGCTCAGCGTCATCGTCGAGTTGCCCGCCCGGTGGTGATACTCCGACGACGCGTCCACCGTCTCCAAAGAACCCAGCCAGTTGTACCCCTGATGCTCCGGCGTCTCCCGTGTGGCCGTCTCGTCAAATGTCGACGTCATCGATCGCGACGAACGCGTCCCCGTCCCCAGCGACTCTGACGACAGCGTCCCCGAACGACTGTCCGTCATGTAACCGGTCGTCGTCGATTCCGTCCGTCGAACGTCTGTCTTGGGGATCACGATCGCCGCCAGCCGGGCGAGCAAACGTGAGCCTGAAGAACGAATGCCCCATCCCGGAGGGACTTGGGTGTCCCGCCCGGCGAGTTAATTGCGAGCCAAAGAGGTTGTGTCGATGGGGACGAACGGAAGGGCAAATCGGATGAACGACTGGATGTCAAGGCCGTCCGGAAGAAATAACGACCATTCAGATCACGCGGAAATGACAGCGGAAAAGCTTGGTTTTCAAGGATTTTTATTCATTATTTCGGCACGTGCCAATTGGATAATTCCACCAAATGCGCGCCGGCGGCGGTCAAAGCCCATCGCAAGCTGCCCCATTGAAATGGTATTTCATTGATCTGGATATTGATCTCAATGAGCGAGGACGACACAAGCGGCGCCGACCACCATCTCCATTGACGATCTTCATGAGGACTGAGGAACCAATAGAGCCAGGCTTTGACTGTCCAGATTTCTTGGGTTGATGAAAAAACTTGAACTTCTTCCTTGAAAGGGGTTGCCTCCAAAAACCACCCCGGGAGCGCCTCGGTCCAGAATAGACGGTCAATTAAAAAATGGGCCGGCTCCAAATCATCATCAAATGGATGATTTGCAACGTACTGTATAACGGTCAATAAAAGAGTTTTTGTCTTCGCCAGAACATCGACAGCATTGCCTTGGCATGCGACACTAATGACAACCAGCATCGTATCACGAGATGGCAGATTGTCTCTGAGATCATTGCATAATCGCAAGATTTCGTCCCCATCATCAATCATGATGATAACCTGTGATTCTTTCCCGATGCCTCCAACAGTTCGCCGGTCGATTTTGGCAAGCATTCGTCAGAAGCTAACAAATCTAAGAGCCTCTAACTTTATGAATTGCAAAAATAGTTAAAGCAGATAAGGCTGAGGCCGAGATTCAACAGAGCCAGTTGCATCTCTTGGGTCTTCTCGGTCACGACCCTCAGCTTGCGAAAGTTGTGCAGCCAGCCAATCGTCCGCTCCACCACCCACCGGACTTTGCCCAACCCGCTGCCATGAGGCGTCCGGCGTTTCGCGAGCTTCGGCTCGATGTCCCGCTCCCGCAACTCGTCCCGCAACGCTTCCGCGTCATACGCCCGGTCCCCGTACAGCTCCCCGGGCCGCCCGCCCGGCCCTTCATCTTCCCCCTCGGGGTCGAGCGGGCCGGCCGAGTCAACCAACGGCAGCGTCCCG
>NZ_JH636453.1:109841-112795 GCF_000255705.1 Zavarzinella formosa DSM 19928
CCGGCTGGCCGGGTCCAGAAACCGGTTCGTCGTCTTCAGCGAGCCCCGGAAGCTCAGCGTCATCGTCGAGTTGCCCGCCCGGTGGTGATACTCCGACGACGCGTCCACCGTCTCCAAAGAACCCAGCCAGTTGTACCCCTGATGCTCCGGCGTCTCCCGTGTGGCCGTCTCGTCAAATGTCGACGTCATCGATCGCGACGAACGCGTCCCCGTCCCCAGCGACTCTGACGACAGCGTCCCCGAACGACTGTCCGTCATGTAACCGGTCGTCGTCGATTCCGTCCGACGAACGTCTGTCTTGGGGATCACGATCGACGGGGCCTGGCTGACGTCGGCCTCGCGATGACGCCACATCTGACTCCGCTCCCCGTCGGACCCGGAGAACATCGTGTGCCGTCCCTTCTCGACGGGCACGCCCCCCTCAATTTTTCCTTCGACCTCCTCGTCCCACGCCACCGACGAGATCTGGCTCTTATAAGCCCCCTGCCCGGCCATCGCCGTCATCAAGCCGTTCCCCGTCTGCATTCCCATCAGGTCGCTGAGCGCTTGATTGTTGATGGCATCGTTGATGTCCGGGGCGGCCCGGCGGGACGAGACATAGTTGTCCGACCCCGACCGTCTGTTCGAGTAAGTCGCCCCCTCCCCCACTCCGCGTCGCGACGAGGCATACGAACTCTGGCCGTTGGCCGTGATGTAAAAAGCCGACTTGGTTGTCGAGCGCACCCAGTTGCTGTCCAAAAACAGGTTCGTGGCGAACAGCGACACCTTCAGGCCGAATTTGCCCGCCGTCAGCCAGAAATCATTGTTCGTCTGTGTTTTGGTCAGCGTTTGGGCGAAATTGTAGCTTTCGCCCCCCCACTGGTCGAGTGAATAGCGGTCTGCCGACCAGGCGGACCCGTTACGGCTGGCCCCGTAGCCCAGGGTGAACCCCTCGGTCGTCGTCGTCTTCCGCTGGCTGGTGTTGGTCCCGTTCTCGACCTGGTTCGACGCGGTCTGCCGGTTGACAAACGTCAGCAGCGCCGTCTGGTCCAGCGCCACGGTCGAAGCCGATGTGCCATCGACTTGGAACGAGGTGAGTTGCCACGTGTTCAGGGCGAAGTCCTGATAGGCGTCCGCGCGAATGCGGAAATCCGAGACGGCGTCGGCCACGCTGACAAAGGTGCCCGCCGAATCGTTGGTGAGGCCGCGGTCCAGTTCGCCGGTGACCGGCTGGGTCGGCGGGGCCTGGCCGGACAGGTCAAACTCCCGTTTGTCGTTGCTGCCTTCCTGTTCGGCCCGCGAATGATCCACGGTGCGCACGTCAATCCGGGCCTGGTCCACGTTGAAGACAAACGTCCCGGTCCCCAAATACGGATCGATCTTCCAGCGGTCGTGGCCGGCCAGTTCGATGTCGTGGTCGCCGCCGGTGGTCTTGTTGAAGGTCATCGCGGAGTTGTCGTGCGGCGTGCGATTGGGCAGGTTGGCCCAGTCGCCCCCCGTCATCATTGATCCGGTTCCCTCTTTTTGAGTGACGACGCGCAGGCTCTGGTTGGCCAGATCATGGCCGATCACATGGGAACGCAGGTCATCAATCCGCTTTTGGTTCGCCCAATCCGTCTGTGTCCGGCTCACGGTGAAGAGGCTGGTTCCCTGGCCGTCCATCCACGATTCTTTTGAACTGCGAACGCTGGCCCCGCCGAACGAACTCAACCCGTCCGCGGAACCGTTGTCCAAGACCCCGCTGGCGTAGTCGCGCGTCCGGGCCAGGGTGTGCCCGGTTTCGGCGTGGGTCTCGTTCCCCGCCTTGGCGAGCATGCTGACAATGGAATACGTGCCGGTTGAGTCGGTCGACCCGGTTTCTGTCTGTTGGAAGGTGTTCTGGGTGTGCTTGTCCGATGTCGCGTCGGATGTGGTGTCCTCGGCGGGATTGGAAACCGCCTCCCAATACGAGTCGCCCCGTTTCTGAGTCGCCTCCAAATGTGACACATGGTTGGTGTCGGCCAATTCGGAACCTGTGGTGCCGCGGCTGAGGGAAACCGTCCGGAATCCCGCCGCCCCGCCGGTCATCGGAGAGGTCGAGTCCCCCACGAACGGGAAGCTCATCATGCTCCCGGCCCCCGGATCGGCTGTCATCACCTCATGGGTGACGACGGAGGATTGCGATTCCCGGTGCAGGGTGTCCGTCGACAACGAAAATCCGCCATAGTCGGCGGCCGCCAGCACGACGGGATTGGATTCCCCCATGCTCATCATGGAGGCAGAGCCGTTCACGACGATCTTCGGCTGGTCGTCGCGCCGATTGACGACTTGGTTGAGCGTCATCGCTTGCGAACCCGTGCGGTCGGCCGTGAGGCTGCCGCCGGTGCGATAACCGTTCACGTCCGTGCTTGTGGACGTCATGCTGTCCGTGCTGGAGGACGAGCCGTTCAAGGCCGTCGACTCAAAGGACCGGGCCGCCTCCCCGGCCACCGGGAATTTCCACTGTTTCATGGACTGCGTCAAATCGGACGACTCGTCGCTTTGAACCGATTTGGTCGTCGTCAGCGTGAGCGTCTGGCCGGACTGGCTCCCGGTGTCCAGGCTCACCATCGCGGCGGCCAGTTCGGAGGGTTGCATGTTCGATGAATACGAGGAGGCGTCGCGGTTCACCTGGCGGACTTGCGTCTGCGAATAGAGGCTGTTGCCCGTCGTGTTCAGCACGAAGCTAAAGTTGCCGGTTGTCCGAAGCCCGTATTTGTTTGAGTCCGTGTCGTGCTTTTCCTGTTGCTTTTGGTTGAACACCTCGGTTCCCAGCTCCCATCGGGTCGCCGTGGCGGTCGTGCCGCCGCCCCGAGAGCCGGCCATCTCCAGCCGGTTGCGGTAGGTCGTGCTGCCCGTCTTGTCGAGGGCCACGGTCAGGAGGGAATCATCGGTGGTGCCCTGAAGCGTCGACCCGGAATACTGTTGTTGGACCGAGTGGCGGGGGGCCGCCCCCC
>NZ_JH636453.1:112805-117103 GCF_000255705.1 Zavarzinella formosa DSM 19928
TCTCGTGATGACTGGGTGTACTCAAAACCACCCGAACCACTATGGCCGCCCTCGTTCGACGTGAAGGATTCGCTGCCGGAACCAGTGCGTTGGGTTGTCTCCAGGCCTGTTTCCCAAGACCCCGCCGAGTAGGATTCCGTCCCCGCCAGCTCCTTCCGCCAGTCCCTGGCCGTCGTGTCGGTGCGGTCGTAGGACTCGCTTCCCGTCCGGCTCATGCGCAGCAGAGAGAACGAAAACCCGCTGTCAGCCTGGCTGCCGTTCTTGACCGCCGTGAAGGCCGATTGTCCTCGCCGGTGAATGTCCCCGACTTCCGTCGTGCTCTCGAACGACCCGACCGAATCAGGCAGTTTTCGCGAGGAGGTCGTCCCCAAGGAATCAATCTGGTAGGATTCCGTGCCGTTTTGGGTGACGTTGAACGTCGAAAGCTGGAACGAACTGCCGACATCGTGCCCGGCCAGCGTGCGAACATAATCGGCCGTGCCGACGGAGGACAGCGTTTCCAGACTGGAGGAGTTCTCATATCGTCCAGCGCCCTGCGGGTTGTCGGACTTGTCCCGGCTGAACCGGTCAAGCGTGAACGACTCGCTGCCGGATTGATTGCTCTCGTAGGAATCGACGATAAACGTGTCCGGCCCGTCATGCCCCTGCAGAGTCGAGGCCGAGGCTCCCGAACCGGCTTCGGTCGTGGTGTACGACTCAAACGACTCATGCAGGGAAGGCGTGTACGCCGAGGCAAACGTGTCCGTGGACGGCTGATTCACGCCCGGCCCGTTGCGAGTCAGCACATTGACGGATTCGGAGGAAGAATATTGGTCATCGAAGGAATTGTCTGTCTGCCGATAATTGGTCGTCACAAATTTCGTGTTTTGTGTCTGGCCTTCCAAATGCGTCGTCGTGGTTGAATGTCCGGAACTGGCGTCGGCCGAGACCGACGATCCTTCTTCCTGGGAACCAGGCGCTGTCTGGACCCAAGTCACGGCCGACGTTGACTGGTCGGCTCCATGTTCGCTTGCAGATTCATCGTAAACATAACCGGTCACCGCGAAATCGCCGTTCTCTGTGCGCCCCGTCGTCGTTGAGGTAAAGTTCGATGATCCGTCCCCGGAGGAGGAATACGTTTCCGAGCCGCTGTTCCAGGAGCCGAACGTGTCGGTGCTGCTCCACCAATTCGAGGCGCCCGTCTCGTCCGACGAGAAGGTGTCCGATCCTGTTTGCGCAAGATTGTAGGTGGAATACCCAAACCATCCGTTGGTTTCGCCGCCCGCCGCATGCTCCGTGAATGTGTTGCCGCCGCCGGAAGAATAGGTGTGGCTTTCCGTCGAATCGGTGTGGCCCGTGCCCGGCGAACCCGGCATCCCGCCAGACTCCACTTCATGCGTCTGGCTGGTCCCTTGCTCCGTGGACGAAGTCGACTCCGAACCGGAACGGTCGGACAGATAATTAGCCACCCGAAACCGGGGTCCTTGGGTGTAACCCGTGGCCGAACGAGAGATCGTCGCGCTGCCTTGGGCGGTGTCCGTCGAATGGGAGGCGCCATCGTCCGTTGATCCGTTGGGTTCGGCCCAATGCCAGTTCTCGTCCGTCGCCGAGTGATCCGAATAATCCTGATGTCCGGACGAGACATACGTCAGGGCCGACACGGCGGGCGGATCGCCCCCCGTCGCATTGGCCACCGCCCAAACATCGCCGGGGCCGGCCGCCGATACTTGGAATTGGGAGTTTTCCTGCGAGGTCGAGTTTCCCGAAGAATTTGTGACATCCTCCGAGCCCAAGTTGTCAGTCACCCGGTCATGCGATGTCCAGGTTTGATTGGAATCGCTGGTCGCCGTGCCCGACTGGTTGACGGCAAAAATCGGCGAGCCATGATATTCCGTCGAGCCGCCCTCCGGATTGGTCACCAATCCGTCGCCGGCCCATTGCTCGCCGCCAAACGATTGATTGAAGGAATTGTGTCCGGTTTCATTGGTGGTCGAGTTTGCTTCGATGCGAAGTGTCCGGTCTTCGCCCGGTCCGGTGGCGTCCGATGTGTCGGTTTGCTGAAACGTGTAGGATTCCGATCCGTCGGTCGTCCCGGAAAACGTTCCTTTGTTCACGACTCCGCCGACTTGCCAGACATCACTGGAATACGGTGTCTGCAATTGACCGCTTCCGGTGGCCCTCAGCACGTCGCTGTTGGTGACGAAGTGATAATTGGCGTCAGAGGTGTCCGCGGAGGAGCTAACGAACGTGCCCGACCACCCGGTGACACCCGTCGGACCCGTGTTGGTTTGCGAGTCTGCGGACACGGAGTGTGATTGATAAGTTCCCTCATCCCGGCGGGTCTGCGTTTGAACGCCAACCCCGCCCCGCAACCGCCTGACCCCGTCAAGTGTCGTGCCTGTCGAAGACATGGTAAAACTGCCGTCGCCGACCCCGGCAAAGGCAGATCGTTGGAACGAGCCGGAGCTTGTTCCCGAGATTTGATAATTGCCGGAGCCGGACTGATTGGTTCCCGATTGGGAGGTGACCCCGTTCTGGGAGTACTCGTTTGTTTCCGTGCCCGTTTCTGTCTGCCGGATTGAACTGCCGCCGCCGGTTCCATGGAAATCAACGGACACCGACCGGTCCGCGCCTGACAGGGCGAGCGCCGACCAGAGAGATGCCTGACTGGCCGGGCCTGAGTCGTGGGTGTCAAAAAGCGTCTCCGGAGGAGCCGGCGGTCCGTCGGACGCCTGAAGGGAAACGGAGGATTCTTCCCTCCCCAAATTCACTGCTCCGCTCCCGGCCGAGTATTCTGTGACGCGATCAAACGAGTCGCTGCCCGTGCTCGCGACGCTGAGCGTCTCGAACACATTCGTGGTGACGCCACCGACCGGCGAGGAACTCGGCCCGGTCCGGGTTTCGAGCGCCACGTACTGCTCGGTTCCGGTCTTGGTCGCCTTGGACAGTGCGGCCAGCGCCTGCCCGGTGGCGTGCGCCGACCGTTCTCCGGAGCCGGACAGGAGCATCATGGTTTCGGAGCCTGCCACCCGTGTCAGGGCCGAGTCGCTCGCGGTGTGGGAATAGCTGAAATTGGCGTCTTCCCGCGAATAACCGCCTCTCGCCCGGCTCACGTCCAGCGTCTGGTTCGTTCGGTTGAACTGGTCGCTTCCAGAACTGGTCTGGGTTAGTGACCGGACGATTCCGCCGGCATAGCCGCTGGCGTAGGTCTGGCCGAGCGTGAAGCTCTCCGTCCCCGACTCGGTGGCCTCCAGCCGGGTCTCGGCCACTCCGCCTGACAGGCTCAGGCTTTCCGTGCCAGCGCCGGCGGAGACGAGCGAGAAGGTTCCCTGGCTGTCCGTGTCTGTCTGCACCCGGTGGAACGCGGCGGTTCCCCCGGCCGACCGCGAATAGGTCTGGGTGATCTCCCCGGAATATCCGCTGACGCCCCCGCCTGCCTCGGTGACGGAAAATTGCTCCGTGCCGTCCCGTGTCGTGATCTGCCGGCTCATGGCCGCCGATCCCGACACGGCGGTGGTTTGGTTATTGGAAGTCAGCGCGAACGAGCCGTTTCCGCTCACACGATCCGCGTCTGTGGAGAAGGAATCCGCACCGGCGGACGACCAGGTGAAACTGTTTTGCGAACCCGGCGAAGACTGCGTGACGGAGTAATTTTCCGTGCCGCTCTTGTGCGTTTGGGTGAGCGAGAGGGCATAAGCCCCTTGGATGCTGAGTTGGGTCGCGTGGAGGAAGCTCTCGGCGGCCGTGCCGGCCAGCGACGACGTGGCGAGCGTGAAGCTGCCCGATCCTTCGCGATTCAACGTTTTGGAGGAGAAGTCGGAGGAGCCGGTCGAGGCCCACTGGTAATCACTGCCGCCCGAGCCGCCCATCCCCATGCTGGGCAGGGAAAGGCTCGCGGCCGACTGGGTGATGTGAAAATTTTCCGAGCCGGTCTTCTCCACCCAGACCGTCGCCAGGCTCGCCTGGCCGTCGATGGCCAGTTTGACGCCGTGTACGTTAAATGCCTGGCTGCCCGTTGATGTCAGGTGATAAACGTCTCCGCTTTGTCCGGCAGGAATCGTCCGCTCTTGCGCGAGTTCAAAGGACTCAGATCCCGTCTTGGAGTATGTCATGCTGACCAAACTGTGTGTTTGACCAGTCATGCCCATCATGGGATTGTTCATTCCGGGCCACGAACCATTTCCGCTGCCGCTTCCGCTGGTCGAACCACTTCCGCTTCCGCTGGTCGAACCACTGCCGCTTCCGCTTCCGCTGTCGGAACCATTTCCACTTCCGCTTCCGCTGGTCGAGCCGCTTCCGCTGGTCGAGCCGCTTCCGCT
>NZ_JH636453.1:117828-125834 GCF_000255705.1 Zavarzinella formosa DSM 19928
GCTTCCGCTGGTCGAGCCGCTTCCGCTTCCGCTGGTCGAACCACTGCCGCTGGTCGAACCGCTGCCGCTGTCGGAACCATTTCCACTGCCGCTTCCGCTGGTCGAACCGCTTCCGCTTCCGCTGGTCGAACCGCTGCCGCTGTCGGAACCATTTCCGCTGCCGCTTCCTGTGCCTGGGATCAGTAACACATCGGCATTAAGTTGATAATCGGCTCCTCCTCGCGTGGAAAGAGAATAACTGTCACTCGAAGTCATTCCGCCCGTCGGTCGATATTCGGTCCATTGGTAGGATTCATGGCCGGATTTTGACACTTGGAATTGGTCGAGCCGGAGGTCGGACCCGCCTTCGCCGTTCATCGCGAACGATCCAACCGACTCGTTCACAGGAACCGTCTGGCCTGTGGAATTGGTTATTGTTTGCAGTATTGTCTCCGTGCCCGCCTCCGTCATGTTGGACTGGGCCACGGTGAACTGCGTGCCGTTAAAACTCCCCGAGACATGGGCTGTCAATACATCGTGCCCGGAGTATGTCCACGCCGTGTTGTACCCCGGCCTTGACAGCGTAAAATTCACCGTGACCGTCTCTGTCAAGGAGAAGGTTCCCGCTTCGGTCCCGGTTCGGTTCAATTCATAGACCGAGGATCCGGTTTCAGTAAGGAAGTATTGGCCGTAATTGTCAGTCCCTGATCGTTGGACGGACAACGGGACGGGGGCCGCCGACGCAGTGCCCGTCGGCAGGGCGGATCCGTCGGCGTATACGAGCCAATCGCCGGCGGATCCGCCATGCAACTGCACCAGCGGAGACAACGCGCCGACCGTCGGAGAATTGAACAACCCGCCGCTGACCGCCCCGGCTTCGGCCAGGGGCGAAGGAACAGCCGAGGCGGAGGAACTTCCGGCCTGCGGATTGGGAATTGTGGCAAAGCCGTCGGTGTTGGTCCGGCCAATCAGCCCCGCGCCTCCGTTCGGCAGAGAACTCAATCGCCCGAGACCCGTCGCGCCGCCACCGGCGAGGTTCGTGGGCGGGTCCTCGCCATGTCCCGGAAGGAGCCCCCCGGGATAACTCATCCCCGAGTTGCCGGCTCCGTAGTCTCCGGAAGCCCATGAGGGAGACAACGGGCTGAATTGACCCCGCCCGGCGTCGAACATCGCCGCTCCGTTGGCTGTGTTCATCTGGAGGGGATTGGAAATCTGGCTCAGATCGCCGGACTGAAGTTTTGAAATCGCGTCCGAACCCATCGACCCGGGGCCGTTGGGCGACCAGTTGGCGGGCGTGGTTGATGCCCCGCCGGGCATGCCCGGCATTCCCCCGGACGACCCGCCCCATGACGAAAAATCGCTGAATCCGTGCTGGTCGGCCCCGTGCGCGTCAAAGCCGTTCCCGCCGCCGGAGATTCCCGAAGAACCGCCGGAGCCACCGCTCGTGCCCATGCTCTCCGAACCCATTCCGGAGAAGCCATTGTCGAGAATCTGAGCGAACCCGTCGCTCATCCCATAACCGCCGAACGCCTGCAAAAGCCCGGCATTTGCCAAGTATCCGTGATTTAGCCGGAACTCGTTCGTGACGCTATTGCCGCCGTTTCCGTACCCCTGGCCGGCGGTCAGCAGATTGGCGCTCCCCATCGGGCCATTGCCAATCTGGCCGGCCGACGATGTGAAGTCTCCCCCGAGCAAGCCCGAACTGTTTGGAATGCCAAGCAGCATCTGACCGGGGGAGTTGCGAGGCTCCAGCGGCGGCAGGCTGAGAATTGTTTTTGAGGATTTTGTTCGGGATTTTGAGGGGGCAAGCCAGCGGCGGGCGAGCGACGAAACAGTCCATTGCATGTGGTAAACCAAACGAGGGTGGGGATGCGAGGTCGAGTTCGCACCACTGGGCTGATTGTTACGAGTCCAAACGAGAGAAGTAAATTACCAAGCGAGATCGTCAACAGCCATCAATAAATTAAGAAAACTTCACAAAATGATTGACAGGATTCATCGCACAATTACCACACTAAGGGTTGCCTCGCTCTCAATCGATTTGAGATTTTGGAGATTTTGCCCACATGCGATGCTTGTTTGGCCCCGTCGGCAATCCGTTTTTGAAACAGTATCTTGGCGAATCGACACGCCGTGAACGGATCATCCCGTTTGGTCCTGATCATTTTCCCATCGGTCCCACGGACACTTGGGAAACGATACGGGTTCGGCTCGGCGGGAAGGAACCGGACTGCGTCATTGTCAATCTTGGTTACACCTCCGTTCCCGACTGTGTCTGGACGTTGCCGGTTCCCGTGATCGTCCTCGCGCCGGACTGGCATTTGCTATGGCATCAATATCGTCACTGCCTTCCGTTCGCGGAACTGGCGATCACCGATCCGGCCGGGGTTGAGGCATTTCGTCTCGCGGGTTTCAACGCCGAACCGGGCGAACTGTCGGCCGCCGACCGGCCGACGTCGCGTGATCCGGGAGCCGAACGTGACATCGACGTCGTTTGGGTGGGCAACCTCAACCCCGCCATCCAGCGGGATCGTGCCTGGGTGCTTCAACAACTGGGCCGGATGTCGGATCGATGCCGGGTCGTGGTCCGGGCGAGCCGGGACCAGGAGTTGTTCCGGGATCTTTGCCGCCGTGGCAAGATCGTCGTCGAGTCCGGCGGGCCGGGCGAACGCCGTCGTCAGGCATGGGAGGCCTCCTCGGCGGGAAGCCTGTACCTGGCCGTCGGGGACGGCCGGCTGTTGCCGTCGCCGCTCGGGGACATCGCCTTCACCGAGGAGACGCTGGAGGGAATCATCTGGCGGTACCTCCGCCACGAGGAAGAACGCCGACGTCTGGTCCGCGAGGCTTCGGCCTCGCTGCCTCCCGTGACGTTTGAAGAGTCGTTGAACGCGATCATCGACACAATCATCCGGCAGTTTCCGGAGTTGAAAGCCCGGGCCGCCCGCCGGCCCGCCATGACGCCCCTCGGAAACCTGAGATTGCGGACGGCCCAAGCCCTCCATCAGCCGGAAACCGCCGATCCGACACTGACTCGTGATCTGTTGATCGCCGCCAGGGATCGTTCGCATGCCTCGTTTTGCCAGAACGCCCTCGGGACGCTCCGTCATCGCGGCGGCGGGCCCAATCCATCTCGTAATCACCAAGCGCTGGATGATTTTCGTCAGGCAGTGTCGGCCGGTCCGGGTGATTTGCTGGCCTGCCTGAACCTGTCCGAGGCGCTGGCCCTCACCGGCAATCCCGTGCCGGCTGTTGACGAGGCGAGACGGGGCCTTGCTTTGATCGGAGGCGCTTCGCTCGGCCGGCCGGTTCTCATCGGTGACGGAACCCGTTTTCCACCCGCTTATGACTGGTTTCGGATCGAATGGGAACGGGCCGGTTGGGAACACGCCGGGGATCCGGCGGGGGAGCGAAAGGCCCGCACTGAACTGATCCGCTGGCGGTTGCACTCGCTGATCGCCGAACACACCGGCGACCTGACCCATGCCTACGAAGCCGTCACGGCCCGGCCCGACCTTCCTGTCACGCGTTCTGCTCTCGGTTTGGCTCTGGCCCGCAGCGGGCATGCCTCCGAGGCCCTGAATCATCTGTGGGTCGCCGCCGAACTCAATCCCTTCGACCGCGAGGCAGCCGCGGCGGTCCACGCCCTGATTGATTCACGAGGCGAAGGGTTCAAGGCCCGGCAATTTGCCCGCCGACGCCGATTGCTTGCCGAGACGATTCCGCAGGCCCTGTCATTGGAGCCATGGTTTGCCGACGCGACCCGGCCGGAGGCCGATCTGGCGTCGGTCATCATCCCCTGCCACAATCAACTCACGTACACCCGCCTGTGCGTCGAGAGTGTTTTGCGATCTGTCAACGGCCCTTTTGAACTGGTGCTGATTGACAATGGCTCGACTGACGGAACTTTGGAGTATTTTGAGAGCTTGGCGGGACGGCCCGAGCCGGTGCGGGTGGCGGTCATCCGCAACGAGAAAAACCAAGGATTCCCGGCCGCCTGCAACCAGGGACTTCGGCGGGCCGCCGGGGAATACCTGGTTCTCCTAAACAACGACACAATCACTCCCGCCGGCTGGCTGGAGGGATTAATTCGGGCTGTTCGCAGCAGCCCCGAGATCGGACTGGCGGGGCCGGTGAGCAACAATGCCCCCGACGCCCAGTTTGTGAATGTTCCTTATGTCGATCGGGAGGGCATGGAGGCGTTCGCAGCCGAAAGACGGCGGGATTGGAACGGCCGCTTGCTCCCGACCGGCCGGCTCACCGGTTTCTGCCTGCTAATCCGGCGCGAGGCGTTTGAAAAGATCGGCGGATTGGACGAGCGGTTTGGCCTGGGCTTCTTTGATGACGACGACTGGGGATTGCGGGCCATCCAGGCGGGTTACAAACTCGTGGTCGCACAGGACGCCTTTGTCCATCACTTCGGCAACCGGACTTTCAAGGCGCTCGGTTTGAATATTCGCGAGCGCCTTCGGGAGAATTTCCGGATCTTTGGCGAGAAATGGGGGCCGGAACATACCAAGGGATACCACCTGCCGGGTCCGCCCGCCGAGACGCCCGACCGCCTCGACCCGCTGAACCCGGCCGGGTCGGCCACCCCCGAAGACAAACTGGCGCCCCCCATGAGGGCGAGAGCCTCCGGCCGGCCGAGAGTGTCACTGTCGATGATCGTGCGGAACGAGGAGCATCATTTGCCGGAGTGTCTCGCCTCCGTCCGAGACCTGGTTGACGAGATCGTGGTGGTGGACACCGGATCGACCGACGGCACACGGGAAGTCGCGGCCCGGTTTGGCGCGCGAGTATATGAATTCCCCTGGGCGGACAGTTTTGCCGCGGCCAGGAACGAAAGCCTGCGGCATTGCACCGGCGACTGGATTTTCTGGACCGACGCGGATGACCGCTTTTCGGAGGAGAACCGCGACCGTCTTCGTCGGCTGTTCGCCGGCCTCCCCGACGAGATCGCGGCCTATTCGATCAAAGTGCGCTCGGTCGTCGAGGAGGGCCGTTCGGTTCGCATGTTGGATCAGGTGCGGATTTTTCCCCGGCATCCCGACATCACCTGGAGATATCGGATCCACGAACAAATTCTTCCGGCCGTCAGCGACCTCGGGGGCGCCACTCGATGGACCGATATTGTGGTGGATCACGTTGGATATGCCGACAGTTCGCGGCGATCGGGAAAACTCGACCGAAACCTGCGGTTGTTGCTGCTGGAGGAGGCCGAGCAACCCCGGGAGCCGTTCACTCTGTTCAACCTCGGCCGGACCTATCTGGATCTGAACCGCTCCGCGGAGGCATTGGACATCTTCCGCCGCAGCTTGGACAACGCCTCTCCCTCTCTGTCGATTGTCCGGAAACTATACCCGCTCATCGCCCAGGCACATGCGCGTCTGGGTCAGCACGCCGAGGCAATGGCGGCCTGCCGCGAGGGCCAGTATAAGTTTCCCGACGATGCGGAACTGTTGTTTCAAGAAGCCTCGCTCCATGCAGATGTCCGCGACCCGGCCGCGGCGGAGGCATGCCTGGTTCAGTTGCTTCGCACGAGGCAGGGGGAGTATTTCGACATGGTTGACGCCGGGGTCCGGGGCTACAAGGCGCGTCATCAGCTGGCAAACGCCATGTTTGACCAAAACCGGCCAGCCGAGGCCGAAGCTCAATGGCTCGCGGCCGTGGGGGAACGGGAGGATTTTCTTCCAGCCTGGCAGGGGCTGGGGGATCTGTTCGTGTCCTTGAGCCGATGGGACGACGCCGAACGCGTGCGTCGTCGGCTGGTCGAACTGATGCCCGACTCGGCGGACGCCGAGGTGTTCGGGGCTCGGATTTTGCTTGCCCGTGACATGCCGGGCGCTGTTCGCGAATTGCTGGCGAACGCCATCGCCGGGCACCCCGGCGATGTGAGGCTGCGGATCATGCTGACCCATGCCCTCATTCGGGAGGGAAAGGACTGGCCGGCCACGGAGGCGGCCCTTCGGGATGTTTTAAAAATCGACCCCAACAACGCGGATGCCCGGCATAATTTGAATGTGTTGTTGAACACAATGTGAGCGAAACTTTGAAGGTTGGGGTCACAGACAGGGCGATGGCCCGGAACCACATGATCGTCCACGGTTTCCCGGGCCGCTTCTCCAGGTATTCAGCGCTTGCGGACGGCGTGGTCTCCGAAGGATATGGCCATTGCACTTGGGGTACGCCGCCGGGTGAGCCAGGCGAAAACGGACAACCGATGGCGAGGCCTTCGGAGGCCAAAAACATTATACCCATCCCCGGCCACGTGCTTAGTGACTCTCCGCCGTCGCATCTGGAAAGAGAGCATGGGCCGGAAAGCGCTCACGGAAGGAAGCCAAGGCACGCTCGCAGCGAAATCGCAGGGTGTCCGGATTCTGTGCCAGCAAATCCCCGATTTCACGCCAACTGAGCAGATCAGCGCGCATCTCGATGAGAGCCACCACGTCAGCGGGCAGGTGGCGTCCGAGCAGTTCCAGTAATTCGGCATGACGGCGGGCAACTCCCGCAACATCTGGCGCCGGTGTTGGGTCCAAGTCAGGATCGAACGAGGATTCACGAGGCCCTCCCCGAGCGCTAAGCCGCTTCTGACGGAGGGCGATCCGGCGGTTGTGAATAATCGCCACAGCGTAGCGGAGGACATCTTCAAGGGTGGCGAAGTGGTGTTTGGGGAGCGCCTTGACCAGCCGACAGAATGCTGTCTGAAGCATTGCATTGGTATCGTAAATGGCACGAATGCTCGGTTCGTTACGGCTGACACGGGCAACAGGCTCAAGAGCGGGCAACAACCGTGACCACAATTCCGTGAGAGCGAGCGGATCATGGTCGCGGGCAAGCGCCAGGAGGGCCTCAGCAGAAAGATGCTGATAGTTCATCGCAATTCACCCTGGAATCATGAGATTATTGGGTTTTATACTCCAAAAATTGATTTAAGAGCCTGTGAATTTATGAGATAAATGGCATTTGATTCGCCGTGAATAATGACAGCCCGAATTGGAGGCTTGTCATGGCCAAGCCACTTGTTCCCGATGCGTTGTGCAAGATGATCGAGCCGCCGCCGCCCCCCGGCCAGGCCTCTCCGGTTCCGGTATCCGGGCCGGAAGCGGGTGGGTGACCGGGAAGCCCTGACCGGCATCCTGTTTGTTCTGAAGACGGGGATCACATGGCAGGAACTGCCGGCGGAGACGGTGTGCGGTTGTGGCATGACCCGCTGGCGGCGTCTTCAGGAATGGCAGGCGAGCAAGGTCTGGCTCACCCTGCGCCAGACCTTGCTCGCCCGGCGGACGAGGCCGGAAAGATAGACTGGTCGCGGCCGGCCCTCGACACCTCCTTTGCCCGGGCGCGGGGCGGGGTCGAGGGAAACGGGCCGAATCCCACGGATCGCGGGTGTCCGGGCGTCAAACACCATGTCTTGGTCGACGCCAGCGGCATTCCGCTGGCCGGGGAGATGACCGGGGCCAACGTGCCGGACGGAGCAGGGACGCCGCCCTTGGTCGACAGTGCCGGGCCGCCGGACCCGGAAGGGGAGACGGAGGGGCCGGCCGGGCGAACTGTGCGGTGACCGGGCCTATGACGACGAGGCGCTCCGGGAGGCGTTGGGAGAGCGAATGATCGTGCCCAATCTGGCGAAACGTCGAATGCCGCACGGGGGCGGACTGGGCAAGTTCCGATGGATGGTCGAACGGACGATGGTTGGTTGCATAATTTCAAACGCCTGCGAGTGGTCACGGAAAAGACACAAGAAATGCAACTGGCGTTGTTGAATCCGGGGCTCAGCCTGATTTGTTTTAACTGCTTTTGTGGCCCATAAATTTACAGGCTCTCAAGCGATATGACCACCAATTAGTGCGAATGCTGCCCGCAATTTAGCCCTTGGTCAGTTGTTTATTCTGCCGGGGAGTGAGTTGGGCTCCAAAAACCGGTTGCACACGGATCAACCTCTCCTGAACAGTCGGCGGATGACTGTTTGGCCGGGGCGGGAAGGGCTAAATAGCTCCCACGTCGAACGAAAGTGCGAGTTTGCCGAAAAG
>NZ_JH636453.1:126435-152237 GCF_000255705.1 Zavarzinella formosa DSM 19928
GTGAACCACGAGCGGTTGCAACGTCTGATACGGCTGATGGGCCTTGGGCAACGGCTGATTGGCCTGGAGGAGGTTTGTCTGAAGCCTGAGCTGAAGGCAGGGAGAACCAGTCACAAGGCATGGCCGTTTATGCTCCGTAAAGGCTGGCCGGGCGTTTTAAGAGGCGTGGCTCCGGCGCACGATGATGGAAAATCCCCTGCCCCCGAAAGAGGGGCGATACGCCATCGGAGAGCGATCAGCCGGATCATCCCTTGGATGGTTGCCCGCCAGCAGAACCATCCTCCGTTTCACCCGGCCACGAGGCGATACCGGACGTTGGACCGACGCACGAGGGCAACCCGATGTCGTCATCATTGCAAGCCGGGAAAAGTGTGGCAAAGATTCGCCCGTTTGTTGTTTAAATAACGGGGTCCGCTTCAGGAAACGACAATACAACCAAGGTTAATAATTACGAGGGGAGTCCAATGTCAATGAAACATCAAGCGGGGATGAGGAGCATGATTGCACTGTTCGCAATCATTTGTTTGGCCGGCCCGGCAGGCGCATCATCGCTGGAATGGGAGGAAGACGCTGAGTTCCGCGCTGCAGTCAAGGCAATTTCCAAGGTAATCAAGGCCAAAAGCATGGTCCTGAAGATATCAGAGCCGACTCTCAAGTTTCCGAAGGTGGACACTGAAGACTCACTATTGCCTGGCGGCTCCGAACTCGGGATAGAACTTGCCTTGCGACGCCTGTTAGAATCGGAAAAGATTGCGCTTGCGGAGGCGGCGCCACTGGGTTTAAGAGTGACTTATAAAATCAGCACGGAGCCGAAGCAGGATGAGCCTGAGAAGTTTCTTCCTGTGCTTTTGTTGGAGTTCTCCGTGCTCGAACCCAGTCGTGAGGGGACTAATCGCTACCGATACAAAATTCACCGTACCGGACTAATCCTGGCCGCCGGAGAGAAGACCGCCCAGCTAATCACACCTTCGAAACCTCAGAGCGCCGAGAATCATGAGGCAAAGGTTCAGGAAGTCCTGGCAGGCCCGTCTGACGCGGCTGTCGCGGGAAGTCAGGTTTTGGCCAAGGCCGACGATCCCTTCTCATTGGAAGTGCTGGTGGACCGCAAGCCGGCGGAGCCAAAGTTGTCGCAAGGCAAAAACGCCTACATTGAACTGCAGAAGGGGCAGAATTTCACTATTGTGCTCCGCAACCGCTCTCCCAAAAACGAGGCTGTCGCTTCTGTCCTAATCGACGGGATCGACATCTGCCAATTCAGCAAAGAGCGTGAAACGACCGGAGTGAACAAGGGCAAGCTGGCATTTCGGCCGCTGTGGGTGGTTCCCGCCAAGGGTCAGACGGAGATTCGCGGCTGGCACATCACACATGAGCAATTTGATCAGTTCCTCGTCACCGAGAAAAAGGACAGTGCCCGAGCCTTGCTAGGATACAATGGCATGCATGACCATTGTATCACAGCGACATTTTGTCGCTGTTGGAAAAAAGGCGAAGAACCGCCCGCTGATGAACCCAGCGGCGGCATGGGACAGGAAGACATCGGAATCGGTCGTGGAGCTCGTGTTGCCGGCCATACGGAAGTGGTCGAGCGAGTGGTTGGCCGGGAGCACAGTGTTATTACGCTTCGCTATCGGTCGGCGGAAAAATAGGCTTCCGGCTCCTGCGTTGTCACTATTCCTTCTTGAGAATGCATGCAATGAATTTCCGATTCGGCAATCTATTTGCCACCATATTTGGAGTGCTAACGTTTGCTCCCGTCGTGTTGTCAGAGCCAACCCTCGTCCTCGAATCGGGCGGCCACACGGCGCCGGTCTGGCGCATGCTTTTTCACCCAACTCAGCCGTGGCTGATCTCGGCGTCCGAAGATCAAACCATTCGGGTCTGGGATTATCAGAAGCAACGATGCGTGCGCGTTATTCGGCCGCCTCGCGGATTTGGCGGGGCTGGAAAACTGCTGGCGGCGGACGTTTCGCCCGACGGGCGGTTGCTTGCGGTGGCGGGGAACGGCTATTTCGTGAGCGAGGCCAATAAGTTTGTGGTGCCCGTTTACCTCATCGATCTAATCAACGGCAAGTTGGATGGCGAACCGATTTTGCTGGAAGACATTGTGCTGGGTCTCAGTTTTCACAAAAAGATGCCGATCCTTGCCGTGGCTAGCTGCAACGACAAAGGAATCATGATCTGGAACGTGAGCGACAAGAAGCCGCGTCTCATAGGCCATCTTGCGGCGCCTCGAATGGAGTCCGGCGCGCTTGCCCAAGCATCCTGTGTCGAGTTCTGCCCCGAGCCTGGCAATGAACATTTGCTCGCCGGGGCTTTCCTGACGGGACAAGTCGCGCGTTGGGAAGTGAATTTACGCGACCTAAAATTGAGTAAAAGAGCAGATCTGGCCACGCACAATGGCGGAGACACCTGCGTCCATTGGTGCCGAAACGGAAATTTGGTCTCGTGCGGCGGCGATGGCGTGGTGCGACTCCACACCACCGATGGCGCGCCCCGTGTCAAGGAAATTCACCATTCCGATCCGCTTCTGGCAGTTCAATCCGTAAGCGAGCGTGAATTTCTAATCACTCATGGGATCGGTGGTAGAAAAAAATTTCCCCACCCACAGTTACTGCGTTTCGGGCCGCGTGGCCCGGAGGCGCCAATCGATTTGATCGTGCCCAAGGGCTCAAAGAAATTTCCCGGACCGAGCGTAACCAACGAGTGGTTTCAAACAGTGGCGGTGTCCCGGAGTGGAGTGTTTGCGGCAACATCGGGAAATGACAATCATGAGATCATCGTCTGGAAACTTTTGCCAGATCAACCGCCGGATGCGTGCTGCCGTTTCGGTGGCGAAATCGAAGGGCCGTGGGCGGTCGGATGGGCCAAGGACGGGACGGGATTTGCGTTCCACACCGAACCGGCCAGACGTGGCGAGCCGAGTTATATGCAGGCATTCGACTTCCGAACGTTCGCTTTGAATTTAGACAGGCCCAACCCCGAAAATTACCAGAACGACCAAGTCGGGATTCAGGGAATTCGGGCCGCGAAAGAGGAAGGTTGGGATACGGTCACGGTGACGCTCGGCGCGGAAAAATCCCTGGAGGTTCGAGTGCCGAAGGGGACACGTGTGATGTCGGCCGCGATTTCCTCTCAAGTTCCGAAGCGACTAGCCCTGGGAACTTCGGCGGAAATCTTCGTCTACGACGCCGATAACGCACAATTACTCGTCCAACTCACCGGGCATGTTCTGGACGTCCGTTGCCTTTCGTTCTCGCCCAAGAACAGCAACTTATTGCTCTCGGCAGGCGCGGACCAGCGCATATACCTGTGGAATCTTGAAAGCCGAACGGAGGAATTTGGCGGCATCGGCGTGGTCGTGCGAGGCGTCGCTCAGGGTTGGCGGATCGAGCGCATCCTCCCGGACGGCGCCGCCGCGAAGGACGGGCAACTGCAGCCTGGCGATATTCTTGAGCAGTGCGACGACATAAACGGGCGTTGGGTAAAGCTGGCGGGCCTGCCGATTAACAAAACAGGTTCACCGCTACGCGGGCCAGCGGACACACGTGTCAAATTGTGGTGTTACCAAGCCGGCACGGGAAAACGTCAAATGATTGCGTTGACTCGAAAAATGGTTGCCGGGGAAAAGCCCCAGATCGAACCCCATATGGGATTGTTCTTCGCGGGTTCGGAGTGGGTGGCTTGGACAAGCAACGGCTACTACAACAGTTCGGCCAGCGGCGACCGGCTGATGGGCTGGCAGGCGGACAGGGTCCTCTATGAACTTGGGACGTTTCTGCCGGCAGAAGCGTTTCGCCAGTCATTGCATCAACCGGAAGTGCTAAAGAAGCTGGTCACCACCCGGTCAGTACAAGACGCGCTCAAGCAGGTGGGCCCGTCCATCGAGGTCTTGCAGGTGGGTAAAATCGTCCCCCCCCGAGTAAGCATCATATCTCCTGCCCAAGGCGAGCAGAAGAACGGTCTGGTGACGGTCAAGGCCAAGATTGAGGATGTTCGCGACAACAAAATCCAAAAAGTGCAGTTGCTTGTCAATCATCAGGTGGTTGTTGATGCCCGGAAGAATCCGCCCGCCCCATTGGCGCCATCGGAGCTGGTGGAAGAAAGCAACGGCACAATGCTGGCGGTCTGGAAGGACGTGCCGATTCAACCAGGACCGCAAGTGCTCCAGGCGCAGGTGCAGACCCAAAACGCAACTGAGTTGTCCGGCCGCATCCCGATTCAATGGGGAAAAGCCGCGAGGGGAGACCTGCATTTGATCGCTTTTGGAACTTCGACCGTCCCAAAAGGAAACTTCGGCTGGATACCGGCCCCCAGAGGTTGCGAGGGTATCCACGAGTTGTTTTCCAGTCAAGTCGGCCCCGGCAAATTGTATGCGAGATTGTTGACCCACGATTGCCCGTTGCTCGACAAACAGGCAACTCGCGTCAACCTGCTGACTGTGTTGCGGGCGGTCCAGCAAGAAGCCAAACCCGAAGATACTGTGGTTGTTTTCCTGTCAGCCCACGCGGTCGCGGAGGCAGGCCGGTATTTTCTCATTCCGTATGACGCCGACCCTGCAAACTTGGGAGTGACTGCCATTCCGATGACCGACGTAAAGGAATATTTGGCCAGCACGAAGGGAACGCGTCTGTTGCTTCTCGATTGCTGCTTCGCTGGCAGCGTGAATGCCATCAAGATCGAAACAGAAATCAAAGACTCGCGAAATAACTCCGGACTAATCATCGGATGCAGCTGTCAGGGGCACCAGAAAGCGCACGACAACTGCCCGACCAGCCCCCCGCGTCTCAGTCTGTTCACATACGCTGTCATGCAAACCCTGAGCGGGCGATCACTGGAACAAAAGGCTGGTTCGGTCAGCCTTGCCGATATCGAATACCACGTCCGCAAGCAAGTCGTGCGGCATAGCCAGGAATTTAACGCTCGTCAGGTTCCGTTCTTCGATTACGCGCGTGACCTTGACGCAACAGATATCGTGTTGGCCAAGTACGCACGCTGACGCCGAGGGCTAAATGCACCGCAGCAATCTTCGCCATCTGAACGTCGGCAGTCACAGCCCGAGCGCCCTTGGGCACCACGCCAACTACGAGTGGTCAAGCCTGCGTCCGCTTTTGCCCGAGGCATATATTTCGGAGTTGCAGGGATTGCGTGACGAGAAGGAAATGGTGGGCGCTTTGATCGACAACGAATTGGCATGGCGTGCCAGCATGGCCAGGCCGATTGAGCCATGCGACATTTGGCGCCGGCTGGACGACCTCAATCTCAGTTACGCGGAGTGTCCTCGGAAGGCGGATACCGCACTGGTTCTCGAGCGTTATCGCCAAGTGCGCCTTCTTGGCGAGGGTGGTTGTGGCAGCGTCTGGTTAATGCAAGATGAGAATACCGGGCTTGACGTCGCCTTGAAACGGCTTCATGCGTCGGCCGTTGCCGCCGGAGAAGACGATGAAGCGACCACGGTTTTGGACACGCTTGCTCGCGAATGGCAGGCATTGAGGCAACTCGCGGGGCTCCGCGTCGCGCAATTGCTCGATTATGCCTGGGTGCCCATGAATGAGGCCTCACTGCGGGTTCCCATATTGGTGCAGGCCTTCGTCCCCGGACCAACGCTCGCTGATTTTATTGCCGTTGAAGGACGATTATACGCTGCGACTGACTGCCTTCGGGTTATCATCGAGGTTGCCGAGATACTACGGTTGGTTCACAACCGGCACCGCATCCACCGTGACATCAAACCAAGCAACATTGGTTTTGACAGTCATGGCCTGCCAATCCTGATCGATTTCGGGATCTCCAGTGGTCTGGCGCAGGACTCGAAAGTATCGACGACAACCTCCCTGGGCGCCACGCCGGCGTACGCACCGCCCGAGTGGATCAAGGGGAATGGAAGTCGAAATGTCAGCGGGGAGGTATATTGCCTCGCATCGACTTTGTACCACCTGCTTACCCGCCGTCTGCCGTACCCAAATGCGCCGACTCTCGTCGATCAATACCTGATGAAAATTAATGGCCCGCCAGACCGCCCCTCTTCAGTGAGAGACGGCCTGCCGATAGAACTCGATCAGATCCTGATGCGAGCTCTTTCACCATCGCCAGATGATCGATACCAAAGCATAGTGGAATTCGCCGACGAATTGCAGGCGGTTAAGGCGAAGATCGATAGTCAATTCGAATTCTCTGTCCCAAACGAAATAGAGTTGATTGCGCCCCTGGTGGCTGGCGAAATCACTAACACCATTAAGGATGACGTGACAGGGCCGAAACAGTCACGGTTGAATCGACACAAGGTTCTGTTTTTGGGTGTCCTCGCGGTTGCGTTGGCGCTATTGGGAGGTTTCTGCCTGTCACTGAACCCTGCGCGCCCGCCGATCGGGCCTGACGAGGTCACGGTGGCCATCAGCAATTACGCGGCAACCCAAGAGCCGGCTCGGGCGGCTTCCTTGCGGTTTCTTCGTCTGGACCACCGTCACAATGACCCTGAAGTTCGCTCCGAGGACTTGACGGAGTTGCGGCAGGCTATTCGCGAATTACTAGCGCACTTGGCGGGGCAACCCATCGAAGTGATCGAACTTCCACATTCTCAGTCCACCGTGCTTGTCTTGGATTTGCGTCAACTCGGCTGGCAGCCGGGCCACTGGGACCTGCTCATGGATCATTACCCCTATGGTGTTTACCAAGGAAACCTCCCCGCTGACGCGCCGTTAAACGTTGCTGCCCGACAACTGCACCAGCTATCGGGAGCCAAGATCCCCTTTGTTCGCGCGGACTGGTTTTTGGCTGCCGTGACGTCCCCGCCTCTGGAATCGTTGTTTGCGAAGCTTTCTCGCCTTCATTCCGCAGCGAATTGGCCGCCGATCACTCTGCGGGCTCGTGAGAGTTATTTTGCTCAAACGCTCACCTTAAATCAGATGGCCCGGGAGGTCGGTGTCGATTCTTGGCGTTTGCGAAAAGCCATCGAGGCCGGTGACGTTGGAGAAAAAAGCATATTCCAGCCTGCCCTGGACGGCGGAGCGCTCTCCCGACGTGTGTGGGAAGGAACGAAAGAGGACCTCATGCCGCCGTTTTTTACTGCCATTGAAGTCTGCGGGACGGGTGAGGCGATTCGTCCGCCCCCATAGCAAACTAATGTTCTGAAAGCCACGCCGCACTTTCCGTGACTTTGTTGAAAAATGGAGTGTTGGATTTGGGGTGGCCGGGAGCCGGGCCTGCCGCCACGATGGTGTGATCGAGCCCCCATCGGCCAGGAGGCCCGGCCATGTCCATCCTGTTTCTTCCCGTCTTCCTCGGCAACCAAATCCGCCGGCTTGCCGAACTGCCTGACCGCCGCACCCGGCCTCGCCACCGGCACGTCATTTTTGGATTGCTGATGGCCGGAGAAATGCCGCACCGCCTCCGCCTGGTTCCGGGCCGCCGGCATCGGCGACGATTTCCATCAGGCGCATGAGTTGTCGGATGATGCTGAAACACAACGATTTCACGCGGGTGATCGACAAGTGTCTCGGCGATCTTGACACTCGCAACAACCAGCGGATGAAAACCATGCCCAACTTGGAGTTCCAGATGTTCGACAAAGACATGCCTGCGCTTGGCCGCGCAGGGTATAAGCAAGTATTTTTCAGGGACCCGACGCAATTCTACTAATTCGCCATTCATCATGATTCGCCTTGAGGCTGAAGAACTGAGTTGGACCAAACAAGACTAGGCGAAACTTGCCGCCGGCCTCATTCGGAAGGGTTTCGTCAGTTCGCTCGATCCTGGCCACTCCGCCCTCAACGGCCAGGAAGTCAAGGAGCGGCTCCGCCGTGGCCACTATTTGCACACGGCGCAGCCATTCAATCGCCGCGAACGCCTCGAAGACTGCCGAAACATTGGCAAACGCCCGGGCAGGTCCCGTATCTGATCTGCCGAGCCGAAGGGCCACAGGATTGGAGCCGTCTTCTCCGGCTAATTCCACGGTCGGCGCTTCCTCCACCAAGCCGGTGACGTTAACCGACAGGGGCTTGGCAAATGCGATTTGCATGTTTCGTCGCTGGCCAGGCAGAATCGTGTCCGCCAGAACGACCACGATGCTCGGCCATCGAGATAGATTTTCCCGATTCAACCACTCATCAATCCGTTCCAAGGAGGCAATCGTAGTCTTATCCAGATTGTCTCGCTCTGCGACTGGAGGAAGAAGGCTTGCGAGCGTGGCCTTCGTCAGTCGAGAATGCTCACGAGCCCGGCCAAGACCACTTGCCTGTTTTGGCACATCCGATGTGGGCGGCCGTTGCCCGGGAACCTCCGGCCGGAAGGCGACCAATAGTCCGGCGGCGCCAAAAGCAATCATTCCGCCAAGCCCGATCCAGAGACGTTTTGTCATCAATGTTTTCCTTTTGCAAGTTGACGCATGGCTGAGCCGGCGATGCCCCGTGTCACAAGGGCCGCATAGATGAGCAAACCAATCACCAATGGCAGCAAGTTCGTCGCGAGGGTGTCAGCGCGATATTTCTGAAAATCCATCGATTCAAGCACCATTTGTGGCGATTCGAACGACTCGGATTCTTCTCGCATGGCCCAGCCCGACGAATTGCGGCGAATGGCGCTCAAGATCGCCGTCCAGACAACCGCTGCCCGCGCCGGTTCGCGTAGCGGCAGCAGTGCGTCCTGCGCTGCCGGATCCAGCGAAAAGTGAGTGCATTCTCCCCAAGATGTTTTGTGGTGAGTGACCAACGGCGCGCCAACGGTGCCGCTGCGCGTCATGGCTCCCTCCTCAAGATCCCGGACCAGGGCACGGCGACCGGCGCTGGCGAGCGCATCACGCGGGCGAAACTGAGGCGTGGCCCCTTGTCCCGCCAAGGGAAGCCTGTCCCACGAGAATTGCCCCGGCGTATCGCCGCTGGTTGTCCGAGTCGCGCGGACGGGCGAAGACAACTCTTTTCCAGCAACGGCATGAGGCAAGGGCTGTGTCCCGCGATTTGCCCCATAGATCCAGAGGGATTCGGGCGCCGACACTCCGTCAACGACGACATCGCCTTGCGAAGTCGAGAATTTCAGGTCGTCGAGCGGATGGCCCCAGTCACGCATGCGCTGGCGCCAGTCGTTGAATGCCAGGTCTCGCATAAGTGTCCGCCAAGTGTCCAGCCACAGATCCGCATCGGAGACATGCAAGCGCACCAGGACAGGCGTGCCGGTTCGGTGATTGGGGATTAGCCGCGAGACGAGTGGCTCAATCTGAAACAAGGCTGTGGGGCGTTCGTCGGCTCCCACTTCGGCGAATACCACCTCTCGTATTACCAGTCCAGGCGCCGCGCTGGCAGGCAAAGTCATCATCTGGATCTCGCTAGACTTGGTCCCCCCCAAGTGCAATCGAAGGCGAATCTCGGTGTCCTTTGTCGTTATGGGGACCGACAGCACGCAGCGAATGACCCATCCCCTCTCAGGCTGGTGCCTGGCGTCGATGATCTGCTCTAGTTGCGCCCCGCTCCGGCAGGGTTGCCGCGAAATGGCGACCTCCGGGGTGCGAAATCGCGAGGAACCTGACTGTAAATAAAGCTCTATCGAGTCCCACGCAGATCCTGTTTCAGTGGCGCGATCAGCAACCAGGACGACGTGGGATCGAACGTTGGCACGCTGCGCCTGTGCCTTGAGAACGGCGAATTCCACCGTCTCCACCAGCCAGCGAGGCAGACGGACTTCAGCTCGATGCCGCACGTCAAGCGGAGCGACACGGCTGAATTCCGCCTCCGCCAGCACGGTCCGTAACGTTTCCCGCAGGTATTGACGTAACGACGGATCTTCCGGCCGCCACGATTGAGCGCCCGGCAATTCAAGCAGACGGTCGCATACGGCATCGACGATTGGTCCGGCATCAACTCCAGGTTCCGGATGAGTCCTGACCAACTCGGCCCATTTTTCATCCCAGTCGTTTGGATGATCCAAGTTTATAGGCCGCGCCCGGCTCGACAGAAAGACCGTCACCGGTGCGGCAACCGGAAAAAAAAGCAAGCCGGCCCCGAGCATGAGGACTCCGGGGGAAAATCGAACGCACCAGACAAGCAGGGCGCCTGTGATGTCTAAATGGCCAAGACGCGCCCTCTCCGCGCGGGAGACTTCCCCGGCAAAGCGAACCGGCCACATTGCCAGCACACTGAAGACAAGAAGAAGTCCCAGGCCGCCCGCCGCCAAGGCTGCTTGATGCGAGTCCAGCAACGGGGCCCACAGCCAATCGCCCATAAAAACCTCATGTTAGCAAGTCATGCTGAATCATTTGGTCGAAAACGTCGTCTATGCGCAAGTCCGTGGTGATGGTTGCGAACCGCCCTCCTGCCGCCTCCACAATCGCCCGCAACCGCGTCGCATGTGCCTCTTGCTCCGCGGTGACGTCCTCCGCCAGCCACTCGGCCCGGTCGAGCAGTCGATTCGTCATCGCACTGACGCCTATTCCGACTAATTCACCGTCATGCGCGCCTCTCACATGCAGCAATCGCAAGGAAACGTCCTCGCGAGCGCATTCACCCAGAATCTTGGGCAAGTTCTTCTCGTGGTCGGAGAGCATGTCGGAAATAAGGAATAGCACACGCCCGCTGCCGACATCCTCCGGCAAGCGCAAGGGCGCCACTGAAAGCCGGGCGCCATTGCGCAGGCACTCGCTCACAAATTGAGCCAAATGTTCTGAATCGTCGCCGGCGCCTCGGGGACCCCATGCTTGGTCCGGCTGCTGAAGTGACTCAATGCGGACGACGCCTCCTGTTCCCCAAACGGCGCCAGCGATCAGACGGACCAGCAGGACCAAGTAGTCGGCTTTGGACGGCGTGTCGTCCGGAATGAACAGCCCCGGTGTGCAGTCCAGCAGGATCATCGCTTCCATTGCTCGTCCAACGAACCGCTGGCGGACGATCGGCCGACGGAGAGGCAGCAGTTTTCCGCCGGTTACGATCGCCAGTAACGTAGCCGGGCGAGCCGTCGACAAGGAATCGCCCGCCTCGTAAGGTTTTTGCCCTGCCGGATCTCCGGCACGCCGGGCTGAGCGAGGCGAACCGGGGTTCAGCCCCCACTCAACTAACACACCTTGCACATCGAAAGAGGCCGCCGGTTGCTTGCTCGCGTCAGCCGGCTTTCCTCGACGCCGTCGTCGAAGTATTGCCCACGGACGAAACAGCGGACTGAGCATGAGGATTGTCAAGGCGGTCAGCAAGAAGCTCGACAGCCACGCTGCGGAACGCTTGCAAACGAGCGAGCTGGCCGCGGTCTCGTGCGTCAATACTGCCCCGCCAGTCAATCCCGTGAGTCGGCCAAACGTCTCGCGGACCGCGCGGCTGCCGGGCGCCAGTGGCTGCAAGTCGAGGTAGATGGCAGGCTTGGCGTCAGGATTTTCTTTCCGTCCGCCCAGGTCGATGGCGAACCAGCCGTGCAGTGGAACCTTCCCTGAATATTGCACTTGGAAAGTCACGCTCTGTGTGTGCGGGTCAATCGCGTGAATGCGTCCTTGTGCCACCGCCTGAGCCGCCGGTATGTCGTCATTAAGTCGATGAAGTGTTGGCTCGGCCCAGCCAGTCTGTTTGGAGAGGTTAACCCAGCAGTCGAGCCAAAGCATCGTGCTATCCTGTAACACACGTGCTCCGCGGACAACTGGATGGCCCTCAGACGATACTCTCTCTGGCGTGGTTAGCTCGGTCAGGTCGAGCAGCCGTTGTACTCCCCAGCCATCGGCCGGAGGGAACGATTGTTTGGAATTTGCATCCCAGCCGGCCGCGCCGGCATCCCGCTCCCATAGGTCGCGCGCAAAGGGGGAATAGCCGAGAATTACCACCGAGCCCTCCCGCAAGGTATGCGCCTGAACCGCAGGCGCCCGTCGCCCTGGATGCTCTTTGGCGAACCGCACGTCCTCGATGCTGGCATGAGGAGAGTCTAGTTCGGACACTGAGTCGTCTGACTTAAGCAGCAAATGCCGGTCCGGCGCCGGGCGGGACACAAGCCCTCGTTCGTCGATGATTCGCCCCGCCCGGTTCCGGACCAGTGTTCCTGGTTGCTCCTTGACCCACTGCGTCAGTTGGTCGCCGACCTGTTTGACCGAAGCAGGCGTTAATTCCAGAATGATCTCTCGAAGAAAAGGAGCGAGCTCGGGATCCCGGCGAATTGGGTCCAGGTACGAGTCCGCCACCCTCGATTGAGGCATTTGGCCGGTTAGCGCCTTGTTGTAGTCGGCATCGAGCTTAAGACGCACCGCATAAACCGTCACACCGAGGCGGGCCAGCCGAGCCACACAATCTCGGCGGGAAGGCGCTGACGGCCAGATCAAATCCGGAGCGCCGGCGACTCGGTATGCGTTGGCAGCCCCCTCGGGGATTGCGGTTGGCTGGGGCAGGTCGTCCAGAAACAAGATGACCGAAGCGCCAGGGTGCAAATGAGGGCCACGAAGTGGCGGCAAATGGATGCCTTTCAGGGCAGTCTCGTCTTCGAGCGGCGCCAATCGAGCCGGCACAAAGCCGGCAATTGTTTCCCAATCCGGATGGAAAGCCGGTCCCTCATTCGTTCCTTGATGAAGGTACGGCGCAAGGGGCGGATATACGGCCGTCGCAACCTCGACGCCATCACGTTCGAAGCGGCCCTGGCGAGGCTGAAAGTTCCCCTCGAACGCGAGGCAAGGGGCGACTTCGTTTTCATGTTCGACACGCACGACCGTTTCCGTCACTCCGAGACCGCTACAGACGGCCTGTATTACGTCTCGCTGAGCCCGCAACCCGGTCACGTCATCCGATGCCAGGTCTCGGGCGAGCAGATCTCGCGAGGGAAACTTAAGCAATCGCAAGTTCTCTGGAAAAAAATAAACCCTTCGATCACGATGGATTTCCCAGCGATCCTCCGTTCCAGGCGCGGGTCGGGCGGACCAAGGGAGCCAAGTCGGCCAAGGCTTGGCCCGCACTGGCGGCCCCACGATTAGAAGGGTCTCGCCGTCTCGTACTCGTTGTTCCAGTGACAATTCGCTGTCCATCCGAACCAACTGAGCGTGTGTCGGTTCGACCAGGATGGTCGCGCGGCAGTTTTTCGCAGCGGCACGGATGACACTCGCGTTGGCTTCGAAGTCGAAAGCCATGACATTCTCGACACTTAACTCGGATCGGCCTCGCTGCCCCACCAAGTTAAAGTTGCGGAGAAACTTATCCAACAATTTCGCCGGGTCGGCAGGAGGACGTTTCCAAGTCGGCTGCGCAAGTTCGCCGAGGCCGCCTTTTGGATGGAGCAAGAGAATTCCTCGCGGATCAACGAGGAAATATCGGGTGGCGTCATAGGTGAGGGGCGATGTCCCGGGCCGCTTGTCGTCGACGGTTAACCGGACCAAAACGCGATGAAGTCCGGAACGAAGCGCTGCCTCGTTGGTTGCCCCCCCCTGAGGCTGAGCGTCGGCCAGCACGATCGTATGGAGCAAAGAACGCTCCGGTCCCGGATCGGAAAAGGAGGCAGTCAGCCTGTGATGGGGATCGTCGGGTGTGTCCGGGCCGCCGTCGAGCCACAGGTCGAGCTTATAATGGGTCAGGGCCGAGCGAAGGCGTTCGGCGCCGCGTAGGTAAAGGCGAATTTGCTGGCTGCCCAGGCTCACCACTCGGACTGGAGGAACTACTTCACGTGAAAGTTCAATTTCCAATGAGCCGGGCAGGTCGTCGCTCTGTGCCGGAAGCAAGTAAACCTGCGTAAGAGGCGCGTTCAGCCGGGTAATTGCTTCGGCCAGGTCAAGTCCCTGTGACCTAAGGCTGCCCCATGTGGGGCCGCGGTCGTGCAAAACCACCAAGCTATGTTGATATGCCTCGGCTCCAGGCCGAGAGAACGCGACGCGAGCAGCTCGTTCGGCAACCAGCAGATTTGCAAGCCAGTCCGGGCCGTTCAGAGAAACGGGCACGGCTTGCTCATCAACCCGACGCCTGTACGCCTCGTTTGGCTCATCCACAGCCGGCGGGGCGTCGGCTCCGCTGATCCAACTCGTCTCATGCGGCGCATTCAATTGGTCGCGAGAAACTCGGATCCAACATAGCTGGTCGCCCGAGCCGAAATGAGACGAAATCGCCTTTAGGTCCTCAGTGCTCGCGTCGTCAGAAAACACGACGACGACCGCTCGCGGCACCCCCACAGGGCTGCCCACCCAAGCCCAAATGAGCAACCCGGAGGCCGCCAGAAGACCCAAGCCGGTGAACACCCGGCGCCGACGCAGAGGCCACATTCCTCGGACAAGCACGTACATGCCTGACAGCGCAAGCACGCCAGTCAACAATGCCGAAATCACGGGCGCCAGCCCGGAAGTAATCATAGCGCCCTCCGGCTTAGCTCACGCACCACCAGTTTGAGAAAGCGGAAATAGGCGACCACTTCCGGTTCGCGGACGGCGGAAACCGCTCGCAAGAGTTCGTGAGGAAGAAACTTTTTCAGGGCGCCTAAAAGTTGTGTTCGCGAACCGGCATGGACCACATCCTGCTCAAGCTGATCGACTGCTTCCAATGCCGGGCTGCGCTCGTACGGGAAGGCCCACAACGTCTCAAGCATTCGACAAACTGCCAGGCGATCTCGTCGACGAGTCAGGTTGGCGCTGACGCAGACCTGTTCAAACCGCTCCATGCCAAGATGCCGGATTAAGTATGAGCTTTCGAGATCGCTCCCCAAAGACGGGCGCACTGCTCCAAGCGCTGCCGCGGGACCTTCCAGCAGACCGCTCAAAGCAGTTCCAAGAAAACCGCCTCGTTCGGCCAGGCGACGCGCCAGCGCGTGATGACGTGAATCATTGAATCCGGCCTTGAGGGCTGGCGCCCGGCCGGCTAATTCGACCTCAGCCGCCTCGACAAGCCCCACGTCAATCAAGATGGGCAGCAAGTCCCGGGCCGTGTGGTCGCTACCCGGCTTGAGCCGCTCCATGAAACGATGCATGACCTGGTCCCATCTCGCAATTTCGATGTCATCGACGATGCCTGCCTCTCGAAATAGGCGAGACAGATCGTTGCCTTTGGCAAGCATGCCCTTCGAGAATTTTGAGAAATGACCGCGCAGGGCCGCATCGTCATCCACCTGACGGTCCACCAAGCGGTCCAGCCAGGGGCGCGTCAGCACCTGACCTGCAATGAGCGAAACCGCGCGTTCCTTGGCATCAGTCTTGTCTGGAGAGCTTGCCGGCGAGAAATTGTCGTAAATCTTGTGCGCCAACGAGATCACTGCTGTCCGAGTCAAATGCTCAACATTGATCACCGCCTGCCGTTGTTGGTTGCGTTCGGCATCGCCCAGCGCCAGTCCGATCGCCGCGGTCAACCAGTCAGCGCCGGCCCGGCCATCGGGGCCAAACTGGCACAATCCGCTCAGTTCCCTCATCGCTCCGCCCAGAGTCCGGTCTCGCTGCGAGATATGGGCGAGTAAATTCCTCGTTTCCGGTGTCAGGTACTCGTTGCCCATGCGGGTTGGACTTATCTCACCCCAAAGGCACAGGGTGGTCAACCCGACCTTGCGCAGCAGTTTCGCCGGGACCAACGGGAAATCCGGGCGAGGCTTGTCAGAATGAATGGCATCCCAAGCCGACTTCTCGCTGTTGTAGGCTGATTGGAGGTCGTTTACTTTTTTCGTTAGAATTTGATCAGTGAGCGTGTCCAAGTCGGGCGTGCAGAGGCGATACGTCCTGCCAATGCGCGCGGCCAGCGGCGGGCTGAGTCGGCGTGCGCTGCCGTCGTAGCCGGGCGGGTTCATCGTCATGCACACGACAACGGGCAGGCTATACTCCAGGCCTGCCAGGACCGCCTTGCGCTCTTCCAGAACGCTCAACAACCCGTCGAGGACCCCGTCAGAGAAGCGGTTGATTTCGTCGAGAAAAAGAACAAAGCGATTCCAGTTGTTCTTAAGCACAACGCGTTGTCCGTCGCCGCAGACCGGATCGCCGGTGGTGTCATCTCGCTTGGCGAAGGCGAACAGGGGCGCGGGTCGCCTGTACGGGAGAACCTGCGTTTGATCGCGGTTTTTTTTGAGGCGGAAAGCGATTTCGTCTTCAAGCAGATAATCTCGCGGGATTTCGCGGTTGCCCTGCAATGCAACCATCGCGCCGTCCGGCAGGATGCCTCGCCGCATCGCGGCTTGAATTGCGGCACGGATGCAATAGCTCTTGCCGCAACCACGAGGCCCGGACAAAACAACAGACTGGTTCAGTTCGATGGCCTCGACAATATGGTTGATCAGCTCCGGCCCGGTGGTGTAAACCTGCGGTGAGCTCGCGCCCGAAAGCTCGCCCCGCGGGAACGGGCCTGGAAATGTGAGCCAGCGCCACAGACGCTGACAAGTCGAAGCCAGTCCGCTCATGGAACCTTTTCTCCAGCGCGAGCTGGCGCGGGTTTCGCGGTGGAACGGCCCGGGTTGCTTAGAATGAAATGATAACCCGGCAAACCGATTAGAGCCGCTAAAACAAGAACCAAACATAACCACCGCAGCCAGCACGGCAGGAACATCCCGCCGACGAAGTTGCGGCCCATGCGATCGCCGAGTGTCTTCCCGACCAGGCTTCCCAGCGCCAACGCGCCGGCCAAGACTAGCGCCAGCCAAACCCAACCAAGATCAAATGCAAAGATAACGCCGTCCGCCAAGAACAACGTCGGGATGAGCGTAAAGAGGATGCCGTCGGCCCGCCTCTCAATCCAGCTGAATTCCAGCAACGGCTCATAATGCGGGCTGGAAGTTTCATGTTGAGTCACTACTATCGCTCCTGCCACGCCGGTGGTATGGGCTCACGCTCACTCTTTGCGGATCGGAATCTCCGTGAGACCTTGCGGTCCCTCCCAAAGCTCGGAAATTCGATCAAAGAATTCGGTCTGGAACATCCTCTCCACCTCGCGTTTCTCTTTCTCGGATGGATAATATGGTTTCCCGTCGACGGTGGGGAACATGCGGCGTAACTCCTCGAGACTGCGCTTTTCCTTAAGCCCTTTACGAATGTCCTCGCACATGCCGCCTGACGATCTGTTAAGTGTGTCCCAAACACCGTTGTCGAGATCGTTACGGATCCTCGCGCCGTTAGGCAAACCTTTAATCAGGGCGTCGAGCTGCTCGACCATCTTTGGAGGTATCTTGCCGCTCCGCCCGGCTTCCCCCAATCGTCTGCGTGTTTCGGCGCTGATCGGCCGGCCTTCAACGACATCATGCACTGCCTCCATGTAAACAGCGCGAGTTTCAACATCGCTGCCGAACAGGCCAAGTTCGGCTGCAATCATCGTGATAATCGGCGTCAGTTCCGGGTTTGTCACGGCTAGCACCAAGGCCCCGACTCGGAGAATGTTTCGGACGACCTCGTCATCGCTGGCGCTCGTGTCCTCGGCCTTTGGACGCTGATTTGGCGTCAGTGTTATCGGTTGGTTCGCTTCGGCAGTCCTCGCTTCGGCAGTCCTCGCTTCGGCAGCCTTGGCCGCTTCCGCCTGGTAACTTGCCAGTTCTTTGCGAACTGACTCCGCGTGTTGACGTTGCATCTCAATCGCTCTTTCAAGCTCCTTGGCTCTCGCCGCATCCCCCTTTGACGCGGCATCCTGTTGCTGCGATTGGAAATCCTTTAGACGCGACTCGAAGGCAGCGTTCAAACGAGCAATCTCCGATGTGAGCAGCTTGACGTTGGCCTCGGCCGCCGCACGGGCGGCGGCATCCTTGTTGGGGGCGGCCTCCAGTCCCTTTTGCAAAGTCTTTTTAAGTTCGTCACCAGCCGTCTTGATATCGCTGATTTCTCGGCGCAGGGGCTCAAAATCGACGACCACGGGTGTGGGGCGCCGCAGGGAAACCAAAAGGAACAACCCCACCAGGCCCGCCCCGCACAATGCGGTGATCACGGAAAGCCAGCGATTGGTCGGGTTGGGTGTGCCGGCAGTCATGGAATACCTCTCGTTCAGTTAGCGTCGGACGATCACAGTCAGCGTGTACAATGGTGTGGATGAAATATTCTTTAAGGGCAGGGGCTTCGGCTCACCTTCCCACTGCGATTCCGCCGCTTTCGTGAAGACGGGCGGCTGGCGGTCAACGATGCCCGTCAGATTGAGCGGACCTGGCTTGTCAATAACTTGCCATTGAACAGGATTGGATCCTTCCTTCAGGTCCAGCGTTTGCTCCGGTGTGCCTGGAAAGCTCGCCTCAAGAAAGACACCGCTACCGAGAGAACCGTTGACTGCCGAAATTCGGTGCAATTTTTTTGGAATGATTGTTGTTTTTAGCCAGGAGCGTCGTTTCTCTTCCCAAGTCTCGATCCTTTCCCAATGATCGATTGCGAACTTCCCCGGACTTCTGGCCTTGACCTCGATGCGGACGATGTCGTTGATTGCCAGAAGAATAGGCTCCTCATGAAGCTGCTTTTCCTTCCCGGCACGCCGAAATAGCAGAGGACTCTTGGTCTTTTCGCCTGGGAGAAACTGATCTCGGTCAAAATAAACGTCTATTTCGTACCGCAGTTCAGCGGCACTCGCCCCACGATGAAATGACAGGATGAAGATGCAGGCGAGCACACAAAATCGACTTGGCATATAAATTTCCCGTGATCGCGAGCCACAGAACAAAGGACGCTATGTGTCTTGCAGCGAACCCATTTGCAAGACCAAAAACTGGCGAATCTTAGCTACTGTTTGGCCAGATAGTAACTTGCCCAGCTCGATCCGATCAGCTCGCACCGCCGACGGATGGGCCGCGTCGATGAGCGGTCGCAGTTCGTCAGCCGAAAGCGGCTGATTTTTTTTCACCCAGTCCAGCTCGACTTTCAACCGGCCGGTCTGTTCGTCGAGTTCGGGAGTTTTGTCCTCGGCCGGGCCGGTCGGTGTCTCGCCGCCAACGAAGACGGCCTCGGCTCCGGCCAGGAGTTCCTTCTTCCATTCGTGGATCAGGGCCGGATGCACTCCAAAGTGAGAGGCCAACTCGTTGACCGTCCGGTCCTCCTTGATCGCCGCTAGGGCCTTGAACAGCGCCGTGTGAGTTTTTGTTTCACAGCCACCGGGACTTCCTCCGGGTGCCGCCAGTGTGGCTTAACCGGCGGTCCAGTTATTGGGGGCCACCATATCTCGTTCTTGTTAGCGTGGAGGCGGCGGTACGCTTAGCTGACCAAAGAATTCGCCAAGTGCGGCATAGGAACGTCGAATTGCAGGCAAATCTTTCGCAACGCGTCCTTGAGAGGCCCTTTTGGACTCGATTTCCAAGGCTGCCTTGACCCGGTCGAGCACAGCAGGTAACTGACGCGGCGGGAACTCGATGCGACCATTTTGATAAAGTTTCTCGTATGCTGCGGACGGCATAGCTCGCCTGGCTGCTTCGTGGTTCAGCCAATTGTCCAACCCTGCCAGCAAACGCCCTTCACGATCACTAAAGGCGGGCACAATGGGGTCGTCAAAGCCGCCGCCGACGTCGAATTCGTCACGCCGACTGGCCATCAGCAATTCCAAGAATGGCTGGTTTGTGCCAGCCTCCAGCAATGAATCTTTGATGGCCTCGTCGCGCATTTTCCCCCAGGCATTGGCGACCGCACGAATTTGCCGTCGAGCATCGAGCACCCGCTCGGTGGTTGGCTTGCTGCCGTTCAATAGCAATTCGAACAGCGGCCGGTGGGTGGCGCTGACTAACGCGTATGGGTCGAGGCCGCTCTCGCTGCTTTTCAGTAGACGACGGATCGAGTCTAGTTCCAGCAGAACCTGTGGGGTTGCCTGTTCAGGGCTCAGTTTCGCAAGATGGGCAATTTCGTCCTTCGGAAGCGACTCGGCCGATCTGACAATTGCGAATAGGTCCAGACATACAGCTTGCTGGCTGTGTTTTGATTGGATCACCAGCTTTTGCAATTGCCCTTCTGGCGTGTCTGGCGACTGAATCACCTCTGGATTGTGAGTTGATTTCACAGTACGCGTCTTGATTATCCAAAAAGCGCCGACAACAGCGCCGAGGGCAATTAAAATAAAAACAGCAATTAATATGCGTCTCATGGGTGCTACGTTACTCAGCGGGAGGGGGAGGTGGTTTGTGGGATTCTTTATAAGCAGGCAGGGCTGGGTCGTAACGAGGCAGGGTCGAGCCGGCAATATGCGAAAATTTAATTTCAAAATAAGCAGATGGTTTTGGCTGATTCTTATTTACATAAAGTGATTGCGGCTCGTTTGTTTGTATTCGAATAGTTTCGGCAGTGGTAATTTCGTCAATTGTGATTTTTATGTAAATATTTGCCGGCTGGCCTTCTAAGAAGGCAATAGCCCTTTCGGAAATTTGATCTCCCTGTTTCGGAATGGAAAAAGTCAATGGTTCGCCGATTTCCGCTTGATTATTCGGATCGGATGAGCTTCTGAAAGACAGAGTGACATTTTTTCCCTTGATGCGCGCGCCATTTATGATTTTTAAAACCGTAAGCGTGGTCTTCTCTTTTGAACCATGACTCCAAGCCTTCACCTTATCATACATTCGGCGAGGAGTGTCCTTCGCGTCAAGATATTCATTGGCTAATGCGTTTTTATTCCCTTTGTCTGCCGCCTGGCCCGCTTCGAGCATCTTTTCATATTTGAGCAATTTATCATAGCGCTTGCGATCCAATTCGTCTTTCAATTGATCAATCGCGCGGTTTCTCAAAGAATCAATCGCAATCGCATCTTGCATTTGGCTCGCTTTCGGAAGAAGCGGGAGGAAATTGACCGAACGAGTCTCTTCCAAGTGATTGATGGCGTTCTCAATTTCCATGACGCTCGCGCCCGCGTTCTTGGTTACGTTCTGTTGTTTCTTAATGTATTCTTTGAATTTATCGATTACTTTCTTTTTCAGATCATCTGCCTCAGTGTGGTCTGGAGAATCCAGATTCTCTGCCAAGGAAACGGCATCTATGAAATTGAAATTATCTAGTCTGATATCGATTTCGGACTTTTTAATATCAAACGCCCACTCTCTTTTCCTGACTGCAACCTGTCCTCGGAGTTCCTCCCATCGTTTTCTTTGTGTTTTTTGGAAGTCGTCCACCTTCGCATCCTTGGATACGTCGAGCGGCATGAAGCGAAACACTTTGTCCCTGACGAGTTCGGCATCGATTGCATCGAGGTCAGACAGCAATTCTTCCGCATTATCATTATTGTGCGACGAACGATCAAGGCTGTTGGTTTTTTTTGTCAACTCCTTGGTCCGATTTTCAAAGGATGTTTTTCGCTTGTTGACGGCGGAAACCCATGTTTGGATCACGGCCTCAATCGCATGATTTGCTTCTCGCAATTTGCTCTGCTCAGCATAGTCCAGCTTTCGGCTCCGGTCGTCAAGGTCTGTATAACACGATTGCAATTTGTCCAATTCGCCACGGGTCTTTGCAATGTCGGCCGATGCCAAAGCCGTATCTCTTAGATTTTCGGCGGCCTTGACCAGCTCCTGGATTTGCTCCATCGTCTTGCTGACAGGCCGTGGATTCGGTTTGCCGTTCGGGAATTCATCTGTTCCCTTTTTTGAACTTGGCTCCGGATTTGAGGGGGCAGCCTCTTGCTCCGGCTCCGGCTCTGGCCCCGGCTCCGGCCCCGGCCAAAGCAGGTAAGCGCTCACCCCGACAAGCGACAGCAGCAATGCAAACGTCCCTGCCTTTGCCACGAAACCCCGGGAATGGGACGGGCCGGTCCCGTCCTTCTTTGGATCGACAATGGCGACCGGTTCCGGTGGAAAAAGATCGGCGGCGGGCAAAGAGTCAAAATCTTCTTTTTGCCAACGGCTCAGGTCGTCATTTCCGACGACCAACTGCCTGTGCCTGGACCAATCAACTGCCTGAGCCACCGGGACGAGTTTCTCCAGCCAATGCTCCAGACGTCCAAAAATCGCCTGTCGCTGGTCTTCAGATAGCTGCGAAGTATTTACGCCGGCAACCTGCAATGTTTCCCAGCCGATGCGATCCGAGTAGTCCTGGACTGCGCGTCGGCGTATCGCCAGGTAGCTCGGGCCAACAAGCCTTCCCTCGCCGCCCAGGCGATCAACCAGGCTCGCTGCCTGGCTGCTGGCGAGCGGAACCCCGGCCGGCACAAGATAGCGATGTCCTATCTCGCCGGCGTTGGGAGTCTCGGCAATCAATAAGGGTCCTTGCATGGACATCAGTCATCCTTCCAGTCGGGCAACACGGGTGAGACACCGCCGTTGGGCAGGCTTGATTCTTTGATGCGGAATGTTGCTTTGTTATTATAACCTGCGTCAAGACTAATAGTCACGCCTTCTCGCAACTCGCTGGCTTTGCATTTGCGGCTTCCTTTGCCGTTGTCGTCGTTAAATGCCGCCCCCAATTCCTTGATTTCCACATAAATATTCACATCTTCGGACAGTTTCGATGTGACTTTGCAGCCAGCGCTAAGATCGCTCGCCTTGCCCGGGAGAGCCCGGACCCCGATCGCCGAAATTTTCTCCCCTTTGACGGTGGCCGAGATGTTGTTGTCTCTGTTGTAAACATTATCACCCCAAGTAATCTTGGTGAGTTCGACCGTGTATTCGAGCGTGCCTTCCATTTTCTCCGGCCATGCCAGCAGGTTGCTTACTTCCTTCTTCATTTTATCGAGCCGCCATTTGTCTGAATAATCCAAATAAGATTTAAGGTTTGCCGGCGTCGGATTTCGTTTTGCCGCGCCATACAGGGATTTGGCATTCTTTTCGTTGATATCGTCCAGGATTTTTTTGAATTCTGATTTTTGCGTGTCGGACAACAGGTCGGTCACCGTACTATCTTCTTCCAATCGGGCAAGTTCTTTTCGAGCAGTCTCCCAGTTGCCTCCGCCCGTATGCGTGCCAATTTTTTCTTTCAAGTTAGGCAGAAACCTTTTGACATAGTCTTTCACCAGATCCTTCAGTTCGTCTGTCTGCGGGCTCCGTGCTTTCAAGAGTTTTGCCGCCTCACACAACTCACCGTCATTCATATGATCTTTGTATTTTTCTGCGAACGCCAGCCACTCCTTCTTCCTTGCCTTTTCGGCCGACAATTTGTCATCGATGCTTTTGACAAGGGCGACATGTTCCTTTCGTATGTCATCCGTGGCGGCCTCTGGAAACGGAAGTTTCCCGCTATCGGCCAGGATCGATTTCAGTTCGTTCTCATCACTGCTGCCCCCCAGTTTGCGAGCAGTCGCAGCCAAGAATTGAGTGTTGTCATCGTTCTGGCGCTTGATTTCCAGTTTGGCAATTTCGTCCAGTCTTGCAACGATTTTTTTTGATAACATTTCCCGTCGATCTGACAGCTCTTTCGTCTCGGCATCCCTTTGCGGCGGCCAGGCTTCGGCCAGACGGCTCAGGTCGATGTAGTCAGTCTTCTTTTCATTGCTTCTCTCAACGTAACCATTCAGTTTGGATTCAAGCAACACCAGCGCTTGCTCGTTCTCGCGCACGCGACGGCCAGTCTCGGCCAGCTTCACAATTGCCACGCAGCGTTCACGATCCTCTCCATCCGGGAAGTTTTTAATGTACTCTTTGGCTAGTTGCTCCCTTGTGGCCTCATCGATATTTTCCTTCACCTGTGCGAACGCATCGGCGCGGAGCTTCTTTGCCACCAGCCTCTCGCCATCAAAGATAATGGTCCGCAGTTTCTCGGCATATTCGCAATTGGGAAATCGCTCGAGCATGTGGCGGGCGAAAGGAAGCTGGGCAATACGGTCCGGCCCGTTTTTCTCCAGTTCGGCCCACGCGTGACCGACTTGGACTTCTCGCAACTCGTTGAGTTGCTTCCAGGCTTCTTTGCGCGAGTAAGGAAGACCGTACACGAGGTGACGGTGAGCCGGGGCTTTGTAATAGGACTCCAGCCATTCCTCCGCTTTCGCGAGGCGGTCATTGTCGGCCTCCTGCGGGTTCTTGAGCGTCGCTTGCACGGCCTTGTATGAAGCGTCGTCCAACACGGCCTCGCCACCCAACAGCAAAGCCAACAACAGACTGGCGGCCAAAGCACAACGTCCCGCAGCCGCGATGAATGAATGCCATAACTGTCGGCTAACCCGACGTTGTCCCTCGGAGCCAGCCGGGAAGCGAGGCTTCAAGTCTGCCCCAAGTCGGGCAACAGTCCGGGCGGACTTTGAACCACCCAGTTGCCAGAGCTTCCACCATCGCAGGTGTCCGCCGGCATTCTCCAACTTTTCTAATTCAATTTCGTCTCTTCGTCGGCACGCCCACACAAACGGGTCTTCCAGTCCGTACGAAAGCAACGGGCTGACCTGTGCCGGACGATCCTTTTTGTCGCCTGGATCGCGAACGGCTTTTGGCCCGAACGCACTTACGGGAAATGCTTGGTAATTCGCTTTTTCTTCCGGACCCTTCAAGGCATTGGCGAGCCCGCGGTGGGGGGGTTCGGGAGTGCTCGACAGGAACTCCTGAATTTCGCGAGCGCCATCCTCGGGAGTAAAGCACGTCATTTGTGATCGTCGGTCCCATTTGTTAACCATCAGGGCAACCGGCGTGTCGGGCATGGCGCCGCTTCTCTTGCGATTTCGCAGTTCGACAAAGGCGCCTCGCAGACGGTCCATTTCCCGATACAGTTCATTCATCGGCTGAGCCGACTTGGGCGCCTCGGCAAGCACTAAAATCCCATCCATTTCGACGAGATGTTCGCGCAAGCGTTCCGCCAGGTCGTCATCGCTCATATTGGTGTCAATCAATTCACCAGAATAATCGATCAGCTCGACGTAGTAGCTCCGCTGATCCTGGCTGCTGAATTCGAAAACCAGACGGACAGCCCCGGCCTCGGGACGCGTTGGTTCAGGGTTTTCGCCTCGCTCCATGGCGCGGATCGCGCCTTTCAACCAAAATCGCCCGCGGTGGTAGGGCGTCGCCGGGTCGTTTGGTGGCAGATCGTCGTCGTCCGGCGGTTGTTTGACGCCGAGAGGGTTCTCGATCCAGGTGCAGGACAGGCCGTCAGGGTGAGAGATTCGTGACATCGCCAAAGCGACAAGGATGCACGATTTGCCAGAGTCTCGCCGTCCATACAAGGCAAGCCGATACACCTTCCGGTCAGAACCAATTCCAGCTAGAGCGATGGTCATGGGAGTTCCTCTGAAATAATAGTGCGCAGTGCGTATTCGCCTTGGCGATGAATCCATTGACGGTCAAATTCAAAAGACATCCTTGTGGTCAAATAAGGTGTGACAGCAACATGGCGTCACCACATTTTGCTTGCGGTCACTTGCTCGAATTATTCAATGAAGAGGATAGAATTGGTGGAGTCGAGAGTATCCTCTTATGTCTGTTTATTAGTTGTACTGTGGCGGAGCAAAATCACAAATCCAGTTTCTTTGAAAATTTCATGAACCCCCCGACTCTCCTGACGCAGATGGCCGGATCGCCACGATGCGGAAAACACAAAAGGGAATCTGATTGGGTATGACAGCGAGTTTCGCCGATTCAAAACCAACACCACCTTAACCAGCGAAGTCGTATAATGCGAGCAAAAAAATCCTGCGTCTTGCGCGGTTGGCAAATTTGGTCTTGCGCTCCGGCATTTGACTGTTTAATCTTGGGCGCATGAATCCGCGAGGCGTCACCCCCGAAGATTACATAAAGTTTCTACTCGGCTCGCCGAAAATTATCTCGGCCACCAAGGCCGCGAGCGTGCAACCCGAACGGTCCCTGTCCCCCGCCCATGATGCGTGCGTTCACCTGTTTGCTTCACCCTCCCCAAAAAAGATTCAAACCATCTACGTTTCAGTTGGCAGGCAGTGAAGCATAGGACAGGAGGAAGCCGACCGCGCCGAACTCGTGGTGGTCCGTCAGAAGATTGCCAGAGTGGCCCGGAACATGACATTCGCCGAGACGCCCGAGGAACGCGCCGCCACGGCGGTGGTGTTCGGCGAATTGAAGGCGCGGGAAGCGGGGGTCGAGCGGCGCATGGCCGCCCG
>NZ_JH636453.1:152247-164171 GCF_000255705.1 Zavarzinella formosa DSM 19928
CGCGGACTGGACCGCCGTGGGCGATGTCTTCACTCAGACGAACGCCAAGCTCTGCCTACGATTCAGTGGAGCAGGGGCACCGGACTCTTAACGTGCCGGCGGGAGGGGGATGACGTTTGGGTCGACCCCGCCGCCGATCGCTTTGCACACGGGACCGACGGACCGCGCCATCATCAGACAGATGCTGGCGGTCGGCGAGCCGGTCACCGCATAGGGTCAGCTAATGTGCAACGCCGAACAAAACGTTGCAGGTGACCGGAGGCCTCTGCCATCGTAACATTGGTGTCAGCCGTTTCGGCTCCGGCCCCTGAACTGGGTCATTCAACGGAGGAGGCGTGGCGGATGGACGTGCCCGATGACTGGACCACCCGGCTGGCCGACGCCATCGCCGCTTCGGTGCGAGAATTCGCTCCACAACTTCAGGGGAGCGAGGTATCCTTGCTCACGGTGATTTGTCTCCCGTGGCATGGCCTCCTGAGTCTGGGGATCTTGACAGCCGAAGAGCTTGCCCAGGATGCCAGTCTGGCAGACCCTCGAATGACAATGGACTGGCGGTACGGCGAGTTCACGGAAGAAGTCGCGGCTTGGAGACCGACGACGCCCCTCGCGCAAGAGATGCGAGCGACTTATGACGGTTCGTCCGATTGCCCCGCGACAGCGTTGGCGTTTCTACGGGCGAGCGCCAGGGCGGTCGCGACCGACACGGTGGCCGAAGCCGTGAGCCTCCTGAAGCGAGTCGGCGGATTCCGAATCAGCGTCCCGCATCCTGATAACGGCCGCGAGTTCTTTCCCTCGGCGGCCGAACCAGGCGCCGCACCGGACCCGGCCGCGTGATTTGTTTCGCACGGCTTTCCTGCTTGTTGTTGCAGCGCATTGTTTGCGCGGCCGGGCAGGCGACTTATTGTTCGGCGGCGGAGGCGGCCGGCCTCGCTCGCGTTGAGGAGTGAAATCATGGAGCCAGAACGCACCGCCGAAGACGACGATGTCGCCACGCTTTGCCGATGGCTTGACCTCGGCGCCGAACTCGCCGCCAATTCGGGGATGGACTACCACGGTCAGGTCGAGGCGATGAGGCAAGCGGGTGTCCCGGCGGGGGTGGCCGGACGGTTTGTCAACTTGTTCCCGATCCTCGCCGGCCGCCGGTTCCTTGCGGCGACAGGGTCACTGCCCAAGCTGGCCGACCACTACGTTGTCATCGACGGAAGCGGGAACGAACAGGCCGTCTCATTGGCCGAGTGCCAGTTCTGTCAGGCCGTCCAGTGGCGGCTGGACCGGCTCGACCCGGCCGACATGCTGGTCATCGGGGCATGCAGTTGCGAAGTGGTGGCGCTCAACGGGATGCTCAACCGGCTCGGGTCGCAGGCCACCGAGGATGTGGTGGCGATGATCGAGATCGAGGCCCCGCGGATGGGCGGCTGACCCACTCGAAGAATCCGGCGGCCCCCCGGTGGCAAAGGCACGCCGAGCCAGGCGTTGCACGTTTCCTAACCACACGATTACGGATCGTTTGCTGGCACAAGTCCTGTCATGCCGGCGGCCGATTTTCGGCCACAATGTCCCGGCCGGCGTCCGGTCCGTCGATGAATGGAAAGAGGACGAGTCCGCGATCAGGATTTTTCGGGAGTGGCTGGCCCGGCTGCTTGACGACCCCAGCTGCTCCCGCCTGACGAATTGGAATGTCACTGATCGGATTGTTTTTGATATTTCCGGAGATTTTCCGTCGAACTCTTCCCCGCCTTCGGGAACACTTTCCGAACGGTTGATTGCCCCGACAAAGGACTCGCATCGTCTTTGAGAAGCGTGACGATTGTGACGGAAAGCAATCGTCGGCCACGCATGCGAATTGGGACAGCGGGCCAAAAAATTCACGAAATGTTTTTTTCTTCTGAGATTGCAAATGCCCGGCCGCCCGATCACAATCCCCTTTCTTCACTCGCAGAAGGCCCGCCCATGAGCCAAGAATTTGTAGCTTTCTTTGGGGATGCCACCCAACAATCGCCATTTCCTTATCAGATTAAATTCGCCACCGGCAAAGAGTTGCCGCATCTGGTCCATGCCCCCACGGGGGCGGGCAAGACGGCGACAGCCATCATCGGCTGGCTTTGGCGATATTTCAGCGGCAAACCGACTCCCCGGCGGCTGGTGTATTGCCTGCCGATGCGGGTGTTGGTCGAGCAAACTGTCCGGGTGGCCAAGGATTGGATTAAGGCTCTTAAGCTGGATGTCCCCGTGCATGTCCTGATGGGGGGCGAGTCGGCCGAGGAGTGGGATTTGGAGCCGGAAAAGCCGGCCATCCTGATCGGCACGCAAGACATGCTTCTCTCCCGTGCCTTGAATCGCGGCTACGGGATGAGCCGGTTTCGCTGGCCCATGCACTTCGGCTTGGTGAACAGCGATTGCCTCTGGATTTTCGATGAAATCCAACTGATGGGCGTCGGCCTGGCGACCTCCTCCCAGCTTCAGGCGTTCCGCGAAACCTTGGGAACCTACGGCAAGGCGCAAACGATTTGGATGTCCGCCACGCTGCTGCCCGACTGGCTCGCCACGGTCGATTACCGGAAGAACATCGAGCCGGAACTGAAACTCGACGTCCTCAAACTAAACCCGGTCGAGGATTACCAAGCCGATGGACTCAAGGAACGCTGGGAAGCGTGGAAACCCATCGAACAAGCCGCGTTAAACGGCGAGAACCTGACGGCGAGTGAGACGAAAGATCTGGCGAAATTCGTCGTTCAAAAACATATCCGCGGCTCTCTCACGCTGGTGATTGTCAACACTGTGGATCGATGTCGTGGCCTGTTTGAGGCGATTCAAGAAGTATTCAAATCGGCGGGCAAACATGGCAAGAAAGCCCCCCTGCCGGGCAGCGTGCCCCCGGCCCCCGATCTCCAGTTGATCCACTCCCGCTTTCGGCCGAAAGAGCGGGAAACTTGGAAGGATTGGCTGACGCAAAATGCGGACGAGCTAATCAACACGCCGGGCCGGATTGTGGTGTCCACGCAGGTGGTTGAAGCGGGAGTGGACATTTCTGCCCGGACATTGATCACAGAACTGGCCCCATGGCCGAGTCTGGTGCAACGGTTTGGCCGGTGCAACCGCCGGGGCGAGTTCTTGAAGAAAGTCAATCCGGCCCAGATTTTCTGGACGGACGTCCCCACGACCGACGACAAGAAAGCCGCCCCGTATGACAAGGACGAACTGATCGCGGCCCGGTCGCGGATCACGATGCTCCCCGGCTCCGACGCCGGGTTGAAATCGCTGTCCGATTTCTTCGACTCGCTGGACGACGAGGCACGCGACGAACTTTTTCCGTTCGACCCGCCGCACGTCATCCGGCGCAAAGACTTTGTCGACTTGTTCGACACCACCCCGGATCTGGCCGGGAACGACATCGACGTGTCCCGGTTCATTCGCGACGGCGACGAGATTGACGTGCAAGTGTTCTGGCGGGCCGGAACACCGCCGCTGGAAGAACTCAAGATCGCGGAAGGGCGCCGAATCGCCCCTGTTCGGGACGAACTTTGCACCGTGAAGATCGGCGAATTCAAGGCGTTTCTGGCCGATGCCGATCATGTCGCTCATCACTGGGACGCGCTGGCGTCGAAATGGGTGAAAGCCGAAGCCGGGACGGTTTACCCCGGACAAGTGTACTGGCTGACGACCGCCATCGGGGGATACGATCCCAAGTTGGGTTGGAAGCCCGGCGAGAAGTGGCCCGCCGACCTTTGGAATCATGACCCGGACAAAGAGCCCGAGCCGAAGACGACACAAGAACCGAGCTATGACACGGACATTGTCTCAATTTCCACTTGGCGTTCGATTGCCGAACACACTGACGAAGTGCTGGAAGAACTCAATCTGATGTTCTCCGAAAAGGCGATCAAGGATTCTCTGCGTAAGGCAGTGATCGACGACTCCCTGCGCAAGGCAGTAATCGGGGATGCCTTGTGCGACCTGCTCGCATTAGCCGCCCGGTGGCACGACTGGGGCAAGGCGCACTGCATCTTCCAAGATGCGATCAAAAAGGAAGCGAACGGAAAACAACGCCCGGAAGGCCGCGATTTGGCCAAGGCACCGAAGGGTTTTTGGGACAAATACAAAAAGCCGCACTTTCGGCACGAACTGGCCTCGGCCTTGGGCGTGTTGAGGTTGCTGGCCGAGGGGCAGGCCCCGGCAGAGTGGGCGAGCCTGTCGCCGACCTTGCAAAATCTGGCGGTGTATCTGATCGCCGCCCACCACGGAAAAGTGCGGCTGTCGATCCGCTCCATGCCGGGCGAAAAAGTCCCCGACGGACTGTTGTTTGCCCGAGGCGTATGGCAAGACGACATATTGCCGTCTGTCCAACTCGGTGGCAAGGTAATGGCCCCGTCGACGACGCTTGATTTGACGCCCATGAAACTCGGCATGATCGACGGGCGCCCCAGTTGGGCCGAGCGCATGCTCGGCCTGCGGGACAACACAGAATTCGGCCCGCTGCGACTGGCCTATCTGGAAGCCCTCGTCCGGGCCGCCGACATTCGGGCCAGCAAAAAGGCCGACGAAGAAGCCGAAAAAAAGGCGCAGAAGGCGGTGCCAAATGAATGAACTGATTCTGGAAGGCTGCACGCCCGAACCCTTGATGGGCTACCTGAAAGCCCTCGGCGTGCTGCGACTGGTCAGCGAGAGCGAACAGGCCGACCCCGACGCGCGGGGATTCTGGCGTGACGGCGTGTTTGTCTTGCAAACGAAACTGGATGGCGAAGCGTTGGCCAAGTTTTTTCGGGAACAATACGAGCCGACGCCGATTGTCGTTCCGTGGAGTGGCGGAGATTTTTTCGGCGTCCGAACCGACCGGCCAATTGAAACATTCCCTAAAGTCCCCACGTCTTCCGCGGTCATTGAAGCTGTTTTGGCCACCAAGTCGCCGAGGCTGGCGAACTATCGTGTCACGATTTTGGAAACACTGGCCGCCATGCGTGCGATGGGCATCACGCAAAAATCACATATCGAAGGGGCGGCGAAGAAGAAGGTAAAAGCGAGTTTTCTCGCCCGTCTGCGATCTGTTTTGCCGGATAGTTTCCTCGGCTGGATCGATGCGGCCGCGCAACTCACCGACGAGGCGTTTGTTTTCAATTCTCTTCTCGGCAGCGGCGGCGGAAGCGACGGCAACACGCATTTTTCAGATAACTTCATGCAGAATCTTTGGGAATGCCTCCCGGAATTCGACGGGCAGCGATCCCGCATCGCCGACCCGCCGGATGTCGCAAGCGTCCTGTTCGGCACGGCCTCGCGATCTCTCCGGCAGAAGCGGACGGCCTCGCTGTTTGATTCCGGCGCCGTCGGCGGGCCAAACGCCGGAATGGGCCTTGAACGGGATTCGTTGCTCAATCCGTGGAACTTTGTCCTGGCGTTGGAGGGCTGCGTCTGTCTGGCCGGCGCTGTCGTGAAGCGTCAGCAGGTCAGCCAAAACACGTCGGCCTCGTTCCCATTTGCCGTGCGGATGACGGCAACGGGCTTTGGCAGCGGAGTGGACAAAGAACAAGGCCAGAATGAAATATGGCTGCCTCTTTGGGATGGTCAATTATCATTCCGGGAGTTGGAATATTTGCTCGAAACAGGACGATGTGAAGTCGGGCGAAGACCGGCGCGAACAGGATTGGACTTCGCGCGGGCGATTGCCGGGCTGGGAGTGGACGCCGGGATCTCGTCATTTGCCCGGTACGCGATCGTGCGGGGACGAGTCGGCGGCGACAATTACAACACCGCCGTGTCGGCCGGCCAGTTTGCTGTCCGGCCGCAACCGGACGTCGGCTTGTTGGAGTCTCTCGACAAATGGCTCGATGCGTTTCGTTATGCTTGCCGGACGAAAGACCAAGGCGCCAAAGTTGACCCGCCATCGCGGTTTCCCACCGCCCTGCGCCGCATCGAATCGGCGGTTTTCGACTTCTGCAAATACGGCGGCAAGGAACGGCTTGCCAGCATTCTGGCGGCCTTGGGCAATGCCGAGCGGCAACTAGCCCTCGGAAATGCGAGCCCCGACAACCGCCGCACTCATCGTCCCTTGGCGGGACTGGATGGCGATTGGCTTTCGGCGGCTGACGACGGCTCGCCCGAATTCCGGCTTGCCCGTGGCATCGCCTCTCTCAATCCCGGAGACGAAGGCACCGGCCCGGTTCGCCGATACCTCGAACCGGTGGAGCAAAACGGCAAATGGTGGGTGTGGGGCGAGGGGGGCGGGCATGTCGTTTGGAACCAAGGCGGCGTGGTTCGCAATCTTGGTGCCATGCTTGTTCGCCGATTGATGGATGCTGAGAAGAACGGCGAAGCGATGTTGCCGCTTGGAAGCCCCTATCCGGCCACCCTCAAGGACATCGAAGCTTTTCTGGCCGACGATGTTGATGAAGACAAGCTCGAAGAACTGATCTGGGGTTTGTCGCTCGTTGACCGCGCCAAACGGCCCCAGCCGTCTGACAATGCGGATGAAGCCAAACGGCCCCAGCCGAATAATGAGGAAGACGCCGAGTTGCCCCGGTCATACGCCCTGCTCAAATTGTGCTTCTTGCAAGGCCGGCTTGAGTGGACGAAGGGCAAGGACGAATCGATTCTGCGAATCAACAGTCCTTGGCGGAGAGATGTGTCGGCCGGGGTGATTGTCAAACCCGAGCCGACGATCCTCGCCAAACTGCGTGCGGGAGATGTGCAAGGAGCCTGTGAGGTTGCCGCACGTCGTCTCCGCGTCTCCGGATCTCACTTCAGTGTCGTGGGTGAATTGCTGGCGGATGGTCGTCGGCGCGCCGTTGATTGGACGATCAGCGGCACGTCGCCGGAACGTCTGCTCGCGGCTCTGTCGATTCCAATCCCGGATTGTTGTGTGAATCAATTGGCTGATTTGGTGCTTCGCCAACCGGTCCTATGAAACCTCTTTTTAAGGAGACTCGCCTGTGGCTGATGTGTTCGACAAACTCAAGGATGCTCCCCGCCTGCTCATGCAAGCAACGCTCAGACCGCTTCAGGGGCAGCGATTCCAACCAACCGGCTTCGCCGATCTCGGTCCCGCCCAGTATAAGGCTTTCCGTGAAAAAGATTCCGGCGACAACGCTTCCCACGATGACGCACACGTCGAAATGCTTCTCGTCGAGTCGCCGCAATCGGTGGCAAACCGGCTCGAAACGGTTTGTTGGGATCGTCTCAAAGGGGCTCTCGTTCCCGAACTTTCGGGGATGCCTTACGTCCAGGTGAATTCGCCCAGTAACACTCCGATCACCAACTCGATCCTCGAAGCTCACCGATTGAATTCGCCGTATATCCTCGAAGGCAAAGACACTTCCTTCCGCGAGATGCTGAAGAAAGAACTCACCGGCATGGAGAAGGGGCCGGTGGACATTGCCCTCCTGGCCAAACTGGTTTTCAAGTTTGACACAAACGCCGTGTTGCACGGGCTTTTCTTGGCGAAGCCCGACTTGGCTGGCGGCCGGCTTCGCATGTCCCGGATTCTCTCGGGATTCATCGAAGCGTCTGACGTGCAAACGGCCGCCAGTGGCGGCGTCAAAAACGATCATGTGAATCCGGGCAAAGACGAAGCGGCCGGCATGGACGCATCAGCCGGGTTTGGCAACGTGCCGTTCCACCGTTCAGAATTTACGGCGAAAGAACTTGTCGCCTATTTCAACCTCGACCTCTCCCAATTGCGAGGCTACGGATTGGGAGCTGCCGCCGAAACATTTCTCATCGCACTGGCCCTGTTCAAAATCCGGCGATTCTTGAGCACAGGTCTTCGGCTGCGAACCGCCTGCGACTTGGAAGTGAAAGATGAACTGATCGCCAAAAAACCTTCGGAGTATTCTTTGCCGGACGAAAAAGAATTGGCCGGATTGCTTAAGAGCTCGCTCGCCGAATGCAAGAAAGCAAAGCTGTTTGCCGACGGCCCGGTGACGACAGTGATTTACAAGAACAAAACGACCGAAGACACGGAGTGACCCGCCATGCCCGTTTCAATTGGGTTGAAATTTCCCGGCGGGCGGTTCCATGCGACGCCGTGGGGTCACCATGTCAATGAGGCGTTGCCCGAGTGGCCGCCGTCGCCGTGGCGGCTGTTGCGGGCCTTGGTGGCTGTTTGGAAACGCAAGTTGCCGCATCTGACCGCCGATGTAGTGGAGAGGGTCTTGGCAGAGTTGGCGAACTCGTTGCCGTCGTTCCATCTGCCGCGGGCGTCGTTGGGCCACACCCGGCATTACATGCCGTTGAACTCGACGGATGAAAGCAAGCGGACGAAGGTCTTCGACGCCTTCATTTCGCTTTCCCGTGCGTCGGAGGTGGTGCTTCACTGGCCGGACGCCAATTTGGCAGACGGCGGCGAAATGCTTGCCCTGCTGTTGTCTCAGTTGGGAAACTTCGGGCGGGCCGAGTCTTGGTGCGATGCCCGGTTGCTGGACGGGTACGCCCCGGAGGCGGAGCCGGGCCGGCTCAATTGTTTCCCGGCCGGGCGCGAGGCCCCGGCCGGGCGGACGGCGGGGCAAGAATCGGTGCGCGTGCTGACGGCGGACCCGGCGGGCTGGAATGGCTGGGCGTTCGTCAGTCCCAAGATCATTCGCCCCGACCCGCCGTGGAACCTGCTGGCCGAGACGGCCGACCTCCACACGGAGCGCTGGAGCGACCCGCCCGGATCAAAGTGGGTGACTTACCACCGGCCGGCCGACTGCTTCGCCATCCGGCCGTCCGTCCGGACCAGCCTGCGGGAAGAAAGCCCGGCGAAAACCACATATGTGGCCGCCCGGTTCGTCATTGACGTGGCCGAAGGGCGCCGGCCGCTTCCGCTGGTCACGGAGACGCTGCCGTTCGCGGAGGCCATTCGCTGGCATGTCGGCCAGGAATATCGCCGCATCATTGAGAACCGCCATCGTGGCGTCAAATTCGCCATCAATGATTCCCGGCTGTATTCCCCCACTTTCCACGGGAAGGATGCCGACGGCGTCATGGTCAAATCTCATGACCATGCCTTCTTTCTGCCCGAGGACATCGACAGGGACGGCCGGATCGATCACGTCACGATCTACGCCAAGGGAGGCTTCACCCGCGACGATGTTTCGGCGTTGGACAAACTGCGCTCCCTCTCGTTCGGCAAGGAGGGCGAAGCGGACGACGACAGCCCCCAACCTTGGCGGCGTCAGACAACCCATCGCCTGATGTTGATTGGCTTGGAGAAGGAGAGGCCGGACTTAATGGAGTCCGGCACAGTGTGGGTGTCCGCGACTCCCTACATCGCCTTCCGCCACTTGAAGGAACGAGGAAGAAAGCGAGACGACCGGCGGTTCGTCTCGCCGGAAGCACTGCCGGAATTCATGAAGCAAATTTTCAGCGAAGACTGGGACCAGCGGGATTATCTCGCGCATTTGCCGAAGCCGGAGATTGAGTTTGTCCCCGATCCGCTCAAGGGATTGGAGTGGAAATATCGCAGCCTTCAATTCCGTCGTGCCCGCAATCGGCCGGGGGACGATGGCTGGAGCCGCCCGTTCGGGACATTCCGGCTGACCTTCTCCAAAAAAGAGGTTCCCGGCCCGATCAGTTTGGGTTATGCCTCCCACTTTGGGATGGGGGCCTTCCGCCCGGAGAAACCGGCCAGCCAATTGCCGCATGGTCAGGCCGAAATTTGAAGCCGGCACAAATTCGCAGAGGATCGTTCAAGGTTGGGAATGTCATCGCCGACCTTGAAGGCTGATAACACAATGAAGGAATGATGCGCGCTTGCTGAAGCCATCGTCTCTTGATCCTTGATTGTGTTGTCAGGCAATTTTAGCCTTGTCGAAATTCGTGGAGTTTTGGGGTGAAAGCAGACTTTTTTGGGGCTTCGGGGTAATTGCCGTTGCCGACAAACACGATCCAGTTGTCTGGCAAACCGGCTTTTGTCACAAGAATCCGGGCGGCCGAAACCTACCCGGCCCAACTTCCGCAACGGGGGATGTTCCGTTTCACCCGCGACGGTGCCAAGTCATCCTCCGGGTCCGGGAGTTACTCCGCGTGTCGCTGACGGAGGCCAGGGCGCTTGTGGACGGCGAAGAACTGCGGCTCCTGAAGTACCGAGACTGGCACGAGTGCAAGCGGTTGGGCGAAGAGTTCGAGACGCTGGGCGCCGAGGTCCGCGTCGGCTTCTAGCGGCCGTCCAAGTCGCCCGCGGAGGGGCGGCCCCTTGCCGCAGGTCCGGCGGCGGGTTAAGCTCGCCGCAAGGCGGCCGAACGAGGCGCCGCGCGTGACTGCGGCGGCATCCGGTAAAATCAGGGTTCAAAGTCTCACCAGCCGCCGCAGGTGAACCGGGGTGTTCGGCGGCGCGGTTTTAATCATGACGAAACACAATGGACAACTCTCTGGCAGGAAAACTGACGGCGCGATCATCTGGTATTTCTCTTTATGGTCTTGCCCCGCCCAAGAGGGCGACGCCACCGGAAGAGCTAAAAAGCATCGTGGCGCAACAAGTCGCGAGGCTTCAATCGATGCGTATCGACGGCCTTGTTGTTTATGACATTCAGGACGAGGCGGCACGTATTTCGGAGCCTCGGCCGTTCCCTTTCATGCCAACGCTCGATCCGGCGACTTACGCTCATGAGCATCTCGAACGTCTGGCCGCGCCGAAAATCGTGTATCGGTGTGTCAACCGAGACACTCCTGAAACCTTCGTCCAGTGGCTCAAAGACCAGGACGCGAGAGAATCGCCTCTGGCTGTGCTCGTGGGCGCGCCCAGCCAACGTGCGGAAGCAAGCATTTCCTTGGCGGACGCATATGCCCTGGCGCGCCAGCACGCGCCCCGGCTTCTCCTCGGTGGCATTTCGATCGCGGAACGTCATGGCAAAAGCGGCGACGAGCACGAGCGAATTCTGGCGAAGACGGAGAGGGGTTGCCGCTTCTTTATTACGCAGGCGGTGTATGACGTCACATCCACGAAATCGATGTTGTCCGACTATGCCCTCGCCGTTCGAGAGAAAGGCGGCGCGGCCATGCCGATCATTCTCACGTTCTCACCTTGCGGTTCGGCGAAGACACTGTCTTTCATGAAATGGCTCGGCATTGCCTTTCCGCGATGGCTGGAGAATGAGTTGCGCTTCGCCGAGAACCCGCTCGCCGTGTCGCTGGATCTGTGCGAGCGGATCTTCGTCGAGATCTGGGACTACGCTCATGAGAGGGGAATTCCGGTTGGCGTGAACGTCGAAAGCGTCTCGATTCGCAAGAGCGAGATTGAAGCGTCCGTGGAACTATTCAAACGGCTGCGCCGACGAATGGGGGCATCAGCCGATGAAACCTGAGAAGCAGTTCGCGTCGTTGCGTTTATCATGAGGTTTCAGCAGCCGAACAAAACGTTGTAGCTGACCGGGGACCTCAGTCGTGGTAACATTGGTTTCAGCCGCCGCGTCCCGGCCGCTGAGTTTGGGCATTCGGTCTGTGGCTGGCACATCGTCAATCTTCGGGGATTCTGATGTCTTTCAAACCCAAACAGGCTTTGGATCACAATCGAAAATTGGCATGCTTTTTCACAAAAGCAATCCTGCTGTTGTGCGTAATCGGATGTGGAACCGGTAAACAGCCGCCATCCGAGGGGAAGCCGGCCCCAATCCACATGAAAGTGGGCCAGGCAATCGTCGGTGATGGCGATGAGATCGCAAATGTCGTTTTCCTAATCGGTGACATACAAGGGCCCGTCGGTGACGCCTTTGCAAACGCTATCGCAAATCAGAAGGCGGGACATCCGGCTGAATTGACCCTGTTGGGTCCCAACACCGCCTTGAAGCCGCCAACCGTGTTGGTGCCGACAGTGACCATCAAATCCGCCAATCAAACGGTCCAACTGTTCGGACCAGTCCAGCAAGCCATGGCAAAAGGGGTCGCCGATGCAATCGAAGAGGGGACAATCCCCAGGGCTACTCAGAGGTTGATCTTGGGTCAGTGAGGAAGTCCAGTGC
>NZ_JH636454.1:0-16678 GCF_000255705.1 Zavarzinella formosa DSM 19928
GGTTACACCGACGATGCCGTGGTCCGCCATGGCATCCTTCATGCCGATGTTGCCTTCCTGCGCAAACCGTACACGCCGCTGTCGCTGGCCAGAAAAGTTCGTGAGGTGCTGGACAAATGAGCCAGTGGTTGCCTGCCCGGTCACGCCGCCACACGCACCTTCCATTGATGGCCGCAGGCCGCGCATTGGTATTTGGTTTCCGTTCCGGCGGGCAACGCTTTCTTCTCGTTCGCATCGACCGGCTTGCGACCCCGGAATCGGTAGTCCGTGCTGGCGCATTTCGGGCAGGTCTTGTCCGGCTTAACGTCCATGTCCGCGTCGGTCTCCTGCATTGGGTGAGGGATTGATTTTAGGGATGGAGGGGATGGTAACAAACCTCTTGCCATAAGGTTCAGATCCGCGCTAGGCTCGCGCGGTGGAGATCGTTTTGACACAAGGCTACAAGGCGGTAGTTGATGACGAGGATGCGGATATGATCCTCGCCCACAAGTGGCATGCCAGCAGAGGAAGTTGCGGTAAGGTTCATGCCGTGACGACCGTATGGGACCGGGACAAGCAAAAGCATCACACGATTCGCATGCACCGCCTGATCCTCGGGGCGAATCCGGGGGAAATGGTCGATCACATATCGGGCGACACCCTTGACAATAGGCGTCAGAACCTGCGCATCTGCACCAATGCGGAGAACCAGCAGAACAGCGGACCAAGGCGGGGAAGTTCAAAGTACAAGGGAGTTGCATGGTATTCCAGGCATGGCAAATGGCGTGTCATGTTCAACTGGCAGGGCAAGACCCACTTCGTCGGTTACTTTCAAAGTGAGGTTGAGGCGGCACAAGCCTACAACGAAGCCGTGCTTCCACTGGCGGGAGAGTTTGCCCGTCTGAACGTGCTTCCCTGATCGTGGTCATTTGGCAAAGTTTTGGCAAAGTCATTGCCAATATCACTGACATGCGAGTACAATCTCAAAAGGCCATCGAATGTCGATTAAGCCTATTTTTTACGGATAAATCAACGTCACTGACCTATCAGCGAAATATCACCGTCTGGCAGACACACTAGCCTCAGGAGCTAGTACTCGCAAGGGTGTGCAGGTTCAACTCCTGTCCTCGGCATGTCCTTAAAAGACAGGGGTTTGCGGCAAACCGCGACCCCTGTCTTTTTTTGTCTTCCAAAAACATTTCTGCAATTCTTCTGCATATGATGGATTGACGATGCGTTCGCGTTGCTCTTTTCAGGAGCCAACCGTGGCCTCATTACAGAAAAAAGGCGATTCCTTCTACTGCCAGTTTCTTCATCTTGGGAAGCGGCATACCTTCACCGTTGGCGTCGTTTCCCCCGAGGAAGCCGAAGCCAAGGCCCGCCAGGTCGAATACTTGCTCATGCGATTGAAGCAACGACTGACCACCCTGCCCCACGGGTGCGACATCGTCACTTACGTCCAGCAAGACGGAAAACCCTCCGAAGCCATCCCCACCCTTCCCGAGGCGAGACGACAGGTCGTCACCCTTGGCCATTTGCGGGACCGCTACCTCGCCGCCATCGGCAACGGGGCAGTCGAGGCCAACACGCTCTACACTATCAACATCCACTTCGCCCACCTGACCACGGCCCTTGCCGATGGCTTGCCGGTCGGGGAGATCGACCGCGACAAACTCCAAGGCTATGTCAACGGCCGGGCGAAGAAAGTCGGCACGGCGACGATCCGCAAGGAACTGGCCACGCTCCGGGCGGCGTGGAACTGGGGGGAGGGATCGAAACTGACCCAAGGCCGGTTCCCGAACGCGGATATCCGCTTCCCGAAGACGAACGAGAAGCCGCCGTTCATGACTCTGGAGGAGATCGGCCGGCGGATCAAAGCTGGCGAAAAAGCCGCCGAGATGTACGAATGCCTGTATCTGCTCCTGCCCGAAACCGAGGACGTGCTTGCAACGATCAAGGCCAATGCGACTCATGCGTTTGTCCATCCGTTGGCCGTCTTCGCCGCCCACACCGGAGCGCGTCGCAGCGAGATCATCCGCGTGAAGGTCGAGGACGTGGACTTTGCCGGGAAGTCGGTGGTGATCCACGAGAAGAAACGCTCGAAGGCCAAGAGGACACATCGCCGCGTCCCCCTGACTCCGACACTGGAGGCCGTGCTTCGGGAATGGCTGGCGATCCACCCCGGCGGGCCTTGGCTGTTCTGCCATGCGGGAGAGGTGGCCAGAAGCAAGAAACGGAGCAAGACGACCGGCCATCAGAGCGAGGGAAAACGAAAATCGAGTTTGAAGGGAAGAATGTCGACGGTCTGCAAGAGAGGGGCAGTCGCCGCCGCCCCGTTGTCGCCGAAGGAAAGCTACGACCACATGAAGCGGGCACTGCGGGGGACGAAGTGGGAAGTGTTGCGGGGGCTGCACATATTTCGTCACAGCTTTTGCTCGAACCTCGCCATGAAGGGCGTCGACCAGCGGATGATCGACGAGTTCGTCGGCCACCAGTCGCCGGAGCAGGTGAAGCGTTACCGCCACCTGGCCCCGAGCAGCAAGGCCGAGGCGCTCAAGACGGTTTTCGGGTAATGCGGTCCTTTGCCGATGGCAGGAAGCTGATGAATAATTGTCGAATGGGTGGAAGATTTTCGTCCGTCGGCACACCGAAAAAATTTGAAATCTGTTCACTTGCACATGGGTTGATCGTCAATATGTGGTAGAATTCTTTCAAGGAAGAAGTTACGGCAAACGGCAATCTTTGCGAGAATCGATTGTCGATCACCCATCCAAAAGAAGAGAATCTTAATGAGCGAACACGCCAAACCCGCTCCAAAACCCGCCCAAGCCCCTTCACCCCCGCCGCCTCCCAAAGACACGCCAAAGTTGTTCGATCCCAAGAAGATCGCGGCGCTACGGAAGATCAATTCGACGGGCAAACTCCCCGACATCCTGACCTGATGAGGCGACATGGCAGACGAGAATCGGCCAGCACAGGAAGCCCCCAAATCGGCGACTCCTCCAGCGGCCAATCAGACAGCCCCGATTCCCGCCCAGAAACCAGCACCTGCTCCCAAAGTGAGCCCGAAAGTCAGCGTTCAGTTGCGTGTTCAATACTTCTCCGAAAGCGGAAAGCCCAAATGAAGGCGAGAGAAATGAGCGAACCCATCAAGCCAGTCAGTCGGCCGCAAGGGCTGCCTCCGGCGCCGAAGCCCAACGGCCCGCCGTCGCCTCAAAAGCTTGAGACGGCGGCAAAGCCGGTAAACCCCAAGTTAACAGCGCAACTTCGGCCCATTAAAGAAAGCCAGGAGCTGCCTCGCGGCATCCGGGATTAACGCCCGGTTCCAAGAGGCACTGTGGTTGCCCACAAGACGAGTAGGCAGATTGCCATTGCTAGGACAGGCAGAATTAGCAACCCCATTGCCCAGGCGTAAGCGCGGTGGGCAGCCGACACGCCTTTTGATTTTTGAATGTTGCGATGAACTGCCGCCTCACAAATCGGCGAAAGGATCAGGAACAGATTGAGTTGGATGGCGTCCTTGTCTTTGTAAAACTCGGCCATCTTCACGGCGAAGTCCACGTTCGGAGGCATGGCAGAGGCCCGCGGCATCCTGACCATGATCGCATACCTCACGGCAGCAACGGCGCATACCAGCGACGGTATCAGGAAGACGAGCGCGACGACGCCCATCAGACATGCGTTGGGGCTGTCGGCTTTAATGGACATCAGCGCGCCGAATGTGACGAGCGCAGACCCGCCGCCAAGGTATTTGATGATAGAGTCGGCTTTTTCATCCAGAAGCCTGTCAGTTTTCTCTGAGCGGTCAAACAACTCGCGGGCATATTCAATGACCGGCTCGTAATTCACCCCCTCTTGAGACTCAAATTGTCGGTAGGCCTGCAAGGCCGCAATGTAATCTGGTGATTTTTCGTAATCGTCGTCGGCCATGGGTTGGAGGCGGGCTGCTATCCAACCCGCAATTCTGAGTTGATTTTGCCGGAGGAGTTTGACAAGGTCGTCTCGTGTCTGGGCTTTGCCGTTCACTTTGGCTCGCTTTAGTGATGCGGTTGGACAAAGAATTAGATTTGCCAACTGACACTTTTGCTCGCAAAGACAGAAAGTTCAATCTCAGTCACCAACAGTCGGTCAGGCTCTTTTCAATGGCAGCAAGCCTTCTCGTCGGAACCGTTCCAATTCAGCGTTGGACACCACCCACGATTGGTGTGCCCCCCGCCCTGATCCTTTTTTTTCGGCGTTGATGCGTCCGAGCCGACACCAGGACCGCACGGTAAACTCGGCCTTGCCCACCATCTCGGCAAATTCGTCCGTGCCGTAGAAATCTTTCACCGTCTGCCGCTGCACAAGAATGGCTAGCATCTGCTCCACGCGGTCCATCCATCCCTTCATCTCAATGTCAGTCATGGATGCTCCTCAAAAATCCGCATCCGTGCGGAATCCTCTCCTTATCGCTTCACTGGTTGCATGGGCGGGTCACTCGGCGAGGCGACGTTCTTCTCCGGTTTTTCTCTGCCGGAGAAGAACGCCTTGAACACCTCGGCCAGCACTTTTCTCTTCTCGCAAGGCAAGTAGCTCATCATTTATCCTTTCGGCCCCTCTTGTTCGCCAATGCCAGCAGGGCGGCGAACGCGGCCATTCCAATCAGAATGGCACGGCAGACGGATTCGCCGTTCATTACTTCTCCGTCTTCTTGAGCATGGCCGAGACGCCAATGACCAAGGCGACCACATCGTCGATCCAACCCAAAACGGGGATCACGTCGGGGATAAGGTCAATGGGGGAGATGATGTAAATCGCACTCAGAATGGGGATCAGTTTCTTCATGTCAGGTTCTCCAAGGTGTCGGGAAAAGGCCCGAAGCCGGGCCAGCAAATCAGTTCCGTTCGGGGGCGCCCACCGTTTGGTAGGTCCGCAACTTTTCGTGCGCCAAATAGTGCTGATAGATTTCGAGCGTTGCCATAAATACTTCGTAAAGACGTCTGGCGAAGACTTCGGGGTCGTCAACGCCTCGAAGCACCTCGCACGCGGCCACCATGCCGCTGTAAGCCGAGTCGTGCATCAGTCGGTTTTGCGGAAGAGTGGTCATCGGACAAACCCCTCTTCCTCGGCGAACTGCTCCATGCGGGCGGTTTCGACGGAGAGTTCTTCACAGATCATCCGAAACAAAGGAGGGGTGAGACCGGCAGCGAGGGCGGCATACCCGATTTGCAGCCAGTACCCGCCCTCGCGGCGCTCCATGAGCACCCACTTACCGAACTTGGTTTGCGCGCTTCGTCGCAGGGTGGCGAAGAGCAGTTCTCCCGCCAGAGATCGTGAACTGAAGACTGTGTTGATTTTGCAAAAGAACGTCACCAAAACGTCGTTGCTATCCAGAACGATCACTTGCCTCATGTTCTGCGGCGTTCCGAAATTAAGGGCGGACACAATCCCCTCCTGTTCGTCGATGGTCCAGCCCAATTGGCGGCACATGTTGCCCGTGATCCGTCCGGGCTTTGGGGAAAACAATCCCATGGTTGACTCCAATGAAAAAGCTGTTGTGTAAGATCAGGGGCGATACCGAAGCAACGCTCGGCGGACGACACCGGCGATCCAACATCTCACCGTCTGAATCGCCGCGTCCCCCGCCAGCGTGACGATTGCGAACACAGCGGCGGTCAGGAATGCGGCCATCACTTACTCCATGTCCATTTCCGGCTGTTGCGATTCCTTCAGCCGCTCGGTGGTCACCTCTCCCGGCGTCACTGTTCCGAGGGTGGCGTTTGTGCCCGGTTGTACCCCTTGGGTTCCGGGGTAAAACACGGATTGCAGTTCTTGAAGTCCGTTATTCACCCACCCTCGAACATCCGTCGCGGTAAGTTCGGCGCCAATCCATTTGAGTGTCCTCATCAACTTTCCCGCCATCACCGATCCTCCATATAAGGCTTGTACATTTCGTGCAAATAACGCTGTTCGATCACCGCATCGTTCATCGCCTCGGTTCGCAGTCGGTCCCGCCGCTCGATCAGAAGAATGGCTCCCCGGAGGGTGAACACTCCGAAGAGCAAATAGCTTCCGATTGGGGTCGAGATGTGGACCATGACGAGGCCGAGAATTAACAACATCGCGGGTTCTGCGTATTTCTTGATCCACAGCTCACCTCGTTTTTGGAGCAGCCACGGCCAGACAACGCCGATCACGCTGTTTCCCATGTAACTGGAGTGAAGATGTCGCGGTCTTGTCAGAGCCCCCGTCACTGCGTGGTAGAAGGCGCTTGCCAGGAAGGCGAAGAAGAAAATCTCCATTGCCCTCGCCTCACTGTTTGTGTGCGAGGTGTATATGGTGAACACCGCCATCCAGAAGATGCTCATCAGGCCCGCATAGCCGAAATAAGCCCGCCCGACGCTCCCCGGCTTGCGGAGGAACACCTCCAGCGGCACGTTGTGGGCTCGGAAAAACACGTACAACCACAAGATCGGGGAGGGTGATTTGTTGGTTCCGTCCGATGCTGCGTTCAAAATTCTCCTTGGGTTAAGGTGCAAAACTTGTAAGGAAGCTTTCCGAACTTCCTCGCATTCTGCATGCAGATGAAATCCACCAGCTTCCCGTTCCAATTCCCACCAGTCCGCAACTGCGTCGCAAAAAAGCTTGGTGGAATTCTTGGCGACCACTGCTCGGAAAAACTCCCCGTAACCGTTGAGTCCAGCCCGCCAAAGAACGACAATGGTAGATGATCGGATCGTTGCGTGCTTCCCCCGAGAAACAGCTCCCGATGCTGGCCGATGCGGTCGCTGAAAAACTGGTTGGTTTGATGGCAGTTGTTCGAGCAAATAGCCACTGTCCCGAAGTTCCCGATCCAGGCGGCGGCATCCCGCTCCCCGTCCGGGCCGAACGACTGTTGCAGCAACGGAAGGTTCTGGCCCATTGCAACCGTGATGGAGCGAGCCGAGCGCCCCACGCTTTGGAAAATCGCGTCCTGCTTCGGGTCGAGGAAGAAGTTCACCTCGTCCATCCACAGCACGAAAGGCCTGGGGCTTTTCCTCACGTCCCTGCGTAGCACGGCCCGCTGATAGACCGTTTTCAGCGCCACCTGCAAGAACTGGCCGGCCTGATGATGCGTCAACACGGAAATGTCCGGCGCCACCACCAATCCTTCGTCGAACACCATCTCCGGTGTGAGGTTGGTCTCGCCCGACGAGCACACGTCCGCGATGGCCCCCGACATGAACTGCGACAGGACGTTCACGGCCATCGTGATGCCGATGCTGCGCGTTTTGGAGTTCAACTCCGACCATTCCTCCGTGAATGTGACTGCCTGCTCGAAGTCCCGACGCTTTCCCGGAGGCATTTCCCGCATCGCGCCCGTGAGAAGGCACTGGCCGGCAAACGAACCCTTGACCCATTCCCGCGAGTGAAGCTGTTCCGGGGTTTGCGCCAGCGTCGTGATGAACGAAAAGACATCCGTGACGGAACACTTCCCCGTGCCGAGCCACACGGCGGAAATTGACATTTTCAGCAGGCGTTTCGACAGTAGCGCCCAGAACGGCTCGTCGCCCTTTCCCTGGCTTCGGCTTGCCAGTTCCACCAGAACATCCAGAAGCGCCGCCACGGATTCCACCGAGGCGTTCGGCTGGGAAAGCTCGTAATTCAGCAGGTCGATCTTCCATGGCTCCCCCGGCCCGATTCTTCGGAAGTCCTTCCCGCGTCCGGCAAGTTCGCAAATCTTCCGTATCCGTTCGGCCTCGTCCGGTTTGGCCACCATGGTTAGCACGCATGCCCCGGCCCTCAGCAAGTTCAAAAGGATGTGGAACCCGAGCGAGCTGGTCTTCCCGCTCCCGGTCCCGCCGCAGACAAAGAACGACTGGTACATCTGACCCAGCGTAATGTGCTCGCGGTCGCCCAAGTCAAGGATGGGCGTGTCCGGGTCGTATAACGGCGGCGGCGGCCTTGGCCGGCCGCGAAACGGTTTCCACATGACACATATTTCCTCCCGGGCCGTCGTCTTGAACGGCCGTTTAAGGGGAGATGGATAAAAACGCGCGTTACTTCTTGGGGGCGGGTTCGCCTTCGATCTTCGTCAAAACCGCCTGGGTGACGGTCCACGGCAGCCCGTCAAGGGCGATCTTCTTGCACGCCCCAATGACGGAGTTGAGTTCCGCCACCATCACGTCAACGCTGGTCGTCGTGAAAGTGTAAAAGGAGCCGGCTTTCGTCTTCACCGTGATCGGCCTGGCCTTCTTCTCGCCACGTTTCTTTCTCTTGATGTCCTGAATCTCCGCCATCAGCGCTTCGCGGGACAGGCTTTGTTCCACGGCCAATTGAGCCAGTTTGATCTGGGTCGGCACATCCTTGATCTGCGCGATGAGCGACGCTTTGGAGGCGGCCAGCTTCGACGGAATCAAAGCCCGGACTTCAGCCGGGATGCGGTTATGGATGTCGAGGCTGCGTTGGACGGCGGCAACCGACATCCCCACCTGTTCGGCAATCTGCGCGACGGTGCAGCCGGTGGTTTCCCTGAGCTGGTTCAACATGATCGCCTGGTCGATTGGCGATGTCCCCTTCCGGTTGCGGTTGAGCGAAAGTGTGAGCGTCATCTCCTCAAAGGGAGACAAGTTCTCGCCGATCACCTTCACTTCGATCTTGTCCCATCCAAGCTGGATTGCGGCGGCGATGCGATGGGCGCCGTCCACGAGGCGGTACTGGGCGTCGCCGATTTTCACCACGACAACCGGCACCTGCTGTTTGTCACGTAACAGGCTTTTTGCAATGGAGGTGACGTTTGGGAGATCGAGCGCCCTCTCGATAAGGGACGGCTTCACCGAGGCGATGAGGACCATGAGAACGGCCACCTTGTAGTCCGGCGGTCTGCTGGCGGGCAGGTTGAGCATAAAGCGCCTTCTTTCGCATGGCAGTGCGTGTCGTCATCGCGGACGCTTACGCAGCGTGCCGGGTGAGGCCGGAAACATTCCGGCGAAGTAAATTAAATAGCAGGTGAAACTTGAACTGTCGGCAGGTTCATTGAGCAGGATTGACATTGTTCACTCTAACGTGAAACCAGAATAAGGGAATCCATTTCGCCGTATCCGCCTGTCAAACGTGTCCACATTACTGATGACCGCCATGGCCATCTGTCGCATCCTGAATTTCCTTCTCCAAGACGGGGATGAAGTTCCGCAGCCTGTCAATTGTCCCCTGGCAAAACCCTGATTCTTGCTGGCCGGGTCCACAAAAATAATGCTTGGAAAGCCGCAGCGACGTGCGAGCCGAACCAAATGATTATGCACTGTGGTGCGACTCACCATCGGCGGGAGTCTTAACTCGTTCCGCCGCTTCAAAAGTTCGGCGGACTCAGTGATATGCCGGACAGACGCCATTCTGCCTTTCCCAAGGCGATCCAAATCACAACAGGCGCGGGCCGTGGCCAGGAGAGATTTTTTAGGCGCCACGGGGACATTTTTCGAGCCGCCGGGCGCGGGATTATCCAGCGGACGGGAATCCGAGGTCATGTTGATACTCCTTGCATGTTGAAGCAATGAACCAGGATTTAATGGCCGGCCATGCCGCATGTCGGCGCGGCTGGTGACAAACATCCAATTAATCTTGAAGCATGCCCGGCCTCAAATTGTTAATGACCGGCGGCCGGACTTGGCATTTTGCCGCACGACAATCGCAATGCAGTCTTGGGATTATTTTTTTTCCGCAGCCCTATTGATTTCAGACGAAAAACAACAAAGGCAAATGCTTGAAAATCAAGGCTGACGCCGATATTTTGCCGAATTTTAACACTAACAATCATGACTGGAAACCAGTCAGCCGGGGTCGCGCAATCAAGAATCAAGAATGATGACAACCCCTTTGCAAAACCTATGTTTCCCGACATTCCGTGCCGAACTTGATGAGATTTTTCGTGTGAGCTTCTGTTTTGGATCGACGCGAGCCTTATCCTTGCGTGCCTTTATCTGATTCTTTGATTGACTTGCCTCCCCTTTGCGCTAAGCCTTGTCCGTCTGGTCATGTGTTTCACGGAGTTCAGCGGTCAGGCATAAAAACCCATAGCAAGGAGGCCGCATGGCAAAACGCAAAAAAGACCAACCCACCCAAGCCGAACCCCATCAAATCGTCGAGCAAGTCGCGGATTCTTTCACCCTTCCGTCCGATGTCCCCTTGGCCGAGCCGGTTGAACACCACGAACATGCTCACCACGAACCGCATCACGAATCCCATCAAGAAGCCCCGCACTCCGTTGTGAACGAACCTGCCGTGGCTGAGGAAAAGAAGGCATGGGTGGACCGTGCAAACCCTTGGGGCAGTCTTTCGCACCACTGGCCCGATGGTTACAAGGTGTCGCTCAGCGAGGGATCATGGACGAAGGAGAATCAGAAGCCATCAGCCATGTTGATTTCGTTCGGTTCCGGCAGCAAGGACGACCAGCCCAAAGCGTTCGATGCCATCAAGCATGTCCTGAAGGATGGTGGCTACCACTGGGACGCTGAGTCGAAGGCTTGGAGCCATTGGCTGAAGTCGAGCATGACCAACGAAGGCAAGGTCCACAACGCTCGATTGCGTGACGATGCGGTCAAACTGGTCGATCAGGTTGTGAAGATGGAAGAGACCGTCCGGGGCGAGATTCCGGGTCGAAGCCAGCAGCATGCCAAGGACGAGACAATCCCGTTCTAATCAGCAGGTCAGTTCAACCGGCTTGCAGCAGGGGCATTGATGAATAAATGGGGCATTGGAGCCCCCGCACTTGGGACAAAGCCATCCCATCGCAGCGGGAGATGTCATGGGCGGAAGTTTCGGCCAATGCTTCAGATCCCTTTGCCACTGGTCAAATCGCGTGGCCGGGCAGATGCCTCCGGGCTGTTTGCATTCACCAGTGCAGAAGCATGGGACAACCGGGGTAGGCTCTCCACCGGTAACCAGTCGCTCAAACGGGATTGGTTTCGGGCATTGGCATTGGCAGCTTGCGGTGCAGGAGCACATGGTCCCTCCTTGGTTACGACTGCGTCCGGCGATCAACCCGGACGGCCTCTTACGAGGTCTTCAAGCCCGATACCTTGCGGCAAAGCGGAGGTTGCGGGCCGGTTTTCATCCGCCTGATTCCGTTCCATTGTCACCGATCGAATGGCGGACATCCGTCTGTGCATGGGGAATGCCGAAGCATCACCGCAACCGGCTTCAAGAGATGGCATGGATCGGGGATTGACGCAAGGATTTTGATGGCGACGCCCGCAGGACTTTCACCCGCTGTTCTTTTGCTGCCTCCCGTCGTTTTGCCTCCGACGGGCCAGGACGCCATGATTGGTTGCGGGCTGGAGGATTTTCCAGCATCCTTCAGGCTGAGCGCGCACTCACCTGACACCTTTGAATCTGGCAAGATTCCGCAGACCGCTTTCGCGCTGTCGCTCCACTCCTACATCCAGAAGGGCGTTATTCACGCCACCGCAACCGGGGCATGATGGCTCATCGGTTCTGGAGAGGCAAGTGGAAATGGATCGCCTGTCGTCGGGAGGCTATACTCGATCAAACGAACTCTCTCCGGACCAGCCATGACGCCTGCCGAAGCAAAACATGAATTCAAGCAAACTGAACTCCGTATTCGGGCCGAGTCCGAGCGTGACTTGATTCTGGAGCAATTGAACGAGACGAGAAAACTGGCCGACGCGGGCCGGGATTCGCTCACATTGGCAATGGATGTCGTCCATATCCTTCAGTCAGTTCAAGGGTATGCCGAGATCATCGCACCGCTGGTCACTTCAGAGCCAAGGGCAACTCGATACGTTGACGACCTTCGGGGCGTTGCGGAGCGAGGAATGGCCAAGTTGCGGGAATTTGTGGCGAGGGTAAAACTGGAAGCGGACGTGCCAGTGATCCGTCAAAGTTGAACGAGGGACTGCCGTCATGGCATCGGCTCTCGCCGCCCCCGCCCTTGCCTTCGCGTCTTGCGTTGGCGTGAGGGGAAGATACCAAACGACATGTCTGATGCAACCTGAATTTGATCGGTTCAAACCATCTCGCTGCCTTGCGGATGATCGAAGGTTTGGGCGTGCCCCTTCGGGCCGGGCTCTCCAGCGCTTCGGTCGCTCCGCGACGGCTTCGCCCGCTTCCAGCACCTAACGCGGAAAGAGTCGGCTCATTTATCAGAAGTGAAATCGTCACCCTCGCTTTCTTTGCGCGGCTCATCAATCGAGCGCCCATATTTGCAGTCATCAAGCTTCTTCAGTTCGCCGCAGATCATTTTCAGTTCGGGCGAAGAGCCAAATCGCAGTTCGATCCTCGATGCCTCAAGCAAGTCGCTAACCTTCTTTGTCATTCGATCTCCAACAAGTAGCCACTCCCTGAATTCTCGCGGCAGTTGGGAAAATGTTACAGGAGCTTCTGCAAGCCGCTCTTGAATAGTCATGGAATAATCCCGGCAAATGGAATCAATGGCACTGGTTGCATTTTATCCGCAATGCGACGGAAGCAACAAATCGGTGGACATATGCCCTGATCCGTGCCATGGTCATTCCACGCATGGGCAATCAAGCCTGGCGAACGATGGAGTTTTTATGAGTCAGGAAGATTACACGAAGGAAGTAGAAGCGCTGAAAAAAGGGGTCGGGAGAAAGCTGAAAGGATGCTTTCTGGCTGGAGGAGCAATAACCAGCCTGTTCACGAACCGGAAAATCCGCGATTACGATTTGTACTTCAAAAACAAGGAAAGCTTCCTGGATGCCGTTGCTTGGATGTACGAGGACAACTGCTGGTGTGTTTCCGTCACGCCGCGCGCGATCACCTTCATCGAGGACAACGAGACCGTGTATCAGCTCATGAGCTTCGCGTGGTTCGAAACCTCCCAGCAAATCTTCGACAAGTTCGATTTCACCTGTTGCATGGCGGCGATTGACTTGGAGAGTGGCGAGTTCACGCGGCACGGAGATTTCATCCGTGATCTGGCGAAACGCGAACTCCGCTTCAACCACGGGACCGAGTTTCCCTTGGGTTCGGCCATGCGAATCAAAAAGTACCAGTCACGCGGCTACACCATCGAGGACAGCGAGTACCTCAAGGTGCTGTTGGCCTGTTCGTTCAAGAATGTTTCCAACTGGGAAGAACTGAAGCAGCAGGTCGGCGGGCAGTACGGGGAAGCATTGATGCTCGACACATCGAAAGAATTCACCCTGGATAATGCCGTCGCCTCACTGAACGACTCGCTGGTGTTAAAACCGACGAACTCACTTTTCGACGTTGCCGCGTCTTACGAAGAGGCGGTGAAGAAGGTGTTCGGTGAGCAGCCATTGGCCGCATGACCCCCGACGAACTCACCAACCTCTGCGAAACCATCTACGGGAAAACAGGCTGGCAGACAAAGCTGGCCCGTGACCTCGTGCGGGAGCCAAGGACGATCCGCAGGTGGAAGGCGGGGAAGGCCGAGGTGCCGGTGAGGGTTCGGGAGTGGTTGCGGGGGAAGGCAGATTTAACCGAATCGCTCTAGTTCCAACGGCGTTGGAAGTGCCATTGCTGTCTGTTGATTCTGAAGCTGATCGACTGTGAATGCCAACCGGCTCTTTTGAGGCATCTGGTCATTAGCATACAGCCGAAAATCGAACGCCACATCCGTGAGGGGGTGGATCATCAGCCCCTTATTTTCAACCAATGGGAACTTCACCACCGCGTACCCAAAGTGTTGCTGTACGCCCGGATGGATGGAGAACGGACAACTGATCTGCCAGCCAAAAGAAGTCTCGTTTGGGCGCCAATGCCCCGGCGCGCTCACAACCATGTCTTTGGGGCCGCGGATGTAAGCAACAAGCTCCACGGCAGTTGCCGGGCCGTCATTGGCAATTTGGAACTCGAATTGCATCCTAGAACCTTCATTGGCCGGATTGTAAGTGCTCGAAGCAGGAGGCGTGCAGATGACGCGAAGGTAAGAGCGCCGTTGGGGGAAGAACAGGCTGCGTAGAACCGGGGGCGAGATGTCTTTGAAGCTTTCCCCAACTCTCATGACCCATTTCTTTCCACCGATTTCAGTCCGATGCGGTTTGTAGTCGCTCTCCGGAATGTAACAAACGATGAAACCGGCCTCGGATTCTGCCGAGTCTCTGAATGATTCAATCAGCACCCCAGGTACAGGGGGATCGGTCGCCTCATGGATCAACTTCTGCAAAGTTGAATGGAGCTTGTGGACGTTCGGAACAAGGTTCAAGCCGACAACTTTGTCGATTTTCGTGATTTTGTCCGGGCGCGCATCCAAGCCCCAAACGAACACCCCGCCGCCGGTTGTGGCAAATCCTGCAAGTGCCTCGCTCCAGATCGACTTAATTTTTTCATCGGGCAGGGGGCCAGTAGCATTTGGATCAAGATGACAACCGCCTTTGAAATCAAGGTGTTCGGTTTCAAAGGTCGGAGGATCGGAATCGATCATCGCACGAAGCCGTTCTGGAACGCTTGCGAATCCTTCGTGCTTAAGGATTTCTTCAAACAATGACCCGGCGATGGACGGACGCGAAGCCATGCGGCCTCCTCGAAGAATCTCGTGAAAATGCGAATGGGAATATGATCGTTCGAGCGGGACGAAGGTTCAAGGCGAGGCATGAAATTCATCGTTGATCGAAGCCAAAAAACGTGGTCTAAAAAGAGTTGCCCCCGGCGACGCAAATCACCGAGGGCGGTATCCGCAGTGGCCGGTCAGCGTTCTGCGGAGTTGAGGCGGATCGTAGCGCATCCTGATTCCTCGCGCAAGCATTTTCCCCCAATCTGATGGCAGACCCACGGTTGCCCCTTCCCGAACCCAAAAGCGGCGATTCGCTGGCTCTGCCTGCCCGGCAACCAGCGGCCTTGTACGGCATGGAAACGGGGTAACGGGCGGCGCTGGCGAATATTCCTGAAGCCAGAATAACCAGCGTCGTGGTCACGCCCAAAAAGGTGGCCAAAGGCAGAACTCGCCGATCAGGGCGGCGGGGAGGCGATGAAAGACGCCGAAGCAGGACTGAGTATGCTGCGCTCACGCGCATGAGCTTTAAGGACTGGCAGTCCCCGGCTCACTTCCCCATTACCGGGAAGGCAGAAAAGGGCGAAGCCATGCCCGGAAATCACATCGAACAAACCTGTTGACGGGCATATGTCCCTGCGCTACGGTCATCTCACGCATGGGCAATTCCGTCCAGCGAGATCAAAGGATTGATTTATGAACGCACTTTACCACGCCGCAATTCTGGAAGGCTATCTCTCCCAGCACGGCGACCTGCCAAAGAAAGCCCAGGAAGCCATCGAGTTTTTCAAGAACAGCGTGATACCGGCCCCTCTGCCCGCCAAAACGAAGCGGAAACTCAGCCCGGAAACTCGCCTAAAGCTTTCGGAGCAATGCAAACGCATGCAGGAAATCCGGGCTCAGAAAAAGCGTGAACAAGCCGGATCGCCGCAAACAGCATGACGCCAGAAGAATTCGCCTCTCATTGCGAGACGATTTACGGGAAAGCGGGCTGGCTCTCGAAGCTGGCCCGCGATCTTGTGCGCGAACCTCGCACTGTCCGTCGATGGAAAACCGGGGAGAGCCCCGTCCCGGCGAAGGTGCAGTCGTGGCTGAGGGTGAAGGCCGGGCAAGAATTACCGTAAAAGCGAGTCGAACAGGTCGCCGATAATTGACCACAATCGGCAGGCAAGGCGTTGATGAAGCCGCTCGGCCGCAATGGCTTGAGCGCGGCATGGCTTCATACTGGCACGCTGCCGGAAGACACGGCTGTCATCCATGAACACAAGCATTGAAAACTTTTTGTTGGCGAGAGTGGGAAAATGAAAAAGCCATCCGGTTACCGGCCGTCTCTCCCTCGGCTGATCTCCGGATGGCTTAATTTCTGACCGAGTCGAACCACCAATCGCGAAACCTCTCCCTTTTCCCGTCTGGCGTATTCAACTCAGCAACATGGATAAAAGCATGTTCTGTGCCACTTCTTCCGCAACGTGGTTTGAATCGCAATAAATTCGCAAATCACCAGTAAAACCAGCCTTTTTCCAACCACGAACAATCACCATCTCTGATCAGGCAAACCGGTAGCACCCATTTTCTGCGTCGAACATCATCATTTCTTGCTCGTCATGCGTGCAAATGGTCAAAAAGCCTGTGACCTTCTGCTGAAAGCTGTAATGGTCGGGCGGCCAGAATGCCATGTGAAAAACTGCGGTGCCCTTTCCCGATGACCGAAGAAAGGGGGCGCCAAATCCGGTCGAGCCGATGACAGTGGTTGTCGAAAATTGAAAGCGGGGGCAGCCTCTCCCTGGCCAACGGCGAGCATTGCCGCGCCCCCTCGCCATTACGTCTTGCAACGACGAGTGGATCAATAGCTCGGCCGGTCGCCATCGGTCAAACTGGTTTTCCCGGTTCCAACCATCTCGCTATCCTGCGGCCAAACGAGCCTTTCAGGAACCTTCGCCTATCGTGCAGTTATCGCCATGCATGGCACGCAAATGCTCATGTTCAGCAGACCGAAGGGCGAAGAAGAAAGACTTTTGGGAGCAGAAATGAAAAAGCCGTCGAGGCATGCACTCCTCGACGGCCAAGGGAATCTCGACAGCGCTACTTCGAGCCGTGGTCTTCGGCATGCTGCGTGGCGGCGTCATTGCCATGCTTCTCCGCTTGGGTCTGATGGCCCTTGGCGGTGTGGGCATGGTGGGCGGCCTTTTCATGATGGCCCGCTTCATGATGCTTGGCGGCTTGCTCGTGATGCTCGCCCGCCTTCTTATG
>NZ_JH636454.1:16688-46127 GCF_000255705.1 Zavarzinella formosa DSM 19928
CAGGAGTGGCCCCTGCCTCGACGACAGGGGGATACTCACGAGCTTGTGGCAGGACAGACCTGACATCCGCTCGCGCTCGCCGATTATCAGCATCTCTTGAGCCGTTCGGTGTTCCCCTGTCCGAAAGGTAACGATGATGATCGCTTGCGCGTAATCTGCAAACAAGGTATCCATCAAGCGAGAAAGGAAGGTGAATGGACATCCCCGAACGCATTCAAGCCATCAAGGACGCCGATCCCAACTGGCGAACCGATCCGCGAACTCTGGAGATTGCCAAACTGGCTTGGGGAGCCGAGTGCGACGTGAACACTTCGGGCGTCTTCTGCCCGCGACAGGAGGAAATTGTCGCCCGTTGCGGGAAAGCGATGGCCGTGGTGGGACTCTGCAAAGTTCGGGAACATGTGTGGATCTTCTGCACCCGGCTCGAAACTTGCATTTCAGACTATAGCTATGCGCCGAGCGTTTGGCTGGCCGAACCGTTTGAGACGGAAGACGAGGCCAGGCGGGCAGGCATTCGGGAATTGCTGGAGCGAACCGCGAACAAGGTGGGGCATTCGGCGGCCGAAAAGGCTGAACTGTCAGTAATCCGGGCAAAGCTCAGGGAACAAGTGGCACAACCGACGTTATTTTGAGAGGGGTTATGAAGTGGAATTACAGGATCATGAAGCAAACGGATGAGACGGGCGAGGTGAGCTATGGGCTGCACGAAGTCTTCTACAGTCGCCGCAAAGCGGACGGATGGACGGAGCAGCCGGTTATCGTGGTCGGCGAGAGCGTGGAGAGTGTCCGATGGTGTCTTGAAAAGATGGCGTTGGCACTTGAGAAGCCTGTGTTGGACTACGAGACGGGGAAAGAAGTAACCTGACTGCGGGGATAGCCACCCGACGTTGTTTTGAAGACGCCCGAAAATCGTCAATCGTTGTGCGGGGCAGCGAGGAGACGAATCAATTCAGCCATCGCCGGTCTAATTCTCCGGGTTCCGTCCAGCCATCGGTAAATGGTTGAGCGATCAACGCGAAGGGCCAGGGCAAGGTTGCTCACCCCGCCCCGGCCCCTGACATGCTCACGCAGTTCGACTGGCGTCATCTTCGTACCGGGAGATGTACTCCAACACTTTGTCCGACCATCCGTCAATGTGGACCCAAGAACCGTATCCGACACCGTTCTTGTTGCTGGCCACATTGAGCAGGTAACCCTTCCGGTCAGGCACGGCATCGTGGCTCTGCTCATCCGTGATGACAATCAGCCGGTCGCACGCCGGAACCTGCTTGACCGCCTTGCCAAGCTCCGTCCCGCCGTGCGGTTGGGAGTTCACGACGGCATCCCGCAACGCGAAGCCCCGTCGGCCCGGAACCTCCTTCAGGTCGTTCGAGAAGGTAAACACTCGCAGCGAGCCGAACATCTCCCGCCCGATCATCGCTAGCGAACACGCCACGTCCATGCGGGTGAGTTCCGACCGGCCGGACAGTTTGCCATCCATCGAACCGGACACGTCGATCAGGATGACCGTGCGCCCGCCCCGCTTCGGCTTGCCGGCGAAGCAGTCGAAGAACTTGGCCTCCAGATCCGACTCAAACTGCGGGTTGTGCCGCGCCGAGGCGATGAAGTTGATCGGCAGCAGTTTTCCGGCTTTCACGCCGGAGATACCCTCCCGGATCAAACCATCATTAACCTTGGCTTCCCGCATGTTCCGAATGTTCCGGAGCATGGCGAGGCCGCCAAGCTTGTCCTCGCCGAGCAACCGCTCCCAAGAAGCCTTCTTGTCCCCGCCTTTGGAAAGCTCAACCTCCCAAGTGTCCGGCGTGGCCAGTTCGCCCTTCACGAGCTTGCGCCATAGTTCGGCCTGCTCGGCGTTTTCCGGCTTCGGCCGGGTAATACGCAGGACGTCCCGCAACTTGACGGCCTTGGAACCGCCGTTGTATTTGGCAAGCTGGTATTCGTCGAAGCGACGGAACGCATTGCCGACATGCCGCTTGGCTTGCTTGGCCAGCGGCTCGTCCTTGTTGCCGTTCCAGTAGATCGCCAGAAACTCGGCGATGTCGTCCGGTCGGGCGAAAACCTGCTTCGCAACGTCGCCGAACAACTCACGCCCCTCCTTGGAGCGGAGCATTTCGCGGGCGAGCAGCAGCGGAACGTGGCGCAGCCGCATGTCGGTCTTCGCCTGAATCGCCACGCGGGCGACGTCAGCCGCCGAAACCTGCTTCACCAGGTCGGCGATGCGCTGGCCGATGGACTGGCCGCTCTCGTAGAACTCGTCCTCCCACAACAGGCAGGACATGACCGATCGCTCCAACTGGGCGACCGGCGAGATGCGGGATGCCGGAGCCCCCTCGTGCGTAAAGATTTTGGCGATTCGGTTTAACGTGGCCATGGGCGAGTCCTTTCAAAAAGTGCGGCCGGGAAGAGACGAATCCAGCTTTTACATCCCCAAGAAGTAAGCCAGTTCTGCACCACGGCCGCGTTGATCAATCTCGCGGGGAAGAGACGACAAAGGAACATAGCGCTCTAACCGCTGAGCTACGTCCGGTTGCCCGAACGGCTGGAGTCGAACCAGCGACCTCTCGATTAACAGTCGAAGTAACCCTTGTCTGCACCACCGCGAGGTGGTTTGTGGGCCAGAGGGGTAAAGATCGACAAAGGAACGTTTCTGCCGCTCTACCAACTGAGCTACCGGCTCCGTCAAAGGAGCCGAGCGGGGATCGAACCCGCGACCTACAGTTTGGAATAAGTAACCCTTGTCTGCACCACCTCCGGTTAGTTCGAGGGACGGGGAGAAACAGCTTCGGGTTCACCATTTGCAATAAGTACCCGGAACCTGCACCACGTCCCAATGCGACAAGCGGTACACCAGGATTGTTGCCAATGTCAACAAAAATCGACACACAGCGAAAATTCAAAATAACGACCGCTGCACCGGCCTCGTCCTGACCTGCTCCCGGTACGACGACGGCGGCCCCATGGCAATTACAACACTCTTGACAGACTGATTTTGCTCAAGGGCGAAGGGAAGAGGGGCCATCCCCAGGAAGCACGCATGTCTCCTCACGACCTGCGCCGCCGAGTGATCCTGGCGGTTGGCCGCCATATCCCCGACAGCCGTTCGGGTCGCTGCACTTAAATGATGGTCAGCGGCTTCTCCAAAAGGTACGCCCCCTCCTCCCTACTCCCCTGTTCGCCTGACGACCTCGCCCGACAAGTCAGGCGCGGCGTTTGGCTCCACATGCCGGGTGGCCGCCGGGCTTAACCCCGCGAACCACTCCGCGACCCAAGCCCGCTGCGCCGGGGTGTCCGGGACTGACAGCCCCCGTGCTTGCTTCACCATCGACCAGCCTGTCTCGACTGGCACACCCGAGGTGGCCAGGACACACACCGCCAAGGATGCTGACCGGCCGACTCCAATCCGACAATGGATGCCGACTCCCCGGCCCGCGCGCAATTCCATAAAGAGTGTTGAGACCAACTCCGACACCGCCTGAGTCGAACTCGGCACACCTCGATCCGGGATCGGGAATTGGATGAACCGTAACCCAGCCCGCTCGCACAGTTCCGATTCCGCGTCCAGTCCCAATTCGGCAACCTCGCCATCCTCTAGCAACGACACCACGATGTCCAGCCCCTGCCGCCGCCACGATACCGCCTCGTCCTCCAGCCAATCACCAGCTCGGGGCCGGGGCATGATGGCGAGCCGACCCACGGGGCACTCGTCAATCGGGAAAAGTTCGGCTCGTACCACCCGAAAACCTCTGCTTTTTAATAGATCAGTTCGACTGGGTGGACAACATTGGCGAGAGACATGTCGTGACTCGCCTACCTATGGGACGAGTCAGGAACAACGGATGGTTCGGACGTTCTTACCGGCAGTCTGCCAGAACCCCAAATTGCCATGATCGCCCCGGCCATCATTCCAAGAATGGCGGGCGGCCTCGCCGCTGACTGCATCTCCGAATCTGTCAACCCATCGTTGGAGTCAATTAGAGCAAGCATGATCCCCGCAGTTGACCCCAAAAATCCCATGCCGAAGACCAACAGCCAGAGAGTCAGGGTCCAAGCCCAAGGGTGACGACCGGCCGCTTTGGCCCGTCGGAACACAATCAGGCTGAAACCGATCAATAGAAACAGTCCAAATGGCATTATGCCCTCGGTGGTCGAACATGAACTAGCCAAAAAACATTCTATCCGTTCCACCAGGTAGATGATCGGTTTGGCACGGCCGGGATGCTCATCGCCGTTGGAACGACCCGCGAGGCATTGATAGGGATACGGACGGTGAACTTGCGGGTACAATCCACAATGACCATTCCCGGCAATGAAACCCGAAGGCGATGTCATGCGGTCACTTCTGCTGCTTACGGCTTTCATGGTCCCCGTGGCCCATGCGTACAAACCGTTCATGCCGCATCGGCCCACGGTCGTGCTGCGGACGACTGGTCAATTCATCACCGAATCGGCTGAGAATATTGCCACGCTATACGACATCAATGGCAATCCGATCCGATCATTCGTGGTGCCGGAGAGAATCAATCGCTTGGAGGTGTCGGCGGATGACTCAATTATCCGAATCAAGACCGTCGATCACGACATGTGCTTTCGCGTCCGGTCAGGCGAGCCTGTTGCCGACGGTCAATTCGTGACGGCCGTCGAACCCGACAATGCCCGGTTTGTGGCGGGCGAGTTTGAGGACGTTAAAAATCATCGGCCGGGAAGACAATTGGAGGTTGTCGAAATCTCAACCAAGAGACGAGTCCGTCTGGTCGAAGACGTTGGCCGAGTTTACCCGCCCCTCTGGTCATCCACTGGGTTAGCCGACATTCGAGTCGTCTTTTACGCGGATGGCCGAGAGGAAGGGGGTGCTTTCAGGTTTGACCCTTCCACCGGCGAACTTCGAGAGTTGTTTCGGATTCCGGTGGGCTACCAAGTCATTGAGAAGTTGGCTTTTGACACGGAACTGGGATACGGGGTTGTCACATGGCCCAACCTCCGGACATCGGTGATCGACCTGCGGACGGGAAAAGAGAAATTCGAGATCGACAATAGCGCCAATTTCATCTATCCGTCCACGCCTTGGTACGTGATCTTAGACCAGCAGCCACGTTGGGTACTAATGGCTGTTTTGGCGTTTGTGGCATTCATATTTGGCCTCTGTGGCTTCTTCTTGGTTCGTTTCTCGCGGCGGCGATATCGTCGGATAATGGCAGGATCGAACCGACAAGAATCCACTGATTACAAAGAGCCTCGCAAGGGTTAAAAACCGCACCAACCGATTCTTACGGCCGCTTCATCTCCGATTCGATTTTCGTGCTTTCCATTTCTGAGCTTTCAGACCTGTTTGTCTGACTCGCTCCCCCTGCTGGAATGATGCAAATTACGCAAATCGCGGGGAAAGATACACCCGCGCAAGCCCATATGGAGCAGTCGTTTGCCTAGTGCGGGAGAGATTAACAAACCATGAGCATCTGAGAGAAACAATCATGAAAGCCTTGTTACTGACCTTCGGCTTGGGCTTCGCCGCCCTCGGCCTCACCGGAACCGTGTCCGCTCAAGAACCCTGTTCCACCCCTGTCGTGTTCAGCCCCGGTTACACCGTCGTGCAGAGCAGCCCTGTTTGCGTGTCCGCCCCGGTGATCAGCCGCGTCTACTACTCCACCCCGGCTTGCACCACCCAAACTTATTTCGCCCCGACCTGCTCCACCAGTTTCGTCGCCCCGACCTGCTACACCCCGTCACGAGTCTACTGGCACTCTTCCTACGGCTGCCACACCCGTGTGGTCCGGTGGTCGCACTACTGCCGCTGATTCGACCAGATTCGATGTGATGCCAAAGACGCTTGGGGAAAATTGCTTTGCCCGGTCTTCTCCCGTCCGGGCATGATTCACTGATGTGGAGAGCAAGTCGAACCCATGAGTTTTGGATTGAAAAAAGCCCGCCGGGGTTGATCCTCGGGGGCTTTTTCCATTCATGAGAAGCACCGTTGACAACCGCCGCAAGTGATCTCTTTGTTCACTTCGTTCGGGCACACCGGCAAGATGGTCAATCCAATCCGTGGTCGAGGCTGTTTTCGCAACCGACGGACACGGAACATCAGGTCGATCATCTCCGGGGGTGTATCCTCGGAAACTTGTAGGTAAGCCAGTTTGACGCCGGGCGGGATCTTTTCAGGGATTCCCGTTTCAGAGTCGAGGCTGTACCAGGCACGGCAACACTTGAGTGCGGCCATTTGCTCCAGAACCGTTGCTATTTCAGGAATGCGCCAGGAACGGCTGTACCAAAAATAGCGAGGCTTGGGGCATTTCCTCATGATCCAGAGCCACTTTTCAGCGTACTCTTTGCTCATGAAATCGCCTGAAGAATGCACCCTTAAAACGAGGCATCCTTTGCGGCGTATCTCTTTGGTCATTCGACCGCAGAAATCATCACGTTCAGTTTGCTCCAGGTTCCAAGCGAGTCGATCTTTGACCGTTTGAAACCTGAATCTTGACCGTAAAGCGTAACAAACACCTTGGCAGACAGAAGTCATTCCAGGGCATGTTGTCACAGCCGGAAGACCCCACAAATGAATGGCGTCACCAACTTTTTGATTACCCATTTGGAGCAATCCTCGCACCGTCTCCATCGCAATTCCTTTCGGGGAATGAGAAAGGGGATTGGGCGAAAAACGGGGCTGAGTTTGAACGTGATTTGAGATTCGCGCAAGCGTTACGAAAGTGATTGACCCAAGATCAAAAGTCATGCAAGGTGCAATGCATGACGCATGAAGAACTTGAAATCTGTGGCCTGCGGTTGTTCGGCGAGAAGTGGCAGCCGTCACTGGCTCGACTGTTGCGACTCAACGCATCGACCGTCTGGAGGTGGGCAAGCGGAAAGTCTCCAATCCCGGATCACACGGCGATGTTGATCGGACTTCTGGTGGATGACGCGGAATTGGTTAAAAAACTGGATTCGTATGAGTGGACAATTATGGTTGATTTATCCCGCACCCGCGCTTCAATGGCCGTGAAAATTGCCATCCGAACGAGGGTGATACAACCTTCTGCGTGCGAGGTCTGCGGAAAGACTGGCGAAGAAACGCAATGCAACGGCCAGCGGCGAACCGTCATTCAGGCACATCACGACGATTACAACTTTCCTCTTCACATCCGCTGGCTGTGTCGGAAGCATCACCGAATGTGGCACGTCGAGAACCAGGCACCGAACATGTCCTCTGACATGATGACCAAAACACCGACCGAGCTTTATGAGATAGGTTGCGAACAGATGGGCATTGATGCCCCACTCACCCGGCGGCTCAATGTGATTCGCAAACGGAAGCGTGAGCAGTCCAAACCAACCAAGCCAAGGAGGGCAGAATGACCGAGGACGTGACGATCAACCCGGAGGCGGTGGAGCCGCACGAATACTTCGCCGTGCTGAAGGAGAGCGTAAAAGGCGTGGACGCCGACATGCTCCAGGAGCAGCTTGCGATCATCGCGGAACACTTGGTGCGTGCCAAAAAAGTCGGGCAGCAGAGCCTGCTCAACCAGCTTGCGTTTACGCACGACGTCATCGTCCGCGAGATGAAATTGCTGGGGGCGGGGATCAGCCAGTTCGTCTACCAGGACGACGTGAAGCACCTGTTGGACAAGACCAAGCACATCAAGATTATCGAGCTTGACCGTTACCCCCGCGTCATCCCGCTGGACCAAATGGCCGACATCGAGAAGGCCAAGGACATCGGGCTGTTTGACGAGTTCTGTGTGGTTTTCAGCGACTACACCGGCGAGGAATACAAGACCGAGGAGGAGAAGCAAACTGTCGCACGGAACCGCGACCCAGTGGTGTTCGGGTACTTCCGTCACAAAAACACCGGCATCAAGCATGACCGCTTTTACTTCATTACGGATTGGGAGGACGAGTATTGCGACCTCACCTTCGGGAAGATGATCGATAGGATGGCGGAGGTTGGCATAAGCAAACCGAGCCACAACATCGCCCCCGATGCAGCCTACGTGCAGGAACTCGTCACCATGACGCTTGAGGATATGGCCAATCGCGGGGGCGTGAGTTTTTCGATAACGCCTTCCGTCACGGCGACGCAAGCGTCATTTCAGAGCGGCAACGAAGGCATTTCCTTTTGGGAAAGGATGAAGCGGTGGATTGGGACAAAGTAGACCTCACGATGGAATCCGTCTTCGGCGGCGACTTGCAACCGGGCTTGTTGCCGATGCACTTGCGGCCCAGGGAGCGTGACCTTTACCTGGAGCTTTTCAGGGTTGACCGTGCAGGAGTGTTCCGAATCGTGGACGGGTGGGCGATTGAAGCCCCGGTTTTTGAGCCAGAGATGGAGCAGGCGGATTTTCATCACGCCATGTTCGGCGAAGAACCGCATTGGTTCGTAAACCCGGACCCGTGGGCGAAATACTGGTTTAACTCGGGGTTGGCCTGCGACAGATGCGGCAAATACCTGAACCTGCTCAATCGCCGATTCTACGGATTGTGCGACGACTGCGACGACGAAATGAACATGGAACTTACGCGAAACCCGCAGACGGTTTTTGCTTGGGACAACGGGATATAGGAGCGGGCAATCTCATCTGTGTAACAGAGAAAGGAATTCTCGAATGATTGAAGCATATCCACTACAGTGGCCCGCTGGAAAGCAACGGATTCACAATCCCGCCCGCAGCCACTTCCGCACCACTCACGGGGCCGCCTGTCAGTTCGTTCTCGGCGAGATTCGTCGGCTTGGCGGGACGCTGCCCATCATCTCCACCAACATCCCGCTTCGCAAAGACGGTTTGCCCTACGCGACCTACAAGACGCCGGATGACCGGGGCGTGGCCGTGTACTTCACGTACCGCAAGCAGCAGATGTGCTTTGCCTGCGACAAGTGGGACATCATCCACGACAACATTTACGCCATTGGGAAAACCATTGAGGCGTTGAGGGGGATCGAACGATGGGGAACGGGCGAAATGGTCCAGCAGGCGTTCAAGGGATTCGTTGCATTGCCGAGTAATTCACCTTGGGACGTGCTTGGGTTGAAGCCGGGATCGTCTTTGTCGGAGATCGAATCGGCGTTTCGGGACAAGGCAAAGCGGTGTCACCCAGATGTGGGCGGTAGCCATGAGCAGATGGCGAGATTGAATGAGGCACGAACCGAATTGCTTCGGCGGTCGGCATGAAAGGAATGCTCGAATGAGAGAACTCACCCCATCTGACAAAGCCGTTGCCAACGAGCGTGGATTCCTTTTCGATCCTGACAGTGGCATGGCGACAATCATCAACAAGGCTCGTCGTTACCGAGCCGTGGGGCTGACGTGCTGCATAGTGTACTCGCCCGAAGGCCAGCCGCTGGAGTATGTGCTGTTCAAAGACGGGGAGCCGATTTACCACCACACGAGCATTGAGAGCATTTGCGTCCAAGCAGATGTTCACGCTTATTTGGCGAAACAGGTGCCAGCCAGAAAGAACGGGCGGGCGAGCGGCAAACGAAGGCGTGAGAAAGGGATGCTCGAATGATGTGGCAGTTGTTTCACAAGGCATTCGGATGGCACTACGTCTGGATTCAGGACTGCGAAGACACCCATATCCTTCGAGTCACTCGATTGCCGAGCGGAGAATTGATGGGAAAAATCGTCTCACGAGCCTTTTTCATCAGCACCGATGGCAAGGCAACTGGCGGGTACGGGATAAGGGGATGGAAGCCCCTGACGTGGGTGCAGGAGTTCAGGTCATGACCTTCGACGAAGCGAATGAAAAAGCAGAACAGAAGCTATTCGGGATCTGTCCGCTAACCGAAGAATTCGGGTGGCGACCATACGTTGACCGCAAACGGCAGAAACTTACGATGGTGACCGTGACGATCCGGTCGGAGGCGACGTGGAAAAGTCCGTTTACGAGGCCGGACTTGCGGGCCGAGGAGGCGCCATGATCGCGTGGCTTTACGCTCTGCTCGTTGGGAGGTTATGCAGGCATTCGTGGGAAACGATCCGCAGTGGCCCGCGAGGAAGTGAAAGCAAGGTGGTGGGTTTCTATTACGACCAGCTTTGTGAAAAGTGTGGAGACATCAGACGCAAGAAGACGTGAGCAGGCCAGTAATGGACGAAATGGGTTAAACAGTCCAGGGATGGACGGAGAGAGGTGATATGTCTTCGATTTGGGTGTTGATTGTCTTTTTCAAGATCGGCTATGCCGGCGGGGCAACGAGCGTTGAAATGCCCTCAAAGGAGGCTTGCGTTGCTGCGCAGCAGGGAATCGCAAAGGACCGCGTCAATTTTCAGGCGACTTACTGCGTCAGCAAGGCCACTGGCGAGACGATCATCGTGAAGTGGTAGCCATGTCCCGCCTCCCCTCCATCTCATTGACCGCGATCCCGCTCCTGCTCGAACGCTTCTCCTGGATGCCCAAAAGCAACAAGCCTCACTTGGTGGTGTTGTACCGTGCTTTGAAATTGTCTGAAGATGAACGGTTACGGTTGGAGTTGAAGATAGCTGAGTTGGAGGGGAAAGAGGGGGAGAGGAATTGGAAGGCGAGGGTGAAGAAGTGATGGGCGTTCCCTGACGGGTCGGGCCTCTCCGGGGTTCCGTCCCTTCGGGACCGGCAGCGCCGCCCTGCAAGTCCCTAACGCGAAGTAAGAATCAACCAACAGCCAAGGAGGGCTAAATGACTGACAATGTGAATCATCCCAAACACTACAACGGCCATCCCAGCGGGGTCGAGTGCATTACCATCGTGGAACACATGGGCTTCAACCTCGGCAATGCCGTGAAGTACGTCTGGCGGGCTGACCTGAAGCACGATGCCATCGAGGACTTGAAGAAGGCACGGTGGTACATCGACCGGGAAATCCAGAAGCGGGAGAAGGCCGGTGACTGAGCGGGAGTACAAGCGGCTCGTGTACTTGGCCAATCGGGAACGGAGGCTTGAGCAGATGAAGCGGTACTACCAGGCAAACCGCGAACGGCTCATCTAGTACCAGCGGGACTACCGAGCCAAAAGAAAGGCCGAGGCGTGAGCAGTCCAAATCCAAGCTAAACACATAAAGCGGTCCATGGCTGAACGGAAAGAGAGGGGTGATGGGGCAGAACTTGAAATTTGAAGCTGGTGAAACACTGGTGACTTACGATGAATGGTGGGACGGGTATTCGCATGATATTTACATGGCGCTCAAGCCATTCGACATGAAGATGCTTGCAGTTGAGTTTGTCGGGCTTTGCAAAAGCAAGGGCAGACACCGTATGTACAGTGGCATATCGCATTTCAGTGACTGGTTAGTGAGCAACGGGTATTTAACCCCAGCCGCTTATCGGGAGGTTAGCCTCGGAAAATGCGGTGAATTCGATGAGAGTTTCGGTATTCAGCGAGAATCGTGAACAGTCCAGTAACGGACGAAACGGGTGAAACAGTCCGGGGATGGACGGAGAGTGAGGTGGTGTGGATTTACAGACGGTAGTTGATGCAATGCTGGCCAAGGCTCGTGAGGAGGAACTTGCGAACTCCGAATGCCTGCGCTTGGGCGAACTGATCCTGAAGATGGAGGCCATTCCCGACAAGAGCAAGCAGGTGGTCTTTGACTTCGGCGGGCTCGTGCCAACGGGGATCGACAGTTGGCGCGGGGTGTATGCCGAGCTTTCCCTTCATTACGACGCGGGCGAGGGGATGACTGTTGACCAATTCACAGAGATGCTTCGTGACTGCGTTGGCAAGGAATTCGAGGGGTACAAGGGCGGGGACTTCACCATGAGCCGTCACACTCCGGTGTGGGTGGCCAATTGGGGCGAATGGATGGTCTCCGACTACAAGGGTAAGGGTTCCGCAGAGGTGGGCATCGTCGATGTCCTTGATGGCGAGGTTGTCTTGCTGGTGACGGCGGCCTGTGAATCATGACCCGCTTACCTCAGATCAGCCTCGACACGATCCCCCTCCTGCTCGAACACCTATCCTGGATGAGCAAATCAGGAAAGCCCCACCTGCAAGCGGTCTACAAGGCTCTCAGATTGAGCGAGGATGAGCGGTTGAGGCTGATGCTTCGGGTCGCGGAGTTGGAAGGCAAAGAGGGTGAAAAGAATTGGAAAGCGAGGGTGGCGAAGTGATGGGCGTTTCCCTGCGGGTCGGGCCTTTCCGGGGTTCCGTGCTACGCACCGGCTTCGCCGCCCTGCAAGTCCCTAACGCAAAGAGAGAGTTAATTAGCGGATGATGTATGGCGAAGCGCCAGAAAACAGCTTTTGGTAGTTTGCCCCAAATCTGAGAAAGCGGTTGCGGCTCCAGACTCCATGAAATATCCCTCTTTGTGGTGGGGAAAATCCATTACCACTCAAACAAATCCATTACCAAAACAACCACCTTTCACACCAAGAAAGCGAAGGCCCCAAATTTCCAAACTCCCATGATTCGGAAACACCATATCATCGATCACAAGACGAAGCGGATTGAAAACCGCTGCCGCTCACTCGCCGTCCGAAACCACAAGTTCATCCGCTGAATCCGGAAAGATGCTGTCCCATGTCCGACCACCCCGCCATTTCGATTGTGATGCCGGTGTTCAACGGGGCCGGGTTGCTCGGTCGGGCGGTTGATTCGGTTCGCCGCCAGACGTTCGCCGATTGGGAATTGCTGATTGTTGACGACGGGTCGTCCGACGATTCGGTCGCACGACTGGAGGAGCTCGCCGCCAACGACACCCGCATCAGGGTGTTTCGACACCCGGTCAATCGCGGGGTGTCGGCCGCCCGGAACACGGCGCTCGATCATGCCAGGGGACATTTGATCGCTTATCTCGACCATGACGATGAGTATTACCCGGATCATCTGGCCCGGGCCTGGGAGTGGCGGGACAAGGGCGACGTGTTGGTGTTTCGGTACGATCAGGCCAACGAACGGCCCGGCCCCGGCTTCGGATCGGTCGCCCGTTATGACCCGGCGACCCGGCATGACAAGATGTTCTCCGAGACGATTGTCATTTCGCTCGGGGTGGTTCACCGGCGGGACTTGCTCGGTCAGACCGGCAAATTCAACGAAGCGCTCGGCCATGCCCAAGGCGAGGAAGAGGATGCCGACCTGTGGCGGCGCTTTGCCGGGGCCGGAGCGAAGTTTACGTTTGTCGCGGCTGAGAGCGGGCGGTATCACGTGCGGGCCGACAGCCTGTCCCGGACCCGGCCCGATTCCCCGTTTTCCAATGGTTTGCCGTCGTCGGTCGGCGAGGTGGTGATCCGCGTCGGCGGGACCGTCCATTCGGTGCGGATGGCCGCGAACGAGTCTTGGCTGGCCCGCGATTTGTTTGAAAAGCATGAATACGGGGGGCTGCCCCCGAACTGTCTGCGCCCTTGGCCGGTGGTGGTCGACATCGGCGCCAACGTCGGGCTGTTCGCACTTTACAGCCTCCTCATTTATGACCCGGCGGCCACGGTCCATAGTTTCGAGCCTTATCGGCCAAATTATGATCTGTTGTGCGAGAACCTGCGTTCATTCCCCGGCGTGACCGCCCACCCGTTCGGACTCGGACGGGCGGACGCGGAGGCCGAACTGTTTCTGCACCCGACCAATTCGGGGGCCAACTCAGTGCGGCCGGGCTGGGTTTCGGAACCAGCCGGGAAGGCCCGGGTCCGGATTCGGAACGCGGCCGTTGTGTGGGACGAGTTGAAACTGGGGGAGGTTGACCTCCTCAAGATCGACACCGAGGGATGCGAGGTCGAAATTCTCGAAACCCTGGGACACCGGGCAAGGTCCGCGCGGGTGGTTTTGGTCGAGTTTCACTCGGCCGCCGACCGGCGCCGGATTGATGCCCTGCTCCCCGGACATGACCAGTTTGGGGCGAGCTTCCGTGACGCCGGGCTCGGGGTCGTCAAATACGTCCGGTCCGACTTGGTCCCCGGCCGCGCCGCCACAAATCCGGCCGTCGGCCGTGCGGATTCCGTCGAACAAGCGACCACGGGTTCCCTTGGAACGGGAGTCGCGTCCGGCCCGCGATTGGCGGGACCAAAGCGGGTGTTGTTCGCGTCGTACCACTGCCACTTCGACCCATCCAGCGGGGCTGCCCTCTGCACTCGCGATCTGTTCGACCTGCTGACCGCCCGCGGCTGGGAGTGCCGGGTGGTGACGGGGCCGCAACTGGACAATCCGTCGGCCACCCCCATCGGAACCGTCCTTGCCGGGAAACCCTCCGCCGACCGGGTGGCCGGGCGAACCGGAAGTCTTTCGTTCACCGTCCACACGGTTGACTCCGACGGCTATCCGGTGACCGTGTTCGCCCCAGAGCCGCTGGCCGTCCACAAACCGCCGGGACCGGACGAGACCCGGGCCTTCCATGATGTCGTGAACCGGGTGGCCGCGGATTTTCTGCCGGACGTGGTCCTGACCTATGGCGGCGATCCCGCCAGCCGGGCGGCCTTGGTGGCGGCGCAAACGAACGGGGCGGCGGCGGTGTTCTGGCTGCATAACCGGGAATACACGGACGCCGCGATGTTCAAAGCCTTCGACGCCGTGGTCGTCCCGTCGGACGCCAGCCGGGACCACTATCGCGAGCGTCTGGGATTGAACCCGGTCGTGCTGCCCGGACCGTGGACCTGGGACCGGTTCCGCTGCGAGCCAACGGGGCCGGGCTATGTGACGTTCGTCAACCCCGAACCGGCCAAGGGGGTGTTCTGGTTCGCCCGGATCGCCGAAATCCTCGGCCGTTCGCGGCCCGACATCCGGTTCCTGCTGGTCGAGGGGCGGGGAGGGACGACCTGGCTGGATCGCTGCGGAGTGAACCTCGCCGGGGTAAAGTCCGTCCATCACATGGCCAATACCCCGGACCCGCGGCGGTTCTACCAAATGAGCAAGATCATCCTGATGCCATCACTGGTGGCCGAGGGGCTGTCGCGCGTGGCGGTCGAGGCGATGGCCAACGGGATTCCGGTGATCGGCTCCGGACGTGGCGGGCTGGCCGAGACCCTGAGTGTCGGCGGCGTGCTGGCGGAGATCCCGGCCAAATACACCCCGGCCACCCGGATCGCCCCGACGGCAAACGAAGTCGGCGAGTGGACGGCCGCCATTGTCCGGCTGTGGGATGACCCGGCCGAACACGCCCGGATGGCGGCCCTGGCCCGTCGGGCCGCCGAACAAACGTGGGGCCCGGAGGTGGTGATTCCCCGATGGGAGACGTTCCTGTCCGAAACCATCGCCCGCACACAAAACAGGAGGGAAGCCCGATGACCCCCGATTGTATTTTGTTCAACATTCTCCGTTCACTTGGCTTCCCGCCAAAGTGACGTGTTCGTAAGAAGAGAAAACTCTCTCGTCAAGACTCGTGTCCTCCGTCCCGATCCCCCGTCAGGATTTCGCCAATGCGTCCGAGCATCCGCACGTTTCTCAAGCCTGTTCGTGAATTTTTCCACTCCAACCAGCCCGTTTCCCGCCCTTCCGGGGTGGGATTGCGGATCGAGCAACTGGAGTCACGGGACCAGCCCAGCGTGAGCGTGACAGTGGGCTGGTCGCCGGAACACCCCACGACCGGCCAGTTGGTGACCTATACCGCCTCGGCGTCCGGGGGCAGCGGCAATTATTCTTATATGTGGTCCGATGGCTTGACCGGGATCAGCGAAGTCCGCGTCTATGAGTCGGCCGGCGAGTACACCGATACGGTCACCGTGACCGATCTTGGTTCCTCCGGCGGTTCCGGAGGATCGGGGGGCTCTGGCGGATCGGGAGGCGACTCGGCGTCCGGCACGTCAAACACTGTTTATGTGACCCTCGGATCGTCCGGCGGATCGGGAGGATCGGGCGGCGACAGTGGCTCCGGCGGTGGCTCGGGTTCCGGATCAGGATCAGGCAGCGGCGGTGATAGCGGCTCCGGAGGGGGCAGCGGATCAGGTTCGGGGAGTGGTTCCGGAGGAGACAGCGGTTCGGGAGGCAGTGGCGGTTCAGGCGGGGGCTCGGGATCAGGAAGCGGGTCGGGAGGAGAGAGCGGCTCAGGGTCGGGAGGATCGGGCGGTTCCGGGTCGGGCAGCGGTTCGGGAAGCGGTGGCGGCAGTGGTTCGGGCAGCGGGTCAGGCTCCGTGTCGGTGACGGTCAGCGGGTCGCCGGGAAGCATCACGGCCGGCCAGTCGGTGATCTACATGACCTCGGTGTCGGGGGGAAGCGGCAATTATTCCTTTCTGTGGGCCGACGGCTCGACCGGCTTGTCCGACACCATCCGCTATGACACCACTGGCGATTACAATACCTATGTCACCGTGACCGACATCGGTTCCTCCGGGGGTTCCGGCGGCTCGGGCGGTTCGGGCGGCTCGTCGGTCACCGCGATCTCGAACACCATTCATGTGACCAGTTCCGGTTCGTCGGGTGGTTCCGGCGGCTCGGGTGGTTCCGGCGGTTCGGGTGGCTCCGGAGGGTCAAGTTCTGTCTCGGTGACGGTCTCCGGGTCGCCGGGGGACGTGGACGTCGGAATGGAAGTGATCTACACGCCGACGGTGTCCGGAGGCGGAGGCAGCTACTCATATTTGTGGTCCGACGCCTCGACCGGCGCGACCTACACGCACACTTACGCCATCGCCGGAGATTACACCGAGGCGGTCACCGTGACCGACTTGGGGTCGTCCGGGGGATCAGGTGGGTCCGGGGGATCGGGCGGCGGCTCGGCCTCGGGGACGTCGAACACCATCCACGTCCATCCTCTGCCGACGGTGAGCGTGTCCGCGTCGTCAAGCACGGTCGGGGCGGGCCAGTCCGTCACCTTCACGGCGACACCCGCAGACGGGTATGGCGGCTACACCTATCTGTGGCCGGACAGCTCGACCGGAAGCACTTACACAACGAGCTTCACGGGAGCGCCGGGAACCCGGTCGGCGTCCGTCACCCTCACCGACGGGCTGGGCAAGTCGGCCTCCGGCTCGGCTTCCGTGACGGTCACCGGCGGCACCACCACCAGCGTCTCCTCGTCGGCTTCGACCGCCGTGTACGGGAACTCCGTCACGCTGCTGGCGACCGTGTCGGCGGCTTCCCCGGCCACCGGCACGCCGACCGGGACCGTGACCTTTTACGACGGGGCGACCGTCCTGGGCACGGGAACCCTGTCCGGCGGCACGGCCTCCTTGTCGGTCACATTGAACGCCGGTTCGCATTCCATCACGGCCTCCTACGGCGGCGCCACCCTCTGGTCTGGCAGTTCCGGGGGAACCTCCCAGACCATCACCCCCGCCACGCTCACCGTCACGGCCGCCGACAAGACCAAGGCTTACGGAGCCACGATTCCGTCGCTCACCTATTCGGCCACGGGCTTTGTCAACAGCGACACCTCCAGCGTCCTGACCGGGGCATTGGCGACAGCGGCGACCACTGGCAGCAACGCCGGCACGTATTCGATCACCCAAGGGACGCTCTCGGCCGGTTCCAACTACACGATCAGTTACACCGCCGGGACACTGACGGTGACCAAGGTCGCCCTGACCGTCACGGCCGACAACCAGACCAAGGTTTATGGCGACGACCTGCCCGAACTGACCTTCTCGGCCTCCGGCTTTGTGGGCGACGACGGTCCCGGCGACCTCACGGGTGCCTTGGGGACGGCCGCCACTTCCGGGAGCGATGTCGGTTCGTACTCGATCACCCAAGGCAGCCTGGGCAGCGGCAATTACAACATCGCCTTCACCCCGGCGACATTGACCGTCACGAAGGCCGAACTGACCGTGACCGCCGACGACAAGTTCAAAACCTACGGGGCAAGTCTCCCAACCCTGACCGCTAGTTACAGTGGCTTCGTCAACGGCGACACGTCGGCAAGCCTGTCTTCCGGACCTACCCTGAGCACCTCGGCCACCTCCGCCAGTTCCGTTTCAGGCGGCCCTTACTCCATCACGGCCAGCGGGGCGGGCAGTTCCAACTACACGATCAGCTACGTCTCCGGCCACCTGACCGTGACCCCGGCCACCCTGACCGTCACGGCCGACAACAAATCCAAGGTGTTCGGAACCGCCCTGCCCGAACTCACCTATTCCGCAAGCGGGTTTGTCAACGACGATGACGAAAGCATCCTGACCGGCGAACTGGCGACAACCGCGACGGTGTCAAGCAACAAGGGAACCTACCCGATCACCCAAGGTAGCCTGTCCGCCGGGTCCAATTACGAGATCTCCTTCACCGGCGGAACCCTGACGATCAATGCCGTCACGCTTTCCGTGACCAAAACACAGGACGCGACCGAGGGCGGAGCCGGGGGCATTTTCACCTTCACGCGGGACGGCGACCTGTCAACTCCCCTGACGGTTGTTTTCAAGGTCGGCGGCACGGCGACCCTCGACGACGACTATGCGAATTTTGGAGTGGCCGACCCCGATGATAATGACGACGGCACTTACGAAACCACAGTGGAGTTCGGGGTGGCTGTCTATGAAGTCAATCTTACGGTGGCGGTTGAGGATGAGGATGACCTGCTCGCCGAGGGGACGGAAACAATCGTGGTTTCCAACCTGGGCGATGATCTCGGCTCGAATTACCAGGCGGACCCGTTGAGCAGCACGGCCACCATGGACATCGTTGACAATGATCACGCCCCCGTGGCCAATGGCGACACCTTTTCCGTTCATGCCTACGCGACGGGCGTCGAACCCGGCGAACAAAACCGCCTCGCCGGCGATGTGTTGGGCAACGACACCGACGCGGATGATGATTCCCTGACGCCTTCCCTGCTTTCCAATGTGTCGCACGGGACGGTGACACTTTACAATGACGGGTCGTTCGATTATCTGCCGGAGGCCGGCTATGTGGGCGATGACTCGTTCACCTATCAAGACACTGACGGGGCGAATGTCAGCAACACTGGAACCGTGACGATTCACGTGACCAACACTGTCCCTGAATCTTCGGCCGACACTTATGGCGTGGCCACGGACGCCGTCCTGACCCTGCCGGCCCCGGGTGTGCTGGGCAACGACACCGATGCCGACGGGGATGACCTGACGGTCGAGGTCGTCGATTCGCCCGCCCACGGTGAGTTATCGCTGAACCCGGACGGTTCCCTCGCTTATACGCCCGACAGTGGATACCACGGACCGGATTCGTTCTCTTACCAGGCCGACGACGGCTTGGCGGCGGGCGACCCGGTTACAGTGACCTTGAACATCCACGACACGAACTCCGCCCCGGTGTCCGCCAATGACTCCGTCACCGTCCATGCTCATCCGGAGGGGATGCTCCCCGGTTCGCAACCCCATGCCACTGGCAATGTCCTCGGCAACGACACCGACGCGGATGACGATCCTCTGACGGCCGCCCTGGTCACCGACGTGGCCCACGGCACGCTGACCTTGAACTCCAACGGTTCCTTCGATTACCTGCCGGACGATGGTTACATCGGGGCCGACTCCTTCACCTACAAGGCCAATGACGGACAGGCCGACAGCGGCACGGCCACCGTTTCCATTTCTGTCACCAACGCCGCGCCTGTTTCAGTGGCCGACAGCTATGACGTGATGGATGACGCCTCCCTGCAAATCCCGGTTCCGAGCGACCCGGAAGACGATGAACCGGCCGAAAGCGATGTGACCGGCGTGCTGGACAACGACACCGATGCCGACGGGGATGCGCTCACCGTCAGCCTTGTCTCGTCTCCTTCGCATGGCGAATTGGAATTGAACGAGAACGGATCCTTCACTTATACTTCAGATGATGGTTATGTCGGCCCGGACAGCTTCACCTACAAGGCCAACGACGGGCTGGCCGACGGGAACACCGTCACGGTGTCCCTAAATGTGCAGCATGAAAATCGCCCGCCGGTGATCACCGTGCCCTCCGAAACACCAAACACTGCCGTCGACACGCCGCTGACATTCAGCGTCGGCTTGAACGATCCGGATGCGGGCACGGAAGATGTCGAACTTTCGTGGAGCGTGACGAACGGCACACTGACGCTGGCCGGCGCCACCGGACTGACATTCACCGACGGCGACGGCACGGATGACGGGGAGGGGATGGTCCGGGGAACATTGACCGCCCTGAACGCGGCCATGAGCGGCGTGACCTTCACGCCGACGACAGGCTACGTCGGGGATGCCTATGTCACGCTCACGCTGGATGACTTGGGTAACACCGGTGCTGGTGGAGAAAAGTACGATATTCAATGCGTTCCTGTTGTCGTCGGCGCCGATCTGCAGGCGTCGGACGACTCAGGGACGACACCGGAAAGTACGGCTGTCGATGTGGATGTGCTGGGGAACGACTTGTGGACAACGAACGACACGCCGGTGATCTCCGTGCTAACGGGGCCGACGCACGGGACGGCAGTTGTTGCCGACGGGGTGGTCACCTACACGCCCACGCTGTACTACCACGGCACGGACTCGTTTACCTACCGCATCACGGACACACACGGGCACACCGCCGACGCCACGGCCAACATCACTGTGACGGAAGTCAACAACGCCCGAATTGAGTGGGATGGGAGAGATAAAGGAGCGTCGGAAGGGGATCTGGTGAGTGTTTATTTCAATACCCCAGATACAGTCTCCGGCCAAGTGACCTGGACGGCCAGCGGGCTCCCCAGCGGGCTTTCGATCAATAGCGACACCGGTGAGATCAGCGGGCGACCACAATATGACGATGCTCAAACATCGGACGGCGATTATACTGTCACCATTTCAACCCTGCACGAGTGCGGGGATACGGACTCTATTGAGTTCCACTGGAATATATGGGACTCGAACCGCTGGCAGGAAATTGATGACCAAGTGACTGTTGCGGGGGACTCAATTGATCTGCCATTCAAAGCTACTGACTTAATCGGCAACGAACTAACTTATGATGTAAGCGGAATGCCTCCGGGAGTGACCTATGTCGACGGGGTCGGATTTACGGGTTCCCCGGATGATGTGACCGAGGCAACGACATTCAATGTTGTCGGGCGCGTAACTGGCGGCGGCGGCACGGACGAACGATTATTTAATTGGAAAGTGACTCCGCAGGGAGACAGTGTCGTTGATTTTGCCATCAACGACACCCAAAAACATGAAGATGACTTGGGTTTTGTGGGCAAACCCCTGCCTGTCGCCGTCACTCTTGATTATCCTGGCGGAGGATCCGGGTCGAGATCGATCGGCATTCGCGTAGAGACTCCGGACGGTTCGGGCGGCACAACCTTTTCAGATCGGGCTTTGATTTCCTTGCATGCCGACGGAAGCGACGCATCAAGTGAACTCATGCTGTCGCTTTACGACGGCATCTCTCAGGAAATTTACATGGTGCCAACTCGGATCAGCGATACCCAAGATGATATCGTTCTTGTCGCATACCACATGATCAATAGCCCGCCTGTATTTACGGGGGCCGAAATAACGGAGGGGGAGGGAAAAGCTAATGCAATTGGTGGAGAGATAAAGATCGGCTCCGGCACGAAAGTCGGACAGCAGGAGAATAAAATATACTCCGATAGCACCCCGACAGTTATGATCAAGAACGACAAGTTCCGCATCACACCTGGAAAGAAGACTGATATCTGGATTTCCAAATCCGGAGACCTTCTTGGCAAACAATTGTATGTCCGCTTGCTTGGAGTAAGCGCGGATAATGGGTATGCAAGCCTGTACGACTCTGCCGCCAAAAAGCCGGTGTCAATGATCTCTTTGAAAGAAACTGATTTTGTGGGAGGATCATTTCATGGATATATCCAAGGGACGGATGACAAAGGGGTAAAATCCCAAACTGCACCCAACACAGAAGGCAAAAAAGGAGGAGGCAAGCTTGTCCTGGCCGTGTTTGGAGATGAAAAGGATACTGACGTTTCTTTAGCCCGGGTTGCCAGCGAAGGATTCAGTGTCGCAGCCATTCCTGTAAAAGTTGAAATGTCAATGCCTTCGAGAATGTTGGGCACTGATCTTAAGCGTGGTGCGGACTCTTTTTATCCTGCCTTTGGCATTCAATATGATTACACATTCTACAGCGACTCTGATGATCCCAAAGATCTAAATCAGGTAAAAGCTGGCGAGAGTATTAAGCGAGTTGAAGGGGCGGCTGGCGTCCAAAAGCCTGCGCAATATTTCAGAATGCAAGAATCGCAACTCGTTGCCGGAAAATTTAGCTTAATATATGACGCCACAAGAGGTGTTGATGAAATAGCAAGAGACAGACATTCTAATCAAGGGGAAATCCTTAAAACTGATGCTAAAAATGATGCCGACAGGGCGACAGTGCTGTTTAAAAATAAACTGGAAAAGGAAATTAACGATGCGACAAAAGGCCCTGGCAAAGTCGACGCCAAGCAATATTTTGCATTTGTGGATCTTAGGACTGGAACAATTGCGGGCGTGATAGACGAGGCAAACCCGATAACTGTCAAAAACTCCGGATTTAATATCGTGTATGAAGAATTTAAACAAAATGACCCGGATGTAGACAAGATGTATGGTTTGAGGATTACAAAAACAGGAGCTGTGGTCGGAGATGCTGGGCCAGGAGCCATAAGCGAAGAGGATAGCAAACCACAAACCGACTATTACAAGCTTTTGCGTTTCTAGCAACGACGACGGTGAGAAAGCCAGTCGTTCTCCATGGCTGGCTTTCTCGGAGGCATGCAATTTATGGCTGCTTCGTACCAATTAAGAGCGTTCGGAAACAACAAGGAATACCCGCGAAAACCAAGGTTTTTGCTTTATTATTTCCGAACGCTCTAAAAACCGAGTAAAATCGTATTGACAGAATCAACGCGAATCGGATATGAAAATCGTACTTCAAATACTTTCGTTAAAAGGCGTTTGCAATCGTCTTTTTGTCGCAAAACATGTGGAATAAGGGCAGAAATATCCTCTCCGGCTTGGCTTGATTTGTGCTATTTTTCTGGCATCTGCTTGTGCCCTCCCCCCTCTGCCCATCATTCTTGGGTCTGATGAGTTTTGTGGTGTCCATGAGAGAGAGCATGTGTGTCAAAATGGCGAGGGTAGATGATACAAACCATCGGGAATTTTGGAGGCGTCCATCGCCTCCAAAAACGTTTGAATCGAACTTGGCTGCTTATAAATTTTTGGATCAGCGGGATGCTATGCGATTTTATGACAGGACGAGTGGTCGCGGTTTTTTTTCTGACGCTTGAGCAGACAGATCTCGCTAGAGGCGATTTTTTTGAACAACTACCGCATTAAGAGTGCGACCATAGAAGAATCTGACATCCTCAAGAGGGAGAAGCGGGCAAGACTGTCAAGGATCAACTGCATTAAGAACACGACCATCGAAGGCTCTGATTTTATGTTGTTAACTGATGAAATCAATTGCATGCTACTGAAAAAAGTTAAAACTATACAATTGTAATTGCGGATGGCATATTAATGGTTTATTCGTCGATTAATATCTCTTTTGTTTTGCTGACGTTATTTTCCCATCGCACTGTAGATCGGGATTTTTCCCTATCATCATCTGTGGTGGCTGCATTCTCTGACGGGCCTGTAGTGATTCAAAGTCAAATCAAATATTTAGGATCGCGTTCTATTTCAATTTTATGGAATAGCGATTTGCCAAACATCACTGTCAGCATGCCCGAAAATCATCCGGCAAATTTCAGGATAATCGGGCTTAATGGCAATGGAGCCTCCAGAGAAATCAATCTGGAACCCGGCGCGATACTGACTGAATTTGAATGCTTGCATCACAGGCATGCGGCTTTTGGGGTAGGCAATGAAAATACTAGGATATTTTGCAAAATTTTGCAGATGCGAGATGGCAGACAAGAGCAGATATCAAGTCTAAAATTAACGATTAACCTTAACACTGTCGCTTTAAATGCTCGCGGAATTGCAAGATTTGAATCTTATTATCTAAATCAACTGAACAAATTTAGCAATTCAAATATTGAGCGGCGGCGAATCGGGCAATGGCTTGACCAGGTCTCCAATTTTGCGTTTCTAGGGTTGATGTTGAATTGTCTTGGCAGTTCGCATTCAAGAGCGGAAGATTGCGATTGGTTGAATCGCATTGCGACGATGAGGTGTGATCAGAATGTATTATCCAGAATATTGGCTGAACATTTATCGGCCAATCAAACCGCCATTCCCCAAATATTTGAGCTTTGGCGGTCTTCCAAATTGCCCGCTCCTTCTCAGCACGACATAATCAAGTTAAGAACGGCTAAAAATATTTGGATCCGCACTTTTGCCACACTGATTTTTGACAGTTCCACTAACAATCCCAACATTCAGAAAGTCGCATCGGACCTACAATATGCTTATGCCAACGATGAATCCTCATCGATTAAACAGCATATCAAGAGGACTGACGACAATAATTATGTTAGCCGAGAACATGCCTCCAAGGCACTTCTTATGCTTGGAGAGTATGCCGAGATGCCGATACGATCTGCTCTCTCAACAACTCTTTCTGCCGAATCGACTTCTCGTCTCAAAAATTTGTTGAAACTCATCGAGGGCGAGGGTTGTTCTGAAGCATCGGTTTCGGTTCGTTGTCTTGAAGCCATCAATTCGCAAGAATGCCGACTTTTGCTTAATGAGCTAGCCAAGTCAGATTTCCAAAACCGAATGACGTTTGCGGCTCGAAAAGCAGTCGCCGCAAGAGAGAAGTAGGAGGCTTTGATAGAACCATATTGCTTTAGAGCGTTCGGAAATAATGAAGCAAAATCTTTGGTTTTTGCGAGGATTCCTCATTGTTTCCGAACGCTATTATGCTGATGGTCGATTTCTCTTGTCAAATTGAACGGTCAGTCAGAATAATATCAATCTTGGTGTAATCATTCTCACGACGCGATTAATCCGCTATGATCGCCCACGTCTGACAAAATGGTTCAAGAATTCTTCCCACAAGAGCAAGTTTAACGCAAAATCTGCTTGGTCATCAAGGCGTGGAAGAGGAACATGCTTGATCTCGGAAAAGGCTTGATCTCGCGGCCTGTTTGATTTAAGTGGAACTATTATCGCGTCATACCCACCGCAGTCCTGCGAGTCAACATCTCCGTCGAAAAGCAGCCAACATGCCACTTTTACGCCCAAAAGTCTCGCAACGGTGGTAATCCCGGCATTTGCGGGGTCATCACCACAAATCAGAACAATCTCCGGCCTAAATCGCTCGGCAGCACCACTGAAAACATCCATAAAGGCAGCAATCTTCTCTGCCAACGAAGGTTGGCCCGCTGGCACTCGATCAGGCTCGAATTCAGTCGCCGAGCACCCAATTGACACGCTGCGGGAACGAACAGAGAACTTAACCCCGCCGATCTCACCTCGGATGATCCACCCCTCCGGCTTTTCCGGCGGTATTTTCATTGTCGGCAGAACCGCCGTGTTATTCGGAGCGGGACCGGTGAAAATCCCGCACCGCCATCCCCGCCCGGTCAGCGCGGCGAACAGGTTACGGACACTGATCATGCCATCCGTTTGATCGTCCAAGCCACGGTACGACGCGAACATGACCCGCGGATGTGCCATCACCCGGCTCTGGTCGGACATCGGAGCGGCCTTCCCGACCTCCTCGACTGTCTTGACGGCAGGAATAGAAGCCGCACCCTGAATTCCATCTGACACATCGGAACCATGCCGGGCGACAAATTCGGCCACCCGCACGGACCAAATTAACCCGGCTTCTTTTTCAATTTGATCCTCCGGCCATTCCCACCATCTGATCGCCAGTAGTTTGGCCACGGTCTCGGAGTCGAATCGATACTTGACTATCCGGGCCGGATTGCCAACCACGATGGCATATGGAGGAACGTCTTTGGCCACGACTGTCGCCGCCCCGATAATCGCCCCGTCTCCGATTGTCACTCCGGACAGGATGGTGACATACGCCCCGATCCACACATCATTGCCGATCCGGATATCTCCCTTCGTCCCCGTAATATCTCCAGGTCGCCAAGAAGTGGTGACTCGCTTCGGATGATGATCCGCGTCGAGGATGAACCGGACGCCCTTGGCGATAGAGCAATATTTGCCGACGCTGATCCATGATCGGTCCCCGTAGGACAGCACACCCGGCGTTTCAGCGAAATAGCTTCCCCGGCCCATCGGGATTGTTCGAGGATTTGACATGGATCATCCAACGGAGAGGTTGCGAGACTGTTTTTCAGGCTGAATTCGACGAGTTTGTGCTTTTACCATCGTCGCCAGCCACATCCTATCCACTTTACCAACACGCCAACGGCGTTTCCATCTGCCAGCATGATTGAGAATTGACGCCCCAAAGGCCATGCAAAAAACTGCTTGCTTGAACGCGCATTCCGCGCTAGGGTCGGCTTTGTCAGGCAATGAAGCCCGGCGAACAGACGGAGTGGTTATGGGAACGAGAGGATTTACCGGAGTGCATATCGAGAGCAAGGACAAGTTGGCCTATCAGCAATTCGACAGCTATCCCGAAGGCGTGGGGCGTGAAACAATCGACGCGCTCGCCGGTCTTCTCGCTGATGAATCCACAATAAATGCGACTATCGAGAAAGCCAAAAGGCTACAGCCAAAAGGACCGGACGATTCCCCCGCCACTCCAGAAGAAATCGAGCAATTGGCTCCTTGGACTGACCTTCGTGTCAGCAATCAAAGCGTGACCGACTGGTATTGCTTGGTCCGAAAAACTCAAGGCGATTTGAACGAAATGCTGAAAGCGGGTTTTTGTTGGGATGCACAAGACTTTCCCGTCGACAGTCTGTTCTGCGAATGGGGCTACGTCGCCAACTTCGACACTTCCGAATTGGAAATCTACCGGGGCTTTCAGAAGCAGCCTCACGATAAAGGCCGCTTTGCCAAGTTGCCCATCTCAGAGGAAAAGGCGGCGTCGGGAAGCACCTACTACCCTGTCGCCCTGTTGGGTTCCATCCCCTTCGCACGGATCATTGAAGACGCCAATCTGGCCTTCCATGACATGATGAAGCTGGCTCGTGAGGATGACGGAGAGGAAGCGGTGTAGATGACCCCCAACCAAATCGAGGACGACTTGATTCGCATCTACGGGGATAGGTTCCGAAGGCGTTTTGCTCTTTACCTTGGAAGAAGTCCAGGGACAGTGACAAAGTGGTGGAAAGATAGGGATAAACCGCTTCCGGCAGTGGTGCATTGGCAGGTGCGACGACTGATTGGGGGGAAAGGGTGAGGGCGTTGCCTTCGGCCCGAGCCTCTACAGGGCTTCGGTCGGCAAGCCGACAGCTTCGCTCCCTTACGATCTCTAACGCAAGCAGAAGGGGACGCTGTCCCCTCCCGATGCAAGGGGCAAGCCTATAAGGATCACACCTATGGTTTTCGACGGCGGTTGTTTTGAAGCATAGATATATGCGAATCATCTACCCCAAATTGCTGCGCCAGTTTCGCTTGTGTGACCAATCCTTTTAGTGCTCTGATCTCGGCGACTTGGGAATCTGTGAGCTTTGTAAATCTCCTCATATTTTCCGGTCGGAGATTTTGCAAGTTGTAGTGATTCAACCCAAGCTTGAATGCATGTCGATTGTTTTCGGCCTGTGTGACATACTCCAGGTTGCCCATGGAATTATTCTGCTTGTTGCCGTCGATATGATTGACATGATGCTTTAGTGGTCGCTCCCCCAAAAAGGCACTGGCGACCAGAGAGTGAACGCGATAAATCTTTTTTATGCCATTATTCCAAAGCTCAACATGATAGTAGCCATTGGTATTTGTGCGTAAACTCAACTGTTTTGATGCCCTGAGTGACAACACTGATCCGCGACTCGACACCAAATATTTGTGCTCAAAGCCAACCACTGGCCTCCATTCTTCATGCATGTTGTCTGCCATACTTCCTCCCTGATTGTTCAGTCGAGAGGGTACAGCATGCGTGCGTTTGCGCAAGCAATTTCTTCTTGCCCTAGCAAATTGTGTCTTGCGCAAGCAAATGAAACGGGCTATTGTCGGCTTCCCAAATCAGAAGGAAGCCCCATGACCCCGACACAAATCCAAAACGACCTGATCCGCATCTACGGTGAACGATTTCGATCCCGCTTTGCCTACTACCTCGGCCGCAGCCCCGGAACCGTGACGAAGTGGTGGAAGCAGCCTGACAAGCCACTTCCAGCAGTGACGCACAAACAGGTGCAGCGGTTGGTCGGCTGGAAGGAACAGCAACCGTGACGTTTCCGCATCGCAAGGAAGCAAGTGGGGGACTCGCGTCCCCATCGGCATCAAGACCAAGCCCTTCGGGTGCCGCCAGAAGTCTTTTCCCCTGTCCGCTTCGCGTCCATTCCTCGCGGGCGCTTCGCTTCAAAACACTTCCGTCGTCAGTCTTGACCCCTCCCCCCGCTCATTGCCGCTTGGCTAGTCAAGAGCATGGCCGCTTCGCAGTCATACTCTTTTCAACCAACCAAGGAAGGAACACCCCATGACCCCCGCCCAACTCATCCACATCCACGCCACGAAACACCTCGGCACACGCGGACGCGTCAAAGTCACCGGCCTGAAACAGAACGCCAACATGTACTCCGCAACCGTCGAACTGACTACGCCGCACGCCATTGAGACGTACCGGGCTTGGTACGGAGGCGGGGCCATCGGCATGGTTCAAACCCGAACCGAAGTTATTTCAGCCATGCCATTGTTCGCGTAGGGGGTGGCAATGAAGTACATCTCAATCTGTTCGGGAATTGAAGCCGCCACAGTTGCCTTTCACCCGCTCGGCTGGACACCTCTCGCATTTTCAGAAATTGAACCCTTCCCCAACGCAGTTCTTGCTCACCACTATCCGCATGTGCCAAACCTCGGCGACATGACCCAATTCCGCAACTGGCCAGAGGAATTGCTGGTCGAATGCGACATGTTGGCGGGTGGGCCACCATGCCAGGCATTCAGCGTGGCGGGTCTTCGGGGCTCCCTCGATGACGCTCGCGGCAACCTGACGCTCACCTACGTTCATCTCATCAATCACATCGACAACATCAGGAGGAAACATGGAAGGGAACCAATACTCGCTCTTTATGAGAACGTCCCCGGAATCTACAGCACGCGGGACAACGCTTTTGGATGCCTGGTCGGAGCAATCTGCGGGCAGGATGCGCCCGTTGAAACTGAAACCGGGAAGTGGCCTTCGACTGGCGTATTCTGGGGAACGAAGCGCCGAGTGGGTTACCGAACACTCGATGCCCAATATTTCGGCCTCGCCCAACGCAGGCGACGGTGTTTTCTCCTTGCCGTGCCTAACGAACTTGTCGAACGTCTTGGAGACAGGGCCGATCCCTCGGAAATACTTTCTGTCGCAGAAAGCCTGCGAGGGGATTCTCCGCCGAGCCGAAAGACGGGGAAAAGCGTTACCCACGATGTTGCACCAAGCCTTACAGGCAGTGGCCGGGGAGTGGAGAGAACTGGCGAGAGCCGTGGGCAAGACCCAGTTGTTGCCGTCAACCCGTCACTCCACGGAGAGGGACTCCGACCAGAAGGAATTCGACCGGATAGTTCGGCTGCTGAAACTTTCAAGCGAAGAGGGCAGCACCCAACTGTCGCCGTCTGCCCGACACTCCGCGCTGGAGGAAACCGCACGGGAGGAGATCGACCGCCCGGAACAGACGTTGAC
>NZ_JH636454.1:46137-52609 GCF_000255705.1 Zavarzinella formosa DSM 19928
ACTGCCGACAGCCTGATTGTTTCTGCTGGCCCAGATGATGTCGCCACCACCTTGAGAGCTAGGGATCAAAGCCGAGGTGTTGACAGTTATTGCTCGGACACGCTTGTGACACACTCGCTTCGTGCCGATGGATTTGATGCGAGTGAAGATGGAACGGGCCGAGGAACGCCGCTTGTGCCGTACACATTGGCGATTCGTGGACGGGGTGACAGCCATCACCTCGAATACCGGCAAGACGGACTGGCGAACGCCCTTCTCACTCCAAACGGTGGGCGTGGGGGGATAGGCGTGGGCGCGGTTGCCTTTGCCCAGAACACCCGCGATGAGGTTCGTTACATCGGCGGGGACGGACAAGTCGTCGGAGCATTGGCAGCCGAAGCGGGAATGAAGCAGCAGAGTTACATTCAGCAGGTGATGTCAGTGCGACGAATTACCGTAACCGAGGCAGAGAGGCTGATGGGGGCGCCTGACGGATACACGAACGTGCCGTACCGGGGCAAGCCAGCAGCCGATGGACCACGATATCGCGGCCTCGGAAATAGCATGGCGATCAACTGCATGGCCTGGCTGGGATACCGCATCAACAAAGTGTTCAACACACCATAAAACCGCTTGACTGACCGCGCAAATCGCGCTAGCGTCAGCAGGTCAACAACGAAAGGACTCGCCCCATGAACGACCAACCCCACGCACAAGCCGAAGTCGCACTGGAAACCCTCGACACCTTCGACACCATTCTCGAAGACGCCCTCACCTTCATGCTCTCCAAGTTCATCTCCAACGGCATGACACCCAGCCTGCACGACATGGAACGGCTGGAGGAAGTCATAGAGGAGTCGTTGCAGCAATTCGACCACCACATGGACGCGGTGAGCGACTCGCGGGGGTTCGAGAGCTTGCGGATACGGAAGAAGGTGGCAGAGATTTACGGGGAGTTGGTGGCATGAGCGAATCTGAACAGCTTTGCGATCCCGCCACTTTGCGCGTCACATTTGACAAGCCGGTTTCCGGGAAATCGTTGCCTCTGAAGGTGATTCGCACGACAGATGACGATGCCTCGTTTTTTGTTTGCACCACTTGCAAGCGTTCACATCTGGAAAAGGCAAATGCCGAAAAATGCTGCGAGCCATCCAAGTGTAAAGCGTGTGACGTGGAAGTCCGGCATTACTACCTTTATTGCGAGCGTCACGCGGAAGGAAGGCGATTGCTCAAAGCCGGCATCGTTACGGAGTCGCCATGCGATTGGGTGTACGACGAAAACGGGGGCGGCTGTCAAGAAGGCTACTTCGATTCCCTCGAATCCTTCCTCGACTGGTATGCCGACGAAGCGGACGAGGAGACGAACCGTCCACTGTACGTATATGCCTGCAAGGAAAACCGCTGGTCAGGGATCGACCTTGGCAACGTGCTCTCCAGCGAACTGGATGACCACCACGAGGACGCCGGAGACTGCCTCGTGGATGACAAGGAGTTGTGGGACTTCATCAAGGCGTGGAATGCGAAGCAAACGCTTGTTTCTTTCGACGTGGACTACACCAAGGTGATTCCCATTGATGTTGAGGCATTCAATACCCTGCTCGCCGAACTCAAGCAAGAGCTTGAAGCGGAGGTGGCGGCATGAGCAACACGCTGGCGAGTGATATTGGGCGGCTGAAGCGTGTGATGACTGAGTTCGGAAAGCTCGATTCCGGGGAAGTCCGTTGGGCAATGGGCATAATCCGTGAGCAGGAAAGGAGACTTCAGATTGCCCGCTTCAAGGCCGAGTCAATCATTTTTGAATTGGAGAACGGCATGCCGAAGGAATCAATCAGTGACGAAGCACGCGGCATCATCGCTGCCACCGACCCAAGCCAGGAGCCTCCTGCATGACCAACAATCTGCTATCCGACCTCTCCAAGGCGAAAGCCATATTCCAGCAAAGGGCCGTGCTGGCCGCTTTGGGTGTAAACCAGTCGGACGTTTTGGAACAATGCGGTGTGTGCGGTGACCACCACGAAGGCGATGTGCCGTTTACCTGTGCGAATGGGGATGGCGAATGAGCAAGTTACCCCCATTTTTGGAAAAGCAGGTGTTCGAGTTTAGCTACCCGTTCTTCCACGAAGAGGTGGAGCTATTCGACGGTGAGAGCACTTACAAGACGCTTTCATGGCGTCCCGGAGTTCGTCATGAACTGACAGCCTACGGAGATCCATTGGCAGTAGCGGATGGCGTGGGAAGCCAGATTGTGACGGTGGTCAGTGTTCACAAGCCCGGCAAGTTTCCCGAACGGGTCTTCTTTACCCGTCAATGGAAGAACCCGGAAGGCAAAGTATTTGGGAAGACAAAACTACGGGTGAAAACGTCTCCGGATTTCAGAAAGCTGGTCGCGGGGTATGGGTTTAAGTTCGAGGTTACACAGGACCAGACGTTGAGCGTGTGAGCGTGGAGGGCTTTTTGACGTTCTGGCGGGAAATGGATGCCGCCATTCAGAGGACGAAGGGATTCTCAACCAGCCATCTGGATGACTAAATACGTCCTCCGGTTCCCGCGTGCGCTCGCTCGAACTGGTATCATGAATTAATATCCCAGACACCATGCGACGCAAGCTCGGTGTCCGCGAGAACATCAATTCCCGGAGCCTGTCGATGAGTGAGCCGAATGACATTTTTTGTGAAATGCTTTCCGGTGTTCCACAGGACGAACGAGACAACGTGGTTTCACTTTGCAACCTTGCCGTTGGCTGTAAATTATTCCTGGCACAGCCGGGGGACGACCCAGAAATCGTAGGTGACTTGCCAAAAACAGAGATTGAAGCCCTGCATCGCCGGTTGAATTGGCTTGCCGAGAAGGAGCATATCAAGGAGGAGTTTATGATCCCCGGACTGATTCATTACCTCACTGAGTACTACCGAAAGCTGTCTGATTCCTCCACCACATCGAATTTGATTGACGATCATCTTGAGACGTTGAGCGAGATCAATGAGGAACTAGACAAGCCCGAGCATGAGCGAAAAGACAAGAGGACTGACAAGGAGCTTTTGAGCTGGAAGAGGCACGTCGAAGAGACTATGAGCGGTAGGCCGTCCCAAAAAACCGGCGCCGGGATCGTCTTCGACCACATCGAGCGGGAGGCCGCTGATCGTTTCCCCGATGGATATTGGAGTAACTGGCGATTGCGGACTATGCTGCGTCGTTGATTGCTTGCTCAAGCCCACCCGCTCGTTTATCGTCCCGACGTGTCGCGCACACCCACCACTCAAGACAGCCAGAACGCTGCTGCAGGCAAGGCAATTTCGGATCGCCAGAACGCGGAGTTCGAGGCGACTCGCACCTTGGTCGAGTCCGTCCTCGGCTACGGATGGACGCCCGTTGGCCGCCATTACCTTGTCAGCCACGACGACGAAGACATTGCCCGGAAGCAGGGTGGCGCCATGAAGGCGTCGGCGGTTGTGTACACCGCCACGAAGGACGGGGAGAAGAAGCACGTCGTTGTGATCGACGAAGTGGCCAAGGAGTGCGAGAGCTACGAGTCAGGATTTGGGGCCATGCTCACCGAACCGGACCCCACACGCGGATTTATGCATAAGGGGCAGTCGTGCCGGGTTCACAAATTCTCACTGTACTGGGCGGGGTTCGAGGCGGGGTATGTTCCACGAACCGCTGAACAGCTTGCCGCCGCTCGCGTCAGCCGGGAGGAACGGAAGGTAGAGGTCGCCGCCCAAGACAACCCACTGTTCTCGGAATGGGTAAGAGCGGGTGAGATGATGCCGGTGAGCAAAGGCAGGAGTCCAACGTAGAATGATCGAAACCCACGGATTCCCGCCAATGAATTTCCTAGTGTTCATCATTTCCGACGATGAAATCCACTCCTCCCAAGAGAAAGAATTTGCCGAGATGGGCTTTCGCAAACGTATGGCCGGAGAGGACAAGAAGTTGGCGATCCAGCTTCCATACCCAGCGTATGCGGGAATGCGGGAGGGCGATTCAGCCGAGCAGGTGAGGGACGACATCCTCGGCGAACTCGACAAGCACAACATGTCCGCGTTCGTACTGGTCGCCGAGGGGTTTGTTTGTGGGCGGACGTGATTAGTGGGCAGCAGGCGTGAGGCCCGAATAGTTGCGTAAGATTTGAAATTCTTTCGGTTATCGATCATACAATCGCTTGATCTTAACGGCTGATGACTTGAGTCGCCATCGAACCTTCCTTGGCAATCGACTGTCAATGGACGAATAAACTTCGATTGGAAATTTCATGCCGCCAGGGAAAGGCCGACCCTTACGGTTCAGAAATGTGGCATTCACTAGTGGCCGGGCAGGAGAAATCATGTCTGCGATTGTCGATTCACGATTCTCGGACAAGTTTCACGAACAAGTTCGATTTCTTTCTCGGTCTTCGGCGATGTTTGACCAGGGTGCCGAAGATGAGGCGTTGCGGATTGCCACCTCGTTGCGTGTGTTGTTACATGACACGAAGTCAAGCACGTCTTTGTTCACATACCTTGGCTTGACCAGCACTCAAATGCTCACGTCATCGCGAGGCCATGGAAACTGGCAAGATTATCTTTCGCACGTACTCAACCCGAATTCTTCCGAGCCTTTGAAAATGCGCCCGCTTCTTGGGGATAAATTTCTCGAAGTTACATTTGCCAGATGGTGGAGCGACGAACCCGTGTTCATCCATCAATCAAAGGATTATTCGCGACGGATCATTTGCCTGAGTGCCGCCAACAAGGATGGAGGCGCACACGTCGACAGCGATCTGGAGGAATACTATGAGACGCTCGCCGCTGGTCGATACATGTTCGGCATCACCGGAAACTTTGAGTATGGAGGGCATCTGCCCCCTTTCCCGCAAGGCGTGACAATTTATCCAAAGAATGCCCATTTTGCACTGATAAGGCAATTCGCTCATGAATTCCTTTGCTCAGCCGGTCACTACAAATGGGGTTGAAGTCACAAATCACCCGGTGCTCCAAGAGGGCATGGCTTTGCGTACCCGGTTTCTCGCTTCTACGCTTCATCTGCCTTCGTGAACGTGATGGCCGTGATGCTGTCGCCGTTGACCCGGCAAATCTCTCGTTTTCCTGAGCAGAGCCGATCATAAACTCTATCGAGCAGCCTGCCGGTGATGAGGACGGATTCAACGCCGTCTTTCCCCTCAAAACTGAAGCTCACGCCGACCGAGGGGCTAAAGTCGATGGTCCCCACGATTGACCCGTAAAGCACAGCCCGTGCGTTTCGGGTCAATTGCACCAACTGCACCGCCAGCACCTGATGACGGGAATCCCTCCCATCCCCTGCCGGACTCTCCACACTGTCGTCTTCTGTCGGCGGCTTCGCCTCTTCCTTCGGCTTGACCGTCTCGCGGAGATTTTCCAAAAACTTATTCGTGGCCATAATACCTCAAATCCTTTCCTCGCCCCAATACCACATCTCGGGTCTTGGAGCTAACTAAAGATGGAAGCTGTCGCAGAAATGCGATGTGCTTCTTTAACCGTTCGCGGATCTTTTTGCGGGGCTTTCGGACAAGGTCTGATGCGAGAAGCCGCTTGTCGTCCCGCTTCACTGCATCCAGCGTTTCGGCTTTCGAGTCCACATAGATGCTCGCCTGCTTCCTTCCACGGGAAACGGAGACGTAGAACTGGGCCATATTCGACGCCGGGAGCGATTGGTTACCCTGAACGACAATGACATTGTCCACCGTCTTCCCCTGGGCGGCGAAAGAGGTGTCCACCAAACCGGAGGTGAACATGCCGTTGTCCTGCTTCAGCTTCCAGCCGTTGTTCAAAACGATATTCCCAGTTTTGTCGAACCCATCCACGGTGTATGACGAGCCGTTATTGACCTTGTGGCCATCCACTTCCTGGTTGGAAGTGAAACGGATGGTATCGCCCTTTCGCAAGCTGACGCTTCTACGTTCATACACTTGGAAGGCACCGGGGTTGGCCTTGATCGCCTCATCCTGTTCCTCAGAGTAGTCGAGCTTCGTCCCGCTCTTCACGCCCCCGCCATTGCGGATGTAGCGGATGACATGGCCTTCGTGGTAGTTCCGGGGGTCGGATCGTTCGGCCTCGGTCCAGTTGGTGGGTCTGAGGACTTCAAAGGTCCGTTCCTCTCCCGTGAGCAACCCGGCGGCGGCCATTTCCTTTCGCACTCGTTCGGTCAACATGTCGCCTTCCTTATGGGTGGGGCAGACCAGGAGGGTGGTTTTGCCATCTTTTAAGGAGGAGACGTATTCAGAAGCCGCAGCGGCGTACTTGTCCTGGCCGGTCATTTGCTTTATCCACCCGAACCCGTCGAGTATGGCAAACCCATCGGAGACATAGCCCTTGGCGATCTTCTCCACGGCTTTGCGATAGTTGCCGCGCTGGCGTTGGATTTCGGAGACGGAGGCTGCTGGAAGACCGGCCTTCTCTTCCAGCAGGGTGAGGATGTCACCACGGGCGACGCTCTTGTGCTGACGGGGATCGCCGGAGAGGACGAGTCGGGCATT
>NZ_JH636454.1:52619-55624 GCF_000255705.1 Zavarzinella formosa DSM 19928
CAGACCAAGCCGTTCCGTGCCTGCTCCTGGAACTTGTCGTCCACCAGAAACCGGGCCAGCGTGTCGGCTCCCTCGAACCCGTCACGACGGAGGACACCGCGAGAGGCTTCGCTGGAGGGAGCGAGGACCACGGTCGGCAGGTCGATGCCAGCCAAGGCTGTTTTGGTCAGGGTCGTTTTGCCGGAACCAGCGTAACCGCGGACGAGGATGATGTGGTCGGGGGAGTTCCAGACGTGCCGGATGGCGGCGAGCTGGGATGGGGAAAGCGATATCGTCATACCGATATCGGGGTCGGTTGCAGAAACTGGTTGAGCGAATGGTGGAAGCATGGCAGTGTCATCTGCGTGACCGTTGCTTGGCGACAAGTGCCCCAAGGAACTTCCACGCGGATAGCCAAGATCGCGGCTTTCGCCGGTCACCCCTACCCCCCGCATGGCAAGCCCAGCGGCACTCCGACTCCCTTGGGGTCGGAGTATTTCATCATCAGAAACTGGTTGTGCGAATGGCGGGAGACCGGCACTCTCAGCCAATGCCTCGGAGGCGTGGTGGTTGACACGCATGCCCGACGATGCGAGGCCTCGTGCGTCGGGCATCAACAGCGGAAGCGGCCGATCCGTAGCAGGTTCGACTCCTGCCCGAGGCTCCAGAAAAACTGGTTGTGCGAACGGTGGGAGTATGTCATGGTCAGATTGTGGTTGCGACTGACTCGGGCTGACCGATAACCGCCGTGCGGAGTCGTAGCCATCACTCACCCCGGCCTTCGTACTGCGGAGGGGTCGAAAACGGCCTCTCCCATCAATCGCAAACCTGACCAACGCATTCTCTTCGTTCAGCACCTCCCGCGAGGACACCATCAGTCGCCCGTCCACCTCCCGTCGAATCAGGTCGGCTTTTCCGATGGCTTTGAAGACGCCTTCGACTGTCACATCGCCCATGCCATACCGCAAGGCTTCCTTTGCCAACTCCCTTTGGGAAACGGACGAGCTTCGTTCGAGCAGGTGTTTGAGGGCGTAGTCCACGGCTTGGGTGGATCGATCTAGCGTGCGGACGTGGATAGGGACCGGATGCAAACGGAGGGCGTCCAGTTCCAGAGCCGACAATCGTTTCTCCCAACCTTCAAGCAGCTTGCCCCACGGTTGTCCCTCGGCTTTTCGTTCCCGTGTCTTCGCCCCGAGCTTGGCAATGTTCTCCGGGTTGGTGAAGCCGTAATCTTCCACCACCTTCTCAATGAGAGCACGGCGGCGGGAGAATTCTTTGATCGCCCGTTCGGGGACGGTGGTGATCTCGAAGGCGTCCTTCGTCTTCCTGATCCCGTACCCCATGTCCTGGAGCTTCCCGGCCAGCTTGGACTGGAACACCGCCTGGTAATAGGGAGCGTTTCGTTTCACCTCGCGGAACTGGATCGCCTTCATCTCCCGTTCGACGGGATCATGAGTCAGGTTGAACACGACGGCGTGAATGTGATACTGGGGATCGACCTCGCCCTTGATCGGACGGGTCGTCAGATGGGGGAACATCGCCCAAAGCATCTCCCCGGTTCGCCGCTCTTCATTCACGTTGCCCTTTCGGACCCGTGTCATCGTGTCGGCTTCAATGACACCCATCGCCTCCCGGACGGATTCGTTCACCGCCTCGATCACTCGGTCATCGCCACCGACCAAGCCGGCGAGCGTGACCGACTTGGGGGGCGACCAGGTGAAGTCCCGGCCGATGTCGCGGTCATCCTTCACGGCACCGGTCAGCGGGTGGCCGGTGTGGGGATGGAGATTGTCACAGAGGGGGATGAAATGGTTGTGATGGAGTTCGTGGGGCAGGCCGAGGAAGGAGCGGAGCTTGCCGTGCCAGGAGGGGGAGAGTTCGCGGTCGTCGACATAATAGTCCGCGGAACGGTAGTAGTTCTTCGCAGCCGTGGCGCCCTTGATGGTGGTGATGTTGAGCATGGGCCGGGTTGGGTGGGGGAGACGGGACGGCCCATCCTACGCGGGGAAAACGCATAAGTCAAATTTGATATAAAAGTAATACACTTCTTCCCTCTTGGGGCCTCCTGCCGGCTCGGCCCGAGGGGAAATCACCGTGATTTGTCAATGGATTGGCCGGGTTGGAGATGTCATTTTTGAGCCAAGTCCTGACAGGGTACGGACAGCCAAATTTCTCCGAATCGCGATTGCCACTACATCAAAAAAGCTTCCATCCAACGCCACTGAAAATCGCGTTGATTGGTATTTAGAAATGGTGTCAAAATTGCAAAATCCCGCAAGTCTTGCACGTCCCACGGGGTTTCTCTCCCACAAACGCAGGAGAATGGAAATGCGTCATAGCTGAAGGAAACATAAGCAGGCAGCGAGAAATTTGAAAGCAAAATGAAAAGCAAAACGAATTTCCGAGCATGTCAGACACCCAACTGTCGTTCCTCGCTCACTGCGTCCGTATTGAAATGAAGCGTAGGGCGAGAAAGAATCTGCTCAGCAAAGAGGCGGTGAAAGATCTTGATAATTCACCCAGGCGTTTATTATGTGAACGCAGAGGCGACGACCGACGTGAAAACTCCCAAAGATTTTCGGGAAAGTCAATTGATCACCCCCCCCAAGAAAGGCTGAAATATCTAAAACCATTGCTCGTGAAAGTCAGGTCGCACTTAGGCCAAGCCGACCGCCTCGACAACATTGCTCATCCCGGGATTCCCTGCTTTCAACCACTCTTTGAAAGTGGTCTTGGCCCGGGCCTCTTTCATGTTTCCGGGAGTCAACCACGAGTCAAGAGCCAGGCAGAATGCCAGGCCAATGGCTTGGGGATTGTCCCGGATCGAGACGACACCGCCGGGAATCCGGCAAACCGCGAATTCAGAATCCCATGGCCGGCGAAATCAACGTCATTTGACAATTTCATAAAATTCCTTCTTACTCGCGCTTTTTCGCTGACCACATTTCGTCCTCTCATGAAGGGACTGTCCATGCCGACGCTAAATAGCTCCCACTCGGAACGAAAGTGCGAGTTTGCCGAAAAAC
>NZ_JH636454.1:56279-65883 GCF_000255705.1 Zavarzinella formosa DSM 19928
GAATTGGGATCTTGCGCGTTATCGCGCGTACCTGAAAACCCGTGCCCGCGTGATCGGGATGAACCAAAAGATTCGTGTCCGGTTTGACGAGTCGGATCTGGTGCAAGAAACCCTGTTGCGGGCGGCTGATCCGGCGACGCCCCCATGTGTCGGCGAGACGGACCGGCAGCGGATCGCTTGGCTGGAGAAGATTCAGGATCGGATTTACATCGACAAGTTCCGGGCCGAGCATGCGGACAAACGGGATGTGAGCCGGGAGCAAATTTTCCAGCAGGTGTTGGATCAATCGACGGCCCATTGGGAAACCAAGGTGTTTGTCTCCGACGACACGCCGCTGGAACAATTGGTGAGGAAGGAACTGACCTTGGAAGTGGCCGCCATGATTCAACGGCTTCCCGACGACCAGCGAGACGTGGTCATCGCCCGGGAATTGCTGCACCTCAGCCTGAAGGAGACAGCCGAGGAACTCGGCAAGACCGAGGGCCAGGTGGCCGGATTGTATCGCCGCGGCCTGCAAAACCTCAAGGAGTTGTTGAGTGCCCACGCCCAATCATCGAACTGATCACGAAAATCAACTCGACGCCGCGATTTTGGAATACATGCGGGCCGAGGACGGGGGCAATCCGCTTCCCGTCCAAGAATTTTTGGACCGGCACCCGGAGTTGCGGGATGGCCTCGTCGAGTTTCTGGCAAGCCGGGGGATCGTCGCCGACGCCAACCGCGCCGATCATGAAAGGCGGCTCGACGAGGCCGTTTTGGAATACATGCGGGCCGAGGATCGCCGCGAACCGATTCCCGTCCCGATATTTTTTGCCCGGTTTCCCGATTTGCGGGACGATCTCGTTGAGTTTTTGGCGGACCGGGGTCTCGTCGTGGAGGCCGTCAAGCCTTTTGACAGCACCGCCGGGGGCGGAGCCCCCCCGGACGGGAAGCCCAATTCGCCATTTATGCCGCATGAATTCGGCGAGTATCAGGTATGGAACGAATTGGGCGTCGGCGGCATGGGGATCGTTCTGGCCGCCTATCACCGGCCGCTGAAACGCAAGGTTGCCCTAAAGGTGTTGAAGGCCGAACCGTTGACAAACCCGAACTTGGTGACGCGATTCAAGGAGGAGGCCCAAATCGCCAGCCAGTTGCAGCATCCTGGAATCGCCCCCGTCCACGAAATGGGCATGTTGCCCGATGGTCGTCCGTTCTTCGCAATGAAACTAATCGTCGGCAAGACGTTTGCCGAACTGATGGACGAGAGCCTGGCGAACAAGTCGCTGGAAAAGGACCGAGCGAGGTTTTTGCTGATTTTCGAGCAAATCTGCCAGACGGTGGCATTTGCCCACAGCCGGGGAGTTCTGCACCGCGACTTGAAACCGGCCAATGTGATGGTCGGCGCCTTTGGCGAAGTGCAGGTGATGGACTGGGGCCTCGGCAAAGTGCTGTCGGCCGGAGGTAGGGAAGATCTGAGCCGATCCTCCCTGTCGGTCGAAACCCTGCGCACCGGGGACAGCGATCTCCGGACCCAGCACGGCCAGGTGTTCGGCACATATGCGTTCATGCCGCCGGAACAGGCCAACGGCCATGCGGATTTGATCGGCCCGCCAAGCGATGTTTTTGCCCTCGGGGCCATTCTGTGTTGTGTGTTGGCCGGGCAACCGCCGTATGCGGCCGACAAGGGTTCTGAACTGATTGACGCTGCAAAGAGGGGCGACATTGGCCCTGCCCTCGGTCGATTGAAGGCTGACGCCACCGACCCCGGCCTGGTCAGCCTCGCCACCCGCTGTCTTGACCCGGATCCCTCCAAACGGCCGTCTAACGCAAGCGAAGTCGCCAGAGAGGTTCGCGCCTATTTGGATGGCGTGCAGCAAAAATTGCTGGATGCCGAACTGGGCAAGGCGAGGGCCGAGGCCGGCACTCGTGCGGAGCATCGCAGACGCAAAGCACAATTGCTTTCCCTCACGGCAATGGGGTTGTTGCTCACGACAATAATCTCAGGAATTGTCTGGTATTCGTTCAATCGGAAGCATCGGGATATGGAACGATTGGCCGAGGAAGAACGAGCTTCCACGGCAAAATATTACGAAATCCTAAACAGACATCAAATCAGGGCGTCGAACCGCAAACCGGGCTGGATATTGAAAAGCCTCGCAGAATTAGAGGTTGCGTCAAGACTTGCCGTCACCGGCAAAGATGCCACTCCGATTCGGAGCAGTCTGTTCGACTGCCTTTGGAACTTTGACGTTGTCGAATCGCATAAGATCGAGCTTCGGGAGGTGGCGGGAGGGTTGGCGACACATCCGGATGGCGAAGTCTTGGTTGTCGGGTATTATTCGCTTGTGAACGGAAAGGTGGCCCTTGATGTGATTAACCTTGTGACCGGGAAAGTGATTCGAGAAATCCGATTCTCGCCGGACAAGTTCATTGCCGATCACCGCGTGCAAGACGCGAGCCAATTGGGCATCCAGCATCTGGCCTTCACCGCGGACGGAAACTGGCTCGTCGCCGGGTCAACCGGAGCGGGGATTGTCTATTGCTGGAAATGGGCCAAAACCGATGACTTGCCACGGGCCATCAACACCCAAATGGGAAAATTTTACTCCATTACCCCCGATACCCGGCATGGAGACTCAGCGTCTGTGTACGTGTGCCGGGAGACCGAATTAACCGGACCCTCAAAAGGGCTGGCCGGCTGTTATCGGATAGCCGATGGAAAATTAACGGGTGAATTCCGCGCAAAAGAAGTGATCAGAACTATTCACCCGGCGAACAAATCAGAATCTATTTATGCGGACACCATTGACCAGGTATACCAAGGCACACTCCGCCAGTTCAACACTCTTGGTTTCGCACCGGCAATGGTGGCAAGGCATCTGGCCGGCATTTCCGATGATGATCGATATGCCATCTACAGGAACGATGGAAAAACTTACTTTGGATCGTTCAATCCTTGTGTCAATCTGGTTGAATTATTAACTTTTGCCGGACTCTCGTTTTCCGCCGACTCGGCAATATTCACTCGCGATGCCCATCATGCGCTGGTTATGTGTGATGACCGGCTCCAAATAAGATCAACGACAAATCTGATCAACACACTGGAATATGTTTTTCCAAAGAACACTCGAAAATTGTCAGGCAATCCCCTGATTGCTCAGGCGGGCAATTCTGGTTTCGCTCTCGTTGTGGGAGGAGATCAATTGCATGTCTGTCAGATCACAAAGCCGGCGATTGTCTCGTTTGTGGCCGGGGAAAGGGAGTATCTGTCGGCAATGGCTGTCAGCCATGACGGGGAATCAATTGTCACCATGGGCAGCCGAACAATTCCGCCTCATGGCGGCAAGACATGGTTAAATCATTGGAACATTTCGGGCGCCAGGCCGGACAAGCTAAATGAAACATCAATCGGAAACCTGTTCAATTCCAAACAGGGGTCTTGCAGCCTGGAGATGTCGCCAGATGGGCGATGGATTGCGGCGGTCGGTAACGTGACGAATCAGGTTGATGGTAAAGTAGTGCTGTGGAACCCGTCCAGCAATCAGATCGATCAGTCAATTGAAGCCCGTTCCCCTTTCTGGGGATGTTCCTTCGGACCACTCAATAATCTTGTCACTTTTCCAGGGCCGAAGATCGATGTTTGGAGCCGGGATGGCATGCGACCGAAACAGATTTTTTCTCAGTTCGCCGGGTTATCTCATTCAAGGAATCGATTCGACATGGGGCGTGAATACTCGATTGATGACAATCAACTGTCAAGCGGGAGCATTCACGGAGATCTCACCACTTGCGAGATCGGGGCAGACGGCATCACGAATCTGGCCGAAGCCCGAGTGACATCGTCGGCAATCGCATGTTTGAGTCATCGCGGCCTTGGCTCCGATAAAAAATTGTTTGCGGGGGATTCGAGCGGAAATTTGTTTGTTCTTGACGCAAGATCGCTGAAATTATTGCGACATCAAGCAGATTCTCATGCAGGAGTAATTACTTCGATCAATCATATCCGCGATGATGTCGTTGTGACAACGGGACGTGATTCGATGATCAAATTCTGGCGTGAATCAGGCGACAAATATTCTCTTCTTTTCGAGGGTTCGGCCGGTTCTCCTGTCAAGCAGGCATTTATCACTGCCAACGGGCGGTTGATGCATGTGTTGTGCGACGGCGACCGGGGTGTTCGAAGAGTTGATCTTGCACAAATGGAAACGGTGTTTGACTCCCTGGGAGTGGCGACGAATTCCTTCAGGTAACTCACTGTGGGGTGATTTTTTCGTGCGTTGTGGCCGGACAAGATCCGTCGTCGTTCATACTCGCCTTCTATTCTTTGACAGGAAGACCCATGACTCGTCACATCCTCGCACATTTTTGGATTCGGCGTGCGTTCACGCTCATCGAACTCTTGGTGGTAATCGCCATCATCGCCATTCTGATCGGTTTGTTGCTTCCGGCCGTCCAGAAGATCCGCGAAGCCGCCAATCGGATGAAGTGTTCCAACAATTTGAGGCAAATTGGACTGGCGTTGCACAACTACCATGACATGGCGGAAAAGCTGCCGCCCGCCCGGTTCAATGCCAGCGGGGCGAACATCGTCCGGGGTTCATGGGCGACCCTGATCCTGCCAAACTTGGAACAGGGCAATGCCTACAACGCCTGGAACATGAATATTTCGTATTACGACCAGACGGACCCCGCCCGCCAGGCTCAAGTCTCGATTTTCCTTTGCCCCAGCCGTCGTTCGCCACCACAACTGAGCGCTGACGTTTATCGATCCCCGGCCGGGGTGTTTGATCCGTCTCAACCACGAAAGGGTTCTCTCGGTGACTATGCCGTGTGTTCCGGCAACGGAGACCCCGCATTCCCATGGAACGGGGTCGGAACCGGCAACGGTGCGTTCGTTCACATTGATGTCCCGTCGAACGCAAACATCGATACCTCGCGTTTTCCGGTGAGCTTTTCGTCCATCACGGACGGATTGAGCAACACGGTGTTCGCGGGAGACAAACACGTCCAACAAGGTCTGTATGGCGATGCGAGCAAGGGAGATGCGGCTTTTTTCAATGGTGATCATCCATGGACGTTTAGCCGGGCATTGGGGATTGCCATGCCTGTGGCGAAGACAATCACCGAATCCGCCGATGTCAGCGCCACCAATGCCAAATTCGGGAGCAGTCATACCAATACCGTCAATTTCCTGATGGGTGATGGCAGTGTCCGGTCGGTATCCTTGACCACCGATCCGAAGATCCTGGATACCCTTGCCACACGCGCAGGCGGCGAAGTCGTGCCGTGAATTCGAGGCCCATCCGCCCCGTGATCCCTCTCTGATCATGGGAACGGCCGGAGGCGTCAATGACCGCTTTTCCCAAGCGGATGCCCGACTCTGCGTGATTGTCAAAGCTCATTTCGCCATCCCTCACGCTGCCTCTCGATACGATCTGCCCATGACGGCAACTCGCGCAGCCTGCTGGCCGACTCGGCCCACTGTTCATCTCTGGTCATCAGATACAACCGCATCATGATCCGCTCGATGACCGGGATGTCGACAGGCCGGCAGGCAATGGTGGGGTTACAGATCATGTGCGGGTGATGACCTTCGGATACCGATCAGCGAACGTCCGCCCTGTCCCGCATTTGTCGCATTTATGCGGGTATTGGGGCGAGTGAGTCATGAGCATGATGCCGGTCGGAGCCATTTCACCGACGCCGCAATCGTCACACTGGTAATGGACGCTGAAGGTTTTGACCTCTTGTTCGATCTCACTCATCAGCTTTTCCGTTCGGTAGGATTCGTGTGCTTCAGAGCCAGCCGCATTACCTCCGCAGCCTCGCCATAATAACAAAACGCCGGTCCTTCTCCGCGAACGCCGTTAATGGTCGCGTTTCGGCCCCAGTCGATAAAGGAACCGTCCGGTTGAGGTATGAGGCGAATTTGCTTCATGGAACCAGCCAATTCCAAAGGAGCTGACCTGCAAGGCATCCCAAGAGAAAGATGGCGAATCTCATCATGGAATACTCCTCTCGTAAAGCGTTTGCTCCCGATAAACGGCCCCGTAGCCCGCTGACCAGTTATCCGATGTGCTGTCTAACACAAAAATGACGTAAAGGATAGCGGCACATGCGAGTGTTAGAATCAGGGTGATGGACTTCATGTCAGGACTCCAATCTCATACTGATTCACCATGATCGAACATCTTCTTGACCTTCTTCAGAATCGCCTCCAAATCCTCGATCTTGTCGAATGCCCATCGGTCAGTCTTGATGACAAAAAATTTTCCACCGCCGGCATCTTCCATCGAAACATCGAGCAGTTGTATGCCCTCGCCACAGGAATCAGGCTCTTGGGTGAAGCAGGCCGAGCCGGTTGCCAGTTCGATTGTCACTCATCCTCGCTTTCAAACAAAGGAAGCATCCCGAGGGCGGCCATATATGTGTCCAGAACCGTCTCCTCCTCTTCCCGCTGACCGGCGTCCATCCGTCGCAATTTGAGAATCTTGCGGATGGCTTTCACATCGAAGCCATTGCCCTTGGCCTCGGCGAACACATCGCGGATGTCGGAGCCGATTGCGGTCTTCTCGGATTCCAGCCGCTCCACCCGGTCGATGATGCTCTTGAGTTGATCGACGGCAACGCCACCCGCCTTGTTGTGTCCGACTTTGGTCATGCAGTGATTCCTTTCTTCGTTAAGTTGCGTGTTTGTTCGCCGCCCGCTCGGAGGCTTCCTTGGTCCGCATCAGGTCCACAAACGTCTGAATCGACGCATAGCGCACCTTGGCGATGTTGGCAATCTTCCTCGCCTCGACCATTGATTTGACGTGCTTCAGATAGTCGGGGTGGCGAAAGGCATGGGCCTCCCTGGCCGCCATGCTCCCGTCCGTTTCATCGGCGAGTTTGGACAGCACGACTTTCTTGGTTTCCTCGAAGAGATCGGCGGCGGCATTCGCCTCGGCCCATTCCGTCCCGGCCGTGATGAGTTTCTGGTAGATGTCGGACGGGCTCAACGCGGTCACGCCGCCGTTTCCATGTTCGCGGCCGACAGACGGGAGCGGAGGTGTTCCATCTTCTTTTTAAGCTCCAGGGCATCGTTCGGGGCGTAAGACCAATACTGCCGGAGACCGTGGACGTTCTGGTCGTTCCAGAAGTCCAGCGCCGCCACGTCAGAAAGCGTTCCAACGTATTCCAATGTCCGGTCAGCGAATTGGCCCAGCGGAATGAGTTGCAGCCCGCCGGACATTTCAAAGATGGCGGGGATGGTGTCCTTGGATGCCGTCCGCTTGAGCCGCTCGTCGCGCTCATAGGCTTCGACGGCCTCGGTCGCCGACATGTCGAGAGTGAGCTTGTCCAGTTCCTCCTGAACGTACATCCCGCTCATGTCCTCCGGCCAGCCCCTTCGCAGGGCCTGGGCTTCGGCACACTTCCCAAGCATGACATGGGGCATGTTCTTCCAATTGCCTTCCTTGAGCGTGCGTTTGCCTTTGGGCACCCGTTTCTTCTTCGGCTTCCCCGAATCCTCCCAAACCTCGCCCGTGTCCACGAAATCGAATGCGGCGTGTTCCAGCGGGGCGAACTCGTCCCACCGTGCCTCGCCGGCGACCGGATACCACTGCCTGTCGGGGCCGAATTTGAACACTTTGACGACGGCCTTCACCAATCCCGCCGGATTGGAATCGGGATCTTTGGCGGTCGGGTCGGTTTCAAACACCACGGCGTCCTCGGCGGGCCGGTAATCTCCGCTCCGCTGCGCCTTCGCCCGGTAGCCGTCGATGCTGGTGACGATCACCAGTTGCCGCTTGTCGGCCTTGTCCTTGTTGTAAACGTGGGCGTAAATCTGCTTCTTGAACGGGTCAAGACCTTGCTGCTTGCAAATCTCAATGAACAGGTCGAACTCATCCTGGCTGGTGTCTTTGGCGACCGTGCGGCGAATGAGGGTGAGTTGCGAGGCCGAATAGCTCCGGTGGGCGATGTCTGACATTACTTCCTCCTGATCGTTAAACTGATTTTTCCATTGCCAACCGTCACCCCGTCGATGATTTCGCCGTCGATCAGCACGGCTTCCCGCAGAGCCCTTTTGTCGAGTTCCGGGGGTGGCTGCACGAAAAACTTGGCAGGCAGCCGCGATTCGTCCGTGATGGTGATATCAGGCTTGCGGCGGGAGATGCTCAAAGTGAGGATGGGGGAGGCGATGGTCGCTTCCCCGCGAATGTCCATACATTGCAGGACGACATCCCGAAGAGTTTCGGCGGTTCGCGTGACTCGCTGTTTTCTCGCCTGTAACTCCTTGATGCGTGCCTCGATCACTTCGGCCTGCAATTCTCTCTCAACCGCCTCCTCGGCGATCTCCAGGCATAGGGATCGAAAATCGTCAGACTCGGCCAGACCCGCGGACAGATCAAGGCATCCGTCATCTTCGGCGACATAGCGAATTTCTTTCAACCGCCTCAGCTTGTGTCGAATGTCTTGGGGTTCTTCGTTCTGCTGCATAATCCTTCTTTCTATTGTGGTCAGACATCCGTCCTCATGGCCCGCTCGTGCTTCCCGGCGACGAACGCCAAATCACGAAATGCCTTGCTGAGTTCTGTCAGAGCTTCGGATGCCAGCATGGGCTTCCGCTCGTCGTCGGTGATGTCGGCCTTGCATACCTCGTGAATGTCCATGTCCAGCAGGGCATCCACCGCCAAACCCAACTGAAGGAAAGCGATGGTGGATTGCGACCGACCGGCGAATGGCTTGGTTTTTACCATCACATGATCCTCTCGTAAACTTCGGGGTGGGATTCCAACTCCCTGTCTTCGATCAGGTGGCTCAAACACACGCAGATCGTGAGCAGGATCACGAAGACGCCGATTCCTTGAAAAACGCCGCTCATTGGCGGGACTCCGGGCGTTTGACGTTCCGCTCCTGATACTCACGGATTAGCGTCGCCACGCGGGGCATGTCGGCGGCGAGGGGGTTGGGGGTGCGGAGCAAGCGTTCCGTCCCGGACAGGATATTATTGTTTTCCATGACGGGACTCCTTTTGGGCTTCGGCAAGGACGCACAGATAATCCGAGCGGTCGGGGCAGGCTTCCTCAAGCGGTGTCAGGACGACATTTGCCGATTCCTCGCGCTTCAACACATCAGCCAGGACGACCGACACGCCCAGCGGGAAGACAATCGTCGCCCCGACGGCCAGTGAAATAATAACGGAATAGGGAGTTTTAATATGCACGGCTGCCTCCTTGTTAGTTGTTGACATCTTGTCGTCACCGGTTCAGAGTAGCCCTGTCAAATCCTTCGCGCAAGCATTTATTTACGTCATGACAACACAAAGCGATATTCCCCAGAAAGATCAACTGGTTGCGGCCCTCGCCCGTGCGGACCTGATCACCATGATCCAGGCGGCCGGCCTGTGCGACATGTCCCGACAGGCCTTTTACGACCACATCGAGCGGGGTCAATTGCCCGCGCCCGTTCAGGTCGGCCCTTACCGGCTATACCGCCGCGCCGACGTGATGGAGTGGAACGCCAACCGCCAGAAGAGGAAAGTCAAAGCATGAACATCCTCGGCCATCGCACCACGATCCAAGACCGGCTGATGATGCAGTTACGACAGAAGGCCCGCCCCAACGTCCCTGTCTTCCTTGAC
>NZ_JH636454.1:69065-70093 GCF_000255705.1 Zavarzinella formosa DSM 19928
ATGAAGGTCGAGTTCGGGGCGAAGGGCAAGATCCGGGTCACGGAAATTGACGTGAACGCCGACGACAAGACAGAAGACACCAAGGCGGGAAAAACCGCCAGGCATGGCACGTACATCCTCACCAAGGATATCCTGGCCATTTGCCTGCATGACGAAACCACACAGGCCAGCGCCGTGAAACCGGCCGGCGAGACATCCTTTGAGGCGGGTCAGCCGCAAGCCAAGTCCGTCTGCACGATGGTCCTCAAACGCACGGACAGCGGTGCGACGGAACCCGTCAAATAATGCGAGCAACAGGCAGTGAGCGAAAAGCCATCCGAAAGGGTGGCTTTTTTCGTTGAGGGTCTTCGCACAGATGTGCCGGCGGGCGAATGGGAAGTTAGTCGCGTGCAAAGTGCTTTCAGACTGCTCAATCCCCATCAGCAGCCCCGTTTTTGCCACAAAGCACGGAGATGCGAAGAAACCGCTTGCACGAACGAGCATGCCGCGCTAGGGTCGGGTGAATAACAGCAAGGAGGCTGAGTGATTGAACAAACCCAAGACGAACGCCGCATCTGGCTCCGTGCCATCATCAAATCCCTGAACGATGAACGAGGCGACGGAGGCGTGTCCAAACTGGCCCGCCTGACTCGAATCCACCCCTCGAACATCCGCCGCCGTCTGGCCGGAACGGCATGCACCACCGACCGCGATATGGCCCTCATCGCCCACGAAGTGAACCTGTTCCACGCCGAGCAGGCCGCAAAGCACAAGAAAGCACAGAAACTGGCGAGGAAGCCATGACCGACAAACACGCCCTCCTCGCCTCCAGCGTGCTGCTTGGCTACGCATCGGTGGTGACCATCACCTTCCTGGCAACCACGCCGTTTCTTGCGGCCAGAGTCTTTCGAGAAATGACGCAAGAGAAGGGGAGAACATGAGGCACGTTTGCACAAAGAACAACCCGCTCCTCGGCGAGCAGGGGCGTCAGGCAAGGCATGTGGACGCCCGCGAACTGTTCCGTGACAGCGGCACCGTGGTGAAGCGAT
>NZ_JH636454.1:70134-77280 GCF_000255705.1 Zavarzinella formosa DSM 19928
TCAGAAAGGCATACGATGCGAACAACACTTTTGATTGCCACGTTACTGACCCTGACCGCCTGCGGATGGGTAAACAGACAGATCGGCTACATCACTGGCTACAGTCTGGTGTGCGTTGAAGATACTCACGTTCTGTATGTGCAGTTTCCCACGGGCGCTGCGGTCTTGGTGGATGTCGATGGAAAGCCGAAAGGCTGCGGGCAATGACCAATCCCCCAAACATCTCTCCCATATGTGCATTTTGCGGAAAAAATGTTTATTATTGGCGGTCTATCTGTTCTCAGTCAGGCACAGGCAAACATTCTCTCCCTGCCAGTGGTGAAGCTGCTCGTTTGGACCAAGTCCTTCCATCCACATCCGAGCTGCCCGTCAGCGATGAATGCCGTGAGGCGTTTGAGTCAGAGCTATTGAGGCGTGAGCCTTGCGCGAGAATGGATTTTGCCGAGGAAAAATACCTCTCTGTTTTTACTCAGTTTGATTGGAAAATGTGGCAAGCCGCCTGGAACACCCGTACTTCCCCACCTTCATCCATCAACCAGTCATGGTGGCGGGCAATTGAATCGGCTCCGAAAGACGGGGCGTGGGTTCTGCTGACCGGGTTTAGCCCGCAGCTTGCCACAGGAGAGCGCTGGCATGCCACTGGATCTTATGAGCATGGAAAATGGAGCAATGGATATGTCTATCTTCATCCGCCAACCCACTGGATGCCACTGCCTCCGCCCCCATCCGAGCAGCATGGTGGAGAGGTGACGGATGGGGAGCCGATTCTTTGCAACGAATGCAAAGGGAATGGATGGGTGATTTGCGTAGGCTCAGATGCCAAAGGCAATCCTGTTGAAGAGCAGAACCAGTGTTATGTTTGTCGCTCGACCGGGTATCAGCTTGTTCTCGCCCCGCAACTCAATGAGGTTTTAGACGAAGAGGCCGCCAGGGTTATTAGCCAAGGTTGGCACACAGGTCAGGCACCCAGCGCCTCCGCCGTGGCCTCTCTCAAAGCCGCAGGACTTCGAGTGGTGCGAGTATGACCAAGCTCAACATCACTCTCATCAGTGAATTGCTGCCTTGCCCTCATTGCGGAGGCAAAGCGGAGTTGAACAAGGTTGCAGTGGATGGCGTGGTTGTCATTTGCCAGAAATGCTTCAATCACACACAACACAAGTGTTACGACGGATTGCCCGACGCGCCCACTGTCCCGTTTGGCTGCACGAAGGAACAGGCGGTGACAGATGCTGTCAAATCCTGGAACCGCCGCATGCCTCTGCCTCCGTCCGAACAGCCGGGCATTCAAATTGGTCACATGCTTTTTCCCATGCCCTTTTTGGCGCCTTACGAACCTCAAGCGCTGCGAAACCACGGTCAGCAGACACTAAAGCGACTTGCTGATCGCGGTGGCCTTGCATGGCAGGAAGCCGCTGACATTATGCGGGGTAATTCGTGGAACACGACGCGAGATAGGGAAGAGGCGAAGGCTTTTGTCCTTGAGGCATACCAAACTTACCTCCGTACCCCGACATCATCCGTCATATATGACTCATGGCAGCCGATACGGACCGCGCCCAAGGACGGGTCAGAGGTTCTCGTGGGTGTTGACATTGCCACGGTCTGGATCGTCAGAAACGCAAGATGGGTCGATGGAGGCGGGCATTTTGAAGAGGGATGGTGGACGTTTAAGCATTCTGTCACACAAGAGAAGCTTCAAGGCATTTATGCACCAACGCACTGGATGCCGATGGCAGAGCCGCCAGAAGTGAACTTGGATGATGCTCTCTTTGAAGGAGAGGAACCATGACCAAGTTTCTCGACATCTTTTCAAGCATTGACGAGTGCCAGACTTGTGGAATCGGCTCATTCTTGCCAAGCGGGGTATGCGATCATTGCAACACCAGCACATCCCCACCTCCTTCCGAACAGCCGGGCAGCGAGCCAGTGGATCACAATCGAGTTAATATTCCGATTCATGAGAATGAAGCCGCCTTGATGGTATTGCTTGGCACTGATTGGCTGGAAAGAAACGCTCCTCATCGCCTCCGCACACACACATCATCCGTCATGGATGTGTTGAATAGGCCGGAGATGGTGGAGGAGGCGGCAAAGGCCATTCATGCCTCAACAGTCAAGTGGCTGCATGATAACAATGAAGATTCCAGCGGGATGGAGCCTTGGGAATCGTGCAAAGAGGTCTTTATTCTCGATGCACAAGCCGCGATCACAGCAATCAAGAAGCAGATGGCGAACGGCAATGCGTGATTCTGAAATCACACCCCTATCCCAAAAACTGGCCGACCTGTACCAACTGGCGGGAAGGCTGGTGATTGGTCTTCCGGTCGGCGATGAACTGCTCGACGGCCTGCAAGAAGCCGAGGTGATGGCGGAAAAACAGGGGTTGGCCGAAGACCTTAACCAACTCATCCGCGTGGCCCTGACCAACCCCACCGATCTTCGCGGATTCATTGAGGCGAACTATCCCCAAGAGTTTGCAAGGCATCAGGGCGAATCGTCCGGCAATTGCTCAGTATCGAGGATGTTCAAAGAATGCGGGATGAACGTCACGTTCGTCGATTGCGCCCCGTCCGAATGACCTGCAAACATCCCAAAGCGAAAATCACCGACGCCCGCGACCCGGAACACCGTCAAGCCGGAAAGCACCGCTTCAAGTATTTTCGGTTCCGTCGCCGGGAATGCCCCAAATGCGGAGAGCGATTCGTGACTTACGAGTTTACAAAGGAGCAATTGGCAACGATATCTGGTTGCATCAAGATTCCGTAAACGCTATATGTGGAGGACACCATCTCTCCATTGCCCCCTCGGGGTCCACTTTTCAGGGTTCGTATGATTGACGGAATCGACTCGTCCCACTGGCTGCCCCGTGGATCATCCGTCATCAACGCCTGTCGCGCCAACAAGGGCGATCTTGAAATCACCGTTTCTGACGGCCGCATTTCCAACGCCACGATCAAGGACGGTTCATTGCTGGGGTGGATGGTGGAACGGGGAATCCTCGACGAGTTGCACCGCAGCTACGCCATGATCCTCATGGACATGCGGATCACCTTTCGACGTCAGACCGGGTACAAATCGAACAGCATCTACGCCCTTGAGTTCTTCGGTGGTTCCAACAGCCGCATTCTGGAAACGCTTTACCTGCGCGTATGCCGAATGATCGCCGGGCCGACCGAGCAGACCGTCATCCATGCCATGAGCCGCAACGCGCCAGAAACCCGGCATGACATGATGGCCGTGTGGGACAGCCGCCACACGTATCTCGCGGCGTTTGACCGGCTCGTCGGGGCTCTGGACGAGGTGCGGGAGGAGGAGAAGAGCATTCTGGAACGGGAGGCCGAGCAGTTGGCCCAATTAAACTCTTGCGCCTGATGGCGAAGTGTGGCATGATTGTTTTCGGAGCACGCCACCAGTTTGTCCATTTTCCGGCTCACATCACCCCTGCCCACCCCTCGCTGAACACTTCCACGCAAGGCAGTGCAACAGTGTCATCATTCGCAATGGCTTTGGTCGGGAACAAGTCGACAACATCATCCTCCGGTTCCTCCCGGTCGTCCATTGAGATCACCCGGCCGGTCGTGTCAACCATCACGTTGGGGTCTTCGATTCCCACGCGGACAAAGCCGCCCGGAGCGGAAAGAAGCCGAACGTGGATGTTGCGGCCAAGAATAATTTCATCGCCGGGTTTTCGCGTGAGGATGACCATGGTGAGATTCCTGAGCGGGGAACGGTTCGGGATTTGTTTCCTTAAAGCAAAGATCGCACCAATCACGAAATACCTGAAAAATCAGGGGCACAGCCCTTCCGAGGCCGCGTCAAACTCTTCGCAACCCTCCAAGATTACACAACTCAGATCCCGCCTCAACGATTCGCGGCCAAACCGCCCCCTCATTGCGACAACGGTTGCCCAATCCTGCGAATCACGGATGCCAACACAGTGAATTGAACCATGTCCGACCTCACACCCAAGCAGGCGAGATTCGTCGCCGAGTACCTGACCGACCTGAATGCCACGCAAGCGGCCATTCGCGCTGGCTACAGCGAACACACCGCCAAATCCATCGGGCAGGAGAACCTGACCAAACCTGACATCATGGCAGCCATCGCCGCCGGACAGAAAACCCTCGCCAACCGTCTCGAAATCACCCAAGACTGGGTGCTGGAAAATCTGAAGACCATCACCGAACGGTGCATGCAGGCATCCCCGGTGCTGGACCGAAAAGGCAATCAGGTTATGACGGAGAACGCCGAGGGTGACTTGGTCCCCGCCTATGTCTTTAATGCGGCGGGAGCCACCCGGGCCGTCGAGCTGCTTGGCAAGCATATCGGCATGTTCACCGACCGCACCGAAGTGACGGGAAAGGACGGAGCAGCGATTTTCACGCTGGCCATCGGTCCGAATGCCAAGGTCGATTGAATACCAAAGGCCCTGGCTGTACCCGAAGCAGCTTGAGGCCATCTTCCACGACAAACGCTATGGCTGCGTCGAGGCCAGCACCAAGGCCGGGAAAACGGTCGGCTGCATTTGCTGGTTGTTCGAGCAGGCCGCCATCGGCGGGGCCGAGGGTCGGAACTTCTGGTGGGTCGCCCCCATCTTCCCACAGGCCAAGATCGCTTTTCGCCGCCTCAAACGCTTTCTCCCCAGACATCTCTACGCCGCCAACGAATCCGAACTGACCATCACCCTGCCCAACGGGGCGGTGATCTGGTTCAAGGGCGCGGACAAGCCGGACAGCTTATATGGCGAGGATGTTTACGCCGCCGTGCTGGACGAAGCCAGCCGCATGAAGGACGAGGCGTGGTACGCCGTCCGCTCGACCCTCACCGCGACCGGTGGTCCTGCAAGACTCATCGGGAACGTGAAGGGCCGGAAGAATTTCTTCTACCAGCTCAGCCGCAAGGCCGAATCCGGCGAGCCGAACATGGCTTACCACGTCATCACCGCCTACGACGCGGTGGCCGGCGGGGTGGTCACCCTGGAGGAGATCGAGGACGCCAGACGGCAGTTGCCGGAACACGTCTTCAATGAACTCTACCTCTGCAAAGCCTCTGACGACGGCGGGAATCCATTCGGCCTGCAAGCCATCCGCGACTGTGTCGCCCCCATCTCGCACATGCCTCCGGTCTGCTGGGGATGGGATCTGGCCAAAAGCGTTGACTGGACGGTCGGCATCGGCCTCGACGCGAAAGGCAGCGCCTGCCGGTTCGAGAGATTCCAAAGTTCGTGGCAGGAGACGAAGCGGAAAATCTTGGCGGCCACCGACGGCGACATTGCCCTGGTGGACTCCACCGGTGTCGGCGATCCCGTGCTGGAAGACCTGCAAAAGCCCGGCACTCGGTTCGAGGGCTTCAAGTTCAGCAGCGCAAGCAAACAACAACTCATGGAAGGGCTGGCCGTCGCCATTCAGCAGCGGCAGATCACCTTCCCCGACGGGATCATCGCCATGGAATTAGAGCAATTTGAATATGAGTACACCCGCACCGGCGTCCGCTACAGCGCGCCCGCCGGGTTGCATGACGACACGGTCTGCGCTTTGGCCCTGGCGGTGAGCAAATTCCGCATTCCCGTCGCAGCCCCCCGCGTCCGCAGCCTTTGATGTGGCCGTTTCGCAAGGACACACCCGTCCCGTCGCGTAAAAGCGCGTCGTTCTTCGTCTCGCTGATCGGCGGGAAGGGGGCGTTGTCCGGGGCCGCGTTCGACAAGCTGGCACGGGAGGGTTACGCCGAGTGCGTGGTGGCCTTCGCCTGCATCAACCGCATCGCGGCGGCCGTCTCGTCCGTGGAACCCCACCTGTACCAGAAGAACCGGGCGGGCAAGCTGGCCAAGATCGAGTCGCATCCGCTGCTCGACCTGATCTATGACCCCAACCCCGTCCAGTCATGGCGGGAGTTCTGCGGCGGCCTGACGGCCTACCACCAGTTGTCGGGCAACGCCTACGTTTTCGGCAACGGCCTCGACAAGAGCCAGAAACCACCCCGTGAATTGCAACTCCTCAGCCCCGGCAAGGTGAAGATCGTTCCGGGCCGCGGCTTGTTTCCCCAAGGCTACGAATACCGGCCCGACGCCAACACGAAATTCGACTACCCCGTGGACCAGATCACCGGCCAGTCGGCGATCCTTCAGATCCGCTCGTTCAACCCGCTTTCTCCGTGGTACGGCCTGTCCCCCATTGGCCCCGCCGCCCTCGGCGTGGACATCCACACCGGCGGGCAGCGCTGGAACAAGGGCCTTCTCGACAACGGGGCGCGGCCTTCGGGGGCGTTGTCCGTCAAGGGAGGCGACGGAACACCGACCTCGCTCACCGACGACCAGTACCTTCGCCTGAAGGAGATGATCGACCGCCAGTTCTCCGGCGGCAACAACTCCGGACGGCCGCTGTTGCTCGAAGGGGGCTTGGAATGGCAGGAAATGTCCCTCAATCCGAAGGACATGGACTTTCTGGAGGGGAAGAACGGCGCCGCCCGCGACATCGCCCTCGCGTTTGGCGTGCCGCCCCAATTGATCGGCCTGCCTGATTCGCAGACCTACGCCAATTACTCGGAAGCCAAAACCGCCTTCTGGACGGACACGATCCTCCCCTTGCTCTCCATGTACATGGATGCCATCAACCGCTGGCTCACGCCGCTCTACGGAGACGGGTTGTTCCTCTGGTACGACGAGGCCGGCATCCCGGCCCTGGAGCCGATGCGCAATGAGAAGGCCAACCGTGTCAACGCCGCCTCCTACATGACGATCAACGAAAAACGCCGCGAGATGGGGCTTGATGACATCGACGGCGGGGACGTGGTTCTTGTGCCGTTCAACGACATCCCGCTGGAACTGGCCGGAAACTCCGTCCATCTGGCGGAACCGGGCAGCCCCGCCGATCTCAATGCAAAACCATGAGACAGGAAAACAACGTCATCCACGTCGATTTCGGCAACCACCGTCACTCCTCGCTCAACATCAGCATCCGCACGGAAATCCTCTTCTGCGACGAGCATGCGTACCTCATTCGGGCGACCATGACGTTTGCCGGGCAGGAATACATCCAGCACATCCTGACCGAAAATGCCTGACCGCCGCCTGCTCCTCCGCTCCTGGCTGATGGCCATGACCCGGATGGAACGCGGCCTGCGACTCGATTACGCCCGCGCCCGCTCGGT
>NZ_JH636454.1:77317-77517 GCF_000255705.1 Zavarzinella formosa DSM 19928
CATGTGTTCATCGCCCACACCAGGTCCGTTCAAACCCTTTTGACCAACCACTACCGCCGCGTCATCCCGGTGTTCGGGGACATGGCGCTCAAGCAGGTCAAAAGCCGCAACATCCAGAAGAAGTCAGCCACGGACCTGTTCGCCACCCTGTCTGAGGACTGGATCAGGCGGGAATCGACCCGCAAGGCAAAATACATCGC
>NZ_JH636454.1:77533-80593 GCF_000255705.1 Zavarzinella formosa DSM 19928
CGACGGCCTCCGTGACGGGGACGGCGTGGCCGCCATCGCCAAAAACATCCGCTCAGTCAGCCAACTGACTCCCTACCGCGCCGCCCTCGTCGCCCGCACGGAAACCCACGCCGCCGCCACTTATGGAAGCGTCGAGAGCGTCCGGTCGGCCGAACGCGACCTGGGCGTGACCATGCTCAAGGAATGGCTGCCGACGCTCGACGACCGCACCCGACCCGCCCACGCGGCAATGGCGGGAAGCGAGGCAATCCCGCTGGATGAAAAGTTCATCGTGGACGGGGAGATGATGGACCGCCCCGGCGACCCGTCGGCCAGCCCGGCGAATCTCTGTAACTGCCGCTGCGGACTCATTTATTCCGAAGCCAATTAACCGAATCAAGGAAGGTTCGCCCATGAAACTGCAACACAAAACCTTTCTGTTGCGAGACATCGAAGTCAAAGAGGACGGGGAAACCCGCACCATCGAGGGCTACGGCTCGACCTTCGGCAACGAGGACAGCTACGGCGACGTGGTCATGCCCGGCGCCTTCACCAAGTCCCTGCTCGCCCGCAAGCCCGCCATGCTCTGGCAGCACAACAGCGACCAGCCCATCGGCGTCTGGGATCAGGTGATGGAGACCCCACAAGGGTTGCTGCTCAAAGGCCGTGTCTTTGCCACCCAATGCGGCAACGACGCCTACACCCTCGCCAAGGGCGGGGCCATCACGGGTTTGTCCATCGGCTTTTCCACCAAGAAATCGGAGATGGACACCCAACAGAACATCCGTCGTCTGCAGGAGGTTGATCTTTACGAAGTGTCACTGGTCACGTTCCCGGCCAACACCAAGGCCACCGTTACCGGCGTGAAGTCCGCGTCTGATGACATCGACGCCGCCGTCGCCCTGCTCGAACAGGCCGCCAACGTCTGCCAGACATCAGTCGATGTCGGTGTTCCGATTGCCCCCGACATGGCGGCGGGCGTCCTGCAAATGCTCCAGGCCGCCGTCGGATTGCTGGATGCCCCGGAAGAAGACACCCAGGACAAAAGCGCCCTCCCGATGACGGAGCGGCAGCTTGAAAAACACTTGCGGGACGCAAGTTTCAGCCAGCGCGAGGCGAAAGCCATCATCGCGGAAGGCTACAAAGCGTTGACGAAACACCGGGACGGTGAGTCCGAATCGCTCAATCAACTCACCCATCTGTTCAACCAATTCAAAGCATAGGCAATTCATATGACCGCAGAACTGACCAAATCCGTTGAAACCGCCCTGTCGGCGTTCAACGAGTACAAGGGCCTGGTGGAAGGCATCAAAACCAAGCAGAACACCATCGAGGGCAAGGTCGACGCGATTGACCTGTCCAAGTTCGACAAACTCGAAAAAGCGATGGGTGACGCCATCGACCTGAGCCAGAAGGCCCAAGCCCAGGCCAAGGCCGCCGAAGATCAACAGAAGAGCCTGGAGGCGAACTACAAACTGCTGGAGGCCGAACTGTCCGGCGTGAAAACCGCGTTGAACCGCGTTCCAGCCGGCTCGTCCGAAGACAAGGGCAAGGAGGCGTCGGAGAAGCGTAACAAGCTGTTCAACGAGTTCTCCCGCACCGGCAGCGAGAACCGCGAGAGCTTCCGCGAGTACCTGGAAAAGCGCGCCGTCGCCGACCCGGAAATCAAGGCCCTGTCGGTCAACAGCGACGTGTCCGGAGGCTACCTGACCATGCCGGAGATGGGCGGCGTCATCCAGACCCGCGTGTTCGAGTCCTCTCCCATGCGCCAGCTCGCCACCGTGACCTCCATCGGCAGCGACACCTACGAGGTGATCCTGGACAACGACGAGGCCTCCAGCGGTTGGGTGGGTGAAACGACGGCCCGCACGACCACGGGAACGCCGACGGTTGGCAAGCTGACGATCTACGTCAACGAACTGTACGCCAACCCCAAGGCCACCCAGAAGATCCTTGATGACGCGGGCATCGACATGGAAGCCTGGCTGGCCCAGAAGGTGTCGGACAAGTTCGCCCGAGACGAGGCCACGGCCTTCGTGTCGGGCAACGGCGTCAACAAGCCCAAGGGCATCCTGAGCTATGACGCCGGCACCACCCTGGCCTCACAGCAAATCCGTCAGGTCAACACCGGCTCGGCCAGCACCTTCCTCTACGACGGCTTGGTGGACCTCCAGAACGCCCTGAAGGAACCGTACCAGACCAACGCCGTGTTCCTGATCCAGCGCGCCAGCAACTCGTTCCTGATGAAGATCAAGGACGGCGAGGGCCACCCGATCTTCAACATGACGTTCGACAAGAACCTGGGCGTGCAGCCGACGATCATGGGCAAGCCCGTGTGGTTCGCCGCCGACATGCCTGCCGTGACGACCAACGCTTTGGCGATGGTTTACGGCGACATCCGGGCGGCCTACCAGATCGTGGACCGTTCCGGCATCCGCGTGCTGCGCGACCCCTACACCGACAAGCCGAACATCGGCTTCTATACGACCAAGCGAGTCGGGGGTGGCGTCGTCAATTTCGAGGCCGCGATCATCGGAAAAATCTCGACCTAACAAACGCTCAACGGGCCGGATGGTAACATCCGGCCGCATTTCTCCAACGAAAGGATTTCACCATGACCAACCATACTTCCCTTTATGCCAACATCGCGGTCAGCACGCTTCTCGTGCCGCTGATCCGCACGTCCGACACCGTCCCGGCCGACGGTCAGGGCCTTGACCTTCAGAACTGCGACGACGCGGCCCTGATCTTCGTGATCGGCGCCAACGGCGACACCTATTCCGGCACGGACAAGCTGGAACTGGAGGTGCAGGAGGCCGACACCGACGTCGATGCCAGCTACTCGGCTGTCGCCAACGCCGACCTGACCAACTACGTCACCGGCACCAATGTCGGCACGGTGAAGGCCATCATCGCCAACACTGACTGCTCGCAGTCCTACTACGTCGGCTATCGCGGCTCGAAGCGGTTCATCCGCGGCAAGCTGAACTTCTCGGGGACGCATTCCACAGGGACGTCCACCGCGATTCTCGGACTGCGCGGACGCAACCGCGCCCAGCCCGCCAACGCCTACACCTAAGC
>NZ_JH636454.1:83853-84979 GCF_000255705.1 Zavarzinella formosa DSM 19928
CAGTCAATATTGGGTCTCCGGAACCGGCAACTGGTCGGCCTCCAAATGGTTCACCACCTCCGGCGGGGCCGTCGCCGGGCGGGTGCCCCTGCCGCAGGACACCGCGGTCTTTGACGCCAACTCCTTCACCGCCGCCAGCCAGGTCGTCACGCTTGACATGCCGCGTGTCAGCTCGATGGACTGGACCGGGGCGACGAACACGCCCAACCTGACCATTGGCACGGCCGCGACATCGCTCGGAACCTCCGTGAAATTGATCGCGGCGATGACCCTGACCCAAAGCGCCGCCCTCACCTTCGCCTGCCGCTCCTCCTCCACGCTGGTCTCGGCCGGGCAGAACTTCCCCGGCCAGCAGATCATCGACACCCTGACCGGCACGCTCACCACCTCCGATGCCTTCCTCTCCACGACCGGGACGACCACGCTGAGGTCGGGCACGCTGACGGCCGGGGCGAATTTCACCACGACGAAGGTGGTCTACGAAAACAACGGCCCGTTCACGCTGAACATGGGCTCGGGAACCTGGACGATCTCCGGCACGGCGACCGTGTGGGACATGGCGACGAACAACTCCAATCTCACGCTCAACGCCGGAACCTCGACGCTCGTCGTCTCCGACACCTCGGCCATCGTCAAGACCTTGCAGCTCGGCGGGCTGACCTATTCAACCCTCCAGATCACCGGGGGCGGCACCGGCCGCGTCACGCTCCAGTCCAGCCCGACCATCGGCACATTGACGCTCGGCTCGCCCAAGTCGGTGCGGTTCACCCAGGGCAAGACCTACACCGTCACCACGTTGAACGCCACCGGCACGTCCGGGAACCTCATCACGATTGACACCAACACCGCCGCCAGTCCCGCGACCATCTCCATCGCCTCCGGGGTCGTCTCCTGTGATTACCTGTCCTTGAAAGACTCGACCGCCACCGGCGGGGCCTCGTTCTACGCCGGGGCCAACTCGACGGACGCGACCGGCAACACCGGCTGGTCGTTCACCGCCGCGCCCGTGCTGATCACCGGGACGGCTTCCTCCACGGAAGCGGCTGATTCATTGAACGCCTCCGGCTTGGAACGCATGGTCGGAACCGCCGCCGCCACGGAAGTCGCTGACACCACCGCCGCCACG
>NZ_JH636454.1:85696-87117 GCF_000255705.1 Zavarzinella formosa DSM 19928
CCGGCATTACTGAAATTCATCGCCTCCGCAGCGCTGATCGAATCGAACGATAACTCCTCGGCAAGCGGATCAGCCGCCTTCGATGTCACCGGCATGGCCGTGCTCACCGAGGATGCGGACACCTCCGACGGCGAGGCGCTCATCCCCACGGGCGCGAATGTCGTCCTCGTGGCCGCCGAATCACGAATCATCACTGTCACGGCCGAAACCCGCCTGACCGTCGTCGCCGGCGAGGTCCGCATTGTCACCATCACCTCCGAACGCCGCATCATCGACGTGGCCGTCGAACGCCGCATCATCGCCCCGGCGGCGGAACAACGGATCATCCGGGTCGCCGCGTGAGCGAGTCGTTCATCAAGGACCCCTCGGCGCGGCTGGACTATCAGATTGACTGGTCCGACTGGCTCGAAGACGACACCATCGCGGCGTCCGCATGGACCGTCCCGGCCGGGATCGCCCAATATGGCTCCGCGACCAACACCGCCACGTCGGCCACCATCTGGCTGACCGGGGGGACGCCGGGGACCGATTATTTCATCGTCAACCAGATCACCACCACGGAGGCTCGCATCAATCAACAGACCCTCAAGCTGCTGATCCGGGAACGGTGATGGATTTCTCCGTCAAGATCGAGGGGCTGGACCGGCTGGAGCAAACGACCCAACGCATCCGCGAGGCCGTCGCCGCCGAACTCGCCGCGGCCATGTATGCCTCCGCGAAAAAGATCGAGGCCGAGGCCAAACGGTCGATTGCCCAGGGAGGAAAAACCGGCCGCCTCTACAAACGCGGCAAGAACGTCTTTCATCGGGCCTCGGCCCCCGGCGAGGCTCCGGCCACCGACACCGGCCTGCTCATCAACTCCATTCGGGGAGACCTGGACCGGGGCGGGCTGGCCAACGGGGTGTTGCAGGGGAATGTCACGGTTGGCGTTGACTACGGGAAAATGCTGGAATTCGGCACGCAGAAGATCGCCCCGCGTCCGTTCCTCTTCCCCGCCTTTGAAAAGTCCAAAGCCTGGATCGTTGACCGGCTCAACGCCGCCGTCCGCAAGGGGTTGTCGTGAGCAGCCCCGACAACGCCCTGCAAGCCGGGATCTTCACAAGGCTCACCGGATATGCCCCGCTGATCTCCGCCTTGGGAGCCGCCAAGATTTACGACCACGTCCCGCAGGACATCGACGCCCCGTATGTGGTGATTGGCGACGACACGACCCTCGACTGGGACACCAAGAGTCGGGACGGCTGGGAGTTTACGCTCACCCTCCACTGCTGGGATTACCAGACGGCCGGACGCAAGTCGGTCAAAAACATTCTTTCGCTCATCCATGACGCCCTGCACAACAAGCAGGCCAGTGTCACCGTTTCGGGATTCACGCTCGTAATGCTCCGCAGGGAGTTTCAGGAGACGTTCCAAGAGACCGG
>NZ_JH636454.1:87127-87430 GCF_000255705.1 Zavarzinella formosa DSM 19928
GATCGAGGGGGAGAACGACCATTATTACCGCGGCGTGGCCCGATACCGCGCCTTGATTCACGCTTAACCACGGAAGGACACCCACATGACCAATTACGCAGGCTCAGCCTTTCTGCTCAAGACCGGGACCTGGTCGGGCGGCACAGCCATCGCCGACTGCAAGACCCACTCGTTCAAGCTCAACAACGAACAGGTGGACATCACCAACAAGTCCTCGGGGGGCTACCGCACCCTGCTCGCCGCCGCCGGGACCAAGTCGATTGAGATCACCTTTGGCGGGGTCATGACCAGCGACACCGGCTT
>NZ_JH636454.1:88779-92807 GCF_000255705.1 Zavarzinella formosa DSM 19928
CCCGCGCTCCGGGAGGCGAACGGCAACCTTCAGAATCTCAAAAAGGCGCTCAGTGACAACACGGTGGCCAACCTTGACGATATGGGCGACGCCATGGTTCGCGTGGGCCTGCGCATCCGGGACGGATTCCTTGACGCGGTTTCCGCCTCCATTGACGCCGTTGAGCGGCTTTACGGCGTGGCCCGCGAACTCAGCGCGAAGGAATTAAACATCGAGATCGCGGCGAAGCAGAAGGCCCTTGCTTCCCTTCCCGCCGACGAGCCTGTTTTTGACAACCTCCCTCCCGGAGTTCCGGCCCCCAAGACCCCGCAGGCGCTCCTGCGCGACCAGATCGCCGCGCTTCAGGGGCAACTAGACGTGCAGGCTTATCAGGACAAGGTTGACGCGGCCAAAAAGAAGACCGGCGACCCGCACGGAAACAACAGCGATCTGACACCTCCCTCAAGCGGAGGCTCCAAGCCGAAAGAGGCCCAGGATTACGACACGATCAGCAACTCCCTTGACGACTACCTTGACAAACTCCGCACCGAGCATGACCTGCTCGGCATGAATGAACGCGACCGGGCGGGCCAGCAGGCCGTCAACGAGGCCCAGAACGCCGCGATGAAGGAGGGGACGCTCCTCACGGAAGAGCAGATCGCCCAGGTGCGCGACCTGGCCGTCTCCAATTATGACCTGAAGGAATCGATGAAGAATGTCGGGGAACAGGGGGTCATCAGCGCCAAGCTCATCAAGGACAGTTTCGGCGACGCCTTGGAATCGGCCATGTTCGATTTCAAGAACTTCGGCGCCGGGGCTTCCTCCGTATTGGAGGGGATCGCCAAAAACATCGCCCGCAAGAATATCATCGACCCTTTATCAAGCAGTGTCAGCGAACTGTTTGACAAGACATTCAGCTCATCCGGGGGCGGCATCTTCTCAAGCATCGGCTCCATGCTCGGCTTCGCGGACGGCGGCTCGCCGCCCGTGGGCGTCCCGTCCATCGTCGGCGAGCGCGGCCCCGAAATCTTCGTCCCCAAGACCGCCGGAACGATCATCCCCAACAACGCCCTCGGCGGCTCGTCCCCCACCGTGAACATCACCAACGTCTTTCAGTCCGGCGTGACCCGGCAGGAACTCGCCACTCTCATGCCGGTCATGGTGTCCCAATCCAAACAGGCCGTTTTTGAGGCCATTGAACGGGGCGGCGGAGAGTCCCGCAGCGTGAACCGCCGATCATGACCATCTCCATGCCCTCCAACGGCTTCCGCTCCTCCCGCTTCGGCCTGGAGACCGACACCGCCGTGTTCCGGCCGCCGCAATCTAAGGGGTCGGCCCAGCGGGCGATCTTCGGCCCGGCGTGCTGGATGCTCACCGTCACCCTGCCCAAAATGAACCGGGCGGCCGCCGCCGACTGGCAGGCCTTCTTTCTGCTGCTGGAGGGGCAGGCCAACACCTTTTACGGCTACGATCCCGACGGCAGGACCGGGCGGGGCGTGTTGACCGGGTCGCCGCTGGTCAAGGGAACCAATCAGAACGGCAGCACGCTCGTGATCGACGGCTGTTCCGCCAACGTCACCGGCTGGATCAAGACCGGGGATTATTTTTCCGTCAACGGCGAACTCAAGATGGTGACCGCCGACGCCAGCACCAACGGTTCGGGCGAGGTGACCGTCTCCTTCAAGCCCGCCTTGCGCTCCTCACCGGCCGACAACGCCCCCGTGACCGTCATCAACCCAACCTGCCTGATGGTTCTCACCGACGACAGCCAGGCGATGTGGGAAACCGACGCCAATGGCATTTACAATGAGATCACCTTCTCGGCCGTGGAGGTGTTTGCGTGAGCCGCGGCGTTTCCGTGAACAATCTCGCGGCGATGGAGGCCGATTGCATCTGCCCGGTCATCTTCGTCAAGTTGGAACTCGACTCCGGCGACATTCTGGTCCATTCGCGCACGGGGGACATCACCTGGGGCGGCGACACCTATCTGGGCATGGGGCAGTTCGGGGAGATCGGCCTGGTCCGCGAAGACACCGAACTCGGACGCAACCCCGTGGATCTCACCCTGTCGGGCATCGACGAGGCGCTGATCTCCATTCTGCTGGGGGAATATTACCAGGGGCGGGAAGCCACGGTTTACATCGGCTTTCTCAATCTCGTTACCTTTCAGCTCGTGGACACACCCGAATACCTCTACGGCGGGCTGATTGACAACTCCACGATCACCCGCGACCAGAACGCCACCATCACCCTGCGGGTGGAGAACGAAGAGGCCCGCTGGGACACGCCCAACGTCCGTCGCTTCAACAACGCCGACCAGCAATTGAGATACCCCGGCGACAAGGGACTCGAATACATGGAGCAGATGGCCGAGAAGCAGCTCAACTGGGGGCGGGGGTGAGGATCGAAGGGTGGGAGGGGCGGCTGGCCTCGTATTTGAACACGTCGAAGGATTTGACGTTTGAATGGGGCCGGACCGATTGCGCCCTATGGGCCGCGACTTGGGTGCGAAGTTGCACCGGCGAGGACTTTCTCTCCGACTGGATTGGCAAATACAAAACCGAACGGGGAGCCGCGACGCTGATGCGCAAACGGGGCTTTCAATCCGTCGCTGACATCGCCGACGCGGCCCTTCCCGTCATTCCCGTGACGCTGGCGAGACGCGGCGACCTCGTCCTGCATCCCGTGGACGGCTGTCTCGGCATCGGCAACGGGGTCAAAAGCCATTTCCTGACCTTCAAGGGTCATACCTTGGTCGACACACTGGCCTGCTCCAAAGCCTGGGGGGTCTGATGCCTCCGGCCATCCCCCTCATCGCCGCCGTCGCGGGCGCCGCCGCCAGCACCGCCATCGGCGGCATCCTCGGCTCCATCGCCGGGTTCGTCGTCTCCACGGCCATCAACCAGATCGGCGGCCGGGCGGTCTCCAAGAAACCCAAGGCCTCCTCCCTCGCCGACGCCGGACGTGACCTGATGCTCCGCTCCTCCGTGGAGTCGCACAAGATCGTCTACGGACGGGCGAAGGTCTCCGGCCCCTTCTACGCGGAGACCGGCGACACCGGACCCGATTCCTCGGGCAACGTCATCACCGGCAAGAACACCTTCCTGCATATGGTCATCCCCGTCGCCGGTCATGAGGTGGACGCCTTCGAGACGATTTATTTGAACGACGTGGCCCTGACGCTCGATTCCAACGGCTTCGCCACCAACGCCCCCTACGGACGCTCCGACACCACCTCGGCCAGCACGAGCGTCACGACGACGAACCGTCTGATTCGGCGGGTCAACGGCACGGTCACGGTCACCACCTCCTCGGCCCACGGATTCGCCACCGGCGACCGTGTCGAGATCAACGAGGTGAACATCGCCGCCCTCAACGGCACGCAGACGATCACCGTCACCTCTTCGACCACGTTTACTTATCCAAGCGACGGACCCGACACCAGCCCCTCCTCGGCCGGCATCTCCGTCAAAAGCACGACCGTCACCACCACGACCCTGCGCAGTTACGTCCGCATCAAGACCCATGTCGGGACCACCGATCAACTGGCCGATCCGTTTTTGGTGAACGAACTGCCGAACTGGACCAGCGACCACCGCCTTCAGGGGCTCGCCTACATTTACTGCCGCCTGGAATGGAACCCCGACGCCTTCCCCTTCGACGCCCCCAACGTCGCCGCCGTGGTGCGGGGCAAGAAGATTTACGATCCCCGGACCACCCTCACCGTCTGGAGTGACAACGCCGCCCTCTGTGTGCGGGATTACCTGACCTCGGACATGGGCTATGACTGCGACGAGTCCAAGATCGACGACGTTTATTTCATCTCCGGCGCCAACATCTGCGACGAAACGGTCACTCTAAAAGACGGGACCGTGACGACCCGCTACAGTTCCAACGGCGTCCTCGACACCGCCAATGTCCTCAGTGACAACATGACCGAATTGCTCTCGGCCTGCGCCGGTTACAAGCCGTATGTGAAGGGCAAACACCGCATCCTGCCCGCCGCCTATCAGACCGTCTCCGGCTCCATTGACGTGAACATGCTCGCC
>NZ_JH636454.1:93331-93550 GCF_000255705.1 Zavarzinella formosa DSM 19928
GGCCGACATCACGTCGTTTTTGATCGAGGGGGACCGGCTTTCTTGGACCGAAGTGACCGACAAGGACCTCGCGGGCTACCTGATCCGCTTCCAACCGGGCACGTCCCGAAGCTGGGGCGACGCCGGCCGGCTGCACGCCGGACTGGTCACCGCCTCGCCGTTCACGATGCTCACCCGCCCCTCCGGCCCGGTCACCTTCATGATCAAGGCCCGCGACAC
>NZ_JH636454.1:93560-93808 GCF_000255705.1 Zavarzinella formosa DSM 19928
GGCAATGAATCACTCAATCCCGCTTGCATCGTCACCGACCTCGGCGACCCCGACGTGGCCAACGTCCTCGTGCAATATGACCGCAAGGCCGCCCTGTGGCCGGGAATCCTCGCCGGCGGGACGATTGACGGCTCGAACAACCTCGCCGCCAACACCGGCACGCTGATGTGGAACATCAACCCCGCCGCCAACATGTGGGCATCCGATTCCTCGTCGCTGATGTGGAACATTGTCTACGACGCGATGAC
>NZ_JH636454.1:93997-94234 GCF_000255705.1 Zavarzinella formosa DSM 19928
ATGTGGGACACCCCCGACTGGCAGGCCTGGCCGGGACGGATCGAGGCCAAAAACACCATCTATGACTTCCTGCTCACCACGGGACAGTCACCGACGCAGGGATATGTCAGCCAGTTCGTCATCACCCTCGACGCCCCCGACGTGGAGGAGACGCTCGACGACGTGGCGGTCTCGGCCCTCGGGACCCGGCTGCCCATCACCAAAACTTATTCCGTCATCACCAACGTCCAGCTCACC
>NZ_JH636454.1:94270-95532 GCF_000255705.1 Zavarzinella formosa DSM 19928
GCGTTATGCGGACAAGGACGCCGACCTCGGACCGCTCGTCCAGTGCCTGGACGCCGCCGGGACGCCCGTCGCGGGGATACTCGACGCCCGCATCAAAGGTTATTAGAAGGAGTCACCATGCCCACCAGTTTTCCCGCCATCACCAATCTCACCGGAGCCGCCGTCACCCAGGCGGGCGCCAAGATCGAACTGACCGCGTTGTACGCCTCGCTGCGGGAGATCGGCGACCCGCTCGGCTCTTCCGGGAAGATTCAAAACCTCGGCCTCGCCTTCTCCGTCGCCACCGGCGCCCTGACCTGCGCCGTCAAACAACGCAACGGTTCGACCGACGCCGACGCGACCAATGTCATCGCCGTGCCGATGCGAAGCTCCACCCTCTCCAACGGAAGTTTCAACGTCCGCAACATCACCGGGGCTCTGTCGTTGACCATCAGTTCCGGCTCGACATTGGGGCATGCCAGCGGCGCCGCCTCCAACATCTATTGGTATCTGATCGACAACTCCGGGACTCTCGAACTCGCCGCCTCCTCGAAATATTTCGGTGACAACGGCATCGTCTCGACCTCCTCCGAGGGCGGGGCCGGGGCGGCCGACAGCGCCACGGCCATGTACGCCGCCAACGCCCGGAGCAACGTCCCCTTTCAGATCATCGGCCGCACCATTGACACCCAGACCACCGCCGGGACCTGGGCCGTCGTCCCCTCCGAAACCTATCTGTGGCCCTTCACCACCAACGCCTTCCGTCTCGGGATCGGAAACACCGCGGCGGCGGGGCCGCTGCCCTGGGCCTTCGAGGGGGATGACGACACCGGGGCTTACCGCCCGGCCGCCAACACCTGGGCCGCGGCCGCCAACGGCTGCGACGTCATGCGCTTCACCAACTCCTCCGCCACCGCCGTCAACTACGCCCAAGTGACCGGGGGCACCACCGGCAACGAGCCGATCTTGTCCGCGCTTGGCGAAACCAACGTGAGTCTCCGTTACACCACCAACGGGGCGGGAACGCACGAGTTCTACACCAACGCCAGCGGCCAGCGCCAAATGCGCATCACTCATGCCGCCTCGGCCGTGAACTACCTGCAATGCACCGGCGCCGCGACCGGCAACAACCCCTCCATCGTCGCCGAAGGAGCCGATTCCAACCAGGCCCTCAAACTGGAGGGCAAGGGGACCGGGTCGCTCGTCTCCCTGTCCGTCTACAACAAGACCAGCGCGTCGGCCGCCAACATGGTCATCGACTCCTCCGGCATCATGTACCGCTC
>NZ_JH636454.1:95560-95886 GCF_000255705.1 Zavarzinella formosa DSM 19928
CAAAGGGCTCGCCGAACTGCTGGCCCTCCGGCCCGTCACTTACAAGAGCAAACAGAAGAACGACGGCAAACGGCTGTTCGCCGGGTTCGTCGCCGAGGAGGTCCACGCCGCCGGGCTGCCGGAGTTCGTCATGTACGACGACGACGGGGAACCCGACGCCTTGCATTATGGCCAGATGATCGTTCTGGCGGTGAGGGCGATTCAACAACTGACGGCCCGCGTGCCCGAACTGGAGGCCAGATGACCCCCGTTTCCCCCATCACCGTCACGGATGAAACCGCCCACGGCGGGGCGCTGCCCTACGGGGTGTGCCTCGGCGGGGACGC
>NZ_JH636454.1:95906-97004 GCF_000255705.1 Zavarzinella formosa DSM 19928
GCCAGACCAAGGTGCTGGCCAAGTCCCTGTTGCTGGGAGATCCCGGCGACACCCCGGAACTGGCGCTGCTCATCGTGGACGGGAACGCCGCCAGCCCGACGAATCGCACCGGCGCGTACCCCGGAGCCTTCATCTACGGATGGGCGCTGGACACCTCCGGCAGCCTTGTCTCCTCGCACGGGACCACGGATGGTTATGTCTACTCCGGGCGGGCCCAGGAGCTGGGCTTTCCCATCGTGGAGACGCCCACGGCCTCTTGTCGCGGCGGGGCGTTCTATGTCGGCGTCACCCCGGTCGGCAAGGAGACGCCGTTTCAACGCTTCTGGATCTCCAGCACGGGCAACGCCGTCTTCGCCGGACGCTCCGTGTTTGAGGACGCCGGCATCGCCTATCCCTATGCCACCGCCACCCTGCCGTTGCAAAAGAAAACCGCCCCCGGCTACGCGAACTTTCACGACACCACCGGCTGGGCCAACGTCTCCGTCCCCACCAGCGACAAATCCGCCAACGGCGCGATGGCCTTCCGCAAGGGTCCCTCCCTCGGGACCGGATTTGACTATTGCCATGACCACGCGAAGGACGAATGGAGCATCTCCTCCGTCGCGGCCAATGTCCGCACCCAGCGGGTCGCCCTGACGTCAACGGGCACATTTATCGTCGGCATCAACGGCGTTACCCCCACGGGAAAATTGCATCTCGCCGACAATGACCCGAAGATTTTTCTGGAGGACACCGGCGGCGACAAGGCCAACTGGTCGGTCCGCAACGCCGACAAGTCGTTCATCATCCGCGACGAATCAAACGCCACGGACCGGTTTCGCATCGACTCCGGGGGATCGACCATCGTCGGCTCGGCGGCCGCGCTCGCGACCACCGCCACGGATGGATTTCTCTATATCCCGGCCGGGGACGGGGCGCCCACGGGAACCCCGACGGCCCAGACTGGAAAGGTGCCGCTCTATTACGACCGGACCGGCCATCGGATCTATGTCAACGACGGCGGCTGGAAGTCGGTGACGCTGGCGTAGTGGTTGATCGAAGAATGGTTTTGGTGTTAATGTCATGAAACAAAGCGAGGGGCTTATGGAGGCAACAGAG
>NZ_JH636454.1:97014-105109 GCF_000255705.1 Zavarzinella formosa DSM 19928
CTACATCAACGGCCGTTCGTCCAAGGCCATCGACATCGGCAAGGAGAACCAGGTGGACATCGCCCGGCTCCGCGCCCACGTCTCCGAGAATTACACCACCAAGGACGACACCCGCACCCTGGAAAGCAAGATGCAGCACACCCTCGACCGCGTTCACTCCAAGATCGAGGCCGTGGATGCCAAGCTCGACCAGATGCCGCAGATGATCTTCAACATCATGAGGGGCGGCCAATGAGATGCAACGAGGTGGGACTAGAGATCATCAGGGACGCCGAGGGGCTGAGCCTGAAGCCGTACCTTGACGCGGCGGGAATTCCCACAATCGGACATGGCCACACCACCGGCGTCCGCATGGACATGGGCCCGATCAGCGAGGCCACCGCCGAGATGTTCCTGGAACGGGACGTGGCCATTGCCGAGCAAGGCGTCAGCCGTATTGTCCGTGTGGCATTGAATGAAAATCAGTTCTCCGCAATGACCTCGTTTGTGTTTAATGTTGGCGCCCAAAAACTCGTCGGCACCAAAACGCTCAACTGCCTCAATCGCGGCCAGTACGCCGAGTTCGCCGACCGTCTGCTCATGTGGAACAAGGCCGGGGGGAAAGAGCTTGAGGGGCTGACGAAACGCAGGGAGGCCGAGCGTCGGCTGTTCCTTTCGTGAAATACGGCCGCAATATCCGTCATCTCGCCGGTTACGCGCTTGTGGGATACATGGTGTTGCGCGAACAAATCGACTGGGCTACCATCGGCCTCTCACTCCTCGTCGTGCTGGTTTTCGACCTGCCCGGCGTGAAGTGGCTGAAGACCAAACTCTACGAACTCGCCAAGCAATGGGTCGGCAAAAATGATTCCTGCGATCCCCACTAATTACCTCCTCCTCGCCGTGGCCGTCGCCGCGTTCGGAACGGGCTGGACCGTGCAGGGGTGGAGATGGGATGCCTCCGAGAAGAAAGCCGTGCAGGCGGCACTGGAACGCCAGGCCGCCGACATCGCCAAGGCCAACGATTACTCGTCCGCTCTGGAGCTGGAGCTTGCCCGCCAGAGCAAGGAAAACCGCGATCTCCAAGGGAGGATGACCCGTGAAACCCGCAATGCTTCCTATCGCTGCCCTTTGCCTGCTTCAGGCCTGTCACTCTTCAATTCCGCCCGCACGGGCAAAGCCGCCGGCCAACCTGACCGCTGAATGCCCCGAATTGACGACGGTGGCCATCGCTGACCTGGGAGAGCTTTTGCAAGTCTGCGTGGATGACGCCGCCATGTACCGGGCGTGCGCGGCCCGTCACAAAGCCCTCTCGGAATGGGCCACGCAATGACCATCGGACCCCGCCTGAACAACTACAACCGCCGCCTGGTCCAAAGCGAGAAGATGAGGGTGCTGAAGGGATTGAATCAGTTCAATGGCAAAGCCATGCCTTCGGATGGGGGATTCGCCACTGTGCTGGCCGTGACGCTGGGGTGCGTGGTGCTGATGGGGGTGATGGAGTTAGGAAGATAACCCCCAACGCTCCGTGTCTGCTCTCGCCTCTGGTGAAGGGTAAAGAACCGCCGTCTGTCTCCGCTCACATCGCGTTGAGGCGTCATTCGACTGCATACCCCAACGCGATGTGAGCTGCGACAGCCGACGGTGAAGAAAGTAATTGGCACGGAAGGAAAAACCCGCTAAGTTGAACAAAAGTTCACAAGCAGGAGGACGGCCATGAGCGACAAGTCCAAGATCGAATGGACGGATGCGACATGGAACCCCGTCAGAGGTTGCGATAAAATCAGCCCAGGCTGCAAGTTCTGCTATGCCTCCACCTTTGCCGAGCGATTCCGGGGCGTCCCGAACCATCCGTACGGACAAGGCTTTGATCTTCGGCTTGTTCCCGAAAAACTCGGCGAACCGCTTCGCTGGACAAAATCCAAGATGGTTTTTGTCAACTCTATGAGCGACCTGTTCCACAAGGATGTTCCTGATGAATACATCGGCAAAGTCGCGAAAATCATGCAGGTCGCTAACTGGCACACCTACCAAGTCCTGACGAAGCGATCAGAGCGGCTGCGAGACCTTTTGAACTCGCAACTCAGCGACCTAGCCGCCGAACCACATGTTTGGTGGGGGGTGAGCGTGGAAAATCGGAAGCACGGCCTGCCCCGGATAGATCACCTTCGTGACACACCCGCCACCGTTCGCTTCTTGTCGGTCGAACCGTTGCTTGAAGACCTTGGCGAGATTGACCTGACCGGAATTTCATGGGTCATTGTCGGCGGGGAAAGCGGGAATGGCGCGAGACCGATGCGTGAGGATTGGGTTCGCAGCCTTCGCGATCAGTGCGAAGCCGCCGGAGTTGACTTTTTCTTCAAACAATGGGGCGGCGTGAGAAAGAGTTTGACGGGACGCATCTTGGATGGCCGCACGCACGACGCCATTCCTCCCGCCAGTCCGCATAGTATTTCCGAGACTCGTGTTCGACTCGATCAACTTCAACGATTTGAATTGAATCTGATCTGATTTCCGCGTTCAGGGAGACTCGCCTTGATCTCGTCATTGCAGCAGTTCGGGGACAAAAGCTGGACCCAGGACAAGCTTGTCCGGGTGCGGAAATACCTCGGGGCGTACACTCAAATTCTCAGAGACCGCCCCTTTCAGTTCGACTACATCGACGGCTTCGCGGGCACCGGCTACCACGAACTCAAAGCGCCTGAAGCCGACGAAGGAGCGAGTCTCTATCCGGCCGAGGACGTACCGGATGTGGCTGCCTTTCTTGACGGATCAGCTCGCATCGCGCTCGACATCTGGCCGCCGTTCCACAAATATATCTTCATTGAAAAGTCTCCCCAGAAGGCCGTCGAATTGGAAAAACTCAAGAGCGAGTTTCCATCGAAGCGTGATCGCATCTCCATCGAAACCGAGGACGCGAACACCTATCTTCAGCAGCTTTGCGGCGGCTCCTGGCAATCGCGGCGGGCGGTCTTGTTTTTGGACCCCTTTGGATTGCAGGTCACATGGGACACCCTCAAGGCGGTTGCCGACACAAAGGCAATCGACACTTGGATTCTCTTCCCGGTCAGCGCCGTGAACCGCCTCCTCAAGCGGGACGGGAACATTCCCGCGGGGTGGCGGCGCCGCTTGGACATCATGTTCGGGGAACCGGAATGGTATGACGTGTTCTTTCCCAAGATCAGTGGCGGGCTGTTCGACCCGGCTCCGGACGAGCGAGAAAAAGTGGCCGACATGGATCTCATTGGGGAATACTTCAACCGGCGCCTGGCGACGATTTTTGCCGGCGTTGCCCGGAACCCATACACCCTGCGCAACACCAGAGGCTCGCCTTTGTTTTTGCTTTGCTTTGCGGTGGGGAACCCCAATGCGACTGACGCAGCAATTAGGATCGCCCAAGACATTCTCATGCGAGACGCGGAAGAATTGCCTTCACAAACCGGCTCTTTGGATAACCTCAGGTAATTTGACCGCGTTCTGCCGCTCACTCAAACACGTCATGGCGGCTGCTCTTCTATTTTCCCGATACCGTTCAGCCAGCCCCGAGGCGAGCGATTTCATCGCTCAATGAAGGCACGCCGGACATAGAGCATTCACCCAAAAGCCGACCGTACTTCTCACGACGTTTCACAAGGCACCGCACCTCCTTGCCCCGGATGAGCAGGGCCATGTGATCCTTGGCCTCCTGGAAGCCAGGTTCCCCGCGTTCAACGGAATCAATCCTCGCCAAGCGGCCCCGTCCCCCGTCGCATTTGATCGTGTCACCATCGACGGCTATACAGGCGGCGAAGACGTAGAGGAGTGGGGTCATTCGTCTTCCCCGGCGTTGGCCAGTTCCAGCAAAACATCCGCGTGGCACGGCACGCGATTTCCGTCACCATCTTCCAACGGACACCAGCAGGCGAGGTTCTTCCCCCGTAGCTCAGCGACATGCTCCAGGGGATGGTTCCCGATTCTTTCCATGAACCCATGGTACAGCCGGTATGCTTCGCCGCAAAGAGCGTCATCGAGGTGCTTCAGGATCGACGGGTTCCAGATGCCGCGCAAGGTGTTGCGAAAGAGACGGATCGCCAGTTCGCGGCCGAACACCTCCACTTTGAAAGGGTTCCCCCATCGAGTACCCCGCGTGACGCAGACAGTATTCTGCGGCATCTTCCAGCCTTTGGTTCGCTTCCGTTGGATGCGTTGTGGGGTCATTGCTCAACCTCGGGCCACATGAAGGCGATGCCGTTGCGCTGGATGATCTTGATGAAACGCTTTCTTTGCGTTCTGCTTTCCCAATGAAGAAACGTGGTGAGATGCTTCTCATCTACCCGATACCAAGCCACACACACATCCCCCACCCGTGGCTCAATCAGGCCCAAGCTGTCGGTGTGAACGTAAAACCTAAACCGCGCGCAAAGGTCCATCCGCTGGAGCATCCAATGCTCCGGCTTGACAATCCGAACTTCGCCGTCAACGACGATTTCAAAGGTCATCCCGTGGTCGATCCCCATGCACATGGCGTGGTGAGCGTTCTTGCCCTCGAAGAAGTAACGCCCGGTCATTGGCTGACCGCCCGCGAACCAGCCAGCTCGTGATGAATCAGTTTTTCCTGAGCCATCTGAAGCGTTCGCTCTGCCCGATCCCACAACCGCGCGTCCCCGTGCCGCAGCAACGGCAACACCTTGTCCATCTCTCCCAGGTACACGCGGGCGAAGTTCGGATCGTGGATGGCGATGCTTTCCGTGTTGTCGATCGTGTCGGCCAGCTTGATCGTTGCCCCCTCGGGCGACGACCGGGCCAGATGCTCGCGGTCGAGTGCCTTCCTCTTTTCCCGGTTGCCGTCCCTCGGGTGGGAGACATCCGTCACTTCCAGCACAAGGTCCGTGACGCGATCCCCAAAGATGCCGCGCAGTTCCTCCCCGGTCAGGTTGGTGTCTTCGAGAACGTCATGCAACAGTGCCGCCGCGATCATTTCCTGATCGTTCGTGTGTTCTGCGACGATCCTCCCCACATTGGAACAATGGACGACATACGCCTCGCCCGTGTATTTTCGCGTTTGTCCGCGATGGGCGGCAATGGCAAAGCCAAGGGCGAAGACCGTCAGCGATTTGCCTGCGGTTGCCTCAAGCATGCTCACCGCTTCCTCGCCGCTGCCAGATCCGCAACGGCCAACCGCACGTCTTCTTCGGAAATTGTCCAGCGGTCGGCATCAAGACGGGCGATGACCTTGTTCTTGAAGTCGATGTGCAGTTTGTTGGCGAGGGAGTCATCTTCGAGAACGTCAGCAAGAATGGCCAGCGAGAGTTGCGATGCTCCAGATCCGCTGTAACCCCAGTTGAATCCGTCGGGACTGTGGTTGCGGAGGTCGTTACGGGGATCAAGGATGTACCCGCCGCCTTCGTGGTTCATGTCCAGCACCATCACTTCGCAGCCGTCCGGCGTCCTGTCTCCCGCATAATGCTTCATTTCACGTTTCTATCCTCCTTCGTTACCGCCCGGATCGCCAAGGCGTCCGAACGGGTGATTATTGATTTGCCCGCCAGCTTCCGGCGGATGGTGGAGCTATCCCAGCCCAACTGTCTCGCCAGTTCTGATTGCCCGCCAGTTTCGCGTTCGTCGTTCAGGGAGTCGCAGATGCGGCGAAGCTCGGCGGGGGTCATATGGCTGACTCGAATACACGGCTCATTGCGCTCGACGGAACGTAACCCGCCAAACGGTTTCCATCAGGCCGAATGCTGCGGTACACCAGATCCTTCGTGCGGCCTGACAGCAAATCACCGCCGGTCTTGCGGAAGGGAAAAATGAACCTTCTCACGTCGTCGGGAAACTCAGCCAATCGAAGACCAACCTCCTTGTCGGACAGATGGGAAACCGCCACTGCCTCGATGGAGACGGCCTCAATCAGATCATCCGCTTGCTGTCGCAGGATGGCGGTTATGAGATCGAAGTCACTCCAGAACTCTTCGGGCAACTGACGGCGAAGGACATTCAAATCGTCGCCCGCCTGCATGGCCTCCCACATGGCCAGCGGGCTCAGGCCGGACACGAGCCGGTGAATGCGGCAATATTCGTCGCCCTTGACCTTTAGCCGAAGACCGTTGGCGAACCGCAGCACGAAGCCCTCCTTGGAAGGGGGGAGCGTCTTTGCCAAGGCAAGCAGTTCTGAAATTGATTCGTAGCCATGCCTTTTGGCCACCGCCCAGCCGAGACGTTCCCCTGTCTCCCGCAGGTCGGCGTAATTCATCTCCGACCCGTCGCCATGGTATGCGGCGAGCAGGAACAACCCGCTGTCCGCATAATGGACGACGATGCGGTTTTCCGGGTAGATCGCCTCGGCGAGATAAGTGGTGTCCCTGTCCAGAACCGAAAGATCATGCCCCACGATCCACTTCATCGCCCATTTGGCTTGATCCGAACCAAGGCTGCCCTTGGTCGCGCACCGCCACTCTCCGTTGTGGTGGAACAATATGATGAGGCTGCCATCGAGTTTCTCGAACGTCTCAAAGTGTAGATCAGGAACGGAATCCAGTCGCTCGCCCACGTTGAAGAATTTGGGGAACGGCGTGGCCACGACCCGCTTGGCGACAGGGTCGAGGATGACGCCGCGCGCGAGCATGGTCACGTCGTCCCACGCCCGTTCGTAGACCGTGGATTCCGAGTAACAGTACAGTCGCAGTCCGTCCTGCCCGACATTCTCCTTCACGCGTTTGTCGGCGACCGCCTTTTGCAGACCGTCCCAAAGTTGGTCAAACGGCATCGTCCGCGCGGGATGCCTCATAACGCCCCCCGCAAGTCAACGACGCTCACATTTGGCAGGCCGTCGCCTTTAAGGATGTCTTTGATCTGGCTGTTGAACGTCTGCTGATGTTTCGCCAGCAAGTCGAAGGGCAGACTCGCTCGCCACCCGGCATCCCGCGCCTTGTCCGGCATCGGCCGGTCGATCACGACATACCGAACCGGCCCGCCGCCATTCAGCGCGGCCACTGCAAGACGATCTTTGCGTCTCAGGTTCGTTGCGTCCACGACGGTGGGGAGGCCGTTCGACACCCGTGCCTTCACGACGGCATGCAGGGCGGCGAACACTTCGTCGTTCCTTGTCTGGTCCCGGAAGTCACCGCACAGGTCGGCTCGAATTTGGTCGCTGCTCACGACATGGGAAGGATGTATGTCTTTGCCCTTTGCGCCGTCGCCCGCGAGCCAGGTTGATTTTCCGGCGCCAGATGGCCCGACCATGATGGTCAACAAGCCTTTCTCATGGGGCGGGGATTCTTCCCAGTCGCGGCATTGCAGGCAGGTCAGTCCTCGCTCCCGCCACATGGCCACGACGCTCGGGCGGTCATCCACAACGAATGCGATTTCATTCCCCTCGGCCAGAAGAGCGTCGAGGATTTCCGACTTGATGATGAAGTCCTGACGGTAATCGCCGTCCTTTCGCATATGAAGTTCGTCGTGCGGCACATCATGCTTGCCAAGCCATTCCACGGTCTCCCCGCGCACGACGTCCGAACGCCCGGAGACGAGGATCAGTTTGTATCCCTGCCGTGCAAGGACGCGGGCCAGTTCGCAGACGGGTTCGATGACCGGATCGTTGCCGACCTCGGCGAAGAAGGCGTCGTAGTTCTTGTGATTGCCCGTGATGTGATGTAGCCGATGAGTTACGTCTGAGAGAGTGCCGTCGATGTCAAAGATTACTGCTTTTGCCATACCGAATCCTGTCGCTCACCGGGCTTCATTGCCCGAAAGTGCGGCCGACGTTAGTGCAAGTTGCACAAAGGCTCAAGCGGAAAGTGAGGAGGCAGGCGGAGAAATGAAAAGACTGACGGGGATGTCCTGTTACCGTCGCCCACTCGGTTCCAAAACGCAAAACTCCACCGGTCAGGCAAGACTGTAACCGGCATTCAGCCACCGTGCAAACAGATTACCTCGCTCAAAATTTAATAATAATTGTGCGAATATTTGTTTTTCAAACCTTCCGATAGACACATCGGGCTATCAATATCCATGCAGGGTCGCGGAACCAAAGTCCGTTGCTGGTCCCAAAAACCGGCGTCTCCTGTCAGGCCGGGGGCGATGCGAGTCCGCCGCCCGGCCGCTTTTTCAGACCGCTTTGCTCAATCTGGTCCTTTTGGCG
>NZ_JH636455.1:0-6531 GCF_000255705.1 Zavarzinella formosa DSM 19928
AACGATCTTCCGCGACACGGTCCCCAACCAGATCTTCGGCGGCCCCGGCAATGACTGGTTCTGGGCCGTGCGCACCACGACACTGGCCGACAAACTGACGGGTTACGCCAGCGGCGAAGTCGAGACGTTTGAATGATGACTGATTTGGTGGGCCATGAAGTCATGCGCGCTCACAAGAACGAACCTGCTTGCCGTTCATTCTTGGCGAGCCGAACGCCGTCAGACGTCGGGTAACGACTTTTGCCCGCCAGAAGCGTTCACCACGGGTCATGGTCTGGCCGGGAAAAAGGGAAGCGGTTCGCCCGCCGGAAGCCACCCGGCCGCTCACACTGCTCGGCTCGCCAATACCAAAACCAACCTTTGAAAACCCAAAAAGCGCAACATCAAAACGGGCAATGCCGTGTCCCATTGTCGTTCCGGTTTATCTTGGCATCACCAGCGTCATGCTTCCCCGGCAGATCCAGATGCCGATCACGGCCACGAAGGCGGCGCCGACGACCGGGAGCCAGCGGGCGATGAAGCGGAGGGCGGGGCGGTTGGTCATTCGGCGGTTTCCCCAGGCGACGAGGAGGCCGAGGGCGGTCAGCACCGTGGCCAGGCCGAGGCTGAAGGCGATTAGCGTCCACAAGGCGAAGCCGGGGCGGTTGGCGGTCAGGCAATACAGCACCCAGAGAATCGCCCCCCAACACGGGATCATTCCCCCGGAGATGCCGAGCAGGAGCAGCCGCCACGAACTGACGCTGGCGAATTCCTCCGGCGTCGGGCCGTGCGAATGGCTGCTTCCCACATGAACATGGTCGTGCCCCCCGCTCAACCGGACGACGAACAGCCAGACGCCGATGCCGGCGATCAGCAGACCTCCGAAGAAGCCGAGCAACCCCTGCACGAATCGGGGGGCCGCCTCCGGAAGGACGAACCGCAGGAGCAGGGCGATCACGAAGGCCGTGATCGTGTGCGTGATGGTGACGATCACCCCCAGAATAACGGCGTGCCGGGCGGTTCCCCGTTCGCCGACCAGATAGGCGGCCACCATTGTTTTGCCGTGGCCCGGAGACAGAGAGTGCAGCATCCCGTGGGCGAAGGCGGCCAGCAGCACAAACCAGATGCCGGCTTCGTAGTCGAGCAGCGGGGCGATGTTGTCTTCCTGATAGGCCCGAAAAATCAGGTCGATCAGCGTCGGCGGCGCGGGAGGATCGTGGGGACTGGCTGCTCCTGTCTGACTCTTGGGCTTCGCCCCTGTCGACAGCAGGTGAATGGCGGCCTTGCCGCTGGTCGGCTCCCCCGCCATGCCGGCCCGGCGGTAATCGGCGAGATCATTCCGCGTGTCGAAGATCAACGGCGAAGGGGCGGTGAACTGGATCGCCAGCCGGCCGGGTTTGGAGGGGAAATTCCGGTCTTCGACTTCGTAAGAAACGGGAACAGGCAACGCGACCACGCGAGTCATGCTGCGGACGGAAAACTTGACTGAATCCCCGAAGGTCACTTCGCCGGAGAGTTGCTGAAGGGAAATCTGCCGGCCGTTCCAGCGGAATCGCAGGTTGGCCGGCACGATTGATTGCAACCGCTTCAGGAAGGCGTTGGCGATGTCCTGTCGGCCGAGTTTTCCGGTCGTTTTGAGGTAGACGCCGTACTCCGGGTCGGCGACCAAGGCCAGCAGGGTGAACTCGTCGATCTCCAGTTGGTAATCAATGACGACGAGATCCGAGTGGACCTCGGCAACGATCAGCCGGTCGAAATCTGATTCGGGGACGGGATGGGCGGCAACCGGGCTGGCGAAGAAAACCAACCCGAACAGGGCGACGATAAACGATTGGAAGAAAGACTTCATTGGTGTCAGTCCGGCAGGCGGCCCGACACCGGGAGAGGTGGTCGGGCCGGGTCACTTCTTCGGCTTGCAATATCCCAGCGTCATCAGGGAATACCCGGTGACGAGCGGTCCTTCGCCTTCCAGCCAGCGGTCCGTGGGGTTGATCCACGAACCGTCGGCTTTTTGCCGTTTGGCCAGCTCGGCCGTCAGGTCGGCCTTCCAGTCATGTTTTTTCCCGGCGGCATCGGTCACGTCGGCCGCCCCCATCGCGTCGAGGGTTTTGGCCATCGTGTGGTAGTAGTAATATAGCCCGCGGCCGCCAAGTTCCGGCGGCATCCCCGGATTGGTTTCCACGGTGTAATTCTTGGTGATCCACTCGAACGCCTTCACATAGCGGGGGTCTTCCTTGGAAACGCCGCAATAAATCATGCTTTTGATGCCGGCGTAGGTCATGCTGCCGTAACCCGTGAGGGGCGCTTTTGGATCATCGCTGGTCTTTGTTTGACCACCGGCGGCGGCCGAATAGATGAAGCTGCCGTCGTTGATCTTGCCCGCCCAAGGCCGGTCGTTGAATTCGCTCTTGAGGTTTTGGCACCGGCTCACGAACACCAGGGCCTTTTTCAAAGCCGGGTCGTCCGAGGGGACGCCTGCCTCGTGCAGGGCGTCGAGGAAGAACTGCGAGTTCGAGAGGTCCGGCCGGCTCTTGCTGTCGTAGCCCGCCCCGCCGAAGAAATCGTCCTCGGCCTTTTTGCCCTCTTCCTCGTCCCACTGGAGCTTCTTCAAAAACTTGACCGCGTTGGCCACGATTACTTTGTATTTCTCGGGCTTGTTGGCCGCTTGCAGGGCCAGCACGTTCACGCTGGTCACGTAATTTTGCAGGCCGACGGCCGCGTCCTGCCCGGCCAGATGGCCTTCCTTTTCATTGACAAGCGATTCGATGAACGTGAATGCCTTCGCGACCATCGGGTCGTCCGTGGTGACTTTCCCGGTCTTCAACAACCCGGTGACGACGATGGCGGTGACGCCGCGATTTCGCGGGGCCGTCCCCCAAGAACCGTCGGCGTTTTGGGTTGATTTCAGATAGGCAACGCCCGCATCAACGGACTTGTTCCAGTCGTCGGCCCGGCCGAGGCCGGTGCCCGAGACGACACACGCAAGAGAGAGCAACAGGGCACGCATGGCTGGATTTCCTTCGCAACACGCAATGACATGGGTGACGGCCATTCTACGAAAAGCAAATCCCGCGCCACGGAAAGCGGTCCCTTGTTTTACCTTCCCTGTCGCACGACAATAAGAGGATGAAACCAGAACGTGTTGAAATCCGAATTGTGGCCGGTTCCCTGCGGGGAAGGAAGATTCCCTGCACCGTCCACGACCAGTTTCGCCCCACCCCGGTGATGGTGCGGGAGGCCTTGTTTAGCATCCTCGGGAACGCGATCCCGGAGCGCCCTTTCTTCGACCTCTTCGCCGGGTCCGGCGTCCACGGCATGGAGGCCGTCAGCCGGGGGGCCTCCGAGGCGTTGATGGTGGAGTCCGACGGCAAGTTGGTGAACAACATCGACACCCGCCTCAAGGAATTCGGCATCCTGAAACAAGGCTATGTGGTAAAGGCCGACGTCTACCGTTGGGCCGACCGCTGGATTCCGCCGACGGAACCGGTGAATGTGTTCGTCAGCCCGCCATTCCCGGACCTGACGGAACGGTTCGACCAGTTCTTAAAACTGGTCAACGTGCTGATTGAAAAGATGCCGAACGAATCCGTCATCAGCCTCCAAACCGAAGACGACTGGGACCCGGCCAAACTCCCCGGCACGGACTGGGACATCCGCAAATACGGCCGAAACATGCTGTGCATCTGGGTGAAACTCCCGGCGTCGATGGGGGTGAAGGAAGAGGAAAAAGCGTGATTTGGCGACGGGGAATTGGCCGCTTTTGTGTTGTTTGACTGAATTCCCGGAGCGAGCATGGGCAAAGAGGACGGGCCCCCGAATGCCTCTGATCGGATGATCCGCTCGGCGTTGAAGACGACCGCCAACCTGCGGGCGTTCCTGCGGCGGGCGATCCCGGATGTCGCCGACCGTCTCGTTTTCGACCAGCCGAAGTTTCTCGACACTGAATTCCCCTTCGATGACTGGCGTGGTCGGGAATGCGACCTGCTGGTCGAACTTCCGTGCCGGACGTCGGCCGGATTGACCGAGTCGATCCGGGTGTGCATCCTGATCGAGCATCAATCGGCCACCAACGCCTTCATCCCCCTGCGGACGCTGGTGTATTCCATCATGTATTGGGACCGCCAGTGGCGTGATTGGAAGGCAAGGTCCGGGGACACGCCGTTTCATTTGCGTCCGCTGCTTCCGATTGTGCTGTATTCCAACACAATTCCGTGGGGAAGCGCCCGGACGCTGTCGGATTTGTTCCACCCGGACAACCCGTTTCCGGGTTTCGTCCCGCGTTGGGAACCGCTATTCTGGGAGTTGTCGAGCCAGGACACGGATGAGTTGCTGTCCAGCGGCGAGGCTTTCGATCAGTTCCTTGCAGTGGTCCGCTCCGAGGATGACGAGGCCGACGAATTTGAAGCGGTGCTGCGGCAGGCCCTCGAACATCTTCAAGACCGGCATGCGGACCAGCGTGTGTTGCTGAGCGACATGCTGCGAATGGTGTTCACGCGGGCGATGTGGCAGCGCCCTCGGGACGAACGGCAACGGTGGACGGATCTGACCACCCAAACAGTGCGGGACGCCGAATCCCGCCGGGAGTTGAAAAACATGGGCAAGCGAGCGATCGACGAGATTTACGAAGAGGGAATGCTCAAGGGCAAAGAAGAGGGCCGACGTGAGGGCAAAGAGGAAGGGATGCTCAAGGGTAAACAAGAAGGACTGTTGGAAGGCAAGCAAGAAGGACTGTTGGAAGGCAAGCAAGAAGGTTTGTTGGAGGGTCGGCGGGAGAGTTTGCGGACGATGATCGTCCAGATGGGGCGTCAGCGGTTTGGCGTGTCCAATTCGGAGATTGAGGAAGCGATCCGGGCCGAGAGTGACATCGAGAGATTGCAACAGATTTTCGACCGGGCGATCACGGCGGCCGGATGGGATGGTTTCTTGGGGAAGTGACAGCTTTTGGGGAATGCCGGGATGGCATGAATTTTGCCCCGTATTGATGCGGAAAAGTAGGCCGGGGGCCCTTTGATTGCGAGTGCGTCGTTGACTCCGGCCTCGGGCGGCTCATCTTGATGGAGAAGTGACATGGCAACGCCGGCAAAGAACACGATTTGCCTTTGGTACGATGGCGGTGCCGAGGAAGCGGCGCGGTTTTACGCAGAGACCTTTCCCGATTCGTCCGTCGGCACGGCACATCGTGCGCCGGGAGACTTTCCGTCGGGGAAGAAAGGGGACGTGTTGACCGTCGAGTTTACCGTGATGGGCATTCCGTGCCTCGGGCTTAACGGCGGCCCCTCGGTCAAGCACAACTGGGCGTTCTCGTTTCAAGTCGCCACCGCCGATCAGGCCGAAACGGATCGCTATTGGAACGCAATTGTCGGCAACGGCGGCGAGGAGAGCGATTGCGGTTGGTGCAAGGACAAGTGGGGGCTGTCCTGGCAGATTACGCCAACCGCCCTGACGAAAGCGATCACCGATCCCGATCCAGCCGTCGCCAAACGCGCGTTTGATGCGATGATGACGATGAGAAAAATCGATGTCGCGGCCATCGAGGCGGCCATTCGTGGCTAAGGCCGCTTGGCATGACGGCGAGTTTTGAGATCGCGGATGTTTGGCGAAACACATTTCCGATGGCTGTTCTTAATCGCGTTATTGCTTGCGATCATCGTGCTGTTTTGGTGGCAGGATTTTGACGGCATCGGTTCTTCTTGGAGACATCGCCGGGCGATTCGGCATCGTGAACGGCTGACGGGAGATGAGTTCTGTCGCCGATATTATTTGGACAGCGAGATATCATCCGAACTGGTCATCAGTTTTCGCCAGTTTCACGCGACGTTTTGGGGCAAAGACCCGGAGTTGTTGAGACCGACGGATGATTTGCTTCAAGCGAATGCAGGGGCTGATTTCGCCGAGTGGTCCGCCGAGGTTGAACGAATGTTTGGCGTGGAATTGCCTGAAGAAACCTTGCCCGAATTGAAATCCTTCATGCCGAAACTTGATTGGTCTTTTGATGGTCTCTTGCGTTTTATTGACATGATGCAGAGGCAAAAAAGGCATGAAGATCACACAAAGTGTTGTGAAGAATAAGAACGAGCGGGGAGCAGAGTACTCCGCACGCTCCGCGTGCGGGTGGGACTCTGACCCGTTTCCATCGTCTGGCCTTTGAGGAAGTCCCATCCGCATGCGGAGAGCTTGTGAAAAAATCGTCGTCCGGGAGCGAAACCGTTGTTGGTCCGCGCTAAGTTGAGGTGAACGTCCGCTAATTTCGCGAGAGGCCATGTCCCAACCCGCCCGTCGTCTTCGACATGCGAACCGTCACCAAGCGGAGATGCGGATCGAGTCGCTCGACCAGATGCTTCCGCCCGAGCATTCAGTCCGGTCCGTCTGGGAGTTCGTCGGGGGGCTCGACCTGTCGGAGTTGTCAGGACGGATCAAGGCGCTGCCCGGCCGGGCGGGGGCCCCGGCCTTCGATCCCCGCCTGTTGCTGGCGCTGTGGCTGTATGCCACCATTGAGGGAGTCGGCTCCTGCCGGGAGCTGGCGGAACTGATCCAAAACCACCTGGCGTATCG
>NZ_JH636455.1:6648-67057 GCF_000255705.1 Zavarzinella formosa DSM 19928
CACGGCCGAATGGGTGAACGCCCGGGTTCGGAACCGGAACTTTTACCGGCTGACGGTGCGCGGCCGGGACAAGGCGCTGACGATGGCCCTGTGGCACGCGGTGGCCCACAATTTCGGGAGAATCATGACCTATCGCTCCGCCTTTTCAGGGGAGGGTGCGCGCCCGACGACGTAAAACAAGTTGAAATCGGGCGGCGAGGGCTTCCGGAGTCACCGGAAGCCCGGTCGGGCGTTCGCGAGAACGCCGGCAAGACCCGCTCGGGAAGATGCTTTGGCCACGAAGCAAACCGGTGCGACGATTTTTTCACAGGCTCGGAGCGTGCGGAGTACCTTGGCTGCTGACCGCTTATTGTTCCCGCTTGCTTTTGCTCTTCAATCTCACATCACTTCCGCAATCGGCTCTCCAGCGTGGCCGAAGAACACGGGGCGGTTGCTGGGCATGTAGATCGGCTTGGTGCGGTCGATGCCGAGTTTTTCGTAGATCGTGGAGGCGTAGTCTTCCGGCGTGTGGGGTTGATCGACCACGTAGCCCCCTTCCTTGTCCGTCTTGCCGACCACCTGGCCCCCCTTGGTTCCGGCCCCGGCGAAGACGGTGGTGTAGCCGTGGGTCCAGTGGTCGCGGCCCTTGGCGGCGTTGATCTTCGGCGTGCGGCCAAATTCGGAGACGAAGCAGACCAGCGTTTCCTCCAGCAAGCCGCGTTGGTGCAGGTCGGCGATCAGGGCGGCGAAGGCTTGGTCCGTGGAACCCATCATCACCCAGTGGGCGATGCCGTAACGCCCGGCCCCGGCTCCGGTGGCGCCGGGGAGTTCACAGGTCTGTTTCGCGTAAATGTGGTCGTGGTGGTCCCAGTTCAAATTGCCGGCGCCGTTCGGGGTGTCCTTCCCCTTGGGCCAGCGGCAATCGACGGTGACAAACTTCACCCCGGCCTCGATCAGCTTGCGGCCGACCAGATAACACGCCCCGCGATGGCCGGCGCCGTAGGCATCCCGGATAGCTTGCGGTTCTTGCCGCAGGTCGAAGGCTTTCGACACTTGCGGGCTGGTCAACATGTTCACGGCCTGGTCGTAAAAACCCGGCAATCCTTGGGCGTCCGACGAGGCGCTGGTCTTGGCCGTTTGCTGGTCGAGCAGGTTCCGCAAATCGTGGCGGTTGCCGAGACGATCCCCGATGTTTTCCGACCGGGGGAGCAGGGCGTCGATCTTCCATTTCGGATCCGAAACGTCGTATCCACCGGTCTTGAAGACCTTGCGACCGGCGGGAAGGAATCCGTGCCGGGTCTCGGCCGCCTGTTCATGATTCCCCGGCACCATGATGTATGGGGGCAGGAACTTGCAGCTCGAACCCTGCACATGGGCGACGATGGAGCCGATGTCCGGCATGTCGAATGGGTTAGCGGCCGGGTGCGATCCGGAGAGGGAGTATTGCGTCCCGTTCGGGTGGGCGTCGGCCCCGCCGCGCGTGTGGCACATTGACCGCACGATGGCGAGTTTATCCGCTACTTTGGCCGTCTTTGCCAATAATTCGGTGAAGCGAATCCCCGGCACGTTCGTGTCAATCGGCTTATAAGGGCTTCGATGGTCGGAAGGCGCCTCCGGCTTGGGGTCCCACGTGTCCATGTGGGACAGGCCCCCTTGCTCGTAAATCACCAACACCCGCTTGGCTTTGCCTGTGGAACCGGTGGCCGCGAAGGAAGAGGAAACCCCGGCGAGCGTCGAGAGGCCAAAGAACGCGGAACCCAAGAATGCCCGGCGATTGAGATGGAACGGGAGCGGATCAACCATGACGGCGTTCCAGCTTTCGGAATGTTAAGGATGGCCAACGGTGAATCATGGCCGGCGGGTGTCTTGCTTATGACGATAGTTTGGCGGAAAGGTTCCGCCAAGGGAAGCAAGGAGGCAAAACTTTCGCCATCTGATTTCGTCTCAAAACGCCCGCGAGCGTTCGTCGGCTGGCGCCATCAGGTGAACGTCCGATTAATGCTTCTCCGTGGCCCAAATGCCCCGGATTACTCCAAAATCATCAGGCGAAGTGTCGATTTACCGGGGGTTTTGAAAAATACTGTTCAGTTGGCCCACTGGTTTTGACCAGCCGGGTGGGTGTCCAACTGTCCAAAAATGGTCGCCGGAAGGCTGTTTTTCACCTTTTCCGGTCACTTTTTGGACGCATTTTGACCGGTTTAAAAATCCGGAAGACGAAAGGGGTGTAACGTCATTGCTCGTGGGGAAGAGGCCAAAACTTGCGATGTTCGGTCTGCCAAAACCGCCGATCCGCTTGAGCCGAAGAACGGGCGGACCCGATCAATCACCGGTCAGCCAACGGCAGGCGAGGAAGGGAATGCCGATCATGATGCCCCACAAAGCCGACCAATACACGCCCATCCAAACAGCTTCCATCATGACGCCAGCCAGATAACCCGGCCAGCGTTCGCGCCATCTCGGAGCAACCAGACGCCAGACCCGGTCGCTGCCGAGTTCCTGCCCCACCATGACGACGTAAAACGGGGCGCCAACTCCCCAGACGAGGCACTCCCAGCCAATCTGTCGCAGCAGACGTCCGAGAGACCGCATCCGATCTTCCTCTGCTTGTCGGACCCCTTGCAATATTTTGCTGCCGCGAGAAACGAACATGGCGGCCCCGGTCAGACGCGATGTCGGGTTTGGTGGCGCTGTCCCGCTTAACTTCCAAAGCTTGATTCTGAGTCGTAAATGATCGGCTTTCCCTTGATGGCGATTGGTGTGTCTTTGTCGTTGCATTCGGTCGGAATGCGGCCGAGCAAGAAGAGCTCAAGAGAATTTGAAAACTCTCTATCAATGCGAACGATATCTATTTGGCCATATCGGAACCATTCCTGCCAGCATCCATCCCATTTATCCCACGCGAACCGTGTTCCTGGGTCGCCAGAAACCGTATGGCCGTAGTCGCTAATTCGGTCGGCAAACGCGTAATCAGCCTTCCCAATTCTGCGAATGACGCTGAATCGTTCTCCTGTTGATTCATTGTGAAAGTCATTCTCCGCGCAAAAATCAATGAAGAGGTAGACGCCGGTGGCCTTTTTCCAGCCGGATTTGCGATTGAAAGCCCGCGACTCCGATGCAGTCCATGTCCGATGCCAAACAGTTTCGGTTGTTAATGGCAGCGTTGTTGGGAAGGAGACTCGAAACTCGGCCAAAACCCGTTGAACATGGTCTGTCCGTGTCATGATAAATCCTCCGTTTCGCAAATCTGCCGAACGTATGGCATATGGAACAATTTCTGTCTGATTCCATTGGCAAGCGATCATTGATCCATGCCAGCCGCGCAGGCTGTCTGGCCCGCTTCCGGCTGTCAAAACGATTCCCGGCGGATTCGCGTTCGCATGGATGAGGTCCGCCATCCGTCGCAACCCCGGATTTGCCGGATGATGCCCGCGAGGCGGTACAATTGATCCAACATCGAAGGAGATGAATCGTGCGTGTTTTCCCGCTCATCCTTATCGTGTTGGCCGGCTGTCAGGCCAAGCCGACGGAGAATCCGGCTGTTCCCTCGCCCGAGACCGCCCCGGCGCCGACGGTCCCCGCCCGTCTGGCGTTTGACGAGACGAAGGGACATCTGGACCGGCCTTCCGGGGTTGGCTTTGTCTATCCCCGAGGGTGGGACAATCTCGGGGTGACCGATCAAAGTGGGGTCGTTTCTCTGTCGATGCGACGGCGCGAGCCGCCGGTTGAAGTATCCATCCAGTGGTCGAAACTGGAAGAGAATTTGGACGACAAATCGGTTGGCGACGGGGAATTCAACAGCCTGCAATCGCTGTATGGAGACAAGGCCGGCAAGCCCGAGCCATGCAAAAGCGGCGATCAATCCGGCTTTCGGCTGTCGTTCGCGGGAGGCCCGCGCGGGGCGACCGGCGTGGAGTTGAAAGGGCTGGTTTACGTCTTCGCCGTTCGCCACGAACAGCAATGGTGGAAGGTCCGATTGCGGGCGACATCACGCGATGACAGTTTGACGCGGGCGGCCGAGGGATTGCTGAAGAATTTCCGCTGGTGATTGGCCAAACCGGTCTCAACTCGCCGTCGGAACCAACCCGGCTTTGCGTTGGCCGCTGCGGCACACATCCATCACCCGGCCGCGTTCGTCGAGGGCCATGTGGAAGCGTTCTTCTCCCTGAATCCGGTGCAGCGAGAGGTGATACTCGCCGCTGGTTTTGGCCATCACGCTCAACTTCTCGGGTTTCTGCGGCGCCCGCACCTGGCCCCATGATCCGTCGCCCAAATAAAGCACGCCGTTGTTGTTCCCCATGCCGTCCAGCAGCGGCTTGGTTCGCTTGAAGGTGTGGTCGTGGTGTTCGAGAACGACCGGGACGCGATGCCGCTCGAACAGTGGCACCCAATGCTCGCGGTTGCCGACTCCGGTGCCCCCTTTTCCTTCGGGACTCCGGAACGAGGGATAAGCGGGAACGTGGTTCACCGCGAAGACGTTCGGGTGATCGGCCCGGTCGCGGAGGATTCGTTCCAGCCAGGCCGTTTGTTCCCCCTCAATGGGGGTGGTGTGGCCGGTGTCCAACAGCACCAAACTGAGGTAATCGCCGAAATCGAGGGTGGCGAAACCGCGTTCGGGAAACAGTCCGTCAAAGAGGGAGTAAAAGAATTTGGCCTTGGAGCGGGGCTGGCCGTATCCTCCGTCCACTTCGTGGTTGCCCAGACAGGCGATCATGGGGATGAGTCGGCCGTCCTTGCCGACCATGTGCTGGCTGTAGTTGCGCAGGAAAGCCAGATGAGTATCGGCCGAAGTGCCGTTTTCGTAGGCGAGGTCGCCGCCGATGACCGCGAACATCGGGTCTTGGCGGGCGGCTTGAATGTTGTTGGCAATCGTGTGCGGGTTGGCCCCGCAATCGCCGCCGGAGATGAAGCTGATCGTGTCGTTGGCCCGCAACGGCATGGTGCGGAAACGGTAAATCTTCTTACCCTGTCGACCGACGGTGAAGCAATATTCGGTGTCCGGGGTGAGGCCGGTCAGTTCCGCCCGGAAGACTTGGTGGTTCGCCTTCGGGTATGGTTTGCCTCGCGTCGGTTGCGGCTGGCGAAAGGTGAACAACGGATCGATGTTGGCAGGCCAGTAATAAACTGTGGTGTCCGCCGGTTGGCTGAGGTTGCCGACCCACTGGATGGTCATCGTGGTGGTCGGATCGCTTTGCCAAGTGAGGAAAAGCGTCGAAAGAGAGGCCGAATCAACGGGGGCGGGCGAGATGGCGTTGGCCGGCGATTCCGGACCGACAAATTGTCCGGAGGCAACCCCGGCGAGGGAGGCTCCGATGAACCCCCGGCGCGAAAGGTGAAACATATGGCTCTGATCCAGTCTTTTGAGACCGAGTATTGGCGGGTGGGATGGCAGGATGTCGGCAGGTACAAATTATTGTCGGGCGGTTTGACTGCGAATCAAATAAAATTTTAATAAAACTGCGAAAGGTCAGAGTTTATGCGTGTTGAATGAACCTGTTGCGGTTGGTTTTCCACCTTGACAAGCCAAAACGGCATGAACCGGCGGCGACGATGGCAGGTCGTCAGGGATGGCGATTCCTCAACCTGTCAAACCCCATCAGTTGAAGAAATGGCCCGCCTTAATTCCACGTTCACCAATTTCAAGAAAGAAAAAATCAAGTTGATCGGAGCGGCTTGGCCGCGCACAAATCGTGCCAATTTAAGACGACTTTCAAAGATTTTCGCATGTGAATGTTGTCGGGTGATTGACGGCGCAATACTGTAGTTCTTTCCCGAATAGAACGTCACGAGGCGACGAGCCCGCAGGCAGGGACGTCGAGAGTCAGGCATGCAAAGCGAACGTATCCGCATCCGGATGGAAGGTTATGACCACGAGAGCCTGGACCGCACGGCCCTGGAAATCGTGGACACCGCCAAGCGAACCGGCGCCGAAGTCCACGGGCCGATTCCGCTTCCGACGCGGATCGAACGATACACCGTTCTGCGCAGCCCGCACATCGACCGGAAGTCCCGCGAGCAATTCGAGATCCGTACCCACAAACGGCTCATCGACATTCTCCAGCCGACCGTGAAGACGATCGAAGCCCTCAACAAAGGCCTCAGTCTTCCGCCGGGCGTGGACATCAAAATCAAGGTGATGGCCCCGGGTGCTTGAACAGCCGGACCGGGCGCAATAATAAAAGTTTCTTCCACGGAATCTCACAGGGGCTGGGGCGTCTCCCGACACTGGCGGACGCGTCGGCCCTTCTTGATGGTTAAGGATCGCAAGCGATGGTTTCCGAACATCCCAAATCCCCGCGTACTGAAACCGTCACCGGTTCGTTCGTCGTGCCCGTGTTCAACCGACAGGGCGTGGAAGTTGGCTCGGTCACGGTGAACGCCGAGGATCTCGGCGGCAAGATCAGCCCGGTTCTTCTTCACGAAGCCGTCCTGATGTATGAAGCCAACCAACGGGCGGGCACCCACCACACGCTTCGCCGGGGCGAAGTGGCCGGCAGCACGAAGAAGCTGTTCCGCCAAAAGGGAACCGGCAACGCCCGGGCCGGCACCAAGCGGACCAACAAGCGGCGCGGTGGTGGTACCGCCAAAGGCCCGAAGCCGCGTGATTACTCCTACGCCCTGCCGAAGCAGGCCCTGCGGGCGGCCACCAAGATGGCCATCCTCGCCAAGATCCGCGACAAGCAAGCCGTGATCGTGGACGATTTCGGTCTCGCCGCCGTGAAGACCAAGGAAATGGCCGGCATCCTCGCCGCCCTGAAACTTCGCGGAGTCGAAAAAGTTTCGACGAAGCCGGTGCCCGAAGGGCAGACCGCCCCGAAGCCGAAGAAAATTAATCTCACCTGCCTCATCGGCACGGACAAGATTGACAGCGTGGTCTACAAGTCGGCCCGCAACATGCCGGGCGTGACCGTGATGCCCGCCAGCGACCTGAACGCCTACGAAGTGCTGCGGCCCAAGCGGCTCGTGCTGACCAAGGCGGCCCTTGAACAATTGACCAAGGCAAAGAGCTAACTTCCGAACACCGCCGCGGGTCCGCATCGTGGGACTCGCTGGTTTTTTTGTGGGTAGAGTGTCATGCAATCACGACCGCGTCCCGTCAAATACCGCCGCAAGAACAAGCTGCGGTTTATCGACACCCCCGGTGAACCGGGATTTGTCCTGCGTCCGCACCAAGTGGTGCTGCGGCCGCTGGTGACGGAAAAGGGTACGCACCAAAGCAACCGGTACAACGCCTACGCGTTCCAGGTTCATGCGGATGCCACCAAGCCGATGATCAAGGCGGCCATCCAAGAGATGTTCAGCGTCCGCGTTGAACACGTGACCACCCAGATCCGGCACGGCAAGACCCGCCGCTTCCGCTTCAAGATGGGTCGCACGCCGGACTGGAAAAAGGCCATCGTGACGTTGAACGAGAACGACAAGATCGACTTCTTCTAACGGACGGCCCCGGATTGGCGCGGATCTGACCAGCACACCGTTTTTCGGATGAGATTGAAATGGGAATTCGTAAATACAAGCCGACATCGGCGGGCCGTCGAAGCGGTTCGGTGAGTGACTTCGCCGAATGCACGACGCCGCGAGTGAACAAGCCGGAAAAGTCCCTGCTTGTTCGCCGCAAGAAAAAAGGCGGCCGCAACAACCAAGGGATCGTCACTGTTCGATTCCGGGGTGGCGGACACAAGCAGATGCTCCGCCTGGTTGACTTCAAGCGGAACAAGAAGGACGGCGTCCTGGCCAACGTGCTCAGCATTGAGTACGATCCGAGCCGTTCGGCACGTGTCGCCTTGATCGAGTATGCCGACAAGGAAAAGGCATACATCCTGGCCCCCGAGGGTCTTCAGGCTGGCGATGTCGTGGCTTCCGGTCCGGATGCCGAACCGCGGGTGGGCAACTGCCTTCCGCTCGGTCGGATTCCGCTGGGCTTGTTCATTCACAACATCGAATTGCAACCGGGTCGCGGCGGCCAGATCTGCCGCAGCGCCGGGTGTAGCGCGACGCTCACCAACCGCGAAGGCGATTGGGTGCAGATCACGCTGCCGAGCGGTGAAATCCGCCGGGTGCCGGTTTCGTGCCGGGCCAGCATTGGCTCGATCTCGAATCCGGACCACATGAACATCTCGATAGGCAAGGCCGGTCGGAAACGCTGGATGGGTCGCAAGCCCCACCAACGGGGAACGTCGCAGAACCCGGTCGATCACCCGATGGGTGGTGGCGAAGGCCGGTCGAAGGGCGGACGCCATCCCTGTTCGCCGAGCGGCGTGCCCGCCAAGGGGGGCAAGACCCGCCAGAAGCGGAAGCCGTCCAGCAGCGCGATCATGCGGCGCCGGAAGCCCGGCAAGCATCAGAACACGGCCTGAGTCTGGTCGACCGCGATGCGGTTGGCGCGACGCCGAGACGAACCGGGGCCTCAAGGCTCGACGCTTTGATGCCCTCTGTTCGTCTCGTTTTGTCTTGAATCATGAAATGTGGGTTTCGCGCTCTAGCCGCGCGATTATGCAAAATATAAGAAGTTCGTTCTGCGAAATTGCGGAACCTTAGCGGATACAGCCGACATGAGTCGTTCGTCGAAAAAAGGTCCCTATGTGGACGCGAAGGTTCAGAAGAAGGTCGAGAAGACCCTCTCCACAGCCAGCCGCGAACCGATCAAGACTTGGGCTCGTGATTGCACGATCACCCCGGAATTCGTCGGCCTGACCTTCTTGGTGCACAACGGCAAGGCACACATCAAGGTCTACGTGACAGAAGACATGGTGGGCCACAAGCTCGGTGAATTCTCCCCCACCCGGACCTTTCGGGGCCACGGCGGCGGGAAGAAACCGGCTCCGGCGGCGGGCGGCAAGTAAGCAGTTTGGTTCCGGCTTTTCGGCGGTGAATCATTGGTCAACAGGCAGGCGAAACGGTCATGGCATCAACGGAATACAAGGCGACTCATCGATACGGCGACATGTCGGCCCGCAAGGTCCGGCCGTTTGCCGCCCTGATTCGCGGCAAGAGCGCTGACGAAGCCCTTGAGTTGCTGAAGTTTGTTCCCAACCGCGGGGCGCGGCTGGTCGAGCAAGTCCTCAAGAGCGCCATCGGCAATGCCGGTGACCGGGGCGAACGCGAACCCGAAGAACTGCTGGTCTCCGAGTCCCGCGTGGACGACGGCCCAATGTTCAAGCGGATCATGCCGCGAGCTCGCGGAACGGCCTACTCGATTCTTCGCCGCCTGTGCCATGTGCACGTGTCGCTGAAGTCAGCCGAGGAAGAATTGACGTTCACGCCGAACACGACGCTGGTCCAGCCGACCACGCCGACGGCTCCGGCCCCCGTGGCCGCCCAGTAACTTCGAAACAATTGACGGTATTGCCTGGAGAGTGGCACGATGGGCCAGAAAATTCGACCGACGGGCTTTCGCACCGGCATTATGATCGGCTGGCAGAGCAGTTGGTACGCCAACAAGAACGACTTCTCCGAACTGTTGGTGGAAGATTTTAACATCCGCAAGTTCGTGTTGAAGCTGTTGAAGAAGAAGCGTCCCCAGATCGCCAAGATCCAGATCGAGCGGACCCGTGAAAAGGTGATCGTCACCATTCACTCCGCGAAGATCGGTGTGATCATCGGCAAAAAGGGCGCGGACATCGACAAGCTGACGCAATTGCTTCAGAACCTCACCCGCCGGGTGATCGAAGTCAAGACGATCGAAGTGGGTCGGCCCGAAACGGACCCGCAGATTATCGCCAGCGAAATCGCGGAGCAACTGGAAAAGCGCTCCAGCTTCCGCCGGACGATGAAGCAGGCCACCGAAAAGGCGATGGGTGCCGGGGCCAAGGGGATCAAGCTGCAACTGTCCGGCCGGCTGGGCGGGGCGGAAATGGCCCGATGCGAAAAGTCGATGTCCGGAAGCGTGCCGCTTTCGACGTTGCGGGCCAAGGTGGACTACGGCTTTTTTGAAGCCACTACGCCGCAGGGCAACATCGGCATCAAGGTTTGGATCAACAACGGGGATTACCTGACGGAAGAGGCTCCCGACGCCAACCAAGGGGCTCCGGCCCGGCGTCGTCGGCGTGCCCCCCGGCGGGATGGTGATGGCCAGGGTGGTGGCGGCGGGCGTCCCAACTAAGACAGGCCGGAACAACAGAAGACAGACTGAGGAGACGGTCCCATGCCGCAAATGCCGAAAAGAGTGAAGTTCCGCAAGGTGCAACGCGGCCGCGTCCGCGGAGTTGCCTCTCGCGGGAACACGGTGGCCTTCGGTGAGTATGGCCTGCAGGTGCTCGAAGGGGGCTGGTTGTCGGCGGAGGCTCTCGAAGCCGGCCGCGTGACGGTCGCCCAGTTCATGCGTGGCGAAGGCCGGTTGTACATCCGGGTCTTCCCGCACAAGTCGATCACCTCCATCCCGGCCGAAACCCGGATGGGCAAGGGCAAGGGCGAACCGGAATACTGGGCCGCCGTCATCAAGCCCGGCATGATTTTGTTTGAAGTCGGCGGGTTGCCCGAGCAATCGGCCCGCGACTGTCTCGCCCGCGTGGCGTACAAGATGCCGTTTCGCTGCCGCTTCGTGAAGCGACAGGCGAGCTGACCGAGATCAGACAGATAACAGACGAGTAAGAACCGCATCGCGGGCGTTTCGCCCGCGGCGACGTTGAACGGGAACCGAACGATGGCCAAACAACCCAAAGCCGCCGATTACCGGAACATGAGCGAGGAGCAACTGGCTCTCACGCTCAAGGACATTGAACGTGATTTGTTCAAGCTCCGTTTCCAATCGGCCACGGATCGCCTGGAAACCCCGAGCGAAATGTTGAAGGCCCGGCGCTCCATCGCCCGGATCAAGACCGTCCAGCGTCAACGTGAACTGGCCAACGAGAAGCTTGCAGAGAAGAAGGCGTAAGACATGGCTGACGCGACTCCGAACACTCCGGCCAAGGAAGCCAACACCCCCCGTCAGCGGACGCTTACCGGTGTGGTGACCCGTGACTCGAACGCCAAGACCCGGCGCGTCGATGTCCAGCGGCTGGTCAAGCACCCCCGCTACGGCAAGTACCTCCGCGAACGGACGATTTGTTACGTCCACGACGAAGCCAATGTCTCCGGCATGGGTGACATTGTTGAAATCGTCGAATCCCGCCCGCTGTCGAAGACCAAGCGCTGGACGCTGAAGTCGGTGGTTCGGAAGGCTCCCGCCAAGGTCGCCGTTGCCGAAGTCCCCAAGGTCTAAAGAGTGTCGGATCGGACCTCGAAGACACAAGTAGAAGAAGGCACGGTGACTCATGATTCAGATGTATACCTATGTGGACGTGGCCGACAACACCGGCGCCAAAGAGTGCATGTGCATCAAGGTGCTGGGCGGCTCGCGGCGTCGCACGGCCGGAATTGGCGACGTGATCGTGGCCTCCGTCAAGAAGGCCCTTCCCGGTGGCGATGTCAAGCCGGGTGAAGTGGTCAAGGGCGTGGTCGTCCGCACGACGAAGGCCCTCCGTCGCGACGATGGCACCTATGTGAAGTTCGATCACAACGCGATCGTGCTGATCGACAACGAAATGAACCCGCGCGGCACCCGTATTTTCGGCGCCGTCGCCCGCGAACTCCGCGAAAAGTTCAGTAAGATTCTCAGTCTCGCCGCCGAAGTGGTCTGACTGTTGTGTTTTTGTCATGTTCGGACAGGCTTTAACGACTCTGAATCTCCGGTCGGTCATCGGAGATTCCCCAAGGGGTCAGGGATCAGGACCAGATGGCACGCTTGGCGGAACGCTACACCAAGGAAATCGTCCCAGCATTGGGCACGAAATTCAGCCGGAAGAACGTCCACAGTCTTCCGAAGATCACGAAGATTGTCCTCAACATGGGCGTCGGCAAGGCCCTCCAGGACAAGAACCGGATGACACAGGCGGCCGAGCAGCTCACGAGCATCGCCGGCCAGAAGTGTCAGATCACCAAGTCCCGCATGGCCGTCTCCGGTTTCCGTCTCCGTGAAAACTCGGAAATCGGCTGCCGGGTCACCCTCCGCGGCAAGCGGATGTATGAATTCCTTGACCGTCTCATCAATGTGGCCCTGCCCCGGATTCGTGACTTTCGCGGCATCAACCCGAAGTCCTTCGACGGCAACGGCAACTATTCGATGGGCGTCTCCGAACAATTGATCTTCCCCGAAATCGACCCGGACAAGGTCAACTTCACCCAGGGGATGGACATCACGATCGTGACGACCACCCGCAACGACGAAGAAGCCCGCGAACTGCTGAAGCTGTTCGGAATGCCTTTCCGCGAAGCCTGAGCAAACCGTCCCGAGTCGTAACCGCCGAGAACACTGACTGACGAGAAGAACAAGCGATGTCGACGAACGCCAAGGAAGCCCGGTTCAAACGGGAACTGAAAAGCATCGACCTCCACAAGGCGGAGATCCGCAAGCCGGAAGGCCAGCGGGACCCCAAGAAGATGCTCACGCCCCGCGAGCAGATTCACATCAAGATGCGCTGCAAGATTTGCGGTCGCGGCCGGGCCGTGTATCGCAAGTTCGGCATCTGCCGGATTTGTTTCCGTGACTTGGCGTCGAGCGGGTTGATCCCCGGCGTCCGCAAAGCCAGCTGGTAAGCCGTTGTGATGCCCCGGCGGTCTTCTTGAGAAGCCGCCAAAACGAACCACGAAGCATTCACCCGATTTGAAGCGTTGAACCTGCCATGATGACCGACCCTGTCGCCGACATGCTGACCCGCATCCGCAACGCGAATTCCATCGAGCGCGGGGCGGCCGACATGAAGGCGACCAACCTGAAGGCGAACATCGCCCGCGTGTTGAAGGAAGAGGGCTTCATCGCCGACTTCCAGATCGGCAAGCTCGATCACGGTAACTTCACCGAGGGGGCCACGACCGGCGAACCCGGCGCGGTGTTGCGTGTGTTCTTGAAGTACGGTCCGGAAGGCGAGAAGGTCATCCGGCACATCAGCCGGTCGAGCCGTCCCGGCCGCCGTTACTACCAAGGCGCCAAGGAACTCAAGAAGATTCTCGACGGCTTGGGGATCGCGATTCTCAGCACCTCCAAGGGGGTGATGAGCAATCGTCAGGCCAAGCAGGTCGGCGTCGGCGGCGAAGTGTTGTGCCTCGTGTGGTGAGCGGTGATCGCGGTTTTTCGCAAATGGAACGCTGAGCCTCTCCGGAGGAGTTGGAAATATGTCTCGTATCGGCAAACAATCGATCCCCGTTCCCGGTGATGTCAAAATCAACATCGCCGGCTCCAAGATCGTCGTCGAAGGCAAGAAGGACAAGCTGGAATTGTCTTTCAACCCGACCATGATCGTGAAGCACGACGCGGCCGCCAAGGCGATCACCGTCGCCCGGCCCAACGATGAACGCACGAGTCGCGCCCTGCACGGCCTGACCCGCACGCTCATCAACAACATGGTGGTCGGCGTGACGACCGGCTTCACCAAGAAGCTGAAGATTGAAGGCCTCGGTTATCAGGCCCGGATGGACAAGAAGTCCGTCGTCCTGTCGGTCGGCTTTGCCAACCAGATCACCCACACGCCGCCCGAAGGGGTGACGGTCGAGGTGCTCGACAAAGAAGGCACGCAGATCCAGGTGAAGGGGGCCGACAAGCAAAAGGTCGGTCAGTTCGCCGCCGAGATCCGGGCCTCCCGCAAGCCGGAACCCTACAAGGGGAAGGGTATTCGTTACGAAAACGAAGTCATCCGTCGCAAGGAAGGCAAGTCCTTCGCCAGTGGTGGTTGATCCTTTTCCTCATGAAATACACGGGCGGGCGAACCGCCCCACGGAACTGATTCAATGGACGCACAGAAACTCAAACATCGTCGTCAGGTTCGACGTTCCAGCCGGGTCCGGGCCAAGATCACCGGCACCGCCGAACGTCCCCGCCTGACCGTCTTCCGGTCCTCCAAGCACATTTATGTGCAGTTGATCGACGACATGAAGGGCGTGACGCTCGCCGCCGCCGACACGAAGGCCAAGGACTTCAAGACCGGGCACAAGTCCGGCTCGAACATTCAGGCCGCCACCGACCTTGGCAAGATCCTCGCGGAGACGGCCAAGTCGAAGGGCATCACAAAAGTGGCGTTCGACCGGGGCCACTTCAAGTATCACGGACGGTTGAAGGCCCTCGCCGACGCGGCCCGGGCGAACGGGTTGGAATTCTAATTCTCCACATACACGCACGCTTCCGCGATTAGGGCGAAGACTCATGGCAAAAGATCGAGACGGCGGGTCGCAGTCGAATTACAAGGACTTCGTGGTGAAGATCCGCCGAAGCGCGTGCGTGGTCAAGGGTGGCCGCCGCTTCAGCTTCAACGCCTTGGTCGTCGTCGGCGACGAAAAGGGACGTGTTTCCTACGGTTACGGCAAGGCCAATGAAGTGCCGCCGGCCGTGGAAAAGGCCCTGAAAGACGCCGAAGCCAACGTCAAGCGCAGCAAGCGAGTGGCGATGCGCGGCGAAACGATCCCCCACCGGGTGGTCGGCCGATACGGCGCCAGCAAGGTCATCCTTGTCCCGGCCGGTCCGGGCACGGGGGTGAAGGCCGGCCCCGGCGTTCGCGAAGTGTTGCAGGCTTGCGGTATCCGCAACATCCTGACCAAGACGCACGGCAGCACGAATCCGATTAACCTCGTCAAGGCCGCCCTCGACGGACTGGCCCAATTGCGCACGCGGGAAGATGTTGCCGCGCTGCGGGGAGTCAAGCTCTAATGGATCTCACGACAGTTCACGAAGGCGCCCAGAAACGCAAGCTCAAGCGTCGCGTCGGCCGCGGTGTCGGCTCCGGACAAGGCAAGACGGCCGGTCGCGGTCACAAGGGCCAGTACTCCAGTGCTGGCGCCCGGTTGCCGGGGATCACGTTCATCGGCGGTCAGACGCCGTTGTTCCGTCGCATCCCGAAGCGTGGTTTCACAAACGGCCAGTTCCTGACGAAGTTCAACGTCGTCAACATTGGCGACATCGACGCCCTCTTCAATGAAGGCGAAGTGGTGGACGCCGACAGCCTTCGCAAAAAAGGTCTGGCGAAAAAGTCCCTCGCTGGTGTCCGTATTCTCGGTCAGGGCGAAGTGACCAAGAAACTGGTCATCTCCGCCAACTTCTTCTCGGCCTCGGCCAAGCAGAAGATCGAGGAAAAGGGGGGCACGATCACCCTGATCGCCCCGCCGAAGAAGCCGGTCAAAAACAAGATGAAGCCGCGCCCGGCCAAGGTCAAATGACCGGTCGAAGGATTCAGGCCGCAAATGACCAATATCCGATGCTCGGTGCAACCGTCATCCGGTATTGGTCATTTGCCGTTTCATGAGACGGATTGGAAAGGGAAATCCCGATGCGGAAGCTCGTCACGATCTTCATGATTCCGGAACTCCGGAAGAAGATTTACATCACGCTGCTGTTCCTGATCGTTTACCGCATCGGGTATTGCATCCCCCTGCCTGTCATCGACCAGAACAAACTGGCCGAGAAGATGGCCGCCGAGTCGGCCGGCTCCTTCGGCCAGGTGCTCGGCCTCGTGTCGACGTTCTCCGGCGGGAACCTCACGAACGCCTGCATCTTCGCCCTCGGCATCATGCCGTACATCTCGGCCTCCATCATCCTGCAACTGCTTTCGGCCTCCGGGCTGTCGCCATATCTGGAGAAGCTCCGCAAGGAGCCCAACGGCCAGAAAAAGATTAACGAATACACACGCTATCTCACGATTCCGATCACTGTCATCCAAGCCACGTTCTGGATTCGGGGGCTGATCTCCGTTGGCGGCAAGGATCTGATGGCGCCGGGGTACAACATCGATTTCAATTATTACTGGTTTGGTTTTTCGTCCGTGCTCACCGTCACGACCGGAACGCTCTTCCTGATGTGGCTTGGCGAGCAGATCGACGAGTACGGCATCGGCAACGGCATCTCCCTCATCATCATGGCCGGGATCGTCGGCCGGATTCCGGACGCCACCCGCAGCTTGCTGTTCGACTCCGTGAACGGCGGGTTGAAGGACTCCCTGTTCACGCTCGGCTCCGGCACCGGGGATATCAGTTTTGAGAAGTTGATGATGCTTTTGGCCCTGTTCGTCGGCGTGGTGATGGCCGTCGTCGCCATCACCAAGGCTCAGCGTCGCATCCCGACCCAGTCGGCCAAGCACGTTCGCGGCCGCCGCGTCTACGGGGGCACCCGGCAGTTCCTTCCGTTGAAGGTGAATCAGGCCGGGGTGATGCCGGTGATCTTCGCCAGCAGTCTGCTGATTATCCCCAGCTTCCTCTTCATGACCATCGGCTCGACAACGGGCACCGCCTGGGCCGAGGAGCTTGGCTCCAACTTCCAGCGCTCCGGCGGATGGGTGTACAATGTCCTGTACATCGCCCTGATTTACTTCTTCTGCTACTTCTGGACGGCCATCACCTTCAACCCGAAGGACATGGCAAACAACCTCAAAGATTACGGCAGTTTCATCCCCGGCTACCGGCCCGGCAAAAGCACATCCGACTATCTGGAAAAGGTGCTGACCCGCATCACGTATGTCGGGGCGGCGTTCCTGGCGGTGATTGCGATCATCCCGACGCTGGTGCAATCCGAATTGGAAGTTGATCCCAAGATCGCCAGCTTCTTCGGGGGCACGGGCTTGCTGATCGTCGTCAGCGTTTGCCTCGACTTGGTCACCAAGATCAACAGCCATCTGGTGATGCGTGGTTACGCCAGCCTCACCGAAGATTGATTTAAACCGGTCGGTTCGGTCGGCAAAAGGCAGCCTACCCCGCTTGTCTTGTCCTCTTGAATGAGCACGGGGCAAGCGGGGTTTGATCCAAGCCAACAGCAATCTCATCCCGGTTTGTTTTCGTTCCCGTGCGTCAGGCGAGAAATGCGACTGGTTTTGGTCGGCCCTCCGGGAAGCGGCAAAGGCACCCAGGCCAAAATGCTGGTGCGGCGGTTCGGCCTTCGCCATATCGGGACCGGGGACATCCTCCGGGATGCCTTTCGCCGGGGGAATTCCACCGACAAGAGGCTGGAACCGGTGATTCGCGATGGCGTCATGGCCTCGGATGATCTGGTGAACGAACTGGTGGGCGAACTCTTCGCCAGCATCGACCGGCCCGATGCTTATGTTTTGGATGGCTACCCGCGAACGCTGGCCCAAGCCGTCTGGTTTGATCGCCGAATGTCCGAACTCGGCCGGGAACCACAGGCCGTCGTTCAGTTGTGCGTGGAAGACGAGGAAGTGGTGCGGCGGCTGTCCGGCCGTCATGTCTGTCCGGCGTGCGGCCATGTTTACCATGCCGACGATTGCCCTCCAAAGGTCACCGGTTTTTGCGATCATGACGGTGAAATGCTCATCCAGCGACCAGATGACCGCGAGGAAGTGATTCGTTCCCGCCTCCGGTTGTACCACACAAACACGGAAAGCCTCGTGGCTCGCTACCGGGCGAACGGCCTGTTGAAAGTAATTCCCTCGGTCGGCGAGATTGAGGGAATTCATGCCATGATCGTGACCCACCTGACGGGACGGAGTTGACACCGTGCTGCGGCGAGAAATCCAGAAACCGCCGGAATTGAAAACCCTCCGCGACATGCTTCTGATGCGCGAGGCCGGCAAGGTCGTGGCCAAAGCCCTGCGGCTTTGCCGCGAGATGGCGAAGCCCGGCGTCAAAACCGCGGACATCAATCAGGCCGTTGAAAACCTGTATCTTGCTCACGGTGCCATCTCCCTCTTCAAGGGTTACGATCCCGGAGCCAACGGCACGCCGTTTCCGTCGGTCACTTGTATTTCCCTCAATGAACAAGTCGTTCACGGCATCCCCGGGAACCGCCTCCTGCGGGATGGCGATTTGCTGAAAGTCGACACCGCCTGCAAACTCAATGGCTGGTGCGCGGATGCCGCCGTCTCCATTCCCATTGGCACGGTCCGCCCGGAACGGTTGCGGCTGGTGCGGGTGGCAGAGAGCGTGTTGCAAACGGCCATCGAGGAGATCGGCCGCCGGCGTTGGTGGTCCGAGGTCGCCCAGAAGATGCAGCGGAAGGCCGTCGAGGCGGGCTTCAGCGTCGTCGAGCAATACGTCGGCCACGGCATCGGCCGGGAGATGCACGAAGCCCCGCAGGTTCCCAACTTTGTGAACAAGGAACTCCGCAAGAGCGGCGACTTCCGGCTCGAACCGGGCATCGTTTTGGCCGTCGAGCCGATGGTGAACATGGGGCAGTGCGAGGTGGAACTCCTCAACGACCAATGGACTGTCATCACCCGCGACGGGATGCCGAGCGTCCATGTGGAACACACGCTGGCCCTCACGCCGCAAGGCGTCGTCGTTCTGACGGCCGACGAAGGCGACCCGCGAGGCGAAATTCGCTGGCCGGAGACGGCTGGTGTTGTGAAGGGTTGACGGCGAGCGGCTGCGAAGAGAAGCAGGCAAACGGCCTCTTCGCCCAAATCTATTTCTAGCAACCAATAATCTTGGACATCTGCCTTGGCCCGCCCAAGGCAGAAACCTTCGCCTTCAACCAACTATCATTTGACACATTCCCCGATGATCGTTTTGAACACCTTCCGGGCGTGGTCGTAATCGGCCTCGGCCTGTTTCAGTTCATCTTTGTGATACGTTCCCTTTTTTGACTTCCAGCATTGTTCCACCCCCGCGAAACACCACTCCGCGCTGTGCTTGCTGGCCCGGACGGGCTTGTCGTCTACCACCACGAAAAACGGGTTGGTGTGGGCAGACGGCGTCACGCGCAGAGCCACCCAACTGCTTTCGGAGATGTTCGCCTTGAAGGTCAGGTCGTGGACTTTGCCGTCCGTGGGCAGGGCCTGTTTGGAGAGTGGCCGGCCGTTGACCACCAGTTCCACATCCGCGGTTTTGGCGAGTGGTTTCCAAGAGGCGGCCTTCACCGTGAAGGTGATTTCGCCCGGCTTTTCGAGCTTCACTTCGCTCCCTTTGGTCCCGACTTCCAGTTTGATTTCATTGGACGTTGCCGTGAAGTCCATCAAGTGAGTCGTGCCGTCGCTGATGTAGCTTCGGCCGTCGGCGATTGATTGCACCCAGCGGTCGAAGTCCAGTTTGCCGTCCACCTTTGCGTACACACGGCCCAAACCGACCCGCTCGCCGGTGATACACGGAAAATCCGTCTCGCCGCTGGCCCGCGTGCGGAAGCCGCAATTCAGGACGTGATACCACATGTTCCACTCGGCCGTGCGGTCCGTGTCCATCGTGCTGATGAAGTCAATCGCGGGCACGAGTGTGCCGTCCGCGTTGGGAACATTGTGTGTAACGTCCACGATGAACTCGTTCGCTCCGATGCCGTCGTAGGCCGGAATGTTGAAGTTCGGCAGCTTGCCCTCTCCGTCCTTGGCTCCCTCAATGCGGCCGACGAACCGGGTGAGGCCGTTGGCCGAATGGGCCGGCCCGGTGACGGCGCCCTGTTTTTTGGCCCAGCGCAGCGTGTTCATCCCCAGCGTTGGCCAGTGAGTTTTGGAAGTGCCGCCCGGAAAAATCTGTTCCTTGAGCCGCAGCAGGTCCAGGTGGCCGGAGGCGTGCGAGCCGAAGCCGCTCACCTCCACGTCGTAGCGGAGAAGATAGGGGTATTTGGAAACGTCATCCGGTTTGCCGGTGAAGAATCGCTTTTGATAATCGAAGCACGGCCCCCATGTGAGGCAGCAACCCACCTTCAAATCTTCGCCCAGCACATGCCGCATCATGTCGGCGGGTTCAACCCCCTCGGTCGGGTTGTCGTAGTGCAGGCAACCGGCTGCGTGGATGTGATGATCCCCGCTGAACCAGTTCGTCTTTGAGGGGTCGATCCATCGGTTTACCGTATACCGGAAGGTTCCCGGCTTGTCCCCCACGACGAGTTCCTTTGTCTCGGGAACAGACTCCGGCCCGCGTGAGCAAATCACCGTGTATTTCCCGGCGGGCAGGCGAACCGTCTCCCCGGTGGAGCGGTAAATCTGTTGCTGGAAGAAGAAGTCCGGGGCCAGCCGTTTTGCTTGGGCGGGATAAACCCGACCCGCAATATCGCGGATCAAGAAAGCGGCCATCGTCGGCGTGCCGTCGAACTCGCTCACCTGAAACGTGACCGGGATGGATTGTTTGGCGTCGAAAGTGAATTTCGCCGACGCGGTGGCGGTTTTCGGGTCTGGCTTGGAGTTTTTCGGCACGATGGCCTTTTCCACGCGGAAGGAAATCTCGGCGGTCTTCTCGCCCGCATCCCGGCTGTAAATCTGCAAGATGGTGTATTCCAGCCCCAGTCCGCTCAGGTTTGGCAACAGCGGTTGCCCTCCATACGGCAGCAAGATGAGCGAGCGGTTGGCCACCTCGTCCTTCGGCCCGCCGGGCACCGGCCGGGCGGCGGGGCTGTCCGGCTTGAAGGCGAGCATCGAACCCGATTTGTTCACCACCTTCACCAACGAGATTCGCCAGCCCTGTTCGAGCAATTCCTGTTTGCCGGCGGCGGCCGTCACTTTTTCAACGCCTTTGTCGCCGATTTCGACGGCCGCGAGACATTGAGGGTCGAGTAATTTCTGGATGGTCGCCGGCAAGGCCGGATCGGTTGCCTGCAACCCGGCAATCGCCTTTCGAGTGGCTTCCGGCAATGGCTGGCCAAGCGTGGCGAGTGCCTGATCGAGGCGTATCGCCTGGGCCAGCAATGGCTGTGCCTCCACGTTATTGACGGTCGGCCAGGCGGGTTCTTCCGCGAACATCGTCGCGGTCGTGAACAACACGGCCCAGAGGGAGAGAGATCGAATCATCGCCGTTTCCTTCGCGTTCGTGATTGTTTCGCGGGGGGCGTCGGGTATGCTGGGACGGGCCGCCCCGGAGAATCCGAATGAACTTCCAAACATCGGCCGTGCTGTTGACGGCCTTCGCTTTTGCCGCCATCTCGCGGGCCGATGACCAACCGCCGAATCGGCTCGCCGAGCATGTCATCCAAGCGGAAGCCGCCCTCGCGGCCCTCGGCCAGCCGCTGTCCAAAGAATCTTCCAAGGCATTGCGGTCGGGTGATACCGAGGCGATCCACGACGCCCTCGGCGACCTGACCCTCTTTGTGGTGAGCATCAACCCGGAAGGCCGGGTGAAACTCGCCCGAGGTCCGGCCGTGGCGACGTTCGTTCGCGGGGAGGCCCGGCACATGCTGGTGAAGGTTGTCAACCAGAGCGGCGCCCAACAACGCCTGACCGTTCGCGGCGCCTACGCCGGTTCCCCGGAAAACCCCTTCACGCTTGCCTTTGCCTCGCACGGGAAGATCACGCCTGACCTGACCGGCCAGCCCGTCGAATACCGTATCATGGCGATCACCGCCTCGGCAACCGGAAAGCACGAACTATCCGTGACCATCGAGGCGGGGCAGGGAACCCAGGAATTGGGCTTTCGAGGTGAAAGCCCGGTGTTGTTCACCGTGCGGGAACGGATGAAATAGCGGGCCGTCTGTTGCGTGTGATTTGATGATGTTTGGCGGAGGCGACAACATGAACTTGAGACACAATCTCCCATTTGCGATCACAGCCGATGCGTTGGCCGGAATCCGAAGTGACTTAGCGGAGGGTGTGCGGCGACCCGCCAATAAACATTTGCTTCCCGGATTGGCGGTGCATCACGAGCACATGGGTGTTGATCGCGATGGATCACTGGTTGACATTCCGCCGATTGTATCGTTGATCGTGATTTTTTATGGCAGGCATGTGCCGGAGGAGGGTGAATATGCCGACTTCCTTCTGGATGGGATTCGATTGATTATTTACCGGCATGCCCTCGAAACATCGCTTGTTGGTTCTGAGGTTGTCTTGGAGCCATGCTCGCAAGAGTTCCCTCAGCCAGTCGAGCAAAAATCTCATCGGTATCGAATCATCCAGGCTGAACACCATCCCTGACAGGGGAAATCACCCCTTCGGCATCAGTCCTTTGGCGGGAATGAAACGCAGGCGGTTGAGGGTTTCCGGCATTTTGCCGCCGGAGTTTTTCAGGTTGCGGTCGAGGGCTTCGTTCACGGCTTTTCGCCAGGCCGGGCCGGAGGTGTTTCGCACGAAAAAGGCTTCCAATTGCCCGCGATTGATGTTTGGTTTCAGCTTCGGGTCCGGCTTCTCGAACTTGAGGACCGGGGGATATTCCCGCACCAGTTTCAGAAACTCTTCGTTGGAGGCGTCCGGCTGATCCTGCCATGCCAGCACGATCGCCTTGCCGGCGATGCTCATGATGTGGAACTGATCCTTGTACCGGGCCGGTTCGCGGACGCCGATCTCGAAGGCTCCGTGCTTGCGGAGGGCGTCCGGCTCGAAGAGTTTCGTCGCCTCGTCGTATCGGTGTTCCCGGAGGAAGATCATCGCCATTTCAATCAGGGCATCGGTGGCGACTTCTACTTTCACCGTGCGGTCGTTGATGAGCTTGCGAAGCTCCCGTTCCCGCAGCAAGACCGGCGGCGGGTCAGTGTCCGCGAGAGCGGCCGTCGGATCAACCTTGGGGGCGGCCGGGGATTTGGCCCAATGGACCGTCGCCCCGAGGCCCACCGAAGCCACGGCCAACCCGGCCAGCGCCAGCCAGCGGCCCCATCGCGGGGGGGCGGGGATCGCCTGCGTGATCATTGTCGGGCCGTACACCGTCGGTTGCGACGAGACCGGGCCGTTCGCCGTCGTCGACGCGAGCAGTCCGGGGATGATGCCACTGCCCAGCAGATTCAGACTTTGGCCGCCTTGAAACTTCGCCAGATCGGACAATACTTCGCGGGCCGACTGATGCCGGTCTTCGGGGCGTTTCGCCATCATCTTGTGGACGAGGCCGACCAGATCGGCCGGAAGATCGGGCCGCAACGCGGATAGGGGCCGGGGGTCGTTTTGGACGTGCTGCAAGGCCACGTCGAAGGCCGTCGCCCCCTTGAACGGCGGCTCCCCGGTGAGCATGTGATAGCAGCTTACGCCGAAAGAATAAATGTCCGACCGGGGATCGACCGCTTGGCCGCGCACCTGTTCCGGAGACATATATAACGGCGTTCCCATCGTGACGCCGGAAGCGGTCAGGTTCACCGCCGCATCGCCGGCGAAGCAGCGAGACAGGCCGAAGTCCGTGACCTTGATCTCCCCTTTTTTCGAGAGCAGGATGTTTTCCGGTTTGATGTCCCGGTGAACAAAGCCCAACTCTCCGGCCCGATCCAGTGCGGCCGCCACCTGCCGCATGATCTCCAGCGCCACCGGCAGTTCGGGGATGCCTTTTTTCTCGAAGAAGTCCCGCAGATTCCGGCCTTCAACGTATTCGAGAGCCATGTAGTGCAGGCCGTCTTTTTCGCCGATGGCATACACTTGCACGATGTTCGCATGGGTGATGCTGGCGATCGCCTCGGCCTCGGCCTGAAACCGCCGCAGGGCGGTGACGTTGGCCGCGAGTTCGGCCCGCAAAATCTTGATGGCCACCTGCCGCTTGAGGCTCTTCTGCCGGGCCAGATACACCGACCCCATGCCACCGACGCCGATTCGCCGGATCAGTTCAAAATCCCCGAGCGCGCGGCCGGAGACATCCTCCGGGATCAGATCCTCCCCGGCGGGTGTTCGAGGGTTCGGAAGCGTGGGGTCCGACTTCTCAGCCATATGATGCTCGGCGGTCTTGTCCTCAGACAGTATAAGGGAACGGGTTAACGGGTGATGAAGAGGATTGCCTCCAAACTCATTCCTTCCCCGCCTTCAAAAACCGCTCCAACTCATACCTCGCCAATCGTTGCGGCTGATGCCCCAGATACTCCGCGAGCAGGGGGCGCACATGATGTTCCCACACCATTCTCAGTTGCGGCGCGTCGAGGTCGGAGATCATGAAGTAGCTGTGGCCGACCTGTTGGCCGGGGCCGGCGTCTTCCCTCAATTGCCGGTTCAGGTTCTCGAACAGGTTGACCGTGGCGGTGGCGATCTTGGAATCGCGGGCCGGGTGGTCGGCCAGCCAGTGTTCCAGAATCTCCCGGCTGGGGGGCATTTCCACGAAGCTGAACCGGCGGCGGAGCGCCTGATCGACGGCCACCACGGAGCGGTCGGCGAGGTTCATGGTGCCGATCAGATACAGATTCGGCGGCAACCGGAACGGCCGGCGCGAGTACGGCAGGACGATTTCATGTTCCCGGTATTCGAGCAGATACAGCAGTTCGCCGAAGATGCGGGGCAGGTTCCCCCGGTTGATTTCGTCCACAAGCAGCACAAAGTTATCGCCCGGTTGGGCGGCGGCCAGGCGGGCGAACTGACACAACACCCCTTCCTCGACCGGATAAGTCACTTCGCTGCGGCCGTTCATTTCGACGGTCTTCGGTTTCAACCCCTCGACAAATTCCTCGTAGCTATACGCCGGATGAAACTGCACCAGACGAACGCGGGTCTCGTCGCCGTTGGTGAGCAAACGGGCCAGATGCCGGGCGATGTGGGTTTTCCCGGTGCCGGGCACGCCTTGCAAAATCAGTTGCCGCTTCATTCCCAAGAGGGAGGCGGCCGTTTCCAGCCATTGGGCGTCGAGAAACGTCTCTGTGAGGAAGTTCTTCGCCGAATACAGCGGCGTTGGCCGGGCGAGCCACTCTTGCGGGGAATCGTCCACGCCGCAGCGATAGGCGGGAAGCAGTTTGTGAAACGTCAGCATGATCTCGCCGACGAGATCATCCCCGCGAAGCAATTGGGAATCACGCGGGAAACGCCGCTCGGCCATCAGGTTCTTGCCGGTGGCCCAGCGCCGCAGATCGGCCGGGGTATCCATGCGGACGGGCTGGCCGGCATCATCGAGAAACGCGCACGATGAGAACGCATGGGCCGCATGCAGCCGGTGAAACAGCAATTCGGCATGCTGTTGGATGTTGGAACGGAACCGCTTGCCCGCATCCCGCGCGCGGCGGCCGAGTCTTAATCCGCAGGCGAGGCCGGTGGCATCCAGCCGGACGAACAGTTGAACATCATCGCGTTTGGTCTGCTGGCTGCGACGATAGAACGTGATCCACTGGGCCGTTTCGTAAGGCTGGCTCTGGCCGTGATCGTTTCGCGTGATGCTGGAGAGGGCTTTGCCTGTGCGGGCGTCCGTCTCCAAGTCCCAGCCATGCGGGATGTTCAACAGGGGAAGAACGTAGCGTTCCACAAGGCCGGAACAGAGTTCGACCAGCGGTTCCCGCACCGCGAAGTGATAGCGGTCCCGGTGATCGGCCATCCACTCGCGGCGGTTATTGTCCTTGAGTTCTTCCAGAAAGCGGAACGTGTCCGCGCAGAACCCGTTAAAATTCGGGCCGGGTCGGCGAACCGGGTCCGGCGGTTGGGCGGCCATGCGAAACAGGTCGGGCACTTCCAGCGGGTGCAACCGGAAGCGTCGGCGAAGTTCGTCGCACGCCTCCCGGTAAAGGCGGTAACCCTCGGCCGGGGGGCCAATCGGGTTATAGCCATCATCCAGCGTGGCGAGACCGTGCCGGGTCACGTCGTCCCACGGCGGGAATTCGTCCGCGTTTCGCAGATGCAGAATGGCCACCGGGAAGGACAAGCCGACGCCCAATAGTTGGCCGGAACCCCAGATGTCCGTCAGCAAGTCTTCCGGGAAATCGGTGTTCCACAGAGCGGTGGTCACGTCCATTAATGAATCGTCATGGATGGATGCGTTCGGCACATCGGCCATGTCCAGCGCCGCACGGACACCGGCCGCGTCGGTGGCGGCGATGGCCCGCGTCAGTTCGTCGCGGATGGTCGCCTCGGATTGGCGTTTAGCCTTCAGGCGTTCCCGCAGCGGATACTTGGTGCGGACGGAGCGGGCGAGGTCTTCCAATCCCTTGGTTGCCGACTTGGAGGCCGGTGTCAGTTCGCGGCCGTGCATCGTGGCGATGGCTTCCAGAAACGCATCCAACTGGAAGCCGGTGAGCGTCGGCTCGGCCGCCCGGAGTTCATCGGTCAACACCAAGAGGCGTGTGTATTGCTGGCCGGGGGTTTCGCGGGCAGATCGCTTGCCGAGCTTGAAGCGGTTCAACGCGGCAGCCGTCCGGGAAGTCCAACCGGGGAAGCGGGCCGGGGCGGTGGCCTGTAAGATCGCCGTCCAGAATTGCATTCCGAACCCGGCTTGAAAATACGGCCCCTTGGGAAGCACGCACCGGTCGAGTTTGGTTCCGACCGGGTCCGTGCCGCCGAGGAGATAGTTCAATCCGAATCGCAGAAAGCGCACGCGGCGGGCGACCGTTTCGCAGTGGAGCGGGGGATCGACGACACATTCGTAGAAGGGGAGAAATTGCCCGCGAAGGGTGGCTTCGTCGGCCTGGCCGAGCCATTCGGTGTTCAGCCAGTCACGGGCGGCGTTTTGGATCGCCAGTTGCCGGGGCGCGGGAATTCCCGGCGGTTCGCTCAGGAAGGTCCGCAACAGGGGAAGCACCGGCAACACCAGTTCCGTCATGGAAGCCGCCATCAACCATCATCAACCACGATCCGGTTCCCCAGATTGTAACGGCTGGGCGGGCGGGAACCAACGCGAATGCCGCATCAACAGCCCCAATCCGAGCAGCAAGGCCAGAAACGCCCACACGTAAACGCCATACACTTGGGCTATTTTGCCGGGCGAATCCGGGACAAGGCCGAGTTGGGCGGTCATGTCCGATTCTCCCGCCCCCACCACGGCGAGCGGTCCCACGGCCAGCGACAGCCCGGAGTAGCGTTCGGCCACTTTCGGCGTGTCGTCCGCGATCAGGCCGGAACTGGTGGAGTAAATCAGGATCGTCGCCGCCGCCAACACAACCGCGAGCCAGATCCGCAAACGGCGGCTCACCGTCGGTGTCATCACCACGGCGGCTAGAACCACAAACGGTAATAGCAACGTCACGCAGTGATGTTTCCAAGTCCGCTCGCTGAACATCAACATGCCGATCATGATGAACGAAAACTCGGCCGCCAGCGCCGGGCCGCGACGTTCCGGCGCCGGGTTCTCCGTGGTTGGCCGCAAGGGAACGCGACAAAGCCAGACTATTGCGATCATGAACAGCAATTGGCAGCCCTGCACCACCTTTTTGATGATCCCCGCGTCAAGGTCGGCGATGTTGTGGAATGACAGCGGCACATAAATGTTGTCGATCCATGCGGAGAACGACGGACTGTGCGAGAGCAACCGCGTCAGCACTCCCGGCAGGGATTGGTTTTCCCGCTCCGGGGTCACGATGCCGTGAACCAGATACGGCACAATCATCCCGTTGAACCACGCGCTCAGGGCCTCCCAGTTGCGGTCCCATCCCTTGACGAGAGAACCTTCCTGCAAGCCGTAAAAGATCGAGGGGACCACAAAGAAGAACAACACTAACCCGATGCCCGTGCCGATCAGCACGCGGAATGATCGTTTCCACAGGAAGTACACGACGAACAACGCTGGCGTCACCTTGCAGGCGATCGCCAGCGCCAGCAGCAACCCGGCCAGCAGGTCTTTGCCACGGGAGAACGAGTAGAGGCACCCCATCACCAGAAACAGGATGAAGATGTTGATGTTCCCGTGTGCGAGGTCGCCCAGAATGGGCCGGATGGCGAGGGCGACGCCGAGAATCTTCCCCCACACCGGAATGCGAAACGTCGGCGTTTCAACCAGCCGAAATGCCCAGGTGAAGCAAAAAAGGGCCATCCCGACTTTGAGGTAGAACCACGCCAGCGCCCCGGCGAGTGGATTGACCGTCGCCAGTTCCGAGATCGGCCAGAGCATTTGGGCCATCACCGGCGGGTTGGGGTAGTTGTACTTGGCGTGGATGTTCGCCCCTTCCTCCATGTCTTGAAGTTGCTTGCCCCAGCGATTGATGGCCCCGCGCGTATACCCGTCCTGCTTGGGGGTGAGAACCTTCATGCTGTACTGAATGCTGACGGCGACGAAGAGAAGCATCAACGCGATGAAGAACCAGCGTTGGGCTTTGGTGTTTTCGGGCGGTGTCGCCGGGTCGGCCATGAAACAACTTCCTTGTCGGGCGGACTGAAGGGGAGAGTGTACCAATCCCGGCAAAGAACTGGCAAGGCGGCTTGCTTGCTTACTTGCTTTCCTTCGTCACCTTGGATCGCAGGCCAATCAAAGCCGGATATTCTTCGACGGCCCGCACCACCCGGAAGCCGACCCACACTTTGCCGCCGCCGGAGGCGAGCCACCAAACGCTTGGCGGTTCATCCGGGTCAAGGCGGTTCCACTTGGGCAGGGAAGCCCGCCGGACCGCGCTGCGGCATTCGGTGGCCGCCGATTCAAAATTTCCGCCCCTGGCCACATGAGAATATCGTTTGTCGGTGGGGAGTTTGACCGGGTTCAACGGAGGCCTTTCCCACGGCAAAGCGTCGTATCGGGTCGCCTCGTAATGATCGAGACACCATTCGTCCACGTTGCCGTGCATGTCGTACAGGCCCCAGGTGTTCGGTTTCTTCCGGCCCACCGGATGGGCTTGTCCGCGAGGGTTTTCCTCCGTGCGGGAATTGGCCGAGTGCCAGAAGTATTGATCCCCGGCCTCGCCCGCCTCATTGCCGAAGGAATAGGCGGTTGATGTCCCGGCCCGGCAGGCATACTCCCATTCGGCCTCCGTGGGCAGCCGGTATTGCTTGCCGGTTTTCTTGGAAAGCCATTCGCAATACTTCATGGCCGCATGATGGCTCATGTTGAAGGCGGGATAGCCGGCGTCCCCGAAACCATAGGTTTCGTCGATGTACGATGCCGTCGGTTTGCTGACGGCATCCGCCTCCTTGTCTCGGGCGGTGCGGTCCTTGTTCTCCACGCCGAGGGGTTTGTCACGGTAGAATTGCCGGTATTCATCCCAAGTCACTTCGTGCCGGCCCATCCAAAACGGCTGGATGCGGACGCGGCGTTGCGGTCCCTCATCGAGTTGGCGACACGCCTCCTCTTTGGGGCTTCCCATCAGAAACGTGCCCCCTTTGATGGCCACCATCGTGAAACGGACGTCAGTGGCGCCGATCCGCTCGACGTAGGTTTCATGGCCGGTGGAGACGCCTTTGACCGGATCCGCCGCGACGCAGACGGCCGGAATCAGGCCGAGCAACAGGGAGAGAGGTTTCATGGTGGCTCCGCTGATTTTGTCAAACAACACCAATGCTGTCAGACCTTGATAAGATAACGCCAGTTCGTGAACCGAACAATCAACTTCCCGAAAGCATCACCGGTGTCAGCCGGTCGAATGTTTGCGAGCCTCCCCATGTCAAACCCCATCCGCATCTTGGTCGTCGAAGATGAAGCGGTCATCCGCGTGGATCTTCAGGACCGGCTGGAAAGCCTCGGGCATCAGGTCGTGGGCATGACCGACACGGCTGCCGACGGCATCCGGCTGGCGAAAAACTTCAAGCCGGATCTGGTCTTCATGGACATCCGGTTGAAAGGGAAAATGGACGGCATCGCCGCCGCCGAGCAGATTCATGACCAGCTGCGCATTCCCGTGATTTACCTCACCGCCTTCGCGGACGACGACACCCTGTTGCGGGCCAAGATGACCGAACCATTCGGCTATCTGCACAAGCCGTGTCAGGACCGGGATTTGAAAACCGCCATCGAGATCGGCCTGCACAAGCACGAGGTCGAACGGAAACTCCGCGAAAGCGAACTGCGCTACAAGACGACGGTCAACAGCATCAGCGAGGGCATCATCGCCGTCGATTCACAGGGGATTGTCACCCTGCTGAACCCCGTCGCCGAGCAGATGACCGGATGGAACTCGGCCGACGCCCGGGGACAACCGCTGCGGAAAATCTTCGACATCCACGAGGAGGACGGCGAAGCAATGCCCGATCCGGTCCGGGAGACGCTGCGCACGGGCCGGCCGGCGCCAGTGGCCGACGGGACCATCTTGCGCCGCAAGGACGGCTTGGAATTCCCGATCGACGATTTGGTCGCCCCCATCCTCGACGACGGGAAGCAGAAATCCTCCGGGGCCGTGGTCGCCTTCCGGGACATTAGCGAACGCTTGCGGAGCGAGGCCCAGTTGCGGCATGTCCAGAAACTCGAAAGCCTGGGCGTGATGTCCAGCGGGATCGCCCATGACTTCAACAATCTGCTCACACCCGTGATGGGCTTTGCCGGGTTGCTGCGGATGGAACTCGTCAACAACCCCCGCGCCCTTCAGATGGTCGAACAAATCGAGAACGCGGCCAAACGGGCGTCCGATCTCACGAAGCAATTGCTCTCCTACACCGGCCGGGCGACCATGACCATCAGGTCAGTCAATCTCACCCGTCTGGTGACAGAGATGATGGTTCTGCTGAACGTAAGCATCTCCCGCAAGTCGGTCATGAAACTGGAGCTGGAAGACCCGCTGCCGCTCACGGAGGGGGACGAGGCCCAGTTGCAACAAGTGGCGATGAACCTCATCATGAATGCCTCCGAGGCTTTGCCCGGCGGAACGGGGACGATCCGGGTGAAAACGGGCCTGAAATACCTGTTGTCGCCGGACATCGCCCATGCCTTTGGCAAATCAAAGATGCCAGCCGGGGAATATGTGTTTCTGGAAGTGGCCGACGACGGGGTCGGCATGAACGCCGAGACGCTGGCCAAGATCTTCGATCCGTTCTTCACCACCAAGTTCACCGGGCGGGGGCTGGGCCTCTCGGCCGTTCTGGGAATCGTCCAGGGGCACCGGGGTGTCTTGTTTGTTGACAGCGAACCGGGCAAGGGAACGACGTTCCGGGTTTGCTTCCCCCGGTCGCACCGGCAGCCAGTCGCCGCCGCGCCCCTGAGCGTCAACCTGCCGCCATCGGCCGCCCACGGGCAGATTCTCATCGTGGACGACGAGAGGTCCATCCAGCACGTGCTCAAGAACATCCTTGAGCGGGCTGGCTACCAGACCCTGACGGCGGACGACGGTCGTCAGGCATTGGAACGCTTCGGCGACCGCCTTGGCGGCATCGACGCCGTGATGGTCGATCTGCTCATGCCGCTGCTGGATGGAATGGAAACCTCCCGCGAACTGCGGAAACGCCGGCCGGATTTGAAGATCATCCTGATGAGCGGATTCGCCCCGGAGGAACTATCCGCAAGGCTCGGGGATCTGATTGTCTCCGCGATCCTGCAAAAACCTTTCCGGGGTGAAAACGTTCTCTCTTTGCTATCGGCGATCCTGAAGCGTTGAAGACAAACACATGGCCGGGGTTGGCCGCATGCTTGGCGGCTTCCGGTCAGCGGGCGAATTCGTCGCGGAGAAAGGTTTGGACATCCTCCCAAAGATCGGTGGCGTGTTCCCAGTTGGTGTCCATCAATTTGAAGTCGGAGGGCGGGGCCAGACTCGGGTGCAGTTTGGCGGCCGCCTTGGGATTCAGCGGGATCTGAAAACCCCCGCCTTCGGCAAGCCGCCGCTCGGTGGCCGGGGATAGTAGTTCGCGCACCAGCGTTTGCGCCCCGGCCGGATTGGGGCACCCATGAATCACGGCGAGGGTGTTGGGAATCAACAGGGTTCCCATCTTCGGATGTTTGGCGTGGCCGTCCCGGTCGGGCAACACAAGCGCCACCGGACGGCCAGAGTCGATTTCGCCAATCGCGTCGTCCGCGTCCGTGAGGCCGACGGCAAACCGTCCGTCCGCGACGGCTTGGGCCACCGGCTTGTTGCCAGCCAGGACGGCGATCCCGTTCGCCTTCAGGCCGCGATAAAACGCCTTGGCGGTTTCATCTCCCAACACATCGAACAGGCAGGCGGCCTGCGTGGCGGTCGTGCCAAAAGCGGGCTTCGCCATCGCCAGCCGACCGTTCCATCTCGGGTCGGTGAGTTCCAACAGACTTTTCGGCCAGTCGGCCTTGGCCGCCAGTTTGGTGTTGACGATCAACACACGGGGCCGGGCGGCAAAGGCCCGCCAGAGGCCGTGCGCGGGGCGGGTCCATTCGGGGAATTCCCCCGGCTCGGTGGTGATCGGTTCGAGCAGGCCGGCCCGTTGGAGACGGATCGTGTTCAGGATCTCGTTGTTCCAAAACACATCGCAGCGGGGGCGTTCCTTTTCCCGGATGATTTCCTCGAACAGGCTGACCGATTTTTGGGCCTCGGTGTCGAACTTGGGAGAGACCTCCAAGCCGGTCGAAGCGTGAAAGTCGGCGAGGATTCCCTCGGCAAATTCGCGGTCTTGGGCGCAATAAAGCGTCACCCGGTTTTGGTTCCGGGAACAACCGGCGACGGCGAGAAAACCGGCGGCGAGAAAGCCGCGGCGGTCAATGGGGAATTGGAACATAGCGGAGCACAAAAAAGCGGACAGCGGCATCACTTAGAGTACGGATTGTTTGAACGCGATACTGCGGGGTGTCTGTGGTTCCAGTCACTTCCAGGTAGATGACGAAATTCCCGATGATGCCGAGAATCTGCTGAATCCCGGCCGGGTTCAACGGCTGGGACACGATTTGAGAGGCGAGCGTGGAAAGACGGGTGAGAATCCCCGCGCTGAGATCCAACCGGCCGGGGGTGCCGGCCACGTTGAGCCGCAACCGGCCGGAAGTGGTGATGGTTCCGTCCGCGTACACATCGAGCGACGGCCCGGTGAGTGTCAGCCGCTCGATGTTCCAGACGCCGTTGGCGAGCGTGGTTTTCAATTCGCCCGCGCTGATGGGGGGATTGTTGCCGATTCCCAAAAGCGGCGTGGCCTGCGCCAGCACCGGCAGCCCAAAAGGGGTCGCCTCGCCGCTTTTGGCCAGCAAGAGAGCCTTGATGTCGTCCGTGCTTCGCAGCCGGTCGGAGGAGAAGGTGAAGGACCCGCTCACCGGCGTGCTGCCGATAATCCCGCCGGCGGTCTGGAAGATCGTTGACACATTGACGTTGCCGAACTTCAATTCGCCGGACATGTGCGTGTCTGTGTCGGGAAAGAAATCGATTTCCGCCCGGCCGGTCACCCGGCCGCGGGCCGCCGAGCCGACCAAATCGCGGATGTGGATTTCCCCCCGGCCGGTGGCGGGGAAGGCCGCCCAGTCCAGCGGAAAACGGGCTTCCTGCACCGGGATTTTGTAGATGGTCCCCTGCGAGGCGATTAACGCGCCGGAACCCCGCCATTCCCGGCCCAGCGTCGTGGTCAGGCTGCCGTCCACCTTGCATTTGATCCACTTCGCCACGTGCGGGAAGGGAAAGAACAGCGTGTCGGACGGGAAGTTGGAAAACGTCACCGTGCCCCGGCTGCGGTCGATCTTCATTCGATCAAAGGTGGCCGACACGCGGGCCAGTCCGTCCGCCACCGGAATGTTGAAATCCTCCAGCCGGATTTCAGCGGGAGTCACGCGGAGGGTGCCTTCGCCGAGGAGCGCGACCGAATTGCCCCCGAATCGAATCCGGGTGGCCCGGACGCTTCCCGTGCCCACCAGCCGGTCTTGGGCATCCGTCGTCAGCGGGAACAAGCCCTCAATGTCGGCATCCAGCGGCCCGAGCGTGTTTTGCAGCCCGCTCCCCTCCAGAATCTTGGAGAGTTGCACCCCCTTGAGCCGGATCGTGCCAAGAGGAACGTCGTTTTCTTTCTTCGGCGCCGGGGCGATCTTCTTCGGTTCCGGGGCGGCCTTTTTGGCCGGGGGTGGGGGATATTGCCCCTCGACTTCAAACTGGCCGCCGAGGGCATCGCCGGACAGTTTGTACCGCACCACGCCCGCATTGTAACGGGCGTCCACCTTGATCTTCTCGGCCGGAAAGTTTTGCAATTTCAACTTGGGCGCTCGCAGTTCAATCTTGGCGACGGCCGGCCTCGATCCCCCCTCGGCGGCGGGCGGAACCTTCACGCTGATTTCCCCGTCGGCCGTTCCCTCCATGCTCACGGCTCCTCCGAGCGGCAGGCTCTTGGTCAGTTCGCCCAAGTCGATCTTCGAGATTTTCAGGTTGCCTTCGCTGGCCGCGTCCGGGCGAAACGGGATGCCAAGGTTACCGGTCACCTCCCCCTTGAACAACTTCGCGGTGAACTCCGAGAATCGCATGGCCTTGTCGTCCGCATCCCATTTCGCGTTGACCTCGCCCACGGGAATTGGCCCGACTTTTAACCCGGTGATCTTGGCCGTGCCGGAACCTTTGACGGAGAGCGGCTTGAGCGTCCCCTCGGCCTTCGCATCCGCGGCGGCCACCCCGGAGAGTTGAATTCCAACCGGGACCAGATCGCGAAGATCGTCCAAGCGTTCCAAGGCCACTTTGTCGAGTTTGAACTGGACGGAGAACCGGTAATCTTTGTCCAACGAAAGCTCGCCCTTGCCGGTGATTTGCCCTGCCGGGGAGTCCGCATCCGGGCCGGGGAGATGGGTGTCGAGTTCATCAATCGTCAATCGGCCGTCACGGAGGCGAAGTTTCATCTTCACGTTTTCAATCGGCAAATCCTCGACCGTTAGCTTGGGGGAGGTCAGCGTGCCGGAGAGGCGGTAGGTGGTGAAATCGTTGGGGGTCTCCGTTGGGATTTCCACCTGGAGCTTGACCGACGCCTTCCCCCCCAATCGGATTGGCAGCGCAAACTTGAGGCTTTTCAGCACGTCATCCACGCTGACATCGGTCAGCGAGATGTTAACCTTCAGATAAGCCTTCTCTTCCTTCGGGGCGTTCGCCGGTTTGACGACATTGGCGATTCCCTTGAGGATCTTGGACAGCAGGCCGGGTTGCTGGCCGGCGGGGGGATCTTTCTTCGGCGGGGCGACGGGCTGCAACACCTCATGATTGGCCAGGACGATGTCCTCTCCTCCGGGAGCGGGCGCCCGGCGCATCAACTTGAAGCCTCCTTTGACTGATGGCTTCAGCGACAGATGAATCGGGTCGGCGGGGACGCCGCGAAACTTCACTTGCTCGACCACCCCCTCGCCTCGTCCGTCCGTCTCCACCCCGCCGCTGTCCGGAATCGTCAGCGAGAAATTGAGTTTGGCCCGAAGCCGCCCCTCGATTTCATCCGGGATCTTCCAACGGTCGGGAAGTTTCTTGACATCCACATTCGCCATGTCCGCTTTGAAATTCAGCACATCCTTTTGGGAATGGCCGAACTCCATTTCGGAATCCACTTGGACAGTTCCGTCGGCGAACTGGCTCCGCACATTGTTGAGTTTCAGGGTGGTTCCCTCGGCCACCAGTTCGCCGTGAGCCTGCTTGAACTCCAACCCGACGTTCGGGATGCTGATGTCCGTTTCGGTGGGGGACATCGTCAGCTTGTAAGTGAGTTTTTCGGTGGCGAGATCGACCCGCAGGTCCAGGTTGAGACCGGAGTTGCCGCTCAGCCGAACCGCCTTCCAGGCGTTGGGGTTCACGAACGGGGTGCGTTCCAGCAGTTCCGGGGTGATATGCCGGGGTTCCGGGGACTTCAGGCTCAGCGTGGCGACTTGAGCGGTCGAATCAAGCAATCCCTCAATCTGGCATTGTCCCCAATCCTTGTCATTGAGGGTGCCGTGAACGGTGGGGTTGCCATTGTCCAAGCCAATCGTCAGGTCGATGCCGTGAAACACCGAATCCGGGTGGCCCTCTTGAAGGATCGTCAGTTCGCCGGACACAATGCGGACGTTCGGAAGCGTCGTCCCGCCGCCAGACTCGGGGGCGGGGAGTTTGGTGATGAGATCGCCCGCCCGGTTGAATCGCAGCCTCACTTGGGCATCGGCCAGTGTGATCGTCTTCGGGGAGCGTCCGGCGATGGCCGAGACGGGGGAAATATCCAAGTCGGCTTCGCGGACGGTCACCCAAGGCTCGGCCGTCTCCGGGCTGGCCTCCCGTTCGTAAATCCGCAACTCGTTGACGCCCGTGCTGGCAAATCCCAATGACAGGTGACTGATGCGAACGGGCGCGCCGAGGCGAGCTTCAATCTTGTCGGCGGCCAGCTTCGAGGCACGAGCCGAGCGGGCAAAGGCCCATCCCCCCACGACAATTGTGAGAACGAGCAGGGCGAATGCCCCGGCCACATATCGTCGTTGGAACATTCGCCTCATGGCGCCTTCTCCGGGTGCGACGGGGTGAGCGTCAAGTCAATGGAATCGGCCGTTTGGGCCGTGTTTCCACGCAGATTGAGTCTGATGTGAAGACACGCGAGCGCGAGGATGTCTCCCAACGGGTGAAATCCATGCAACCGCGATTCTATGCGATTCGCGTGCCAAACTGTTTGGAATCAAACAGCCGTTTCCGGCTGCGGCGAAATCCCCCGGTTGAAAGTGTTGACCGTGTCCGTCATTCCGGGAATAATGGGAAAACGCCACCACCACACGGTCATTCGATCATTCTCTTGAGGGAGGATCCATCATGTCATTTCGTCAATTGTCAGTCCGTTCCTGGTTGAAAGGTCTGTTGCCGGGAATCGGACTGCTTGGGATTGTCACGGCTGCCCCGTTGTTCGCGGACCCGCCTGCGGAACGAGGGGAACGCCCGGCGGTCCGGCCGACCGGAGATCCGACTGTCAAATTGATGCAAACCATGTTGGAGAAACTCCGGAAAGATCTCGGCCCAAATGATCCGGCGGTTATCCAACTGGAACAATCACTGAAGTTGATGACGGAAAAAAAGCCCGTTGACAGACCCGCCGTCCCGGTCGAGCCGCCGCCGGTGGTGAATCCCGCCCCGCTTCGGGGGGACGGAGACGACTTTTTCGATCTGGCCGAAGAACTCCAGCAACAAATGGATGTGCTTCGCAACGCCATTCAAGGCAAGGGCGGCATTCAGATTCAAGGCGGGTTGGGGGGCGGGCCGCTGATTATCGGGCCGGGGGGCTTGCAGGGACTTCAGATGGGCGGGTTCGGCGGTCCGCTGGCTCTCGGCGGGGACATGAACGTCGCCCGCAAGGGGCGGTTCGGCATTCGCATTGAATCGCCGAGTCCGGTTTTGTCCGCCCAATTGGATTTGCCGAACGGGCAGGGAATCGTTTGCACGGATGTGCCCGCCGATTCCGTGGCCGGAAAGGCTGGCATCAAGCCCCATGACATCCTGCTGGAGGTGGCCGGGAAACCGGTTCCCAGCAACGGGGCCGAGTTCATCAACCAGCTCCGGGAGATCAAAGCCGATCAGGCCGTGGACATCGTCTTGCTTCGCAAGGGCCGCAAGGAAACGCTTCGGGGTGTGAAACTTCCGGAAGCCGTTGAACCGCCCGTGTTGCAGCGTCCACAATTGAATGTGTTTCCCCAACCAGTCCAACCGGCGATCCAGCCTCCGTTCCCGGTCGCCGGTCCCGGTGAACAGGTTCAGGTCCAGCAACAAAACAACGCCTTCACGGTGCAGATGAGCAAAGACGGTGTGAAGATGGTCCTGACCGGTGAGAAAGAAGACGGCAAGCCGGTCGTCGGCTCCATCGAAATTGAGGCGGCCGGAAAAGTAATCCGGGCCGAGAGCATCGATAAGCTGCCGAAGGAATATCAGGGGATGGCCGAAAAGGCGTTGAAGAATGTTCGATAAAACAGGGGGGCCACGGGTTGCGCTTCGCGCCATCCGTGAAACTTCCCTTGCAAGCCGGGAACATTACTGATTCTTCCCGGCTGAAATTTTGATTCCTTGAGAGAACTTACCCCAAGTTCATGCTAGATTAGCGTGTGGCGACGCCCGCAGCGCCATGCGACCTATTAACCCCGGGGCGTGTGCGCGACCGCCGACATCGCCGGGAGAATGATTCGGGGCAATGTTCCCCGTCGACAGCCAACGAGGGGCTTTCCCCGTGCCGATCCCGAAAACCGTCGCCGAATTCGCGGATCTGTGGACCCGCAGCGAGCTCATCGGCAAAGCCGATCTGGATAAGTATTTCGACAAGTTGGGGGCTCGGGGCGATGCTCCGGCCGATGCCACCGCTCTTGGCGAACTCGCCGTCAAAGACGGCTTGCTGACCAAGTTTCAATTCCGGTTGTTAATACAGGGCCGGCACAAGAATTTCTTCCTCGGCGGCAAATACAAGGTTTTGGAGCACCTCGGCACCGGCGGGATGGGGGCCGTTTACCTCTGCGAACACCGGCACATGCGCCGCCGGGTGGCCGTCAAACTCCTGCCGCCGGACAAAAACGACCCGGACCGGATTCCCCGTTTCCAGCGCGAGGCGCAAGCCATCGCCATGATGAACCACCCGAACATCGTCCGGGCGTTCGACGTGGACCGCGAAGGGGCAGTTCATTTTTTGGTGATGGAATTCATCGACGGAATCAGTCTTCAGCAGCTTGTTGATCGTCGCGGCCCCCTGGGTATCGCCCGAACTGTCAATTACGTCTCGCAAGTCGCCTGCGGGCTTCAACATGCCGGGGAGATGGGCTTGGTCCACCGGGATATCAAACCGAGCAATTTGATGATCGACACGCTCGGTGCGATCAAAATCCTCGACCTCGGCCTGGCTCGTTTCGCCACCCTGTCCCTCGACACACCCTCCCAAAAAGACTCCCAAATCGTGCTGGGAACGGCCGATTATCTCGCCCCGGAGCAAGCCCGGACTTCCACGGTGGACATCCGGGCCGACATCTACGGCCTCGGGGCGGTGGCCTATTTTATGCTCACCGGCCACCCGCCGTTTGACGGCGGGAATGTGGCCCAAAAATTGATGCGCCATCAGTCCGAAGTGCCCCGGTTGCTGAGCGAGGAAGACCCGAAAATCCCGGTTGAACTCGCCACGGTAATCGCCCGGATGCTCGCCAAGTCCCCGGCCGACCGGCCGCTGACCCCGGCGCGTGTGGTGGATGAACTGCAACCGTGGCTCATGGACGTGGACCCGCCGACCATCGAAGAAATGCCGCCGGAACGGTTCTGGAGCCACCGGGACATCGACACCAAGGCCAAACTCTCGACTTCCGCGATGATTTCCAAGTCCAGCCGGGCGCTGATCTTGAAGACGATGCTGGCCACGCCGGCCCAGCAGTAAGTCAAAGCCCGTCCATTCTTGACAGGCTCCAACTCACAATCCATTCGCCATTTTCACATTACTTCTTCTCGGTCGTCGTCTCGCGCGGGGCCGGGCCGGATTCCTTCTTCGGATTGCCCGGTTTTTGGCGAGGCAAAAGATCCGGCAGGTTGGCCACGCGGACGAGGGAGACAGCCAGCACTTGCGCCCCTTGGATGAGGTTCGGCTCTTTGGCCTTGTCGAAGGTGTCCGAGGGGGTGTGGTGAGTGAGTCGGTATTCATCCATGTCTTGGTTGCAAGCGAAACCGGGCACGCCGACGTCCTCGAAGGAGAGGTGATCGGTCCCGCCGCTGCCCCGCAGGGTGACGCCGGTGAAGCCGAGGGACTTTAGGGAAATCAACTCGCGGTCCATGATCGGTTTGATCGCTTCGCGGCCTTGCAACCCGAAGCCGAGAACTTTGCCGGTGCCGGTGTCGTGGACGAGGGCCACGGAGGTTTTCGGCATCTCGTCCGCATGGCGTTTCACATAGGCCTTTGAGCCGAACAACCCTTGTTCTTCGCCGGTGAACAGGACAAACCGGATGGTTCGTTTGGGTTTGACGCCGGACTTCGCAATCACACGGGCCGTCTCCAGCACCACGCAGGAACCGGTGCCGTTGTCGGTGGTTCCCTGGGCCAAATCCCATGAATCAAGGTGGGCGCCGATGGTGACGAACTCGTCCGCCTTTTCGCCGGGGATTTCGCCGACGGTGTTGTAAACCGTCACCGGGCCGGGGATGAATTTGTTGGTGATCTCGACTTCGACCTTGGTGACTGCCGGGGCGGGCCGGGTGGCGAGCCGGTGGAGCAAGGCGAAGTGTTCGTGGGCGACAAATAACGCCGGCAGGGGCTCGGAGGCGTTGGCCCGGTCTGTTCCGCGCCAAGTTCCGGTGGTCACGAGCAGATTGTGCGGTTTTGCGGAGTCGGTGAGCAGGACGGCCGCTCCCTCGGCCCGCAGGAAGTCGGACAATTCCCGGCGAAAAGCCTGCAATTCTTGAATGCTTTGTTTCTTCTCAACCGGCTTGGGTTCTTTGGGTTGTTCCTTGTCGTCAGCCTTCTTTTCTTTGTCGTCAGTCTTCTTTTCCGGCTGTTTGGCTTTGGGATCGGCCGGGGGGCCGTAGGTGAGATCGGTGATCGGGGCCACTTTCGCGGGTTCGCCGCGAAGGACAATGGCGTCCTTCAGTTTTCCCTTGTATTTGGCGAAATCTTCCCTGGTTTTGGCGTTCAGGATCACGACGGGACCGGTGATTTTTCCCTTGGTTCCGGGGGTCCAGCCGGCGGCCGCGACGGTCAGGCTTCGGCCGTTGTCCGGGTCAACCAGTTTCATGCTGGCGGTTCCGCGTTCCCAGCCGAGGGGGATTTCCCACGGTTCGAGCCGCACATTGGAAAGGCCGTAACTTTTCATCACGCTGGCGGTCCAGTCGTTCGCCTGGCGAAGATTGGCCGACCCGGTGAGCCGGGGTCCGACGATGTCGCTGAGATACTGGAGATTTTTCATGATCTCCGAGTGATCCTTGGCCTCCGCGATCAATTTGGCGTCGAGCGCCAATGCCTCGGGGTTGGCCGGGGCGTCCTGCGAGAAACCGGCCGATGCGACAATCAACACCAGTCCGACGATGAGCCGACAGCGATCCATTCGATCCCTTTCAACATGAAAAATAAAGGACACGGATATCACCGTGTCCTTGTCCGAGTTTTACTTCAACGGCGAATAGGGCGTTCCCTTGAGCCACAGGCTCTCGGCTTTTTTGACCAAGCCGCCGTCCTTTTCGGAGGCTTCCTTGGCCTTGATCCATTCCGGGTCTTCGCGGAAGGCCTTCCAAGACTTGTCGGCGGCTTCCTTGCTCGGGTAACTGAGGATGTAAATCATCACGTCCTCGGCTTGTTTCTCGTCAGTCGGGCTCCAGAAACCGACGAGGGTGATGCCGTGTTTCTCGAACAGCCGGCAGGTGTGGTCCTTGAACCGGGCGTGCAGGGCCGTCATTTTGCCGGGGTTGGCGTAATAGGTTCGCATCTCGTAAACGCGACCGGCGGCGGCTTCGGCTTTCGGCGGGGTGTCGGCCCCGGCATTCGACAGACTCATGAGGCACACGCTCAGGCAAAGGATTAAACGCTTCATGGGGAGAGACTCCGTTTGGGCAGCGATCAGTTTGCCCGATGGACGCCTGCCGTTCAACTGGAATTCAAGAACTTCGTCGAAGTGACCGGCAAAAACGACATTTCCGGAACCGGATGTCCCTATGGCAGGGAAGCCCTTGTCGGCGCCCAAAATGTTAACGAATTTGAAAGCCTCGAACATGTCAAACTCGGCCTCTCCCGCCCATCTCCCGAAATCACCTCCTTGCAATCTTTCGTCAGGGTTCGTATATTGTGATCTTTCATGAGGAAAAGCGGCGATTGCACTAAAGATGACATGTCCCAAGGACTTAGGGTAATTGCCTGTGACTCGCGCGCCCGTCTGACTGCTCTGATGTACACCCGTTGAGGGCTCGAAATGCCGACGACGTTGAAGGTCCGGCGGATTGACACTTCCACCCCGCAGGCCGCCAAGCAACTGGCCGCGCTGAAAAACCCATTTGCGGAGCAGGCGAATGTCGTTTCCCCCGCCAGCAAAAAGCTGACGCAGGCCGTCTTCGGCGAACCACTTTCGCCCGTGAAGGTTGTGGAACGAGTTTGCAATGATGTCCGGCAAAAAGGCATGTCGGCCCTCCTGCACTACACCGAACAATTTGACAAAGTAAAGCTCACCGCCCGCGGGTTAAAAGTCACCGCAGACGAGATGGCTGCCTCCTATGCCGCCGCCGATCCGGAATTTTTGGATTCGATTCGCCGGGTGCGGGACAATATTAATCAATTCCAAGTCGGATTGATTGCCAAGGATGCCTTGCTGCCAGTTTCCGAGCATTACGAACTTCAATTGCGTTATCGGCCCCTCAAGCGGGTCGGCATTTGCGTTCCCGGCGGGGCCGCCGCTTATCCGTCCAGCCTGTTGATGACCGTTTGCCCGGCCCAAGCCGCCGAAGTGGCCGAAATCGTGGTGGTGATGCCTCCAACGGAAAACGGGGCCAACAACGCGGACATGCAGGCCATCTGCCACATGCTCGGCGTCAAGGAAGTCTACCGCATGGGCGGGGCGCAAGCCGTCGCCGCCCTCGCCTACGGCGTGGAAGGAATTCCCCCCGTTGACATGATTGTCGGGCCGGGGAACATTTTCGTCACACTGGCCAAGAAGCATGTTTTCGGCCAAGTAGCCATCGACTGTCTCGCCGGGCCGAGCGAAATCGTGATTGCCGCCGACGAATCGGCCCAGCCGGACTTCGTGGCCCTCGACATGATCGCCCAGGCGGAACACTCCCCCGGCGTGGCGCTTCTCGTCACCTGGCACGCGGATTTGCCGAACGAAGTCGAACGCTCGATGAACAAGGCGCTGGCCTTGTTGGAACGCGGCGAACAAGCCCGCGTTTGCCTGGAAGAATACGGAGCATTCGTGATCGTCAGGGACCGCGAAGAAGCCTTGAAGGTCGTCAACGACTTGGCCCCTGAACACCTGCACATCCAGACCCGCGACCCGGAAGCCTTCGGGGAACATTGCGACAACGCCGGGGCCATTTTCCTCGGGCCGTTCACCCCCGTGGCTATCGGCGATTACGCCGCCGGCCCGTCACACGTCCTGCCGACCGGCGGGACGGCCCGCTTCGCCAGCGGGCTGACGGTGAATGATTTCCGTCGTCGCACGAGCGTGATGAACTTCACCCGCACCGGCCTGCGGAGCATTGCGGAAGATGTCATCACCATTGCCACCAAAGAAGGGCTGACCGCCCACGCCGCCAGCGTGTCGGCCCGGCTCACGGACCGGCCGTTGCAATTGCGTCCCTCCAAGAAGGCCGCCGCTGCGGCCGCCGCCGCGAAGATGAAGAAGTAACATGCCGGGGATTCGAGACACCATCCGGGGCATGGCGGGGTATGTCCCCGGCGAACAGCCCCGCGATGGCGAATATCTAAAGCTCAACACCAACGAAAGCCCGTACCCGCCGAGTCCGCGGGTGTTCGAGGCCATTCGCGAACATCTCACCGGGGATCGTCTTCGCAAATACCCCGAACCGATGGGGAACACCTTTCGGCAAGCCGCCGGCCGGGTGTTGGGGGTCGATCCCGACTCCATTCTGATCGGCAACGGCTCGGACGACATCCTGACCATCCTCACCCGGACCTATGTTCCCGAGGGGGGCCTGATCGTCTCGCCGACGCCAAGTTACATCCTCTACGAAAGTCTGGCCAAGATTCAGGGAGCCAGATTCCGCACCGTCCCGTTCACTTCGGACTGGCAATTGCCCGACCCGTGGCCGGTGAAAGATGCCGACCTGACGTTTCTTCCCAATCCCAATTCCCCGTCCGGAACGTGCATCCCTCTTGATCGCGTGAAACGACTCGCTGAGGAAGTCGGCACGCTGGTGCTGGACGAGGCGTATGCCGATTTCGCCGAAGAGAACGGACTCCGTCTCGCCTCGAAGAACGTCATCGTTACCCGAACGTTCAGCAAGTCCTACGCTCTCGCGGGGATTCGCTTCGGCATCGCCATCGCCGACCCGGCCGTCATTCATGAACTGTTAAAGGTCAAAGACTCTTACAACTGCGACGTGCTAAGTCTCGCCGCCGCGACCGGCGCAATTCAGGATCAGGCCTACCTCGCCGAATGCCGGACCAAGATTCTCGCCACCCGGACCCGCATGGCGACTGCCCTCGCCGGGTTGGGTTTCGCGGTTACCCCGAGCCAAGCGAACTTCCTGTGGGCGCGCCGAAGTGACCGCCCGGCGAAGCCGATCTATGAAGCCCTCAAGGAACGCAAGATCCTCATCCGGTACATGAACTACGCCGGATACGGCGACGGACTGCGGATCTCCGTGGGAACGGATGCCGAAGCTGATCGATTGCTGGAGACGCTTCGGGCCATTCTTTGATATCCGAGGACGACATGCCACGCCAAGCGACCATTCGCCGGGAAACCAAGGAAACCAACATCGAGTTGGCCCTAAACCTCGACGGCACCGGCAAGCACGAACTCGCCACCGGCGTCGGCTTCTTCGATCACATGCTGACGCATCTGGCCAAGCATGGCCTCTTTGACCTGACCGTCAAATGTCAGGGAGATTTGCACGTGGACGCCCACCACACGGTGGAAGATGTCGGCATCTGCATCGGCAAATGTCTCGGCCAAGCCTTGGGGGATAAGGCGGGCATCCGGCGCTATGGCAGCGCCACGGTGCCGATGGATGAGACGCTGGTGACGGCGGCCGTCGATCTCAGCGGGCGGCCGTTTCTGGTGTGGGTCGGCGATATCCCCAACGAAACGCTTGGCATCTTTCACTCCAGTCTGGCCGAGGAATTCTGGCGGGCGGTGTCGTCGGCCGGGGTGTTCAACCTGCACGTGATTATCCATCATGGCAAGAACACCCACCACATCATCGAAGCCAGTTTCAAGGCCATCGCCCGAGCCTTGCGGGCGGCGACGGAGCATGATCCGCGGGGTTCTGGTGTTCCCTCGACAAAGGGCGTGTTATAATCGGCGGTGTTTCCAACCCATCGTTGTTTCCGGGGAGACCGATCATGGCCACTGATGCCGAACTCCAGCAGATGAAGATGAAGGATTTCATGTCCGTCTTGCCTCTTACCATTGAACTGGCCGGGCTGCCCAAGACCGAACTGGGCAAGTTTCTGTCCGATGGACAAATAGAAGTGCGTGCGACGTTGCTCAAGACCGCCTACAAACATGCCCGTCAGCTCCTGAAGGACATCTCCAAGCCGACCGAGTGAACTTGGCAGCATCAGAGAAGACTTCTCGCAAAGTTCGCAAAGATAGCAAAGCTCGCAAAGAGTCAACGAAATGAATTGATGATCCTTCCGGCCGCGAAGTCATCCATTTTTTTCATCGACTCTTTGCGAGCTTTGCTATCTTTGCGAACTTTGCGAGAAGTCTTTTCCGGCGCCGTCTTCGCCACATCTCCGCTCCACTCATTGTGACATCGCTTCGTTCAAAAATCGGCTCCTTGGCTATTGCGTTTTTTTCGCCATCCGGTTATCAACCCCGTCCGGTCGCGGGGGGATATCGCGGTCGGGAATTGTTCGTCACCAGTCCGGGTCGGATGCTTTGCGTAGGGGGATTACCCGTGTACGTTGCCTGCTCTTCCTTGTGTTTCAGTCGTTTTCCGCTCCCGCAGGCTCTTCATGCCATCGGGGAAATGCGTTTTCAAAAAGTGGATTTGGCCCTGCATGAGGCGGGCAACCATCTGAAGCCTTCGGATGTGAAAGCGGACGTGACCCGAGTGGCCGCGATCCTGAAAAAAGCCAACCTGTCCTACGCGGCTTTCCACGTTGAGACGGACGCCACCGACGAGGCGTTCCACGAAACCCTCAAGGCCGTCTGTCGGTTGGGCCGACTTGTCGCCTGCCCGCTGGTCAACATCCCGGCGGCCGCCATCGGCAGCGATCTCGCGGCCGAGGCCAAACGACTGGCCCAGTTTACCCGCATCGCCAAGGGCGAAGGCGTGATGCTGACGGTCGAAACGCATTGCCAGGCCGTGACCGCCGATCCGAAGGCGGCGGCCGAACTGTGCCGTCAGGTGCCGGATCTCGGTTTGACGCTGGACCCGAGCCATTATCTCGTGGGCCAGCCGTCCGAACTGGATTATGACTTGCTGTTCCCGTTTGTCCGGCACGTCCGGTTGCGGGATTCCGCGCCGAGCCAGATGCAAGTGAAGATCGGGCAGGGCCAGTTGGAATACGCCAAGATCATCACCGGGCTGGAACGGCAGAACTACCACCGTGCCCTGTGCGTGGACATGCGAGACGGCCCCGGCGTGGATTACCCGGTGGATGCCGAGGTGCGGAAACTGAAGTATTTGCTGGAAAGCATGGTCTGATGTCGATTCGGAAAGGGAGGGCAAACCGCCTTCTCTTTCGATTTACGCGGGCGGGCTTTCGTGTATCATGGGGTCATGCTCTCTCGCTTCTTCTACTCGACCTCGTTGGTGTTCATCACCTCTTCGTTCGCCCTCGCCGATTTCGCGGCGTTACAGGCGGTTGTCGCCGATCATTGCGTCAAATGCCACGGGCCGACCGCCTCCAAAGGGGGCGTCAGGCTTGGCCCGCTGGAGAGTTCCTCCGTCGTCTTGAAGAATCGCAAACTCTGGCGAAATGCGATTGCCCAAATCGAGAAGGGCGAGATGCCTCCCGAAGGGGAAAAGCCTGTCCCCAAGGAGACGCTGGCGAAGGCGGCTGCGTGGGTGAAAAGCACGCTTGATGCCGCCGACAAGGCCGACCGGGAACGCCCCGATCCGGGCCGGCCGGTGATTCGCCGGCTCAATCGCGGGGAATACAACCGCACCATCCGTGACCTGACCGGCGTCGATCTCGACGTGGCCGGGGCCGTCGGCATGCCGGACGAAACCGTCGGCGAAGCCTTTGACAATCTGGCCGAGGCATTGAACATCCCGGCGAGCCTGATGGAGAAATACTTCGCCGCCGCCGAGATGGTGTTGGACAAGCTATACCTCCCGCCCAAAAAGAAGAACGGCAAATTCGAGCCGGACATGTTGCGGGACAAGATTCTGGCGCCCAAAGACCCCCGCGAAGCCATCCAACGATTCGGCGAGCGGGTCTATCGTCGCCCGATGACCGCGAAAGAAACCGACCGCTACATGGCCCTCTTCCAAGAAACGAAAGCGGGGGGGGCCACCGTTGAAGCAGCCATGAGGCCGGTGTTGAAAGCCATGCTGGTGTCGCCGAACTTCCTGCTTCGCATCGAACGGGAAAAACCAGCCGGGGCGGGCGCCGTTTATCGAATCAGCGATCCCGAACTGGCCGTGCGGCTGTCGTATTTCCTCTGGTCGAGCATGCCGGATGATGAACTGGCGAAACTAGCCGCCGCCGGGGAATTGTCCAAGCCGGCCGTCTTGGAGGCACAAGTTCGCCGGATGCTGGCCGATCCGAAGGCGAAAGCCCTGACGGAAGAGTTTGCCTCCCAATGGCTGCGGCTCCGCAAGTTGCCGGAAGCCCGGCCATCGACGGAGTTCTTCCCCACGTTCAATGGAAAACTCCGGCAGGCAATGGCCGGGGAGGCGACCGCCTTCTTCGATCATCTCCGCACCGGCGACCGCAGTGTGTTGGAGTTGATTGACGCCGACTATGTCTTCGTGAACGCCGACCTCGCCAAGCATTACGACATCAGCGGCGTGACCACCCAAGAATTCACCAAAGTGGCGCTGACCGATCCCAACCGGGGCGGCCTGCTCGGCATGGGTTCCATCCTCGCCATGACTTCGCACACCTCCCGCACCAGCCCGACGCTTCGCGGTAAATACATCCTCGACGTGCTGTTGGGCACGCCGCCGCCACCCCCGCCGCCGGATGCGGGGACGATTGACGAATCGAAGAACAAGGGAAAGAATCCCAAGAACTTCCGCGAACAATTGGCCCAACATGCCTCGCGGGCGGTGTGCGCGAATTGCCATGCGAAGATTGATCCGCTGGGGTTTGGCCTGGAAAACTTCGATGCCATCGGCCGCTGGCGCCCCGCCTCCCCAGATGTGGATTCTTCCGGCAAATTGCCGAGCGGGGAACAGTTCAAAGGCCCGGCCGAGTTAAAGAAAATATTGATGAGTCGCAAGGGGATGTTTGTCGAAAACATGACCGGCAAAATGCTGGCTTACGCCCTCGGCCGGGAGTTGATCCCCTCCGATGAGCCTCTCATCAAGTCGATCTCGGCCGACATGGAGAAGAACGGTTACAAGTTCTCCCGGCTGGTGATCGACATCGCCCAAAGTTACCCCATGCTGCACCGCCGGAATCTCGGCTCGAATGATGAGGCTAAGTGATGAATCTTCGATGGCCGGCCGCCTTGCTCTGTCTCTCCGCGTTCATCGCTCCCGCCTGTGCGGATGAAACCGCCGACGCGGAAGCGTTGAAGAAAGCGGGCAACAATGTCCGCGTGGACAAGGGAACAATCACCGAGATCACGTTCAAAGATTCCGAACCGTTGACGGATGCGGACTTCCAAAAAGTCGGCTCTTATGCCGGGTTGAAGTCGCTGACGTTCTATGGCAAATGCCTGATGACCGATGCCCAGGCCGGCGAGTTGTCGAAACTCTCGAAACTCGAAAAACTCGCTGCCAACGGATCGAAACTGACGGAAGACGGCTTCAAGGAACTCGGCAAACTGAAGGCGTTAAAATCCCTCACGTTCTGGCATCTCGGCTGGCACGGCGTCAAACTCACCGGAACCGGCTTTGCCCATCTGGCCGGATGCGAGAGCCTGCGGGAGTTCAACTTCTCCGGTTCCACCATCGGCCGGGAAGGACTGGAAGCCCTCACGAAAGTTCCGCAACTGGAGAAGATCACCTTCTACCACACACGGGTTTCCGACGCGGACATGGAACTGTTGAAGAAGTTCCCGCATCTCAAAAGCGTGCATGTCGGCCCGCAATTTTCGATGCGGCTCGGCGACGCCGGATTGAAAACCATCGCCGGTTTGTCCACCGTCGAGGAACTGATTTACAACGAAACCATCCTGACATGGGACGGCAGTTTGCAGGCTGTCGCCGCGATGCCGAAACTGTCCAAGTTGACGCTGGAAGAAGTGGAAGTGTCCGAAAGCGACCTGAAACAGTTGCGGGCCGCCCTCCCGAAGACGACAATCACCGTAAAGCCCCCGAAACCCGAGCAACTGGCCCAAATGAAACGGGCCGTCAAGAAGTGAGTTTTCACATGCACGACACCGCACGTCATCCGCTCACCCGCCGGGCGTTCCTTCGAGGGGTCGGAGCCGTTGCCGCCTTGCCGTTCTTGGAGCAACTGGCCGTCCCCGCCCCGGCGGGGAAAGCCCCCATGCGGTTGGGGGTTGTCACGGTCACGGGCGGGACGGTGCTGGAATCGTGGAAGCCGAAGGAAGTCGGCACGCTCGGGAAATTGCCGTCGATCCTGCGGCCGCTCGAATCCATGCGGGAAGACCTGTTGGTGGTTTCGGGCCTGTCGCACAACGGTCGATCCGAAAACCTGAACGGCCACGAAAACTGCGCGTTGATGCACCTCACCGGCTGCGACTTCGTCCGCAAGGTGAACGGCAAACTGGTTTCCAGCGTCTCCATCGATCAGGCGGCCGCCCAGATTGTCGGCGAACAAACCCTGATTCCCTCGCTCGAAATCGGGCTGGCGGGGCACGAAAACAAATACTCCTTCCGCTCGGCCGATTCGCCGATGCCGTTCGAGGCCAACCCGCGCCTCGTCTTCGACCGCATGTTTCGCGGCCGCGCCCCGGTGGTCCCGAACTGGAAGACGCGAAGCGAAACCCCGGCGACGGTCGGCGGGCCGAAGAAGCCGAACATCGAACGAAGCGTGGCCGACTTGGTCCGCGATGAGGCCAACGACCTGCGCCGCGATCTCGGCCAAGGGGATCGGCATCGGCTGGATGAATATCTTGAATCCGTCCGGGCCATCGAAAAGCGGATCGACTTCGTCGAGCACCGGCAACGACAGGAGGCGATGGACGCCCTGAACCCCGGCCCGTCGAAGATCAGCCTCCCCGCCGGTTTGCCGGCCGCGAACGTGCCGATCTGGCAAATCACCAATCCGGTCTACCGCGACCCGGAGGCCCACGAGCAATACATCCGGCTGATGTTCGATCTGATGGTCCTCGCCTATCAAACGGACACCACCCGCGTCGCCACCTTCGCCTGCGGCAGCGACGAGGCCATGTTCCCCGGCGTTATCACCGTCGGCTACGAACGCCATTGCCACACGTTGGAGCATCAGGGCAATTCCTACCGCCCCGAGGACGCGGACCCGATCGCCCGCGAAGCCTGCCGCCAAATTCACACATGGTACACGAAACTCTTCGCCGAGTTCGCGGCCAAACTTAAGGCCATCGACGAAGGGGGCACCAACCTCCTCGACAACACGCTCCTCCTTTATACCTCCTACATGGCCGACGGCGGCCACGGCACCAACGACTACCCCGCCCTCCTCGTCGGCAAAGCCGGCGGCACCCTGAAGACCGGCCGCCACCTGGCCTACAAAGCCCAAACCCCGGTGTCGAACCTCTACTTGGAAATGCTCAACCGCATGGGCTCCAAGGCAACGACATTCGGAGAAAGCCACACCTCGGCGAAGCGGGGCTACGACGGGCGGTTACCGGGGTTGAGTTCGTGAAGTTGGCGATTGATACGGGCAAGTGTTGCCAGAATATCGAATGTCATTTTCCAGAATCTGGCCTTTGAGGCCGGATTCTCCTCGTCTTTGACAAACAGGATAACATCTCGCGGGCGGTTGACGGCTCGGGTGTGTTGCCGCAAGTCTTAGAAGGAGTTTGCTCTTGGGAGCCAATGCAAATACGATTTGGCGAGTCCCTGCCTATTTGCCATATCTTCAAGAACCTTTGACTACCAAAGCCATCGCTTCCGCAGAGAAACAGATCGGGCGCAAACTGCCCGTCGAATACTTGAACTTGCTGAAGAAACAAAATGGTGGCTACATTCGCTTTTCACTTCCCGAATCACCACATAACTCCATAGCAGGCATTGGCAACCACTTTCCCTCATTGACAGGTTTCGATTGGGATGATTGCCAAGAACATGTCAGTTTTCCGCTCCAAGGACTTGTTCCGTTTGACGGAGACGGACATTGGCATCTTTGTCTTGATTACCGACAAAATTCGGATACTCCGTCGATTACGTTCGCGGACATCGAACTTGATCGACAAACCGAGATTGCCCGTTCGTTTGCTGAATACCTTGTCATGCTCCGAATTACCGTTGATAGCGAATATGTTTTGGAGGCCGTCTCTGATATCGAAACGGTGATTTTCAATTTATCTTCAATTCTCGTGATCGACTTTGAACCGCCCGAATCTGTGTGGAATGGCTATCCAACGTACCGGGCACGCTTGGGAACTGGAACTCAGCCGGAATGGATCTGGATTAGCCCGAACACCGTGCCACGGGGATTTGTTCGCCCGAGTGATGCCAATTACACCAAACTGAAAGATCTTTTGCCGGGAAACGCCCCTCGTTTTCCGGAACTTCCAGAACGCAGTTACATTCTCAGTGCCACTGACGGAGTTCGGGCGAGGGTGATCGATGCTTTGGCTCAATCACAAGTCATTGTTCGCCCGTTGCGCGACTATCTGACGGATTCATGACAGAGGATGCAGACCAGCATTGAAGGAAAGGTAAATCCAATGACAGATGCCGTATCACGTGCCCTTTCCGAAGTCGGCCAATTGTCCGTGGAAGAGCGGGCCGAACTTGCTTATGCCGTCCTTTCAAATGCTCATTTCCCGAATTAACGATTAATCGAAACTCCCGGCGATCTCGGGGTTTAATTGTTGTCTCGCCCATTTCTTCCTCGCTTGCGGGGTAATCTCATGTTTCGATTCATTGTGTCGGCCGTGTTTGGTCTTGTGCTTGTCGCCGGCACGGGGGTGGCCGCTGACAAGACCCAGAAGAATCAGATGGTCAAGGGGACAATCAAATCGGTCGATCCTGAAAAGGGCGTGTTGATTATCAACCAGAAACTGGCCAATGGCGTGGTTGACCGGGAACTCAGCATCACCCCGACCGTGGAATTCGTCGTCACGACCAAGGACGGCACCAAGGAGGTCACCGGCAAGGAAGGCATGTATCTCATCGAAAAGGCGAAGGATGCCTCCGTTCAGGTGAAGTGCGACAAAGATGTGAATGTCCTCAAGGTGACGGTCAAGATGAACAAGTGACCTTGTGTGTGATCGCGGCGACCGCATGTCCGCAAAGAATCGCCGCGTGGAACCAGCGTCCGTGCGGAACACCGAAGGCCGCTCGTTCACGGGTGCGGCGAATCTTCCAAGCCCGCTTTTCCCCTTCTGTTTGCCTCAAACCGCATTGATGGATGCCATCAGCCACCGCCGACAAACGCGGGATATGGCGCCGTCAAAAACATTTGCCAGACGGCGAGGCTTCTCAAGGCTCGTTCCGTTGTGCCTTAACCGTTTGTTTGGTACATTCAAGTTGATCGGCCAACCCGACCCGAGGATTCCCCGAATGGTGGCGACCACCCGAGAGCGAATGACCGTCGAGGAGTTTCTGAAACTCCCCGAGGACGGCGTTCGACGGTCATTGATTCACGGGTTTATCCGGGAGGAAGGCATGACGATCCGCAACCGCTTCCATTCGGAAGTCACGGCCAAAATCACCTTCCGGCTTGGCTTGTGGCTAGATTCCCAACCGCGACCTCGTGGAGTCGTCCTGACGGGAGAAGCCGGCATTCGCCTGTCGTCAGATGTGTTGGTTGGCGTCGATGTTGTTTACGTTCCGCATGACCTGCTTGCCGCCCAGCCGGAAACTTCGACGATCATTCATGGCGTGCCGCCGCTGATCGTCGAGATTCTCTCCCCAAGCGACACCCAAGAAAACATCCATGACAAATTGGCCGAATATCTGGCGGCCGGAGTTTCCATCGTTTGGCTGATCGATCCAACCGATGAAACCGTGCGAATTTATCGGCCCGATCAGCGGCCGACGTTTGTGAATGCTGATCAAGAATTGACCGCCGAACCTGTCCTGCCCGGCTTCCGCGTGGCCGTTGCCGATCTGTTCCGATAATTCCATGTCGTTTCTCAAGCCCGTCATCGACCATCTGACCACTTTCCCGCATGCCTCCACCAAGGCGATGGGATATGTGCGGGAGATTTCCGGCATTCGTCGGCGCTATCTCCGGGTGCGGCTGCAATGGGCGAGCCATGTGGAACACTGTCAGGAAATCATCCGGCAGGGGATGGACCGGGCGACGCAGCACCGCAAGGCCGTCATCCTCGGGGCGGGGCTGATGCACGATATCCCGCTGGACGATCTTTGCCGGCAGTTCCGCGAGGTCATTCTGGCGGACATCTATCACCCGTTCGCCAGCCGTTGGGAAACCCGGCGCTATCCGAATCTTCGCCGGGTGACGTTTGACATCACCAACACCGTGGCCAACGCTTATCGCGTGGCTTGGGATCGCGACGAGCCGTTGCCCGTCGCATTGCCGACGCTTTTTCTGGACGATCCGGAGGTGGATTTCACCGCCTCCGTGAATCTTCTCTCGCAGTTGCCCTGCATGCCGATGACGTATCTCCAGCATCAACATGTCCATTCGCAGGAAAAGATTCTGGCCTACGTGCGGCATTTGCTGACCGCCCACATGGAATACCTGCGGCAACTTCCCGGCGTCGTCACCCTCATCACGGATGTCCGGCGTTTGAAGTACACCCTGATGAACAAACTGGTGGAATCACGAGACTTGTTTTTCGACGTTCCCCCGCCCAGCGGCGGCCAGGAATGGGAATGGCGCCTCGCCCCCTGCCCGGAGGCCGATGACCGGCATCACTACTTTCGACATGTCGTCGGCATCGCGGATTGGAAGACACATTCGGCCGGGGTGCGAGAAAGCACGAAGGACACGTCTGGTTAAGAGGGAATTAACTCCCCTCAGACAAAGGCTCCCCCGTTGAATCCCAAGCCCCTGAAGTCCTACATTTCCTCTCTGGAACCTTCAACACGTGAACGCATCATGGATCTGACACCACGCGAGACCGTCGCGGAACTGGACAAATATATCGTCGGGCAGGCGGCCGCCAAACGGGCCGTGGCCGTGGCGATTCGCAATCGCTGGCGGCGGCAGCAACTCCCGGCCGATCTTCGCAAGGATGTCACTCCGAAGAACATCATCATGATCGGGCCGACCGGCGTCGGCAAAACCGAAATCGCCCGGCGTTTGGCCCAACTCGTCGGCGCCCCGTTCATCAAGGTCGAGGCAACCAAATACACCGAGGTTGGCTACGTCGGCCGGGATGTGGAAAGCATGATCCGCGACCTGACGGAAGCGGCCGTGGGGTTGGTCAAGGTTCGCCAGCGCAAAGAGGTGGAGGAAAAAGCCCGCGAACGAGTGAACGAGCGGCTGTTGGATTTGCTGCTGCCGTCGAAGGGATGGATGCCCCCGGACGAAGGGGAGGCCGAAGAAGCAGAACGCCGGAAAAAGACCCGCGAGAAGTTTCGGACGATGCTGCTGGCCGGGGAACTGGAAGACAAGCAGGTGGAACTCACCGTCGAGCAAAAACATGTTCCGGTGCAGGTGTTTTCCAACATGGGCATGGAGGCAATGGATGTCGATCTCCAGAACATGTTCGACAAGTTCATGCCGAAGAACAATGCCCCCCGGCAAATCACGGTGGCCGAGGCCCGAAAGATGCTCTTGGAGCAGGAAACGGAGGCCCTGATCGACCGGGCGGCCGTCAACGAGCAGGCGATTGAATTGGTCGAGAATCAGGGCATGATCTTCATCGACGAGATCGACAAAGTGTGCGGCCCGCAATCGGCCAACGGCCCGGACATCTCCCGTTCCGGCGTCCAGCGGGATTTACTCCCCGTGGTGGAGGGGACAAATGTGAACACCAAATACGGGGCCGTGAAGACCGACCACATCCTGTTCATCGCCGCCGGGGCGTTTCACACCTCCAAGCCCAGCGACCTGATGCCTGAGCTTCAGGGGCGTTTCCCCATTCGCGTAGAACTGACCGATCTCACCAAGGAGGATTTCTTGCGCATCCTCACGGAGCCGAAACACTCCCTGACGAAGCAATACACCGAACTGCTCGCCACCGAGGGGCTGACGGTGGATTTCAGTTCATCGGGTATCGATGCCCTGGCCGACATCGCCTTCGAGGTGAACCGCACCACCCAAAACATCGGCGCCCGCCGGTTGCACACGATCCTTGAACGAGTCATTGAAGAAGTGAGCTTTGAAGGCCCGGATCTCCCGAAAAAGCAGGTGACGATTGACAGCGAATATGTCCGGTCGAAGCTAGATGGGATTTTGAAGAAGGAAGACTTGAGCCGTTATATTCTTTGAAACAAGAGAAGAGTTTCACGCAAAGTTCGCCAAGAAGCCAAGTTCGCCAAGAGCCAATGAACCAAAAAGGCAGATTAAGCCTCATTTCAATGACTCTTGGCGAACTTGGCTTCTTGGCGAACTTTGCGTGAAACTCTTCTCTTCAATCTGCAAAGCCGGAGGCATGATGCGTTTAGTGATGATGGGGACCGGGACATTCGCCGAACCGACGCTGGACGCCCTGCTGGCCGGGCCGGATGAGGTGGTCGGCGTGTTCACCCAGCCCGACCGGGACACCGGGACCAAGCGGGGCAGTACCCGGCAGGTTGGTCGCGGCATGAAGGAGATCGCCGGGGAGCGAAACATTCCGGTGTTCCAGCCGGAGAGCGTCAACACGCCCGAGGGGGTGGCGATGTTGCGGGGATTGTCCCCCGATTTGCTGGTGGTGGCCGCTTATGGGCAAATCCTTTCCACGGAAGTGTTGGGCGTGCCGACGGCGGGGGCCATCAACGTCCACGGGTCGCTGTTGCCGAGATATCGCGGCGCCGCCCCGGTGGCCGCCGCGATTCTCAACGGGGAAACCGAGGCGGGAGTGACCATCATCCGCATCTCGGCCGGCTTGGACGCCGGGGACATGCTGGCGAAGGGAAGCCTGCCAGTCAACGAGGACACCGCCGGGGAACTGGAAGCCAGACTCGCCCCGCTCGGCGCGCAACTGGCCGTCGAAACCATCGCCCGGATGAAACAAGGCCCGGTCACCGGCGAGAAGCAGGACAAAGCGCTGGTGACCAAGGCCCCGAAGTTAAAGAAAGAAGATGGCTTGATCGACTGGTCGAAACCGGCCGGGCGCGTCGTCCGGCAAATCCGGGCCATGCAACCCTGGCCCACGGCCTACACTTTCTTGCACCGCGTCGGCAAACCCGCAATTCGATTGATGATTACCCGCGCCAGCGAAATCACCCCAACTTCTTCGGGGATGACCGGATCAATGTTCGTTGACGAAGCAGGGATGCTGGTCATCCGTGCCGGAGAAAACACGGCCGTTCAGATCGTCCAATTGCAACCGGCGGGCAAAAAACGGATGCCGAGCAAGGAGTTTCTGCGGGGCCATCCCTGCGGAGAAGACGACCGCGTCGGCCCCGAGGAATCACACGCCTGAGCGGTCGGCCGGGGTTGGTTGTCAATTTCACTGAGGGCCTCTGTCATTCGGCGAAGAGAGGCATTTCGTCGACCGCAATCACTCGCGGGATTTTTCCTCGGGCGGCCAGTCCATCCCAAATCGTTCGCTTGCCAGCCGCCGAAATTCATCGCTACTCGTCGGCCGCCAACGGAGCAAAATCTTCCCGTAAGCCATGAGGTTACAGCCCTTCGGTTTTGCCGATTTTCAAGCCGGTCAAAATCCGACCCAAAAGTGGCCCGAAAAAGTGAAAAACACCCCTCCGGCGAGCATTTTTGAACAGTTGCACACCCCAAAAGTGGTCAAAATCAGTGGGCCAACTGAACACTATTTTTCAAAAACCCCCGGAAAAACGCATGTCTCCCTCATGATTTTGGGCAAATCCTGGCCTTTTGGGGTCGCTTCCAAGGGCGCCAGAAACCCCGCGCCTGTTGAAACGACCGGCCGGGCCGAATGAAAATTCCCCCGTCATGACTGATGACAAGCCTTCGGAAAGCGAACCTTTTCTCCCCGATCTTGTCCGAATGGAACAAGCACGGAAAGGTGCCGTTGACTTTCGGGGCGATCCCATTAAGATACCCCCACGATTGAGCGAGCTGTAGCTCAGCTTGGTAGAGCGCTTGGTTCGGGACCAAGAGGTCGCAGGTTCAAATCCTGTCAGCTCGATCTGTGCCCCGCTGATGTCACACGATGTCAGCGGGGTATTTTTGTTTACTGGCGAAGCACTTCCGTCAATTCGCTCCTTGAGATTTTCAAACACCAACATTCGTTCGCCGATGACAGATGATGACTCGTTTTGACCCGAGTTGAATGCAGTTGGTGCAACCGTTGGAGCAACCAAATTTGGTCTAGCATCTGTTTGGGTTTGGCTTACGATCTTGGTTCTTGTCCCCAATTCCGGGATGTTGACGGCTGGCATCTGATCCAAGGCGTTACGAACGTCCAACTGACCTTCATCCGTGTAGACGGTCATGGTCAGTTTTATGTCCGAGTGTCGCATGATCTTTTGTGCGACACGGGCCGGAACCCCCGCTTTGTTCAACATGGTGCAAGTTGTCTTCCGCATGGCGTGGACATGGACGCATAGCCCACGGTCGTCAACTTTCGGAATTCCGGCGGCTTTCAAGTCTCGGTCAAGTATGCGAAGCAATCCCGTGGGGACGTTCAGAAGCCGGGTTGAAGCCGGTTGTCCCTTGCAATGCTCCCGTAGTTCATCAGCCAACCCGTCCATTAGTTCAATTCGGCTTCCCTGTCCGTTTTTCTCATCCTTTGGTTTCAGGGTGATGAACGATTTTCCGGTTTCGTGGTGAAACTGACCCACGGTGAGCGAAGCCAGTTCGTTCTTACGAAGCCCGGTTAGAACGAGTGTCTTGTAGATCAACGCCCGTTCCCGGCCTTCGGCGGTCAGACGTTCCCTTGCGTCGTCGCCGATCTTTGCCCCGAGTTCTCCCCTTCGCTTCCCCCGGCGAATGGTCAGTGCTTCATTCAACGGTCGTTCACAAGCCACCTTCAAAAGCCGCTGAAGTTCGTCGTCTGTCAACGCCCTGCTTGGTCTTCGCGGGTCGGCCTTCCGATCCGCTTTGGGTAATCGGGTGAAAGGATTGACTGCAAGACATTTCTTGTGATCGACGCACCAGTTGCCGAAAACGATTAGACTGTCTCGATAGTGATTCCGGGCGCGGGCACTCATTCCCGCACGGACTTGATCGGCCAGCCAGTTCACGATGGGGTTCGCGTTCAGGTCTTTGAGCCATTGAAATTTGCAATCAGCAACCACACGCCGAAGTCCGCCCAAGACATTCTTTCGGTACATGGTGGAAACTTCGTCCGCGATCAAATGGGATTCGTATTCGGCGATGAACGGTTCCAACGGAGAATCAGCAAATCGGGCTTGTTCAAATTCTTCGGGCCGGATGATGCCCACCTTCACACGTTCGGCTTGGTTGGTCAGTTCCCGCAACTTGTGTTCGGCAGCTTGCTTGTCTCGGCATCCCGTCGCCACGACTCGGACAACTCCAGCCGCGTCCCGAAACTTCGCGTACCATGTCGCCGACTCGGTGACGATGCGCGGGGAACCGTCTTCTCCTGTCGTCACAGGAACGATCTTGGTCTTCCCCTTCGTTCCCTTTTTGATCCTTGCGAACGTCCCGCCGTCTTTGTTGAAAATTTCAAGGCCGGAAGGCACTGGACGGGTCGTTTGCTTCTTGAAGATGGATGCCATGAGTTGCTTTCGCATTCAATTGAAGACCGTGACACGATGCCCAATAAGCGGGGATTATCGCATCAACGAATCAATATATTAATTATTGTTTTTGTATTATTCCCGAATTTGGGAAAAATTTTCGCGTCAACCTGACCATGCGGTAACCATGAAAATTCATTTTCGGCCAAGACCCCCATATGGACGTTCTGAAGGGTCATTGGATGGCGAACCATTGAATAAGTCTGCCCTTGCGGCAATACGTCTTGTCCCAATCATCAAACGCCGGTTCTTGATGGTCAGTCTTCATGTGGAGTTCTGCCACAAATCCACTCAAACCCGACCATCGTTCATCGGCCACCTGTTCCCTCCATCGCTTTTGCCTTAATGACGATGTTCCCGGTTCCTCGTCAAAGCAGAACGAAGGGGAAGACTCAAAACTAGAAACACACGGGCAAGCGGTTCACGACTGGCCCGTGTACCCTTGTGGGTAGAGGGTACTCCAGAGTTACCCCTCTTCCGGCTTAACATAGCGCACTTGGTACTGTGCGATCAACCCCGGTCGTCCGTTGCGGATAACCCGAAGCAATCCCAACGACTTAAGAAGCTTCACGGCCTTGGTCACTCCCGACTCTGAGCATCCGATCCGGTTTGCCAACGATGTGCGGGAGGTCGTGGCAACATATTCAGGGTTCTTGGCCTTTCCCTTCGTCAGTTTTGAGTCACGCCACAAAACGATGAACACCAAGGCCGGGATACGGGCAAGGGTTCTCATGTGAACATCCACGAACGAGTTCAGAGAGAAAAACCGCCATCCTTCGGTTCCCCGGTCATCATTTCGGATTTGGGGCTTGGCCATTCGTCACCAATCCTTTCTTCGCCCTAACGGATTTTGAACCAATTGGCTTGCCCGTCGTGGAACCGGCCTTGCCCATTCCACTTGTCAGGATGTCAGCCGAAACGAAACCGTATGTCTCGCCGTGGAATTTCAGGGCCACTGTCTTCAGCGGCCCGCTTCGGTTCTTCTCATGTTTCAGGTCGATGATGTTCGTGCCTTCTTTGCGCGCCTCCATGATGAACACGTTGTCCGTCGCATACTCCAGTTCCGACGAACCCCGCATCGAAGCTAATCCAAGTCCTTCGTAATTGCTGCCCCGACTTCCTTTCTGCCGAGACACGGCCGCAAGGATGATGACGCACACCCCGCGTTTTGCAAATTCACGGAGTTTGTTCATCAGGTCGTTCAATCGGGTCCGTTCCTCATCCCCCTTCGTTTCGTCTGTTCCCACGGTGAGTCGTTGAACATAGTCGATCACCAGAATCTTCGGGTCCGTTGCTTCGATGTCCCCGACCATCGCACTCAACGAAAATTCGCCATCCCAAAACGTGATTCGTGAAGCCACGGGTTGCAAGCCTTTGGCCGCTTGCATCAGCGTTGCCTTCTCCGCTTTCGTGAGGTCGTTGCCGTCGATCTTCGTTCCCGCGATGCCCGACGCACTGGCCATCATTCGCCGGGTCAGTTGCTTCGGGTCCATTTCTACGTTCGCCACGAAAGCCGAAACTCCAGAATTGTTCGCCAGCACATCGGACACCAGTTGCATGACCAACGCAGTTTTCCCGACGCCCGTTGGACCGGCGAAGACGTTCATCATCCCCGGTCCCAACGGCACATGCGAGAACGGAGCGGAGAGCCGATAGCGTTCGGGCTTCTGTCCCTTACGGATGTCATGTAAGACTTCCTTTAAGACATGCGCTCCGTTGCGGATCATGGCATCCTCCTTCCGTGCCGGATGCCGCTTTCGATTTGTCGGGCCACAACGGCAGGGGTTAAGCCTGATTCCAGCCATCGCCAAGAAAGTAAGGTCGCAATTACTTCGTCGGGCAAGTAGGATTCTGCAAGCGAAGCGGATGACCGGAACAAGGTCGTATGACGCTCCCCGGTTTCGACACCGAACATCAGCGCATCCAAAAGGAACTTCGGCATGCGTCGATCCGTTCGGCCAACGATCAGCGGCACGTCGTCCGGCCTGATGCCTTTCTTTGTGGCGGTTTCCGTAAGCATGAATGCGATTTGCTCCCTGTTCGCACCAACTCGCTTGAGTTTCGCCATCACACGATCCTCCATCAACGGAAGATCAATCGGAAAGTCGAATCCGAAGTATCTGGCCAAATCGTCATCCGGCCTTGCCAAATGTCGAATTGCCCTCACAATTGGCGGCGTGACGATTGCCAAATTCGTGCGATGAGTTCGCTCTCCTTCGCTGTCAGCCCATCTCCAGTCGAACGCCAGTCGTTCGGGAACGACGCTTGGACGCTTTGGTGTGAACGCTTGCGGACGTGTCGCCAGTTCCCGAACTTGGCGAGCGGTCAGTCTCGCCAGTTGCTCAGAAGTTAACCGGCGTTTGAACAGTCCTGTCTTCGGATGCCGCGAGTTGGGAAGCCGAAACGGTTGCACGGCGACATAGGGTATCAGCGTTGAAAAAATCTACCGACAAACGGGTTGGATGATGA
>NZ_JH636455.1:67793-77945 GCF_000255705.1 Zavarzinella formosa DSM 19928
GATGGCAGAGTCGATGGCAATTCTCCCGGCAATCCGTTCTGCAAGATGTCGGCACGTCCGATGGAAGTGAACCGATCCGGCCGGTTCATGCACCAATGGAATTCCGACGTGATATCCTTTGCTCCCGCTGAAAAATACAAGAAGGTCACTCGGCTTCCAGTCCGCACGATTACGTTTGTGTTCCGCGTACCGTTCCAAAATTGACACCACAAGTTTTCGTGTGTCTGCAAGAGCCGTGTCTGGGTCTTCTCGGTCGATGTCGAACCATAGCCAACGTGAGCCGACGATCCCTGTGTAACCGGCCACGCTTCCGTTCTGGCGGGTCATCAGGTCTCGCATTTCCGGCCCGTACCGGAAGGCCGACATATAGGCTTCGCCGGTTCCGCGTGACTTCCGGCAACGGGAAATGAATGTTTCCTCTCCCGCCACCAGAGTCTTCGGCAACCGAATGCTGCCGTCGATGAAAAATGCCCAAGGAGTTTCAGCGTTCATTTGTCTCCTCGCTTTCGATCCTTCGACTTCGTTCGTGAGGGATTCTGATTTGCCGGTCTCTTCTGTGCGGTCGTCCCCTTCGTTTTTGCGGGTTTCGCATGAGAAGTCTTCGACGGCATGCCGTCCGATGTCCCTTGGATTATGATGTCAGTGATTCTCGCCACATCGTTTTGCTCGCCTCGTTCAGACGCAGACACGATAACGAAGACAGTGCATTGAATAGCCTTGTCGCCGGGAAACGGTTCCATGCAGTGGTGTTCTTCGACAATGCCGAACTTTGCTAATTCGACGCGAGAATATGCCAGGGCTGCCTCGGTGAAGTAGTAAGTCTTCCAGAACTTCCGGCCCGTTAGCTCTCCTTCGATAACTTCAAAGGTCAGCCGGTAGCCATCGGTTCCCTTGGCAGATTGCCAATTCTCCCCCTTGGTCACCCGGCAACGATATTTCCCGTGCGGAACGGGTCCGATTCCTTCCAGCGGAGTTTCAAAAAACTTCTTTCGCTGGTCGTTTCCACCCCCGCCGAGAATGTTTGAGTATTTGCCCATAGTGGTATTCCCTTCGCAGTTGAAAATTTCGAAGAGATTGGTTTTGTTGGCGTGAAAAGGTTATTCAGGTTTACTTTGCGCCTTCCTTGGCCAGTCGTTCGAGTTCATGGGAAGGGACAAGCAATTTCCGGCCGTAGCGAATTGACTTGACCTTGCCCGCGTCGATCAGACGGAGCAAGTGCCGGTAGGAAATGCGAAGATAGCCAGCAGCCTCTTTTGCTGGCCACGGCGAACCATCTGGTCGGGTCGGCAATGCCGATTCAATCAAACTGTGCATTTGTGTGGCCCTCGCAGCTTCGGGCCTATTCCCGTCGCGGCAGAGACATCATCCAACACAGTTCGGAAGGAATAATTTCGACCGATTTGTTCCGACTAATTTGTTCCGACAATTTGACAGGTGATCCCCGGAAATGACCGGCGAAGTCTGTTGAAGACTATTTTCTCGGAACAAATAAATATGACTTGACAGGTTTTTAATTGGAATTTTTCCGACGCTTGCGAACCCTATCTAACAACTTGTTCAAGTCTCTAACCGACTTGATTTTGTTGCCCGATCTGGTTTTCAGTTGTTCAACAAAATCCTCTCGATTGTGCCCGGCCTGTTTTTCTGCTTCCCATTCATTTGAGATTTTTTCATCTAATTTGTAATCAGATGTTATTGGGTGGCCGCGACCTTTCTTGGACACTTCATTGATCTTTCCGCTCATGATAGCTTGGTTCGGCGGTCCATTCGATGCGGTATTCTCAAAGAGTTCTCTCGGTGCAGCATTCGGAACCAATGCAAGCCAATCCACAAAATCCGTCTTGAACAGAAGAACTTTCGACAAGGATGGCAAGTGATCTTCCACGCGGTCACTTCGTTGGGCTGCATCCAAGAGGGAATGATTTGCCTTCCGAAACTCTGCTCTCCAAGTCCCCGGTTTGGAACAATCAGTGTATTCACATGCGATTGCTCCCAACCGCAGACAATCAAGGTTCAACGCTTCGGTTACCGCTGCCTCAAGACCTTGAAACGCCTCAATGGTCCGGGGAACATCGTGGTCGATTGATAACCTTGCAGTTTGAAATTGTGTTAGCGAATTACGAATGGCATCAATATAGGCAATTGCCTTTCTGAGAAGGTTGGCGTCTTCTTCCGGCCGGAAGGCGAATGAGTTCATGGAATCAGCCACATTCAGACTATTGGTCAAACAAAGTTGGTTGAGCAGGACGGATTTTCGCCAGTCCGCGTTTTGCGGTTGTCTTGGCGGCGATCAGATGAGGAAGCATAAGTTTCGCAATCGCTTCGATGACCGGAACCACGACGGCGTTCCCGAATTGTTTGTAGGCTGGCGTGTCGGCAACAACGATTCGGAACGGTCTTTCACCCGGCGAATCGAATCCCATCAACCGGGCGCATTCACGGGGGGTTAGTCGGCGGGGACTGTTCCCCTTGCCCCGTGATACCAAGATTTCCGATCCGTCCTTGTAGTAGCGTGCGGAAAGCGTCCGGGTTACATCCTTCGGTTCAACCAAACTAAACCCGAAGCCGTTGCCTTTGGCCCGATGCTTTTCCGCATAGCGTTGCAGATAGTTCCAAAGGTGTTCAGTCAGCGTGTACTTCGGAGCAACAGCGGCCATTCTCCCCAACGTGTACGGCGGTTCTTCGGCTTCGCTCCCGTTCTCGGAATGCAGAATGTCCCCCAATTTTGGCCACTTGGCCGAAGGGGGAAGTTCCAAGTCCTCAAATCGAAACGCCGACTTGTCACGGAAGCCGACGATGAAAATGCGTTCCCGATGCTGTGGTACAAACGCTTTCGCGTCGATCACTCGGAACTGGACGTGATAGCCGAGTTCTTCCGTCAACGTCTGCCGAATCACTCGGAAGGTATTCCCCTTGTCATGACTCATCAGGTTCTTGACGTTTTCCAACAAGAACGCTTTCGGCCGGTGATGAGCGATGAGCCGGGCCACGTCGAAGAACAGCGTACCTTGCGCTTCGCACGCAAAACCGTGCGGACGGCCAAGAGCGTTCTTCTTGGACACTCCTGCGATGGAAAACGGTTGGCACGGGAAACCGGCCAGCAACACATCATGTCTGGAAACGTCTTCGGTTTTTACTTCGCGGATGTCTCCGGCGATTCGATGCGAACACGGATAGTTCGCCAGATAGGTCTTTCGGCAAGATTCGTCGTACTCGCAGGTAAAAACACACCGCCCCCCCACTCGCTCGAATCCTTTGCGAAGTCCACCAATCCCCGCGAATAAGTCGATAAACGTGAATTTGGCATCTGTTGACGCCTGCGGATGAGTCTTTTCAACCAGTTGGCGAAGCGTGGCCACCACGGCGTTCCGTGGTGCTGCTTCGCCATTCTCCCAACGATACACCGTCCGAAGGGTATAGCCCATTTGGTCCGCTGCTTCTTCAAGAGAGATTCCGGCGCGTTCTCTCAATTCCGAAAACAAAGTTTGATCTTCCATGCTCATTTCCCCCCTTCGTTTTCGTCCAAGGGAGGGAATGCCAGCGCGGCGCGTTGAAGCGTCAGACCGTGTTCGTACATCAATTCCCCGAATCCCTTCCCGAACGCTTCCTCATGCAGTTTGTCCAGCCGATCACCCTCGGACTTTTGGAACAGGTCGTTTCCGTTCGCGTCCACATAATCGCCCGCTTCCGTGTCGGGATGATACCCCGGCCCAATAGTGGCAATGCACCAACTAACCAAAGATCGGGCATCGTCAGGTTGTCGAATGGAATCGGGAAGAGTATCGGATTGTTGCATGGGACTGCTCTGGGACATTTTTTGACATTATGTCATCTGTTGTTCATTTGTACAGTCAGTCTTGGCCTTATGTCCCTAATCACCTCCCCGTCTTCCGTCATTCGGCGGTATAGTCGATACGTTCGCTTTCGCCGTACAAGTGGGGGATGTCGGAGAACTTGATTCGGAATTGGTTTCGGACGTGCAGTTTTCGCGTGGGCAGACTCCAGTTCTCTGCCTTGATGGCCGGGTCCGTGAACATCAAGCCGTTTATCAATCCGCTGAGAACGCGAAGAAAGTCTGTCTCTGTGCAGACCAAGACAGGGGGACCGTAAAAGTATTCGTTGCTCTCTTTCTTGGCGAGCGCGGGAACGTAGGCGGCACGGCCATGTTTCACACTCCAGCTTCTCACCAACTTTCGGAACGACCAACCGGCCGCCAAGGTTCCGTCCTCTGAGAAGTAAGAAACGTGTCCGTCAGGGTCAAGCCGGTCGGGCTTCGCGGGGTCGAAACCCGTAACGCGAAGCGTCAATCGGGTGTCTTTGTGTTGGTGTCCGACGCGATGAATTCCCCCGAAGTTTTGGCGGTCTTCACGACCTCGCTTGTCGGGGTAGCCCCATTCTCGAAGGAAGCGAAGGATTCCGTTCTCTTCCCGGTATACTCCCATATCCGGTTCGACCGTTAGCACGGTCACGGCCTTCTTGTAGATGGGACCGAACCGGGCCACGGTATAACCCTTGATTTCGTACCCTTCAAAATCGGGCTGATTGTCCCCGTTTGCCGAAATGCCTAACAAGGCTTCTAGAGTGTATCCAACCGCATTCTGTGCGGAATACTCAATGACATTTCCTTGAACGAGTTTCCGGCCCTTGACCCATCCCATCAGATTGATTTCCCGAAGCCGGGCCAAGAGGCGGTCTTTGGGAGTGTTTACGCCCGTGGCAATTGGCAACGGGTGAAGTCCCGCCTCATGCTCATACCCTTCCGTCTGCCGTGCTTCATGCCGAAGGGCTTCATGCCCGACAATCAGCATTCCCAATGTTGCGCCGTCCGACCGGACACCGAGAAACAGCAATCGGTTTTCGTAGACTTCCCCAGCCTTCTCACGAAGGTACTCGGAAGGAATCGAGCGTACCCCCTTCATGATCCCGGACAAACGGACTTCCGGGTATTGAGGGTAATAGATGAGTTTTGCGGACGAAGCGTTTTCCTCATTCCCTTCAAGACTCAACCAGTTGAAGTGAAGGTGTCCGTAAATCCGCTTCGCGTCCTGTGCCTTCGGCTTTTGGGTTTCTGTCATCCATTCCGGCATGGGTGGGGAATCCTCAAGCCGGTTGGGAAACAGATTGAAAGATGATAAGTCAGTGGTGAGATAGATTTGCCGCTTGCCGTCGTGGTTCCAAGCCAGTTCTTTCAAGTGTAAACTGTGACACCCAGCTTTGCGAAAAGCATTCTGCACGTCTTCCAGAGTCACGGGGCGGGAAGGGAACGGTTCTTCCAGTATTCTCGGTGTGGTCATGGTGAGGATTGGAACATATTGCCTCTTTCCATTCCAGCATTTTCCAACCCTGTCCAACCCATTTGGAGACGACGGAACTTCAACCGGATGGCATTCAATTAGCTGCTTTTGCGGCTTTCCCCTTCCCAAGGTAATCTGTCGTCAGCCAGTTCAACAGGCTTCGGGGTATCGACGGGAAGTGACAACCCGGCCATGCCCGTGATAACGGCCTTCATGTTCCCCGGCATCTTATCCCATGCTTGAATCACACGGAGCAAATCCGGGTCAATCGTGGTCGGTTCCGGCGGTTTGGTGCAACCGTTGGAGCAACCAATTTCCTCAATGCTTATATTCGCTTGTTTTTCAGGCGTTTGCTCGCAAGAGCGCTTGGTTCGGGACCAAGAGGTCGCAGGTTCAAATCCTGTCAGCTCGATTGTTGCAACATCCTTGTTTGTAGGCATTTGCGGTTTTCGCGCACCGGCGAGGAGATGACCTTGGGCAGGGTATGAGGCAGGGATGAAAAAAACCTTGGTCATCGCCAACTGACCGAGGGCCGTAAAGAGTAAGCCTTCCGGTTCACCCGTGCGTCACGGGAGGTTTACTCACATGCGTCAGCCGACTCCCTGGTTCCGCGCGTCCAAGCACGCGTGGTTTGTCGAACATCACGGCAAGCAAGTTCGCCTCGGGATTCACCCGGTGAACACCTCAACCCCGAAAAAATCCCCCACAGGCTGGAATCCCCCCAAGGCGATTCTCGACGCCTACTACAAACTCATGGCGACCGAATGCCTGCCCCAATCGGACAAGCTGGCGGTCAGTCTCATGTGCGATTTGTTTCTGGAACACGGCCAGAAGCACCACACCGCCGACACCTACGAAAATTATCTCTACTTCCTTCAGTCGTTCTGCAACGCCCACGGCTCCCTGCCCGTCACCGAAATCCGGCCGTTCCACGTCACCAAGTGGCTGTACAACAACCCCGCGTGGAAGGGCGGCCGCCGGCACGCGGTCATCGCCGTAAAGCGGGCGTTCTCGTGGGCCGACCAAGAGGGCATTTTCTCCCCGTCCCCGATCCGAGGCATCAAGGCCGAGGGTGTCAAACGCCGGACCCGCGTTCTCTCCTCCGAGGAACAGACTGAAATCCTCGCCACGATCCGCGACAAGGAGTTCCGGCAATTCGTCCGGGCGATGCTCGCCACCGGCTGCCGCCCGTCCGAAGTCTCCCGCGTCACCGCCGCCAACGTCAACCTCGACCTTGGCGTCTGGATTTTCGAAATCCACAAGACCGCGAAGAAAACCCAGAAGCCACGCGTCGTTTATCTGTCGGAGGAGATGGCCGCCCTCACCCGCGAACTGATGGCGAAGAACCCCGAGGGCCCGTTGTTCCGGAGCAGCCGCCGCAACGCCCCGTTCACCCGCAACGCGATCCGCATCCGCTTCGGGCGGCTGCGGAAGAAACTCCCGCACCTGAAATACCTCGTCGCCTACTCGGCCCGCCATTCCTTCGCCACCCAAGCCCTGGTGAACGGCGTCGGCATCGCCCAGGTCGCCGAGCTTCTCGGCCACACAAGTAGTGAAATGGTCAGCAGCACATACGGGCATCTGGCTGGACAGATCGCCCGCATGCGTGAGGCCGCGAAGAAAGCAACTGCCTCTGGTACCGCAACGAATGATAAATGCGGCTCATCCGGGAAGTGCGTACCCGGTCGGTTGACAAAAAGGAGGAGCATGCCGTTTCATGAAGGGTAACCACACCTGTTTCAGGAAGCCAGCATGTCCTCCACGCCACTATATCGCGCCTTTGGCATCCGTGACTACCAAGTCGTCCGGACCGCCTCCTCGAAAGCCGGTCTCACCCTTCACCTGCGACAGGGGGCCGCCCGCGACCGCTGCTCGGCCTGCCAGTCGGTCAACGTCATCCGACACGGAACCGTGGAACGCACGATCCGAACCCTGCCCGTCGGCGGCCAATCGGTTGACCTGTGCCTGCCTGTCCCGCGACTCGGTTGCCGCGACTGCGGGCTCGTCCGTCAGGCGGCGATCCGCTTCGCCAGACCCTTCCGACGACTCACCCACGCCCTCGAACGATATGCCCTCGACCTGCTCGGCCATATGACCATCCAGGCCGTTGCCGAGCACTTGAAGGTCGGTTGGGACGCCATCAAGGATCTCTTCAAATGCCGCCTTCAAGCCCGCTTCGGACAGCCCAAATTGAAGCGCCTCAAGCGGATCGCCATCGACGAAATCTCCGTCGGCCACGGCCATCGTTATCTGACCGTCGTCCTCGACCTGAACACGGGGGCGGTCGTGTTCATCGGCCAGGGCAAGGGGGCCGACGCCCTGAATCCCTTCTGGAAACGCCTTCGGGCCGCCCATGCGAAGATTCACGCGGTCGCCACCGACATGTCCCCGGCTTATCTCTTCGCCGTCCGGGAAAACCTGCCCAAGGCCGTCCATGTCTTTGATCATTTCCACGTCGTGAAACTCTTCAACGAGCGACTGTCGGATTTTCGCCGGGATTTGCAACGCGAGGCCGAGGGGCCGCCCGGCAAGACCGTGCTCAAGGGGACGCGCTGGCTGATCCTCAAGAACCCGGAGAACCTGGACGAGGCCAGGGGTGAACGCACCCGGTTGGAGGAGGCCCTGCGGATCAACCAGCCGCTGGCGACCGCTTATTACATGAAGGAGGAATTCCGTCACTTCTGGGAACAGGACAACCTGAAAGACGCCACGCGGTTTCTAGACGACTGGTGTCGGCGGGCCGAGGCGTCCAAACTGTCGGTGTTGCAAAAGACGGCCAGTTCTTTCCAGATGCATCGGACCGGCTTGCTCAACTACCATCGCTGTCCGATTTCGACGGGTCCTCTCCAAGGGGTGAACAACAAGATCAAGACCCTGCAACGACAAGCCTACGGCTACCGCGATCAGGAATTCTTCCACCTTCGTATTTACTCAATCCATCGAGCCAAGTACGAACTTGTCGGATGAGCTTTTTTTCGCACATTTACGCCCAAGGCGACGTACATCGTGTGCGGGGACACCCGCCCGTTTTCCCCGCGGACATGCGCGACGATGCCGTCGAGATAAACGACCGGCCAGACCGGGTCGAGCCACCGGGTCTGCCAGGCGGTCAGCTCGGCGTCGAGATCTGTGGTGATCTCCGACACCAGCGTCGGCGACACGTCCACGCCGTACAGTTCCTTGACGACGTCCTGGATGTCACGGTTCGTCAGCCCCTTGGCGCACAGCGTCAGGATCTTCTCGTCAAAACCGTCCAGACGTTGCTGATGCCTGGCGATCAGCTTTCGGCTCGAAAGCTCCCAGCCGGTCACGCGAAGTTTGGAGCGTGAACTCTCACATATCACCGCTGACCGTCTTCCGGGAATGTCCGTTGCGACGATTTTTGGCCGCCGGTCTGGCGTCGTCGGGAGCAGCGGCGGCTTCGGCGGGACCAGCCGTCAAGGCTGGGGTTGGCCGTCGTCCGAGATGAACATCCATCTCAGTGTTGAGCATCCGTTCGATGGCGGACTTCATCATCGTCCGCAACAAGTCGTTAAGGTCGTCAATCGTCGTGGCCTGTTCGGCCATGTCCTGGGCCGGTTGCTCGGCTTGGGATTTCAGGATCGCGTCCATGCGTGTGAATCTCCGTCAAAGAAAAAGGATGGGTAATACCCGTTCCCCTCTCCTGATACAAGATTCAGTACAAGCCCATGGAACATCGAGAACATCCCCCCGAACTCCCGGCGAGGGCCTGCGGTGGTTGAGCCATGTGGCGCCCGATTTCACACTGAAGTCTGCCTGCTCCTGTCGGGCGGGCCTTCTTCATTTTTTGACGTCTTGAGCATGGCACCCATGATCGCATTCTCCAGCAACGCCATCACTGATGAGTCGTGTGGCAGGACATCGACGATTTCGCTGACCGGTTCCCCGTTGAACCTCCGGGTCAGCAAACCCCGCCACCAGAGCGTGTTGCCATCCAGTTCTGTCTGTCGCATATTTTCGCCGTATTTTCTGGTTCCGACGGCGGCTCCCGGTATAAGATGGTGTGCTTTTGATCGGGGTGGCTGGTCCGATCAAAATACTTGCCGCAATGCGCCAAGGTCGTAAAACTGCCCTTACATCCGGGTCCCGTCACCTTGTTTCTCTATGCCCACCGGTCTTGACATTGAATTCGTCCTCGCGCTTCGCGGGCCGAACATTTGGGCCCGGTTTCCCGTCCTCGAAGTCTGGGTGCAACTCCACGATTTGAAGAACCTCGCTTCCAGCGAAATGCCGGGATTCAACGAGCGGCTGCGCGCCATGCTGCCATCCTTGATCAGCCATCGGTGCAGTGTCGGGGAAGTGGGAGGGTTCTTTCAGCGGCTGGAACGCGGCACGTATATGGCCCACATTTTCGAGCATATCGCTCTGGAACTCCAAGCTTTGGCCGGGTCGGACGTGGGGTTCGGGAAAACACGGATGGCCCGAGCGGGCGGGGCATACAAGATCGGGCTGGAATACGAAGACGAAGAAACAGGCCGCGCGGCCTGTGAACTGGCCAAAGCCGTCTGCGACTCGGCCGTCAATGGCACGCCAGTCGACTTGAGCGGCGGCATTGAACGGCTGAAAGCCATTCGCTCGCGGAACAGGCCGGCGTCGGCGGTGGCTGAGTTGCTCGACGCGGCCAAGGAAGCCGACGTACCAGCTCAGTTAATCGACCCGGCGGCCGGGCTAGTCCGGCTCGGGACCGGGGCCAGGCAGCGATTGGTCATGGGCGGGCAGACCGACCGGACCAGCGCCGTCGGGGCTCACGTCTCCAAAGATCGCCAGTGGACGCGCGAGTGGCTGGCCGAGGCCGGACTGCCGGTTCCCGCCGGGGGCCGGGAAGTTTGGTCGGTGG
>NZ_JH636455.1:77955-80947 GCF_000255705.1 Zavarzinella formosa DSM 19928
CCTGCGGGTAGATGTGGCCGTGATCGAGATCTACACGGTGGATATTGGCCGCCCGTTGGAAGAAGCGGGCGGGTCTGTTCGCGGGGTGAACGCTCAGCCGGATTTGGCCTCGTTCCGAGAAGCGGGTGTCCGTCGGATCGGCGTGGACATTGTCGGCGCCCTGTTCCCGAACTCGCAGGCCAGTCGAATCCCGGTGGTCGCCGTCACCGGGACGAACGGGAAGACCACCACCACCCGGTTGACCGCTCACTTGCTCGGGCAATTGTGGGACCCGGTCGGGATGTGCTGCACCGAATGTGTCGAGATCGGCGGCCGACGAGTCTGGTCGGGCGATTGCAGCGGGCCGCGCAGCGCGCGTGTCATCCTTCAGCGGCCGGAACCGCAGGCGGCCGTCTTGGAGACGGCCCGAGGCGGCATTCTCCGGGGCGGGCTGGCATACGACCAGTGCGATGTATCCATCGTGACTAACATCGGGCTGGGCGACCATCTGGGCGATTCTTGGGAAGTCGAGACGCCGGAGGAATTGGCGGAGGTCAAATCCACCATCGTCTGGGTTACCGCCCCGTCCGGGGCCGCGGTGCTGAACGCCGCCGATCCGCTGGTGGTCGGGATGCGTAAGTATTGCAAAGGGGCAATCGTTTTCTTCGGGCGGGATGAGAATAACCCGGTGATCCAAGAGCATCGGGCGGCCGGCGGACGGACGGTGTTCGACCGGGGCGGTGAGATCATCCTGGCCAACGGGCAAGCCGAAACAATTTTAATCCGTCTCGACGCCGTGCCGCTGACCCACGGCGGGCGCGTTTCTTTTCACGTCGAGAACGCCCTTGCCGCAACGGCCGCCGCTTGGTTCTTGGGGGTGCCGCTCGACCAGCTTCGCAACGGGCTGGCCACCTTCCGGCCGAGTTTGGATCAAACCCCGGCCCGCTTTAACTTGCTGGACGTGAATGGCATCACAGTTGCACTGGATTACGGTCATAACGTGTCGGCCCTCAAACGGTTGTTTGAGGCGCTTGGCCAGTTTCCTCATGCCCGACGGACGGCCGTCTATTCGGCGGCCGGCGACCGGCGGGACCAAGACATTATCGACCAGGGAGAACTGCTCGGCGGGTTCTTCGACCGGGTGGTTTTGTATGAGGACACTTACCTCCGGGGGCGGCCGGCGGGGGAAATCTCCCGGCTGTTCCGGGAGGGCATCGCCCGTGGCGGGCGGACAAGCGAAGTGACGACGATCAACGGCGGGATGGCTGCCATCGCGGCCGCCCTGGACGTTTGCCAGCCGGGCGAGTTGTTGCTCGTCCAGCCGGACCGGATCGACGACGGGGTTGTGTTTCTGAAACAATTTCTCTCTACTGGTGGGCAGGAAATTACCATGAGTCAGGCGTTGCGTGAAGGACCGAACATAAACCCTAAGCCGGCGTTCGCCGCGCGGCCCGCGGCGGACGCCATCCGCGTCGGCGAGTCGAGCCTGGGCCGGGCGGTGTATGCCACCCAAGCCTTGAAGGCCGGGGCGCTGGTGGCCGCCGGCTGGGGCGAGGTGACCGCCGTTCGGACCATGCACACGATGCAGATCGCCGAGGATCTGCACGTCGAGCCGCCGGAGCCGATCCGGCTGTTCAATCACTCGTGCGACCCGAATTGCGGGGTCTTGGTTCAGACCGGGGTCGAGCAATTGGAAGTCCACACGCTGCGGGACATTTTCCCCGGCGAGGAGTTGACGCTCGACTACGAAACATTTGAAAAGGAATTTGCCTTCTTAGTGGGTCAGTGCCAGTGCCAGACGACTGCTTGTCGCGGCCGGCTCCTCGGGTACGAATCCCTGCCGGCCGAAGTGCGGGCTCGTTACGGGAAATATGTGGCCGAATATCTGCGGGAGGCAGACACGCAGATCTTGGCCACGTCAGGGGCCAAGATCTGACAATGCCGACTTCAGATGAAGTCAGCATGTTGGGCCGGTGGAGTGATGAATCGCTTTGCCGGTTCTCCGCCGTGGCGGCATACCGTCGGGATTACTAAACCACTTCTGCCCGGCCCAAATTGAATGGGCCATCATTTGCGTCGCCATTTAGGCTCCGTCAGTCTCGGAAGAGACACCGATGGAGCCTGTTTTCGTAGTCGCCTTGCCATCGGGGTTTGCGCCCCAGGATGACATTCATGGAACTCGGCCCGATCCGCGTGTTGCTCGGACCGAATCGCTGGTCGCAACGGCCGGTCGTTGCGGGAGAATTGACCAGCCTCCCGGAAACGGCGTCCGCCGTTTTAGACGCGGCCCGTGACTTCCAACACATGATCGACTTCCACGGTTCCGTGGCCATCGCCGCGCCTTCCGGACGGCCGGGCGTGTTTCACATCGTCCTTGATTTCGACGAACCATCGCTCGGGGAAGGATGTCTCCGGGCCGGCTTCGACCGGACGGCCGCCGCCCAAGCCGGGCAGCCATTCGACGCCGACCAACAGGCAACCAAGCTCCGTGCGCTCGCCTTTCAAACCCGGCTCGGACCAAGCACACGGTCCATCGCCGAGGCTGCCCGTCGCCGGGGCATCCCGATCCGTCGGTTGACGGCCGGGAGTCTGCTGCAACTCGGTTGGGGAGAAAAGCTCAAGCGAATCTGGACGGCCGAGACGGACGACACCCCAATCGTGGCCGAGGCCATTGCCCAAGACAAGCAATTGACGCGAACCGTGTTGACCGGCGTTGGCGTGCCAGTCCCACAAGGTCGGGTTGTCATCGACGCCGACGACGCTTGGGCTGCGGCCGAGGAACTTGGCGTGCCAGTGGTGGTGAAACCCCGGAACGGAAACCAAGGCCGAGGCGTGTTCACCTGCCTGACGACCCGCGAGCAAATCACCGCCGCATATTCGGAAGCCGCGCGAGAAGGCCAGGGCGTGCTGGTCGAGACCCACGCTCCGGGCCAGGACCATCGGTTGCTGGTCATCGGCGGGCGGCTGGTGGCGGCCGCCATCCGGGAGCCGGCCCAAGTGGTCGGCGACGGCC
>NZ_JH636455.1:81987-85258 GCF_000255705.1 Zavarzinella formosa DSM 19928
GACCGATGTCACTGAACAAGTTCACCCGGCCGTCGCCGCCCAGGCAGTGGCGGCGGCCGGGGCGCTCGGTCTGGACGTGGCCGGGGTGGATGTCGTGTGCGAGGATTGCGGGCAGCCCTTGGAAGACCAGCGAGGGGCGGTCGTCGAGGTGAACGCCGGACCCGGCCTGCGCATGCACTTGGAGCCGTCGGCCGGCCGGCCTCGGGATGTCGGGGCGGCCGTTGTGGACGCCCTGTTTCCGAATGAAGAAACCGGCCGAATTCCGGTCGTGGCCGTGGCTGGCGGATCTGTGGTTGCCCGATTGATCGCATGGTTATGCCGCGCCGGTGGCCGATTTGCCGGGCTGGCCTGCCGAGACGGGTTGCTTCTTAACGGCCGGCTAGCCGACTCCCACGATGCCGCGACAGCCGGGGGTGCCCGCTCGGTCCTGGCCAACCGCCGAACCCAAGTGGCCGTCCTAGAGGTCAGTCCTCGGTCGATTGAGGAAGAAGGACTCGGATTCGATCAGGCCGACGTGACAGTGATGATCGGCTCGGTCGTCGGAGCCTGGGACGCGGGCATTCGGCAAGTCGTTTCGGCGGCCACCAAATCAAGCGGTTGCGTAATCCTTGACGGGATCAGTCCGCAAATCGCAGCGATTGCCACCAAATTGCCGCAGAGAGCGTTGCTTTTTGCGGCAGATGAGGCGATGGAAGTGTTGATGTCACACCGACGGGCCAACGGGCCAGTTGCGTTCGTCCGCGACGGGATGCTCATGTTGGCTGAGGGTCCGGATGAGACGGGCCTTGTCAGCGCCGCCGACATCCCGGCGGTTCGGAACGGTCATTTGCCAGTCGAAGCGGCGCTCGCCGGGGTTGCGGCTGCATGGCGGCTCGGTGTCTCGCCGGATTGTATCCGCGACGGGCTTCGCACGTTTGAATGGAAGTAGTGTTCTCGCAACAAATCGCGGGTTATGTGCCCCGATTCTGAATCGGTGGCATTCATTTCGATGTCACAAGAATCGGGCCAGTTGCCGTCGACTTTCCACTGGCAGCGAGTTTAGGTTCGGAACCAAATACCGGCGGGCGTTCGAGTCGGTGATCAGGATGTGTCCGCTGGGCAGCCGACAGATATGCTCTTCGCCGGTCACGCGAAACCGAATTGGCCCCCGGTCGGTTTCGACTTCCCATTCGGTCGCTTCGGCTCCCCCCGTCACCCGGACAACGCGATTGATCACAGGCAGGAAGTGCCGTTGGGTCAACTCCGCCTCAAGCCGGGATCGCAAGGGTTGGCGCAAAGCGTCCAGACGCGGAACGACAAACAGTTCCCGGCCGTCTTCCCCGAGGAACGAAACCGGCCCGCCCGGATCGGTGATCGGAAATGCCCGCACCGGCTCCGCGCCGACGTGTTGAGTGCCGTCGGGCAGCGCCAGCACAAGTCGGCCACGCGGGTCGGATTCCAGCCAGAAGTCGAACTCGGTCATCGGCAAAAGTCCTCGGTTAACCAGTCAGCGCCGCCGGCGTGGCTTGGGCGCGGTGAAGGGCGGCGTATCGGCCGTCGCGAGCCAGCAGTTCGTCGTGCGTCCCGGCCTCGACAATGGCCCCCCGCTCCAGGACCACGATCCGGTCGGCGCGTCGCAGGGTGCTGAGCCGGTGGGCGATGGCGATCGTGGTTCGGTTCTTGGTCAGCGCCTCCAAGGCGGCTTGAATCTCCCGCTCGGTCTGGGTGTCCACTGCTGACGTGGCCTCGTCCAAAATCAGGATGGCCGGGTCGATCAGCAGGGCGCGGGCGATGGAGAGCCTCTGCCGCTCCCCGCCCGACAGAGATTGACCGCGCTCCCCGATGAGCGAATCGTATCCGTCGGGCATCCGCAGAATGAACTCGTGGGCGCGGGCCGCCCTCGCCGCCGCCACGATCTCGTCTCGCGTGGCGTCCGGTCGGCCGTAGGCGATGTTCTCCGCAACGGTCCCGAAGAAGAGGAACGGATCTTGCAGGACGATGCCAATGTTTCGCCGGTAAGCGGACACCGGATAAGCCCGGACGTCCACGCCGTCCACAAGGACAGCCCCGGCGGTCGGGTCGAAGAAGCGGCAGATCAGGTTCACCAAGGTGGTTTTTCCGGCCCCGCTGTGCCCGACAAGCCCGATCAGTTCTCCGGGCCGGACGGTCAAGTCGATCCCGTGCAAAACGTCGCGGGCAGTGTATCGGAACCGCGCCCCCCGGACTTCCACCTGTCCGGCCAACCGGCCCGGTTCGACCGGCTTGACTGGTTCCGGCACTCCCGCGGACTGGTCGATTACCTCGAAAAGCCGACCGGCGCTGGCCGCCGCCCGCTGGAAGTGAGTGGCCACCCGGAGCAGGGCCTCGGTCCGGCTGTAGAAGCGTGTGATGTAGGCCAAAAAGGCGGTCAACACGCCGACCGTGATGAAGCCGTAATACACGCGCCAGGCGGCGAATCCCCAGACGGTCAGCAGTCCCAGCGTTGTCAGGAACGTCACCATGTTGCCGTACATGCTCCAGGTGAAGTTGTTCCGGTCGTTGGCCGCAAGCACCCGCTGGTTTTGGGCAGCGAACCGCTCCACCTCCCGGTCCTCTTGGGCGAATGCCTTGACCACCCGGACTCCGGGAATTGTGTCGGCCAGAACGCTCAGCATGTCCGCCCAAGCCCGGTTGCTGGCCTGATACCCGTGGAAAAACTTGGCCCGCAGCCGGACGGTCAGCCAGATAATGACCGGGAACGGGGCCAGCGTGGCCAACGCCAGCCACGGGTCGATGAGGATGAGGATCACCGCCGTCAGGACGATCATCAGCACGTCGGACGCGAAATCGACCAGATGACTGGACAGGAAATTGCACAGTTGGTTGGTGTCCGTCGAAATCCGGGACATCAGGTCGCCGGTCCGCTTGCTGCCGAAGTAATCCAACGACAGTGTTTGCAGGTGGGCGTAAGTCCGCTGCCGCAAGTCGGCCGCCACGCGCTCGCTCGCCCGAGCCGAAACGTAAGCCCGCGCCCAGTCGAGCAACCAAGACAAGGCGGCGGCTCCGACCAAGGCGCCCAAGTAGACGTAAACCCACCGAAACTCGACCTCTTTCCCTGACTGACGCGGGATGAGGATGTCATCAAGCAACGGCTTGGTCAGATAAGGGGGAACAAGCCCGGCGCCGGTGCTGGCCAGCGTCAAGAGGAAGACGAGGAAGAACATCCGGCGGTGCGCGCGGGTGAAGCCGAGTAGCCGGAGCAGGAACGCGCCGGCCCGGCGGGCGGCGGGATGGCAGGCCGGGCACCGTCCGG
>NZ_JH636456.1:0-19356 GCF_000255705.1 Zavarzinella formosa DSM 19928
CGGCGACCGCCTCGCATGACCACCGGCTCCGGCCAAACCCAAAATCACCGGGGCTTCCGGTCAACACCCATCCAACCAGGATGGCCGCCCACGCCGCCAGGCGACGAGGCGATCGCGGAGAAAGGGCCAGGGCGTTGATCCCGTTCGCCCGATAACGCCCGGCCCATCGGCCCACCGTCGCCGACGAGCAGCCAAGGCCGGCGGTGACAACGGCCCACGTGACCCGGCGTGCAACAGTAACAAGATGACGGCCCGCTGCCGGGAGGCATGGTCCGGGGCCGTGGCGAAACGATCAAGCAAGGCGGCGCGGTCGGCCGGCGTCAGAGTGATACAACACATGGGGGCTTGCGTCCTGCGGCGGTTTGTGTGGTAACAACTACCGTAGGGCCAAGACCCGCTTTTCGGCAAACTCGCACTTTCGTTCCACGTGGGAGCTATTTAGGCGCCAGACATCCTCGACCCGGTCCACGTGGTGGTTGATGAAGCCGAACTCACCCCCAAAAGCATCCCGCTCGCCCGTCCGGTCGTGCGAGATCAGGTATTTCAACGCGGACAGGCCGCCCCATTTCTCCGGCATCGGAATGGCGAACTCAAAGCCGACGAGGACGGAGTTCTTGGGCGACTTCTTGATCTGCTTCTCGAAGGATTGGAACTGGGTGATCAGGTATTTGCGGGCATGACAGAAAGGGCAAAACATCTGACTGTATGTCATGCCCTTGTTGTTTGGTTGAGACGCCGAACGCCGAACCGTTCGCCAAGTAGTTGGCCTCCATGATCGTCGGCTCCGATGGGTGACCCAGCTTCTGAAGGGCGAACACCAGTCCATTCCATCTGGTCCACAAGTCGTTCATGGCCGCCGCGACCAGCGGAATCAGGTCGCCGGCCCCGTCGATCATCGGGGTGTCTGTGAGCGTCGGGCGGAAGACACAGTCAAAAGCCGCCAGATAGCTCGATCGCGCGAAGACGGTGAGCGGTTTGTAGTCAAAAAGCATAAAAAAATCTTGTTTTGTGCAGACTTGTTAATACGCATAGTTACCCATGGGTATTATTAAACACAGCACACAAGAGTACGTCGCTGTCTATTGGTGTATAGGGTAACATTCGTGATTAGCGTACTCTCTTTCTTACGAAAGAGTGACGGGCGGCCTCTGGCTGCCGCCGGGCCGCCCTCTGAAGAAAGAAGAGAAGAAAGGGTACGCGGCGCATTCTTCGTCTTGCCACGACACGGCCGTGCCGTCTTTGCCTTTGTTGGTAACCGACGCGAAGCCAAGGCATATTTGTTTTCGTCTTTTCCAATCCACGACACGGCCGTGCCGACTTTACTTTTGGTCGCAACCAAATTGACGCAGGTCGAAACCGGTCTCCCTCAACGCCGACCGAAGCTCCTTCGTCTTTCGCTCTTGCTCCCCGATTTCATTTAACCGTCGGGCTGTTCGGGACATTTGATATCGAACCATTCGCACATGTCGTCCTGATCCAGTCCGGCGACAAGGGACCCGTTACCCGAGCCTACGGGCTACGGGACAGCAACTGGTCCCGGTCGGCGACACTGCACGCCGGGACGTCTTTCCGTGCTCTTCCTGTCCGCTCCCTCGGAGCGGTCCTGTCTGGCTCTCCCGCCTGAGTGCGGCCTCTCTCTGCCGCGGATCTGCTTGGTGCGAAATCTGTTGATCGGCTTCATCGCTTCTGGCGGAATCAGGAGATGGCGCAAGGCTTCCGGGCCGGCGACCGTCGTCTTGTTGCGAGCGGCATGTTCCAGGCGGGTCCGACCTTGATCGTCGCAATTGCCAATGCCAGGATCCACTGGATTGACTTGAGGGTCGTCCGTGCCGCATGGTTATCCCGGCGGTTATGAAGTAGGAAGTCAAAGTGGAAACGATTGCGTGCCTGAAGATCCCGGCTGTCAGACAGACGCCGGACGATAATGATCGGGACCTGAATCCCGGAGCCGTGAAATTTTCCCGAAGCAAGTCTAAGTTCCATGACGGGTTGTCGATGGCCCAGGCCTCGCGATCGCTTGTTTCAAAGCTCAACCCTCATCATCATCATTTTTGAATTGCCGCCATCGGTCCGTTGTCATCGGCATGAATTGGGTCACTTGAGCAGTGTTTGATGAACTGGTTCGGAGCCATTTGAGTAAACGCTTACTCAAATGCGAACTCCTGGCTCGCCCGGCTGCGACTGGCCAATTATTCGGCATTGATCTTCGGGGCCGTGAGCCGAATCGTGGAATCCGATTCGCCGTCAAAAGCCCCTCCAAATTTGACGTGTCGCGGGACGGATACGTGCCTCGCCATCGTGCTGTGGCGCCCATTGCCGTCGACGAAGACAATCAGTGAGGACTCGCCGACCTCGGCTTGTTGTGTGGTCCTCTCCGGCGACCGCAGTGTCATGTTCGTCTTGACCGGCAGGCTGAGATTCAGGGGTGCGGGAATCAACGCCTCGATCCCCCGGGTTTCGGAAAGCCGATTGAGGTCGGGTGCTTTTCGAAGGCATGAGCTTGCGCGGATGTCCTTCACACACTCAAAGACTGTCTCACGGGCGGAGCCAGAAATACCGTCTGATCTCGGTGTCGTGCGGTGTGTTGGGACGTTGCGACTGGTTGAAAGACGCTCGTGCCTCTTGTCGTGACGTGGCTGCCAATGCGGGGATGCCCGTTCATGGCCCGGGCCCCGGCCCGGTTTTGTGCCAGGGCTTCGACGTCAGTTTGTCTCCGTTGGAACGGCAGCCGCCGATGCTGAGAAGGTTGCCAGTCGTGTTTGTGTTTCTCTCCGGCCGCCGACCTCTGCAACGCCCTGGCCGACCTGATGTCAGGTTTCTTGACCACTTTTGAATTGATTCGCCCAAGGCGATGTTTCTCATCAACGACAACCACCCCCGGACTGGGCGAAATGTTGTTGGTACGGGTGTTTGGGATTCTCCTCGACGGCGTGGAGCCGCCGATCATCGCCCACGCGCGATGACGAGGAACTTTAAAAACGCTTCAGCGTCCAGTTTCGACGGGGATTCAGTTAGATCGTCCCGATCCATGACGGCAAGTCGGCCAACGGGGCGCCGATCAACAGCCCAGTGATCGAAGCCAGCAGCATGGTTACGAAAATGTCGTTTTGCATCCTCGGCAACTGGAAATCGTCAAGCGACCGAACAACTTGGTCTGGACGATCACGTCGTCAAGGCCCTTATGTCCCAGCAGTCCGGCTGGCGCCCCCGGCCGGGCCACTCGCAGGAGCAGATGGGCGACGTAGGTCCTGCCGACCTCCGAGGAAAAGGTCTGAATTCCGTGACGGGTGACGATCACTTTTGTCGCTGTTGTAGTGATGGATTGAATACGTTCAGTTCGCATAGACATCCCCGTGGAAAGGCGGGGTTCGCATGGTTCCGGCCACTCGTCCGAAGCGAGAACGGAAGGAGCGATCATCGCTGATGGAAAACCGCATCAAACAGCCAACGTTGACGGAGCACATGGCGGACGCTACGTCCCGAGTCCGGTCGAGATTCCGGATAGCCATGCCAATGATCCCGCTGGCTCTCTGACGGCCTGAATGGCGGGTGGATGAACAATGGGTTTCGAGGGTTTTCCGGCAGTGCGGAAGAGACCGGCGCGTGACAATAGGTTGTCAGCTGCAAGATTTGTGTCGGCGGCAAAGTGGCTTTCGATGCACCTGTTTCGCCTGGGTTGCCGGACAGTTTGATCATCGTCGCGGATCGGTGAAGTGAGGCTTTTAATAAGCGCTTATTACCCCCCCCGTCGGAGGTGTTGAACTCGGAAGTTGAGAGCGGTCTCGAAGCCGGATCGTGAGTTTGAGAAGCCGCCCGGATCACGAACAAACTTCCTTCCCTTCTCCGGCCGACAGCCTCGGTCGCAATTGACCGGTGGTCGTTTGAAGTGCCCGCCGTAAGCGGCGTAAACCCACCGTGCGAAGAATTCAAACAGAGACGACGAATGAAAGACGCAGGACCGCGTCGACAGCGCAAACGGGCAACACGCGTCGGCCGACTCACGCTGGCGAGGGGCGGCGAAAGCCGTCCTCATGGTCGGATTTCTTGTGATGTCCGGCCCCGAAGCAGTGATCAAAGGAGCCGGAGACGGCCGGTTCCCGAGTCAAAGTGGTATGCGGGAGGGTGACAAACATCGGGAGATCGCGGCCGCCCCGCTTCCGCAAACGCTGGAATCAGCCGTCAATCCGCCTGAACGTCGTTCGTTTTCACCGCATCCAAACTCGTTCGGAGTTTCCAAAACCGAAACTCAAACGCCATTTAGGGGCGCGTCCTCATTTTAATAACCGGCATAAGTCCCCCAAATGTGCCACGCGTTTTGAGCCACTTTTACCGGTTTACGGGCTTTTGGAGTCTCGCGTCGGGGCTTTTGCCGGCTCCTTGGTGTCATTTCAGGGCATTTATGACACCAAAAATCACTTCCGGCGATTCCGCCAACATCGTCGGGGGCGAGATGGTTTAACCTGATGAAAGAAGGCGGGGATCGAGCCAGATAGCCTGCCCGTCGTTTCTGATGCTCCGAGTATGCGCTTACTCAAATCTCAGTCACTCAGCTAACAAGGATTGTGAATTGCGTCATCGGTTGCCATCGGTGACGCTTATAGACATGAACGCACCACAAGCGACCGAGCCCGAGCACGCTGACGTCCTGATCGAGTCGTTGAACAGGCTTCAATAAAACCTAGTTCGCTTGCGTGTCATCGTCATGCAGGATCCGAAAGCAAATGAAGCACACCCCCAGGGTATGCCAGGCATCTTGGAAGACATCCGGACGGTCATATCGGACACGCATCTCACGCGGTCTTTTAAGCCAACTGATGGTTCGCTCCGCCACCCGGCGGGCTTTGCGGACTTTCCCGAGTTCGCTCCCATGCGGCGTTTTTGCATCGGGCGATGCGCGGCTCGATGACCAACCAAGCCAACGGCGCGCGGGTGTCGTCGCTGTCATGGCCCCGGTCGGCGTACAATTCGTCGGGCATCCGATTGGGCCGTCCCGATTGGCCTGTCACCAGCGGGATGATCCGCCGGTGATTGCTGACATTGGGCCCCGGCAGCGTGAATGTGAATGGCCGGTGGAATGCCGTGCCGGTCAACCATTGGCTTGTGTTTCCATGCCTTTTTTCCGGCGACCCACAGAGTGAGACCGGTCAACTCGTCGCCGCCAAAAGGCCCGAAAGATCACGACGTCAACGATCACCAAGTCGGGATCGAGTTTGCCTGCCTGTCGCATCATCCGTAACAGGTCGGCGTGCAAACGATCACAGACCCCCGTCTCTTCCCAACGACACAGGCGGCGGCGGGCAGGAATGCCGGAACAACGCAGCTTGGGTGAAGATCCTCCCAATGTCAGACGGTGGCCAGAGCAAACCAGAGGATGTTCATCATGACGCGTTGGCTGAAGGGTGGTCGGGCGCCTTCGAGTTCGAAAAGTTGCTCCGGCGGGAAATGATGCGCGGCCAAGTCGAAAATAGCCGAAGCATTCGGGCTTGAGGATGACAGTCGCCACCTTCCCGAATGAGATTGCCCGTTGATCGTTCAAGCCGCGTGCCAGAGGTTTTGTCAGAGCCTGTGAGTTTGTGCGTGTTGAACGGTCCGATTGAATGCCTGGGTCTTTCGGCCGCTTGAACATTCAGCCAGTCTGTGTGATCCGCCAGCCGACACCCGCCCGTCGGCCAGGCCAGTCGCGAGGATCTGTCAGCAGCGAACCTCGCTCATCCGTCAAATGTCTCCGGGAAGGCAATGGGGCTGTTTTGCTTCGTTCCGAGGTTTCTTGCCAGATGCCGTGTCGCCTTGACCGGCGGTCTGCTCGCTTCAGATCGTACGAGTCAATGTGATTGCTTGAGAAGCGACTCGTCGCCCGGGCCGGTCTACGTCAACCGCGTCAGTGATTCTGGGTCCGCGAGGAGGCGGTCGGCCTGAAACCGCTCCCAAGGCGACGGGACCGCTCCGCCGGCCACCTTCCATCCCGCGTCGTCGCAGGCATGCATGCGGCCCTTGGACCACTCCCTTAGCCGCGGATGGTGTTCGTCTTGGAAATCTATCACCAGCAACCGGCCCTCCGGACAGCCAAAACCGGACTCCGTTTCCGGCGATTCAGGCGGCGCCGCCAGGCTGGCGTTGATCAGTACGGACGAGGGTGGCCCGGCGAATTTCGACACCCCGACCGCGAGATGAAGCCGGGAGCCGGAAACCTCCCGTTTCAAGGCTGTCGAGACCCGTGGATGATGAGCGGCCTGTCCTCCCGACGACCGGTCGCCGATCAGTGACAGTTCCGGCCGGAGGGCGAGGATCGCCTGGGCATGGTCGAGGCATCCGACCCGAATGGCAACCCGGCCCGTTAGTCGGGCCGCGGTCATCGCGGCCATCATCGGAAACTCCCTCCGAATTGCCTTGATGTCGCCCGTCTGGAACAGATCCGCCAGTCGGCAGATCAGCTGATTTCGGACCGGGTGATCCCAAAGACCCTGCCGCTTGAGGTTCTCGTCCGGGATGTTCTTCCCCGGCAACGGACCCGCCGAGGTCGGCAGGAACACGACGTCCGCCGGCCGGGGGTCGTGGCCGTGCTGCCGCACGATGATCTCGTCCCGGCCGCATACGGACGCCAGCAGGCATTTCTGAAACGGGCTCGGAGAAAAATCCAAAGGGAGCAATCCGAACAGGCGGCATGTCCCGGCTTGGGGAAATCCTTGCTGGATCGTCGGTCCCGGAGAGGCAAACAACTCTTCCGGACGGAGGGCGAACCAGAAGTCGCGACGGTCCAGGACGAGGGCCTCCTCCCCCAGCCTCGCGTGGTCGGCGACCATCACTCGGGCGGTCTCATTCCGGGGATGATTGTCGTCGAGGATCCGGAGCTTGTCCTCGTATGCTCGCAACCGGCCGCCCAGCGTCCAAGCCCCGGCCGGCGAGGCCATGGTCATGACCAGCATGGTTTTCGGCCAGGCCCGGGCGGCCTGCCCCGCCAGCCGGGCCGGATCGACCCGGCTGGCGTCGCACCGGATCAATCCTCGTTCCCGTCTCCGGACAAAATCCAGCATCGCCCGATCCGTCGGCCAGGGCTGCCGACAGAGCCATCCAAGGCTCGGCGCTGGCAGCACAGCCGGCCTCGTCCCCTCCAACACGATGTGGTGGCCGTGTTTTTGCAACCAGTCCACGATCACTCCCTCAAGGCCCGCATGTCCGAACAACCCGGCCGGCTCCCCGGGCCGGATCACACGCAGGAGCGGATACGAGACGATGGTTCCGTCGGCCTCCGGGGAAAAAGTGTGCAGATCCTTCCACAGATCCCGGATGAAGGGATTGACCACAGTGTGGATGCCGTGTCGGGTGACGATCACTTTCGTCGCCCGATCCGTTGTCGCCGTCGGAGCGGCAGACGGACGTTTTTCAGATGGCATGGTCGTCTCCGTCGAAAAGAGTGATCGCATGGTTTACGCCACACCCCCGAGACACGCACGATTGGGGTAAACAACGCCAACATGAACACCGCCTCAGGCATGCCGCCTTCGACCAGACACATGGTATGCGAATCGTCCCAAGCAAGGTTGTGATTTCTGACATTCATGCCAATGATCCCGCCTGCTTCTCCGACAGGCTGAATGGCGGGCTGATGAACGGCGACCCCCGACAGTTCTCCGGTCGCATGAGAGCGATCAGATCGTGATGGTTGGTTGTCATGGCTGAAGTCACGGCGGCCGCCAAGGTATTGCCAGAGTCAAGTATCTTGGCCGGGTTGTCGGATGGTTTGATCGCCGCGTCTCGTCGTCGCGGACCGCCGGGGAGGTGAATCTAATTCTAATAAGCGCTTATTACCCTCGGCCGGAGTTGTCGAAATTGGGTGTTCGGAGGGGATTGATCGCGACCCCGGATCATGCGTTCGGGAATCTGCTCGGATCATTGAAACGTTTCCTTTGGACGATGGTGTCGGTCCTATTGACCGGGAGTGTTTGAAGGGCCTGTTAGAAGGCGTGGGTGACCAACAGAATGGAAGTTTCAACCGGAGACAAGGAATGAAACACGCATGATGAGCCGGACCGGCGTCGACGCAGGCGGGCAATCCCCGCCGACTGACCGACTGGCGCTGGCGGCGGCCGTCGTCGCTCGCCGGGGACGATGCTTGTCCCGGAAAGAACGATGCCACGACCATTGAGCTGGCCGCCTGCCTGCGGGAAGCGGCTCGCTGCCGGTCCGTGAAACAGCGGGATCGACTGGCCGGGCGGTGGCCCGGACTGGAAGAGGTCCTGGAGGTTCGGGAAGCCGCCGGCCCGCGACGGACCGAGATCGAAGCCCGAATCCTCGCTGGCCTGAGCGATGCCCGGATTGCCGCCGTGACCAGCCTGACGGCGGCGGGGGTGGCGTGGCACGAGGGAGCGTTCTTTGATGTTCACGCTCATATTGGCGCTCGGGACTGGATCCTGTGACAGTCGGACCCGTTACGTCAGGTCGGCAACCGGATCCGGCCCCGTTGCTGAAGGCGCTGGTCTGGCACGGCGGTTTGGTAGTCCTGGAAAGCGCCCTGGCCGTCGTCACCGGGAGAATATTCTCATACATGAACCCACGGAGCATGTCTCATTTGATACCCCTCGGTTTGGGCCGCCCCTCGATCAAACTTCGAACCGTGCTCCGGACACTCTGGAAATATTTCACACTTGATCGAATGGATGACTTCAGGTCAGCCACCGTGTCAAACAGTCGGTTGTGGTTCGCCCGCCGACGTAATTTCTTCCAGAATCGTTCGATGGAGTTCAACTGCGGACTGTCACTTGGCAACCGCTCAGATCGCAGATGCGGATTCTCTGCCAGCACCTCGTTCGCCTGTTTTTCCCGATGCCACGGGGCGCTGTCGATCAACAGGACCACCGACGGATGACGGTCCTTGGGATAGATCCTTCCGACATGTCGCAGGTGATCGGCGAATGCCTGTTGGTAACCGTCCGGCCAATCCCCCATCCGCTCGAATTAATTGAGCGGATGGGGGATTTGGCCGGACGGTTACGTTGATCGACGGTGCGTGTGGCGTGCGACTCGTGATGACACGGGGTGACACGGGGGGATGGGAGGGAACGTGTTCCGGCGGTATCGCCCGCGGGAACAGTACGTCTCGACGGCCGTTTCGGGGGGGCGAATCGGGCTCGGGGCGGGTGGCGGAGGCACACCGATCGGTTTCCGATCGCCGAACGGAGCCGGATCGCGTCACGGACAGGAGGAATATGCTTGACGGGGACCGCGTGCGGACGGAAACTGATCTGAAACCGTCGTTGATCTCCCCGGAGCCGTCATCCCGGAAAAATCGGTTTGGAGGCGTGCAATCACAGCGCCCGCCCCGCCATCAACCATTCACCGCCAGCGAAGAATTTCGTGATTTTTTTGAACCGCATTTTAACCACCTCGTTTCTCGTTGCGGCCGTCATCGGGCTGAGCTTCGGGGGCGCGTCAATTGTTCTTGCCGGGGATGAGGACGCTGTGACGCCCGGGCAGCGGGCGGCAATACTCAAAACATTTCGTGACGAAGTCACTCCGTTTCTGAAAGCCTACTGCACCGAGTGCCATGGCGACAAGAACCAGAAGAAAGGCGACGTGTCGTTTGCGAGCGTGTTCGGGCGCCCCGGCGCGGGGGAATTTCGCAGGCAATGGCAATCGACCCTGGTCAATGTGAAAGACCATTCCATGCCGCCGGAAGACGCCGCAAAGCAGCCGGCGGACGAGGAACGACGGAAGTTCGTCGAATGGATTCCGAAGGTCAAATACCTCAATCCGAAGGATCCCGGAGCTTTCGTCATCCGCCGATTGAACAAGACGGAATACGGCAACACCCTGCGAGACCTGTTGGGCGTCGATCCTTCGGTCGCCAGGGAGCTTCCGGACGAGGTGCCGGGCGAAGGGTATCTGAACACCCTTTCCCCGTTGCAGACCGAACAGTATCTGTTGATCGCGAACGAGGCATTGAACCGGGCGCTTGGCCCCGGGGACGGGCCGGCCACCGACAGGTGGAAACAACTCTTTGGCGCGCCGCCCGCCTCCGGCGCCGATCCGCGGGCGGCGGCGAAGAACGCGGCCCGTTCGCTGACACGGAGCGCCTATCGCCGGCCCGCGACGGATGAAGAAATCGAAGTGTTGTTGAGTGTCTTCGATCTGGCTCGCGAGAACAAACTCGACCACCCGGCGTCGTTGCGACTGATGTTGAAAGCGATACTTGTGTCGCCGCAGTTCCTTTTCATCACGCCGGCGAAGGAACCGCCGGCGAATCAGTCCATCGCTCCGCTCGATGACTATCAGCTCGCGTCGCGACTATCGTACTTCCTGTGGTCCACGATGCCGGACGCGGAGCTCTCGGCCCTTGCCGACCGTGGAAAACTGAACGATCCGGCCATCCTGCGCGCGCAAGTGAAACGAATGCTTTTGGACAAGCGCTCGCAGGCCTTGTTCGATGGCTTTGGCGCGCAATGGCTCGGGATATCCGGGTTGAGGGAGAAACGGTTCGACCCGGCGAAGTTCCCCGAGATGACCCCCGCGTTACGAACGGCGATGTACGACGAAGCCCGGTTGTTTTTCGACAGCATCATTCGCGAGAACCGTGGCATCCTCGATTTCATCAACGGCGATCACACCTTTGTCAACGAAAGCCTTGCGAAGATTTACGGACTCCAGGAGAAGATCTCCGGCCCGCAAATGCGGCGGGTCCGGATCAAGGATGCCAATCGCGGCGGGATCCTGAGCATGCCCGCCACCCTTGCGATGACTTCCTTCCCCGAACGCACCAGTCCGGTGAAACGCGGAGCGTGGGTTCTGGAGCAATTGCTCGGCGAGCATATTCCGCCCGCGCCGCCGAACGTGCCCGCCTTGGAAAAGCAGGACAAGAACAAGATCGCGAATCTGACGTTGCGTCAGCGCACCGAACTGCATCGCACGAATAGCGTCTGTGCGAACTGTCACAAGATCATGGATCCGATCGGCTTCGGGCTGGAAAATTTCGATGCCATCGGCCGCTGGCGGGTGAAGGATGAGTCCGGTGGCGACATCGATGCCCGCGGAGAACTGCCCGGAGGCAAGAAATTCAGCTCACCCAAGGAACTGAAGGCAATCATTGCCGGACGCAAGGACGATCTCGCTCGCAATCTGGCCGAGAAATTGCTCGCCTATGCCCTCTGTCGTCAACTGGAAGGGTATGATCAGATTGTCGTTGATCGTCTGCTGGAGAATCTCGGCAAGGATGACGACCGCATGCAGACGTTGATTACGGAAGTCGTGACCAGTTATCCGTTCACCCACCGCCGGATCAAATAAGTGCCAATCATGACAAAGAACACCGTGCTCGACCGCCGCGCCTGTCTGAAAGGGATCGGGGTGACGCTGGCGCTGCCCCTGCTGGACTCCATCGGATGGGCCGAGAACTCCGGGGGCAAGCCCGCCAGGCCACCGGTGCGATTGGGATTCATGTACATGCCGCACGGCGTCATCATGGATCAATTCTGGCCGGCCGGCCCGGAGAAGTTTCTGACGGAGCCGCCGCCGGCCATCGAAGCCCTGCGCCCCGTGCTGAATCAATGCCTCATGGTCAAGGGCATCTCCGGTGTGCCAATCAAGCCATTCAATGGCGCCCCGCACGCACTGGAACTCTCGACGTGGCTGACGGCGACGCTGCCGAACGCCGATCATCGCAACAAGATCGACATCGCCATCTCCGCCGATCAGATTGCCGCGAACCACGTCGGCGGGTTTACCTCGTTGCCCTCGCTGGAATTGGCGACGATGCCGCAGACGCACAAAGAGAATCAGGAAGGATTGAACGAAGGGTACTATTCGCATTGCAGCTTCCGCTCGCCCACCCAGGCGGTGCCCGCGGAGATCAATCCCCGCAATGTTCTCAATCGATTGTTTGGCAAGGCCGACAAGCCCGGCACGGCGCCCCGGCACGACCCCCTCGACCGCGGCATGCTTGATCTGGTCATCGGCGGCGCCCGCGATCTCCGCAAGAAACTCCCGCAAGACGACCGGCACAAGCTCGATGAGTACCTCGACAGCGTCCGTGCGGTCGAGCGCCGAATTGCCTCGATTGAAAATCGCCAGAAAGATGCCGCCCTTGAAAAAGCAGGCGTTGGCCCGAGCCGGCGCAACGCCTCTGATTCGGCGCCCATCGAAATCAAAATCCCCGTTGGCGACAAACGCAGCGAATACATGCGGGTGATGTGCGACCTCAATGTGCTCGCCTTCCAGACCGACACCACGCGCGTCAGCACGTACATCGGCTCGACGCCGAACGGCGTGACCTATCCCGAACTCGGTTTGGGCGAACACCACTCCTTCACCCACCACCAAAACAAGGCCGAGACGAAGGCCAAGGTGGCGGCCATCACCGCCTTCAACATTTCCCAGTTCGCCCACATGGTGATCAGGATGGCAAAGATCAAGGAAGGTGACGGCACGCTCCTCGACAACTGCATCATGATGTGGGGTTCCGGCCTCGAAGACGGCAATGATCACACCCGTGACAATCTTCCCTTCATCATCGCGGGGGGCGGCGGCGGCTCGCTGAAAACCGGCCGGTTCATCACCACGAAAGGCAATCAAGGCGACCTGCTTACGACGCTCCTCGCTTGCATGGGCGTCCCTCTCGACCGCCCGATCGGCATCGCCACCAAGACGATCAAGGAAATGATGAACGGATAAACGGAATGACATGCCGACGGTTGCCCCCGATCCGCCGGGATCGTCACGGAAGGCACCCCGCCAAGGCCATCTGCCGGATTCTCATTCGCATGCTGAAAACCCCTTTGGGTTGGAATCGTCTCAAGTGGCATGGCCCCAAGTTATTTGAAGTCCTGCCGAAATCGTCCGATCCTCGCAGTCTCCAAAGGACGGTTTCATCCGTTTCCCGTCGTGGTCGTCCTTGTCGTCATGGCCAGGCCGTCGGGGGCGTATCAGCCTGAATTGCTTCTCCTGATTCGGACGTCAATATGCAGTCGCTCTGAAACACTCCGGGCTTCAACCGAGGCAAACCCTTCCCAAAAATGGATCCGATCCTTTGATACAATGGTTAGCAGGCAGCGGACTGAAGAATAACCGAGATGCGTCAATTCGCCAGATCATTGACAAGGGTTGCTCGATTTCATCCGGAGGAGTAGTTCCGTCCCTTTTGCGGACACAAATGAGACGGAACGGCTCTTCTTTTAAAAGTCAAAAGCACCGCTTTAGCAAAGCTCTGTCCTTGCGGATGGCTCTTTGAATTTTATTACGCAACTGGTTTATTTGTATGTACTTGTGTTGACGAGCAATTTTCATCCGGCGGGTTTTTATTTTCAGGTGTAGCTCTAGGTGTAGCAGTTTTTCGGAAACCTGTGTTTTAAGGGATTTCGCTTCACATGATTCGCACGAAGAGACACTATTTTGACTCTTCGCTTCGAATCAGTGCGGCGAGGGGATCACGTTCAGCCGCGCAAATTCACCGAATCGCAGCACCGCCGCCGTATTCCAAGCCCCTGCCGCTTCTTCAGGAGTAGCGAAAACGCCCAGATGTGTGACCTTTCCTTTGTAGCCGATGCGTGCTTGGAAATTGCCGTTGGGCATCGGGCTGACACCGCGGTATTTGATTTTCCCGTCCGTCCGGGGACGGGCGTTCCCTTGGTTCTGTGATTGGCCGCACGGGCGCAAGTTGCTCCGGCGGTTGTTCAATCCGTCGTCGTCGCGGTGGTCCACTTCCGGAGCCCCCGGAAAGATTAACTGGTGCATCCTGATCGTACGCTGTTTCCCCGTCTCCAAGTCCCTGACGATCGTTGCCGCGTAGAACTTGTCCTTCCGGCGCAAGGCGGGCTTCGCGTGCCACTTGTGCTGGTTCACGAGCGGATAGTCTTCGTCATCAATGATGGCCACAAGGCCGCGTGTCAGGTCAATTTCCACCCGGCGACCGTAGAGCGGAATTGAACCTAACGCAAGCGGTTATTTTGTATGCAGTTGCGTTGGCTGGCAATTTCTAACTAGGCGGTTTTGAATTTCAGGTGTGGCTGTAGGTGTAGCGGATTTCGGAAATTCACTCTCGATCCCTTTCGAGATGATGCATTTCACAGGCACCATTCATTGAATCACTTTATCCGAAAATCACCTTTTTGAACCAACCCACCAGACGAGATGGTGCTTCGTATGCCTACAGATGAAGTACACATCAAGCATAATTAGTCTGACAAACAATTTCATGTAAGAATTTATGCCTTTCTTTGGAGTTCAAAAAGCCTATACCAGCAGTTGAAATGGCTTTTGCGCAGAAAAACCGCAAATTGGCTCTCTTTGTTGCAGAGATGTGGTAGTTTAGGCAAGGGTGGAGAATTACCATGATCATCGAATTTCGAGCTAAAAATTATCGCTCATTACGAGACGAGCAAGTTTTTACTTTGGAGGGAGTGTCACGCGCTGGGGAGAAAGAAGACCCTCGATTGCGCAAGGTGCCGGGATATGACGCTGGCTTGCTGCCAGTTGCCTGCTTTTATGGCGGGAACGCGAGCGGCAAGACGAACTTGTTGAGTGCAATGGCGTACATGCGAATTGTGGTTCTTGATTCTCATCGCGCCTGGATGCCGGATGGTGGAGTTCCCAGAGACCCGTTTGCCTGGGGGCCTACTCGCAACGAGCCTTCAGTTTTTGAGATTACATTTTTGATTGAAGGGGTGCGGTACCAATTCGGATTCTCTGCCACCGACCAGGCCATTGAGGAAGAATGGCTTTACGCCTGGCCGCAAGGTCGAAGGCAGGTTTGGTACGAAAGAGACGGCAATGAATTTTCCTTCAAAGAACATCTTGTCGGAGAGAAGAAGCTGATTCAGGAGTTCACCCGACCGAACTCGCTTTTCCTTTCTGCGGCTGTTCAAAACAGACACCCGCAACTTTCCCCGATTTACACTTGGTTCAGGTCATGGGGTGTGCATGGGGTATCTGTCGGGCAGCGCCCTACAATTCCTGCCATTCCTTTTTCTGTTTACCAATTGTTCGAGGAGGGTCGGCAGCCGACATTGTTCGATGATGAATGGAATGTTGATGCGCTGTCTGAGCAATTTTTGAATCTGGTTCGAAATGCGGACATTGGAATCACGGATGTTAAGGTCATCAAGAACGATTCTTCGGAAGGATTGCGGAGGAAATCACGGAATCTGTTGCTCAAGCATCTGAGTTCGCACGATGAGTCTTGGCTTCCTCTGGAAGAAGAATCGAAAGGGACGAGGACGATTTTCAATCTCGCTCTTCCTATACTTCGATCCATTCACACGGGAACCCCGCTGCTCGTTGACGAGCTTGAGTCAAGTTTGCATCCGAAACTTGCGATTGAAATTGTGAGCTTGTTTAACAACCCGGCGAGGAATCCTCATAACGCCCAGTTGATCTTTACGACACACGATACGAATTTGCTTGGCACGACAATCGGCGATCCGGCTCTGCGAAGGGATCAGGTATGGCTGGCAGAAAAAGATTTGGAAGGGGCTAGCATAGTATATCCTCTCACTGATTTTACGCCCCGCAAAGAAGAGAATTTGGAACGAGGTTATTTGCAAGGACGCTACGGTGCCATCCCTTTCTTAGGAAATTTTGCCAACATGCGAGTGGATGAACATGAGCAACCGAAATCGTGACCGCAAACCAGCTCGCAACACGGCTTCCCGCGAGCCCAAAAATCGAATTTTCATTATATGCGAGGGGAAATTTACAGAGCCAGAATACCTCAAAGGCATGGTAAGGGTCATCAGAAACCCTCGGGTAGAATTAATAGTTCGAGAGGCCAAGGGAACACCGATCTCAGTTGTGGAGTTCGCCAAGGAACTCAAGGTGGTCGCGGAAAGCGAGTCCAAAAGAAACGGCGATGGCGATGTGATTTTCGACTCGTTTTGGTGTGTTTTTGACAGAGACGAGCATGAACGGATACCGGAAGCGGTTCAAAAAGCGCGGGATAGTAAAATAGAAGTCGCCCTCACAAATGAAGCATTCGAATTGTGGCTGCTGCTTCATTTCAGAGAACAACCAGGCTTCAAATCTCGCGCCCACCTCAAAGAAATGCTTGAAGAATATATCACAGGATATGATAAGCACGTTAATTACGAAAAAGACTTTCACTCAAGATACCCCGATGCCTTTAGGCGGGCTGTGGCGCTTTACAAGGTTTTGATGAACATAAAAAAGCCGGTGCACGATCACAATCCGAGCACAAGTTTTCACCTGCTCACTGATGCAATCATCAATTCGTGATTTGCCGATCCCTTTTCGCCGTCAGCCGTTTAAGCCTGACATTCGAGGGGTATGCCGTCGAATGATACCCACGACGAAATACGGAGATGGCTGACGGTCTTCCCCCATTCACCAGAGGCAAGAGGGGGAATTCGGGGCGGGAATTGCTTTCGGTTGATGCTGCGACCGCCCTCACGGATCGAATTTGGAAACATTCGACAACCTGCATGGCAGATGGGTTGTCCAGCCGTAAAAATCAATTGGTTGAATTAGAGTTTTCGCGCACTCGGTCCCAACCAACAGATTTTGCTCTTGCAGGTTAACCTGAACCGCGAGCAAATGTCATGTTGGTTGCCCAAACTCCCGCCTCCTCGCAGAGCAGCGTCATGTCATTTGATGTGGATTTTCTCGGACGACTCCGGAAGGTGCGCATCACAGCGGCCGCCCCATTACAAGCCCTTTTCGAGGCCATCGCCAACGCATTTGACGCGACTGCCGACCGGCCCGAGGCGGGGAGCATCAACGTTCGCATTCTGCGCAGGCCGAAGTACATGCCACTGTACGACAAGGAGCCGGAATACGAGTTGGCTGGCTTTGAGATCGAAGACAATGGCGTCGGGTTCACGGATGAGAATTTAGCGTCGTTTAAGAAGTCTGACTCCACGCACAAGTCGGCCGGGAAGGGGGTCGGTCGGCTGCTATGGCTCCACATCTTCGACCGCGCGGAAATCGACAGCGTGTACCAGCAGGGGGACGCCCGCCTTCGTCGGGTGTTCACGTTCTCGAAAGAAAACCATGGCGTCAATGACGCGGAAACACTGGGGAAGCCGGCCGGGGACGGGGCGGTGTGCGGCACCAAGGTGCGCCTGATGGCGCCGAAAAGCGAGAGAGTCAAGGTACTTAACCAGTCCCAAAGCCATCTCGCCGCGAAGTTCCTTGAGCATTTTCTCTTGCACTTCTCCGTCATGCGCGGCCAGTCGCTGACCGTCGAGGATAGCGATGGCGGAGAGGTGGTCGATGTCGGGGAGCTTTATGGCGAGTTGATAGGCAATCGGCATGTGGAAGAAGCGTTCGAGATTCGTGGGAACACGTTTGTCCTCCATCACCTTTTCGTCAAGTCGATGATTTGCCGAGGGAACGCTGTCAATCTTTGCGCGAACGGGCGACTTGTGACGAGCGAGGGGTTGAACGTTCTGATCCCGGAAGTCAGCCGGACGGCGGTGTTCGCAGTGTCAGACCAAGGGAGCTTGCGGTATCAGGGGTATGTAACGGGCGCGTACTTGGACGAGATTGCGGATGACGAGCGGACAGGGTTGAAGTTTGCCCCGGACCTTGAGGAAGGCGAGGATGAGGACGAAGTGGGTGCTGCGGCGATCCTGAAGGCCGCCGGCGTCACGCAGGATGACATCGAGGGCGTTTCCAAGCGGGAACTCAGCAAGGAGATCACGGCACGGGTGCGCGAGCGGCTCTCCGAACATCTCTCTGAGGTGCGCCGCCGGAAAGAGGCGCAGTTGGACACCTTCGTCGCGTGCGAGCAACCGCAGTTCCGGCCTTTTGTTGAACTGGCCAAGAAAAATCTTGAGCGGCTCAAAGGAAAGCCGTCGAAACGCGCCATCGAACTCGTTCTGTACGAGGCGAAAATTGACAGCCGAAACGAAATGGAGAAATTGGTCCGGGAGATTGTTCGCGAAAGCCCCGCCCATCAGCAAGTTGAAACGCTCCGGGCCGACCTGATCGAGAAAATTTCCAAAGCAGCGAATGCGCACAACATCTCCGCGCTGGCCGAGTACGTTTGCACTAGAAAAGCTGTCCTGCAAGTTTTCTCAAACAACCTCGGAACGGACGACAAGAATGAGAACGCGTTTGAGAGCGTCATTCACAACATAATTTTTCCACAGTTCGAGACGTCAGACAGTTTGCCGTCCGGCGGCTCCGGTGCCGCCGTCCGGGATATTGCGAATTTGTGGCTGATTGATGACAGGCTGGTGTTTCACCGCCTGCTTGCCTCGGACAAGCCGCTGCACACGCTCCGTGGGTTCCTGTCCTCCAGCGAGCGCGTGCCCGACATTGTCATTTTCGACCCGACATTCGCCACGACGGATGATCCCGATGCTCTGAAATCAATCGCATTGATTGAGTTCAAGCGGCCGGGCCGCGATGATTATGGCCCTGGAGAGAAGAAGAATCCGATTGACCAGATTCTGGCGATCGCGAAAGATATTCGGAGGGGCAACCTAGCCTCTTGCGATGGCCGGAAGCGTGTCGTCGCCAGTGAAGTCGTGATTTATGCGTATATCATTTGCGACCTGACGGACACGCTTTTGAATCTTGTTGAGCAGAGGTCGTTTCGGCCGACGCCGGACAAAAAGGGGTTCTATAGCTACCACGACACGTACAACTTGATCGTTGAGATTATTTCGTATGAGAAGTTGTTGCTCGACGCCAAGCGACGGAATGAGGCATTTTTCCGGTTGCTTCATCTGACATAATTTGGCCTTCATCTCGATGGCCGATCAGTCACAATGGCCGCCTACTCCAACTTCTCTGCGTCCGTCGGCAGCGACCCGGCCTTCTTCTGGTTGACCTGGGCCAGCATCCTTTGCCATGCCTACATTACAATGTCGGACCGCATCAGGGCATCAACGGGCCAACTCCGAACCAACCACCATGAACGCCCCTACCAGTCTGCCCTAGACGATCCCCAACAGAAGCACACGTCATCGACGTATTTCGCGATGGTTTCCCACAGAGCATTAAAACGAGAAACGCCGAACCCAGAAACGACAAAAGCCTTCGACATGCCGATGCAAGACGGAGGCTTTCATGAACTATACTGCGACTCGGATCAGTAGCGGTTGCCACCACCGCCATACCCGCCGCTGCGGGGTCGGTCTTCCTTCGGCTTGGCCTCGTTCACGGTCAGCGCCCGTCCGCTGTTCATCTGGCCGTTCAGTCCGGAAATGGCCGCGTCAGCTTCCTTGTCGTTGACCAGTTCGACGAACGCGAACCCCTTTGACCGGCCGGTGTCCCGGTCCATGATGAGTTGGGCCGACTTGACCGCGCCATACGCGCCGAACATCTCGTTGAGATGGGATTCGGTGACATCAAATGACAAATTCCCGACGTACAACTTCTTGCTCACAGGTACTCGCTTTGGGCCTT
>NZ_JH636456.1:19366-24187 GCF_000255705.1 Zavarzinella formosa DSM 19928
TCAGGCAATCACAACACGTCTTGCGTAACGAAGGTCTTGGTGGGAAGCGGTGAGTTGGAAGCTCAGGGCGGCAGAACAAGATCGACGGTGCGAGGCGGATGGTCATCGCCTGACAGGCGGGATGTCCCGCCATGTGTTCAGTATATGACTGCCAGGGCCGATTGCGTTTGTCGACGAGTAATATTGTTTGCAGTCACGTTGCCGCCCACCAACTCCAACTTGTTAACAAGAACAGCATCATGTTCACCGTGATCGTGCAGCACCAACTCAGCGGCCACCACCACGGCGTCTGGTGACGGATCGACCGTCGGAAAAGGTCAGCCCCCATGATCGCCACGCTCGCCAGGACGTTTGCCGCAGACAGCCAACGAGGAGCGTTTGGCAGGCAAAGGTTTATCACCGCTGCCGGGAGCAATCCGACGGACCCCCACAGGCAGATGCGTCCAAGGTCGCCCCAATACAAATATCGCCGTTCAGGCGACATCAATGCCCATGACGCGCACATCTGAACCACCCATGTGAAGCTCGGCACTACCATGCCGACCAGGAGCACTTCGGGCAGGCCGGCGGTTGTAGTCAATTTGGCCAATGAACCGGAGAAGATTGCCGTGACTGCTCCCCCGGAGGCGAACCATAATGCGGTTGAGAGGTAAGAATACCCCTCGGGGGGCTCAATCGAATGCGATTCCATCGGCTGACCTTTTGATGACGAGTTCATTTACATATACGGCACCAATGAGACAACATCCCATTTCATCGCGAAGTAAACCCGGCCCGGCTCATTCCCAGGGCAACACACGGCAGGGAGTGGAATGTTCGCCGGACACGGTCATCCATCAGGCAATTGTCCAGGGCCATGACAATGGCTCCCGCATCAATCCCAACCATGTCGCGACCGATCCATTCCCGATCCAAATTCAGATTTGCGTAGCCATAGCGGCCTCGCAACGTCCGGCCGGAATGATGGTCGGCGCGGGCAAGATTTTCGAGGACCTCATCCGGTGCGTTGGCGATGGCGGCGACGGTCGCGTTAAGGTGAGCGGTACCGTCCGCCGACCGCCCCGGCGCATAACGCCGGTAAGGTCTTTTCCCGTCACGATCCCCCGGCCCGTCGCCGTCGGACACGCCCCAGAAATGACGGTACGTGGCAAATGCGGCCGACTTCTCCCGGCAGAACAGGTAATTGGCCCTGACCGCGATCCGGGCCTGGGCGGCGAGGTCGACGCCGCCGGGCGGGAGCCATCGGGTGGTGTCGAGCAAATCCAACCCGTAACCGAACGCGAACAGGCCGAGGTCGGCATTATTGAAGCGAAGCCCCGCCACCTCGCCATAAAAGGGCTTCAAGGCCGTCCAACATGACTGTGGAAGCGAGCGATCTTCCTTCGCTCCCGAGCCCAGAACATACATCAGGATCGTTTCCCCGTTCAGCCGGTCCCAGGCGTTTCTTAAAAACTTTCCATTGAGATTCTTGCCGTGGTTGAGGAGGCCGGATTCCCGCCCGCCCGTCCAGTGAAGCCAGTCGACCCGTTCGTAAAGCTGCGCGGCAAGGCGCTCCAGTTCGCCGTCATTCAAAAAGGCCGCCGCCCAGAGCGCCCCGCCGATCAGCCAGCCAGAATCAACAGTGCTGAACGTGTCGCGGCCTTGGGGAGTGTTCGTGTGCGTCTCATAAAAATGGGGCATCATCCCATGGTCTTCGGGCAATTTCTCCAGCGAGGCATGCAGCGCCAGGCGCATGCGTCCAACCGCCTCGTTTTGGGAGATTAATTGGTATGGCTCCCGGCTGGCCAGTGCGAGGGCGATCAAGCCCATGCCGGTTGCCGCCGTGCTGCACCAACCTCGGGTAAGCGGACGCAACGGGCCAAAATTGGCCTGGCGGTCGAGGATCAGACCATCCGCTGTTTGATTTTCGATGAAATACCGAAGGGATTGTTGCTGAATCGTCATGAGCAACATGCGGTCGGAGACGCTCAACTCCCGGACGTTTGACATTTGGCCCTCGGTGAGGTGAATCAACCGGCTTCCTTGGATCGGGTGAGACCCGTCAGGGATACCTTCGGGTTGCCGGGCGTCTTTCAGGAAGCCGCCATTTCTGAATCATTTCGTAGTCCGTTTGCATTCGACAATCGTTCCGCTGATTTTCGCGCCGTCGGCCGTCGCTGCGTAGCCATCGCGTGGGGGTTAAGGTCGCAAAGCGCCCCCCGCGCGATGGCGAAGCGGCAGAGGCCAGAGGCGCGAACCTTGGTTTTCCACCCTGCGCTAGAGGTTTGAGCTGACAGCAGGAGCGTCGGGGGTGGTATTTCGGACCGGTGCTTTCAAAACATTCCCGGATGTGAATCCATCCCGCCGCTTCTTCGTCCGCGACCAACCGACGGCAGGCAAAACGACGGAGAACGGTCAAGGTCGTTGCATGAAGATCGGTTATGAACGCCTGCAACTCGCCTCGCCCCCGCCCGTCCCGATCATGCCATTCTTGTGGCACGCGGGGGCTTATGGTGTAAAATGAGCACTCCACCCAACCGGAGATCACGAATGGCCGAGACACTTTTAGTCGAGCGAAGACGGGAGGTGTTTGCCGCCCTTGTCGCGCTTCAGGACACGGGGCTGGGGGTGTTCGCATCGCGTCAGAAGGTGGCCAGCGATTACGGTCTCAGTGCCAGGCAAGTGGAGAAGATCGAGAAAGAGGGGCTGGATTCCCAGTGGCCGCCGCTTCAGTCCTGAGCATGCTTCACCTGATTTTCATTTGACGCCATGCCATGTTTGAACGCCTCCACCTCTTGCGGTTCAATTCCGGAGATACTTTTCACTCGAACCCCGTCTAAAATGGCTTCGACAGCCCCGGGCTCAATGCCAATGGCAGGCAAAGATTTCGTTAGAACCGCAGTCGTCGAAGGACGGAATGACCAACTTATCCAACGAATATTCCGACGAGCGTCCGTCTGCCGACAGCCCCATTCCCGGCGACGAAGCGATTCGACAAAGCGAGGAGCGATACCGCGCGCTCGTCAAAGCCACCGGCCAGATCGTCTGGTCCTGGTCGCCGGACGGCGCCAAAACCGATTTCACGCAAACGCAGCAGTGGTGGGAGGAGATCACCGGCCAGACTCTTGCCGATCAGCGTCGAAGCGGCACGGCCTGGCTCGATGTCGTTCACCCCGACGACCGCGAGGCGGCCGGGGCGGCATGGGATATCTCTTTGTCAACAGGCAATCTCTACGACGTCACGTACCGGGTCCGATCCCGCGAGGGCGGCTGGCGCCACGTCCACGCCCGGGGTGTGCCGATCCCGGGAACCGACGGCACGCCCCGAGAGTGGGTCGGCACATTAAACGACGTGACCGACCGGAGGCGGGCCGAGGACGACAATACCAGACTCCTCAGAGAGGTTGAAGCCGAACGCAATCGTCTGGCCGACGTGTTCCGACACGCCCCGTCGTTCATGGGCGTTTTGATGGGGCCGGAACATCGGTTCGTGCTCACCAACGACGGTTACCTCGACTTGCTGGGGGGCCGCAACGTCATCGGCCTCACGGTCCGGGAGGCGCACCCGGAGATGGGAGGACAGGGATACTTCGACATCCTCGATCAGGTGTTCTGGTCCGGGGAGCCCTATGTCGGCGAGAACGAGCGGGTTGTCCTCGACCGTGGCGGGACGCTGGAGGAGCGGGCGCTCGATTTCGTTTACCAGCCGCTTCGGGACGCGACCGGGGCCGTGTCCGGCATCATCGTCCAGGGGATTGACTTCACCGAGCGGAGGCGGGCCGAGGACGATCTCCGTGACATCCGGTCGCGGATGGAGGCGGCGCTCGCGGCGGGGGCGATCGGCACCTGGACGTGGGACGTGCCGAACGACCGGTATTACGGCGACGCGAGCCTCGCGAGGATATTCTCGGTCTCGCCGGAAGCCGTTGCCGGCGGCCCCCTCGCCGGTCTCATCGTTTCGATCCACCCCGATGACAAGGTCCGGGTGGAGGATCTCGTCAGGCGCGCTCTCGATGCGGGTGGTCGGTACGAGGCCGAATACCGGGTGTCCGACGGAGCCGGCGGGTGGCGGTGGGTGAACGCCCGCGGGCAGGTCGAACTGGACGGCGCCGGCAAGGCGGTGCGGTTCCCTGGCGTCGTGATCGAGGTCACCGACCAGAAACGGGCGGAGGAGGCGCTGGCCCGGGTGACGGCCGAGGCGGAGCGGCGGACGCGGCTTTACGAGGCGGTCCTCTCGACCACGCCGGACCTGGCTTACGTGTGGGGGCTGGACCACCGGTTCGCTTTCGCGAACGACGGCCTCTTGCGGATGTGGGGGAAGACCTGGGACGAGGCGGTCGGGAAGAATTGCCTTGAGCTGGGGTACGAGCCGTGGCACGCCGAGATGCACGACCGGGAGATCGACGAGGTCATCGCGACGAAGAAGCCGGTCCGCGGGGAGGTGCCGTTCGCGGGCACATTCGGCCGCCGCATGTACGACTACATCCTCATGCCAGTTCTCGGTGCGGACGGCGAGGTCGAGGCGGTGGCCGGGGTCACCCGCGACGTGACCGAGCGCAAGCGGCACGAGGAATCTCTCCGGCAAAGCGAGGAACTGCTCCGGCTGGCGACCGACGCGGCCGAGCTGGGCGTGTGGGTGTGGGACGTGGCCGAGGACCGGGTGACGTGGGAGAACGACCGGCCATACGAGATCTTCGGCCTCGATCCGTCGTCGGGGCCGGTCAACGCCGCCCGTTTCCGGGACGAGTTCGTCCACCCGGACGACGCCGAGGCGTTCGGCTCGGCCGTCGAGCGGGCCGTGCGAACCGGCGACCGGTTCTACTTCCAGGGGCGGCTGCGGCG
>NZ_JH636456.1:24197-26386 GCF_000255705.1 Zavarzinella formosa DSM 19928
GCCGAATTCCGGGCGACGTTCGAGGGCGCCGGGGTGGGCAAGGCCCAGGCCGACCCGGCCACGGGGAGACTGATTCGGGTCAACCCGAAACTCTGCGAACTTCTCAGGTATTCGGCGGACGAACTGCTCGGCATGGCCATCCGCGACCTGACCCATCCGGACGACCGGGCCGCCGGGGACGCGCAGTTCCGGTCGCTCGTGCTCGGGGAGGTGGGCCAGTACGCCGTCGAGAAGCGGTATCTACGGAAGGGCGGCGAGGTTGTGTGGGTGCGAGTGACGGCGACTGTCGTGCGGGGCTCCGACGGCCGTCCGGCGCGGGCCTCGGCGATCATCGAGGACGTGACCGCCCGCATTCACGCCGAGGCGGCGTTGAAGGACGCCGATCGCAAGAAAGACGACTTCATCGCACTGCTGGCGCACGAGCTTCGGAACCCTCTGGCCCCGATCCGCAACGGGCTGCAAGTGATCCGGCTGGCGTCGGACACCGCCTCGCGGGAACGGGCGCAGGCGATGATGGACCGGCAGCTCACCCACATGGTCCGGATGATCGACGACCTGCTGGACGTGTCCCGAATCGGCCGCAGCAAGATGGTGCTTCGCCGGACGCGCGTGGCGCTCAAGGACGTGGTCAACAGCGCCGTGGAGACGGCCCGGCCGGTGATTGACGAAGCGGGGCACGAGTTGCATCTTTCACTTCCCCCGGAGCCGGTTTTCCTCGACGCCGACCTGACACGCCTGTCGCAGGTCGTCAGCAACCTCCTCACCAACAGCGCCAAGTACACCGAGCGGGGCGGCCGGGTGTGGCTGACGGCCGAGCCGCGTGACGGCTCTGTCGCGGTGACCGTTCGTGACACCGGGATCGGCATCCCGGCCGAAGCCCTGCCGAACATTTTCGACATGTTCTCGCAAGTGGACCGGCCGACCGAGCGCAACGCGGGCGGCTTGGGGATCGGGCTCGCGCTGGTCAAGGGACTGGTGGAGATGCACGGCGGAACAGTTGTGGCGGCGAGCCGGGGAGAAGGGCGTGGCAGCGAGTTCACCGTCACTCTTCCAAGGCTGGCGCTCGAATCGGAAACCGTCGAATATTCAACGGTCGGAAAAACGGCCGATCCGGGAGTGAGGCGCCGGGTCCTCGTCGTGGATGACAACCCGGACGGGGCGGAATCGCTGGCGATGATGCTGAGTCTCCTGGGAGGTGAGGTCGCAACCGCTCGCGACGGACAGGAATCGCTTGAACAGGCCGAGCGATTCCGGCCGGAGGTGATCCTGATGGACATTGGGATGCCACGAATGAACGGACTGGAGGCGACCCGGTGTATCCGCGCCAAGGAATGGGGGCGCGAGGTGACAATCATCGCCCTGACCGGGTGGGGCCAGGACGCCGACCGGAAGCGGTCCCGCGAGGCTGGCTGCGACGGGCACTTGGTAAAGCCCGTCGAGCTAAATGCCTTGCAACAGTTGCTCGGCGACTTACGCCCCGCCCGACCGGAATGAGCGGCCGGCGATCCACTCCCGCGCCGACCGTTTGACGCCCGCATTGGCCTCATCCAACGTCGCCATCCAAACCGGCCCGTTGCCCTCGCCTCGGATGCGAGTTTCCAAGTCGAAGCTCCCGACCATCGCGGCGTGGAGGTCCTGAACAGTCATGTCACCCCGCAAGACCGCCTGATATCCGGAAGCGCGTGTCAACCGGTCGTTCGGGGCGAGTTCCAGTTCCTCGCCGGTCGGGCGGCCTTCTTTGTAGTGTTCCACCGTGGGGCGATACCAGAAAAGGCGGATGTTGGGCCACGCGGCGGCGAAAGCCGCCAGCGCGGCGGCATATGTCATGTCTCCGGTCAGGACGATCCGCCGTGTTGATTCGGTCATTCGGAAATTCCGGTGGTCAAACTGGCTTCGCGGCTCGCCATGCGCGCGGAGAAGAAGGAAAATGTGGCCGGGGCGCGGACTCGCATCGCCCCCGGCCTGGCAGCACCACCAGTTTTTGGGACCGGCAACGGATTTTGGGGCCGTGTGACTGCATCGGCAATTTAGCCATTCCGCTGTCATGATGGAATCGGAAAATTCCCCGACGGGAAATTTTCTTGCCCGGTCATCAAGCGGAGGTTACAGATGCAACAACCGGCGGGGTTTTGAGTCTTGTTGTTGATCGGGCGACAACTTCAGGGCGTCCCCGCCGGTCTTTTCAGTTT
>NZ_JH636456.1:27324-41024 GCF_000255705.1 Zavarzinella formosa DSM 19928
GGGGCAACCCGCCCGGCAACCCAGCGGGCCAGGATCGCCTCGAACTGGACGGCGTCGAATCGCCGGAGCGTGCGCGACAGGGTGGACACGGCCGGGGTCTTGCCCCGCTTGAAACCCAAGGCATGGGCCAGAGGCACGCCATGCTGCCGGCCGAAACGGGCGATGCCAATCAGGCTGGTGCGTCCCATCAGCATGGCCAGGGCGACCAGTCCGATCACCGCGGGCAGCGGATGAATCTGTCCGCGAGGACTGCGAGGATCGGGCAATTCCGAGAGGGCTTCCAACAGCGTGCAGGTACTCATGGCCACCGACCGGGTAACTTGGAAGATCACCTCTTCTACCCAATCAAGCCCATCTCCACAACCTCAAACGGGGAATGGCCCTGCGGCAAACGCAACAAACCAAACGCGGGAATCATTCTCGATTGCGCGAATCCGCAGACCATGTCAGATTTCTGTCCCTGGCCCGGCAAGGCTGAAACGGATGGCCGGGTGTCGGACAATGGAGGGTAATGAGACGCATGCGTCATTATGTGGGCGACAGAAACCCGGACGGTTGCGAGGTGATGGTCACGGACCTGACACACGAGGGCGGCGGTTATCCGCTGGACCCGCGCAACGACCTTCGCAACTACAGTCCCGACGGTTTTGAATTTGGCTATTCCGGGAGCGGACCCAGCCAGCTTGCCCTCGCCATCCTGGCCGATGTTCTCGAAGATGACAATCTGGCCGTCAAGCTTCACATCGACTTCAAGAACAAGGTGATCTCCCGTTTGGAAGGGAACACTTTCTCGCTTTTCAAAGAAGACGTGCAGCCGGCGATCGCGCAACTCGGGGCGAGCCAGAGGCGTTAATCACCGTAATTCCCTCCCACCTTAAGAGCATCCGCAGCCCGCGACTTTCTCGTACTCGTCGTGACGCCTCCACCATTTGAAATGCTCCTGCTGCGGCCTTCCGGCAGGCGTGTCTTCCCACTTTTCCTGGCGGCCGAGCGGTGTGACATCAAGGAGGGACCAGACGGTCCCGATCTTCTCGGTGCCTCGGGCGGTGGTGAAGTAGGTACGGTAGATTTTGTCGCCGTCCCGGATGAGCACACTCAGCCCGTGGTTCTCGCCCTTCTCAGTCGAAAGGCCGAAGTCCTTGTTGAAGGTGTTGTGCACGGACGAAACCCACGGCACGGTCCACCCCATGCGCTTCTTGTAAGCCTCAATGTTCACCAGCGGCGCCAGCGCCACCGTCACGAAAGAAGTGTCCCGCGCATGCAGATGGGCGAGATGCCCGATCTGATCAATCTGCAACGAGCATCCGACACACCCGGCGTTCGGCCAGCCGCCGACCGACGGAGCAAACATGAAATGGTACACGATGAGTTGCGTGCGGCCATCGAACAGATCGAGGAGGCTCGCCTTGCCCTTTGGAGAGTCGAATTCGTAAGGCGTGTCGATCCGGACCATCGGCAGCTTGCGAAGCTATGCGGACAGCGCATCGTGCGCGGCGGTGGCCTCCTTTTCCCTGGCCCGGAAAGCATCGAGTTGCTTCCGCCATTCGGCCCGGTCTACGATGTCTGGAAGGCCGGTTACTGGTGTGGCGTTCATGCCGATACTGCTCCGTGAAGTTCTGTGACAACGCGATTTCCCGCATGTGAAGAATCTTACCGACATCTCCACCCGCGTTGACGATAATCCTTCAAAACCCCGAAGGGATCATTTCGAGGCAAAGCCATGGCGGAATTCAACAATAAAGTTGCGGTTGTGACGGGGGCGTCCACGGGTCTCGGGGAGACAATCGCCGTCCGGTTGCACGGACTTGGCTGTCGCGTCATCCTGGCGGACATTGATCCGGGCGAGGCAAAAAAACTCGCAACCCGCCTCGGAGACCGTGCTCATGCCGTAGAGACTGGCGTTCGGGACCATTTGTCCGTGAAGGCAATGGTGGTGGCGGCCGTCTCCCGGTTCGGGGCGCTGCATCTGGCTGTGAACAACGTCGGCATCACCGGCCCGCACGATGTCATGATCGAAGACGCCGCGATTGAGGACTGGAATGACGTGCTCGCCACCGATCTCAGCGGCGTGTTCTTCGGCCTGAAGTATGAACTGCCCGCCATCGTCCGAGCGGGCGGCGGAGCGGTCGTGAACATGTCCTCGGCCAACGGGGTGGTCGGGGTCGCCGGGATCGGAGCGTATACTGCGGCAAAGCACGGGATCATCGGCCTGACGAAGGCGGCTGCTCTTGAGTACGCGACCAAGGGGGTGCGAGTGAACGCCATCGGGCCGGGGTATGTGGACACGCCGAACATGAGGCAATTGCCTGACGATGTCCGCGAGAAGATGGCCGCCTCTCACCCAATGGGGCGTTTGGCCCGGCCTGACGAAATCGCCGATATGGTGGCTTTCCTGCTGTCCGATCAGGCGTCGTTTGTCACCGGCAGTTTCCACGCGGTCGATGGCGGGTACACCGCCCGGTGATCTCGTCACTTCCTTTATTGAAGAAATGCAATGTAGATTAAATTTTCTTCCTATCTCTGCTCACGCCCAGATTCGTCATAACCGGCAGCTAAGCTGTCCGACTCACGGCCTGACGCGAGGTGGAAGCGGCGACGATATTGTCCCGCTCGACGTAGCAGGTCATGGCTTGCACCACCACTTCGGAAACGAGATTTTGAGCAAGCCGATCCGGGATGACGCCGGACAGTTCACGGCCGGGGGTTGCCATGATGCGACAGTGCTGAAGGAGCGGAGTTCAGGTTCGTGTGCCAAGCGATATATAGCCAGTGGCAATCGATCAAGAACAGCACTTGGTGCTTGGGATGTTTTCGAGCTTCGGTCATGGCTTATCTTCTGGCTCCGGTTTTATCACGAATTGGCGCTGTTGGCGACATTTGGCGTAGATGTATGCGAATCCAGCCGAGCGTTCCATTGTGGGGTTGGATTGTCGCCGGGAAGCATCACCGTGTTTCCCTCCTGAGCCGGTCGTAATCCTCAAGAACGCTTATCAGGATGGAGTCAGGAGAGAATTTCTTTTCCTCAGCCAAAATTTGACGCTGTTCTTCGGCAGACCATTGTTTGACCGCGATGGAGGGAGTCGGCGTCGAGGGGTCGACTTGAGGGCAACAAGCAGTGAGAAGGAGAGAAAGTAACAGCGAATATCTCACTGCTTTCCAACCATTGATGTCTGCTTGAAATTCAAAGCCGCGACGAGGATGGCAACGGCGGGACGGCAGGACTGTCCTCGCGACATTTCAGGCATCAACCCCCTGCATGGCCAGACATATGCCCAAGTCACGCCGTTCTTCACTTCGAGCCGCCAATGGGCATTGTGAGGAATGACAGCAATTGCAGCGTTCAAATCATTAACAGGATGGGGACGATAAGACTCCGAGGAAGAAACAACCGGATTGACTCCAAATTTCCAGCAAAAACCACCCTCGAAAGAGGGATCAGGCACGACCCGCCATCCATCCGCAATCAACACCTCATCGGCGAGCTGACGATCGGTGTGGAAGCTTCCGCTTTCATCACTCCATGCCTCCAGCTTTCTTATCAGCGTTTTCAATTCCAGAGGATTGATCACAGTTCGCCATCCATGAGCGACTTCTCAAGCTCCGGGCGCGTGGTCGGGGTGTTGGCTATCTCCCGGGCTTTCAACCTCAGCTCGTGTAACCGCCAGAATTGCCCGGCCAGTTGGACGAATCCAAGCAGGCGGGCAATCAGGGAGAAAATTCGGTAGATCGTCATTCGGCGACGGTGACGGCCGGGGTTTGCAGTTCCGCCTGGGCGATGGCGAGCACGCCATACACGGCGTTCTTGATCTCGGCGGTGATGTCACCCGTGATCGTGGCGAGAAGCTGCGGAGCCGCCGCCGCGATGGCCGCCCCGAAGTTGCCCGAACCGGCGGCAGCCAAGGCGTCGGCCAAAAGGGTTTTGGCCAGTTCGAGGCCATCCTTGCCGAGGTTGTGTTCGATCTGTGCGGCAAGGGCGCTGGCCTTTTGCAAGAAGTCATGATCGTAAGGGGTGAGAGCTTCTTCGATCATAACTTCTTTGGCGACGAACCAGTCTTTGATTGTGGTGAATATGCTCGTTTGGAATCCTTTCAGTTGGGTTGGTGTCGCACCGTACACCCGCACGATGCTTCAGGCAATTTCAAAGTGATCCGCGTCGAATTGATGAGCAGGAAAATCGCCTCCCCACTTTAATCCGAGAGATTTTCCGATGGCGACGGCCGCCTTCCATTGCGGAGTTTGCGGGTTCCAGTTGCATGTGCCGTCATCGTTGATCACAACAAAGTCAAACGCCTTGCTGGCAGGCGGCCGTTAATCGCAAAGTTGTGTTTGGACTGCCCGCCCCGCGCCTTGTTGAGCGTCTTGCCGATGACGTTGCCTTCCGCATTCCGGCCGATGGCAAAAAGCCTGTCCTGCTCGGCAACGGATCGGTAGGTCTCGATGACACGGACAGTGATTTGCCGGGCATTGCAGGCATCAAGCCACTTTTGGCAGAGTGGCTTCAAGTCGGGATGAAGATCGTCGAGATTGCGGTCGGTCATGGGCGTTGCAGGAGGGCTTTGACGTCGCCCTTGATGTCCCGCATATCGTCCTTGATGGGCGACAATTGGATGTTGAGCTGCTCCTTGAGGTCGGCCTTGCTGACGAAGTCCTGCTTGATGCCGTTGATCTACTGGAGGTTGACGTCGATCCGTCCATCATGTTCATTAAGAGTGTTGTCGACCTGCACCACTTTTCGGCCGAGGAGCCATGTGATCAGCGAGCCGCTGATGAGGAAAAAAGCCGACAGGAGCCAACGCACGGTTTCCAGGTCAATCTGCACGCAACCCCCATTCATTTAAGAGGCCCTGACAAAACCCCTATTTCGGCATGAGATTTGCGCCTTTTGACAGATGCCCTATCAAGGAGATTCTGTCATGGCCAGCGCGCACATGTCGGATGAGTTTTATGATTTGGTCAGTCATTATTTGCCCCCACTGCCGCCGGTCGGCCCGTTCGGAGGCCGGCGCCAAGTCAGCCATCGAACCGTCCTGCGGATGATTTGGTTTGTCTTGGTCACCGGATGCCGATGGGAGGACATCCCGGCCGAGTTTGGTTGTTCCGGCCGGACCGCCCACCGTCGGCTGCGCCGCTGGGAAGTTTTGGGGGTTTGGGACCGTCTCCACGCCGATCTGTTGCGTTTGCTCCGGCAGGCCGACAAGCTGGACCCGGACACGGTGATTGTTGACGGCGTCCTGTTGAGGGCCTTCGGCGACGGCGAGCATACGGGTCCGAACCCGACGGACCGCGGGAAAACCCGGGACCGAACACACCTTGTTGGTCGATCATCATGGCGTGCCGCTGGCCATCCGGACAGCCGGGGCCAACGTCAGCGAGAGGCGGGCCAGAGGCGGCCGCTTGGCCGGTTGTACGGGATGGAACCGGGTTACGCATATGGCATCGAAAAGATATGCTTCGTTCCGACGTAACGAAGCCGACGAACTCTCAGCCCAAAGAGGCGACTGCCGCGTCCTTGAAACGTGGCGGAAGAGAATTGCGGCGACGACGCGATCTTATTTCCCGGCCCATCGCCACACGGTCAGACCGGTCAGGTCGCGGATAAATATCTCGTCGCCACAGACCGCGAGGTGCGCCCACGTTTCGGACTCCGCCACTTTACGCTTCCCCAGCAGATCGAACTCCTTCGGACTGGCATTCAGCAAATACAACACGCCGCGGCTGTCGAGCGCGAGGATCTTGCCCTTGTTCGCGACCAGGCTCCAGTAGTCGCCGAACCGCTCGTCCGTGCCCCACGCCTCCTTCCCCGTCTTCAGGTTCACGCACAGCAACCGCCTGTCCTTTCCCAGAACGTATGCGTGACCGTCCACCACGACCGGTGTGGACATGTTGCCCTCGTATCGGAGGGTCCAGGCGTCGCTGGTGTCGTACTTCCCGCCCTCGCTCGTCACACGCAGGAGCCGGGTGTTGCCGCCATACGTGCTCGTGAAGACGCCGTCGTCTCCGACGGGGACCGGGGTGAGGATGTTCATCCCACGGAAGGACGGAATCGCCTTCGCCCACAACTCCTTGCCGGTGTCGCGGGCCACGCCGGCGAGCTTTGTGCGAGTCTGGACGACGACCTGGTCCGTGCCCGCGAGCCTGGCGAACACCGGCGACGAGAACGCCGACCCCATGGTTCCGCCGCCGTCTTTGAGCGCCCGCCACAGCACCTTCCCGGTTTTCTTGTCCGCCTTCACGAGCGAGCCCCCGGCCTGCACATACACACCGGTGTCGTCGACCAGCGGCGAGCACACGAACCCGAAGTCCGGGGGCGGGCTGTCGAACTCCTTGACGAAGTCGAGCCGCCACATTTCCTTGCCTGTCTCGCCGTCCACTGCGACGAGCAAGTCCTTGATGCCCGCGACGAACAGTGTCTTCCCGTCGAAGGCGGGGGTCGAGCGAATCCAGCTCCCGTTTTTGGCCGCAAAGAAGGGCACGGTGATTGACCCCTCCCAACTCGTTTTCCACAGCTCTTTGCCGGTTTTGCGGTCGTGTGCCGTGACCAGCTCGGTCTTCTTGTCCACGGTTTGTGTGATGAAAACCCTGTCTTCCGCAACGATCGGCCCGGAGTAGCTCGGACCGAGCTTTTCAATACGCCAGAGTTGTTTGAGCGAGTCTCCCTCGAGTTTGTCGGGCCACTCGGGACCGGTCACGACGCCATCGCGGGTCGGACCACGCCACTGGGGCCACACCGGAGGGTCCGCGGCAAACGCGGAGGAGCAGAGGAGCAGTGCGGCGAGGACCATACGAGTTGCGTGCATCCGGAGCTCACGGTTGGTGGTGACAGAATATCCTACGCCCCGGCGCGTGAGCTGGATTCAACACATGCGTGGGAACTGCGCAACTGGCGTCGCGGGCCGGGCGGTGGACGCACCTGATCTGCTCTTGCAACAAGTTCCCGCGAGAGGGATAGGAGCGGGCCGAAGGCGTCCCAAAGGGACCGCAGCGAAGCGCAGTTGCGGAAAAGCCCGGTCCGAAGGACTCGCCCAAGTGCCTGAAAAAATGTTACGATTGCAGCCGGAGGGCACAGGATGACCGAAGCTGAATGGCTGTCGAACAACGACGTGATTAAACTCCTCGCACACCTCAACCGGCCACCCGACGACCGGAAGCTCCGACTCTACGCGATCGCGTGCTGCCGAGACGTGTGGGACCACCTCACGGAACCGGCGAGCCGGGACGGCATCGAGTGGGCCGAGCGCTTCGCCGACGGCCTCGACTCTCGTGACGCCGAGTACACCCGGTTGGAGAAGGCCAGCATGGAAGTCTTCGCCAAATACTACCGCGAGTGGAGTGCGACGCCTCCGGACGAGGTGGGGTGGCGGGGGCTAAACGACCTGACCGAAGCGGTGCATCTGGCCTGGGCTGTGATGAACTTCGAGCGAGCCAAACCTTACCAATCGGATCTTCGTCGGCACGAGCAACTCATCACGTCACGCCACGTCTATGAAGTCTTCGTCAACCCATTCCGCCCCGTCACCTTCCTCGCCGAATGGCGCACTTCCACCGTCCTGGCGTTGGCGCAGCAGATGTATGACTCCCGTGACTTCTCCGCGATGCCGCTCCTGGCCGAAGCGCTTCAAAACTCCGGGTGTGAAGACGAAGCGGTCCTGACGCACTGCCGGGGACTGGGGCCGCACGTGCGTGGCTGCTGGGTGGTGGATTTGATACTTGGGAAGGAGTAGCATTAGTAGAAGGGCCGTTTCGGTTAGCTTCACCGTTTGGCGGAGGAGGACGAAAGGGATGGCGACACGAAAAACCGGTTCGAGGCGGATCGTCGTCGATGGGGTCGCGTACCGGTGGCGAATCCGCAAGCGAGGGACCTACTCGCAGACAGGCTACGGATGCGGTAAAGTGCATCTCACGGTCGAGTTGGCCGAACAGCCTGGCGCGATCTTGATGCTGTATACCGACCGCCCGCACCCGGCCGATTGGGGAACAAAGGTCGTTGTCCCGGTCCTGCCTTCTGACGTGGCCGGATGGGTACGGGAAGCGCTTGCGGCCGGGTGGGCGCCAGCGCATCCGGGGTCAGAATTCGCCCACAGGCCGGTTAACCATGATTGCAGATGAGTTCGTCAAGGCGTTGAAGGCAGCGGCCAAGACACACACGTTCACCGAACCCGACAACCCATTCCTCATGCAACGAGAAGTCGCAATCCGTGCATGGTCCAAGATCAAGCGTCGGCGGCGAAAGAAGCAAGACGATCCGGTTCTCGACCTGATTTCGCGTTATGACCTCACCGGCGTTGTGATTCACCAGTTCACTTTCGTGCCAGAGGTGTCTGCCCACTGCCCGGAGCAGATGGTGGCCGAGCAACCGACCTACGAGTATTTCGTTGAGAACGGGATAATTCTGGTCATGTATTACAAGGAATCTTACCCTGGCCCGACGGGGGTCACGTCATCGCTGTTTCTTGAGCTGCTGGCCTTGAGAGCACGTATGCTGGCGGAATACCCGACCGATTCGTCAGAGGAAACGCTTGACTTGATCACGGCCGATTACGCCAGAAAGGCGCTGGCCATCACACCACTCGCGCCGCGATTCAACTTCTTTGGAGAAGACGCAGCCAAGTTCGAAGCCGGAAAGAAGTTTCAGGCAACCCATCTGACAAAATGAGGGTTAACATGGCATTTATCAAAGACTGGACATGGGGCCGGGAAGGGGTCACCCTTTATGACGACCACATCACATGGTACGAAAAAGAAGGGGCGGTGCGGTTCGCCAGCGGGGGAGCATGCGACCAATCCTTCGAGAGCTTCCTCCAGCGTGGCGCATGGGTCGAGGGCGCCCCGCCCGAAATCACCGCCGAACTGACACAGGCAGTACGTGACCACGTCGCAAAACGTCGCGCCCTCGCGAAGTTCAAAAGCACGTATTCGATCTCGGGAGATGACCTGTCAGCCCTGCCGGTGAAAGCCATCGGCCCGGCGGTGGCGTACTATCAGTCGGTCCTTGGCTTTTCGGTCGTGGCGAGCGACGAGACCACGGCAATTTTGCAACGGGATGAAGCGAGGATTGGCTTGGTGGCAAAGCCCGCCCACGAACCAGAGGAGGCCGGGTCCTTTCCAATCACCGTGACCGACCTCGATGCCATGCGTTCCGAGCTTGATGGTCGCGGCCTCGACCTTGGCGCCATCCGGGTCGATGAATGGGGCGGGAGAAAGCACCGCGTATGCTTCCTCCGCGAGTTCGAGAACGGTTACTGCTACTGTTTCACGCAGCCGTTGGCGCAGGGGTGAACGGGGTTCGACGATGCCGTCGAGTATTCCCGCATCTGACCCACCGTGATTCACCCGGCTTCGGTAGTTTTCGCCGGTCTTCATGAACACAAGAGGAAAACGCCAGGAGACATTTTCGGAATTTCCCCGGGACGGTGTCGATTCCTTGGTTGGCCATTCGACAAGATGGTGGAAGGCCGCGAGAGACCGTGCGGGTATCGAGCCGTGAAACGCGATGGCTCAGAGTTTGAAAAAAGAAAGATTAGCGTTTTCGCACAGCTCTCGCTCGACGGCATGATCTCGACCGGGAACGAAGACGGCGACTCCGGTCATGGCGATTGGACGGCGACGTATCGATCTCGCCTTCGTCAATTCAAATACTTCGCCCGCGGCCGCCCAGATCAACGCGTATCGGCACGTCGCAGAAGACTCAACCGACGTGAATGGCAAGGCAGAGTGGGAATCGCGCCAAAAGGATCAAAAAAATGAGACCGCTTCGGTATTCGATCAACGTCACCCTGGACGGGTGCGTCGATCACCGGGCCGGGGTCGTCCCGGACGAAGAGCTGCACCGTCACCACGCCAGGAACATCGAGCAGGCCGATGCCCTTCTCCTAGGTCGGGTGACATATCAAATGATGGAGGAAGCGTGGCGGCCGGTCGCGGAAACGGGAGAAAGACCGGACTGGATGTCCGACTGGATGGTTCCTTTTGCTCGGACGATCCATGCGGCAAAGAAGTATGTCGTGTCCGGAGTCCTGGAACGGGTTGATTGGAACGCCGAGCTGGTACGCGGGGAATTGGGGGAGGCCGTACAGCGGCTCAAACGGGAACCTGGCAAAGGAATTGGCTTGGGCGGCGTGAAGCTCCCGTTGGCGCTGGCCGAGTTGGGGTTGATCGATGAATATGAGTTCGTCGTCCATCCCCGGATCGCAGGTCACGGACCGACGCTGCTCGGCGGCCTCTCGAAGCATGTCGACTTGAAGTTCGTGAGCCGGGCGGAGCTCGGCTCCGGGGCGGTGGCGATGCGGTATGTGCCCAAGTAGCCAGAGGCGCTGACCTTGCACCCATCCCGAGAGGTGAGTACAAGCGGCGGATTGACCAAAGTGACATACCGGAGTGACGCAGATGACAGACTCGATCCCGAAGTGGCAGCGAATAACCGGATGGGCGCTCTCCATCCTTCTCACCCTCGTATTCCTGCCCAGCGGCTTCTTCAAGATCGCTCAGCCCGAGGGTTTCCTTGAGGAGTGGTCGAAGACCTACCCGCCCGGCTCCGCCCTGCCGCTCGGAGTGATCGAGCTGGCAACGTTCGTGCTCTACCTTGTGCCCAAGACCCGCTACCTCGGCGGCCTTCTCATGCTCGCCTACCTCGGCGGGGCGGTGGCGACCCACGTCCACGCCAACGACGGCAAGTTCTTCGTGCCGGTCATCGTCGGCGTCCTTGCGTGGCTCGGGCTGTACCTTCGTGATCGCAAGCTCCGCGCACTCGTGCCGTTCGCGGCCGAATGATGGTTGGACCGATGTCTGGTGGTGGCCCGCTGCCACGACGATCAGTGCGTGGCGTGCCCCATCGCGTGTTACGGCCACCAACTGGAACATTGTCCTAAAACTGATGTAGTTAGTGAAGAAGGCGGCTGAGTAAGGTAGAGCGACCGTGGAAGCGAACCAGTTCGGACGCGGGATGCGGTGGTTGCTGATGGCGTGCGGACCGATGAACCTCGGCGGCGTGGCCGTCTTCGCCCCGCCGTTCCCACAGCTTCGGAACATGGTCGGCCTGCCGGATGCTCACCCGCTCTATCTTTGGGTGCTGACCGCGTGGCTTCCCCTGTTTGGGATCGCGTACTTCTGGATGGGATGGACGGGGAAGGCAGACCGGACCTTCCTCGCCGTGGGGGCAGGCGGGAAGGCGACATTCGCGGCAATACTGCTCGCCATGTGGATAAACGGTGAATTATCTGCGACTGCCGGTCTTGTCGGCTTGCCCGACCTCGCACTCGCCGTCCTATTCGCCGCGTGGCTATGGCGGACGAGGTGAAGGTGCTGGGGGTCGGTCGCTACCCCGGCAATGGGCTTTCCCTTGTCAGCGGCTCTTTCCCTGCTGCCATCCAGAAATCAGTTTGCGTCTGACTAACCGTGCCGAAGACATCGCCCTGTCGCCATAGCCTCTCCCGACGGGTAAACTAACAGCATCCAATTGCAGGAGATTGTGAATGGAAAGCAACACTACGACTCTCCCTGTTCGGGCTCCTTGGCCGGCACTCTGGGCGATTGTCCTCTTCGTGCCAACAGCGATTCTGATCGTCGTGCTCTTCGCGGTGACCGCGATGCACAACTCCCAACTCAATACGCAGGCCGAAGTTCACGCCGGCCAACTACGTGTGCAGACGGAGGCCCACAACGCCCAGATGATGGAAATGGCGGCTGACCACAATAAGCAGATGAAGAAGATGACCGAAGACTTCAACGCCCAAATCGCCAAGGTCGAGAAGTGGAAATGACGAGGGGCGCCGGTACTCTCACCGGCCAACGAGCTGAACTCGTTGTGTCACGCCTGATAGGAGGTGGCGTTCCCCCACTGACTACCGCAGGCCAGTCTGCCGCATTTTCGGCTCCGGTTGGGGTTTATCCATCAGCCTTGCCTTTGGCTCCCTTCCCCTTCATCGCCTACTGATTCGAGCGTAAGAAAAGCTATCGACAATTTTTAATGTTGATGCTCTATTTGCGAGGATGAGAAGCAAAGGATCTGCTTCCGCATTGGAAGCACTGAGACGACGGGCAGTCGCTAGAGTTTTGAAAGGCCAAACCCAGGCTGCCGTGGCCGACACGCTTGGCGTCCATCCGGTCACCGTCGCCAAGTGGATGGCACACCACCGGGCTTCCGGCGATGCAGGACTGGCCGCCAAACCCATGCCGGGACGACCGCGATTTCTGGCGCCCGGACAAGAAAGGCAGGTGAAAATCTGGCTGTCACAAAAACCATCGGAGCACGGTTTCCGCACGGATCTCTGGAGTTCCCGGAGGATCGTTGATTTGATCAGGCGAAAATTCGGAATCACATTCCATCCGGCTTCGATGAGGCGATGGCTGACCGAACGCGGTTACTCGCCCCAACGGCCCGCCCGCAAGGCCCGGCAACGCAATGACGATGCGATCTTCGATTGGGTCGCCAACGAGTGGCCTCGCATTCAAAAAAAGCAATCGAAACAAACGCCCACCTTGTCTTGATCAACGAATCCGGCCTTTTTTTGAATCCCCTGGTGCGTCGCGCTTGGGCTCTCAAAGGGCGGACGCCTCTTCTGGATGCCGACGGCGGACACCGCAAAAAAGTTTCCGTGATCGGCGGCATCAGCGTCTCACCCAACTCCCGGCGATTGGGTTTCTATTTCGCGACGGAGCCGGATGGATTCTACACCGCAGCCAAGGTCGTGGAATACCTCCGCGATCTTCTCCGGCATCTCCGGGGGCCGGTCATCGTCGTCTGGGATCGCGGACCGAATCACCGGGGCGAAGTCATCCGTGAATTTTTACGCAAGAACAAGCGTTTGCGACTGGAGATGTTATCGCCATGGGCGCCCGACCTCAATCCGGCGGAGGCGGTCTGGTCTTGGTTGAAATACGGCCAGCTCGCCAACTTCGCGCCGCACGACCTCGAACAACTGGACGATCAAATCGTCGATCGACTGATCGAACTGAAATTCTCCCCAAAGTTATTAATACTACTCCGTTAGAGTTTGGAATCGTTGGAACGATTCCAAACTCTAATCTTGCATGAAGACTTACACTCCCAAACTCGACACGGCCGTCTTGGAACGCCTTCAAGAATATGCCAGCCTGTTCGCCCCGGATTTTCCGCAATCCAAGCCGGCGAAATGGGCGGGGGTTTATCTTCAGGGATTGCTTTTGGACGGCGAACGCAAGAGCATCGAACCCCTTTCGCATCGGGTCACCCTTCCCGACGGACTGGTCAGCGCCGATCCCGAGCAGGCCCTGCAACAATTCATCAGCCAGAGTCCGTGGGACGAGCAACGAGTGCTCGCCCGATATCGTTCCCGTCTGGCGAAGACCTTTGCCAGCCCCGACGGGATCTTCCTGTTCGACGACGTGTCTTTCCCCAAGCAAGGCGACGGCTCCGTCGGGGTGCAACGGCAGTATTGCGGGGCGGCGGGCAAGAAGGCCAACTGTCAGGTCGCCGTTTCCGTCCATTACGTCAGTCCCCAATGCCATTATCCTCTCGACATGCGGTTGTATTTGCCCGACTCCTGGCTGGCCGACGAAGAGCGGCTGGACAAGGCCGGGGTTCCCGAACCGGAGCGGCGGCCGCTGACCAAGCCGGAAATCGCCTTGGAATTGCTTGACCGGGTCCGGGCGGAGGGGCTGCCCGGGCGGCGGGCGGTCGCCGACGCCGGATATGGCGTGTCGCGGGAGTTCCGCGACGGCCTGGC
>NZ_JH636456.1:42197-80718 GCF_000255705.1 Zavarzinella formosa DSM 19928
GTGGCGCCGGCCGTTCCGGGCGTCTGCCGCCGTCAGTCGTTCGTCGGCCCGGCGGGGCGGACCGTCCGGCGTGTCCCGGACGGTGAAATTCACGGGGATCTCGGCCGCGAACCGCTGCCCGGCCAGTCCCAACAGACGGAGGAACGGAACCGAGGCGCCGTACCCCTCGTCGAAGGTCAGCCAGTCGAACCGCACTCCGTTTTGCCACAGCCTCGCCCATTGTAACGCGGCGATCCGCCACTTCGGACGGAACGGCAACTCGTCGGGGATTCCCGCCGCCCGGCAACGGGGCCGGTCGTCCGCCCACGACGCCGGAAGATACAAGTCCCCCGACAGGAGGGCGCGGAACGATCCTTTGGCCGCCCCGATGTGAACCGTGACGATGCCATTGTCCACTTTGCCGACGCAACCCAGATACTGCCGTTGCACGCCGGGCGTGCGGTCACCCCACTTGCGGCAACTCGTCTCGTCGATCACCCCGACCGTGCCGGTCCCGTCGTCCTCCGTCCCGGCCAGTTCCTCGGCGACCCGCCGTTGAAGCATATCCAACGCCCGGTCATGGTCCCACTTCGCGGTGACCAAAAATTCCTGCAAGGTGCGGACGGCCGTGCCGGCGGCCAGGGCGATCGGCTCGACGCTCTTGCGGTCCAGGTCCGACAGCAGGCCCCGGCAATACGTGTCAAAATGGGCCGCCGTCCGGGCTTGTTTGAAGCACGGACGAAACGGTTTGAGATAGTTGGCGAAGGCCGGTCCGAGGCCCGCGATTTCCTGCTCTGTCATGGGGTTCCCTCCCGATATACTCCTTATCGAAATTTGGGAACTCGCGCTGTACTGTTAAGCCGAATGACATACGCTGCGGTCTGGCTGAGCTGGTTGATCTTCATCTCGATAGCCCGGCATGCCCGTTCCCGATCAGACCGGTCAGTGAGTGATGAACGGTTGGGTCGAATGCTTGAATCCTGTGACCGCTAGAAAAGCGAGTCCGTGCGATGTGACAGTCCTCGCCCGTCCGACGGCCAGACCATTCCCGACGACCTGTCAGCAACGAAGGGAACCCAGTTCATCCATCGACTGCCACCGGGAACGCGATGGGACGGTTTTGTTTCGTTCCGTGGTTTCGTGTCGGATGCCGTGTCGCCTTGGCTGGCGCTCTGCTCGCTTCGGGTCGTATGGACCACTGTGACTGCCCGTGCGGTGATTCGTTGCTCAGACCGGCCCCGACGTCTGTGTCGGTGATTCGGGGTCCGCGAGGAGGCGGTCGGCTTGAAACCGTTCCCAAGGCGACGGGACCGCTCCGCCGGCCACCTTCCATCCCGCGTCGTCGCAGGCATGCATGCGGTCCCTGGACCATTGCCTCAACCGGGGGTGGTGTTCGTCCAGGAAATCAATCACCAGCAACCGGTCTTCCGGACAGCCAAAACCAGACTCTGTCTCCGGCGCTTCGGGCGACGACGCCAGGCTGGCGTTGATCAGAACGGTTGAGGGTGGCCCGGCGAATTTCGACTCCCCGACCGCCAGATGAACCCCGGAACCGGCCGCGTCTCGCTTCAAGGCAACCGAGACGCGGGGAGGGAGAGCGATCGGTTCTCCCAACGACCTGTCGCCAATCAATGGCAGTTCCGGCCGTAGGGCGAGGATCGCCTCTACATGGCCGAGACACCCGGCGCGAATGGCAGTCCGGCCCGTGAGCCGGGCCCCGGCCATCGCGGCCATCACCGGAAACTCCCTCCGAATCGCCTTGATGTCGTCCGTCTGGAACAGATCCTCCGGCCGGCTTATCAGGTGGTTTCAGGCCGGGTGATCCCAAAGACCCTCCCGCCGGAGGTTATCGTCCGGGAGATTCTTACCCGGCAACGGACTCTCGGAGACCGGCAGGAACACGGCGTCCGCCGACCGGGGGGTCGTGGCCATGCTGCCGCAGGACGATCTTGTCCCGGCAGAATACAGACGCCAACAGCGATTTCTAAACGGGCTCGGTGAGAAATCCAGGGGGAGCAACCCGAACAGACGGCATTTCCCGGCTCGGGGAAATCCCCGGTGGATCCTCGGGTTGGAGACGCAAACAACGCTTCCGGGCGGGAGGGCAAACCAGAAGTCACGACGGTCCATGACGAGGGCCTCCTCCCCCAGCCGCGCGTGGTCGGCAATGATCACCCGGGCGGTTTCATTCAGGGGAAGATTGTCGTCGAGGATCCGGAGCTTGTCCTCGTACGTTCGCAACCGGCCGCCCAGCGTCTAGGCCCTGGCCGTCGAGGCCGCAGTCATCACCAGCATGGCTTTCGGCCAGGCCCGGGCGGCCTGCCCGCCAACCGGGCCGGATCGACCCGGCTGGCGTCGTACCGGATCACCCCCGTTCCCGTCCCCGGACAAAATCCAGCATCGCCCGATCCGTCGGCCGGGGATGCCGATGGAGCCAGCCAAGGCTCGGCGTCGGCAGCACGGCAGGTCTCGTCCCCTCCGAAACCACGACGTGTCCATGTTTTTGCAACCAGTCAACGATCACGTCCTCAAGGCCCGCGTGTCCGAGCAGTCAGGTCGGTTTCCCGGGTCGGATCACCCGCAGGAGCAGGTGCGGGACAACGGTTCCGTCGGTCTCTGGGGAAAAGATGTGCAGACTCTTCCAGAGATCCGAGAAGAAAGGTTTGACCACGGTATGGATGCCGTGACAGTTGACGGTCACTTTCGCCTCCCGACCTGCTGTCGCCGTCGGAGCGGGGGATGGAAGATTTTCAGTTGGCATGGTCGTCTCCGTCGAAAAACGGGTTCGCATGGTTTCCGCCACGCACCCGAGGCACGAACGATCAGGGTGATCAACTCCAACAGGAAGGGCGACTCAAAAACGCCGCCTTTGGCCGGACGCATCGTACCCGAAACGTCCCTAGCAAGATCGTGGTTTCTGACATTCATGCCAATGATGCCGCCCGGCTTTCCGACGGCCTGAATGGCGGGGTGATGAACAACGACTACTGACGGCTTCTCGGTCGCCAAGTGAGCGACAAGTTGATGATGGTTGGTTGTCACGGCTGAAGTCACGCCGGGCGGCAAGGGACTTTCGGGGGCGGGTGTCTTGCCCGGGTTGCCGGACGGTTTGATCGCCGCATCTCGTCGTCGCGGACCGGCGAGGAGAGGTTTCTAATAAGCGCTTATTACCCCCTGCCGGATCTGCCGAACACGGCTGTTCGGACTGGTCAGGAAACCGGATCGCGAGTTCGGGAAACTGGCCGGATCAGGGGCAAACTCCCCTCCCTTCTCCGGCCAGCGATCTCGGTCACTAATGACCGGCAGTTGTTTGAAGGGCCCGCCGGATGCCGGGGCGGACAGACAGGGCGAAGAATTCATACAGAGACGACGAATGAAAAACGCAGGACCGTGACGACAACTCGGGCGGGCAATACTCGTGGCCGGCTGACAATGGCGGCGGGAAAAGGCTGTCCTTGCCCCGCGACGGGCGCTGCTCCTCCCGAAAGGACATTGGCGTGTCCATCCGGCAGGCCTGTTATGTGCGCGAGACTGTTCGTTGCCGGTCCGCGAAACAGCGACACCGGCTTGTCGACCACTGCCCGGTCTGGGCAAGGCATCGAATGCCCGGGAAGCCGCCGGCCTGCGGCAGACCGAACTCGAAGCTCGAATTTTCAAGGACATGGACAACAACCGGATTGCTGCGGCGACCGACATGATGGAGGGAAGCAGTGCAATATTCTTGGTCTTCCCGATCCCGTTGCGGCCGCACAATATTGATATTCGCTTCCGATTTGAATCCACAAAACAGGCGAGTACTGGAGTCGGAATATTTATCCCCGGCAAGGGGATGGCAAGATGGAGCAGCCGGCCCGGAACAAGGAAGTGTCGGACATAATCGCCAGGCGGAGCGAACCCTCCGGACTGACGTCGAGTCACACTCGTTGGAATAAATCGTCATGGTCCCACGGTTCCCAGATCGGGCGATCGTCGATCTGCTCCCGCACGCCGGGCGACGCCAAATGTCAGAAAACGGCGGAGCGGCCGCCCGAGGAGCGAGCGGTGATTTTTGGGGGAGGCTCATGACCTCGGTTGAGGTTGGGGCTGTGAAGCGGTCCGGCCATCGTGCCGGGATTCACTCGGATCATTTTGACAGCTCATTGTGGAAGCACGATCTCGGATGCCATATTTGCTCAATCCTGTCGCATTTCTTTGCCAGCCGTGTGTCGGTCGAATTGCCGGGTTTCTTGTGATGTCCGGCACTAATCAGTGATCAAATGAGCCGGATGAGACCGGTTCCCGAAGCAAATTCACGATGCGGGAGGGTGACAAACATCGGGCGGTCCCTGCCGACCCGTTTCCGAAAACGCCGGAATCAGCCGTCAATCCAAGTGAACGTCGCGACTTTTCCGGGACCTCTAAATCCGTGCGGAGTTTCCAAAACCGAAACTCAACCGCCTCCCAGGGGCGCGTCCTCATTTTAAAAACCGGCAGAAGTCCCCCGAATGTGCCACACGATTTGAGCCACTTTTGCCTGTTTACGGGCTTTTGGAGTCGGACAGCGTGTGTTTTCTCGTCTTCTTGGAGGTTTGTCAGGGCATTTTTGACAATTGAAAATCATCTTGGACCACTTCTGCCCCAAAGGATCGAGAGGAAGACAAAGCGTCAGCTGATGAAAGAAGGTGAGGGGCGAGTCAACTCTCTTGCGAGGCAATTCCATGTTCCGAGTAAGCGCTTACTCAAAGTTCAATAAACCCCCTTTTTGGAAAAGCATCCAACGATGAAACATTTCAAAAAGGGGCCTCAGAATACCCGCGTCACCTGTCATCCGGAGCCGTTCCACTTGATGTTGATATCCCGCATCCGCTGTTCCGGAGGACTGGCCTCGGCCGTGCCGGCGCTGATTTCAACCGACGATCCTCCAGCCAAATCTTAGGTGAGGCCGGGAGTAGGTGATGTTATTCTTCGTGACTTTCACCGCCCTGCGGATGGCGGACAAAGGGTTGGCTGTCGGCATTGAAAGCCTCGGTTTTCTTATTTGGACGGATAACCGGTAAAACCTCACTCGGTCACCGAAGACCATGCCGTCGGCAAGTGAAAGGTGGTTTGAATGCAGCTTCGCGAAGAAATGTTTGGAGTAGTCAGGAAATATTAATTTGAATCGGCTCATTGGATTGCTCTCCCTCCCTGATAATCCCGAAGAGCAAACGGTGTATCAAATTTACTTGCGGCTCTCCAAAGTATCTGATCGCGGAAAAAATCGCCTTTGATCGATTTGCTTCCCATGAGTCAATCGCCTCGACAATCCAGTCACCAGACGAGGGCTTGATATCGCCCCGTCAGGCCTCAGCAAGTCTGTCAGTCATCCTTGAGGTTTGGCGATCAAAACCTTGCCACCGTAACCTCGCCCGACCGTCCGGACCAGAAATTGAGCAGAGTATGAAATACCATAGCGTGGTTGAAAGCCGCCTTTCCAAAAATGAAAGCGAAGACCCTCACTCCAACCCTCTCCCGCAAAGCCGGGAGAGGGGGAAATCGGGGCTCTTTCTCCCGGCTTTGCGGCTGAGGGTTGGGTGAGGGGGCAACTCCACCGACCACCACACCAAAAGGAACTCCGCTATAATTCTCGGCGTTGCTTGCCATCAGCGTCCGGTCCCATCTCCCGCCCCAAGCGTCGGAGCGAGTTTTCCAAGCCCCTCTTCCCGCGTGTGCTGATGACAGCGGACGCAAGTGATGGTCATGTCCACGCAGGCCAGGGTGGCCCCGTCGATGTTTTTCGCCCCGGCTTTCTCGATCACCGTCTCGGCCGCCCGTTGGAAGTTATTCGCGTACAGTTCATACCCCGGCGTGTTGAGGGCCTTGCGGAACTGCGCCTGCTTTGAGATCCGCAGCAGTTCCTCGGCCCCCTTCCGCACCTTGGCGAAGTCGTTCAGAGTCAGCCCCTCCAGCAGAGTCTGGGACTCCTTCAGTTTGGCCGCCATCAGCGGGTCCGGTTCCCGCTTCTTCTTATCCTGGGATGCCGAGGGGACGGCCAGCAAGGGCAGCAGCAAGACAGAGCAAAGAAATCGGCGCATGGGAAGATTCTCCAAGGGGATCATTGCAAAAAGCCACGGTGATCACCCCGGCGGGGTGACATGCCGTTCGATTCGGGTGGCCTGGGCAGCCTCCCGACCCGTCATTTGCCCGATTCGGATCCTGTAGTACACGGGCGTGAGCGTCTCCGTCGGGTCGCAGCTGGCGCGTGCAGTCCAGGCCATGTCGCCCGGCTCCCACCACATGGGATCGGTCTTGAGAACCTGCCACGCCATGAGTCGCTCCTTGTCGTTACCCGGCCTCTCGGGCAACTCCTCGTAGCGCCCGAAAGCAATGACGCTTACCCACTGGTTGTTCGCGGCAACCTCGCCCGTCTCGACGCAGACCAGCGGATTGGCTCGCATCCACTCAACCTTTTGGCCAAAGGTTGTGAAACCATACAGGCACTCGGACGCCTCATGGAGAGCGAGGTAAACGGGAACGACGTATGGCTGGTTCTCGCGCGAGCAAGCCAGCCTGGCCAGCCTCGATCCGGCCAGCGCCCGGAAGCACTCTTCCCTGCTCATCTCACGGATCAACATCTCTCACCTCTGTCGGAATGTTTTCGACATCGCCTGACGGCCTGTCGCCGACATGTGTTTTCCGGCCTGGACGGCCGTTGCCACGGACGTGATGTCTTTGCGGGAGGTCGCCCGGGCAGAAGTCTCCGCAATCAGGTTCGCGGCGTTGCCCGTCTTCGTCTCGGAGGAGCGGCGACCTGATTTGCCGACTATTTCGCGAGGGGCGAACAGGGATTCGGCGAGGACGGTTTTCGTCGTGAATATTTGCGCCACACTACCGGAAGCCAGGTCGATTTCCGAAGTCTTGTCGCGTATTTTCATCCCGGTGATTCGCCTGATCCGCCCCGCTAGGCCATCGGTGACATCGGCGAACAGTCGCCGGTGGAACTCCCGAACCCGGGCGGCCCCGGCCGGGCTTCTCACAAGCGATTTTTCCTCGTCAGTAAGGGAGCCGTGTAGCGCGATCACGACCGTGTCCTCGATCATGAAAACGGCCGCCCATTCCCGTCCGTGCGACGTATGTCGCTTCTCGGAATCGCGAGCGGCTCTTGCGATTTTTTCACCGATGTTTTCTTGTGATTTGTCCATTGTTTCACTCCTGCGGTCGCTGACATGACATCGGCAACCCTGTCGGACTCGAACTGTTGAATTCCTTCGCGTGAGCCCGATGCAAAAGACCCGGCGAGGCGTTCGTCACCGGGACACCTCCGGACTTCGCCAACCTGCCGCGACATGTTCCGCCTGACCATTCCGGCGTGTCATTGCACGTGTTCGACGAGAAACCACACCTGCAACTCGTTCGTGCGAATGACATCGGAAACGATGAGGTCGTTGGTTCCCAGATCGCCGTTGTCCGCGGACACCCGGGCCATGGCGCGGGCCTCCAGGAGGAGGATTTCATGGGCCTGAAGCAGGCGGGCGATTTGAGTCGCCGAATCTTCGCGGCCCTTGGGGGCCTGCGGAATGAGCGTGGCCGCGGCCACATCCGCCGCCATCGCGATCGTGACTCCGCCGAGTGTCTGCACTCGTTCGGCCAGCAGATCGGCCAGTTTGGATTGCTCTTCAAAATGTTTGTCGAACAACAAGTGAAGCATGTAAAACGTGGGCCCAGACGTCTGCCAGTGATGCTTCTTACACAGATCCCGCATGGTGAGCGTGTCGGCCAGCAACTGGTTCAGGTTGTCGATGTTGAGGGCCGCCGCCGATTCGTCCAGGGCCAGCGGATTCCGGCGGGCCACATTGAATGATTGCGTCTCGGCCCGTGCGGACGGCACAACCGGTTCCTTGAGATGAGACTGGTCGACGCGGGTGATGGCTGAATTCGACATGGACGGACTCCTGTGTTGAAAGCGGGTATTTGGCGGCATGGAACACCGCGGCACGAATGGCTGGCGCCGCAAGGCACGCTTGTCACACCAGTTCGGGGACGGGCGTTTCGGGCAGATGCAATTGGGTTTCCAGGGCGCCCGAATAGCTCAGATTTCCCCGGGCATGGATCACTTCGTCATGAGTTCCGTGAACCACCAGCATGAACCGGCCGTTTTTCACTTCCGTCTCGTATTGAAGAACGCTGTCCCTGGGGATTCCGATGTTCGCCAGCGCGGCGCCGAGGGCGCTAAAGCCGCCAACGACGGCGGCGCCTTCAAGAGCGCCGACGATCCAGGCCACCAAGGGGCCGGCCACCAGCAACGGGCCGACGCCCGGAATCCAAAAGAACGCGGATCCAAACAACAATCCCCAGAACCCTCCCCAAAAAGCGCCCTGTTTGCCCCAATAAAGCATTCGGTCGCCGGTGTTGTAGTAGCCGACGACGTGCTCCTCCGTGTGGTAGTCCTTGCCCACAATCGACAGATTCTTCATGTCGAAGCCGTCTTTCTGCAGGTTGCGAATCGCCGCCTCCGCCTTCTCGTGCGATTTAAACACCGCGACGACTGAGTTCGTGATGGTCATCGTTTGGATCCCTTTTAGAAAAATGATGTGAATGAACAGGATGCGGGTCATTCCAAAGGAATTCTGGAATGATCCGCACCCGCACGATGGCCCGCCCGCTCGATTTCGCCTGGTCATCGTCTTCGACCCGGTTGATCAGTAGCGACCGGGAACGCCCGTGGGAAATGTTTTGTCATCAACCACGGCGATTACGCCTTGTGGCCCGTCGCCACAATGTTCTTGCCGGATTCGACGGCCGTGACCAAGTTCTTGTCGTCCTTGTGCGTGGTCAGCCGGACACATGTGCCGGCCTTCAGGTCCGTGGCTTTGCTGGCGTGACCGTCGCAGGTGACCTTGGCGTCCTTCGCCACGGTATGACAATGTTGCTCGCCTTTGCCACACGTGGTGGTGAGCTTGTCGCCGGCCACGCTGACGACCTTGCCGTCGTGCGTGTTCGAGGTGGATTCCTTCATGTCGTTCTCCTGAGTATCAAGTTGTTCATCAATGATCGGACGGTCGCAATATGCAAACGCCCCAAACAAATCCGTCACATCGAAGAGATGGTGGCTTGTCCTTCCGACGGAGAGGTCCGTTTCGATCTGCCACGGTCGAAACAGTTCGTCACGCCAGGGTCACGGCGATGTCGTTGCGCACCATGTTGACGCCCGGGGCGTTCCATGCGGCGGATCCGGCCGCGTCTTTCTCGCCCCATGTCCGAACCGTTCCGGACAGGGTCACCGTGCCGCCGTCGGCCGTCACCTTTACCTTGCCGGCGTCAATCTCCGCGTTCCGCACCAGGGCTTTTTCGATCAGCTCCTTGATGGAGGAGGGCTGAACGGGCGCCTTGATGGTGATGTCGTTCGAGACACCCTTCACCCCGGGCATGCAGCAAACGGAATCGCGGGCGGCGTTCCGCTGGTAGCCCCAACTGACCTGACCCTTCAGCGTGACCCATCCCTGGGCCACGTTAACCTGAATGTCACTCGGCACCCAGACATGCCACTTGAGGGAAGTGATGGCCGCCTCGGCGATCTCCGCATCTGATTTGACATGGACGCCGGAGAGCTTGATGGTGATCTCCTCGGCGATGCCCTTCACACCTTCAACACGCTGGGCCGCCCGCTCGACGGCCCATTTTTCGGCGTATGTGGCGACGACCCCGTTGAGCGTCACCACGCCGTTGGAGGCCGAGACCCCGATCTGAGCCGCCGTCGTGCTCGGCTCCCATTTGATCTCGTCCATGACATCCTTTTGCAATTGCGCGTCCGTCTTCATCGTGAAATCCTCTCTATGTGAATCAGGGGGCCATCCCCGGCTGACAAATCCGGGTTTGTGTGCCTGCATGATCATTCTGCCGATTCTCCGGATTCGGGCGGACGGGAGATCAGTCGGAAGCCGGTCAGGAAAAGTGACAAAGCCCGTGTGGGGATAAATTCCCTCCCGCCGGCCCGTCGCGCATTGGGTCAACAAGGAGCTTGTCAGGTTTTTCCTGACATTACTTGGCTGGTTTCTCTCACGCCGCCGGGGCAGTTTTCCCGTCCGCTGTCACGGGGGGAATCACGAAAATAGACACTGGCGATGAATCTCTGTCATCTGATCGATTCACCAAACAAGGTGTCCCATGGGTTTGCTTTTGCTGATTTTGATTGTGCTGCTGCTCGTGGGTGCTTTGCCCCGCTGGGGATACAACCGGAACTGGGGTTACGGTCCCAGTTCCGGCCTGGGGCTCCTATTGGTGGTCATCCTTGCTCTCGTCCTCTTGGGGTATATCCCACACACGTATTAAGGATCTCCCTCCGGCCCGGAATATAATCAAACATCAGAGTCTTTTCCGAGCCGTTCCTCACCATCCTAATCCAAATAATGGCGGTCGTCCGGCAGGCCGGAATCAGACCGAAGCGATTCGCACATGGGAATGAAGCCGGATTTCCTCCCGCCTATCGGAACGGGGTCAATCCTCATGCTCGCATCGACGCCCCTTCCCCGCCGGCCAAGGAGTCCGTTCAAGTGAGTCCGGATCGAGAACGCCCGCAGTCACCTCCCGAGTGGATCCAGGCGGCGCTGACCGATATCGGGACGGCAACCATCATCACAGATGCCTGCGGCCGGGTGCTTTTCATGAACGCAGTGGCCGAGTCCATGACGGGATGGCGGCAGACTGATGCCGCCGGCGAGTTGCTGGCGGGCATCTTCCGGATCGTGAACGAAACCACACGCCAGCCGGTCGTCGATCCCGTGGCCGAGGTGCTGGCCACAGGCAAGGCCATCGGCATCAGCAACCACATTGTGCTGATCGGCCGGGATGGCCGGGAGTGGCTGCTCGACGACGGGGCCGCCCCGATCCGCGAAGGCACGGGAGCCGTCATCGGAGTCGTGCTGGTGTTCCGTGACGTCTCCGAACGCCGCAACGCCGAGCGGGAGGTGGAGGACGCCAGGGCCTTTGCCGAGGGGATCATCCGGACAGTCCAAAAGCCCCTGGTGATTCTCGACGCGGAACTGCGGGTGATCGCGGCCAACAGGTCCTATTGCCAGATGTTTCACGTGGCATTGATCGAAATGGAGAGACTGTCGTTCTTTGAACTCGGCAACCGTCAGTGGGATATTCCGGCCCTGCGAACGCTGCTTGAACAGATCCTGCCGCAGGACAGTCATTTTGATGATTTCGAGGTAAAACACCCGTTCGAGAATCTTGGACAGCGGACGATGATTCTCAACGCCCGAAGGCTCCCCCCGGCGGGCCGCCGCCCCGAGTTGATCCTGCTGGCCGTCGAAGACGAGACCGACAGACGAAGCGCCGCCGAGACCGTGGCCATTTCGGAGACGCGTTACCGCCGTTTGTTTGAGACGGCCCAGGATGGCATTTTGCTGGTCGATCCGGACAGCCGGCGGATCGTCGACGCCAATCCCTTTCTCACCAGCTTGCTGGGCTATGACCGGGACCGGCTGGTGGGGATGGAGCTTTGGGAGATCGGACTGTTCCGCGACATCGAGTCCAACAAGACGGCGTTCCGGAAACTTCAGGCAGAGGGATACATCCGCTATGATGACCTTCCATTGCGGACAAATGACGGCCGGGAGATTGAGGTTGAGTTCGTCAGCAATGTGTATGATGTCGGTGATCAACGGGTGATCCAGTGCAACATCCGCGACGTGACCGACCGCAAGCGGGCGGAGGACGCCCTGCGGGCGGCGCATGCCGGACTGGAGGCGCGTGTGAGGGAACGCACCGCCGAACTGGCCCAAACGAACGCGGTCCTGAAGAATGAAATCACCCGGCGGGAAAGCGCCGAGGCGGATCGTCGCGAACTGCAACAAAAACTCACGACTGTCCAGGAGGACGAACGCCGACGGATTGCCCGCGAGTTGCATGACGAACTGGGTCAGTATCTGACCGCCATCGGGCTGGGTCTAAAGGTCGTCAGGGATGCGATCCCCGCGGCTTTCCCCGAAAGGGGCCGCTTGCAAAGCCTGCAATCCCTGACGGACCTGATCGGCCGGGAGGTTCATCATCTGGCGATGGAACTGCGACCCACGGCGCTTGATGATCTTGGCCTTGAGGTCGCCTTGGCGAACTATGCCGACGCCTGGTCCGAGCGATCGGGGGTCGAAATTGATTTTCACTGTTCCGGACTGGAGGGAGCCCGGCTCCCGGCTCCGGTCGAAACGGCCCTGTACCGCGTGATCCAAGAGGCGCTGACCAATGTGCTCAAGCATGCCTCGGCGGGGCGGGTCAGCGTGGTTCTCAGACGTTCGCCCGCTCAGGCGTCGGCCGTCATTGAGGATGACGGCCGGGGATTTGACATTCATTCCGTCACCGGAAACCGCCTGGGCATTCTGGGGATGCGGGAACGGATCGCCCTGGTCGGCGGGACACTGGAAATCGAATCAAGCTCCGATCACGGCACGACGGTGATCACCCGGATCCCGCTGTCCGACAATGAGGAAGGGAGGTTGTGATAACAACCTTGCGTGTGTTTCTGGCGGACGACCACGCGGTCGTCCGCGAAGGGCTGAAGGCCCTGATCAACACCCAGCCAGGCATGGAAGTGGTCGGAGAGGCCGCTGACGGACTGGTCGCATGTCTGCGGATTCCGGCGCTGAAGCCGGATGTGGCGGTCATGGATGTGTCCATGCCCGGCCTGACCGGATCCCAGGCAACCGCCCGGTTACGGCAGGAGTGCCCGACGGTCCGGGTGCTCGCCCTCACTGTTCACGAGGACAGGGGATACATCCGGCAACTGCTGGCGGCCGGGGCGGCCGGGTATGTACTCAAACGGGCCGCTCCCGAGGAATTGATCCACGCCATCCGGACGGTGGCGACGGGCGGGGTATACCTTGACCCCAGCATGGCCGGCAAAGTGGTCAGTGGGTTTGTCCGAAAGCCGGCGACCTCCGATTCTCCGAACGCCGAGTTGAGTGATCGCGAGACGGAAATCGCCCAAAAGACGGCGGCCGGGCATAGCAACAAAGAAATCGCCGCCCAGCTTGAGTTAAGCATCAAAACGGTCGAGACATATCGGGCTAGGGCGATGGAGAAACTCGGTCTGCAAAGCCGGGCCGACCTTGTCCGTTACGCCGTTCAACAGGGCTGGCTTCAGGATGGCTGACGCCTCCCTTTCCGAAAAAGCCAACACTTGTCAGGTTTTCCCCGGCGATCCATTTCGCATTTGTCCCGTCAATTCCGCCCCTCCTTCCGTCAGGCCCGCGAGTCACAATCGCCATAATTGGGTTTGAAACACGAAGGCACACCACTCGCCAATCCGTGCGGACATTGGAACCGGCCTGTTTGGGTCGTCTGAGGATCGGATGAACGGAATCGGGTCGTATGTGTTGGTGGTTGACGACCTCCATGACGCGGCTGACAGCATGGCGGAGATGCTTGCCCTCTGGGGGCATGCATCAAAGGCCAGATATTGCGGGGCCTCGGCCCTCGCGGCTGTTCGTGACCATCGTCCAAATTTGATCTTGCTGGATATCGGAATGGCCCCGATGGACGGCTTTGTGTTCGCCTCCCATGTCCGCCAGCTCTCCGGCGGTGATCGGACGGCCATCGTCGCGGTCAGCGGTCATTCGGGGAAGACTTTTCAACGCCGCGCCCTCGACCTTGGAATAGCCCATTACCTGCTGAAACCCGCCGACCCAAAGCTGTTGCGGCCCCTGGTGGGGAGGTTAATGGAAGAAGCCGGCCACAGGCGAGGCTTCTTTGAAAACCCGATTCGGAAAAAGCAGGCCTGTCATCTGGCGGCCGGGGGTTGATCCCTTTACCAACCACGAATGCCGCACGTGCCCGCACCATGAAGTCAAAATGGAAATTTGGGTGACGGTTCGGCAAGACAGGAGTCGCAATCATGTGCTTGAACCATGACACGCTGACGAAATGCGAACGAATCCATCCGATGGAAGAATATGTCCATCTTTCTCTGTTCCTCTTTGAAGGCGAAATCGCCGCATTGGACCGACAAGCCAAATTAGACGGGATGAGCATCGGGAAATTAATCCGACTCGAGATCAGGATTTATCTGTCGGACAGTCAAGTCGATAAGGACTTTGAAGATCAGTATGGCGATTCGCAAAACTATCCGAACTCCTGTTCTCCCAACGCCATGGAGGTCATGTTGCTTTTGCCCTCTGCCCGACTGGCGGAACTCGAGACGCTTGCCACAAAGCATGATGCAACGGCAATCGTGATCGTCCGGCAAATTATTCGCTGTTATCTTCTCAGGGAAGTACAGAGCCAACCTGCGCTAAAAAAACCGGCCAATACTGGCGGGCGATTGCCACCGATTATTTGCAATAAACCATCAGGGGGAGGCATGTGATGTCCGTCGATTTGCACGCAGAAGCGGGCGGGAAAATTCTGATCCTGAACCTGAGAGACAGGCTCACGAGCGAGGACTACGCGCACTTCACCCCTGCGGTCGAGCAGGCCGTCAAGGAGAATGGAAAAGTCCGAATTTTGGTCCGGATGCACGACTTCCACGGTTGGACCCTGGACGCCGTGTGGGAAGACGTGAAATTCGATTTGCGCCACATCTCGCATATCGAGCGGTTGGCCCTGTCAGCGGAAGCGGGGATGGCGGTCTTCTGCAAACCGTTTACCACCGCCAAGGTCCGTTACTTCGACCAGTGCAAGACTGACGAGGCCGAGGAGTGGATTCACGGGGAGATTGCGCAAACGAGTCAGCGCAAGTGATCTCTGCGAAGAGTATTCGTACCCGGAAGTGTTTGAAGAGTTCGACATGCGAAACACCAGAGGATTACAACCATGCCATCGCAAGCTCCGACGAAAAATGATGCATACGCCCGCAACGCCTCCAATGACATCACCAGTCAGCCCGATCCCATTGTTGCGGATCGACAATCACTGATCGATGACCTCAACCACGACCTTGCCGGCGAGCTCCAGGCCGTCGTCATGTGCATCCAATACTCGGCCAAACTCACAGGGCCTCACCGCCGGGAATTGCGAGCGCTCTTCCAGGCCGAAATCGCGGACGAACAGGGACACGCCCAGTTCCTCGCGGACAAGATCGCGTCCATGGGGGGCGAACCGACGACTGTGCCGCGTCCGGTTCCGAAGGCCGACCATCCGAGGGAAATGCTCGAACACGCGCTCGCGGCCGAGCGGCAGGCAATCACGAACTACACCGAGCGATCGCGGCAGGCGGAGACTTGGGGGGAAGTCGGCCTCAAGGTGAGCCTTGAGAGCCAGATCGTCGACGAGACCCGGCACAAAGAAGAGCTCGAGCGTGTCCTCGCCGGCTGGGATGAAAGCTGAAAACATCACCTCGCGCAAGCGAGATGTTAGCGGTCCCGGATTTCTTGGGGCTGGTGACATGAGATGCCGTGGTGCTGAGAGAAAAACTGCGATGAAGGCGCGGCTGCTCGCGCGAAAGTTGCCGACGACAGTCACTAGGCTGCCGACAAGTCGTGTCGGGTACGTGCCCAAGATTGCCGGGAGATGATTCGGCATTTCGACGACGGACATGCGGAATCCGAGATTTGAGTGGATTCAATCAACTGTGATAAATTGGCAAATGAAACACCGCCATTTATCACATTTTTGTGGAATATTGAAATGCAATCATTTAAACGATCTGTGTCGTATGCCCTGCTGGTTTGCGGGATGACAATCATTCCAGCTAATCTACGCGCGGCCGATCCGGAACTAACTGCCGGCCATGTCACCGCAACACGCAAGTCGATTGAGAAGACTTCCGGTCTGTTGGAGAACCTGCAAGAGGATATCGTTGAAGAGCTGTCCGGTGAAAAAGAGAAATCACTCTTCCGCCTGGCTGACAACGTCGAAAGCGAACTTCAACTTCTCGACAAGACAGTGTCGAACAAGAACCCAACTCGACAAGCCCTTTATCAACAATTTGACCGAGTCGACGCGAGAGTGGCCTTGCTCGTCAAGGCGACCTCCGAACTCACTCCGAACAGGCCGCTTATCGCGAGTATGGCCGAACGTATTCGCGTCCAGAGCGACGACTTGCACTTCTTGCTTTCCACCGGCGACATTTCAAAGGAGCGACAGCGGCAGGTTTTGGCGAGACAAGCCAAATCGATGAAATCCGCCGCAAAGCATTTCGCGGCGGGAGCCGATTACGCGATCCTCGGTCGACCCGGCCACGCCCCCTTCATCGACGCGGTCAAGAAATTCGCGGAGAAATGCGAATCATTCGAGAAGACAGCGGGCGAAAATGATGTTGAGAAATGCAAAAAAGAGTTCTCCATCCTGACTGACGCATGGAGAGAGGCAGTGGAAGGATTTCGACTCCTCCTTCCAAATGAGGATTACCACATTGCCCGGCTGGGTTTTCGCGTCGATCAATATCACCGCCGAATATTCGATCTGTTGAAAATGCCGGGCAAACGCCCGGAACTTACGCTTAACTTGTAAAGTCAGCCGGAAATGCGATCCAGTGTCGGCCTGCGCGACCGAGTAATCCGGGAAAGTGGAATCATGACAGGAATATGTTGTTTCTGTCCGAGAATCCGAGCACCCCGACAAAAGATGACTGAGGAACCACGTGATGTCAAATACGAACTCCGTCGTCGCGATATACGCCTTGCATGGCAAGGCTGTTCAGCCGCGGGATTAATCACTGCGTGATGCAATACGAGACCGAAGTCAAGAACGGCAAACTGCTCCTGTTCGCCCATGGCACGGCCGACAATGTCGAACGAGCCCGCAAACTTTTGAGCCGGTCCGAGGCCGCGATCACGCGCATTGCGCGCCGAATCGGCCACCGTTGGCGCATGACACGAAGTCTCCGGTTTACGACCATCCGTTTTCTCGGGAAAGCAAGGCAACAGCCATGTCCACGAAAAAACGAGATCCACTCGCGGATCGCACGTGCCTCACTGAGATTGGAGAGTGACCGATCAAGAAACCAGCTCTCTGACTTCCGAAAGACAGTGACGATGACCGTGCCCGGACGATTCATGTCATTGACTATGACCTTTGGGAACGGGCCGGGAGACCGGACCACAACGCGGCCCAAGAGGAGTGCTGGGTCGAAGCGGAGAAAGAACTGACCGCCGCTCGGACCTCGTTGTGACGGCGTCCATTTCCGCCTTTTGACGCGAGACCGGAAGCCCCCCTGTGGGAAGTCGGGGCGGCAAAAGAGGAGTCGGGGGCCGTAGTGTTTGGAGATTGATTGGAGATTCAAAGTCCGGGTATTTTGCCCGGCCGGAATCAATAGCTGCCTCGAGCAGCACAAAAGGTGTTAGTGTGATGTTGCGAAAGATGATGTGTGCCCTGGTGGTTCTGGGCGGGTTTGTGAGCCTTGCGTCCGCTGACAAGGACGCGACCGACCCGAAGGCCAAAGAGGCCAAGATCACCAAGGTGGACCCCAAGGCGAAGACCGCGACGGTCAAGCTGAAAGACGCTGACAAAGACGTCGAGAAGACGTTCAAACTGGCCGAAGAGATCGAGTACATGGACAGCACGGGAAAGGTGGCGACCATCGACATCTTCACCGAAGGAGACATGGTGTTCCTGGTCGAGAGCGAGGGCCGGATCACCAAGATGAAGAAGCACGACAAGGAAGCCAAGATCACCACGATCAACGCAAAGAAGCACACCGCGACGGTCAAAATGAAGGCCGAAGGCAAGGACGTCGAGAAGACTTTCAAGCTGGCCGAAGACATCGAGTACATGGACAGCACGGGAAAGGTGGCAACCGCCGAGATATTCACCTCGGGCGACACGGTGATGCTGGTCGAGTGCGACGGTCAGATCACCAAAATGAAAAAATGTGACAAGCCGGTAATCCCCGCGACCCCGAAGGTCAAATAGTCGTCGCGAAGTGAAACGGGGAGTGACGGAATACCCCCCGGCGAACGTCGGTCCGGACGGACGATGCGTTCGGCCCGGAGCCGATTTTCTCTTTCCAGAACGATGAGGCAGTCATCACGGAACATGCTCGAAGTCTCACGACGGACAGATCTGCGACGGTTACTGCTCCGGAAGCAAGGAAGGCAATTGAGTCGCTTGCCGTGGGAATGGCAAATCGGATCGCCTCCCACGCATTTTGGACACGGGACGCAAAGCGAGGCCGAACAATCAAAACCGAGGAGATTGAATGATGACCGATACGGAGTGGCTCCTGGACTTGTCCGCCACCGCCTTGTTGAATAGTCCGGCCTTGGCGGCGTTCACCGGACGGGTTTCCGATTTGGGCGAGGGCCGCCGGACAATCAAGGCGGGCCTCGACGAGTCGGTCCCGGTCCCGGTGCCCACTGCGGCCTTGTACGAACGATTCGCCTCTCGCTGGGAGGCCGACTTCGCGGACAAATTGCTCTCGGCTTTTTGTTTCCAGTTCGGCGGACACAAGGATCGGTCGGAAGGCTCCGACGGGGGTGTCCGATGACCGTCGCCCAATCGGACGCGCTGGCGCTCTTTGGCGTCACGGGCGACCTCGCCCACAAGATGACTTTTCCGGCGTTGTATGCGATGGAGAAACGGGGCGAGTTGAATGTGCCCGTGATCGGTGTCGCCTTCCCGCCATGGACTCCAGACCAATTGCACGCTCGGGTGCGGGACAGCATCACTCGGGCGGGCGGGATCGACGACACCCTCGCTTTTGACCGGCTCCTGGGACGATTCAATTATGTGAGCGGCGACTACAAAGATCCCGCAACCTTCGCGAAACTCAAGGGCAAGCTGGGAAAATCTTGCCGTCCGGCGCACTACCTCGCCATCCCGCCCTCATTGTTCGTGACGGTCATCGCCGGACTCGGCTCGGCGGGGTTGGCCGATCAGGCAAGAGTCATCGTCGAAAAACCGTTCGGCCGGGACCTGGCCTCGGCGCGGGAACTCAACCGCGTCGCGAGGTCGGTGTTTCCGGAAGACTCGATTTTCCGCATCGATCACTTCCTCGGGAAGGAAGCGATCATGAACATCCTATACTTTCGATTCGCCAACTCGTTCCTGGAACCGATCTGGAACCGCAACCACGTGGCCAGCGTGCAGATCACCCTCGCCGAGAATTTCGGGGTGGAGAACCGGGGGGGCTTTTACGAGACCGCGGGCTGCCTCCGGGACGTGATCGAGAATCACCTCTTCCAGGTCGTCGCGCTCCTGGCGATGGAACCGCCGGCGGGACGGGACTTCGGCCTTGTCAATGCGGAAAAGACAAAGGTCTTCCGGGCGATGCGCCCGCTGACTCCCGCCGACCTGGTGCGCGGCCAGTACGCCGGATATCGGGACGAGGCCAACGTGGCGCACGATTCGGACGTCGAGACGTTCTGCGCCGCGCGACTGTTCCTTGACTCGTGGCGGTGGGCCGGGGTGCCTTGGTATCTCCGCTCCGGCAAGTGTCTGGCCCGAACGGCGCACGAAGTCTTGGTCGAGTTGAAGCCTCCGCCCCAGGCGCTCTTTGGCGACGCGAACCCGACGACCGGCCGGGCCAATTATCTGCGATTCCGCCTGGCCCCCGATTCCGCCATCGCCATTTCGGCCCGCGTCAAGCGCGCGGGCAAGGAGTTCGTCGGCGACCAACGCGAACTCTTCCTGTCCGAAGAACTCGCGGGTGTGGAATCGCCATATGAGCGACTCCTGGGCGACGCCCTGGCAGGCGACGGCGCACTCTTCACCCGCGAGGACGCGATCGAGGCCGCCTGGGCGGTGGTCGATCGCGTCCTCAAATCCCACGACCCGTGCCATGCGTACGTTCGAGGCAGTTGGGGTCCGACACAAGCGGACGATCTCATCGCTCCGGACGGCATCTGGCACAACCCCGTGCCCGAGGTGGTGCGATGAACATCAGCCCGTTGGCCGGGAAACCGGCCGAGCCTTCGATGCTCGTCAACGTGCCGCGCCTGGTCACGGCCTATTTCGCCGAGACGCCCGACGTCTCGGAGCCTGCGCAACGGGTCGCGTTCGGAACCTCGGGGCACCGAGGATCCGCGTTCGACAGGGCGTTCAACGAGTGGCACATCCTGGCCATCAGTCAGGCCATCTGTCAGTATCGAAAGCAGAAGCAGATCGACGGCCCGCTATTCGTCGGCGCGGACACGCACGCCCTTTCGGAGCCGGCCCTTGCCAGCGCGCTGGAGGTGCTGGCGGCCAACGGCGTCGAAGTCAAGCTTGCGAAAGGTGACGAATACACGCCAACCCCGGCCGTGTCTCACGCGATTCTGACGTACAACCACGGACGAAAAACCGGGCTGGCCGATGGCGTCGTGATCACGCCCTCGCACAACCCGCCCCGCGACGGCGGCTTCAAATACAACCCTCCCCACGGCGGGCCGGCGGAGCCGTCCGTCACGGACTGGATCGGAGCGAAGGCCAACGAGTTTCTCGCTAGTGGCCTGCGGGGCGTGAACCGGATTTCGCATCGGCAGGCGCTGAGCGCCGCCACGACGCACCGGCACGATTTCCTCAACGCCTACGTCGCGGATCTCGGCAATGTGATCGACATGAAGGTCATTCGCGGAGCAAACATCCGCCTGGGGGTTGATCCGCTCGGCGGCGCCGGCGTTCACTACTGGGAGCCGATTGCCGATCGCCACAAGTTAAGCCTGACGGTCGTCAACGAGGCCGTCGATCCGACCTTCCGGTTCATGACCGTCGATTGGGACGGCCAGATCCGTATGGACCCATCCTCGCCCGATGCGATGGCCCGGATGATCGGCCTGAAGGACCAGTTCGATATCTCCTTCGCCTGCGACACCGACCACGACCGGCACGGGATCGTGACCAAAAGCGCGGGGCTTCTCCCGCCCAATCACTACCTCTCGGTCGTCGTTCGTTACCTCTTCCAGCACCGGCCGAACTGGAGCGAGGAAGCCGCTGTCGGCAAGACACTGGTGAGCACCCAAATGATCGACCGGGTGGCCGCCAAGCTGGGCCGGAAGCTTTGCGAAGTGCCGGTCGGGTTCAAATGGTTCGTCGACGGCTTGCTCGACGGTTCGCTGGGTTTCGGCGGCGAGGAGAGCGCGGGGGCAACGTTCCTCCGTCGTGACGGGACCGTCTGGACGACGGACAAGGACGGCATCATCCCGGCCTTGCTGGCGGCGGAAATCACGGCCCGGACGGGTCGCGATCCCGGTGAAATCTACCGCGACCTCACGAGCGAGTTCGGCGGGCCGGCTTACGACCGCGTCGAGGCCCCGGCCACGCCCGCGCAAAAACAACTGCTGGCGAAACTCTCCCCCCGACAGGTCAAGCTCACCGAACTGGCGGGGGAACGAATCCAGAGTGTTCTCACCCGCGCGCCAGGCAACGACGCTCCCATCGGCGGGTTGAAGGTCGTCGCTGTAAACGGCTGGTTCGCGGCTCGACCCTCGGGGACCGAGAACATCTACAAGATTTACGGCGAGAGCTTCCGCGGGACGGACCACCTGCGCCGCATCTTGGAAGAAGCCCAAACGATTGTCGACAATGCGCTGGCTGTCGTCCCGGAGCGTGAAGGCGGTCTCAAGTCGCCGGCCCCTCACGAGCAAACGGTCCGTGAAGCCGAGGATCGGTGGCGAGACGAAGGGAATCCGAACTGATCCGTTCGCGTATTCGGCCCGGAGCCCGTTTGGAGAAGCAGTGATGAGCCAACAAGCACGCGTCCGTTACCCGATCCACAGCCTGCCGCCCACCGAGATTGAGAGTCACGGTCCCTTCTCGCGCATGAACTCACCGGACGCCGAGTGGTTCCTTGTCGTGGACTTGTCCCGCGAATCGCCCGACGGCCTGATCGAATCGGTAGAAGTGTCCTGTTGCGAAGGCCAAAACACTTGCCGCCTTGGCCATCGAGCAAGCATCATTCCGCTTGCTCGATGAATCGCTTGTATTACCGGAGACCAAATGGCTGGCACGACTCGGATCACGACTTTGTTCTTGGATATCGGCGGCGTCTTGCTCACCAACGGCTGGGACCATCACGCGCGCCGTCGGGCGGTGGCGAACTTCAACCTGGAATGGGACGAGGTGGAACCGCGGCACCAGTTGAACTTCGCCACGTTCGAAGAGGGTAAGCTCACGCTTCAGGAATACTTGACGCGGACGGTGTTTTACGAGGATCGACCGTTCACTCGCGATCAATTCTGGGAGTATATGACAGCCCAGTCGCAACCGGATCCCTGGATGCTCGACCTGGTGGTTCGGCTCAAGGCCCGGCACAAACTGAGGATCGCCGCGATCAGCAACGAAGCTCGTGAACTCAATTCGTATCGCGTTCGCAAGTTCAAGCTCGATGAACTCGTGGACTGCTTCATGTCTTCCTGTTTCGTCCACGTCCGCAAACCCGACCTGGACATCTTTCGGCTGGCGCTGGACATCGCCCAGACGCCCCCCGGGCAGATCGTCTACATCGAGAACACCCCGCTGTTCGTCCAGATCGCCGAAGGGTTGGGGATCCCGAGCATTCTTCACACGGACCACCAATCGACCCGCGAAAAACTGGCTTCGTTCGGACTGGAAACCAATGAAGGTGTCAACCATGCAACCAGCTAACCCGCGAATTCTCACGATCAACGGAGGCTCGTCGAGCATCAAGTTCGCACTGTTTGAAGGCGGCGACTCCCGGCGGGTTGTCGAGGGGGCGATCTCCCGGATCGGATTGTCCGAAGCCACCCTTCGAGTGAAAGGCGCGAACCCGGCTGACAATGTTTCCCTGTCCTTGTCGGCGCCGGACTACGCCGCTGCGGTGAGTGTGTTGATGAGTTGGGTCGAGGGACACAACAAGAGGGATGCGCTGACTGCGGTTGGGCATCGCGTGGTGCATGGCGGACCGAAATACCGCGAAGCGCAGCGAATCACAGTGGTGATGGTACGGGAGTTGCACGAATTCAGTCCGTTCGATCCCGAGCATATGCCCGAAGAACTCCTGCTGATTGAGGCTTTCCATCGCCGTTTTCCGGACCTACCCCAAATCGCCTGTTTCGACACGGCTTTCCATCACGACCTGCCGCGTGTGGCCCAGTTGTTGCCGATCCCGCGCCGTTATGAGGCGCAAGGCTTGCGTCGGTACGGGTTCCACGGGCTGTCGTACTCATCCCTCATGGAGCAACTCGTTTCCCAGGGCGACCCGACGGCGACAGCCGGCCGGGTGATTCTCGCGCACCTTGGCAGCGGCGCGAGCCTGGCGGCGGTGCGTGATGGCAAATCCGTCGATACCAGCATGGGATTTACCCCGGCCGCCGGCGTGCCAATGAGCACCCGGTCCGGCGATGTCGATCCGGGGTTGGTTTGGTATCTGGCTCGCACCGAGAAGATGACCGCGAAACAGTTCAACGAGATGGTCAACGCCCGGTCGGGATTGCTCGGGATATCCGAGACGAGTTCGGACATGCGTGATTTGCTGGCGTGCGAACCGCGGGATGTGCGGGCGGCCGAAGCGGTCGGGCTGTTCTGTTATCAGGTCAAGAAATGGATCGGAGCGTTCGCGGCGGCGCTCGGCGGCATGGACACACTGGTGTTCGCGGGCGGCATCGGCGAGAACTCGCCCCCCGTCCGCACACGGATTTGCGATGGGCTGGGGTTCCTCGGCATCGAACTCGACGAAACGCACAACGCGGAGAATCGAGCGGTTATTTCAAAGGCGGCCGGCAGGGTTGCGGTCCGCGTGATTCACACAGACGAGGAACAGATGATCGCCAAGATGGTTGGTGCCGTCGTCAGCCTTAACTGAAAAAGGGAGCATGCCCATGACGGCAACGGCAACCGCGACAACAGACCCGATCTGCGGCATGACCGTGGACCCGGCAACCGCGATCCATGTTGATCGAGAGGGTGAGACGTTTTACTTTTGCAGTGAGCACTGCCGGAAAAAGTTTCTGTCCAAGCTCGCCGCTGTTACGCGGGGAGAGAGGTCAGCGGCCAGCGCACCGACTTCGGACAAAACGATTTATACCTGCCCGATGCACCCCGAAGTGCGTCAGGACCATCCGGGCGCCTGCCCCAAGTGCGGCATGGCGCTGGAGCCGGACACCGCAACGGCCGGAGCGGACGGCGAGGAAAACGCCGAACTTCGCAACATGACGAGGCACTTCTGTATCGGCGCCGTGCTGGCGATTCCGGTGTTCGTCCTGGCGATGACGCACTTGATACCCGTACTGGGCCGTCAGTCATGGGCGGATGGTCAGGCCTCACGCTGGATTCAATTCGCGCTCACGATACCCGTGGTCTGGTGGGCAGGCTGGCCGTTCTTGCAACGCGGCTGGCGCTCCGTCGTGACACTGCACTTGAACATGTTCACCCTAATCGCCATCGGCGTGGGCGCGGCCTTCCTCTTCAGCTCCGTGTCGATGCTCGTGCCCGGCCTGTTCCCCCACTCAATGGAACATCACGGCGAGCTTCCCATTTATTTCGAGGCCGGCGCTGTCATCGTGGTGCTGGTCCTCCTTGGCCAGGTGCTCGAACTCCGGGCCCGCAGCCGCACAGGCAGCGCCATCACAGCCCTTCTGAACCTCGCGCCGCCCACGGCGAGGCAGGTCATGCCGGAGGGCGATCATGAAGTGCCGCTCGACCGGGTGAAAGTCGGGGACTGGCTGCGGGTGGTCCCCGGCGACAAGGTGCCGGTGGACGGCGAGGTGGTCGAAGGCCATTCCAGCGTCGACGAGTCCATGATCACCGGCGAACCGCTCCCGATGGAAAAGAGCGTCGGCGACAAGGTGACGGGCGGCACTGTCAACGGATCTGGCAGTTTCGTCATGCGTGCCGAACGCGTCGGCAGCGACACGCTGCTCGGGCAGATCGTGACCATGGTGGCCGACGCCCAGCGCAGCCGGGCGCCCATTCAGGGCCTGGCGGACAGGGTCGCAGGCGTCTTCGTGCCGACAGTGTTGGCGGTTTCGGTCGTGACGTTCACACTCTGGTTCTGGCTCGGGCCTGAGCCGAGGCTCGCGCATGCCATCGTCAACGCCGTCGCCGTTCTCATCATCGCCTGCCCGTGCGCGCTCGGTTTGGCCACCCCCATGTCCGTCATGGTCGGGGTCGGACGCGGCGCGCGGGAAGGCGTGCTTGTGAAGAACGCGGAGGTGCTTGAGTTCTTGGAGAAGGTCACCACGCTCGTCGTGGACAAGACGGGCACCCTCACGGAGGGAAAACCCAAGATCGTCGATATCCTGCCCGTCGGCGGGTTCGACAAGAAGGAGATGTTGCGGCTCACGGCCTCGCTGGAGCAGAACAGCGAACACCCGCTGTCCGCCGCGATCGTGAGGGGCGCGAAAGAACAAAGCCTCCCCCTCGAAGCCGTGAAGGACTTTCGCTCGGTGACGGCGGGGGGTGTTGTCGGCATCGTCGCCGGTCGTGCGGTGATCATCGGCAAACCGGATTTCCTGCGGAACGAAAAAATCACCGGTCTGGAGCCGCTCGAAGCCTCGGCGGTCAAACTTCAAGAAGAAGGCAAGACCGCGATGTTCGTCGCCATCGACGGCAACCTGGCGGGAATCGTCGCAGTCGCCGACCCCATCAAAGCCACCACCGCCGAAGCCATCAGCGATCTTCACTCGCTCGGGTTGAAGGTCGTCATGCTGACCGGGGACAACCGCCGCACGGCGGCGGCGGTGGCGAAAACGCTCGGCCTGGACGGGGTGGAGGCGGAGGTCGAACCCGCCGGAAAGGTCGCCCACATCAAGAAGCTGCGCGAGGCTGGCGGCCACGTCGCAATGGCCGGCGACGGCATCAACGACGCGCCCGCCCTCGGCGAAGCGGATGTCGGCATCGCCATGGGCACCGGCGCCGACGTGGCGATGCAAATCGCGGGCATCACGCTCGTGAAGGGCGACCTTCGCGGCATTGCCAGGGCCATCCGCCTCAGTCACGCCACCATGCGGAACATCCGGCAGAACCTGTTCTTCGCCTTCCTCTACAACGCCCTGGGGATTCCGATTGCGGCGGGGGGGCTTTACCCGTTCTTCGGGTTATTGCTCAGCCCGATCATTGCCGGAGCCGCGATGAGCCTGAGTTCCGTCTCGGTCATTAGTAATGCCTTACGACTGCGCCACGTGGGGCTGTGAGCGGGTTGCCAGTTATGAGGACAACACAAGCGGCAAGCAGGTTTGGGATTTGCGCCAACCACACACAAGAGCTTCTGGCCACCGGACCGTACGCGGCGTCCTCGGCCTTTGCCGGCAAACAGGAAACAAGATCCATGAAGACAGAAACCATGAAACAAGACACCCCGACGACAGCGGCGCTCTCGCCCGAACTGCTCTTTAAGATGGACGCTTACTGGCGTGCCGCCAACTACCTGTCGGTCGGACAGATCTACCTCTACGACAACCCCCTGCTGAAGGAGCCGCTGCAGCAGTCGCATGTGAAGCCGCTTGTGGTCGGGCACTGGGGCACGACGCCGGGGCAGAACTTCATCTACGTGCATCTGAACCGGGTCATCAAGAAGTACGACCTGAACATGTTCTATGTTGCGGGTCCCGGACACGGCGGCCCGGCCATCGTCGGCAATGTCTACCTCGAAGGCACCTGGAGTGAGGTTTATCCAGACGTCGGACAGGACGAGGCCGGGTTAAAAAAGTTGTTTATGCAGTTCTCATGGCCGGGCGGGATCTCCAGCCATGTCGCGCCGAGCACTCCGGGGTCGATTCACGAGGGCGGCGAGTTGGGGTACTCGCTCAGCCACGCCTTCGGGGCGGTGTTCGACAACCCCGATCTGATCGTCGCCTGTGTCGTGGGGGACGGGGAAGCGGAAACGGGTCCGCTGGCCGCCGCGTGGCACTCCAACAAAATGCTCAGCCCGGCCACCGACGGGGCCGTGCTGCCGATCCTGCACCTCAACGGCTACAAGATCAGCAACCCGACGATGCTGGCACGGATCGAACACGAGGAACTGGAGCAGTTCTTCCGCGGCTGCGGCTGGTCGCCCCACTTCGTGGAAGGCGACGACCCGCAAGTAATGCACGAGCGAATGGCCGGCATCCTGGACAAGGTCGTCGAGGAAATCCGGCAAATCCAAAAGAAGGCGAGAAACAACAGCGACCCCGCGCGGCCTCGCTGGCCCATGATCGTGTTGCGGTCGCCCAAGGGCTGGACCGGGCCGAAGGTCGTCGATGGTCTGCAAATCGAGGGCACGTTCCGCTCCCACCAGGTGCCGCTGCTGGTAACCGCCGATCACCCCGGACACGTCCGGGAACTCGAGAGTTGGATGAAGAGCTACAAGCCGGAAGAGCTTTTCGATGACAGGGGCCGGCTCATTCCGGAGCTGGCGGAACTGGCGCCGACGGGCGAGCGGCGGATGGGCGCCAATCCCCACGCCAACGGCGGCCTCCTGTTGCGCGACCTGCGTATGCCAGACTTCCACGCTCATGCGGTCAGCGTGCCTTCGCCCGGCGAGGTCGAGGGGCAGGACACGCTCGTGTTGGGGAAGTTCCTCCGCGACGTGGCCAGTCTGAATCAGGACCAGCGGAACTTCCGCGTCTTCGGTCCCGACGAGACGCTCTCGAATCTCCTGGGCGCGGTCTTTGAGGTCACCAACCGCCAGTGGGACGCGCGGGAAGTCAACAACGACGAATTCCTCGCGCCGACCGGCCGCGTGCTTGACTCGATGCTCAGCGAGCATCAGTGCGAGGGCTGGCTCGAGGGCTACCTGCTGACCGGGCGGCACGGGCTGTTCAACAGTTACGAAGCCTTCATCCGCATCATTGACTCAATGTTCAGCCAGCATGCCAAGTGGCTGAAGGTCACGCTGGAACTTCCCTGGCGGCGGAGGATCGCGTCACTGAACTATCTGCTGGCCTCCCACGTCTGGCAGCAGGACCACAACGGCTTCACCCACCAGGACCCGGGTTTCCTTGACCACGTCATCAACAAAAAAGCCGACATCGTGCGAGTGTACCTTCCCCCCGATGCGAACTGTCTGCTGTCGGTCTTTGACCACTGCCTTCGCAGCCGGCATTACGTGAACGTGGTGGTGGCCGGAAAACACGCGCTCCCGCAATGGCTGACCATGGACGCCGCGGTCGCGCATTGCACGGAGGGCATCGGCATCTGGCAGTGGGCTAGCAACGACCAGGATTCCGAGCCGGACGTGGTGATGGCGTGCTGCGGCGACACGCCCACACTGGAAGTGCTGGCCGCCGTGTCCATCCTGCGCCGACACCTGCCCGACCTCAAAATCCGGGTGGTCAATGTCGTCGATCTGATGAAGCTCCAGTCCGCGAGCGAGCACCCGCACGGGCTGAGCGAAACGGATTATGACTCGCTCTTCACGAAGGACAGGCACATCATCTTCGGCTTCCACGGCTATCCCTGGCTGGTCCACCGACTGACCTACCGCCGCACCAACCGCAATCTTCACGTCCGGGGCTACAAGGAAGAGGGCACGATCACGACGGCCTTCGACATGAGGGTGCAGAACGACCTTGACCGCTTTCATCTGGTGCGGGACGTGGTCGACCGGCTGCCGCATCTCGGGACAAAGGGTGACTACCTCAAGCAGATGATGAGGGACAAACTCATCGAACACAACCATTACATCGGCCGGCACGGCCAGGACATGCTGGAGATCCGCAACTGGAAGTGGGGGAAAGCCGAATGAACGCGCAGAAACTGATCGGCACCGCGAGGGCGCTCGTCGCCGGGGACAAGGGTCTGCTGGAGATGGATGAAAGCAATCCCACGTGCAACAAGCGATTCGCCCGGTTGGGGATTCCTCAAACCGAGGAGGCCCGACGCGCCTGCCGGGAGTTGATTGTGACCACGCCCGGTCTCGGTGAGTGCATCAGCGGCGCGATCTTGTATGACGAGACGATCCGCCAACGAACGAAGGACGGCTCTCCGATTGTGAAAGTCATCGGCGAGGCGGGAATCATCCCCGGCATCAAGGCGGATACCGGGGCGAAAGACATGGCGGGTCACCCTTGTGAGAAGATCACCGAAGGTCTGGACGGCTTGCGCGACCGGCTGGCGGAATACTCGAATACGGGGGTGCGATTCGCCAAGTGGCGAGCGGTGATTACGATCGGCGACGGCATTCCCAGCCGGGGCGGCATACCGTGCCAACGCACAGGCGTTGGCACGGTATGCCGCATTGTGCCAGGAGGCCGGACTGGTCCCTGTCGTCGTACCGGAAGTCCTCATGGCGGGTGCGAACACCCTGGAGCGGTGCCGCGAGGTCACGGAACTCGTCCTGCGCGAGGTGTTCGACCCGCTTTTCTCACAACGGGTGACAGTCGGGGGGATGCTTTTGAAGACCAATATGGTGCTTCCGGGGCTGGCCTGCCCTGGGCAGGCGAGCGTGGACGAGGTGTCCGACGCGACGGTGGAGCGCCTCTTGCGAGCCGTCCCGGCCGCCGTGCCGGGAGTCGCGTTCCTCTCGGACGGCCAAGCCGCCGAACTGGCCTCGGCCCGTTTGAATGCCATGAACGTTCGATTCAAGGGACGGATGCCCTGGGCGCTGACGTTTTCGTTCGCCCGCGCGATCCAGCAGGCCGTCTTGGAAATCTGGCGGAGCCAGGAGGCCAATGTCCAAGCGGCCCAACAAACTTGCTCCACCGGGCCAAGTGCAACACGGGGCGGCGCGACGGGGCGAATACACCGCGGCGATGGAGGGGCCATGAGTAGTAAGGATTTGAACACGGGCGCTGTCGTCGGGGTGCGCGGCAGCGTTGTGGATGTCCGCTTCGACAAGTGTTTGCCGCCGGTTTACTCGCTTCTGCGCGCGGGGGAAAACGGGCAGATCGTGATCGAAGTTCTGGCGCAGCGCGATGCGAGGCACGTGCGAGGAATTGCGCTCACCCCAACGCAAGGCCTCGCCCGTGGCAGCGCGGTGTCGGACACGGGCGGCCAGTTGAAAGCGCCGGTGGGCAAAGGGATCCTCTCGCGGATGTTCGACGTGTTCGGCAACGCCATCGACCGTGATCCGGCCCCCGCCGGCGTCCAGTGGCGTTCGGTCCACCGGGCGCCGCCGCCGCTGGCGCGGCGGTCCACGAAGTCGGAGATCTTCGAGACCGGCATCAAGGTCATCGACGTGCTCGTTCCGATGGAAAGAGGCGGCAAAGCCGGACTGTTCGGCGGGGCGGGCGTCGGCAAGACAGTGTTGCTCACCGAGATGATCCACAACATGATCGGGCGCCAGCAGGGCGTCAGCATTTTCTGCGGGATCGGCGAACGCTGCCGGGAGGGGGAGGAACTCCGCCGCGAAATGAAAGACGCCGGGGTTCTCCCCAACATGGTGATGATCTTCGGCCAGATGAACGAGCCGCCTGGAGCCCGGTTCCGCGTTGGCCACGCCGCGCTCACCATGGCCGAGTATTTCCGGGACGACGAACGCCGCGACGTGCTGCTGCTCATTGACAACATTTTTCGCTTCATCCAGGCCGGCATGGAGGTGTCCGGATTGATGGGCCAGATGCCGTCGAGGCTGGGCTACCAGCCCACGATGGGCACCGAACTGTCGCAATTGGAGGAACGCATCGCCAACACGGACACGGGCGCCATCACCTCCATCCAGGCGGTGTACGTGCCGGCGGACGATTTCACCGACCCGGCGGCGGTGCACACTTTTTCCCACCTCTCCGCGTCAATCGTCCTTTCACGCAAGCGGGCGAGCGAAGGTCTCTTCCCGGCCATCGACCCGCTCCAGTCCAGTTCCAAGATGGCCACGCCGGGAATCGTCGGCGAGCGCCACTATGGCATCTCGCAGGAGATTCGGCGGACGTTCGCGCAATACGCGGACCTCAAAGACATCATTGCCATGCTCGGCCTGGAGCAACTTTCGCCCGAGGACCGCAACGTCGTCGCCCGCGCCCGCCGACTGGAGCGGTTTCTGACTCAGCCTTTTTTCACGACCGAGCAGTTCACCAATTTGCCGGGAAAGCTCGTCAGCCTCAAGGACGCGCTCGACGGTTGCGAACGAATCCTGCGAGACGAGTTCACCGACTATCCCGAGCGAGCGCTCTACATGATCGGGACGATCGACGAGGCGAAGAAGTCGGTGAAACCCGACCTGCCGACACCCGACGGCAAGCCGAAACCGACAGCCACACCCGAAAGCGAAGGCAAACGCGAACAGCCGGCGACAACCGGGGGGAAACCCCGCCAGAAGGCCAGACATGCCTCTTGAACTCATGACCCTCAAGGTGCTTATGCCGTTCCGAATCTTCGCCGAGAAGACCGGCGTGTCGCGCGTCGTGGCGGAGACGCGGGACGGCTCGTTCGGCATCCTGCCGCACCGGCTCGATTGCGTCGCGGCGCTCGCGCCCGGGATTCTAAGCTACGAAACCGAAGCGGAGGGCCAGGCATACGTGGCCGTCGACGAGGGCATGTTGGTCAAAACCGGATTGGAGATGATTGTCTCCGTTCGCAACGCCATCGGCGGAACGGACCTCGGCCGGCTGCGGGAGGCGGTGGAGCGGGAGTTTCTGACGCTGGACGACGAAGAGCGGAGCGTCCGCTCGGTGATGGCCCGGATGGAGAGCGGCTTCATCCGCCGCTTCGCGGAGTTTTATCATGAGTGACGAGCCGGAACCACCGGGCGGGCGGAACTCGAGTAACTTAAGCCGGGAGGTGGGCGCGAAGGCGGCCCGGAAACTTAAGGCCCGGCGGAACCCGCCGCATGTCTGGTCCGGTCTTGGCATGATGGGGCTGATCGGCTGGTCGGTGGTGGTCCCGACACTCCTCGGGGCGGCCGCCGGTCTCTGGCTGGACAAGCGTCACCCTGAAAGCCACTCCTGGACCCTGGCGTTGTTGGTTGCCGGGCTCGTGATCGGCTGTCTGAATGCGTGGCAATGGGTTGCCAAAGAGGATCGGGCGATCCGCGACGAACAGGAGAATTCCGATGAATGAGTCGCTGTCTTTGGCGCTGGCGTGGCTGGCGGGCGTGGCGCTTGGCCTGCTGTTCTTCGGCGGCTTGTGGTGGACAGTTCGCAAGACCATTTCGTCACCAAGGCCGGCGCTGTGGTTTTTCGGCAGCCTGCTGCTGCGGACGGGCGTGACCGTGGTCGGCTTCTACTTTGTGTCCGGCGGCCATTGGGAGCGGTTGCTGCCCTGCCTACTCGGATTTGTCATGGCCCGACTCTTTATGACGCGACTGACCAGGCCGGCAGTCCGGCGACTGATCCAACCGGTCCGGGAGGCGAGCCATGCGACTGAGTCCTGATGAGATGATTTTCTGGCAGCAGGGGTTTCTCAAGCTCAACGCCACCATTGTGTTCACCTGGGGTCTGATGCTTGCGCTGGCTGCCGGCTCGAAGCTCGTCACAAGGCGCCTGTCCAAGGATTTGGCGCGGTCACGCTGGCAGAACTTCCTGGAGATCGTCGTCGGCTTCATTGTGAAACAAATCGAAGAGGTGGGCCTGGGACGACCGCGGACTTACATCGGCTTTTTGGGCACGCTCTTCCTGTTCGTCGCCATCGCCAGCCTGTGCACGGTCATCCCCGGCTACGAACCGCCGACGGCGTCACTCTCGACCACCACGGCGCTCGCGCTGTGCGTCTTCGTGGCCGTCCCGTTCTTCGGCATCGCGGATCAGGGCGTGGGCGGCTACCTCAAGTCCTACGTCGAGCCGACCGTCATCATGCTGCCGTTCAACATCATCAGCGAAGTTTCACGCACGCTGGCGCTGGCGGTGCGCCTGTTCGGCAACATGATGAGCGGGGCGATGATCATCGGCATTCTGCTCACCATCACGCCCTTCCTCTTTCCGGTCGTGATGACCGCGCTCGGCCTGCTGACCGGCATGGTGCAGGCTTACATCTTTTTCATTCTCGCCACCGTCTACATCGCCGCCGCGACGCATAAGACCGGACCGATTCCTGAACCCGAGAAAGAACCAGGGGAATAACCATGGACGCCATGACACTGATCGCAGTCGCCTCGATCGTGACCGCCGGATTCACGACCAGCATCGGCTGCATGATGCCGGCGGTTGGCGAAGGAAGGGCGGTCTCCTCCGCCCTCACCTCGCTGGCGCAGCAGCCCGACGCCTCCGCCACCATCACCCGAACCCTGTTCGTCGGCCTGGCGATGATCGAGTCCACGGCCATCTACTGCTTCGTGGTCTCCATGATCCTGATTTTCGCCAATCCGTTCTGGAACCACGTCATCTCCCAAGCCGCGGGGAAGTAACCATGCTCATCGATTGGTTCACCGTCGGCGCGCAGGCGCTCAACTTCCTCCTCTTGGTGTGGTTGATGAGGCGATTTCTGTACAAACCCGTCCTCAACGCCATTGACGCGCGGGAGAAACTCATTGCCGCGGAACTCGCCGACGCCGTCGCGAAAAAGGCCGACGCGCAAAAGGAGCGAGACGAGTTCCAAAAGAAGAATCAGGAGTTCGACCGGCAACGCGTTTCACTGCTCGACAAGGCCACGACCGAGGCGACCGCCGAACGTCAGCGGCTCCTCGACGAGGCGAGGAACGCGGCCGACTCGCTTCGAGCCAGACAACAGGACGCGTTGAACCGCGACCAGCAGAGTCTTCATGACGAGATTACCCGCCGGACCCGGGAAGAAGTGTTCGCCATCGCGAGGAAGACGCTGACGGATCTCTCCGGGACGAATTTGGAAGAACGCATTTGCGACGTCTTCACCCGGCGATTGCGCGAACTCAACGGGGAGGCGAAGGATGGTCTCGCCAAAGCGGTTCGCGCATCTCGCGGTCCGATTCCGGTGCGCAGCGAGTTCGACCTGCCCGCCAAGCAGCGGGAGATGATCCAGAAGGCGCTGAACGAGACGCTCTCGGCGGACATCCCCCTCCGGTTCGAGACCGCCCCGGCCCTGATCGGCGGGATCGAACTCACCACGAACGGCCAAAAGGTGGCGTGGAGCATCGCGGAATACCTCGCGTTGATGGACGCCAGCATCGGCGAACTCCTGAAAAAAGGAGCGAAGCCCCGAGACACTCCCGAAATCAAACCGGGAGCCAAGCCCAAGCCCGAGACTCGGCCCGACACGGCGAAGGAGCCCGTATGAGCGCGCCGGCTGATTCGTTGCGAGTCGCTTTCGACCGGGCGTTCGCCGGCCTGAGCCGCGGGCGGGATGCGTTCTCACCCCAATTCGCGCCATGCGAGGTGGGCACGGTCGCGAGCGTCTCGACCGGGATCGCCCGGGTCTCCGGGCTCCCCGGCGCGGGCTGCGACGAACTGGTGACCTTTCCGGGCGGCGTGTTCGGCATCGCGTTCAACATCGACGAGGACGAAATCGGCGTGGTTCTTCTCGGCGACTTCTGGCGCCTCCACGCGGGTGATGAGGTCCGCCGCACGGGCCGGGTCATGGACGTGGTCGTGGGCGACGGGTTGTTGGGGCGCGTCATCGATCCGCTCGGACGGCCGCTTGACGGCAACGGTCCGGTGGCTTCGGGCGGGCGATTGCCGATCGAACGCGCCGCCCCGCCCATCATGGACCGCGCGCCCGTCACCGTCCCGCTCCAGACCGGCTTGAAGGTTCTCGACTCGCTGATTCCCATCGGTCGCGGCCAGCGCGAGCTTATCCTCGGCGACCGGCAGACGGGCAAGACCGCCATCGCCCTCGACACCATTCTCAACCAGCGCGACCAGGGCGTGCTGTGCGTGTACTGCGCCATCGGCCAGCGAGCGTCGTCCGTGGCCAAGACCGTTGCCACTCTGCGGGAGAAGGGCGGTTTGGATCACACCGTCGTCGTCGTGACCGAGGGAAACGACCCTCCCGGTCTCGCCTACATCGCCCCGTACGCCGCGACCAGCATCGCGGAGCATTTCATGGAACAGGGCCGGGACGTGCTGATCGTCTACGATGACCTGACCCACCACGCCCGCGCTTACCGCGAACTTTCGCTCCTGCTGCGCCGCCCGCCCGGCCGGGAAGCGTTCCCCGGCGACATCTTCTACATCCACTCGCGGCTCCTCGAACGCGCGACGCACCTGCGCAAGGAACGCGGCGGCGGCTCCCTGACGGCCCTGCCGATCATCGAAACCGAAGCCCAAGACATCTCCGCTTACATTCCGACGAACCTGATTTCCATCACGGACGGACAGGTTTACCTCTCGCCGTCTCTGTTTGAATTGGGGGTGCTCCCCGCCGTCGATGTCGGCAAATCCGTTTCGCGCGTCGGCGGCAAGGCGCAGCGCGCGGCGTACCGCGCGGTGGCGGGCGACCTCAAACTCGCGTACGCCCAGTTCGAGGAACTCGAGACGTTCTCGAAGTTCGGGGCGCGCCTGGACGAGGACACCCGCAAAACCATCGAACACGGACGGCGAATCCGAGCCTGCCTCAAACAGCCGGAATTCGACCCAGAGCCCATGCCCGCGCAGATCGCCGTGCTGCTGGCGCTGGGCGCCGGACTGTTCGACGAAGTGCCGCTGAATCGGATGACGGAGGCCGGGCGGGCGCTGCTCAAAGCCGCGTCGCTGATTCCGGCGGAGGTCGTCAGACGCCTGGACACGGCGGACAAATTCAGCGACGAGGATCGCAAAGCATTCGTCGACATTGCCCGCCAGGCATTGAACGAGTTCCAACCCAAGCCGGACAAAGAAACCGTCGCCGGTTCAAAATCCAACGAGAAGCCGAAGGCAACGACGAAGCCCGAGGCCGCGCCGGAATCCAAAGCCCCTCCGGCCCCCAAGGAGAACTCGTGAGCGATACCACCGCGAGCCTCCGCCGAAAGATCGACAGCGCCGGGCAACTCCAGTCCGTCGTCCGCACCATGAAGGCGCTGGCCGCCTCGAGCATCGACCAGTACGAGCGAGCGGTTCGCGCGCTGGCCGACTATTATCGGGGAGTGGAGTTGGGGTTGAGCGTCTGCTTGCGGGACGCCGGGGCGGCGGCGTTGGAAAACGGAAGGTCGGGAAGAACAGACGCGGTCACGGTCGGAGCGGTCGTGTTCGGTTCCGATCAGGGTCTGGTCGGCCAGTTTAACGACGTCATCGCGCAACAGGCGGTGACGGTCCTGGCCGCCCGGCCCGGACGATCCCGGGTCTGGGCGGTCGGCGAGCGCGTTCATGCGCGATTGAAGGACGCGGGCGTGCCGCCGGTCGGCCTCTTCGCCGTGCCGAACAGCGTCAAAGCCATCACCCACCTCATCGGGCAAATTCTCATGGCGAGCGACCGGCACAACGGACTGAGTGCGCTCGCCGAACTCCACCTCTTTTTCAACCGCCCCACGGCCGGTGCGGGTTACGAACCCACCAGTCAGCGTCTGCTGCCCCTGGATGAGACGTGGCGGAGCGCCCTGGCCGGGCGCCCCTGGCCGACCGGGAATTTGCCCGAGATCGTGGGCGGCGGCCCTGCGACGCTGCGGGCATTGATCCGCGAATACCTATTCGCCTCGCTCTTTCGGGCGTGCGCCGACTCCCTGGCGAGCGAAAATGCGAGCCGTCTGGCGGCGATGCAGCGCGCCGACAAAAACATCGACGAACTCCTGGGCGCCCTCACCAGCGACTTCCACCGGCTGCGCCAAAGCGGCATTGACGAGGAGCTGTTCGATGTCATTTCCGGCTTCGAGGCGTTGATCGGACATGAGAAATGACGGGATTCGGCGTGACAGTCAACGTCGGATCGTTTCACATGGTCTTTGACAGGCGAACACAATCTGGAATCTGAAGGAGGGCGAACATGAACTTCTTGCAACGGTTTCGAGTCGCACCCGGCACGCGGCTCAAGCTTAAGGACGTCGAACCCGGACTCAAAGACAATGACGAAAGCCGCAAAGATGCTGACAAGGAAACAGAAGATCTCCGCCAGAAGTTGCGCGAACTTCAAGAGTTGCTCTATTCAGACGGCAGATTCTCCCTCCTGATCTGCCTCCAGGGGATGGATACGGGAGGCAAGGACGGAACGATCAACCACGTGATGGGTTCAATAAATCCGCAAGGTTGCCGGGTGGTTGGATTCAGGCAGCCCTCGGCTGAAGAGGCCGCCCACGACTTCCTCTGGCGTGTCCACCGCGCAGCGCCGGCGCGGGGCGAAGTGGTGGTCTTTAACCGCTCTCACTACGAGGACGTACTCGTCGTTCGAGTCCACAACCTGGTGCCCGAAACCGTCTGGTCCGGTCGCTATGCCCGGATCAACGCGTTCGAAAAGGGACTCATCGAGTCTGGCACCCACATCCTGAAGTTCTATCTGCACATCTCCAAGGAAGAGCAGTTGAGTCGCTTCAAAAGACCGGCTAGACGACCCGGCGAAGCAGTGGAAGATCAGCGAAGCCGACTATTCAGAGCGCAAACATTGGGACGAGTATACGGCCGCGTATGAAGAGGCCCTGTCACGGTGCAGCACCGATGCCGCCCCCTGGTTCGTGATTCCGGCGAACCACAAGTGGTTCCGGAACCTCGTCGTCGCCCGCATTGTGGTCGATTACCTGGACGGTCTCGGTATGCGTTTCCCCCCGCCGACGGTGGATCTCGACCAAATTCGGAAAAAACACCTCGCGGCGGAACAAGTGTAGCCGTCATTCAACCGGGAGTAGTTCGACTGTGCTCGTAACCCCTGCAATCGACCGCCACAACCGCCGCCATGCCCTGCTGGTGAGCGCCGCCGTTGCCGTCGCGGGCGGGCTGTGGGCGTGGTTCTACCCGCCGCTCGTCGTGTCCCTGGCGCTGGCGCCCGTCGGATTCTGGTTGATTCGTCACCGGTGCGTGCGGCGGATGGCCGTCGTCCGGCGGCCGTTCCCGCCGCAGTGGGCTGAGGTTCTCGAACGCCGGGTTCGATTCTACCGGGCGCTGGACGACGCGCAGCGGGAGCGGTTCCGTCAGATGGTCGCCGTGTTCCTGGACGAGGTGAGGGTGACCGGCGTCCGGACCGAGGCGGACGACGTGATTCGGGCGCTCGTCGCGGCCAGTGCGATCATTCCCGTGTTCGGGTTCGAGCACTGGGACTACCGCCGGCTGGGAGAAGTCCTCGTTTACCCGGGGGCGTTCGACCAAGGATACCGGACGGAGAGGACGGACGACGCGAACATCCTCGGACTGACCGGCTTGGGCCACCTGCGCGGGGTGGTGATCCTCTCCAAGCCATCCCTCCTTTCGGGGTTCGCCGACGGGCCAAACACGCAAAACGTCGGCGTTCACGAGTTCGCACACCTTGTCGAACAAACAGAGGCGGAGAACGGTCTCCCGCCGGAAGTTCCGCCGGAGACCGTTCGCCAGTGGGTCGGGTACGTCGCCAGGGAACTCCTTCACCAGTCGGGACGCCGCACCGGCGTCAACGACTACGCCTACACGAACGAGCACGAATTCTTCGCCGTCCTGACGGAATACTTCTTCGGAGCTCCTGAAGAGCTGCGAGCGAAAGATCCCGTTCTTTACGGGTTGCTTCGCAGACTATTCCATCAAGACCCCGCGGCGATCGCAAGCCATCTGCCGCTCGTTCGCCACCGGGCGAGGCGGAACGCTGCCTGCCCCTGCGGAAGCGGCAAGAAGTTCAAGGACTGCTGTTTGAACGCACCCGTTGACCCGCCCGACACGAGCACTGCCTGACGCACGATCGACACCAAGAACAAACTTGCCAGGAGCGACCATGACGCAATCCACGACCACCCCGCCCGCGAACCAGTCGGAGCCCCTCCGCGTTTTCCAGACGAAGGCCGAGACGAAGGCGTTTTACAATAAGATCAGCCACGTCTAATACCGAATCTCTTTGATGGGTAACCTTCTCCAAATAGGTGGAGGAA
>NZ_JH636457.1:0-1384 GCF_000255705.1 Zavarzinella formosa DSM 19928
CCCGGTCTGAAAGACCGGCTAACCCAGACCGGTCCGTCAGGGCCGGGCACACCACCGGGCTGAACACCCAAAACACACGCAACCCCTTGTTTTCAAAGGGTTTCTCATCAACACCCCTTTTCTTTTCTTTTTAGTGTGTCCAATGTGTCCAATTCGGCGTGGCCCGGATGGTGTTACGGGTCTAATAGGGGCGTTGTTGATCGTTGATATCAATTCCTTGTTTTCAATTAACAAGGAGTTGAAAACGCCGGTTGGGGCGCGGACATGGCGAAGCTGACCGAGAAGATCGTGCTGGACAAGATTGTCGAGTTCAAGGGGAACGTCTCCGCTTGTTCGCGGGCGTTTGGCGTGAGCCGCACGACGGTGCATGAGTTTATTCGCAAACATCCCGATTTGCAGGCGGCCGTGAGGGACGCGCGCGAGTCGTTGATTGATGTCGCCGAGTCGGTCCTCTACAAGGCCGTTCTTAATGGCGAGGCTTGGGCGGTTTGTTTCACTCTCAAAACACAAGGACGATTCCGCGGATACGTGCAACGGCAGGAACACACCGGCCGCGACGGCGAGGCCATTATCTATGAACACAACGGAACCGCTTTCACCCCTCTCGTCGAACGGCTTGATTCTCTTTCCGACAGTTTTGAACGCGCGGCTCGTCGCGCGGGCGAAGGCGATCTATCAGGCGACGGTGCTGGAGAACCCGTGGATTCCGGATCACATCAAAAAGGGCATGACCCCGAGGCAGGTTGAGTTCCTTTGCTATGAGGGCCGCGAGGCGCTGTTTGGCGGCAGCGCCGGGGGCGGGAAGTCGGTCGCGTTATTGGCCGCCTCTCTTCAGTGGATCGAACAGCCGGGGGCCAACTCGCTGATCTTGCGGCGGACTTTTGTGCAACTGGCGAAGTCCGATTCCATCTTGAACAAGTCCAAGGACTGGCTGGCCAATCGGCGCGACGGCGACGGCCACGCGGTTCGTTGGAACGGCGATGAGCGCAAATGGACCTTTCCCAACGGCAACACCCTTGAGTTCGGCCACATGGAACACGAGGACGCCAAATACGACTATCAAGGGGGCGTCTGGGCCTTCATCGGCGTGGACGAGGCGACGCAGTTCACCGAGCCGATGCTGGCCTACCCGCGCTCCCGCCAGCGCCGGCCGGCCAAGTCGAAGGTGCCGTTGCGCTGGCGCGGCGGCACCAACCCCGGCGGTGTCGGCCACGAGGCCATCAAGGCGCGGTACATCAAGGATCTTCAAGGGAACAACCCGGCCACGCCGCACCGGCAGTTTTTTCCCGCTCGCATCGAGGATAACCCGCACATCGACCGGCTGGAATATGTCACCGCGTTGCGCGAGTCCGGGGTCGATCCGCTGACGCTCGCGCAATTGCTC
>NZ_JH636457.1:1576-20556 GCF_000255705.1 Zavarzinella formosa DSM 19928
CGGCGGGGCGTGGCGATTTTTGACGGTGGACCCGGCCGCTTCCGAGAAAACGACCTCGGACTTCACGGTGGTCTCGGCCTGGTGCGTGTCGCCGTGGGCCGATCTGGTGTGGCTGGGCTGCGATCGTTTCCGGGCCGACATCCCGGACATCGTGCCGCGTCTCGCCCGCTCGGCCAAGCGACATCAGCCGCGCGTGGTGGGCATCGAGGCCATCGCCGCCAACCGCGCGGTGCTGCAACTGGCCGAGCGCTGGACCGACCCGGTGATGGCCTGCGTGCCGCTGGACAAGGCCGGGCAGGACAAGCTCGTCCACGCCACCCCCGCGATGGCCTTCGCCGCCTCCGGCCGCCTCTATCTCCCGGCGGTCGATCCGTTGTTCCCGCGCGCGGATGTGGAGGCCGAACTCGTCCGCTTCACCGGCACCCGCGAGGATTCCCACGACGACATCGTGGACACCCTCAGCTATGCCGTGGAAATGGTGACCGGCTATCCTTCCGCGACTCAAACCATCGCCCCCCTGTTAAAACCCCTGGCGAGAATCTGACCATGAGCGAACCGACCACCAACCCCTCGATCCCTTACCGCCTCGAACGCCACCCCGGCGCCGGGAGATTGATCCCCTTCAAAATCTACCCCAACGGCGACCAACGAATCGCCACCGAGGAAGAGGCCGTCATGTGGGATGCGTATGTGAGTTTGATGGCGCAAAGGGACGAGGCGCTGAAGGCGGTCGGGACTGAACCGAAAACGAAAAAGAAGAAGTAAAGCAGCCACAGTTCTTGTATTGACGAGCCAACCGGCTCGTCTTCGTCTTGGCGAGCCGAACAGCGTAAGCTCCCGGCGGAGAAATCGCTTCTACCACGGGCATGAATCAGGCTGAGTAAAGGGGAAGCGGTTCGACCACTGGAAGCCACCCGGCTTCTCTCGAAGATTGGCTCGTCAAGACAATCGATTCATCAAACATCTTGCCGGGTCTGGCAAATCTTTCTGGCATGCCTGTCTGGTCGGTTTTTTGCCTCTTGGTTTTCGCCCCAAGGGGGCGCTCGATAATAGCCAGGGGCGGAAGCCCCTGGGCAATGACCGCCAAAAGAAATCCACCCCAACGGGGTGGCACAACAATTATGTGCTGCCCCGTTGGGGCAGAAAACTCTGTAAATGACGGGATTCCAGGGGCTTCCGCCCCTGGCTATTATCGAGCGCCCCCTTGGGGCGAAAACCAAGAGGCTGATGTGTGCCAGAATGATTTGCCGCGCCCCACTTGTTCGGCCGCTGACTCCGGCGACAATGGTACTTGTCATCGATGGCCAAATTTGGCTGAGGGAAGACAAAAATGACAACTGCCAAACCCCGAAAGATTGTTTACATCATTTTGGCGGCTTCCCTTGCGGCGAATTTTCTGCTCACGCTCGCCTATTTGAAGAATGCCAGAGCAAAGCCAGTTGCTGATCCTGTGGCCGCATATGAAGATTGTTTTGTTGATCTGCCCGAGGGCAACTCGGAGGAAGACAAGAGTTTAATAAGTTTTTTGCAAGGGATTGTCGACAGCCGGATCTCCGCCAACAATTGCAAGGCTTTTGTTCCCTTCAAAGCCTATGACGAAATCATTCCTGACGAAGAATTCAAAAAAGAACCTTATATGTGGTTTGCGCTTGATAGAGGCCAGAAAGTGACAATCGGATTATTAACACAGGCAAAATATATCAGATGCTGGCGTCGTTTCGACAGTCCCTCGCCTTGGGAAATGATTGGAATCGCCTGGTTTAACTCCCGGCCGCCCGTGTTGTTCTGGGGGGAACAAAATTCTTTTCCTTTGGGAGGTTGACCACGGCCTTCTCGCAAGCAGCTTGATGAAATCAAGCATCGAATCCGGGCGAGAGTGATTCATGAACGGAGGCCGCTCATCACGCACATTAACCAAGCCGCTTCTGGATGTCATGGCGAGCCATCCGGCTCGTCTTGGTATTGGCGAGCCGAGCAGCGTCAGCTGCCGGGTGGCTCCCGGCGGTGAAGATGCTTTAGCCACGGGCAAAAATCAGGCTGAGTAAAGGGGAGGCGGTTCGCCCGCCGGAAGCTACCCGGCAGCTGATGCTGCTCGGCTCGCCAAGACATTCAGCCGCCCGGCCGAAGTTCAATAATCATCCAGCCGGCGGCGTTTGGGCCGGGGAGGCAGGTGAAACCTTGGTTCTAATGTCCGTCGGAAGCGACTGCGTGAGTGACGCTCAACCTTCCGGGTAAAGTTTGCTTCCCTTTTGGAACCAGCCATTTCCCCGGCCCAAGGTTGGGCGTCGCTGACGCAGCCGCCTCCGACGGATTGGCGACGGACGACCAATTCCTGATGCTCAGGATTTCGACAAAGCAATCGGCAATCATTTGCTTTTTTTCTTGTTGCTGATGCGATTTGATCTCACGGGAATGGCGGCATGATTCCACCGGGTGACTTCGATTTCAGATTTGCGAGTGGTGGGGTTGGACCTGGTGAAAATCTCATTCGCGCACAATTTGCTGGCCCTGGGACGGGCATGGTCCGCGTGCAGCGAAACTTCAATCGGCCAGTCCACGACTAAGGTGGAAATATCATGACTTCGGAGAAAGGCGATCAGCACGCTGATGAATCGCCATTGCTCGTCGCGCGCCAGGGGATTTTCCTCCAAAAGGCCAAGTCCGAAAACAACCGCGCGTTTGATCGGTATCTCGGATTGTCTGGCATCATCGCAACGATCCACCACATCCGCGAAGGTCACGGCATGCGACCGAAACGGATCCATGGCCTCGACAATCTTCAAATGATCCGCGACTTTTTTTCGATTGTTCTCCGGGGAGTTGCGAGTCTGCAACTCTTTGACGAGCATGTCGGAGAAGGTGGTCGGGTCCACTTTCGTGGTGACCAGAAGCACGCCCGAGGAGTTCTGCTCAAGGCCCGCGGCCAAAAACTGCACACACAAATCAGTTTTGCCGGAACCCGGCTCCCCCCACAAGAGCGTGGAGCTGCCTTGGATCAAACGTTCTGTTTCAAGGAGATTGTCCACCCGGTCGCAGCCGAATTTTGTTGTCGGACTGCCTTGGATCAAGTCTCGCTCCGCCTCGGGAGAACGCCCGGCTTCCCCGGCGGCGGATGCCATTTTGTCAACGGCGCCGGAGGGTTGTTTTGAGCTTTCGGCACGCGACTCCGCCTGTCGGGAGCGGGAGGCCGACTCGACCTGCCAGGCGCGGGAAGAAATGGAGGGAAACACCCGGATGCCCTTGGATCGCTCGATCCTCATGTCGTGGATGCCAATCAAATGTTCCTGCTGCCGGGCCTTGCGGATTTCGATGCCTCTCCGGCCATAGGCGTCCCGGTCCCGGTCCAGTTTGATCACACAGTCCGGATAATACTCTTCGTGAAGCGGGGCATTCGGATCAATTTCAAGGGTGAGGAGCGTGCAAAAGCGATTGGATCGATCATCCGACTCCTCGGCATTGATCGCCTCCTCCGGCCCGGCAAACGGGCGCAACAACTTGCGAAAAGTGGAAAGATAGCCCTCCCGCTCGTTGGTCTTGTGGCGGATGGTGTTGACGCTGTCGATCACGACCAGCCTCACCCGCCCGCCGAGTCGTTCGTCACGGGTGTCGGTTAAAATCAGCGCGCTCAGCCCCGCCATGTCGATTTCAAAAGGCACGGCGCGAATGACAAGAACCGGCGGCTTGTCCAGCCCGGTCATGCCTTGCCGGATGGATTTGACTTTCTGCCGGCCGTCGACGAGCAACAAATCTTTTCTGTCAAGCCAGCCAAAATTGACAATGGATTCGGCGATCTCCTCCGGCGTTTGATCCAGCGTGTAGACAATGCCCATGGAGTTCGACGGCCATATCCGGTCATTGCCCCATTTGGGATTGGCCGTCACGAATTTATTGTTGCGCTCCAGTGTTTTGCAGGCCAGTTGGATCGCCAGTGTTGTTTTTCCCGTGCCGGCCACGCCGGCAATGACGACCGAGAGCGGATCGATGCCGGATTCATGGTGTCTGATGCGGATGCCGCCGGCGGAACTGCGGCCTCCGCACAGGTCGTGGAAATTCGGATCGCCGGTGGTGATGTACAGCGGATGATCGGACATGGGTTTTATCCTTGATGAAGCGGACAATCGACGCCGGACGCGTCAATACGAATCCAGCACCAGACGTATGTTGGCAAATTGCTGAACCCAAAACGAATGCTCCTGGCCGGAGCGAAACCGGTTCTTTTCACTGACGGATTTGGCTTCCCGAATCTCGTTGATTTTTTGTTTGGCGTTCCCTTCCGCAAGTTTCAGGGCCAGTTGGATGGTCGAGTGGGTGACACGATTGAAAAGGCACGCGGGAATCGCATGCCCCTTGATTCGGCCCTGATACTTGCCGGACGCGCTGGCCAGCACGATTCTCTTGTCTTCGGAATCTTGATTGCTGTCAAAAAGGGCCGCCAGGGCCGCCGTGTCCAGCACAATGAAACCGAACTCGTGCGCCATTTCTCCCCGGGGCATCTGATAATCTTCGACGAGTATCAAGACGCCGTTTGGCTTCAAGGCGCGACAGACATCCCCCACGCTCCCAAACAATTCGAGCCATTTGAACGGACTGATCTCGTGCAGCACATTGCACATCACCACGGCGTCGAAACCATGGGGTTGATGATGCAAAACCATTTCGTTTTGCCCGCCGAACATTCGTTTTGTTCTGCTTCCCGGCCCGTAGACTTCATCGATGATTTCGCCGCATCTTTCCCGCAGGCGATTGTCGAACGCGACATAATCAATTGTCGATTTGATTTCTTTCACGGACTTGGTTTCGCACATGGTGCCCAGCAACCGGCCCTCGCCGGCGCCGTAGTCCAGCACCTTCACTTTGCTGCCTGTCACACACCGGGCGAGAAGCTCTTGAATCGCCTCGATTTGGGGATCCTTCCCGGAACTCTCGGCGACCACGGTGGGCAGCATGAGGCATTCGGCCGCAAACAAGTCCGCCGCCAATTGCGCGGGCACGTCCACAAACGTCCGGAGATAGGCGATATTCCTGTCTCCGCCCAGCAACGATTCCGTGATCTTTTCCGGTTCCCGGCCGGCAAAACGCGCCAATCCCTCGCACATAAAGTACAGTGACAGATCGTCCCGTTGTTCGACGAACAAATAAGCGATCAAGGGGACTGAATGTGTTGAAATCCAAAGCTGCCCGAATTTGTTGGCGTCCAGCAGCAATCGAATGGCATCGATCAGCACCTCCGGATGCAAGTGATTCTCCGGCTCGTCCAGTGTGATAATGATGTTGCCGGGGCGGGCGTGAAGGGCGTGCAGCACGACGACCCACTGCAAAATTACCTTGTGCCCCTCGGACAGCTCCGAATCTTTGATCGGCCTGCCCGATAATATTGGCTCGGAATACTTCCCCAGCCCTTCCTCCAGATTCCCTTTGAGCAGGGCAAGCATCAGTTCTTTCAATCTCTTGAAATTTTCAATCGCGACGGTTCTGGATGCCGGACTCATATTGGCGCCGGGGCGGCTGGCATCCAGGCATAAATTCACGACCGATTTCACATATGAGATGCAGTGGAGGTTCAAATCGCCAAAATTATTATTTAAAATCTGCTCGTAGCCCTGCGTGATCTTGGTGGCGCTGAGATCGGAAACATCCGCCAGTTTCACCGAGGTGACATTCAGGGGCAAAGCCCTGATTTTGTCCCCTTTTTCATTGTCTTCCCCGGTCGCGATCGCCCCCAAATGACATGCTTGCATTTGTGTGTCGTTGGCATCCACGACTGACAACGACAGGGCTTCGTTCAGTGCTTTGTCGGCCTGTTCCAGGCTGTATGGGCCGGAAGGTTGTTCACGACTTAAGAATCCCCTGACCTCCGTGAAAATGAGCTTGTGGAGATTGCGTTCCAACAATCTGGCCGACACCTGGTCAAATTTGTCAATGCGATGCATCAGGCGTGTTTTTCCGGAACCATTGGGCCCCGCCAGCAAGACAATTTTCTTGAGGTCTCGCAGTTTGCATGGGCCCAGTCCGTCGCCATGATCAATTTCACTGATTTCGATGCTTTCAATTCGCATTGATTATCCGTCAGTTGAGAATGTTGCCCCGTATTTTTTTCGATGCCGGCGCCGGATCCATCACGCCGGTTTGGAAGGGGCGACAATGGATTAATTCATTCCGTAAATAAGAAAGCGGCGCCGACAAGACCATTCGGAAGCGGTTTGCGAGAAACCAAGACTGTTAGTCAATCAAGCGGATTGCCCTTGCGATGTCCGGCATTTGGCTTGTTGACGCGAGATTTCGCTCAAGCTAGTCGTTTGGCCAATCTGTTTCAAGAAAATAATGATGATTTTCGTGGCGTTTCTGTTAACCGAGCGATGACCGCCCAATCGACCGGCGCAAACACATGGCGGCCAGCCAAGTTTGAGATGGCTTTGCGGGTATTTTTTTGGGGATAAGAGGAGCAAGCCAATCCGGCTGGTTTCAATAATCATCCAGTCGGCGGCGCTTGGGCCGGGGACGGTCATCGTCATCATCGTCATCGTCATCGTCATCGTCCCGGCTGGGGCGTTTTCGTTTTTTTGGCCGGAGGCGTTTTTGGGCGCGGCGTTGGTCGCGGTCGACTTGTTCTTGAAGTTGTGTGATTCCCTCCCGCATCCAGCGGTAGCCCAGGCCGATGAAACTGCAACCGGAGAATATCAGGAACAAGGTGCGGTAGTTGAAGACCTGCCAGCCGCCCATCACAAACAAGAGCGTGGCGATCCCCAGCCCGGTCAGGCCGAAAATGATGGTTGCCATGCCGCCCAATAACCGAAGCATCCGGCCGCGCCTTGATGAGGAGGAATGATTGATCCGGGTGGTCGCCCGGACGAACCGCGAGTTCCGACATGAGGTCCGGATGAGGATACCTCGCCCGGCCCGCGTTTCAAGCCTTCCCGTTGCCCCGATCAACCCCGAACGGCTCGTCTTGGTCTTGGCGAGCCATCCGGCTCGTCTTGGTTTTGGCGAGCCGAGCAGCGTGAGCTGCCGGGTGGCTCCCGGCGGGGAAGGCGCTTCAGCCACGGGCGAGAATCAGGCTGAGTAAAGGGGAAGCGGTTCGACCACGGGAAGCCACCCGGCAGCTCACGCTGCTCGGCTCGCCAATACTAAAAACACACTGGAAAACCAAAACCTCAAAAAGCGCAACTTCAAAACGTCCGGGCCGGGTGTTTCCGGGCGCACCGGGTATCGGCCATCATCCATGCGCGGCGCCGGGTGCGGCTGGGTTTGCCGACATGTTCGGGAACTCGGCATATGATCCCTTTGTCGAACTCGTGAGGCGATTGCGATTTTTCCGCTCCGCCCGTCAGGCAAACTCTCCGGAGGAAACCATGCTTGCCCGCTCTTGGACGGTCTGTTGGGCCGCCTTGCTGATCTGCGTTTTTCCGTTGTCGGCCGGGCGAATGCCCGCTGCGGAGAAGGCCGCCCGTCTCACGGACGAGGACAAAAAGTTTTTGGCCGCGCTGGTGAAAGACTTCCTCTTCGACCCGGCGGGGGCCGAGCGGGTTTCCGTCCCGGTTGTCATTCGCACGGTCTGGACGAGATCGGAAAAAAAGACGACGGAAGGCTGGCTGGTGGCCGGCAAGGATGGCAATCCGGATCGCGTCTTCTTCATTGACGGCGGCTCGGTTCCGGCCCCGGACAAGAACGAGATCAAGAAGATCGATTTCAAATCCGTCTGCAAAGCCCTCTATGATCCGAACAAAAAAGACCGGGAAGCGTCCGACGAAGCCCTTGATCACATGGTGCGAACGGCGGTCGGGGCATTGCATGATGACAACTTGGTGATGGCGGCGTGGCTTTTTCGCCTCGGGGAAGAGGAACTGGCCGCCAAGGCGCTGGCCGCCGCCCGCGTTGGAAAGGAAGAACCGCGAAAGCGTTTGCGGAACGATCTGGCTTGGTCGGCCTTCGCCGGGATGGTCCATGCCTACATGGTGCGGGCGGACGAGGAGGCGCTGGCCCACGGCGAGCGATTGCTGCGGCTCTACCCGGAGGAGGCCAAGGGCAGGGATTGCCAGCAGGCCGCCCGTATCGTCGCCGATTTGAAACGGCGGCAAAAGAAGGGGACGTTCGGCAAAACGCCGGACGAGAAGCGGCCCGACGGTTTCGACAAATGGCCCCCCAAAAAGAAGGCCGATTATTGGATCGAGGCCTTGGATGAGACGGACGAGCGGCAATGGGGGCAGCCCGGCGGCATCGATCTTGCCTCCGATTTGCGGGTGCGGGAGTTGATCCGGCTGGGCGACGCGGCCGTTCCTTCGCTCATCGACGCGATGGAACACGAGGACCGGCTGACCCGCTCCGTCCATTTCTGGCGTGATTTCGCCCGGAGCCGGACGGTTCTCGGTGTCCGCGAGGCGGAGTTGACGGCGTTGATGTCGATCCTGCGCGTGCGCGTGTTCCGGCCGGTCTCCACCGGCGACAATCTCACCGGCCGTGGCGACGAAACGGCCAAAGACCTTGTGAAACATCTCCGGGCTTATTGGAAGGAGTACGGCCAGCTGCCGTTTGACGAGCGGATGATGCGGGTGTTGACCGATCCGAAGACCAGCTTTGATTCCAAACGGGAGGCCGCGGATAACCTCGCGTCCTTCGGAGAGGAACGCGCCTTGCAAACAACGATTGGCGTCACCATCATCGGCGACGAGCCGCCCGGCAAGCCAAACCGGATCGTGTCGAAGTTTGACAAGCCGACCGTCGCCGAGGCGATTCTGGCCGCGATGGACGCCGACCTCAAGGATTATGACGCCAACACGAAAGATTCGGAAATCAAGGAATACCGCCGGCACGGCATCGAGGGGACTTATCTCTCGGCGCTGGCGAAACTGGGCGACAAGCGAATGGCCCCGGAAATGGCGAAACGATCCGCCGGCGACCGGACGATTCGCGGGCGGCGCTTATGGGCGCTCGTCGCGCATGATCTCGGGGATCCCAAGCCGTTCCGCTCCTTTGTCGAGGATTTCCGGGCCGGAAAAATCCTGCCGCCCGATGACGAAGAGGGAGGCGAATTGAAGGAAATCGTCAGGGCGTTGTCCCATGATCGCACGCCGGAAGCCGATCAGGCCCTCAAGGCCCTGGCCGATCCAAAACATCCGCTGCACAAGGTCGTCACCCGGCAGTTGCTCAATCCTCGCAATCAAGGCTCCAACGGGGAAATTTGGTTTTCACATCCGTTTTGCCTGACAATCTTGCGGCAGGCTTTGGATGACACGACGCCAACCGGATACCGTTTTTCCATTGAAGAAAAATATCTCTGGCGCAAGGACAAGAGCGGTGGCGGAGGAAGCGGGGTGCCGGAATTTTTGTCCGATCCGGCGGTTCGTCGCAATGAGGCTGATGAGCGTGCCTGCGATGTCGCCGCGGAGAAACTGGCCGGCTTGGTGATCGGGCTGCCGGTATGCCACCCGATGTTCAAAGACGCCGACAAACGATTGATCGCGTTGAAGTCCGCGTTTGATCGCTTCGCCGGAACATACCGTCGGGGGATGGACCGGGAAACGGAATTGTTTCACCTCAGCACATGGAACCCCGTCTACTTTCCCGTCATCCTGCCTTTGGATCGCGCGGCCACCGCCGACGATGTGAAGACGGGCAAGGCGGTGTTCCACCTGGAGGGCAAAGGCAAACCGGCCCCCCTCAAGCCCCCGGCGGCCGCCGTGCTGAAGCGGGACGAAAAGAAGGATCCGCCGACCAGCGTGCTGATCGTGCAAGCCGAGACCGGCCCGGATGGCCGCGTGACCTACGGCGTCATCCTGAGAAATGAAATCCGCGCGATCCCCGAGGAAGAACTGACCGGCATCAAGACCTTCGCCGAACTGGAAGCCGAGGAAAAGAAAGCCGCCGAGCAACGGAAGAAAGAAAACCAGAGCAAGCGGAAAGAATGAGGATTTTGACTTTTGATCCAAGACGTCCGGCTTGTTCGGCGGCGTGAGGAAACAATGCCGACGCATGAAATCACCATTCACGACGGAGGCATTCCATGAGGATTTCCTTGAGGGCGTTGCTGGCGGTCGGCGTCCTTGCCTTCGGGGCGACGATGGTGTTTTTGAGGGACAAGCCGCCGGGCCCGAGTGATGTTGAACAGACTCCGCCGATGGAGGAAGCCGCCCGGCCCAAGGAAGTGGCCAGAATTTTGAAGCTGTTGCCGAGCATCCCGTCGAAGGAATCGCCGGACGCGATCATCAAGTACCTTGGCCTGCCGAGAGAGTTTGACCGGGGGTCGTCCGATGGCGAGTCCTTCCTGATGATTTGGGACATCACGCCCGAATATCAATTCATGCTGGGCTATGCCCGCGAGTTTGCCCCCGGCAAGCCTCCGCTGAAGTTGTATGAGGCCTCCTTCTCGCTCCGCTGGAACCTCGGTTCCCCGGATCTGGCGACTTGCATGGTTTACCCTTATTGGACACAAGAAGGCATGGTTTCTTCGGCGGACGATTCAAAACGCCGGTGAGGATGAATCGTGACACAACACGAGAACGATTCAACTCAACGGCCGGTCTTGCGGCGCAGGGCGCCATCGGTTGGTATTGGCGAGCCGAGCAGCGTGAGCTGCCGGGTGGCTTCCGGCAGGGAAGATACTTCAGCCACGGGTTTGAGTTTGGCTGAGTAAAGGGGAAGCGGTTCAACCACAGCAAGCCACCCGGCAGCTCACGCTGCTCGGCTCGCCAAGAACAACCTGTGGAAACCAAAACCCCGACAAATCTCAACATCACAATCCAAACAAAAAGCCTGTTTTGGTCGCAGGGAGTATCGGAGGGGTCTGGCAAATCTTTCTGGCATGCCTGTCCGGTCAGTTTTCGCCTCTTGGTTTTCGCCCCAAGGGGGCGCTCGATAATAGCCAGGGGCGGAAGCCCCTGGACAACGACAGCCAAAAGGAATCCACCCCAACGGGGTGGCACAACAATCATGTGCTGCCCCGTTGGGGCAGAAACCCCTTCAAATGACGGGATTCCAGGGGCTTGCGCCCCTGGCTATTATCGAGCGCCCCCTTGGGGCGAATACAAGCCGCTGACATGTGCCAGAAAAAATTTGCCACACCCGTATCAGAGTTTGTGCCAGTTCCCGGCTTGTGTGCCGGCGGTGACGTCGCAGTCGGAGGCCCAGACGGTCGCCTTGGGGAAGTCGGCCTTCACTTGGTTGGCGATGTTGCCGTGCAAAAACTTGCCACCGTCCGTCCCGGCCGTCGAACAGGCGGCCAGAAACACCGTGGTTTTGCCGGCCCAATCCACTGCTTCCGTCACATCGCTCTTATAGAGCGGCCAGGTTTTGCAACTGGAAAGCGTGTCGGGGCTGCCGTGGGCCACCACGACCAGCACGGCGTTTTTGGCCCCGCCGTCCCCCGCGACTTTCGTGCCGCCCGGCGCGATGAAGCGATAGTTCCCGTTCGGTCCGGGGATCGCGCCGTTCCCGGCGATGATGGCGTTGACCGCCGCCATCACCACCTTGTCCTCGGGTTCCAGCGTGACGATGTCATACATGTTGTCCGCCTCTCGTTGGTTGTTTGGCTGGTTGGAAAAATCACACGGCAGTCAGGACGAGCCCCCCTTGAGCAGGTCGGCCAGATTTTTCTGATAATTACCCAGTTCCTTGTCGTAGAAGGCCTCGACGAAAGCAAGCAATTTGGTGGCCATATAGTCAATTAATTGATCGCCCATTTTGGCCTGCATTTTAATCATCAGATCCTTGTCGGCCACGAATTGATAAGTGTCGTAGGCCGTGTCCAGATTGGTCTGCGAATAATGGACGCACAGGGAATCCACAACAGTGGTCTTGAGGTTCATCTGGTATTTGATGACCCGCATCGCAATCTCGGTTTCGTTGTAGGCCGTGATGACCCCGAAATAGTTGAATTTGCGATCCGTTCCCTCGTAACTGGCCAGGTTTCCCCCGGACTTTTTCAACGCGCCGACGACGGCGTCCTTCAGGCCCTGGACACCCTTGATGTTGATGATCGACTCGACCACGTCCGGGTCGGCGGTCAGGGAGAAATCGGCCTTGTAATAAACATCGCTTTGCGTGTCCTTGAAATTGAAGAAGGGGAACGGGAAGTCAACATATCCCTGAACCCAGGCGTTCATGTTCTTCAAGGCATCGGCCGCCTCGATGCCCGCGACCTTCGCCGCGTCCGTGATTGATTTTTGAACCATGTTCTGGCAGACCGCCATGACCATCGCGCAGGCCTTGTAATCCGCCGGGGTCATTGTGCCGTTCACATCCACCGTCAGCGGTTGGGGGATGCTGATGTCCCCGTTGACCTTGTCGCCGGAGCCGGTGGCCGGCGCGGCCGCCGCCTCCCTCTCCAGCCTTGGCTTGCCGCCGACATGGTGTTTGTGGTCCATCGCCTTGGCGAGAAAGGGCAAATCGGCCTTGGTCCATGCGCTGCTCATGAGAGTCTCCCGCAAAAATGCGTGATCGAGGGGGTTGGGAGGCGATCAGTCCCGCGCCGACAAGCTCTCGCCCCGGAGCCATTGCGGTGGCAATGACCCGGCGAGAACCGGCCCGGCCGGGCGCGGGAGTTCGACGATGGCGCGGAGAGTCACGCGCCGTCATTCCGTGAAAGGGGATGGTTTCCCTTGCCCGGTTGTGGTGAACTCGTTAATCGCTTAAATCGGTTGCCGCAAAAGGTAGCGAGTCTTCGGCGGCAAAACATCATCAACGCGGGCATGGTCTCAAGATGATGTCAGCATGTCAAGAAAATAATCCGGCGTATTTGAATATTCACACACGCTCATTCTTATCTTTCCCGCAAGGATCGCCCGGCTAATTGCAAAATCAAGCAGCAACATTTGCCAATGATTCCAAGAGCCCCGCTGCCAATGATTCCAAGAGCCCCGCTGCGTGAGCGGCGGGGGTGGCTTCCAGAGGGTGACGGCCACCCCTACCGCTGACGCAGTGGGGCTCTTGAATATCTCACATGAGGCAAGGCGCTTGCTGAATTTGCACGAAGCAAATGGCCGACGCTTGCGGATTGGTGAAAAGCCCCCGATTTGTCACGGTCGCCATCGGATGCGAGATGATCCGGGATGCCCGGAGGCAATACGGCGGACACGTTCACGGCAGGAGCCGGCAAGCCATCCCGCACACGACACACTCCGACGGCGATGGCGTGAAAAGCAGGGCAGGCAATGTCAGAAGTCAGATCGTGATCACAGTCATATTCGCCTTTTCTCAACGAGCCTGCGCACGAGGTTTCTCACTTTTTCTTCCCTTTCTCGTAGACACCGAAATCGGAGTCGACAACCAATTGCGGTAATGCGCCGGACAGCTTCACGACGCCGTCCAGCGTGACCCGTGTGCCGCGCAAGTTTAATCCCCGCAACTGGGTCATTCCGGTCAAGTGCTCAAGCCCGGCGTCTGTGAACGGATTTACTTCCAACGTGAGTTGCGTCACTTGCCGAAGAGTCCCGAGGTTCTTCATCCCCGCGTCCGTGATGCCACACCCCACAAGAAACAACTCTTTCAGATGGGGCAGCTTGGCCAGATTCTGAAGGCCGGACGCCACCTGCGTATGCCGCACATTCAGACGGTCGAGACCGGTCATGCCTGCCAGGAGGCCGATATCGTTGTCCGGGAAAGATGACCACTCAAATACGAGATTTCGTATTCCGACCAGTCCCCCCAGAGCTTTCATATCCGCACCAGTCAACACAACGCTTTTGATGCAGAAAACCCACAGCTTCGGGGCATCATTCAGGGCGCCGAACCCGCTCGGTGGCTGTCGCAGTCGGTCTTCGGCCCCCGACCTGTCGACACCCGACTCTTCTAACCCCGGAATTTTGGCAATCTTGGCCAGGACGGCCGGGGTTGGCGGGGCGATATTCCCTACGAATCGCCCAAGCCAGCCCAGTTCGGACAAGTGAGCGGCTGTCGCCTCGGTGAGAGGCTGTCCCCCGTGGAAGGTCAACTTTTGGTAGCGCCGGCCGCGGAGGTGACGCAGGCCGTCCCAAGTAATCTTTGGGTTGGCATCAATCAAAATCTCAATCACCTTGTCGAACCGTGTCAAGTACTCGAACCCCGCATCGGTCATGCCCGATCGTTCGATATTCAGGACCAACTCTCCTCTGATAGCCTGGAGACAGGGGTACGAAGTCAGACGATCGAAACCGGCGTCAGTCATTCCGGTCGTCCCGATCACGAACAAGCTATTAACGACGGGAGGGAGATGACGGAACTGTTCGACGTTGCGGTCGGTCAAGACCAAGGTTGCGGTTAAGATGATGAACGGACCGTCGGGAATCTTATCCGGCCGGTCGATCGTAATGTCCCGGCCTTCGACTGATGCGAGGAACCGGCCACCGGCCAGGATCACGGCGGACATTGCTTTGCGCGCGTCCACCAACTCGTTGCCAGCCGATTCTTTCTCTTTGCCGACCGGCGCCGAAGGCGTCGGCGTCGAATCGGGGCGGATGGTAATCGTGCTGTTCGCTGTCCGAATTTCTGCTTCAGTCCCGTCCTTGACCTGAATTTCCGTTCGCGTTCCGTCTTTGTGGTTGATGATGATGACAATCCCCGCGATGGCCACGGCGGCGAACCCAAGGAATCCGGCCGCAACGAAGACCCGCCGCCGGGGTGGTCGGGGCGGCGGAGTCAGAAAACGCCCTCTGATATTGGCGAGCCCGCTGGAGACCGCGTCCGCCGATTGCGGGCGTCGCGCCGGGTCTTTGGCCAACAACCGATCAATCATGTCGGACAGTTCGACTGGCACCGCGGCATTGATTTGCACCGCAGGAGGAGGTGTCTCAACGGCGAGCGCCATCAACACCGAGAAAACGTCCCGCCCGGTGAACGGCAACCGCCCGGTGGTCATGAGATAGAGGACGCATCCGAGGCTAAAAAGGTCGGACCGACCGTCCACTTCCTCTCCGCGAGCTTGTTCGGGGGCCATGAAACTTGGAGTCCCGATGATCGCGCCCGAGCGGGTCAGGTTGTCGTCCGATTTGACCTCGCGTGCCAATCCAAAGTCGAGGATGCGAACGCGGCGGAACTTGCCAGCCGGGTTTGTTTCCAACCAAATGTTCGAAGGTTTGATGTCTCGATGAATGAGTCCTTTCCCGTGGGCGGCGGCCAGGCCGTCGGCCACCTGCCCGGCAATCTCCAGGGTCTCTGAAAGGGAAGGCTGGCCCCGTTTGAGCCGGTCGGTCAATGTTTCCCCGGCCAGCAACGGCATGCTGAGGAAGGGGGTGGCCGGCGTTTCCCCGACATGGAACACCGGGATGATGTTGTCGTGTTCAACCGTCGCGGCGGAGCGAGCTTCCCGAAGGAATCGCTCTCGGGCATTTGTGTCGAGCGAGGCGGGCGGCACCATGACCTTGAGGGCGACCCGACGGCCGAGCTTCTCATCCTCCGCCTCGTAAACGACACCCATCCCGCCGCGGCCAAGTTCCCGGATCACGCGATAACCGACAATGTCCGCTGCCAGAGACGGATCGGGGGGCATGCTGTCGCGAGGTGAGCAGGCGTAGGTAGCCGTCCGCATTAACGACTCGTACTCGGCGGCCACCGGCAGCTTGACGAAGGCGGCCTGGCGCACCACGCTCGTCAGGGTGTCGTCCTGCGTTGCAACATTGCGAAGCGTCTCCGCGGCGGACGGGTGCGATTCGACCCAGGCGACGACGGTCGCAACATCTTCGGGAGGCAGGCTGCCGAGGAGGAACATGCGAAGCTGTGTGTCTGACGGACGGCTCATGGTTTCTCTCTGTGATGAGAAGTACCTTGCAGAACGCATCCCCCCGGCCGGCACTTTCCCGAATCCGTCAAAGTTTTTCGTCCTAGTCCATCAGACCCGCCACCTCTTCCCGCAGGCGAGTCAGCACCCGGTGCCTGGCCAGATAGACGACATTCTCACGCACGCCCAGATCGGCTGCCACCGCGACTGCGGGCTTCCCGTCCAGCATCATCCCTGAAAAAGCCGCCCACGTCGCCTCCGAAAAATCGCGGCGAATCATGTCCAGGGCACGGCGTGCCAGCAGCAGGCGGTACTCCCCCTCCCACCAGTCGTTGCCGGATTTCGTGTCCTCCGCCTCGTTCATTTTGTCGTCCGCCCCTGGCAGCGGCCGGGTCGCACGCCGACGACGAAAATCGTGCGACTGGCTTCTCACGACAGTCGCCAGCCACCCGCGGAATGTCTGCCCCTGACCCCGTTGATAGGTCGGGAAGAGTCGCATCAGTTTGAGAAACACTTCTTGTATGAGATCCTCGCTGTCCGCATCCTTAAAACCCTGTCGCCGGGCGAGGCACAACAACAGAGGGGCATATAGCCGAACAAACCTCGGCCACGCATCGGGGTGGCCAGGAATCCGGAGTTTGTCAAGCAGAGTGATCGCAGTGGTGAGCATTGTGGTCAGACATTGCACTGGACGGGAGTTGTTGCTCTCCGCTGATTTACGAATCACCCGTCAGGCGTGCAAGCAAGTTCATTGTGTTCGCCGCACGGGATGCGGCAATACCTCACGGCAATCACGCGGATTTGGACAAATGAGGATTTTTTCCGCATTTGGTGGTTTTTTGCTTGCATTGACCCGGCATCGTGGGTTAGATTCTCATTTAACCGGCGGGCACGAGTCGCGTGGCCGATTGGGCGACGGTCCGAGGCCGACCCGCCGGTCTTTTTTTCACTTTCCATCACAACAACTTAATTGGGCATCAGGCGTCGTCAGTCATCAAACATGTGTTTGAGATCGACAACCTTCTTTCTCATTTTTTGCCGAAATACCTGTCGTGTGTTCGACAATCGAAAACTAAATTGACTACAGATCGAACAATTCATCTGTTTGCGTGTAAAGCGCTTGCGCAAAACCGACCTGTCAATATTTTAAGGTCTCCGGCCTGGCGGGTCCGGAGGGGGCCGGGGGTGGCGCTTTAGGGGGCGCGCCCCCGGCATGTTTGTTTCCGCCATTCCATTCGCCAAGATCAAATCGGGTCGGTCACACATAGACTTGGAAGTTCAGATCGCGGCCGATGCCGGGGGCGCCCAAAATGTCCCCGGCCGCGTAGGGGTTGTTGGTGGCCAGCGGGGCGTAGACCTCAATGATGCTGTTATTGAAGACCAACTGCCACACATACATCTGGCCGGCTGTCAGGGAAGGCGGGGTCGTGAGGAAAATGTCGTTGTCCCCCAAACTGAGCGTGGCATTTTGGGAATAAAGCAGCGCCCCCGTCGGCAGGCCGTAAGTGTCCGAACCCGTCTGACCGTCAATTCCCCCTTGGAAAATCTTGACAGTGACGTTCGTCGAACTGACCGTGCTGCTTAGGACAGTCAACTGGCTGATGCCAGGCACATTCAACTGGGTCATCGGGCCGGAAACGGTCGGCACAAAAGATTCGCCAAAATAGAAGGGGTTAATGGGCGAGATGCCATTGTTTTGGGTCACCGAGATGTTCGGGGATGGCCCCGTCGTGCTGATGCCGAACATGCTGTTTTGGACGAAGGGAGTTTGCAAGACCCCGCCCGCGCTCTTGGCGCCGCTGATGGTGGCTTGCACGGCGTTGTCCGTCACCGTGGCAAGCGTCACGTTGTAGTAGGCCGTGTAGACCGTGTGTCCGGCGTCCCAGCTTCCCGCGGCAAACGTCAGGACGCCGCTGACATCGGGGCTGAAGGTGATGGCCGGCTTGACGGCCGCGTCCATCACCCGGTTGTAGATCGCCCGGATGTAGAAACCGTTCGCGCCCGCCTGGCTGTTGGTGATGACGGCGATGTCCGGTTCCGCCTCGTTGACGCTCGGAGGCGCCGCGGGCGTCATGTTGATTGCGAACAGGTTGTTTTGGGTGAAGGGCGTCTGCAAGTTGCCGGAAGGGCCTTTGGCGCCGCTGACGGTGGCTTGAACTCCGCCGACGCTGACAACAGTGTCGGCCACGTTGTAGACGGTCGTGTAAGTTGTGCCATTGAAGTTCCAGCTTCCAAAGGCCGGAGACAGGGTTGAGGAAACGTCCGGGCTGAACGAGATCAGCGGCGTGGAGTTGGAATCCATCGGCTGGTCGTAAGCCACCGTGATCGAGAAGGTGGCGCCCCCCGTCTGGGCGCTGCCTGCCTGGGCGCTGGTGATGGTCGCCACGCTGGATGTCACCGAGACCACGGTCGGCGTCGCCGAGACGACCGTGGTGTTGATGGCGAAGACGCCGTTCTGAACAAATGAGGTCTGCGGCAGGCCGGCGATGTTCTTCCCGCCGCTGACGGTGACTTGAACGGCGTTGTCCGCCACCGTCGCCACGGCGACGTTGTAAACGGCCGTGTAGGTCGTGTGCCCGGCGTTCCAGCTTCCCGAGGCGAACGTCAGCGTCGATGACACACCGGGGCTGAACGTGATTGACGGCGTGAAGGCCGTGTCCATCGTCTGGTTGTAAGCCACCGCGATGCTGAAACCGCTCGCGCCCCCTTGGGCGTTGGTGATCGTGGCGGCGCTTGGCGTTGCCGAGACGACGCTCGGGGCCGTCGGAGTCGGAACCGTCGCCGCCGTCGTGCCGATGGCGAAGAGGCCGCTTCGCGTGAAGGATGTCTGCGACACGTCGGCGGCGTTCAGGGCGCCGCTGATGGTGACTTGAACGGCATTGTCCGTCACGTTGGCGAGGCCCACGTTGTAGACGGCCGTGTAAATCTTGCCCGTGACATCCCAACTCCCGGAGGCCGGGGTCAGCGTGGCGCCGATCACCCGGCTGAAGGTGATGACCGGCGCGACGGTCGTGTTCATCACCTGGTCGTAGGCCACCGCGATGTTGAAGCCGCCGACGCCCCCTTGGGCGTTGATGATCGTGCCGATGCTCGGCGTCGCCGAGACGACCGTCGGCGCCACGGCGGCCGTCGTCGTGTTGATGGAGAACAGACCGGCGCGGATGAACGAGGTTTGCAGGACATTGGCGGCGCTCTTGGCCCCGCTGATGGTGGCCTGAACGGCGTTCAAGGTCACGTCGGTGACCGTCACGTTGTAAACGGCCGTGTACACTTTGCCGGCGCCATCCCAGCTTCCCGA
>NZ_JH636457.1:20566-34277 GCF_000255705.1 Zavarzinella formosa DSM 19928
CACGGCCGGGTTCATCGGCTGGTCGTAGGTCACCGTGATGCTGAAACCGTTGGCGCCCCCTTGGGCGTTGGTGATCGCGGCGAAGTTCGTTGTCGCGGTCAACACCAGCGGCTTGGCGGCGGGCGCCGGTGTGGTCACGGTGACCGGGCTGGTGACGCTGTCGGCCGCGCCTCCCTTGTCCATCACCGTCACCGTCAAGATCATCCCGCCCGACTGGGCCGAGTAGGGGTTCGGCTTGGTGGCGAAGATGTCGAAAACGCCCTTCTGTTTGGGGTCGGCCGCGACGGTGATGTTCCGCGCGGCGCTGCTCGAACTCTGGCCGTCGCCCCAGAACACGTTGGCGGTGTAATCGGTCGCGTGGCTGCCCGCGAAGGCATCCGTAAACGTGCCGACCAGAACTTTCGTCACGGCCTTGTCCACCGTGAACGCGGGGACCACCGGCGTCAGCGTCAGCGGCGGGTCAATCACGTTGATGTTCGCCGTTTCGGTGTCCGAGGGGACATGCGGAGCGGAAACGGTCACGCTGAACGGCAGGTTTTGGCCCGCCTTGGAATAGAGGCCCGGCTTGGTGGCCATGATGTCAAAGACACCGGCATGGTTCGGGTCGGCCACGATGGTCACGGTCTTCCCGGCGGTATTGGAGGTCTGTCCGTCGCCCCATTTCACGGTGGCCGTGTATTGGCTCGCCACGGCGGCCGGGTTGGCGTCGGTGAACGTGCCGACCAGCACGTTGACCGGGCGGTCCCCTTCCGTCGGCGCCGGCGGGGACAGGGTGAGCGAGAACGGGGTGACCGTCAGCGTCAGGGTTTGGGCGTTCGTGCTGCCGAAGTCGTTGCTGGCGGTGATGTGCAGGGTATACGTGCCGACGGCCGAAGGCGCCGGGTTGCCCTCCAGGGCGCCGGTGGCCGTGTTGAACGTGACGCCGTCGGGAAGCTTGTCCTTGGCGCCCAAGGTGAACGTCGGGGCGGGATAACCGGTGGTCCCGATGGTGAACGAATCCGGCCCGCCCGCCGAGAGCGTGGCCACCTTGGGCGTGGTGATCTTCGGCCCGGCGTCGGGGCCGCTGAAGGAGATAAAAAGAACGTACGTTTGAAATTCCTGCCAGGTCACCGTCACGAGGCCGTCCGTCGGGTCTCCGGAGGGAACCTTGCCGGGAAAGGCGCCCACGTCAACACCCCAGGGATTGCGCAGGACGACCGTCGCCGGCTGATGCGTCGTCGGATCGCGAGTGAGGCTGATCACCGAGTAACCATGACCCAATATCAGTTTGACGTCTTCCGGCGGTTGCGGCTTGTTGGAAGGCGGAGGCTGGGATTCGGGGGTTCCGGCCGTCACATTTCCGCCGATGTTTAACTCATCCTCCATGAATTTAAACAACAGTTCGTTGAAGGCGTTAGGCACGCCGGACGGGTTCGACACGAGGAATCGCATGTCGGCGGCCACGCCCGTCAAGGCCGTCAGCGTGGCCGTCATGTTCCCAAAATTGCTCTGTCCAATCTGGCTGCCAAGCAGCTTGGCGTAAGCGCGGCTGTACAAGATGGTCCAGAATTGCAACGGCCCCGGAATCGGGGAGGCTGCGGTCGGATATTGATAGTAGGGCTGGGGGTCTGTCGTCGGGACGGTTCCGTTGAAATCAACACGCACATTGACTTTTTGGCGGGCTTTGTTGAAAAGAGCCACGGTGTAGGAAAAGGCATCGGCGAGTATTCCATCATTTCCCAAATAAGTGATGCCGTCCTTCAAATCGGCTCCGCGATAAGCCACCTCGCCCAAGGGAGCCAAAACATAACAATTTCCCGCCCCTCCCTGAAAAATATCCTCAATGGGGGTGTTTGTGCGGAGGCCGGGGCCGGGGCCGTCAAAGACCTCGTGCGGCGCCCAGTTGGCGGCGCCAAACTCCCCGGAGGCGATGGTGGTGTTGGCGGCCGGGCCGCGCGAGGGGGCGACGAAGTCGTTGCCGGCGCCGCCATCGATCGCCACGAGGCTGTTGATTGGCTCGTTGCCTTGGTTGAACAGGATTTTATCGTCGCCCGTGCCGCCGCTGACATTGATCCGGGTCACCAAGTCCGCGCTAAGTTCGGACAGGTAGACATCGCCGTCCACGGGAAGATGGTCGAGAATTTCCACCACGGCCGGGGCGGCTCCGAAGCCGGGCGTCTGTCCCTGAATGGAAATTTCGCCGTTGCTTTGCCCGACGAAAATCTGGTCGGCCGCGGTTGTCCCGGTGATGGTCAGGACGCCCGCCTGGAAACTGGCCTGAATGCCGGTTTGGAATTCAACCGGCTTGCTCGTCACCCTGGGCGCCGTCGCCGCGGCCCCGAGGATGGCGGTCACCTTCACGCTGTAGAACCCCTGCGGAAGCTGGGTGCCCACATGCGTGGTGTTTTGGATGCCTCTGTAGATGATGGCTGGGGGGATCTGCGGCAAACTGAGGTTCGAAAAAGCCAGTTCATAGTGAGTGCCTGGAAACGCGGCTTTCAGGTCGGTCCAGGAAATATCCGGATGACCGTAAGCGCCGTCGGTCCCCGGCGCCACTGTCAGCACCGGCGCGTCGGGGAGGGTGGTGACCGTGTCGTCGTTGCTGGTGTGCGTGCCGTCGGCGGCGGTCGCCTTCACCTCAAAGTCATAGGCGGTGTCCTTGGTCAGGCCCGTCACGTTGTAAGAGGTGGCGGGCGGCCCGGCGTTCGGGGTCAGGCCGAGGAGGCTTGAGCTGCCCACGGTCGCGATCTGCCCCCCGTTTTCGTAAATCTGGTAGCTCGTGGCGCCTCTGACGGCGGTCCAGGAGAGATCGACTTGCGAATTGGAAACGGCGTCGGCCTCCAGTTTCATGGCCGGGGTGACATAGATGCCGCGATCATCGCTGTTGAAGGTGGTGGTGTCGGTGACATACACGGCCGTGTTGCCGTTCCCCGGCAGCCTCAAGGCAAAGGCAAATGTTCCCCCTCCGCTGAAGGCGTGTTGGGCGTAGACATGGACGGTGGCCAGGTTCGCGGCCGTCACCGGCACCGTCGTCACGATCATCGTCCCGGTGTAGTCCTTCGAGACATCGACATCTCTTCGGAACGGCGCGTGCTGAGGCTGCACGTAGATGCTGAACACCTGATTCTCTTTGACAGTCGTGACTGGATACGGGGTGATGATGCAGGGGAAGTCGGCGGCGGTGTCGGAGGGCGTGATCCGGGACTCCAGCCCCTCCAGCGACAGGGGACTGCGTCGCCGGTTGCGGCGGGCGGACGACAGAACAAGGCCCGGCTGTTCCCGCCAGGAAAAATGGGACATCGGGGAATCTCAAATCTTGGCGGGGCGAGCGGCGGGAGGGGGCGAGATTTCTTCCGTGGATGCTAACAACAATGCCCTTGATGAGCAATGACTTTAAGACTTGCTTCAGAATCTTTTCCGGCCGAAAAATAACGATGTTGTCATGTTGAGATGCCAGCCGAACCGGGGGACTTCCCGCGGTTCGTTCGGCCCGTCGAAATTGTCAAGACCGGTCACACATAGACTTGGAAATCCAGATCGTAACCAAACAACGGCCCGGCCATCGTGTCCCCGGCGGGATAGGGGTTGTTGGTGGCAAAGTTCACCAAAATTGCGGACAGATTGTCGGAGGTCACCTCCCACAAATAGGTCTGGCCGGCCGTCAGCGAGGGCGGGGTGGCGAGCATGATGCTGTTGTTGCCGACGCTGAAGGTGAAATTTTGCGAGTACAGCAGCGATCCCGCCGGGGTGTCGTAGTCGGCCGAATGCGGGTCGGTGGTGTTGATTCCGCCTTGGAAAATCTTGATGGTGGCGTTCACCGAACTGACACTTTGAACTTGGGCGTCATCCAGGCCGGTGATGTTCAGAATATTCAGCTGAGTCATTGGCCCGGAAGCCGTCGGCACAAAGGACTCGCCGAAATATCCGGCGGTGACATTGGCGCTGGAGTTGTTCTCGGTCACCGAGATGTTTGGCCCGCCGGAAACGACGGTTGTGTTGATGGAGAAGACACCATTTTGGGAAAAGGCGGTCTGAGACACATCGGATGCGCTCTTCCCGCCGCTGACGGTGACTTGAACGGCATTGTCGGTCACCGTTGCCAGGGCCACGTTATAAACGGCCGTGTAAACGGTGTGCCCGGCGTTCCAACTTCCCGAAGCGAACGTCAGCGTCGATGACACATTGGGGCTGAAGGTGATGCTTGGCGTGAAGGCGGTGTCCATCACTTGGTTGTAAGTCACGGCGATGTTGAAACGGTTGGCGCCCCCTTGGGCGTTGGTGATCGTGCCGATGCTCGGCATCGCCGAAACGACGTTGGGCGCGGTCGGAGTCGTGACAGCCCCCGCCGTCGTGCCGATGGCGAAGAGGCCGCTTCGCGTGAAGGAAGGTTGCAAAACACCGGCGGCGTTCAGGGCGCCGCCGATCGTCACCTGAACGGCGTTGTCGGTCACATTGGCGAGGGCCACGTTGTAGCGGGCTGTGTAAATCTTGCCCGTGACATCCCAACTGCCTGAGGCCGGGGCCAGCGTGGCGCCGAGGTCGCGGCTGAAGGTGATGACCGGCTTGACGGTTCTGTTCATCACTTGATCGTAGGTCACTGTGATGCCAAAGCCGTTGGCGCCCCCTTGGGCGTTGGTGATCGTGCCGATGACCGGCGTCGCCGAGACCACCGTCGGCCCGACGGCGTTCGTCGTCGTGTTGATCGAGAACAGACCGGCGCGGACGAAGGATGTCTGCGCGACATTGGCGGCGCTCTTGGCCCCGCTGATGGTGGCCTGAACGGCGTTCAAGGTCACGTCGGCCACCGTCACATTGTAAACGGCCGTGTACACTTTGCCGGCGCCATCCCAGCTTCCCGAGGCCAGTTTCAATGTCTTGGCCGTGCTGGGGCTGAAGGTGATGACCGGCTTGACGGCCGGGTTCATCGGCTGGTCGTAAGTCACTGTGATGCTGAAGCCGTTCGCCCCGTTTCGGGCGTTGGTGATCGCGGCGAAGTTCGGCGTCGCGGTCAACACCAGCGGCTTGGCGCCGGGGGCCGGCGTGGTCACGGTGGCCGGGCTGGTGACGCTGTCGGCCGCGCCTCCTTTGTCCATCACCGTCACCGTCAGGTTGACTCCTCCCGGCTGGGCGGAGTAGGGGTTCGGCTTGGTGGCGAAGATGTCGAAAACGCCCTTTTGCTTGGGATCGGCCGCGATGGTGACGTTCTTGGCGGCGCTGCTGGAACTTTGGCCGTCGCCCCAGAACACGTTGGCCGTGTAGTCGGTCGCGTGGCTACCCGCGAAGGCGTCCGTGAACGTGCCGACCAGCGCCTTCGTCACGGCCTGGCCGACCGTGATCGCGGGGACTGTCGGCGTCAGCGTCAGCGGCGGGTCAGTCACGGCGACGGCCGCGTTTTCGGTGTCCGAGGGGACATGCGGAGCGGAAACCGTGACGCTAAACGGCAGGTTTTGGCCCGCTTTGGAATAGGCGCCCGGCTTGGTGGCCATGATGTCGTAGACACCGGCGTGGTTCGGGTCGGCCACGATGCTCACGCTCTTGGCGGCCGTGTTGGAGGTCTGGCCATCGCCCCATTTCACGGTGGCCGTGTATTGGCTCACGACGGCGGCCGGGTTGGCGTCGGTGAACGTGCCGACCAGCACGTTGACCGGCCGGTCCCCTTCCGTCGGCGTCGGCGGTGACTGGTTCACGGTGAACGGCGAGACCGACAGCGTCAGGGTTTGGGTGGTCGCCTTGCCGATGGTGTTGTTGGCGGTGATGTGCAGGGTGTAGACGCCGACGGCCGACGGCGCCGCAGTGCCGCTCAGGGCGCCGGTGGCCGTGTTGAAAGTGACGCCTTCGGGAAGCTTGTCCTTGGCGTCCAGGCTGAAGGTCGGGGCGGGGTTGCCGCTGGTCTCGACGTCGAACGAGTCCGGCGCCCCGGCCGAGAGGGTGGCGATCTTGGGCGTCGTGAACGCCGCCGATTGCGCGGGGCCGTTCAAAGTGACATAATTGATGTACTTCTGAAAATCGACCCAAGCCACCGTCACGAGCCCGTCGTAAGGATCGGCCCCGGAAGACACTTTGTTCGCCACGCTGCCAACGTCAGTGCCCCACGGATTGCGCAAGAGGATCGAATCGGGGTTTCCCGACGTGTCCCGCGAGACACTGACCACCGTGTAGGCGTGCAGCGAGATCAGCTTCATGCTTACCGGCGCGCCATCCTTGTCCGGATAGGTCACGGCGACAACATTGCCGCCCATGTTAATCTCGGACTCGATGCTGTCGAACACCGAGGTGTTGGAAAAAATCGTTGAAAAATCCTCGTCAACGCTTTCCCGTCCCGTCAACGCCCTGAGCGCATCCATGGGGAAAACGCCGTCGTCAATCAGGCCGGTCATTTTGAGATAGGCCCGGCGATACAGGACGGTCCAGAACTGAAAGGGGGGGTTGGGGGCCGGGACCACCGGGTGGGCCGACCCGTAATCAAGATAGGGTTGGGGGTCGTGATTATTGACAAGTCCGTTGAAAATGACCGGCACGGGAGTCGTCTGGCCGCCCTCTTTGTAAAGATCCACGGTGAAGGAAAAGGCGTGGTCGATGTCGCCGTCGTTGCCCGTGTAATGGATGCGGTCTTTCAAATCGACGATGCCGCGCTTCGCCACCTCGCCCAGCGAGGACAACAGGCCGCAATTGCCAAGCCCCGCCTGGAAAATATCCTCCAGCCGGGTTCCGTTGGGCGCCGGATTGTTGGCGTCAAACTCGCAATTGGTCAGGGTGCCCGGCCCTCCTGTTCCGCGAACCCCGGCGACGAAATCGGTTCCGAGTCCCCCGTCGATGCTCGCCGCGGCCTGGATGGGTTCGTCTCCCTGATTGAGCAGGATTTGATCGTCGCCGTCCCTCCCGGTGACAACGATGCTGGTCACCTTGTCGGCGCCCAGGTTGAACACGAACTCCGGGTCGCCGAGAACCTGGGCCAGAATCAGCACATCCTGGGGGGCCGTCTGGTCGGTCACCTGTCCCTTGACGGAGATCTGGCCGTTGCTCTGGCCGACGAAAATCTTGTCGGCCGCAAAAGTTCCCTCAATGGTCAGGGCGCCGTTGACGAGGCTGGCTTGAATGCCGATTTGCACATTGACGGGCTTGCTGCGGAGATCGTCTCCGCCGATGGTGGCGGTCACCACGGCCGTGTAGGCCCCCGGCGCCAAATCGGGGAAGGTATACTTGGTGATGGATTTGGGAAAATCATGCTTGTCGTAGGCGATCTTGTTGGTGGCGGCATTCGTCAGCGTGAGCCGGTATTTGACATCCGGGGCCGCCGCGCTCATGTCGGTCCACGAAAATTCGGGAAAGTAATTGCTGAGCTCCGGGGTCACCGTCAGCACCGGCGGGTCCGGGAGCGTGGTGGCCTCCGCGTCGTTGCTGGTGTGGGTGCCGTCGGCGGCGGTCGCCTTCACCTCAAAGTCGTAGGCGGTGTCCTTGGTCAGGCCCGTCACGTGGTAGGAGGTGGGCGGGGCGGCGTTCGGGGTCAGGCCGGTGAGGCTTGAACTCCCCACGGTCGCGATCTGCCCGCCGTTTTCAAAAATCTGGTAGCTGGTGGCGCCTTTGATGGCGCTCCAGGCGAGATCGACTTCCGAGTTGGAAACAGCGTCGGCCCCCAGTTTCATGGCCGGGGTGACATAGATGCCGGTCCCGTCGCTGTTGAAGGTGGTGGTGTCGGTGACAAACAAGCCGGTGCTGCCGTTCCCCGGCAGCTTCAAGGCAAAGGCATACGTTCCCCCCCCGCTGAAGGTGTGTTGGGCATAAATATGGACGGTGGCCAGATTCGCGGCCGTCACCGCCTCCGTCGTCACGATCATCGTCCCGGTGTAGTCCTTCGAGACATCGACATCTTTATGGAACGGCGAGTGCTGGGCCTGCACATACAGGCTGAACGCCTGATTGTCCTTTACCGTCGCGGGCGGATACGGCGTGATAATGCAGGGAAAGTCAATGCTGCTGTCGGAGGGCGTGATCCGGGACTCCAGCCCCTCCAGCGACAACGGACGGCGTCGACGATCACGGCGGGCGGACGACAGAACAAGGCCCGGCCGTTCCTGCCAGGAAAAATGGGACATTGGATATCTCAAATGATCGCGAGGCGAGCGTCGGGAGGGGGCGAGATTGATCAGGCGGGCGAGATTGATCCGGTGGATGCTAACAACAATGCCCCTGATGAGCAATGACTTTCAGGCTTGCTTCAGAATCTTTTCCGGGCCGAAAAATAACGTTGTTGTAACGTTGGACCCGTTGTTCGCTCGGCCCATCAGGGCGAACAACGCGGGCGAAGCAATCAGGCCCCGCGCCCCGGCGGGAGAACCTTGTCGAAGAAGGCATCGACGACCACTTTCCAACCCGTGGCCGCCAGCTTTCCCATCCATTTCCGCAGACGTTTGATCCGAGTCTCGGCATCCGCTTGTTTGTCTTCCGGCTTGGGCTCTGGTTTGGCTTCTGCGTCGGCCTCCGGAGGAGTGACCGCAACTTCGCGGGCCTTCCTCGCCTCGCGGTCTAGCACGGCGGCCGCCAGTTTCATCGCCTCCGTTTCAAGTTGCTCGTTCGGAACACGACAGTTGTCTTCCGTTGCAGCGGAAAGCACCACAAGCGTAATGCCCTTTTGACGCAAAGCCTTGCGGACTTGCTCCAACAGTTCCGGGCAATCTTCGATTGATCGTTGAGTCAACCGAACCGTCACGCGGAGTTTTTTGGGAGCGCTCATTACTCCACCCCCGCCGGCTCAAACACTTCTTCGTGGATTTCCAAACTCTCGATTTGCAACCCATGCCCGCCGAGCGCCCGATGCAAACCGTCCGCCTCCCACACCAGTCTTTTGATGATCGCCAAGATATCTTCGTCGCTGGCGTCGCCGGGGGATTCGATTTGAATGGAGAGACTTTTGCCGGAACCCACAAGATCGACGGATCGGTGCCTTCTGTGGGAATGATTAAGGCGGACGGACGGGCGGCGACGTTTGAAATCTGCCGCCCCCGCGTCCGTCACCCGAGTGTTGCTGAGGCAGAGGAATCGGAGTTCAGGGCAGTTCTCGCCCACCGCTGTTATCCCTGCGTCTGTCACTGATGTGTCGGAGAGATTGAGGGATTGGAGCAGAGGGCAATGCTTGGCCACCTCTGACACTCCCTCGTCCGTTACCGCCGTATGGGCGAGGTGGAGGTATTCGAGTTGGGGGCAGTGTTGGGCCAGCACCGTCACCCCTGCGTCCGTCAACTGCGCGCCGTCAAGGTTGAGAGATTGGAGTTGGGGGCACTGTTCGGCCAACGCTCTTGCGAATGCCACAGTTAGTGTTGGCTTGGGCAAGTATGCGCGACGCAGACTGACGTACAATCGGCCGTCTTCATCTCGCCTCGGGTTTGCGAGCTTCTGAAAAATCTCTTCTTCAGTCATGAGGGGCAACCGCCTTCCAAAACATCCATTCACTTGTGCGATTATAAAGGTGATTCCAAGGCGTTGCAACAACATCGTCTTGGTCTTGGCGAGCCGAGCAGCGTAAGCTGCCGGGTGGCTTGCTGTGGTCGAACCGCCTCCCCTTCACTCAGCCTGACTCTCGCCCGTGGCTCAAGCGGCTTCTCCGCCGGGAGTCACCCGGCAGCTTACGCTGCTCGGCTCGCCAAGACCAAGACGAGCCGGATGGCTCGCCAAGACCAAGACGAGCCGGATGGCTCGCCAAGACCAAGATCACCCTTGCGCGAGTCGGGCCATGATTGCGAAAAGGCCGGGGTTTCGTCGGGTTGGGATAGATCCGCAACATCGCGGATCCACGGGAGTGGTTGTTCCTTGAATCAAGCCTTGGGGCGGATCGTTGGCGTGGCGGCTTGATGGTTTTTGTTCATCCCCAAACTCATGGGGAGGGCTTCTCTCGCCGGACGCGGTTGCGGCGGCGGATGTTGACATAGCAGTGGTGACAGATCACCCGGATGCCGGCGATCTTCTCGGCCTCCTCGGTCCATTCGCCGGTTTGCATCATCAGGTCGTCGCAGTCGCCGCACCAGGCATCCGGGTATGGCCCGTTGTCGGTGCACCAGAAACCAAGCCCGGACCCGCCGACAAGATGCTGGCAGACAAACGCCATCTTCGCCGGCCCGTGGCGGTCACAATGAATCGTCTCGTCGTCCGCCTCGCTCATCGTCTGGCCTCTCTTTTGATCGCCCGGCCCGGTGGAGGCGCCCGGCCGATGGGATCGCCCGCCCCTGACGGACCGGTCTGGGTTAGGCGGTCTTTCAGACCGGGCGTTTCGATGGGATTAATCGCTAATCCGGATGTTTTGGGGGGCGAAAAACACATACCCGCCGATGGCCCCGGTCTGAAAGACCGGTTAACCCAGACCGGTCCGTCAGGGCCGGGCCTCCCTTTTTTCGGTCCCCTTTTCTTTTTAGTGTGTCCAATGTGTAAGGCTAATTTTGCATCAATCGAATCCGAAAGCATTAAATTGAAACGAGTTATGGCAATTTAATCGCAAAAAGCAAAAGGCGACACCAAATGCCGGTGTTGAACACCGTCGGGATTGCTTTCGGCTTTTGAATTTGCGCCTTTTTTGAAGTTTCAAAGGTTTGTCTTGGCGAGCCGAGAGCAAGACAATCCTTGTCCCTCAAGCAAGCGGGTTGTATTTTCCCACCAAGACGGCCGACCGGCCACAATTTCCTGATTTGCGAGACTGGCGTGAGCTTGAATGTCGGCTGCCGAAATGTGGATTTAAACGACCCGGTTCAGGGCGTCAAGATCCCGTTGCGATTGCTTCATTCCACGCGGGCCGACGCGAGGACCGAGCGGTTTGGGCCGTATGAACTCGATGTGGCGACGGATGCGCCGGTCGAGGGGGATCGGCTGCCGCTGGTGGTGATTTCGCACGGCGGGGGCGGTTCGTCGCTCACGTACCGCGACTTGGCGGCGGGACTGGCCCGGTCGGGTTATGTGGTCGCGCTGCCCGAGCATCCGGGCGACTGGCGGGGCGATGGAAGTCTCTCGGGCAAGGCCGCGAACCTGGAAAACCGGCCCCGGCATATCTGCCTGACGATGGATGCCGCGTTTGCCGATCCGGTGATCGGCCCCCGACTGTTGCCCGGCCGGGTCGCGCTGATCGGCCACTCAATGGGGGGTTACACGGCCCTCGCCGTCGCGGGAGGCAAGCCATACGCCGGGGCGCGCGAAACGGAAGATGGAAAGCCCCGGCCGGTCGCCGTTTCGCCAGATCCCCGCGTTTGCGCGCTCATCCTTCTCGCCCCGGCCTGCGGCTGGTTCTGGCGTGACGACGCGCTGGCCGACATCGACCTTCCCATCATGCTCCGCACGGCCGAGAAGGACGAGCGAGCCTCCCATCTCCATGCCGACTTGATTCCGCGAGGCGTCCGCAACCCCGGCCGCGTCGATCACCAAACCGTCCCCAACGCCGGCCACCACTCTTTTCAAAGCCCCTTCCCGCCCGCCATGACCCGCCCCGATTTCCCGCCCTCCCAAGACCCGGCCGGATTCGACCGCCTTGCGTATCAGGCGGTTTTGCTGGATGAGATTTTGGCGTTTTTGCACGATAAATCGTGAAGACTTCCGGCGCACAATCGACATCGTGAAGCCGCGACGCGGAGTCTTCGCAGCGGAGCGCGGACTCGCTGTGTCAGTGATTGCCAGTCCTGTCGGCGATTGTGCACAGAAAGCCCGCGCTCCGCTGCGAAGACTCCGCGTCGCGGCTTCACAAAGAAGGAGTTGATCGACGGCTTTTTATTCCGAAACCACCCACACCGGGTCTTTCAGAAGAAACCGCCACTTGAGTTTCTGAAGTTCCTCTTCCGTCTCCACTTCCACGCTGTCCGGATTGTTCTTCGCTTCCTTTGATCCGACGAGGAACACCGGCATGTCGTCCCGCGTGATGACCATGCCCGTCGCCCGGACTCGCTTGGGCCGGCCGGATTTCCGGTGGGCGTGTTCGGGCAAGGCGCCGTCGATCCAGATGCTGCCGCCGCTGCTTCGCCCGTCGTTGGCAAACAGCATCGGCCCCATTTTGAGGCTTTCGATATAGCCCTCGACCGTGACGAGCCGGTTGACATACGGAGACCAGTCGTCCGGCCAGGTTGTCAGCCGTTCCGGCGGGCCGACGGAGGAGGGAATTTTCTGCGAATGCGCGCAGCCCATCACGCAGATTATCCAGAACCCCGCCCACCGACAGAACTGCCTCATCACACGGCCCTCCCTGACCCCGGCTCCCCCCGCCGGCGCGGCGACCATAATCACTGTCGCCGTTTAACTCAACGCCGATCCGGGCGGGGTGATGGTTTTCGCCCCAAGGGGGCGCCCGGGAATAGCCAGGGGCGGTCGCCGCCCCTGGAAGCATCATCGATGAAATGGTTTCCGCCCCAAGGGGGCGGCGCTTGCCTGTTGTGCCGCCCCCTTGGGGCGGAAACCATTGGGAATCGTCCATTTACCAAGGGCGGAAACCGCCCTTGGCTATTTTCGAGCGCCCCCTTGGGGCGAAAACCATTCGTCGGCGAGCGAACGTGAGAAATGGCCAGCATCCGTTGACCCTCATGCAATGATGGTTTGATTCGGCGTTCTTCACGCCCAGTCGAGCAGGGCCGGCCAGTCGACTTCGCCCAGCCAGCCGGTCATGCCGATGCCCCCGGAGGCTGCGGCTTCGGCGGCGCCGGAGACGATCACATCCACGACCGCCGGGGTGGCGAAGGCGGTGTTCCCGTCGAAGAACGCCACTCCGATGGCCGCCCGCATCGCGGCAAGATCGCACAGTTCCCCGGCGGCCGCGTGGATGCTCTCAAAATCCGGGGGCGAACAGTGCAGGACAAGCGCCCAACATATGTAATCAACATGCAGGGCGCGCTCCAGAACCGTCTCCCGCACCTGGGCGGGCGAGTAATGCCGTTTTCGCCCGTATTTTTCCCGCAGAGCGGGCCCGAGGTTGGTGAGGTAGCTTTTGACCGCCCCGCGTTTCTCGGCCGTCAGGGTGGTTGCGCAGGCCGCCGCCGTGGAGACGGCCATCGGCGGTTCCGGGGCCAGATTGTAAACCCCGCCTTCATCTTCTTTGGCTTCCGTCATTTGGCGATCCTCTGCGTCAACGGGAGAGATGAAATGACGCCCCGCCCGAGCGAGCCGGGAATCGTTGTTTCAAAGCTGTTCGGTTTGGGGCAACGATTATTGAACGGGAAGCCCCCCGCCCCTGCCGCTGACGCCTTTTGAAGTGGCGATTCTTGGTTTTCAAGATGTTCTTGGTATTGGCGAGCCGAGCTCCGTGAGGAGCCGGGTGGCTCCCGGCAGTTAAATCGCCTCCCCTTCACTCAGCCGGACTCAAACCTGTGGCTCGGACAACTTCCCCGCCGGGAGCCACCCGGCAGCTCACGCTGCTCGGCTCGCCAAGACCAGCATTCAAAACCCAATCACTTCAACCCCGTCTTCATCCGGATCACCTGCGCGGCGTCTTCCCCCAACTGTTGCTTTTCAAAACTGTAACTGGTTCCGTCCAATCCCGGAAAGACGACTCTGGGGGTTTTGTCGCCGTTCCACTCCTTTAAGTGGCAGTGGATGGCGTCGGGGAGGCGGGAGCGCAGGGCGGGGCTTTCTTCGCAGCGGACTCCGACCCAGACGATCAGGGGGCGGTTGGTTTGGGCGGCGGCGAGGGCGGCCTCCGCGTGGCTTTCAAAACACATGCCTCGGGCGGCGAGCGCCTTCGCGCGTTCTCGCTCGCGCTGGGCGCCGGCGATGGCGA
>NZ_JH636457.1:34287-35666 GCF_000255705.1 Zavarzinella formosa DSM 19928
CGTCGGCGTTTCGGCCGGGGCGGGGATGGCGAGGGAGACGACAAGCGACAGGGCGGCGAGGTTACGGGGCCATCGCATAAAGCGGCCCTCCGAATTCGAGACGCGGGGCGAACGGGCCGTCCGCACGGCGCGGAGCGATGACCACTTTGGACGGGGACGGGGCCGCGACGAGCCAGTCGTCCGGCTGGAGCTTGCGGCGGGGGAAGCCCTTCAGGGTCGAGATCGCATAACTGTCGCCCTGTTTCAACATCGCATCAACCGTTGTTGATTTGACCCAGAAACCCCCGGCGGGCGGGTCGCCGATTCCCAACGGGCCGGACACCCAGCTTTCGCCCCAGGAATTCATGATGTAAAACGCATCCTTGTCCTGCCGGTAGCCGATGATGCACATGCAATGCGGCCACACGCCGGCGGCCCGCAAAAAGCCGTCGGCATCGCGGCTCGACTGGCCGGCGAAACCGGTGTTGCTGCACACCGGGATCGGGTAGCCCTGCATCAGCGCCTTCTTCGCGTCGGCGGCGCTTGTCACCAGCGCGGCGCTCCCCACCACGTTCTTTTTGCATTCCGTTAATAACTCGTTTTGAATGCCGTTATTACCCAGCGACCGGCAATTGGATTCGCTATAGACAGTGATGTCATAAGGACCGTATTTGCCTCGCGCGGCCGTGCCGTATTCGGTGCAAAATTTGGCGGCCCAACTGCCGTTGCTGCCGTCGCCAAACAACGGGGCGCGACCGCCGTTGACATTCACCCGGCTGCCGCCGTAGATGACCTCCGGGGCGATGGTCACCGTCGCGTCGATGGGCGGCCCGGTCTTCAGCGCGGCCTGGATCACGACGAGATAATTCACCCCCGTCGCCCAGCCGTGGCCGACGCAACTGCCGACCGATCCCTGATTCAGTGTCGGCACCGGGGCGCCGCGCACAGCGGCCGAGAATTTCCACAAAAAGGCGTTGCCGTCCTTGTCGCCGAGCGGGTCGGCCTGGGCGGCGTCGGTGTCTTCCCACCGGTAAACCTGCGGGGATTCGAGGGCGGCAAGGCGGTCGTCCTCGCGCGGCTCGACCCAGCCGAACGTCCCCTGATAAATCGGGAACGGCGGGTCCGGAACCGGCAGCGGCGTCGGCGTGAACCCGAGGCGGTTCAACAACGACGTGGCGGCGATGACCGCCAGTGTGGCGACAATGGACTGCCAGTTGGTCGGCACAAACCGGCGCCAGTTCAGCGGGCCGGGCGCCGGTGTTGGCGTCGGCGCGGGAACCGGCGGCGGGGCCGGATCGGCCGATGGCGGATTGTTATTAACAGTCGGGTCGGTCATGATGTTTAGTGGCTCACAAGAGGTTGAGAATAAGAGCTAACAGCTTGAACAATTTCACAAGTTT
>NZ_JH636457.1:35876-40375 GCF_000255705.1 Zavarzinella formosa DSM 19928
GCACTGGTCGCGCTTCACGGCGTCGGCATTGGTTTTGTCCGCGTCGAAGGCGGTCTTCAACCGCCCCGCCACCGGGTCATCCGGGGGAATCGGCGGCACGGGGGGCACGGGCGGAACCGGGGGAACCGGCGGCGCCGGGTCGCCGACGGTCACGACGCAGGCCGCGAACTCGGAGAGCCTCCCCCCCTTGGCGGCGACGGCGACCAATCGAAATGACCCCTTCGTCCACCCCTGCACCCGCAACCGCACATCCTTCGGGTCCGGCGAATACTCGCGGTAGCAATCCAGCTCGGCCGGAACATCCCACTTAAGATCGTCCCCGTCGAAGGCAATCCGCACGGACGCCAGCCGCCCCGGCTGCGTCTTCACCTCCGCCGGAAGCGTGACGCTCTGCGCCAAGACAGGCCCGGCAAAGAGCATCAACACCATCGTTATCAATCGACTCATCGGCTCTCCTCTTGCGGATGGAGGAGGCGAGGATAATGGCTACGCTAATGGGGGATTAGAATTTACCGGAGTGGAGCAACCAGGCATGACCAACAAGAAGCAAGTTAAATTTGTGTTCCGTGGTGGACCACTGAATAACGTCGTCTTGGACGGCCAATCAGCGAGCGGCCCGGAACGGAATGATGTCACCTGGCTTTTGGCGAAGACCGGCGGCGGGAAACTTGGAAGCATTTTCCGGGAGACGGAAGGTTTGCGCTCCCTCGGCCGGCCAGTTTCAACCGGAACTTATTCGCTGACTTCGATCGCAGAGGATGACGACGAACGCTATCACATCTTCAAGTATGCCGAAGAGAATCAGTGTTGATAGGTTTCTGTTGACCGACGCCGCCAATCACCAATCACATCAAGAGCCACACGGTATCAGCGGTGAGAGTTTCACCCAAATAAAGCAATCCCGCCACTGACGCCGTGTGGCTGGCGGTTGGCCAATCATTTTCAACGAGCAGCTTTGGCTTCAAATGGCCACCGGGCAGGTTCGGCGTCGTTCATTTGAAACGTCTTTTCAAAGCGGAAGGAAAAGGCGCATCAATGCCTGGGGTTTGCCTCTTGATTTCTTTAATAGGTGATTTTATAATATTAATGAAATAAAAGAAAATTAATGACGAAGCTCATGATAGGCGGTCATCGGGAAATCCTTCCATCGGAAAGCTTGAACGGGCGGGCGTGAATTGCCGTCCGGCCTGTCCCCAATCACAGAGGTTTTATCATGCGTCACGCGCTTGCCGGTTGCGTTTTTGTCTTGCTCATCGGACTTCAAGGATGCGGGCTCCAAAGCGCCCTCGACAGTTTTCGCATTCAAGGCACTTGGGTGGGAAGCAAAGGGGGGAAACTGGTTTTCTATTCGGACGGCAGTTGCGAGATCAACAGCCGGCAGGGGAAATATGAGGTGATGGCGGGGAATCGCCTGAAAATCACCACCAAGGGAATGCTCTGGGGCGAGAACGAGGAAGTCGTCACTTACAGCATTTTGTCGACCTCAAGCATTCAGATCAACGCGAAAATTTTAGGCTTTGAAGTGTCGGACACTTTTCAACGACAGTAATCAACGGCGGGCGAAAATCATCACAGGAGCTTTGATTGTGCGACACTTGATTCCCCTGATTTGCCTGGCGGCGTTGGGATGCGGCCAGCAAAAAATCGATTTCAGCGAGGCGTTTGATGTTGATTATGGAGGAAAAACATTCGATTTTCCGGCGACCGGTTCCGCGCAAAATGTCAAGATTGTCGCCAGCGAGAAGGGCAATCTGATCGACATCCGCGTTTACCTGACGAACGACCAGCGAACGCTGGCGGAATACAAGGGAAATGAAAGCCACAGCCTTGAAGTGGCCGTGCCCGCAAAGCAAGGTTTTAAAGTCTGGATTGCGACAAGAACCAACGAAAGAGCCACGGTGAATCTTCGGGTGAGCAATTGATGAATCCCCGGCCGACTGTTCATTCATGGTTCCCGGACCCATCGGCGATTGTTGATGGGTCTTTTCTTTTGTGTGTCCCGCCCGGCTTTTGGCGGAGTTTGGCTTGCCCAAAGAGTCGGCGTGCAATGTGTCTTTGGAGCGAAGCGACTCGGCTCTTGGCGAGCCGAGCGGCGTGAGCCGCCGGGTGGCTTCCGGCAGTGAAGGCGCATCAGCCACGGGTTTGAGACAAGCTGAGTGAAAGGGAGGCGGTTCAACCGCCGGGAGCCACCCGGCAGCTCACGCTGCTCGGCTCGCCAAGACCAAAACCGCTCTCTCGCGATGCGGACCATGATGTGTAAAAGCCGGGGTTTTGTTGGCCCTCCCCATAGATCCGCGAAATCGCGGATCTATGGGGAGGGGCAAATCGGGCCATTGGAAACGCCCTCAACAGAGCCCGGATTATCCCAAAATCATTTGGCGACCCCTTTGATTTGCCGGGGTTTTTGAAAAATGGTGTTCAGTTGGCCCGCTGTTTTTGACCACTTTTGGGTATCTGACTGTCCAAAAATGGTCGCCGGAAGGGTGTTTTGAGGTGTTTTTCGATCACTTTGAAGGGGATTTTGACTGGTTTGAAAATCCGGCGGACGCGGCGGCTGTAGCGAGTTGGGATTTCTCGTGAAGCCGCGCGTCGAATTTCCCCGGCCGGTCAGGTCACGTTGATCGAATAATTGTTGACCACCGTTTCGCCTTGGCCAAAGGCGATTTCGTTGCCGAACTCGACGCTGGCGAGATATTGCCCCGATGTGATCCGGCCGGCGTCGACGAGGAAGTCGATGAAAAACTTCAGATCCATCGTGGCGGCGAGGAGTTCGTTTTCCAGCACGCAGGCCACGTATTTCCAGGCGTCCATAGTGGCCTCGTAAATTCGCATCTGCCCGTAAGGGGTGTCGAACAACTGGGACGAGCCGCCGGCCGGGTTCAGGCCCCGGCGGCACACCCAAACCATCACTTCCGTCCGGATGCTGGCTTCGTCGGCCTGGGGCGACGACGTGATCCAGATGTCAAAGGCCGCGTTATACGCGCCGGTCGCGGAGATGCTTAACGAGTAATCAACGGCGATGGAGCCGAGGGCGCCGATCATCTTTGGCAATTGCGGACTGGTTGATTGGGGGCTCCAGGGCTTTTTGCCAAAGATGATTTCCGGGTAGGCGACGACTTTGGTGTTGTCGGCGCCGGGCCAGTCCCAAGTCCAGCCGGCCGGATCGCCGGGGGGGCCGGAAATGCTTTGGGGCGGGTCGCCGTTCCCGTTGAAGCCCCACGTGTTGTTTTGAATCACGCCGTTTTGATAGGGAATCTCGGCAAATTTCTCATTGAGGCGAGTCATGGAGTCTCTCCGGTGGCGCGGCCGGCATCCCGATCTTTTCCGCCGGGCCGGAGTCTGCGGGGGTGGGATGGCGGCCGCCAGTTTAAGATCGAGTCGTCGGCGGAACGCGGCCCATCGTAACGCGGGAGAGCCGACGGTGTCAATCATTTGATGGGGAAAAACCGGGGGGCCGAAGACACAAGGTTTGTCTTGGTCTTGGCGAGCCGAGCAGCGTGAGCTGCCGGGTGGCTCCCGGCGGGGAAGTCGCTTTAGCAATGGGTAAGAGTCCGGCTGAGTGAAGAGGAGGCGGTTCAACCACCGGAAGCCACCCGGCAGCTTACGCTGCTCGGCTCGCCAAGACCAAGACAAACCTGATGAAAACCAAAACCTCACGGATCATCGAACCATGTCGGGCGGCTTTGCATTCGGCGCTTCATGCTCGCGCCCCTCGGCTCGACCCACACCGGGCATTCGGTGGCCGCCAGATTGTCAACGACGGGAGCCCCAACGCCGCGCCGGCCGGCCTCGCGTTCGATGCGCCGGACCATGAGCCATTGAAGCCCATGATGCCCGAAATTCAACGCCCACATGATGGCCATCACCGGAATGAACAAAATGATGACCCAGATCATGCAGCCAAGCACGTGCTCGCTCAGCCACCACGCATTCAGGCAACACAAGACAAACAGGATGAGGAGGACCAGTTCCATCACCATTCCCGCGCGCATGGATTTTTCGGACTCCTGCCGGATATGGTCGCGATACTTGCCATCCGAAATAAGCCGGGCTTCCACGAACTCGCGCAGATCCGCGAGGGCCTCCATGTTCTGCTCAAACATCAGCGATCCGAACGGGCCGACGAGGCTGATCTTGTCCTCGAAATACATCTCATAGAGATCGATGATGCGGTGGGAGTAAACAGGGTCGGCCTCCAGCTCAATCCCGCCCGCCGCATTGCAGACAACGAATTGCGTGTCATCCCACACCAGCCGCCACTTGGCCTCGTCAACGTCGTTTTCGAGCATGAGCAAATGCGAATGCAAAACCATCTCCGCCAAATCAACGGGTCTTCGCCAGAATCTGACCCCGGCATCATACGCATCGGTTCGCGCGGCTTCCCCAAAAGGCCGGGCGATGGTGATTGAAAACGCTCGGGTTGGTTTTCATCAGGTTGATTTAGGTCTTGGCGAGCCGAGCAGCGTAAGCTGCCGGGTGGCTTCCGGCGGGGAAGTCGC
>NZ_JH636457.1:40692-41983 GCF_000255705.1 Zavarzinella formosa DSM 19928
GGAAGTCGCTTCAGCCACGGGTTTGAGTCCGGCTGAGTAAAAGGGAAGCGGTTCGACCACGGGAAGCCACCCGGCAGCTCACGCTGCTCGGCTCGCCAAGACCAAAACCAACCTGATGAAAACCAAAACCTCAAAAGGGGGAAAATTCGCCTTCGCCCGCCAAACGTCCGCGTTCAGCGGACCCGCCACAGACCAGTGAAGTCCGCGCTACAAAGCACCGCCACGGCGCCGCCGGACCCACAACCCGACAAGAGTAAAGGCCGAGGTAAACAAGAGGCAGCCCAGGAACCAGAACGGCATCATCCAACGGATCATGCCGCCGGGGTTCGTCAGCAGGACGGACCCGTCGTCGCCCCGGATGACGTTCTCCGCCCCGAGCGCCCGCTCTTCGCCCACGAGATGGATGAGCAAGGCCATCAGATCTTGGGACCACCAGAGCATGGCGGCGCCAGCGACGAGCAGGGCGGCTGCCTGGCCGAGGACGAACACGGCGAATAGGGCTGATTTCAGCATCGCACACTCGAAGAGTGGAGGGCCGCTTGACGCCCGAGTTCAGGCGCCAGGGCCGGAACGGCTTGAACCAATGTTTCCACGACTCAGGCTACCGGTCACCTGCAACGTCTGGTTTGGCGTTCTGGACTCCGGGCAACCCTCGACGCCTGACCTCTGTCCGGACCTCCTCGACAGACCCAAACGCCGCCACCCGTTGCCGGAGAAAATCCCGGCACGCCTCATGCAAATCGTAATCTCCGTCCAACACCAAGCCGAGCAACACCTCGCCCCGAACCGGATCCCACCAGCCGAAATAAATGTCCTTAACCAGAAAACAATGCTCGATGGGCATGCCGCCGCCAGTCAGCCAGGCGACGACAGCTTCCTCAAGCGTCCGCGGGACCGGCATCTCAGCCTGCTGACGCCGTGATTCCTCGACGTGCTTGCGAATCTGCCTGAGTATAGCCCGCCTTCCCATCCCTGAGCCCTCCGCTTGCCGAACGCCAAAACTCAGCGGCCGGGGTTTAATTGATTGGAACCAAATGATGGCGACTGAGGCCCCCCGTCAGCCGCGACGGCTGGTTCGGCGGCCATCGGCGCCGGCGGGGCAAACGCTGCCGGATCGCGGCGGATTCGCAGGAGCCTCCATGTCATGACAACGGTCAACAGAACCGACAGGACGGCGACCCCGCCCAAGATCTGGCACGCCCGGCCGGCCGCCGTCTTGTTGGCTCCCTCGGCCTCCTGCAGGGCCACCTCGTGCGTCGCCCGGACTGTGGCCAGGTCGCGCCAAGCGTCC
>NZ_JH636458.1:0-19173 GCF_000255705.1 Zavarzinella formosa DSM 19928
AGATGCAACGATAGGGGGCCAAAATGGGGGCTAGCGTGGCAAAGCCCCCGCCCTCAGCCGTTCGTGCGTTGGCAACAGCCACTCCGGGCGGGGCAGTTGAACTCGGGCGTTCGGCCGACGGAGGGCATGCGGGTGGCGAAGAAGCGGAGGCGCCAACCAGAGCCTGTGGCGTCCTCCCGCGCGTCTTTGCCGTCCATCGTCGAGGAGGCCGTGGCGTTCCTCCAAGCCCGCACCGCCCCCCGATTTCGCGGAAGAAAAAGGCGGCCGCCGCCGCCAGGCCCAACACAATGATCCCGCCCCAACCAATGGTGTCCTTGATCTCGCGAAATCTTCCCTCCAGTCTCCAGTCTCGTTTCGGCGTCGTCGCGGCCGGTTTGGGGAAGGAAGCCGGGGATGTCGCCGCCGCGGGCGGACCGGGAGAAGCGGTTGACCGGCGGTGTTCGTCGGCCAGGGACATCGGCGCGGGAAGCGACAGGCCCTCCGCCCCCGTGAAAACCATGTCGTCAATCTTCCGCCCGTCCGACCTCGCCATGTTGAAGCGACCCTCGACACGGACTCTGGCGCCCGCCTCCTGGGAGAACCATGTTCCCCGGAACCCGACGAACCTCGTGTCCGGCCGGGAGCCGTCGATTTCCTGTGTGAACTCGAACATGTCGTTTGGATCCGACGCCGATTTGTCCGTGAAATATGTGTCGATCAACGGCTGCATCCGGGGGGTGACAAACGGCCTGCCGGACGGCCGCGTCCGACGAATCATGGGTGAAGCAGCAAGCCAGAAACCTGAACATGTTCTTCGCCGACCAACCCCAAAAGCCAACGCACCTGATCATGGACAACGACACCAAGTTCACTGCCGGCTTCAGCCGGCTCCTTAAAAGTTGGGGATTAAACTATTACGAACAGCCATTCGAGCGCCTGATCAGAACGCTTTCTGCGAGCGGGCCATCCAGACGGTGAAGCAAGAGCGCCTGGACCACTTCCTTGTCTTCGGTGAACATCACCTCCCCCGCCTGTTGACGGAGTTTCTGGAACATTTACCACGAAACGCGTCCGCATCAGGGAAAAGAGACTCTGGCGTTGCTGGTCGCCAGCGTCGAACGACTCCGAAACGTCCCTCGCGGCGATTACGAGATCGTTTGCCATGAACAACTCGGCGGCCTCGTGAAACACCACAAACAACGCGAGACCTGAAACTTTTTGAAGTCAAAACCGACGCTTCCCAGGCGGCTCCGCGCGCCGAAATAATCCTTAATCCCGCCCGACCAAACGATGCGTCCAAAAAGTGACAGCTGGAGTAACGGGATTCCGTCGTTTGTGTCGAGAAACACTGTCCGATTTGCATGACAGTGACTTTTTGCACAACGCGGGAGTTCATTAAAATCAGATACTATAATATTATTAGTATTGTTATAATATCTGATTTTCTATTTTTCCTAGATCATAATATTGATCCATTTTACCCAAATAATCTTGACAATTCATTTAACCAGTTTAACCTAACCAACCTATAGACTCCATCTTGCTGATTTGACGATCATTTTAAATCCTGATTCCGAAAGATGAATGTCCCAATGTTCTCGCGAGAAGATCTGCTCCGATCTTTGGGACACTTGGATAAGATTCTTGTCCCCGCAATTCGGCGGGCTGAAAAACAATTCGGAGTGCGATACGGCGAAGAAGCTTGTTTTCGCGGGTTGTTTGTCGAGTCAAAAGATGCCTTGCGATGTGTCGAGCATCAATGTGATCGGAACAGCGTAATTCCGGATGAACTTGCCAAATGGCCTGAAGAGATTGCAAACGATCCGCTTTACAAAAACTTGCGGGCGAGTTTTTCGCAATTCAATCCGATTGATTTTGGTTTGCTGCTTCTTGCCCTCGCCCCGGAATATCAATCTTGCTACGAACAAGTTTTTGGCTTTTTGCAAGACGATGTCACGCGGCGTCGCGTTTCCGTTGAATTGGCGATTGGACTCTTTGATCCGCTCGGAAATTTAGGAGCCGCCGGTCGGTTGAACGACTGTGCCGCGCTCCAATCGAACCGGATGATTGAGCTTGCGAGTCCGCCTGACGGGAGGACCGGGTGGGCCGCGAAAATACTCCGATTGGACGAGCAATTCTTTCGTCTGTTGCATGGCTTCGCCATTTTGGATAGTCGCCTGGATGGCATTGCCGAGGTTGTTCATCCCAGAAGCGACCTGCTTCGGGTCTCGATATCCGAAGGGCTTCGTCGCACGCTTGAACAACTCTCGCAGACATCCCCGGTGCGTTTGCATTTGCACGGTCCCGATGGGCGGTTAAATTTACGCGTGGCGGAAGGGCTTGCCCGGCAACTGAAAAAAAATCTGCTGGTGGTCGAAATCGGTTTGCTGACGGCATCCGCTCGTTCGCCGGCGGAGTTGACTCGAATCCTGCTCCGCGAAGCAAGTTGGTTCAAGCATCTCGTTGTCGTTGTCGGCCTCGATTCCCTCCTCGGGACCGAGCGGCAACACAACTGGGAACAATTCACGTCCATACTGAGCCGACACGCCGGGGCGAGCATCATTTTCACCGGCAGCCATGCGCGATTGCCGCCGACCCCGCATCCATTGGGAACGATCACCGTCGAGATCGCCCTGCCCGATGCCGATGAGTGCTTCGAACATTGGACCAATCAATTAACCGCCGCGAAAATCTCGCTCGGCATCAACGACATAAAAATGTTGGCCGAGCGTTACACGCTCACACGCAGCCAAATCGAACTATCTGTCGCCGACGCGGGGTCGCGGGCGAAATTGCGGAACGCCCAGGCGTGTCCGCCGCGTAATTCAAATGTCAGCTTCGATGACTTGGCAATCGCCGCCCGTAATCAAGGCGGTCGCAATCTTGAACTGCTCGCCAACAAGATCACGCCGCAGATCAGCCTAAAGGATGTCGTGGTGTCCGACGACGTGCAGGCGCAATTGCACGAAATCGCCTCGCGCGTGCGGAATCGAGGCTGGGTGCTGCGTGAGTGGGGGTTCGCTCATCGACGATCATATGGCCTCGGCGTGAACGCGCTTTTTGCAGCCCGCCGGGCACGGGCAAAACAATGGCGGCGGAAGCGATTGCGCACTCCGTCGGCAAAGACTTGTACAAGATCGACCTGACCACCGTCGTCAGCAAGTACATCGGTGAGACCGAACAGAAGTTGGAGCAAGTATTTCTCGCCGCCGAAGCAACGCAGGCGGTGCTGTTCTTCGACGAAGCCGACAGTTTGCTCGGAAAACGGTCCGAGGTGAAAGACGCGCATGATCGCTACGCCAATCTTGAAGTGAGCTATCTGCTGCAGCGGATGGAGCGCTACGACGGCTTGATTATTCTCGCGACCAATCTGCCGGGCAATTTGGACAGCGCGTTTGTGCGGCGGATGGCGGCCATTGTTCATTTTCAACAACCCACGGCGAACGAGCGGCGCCGGCTTTGGCGCAAGGCCTGGCCGGCCAACGAGCGTGGCGTCATCACTGTGCCGCTGGCTTCCGAGCCGCGCATGGCTGTTGACCACGACTATCTTGCGGAACGGTTCGACTTCACAGGCGGCAATATCAGCAATGTGGTGTTCGCGAGTGCGTTTGCCGCCGCCGAGCGACATTGGTTTCGGTTCGTGACGATGTGGGACGTGCTTCAAGGCGTCCGGCGAGAGTTTCAAAAACTCGGCCAGTTGATGACCGACGAAGAACTTGGCTTGCATCAGTTCATGCCGCCGCCATCGCGGCCGCCCGGCGGCCATGGAAATGTGAACGCCAACGGATGGCATGCGGGTGTCTATGCGGGGGCGAGCGATGCGGCATGACCTCCCGCGGGCGGACGGCGAGCCATTGACTCCGGAATTGCTGATCCGGTGGCAACGTCAGGCGGGAAATCAAGCTGTTTTGAGATTGGTGCGGGCGATTCGCCTCGTGAACGTCGGCGACGCGGCAGGAAGCGTTGATCCGGGTGGGATCGACACCGGACACTCGGATTCCGCGAGTGGAAACGCGGAACCTGCGACGTGCGCGGGGGGGGCCGAAGGGCGGGTATCGGGTGTGGCCGATTCAGGCCGGGGTCAGTCGGTCGACAGGACGGACATCTCGTCCGAAAGGTCCGCGAGCCATGACGTCGGCGATCATTCCGCGGCAGGCGAGGAAGCCCGCAATCGCGCAAGTTCGAAGCATTCAAACGGGATGTTTCGGGGATTGTGGCGGCGGGCGCTCCGGCGGTTGGTGTGTTGGTTGACTGCAGGGTTGCTTGGTCGGCGTAACGGTTCGCCGACAAACCACGACGGCATGAAAACGCCGGTTTCAAAAGGTGCGAAAGGGGAGCGCTGATTCGCCCGCGGCCCCAAAGACACGAGAGTGCGAGTAATTGACAAATATCGAAACCAAGAAATAAATTTGTTTGAATCCAGGTGATTGTGCTTGTTGTGACAGTGTGTTTGAACGGCTTCAAAAAGTGAAATATCAGGCATGTTGTGATGGCGCGCGACCAAGTCGTCGCGATAGCATCATCGCACTTGGCCTGCGCGGCTAAAATGCCGCAATCATGTGTCCGATTATCGAACTCGCAGACTCGACGCGGCTTCACTGAAAAATAGTCCAGTGAAAACTAATCAGTGATGAGCGACATAAGTTTTGGCGCACTTAAGAAGTGCGATTAATCATACATGCTAGAGCTGTTCTCACAATTGCTCAAAGACTACCTGGCGCAACAAGAAGTCTCGCCGGTCGGGCATATTACGTTCGGTCCGCCGAACCAAGCGTATGTGCTGGGGTTGCCGCAGGGGGCGTCGGTCAACATCTATCTGACGGACGTGCGGGAGAATCGCAAGCTGCGAACAAACGAGCGATTCCACGAGAACCCGGCGCCCGGCGGCAAGGGCCTGATCCGCGAGTCGTCATACCCCGCGTGGGTCGATGCTCACTATCTGATTAGCGCGTGGGATTCGGCCAAAGATCCAAGCATCCAAGCCATTAACGAACAAAAAATTCTCAGGGCAATTTCGGCATCCTTGCTCGCGGGCGACCCGTTTACTCCGAGCGTCGTTTACGCCGATCCGGCCGAGGCGGAACTTCAGGCGCTCGCGGCCGTCGTCGGGGCCGCCGCGGCCGAAGCCGCCGTGGCGGCATTTATCGCCAACCGTCGCAGCCTGCTCAACGCCTGGCCGCCGGAATTGCGGGAGCCGGGGCTGTTTTACACTGTGTTGCCGCCCGAAGGCTTTCCGAAGCTGTCCGAGTTCTGGACCACGATGGGAAACGCAGCCTGGAAACCCGCGATCTACCTTGTGGCGGCAGTCCCCGTCCCCTTGGTGGAAGCATTCGAGTTCCCGGCCGTCACGACAATGAGGACGACCACCGGCCAGCGTGTCGGCGGCGCGCAACAGATCATCTACGCCCGCGACGAAGACGGCTATCGCAGCGGCACTAATCAGGAGTGGTATCAGATCGGCGGTGTTGTCACTGTGTCGGCGTCTCTGGCGCCGGTGAAAGGGGCCAGAGTGACGCTGCAAATTGCAGGCAACGACACGGCTGACCCGCCGATCCCGCCCCTGATGTTGCAAGAGGCGAGAACGGACGAAATCGGCAGGTATCAATTTTTGTTCGCCGGCCCCCTGCCATGCGTGCAGCGCAAGTTTCAAGTGCTGGTCCAAAAGACCGGGTTGCGGGCCCCGCCTCTCGACGTGGTGTTAACCCCGGCCGAACCATTCCCGCACGATGTGGCGATGCAATCCGCGGTATTTGGGCAATGAGGATGACTCATGAGCAACTTCCCCTCTCGTAAGCAAGGAGTAACGGCATGACGGTCGCGGTGTCTTATCCCGGCGTGTATATCGACGAGTTCGCCCCCGGCGCGCCGGTCCAGGCGGCAAGCACGAACATTGCCGCGTTTCTCGGGCCGCTGCTTAAGGGCCCGGTCGTCGGGGCCAAGGGGCCGATTAAAGATCCGGTGAAAGTGACGAGTTGGGATCAGTTCAAGGCAACGTTCGGCGCACGCCCGGCGCCGGGCTTTTTTACCTGGTACGCCGTCCGGGGATTTTTCGAAAACGGCGGCACGGCCTGCTACGTCTCCCGTGTCACGAACGCCACGTACGTTAGCAGTGTGATTGCCAACAAGCAGCAACAGGCCCTCGCGGATATATATTCGATCGACGTGGGGGCGGTCACCACGCAAATTCTTGTCGATTTTCAAAATCCGTTGACCCCGTTGTTGCCGACAGGGGCCAAGCTGTTCAAAACCGTTATTTCGGGCGTCACGGTTAACGGCAGCGAAATAACCATCGCCCAAAAAAGTGATCCCGGTGATGGCTCCCCCCCCAATGACGCGAGGAACTTCCGCGTGGGCGATTGGGTCGTGGTACGCAAGGATGATCAACCGCTCGGCAAGCCGGCGCGCGTGCGCACCGTGACTCCCACCGGCTTGGTGATCGACGAGCGCTACGGGCTCAACATCACGGACGCCGAGGTTCGCCTGGTTTACAACATCGGCGGGGATGTGCGGGTGGAGGTGCCTGGAAAACCGGAGGAACTGCCGCCTGACGCCCTCAGCGTCGGCACGACCGTCCAGTTCAAGGCGCCCATTTTCGACGGCCCGGACAACACGGACACTCAAGTCATCGAGGCGACTCGCGCCGAACAAATCACGAAGAACTTCCGAACCTATCGCCTGACGTTGCGTGACGGTTTTCGCACGCAGGTCGATCCCACGGCCGATGTCGGCGTCACCACGCTGACGTTCCACGTCGAGATTTCACAGGGCGGTTCGCCGTTGCGATTCACCCACCTCGCCTCGGACCCGGTCAGCGCTCGGTACTATGTGAAAGAAATCAATCGCGCCGGTCATTTGGTTCGGGTTGTGGCCAAAGACCCGATGCCGTTCGTTCATCCGGACGGTCTGGTTCCCAATCTGTCGCCCGTCTCGCTTGTCAGCAATGGTGATTTTGGGAAACCGGAAACACTCGATAAGTTGTCGGATACCGACTTTATCGAAGCGCTGAACAATTTGCGGCGCGCCGGCGACGTCCGTCTCGTGAGCATTCCCGACGGCTACCCGCGCAAAGATGACGACACCCCCCCGCTTACTTCGGCCGTGCAAGCGGCGATGATCGCGCATTGCGAACAGATGGGCGACCGGTTCGCGGTGATTGATGCAAAGCCGGATCTGGAATTATTCGGCGCGGGGCGGGGTGACGGGAACGGCAGTATTGAAACGCAACGCGGTTCGCTCGATTCTCAGCGCGGCTATGCCGCCTTGTATTACCCCTGGATTCGCGTGACCGCCGCCGGAAGCGGCCCGCCGTTGCTCGTGCCGCCGTCCGGCCACATCAGCGGCCTGATGGCCCGCGTGGACAACACAAAGGGCGTGTTCAAAGCCCCCGCGAATGAAACTCTTCAGGGCGCCATCGGCATTGAGCGCACCATGACGGATTCGGAGCACGGGTTGTTAAACGTGCAAGGGATCAACATCATTCGCGTCTTCCGCGAGGGGGGCCGCCCGTACGTGTTCGGCGCCCGCACCACGGCGACCGATTTGAATTGGAATTATGTCAACGTCCGGCGGCTCTTCTTGTTCCTTGAAAAATCCATTCAGGACGGCATCAAGTGGGCCGTCTTCGAGCCAAGCAACAAGGCGCTTTGGGACAAGCTCCGGCAGACAATTTCCGCGTTCCTGACCACGCAATGGAAATCCGGCGCGTTCTTTGGGAGCAGTCCGAAGGAGGCGCAGGGCCTACGCACTTGATTTTCCCGAGGAATCCATCGCCTGACTGATTATTTTTTCCAAATGGTCCGTGTCCCAGCCGGCGAGTTCTCGCGTGCCCTTGATACCGCGTGTCGGATTTCCGCTCTTGATCAGGGCGTGGACCAGTTTCCGTATCAAGCCGAAGTTTTCAGGCCCGTGGCCTTTGCGCAGTTGATGACCGTCCTCCCCGAACACCACGTCCAGTACCCAATGCAACTGGTTCTCCACCAGCCAATGATCACGCACGGCTTGGAGAAATTCATGGGCCGACATCACCCGGCTGGAGATGAAATAGCGAATCTCCATTTCGAGTTGGTCATTGACCATTCGTTCCGTGATGATCACTCCCAGCGATGCCAGACTCTTCCACAACGACTGATGCCGGATCCGGTCCAGCCGGGTGATCACATAACAGATGCGAGTCTCCGTCCGTCCGCGACTGGTCTCTTCCGTCTTTGCATATTCGTCGGCCGCCGGGGCAACTTCGCCCCCGAGCACGGGGGCGGTGGCGGCCATGACATCCTCGTGCAAATGCTCTTGGTTTCCCTTGACGGCCAGCACATAGTCGCCGCCCCCGTCCACGATAGCCGCCGCGATGTCCTTCTGGCACCCCATCGCGTCGATGGTCACCAGCGAGCCCTTCAAATCCAGCAAACTCAGTAGTTCCGGGATCGCCGTGATCTCGTTGGATTTCTCCGACGCGACCTTCCGCGCCAGGCACATCCCGTTCGCGGTCGCAAAGGCATGAACGATGTGCAATCCCTTCAGGCCGCCGGTCTTGTCCGCCGAACCGCACATGGTTTTGCCGTCCACGGCGATCTGTTTCAAGGACAATCGGCCGCCGATTTCCGAAACCCAGTCGGTGAACCGATCCGTCAGAACCTCGGGATTCAACAGGCGAAACACCCGTTGAAAGGTGTCATGCGACGGGATGCCGTTGTTCAGCGTCAGGAAGGTCCGAAACCACGCCTCGCGTCCCTCGGCGAAACGCTCCACGGCCGACCACGAATTGGCCCCGCCCAGCACGGCGCAAATCGCCATCACAATGATGTCATCCAACCGATGAGCCTTGTTATGATTGTTGACGCGAAAATCGGGACAATCTTGAAATCGAATGACAAGCCGGTCGAGCGCGGAGGCTGATTCGGGGATGACTGAACCATTCGTCGTTGGCGTCATGCCCGGTCTCTCACAGGGCGAATTTCGATTTCCTGCTCACCTTATCAATTCCGGGGGGCTCCACCCCGGCCGGTTGCCCCAATTGCCCACGCTTCGCGTTCCAGTGCGTAATCCCTGGAAGGAGGCGTTCTATGTCCGGATCGACGAGACGCTCAACCCGTCCGAAGAACGCCGGCAGGGCCGCCTTAATATCGAGATCGGCATTCAACCAACGTATCCGGCGGAATTTATCATCATTCGAATCGGCATCTGGCAGGGTGGCGCCGAAGTGGCGGAAGGCTAATCAATAGAACCACGCGCAGCGTGAAAGGAGCTTGATTATGGCTCGGGCAAAAGACCCCTATGTGAATTACAACTTCCTTGTGGAGATCCAGGGAATCGTCACGTCGGGGTTCAAAGAAGTATCCGGTCTCGACTCGAAAATTGAGGTCGTTGATTACCGGGAAGGGGGCGACGCGTTCTCGCCCGTCCGCAAACTGCCGGGAAAAGTCACGTTTTCCAACGTTGTCCTGAAAACGGGCTTTGCGGACGACACGACGCTGAGGGACTGGCATTTGCAATGGGTCAAAGGCGAGGCGGCGGCCGACCGCCGCGATGTCACCATTTCTCTCCGAGACCGGGCCGGGAATCACTTGAAAACGTGGACTCTCAAGGAAGCATGGCCCGCCAGTTATCAGGCGCCGTCCTTCAACGCCGAGGCGCACGAAGTCGCCATCTATACGGTGGAACTCGCGCACGAAGGGATTGAGTACAGTTGAGTCGATCATCAATATGTGATCCGGAATGACACATTGTGAACTGTGAATTTTGCGATCCGGCGTTGAGTGAGAAATGACGAATTGATGCGCTGTCAACGCCGACGACACAAGTGCGCTATTTAACATTGTCAGTTGCCAAGCCATATAGCCAAGGAGATACTCATGGATCCGAATGAAAAGCTGTTTGACAAACTGGTCGTCGAGGTTTCTCTGAAGCCTGCCTTTGCCGGACTGGAGGTGAAGGAGCTGAAGCGATCATTGAATGTCTGCGTGTCCGCGATTAACAGCCGGCGGGTGATAATTAAGCCGAGTAATCCGAGGGGTAATAACCATTTGCCCGATCCGTGTGTGCCAGTCGTGATTGATGACAACACTTTCAAGGACACGCCCCCCGAACATTACCAATTCGTGTTCGTCTCGTTTAAATTGGCTTCGACGAATCCGAGGGGAACTTGGTTGTACATCGGCAAAGACGACTTCGTCCCCCAGCATGACGCGAGCAGGGACACGGTTTTCAGATTGGAGGCGGATGCGGTCACTTATTATTCGACCGGGTGCGCCAAACTTAACGAAGCGTTTAAACTGGGGGTGCCACCTAACATCCGGATATTCAATCCCAGCAAAGATAATGTGGCCCTTGATGTCAAAATAGGGATCGGGCCGATTCCGCCCGCGAAGGGAAAGGCGGCCGCCGTCGCCGGAACGGTCGCGGCCGCAGCCGGAGGGGCCGCGGCCGCCCTTGGAGCGGCCGCACTGGCCGCCGCTGAAGACTCGGGCGCCTGCACCAATTTTTCCTGACCACACACAGAGTTTGGTTTAGTGTTTTTTATCTCTGAGATTTAATCATGTTTCGCACGGAATATGAATTTGTGCTTCCAAATGGGTACTTGGACGAGGACGGGGAACTGCACCGCGAGGGTGTCATGCGGCTGGCGACCGCCGCCGATGAGATCCTCCCGCTGAAGGATCCGCGCGTGCAGAAGAACTCCGCCTATCTGGTCATTATCGTCCTCTCCCGAGTCGTCATGCGGCTCGGGGGCCTGGATGGTTTGAACACGAAGCACATTGAGAGCCTGTTCGTCGCGGATTTGGCGTTCCTCCAGCGACTCTACAACCAAATCAACCGCGCGGATGCGGATGGTCAGGCCGACGCGCTCGGAGTGGCGCTAAACGGGAGCGCCCCCCACCCGGGGGGATATTAGGCTACCCGATCAACCAATTGGTCGAGGAGGTAGCCTTTGTCGCTTACCACTTTCACTGGTCGCACAACGAGGTCATGAGCCTCGAACACGCGGAGAGGCGGCGCTGGGTCGCGGCCATCTCCGGCATTAACGAAAGGATGAACAACGGATGATCTTGTCGCGGCACGATATGTTCGGGACAGCGCCGTTCCGGGCGCTTGCGATGGAGAACGCGCTTCGTCCGCTGACGAACGCATTTTGCCTGATCGCCGCCGGACAATACGTCCGCGCCGATCAAGACGTTGCCGCCCTCGATCAGACATACCTTGAAACAACGGCAAACGAGGGCGTTTCAATCAACCGTTTCGCCATCACGGTGTCCCCGCGTTTGATTTGGCAAATGATGAACCTCCCGCCCCGCGCAACGGTTGCCGCCGCAACGGCATCCACCGCCGTTGAGCCGGGGCGGACAGCGCTGCCCGCAAACCACCATCCCGCGGCTCAGAGCCAAACACTCGAACGCTCCGCGCAACAACCACCGCCCGCCATCGAAAAGACCAGCAAACTCGAAACAAGCGTCGACCGCTTTGTCGCGCTTCGTGTGATCTCGCAATGGCTCACTTCATCCCCCGGTGACCCCCGGAACGAACCGTCTTTGGACCGGCGGGCCAGCACGATTCTTGCGAATCCCTCCGCCAATGAATTCGGTTCCGAGCCGATGAAATATCTCAATCCGTCGGAGACGGTCGCCAACGATGCATTGAACAGCCCCACAAGCCTCCACGCGGTCGCATACTTGCCAGTCGGCCAGGAACACGCCACTTCTTCAAACCATGTGTCCTTTCTTCAGGCAACCAACGAACGGCTCACGCCTCGTTCGGTTCCCGCACGGAGTGTCGTTGAGTACGATTTTGCGCCCGTCTCCCTCATGTTTCGCACCACCTCGTCTCCAGTGGCGGGCGGCGGGGCGTTCCCTTTTCCGTTCCCGTTCGTGACGGCCGGTGACCGGGAGGGCCTCGGCAGTCGAGCGGCGTCCGCCAGCGAACTTCGTCAAGGCGGGGGTGAATGGTCGCCGGCAAACACCACCGTCCTTGTGTCGTCGGCGCCGTGTGCTTTGGCTGAACGGCTCATTTCGTCCTCGCCTCCGAATCACCCTCAATACCAAAGTGCGCGGGATATTCGCGAATCACTCTTTGCGAAGGGGAATTTTGGCGGCATCGCGGCCGCCGGTATGTACGGGGGGGCTGATTTTGTTCCCACGATCTTCCGCGCCCAAGCGTCCGCAGGTTCCGGAAAAATTGAGCAGGGACCGAACTCGGCGTCACTGTTCGTCGGCGCCGAAAACGCCGGCGAGTTCGCAGGCACGCTCGTCACGCGGCACCTCCGGACGGAGACCGACGGGGCGGCCTCGCCGATGCCGGTTCCGACGGTGGTCCGGGCGAACCCCGCCACCGCCGCGCCGGGCGCCCCGCACGCGCCCCGTGAATCATCTCCCGCCATGTCGCCGCCTCCTCCGCGGCCCGAACCATTCGGATTGCCTGCGGATTTGATGAGGCAACTGACCGACCAAGTGGTGAATGCCCTTGACAGCCGGACCTTGGCGGCGCGCGAACGCATGGGGAGGTTCTAAAACATGGCCCTCGAAAAAGCCAAAATCTACGACATCAACGGCAAGGAATTGTTCACGGTCCTGTTTAATCCCGAACAATACACCCTCGACCGCAAGAACAGTTTCGCCCAGATCACCGTGCATGGCCTGAGCTCGCCGCTGTTGCAGTTTTCGCACGGCGAATTAAAGACCCTGCAAATGGAGCTTTTTTTCGATTCGCGAGAGAAACACACGTTCGGCACGGTCACGCGAACGCAGGTCAACAGCGACGTCCGGGACGTGGTGGACCAGTTCCTCAACCTCATGAACATCGATTCAGAACTGCACGCGCCGCCGGTGTTGATTTTCAGTTGGGGGTCGTTGAAGTTTCAATGCGTGCTGGCGTCGGCCAGCCAGCAATACACGATGTTTCACGAACGGGGCTACCCGCTGCGGGCCAAACTGAACGTCACGTTTCAAGAGTACACGAATCGCGAGCTCGAAGCCCGGCAAGTCAACCGCCACACGCCGGACTACACGAAGACGCATGAAGTGAACGAGGGCGATACCCTGGCGGGCATCGCGTTTGTCGCGTACGGCGACGCGGGGTTGTGGCGGCCCATTGCGCTGCGCAACGGATTGGATGATCCCCGTCGTTTGCCCGTCGGCGGGAAGCTGGTGATTCCCCGGTTGCCGTTCCGAGCCGCCGGTTCGGACCAGATTTTTGGATGAGCCGCGATGTCACTTGACTACTACATACCGGATTTTCGTGTGCTGATCCACAATGGGCTGGCGCCGGATCACCTCCGACGGGTGATCACTTCCGTCTCGCTGACCACGGGCCTGGAAGGGGCGGATCGCGTTGAGATGACGGTGGCCAATCAGGCTCGCATCTGGGTCGACGACCCCTTGCTCTCGATCAGCAACCCCTTTGAACTGCAGATGGGTTATCTTCCGGACCGGATCGTGCCGATGTTTTCCGGCGAGATTACCGGCGTTGCCGCCAGTTTTCCGAGCAACGGCGTGCCGCAGGTGACGGTGACGGCGCAAGACCGGCGGCATCGACTGAAAGAGGGCCGGCAGGCGGGCTGGCACGCACAGTCGACCAAGGCCGGGAACCAGCCCAAACCCGACGACCAGGTGACCCGCGAAATCGCCGGCAGGTACGACCTTCAAATTCGCCGTGATCCCTCGGGAAACAAACTCGCGGAGATCGTGAGCGCCGCGGCCCAAATCGGCCTGGCTGAAGATCTCGATTCCCGGCAAAAAGCGATCCGCCGGCAAATCAACCAAAGCGATTACGAACTGTTGCGGCAGATCGCCCGCGAAAACGGGTTGGAAATGATCGTGGATCATGCCGCGGCCGACGGCGGCAAAACCCTGCGTTTCTTCTTCCCGCCGGATCGCATTGAGGCCGAAGTCGAGCTCGAATACGGCTATTCGTTGATTGAATTTACGCCCCGCGACAGTTCGGTGGGGCAAGTGCGGTCGGTTTCAACGAATCTGCGCGTTCCCGCCACCGGGAAACAGTACGGCATCTCGCTCGCGGTCAACGACGCGCAATCGGTGCTGACGCTCACGGTGGGCACGAGCCCGGTCCCCGCGGACAAGAAAGACGGCGCGGTTGTGCTGACCGAACCGCTCACGCCCGCCACCGCCCCCCGGCGCTTGCTGGGCGAACTGCTGACTCGCACGAATTCCAAAGTCACCGGCTCCGGGAGCACGATCGGCAATCCCAAGATTCGCGCGGGAACGGTGGTTTGCCTGACCGAGTTGGGACTGCGATTCGGCGGCCTTTATCGCGTCACGTCGGCAACGCACACGATCGATGGCGGCGGCTACAAGACGAAATTCGAAGTGCGAAAAGAGATCGGCCTGAACGGTCTGTCGGCGATTGTGCAGAAAGCGAAGCCGTTGCGCAAACCTTTGCCGGCGAGTTCCTGAGAGCGAGGCGGCCCGTGAGACGATTTGACACCGACGACGGCAATGTTGACCCCATCGGGGGCGGGACGCCCCTGTCGGGAGTCGCGTCGGCCGTGGTCGTCGACAACATCGACCCGACGAATCAAGGCCGGGTGCAATTGGAATTGCCGTGGCTGCCGGATGTGAAGCCGTGGGGGCGCGTGGCGTCGCTTTCCGGCGGTCCTGATCGCGGCATGTACTTCATGCCGCAAGTGGGGGACGAAGTCCTCGTGGCCTTTCAGCACGGCGACGTCCGTGAAGTGTACGTCATCGGGTCGTTGTGGAGCTCCGGGCAGAAAGCGCCGACGAAGAGCGCCCAAGACCCCGTGAATCGCCGGGTCATTGTGACCCCGAAAGGGCACGAGATCGAATTGGACGACAAGGGGAAGACCATCACGGTGACGACGATTGACAAACACAAAATTCGGATCGAGCCGGAGAAGATTGAGATTTCCACGCAAGGCGGCTCGACGAAGTTAACGCTCGGAGCGAGCGGCGAGATCACGGTGAAAGCTGATGCCAGCATTACGTTCGAGGCGCCGGTGATCAGCGTGAAAGCGACTGCCTCATTGGAATTGACCGCTCCGAATTCGACATTGAAGGGCGACGCCTCCTGCGTCATCAAGGGCGGCACCGTGATGATTAATTGAGGCGCCTGTGAGTTTTGGGAGGACAAACATGCCCCCGGCCGCGCGACTGGGCGATCCCACATGCCACCCCGGAGCCATCGCGGGCCCCGGGGTGCCGACCGTGTTAATCGGCGGCACACCGGCGGCGGTCGTTTCGGATTCGCACATGTGCGCGTTTCCGCCTCCGGCGGGACCGCATCCGTCGAATGCGATCATCAAAGGATCGGCGACGGTCATGATCGGCGGGAAGCCGGCGGCCAGGGTGGGCGACCCGACGGGATGCGGGGCGACGATTATCGCCGGGATGCCTTCGGTGTTGATTGCCGGCTGAGGGAGCGCGTTTTTTACAACCGGAGGGAACCGGCGTCACCAACAACAGAGTGCTTGCAGCGTGCCGAACAGCAAAGAAATCGACAGGCCTTTCCTCGGCCGGGGGTGGTCCTTCCCCTTGCGGCTTCACGGGGGCGATTTTGCCACGGCCGTCGCCGAGAAAGACATCGAACAATCGATTCGAATTATTTTGGAGACCGCCCCGGGCGAGCGAGTCATGCGCCCGGATTTTGGCGTGGGACTGCAACGCATGGTCTTCAGTCCGATGAATTACAGCACCCTTTCCGTCTTGCAGTTCCGGATCGAGCAGGGGTTGATGCTGTGGGAACCACGGATTGATGTGCAACAGGTGAAAGTCCGGCCGGATCAGGATCAGCCCGGCCGGCTGTTCATTGACATCCGTTATCGCGTTCGTGAATCGAATTCGATCGGGAATTATGTGTACCCGTTTTATTTGACCGAGGACCGCCAATCGTGATCGAGTTTCGCGATGACCGTTGGACGAGCGTGACCGCCAATCCCGCCGCGCGACTGGCGGACCGGCTGGGGGCGTTCATTCCGGGCTGGCTGCCAGCCGATCTCGGGCCCGGCCAGGCGCTGTTGGCCATCGCGGAGAGGTTTTTCTCGCTCCTCGGCGAACGCTTGGAGAAAGCCCCGTCCAAGGCCCGGCTCGCATTCCTCGACGCGTTGGGCGTCGAACCAATCCCGCCACAATCGGCCCGCGCGCCGGTGGTCATGGAACTCATTCCCGGTTCCGGCCACAGCCGCGCTCCGCTCCGCACGCAGCTTCTTGGCCAGGCCACTGACAGCAGCGAGGCGCTCGTCTTCGAGACGACCGGCGTCATCGGCCTGGCGGCGTCGCGCCTGGTCGAAGTAAAAGCCGTTCTTCCCGGTAACCTGTGCGTGGATCACACGCAAGATGTTCTTGGGGAAAAGCCCTTTGTGTTGTTCTCGCCGTCGCAGCCGATTCCCCGCGAAATGTACCTGGCGCATGATCGGTTGTTCGCGGTGCAGGCCGGTTCGCAGATCGAATTGCACGTCGAACTCGATCAACGTGGCGAATCCGTCGATTCGCACGCCGTGACCGGGCCGCCGAATGTGGTTTGGGAATATTTTGACGGCGGCGGCTGGACGCCGTTTGCCCCCTTCCTGACCGACGATAAGAAAGGCGCGCCGGGCGATGAATACAGCGAGGACGGCACACTCGCGCTGACCCGAAGCGGAACGGTTCGCTTGCTGGTGAGCGGCAAGCCGGCCGGGCAAACGACGGTTCGCGGCGTCAAATCCTATTGGCTTCGAGCTCGCGTTCGCCCGGAGAACTCCGGCGCCGCGTCCGCCGTCACCCCGGTCAATCTTTTGTTACGAAAGATTGACCGGTTTCAGGTCCGCAGCGTGAGCAAAGTCGGCGGCTTCCGCCAGACAGGCGTCACCGAACAACTCCGCAAGAATCCCGGCGAAATGAATGTGCGCATTCGCCTTGTCGATGACAGCGGCGCCCCGCTCGACACGAAGATTTATACGGTTTCCCTCGCGGACCCGAAAAAAGCGTTGGGCGCGCCGCGAATGACGGAGGACGACTATTTCGCCTTCAAGGTCCCGCCAACGGAAGTCGTGAAGGCACAAATTCAATGGCCCGGCCCCTCCAAACCCCTCACGCAGGACATCAATCTAAAGCTGCCAAACCCGGACCGGGACTACGACTTCGAGATCGCACGGGCCGGCCGGTTGCCCACGCTGGCGATGGGCAACGGAGTGGCGGTTGATCCGTCCATGGCGTTTTTTCCCTTCGGCCCGGCGCCGGCGACCGGAGCGGCGTTTCTGTTTGCGTGCCCCGAAATCTTCACCAAGCCCGGCGCGAAAGTCACCGTCTTCACGGAAGTGTCGATGGAACAAATTCCGTCGGCCGCGGCAAAGACCGCCGGGGCGACCGACCCGGCGCTGAACACCGAATTGAAGGTTCGGTGGGAGTATTGGAATGGAACGGTGTGGGCTCCCTTGACGGACTTGAAAGGGGAGCCGGAAAAAAAACTGGCCACGGACGGGAAGGCCGGCTCCCCGGGCGTCGAACAGACGCAGTCCGCGGTGTTGAATTTGTGCCAATCCGGCCGCATTTCATTTGTTGTCCCCTCCAACATGGCCGTCAAAGAAGTGGCGGGCAAAGAGCAATTATGGGCCCGCGCCAATCTGGCCGCCGGTGGCTATCTCGTCAAGAACGGCGGCGTGGTGGTCATCGAGAAAATTGGGGATTCCTCCAAAAACGGAACGTACGACAAGATGTTCCCGCCGCTGGTGCAAAAATTCCGGCTGCAATACGATTATCGCTCGCCGGAAGAACCCGTTTCCTCGTGTCAAACGCACAGCGATTTCCGCTGGACCAACCAAACGACGGCGGCGGCGTTTGGAGGCACGCCGTTTGAGGCGTTTCACCCGGCGGAGGACACCCGGCCGGCGCTCTATCTCGGGTTCACCCGTGCGTTGCCCACCGATTTGATTAGCTTGTTTGTCAATGTGAGCCGTGACCGGCAGGAGGCGGACCTGTCGTGGGAATATCACGACGGCCTTGCGTGGCGGCGACTGGCTCTTGAAACGGACGAGACCCAGGGCTTGTCGCAACCGGGACTCGTGCAGTTCATCTGGCCGGGGACGCCGCTGCTGCCCGACCCGGACCCCGTCACGAAAGCCGAAGGAAAAATCATCACTTTTCTTGACAGCCGCGTCGCGTCCCGGTTTCGTCAAGGAGACCAGGTCGCGGTGTTTCAAGACGACCTCTCCGAAAGCGGGACGGTGGAATCGACCACGGCTGATTCCCTCATTCTTGCCAGCCCGTTGGAGAATATGTTTTCGTCCTCCGCCACCGCCGGGCGGTCGCCGCTGGCGCGGTTTGGCTCGCCCCGCCATTGGGTCCGCCTGGTGTGGCCGCAGGTAACGGCGCCGATGCCCGGCGATCCCGGGGTGATTCAGGTCGGGGGAATTTACCTCAACGCCGTGTGGGTGGAACAAACCAAGTCTGTCGAGAAAGAACTTCTGGGCAGCACCCACGGCAACAATGGTGAAACGTTTGACATTGCCGGTCGTCCGGTGTTGGCGGACGAGACAGTGGAGGCGCTTGAACTCGACGGGTCGATGGCCGAGGCGGGCTGGGAGGTGTTGCTCCATGAATTGAAGGCATCGGGCGCGCCGGAAAGCGATTTGGTGTTGGAACGCGACGAGAAAACCGGCAAATATAACCGCGCGTGGGTGCGGTGGCATGGCCGGTCGAATTTTGCCGGCTCCGGCCCGCTGGACCGGCATTACGTGTTAGATCGGACACGCGGAAAATTGCAGTTCGGCGACGGCCAGTCGGGGCGCATCCCGGCCGTCAACCCGAATAACATTCGGATCACCTACCGGACCGGCGGGGGCAGGCGAGGAAACCTGCCCTCGCGAAATATTAAGATTGCGCTCGGCAACATCGCCGCGGAAACGATTTTCAACCCGGTCGGCGCCACCGGCGGCGCCGACGGCGAAATGACTTCAACGCTTGATCCGACCTCAGCCATCCTGGCCCGCGGCCCGCAACTCATCCGCCACCGTCACCGGGCGTTGCAACCGGTTGATTACGAGCAATTGGCGCGGGCGGCTTCGCCCGGAGTCGCGGCGGCCCGCGTCGTGACCCCGGCGGGTACTCGTTGCGCGGTGCGGGCGGGGGAGGTGCAAGTCATCGTGCTGCCCCATTCCGATGAGAACGAACCGGAACCACAGCCTTCCAAACAACTGCTCGCCGACGTGGCTCAATACCTGAAGGCGCGCGTGCCGGCAACGGTGGCGGGGCGCCCGCC
>NZ_JH636458.1:19183-38339 GCF_000255705.1 Zavarzinella formosa DSM 19928
AGTCGGCGTCGAAGCGGCCTTGGTCCCCGGCGCGCCCGATCAGGCCGGCTTGTTGTCGCGAGCGGCGAAATCGGCCATCGCGTTGTTTCTCCATCCAGTTCACGGCGGGCCGGACGGACGCGGGTGGGGATTCGGCCAGGCGATCCATCGATCCGATTTGGTGAAGTGGCTGCACCTAAAACTCTCGCCCAATCTCGCTTACGTCCAAGACCTGCGATTGACGGAGGCGGGGGCCGCCGTGCGCGAGGAACTCGCGGTGCCGGCGGGGCAGGTTCCGTGCGCCGGGACGATTCGCGTGATCGTCAATGCGAATGAAGAGGTGTGCCCATGAGTCTCCCGCTGCCGCGGCTCGATGATCGCACCTGGCAGGATTTGCGTGACGAGGCCGTCACGCTGATTCCCCGGTATGCCCCGTCGTGGACGGACCACAACGCGACGGACCCCGGCATCACGCTGATTGAACTCCTGGCGTATCAAACCGAAGCGAATTTGTTCCGGCTCGATCAGATCGGGACGCCATTCCGACACGCGTTTTTACGATTGCTCGGGGAGCAATATTCACCCGCGGGGCCGCGCCCTGCCGTGACGTTACTGGCTTATACCCCGATGCCCGAAGAGTCACCGGCGGGGAAGGAAAAGAAATCAAGCCTTTCCGAGAGTGACAAGACAATTGTTCGTGCCGGCGAATACTTGGTCCCGCGTCCCCCGGTTGACGGGACCGCAACGCGGCGTTACGGACACAATGGGTTCGGACACGGCGAGGCGATTGGTGTTGATCGAATTCGCCAGGCCGGCGAACCGGACGAAGCCATGTTGCATTCGGATTCATCGGACGAATCTCCGGTGGTGCCGGAATTTGGCTTTCGTGCCGCCCACGACGTCGACCTGACCGGCATCCGCCTGGCGGCCCTTCAATCTTTTGACGGCCGGGAGTATCGCGACCTGACCTCGTCACTCGCGCGAGGCCAGGCGGTTCCGGTCTGGGGTGACTGCCCTTCCGATCCCGAAGGGCGATCGGCGGATAAACAACCGGCGGTTTATATCGGATTGAATCTGCTTTTGGCGAAAGCCCTGTCGGCGCGAGACAACGCAAGCCCGCCGGCGCACGCCGGGCGGGGGGAACGGCTTATCTTTTCGACGCGCAATCAGCATGCTGGAGCAGACCATGCAGGCCAAAAAGCCGATTGGGCGTTCACGTTGTGGTGCGTGCCGGATGGCTCCGCGATCGGGGATTTAAGCTCCTTGCCCGAGAGCTTTTCGCCGACAAAAGACCCCGTCGCCCCCCCGCCGGCGGGGACGGCGGTTCCGAATCCGGCCCGCGGTTTCCTGCCATACGATCCCGAACGATCAGTCACGCCCCATCACGGCGTGACCGTTTGTTGGGAGTATTGGTTTGAGGACGCGTGGCGGACCGTACTGCTGACAGGCTTTCGTGACGAGACTCGTGGCTTCACTCAACCGGGCCGCCTCGTTTTTCCGGGCGGTATTTTTCCCCCGGTGAATTCGCCGGCGGCCAAGAAGACGGTCGGCACGATTCCAGTGGAACACTTCTACATCCGTTGTCGCTTGTGCCTGGGGCGGCCGGACGCATCGCCACAGTTGCGCCATCTCATCGCGGACGCTGTTCTCGTGGAACAATGGGACCGAACGTTCACGGAGAAAACGCCCGAGAACGGCATGCCCCCGGCAACGCTCGGCGAATTGCGGCTCGGCGACGAGGCAAATGCGGATGTGACAGACGCCGCGAATGATCTGGCGCTCCGGGGCTGGCCGGAGGGGTTGCGGGAATGGGACAAATGGCCCTTGTGGGGGGCGAACGGTTTCGTCGGCCGCGAGCCCGGAGACACCCCGCCCCTTGAGAAGCAAACAGGGCGGCCACAGGCGGTCGTCGTGGGCGTGGGAACAGGCGAATCAGACCAATATTTCGCGTTGCCGTGTCCGTCCGGCAATACGTTTCTCAACCCCGATTCGCCAGACAACGATGACGAGACGCCACCCATTCGCATCCTCACGGACACGCTTCAGGTGTGGACGTTGGAGCCGCCCTGGGGTTGGACTCGTTTCCCGCTCGAAGGCAAGTGGCGTGCTGTTCGCTGGCGCCAGGTTCCGGATTTGAACCTCAGCAATCGGCGGTCCGCCGATTTTCGCCTCTGGCAAACGCCGACCGCGTCTCCTTCTCAATCGCGCACGGGCAAGCGTTCTCGCTTTTCACCACCGGGCCGGATTGTGTTTGGTGATGGCGAGATGGGGCGGGTGCCGCCGCCGGGGTCGATCATCATGGCCGCCTACTCATGGTCGATGGCCGAAGCCGCGAATTTCGCGGCGGGATTCATTTGGGCGAAAGCGACAGACACTGATCCGGATCACCCCGGGCGCGTGGTGGATTTCCCAACCGTCCCTTTTCGGAATGTGGTGCCGGCCGGCGGCGGGCGCGATGAGGAGACACTTTCCATCGCGATGAATCGGCTGGCGAACGAATTGGCCGCCCCGGAGGGATTGATTGATCGGGCGGATGCCGCCAGACAGAACACGCTCGATGGTTTGTCGATCAACGGATTGCAAGCGCCGCCGATGGCCGTCAACCTGCTTGACTTCGAGTGCCTGGCGCGCAGCGTGCCCGGGACGGGTGTCGTCCGCGCGCGGGCGTGGGCGGAAACAGACCCCCGGCATCCGGGAGTCGTGGCCCCCGGGGCAATTACCGTGGTGGTCGTGCCGCAACTGCCATTGGGTCGCCCCATGCCGACCGACGGTTTGCTCCGACGGGTGCATGCGTTCCTTTGTGAACGGCGTCACGTCACGGGGCGGTCGTTCGTCATCGGCCCGGAATATACGGTCGTGCGTGTTCGTGCCACATTGCACACCTCCAACCGCAAAATCGAAAGCGTGCGAACGGCGGCCGAGAGCGCTGTGCGAACATTTTTGCACCCGACTCTGGGCGGGCCGTCCGGCCGGGGCTGGCCGTTCGGTCGCGATCTCCACGTCGGCGAGTTACTGCGGATTCTTGCGGGCATCAGCGGAGTGCAATACGTCTCCGGTTTGCGGCTTGCCGGCGAAAACGGAGAGTGGGGTGAAAAGGCCGTGGGCGTTCCGGCGCGGTCATTGGTGGATTTGACGGAACTCAACCTTGAAGTGAGAGGGGACGCATGAACCCGCTCGTTCCGAACGACGGCCCGATGTTTCGGCCCCTTGATCTTTTAACCGCGCGAGACTTGACGGATTGGAAGGAAGTGCCGTTGTTCGCGGCCGCCCGCCACTTTCACCACCTCCATCGACACTTTGGAGTCGCCGAAGGATTGATCGTGTCGCTGGCGGGCACGACCGTCACCGTGTCAACGGGGGTGGCATACGACACCCACGGCCGAACACTCCAACTCACGGAGCAGAAAAGGCCGGAACTGGAGATGTCCGGGCCCGAACTCAAGAATTTCTGGATTGTCCTTCGTGCCGCCCCGCCAGAGAAGCGCCAGCTCAACGTCATCGTGCCCACACCAACGCCATGTTGGGTGGAAATTCTCCCCGGCACGAGGGACGCGCCGCCTCGATTGGAGCCGCAGGATGTTCCGCTTGCTCGAATTTGCCGAAAGGACGAAGGCGGTCCGCTTACCCGCGAACTCGACAACCGATCAGTGGCGGTTCGCGCCTTTCGGCGGCCGTACATCGCCACGGGGGTCGTGCCGAGCGGGACGACATCTGTTCCGCTCCCGGAAGGGCGTGGCTGGGAGGTTTGGATTGATACGCGGCTGGCGGGGTTCTTGCCAAGCCACGATGCCAACAAACCTCATGGCCACAGCCCGTCGGCGGACACCCCGGCTGCCGATCCAAACGCCGGCCCGTTGACGGGGGAACCGGTGCTTGATGCCCCGGTGTACGTCGTGACGATCGGCGGGCAAAACACCGACGACGCGAATCGGTTCCGCACCGGGAAAGACGTCCCCGATCTGGTGGAAAACAATGCCCCGTTTGTCACGGTGTCGCAAGCCTGCCATCACGGGTTTTTGTTGCGGGTGGAATACGACAAACCGATTGATGACCTCAACGAACGACTGGCGACTCCGCTGGAAGTCCATTGGACCGGAATCGAGCAACGCGCGAAGGCCGACCGCCAGATCAAGAACGAACCGGGGCAATCCGAGGGTTTCAGCATGTCACAAACGATTGGGAGACGACAGCTCCCGTGGCCGAAATTCCGAGACATCCAGAGCTTGTCGGCGCAGGATCTCAATGACGTGCAAGAAACGGTTCGTGAGCTCCAATCGCTGCACAACCGTACGTTGCACGACTGGGGGGTGGCGGAAGGGTGTGCGGTTTTGCCGTTGCCGGATCGCCGGGGGGTGCTCGTCCAACCGGGCTACGTTCTGGACGTGGAAGGGCGAGAACTGATTGTCAGTGACCAAATCCAATTGGATGTCCCCGCGCAAAAAGTGGCGAGCGGCCCTCAGACAAGGAAAAGCTGGTGGGTGACGGCTTCGTATCGGACAACGACCGACACCCGCGATGAGGATGCGTCGTGCCGCCAGCAAGGCGTTCCGCTGCGCCGACTTCCCCAGGCGGTGATTCGGTGGCGAGATCCGGAGGAGAGCGAGGCGGGGAGCCGATTAGAACCGGGTTACGATGTCATTGTGGGGACGGCGGATTTGGACCAGGGCGAGGTGGTCGCCGTGAGCATGGTGGGTCGCCGGTCGGCAGTTCCGCCCAAGCGGCCGTACATTTTTGGCGGTCGCGAAACGATTGAACCGCCGAAGCCAGAGTCTGACTGCGATGAGCCGACGCCGGGTCGGCAGGCGCCAAAGAACGTCACGCCGGATGAACCGACTTGGAAGTGCGAAGGGGATTGGTGCCGCGTTACGATTAACACGGTCAATGCGGGTTTTGTTCGGATCCCCCAATACTTATACACACTTGAATTCAAGCTCGGTCATGCCCCTTACACCGCCGCCGCGCAACCCTTCATTGAAAACGTGAGTTCGACGCAGTTCGATCTTGTGGTGCCGCGCGTCGTGGTGGGGACCAAGCCGAAGGAAAAGAAACCGTATTGGGGGCAGTGGGCGATCATTCTCGTGCTGTTGTTGCTCTTGCTGCTCGGAATTCTTCTGTTTCACCTGATGCAGAATGAAGAAATGTGGACACAGATCGCCAGTAATTTGGCTGCCTTGGCGGTGGTGGGGCAGATGTATTGGACATGGCGGAAGAAGCCAAATGCCGCGCCCGCTCCCCCGCCTGCTCCCGCGAGCGAGACGAAACTCGCGGGGGCGAGTGTTCTGGAGTTCGTAAGGCGCCTGTTGGATGCGATTACCCCGCCTAAAAAGCCGGACCCGAATTCCAATCAGCCAGGACTGGGTGGCAAATCGTTGTTGGTGATCGGCGCGGGGGCCGTTGTGGCCGCCCTCCCGCACCTTTTGCTGACGGAATTCCTCAAGGTGACCGCGTGGGCGAAGGTGGCGGCGGGAATAACAGGGGGCATGGCTGTGGTGTCCTCCCTTTTTCCCACAATCCTGACAGTTATTGATCAGTTTCGGGCACATCGCCCGTCGGCGGCCACGGCCGGGCCGAACCCCAAATCTAATCCGCAGCCCGAAGAACAAGGCGAGCCAAAGCCGGGCGAGCCGGCCAAGCCGGAGCCCGAGTCCGCGGAAGAGAGCAAAGTGACGGTCGCATGGGTGGGAATCGAAGTGTAACGAAGAGCGAGCATGTTCCAATATTTGAACCATAACGATGATTGGCCTCGCGTTCGTCGCTTCGGCATGGAAGTCGATCCGGACACCGGAGCGCTCACGCTACGCAAGTTACCGGGGCGGCCGCAACGGATCGCCGGCGTGCCCGGCGATCCTTCGGACACGCCCGTGGCGGCCGGTGTCACGACGGGCTTGGACGGCTCGATCTATCTCTCCGATCCCGAACGCAACCAAGTCTTGCGAATTGAAGCGAAGAGCGGTTTGATCGCCCCGCAACGATGTGTCGGCTCGCACGAACCGGGCTGGGAAGTCGGCCAGTTAAACAGGCCGCAAGGATTGGCATTCCAATGTTGCCGCAACCGGTTGCTAATTGCGGACACGGGCAACAACCGCATCCAAATCGTCGACCCGATTCAAGAACGGGTGGTGGCGGTCTGGGGGCAAACGTGGCCGTACGAAAAGCCGCAACCGGCCGGCCGGTTCGCCGGCTTGGATGGCCCCCGACAATTGGCGTGCGACCGGCACGATTACGTTTATGTCATCGATGCGACGCCGGGGGATCGAAACGAAGTGGTCAAGCTCACGCCGGACGGCGAACTGACCGAAACGAGCTTTGATTGCGGCAGGTACGATCCGATTCATGTCGCGACCGGGCGTTCGCCAGCCAGCCGCGGCGACGCGTCAAACGATTGGGTGTTTGTGCTGTCGCTGACGCACCCGGACGATCATTCCAAAGCCGCCGAACTGGAATTGGTGGTTTTCGTGTTCCTGCCCGACGGCCGACGCGTTGCCGATGAGCCGTTGCAATTGCTCCGGGTGCCGCGCGTCGAGACGAAGCCGTCACGGACGCCCTCGATTCTGAGCACGGGACTGGGGGAGATTTACTCCGACTTTATCGCGACACGCCAACAACAAGCGGCGAAGCTTCGGCAGTACGCCACCGACTCTCCTGAACCGCCGCCCGCATTCCAGCCAGTGACCGCTTTTACGATCATCGAGACAACGGCGGTGGTGGCGTTGGCATCGAACCCGCCGCGAGTTTGGTGCTTCGAGTTGGGTGAATCCCTCCGGGCGAAAGATCCCCGCCTTGTCGAGCCTTCATGGCTGCCTCTTTATGACGGTCCGGCGGTGGCGCTCGGCGTGCAACACACCGCGCATCAGGCCGAAGTGGAGCCGCAATTGTTATTGTTCGCCGGTCCGGGCCGTGATGTGTTCCGCCTGACACATCGCGGCGCGTACCGAACACAAGGTGCGTTCCTTGCCGGGCCGTTCACCGGGAAGCGCAACCAGGTGACGCAATGGCATCGCCTGCGGTTCGACGGCCGCATGAGCGAGCACGGTTACACCCAATGGTTCACGTTCAGCCAGCAGGACCTCGGCGATCCAAGCGAACGGAAACGGATGTGGGAGCCGCCGCTCCGGCCACGCTCTGATCGCCTGCCGAATTGGTATCGTCTCGAGACGCATCCCGACCTCTTTGCGAGGCTGGAATTCGACCCCTTGGAAGAAACAACGCCGAAGCCGGAAACATGTGAATTCGCCCCGCTGCGAGCGAAGGCTGCCGCTTCGCTCACACCGCCAAGAACGCCGGCGCGGGTGTGGCACGCGTTTCCTGAAAACCAATTCGACGGGCTGATCCCGAACGACGGCGGCACGGTCCAGCATCCCGCCGATCAGTTGTGGATTTTCGGGCTGGTCGCGGGCGACGGCACGACCTCGCCCGCGTTGTCTCAAGCGCGTTTGGAAAACAATGCCGACGGCTGGCTGGCTGATTTGCCGGAAGCGTATCAACGGCAGCCATCACGCCGGGAAGTGACCCGTTCGTTGGTCACGTTGTTGCAGTCGCGGTTTGACGATGTCACCGAAGCCATCGACCGTCTTCCAGCGCTTTTTTCGGCCACCGCGGTTGCCGCGCAATACGGACTATTGGCTGCGGAACTAGACTGGCTGCGGACGGCGCTGGCGTTGCCCGCCGTGCTGCGAACAAGCGTCCTTCGTCACGACCAGGAACGCATCCGCCAGCTTTTTGCCGATGGCCCGTATTGGATGGCGAGACGGGGCACTCCTGAAGGGCTCCGTCGCTTGATCTGGCTGGCCACGGGCGTCGATGTCATGGTGGAGGAGCCGGGCTGGCATGATTTGCCGTGGCTTTTGGGGGCGCCAACGCTGCCCGATCCCGCCGACTCGCGGATGCGATTGTGGGATGACCTGGCGCACCATGTTGTCGTCCGGGGTTACGAATCAGACATGCCGGATCACAAAGTTCGCCAATTGATCGAACAAGCAGTCAGTGATCTCGCTCCCGCCCATGCCACCTACTCGGTGCAAGTGATTGAACCGCTGGCTCGCGTCGGCGTGCAATCGCGTTTGGGCATTGACACGGTGGTCGGCTCCGAGTCCCGGGCGACGCCGTGGACGCTGGACGAGCCGCCGGGGCCGGAAACGCCCCTCAATCCAACGCCGCCCCCGTCGACGGTTGGCGCGGCGCATTTAAGCCGAAACACACCGCTGATGTAACTCCTGGAGATGACCAAACATGCCTCATGCACGATATCGATGCCGTGACGAATACCCGCTTCAAGGACTGCCGTCTCCGGTGAAGAACAATTATTTTTACGGCATGCTGCTGACCGAAGAGGTGCTGCGCAAAGAGCAGAACTATTTCGACGGCAAACGCTGGCTGCTAAATCGCCTCGCGCTGGGCAAGGGAGTGCTGGCGGGCTTGCGGTTTGAGTTATTGGGTCCCGACAAGGCGCCGGCGAATAACAGTGGTCACCAATGGTGGATTCAGCTGGCGCCGGGGGTCGCGGTGGACGGCTATGGCCGTGAAATCGTTGTGCCCGACGTCAGCCGTCAAAAGGATCGGCCCGAGGTCTGTCAATTGCCGGTCTGCGTGTTCCAGCATCGGCATGAGGTATTCCCCCGTGATGCCGTCAATTTTTTGGCCGCGTTGTTTGAAAAAGATCCAACGGACCTCGGCGGGATTTACAACGCATCCAAAGACCCTCAATGGGCGGAAGTGCAAATCGCCTCGACGGGTGTGTTGACTGATCCGATCGACGTGAAGGCGGGCCATTGCGCCAACGATTGCAATGAAAGTTCGGTGCGCGAGCAATTTCGGGTGCGCGTAAAGCTGGCAACACCGCCCCGGCACACCGGCGGACTGGCGGTCGAAGAAGAATTCAACCGGGACGAAGACACGTCGTGGCCGCCAACGGGCAACCTTCCGAAGGTGTTTCCGCCGGAACCGCCGGAAGGCGTGCGCCATCGTTGGGAAGGGCAGTTGACGAAACGACTGGTTTTGCCGGTTACGCCCGACGACGAGACCGAACCGGCTTGGGTATCTTTGGGCCTCATTAAACTTACGGTGACGTGGGACACGACGGCTCCGGCAAAGCCGGAGGCCCCTCCCCTTGTCCAATTCAAGAGTTTGGCATTTTCCAACAACGGGCCTTTTTATCGCCAGCTCTTCAGTAACGATGCGCTCTCGCGATTGGTGTTCGGACTCGCGGATCGAGTTGACGAGGCATCGCGCGTGCGCTCGTTGGTTTTCCACGGCGTCAACGGCGCCTCCGGCGAAGGCCAGCACGCCGACGTTTATCAGCAGTTGGGGAAGGCGTTGCAAGTTCGGGTTGTCGACAGCCAATTTGATCCCAACGCGGACCCCGACAATTTTACGGTGAGTAATTATTCGTCTGTCAAAGTGCGTTTTGAAATCCAAACGGAAGGGGGGGGGATTCTCTCGAACGAGGACTTGTCAACCACGCCTTTCCAAGATGATCCAAAGAAGAAGACCCTTGACGTCGGGATCAACAGCCAAGGTTTGCTCGCCCAAAAAGTCTGCTGGCAACTCGGCGGGCAACCCGGACAACATACGGTCGCGGCCCGAATCGTGCCCGCGAAGCCGGAAGACCCGCCGTTCCATCCCGGTTCGCACCTGACGTTCCACGCGACCGCCAAGCCGACCGCTCCGACGATTATCGGCATGGAGTTTGACGACCTCTGGTTTCACGAAAAAAAGTGCCGGCAATATCACTGGCACAAGCACGGCAAGGCGAGGTTGCGTGTGACGTTCTCGCGGAAGGTCTCCGCTGACAAACTGCCCGATTCCTTCAAGGTCTGGAGCCTCCACTGGAACTGCCAGGACAAGACGCCCCACGATCCGCGACTGTTGAAGTTCGAGAAAGATGTCAGGCTCCACGCACTCGGCGCCAACAAACCGACGGAGGAAGCCTGTTGGGTCGCTGAATACACACTTTCCGGCGGCTTCCACCACCTCTGTCCGGGGGATGTGCTTCGGTTCATTGTCCTTGGCAACGTCACTCCGGAAACAGCCTTGAAGAGTGAAAAATCCAGTGGCTTCCCGACGCCGCAAGCGCTCGATGCCACGTTCGAGGGCTCATACATCTCCAAAGACGACCGCGACGCATTGTGGCGGCAAAACGCCGCCGAGGGTATCCCGGCGCCGGCTGACCAGTCTGCCGCGGCGCCTCCGTCCCCCGATGCCCCGCAAGAGTCGGAATCTGCCTACACGTATTATTACGGGCACGGTGAAGAACACCGGCACCCGAGCAAATATTGGGACCAGTCCCAACCCCGCGAGAGGTCACTACCGACCGGCGATGGCACGGAAGGTGGCGAGTTTCACAAAACATTCGAATTCCGGCTGCCATGTGATGGTTGCTGATCCCAAACACCGAAAGGAATAACCATGTCGCAACTTCGAGCGCCGCGAAACCCCGACAGCCAGGAACGGGCTCGTTATTTTGAGCGGCAAGTACCCACGGCTTTCGATCTCGCGCAAGACCGCGAGTATCTCACCCACAAATTCCGCCGGCACAATCGCATGTTGCACGGATGGGGGATCTGTCGCGGCGTGACCATCAAACGAGTTCCCCAAGGTCCGGAAAAAGGCAAGCCGGATGACGCCCTCAAGAGTTTCTTAGACGAGGTTTATCCCTTGGTGACTGAGTCGATTCGCTATTTGCCACCGGCGGTCAAACGCGAGACGGGAACGTGGCTGGTCGCGCTGCCCGGCTATGTCATCACACCGGTGGGGGATGAAATCTTTCTTCCAGAACCTGTTTTTCTCAACACCGCCGAGGTCCTCAACGGGGCGCTGGTGGCGTATCCGTCGTCGTGTGGCTCGCAGATGAATCCGTCAAGCAAGACCCCGAATGGTGAGTTCTATCTCATCGTCGAACCAACCGAGTCCGAAATTCGCCCGGTGCGGGCGGCTTCCAGCCGGTGCGGGGATCATGCGGAGCAGATGGAATTTTCCAGGGTGAAAGACACGATGCGCTTTCGATTGTTGGAAAAAAAACCAAACGAACCGCAGGCTCCTTTCGACGGCCCGGTTTGGTTGACGCAACTGCTCGGCCAGTCCAATCGGCGCTCTGATTATGTCGTGGTGGGCACGGTGAGGATCGTCGAAGGAAAAATTAACGGCGAGCCGGACATGGCGGCGCCGCCCCGTGAACAATTTCCCCAAGATCCCCCGGCGAACACCGGCGGTTCATCGGCAGTTCCGCCGCCTTCGCGGGGAGAGCCGCCGTCTGTGACGCAACAATCCGCGACGCCGACAGTCGCGTTGCCGCGTGCGATGGCGCAACTCCAAGACATTCAAGCGCTCCTTGGGGCGCACTGGGACGTGTTGAAGACGTTGCACGCGGACGACATTCTGGCGATGCCGGAAGACCGCTTTATTGCGAGCATGGAAAAGCAATCCCAATCTGGTTCCATTACCCCGGCGGACAAGGATAAACTGAGAATCGTTTATCGAATGTGCAAATTGTCGGCCCGGGAGCAAAAATGACCCATAAGGAGTTTCTCTCATGGCCGACAACAGCGAGCTGACACCGTCAAAGCTCATCACCCGAGTCGCCGAACTGTTGAGGGAGGGCCAGAACGACCGCGCTTCGTTTTTGGCAGGCGGCCTGGATGGAAGCAAGCTGCGGATGAAGGCATTGATCGAAAAGGTGAAAGCCGATCCGCAAGCGGTGATTGAGAACCCTCAGCCGATCGTTGATGAATTCAACCACGATATCAAGTCGGTCAGCGGCCAATCACCGTCGGGCCGATGGGCCACGGCCAATCAGACGCCGATCATGTGCGGGGTGGTTCTCGTTGTCTTGCTGCTTGCCGCTTTGTTCATTGGCCTCCCTCAGAAGCCAATGGACAAGGTTCAGCCAACGGACAACAAAATGTCCGCGGACTTAATCAACCCGCCATTGCCGCACATACCCATTGTGCGTCACTACGACAAAAAAATTGATTTTTTGCAATTTGGTCTCAGTCACACGATGCACGTCCAGCCAAGAAAAGAGTACGTCAAGATTGATGGCGACTTGAAGGAATGGGATCGCTCAAAGCCCGTCAAGTCCTCATTGCCTGTTGGCTCCTCGGTGTCGGAATTTATTGAAAGGAGTCATGCTTTTGAAGGTTACCTGATGTTTGATGAGACGTATCTCTATATCGGAGCGCACATCGCCGACCCTTTTCCGTTGCGCAACCCCCAAGAACCAACAAAAAAAGGCGACATTTACAAGGGGGGGAGTGTTTCGCTCCACATTTCCAGCAAGGACAATGCCTCCGATCAGGTGCGGGAGACAACACCAGACAATCCCTTGTACAGGATCGAGATGTGGGCCTGGAATAATACTAACTCGATAAAATCGGATCGAAAAGTGGTGCCGGGACTTCGGATCACAACTCAAGATGACAAAGTAATTCTTCTGGACATTCAAGCAACAGACAATGGCAAAGAAAATACTCCGGCCGGGGCTTTTGGATTCGATCTGGACAATTGCGGATACACGATGGAATATCGGGTTCCGTGGTCGGTAATGGAATATCGGGTTCTGTGGTCTGCAACCGAAAAGATGCGGATGCCGGCCCCCGAAGCGAAACGGGCATTGTGCTGGGATATTCATTGGTCGGACGACACAGGAACTGTTTTTTGGGCAATTTTATCCGACGTTCTAAACCCGGAAACGGCGGCCCGCATGATCCCTGATCTGAACCCGAAATCGGCGGATGTCAAGAAGCCAGACATGAGGGAATTAACTTATGATTTTCCCAAACTCTGGGGGCAAGCAGTGTTTCACGGCAAGTGACGTGGAGACCAACTTCTGGGTTCGGTTGCGGATGGCAAGATGAAACCGATCCCAGAAGTTGCCGGGGCCAATCGGACGCCGTCCCCGTGCGCGACCGACAGGTTCCGATGAGCATGCACTTTCTTGCCAGGTTGGGATGCCGAACGGCTCTCGCATCCGCCGTGGCGTTGGAAGCCGAACGGGAAAAGGATAATTCATGGCTGCGAAAGTCCCGCCGCAACCGCATAAGGCCAATCCCTCGCCGTCCAGCCCGTTGCGTGGGGACGCCGTGGCCGCCAGCGCGCCGATGGCGGCCAGCAACCGGTCGCTGGCCAAATTGTTTCGGATGGCCTCATCCCAAACGCCGGTGCGTTCGCCGTTGCCGGTGAGTTCGCCGGGCGATCCCGAGGAACGCGAGGCCGTGCGGGTGGCCTCAGCGATCATGCGGATGCCAGCGGGGACACCTCCGGTTATCCAACGCACATGCGCCACCTGTGATGACGAGCGCGCTCAACGGTCCGCCACGGGAGACGTTTCACCCGCCGGCCTTGCCCTCGTCAATCAGGTCCTCAGCGGTCCGGGGCAGCCGTTAAGCGCCGCCACGCGGTCGTTCTTCGAGCCTCGTCTCGGGGCCGACTTTTCGGCCGTCCGCGTCCACACCGACACCCAAGCCGCACGGTCGGCAGACGCCGTCCAGGCGAAGGCGTATACTGTCGGCAACTCCATCGCCTTCGCGGAAGGACAGTACGCCCCCCAGAGCGAGAGTGGGAAGGGGTTGCTGGCACATGAATTGGTGCACGTAGTTCAAAAACAGGGCGAAAATGCTTCGCATGAAGTTGGTTACTCCCCAAGAGCTATTTCGAGAACAATGATATTTCGTTCCGAAAACGACGCTCCCCACGCGGACGAGGACGAATGCATCAAACTGGCCACTTCGCCAGGAGCAACTTGTCCAGAACTCATTGCTTGCATTGAGTTGCTATTTGAGCGTTTAGAAAGCAGGGCGGAAGATTTGTTTGCCCATGGCGGCGGCGATCCTGGCCACAAGCTTCGGTATCAACTCATCCTTGCCTCGCTCGTCAAGTTAATTGCCACATACATGGCAATATGTAATACCTCCGATTATGTTTGGGAAACTGAGCAAGTGAAGGATATCAAACAACGGGTCGAGCAAATTCAGCAAAGACAACAAACTAATGAACCAGAATCGCCTAATCCCACTGGTCACGGCATTCCGGATTGGGTTTGGACTTTGCTGGGTGCCGCCGCGGCTGCCGCATTGATTGCTTGTGCGACTGGCTTTTGCGAAGTTGGTGCGATCGTCGCCGGTCTGTCTGCGACGGCGCGTTTTGCGATAATCTGGGCATTGCGGGCTGCAGGTGTGGTTCTCGCCGCTTAAGAACATCGAGTGAAGGATAATTGTTCGGTCAGTTGCGAGACAGGAGTGAGTGGGCGACTTTCAGTAACACTGCCGCGTTGAAATTTGCCAATATTCTCAAGCGATTCGACTCATGGCAACAAAAGTTCCTCCGCAAGCAACACCATCGAAAGCTGAGCCAACCGTAGCTCCCGCGACCAAAGCCACCGTGGCTCCTGGTGGAGCTGGTTCGAGTAACCGAGCGATGGCGAATCTGTTTCGCCTCGCTCGGACATCGGCTGCACCGCCGCCTTCGACGAACTTGACCATTAGTTCGCCGACCGACCCGGCTGAACTCGAAGCCGAACGCATTGCCGCCCAAGTGATGCGGATGTCGGCGCCGACCTCCACGCCTATTGTGCAACGAAAGTGTGCGGCATGCGACGAAGAAGAGAAAGTCCGCCGCTCCGCGACCGGAGAGAGTCCCGGTACGGCCCCGCCCATCGTCAACCAAGTCCTTGGCCAACCCGGCCAACCCCTTTCTGAATCTACTCGAAACTTCTTCGAGCCGCGGCTCGGGGCCGACCTGTCGGCCGTCCGTGTCCACACAGATTCGCAGGCCGGCCGCTCCGCCGACGCCGTCCAGGCGAAGGCGTATACCGTCGGCAATTCCATTGCATTCGCCAACGGCCAGTACGCCCCGCAAAGCGAGATTGGGAAGGGATTGCTGGCTCATGAGTTGGTGCATGTGGTACAACAGGGATCAAAAATAAGGCGTGAGACAGATGCACCGGCCGGGATGACGAGCGGCACGGCTCCTGAAAGTGTCGTTGCGCCACCGACCACCGATTCTGGACCTCCAGAACCGGTGGCTCATCACGATCCATCTGATGAACAGACACTCCAGAAAATTGCTGCGATCGTACACGGTAACATCTGGGTTGGTCCAATTCAGGAACTTGAACTTGAAAATCATTGGAAGACGTTTCAGGGCCGGCTTACCGGGCTGCTAAGAAAGGACGCCAATGTCACCAGGTTATTTATCGAAAGTGTGGATCGCGGTGCGGAGATCGAATACCTGGGCGATGTTGATGCGATCCGCAAGCGGTTCCTTGGCGATGTCACAGAGACGGCGAAAAAGCACATGGATGCCAACGATTCACTCATCGCGAGTGAAATCGACCGACTTGGCCTGAAACAACTCGGGCCAGTGTTCACGGACACGCAGCGTGGGGGCATTGATGAGATTCAGAAGGCTGCCCCGGAGTTCAAACGCGCGGAAACGTACAAAGCCCAAATCTTATCCATACCGGTAGGATACGAGTACGAAACGATTAGTGATGGGCTGGGCCACATTACGATCAAAAATGAGGTTGCGTTCAACCCAACAAAGCCGCCCGCGATACCATACACGGACGCCGAGACACCACCTCGACCAACCTGGCAACAAACTAACACCCAATACCTCAAAGCGGAGTCAGCGTTATCCGGGCTGAAGATTAAATATCCCGCACTCGCCGCCCTTCAGACAGCAGGCAGTGTCGATGCGGCCATTGGCACGGACCCGATGGCAGCACGAGCTGCGATACTAAAGGCATTCGAAACTGTTCAGGGCAACATCGTGCGAACCCGTGAACGAATCGCCACCCGTGACCTGGACCCTCTTAACCTGCAACCGATCCACGCCCAATTGTTCTCCGGGCAAAAGAGCCAGAGCATGACCGCTTGGAACGGGCAGTACGACCAATGGCTGGCAAAAGAATTATTAAGTCATCACGAGTCAGTTGAGTTCTGGAAGGCAATGGGAATCGGCACGGCGGCCGCGGCGGCGTTCATAATCGCCGAGTTTGCAACTGCCGGGTGGGCCACGGTATTTGTTGCCTCCGGTGTTGCGCTAAGCGGTCTTCAGGCCGCAGATAGTTGGGAAAAGTATCTGGCTGTTGCGGACGCCTCTAAAACGGCCCTCAATGACAAGCAAAACCTCGTTGGTTCCGGGCGGGCTTCTGATGCTTTGGTCGCCGCACTTCTCGACTCTGTATTTTTTTTCCTCGACGCTTACAGCGCCGCCGCCAAAGGAGTGAAAGGGGCGGCCACGGCTCTGGAACGCGGCGGGGTAAAGGCGGGAGGCAAGGAGGCTGCCGAGGAGGAAACAAAACGACTGATTGAGAAGGAAGGGCGTGAGGCCACCAAACGCGAGGCAGAGCGGATCGCCGAGCAAACTGCCAGGGCTGCGGGCAACGAAGGGGCGGAAGACGGGCGAGAGTTGCTAGCGGCGGAAATAACGGCCGAGGCCAAGAGCGCCACGAGTCATACCATACAAGTCTCCAAACAAGGTGTAATTCGCCGCTGTTCCTCACCCTGTTCAATCCTAGCCAAACGGTTCGAACATGTACTCGAAGAACTTCCCTCTGAAGTTACAAATTATCTAGAGGAACTAGAGCGAAGATCAGTCGAACTTGCAAATCTGGGCGAGAAGGCAAGCGGCAAAGAATCTCAGGCTCTCGCAAACGAGATCGCTGAATTCGAGCGTGAGCTTTCTGAGTACGAGCGGAAGCTCGACATTCATGACATCTTTGAAGAAGGACAAGGAGACGTGTCGGAGCGTTTGCCTCCGCGCACAGACTCTGGCTTTAATCCCACTGCGGCAAGCACTAAAGTGTTTCGAAAGATGCCTGGAACAGCTTCCGGCGGGGGAAAGTGGCCGGTCATCCGGGACGCCAACGATTGGCTCTCTAATGGCCGTATCATACAGTTTCCCGGCCAAGTTGCAGAAAAACTGCGTGATCTTCCTTTCGTGAATTTTGACCACTTTCGTATGGAGTTTTGGAAGGCCGTCGAGAAAGACCCTGTACTCCGCTCTCCTTGGAGCGCCCTCCCGGAAGACATCGCGAACATGAAGAGTGGCAAGCCACCGTTCGTGCAAAGCAACCTCCTGTCGCCAAATTACCGGCGGTCGGGCCCGCGTAGCAATCGCGTCTACCAAATCGACCACGGCGACCCACTCAAGATTACCGGAGCAGAAAAGGTCTACGACATGGATAACATGATGATCGTGACTGCGGAAGTAAACCAGTCACTGTAGTGATCGCCTATGAGAGTGTTACAGTGAACCTCATCACGGAATAGGTGAATTCCTGCAGTCAGGCCATATTGAACAGGCCAATCGCATGACTCCACACATCAACATGGCCATTGTCAAGCTTCCCGACGGAGGCCACCTGTCCTGCGAGACTCAAGGATCGCCCCAACGCGACCTATTAGTGCTTGTCCATGGCGGGAATATGGACCACCGCCCTATGATCTTGCCACCATTGCCGCCGTGGACACGAGCACCGGCCCCACGCAATTGGCAATCACGTCCGCCAACCCCGGGAACGGTGGGCTGAAACTGTTGAACCGGATGGTTTGATCGGATTGCTGCGTTCCGAACGCTTGACTTGACGGGGGAGCGGATTGGCGGGCCGTTTCTTTGGAATTCGTGTGGCAACTCATGAAGACGCCGGCGAGGATTAACGATTTTCAAGTGAAACGGCGCCGAAACTTGACGCTTCGCGTGCCAATCTGGAGCGCATTCATCACAGGCGTCCTCGGTGTCTTGGCCGCGGCCATCTGGTCTTATTAATCGCAAGGAACAACTCATGGCAGATGACCCAACTGCACGAACGCAGACCAGTTGACAAGAGTCTGGACTCTCCGCCGGGATATCAATAGATACTTTAAGTCCGAACTTATTCTCGCGAGTTCCTTATATGCCAGCCACCTCAGAACCTGACCGTAACGCTCTCGAAATAGAGCGTCTTCGCAAAGAGATCGATAAACTTCAGCTCGAGATCGATGCGATGCGAGCCAGTTCCGGAGTCGACCGGCTAATCGGTCGTTATCTGCCGTTGGTCACCGCCATGCTCGCCGTCGCGGGCTTTTGGTTTGGTGTGGTCCAGTATTATTCGCAACGCACCTTAAGTGAGCGAGAGCGGCATGATGCGCTCCTTCGGGAAACCGCAAGGCCTTTCTGGGAAAACCAAATGAACCACTACGTCCTGGCCTCGAAGGCGGCTTCGACCATCGCGAATTCCGACGACCCAAATGTTGTCAAGTCAGCCGAGACAGAGTTTTGGATTCTCTATTGGGGTCCGCTCTCTTGTTTTGAAGATATTCCGAGAGGTGATCCCACAGAAGAAAAAGGCGAGAAGTCAAAAGTTGAACAGGCGATGGTCGTGTTCGGCAGGCACCTTCAACAGGCACAGCGGGACCGTTCAGCACTTCAGACTGGGGCGTTGAGTCTTGCGCGCGCGATTCGGGATGAGATAAGACCACATTTCATCGGCCCGACGACAGTCGAGCCTGCCCGGCAACGTTGAAATCCGGCGGTTTTGGAAATCTGCATCTTCAATTGGCAATCTGTGATGAAAAAGCACATTCGGCCCCTCGAATTTTGAATTGTTGTGCAACTCGACCGCGGCACAACATTACGCCGGATTTTTGTACTCTATTTCAGTGGGCTGAAGACACGTTCTTGACGACGTCGTTTGAAAGGACCGACATGAATTCCCACATTGTGGCCAGAATCCAGATCATCGAAAGCTCGATACAGGAGGCAAACGGGATGCTGGAGGTGCTGGTAGGGGAATTCGTCCCGCAAGTTTCCGTCGATCTGCGAGTCATGATGGCAGAATTGGTCAAAGAAGCTCAGGCGAACCTCGCAATCGCCCGCCGGGCGATCACGGGTGAGGATTAATCCAATTCATTGGATACCTCTCCGATTCGAGCCACGATGAGATCATGAAATCGCTCAACGCGCCAGCCAGACCGCGTTTCACTTCAGTCGGCGATTGCCCGGCCGCCACGCTCCGGGTCAAGGGGTGCCGGCCAACGGTCGGAAGCCGTGACAACAATGACCTTCTGTAAGTGTTCGGGGTTGTCAACCTGGTTACGGCCGCCGTTCACGCCAGCACGCTGGAAAGCCCGAAGAACGCCAAAAAGAAGACGGGCTAAATAGGTCCCGCCCTGCCCGAAAGTATCGGTGATTTTAGACA
>NZ_JH636459.1:0-5787 GCF_000255705.1 Zavarzinella formosa DSM 19928
CACGGCGGCCCGGTCGTCTTGGAAATTGTCCTGGCCGTCGTCGGCGAGAAATTATTTTCAGAACGACAGCCGCTTTGCGGCATGGCCGGCCATCCCTATGCCGGCGTTCGTCGTCGGCTGCTCGTCCGTCAATTGATCGCCGCAATGCGGGCCACAACCTTCGACGAACTGCTCGAACTCATCCGGGCCAGCCGGGAGGCCGCGAAGATCGACCTGTCGCAGCGGTGGATTCCCGCCGTGATGCAACCGCCGGATTTGGATTTGGAGATCACGGTGCGACGACTCGCGGAACATGGCCGCCGAAAATCCGCCGGGAAGAATGACCGGTCCGATCCGGCGCCAAAGGACGTGACGGAACCCGTGAAATTCTTCCTCCCCGCGTTTGAATTCAACCCCCGAGGAACCGGATCATGAAAGCCAAACCCGACCCGTCTGTGAAAAAGCCCCCGTTGTCACGGACGCCGGATCCCAAGCCTGACGGGTCCAACCCGGATTCGGGGAACATCTCCGGCACGACGAATCGGTCGCCGACGGTCGAAGCACCCGGTTTGACACCCGACGCAGGCAACGTCCCCGAGAATGCCGACCGATCCCCCGTCGTGCCGCCGACGCCGTCCGAACGGGAGCGTCAGCGGGCGAACCAGGAGGCCGCCCACAAGGCCGAGACCATCATGACCGGCTTCTATCCCATGTGCCTGGCGATGGCCCTGTCGAGTGGAGGCGGGGCATACACGGCCCATGACTGCCTGGTCTATCTCGAACGCCAGATGGCCGAATACGGACACCCGGACAGCCCTGTCTGCCGGATGCTGATCGAGCAACTGGCGATGGCCCATCACCAAGCCGCCCAACTGCACGCCCGGGCCGCGGCCGCCGCGGAGAATGAAACCATCAAGATCTTGAGCGCGGCCGCGGCCCGGTTGCACGCGGAGTGCCGCCGGACGGCCGTGGTTCTCGACGAACTACTTCGACGAGAACCCGTGAAGCCAAAACTCAAGATCGCCCGAACCGGATGATCCGGCTCGGTAGCCGGATAGGGTTCCATTTTTTTGTTTGCCTGACAGCGAACTGACAAGTAACGGGGAGAATTGCTTCAATGCCCAGTGAGAAACGTGTGCAGGCCGGCAAGCTTAACCGGCGGCTTCGGGGGAAACTGACGCCCGATGGCCGAAAAACACTCCGGGAATCGGCGTTGAGACATCAGCCGTGGAAATTATCGACCGGTCCGAAGACCATCGCCGGAAAGGCCCGGTCGGCCGCCAATGGCAAGACCCGGCAGGCCGGGGCGATGAGCGTCCGCGAGATGAGGGCTGAAGTGGCGGAGATCAACTCACTCATCGAAGAGATGCGTCAGACCCGGCGGGATTTGTGACGCGTGTCTGGCATCCGTCAAATGCAAGGCGGAGGGCCGTTGATCACTGGTCCGATGTCACGGAGATGGCTGCCGATCCTCCCGGCCACCCGCCGCACTTCCTGTCTCCGCACGCTTGGTCAAGGCAAAGATCGTTGCGAGATGACACTTCACTAATCTTGTGACGGGGCCGGTCGATGGAAGAAAGCAGCCGGACACAAGTCAGTGCCTCAGAAGTTTTGTTTGGGCCGGTTTCCATGTCGGTCAGCTCAAACCTGGCATTGATTGTCCTTGCCGGCGATCACCTCCGGCGCGTTCCGCACGGAACTGTGGGAGAGATCAAACAAGACGCTCTCCAATGGTCGGATAGAATTCAATTCGCAGATCGATGGCGCCTCGTCGGTTTTCCACTGAGTTCAAGCAACCACCACTATTCGTCTGTCTCAACGGTCTTCTTTGGCTGGAGCGGTTTCTCCCTGGCAGTTTCAATGCTTGTGTGGAGAACGATGACAAGACTTGCTGGTTGTGCCCAAACCGCGTCTCCCCCATGGGTTCGTGTGCCCCTCGGCCTGGTTTTTCCCGTTTCGGCTGTCATCATCACCCATTCCCATTGCCTATTTTTCACGTTGAGCGGGTTGCGTCGTCGATCAATGACTCACATGCCGGTTTTTCACTTCTTCACCCCGGAGCGGGCGAACCAGTCGTCAAACCGCGTGGAGCCGAGGCGAGGATTGTCTCCCGGTGCGATCCCGCGGCTGTCCAGCGCCGCCCCGGAGTAGAGGGCTTGCGGGTCCGCGATCACCATCCGAGTGCTTTCGCTTGCGGCCAGAAATCGTTGCACGAACGCGGCCCACGGGGACGGCGCCGCCACTCTCGCCGGCATATCATTAGCCGGAACAGCCGACGTGTGTCACTTGTGCATCCTGGCGAAGAATCAATCCAGTTATTTCGGAGAGCATGGTGCCGGCCATGACTTCACGCTCACGATTTCCTGATGCCCGCGGACGGAGGATGAGAACGAAGGTTGATTGACAGATATCTTTAATTGACCTGACAATGGGATCAAGGGATGTGGCGCGATCGCGGAGGAGAGAGCGGGTCGGATCTGCCAACTATTGACCTGGGCCGCCGACAGACGGGCGATTGAAAATGGAACAAATGGCCTGGTTATTGAGGGACGCCACCGAACTAGCAGAAATTCGGGATCGACACGACTTTTGGCAATCCGGCTCCGGACGGAGGTTGATCGCCCTCGAATCAATGAACCGACTCCGCAAGCCCCGATCACGGTGACCGGCGACGGGCAACTTTCCCCAAGGGTATATGACGGCTGGTGAGGGCTTGAAGATCGACCTCAAAGTGTCTTCTTGGAAATCGGTTTCCCGTCCTTGGCGGGCTTCCTAGTCAGGACTGATCTCCGCGACGTGGACATTGACGGGCGAAAGGGCTTTGTCACCGAGGTGACGTTCGAGAAAACTTTCAATGGCCCGGCCGAATTCCTCATGGGAGGACAGCAGTCCAAAATGGCCGGCAGGTGACAAGGTGACGAGTTCTCCGCTGGATATGCCGTCTTTGAGCATTCGGCTGGCCTCGGGCTTGCACACCTTGTCCTTGTCGCCGGACACGACCAGCACCGGAATCTTGATTTGAGAAAGGGCCTCCGTGGCGTCATAGCGGAGCATTCCCAGCATGCCGCGGGCATAGGTGGCGGGCCAGACTTGGAAAACATATCGGCTGACGAATTCAACCTGACCCCAAGTTCCGGCTTTGGAGAACGAGTCCTTGTAAGTTGACCGATGCATGCTTCCGTTCAAATAGCTCAACACGTTCATTATCCAAACCATGGGTGACAAACCGATCATCGCATAAGCCATCGGCGTCAAAACCAAATTCTGGATCGGCGTCAGGATGGCGATGCCTTCGGTCGTCTTCACGGGGTTTGTGGGCGTGGTGTGGACAAGCGCCAGTCCGCTCACCCGCGCCCCAAGTTCTTGCGGATAATTCTTGGCAAAGTTCAGGGTGATCATTCCCCCGATGCTATGACCCGCCAATACCACCGGAGCGGGGCCTCCGGCCTCGTCCAACACCGACTTCAGATCGGCCGCTAACTTGTCGAGCGAAAAGTTGTGATCATCCGGACTTCGAGATTTCCCCAAGCCAGGCAAGTCCCAGCAGACCAGCCGATAACGACCGGCCAGCTGTCGTCGGAGATAAAACCATTCGGTTGTGGAAGCACCCCACCCATGTGTGAGGATCACCGTCGGTCCGTCCGGCTGGCCGGACACTTCGACCTGTAGTTCTGATCCGTCAGGACGGGATATCCGTTGAACAGGTCCGTGCCGTTCATGTCGCGGGTCATCGACTCGGTGGGGAAGAACCAGCCAATAAAACAGTCGTCCGCCACCCACACCCGTGAAACTCAGAATCATGGCCCCGACGAAGCAGGCCGTGGCCAGATCAAATCCCGGTTTCCAAGCCGATATTCGGCCGATAACAGTTGACGTCGCCGATGCCTCGTGGATCGGTATCCCGTCAGCTGAGGCAACTACGACCTCTGAGGAAGGCTCGGGCAAACGATGATACCACTCACGAACGAGCAATACGATTGCAACGCACATGGCGAGGCTGATGAGACCGCCAATCCACATCCTGAATATTCCGAAAAGCATGTCCTTTTCCTTGGTTAAATTGTCGGGACATGCCTCTCGTGAGACTGACATCCCGCGGAGTCGGCAGGCCTTGACGTGGCAAACATCATGCCGTTGAACTCACTTTCCCAAGAAGACGGTAAGATACTGCCGACATGCGGTTCATGAGTCAGTTTTTTGTGTGGCGATTTGAAAGTTGTCTCATTGGTTGCCTGATATTGGACACTCATTCACATTGCACCATCTCTGCCGATCCGCTATGGTGAACTCGCGGACACCGGACCCAAAAGCCGGGCGCGTCCGTCAGGCCGGGGGAGTTGCGAGTCCTCGCTCCGGCCGTTTACCTCTCAAACCACTTCAATCATGTCGGGAACTTCCCGACAACATGTGGGAATTTTGGTGACTTCGCCAACCCAAGCCCAAGCCTGTTTGCCTCCCCCGCCGGTCTCCTTGCGGTTCCTTTGTGAACACTAACCCGGGCATGAAGTCGGATCTTGATTGCGATAGGCCTTCGAAAATTCATCTCGCATGCCCGGTCATCGTGTGGTAACCAATCTCCGAAGGCTGACAACGACGGGCAGACGGCCGTACATTGGCCACTTCACACCCCGCATTAGTCCCAGACTCCACTATTTCGAGCCGCCCCTGATTAGGTATTGCTGAATTCATCGGAGATCGCATCGTGTTCCAGCCTTTCGCCCGCTTGTCGGGACTCGGTTCCACGAACCGCCGCCCCCGCCTCCCGTACGCCCTAGAACAACTGGAGGGCCGGATCGTGCCGGCCACCGCCTCGTTCGCCAACGGGGTGCTGACCGTCACCGCCACAACCAACGGCGATGTGATCGGATTCACTTCCCCGTCGGGCGACCCCGTGATCGGCGCCACCGCCATTACCTCCAACGGCTCAACCATCTTTGATTCAGGGGCGACCCGTCAGGTTCCGTCTGCCATCGTGGTCAAGATGAACTCCGTGAACATCGCCACCCTAAATGTGTCCGCCTACGTCTACGGCAGTCTCACCGTGACGGGGGCCAAAACAGATTCCACCGTCACGTTCAGCAATTCCCCGCGTATCCTTGGCAACTTCACTTATTCCGCGGCCTCCCCGACGGTCGCGGCCGCCGACACGATCACCTGGGGCGGGGCCGGCACCACCGGTTCGCGGGTGAACGGGAACATGACCCTGACGCTGGGAGGCGGGGCCAATTCCGTCTCGATCAACGCCGGAACCGTGCAGGGGAATTTGAAAATCACCGGAGGTGCCTCCTCGGACATTGTGACCGTCGGCACGTCTTCGTCGTCCGGCCAGTTTCATGTGCTGGGAACGTCCGCGATCAGTCTCGGCAACGGCTTTAATTCACTGACTGGAAACCTCGGGGGTTTCGCTTCCGACGGCGGGTTCTCTTATGCCGGGGGAACGAACTCGGACACGGTCGATTTTGTGTCACACACCTCCGTCCTGTCAACCGGCGGGAACGCAGCCATTAACATGGGCGCCGGTGGCGTCGATTCAAACTTTCTTTACCTTTACAAGCCGGCCGTCGGCGGTTCGCTGACGCTGACGGGCGGGGCGGCCGGTGATCGGTTTTATGTTTCGGGGGGCATGACGGTCGGAACAACCCTTAGCCTCCTGCCCGGCAACGGGACTAACGAGATCGACTTGGGCAACACAAACGGCGGCTCCGTACCGACGGGTCCGGTGAACATCGGAAGCGGCGTAGTTTATCAGGGGGGAACCGGGGACGACGATTTCAAAATGCCCGCCGGTTATGTTGGAAAAGGGCTGAG
>NZ_JH636459.1:5797-22618 GCF_000255705.1 Zavarzinella formosa DSM 19928
GGGCGACGACGTGGTGACGGTGGACGACTCAAGCATCTTCGGCCTGACGTCGGTTCGCATGGGGGCCGGGGCCGACATGTTCAAGGCCGACGCCGACAGCACGTATCCGGCGGGCATTGCGACTTATTTCGGGGGCTCGGTCAATTTGTACGGGGAAGCCGGGGCTGACACCTTTGATCTCAGTTACACCGGTGGCACGAAGGTGTCCATTGGCGGCAAACTCTCGGTTTGGGGCGGGACCGAACTCGACACGTCCAAGATTTTTAGCGGCAACACGTTTTACGTGCCGACGACGTACAACGATTGCGAAAGCAAGTCATCGTAATGGGCTTGTGGGTCCGGGATTTTACGGTGAATTTTCCACTTGCCAGAGGTTGGATTGGCATGCTTCCATGTCCGCCATTAGAAAGCCCGGCCAATGGATTCATGCCCTCCGGCAGGGCTTTCGGAGTGAGGCGGGGTTTGTCAAAGGGGAGGGAGTCCGGCTTGTTCGCGGCAGTGGGCGACGCACAAACTTGATAATCCACTCACAGCCTGCTCGCGTGTGCCGCCGGTTCCCCGGAGACGCCCGCCGTCGGCCAGAAATGTGAATGCATTCCACATTTCGGAACCGTCGGACGCGGTGAAAGTGTGAACGTAATGCTCTTTGAATACGAGGGTGGTTACGGGGTGGGCACGAAAGAATAAGCGGGCAAAACCCATCATCGTGAACACCTCCCGAGGCAGTCGAATCTCTTCGACAAACCCCCTCCGAAATGCGATCATCGCCCCCGATCCCCATCCGTCAAGCATCCCCGACATGATCAACTCACGCATCATTGTGTCGGTGGCCGGATCGCCACTTCCGGAACTTACCCAATCCCCCGCCGACGTGCTTTGCCATTCAATCCGCCAGTCCGGGGATGCCAGTTGCTTTCGGATGAACTCGCCGCGCTCATCATCCCCGTGTTCTTGGATCCAATCGGCCAAAATGCCACGGGGCGCGTCATCAACCGGATGTGTGCAGACCGTTTCGATCAATGCCAGGTATTCCGGGTGGGCGGTGTAATCGTTCATCAACTGATCCCCTGAGAGGGGAAATTGTATGGCCGTCCCGCCTTCGACAATGTGACATGCGCGGCTGTGACGACTGGCGCGATCCGCAATCCTTCCCTTGGCCCATTCCGCTTCCCAAGCGGGGAAGGCGCGTTTCCAATCCCAGTTACAATTCTTTCCAATCACGCCATCGTGCCGCCTGCCTCCCATGCTCCTGAAAGTTCCCATCGTGACCGGGCAGGAAGCCTACACCGTTGTTCGTTCCGCCGTCGGCCACGTCGTCCAGCGTGTGGCCATTTGCGAAGCGCACCTTGGCGGGGAAGTCGTCAGGGTCGTCGAGATGGACGATGAGGGTGGAACGTATGAAGACGCCATTCGACACCTGACCTCCGGGGAAGTGTTTGACGAACCGGACGAGGCGGGATTTATCGCCCAATGCCTGAACCAACTCACCGAGAAAGGCCGGCAAGATGACGATGCCCCCGACCACGTCACACAACGGGCCAAACCTGTCATCCCTCCTTTGGCTGATCGCATTCGAGCGTGAGCCGAACTCCGGGGAATCTCCGGTACTGAAAGTAAGCCCGAAGATCTCTCTGAAAGCCGAATCGCCTACATTCAGAACCCTGCCAAGCAACGCCTTGATCTCCTGCGAATCGGCCCCGATGGCTTCGAGTTCATCCGGAGGCAGGCGAGAATCCCTCCTTGGATGATGAAGTGTGTCAACCCGCCTCAAAGGCAGGGATCGGGACGCTGGCCATCCTCTCGTCACACCAGTCAATCACCGCGTCCAACTGTCGGATCGCCGCCGACAGGTCTGCGGCCGGCTCCCATTTGCCCGTCGCGGTCTTCAACTTCGCCGCGATCAGGTCGGCTGATTTGTGGGCCTTGTTCACGATATGACCCGGGCTCTCCGTGTTCTCGCAGCGGCGCAAGACCGCGCGAACCGTCCGGCACCACCACCGGAGCCGGTCGGGGACGTTCGGGGAGAGATCGGGCATGCCCTCGTTCCGGTCACCGGACGTGTATGCCATCATCGCCTCACGATAGTCGGCGAACGCCCGTTGGAGCAAATGCAAATGCGGGATGGAATAGCAAGCCCCGGCTCTCAGGTTCTCCCACTGGCATTTCAGTTCGATCACCCTCACCCATTCGGCGGCGCGGGCGGGGGTCAGTCGCAACGCGGCGAGTTCGGTCATTTGTGTCATAACGTTCGGGCTTTCTCAAACGGGTTCAGTCCGGCGGCATTGATTGTTGACCGGGCGGGGGATGGCTCACGTGTCGGCCGACATGGCTCAAGACGCGAGTCACTCGGGATGGCCGGGTGTCGGGGCCTGTGACACCTCGAACAGCGATTGAACGACCCACGCCTGCATGCACATCGGCTCGGGGCCCTGCACCAGACTCCGGGCCTGTCGCTTCGTGTACTCGATGTCCGCGTCGTTCCCCGCCTCGACGTGGATCGCGCCCGGCGGTTCCCGCAGCCGGCCAATGATGAGAAGACCGGGGCCATTGCGTTCCGGCATGGGATGATATCCTGTAAGGTTGTGAAAGAATTGTCGCAGAGAGAGGAGAGGGAAATACACAAGACTGTCGGCGTGAGGGTATTGTAGCGCCTTCGCCAACAATACGATTTACACATCGTGAGATCCGCGTTATCGTCATCGCACGCAAGGGCATTTAAACCTGGCGCATCGGCGAGGAAGACTGTATGCGGACCTAAGATCTACAAGGCCCTAGATTATTTTCAGGGCATGAATTTGCTTGACAATATAGGAAATTGTCGAGGAGATTTTGTAAAGCCTTGGGTCATTTGTCCTGACCGCCAATGGCAGACCAACAGCGCTTAAATAAATCGCATCTCCAATTTTGTGAATCTCATTCTTCAAGCATCCAAATTCTTCTGATTTTTTTGTCGCCGCAAGAATCGTCACAATTTTCCTAAAATTGACATCAGCCTCGCCGGGAGACATTCCTTCCTTGAAATCACGAAGTATTTCAGCGAAAGCAATCAAGTCTTGTTTGATCTTTGCCAAGTCCGTCATAAGTTTCCAATAGTTGAAGATTACCCGATGATTTCAAGCGATTCAAATTTCATGGCCAGTATTCTCGCCCCAAACGCAATTATCTCATTTTTCATTTGAACTTCGAGTGCGTGGATGTCTTTCGCCAAAGCCCAGCTTTCAAATCTGGCGCACGCCTCCTTCATGTCGGCTCCAAGATCAAAAATCTCCACGGGCATGTTTGCCAGCCCGCTCATGAATTGGTGTGATCGCCGAAAAGCGGCCGAATATCGGACGATGTCAAGCGTCGTGGCCTCAGAATTTTGAAATGAAACGAGCTGTCTTCTGCAATTCAAAATTTCAATTAGAAATTCACGCCTTATCAGTCTTTGATTCATGCGATTAAATCCAGGCCAACAGCGGGGTTGTGAAATTGGTGCCGCTCATAATTTCTACATTCTGCCAAATCCGTTTGCCGGAGACGCGCAGGCAATTTCAAGCTCGTCATCCGTGAAAAGTCTTTCGATTCTTTTGCCCGCCATGTCTTCGAGAGAATATTGCATTGATTCTGCCACAGGCTGGTCGATGCTCACGCGAAGATGTTCACCCGTCGATTTCAACTGGATCACCGAGCCGACAGGATATAGCCGGTTTGACTTGACTGGCATTTTCATGGTTCTTACCGGCGGCGCCAGCGGAGTTTGGAATTGACTAATTTGATAGATAATCGGAGGACAATCAGGCGGGGAAGGCAAATATCGCCTGGCTCGGTCAGTTTTCATGATTGATTCCTTCAGGACACACATGGCTCCATGCTTCCATTATGCCCTTGGCATTTTAATTTGTTGCAGTCAAAACAAATAGAAAGCCATTGCGTTTGGGGTTTAACAGGCGATTGGCGCCGACGATGGCGAGCCCTGTGAATGTCTGCCTTCACATATTTCAAATCCGGAAGGGAATTGCTATTTCGGTGAAGCATGGAAACTTCGCCCACGAAAATGATGAGCTCTCCCGGATCACCGTCTTGCATCACAGCATCGACATGGAGATCCTCGGACAGTCCCGTCAGGATTTCCCCTACGTGACTTTTGATGACGGGGCAACCCGGACATCGTCTGATCACGGCAACCATGATGTCTTTCGTCTTGAGGGGGCGAACAGTTTGATGATCCGCATTGGTCACTTCGCCTCCTGATTTGTCAGTCAGCTCCTGATATCTGATGGTTCTCCGAGATCGGCCAGGGGACCGATCCCGCCAAGGCTCATGTCATTTTTCCGTCCAAGCGGTAATTTCGTCTCCAATCACCGCTTCGGTCGGATCGAACCTGTTTCAATTTTTCAGGCCTCAGGCGGGCGATGCCGGCCAGGGCATTCAAGAGCGAATCGGGTTCGACGGGTTTGATCAGGTGCAGGACAATGCCCGCCGCGAGCGATCTGCTGCGGTCCGGGGGACGTCCGCTGGTGGTGACGGCGATGCAATAAAACCTGCTCACGGCGTTGGCGCGCATTCGTTTCGCCAGTTCGCAACCGTCCATGTCGGGAAGCCGGAGTTCCACGATCAGCACATCCGGCGGGGATTCGGCTGCGGAGACCAAGGCCTCTTCCCCGCTGCGGACGACCGTGGCGTCGTGACCGTAGAGTCGGAGCAATTCGGCAAGGGAACCGGCCGCGTCCTCGTGCGGGTCGGCGATCAGGATCGACAGTTGGCGATCTCCCGCCATGTCGGAAACCATGGGACGCTTTCGGCCCGAGTGTGACTCGTTCGGGCATTGTGTTCAGCATTCGCCGACGGTAAGGGGTGGTGGCGTAATGGTACGGGGCGGGAACGAAATATTCTGTCCGATAACGTACACATGGCCGAATATTGGCGATTTTTTGCGACGAGGCCGGCGATTCAAGGCAACAACCTGTCGAACTGAGACTGGACGAAAGCGTGGCACTCGCAGGACTGGTCCTCAAGCCTTGACCGGTCATGAACAGTGAATCGACCTCTTTCGTACCCGATGAGACCGTCGGCCTGCAAAGGGTTAAGAACTTCAGACACGCTGGCCCGTCGCACTCCCAGCATCATCCCTAAAAACTCGTGTGTCAGGTCGAAGACGTCGGCTCCCATCCGGTCATGGGTCATGAGCAGCCAGCGGCAACATCGTTGACGGACGGAGTGCAATCCGTTGCAGGCGACCGACTGGGCCGTCTGGGTCAGAAATGCCGCGTGATACCTCGCCAAAAGGCGGTGCATGGCCCCGCCTGCTTTTGAGGCGTGCCGGAAGGCGTCGATCCCAATCCGCATTCCATCCCCGGCCACTTGCACCTGTACTCGGAACGGCGAGGTGGGATCACCCAGCACGGCGGCCGCCCCGACGGCCCCCTCCCTTCCGCAGAGGCCCACTTCAATGGTCCGTTTGTCAGCCATGACGGCCACGACGGACACAACGCCATGCTCGGGAAAGTAAACGAAATCGACGGGGCCGCCGGGCGGATACAGGATTTGACTGAAAGCAAGCGGAACCGGTTCCAAATGCGGCGCCAGCCGCCGTTGATCGGCCGGAGGAAGGCGGGCCAGCAGATGATTGCCGGACACGGGGATTTCTCGCTGAATCTTGGCCATTGTCAACCTCGGCGCGCCTGATGAAGGCAAGACCACCGATGGCAGAGCCGGGCTTGAAAAGGCCGGTCGATGACGAGGGTGACGGCGGGGGAGTGGCGAAAGCCGTGCTCCAGGACCGTGGCAGGCCCCCGTCGGGCGGGGGAGATGTTTTATCTTCCTCGATCATTGTAACACCGATCCTCCGTCTTTTTTGTACGATAGCGTACCCACCAAGGCGATTGGATCGAATTCACGATCTTCGTCGGTTGTCCAATCCGGCTTTCACATTTTGAGGAAGGTCAGAAATTGCCTCCCGAAAATCATCTTCTTGCCGCCTTCCCCGCCGACACCGTCGGACGGTGGAGAAAGCACATGCGGACCGTGGAATTGAGGCACGGGCAGGTTCTTCACCATGCGGGACATTCGATCACCGAGGTGTATTTTCCGCTGGACTGCATGATCTCGATCACCGTGACGGTGTCGGCGGGACGGACGGCCGAGGCCGGGGCGGTGGGGAGCCGCGAGATGGTGGGGATCAACGCCTTCATGGGCGGCCGGGAAACGAATCACACCGAATACGTGGCGCAGATTGCCGGTTCCGCCATCATCATGCCGGCCGGGCCTTTGCTTGAGGAGTTTGACACGGTCAAACCGGTGAGGGATGTTCTCCTTCGTTACACGCAGGCTTACATCGCCCATCTCTCCCAGAACGTGGCGTGCAATCGTCTGCACCAGATTGACCAGCGACTTGCTCGCTGGCTGATGGAATGCCGCGACCGTCTGCGGTCGGACGACTTGGCCATCACTCATGAGTTTCTGGCCGAGATGCTCGGGGTCCGGCGGGCCGGGGTCAGCGAGACAGCCGGAAGGTTGCAGGATCGGGGTCTCATCCGCATCGGCCGCAAACGGGTCCGCATTCTGGACTCGAAAGGCCTGGAGGCGGCGTCCTGCGAGTGTTATCGGTTGCTTCGGGATGAATATGACCGGCTACTGGGACCCATGCGCCCGGGCGGTCCGGGGACCACTTCGTGATGTGAACATTTGGCGTGAACACCTCGATGAATGACCGGAGACGCATCATGTTCGTGCGACACTCCGCATGAGCTTATTTTCCCCTATCTGCGGAATGACCGCAAATCCTCTGCGGACGGCCCGTCCATTGCTGACCTTGGACACGACCGGCGACACGGTCAACCGTGGTGCCGTCCTCCTTGGATCAAGAATGATCCCTGGCACAGGGCGATTGACTCCAGGTGTCCCCGGTCAACGACTCCCGCCCTTGGCGGGGTCGCTCAACCTCGCGGCGGGCTGAAGGGCCGGGCCCCGCGTTTCCTCAAACGGCTCATGGAGTTTGCATGTTCGCATTAGTGTTGACGATGGCATTGGGCGCCGGCGATCCGGCCACAAAAGCCAGCCCCGCCGACCAAATCATGATGGATGGCAACTGGACGGTGGTTTGCATTGAAAAGAACGGTGTTCCGGTGGACGAGGCGAAAGACAAGACCGTGATGTTCAAGGGCAACATGGTCAGTTTCACCGGCGCCGAGGCCAAGAGCCAGAAGTCGATGAAAGTCGAGTTCGGCTCCCAGGGCAAGATTCGGGTCACTGAAATCGATCCGAATGTCGCCATTGACGACAAGACCGGGGATGACAAGGCCGGAAAGGGAGCCAAAACCGGCACCTATATTCTGACCAAGGACTTTCTGGCCATCTGCCTGCACGACGAAACCACGCAGGCGAGCGAAGTGAAACCGGCCGGCGGAACCGAGACATCGTTCCAGTCGGGCCAACCGCAGGCCAAGTCGGTTTGCACCATGGTCCTTAAACGTTCCGACAGCGGAACGATTGAACCCCGTCGATAACTCGATTCTCAGGCAGTGAGCGAAAAGTCATCCAAACGGGTGGCTTTTTTCTATGACAAGTCTGGCACGAGTATGTGGGTGAGTGAATGGGAAGCCACACGCCCGGACATGACATTCGCCACGCCCAGTAATCACTCGCCCTCATCATCCGTGACTCCAAACTCACGAAAATACTCAAATCCCTTGTGAGAACGTGCGGGCCTCGCCAAGGTCCGTGAACGAATTGCAGAACACGTTAAGACTCCTCTTGCCACCGTGTCGCCAAACTCGCCAACCTGATTGGCATGGACAAAGCGAACGTCGTTGCATGCTTATGGGAACGGCTTTGATCACCAAACGGCACGAGGTGGCGATCAAGGATGCACTGCGGCGTTGGAAGCAACGGCAAAAATGACCGCCTCCTCCTTATGCCGCCATCGCGCTAACCTACTATTCATCGGCTGTGACCATCACCAAGCTGGCGACCAAGCCTTTTTGGGTTGCCACGGTACTTTCGATAAATGATGCGGCAAAAAGTGGAGAACATCAGGCGCGTTTGCACAAAGCCCCTGCCACACGTCGAAATAGTGAAGCAGACAAGGCATATGATCGCACGCCAACTACCCCATGACATCGGAATCGTCGTAAGTGTTGCGGAAACTGCGGCCGGACTGGTGAGAAGGAATTGCCGAAATGAGCAAGTGCAATGGAAAATGGTTTGATCGCAAGACGGAAAAAATTGAGCAGGGCATGGCTGCCCTTTCCGTATGGATGCGGTGTATCAAGAGTCCAACGGAAATTGACGCCCGTTGAACATCCTGACCCCGGTGGCGTGAAAGCGAATACGAGCCAGGTTTATCCCGGCCCTCTCTCAGAGTCATTCATCATTTACGCCTGGACCGCCACCGGTCGCCGCAACACAAGGCGTCCGGACGGCACCGCGAACAATCGGAGTGTCGGACCAGCCCCCGCCACCCCGCCCGCCCCGGCCGCAATCATCGAGATGAATGTTCCGAAGAATGTCCACCACGTGACCCGTGCCGCCGTCTCGGTGGCATTGCGGGCATCTTGTTCCAATTTCGCCCTGGACACGGGATCTTCGGCGGCCACCCTGGCATCGGCCGGGGCGTTCCTGACCCGTTCCTTGAAATCATTAACCTGCTGTTGGGTATACCCGGCCCGCCGGGCCGCTTCGTCAAAATCCCCTTCCGAGGCGCTTTGTCCAGCGACACTGTCCGTGGACGTGCCCGCCGCCGCGACGGCGACCATCGTGTTAAACCCCATCCTCACACCTGACGCCATCAACCACAGCAGCATGGCAAACACCGTCGCCCACACAAGCAGGCCGAACATTGCCGCCTCCCGCTTGTTTTCGCCCGTTGTCAGTTGGCTGGCGACGTAGCCTCCGACAAAGAGACAGACGGACGTTGCCAAAATGGCGTAAACGGCGGCCGTGATGCCGATGGTTCGCCCGCCGAACTTGTCGCTGACCGAGAAGCCGATGGCGCCGCCCAGCAGGCTGAGCAAAAAATACAGGGCAAGCGCCAAAACCGACCCGGCGATGATTGCCCCCCAGCTAATCCGGCTGCGGACCCCGATAACGTCCTCCGCTCCGATCACCGATCCTTGCGTGGGAACCGTGGTTCCCGTCGTTGCGCCTGTCATAATGCCTTTCCGTGGCTGCGGGCATTTCCTGCCGGCGGGCCACCTGATGTCCTTGGTGTCCGTCACCATGTTGGCGACGGGGAGCCGGAACGCAGCATATTTGAAGCCCTTCGGTCTTGAAACACACGATTGTGCGATTTTGTTTTTCCAGTCCGCGTGACCATGCGATCTCTGCGACTCCCAAATCTGTCCGCTATTCCAAAATCTTGGTTGCAAAACTTTGCCAGGCTGCCTGAGATCTTGTCAGGAGACAAGCATGACTCGATGGAAGTGACTTGGACGGTTAGTGTCGAACCAGCGGGCAATCAGACCTTTGCTGGTTTCTTTTTCAACTTCCCCGGCGAAACCGGTCCGGGGCTGGGGAGATAGGGCAGGCAAAAGATCGGGTCGGTGTGACCGATTGGGAGAATCTGACGGGTTTGAAGTTCTTCGACCGGCTTTCGGAGAAGGTGCGAAACGCTCTTCGTGAATCTATTGATGAAACAAAGATCCCGCCCCCAAAGAAGGCAGCCTCCACGGGGGACCAAGGACATGACAGCAGAAGAGACAGCGAAGGTGCCGGGCGAGGCATCAGCCGGGCTGCTGTATCCGAGTTAAACCGATGCTCGCTTCAACCCGTTCATTTGGTCGAAAGACCGATCATTTCAACCGCCCTCTTCGCTTAATTTCCTCAGCAATTTCTCAAGATCCGGCAAATCGACCGGTTTGACCAAATGGCCGTCACATCCTGCCTCCCTTGAGCGCGCCCGATCGGCTTCCTGCCCCCAGCCGGTGAGCGCGATGATTGTCATCCCCTTGCCCCACGGCTGCCCTCGAATGCGTTTTGTGGCTTCCAGGCCGTTCAGTCTCGGCATTCCCACGTCCATCAGGATGACTTCGGGCCGGAAATGCCCGGCCGACTCCACGGCCTCAATGCCGTCGTGCGCGGTGGCGATCTCATTGCCGAGCAGGCCCAGCATCATCGCCAGCGATTCGGCGCCGTCACGGTTGTCGTCCACCACGAGAATGCGCCGCCCGGAATTCATCCCGGTCCTCCCGGAGTCAGCCGGCGTGTCGGACGCCGGTTCCGGCTCCACGGCCAGCACGGGCAGGTCCACGACAAACGTGCTGCCTTTCCCCTCGCCGTCACTCTGCGCGGTGACCGTTCCACCATGCATTTCCACCAGCCCCTTGACCAGAGACAGCCCGATGCCCAGCCCCCCGGCGCTGCGTTCGACCGGCCGGTCCACCTGCGAGAACATGTCGAAAATCGTTGTCAGCGATGCCGCCGGGATGCCGATTCCCGTGTCTCTCACCGCCACAGTCACTCTTCCCCCGCCCGCCCTCGCGGACAGCCAGATGCTCCCGCCCCGGGTCGTGTACTTCGCGCTGTTCGTCAGTAGGTTGCTGAACACTTGCGCCAGCCGGGTCAGGTCGGCGTCGAGGAACACCCGTTCCGGCGGCAGCGACACGGACAGGGCATGGCCCGCCTCATCAATCGCCGGCCCGGCCGCCTCCGCCGCGCTGTTCACCACGTCAGCCAGGCTCACCCGCGCCCGCCGCAACTCCATCTTGCTCCGGCCGATCCGCGACACGTCCAGGAGGTCGTCGATCATCCGCACCATGTGGGCGAGCTGCCGGTCCATCATCTGTTGCGACCGGTCCCGCGCCGCCCGGTCCTGGGACAGGCGGATGACCTGAAGCCCGTTGCGGATGGGCGCCAGCGGGTTGCGCAATTCGTGGGCCAGCAGGGCGATGAAGTCATCTTTCTTGCGATCCGTCTCCCGCAGTGCGTCCTCCAACCGCTTGCGGTCGGTGACGTCCCGCGTGGTGCCGGCCACCGCCTCGACCTCGCCGTCCTCGCCGAGGACGGGCACGAAAATGTAGTCGTAAATCCGGCGCCCATGGGTCCCGTCGAACGGGACCTCGCCGCGGATCGGTTTTTTGGTCTCGCGGACCTGGTCGATCTCCCGGTCGTGCATCGCCGCGTGCCACGGCTCGTAGCCAATCTCCAGGAACGTTTTTCCGAAAGTTTCGGACGCGTCCCGCCCCCACATCCGCAACAGGGAATCGTTGGCGTAGAGCACCCGGTGATCGAGACTGAACACGTACACAAAGTCCGGGGTGCCGGACAGCACTGTCTCGTACAGCCTCCGTCGCCGTTCGGACTCGGCCGTCACCCGGGCGAGTTCCTGCTCCGCCTTTTTGTGGTCTGTCACGTCACGGGCCGTCCCGAACCACTCGACGATGCGGCCCCCTTCGTCCAAAATCGGGGCGGCCCGCGAAAACGCCCACCCGAGCGTGCCGTCCCCGCGGATGACCTGGTGTTCCATCTCGAACGTTTGTTTGTTCGCCACGGATTTCTCGATCACGGCCCGGACGCGGGCGTGCTCGAACGCGGGCAGGTTCTTTTCCATCCAGCCACGGATCGGCTCGGAGTTGCTGGCGACCAGGTCGCGGCCGTCGAGCGGCTGCAATTCGGACCAGTCGGGGCTCATCAGATATACCACGTCCGACGTGGCGGTCACCAGCACCCGGTAACGCTCCTCCCGGACCCGCAACTCTGTTTCGGCCTGCTTGCGCTCGGTGATGTCCCGGAACACCAGGACCGCCCCGACGGTTTCCCCGCCGGGACTTCGGATCGGGGCGGCCGAGTCGTCGAGCGGCCGCTCGGTCCCGTCCCGCGCGATCAGGATCGTGTGGTTGGCGAGGCCGACCACCACGCCCTCCCTCAACGCTTTCTCCACCGGGTTCGCCACGGTCTGACGGGTGGATTCGTTGACGATCCGAAACACCTCCTCGAGCGGCCGTCCCCGGGCTGCCTCCCCGCTCCACCGTGTCAGTTCCTCGGCCACCGCGTTGAGGAACGTCACACGCCCCTCCGTGTCGGTGGCGATGACCGCGTCGCCGATGCTCGACAGGGTCACGCGATACCGTTCCCGTTCGGCCGCCAGGACCTCGGCGGCCCGGAGGCGCTCGGCCATCAGATCACGGACCGAGTATTGCCGGCGCCGGTCCCGTAGGGCCGACCGAACCGCGCTGACCAGCGATGACAGCTGGACGGGCCGCTTGATGAGCGTCATCGGCCCGGCCGCCTCCAGGGCGCTCAGCAGCCGGGGGGAGTCCTCACCGGACGGGGTCAGGACGATCAGCGGCAGGTCCGACCAGGGGGGCTGGGAGCGAATCCAGTCGGCCAGCACGCCGTTTGTGTCTCCCGCCACCGCCTCCGCCGTCACGAACGCCGCCCCCGCCCCGCGTTCCGCCTCGCGGCGGACGTCCGCGATGGCCTGGCAGACGTGACAGGACATTCCCGCGTCCGTCAGCACATTCCGGGTGGTGGCCGCGTCCCGCGGCGTCGGGGCCAGAACGAGCACGCGGAACTCCAGATCTTCCACCGGGTCGTCACTCATGTTTCGACCCCGAAATGGCCGCGTCCGGTCCGCGGTACGTCGGCGTCCCCCCGAGCACCCCGTGAAAATCCCGGAGCGGCTCCCCGACCTTGATCCCGCCCTCGCTCAGGCTCAGTTCGCGGATCGTCCGCTCGTGCCGGCCGCTCCGCTTCTTGACCACCGACAGCGCCTGCCGGACCTCGCCCATGGCCTCGAAGTAGCGGAACAGGATGACCGTGTCCGCCAGGTAGGTCGTGTCCACCGGGGTGTCCATCTGGCCGATCAAGCCGTGCTGGGCGACGAGCAGGAACGTCACGACCCCCTTGTGCCCGAGGTAGGTCAGCAACTCGTGGAGCTGGGCGGTCAGGAACCGCTCCTCGGGCATCGCGTTGAGGTAGCCGTTGAGGCTGTCGATGACGATCACCCGAGCCCCAGGCCGGCCCGCCTCCCCCTCGGCGGCCCGGCGCACGAGGTGGGCAAATTCACCGGGAGACAGTTCGGCGGTGTCCACCGGCTTGATTGTGATCAGGCCCGACTCCAGATACTCCGCGAGGCTCATTCCGAGCCCGTCGGTCCGCTCCAGGACAGTCTCGATCCGCTCGTCGAACGCGAAAATCACCGTCCGCTCGCCGCGCCCGGCGGCGGCGCGGGCGTACTGGATCGCCAGGGTTGACTTCCCGCTTCCGGCCGGGCCGATGAGGACCGCGCTGGTGCCGTGCTGCAACCCGCCCCCCAGCAGCTTGTCCAGTTCGGTGTTGTCGGACCTCAGAAGTCCCCGCTTCTGACCCCGCGCGTGCTCCCCCGCCACGAGCCTCGGAAAGACGTCCAGCCCCCCTCGCTGGATGACGAAGTCGTGGTTCCCGCCGCGGTACTTCTGGCCGCGCAGCTTGGTGATGCGCAGCCGCCGCCGCTCGGCCCCGTACTCGGGCGAGAGCTGCTCCAGGCTCACCACCCCGTGGGCGATGCTCTGAAGCTGGAGGTCCTCCGTCTCGGACGTCAGGTCGTCCAGGAGGAAGACCGTGCACGCGCGGCCGATGAAGTATTGCTTGAGCGCCAGGACCTGGCGGCGGTAGCGGAGGGCGCTCTGGGCCAGCAGGCGCATCTCCGAGAGGGAGTCGATGACGACCCGCGTCGGCTTGAGCCGCTCGACCTCGGAGAGGATGGCCTTGGTGGTGACGCCCAGCTCGACCTCCGAGGGCTGGAACATGGAGTTTTGATTCTCCGGCTCGAGATCGGCCTCGGTGGCGACGAGGTCGACCACATCCACGCCGTCCAGCGACCAGCCGTGCGACTTGCCCACCGCGACGAGTTCCGCCTTCGTCTCGGAGAGCGTGACGTAAATCACCTTTTCCCCGAGCCGGACGCCCTTGAGCAGGCAGTTCATCGCCAGCGTCGTCTTGCCCGACCCCGGGCTCCCCTCGACCAGATAGAGGCGGTTGGGTGTGAACCCGCCGCCAAGGACGTCATCAAGGCCGGGGATGCCGGTGGCGATCAGCGGTGGTGGCGTGTCGTCGGCCGTCTCATGGTCGGGCATTGCGTTTCCTGAAGGAATTAATTCGGCGGGCCGCCGTCCCGGCCCATCCGCAAGTTTCTACGGGTCCGGTTGCGACGAAAATCATACTCTCCGCCGAGGGAATGCGAATGATTGGCGTGGCCGACGGTTGATGAACACTTTAGGCGCGGGGGCCGTGCATCCGGGAATGAAATATCCGGATTATCCGGCGGCATGGGAAGTGAGCGGGAGCAATTATGATGCCAGTTCGGGTTCCCCGCCTGACCGGGCGGTGGAAAGACGTCACGCTCAAAAAGACAGACAAAAGTCGATGAGTCACCGCGCCTTCAATGTCAGCCGGCCCCGACCGGCATCCGAAAAGTAAACTTCGTGACCCCTTCGGCCGACTCGGCGGCGAGCGTGCCGCCGTGGGCTTTGGCCACTTCCGATGCGATGTACAGCCCGAGGCCGAGTCCTTGCTGTCCGGGGGCCGCCGACCCGCGAGAGAAGGGCTTGAACAGGTGGTCGATCACTTTGGCTGGGATCGTTTTTCCGCGATTATCGACGGACAGTTCAAACACGCCCGCGTCCACCCTTGCAGCCACACGGACCGGCCCGCCGGGGTCGCCGTGAGTGACGGCGTTGCCGAGCAGGTTGGAGAGCATCTGCCCGAGCCGAGCCCGGTTGCACGCGAACGGCCGGCCCGCGCGGATGTCGGCGACGATGTCCCGGTCCGGGGGCGCGGCCTGGAGTTCGTGGACGACCTGGTTCAAGGTCTCCCCCAGGCGGTCGTCCGTCGCAAGTTTGAGGGAGATGCCGCCGCCGAGACGGCCCCGGGCGAAGTCCAGCACGCTGTCGATCAGGTCGGTCATCCGGCCGACACTGCGGTGGATCATGTCCCGGACCTTGCCGGCCGCCGGGTTGTCGGCCAGGCGGGCGAGCACTTCGGCCCCCGATCGGACGGCCCCCAGCGGATTCCGCAGGTCATGGCCCAGCACGGCGATGAACTCCTCACGAAGCTGCGCCGTCTCTCGCTCACTCAGCAGGGCGGTTTCCGAGGCGGCCAGCCGCCGGTGGGTGTCCAGGTGCGATGCGATGAGGCCGGCGAAGAGCTTGAACATCTCCACCGTTTCCGGCTTGCTCACCAGGGCGGGGGCCGGATCGATGGCGCACAGCGTCCCGAAGAAATGGCCGCCGTCCAGGCGGATCGGGACGGAAATGTAACTCCGAAACCCGTACCGGCGGGGCGTCGGGTGACACTTGAACTGTTCGTCCGCATGGGCGTCGTCGATGACCACCAGTTCGCCGCTCTTCTGGATTTCATCGCAGATGGTCGTGCCGATGTCCAACTCGCCGCCCGGCTTGAGGCCGAACGCGATCTCGTCCCGGACGGCGCACGCCACCCACCTCGACTCGGTGACACGGGCGACGGCGGAAAAGCCCATTCCCGTCGTCCGGCAGATCACATTCAGGATTTTTGGCACGACATCGATCAGTCCGACGGCCGCCACATCGGCCGAAAAGTCTTCGTTCGTATTGATGGTTGGAGTCCAATCCAAGGGGTTGCGACACTCATCCCAGGAATTGATTATACGGAGACACTCATTCGCGCCATCGACCCTCGCCTCAAGAGGGGGTTGGCATCCCGTCACGGCAAAACACCAAATCCTCCGGGCGTCTCCGGGCGATGGCCCGGGAACAGTCTCCACAAGAGTCGAAAGGGTCTGATACGGGTGTTTCCGACGATCAATCAACGAGTTTGGAAATGAAGACAGTGCTCACGGCGGCGCTGATGTTTGGGATTTGTGACTTCGCGGTGGTCGGGGGGACAAGGCCGGTCCGGTCGGAACCCGGAACGTGCGAGTACGTCGTCGGCATGATGAAGCGGGGAGAATACCCTGTCCATCAAAAAAAACAGGGACAAGTTCGTCGGCACGCTGACCTTCTGCGACAAGCAGGAGACCAAACTGAAGGATTTGAAGTTCAAGGACGGAAAACTTGTCCTTCACCGCCGTCCGGGAGGCCAACACCAGGCGAAGGTCGGCGACGAGTGGGCGGACGTATGCGAGTTCGCGCTGGAGGAGAGATGCCGGCCATTGACCGCGAGGTTGGCAACTGGCGGGTAATCGCTCGCCCGTCGTCACGGTTTTGTCGGAACTTCGTTGTCACGATGGCGGGGTCGGACGGCAAGCGGATGTCGGTCCTCAACCACGAATTCACGCGGCGACGCGGGGCCGAGGAGTTGGAGCGGTTTGAATTCTCTGACACGGGGACTTTGCTCGGCGTCCATGGGGAGTGGTTCGGGATCCGTCTTCCCTCGGACAGGATCTTTGCAATCGCTTGAGGCACGACCGACACGAGGCGACACAACATTGATTGGCCTCATGCTTTCCGTGACAGTTAGCCAGCTTTGTCCAAAGGGATTTCAACCGTGAAGGTCGTGCCCTGCCTGAAGCCGCCGCTCTCGGCCCTCACCGTCCCGCAGTGCAGGCTCACCAGCGCTTTTACCAGTGACAGCCCGAGGCCAAGCCCCTCCCGGCTCCGCTCGACCGTCTCCTCGACTTGGGCGAACGCCTCGAACACTTTGGGCAGCTCGTCCGCCGGAATGCCAACGCCGGTGTCCGCGACTTTCAGCAGCGCCGACGGGCCGTCCACGGTGAGAGAGACGGACACCCGGCCTTCGCGGTCGGTGAATTTTCGGGCGTTGGTGAGCAAATTACCGGCCACTTGCGCCAGCCGCACCGCGTCGCCAAGCACCCAGACGGGATCGGGCGGCACGCGGACGTCCAGCCCGATCCCCGCCGCCTCCAGACCGGCCCGCGCGTCCTCG
>NZ_JH636459.1:22628-25971 GCF_000255705.1 Zavarzinella formosa DSM 19928
CGGCGTCAACGTCGCACTCGCTCCAAGGCTCCGACCGGCCTCGTTGCACTTCCTTCCACAGCGCGAACGACCCGCGCGGCGTCAGACGAGGGCCATGCGGGCCCGTCACCTCACGCTTGTAATGCGGGTCGCCCGCCCAATTGACGGTATCGCCGGATTCCGGACGGAACCACATGAGATAATCGCCACCTCCCAAACGAACAGCCAGGAGGCCGCTTGCCGTTTTCGCATCTGCCACCTCGCCCGGCAGGAAGTGCGTCGCGTATTCGTCGCGGTCACCGGAACCCAGCCATTCGACGAGTGCGGTGATTTCGCCTGCCGCGGGTGTGGCGCCGAACGTCGTCACTCGCCCGCCGATTACGACCGCCGCCGCACCCGCCCGGGTCAGGGAGACGAAATCCCTTGTCGTGAGCCCGTCTTCGGGCGGGCCGCCCGCCCCAAGCCCGGCGGTCAACCGGACAAGCCTGTCTTGGGCCTCGGACCGGTGCCTGAGGTCTTCCGCATCCTGCTTGGCCGATAATTGCAAGGACACGATGACCGCCAGCGTCTCGCAGCCAGACCGCAACCGGTACGACAAGAACTTCGGGGAATAGTGGTGGCACGCAATCAGCCCCCACAGCCGCCCGTCCTTCATCAAGGAGATAGTCAGGCTCGCCGCCACCCCCATGTTTTGCAAATACTCGACGTGGATCGGGGACACGCTCCGCAAGACGGCGTGGCTCAGGTCAAGCGAGGACGCCGTCTGCGGGTCGCGGTCCGGGATGAGCGGAGAGGACATGTAGGTGATGTCCGGGATTTGCCGCACCAGATTCAAGTGGTACAGTCGGCGGGCCTGCGCCGGGATGTCCGACGCCGGGTAATGGAGGCCGTAAAACGGCTCCAGATCATCCCGCTTCTCCTCCGCGTACACCTCGCCGTTCCAGTCCGCGTCGAACCGATAGACCATCACCCGGTCGTATCCGGTCAGCGCCCGCACCTCGCGCGCGACAGCCCCGCAAAACTCCTTCAACCGAAGGCCGTTTTTCAGGTTGGTCAGCGTGAACCGAACCAGCCTGTGCGGCTCGAAGTCGGACACGGGGAGGGTCTCCTCCAATTCCAGAATCAGTCGCCCGTTGTGCCGGTGGGCAATCCCGTCGAATTCGCGGTCCCCGGCCGTGACCGGGATCGGGGCGAGCGGCCGGGGGTCGGGTGACAAAAAGGCTTTCGTGAGACGAAGCAGGGAGTCGGCCGAGACCAGTTCGCCGAGGCCCATGCCGACGCACGAAGCGATTTTAAGGCCGAGGAAAGCGGGCGCATTGGCGCTGGCGACGGCGACCGTCCAGTCCGATTCGTCAAGGGCGAGAAGAATGCCGTGGGGTTGTGTCCGGCCGGGAATGTGAATCGGCTCGGCTTCGCAAGTGACCAAGTTGACAGACGGGAAATTTTCGTCACTCACGCTCATCAAGAACCTGCCAACGGGCCATATTATCGGGCATGGCCATTTTCCGACCCAGACAGTGGAGGTGCCAGCGTCTTCTCATATTTTAGCTGTCTGGTTCTCTTGAATCACATTTAAAAAAAACGAGGACGACAAACTCGACTGAAGAGGGTCGAATCCCCGCAGGAATTCGCATGAGTCTCGCGAAGATAATAAGTGAAAATCCCGGCAAATCAGCATTCCTCAAGTCGTGTTTGCCGACCTGGAAGAAAACTCCGACCCGCCGAACAGGACCGGCCGGACGTAATCGCTGACCAGGCACTGTGAGAGGTTTTCGCCGCCGCGAGCAACCCGCGACGGTTCGTTTTCTTTGACAAATCTTCGGCCGCACCGCCATGATCCGGCTCTGCCGACAGGGGCCGGCCGCCGAACGGATCATCGACGCCATTCCACGGAGGCATTGGCACACCACCACCTTTCCACCTGCTTTTCGTCCGGGCGGCTTTTCGCCCCGCTGGTGGCCGACGGGACGCTGAACGGAGTGTCATTCGCGGCTTGCGTCTGGCAGAACCTGGTTCCGCAACTGCAAAGAGGAGACATCCTGATCATGGACAACCTGGCGACCCATAAAGTGGCGGGCGTCGTCGCGGCCGTCGTGGTCCGAGTCCTTTTTCCGCATCCCTTTCAGCCCGTACTTCGATCCCATCGAGCAGGTCTTCTCCAAGATCAAGCTCAGACGACACGAACCACGGACCATTGACGACTTGGAAAACGTCGTCGGCGAATCCCTCGACTGGATCACCAGAACCGACGCGATCAATTCCTTCCACCACGCCGGTCACACGCTAGAACGAAACTGAAAATACTCTGACCGGCTGATCGCCAAAAACACGATTATGTCCCGCTCATCCAACTTGGCCGGCCGGAAGAACGGGCCGCGTCGGGCCCCTTGGGTTCACTCGACTGAACGGCCGGGCCACCGTTCACCCTGAATCATCGACGAATCGTTTTTGAACCTCTTTTGGAGCACAATCCGATGGGAACCTGGCCGGAAACGGCCGCGTTTCGCCCTTGCCCGTCCGCAAGGGCATTCGACATTGACCCGGGCCTCACGAATACATTTCTCTGGCACATATGTCACTGATCGTCTACAATTTGATTGCGCAGACGATCAGTGACATCGCCCGCGTTCCCGCCGGCTCGACGCGGGGGCAGCCAGACCGCCGATTCCCCGACGCTCCCCGCCATCGGAGACGCCATGACGACCGCCCCCCGGACTTTCGCCGACGTGCCGTGGCATCGCCAATCCGGAACGATGACGGTGTTCATCCTCGCCGGATTCTGCCTGTTCCCTCCCCTGTTGCTCGCGGCCTGCGTCGTCTGCCTCACCGGAGACGTTTACAACGACCGCCGCCGTGAGGACGGCTCGCTGTCCCGCTGGTCCCGCCTCAACAAGTTTGCGGCGGTCATCATCCTGCCCGTCCAGGTGATGGTCCTGGCCGACCGGGCCGGGGGAACCGCCGGGGATCTGATCGCCCTGTCGGGAATGGGTGGCTGGTTGCTCGCCATCGCCGTCGCGACGGTGAGAATGTTCCGGTTGCCGCGCGCCGCGCCAGGCCCTCCTCCCGCCGTTCCGAAACCTTCGCCGGAAACCGGCCGTCCGGAACAAGCAGCAGTTCCGGACGGTGATCGGGGTCCGGCGGCGGACGGACTGTTTTGGCTCATGAACGGCGACACCCCGGAGGGCTCTTACACGGCTGACACCCTGGGCCGGATGCTCCGGGACGGCTTTGTCCCGGCAGACCGGATGGTTCTCGCGGCCGACGGGCGCCGCCTGTCGTTGGGAGATCTCGTTTCCGAGCGGATCGCCCGGCCGACGGAGGACATCACGGTCCCGTCCGGCCAAACCCGCGGGACGGGTCACGG
>NZ_JH636459.1:26017-26783 GCF_000255705.1 Zavarzinella formosa DSM 19928
CGCTTTCGTCATGCTTCGGTAAGGCGAGTCGAACCAACCCCCCGCGGACCGTGTTCATCGATTCGCCCGGATTGTGATGCGGATTGCTGATTTCCGTCCGACCCTTCATGAAGGACCGAATGTTCCAGGCCGGGGGCCGGATGGCTTGAGAGGTTTTTGGAAGAAGAACGGGCGGTTTGACGAACTTGCCCGGCGGGTGGAAATCTCCCCGGCCGGCTCCGAGTGATCTGTCACGGCGACCCTCACGAAATTTTCCCGCGACACCGGCGGTCAGTCCGAGGCTTCCATGATCTTGAACAGGCCGGAGGCGGGCATTTGAAGGGCGGCCGCCAGCCGGGCGATGATGACGAGGCTGGGGTTGCGGCGGCCGCGTTCGACGTCCGAGAGATAGGTCCGGTGCAATCCGGCGGCCTCGGCCAGGTCCTCCTGGGTCAGTCCGAGGGTTTCCCGGCCGGAGCGCACCGCGAACCCGAACCGTTCCCGCACGCCGGCCTCGGCCTTTTTCGCCATGTCGGCACGGTAACCCGATGTCGCCAATGGTGTACATCGTCGATGAGTGACATTCGCCGTCCTCCGGCGGCGAATCGGAGAATTTGACCATGAATGACCTGGATCGCCATTTCATCCTTCAAGACAACGGCCGCAAGGGCCCCTACACGCTGGCCGAGTTGCGGCAAATGGCCGGCGACGCCCTGCTGCCGCGGCAGACCCTGACGGAGCCGGAGACGGGAGACCCGCCCGAGGCGCTCGCCATCGTCCTCGGGCG
>NZ_JH636460.1:0-2842 GCF_000255705.1 Zavarzinella formosa DSM 19928
GGCGGGCCCAGCGACCGACGCCGGAATCGCCGCGAGGTCGCTGACCGCTGCTTCCGGCAAAAGAATGGCCGAGCCCGCCAAGGGGCCGGCCGGCCGGGTGACCGTGGCCGTGCCGGGCGTCAGGATGTCAGGGATGTTGACGAGAAAAATGCCGGTGTCGGTCGAGAGGACGAGTGTCCGGCTCACGCCATTGCGGCTGCCGACCTGAATCCCGGTGATCGTCACGCCGGCCAGCGAGTCACTGGTGATCTGAGACCAGTTATTCCCGCCGTCGGCCGAGACGAGCAACCCCTGGCCGACGTCCCCCAAGCCTCCCGCGGAACTTACTTGCCCCGACCCCGCATAGACCACGTAGCCGGCCGCGACGGAGTTGTCGGGGTCGACCGTCAACGCGCTCATCGCGAGCGAGGCGAAGTTGTCCGTCTTCGCGACCCACTTCGGGGAGGGGACCGTCTCCCACCGCGCCGTCGTCATGGCGGGGGTGTTGGCAGGCGAATCCGAGAACCCCAAGCCGAGGAAATTATTGACCGTGCCGACGTAGCCGTAGTACGCCGGCGTATCACGCGCGGAGGGGACCAGCCGGTAGATGTTGCGGCGCACCGTGCTGTGCGCCGCCATCGGCGCGTCGAACTCGGGGCCAGTCGGGATTTTTCCCAGACGGAGCATATTCGCCACCGGGAACGCGACCGGCAGCGAGGCGTTGCTCTCGACGCCGGCGGCATCGACGAACGTGACCTTGTAGACGGCCATGTCCAGCGGGGCCGGGTCTGTCGGGCTTAGCACCCGCCCCGCCACGGTATTCGCCGTCATCTTGCTCACGTCCGGCGCGGGCGGGAGGGCCGGGTTGTCGATTTGGTTGACGTCCACCTTCGCGGTCTGCGTGATGTCGGCGGTCTGCCAGACGCCCGCGCTGGTCGTGGCGACGAAGGCCGGGTGCGGGTGGGTTGGGTCGGGCGGCGCGACGGCGAACGCCACCACGGCCCCCGCGACGGCGTTCTGTTGATTACCCAACAGGCCGTCGGTCCCCAATTGGCCGTTGATGATCTGGGTGGGGCCTAAATTCGTCCACTCGGGCGCGTCGAGGAGGGGCGGCACGCCCACGTTGATCGCCGGCGTGATCCGGTCTTCGAGTTGCTCGATCCGAAGCGATCCTCGCGCGGGGGGCGAGGACTTCTTGCGCCGACCAGTGCGGAGGCCGAACCACTTTGAACCTTCGGGATTAACGCTCATCGCAGCTCTCCTGTGTGGCAAACGCCGCGCAGCTCCCCTGGCCCCGGCGGCGCGACGGGGACGGGCGGCAGTCGCGGTCGGTGACACGGGGTCACCGACCGCGACCTGGTTTGGCGAAATTTCGGACGCGGTCAGTCACTTCGCCGGACGAGACACAGAGGCAGTTGCCCCTCGTCTCGATTCCGGCGGAGGGTCGTCGGCTTACTTCATGTCGTCGATTTCCTTCCAGAATTCGGCGACAGGCTTTAGGTTGATGTGAGTCAAGCCCGAAAAGGATTTCAAGAACTCCCGGTGGCCGGCGTGGTATTCGAGGCCCAGATGCGTGAGCGGCAAGTCCTTGATCGGCTCGAAGTCAGACACTTTCGAGCCGTAAATTCGCAAGGACTTCAGTTGCAGCCCACGCAGCGGGCCCAAGTCGGACACCGGTGCGTGCTCCAAAATCAAGTATCGCAAGGATTTCATTTCCTTGAGCGAGGACAGGTCGGACACGGGGAGGCAGGTCAGATTCAAGTACTCCAGCGGCATGCCTTCCAACGACTTCAGGTCGGTCACCCGGTCCGATCGGTACAAGTCCAGCGACACTAATGGCATGCCTTTCAGCGGCGTCAGGTCCGACACCCCCGTGGACATCAACTGTAATGACTTCAACTTCATCCCTTTGAGGGCCGAGAGGTTTGACACATTGGTGCCGGCCAATCCGAGGCTGGTCAACGACATTCCCCGCAGGGGGGAGATGTCCGCGAGCGACCCGTTGCACTCGGGATAATCCGAAATGTTGAGTGTCCGCAGGCTCTTCAACGCCCGGATCGGCGAAATGTCCGTCACGTGAGCGGAGCGGAACGTGAGGCCGGTGACCTCATCGTTCTCCACAACGGGGACGACGACGCCGTCGCAGAGCGGATTGAGTTCCTTCAACCGCGCGCCGACCGCCTTCGCCTGCTCCACCGCCGGCATGGCGGCGACCGACCGTTCCCACGCGGACTGGCCGGCCGTTTCATCGGCGGTCGTCGCCGGGGGAACCGATTCGCGGCTGACTCGCACCACCCGCCGGCCGTCTTTCACGACGGCGATCAGTTCCCGGCTCACTAGTTCGCCATTTTTGGTGGCCTCGACCGTGTGCAGGCCGGGTTTCAGGCGAATTTCCTGGGCCCCCGTCCCTGTGATGACCAGATCCGAGCCATCGACCACGACCGTTACGGTCGGGTCATCCACTTCGACAACCAATGTCCCTTGCGCCGAGGCCAGACGAATCACCGCTCCGCGAAGGTTGGTGACGCCGGCCGCCTCCGAGAAACCGAGGCTGACGGCAAACGCTAGCGACACGGCCGTGACAGCGGCCCACCGATGGAGGCGGCGACGGTGTTTGACCGCCGGCGTTTGCCGGGGCGACGGCGTGGCGGCCAGATCCGTCGCCGGAAGGGGAGCCGCCGAGTAGTGGGCCAGCAAGTCCGCCACCTCTTGCGCCGTGTCAAAGCGATCTTCCGGCCGCTTGGAATGCAGGCGGTTGATGATGTCGCACAGCCATGTCGGCGTCTCGGGCGCGACTTCCGGGATCGGCCGCGGCGTGTCCTCGGCCACCCGTTTGAGGATGTCGAGCGTGCTGTTCGCCGGG
>NZ_JH636460.1:2852-19172 GCF_000255705.1 Zavarzinella formosa DSM 19928
AGCACATCATGTAGATCACGCTGCCGAGGCTGAACAGGTCGGCCCGGTGATCGATTACGTCGCCCGTCGCCTGTTCCGGGGCCATGTACATGGGCGTTCCCGCGATCATCCCGGACGGGGCGGCGCCGGCGTCGTCAGCCGCGCCGGCCAGGCCAAAGTCGGTGAGCTTGACGCGGGCGTGCGGGCTGGTCTCAATCAGGATGTTGGCCGGCTTGATGTCCCGGTGGACCAGCCCCCGGGCGTGCGCGGCCGCGAGCCCGAGGGCCGTCTGAGTCCCGATGCGGAGAATCTCCTTCAACTCCAGCGGCCCGGCTCGCCCGACCAGTTCTTCCAGGGTGACGCCGTCAATAAACTCCATCACCAAATAGGGCACCGGGCCGTCGTCGGAGACGGCGTAGATCGCCACGACGTTGACGTCCCGAATGGCGGCCGCCGCCTGGGCTTCCCTGACGAACCGGGCACGGGACTCCGGACGGGCCGCGAGACGCGGGACGAGCGCCTTGACGGCCACGTCCCGTTGCAGTTTGGTGTCCCGGACTTTCAGGACGACGCCGGTCGAGCCCCGGCCGACGACGCCAATGACTTGATAATGGTCGAGGCGGCCCAAACTCTCGGGGTCCTCGTCCGGCTTGAGATATGACAGGGCCCGTTCCGCGGCGCCCACCTGCTCCATGACTGGAACGTTCAAAAAATCGCCGGCCGTCGTGTGCGACCACAAAAGGTCTTCCACCCGCCGCCGGTCCGCCTGGTTGATGCAGGCGTTGTCGAGGTAGGCGGCGCGCGCCGCCGGGTCTTCCAGTTCCAGTGCGTTGAGGAAGACCGCGCGGTCCCGCATAGAAGTTGTCCCGAGAACCTGCGGCCGAACCGCCGCACCGAATCCAATGCGAAATCCGCGCGGCGATCACGCCAATAAAAATCACAAATTGGCGGAATTCGCGCCGCCGACCACCCGTTGATGGAGCCAGGCGCGGGCATAAGCCCAGAGGCGGTCCGCCGTCCGGGGGGAGATGTCCAAGGCCGCCGCGGCCTCGGGGATTGAAAGACCGCCGAAATACCGGAGCTTGACCAACTCGGCGGCGGGTCCGTCAGTGGCGGCGAGTTGCGTCAACGCCTCGTCGAGGGCGATCAGGTCCTCCCGAGGTTCCGGTGCGAGTAACTCGGCGTCGTCAAACTTCCGGCGGACCAATTCCCCGCCCCGCTTGAGCGAGATCTTCCGGCGGGCGTTTTCGACGAGGATGCGGCGCATTGCCTCGGCCGCGGCGGCAAAGAAATGGCCGCGGTTTTCCCACCTCGTCTCCCCCGCGTCGCCGACCAGGCGGAGGTACGCCTCGTGGACCAGGGCCGTTGGCTGAAGCGTCTGCCCGGCCCCCTCGTGCGACAGCCTCTGCGAGGCCAGCCGGCGAAGTTCGTCATAGACGAGCGGCAACAGCTCCGTCGGCGTTCCCCCGTCGCTTGGCCGGCTCTGTTCAATGACAAAAGTGACGTCAGACACCAAGTCGTCTCCGACAGCGGCCGAGTAGATTCACCGACTGCCTGAAATGACAACTGACTGTGACGGCGAAATGGTCGAGTGGAAAATGTTGAACCTGCACAGCATCATCTCAGGAGTTTGCCCAAGTTCACCTTGTATGTGAGAATTGTAATATGCTGGGGAAAATTATCCACGTCTCACCAGTCTTTTCGATTGACAGAGAAGTGAGAATCTCCAAACCGCCGCCGACCGAAGTGTTTTTAACCGGCGGTGACTGACGCTCGCCGGCGACATTTGCCACCGCTTGGCGGCTCGGGTCATCGTCCTCGCCCCGTTGGCCGGGCGAGAGGTGATTTCTTACCCGGTTGGGCCGGTGTCTTCAGGCTGTTCAGGTTGTGGGTAGATCGCCGACCGCCGACGGATACCGCTCATTCCGGCCGACCGTCCCCGTCTGGCCGCACCATCCGCGCAAACTCAGGCCACCTGAGTTAACACGGTCGTGAACTGTTACCAGAAATTCATGTAATTGTCCTGCCCGCCGGAGGAACGCCCCCGCCCTTGGACGCTGATGTTAGCCAATTAAGGCGAGAGCAGATGGCTTGGCTAAACCCGCCGCATTCTGAAGATCTTGTACCCCCGAATACTGGTGAAACGATTCTGTGCAAAGTGGAGGGGAACCAAATTATGGGCACTAGCCAGGCCGCTAAAATTGGACACAAACCTTGTGGTCTCTGTAATCTGTGGGAAGTGGATTCCGCTTGTTTTTCAGGGATTTGCCTCCTTTTCCTTCTGTAACTGCTTTCTTCGGGACCAAGAGGTCGCAGGTTCAAATCCTGTCAGCTCGATTGTACGTTAACCCTTTCGCCGATAGCACTTACGCTAAACCACCGGTGGTCGGTGGCGCGGTCCGAAAGCCAAATCAATCCAGTACCGTACTGGATTTGGCCAAAGGAACGCCGCCATGCGGACACCCAAGACTCCTTCCTACCGTTTTCACAAAGCCAGGAATTGCGCCGTTGTCACCATCAACGGGCGTGATCATTACCTCGGCGAGTTCGGGAGCCCCGAAAGCCACGAGGAATATCACCGGCTGGTCGCGGAATTTCTTTCCGCGAAAAGAAATCCCGTCCCCGACATCGACCCGGCCAGTCCCCTGACCGTCACCGAACTGATCGCCGCCTACTGGAGGCACGCCAAAGGCTACTACGTCAAGAACGGCGAGCCGACCGGCGAGGCGGCCAGCATCAAACTGGCCCTCCGGTTTGTGAAACGGGCCTACGGCCGGACCCCGCCGTTGAATTCAGCCCGAAGCGATTGAAGGCCGTCCGCGAGGCCATGATCACCCACGACATCACCCGGATCGTCAACGTTCGCGATCCCGTCACGGGTGAGATTCGCAAGGAAAGAAAGGTGATCCAGAACGGGCTGGCCCGAAGATGCATCAACAAGCTGATCGCCCGGGTGAGGCGGATGTTCGCCTGGGCTGTCGAGGAGGAACTCGTCCCGGTGGCGGTTCACGACGCCCTGCTCCGTGTGGCCGGCCTGCGACGAGACAAATCCGCGGCTCGGGAGAAGGCTCGCATCCAGCCGTGTCCGAGGAACACATCGCGGCTGTCCTTCCGCTGGTGCCGTCCATGGTGGCCGACATGATCCGGGTTCAGCGACTCAGCGGCGCCCGGCCACAGGAAGTCGTTCAGATGAGAGCCGCGGACATCGACAGGACAAAGGATGTCTGGGAATACCGCCCGCCGCGATTCAAGACTGAGCATCACAACGAAGACGACGTTCCCGATCGAGACCGTTTGATATTCATCGGCCCTGTCTGCCAATTGATTCTGGCGCCTTACTTGGCGGGGAATCCCGCCTCTTATCTCTTTGCCCCGACTACCGCTGAGTCCCTCCGGAATGCCTCGCGACGTCTGGCTCGCAAGTCTCCGATGACGCCGAGCCAGGCGGCTCGAACCGCAAAAGGACGGCGAATTTCACCACTCAAGCCGCATTACTCGGTGGCCAGTTACCGCCAGGCCATCAACCGGGCCTGCGCGAAGGCCAGCATCCCCAAGTGGTCTCCCAACCAACTTCGCCACCTGAGGCTGACGGAGATCCGCAAATGCTTTGGCCTTGAGGCCAGCCGGGTATGCGGGGGCCATCGGGAGATCGGAGTCACCCAAATGTATGCGGAACAGGATCACGACCTTGCACGCGACGTGATGGCAAAGATAGGTTAGTTTAGAATAGCTCCGTTCGCGACGCACCTCTGACCGAGGACATGGCATCAACGCCTGCCTTCAGTCAGAAGAGGCGGCCTTCCGCCATGGCATGGCCCGGCGTCATAAGAGGCATGAAGCCACTTGGAGTCGCCGAGGACAATAGCAACAAACCGTCGTCTCCGCGAGCCCCGCGAAAATGAATACGCCAAAGCAAACTTCCAATAATACCAGCCCATGCCCCCCAATCGAAGACGGTCAGAGGCCGTTGTTGTTCGCATATGCCTTGGGAAAGCATGCGGGCGCATTTCGAAATCGCCTCGAAGACAGATATCTAATCTTCACACCGGATCCAAACCACAACGATAAAGACCGAGAGCATGCTCTCCTTGGCTGGATTGAGCAGAGAATTGAAGAGGAGGCGGCGTTTTTGAAGGCGGATTGCCGGGGGTTAGGCAAGCAGTTCGGTTCCCCTGGCCCGACTCTTGTTTTGGCGTTCATTGAAACTGTTCATCAAATGACAAATGCCTGCCGGTCACGGTGGGACTCTGACGAACGTCGCGAAGCCAGGAGACTCTACGCCAATCTACATCGACGGGACGCCGATTTGGACTGGGTCGATTTTGACGAAAACAAATATTACGAAATTGTGTGTGCCACGCCGGTTGGCCCTCGTTGCTGGGAGAGTTTTGAATCAGCGTTCAACGACCTTGTGATCGGCTTGAACCGACCATTGGGAATGCTGGTTTTAATGGGACGTCTGCTTGAAGAATTCACCGGCCCGACCTGGGTGAGCTTCGACCCGAGCGCCAAATGCCGTCAACTGGCCCAAAGCGGCCATGTCATTGAATTTTTGTGGGACGACATGCTCCGAAGCCTGGACATTTTGGGACGAGTGGCTTGTGCGTCATTAATTCCACCGTGGCTGGATCGGATGTGCATCGTCGAAACGGCCGAAAATCAATTGCGCGATCTTGTGAAATGGTTGGAGAAAGAATTGCCGTCACTGACCGTCAACCAGCGGTTTTTGAAGAATGCGTCGGAAGATGCCGGTGGCTCGCCGGAATACGAAGGAATCGTGAGACGAATGTTGAAAGAATTTGAAGCTCCACCGCTGCCGTCGACTACGCCAAACTTGCAACAACTATTGAAAACACCTGCGTCGCAACCGAGGCAGGCAGATGGCGAACTTTTTTGGAATGAATTGACCAGAGAACTCAAACTTGGCGAGAATTTATGCAAGAAAGTCGGGCACATAGGAAAAAATATGATCCGGCTACTGAACCTGTTTCAAGAACAACAATGGCCGGCGTCGGTCAGGGCCCCCGATGATTGGATTGGTGACATCGAGGATGCCTTGCGGCTCCGCAAAATTAACGATGTCGTGTACAAATTAAACACAAATCTCAAATGGATCAGATTTTTCGTCAATACCACAAGCCAAGGCACATCAATTCATTGGAAGCTCACGGACGAGCCATGATAGATGAATTGCACGCGTCGACGGGGTTATTCGCGAATCGCCGTTAGAATGCCTGACATTTTTCACTCGTCGAGTACGGCGGTTGGTGAAATGCCGGACCGCAAGTGGAATCTAAGAGCGTTCGGAAACAATGACGAAAACCCGTAAAAATAAGAGATTTTGCCTCATTGTTTCCGAACTCACGAAGTGTTTCACAAGGTATCATGATCTAATAAGAACGATCGGAAATGATGAAGAAAAACCACTGAAAACCAAGGCGGCCCGTCATTGTTTCCGTTCGCCCTAATGAGGCCGTTCATACCACCAGCCCGGACATGCGGACTGCGGCAGCCAAGTAGTCTTGGCCCGTCAAATTCCACGGTTGAGGCCATTTGATGGCGGTGGAACTGATGTCGACATCACTTTAAGACTTCCATCCTCAGAATTTATAGCAGAGTTCACGCAGTCGTAGCGGGCGCATAGCCGCAGTGCCGGAAGTAGTTCAGACATTCGTTCGGCGAGAAGCGGGGAATGATCTGTCGCAGGGCTTTGTAAATGCCTTTGGTGGTGCGGGCGGCCCAATCCCGCAAGCCCCGTTTCAATTTGGAGAAGGCGTTCTCGATGGGATTCAGGTCCGGACTGTGCGGGGGCAAGTATTCCAACCGGCAACCCGCCGAGCGGATGGCGGTTTCGATCCCGCTGACCTTGTGGGCGGGAAGGTTGTCCATCACCACCACCATCCCCGGCCGCAACGAGGGGACCAACACCTGCCCCACATACGCCGAGAACAGTTCCCCGTTTATCGCCCCCTCGAACGCCCACGGAGCCGTCAGGCCGCCGCTCGTCAACGCGCCGACGAAGGTCACGCCCCGCCACCGATTGAACGGGGCGTCGGCGACCACCCGTTCCCCGGCCGGACCATATCCGTGGGTTCGTTGCATGGTGGTGGTCGCCCCGGTTTCGTCCAGAAACACCAACTCATCCGGAGACACGCCCGCCAGTTTTGACGGCCATTCCCGCCTCGCCTCCGCCACGTCGGGCCGGTCCTGTTCGGAGGCCCGGACCGATTTCTTCTTCCGGGTCAGTCGCAGCCGCCGCATCGTCCTCCAGACCGTGTCACGCGAGGCCGGCAGGTTCAGACGTTCGCGATGTTCGGCCGGAGTGGCGTCCGGGTGTTTGAGCACGGCCTGACGCAGTTCCTCCTCGTGGCCGGCCAGTTTGCGAACCGAACCGTTTCGAAAGGGCCGGGGGGCCAACGAGCCGGTCTCGCGGAACCGCTGGCACAGTCGACGCACGAAGGCCGCGCTGACGCCGAACCGCTCGGCCGCCTCCGACGTGGTTTCCCTCGACTGACGGGCTTCATAGATCCGAACTCGCAGATCGCTGCTGTAGGCTCGCATGGTTCCTCTCTCCTTGAACCATTCTACCATTCGCTACACACTGCCGAACTCTGCTCTAAAACCGACTCGGTTACCTTACGGTCCTCTCTGACGGCAAAGACAGCCGCATTCCAAGTTCAATCACTTGCTCCAGCCAAGATCTGTCATGTCAATCGAAACGGTCTTTTTCGATTGGCGTGCGACTGACTTTGTTTGGCGTGTGGTCAACGACTGTAATCTGAAAATCCATTCGCGTAAAGTTAGTCGCACCTGCGGAAATGCAGGCAATCCTACGCATTTGGAGGCAGAAATGTTGGAGGTCAGTGACGAGCATATCCCGCTCGCGGAGATGGGCAAGCATTTGCCCAAATCAATTCCGCCGCCGCACATTTCAACTTGTGTGCGCTGGGCGCTTCGCGGCGTGGGAAGCCCGCGAATCCGACTGGAGACCATGAAGATCGGCGGTCGTCGATTCACGACCAAAGCCGCGATCGCCCGGTTCATCACCCGGCTTTCGACGGGGGGCGCCGTGGAAACCGTGGAGACCGCCGGCCGGACGCGGGCGTTTTACGAGGCCGAACGCGGTCTTGACGAGGAAGGGATCTGACAAAAAACTGGGACGAGTCAACTGCCCCGGATGGCATGAGTTTGTGCCATCCGGGGCAGTCGGTCATCAATCCGAATTTTGGGAGATTCCGAGGGTCGCATGCCAGGACCATCCGGCCGGCTTGTGACCCGGAATCTCCGGCCAGCGTCGCGGCCCGGCCATCCGGACCGCGACGCCACCGCCTTGAAAGCACGAGATCGCCGAGTCCCTGTTGAAGACCCAAGCACGGGATTGCCGCAACGACCGTGTCGTTACGAGTCTTCAGATCGCGATTGGTCGTGCGTGACACCCTCCATCGAAATGTCCGGCCTTGCGACACTGACTTTTATCTGACTTTTTCGGAACCAACATCATGACCATGGACCAGTTTGTCAAACATGTGAAACGAGCTGGCTTCAAACTCACCATCGCCTGCGATACGGAATTTGAGGGGCCGCTCACTCTGACCGTTCAATTCGCCATCCGATACCGAAGGTGCATTTTCGTGCAGGTTTACCGAGACCCTTCCGTGCCTCCTCCCGCTGACGGGATCAGCCTGGAGGGTCTTCGCGATTCATTGGGAGGCGCATGCAAGAAGATCAAGATCCGGCCGGTGAAGCCGCTCACCGCCCGCCTTTCTCCCGCCCGTGTTCTCGCCGATCTGGTCGGGCTCCGTTACGCAACGCCCGACGCGCATGTCCCCGACGATCGAAAGCAAGATTCCAAAGCCCTGGATGTCATTCGTCTTCAATTGGTCGCCCACCACTGGCCGGCCGACTTTTTCCGGGTGTTCGGCCGGAAATTTTTCCACAGCCAGCTCATTGGCTCCCGTGGCAATCCGCCAGCCATGGGTCTGCACCCGGGCAAGATCATGAAATTCAAGCAGGCCGGTTCGGGAGCCAATTACTTCCAGGCTCCGGTCGTCGAGTGTCTATGCACGCGGTTCCATCGCTGGCCGCTGGCTGTCACGACTTTCGACACCTGCCAGGCCTCTGACATGCAAAATCTCGACGACCTCGCCCAAGCTTTCCTGAAAGTAGGCAAGTCGGGGGAAATTTCCAAGGAAGACAAGGCCGCCATGCGCCGGACCTTTGAGTTGAAAACGAAACCTGCCTATGAATACGCGTGCCGTGACGCTGTCCTGACGTTGTTGTTGCACGAGGAGATGACGACCATCAACCGGGAAATGTACTCCAAGCTTGGGCTCGACCACGCCGTCCAGCTCCGTTCGACCAACGGAGCCCGGGTCGCCGACATCATCTTGCGGCAATTGATGTCCGCCGCAGCCGGCTCGACCCGGCTGAGTGTCTCAAGAAAATCGTCGGCCGGCGATCCGCCCCCCCGGGTCAGCGCCGCCAAGTTGAAGGAATTGTTGGGAAAAGGCTCCGCGAAATTTCTTTCGACCGAGGCCCGCTCGCGATTCGGCCCGCAGATCGGCCAGGTCCACGGCGGATTGTTGTTTTCCCGTTCCGCCGATCAACTCTTGCATCTGTCGCCCGGCCGGCTTTGTGATGTCGATTTAAGCGGTTGTTACAACGCGATCGTCTCCACCATGCGGCTGTACGCCGGTCGTCCGTTGTTGTGGGAACCGGGCAGCCATCCGACGACACTGGCCGACGCGGTGTGCCTGGCGAGGAAACACGCCGCTGGCCGGGACGCATGGATCATCCGTGTCAGCGGGCCGATGAACGCGCCGCCAAACGCCCTGATTCCATCGACCCGTGACGCCATCACGACCAGTAATGCGGACCGGAGACGACGTGCCAAGCCATCCCCGGCGTCCGGCGACGAGGGGCGAACGGAGCTATATGCCGATGTCATCGAAGGGGGAATCGTCGCGTGGGCCACTTGGGAGGTTATCCAGGCGCTCCCGAAAGAGATTCGTGAATCGTATGAACAACTCAGGGTTGACGCTTTGTTGATGTACCCGAAGGCCATGGTCGCCGCCACCGCCGGGGAGTTCGACACGCTTGTGGCGGCCCACGAGCGCCCAGACGCCTCGTGGGCGACCCAATTAGACATGGGCTCGCTAACCTTGACGACCAGGGATTTCATCAATGCGGACTATGTGACTCTGGCATTTGACTTGGGGGAGCTGGCTCGCGAATTTGGCCGTCGACGGGCGGAGGCCAGGGCGGCCCATGACAAGGGATCAGTCCTGGAACTCATGTGGAAATCGATGGGAAACATGATGTACGGAGTGATTGCCTCTCCCTTTCTCCCCACCAACAATGTGATCGCCGCAAACGTCATCACAGCCACCGCGCGTGCCCAGGCATTTCTGATGCAAATGGCGCTCAACGGCATCCAGGTCATCACCGACGGATGCACTTATTGCCGGAACCAGATCCCCGCCGGAACCTTGGTGGATTGTCTGGCCTTGGACGCGGAGTACCCGCTTCGTCGTATGAAGAAGGGCGTTTTCCTAAATCCGAGGGCCATCCCCACTGATGACGGAAAATTCACCGAATGGCTCAAGAAACGCATTCGGCGATTTTTCGGACAAAACGAGACTGGTTTGGGGGAACTGCTCGCCATTTTTCGTTTCGAGCACAAGCGGGCCGGGAAAGACGGACCGAAGGTGTTTGACGGATTGTATTCCGACGGGTCCAACAACTACATGAAGTTGATTGTCGATGATGAAGGAGGCTGGCATTGCGTCGATTTCAAAGCCAGGTCTTACCGTGACGAAGCCAAGCAGGCGATCGAACCCTGGCTTTTGCAGACGGCCCTTAAAGATCAATACAAGCGGCCCGCCCCGATCACGCCTTCAAAATCCCTGATGAAATGGCACGATGCCGTGATCGTCGCCCGCCAGGCGCTGAGGGTGCTGCCCGGCGCGGGGGAAAAACCTCCCCGTGTCTTGGTGCCCCTCTCAAACGAACGGATCACTCTCAATGCGTACAAAATGATCAAACCATCGATGTATGTGTTTCGTACGCCCGCACAGTCCCGGCGTGTCCGGCGCGTGATGAAACGGTTCGGCAATGAATTCCATGCCGGCTTGGAATTGCTCGGTTTGCGCCGGCCGGTCGGTTCTGACAGGCCGCGTCTCTTGTCTTCTATCCTTGAAGAATTGGCCGATTTCATTCGGAGCGGTCGCTCCGACCTGTCACGGAAGTTCAACTTGGGCCGAGGCAATAAAGAATTCGACATGATCAAACAGACACATGTCGCGGAGATCACCCGTCAGAAGGAGAAATTGAAAAGCGAATTGTTCCAGAAAATCGACGCTTCCGCTTCGCCCGACTGGCGGACGACCGGCCTCATTGTCACGGGAGCAGAACTGAGAACCATCCAAGACAAACCGTGATGAGAGATGTGGTGTCGGTAATTCAGTTCGTCATGTGGTGAGAGAGCGGGAGAATCTGTGCCGCGGGCCAAGCCCGCCCGCCGGCACAGTTCCGAACTCGACTTCTGAATCCCTTCAAGATCATTCCAATCCCCTTGCCATCGACGCCAAATCTCGCATTCTTGGGGGAACGTTGCGACGTCGCAACGTTCCCCCGCCTTGATTAGGCTCGCCTGCATGTCCGAACGAAGATTTCAAGCGTGTCATTGTGCTGTGAGAAAGATTGGTGGACCAATATTCTCTGTGGGTCATCCGACAAGAGCGTACTTGATGCAATGGATGGAGTAAATCCGCAGATAAAAGAATTCCAGGTCTCGGTGGCCGTAGACCTTTCGTTGCAGGGTTTTGATTTTGTTGTTAATCCCTTCGAGATGGCCGGTCGAGATCGGGCAGCGATGATAGTTCAGCAGGCCTGTTCGGCGCTGTTGAAGCGTGCTCGCCTTCTTCTGCAACACCGACAACTTTGACGCTTCGCCCCGCCGACACCAGTCGTTCAGAAACCGGGTGGCGTCTTTCAGGTTGTCCTGCTCCCGGAAGTGACGGTACTTCTCCTTCATGTAATAAGCCGTCGCCAGTGGTTGGTTGATCCGCAGAGCCTCCTCTAGCCAAGTGTGTTCTCCCTTGGTCTCGTCCAGGTTTTCGGGGTTCTTGAGGATCTGCCAGCGCGTGCCCTTGAGCAGTTTCTTGCCGAGCGGATCCTCGGCCTCGCGTTACAACTCGCGTCTAATATCGGACATTCTCTCGTTGAAGAGTTTGGCGACGTGGAAATGATCGAAGACATGGATGGCGTTGGTGTGGTTCTCGCGGACGGCGTAGATGTGCGCCGGGGACATGTCGGTGGCGACCGCCTTGATCTTCGCACGGGGCAGCCTTGAGGCGTTTCCAGAAGGGATTCAGGGCGTCGGCCCCGTTTCCCTGGCCGATGAAGACAACCACCCCGGTGGCCAGGTCAAGGACAACGGTCAGGCAACGAGACCGTGGCCGATGGAGATTTCATCAATTGCGATACGTTTGAGTCGTTTCAGCTTCGGCCGGCCGAAAGGGCAGGCGAACCGGAAGGCCGCCTGACGGACGAGTCCGCAATCGCGGTAGCCAAGGCAGTGGGACGGGCAGGAGTAAGTCAACGGGCTTGCCGCTGACCGGCAGAGCGCGGATGTTGCGTTCCTGAACGCCGTGGTGGATGACGTTGGCCGACTGGCAGGCCGAACAGCGGTCGCGGACTGGCTCTTGTCGCAGACACAAAGTCAGGCCGCTATTGGCTGAGACGGTGAGAACGACCTCGCCGTCACTGATTCTCAAAGCGCGATACGGTAACGGAGAGGACATGCCGGCTTCCTGAAGATGGTGTGGTTACCTTTCCATGAAACGGCATGCTCATCCTGTGCGTCAACCCCTGAGTACGCTCTTCCCGGATGAACCCAAACAAAACACTTTTGGCCTGGGGAATTCTTTTCTGCAAAGCGACCACGCTTTGCTCCAAACCCAATGTCGAATGTCGCGAATGCTGGAAAAGCAACTGCAAGTCCTGCCAGTCTGACATGGCCGGACTGAATCCGAAACAGGTCGAATATCACATCGACTGATGGTTGACAGCCGATCCATGTTGTGGGGAGAAATTCATGCGAGTTATTGCCCGTGTGCGGAAGACTGAAAAATCTGCTTCAAGTCCAAGACTGTCGCACTCACGATTCAATATGAAGTTTGTCTGCCTGGGTGAAAGCCGGTCGCCTTTCCGCTCCTGGCGCCTGCCAGGTTGTTCGCTCATCCACCCCCTGTTGTCTTCCCGGCTTCGCAATGGCTTGGAAAACTGAGCCGGCTTGATCATTATGGTTCATCAGCCGTTGAACATCATCAGGCGCCGGATTCGTCGAAACGCTGTCTGATTGGTTTTTGCGGTCGAGTGTTGTGGGGGGAAGACGAGTTGTGATCCACGACGGGTTACGTTGTCCGAACCAGAGTCATCCCATCCGCAAGAACATTCTGACAGCAATGTTACCGACGCCAAAATGCGCATTCTTGGGGGAACGTAATGACGTCGCTACATTTCGACAGCCTGCGGTGTTCCCGGACGGAGCATGACAGCCATTGATCGTTTGTGTTGGTCGATCGTGTCTGCCCTGGCTCGTTTCGGTCTATTGATCAGGCCGCCAGTCTGACCAAGGCTCGTCCGGAAGCCTCGGATGTCACTCAAACCAACCGCACAGACTTCTCGGATCGAATCACCTTGATCCGGTGTGTTGCCATGGCACGTCACATGGAATTGATGCCTGCGGCGACTGCTGGTTGAATCCGTGGCGTGGCGTTCTATTTTTTGTGAATCATCTCCAGTCGTTGCTTATCCACTTATCCACCGACCCTCTCGAATGAAGCTGTCGTACTTCATGCCTGAACCTCGGCGTGTGTGGTGCCCCACGAGAATGTTGAATTGGTCATCTTGGGTTCTGATCATGTCCGGGGGAATCGATTGGGAGGATCGGTGACTGGTGTGCCTTGGCCCTTCTTGTGTTCTGACTCGTGATAATCGTGTTTCTGATCAGTTGGCGGTTTCGTCAGTCGTGGATGATGGTTGCTTCGCATGTCATGTCCATTGTCTTTGTCATGTGTTCGGGGAGATGGGGTCGACAGGAGCTTTTCCCGAGAGATCCTGTCGGCCAGACTAAAGTTGAGTAAGCGCTTATTGCCTTGCGAGTCATGCGAGGCGCATCCGGACAGACTAAAGTTGAGTAAGCGCTTATTGCCTTGCGGATTTTGTTTGTGTCATCAGGTCGGATCAAGGTTGAGTAAGGGTTCATTGTCCTCATGCCGTTCAAGCGGGAACTCTCGATGAATCACCGATGGTGTTCCCGGCAGGAGGCCTTCGCCTCTTCAGGGGCGGTTATTTGCAATCTTAAGGTGCCTGACGAAATCTGTTCCGATTGTGTGCCATCCTCCTGAGTGATCCAAAGGCGATGACACATGCGGCTTGGATGCCTGGCATTCAGGGCCACGGCAAATGGTCGTGGCGGTGTTCATTCGATGAAGGTTGTGAGGCCATACGGTTTGATTAGTCAGCCGACAGATTCTCTCGATTGGTGTTGCCATATGGTTTGTTGCTCCGCGTGAGGAGCGGATCGATGCTGTGCCGGGCTGACCTCTTTTGGAGAATCTCGTCTACCCAATGCCTGGTTGATGGGCGACTCATCGGGCGACAGCTTGGGCGATCTTGGTTTGCCTGGCCGTTTGGCGACGCACATTGCCAGCGGGATGATCCGGTGGTGATCGCCGACGAAGGTTGTTCAGCCTCGCGGATGAACAGCCAGCTGGCGAAACTCGGAGCCGGCGGTGTGTTCTCCCGGCTGTGTCCGGCGGGCCACGAGAAGGCATCTGTTCAGTTTGTCGTTGAATGTCTGAATGAATATTTCCGCCATGAAAATTGTGTGGGTGCATTTGTTTGGCTTGTCAGACGGCCCAATCGCTGCAAACCGGTTCGGTGGAGGGTTCCTATTGTTGACCTCCTGCCGTGATGGCGGGTGACCGTGACGATTTCCCTTGCTGCAACGTCATGGTTGGAACGGATAGCTCCGGTGGCATCGGTTCCCGTGACGAATGTGAAGGTATTCAACACGGGTTGGCAGCTGGCAGGCGACAGACCGCAGGGAGGTTCGGAATGTTCCTCTCAAGACAGGTGTCGAGTGCCCAAACTGTCAAAGTTCTAAATCATTCAAGTGAGAGACATGTCAGCTGTTTTCTCCGTTGAGCGGATGCGGGCCTGACACGTCGGGAGGCGGTGGCTTTGGCAGAGCCATAAGGTGCCTCCGACCGGCACTCCGGCCAACCCTTGGCGGCCGGATCGACACCCTCCCCCTGCTGAGTAAGCGCTTATTCAACCAATGACCATTTTGGAGTCGATCCCTTTCCCTGCTGAGTAAGCGCTTATTCAAGCCAAGACATGTTTTGGATCGACCCCTTCATCGGTTAAGTAAGCGCTTACTCAACACAAGTCTCATCACGGGGCATGACACAATGCGTTCTGATCTGGCTGATAGAAGGAAGATTTGTCCCTGTGGTTGTTGGGCCTGTTCGTAAAGGAGGGACAAGTCGAATTTTCAAGAGTCGGATCAAGATTGAGGGGGCATCCGACGGACCAATGTCCAAACTATCGGCTGGCAAAGAGAAGGTGTTGCACGCGATGAGTTTGAACGTCCAGGTGTCAGGGATCCCACATGATCATCCTGTCAGTGATTCCTGGGTTTACCGGTGGAGAATAGTGTTTGATCTTGAGGGGAATCACCACAAGGGTGAAAGCATGGCGTCGATGAGCAAGGCCCGGAGAGCCAACGGAAATGGCGGGGTCTTTTGTGACGAGCGTGTCAATGATCGTGAACCCTTCGGAAATGGATCAAAATCTCACAAGCCTGACGGATGAAGCCGAATGACACACGCAGCAGTCTGGCTGAGCTGCGTGATATTCATTTGGATTGGCCCGACATGACCGTAACCGAATCAGGCTTGTCTGTGAGTGATGAACTGTCGGGTCGAATGCCCGAATCCTTTGACCGCCTGAACAGCCAGACCGTGTGATGCTACAGTCCCCGCTCAGCCGACGGCCAGACCATTCCCGACGACCGGTCAGCAACGAAGCGAACCCAGTTCATCCATCGACCGCCCCCGGGAACGCGATGGGACGGTTTTGTTTCGTTCCGTGGTTTGTGTCGGATGCGGTGTCGCCTTGGCTGGCGCTCTGCTCGCTTCGGGTCGTATGGGCCACTGCGACTGCCTGTGCGGTGATTCGTTGCTCAGACCGGCCCCGACGTCTGTGTCGGTGATTCGGGGTGCGCGAGGAGGCGGTCGGCTTGAAACCGTTCCCAAGGCGACGGGACCGCTCCGCCGGCCACCTTCCATCCCGCGTCGTCGCAGGCATGCATGCGGTCTCCGGACCATTGCCTTAACCGAGTGTGGTGTTCGTCCAGGAAATCAATCACCAGCAACCGGCCGTCCGGACAGCCAAATCCAGACTCTGTCTCCGGCGCTTCGGGCGGCGCCGCCAGGCTGGCGTTGATCAGAACGGATGAGGGAGGTCCTGCGAATTTCGACTCCCCGACCGCCAGATGCACCCGGGAGCCGGAAGCCTCCCGTTTCAAGGCTGTTGAGACCCTTGGATGATGAGCGGCCTGCTCTCCCGACGACCGGTCGCCGATCAAGGGCAGTTCCGGCCGGAGGGCGAGGATCGCCTCGGCGTGGTCGAGACACCCGACGCGAATGGCAACCTGGCCCGAGAGCCGGGCCCCGACCATCGCTGACATTGGCGGAAACTCCCTCCGAATTGTCTTGATGTCGCCCGTCTGGAACAGATCCGCCAGCCGGCGGATCAGGTGGTTTCGGACCGGGTGATGCCAAATACCCTCCCGCCGGAGGTTCTCGTCCGGGAGATTCTTTCCCGGCAACGGATCCTCGGAGACCGGCAGGAACACGACGTCCGCCGGCCGGGGGTCGTGGCCGTGCTGCCGCACGATGATCTCGTCCCGGCCGCACACGGACGCCAGCAAGCATTTCTGAAAGGGACTCGGCGAAAAATCGAGGGGGAGCAACCCGAACAGACGGCATGTCCCGGTCTGTGGAAATCCCCGCTGGATCGTCGGTCCCGGAGAGGCAAACAACTTTTCCGGACGGAGGGCGAACCAGAAGTCGCGACGGTCCAGGACGAGGGCCTCCTCACCCAGCCTCGCGTGGTCGGCGACGATCACCCGGGCGGTCTCATTCCAGGGATGATTGTCGTCGAGGATCCGGAGCTTGTCCTCGTATGCTCGCAACCGGCCTCCCAGCGTCCAGGCCCCGGCCGGCGAGGCTGCGGTCATCACCAGCATGGCTTTCGGCCAGGCCCGGG
>NZ_JH636461.1:0-10097 GCF_000255705.1 Zavarzinella formosa DSM 19928
CGGATTTGGCATGGCCTTGCAGGCGGGGCCGTTCCGCTCGTCGGCGGGGTGCGGGGGGGGGAGTCAAGCCGAAAACGTCGGCATGGTGATGATACAGTGTTCCGACGACAATTGGTAATTAAGACCGGCACAAGATTCACTGTCGGTGAAGGACAGTGAATTGGAGTAATCGGGGGATTGCGCCAAAAGGACCAGATTGAGCAAAGCGGTCTGAAAAAGCGGCCGGGGCGAGGACTCGCATACTCCCCCGGCCTGGCAGCACCACCAGTTTTTGGGACCGGCAACGACATTTGGGGCCGCGTGCTTGCATGTGCAATTTACTTGAGCGGGCTGGCTGGTCAATCCCGAGGAAAATCATTTGGAAATTTGCTCGCCTGACAATTGACCGACGGTTATAGTTTAATCGACCGGCGGGGTTATCAGTCCTGTTGTCGATTGGGCGACGACTTCAGGACATCCCCTCCGGTTTTTTCATTTCTCCACCTACCTCCTCACTTTTCGCTTGCGCCTTTGTGCAACTTGCACTAACGTCGGCCGCAAGAAAACCCCGACCGATGAAAGTGAGAGCATGCAATTTTTGGGCAAGGCAACCGTGCCGATTCAAGGCTGGACCGAGGGCGTCCTGGTCGAGGAGAAGGCGCTCCAGCAACTTCTCAACGTGGCTTCATTGCCCTTTATCCACAAGCACGTCGCGGTCATGCCGGACGTTCACTGGGGCATGGGAGCCACGGTCGGCTCGGTCATCCCCACCGTCGGGGCAATCATCCCGGCGGCGGTGGGAGTGGACATTGGTTGCGGCATGATGGCCGTTCGCACCGAAATCAACGCCGACGACTTGCCTGATAACTTGCATGCGATCCGCTCCGACATCGAGGCGGCGATCCCTCACGGACGCACGGACAACGGCGGCGTGAATGACCGTGGGGCATGGGGTGATCCCTCGCCTGATGCCGACTGGGTGTTCTCGACAAAGCTGATGGGGCGGCTGCAAGCCATCGTTGCCAAACATCCCGGCATAGCCAAGGCCGCCGAGAGAGCGCCCTTTCACCTCGGCACACTTGGCACGGGCAATCATTTCATCGAGTTGTGCCTGGACGGGGATGGCGCGGTGTGGGTCATGCTTCACTCCGGCAGCCGGGGGATCGGCAACAAGATCGGCACCTACTTCATCGAACGCGCCAAGGCCGAGATGCGGCGGTGGTTCGTCAACCTTCCCGACGCCGACCTGGCTTATCTGCCGGAAGGGTCGGAATTGTTCGACGACTACGTGGAGGCGTTGCATTGGGCGCAAGAGTTCGCCCAAGCCAATCGCGAGGTGATGATGCGGAGCGTCCTCGGCGTGCTGGAGCGTCACTTCCCCGGCAAACTTGGCAATGTCGATGAGGTGGCCGTGAATTGCCACCACAACTATGTGACGAAAGAGAATCACTACGGCAAGAACGTCTGGCTGACCCGAAAGGGGGCGGTGCGCGCCCGGAAGGGCGACCTGGGCATCATTCCCGGTTCGATGGGGGCCAGAAGCTACATCGTGAGGGGTAAGGGATGTGACGAATCGTTCCATAGCTGCTCGCATGGCGCGGGCCGGGTGATGAGCCGGGGCGAGGCGATCAAGCGGATCAGCCTGGAGGATCACGTGAAAGCCACGGCGGGAGTCGAATGTCGAAAAGATGAGGGGGTGCTGGATGAAAGCCCGGCGGCCTACAAGCCAATCGACGCGGTGTTGGCCGCCCAAAAGGATTTGGTAGAGATCGTCCATGAGTTGCGGCAGGTCATATGCGTCAAGGGCTGACCCCGGCCGAACTTCGCAGTTGGCTGCGCGGCGTCTGTGATTCCTTGAACGACGGCCATGGGACCGGCGGCCAGTCGGAACTGGCTCGCCGGCTTGGATGGGATGGCTCGACAGTTCGCCGAAAGCTGTCGGGAAAGGTGAAAATCACTCGTTCGGACGTGTTGGCGATCCGGGCGGTAACGAAGGAGGATAGAAACGTGAAATGAAGCATTATGCGGGAGACAGGACCCCGGACGGCTGCGAAGTGATGGTGCTGGACCTCAATCATGAGGGCGGCGGGTATGAACTTGATCCGCGCAACGACCTTCGCAACCATTCGCCAGATGGGTTTGGTTGGGGCTACAGCGGTTCCGGCCCGTCACAACTGTCGCTCGCCATCCTGGCCGACGCTCTTGGCGACGACAAACTGGCCGACAAATTGCACATCGACTTCAAGAACAAAGTCATCTCTCGGCTGGACAAGGACAGATGGACGATTTCTGAGGAAGACGTGCGGCTGGCCGTTGCGGAACTGGCGGCGTGGAGGAAACGGTGAGCGGGCGGTACTTTTACGACAACGCGGTGGCCGCCGTGTGGATGGCAAGGCAATACGGCATGAAGTTCGTTTCCTGGCATTCGGGCAAAGAGTATGACCTGTCAGTGATTGAGGCAAACGTCGGCAGCCCAGTGGAGTCGATCCGCAACGATCAGCGGTATGTCGTTCATGCCGACAGTCTGCGCATACTGCAACGGCAAAAAGTCGATTTGACGGGAAAGGGCATTTGGGAAGCGATAAGCAGCAAGCCCTTTACAGGTGAGAATCGCATCATCCTGCGTGACGAGTTGCCCTTCTTTTGGCCGGAAGTGGAGGCATGACAACTCTGCGTCATCGCCGCCTTAATTACTTCGAGACGGTCTGAAAGGTATCGGGGGCGACATTGAATCAAATATTTTCTCCGAATCGGCGAAATGCCATTGCCGTTTGAGTGGGCGGCGCATTAAGCTTCACACGCGAGGTAGTCCCTCGGGCGGGTTCGTAGCTGAACCGGCCATCCGAATCACATGGCCTAATCGGCCAGATTGGTAAACAATGCCAACTCCCATCGAGGAGGCAGTGGAGAAACTCCGCGCCTCGACAATTCAGCTCAACAAAGCCAGCGACGAACTAGCCACAATCGTGCGGGACGTGGAAAACTTTCTCGAATCGTGTGGTGTCGGCGTGTCAGCCGAGGTTGTTGTTCAGTCGTATGAGGACGAACACGGTCAACCTAAGCGTGACACTGTGCTGGGGTACGGCAAGTACGGCGGCCGGTTCCGCGTTCTGGTCAGCGAACACTATTACAACGGGGCGGACTCCGATGTCTCGGCATGGAGTGATTGCTCTCGGGATGAAAAACTCCTCGCGGCAAAGAAACTGCCCCTGCTTTTCGCTGAACTGGTAAAGAGTGTTGAGACCAAAACGGCCGAAACACGTGAATTGGCCGCTGAGTTGACGCAAGAGCTTAAGCCAATCCTGAAGCCGGGAAAGGCGGGCAAATGAAGACTGCAAAACCAGCACCCGTTGCTTCATGGGTGCGCACAATGCAATGCTTGGTCAGCGCGATTTTCGTTCTGAGCGTCGCGGCGGTTTACGCGGTCAAGGGCCAAATTGATTCGGGATTAATCGCCGCCGCGGCTTACCTGTTTGTAATGAACATGTACTTCGCGTTCGGTCTTTCACCGCCAGGACATGAGTTTGCGTCGAAGGCAGTCAGCAATCTTGGCCAACGCAATCGGACGCCTTGATCACCTTCAGGCAAAATGCCTTATCTTGCGCAGCCGTCATCGTCGGGGTTTAGGGTTTGGCGGGGCTCATGGCTGGGGTACCCGCCAAACCCTAAAGCCCAGAGATGATGGCGAGCATGCCTTCACCGTGCAGCCAGATTCGGAGGGGAAGGGGATCGGCAGGGCCAGTCTTTTTTGACCGCTGGTTCAATTTGGCTTGGTGTTAGTGTCTATCCGGAAAGCCCAAAAACGTCGGTGTTTTCGGGGGTAAAATGGCCAAAAACCGGCCTTTCCGGATAGACACTTAGACCGTTCATAGAATTGCCACTCGTCGATTTCGCAGGCAGAGATTCGCTGACGCAAAACGCCTGCCGAACGATTTTCGATCAAAACTCGCCAAGCCGCTTGAGAAAATTTCCATGGACAAGGGTGCCCGATATTACCACTGCGACTTCCAGGTCCACACGCCGCGAGATACTAGCTGGAAGGGAGCAAGACCGCAAACCGAAGAAGCCAGAGTTGAGTACGCCGAATCATTTATTAAGGCCTGCCGAGCGAAGGGGTTGGATGCGGTCGCAATAACGGATCACCATGACCTGTGCTATTTCCCCTACATCAAGGCGGCGGCGAAGGAAGAGGTATGGCTGGATGGTGAAAGAGTGCCGGAGTCACGCCAAATTGTCGTCTTTCCGGGTGTTGAACTGACACTCGCGGTGCCGTGTCAGGCATTGCTTATTTTCGACGCCGAAATCCCAATCGAAGTTTTGCCCAACCTCTACCCACTCTTAGGCGTCACTCAGAACCCGAACGACTCGCCGGTGCATGCCGAAATCGGCAGACTTGACGCCATCACCTCATTTGATGAATTGATCTCCCGCTTAGATTGCAATGATTGCTTCAGGGGACGTTACATCATCCTCCCCAATGTGGGGGGGCACGGCCACATGATGCGGGAGGGCTTCACCTCTATTTATAAGTCGATGCCGTGTGTCGGCGGATACCTTGACAAGTTGGTGTCGAAACTTGACCCCGGCACCAAGCGAGTGCTTGACGGCAAGATCGAAGCGTACGGAAACAAACGGCTCGGATTGTTCCAAACGTCTGATAATCGCCAGGCAGATTTTTCTCATCTTGGCGCGCATACCACTTGGGTCAAATGGGCGACGCCGACGGCTGGTGCGTTGAGGCAGGCGTGCCTCGCTTGCGACACTCGGATCAGCCATGCCGTGCCGGTCACGCCTACGATGGCCATCGTCCGACTTGAGGTGTCTGATTGTAAATTTCTCGGGCCGATCGATGTGCGCCTTAACCCGCAGTACAGTTGTCTGATCGGGGGGCGGGGGACTGGAAAATCCACCATACTTGAGTACATGCGGTGGGCGTTGTGCGACCAGCCCCCGAACTTTTCAGACGAGGATGATGCGGTCCCCTACCAGGAGAAACGCGCGGCCTTGATTGAAAAAACCTTGGCCCCACATCAAGGCGTGGTTTCCGTCACATTTCTCTTGAATTCGGTTCTTCATGTGGTGCGACGGTCATCGGAAACGAAAGAGCTAAAGCTCAAGGTCGGAACCGACGAGTTCAGGGAGTGCAATGAAAACCAGGTGCGCGACTTGCTTCCAGTCCAGGCTTACAGTCAAAAACAGTTGAGCGCCGTCGGCATTCGGTCCGAGGAACTGATCAGGTTTATTCGCACTTCCATCAAGGGAGATTTGGATCACTTGAGTCATGCCATTGATGAGTGCAAGACGGGCCTGCGGGGTGTGTTCGGCGGGCTTGTCAGGATGCGAAAACTACGGCGTGACATCGACCGGGACGGGACTGAACTGGCGTCACTTACACAACAGGTGGAAGCCTTGATGAAAGGCATCAAGGGTTTGACGGAAGAAGAGCGGCAAGTGCTGGAAAAGCACGACCTATATCTTCGGGAAGAGCAGTACGTCGAAAAAATCGGCAGAGAACTACGGACGGCACAAGAGCAGGCCGCGGACTTCAGGAAAGAACTCGCGGGCTTCCCCAGTTCACCGCCAACCGGGCAACCACTGCCGAATGCTGATCTGCTGGCCGGTCTTCACGGCGGCATGGCGGCGGGCGTGGCTGCGGCGGCACTGCATGTTGAGGCGGCGGCCGCCGCGCTGGACGACACTAGCCCGGGCATGGTTGCGTTGGAGACCGTTCGTGCCCAATGGCGTGAACGATACGCCGAGCATCTTGATGCATATGAGCGGGCGAAATTAAACGCCTCGTCCCAGAAGGACATCCTCAAGCAGATCGCGGAAGCGGATGCGAAGATTCGGGAACTGCGAGCGAAGATTGACGTGAAAGAAAGCGAATTGGAGCGGTATGGGTCGTCGGAAGAGGATTTCCGGCTTGAGAGGAGGCGGCTGATCGAGCTTCAGACGACGGTCGCGGACATGATGCAAGTCAAATGCGACGAACTGACAGAGATGTCAACGGGCCGGATCAAAGCCGGAGTCGTGCGTGGCGCGGGGAGCCACAAGATCAATGACCGCTTGATAGGCTTGGTTTCCGGGACAGGCATGCGGACCAAAAAGGTTGATGAACTCTGCGGCATGGTCACCGGTTCGGCCAACCCGCTTCAAACGTGGTCGGATGTGGCGGATGAATTGGAGTCGCTAATCGATTACTCGGGCGGCGTTATGGAAGACCCGAAGCCGCGACATACGCCCCTGCTGACCCAAGCGGGATTCGCGGCAAGGGATTTAGACAGGATTGCGAGCAAGTCATCGCCCGAGTTGTGGGTTGAGCTTGCCCTCGCGGACCTTGATGACGTGCCGCAGTTCCAATATCGGCAAAGCGAGGGGTTGTATATCCAGTTCACGGAGGCTTCGGCGGGCCAGCAGGCGACGGCACTCCTTCGCGTGCTTCTCAATCAAGAGGGTCCACCTCTGGTAATTGACCAGCCAGAAGAGGATCTCGACAACCAGGTTATCCAGCAAATAGTACATGAAATTTGGAAGGCGAAATGCCGAAGACAGCTCATCTTCAGCAGTCACAATGCCAATATCGTTGTCAACGGCGATGCCGACCTCGTTATTTGTTGCGATTATCGAACTGCCGGAGATCACTCGGGTGGGAAAATTAAATGTTGCGGGGCAATTGACATCGACGAGATTAATGAAGAAATTACAGTTGTAATGGAGGGTGGCAGAGACGCATTCGATCTGCGAAAGAAGAAGTATGGCTTTTAGGCAAGAGCACACATATTTAATTCCATCACCGCCCCAACTCCATCACCCCCATCAACAGTACGCATCCCAACGTCACGGCCAGCACGGTGGCGAATCCCCCATCGGACGGGATGCTTTTTGGGTTGAACTGATTCAATCCCTTCAGCACCCGCATTTTCTCGCTTTGCAACATGCGACGGTTGTAGTTGTTCAGCCGGGGTCCGATGGTCATTGCGTGGCCCATTCGGACAGGGCCTTGTGTCTGGCCGCACACGCCCGGTACATCGCGGCGTCATCCACGCACACTTGCAGCAGTTCGCCGAGGTCGGCGATGGCGACCGTTGTCAACTCGGGGCATTCAGCGGTCAGGTTGGCCGGCGGCTTTGCCCGTGCGGGCATCATTGAAGAGTGACAGGCCTGCAACAGGCAAGACGCAACGATAAGAAGTTTGGCGGGTTTCACGGGTGATCCTTCCCTGAAGTGTTCGGTTGAGTTCGCTCTGGCTGGCCAGTTCCCGTTCCAATGCGGATGATTTCGCGTTCGCCCTTTCGATGTCGGCGGCCTGTTGTTCCATCGCGGCTTCGACGGCCTTCTTCTCCGAGGCGTCCCATCGCCATCCTTGAATGGTCCAGCCGGCGACAAAGCACGCCAGGCAAGCAGCCACCGGCCAGTATTTGAGGTAGGGGATCATGCGTCCGGCTCCGTCTTGGATTTCATGCCGATACCCGCACCCCCGCCACCCAGAATTGCTCCGGCATTTATTCCAAAGCTTGACAGGTCAAAATGCACATCATGCCATACGCCATAAGCGGTGAATAATAGGAATCCCAAGCCGAAGGCAAGCCACAACACGCGGCCAACATCATAATCATCCCCATTTATACCTGTGACACAGTCTTTTAATACCTTTGTCAATATCATTTGACCTCCGTTAATTTTAAATGTACTACGTTGCATATGGTCGAATTAAAAGGCATGATTGGCAAAAAGATTGGGTTCCTTGAGGTTATACTCCGTGGAACCTATTGGGACCCTGCTGAAAAAAGGGCGTACTGGATTTGCCTTTGTGTTTGCGGCAAACAAATTGGAAAATTCGGCTACACCCTTCGGGATAAAAAATCCAAATTCAAATCTTGCGGGTGTAAAAAGAGCGAGGTTATATCTTCTTGCAGAACCACTCACGGCCTTACCAAGACACCCGAGTATTCCATATGGCAAGGCATCAAGCATAGGTGCTTCCTGAGAAGCGACATGTCTTACGCGGCCTATGGAGGAAGGGGAGTTACCATGTGTGACCGCTGGAAAGACTCCTTTGAATCCTTTCTTGAGGATATGGGAAAAAGGCCGGCGGCGAACTACTCCATAGATAGAATTAATTTTAACGGAGATTACTCCCTGGAAAATTGTCGATGGGCCACCAAGGAAGTTCAGGCCAATAACACGCGGACAAATGTATTTTATGAATACAAAGGAAAGAACCTTACTTGGGCGCAATGGGAAAGAGAGTGCGGAATAAAACAGCATACTCTTGCGTATAGATATAGAAAAGGGCTTAGGAATGATGATCTTTTTAAAATAACCCGCTAGGCAGTCTTTGATGAAGGAAGCCACGATCATGCGGGTACTGGCGTGAGAAAAAGTTTGCGTTCGGCCTCGCGTCGTTTCACCAGTCCGGGCAATTCGACGTTCCCGGCCTTGGTCCACATGAGCAGGCGGTCGGCGAACTCGGCGTACAGGCCGCGATTGAGGCAGTTGAGCGTCTTGGTGCCAACGAGTTTTTGGGCGCCAACATTAAAAACAAACGAGGTCGTTGCGGAGAACTGATTTTCATTCAACGCCACTCGAACAATGCGGTTGACGCCCTGCTCGGCGATGGCCACGTCACGTTCCAGGAACATCTCGGCGGTGGCCTCGGAGATCGGACCCATGTCCATGCGGACGCCGGTGGTATGCCCATGTCCAATCGTGGGAATTCCCGTCGCGTCGAGGTATGGCTTCAGGCTCAACCCTTCCGCATCCCTGATAATCTGCAATCCCGCCTCGTTGCACTTCATTGGCCGCCCCTCATGATGTTAAAAATCATCTGCGGCATCTGGTCGAGCTTGGCGTCCACGGCCTCGATCTTGGAGTGAACGCGGTCGAGGGTGTGCTGCATCTTGCTTTCCAGGGTGCGGGTGTCGTCTTTGGTGGTGTAATTCTCGGAGACATGGGCGCGCAGGCGGGCGATGTCCACCTGGTTCTCCTTGCCGATGTCGATGGCCTTGGACGAGCGGCCGTTGATGTAGGCCGCGATGGTGGCTCCCGCCGCCGCGACTCCCCCGACCGACCAGACGATCACTTCCGTTGCCTCCATAACCCCCTCGCTTTATTTCATGACCCTAACACAACAAACATCCTTCGATCAACCGCTACGCCAGCGTCACCGACTTCCAACCGCCGTCGTTGACATACATCCGATGCCCGGTCCGGTCGTAATAGAGCGGCACCTTTCCAGTCTGGGCCGTCGGGGTTCCCGTCGGCGCCCCGTCCCCGGCCGGGATGTAAAGAAATCCATCCGTGGCATTGGTTGCGAGCGCGACCGCCGATCCGACGATGGTCGATCCCCCGGAGTCGATGCGAAGCCGGTCCGTCCCGTTTGATTCATCGCGGATGATGAACGACTTGTCGGCGTTGCGGACCGACCAGTTGGCCTTGTCGCCCCCGGTGTCCTCCAGAAAAATCTTCGGGTCATTGTCGGCGACATGCAGTTTGCCCGTCGGGGCGACGGTATTGATGCCGACGATGAATGTGCCCGTTGAGGTCAGGGCGACCCGCTGCGTGCGGACATTGGCCGCGACGGAGGAGATGCTCCATTCGTCCTTCGCGTGGTCGTGGCAATAATCAAATCCGGTCCCGAGGGAGGGCCCCTTGCGGAAGGCCATCGCGCCGTTGGCGGATTTGTCGCTGGTGGGGACGGAGACGTTGGCCCAGCCGGTGGTGTCGTGAAAGTTCGCGTAGCCGGGGGCGGTTTTCTTTTGCAATGGCAGGGTGGCGGTGGCATAGGGATAGGCGATGCCGGCGTCCTCAAACACGGAGCGTCCGGCGAAGACGGCGTTGCCCGTGCTGGAGATCCAGAAGCGTTGAAACGGCGTCTCCTTGCCGACCGGGGTGACGCCGACGTAAAAGGCCCCGCCGCGACAGGTGGACGTGGGCGTCTCGACGATGGGAAAACCCAGTTCCTGGGCCCGCCCGGAGTAGACATAGCCATCCGTGGTCCCGTGCGAGGAGACAAGGCTGCCGGAGGTGTCCAGCGCCCAGCCGTAGATGAAGGCTCCGGGGTACGCGCCGGTGCGATTCGTCGGGCTGGCGGCGTTCCCGTCCACGATGAGCAGCGC
>NZ_JH636461.1:10179-12919 GCF_000255705.1 Zavarzinella formosa DSM 19928
TGTGGCGGCGTCCCCGCCGAGGCACACCCCGTAAGGCAGCGCCCCGGCGTGGGCGGTTTCGTCGGTGACGGTCATTGGGGAAACGGGGATCATTTCGCCTCCAGTTCGGCCACGCGGGCCGTGAGTTGTTGAATCGCCTTCACCGCCAGAACGATCATCTGGCCATAATGCAGGGCGTCGGGCTCGCCATCGTCGTCATACATGACGAACTCCGGGAGTCCGGCGGCGTGGACTTCCTCGGCCACGAAACCGGCGAAAAGGCGTTTGCCGTCGTTCTTCTGTTTGCTCTTGTAGGTGACGGGCCGCAGCGAGAGCAGCTCGGCGAGCCCTTTCGGGTAGTCTTTCACGTTCGACTTGTATTTCAGCGAGGACGTGGAGCGGTACATGATGCCGGAGGAGTCGATGACCATGTTGGCGGCCGAGGCGCTGGTCTTGTTGTAGACGGACAGGGAGACGAGCGAGCCGGTCCCCTTGCCCTCCAGTTTGAGGGCCTGGTTGGAATCGGACCCCTCGGCGACGATGGAGGGGTTGTTGCCGGTCGCGGCGCCGGTGCATTGCAGGTAATTCACGGCCGAGGCGGCATGAGTGATGCGCATCTGGCGCTGGCCGCTGGCGTTGGTGTAGAACTCGTGCGTTCCCGCCCCGTTGGTGGTGTAACGGAGACTCACGTTGGTTTCCCCAAGCGCGGACAAGATCGGCTCGTTGCCGGTGGTGCCCCCGGTCACTTGGGCGTAGTTGACGGCGGTGGCGGAGGAGTTGGTGAAGCGCATGACGTCGCAGCCGTTGGCGGCCGCGGCCCAGGTGTTGGCGGCCGGGCGGTAAGCCCCGGTGTCGTCATCCCCCTCGAAGGCCAGCGGCAGCGTCCCCGCCGCCGTGGTGGTTCCGATCCCGAGACGGAAAGCGTTGGGGGTGAAAGGCCACAGATAAACCTCCGAGGGAACGACCGCCCAGGTCCCGGCGGTGGTCTGGGTGTCAATCGTGCGGCCGATGATCTGAAAGGGGACGTTGCTCCGGGCATTGGCGGCGTACATGGCGGTGGCGCTGTCGGCCGCCCCGGCCCCGCCCTCGGAGGAGGTCGAGACGATGCCGTTGTCCCCGAAGTATTTCGAGGAGGCGGCGAGTTCGAGAGTCCCGGAGTTGTCGATCAGATACCAGTAGATGTTGGAGGCGGCGCCGCTGGCATGCCCCAAGGTCGAGCCGGAACTGATCGTCAGCGACAGCGAGCCGGTGATGTTACGGACGTTAAATCCGCCACTGGCGGCGGTGGAGCTTCGCATCGGCACGGCGATGACGTTGGTGGCGTCGGCGTCGGTCGAACCGTTGCGTTGTTTGACGGCGCAGGTCAGGGCGCCGGTGGCGACAGAGAAGGCGAGACCGAGGTTTTGAATCCTCCCGGAGGAGCCGAGCGGGTCGCCGACCTCCCTCAAAGAGGCATACAACGCGGTCAGTTCGATCTTGGCGCCCGCCTGGGTGACGGCGGCTCCGGTGAGATTGGCAATGGTTGGAAAACTGGTGGGCATGGTGACTCCTTCTAATAACCTTTGATGCGGGCGTCGAGTATCCCCGCGACGGGCGTCCCGGCGGCGTCCAGGCACTGGACGAGCGGTCCGAGGTCGGCGTCCTTGTCCGCATAACGCGCGGAGATGGCGCCGCCCCCGTCGGTCTGGACGGTGAGCTGGACGTTGGTGATGACGGAATAAGTTTTGGTGATCGGCAGCCGGGTCCCGAGGGCCGAGACCGCCACGTCGTCGAGCGTCTCCTCCACGTCGGGGGCGTCGAGGGTGATGACAAACTGGCTGACATACCCCTGCGTCGGGGACTGTCCCGTGGTGAGCAGGAAGTCATAGATGGTGTTCTTGGCGTCGATCCGTCCCGGCCACGCCTGCCAGTCCGGGGTGTCCCACATCGGGCTTGAGGAATCGGCGTCCCACATGAGGGTCGTCCCGTCCGGGTCCCACATGGGCGACGGGGCGTTTTCGCGGTATTGAACGGACCACGGATCGCCGAGGATGTTCGCGGCGATGGTCATGGCCGAGCCGGACAGGGCCGAGGAGATCGTCAACTGGTCTTGATAGGTCATCGCCCCGTAGACGATGTTCCACATCAGCGTGGTTCCGTCGGGGTTCCACATGCTCACGGACGGGTCGGCGTTCCACATCAGGGTGCCGGTGGTGGCGGCGAGGTTGTTCGAGCCGTCAATCGTCCCGCCGGAAAGCGAACCCGGCCACAGGGATGCCTTGCGGTCGTATTGAACCAGCACGTTGGCCACGTCCGGGTCGCCGAGGTCGGTGACGATGTAAGCGGGATTGAGCGATTCGTTGCCCGAGGTGTCGCGGGCCTTGATCATGATCGTTACCGGACCGGAGGGCCGGGTGGTCATGGTGAACGGCGAGGCGGTGACCAGTCCGGCGTGCAGCTTGGCGGCGTCGCCCCAACTGCGACTGGTGCCCGGTTGGAAGCGGATCAGATACCCGGCGAGATCCTTGTCGGTCACCTCGGTCCACGAGAGGCGGTCCCCTTCGATCAAAAACGAGGTGATGTCGGCGGGGGGCTGGGTCTTGCCGATGACCGTGTGCGAAATCTGGGTCCAGTCGGAGCGCACGCCGATGGCGTTGCGGAATCGCACCCGCAGGTCATAATCCGCCCCGTCATCAACGCCCGTGACGAACGTGTCCGTGCTGTCGCCAATGGGGGGCGGGGCCTCCTGCCAGGCGGTGGCGGATTTTTTCTTGAACTGGAC
>NZ_JH636462.1:0-1238 GCF_000255705.1 Zavarzinella formosa DSM 19928
TTGTTGGAGATCGTGCTGTCGAGCAGCGTGACCGTGCCGCCGTTGAAGTTGAACAGGGCGCCGCCGAGGCCCGCCCCGCCGCCGCCGCCGCCCGTGATGCTCTGCCCGTTCGAGCCGTTGTTGCCGATGGCCGTGTTGCCCGAAAACGTCGTGCGCTCAATGTCGAGGGTTCCGGTGTTGGCGATCCCCCCGCCCCAGGCTGCTGAATTATTGCTGACCGAACTGTCGAGGACGGTGAGCGTCCCGATGTTATAAATGCCGCCGCCGCTCAGTGTCGTCATGTTGCCGGTCACGGCGTCATTGGCAAGCGTCAGAGTGCCCGCGTTGTAGATGCCGGCGCCCGACACGACGCGGAAGCCCTGCACTGTGCCACCCCCGGTGACGGTCAGGCCCCGGATGGTTGCGGTCACGCCGGCGTTGACGACAAACAACGAGCCGAAGCCGTTCCCCGTCACGGTGAGCAGAGATGATCCCAGGCCCGTGATGGTCATGTTGGCGCTCAGGGCGGGCAAGGGGCTGGCCAGCGTCAAGGTTTGGCCGGCCAGCGACGGCAGGAAGGTGAGGGTACTGCCCGGATTGCTGTCCGCATAGGCAACCGCCTCCCGCAGGCTGATCTGATTCGGGTCGGCCGCCGAGTCGGCGGCCCAAGTGACTTGGGTCGGGCTGAGGACGGACAAGGTCGCCGCGTCGCTCGTGTCGGCCAGATAGTTGGCGTCGCCGGCGAAGCTGGCCACGATGGCGTGGGCGCCCGGCGGAAGCGACACGGTGTAGGCCAGAGTGGCCACGCCGTTCACCGCCGGGACGCTTCCGAGGACGGTGTTCGTCGTGGTGTCGCGGAAAGTAACCACCCCGTTGGGCAACACGGGAAGCCGGTTTGATTCCGGGGCAACCGTGGCCTGGAGCGTGATCGGCGAGCCGGCTTTGAAGCTCCCCGACGGGACGGTCGCCACCACGGTCGTGGCAATCCGGTCGCCGATCGTGAGGGTGCCGGGCAGCATCCCGCCGCTTCCCAAAAAGTTGCCGGCCTGGTCGGTGAAGACGGCGCTGACCGTGTGGTCGCCGACCGACAGAGACGCGGTGGAGAACGACGCGCGGCCGGTCGCGTCGAGCTCTTGCGGGTCGCCGAACGGCTGGCCGTCGACCACGAACCGCACCACGCCGGTCGGTATGACGTTGTCGTAGACCGTCACCCCGCCCGGCGGTTGCGCGACGACGAGCGCCGTCACGGTCGCCGCGTT
>NZ_JH636462.1:5861-12450 GCF_000255705.1 Zavarzinella formosa DSM 19928
GGCGCTGACGGCCGCCGTGAGCCGGCCCCGCGCCGCGGCGTTGAGCTTGGCGAGGACGGCGCCGATCGTCGTGGTCCCGTGCAGGTTGACATCGACACTTGTGCCGTCGCGGAGCGCGACGCGGAGGTCGGCTTTCCCGTTTGCGGCAAACTTGATGCCCTCGCCGTCTTGGAGGGTGGCAAGTCGGGTCGCGGCCGTCAACGCAGTGCTTGCGCTCAGCGGCCGCAGCAAGATCCCCAAGGTAAAGCCCGCGTTCACGTTCGCCTGGAGGAAGACCGTGCTGTCCGTCTTCAGCCCGGCCAAACCGCCCAAATCGAAGTTGAAGTTGACCGGCGCCGTGATCGGCGCCTGGTCAAGCCCCAACTCGGCCGCGGCGGCGGATCCGTCGAGCGACTCGACGCTAAACGGGACCGTGTGCGCGCCCGTGGTGTCGGTCAGGATCAGTCCCGTCTTGACCAGCGTGGCGACAACCTTGGTCGAAGCGGCATTGATCGCGTCGATCACCCCGCCGACAGTCGTGATCCCCCCGAGGCCGACGTCGATGACCGTGCCGTCGCCGGCCCGGATTTCGAGGTCGTTGCCCCTGTCCCCCTGGAACGACACGCCCGCCCCGGCGTTCAGGTCCGACAACTCGTTGGACCGGTCGGCAATCGGGTTGAGGCTCTGGCCGGTGAGCCGGAACAAGAGCGGATTGAGGTTTTGGCCGTTAATCGCGCCGGCGGCTGACCCGATGAGGCCGAGTCCGGCGGCGGCCGCCGAGCCGGGGACCGCTTGCACGGAAAGGCGCCCGGACCCGGTCGTGGTGTCGATCAGGGCCAGGCCGTTGCGAATGGCGTTGAAGCCGAGCGACAGCTTGCCGCTGTTGCCCGGCGCGGCGGCCACCTGACTGATGAGGTCGGCGATGGTCTCGGGATTTGAGAAGGTGATCGGCAGGCGGGTTCCGTCGGCGAGCGTGACCATGAGGTCGGAGCCGGTGCCGCTCGCGAACGAAACGCCAAGCCCGTTGTTCAGACGGGAAACGGGCGTCGTCGGGTCGAGGATCTGGCTGCGGAATCCACTGCCGATCAGCCCGAGGTCGAACGCGGCGCCGGACCCCTGGACGCCGAGCACGTTGAACAGGCTGGTCCCCAGCGTCTGGTCGGTCAGTTCCAGGCCGTTCTTGTCGCGGTTGAGCGCCGCCCCGAGCCGGCCGTTGTTTGCCGGGGCATCGTCGATCTGGGTGATGACGTCGCCGATGGTCTTGGTGTTGTTCGGGTCAAACGTGACGGTGAAGGTCGTCCCGTCGGCCAGGGCGATGCTCAGGTCCGCCCCGTGCGTGGCGGAAAACCGGACTCCCGCGCCGCCATTGATCGAGGTCAGCGGCGTCGTCTCGTCGAGGGCCGTGACCAGGCTGTTTCCACGGATGACTCCGGTGGTCGTCCCGCCGAACGTGCCGGCATAGTTGAACGTCAGCTCCAGCGCGGGAACCTTCGCCCCCGTGCTCGTCTCGAAGGCCGGGTTAAAGTTGAAGCTGATCGGGTCGGCGCCGGTCTCGCTGTTCGCCTCCTCCAGATCTTGGATGCTGTCAAACGCCGGCGCGCCGGACGGGGCGGTCAGCCCGGCCACCTCGTTGGCGTAGGAGGCCACGAGATTGACCACGCTGCCGAGGGTCTTCCCCTTGACGAACGGGATCGGCTCGTTGAAGGCGTCGGAGTTCGCGAACTGGCCCAGGTAGGCGGAGAACTGGTCCAGCGCCGCCAGCAGGGCCGAGGCGGACAAGTTGCGGAAACTGAGCAGGGTGTCGAAGTTCTTGGTGGTGACCTTGGGCGCGGCGGAGAACAGGTGGTCGGCCTGAATGATCAACTCCGGCTGGCCGTCGGCGGTGAAGTCGTAGGTCCGGCCCGAGGAGAGCGCCAGGGACGCCGTGATGGGGATATCCAGCCCGAGCCGCGCGTCGACGGTCGGGACGATCAACTGCGTGACCGGCGTGTTCAACAATTTGTTGAGCGTGGTCCTTCCCGTGCTGTCGTGGGCCAGGCCGAGGCTCACCGATGCCTGTAGCAGCGCCAGACGGGAACCGGTGGGGTCGGTCGGGTCAACGGGCAGCCCGAGCACCTGGCCGCCAACCTTGAGCGCGCCGATGTTGGCGTTCAGGCTCAGCCCCTGGCCGTCGTCGAGGAGGCTCGCCGTGACTGTCGGCGACGTGTTGAGCTTGACGAAGAAGGCGTTGCTGTAATCTTTTTTGACCAGCTTGGCGAGGTCGATCCCGATCGAGGCGTCGAAGTTGAACTTGGTTTCGAGGTCCACGGCGAGGTCGGCGTTGAGCGACAGGGGCGTGCCGCTGCCGGCGCCGAGGTCCAGCGCGACGGGGTCGGTCCGGGTGGCGGTGAAGGCGTAACTGAGCAGCAGCGCCCCGTTTTCCACGGAGAGGTCCAGCCCCGGAGCCAGCGACACGCTCAGGTCGCCGCGAGGCGCCGCTCCCCCGCGAATCGCATCAAGCAGGCCGTCCACCGTCGGGAGTTCCCCGGAAACGTCGAGCGAGGCGAAATAAGCCTTCACCGGCTGGTAGAGGCCGGTGTCGAAGATGTCGCCGGCCTGCACGTAGCTGCCCAGCGACCGGTCGATCACCGGGAGTTTGGTGTTCATGCCCGCCGAGGAGTCGATCTCTTTGCCGAGCGTGGCGAGCTGGCTCAGGCCCGAGAGGATTTCCGTCTTGGACTGATTGATCAGGTCGCTGACCGAGCTGAAACCGGGGCCGGAAATGGTCACGTCGTCCGGTTCGTTCAAGTCATTGAAGGTGAACGTCAGGCTCTTGTTTTTAAGCGAATCGGGGACAAGCGAGCCGAGCAGCCCGCTGTCGAGGCTGACGTTGGCCGAGAGGGACGCCGTTTGTCCGGGGGCCGCGACGAGCGAGGTCGTGGCCATGTCGGCCATGGCGGCGAAGTCCCGCACGTATAGCCGGCCGCTCATCACGCCCGTGTCGCTGTCGAGGAACCGGAGCGGCAGCGTGTCGGCCAGGCCGATTCCCGGGTCGACGGCGACCTCCAAGTCGGACGCCGTGACGTTGAATATCCCGAAATCGCCGACGGCGGTCACATCGTCGTCGGGGTCCGCTTCGATGTGGTCGAGCGAGAGGACGGGCCGGCCGGCGAGCGCGGCAGTGTCGACGTACAGCCCTTGGTCGTCGACACCGAACACCAAATGGAGGTGAACCAGCGCGCTCATGTCGACGCTGCCCTCGAGGGTCACGGTGCCGCCGAGCGCCTCGGCGTCAAGGTCCGCCATGCCGTCGAGGGTGCGGTTGATGGTGATGTCGTACTCGTCCGTCGCCGCGTCGTACTGGAACGAGCCGGCGGCGCCCGGGTCGCTCAGGCCCAACACGTACTGCCTGAGCTGGTCGATGCTGTCGATGTCGTCGGGGTCCGGGCCACCCTCGCGCGCCTCGAACATCCGCTCGAAGAGTCCGGCGTCGTCCTCGCCTTCCGGCGCCGCCCCCCCGGCGTCCGGGTCGGCGTCCGGGTCGGCGTCCGGGTCGGCGATCGGCGCCGTCTCCTCCGGGCGGAGGAAATTTCCGAGCGGCCCGGTTGGCGCCCGGAGCTGCGGACTTTTCGTTCTCACGAGCGCGTTGACGATCCCCGTGGCTTTGGGGCGAGGGGGCAGGTTCGATATGAAACCGGAGTTGGTGTAATTGACGGTCAGGAGGCTGCCGTCGGGCCTCGTGACGCTAATTTTCCTGCCATCGTTGGTCGCGGTGGCGGACTGGGATGACTGGAACGTCAATTTCGTGGTCTTCCCGCCGTCGAACGTGATGCCGCCCGGGACGGTAAGCCTCGTGTCAATGGTCAGGGTGGCGCTAGCCCCGAGATTCGAGACTTGGATGCCGAGCACAGACCGGGCCGGGTACGAGGTCGTTTTGGGGGCGCCGTTGTTGACGGCGGGGTCCGTGACCACGACGTCGATCAATTGGGGGTTGGCCGCGTTCGGCTGGATCACGACGCCGGCGTTGGGAGAGGCCCCTGTGATGGACAGGACGCCGACCGAGCCCAATTTTTCCGACGCTTGGTCGATCTCGTAATTCCCGCGGCCGAGCGTGCTGATGACCAGCACGTCCCCACTGTCTTGGTTCAGGGCCCCGGCCACGTTCAACGGCATCTTCGGGGTGTAGCTGATCTGGGTGACCAAGGCGTTTGGCAGAACCTTGCCTTGGGAGCCGTTCAACGCGGTCCAAGCGAGCGGGGGCGAGGGCGACTGCTCATCGTCCGGAAGTTTCTGATAGGCGTTTGTCCCGTCCGGAACGCCGAGCGGGTTGTACGCCACGAAGACGCCGTTCGCCCCGCCGACGAGCAGCGAGTCACGGCCGTTGGGGAAGCCGGCGGAGGCGGGAAGCTTGACGATTTGCACAGCGTCCAGCCGGGCGTCGAACGGCGCGAGCCGGCCCGTGATGTTTGTCCATTTCACGCCGCCGTCCACCGTCGCGTAGACGGAGCCGCCCCCGGCCGCGTAGGCGACGCGCCAGTTCTTCGGGTCGAGGACGATCGACGAAATGTTCGTGGGCAAGGCCCTGGATGCGAGGTCGAATGCCTCGCCCGCTCCCGTTCGCACGTAGATGACGTTCCCGCGGGCCGCGTAGATGACATTCGGGTTGGGCGTGGCGCCGTCCATTCCGCCGAAAGCGAGCGCCGTGACCAAGGAAGTGTTCGGCTGCGCCTCGGCCAGCGGCTGTTTGATGGCTTGGACGGTGTCGCCGTAGTCTGAGCTGACGTAAACGCCGTTGAACCCGAGAAGCAACTGGCCATTGACGGCGTTGACGGCGCCTTGGATCCCGCCGAAGCCGTCATATGCCTGGTCGGCGGCGTCGAGGCCGCTCCGCTCCACCGTCGGCGTCTCCGCCTTGGCAAATTTGAGCTCGACGTCCGGCCCCACGACGCCGTCGGACGTCTCGGCGGACCGCTCGATGAATTTGAAGTTATTGCCGAACGCATAGCGGTAAACCGTCTGATCTGCCGTGTTCGGCTTGACGACGGCGACCGCCTGAGTGCCGCCATCGCCGCCGAGGACGTTGGTCCACGCCTGTGACCCGGGCGCCGTCTGAACGATCGAGCCGTTGTCTTGATTGCCCGCGAGAGCAACCTTGGCGAGCGGGTCGTAGGCGACCGAGTAGGCCTCGAGGTTGCCGAGGTCGCCGTTGAGCGACTGCCAGTAAGCAGGCGCGGTCGCACTGTTCGGGTTGGTGAGTTGGAAGATCCCCCCGTCGTCCGTCTCGGTCAGTTTGCCGTCAATAAAGACCAGTGACCGGGAGTCGGCGTGCGGGGTCGTCCCGACCGGGGCGAGCGTCGGCCCCCGCTGGGAATCCGGCGTCTGGTCGACGAAGCTTTTCGGGTAGGGGTCCGCGATGCCTTTCACGGGGGCGTTCACGACGCCAACGAAGCGGGGCGTCGTGTCACTGGCCCCGGTCCGGTAGATCAGAAAGTGGCCGGGGTAGGTGCCGGGGCCGGGGCCGGGGTTCCAGCCCGGCAGGCTGATGCGCCACCCGTCAGTGTTCGACCCGGTCGTTTCGGTGAATGTCTCGGGCAGAGTACGGAAGCCGCTGGCCGTGACGAAGACCAAGGAATATGTGTAGGCTGTGTTGTGAGCAAGCCCCGCGCCCGACGGGCTGGTCGTCAGATCAGTGAAGGTCGGGGGATTATCGTTTTTGAATAGCAGGGCGGGGTTGAAGCCCGCCTGGTTCGTCTCGCTGTCGCCGAGAGCCTTGTCCGCGACGGTGTCCACGTAGGCCGTGACGTCTCCGTCCACCGACGCGACAAAGTAGAACGCGGTCCCGTCGGCCTTCGTCCGGAAAATTTTGATCGACCGGGCGGTGGGCGGGACGCCGGCGGTGAGGTTCGAGAGGGTGATGGAGTCGGCGCCCCCATGCCCGAGTATGCCCGCGATCTTGACGGACAGGGGGAGCGAGCGGACCGATTCCTCGCCGGCCGAATCGACGTACGAGATCGCGTACTGGTATTTGGCGTTCGCCGGAAAAGTCTTGGCGTTGAAGTTTGCCTGCCCTTGCGTGACAACCGCCCCCGGTCCGGGGCCGGCGCCGGGGGCGTCGGCGCCTGTCAACTTCACGAAAGCGGACTTGATATCCTTGGAATTGAAGCGATAGATCGTTCCGTTTCTGTCCCCGCCGAAGTAGACCGTGTACAAGTCAACCGGATCAACGGTGATTGAGAAATGAGTCTCGGCTTGGCCCCCGGGGTTTACAGTCGCTCCGAGCGAACTGGCGACTTGGGTCAAATTCAGTTTGGCGGCGAGATTGTCGTACCGGAGGATTCCGTCAACGGCATCCCCCTTCACGGCGGCTTTGATGACGCCGGCGTACAGGGCAAATTGCCCGCCCTTCACGGCGGTGGTGCCGACGGCGAAGCGAATGCGGGTCGCGTCTTTGAGATAGTTGTTCATGCTCGTCGAGACCAAGGACCAGCCGATCCCGCCGTCGACGCTCTTGTAAATGCCCGGCACGACCCCGGCCGAGGCGGCCCCCGGCGTCAAGGCCGCAAAAAGAACCACGGCCGACGAGCCTGCGGCGGGCCCAGCGACCGACGCCGGAATCGCCGCGAGGTCGCTG
>NZ_AIAB01000498.1 GCF_000255705.1 Zavarzinella formosa DSM 19928
GCCCGGCTCTGCCAGGCGGCCGCCAAGCTCGAGCCCAACGTGTCCGACGCCTATGTGCAGGCCCTGGCCTGCGCCGAGAACCCCAAGATGGACGCGACCTATGACCTGTCGACGTTCGCCGCCAACGGCCTGCTGAGCCGGGACTGGCCGTCCGACCGGGGCGAGCTGCACGCGAAGGCCCGCGCCCACCTGACGGACATGATGAAGAAGTTCGCCTCGACCAACCGGAAGGCCGACGCCGACAAACTCTCGGCCATGCTGGACGCCGACAAGAAGCGGGACATGGTGATCGAGCTGATGTGGGCCGGCAAGGCCGACTTGGATCTTCGGGTGACCGAGCCAATCGGCACGGTTTGCTCGCCGCTGCAGACGATGTCGACGGGGGGCGGCTCGCTGAGCGCCGACTTGTTCGACCAGAAGGATGACACTCGTAGCGAGCTTTACATCGCCGCGAAGGGATACAGCGGGACGTACAAGATCACGGCCGACCGGGTGTGGGGCAGCCCGCTGGGGAACAAGGCCACCGTGAAGGTGACCCGCCATCAGGGGACGCCCGACGAGAGCGTGGAGTATCACACGCTGCAATTGGGCAAGTCGAACGAACTGACGGTGTCGCTGGAGCAGGGCCGCCGCCGGGAACTGGCGGCGATCCCCTCCCCGCAGGACATGGTTCGCTACGACCAAAAGGCCGAGTCGACGGTCCAGATCATGAACAAGATCCGTTCGCTGATGAACGGCACCGGCTCGGTGGGCCTGTCCAATACCTCCGGGATGACCGGGGGGACGACGGCCTCGGCGACGCGGAGCCTGAACTCGGAGGCCGTCGCGGCCGGTGACAAGCGATTGGGTAATCTGTCATGGTCGACGCAGTTGATGAGCGCCAAGACGGTGGGCCTGGACATCCGGGCAACGACGACGATCAAGGAGGACGGCACCACCCACGTGAGCGCCGCCCCGGTGTTCGACTCGATGTCCGCCGGACAGTCCCGCGTCCGGCTTGACCTCATCCCCACCGGCGAGTGAGCCGCTGACGAATCAGTGATGAAACGAAAGAACCCCAAGGTTTTCCTTGGGGTTCTTTCGTTGACTGGGGCCGGCAGAAGATCGAATTGAACATCCCGCCCGACAACGTGCTTCAAGGGCCGGATCCCCCGTGGCGAGGACGATTTTGTGGTCGCAAATCCCCAAGGCGCGATAGAGTGGGGGGAGGACATGCCGACTTCTTGAAGATAGTGCGGTTGCCTTTCATGAAACGGCAGGTTTCTCCTTATTCGTCAAGCCGCCCGAGGATGCTCTTCCCGGATGAGCCAAAATTGTTTTTCGCCATCGAACGTTTGCCTTTGGAAGACATCCGCAAGCATGCCGAGGCCATTGCTCGCCTCTCCGAATCTCACGGTTCTGACTGTGCCTTAAAAATTGGGCGTACATCATTCTTAATCCCGCGAGAAGAAACCGGATAACCCGTCATGTGGACCTCCCCGTTTTCGGCTTCGTTAATGCAATCCCGCCGGAACTTTCTCACCACCTCCGCGAACGGCGTTGGCTTGGTCGCGCTGGCGTCAATGCTTTCGCAGGATGGTTATTTGTCGGCGGCCGAAACCAATCCGCTGTCGCCGAAGAAACCGCATTTTGCCCCGAAGGCGAAGAACTGCATTTGCATTTATCTGGAAGGCGCTCCCTCGCAGCTTGATCTGTTCGACCCGAAGCCGAAGTTGAACGAACTGGCCGGGCAAAAGCTGCCGGATTCGCTCGTCAAAAACGTGCGGTTCGCGTTTCTTCAAAAAGACACGGCCACGGTGATGGGCTGTCCCCGCAAGTGGAAGAAGCATGGCCAATGCGGCATGGATTTGTCCGAGTTGTTGCCGCACCTGGCAACTTGCGTGGATGACATGGCTTTCATCCGCTCGATGCACACGGAGGCGTTCAACCACCATCCCGGCCAGTTGTTGATGAACACCGGCAGCACGATGTTCGGCCGGCCAAGCATGGGTAGCTGGCTGAACTATGGCCTCGGCAGCGAATCGAAAAACCTGCCCGGCTACGTGGTCCTCTCGGCCGGGCGGGGCACTTCCGGCGGCACGTCGAACTGGGGCAGCGGTTTTCTGCCGACCACTTTCGCGGGAACGCTGTTCCGTAATCAAGGGGAACCGGTTCTCAACCTCTCGAATCCGACCGGTCTGAACGATGCCATGCAAGCGAAGACCATTGAGGCCGTCCGCGATCTCAACGGCATCCGTCACGCGGGCATCGGCGATCCCGAGATCAACAGCCGGATTGCGTCGTATGAACTGGCCCACCGGATGCAGTCGGCCGCCCCGGAGTTGCTTGACTTGTCGAAGGAAAACAAGAAGACGCTGGAGGAATACGGCCTCGACCGCAAAGAACCGGACTTGAAAGCCGATCGGAGCGGCGGCAAAGGTCAATACCGCCAGTTTGCCACCAATTGTCTGCTGGCCCGTCGCATGGTCGAACGCGGGGTACGGTTCGTCTCCCTGTTCCACGCTAGTTGGGATCATCACTCGAACTTGGAGCAAGAACTGCCGTTCAATTGCGGCATGGCCGACCAACCGGTGGCCGCGTTAATCAAAGACTTGAAGCGTCGCGGCCTGCTCGACGAAACGCTGGTGGTCTGGTTAAGTGAGTTTGGCCGCACGCCGCTTGGCGAAAACCGGCCCGGTCGGCCGGGGGTGACGGGCCGCGACCATCACCCCTCCGCGTTCACCGTCTGGCTGGCGGGGGGCGGCGTGAAGGGAGGCACCATCCACGGAGCCACCGACGACATCGGCTGGAACGTGACTGAAAACCCCGTTCATATCAACGATTTGCACGCAACCATTCTGCATCTCTTTGGGATGGATCACAAGAAACTCACTTATCGCTTCCAAGGCCGCGATTTCCGACTGACCGATGTGGCCGGGAAAGTGGTTAATCAGATTCTGACGTAAGATGATCGGAAAGACTCCCTCTCCCGGAGATCGTCCGTGGATCGCCGTCGATTTCTATTTGCCTTGCCGCCTGTCGCGTTCACCCTCGCCCAAATCAACGCCGCTCCGAGCGAACTCGTTGTGGACGCCGGTTCGCCCGGCGACCCGATCCGGCCGCTGCATGGGGTCAATGGCGGCCCGCTCGCGGCCGGTGGCCTGCTTGACTTGTCCGCGAAATGGAAAGAGGCCGGATTCCCGCTGACCCGATTGCACGATTGCCACTGGCCCAACCCGGATGTGGTCGATGTCCACACGATCTTTCCGAATCCGTCGGCCGATCCATCCAAGCCTGAAAGTTATGATTTTGAGCGGACGGACGAGTATGTGAAATCCATTCTCGACACCGGGGCGAAGATCGTTTACCGGTTGGGCGAGAGCATCGAGCATCAGAAGGTCAAACGAAATGCCCGCCCGCCCAAGAATGCCGAGCATTGGGCGGCGGTGTGCGCCGGCATCGTGCGGCATTACACCGAGGGTTGGGCCAACGGCCATCAATATCCGATCAAATATTGGGAGATCTGGAACGAACCGGACAATCGCCCCACCTGCTGGACCGGCACGGATGACGATTACTTTCAGCTATACGCGGTGACATCCAAAACGCTGAAAAAGCAGTTTCCCAAGTTGCTGATCGGAGGGCCGGGGTTGGGAAACAGCGGAACACTCAAGGGAGAAAAGTTGGAAACCTCCCCGATGTTGAAGGGGTTTCTGGCGAAATGCCGGGAGATGAATTGCCCTCTCGATTTTCTCTCCTGGCACTGTTACACGGCCGACGCTGATGAACTGGTTCGACGAGGAAAAGTTATGCGGCAATTGTTGGACGCCGCCGGTTTCAAAGGGGCCGAGAGCCACCTGAATGAGTGGAACTATCTGCCCGACAATTCATGGAACGGCATGATGGCCAAGGAACCGCCCGCCCGGCAGGCTTGGCACGACCGGATTGGCGGGGCCGAAGGGGCGGCCTTCACGGCGGCTTCCCTGATCTGCCTGCAAGACGCCCCGATTGACGTGGCCAATTATTTCAGCGGCGAAGCCCAAGGCATGGGCTTGTTCACCCCGCACGGGCAAACATTGAAAACCTATCACGCCTTTTGCGCCTTCGGAAAACTGGCCGGGTTACGACGCTTGCCGATCACCGGGCAACTCCCCGCTGGCGTGACCGCCCTGGCGGGGATCGCCGCAGACAAATCTTCCGTGAGCATTCTGTTCGTCAAACAGTCTGGGGAAGACGTCTCGTTGGCTTTCGTCGGCCAGCAATTGCCTTGGGATGGAGCGACGCTGCATCAGACGTTTGGCGTCGATGGTTCCCGGAATTTGGAACTCATGGGTTTCGGCAAATCTCTGGCTGGCAAGGTCAGCTTGGAACTGCCGAAAAACTCGATTCGATTGGTGGAATTTCGACGGGAAAAGCCGGTGGAATAGCCGAACCGCCCCCCCTTGTTCAGACTGACGGCAAGACGATCATCGGTTTGGTTCCGCTTCGGGAATCCCAAAGCAGGCCATCAGAGTCGCCAAAGACGCTATAATGAATTTGCCCACACAAACAAAGGCAATCGGGAACACATGGCCAAAGAAGAAACGATTGAGATTGAAGGACGGGTCAAGGAAGCCCTTGCCAACACACAATTCCGGGTGGAATTGGATGTCGGCGGCATCGTGACGGCGCACATCGCCGGGAAAATGCGGAAGCACTACATCCGAATCATTCCGGGCGACCGGGTGAAGGTGGAACTCTCCCCGTACGACCTGACGCGCGGCCGAATCACCTTCCGGGCACGCAACTAACCACGTCTTTTGCTCCTGTTGACGATTCAGGCCAATTGGCCTGAAAAGCACCTCCGCGCCAAGAATATCCACTCCACCAGACAGACAAAGACATCAGGCTTCCCCGCCAGCCGGGGCCAGTTGCGGCGAATCCGTCGCTTCTGACGCCATCATGCTTTGGCGGGCGCGAGACCGGCCGGCCAGCAAGATCATCAAGGCGATGACGGCGGTCGTGCCAAGGATGGCGATGATCGGAAAAATGCTGTGCGGGCTTGAGCCGCCGATGGCCGTGGAAATCACGGCGCCAGTGCCCAGTTGCAAAAATCCGAGCAACGCGGAGGCGCTTCCGGCGTTCGTCGAGAAGGGGGCCAAGGCGAGAGCCGAACCGTTTGGGTTGGTGATGCCCACGCAACTCAGGAACACAAACAGCAAAATCAACGTCCCGGCCAGCCCATACCAACCTGCCCAAGCCCCAACCATAAAGACCACCCCAATCACCACCTGAATCATCAAGAGGCGGGCAAATAGCGTTTCACTGTCGAACCAGCGCAGCAGAAGGACGTTAAGCTGGCTCCCGCCAATAAACCCGACGGCGAGTACGGCAAAGATGACGCCGTAGACTTCTTCGCTCAAGCCGAAAACGTTTAGGAAGATGATGGGTGAACCGGCCACATAGGTGAACAATCCGGCAAAGGAAAACGCTCCGGCGAAGGCATAAGTGGCGAAACGAGCGTTCGTGATGATGGCCGCATATCCGGCCAAGATCCGGTCGGGTCGGAGGGAGATGCTTTTGTCGGGCACATGCCCCTCGGGCAACAGCCAATACGTGAGCGCCAGAATCCCGCTGACCATGACCGCCATCACCAGGAAGACAAATTTCCAGCCAACCACCTTCATGACCAATCCGCCGATGCTCGGGGCCAGCAAAGGCGAGGCGGCGATGAACAAGAACAACAGCGAGAGGATTTTGGCGTTTTCCTTGACGGGAAAGAAATCCCGGACCATCGCAATCGACGCCACTTGGGCGACACACCCGCCGATGGCTTGGATAAATCGCAGAGCGATCAGCGTGTGAATATCCGGGGCGACCGTGCAGCCAATCGAGGCGAGAATGAACAAACACAGCCCGGCCACCAACGGCTTCTTCCGGCCATACCGATCAAGCAGCGGGCCGTAGAACACCTGCCCCAACGCCAGCCCGATGAAATAGCTGGAGAGAGTCAGCGAGATGACCGTGGGCTCCACGTCGAAATCCGCGGCCATCTGCTTGAAGGCCGGGAGATACATGTCGATGGCAAAGGGACTAATCACACTGAGGGCGCCAAGCAGCGAAATGACGAACAATTTGGATCGTTGAGGGGGCAAGATTCTTCGTTTCCTTTCAAATCACGGGCGTTTGCGGACTTGATGAATTTATCAAGTCTCGAGTTCGCCGACACGGGCTTTCGGCACCCTTCAAGTCATAGTCCTGTCCCCCTCTTCAAACCCGCGAATGAAGATGAAATTTCGGTGTTCAAAAAAGCCGGGAAAGGTGCGAGTTGAAAATGGAGAAGTTTCGGGATTTTGAGAAACAAACGCCGGATTTCAGAGATGGAAGCGTCGTTGGAAATCAGTTGTAACATCCGTCCCCGATTCAGTTCTGTCGGTCAGATTTTTGGACCTTTTTCCTCGAAAACAGGTGTTCAATTTGCCCAAAATCAGGTCAAAAAGACCTCCAAAACGTCGTTTTCTGGCCGTTTTCAGCTCAAAACTGGTCAATTTCCGGCCCAAAACTGAACACCACCCATGCGAATTCCTCGGTGATTACACCCATGCGCCCAAATGATTTTGGCACAATCCGGCTCCTTTGGCACAATCCGGCGTTTGTTGGCCCACTGGAAAAAAGGGCGATCAAGGGCCACATGCGACGGTTTCGGAAGGCCAGCCTGGGTTAGCGGGGGAGGAATGTCAGGCGCAAGAAATCTCTTGCCGGCGGATTTTATTTTCATCTAACGTGAGGCGTAGCCATTATCGTGTTGTCAGGGTTCATGAGGAAGAAATCGTGCGCCGGCTGGAGGAGGGTGAAAAACCAGATTCCGTGGCATTGGATATCGCCCCCCGCACGGGCCTGACGCCGGGGCAGGCCGTTGTTTACATGGACTGGCTTTTCACTTCCGGGCGTTTTGACGTGGTTCGCTACGCGAAGCATGCCGAGAAGCAAGAACCCGGCCAGCAGGCATGGTGGTGAACGGGATGACCCACGGCAGAATTTCCCGCAAGGCACCCGCTACTTTTGGCAGAACTTTTCTCCAACGACCTATGTGAAGGATGATCGGCATCGCCAGCCCGTCGGGAAATCGTTGGACCAGCGGAAATCGCGGTACCCTCGCTTGCGCGTTTTGAAGTTGCGCTTTTTATCCGGCGGTGCGAAACTCGGCC
>NZ_JH636463.1:0-209 GCF_000255705.1 Zavarzinella formosa DSM 19928
CGGTGGTCATGCGAGGCGGTCGCCGTCGTCCTCCGGGAAGACCACGGGATCGCGGCCGGACGCGAGACGGTCCGGCAGTCCCTCCGGGAAGCTGGCCTGGTGTGGCGGCGGCCCCGCCCGGTCGTCGCCCGCCGCGACCCGGACCGCCCGGCCAAACTCAATGCCTTGCGGCAATTGCTGCGGAATTTGCCGGACGACGAGACGGCGGT
>NZ_JH636463.1:426-6994 GCF_000255705.1 Zavarzinella formosa DSM 19928
GCGTGCCTTCCGACAGTACAAAGTCATTCACGTGATCTGTGACAACGCCGCCAACCACCAGCCGGACCGAAGTTTGGTCGTGCGGGCGTATCTGGCTGAACAAAACGACCGGATTCGGGTTCATTTTTTGCCGAAATACGCCCCGGACACCAACCCGATTGTACGGGTCTGGTGGCGACTGCATGAGGCCGTGACGCGGAACCACCGATGTGATTCCCTGACCCATTTGATTGACTTGACCTTCGACTGGCTGGAAGAGCGGCGGTTTTTCCGCGTCCAAGACTCAACATACAACGCTGCCTAAAATCACTGATACTTTCGGGCAAGGCGGGAGCTATTTAGTCCGCCGGGGCATTGTCATCGCCCCGGCGGACTGGAAGGAACGGTCGCGGGTGCTGCGAATGATCAAGCCGGCAGACGCCGGCCACGGTCTGATTTACCCTCGCAGCCTTGCCGGGCTTCGTTCGGTGTTCGCCGAGTATGCCTCGTATCCGGCCTGGTGGCTGGACGCCAAACCGGCCGAGGTCGTGGAGGCGTCCGCGGCACTGCGGAATCTGACTCGCTATGCCGGCTGGCAGCTCCCGCTCTCTGCGAGCAAGAAGAAATCCAAGTCTGAATAAGCGCTTACTCGGAGAAAGACTTGCCGAAGCAAATCACCAACGGGGTGGCTGTATGGTGAGCTCTTGGAACTGGCCGGGAACATCAAAGGCAACAAAAAACGGAACCCGCATGTTCGCTTGCGGAAAAGCCTGCCTGTCCGGCGTGTGGATGCGATCCGGGTTCGGGCGAAACTCTCACGTCTCCGGATGCCACCCTGTCCGGCAGGCCATCATGGGCTTTCCGAAGGATGTAACCTGATGAATGCCAGCACACATCCGCGACCGTGCGAAGTCTCGACGGGTGCTCCTCGCTCAGCGCTTGCCGAGAGTCCTGAATTCGCGGGATGGGGAGCAGCGGCCTTGCTTCTCTCGGGAAACAGTCGTGACAATCGCCGCTCTCCAGCAGTTTCCCAAAAGCCCTGCGTGGTTCCGCTGAAGTGAATTCCGCGATTTGCGCGAAGTCTCATGCTCGACATACGAAGTGCGTGCTTCCGTACCGATCCAAGGTGACCAACCGGACAATGGCGATCATTCAGCCACTCATCCATTTCGTCCTGCCGTGCAGGATCAGGATCGTCACACTCTGCTCTTCAACCGCCTGATCCTGACGGTCAACAGGACAATTCTGCCATGCTGACGCAACTGATCCAAATCCGGTTGCAGACGGGCGGGATCTTCGCCCTCGTTGCCCGCCGCGCGGACTGACGGGACAAACTTGTCCCGAATCAATTCGAGCAAATCGGTCAGTTCTCCGACCTGAAAACAATATCGCCAAGTTTTCACCGGAATGGAGGTGCGGTTCGTGCCGCAGCCCGGTCAGATGATCGCTTTTTCCCTTTCCCGCATCCGTCGTGACGGCCATTCGACGGATGGGTTTCTATCTCCGCTTGCGGACACCCAACGACCGGGATCCGGATCGACAACGCCTTTCAAACCTCTGTCTGGAAACGGACTAACTTGCCCTTGCGAAGTTCAATGGCCGGTTGCTGGCCGTCGGAGCCAGCGAAGACTTGCCGTTAAAAGTCACGCCCGAACACACGGAAGAGGCGGGAATCAGCCGGCCGACAAACGACGGGCGACGAATATCGGATGGAGTAGTTGTTCTTCCCGGTTGACATCCGCCATCCTTCCTCGGTGTTGACCACAGCGAACGGTGTGATCGCGAGTCCAAAGAGATCGGCTACGAGCAGTTTGAAGGAAAGTTTAAAGACACCGGTCAGAAGCTGGCAAGGTGACAAGTCGCGCGATGGCGGCATCATCGGGCGAATGATAATGTGGCCCCAGACCGGACAGTGGATCCTTCAAAATTGCTTTGGCCTGAGATCCCTTGGCGGCAACGGCAAGAGCCGACCACACAAGCCTGCGCCACGTTGACAGACCTGATCCACTCGACATATTCGACGGTCAGGATGAGGGTGCCTCATCTTCCGTGTCACAGGCCACAGCCAATCGGTGGTTGCCGGAGAAATTGTTTGAGAGCCGATGGCCGCGGCCAGACATGTCAGTCTGGCAGACCTTCCAGTCAAGACACTTGGAAAAGAAGTGGTCGGACCGGTCGAGGAAAATTTTCTTTGCGTGGGCTGCCGCCTGCGACGGAAACTCATGCCGTCGTCAAGCAGGCGGCCGATGAGGGCGGCGTGGAATCAAATGGTGTGCCCGGCCTAAGATTCCACCTCAGCATGAGATCTGGAGGACTTGCGACAGGAATAAGCGGCATGGCATAATTGCCCGCACATCAAGCGAACATCTCGGGGCCGCTGCTTTCTGATGTCAGGGCCGACATGAAACTTTGTCCGCTCATGGCTCAGGTTCGGACCTGCATTAACTGAAGTCCGACCACGTCTTGAAGTCGAAACCTCCAGACCGCCTGCGGCGACTCCATCGGTTTCTTCTCTGTGGATCCCTCGGAATCCTTCTCGGCTGGTTTTTTTATCCCGCCTTCCTTTGGTTTTTTTGCCGCCTCGGGGGCGGAAGGTGTGTCATCATCCCCGAAATCGCCGATCAGCCTCGCATCAATGCGACGGCGTACTTTTATCTCCGGATAAGGTATCGGCTCGGCCTTCTCGGTTAAAAGTTTTGCCACCAATTTTTGTTGCATGAGCACCCAACCCTGTTCGGGTTGGTGTTCCAATCGCCCCCATAGCGGGGTCGTCTGGCTGTACTCACCGACATGCACGAGACAAAGCCTCGGTTTCGTTTGCATCAGGCTTGCAATGACACGCCGGTCGGTTTCAAACAGCAGCAGGTCGTCCGGCCGATACTCCCCACCCAGCAATTGCACGAACGGACTGTCGGCGCGGACCCGGTGATAGTAGCAAGAGGCTCTGGCAAAGTCCGGCATGACGCCATAGTGACCCCCGGACAACAGGGCGGCATTTTCCGATGGCGAACCCAGCAATAATGCCTCACTGACAGGCAACGTGTCCGACGGAGGGGTGGTGAACATTGGCGGCTCCCCGGTCATCACCCAATGTTGATTCAGACCTGACAGATCCGCAATCCGTCGCAATAAATCTTCCGAGGGGGGATGAGCACGGCGAATGACTTTGTTCAGCAGACTGGGACTCACTCCGATCGCCCCGGACATTCGTGCTTGATTGCCTCCGAACAATTGACCGAGCACTTTAATCACCCGATCACAAGAAGATGACATTCCGTCTTCCTCCCCGTCAACTAAGCCGGCGTTTTTATCTTTGGTGTCGGGGTTCACAGGATTCCAAAGATCCGGCCGTTCTTTCAAGCGAAATTGCTCTGACATAAGTAAGAATCCTAAGATGCCTGATTATTCAACTTAAATTGAATTTGATTGAATTACATTGAATATAATACAATTCGTGAACAAGTTGGTTTGAAAGCTTTTGTGTTTTTTCCGGGTGACAAGAGATTTTGAGGACACCGCAATGGCTGAGTCCAGAGGATTCGATGAGCGAGAATCGGCTGTCGGGAATATCGCCTCACAGTCTGGCATGAACCGGGAATCAATCCGGGAGTTGATCCAAGACATCGTTCTTCAGGTGATGATGACCGTGAATGCTTCCACGGTCGGGATCAGCGCCCGCCAATCGTCGGAATGGTATGACATCCCCGCGCTGGCCAAACTGGTGGACCGGAACCCGTTCACGGTTCGCGAATGGTGCCGCCACGGCCGGTTGAATGCCAAAAAGAAGCGAAGCGGCCGGGGAAGATCCTGCGAGTGGGTCGTCAGCCACCAAGAATTGCAACGCTACTTGCGGGAGGGATTGCTTCCTCCCGCCCGGCATGGAGCTTGACTCCACAATTCCTCGGGGGGCACGGAGACGCAATTTGAATTGAGTTGATCGGACATTATTAATGGAACCGGGATAGCTCGATGGCCGGGCCGTCCCGGTTCCATGGTCTTCATGAATCATTCTCCGGCGTTGACACCCGCCTGCCAAACACCAAACTCATGGCCTCACGTTCTTGGGCCGGGATCAGGTGGGTGTACCTTTTCCGCATGTCCTCGGTCTGGTGACCGGACCACGAGTCGATTTTTCGCTGATCCACCCCGACGGCCGCGCAGTTGGAGATGAAACTATGCCGTAGCACGTGCCATCCCCTCAGAACCGCCCATTTGCCGCCCGCAAGAGTTCTTCGGAAATGATCGGTCGCCTCATCACGCGTGATGACGACCGGTGAGAGATGTTTCTTGACACTCCAGACGGAGCGTTCGGACCGGGCGAACAACATCGGGCCGCCGGGATGGACAACCAGCCAGTCAGTCAGGCATCGAACCAACCGTTCGCTCATCGGCACCCGTCGCATTGTTTCCCGGCCCCGGTCACGCTTCTTCTCGCGGATGAGCACGAATCCGCTTTCAAAATCGACGTCGCCCGCCCGGACGCGCATTAACTCGGACCGCCTTGCCCCGGTGTGGGCCGCAAACACGAACATGGGTTCGATGAAGGGATGACTGGCCGTGTCGCGAACATAATCCAGCAATTCCTCGACCTCGTCCGCGGGCAGAAACAAGCCGTCCCAAAGTTCCCTGGCCTCGGTCGCCGTCGTGACTCGTTGGAGCCGGCGTTCAATTTCGGCACGGGTTTGAAAGGGAGGTTTCTGACGGGCCTTCGGGAAAACCAGTCCCTTGTTCGGAAACGGTCCGTCCAGAAAACCGGAGGCGACCGCCCAGTTCCACATGGCCCTCAGACTGGACAGTTCTTTTTTCAGGGTGGCCGTCTGAACCGGCTTGCCATGCTGACCGGGCTTCACGGCCCGGCGTTGGACATGCCGTTGAAGGTCGGGTTGTTTGAGACTCTGCATGGGAAAAAACTCCCCCAAAGTGGCGGTGATGTGCTGTAGGTGAATCTTGACCGTATACAGTGAGGCGGTCTCCATTCCCCCGAGTTCCTGGACGGCGACATACTTCTGGCTGATTTCGGCCAGCGTCAGCAATGGGGTTTCGCTTTTTGTTTCAACCGCCCCTCTTTTCGGCTCCGGCCGTTGCGATTGTCGGCCGCCGGACAGCACAAATGCGACCAGGTCGGCCCCGTCCGGCAGGACCAAGGCTCCTTGGCGGATGAGGCTCAAAGTGCGATCCACAGACCCGGCGATGGCCTCGGCCTCGCGATAATCACCGGTCGCCAGCGAGGTGGTGTGGCGGCGATTTTGAAAATAGAAAATCAGCCGAAAAAAATTCTTGCGTTGCTCGATCGTGGCCATGAAACAGTCCTCCGTGGGCGTTTGACGACGCCCGTCGTGACTGTGTTTCAGCCCCCAATGCAAATGCCATCCAAGTCCAACAACCTTCCCAAATCCTTCCCACGGGAAGGTTGGGATCTTGGCAAGGCATGAAAAAAGGGTTTACGACTTTCGTCGTAAACCCTTGTGTATCCGGTGAATGCCGAGGACAGGAGTTGAACCTGCACACCCTTGCGAGTACTAGCTCCTGAGGGTAGATCTTCTGCCAATATTTGGCATTGATGACACGTTGCATTCGTGTTGCAAGTTGTTAAATATCATGGCTTTGAGTAGATCAAAGCCGCTCACCGCATTGTATTCACATTGCAGAAACATGGGCAACATATGCAGAAGAATTGCAGAAGAATTTGTCTCAGGGAATGATGTTCAGGCGGGCAAACTCCCCCGCTAGCGGCAGGACCGCCTTGTTGTACGCCAATGCCGCCTCAACCTCGCTATCGAAGTAACCGACGAAGTGAGTCTTGCCCTTCCAGTTGAACATGACCCGCCATTTCCCATGCCGCGAATACCACGCCACTCCTTTGTATTTTGAACTGCCACGCCTCTGTCCGCTGTTCTGCTGGTTCTCCGCATTGGTGCAGATGCGAAGGTTCTGTCGCCTGTTGTCAAGAGTGTCGCCCGTGATGTGATCGACCATTTCCCCCGGCTTTGCCCCGAGAATCAGGCGGTGCATGCGAATGTTGTGATGCTTTTGCTTGTCCCGGTCCCAGGCGGTCGTCACGGCATGAACCTTGCCGCAACTTCCTCTGCTGGCATGCCACTTGTGGGAGAGGATCATATCCGCATCCTCGTCATCAATCACCGCCGTGTGGCCTTGCGCTAGCTCGATCTGCACCCGCCGACCGTAGCGCGGATTTGAACCTTTTGGCAAGCAGTTTCTCATCACCTCCTGCGATCATAAAATCAATCCCTCACCCAAGGCAGGAGACCATCGCAGACATGGAAGTGAAGCCGGACAAGACCTGCCCAAAATGCGCCAGCACGGATTATCGCTTTCGAGGTCGGAAGCCTGTTGATGCGAACGAGAAAAAGGGACTGGCCGCCGGGACGGAAACCAAATACCAATGCGCGATCTGCGGCCATCAATGGAAGGTGCGTGTGGCGGCGTGACCGGGCGGGCAACCACTGGCTCATTTGTCCAGCACCTCACGAACTTTTCTGGCCAGCGACAGCGGCGTGTACGGTTTGCGCAGGAAGGCAACGTCGGCATGAAGGATGCCATGGCGGACCACGGCATCGTCGGTGTAACC
>NZ_AIAB01000501.1 GCF_000255705.1 Zavarzinella formosa DSM 19928
CAACTACCGTTCCCTACAACCCTGACACAAAAGAAATTACAGGCCCGTAATGGCACGCCGGTGTCCGCGCCCGACTGGTTCCAGTTCCTCGGTGAGTTGGAACATCTCCGCATGGCCTGGCTCGCCCGGCATCAGGATCACGTAGCGGAACGTCCGGGCTTGGTCTTCACGGAAGACCGCCACCGGGACGCCCTGGGCAGGATACGCGGTGCCTTTTCGCGCCTTGAGTTCGATGCGGACGTTGCTGTTTCCCACATCTTTTCGGACCTTGCGCACTTCCTGGGGCGACAGGGAGCCTGTTGGTGCAACGGCCGTCATAAACACCCGGAGATTCGACGCTGGCTCGACGCGGAAGAATTGCTGCGCGACATCGACGTTGAAGTGCACCTGATCCCACCTGTCGCCTGCCTTTGGCACTTGCGCGACGAGCACGCGAGCATCTGGCTGCTCTTCCTCGGTATCAGGCTCTTCGTCGGGCTCCTCTTCCGTGGTCACCACATCCGGCTCGACGTCACGCCGGCGTCTTCCGCCTCGGATGATGTTGCGAGCCGCCCGCTCAAGGGCCTCCTCGTCGATCACCTGAATGTCCGCCGCGTGTCGCGTGACGAAGCTGTCCCATTCGGAGAGGTCGAGGTCCTCATCGGGGTCAGCGGTCACCACCGAGTAGGCTTCGTAATTGTCCCACAGGCCGCCGGGCGTCAGGTTGCCGGACCCGACGATGGCCGTGCGGCTCCCATCCTGGCGAACGAACCTCGTGATCTTCGGGTGGAAGAGACCGCCCGACCGGCGGTTCCAGAAGACGCGGACGTTCAGGTTTGGAATGCGATTGTCGAAGGACTGGAGCCGTTCAAGGGTCGGCCGATTGGTTACCGCGTCGATGCCGACGATCAGGTCGAAGGTGCCGCGACCCAAGAACGCGGCGAAGTCGTCGTCCTCCAGCAGCGCGTCCACCCCTTGGAGTGACGCGAAGGCGAAGATGCCCATGCCCGCTTTGGCTTCGCGCACGGACTCAGCGATGGACTCGATCAGATAGATCGTGTCCGGGTGCGTCGGGTCCTGAATGCGAAACTCATGCTTCACAGCATCTCCTTACTTCGCCTTCGGAGGCCAGCTCCTCCTCTTCGGCGCGGTCGCTCCGTTGGTCCCGTGCGCGGCACCGTTCAAGGCGTGGCTTCCGTTCACCTGCTCGGGGAGCGTCAGGCTCATCAGCGACTCGTAGTTCTGCACCTTCGGGCCGTTGACCTTCTTTCCGCTGGGTTTAGCCATTATCAGAATGTATTCGTGCACGTTTTTGAAGTGAAAATTCGGCGGGTACGGGTAACTGCCGAAGATCGGCCGCTGGTCGTTGGCCGACCCCCACTTGCCGCCGGTGCCGTCCTTGTTCCAGATGATCTCGTTGACCATCACGAAGCCGATGTCGCGCAGCAGGATCGTGAAGTCGGTGGCCAGCGGGAACGTCAGCAGCCCGTGATTCGTGTGCTGATTGACGTGGGCGGTCACCAGGCACAGCTTGCGGCCGGGCATCAGAGTGCGGTAGCACTCCTCGAAGATCGGCCGGATCTCCGCGAAGAACTTGATGTAGTTGCCGACGTTGCCGACGTTGGCCTCGCCCTTGCCGTAGTCGGCCTTGTTCCAGTACGGGGGGCTTGTGACGACCAGGCCGATGCTGTCGTCCTTCACGGATGGTAACTTCCGGCTGTCGCCGTGCACGATCTGGACGCCCTTCTTGGTCCCCAACTCCGTCCGCATTATCGCCACGTACTCTTCGTTCTGATCGACGCAGACCGCCTTCCGCCCGATGGGCAGCGCCGCGCAGGCCGTGTTCCCGACCCCGCCGAACGGGTCCAGTACGGTGTCGCCCCAGAACGTGAAGAGCTTGATGAGCCGGTGCGGGATCTCGATGGGGAAGACCGCAGGGTGACCCTCGTGCGAGGTGTTCGCGATGGACCAGACGGTCTTCGTGTACTCCCGCCATTCATCGACGGTCAGCTTGCTCTTTTCCTTGATGTCTTCGGCGATCATGATGATTCCCCTTCCTGGGTATCGAATAGCGACTTCAGGTGACTGCGACGGGCATCGGTGTCATCGACCACCACCGCGTCGATCACGAACGATTTCAGCGTCTGCTTGAACCGCTTGGGAATCTTCGCCGCGTCGATCAAGAGTTCGTCGATTGCGTCTCGCTCCTTCTCCAGAGCCAGGGGGCGATAGGCCACGGTCTGCTTGCCCTTGTTGATGCTGACAATCCGGTGCCCCTGCAAGGCTTCCCACATCTGCCGGCCACACCGGCGAAGTTCCTCGGCCTGGTCTGCCTTGAACGAGTGCCGGCCGAAGGGCAGGTTCTGGATGAACCCGCCGCCGACGTGGAAACCATCGCCCTCGACATGCCAAAGCCAGTACGTCAGGCGACTACTGAGGATGGCGAAGGCCATCTCCGCGTGGTCGTCACTGGCGAACTGTAGGCAGTGCACCGTGTTCTCGCTGAGGGGATGTCTGCCCTCGACGGTGATACGGTGGAAGACGTTCAGGAAGTTGTATGCGGTACTCGCCACGAAGACACGGAGATGCTCGGACGCCAGGGTCGCTTCCTGGGGCCGGCACGTCCTGGTCCGCTCGCAGAGCGAGCGGAGCGTGTCCGTTCGGGCCGAGAGGATGGTGAACGCTTGGGACTGCTCGCCGCCACAGAGCTTGGGAATTCCGTCGATAATCGAGACGCCGTGCAGCTGCGTGAACGAGACGGACGCGAACAGCTTGTCCCGCGTGCGGCTGGTCCACTTCTTCAGCGGCCCGGTCTCGATCTGGGCGGTCGTGTCGCGTGGCGGCTCTTCGGGAAGCTCGGTGCGGAACAGGATCGCATTGCGGGTCTTCACGTCCTCGCCGAACAGCGCGTGCGGCTGCCGGTCGAAGAACGCGAACCGCCACCGGCCGCCGTGGGCGTTCATGGCCTGTCTACAGGCGGTGAACTGGGCGCTCTGCTGGAAGGCGATGGAGAGCGGGACGACGAGGGTGGCACTGCTGTTGCCGGGCTTCGTGAGCCGCCACATCGACTCGATAAAGGGCGGGTATAGGTCGGCGGTTCCGTTGCCGGACTTCAGCGAGGCGTACTCCTGCTCAAGCACGTCGCGGTCGTCGCGATGCCCGATGGCGGCGTAAGGCGGGTTTCCGGCCAGGACCTCGAAGCCAGCCTCTGTCTCGGGGAACGCGGCACCCAGCGGCGGCAGGCCGTCTTCGTCGAACAGCGAGGATTTCCGCCCCGTGTCCGTCGGAAGTTTCTCTTCAACGCGCTCGACGTGCCCGCCTTCGATCAGTTGACGCCGGAGACGGCTGCGCGTCTTCGCGGCGGCAGAATACGTTCCGGTCTCGCCGGCCACGGCCTTGAACCGCAGCGAGTCGGTCGCCGCCAGGTTCAGCCGGATGGCGTGCCACGCCGACCAGGGCGCGATCTTTGGCATGCAGTGGTGCAGCAGGACGAAGGCACAGCACTCGACGGCCAGTGCGCTGATGTCGAAGCCGTACAGGCTACGGATGGTGAAGGCGAAGCGGTCGAACCGTTTCTCGGCCCGCTGGGCGGCGATCCGCAGCATGGCCACCAGGTAGACGCCGTTCCCGCAACTCGGGTCCAGACAGTGGATGTCCTTCCCGTGACCGGTCAGCGCGTCGGCGACTTGGTACTCCGCGACATCGGCCGGGGTGTAGAAGACGCCGTTCTCACGCTTGGCATCTCGTGCGGAGCGCGTGGTTGGGTCGCGCATGATGCTCATGCGGCTGCCCGGCCCGTGCACTTCCAGGACGTAAGGCAGAAGCTCCAGGAGGTCTTCGTCGAAAGACAGGCGCTCCAGCGCGTTCAAGGCCGGCTGCGCATCGACGTAGGCCACGAGTGAGGGAAGGTTGTGCCCGCCGAAGAACCAGCGCTCGGCCTCGGCGAGGTCGCCCTTCTGGCCCGCCATGCGGAAAAGCAGGTAGGCGTTCACTATCGCCCAGGCGGCTCGCTGGCTGATCGGCTCTTCTGAAGGGGAGAGAGCACCGCCGTCCCAGCGGGGTGCGAAGATGGTGCGGAAATCGGCCTCAGCCTTCCGGGTCTGCAACCGGGGTTCGAGCAACTGCGCCGCCTTCCGGACGTGCTGTGCGCGTTCCTCCGTGGCCGACGAGATTGTGCGGCCAGCCCCAGGCACAGAGAGTCTTTCCTTCGTTACCACAAGCGTCCCGATCCATCGCTAGCGAAGCGCGCGCCGCCGTTACTGGCTGACACGCAGGGCGTTGCGGCATGTCAACCGGACCAACTCTGTACGTCGCGTCGAGTCTGGCCGTTCTCACGGAGCGCTTTCGTTCTGGAAATGCCCCACGGTATGGGTACAGGCGTTCACGCCCTGTCCCCGAGGTTTGTCATAAGCGATCGGCTCGCAATTTACAAGCTCAGGAGGCCGCAAGCCCGACGCAGCTTGCCCCGGCCGCCGTGCCCCCGCCCCCGCCGAGTTTGCCTCGCTTTTCCTGACACACGTCCTTCAATGCCACTGGTTCCACCGCCGCTTCTTCGGCGGGTCCGGGCCGAAGGCCGAGGCTGGCGTCTCTTTGTTCCTCCGCTTGTTGAACGTCTTGTTGAAGCTGAGCTTGGGCTTCGCGTACTTCCTCGCCTGCCGTTTCACCCACGACTTGGTGTGCCCTCGCCTGACTACGCTCTCGGGGACGGTGCGCAACTTCCCGGCGATCTTGACGCGGACTCTCATGGTCCCATGCTAGCGCAGGGAGAAGGGGTCGGCTAGAATTCCCGCGATTGCGGAAGTCTCTGCCCGTCGTCGGCGAGTCGATCCCTGAATCGAGAGGCGATCCCCCGCTCTATACCGGCAACATGGCCGAGCACTGGCACTTGGTGGCCCGCAACCGCCAAGCCGAGAAAACCACCGGCAGTTTCTCAAAGAATCAGAAGATGCCCTGCCCATCCTGGGGCATCTCGGCGGCCCGGTGCATCACCGGCTCCCGGCTGGCCCAGGTGTCGGGGACCGTCTGTCACCCGTCCGTCTGCTACGCCCGGAAGCGGAACTACACCTGGGACGCCGTACAGAACAAACTTGAGGAGCGTTACAACGGCATGTGGGACGAGATCGACGGCGTTCCGATCTGGACGGTGGCGATGGCGTTCATGATGAACTGGGAGTGCGACGACATCATGCGCCTGTTCGACTCCGGCGATCTCCAGGGGCCGAACCACTTCAAGAACGTCATCAAGATCGCCGAGGCCGTCCCGCATATCGTCATTTGGATGCCGACTCGGGAGATCACCACGGTACAGAGCGTCACCCGCGAGCGGATTGAAGCTGGTCTAACAGGGTGCCCTCTGAACCTCCGCCCGCGCATCTCCGCCAACCTGATCGACGGGCAGATACCGAAAGGGTTCACCTACACGTCGCGCGTGGTCACCGGCGAAGGGACGTGCATTGCTCAGCAGCAAGGTAATTCGTGAGACGGTAAGATCGCCAACTGCCGGGCGTGCTGGCACGACGAGCACGTCGATTACCCGCTTCACTGAAAAATCCGGGCGATCTCCAGGTACAGCAGGACGGGCAGCACGAACCACCCGCCCACAATCAGGTACGCTGCGACCAGAGGGACGATCAGTGGTAGCTCCTCTTCAAGGTGAAGGAACTTGGTGACGAGCTTCGTTGCTTTGCAGACGTAGACGAGGATGGAGTGGGGCCAACAGAAGTCGAGCAACAGGAGGACGATCAGCACGGCGATGGTCATGCGTCGGGGAGGATGAGCCAGTACACAGTCAGGCCGCCGCCGACACGCTCTTTTCCGTGATGGATGCCGTTCTGGTTTTTCAGGTGGCGGATCTGGGCCGAGATGGACGGCTCGGGGTCGCTGATGCCGGTCGTGACCTTGATGTGGTGCTTGATTTGCTCCAACGTGAACCGCTTGCCGCACTTCATCACATCGTAGACACGCCTTTTCTGCGTAGCCCATTCGCTCCTATCGAAAGGCTCGGGCGGGTCCAACTCCTGGACGGCTTTGGAGAAGCGGCGGGGTACATCGACGGGGGCCGGAAGGGCGTCGATAAGGTCGAAAATGGCGGTTTGGTCGGTCATGGGAGACGGAAGAAAAGAATCCAGGACAGGTATCCGCCGAGGATGATGGTGAGCAATGCTCGGGCGGTGCGGGTGGTCATGCGGCTTTCTGGGCAGCGTCTTCAGCAGCGGCGTTCGCGGCCTCGGTGACGTTCGTCGGATCGACACGGCCGGGCCTGTAATTTCTTTTGTGTCAAGGTTGTAGGGAACGGCAGTTGCAGTCACTGGCCGGTTACCTTGGGCATCCGGCCTTCAA
>NZ_JH636464.1:0-3337 GCF_000255705.1 Zavarzinella formosa DSM 19928
CCGTCAGGGCCGGGCGCCCCGCCCCGCCGAGGACCGGCCCATTTGAATAGGGTTCCGCCCGTCGCCCGCCCGGCCCTCACGGACCGGTCTGGATTCATCGGCCTTTCAGGCCGAGGCCGCCGGGGGCGGAGGCCGCCACTCATCAAAACGCCCGGTCTGAAAGACCGGTTAACCCAGACCGGTCCGTGAGGGCCGGGCGCCCCGCCCCGCCGGGCCACCCGCCGCCTCTCTTTTTCCTCCCCATCCAAATCCCATTCCCTGCCAATCGGTTCAAACACTCCGTCCGGTACTCTTTGCTTACCAGCCCGTTGAACGAGTCTTTTGCATCTTGTGTTGAGAGATTCCAAGAGCCCCACTGCGTCAGCGGTGGGGGTGGCCTTCAGTGTGTGACGATCACCCCCACCGCTGACGCAGTGGGGCTCTTGGGATTATTTGCATCCGTTGTTGATTTTGCCTGTGAACACCCCGCGTCGGGCAGCGCGGGGGACGGCGACACCTGCCGGGGTATGCGAGTCCCCCAAGTGGTGCGGCCGCCGGGAGAGACCGGCTTTTTTGAAGAAAAGGATGAGGGATGAAGGATGAGGGATGAAAGAAGACAATCGAGCCGGTCGAAGGGATTGGCTTTTGTCTTTGCTTTTGCTTTTTTTCATCCCTCATCCTTCATCCCTCATCCCTTCTCTCAACTTCTCCCCCCAACCAAAGGAGACCTGTGCTAATTCTCACCCGCAAACATGGCGAGAAGATTGTGATTGGCGAGAGCATCTGCGTCACGGTGGTGGACATCGACCGGGGGCGGGTGCGGCTGGGGATCGAGGCGCCGCGCGACGTGCCGGTGTTTCGGCAGGAGCTGCTTCCCGTGCGACCGATTCCGTCGGTTGATTCCAAACCCCGAACCTGACAGGAGCGCGCCATGAGTGTGCTATCGCAAGTCACCCGCTCGGCGCCGAGGCTGCCGTCGCGCGTGGTGTTGTATGCGGCGGAAAAGTTCGGCAAAAGCTCCTTCGGGGCCAATTCGCCGAGGCCGGTTTTCCTGATGACCGCCGGGGAAACGGGCCTCCTCTCGCTCCTCGAAGCCGGGCAGGCGCCGCCGACGGACCACTTCCCGGAGGACTTCCGCAACTGGTCCGATTTGGGCCGCGCCGTCCGTGCCCTGCGGGACGAGCCGCATGATTTTCGCACGCTGGTGCTGGACACCGGCAACGGCGCCGAGGCGCTTTGCCAGCAGCATGTGCGCGACGAGTTTTTCAACGGCGACTGGGGCAACTTCAACACCTACGGCCGGGGCAACGAACTGGCCGCCAAGGAGTGGGGCCTGTTCCTGCAACTGCTCGACGACACCCGGCTGGGCCGGGGCATGTCGATCCTGATGTTGCATCACGCGAAATTGAAAACCATCGTCGACCCGACCGGAAAATCGTGGGATCAGTGGCGCCCGGAGAGCGTGGAAAAGCTCTGGAGCCTGACGCACAAATGGTCCGACGCGATCCTCTTCGGCGGCTTCAAAACCAGCCCCGCGAAGGACGCGGCCAACGTCGTCGAATCGCGCTACCTGCACACCACCGCGAGCGCCGGCATCGTCGGCGGCAACCGCTACGGCCTCCCCCCGGAGATCACCGCCCCCGCCGGCGCCGCCAGCCTGTTCAAGGCGTTTTCGCAGGCGATGTCCAAGGCCAAGACGCGGGAAGAACCGCCCTCAACGGAAGAGTCGTCATCCCTGCCGGTCGCCGTCCAAAAGGCGCTGCTGGATGCCTTCCACGAGCTTGATCTGGCCTGGCACGACCCCAAGGCCAAGGCCCGCGCCTCGGAAATTTTGGGCCGACCCGTCGGCGAGTCCGACCATGTTGGGACGCTGACCATCGGCGAGGCTAACCGGCTGCTGGCCGCGCTGCGGGCGAAGATCGCGGGACGGGGAAAGAAAAGAGAGACGGCGAACTCGTGAAGCCGCGACGCGGAGTCTTCGCAGCGGAGCGCGGACTCCCGGCGTCGAACGACTGCCCAAACATGCGGCGATTCGTGAAGCCGCGACGCGGAGTCTTCGCAGCGGAGCGCGGACTTCCCGAGTCAAATATCCGCCATTGCGAGCGGCGATTGAACCACAGGCCGTCCGCGCTCCGCTGCGAAGACTCCGCGTCGCGGCTTCACAAAGACACTCATCGAACGGAACCCAAACATGCGCGTGATTCAACTCAACCAAGGTTCTCGCGAGTGGACCCGCTGGCGGCGAAACGGCATCGGCGGGGGGGACATCGCGGCCCTCCTTGGCCTCTCTCCCTTCCCGGAGGCCACCGCCGACGGGCTGTTGGCCGAGAAGCTCGGCGACACCGAGCGGGCGACCAACTTCGCCATGCGTCGCGGCGTGCTGCTGGAACCGCAGGCCCGCGCGATGTTCGAGGCGCGCGAGAAAACCGGCTATGTGCCGATGTGCGTTGAACACGACACGGCCCCCTGGATGCGCGCCTCGCTCGATGGTTACAGCCACGCGCGGAACGACATCATCGAGGTGAAGGCGCCGTCGTTCAAGGTCCACGACCTCGCGCTGGCGGGCCTCGTCCCCGATCACTACCTCTGCCAGGTGCAATGGCAGTTGCTGGTGACCGATTGCCGCGTGTGCCACTTCGTCAGCTACAACCCGGCCGGGCGGTTTCAAAACGGGGCCGAACTGGCGGTTGTCCGCGTGACCGAGGATGCCGAGCATCAAGCCGCCATTTTGGAGGCGGCCGAGATGTTCTGGATGCGCGTGGCCGATTCGCTCCGCTCCCGGATGATCCCCGCCGGAGCCTGCCCGTGAGCCAGAAAATCCCCGGCGAAGGCCGCTATTTCGTGGCTTATGCGCGAGCCGACGGCCGCACCCGCTACATCCGCCGATTCGCTCCGCTCCCGGATGATCCCCGCCGGAGCCTGCCCGTGAGCCAGAAAATCCCCGGCGAAGGCCGCTATTTCGTGGCTTATGCGCGAGCCGACGGCCGCACCCGCTACATCCGCCGATTCGTCAACCCGTGGGACGCGCGAGCCGAGGCCAGTCGCCTCAACGCCGCGCTGAGAACGAACAACCCCGTGCTTCCCCAAGGGCAGCCGTTTGATTACTACTTCGTCCTCACCAATTCGATCTGCCTGCCGTGGATCGATTCGCCGACGGACAAGACGGGGGAGGGGGCCGCCGACGGGGAATGCCCGGCCCTGACGGACCGGTCTGGGTTAATCGGTCTTTCAGACCGAAAACCCGGTCAAACACATGGTTTTCCGGTCTGAAAGACCGGCTAACCCAGACCGGTCCGTCAGGGCCGGGCATTCCATCGGCGACAACCACCCAATCAACGGATGCCCCCATGAGAACACA
>NZ_JH636464.1:3499-5876 GCF_000255705.1 Zavarzinella formosa DSM 19928
GGCGGGCGGCGACGAGAACTGGCGGCCATCATCGCCGGGGTGGCGCCCGTGTATCAAACACGCGAGATGACGGATGCCGAGATCGTCGCCTGGGTGGAGCGCGAAGACCTGTTGCGCCGACACCTGACGCCTTCGCAACGGGCGGCCGCCGTCACGGCGCTGGCGACGCTCGCCGCCCACGGGTCCAATCGTTTTCATCGGGAAAACAAGGGAAAACCTGATGAGCCTGTCCCGGAGACGACGGCCCGACTGGCCGGGCGGGCGCGGGTGGGGACGCGAACCATCGAAGAGGTTCGCAAGGTGCGCAACAAGGCGCCGGAACTGCTCCCGGCCGTCAAGGAGGGGGAACTCTCGGCCAACACCGCCGCCAAGATTGCGGATTTGCCGAAGCCCGCGCGGAAGCGAGTCATCGCGGCCGACGACCCGAAGACGCAGGCGAAAATCGAACTGCGCGACGCGACTCCCGAAGCCGGACCGGCCGATGAGTTTTGCGGCCTCCTCAACGCACTTTGCAAAGACCTGGACGCCATCGGCCGGCGGATCGCGGATCTGAAAGAGTCGCCGTTTGCCTTCTGCGTCCACTGGCAGTCGGCCCAGTCACAAGTGAAGGCGGCACGGGAAACCCTGCACGGCGGCCGCCCGGCGCATGAGTGCCCGTATTGTCAAAAAGCCGGGAAAGCCCAGCCGGATTGCCGCAGTTGCCGGGGGACCGGGCGCGTCACCAAGGGAAGCCACAAGGCGGGGATCGCCGCCGTCGGAGGCGAGGAATGAGGCAGCTTCGCCCCTATCAACAAGCCGCGCTGGACGCCACGCTGGACAAGTTGCGCTCGTTCGACAGCGCCGTCGTCGTCCTCCCCACCGGTTGCGGAAAGACCGTTTACGCCGCTCGCCTGATCTCTCAATGGGATCGCGGCAACACGCTTTTTTTGGCCCACACTCGCGAATTAATTGAACAGGCGGCCGACAAATTAAAAGGTGAATTAGGCTATCGACCGCCGGTGGAAATGAATGTATCCACGGTTGAAATCGACCAGATATATAGCGGCGACATGTGCGTCGTCGGCAGCGTGCAAACAATGTATTCCGACCGACGACTGGAGAAATACCGTCGCCACCCGTTCGGGTTGATCCTGATCGACGAATGCCACCACGCAAGCGCCGCCAGCTATCGTAAAATCATCGATTTTTTTCGAGAAATCAATCCGTCGCTCAAGGTCGTCGGCATCACCGCCACGCCCAACCGCGCGGACGGAACCGCCTTGGGGACGGTGTTTCAATCCGAAGCTTATCAAATGTCGATAGCGGATGCTGTCAACGATGGCTGGCTGGTCCCTGTTGAACAGGAATATATCGTCTGCGAGGAAATTCATTACGACGATATCAAGACTCGGAAAAACGAGTTCGGCGAAACCGATTTCAACGGCGCCGCGCTGGAAGATATCCTGACCGAGGAAAAAGCCCTCCACGCCATCGCCGCCCCGTTGTTGGCCAAGGCGGGGGACAAGCCCGGCCTCGTCTTCTGCGCCGGGGTGCGCCATGCCCACTTGCTGGCGGCCATCCTCAACCGCTCCAAGCCCGGTTGCGCCCAAGCCGTGGACGGCAAGACCGACCGGGCCGCCCGCCTGCGCATCGTCCGGGATTTCTCGGAGGGAAGGGTTCAATTCCTCAGTAATTGCATGGTGTTCACCGAGGGTTTTGATGTCCCCAATTGCTCCCTCGTGGCGATGGCGAGGCCGACGAAATCGCTGAGCATGTACATGCAAATGCTCGGCCGGGGCTTGCGGCCGTTGCCCGGCGTGGTTGATGGCGTCCCCGAGGCGTTTGATCGGCGAATGGGCATCATGACCAGCGCGAAGCCCGCCTGCCACGTTCTTGATTTCGTCGGCAATAGCAACCACAAGCTCGCCAATGTCTTCGACGTTCTCGGCGGCCAATACGACGTGCCCACGCGCGAACTGGCGGCGGCCGAATCGCGGCGAAACAAGAAACCGGTGGACGAACTGCTTGAACAGGCCCGCCTTCTTCGGCAACTGGAAATGCAATGGCGGGAGCGCGAAGGCATTCGCCCGGATGTGTCGTTCGAGTCGTGGGCGGTCAACCCCTTCGGCGACGGCGCCGCCCCGGCCGTCAGTTCTTCCGGCAAGGGGCGGGGCGGGTGCAGCGACGCGCAAATCGGCCTGCTCGTAAAGCTCGGCATCCCTTATGCGGATGCAGCCGCTTACTCGAAAAAACAAGCCGGGGCGGTGATTGACAAGCTTTCGCAAACCCGCTGCACGCCGAAACAGGCGGCCGCGCTGAGGCGGGCCGGCGTCAACCCTGTCGGCATCGGCCTCGACCGCGCCGGCCGAATCCTGGACGCCCTCGCCGCCAACGGCTG
>NZ_AIAB01000504.1 GCF_000255705.1 Zavarzinella formosa DSM 19928
CCAGTTCATCAACCCGCTTCGTCAACCCCGCTGCCTCCGGCAACTGTGCCGGAAGCGCGGCGGGCGCCTGCGCGCCCGGGAGACGGGCGCGCGCCTGATCAATGCACATCCGGAACGCCTTCCGCACGTCCGGGTGAAGTCGCTCCCCGTCTATGACCGCGAACAAGGCCATGCGTTCGGCATCGAACAGACTCTGCTGCAGACCGGCTGTCGCCTCCAGCCCGGCGGCGCTGGTTCGGATGGCCTCGGCGGGGCAGCGGCCCAACTCGTCAAACAGCCACATGCCGACGGCCGCCAAAATGATCTGGGGGGCCACGAAGAGTGGCAAGAGGAGGCCGCGTGACGGGATCGAGGCCATGAGCCAGCGTCTTTCTCGGGATGGGCTCCGCTTTGATAAGAGCGAGCGGAAACAATGAACGGCCGGGGGCCAGAGTACTCCACACGCTCCGCGTGCGGATGGGACTTCCTCCGAGGCCAGACGATGAAACGGGTCAACGTCCCGCCCGCACGCGGAGCGTGCGGAGTACTCTGATCGCCGACTGTTTCATTCTTTCCGCTCGCTCTAAATAATAATACGGCGGTTGCGGATGGTTCGGCCCGTCACGTTTCAGATTTGAATAACGCCCTGCTCCAGGTCTGTGACCAACAACTTCGCCCACGCCCGGTAGTTCGGGGCGATCAGTCGCGTCCTCGGCCCCTCGATGTCGTAATCGCACACCTGGCCCAAGGTCCCGCCTTCCGCCGGGTCCAGGTCAAGGAAGTGGCAGTTCCCTTGGTTGAAGGTGATCGGAATCCACCGCCGGTTCCACCAGTCCGGACGGATCGGCCCCTCCGGCGTGTTCCCCGCCCCCCAAGGTTCCCGGCTCCAATCCCCGACGTAGTGATTCCAGATGTTCACGATCTCGGCGAGGCTCAAGAGTTCGTCCTTCACCGGGAGCCAGAACGGGTCGTGCAGGGCAAAAGCCTCGCGGACATCCGCGGGAAGCGCCACGCCCAAGGCCGCCTCGGCCTCCGCGAACGCCTCGGGGGAAGCGCCCGGCCCGAACGACTCGTCCGGCCCGTACCGGCCTCGCTTCCAAGCCAGAAGGCGGTCCCGAAGATCTTTCATCAATGTCCCTCCGCCGCCAAACGATCATCTCACCCGCCGGCGGGGCCAGTCTCGCCATGATCCGCAAAAAGCCTACGCGCCCCGCCGGTCAGGCTCGGTGCCCGCCCACCTGTGGATGTTCTTGAACGTGAACCACGCCTTGAGCTCGAACTTGGTGTCGGGCTTGCTGCCGTCGTAGTGGTTCACGTCCGTGGTTGTCGCGGTCCAGTGGACGAGGAACTTGTTGCCCTGCCGCTCCAGAAACCGCACCACGTTCTTGTTCAGGTCGCCATGCTCGCAGTAGTACAGGCAGGAGACGTGGTCTTGTTTCTCGTCGTTCCACGAGGCCGGGACGGAGAACCGGCGGCCAACCAGCCTGGACACGTCGAGTGTTTTCAGGGTGATGCACACCTCGGCGTTGGGCTGCGGCTCAAGTTCGGCGGTGTCCGGCAGTGTCCGAACCGGCTTCACCTTGGTGTCCGCGTATAGGAGCAGTTCGACCGCGCCATCCTCCTCGGATGCCGTGATCGTGGGGTACTTGACGGCGTACACTTCGTCGCCGTTGAAGCGGTGCAGCGCCAGCGTTCCCACTTCCATTCGCCCCTCCGAGATCGCCGAATGCCACGGTTCGGCCGCCGCGACGGGTGACTGATCCTACCCGCCAAACCGCTCTTTGGAAAGCCGGTCAAACACCGTGACCATCTGCTCGCACTCAACCCCGCAATACCCGGCCCGCTCGGGGATGCCGGGCGAGCTGATGGCGAGGAAGTCCCACAGGTCATGGGACGACATCCCGTACCCGTCTCCACGCTCGATGTATCGGCGAATGGCGGCCTCGATCTTCTCGCGGTCGCCATCGGCCAACTTCAGGCGAGCGACCGTGTCATCCACGAGTTTGTGGAATTTCGCCCATTGCACCGCCGGAGCCCTCTTCTCTTGCCGAACGCCTAAACTTGGTGGCCGGGGTTAGTTGATCGGAACCAATTTACGATGGCTCAAGCCCCCGTCCGCCCGCAACGTTTGGTTCGGCTTGCCTTGATCCGGCCGGGCATTATCCGATTACCAGAATCGCCACCAAGGCTCTTGCTTGGGAGGAGAATCGTACCGAAGCCGGTACTCTCGGGTCAGGACCAGCTCGAACGGGCTGGATACCGCCCGCCAGCCGCCATACTCATACCTTGCGATCATCGTATACCGCCCGGCTTCGGCCACTTCGTCCGGCATGTTCAACAGGGCGACTGTGTTTCGGATCGTTTGTCCGGGTTTCAACCGGAGTTCAAAATATTCCGAATACGGGGAAAACATACTCCCGTAAGAGTCGGCAGACCGGACTCGCCCTGCCTCATCAATCACTCGAATATCCAAGTATTGCAGCGGTGAGCAATCGTACCAAATCACGACATCCGTTAATGAAGTGTTCGTCAACTCGACTTGTCCTGCCGCCCGGCAATGGCACCTTCGACGACGCATCTGTCCGACATGCATTGTCTTCAACAGCCCGTCTTGTCCGGCCCGTCGGCACGCATTGCAGGATTCTTGGTGTAATCGGCACAAAAGCGGGGCTATCGGAAAGCGACTCACCGCGGCAAGCCACTCCATCGAAAAATCAACGGAGAGTTCACGCAAGTTACGGAGCAATTGTTGAAGTTGCCCGACCACGGGCGGGGAGTTCTGCTTGCCTCGCTCAAGTCGATTGATCGCACATTCGACACGCAGGAATTCACCCCGGCGGTCGTTTCGCTCGTCCAGCCAATCCGCGTAGACGAGACGGGGCAAATCATCTGATGGCGCGGCAAGGATCGCGGCCAGGAAGTCACCTTCTTCCAATCGAGCCCTCCTTTTTGTCGAACGCCAAAACTCAGCGGCCGGGGCAGAACACCTCGGCTATTTTGCAACGACAGTGGTCCCCGGTCACCTGCAACGTTTTGTTCGACGTCTTACTCGCGAGACAAAGCCTCGCCCCAGATATTGATCGTGGTGCTGAACTCGCCCGGATCGGACGCCACGATTTGAATGGCGATGGGGATGAAGCTCTTGCCTTGATATTCCGGCGATGCCGTGTACTTGGTGATCTTGCCCCCGGCCGCCAGCGGTCCGATGACATTGTTATCGATCCCCGCCTTGATGTCGGCCACCCCGACCGGGACATACAGGGTATTGAGCGGGTTGTCCGTGCCGCCGAACTCCAGTGGCATGAGGAACAGCTTCTCCAAGTCTCCCCGCTCGTACAGTTCCATCGCCTTGGCTTGGGAGTCGACGGCCGAGAAGTCCGGGCCGGTTGGTTGTGTCGCCTTCTTCTTGAACCAGCCGAACATCCGCAGACCCTCCGTTTGCCAAACAACACAACTCACCCGCCGGGGTGGCCAAGCTCGCTATAATCCGCAAAAAGCCCATGTGCCCCGCCGGTCAGACGTAACACTTGGTTCGGCCGGCTACAACACCAGAGACCTGACCACCGGTTGCCGCTCAATCACTGCCTGATTTACCTCATCCGCCGACCGGCAGTAACGAACAAATCGGCCGCAGCCGACGCAATGACGTCGATCAGGGCGATCCGACTCCGGCAACCGCAGCCACTCTCGCGGACAGTCGCCGTCCAAAATGTTGCAGTGTTCGATGTGTCCGGCTTGCATCCGTATCGCCCAAGCCTCGGGGACCACTGTCATCAATTCCCGAAGTCGATGCCGAAGCCGGGCGACTTCGCGGACCCATTGGTGTCTGGCCCGCATCTCGACCGGCGCGATATTCCAGACCAGCCGTTGGAGCCGGACAGTGACTCGCAGCCATTCGCCGCGAGGGTCGTCCCGCTCTTCCAACCAGTCTGCGAACACAAGCCGGGGAGCGTCGTCGCGCGGTGCGGCAAGGATGGTCTCGGTGAATGCGGCTTCCTCGTCCATGTGCCTCCGTTTGCCGAACGCAACAGTTCACCCGCCGGGGCGGCCAAGTGAATGATGAACCTTGAGAAGACTACATGCCACCACGATCAGGCACGGCGCCTTGTTCGGCCTGACCGCTCCAAAAACCGGGCGGCAACTCCCAGACGCGCACCAACTCCGCCGGGCCGGCATCCAGGACGCGAAACTCGAACGGGCCCTCGGGAAGATCGGCGAATTGCCCGGCGCGCAGTTCCCAGACAAAGTTGCCTTGGGTGAACGAACACGACCCCGCCAGCACATAACGGCGGCCCGCACGCGAGATCTCGGAGAACGACTCGCCCGGATGGTGGCGGGCCGGACTGATGCGAAAACGCTCACCCGGCCGATGAACGCGCCGGACCGCCTCCAGACTGAGCGGCCCGTGACTGGGGTAATCCCATGACTGCGCCCCTTCGCTCATCTGGTTCTCTCCACTTGTCTTCTCACAAACCGTCACACCGCTCCCGTAACAGTGCGATAAACTCCTTCAGTTCCGGTTCGCACCCCGGTCCCAAGTTGGCATTCAGGTTCGGCGTCACCCCCCGCAGGGTGGTGAAGCCATCCGGTGACTGGCCGAGAACGAAATACCTCGCCTTCTGGCTCTGCTTGTTCAGGATGATGGCCGAGAAATAGGGGGCAAGAATGACCTTGTCCGCCAACTCCATCATCTCCTCCAGCGACAACTCCGACAGGTCCACAGGCGACGGCGTTGGATATTCGACGATGCAGTATCGGCTGGCCTCGTCGAGGTCGCCGTCGTGGACCGGGAAGGACCGGAGGAGGTTCGCGTCCGGCTCTTTCTCGTGCATCTGGCAGGCCATGACGTAGTAGAACCCGGCCCCGAGAGTTCGGCTCCGTGTCAGGGTCCCGATGAACGCGGCCCCCTCACGGGAAACGTACTCAGGCAGTATCCGGTACGCCATCGTGTAACAATGTTGGGCCGTGTCTTCGGCTTCCGGTAATGACGGCATGGGACACCTCATTTGCGTAAACGCACAAGCTCGGCAGCCGGGGCGGCCGGGCGACAATGAACCTGGAAAATCACTGATGCAGCCTCGGTCTGCCCCGGCGCCTGGTTCGGCGGG
>NZ_AIAB01000505.1 GCF_000255705.1 Zavarzinella formosa DSM 19928
CCGCGGACAGCAGCCCGGAGAATTCCAGGTCGGCCGTCGTCAGTCCGTTGGCGGTCGAGACGGGGACGGGCGCCCCCGCGGCGGTCCCGTCGATGAAGAATTGCACGGTTCCGGTCGGGGCCACGGCGCCAGGCTCGGTCGTGGCCACGGTGGCCGTGAAGGTCAACGGCCGACCGTACACTGGCGCGGCCGGGGTCGAACTCACGGTCGTCGTCGTGCTGGCGGCCGTGACAACTTGGGTCAGCACGTTCTGGCTCGGCCGGTAGGCGTTGGTCGGGGTGTACGTCGCCTGAATATAGTGGGTGCCGGGTTGCAAATCCGGGACGCTGAGCGTGGCCACCCCGTCCGGCGAAAGGGAGACCGGCCCGCCGAGGGGCATGCCGGTCGTCGTGTCGACGAATTGGACTCGACGAATTGGACGGTTCCTTGGGGGACGGGCGTTCCCGGACCGGCGCCGGTCGCGCGGACGGTCGCGGTCAGCGTCATCGCCTGTCCGTAGTCCGTCTCGGACGGCGCGGATCCCAAACTCATCGCCACCCGGCCCGGACCGGGCGGGGGCGCGGTGTCGAACGACAGCAGCGTGCCTTCGGCGAAGAGCTTTTCATACCGCCACGACTGGCCGAGGAAGGAGAGCTGGATAAACGCCGACAGCTTCGCGGTGAACGAACCGTTCACGTCGAACAGCCCGAGGGGGTTGGTCCGGAGTTGGTCCGCGATCTGATTGAAGCGGAGCCGGGGATCGGGGTCGTCGTTGTGCAGGTGGAAGTTGACGTTGGCGTAAAGGCCGCCGGTCACCCCGGTCGTCACGATGCCCGCCAGCGGATCGAGGACCGCGCTGGCGGCGATTCCGACAGACAGGGCCACTTGGTTGTCGGTCGGCGCGTCTTTGATGTAGAACCCGTCGAAGAGCAAACTGGGGTCCGCAGAATTCGAGGCGCGGTACTCGCTGATCCCCTTAGTGTCGAAGCCGAAGGCGAAATTGAACGTCGCCTTCACCTCGCCCGAGAGCTGGGCCGACAGCGGCCAGAAGATCGGGAACGTCTGCGTGTACTTCAGGCCCAGGGAGAGCGTCGGCAGGGTCAGTTCAAAGAGCGCCGGCGGGGTGCCGCCTCCGTCGTTGCCCAGCAGCAGCTGGAAGGCGGACGACGGGTCAGAGAAGATCGGGAACGCGATGCCGCCGCCCGCCACCGAATTGAGCGAGCTGAGGTTGCTCATGAATGGCCCGGCCTTGGCCTTTTCCTCGGCCAGGCTCTTCGCCTTGAGCTGCGCCAGCGTGGCGGCCGACAGCGGCGCGGGCTTCAATTTGTCCGCCATGGCCGGGTCTTTGGCCGCCGCGCCACTGACGGTGAACGACCCCAAGTCGATCCAAGTGGAAGCCTGGCTGCCGGGCGCCGGAATGCTGTTGATCAGGGTGTTCAGCCTGACGATGGCGTCGAGGAAGTCACCCGCCTTGCTGTTCGCGGGGCTGAAGAGCTTGACCAGGTCGAGCAGCGTGATGTCACGGCCCTCAAGGTCGGAGATCACCGGGAGCCGCTGCGTCAGAACGTCGATCACCGGCTGGATCGGCGCGATGACCTGCTTGATGTCGGCGAGGATCGGACGCACGAACCGGTCGAGGAACGAGCCGAGGTTAATCTGGACGTTGTCGAATTTGACCGTCGGCGACGAGGTCGATATCCCGGCCATCGTCGTGGCGTTGAACAACCAGTCGAGCCGAAAAACCGTGCGCAGCTGGGGCAAGGTTCCGGTTTCGTCGGCGTTGGGGCCGGTCGTGTCACCGAAGTTGGTCGAGAGATCGAGGTTGACCTTGGCCTCCGCCTTGAAGCCGGCGTCCACCACTTTGGAGAGGCCGGCGGTGGCCAGCTTTGAAAACGTCAGGTGCTGGTCGGACCCGGCGCCCACGCCCGGATCGGTCAGCGTGACCGAAAACCCGCCGCTGAACCTGGTCGGCTCTTTCACGTCGTCGGTGGCGGTGACGTTGAGGTAGCCCAGGTTCCCGGTGATGCTCGGCGGCAGCGTCGAATTCGGGTTGGACAGCGTGAGATCTGTCGTAATGCCGAATTTCGTCGGGTACATGTTGGCGGCGTTCCGCTTCGACGAGTTGATGTAGAAGCCTTCGGTGGTGTTCATCCCAAACCCGAGTTCCAGGTCCCAGCCGAGCTTCAGGGAGGCGCTGCCATTGACCTTCAGCCCCAGTCCGGGGATGCCCAAGTCGGCCGAGAGCGGCACCTGGAACGAAGCCAGAGTTTGCTTCAGATGGACGTAGAACTGGACGCCCGCGCCTTGGGGGCCGCCCAAGAATGACTTGTCGAGGATGTAATGGCCTACGCCGGTCTCCTTGTTGCCGGGGATCGGCTGCAGCCAGTTCAGGCCCGCCGGGCCGAACTCGTTATAGATCGACGTTTCGATCTTCGCCACCGTGTCCGTCGCGGTCGTGAGCGCGACGTCGAAACTGTCCTTCAGGTCGAGAAGAAAGTCCGCCGCCGCCGCGATTCCCGGACCGATCAGGGGCAGGTTGCTCGCGAGGACACGGTCCTTGATTCCGTTGAGCAGCGGCGCGAACAAAGCGTCGAAGCCGGCGGACAGGCCGCTTAATGCCTGGGTGAAAGAGACCTGGCTCAGCGCGGAGTCAATGTCTTGGCCAATTGTCGTCGGGTCGGGTGAGATCGTGGGGTGGAGCGGGTCCGTCAGGTCGGCCGCCAGCCCCAATGTGAGGAGCGGCGTCGTGGTGGCGTTGCCGTAATAAATCGGCAGGTTCACGCCGATCTTGGCGTCGGCTTGGGCGACCCCGAGGTCGCGGAGGATCGGGTCGGTGAGGGTATGGCGGCCGGCGAGCGTCGTCGGCGGCGCTCCGGCGGTCGGCGACTTAAGTCCGAGGACGATCCTCGCCGGGGTGGAGGAGTCAGGCAGGCCGTCGGAGTTGATGACGGCGAATCCATTCTGGATTGACACGCCGATCGGGCCGAGATTGGCGGCCACATTGAGCGGGTTGGCGGCGGCAAAGGCGCTCAGGACCAGCCCGGTTCCTGTCTGGCTTGCCGCATTGAAGTCGTAGAGGAACGGCGTGAACTTGTGGTCGCCGCTCAGGCCGATTCCCAAGGCGAGCTGGAATGTTGCCGCCGCGTTCAGTTCCGCCGTCGTCGAGGCGCTGAAACTGATCGGTTTGCCGTCGGAAAGGTTCAGGGTCGGCGTGAACGTGTTCGTGTAGCTGGCGAGGGTGTACGACAGGTCGAGTCGCAGGGCGTCTTCCGAGGCCTGCCCGTTGCCGAACCCCAAGGCGGTGGCGGCCGGGTCGCCCGAGGGGATGCCCCGCACCACGATCGAACTCACGGGGGCCGCGCCGACCGCCCGGAAGTCGATGTATCCGCCGCTGGATTCCGCCACGACCTTGCCACCCAATCCCGCGGCGGTCAGGGCGGTGTTGATGTCCGCGAGCAGACCGGCCAGGTCGTGATTGGCCGCGTCCGCCGGCACGGTGACGTTGACCGGCGTCCCGCCGTCGAGAACAAGCTGGAAGTTTGCCGTGCCGCCCAGGACGCCGTTTGCCGGGGCGGTCTTCGTCCCGGTCACGGAGGTGTCGAACCCCAAGGTGACATTCGAGCCGGGGCCGAGCAGGCTCTCGATCTTGCCGGCCACGGCCTGCAGGTTGGCGGCCGGGTCGTTCACGAATTGCGTCAAGAACCCGTTGAAGGAAGTCGCGTAGTCAAGGATGTCGCGGAGACTCACGTTGACCAGAGGCAGTCGTTCGTCGAGGAACGCCAAGCCGGGCGTGCCCGCATTCGTGGCGCCCTTCACGGTGTCGGTGAGGAAGGTCAGCCCCAGGTTGAGAGCGGTGGCGAATGTCTGGAAGTTGAACCCGGTGAGATTGTTTAGCTGGCCGAGATCGACGGCAACATACTGCGAGAACGGCGTCTCCAGCAGCGAGCCGAAGTCGAGGTCGAACGGGATGCCGCCGGCCGGGGTCTTGACCGTGATCCCGGCGCCGATGGAGGCGGGGTTCACCCCGTTGAAGGAACTCCCCAGCGCGACCGGCAATTTCACGTCGGTGGCGAGGGACACGGACGGCCGGACGATGTAATTCGACTGCGACGCCTTGAACCCCAACTTTGTGGCGTCGCGGACGGTCAGCGTCTGGGCGGTGCCCCCGACGAGAGTGAACGCGACGGCGCCCCCGCTCTCGACTGCCCGGACCTGGCTGCTCAGGTCAAAGAGGTGCCCCGCCGGATCTTTGGCGGTCTTCAGGGAGCTGTTCAGGTTCGCAATCAAGTCGGCGAGGCTCTTGGGGCTGGCCACGGACGTGTTTTGGAGCGTGACTTTGTAAACCGTCCCTTGGCCGACCTGGATGTGAATGGCGGTGGTCCCGTAGACGATCCCCGTGTGACCGTCAGCCGGGCCGGGGTTGGCCGCGACAACTGACAGGGCGCCATTGCCGAGGGCGGTCGTCAGGTCGGTCAGTGTCGAGTATCCGTCCGCCGCGGTACCCTCCAAATTGCCGAGATTGAACATCGCGTTCGCCGTTGCCGCCGCAGAGCCGTTCGCAACATTGACCCCCAGGAATCCGAAGGAGGCACTCGCGTTAACGCTCCCCCCGACGGTAACCTGGCCTCCCAGCGAGGCGTTCTGAATGAAGATGTTGTCCCCGAGCGAGACGCCGCTCAGGTTGGTCCCTTGGATCGTCCCGGTGATGCCGGCGTTGCCGAGGATGCCGAGCCCGGCGGCTGCGAGCGACCCGTTCAACGCTGTGACTTGGAAGGCCGACGCCCCGCTCGTGAGGTCGGTCAGGGTCAGGCCGAGGCCGCTGGCGCTGACGGCCGCCGTGAGCC
>NZ_AIAB01000506.1 GCF_000255705.1 Zavarzinella formosa DSM 19928
CGCGGCGGCAACGGCGTCGCCGGGCGGCGAGCCGACCCAATGGGCGTCGAGCGCTTCGAGGATGTGGCCCGCCCGCCGCCCGTACTCGCCGACCATCCAGATGAGGGCCGGCAGGTCGTCAACGTTCAGGTCGGCGGCCCATGCCGACGAGGCGCCCATCCGCATTGCGGCCCGAACGCCTTCAGGGAATAGCGGTTCTGGCACTCGTTGCGTCTCTTGCCGAACACCCAAACTCACCTGCCCGGCCGGAACGACTCTGACCAATATTACAACGACTGATGACCCCGGCCGGCTGCAGTGCCTTGTTCGGCGTCTGGGACGTTCCCAGTGGCGACGCACCCGTAGAAGACTCGCGGAACCGCATACGGCAAGTCCAAACCCGACGGCCACGGCGTCTCGGACAGTTCAAGCGTCCGGTCGCACTCGTAGGGAGTGGAGACAATGTCCTCGACCCCGGCCACCCTGCCTGCGGTCAGGGTGTAGCTCAGTTCCTTGACGTGGTTGCTGTCATCCAAAACGAACCCCGCCGCCAGCCGTCCGCGAATCGGGGTCGAGTAGGTCAACCGGAGTCGCCCGGGCGCTGGCACGGCCCACGCACACGGGACCACCGCATAGATCGTCTGTCCGTAGGCGTAAGTTAGCTCGCCAGACCCGTCGGCGTTAAAGCGCAGGAAACGGAGGCTTGAGTAGTTGTCCGGCGTCGCCCGCCATGACGTAGCCACTGCCAGCGTTTCACTCTCGGTCACGATATCGCGCATCGGTGCTTTCTCCGCGGCCGAACGACAAAGTTCAGTTGCCGGGGCCGAAACGACTCCGGCAATATTACGACGACTGATGACCCCGGTCGGCTGCAGCGCTTTGTTCGGCTTGCCTTTAATGCACAGTAACTACTCCTGCCACGGCTCGGACAAGTTGCCGTTCCAAGGCAGGAACAAGAACCCTTGCGAGGCATCCTGCAACGCGCCCTGCACCTCCATGAGCGTGTTGATCTCGTCGAGCGCGGCGTCCAAGTCTTCGATGCCGATCTCGAACCGGGCGCCGCACTCACGCATGGCGGCCTCATGCGGCGTTCCCTCGCCGATCTCGGCGGCCTCCGCCGCGACGTGCGGCTCGGCCGACAGCACAATGCGAAACTGCGGCCCGCCGACTCGGCCGACGGTCAACTCGTCGTCGCGGCGGGAGACGGTCAAACCATAGCCGGCGAGTGATTTTGCGGCGGCGTCCAAGTCGCACGCGCCGGGCCGGAAGAACACCAAGCAGCCTTCCGCCATCCGCTCGCCTCTCTAGCCGAACACTCAAACTCAGTCGCCGGGGTTGAAGCGGCTTAAACCCATGTTACGATGGCCGAGGCCCCCGGTCGGCTGCAATGCCTTGTTCGGAGCATGACTTGCCACTCGCCAAGATGATATGAGACTACGCCTGCACGCCATCCGCCGCCGGCTTTGTTTTTCCACGGCGATTGGCCCATAGCGTTTGGACCGCCCACCCGAGGGGAACCGCGAACGCCGTCAGCCGAAAGACTTCCGCAAATGGCCTCACACGGATGACCAATTGATCCAGTCCCCCCGGCCGAGGGAACAGAAAGACAACCCAATTGTTATCTCCGGGAAATCCCATGACGCAGAGGAAAGCAATAACCAGCGCCGTCACCGTCAGGCCGAGCCACCAATTCCCCCGCCGGGCCTGACGGTGGCGAGCTTTGAATATCCAGTCGTAGGTGCCGCCGACCAGACTCCCGACGATGGCCAGGCCACCCATGATGGTCAAATGCCACTTGGCAACGACGACATGCGCCTCCTCGTCCGGCATGTGACGACGAAATACGAATTTATCGAACACCTTGACGTAGCCGGTGGAGAAGTCTTTCCCGTCATACGGGTCGTCCTCCTTGTCCCGGACATGAAGTTTGAGACCGGGGGGCACGTACGGAACGAACTCGGAACTGCTTGAGGATTCATACAGGCCAGGGGTGTACATGACACACACGGCAACGCACGCCCCGACAACGGCCCACGCGAAAATGATCCGGAGCAACACCGGCCGGTCGTCAACCTGATTCGATTCCATCGGCATCTCTCGCATAACGCAAACGCCCGCGCAACACTAAGCGGCCTGACCGACGATTGCAAGGAAGAAGGCATGCGGCGTCGGGCTTGATGAGATCAGCGCCTTGTTCGGCGTGCTTTTCCGGGGCCGCGCCATCGGTGCGTCTCCGTCGAACATCAAGCTAAACGACGAAGCTCACCCGCCGCGGCGGCCGCCGGGCGAGATGACTGGTTCGACGCGATTACTTGGACTCCGCGGTCAGGTCATACAGGCGGGTGGCGCCGTCGAAACAGGCCAACGCCAGCCGCTTGCCGTCGGGGCTGAAAGTCGTGCGGTATGGCCTGTCCGTCAAGGCAAGTCGTCGCACTTCCATGCCGGACTTGCGATCCCATAACCGCATACCGTCGGGTCCGGAGAGGGTCGCAAAGGCGGCGCCGTCAGGCTTCATCGCCACCCCCAGGATTGGGGCCGTGTGGCCTTCGGCTTTGAGGACGACCTTACCCTCGGCCACGTCCCAGAGTCGTGCGGTCTTATCCACCCCGGCGGACACCAGGAATTTCCCGTCCGGCGTGAAGGCGACGGCCAGGGCAGGCGTGGCCGAATGCCGCAGGGTGGCTTTCTCCTTCCCTGTCGCGCTGTCCCACAATCGCACGCTCCCGTCATTCGCGGCGGAGGCAATCAGGGCGCCGTCGGAGCTGACGGCCAGTGACCGGATGGTCCCGGTGTGGCCGGCGAGGGCGAACGTCTCCTTGCCGGACTTGAGGTCCCACACCCGGAGCATCCGGTCGCTGCCGCCCGCCAATACCCGCTTGCCGTCCGGTGTGACGCAGACCGCCTCCTGGGACGCTTTCAGGGGGATGGCGAGGATTTCCTTGCCGGTGGCGGCATCCCAGACCTGCACCAGCCCCGCCGACTGACCCAATTTCCGCTCCCGGGTGTCATAGGCGACGGTCACCAACTGGCTGCCATCGACGGTGAAGGTCAAGTCCGTGACGGACCCGGGGAAGTGATCGATCCGCCGGAGGAGCTTGCCGTTGGCCGGGTCCCAAATCCGGACTGTCCGGTCCGAGCTGCCGGTGGCGATCTGCCGCCCGTCCGGACGGAATGCCACTGCGGAGACCATATCGCTGTGACCTTCCAGCAGCAGCGGCTCACGGGCCGGGGAAGCCCCGGACCCCTCGTCCTTCTTTGCCTTTGGTGGTGTTTGCGCGTGAACCAGTCCTGCGACGAGCAGCAGAAGCGAGAGCATCGTGATGAGGCGTGACATTCTGTGGTCTCGATTGTCATTGACTTGGTGGCGCGCCGCGGCAATGTTGCGGCTGACGACGGTTACTTTCACGCGAACGCCAAAACTCAGCGGCCGGGGCCGGAACGACTCTGGCCACATGCCGCTTGTGTCAACGACACCGCCACTCTGGCGTCCTATTTTGCCGAACATCGAGTTGAGCGGCCCCCGCCTTAAACGACTTCAACCAAAGTCACCGACTTCGAGGCGGGGGGCAGCTCCAACAGTTCGTTCGGCTTTGCGACCCAACTCGCAAACACAGACTATTTACGCTCTCGCTTTAGCACGAGGAAGAACACTTTGCCGTCCTTCGGCGACGCGAACTCCGTCGGACGCTTCTCGCCCGGGGCGGCGAAACAGAGCTTTAGCGTATCGCCACTAATCTCGTAGATGCCGAGCATCGTTTCCTTTGACCTGTCGGCAAGGTCCATGTGCGCCGGCTTCTGTGCCGGATCAATCTTGATTTTCGCCACATCCTTCGGGTTGTCACTTGGCACGATCTCGTTGCCTTTGAAAGTGAAATAGCGATTTGAAGCCTTTTCGAGCGGCACGACCTCACCTTTGTCGACCATCTTCTCAAACTTCCACTCTCCTTGCAGAGCCTTGAGTGCGTTTTCAAGTGTCTCATCCGCCATGGCGGATTGAACCGAAAATGCAGCCGTCAGGACGATAAGAAAGCCGCGAATCATGAGCCCTCCTCCGTTAAGCCGAACACCAAAACTCATCGGCCGGGGCCGGAACGATCTCGGCCACATTACGACGACTGAGGCTCGGGGTCTGCCGCAGCACCATGTTCGGCGGGCATTGGTTGTCGGCGGCGACCCGCGCCTGCCAGGGCGGCGAGAAGACCGCCAACGACGAACGCACCACAGACCAAGCCGTCAAGCATGCCGATCGCCAGCCAAGTCCAGATGTCATACCCCGGGCCGCGGGCCCATAAAACCCACATGACCCCAGCCAGAACGCACACGGGCAAGGCAAGCAGCGGTGTCCGATGTGGACTGAGTCGAATGTGATACACCGCAGAACTCTCCAAGGGGCATGCCGAACGACCAAATTCAGTTGCCGGTTTGGCATCAGGGGCCTCATCCCGACAGGCGGCGAATTCGTGCCCAACCAGTCAACTGCAATGTCTTGTTCGGCCTGATTTCAGACCCTTCACCCAGAACACGCGGCCGGCATAAATGATGCTTTGCTTTTGACCAGTCACTTCAATACCCAAGTGGTCGGGTTGGACGGTTTCTCTCAGGGCATTTTTTTCCTAAATTGTAATGCCTCATCGAGAGTTGGCTCGCCAGCCCACGCTCGCTTGAGAGCCAGTTTGGTCGCCTCGTAGTTGTTATGAAATAGCTTATCCTTGTTCGCCGCTTCTGGCGCCACAAAAACATGACACACAATCACCAAATTGCCACAAGCATCCTTGGGGATTGTCCCAGGGCTACTCAGCGGTTGATCTTGGGCAGGATGGCGAAATTGGTT
>NZ_AIAB01000507.1 GCF_000255705.1 Zavarzinella formosa DSM 19928
TACAATCGAGCTGACAGGATTTGAACCTGCGACCTCTTGGTCCCGAAACTACCCGTCCGACCCCCGTCGAAAGATCCGAAAGCCTTGGCTTTCAAGCACTTTACACAGAGATTTTACACTTGTCCAGCCCCGCAAACCAACGCAATCCTTGTCGATGATTCACGGTATTTTGCGATCATTGCACAGTACAGAAACAGTACAAGCAATGCGATTCCAAGCTGGCCGAGACGAGTTCTTGATTCGCAAAATTTACCATTAGAGAACAGTGGTTGGTAGTTCTATCCACCCGGCTCATGACATGATGTCCGGTCATCGTTGAATAGAAATTGAATCATCGGACTGACCAAAGAACTGAAAAAGTGGATATTCAGACGATGGCGTCTTGTGCTCTTAAAAAGGCAATCGGGCACACAAGAGTTTTCCGATCGCGGTCTTGTCAACCACCCAAATTGGGAAGATCTTCCGCCAGAAATTCGCTTCCCCTGAACAGGCCTTGCGACAGCCGGAGGATCTTCGCCGGAATCTGTCAGCGATGCTTGGCTGGTCGAGTTAGTTCGTAAACCGCAACGGGGCGAGAATCCTTCCCGTCGCCAAGGGACCATCGGTTGTGTGTCACCCGCCAGCCGTCTTTTTCCATTGCCTCCAAGAGCGGAAGCCCGGTGGAGCGGAACGGGTCCGACAGCAGCACCCGGCCGCCAGCGGCGAGGTTTCCCTCAAAGATCCTCCGCAGATGCGGGTGAAGTTCGGCGGCATACAAAATATCGGAACCGATGATCCAGTCATATCGGCGGGTGTCGTCCCACGCCGTCCAGTCGGCCAGCCGGCGCTCAAGGCCAGGGATGCCGTTGCGTTCGCCGTTGAGCCGGCACAAATGCAGGGCCAGTTCGTGGCGGTCCGTCTGGAGGACGGTCGCACCGGCGGCGGCGGCAACAATCCCCGGCAGGCCGGTCCCGGCCCCGATCTCCAACACAGACCGGCCGGCGAACCCGGATTTCCGGGTGCCGATTTCGTGAGCCAAGGCGATCGAGGCCGGCCACAGAGTGAGCCCATACGGCAGTCCTCCGGCCCCGTTGGCGAGAAATTGAACCTCATCGGCGGCGGTCACGAACGCGGCGGCATATTGAACAGCCAACTCTCGCCCGGCAACTTCCAGCCGGCACTCGCCCAACTTGACGTCCCCGACAGTGGTTTCCAAGATCGGACTTTGAACGGCATTCATGGTTGCTATCCTGTCGCGTGGATGTTCGTGTGGCTGGATATTTGATGGCTGGAAGATTTAGGGAAGCTCGGCGTCGAATCCGATTCGCTGGCCCTTGACCAGCCGGTCACACTCGATGGTCAGGGTTGGTGAATCCCCACCGACGGCGACTTCAAACACTCGTGCCCCCCCTGGCAAAAGACCCTTGAGCGAGGTCTTTGACCGTATCCCGTTCACCGCCGGAAACGCATCAAAATAAATCGGCGCCACCCCGGAATTTGTCACCGTCACCTCAGACCGAGCGGCCGACACCCGGAACCCGGTCACCCGGAAGTGGTATCCGCAGGCCATGCCGGCCTCGCGGATGCGTTCCGGCTTCTGATATCCCGGCTGGGCATCTCCGATGATGAACGTCGCGTGGAACTTCGCCGCCTGTTCCTCAAAGCGGATGCCGTGCGGTCCTTTCAAGGAAAGAGCCTCCTTCTGATCCTTCTTCTCAAAGAAACTGAACTCGCCTCCGGCCGGAGCGGTTTTCCAGCGGTCCCGGCCCAGACGGTCCCAATTCGGCTCGTTCTCTTTTTGGTGCTTCGCGTGGTTGAACGAGTCGTCGAACAGCCCGAACGGCAGGGCCAGCAGTTTCTTGTCCTTGGCAAACGGAGCATGATCACCGGCCGCATCCACCGAGATCATCCAAGGGGTTTGCCGGAACTCGCGGCCCATGTGAATGGCAAACTCACGCTGGAATTCTTTCGACGGAAACGTCTTGCCGAGTTCCATCGGGCCGTCATAGATGTGGTACTCGGCCCACAAGCCGAAACCGACCTCCAAATACGCCAGCCGACGATCACCATCGTATTTCTCCGCGAACCGGGTGAAAAACTCGGGCACAAATTTTTGCCAGCCGGGATGCGACCAGTCGGGAAAGCCGGTCCGCTTCTTTTCGCTGTTCCCGGTCGTCTCCCGATAGCCCGGCAGAGCCTTGACGGGCGCCGGCACGCCGGTTGGCTTGCCCACGTAAGTGTCATGCCAGCGGAGAACGAGCTGGTGCTTCCTCCCGGCCACCTCATCGAGCAGTTTCTCGACCGCAGACCAATCATATCGGTCTTTCTCTTTCACCACCTGGTCGTAGGCGAAGTAGCTGTACTCCAGTTGAATGGGAGCGGTTTTGACAGACGGGTTGGTTGTCCACAGGACGATCCCCGTGAGCGGCTGAACCTCCGTGACCGCCGATTTGAGGGCAACCGGCCGCAGTTCGTCGCCTCTGGAGATCGATGCCATCGCCAGGAAGACAACAAGTGTCAGGGAGCCTCGCATGTCTTTCCTCATCATCTGAGTTTGCGCCGATGCCGGCCGGTCATTTAATCCATCACCTTATTCGATCCTTTTGAAAACGACATGGCGAGAGGGGCTTTGTCGGTTCTTCTGTCGATTGTTCCAAGTTGCGAATCCCTTGCCCGGCGGTGTTTTCCCCCTGATGATGCTACTCCGGCATCGTCAATCAACTTCGCCAGTCTCTTTGACCCGGCATAGAATTTGAAAAACCAACGGTGCGACAGTGCGCCGTTGGCCGCGAGAAGCCAGGGAGGGCGTTGGTGCATCATCAGATCGAAATCGTTGTCGGATTGGTCGTTGCCGTCATCGGGATCGGGGTTCTCGCACGCTGGCTCAAGATACCGTACCCGATCCTTCTGGTGATCGGGGCCTTTTACTGAGCCTTCAGGACGGGGTCGCGGGCATTGACCTGAACCCAGATCTGACGCTCCTTGGGTTTCTGCTCCCTCTTCTCTACGCGGCCGCTTTCCAAACCGAATGGCCGGCGTTCCGGCGAGCCATCCGGCCGATCTTGTCGCTTGCAATCGGGTTGGTGCAGTTCGCCACCGTTTTGGTGGCCTGGGCGGCGCACGATCTAGTGGGCCTGTCCTGGCCGGCCGCGTTCGTTCTCGGGGCCATCGTGTCCCCGCCGGATGCGGTCGCCGCCGTGGCCGTCACCCGACTGGTTCGTGTGCCTCGGCTCATCACCACCCTTTTGGAAGGTGAGAGCCTTGTGAATGACGCCTCGGCACTGGTCGCGCTCTGCATCGCGGTCGCGGTGGTCGCCGGGGAGGCGTTCCGGGTTGAGCGGGCGGCCTTCGAGTTCGTGACCTTCAGCGCCGACGGGGTCGCCATCGGATTGAGCGGGGCGTGGGTGATCGTCCGGACGCACGAGTGGTTGAGGCACACGCGCCTCGGAGAGCCGAAACTGCACATCGCCCTCAGCCTGTCGACACCCTACTTGCTTTATCTTCCGGCCGAACGGGTTGAAGTCAGCGGCGTGCTGGCGGCCGTTTCCGCCGGGCTGTATGTCGGCTGGTTTGGTCTCTGTAACATCCGGCATAATTGGTGCGCCGAGGCTAAGGCCGTCTGGGGGATGGTCGAATTCCTGCTCACCGGCCTGATCTTCTTGTTAATCGGCTTTCAGCTTCCGGTTTTTTGGGTTCGCTGGGCAGCCATCAAACGCTCCCGACCTTGTGCGGATACGCGGCGATCATCTCCGCAGTGGTCATCGGGTCACGGTTGTTGTGGATGTACCCCCGTGCTTATCTGCCACGCTGGGTTGACCGGGTCGTGCTGGACCGGGATGTCACTTATCCCCCGTGGCGCGGTGACCGTGGTCGGCTGGGCCGGCATGCGCGGGGTGGTGTCGCTGGCGGCGGCGCTATCGCTCCCGACAAACACACCCGAAGGACCGTTTCCCGACCGGGACTTGATCCTGTTCCTCACATTCGGGGTGATTCTGGTCACGCTTGTGGGACAGGGAATGACGCTTCCGTTGCTGATCCGGGTTCTAAACGTTTCTTCGCTGGCGGAACGCGATGAGGAAACGCCGGATCAATCGCCCGATGACCTCGCTGACCGCGCGACTACAATGCCCCATTGACCAATACTTCGGGGCCTTCATGTCCGATCTTGTCGACCGCTTGCCCGCCGTGCCCGACCACTGGCGGCCAGCCCTCGCCGACCGGCTTCTGCCTGGCGAGCGAGTGGTGGAATGGGTTGAGCCTGACTTGGACGCGGAACTGCGATACGGCCGCGAATTGGTCGTGCTTACCGACCGCCGGCTTGTCGGGTTTGGCCGGGCGGACGATGGAGCGGGGCCGGATTGGCATGCCTGGCCGGTGAGTTCGGATTTGGAATTGCATGTCGGCGATCCAAACCCGGTGGGCGTTCTGGCGGTTTGCGGCCTGGACCGTCCGGCGGCCCGCTGGCGGTTCACCGCCGCCGCCGGGCTG
>NZ_AIAB01000508.1 GCF_000255705.1 Zavarzinella formosa DSM 19928
GGGCTTTGCCACGCTAGCCCCCATTTTGGCCCCCTATCGTTGCATCTTCAACCCTAACGTGGCAAGTCCACTTCCCATTGACTTGGAGATTCCTGCTATAGTGAGAGTATCAGGACGGCGGGAGTAGCTACCCGTTGGCCCGTCCCGACGATTCGGAGTTGGTTCCCCGGTCTTCGGGGCGGGTGTGCCTGTCAGGAACCAAAGTCGTGAATGCAAAAGAATCAGTCCGCTGTCCGTTTTGTAAGCATGTTTTTGAGTACGATACCGAAGCGGGCGATGAACATATTCGGCACAAGAGTTTGAGTCCACTTCGCCCGGCGGGAAGTGGTGAGCCGAATAATAGCCCAAAAATCGAGTGCGAAAATTGCAAGAAAAAATTCACGCTGTGATACGAGAAGGTCGGCCAATTACGGAAGAAGATGAGATGTGGGCGGAGATGGCCCGCAACTCAGTTAAGAACTCGGCCACCGCACTAAACGACACACTTCAAAAACTTGCCGCACTCACGGCAGCGATGGCTGGCGGACTGGTTGTCCTGCGAGATTCCGCAGTGCCGGAACGGTGGCGAGTAGCGGTCATTTGTGCCCTGCTTATTTCGCTGACCTGTTCGGTTTGGGGCATGTATCCACGCAAATGCCGTGTAAAACTCGATGATTATCGCAGTTGCCGGGAATCGGAACAAAAAGCAATTTCTCTCAAGTCATTTTGGTTGAAGGCGGCCGGTATCGGTTTTGCTTTGGCCATTGCATTGGCTCTCATCGGAATGATTTCCAACGCATGCTAGACCACGCATGAAAACTCGGTCTGTCCTCGATCCCGAGTTTGCCTTTCCAGCCTCAGCACACCGATCCAACAACCGGCTCAAACGCCTTCCGACACTCCTGCTCATCCTTCCAGAACACCGGCACGATGCCAAGCGATTCCTGTTCCTGAATCAGACAGGTCAGGTTATGGCAGATGATCTTGCAAAGCACTTCGTTGACCATCGCCGTGGGGGCCTTGCTCACCACATCAGCCCCGAATTTCCGCTTGATGGCTGAGAATGTCGATTCCACGTTGCTCCGCTTGTGGTAATGGGCCATGTACTCGTCTTGGTTGAACTTGAAGTAGTGGAATGCCTTCTCGAACTGGCCACCGATGGCCCCCGTGGTGTTGTTCTTAAAGGCGATGAACGCTTCCCCGCCGCACTCCGCGACCGCCTCAAAGTTTTCCAGACTGGCATACGCCTTGTCGGCCGACACTTCGCCGATGGTGAAGTGCTTCCGGGTTTCCTTGAGCAACGGCACGAATTGGGGAGCGTCGGCCGCGTCCTTGTCGAGAATCCGAACCGCCGTGACCACGTTCGTTTTGACGCCGGACGCGATATGCGTCTTGACCCACACGCAACGATTCCGCGTGATGCCGTACTTGTGGTCGTACCACTTCTCGTACTTCGTGCTGCCGAACCCGCTGCTGTCGATGGCGAAGTCCCGTTCCAACGCCCGGAGCGGGCGGGCACTGTATCCGACCAGTTCACGCAAGATCGGCGTGTAATACGCATCTTCCGCGAACGTCGTCGCCTTCATGCCGGGAATCGGCTTGCTGACGAATCCCATCTCATGGGCTTCGAGAAGATCGGTTGAGAACCGGCGGGCACTCAGGCCGCAATAGACCTTGTACGCCATCGTGAACACGGCATCAGAGGGCAGGTGCGGATTCTGGCCGCTCGTATTACCGGCCCGGTCGCGGAGGGGAAGACGGCGGCAAAGTTCGTGCAACAAGACGCGGAACCGCCGCTTCTCGGTGGCTTGGGCCGCGTTGTATTTTGGCCAGTCTTGCTTGTAGACCTTCTTTTCCGTGATCGTCATCGTCTTGGTTTCGACGATGGTTCCATCCGGCAGAATGTCCCGCTTGTGGACGATGGACGCCGCGAAATAGTGCTTGCAGGTGAAGCCGCCCTCAACATGGTCAGGACAGGTGCAAGTCTTGGCTTCCAAGTTGACTTGATACGCGGCAATGTCACCTCCCCGCGTCTGACTCGGGACCAACCAAGTGCCGTTGCTCAGGCGATTTAACCGGCAGGTGGCCGCGATGATGAGGCCGCGTTCTTCCCGAGCGTTCATGGATGTCTCCCGTGTCTTGTATATAAATTAATATACAGTCGTCACAAGGGATGTCAATGTTTTTATTTACATTTTTGCCAGTGATGGTGTTACCCAACGAGACGGAAGTTTGAAAAGTTCTGGCCGTACTTGTCACGGAAGTTTTCCTCGGACTCCCCAAGGAATTCAGACAAGTCGCTCATGGCCCAACGCAACTTCTTCTGGTGGAATTCGACCACGTCCTTAAACATTTCTGGCTCTTCCGGCGGAATCGGGCACGGCTCACAAGTCCGGTAGCCCCGTGTACTCAACTGCCGAAATAGGTACTGGTACTGATTGTCAGTGATACTACCGAGTCGGTGGGCGTGGACAATTAACGCTTGCATCGACACTTTCCAATACGACTTTAGAGCCGCCGCCTTGGGCAGAGTAAGATTCCGCAATTCGTCCTTGATCTCGTCGGCCGGCATCAAAAATTCGGCCGCGAACCGATTCGCTTCGTCTTCCAAATCGCCTTCCGTTGGCAAGTGGTGCATGACAACGTGCCCGACTTCATGGGATAGGGTCAGGCGTTCACGGTCGCCCGGAATGTCCTCGTGAACGAAAAAAATCGGCGGCATGTTCGGGGCGTCAAGTGGCCACTGACTGACACCGTCAACGCGAGTCTCCCCAAACGGGCAACGGAAGACCATGCCGCCTGCCCGTTCAATCGACGAAACCACGTTTCGGGCCGGTCCGCTTGGCATTTGCCAAAGTTGCCGCTGCCGTCTGGCACACTCTTCCGGGCTGCCAAGTTTGGCCTGATCCATTCGGTAAAACGAATACTTGCTCGTGACCTTGGCTTGTTTGAGAAGTCGCGATGCCTGAATCCGCAACAGGTTTACTTTGGCGTGGATGACCGTGAGTTCCGCAACCGAAAGCCGGCGATTCTTGCGGTGGTACATGCAACTCGCACCGTACAACTGGTCCGGCCATCGAAAGAACGATTCCGGCCGGCCCAAGAATTCAGCGATGGTGCGGATGTGTTCGTCGGGGACCTCTACAGCCCCAGACTCGTAACGGGAAATCGTCGCCTGATTAAGCGAAACGCCGGTTGCCAGTTCCGCTTGTGTGAGACCGCAAAGTTCGCGGCCAAGGACGATCATTTCCGGGTTAATCTTGTTCATCGTGTTCCTTCGACTTCTCCACCTGCCGCTCGCTCAGAAGTGTCGGCTTCGGAGATCGAGAATCCCTTCTGGTCCAAGTCATCGTGACTGTCATCCATCGGCACAGAAGCCAGTTGAGGCGTAAAGCCAACCGGCACGAGCGAAGGCTGAGGCGGCATAACGTATGCCCAATCCACATGCTTCCCTTGGCTGCGGCTGTAAGCGATCACCAAACGGACTTCCGTGATCTCCTTTAATAGCTCGTATCCCAAGATGACGCGGGGATAGTCCGGGATGCCCGAGTCCCGCCGCTGGTCCCAAAATTTGACATTTCTTGGCGTGGAGTAGTTACTCCGTTCGAGTCGAGGGCGATCCGCTGCCGTGCGTTGCCGATACGTCAGTTTTTTGATGGTGACGGCGATCTTATCTTCGATGACGATTACCAGTTTTTGATGCTGGTCGAACAATCGAAATCCCGGCTTCCCGTCAAGAAGGCTTCGGGCGCGGATTTGCGATTGCATCGTCAGCCAAACGGCGCAATCGCCTTCTTTCATGTCGATGAAGTTCTTGTCGTTCGTTCTGTACTCGACCAACTCTTCCCACGGCCCCATGATCGAGGCATGAAGCATCGGGAAATGCGGCTCCAAAATGTCAATTATCTCTTCTTGGCTCATCCGCTCAAAACGGGGCCCGAAGAGATTGGGTTGGACGCCGCGAAAGTTAGTGGTGTTCATCCAATCAGGATAAACGGATCTTTACAAAAATACAACCAAATTATGCACAAAATTATGCACGCCCAATTCCCTCCCTGTTTTCGCCCAAACTTACGGCTAAACGTCATCGCCCCTCACGGCAAACGGGCCGCTTGATTTTTGTCAATTAATATATATACTTACGGTTATGGAAAGTGCATTGGGCAAAAAGGCGTTGGCGAGAGCCGAGACAATGCTGAAAGACTCCGGGATGACCTTGGAGGAACTCGGCATCAAGATGGGCTACCCACCGGCAACCGCGAGGGCGTCGGTATGGCAGTTGTTCAACAAGGTGAAAGACCCGCGACTTTCATCGCTCGAATCGCTTGCCGACGCTCTCGGCGTCAAAGTCAAAGATTTGCTATAGTTTGACCTAGCGTTGCACCCCGTCACCTATCGTTGCAAGTGGGGCTAGCGTGGCAAAGCCG
>NZ_AIAB01000509.1 GCF_000255705.1 Zavarzinella formosa DSM 19928
GCTTCGAGACCCACCGGGGCCATCAGTGATGTGTTTGCAGGATGGGGAAGCGGTCATCCCGCCGGGTTCATAACCCGGAGAGCGTCGGTTCGAGTCCGGCTCCTGCGATTGATTGGACAAGACGGATTTACTCGGGAGCGTCATATGCAGGCATCCATCACGGTAGACGCCAGCTTCGGCGGCAAAACCGTCCGGCAGTCGAAAACGATCAACGCCGACGGCGGCATTGTCATCGATCCGACGCTGGCCGCCGCGAAGACCGGCAGCCTGACCACCCGCACCGACGCCGACACCGGCGTGGCCACGATGGAGGCCGGCCACGGCATCGCCAGCACGAACCGGGTCGACCTCTACTGGAACGGCGGCAAGCGAATCGGCATGACGGCGACGGTGGCCGCCAACGCCGTCACGCTGGACGGCGGCACGGGCGACAATCTCCCGGTTGTCGGCACGGCGGTGAGCGCGATGGTGCCCCAGTTGGAAACGCTGGAGGTGGCCGACCCGTCTCGGATCAAAGGCATCGCGGCGACTTGCTCCGCAAGGGCCACGGTTGTGTTGCGGGATGACGCGCCGGCGGTGGTTCTCCAGGCCGACGTGACGGACACCGCCGATTACATATGGGACGGAACCGGATCGAACACGGCCGAGTCGGCCGACAACCTGGCTGACGTGTATCTGTCTCACGGCGATTCCACGGGTTCCCGCCAGGTCAGCCTGGTGGTCATGCTGAATTAAGGATCTCTGACATGGGCAAAAACATGATGGCCGCCGGCGCCGCCTGGCTCCGGAAAATGACCGCCGAACACGCCTCCGAATCCGTGACGTACTCACGGGCCGGCGTCGGTTCGGTGGTGATTCCCGACGCCGTGATCGGACAGACCGCCTTCCGAACGAGCGACACCGCCAAGTCCCGTCTCGAATGGGGCGACTGCGACCTGATCGTGTCGGCTGCCTCGCTGGTCATCGGCGGCCAGGCGACGGAGCCGAAGAAGAACGACCGGTTCGTCCGGATGATCAACGGCGCGCCGGTCGAGTTCGAGGTTCTCGCCCCGACCGGCGAGCAACCATGGCGTCACAGCGACCAGTTCCGGACGCATTACCGGATTCACGGAAAGAGGGTGGCGTGATGCCGGCCCGGATCGTCGCCCTGGCCGACGCGGTCGCGTCCGCGATCGCCGCCAGGTTTCCGGACGAGACGGTCACGCGGTCTTATCTGGACGAGGCCGAGCTGTCGGAGATCACCGGCCGGATGATTTACGTCCATCCCGGCCCGTGGGCCGAGGTCGAGCCCGCCACGCGGGAGCAGAAGTGGCGGGACTTCACCATTGAGGTGGTGATCCGCGACCGGCACACGGCCGCCGGGACGCTTCCCGATTCATGGGTCGACGACCGGATGGCGTTTGTCGAGGAGGTCTGGGCGTTCGCCGGCGACGAGAGGGACGCGGCCCTGGGCGAGGCGATCGGCGACGCGATCCCCAACGCCACGGAGGTCACCGTCCCCTATGAGCCGGACTACCTTCGGGACTTCAAGGTATTCCAGGCCGAGTTCACGGTGACCTATCGGGAATTGAAATAATGGCCGGCGAGGCGACGATCAACGGGCGGCAGGGGGTGTTCTTTGACTCGCCCATGATGCGGGCGATGGCCGACCGGGCGACGATCCGGTCGTTGTCCCGTTGCGGCGCCTACGTGATGACCGCCGACAAGTCGTCGATCCGGTACACGACCAAACAGGCGCCGGCCCCCGCGGGCCAGCCTCCGTTCGCCCGCCGCTCGGAGCGGTTTTTGCGGACGACGACGAACAAGAAGACGGGCGTTGAGAAGACACGGGCGGCCAGCCCGATCAAGGAACTCATCCGCTTTGGCTACGACCCCCGAAGCAAGTCCGTGGTGGTCGGCCCGGAGGATTTCCGGAACGCGGCGACCAGGGGATACAAGGTTCCGGCCGCCCTGGAGGAGGGCGCCACGGTGACGATCCGGCGCCGGGGCAAGGCCCGCCGGATCAGCATCGGCAGGCATCCGTCCGTGAAACCAGCGTTGAAAAAAGTCGCCCCGAAGTTCGCGGGGACGTTTAAGGGATCGATCAAGAGGGGTTGAATCATGGCCAAGGCCAAACTCGGATTGCTGGCGACACTGTACCGCAACACCGGAACCTACGAGGCTCCGATCTGGAGCCCGGTCACCGGCATCTCGGATTTCTCGGTCAACCCGACGATGGACGAGGGTGATGCCTCCGGCAAGGGGGACGGCGGACTGGCCGCCTCGGAGCCGACGCTGCTTCACCTGGAGTTCACCGGCAAGATCCGGGAGGACGAGAGCAACGGGGCGTTCACGGTGTTTGAGAACGCCTTTTACGGCCGGACGGCCCTTGACCTGCTCATGCTGAGCGGACCCAAGGAAACGGTCGGCTCCCGGGGCCTGCGGGCCGACTTCAAGTTTTTCAACTGGACCCAGGACCAGGGATTGCCGACCGTGTTGTTCAACGACTTCACGATCAAGCGGGTGATCGGCAACCCGGTCCAGCGGGCCGTCATCAATAGCACGGACGTGGTGACTTACACGCCGGTGTCGGTGACCGCCTCGTAAACGCCGGACGGTCCGAAAGAAACCAGGGGGATGCGAACATCATGGCGAAGCTCAAGGATTGCCGGGACCGGGAATGGGTGTTGCGGATCACCAACGGGGACATCGAGCCCGTGAGGGATCATTGCGGGGTCGAGCTGAACAAGCTCCTGGCCAACCTCAATCAATTCGCCGAACTGCTCTATGGCGATCCGGTCAGCCTCGGGAAAGTGATCTGGATTCTGTGCGAGGAGCAGGTCAAGGAACGCGGCCTTTCCGAGCGGGAGTTCGGCAAGGGGTTTGACGGGCCGACGATCGACCGGGCCGCGACGGCGTTGATGGAGGCGGTCGCCGATTTCTCCCCGAGGTCGCCGGTGGGTCAGGCGATCAAGAAGGGCTGGACCCGGATTCTGGAGGCGGCGGACAGGAGGACGACGGCCAGAATCGACGAGGCGGTCGAGAAGGCCCTCCGGGAGATGGGCCAGACCTCTGGCCCGTGATCCTTGACCTGGCCGGCATCGTTGGCGTGGATTACCGGCCGCTGACGTTTCGCTCCCTGCTGCGGATGGCCGACGCCAGGCGGCATGAGCAGTGGCTGATGGCGGCATGGCAGGTCTCCTGGATACGCGGAGCCCTCACCGGCGAGCGGCTGGTTCCCGACGACATCACGCCGTTTCGCCGGCGGATTCAACCCAAATCCCCGCTTCACATCGCCGCCGAAAGCCGTCAGGGCTGGGCGGCGGTCAACGCCTTTTTCGGGCTCAACGACTGAGGGCCGGTAATGTCGCTTCGTTGGTTCATGTCCCCGGTCGGAGTCCGCTGCTTTCTGGCCGCCCAGGGCGGGGGCGGCGGCGGTTCCTCGGCCATCCGGGCCGGCTCGGCTTTCGTCGAGCTTTTCGTCAAAAACAACCTGCTTTATCGCGGACTCGACGCGGCCCGGGGCCGGGTGAAGGCTTTCGGCGATTTTCTGGCCCGGCTCGGCGGGGCCTCGCTCGGCTTCAAGACGCTTCTCTCGCCTCTCCAGTCGGCGGTCGACCAGCTCGCCGAAACCTCCAAGCAGGGCGACATCGCCGCAGCCTTCGGCCTGACCGCCGAGTCGGCGACCCGTCTGTTCGGGGTCATGAAGGCCGTCGGTTCGGACACCCGGGACGCGACCGAGGGGCTTGTGACGCTCGGGCAGCGGGTCAAGGACGCCCTGTCCGGAAGCAGCCAGGAGGCGAATCAACTGTTCGACTCGCTTGGCGTCGGGGCCGAACAGTTCGAGGGTCTCGACCCGGCCAAACAGTTTTACCTGATGATTGACTCGCTAAAGAAAGTGCAGGATCCCGCCACGCGAGTGCAGTTGCTCTTGAAGGCGTTCGGCGAGGACACGGGCAAAAACCTCATCTCCACGCTGGCCCTCTCGCAGGAGGAGATGGCCCGGCTCGGCGACACTTTCGAGATGTCGGCCGCCGACATGGAGGACGCGCGCAAGGCCAGTCGGGAATTCACCGTCGCCTCGGCGACCCTCGGCCGGATCTGGCAGTCGCTGGCCGTGGCCGTCGCCCCGGTGGTGTCGGAGTTCTCGGCCGCCTTCTCGGACGTGGCCAAGGAAGCCATCGGCTTTGTGCGGGAGTATCGACCGCTCGTCGGGCTTGTCCTGAAGGGGGCCGTGGCCTTCGCCGGGGCCGGGGCGGCCCTGGTGGTCATCGGCCAGGTGGTGAGCATGACGGCCGGGGCGGTCGGCCTTCTTGCCTCCGGCGTCG
>NZ_AIAB01000510.1 GCF_000255705.1 Zavarzinella formosa DSM 19928
CCGCCCCTGGCTATTTTCGAGCGCCCCCTTGGGGCGAAAACCGATCAGTCCGGTGTGCCAGAAAGATTTGTCAGACATCCAAAGGAGACCTCCATGAGAGGCCGCGCTCTGCTATTGCTTCTTGTCGCCATTCCCTTGCAAGCCGAGGAGGCGAAGCCCGTTGCCAATACGGTGGAAATCTCGGTTTCCCCGGCGGCCCCGCCGGTGCCGGCGTTGAAGATCATGTTTCAGCCATCGTTGAAAGAATTGGTTCCCGGCAATCCCGTGCTGGGTTATCTGAAGTGCTTCATGGAACAGGACAATCTGTACGCAAACAAGGAAGTGAGCGAGGATCGTGAAAAGATGATGGCGATGCCGCTGGCGGAATTGAAGAACTTCAAGCCGGGCACATACAACTACGGCGATTTGAAATACTATGGCGGGGTTTCATCCAAAAACGCCCGGCGGGCCACCCGGATGGAAACGCCGGACTGGAACATCGTCGGCGAGATGCAGGAGAACGGCTACAACACGCTCCTGCCGGAAATTCAAAAACTGCGGACGCTCTCCAAGGTCGTCGCCCTCAAAACACGCGGCGAGATCATGGCCGGGGATTTCGACGAAGCCGCGACGGACATCACCGTGATCCTCACGCTCGCCAAGCATCTCGGCGAACATCCCACTTATATCGGCACATTGGTGGGTCTGGCCATCGCCCAGACCGGGCTGGACCGGATCGCGGAATTGATCCAACAACCCAAGGCCCCGAATCTGTATTGGGCACTGTCCACGCTGCCGCAACCACTTGTCCGGCAGGAGCGGGCCGTGCTGGGGGAGTTGATGATGTCCCCCGTCGGGTTGCGAAACCTCACCGATCCCGCCAAGGTGTGGGGGAAGGAGGAGATCCAACAGGCGCGGGAATTCGCGGCCATCGTCGGCAGTTTTGATCATCTATCGAAAGAGAAACGGGAAGAGATCGACAAGTGGCTCAAATCCCGGCTGAAGGACAAGGAATGGCTGGACCGCGCCCGGCTGGACCTTGTCTCCCCGACCCGGTCCGGGCAAATGTTGGAAAAGTACCCGCCGGAGCAGGTGGTGTTTTTGGCCATCATCTCCAAGGCCGAGGCGCGACAACATGAATCAATGAAATATGCGATGCTGCCATTTCATCAGGTACAGGAGCAACTCATGGCCTCGGAACCCAACTCCGAGATGCCCCCCGAAGTGGCGGTGACTTACTCGCTGTCCGTGTGGTTGCGGAAACCGAGAGTCGCGCAAGCCCGCCTCGAACAACGCATCGCTCTTTTGCGCAGTGTGGAGGCCGTCCGACTGTATGCCGCCGCGAACGAGGGGAAACTTCCCCCGGATCTGAAGGCCACCGGGGTTCCGGTCCCCCTCGATCCGGTGACCGGCGGGCCGATTCAGTATCAGGTCACGGATGGGAAGGCCGTCATCCACGGCGCCCCGCCCAAGGGACTGGAAAAAGACCCGACATGGATTCGCTATGTCGTGAGCGTGCGGAAGTGAGGCCGTATCGCATTCATCATTAATGAGAGGCGAGGTTCGGAAACTCCGGCCTCTCATTAATATTTGGCTTTGTCATCAGGAGCGAAAGGCACCTGATGAGATTCGGTTTTGGAAGCAATCATCAGAGGAATGACGAAGAAATACGCCGAACGACGCGAGCTTGAAGGAACGCCTTCCCCGGATTTGTCAAGTGGCGCGGCAATTGCTTGTTACAATCCCCGCAGGATCAGATCTTAAACGTCGAAGCATCAGCCTCTCTCTCGGATTGAACGGAAATCCTCGGGAAATTGACACAACCCGCTTCATCTTTGCGCGTCTGGTTGTGAAGGATTCTGAAAGTTTCCAAATTGAAAACTTGATGAAGAATTCAACGCGGCCTGCCTTCGGTGAAGGCAGGCGACGCTTGAAAAGCTTCCATCACCAATCCAAGGTTGGCCGCTCTTCTCAAAAGATTTGAAAAATCCTCTTTCTCATTTCATGTCGTTTTTGTCCGGGGAGTCACGGTGATGACAAATCGCAAGCGGCGCGGGGCGTTTACCCTGATCGAGTTGTTGGTGGTGATCGCGATCATCGCCATTCTGATCGGGCTGTTGTTGCCCGCTGTGCAGAAGATCCGCGAAGCGGCGAATCGCATGAAATGCACCAACAACCTGAAGCAGATGGGTTTGGCTTTGCATGCGTATCACGACGCCTATGGCAAGTTCCCTTCCGGTCACTATTCAACCTCGAATGACGGGCCGCTGATTTACACCACTTGGATGGTGCAAATCCTGCCCTACATCGAACAAAGCAACCTGTACACACAAACAACCACCTGGCTCAACGCCAATCCCAATTACCCGTGGGTGGCCGCCAATCCCTCGATCGCCGTTGTGATGCCGATGTATGTTTGCCCCTCGAATTCCCTGCCCACACAATGCACGGCGGCGGCCGCCGGGACAAACACTCCCGTCGCGCTCACCTCTTATTTGGGCTGCGCCGGAACCTCCAGCAACAGCCCGATCTCGGGCGACGGCGTGTTGTATTCTGATTCGCAAGTCCGCATTGCCGACATCACGGACGGCACATCGACGACTGCCGTGGTGGGCGAGCGGCCGGCAAGCGCGGACATGAACTGGGGATGGTGGGCCGGGGCGTATGGCACCGGCGGGGGAGACGGGGATTGTGTCTTGGGATCGCGGGACGTGGCGTTGACGGCTTCTTTTGGCGCCCCCGCCACCGCCGTTGGTCTCCGGCCCGGAAAGACGACCAACCAAGCCGACGCGGCCCATTGGTGGTCCCTGCACACCAGCGGCGCGAATTTTCTGTTCGGCGACGGCTCCATCCGCTACCTGAGCTACGCGGCGGATTCCGTCCTCCCGCAATTGCTCACCCGCGCCGGCGGCGAAGTGTTCGCCAATCCCTAAAGATCGGCCGTTTTGATTGTCCTTCTTCCCCGTCCGGAGTTCACACTTCAGGAGTTGGCCAAGAATGCGCTGGAAAGACATCCGCATGTCCGTCGGGCTTGTTCTGGTTTGCCTTTCGGGATGCGGCAGTGAAAAAGTCGGCGATGTCTCGGGGTTGGTGACTTACAACGGCCAGCCCCTGGCCAAAACCGGGGGGCATATTGTCTTTGTCGGTCCCCAAGGCTCGCAAATTGTGGCGGACATCGGGGCGGACGGCGCTTACCGGGCCGCCGGCATCCCGGCCGGGCTGAACCGGGTGGCCGTGTATTATTCCAACCCGGAGGCCCAGGAGCAGATCAGAAAGTTTATGCCACAGAAAGGCAAGAAGCCCCCGCCGGTGACTCCCCCCTCACCGGCCCCGGCGCCGTTCCTGACCCCGATCAAGTATGCCTCGCCGGACACCTCCGAATTGTCCGTGCAAATCGGACCGGGAACCGTTTATAACGTGGACATGACCGGGCCAAAAATGAAGTGAGCCTGAGCATGTGGCCGGGATTGAAGACCCCAGACAAGGGGGAGCCGGAGGGGGTGTCCGAGACTTCAATTCTCGTCAGTGTTCAAAGCGATCTCGTATGAGTTCGCCCGCCCGGTGGCGCACGGTGAACGATCCACACCCCGCCGGCTTTGCCACGCTAGCCCCACTTGCAACGATAGGTGACGGGGTGC
>NZ_AIAB01000511.1 GCF_000255705.1 Zavarzinella formosa DSM 19928
ACCCCCGATGTGACGATGCACTTCGCCTATCGCTGGGGCAACGGGGAATGGAAAGAAATCCATCATCTGAAGCCGGGCCGGGCCGAATGGTTCGCGATCCCGCTCGACGCCTCCGGCCGGGCGCCCCGGTTCGAGATCAAGCTCAACGAGGCGATCGGCGCCGCCCTCCCGATCAACCGGACCTTCCACCTGCGGGCCAACGCCGCCCCCGACCGCGGCGCCCAGTTCGGCCACCAGCACGAAATCCTCCGCGACAAGAGTGACCGCGATTATGTCTCCGTCTTCGACATGGGACGATGAGGACGAGGGGGGCCGGCCTGTCCGGGCCGGGCCTTCTCCTTGGAAGACCGCCATTGCCCTTCCCCGAAAACCAAGTCAACACCGGCAACACCTTCAGCTTCATCATCAACCCCGAAATCCTCGAATGCGTTTCGCCCCTCTCGATGTGAGGGGCGAAACGCATCGGGCGATGACTGCAATGGTTGCCGTGCTTGGGAACCCATCGCGCATTTCAAACAAAAACTACCGGCAATCTCATCGCCAGCGCAGACTACCAACCGCCTAGCATGGCGGTATTCAAAAAAACGCCAAATTTTAGACATGCAAAAATCGATTCTTCTTACTATTTGTATTTTTGATTGGTTCAAGCTGATTTGATTTTTTTAAAATTTACCGTTGTCGATTGGAATTATATGTCTATGATTGATTTAGGCAAGTCTTGAACTTTCTATCAGACTTGGGGAGAGAGTTTTCTTGGTGTGGTAGAGGTGAGTAGAAAATCCATCACAAAAGATGGCTATTCCCGAGCCGTTGCATTTTTCACAAAATCTATTGCTCGGGCCGAATTGAAGATTACTGTTTGTCTTTTTCATGGGTTGTGAACCAATGAAATTTCCATTGTTTTATCACAATGGCCGAATTGCCTTGGGTTGCTCTGTGTAAAACGCCACTGTTCTCTCCCTAAGTCATTTGAACAAAACAGTTGAAAGAAGACAATTGTTTTTTGAGAAAGATGAAGGGCCGACTTTCCACGGGTAAAAAACAAAACCGGCGGCACTTTCGCACCACCGGTTCAGTATTTTGCCGACAAAAGCATGCAGCCGGGCGGCTTATCGCCAGCGGACCGCGCATGCAGCCCTCCCAACCGCACTATTATTCTAGGGGCCGTACTCGCAACGGTCAACCTCCATGTATCTCCTTTACCTTGACGATTCTGGTTCCGCGGAAAATCCAAAAGAGCAATATCTTGTGCTTGGAGGCATATGCGTCTACGAACGTCAAGTCTCCTACTTTACCCAAGAACTGGACAAGATCGCCGAGCGATTGGTCCCCGGACATGCCGACTCGGTTGAATTTCACGCCTCCGAAATTTTCTCCGGGCGAATCGATCCTTGGAAATCATTGTCCAAGGACCAACGGCGCGACGTGATCAAAGAAGTCCTCGCGGTTGTTGCGAATTCTTACGACAGTGCGAGGGCGTTTGCATCAGTCGTGCACAAAGCGTCTTTCACACCAAGGCATGCAATGGAAGTGGCGTTTGAGGATATTTGCAGCCGGTTTGACCGCTTTTTGAGACGAGTCGACGGGAAGGGCCTCATCATTCTCGACGAAAGCACCCACGCCACGCGGCTTGTCGAACTGTCTCATCAATTTCGCAGACTCGGCACTCAATGGGATGTCATCCGCAATATTGTCGATGGCCCGATGTTTGTCACATCACGGGCGTTTCGATGCGTCCAAGTCGCCGATCACATCGCCTACTCCGTTTACCGTAGATTCGAGGCCAAAGACGCGACTTACTTTGATGTGTTTGCAAAGAGATTCGACACGGATCGCAAGATCATTCATGGGATTGGTCATCTCGAAAAAGGCATTGAAGACTGCATGTGCATCGGCTGTCTCAGTCGCCGATGATGGCATCTCGCTCCGCGAAGGTTATCCCGTCCTCATTTCACATATCCAACGCTATTCCTCATACGCCCCCATCCTCTTCCTCAACCTCACCAGTGTGTTGAACACCAGCCTCTTGCGTTCTGGGCCAGGCAATGCCTCCGTTTTCTGGCGGCGATGCTGGCATGGCCTCACCGCTGACGACGGAAGGCCAACGCTAGCAGTTGAACATCGTCCAGCCATCAATCAGGAAACGTGGCGTTTCAAATCTTCGGCGAGGTTTCGCATTTCTTCGATGCCGTTTGCAACGGAATCAGCGTAGGGGATACCGTTACCCGGCGGGGTTGTCGTCGCACCTTCGCCGTGTTAATGTACATATGTATCTATCCGCATTTATGCGGATAATTATCCTCACAACGGATTGATTGCTTCGCAGGAATTTTGTCATGGTCTCCGCGATCGACGTGGCCCGTCAGTTCGTCATTCTTGCCGGCGCGGACGGCGAGCCGTTGAACCAGATGCGGCTGTACAAGCTGATGTACTACGCCCAGGGATGGTCGATGGCGTGGTATTTGGAGCCGTTGTTTGACGACCGGATTGAGGCGTGGAAGCTCGGGCCGGTGCCCAAAAACATCCGGCGGGAACTTCAATCATTTGGCGACGATCCGATCAGCGGTCTCGGCGAACCGGAGGCCCTGACTGTCCGGGCGAGGGATTTGATCGGGGCGGTTTGGAACAAGTTTCGAGAGTTCTCGGGGTTTGGCCTGTCAGACCGAACCCACAAGGAACCGCCGTGGCGGGATGCCTACATGCCGGATGCGGGCGGGCGATGCAGCAACGCCATCACCAATGAAGCCTTGCTGGCCTACTTCGGGCGTCTCTACGAACAAGACACCGGCGAACCGCCCGGCGGAGAGGCCCGACTGGAGAGTCAGTTCGCCGAGGGGAAATTAGTCCCGCTGTCCGAGGTGATCGCCAGGATTGGCAAAAAATGAGCGTCGAAGTCAGCCTGACGCCCGAGGCCGCCGCCGCCCTTGAAGCCCTGCCGGACGAGGTGCGGTTGCTGGCCGCAGAGCATCTTCTTGTCTTCCAGCAAGACTGGCAATCCGTGACACGCATGGCCTATGCTCCCGTCGCCCCCGGTTATCGCACCGGATACCGGGTGAGGCGGGCCGATCAATCCGTCTATCTGCTGGAATTTCGCTTTCGCTGGCTGGCGGATGCCACCATCGCCGTGATTCGCCGGGTGGACTGGCAACTTGAGGAACATGCCCCTTGGTTGCTTGATCCAACCGAATGGTACGACGAACAACAACCGTATCCCAGAATCACCGTCGATTGGTGATTCATTCTCGCCCTTCACTCCCCCGTCCGTGCCACCCCCATCCTCTTTCTCAACCGCGCCAGCGCGTTCAAAGCCAGCCCCCTCACGTTCTGCGCGGAGCAGCCCATCAGTTTTCCAACGGTTTCGCTGGTCCGGGGGCCGTCGTCGTTGAGGCCGTAAGTGAGGGCGAGGGCCTGGAGTTGGCGGGGGGGGAGGAAGCGGAGGGCGTCGAGGTCTTCGGGGGTGGTGGGCGGGGGTTCGG
>NZ_AIAB01000512.1 GCF_000255705.1 Zavarzinella formosa DSM 19928
GTATTCACTGCCGACGAACTAGCATAATGCCCCAATGACCAATGACCGGCGGGCGATGGGCGATGGCGTCAGGCCCACGGCGGTGGTTGTTGGCGAAAGAAGGCTTCCAAGCCGGCGCGGCATTCGTGGCCGAGGCGGGGGTTGGCGCTTTCTTCGGCGAGTTCTTCTTGGGTGACAGCCGGGCGGGCGAGGGCGGCCAGCAATCGCTTGGTGTTGGCGAGGGCCATCGGGCCGCCGTCGGCGCATTGGCTGGCGAGACGTTTCGCGGCGGCCATCAGCGATTCCGGCTCGGTGATTTCGTTCAACAATCCCAGCCGCAGGGCCTCCGGGGCGGCGATTAATTCGCCGGCGAGGAGCAATTGGCGGGCGGCCCGTTCGCCGACGAGCCGGAGCAGGTGCGGCATCACAATCGCGGCCACCAATCCCCGGCGAACCTCCGGGTAGCCGAACTTGGCCGAGGGGACCGACACCGCGAGATCGCACGCCGTCACCAATCCAGCGCCCCCGGCGACGGCCGATCCATTCACGGCGGCAATGGTCGGTTTTGGCAGCGTGTAAATCAAATCAAAGAGGGAAGCCAGCCGAACGGCGTCCTCCCGGATGGTTTCTTTCGTGGCCCCCAGGCTTTCTTGCAATTCGCCGAGGTCCATGCCCGCGCAGAAAGCCGGGCCTTCCCCGGTGAGGATGACCGCTCGCACGGCCGCATCGTCCCGTGCTTTCATGAAAGCGACCGTCAGCTCGGCGATCAATTCCCGGCTCAGGGCGTTCCGCTTGTCGGCCCGCCGGATGGTGATGAGGGCGGCTTTTCCATCGTGGTGAATGGTCACGAACGAGTTCATGGTCGATCCTCCGGGGCGGGCAGCATGGCCGCATGATCGAGGGGAAGTTCCACAGGCATTTGCAACAACGCGAGGGCAAACGTCTTCCCCTGCGTGTCCGACCGCAGGGAGCGGCTGGCTCCCCCGGCGAGGGCATCCCGCAAGAGAAAGTTGAGGCCCATAACGTTGGCTGCCTCGTACCGCTCAACGCCGGTGTGGTTCAACGGGGCGAAGTAGGCCGCCACCCGCTCGGCCGTGAGGTGTTCCCGAATCCACACAAACCCGGCCGGCGTGCGGGCGATGATCGCGATGTTCGAGTGATTGCCCTTGTCCCCGCTGCGGCCGTGGGCGATGTCGGATAGCGGCCGGGTCACCGTCGCGGACATGGCTGGACTCCCGTGAAGAGCGGATGGAAAGCGAAGACGCTAATGCGTCGCTTTCTATTACCCTAGCGTCGTTTCAAGGATTTTCATGAGAAGCCGCCGTGCCATTGGCAAAAGGCAGCCTTCCCCGGCAACCACTTTTCCCTTCATCCTTCATCCTTCATCCCTCATCCTTCTTACAATGTCCCGACCCACGGTGTTCCGGGATCTCTCATGGGCTTGCTCGCTCCGGCGTTCCTGCTCGGCTTCCTCGCGGTGGCCATCCCGCCCCTCATTCATTTGTTGAACCGTCGGCGATATGACACGCTCGATTGGGCGGCGATGCAGTTTCTTCAGGTTTCCGAACGCACCCGCAAGAAAATCTTTCTTGAACAATTCCTCCTCATGCTGCTTCGCATGGGGGCCATTTGTTTGCTCGTTCTCGGCGTCGCCTCCCCGTGGGTAAAGTCCCCGTGGCTGGCGAAGATCAGCCCCCGGCCGAACCGGGCGGTGGTCATTGTGTTTGATGGCTCGTTCAGCATGGGTTACACGAAGGACGGCGCCAGCGCCCACGACGCGGCGAAGGGCTGGGCCGCGGATTTTGTCTCGAAGCTCCAGCCGGGGGATGCCGTCGCGGTGCTTCAGGCGAAGCAACAGCCCTCATGGGTGGTCGAACGGCTCACCACCGATCTGAAACTGGTGAGCGGGGCCATTCAGGAGATTCCGAAGCCGCGCGGGGGAATCAATCTGGCGGTCGCCCTGCAAAACGCCATGCAAGTGTTGAAGACCAGCGGATTGAGCCGGCGGGACATCATCATCCTGACCGACGGCCAGCGGCACGGCTTCGCCGATTCCAAATCGCTGGAACGATTGGAACTTCTCTCCAGCGGCGTCCCCGAGGCGGACTGGCCGAATGTGCTGGTGGTGAACGTCGTCCCCGACCGGCCGGAGGACGCGCCGAACTGGTCGCTCGCGCCGATCCAATCCACGCGGGGCATCGCCGCCGTCGGCCGGGAGGTGAAGTTCAAAACCGAGTTGCAAATGCTCGGCTCCTCCGCCGGGACGCCGCCTAAAGTTCGCTTTGAAGTGGACGGCCGGCCCGCCGGGGAGCAGATCCCGCCGACGCTTGTCGGCACCGCCCGGAGTCCCCTGACGTTTGCCACCCGGTTCAACACGCCAGGTTCGCACCTCGTCAGCGTGATGATCGACGACGACGCCTTGCCGGGGGACAATCGGCAGGACTTTGCCATTGAGGTGATGCCGACGATTCCCGTTTTGCTGGTGAACGGCGAAGGGCAAACCGGCCGCGCCCACGGGGTGGACTTCCTGCGGGACGCGCTGGCCCCGGCCAACGACAAAACGCCCAGTTTTCTGCTGAAGATCGTCTCGCCGACGGAGTTCACGCCGGGAATGCTAACCCGGCCGCTCGGGCGGGAATCGAACACGGTTCCGCGCGTGCTGATCCTTTTCAACAACGCCACCCTGCGGCCCGATCAGGCGAAGGCCGTCGAGGAATTCCTCAGCAACGGCGGCGGCGTGTTCGTCACCCTCGGCTCCCGGACGGACGGTATCCACCACAACCGAGAACTGTACCGCGACGGCAAAGGCTGGCTCCCGGCCCGGCTTATCGAACCCGTTGGGGACGCCAACGATGTGGTGAAAGCCCCCCGCGTGTCGGCCGCCAGTTTGGAAAGCCCCTTCCTGGAAGGCTTCAAAAGCGAAGATCCCGGCACGCTGGCGGGGAGCGCCTACTTCCCCCGCTATTGGAAAATGGAGGCCACCGGCAACGGCGCCGGTCTGCCGATCACCGTTCTGACCAACCGGCAGCCGCTCTTGGTCGAAAAATCCTTCGGCAAAGGGGATGTGATCCTCTCGGCCGTGCCGATGGACAACTCCTGGCGAACGAACCTCACCGACTTGGGCGACTATGTCCGCCTCATGCACGAACTGGTGTATTATCTCGCCGCCGCCCGCACCGCCGACGCCAACCTAGAGGCGAAACAGCCCATCGTCTTTCGCCCCCGCGATGGCGAACGCCCCGGCCCCGTCACCGTCCAGCCGCCGGACGCCCCGGCCCAGCGGATCGCCGTCGCCGAATGGCCGTTCATCTTCGACGACACCCGCGACACCGGCGTTTACAAACTGACAACCGACACCGGAAAGGTTCAATATTTCGTGGTCCAGCCGGACGCCGGGGAATCCCTCTTGAAGCGCCTGACCGACGACGACCGCCTCACTCTCAAACGCCTGATCCCCACGCTGGAACAAAAGCTCACTCCCGCCG
>NZ_AIAB01000513.1 GCF_000255705.1 Zavarzinella formosa DSM 19928
TGTCTAAAATCACCGATACTTTCGGGCAGGGCGGGACCTATTTAGCGAGCAGGCGGCTGTACAGCGATTCGATCTGGTCTTGAAGAAGCCAGATCGCATTCTTCTCTGCCCACCGCGTCAAGAGTAGGATGTTTTCCGTCCGCAAGCTTTCCTCGCAATGACGAACGTCCCACAAAGTGTTTTCCAGCCAAAAGTTGCAGTCATTGCCACGTTCAGATTTGAACTCGGAGACTCGTCCCGTTATCTCCGTAACTAAAGCAGCCATTTTTTCGGACTTCTTATCCCGCGCGGCAGAACCGAGTGGAAAGGATAGGACCGTCAACTCTTCGTTTACCGGAAGGGAGGTCACCATGCGAAATCGACGCGGTTCAGCGAAGTGGCAGTCGCAGGCGAGGGACTTTTCCAGAATTGATGTCCCGACCTTGTTTTCCTTTTTGAGATTCGCTTTCTCTTTTTTGACCTTAGTCTCACGCTTGCAAAGGATGGACGGTGTCCAAAAGCTTTGGTGATCGTCGGTCTTAACCTGGACGAACTCGACTTCGTCTCCCGTGGCTCCTTCCCAGATTAACGTGATGTCGTCAGGGCCTTCGCACCAGACTGATTTGAGCTTGCTACCCTCGGTGAACATTTCAAGGCAGAATGCCGCGGAAGCATGATCTTGGAATGCAAATCCATTTCTCGCCCAAATCCCTCCTCCGGTCACAAGGGGACGCGCATGAATCGATGGTGGTGGCGCGGGGGCCACCGCTGGAGTGGGTACGGTTGCCAAAGTACAGGCCCAACAGGCTCTAATCGCTTGCACAAGGACGGATAATAATACCGACTTTAACGATTTGGGCAATTGTTCCGGCAATGGGGCGGCTGGGAGCAAGAAGAAAATCATTTTGCTCCCAGTTGTCTGGAGTCATCGCGAAAAAGCATCAATTGCAGATTGTTGTGCGGACATTTTGAACAATCGTAGATTCCAGGCAAGTTATATTGCTCGCCGGCAACCGCCAGTCATAATGACTGCCTGATTTGGTCAAGGCCAAACAGAGGAGATAGAGAATGGCTTGCCCAGGGTGGAACTCATGGCATGGTTTGAGACTCGCCTTGCTTTCATAGAGAAACAGGTGCCATAGTTTGCAAGCATTGTGGCATTTCATGTGGTTTTGCCATCCAAGTCCCTGTTGGCAGGCCACAATGCAACATGTCCGTCAATTCACCCGGACTCGGGTGTTTGGCGGGTGGATGGAAACATCGTTGGCGCGTCGATAAAGTGGTCAGGGTGGCCCTCGACGGGTCGGCTGATCAAAAATGGATGACGAATTACGGCCCGACCCGTCGACGCGGAACTCGCACACAACCACCTTCTCAAACTTCCTTTCTTGGTGCCCGATGTCGAATCCACGAACAATCACCCTTGGGCGAGGAAGTTACTTTGCCTCTCCTCCGACGGTTCTGGCCTACGGGGACAAGACGCGGATCAGCGTCGGCAAGTATTCCTCGATCGCGACGGGGATTCGCTTCATCATCGACGCCGATCATTACCCCAAACGGGTCACCACCGCCTGGCGGCCCGGGGATGTCTCGGGCACCAAAGGAGACATTCGGATTGGCAACGACGTGTGGATCGGGGCCTATGCCACCATCCTGTCCGGGGTGACGGTCGGGGACGGTGCGGTGATCGGGGCGGCGGCGGTGGTCGCCCGCGACGTTCCCCCCTATGCCATTGTCGTTGGCAATCCCGCGAGAGTAATCAAACATCGCTTCGACCCCGAAACGGTGTCCCGGTTGCTGGCGATCAAGTGGTGGGATTGGCCCGAGGAACGGGTGGCTGCGGAGGCCGGCCTGATCTGGTCCGAGCGTGTGGACGAGTTCGTCTCCCGTCATTCGCCCGTCACGGAGAATGATGCCCCGGAGCCGACAACGACAATGACGAGCGAGAGCGGCCCGCCATCCCCGGCCGATCCGCTGTCTTCGACAACTCCGGTGCTCGAAGAGGCCGGCGCCGGTTTCCAAACGACCGGCCGAAACCCGCCAGCCACGCCTCCTCGCGTGATGCTGGCATCATCTCGCTGTTATCACGACCCGGTCGAAGGGGAGCCCGCCCGCATCCTGATGGGCGCCCTCGCCGGACGAGGCTGGCGCTGCGGGGTGTTCACCGGCCCGGTCATGGGGGATCACTCCGGTGCGACGCTAGGCCAGTTGCTTCAGGGAAAGCCGGGGGTTCGGACCTCCCAAACAACGGCCGGAGGCCGGGGGTTCACGCTACACACGAACACCAGCCTCGCCGGCGGGCCGGTGACATTGTTCGATCCCGGCCCGACGACGGCCGGCCGGTCCTTCTCGCCTCCCGAAATGGCGGCCTTTCTGGAGGTGTTCGGAGGAATCACCGGCCGGTTCCGGCCGGAGGTGGTTATTCTTCACCATGGCGATCCCGCCGGTGATGGCCTGGCGGCGGCCGCTCGAAAGGCGGGGGCGAAGGTGGTGAAATGGCTGCCGGCCGGCAAGGACGTCGGTGTGGAGGAAAGCGAGGACCATGACACGTTAATTGTCACCCCGGAGTCCGGGCCGGACGTGTCGATGAGGGCCAATGGAATTCGCGTCGTCCCGCTTCCGCCACTTGCCTATCAGGCCACGGGTGACGCCGTGTCCCGATGGGAAAGCTTTCTGGCGGGTCTGGTTGTCCGAGGTTGAGGGATGAGCCGGAATGATTCAACCCCCTTGATTTCCCTCGCCGATCAGATCAGCCCGGACGTACTTGAGGATGCCAGTTCGGGCATTCAGGAAGCTCGCCCCGAACAACTCATGGCCGGGCAGCAAAGCGTCGATCCGTCGGCGGCCGGCCGGGGTGTGAAACTTCAGCAGCGCCACCCGGGCCGACCGGGCCCGGTCGCCGAGGGCCTCCAGAATATCAGCCTCGCAACCCCCGGCGTCGATTTTCAGGATATCCGCCTCGCCCAGTGTCAATTCATCCCATACGACCGCCGCGCTCCGAATCCGCGTCCGGACCTGCTCCCTCGGGTTCCGGAGCAAGTCCGGACGGACCGGGTTCTCGCCCGAACTGGCCGGATGCGGCAACAGATCAACGTCCGAGTCTTCCTTCCCGAGCCCGAACGGATGCGCGGTCACCCCCGGAAACGACCGCAGGTTCTCCCGCAGCAAGTCATGATCGGGAAGATGCGGCTCAAAACAGTGGACGATGGCCGCCGGATCATAAAAAAGCAGGCCATAGAGGGCGAACAAACCGTCGCCGGCCCCGACATCGACGATCAGGGGCCATGGCCTCAGGACGTTTGGGGGAAGCCCGCCATATTGCTGTTTCTCGAACAATTCACGCACCCGGACCGGCCCGTCGCCCGTCGTCCGCATCGTGTGCGCGGCCTTGCCGACTCGGATCACCACATCCCGGCCCGGCGCCGCGGGCCGCGTGCGGGACAGGCTGTCGGCC
>NZ_AIAB01000514.1 GCF_000255705.1 Zavarzinella formosa DSM 19928
CGCCGGCCGACGGCCGGCCGATCCCGGAGGCTTGCCGTCCGTGGGTGGTCGCCGACCGCGACGGGGGACTGGCGGGGCTTGTCACGGAGCCGAGTTTCGCGATGATCCTGTCCGACTGCGGGACCTCGGTGCAATCCCGGCTGGATGCGGAAGACGTGTCCGGGCCGGACGACTGTTTGAGGTCGGCCGCCGACTCGGAGGCCGACCTCACCCGGGTCTTGGCGCAACTTCGTGACTTGGCGCGGGCCGTGGAGGCGGTGCACCACGCGGGGTGGCTTCACCTCGACCTCAACTTCGACAACATTTGCGAAGGCGCGGACGGGCGCTGGCGGCTGATTGACTTCGGCCATGCCGAACGCCAAACCACGCCCGCCGACGCGGTGATCAGGGACCGTATCCCCCTCCGCCGAGTTGATTTCGCCGCCCCCGAAATGCAAATGCGAACCCTGTCGCTCATGGTCCGGGTCGTCACCCCGTCGACGCTCCGATTGTTGGGGCATGTCGGCTGGCCGGCGGGGTGGCTGCCCAACCGCGGGGACATTCTCACCTTCCCCCCGGCCGGCCGCGGCGACCCGGCTTGGGTCTCGATCAAAGAGCGCGTGAGGGGGGACTCCGAACGGGAGTGGACCCTGACACTTGACGAGCCCTTGAAGCGGCCGGCCGGGTCTGCGTTCGGGGTGACGCTGCACCGCTCGGCCGGGATGGCGTCGGACGTCTACTCGTTCGGGCTGATCTTGCTCTGCCGGTTGTTCCGGATCCAACGGCCGATGGACATTCGCGATGAACTGGCCGTGTTCGAGCGGGCCCTGCACCGGTGCACGCCGGACGGACCGGGGGGCGGGGGTGGCCTGTCCAACGAGAGCTGGCTGAAAATTTACCGCAGGATGTTTGAGCGCACGTCCGAATTGTTAAACCGTTACTACCCTGAATGGGAGTCGAGGATTCGATCGGCCGCCGCCCCCAAGCGCGTCCGGCTCACGTGGCTGCTTCAACAATTGCTGGCCGTCGGCCTGCGGTGCGTTCTCCGGTATGACCACTGGACGTTCGCGAAGGCGGATTTGTCTGCCGCCGACCCGGCCGTCCTCCCCCTGTCGAAGATCCGGGCGGAGTTGGATAGGATCGCTCTCGCCTGGCGCTCCGCGGGGCCGTTCCGCGTCCTGTCCGAACCGAAAACTTATTATCAGTTCCAAAAATGGATGGCCCGGAGCCTGCCCCGGAGCCTGCCCCCGGCCGAGCTGAACCGGCTGCGAGAGTTGACGCGTCTCGCCCGGACCGGGGCCGAAAATTTGCTGAAGACGGGCGAGTACTATTACACGTTGGCCTCCCGCGGGCGCGGGCTGGAAGCATCCGTCAAGCAGTTCCGGTTGGAGTTCACCGACTGGGAGCACGCTTATCGGGATGCCCGCAAACGGGCAAACGGTTGGAAATTGCGGTTGGCGAGATTGGGATCGTGGCTGGGCTTGGGCTCCGCCGGCGCCCCCCGCGAGGCCGACCCCGAGGTGATGCAATTCCATGCGGACTTGAGGAAATATTTTGAACAATTTCGCCAGGAGGACCCGTCGGAGATTGACGTTTTCATGGCCCGTCTGACGGAATTCGCCTTTGACAGGTCACACTGGCAGGAAACGATGAACTCCCCCGGGCGGACGCACGCCGAGGAGCGCCGCCTCGGTGGCATCGCCTCGGCGGCTCGTTTCCTGATGGGGGATCTCTCGGACAACCTCCAGCGGCGGTCTTTGACACGGAGTGTGGCGGCCAAGGAGCACGCGGCGGCGGCAGACGCGCTGGGGCTGCTGCTGGAAGACATCAAATCAACGCTCCGGGGATGGCAGAAACTGATCTTGGAAAACATCACCAAGACCAGAAATGAGGCTCATTCCGAGCTTCAACGCATTTTGCAAGAGTATCACGGGGCGGCCCGGACAACGCTTGAGGATCGAATTACGAAAGCAGATAAAACGCAGAGAAAATTGTACGTGTATGGGGCCGGATTTTCTGATCTCCTTGGGCGATTGTCTGCCGACAACACCGGCCATCCGATAACGGAGCGCGCGATGAGAGAATTCCGCGGGTTTGTGGAGACGACAGTCGAGAACTTGGAACGACTCGCCGGGGCTGTGGGCAAACAACAGCCGAGCAACGTGTGAGTCATCTCACGGCAAGGCGTCCGTCTCATACATGAACCCCAGGTCGTGTCCGGTGAATCGGTCAGAGAAAGAATCGATAGAGAATGGCCAGGTTCAACATTCCGGCATAATGGATGGTCAGTTTTTCATATCGGGCGGCGACCCGTCGGAACCACTTGAGCCGGTCAAAGACCCGCTCGATCAGGTTTCGCCACCGGTAACTCTCCCGGTCAAACGGCCCGCGCCGGCCCGGCTCGTTCTTCTGATGAGGAATCACCGGTTCCACTCCGTGCGTCAGCAGGTATTCCCGGATCCATTTGGCCGAGCACGTTTTGTCTCCGGCCAGTTTCTCCGGGGACATTCCCTTGATGGCCACTGCTTCGGCGAGAGGAATCAATTGCTGCGTCTCGTGTTGTTGTCCGGGGCTGACGATCACCGCCAGCGGCAGGACTTGTTCCTCCTCGATGGCCGCGATCAAATGAACTTTGGTTCCAAAGCCGCCTTGGCTCCGGCCCAACGCGTGATCAACAGGCTCACCGACGGGAATCACGGTCTTCGACGCCCCGGCCGCGGATTGATGGGCCCGAATCACCGAGGCGTCCACGGCGCGCAACTCACCGTTGATCCGGCCTCGCCGGATGTCTCGAAGCTGGAGTTCGTCCAAAAGAACATCCCATAAACGAGCTTGCGACCACCGTCGGAAACGCTCATAAATCGTCTTCCACGGACCGAACCGTTCGGGCAAGTTTCGCCATCGCCCCCCGTCAGACAAAATCCCGAGGATGCCGTCGATGACCACCCGGTGATCCTTCCATTGCTTTCCCCGGCGGCCGTTGGGTGGGAAGAACGGAATCAGCGTGTTCCATTGATGATCGGTCAGTTCATAAAGAACGGAACCAGCGTGTTCCATTGACGATCGGTCAGTTCATAACTTGGAGAACTTATTTCTTTTCAGCCCCAAGGAATTTCTTCCTCGGATTAGAGGAGGACATGCCGGGCGACGATTCACCAGACACGACCTAGTATTTCATTGCAGCTGATCGGACATGCGATACTATTTTCCCGAACCGAATCAGGAGGATTATCGCATGTCCGATCAGCTGCAATGAAATACTAAATAGCTCCCACGTCGAACGAAAGTGCGAGTTTGCCGAAAAG
>NZ_AIAB01000515.1 GCF_000255705.1 Zavarzinella formosa DSM 19928
ATGGCGATGATCGCAATCACCACCAACAATTCAATGAGCGTGAAACCCCGGCGTTTGGAAAGCCCCATGAGAAAACTCCCGTCAGGAAAATTGATGAGACGACGGATGTTCAAAAGGGAGAGGTGAACGAAATTAAGTGTAATTAATCCCGCTGTCTTTGCAAGTGGGAAAGGTGAAGAGGTGGCCGGCAAATGGCGGGTGAGGAGATGGGCGTTTGTCAGTTGAAACGGGCATCGATTTTGCAATCGAACAACATCATCAGCCGGAGATTCCAACGGGATGAACGCATCGGCTGACGAGGAGAACCGATCATGACCAAACGAGCCACTTGGAAAGAACACGAGAAGCATGGCAAGCTGACGAAGAAGAGTGATTTGCCGGGGACCGTCTTCGCCTTCCCCAAAAAACGCAAGGAGCCGCTCAGCGATGCCAGCCATGTTCGCAATGCCATCGCCCGGTTCGATCAGGTTGAAGATGTCACCGACGAAGAGCGGGAACAGGCATTCGCCAATATCAGGAAGGCGGCCGCGCACTATGGCGTCGAGATGACGGCGACCTCTTGGCGTGAACTTGGCAAACCGCATGGCGCAAAGTGAGTATTTTTCCCCATTTTGGCCGCTTTGCACGATATACGGCCCCCTTGGCCTCCTTGGCGCCGCCAATGCACACCGAGTCCTCGCGAGGCCGAAGTGACGGCCGGAACGCAAGGATATTCAAGAGGACTCTCATCATGCGGAACGCAAAGGCGTGGGTATGCGGTGTCATTTTCGGAATGGCGCTCGCCGGCACGGCATTTTGGGTGGGGCAACCCGATACCATTCTCGCGCAGGGGCGAGAAGAATTGAAAGATCACTGGAGGCATCACGACGGCCACTGGAGCTACTGGCACGCCGAGGACAAGCGGTGGTACTACACCGACGGAAACCATTGGTTCTACAGCGGCGCGGACGGATGGCGTCCCTACGCTTTCGACAAGCATTTTGGCCGCGAAGGGTTTGAACGCGGTGAATACAAACTGCCGCCGGCCGAGGCGAAGATCGTCCTCCCCCGGCATGAAGTGTGGCGACCCCGCTGACCTCAATTGATCGCCCAACGCAAAAGGCCACGGTCCCTGACAAGGACCGTGGCCTTTTGCGTTGGGCAATCCTCCGCGTCGCGGCTAACACTTATTGCAAATTCAACAAGCATCTTGTGTAAGAGATTCAAGAGCCTCGCTGACTCAGCGGGGCTCTTGGGATCATTTGCAAATGTTGCTGTCAGGCAACCGGAGGGGTCGTTGTCGGGGTCGCCGGGGTGTCCGTTGGTTTCGTCCGGCCAAAGAGTGCTTGCACGAGCAACAGCCCGGCGCCGCACACCAGGAAGCAGTCGGCCACGTTGAACACGGGCCAGTCGATGAGGTAGAAGTAGAGGAAGTCGCGCACGCCGCCGAACACAAAACGATCAAACATATTTCCGGTGGTGCCGCCGAGAATCAGGCCGAGGGCGAGGCACAACACCCGGTCCTTTCCGGTGCTTTTCCGCAGTCCCCATCCGGCGATGCCGACGGCGGCCAGCACGCTCACCACGCCAAAGAACAGATTGGCATCCGCCTTGTATTGGCCGCCGAGGCTGAATAGCGCCCCGTGATTCACGCGGGGAGGCAGCGGCCCGTTCCATTTGACCAGCGGGCAATCGCTCGGGGCGGCGCTTTCCGGCTCGAACTGGACGAGCAGCCGAAAAGCCCCCGGAATCACTTCGCGGGAGCCGACCAGCCGGTTCGGTTCGTAAAGCCAGTTGAACACGCCGTACTTGCTCGACTGATCGGCGGCAAAGCCCAACAGGCCCAAGGCAAACAGCGCCCAACGGTAGGATCGTTCCGGCATGATGTTCCCACACACAGGGGGGCGACTTCCGGCGGCGGGAGGACCGGTCCGGAGGCAAATATCACTCGACAGACTCCCTCCCATTGCTATAAGCCGGATTCGCCGGTTCCACAAGATGGATTGTCCGGCGGGGTTGTGAGGATGACGCCGATTGCCGGGTTTTCCGTGGTTTGCAGAATTACCCCTGTTGCCCGTTTTTCATGGATTGAAGTGAAAAATCGGCGGCCATGAGGGTCTGATGTGACGGTCGTGGGGGACATTCGGTTGACCGGACCTTTTCCACGGCGAAAGATTATTCGGGGACTTAAGCAAAACTGTCCGGATTGGCGTTCTTTGTCCGATGGGGATTGTTTCTCACGGGAAAACAGTTCCGGCGGGAATTGCCGACAAGACCGGCCGATCCTGAGCCGATAACCATTCTGATTATTCAGCGTCGGGGGACGGATCTTTACATGCGAGTGCTTGCCGCGATAACCGTGCTGGCGACCGGAATGCTCCTCGCCGGGTGCATGTCTCCGGAGCGGCGCAGCTCGCGAGACCGCGACGATCGCCGCCCTCCGGCCACGAATTCCAAGGATGATTCGCCGTGGTGGCTGGAAGGCAACTCCGGCCGGGCCAAGGCACGCACGGACGCTGTGGCCCGGACCGACCGTGAAACGATCATCGCCGGAGAAGTCGTCGAGGGGCCGGATCGCAAACGACTGCCGGGACGCACATATATTGTTGTGAAACCGGCCGAGGAGGTCGTCAGCGTCAATCCCGCCCGCAAGGGTGACGTGGGCGTGGAAACCGACGACGATGGCTATTTCTTCATGTCCGGCCTGGTGGCGGGCAAAACCTATGTCCTCTCGGCCGTGCGGGAGTATGACGGCAAAAAAATCTCCACCGAGATGATGATTAAACCGCCGGCCGGCAACATCCGGCTGGAACTCAACGACAACAAGATTTCTTCCATCACGCCGCCGCCCCCCGCCCCGGCGGGGCTCGGGCCGTTCGGCCCGCCCGGAGACACGGCC
>NZ_AIAB01000516.1 GCF_000255705.1 Zavarzinella formosa DSM 19928
TGGACCACGGTGGCCAACGCCGACATCGAAGCCGCCCCCTCCGCGACGCTGGATTGGGGCAACTCGAAAGTGCCGTTCCTGACCGGCACTTCGGACACCGTTTCGGCGGCGGGCGCCCAGATCTACTTCCAATACTCGGGCGGCACCCCGGCGACCCCGCACACCACGGGTTCGATCAAGTTCTCCGTGTGCCTGGAAAAGGTCGCGTGATGAAGCCGCACCACATCCTGACGGGCTTCAAGGGCAGTCAAGACGGCCACGGCGACGGACAGGAATTCGTCGCGGGCACAACGGCTCATCTCTCCAATGACCTCGCCCGCATTGCCGTGGGCGAGGGTTGGGCCAAACCGCTGGCCACCGGCGGTGTTGTTCCCCAACCGGAGCAACTTCCGCTGGCGGGCGAGACGCCTTCGGAAACCGTCATCCCCGATGACGCCCTGCCGCTGGAGGACCGCGAAACCAAGGTGGTCGAACCGGAGGAAACCAAGCCCGCGAAGAAGTTTGAGAAGAAGGGCAAGAAATAATGCTCTCGCCCAGCCAGTTCCAATCCCGTCTCTGCCAGACCACCGTCACCATCGCCTCGTCCGGGACCGCCTCGGGCGAGGCCGATTTGGGCGGGACGACCTTGGTGGGTGTCATGCTTCCAGCGGCCCTCACGGGCACGACCCTGACCTTCACGGCCGCCGCCACCGCCGGGGGCACATCCAATCCGGTCACCGGCTCCAACGGCTCGGCCCTGAGCTTTACCGTCGCGGCCAATAAATACCTGGCCGTCGACCCCGCGCTGTTCCACGGCATCCAGTTCATCAAGGCGGTGAGCGGTAGCACGGAAGGCGCGGCCCGAGACCTGATTCTGTTCAGCAAGGCGCTGTGAAACCCCGCCGCACCGTCACGGTCGTCACCAACCCCGCCTCCGACCCGGTCACGCTGGCCGAGGCGAAGGCCTGGCTCCGGATCGACACCACGGACGAGGATGCCCTCCTCGCCCAGCTCATTTCGGCGGCCACCGACACGGCCGAGCAGCACACCCGCCGCTCGCTCATCACCCGCACGCTTCGGCTCACCTTGGACCAAACCTGCAACGACCTGTACCGGGACCTGGGCGAGGGCGTTTACGACCTGCCAAGCACCTTTCTTTACGGCGGCCTGCCACGAGTCATCGAACTGCCCAAGGGGCCGGTTCAGTCCATCACGTCGGTGACCACCTTCGACCCCGACAACGCCTCCGCTGTCTATTCCCCCTCCAATTACACTTTGAACACCGACGGCACCCGGCTTTCACTGAATCAAGACGCCGTCTGGCCCGGCCCGCTGCGCCCGGTCGGAGCGTGTGAGATCGTCTACACGGCGGGTTATGGCGATTCCTCAGCCATTCCCCCCTCGATCAAGACCGCCATCCTGATGCTCGTCGCCCACCTGTACGAGTCACGAGGAGCGTGCGACGGCGACATGCCCGCCGGTTGCGCCGCCATGCTGAACAAATACCGCATCATGGACGGGCTCCTGCATGGCTGATTGCGGCGAGTTTGCCAAAATGAAACACCGCGTCTCGTTGCAAGCGGTCAGTCAGGTGTCAGACGGCCAGGGAGGTTACACCGAGTCTTGGGCCGCCTTCGCCACCGTCTGGGCTTCCATCCGACCCGCCAAGGGGTTTGAGAAGTTCCAGGCCGCCCAGCTTCAGACGCCCGTCACCCACAAAATCACCATCCGTTACCGCAGTGACGTGTCCACCAGGCACCGCCTCCTCTTCGGAACGCGCGTCTTCGGCATCAAGGAGGCGTTGAACCGCGACGAGGCGAAGCAGTACCTCGACATCCAGGCCATTGAACAACAATAGGAGCCATCATGAACACCACCGGAACCGGAGCCGTCCTGCCGCAGGGAAGCCCGATCGACACGCTGCCCGAGGGCGGCTATGAAGTCACCATCGACGGCCTTGACGACAGCGGCCTGCTCCGCTGCGTCTACCCCAATGGCTTTGTGAAGCACCATCAAGTGAACACCGTCGAAGAACTGGCGGTTCGCGTGACCAACCAGCTTCGGGCGCGCTACGGGGCCAATGAGATCGTGTTCGCCCACGCCCCGGCCTCGCTCGACGCGGGTCAATCCTTCGTCGTGGAGGGCTAACGCATGGCCTCCGCCTTGAAATATGCCGTGACGCTTAAGAACGCCAAACTCGACGCGATCACCACGGCCATCGGCACGTCCGGCCTGCTCCGCATTTATTCTGGCACCCAACCGACCAATCCCGACACCGCCCTGTCGGGCAACACCGTTCTCGCCGAGCTTGCCTTGAGTTCGACCTTCGCGGCGGGCGCGTCCGGGGGCGTCCTGACGGCCAGCTCCATCAGTTCGGACACCAGCGCTGACAACACCGGCACGGCGACATTCTTTTCCCTGCTTACCAGCGGCGGCACGCGCAAAGTGGATGGTTCGGTCGGGACGAGCGGAGCGGATCTGAATCTCAACACAACCAGCATCGTCTCCGGCGCCCAAGTCAGCGTTTCCAGTCTGACCATTACCAGCGGCAATTAGCCCCCGTGGCCAATCGCTTCTGGGTCGGCGCCACCGGCACTTGGGACACCACCGCCGGCGTCAAGTGGGCGGCCAACTCCGGCGGCACGGGCGGCCAGTCCGTCCC
>NZ_AIAB01000517.1 GCF_000255705.1 Zavarzinella formosa DSM 19928
CAGATGATTGAGAAGTTCCAGGGGGGCGACTGGTTCGGCGGGATGATTGATTTGCTGGGGGCCGGCTTGGGACTCTACCAGGCCAGCAAGGCCTGCTTCGTGGCCGGCACCCCCATCCGCGGCGAGCATGGCAGCCGTCCCGTGGAGGAGTTCCAGGTCGGCGACCGGGTCTGGTCACGCTCCGAGAACGATCCCGCGGGGCCGGTCGAGTTGAAGGAAATCGAAGAGGTGTTCGTCCGCTTCGCCCCGGTGATCAGCCTCCATGTCGGCGGACAGGTCATCGGCACCACCGGAGAACACCCCTTCTATGCCGAGAACAGGGGATGGGTGGCGGCGCACGACCTGACGCCCGAGGACCGCATCCTGACCGAAGACGGACGATGGCTGAACGTCGAGGAGGTCTTTGACACCGGCAAATGGCAGACCGTGTACAATTTCAGGGTCCGGGATCACCACACCTATTTCGCCGGAGATGCGGGGTGGGGCTTTGGAGTTTGGGCACACAATGCTCACTATGCCGAAACCACCCATACTGACAGCAACGGGAATCTTGTCAGTCCAAACGGGGCTTTCACCAGCGGAGGATACACCCTCAAAAATGGCCAAACGAATAGCTGGAAGTTACAAGCTTATTCTCATACTGAAGCCAAGATTGCTAGGCATTATCGAAAGATACTTAACGCAGGTGACACTCTTGTTATCAATGGAACGCTTCCACCGTGTGACACATACGCTGGTGGCTGCCAAAGAATGATGAGCGAGTTGGCCAGAAAAACAGGAGGGATAATTAAATATAAATGGCGAGATGGTGATGGCGTTGCTCACTCAATGACTTTTGAAAGAAACATTGACGGAAATGTAACTTCTAAAAGATATGTGGCTGGAAAACTTACGAACGTCGAAATCCGGGTTCCTGATCCTCTTGGTGCCGGATTTTGGTTGAGGCGATCTTGATAGAGCATTCGCACTAATTTTCGGTGACAAAATATGATTGTATTTTGTCATGCGCCATTATAAATTTCTGTTTATAATGGCGCATGACATTTGATTATTTGGATTGCGAGTCCCTGACAAAACTAGGCGGTTTTTTTGAGATCAAGGCCAGAAACGGGTTTTGTCAGAAGTCTTTCAAGCTGGACTTGTGCACTTTTTGAAAGGTATGGATCTTCAAATTGCCGCAATAGCAAGCAGTTGCGAACGATTTGACGATTCATACTGCTTGCGTGGGTGTCGAATTAACCCAGTTGATCGCCGAAAAACTCTTGGGTTCCCAAGGCTTTTGTTGTCTAAAAAAGTTCACAAGTCGAATTAAAAATCTGTCAAAAATATTTTGAATCTTCCGCGTTTTTAGCGAGGCAGCGAGCCGATTGCTCTTTTGAATTTTCAGATACATTCAAGCAGAGCTAATAAAAGATTTTACAAAATTCACAAGGATCAGCTATCGTTTTCATATGCTGGCACGAATCTTTGGTTGGTGGGCGTCGGCTATATCTTGATTTTCAAGTTTCTGTCCAAAAGCTATCTGAAAAGACCGATTTTTAGTCATTTACTCCGAAAATATTCGGGTTTTCAGAACAAACTATAATGTTAGAGGTTGCCATTCATGATCAAAACAAATGATTTTGAAAAAATCCTGAAGCAAGTTGTTGTTGCATTTTATCGCGATTTGAAATTGCAAGATGGTTCAACTCAAACGGAAATCAATCATTGCAATCGGAATTTCCAACCGAGTATACCCTTGGTAATGGCAAGATATTTTTCCATCTTGGGCAATGCCAAAGATTTGAACGATTCTTATTATCACATTCTTTCTCCATCAGAGATTTTTATCAAATCAACCAATGATACAGAGCACTTGATTGTCGCCCATGGCCATCAGCAGCTGTCATCGTTTGGCATTATCGTTACGGACTTGCAGAATGACGATCCTGCTGTTTTTGAGATATCGGAAGGCCTGATAGCATTGGCATTTGAAAATATCTCGTCATTCTACTTGTTTTTAGTGTTATGGCAAATCATCAATGAACTTATCAGATTCCGCGCCACATCTTATCCCGACTCAAAATCAATTCGATTAATTGAGAAAGAAAGTGTTCCGTTCACATTTTCAGATAATACCACAGGCGATCTTCGCTTTTTCAGACATCGTGATTGTCTGCTGCTTATTACAACCGAAGGACGAAAAAATATCATATCGGTCGGCGGCAAAACCCGTGAGTCCGTTTCCTCATTCTGCGATCACTATTCATTGAAAACAGTCCGGCTTCGCGAGCGGATATGATTGCAAGTTCTTTTTGCTGATTATTCGGGCCTCGCTGATAAAAATTCCACCGGGTGTTGCAGGGGGTGGCGTCGGGCCTGCCGACGTCGGAAGACCCGTCGGCGCTGGCGGTGTCGGCCCGCGAGTCGGCCCGCGGCCAGGGGGAGTCGATCCGGAAGGCGGCGGACGACCAGAAGCTGGCGTGGCAGACGCTGGACAAGCGGATCGAGACGTTCCAGAAGGAGATTCCGCCCGACGTCACGCCGACGCTGCCGCCGCCGCCGAAGAACACGGGGGACGCCTTCAAGACCCTCTCCGACCTGTCGGCCGCCTGGGCCGA
>NZ_AIAB01000518.1 GCF_000255705.1 Zavarzinella formosa DSM 19928
GTTGAGCCAGCCGTCGGAAGTGGGGAAGGCGCGCCAGTCGGTGCCCAGGGGTCGGCCGACCCGCGAGTTGTGCAAATAACTCCCCTCCTCGATCATCGTCTCCACCCAGGTGAGGTAAACCAGATAATCGCTGGAATAACTTCGCGGCAGACGAAGGGGAGTCTGCCATTGCCGGGTGATGACGACAAACACCGCTGAGGACACGAGCAGGACGAACAGCCCGGCCAGAATGTCTTTTTTCAGGGAATGGCTTGGCGAAATGGTGGCGGCGGGGGACTGGGGTTCCATGTTGAATGGGATACCCGCTTGTGAATCCCCGGTCAAGGTTCAGATGAAGGATGAGGGGTGAAAGGTTGTTCACCTCATTTTTCAGCCCATGAGATCTTGCTCATGGTCATCCAACACCCTCGGCGTTGGGTTCCCGGCGCCAGATGCTCCCGCTCGAAGGCAGGCGTGCATTTGATGACGGTCTCGCCCGGCGGGATGTTGAAGGTCTTGACGATGGCCGTGCCTTCGCGGGGGACTGGTTCGATGTCATCCTGTCCGTTGTGCGAGATTCGCAGCCAGCGAGTCTCTTTGGCTTCGTCCAGATTGACGACCCGCACGGAAAATCGCAGTTCCAACGGACGCGGGACATCCAGTGTGTTCGTCACCCGGATTTCTGCCTCGCGTCCAAAATCCCGTGTGGTGGCCGACAGATCGCTCAAAGACGCATCCGGGCTGAAGTTTTTTCGCCAGACGGGCGTGAGGGGCTGGCGCATGCGAAGTTTCGCGGCCTCCCATTGCCCGGCGGTTGTTTCGGCCTTGAGGCGTTCGCTTCTGGCTCGGAGGTTGAAAAAGGCAAACTGGCGGTCGGAACTCACAAAGGGCTTCATGCCGAGAATCGCCTCGGCCTCGGCCTCGATCTTCTTGCCGCCGTCCTTGTGGCTGGGCCGGAAGACGAGGAGCCCGAGGGCCTCCATGCTGGCCAGATGATCGATCATCTCCGGGGTTGGCTGGCTGGCCGCCATTCGGGACCACAAGTCGTTCGCCTCGCCCCGCAAGGCTCCGTAGCTGAAGGTGAGTTGTTTGGTGTGGAGGTAGGGCCGGAAGTGGGAATAATCGGTGAACGGCTCGATGGGGCACTCGGGATAATAACGATAGCCCAGAATGAACACGAAATCACCGGGGGAGCCTTGCGATTCGATGGCGGGGAAATACTCCTCGTCGGACAAAAATTGCTCCGCGTTGGCCGCGTCGCGTCTGTTGATGTTCCGGGGTGTTTGGTCGAAGATCCCCCAGGCGACGGCGGCGACGGTCAGAACCGTGAAGATGATTCTTCCCTTGGTCGTTTGAATTCCATTCCAACGGGCCTCCGCCCTCGTTGCCAACCCCAGCAGGACGATGAATCCCAGCATGATGCTGATGCGATTGTAGCACCTGATCCACGGCGTCATGCCAATGGTGGCCTGCGTCCAGTTGATGACCGAGGCAAAGCCGCCGACGGTCGCTAGCAGTGCGATGACCACGGTGAACAAAGACAGCAAATCCTCGCCTTGCTCGGCGGCTTCCGCCCTGCGGAACACGAATCGAAACACCAGAAAGAGGAACCCGGCCGCTCCGATCATGCCGAGGGAGGAGTATTCGTTTTCGTTGCTAAGGGGCGAAACACCGCTATATTTGGCCCGAATCTTGGCCAGCGGCTTCAACTGGTGATCGGGGACCGGCATCAGCAGTTGGGTGAGCTTGAAGGCGTAGGTCTCGGACTCTTCCGGGCTTCGCTGTGGCGCATCCGGGTTTGCCTGGTTGGTCATCTTCTGCCTGATCTCGGGGATCATCGTGGCCATGAGTGTGGCCATCGCCACGGCGCACCAGCCGACCGAGAGAGCCAAGGGCCGCCATCGATGGTCGTTTACGGACCGGGCGATGCCGGCGACCAGCATGAGGATGCAGGCAAAATAGGCGTAATAGACGTACCCCAATCCGGTGAGAACCGCCAGCATGACGAACACAAGGGATTGGCGGTTCCACTTTCCGATGGCGGGGTTGCTCGTTCGCCATTGAAGGCAGGCATACAGCGACCACGGGATGAGATAATACGCCGTCATGAAAACGTGCGAATGACGCATGAGATGGTAGGGAATGAAGTCATAGAGCAGGGCGAAGGCGACGGCGATCAACCGGGAAATACCCAGCAAGCGGGCGACGGCAAAGGCGCTGAGGCCGACCAAAGGGAAGGTGAGCCAGTAGAACCAGTTCATGACCCAGGCGGGTTCGGGGTTGAG
>NZ_JH636465.1:0-291 GCF_000255705.1 Zavarzinella formosa DSM 19928
GGTGACGGCGAAGCTCAGCCCGGCGATCCCGGCGCCGAGCGCGGACAACTACTTTTTGGGGTCGCTGGTGTCCCAGTGGCGCGACTCGGGCCGTCCGGACGCCCCGGCGATGCTGCGGGCGGACCGGACGCTGGCGATGGCCTTCGAGACGACCCGGCTGGCTCGCGAGGAGTTCCTGGAGCAGGCCGACTGGGCCCTGGGGGTGAAAAAGTTCGACGTGGCGAAGAACCTGTACGAGGCCGCCGCGAAGCTGGACCCGGAGGACCCGCGGACGAAGTCGGGGCTGAAACT
>NZ_JH636465.1:301-565 GCF_000255705.1 Zavarzinella formosa DSM 19928
CTCCGGCCGGCTGGAGAAGGGGGAGATCAGCCTGGAGGAGATCAAAAAGGCGACCTTCCGCACCGACCGGGGGGAGCGGGTCAACGTGAACCAACTGGTCCAGGGGGAGCCGAAGGCCGAACCCAAGGGGGTCGCGGCGCCGAAAGAAGAGGTTGTCCCGGCGGCCGACCCGAACCAGTTGCTGCGTCAGGAGGAGGCCCGGCAGAAGATCCGGGAGCAGCAGACCAACGTGGCGGTGGACGAGACGCTGTCGCGGGCGCGGGA
>NZ_JH636465.1:575-827 GCF_000255705.1 Zavarzinella formosa DSM 19928
TTTGTTGCGCAGCGGCGACCCGAAGAGCGCGAAGGACCTGCTGGTGTCGCAGCGGGACAGCGTGCGGGTGGTCGGGGACCTCGGGGAGGCGACGCGGCAGAAACTGCTGAACAAGATCGAGCTGCTGCTGACGGACGTGGGGGCGCGGGGCGACGCGATCGTGCGGGCGCGGGCCGAGGAGAACGAGCGGATCGCGCGGGCCCGCCAGAAGCTGATGGTGTCGGACCAGACGGTGGCGCGGGAGGAGCGGAT
>NZ_JH636465.1:1103-1437 GCF_000255705.1 Zavarzinella formosa DSM 19928
ATTGACGACGCGTCGGCGGGAGTTCTCGGGGACGGACTTTGACAAGGACTTTTCGCCGCGTCAGAAGCAGCGGTTTTCGATCCTGCAGAGCGCGATGAACCAGACGCTGGACCTGTCGTCGCTGACGGAGCCGTCGTACAAGCTGGGTCTGGTGCTGTCGATTTTGCAGGATTTGATCAGCGTGAAGATGAAGACGGACGTGAAGCTGTACGTGAACTACAACGCCTATCCGAACCCGGCGGACGCGAAGACGATGCTGAAGGAGACGGAGATCAACCTGAACTCCCTGAAGACGGTGAACGAGAACGAGACGCTTCGGGAGATCACGTTCAAG
>NZ_JH636465.1:1639-1864 GCF_000255705.1 Zavarzinella formosa DSM 19928
GGTCCTCGGGCAGGTCTTCTCCCTCGGCGGGGCCACGACTTTCGGTGGCCAGAACGGCTTCCAAGTTCAAGGGGGATTCATCGGCGTCGGTCAAAACGGTAACAACGGAAACGCCGGGGCAGGCGGTGGCGGCGGCCAGCAGATTGCCGGTCAGGCGTTCAACGGGAACGGCGGGGGTCAGGGGTTGCAGGGCTTCGGCGGGGCGAACAACCAGTTCGGCCAGGT
>NZ_JH636465.1:1888-2110 GCF_000255705.1 Zavarzinella formosa DSM 19928
GGGCAACGGCTCCTCCTCCACCCCCCCGGCGACGGAACTCATCATCCTGATCGAGACCGTCGTCGACCCCGGCTACTGGGACCCGGATATCACCCGCAGCAATCAGGCCAAGGGGAACCTCCTCGGCCTCAATCCCAACGACCCCAACAATCCCGTCTCGACCGGGAGCGAGCTTGACGCCCCCGAGCCGAAGGCCCAGAACGAGATGAACAAGCTGTCGCT
>NZ_JH636466.1:0-253 GCF_000255705.1 Zavarzinella formosa DSM 19928
AACTACTTTTTGGGGTCGCTGGTGTCGCAGTGGCGCGACTCGGGGCGCCCGGACGCCCCGGCGATGCTGCGGGCAGACCGGACGCTGGCGATGGCCTTCGAGACGACGCGGCTGGCGCGGGAGGAGTTCCTGGAGCAGGCCGACTGGGCGCTGGGGGTGAAGAAGTTCGACGTGGCGAAGAACCTGTACGAGGCCGCGGCGAAGCTGGACCCGGAGGACCCGCGGACGAAGTCGGGGCTGAAACTCTCCGGCC
>NZ_JH636466.1:373-749 GCF_000255705.1 Zavarzinella formosa DSM 19928
CGGGGGAGGAGCCGGTCCCGGCGGCCGACCCGAACCAGTTGCTGCGGCAGGAGGAGGCCCGGCAGAAGATCCGGGAGCAGCAGACCAACGTGGCGGTGGACGAGACGCTGTCGCGGGCGCGGGACCTGTTGCGCAGCGGCGACCCGAAGAGCGCGAAGGACCTGCTGGTGTCGCAGCGGGACAGCGTGCGGGTGGTCGGTGACCTCGGGGAGGCGACCCGTCAGAAGCTGCTGAACAAGATCGAACTGCTGCTGACGGACGTGGGGGCGCGGGGCGACGCGATCGTGCGGGCGCGGGCCGAGGAGAACGAGCGGATCGCGCGGGCGCGTCAGAAGCTGATGGTGTCGGACCAGACGGTGGCGCGGGAGGAGCGGAT
>NZ_JH636466.1:1024-1358 GCF_000255705.1 Zavarzinella formosa DSM 19928
GCTGACGACGCGTCGCCGGGAGTTCTCGGGGACGGACTTTGACAAGGACTTCTCGCCGCGCCAGAAGCAGCGGTTTTCGATTTTGCAGAGCGCGATGAACCAGACGCTGGACCTGTCGTCGCTGACGGAGCCGTCGTACAAGCTGGGCCTGGTGCTGTCGATTTTGCAGGATTTGATCAGCGTGAAGATGAAGACGGACGTGAAGCTGTACGTGAACTACAACGCGTACCCGAACCCGGCGGACGCGAAGACGATGCTGAAGGAGACGGAGATCAACCTGAACTCGTTGAAGACGGTGAACGAGAACGAGACGCTTCGGGAGATCACGTTCAAG
>NZ_JH636466.1:1560-1776 GCF_000255705.1 Zavarzinella formosa DSM 19928
AGTCCTCGGGCAGGTCTTCTCCCTCGGCGGGGCCGTGACCTTCGGCGGCCAGAACGGCTTCCAGGCGCAGGGCAACCGCATCATCGGCGGTGGCCAGGGGGGCAACAACCAAAACGGTGGCGGTGGCCAGCAGATTGCCGGTCAGGCGTTCAACGGGAACGGGGGCGGGCAGGGGTTGCAGGGCTTCGGCGGGGCGAACAACCAGTTCGGCCAGGT
>NZ_JH636466.1:1795-2017 GCF_000255705.1 Zavarzinella formosa DSM 19928
CGGCAACGGCTCCTCCTCCACCCCCCCGGCGACGGAACTCATCATCCTGATCGAGACCGTCGTCGATCCTGGCTACTGGGATCCGGACATCACCCGCAGCGGCCAGGCCAAGGGGAACCTCCTCGGCCTCAACCCCAACGACCCCAACAACCCCGTCTCGACCGGGAACGAACTGGACGCCCCCGAGCCGAAGGCCCAGAACGAGATGAACAAGCTGTCGCT
>NZ_AIAB01000530.1 GCF_000255705.1 Zavarzinella formosa DSM 19928
ATGTACGAGCCGCGGGCTGCGGACGCGGGACCGCCCGCGGTCGTCGTGGTCGTGGTGGATGTCACCGAGTTGAAACGGACCGAGCAGGCGATCCGGGAGGGCGAGGAACGGCACCGGATGCTGTTGGACGTGCTGCCCGAAGCGGTGTTCGTCCACGCCGGCGGCCGGGTCGTGTTCTGCAACCCGGCGCTCGTCCGGCTGATGGGAGCCGCTTCGGCCGACGACCTGCTCGGCACAAACCCGTTCGACATGGCCCACCCGGACTACCACGCGCGGTTGCGAGAACGGGTGGCGGCGATGACCGAGGTCGGCCGGCCGTCTCACGGCATGGAGATGCGAGTCGTCCGGCTCGACGGGCGGGCGGTGCCGGTGTATTCGATGACGGCATTGTTATCGCCCCTCGACCGGCCGGAGTATCTGGTCGCCCTGTCCGACCTGACGGATCGGGAGCGGTCGGTCGAGTTGCTCGGGGCGGTCATGCGGAGCGTGCTGGACGCCGTCGTCACCATCGACGAACGGGGCGTGGTCCGGTCCGTCAACCCGTCAATCGAGCGGATCTTCGGGCACTCGCCGGCCGACCTGGTGGGCAGGAACCTTTCCGTGCTGATGCCGGAGCCGCACCGCTCCCGCCACGACGCGTATCTCGCCGCCTACCTGCGGACCGGGAACGCGCGCGTGGTCGGGGGGACGCTGGAGGTGGAGGCCGTCCGAAAGGACGGGACGGTGTTCCCGGCCGAGGTCACGGTCACCGAGTTCCGGCTGGAGGGGGTCCGGCACTTCACTGGCGTGATCCGGGACCTGACCGAGCGGCGGAAGTTGGAGAACCAGTTCCGGCAGGCCCAGAAGATGGAGGCGGTCGGCCAGCTGGCCGGCGGCGTCGCCCACGACTTCAACAACCTCCTGACCGTCATCAACGGCTACAGCGAACTCCTGCTCGACGAAATGGAAGCATCCGACGCGCGGCGGGAGTCGGTGACGGAGATCCGGTCGGCGGGGGAGCGCGCCTCCGGCCTGACCAGCCAGCTTCTGGCGTTCAGCCGCCAGTCCGTCCTGGAGCCGAAAATCCTCGATCCCAACAGCGTGGTCGCCGACACGGGAAAGATGCTCACCCGGCTGATCGGCGAGGACGTCCGGCTGACCACCAGCCTTGACCCCCGGGCCGGCCGCGTCAAGGTCGACCCGGGCCAGTTCGGGCAGGTGCTGATGAACCTCGCCGTGAACGCCCGCGACGCCATGCCGACCGGCGGTCGGCTGACGATCGAGACCAGGGACGTGTTTCTCGACGATGCATACGCGGCCGGCCGGGACGAGGTCCGGGCGGGGCGGTATGCGATGACCGCCGTGACGGACACCGGCCACGGAATGACGGAGGAGGTGAGGACGAGGGTGTTCGAGCCGTTCTTCACCACCAAGGGGGAGGGCAAGGGAACGGGCCTGGGGCTGGCCACCGTATTCGGGATCGTGAGGCAGTCGGGGGGCCATGTGGAGGTGTACAGCGAGGTCGGGATCGGCACGACGTTCAAGGTGTACCTTCCCGTCGCCGATGCCTCGGAACCCGTCGAGGCCGCGGCCGACGTCGCGCTGGTGCGGGGCGGAACGGAGACCGTGCTGCTGGTGGAGGACCAGGCGAATGTCCGAAGAATCGCCCTCCTCGCCCTTCAGGCCCGCGGGTATGCGGTCATCGAGGCGGCCGACGGCCAGGACGCCCTGCGACTGGTGGACGCGGACCGTCCGCGTCTGGACATCCTGGTGACCGATGTGGTGATGCCGGGGATGAGCGGACGCCAGCTTGCGGAGGCGATCTGCGTCCGGTATCCGGGGATTAAGGTGCTGTACATGAGCGGTTACACCGACGATGCCGTGGTCCGCCATGGCATCCTTCATGCCGA
>NZ_AIAB01000531.1 GCF_000255705.1 Zavarzinella formosa DSM 19928
CCGCAACCCCGGTGAGCGCGCCGCCGGGGAAGCCCCAGCCGACGAACATCCCCCTCCCGGCCTTCTGCGCGAGGTGCCGCTCGACGGTCTTCGACCCGGAGGCGGCGACGATCTGCGCGTTCGGCCAGACCTGCCCGTTCCGCCCGTCCGCTTCCGCGAATGGTCCGGCATCGTGATGTCCGTCGTGGCCGGCTGGAATGCGACATGGGCGAGGGCCGAGCGTGATTGGGACAGCGAACACGCGGGCGTCCGCAACCCGTTTCAAACGATTGGCGCGAGGGCCAACCCCCCGGAAAAACCGGGCGGCGCGATGAACGAACAACTGGCCGAGATGTGGCCGGCGCTGACGGCCCTGCTGGGCGAACGACGGCCGGCGAAGCGGCCGATTGGTGGTTGAAGACGGGCTTCTCGTGTGATTCTCAAGAGCCCCACTGCGTGAGCGGTGGGGGTGGCCGTCACACTCGGGAAGCTACCCCCACCGCTTACGCAGTGGGGCTCTTGATGTCATTGGCTGACGCGGCAGTTTTTTTGTGGTGTGTGATTCTCAAGAGCCCCACTGCGTGAGCGGTGGGGGTGGCCGTCACACTCGGGAAGCTACCCCCCACCGCTTACGCAGCGGGGCTCTTGAGAATCAGTGACGCTGGTCGCTGTTTGGTTTTGACATAGCCCCCTAATTGGGCAAATCGCGTGTTCCCGTGCGAGTCTGCGGACGACGGGGAGAGGCCCTTGGGGGCGGCATCCGGAAGAGGCCCCCGGAGATGGCGCGCAGGCGGCAACAGGGAGCGATTCCCGGCCACGCCATCCCACCGGGAACGCCCCGGCGAGGTATCCGAAACACGGCCGGGGGCGGGGAACGCCAGGCTGTTTTGCGCGCCCCCGATCACGGGAACGCGGGGCGACCGATCCCGCGAACCTCGCCCCGGCGTGGAGGGTTCACCCCGGTGACACGCAAAACACATACCGGGGACGGGCGTGGCTCCCTTCCGGGTCTTGCATGCTTGTTCCGACTCCGCAAGGGGTCGGAACGTCCACCGCTTTGGGTTTGCAGGGGGGGGGTGGGGGAAACCCGGCCCTGACGGACCGGTCTGGGTTAATCGGTCTTTCAGACCGGGTCGTCGGCGGGCGAATGTGATTCGCCCCATTCCAAAAGTCCGGAACGGCGATTTCCCCCATCGAAACGCCCGGTCTGAAAGACCGGTTAACCCAGACCGGTCCGTCAGGGCCAACCGGGCGCGCCAACCCACCGCGCCGAAAAACAGATAGGGCCATTGATCCGGCCTTCGCACGCGGGTACAATCGCCGGATTAATGGCCGGGGTTGATTGAACAGAGCCGCGCATGGCCCAATCACTTTCGAGATTGTTTGTTCACCTCATCTTTTCGACCAAGAACCGAGAGGGCTGGCTGGCGGATTCCATCCGCGAAGAATTGCATGCGGTGTTGGGCGGCATCCTTCATCAAATTGGCTCGCCGCCGGTGGTGATTAATTCGGTCGAGGATCATGTTCATTTGTTGTTTTTGCAGTCAAGAACCGACTCGGTTTCCGGAATTGTCAACAGGCTCAAATCCAATTCCAGCAAATGGATTCGCGACACATCTGAGGCTCTTCGATATTTTCGCTGGCAAAACGGTTATGGCGCGTTTTCCGTCAGCCAGTCCAACATGGCGGCAGTCACCAAATACATCGAGAATCAACAAAGACATCACCGAAAAATCTCGTTCCAAGACGAGTTCCGGGGCTTCTTGAAAAAACACGGGATTGATATCGACGAGCAATATGTCTGGGATTGACGGGGACGCCCGGACGGATGGTATGTTTGGCCCGGTTGGCAAGCCCGGCCCGGTTGGCGTGCCCGGCCCGGTTGGCGCGTCCGGCCCGGTGGCGTGCCC
>NZ_AIAB01000532.1 GCF_000255705.1 Zavarzinella formosa DSM 19928
CATTATTCGCACGCGAGCAGCTTAAGGAAAGACCTCGCCGGATCATGCACTAGGGACGCCGTCGACTTCCAAGAACCGAAACAAGGCCTCGCCGTAGTCCAAGAGTCGTTTCGCCAGCCGCCGGGCGTGCGGGTTCGCTCACGGGTGAGCCGCGAGGTCAGCGATTCGGACGTGCAGCCGCGTCACCCGCCGGTCGTGGGTGACTTGCGCCACGTCCTCGATCCCGGCCTCCACCTGGACGGCGTCGCCGGAGAGCCGCCAGAGTTTCTTCGAGAAGTCCGGCCAGTCGTCGCCGTTTTCCCGGCCGTCGTCAATCGCCGATAGCTCCCGCAACAGGTGCGGCCAGCACTTCTGTTGCCGGTCCGTCACCACGTCGCACGCCTTCCAGAAATCGGTGACCAAGACCCCGAGAAAGGCTTCGGCGAAGAAGACTCGCAACGCCTCGTGGCCCCGCTTGGGATGGATCAGATAGCAGGTGGCGTCACCGCAGACGAAACACCACAGCCAACACAACAGCCCGTTGTTCCGCCAGCTGATCTCGTCGGCGTGCGGGACGGCGGCGTTCAAACATTCCTAATGAATCTGTTCGCCCCAAGGTTTCAACACGCCGGCCAGCCGATGCCAGATTTCGGTGAATCCACCCTCGCTGACCTTCATGCGCAGATGTCCGTTGAAGACTGCGGCGATCTGACTGGTCGTGGTTCCCAGGCCGTAGTGAAGCCAGGCAGACAACACGGTGGTGCGGTGGCCGGGCAGGGCGTCGGGCACGACCGGTTCGACCTGCCTCTTGCAGGCCGGGCACCAGTCACGGTGAATCGTGTGCTCGGTGACTTCGGACGTCAGGTCGGCCGGGAAGTCCTCGACGTGTCGGAGGCGTTTTCGACCAGTTCGTGTGAGTTGACCCCGGCAGCAAGGACAGACCGGCAACCGGTGATCGACGCGGCCGGGGACCGGGCGGGACGCGCCCGGGTGACCGGGTTTGGCTCCGCGCTTTTTCTTGTTTTTTTGGGGTTCGGCGTTTGATTTGGCGTACGGAGGGATCGCCCCCCGACGGGGGGTGCGTCCCGGCCGGAGCCGTTCCCGCGGCGACGGCCAAGCTGAGTTGCATCAGCAGAAATCGCAGTTCCAGCGGATCACGCCGGGCGAACGCGTCGGCCTGTTGCTCGGTTAATTTGCCCGTCCGGAACGCCGACAGAAACCCGTCATCAAGCATGGGGGCGGGAGTCGGCGTTCCGGACGGCAACGTCGGCATGTCCGAGTAATACGAGATCATGCCCGAAGCGCAAGGGGAGTTCAACGGGTTGAGGCGTTACCTTTAAAGAACATCTCCAATCCTGGGGCGACCGCCCCTTCTCCAAAAGATCCGATATAACCCCCATGCACGAACACGGCCAGCCCTATCCCGAATGCGCCGTTGAACTCATCGCGCAACTCCTTGGGAATGAGATGCGGAAGTCCCTTCAAATCTCGCCAGTCTGACGAAACCGAGATGCCATTCCGGTTCAACGCCACGTTTCCGTTGTCGTCAGAATCAATCTCGCTTAGCCGTGCCCAAAGACACCTATCCCTTTGGGCAATTCAGGGATTCGTGCCATCCTGAACATCCTTGCACATCGGGCGAACGATTCGGGGCACAGCATTCTCTCACATCGCCAGTGCTTTGCACTGAATGGACTTAGGCATTTGCGTGGTAATGACCTACCATTTTTCCGCCTGATC
>NZ_AIAB01000533.1 GCF_000255705.1 Zavarzinella formosa DSM 19928
GTCGGGTCGAGGCCGTTGAAGTTCGGATCGGAACTGACGGCCACGCCAAGGATGATCGAATAGGTCTGGTTGCCGTCGGCCACTTGGTCATCAACGCCGGTGATGATGACCGTCTGAGGGATGTTCCAATTGGCCGGGGTGAACGTCAGTTGAGTGACGGAGGCTGTTCCTTCGCTCGTGTTCGATGAACTGACCGGGATCGTCACATCACCGGTCGGCTGGCTGTTCAAGACTACCGTGAAACTGGCCGTTCCCCCGGATTCCGTCGTTGTGGCGCTGCCGATGACAGCCACCGAGACACCGGCGGTATCGTTGTCCAAATTTGTCAGGGGCACATCGGCCGGATCAAGCCCGTTGAAATTCGGGTCGGCGCTGGTGGCGGCCCCAAGGACAATCGTGTAGGGTTGATTGCCATCCTGAACCTGATCGTCCACACCGGTGACGATGACCGTTTGGGGGATGTTCCAATTGGCCGGAGTGAAAGTGAGCGAAGTGGTGTTGGCCGTTCCCTCGGCGGTGTTCGATGAACTGACCGGGATCGTCACATCGCCGGTGGGCTGGCTGTTCAGTGTGACGGTGAACGAAGCCGTTCCCCCGCCCTCGGTTGTCGTCGAGCTTCCGACCACGACGGCCGAAAATCCGGCGGTGTCGTTATCAAGGTTGGTCAAAGACACGTCGGTCGGATCGAGGCCGTTATAGTTGGGGTCTGTGCTGGTCGCGGCCCCAAGGATGATCGAATACGCTTGGTTGCCGTCAGCCACTTGGTCATCAATGCCGGTGACGGTCACCGTCTGCGGCACGTTCCAATTCGCCGGGGTGAAAGTGAGGAAGGTCTTGTCGGCCGTTCCCTCGCCCGTGTTCGACGAGCTTACGAGAATCGTCACATCAGCGGTGGGCTGACTGCTGAGAGCCATCGTGAAACTGGCGGTTCCCCCGGCTTCACTGGTGGTGGAACTGCCAACAAGAACCGTTGAGAAGCCAGCGGTGTCGTTGTCCAAATTGGTCAGGGGCACATCGGCCGGATCGAGTCCGTTGTAAATCGGGTCGGCGCTGGTGGCGGCCCCAAGGACAATCGTGTAAGGCTGGCTGCCGTCGGCCACTTGGTCATCAACGCCGGTGACGGTCACCGTCTGGGGCACATTCCAGTTGGCCGGGGTGAACGTCAGGGAAGACGTGTTGACGGTTCCTTCAGCCGTGTTCGAGGAACTCACGGGGATGGTCACATCAGCGGTCGGCTGGCTGTTCAGCGTGACATTGAACGAAACCGTTCCCCCGGCCTCGGTCGTGGTCGAGCTTCCAACGATGATGGCCGAGAAACCGGCGGTGTCGTTGTCCAGATTCGTCAGGGCCACGTCGGCGGGATTAAGGCCGTTGTAATTGGGGTCCGTGCTGGTGGCGGCCCCGAGGAGGATGGTGTAGGGTTGGTTGCCGTCTTGCACCTGATCGTCGACGCCGGTGACGATGACCGTCTGGGGCACGTTCCAGTTGGCCGGGGTGAACGTCAGAGAAGACGTGCTGACGGTTCCTTCAGCCGTGTTCGATGAGCTGATTGGAATGGTCACATCAGCGGTTGGCTGGCTGCTGAGGGCCATTGTAAACGATACAGTTCCCCCGGATTCGGTGGTGGCTGATGACCCGCCGATGATGGCGGTGGCCACTCCGGCGGTGTCGTTGTC
>NZ_AIAB01000534.1 GCF_000255705.1 Zavarzinella formosa DSM 19928
TCCGCTGCGCAAAGCCTTCGCGTCGCGGCTTCACGGCGGGCATGGTCAATGTGAAACAGGGGAGCCTCTCATGCGTTTCGCCTTCCTCATCCTTCTGTCGCTGACTCCTCCGTTGCTCGCCGCCCCGGTGTTGCCGCCGGACAACCGGGCCACCGTCGAGACCCTTCGCCAGGCCGCCGATGTGATGGAAAAGGATGACGACCCGGATCATCAACGATGGTTCTGGTGCCGGGTGGCCGAGCTTCGGCGCAAAATCGGAGACCGGCGCGGCGAGGCGGCCGCCATCCAACGGGCTTGGGAAGTCACCGAGAAGGAGGACACGGACGGCGACGAGACAAAGTGGCGGCCGGTCATCCTCACGTGCGCGCGTCTGGGGGAGACGGCGAAGGCGCTGAAACTGGCCGCGTTCTACCCCAAAGACTGTAAAAACCTCGTCATCAGCCCGCGGAATGAAATCTTGTCGGAGGCGGCCGAGGAGGCGGCCCTCGCCGGTCAGTTCCAAGCCGCCGGGGAGATCGCCGACGCCATCGGGTACGAGGCGAATCGGAGGGAGGTGCGGGAATATGTCCGGCGTCTGGAAATCGTCGCCCGGTTCAAGGCGGGGGAAACCAAGCGGGCTCTGCGGGGGGTGACGACGCTTTCAATCAACCTCCTAAAAATCTCCGCCCTCGTCGGCGAACCGAAGGAGCGGTACTCGCAAGACATCACTGCGCCGGGGGACGGGATCGCGGATCTCCAGTTGCTCTCGAAGGACAAGGCCGGAGCCAGGCAATCCGCCCTCCAAGCCCTCGCCCTGATCCCGGACGCCGAAGAGCACGGCCGACGGTCGGCCTGCGTCGCCGCGGTCCGAATCCTGTGTCAGGTTGACGATCTCGCGGAGGCCAAAAAAGCGCTGGCCCGCCATCTGGCCGTCAACCGAAAAAACAAACTGACGCCGGATTCGGATCTGTTCTTGGATTTGCTCGCGCGCGGGCACATGGCCGTCGCCGAGGTTCGGGCCGGGAGAGACGAGGCCGCGCTGGCCTTCCTCAAGGGACTTGACTTGAAAGGCGAGCAAGCCTGGCTGCTCCGCATCATCGCGCTGGCCCAGGCCCGCGCCGGCCGGGCGGAGGCATCAAAGGCCAGCTTCGCCAGGGCGATTGAGCTTGTCGCCGACAAGGAGAAAACGGACGACTTGTGCCACATCCTCGGCTCCCAAGCGCTGGCCGGCGACTTCGACGGGGCGATCATGTCGGCCAGACAGTTCCGATGCGAAGGCGTCATCTGGGAGGAACTCGCTCTCCTGCAAGCAAAGGCCGGCGACTTCGACGGCGCCCGAAAGACAATCACCACCGGCTTGAAGGCCCCGGAATACTGGCCGACATACGTCCTGCCGCTCATCGCCAGGGCGCAAGCCGCCGCCGGCCAGCCGGCCGCCGTGCGAGAATGGTCGGCGAAGCTGGATGACCCCCGGACACGGGCCGCCGTCCTTCTCGGGCTGGCGGAGGGGCTTGTTCAGGAACCGGCAAAGCCGGGCGGGAAGTGACAACCTTCCGGTGTCGGAGGATAATGGCAATAGTCAGCGTCTCCGTGAAGCCGCGACGCGGAGTCTTCGCAGCGGAGCGCGGACTTCC
>NZ_AIAB01000535.1 GCF_000255705.1 Zavarzinella formosa DSM 19928
CAGTCGTGTGAAGATCTTTCAAGGAGTTCTCCGCAAGACCCGGAAGACAGAATCGTGAGGTTTTTCCTGCCGGAGTTTCTTGGTTTTTGGCTTCGGGGGACCGGAGGGCCGGGGGCGGGCGGACTTGGTCCATTTGCGATGCCACGTTCCCTGAAGCAACTTCAGTAACCACGCCTGAAGTTGCTCCGGCCCGAGAGGGACCAGCAGGAGTTCCAGATGGGCGGGGGTGAGCAACCTCGCCACGGTCGTCAGTTCGGACCGCACGTCGCGGAACAACATCTCCCCCGAGACCTTCTCCGGCGGCCTGTCGTTGGCGACGGCCGCATATTGATGAACCATCCGGATCAGATTGTAAACCACCAGGCACAGCGACATTTGCAACAGCGTCGCCTCCGGAGTCGAGCCGATCAGCCGCTTCAAATCAAAGACCTCGGTGATTTGCTGAAACACCCCCTCGATTCCCCATCGCCGTCGGTAAGTGTCCAGCAACTCGGCGGCGGGGAAGACCTCGGCGTCCGTCAGGTTGGTGATGACAATCAACACGTCTTTTTTCTCGAGCGGCATCGTGATTCGGCGGACCCGGATCCGTTCGAGTCGTTGCGGACCCCGGCAAACCCAGCCCGTTTCTTCTTCCCAACATCGCCCGCCGGCGTCGGTCCCGCGCCGTGATTCCACGGCCAAATCCCTCTCAAATATCGCCGAGCGGTTCATTCGCACCACGAAATCACCGATGGCGTCGAACTGCCGGACGTACTCCAGAAACCCGAACGCCCGGTCCGCCACGAACAGCCGGCGGGGGCCGTCGATCGAGAGTTGCGCCAGCAGTTTGGGGACCAGCGTCACTTCTTGGCGTTCGCCGTCGGCCAGCCCGCACAGGCATTCCGCCAGCCCGGTTTCGGCGTCGACGGCCACCAGCCCCCGGGCCCCGAGCAGCTTCATCGCGTTGGGCTCGGACCATCGCAACGGCCGCAGCCGACGCGGGACATGTTTGATCACCTTGCCGTCGAGCAGGGTCACCCGATGACCCGCCAGACAACCGGGCAGGCTCGTGGCCGACGCCATCCCGAGTGGCCGCAACCGCTCGTGGCAATGACCGACCAGCCGGGCGGATACCTCAATGGGAGACCGGGACAGCTTGTCGTAAAAAGCCCGGGTCGTGGCCGGGAGTTCGTCCTGTTCGTCCGCCTCCAACAGCCGCTCCCGGGCGCTTTCCGCCGGCCCGAGCAGGCAATCGGCGATGAGTTGAACCATTTGGGAAAACGTCAGTTGACGTTGGTAACACCCTCCCCGAAACTCGTCGTACAACCGGTCCAGTTCGGCCGGATCGAGCACATGCCGCATCAACCGAAGCGTCGCCTCCGCCAGCGGGAGACGCATTAAAACACTCGCCTCAAACGGCATCTCTTGGGTTTCCATCCACGTCTCCTGCTCAAAACCGCCTCAACGCGAATAATAACTCCCGCTCTCATCAGACGTTACGATTTCCAAAGATCTTCACACGACTGC
>NZ_AIAB01000536.1 GCF_000255705.1 Zavarzinella formosa DSM 19928
CGGAGACGGCGACGGCCAATCTCGTGTTCTCGGTCGACTCGAACTCGGCGCCGGGAGTGGTGTCGGTCACGCGGGCCGGGTCGGTGCTGACCATCACGCCGCTGGCGAACCAGAACGGCGTGGCGACGCTGGTCGTGCGGGCCACGGACGAGGCGGGGCTGTTTGTCACCGATTCGTTTGACGTGACCGTCACGCCGGTCAACGACGCCCCGACGCTGGACGACATCACGGATCCGGCGGCCATTCTTGAGGACGCCGGGGAGCAGACGGTCACGATCACGGGGATCAGCCCCGGCCTGCCGGCGAACGAGTCGGGCCAGGGGATCACCGTCACGGCCGTCTCCGGCAACCCCGGCCTGATCGCCTCGGTCACGATCACCGGGACGGGCTCAAGCCGCGACCTGAAATACACGCCGGTCCCCGACGCCAACGGCACGGCGGTCATCACCGTGACCGTGACCGACGACGGCGGCACGACCGGAGGCGGGGTCAACACCATCGTCAAGACGTTCACGGTCACGGTGACGGCCGTGAACGACCGGCCGGTCATCGACACCGCCCCCGGCGTGGTCGTGGACATCATCGCGACCGGGACGACCAGCCCGCTTGGCTCGCCGGTCAGCGTCCTCACCGCCCACGTCACCGACGTGGACGCCGGGGCCGTGAAGGGAGTCGCCATCACCGGAGCCCCCTCCTCCGCGACCACCGGCCGCTGGGAGTTCTCCGTCGATGGCGGCGGCAACTGGAACCCGGTTCCGGCCACCGTCGGCAACACGACGGCGCTGCTTCTGGCGGACCTGCCGGGCAACCGGGTGCGGTTCGTGCCGTTCAAGACGTTCACGGGCTTCAGCCCGGCCCTCTCCTACAAGGCCTGGGACACGACGACCGGCGCGGGCACGACCGACCGGAACAGCCCGCAGTTCGGGGACACGACGCTCGGGACGGCCTACAGCACGGCAACGGAGAGGGCCACGGCGGCGGTCGGCAAGACCTCGCCGACGGTGGACCTGCAGGGCAACCCGTTGTTCACCCCGATCCTGAAGGACACGGCCAGCCCGGCCGGGGACATGGTCAAGACGCTGCTGGGCCTGCTGGCGACCGACCCGGACAAGAAGAACGTCCTGGGGCTGGCGGTGAGTTCCGCGGACGACACCAATGGAAAATGGCAGTGGATGTCGGCGGGCAAGTGGGTTGACATTGCCGGGGTGTCGGACACGAGCGCCCTGCTGCTGTCGCCGACGACGAAGGTGCGGTTCCTGCCGGACGCCGGGTTCTTCGGGGTGGCGACGCTGGGCTACCATGTGTGGGACCAGTCGGCCGGGAAGTCCGGCGAGCGGGCGGTCCTGACGGCCGTGGCGGGCTCGGCGTTCAGCGCCGTCGGCAACACGGCGGCGGTCCACGTTCAGGCTAGGCCGGTTCTGGACATCTCCC
>NZ_AIAB01000537.1 GCF_000255705.1 Zavarzinella formosa DSM 19928
CCTCCCGGAAAAATGGGCGCCCGCCGAACGTTCGTTGTTGAACGCCCTGCACGAGGCGGGCCGGTGCGCCGCCGGCGAGAACGGCCGGTATGACCTGACCCGCCTTCAGATCCGCGGCCAGGCCGGCCAGATCATCGGCACCGACGGGAGGCAGGCGTTGGTGATGGGGGGCTTCCGGCTTCCCGCGGCCGGTGATCTGCACGTGCCGGCCGTGCCCCTGTTCGGAATGAAAGAATGGGCCGGCGAGCCCGCGGTTCAAGTCGGACTCACCCCGGAGGGATTGTGCGTCCGACTCGGCGACTGGCTGGTGTGGCTGGCCGACGCGAAGGAGGCGCGGTTCCCGGACGTGGCGGGCGTGATCAAACGCCATGCCGGGGGAACGAAACTGCGGATCGGCGACGACGACGCGGCCCTGCTGCTCTCAAGCCTTCCCAAATGGCCCGGAGCCGGCGACGATCATTCGCCCGTCACGTTGCTGGCCGGGGAACCATGCCGGGTGCGTGCCCGATCCGCCGAGGGGGGACGGCCGGTCGACATTCGCCTGGCCGGTTCCTCTCATGCCGGGTCGGCAACGCTTTGGACGATGGACCGGCGGTATTTGCACCGGGCCTTGCTCCTGGGTTTCCGGGAGTTCTCGGCCCGAAAATCCGGCGAGAGCGTGGTGGCGGCCCGGGGGCCGCATTACTACCTGTTCGCCTTGCTCGCTCCCGATCCCCTCGACGACGCCCCGGCGGCTGTCGCTCCCGCGCGACCGGAGGCGGCCGCCGTTTCCCCCGACACCCCTTTCGCCCGTTCCCCAAGGAGTTCTTCCATGAAACCGCCCGACCCCCATCCGGCCCCCGACCCGGCCGACGGCGATTCCTTTGATCCGCTTACGGAGGCCGAGGCCCTGCGGGCGATGCTGGGCGAGGCCCTCGCCCGCTCGTCCCGGCTGGTGGCGGCGATGAAGAACCATCGCCGCCAGCGCAAGGCCATCGAATCGGCCTGGTCGAGCCTGCGCCAGCTCAACCTCGGTGCGGGGGGATGAGCCATGAAATCACTCGTCGTCCGCAAACTGGCCGCCCTAGCCGACTCCCTCGCCGACCTGAAAGAACAACTGCGGGCCGCCGTCGCCACCGAGGTGGGCAGGGCCGTCGCCGCGGCCGTTCGCGAGATTCTGGAGGTGTTGATCGCCCGCCGGGAACTCCCTCGGTGGGAAAAGCCCGGTCCCGGCGGCCACGACGGCTTCAACGACCCGGACGACTGGGACGATCCGTATTCGCCATATCGTCCCCGGCAGCGGCCTGACGATGAGGAGGATCCGAAATCCTTCGCCGATCCGTCGGTGTCGCCCGCCCCGCTGATCCCGGCGGCGTCGCTCGCCCTGGCGTTGAACGCCGGCCACTGGCTGTGGCGGCTGAGCCGCTCCTGGCTGTGCGGAGC
>NZ_AIAB01000538.1 GCF_000255705.1 Zavarzinella formosa DSM 19928
GGCGGGGGCGTGAGAAGATATTTCTCACGCCCCCGCCGGCCTCTTGGTCGTCTCTTGGGTTTCCCGCCCCGTCACTCCATTTCAAACACAAACGAATCAGTTCCCCCCGACTTCACTGTGGCGGTCAGGCCGCTGGTTTTCAGGTCGCGGTACTTTTTGGGAATGTTGGGATACTCGGTCTTGGTGTTCATGTTCGGCGCCACGTATCCCAAGGCCGGTTTGTTGGGCCGGGGCGGGGTGATGGTCACCCCGTAAACGCCTGCGGGAAGGCCCTGGCCGCGGGCGACTTCAAACTCGAAGCGGCCATCAGCCCCGAGGTCGGCCACATAAGTCAATCCCTGGCGGTCGTCCGCAAAAGTGACGGTTCCTTCGATCACCGGTTCGCCCTTGTGTGTCACCCGACCGCCAGCCTTTCCGAGCGGCGGTTCGGAATTGCACGCCAGTCCGCAGAGACATGCCGCCAGAGTCATTGCGTTGAGGAAATTCTTCATCAATAGTCTCCGACCACCTGGCCGTCGTCACGATCCGCCAGGCGCCGCAGGACCAGCACATCGGTGGAGGATCGCACCGACCGCACCGATCCGTCGGCCAGCAAAACGTTGACGTTGCCCCCCGAGTGGGCCGATTGCAGCGGGCTGTTGCCGCCGCACTGGCCGCCGGTATTGGCGAGGGTGGAATCCTTGCTGATCGGATAACGCACGGTGGTCATGTTGAAGATTCGCGTCTCGCCGCTGGGAAAACCATTCGCAATCCCCATCGGGAACCCCGTGTTGCACGAACTGCGGCAGTCGGCCTTGGTGGTCCCGGACGAACAATAGTCGGACTGCTCGCCCACGACCATCGTGTTGGAGGTGCCGTCCGTGATCTCGGCGATGCCCACGCCCCGTTTCGGGATGATGACACCGCCGGACGAGACAATGCCCACGTCGTAAGGGGCGCCGGTGCTGGTGAAGGCGCTGGAATGGGTGGAACTGCCGCTGATGCCGGTGTAATCGGCCACGAACACTTTGGTGTTGGCCGTCAGGCTGATGAGGGCCGGGAACGGGCTGGAGGGGCATTTGCCCATTGTGAGAACGAAATTGTTCAACACCGCCCGGTTCACCGGGTTGTAGGCGCCGTCGTTTTCGGAGATCCAGCCCACCGAGGCGTAGGACGTGCCCGTGGAACTGCCGGTTTTGTCGAGCTTTGAGTAGACGTTATCCTGTTCCAGATAAGGCAGCGTGGGAATCCACCAGGCGAACCCGTAGTAGCCGCCGGCGCAGCCGATGCCGCCGGCCGGATAGGTGCTTTGGGAGTCATGGTGATTGTGGAGGGCGAGGCCGATCTGCTTGAGGTTGTTGGAACACTTCATCCGGTTGGCGGCCTCCCGGAT
>NZ_AIAB01000539.1 GCF_000255705.1 Zavarzinella formosa DSM 19928
CTCATTGAATTGTTGGTGGTGATTGCGATCATCGCCATCCTGATCGGCCTGCTTCTGCCGGCCGTCCAAAAGATTCGCGAAGCGGCGAATCGAATGAAGTGTTCCAACAATCTCAAGCAGATTTCGCTGGCCGTCCACAACAACCACGACACTTATGGCGCGTTGCCGCCGATGTGCGCCGCCGACGCGACGACCGTGTCCGCCTCGCCGGCTTATGGCAACCATGTTTACACCCTCATGGCGTTCCTTCTGCCCGCCCTGGAGCAGAACAATGTTTACACCCTCATGAACGTGAGCGGCTACGCGGGAGGCCAGTACGACAAGGTGATCCCGGCGTTCCTGTGCCCCTCGGACCCGTCCATTACGGCCGGCAAATGCACCACGTCCAACGGCGGGGCCAACGCCTGGGCGGCCAGTTGCTACGGCGGCAACCATTATGTGTTCGGCAACCCGACCGCCGGAAACACCCAAGGAAACAACAAGTTCGCCAGCATCACCGACGGCCTGAGCAACACAGTCTTCTTCGCCGAGATGTACGGCACCTGCGGCAACACCGGCAACCTTGCCACTGCGAATGGCACGTTGTGGGCCGACTCCAACACATCATGGCGGCCAGGATTTAACTTGGGCTCGGGCAAGGGCGGCACCACCGTGGGCTATCCGGCGGCGCCGATGTTTCAAGTGGCACCGAACTACATCTCGACTTGTGACTATCAGCGCCCCCAAGGAGCGCACACCGGCGGCATCAACGTCGGTCTCGGCGACGGCAGCGTCCGCTTCGTCCGCGCCACAATGGACCCGACGACCTGGGCCAATGCCAACGACCCGCGTGATGGCGCAGTGTTGGGGAGCAACTGGTGAGACATCTGATCGCTTTGACGCTGTTCGTCGGCGGACTGGGCTTGTCCGGTTGTTCCGAGAACAAGCCCAAGGGAGATCTTCCCCCGTTGAATCCTTCCAAGGGGAAGGTGATGCGCGGTGGCTCCCCTGTGGCTGGCGGAATCGTGCAATTCCGGGCCGAGCCGGCCAAGCCGGGGTCCGACGATCTTTTGGTGAACGCCGAGGTGAACGCCGAGGGGGGCTTTGAACTGCAAACCATCCACGCCTTGTCGATGAAGAAGGCCGTCGGCGCCCCGGCGGGAACCTACAAAGTTGTTTACACCCCGGCGATGACCGCTCAAACGCAAAACGCCATTCCGGTGGATTTGCCGAAAACCGTGACCATCGCCAGCGGCCCGAACGACCTGACGATTGAGTTGCCAGCGGGCAAGAAGTGACTGGCTGGAATAACCAACTCGGAATGGCCAACTCGGAATGACCAATGACCAATGACCAATGGGGCGTTATGCTAGTTGCGGGA
>NZ_AIAB01000540.1 GCF_000255705.1 Zavarzinella formosa DSM 19928
GCGGAGAAGTAGAGGGTGAGGAGGTAGGAGGCGACGCCGAGGTTGTCGAGCCCCATCAACCGGGCCGACAGGCTCGGGGCGATCTCGCCGGGGATGCCGGCCTGATGCAACCCGACGACCCCCTGATCGGCCTCGCCGACCCGCAGCAACAGAATGCTGGTGGTGCCGGTCTGGTTCGAGAGCCGCCGGCTCTTGACGTCCAGCTTGTCGCAGGGGACGATGGGGACGCCCCGCCACATGATGACCGGCGTTCCGAACAAATTGGTGGTGACGGGGGGCACGCCGCGCCAGGTGCATTCCCGCTCGAAGGCCGCGATGGCCTTGGGATGGGCGAGGAAGAACGACGGCTTCTTCCACACCAGCGAGAGCAACTCGTCCAGATCGTCGGGGGTCGGGGCTCCGTAACGCGTGCTGATGCGCATGGCGGGGTCGGCGGAGTGCAGCAGCCCGAACTTGGGGCTGTTGATCAGGTCCCACTCCTGGCGTTCCTTGATCCCCTCGATGGTCAGGCGCATCTGCTCTTCGATCTGGTTGTACGGCCCGTTGTACAGGTCCGAGACACGGGTATGAACGCGCACCATCGTCTGCACGGCCGACAGCGAATACTCGCGGGGATGGTCGGAGTAATCGACGAACGTCTCGGGAATCTCCACGTTCTCGGCGAACCCGGAGACGAGGTCGATGTTCCGCTCGCCGTAGCGGTTGACGGTCGAGGCCAGTTCCTGGTGGGCCCCGATCGCCTTGCGGAACTCGTCCTCGAAGCCGGGCACTGCCTTCTTCAAGGCGTCAAGGTCCTGCCGGGACAGGGTGAGAAACACGCACGGCGTCGTCGTGCGGACGGTGACCTCCGAGGGCTTGTCGGAGACGATCTCGGCCTCGCCGAAATACTCGCCGTCGGTCAGCAGGGCGATGCGGAGGTTGCTGCCGTGCTCCCCCTTGCTGAGCACCTCGACCTGGCCGTGGGCGATGATGAAAAACTTGCTCTGGTCCTCCCCCTCGACGATCAGCCGGTTGCCCAGCGACACCTCCTCGGTCTTGAACCGGGAGGCCATCTGGCCGATGATGGCGTCCGGCAGGCGGGAGAACAACGGCACCGCCCGCAGGGCCTCGGGGGCGAAAACGGCCTGCCCCGCGATCACGTCAATTCCGATGCGTTCGGCCTTCTTGAGTTCGATCTTGGTGCGGTTGACGCGATACGTCCCCCCCTCGACCTGGACCCACGGCAGCAAACTGAGCACCCAACGCGGGGTGATCGACATCATCTTCGGCGTCGTCTTCGACGTGTTCGCCAGATTCCGCGCCACCGACGTCGTCACGCTCCGCTGCAACAAACTGTCCGACATA
>NZ_AIAB01000541.1 GCF_000255705.1 Zavarzinella formosa DSM 19928
AGGTAAGGGTTTCGCTCGTTATGGGACTTAACCCGACATCTCACGACACGAGCTGACGACAGCCATGCAGCACCTGTGTTGAGTCCTCCCATTGCTGGGAATCGGCCTTCCTTTCGGAGACGTACCGCTCAACGCTATCGCACATGTCAAGTCTAGGATAAGGTTCTTCGCGTAGCCTCGAATTAAGCCACATGCTCCACCGCTTGTGTGAGCCCCCGTCAATTCCTTTGAGTTTCAGCCTTGCGACCATACTCCCCAGGCGGGGTACTTAGCACTTTTGCTTCGCCAGTAAAGCCATGTGAACCCTACTAGCTAGTACCCATCGTTTAGGGCCAGGACTACCGGGGTATCTAATCCCGTTTGCTCCCCTGGCTTTCGCGCCTCAGCGTCAGAAAAGGTCCAGTATGCCGCCTTCGCCACCGGAGTTCCTATCGATATCAACGCATTTCACCGCTCCACCGATAGTTCCGCATACCCCTACCTTCCTCGAGACGACCAGTATCCATGGCAGTTCTCCAGTTGAGCTGGAGGATTTCACCACAGACTTAGCCGCCCGCCTACGCGCCCTTTAAGCCCAGTGATTCCGAACAACGTTCGCTCGGTTCGTCTTACCGCGGCTGCTGGCACGAACTTAGCCCGAGCTTACTGAGATTCGATCAAGTTGCCCTTTCTCATCTCTTTTGTGCTTTACAACCCGAAGGCCTTCATCGCACACGCGGCATCGCTCGTTCAGGCTTTCGCCCATTGACGAAGATCCTCGACTGCAGCCACCCGTAGGTGTCTGGCCAGTGTCTCAGTGCCAGTGGCGCGGGTCGTGCTCTCACACCCGCTACAGATCTTTGCCTTGGTGGGCCGTTACCCCCCCAACTAGCTAATCCGACATGGGCCCCTCCGACGGCGCCGGAGCTTTGATCTTGCGATGTCATCGAGTATTACCCGTCCGTTAGGACGGCTATCCTCAACCACCGGGTAGGTACCCATGCATTACTGCCCCTTTCGCCACTTCCGCCAGTATTGCTACTGGCATTCGTTCGACTTGCATGCCTAATCCATGCCGCCAACGTTCGTTCTGAGCCAGGATCAAACCCTTCACAGTGTGTTTCATAAACAGGTCTTGCGACCCGGTATTTAACAAGAAGCAGTTTGGGCCGCTCAAGAATCAAACTCAAATTCATCGCGTCCGGCCACCCGGTTTTCCGAGCAACCGGTTTCGTCTGAAGTGAGTCGATTGCCCAAGCGGCAATCATCTTACCCACCTCACGAAAAGGTCTCATTAATCTTCAGGTTGTCAAAGATCGACTGGAACACCAAACCACTTCCACAGGGCTTTTAACTCC
>NZ_AIAB01000542.1 GCF_000255705.1 Zavarzinella formosa DSM 19928
GGGGGCCGGCCGCCTCGAGTTCGGGACCGGCCACCCGTACACCGCGCAAGTCGCGCTAACCCTTCGGCAACTCGACCTCCGCGATGACTCCCGCGACAACATGACGCTGGCGGGCGCGGCCGGGTTCGCCGGGTTCACCGCCGACTGCCCGGGCCGGGTCGGAAATGCGGCCGGGAAATTAGGGTGTAACCCGTCCCCCCTGCTCCGCGTATTTATGGAGGCTCAACAATACCTCGCCGAAGTCGCGGGCGGCTCCTGACGCGTGGCGGTCACGCGTCGCAGGCAGGCCAACGGCTTGGGCGGGCGGGTTGCAAGGCCGAATTGTCGCGGCTCGGTCAAAATTGTCACGGCCCGGCCAACCCGGACAGCAGCGGTCTGTCCGTCTCATCATCTGCGTGGGGTGTTCGCCGGCCCACGCCGAATTGACAAACCCCCGGCGACAGGAGCAATGAAATGGGTACGACTCCCCAGCAGCCCCCGCCCCCGAAAACCAAGCAGGTGAACAAGCACGTGTCGACGGTGGTCGACGTCGCGAACATCACGTGGAAACTTCTCCGGGCCACCGGACAGATTGAGTTTTCGGTGGCGTCGCGGGATCCCATGACGGGCAAGCCCAAGCACAGCATCACGCACACGGTGAGCCTGACGCAAGACGAACAAAACCACCTTGACAAAGGCGGCAAGATCGTCCTGGTTCACCTGTGCGGGTGGCAGCCCCACATCAGAATCTGAGCGTGCGTTGGGGCGGGCCGCAGTGTCGGACGCCCTGATGGAATCGCAGGACGATTGTTTGCTTGGGCGCCGAAACCGGCGACCCAGGGCTAATGTCTGCGATCCCTCCAGGATCAAGACAAAAACGCGCCGGCCTTGAGAGGGTTCGGCAAAGCCCGAAAAATTTGCCACGCCCGCCTTTCCAAGAGCCAATAATTTTTTGTTGCGCCGCCGCGCGAATATACTCTTCTCGAACTCGCCGCTCGACAGCGGCAACTCAATGAAGAAAATCAGCGCGGAGTTGTTACCAAATTGACCGGCGTGCGTTAGCATGGTGAGGCGACCCGAACGGTTCGGCCGCCGTCAGGAGTAATTCCCGTGTCAGAACCACTCGAAACCCCCGGCCGGCCGCTGCCGTTCGACCTGCCGCCCGACCCGTGCGAATTCGAACGCGAGGCGCGACCCTACCTTTGCCAGTTGCGACAAAAGTTCGGCCCTGGTGTGAACGCGACGTCGGCGCTACAGGACGTGATGTTGCGCGCCCTGAAACGCCAAGGCGACAGCCCCCCGCCGGGCCCGCCCGCCCCGGGTCGGCGCAGCCTGTGGCCGG
>NZ_AIAB01000543.1 GCF_000255705.1 Zavarzinella formosa DSM 19928
GATCGGTTTTCGCCCCAAGGGGGCGCTCGAAAATAGCCAGGGGCGGCTTCCGCCCCTGGACAATAGACGACTAAAAACAGTCCACCCCAACGGGGTGGCACAACCAGCAAGTGCTGCCCCGTTGGGGCAGAAACCATTCCACGGTGAGATTCCAGGGGCGGAGGCCGCCCCTGGCTATTTTCGAGCGCCCCCTTGGGGCGAAAACAAGTCGCTTGGATCTGTCAGAAAGATTTAACAGATCCTGCTTTTGAAGAATCCTCAGTTTTCAGTCAGTCCCACTGATGGGAGCCGGCCCGCATCGGGGGGCCGTTCGAGGCAAGGACATGGCCGGCGACGGGCGATGAAACCGGGCGGTTGCCGTCGGTGCGATACCACAAGATCGACCCCGGCGTCGGCGACACGGGCGGCGCTTCTTCCGGCGGCAGGGCAATCATGACGGGCGTCACGGGCGGCGGCAACACGGGTTCCGGCGATTTTGGCCACAAGAGGCAAAGCGTCACGACTTGGGAGATTGCCAACAATCCGGCGATGGCGGGCCAGAGGCGTGACGGCCGAACCGATCCTCGGCCGGCGGCGAACATCACGGCATCGCGATCCAGCCCGCCCCGGCCGGGAGTGAGGCGAACAAGTTTCGTGATTGGGTCTACGGATTCGGACATGCTTCCCCCAACAGTTGGCGAAGCCGGGCAAGACCCGCCTCGTATCGGCGATGGGCCGTCGCCGTGGAACAATCAAACGCCGCCGCGATTTCGGCCAGCGTCAGCCCGCCCCAAAGCCGGGCGATGATGACATCCCGCTCGGTTTCCGGCAACCGTTGCAACGCCACAACGGCGACCGAGGCATCCAAGCCATCAACCGATGACTCCACGAACCACGCGGCCGGTCGATGGTCTGCCTCCCGGCGTTTGCGCCGGGCTTCCGTCTTGCGAAGATCCAAGGCCCGGTTCCGCACCGTGCGAAACAACCACGCCTCCGGATTGTCCGGCGCCGCTCGTTGACCGGCCAGCCGCACGAACGCATCCTGAACCGCGTCCTCCGCCGCCAGCGTATATTGCCGGGCGAAGAGCGTGAGTGTCGGCCCCAGCCGACCGAGCAGTTCACCAAGCAACGCGGGTGTCATTGGGAGGATGACGACACGAGTGGAAAGTTTTTTCAGGAATTAGCATCCGACTCGGAACCCGGAACCCGGAACTCGGAATGACCAATGACCGAACTGGATCGAGTATGATTTCTCTTGAGCCGATATAGTTCATGATTGGTCATTGGGGCATTATGCTAGTTCGTCGGCAGTGAATACTT
>NZ_AIAB01000544.1 GCF_000255705.1 Zavarzinella formosa DSM 19928
TTGTGGACCAACGCCTGCCACAACACCACGGCTCGCGCCTTCGCCCGTCCGCGCACCGTGAACCGGGTCAGTCCGCGATGACGCATCCCCGCGTTCACCCACTCCGCCGTCGACGCCCGCTTCTTGTACAACTTCCTTCGCCGACGCCGTTCCCATCCTCGCGCGCAACTCCCTCATCCCCGGCCCGTCGCCGGCCTTCGGCTCGTATGGATTCTTGCCCGCCTCCCGCTCTTTCTCTTCGTTCTTCAACGGCGTGAACACCTCGATCCCCCGGCGACGGGCCGACTCCACGTCCGCCTTGCTCCCGTAACCGCCGTCGACCAGCGCCCGGTCCGGAGTCCGGCCATACGACGCCTCGATCTGGTTCAGCATGCCCCGAGCAGGCCGTTGTCCGAGCCTTGGCTGGTCACCGACACCCCGACGATGATCCCCGTCTCCGTTGTGGTGGCGCGTTGCACGTTGAACGCCGGTCGTGTTCCCCCGTCGGCCATCTTCATCCGGCGGGCCTCCGGGTCGGTCGTCGAACCCCGGCCCGGCTTTCCCTTCGTGCCGCGCTGCTCCGCCTCCTTCGGATGAAGACGGACCCGTTCCGCCTGCCTGGCCCCCGGTTCCTCCGCCGCCTGGCGGGCCGCTTTCAGACGCTCCAGTCGTTCGCGGGCGTGACGTTCCTTCGCCGCCTGCTGACGACGCGACACGGCGTCGGGCGGCTCGTCCTTCTGGCGTTTCAATTCCTCGATTTGCTCCCGCACCAGTCGCTGGCATTCGTCGATGGACACCGCCCGCCGGAACGAACCCGTCCCGGCGCCCGCCCGTGTCCGCATCCCGTCCTGGGCCACGCACGACAGGTCGATCAACCCCTGGTGAAGCAACGCCGACACGTGCGACACCAGAAATCCGTCCAGAACCGCCTCCCGGCCGGAGCGAAAACTCGCCAGCGTGTGATAATTCAGGGTCACCCCGCCCGCCAGCCAGCGATAGGCGTTGTGAGTCCGGCACAACTCGTCGACCGCCCGGGCGGTCCCGATCCCGTCGCTGGTCGCCCACATCCACAGCGCCAGAAGGATTCGCGGATCGGTGGCGTTGCGGCCCGGAACACCCTCGACGGCCCGGATCACGGACAGCAACGGGGTCAGGTCAAGGGCCGACACATAATCCCACACCGCCCGCGCCGGGTGATCCGGACCGATCAGATCGTCCAGAACCATCGCCGACAACACCACCGTCCGGTCCGCCTGACGCAACCGCGGCTTCGGGAGTTCTTCCATGAC
>NZ_AIAB01000545.1 GCF_000255705.1 Zavarzinella formosa DSM 19928
CAGGGCTACTCAGCGGTTGATCTTGGGCAGGATGGCGAAATTGGTTATGGAGGATTTCCTTTTGGAGATCCGTCATGGCCGCGTCGCTGATCGATTTGTTGCGAGAACTCAAAGACCCGCGTGACCCGCGCGGGTTGCAGTATCCGCTGGCGTCCGTTCTGGGACTGTGCCTGGTCGCCATTCTCGCCGGGCACACCAGTCTGGCCGCCATTGCCCACTTCGGCCGTCTGCGCGGCCCGCGACTCGGCCACCCTCTCGGGTTCCCGAGCAAGAAGATGCCTGCGGCCAACACCCTGTCGTTGCTGCTGCGTGATCTGGACGCCGACCACCTGGACCGGATCATCGGGGCGTGGCTGGCCGGGCGGCACGCGGCCGGATGGGACCATGTGGCCATTGACGGCAAAGTTCTGCGCGGATCCCGCGACGGGGAGACGCCCGGCGTTCACTTGCTGGCCGCCTACGCCCCGCAGGCGGCGGCCGTGCTCGGCCAGTTGCGGGTCGAGGCGACCACGAACGAACACAAGACGGCGTTGCGTCTGCTCGGCGTCCTGCCGCCGCTGGGCGGGGCCGTGGTGACGGCCGACGCCATGTTCACGCACCGGGACGTGGCGTCCGAAGTGCTGGGACGGCAAGGGGATTATGTCTTGTATGCCAAGGACAACCAGGAGACGTTGCAAGCCGATATCGCCGCCGTGTTCGCCGCCGCCGAGTCCGGCGGCTTTTCCCCCCTTCCAACAAGAGCGGTGGCATGACGACGCCCAAACGGCCGCCTCGCGCGACAAGGGGCACGGGCGGCACGAACGGCGGACGCTGACGGCGACGACGTGGCTGAACCAATACCTGGACTGGCCTCGGGTGGGCCAGGTGTTCCGGCTGGTTCGGGAACGGCGGGCGAAGGGCGAGACGACCGTCGAAGTGGTGTACGGCCTCACCAGCCTGACGCGCGAGCATGCCGACGCGGACCGATTGCTGGCCCTGACGCGGGCGCATTGGGGAATTGAAAACGGTTTGCACTATACGCGAGACGAAACCTTGGGGGAGGACCGGTGTCGCGTGCGGCGCGGAGCTGCCCCGCGGGTGCTGGCCTCGCTGCGAAACGTGGCCGTTCATGTGCTGCGCGGGATGGACACGCCGAGCATGGCCGCCGCCACCCGCGAGTTCGCCGCCGACCCGAGACGTGCACTGGACTTCCTCACTGACCCAAGATCAACCTCTGAGTAGCCCTG
>NZ_JH636467.1:0-682 GCF_000255705.1 Zavarzinella formosa DSM 19928
CAGGCCTCGGGGTCGGTGGCCTCGGAGCCGCGTCATCGCGCCCAGATCAGCCGGTTCCTCGGCCGCAAGGCCCTTCGCCAACGGCCGCCGCTGGCCCTGGTGCGGGACCGGATGCTGGCGTTGGAGCCGTCGGGGGGCCGGTTCGTGTTCATCATCGACCAGACGCTGTGCAGCCGGCAGGGAGACAAGACGGAGAACACCTATTCCACGGGGAACCGGCAACGCCGTCCGCGCAAAGGCATCCGTCACAACAAATACAAACACACCCGCAAACGCTGTCATTGCTTTGTGATGGGTCTGCTGCTGACGCCGCGGGGAACCCGTTATCCGTTCCGTCGTTGTTACCGCACGAAGGAGTATTGCGAGGCCCGTCGGACGAAGTATCTCAAACAGACGGAACTGGCGGCGGAGTTGATCCGGGAACTGCCGTTGCCGGACGGGGCCGACGTGGTGGTCCTGGGCGACACCGCCTTCGACGCCGTGGTGATTCGCGAGGCGTGTAATCGGCGGAAGTATTCGTGGATCGTGCCGATGAACCCGGAACGGGTCCTGGCCGGTCCGAAGCCGCGTCCGAAAGTTCGGTTGCTGGCGGAGGAATTGACGGCCGGGCCGTTCCGGGCCATCCGGCTTGATCCGAACGACGGGCCGTATGCCGCGATGCGGCGCCGGTCGGCGGGCCGGG
>NZ_JH636467.1:723-1218 GCF_000255705.1 Zavarzinella formosa DSM 19928
GAAGACACTCCTGGTGTTTTCGACACGGGAACAACCCGTCGCCGGGAAACGGCCCGAGATCCAGAAAATCCTGATGTCCAACCGCACGGATTTCCGGACGGCCGAACTGGTCGAACTTTATGATTTGCGCTGGCAGATCGAACTGTTCTTCAAGGAGTTGAAAAGCACATTGGGCTTCGCCCAATGCCGCCTGCGCCGGTTCGAGGCGACGGAGGGATGGCTGGAGCTGGTCCTGGTGACGTTCCTGTGGCTGGAGTGGCATCGGGCGAGGCAACTGGCCAAGTCCGGCCTGACGACGAAGCAGAAAGAGCGCTGGCGACACCAGCGAACCCACGGCCTCTGCCTGGCGGTCCGCCGCCACAGCGAACAGGCCGACTTGGAATACCTGGCCCGCGCCATGCAAACACCCGGCGGAATCCGGCGTTTGCGACGAAAACTCCGGCAGGCCATCCCGGCCGAGTTTCGCACCGCCGGATAAAAAGCGCAACTTCAAAA
>NZ_AIAB01000548.1 GCF_000255705.1 Zavarzinella formosa DSM 19928
AAGAAATGCCCGGCGGGATCATCTCCACACCGGGCTGACTCAAGCGTCTCTTTGCCGGGCACGCTCAAGTAACTGGCCATGTTTCTGCCACATCTGGCTCCTTCGGTCAACCAATTTCCTACCACCGGCAAATGAATGTCCTCCAGCGTGGTTGGGTCGACCGCAGCGCGTTGGTTGTAAAGGCCGCGACTGTGGGGTTCGGACTCAGCGGCAGGGAGAATGGCTCACGCAAGGAAGGAGTCTCCGTCCGGCCCGAACATGGGTAAAAGCTCCTTGGCTCTCACGCGATGGTTCCGTGAGGAGGGCTGGTCTAAGCCGGGGTGAAGCCGTGATGGTGTCCCCGCCGACCAGAGCCTTACACCGGGTTCGCCTGGGGTAGGCTCTCTTTGGCCGTCACCGGGGCTCTCCGTGCTGGTGTTTAAGGAAGAACGAAGGATAATTATTGAACGGAGGTTTAGATGTCACAAGAAACGAAAACGATTCAGATCGGAAATGGCTTAGCGACAGTCGTCGACGCCTCTTGGTATGATGAATTGTCTAAATATCGCTGGTATAACGTCGGTGTAAAAAATCATGCACCTTACGCAGGGCGAAACGGAAGCAGAGCGGGCGGGGCGAAGCCATCAACAATCCGCATGCATAGAGTGATCACCGGAGCCGCCAAGGGGCTGTATGTTGATCACATCAATGGGGACACGCTGGACAACCGCTCATGCAACTTAAGGGTCTGCACGATGACTCAGAACTTGCAAAATTCGCAGAATCGCAAAAATGGAACTTCAATATTCAAGGGTGTTTCTTGGCGATCTGACAGCTCATCCTGGGCCTCTTACATCACTGTACTGAAACAATCCATCCGTTTGGGTAATTTTGCAACCGAGCTAGAGGCTGCGGTCGCATACAACATGGCCGCGAAGAGATATTTTGGCGATTTTGCCAGGTTAAACATCATTCCGAATGAGGCAGAGATTATACCTCAGCCGTCAAATAGGTCGATTGGGCAAAGCAACACAAGGTATATCACCCATAATTCATGCAATCCACGCAGTCCTTGGCGCGCAACTTACAAGTCTTGGAGGCTTGGGTCATTTACCACCATCGACGCTGCCAAAGAAGCGCTTGAAGCCTTTTTTGCTGGAGATGTTTATTTAAATGGCAACATGCCATGAAGAAGAAC
>NZ_AIAB01000549.1 GCF_000255705.1 Zavarzinella formosa DSM 19928
ATTTATACCTCACGCGGCGAGAAATGAGGCTTCGTCGAAGGATTGAAAACTGAGCGTCATCAGGGACTTCATCTTGTCAGCGTGATCAGTGGCGGTTCGATCGAGGCAATCGTCAATCGCTTGTTGAAAGACTTGAAAGTCTTTGTGATGCCGGCCTCGCAACGCCTTTGATTTGGTGAATTTCCATACTCGCTCAATCAGGTTGAGATTCGGCGAATACGAGGGCAGGAACAGGAGTTGGATTCCGTGCCGGGCCGCTTCCTCCTTCACCTGACGGCAATGTTGATAGCGGGCGTTATCCAATACCAGCGTCACCGGTCTCGTCATTCCGGCGGCGATCTTGGCGAGCAGTTCCGTCATCGTGTCCGAAGACACGCGGGTAGTGTTGGAGATGCGGATTGGTTGGCGGGTGATGGCGTTCCAGGCGCCGAGGACATTGTGCCGCTGCCGGCCCGAGGCGCCGCGAATGAACAACCGGGCCGCGCACCAGACGCAGCACAAAAACGCCCCGCGCACGAAATGCGCCGCGTCCACGAAATACACGTCACGCCGGCCGGCCGCGGCCTCCGCCAGAGCCGGCTCCAATTGTTCACGCCGGAAAACGGCCTGCGTTTCCACGTGCTCCGCGACCGTCTTTTTCGGCGGCAAAGGGACCGCCGCCACGCGACGGTGTTTCAAGCCGAGTTTTTTTGAGAAACTTCCGCACTTGGGTTTCGCCACGCCGCAGGCCTGTCAGTTCCCTGATCCGGTCGGCGGCTTCCGCAACCGTGTGCGGCGGGCGTTCGCGAAACTCGTTTTCCAGTGTGGTCCGATGCCGCTCCAGTTCACTTTCCGGCTTGTGCCAGCCAAGTCGGCGAAGACCGTCCGGACCCTCCCGGCGAAACAAGGCAATGTGCCGGGCAACCGTCGCTTTCGACACGCCCGCCAACTCGCCTGCTCGGACCTGTGTTTCGCCGTGGCCAATCAGCCAAAGCACTTCCATCCGGCGCTGCACATGTGGATCGGGGTGGTCGTAGCGTTCCCGTGACAACTCGGCCAGGACGTCGTCGCTGAAAACAAGCGTCGTTCGAGCAGACATGCCGGACTCCATTCCGGGTGTTGAAGATGAACACTCGAATACCGGACGCTGTCGAATTCCGCAAGACCTCATTCATCACCGCGTGTGGTATA
>NZ_AIAB01000550.1 GCF_000255705.1 Zavarzinella formosa DSM 19928
TTCGGGACCAAGAGGTCGCAGGTTCAAATCCTGTCAGCTCGATTGTAAAAGCGCTGTTTTTTAAGGCATTTCCATCGCTAATCATCTTTGATCGCCAGTTCGGACGGGTACAGGATTGGGCACTAAAACTGGCTGTTCGGTCGATTTTTAATCATATTTTCAACAAATGTGGATTGTTGAAAACAAACTTCACTCACAATTTTCCGAAAAGATCTGCGAACAGAAGCGTCGCCAAAACTGCTGAATTCTCAAGGACTTGTGAGAAGAACATTTTGCGAGGGAGGCGCAGAAACCGAACGGACTTCCCAACCAACGGTTGAATGTCTGTCACGAGACCGCTTGGCTGCCACCCAAGCGGTCAGCCGATGCCGTGGCGTCGCTCCCATGATCGAAGGCTTGGGCCGCCAAACAACATCGGCCAGGTTGGTGGTTCATTGCATCTGAAAGGGGAATCATTGGCGGATCAATCCGCCTGCCAAGTCAAAATGCCCATGAGAACAGCCTCAGTTTAGGTGCGATGAACCACTTGAGTTTCCCGGTTGATCACATGGCCGGGCCGGGCCGACTTTCGGGGGCAGGCCATGAGCGCGACCTTTGCCCCTCGAACGCCGGTCGCTGAGCGACCGGCCACAACCAGTCAAACCAACCGTGCGTCCTTGAGCGCTCCGTTGGGTGGCGTCTTGACACGGTGTCTTTACATCGCGTCGGTCACCAGGGCTTGGCTATCGATCTCTGTCGAAGATCCTCCTTGGTCCGTGACCACCACGGTGACAGGGTAAGTCCCCGCGGTGGAATACGTGTTCACGCCCAAGATGTTAAACTGATCCGAGCCGGCTTTGACGATCGTGCCGTCCGCGCCGGACGCCGTCGTCGTGTGGCCGTCGCCCCATGTGATGGTGGCGGTATAGGCGGTGGCAAGATACGGACTTCCGGAAACATTGAAGGCTGCCAAAGGACCACGGTAGGCTTGGCCGGTGACGGCCGTGAAGTTGACGCTGACCGGCGTGATGTCGTCCGCGGCGGTGTTGTTCGCGACGACGGTGTTGACGAGTCGCACAGTCCCGAAGACCCCGCCGCCGAGGCCCTTGCCGGCCCCCGGACCGGGGCCGCCCGGAGGGCCGCCTGC
>NZ_AIAB01000551.1 GCF_000255705.1 Zavarzinella formosa DSM 19928
CACTAACCACAAAGACGCAAAGATCACACAAAGTTTCACAAAGAAAAGAATGAAATCAAAACGACAAGCAAAGTGAAAACCAGAAGACACAAAGTGAAATCCGAATTGCGAATTTGCTTTCTTGCTTGGCCTTCTTCCTGATTTCTCTTTGCTTCTGTTCAATCTCGCTTTTGATTTTCTTTGTGAAACTTTGTGTAATCTTTGCGTCTTTGTGGTTAGTGTCTTTCCCTTCTCACTTCCCCAATGCCTTTTCCATCGCCGCTTTCATCAATGCTTCGCTGCCGGGGTTGACCCAGCACCAGTCAGTCAGGTTGCCGTCGTTTTCCTTCCAAGCCCGTTCAATGGGGATATAGCCGGGGCCGCTTTCGCCGTAGCCGGCGACCATCACGAAGTCTTTGGGCCGGATGGCCTGCGCCATCAATTGATACTCGACATACGATTCGGCCGGCATCAGCAGATAGGCCGCCGGGCCAAAATCCAAACAGCACACATCGACCGGCTGGCCGGTGTTTACACGTTTGAGCCAGCTCAGACCGAGGGCGGCGAGGCATTGGCCGAAGGGACGGGGATTCTCGGCGATTTGCTTTTTCAACTCAGCCTCCGAGAAGGCCGCCCCGCCTCGGGCTTCCAGTTTCATCGGCACATTCTTGAATTCGCATTTATTGATGGGTTCGCGTTTCGTGTTCTCCCACGCGGCCTTCATGGCGGCATGGATGCGTTTCGCCAGCACGGGGCGGTTGTCGGGGGAGCCGTCGTTGAATTTCCCGGCGGTCACGTTGCCGCTGCATCCGGAGATGTAGATTTGCAGGGTCTTCGGGTCTTCACTTTGCCGCATCTTGCGGGCCATGCCCACGAAATCGGCCGTCGTTCCCCCCTTGCCGTAAAAGCTCATCGGATGGGTGGCGTAGGAACTGAAGGCCACCACGGGCGTGTCGCCGTCCCACAGGCTGAGAGTCTTCAGCATCGGGTCAATGGTTCCGAGTTCGCCCGCCCGGATTTTCGCATCGCGGCTCGCGCTCATCCGGTTGTAACGCACCACCCCGGCTTCGTCGAAGTAGCGCCGGTTGGAGGCCACTTCC
>NZ_AIAB01000552.1 GCF_000255705.1 Zavarzinella formosa DSM 19928
CTTGAAAGATCTTCACACGACTGCCGCTCACGCAGTGGGGCTCTTGAACTGACGCAGTGGGGCTCTTGAACTGACGCAGTGGGGCTCTTGAGATCAATTATGGCTACGCCTTCGCCTCCCGAAGTTGTTCCTCCAAATCGGCGATCTTGGCCTTCAAATTCGCGATGACCGGGGCGATCTGTCGTTGAGAAAATCGTTTGTGGATGTGTTGCTGACAGTTGATGTCCCAAGCCTCGATGGTGAACACGATGGCCCGTTCGACTTTTCCGGGATATTCGGGGTCGCGTAACCGTTCTAATAGGGCGGGGTCGTCCTCGACGACTTTGGCCGTGCCCCACAGCTTGACCCGGTTGGAGTTTGCATAGTCCATCAGGAAAATGAACGCCTTGGGATTCTCCGAGAGATTGCCCAAGGTGATGTACTGGCGGTTGCCGCCAAAGTCGGCGAAGCCGAGCGTGTGGTCGTCCAACACCTTGAGGAACCCCGGCGAACCGCCCCGGTATTGGATGTAGGGCTGGCCCTCGGCATTGGCGGTGCCGAGATAGAACATGTCCAGTTCGGCCAAAAAACCGGCCAAATCCGGCGTGATTTCGGTCGCCCAACCCCGGTTCTTTTCGGCTCGGGCGTAACTGGCTCGGGAGCCTTTGGCCGTCTGGATTTGTTTCACGGCTGGGGTAAAGGCGATATCGCTGGTGTATTGTCGCATGGCTTGCACCCTCGAACGGATCAGCGGGGAAACCGGAACGATAGGCTTGGATGGCTTTTCAGACAGAAAGATTCATGCGAGAAGAAACGCCGGGACTGGTTATCACCATTCATTGACACGCAAGTCAACAAGCGCCTTGTGTGAGAAATTTAAGAGCCCCACTGCGTGAGCGGTGGGGGTGGCTTCCAGAGTGTGACGGCCACCCCCACCGCTCACGCAGTGGGGCTCTTGGGATCGTTTGCAAATGTTGCTGTTTGATTTCGCATCGACCAACATTACCCACAACGCTTTGCCTCATTGCCCGGCGATCCTTCTGGTCATCCACACTTCCCCGGCCAGCACGGCG
>NZ_AIAB01000553.1 GCF_000255705.1 Zavarzinella formosa DSM 19928
GTTTTGATGTTGCGCTTTTTGGGTTTTCAAAGGTTGGTTTTGGTATTGGCGAGCCGAGCAGTGTGAGCGGCCGGGTGGCTTCCGGCGGGCGAACCGCTTCCCTTTTTCCCGGCCAGACCATGACCCGTGGTGAACGCTTCTGGCGGGCAAAAGTCGTTACCCGACGTCTGACGGCGTTCGGCTCGCCAAGAATGAACGGCAAGCAGGTTCGTTCTTGTGAGCGCGCATGACTTCATGGCCCACCAAATCAGTCATCATTCAAACGTCTCGACTTCGCCGCTGGCGTAACCCGTCAGTTTGTCGGCCAGTGTCGTGGTGCGCACGGCCCAGAACCAGTCATTGCCGGGGCCGCCGAAGATCTGGTTGGGGACCGTGTCGCGGAAGATCGTTTGGCTGTTCAGCAGGAAGGCGCCATTCAAGCCGCCGGTGTGGGTGCCGTACAGGTCTTGAACCCGTTCTTGGTAGGGGAGATTTTGGCTCCATTCGGCCGAGAGGGCGAGCCAGGCGGCGAGGCTGGTGTCGTAGGCGGTCTTGCCGCTGATGAGCAGGCTGTCGCCGCTGCCGGCATGCAGGATATCGGCACCGGCGCCGCCGATGAGGATGTCGCGGCCGGTTCCCCCGGTGAGTTGATCGGCCCCGGTTCCGCCGATCAGCACGTTGTTCGCGCTGCTGCCGGCCGCCGAGAAGTTCTTGTTGCCGGTGCCGCCGAAGATGACCGCCGGGACAGCCACGTCCACTGTCTGGCCGTTGATCGTGGCGGCCACCAGTTTGACCGTGTCGGCGCCGGCCTGACTGTAAATGAGGATGTGGCCCGTCGGAATGAACGGCCCGCCGGGTTGCAGAACATTGTTGATCGTGACCGAGAGGGTGCGGCCGCTGATGTCGCCGGTCGGTGTGACGGTGATCGCATCAGCCCCGGTCGCGCCGCCAATGCAGAGATCGTTGTTAATCAACGCGACCGTCTTGATGGCCACCGGAGTCACGGCCGCCACGCTCGCTTTGCCGGCTGTGCCGACGGCCGTCA
>NZ_AIAB01000554.1 GCF_000255705.1 Zavarzinella formosa DSM 19928
TCGGCTCGCCGCCCGGCGACGCCGTTGCCGCCGCGAGGGCGAAGCTGGCATTGGAGGGGCTGTTTCGGCTCTTCGCCGGGGACCGGCCGAGTGAGTCGCAGTACATCGCTCGTTGGGGGCCGATCTCCGAGCGAGCGTGGGCGGCGGGCCACGGCCGCGAGCCGGAAACACCGCCCAAGGAGATGGGTGACCTGTGGCCGGTGGTTTGGGAAGGACAGTCGGTCGGGTCGCTCAAGGATCCCCAACATCACCGATTCGGCTGCGTCGGGGCGTGGATGCCGGCTGTTCCACCGTCAGGGCGGTTCGCGGCCTCGCTCGGGTCAGCCCCGCAGTTGCCGCTGATCGTGTGGGTCGGCGGGGTCAGGGCGCTGATTGAGGAGCCGCCTTCAGAGTCCGGGGTGTTATCCTTGTCTTGGGTGTAGCGAAACGCCGAACAAAACGTTGCAGGTGATCGGGGCCTGAATCGTCGTTAATTGGTTACAGGTTCTCCGGCCCCGGCGCCTGAACTTGAGCGTTCGGCAAGAAAGTGCGGCAGATGCGAAGTGTTGTTGTGGCCATTCCCGTGGCGGTTTTTGTTCTCGCGGGGTGCCAGCGAGACCCGGTGGCCCCAATTCCCGCCGGTCCCGCTCAAACAGGGAAGCCTGCCGTGCAGGGAATGAATGTTATTCGCGTCACGGTCACGGCCGGCGGTGACATTGCCGCCGATGGCCAGCCCGTTACGCTTGAGCAGTTGGCGGCGAAGTTCGCCGACCTCAAGCGAACTGGGGGAACTGTTTGGTATCATCGGGCGAACCCATCCGGCGAGCCGCACCCGAATGCCATGAAGGTGATCGAGCTGGTGGCCGAAAACAAACTGCCGGTCAAGTTGTCGGCCCGGCCGGACTTCTCCGATGCGGTCGATGACAAGGGTGTGTCCCGACCCGGCAGGCAATAGCGCCGAACCAAGCGTTGCGGCTGACCCCGCCCTCGGCTTTGCCACGCTAGCCCCACTTGCAACGATAGGTGACGGGGTGC
>NZ_AIAB01000555.1 GCF_000255705.1 Zavarzinella formosa DSM 19928
CGCCCGGCCCCCGCCGCTGGGACGGGCGGGAAGAAATTGCGCCGGTGGCTGGGGGCGGCGGTCGCCGGGCCGATCCTGCTGGCCGGGGCGGTGTTCACCCAGAAAGACGCGGCAAGGCGGCGGGCGACATCTCGCTTCGTCGTGGCGATCATCCAAATCTTCAACTCGCGGGAAAAAGCTTCTTCCTCCTCCTCCCCCTCTCCCAAGCCGGCGCCACCGGCCCCGCGAAAGCCCGTCGCGCCCGCCAGAACGGAGCCGACTCCGGCCATGATCCCCATCCCGGGCGGCCTGCCCCTCCGACATTACCTAGGGAACCCAGTCTGGAAGACACCGGGCGGTCCGGGTCCGATGGCTTACGACTCCGCCGCGGCCTTGTTGTCCCGCCTCCGTCCCGTCGATCGTCGGAACGGAGGTGGAACGCCGGCCCCGTGGATGGCGCAAATCCCGGCGACGGCCGCTCCCCGCTCCCCGGCGTTTGCCTCCATCCGGCCTCCTGAAGGCGGTCAAAAACCGGAGACGCCGGGCGAGTTGCCGAAGGGGCCGCCCGTCGAGGGGAGCCGGCGTACCCGGAATCCAGGAAGACCATCGTGTTCGAGGTCGCCGCCGACCAACGAGCCCGTGACACCGCGATGCTCACGGACGAAAACGCCGGGGCTTGGTATGCGGAGAACGGCCCCAAACGGTTCCGGGACTGGCTTCGTCTGTCTTGGGGCGGGGACGAACGGGCCATGTTCCTGGCCGGGGGCTGCCTGGAGGCGGGGGGAGGGGCCTTGCGAAACGAGGAGGCGGCCGTCGGTTGGTATCAGAAGGCCGCCGACCTGGGATACGCCCCGGCGATGACCAGCCTGGCCGACTGCCTGCTGACGGAAACCGGAGTGGCGAAGGACGAGCGGGCGGCCGTCGCCTGGCTTCGCAAGGCGGCCGGGCCGGGATACTACGCCCCGGCCATGCACCGCTTGGGGCTTTGCCTGGAGACCGGCACGGGGGTGGCGAAGGACGAG
>NZ_AIAB01000556.1 GCF_000255705.1 Zavarzinella formosa DSM 19928
TGGCGGGTGAACCCGGCCCGCGTGTGGGTGGCCGGCCGGGAACACTGGTTGCTGGCGGCGGTCAACGAGGCGACGGCCGAGGTGAAATACTTCCTGAGCAATGCCGTGACCACGCCGGTTCCCCAAATCGTGGCCGTGGCGTTTCGGCGATGGACGGTCGAGCATTTGTTCCGGCTGGGCAAGCAGGAGGCCGGGCTGACGGACTTCGAGGGACGGGACCATGTCGGACTGGTCCGGCACCTGACACTGGTGCTGATCGTCCTGGGGTTCGTCGCCCTCCACACGAAGCGGTTGCGGGGGGAAAAACCCGGAATTGACGGCGGAGCAGGTCTGCCTGGCGCTGAACCACCGTTGTGCGATCCTGTTCCGGCGGCGGCGGGGCGTTCCGGAACTCCGGCACGCCAGCAACCTGATCCGGTATTATCAGCGGCGTAACGCGATGGCGGCCGTATCGCACAAAAAACGGCGACATCAATGTCTCTTATAAACAGCCGCGCTGTACTGTTAATCCGTCAGGTTTGGCAAATATTGATCACTTTCCGAAGTGGTCACGATCATTGACTCGCCCGTCACAAACGACCCCCTGTCATTTCATTTGACTCTCCGAGCCTTGCTCATCGACGTCGTGCATTCACCCTTGTGGTGATTTCCCTCAGGATCAGACACCATCCTCCACCGGTAAACCCAAGGATCTCCGTTGGGATGATCATGTGGTCTCCTTGATGCCAGGACGTTCAAACTCCTTGCGTGAAGCACCCTCTCTTTGCCATCCTTTGGGATGGGCATACTGATCCGAGCGTAAGAAAAGCTATGTGATATCGTTTTTCGGAAAGGGCAGTTCGCTCCGATTCCAGAGAGCTCTTAATACTACTCCGTTATTCCATTAACGGATGCGCCAGATGCCCCCGGCAATAGGCGCAGTCGGGCTTGGCCAGGGGAAACAGGAGCCGTTGCAAC
>NZ_JH636468.1:0-258 GCF_000255705.1 Zavarzinella formosa DSM 19928
GGCCGCGCCGCCCGGACGTTCGGCGGCGGCCGCCGTGGGCGGCCGGCCTTCGAGCAGCTTTTTCATCACGTCCTGAAACCGGGAAAAGCCGTCCGGCAGCGCCTCCTCCACGGAGACTTTCGGGACCTGCGCGGTCATGCCGCTGAGAAAAATCTTCAACCGCTCGGCCCAGTTCCAGAGCAAGTGAAACCTCTCCAGCTTCCGCCGCTCCTCGGCCCACTCCGGCGAGGCCGCGTCGTGGTTCGTCCGCCGCAGGTG
>NZ_JH636468.1:268-576 GCF_000255705.1 Zavarzinella formosa DSM 19928
TGAAACCGGGTCGGCAGGATCTCGTCCGCCCAGTCGAGCGCCGCTTTCATCAACTCGTCGTCCTTCTTTCCGGCGTCCAGCACGACCGGGCGGACGTCCTTGGCGGCCGGCGAGTCGGCGTCCCGGACGACCCAGTTGGCCAACAGTTGCTTGAGCAGGCGGAACAACTTGAGGGTGAGCTGGTGCCCCCCGCTGAAGGGCCGGCCGGCCGCCCCCAACAGCCGGGGGCGCACGACGTACCGGCGGCCGCCGAACGTACTCCGCTCGGGCAGGACTTCCTCCATTTCCAGGCGGATCAGCGAGATGTC
>NZ_JH636468.1:669-928 GCF_000255705.1 Zavarzinella formosa DSM 19928
TTGGTTGCCGAGAAACTGCTCCAAGTGAAAGATCGCCGGCGCGGTGCTTTCGTCGAAGAGGAGGTGGACGTTCGTCACGCCGATTTCGAGAAGAGCCTCGTCCAGTTCGCCGCGCGGCTCGGGCATGAGGTCGGCAGGGTAGGTGAGACAGACCTCGCTGGTGCCGCGGATGCCCGGGGGCGGGGTGCCGCGGCCCTTTTCGATCAGGCAGCCCCACGCGGCCTGCAACACTTGGAGCGGCGTGACGTCGACGCCGACT
>NZ_AIAB01000560.1 GCF_000255705.1 Zavarzinella formosa DSM 19928
AGGTTGTTGGAACACTTCATCCGGTTGGCGGCCTCCCGGATCTTTTGGACGGCGGGAAGAAGCAACCCGATGAGAATCGCGATGATGGCGATCACCACCAACAGTTCAATCAGCGTGAACGCGCGGCGGGCAAAACGATGCACAAAGACCCCTCCATAACATGGGCCGAAACGAATGAAATGATGGGTGAGTGTGCGGACGGGCTGTTGTGAGTCAAAAGGCTCGGAGGCGAGACTTTTCCCGAAGGTCGGGAGATTGCCGGGGAGGGATCAGCAAAAACAACAGCGTCGCCGTTTCCAACGGTGGCGGGCTCACGCATCTCAAAAAACAACGCTTGGAATATTGCCCGGATCAAGGCGGCCTGTCAAGTCAAAAACAGTGAAAGTGGTTTCGGTGTTTGGGGTTGGAGGCCGGCAAATTCTCCTCGCATCTCTCTCCCTCAACGGCTGACGGGTTCTCCGGTGAGGCCGCCGATTTTGTCGGCGGTTCGTTGGAGGGTGGCGGCATGGTCCGCCATGCGCGACCGCCACGTCCGGAAGAATTGCCCAAACAAAGGCCGGCCTGACAAATCGTGGCAGATGAACATGCACTTCATCGTTGCGAGATGGCGTTTGACAAGGTGTCAGCGACAGATTACGGTGGTGATGAATTGCTCGTCGCGTAAATCAACTAACGGTGTTTGAGGCAGGCCAACTCACAAGCCGGGGTGTCAGTCTTGGCCGGGTTGGCCTAATCAATGTTCGGCAAGAGGGGGCTTCGGGGTGCGGCGGCTCTGGGGCGAGATCGACCTCCACGTCGCCGCGATGCTCCTGGCGCTCGCCCCGGCCGCTTGCCTGGGTTGGTGGGGGCTGGCGGTCCCGCTCCTGATCCCGCAGGGTCGGATCGGCACGCGAGCGTTCGTGGACTGCCCG
>NZ_AIAB01000561.1 GCF_000255705.1 Zavarzinella formosa DSM 19928
GTCTTGGCGAGCCGAGCAGCGTAAGCTGCCGGGTGGCTTCCAGTGGTCGAACCGCTTCCCCTTTACTCGGCCGGACTTAAACCCGTGGCTGAAGCACCTTCCCTGCCGGGAGCCACCCGGCAGCTCACGCTGCTCGGCTCGCCAAGACAAAGACGAGCCTTCCGGCTCGCCGGGAAAACAATCATCATTCATGGGATCACCTTTCATGAATCGACACTGGCTCCTGACATGGACTGCCTACGGGAACTGGCTGCCCGGTGATGCGCGGGGATTCGTGGGAAACATTTTGGAGGACGACGGGAACCGGGTGAGCCACAACATTCCCGGCACGCCTTATGAGGCCGATTTGCCAAAATTGTCGAATTGGATCAAAGACCGCATGAACGGCCCGCCGGTGGCCTTGGGTGTCGTTGACGCGAAAAGTCTTGTCGAGCAATATCAGGAAACCGCCTTGATTCGGCAATGGACCTTGCAAGCCGCCAGCATCATGTTCAATCACATCCATCTTGTCTTGGAGACGCCGCATGAGGCTGATCCGCAACTGGTGTTGGAGACATTCAAAAACTGGTCCACGCGGGCTTTGAAAAAGCGTCGGCCCGTTCCCGCCAACGGTTCTTTTTGGACGGTCAACGGATCAAAACGGAAACTGCCGACGGAAGAAGCGATTCAATCGGCCGTCGTTTATGTGGTGAAGAAGCAACCCAATCCGCTGGCCGTCTGGCATTCGCCGACATGGCAATCGCTGCTGGACGGATTTGACGCGGCCCAAAGGGCCGTGACGCTTGATGAGTGATGCGCCGGCTCAGGTATTGGCGAGCCGGAAGGCTCGTCTTCAGTCTTGGCGAGCCGAGCAGCGTGAGCTGCCGGGTGGCTTCCGGCAGG
>NZ_AIAB01000562.1 GCF_000255705.1 Zavarzinella formosa DSM 19928
TCATCATCCAACCCGTTTGTCGGTAGATTTTTTCAACGCTGATACCTGGACAAACAGCGACGAGTCCGGGCGGCCTGCCTCCGGGGAATAGTCCTCCTGAAAGATGGCGGGTCCCAAGATCGTCAGCCGGGCCGGCCGGCCCGCGTCTCCGATCGCCCGGATCAGCCGGTTGGCCTTCTCGACATGAGCCTCGGCCTGTTCGGCGAGGTGATGGAGCCAGCCGGGCCGCCGAGAGCGCTCCCCGTCAAAATCGTTCATCATTTCCTCCTTTGAAATCAACCGACAGATTTGCAATCAACCAACAGAACGGATGACCGCCAAACCGCAGCCGCGCGGCCCGGCCTGAAAACAACTCCCCGAACCGGCATGGCGTCGGGGGAGACGTGCAAACAAGAGATTCCGGCCGTTGTCGCCACGACCAATTCCCGTCTGGCGTCCGGAAGACTCGGCGCCTGACACCGGCGGGAAACCGGGCATCGGCCGCCGCCGAACACCGCCCGGTTTTTCGTCTTCTTCCTCGCCGGAATGCGAATCAATCCAAGCAAGTCAATCGCGGCCGGAGCCGCGATTGACTTCATCAGGTCGAAGACAAACTCTTTTCGGACGTTTCGCCGCGCGAACCGGTCGGCGCGAAGATCGCCGCATAATTTGTCTGGGACATGGTGGATTCCGACATGGAAACGATCCGCGTCTGGGCATGACGGCCGGAGACGGCCGGACGCCAGCGTAAGATTCCAATAAGAGACGGAACGAGCGAGACGTCCGGAGCCAGCCCGCCTATGGCGAAAAATATGCCGCCCAAGTATCTTGACGCATTTGAAGCAAAAATTTAGTGGTGCATCCGCCAAGTTAACGCACAGATGCGCGGAGCGGCGACGTC
>NZ_AIAB01000563.1 GCF_000255705.1 Zavarzinella formosa DSM 19928
GATGGCGGGGTGGCGACGCCGGTCGTCCGACGGGGCCGGTGGCGTCGTCGCCGACCTCATTGAAACGGATGTCGGTGCGCGTTCCAATAGGCCGTCGCCCGGCTCACCGCCTCAACGATCTCCTCCCATGTCCCGAACCGGCGGCCCTTGAGCGCCAGGGACCGCAGAACCTTCCACCATGGTTCGATCAGGTTCAAGTACGCCGCCGTGACCGGCTGGAAGACAAACTCCCGTCGCGGGTACGCCACGTTGAACAGCAGCACATCGAGGGACCCGTGGGCGGTCAGGTTGTCGAGGATGGCGTAGACGCGGGTGACGCCGGCCGGCAACCATCGCTCGATCCGCTCCAGAAAATGGATCCAGTTCTCGCCGGTGCGACGTGGGTACGAGTGAGTAAACGCTTCCCCGGTGGCCGGCTGGAAGGCCCCGAAGACATGGCCCTTGCCGCGCCACCCGTCGTCGGCGTCCTGCGTCATCCGGGCCGCCGCCGTTTCGACGATCACGAACGAATCGTCTCGCTCTCTCGTCATCAATCGTTCCTTTCCACCCGAAACGGGCTTTGGGGCTTCTTGCGTCAAAGCGTCTGAGTAAGCTCTTATTGGCTTCGAGACCTCCGCAACGCCGCCGGCTGAGTAAGCGCTTATTGGCCCGGCCGCACGGCTGGGTAAGCGCTTACTCAGCCGTGCGGCCGGACGTGACATGCTCAGGCAACCGAAGTCGCCGGCTCGGCCGAGAGGAGCAACGAGGCCATGGCGGCCGCCTGGCCGGTCTCGTCCACGACCCGGTGCAGGCCCGACAGGGCGATGCTGAGGATGTCCTCGCACAGGCTGGCCTCGTCCCGCAGGTCGTCGGCCTGGCGCCACCGGG
>NZ_JH636469.1:0-213 GCF_000255705.1 Zavarzinella formosa DSM 19928
TCGCCAATTTTTTGTTTGCCGCCCCCCGGATGTCATTCTGGGTGTCCTCCCCGGAAAATCAGTTGGGCCTGCTCATCTATCTGGCGGTCGGCGGGGCTGGCATCTATCTGGCCGCCGCCCGCCGCGCGGCCCACGCTCGCGCCGAGGTGAATGCCGCCATCGTCGCCGCCGAGGCGGTCTCCAACCGGACACGGATCGCGGCCATCGTCGATT
>NZ_JH636469.1:223-524 GCF_000255705.1 Zavarzinella formosa DSM 19928
CCTCCGAGGACGCGATCATCAGCAAGACGCTGGACGGGATCATCACGACGTGGAACGGGGGGGCCGAGCGGTTGTTCGGGTATTCCGCCGAAGAGGCGGTTGGCCGGCCGGTCACGCTGGTCATTCCCCCCGGGCAACTAGACGAGGAGCATACGATCCTGGAGCGCCTTCGCCGGGGGGAGCGGGTGGAGTCCTTCGAGACCGTCCGGGTTGCCAAGGACGGCCATCGGATCGACGTCTCGCTGACCGTCTCACCGCTTCGGGACGCGTCAGGTCTCATCGTCGGGGCCTCGAAGGTGGC
>NZ_JH636469.1:534-864 GCF_000255705.1 Zavarzinella formosa DSM 19928
ACATCACTGCCCGGAAGCGGGCCGGCGAGGCTCTGCTGGCCAGCGAGGAACGCCTCCGGCTGGCCCTGCGGGGAGCCAGGGGAGGCGTGTGGGACTGGAACCTGGACTCCGGCGACATCTGGTGGTCGCCCGAGTTGCATGAGCTATGGGGCGTCGCCACGGACGCGCCGACCAATCTCGCCAGTTCGCTTGCGGTTGTCCATGAGGACGACCGCGAGACCATCCGCCTCGCCGCCGGGGCCGCCATCGCCCAAGGCGCGGCCTACCGCTGCGAATTCCGCATCCGCCACCCGTCGGGCGGCGAGCGCTGGATGGCGTCTCACGGGCAGG
>NZ_AIAB01000567.1 GCF_000255705.1 Zavarzinella formosa DSM 19928
CGCTTGTCCAGTGTCTGCCACGCCAGCTTCTGGTCGTCCACCGCCTTCCGGATCGATTCCCCCTGGTTTCGGGCCGACTCGCGGGCCGACACCGCCAGCGCCGACGGGTCCTCCGACGTCGGCAGACCCGACGCCACCCCCGCCACCCCCTGCAACACCTTGGTCGCGGCCTGTTCGGCCGCCGCCGGGATCAGGCCGACCGCCGGGGCGTTGTCCACCAAACCGCCCGGCGTCGTCCCGCCCCACGCCGCGTTCAGCATCTTCCGCGACATCAGTTCGCCGCGAGGCTGATACTCCGACACGTCCTGGGGATTGTCCGCCAGACTCCAGAACTCGTCGAAGGTGATCGACTGGTCCTCTACCGGCGTCCCCGTCGAACCGGGGGTGTCCATGCTGCTGGTGTTGACTTCGCGTTTCGTCGCCGCGTCGGCCGTCAGCGTCAGCGTCCGGACCATTTTGCTCCAGTTCGAGTAGGTCCCGTTACTGCTCCCGTCCTCGCGCGTGAACGTTTGGGAGCCCGTCCGCACCTTCGCCTCCCCGACGGCCGTCCCCCCCAGATTCCCCGCCCAGTCCGACCGGCTGGCCGGGTCCAGAAACCGGTTCGTCGTCTTCAGCGAGCCCCGGAAGCTCAGCGTCATCGTCGAGTTGCCCGCCCGGTGGTGATACTCCGACGACGCGTCCACCGTCTCCAAAGAACCCAGCCAGTTGTACCCCTGATGCTCCGGCGTCTCCCGTGTGGCCGTCTCGTCAAATGTCGACGTCATCGATCGCGACGAACGCGTCCCCGTCCCCAGCGACTCTGACGACAGCGTCCCCGAACGACTGTCCGTCATGTAACCGGTCGTCGTCGATTCCGTCCG
>NZ_AIAB01000568.1 GCF_000255705.1 Zavarzinella formosa DSM 19928
AGTGACTATCCGGAAAGTGGCATTGCATGCAAGCCATTGTCCATGAGACACTTGCGGCTCGTGTGACCAGACAAGGATGTCAACATGGAAGGCAAGCCACGCAAGCCGTATTCGACCGATTTGACCGACGAGCAATGGGGGCTGTTGGAGCCGTTGCTGCCGCCCGCCAAACGCGGCGGTCGCCCCCGGACGGTCGACCTGCGCGAGGTGGTGAACGCCATCTTGTACCTGAACCGCAGCGGCTGCCAGTGGGAACTCCTGCCCAACGACCTGCCGGCCAAGAGCACCGTGCACGACTACTTCGCGGCGTGGCGGGACAATGGCACATGGCAACGCGTTCTGGACATCCTGCGGGAGGTCGCGCGGGAACACGCCGAACCGGAGCGACACGCGACGCCATCGGCCGCGAGCATTGACAGCCAGACGGTGAAGACAGCCGAGACGGCCGGGGACCGCGGTTACGACGGGGCGAAGAAAATCACCGGGCGAAAGCGGACGATCGCCGTGGACACGATGGGGTTTGTGCTGGCGGTGGCCGTCATGGCGGCGTCGGTCGACGACGCGAAGGCGGCCCGGCCGGTGATCGCCCAATTGAACGCGGAACGCTGCCCGGATTTGGAGTTGGTGTGGGCCGACACGAAATACCATAACCATGCCCTGCATGACGCCATCGCCCAGATGTATCCGGACGGGTGGCGTCTGGAGATTGTCAGTCGTCCGGCCGGGGTGAAGGGTTTTGTGCTGTTGCCGAAACGGTGGGTGGTCGAGCGGACGTTTGCGTGGCTCGGCCGGGCGAGGCGGCTGAGCAAGGACTACGAA
>NZ_AIAB01000569.1 GCF_000255705.1 Zavarzinella formosa DSM 19928
AATGCCTCCGCCAGGCCGGGCCAGCGGCCGGCCAGCCGCTCCCGCTGTTTCGCGGACCGGCAGCGAGCCGCTTCCCGCAGATAGGCGGCCAGTTCAATGGTCACGGCATCGTCTTTTCGGGACGAGCATCTCCCTTGGAGGGCGACGACGGCCTTCGCCCTCCGCCAGCGCCAGTCGGTCAGCCGGCGGGGATTGCCCGCCTGCATCGTCGCCGGTCCGTCGCATCCTGCGTCTTTCATTCCTTGTCTCCTGTTGAAACTTCAACTGTGTTGGTCAGCCCCGCCTTCCAGTAGGCCCTTCAAACGCTCCCCGGTCAATAGGACCGACACCATCGGCCAGAGAAGCGAGGTGTGTCAATGATCCTCGCGGCTTCCCAAACGCACGATCCGGCTTGAGATCAATGCCCCGAACAGCCGAGTCCGGCAACTCCGGCCGAAGGTAATAAGCGATTATTCGGAAACGTCCGCCCACCGGTCCGCGACGGCAAGACACAGTGATCAAACCATCCGGCGACCCGGGCAAGACACATGCCCCCGAACGCCCTTTAGAGGACCCCATGGCTTCAGCCGTGACAACCAGCCTCATCATCCTGTCGCTCCCTTGGCGGCCGAGAAGCCGTCAGTAATCGTTGTTCATCGACCCGCCATTCAGGCCGTCAGGGAACCAGGCAGCATCATTGGCAGGAATGTCCGAAATCACGGCCTTGCCAAGGACGTTTCGGGTACGATGCGTCCGATCAAAGGCGGCGTTTTTAAGAGCCTGTAACTTTATGAGATAGTGTGGCATGGCGTTCGCAGC
>NZ_AIAB01000570.1 GCF_000255705.1 Zavarzinella formosa DSM 19928
TGAAGCGCGGCGATCTGGTCGCGCAGGAGCGCCTGCGGGGTCTTGGGGGCCGGAACTCCGGGAGGGAGGTTGTCAAAAACAGGCTCGTCGGCGGGAAGGGAAGCCAGGGCCTTCTGCTTCGCCGCGATCTCGATGTTTAATTCCTTCGCGCTGAGTTCGCGGGCCACGCCGTAAAGCCGCTCAACGGCGTCAATGGAGGCGGAAACCGCGTCAAGGAATCCGTCCCGGATGCGCAGGCCCACGCGAACCATGGCGTCGCCCATATCGTCAAGGTTGGCCACCGTGTTGTCACTGAGCGCCTTTTTGAGATTCTGAAGGTTGCCGTTCGCCTCCCGGAGCGCGGGGAGCATGGTGGTGAAGCTTCGGCCAAAGATGTTCATCCCGGCCTCGGTGATCTTCGCCTGGTCGCCCAGTTTGAGGATCGCCTCGGCGATGGCGTTGAACTGGTCCTCGGGGGAGAGTTTCGCCAGTTTGGTGACGGACAGCCCCAGCTCGTCAAAGGATTTGATGGCCGCCGGGTCGCCCTTGGCCGCCGTCCCGATGGCGTTGTTCATGCGGGAGATTGACCCGGCAAACTCCTCGATGCTTGCCCCGGAGGTGGCGAGGGGTGACTCCAGCGCGGAGATCGTGGAGGCCGCGAAGCCGATGCGGTCGGCCATGTCCTGAATGCGTCCGGCGGCCTCGATGGCGCGTTTTCCGTACTCGACGACGGCCACGGCGGACAGGGCCGGCAGCAGTTCAAGGATCTGGCTTTTCAGGGAGGCGAAGGCG
>NZ_AIAB01000571.1 GCF_000255705.1 Zavarzinella formosa DSM 19928
GGGAGGACTGAAGGGTCTCAATCGCCGGGGTGGTCCCGCCATCGAGGCGCGGGCCGCTGACGATGCCGCAGGACCAGCCACGGGCGGCCAGCAACCGGAACAGATCGCGGGTGCAGACGGCCGCCCCGCTCGCCGGGTCGTGCTGGCAGTGATAGGAGACGAATAACAACCGGGGTTGGGACATGGGAGGCCGGTGCGTATACAAACGTCGAAAACATCACCTTGGCATTGTCGGGAAAAATTGTTTGTGGGGAAAGAGTGGTGCCAGTCATGCTGATGCGGTTCCCGGCCGTGTCGTAGGCGTGCGCCGTCCCGTTCTCACGGGCAGGGGGTGGGGTAGCGGACAACAGGCCGAAACCCAGGGACCGCGAGCGTCCGGGGACAAGCACCGCTTCTTAGTGGATGCCAACGGCATCCTGCTGGCCGTTGAAGTGACGGGGGCGAACACACCGGACGCCGCCGGGACACTGCCCTTAGTTGATAGCACCAGCCTGCTCGACCCGCAAGGAGAAACGGTTGGACTTGGTGGTCGGCCGGAGGAGTTGCATGTGGATCGGGTGTACGACGCGGAGGCATTGCGGGACATTGAGCTAAAATTGGCGAAGCGACGCACAGCCTACTGGGCAAAGTCTGGTGGGTGGCAGAGCGGATGATCGGCTGGCCGCATAACTTTCTTAGAGCCTGTAACTTTATGAGTTACAAAAGTATTTAAAGCAAATG
>NZ_AIAB01000572.1 GCF_000255705.1 Zavarzinella formosa DSM 19928
GGTATCAGCGTTGAAAAAATCTACCGACAAACGGGTTGGATGATGAGGCTCCATTTAGGCAGGGTGGCAGAGCGGAGCAGGCGGCGGGCGACTGGGGCAAATTCTTCCCGTGTCAGCCGGACGCCTCGTTGATAAGGCTTGGTGGTTTCCCGCACCAGCGGATGAATCTTCCTCCAAGTCATCGTGGCGGCCCAGAGGAGGACAAGGGCGACGGAACGGAGCAACGCTCCGTTCCAGTGTTGTTCCAAGATGCCCCAACAACGCTCAATGGGATTATATTTGCTGTGATAAGGCGGCAGGTATGCCAGTTCGATTACCAGACGGTGTCGGTCGGCCAGTTCGGTCAGACGTTTCATGAATTGAGTGCGGGAACTGTTGATCTCCGGCCCGTTGTCGAGTTCGATGTGCAAACGCCGCACGCCGGCGTGGGCCTCCTTGCGCTCGTTCCACCATTGGTCGAGGCCGTCGGCGATGAAGTCGCTGGTCTGGCGGGAATGACCGAAGAGAAACCACGGTTGATGGATTTCCCTTGTTCCGCGGCTCAGTTCCAGAATGCCAAACGGGACGAGCAGGGGGCCGGCTGACATGTCATGATCGAGAGCCTTGACCGGTTCGGTTCCGCGACATTGACCGCCACGCGAAAAATCCCCGACTTTGACTCTGGCCTTGGTGTCGAGGGAAATTCTCAGGATGT
>NZ_AIAB01000573.1 GCF_000255705.1 Zavarzinella formosa DSM 19928
TCGCCGTTGGCCCAGTCATAGCTGGCGCTGCTCTCCTCCTGCATGACCACACTCACGCCGTCGCGCACGGAGAACGACCACTGCCGGATCAAAAACTCCTTGTCATCCCAGCCGAAGGCGTCGTCCGAATAGGTGACGACATCTCCGACCGTGTATTTCAGCCCCCGGTAGTTCATTGGCACGGTGACCGAAATCCCCTGCCGTCCCTTCTCCAAGATGACCTTGCCGATGCGCTGGGCCGATTCGGGATGGCTGGTGAAGGGCAGTTCGATGTCCTTGAACAACTGCTGCCCCCCGTCCTGGTCCTCATAGAGGGAATTGGTGACGGCCGGGAAGTCGGTGGGCTGGTAGCCCTTGTCGGGATCGACGTAGGTGCCCTTGACGGCGTTGAACAAGTCCTTGCGGGTGGGGCGGGTGACGGAATTGACCGACCGGGCGAGCATGTTCACGTCAATGGAGCCGGAGACGGTCTGATAGGCGGCGGGCAGGATGCGGTGTTTGCCCTTCACATACGGCTTGTAACCGGCGCAGGCCGAGAGCAATTCGGTCATGTTGTCACTGAGGACATTGGCGGTGTCGAGGACGCCGTTGGAACTGTAGCGGGTCGTCACGGTCCCGTCTTTTAGAGTGACCGTTTCGTCGCAGATGTTGGCGCCGGAGATGAAATAAACGTCGTCGATCTTGGACTCGTC
>NZ_AIAB01000574.1 GCF_000255705.1 Zavarzinella formosa DSM 19928
CGGAGAGCTTGTGAAAAAATCGTCGTCCGGGAGCGAAACCGTTGTTGGTCCGCGCTAAGTTGAGGTGAACGTCCGCTAATTTCGCGAGAGGCCATGTCCCAACCCGCCCGTCGTCTTCGACATGCGAACCGTCACCAAGCGGAGATGCGGATCGAGTCGCTCGACCAGATGCTTCCGCCCGAGCATTCAGTCCGGTCCGTCTGGGAGTTCGTCGGGGGGCTCGACCTGTCGGAGTTGTCAGGACGGATCAAGGCGCTGCCCGGCCGGGCGGGGGCCCCGGCCTTCGATCCCCGCCTGTTGCTGGCGCTGTGGCTGTATGCCACCATTGAGGGAGTCGGCTCCTGCCGGGAGCTGGCGGAACTGATCCAAAACCACCTGGCGTATCGCTGGCTGGCCGGCGGTTTGGAGATCGGCGATCACACGCTGTCGGATTTTCGGGCCGGTCACGGGGAGTTCCTGAGCCGGTTGCTGACGGAGACGGTGGCGACGCTGACGCACGCGGGGGTGGTGTCGCTGAACCGGGTGGCCCAGGACGGGCTGCGGGTTCGGGCGTCGGCCGGGACGTCGTCGTTTCACCGCACGGCGACCTTGGAGAAACATCTGGAGGAGGCCCAAGAGCAGGTGCGGGCGCTGGAACGCCAGACGGACGAGGACCAGGGCGCGGCCGGGCGAAGGGCGGCGGCGAGGGA
>NZ_AIAB01000575.1 GCF_000255705.1 Zavarzinella formosa DSM 19928
CCCCCCCGAGTTGCCCGGTCCCGAACCGGACCACGCCCGCCGCGAACGAGTCACCGGGCGCCTGTCCGAACTGCTGAGTCAGGAACGGACCTGGACCAGCCGGCAACTGACCGAAACCCTGGCCTCCGACGGTCTCGCCATCGGCCGCCGCCAGGTTCTTCGTTACTTGGGGTTGTTGAAGGCCGGATACCGACGGACCGCCCAGACCGTCGGCCACAAGCAAGACCCCAAGAAGGTCAAACGGGCCGAACAAGTCCTCGACGGATTAAAAAAAAAGCGGATACCGGCCGGGTGAAGCTCTTTTACCTCGACGAATGCGGCTTCAGCCCCTCCCTGCCGACCGGATATTCGTGGCAGTTGCCCAGGCAACGCAAGCGGGTGAAATACGAGTATCCGCAAGGCCGGCGGGTCAACGCCCTGGCGACGTACGAGCCGTTCGCCCCTGTCCCAGACCTCGCGGCCGTCCCGTTTGAGCGGACGCTGACCGCCGACGACTTGGTTCACTATCTTCGGAACCTGCCGATGGCCGCCGTCCCGCGAGTCGTGGTCTTGGACAACGCCGGCATCCACACCAGCAAGGTGACCAAAGCGGCGAGGCCGGAACTGGCGAAGCAGGGCATCTACCTCTATTACCTGCCGGCGTACCGCCCCGAACTCAACCGGATCGAACCCGTGTTCAAACA
>NZ_AIAB01000576.1 GCF_000255705.1 Zavarzinella formosa DSM 19928
GCCCGGAAAATGAAGATGCCCGACGGCGGTTATCGGCCGGCGTACAACGTGCGATTCGCGACGACCACGGAGGGGGGAGCCGTGGTCGGGGTGGCGGTGCCGAACGAGGGGACGGACGCGAATCAGATGTTGCCGATGATCCGTCAGATCGAGGAACGCACGGGACAACGCCCGGCGGAGATGCTGGTTGACGGCGGCTTCGCGGTTCGGGACGCCATCGACACGGCCCAGACGGAGGGAACCACGGTGTTCGCCCCGGTGAGGGAGGCGCAAAAGCAACTCGACGCCGGGAAAGACCCGTATGCCCGCAAGAAAGGGGACACGGACGAGACGGCCCGGTGGCGGGCCCGGATGAAGACGCCGGAGGCGAAGGAAACCTACAAACTTCGGGCGGCCACGGCCGAATGGGTGAACGCCCGGGTTCGGAACCGGAACTTTTACCGGCTGACGGTGCGCGGCCGGGACAAGGCGCTGACGATGGCCCTGTGGCACGCGGTGGCCCACAATTTCGGGAGAATCATGACCTATCGCTCCGCCTTTTCAGGGGAGGGTGCGCGCCCGACGACGTAAAACAAGTTGAAATCGGGCGGCGAGGGCTTCCGGAGTCACCGGAAGCCCGGTCGGGCGTTCGCGAGAACGCCGGCAAGACCCGCTCGGGAAGATGCTTTGGCCACGAAGCA
>NZ_AIAB01000577.1 GCF_000255705.1 Zavarzinella formosa DSM 19928
TGTCGATCCGGGCGCTGATCCGGGTCGGGCACCCCGTTCCGCCCAAAGCCGCCGCGAAACTCCGGGCGGCGGCGAGCCATGACGATGAGGTGGTCGCCAGGCGGGTGCGGGAAGCGCTGGCCGCGACAGGTGGTTAGGCCGAATCAGCCGCCGCGGTTGGTTCGGAGTTCAAAGGTTACAAGCGGCCCCGGCTGCCGGGCTTGTGCGTTCGGCGACGGAGGCCAGTGGAGAGGCGATGCTCAGACTCGATCACCCGATGACGCCGCATATCTTCCGGGCGTCCGGCCTGATGGACGGTGTTATGGTCCGCGGGCAGAATATGTCCGTGTCCCCGAGCGCCGTTCGGGCCGAGTTGCTCGCCGAGTGCCTGCCGCTGTTCACCGAGATGCGGGAAGTGGCTTGGATGTGGTTCGCCGACGAGGTGCCGTTCATCCTCGCGGCCGTGGACGAGTACGAGGCCGCCATCCGGGCGCTGGCCGGTCTGCACGGAGGCCAGATCACCGAAGATCGGCGAGACGGCAAAGGCGCCTGCCCGGTCTGTGGCACGCCGATCACCTACTACCGCAAATGGAAGATCGTATTGTGTGGCGAGTGTGACAAGCCGTTCATGGCGGCGCACAGCAAGCTCGACTCGTCCGAGGGCTTCAGCACTTGGCTCATCTGAGCAAG
>NZ_AIAB01000578.1 GCF_000255705.1 Zavarzinella formosa DSM 19928
GAACCACCGGTCGTAATCGTCGGGCGCGGTGTCCGGGCTCGGCGGGGGCGTTTTGGGCGGGGAAATCGTCAGCCACCCGGGGCCGATGCCCATGTGAATCGGCTGCAGAACTTTCCCGACCTCCGACCCGTCGCGGTCGAGGGCCTTGGCCAGGAGGGGGACCCGCGCAGGGCCGATCATGCCGTCCAAGGTCGCCTTGAGTTCCTCGGAGTGGTGCTCCATCGCCTTGTGGCAGAGTTTGATCAGCTCCCCGTGCGCGTCGGCCAGCGTGTCCTGGAAGGGCTTGAGAAAATCGTCGCTCTTGACCGGCGTCCGCAGGGTCTCTTTCTTTTCCTCCCCCCGGCCCTCTTGGTTCAGTCTCGGGTCGTCGCGATCCACCAAACTCACCAAGCCGGCCGGCTCGCGCTGAATGCGGTTCAGCAACAACTGCCATTCTTCCCAGCAGTGGATCGCGGCCACCAGCCAGCGGCGGAGCCGCGGCGCCACCGGTTTGACCTCCGCTTCGTCATCGGGGCGGCACATCAGGGGGAACCGGCCGACGTCTTGGACGTGGGTCACGAACCCCCTGTAGCGGCGGTCCAATTCGTGGACCGCCGGGCCCCACGCCGGGACCGCCGGCTCCGCCGCGGC
>NZ_AIAB01000579.1 GCF_000255705.1 Zavarzinella formosa DSM 19928
TGACCGACTTGAAGAACCGCGGCGTGAACGACCTGTTCGTCGTGTGCGTGGACGGGCTGAGCGGGTTCGGCGAGGCGATCCGGGCCGCGTTCCCGCAGACCAAGGTGCAACGGTGCGTCGTGCATCTGGTGCGGGCCGCGTTGAAGTACGTCACCGAGAAGGACCGCCGCCCGGTGACCGACGACTTGAGGAAGATTTATCAGGCCGCCTCGACGGCGGAGGCGGAGCAGGCACTGGATGAGTTCGAGCAAACGTGGGGCGGCAAATATCCGACCATCGGAAGGCAATGGCGGCTGCACTGGAACGACATCATCGCCATGTTCGAGTTCCCTCCCGCGATCCGCAAGGCGATTTACACGACGAATGCGATTGAGTCGGTGAACAGCGTGATCCGGAAGTTCACGCGGAACCGGAAGCAGTACCCGAACGCGGAGTCGGCGCTGAAACTGGTTTACCTGGCGATCCATGAGGCATCGAAGAAGTGGACGATGCCCATCGTTGGCTGGAAGGCAGCCTTGAACCACTTCGCCGTGATGTTTGAAGGCCGGATGCCCAAGGCCACCGGCCAGTGACTGCAACTACCGTTCCCTACAACCCTGACACAAAAGAAATTACAGGCCC
>NZ_AIAB01000580.1 GCF_000255705.1 Zavarzinella formosa DSM 19928
TTCGAGGACGCCGCCCGACAGATCGCGGCGGCCACTTCCCCCTGACGACCTCCCTCCGGCGCCCGCCCCGGATCGCCTGGTTCGTCACGTGGACAAGGGGCACGGGCGACTGGAGGTCCGGACTCTGCGGACCACGTCGATCCTGACCGGTCATGAACAATGGAAGGGCCTGGCCCAAGGCTTCGAAATCATCCGGGAGCGGACCGTCCGGGGGATCAAAACCGTCGAAGTCGGGTATGGGGTGACAAGCCTGTCCGAAAAGCAGGCGAACGCCGCCGACCTGCTGAAACACCTTCGCGATCATTGGAAGATCGAAAACGAATTGCATTACGTTCGCGACGTGACCTTCCGTGAAGACGCCTGCCGGGTGCGTTCCGGTTCGGCTCCCCAAGTCCTCGCCGCCTTGCGCAACGCCGTCATCCATTTGCTCGCCGACAGCGATGCTGACAACCACTGCGAAGCCATTGAACTCCTCCAAATCTACCCCGAACGGGCCAGAGAGCTTATCGGTGTCCCCCAACGTGAATAACGGAATGGCCCTACCCCGACGCGACCCTGAGAGGGGCAGGGCCATTCCCTGTTTGAGCTTGTGGAGTTGGGCTTGATTGGGT
>NZ_AIAB01000581.1 GCF_000255705.1 Zavarzinella formosa DSM 19928
CTCGGCCTCGGATTTGACTTTCCCGAGCAGAATTTCATACTCCGACCTCGCCTGTTCGTATCGCACGGCCGCCAGCCGGACATCCGTGATGATCTGGTTGCGGATAACGAGTTCGCGGCGGGTAAGTTGCTCCAGTTCGGCCTCGGCGCGGGCGATGCCTCCTTGGTTTTGGTTGAAGATCGGGACGGTGACGCGGAGGGCGGGACCGAACTCGTGCCCGGTCTTTTTGCCGCTGGTGGCGTCGGCGATGCCGAGCAGGCGGACCCAGCTCAGTTTGCTGAACCGCAGCCGTTCCTCGGCGGCCTCGCGGGCGTGCAGGGCGGCGAGTCCGTCGGGCCGGTGATGAACGGCTTCGTCCACGAGGGCGTCCACCGAGACGGCCGGATGCCGGATCGTCGGCGGGTTGGCGACCGGAATCGTCTCGGTGATCTTGGGAACACCCATCAGGTTTTTGAGGCGTTCCTCAGCCAGCGGCACCTCGAAGCGAATCCGGGTGGCGTCCTGGGAGGCGAGGAGGGCGTCGATGCGGGCGGTGGTCACCTCCTGCACGCTGGCATCCCCGGCCTTGAGGCGGGCCTCGGCCAGTTCGGCGATCTTGCCCCG
>NZ_AIAB01000582.1 GCF_000255705.1 Zavarzinella formosa DSM 19928
CGGGGCAAGATCGCCGAACTGGCCGAGGCCCGCCTCAAGGCCGGGGACGCCAGCGTGCAGGAGGTGACCACCGCCCGCATTGACGCCCTCCTCGCCTCCCAAGATGCCACCCGCATTCGCTTCGAGGTGCCTCTCGCCGAGGAACGCCTCAAGAACCTGATGGGCGTCCCCAAGATCACCGAGACGATTCCGGTCGCCAACCCGCCGACGATCCAACACCCGGCCGTCTCGGTGGACGCCCTTGTCGACGAGGCGGTTCATCACCGGCCGGACGGACTCGCCGCCCTGCACGCCCGCGAGGCCGCCGAGGAGCGGCTTCGGTTCAGCAAACTAAGCTGGATCCGCCTGCTCGGCATCGCCGACGCCACCAGCGGCAAAAAGACCGGGCACGAGTTCGGCCCCGCCCTCCGCGTCACCGTCCCGATCTTCAACCAGAACCAGGGGGGCATCGCTCGCGCCGAGGCCGAACTGGAGCAACTCACCCGCCGGGAACTGGTCCTGCGCAACCAGATCATCACCGAGGTGCGGCTGGCGGCCGTGCGATACGAACAGGCCCGGTCGGAGTATGAAATTCTGCTCGGGAAAGTCAAATCCGAGGCCGAG
>NZ_AIAB01000583.1 GCF_000255705.1 Zavarzinella formosa DSM 19928
ACGGGTGTTGCCACGACCGTGCCCGGCTTCGGCACGATCAGCTCGGCGGACACCACCGAGACCATCACCATCCCCGGCTCCGGAACGAACGGCGGCGAGTGCGTGGTCGGCCTGATGCCGCCGAACCGCTTCAACAACAACTCCGGCCAGGTCGTTCTCACCATCGACGTGACCACTGGCCTGACCGTCGCCGCCGTGTCGCTGGCGAGGCCCGCATGACGTTTGACATGGCCCGTCCGCATTACACGCTGCCGCTGGCGGGGAAAGAGTACCAACTGCTCGGCACGTTCGCCCTGATCGAGGCGGCGGAGCTGGTGATGAAAGATTACATCGGCAACGTCGCCGTCCGCGTGGTGAACGGCATGCCGTCATACGAGGCGGCGAAGCTGCTGTCCGTGATCCTGACGGCCTCGGGGCATCCGGTCACGGTTGACGAGGCCAAAGACTTGATCTGGCTGGACGGCGTGGCGAATCAGGTCACTCGCATGCACCTGTATTCGTTCCTGAAGATTTGCCTGGCCCCGCCCGGACAACGGGAGGCGGAGGCAACAGAAATGGGGGAGTTGATGGGAAGCCTCAAGGCTTCCCTTG
>NZ_AIAB01000584.1 GCF_000255705.1 Zavarzinella formosa DSM 19928
CAAGGGAAGCCTTGAGGCTTCCCATCAACTCCCCCATTTCTGTTGCCGCTGCCTCCCGTTGTCCGGGCGGTGCCAGGCAAATCTTCAGGAACGAATAGAGGTGCATGCGCGTGACTTGATTCGCCACCCCGTCCCGCCAGATCAATTCCTTCGCCTCCTCCGTCGTGACCGGATGGCCGGAGGAGGTCAGGATCACGGACAGCAGTTTCGCCGTCTCGTGGGATGGCATGCCGTTCACCACGCGGACGGCGACGCTGCCGACATATTCCCTCATGACAAGCTCCACGGCCTCGATCAGGGCGAACGTGCCGAGCAGTTGGTACTCTTTCCCCGCCAGCGGCAGGATGTAATGCGGGCGGGCCATGTCGAACGTCATGCGGGCCTCGCCAGGGACACGGCGGCGACGGTCAGGCCGGTGGTTGCGTCAATCGTGAGGACCACCTGGCCGGAGTTGTTGTTGAAGCGGTTCGGCGGCATCAGTCCGACGACGCACTCCCCTCCGTTCGTGCCCGAGCCGGGGATGGTGATGGTCTCGGTGGTGTCGGCCGAGCTGATCGTGCCGAAGCCGGGCACGGTCGTGGCAACACCCGT
>NZ_AIAB01000585.1 GCF_000255705.1 Zavarzinella formosa DSM 19928
CATTTGCTTTAAATACTTTTGTAACTCATAAAGTTACAGGCTCTAAGGCGCACTTCCCGTTGGAGTTGATCACCCCGATCGTTCGTGCCTCGGGTGCGAGGCGAAGACCATTCGAACCCGCTTTTCGACGGAGACGACCATGACAACTGAAAATCATCCGTCCACCCCTCCCACGGAGACAGGAGGGCTGTCGACGAAAGTGACAGTCGCCCGTCACGGCATTCACACCGTGGTCAAACCTTTCATCCGGGATCTCCAGAAGGATCTACACACCCTTTCCCCGGACGCCCACGGAACCGTTGTCCCGCATCCGCTCCTGCGAGTGATCCGACCCGGCGAGCAGGCCGGACTGCTCGGACACGCGGGCCTTGAGGACGTGATTGTGGACTGGTTGCAAAAACACGGCCACGACATCGTGTCGGAGGGGACGAGGCCGGCCGTGCTGCCGGCGCCGAGCCTTGGCTGGCTCCGTCGGCATCCCTGGCCGACGGACCGGGCGATGCTGGAATTTGTCCGGGGACGGGAGCGGGGATTGATCCGGTACGACGCCAGCCGGGTCGATCCGGCCCGGCTGGCGGGGCAGGCCGCCC
>NZ_AIAB01000586.1 GCF_000255705.1 Zavarzinella formosa DSM 19928
GCGCTGCCGTAGTTGACGGCCCCGCCGAAGTTTGGCGGCGGGTTGATCGTCACATAGCCGGGCAAATCCTGATTGTCCGAGCCGAGGCCGTAGAGCAGCCACGAACCCATGCTCGGCCGGGTGAGGGCGGCGTTGGCGCTGCCGGTGTGCAACTGGACGACCGCCTGCGGGTGGGCCGGGGTGTCCGTGTGCAGGCCGCGCAGCCAAGCGAACTTGTCCGCATGGGTGGCGATGTTCGGCAGCAGTTCGGAGAACCACGAGCCGGTCTGGCCGTGTTGCTTGAACTTGAACTTGGAGGCCGTCAGCGTGCCGCCGCCGGGACCGGGCTTGCCGTCGTTGGCCTGCAGTTTCGCCTTGTATTCAAAGGTGTCCATCTGCGAGATGGCTCCCTGCATGAACAGGAAGATCACCTTCTTGGCCTTCACCGGGAAATGCGGGGCCTTCGGGGCCAGCGGCTTCGGCGCCTCGGCCGCCCGGCTTTTCGCCGCCTCCTGGCCGAGCAACCCGGCGAGGGCCAGATACCCAAACCCGGCGCCGGCGGACTTCAACACCTGCCGCCGGGACACGGCCGAGATCAAATCGGGGG
>NZ_AIAB01000587.1 GCF_000255705.1 Zavarzinella formosa DSM 19928
TGACCGACTTGAAGAACCGCGGCGTGAACGACCTGTTCGTCGTGTGCATCGACGGGCTGAGCGGCTTTGGCGAAGCCATCCGGGTGGCCTTCCCGCAGACCAAGGTGCAACGCTGCATCGCGCATCTGGTGCGAGCCGCGTTGAGGTACGTCACCGACAAGGACAGCCGCGAAGTGGCCGGCGACTTGAAGAAGATTTATCAGGCCGCCTCGACCTCGGAGGCGGAGCAGGCGCTGGACGAATTCGATCAAAAGTGGGGCGGGAAGTATCCGACCATCGGGCGCCAATGGCGGTTGCACTGGACGGATATCATCGCCATGTTCGAGTTCCCGCCGGCGATCCGCAAGGCGATTTATACGACCAACGCCATCAAGTCGGTGAACAGCGTCATCCGGAAGTTCACGCGGAACCGGAAACAGTATCCAAACGCGGAGTCGGCGTTAAAGCTGGTTGATTTGGCCATCCACGAGGCATCCAAAAAGTGGACGAAGCCCATCGTTGGCTGGAAGGCGGCCCTCAACCACTTCGCCGTGTTGTTTGAAGGCCGGATGCCCAAGGTAACCGGCCAGTGACTGCAACTGCCG
>NZ_AIAB01000588.1 GCF_000255705.1 Zavarzinella formosa DSM 19928
CCGTTCCACATCACCGACGCTCTGAACGATGATCGCGTCATCGGCCATCCCTCACGGGAGGCCGTGCAGGCATACTGCGGCGTGCCGCTGATGGACAAGGAAGGGAAGATATTCGGGACGCTGTGTCACTTCGACTTCAAGCCGATGCCTGTGCCAGACGGGCACGTTGAATTGATGGAGGCCGTCGCGCCGCTGATCGAGAAGTATGACAAGGTGACGTACACACCACGCCGCAAAGCCCTGTGAACGCAGAAAAGCCCCAAGGGCGAAACCTTGAAAGGCTTTTCAATCAGGAAAAACAACGGGTGCAAGCACCAGAACTGATTTCCTTGTCACTTTCGTTCGGACATATCGGCAGAACGGTTAACCCGATCCGAGGACGAGGAAGTTTTCGTAACCTTCGCACTCGAAACACAAGGTCGGCTTGTTCCGGCGGCGTGTCTTCATCGACTTGTAGGTAAGCAGTACGGATTCCTTTGGGGACGTTTTGAGGCGTTCCCGTTTCAGAATCAATGCCGTGCCATCCACGGACTTGCTTCAGTGCGGCCATTTTCTCCAACACCTCTGCAAT
>NZ_AIAB01000589.1 GCF_000255705.1 Zavarzinella formosa DSM 19928
GCATAGGCCGGGTCGGGGCTGGTGATCCAGTGTTTGGCCCGCCGCCACGAGACGCCCAGTCGTTTGATGGCCTGACGGATGGTCTCGGCGCTCAGGACGCGGGGTGTCCAGCCCCGGTCATGGCAAACCCGGGCGAGCAGTCCCAAGGTCCAAAGACTTCGCTCCTGCCCGTGGATCCGGGGCGTTTGATGAAGCAGTTGCCGCAACGGTTCGTCGAAAGCGGCGTCGAGCACGGGCCGGGCGCTCTTGGGCCGGGACGACTTTTCGCCCAGACAGGACGCGCCCTCGGCCGCGAAGGCATGGATGGCATTGCGGGCTGATCGGGGAGTACAGCCGAGGTTCCGGGCGATTTGGGCCGGGCTTTGGCCGTCGGCGCTGGCCAGCAGTATTTGGGAGCGACGCAACGTGAACGCTTCTGACGAACGAAGGCCTTCCTGAAGACGCTGGCGTTCCGGGTCAGTCAGCGGACGAACGTAAGTGGTGATGGGTCTCATAACCCATTATTCGCACGTTCTTCGGTTAAGGAAAGGCCTTGCCGGAACCTGCACTAG
>NZ_AIAB01000590.1 GCF_000255705.1 Zavarzinella formosa DSM 19928
TTCGAGGACGCCGCCCGACAGATCGCGGCGGCCACTTCCCCCTGACGGCCTCCCTCCGGCGCCCGCCCCGGATCGCGTGGTTCGGCATGTGGACAAGGGGCACGGGCGGCTGGAGGTCCGGACCCTGCGAACCACGTCGATCCTGACCGGTCATGAACAATGGAAGGGCCTGGCCCAAGGCTTCGAGATCATCCGGGAACGGACCATCAAGGGGATCAAAACCGTCGAAGTCGGGTACGGGGTGACAAGCCTGTCTGAAGAGCAGGCGACCGCCGCCGACCTGCTGAGACACCTCCGCGATCACTGGAAGATCGAAAACGAATTGCATTACGTTCGGGACGTGACCTTTCACGAAGACGCCTGTCGGGTGCGCTCCGGTTCGGCCCCCCAAATCCTCGCCGCCCTGCGCAACTCCCTCATTCATTTGCTCGCCGGGACCGGGGCCGACAACCACCGCGAAGCCATCGAACTCCTCCAAATCCGACCCGAACGGGCCAGAGTGCTTATCGGCATCCCCCAAAGTGAATGACGGAATGGCCCTG
>NZ_AIAB01000591.1 GCF_000255705.1 Zavarzinella formosa DSM 19928
CTTAGAGCCTGTAACTTTATGAGTTACAAAAGTATTTAAAGCAAATGAGGCTGAGGCCAAGATTTAACAGAGCCAGTTGCATTTCTTGTGTCTTCTCCGTGACAACTCTCAGCTTGCGAAAGTTATGCAGCCAGCCAATCGTCCGCTCCACCACCCACCGGATTTTGCCCAACCCGCTGCCGTGAGGCGTGCGGCGTTTCGCCAACTTCGGCTCGATGCCCCGCTCCCGCAACTCGTCCCGCAACGCTTCCGCGTCATAGGCCCGGTCCCCGTACAACCCTCCGGGCCGTCCGCCCGGCCCCTCGTCTTCCCCCTCCGGGTCGAGCGGGCCGGCCGAGTCAACCAACGGCAGCGTTCCGGCGGCGTCGGGCTTGTTGGCCCCCGTCACCTCGCCGGCCAGCGGAATGCCATTGGCATCAACCAGAAGGTGATGTTTCACACCCGGCCGTCCCCGATCCGTGGGATTGCGGCCGTTTCCCTCGACGCCTCCCCGCGCCCGGGCGAAGGACGTGTCAACGGATGCCCGATCCCAGTC
>NZ_AIAB01000592.1 GCF_000255705.1 Zavarzinella formosa DSM 19928
AGGGACTGCCGGTGTCAAACCGGAGGAAGGCGGGGATGACGTCAAGTCCTCATGGCCTTTACGTCTAGGGCTGCACACGTGCTACAATGGTGTGAACAAAGGGAAGCCAAGGCGCGAGCCGGAGCAAATCCCAAAAAGCACACCCCAGTTCAGATCGAAGGCTGCAACTCGCCTTCGTGAAGTTGGAATCGCTAGTAATCGCGGGTCAGCAACACCGCGGTGAATGTGTTCCTGAGCCTTGTACACACCGCCCGTCAAGCCACGAAAGAGGGGAGTGCCCGAAGTCGCCTAGCGCCGAAGGCAAAACCCTTGATTGGGACTAAGTCGTAACAAGGTAACCGTAGGGGAACCTGCGGTTGGATCACCTCCTTTCTAAGGAATGTTGACACCACTGATCGCCGGATGAGAGTCGAAAGACTCTCGCCAGAAGTCCGGACAGATCACATGTGCCCGCCTCACAAAAACTCATTAATCTCCAGGCTCAAGATATGAAGCCCGGTCGTCGAAAGACGACCGGGCTTTTTTTCGTTTC
>NZ_AIAB01000593.1 GCF_000255705.1 Zavarzinella formosa DSM 19928
TCGCTGGCGCTTGCCGGTGCGGTCACCAGCGCGGCGGTGTGGGGGGACAGCTCCCGGAACCCGGCCGCCCTTCCCGGCCTGAAATCGGGGAAGGTGTTTTCCGAGGGGGTGGCCGGCAAATTCACCAACCGGCCCGCCGTCGCCTACCGCACCCTGGACGGCCAGACCTACTTTGCCGTCCAGGTCCGGCCCGACCTGCCGGCGGCCCCGGTGCGGCCGCGCGACATCGCCATCCTGGTCGACACCTCGGCCAGCCAGGCCGGCAACCCGCTGGAGACCGCCCGGCAGATCTGCCGCGAGGTGATCGCCACGGCCAATGAATCCGACCGCATCTCGGTCTGGACCGTCTCCACGCCCCGGGCCACGCGCAACCTAGTCCGCGGCGGCGGCCTGAAATTCCCGGCCGAGGCGAAGACCGCCTTGGCCGCCTTGGAGGCCGAGTACGCCTCCGGGGCCATCGACTTCAAGGGGACGCTGGAGCGGGTGGCGAAAGAGTTTGACGGCAAGGCCACGCGCGACCAGG
>NZ_AIAB01000594.1 GCF_000255705.1 Zavarzinella formosa DSM 19928
CGCAAGTCGCTGTTGGCCGTCAGCGAAGTGTCCGTGTCACTGGCCAGAGCGGACACCGTCCCGAGCCCGAGGTCCGTCTTCAATGCGGCCGTGGAAACCACCGGGTCAAGAACCCCACCGGTGACGTGCGTGTAGCCTGTCCCGGCCGGTGCCGGTCCGGTCGCCCCCGTGGCTCCTGTGGGACCTGTCGGCCCGCGCTTGGCAATGTCCAGCGTGACGGGATCGCCGTTCGACCAGATGGACCCGAAGCTTCCGAGGTAAGTCACGCCAATCGTGTAATAGGTCGTGTTGTTGGTCGCCGCCGTGACCACAAAATTAGCGGCATTGGCCAACCCGCCGGATGTCGTTGGCTTGGTGTAAAGCTTGATCCGGTCACCGACTGCGACATCGGCCAATATGCCACTGCCGGACGAAGCCGTAAATGCCGCCGTTGTGCTGGCGAAAATATTGGTGACGCTGGAGATGGTCGCGTTGTTGCAACGCACGTTGCCGGGGAATGTGCCGGCCGT